>CAVSQQ010000001.1:0-15780 GCA_963730135.1 uncultured Acidobacteriaceae bacterium
CAGTCCTGCCACTGTTCAATACGGCGACATGCTTACGCTAACGGCAACGGTGGCGCCCGGAGCTGCAACGGGAACGTCGGCTTTTTTGACGGAGCCACACTGCTTGGTCAAGCTACAGTCTCCGGAGGGGTAGCGACTTTTATTACGACAACCCTGAATGCCGGGCCCCATAACATCACCGCCTTGTACAACGGCGACGGGACCTATGCCACCAGCGAAAGTGATCCGCAGACACTAACCGTAGCCAAAGAGAACTGCGCCCGATGGCAGCCCCGCGCTGATTGCCACAGTGGAAGACGAGAGCAGGCCCTTCGGTACCGCGAATCCACAGTTCGACTATGTGCCATCTGGCTCGCTGGTGAACGGAGATACTTACGATACCGCGATCACAGGCCCACCTGTGTATTCCACGGCGGCCACGCCAACGTCACCAGCAGGCACTACCTGGCCCATCGACGTGAATGGGTTGGGCAGCCAAACGATGCGTCGGGAATCGCTTAAGGGTAACTCTCACGATTGTGGCGAATTCTACAGCCACCGCGCTTGCGATCAATCCCACCTCCTCGCAGTACGGCGACCCGGTTACTCTGACCGCAACCGTGACCCCAAGTGCGGCGACAGGGACAATAAACTTCGTTGAAGGCTCGATTGTGCTGGGCACCGGTACCGTCTCCGGCGGCGTTGCAACGCTGACAACGACCGCGATCCATGCAGGGGCCTATACGATCAGGCGGACTATCTCGGCGATGGAAATTATGGCGACAGCACAAGCAGCCCTGTAGCTCTCACCGTTATTCAAAGGAATGGCGGGGCCGCGGGAGTCCCGGCACTTACAGTGACGGTGGAAAATGCTACTCGAGCCTACCGTGATGGAGATCCCGCCTTCAGCTATAGCGTTGCGGGGACTCTAGTCAACGGGGATACATATGCGGGAGCGGTCGTTGGCGTCCCAGTGTATTCAACTACGTCTAATGTGCTTTCGCCGCCGGGAAGCTATTCCATAACGGTTGCCGGTCTCAACTCCCGCGATTACCTGCTGGGATTTGTCCCGGGAACGCTGACTGTGAGCAAGGCGACGCCGGTAGTCACGGTGACTTCGTCGCCGAACCCGTCCGCGTATGGCGGCTCGGTGACATTCACAGCAATGGTGCCTTTGGATGCTACGGGGACCGTAAGCTTCAGCGATGGTGCGAACACGCTGGGCACTGGAACCATCGCCAATGGACAGGCAACACTAACGATAAGCACGCTCGCGCCAGCCACTCACGCCATTACAGCGCAGTATGCCGACGATACCAACTACACCGGCGCGACCTCGCTGACCCTATCGCAGGTAGTCAACAAGGCCGCCGCCGCACCTACCATTACCGTCTCGCCAAATCCGACCCCGTCCGGCACTCCTGTGACTATTACGGCTACGGTTCCCCAGGGAGGAACCGGGACTGTCACCTTCTACGATGGAACAACGCCCCTCGGAACAGCGACCATAAACAACGGCACGGCGACGATTATCTTACCGAGCTTCTCGCAGGGCACTCACCCTATTACAGCCAGTTATAGCGGCGATGCGAACTTCGGTGCCGGAGTGTCCGCTCCTATCTCCCTCGTCGTCACGCCTGCGGCGGACTTCGCACTAAGCAATATGACCACCGCCCAGAACATTCCTCCCGGAGCCTCAGCTAGCTACAACATCTCCATCACTTCGGTGAATGCGCCATTCAACAACGTGGTCACGCTGACGGCAACCAACCTGCCGCCGGGTGCCACCTACACTTACTCCCCAGCAACAGTGTCGCCGGGGTCCGCGGGCGCAAGCACGACCTTCACGGTAAGCGTACCGAAGCAAAGTGCAGCAGCTATTCGGTACGGCTCGAAGACACCTCTGGTTCTGGCAGTGCTGCTCGCGCCGTTGGCGTTGCTTCGAAGAACGCGCAGCAGACCAACACGGCTGCTTCTCTGGCTGTTGCTCACACTAACGTCAATCGGAGTCGTCACCGGATGTGGCGCCGGCGGCTACTTCTCAGAGTCGCAACAGACATACACCATCACTGTAACCGGGACCAGCGGAAGCCTGGCGCACAACACCACTGCAACACTGACGGTCGAATAGGAGGAGCGATGCGTCGATCCGTTCGCATTTTCGTCTTCGTACTGATGTCATCCCTCGCGCCGGCGATACTGGCGCAGCGGCCTGCGAATTCGATTGACGCCTATGCGGTGTTCAGCGAGATGTACGCGAACGCCCCTGTCGGCGGCTGCGGCTGCTTCTGGATGGCCGGTGGTCTCGGAGGAGTCTCAGTACCCGTATGGCGTAACTTCTCCGCCGTCGTCGAGGCAGGAGGCAACACCACCGACCACATCCCGGGCTTCAATACGGGCCTCAGTCTCTTCTATGGAATGGGCGGCGTCAGGATGCGCCTGCCCAACCACACCCGCTTTCAGCCCTTCGGACAAGCTCTTTTTGGGGGCGTGCATGGTTTTGACGGCTACTTTCCGGCTCCGGTCGGCAAGTCTCCAACCAGCTACGACACGTCGTATGCGGCGACCGTCGGCGGAGGCCTCGACATCGCCGTCTCCCGACACTTCTGGATACGTGCGGTTCAAGCCGACTATTTCTATTCCGAACTCAGAAACGTTCAAGGCGACCGGCAAAACCAACTCCGCATCGGTGCGGGAGTGCTCTTCCGCGGATCCGACTTCCATTGGAAACATTGAATTTGTCCTTCTTTTCAAGGTCAATCACTTCACAACGCACATCCCTACCCTGCCTCTTCTTTTGCGCTCTTCTAAGTCCTAATAGCGGCCAAGATTCGGTCCGGCCTTTTGGATGAAGCGTTTGCATTCGCCGCATTCCTCAGGAAGCATCTTTCGAGTTTTTGGCGTAATTCCAAGATGGAAGAAGCCTAGTATTATCCGGTGGTTACGGCCTGATCAAGCCGGCTTTCTCGGTCAAGGTCGAAACTCGCTTGAGGGATCGCCCAGGTGATCCATGCTGAGAGGGATGACCTCTATCTCGTTACCAGAGAGGCAGTTAGTGCCGCAAGGAGACGACAAGGCATTCCCAGGGTGGGGGGCTGACTCGACTCCTGGATATGTCTGGATAGGTGAAGCCGAAGAAGTAGTCGGTGAAGAGATTTCCACAGCCCCTTTTCCTGAACCGACCCCATTTTACCTATACTAGGTCGGGGATTTGGGGTGGTTTTTGGGTGCGGAATCACCTCGAAAGGATCAAAAAGAGCCGTTTTCGACCCTCTTATGTGAATTTCCGCGCAGTCCAAAACAGGCTCTGCGCGGAGGGTTTTCCACAGGTTTGGGAGGCTTCTTGGCCCTGGGTGGAGGACTGGTCTCAGCCTGCTTCCCCGGCAGAGATAGGAAGTCCCATAGAATGCGGTACTTAGATATTTGGGCGCGGGTGGGGGCGCGGAGTGGGATGCTTCCCCGGGAGAGATAGGAAGTCCCCTAGAATGCGGTGCTTAGGTGTTTGGGCGGGAGACCCTTTCGGGTCCAGAACTGAGGGAAGCTGGGTCGCCGAGGACTGCCAGGGGAAAGTCGGGTAGGTCCTGGGGCGAGACGGGGAGCAGAACGACCCGGGGTTGTGTGGCATCGGCGCTGGAGGGATGGGCCGGAGAGCCGGGGTTGAGGTGCTGCTGGGGGAGCTGGCGCCGGAGGGTCGCGGGCGCGCGTGCGAGATGGTGAATGTTCTCCGGGAGGAGGGGGACCTAGTCTTATCACCGGGATATTCGTTCAGCTCCACTCCTTTAAAGGAGGCGCTCTTAACCGTACCCTCGATCTGGTCGACCGGAGCATCGAACCGTCGCTGGTCGACCTGCAGGGTCGACTCCTTGGTCTGGCGGACCTGCTCGACGATCTGTTCGTAGTGGGCCCGGAGGTCGGGGTTACCGTGAGCCTGCTTCTCGACGATGGCTCGGATCCGGTTGTACTCGCGCGAGTAGGGAGCCACGTCACCGAGAATGCTCAGCTTGGTGATGTCGGGATAGTCTTCGGGATCGACTCCTTCGAGCTCTGGATGGAGCGCTTCGTAGCCGGCGCCGGGCAGGCGCGCGTAGCCCTCGTCGACCTTGACGTACGGGTCGCCCTTCTGGAAGTTGATGAGGTGATCTTCACCAGGGATCCAGGAGGGCATCGTGTTCTCAATCTCGTTGACCTGAGGAGTGAAGCCCTCATGCTGCACGAAGCGGCGGAAGGGTTCGGAGTATCCCACGATGCCGTTCTCTGTCTCAGGGGAGACGAACATGCCGGCGCCCAGGCTGCGCTCGTAATACTGGCGGGAAAGCGAGTCCATCTGCCGGGAGCCCTGCAGATAGACGTCCTTGCCCTTCCGCTGGTCCAAAATGGGACGCTTTTGATCGGAATCGTCTACATATCTCAGATACGTATGCTATGCTTCAACTCCCTCTATGAAGCGCGCCGCCCTCTATATGCGAGTCTCTACCCTCGATCAGCACCCCGAGACCCAGCTCTATGACCTCCGCCAGATGGCCCAGCAGCGTGGCTATCAGATCGTCGAGCAGTATACCGACAGAATCAGCGGAGCCAAAGCGAAGCGTCCTGGACTCGACTCCATGATGCGCGACGCCCGCCGGGGCCGTTTCGATGTCGTCCTGGTCTGGGCTTCTGATCGCAACGCTATCCTGCGGGACCGTCAACGGGGCCACAGTCTCAGCCAGCTGGCGAAGGGCCACCTTGTCTCCCGCGCCACCATCCACCGCGTGCTCAAGGAGCACGCCTCAACCCTGGAGAAGTCTGCATGAAAGAAACCACCGTCTGGATCCTGACGTACCTGCTGCTCGTCGCCGCCTTCGCCTACATGATCGGCTGGGTCTCCGGCGAACTACTCAGTCGCTGCAAGAATGCAGAGGAACAACTGGCTGAGCTCCGCAATCAACCTCCACAAACCTGCTCCGGAATGCAGGAGCACCGGCGTCAGTTCAAAGAACTGCGCGGCGTTCTGAACGACGCCCACAAGCGTATCGTCGCTGTCTCAAAAGCCCTCAAAATCCCCACCCGCTAAACCACACAAAATCAATGGCCGGATCTCATCGATCCGGCCGTTCCATAAGGTGTGGGTTGTGAAACAGTACCTACCCCAATGGCCCTCCGCTCAACCGGATCACGATTGCCAGTTTCAATCCATCTACATTACGGTCGTCGGATTCTTGTCCGAACTTTGGGGCCTCTTAGACCGCCTGCCATATTAGGACTAAATAAATCTCGAAGATGACCACAACCAATTTCCCGACTAATGACCATTGTACGTACCTGTGTAAGCACCTATGTGGATTTGGCAGTTATGTGGGTCCACACAATGGCACTGAGTGACCGTAGGGTTAGCAGGATCGGCGCTCTTCACTTCGAATTTGATCGATGTAATGTCATTGCACGGATCCTTGGGATCATCATTACATCCGTTACTGTTGTCAACGAGACGGAGCGCTCTCATCGACGAGTCGGTCTTCCAATAGGCATTATCATGCGATTTCGCATAAACCATGCCCGGAACCAAGCTCATGCTACAGTCAGCGGCGGAGCATATTCTTATCACATTGGTTGTTTGGTCCTCTTTTCGGTTTTTAATGACGATCCTCCAGCCTCCATTGCCAGAGAGATTGGTTGGAGGGCTATTAGTTCCATCAACGACAATACTTTCCGTCCAGATCTGATCATTTTGATCGGTCGGCACTGAGAATTCGCGCGTCCGGTGTGCCGGGTCTGGCGTCCAAACATAACCAGCAACAATCATGTCGACAGACGCGGTGATGCTTCCCCCAGCTACTGTGATTGGTGAATCTACACCACTGGACGGGTATTTAATGTAACCGATAACTACAACTATAATAAAAAGCAACCCACCAATAACACCCGCAAGGCGCCGCTGCATAGTCGTCATGGTGATCTCCTGTCGGAAAAGGTCGCCGCAGGGATCCCCCGTATTAGCATTTGAATGTCGGGCCGCGAGAGATACGTCTGGGATGCCTGAGGGTTCCAAGTGTGTTCGATTTGTGTGATGATGTCAACAACTTTTCCCGAATAGTTATTGAATTCCGGCGAATTATTCAACATTTTGGAAGCTTTCGCCGCGAGGCAGGTACTCCGCAGTTCCGAATCGAGTTGTCCGGTGGAGGCATAGTGTATCGCCGCTTTTGACGCGTTGTCGTGCGCTACTTGAGCTAATCCGACGTAAAGGCCAATTTCGGCCATCGCGAGATCTATGGATGGATCTTCAACAGGATTATCTGCCTTGGCTTGTTTTTCCAAATTGTCAAAGTCCGACAAGGCCTGTTTCTTCATTCCAAGGTGAGATTCGGCCATCGTTTTTTTCAGTTTCCAGTCCTGCAGGTCTGACTGCGACATTTTGGGATACTTATTTGCAATCTCTCCGGTAATGTTCAAAGCCTCTTTATATTTTCCCCTGCTCAGCAGCGACTCTGCATGGGTTTTAGCCACCAATATCACAAATACATCGGTTACCGGCTCAAAGTGGAGCATCGTGTCCGACTCTTGGTAACGACCGAGCCGCCAAAGAGTGTCTGCGGAGTTGATTGCTTCGTAAGCACGGGTGCTGGGAGTATCTGCCAATGACTTGGCATTGTCGAAGTGCACTAACGCTTCTGTATATTGCTCCATCTGGAGGAAGACGCTTCCGACGATCTCCTCAGCCTGCATCATTAGGGGTCGAATGCCTGATTTGGTGGACAAGGCCAAGAATGCATTTCCCGACTCCAAAGCCTCTTGGTACTGACCTTTGTCTCGTTTGGCGCGAATGAGAAGTGCCGAAGCGCTTGCAGCGGGGCCAAAGTACCCATTCTTTTGGTAGAAGTCGAAAGCGGATTGTGCTGGTCCGATCACCTGATCAGGAAGATGCTTTTGGTTCATCAAACTGGCCAATGTAACATTCGCCAGAGCTTCGACTCGAAGCTGTTGGGTCTGGTGGGCAATCTGGAGTGCTTCATGGAGAGAATCCTCCGCCTCCTGTAGTTTTCCTTGATAAAGGTCGGCACTCGCGAGACGTACCAAGCCATTGGCGGCCCAGGAATCTAGCTGATTTTCCCGTGAGAGACGAATTGCCTGTTGGGCGTAACTGGCGGCCTTGGGGGGATCTGACCTATAGGTCGCACTGCTCAATTGAGTGAGAACGCGAATTTCTAGTTGCACACTCGGAATCTTTCTAGCTTCGTCTAGAGAACGATTCAGAAATTCCTCCGTTTCAGCCGAATTGCCATTCTCGTTAGCGGCATAACCCCTTGCATAGTCCAGTTCGGCTAGACCCTCCTGATTCATTTCCATCGATAGCAGCGTCTGCGCACGTTGAAAAGCGCGGTCCGCTTCGGGAACATGATGTTGACGGCTCTGGAGGACAGCAGTATGCATAAACGGCGCGGGGTTATCGCTGTTAAGAGATGCGGCATAGTTGTAACTTTCCAGCGCGTGATTCAGATCGCCAGCGCGCTCGTAGGCCATGCCGAGGTCGACATATCCCGATGGCTTTTGATCGGTTGGCAGGTGATTAAGTATCTGCCTATATATTGCAATTTCGGTAGAAGGCTCTTTCGTGACGATTGCGTGAATCGCGTCCAAGTACATCCGATCGAGTGGTTGGAGGTGCCGCCCTCCTGGAGTGGCGACGAGCAGTTCTCGCTGAGCATTCCCGTCAAAGTCAAGATTGGCCCAGGCCTCTGCCAGCCGCGCATGCGCCATGACAAAGCGTTTGTCCTGCGCGACGGCCTCTTGAAGCGAGCGTGTGGCTCTCACATTGTTTCCCTCGCGGAGGGCTGCTACACCAGCGTCGTACCAGCGGAGGGCCTCAGCATTCGGGCGATAGTACTGCCGAGACTGCCAGAAAGAGAAGACGACCCCGGCGATCAACCCCAGAACTATGGTAGAAGCAAACCAGAGGATCCAAGGCCGGTCCTTTTTCAGGTTCTCGAGATTGGCAGGCCCAGCACGAAGGGCCTTTGCGACCTCTTTTGCGCATTGAAATCGCTTCTCCGGTTCGTACTCCAAACAACGCTCGATGATGCGATCACACTGCCTGGGAACTTTGGGCCTGAGCGAAGAGGGCGGTAACGGATGCTTGGCTCGGCGAATCGCCGCTGCGACGGGAGTGTCTGCAGCATACGGGTGTAGGCCCGTGATGAGTCCGTACAGGATGATACCGAGTGCATAGATGTCCGTTGCTGGAGACGACGGTTTCCCCTCGAACTGCTCGGGAGCCATATACTCTGGCGTGCCCATAATCACTTGAGGAAGCGTCTTTACAGGTCTCTGTAATGGAAAGGGGCTGTCGCCCTTGAGAGCGTCTGCGCTGAAGTCGCGAGCGAGACCAAAGTCCATCAACACGATCCGCGTGACACCGGCCTGTTTGCACAACATAATGTTGCCGCTCTTGAGATCGCGGTGAATGATGCCCTTCTCGTGGATCAGTCGAAGGCCTTCGCAGATCTCGAGGGCAATGTTCAGGGCCTGCTTCCACGGCATAGGACCGTCCCTGCGGATCTTTTCTTGGAGCGTTGTCCCATCCAGGAATTCCATTGTCAGAAATGCAGTTGCCTGATGTCTGCCTGACGCGGGAAGAAGATAGAGCTCGTGAATGCGGCAGACCTGAGGCCCGCTTACTCTCCGTGCCAGTTGTACCTCTTGGCGAAATCGCTCGAACGCGTCCGAGGAAGACGCTATGCCATGACGGATCGTCTTGATAGCGATGATCCCAAGTTGCAGATCTTCCGCTTCATATACCTCACCCATCCCACCTCTGCCGACGGGACGAATGATACGGAAACGTCCAAGGACAAGCTCGCCTGCCTGAAAGCGAGCGCTGTTGTCATCCAGAAACCCGTTAAGACGGGCGAGTGGAGTGTCCAGCGAGCAGGTTTCTTGGTCTTCCCCGGCTTTGGGCAGCAACGTGGATGACGGTAACCTCGGCGGGTCTTCCTGTCGGCTCGTAGCCATACTTCCTCGTATCTGTAGGTGGCCAGTATAGCCCTAAACGTTTCCGAGTAAGTGGCGGTCTTGCGTGAAATCCAAGCCGTTTAGTCCTGTCGCTGGAAAAATGGTTCGCATTCTGAGGTACTGACGTTCACTTAGAGATTGGGCCGATGCAATTCTCGGAGTGCATCCCGCAACGTCGTGCATAGACTGGCAATCGTGATCCGGTTGAGCGGAGGGCCATTGGGGTAGGTACTGTTTCACAACCCACACCTTATGGAACGGCCGGATCGATGAGATCCGGCCATTGATTTTGTGTGGTTTAGCGGGTGGGGATTTTGAGGGCTTTTGAGACAGCGACGATACGCTTGTGGGCGTCGTTCAGAACGCCGCGCAGTTCTTTGAACTGACGCCGGTGCTCCTGCATTCCGGAGCAGGTTTGTGGAGGTTGATTGCGGAGCTCGCCAGTTGTTCCTCTGCATTCTTGCAGCGAGTAGTTCGCCGGAGACCCAGCCGATCATGTAGGCGAAGGCGGCGACGAGCAGCAGGTACGTCAGGATCCAGACGGTGGTTTCTTTCATGCAGACTTCTCCAGGGTTGAGGCGTGCTCCTTGAGCACGCGGTGGATGGTGGCGCGGGAGACAAGGTGGCCCTTCGCCAGCTGGCTGAGACTGTGGCCCCGTTGACGGTCCCGCAGGATAGCGTTGCGATCAAGAACAAGTGGTTTACGTCCGATGTGGCGGCCTTCGAGCTTGGCCCGCCGCATGGCCGTACTCGCTCGATGATGAGGTTGCGCTCAAGTTCGGCGATGGCTCCGATGATGACAACAACGGCTCGGCCCACGGCCGCCGGTGTCGATCTGCTCGCGGAAGCTGACGAACTCGACGTTGAGCCGGCTGAGTTCGTCAGCACTTCGAGGAAGTGCCGCACGGACCGGGCGATGCGATCAGAAGCCCAGACCAGGACGACATCGAAACGGCCCGCGGCGGGCGTCGCGCATCATGGAGTCGAGTCCAGGACGCTTAGCTTTGGCTCCACTGATTCTGTCGGTATACTGCTCGACGATCTGATAGCCACGCTGCTGGGCCATCTGGCGGAGGTCATAGAGCTGGGTCTCGGGGTGCTGATCGAGGGTAGAGACTCGCATATAGAGGGCGGCGCGTTTCATAGAGGGAGTTGAAGCATAGCATACGTATCTGAGATATGTAGACGATTCCGATCAAAAGCGTCCCATTTTGGACCAGCGGAAGGGCAAGGACGTCTATCTGCAGGGCTCCCGGCAGATGGACTCGCTCTCCCGCCAGTATTACGAGCGCAGCCTGGGCGCCGGCATGTTCGTCTCCCCTGAGACAGAGAACGGCATCGTGGGATACTCCGAACCCTTCCGCCGCTTCGTGCAGCATGAGGGCTTCACTCCTCAGGTCAACGAGATTGAGAACACGATGCCCTCCTGGATCCCTGGTGAAGATCACCTCATCAACTTCCAGAAGGGCGACCCGTACGTCAAGGTCGACGAGGGCTACGCGCGCCTGCCCGGCGCCGGCTACGAAGCGCTCCATCCAGAGCTCGAAGGAGTCGATCCCGAAGACTATCCCGACATCACCAAGCTGAGCATTCTCGGTGACGTGGCTCCCTACTCGCGCGAGTACAACCGGATCCGAGCCATCGTCGAGAAGCAGGCTCACGGTAACCCCGACCTCCGGGCCCACTACGAACAGATCGTCGAGCAGGTCCGCCAGACCAAGGAGTCGACCCTGCAGGTCGACCAGCGACGGTTCGATGCTCCGGTCGACCAGATCGAGGGTACGGTTAAGAGCGCCTCCTTTAAAGGAGTGGAGCTGAACGAATATCCCGGTGATAAGACTAGGTCCCCCTCCTCCCGGAGAACATTCACCATCTCGCACGCGCGCCCGCGACCCTCCGGCGCCAGCTCCCCCAGCAGCACCTCAACCCCGGCTCTCCGGCCCATCCCTCCAGCGCCGATGCCACACAACCCCGGGTCGTTCTGCTCCCCGTCTCGCCCCAGGACCTACCCGACTTTCCCCTGGCAGTCCTCGGCGACCCAGCTTCCCTCAGTTCTGGACCCGAAAGGGTCTCCCGCCCAAACACCTAAGCACCGCATTCTAGGGGACTTCCTATCTCTCCCGGGGAAGCATCCCACTCCGCGCCCCCACCCGCGCCCAAATATCTAAGTACCGCATTCTATGGGACTTCCTATCTCTGCCGGGGAAGCAGGCTGAGACCAGTCCTCCACCCAGGGCCAAGAAGCCTCCCAAACCTGTGGAAAACCCTCCGCGCAGAGCCTGTTTTGGACTGCGCGGAAATTCACATAAGAGGGTCGAAAACGGCTCTTTTTGATCCTTTCGAGGTGATTCCGCACCCAAAAACCACCCCAAATCCCCGACCTAGTATAGGTAAAATGGGGTCGGTTCAGGAAAAGGGGCTGTGGAAATCTCTTCACCGACTACTTCTTCGGCTTCACCTATCCAGACATATCCAGGAGTCGAGTCAGCCCCCCACCCTGGGAATGCCTTGTCGTCTCCTTGCGGCACTAACTGCCTCTCTGGTAACGAGATAGAGGTCATCCCTCTCAGCATGGATCACCTGGGCGATCCCTCAAGCGAGTTTCGACCTTGACCGAGAAAGCCGGCTTGATCAGGCCGTAACCACCGGATAATACTAGGCTTCTTCCATCTTGGAATTACGCCAAAAACTCGAAAGATGCTTCCTGAGGAATGCGGCGAATGCAAACGCTTCATCCAAAAGGCCGGACCGAATCTTGGCCGCTATTAGGACTTAGAAGAGCGCAAAAGAAGAGGCAGGGTAGGGATGTGCGTTGTGAAGTGATTGACCTTGAAAAGAAGGACAAATTCAATGTTTCCAATGGAAGTCGGATCCGCGGAAGAGCACTCCCGCACCGATGCGGAGTTGGTTTTGCCGGTCGCCTTGAACGTTTCTGAGTTCGGAATAGAAATAGTCGGCTTGAACCGCACGTATCCAGAAGTGTCGGGAGACGGCGATGTCGAGGCCTCCGCCGACGGTCGCCGCATACGACGTGTCGTAGCTGGTTGGAGACTTGCCGACCGGAGCCGGAAAGTAGCCGTCAAAACCATGCACGCCCCCAAAAAGAGCTTGTCCGAAGGGCTGAAAGCGGGTGTGGTTGGGCAGGCGCATCCTGACGCCGCCCATTCCATAGAAGAGACTGAGGCCCGTATTGAAGCCCGGGATGTGGTCGGTGGTGTTGCCTCCTGCCTCGACGACGGCGGAGAAGTTACGCCATACGGGTACTGAGACTCCTCCGAGACCACCGGCCATCCAGAAGCAGCCGCAGCCGCCGACAGGGGCGTTCGCGTACATCTCGCTGAACACCGCATAGGCGTCAATCGAATTCGCAGGCCGCTGCGCCAGTATCGCCGGCGCGAGGGATGACATCAGTACGAAGACGAAAATGCGAACGGATCGACGCATCGCTCCTCCTATTCGACCGTCAGTGTTGCAGTGGTGTTGTGCGCCAGGCTTCCGCTGGTCCCGGTTACAGTGATGGTGTATGTCTGTTGCGACTCTGAGAAGTAGCCGCCGGCGCCACATCCGGTGACGACTCCGATTGACGTTAGTGTGAGCAACAGCCAGAGAAGCAGCCGTGTTGGTCTGCTGCGCGTTCTTCGAAGCAACGCCAACGGCGCGAGCAGCACTGCCAGAACCAGAGGTGTCTTCGAGCCGTACCGAATAGCTGCTGCACTTTGCTTCGGTACGCTTACCGTGAAGGTCGTGCTTGCGCCCGCGGACCCCGGCGACACTGTTGCTGGGGAGTAAGTGTAGGTGGCACCCGGCGGCAGGTTGGTTGCCGTCAGCGTGACCACGTTGTTGAATGGCGCATTCACCGAAGTGATGGAGATGTTGTAGCTAGCTGAGGCTCCGGGAGGAATGTTCTGGGCGGTGGTCATATTGCTTAGTGCGAAGTCCGCCGCAGGCGTGACGACGAGGGAGATAGGAGCGGACACTCCGGCACCGAAGTTCGCATCGCCGCTATAACTGGCTGTAATAGGGTGAGTGCCCTGCGAGAAGCTCGGTAAGATAATCGTCGCCGTGCCGTTGTTTATGGTCGCTGTTCCGAGGGGCGTTGTTCCATCGTAGAAGGTGACAGTCCCGGTTCCTCCCTGGGGAACCGTAGCCGTAATAGTCACAGGAGTGCCGGACGGGGTCGGATTTGGCGAGACGGTAATGGTAGGTGCGGCGGCGGCCTTGTTGACTACCTGCGATAGGGTCAGCGAGGTCGCGCCGGTGTAGTTGGTATCGTCGGCATACTGCGCTGTAATGGCGTGAGTGGCTGGCGCGAGCGTGCTTATCGTTAGTGTTGCCTGTCCATTGGCGATGGTTCCAGTGCCCAGCGTGTTCGCACCATCGCTGAAGCTTACGGTCCCCGTAGCATCCAAAGGCACCATTGCTGTGAATGTCACCGAGCCGCCATACGCGGACGGGTTCGGCGACGAAGTCACCGTGACTACCGGCGTCGCCTTGCTCACAGTCAGCGTTCCCGGGACAAATCCCAGCAGGTAATCGCGGGAGTTGAGACCGGCAACCGTTATGGAATAGCTTCCCGGCGGCGAAAGCACATTAGACGTAGTTGAATACACTGGGACGCCAACGACCGCTCCCGCATATGTATCCCCGTTGACTAGAGTCCCCGCAACGCTATAGCTGAAGGCGGGATCTCCATCACGGTAGGCTCGAGTAGCATTTTCCACCGTCACTGTAAGTGCCGGGACTCCCGCGGCCCCGCCATTCCTTTGAATAACGGTGAGAGCTACAGGGCTGCTTGTGCTGTCGCCATAATTTCCATCGCCGAGATAGTCCGCCTTAATCGTATAGGCCCCTGCATGGATCGCGGTCGTTGTCAGCGTTGCAACGCCGCCGGAGACGGTACCGGTGCCCAGCACAATCGAGCCTTCAACGAAGTTTATTGTCCCTGTCGCCGCACTTGGGGTCACGGTTGCGGTCAGAGTAACCGGGTCGCCGTACTGCGAGGAGGTGGGATTGATCGCAAGCGCGGTGGCTGTAGAATTCGCCACAATCGTGAGAGTTCCCTTAACAATCCCGAGCGCATAGTTTTGGCTGCCCAACCCATTCACGTCGATGGGCCAGGTAGTGCCTGCTGGTGACGTTGGCGTGGCCGCCGTGGAATACACAGGTGGGCCTGTGATCGCGGTATCGTAAGTATCTCCGTTCACCAGCGAGCCAGATGGCACATAGTCGAACTGTGGATTCGCGGTACCGAAGGGCCTGCTCTCGTCTTCCACTGTGGCAATCAGCGCGGGGCTGCCATCGGGCGCAGTTCTCTTGGCTACGGTTAGTGTCTGCGGATCACTTTCGCTGGTGGCATAGGTCCCGTCGCCGTTGTACAAGGCGGTGATGTTATGGGGCCCGGCATTCAGGGTTGTCGTAATAAAAGTCGCTACCCCTCCGGAGACTGTAGCTTGACCAAGCAGTGTGGCTCCGTCAAAAAAGCCGACGTTGCCAGTTGCAGCTCCGGGCGCCACCGTTGCCGTTAGCGTAAGCATGTCGCCGTATTGAACAGTGGCAGGACTGGCGTCCAAAGTCGTTGTCGTGGGAGTCTCCACAACCGTCAGGGTTCCTGAAAGAAACTGCGTAGTATAGTTCGCCGACGTAAGTCCTGAAACCGTGACAGCAAAGGTTCCCGGCACTGTCCCGGCCGCTGTGGAGTAGGTCGGCGTTCCCATAATTGCGGTGGCATACGTGTCTCCATTCACCAGCGTGCCTGACGTGGAGTACGTAAACGGAGGATTGGGCTGCGTCGTTGTGCGTGTGGCATCGTTAACCTTTACGGTCAACGCCGGTCCGCCGCCCGGAGCAGTCAACTGCGTGACGGTCAACTGCACTGTATTGCTTGTGCTCGGGGGAACGTTCGCATCTCCTTCATACTCTGCCGTGATGTTATGTGTGCCGGCTAGCAGTGTGGCGACCGGCAGCACAGCGGTCCCAGTGCCGTCCAGCGACGCCGAACCCCCCAGGTTCGACGAACCATCAAAAAACCTGACCAGGCCAGTAGCGCCGGACGGTGTAACGACTGCCGTCAACACCACCTCACTGCCGTACACCACCGTCGCCGACGATATGCTCAACATTGTCATGGACTGGGGACTCGCCGTAACCACCAGATTTCCGTTCACGAAACTGAACGTATAGTTCGCTGCAGAGAGGTTCCCGGCTGCGGCGACGATTGGATAGGTTCCTACCGAAGACGCCTGAGTTGCTGTCGTTGACAAAGCTGCAGAGCCGGAGACGACGCTTTGTGTATCTCCGTTGACGAATCCGGTGATCAACGCCGTGAATGTCGGATTGGGTTGGCCGAAGACTCGCGTGGCATCATTCGCCTTGACCGTGAGCACTGCTTGGGTCGCGGTCAAAGAGAAGGAAGCTGGTGTGCTCACGCCGGTCACGCTCGCCGTCGCCGTAAGCGATCCGGTCATCGTCGGGTTCGCCGTAACCTGCGCAATGCCGCTCGCATTGGTCGTTGCGGTCAGAGGAGTGAAGCTTAATCCAGTGCCGGTGAAGGTTACGATTATGTTTGGCACCCCGGCTCCGGTCTCGTCCGTTACCGTCACCACCAGGGGATTGGCGAACGGTGTGCCGTAAACTGTCGTCTGCCCCCCGCCTCCGCTAGCGACAATGTGGTTCGGCCTGCGAACGATCGTCTGGGTCAATGTTCCGCTTGATCCCGCATAGACAGTATTGCCGGGGTAGGTCGCTTTGATGGTGTGAGAGCCAAGGGCAAGCGAAGAAGTCGTGTAGGTCGCGACATAGTGGCCGGAGACAAGA
>CAVSQQ010000002.1:0-159962 GCA_963730135.1 uncultured Acidobacteriaceae bacterium
AACTTATAGAGTAAAGAGACAAGCCCGGCCACCAGCCGGGCTTTCGCATTTAACCCACAAAAAGGCTTAGGTCCAGACCAGGTATGCCTCACAACATGCCGAAGTCCAGACCTAAGCCTTTTCCTCACTAGACTTTGCGCAAGAAAGTACCCGGGGAGAGGGTACACCCATGAACAAGACCATCGCCCGAAACCCACCAGCCCCACTAACCTCTACCGCCAGCTCACCGCAAGATGCCACCGCAGCTTGTGCTCCATCGTCTTCTCCAGCACATGCGCATACTCCATCAACTCCGAGAGCACCCGTTCTCCTTCGCTCCCAAACTGAAGAGGATCCGCATCCAGCGCCATCAGCAACGCCCGCACCGTCCGCAACCCATCCTCCGGCGAGTACCACTGCGGCGGAGGCAATCGTCGTATCAGTTCCTGATTCCCCGCACCCTCTTCAATCAGCAGCGACATCGAATTCTCATCCGCTGAAAAAAACTCAATCAGCGGACGAACTCCCAGCCGCAGCGCCAGACGTTCCAGCGCATCCTCATGCCGAGCCAGCGAGCGGCCGTTCACAAAGATATCGAACCCAGGGTCTTCACCCTCGACCACGATATACATCGAAGCTGCCATCAGTCGCAGTGTACCCCGCAAAAAGCCCGTAGAAAAGTATCAGCCAGGCGACAACGCCTTGTCCCAACAACACAGAGGCCGCGCAAACGCGCGGCCTCTGTGTCGAACCTTACTCGAATCCTAGCGATTGCCGCCACCCTGCGATCCACCCGACCCCGGACCACCTGGCCTGCGCCCGCCGCGACGGCGTCTGCCGCCTGGCCTTCTGTCGCCGCCAGCGCCGCTGGGTCTCTGGCCGCCAGCAACCGCCGGAACAGCAGGAACTCCATCGGCGCGATTGAAGTTGGGCTCATCCGCCGACTCTTCGCCATCATCGTCAAAATCGTCGCCGTCCTCATCCGCAGCATCGTCGCTGGACTGGTTCCCTTGCGGCGTGGCCGCACTAGCCTCAATACCCGCTCCATCGCTGCCAATCTGCCCCGGCTCCGGCAGGCCCAGCTTCGCTCGCTGTTCCCGCAGAACCGCCTTCCTCGAAAGCTTAATCCGGTTCCCTTCGATGGCAAGCACCTTCACCAGAATCTGATCACCCTCACGCAGCTCGTCCTTGACCTCCTTCACGCGGTGTTCTGCGATCTCGGAGACGTGCAGCAGACCATCCGTTCCAGGGAAAATCTCGACGAACGCGCCGAACTCCGCAAGCCGCACAACCTTGCCCAGATAGGTCTTGCCGATCTCCGGCACAGCCGTAAGATCGCTGATCATCTGGATCGCCCGTGCCAATCCGTCGGCATCGCTCGAAGCGACATTTACCCGCCCCGTATCGTCAACGTCGATCTTCACGCCAGTCGCATCGATAATTCCGCGAATCACCTTGCCTCCCGGCCCGATCAGATCGCGAATCTTGTCCGTCGGAATCTGAATCGTGTGAATCCGCGGCGCAAACTGCGACTTCTCTTCGTTCGCGCTCGCGATCACTCCATCCATCGTATCCAGCAGAAACAAGCGTCCATGCCGAGCCTGCTCCAGCGCTTCGCGCATAATCTGCGGCGTGATCCCCATGATCTTGATATCCATCTGCAACGCGGTAATTCCCTTGCGCGTGCCGGCCACCTTGAAGTCCATGTCGCCGTAGTGATCCTCGGCGCCCGCAATGTCCGTCAGAATGGCGTAGTTCTCGCCCTCCTTCACCAGACCCATTGCGACACCGGCGACCGAACCCTTGATCGGTATGCCCGCCTGCATCAACGCCAGCGAAGCGCCGCACACCGTCGCCATCGACGACGACCCGTTCGACTCCAGAATGTCCGACACCACGCGAAGCGTATACGGCGACTCATCTTCACCCGGCAGCACAGCCTCAATCGCCCGATACGCAAGCGCACCATGGCCAATCTCGCGCCGTCCTACGCCGGTCATGCGTCCAACCTCGCCCACCGAGAACGGAGGAAAGTTATAGTGCAGCATGAAGCGCCGCTTCTGCTCCCCCTCGTAGCTCTCCAGCCGCTGCGCATCGTCTGTCGTGCCGAGCGTCGCACTCACCAGCGCCTGCGTCTCGCCGCGGGTAAACAGCGCAGACCCATGCACCCGTGGCAGCACGCCAACCTCAATCGTCAGGTCGCGGATCTTGTCGAACGCCCGATGATCCGGTCGAATTCTCTCCTTCAAAACCTGCTCGCGGAAGATATTCTCGCGAAGCAGTTCGTAGTACTTGCTCAGCTTTTTCGCCGCCTCCGCGTCACCCTCCGGAAGGCCTTTCTTCAACTCATCCTTAATCGCCTTGACCAGCGCATAGCTCTCAAACTTCGGGTGCTTCTGCGTGTCAAGCGCGTCCTTCAACTGCGCGCCAACCTTCGCATCCAGCGCATTCAGATATTCCTGATCCACAACAACCGCAGTCACCAGCCGCTTGGTCTTTCCAGCCCGCCTGACCAGATCTTCAATTGCCGCGCAGATCTTCTTGATCTGCTCGTGGGCAAATTCAATCGCATCCACCACGCGGTTCTCCGCAATCTCCTTGGCGCCAGACTCGATCATCACAATGCCGTCCTTCGTTCCGACGACCATGATGTTCAACGTGCTCTTGGCACGCTCCGCATAGGTAGGATTCACCACAAACTGGTCGTCCACAATGCCAATCCGCACTGCACCAACCGGCCCGTGAAATGGAATGTCGCTCAACGCCAGAGCGCAACTCGCGCCATTGATCCCCAGCACATCGGGATCGTTCTCTTTGTCCGCCGAGTAAACGAACGCAACCACCTGCGTCTCATTCCGGAACGCCTCAGGAAACAGCGGTCGGATCGGCCGATCAATCTGACGGCTCGTCAGAACTTCCTTCTCGCTCGGTCTTCCTTCACGCTTGATAAACCCGCCGGGAATCCGTCCGCCGGCATAGGTGAACTCGCGATACTCCACCGTCAGCGGGAAAAAATCGATGCCTTCTTTCGGGTCCGGCGAAGCCGTTGCCGTTGCCAAAACCACATTGTCGCCACTCGATGTCAGCGCCGCGCCGGGGGCTTGTTTCGCCATGCGCCCGGTCTCAAATTTAATCTGCTTGCCGCCGGCAAGCTCAACTGTCACGTCCTGTTTCATGTTGCCTCTCTTCTCTCGTTTTCATTCAATTAAGCTTTGAATCGCGTCATCCGCCTCGCGGGCGCTAAGGTGCAGTTCCACCGCGCAGCTACTTGGCCGCCGAAGAACTTCGCTCGTTTCGATCATTCAGGGTTTCGCACTCATCGGAGCCGCAAACCGCAGAGACCACCCCAGCATCGCTCATCGTCCGCAACTCCGGCAGCAAAGTCTTACCCGACCTTGCACCAATGTTGCAGCCGACTCTAAACGGGCCGTGTGAACTTCCATAGTTTGGACGGTTTCTCCGAAGATGCTTCGGTTACTTGCGGATTCCGAGTTTGCCGATGACCTCGCGGTAGCGGTCTGCGTCGCACTTCTTCAGGTAGTCCAGCAAACGTCGCCGCTTGCTCACGAGCATCAGTAGTCCGCGGCGCGAACCGTGGTCCTTCTTGTGCTCTTTGAAGTGTTCCGTCAATTCGCCGATGCGCTCACTCAAAATCGCGATCTGTACCTCGGGACTCCCGGTATCGGAATCATGCGTGCGGAACTTTGCAATAATGTCTGTCTTTTTAGCGGATGCCAACACAGCTTTTTTCTACTCCTGATTTCTTCTAGTTCACTCGTAGTGTCTTCCTAAGGATAGCATCGCCAGCCAAAGGCGGCAATCAAGCAGCTCCGAATCTTGCAAAGATTTGAGCAGCCCTCAGGCCACGTTTTCCTTCAGAAATTTGAGCGTCCGCTGTCTCGCCAGCTTCGCCGCCGCAGCATTGAAGTGGCTCGGGTCCACATCGCGATTGAACGCATGTCCTGCACCCTCATACACAAAAATCTCCACATCGGGGTGCGCCGCCCTCACCGCATCAATCTGATCCTTGCCAATGTGCGTATCGTCCGCCCCAAAGTGCAGCATCACCGGACAGCTCGGCTCCTCCTTCGCCACCGCCCCAATCCCCCCCGCATAGTACCCAACGCAGCACGACGGCCGCATCTTCAGATTCTCTCCGCGCGTGGCCGCCAGCCAGCTGATCAGGCCGCCATAGCAATACCCGATCACGCCAATTCCCTTGCCCGCCTTCTTGGCCTCCATAAACGCGGCCGCCACATCCAACAGCGACAGGTCCGGCTTCAGCTTCGGATAGAGCTCGAACGCCCGCTTCATATCCTCTGGCCCGTAACCCAGCTCCAGGTCACGCTCGATCCGATCGAAGAGCGCCGGCGCAATCACCAGAAATCCATCCCGCGCATATCCATCCGCAACACCGCGAACATGTGAGTTGATCCCAAAGATCTCCTGCACCAGAACCAGTGCCCCAATCGGATCACCCTTCGGGCGCGCAACATACGCCTTCAGGTCGTGACCATCCTCAGCCTTCAACTTGATCCAGTCGCTCATAGCTCCATCATACCCAGTGCGCTTCCTCTTTCCCAGTGCGCTTCCTCTTTTGCACTCTCGCGTCCCCACAGCAAAGTAAAAGAATGTCCGCAACACTCCGGTCAACTCAATTTGCAGCCACGTCAACTCGCGATCGCCACCATCCCACCTACGACGTCTTCTCCGAAGTCGAATACTCCTTCATCTCCCGCGTCCATCGCAGAAAGCGAAAAACCTGCTTCTTCTCCGCCCAGAAGAGATTCCAGAAATCCCGCGCCCGCACCGTCTCCGCCCTCTGCCCCGAGTACGTCTCCAGCCTCCACCGAAGATAGGGGCTTCGCCACGGCCGCAGCCGGTTTCCCCGCGTCGCGTTCCACAGAAATCTCATCTACCTTAGTATATTGGCGACAAACCACCCCTATGTAGCATACTATTTTTGGATGAACCTAAGCCGCAGCGCGCAGTTCCTCATTCTCGCCGCACTGATGATCGCCTATCCGCGTTGTTCGGCTGCCCAGACAAACACTCCATCGAATAATGTTCCGCCCAATATTCAATCTCAGACCGCAGCACAGTCACCATCTCCTCTTGTCTTCGACGTCGCCACCATCAAGCCGAGCAAGACCTACGTCGGCGGCATGGGCCTGGCGAAAAGCACGCCCGACGGCGTCTCCCTCATCAACGTCACCGCCAAATCGCTCATCGCCAACGCCTATGGAATAAAGCAGGACCTCATCACTGGGGCGCCCGCCTGGGCTGGTTCCTCCGAATACGATATCGAAGCGAAAGTCCTTCCCAGCGATGCAGTCCCTTCGCCCCGACTCGACCGAAAGCAGATTTCCGCCATGATGCGCGCCCTCCTCGCTGATCGCTTCAAGCTGGCAGTCCACACCGAGACCAAAGAGATTCCCATCTATGATCTGACCCTCGCCAAGAGCGGCTCGAAGCTCCATGCTGCAACCCCCGGCGACACCTATGCCAACGGCCTCAAAGCCCCAAACGGCCACACCGGTCCCGGCATGATGATGGTGATCGATAGAACCTTTATCGGCCAGGCCATCTCTCTCGCCGGTTTGGTCGATACCTTGTCTCTCGTGCTCCACCGGCCCGTCGTAGACAAGACAGGTCTCACCGGCAAGTACGACATCACCCTCCCTCTGTTGCGAGCAGAGGTCGGCCCTGAACCCATGCCTCCGAATCCAGGCGAAGCGTCGCCTGCTTCAGCTACCCCATCTCCCGATCCCGCCGGCCCGTCTCTCTTTACCGCGATCGTAGAAGACCTCGGTCTCAAACTGGTCTCCGCCACCGGCCCCGGCACCCTCCTCGTCGTCGATCACATCGAAAAACCGTCAGAGAACTGACCACGGGCCAACCAAAAAACTTTTTTCTCGATTTTCCGGCCAAAAACGCGTGTCAAGCCCCATATGCACTTAACCCATTACCTACCAACAACTTCCATTTGGCAAAAGACTCGTCCCAACCCGATATAATAGAAATAGGAATCAAGAAAAAGCTCCGGTTTACCCGGGGCTTTCGCCATTATAAGAAAGGAAAATAGCCATAACCCCTTTGCCTGGACGAATTTGCGGATAATCCTTTTGTTTGCACGAATTTGCAGACAGTCGTTTTCCGTAAACCACAGGTAATAGATACTTTACGCGAAGGTAGGTGGGGGGGTACCCCCCAAAAACATGCCGACAAAATACCCGACCGAAGAGGCTTATCTCATGAGGCTGAACAGATCGGAGCTTCCCAACGCATTAATCACACTCAACAAGGCCTGATGCTGCGTCTCGGCCGTCGACAGTTGACTCGCCACCGCCGCAGGATCAGCCGAAACCAGGCTGCTCTGCGCCACCTTCAACTCGCTCACCTCGGTCTGGGCGTAAGTGCTCGTCGACTGCAGCCGGCTCAACGCGCTATCGAGCGTGCTGCGTTGCGACGAGAGCTGACCCAAGGCTGTCGTCAGCGCGCCGGTATCGGCCGTCAGTGTTGCCGTCGCCGCTCCACCGGAGAAGTCGGAGATCAACTGGTTCAACGCACCCAGCACCCCGGTCCCCGCTGCACCGAACACCGAAGACCCGGGAAGATTGACCTGAATATTTTGTCCACTCGGAGTCTCAACATACTGCACGTTGTTATCTCCGCTATAGTTCGCTGTCGCAGGATTAGTCAAGGTGTCGAGCGTGAAAGGAGGAACAGAACCTTGGCTTCCACCAAACAGGTACTGCCCCTGGTAACTCGCGTTGGCTAGCGAAAGCACCTGATCGCGAATCCCGCTCAACTCCTGGGCGACGCTGGCAATATCGCTCGCGTTCAGTGTGCCATTGTTGCCGGAGACTGCGACAGACAGCGCCGCCGTCACCTGGGTCACCACCTCGCCCAGCGTCGAATCCGTCACCTGCAGTCGCGAAGTCTCCCCCGTTGCGGTTTGAACGAAAGAGTCGTCCTTCGCTATCGCGCTGCCGAAAAGCGCGCTCTGCGCCACTGCGGCCGGATTGTCCGACAGAGAAGCGACGCGCAGCCCGCTCGATAGCTCGGACGTCAAAGTATCTTCCTCGCTGGCCGACTGATCCACAGCCGCCGTCAGGTTGACTACATAGTTCGGATCGACGCGCATGATAGTGCTCCTCATCTTGAGTCTGGAAATTCGGTGTTGGCTCATCGCCGCCATTAGGTCACAGACGTCTCTACGCCAAGGTTCAGAGCGCTCGCCATCACCGAGTTGGCAATGTTGAAGACCTGCGCCGTAGCCTGATAGGCGCGCTGATATTGCGTCAGATTGGCTGCCTCTTCATCCAGCGAGACCGCGGAGAGCGAGTCTCTCTGGGTGGTCAGTTGCGTCAAGATCGCCTGCTGCGTGCTGCTGTTCGCCGCCGCCCCGGAGGTATCGCTGCCGACCTGGCCAAGAAAGGAGGCAAGAAATCCGGATACCGTTTCCCCACCGGCAACAGCCGCTGTCGAAAGATCGGCTAACGCCGAGGCATTTGCGTTTCCAGCAGATCCTTCGCCCGGAGAAGCAGCGGCAACCGCATTCGGGTCAGCCGTTGCCACCTGGATAAGCGCTGCCGCGCCGCTTTGGGTCGGCGGAAGACTGAAGAGCGCCGAACCGGGATTGCCGTTCGCGTCGATCCCCAGCTCATTCTGTTGGTTCACTTGGGTTCCAATGCCGAAAGCCAGGCTGTCGAGCGAGTTCTGGTAGCCCGGCAGCAGTTGATCTCTCGCCTGCAGCACGCCGCCCAGATCGCCGCCCGTAAGGCTCGACGTCACATCCTGCCCATCCACCCCGGCAAGAATGTGCATCGTTCCCCCAGCCTGGGTCGTCTTCAGCGCAAACGACTGACTGCCGCTGATCAGCAGGGCGCCCCCGCTGGTCGTCAACGTCATTCCATTATTTTCCGTTGAAATCTGGTTCAGTCCGACCAGTTGCGACAGCTGTGTGATCGCCGACTGACGCTGATCCTCGAGTGTGCCCGCGTCCGCATCAGGGCTCACGGAGCTGATCTGTGCATTGAGAGAAGCAATCGTTGCCGTCAGTGAATTCACCTGGCTCGCATCGCTGACCACCTGCTGATCAAGGCTCGAAGACACCTGGGTCAACTGGTTGGCTGCCGAGTTGAGCGCGCCCGCCAGGGCATTGGCTGCCGTCAGAACATTCTGCCGCGTTGCCGTGTCGGAGGGGTTGCTCGCTAGTGCCGAAAGTGCCGTGAAGAACGAATTCGTTGCCGTACCCAGAGCGGTCGAACTGGCTGAATCAGCCGTCGAGTTCAGGCCGAAGATATTTTGGATCTGCTGCAGAGCAGATTCGAGAGCTCCCGATTGCGCCTGAGTCTGCGTCTGCTGCTGCACCCGTTGTTCCAGAACACGATCTCTCTGAGACGTCGAGCTCGCAGTAACACCAGCGCCGAAGGTACTGCCGCTGAGAGAAACCGAGTCAACCGACTGAAAGCTGACAACCTCGCGGGTGTAGCCCGAGGTATTTTGATTTGCAACGTTGTTCGATGTCACATTCAGGGCCTCTTGATCCGCCATGAGACCTTGTTGCGCGATATCCATTAGTGACGCTATTGTGCCCATTGAATCCTCAGGTTTCCTGTTGCCCAAATGCCCGTACTTAGTCCAGGAGAGACTGGATGATCTTGTCGGCCACATCCACCGACGACACGCTGTAACTTCCAGCCGCTATCGCCTGCTGCAACGATGTAACCTTCGCCGAACGCGTGTCGGAGCCCGCCAGCGCCTGGGAAACAAGTCCGGAGGTTGAGCTCAGATTCGCCTGATCGGATTGCTCCATGTTGGCGGTCGGCCCTTCACTTTTATCTTTCGACGTAGTCGTCTTAACGGCAACCTCCGTCTCCGCTGGGTTGATCGAGCTGATTGGCTGCTGCGGACTACCGATTCCAGTTGCATAACTCATAATGAGCCTCCGTCTACTTGAATCTATCGGCGCAAATTCCAGTAACTTTAGTACTGGACGGTCTTCTCTTTGGAATTTTGTTGGTGCTCCAGGGTTACCTTCGCTACGATCTGCTTCGCAATCCCGAAACCGCCGCCTTTCGAAATAGCCTTTGCGATCGCCTCGGTCCCGAAACTGCTGATCGTGTCAGAAGCTGAGTCGTCGCTCCGCTCTTCGCCTCCCCAACTGCTTTGCCCATGCTGCAAAGGCTTCAGCAGTTCCTGTAGCATCGTTGCCTCAAACTGTTGAGCAGCATCGACCAGTTTCGCCTGTTTCTGCCCTTCAGATGCACTCATTGGCTGAATTGTGACATCAGAACCAATCTTCATAGCACTTCAATCTCCGCTTCTAACGCGCCGGCCGATTTCATCGCCTGGAGAATCGAGATGACGTCCCGAGCCGTCGCGCCGATCGTCTGCAGGCTGCGAACCAGGTCGTCCACAGTTGCTCCCTGCTTCAGTTCGATACGATTGACCGGTTTGTCCTGCGCATCGATCCTGGTCTGCTGAACTACCTGTGTCGTCCCCGCGCTCGAGAAGGCATTCGGCTGTGACACCTGAAACTCACTAACCACATTCACCGCCAGCCCGCCATGCAGAATTGACACCGGCTGCAGGACGACCGTACCCCCAATAACCACCGTTCCAGTGCGCTCATTGACCACAACCTTTGCCCGAGGAAAGACAGGAACCTCGATCGATTCAACCTCCGCAAGTAAAGCAGGGATGTCCTCGCCACTGGTGACCGACAAATCGACTCGTCGACTATCAAGAGCATGTGCTGCAGTACGGCCCAGTGTCTGGTTGATCGCAAGAGCCATTGACTCTGCACTTCGAAAGTCGGCGTCATTCAACAAGAGCGAGAACTGGCTCTTGCCGGCCAATTCGAGGGACACTCCGCGTTCCACCATCGCACCAAAGGGTACTCGTGCGGTGTTGGGATGGTTAAACTGCTTCACGTTACCGTTGACATTGATTGAATATCCGCCCACGACGAGCGATCCCTGCGCCTGAGCGTAGATCTTCCCATCGGCTCCATAGAGAGGGGTCATCAAAAGCAGCCCCCCTTCAAGGCTCCTGGCATCACCCGCGGATGAAACTGTGATATCCAATTTTGTTCCGGAACGAGCGAAGGGCGGCAGAGTTGCAGAGACGAAGACTGCAGCCAGGTTTTGTACCCGGATCGAGGAGGCCGGAACGCTGACTCCCATTCGCAGTAACGTTGCAGCTAATGTTTGTATCGGGAAGGTCGTTTGTTGGCTATCACCGGTGCCCTGAAGGCCCACAACAATGCCGTATCCAACCAGTTGATTGTCCCGAATTCCTTCGATCGAGGAGATATCCTTAACGCGCGCTTCCCGAGGCAGTGGTGCAGCCGGATCCGAGGCATGAGCACGAAAAGCGCAGGCCAGAAGCGCGATCAGCATACACACACCGGACAAACGAGCGTTGCCGCGATTTGGTCTCAATATTCTTGACGGCTTCGATTCACTTCGTTCAACACACATAGTTCCCCACTAGAAGATCAACACCTTTTGCAGAAGCCGAACCAGAACGTTTTGGCGATGGGTGTAGTCGTTGATAATTCCTTTGCCGCGTACTTCCAGCTCGAGACTCGAGATAGCAGTTGATAGAACCTGATTTTGCTGGGAGATATCTTCAGGCCGAACCAGGCCGCGCAAGATAATGGTCTGTGTTTGCTGGCTGAATTCGACTTGCCTTGCGGCTTCTATCACGAGCATTCCGTTAGGAAGCACCTCAATCACCTGCCCTCCGAATGTTGTACTTAAGCTGGAGTTTGTCGCACTTGTACCTTGTGCGTTTAGTCCGGACGATGACGATTGATTAACTAGATTTTGCAGCGCGTTGCCGGCGTGTAAAGTGCCGAACAAGCCGGAGATCGCAGAACTCGCATTAGAAGCTCGCGAGTTCTTTACCGTCCCATCTGTAGAGGCCGCTAGACTTTCCGAAACGACGACGGAGATCAGGTCATGAGGCCGCATGGCGCGTACGTCGGTAGCCATGCGAGTGAGACGTCCGCTATCCGTCCAGATTGAACCTGCAACAGGCTGAACATTGGAGTTTTCTGTTCGTACGCGTTCCAGATACGACGACAAAGATGCGGCCGCCACATTGGGCTTGGGCTCAACCATCTTATGGATGGCGTCGGCCTGCGCCGAGAGTGTCGAAGCCGTCGATAGTGAGAAGAAGATAAGAGCGATTGTCAGCGCAAACAAACCTGAACGCTTGCTTAGCCGTTGCCGCGCCGCACCAGGCACAAACATAATCTGGACGGCAAAATACGCGGGGCGATCGGTCATCTTGAATCGACAACCGGTCTGAATTGATCTGCTCATGGCTGCATCTCCACATCCGACGGTCCTCGAATAACGCCAAAGAACTGTTCTGGTATTGATTGATCCTCTGTGTTTCTTCGTAATAGCCGCACTCGTATGGTCTGACCGAGTGCCCCACTCTCTTCCGATACCCCAGCTACTTCTATCCGCAAAGAGCTTTCCTGTTTCCACAACCGCACGATTTCTCCAGCGCGCACTACCGGAGAAGGGCTTGCACTTTTGCCCAGAGAACTCTTCATCGGAGCCGCGATCATCGACCTTGCTCCGGATGTTTGAAGTGCAACTTCAGGCCATTCCGGATGGCCACAACGTACAACGATTGCCCATCGCTTTCCCAGTATTTGGTCCGACTCGACTCTCGTCACTCGGTAGCCACCGTTCTTTATGGTCGAAGAGAGCGAAGACTCCGTGGTGAGTGCCTCGACCGCCTGATCAGGCGAGCTGTAACACGTAGCCTGCGTTGAACTCGCCATAGAAATTCCTGGTAGCGCGAGCAAAGAAACTACGCATACACATCTAAGTAGCAGATGAAGGCCCCGAGTCATAACAGTCCTACCGGACCAGACCATTGATCTGAGAGTACATATCGTCCGCTACATGAATCACTTTGGAGTTACTCTCATACGCGCGTTGAGCAAGAATCATCTGCACGAACTCTGCAACTACGTCAACGTTCGAGTTCTCAAGGTAGCCCTGCTGCAGTGTTCCCATCCCGCTGCTTCCTCCCGGTGCATCTGTAATGGGATTTCCGGAGGATGAGGTTTGTTCCAGGAGATTGCTGCCCACGGAATTCAAGCCGCCGGCATTAGCAAACGTAGCAAGTTGCATGGTGCCAAGTTGGGCAGCGTTTGTCTGGCCGGGCAGCGTCGCCGACACCACGCCATATTGAGAGATCGTGATCGAGGTTGCGTTAGAGGGAACCGTGATTGCAGGCAGGATGGGATCGCCATCGGAAGTTACAAGCGTGCCCTGGTTATTCATATGGAAGTTGCCGGCTCGCGTGTAAGCGATGCTTCCATCTGGCCTCGAAACCTGAAAGAAACCTGCGCCCTGAATCGCAACGTCAAGCGTGTTGCCAGTTTGGTTGAAGTCTCCTTGCGTCATGATTACCTCACTGGCTGCAGACTTGGTGCCGAGACCAACCTGCAGTCCGGCGGACAAGGTCTGTTGTGTTTGCGCCGAGCCTGGCGTGATGAGGTTTTGATAGATCATGTCTTCAAACTGCACCTGGCGCTGCCGAAATCCTGCAGTGGCGGAGTTGGCAAGGTTGTTTGCTATCGTGTCAAGATTTGTTTGTTGCGCACTCATACCACTTGCTGCCGTATATAACGCTCGAATCATGTCGCGCTCCTGTTCTCAAATGCTTTCGTCAAACCCGTGGGAGATCCTCGGATGCTGTCTTGTCAAAGTCGTTGTTGA
Organism: uncultured Acidobacteriaceae bacterium; assembly: GCA_963730135.1. Classification (GTDB taxonomy): domain Bacteria; phylum Acidobacteriota; class Terriglobia; order Terriglobales; family Acidobacteriaceae; genus Edaphobacter. Next base: position 12,738 of record CAVSQQ010000002.1, read on the forward strand.
AGACGCTGAGCGCCTTTTGCATCATCTCGGCCTGCCGTTGAACCAGGACTAGCTGCATCGTGCCGTGAACAGCATCCTCATTGGCTCCTTCAACAGAGCCTTGTTCGACTGAGGCACTTGTTGAAATCGGCTTTGCTCCATTTGCAGAGAAGCGATTCGCTCCTTCTGCTGTCAGCACTGACGTATCAGAAAAATCGAAGGTCCCCACCTTGCCGGCGATCATGCTGCCGTCGGGGGTGGATACGGAGATGGTGCCGTCGGGGGAGATGTAGATGGGGCCGGTTGGGATAGTGATGGGCTTCTGGTTGGTGTCGAGAACCGGTTCTCCCTGTGCTGTCTGGAGGATGCCAGTGGAGGAGCGGGAGAAGGCTCCGTCCCTCGTGTACCTGACTCCGTTGGAGGTTTGGATCGCGAAGAAGCCCTGGCCTTGGAGGGCGAGATCGAGTGGGTTGCCTGTAGCTTTTAGCTCACCTTGCCCCAGATCGAGACGGTTGCCACCGAGGACGCCGAAGCCGTTGACGGATTGGCCGACCTGCGAGGCAGTTTCAGGGTCCTGGTCGACCCCTCCAGCCAGGACTCCACGGAAGTAATCGCGCTCGGCCCGAAAGCCCACTGTTCCTGCATTGGCGAGGTTGTTGGACGCAGTATCAAGTGCCTGCGTCCGCGCCAGCAACCCTGTATATGCCGCGTAGAGTCCACTATCCATGCCACGGACTTATGCAGTTGGTTGGCCGAAGTTCAGGAGATATGGGTTAGAAGACGTTAAGACGAACACGACTCAAGGTTGGAGATGGGTTGCCGATAGTGATTTCAGACCAGATGCAGATTTCAGGAGGGTTGGTTGCGAGCTCTAATTGTCGACGATTCCGCGGTGATGAGAAAGGTGATCGAACGGGCGCTGCGCCAGGCAGGCCTTGAACTCAGCGAGGTATTGCACGCTTCGAATGGGGAGGAGGCTCTCCAGACTCTTCGAGACAATCAAGGGGCTTCCATTCCGCTGGGGTTGATTTTGAGTGATATCAACATGCCGGTGATGGATGGATTGAAATTTTTGGAGATGAGACGCGAGGAGAACCTGGCGCAGGGGGTTCCAGTCGTCATGATTACGACCGAAGGCAACGAGACGTTTGTGCTGCGGGCTATTGCTGCGGGGGCTCAGGGCTATATCTGCAAGCCATTTACGGCGGAGCAGGTGAAGGTGCGGGTGCTTCCGTTACTGCGGGCGGCCTAGCCAATTCGCGATTGCTTTGCTGAATTCAACTTGGGAACCAGGAAGAGGACAAGCGTGACAAAGGTGCAGAATGAGGCAATGACGCGGCTCGACTCTGCTGTCTCGGAGGTGTTTGAGACGATGCTGGAGCGAAGCTGCGATCCGATGGAAGGCGATGTCGACACGGTCGAAGGACGGATCGTGGCGAGGATTCAATTTACCGGCGCCGTGGATGGGGAGTGTCTGCTCTATGCGAGCCAGGCCACGGCATCGGTGACGGCGGAGGCGTTGCTGGGAACACCGTCAGAGCCGTGCGATCCGATGGTCGACGATGCGATCGGAGAACTTTGCAACATGATCGCGGGCGGCTGGAAGAGTAAGTTGTCCTCGCAGGAGTCATCGTGCCTGATCTCGGTTCCGGCGGTGACACGGGATGGTCTCGAGGGCTACAGGACCCAGTTCGGGACCAAGTTCAGTCGAAATTATTCGTTTCAGGGGAACGTGTTCGGGGTGGTGCTGGCCTTTTGAAGGTGCCCCCCACCTCCCTACCCGTTTTGTGCTAAAGTCTAGTAGATATTGGACTTAGATCTGGACTTGCCGGGTAAGCTATTGAAACTAAAGAGTTATACTGCAAAGTCCTGATATAAAACAGCTTAAGCCGAAGCTCCCCACGAGCGATGCCAGGCGGCTCATCGTTTTTACTTTCCCACTACTTCTATTATACCGGCGCGGATCAGGTAAACATGCCAAGCCGAAGTTATTCCAAGTAAATGGTTTAGGCCAATTTGGGGCTTGACATGCGTTTTCCGGGCTGAAAACGCGAAAAATAATGGAGGTGGCCGCTATGTCGGCCCCTGTTACTCGGTTCGGATTGCCTGCATGGGTTCGACCTGCGCGGCACGACGAGCTGGGGCCAGGGTCGCTAGCAGCGCTACAAATCCCAGCACAAGCGCGGTACCGATAAATGCGCCTGGACCGAACTCCACGGTGCTGTCTCCGAGCAGGCTGCGGATCCATCCGTTGAGCGGAATAGCGAGGAGGATGCCAAACTCGCGTTCGCGGCGGCTCACTCCGTATGCCGTCACACCGTAGACGCCGATGCTGGCCAGCAGGAGCGCAAGCAGTCCAAGCGCTCCGATGAGCGCGGTGGAAGTGGTTTGTCCCACGACCGATTCCGAGGCCAGCTCGGCCACGGGGGTAGCGTCTGAAAGCCCGGCGTTCGCGATGATGCGAGCGCCGGGCTTTTGATTTCGGATTTGTTTATTTGACGACTGACTGGAAGAGCGGCGAGGTTAAGAGGCTGGCAAACTGGCTATCGGAGGAGGAGTAGGACACGGAGAGAGTTCCGGAGTTGGAGTCGATCGTGGTCTGGTCGAGAGCCGATTTCTCCAGCGGCGAGCCGGAGGTTTTGCGCATGATGGAGACGCCCTTCATCAACGTTGCGGCGGTTGCGGCGGTGATGGTATCGGACATGACGACGGCCATATCGAACTTGACGCCGTTCTGGAAGTCCATGGTGTACCGGCTGCTCTTCATGCGATTTTTGACGGTGTCGTAGTCGGCAAGCTGGGCGGCGTCGCCGAGGATACTCTTCATCATGGTCTGAGTGCCTTTGGCGTCGAGAAGGCTCCAGACGGCTTTGGTATCGACTACCCCCATCTCGTTGACCATGTCGCTGTTGGCGAGGAGGTCGGGGGCCATGCCGTCACGCGCGTCCATTGCCGCTTTGACGGCATCTCTATCGCCGAAGATCATCGTGGTCTGGTTGAGGAAGACGACGCTCATGCCGCTGGAGCCCATGGGATAAACGCTGTTGTTGCGGATGACGAAGGGCTTGGTCTTGTTCTTGGTGAAGTTGGCCATGATCTCGCGGGTGTGAAACTGACCCTGCGCGATGCCAACGATGCGGGTTCCCTGCCCTGCAGGATCACGAAAAGCGGCGAAGGCGAGAACGTCGGCGTCCTGGTCGACTTTGAGGCCGGAGCTCTTGAGTGCGGTTTCGAGACGCTTGAGCTCGGGCGGGAGGACGCGATCTTTCAGGTCCATGGCAGCGGGCGAGTTTTGCATGGCGTGGTAGTCGACCACGATGAGCTGCTGGACATCCTTGGGGATTGCGGACTTGGCGTCGCTGGAGAGCTGTGCGGCGGAGAGCAATGTGGGGGCCATCATGGTGGCAACGGCGACGGCCGCGGTGAAGAGATTCTGCTTGATGGTCATAAAGTACCTTTTTTACTCCTTGAACTATTTACGAGTGTAGCGTCACTACACCAATGTTCCGTGAATGTAAGACTGTTTGCAAGACGGGATGGGGAGGTGTTCGTTATCAGAATGCTACTTTTGTGGTACCTGGGTGGAGCGAAGACAAGTATGGTTTCGGGCTATGGTTCCGGGCTATGGTTCTGGCCACGCGATGGGGGCGTTGAGGCGGCGTTCCAAAACCTTGCCGTCGGGATCGAAACCAGTTATTTGACGTACCCACTCCGAATCCGGCTCATAGGCCGCCTGGGGAATTAATCCAATGAGTTCGGCGTCGTCGATGAGAACGCCATGGCGCTGGGCGAGATGCTGGATAGTGGCGTAAACGTGGCGCATGGGGGTGAGGGTGAAGTCGGTGACGTTCATGCTGACCTGGGCGCGGCCGTTGGCGAGCACGCCGATGGCTTTGACGCCGTGAAGGCCTCCGTTGGCGGCGCGGATGTCGCGGGCGATGGCACGGGCGGCGGCGATGTCCGGCTGCTTGAGGTGTACGTTGTAGGCGATGAGAAAGCTGCGGGCTCCGACGGCGCTGGCGCCTGCGGTTTCGTGCAGCTCGGGGCCGCCGATGTCGGGGCGGCGGGAGGCATCGCGGCGGGAGGCATCGCGGAGACCTTCGAATTGACCTTTGCGGACGTCTTCGAGCTGGACGCGATCGGGGCGTGCGGCGGCGGCTCCGTAGAAGTAGACGGGGACGCCGTAGCGACGCCAGATGAGGAGTCCGGCCTGGCGGGCGAGGACGGCGCACTCGGCAAGTGAAGCTCCGCTGACGGGGATAAAGGGGATGACGTCGGCGGCTCCGATGCGGGGATGAACGCCGTTCTGTTTCGTGAGATCGATAAGCTCGGCGGCTTTGCCTGCGGCGCAGGCGGCGGCCTCGACGATGCCTTCGGGTGTGCCGGCGATGGTGACGACAGAGCGGTTGTGGGCTTTGTCGAGCGACCAGTCGAGAAGGCGCACGCCGTCGACGTGCATGGCGGCGACGATCTGACGGACCTTGGCAGCGTCGGTGCCTTCAGAAAAGTTCGGGACGCATTCGATGATGGCTTCAGGGTTCATTGAGACGGTGGTTCGTGACTAGTGGCTGGTGATTAGTTTAGAAGCTTTTATTTCCACCATGTGTAGCCGAGAGAAAATTGCACGCTGGCGTTGACGCCGGGGTTGCGATCTCCGAGAGAGGCGCTGGAGATGTGGATGCCGTTGGCGCCGAAATCGATGGAGCGGCGAGGGCGGACGAAGTAGTGGACGCCGACACCGCCTTGCGGGGTGAAGTTCCAGACGCTGGCGTCGGCGTTGGGGCCGTCGTTTTGTGAGTTGTAGGGTGGTCCGCCGAAGGCTGGGTACTTGTGATTGGTCCAGAGGACGCCGCCGGCGGCCTGTCCCCAGAAGGAGAAGCGCCGTGTGCCGGCGAGGTTCCAGCGGAAGATAACCGGGGTGATGGAGGCGCCGGTGAAGGTGCCGCCGACGGTGTAGAACGGGGTGCAGGCGGGCAGGGTGCCGGGAGGATTGGTGCAGAAAGGCTTCTGGAACTTTGGGGTGTAGGACTGCCAGAAGGGGAAGGCTTCGACGGCGAGCTCGAAGTTGCTGCGGAAGGCGCTGTGGCCGTGACTGGTGACGAGGACTTTGCCAACGTGAACGCCGGCCATGAGGAATTTGAAGCCGTCGCGATCTTCGGTGAGGCCGACGCCACTCTGGACGAGGGCGCCGATCTCGAAGGGCAGGCGAGCGGAGTCGACGTGGAAGGGGGTGGCGTCGCTGTCGGCGACGGATTGCGCGCGGGCTCCCGCAGCAGAGAGCAGAAGTGCGAGGGCGCAGATTGCGGCCGCTCCGAGGGGTTGCGTGCTGACGGTCAATCAAGGTCTCCGGGTGTCATTGGCAGAAGAAAGCCGCCGGTGAACGGCGGCCGATTGAAGTTGGCAACCGATTGGCTTAGTGGCTGGCACTGGCCACGGCGGCTTCGTCGAAGTCAAAGTTGGAATAGACGTTTTGCGTGTCGTCGAGATCTTCAAGGGTTTCGAGGAGGCGGATCATGGCGCTGGCCTGAGTGCCTTCGAGTTTGGTGTAGGTAGAGGCGATCTTTGTGACCTCTGCGTGCTCGGGGGTGATCTTCGCGGCCTTGAGGGCTTCGGTGACGGCTTCAAAGTCCTTGGGGTCGGTGAGGACTTCCCAGTTTTCGCCTTCGTCGGAGAGGTCTTCGGCGCCTGCGTCGAGGACGATTTCGGTCAACTTGTCTTCGCCGGCGGCGGACTTGGCGATGGTGATGACGCCCTTCTTGGTGAACATCCAGGCGACTGCGCCTTCTGCGCCCATGTTGCCGCCGTTTTTGGAGAAGGCGTGACGGACTTCGCTGACGGCACGATTTTTGTTGTCGGTAAGGACGTCAACGATGATGGCGACGCCGCCGGGGCCGTAGCCCTCGTAGGTGATCTCCTCGTAGGAGACGCCTTCGAGCTCGCCGGTGCCGCGCTGGATGGCGCGCTTGATGTTTTCGGCGGGCATGTTCTCCGCTTTTGCGGCTGCGATGGCGCCGCGGAGACGCGGGTTGCCGTCGGGGTCGCCGCCACCGCCGGTTTTGGCGGCGATGGTGATTTCCTTGATGAGGCGGGTGAAGATCTTGCCGCGCTTGGCGTCAAGGGCTCCCTTTTTGTGCTTAATTGTCGCCCATTTTGAGTGGCCGGACATGAATTTCCTCGGTGGTGATTTTTAGGTTGCGCACGGGTGCGCAACCTTGTGAGTTTAGCATGTTTGAGCGTGGATTTGCTTGCAGGGAGAGGTACTCCCCCTCCCCGTCAAAAGTGTGCAAAGTCTTCGAAGGAGGGACTTTAGGTTTGGACTTCGGGGGATGAGGAGGAGAGTGATCCGGGGTGAGGTGATGTTGTGCTGAGCTCTTCCCGGGAGGTGTTTGTCAAGTTAGTATGCAAATTGCTTCGGTCGAAAACGACGATTCGGGGAGAGGAAAACCGTAAGTGCAAATGCAACGGCAAGACAAGAGCGAAATACAGGGGTCCTTCGCTTCGCTCAGGATGACAACGAAAAACAGGCGAAAGCAAAGACAGAAGCAGATCCCCTCCGGGGATGACAACCAGAAAGGCAAGAACAACAGCAACAGCAAAAGCAAACGCAAGAACAACAGCAAAAGCAAGGACAACAACAAAAGCAAGGACAACAACAAAAGCAAAGGCAACGACAACAGCAAAACTATTTAGTCGAGGAGTTCGGGGGCGAGGAGGTCGCGCGTGGTTTCGCGGCGGCGGATGAGTTTTGTTGATTTGCCGTCGACGAGAACTTCGGCGGGGCGAGGGCGGGTGTTGTAGTTCGAGGTTTGGGACATGCCGTAGGCGCCCGCGTCGAGGAGGACGACGAGGTCTCCGGGTTTGACAGGCGGGAGGGGGCGGTCGCGGGCGAAGAAGTCGCCGGACTCGCAGACGGGACCGACGACGTCGACGTTTATTTCGGAGGAGGACTTCCCTGCCGGTTGTTTTACGGGGATGATTTCGTGGTGAGCGTGATAGAGGGCGGGACGGATGAGGTCGTTCATCGCGGCGTCGGTGATGACGAAGGTCTTGGCGCCGTTTTTCTTGACGTAGAGGACTCGGGTGAGGAGCGCGCCAGCCTGGGCGATGATGAAACGTCCGGGCTCGAGGAGGAGGTGGGCGGTTTCTTTGCCAAGGCCGGCGGTTAGTGCGGCTGCGTATTTTTCTACCTGCTTTGCAGGGTCGTTCGCAGGGCTTGAGGCTGAAGCTCCGTAGTCGATGCCGAGACCGCCGCCTGCGTCGACGTAGCGGATGTTGTAACCATCGCGGCGCAGATCGGCGATGAGGCTGGTGACGCGGGTGAGCGCGGCGGCGAAGGGATCGACTTTGCGAATCTGCGAGCCGATGTGGACGGAGACGCCAGCGGGATCGAGCCACCTGGATTTTTTTGCGGCGCGGTAGATGGCGCGAGCAGCTTTGATGTCGATGCCGAACTTGTGTTCGCTGAGACCGGTGGAGATGTAGGGGTGAGTTTCGGCGAAGACGTCGGGATTGACGCGGAGGGCGAAGCGGGCAATTTTGCCGAGGGCTTCGGCGCGTGCGGCGAGGAGGTGGAGCTCGGCTTCGGATTCGACGTTGAAGAGCAGGATGCCGGCGCGAAGGGCGGCGTCGATCTCCCAGATCTGCTTGCCGACACCGGAGAAGACGACTTTTTTGAGGGCGGGCTTGTGGGCTTTGGCGACGCGCTCGAGCTCGCCGCCGGAGACGATGTCGAAGCCTGCTCCCTGTTTCGCTAAGAGACGGAGGATGGCGAGGGAGGAGTTGGCTTTGACGGCATAGCAGATGGTATGGGGACGGGTGCTGAAGGCCCGCTCGAAGAGTTGATAGCGATGGAGTACCTGGCGGGCGGAGTAGACGTAGAGCGGAGTGGCGTATCGGGCGGCAAGGGCGGTGAGACTGGCTCCATCACAATGGAGCGTGCGGTTGCGGTAGACGAAGGGGCGCGGTGGAGTCGGCGGAGGAGATGCGATCTTCTTGGGCAAGCTTAGGCACTCTTGGTGGTGAATGGGCAGGGCTGTGGCTTAGGCGCTGTTTGCCGGAAGGGAGTATGGGGCTTCGGGAATGACGACCCAGGCGATGAGATAGACGACGAGGCCGATGCCTCCGGAGAAGAACGAAATGACAGCGGTGAGAATACGGACAAGATTGACGTCCCAGCCGAAGTGAAGGGCAATGCCGGCACAGACTCCGGCGATCATTCGGTTTTCACGCGGGCGGATAAGCCGGTTGGGATTTGGGGCGACGCCGGGGATTGGCGGCGCGCCGGCGATGGTGGCTCCGCAGGCGGGACAGAAGCGGGAGGATGGGTCGATTGGCTTGCCGCATTTAGAGCAGAACATAGGCGCCTCCGGAAGACTCTATTTTGCCATAGACGAGACAGGTTGATAGCAGTTGTTGCATTTCAGAACGTGGTTTGCTTGTCCTGTTTGATTGAAACCGAGATTGAGATTATCTTGGTGCAATCGGTTTTCGGGGCCCGTCCTGCTCTGCACGCTCGAGTGCAGAATCCTACGGAGGTGTTCCATGAACGCTATTAGGCGCCCACGATCATTATTTTTCCTCGTTATTTCTCTGGCCGTCTGTCTGGTCACGATGACCGGCTGCCGCAAGCCCAAGGCAAAACTCAGCGCTGGAAGGGCCAGTGCGAGCTTCGAGGCCCCGAATGCGTTGCTCACTGCGCTACCCATCAACAATGACGGTGAGGTTCGTGCGGAGAACGTTCAGATCACCGAAGTCTCGACCTCCGGCGCCACGCTCACGCTGCCTGGTTCCCTGCCCTTCGCTCTGGGCGATATTCCGGTGGATGGGGAAGTTACGCTCGACGCGAACTTCACGAGCAGTTCTGCGAAGGCGGATACTGACTACACTATCGCCGTTGCCGGAACCTTTGAAGAGGGCGGCCATACCTTCAAGTTCTCCCTCGAAGAAACTGCTCATACGCCGCCAGCTTCGCCCGGTTCGGGAGTCTCGGGCCAAGGCACCGTTCCTTCGACAACGGTCAATGGGGCGCACTTCCCGGCACAGCCTCCGAGCTTCGGCAATGATGTGAACGAACCGGGCCATGGGCGTCGCATACCGACTGGGCCTGTGCGCCCGATCACACCCAGCACGAACTCGACGACGAAACCGGCTCCCGGTAGCGGTGGCTCAGCCAGCATCAGCTTTCCCACCAATGATCCGCTGGGAATCAACAGCAGCGGCACGGCTGAGCCTACGGGCGCCTCAGACCCCACGGGCAAGATTATTTTTGAGGCGGCCAACTGGTATGCCGCCTTCTCCACCGATGGCGGCGCGACCTTTACGCAGCTCAATCCCACCACGATCTTCCCCAATGGCGTCGACGGAGGATTTTGCTGCGACCAGATCGTGCAGTATGCTCCGTCGATCGATCGCTTCATCTGGGTGCTGCAGTATGGCGCGACTACGCCTGCACCGAATCCTAATCCGAAAAACCTGCCAACGCTGGGACCGAATCTCTACCGCATCGCCTCCGCCAGCCCGGCCAGTGTGAAGAGCTCGGGTGGAACTGCGTGGTCGTACTTCGACATTACGTCTACGGCTGTACTCGGCTCTACCAGCACTTCCTGGCTCGACTACCCCGATACTGCGATTGGGTCGAGCAACTTCTTTCTCAGCTTCGACGATGTGAACAACAGCGGCCACGTCATCGTTCGCGTTCCGCTTTCGGATATTAAGGCCGGCGGCACGATCAACTATGGCTACACCAAGAGCTCTGACAGCGCAGCAGCCTACGGCGGCCACCTGAGTCAGAACACCCGCGATGAGATCTTCTGGGCGGGACATAATACGAACAGCGCTTTCCGGGTCTTCAACTGGCCTGACTCTACGAATACGTATTCGTGGCGCGATATCAACATCGGCAGTTGGCCGCAGATTACTTCGAGTAACAAGATGACCTCGACGACGCCGGATAGTCAGGACTGGCTCAACTACCTCTCCGGGTTTCCAGGAAATGCTGTTCTGGGCATCGCGCGCTCGCCGACGGGAGATACCCAGCGTGGCGCGGGCGGCAACCTGCTCTACTTTGCATGGACCGGCGCGATTGGCAACGGATTTAAACAGCCACAGGTTGACTGGATCACTCTCGATCGCAATAACAACTTTGCGCTGGTTAACCAACAGGAGGTGTGGAACGCCAGCTATGCCTTTGCTTATCCGGATTTCGCGGTGAACAACAAAGGCGAGATTGGCATGTCTCTTGAATATGGCGGGGGAGGCAACTACGAGAACCACGTGGCGGGATTCTGGGGAGATTATGTCGTCTACATCACGACGAACAGCAACGTAGGCAGCACCCGGTTTGGGGATCGCGTTACGATTCGGAATCACACGGCCGACCTGAGCAAGTTCGACGCGTTTGGCTATGGCCTGAATAAAGCTACGCCGCCAGCCACTGGTTCTGTGTCCGATGTCCACTACCTTGTGTTCAGTCGTTGACGGCTAACGTCAAGCCAAGTGGGATGGAGGTCACTCGTGTCGGAGGGCCTCCATGGGTTCTACGCGAGCGGCGCGCATGGCGGGAATCCAGGCAGCGGTAAGAGCGACGGCAAGCAAGAGACAGCCGGCGGCTGCAAAGGATGCCGGGTCGGCGGGTTTCAGGCCGTAGAGCATCGACTTGACTAACTGGGAGAGCCCCAACGCCACGCCGAGCCCGATGACAACGCCGAGCGCAGCCAGCCAGACGGCTTCGCGCAGCACCATTCCGCGCACTTGCCGGCGTTCGGCGCCGAGGGCGAGACGAATGCCGATCTCGTTGGTGCGCTGAGAGACGGTGTAGGCCATGATGCCGTAGATACCGACGCAGGCAAGAGCGAGCGCGAGGATACCGAAGCCAGCGGTGAGGCTGGCGAAGATGCGCTCCTGCTGGGTGGTGGCGTCGATTTGTTGCTGCTGGGTGCGGATGTCCATGAGGGGAAGATCACGGTCGATGCGCTGGACGGCGGCGCGGAGGGATGGTGTGATGGCTTCGGGCGGCATGTGGGTGCGGACGGTGTAGGTGACGCCGCCGATCTGGGGAAGCTGGTTGTAGAGATCGAAGTGAATGGGCGGCGGCTCTTCTTGGAGGCTGGAGTAATGGGTATCGGCGACGATGCCGACGATCTCGATCCACTGCTGTCTGGTGGGATCATCATCGAGAGCGAAGCGCTTACCGATGGGATTGTTGTCATGGGGGAAGAACTGGCGGACGAGCGCCCGATTGACAACGGCAACGTTTTGCGGAGAGTGGATGTCCTGTGGGGTGAATCCGCGGCCTGCGACGACGGGGATACCCATAACGGAGAGGAAATCGTGGCCGACGTCGGCGAAGTATACGTCTCTGCTGTTGTCTCCGCGTTTGTGCTCGACCTTGGGAGCTCCCTCGATGGTGAAGTCGGCGTTCGACATGTTGTTGGCGATAAGCGGAACGTCCGTGAGGGTAACCCCTTCTACACCGGGAACGCTGCGCAGCGCCTCCTCGATTTGGGCGTGCAGCGCCACATCCTTCGGCGCAGGATATTGCTTGCTTGGCGGATTAATATCGAAGAGAAGGAGATGGTCGGCGCGGAAGCCGGGGTCGATGGAGTTCAGGTTGATCAGGGTTCGAAGGAAGAGGCCTGCGCCTACAACCAGCATGGTGGATAACGCCACTTGAAAAGCGACGATCGCTTTGCCGCTCCAACCTTTGCGATGGCGGGTTGACGTCTTGCCTCCTTCCTTTAAGGCGGTGCCGATCTCGGCTCGGGTTGAGGCCCAGGCGGGAGCGATGCCAAAGAGGACTCCGGTCAGAATCGTTACGCCTGCGGTGAAGGCGAAGACTCTCCAATCAAACGGGACGTTCACGCTGGACTGCTCCCATGAGTTCGCGAGCAGATTCGGGAGGGTGGTGCGACCCATGTATCCGAGCCCGAGCCCGAGCGCTCCGCCCATTACTGAGATCAAGAGACTCTCGGTCAATACCTGACGCAGGATTCGCGACCGTCCCGCGCCGAGGGCCAAGCGAACGCTCATCTCGCGTTGTCGCGCCGAGGCACGGGCCAGCATGAGATTTGCGATGTTGGCGCAGGCCAGCAGCAGCACGAATCCTACAAGCGCCAGGAGTACATAGAGCGGTTTGGCAAAGTATCTTCCGGAAAAATTCAATCCCCTGCTGCCGTCTTCGAGAACAAGGGTTGGCATGGTGTCGTCTTTCGCGATCTTCATGGTGCCACGCATCGCTGCGTCGAGCGCAACATTGAGGGCTATTTGTGCCTGCTCGACCGGCACTCCCGGTTTGGTCCGCGCCATGAGCTGAACCCAGAACCGCCTTGTGCTGGACAGGATTGGGCTGTCCCTCCCGTTATCGGCGTGCAGCACAGGGATCATCGACAAGGGCATAAAGACTTCGGGTGAAGTCTGCACGCTCTTTACGCCGGTGAATCCGCGTGGGTTGACGCCGATGATCGTCACGGGAATGGTGTTCACGGAGATAACCTTGCCGATGACGTCTGCGGAGCCGCCGAGGCTGCGCCGCCAGAATCCGTCGCTGACGATCGCGACGGCTCCGGTGGAAGGTGCGCCGTCGTCGGATGGAAGGATGGCGCGGCCGAGCGCGGGTCGCACCTGCATCTGGTCATAGAGATTGCCTGAGACCAGCTCCAGTTGCACGGCCTGTGCGGCTCCATCGACGGTTACGTTGGCACGACCGAGGTCCTTGAACGCGAAGATATCGTCAAGCACCCGGTTATCTTTTCGCAGTTGCTGATAGAGGGGGTAGGTGAAGGAATCGAAGCGGGTCCTGCCGCCCGGGAGCGGACCGAAGCTTCCCCAGGAGGAGTGGATGGCTACGTGTTTGTCGCCGGTGAGCGTGAACAGGCGGAGTTGCTCGGGGTGAGGAACGCCGAGGCGCTCGTAGAGCATCTCGTTGGCGACGGAGAAGATGGTGGTGTTGGCTCCGATGGCCAGGGCGAGAGAGCCTACGGCGATGGCGGTGAAGCCGGGATTCTTGCGGAGGATGCGGGCGGCGTAGCGGAGGTCGCACCAGAGGTCGTCGCACCAGCGGAGATTGAGGGAGTGGCGCATTTCATCTTTGTGGGAAGCGATAGGACCGAATTCCAGGCGGGCACGGACGGACGGCTTCGTGCGGATCGAGGCCTTCGTGCGCCAGATCGGCGGCGCGGGCTTCGACGTGAAAGCGGACTTCGGCGTCCATGTCTTCTTCGAGTCGGCGGCGTCCGAAGGCCGCACGAAACCATGATTGAGAGGCGGGACGAACCAACGCGCGCTCATGATTGCGCCTCGGATGCTTCCTCGGTCCAGTTCGATGCAGTGAGACTCAGAATTGAGCCCATGATGCCGGCCATGCGATTCCACTTTTCGGTTTCGGTGACGAGTTGTCTGCGGCCTGCGGGAGTGAGGCTGTAGTACTTTGCACGGCGGTTGTTGTCGCTCTCGCCCCACTCGCTCCTGATGGCGCCTTCGTGCTCGAGGCGATAAAGCGCGGGATAGAGGGAACCCTGCTGGATGACGAGCTGCTCTCCGCTGATCTGCTGAATGCGGAGAAGGACTCCGTAGCCATGGAGTTTGCCGAGGGAGACGGCTTTGAGGATGAGCATCTCCAATGTGCCCTGCATCAGGTCTGCCTGCTTTGCCATTCGGCTCTCTCCTTGACGGTCTAGGGGAATTGTGGCGGCGCTCTCCTAGTTTGTCAAGGAGACGGGGAGGAAAAGAGCAACAGCAGATCCTCCGCCTGCGGCGAAGGATGACAACAAAAAGACAGAGACAAAAGCAAAGGCAAAAGCAAGGGCAACGGCATAAGCGAATGCGGGGATCTCTCCACTGCGCTGTTCACGATGCAACTGTGAACTGCTTCGGTCGAGATGACGTTTTTTGGGCTTGGAGAGTAAAAAGCTTATTTGCCGTAGGGGGATTTGAGGTAGCGGCGGGCGGCGTCGGCCTGGGATTGGTCGCCGCCGCCGGCTGAGGCCAGCTGGTATTGCTTGACGGCTTCGTCGCGGTTATGGAGGAGGTCGAACATTTCGCCGGCGTTGAGCTGAGCGCGGCGGCGGATCCAATCGCTGCAGGTGGGCTGAGCGGCGGCGAGGAGATAGTTCTGCGCGGCGGCGGTGATATCGTTCTGGCCACGCTGGGTGTCGGCGAGGCCGAAGTAGGCCATGTGGAGACGAGGCTCGATGAAGTAGCCGGGTTTTTGGGCATCGGCGATGATCTCGCGATAGATGGCGATGGCGCCGGGGCCATTGCCGGAGTCTTTGGTGAGGTTGGCGACTTCGAGGCGGAAGAGATAGTCGTGCGGGTACTGGTCGGCGAGACCTTTCTGGACGACGATGGCCTCGGGATAGCGGGCGTCGTGGCGGAGGAAGAGAGACAGGGCGGTGCGGGACTCGACGGGCGTGACCACGCCGTGGGCGGCGGATTCGCGGAGGAGTTCGAGGCCCTTTTCCTTGTTGCCGCCTACGCCGGCGATGCCGACGAGCATGCGGATGAAGCGGGGAAGGCTGGCGACGGCGAATTGCTGAATGCCGACGGCCATCTTGGCATCCGCATAGCCGGGATCGATCTTGAGGGTCTGCTCACTGTCACTGCGCGCGGCGAAGCCCTGGCGGGCGGCGGCGACGTAGCTATGGTCGACGAGGGTGATGAAGGCGGCATGCATGCCTCGGGCGTATCCGCGGGCGAAGTAGGCATTGGCATCTTTCGGATTGGCTTTGATCTGCTGGTCGCAGAGGGCAATGGCGGAGTCTGTGAGAGATTCGATGCGGTCGCGCGTGGCCTGGGGAACGGGGACGCTGCGTTTGGAGGTGAGGAAAGAGTCGTGGGCGTAGTAGGTGGTGTCGAGGAGATCCTGACGATAGAGCTCGCGAAAGATGAGCGTCATGAGGACGTAGCCGGTGGCAATGGCGCTTTGCGGGTTGGCTTTCTGGATGGCTTCAAAACGGGAGAGGGCGCCGTCGTAGTCGAGGATGTAGAAGCGCTCCTGAGCTTCGCGAACCTGAGGGGTGAGGTTGATGGGGTCGGTGTGGGCAGCGGGGTCAAAGGCCTGCGGGCGGGCGAACGCTCCGAAGAGGAGGAGGATCAGGAGGACGCTGAGGGTTTTTACGCTGCGTTTTATGGTCGTTCTCCGAAGCCTCAATAGGATGGACTGGCTATCGAACACCTATTCTAAGATGCGGGTACCGGGGGCGGACGCTGCCGATATGTATTGGACGCGCGTCACGATAAACTATACCCTTTGGTACCGGGAATCACCGGGGTTGCAGAAGTTTCGATTGGGCTGAACGGACTTTATGACACGGTTTGAGTTGCTTCAGTTGTTGGTTGGGCAGGCGCGTAATAACGGGTTCGAGTTTCGAAAGTGGTATGTGAGCAAGCTTGGTCTACCGTGGGAGAGCGCGCGCCAAGCGGTGGAGATGCTGGCGCGGGAGCGGCGATATTATGCGCTGCTGTTCTCGCATGAGTTTGCGTCGAGCTTCTGGAAGCCGGGTGAGGTGATGACGTTTCAGGTCCCGACGCAGACGTTTACGCGCAGGATGAAGGATGGGAGCATCGGCACGGTAAAACGCAAGGGATACACGCGGCGCAGCGCCCGGGAGGATGCGTGGCTCTATCACCTGAAAGAGATGGCGGCCGCCGAAGAGCCTTTGCGCTACATGCGGCGGTATCTGCGGGTAGAGGATGAGCTGGTGGACGAAGACGCGATGATGGAGAGTGAACTGGAGTCGCAGGATTAATGCGCGAGATCTGATTCGAGGTTGTGGGCTTTGCGGATGGCCGCGATCTGCTTGAGGTGGTGCCTTCCGTGGACAAGATGGAACATTCGCCATTGGCCGACATCGAGCGGGCCGAGGACAGCGTGACTGGCGCATTGGCTGTGAGGTCCGAAGAGGTCTTCGGCTTCGGTGAAGAGCAGATCGAGGTGGGCAAGATGCTCGGCGGTGGCATGGGCGAGATCCTGGCCGGAGAGCGAGTAGGCCGTTAGCTGTGGAGAGAGAGGCGCGGGGGCTTCGCGACCTTTGGGGAAGTATCCATAGCGAGTGACGGCGAATTGAAAGATGCGCTGCTTGACGGTGGACTGGGCGCGGGTTGGCGTGCGTTTGGCCAGACGGGCTGCGAAGGCGGATTCGGTGGCGGAGAAGGCGAGCAGGAGGTGCTCGACGATCTGCTGGATGCTCCACTTGCCGGGAGGCGAGGGCGGGCACAGCTGGGTTTGGGCAGCGTCGAGTTCTCGAAGAGAGAAGGCGATCTCGCGCTGAAGCTGATGGAGGGCGGGGTTCATCGTAGCGAGATCAAGTTACACCGCAGGGGGGCGCGGCGGGTGATTTTTTCTCATGGCGGGAGCGGCTATTTCAATTCGGCGAGAGCTTTGCGGGCTTCCTTGGCCTTTTCGCCTTCGGGGTCGAGCTTGAGGTAGGTCTGGTATTCGGCGATGGCTTCGTCTTTCTTCTTCATCTTTTGCGCAACCTGAGCAAGAGCAAAGTGAGTTGCGGAGTATTCGGGCTGAATGTTGACGGCATCTTTGGCGCGGAGGTAGGCGCCCTGGTAGTTTTCATCGCGCAGATAGAACTGGGCCACGGAGAGGTCTTCATCGACGCGCTCGTCGTCGGTCTGCACTCTCTTCACCTTGGGCAGTTTGCGATGGACGGAGGTTCCTTCGGGCGGATTGCCGTTGGCGTCGGTGGGAGGGTCGACCGGGGGGCCGGTGGAGTCGTCGTTGCTGGAACTGGAGCTGCTGCTCGAGTCGTCAGCGGGTTTGGGAGCCGTTGTGGGGAAGGGATGTTGCGAGGCGGCATCGGAAGGCGTTGTCGCAGGGGAGGGAGAGTCGGGTTGGGCTGCGGGTTTGGCAGGTTGGGCGGGTTCCCCTGGGAAAGGAAACTGTTCCGCGGTAGATTTTTTTGGTGCGGCTGGAGCGGGTGGCTGGCAAGGTTTGGCTGCGGTGTTGGGAGGCTGAGCGGGCTGGGTTTGAGCCGGAGTCTGGGTTGGGGTTGGGCAGGGGGGGGCCGGAGGACTTTGTGTTGGGGTGGTCTGGGCGAAGCAGGTGGCCGAGAGGAGAGCGGCGATCTGAAGCGCTCGGGTTATGGGATGAATTGCCATCTTATTCAGAGTACTCGTCCGAGGGTTTGACGTAGCTACTCGACGGTTTGTTATAGTCAGCAGACCTGGCTGATTCCCTGCCGACATTTTATTGGATGGAACTTATTTGACTATGGATGATGGGCTGATTATTCGTTCTTCGTCGATTCATGCGGCGGGCTGCTACACGATGCGGGCTATCAAGAAGGGCGCGCGAGTTTGCGAGTACGACGGACCGCGATTCACAAAGAAAGAGGCGGATGAGCGCTATCAAGACCGCGACGTGACCTATCTCTTCAGTTGTGCGGAGGATAAGGAGATAGTGATCGACGGGTTTGGTACGGCAATGTTTATCAACCATTCGTGCGACCCCAACTGTGAGTCCGAGCTTCGAGATGGACGGGTTTTTGTGGTGGCGATTCGCGACATTGCCGCGGGCGAGGAGTTGACGTATGAGTACAACCTCTACGACAGCGATGACGACGACGCGGATTGCTATTGTGGGGCGAAGAAATGCCGGGGGACGATGTTGAGTGAGGAAGAGGTGAAGCGGCAGGCGCGGAGGGCGGCGAAGATGAAGAAGGTCAGCCGGCCGGTAGAGGGCTCCAGCGGAGGGGTAGAAAAAAGATGATCGCCTTCACCCGAGCGATGACACTGAAAGAATTTGAAGTGGGGAATCGTCTTACAAATCTGCACGGGACCGCCAAATTGCGCCATCAATATTGGAGGAACATTCGAGTGCTTCCTTGGGTGGGGATCGCCGGCCTCGTTTTTCTACTATGGAACGTGGTGCATATCTGGAGTTTGCGTGGAGACCATGGCATCGAGTTTGGCTGGACTTGCGGTCTGGCAGCCTACTGCGGGTGCATCGCCTATACCCCTTTCCGCTTCAAGAAGAGAATCGGGAACTTATACGATCAGCAGGAACTCCACCGAGAGTCTCTTACCGAGGTTTCGATCGATGGCATTCATTCAAAGATTCCTGGGATAGCCGAGAGTCATCTGGAGTGGGCATACTTCGATGTGTTCGTCGAAACAAAGGAGTCGTTTTTCGTGCTGAAGAAGCTGAGACCCATGTTCGTTTTGATCCCTAAGCATGTGCTTGACCAGAAACAGGAAGAGGAGTTGCGTCAGCTCCTTGCGTCTCGGCTGGCGCAGGAGTAAAACGCCCTGTGCGGCAGTACAATCGATAGAGAATATGGCTTATCAGGTTCTTGCACGAAAATACCGGCCACAGCGCTTTGCGGACGTCGCAGGGCAGGACCACGTGACCGTGACGTTGATGAATGCACTGCTGCAGAACCGGATTGCGCATGGGTACATCTTCAGCGGGCATCGCGGCATTGGCAAGACGACGATTGCGCGCATTCTGGCGATGGCGCTGAACTGCAGAAATGAGATCGAGTCGGCGGCACGGCCTACGGCAGAACCCTGCGAGGTTTGCGAAAGCTGCACGGAGATCAAGGCGGGGAATGCGGTCGATGTGATCGAGATCGATGCGGCGACCAATCGCGGGATCGATGAGATTCGCGAACTGCGGGATGCGGCGCGATACCGGCCGGCGCGAGATAAGTACAAGATTTACATTCTGGATGAGGCGCACCAGATTACGGATGCGGCGTTCAATGCGCTGCTGAAGACGCTGGAGGAGCCGCCGGATCACATCATTTTTATGATGGCGACGACGCAGCCGGAGGATATTCCGCAGACGGTGCGGTCGCGGTGTCAACACTTCAGCTTTCATGCGGTGAAGCTGGTGGACATACTTGGCGAACTGCGCGGGATCGCGGAACGCGAAGGTGTGGATGCGGATGAGGGCGCACTGAGTCTGCTGGCAGAGGCGGGCGACGGCTCGATGCGCGATGCGCTGTCGATTATGGATCAGGCGATTGCGAGCGCGCAGGTTGAGGATGGACGCGCGCGCTTGGATGTCGGGCAGATTCGCGAACTGATGGGAACGGTTCCGAATGCGGTGTTCGAGAAGATTCTTGAGGGTGTGGATGGGAGTCGCAGCGCCGAGGTGATTACGGTTGCGAATCAGCTGCTGGATGCGGGAAATTCTCCGGCGCAGCTGGCGCGGCAGTTTGTGCGGTATCTGCGGAACTGCGTGATTGCGAAGATTGCGGGGATCGGAGCGGATGGCGCGGGCGCGGACGGGACCGCGGGGGAGCTGTTGCAGATCTCAGCCGATGAGCAGAGACGCGCGGGACGGTCTGCTGCGCTGTTCAGCGAAGAGGAGCTGACGCGGTTTTTGCAGGTGATGCTGCGGACGTTCGATGAACTGGGATATCGGCAGGAGCAGAGGTTTCACTTTGAGCTCGGGCTGTTGAAGCTGGTGCACTTGCGGCGGCTGTTGCCGATTGAAGAGGTGTTGAGCCAGTTCCCTGCCGGCGGGGGTTCGGGGCAGACGCGGCCTGCGACGAAGGCTGCGACAACGACGGCTGCGAAGGTTCCTGCCACAAGTACGGCGGCCGCGGTGAGCACGAAGCCGGCGTTTTCGCCGTTTGAGCAGGATAAGAATCGGAGGCGATTTGACGAGAGTGCGGCTCCGCCTTCTTCTGCCGTCAAGGCAACTCCAGTTGCGGCACCGGTGCCCGTTCCTGCGGCCGTCCGTGTGCCCGTTTCGTTGAAGAGTCCCGCGGAGATGGTGCTGACGGATGACGATGCGATCGGCGCGGAGATGGAGAAGGTGGGGGACGAGGCCGATCCGGGGGTCGTGACTTTGCAGGGTAACGCGGAGGCGGCGCAAGGTGCTGTCTACGGAACGGAAAGAAACGGGATGGGCGCCGGATCGTTGCAATCCGCCGAATCGCTGCAGAAGGCCGCAGTAGAGGCGTTGACGAGAGCGAAGAGCCAGGAGACCGCTGCGGATGCAATGGCGGATGCGGAGTGGACTGTGACGGGAACGGAAGTTTGTGTGCAGACCGAACTTTCAAAGACGATGCTGCCGATGGTGATCAACGGAGATGCCGAGAAGCTGATCAAAGACGCGCTGCGAGTCGCCGGTGGGAGTGCGTTGAAGCTGACACTGCTGCCTGGTTCGAAGGTGGCAACCAAGGAAAAGAAGCCGAAAGCCGCAAAGGCCGGGAGCGCGAAGGCGAGAGCGATGGAACATCCTGTGGTTCAGCGGGCACAGACGCTGTTCGATGCAGAGATTCAAAGTGTGATCGACCTTAGAGACAACGACTAGATAAGAAGCAGCGAGGGATTATGGATTTCTCCGATCTGGGCAAGATGAAAGAGATGATGGGGCAGGCGAAGCTGATGCAGGAGCAGATGGAGAAGAAGCTGGCTGCGACGGTGGTGGAGGCTTCGAGCGGCGGCGGCGTGGTGACGGTGAAGATGAATGGAAAGAAAGAAGTGTTGCGGGTAAAGATCGAGCCGACCGCGATGGGCAGCTCGGCGAGCGATCTTGAGTTGCTGGAGGATTTGATCGCGGCGGCAATCAACGAGGCGGGGCGCAGGGCGGATGAGGCGATGAAATCGAGTGTGGCGGGGATGATGGGTGGGCTGGGGCTGCCCGATCTGCCGGGGTTGGGTTGACGTGGCTGAAACTTTCGGCACGAACGGGAGCAGGTTTGCGGAGCCGATGGCGCGGCTGATCGAGGAGTTCCGGAAGCTGCCGGGAATCGGGACCAAGAGCGCGCAGAGGCTGGCGTTTCATGTGCTGCGGTCTTCGGGAGAAGATGCTGAAGCGTTGTCAGTGGCAATTCGGGAGCTGAAGCTGCATCTGCGGCTTTGTTCGGTGTGCAACAACATTACAGATGTCGATCCTTGCGGGTATTGCACAAGTGCGGTGCGGAATCAGCGGCTGGTTTGCGTGGTGGAAGAGCCGACGAATATTGCGACGATTGAGAAGACGCGGAGCTACAACGGGGCGTATCACGTGTTGCATGGGACGCTGTCGCCGATTGGCGGCGTCGGGCCGGAGCAGCTGCGGATTGCGAATCTGATGACACGGTTGGGCGATGTGGATGAGGTGATTTTGGCGACATCGCCAACGACGGAGGGCGAGGCTACTGCTGCTTATCTTGCGATTGAGTTGCGGAAGGCTAAGGGAGAGTTGAAGGTGACGCGGATCGCTACGGGTGTTCCGGCGGGGAGCGATATCGAGTATGCCGATGAGGTTACGATGACTCGGGCGATGGAAGGGCGGCGGGAATTCTGATGACCGATACTCCAAAAGAAAACTTTACTAAGATCGTCGTTGATCTACCTGATGCCGAAGACGGCGTCGGAGGTGAGGGACTTTGGACAATCGCACTTGGTGAGAATCTTTATGAAGTTCGGAACTCACCATGGCATAGTCGCGAGATCAATTATCTTGATGTCGTAAGAGCTATAGCGCCAAGCGAGGACAAAAATCCAGTGTTCGACTCCGTTGAAAGACGAAGCGGCCATCGCACCGTGCAGGTAGTAATTCTTGACGATGGCAAGTCGCGAAAAGATGAATTCCTTGCTGAGCTTAATCGACTCGGCGCGACGTACGAGAATGCATACGGTACGCTCTTTGCCTTGGATTTCGCACCGAGTGTTGACTGGAATCCAGCATTGAACTATCTCAAAGAACTCCTAAGCAAAAGTCTTGCTGATCATCGAACTAGTGCTTATTAGTTGGATAAAAACTCTCTTGACGAACGGATAGAAGATACCTTTATTTGGTTTTCAAGGAACAAACAAAAGCGAGAACAACTGCATCAGCAGGTCCTCCGCCTGCGGCGAAGGATGACAACTAAAAGGCAAAAAACAAAAAGCAGATTCCTCCGCTGCGCTGCGGAATGACAAAAATTAGACTATGGGATGCGGAGGTTGTCGCCGGTCATTTGGTCGGGCCGGTCAAGGTTGAGGAGGCTGAGGACGGTGGGGGAGATGTCGCGCAGGCTGCAGTCGGTGCGGAGGGTGGGGCGCCCGCCTTCTTCGGTGATGTAGAGGAAGGGTACGGGGTTGGTGGTGTGAGCGGTGTGGGGGCCACCGGAGGCGGGGTCGATGAGCATTTCGGCGTTGCCGTGGTCAGCGGTGACGAGCAGGCTGCCGCCGCGTTGGCGGATTGCCTGATAGATGCGGCCAAGTTGCGTGTCGACGGTTTCTACGGCGCGGATGGTGGGCTCCATCCTGCCGGAGTGTCCGACCATGTCGGCGTTGGCGAAGTTGACGATGATGACGTCGAAGGCGGTGTCGTTGACGGCTTTGATGACGGCGTCGGCGATGCCGGAGGCGGACATCTCGGGGGCAAGATCGTAAGTGGCGACCTTTTGCGAGGGGATGAGGGTGCGGTCTTCGCCGGGGAAAGGCTTCTCGATACCGCCATTGAAGAAGTAGGTGACGTGAGCGTACTTCTCGGTCTCGGCTACGCGGAGGTTTCGGAGGTTGGCTTGCGACATGAGATTGGCGAGGAGGTTGTCCATTGATTCGGCCGGGATGACGATGGGGAGTTTGAAGAGTTTGTCGTACTGGGTCATGCAGACGTAGTGGAGGTTGGCGGGAATGGTGTGAATGGGAATCTCGGCGTCGAGCTCGGCCGCTTTGGGAAGCTGGTGACCCTGGCCGCCTTCGGGGTCGTGGGTGAGGCCGGAGCGGCGGGTGAGGACCCGGGTGATCTGACGAACGCGGTCGGCGCGGTAGTTGAAGTTGATGACGACGTCGTGATCGCGGATGAGGCCTACGGGTGAGCCATCGGTGGGATTGGTGCAGGTGAAGGGGGGGATGAACTCGTCGGTGATGCCGTTGTTGTAGAGTTCGCGGACGCGGGCGATGGGACCGTCGTAGGTTCCACCTTCGGGGCGGCCTGTGACCATCGCTTCGAAGGCCTGCTTCTCCTTCTCCCAGCGGAGATCGCGATCCATGGCGAAGTAACGGCCGGAGACGCTGGATAAAAGCCCGACGTTATACTCCTGAAATTTTCGCTGCAGGTCCTGGAGGTATTCGAGGCCGCTGGTGGGCAGGGTGTCGCGGCCATCCATGAAGGCGTGAACGAAGACGTGGGTGAGTTTGTGCTGGGCGGCCATGCGCAGGAGCGCGTAGAGGTGACGCTGGTGGGAGTGGACGCCGCCGTCGGAGAGGAGGCCGATGAGGTGCAGGGCGCGGCCTTTTTGCCCGGCGAGTTCGAAGGCCCGGGTGAGAGTTGGATCGGTGAAGAAGGAGTTGTCGAGAATAGCGGAGTCGATGCGGGTCATGTCCATGCGGACGATGCGGCCGGCACCGAGATTGAGGTGGCCGACTTCGCTGTTGCCCATCTGGCCTTCGGGGAGGCCGACGAAGCTCTCGCTGGCGCGGAGGAGGGTGTTTGGGTAGTCGCGCAAAAGGGCGTCGTAGGTAGGTTTGCGGGCCTGGGCGATGGCGTTGCCGTGGGTCTCGGGGCGGTAGCCCCAGCCGTCGAGGATGGTGAGAACTATTGGTTTGGACACCTACTCAGGATAACAAGTGCGGAAGCTTCGGGTTTGATGGCGGGCGGCGGGATGGGAGCGTGTGTTATGCGGTTCAACAAAAACCCCAGGTCTCAAACGAGTCGAGATCTGGGGTTCTGGAGTCTTGGTGAGGTTGAGAGTTTAGAAAACTGGAGTGTTGAGGAATGGCACGAAGGTCACTCCCGGGCCGCTGACGGTTGAGCAATGTTTCGTACCAGGGCCGAAGAAACAGCCCCAGTAGTTGAGGGTCGCATTGACGGTGCCACCGCCGAGGTTCGCAACACCAATGGCTCCGCCGAGGAGATTGTTCAATCGAATTTGTACGGCGGCCGGCGTGTTGACGGCGATATCAACTGCCTCGTTATCAATTCTGTTTCCTGAGATGACGGTGCCGGTGATGGGCGTACCGCCGCCGCCGGAGTTGAGATTAATTCCGGTTGGGCCGGGAGTTGCCGTGTCCGCAGTGTCGGCGCCGTTGCCGGAGATGTGGTTGTTGATGAGCCGGTTGTCGTTGAGATCATCGGCGGGCAAGTGGAAGTTGGGGCCGACGTGACTGTGGAAGGCTATGCCCGGGATGCCATTGTTGAGCAACTCATTACTGATGGCGGTGTTTCCGTGGACGAGGCCGGCGCCACTACCGTCGGAGAAGAAACCGATGCCCGCACCTGCGCCTGGCACTTGATAGCCATTATGGATCGACTGGTTGAAGGTGATGGTGTTGTTGATGATGCCTGAGTGCGGCGAGCCAGGAGGCAGACCGAACGGGCCGTGGGATGCGAGGGTGATTCCGCAATCAAACGGATTGTCTTTGACGATGTTGTTGATAAGGAGATTGTCGTGGCTCTGGCCGGTATCGTCGCTCATGAGGATTCCGCCTGAGTTGTTCTCGATGAGGTTATTGGAGATAGTCGAAAACGCGACTCCCATGATGTGGACACCTTCGCCACAATCGAAGTCTTCGCCGGTTTCAAAAGGAGGCTGACCGGGGCAGGTGTCTGAGTCTATGTCCAGAAGCACGTCGTTGTTCCTGACATGGTTGCTCCTGACGGTGAGGTCGGTTGTGTTGGTGACGAGAAGTCCCTCGAAGTTGGCGTTCTCGAGAGTGAAGCCGATAATGCGGACATTTTTGAGGCCCGGGTTGCCGAGGCCATCGACATAGATGGCGTTGGGAAGGCCTGTGGCGTCGATGATGGTGTTATTGGAGTTGGTGCCGATGAGCGAGAGCGACTTACCGATGACGACCGACTCCTTGTAGGTGCCGGGAGACACGTTGATGACGCTGCCGGGCGAGGCTGCGGCGACTGCATCTGAGATGGTGGAGAAGCAGCCTCCGTGACCGCCGGGTTTTACGCAGGATGCAGACAGGAGGGCAGGTGCTCCGATTGCAGCGAGAAGAGCTGCGCCGGCGAGGAGTTGACGGCAGACGTGTTTCAATTGTTTTCCAGAATGCTGCGAAGACATGGTCAAGCTCATAACGAAATTCCTCCAGGAGAACGTTGATCTTTTACAAGGCCTGATTGCCAATTGCGGAAGTGGGATTTGCACCCTGAACCAAATTGTTCGTGACACGGACCGGTCAACCAATGGCATCCATCGGGCAAGTCGGATGCTGGAATCGTCGTGCAAGGGCAGGACTGGGAAGCGTGCGCCAGTGTCTGCGCAAGTAGGAGGGCGGTCGTCACGATCGCCCTTTTTACAAGTGGAATTACAAGTGAATTGTTTCTTCTGGGCCCGGGCAGGGCGAATTATACGCCTGACAGATTTACTTCGGCAGTTGGCTAACCCAGGGGGCCTTTGGAGTCTTGCGGGCGGGGATAGAAGGCTTCGACGATGGTGGAGATGCCACCGCGAGGACGGAAGTCGCCGACGACTTTGGCCCAGATGGGATTGCAGGCTTTGACGACGTCGTCGAGGACCTGGTTGACGATGTTCTCCTGGAAGATGCCGAGGTTGCGATAGGTGAAGAGATATTCCTTGAGGGATTTGAGTTCGAGGCAGTTCTCGCGGGGCATGTAGCGGATGGTGAGGCGGCCGAAGTCGGGGAGGCCGGTCTTGGGGCAGACGCTGGTGAACTCGGGATCGTCGACGAGGATCTCGTAGGCTTTGAATTGATTGCGCCAGATTTCGATGGCGGGGAATTTGGTGTCGAGGCCGGCTTTGGCATGGTCGTCGGTGTAGCCGGTGGTGTGGTTTTTGTTCTTTTTGGGCATGGGATATTTTATCGGGTTTGGGTTGTGTTCTGTCTTAAGGGCGGGAACGGCTTAACACCGATTTTCACCGATGACACAGATTTAGGACGGCAACGGCAAATGGAGGTCCTTCGGCTGCGCTCAGGATGACACCGGGGTGGGTGCGGGAATGCGGCGATCGGGTTTTAGGAATCAGGTATGAGGGGCGATTGAGTTATTGAACGGAGGCGTGATGGTCTATGGCTTCTTTTCGCTGGACGGCGGAATGAGGCCGTTGAGGCGCAGATAGACGACTGCATTGCCGTAGTGTTCCCACGTGTGCCAGATATTCCAGTTCAGCATTTCGAATCGGGTCTGGTTGCGATTGTTGAATTTTACGATTTCGGTTGCTGATGCATCGGTGAGGGAGCCGTAGGCGGCGTCACAGTAGGTGAAGGCTTTCTTCAGCGCGGCGACCAAGTCTGCTTTGGTGGTTAGCGTGTGCTCTATCTCGGCGTAGGCAGCGTGGCGGATCTCGCCTTTGGCGGGTGCGCAGAGGTTATATTGGTCGTCCGCGACATGAGCGACGAGCTGACCGAAGCTGCGAACTTCCGGAGTGGGCCTGAAGCTGTATTGAGCTTCGGGCATTTTTTCTGCGGAGCGGATGAAGTAATTCTTCACCGTTGTGTAGTCCGACCTGAGATCGGCGCTAAGAGGATTACTCTGCGCCTGCAATGCCGTTGCACAAACGAAGGCGAGAGCCGCCACAGAGGACTTCTTCATGCTTTATGCTCTCCCCACGTCGGCCGTTGCAGGATTTTTTTTTGTCACAACTCAGTTGCG
This sequence comes from uncultured Acidobacteriaceae bacterium, assembly GCA_963730135.1. Lineage (GTDB taxonomy): Bacteria > Acidobacteriota > Terriglobia > Terriglobales > Acidobacteriaceae > Edaphobacter. The sequence continues at coordinate 39,214 of CAVSQQ010000002.1, forward strand.
GCGGCCGAGGGTTGGGCGGTCGTCGGTGCTGCTGGCGGGGTTGTTGGGGTCATTGTTGCCGTTGCCGCTGGAGGCGCGGCGGAGAGTGGGCTTGTTGCCGTCCTTGCCGTCGTTGATCTTGCGCTTGTTTTCGAGGCGGGCGAGGCGAGCTTTCACGTCGTCGAACTCGGAGGTTGTCACCATGTAATCGGGACGCGGCGGCATGATGGTGGCAATCTCTTCTTCCGAGTGCAGGATGCGGTCAGGGGTCTGGGGATGGTCGGCGAAGACCTTCGCCAGGGTGCCGGGCTTGTGCTTTTCGAGCGCGTCAATCTTCTCAAAGAACTGGATGAAGGCCTGGGGATCGTAGCCAGCCTTGTACATGTACTGGAGCCCGAGCCAGTCGGCCTCGGCCTCGTCCATGCGGGAGAATTTGAGGAAGGTCATGGGGATGGCCAGTTGTGTCGCCTCGTAGATTCCATAACCGGTCCAGCTGCCCTGAGTGAAGATGATGAGCGGGATGGAGCCGATCTGAGCGTAGTTCATCTTGGTCATCTGGCGGGCGGCGTGGTGGGCGCAGACGTGGGCGACCTCGTGGGCCATGACGCCGGCAAGCTCTGCCTCTTCGTCTGCTGCCATGATGAGGCCGGAGTTGACGTAGAAGAAGCCGCCGGGCAGGGCCATCGCGTTAATCTCATCGGAGTCGATGACCTTGATGGTGAAGGGGACCTTGCAATCGGAGTTCTTGACGATGTTCTGGCCGACGCGATTGATGTACTCGACGACAACCGGATCGGTGACGAGATGGGCCGACTTCTCGATCTCCATGGAGTACTGCTTGCCGGTGCCGATCTCCCAGTTGGTGGAGTACCAGTTGCCGAGGCCGCGGCCGCCGATGTTGCGCGTTCCTACGGCGTTGACGTCGTCTTCACTGCCGGGTTTGATGTGTGGGTCAAGATCTTCGCCGGGGGATGGAAGGACGTCGGTCTTGTTTTCGGCTTTGACCTTCTTGTCGGCGGCTTTGCTCTGCGCCTTGGTCGCGGTGACGTCACCGGGGAGAGGCTTTTCGGCCGGGACATTGGAAGGAATCTGCGCATTGACGGGCGCGGTGGTGGATGCGGGGGCGGGTTGAGTGCTCGCCGGAGGCGGAGTGGCCTGGGGGTTGGCCGGTGCAGCCGAGGGGCTCGTCTGCTGGGGGTTGGACGGGGTGGAGCTGGAGGGCGTCTGAGCGAAGGCGGTGACGGAGAGCGTAAACGCTGCGGCTAGGCCGAGGTGCGTGAAGGAACGCATATTTGTCTCCTGTGGGCCGCTTCCCTGCGAACGGACGCAGCTCGACAAGTGTTAGACGCTAGTATGCGCCTTTTTGTGAGCCGGTGCCAGAGGCGGCGAACGATAGACGCAGAAGGTTTTGCTGCGGGTTCCTCTGGGTAATTCGAGGGTGTAAAAGGGCAAAACCGGCAGTTTTTTACCAGGTGGAGTAGGAGGTGCCGTCGATGGCCGTCTCCTGGGAGCCGCTGTGAACGTCGTCGATGCCGGATTCGGTCTGATCGAGGCTCATCAGGGTATCCTCCTGGGCGGGCATCCAAGTGTCGGAACGGTGGGTAAAGGGGTCGATCGGCATCACTTTGATGTAACCGGACTGGACGAGGTCATCGAGGGATTGGGGCGCCTTCTCCTTGTCGACGGTATAGGAGCCGATGGCTTGCCGGAGGATGTGGAGGTCCTCTTTGAGGACGGCCTCGCGGGCGTGCTTGATGTTGGTGGTGTAGGCGGGGATGGCGATTGCGGCGAGCAGGCCGATGACGACCATGACGATCATGAGCTCGAGCAGGGTGAAACCTTGCTCGGAGGAGCGCGAGCCGCGGGTTGGGATTCGGTTCACCATGTGGAGTACTTGGTTCCATCGAGTGCAGTGCCCTGACTCTTGGTGTGGACGTCAAAGACATTCTGGCCGCCGAAGGAGTCGGAGTCGGGATCGTCCTGGTTGGAGCGGAGGCCCCAGTCCGTGTTGCCAGTCATGGGATCGACGGGGATGCGACGGAGAAATTTGACCTTCTTGTCCTGGATTTCGACGCCATTAACGAGGGTATCGAGGTCCGGAGGATAACCGAGACTATCAGCTTTGATCTGCATGGCTCCCTTGTCGGCGGCGTCTTTGTACTTGTCGATGGCGTCGCGCATCTCCCAGAGGTCGCGGCGGAGTTCGCGTTCCTTCTCCCGTTTGACCTGGAAGCGGGCGACGGGGATAGCCGCGGAGGCGAGAATGGCCACGATCGAGACGCAGATGATGAGTTCGACGAGGGTAAGGCCGGATTCGGAGTTTTGCTGCACCGGGAGATTGGCGCCCATAACTGGGGGACGGGCGAAACGCCGATTTGTCATCAGGGCGAGGTGCGGCCCGGCGCCGGGATTCACTTCACATGCACCACGGCCTGCGAACCGACGGCCGGAAGATTGGCCTGCGCGCTGTTGAGAGCGCCGACTTTGACGAGGGTGAGATCGGAATCGCCGGCAGCGATGGCCTTGAAGGTGAGGGTACAGAGGCTTCCCTGGCCGGAGACGCCGGAGGCGTTGGGCGGACGAGAGGTGGAGATCGCGACGAGGCCGTTGTCTTCGCGGTGGACGAGCGAAGTGGTCTGGCCGTCATGACTGAGGAAGTCGCCGGAGTCGACGTTGACGAGTTGAAGGACTGCCGGGTTGAACTTCATCTGAAGAGGGACGGAGACGACGTCGCGGCCGTTGCCAACCATAACGGCCACCTGGAAGGTAGAGCCGACGGTCTGGGCAGCGGCGGGCGGAAGGACGGTAAAGCTGATCGGCGGGCCGGCAGGAACGGCGGGGGCGGGGGTGTGCTGAGTTTCGGGCGGGGTGAGGGGCTGCGCCTGCTGACTGAGTTGCTGCACCATGGCAGCGGCAGCATTGGCGGCGGTTGTAGCCTGGCCGGTGGGATGGGGTTTGACGAATGGATTGACGGGCTGGGAGGCGTCCTCAGCCGACTCGTCGTGGCGAAGCTCAATGGACGAGCCAGTGCCGGTGTCGATAGCTCGGGTGTTGAGGCGGGTAAGCACCGACTCGCGGACGATGTGCGGAATGAGGAGGAAGACGATCTCGTCCTTCTGCACCTCTTTATTGCGCGAGGTAAAAAAGTATTTGAGGAACGGAAGTTCGCCGAGGCCAGGGGTTCCGGTAATGTTGAGGCTGTCCTGCTTGGTGATGATGCCGGCGAGGAGGCTGGGTTCTCCGTCCATGAGCTGAATGGTCTGTTCCGCGGAACGCTGACCGATGATGGGGTTAGTGACTCCGGAGATGGTGACGTTGCCAGCCTCGGAGAGAACCTCGATCTTGAGTTTGAGGCTGACCTCGTGATCGTAGTGAACGGTGGGGGTGATGTCGATGTTGACGCCGACATCGATGTAGGTGAACTGAGTCTGGACGCCGATACTGGCGACTCCGGTGGAGACACCCGCGTTGTAGGAGCCGGTGGCGATGGGGATCTTCTGGCCGATCTTGAGGGTCGCGTGCTGACCGTCAGTGGCGCGGATACTGGGGTTCTGCAGGATGCGAGTATCGGCGTCGGTGAGAAGCGCGTTGACGGTGCCTCCGTTGATTGCGACGGCGAAGTTGTTTGCGTTGAGATGGGCGAGGGAATTGAGGGTGAAGTTGGAGGGAGGGGTGGTCGTGGTGCCGTTGGTGGGAGTGCTTGCGGTGGTCGTCGTGGTGGGAGAGGCCTGCGGGGTGATCGTCATCTGGGTGGGAAGGGTGATGCCCAGGTTGCGGACCTTGTCGCGATTGACCTCGAGTACGGCGACGTCGATGACGACCTCGGGACGGGCGCGATCGAGGTCGTTGAGGAGTTTTTGCGCCAGGAGGAGCTGATCCGGGGTGGCGCGCATGACGATGGCGTTCTGGCTGGGGACGAGGTAGATCTTGATGCTGGGATCGAGAAGATTGCGGATGGCGACGACAACTTCGTTGGCGTCGTTCTGCTGGCTGGCGTTGGTGAGGTAGAAGGTCTGCACGGCCTGCTCATCCAGGTCGGTGCGCTTGGTGCGGGTGTTTTGCGCAACAAAGATGGTGTTCGAGGTAACGGGCTTGTAAAACGTACCTGCGAGTGTGCCGACGATGCGCAGAGCGTCGGACCAACTGACGTTGGTGAGATCGACTGGAATGCGCTTGGAGGTGTAGTCGGGATCAAAGAGGATATTGATGCCGGTTGCTTTGCCGATGGCCTGATAGATGACCTTGACGTCCTCGACCATGTGCAGGGTGATGGGGTCCTGGGAGATGGGTTTGAGTTCGACGGGGCCGGCGATGGAGCCAATGCTGGCGAGGGTCTCGTTCTGATTCGACATCTGTTCGGAAGGAGCGGCTGGGGCACCGGCGGGAGATTCGGCGATCTGCCTCTGGAGCGCATCGAGCTCCTGTTGCGCGGTCTGATAGCTGGGGTCGATCTGGAGGGCGCGGTTGAACTCCATGAGCGCGCCGTTTAAATCGCCGCTCTGGCGAAGGACGCGGCCGCGATCGACGTGTGTGGCCGCAGCCTGGAAGCGCATGCGCTCGAAGTTGGCTTTGTAGGTGAGATCGCTCGGCTTGAGGTTATAGGCGTGCTGGTAGTCCTCGAAGGCGGAGTCGAAGTCCTGATGGGACTCGGCGGTCTGTCCCAACTTGTCCCAGGTTTTGGCAGAGTGAGAGATCTGCTTCTCGGTCTGGGTCTGCGCCGCAGCGGAGACAGACACCGCGAGGCAGCACAGAAGGAGAAGCGGAAGCGTTCTAGGAGAGAGTGCCAATGGTTTGCCGATTGATTTGTGACCGCGACCCATGCTGCTTCCGTTTTTGTCCTTTTCAACTCGAAGGGTGTGGCGTTTGCCGGAGAACAGAAGACTGCCTGTGGGGCGGCTGCTGCGCTCGGGTGAGTATAGCATTCGCTGAACGTTCGACCTCATCAGAAGGTGTAGCCTCTATCGGTTCGCGGACGCTTTGGGCACGGCTCGCGGCAATCGGTTTCTGGTTAGACGCGCCGCGTGGATGACGGGTGAGATGGGAAGGTTAGACTAAAGTTGCAGGCGTGTTAAAGTAAGAGGTTCCATGCCACGCTCTGTCTCCAACCCAACGATCGCTCACCAGCCGAAGCCGGTGGTGAAGGAAAAGGACCGCGACCCGGTGGCGGCGGGCAAGCGCGACGCGGCGTACAACCGGTCGGCGAGCTTCAACTATTTTCTGTCGGACAAGTTTGAGGCGGGTGTGGCGCTGCGCGGAACCGAGGTGAAATCGATCCGCGAAGGCAAGGCGAATCTGAAGGACGCCTATGGGCTGTTGAAAGACGGCGAGTGCTTTCTGCTGAACGCCCATATTGGGCCGTTCTCCCATGGAAATGCGATGAATCATGATTCGCTGCGGACGCGTAAGTTGCTGCTGCACAAGAGCGAGGTGCGGAAGCTCGAGGGTATGACAAAGCAGAAGGGCTATACGTTGATTCCAACGCGGCTGTATTTTCGCAATGGGCGGGTGAAGTGCGAACTGGCCCTGGCCAAGGGCAAGCAGGAGTGGGATAAACGCGCCACGGAACGAAAACGCGAGGCCGATAACGAGGCCAAGGCGGCAGTGGCACGAAGCCAGCGTCGATAACTCTGCGGAAGTTGCGATTTTTGTGCAGGACGTTAGTCCGAGTCGCGCTACGATAGACGGATGGATACAAAGCTTCTCTTTCAGGACGCTGCTGGATTCCAGACCCCGATGCTGGCGGTCTTTGCGGTGGATATCGCCATCGGCAAAGACGCAGAGCCGCTGCTGGCGTTGCTGACGACGTCGGACGCGTTGACGAACGCTTCGGCGAAAGTATTGGCGTCGGGAGAGCTGAAGGCGGCGATGGGCGAAACACTGGTTTTGCACGCTCCGAATGGATTGAAGGCGGAGCGGCTGCTGATTGTGGGACTGGGCAAGGCCAAGGATCTATCCGTCGATGAGGTGCGCAAAGGCGCGGGTGCGGCGGTGCGGGCGGCAAAGCCTTTGGGGGTGCGGGAGATGGCAATTGCATTTCCCGAAGACCATGCGCTATCGGATGAGCACCTGGAGACGCTTCCCTGCACTCTGCTGTCGCGAGCGCTGGTGGAGGGCGCAGAGCTGGCGGAGATGGATTGGGACACGTATCGGAGCGACCGGAAGGACCGGTCTGTGCGCGCCCTGTCGGTGGTGACGCATGAAGCGGAGAAGTCGACGCGGGACGAGATTCAGAAGGGGTTTGAAGAGGGCTTGATTGTCGCAGCGGCGCAGAATTTTACGCGGTCGCTGGTCAACGAGCCGGGCAACGTCCTGACTCCGACGGAGCTGGGACGGCGCGCGGAGGCGATGTGCGCAGAGATGGGGCTAAAGTGCGAGGTGCACTCGACCAAGAAGCTGCATGAGCTGAAGATGGGAGCGTTCTGGGCAGTGGCGCAGGGATCCGAAGAGCCGCCGGCGCTGATTGTGATGACCTATGAGCCGCAGTTGGGCAAGGGACAGGTAGCGCCGAAGAACGGTCCGGTGATCGGGCTGGTGGGGAAAGGGATCACGTTCGATACAGGTGGGATTTCGATCAAGCCGGCGGACGGGATGGAGAAGATGAAGTACGACATGGCGGGAGCTGGCGCGATGATTGGCGCGATGCGGGCGATTGCTCAACTGAAGCCGAAGGTGAAGGTGATTGCCGTGGTGTGCTCGGCGGAGAATATGCCGGATGGAGGCGCGTTCAAGCCGGGGGACGTGGTAACGGCGATGTCGGGCAAGACCATTGAGGTGGTTAATACGGATGCGGAAGGCCGGCTGGTGCTGGCCGATGGGCTGCACTATGCGAAGACGCTGGGATGTACGCATCTGATTAATGCTGCGACCCTGACGGGAGCTTGTGTTGTGGCGCTCGGGGTTTTGAATGGAGGGCTGTTTACCAACGATGAGACTACGTATGAGAAATTTCAGGCGGCGATGAAGATTTCCGGGGAGAAGTTCTGGCGACTGCCGTGCACGGATGATTACAAGGAACACATCAAGAGCCAGATCGCGGACATTATGAATACGGGAAAAAATCGGTGGGGCGGGGCGATCTCGGCGGCGATGTTTTTGAAGGAGTTTGTGGGCGACACTCCATGGGTGCATCTGGATATTGCGGGGTGTGCGTGGAATGAGGAGACGAAGCCGTGGATTGCCTATGGACCAAGCGGGATTGCGGTGCGGTCGATTTTGGAGTGGGTGAGAGGGTACTCGGCTTAGCTTTTGTGCCGCTTGCGGAAGAAGGCTTAACACCGATTTACACAGATAACACGGATAAAAACGTATGAGGCGCCGTTGAGTTGTCTTATGTAAATCGGAATGTAAGTTGCGGAGGGGCTGGATGAACGGTTCGCCAGTTGAATTTCGTATTGATTTTCGTACAAACCGTCTCTTACCTGCGTCTCCTCCGCCTGCTATTCCCTAGTTGTTGACTAACTCAATCACATGATGGGCGGAGCTTCGATGCCAAGGTAGCCGAGGGCGCGGGTCATTTCGCGCTGGGCGACGGCGGCGGTGGCGAGGAAGAGGGCTTTGCGGGTCGGGTCGGTTTCGTTGAGGATGTGGTGGCGGTGGTAGAAGTTGTTGAATTGCTGCGCGAGTTGGAACGCGTACTTAGCTAAGTAAGCGGGTTCGGCGGTGTTGATGCACTGGTCGATGAGGAGGGTGAGCTTGGAGGTTAGAAGCCAGGTCTCCCAGAGGCTGCTTCCCTCTTCGGTGTTGAGGATTGCGGCGAGAGCTTCGGTGGGCATGCGTTCGAGCGCGGCGAGGGATTCGGCTTCGGTGATGCCGGCTTTGCGGAAGATGTTGGCGGCGCGCACGATGGCGTACTGGACGTAGGGGCCGGTCTCGCCTTCGAAGCTGAGAGCGTCTTTGAAGTCGAAGGCGATGACGGTGTTGCGGGTGAAGCGGAGCATGAAGTAGCGAAGTGCGCCCACTGCGATTTGTTTTGCGATGGTCTCGCGCTCGGCGGCGGGAAGCTCGGGGTGGCGGGTGTCGACTTCGGATTTGGCAGCGGCAGTGAGGCGATCGAGGAGATCATCGGCTTTGACGCCGAAGCCTTTGCGTCCGCTGACTTCGATATAGGACTTGCCGCGATCTTCGTCGCTGATGGTGTATCCGAGCTCGATGGCGCAGCGCGGGGTGAGGGCGACCATCTCGTAGGAGAAGTGGGTGTAGTTGTCGGCGGCTTCGGTGTAACCCATGCCGCGGAGGGCCGCGATGACGTTGTTCTGTGGGTCGTTTTGACGCGAGTCGATGACGTTGTAGATGTGATCGGCGTGGCCGAAGAAGGGATGCGGATCTTCGCCGTGGGTGGTGGAGATCCAGCAGGTGTGGTTCGCGTATTCGTAGAATTTTTTGTAGCCGAAGTCCTTGCCGGGGAGAAGACCGAACTTCCAGAGGTGATAGGCGATGTCTTTGCCGACGTAGGTGACGGTGCCGTTGGAGCGAACGATGACCTTTGCTTCCTCGTCGGGACCATTTCCCTGCTCTGTGCCGACGCCGGCTCGGCGCATGACCCAGCAGCCTTTATTCTTGCCGCCGGTCTCTTCGTAGAGGACGCCTTTTCCGATCATGAGGGCGCGGGCTGCATCCCAGAAGTGGAGAGAGAGGATTTCGCTTTCGCGGGGGAGGAAGTCGTACTCGATACTGAGGCGCGCCATGGTGTCCAGATGGCGGCGAAGGACGGCGGTCGAGATGAGGTCGGCGATTTTGGCAGTGTCGTTGTTGCCGGCTTCGAGAGCGTGCAGGATATCGAGACGAATTTGTTTGCGGACGGAGATTTGATCGGCGTCGGCGGTGTACCACTGGGAGACACGGGCGTAAAGGTCCCAGCAGTAGAAGTCGATGCGCTGGTTGGTTTCGAGAAGCTCAGTCATGAGTTCGCGGGTAGAGTCGAGAGTTTTGCCTTCGAGGTGGACGAGGCCTACGACGACGTCGGCAACCTGGACGCCGGTGTTGTCGATGTAGTTTTGTACGCCAACTTCGTAGCCGGTTTTATAGTTGTCGGGCCGGAGGAGGCGTTGGAAGGTATCGCCGAGAATGGCGTTGCGGAGATGACCGATGTGCGCGGCCTTGTTGGGATTGATGCTGGTGTGTTCGACGAGACGAAATCCGGGGCCGCCGATGTCGGCATGCTGATCGGCGGCGATGCGCCGGACGGCGGCAGTGCGGTCGAGACGGATATTGAGATAGCCGGCGCCCGCGACTTCCACTCCGGCGACGCCTTCGGGGAGTTGGGTGGCGAGTTCGGCAGCGAGTTCGGTCGCGATGACGCGGGGAGCTTTGCGGAGGCGCTTGGCGAGCTCAAAGGCGACAGGAAGTGCAAGTTCGCCGAGGGCGATGCTGGGGGCCTGCTCGACGATCAGGTTCGTGAGCGTGACGTCGTATTTGGCAAGGAGGGTAGCCTGGATGCGGGCTAACAGAGACTGCTGGATTGTGCGATACATGCGTTCGGGTCACCGCGTGTGAGTTGGGTTCAGTTTACCAGCGTATGTCGTGCTGAATGGAGACGCCTGCGCGTTGCCCGGAAGCAATTTCGCTACGGCAGTTCCGTGGGAAGCTGCTCAATCTCTGTATAGAGCGGCGTGTGGTTGTGAATACGGATGCGGTGCAGGAGGAAGATGACGCCGCCGGCGCCGGTGACGGAGACGAGCAGCCAGGCGTGAATGGCAAGGCCGAAGACCGCGGCTTGCGAGATCGAGGCGCCATGGCTGGCCAACGAAGTTTTGACGGCAAGCTCGAAGGGACCGAGTGATCCTGGTGAGCTGGGAATAAGGTAGGAGAGGTTTGCGAACGAGACGGCGAGCCAGGGGGCGATACGATCGACAGGTATGGCGAGGAGAAAGATCGCAGAGGCGAAGATCATGCCTTCACAGATCCAGATGACGAATGTCTGAACCAGAAGCAGAAGCGAGCCGACAACGCCGAGACGGCCGGTGGCGTCCAGGGCGAGGGTAATCCAGTGCTCGATTTTGACGAGTTTTGGATTTGCAGGAAAGCGGGCGAAAAGGCGTTGTATGGGCGCCTGCAGCCTGCGGGCGGCGACCAGAAGGATGATAAGGCCGACGGCGGAGACGGCGAGGGAGACATCTGCGATGAGACGAAGATGAGGCGTGGCCACTCGGCCTACGGTGGAGACGAACATCAGGACGAGGACGAAGATGTCGAGAAGCTTTTCTAAAATAACAGTGCTGAGAATGACGGAGGGCGAGGCGTCGAGGTCGTTCGCGTAGGTAAAAACGCGCATGACGTCGCCGATGCGCAGAGGAAGAATGTTGTTGGCGGCGAGCGAGGTCATCAGGACGCGGGCGCAGACGGCGAAGTGAGCACGGAGGGAGCGATTTCCACGGGGAACCATTCTTGTCCAGCGCACGCAGCGCAGAGTGTAACTGGCGAGAGTGAAGCCGAGAACGCCGAGTATCCATACAGGATGCACGATGCGCAGCGAGAGTATCTGGGCGAAAGAGATTCCGCGAAACGTGTACCAGAGAAAGAATGCGCTAATCAGCAGACCAGGAATGGTCTTCCAGAGGTTGCGGCTGTTGGTGGTCGTGGTCTTCGTGCTCATGCCGACACCCCGGTGACTTCATCGCGCCAGGGACGAAAAAGAGTTGCGCAGAGGTCAGGCTGCTTCGAGGGATGATGAAACATGCATCTTCGATTGTATCTTTCCTGTATCTTTCGGCGGTCCCGCGTGAGCCACGCTTGGCTGGAGATGCCTGAGGAAGACAGCTATTGCAAGGAACGATACACTTTCCAATGTCTGGAACGAGAGATGGAAGCTGTGTAAGCCGCAGACATCCGAGTACCGGGCCGGACCACCATTTGCCCGGTGGTGTAAGAGACAATGTAAGAGTTGCACGGTAAGAACTGCACTGGGTGCAGTCATTCCTTCGTCGCGGGAGCAACGGGCATTTGGCCACATCGTTAGCGTCACCCATCTCTTCGGAACGGCTCAGACGGGAGGAGTACCGGCGGGAGCGAAGCTCCGCGGCTGTGACGATTACGGCACTGACGTTTTTTACGATGTTGCTGCATGGCTATCACCCCTATGCGGAAGACGGCGGGGTCTATCTGCCGGAGATCAAGCGACTGCTTGATCCGGGGCTTTTTCCGCACCGGGCGGAGTTTGTTGTTGGCCATCTGCAGCTATCGCTTTTCGCGCCGGCGATGGCCGGCCTGGTTCGTGTGTCGCATTTAAGTATCGAGACGGTGATGCTGCTGGTCTATCTGGCGACGTTCTGGGCAACGTTGTTTGCTGCATGGCTGCTGGCGGCACGATGCTATCGGTCGCGGGAGGCGAGAGGCGGCGCGGTGGCGCTGCTGGCGGTTTGGATGACGATGCCGATAGCGGGAACCTCGCTGATGCTGATGGATCCGTACGTGACGGCAAGAAGTCTTTCGACGCCTTGTGCGCTGCTGGCGCTGGTGGGTGCACTGGAGTTTCTGCGGCCTCAGTTTGGGGAGGAGCAAGCAGGCACGCGAGGCTGGATGGGATTAGGGCTTTGCGTTGCAGCGCTGGTGGCGGCGGCGATGATGCATCCTCTGATGGCCGCGTATGCGCTTGGGTCGGTGCTGTTACTGGGCACTCTGCTGGCGCATAGCCGAGTGACGCGGGTGTGGGGAACGATAAGTCTCGGGTTGACTGGAGTGGCGATGGCAGCCGGGCTGCAATTGTCAGCGCCGCCGGAGAGCGAGATCTATCAGACAGTGGTTCTGACTCGGGGCTACTGGTTCTTAAGCCAGTGGCATTGGTATGAGTTGATTGGCCTCATTGCGCCGCTTCTGATTCTGTCGGCGGTTGCGTTTGTCCGGAGTAAGGCCGGCGGCGCCGCGCAGGTTGGGCTGGCGCGTATGGCTGTTGCGGCGGGGTTGATCGCAATGGTGGTGGCAATCCTTTTTGCACGAACCGGGATGACCACACATCTGGTAGCGAGAATGCAACCGCTGCGGATTTTTCAGTTGGTGTACGTGGTGATGATTCTTGTGCTGGGAGCGGCGCTGGGCGAACGGGTGTTACAGCGACGGCCGATGCGATGGATTGCAGCATTGTCGCTGTTGGCGGGCGTGATGGTGGCAGCGGAGAGTAGGACGTTTCCGGCTTCGAATCACCTGGAGCTGCCGCGCAGTCTAATCAAGGGGTTGCACATGCAACCGGAGAATCAGTTCGAGAAGGCATTTGTTTGGATCAGCAGGAATACCCCTAAAGACGCGGTCTTTGCGCTGGATGCACAGTACATCACAAAGCCGGGAGAGGACGCGCAGGGCTTCCGGGGGATTGCGGAGCGAAGTGCGCTGCCCGATTTCTCGAAGGATGGCGGTGTGGTGACCAACAAGCCGGAGCTTGCGGGTGCGTGGCTGCAGGGACAGATCGCCCAGGCGCGATTGAGTGAAGAGAGCGATGCGCGCCGGGTCACCAGGTTGAAGCCGCTGGGCGTGACCTGGGTGGTTCTGGCGCGCGATGCGGCAACCGGGTTCGCGTGCGGATATGAGAATGAGACGGTGAAGGTGTGCCGTCTGCCCTGAAGCGCAGGACAGACGGCAGATGTTTAGTTCCCTGGTGGCGTCGCTGCGGCAGTGACGCGAGGAGTGGTGGTGAGAACAACGGGCTCCTGATCTTTGGTCTCCATCTTCAAGTAGAAGGTTCGGAAGTCGGTGTATTCCTTTGCAGGAAAATAGACTTCGCCGAGAATGTAGTTGCGATGGACGGTGAAACTGCCCGGCGTGGACTCACTTGAGAAACTGTAGAGGACGGATTTCTGGTACATCGATTTATCGGCGGCAGGAATTGATTCCATGGTGAAGAGAGAGGGGAATTTGATTCGAACGGCATCCTGAATGACATGGGAGTATTCGAAGTAGACGGGAATCTCGCGTTTCTCGTTGGGAAAGGCGGGTTTGGTATTGACCTCAAAGATGTCGCTGGGAAGGATGAGCCGCTTGCCAGTCGCGGAGCCGATTCCTCCTTTGACGTCCAAACGAACGACGAGTGGTTCTTCGTAGTCCTCGAGCTTCTCGATGGAGGCAACTTTGACTTCCAGGCCGTGAGGGAGGAGACGCTCCACGCTGCTTTGCAGTTCGTGATTGAGACTGGCGGCGTCGCCTTCGAGGGAGCGCTGCCTCCAGAAGAGACCGGGAACGCCGGTGTACGTCATGATGACGGTGCCGGAGACGGCGCCGTTTTGATCCAACGTGAGATCGGCGACCCGCTGGGTTCGGGCAGAGGTATAAGACTCGGGCGGCGTGTGGGCGAAGTCGGTGCCACCGGCGGTCTGGCGGATGCCGTCGGCGAGGGTGTGCTTCCAGGCGAGATGCCCATAGGGGCAGAAGCGAGAGCCCGGGTCGAAGTATTGCTCTTTGCCGTCGACGTTGACGATGGCGATGAGGTCCTCCAATTGTGAGGTCTCGAGATACTCTTTGAGGAACAGGCTTCGCTCGCGATTCGTGACGGCGCCGACATAGGCTTTCATGCCGGCGGCACGCGCCATGGCGACGAAGAGCTCGGTGAGTTGATCGTCGCTGCCCTGCTTGCGGGTCCAGATGTCGTCGGTGGTGTGGACTTCTTTGAGACCTTCTGCCTTCTCCTCTGCGCTGGAACGCACGCGCGTGAAGCTGGTGTTGTCGAGCTTCATGACGGCAGCATAGATCTTGCGGAGTTTCTGGTCGGGCGTATCAGAGGGAAGAACCGTGGCTTTGACGGCTTCGTCGACGACAGGTCCGGGCCCGATGAACTTGTCCCAGAATTTGGAATAGGCTTTGCCCTCGTTCTTCCAGAATTCTTCCGGAGTGCGATAGGCGGAGTAATAGAAGAGAACGCGATAGGTAAAGCTGGCGATGGGGGGCATAAAGTCGTCGTCGGGGGCGGGCGGGATATCGTGCACGTCGAGGTCGAGGACGTCCAGCCTGTCGTTGCCGACAACCTTGGTGTCCTTGACAGCCGTACCGGGGGGCAGGATGGGCGTCCAGGCGATGATGGTTTTGAGCTGACCGTTCGAATCCGTCACGTTGGTATTGCCGTTCAGATCCAGAGGGCGCCACTGATAGTGGCCTTTACGGGTCCACAGTTTGGATTGAATGTACCAATCGGGAGGATAGAGGACGGTGTCGTCGTAGCGCAGCTTGTAGCGATATTCGATGATGCTGCCGACCTCGACGTCAGGCAACGTGAAGACCTTCGCCATAAATTTTGTGCCCTGGGTCTTCTCGATGAGCTTGTCGTACGGCTTTCCGGTGAAGGGGATGATGGTTCCATCGGGATGAATGGTTCTGCCCTGAATGTCTTCGACGGTTCGGCCGCGGCCGTCGCGGCTGTTGGCGAAGCTGAGTTCGACGTTGGCGTACTCCTTGCCACGCTCGGTGAGGACCTTCAGGCGAGTGTAGATGCTGAACATGTGCAGCTTGTCGTCGGTGGTCTCCTCGCGGAAGAGATAGACGGCCGGAGCTCCCGGAACCTGAGACTGGGAGGTCATGGAGAGTTCTTCCGCGGTAGGAACGGTCCACTGCGCGCGGACAATGGGAGTGGCAAGAAGCGCGAGGGCGGGAAGCAGGAAGAGACGGAGACTGGAGCTGGACGTGCGAATCATTGTGCGTTTTCTTTCTTCGGTGGGTTTCATTGGATCGATCGGCTGAGTATGGGCCGCGCTTGAAGAGGCTTTTGGTGATTCTTTTTATTTTCTTTTACTGCTTTTTTAGAACTGCGCTATTTTGTTCGTCCGCTGCGATAATGCCGGCGAGCTTCTGGACATCGGAATATTTTTCCGGTGGAAGTGTGACCTGGCGGACGGTGTAGGTGCGGGTGTAGTGGAGGACGTGATCCTTGACTGTGCTGGAGCTTTCATACGATGCAAAGCCGAGATCAAGTTTGACGGGATCGGGAATCTCGTCCACTGCGTAGCCGGCAGGAAGTTCGATGGTGTAATCGTCGTGCTCCTGCATGGTCTCGCTAAGGTTGATGGGCACGTGACGCCTCTTTTGATCGGTTCTGAGGCCCTCGCTGCCCAGGATGCGCGGACGGATCATGAGCAGAGGTCCCATCGACTTGCCGAAGCGGTCGGCAGTGAGGGAGTAGGAGGTCGTGAGGTCCTGGTTGAGAGATGCGACGTTCTGCACCTTGAGGTCGGAGACGGTGAAGCTGGTGAAGTCCTGGCCGAGGACGCGATCGAGAAAGTCGGACTGCTCTTTGGCATCGCCCGTGGCGTAGAGGTCGCGACGATGCTCCGAAAGATCGCCAAAACGCTTCTCGGTGACGGTGCCTTTGATTGAGCCGTCGGCCTGGAGCTGGAAGCTGGCGGTGCGGCGGATGGTATTGAGTTCGGGAGACAAGACGGGAAACTGGATGAGTTGGCTGTCGTTTCCTTCCACCAGCACTCCGTAGCCGCCCTGCAGATTGTGCTCTAGCTGGCCGAAGGCTGTCTTCTCCCATGTGGGATCGAAGATGAGGTATTGACGGCCGGTTTTTGCTGTGACGACACTGCGCAGCTTCGGCGAGGTGTAGCCTTTGGGAATTTCGATGGCTGCGATCATGTGGTCGCCGACGATGGAGGGGGCGTCGGGATCGATGACGCCGCGGCGATGGTCGACCATCACAAGAGCGCCGTGGATGCCGACGGTGGAGAGCATGGCGGTGAGGAGGGTGGCTTTGTCTTTGCAGTCGCCGTAGCGATTGCGGAAGATGTCGGCGGCGTAGTGGGGCTGATAGCCGCCGACGCCCATCTCGATAACGAAGTAACGGACCTGCTTTTGAACGAACTCTGCGATGGCCTCGGTCTTGTCGTAGAAGTCAGTCTTGTCGCCGACGAGTTCTTTGGCTTTTTCGGCGATTTCAGGCGTTGCTGCGAGGCGGTCGTGGGAGAGGTTCTGATACCACTCGCCGATGCTCTGCCAGGTTCCCTCAGTCGGCGCGGCGATGGTGGGTCCGCCGTAGTGAACGGTCATGCGGCCGGACAGAGCCAATTCCGATGGACGCAGCAAGACCTGATCGAGGTCGATGGGCGGCGTGTCCTTCATCTCCCAGCGCCAACGCTGGTGTTCGAGATCGACGGCGGGGACTTCCCGGGCGTGGGCCCACACGGTGCCATAGGTAAAGCCGGGGGGAAGTTCGAGGGTGAAGCTCTGGCTGAGGCGGGGAAGATCACTCTGAAAGAACCAGGTCTTTTCGGTGAGAAAGGGATGCTTGCGCTGCTCGTATTCATACGCGACGACGCCGCCCGGATCGCGGCCGGGCGCATTTGCAGCCTTCACCTTAAGATCGATGAAGAAATTGCCTTGACCGGGGTAGCCGTATTCGACCATCTCGTTGTCCTTGACGGCGTACTCGTGACCGTCGGGGCCGATACTCCAGACGTGCATGGAGAGGATCTTCGAATCCTTGTCGAAAGGGACGGCGACGATGCCCTCTTCCCTGCCCTGAGGGCGGAGAATTTTAGTGACGCGCCGGTAGTGCTCGGTCGCGCTGCCATCGGGCGCAACGGTGTACGTGGTGTCTTCGAGCAGAACGACTGCAGTAGTTTGGGCTGAGTAGCTCGGGAGTTTTTGCTGAGCGGCGGTGCGGACCCAGTCTGGAACACTGTCGGGCTTGGAGGCAACAGCGGGGACCGCGACTGCGGCGAAAACAACCAGGGCGGCGAAGGAGTACATACAAGTTCTGCGTAATTGCTCTGCGTGGATCACGTGTGTCCTAAGGGTCTTGATACGCTGCCCTATTTTACCGCTGCGCGATGCCTGAGCCGGGAGACGAAGGGAGTGTACCGCCAAGTTATACGTGTGAGCGGACTGCAATTCAAGAGAATTTCAGACTGCGAGGCACTCGTTTGGGCGATAGGTGGGATTCGTATTCCCAGGAAGCCGGCGCATTGCCTGTGACGCTAGGGGATGCGAAGGGGACGAGTGCCGGTGACGGGGAACAGACCGGTGGGGTTGCTCTCTGTCGGGAACTGCGGCTTGAAGAGGTAGCGAACGAAGAAGCCGCCGGAGACGGTGTTGTAGTTGTTCGTGTTGTTGGCGGAGAGGAAGGTTCCGAGGTACCAGTGATCGGCGACGCGATAGGCTTCCTCGGTGTTGATGGCGTAGTTCAGTCCGGTGTTGCTGTTGGCGGCCATCTGGGCGTTGCCGGAGCCGGTCTGGAGAGGCTGATCGAGGGGATAGAACGGCGCCTTGTCTTCCTGGAAGCTCTGCACGCCAACACTGCCGGCGATGGTGTAGTGGAAGTCGGTCTTATAGTACCCGTTGAAGGTGACGGGAACGGAAGCGAGGAAGTAGACGTCGGGGCTGAAGTAGCCACCCTGTCCGTAGGTCATACCCCGTTCATTGTATTGGTAGTGCATGCCGAAAAAGCTGGTGCCGATGTTGAGGCTGCCGTATCCGGGCCACTGTTTGACCAGGAAGTACGCGCCCATTTGCCCCTGGTATTTGCGATTGTCGAGGACATGGAAACCGGAGAGATCGGCTCCATCGACAGAGAGGTAGAGCCCGGATTTTGCTCCGCCAGCGTCAAAGCGTATTCCGCCGCCGGTGGAGACGACGCCGCCCCAGATATTGCCTGCGGAATTGGGAGTCGCCGATCCGGGATCGCGCAGACCGGCGTAAGAGAGCTGCGTGTCTTTGACTGAATCGCGCTCGCCGAAGAAGGTGACGTGGCCGCCTCCGGGACGCCACAGGGCGCGTCCAGTGACGTTGGCGACCAGAAATTGATAGGGCGTATAGCCCAGCGCGAAGCCCGCGTTGGTGGAAGAAAGCTGGAACTCGCCGCCGATGCCGCTGGAAAATTGCTGCGGAGCCGCGATGAGAGCATTCGCCGGGAACGTGCCGAGAACCGGGATGGCTGCTGTGGAGCTCTGGAAGGATGTGACGTTCATGATGCCTGAGTTCAGAAAGACGGGACGGGCGACGATGGTGGCGCGAACGCTCTTGCCGAGGACTCCGGAGGCTTCGAAGGGAGATTCGAGGTCGGTGAGGCGGTCAAAGCCGGGAGTGCCGCTGCGGTAACGGGCGTTTCCGGTGCCGCCGATCCAGCCGCTGTAGGAGCCTTCGAGGGCGGAGAGCTCAAGCTCGGTTTTCTGGCGCTGGGAGAGGGGCGGGCCTCCACCATCGGCGGCAGAGGCGTTGGGATCGTAGGAGCCTCGCAGCGGGGGAACACTTTTGGACACGAGGTCGGCGTCAGTGGGGGGTTCGCCCGTGGGGGCGTCAGGGCCGATGACGGGATAAGCAGAGTTGCCGGAGGGAGGCGGCGCGACGGCAGGATAGTACGGCGATGGCAGCGCGGGAGGACGAGCCACCGACGCAACAGTGCGGTGGTGCGAGGCACTGGTGCCGGATCCTGTACCAGGCTGCGGATATTGCTGGGCGTAAGCGTCCTCAGATGCGGATGGCTGCGCTGTCTGCGGCTGCGGCCTGTATTGGGCGTTGCGCGTGGTGAGAGCGGTGTCAGGCGGCGGGTTGCTTTGGCCGTGCAGAGGCGCATTGGAGAAGTCAGGGTGCGTGACGCTCTGGCGCGCGGTCTGTGCGTTGGGCATGTAGCGCGCGGTAGGAAGAACGTCGGTCACTTCAGCTTGCTGCGGCGCAATGCGGGGACTGTTGTCGCCGAGCTGCACGGAGACGGGCGAGGGAGTGAAGCCGCCGGTCTGAGCCACGTCTGTTTGCCCGGGTGCCGTCTGGGCTGATGCTGTGTGGGTTGGAGGCACGTAGGGGACGTAGGGGCCGTAGATTTCCGACTGAGGCTGGAGGGTGAGCGGAGGAGGAGCCTGTAGCTGAGCTTGTTGCGTGACGGGGGGAGGATTCTGTGGCTGAGTCTGTGTCTGTGGCCGAAGCTGGGCCTGTTGGGTGAGGCGCAGGATCTGTTCCCGCTGGAAGTTCTGCGTGTCGGCGGGAACAACGGGGGGAACAGCGGAGGCTCGGTATGGAACCAGAGGCGCATTGCGCGGCTGACTGTTTGCGACATCGGGAACGTAGTTGCCGAGGGTCGATTTGCTGGAGGGCTGGCTACGCGCGCCGGGGTTCGTCATATAGGACGGCACAACGTAAGAGTTGTTGTCCTGGACTTGCACCGGCGCCTGGCCGTAGGCGTTGCCGTAGCTGGGGAGGTAAGGCTGTGCGGGCGCGGCAGGCTGGGACCCGCCGCCGTCGAGCGTGGCGGAGTCGGGCGTGCTGAGGAGGGTTGCGAGGTCCTGAGGCTGCGCGGGGGTGGGCAGGCGGGTGACGGGTTGCGGCTGGCTGAGTTCGGCGGCGAGGTCGGCGCCGGGATCGCCGGGAGGAAGCGCGGCGAGGGAGGCACGGTAGTAGTCTGCGGCGCGGGTGCTGTTGCCTCGAGCCTGCTCAAACTTTGCGCCGAGGGTAAGCATGTCGGCGTCTTTGGGATATTCATCGAGGCCGTAGCGCAGCCAGGTCTCAGCGATCTTGGCGTCGCCTGCGGCGAGTGCGGCGCCGACTGCGGCCTTGTAATCGGAGGCGGTGGCAGCGGTCATATCCTGCGACTTGAAGATGACGACAGCCTGCTTGGGGAGACCTGCGCGAGCGTAACCCGAGGCGAGCGCGCGGAGGACGCCGGGGTTGTCGGGAAAGGAGCGCGCCGCAGCATTGAGAATGGCCAGCGAACGTTTGATGTTGCCGGAGGCCGCAGCCTGGTTGGCGCGACGCACGGCCCAGTTGGTCCAGATGGTCTGGACGGCGCGGCGCTGCTCGTCAGAGAGGTCGGGACGGCCGCCAAGAAGCATGAGCTGGCGGTAGAGCCCGGCGTCGTTGCCCCCATTGAAGAGCAGCCATGCGTCCTGAACGTCGACATCTGCCGGGGCGGCGGTGCGCTCGGCCGCATAGTGTTGTTGAACGCGATTGATAAAGACCATCGCTTCGCGCGGCTGGCCGAGAGCGTTGTAGACGGCGCCGACGGTCTGGAGATACTGCGGGTCGTTCTCCAACTGTTTTCTGACGGGCAGAGGAATCTGCTGGATCTGGGCGAGCGCGTCCTGATTGCGACCTGAGGTGTGCAGGACGGTGAGTAAACCCTTCCATGCGTCGGATTGATCGCTGTTCTCCGACAACACGGCACGGTAGATGGGAAAGGCGTGCTGCGCGTCGTTGCGCGAGAGGTAGATGCCTGCGAGCTCGAGGAGAACGGCGGTGGACGGCTTTTGTCCTGCGGCCTGCTGCTGAGCTACGGATTTTTCCAGGATGTCCTGGGCGACGTCGAGCCTGTTCTGGTTTTGGTAGACGGAGGCGACGGTGGTTTGAAAGCCGGGCTCGCGCATGGCGATCTCGTAGCTGGAGGGCGGCATGGCCTGGAGTGTCTGGACGGCCTGCGCGTCCTGCTTCATGGCGTGTTCGACGCGAATGAGGCCTTCCCATGCGGCGGTGTTGGAGAGGTCGGCTTCGAGGACCTGCTTAAAGAGGCCTGCAGCCTGATCGAGATGGTTGGCCTGCTGGAGCAGGCTGGCGTACTGAAGCTGGGTCTCTGCCTGAAGGCCCTTGGCTCCCTGCGGGAACGGCAATTCGAGCGCGCTGCGCAGGACACGTTGAGCATCGGCGTCGCGCCCAACGGAGGAGTAGGCGGAGGCGAGCGTGCGGAGGAAATCGGGGTCGCGCATGAGCTGCGTGCGAACGGTGGGCGGGATGCGGTGCTCGGTGATGAGAGCCTCAGGAGCGTTGCCGGCGCCGTATTGCGCCATGAAAAGACCGCGCCATGCAGCCGGAGCGGAAGCCTTCGCTCTGACGTAGCGCTCGAAGACTTCGATGGCGGCCTGCGGCTGCTGGGCCTTGAGCAGAGTGCCGCCGAGACCTTCGAGTGCTTCGCCGCTGGCTGGGCGGAGGGCCAGAGCGGCACGATACTGCTGCTCTGCGGTGGCGAGATCGTTCTCATTGAGCGCGATGTTGCCCTGGCTCATGACCATATAAAAATGCGCGTTCTCGAAGGCGGTGTCGAGACCGGAGTCGCGGGCTCCGTCCTGTTTGGCCTGCTCAAGAAAGCTGATGGCGCTGCCAAAGTTGGATTGCTGCATGCGGATGTATCCCATGCCGGCGAGCGCGCGGGCATTTTCGGGATCACCGGCCAGGATGGCCTTGAATTCTATCTCGGCCTCGGGAAGGTTCTTAGCGTTGAGCGCGTTGTAGGCCTGCTGCTCCTGTGCATTGTGCGCGGCTTCCTCCGGCGTCTGGGGCGTGCGCGCGACGACCTTAGGCTGGTTGCGCAACGCCTGACTCAACTGAGCGTCGTTGTGTTTGGAGAGGTACGCGCGGATGTCGGCGGCAGATGCAGGATTGGCGGAGTCCCAGATGAGCGACTGGCGGAGAGCTTCGACAGCCTGCGGGTCGTTGGGGTGGCGCTCAAGATACTTGCGGCCTTCAGCGCGTGTTTTGGGGTCGTAGGTAAGGATGCGGCCGAGTGCGACCTGATAGCGGGAGTCTTCGGGGTACTTCACCACAAGTGCGCGAAGACCGGCGATGGCATGGGGACGGCCATCTTCACTCGCGGACTCGGTTTCATAGTAGGCGAGGGCCCACTCGCCCTGCGGCGGGTTGTCGCCGAAGACCTGATGGTAGATCTTCATTGCCTGCGCGTATTGACCCGACTCGGCATATTTGCCGGCCTGCTGGAGCAGCGCAGTCTGATTGGCCTGCGAGCCCATGTTCTCGATGCGCGCGATGTTGGGGTCGTTGGGATTGATGGCTCTGAGGCGATCAAGATAAGTGCCGGCGAGGTTGGGATTGCCGCTCAGCCGGGCGGAGCGAGCGAGACCAGCGAGGGCGTCGACGTTGTTCGGATCGGCGAGAAGAACCTGCTGCCAGGTCTGCGCGGCCATATCGAGACGGCCGCGAACCTCGAGGGCGTGGGCTTTGTCGAGCAGAGACTGCGTGGCCGACTCAGAGGTCTGGGCATGAAGGGTGAACGCGCAGGGAGCGAGGGCGAGCGTGCCGAGGAGGAGAGCAGTCGCAAGAGGCCGGATTGACTGGGCGATCTTCATAAGGCGATCTTCATAAAATTGAGTACGAGTCGATGCGTGCGCGATCAAAACCGATTTCGACAGTTCTGCGGTTCTTCCGGAGATTACCCGCTTTCTCCGGTTTTCGTACCTGTACTTTCGGGGGATTTACTGATTTGCTACTGACCAGTTCGTATCCTGTATTGGCTTCAGGAACGCCACTTGACGCGCAGATTTCCATCGCGATCGAACCGATAGCGTTGTTCTGACCATCCGGTTGAAAAGAGCGCCAGGTTCTGGTCGTAGTATTCGGCGTTCTGTCCGTACAGACCGAGCGCAGGCGTACGGGTTGCTGCGAGACGATCCATCTGCAGCTTTTCCTGTTCCTTGCCACCGAGCGCGTGGAGGTAGGGGATGACCGCGGCGGAGAAACCGGGTGGGCCGTTAGGGCTGAGGATGCGTCCGGAGCTGTCGACCTGCTCCGGCGGAGTGACGTGGCCCTTGAGATAGGCGGCCATGGCGGGAAGACGAGGGAGCAGAGCATGAACGCCGGGAGTGGCGGGGTCGGCGATACCGAGCCAGAGGTAGACGCGAATGGCGTCGTAGCTTCCGAGGGGCGGTTTGTCTTGAACGCCGGCGGCAAGCTGAGCCGGAGTTATGGAGGGATGGATGGCGGTTCCAGCCGAGACCCAGTCCATGGCGAAGCCGGCGGCCGAACCCTGGGTGAGGAGAGGCTGAAGCGATTCGAGTACGGCGCTCCACGGGCCTGCGGGCGCTGTTTTGGCGAAGTAGGCAAGCAGGGACGGCGGCAGATAACTGGGATTGAGGAGCCAGGTATTGGCGTCAGGATGAAAGCCGACGGGGCCGGAGAGAAGCGTAGTTCCGAGACCGGGGACGAAGGCCACCTCCTGCTGGGCGATTCGCATGGCCATGACGCTGCCGAGTTTTTTGTAGCGAGGGACACCCCAGAGACGGCCGGCCTCGCTAAGGTCGTAGGCCATCCAGAGATCGGCGTCGGAGGCGGGGTTCTGGTCGAGAATGCGCCAGCTTCCATCGGGGGCTTTGCCCCAGCTCCATGCCGGAAGGTGCAGCGTGAGGTCGTTACCAGCGAGATTGATCTCGGTCCAATTGAGAATCCTGTCGAAGCGGGCACGGTCGTTAGCGACGAGCGCGAAGAACATGCCATAGGCCTCGCCCTCGCTGGTGGACCGGTCCTGAACGGAGTGGTCGATGACTCTTCCCTGCTGATCGATATTGTGCTGCGCGTAGCTTTCCCAAAGAGGCCATGGCTCCTGAGCCCAGGCCGCGGAATGCAAGCAGAGAAGGATAAAGACTGCAAGCGCAAGTGGAAGACGCCAGGCAGGAGGCCGGCTCGTCGATACCTTCAGGATGAGGGCCTTATGCGCGAGAACCATGCGAGCCTAGTCGTTTCCCTGCAGCCGCGAGCGTGCCTTCTTACGCAGGATGGAGCGGATGATGACGGCCATGAGGAAGCAGAAGCTGAGAGTGGAGATGACCATCAACCACTGGTAGTCCTCGAAGAGCATGTTCAGCTGAATCCAAAGTGAAAGCGAGCCGACGTGATAGACATCGTTGCCGATGCGGTAGGAGGTGAATCGCGAACCGTGCAGGACGCTCACCGACTGAGAGATGTCGGAGGATTGCGAGGTCTTGAGGAAGACGGAGAGAAAGTTGGGAACGACGTTCTTATCGCGCAGCGCAACGACAACGACGGAGCGGTTCGATCCACTGGGCCACTCGATGCCTTCGATGAGCGCATCCGGGAGGCCGCCGGCGGTTTCCAGCTGACCGGACTGAACGCGGTCGGAGCTGCGGACCTTCCACCAGGCGTGCTGCAACTGCGCGAAGAAGCCCTGGGTGTCCTGGATGTGGAGGCCGCTGCCATCGACACCGACGGGAAGCGAAGGATTGAGCCGGGTGATTGCGGATTGATCGTCGACGGTACCGAGGACGAGATAATCTTTGCGGCCGTCCGACTTCATGCCGTCGGAGTTAGTGACCGAGACGTTGAGAACAGGATAGCCGGTCTGCGCGCCGAAGTGTCCCATCAACGTGAGGTACATTTCGATCTCTTCGACGCCGGGGGTTTCGGGCAGCACGACCGCGGTGTCAGACAGATCGGCCCTGCGGGTGAAGGGATATCCGGCGTTGGCGAAGATTTCCAGATTCGGCATGAGGGCCCAATGCGGTATGCCCTGGATGTCAAGGTAGGAGTCTTTGAGAATGGCGCCCATGAAGTTATATGGCTGAACGTCCTGGCATTCGCCACGTTTGGAAAGAAGGAAGACGAAGCGCATCAGGAGAGAGTTGGAGAATGGGCGCAGGTCAGAGACCGGCACGGGCACGATGGTTTCAAGCTGGGCGGAGGCCTTGTCGCTGTGCGGCAGAGGCGTGGAACTGATGTAGGAGCCGTTGAGCGAGACCTGCAGCGTGCTGTCGTTGGTGATGGGAATGCCGTTGTAGCGATAGCCGAGGTGAAAACCGAGGTTCTGTTGCGAGTTGTAGTTGGGGTAGAGGTCGGGGGGAAGGCGCATGTAGACAGCCACGGGCGGCCCGCCGTCGGTATCGAAGCTGCTGGTCTGCGGGATGTCGCCGATGCGGGTGATTTTCTCTGTGCTGAGCCAACGCGGTGCGTCGTCGGGCTCGCGTTGCGCGGGCAGCTTGAAGGAGGGTACGCGAACCGATGCGCCTTCGAGCATGTCCCGCTGGAGGGTGAGGGCCATCGCTGCAATGAGGACGTCGTCGGCAGAATCGCCGGTGAGAACAAGAACCTTGGAGTAGGGGTCGGATGGATTGGAGCGCATCGCGATGGTAGGGCCGGAGGTGTCGTTCATCTGAAGCGAGGCGGGGAGATTGGCTCCGCTTTCGCCGATAACGATCGCGTTGCCGGGGGGAATGGTACCGACGGAGACGGGAAAGCGTAGGGGCCGCGAGTCCGCGAACATACCGAACCAGGATGCGATGATGCCGGCAGCCTGCAACGCCTTGGGCGAGGGCTGGGTGAGAAACGCGATGGGTATCGAGGGACGCAGGTTGACTTTTGAATCGTAGAACGGGGAGGGCAGAAGTTTCAGATCGTCGTGAAGGGGAATCAATGTCCCGGAAAACTCGATGGTGGAGTTGGTGTCGATATGACTCCACAGGGTGGAGTGGGACGGATCTTCGCACTTGAGGGTGTAGTGGCCGATGAACTCGAAGGTAAGTTCGTTGTCGTGGACCAGCATGTCTGCGGGCAGCGTGAGGGTGGTTTCGAGCAGCGCATTGCTCTCGCTGCGGATGCCGTTCGCAGTCTGCGAGGTGCGGGACTCGATGACTCCAGTGGGCTGGGTGGTGACGGGGAGCGTGGCAAAGAGCGTGCCGTTGAGGCTGACCTTGAGATGACTGAGAGACGGGATCAGGCCTGGCGAGAAGTGATAGCGCAGGTGGAGGGTCGCGGTTTTAACGACTTGCGTCTGCGGCAGCGAGAAGCGGACGGTGTTGTAGGCGTCGACACCGTGCAGGACGATGGTGTCGGGTACGCCAATGTCGGAGAGGGTGATGAGGTTGTCGAAGGTGCCGGGAGGGCCGGAGACGGCGCCGCTGAGGGAGGTTTGGGCCGACAAGGCGGTTGCGCCAAGGAGCACGGCCATCACAAGGAGCGGCACGATGCTGGTGGCGAGCTTTCCTTTGGGAGGAGCCTTCTTCGGCTTCAGCAGACTACGCAGGGTCTGTTCGAAGCCATGGCACGCGAGCTTGAAGATTCGCCCCAGGCTGACGAGCGGCTTATCGGCTTCGCGGGTTTCACCCCAGCCCAGCCAGGTGTCGGCGCGGGAGTAGAGCACCATGGTGAGCGCTTCTTCCTCCTGCATGGAAAGCGGATCGAACTGGGCGCGGAGAACGTTGCCGCTGACTCCTACCAGAGTGGCGGGAAGGGTCGCGTTGCCGTCGAGGACAGGAAGAGTGAGCTTGATGGCGTCGCCCGCAGAGGCGACGAAGTCCCGCTCCATGCGAATCATGAGGCCGCCGCTGGATACGTCTGTGGTGACGCCATGAATGACGCTTCCATTGGGGAGCTTTACGTCAGCGGGGATGGTCATGGCGACGCGCACAGTCTGACGGCGCTGCCGGCTCTCCCACGCCACCGAGGTGGCGACTCCGAGGATGACGAGATTAAAGCAGACCCAGAGCAGATTCATTACGATGGTGCCGACGTGATTGCCGTCGTACATTCCGGCAGGAATATTCAACATCCAGTCGAAGGGATGCGGGAGTTCGAAGGTGGGAAACTGCCAGAACCTGGGGATGGCGCACAGGATGCCGAGAATGTTCATCGAGATCATGAAGATGAAGGGCTGTGCGATGCGCCGGTCGAAGAACTTGCGGTTGACTACGCCGCCTTTGGCGGTTACGTCGAAGCTGCCGAACTTCGGATTGATCAGCGCGAGCATGGTGGGGAGAAAGATGTAGGGCGCAAGGACGGTCTCGTAGATCTCATTCCAGAAAGAGTGCCGGTGCTGGCCCTGGATGCGCGAGTTGGTGATGTTCGAGAGCACGAGATGGGGAAAAGCGTATGCCAGAATCGCGGCCCAGTAGCCGGGCACATTGACATGGCCAAAGATGAGATAGATCAGAGGCGCGGTGAGAAAGATCAGTCGCGGAAGAGCGTAGAGGAAGTGCGTCATCGCGTTGAAGTAGCAGAGACGCTGCGCGGGGCTAAGGCCGCGGGCGAAGAGCGGATTGTCGGTGCGCATGACCTGAATCATGCCGCGCGCCCAGCGGATGCGTTGCTTGACGTGGCCGCTTAAGCGTTCGGTGGCGAGACCGGCGGCCTGGGGAATGTTGATGTAGGCGGTGTTCCAGCCATTCATCTGCATGCGCAGAGAGGTGTGAGCGTCTTCCGTCACGGTTTCGACGGCGATGCCGCCGATCTCATCAAGCGCGGAACGCCGGAGGACAGCGCAGGAGCCGCAGAAGAAGGTTGCATTCCAGAAGTCGTTACCATCCTGAACGATGCCGTAGAAGAGCTCCCCCTCGTTGGGAATCATGCGGAACTGGTCCAGATTGCGCTCAAAGGGATCGGGTGAATAGAAATGGTGGGGCGTTTGCAGCATGCCGAGCTTGCTGTCGCGCAGGAACCAACCGAGGGTGACCTGCATAAAGCTGCGGGTGGGAACGTGGTCGCAATCGAAGATGGCGACGTAGGGTGCATCGAGACGAGCGAGTGCGCGATTGATGTTGCCGGCCTTGGCGTGCTTGTTGTCGTCGCGCGTCATGTAACCGATGCCGGCTTCTTCGGCGAACTTGCGAAACTCTTCGCGCTTGCCGTCATCGAGGATGTAGACGTTGAGCTTGTCGGCGGGCCAGTCGATGTTCATCGCAGCAAGGGCGGTGTACTTCACGACGCTGAGCGGCTCGTTATACGTGGGGATGAGCAGATCGACGGCGGGCCACTTCGCGGGATCGTCCGGCAACGGCACCGGCGTGCGGCGCAGGGGCCACAGTGTCTGCAGATAGCCGAGAAAGAGGATGACGAAAGCGTAGGTTTCGGCAAAGATCAGCAGTGAGATGAAGAAGCCGTCGAGCAGGCTCCAGACAGAGCCGGGATCGAAGAAAAATTTTGTTGTGGTCGCGATTCTCCAGTAGCCGTAGCGAAAGGTGGAGAACATAGAGGCCAGCAGGAGAGTGAGCGTGACCAGGTAGGAGCTTGAGCTGCGGTCCAGCCAGATGACCAGAGCGACGGTAAGGATACCAAGCACGATCTGCTGCGGCCAGGTGAGCTCGAGGATTCCGGTAAAGCAGAGCAGGAAGGTTCCGGCGACGAGGATAACGAACCGAAGAACCTTGAAGAAGAGATCGTCACCTGATTCAAATTGCTTGAAGAGAGACGAATCCGTCATCGTTCGCTCCAGCGCACATTGCGGAAGCCTGCCGTAGCAGGTGCGGCAACGGTGCGGAGCCAGGTGGCCAGGTTGAGGTAGTCTTCGGCGACGGGTGCATCGGGAGCGTAGTCAACCACCGTCATGCCTTCGGCGAGCGCTTCGCTGACGGCTGCAGCGCGGCGAATCACGAAGGGCAGCAGGCGATCGCCGAGCTGGCGTCGCATCACCTCACGAACGTCGAGGTGCAGCGGAAGCGAGGTGTCGAACTGATTGAGCACATAAAAAGGCTGCAGAGGACGACCATCGCCATCGTTGACGCCGCTGAAGAATTTTTCAACGGTCTGGAGGCTGATCACCGAGTTCATGTCGGGCGCGACAGGAACCAGAATGGTGGGGTTCATGCGCGACATGCGCCGAACGATCCAGCTCGAACTCACCGTGAGGTCAAGCAGGATACGGTGGGTGCCGCGGCTGTTATTGATGATCTCTTCGGCGAGCTGCTCCTGTGCGGCTTCGTCGCTTCCCTTCTGGTCTACGTCATAGCTGACGAGATAGATGGGGGCGTCTGTGCTTCCACTGGGCGGCGAGAAAGTACGGACGGTGCCTTGACGAAGTTCGCTGGCGCCGAAGTAGAACGGCAGCAGACCGTGCGAGGTGGTATCGGTGAGCAGAACTTTCTCTCCCATGGAGGAAAGCGAACGGCCGACGGTGGCGACAAGGCTGGTTTTGCCGACGCCTCCGGCAAGCGAGAAGACGGCAAGCACCGGTGTGCGAGTCTCTTTCTGGCGAACGGGGGCGGGTTCGGTCTGCTCCTGGCCGGGCTGCTCGAAGACGCCTTTGAGCGCGTACCAACGAGCGGCGACGCGCTCGCGGGAGTGCTGCAGTGTATCGGCTACCGACGACTGGACGGGCGTCGGCTGCGAGACAATAGGCTTGGGCGCGGCCTGCGTCGCGGGCGGGGCGTAGAGCCATGCCGGACCGGCGGGATCTGCCTGATATTGACGCTGGGCAGAGAGCACGGAGGGGTCGGACGCTGGGTCGGGTGCGCTGCGGCGCGAAGACTCGGGGAATCCCTGCGATTGCTGGTAGTCGAAGTCGTCCTGTGCGCGGCGGCCGCGCGTGGAATCGGATGGCACGAGGGCCTGGGAGAAGGGCGACACGGGCCGCGGTGTTGCGGGAGTCGACGTAGACCGGGGAGTCACAACCTGTTTCGACAGATGAGACTTCGACGCCGACAGATTGGCGGCGACGTCGTGCGACTCCGGCGCAGAGTCGGCAAAGTTCTGTGAACGATCTCCGGAGAAAGGAGGCCATGTGCCTCCGGTAGCTGGAGTCGACCCCGTGACAGGATCTCCCTGATGCGGACGAGCAGTGTGCTGTGGGGGATCCTTGCGACGTTGACCCATGATCGGAGCCTGGCTTTCGTTGGTATAGGGGGACGTACGTGGGTGATAGGCCAGTTGCTCGGCCGACGACTTCGTCTGCTGCGATAGAGCGGCGCGGTTGGCCGAAGCGGAGTGCCGCGGCGGATGGGTTGAAGTGTACTCGGCCTGTGGAGCATCGTAGTCGGGACCGCGATAGATCTGACGGACTCCGGATGCATCGTCGGGGTGGTAGCCTTGCGGCCGGCGTGCTGATATGGGGTTGCTGTCGTAGGCACGGCGCTCGACCGGTGCGGGAGGAATATATTCGCGACGCTCGCGATTGACTGGCGGCGCTTGAGGCTCTGACGGGGTGATGTATGTCTGAGCTGCAGGATCGATCTCGGGCCGCAGAAGCGGTTGGGAATGAACCGGTATCGGCGGAGTGGAATAGATGGTGTAGGGGTCGGTGATCTTGCCGGGAAGCTCGGGTGAGGCTTCCTGAATCTCAGCGGATGTTTTGCGACGCATCTCCGAGTCGGCGTAGCGAGCGGCCTGTCTCTGCGCGGAGGCGTGCGCCTCAGCGATCTCGCGCTCTTCGCGGCGCGCGGCAGCTTCCGCGACGGCTGCGGCCTCGGCGCGGCGAGCGGCCTCGACGCGTTCTGCAGAGGCGGTGCGGGCTGCCTCTTCGGCTTCATGGAGGGCACGTCGCATCGCAGAGTCGGCGTCTTCTGCCTGATGGGTGCGGGCGGCCTGGGCTGCGTGACGTGCGGCGGAGTCAGCGGCTGCGGCTGCGGCTTCCGCCTCTGCCTGAGCGAGCAAGGCCTGTTCGCGAACTTGTTCGGCTGCTCGATGCCTCAACTGCGCGCGATACTCGCGACGCGATGCAGAGAAGTCGCGATACTTTGCTCCGTGAAGATTTGCCCATGAGTAGAGGACCGCAACATCTTCCGGGGTCTCTGCCGCTGCCTGCTCATCTTTCCTGTTTGTGCCGCGAGAATCCATAATTCTTAGTCCTGTACATTCTGTAACGATGTTGGTGTCGCCGGTTCGCTGCCAGCAAGAAAGATGTGTTTGCACACGTTGTCATGCAATAGCCTGAGGCTACTGTGGGTGCTACTTCAAGTCAATGAAACCGTCGTGCGACTTAAGTGTGACTGGTCAAGGAGTTCGGGGGATCGCTGCATGAAACCTGAGAGAGGGGAATCTCCTGCGGCGAAAAAATGAAACCTGCGCCAGCGCACGTGACCACTCTTGCGGCATTTCAAGGGATCGCCGGTCTTCAAGTAATTGCCGGTCTTGAAGCGCAGATTTTGCCAGAGCTTTCTCAGGTAGAGGTGGCGTAGCACAAGAAGACGTTCAACGATGGATAGAGTGGTGTGTAAAAGCTTGCGGCGTGGGCGCTTGGCGAAAAATTTCCCGCGTCGGAATGTGCTAACTTGGTAGTGTGGTGTGAGAGCGTAGCTCAGTTGGTAGAGCATCGCCCTTTTAAGGCGTTGGTCCTGGGTTCGAGCCCCAGCGCTCTCACCATCTCCCCCTCATCTGACGTTTAATCTTAGGGTTACATCAACTATTGTCGAAATAGATTCTCCCCGTGCAAAACGGACCACGGGGGGGGCGGAAGCCCGCCAATCGCGGACTTAGGCGGTGGGTTTATCCGGAGGGGGCACAATTGCGCAAAAATCCTGGAGAAACCGGTCGGCGTACTCCTGCACCAGCGCTTCGATTCTTTCCGCCGAGCGGGCGCGGAGGATGAGGCCCGCGTGATGGTGGCGGTCGAGGCGTTGAACGACCTCCGGCGCGTTGTAGCTGCTGGTATCGGGCTGCTCCTGGCGCGCGAGACAGATGACGCTTCCGGCGTAGAGCTGCTGCACCCTGGGCAGCGAGTACACCTGATGAAAGAGCGCGGCGACTTCTATCCTCGCCCACTCGATCCAGGGATTGAGGCCGGAGGCGAATTCGACGACTTCCGCGATATGTGCGCCGCCAACGCGAGCTGCCGTTTCGAGGAAATAGAAGCTGCCGTCGGATTGCGCCTTGATGAATTCGGTGTGGGTGACTCCGTAGACGAGATCGAGCGACTCGATGACGTGGGCGTGGAGTCCGACGAGACCGAGGGTGTCGCTCGATTCCCTGTCGAGTCCCTGCGTGCTGAAGACTCCCCCTTGATGCATGGTCTGCATAGGCGGCTTGCCGTACTTATAGGCGGAGGTGAAGAGAACCTCGCGGTTCCACGTGATGCCTTCGACGTGAAAGATCTCGCCGGGGACGAAGCGTTCGAGGAGGTAGTGGGATTGAAGATCGCCGAGCTCGTCGAGAATCGGCCAGAGCGCATCGGGAGTTTCAATTTTGCGTATGCCGATGGCGGAGGCGTTGGTACGGGGCTTCAATAGCCAGGGGCCGGGAACGTGGCTTAGAAAGCTGCGGAGATCGTCGTAGTTGAAGACGGAAGTGAACTGAGGGACGGGAACGCCGCATTGCCGGGCGCGAACGCGCATTGCGAGCTTATCGCGAAAGTTGCGGGTGAGCGACTCTCCCATGCCGGGCAGACGCATGTGCTCACGCAGCAGCGCGGCCACTTCGAGATCGAACTCGTCGAGGGGGACGATGCGGTCGATCCGGTTTTCACGTGCGAGATAGCTGACGGTATTGAGCACCTGTGCTGGAGTGAGACCCTCCGGCATGGTGACGAATTTGGAGATGGATTCACGAGGCCAGTCGGCGTGCTCAAGCGTATCGACCGTTAGCAGAATAACGTTGACGCCGAGACGCGCCACCTCCCGCAAAAAAGGCTGACCTTTTTCATAGGTGCTGATACAGAGGATCGCGGGCTTTTGCTGCCGATCCGTCACGCAAATTTCTCCTTTAGAAGTTGCAAAGAGACATAACAGCGATCAAAACGAGGTAAGGCCGGATCAAGCGGTTTGGGATGGAAGCACGTTCGTGATTTGCACTCTACATCAGACGGCGGGTTCTTCGGCAAAGGTTTCTTGCACTCCGGCTTCGAGTGGCGTGAAGGGCGCAGTGTAGCCGGCGGCGCGCAGCCCGGCGAGGTCTGCCTGGGTGTAGTTCTGGTAGCGATCCTTCAGGTCGCCGGGGAAGGGGATGTACTCGATCCGGGCCGGACCGTGAACCTGCATGAGCGCTTCAGCAACGGCTTTGAAGGTGCGAGCCTCGCCGGTGCCGGCATTGACGACAGCGTGGACGGGTTTGGCAGGACTGTCGGGGAGCAGGCCGGCGAAGAACATGTTGATGCGGGCAAGGTCTTTGACGAAGACGAAGTCGCGGCGCTGTTCTCCATCGGCGTAGCCTCCTGAGCCCTCGAACATGCGGATGGCTCCGTTGTCTTTGATCTGCCGGGTGAAGTGGTGAATGACGCTGGCCATGCGGCCTTTGTGCTGCTCGCGCGGGCCGTAGACGTTGAAGTAGCGGAGGCCGACGACGGTACTGCGCATCTTCGGCAGGAGGCGGCGAACGTAGTTGTCGAGGACGAGCTTGGAGTAGCCGTAGATATTGAGCGGGCGCTCGTTGGCGGGAAGTTCGGTGAAGTCGGTACTGGCACCATAGACGGCGGCGGTTGAGGCGTACACGAGCGGGATTTTGCGGTCGAGAGCGAAGTGCAGCAGCTCTTTGGAGCAGGTGAAGTTGTTGTCCATCATGTAGCGGCCATCGTCTTCGAGGGTGTTGGAACAAGCTCCCTGATGGAGGATGGCGCGAATTTTTGTGTTCGCGAAGTGGCCGGCTTTGAGTGCGGCGCGAAACTCGCGCTTGTCCATGTAGTCGGCGAACTGGGCTCCGGCAAGGTTGAGGAACTTGGGACCGGTGAGGTTGGGAGCCGGAGAGAAGTTATCGACGAGCAGGATATTGCGCTCGCCCGCGCGGTTGAGCTCATGAATCAGATTGCTGCCGATGAATCCTGCGCCGCCGGTAACGATGATCACTTCTGGCTCTCCTCGTCTTGCACGGAACTCGCGGTGAGTTTTTTTACGATGTTGGTGGTAGAGAAGCCTTCTACGGTGGGGATAATCTCAACTCGTCCGCCGGCGGCGATGACGTCCTGGTGGCCAACAACGGTTTCGATAGTGTAGTCGCCGCCTTTGACGAGGACATCGGGTTTGAGGGCGCGGATCAATTCCAGGGGAGTGTCTTCTTCGAAGAGCACGACGGCATCGACGGCTGCGAGGGCGGCCATAACCCGAGCTCGTTCGCGTTCGGAGACGATGGGACGTGAGGGGCCCTTGAGCCGACAGACGGAGGCGTCAGCGTTGAGTCCGAGAACGAGCTTGGATCCAAAGCGGCGGCAGTCTTCCAGCAGCGTGATGTGGCCGACATGGAGCAGATCGAAGCAGCCGTTGGTGAAGACGATAGTCTCGCCCGAGGCGCGCCATTCCGCGACGCGCGACTGGATGCGTTCGAGGTCGAGAATCTTTTCTCCTGCAGTGACCCCGGAGCTGGGCGTGAGAACCGCCACCAGTTCGTGTGCCGCGATGGGAACGGTACCAACCTTGCTGACGACAATTCCCGCGGCGAGGTTCGCAAGGTCAACCGCGGTTTCGATCTGCAACCCCCCGGCGAGGCTGGCAGCGAGGGTCGCGATGACCGTGTCACCCGCGCCGGAGACATCGAAGACCTCACGAGCGCGGGCGGGAGAGTGATAGACACCAGCCCCGGCTGTGGAAGGAGGGCGAAGCACGCTGATTCCCTTCTCGCTCATCGTGACGGTGAGGAATTTAAAGTCGTGTTCGGCGGCCAGGGTCTGTCCGGCAGCAAGCAGGGCGTCGGTTTGGTGAGCCGGGATGCCGGTTGCGGCGGAGAGTTCGCCAAGATTGGGGCAGACGGTAGTCGCACCGGTGTACTTGCTGAAGTCCGGGGTCTTGGGATCGGCGAGAACAGGAATGCCGGCCGAGCATGCGGCGCGGATGACCGCTTCGCAGAGAGCGGAAGAGAGAGCGCCTTTGGCGTAGTCGGAGAGGATAACGGCGTGAACCTTTGCGACCAGCTCGGTGGCGCGCTCCTGGAGACGCCTGGCGTCGGCGGCGGGCGGCGCGTCGCGGCTCTCGATATCGAGCCGGAGAAGTTGCTGGGTGCGGCCAACGATGCGCGTTTTGGAGATGGTGGGGAGCGAAGTGGAGACAACGCCGGCGGTGTCGATGCCGGCGCGATCCAGCATGACGGCGAGCTCATTCTGCTCGGCGTCATTGCCCCAGAAGCCTCCGAGAAATGTCCGGCAGCCCAGGCCGGCGAGGTTCATGGCTACGTTGGCGGCGCCGCCTGCACGCTCATATCGGCGGGCGTGGCGCAGGACGGGGACCGGCGCTTCCGGGGAGATGCGCTCGACGTCGCCGTGAATGTAGCGGTCGAGCATGATGTCGCCGATGACGAGCACCCGAAGCTGACCGAAGCCACCTTCCAGCAGGTTCAGAATCGAATGAAGTTCCGGCAGCATACGTGCGAGTGTCTCCTTGTAACCATCATCGGAACCATCATCGCATCTGCCACTCGAAGAAGCGATTAGCCGAGGAGGGCTTGTACCTGGTTGACAACCTCATCGACTGTAATCGAGGTGAGGCATTTTTTGCGTTCGACGATGCATGTCTCGAGGCCGCAACCCCAGCAGTCGGTCTGATGGTAGAGAACGCGATGTTGTTTGCCGTAGGGGAACCAGACGCGGGGTTTGTTTCGGGCGGCGAAGATGGCGACGCAAGGGGTCTGGACCGCCGCGGCCAGGTGCATGGGGCCGCTGTCGTGGCCGACGAAGAGGCGAGATTGGGCGAAGGCTGCGGCGCTCTCGCGAGGGGTAAGGAGGCCGCAGAGATTAACCACCGGCGTGCTGGAGTTTTGCCGCCAGCCGCCGGCGGCGAACTCGCTGGCTTCACTTTCCTCGGGTGCTCCGGCGAGAGCCAGGGCGTGATCGGGATAGAGGGTGGCGAGACGATGCAAGAGACTTCGCCAGTTGTCGCGACCCCAGTCCTTCGATTGAACCTTCGTGCCTACGCTGACGGCGATGACAGGGTGACCCGCGGTCGCCGAAAGCACTGCTTTTGCGCGAGCGTGCTCCTCAGCGGTGAGGTGGAGGTCCCAGGCAGCAGGATCCTCAAGATGGGCGTCGCCCAGCTCCGACAGATTGCGGACAAGGCGGCCTGCTTCGGGTTCGAGCGCCTGATGCAGGTCCTCCCAACGATTGTGCTGCATGTCCTCGGTGATGGGGATGCCGATGAGGCGGGGAATGCCGCAAAGGCGAAAAAACTTTTCGTCGCGACGGGCGGACTCGACCCCGCGAGTGGACCCCATGTAGACGAGGACCTGGGGACGCCAGCGGACGAGCTGCCACCACAGCGCGAGCAACTCGCGGGGGCTGCGAGTGCCGACGGCGTAGCGGAAGTAGCCGTTGACGAGATTGCTGCCTTCGAGGATGGCCGCGGCCGGCGGCGCCTTGGCATCGACGGGGAAGTTTGTCAGCAAGCGCCGTTCCGAGCCGGGAAAGGCGCGGGCGACAAGGTGCAGAGCGGGGAGTGCGACGAGAGTGTCGCCGAGACTGCCGAGCCGGTAGATCAAAACCCGTTTTGCTGCGCTTGCCATTGTGTCACTCTAGTCTGCTTGGTTCGGGGACTTCCGGCAAGCGGGACGAAGCCGGGTGGTGTTAACCTGACCTGTGCGAACACCCGTAATTGCAAGGCAGTCTGTCGTGGTCGCCGAAGTTTCCGGCCGGTTTAAAATGGAGGGCCTATGCTCGATGCTCTTTTGATAACGCGGGTGCAGGACGAGATGACAGCCGCGCTGCACGCGACCGAGGGAGAATTGGCGATCGAGGCCAGCGCCGATGGCCTGATGGCGCTTGCGCTGGCACAACACCGGGCGAACTTTGAACTATGGCATGAAGAGGACAAGGCGCGCGTGCCGGGAGTCGCCGATGCAGAGATTGTGCGGGTGAAGCGAGCGATCGACAGGGTGAACCAAAGGCGGAACGATCTGGTGGAAAAGATGGACGCATGGTTGATCGAGAGGCTGGAACAAAACGCGAGCGCGCCGTTGCACTCAGAAACGCCGGGACTGATGATCGATCGGCTTTCGATTCTGTCGCTGAAGATCTATCACACGCGCGAGGAGACGCATCGGGCCAGCGCAACGGAGGAGCATCGGATGCGAAATGTGGGGCGGCAAGCGCTGCTGGAGGAGCAGCGAGAGGACCTGGCGGGATGCCTGGATGCCTTGTGGGCAGAGGTGCTGCAAGGGACGCGGCGATTTAAACTGTACCGGCAGATGAAGATGTATAACGATCCGGAGTTGAATCCGGCGGTCTACGGCAAACGGTAGCAGACAGTGGCAAGAGAATGACGCCAGTTGACCTGACCGCCGCGTCTGCGTATAAAACCGAGACGAGAACAAAACAGAATTTGGGCTGCCGTTAGAATGGTAAGGCTCAAGAACACCGGACGACAGGAATGACCATGGCTCAAGTGAAGACTGCAAGTGTACCTACGGCAAAACGCACTCCCCGCACGCTGGCCGGAACGCTTCCCGCGACGGATAGCGCGCGAGCCCAGATCGTTGCTCAGTATGAAGCAGCGTTGCGACTGATGCAGGACGGCAAGTACGACAAGGCGCACGCGGCCTTTGAGAAGATGATGGCCGCCGGCGCGGGCGAACTGAGCGATCGCGTCAGGATGTACAGCAATGCCTGTCTGCTGCAGACAGCGAAGGGGAAGAATACCTTTGCCAACCATGAGGAGCACTACGACTATGCCGTCTCGCTGTTGAACGATGGGCACTATGAGGATGCGCGCGAGCAGTTCAATCTGATCCTGAAGGCGAACGACAAGGCCGACTATGCCTTCTACGGCCTGGCCGTTCTGTCCAGCATGACGGGCGACTCGCATCGCTGCCTGGAGCATCTGACGGAGGCGATCCGGCAGAATCCGAGGAACCGGATCCAGGCGCGTGCGGATTCGGACTTTCAGGATATGGCGGACGATCCGCGGTTCACGGAACTCCTTTACCCAGAGGTTTGATCCTGCTCTTGCATCCAAGCTGAACGTAGTTCATTTAGGCTTGGACGGGAGATCTCGCGTATGTCGTTGCCAAACTTGGCCGAACCAAAAGAAAAAGAGCTTCGGGTGGTTGCCATTGGCGGTGGCACCGGGTTGTCAACATTGCTGCGCGGGCTAAAGCGCTACGTTGTGACTCCGGATCGCAGGAAAGGCGTGCGAATCGGAGGCGGGTCGGAGCCTGAGGGCGCAGCGACGCCGCCTTGTCCCCAGCTGCGATGCATGATCCGTGAGTTGTCGGCTGTGGTCACTGTGACGGACGATGGCGGCTCGTCCGGACGTCTGCGGGAAGACTTCAAGATGCTTCCCCCGGGCGATATTCGAAACTGCATGGTGGCGTTGTCGGAGGACGAACATCTGCTGTCGAAGCTGTTTCAGTTTCGCTTTGAGCATGGCGATTTGGACGGGCATAGCTTCGGCAACCTGTTCGTGGCCGCTCTGTCGCATATTACCGGCGATTTTGCGCAGGCAGTTCAGATGTCGTCGCAGATTCTGGCCACGAGAGGAAGAATCTTTCCTGCGACGAACACCAATGTGAACCTGGTGGCACAGATGGATGACGCTTCTGTGGTTCGGGGCGAAACCAACATTACCGCCAGCAAACGCAGCATCGTCGAACTCCGGCTGGAGCCAGACACCGCCGATCCGCTGCCGGAGACGCTGGAAGCAATCGCCAATGCGGACCTGATTACGCTTGGACCAGGATCGCTGTACACGTCGCTGATTACGAATCTGCTGGTTCGCGGGATTCCCGAAGCGCTGATTGCCTCAAGGGCGACAAAGGTATTTGTCTGTAACCTGATGACGCAGGCGAATGAGTCTTTGGGGCTGACGGCATCGCAGCATATCGAGAAGATCATGCATCATGCCGCGGGGACTCGGTCTCCCATCTTCGACTACGCGCTGATCAACACGGGAGCGATCTCAGCAAAGCGTCTGGCGCAGTATGCTCACGAGGGTCAGCAGCCGATTGAGGCTGATCTGGAACGGATACGAGCGCTTGGCGTAACCCCGGAGACGGGCAACTTCGTCCACGAGGGCGACGTTCTGCGGCACGACTACGATCGTGTGGCCGCCCGGCTGCTTGCACTTGGGCTGGAGCGTGCGACGCCGGATCTGACACGGTAGGAGAGAGTCGAAAGGAGCATCGCGATGATGGGATTCTGGTTGCTGATGATGGCTGCGAGTACAACATTTGCCCCGATCAAGCTGTACGAAGGAACGTGGACTGTCGTTTCGGCCCATACAATGGCGGGCGACGGCCGGCCGGATACGGTCGTCAATCAATGCCATGAAGGAACGGCGTTCTATACCTGCGAGCAGATCGTGAATGGGAAATCGCTTGCGTTGGTTATATTCACTGCGACGGATGATCCGACGAAGTTCCATACCCAGCCGGTACTACCGAGTGGAAAGGCAGTCGGGCTTTCGGACCTGACGATTGTTGGAGATCACTGGACCTATTCCAGTTCGGGGAAAGACGAAGGCGGAAAACCGGTGTTCTATCGGACAGAGAATATCTTTAGTGGTCGAGACAAGATTCATTTTGAGCAATATAAGTCCGGGGATGGCAAGACGTGGGAAAAGACGAATCAGGGCGATGAGGTGAGGATGAACTAGCTTTCGATCCTAGCCGGCGGACGCAATTTCTACCAGCGACGAGGATGAAGAGGAAGGCGCTTCGAGGGTGCGCTTGAGCTGGCCGCAGGCGGCGAAGATATCGCGGCCGCGAGGACGGCGGATGTAGGTTGGAATCCCAGCGGCCATGATGCGCTTCTGGAAGGCAGAGACGCCAGACTGCGGCGGCTCGTGGAAGGGCATATTGGGGCCTGAATTCCAGACGATCAGATTAATCTTGCAGCGCATGCCGCTAACCAGTGCGATGAGTTCGTCGGCGTGTTGCAGCGAATCGTTGATGCCGCCGAGAAGGACGTACTCGAAGGTAATCCACTCGCGGTTGCGCAGAGGGATGGTGGCCAGGGCATCGAGGAGGGCAGCGATATTCCATTTGCGCGTGATCGGCATGATGGACTCGCGGACCTGGTCGTTGGAGGCGTTGAGGCTGACAGCGAGCTTGGGCCGTACGGTCTCTTTAGCGAAGTCGAGGATGCCCGGAAGAATGCCGGAGGTGCTGACGGTCATGCGCGACTCGGGAATGGGCATGTGGGTGAGGAGTCGCACCGCCGCGATGAAGTTGGCGTAGTTGAGGAAGGGCTCCCCCATGCCCATGAAGACGAGGTTGATGCGGGCGGGACTGTAGTTGCCGCGGGTACTGCCGAGTTCGATCTGGTGGCGGTTGAGGACGGCGGCGACCTGGCCGGCGATTTCTCCGGGAGTAAGGTTGCGGCGAATCCCGAGTTTGGCAGTAAGGCAGAATTGGCAGTTGACGGCGCAGCCAACCTGGCTGGAGACGCAGATGGTGGAGCGGCGATAGGGAAAGGCGGTGGGGCTCGGAACACGGTCTTCCGCTTCCTCTTCTTCGGCAGCCTGAGAGCCGTCGCCGCGCTCACCTCCATCGCCGTCGGGCATCCAGACGGTCTCGACGGTCTCGCCGTCGGCCATACGAATGAGGTATCGCTCCGTGCCATCGATGGAGCGGGCGGTCTGGACGATCTCGGGATGGCCGAGGACATATCCCTCGCCAGCCAGCGTTTCGCGAAGCATCGCGGGGAAGGTGGTGATCTGGTCGATCGAGGTAATCCGTTGGCGGTAGAGGGCGTGGTGAAGCTGCACAGCACGGTAAGGCTTCTGACCGAGGCGCTCCATCAGCGTGGTCAGTTCGGGAAGGGAGAGCCCGAAGAGAGGCTGCGACCCAGTGTGTTCCGCTTGGGTGATTGTTGTTGCGTTTTGCATGCTTTTGGCGCGGTGGCTCTACGTTGAGTTTACTCGTGTGCGGGAAGAGTTGCCCTTCCGGACAGCCCCGGTGTTCGCCATTTTCCAACCACGATTAGTGATGGGGAGCGCCCCGAGTCGCTTGATTGGTAATACGAGTAAACCATTTTGTTGCAGCTATTTACTAAAATTTAGCGAAGTTTTTCTTTCATTGCAAAATAAGGCATTTCACGCCATCAACTGTGCCGGTCGCCACTATGAAAGAATGAAGATTCGAGGAGCCGCATGCCTGCAACCCTGATTGATGATGTCCGAGTATCCAGAAATGCTTCGCGCAACATCCGCAAGACCATACTCTCCAATGGGCTGATGGTGTTGACGGAGAGTATGCCGCATGTGCGAAGCGTCTCGATGGGGGCCTGGGTGGGGTCCGGATCGCGGGACGAGGCGCCTGAGTTGAACGGGATCTCGCACTTCGTCGAACATATGGTGTTCAAGGGGACGACCAGCCGGTCGGCGCAGCAGATAGCCCGCGAGGTGGACACGATCGGCGGGAATCTGGACGCGTTTACCGGCAAGGAGATGGTCTGCTTCAACATCAAGGTACTCGACGAGAATGTGCCGCCGGCGCTGGAGGTGCTGGCCGATCTGGTGCTGCACCCGACGTTTGCGCCCGAGGAGCTGGCACGCGAACAGGGCGTGATTCTGGAAGAGATCAAGATGGACGAGGATAACCCCGACTATCTGGTGAATGAGGTGTGGACACAGAACTTCTGGAAGGGCGACGCGCTGGGGCGGCCGATTCTGGGGACAGCGAAGACAGTTTCGAGCTTCAGCCAAGGGGTGGTGTTCGACTTTCACGCGGGGCGGTTCACGCCGCACAATATGGTCTTTTCGGCTGCGGGAAATCTTGAGCACGATACTTTTGTCGCGCAGGTGGAGAGAGAGTTCCGCTCGCTGGCTGCAAACGGAGAGGGCGGCATGGCGAAGACCGCTGCTCCCAAGGCGACGCCGCACATTACGCTGAAGCGGAAGAAGTCGCTGGAGCAGGTGCAGTTTTGTCTTGGCGTTCCTGCTCCGCCGGTGAATGACCCGCGGCGGTATGGGGTTTATCTGCTGAATACGATGCTGGGCGGCGGGATGAGTTCGCGGCTGTTCCAGACCATCCGTGAAGATCAGGGATTGGCTTACTCGATCTTCTCGGAGATGAATCCGTTTCGCGACACCGGGTCGTTGTGTGTGTACGCGGGAACCTCAGTGGATAAGACACGGAAGGTGTTGCAGCTTACCTTGAATGAATTGCGCCGTCTCAAGGAAGAGACCGTCAGTGATGTGGAGTTGAAGCGGGCCAAGGACCAGGTGAAGAGCAACATGGTGATTGGACTCGAGAGCTCGGGCAGCCGAATGGCGAACCTGGCGCGGCAGCAGATGTACTTCGGGCGATTCTTCGGCGTGGACGAGATTATGGAAGAGATTGAGACCGTAACCCCAACCGATATTCAGGAGCTGGCGCAGGAACTGTTTCAACCTGAAGCGATGGCGTTAACGCTGCTGGGGAATCTCGGATCGATGAAGATCGAGCGGCACGATTTGGTCTGTTAGGACGATGCTGATAGAGTTTTGTTCGGAGTTGGAAACCAAAGCCGAGGAATGATAAAGACAATGAACCGCCTGGACAGATTGCGCGCAGAGCGACGGAACGAAGAAGGATTTACGCTGATCGAGCTGTTGATCGTCATGTCGGTGATGCTGATTTTGATGACTCTTGCTGTGCCGCAGATGTTGAAGTTGACGAAGCAGGCGCATGAGACATCGGCAGTTCAGTCGGTGCGCACCATTGGACAGGCGCAGTTGCAGTACAACTCGGCTTACCCGGCGAACGGATTTTCCTGCTCGTTGTCGGCGTTGGGCGGAGATCCGAAGTCGGGCGCTCCGTCGGCGGAAGCCGCGCAGATGATTACGCCGGATCTGGCGAGCGGACAGAAGGCGGGTTATTCTTTCGCGATTACCAACTGCACCAAAGTGAACGTGAACAACCACGACATGATCACCGGTTATGAGGTGACGGCGGTGCCCAACTCGATTGGACGAACCGGCGATCGCGGATTTTGTTCGGACGAGAACAACACGATTCGCTTCGATCCTGCCGGCGGCACCAACTGCACGCAGCCGATTCAGTAAATGCGATTGTGGCGCATTGTTTTGCTGGCTTCGATCTGCTGTGCGGGGCCCGTTGTGGCGCAGCAACAGAACGACGCACTGGTCCGCAAGGTCGACGATCATTACAACCATCTGAGTTCGCTGCGCGCCCATTTTTCGGAGCGGTACTCCGGTATGGGGATGGATCGCACGGAAGAGGGTACGCTGCTGTTGAAGAAGCCGGGGCGAATGCGGTGGAGCTACGCCGCTCCGGTCGGCAAGGTGTTTGTGCTGGATGGAAAATTCGCGTGGTTTTACACGCCGGGGGATGCGCAGGCGACGCGCGTGCCGGCCAAGCAGTTGGACGATCTGAGATCTCCGCTGCGATTTCTGCTCGGACATACCCAGTTGGGCAAGGAACTGGATCATCTAACGGTGACGCCGGCTGGACAGGGGTTTCAGATTGCCGGAGTTCCCAAGGGGATGGAGCAGAGGGTGAAGTCGTTGTCGCTGGGGGTGACTGCGGGGGGCGAGATCGAACGGATGCGACTGGAAGAGGTGGGTGGAGCGGTGACGGAGTTCGTGTTCTCGGACATTCAGGAGAATGTTCCGGTGAAGGATGGCGACTTCGGTTTTGTTCCGCCGGATGGGGTGACCGTGGTTAACGGTTTGCCGCCGATCTAGCGGTATAGCGGCGGGCTTTGTTCCTGGGTTTACATCCGTCGCGTACCATAAACCAAATGGTTTCGAGACGGACACACGATCGTTTGCGTGTAAGGAAGCTGGATTTGATTTTGTGAGCAAGATTGTTACTGTCAACCGTTTGAGCACCTCAGAGTTTTTTAGTGCGGTCCACACCCTGTTGCCGAAGCTGGTTGTGTTCGACTGCGATGGGACGCTGTGGTCCGGGGACGCCGGGTCCGGGTTCATGAACTGGTCGATTGAGACGGGCCTGGTTTCGCGCGAGGCAACGGACTGGATCGATACGCGATATCGCGGCTATCTCAAGGGCGATGTGTCAGAGGCGGCCATCTGTGGGGAGATGGTTCAGATGTATCAGAGGCTGCGCGAGGAAGAGATGCGGCGTGCCGCTGCCGCTTTCTTTCGGAGCCAGGTGGAGCGGAATATCTTTCCTGAGATGATGAAACTGGTGGAGGAGTTGCGCGGCAAGGGAGTAGAGATCTGGGCGGTAAGCTCGA
Source organism: uncultured Acidobacteriaceae bacterium (assembly GCA_963730135.1). Taxonomy (GTDB): domain Bacteria; phylum Acidobacteriota; class Terriglobia; order Terriglobales; family Acidobacteriaceae; genus Edaphobacter. The sequence goes on from CAVSQQ010000002.1 coordinate 82,577, forward strand.
CCAACAACTGGGTGATCGAAGAGGGTGTACGGCGGTTTGGGATACCGGCGGAGCGGGTGCTGGCGGCTCGGGTTGCGGTGAAGGACGGCGTAGTGACGGACACTCTGCTGGATGTGCCGACGGATGAGGGCAAGGTTGCGGCGCTGGCGCGGGTGGATGTGACGTCTCCGGATGCAGTATTCGGCAACTCGGTGCATGATGCGGCGATGCTGCAGATCGCACGACGCGCATTCCCGGTGAACCCGACGCCGGGCCTGACGGAGCGGAGTTCGCAGGAGGGGTGGGCGGTTTACTATCCGGGGTCGGTTGAGCCTAAGTAAAGCGGATTGAGGCTTTTGAATGCAAACCTCGTCTAATCTACAAGGCAGATGAGAGAGCCCATTCGCAAGCTCGCAGAACATGGTGCCGTAGCGGTAGAAAAGCCGCTTCGGCTTGTGGTTGCGGCGCTGATCCTGCGTGGGACAGGCGACGGCCAGTCCGGAGTGGAAGTACTGATCTGTCAACGCAAGGCGGACCAGCCGATGAGCCTGAAGTGGGAGTTTCCCGGGGGAAAGATCGAGGCCGGGGAGAGCTCCGAAGACGCACTGATGCGTGAGCTGAACGAGGAACTCGGAATTACAGCGGTGATTGGGCGCCAGGTGGCGCGGATCCGGCACAAGTACCGGAACGGCGGGGCGATCGACCTTCAGTTTTTTGTGGTGCGAGAGTTCGATGGTGCGCTGGAGAACCGAATCTTCAACGACATGCGGTGGACTCCGCTGGCGGAGTTGCCGGAATATGACTTCCTGGCGGCAGACCTTGGGTTGATTCGCGATCTTTCTGAGGGGAAGTTGCTGTAGGGAGTCCTGTCTGAGAGGCCCGCACGGAGTTTTCGTCAGAAGCGATGGATCGTTGAGTTGTGTTGGTTCTCGCGCAGGCTTTCGACGATCAGGCCGATGAGGGCGTAGGTGGCTGCATTGACGATGAGAACGGCATACAGACTCAGGGGTAGATGGGCGAAGGTGATCGGGCAAGTGATTCGAGTGAGGATCCAAAGGCTCCGCGTTGTTTCCAGCGTCGACGGCGAAATGGCCGCATAGAGCGCCCAGCATCCTGCAACGATAAAACCCACGACTGCCCAGACTGCAATTCGGTTCTTCAAGGGGAGGTCCTTTTTCGGCCGGCAGAATATGCCCAGTCTATGCCTTGATGTGCCCTTAGCCGTGAAGGGTGTTCCATACCAGCATAAATGAGAGGACAGTAACGATGATCGCTGTGGCCCAGGCGATGACGTTGAACCAGCGGGTGTTGGTATATTTGCCCATCAGCTCGTGCTTGTTGATCAGTTTGAGCATAAAGACCAGAACCAGCGGGAGAAGAACGCCGTTGAGGACCTGCGAAAGAATGCTGAATTTAACGATCGGGAAGTTCGGAATGAGAACGACGGCTGCGCCTGCGAAGAGGAGCAGGCTGTAGAGCCAGTAGAAGAACTTCGCTTCGCGAAATCCCTTGTCGAGGCCGCTCTCGAACCCAAGGCCTTCGCAGACGGTGTAGGCGGTGGAGAGCGGGAGAATGCTGGCGGCGAAGAGCGAGGCGTTGAAGAGACCGGCTGCGAAGAGAATGAAGGCGTAGTCTCCCGCGAGAGGCTTCATGGCCTGGGCGGCATCGGAAGGGTCGCCGATATTGCGCAAGCCGTGGGTGTAGAGGGTGGCGGCGCAGGCGACGACGATGAACCAGGCAACGACATCGGTGAAGATGGAGCCGACGATGACGTCGAGACGCGAAGCCTTGTACTGGCGGACGCTGACGCCCTTTTCAACGATGGACGATTGCAAGTAGAACTGCATCCACGGCGTGATGGTGGTACCGATGACGCCGACGGTCATGTAGAGGTAGACCTTGTCGGACCAGACTTTGTGCGGGGGAAGCTTGACGGTTTCGATGAGAGCAAGGTGCCAATCGGGGCGGCTCAGTACGCCTGCAATGATGTAGGCGATGTAGAAGACGCTGGCGATGAGGAAGACTTTTTCGACGCTCTTGTAGTCGCCTTTGACGACGAGCACCCAGACGATGAGCGCACAGAGGGGGACGCTGATGTATTTGGCGACGTGAAAGAGCTGCATGCTGCCGGCGATGCCGGAGAACTCTGTCACGACGTTGGTGAAGTTGACGGCAACCAGCAGAAACATGATGAAGAAGGTCATGCGGAGGCCGAACTCTTCGCGGATGAGATCGCTGAGCCCCTTGCCGGTCACGACACCCATGCGGGCGCACATCTCCTGCACGACGATGAGGGCGATGGTAATCGGGATCATCGTCCAGAGCAGCGTGTAACCGAACTGCGCGCCTGCCTGGGAGTAGGTGAGGATGCCGCCGGCGTCGTTGTCCACGTTGGCGGTGATGAAGCCAGGGCCGAGAACGGCGAAGATGATGATGAGCCGGGTTCTCCAGATGCGCCAGCGATTCATTTCGTGGTTCCTTTTGAACTGGTGTGGAGAACGTGTCGGCTCGCCCCTATCAGGCTAAATCATCTTTTATGACGCCGGGCCGATGGATTAGGAGGTTTTGATGTGAAGTTGGCCGCGATCGGATTGAACCAGATCGTAGAGCTGGCGGGCTGCGGGCCCCAGGGCGGTGTCGGCGGCGGCGCGGGCGTTGGCCTGAATGTGCCGGGGATCTTTGGAGGAGAAGAGGACGATGCTGGATGGGTTCATCACCAGCGATGCCTTGAGCATGAGGTGAGCGAGCGCGGCGGGCTTACTGAGATCGGCGCCGGTCAGTGCGGACCAGCGTTGGCAGAGTGGCTTATTTTTGCCGAGAGCGTGATGCAGGTCGTGGAAGTGGTTGGTGAGGGCACGATGGTGAATGCGGAACGGCTCTGACGATGAAATGGCGGAGGGTGTGGCGTGGGCGGGCACGGGATCGAGGACGCACCACTCGTATTGCAGGGTGCGACAGTAGGCAGGGCGTTCGGCAAGCAGGGCGGGAATTTTGTCGGCACTGCTGCCGATGCCGAAGCTGCCAATGGTTCCCTGCTGAACGAGATCTTCCATGAAACGGAGGAGGGCTTCGTCGTGGAGATCATCTGCCTCGACTTCGTGGAGGAGCCAGAGGTCGAGGCGGGTGGTGCGGAGGTGGGCGAGGCTGCGGTCGAGGGCGGCTCGGGCCTGCGCGGGAGTGAAAGACGGGCGCTGCCGGTTTTGTATGGGAGGCCGGATAGCGGCGCTGGCTGCGCGAGCGAGATGTTTTTTGACGCGGGGGAGCTTGTGGATGACAGGGCCTGCGATTCGTCGGCCGAGAGCGATCAAAGAGATATTTTCTGACGGAAGGATGCCGTACTTTGTGGTGACGGTGAGTTCACCGGGATGGCGCTCCAAGAATTCGCCGAGGCAGCTCTCGGCTTCGCCAAACCCATACATGGGAGCGACGTCGAAGTGGCGGATGCCGGCGTCGTATGCGGTTTCGAGCAGCTTGAGAGAGGCGCGGCGGCCGATCACACCCATGATGCTTCCGCAGCCGAAGCCGAGGCGGGTGGTGTGACGGCCGGAGGCGCCCAGCGCAATCTGCTCCATCTTCTCTCCGAATCTCTTTTCGCCCAGCAGGGTAATTTTATTCCGATTTTTCCAGATGATCGCTTAGTCGAACGGCCAGGGCGAGGACGGTGTGGGTTGGGTTGGAGAAGCCGGAGCAGGGGAAGACGGCGGAGCTGCAGATGTAGGTGTTATCGAGACCGTATAAGCGCAGATCGGTGTCAACGACGCCCGTGGCATCGGAGGTAGACATACGCATGCCGCCCATGTGGTGGTTGCTGTCGTCGCAGCGGGCGAGAAAGTTTGGGTTGCCGGACATCAGGTCGGCGTCGGGAAGGATGCGCGCGACCCCGGCGAGGGACTCCTGGGCGATGAGGACGTAGTGCCGGATGGTCTCCAGTTCCCTTTCGGAGATCTGCCAGTCGAAGCGGATGCGAAGCAAACCCAGGGGATCGCGCTGATCGGTAAGGGTGATGTTGCTGCGGGAGGTGGGTTCCTGCTCGCAGTGGATGCGGAGAAAAATGCGGACCTCTGGCGGAGCGTAGGCGCGGCGCTGAACTTTATAGCGCCACACCTGATGGGCAAGCATGGGAATATGTTTTGCGGTGTGACGGAGATTGTCGCGGGTGATGTCGCGGAAGCGTCCGCGCAGGATGTCGCGGATGGTGTGCTTCGCCTGCATCCTGACCTTGCCGGTGTCTTCAAAGGACATGGTGGAGCCGATGTTGAGCGTACCGAGCTGAGCCTGAAGCTGGGGGAGAAGGCGCATCTTGGGAAGGTATTTGAAGCCGCGGGCAAAGATAGGATCGAAGAGCTCGTGAAACTGATTTAAATTGTGCGGCTGGATGACAGCGGCGTTGCAGTCGATGTGATCCTGATAGTGTTTGCCGAGCAGGCCGGAGCGGTTCCAGGGCAGGCCGCCAGGGCGCGGCTGCAAGAAGAAGCGCGAGCTTTCGATGCCGCCGAGCGCGAAGACATAGTGTCGCGCACGGAAGACAGCTTCGACTCCCGTCAGAGTGCGGCAACAAACTCCGGTTGCGGAAGAGCCTTCGGTCATCAACTCGACCGCGCTGGCATGGAGCCAGAGGTGAATGCCGGGATGGGTTGCGAGGATTTTATTGTGGAGGCGTGCGAAGTTGGGTTCGGGGCACCATCGCGAAAGGTAGGAATCGAGACCATCGAATTGCGTGAAGGGCAGCCGGAGGTCGCGCCAGACGGCCTCGTCGCTACGCTCGACTTTGGCGAGCCCCTCCAGGCGGAGTGCGCGCTCATAGAACGGCGTCAGCTCAGTTTTGAGGAAGGGCCAGCCGCTTTCGGGGACGCCGACACGCGGGGTGAAGTCGAGCGGGTGGAGTTCGAGAATCTGACCACCCCAGCGGACGGTGGTTCCCCCTTTCACCCGGATGCGGCCGGTGTGAATGCCGCGATGCGGAAGGCCGGCGATCTCACTGTCGTAGAGCGCCTGCGAGGAGTCTTCGCGAAGGGCGCCGCCTCCTTCGAGAAGCAATACTTTTTTCCCTTTGCGGGCGGACTCGACGGTCAGGGAGATACCGGCGGCTCCGGCGCCGACGATGCAGAGGTCGGCGATGAAGTTTGCGGGCGGCGCGCCGTTGAGCAGATCGTGAATCACTGGCGGCCTGCAAGGGCTGAATTCGCAGAGACGCTGCCCGCCGTGCGAGACAGCAGGATGGACTGAACCCGTTCGAGGATGATCCCGACCTGACGATCGTTGTGGTAGCCATCGCGGGCCGCGCGGAGATTTCCAGCGGTGGCGATGCGTTTTCGTGCGGCTTCGTCGGGTAGGTAGCGGCGGATTTTTTCTGCCAGCTCCCGGAAGCCGGAGAAGAAGACAGCTTCTTCGTCTTCCTTGAAGCGTTGCAGGTGGCCTGCCGAGCGTTCGGCGAGAAGAAAGCCTCCGCAGCCGGCGATCTCGAAGCTTTTGTGAACGAACTCGTCCAGGTTGGAGTGGGTGAGGAAGCTCAGATTGATGCGCGAGCGCCAGATAGCGTTGCGATAGTCGCCGGTGTACAACTCTCCGTCGCGGAAGGCGGCTTTGAAGACGTCAGGCGCCATGGCGCGGCCCCAGAGCTTCCGGCTGCCGGAGACGGCGACGGAGAAACCGCACTCGCGCCAGAGCCGGCCGAGGGTCTGCGCGCGGTCGTCATAGGGAGTGCCGATAAACGAGACCTCGCGGTCGCGGTCGGCGTCGGACCACTCTGGAGCCGGCGGAAAGTGCAGCGTGGGCTCGTACGCCGTCTGGATTTTAATGACGCCGCGCGCACCGCGAGAGGTGTAGTCAAGTATGTTCTTGTCGCGCTGGACAACGTGAAGGTCGTAGTGGGGAATGTTTTTCATGTAGAGACGCCAGCCGGGGTCGCGACGCGGGCCGAAAGGATTGTCGATCATGTAGCTAACGGTGACGATGCCAAGTTCGCGCATGCGGTCGAGGGTTTGGGGACGCATGGAAAGAAGCTTGTCCGTCCAGAGGAGGTCGGGCTTCTCGGCGTCGGCGATGCGGAGAAGATCGCGATTGAGACGGGTGACGGAGGGACCGGCGGAGAGGCGATGGGCGACCTTGCTGACCATGGGATTCCGTGGCACGTAGTCATAGGTGTTGAAAGAGATGACCTGATGGCCGAGGCGCTCGAGTGCCCAGAGACGATAGAGAGACGATTCTTTGGGTGAAAGGCCGGCGGCGTACAGAATCTTCATGGAGTACAGCGTTTCCTTTGTGTTTGCCTGGCGTTTGAAGCTGTTTGCCGCAGTACGCTTTGGTTAGTGGCTCTCCCGCAGAAGGGCGATGACCTGTTCGGCGTGAACGACCCCGACGAGTCGTCTTTCGTGATCGACGACGGGAAGGGAGCGCAGATTGTATTTGTCGAAGAGCTCAGCCACCTTGCGGCCGTTGGCGTCGGTGTTGCAGGTGACGATGTGTCCCTGGGGCAGCGCGGCAAGCGCGGCCTGGGCCGGTGCAAGCACAAGTTGCACCAGAGGAACGAGCCCGGTGATCTGCCCTTCTTCGTTGAGCAGATAGATGTCGGTGATGGTCTCGATGTCTCCTTCGAAGTCGCGCAGCGCGTGAGTTGCCTGGTCCACCGACGCGGTTGCGGACAGGGCAATGTACTCGGTTGTCATGCGGCCGGCGGCGGAGTCCCCCGAGAACTCGAGAAGGTCTTCAACCTCCTGGCGTTCCTCGGGATCCATCTCCTCCAGAATGGCCTCGGAGCGTTCGTCGGTGAGCTCGGAGAGCAGGTCGGCAGCCGCGCCGGGGTCCATCTCTTCGACGATGCCTGCGATCTGCTCGGAGTCGAGCGATTCGATGAGCGATTGCTGCATCTTGGGCTTGACCTCTTCCAGAGCCTCAGCGGCGACCTCCTCGTCGAGGGATTGAAAGAGAGCCTGACGTTCAGCGGGGGCCAGGTCTTCGAGGATGTCGGCAAGGTCCGACGGGTGCATCTTCGAGAGTCGATCCTGTTCGATCTTCAGCCGCACGCGGCGGGCAGGATCGCGGTCGATAAGGTCGACAAAGTCCCAGGGGATGACGTTGGCTCCGAAGCGGCAGGCGATGCTGTTGACTGGTTCTTTCGGAAGGCCTTTGAGGAGGCGTCGAATGGCGCCGCGCATCCCCACCTCCACCTCCGCGATGCGGAGAGAGAGGTCGGGTTTGCCTTCCTGCCCGTTCTCCCAGACAAGATCGACGTCGTTGACGCGGACGACCTTGTGGCCATCGATGTCGATGATCTGCTGATCCAGCAGATCGCGTTCCAGCAGGAGATAGCTTTCATCGTCCGGCAGGGGGGCGGGATTGGCAGTTTCGCGGAGCTGAATGCCTCCGGTGGGGGTCAGTTGGAGGTGAGCAACCGGAACGAGGGAGTTGCGATCGCCACGCCGGGCAGTGGCCAGCTTGAGGACGATGCCGTGGACGTGGGCGGCATCGACCGCAGGCGCTACGGCAAACTCGCGCACATGGCCGAGTGTGCTTCCGTGAGCGTCCACGACGGGGGTCCCCATGAGGGCCGAGACGCTCGTCCTGTGATTGGCATGCTTGGTCATAGACGCGGCGCGACCCTCTCCTCACTTTACCTGCTATCCCGCATAGTAGCCCAACTTGATGCCGGCCGGGACCGGGAGGGCACTGTCTTGTCAAGGGCAGGGAGGAGGAAACAGAGCGGTCCGGCGCAGGACCGACAGGTGAACCTTGACATTCCAGAAATCCACAAGCACACTGCCAACACAGCCGTTATCCGTGCTTGACGATGGCATACAGGTAAGACAAGGACATCTTTGGCCGACCCAAACTCAAGCCGCGTCAGCTTCACACTTGATTCGTCTCTCGACAGCGTTAATAAGATTGAGCTGACAGCGGAACAGGTCGCGCAGCGGGCTGGTTTCGATGAAGATACGATTCCACATATCGCCATGGCCGTGCGGGAGGCGGCCGTGAACGCGGTGCTGCATGGCAACTCCTACGACACCAGCAAGCACATCGTGGCCTCCTTTGAGACCACCACCGACTCTTTGATTATCCGCATCGCCGACCAAGGTCCGGGGCTCGATCCGGACAAGGTTCCCGACCCTCTGGCCCCGGAAAACATACTTCGCGGGTCTGGACGGGGCATCTTTCTTATCAAGGCCTTCATGGATGAGGTAAACTTTCGGCAGCTACATCCCGGCACAGAACTGACACTAATTAAACACAGAACACCCGCGCAGCCTGGAACCTAAGGAACGGGGTCCTAAGGAGAAGACAACACATGAGCATGAAAGTACAAACCCGCCAGGTCGACGGCATTACCATTTTGGATCTTAGTGGCCGCATCACTCTCGGCGAAGGCAGCGTAACGATTCGTGATGCCGTTCGTGATGTTCTGGCGAAGGGTTCGAACAAGATTCTGCTTAACCTGGGCGACATCAGCTATATCGATAGCTCAGGCATCGGCGAGTTGGTGAGCGCCTTCACCACGGTCAAGAACAGCGGCGGCGAGCTGAAGCTGCTGAACCTGACCAAGAAAGTCCATGATCTGTTGCAGATCACGAAACTCTACACCGTCTTCGACGTCAAGGACGACGAGGCAACCGCAATCTCTTCGTTCACCAAATAAACTGCTTCGGGCCGCTGCCCAATAAGCCGTCCAATAAAAAGCCGTCGCATCAGCGGCGGCTTTTTATTGGGCCAAAGTTCAGTTCGCTTCATCACTTCGAGAAGTCGACCTTCGGCGCCACACTGTTCTCCGGGTTGCCTTTAAAGTACTCGTCCCGGTAATGAAAACCTGCCATGTTCGCCCAGATGCTGTTGGGAAACTGGCGGACATACACGTTATAGTCTTCCAGCGTCTTGTTGTAACGCTGACGTTCGACGGCGATACGATTTTCGGTCCCGGCAAGTTCATCCGTCAAGCGCATGAACTGCTGGTTGCCCTTAAGATCGGGATACTGCTCCTGCAGCCGGAAGAACGGGCCGAGGGCCACATCCAGCTTGGTGTTGGCGTTGATGTTGCTGGCATGATCGTTGCCTGCAGCCAGGACTCCGGCGCGGGCGTTGGCGATGTTGGTCAGGATGGTCGATTCTTCAGCAACATAACCCTTTACGGAGGCGACCAGGTTGGGGATAAGGTCGAGACGGCGTTGCTGGACGACGTTGACCTGCGAAAATGCCTGGTTGACTGCTTCATTCTTCTGCACCAGGGTGTTCTTCGCGCCGATATAACTGCCTCCGATGAAGAGCAGAACCACGATGATTAGCGCCACGACGCCAAGCACAATCCAAATAGGTTTCATGTTTCCTCAATTTCCCTTCGTTTAGGTTTCGATGTTGTCGCTCGCCTGGATCGCTCGGCTGTACTTTACCACCTGCGGGCCGAGCTCCCTGCCCTTCTTTGCAGCAACGTCTCTCACATCCTCGAGCTCCTCAATAGTCTCCGCTGGCGCCTCCGCCGCCGGAGCTTCCTCCTCCGAAGCCGCCAAAACCGCCTCCATCCCCATCGCCGCCGCCGCCGCCTCGGCCACGTCCGCCGCCGAAGCCGCCGCCCATCAGATTTCCCAGGAGGAAAAAGATAAGGCCAGTGTTGCCGGTCTTGATGAGGAAGAAAAGAATGAGCAGGATCGCGCCGCCGCCAAGGATAATCTCCGTGAAATTAAGTTGGATGGGGGCAGCCTGTTCGCGATGATACTGGTGAACCGGTTGGGCGAGGCTCAGAGTGACACCTGCATCGGCGGCGATGACCTGGGCGATCTGCTGGACGCCGAGCGGAATTGCAGCGTTGTAATCGAGGTGACTCAGGGCCGGGACCATGGAACGGCCAATATCTCCGACCTTGGCGTCGTTCAGAATGCCCTCAAGACCGTAGCCAACTTCGATGCGATACTTCCTCGGGTTCATGACGACCAGCAGAAGAACGCCGCGGTCAGTCCCCTTCGCGCCAACCTTCCACTTGTCTTCGAGCGCAGTGGCAAACTCGTCTATCGACTGATCGCCATCCATCGTCTTGACCGTGACAACCGCGATCTGGGCGTGCGCCTGGCGATCGACCTGGGTACAGAGATTTTCAAGATTGAGCTTGGTGGACGGAGTGAGGACGTTGGCAAAATCGCTGACATAGCCCGTGGGAGCCGGAAGCGTGGCTAGCGATTCGGCCGTCGCGACGACCGACGGTGCGAAGATCAGGAGAACAACTGCCAGCCAACGCGAAAGGTAGGTCATCGCTGGTCATTCTACGCTTCGCGTGACGGCAAAGTTCCCCGCGCTCAGGAAAATACGCGCGGGGCAAATGATTGTCTGAGCCTTGAAACGGAGGATGGCGCCCGGGCACGGTTTTCGACGCGAGAAGACGCGAATGCGCTATAGCGTAGGCGCGGGAGCTGGATGATTCGTGCCGCGCGACGGCACCTGGACGCCTTTCGCGTGCGCCAGTTTGTCGACCATCACTTTGTGCTCGTGAATCACGGACTCGGCGTGTCTTACCGCGTCATGAAGCGTTGGGTCGGTTTGGCTGGCGGCTTCAATGCGGAATGCGTGCAGGTCTCTGTGCTGGTCCTTGACCATGTAGGTGAGGTACTCGATGTCGAAGGCGTTGCCCGATAGCGCGCTAAGCTTGGTGAACTCGGCCTGGTCTTCCTTATTCATCTCTTTTGGCAACATGATTCCCAGTGAGTCGGCAATCTGAGCCATGTCTTCGTTAAGCTTGGTATGGTCATCCACCATCTTCTGACCGAAAGCTTTTACGTCCTCGCTATTTGCCTTCTGGGCGGCGAGTTGTCCGAACTTCACCTCGGCGAGCCCACCTTCGGCCGCCGTGCGGAGGAACATTTTTTCCTCCATGATCTGGCCGACGTCGCCGGAGTTGGGGCCGGAGTCCTGCAGCGCAGGAGTCGACGGAATCTGCGGCCCCGGCCGATTGGGCTGAGTTTGGGACGCTGGAACAGCCATGGGATCGAACTGGGCAACCAGCAGAGCCGGGGACATAATGGCCATGCTGAAGAGGACGGTGAACGCCTGACGGAACTTCATGGCTCGACTCCTTGGCGAGCCAGTGTACCCCAGGCTCACCTTTCGTCAAACACCTGTTTGGTGTATCAGGATACTCCTCTGGTTGCCTTTCGATCTGGTCCGACACTGTATTCTGTGGATTGGAGCTACGATTGATGACCCAAAGCAGCACAAGGCCACCCCACGCCCGCCAGGAACCGACCCCAACCACATTGCACGGACAGACACTTGAAGATAACTACCGCTGGATGAGGGATAAATCCTCTCCCGAGTTGGTCGCCTACCTTGAGGCGGAGAACGCCCATACCCACTCTGTGATGGCTCCGACAGAGGCTCTGCAGGCGAAGCTGTACGCCGAGATGCTGTCGCACATTAAGGAGACCGATGTGTCGGTTCCCTACCGCGACCGGGGATGGTTCTACTACCTGCGAACAGTGGAGGGGAGCCAATATCCCATTCACTGCCGCAGACTGGCTACGGGAACGACCTTCGATGAGTCGCAGCCGGAAGAGATTTTGCTGGATGTAAACCGGTTGGCCGAAGGACAGCCGTTCATGTCGGTGGGCGCGATGACCGTGAGCCCGGATGGGTTCAAGCTGGCCTACTCGACCGATAACACCGGCTTTCGCCAGTACACGTTGCACGTGCGCGACCTGAAGACGGGCGCCGATCTGTCCGACACTGCTGAACGGGTTGGGTCGATGACCTGGGCAGCGGATTCAACGACGCTGTTTTACACGACGGAGGACGAGGTAACGAAGCGGCACGACCACCTGTTTCGTCATCGCCTGGGAGAGGCAGCGGCTCAGGATGTGGTCGTCTATGAGGAGAAGGATGAACGCTTCAACCTGGGCGTGGGCAAGACCCGGGACCGCAAGTATCTGTTGATGGAGGCTGGAAGTCACACGACAAACGAATTGCGTTTTCTCTCCTCAGAGACTCCTGAGGACGAGTTTCAGATCATCGCGCCGCGCGTGGATGAGCAGGAGTATTCGGTGGACCATCGCGACGGGTTGTTCTACATCCGGACGAATGATGTGGGGAAGAACTTCAGAGTGGTGACAACGCCGGTGGAGAAAACAGGGCGCGAGTTCTGGACGGAGTTGATTCCTCTGGACAGCGACGCTCCGCTCGAGGACTTTGAACTGTTCGCATCGTTCTGCGTCAGTTCGCGCAGAAGGCTCGGGTTGCCGACGCTCACTGTCACGACGATTGGATCTGGTGGACAGCTGGAGGCAGGCCGAGAAATTGACTTTCCGGAGCCGGTTTATTCTGCGGGCGCGCACACGAATCCGGAGTTTGGAACCGATAAATTTCGCTACAGCTATCAGTCGCTGGTTTCGCCGGCTTCGGTGTACGAGTACGACGTGAAGAGCGGCACATCGACGCTGTTAAAGCAGCAGGAGGTCCCTGGCGGGTTCGATTCTGCGCGATATGGATCGGAGCGCGTGTGGGTTGAGGCTGCGGATGGAGCCAGGGTTCCGGTGTCGCTGGTTTATCGTCGCGATAACTTCAAGAAAGACTCGAAGAGTGCTCTGTATATCTATGGATATGGTTCATATGGCTATCCTCTTCCGATTGGATTCAGCGCCACGCGCTTGTCGCTACTGGATCGCGGTGTGGTGATCGCGTATGCGCACATTCGTGGTGGTGGCGAGATGGGCGATTCGTGGCATGACGCTGGAAAGATGATGGTGAAACGCAACACATTTTCAGACTTCATCGCGGCTGCAGAGCAGTTGGTCGCAGAGGGCTATGGGGCGAAGGGCCGCGTCGCGATCGAAGGCGGGAGTGCTGGCGGCCTGTTGATGGGCGCGGTCGTGAACATGCGGCCCGACCTGTTCAACGTGGTGCTGTCGCATGTGCCGTTCGTGGATGTGATGAATACGATGCTCGACGCTTCCCTGCCCCTCACCGTCGCCGAATACGAAGAGTGGGGGAATCCGAACGAAGCGGCGGCGTTCGAATACATGCGGTCGTATTCGCCCTACGACAACCTGAAGGCCGGGGCCTATCCTGCAATGCTGGTGAAGACCAGCCTGAACGACTCGCAGGTGATGTATTGGGAGCCGGCAAAGTATGTCGCCAAGCTGCGGACGCTGAAGACGAACGACGCACCGCTGCTGCTGCATATCAACATGGACGCGGGACATGGCGGGGCTTCGGGACGGTATGACTACCTGAAGGAGATCGCATTCGACTATGCGTTTCTGCTGACAGAGCTTGGGGGGGAAGAATAGCGATTCATTGTACGGGTGCGATCAGACACATCCTCGCACAATCAACTTAGGCCTTTGATGTCTCCACTTCGTCGATCTTGTCGCCTTCGCCGGGGGCGAGGAAGAGGTTGGCTTCGAGGCCGTGCTGGCGAGTGTAGAGGTCGTAGTAGCGGCCGCCCAGTGCATAGAGAGTCTCGTGTGTGCCGCGTTCGACGATTTCGCCCTGCTCGACAACAAGAATCTGTTCGGCGCGGCGGATAGTAGACAGACGATGCGCGATGACGAACGTCGTGCGGCCCTTCATGAGATAGCTGAGGCCGTTCTGGATCATGGCCTCGGACTCGGAGTCGAGCGAACTGGTGGCCTCGTCGAGGATAAGGATGCGCGGATTGGCAAGAATGGCACGCGCGATGGAGAGGCGCTGACGCTGGCCACCGGAGAGCTTGACGCCGCGTTCGCCGACGATGGTGTCGTACTGATCCGGAAAACGCTCGGCGAACTCGTCGACTCGAGCGATGCGGCAGGCGTCTATGAGCTGCTCTTCGGTCGCGTTGGGGCGCGAGAAGAGGATGTTCTCGCGAATGGTGCCGTCGAAGAGAAAGGTCTCCTGCAAAACGACGCCAAGCTGCTCGCGGTAGCTCGAGAGACGAATGGTGGCGAGATCGATGCCGTCGATCAGAACCTGGCCGGTGGTCGCGGTGTGGAAGGCGCAGATCAGCGAGATGATGGTCGATTTGCCGGAGCCGGAAGAGCCGACCAGCGCGGTGACGGTGTCGGGTTTCGACTCGAAGCTGATGCCATGCAGGACGGGTTTGCCGGCCTCGTAGGCAAAGGTGACGTTGTTGAAGGTGACGTCGCCGTTGATCACCGGTATCGTGACGCTGCGATTCGGCTCCGCGTCCTCTTCGCGCTCGCTGAGAATTTCGGAGGTGCGGTCGAGCCCAGCGAGGGCCTCCGTAATCTGGGTTCCGATGGAAACGAGCTGTACGATCGGCGCGATCATAAAGACCAGCAGCGCGTTGAATTCCACGTAGAGGCCGACGTTGAGGCGATGGACAGACACCTCGTGGGCGCCGAGATACATGACGAGAGCGCCAACGACGCCGAGCACCATGGTGGAAGAGAGCGTCATGAGCGACTGCGCCGTGATGGAGCTGATGACGTTATCGAGCAGGCGCTTGACGCCGGCAGCGAAGACGGTGGCTTCGCTGTCTTCGGCGTGGTATCCCTTGACGACGCGGACGCCGCCCAGCGATTCGGTGAGGCGGCCCGTGACTTCGGCGTTTATTTTGGCGCGTTCGCGGAAGATGGGACGGATGGTCTTGAAGGCTTTCTGCAGGATGAGACCGAAGACCACAAGAATGCAGAAGGTGAGCAGCGTCATGCGTCCGCTGATGCGGATAAGGATGCAGAAGGCGATGATGGCAGTCAGGATGCCGCCGACGAACTCGAGCAGACCGGTGCCGACGAGGTTGCGTACGCCTTCGACGTCGGTCATGATGCGCGCGACCAGGGTGCCGGTGCGGTTTTCGTCGTAGAAGGAGACGGGCAGGCGGCCGATGTGTTGCTGGACCTGGGTGCGCAGCTCGGAGATGAGACGCTGGCCGGCGGTCGAAAGCAGTTGAGTGAGCGTGTAGGAGGTGATGCCTTGAAGGAAGGTGGCGCCTGCGACCGCTCCGATGATCCAGGGCAGCATTTTCATCTCGTGCGCCAGCATGACGTTATTGATCAGGTAGCGCGACGAGACGGGCAGCGCGAGGCTGCAGAGGCGGTTGACGATAATGAGCAGAAAGCTGCCGAAGAGGAGCCAGCGGCGGGGCTTGATGAGCTTCCAGACCTCGGGCATCACTTTCTTCAGCTTGGGCTTTGGGCGCTTCGCGGTGAGGTCGGCTGTCGTGGCTTTGCCGACGCCCCGCGAGGGGCGGTCTGCGGACTTCATACCGCCGCCGAATTTGGATGAGCCGAAGGAAGATGACATGAATACTCCAAGTTTACGCCGGGGAACGGCAAATACGGTTGAAGATCACAGAGGTCTGCCGATTGGGCAGATATCTCTGATTGGCGTTGGATGATTTTGGCAGCCTGGCGATGCAGATTATGTAAGGCGGCTGCGGCGCGCCGCAATGAACGAGCGGACGCAGAAAAGAACATAGATCAAAGAAAAGAGTCCGAGTGCGGCTTTCTCTTCCACGGCTGCAGGATAGCGAAAGACTGCGCCGTGCGCGAGGCGAATGCAGTCGATGGCAGCTGGAATCATCAAGAGAAAGACCAGCAGTGCGACGGTGACGGAGATGTGCATCCATAGCATGCGCTTCTTTGTGTTCTCGGTATTGGCCATGAACCCGAAGAGCACGAAGAGGATGCCGATCCATGTGGGAATCAGTGCGGTGGGATGGGCGCTGCCGGTGGAGACGAAGCCGAAGATGCCGAGCAGAATGAGCAGGACGCCGAAGCCGATAGTGAGCTTTGCCATGTGTCAGGAACTCCCCAGGATGGAGCAATGACAGAATAACGGATTTGCGGCGTCTGCGTGAAGGTCACTTGAGAAGAGACGGCTGCATGAGCGATTGGGCAAAAAATACCCGGCCTCGCGACCGGGCATCTTTCGGGAAAAGCGCGCTCTATTTGTGCGGGGCGCCGTTGACATCCATCATGTGATCCATGGCTACTTGGTAGCCGCGACGAAAACCCTCGCGGTAGTCTCCCTGGGCGCTTGCCGCAACATGCGGATGACGGTACTCGTCGCGATTGTGCCTGCATTGGAGAAGCCCGGGGAGTTCGTTCGGCACGTCACCGCATTCCGGTCACAGACACATTAGACGTCGGCGGCTTTTTTGATTTGGGCGAGGACGTCCTTCGGGTTCCAATCATTGGTGGGGTACCAGGCCACGATGTTGCCGTCTTTGCCGATCAGCACGGTCGAGAGGGAGTGGGTGAGGGATTTGTTATCGCCGGGAGTGACGCCGACGTTGAAAAACTCGGTGACCGCGGGAAGGTCCTTCTCCGCCGGCGCAGCAAAGTCCCAGTGCAGAAATTTCTCGTTGGTGTAATTACCTGTGTAGGCTCCGCCATAGCTGCGCAGCACCTTCGGCGTGTCGTAGGCAGGATCGAAGCTGACCGAGATGAGGTGGGTGTGGTTGTAGAGCGCAGGATCGGCGGCGAGGGCGTGGTCGATGTCGGCAAAGTTGTGGGACATGCGGGGACAAAAATCAGCGAGTTGACAGCGCGTGTAGATGAAGGTGAGGAGCACGACCTTGCCTTTGAACTGCGCGAGGTGAATGGTGCGGTCGCTCTGATTGAGAAAAGCGAAGTTGGGGACCTTATCGCCAGGCGTCGGGACATGATATTGGACGGCGGACTTGTAGTCCGGACGTGCCTGGGCGATGACAACGATGTTGTCGAGCAAAACGTGGGTGTAGTCACCGTCGGGCGTGCGGTCGGCGAGAACCTTTGCGGTAATGCGGTCGCCAGGATGAAGTTCCGAGACGATGCTGGGGTCCTTGAGTTTGTAGGCCATGGTCATGGCTTCCATAAAACCGGGAACATCTTCGCCGTCCAGAGTGACGTGGGTGGCGTCGGTGGAGATGACTTTGCCGCGGATGGTAAAGGTCCTGTGCGAAGTGGCCGCAACGGTAGATTGCGGGCCGGAATGACACCCGAACAGCAGGGCGACGAAGGCGAGCAGAAATAAAGGCTTGCGGGGCACGGTAGAACTCCTGCTTCAATGATAATGGCTGATACATAAGTTTGCGGCGGGGGGTTGGTTTGGACGGACGAAGCCGAATGACAGCGCCGTCTTTGTGGCTGATGCATTTTGGGTTGGTGCTGGCTGGGCTGGGGACGGCGCTGCTGGGGCCGATTTTGCCGGTGCTGGCGCAGCAGTGGCAAATGCTCGACTCGCAGAGCGGACTGTTGATGATGGCGAAGTTTTGCGGCGCCTTTCTCGGCGGCGTGACGGTCTCGAGTAAGCTGCGCTGGAGTCTGCTGATTGGGATGGCAACAGGCGCGGCGGGGTTTGGCGCCTTTGCCGTTGCGCCTTCGATGAGCCTGGGTTGTGTCGGTCTGTTCGTGAGCGGATTTGGAGTGGGGCAGATCATCACTTCGGTAAATATTCTGGCGGGACGACGATTCACAAACCATCGCGGATCCGCGCTGTCCCTGCTGAATTTTTCGTTCAGCCTTGGAGCGATGTTGTCGGCACTGCTGGCGGCGTGGTTGCTGCCGCGGTTCGCCCTCCGCGGCCTTCTGGAGTGGTTTGCAGGAGCTTTTCTGCTGGGTGGAGCGGCGTTGTTGTGGCAGATGCACCGGGAACGGCTAAGCCCGGAAGAGAGGGAGGCAGCAACCGTGGAAGCAGAGCCACACGCGGGTTTAAGTGGACGCACGTACCTCTATTTTGCCGGCCTCCTGGTGCTTTACGGTGGACTGGAAACTTGCCTGAGCGGGTGGCTGACGACGTTCGGGCTGCGCTACGGAGACAAGACCCTGGCGATCAGCGAGTACACGACGCTGTTGCTGTGGATGTCCCTGACCGTGGGACGCGTGGGCGCATCTGCGGTGATGCTGCGGATAGGCGAGAAGACGGTGCAGCGCTGGGCCATGGGATTGGCGGCTGTGTTTACGGCCGGACTCGCCATGGCACATTCGGCGCTGAGCATTGCCGTCTTTGCAGTGCTGCTTGGGTTGAGTCTGGCTCCATTTTTTCCGGCTACGTTTGCACTGCTGATGGCGCGGAGGCCAAGTGCGCGGCAGGCGGGGATCGTGCTCGCCGTGTCGGGACTGGGAGCGGCGGCTCTGCCGTGGATGATGGGTGTGGTGTCGACGGGAACGGGCTCGTTACAGGTGGCGCTGGCGTTACCGTTCGCGGCGGCGTTGGCCCTGTTGGCCATGAGCGTGTTTGTGCCACGCTCTCCTGTTGCGGCAGACTGATTTTCCAACGCCGGCAAGCGTATAACCGAAGGATGCATGGTGTGGAGTTGCCGTTAGAGATTGCAGAGGCGTTGCAGCGAGGCGCGACCGTTGTGACGAGCAATCAACGCGCAGCGCGGGCCCTGCGACGCGGGTTCGATCGAACCAACCGCAGTCTGGGGCTTGCCAGTTGGGCTCCTGCATCCGTGAGGGCCTGGGACACCTGGATGGCCGCTTTGTGGCACGGGCTGGTGATCGAAGGCAAGGTCACGCAGCTGCTCCTGAACCCGACCCAGGAGCATGCGGTGTGGCGCGCGATTCTGCAGGCGGATAAAGAACTGGCGAGCCTGTGGACGCCGGACTCGCTGGCAGAGATGGCGGCCGATACGTGGCGGCTGCTCTGCCGTTACGAAGGGCAACGACGGTTGCGAAACGTTGGTGGCAACACGGATGCGCGAGCATTTCAGCAGTGGGCGCAATCGTTTGAACGGCGCTGCCGGGCTGAAGGGTTTCTTGCTCCGGCACAGTTGGAGGAGGCGTTGCACGCGGCGGCCGAGAAGGAGCTGCTGGAGCTTCCGGCTGGCGGTGTGCTGCTCGTCGGTTTCGATGAAATGACTCCGGCGCAGACAAGGCTGATCGAGGCGCTGCGGTCGGCCGGGGTTGACGTGGTGGAGTCGCGGCCGGAGCGACGTGCCGCGCAGCGAGTGTTGGTGGCCGCGCCCAATGAGCGCGAGGAATTGCACGTGGCGGCGCGGTGGATACGGGGATTTCTCGAGAAGCAGCCGACGGCTCGAGTCGCGGTGATTGTGCCTGGACTGGAGACGCAACGAAATGAGATCGACCGGATATTTCGTGAGGTACTGGCGCCGGAGCTCGAGAATATCCAGGCCGGAGATGAGGCAGGGCCTTACGAGTTTTCGCTTGGGATTGCGCTGGCGACAACGCCAATGGCTGCGACGGCTTTAGACATATTGCGATGGACGGCAGGAGCTTTGCCACTGGAGGTCGTGAGCAGGCTGCTGTTGTCGCCGCATTTTGCAACAGCGAGCGAAGAACGAGGAGCCCGAGCCGAGTTCGATGCATTCGAGTTGCGTAAGATGCGGAAGCTGCAGCCGAATTTTTCTCTGGACGACATGGTCGCGGCGGTGAACGGTTGGAGGCACCGGGGAAAGCTTTCGCGATTGATGATTGCGTTGAGGGCAATGCGGGCGGTTGCGAACCGGCTGCAAGGCATGACCGCGCGGACCCATGCAGAGTGGTCGCACGAAATGCGCGAGTTGCTCAAGGCAGCAGCATGGGGTGCAGGCGCGCAGGAGACCAGCGTCATGTTTCAGTTGCGACGCAAGTGGGAGAGCGCGCTCGACGAACTGGCGACGCTGGACTTCGACGGCCTACGGGTTGATTTCACGCAGGCACTCCAATCCCTGGAGAGAATTGCGCAGCAGACGACGTTTTCACCGGAGTCGCACGATGCTCCGGTGCAGGTGATGGGACCGCTCGAAGCCGCGGGTGGAACCTTCGATGCAGTATGGTTTCTGCGGGGCGGGGAGTTAACCTGGCCAGTGGCACCAACCACCAGTTTCATGCTTCCGTGGCCGCTGAAGCGCGAGCTGCGGATGCCTGGAACTGACATCGCGCGGGACAGCGAGTACGCGCGCCGAATGACGGAACGGATAGTTAGCACTGCGGAAACAGTTGTGTTCAGCTTTGCGAACGAGTCTGCGGAGGGCAGACAGCGCAGTACGCCTTTGCTGGCTGGACTGGACTTTGCTGAGGTCAGCGTTGCGAACCTTGTCGGCGCCGCGACACAGAGTGCGGTGGTGGAGTTGGAGGAGATCGAGGACGTTGCGCGCGTACGGCCGCTTCCAAACCGCACAATTCGCGGCGGAGCGGCAGTCCTCCAGTTGCAGGCGGCGTGCGGGTTTCGCGCCTTTGCGGAAAAACGACTGTGGGCCACGGAACCGGAATCGGTTGCACCGGGAATGGATGCGCGGGAGAGCGGCAACGTCGTGCATGATACGTTGAAGCTGTTTTGGGACGAGATTCACACCCAGCATGAGTTGAGATCGATGACGATTGCAGCACGCGACAAGTGTACTCGACCGAAGCATCGCGAAGGCAATGAAGAGGACCGAAGAGTCGATTGCGTCGGCGTGGGATGTGGCTTACATCGAGGTGCAGAGGAAGCGGTTGCATCGGTTGTTGTCGTGGTGGCTGGATCTGGAGTCGCAGCGCGCACCATTTACCGTGAAGTTGAGTGAGAAAGAGTTCAAAGATGTGAGTGTGGGACCACTGCAGCTAAGCGTACGAATGGATCGTGTCGACGAGGTCGAAGGCGGCGAGGTTCTGATTGACTACAAGACGGGTGGCGCTTCGCCGAGCGACTGGTTGTCGGAGAGACCGGATGCGCCGCAGCTTCCTCTGTATGCGATCTTGTCGGAGCCCGATCGACTGAGGGCAGTGGCGTTCGGGCTTGTGCGCGCGGGCGAGGAGCGCAAGTTGAAGGGGTACGCCGCGGAAGACGGCATCTTGCCGGGTCGGTTGACGAAGATAACAGAGGCAGAGAACTTCGCGAGGTCAGATAGAACGGTGGCGACAGGTGCTGGTAGCGCTGGCGGAGGAATTTTATGCAGGCGATGCGCGAGTACATCCAAAACGGTATCCGGAAACGTGCCAGTACTGTGAACAGAGGATTCTTTGCCGGCTGAATGTCTCGGCGCTGGAAGAGGAAGAAGACGCCAATGACGCGACGGACGAGGCGAGCCTTGACTGATCTCTTTATCGTCGCAAAGGGCGGGGACGCGCCAGACAATATACCACCGCCGGACTGGCACGAGCGGGAGCGCGCGCTCGATGTGCAGCAATCATGGATTGTTGAGGCTCCGGCGGGGTCAGGCAAAACCGGGTTGCTGATTCAGCGCTACCTGAAGCTGCTGGCTGATGAGAGTGTGGAGCAGCCGGAGCAGATCCTTGCCATTACGTTCACCGTTAAGGCCACAAACGAGATGCGCGAGCGTGTCGTGGCGCAGCTTGAGGCTGCAGCGCGAGTCGACGATCCGAGGAGCAACGATAACTTCGCACGCGAAACTAAAAGACTGGCGGAAGCGGTGTTGCGGCGCGACGCGCAGTTGGGGTGGGGACTGCTGGAACATCCGCGCAGATTGAGAATACGCACCATCGATGCGGTCTGCGGAGAGATAGCACTTTCTCTACCAGTGCTGTCCGGCAGTGGAGGAAGGCAAAAGCCGGTGGAAGATCCCACGCCGATGTATCGCGAGGCTGCACGCCAGACACTGATGCAACTGGGCGGTCCCGATGCAGAGCTGGATGAAGCCTTGCGGATTGTCCTGCTGCATCGCGACGGAAATCTGCAGGACTGCGAGCGTCTGCTGATGGAGATGTTGCCGCTGAGAAATCAGTGGGGCGAGCTGGTGCCGCTGCTGGGGCATGAGCTGGATGATGCCTACCTCGACGACGAGGTCCGGCCGCGGATCGAGCGAGCGTTGAGAGAGGCGATTGCCCGCGGGCTGTCGCAGCTTTCGGGAAGCGTTCCGGGGCACGTACTTCAGGAGCTGGTATTGTGCGCCGGCGAGATGGGACATGCCGATGGATATAAGGGAGGAGCTTCGCCGATTGCCGTCTGTGCGGGACTCCACGAGGTACCGGAAGAGATCGCGGAGCACCTGGAGCAGTGGCTGGCGTTGATTCATCTAGTTACGACCAGCAATGACACATGGCGGTCGGGCTTTCGCAGCGATTACCTGAAGTTTGATCTGGAGAAGACTCATGCCGCACGTTTGGAAAGCATTGTTCATGAATTGCACGATTACCCTGATGCGCTTGAGGCGATCAAGCTCGTCAAACGCCTGCCGCCTGCGGAATATCCGCCGGAGCAGTGGAAAGTAGCCAAGGCGTTGTTCCGTCTGTTGAGCCGCGCACTGGTTGAGTTGCAGCTTGTGTTCGCGCGACGGGGAGAGTGCGACTTTGCAGAGTGGGGCTTGCTGGCGCAATTTGCGTTGCGGCGAGAAGGCGCAACCGACGATCTGAGCGCAGCGATGGGAATGACCCTGCAGCATCTGCTTGTGGACGAGATGCAGGACACATCGACGAGCCAGTACGAGCTGATTGAATTGCTGACCCAGGGTTGGGATGGGCGCAGTCAGACCGTGTTCCTGGTGGGCGATCCAAAACAGTCGATTTACCTGTTTCGGCAGGCGCGCGTGGAACGGTTTGTGCGGATGATGCGCACACGGATGCTGGGCGACCTGCCGCTGGGAAGCCTGCAGTTGACGGCGAACTTCCGTTCCCAAAGCAAACTTGTGGAGGCGTTCAATTACGACTTTTCGCTGTTGTTCCCACACGAGACTGTTGAAGCCAATCCCGAGGAGGTGCCATACGTGGAGGCTCAAGCGGTAAGAGGAGAGCCGAAGCACAGCGAGCGAAGCGTCGCATGGCATGCACAGGTGCAAGATCCGACGCAGAACTCAAAGTCAGAACGAAGGCGACTGGCTCGCTCGGAGGCAGTCGAGATAAGGACAATTATTGAGCAATGGCGGGCACGCCCGTTGCCCAAGGGTCGAGACGAACCGTGGAAGATTGCGGTCCTCGTCCGATCCCGCAACGTACTCGGTGACATTGTTGCCGAGCTGAAGGACGAGACGAAGGGAGCGATTCCCTTTCGTGCGGTAGATATCGAGCCATTGGAGGAGCGGCAGGAGGTGCTCGATCTTTTTGCGCTGACTCGCGCCTTGCTGCATCCGGCCGACCGCGTTGCATGGCTCGCTGTTCTGCATGCGCCGTGGTGCGGGCTGGGACTGGCGGATTTGCATGTGCTCGCCGGCGCCGATGATGTGGACTGGGAGAAGCGGTGCATCGAGGACGCAATTGCAGAGCGCGGCGACTTGTTAAGCGAAGAGAGTTGTCAGCGATTGCAGAGGATATGGCCGGTGCTACAAGCCGCGCGTGCCCCGCGAGTTGGAGCGGCAACCTCCCAATGGATTGAGCGTACCTGGCGCTCGCTGGGTGGCGATGCTTTTCTCAAGCCATCGGAGATGGCCAATGCGCGGGGGTACTTTCAACTGCTGGACGAAGTGGAAGAGCAGGCGGGAACGATGGATATCAGCCTGCTGAAGCGGCGGCTCGGGGTCCTGTATGCCGACACCGCAGCAGTTGCAGGCGCAGTGGACATCATGACGATTCACAAGGCGAAGGGTCTGGAGTGGGATGTGGTGTTGGTGCCGGGGCTGGAAAAGAAAGCGCAGGCAAAACGCGAAACGTTGTTGACCTGGAGCGAGATCGACTCGGGCGATGCGACAGCGGCGAATATTGTGCTCGCTCCCATGCAGGAACGTGGCGAGCCTTCCAGGAAGTTGAACGCGTGGCTGAAAGGAGTTGCCAAAGCGCAAGAGGCGGCGGAGAGGAAGCGGGTGTTCTATGTGGCGTGCACGCGGGCGCGCGAAGAGCTGCACCTGTTTGCGTCTCCCAGGCTGACGGCGACGGGAACGATATACCGGGAGCCGGGAAGCCTGCTGGCGACCGCGTGGCCTGCGGCGGAAACGCACTTCCTCACGGCCGCGCCAGCCTCGGAAAAAGTGGTTACGCTGTCCGAGAGGTCGCTCGCTACAGAGGCCGCCGACCATGCAGAGAATTTCGTCGGCGATATGGCCGCGGCGGAAGACGATCATGCACGCCCGGCGCTGTTGCGCCGTCTCCCGTTGCGGTTTGAGCCGGAGCGGCGATTTGCGGTAGCGCCCCGGCTCTCGTATGGTGAAGCCGCGACGATGTCGGCACGCTTTGAGCGGCCCGAGGGATCGTTTGAGGCGCGGGCATTTGGGAATGCAATGCACGCGTTTGTGGAGGTGTTGACCAAACGGCTTGCCCGCGGGACCGCTGCCGAGGAACTGCGGCGCGAAATCGCGGGATGGACGTCACGAATTGCTGCTCTGCTGCGAGGCGATGGGTTGGCGCCGTCCGTTGTCGACCGGTTGGTGGCGCAGGTGAAGTCTGGCCTGGGCAAAATGTTGGGCGATGCCGAAGGATTATGGGTGCTCTCCCCTCATGAGGATGCGACGAACGAGTTGGCGCTGACCTCGTGGGACGAGCGACGCAGCAGCGTGCGGCTGGATCGGATGTTCCTTGCCGGAGAGACGCCCTTGGCCGCAGGCAACACCTGTCTTTGGATCATCGACTACAAAACAGCGACGCATGGGCAGCAGGGAGTGGAGGATTTTCTGGCCGAAGAGCGAGTGAAATATGGCGCGCAGATGGAGGCCTATGCACGAATGATGCGAAGTAGTGTGGAGACTGGAAGATTGCGCCTGGGGCTTTACTATCCGATGCTGTCCCGGCTGATCTGGTGGAATCCGGATGTGCCGGAGTAAGGCGAAGCGCTAGGTCGTCGGGCTGTTATGGCGAACGTCCGCGCCGCGCACCCAGAAGATAACGTCTTCGGCAATATTGGTGGCGTGGTCGCCAACGCGCTCGAGATTGCGGGCGATGATGAGTGCGTTGAGAGACTGCGGCGTCAACTCGGGCTTCTCCTTAATCAGCGTACTGAGCGCGTAAAACGCGGAGTCGTTCATCTCGTCAACTTGATCGTCGAGAAGAAGCACGGATTTGGCGAGATCGGCGTCGGCTTCGATAAAGGCCTGAAGCGCCTTGCGCACCATGGCCGAAGCCAGCGAGGCCAGTTTTGGGATGTCGACCGGAAGGTCGATGTTGGCGAAAGCGCCCATCTCGCGCACCCTAACAGCAATGTTGACGGCCTGATCGCCCACCCGCTCAAGGTCCGCGTTGATGCGGATGACGGAGAGAATGAAACGCAGATCGACAGCCATGGGCTGTTCCATGGCGAGAAGATCGAGCGCCATCTGATCGATCTCCCGCTCGAGGCGATTGATGGAGGGCTCGGCGCGAAAGACAAGCTCACAGATGCTGAGGTCGCGAGTGCGGTAGGCCTCGATGGAGCGCTGGATGGCCTGCTCCGCCATGCCAGCCATCACAAGCAGCTTCTCCTTGAGGTCGTCGAGATTCTGGTGGAATTTGACTCGCATCACCCAAACCTCCCCGTGATGTAGTCTTCTGTCCGCTTGTCCTTCGGATTGGTGAAGATCTTGTGGGTGGAATCGAACTCGACCATCTTGCCGTTGAGGAAGAAGCCGGTGTTTTCCGCGACGCGCGCAGCCTGCTGCATATTGTGCGTCACAATGACGATGGTGTACTGGCTCTTGAGCTGGAAGATGAGGTCTTCAATCTTCGAAGTGGAGACCGGGTCGAGCGCGGACGCTGGCTCGTCCATCAATAGAACCTCGGGGTCGACAGCAAGGGCGCGGGCAATGCACATGCGCTGCTGCTGGCCGCCGGAGAGCGAGGCCCCGGATTTTTTCTTCAGGTCGTCCTTGACCTCTTCCCATAGAGCAGCCTGCTTCAGCGATCGCTCGACCGTCTCATCGAGAACACGCCGGTTGCGAAAGCCATTCAGCTTGAGGCCGCTGACCACGTTATCGTAGATCGACATGGTTGGAAATGGGTTGGGTCGCTGAAAGACCATTCCGACGCGGCGGCGTATCTCGACAGGCGAAGCATCCTTATAGATGTCGACCTCGCCCATCTTCACAACGCCAGTCGCGCGGGCGATTGGGTTAGTCTCATGCATTCGATTGAGGCAGCGGACAAAGGTGGATTTGCCGCAGCCCGACGGTCCGATCAGCGCGGTCGCGTGATTCGCGGGGATATGCAGGTTGATGTCCTGCAGCGTATGCGTAGTTCCATACCACGCGTTCAAATCCTCAACCAGAATGCCGACTCCCACTAGCTTCCTCCCTTGAGTACGCCGCGGTTGGCAAAGATGCGGACCAGCGTGACTGAAACCATAATCATAACGATTAACACCAGGGAACCCGCCCATGCCAGGCGATGCCATTCGTCATACGGCGAGATGGCGTAGACGTAGATCTGCAACGGCAGCGCGGCGATAGGCTCGTTCAATCGAAAGCTCCAGAAGGAGTTGCCGAAAGCAGTAAACAAAAGCGGGGCAGTCTCCCCTGCGACGCGCGCGAAGGCCAGCATACAGCCTGTGATGATACCGGGAGAAGCAGTGCGCAGACTGACGGAAATGGCGGTGCGCCACTTGGGCACGCCAAGACCGAGCGCGGCTTCGCGGATGGCATGGGGAACGGTAGCGAGCATCTCTTCCGTGGTGCGTGTGATGGTCGGAACCATCATGATGGCGAGCGCGACACCGCCAGCCAGCGCGGAAAAATGTTTCTGCTGGACCACAATGAGCGAATAAATCGAGATTCCCATCACGATGGACGGCACGCCGTTGAGCACATCGGCGGTAAATCGGACAGCGGTGGCAAGTGGTTTGCCGCGACCAAACTCCGCCAGGTAGACGCCGGCAGCGATGCCGATCGGAATACCCATCAGGCTGGCAACAAGCAGAATGATGCCCGAGCCGACGATGGAGTTCGCCATGCCACCTCCCTCCTGACCGACAGGAGCGGGGATATGAGTGAAGAAGGCGAGGTTGAGTGAGCTTGCCCCTTTATAGACCAGATAGAAGAGGATCGCGATCAGCGGAAGGATGACCAGAATCGTCGCGAGGACGGACAGGCCGCTGACGAAATAGTTCGTCGCCGTGCGGCGGGCCTTGTTTATCCGCATGGACCTCGTGTCGAAGTCCATCGGGCGTGGCTGCGTATTGAGTGGTTGGGTCGCCATGTCAGTGCACCCGCGCCGGAGCGTTGCGTGTGACCGCCCAGACCATGAGCCGGGCGATGGCGTTGACGACGATAGTCACAAGAAAGAGAGCGAGGCCAATCTCGATCAATGCACTGAGGTAAAGATCGCCAGTGGCTTCGGAGAACTCTCCGGCGATCACGCTGGCAAGTGTATTTGCCGGAGCAAAAAGAGACTTGGCGATGCTTGGGTGATTGCCGATGACCATGGTGACAGCCATCGTCTCACCCAAAGCGCGCCCCAGACCGAGCATGATCGCGCCCACAATGCCGATGCGCGAGTTGCGCAGAACGCCGATGCGGATCATCTCCCAGCGCGTGGCTCCCAACGCAAGCACCGCTTCGCGCTGGCTGTTGGGTACAGCGTTCATAATATCGCGCGTCAGTGAAGAAATAATGGGCAGAATCATAATGGCAAGAATCATGCTTGCCGTCAGCAGTCCGACACCGAAGTTGGTGCCGCCGAACAGGCCCGTCCAGCCAAAACTCTTTACCAGAAACGGACCGATGAGATCACGCATCAGCGGCACAAGAACAAAGACTGCCCAAAGCCCATAGACGACACTGGGAATCGCGGCAAGCAGCTCGGTGAGAAAAGAGATAGGAGCTCGCAGCGGCCGCGGACACAGTTCGGTAAGAAAGACGGCCACACCGAGCGCCAGAGGGACTGCCATGCACAGGGCGAGCAGCGATGTTGCCAGAGTGCCATAAATAAAAGGTAGCGCGCCAAAGTCGCCTGAGACCGGATCCCACGCCTGACGCGTAAAGAATCGCCAGCCGAAAGCTGCGAGGCTCGGGCGGGAATGGATGACCAGGATGCCCAGAATGAAGAGGACGATTGCGAAGATGCTGCAGGCGCAGACGAGCATGACTGCCGCAAAGCTGTTGTCGGCAACTCGGCCACTTCCCCGCTGACGGAGAAAGTCGCGAATGGCAGACGGCGCAGCATCTTCCATAGCGACCGAACCGGGCGTGAGGTCCACGGGCGGTCTGGGCAGGATTGGAGTCATGGGCTGCGATGCCCTCGGTTCTTGTTCGTCTGTCATGCGGGTAGAGGACACAATTCTTATTTTTTCCTGTCGCTTTGATTCTACCGGTCGGTTGTATTGGTGAGAAATGCACTTGACGGAAAAGGAAAATGCCGCCGCCGCACAGAGTTGGAAGAAGCAACTCCATGCGGCAGGGCCACAATGTTACTTGACGTTCGCAATACTCCTGCGGACCATGTCCTGCACCTGCTTCGGCAGCGGAGCGTAACTCAGGGCAGCAGCCTCGGCCTCACCGTGATCGACCATCCAGCCAAGGAAATCAGCAAGTGCCTTGGCTTTGGCAGCGTCTGTTGAATGCGTCGGAATCAACAACCAGGTAAAGCTGGAGATCGGGTAGGAGTCCGCTCCCGGAGCGTTGGTGATGGAGACACGGTAGTCGGCCGGCATGGTCTTGGCGGCCTCCGCAGCGGCTGCAGTAACGCCACCGGTGCTCGCCTTCAGAAACTTGCCGGAAGCATTTTTCACCGCACCAAAAGACATTTTGTTCTGCTCGGCATAGATCAGCTCGACGTAACCAAAGGAGTACGGCGACTGACGCACCATGCCGGCAACGCCTTCATTTCCCTTTTGTCCAATGCCAGTGGACCAGTTGATCGCAGTTCCTTTGCCGGGACCGGATTGCCAGGCAGGCGAGACCTTCGAGAGGTAGTCGGAAAAAATATACGTCGTTCCGCTTCCATCCGAGCGATAGACCGGGAGGATTGGTTTATCCGGCAGACTGACGCCGGGGTTGTCCTTCGCAATCCGGCCGTCATTCCACTTTGTGATCTTGCCCAGGTAGATATCGGCGATAACGTCGCCTGAGAAGTTCAGCTCCTTATTGATGCCGGGAATGTTATAGACCGGAACCACCGCACCCAGCACAGTCGGAATGTGCATCACCTTGACCTTGGCCTGATTCATCTGTTGATCCGACATCGGGCCGTCGCTCGCGCCGAAGTCAACGGTACCGTCGGTGACTTGCCGGATGCCGCCACCGGAACCGATAGACTGATAGTTGATCTTGACGCTCGGGTGGGACTGGCTATATTCGCTGAACCACTTGGAGTAGATGGGGTACGGAAACGTCGCTCCCGCTCCGTTGATGTTCTGTGCGCCCGCGCCAGTGGTAACCAGCGCCAGAGTCGCCAATGCAATCAAGTTCAACTTCACAAATTCCCCCTCGGCTAAAAAATTCATCGATTTACGACGGTTACATCGCTTCTTAAGTCTGAGGGGACATTGTTACGGGGAGGTTACATAAACATGAAAACGTCGTTATTCGAAGGAAGACAAGGCCTTTGGCAGCGTAAACAGGAAGGTGCTCCCTACATTCAGCTCGCTTTCGGCACGAATGGAGCCGCCATGGGTCTGCACCATATGGCGTGCAATGGCGAGCCCCAGGCCAGTACCGCCTGACTCGCGGGAGCGCGCCTTGTCCACCCGGTAAAAGCGCTCGAAGATACGGCTCAGATGTTCAGAGGCGATTCCCGGTCCGAAGTCGCGGACACTGAACTCGACCGCTCCGTTAGCTCCAGCGGACCCTCCAGACTCCGGCACCTCTCGCGCGCTGACGACGATCCTGCAGTACGGTTCATTACGTGCCTGGCCGTAGCGGATGCCATTTTCGATGAGGTTGCTCAGAACCTGCAGGATCGCGTCCGTGTCGGCGATCACCTCGGCGCTTGTCGTCTCGCCAATTTCGAGAACGGCCTCGGTATCCTGAACCAGCCCACTCATCGCCTGTACGGCATCGCGAACCAGAATATCGGCAGGAATCGGCGCCGGATGCAACTCCTGTTCGGAGGACTCGACGCGCGCCATGACAAGAAGATCTTCTGTCAGCCGGTTCATGCGGGTCGCGTTTTTCAAAATGGTGGAAAGAAATTCGCGGGCTTGACCGCTCAGTGAGGCTTCATGGTCCAGCAGAGTCTCGACATAACCGGAGATGGAGGTGAGAGGCGTCCGCAGTTCGTGAGATACATTGGCCACAAAATCGCGCTGCGTACGTTCAATTTGCTCGATCCGCGTGATGTCGTGCAGGACGGCGACAGCGCCGCCGCCGGGCATCGGCGAGGCTGTGACCTCGAAGATGCGGCCATCCAGCAGCGAGGTCGAACGGACTTCGCTGACGGTGCGGTGTTCCAGCGTCGCGCGGACGCACTCCAGAACGCTGGGGTCGCGAATGGTCTGGACCAGCGCATGGCCAACGCGAACGGCGCTCCCCGAGGATGTGTCCGGGAATAACCGCTGCATGCACTGATTGCTCCATTGGATGCGGCCAGTCGAATCAACCGCAACCACCGGATTCTGCATGCTGTCGCTCATGGCCTCGAGTTCGCGGCGGCTCTCGGAAGCATCGGACAGCGCCTGCTCTACGTGGTCGGAGGCGCGCGAGATGGCACGAGCGAGTGTGTCAAAGTCGCTGTACGTGGAGTCAGTCACGTCGACGTGCCCACGGGGAATCGCTGCCGTCGACGCCTCCAGCCGCGTGATGTTCCGGCGCACTGAACGCGCCAGGAAGAAGGCACACACCGCGGCCCATGCGATCAGGAGAACTGCCCCGAAGATCCAGTCACGCGGACTCAGCCACACACGCAGCAGGGCGGCGAAGCCCAGGGCAAACGCAATTCCGAGAAACAACGAAAGAAAGAGACCACGCTTCACGAGTTGCCTCTATGCCTGCGCCGCCACGACCTTCGGAATCTCGAAGCGATAGCCTGCACCGCGCATGGTCTTAAGATAACGCGGAGTTTCAGCGTCGTCTTCAATCTTCTCGCGAATTCGCCGGACATAGACGTCAACCGAACGCGGTGTGACGAACCGCGCATCTCCCCACACCGCGTCCAGCAGATGGTCGCGGCTGAAGACTCGTCCCGGATGACGGGCAAGATAGTCGAGCAGACGAAATTCGGTAGCAGTTGTGGTTACCAATTCGCCGTTGACTCGAAGCTGCATGGCGCTGGCATCGATCTCGACATTCTCAAACTTCAGCAGAGAGGGCGCACGCGGCCGCTCGAAGCGGCGCAGAACCGCCTTGACGCGAGCTACCAGTTCGCGAGTCGCGAATGGCTTGGTAATGTAGTCGTCGGCGCCCATCTCGAGTCCATGGACACGGTCGTTCTCTGCGGCACGCGCGGTGAGGAAGATAATCGGGACGATACTCAGCGTAGGATTCTGCCGCAGCCGGCGGCATAAATCCAGGCCGTCGCCGCCGGGCACCATGATGTCCAGCAGAAACAGCGCAGGAGGCAACCGCTCCGCGTCAGCAAGTATCTGACTGATTGCCAGATACGGGCGAACGGTAAAACCGGCGCTCTCCAGGTGATACTGCACCAGCCGGGAGATATCCGCGTCATCTTCCAACACAAAAATTGTCTGACTCAATTGGTAAACCTCGTGTGAATTATTAACGACAGGTTAGCGCACCTGACCCGAAAAGATTACGAACGTAC
This sequence comes from uncultured Acidobacteriaceae bacterium, assembly GCA_963730135.1. Classification (GTDB taxonomy): domain Bacteria; phylum Acidobacteriota; class Terriglobia; order Terriglobales; family Acidobacteriaceae; genus Edaphobacter. The sequence goes on from CAVSQQ010000002.1 coordinate 113,917, forward strand.
GATGAATCCTGAGAGGAAAACCTGACCCCTAATCCGCCGTATACTCTAGAGTAAGTCTGCGTTCGCACTTCCGTGGAACTCTATGAAACAAAACTCCAACCTCGTCTTGTGCGTGGATGACGAACTGATGGGGCTTCAGATCCGGAAGATCCTTCTGGAACGGGCCGGGTACCGCGTTCTGACAGCGCAGGACGGACCGTCCGGACTTGAAATTTTCGCGGCTCAACCCATAGAAGCGGTGATACTCGACTACTCCATGCCAGGCATGCATGGCGGCGAGGTGGCCAGCAGGATGCGTCAGGCCAAGCCGCAGGTTCCCATCTTATTGCTGTCCGCGTACGTCGATCTGTCGACCGAGGTGACCTCCGTCGTCGATCTATATATGACCAAGGGAGAAGGCGCGCCCGTCCTCCTCGAAAAGCTGGGCAGCCTGCTTCAAACGTAGTTCACTTTTCACCAGCGAGGATGAACAAGAGGGGCTTTGAACCTAAGTCAGTTCAAAAACATTCTGAGGCAGGTCTTCCTGCTGCCGGTCGTGGCCTTTCTGGTCGTCGCAGGAGCCCTCTACTTTCAGATCCAGGGATCCAATGCGACGGTCAACCTCATTCAGGATGCCGATGCCCGGATCTCGCAGGCCACCCTCGTGTCAAAGCTGATCGTGGATGAGGAGTCAGGTCTGCGCGGCTACGAGACCACCGGCGACGCACGGTTTCTGCAACCCTTCACAGAAGCCGCGTCCCATGTGCAAAAAGAAATCCAGAGTCTCGACGATCTGTCCGGAGCGGACACAGACCTGAAGCACGATATCGCCGATTTGCTGGACGAGCACCGGATCTGGCTGGACGCCTTCGCACTTCCTGTCATCGCCGAGGTCCGCGGAGGCGGCAAGGCCAGCGACGTCGACCTGAATCTGCACGGTAAGGCGATGATGGATGAGGTCCGTCATGACCTCGCGGACATCATTCAGAAGGCTGAGAGGAATCGCACCGAGCGAATCGCGCTCTGGCACCACCAGGTCCACATCATGCTGATGGTGTTGCTGGCCCTGGCTCTCGGCATGGGTGTCCTGATCGGCATGTTTACACGCAATCGCCTGCACGCCGTCTCGGCGGCCTACAGCACCTCGCTCGAGATACTCGGGCATCGAGCCGAGGAACTCTTTCAGTCGGAGCAGCAACTGCGCACTACCCTGGACTCGATCGCCGACGGCGTCATCACCTGCGACGCCGGCGGACGCATCCAGATGATGAATCCTGTGGCGAGAGAGCTAACCGGCTGGGGCTTGTCCGAAGCCCGCGGGCAGCCGCTCGAGAAGGTCTTTCACATCGTTCACGAGACAACTCACGAGACCGTCGAAACCCCTGTGGCCAAGGTGAAGCGGCTTAACCGCACCGTCGGTATGGCCAATCACACGATCCTGGTCCGCAAGAACGGCGCCGAACTCAACGTCGCCGACAGCGGCGCGCCAATACGCGATCAGAAGGGCGAAATTACCGGCATCGTCCTCGTCTTCCGCGACATCACCATGGAGCTCAAAACTCAGGACGCACTGATGGCGAACGAGAAACTCGCCGTCGCCGGACGGCTCGCCGCCACCATCGCCCATGAGATTCATAACCCGCTCGACTCCGTCTCCAATCTGCTGTTCCTCATGCGCAACGGCACTTCAAAGGAAGAGTCGGCCCGGTTTATGGACATGGCGGAGCACGAGCTGACCAGAGTGACCCAGATCAGCCGCGCCATGCTCGGGCTCTATCGCGAATCCAAAACCCCCGTCGTCGTGGACCTGAAGGAGATGCTGCACGAAATCCTGCTTCTGCTTGAGAGACGGCTGATCGATCTTGGAGTCACGGTGTCGACCGATATGCCCAGCCCCGTCTCGGTGCCCGCGTTCCCGGCCGAGCTGCGACAGGTCTTCACCAACCTGATCACCAACGCAGCAGAGGCGGCAGCTTCAGGAGGCAAGGTGAAGGTAAGTCTCACAGCCCACGCTGCGGGCGACGAAGTCGACGGCCAGAAGCTGCCTGCCGGCGCAATCGTGACGATCGCCGATAACGGACCCGGCATTCCCGAGGACGTGCAGCCCCACCTCTTCCAGCCCTTCTTCACCACCAAGGGGGAGCGTGGAACCGGGCTTGGGCTCTGGGTCAGCCGCGGCATCATCAACAAGCACGGCGGCATCATCTCCCTCAAGAGCGACAGCAGCCACGCCGAATACGGAACATCGGTCAGCGTCTTTCTGGCTGCCAAGCCCACCATCCACGCTGGCGGCTAAGTCCGTATCCACGCAATCAGTAGGCGATCCGCAATCAGGAAACGAGCAACCGCAGCTGATCGGAAACGATCCCGGCCGCCTTCTCGCACGCAGCACGGTCGACATCGTAGTGGGTGACGAAGCGAATGGAGTGTGGGCCAATCGCGCTCACCAGCACGCCCTTTTCCTTCAGCGCAGCGGTGAAACCTGCGGCATCGCCTCCACTGTCTTTGTCTTTGCCGCGCAGCTTAAAGATGACGATATTTGTCTGCACCGCCTCCAGATCGATCTCCGCTGCCTTCGGCTGCGCTGCAACTGCGTCTGCCAGCAGACGCGCGTTCGCGTGATCCTCATGCAGCCGCTTTGGCATCTCGTGCAATGCGATGAGCCCTGCTGCCGCCAGAACACCCGCCTGTCGCATGCCGCCGCCAAGCGCCTTGCGATGAATACGAGCCTGCGCAATCGCCTTCTTGCTGCCCACAAGCATCGAACCAACCGGAGCGCCCAGCCCCTTCGACAAGCAGAACATCACCGTATCAAAGCCACTGGTCAACTTCGCTACGCTCATCCCCAGCGCAGTCGCGGCGTTAAAGACGCGCGCTCCGTCGAGATGAACCGGCAGGCCGGCTTCGCGAGCCCCCGTCCAGATTTCTTCCAGCACAGGCAGCGGCGATACCGTGCCGCCCGCCATGTTGTGCGTATTCTCTACGCAGACCAGCGCGGTCTGCGCGCGGTAGTAAATCTTTGCACCAATGGCAGGCTTAATGTGATTCCACGTCAAAATGCCGCGCTCCGCCGCTACCGTGCGTGCCAGGCATCCGGAGAAGGCGGCCATCATCGCCATCTCCCAATCGAGAACATGCGATCGCGCCTCGCAGATGACCTCTTTGCCATGTTCCGTATGCAGGCGAATCGCGATCTGGTTCCCCATGGTGCCGGTAGGGACGAAGATCGATGCCTCGCGCCCAAACACCTCGGCAGCCTCTTTTTCCAGCTTATTGACCGTCGGGTCTTCACTGTAGACATCGTCGCCTACCTCGGCAGAGGCCATCGCCTCACGCATGGCTGGGGTTGGGCGGGTAACGGTGTCGCTGCGTAAATCGATCATTTCTTCTTTTTCTCCTCGTTCGTCTAGGTCAATTCTTTTCTATGCCGCAGCTCTATGCAACCGCCGCGATCAACAAACGGCTGAAGACCTCGTTCGAGGCTAGTCGTCCGCGCCCAGTCAGCCGGATGCTCTCGCAGGTCAACTCCAGCAGACCTGCATCACGGACCTCGAGCAACGCTGGCATCGCATCCCCCACCATCGCATCGCCAAACTGGCCGCGTAGACGATTCAGGTCAACTCCCTCATTCAAGCGCAGCCCAAGGAAGAGAGATTCCTCGAACGCCTCATCCCGTCCGATGACATCGACCTCAGTTGCAGCAGCATTCGGCGTTGATTCCAGCAAGCGGAACGGAGTGGCGTCGTCGCTGCCCAGGTATTCGTCCAGATCGTCCGTATTGGCGAATCGCACCGCAGCCTCACCCGTAAGCAACATCGAGTGGGCGTCCAATCCAAACCCGACATACGGCTGACGCCGCCAGTACTTCAGATTATGTCGCGAGCGATGGCCCTCCCGTGCGAAGTTCGAGATCTCATATTGATGCACCCCCGCCGCGTTGAGCGCAAGACACGCCTGCTGATACCACTCCGCAGCCTCGTCTTCGCCCGGCACAGCCGAAGCATCGTATCGGCTTCCCTTCTTCAGCATCTCGCGCCCCAGCCGTGATTCATCATCAACCTCCAGCAGATAGACGCTGACATGCGGGACGCCACTCGCAATAGCTCTCTCCACCGAATACTCCCAGCTCTGCGCAGTCTGGCGGGGCAGCCCCGCGATCAGGTCGACATTGATCTCGCGAACCCCCGCCGCTCTCACCCGAGCCATCTCCGCCTCACACAGTTCCTCCGTATGCAGCCGCCCAACCGTCCCCGTCTCCCGATCCACGAACGACTGCACCCCAAAGCTGATCCGATTCATCCCCTGCCGCTGAAGTTCATCCAGCGTCTCGGGAGCTAGCTGCCCCGGCGCACACTCCAACGTGATCTCTGCATCCGCAGTAAGGTCGAACTCCCCCCGAAGCCGCTCAAATATCTTCTGAAACTGCCCCGCCGACAACAAACTGGGGGTTCCCCCGCCAAAGTAAATCGTGTCCACTGCGCCAGGCAGGAAAGCAGCAATGTTCTGCGCCGCTACGCGAGCCCCGCCAATCTCGCCGCAAAGCCGATCCACATACTGCTGCATCCGTTCCGCTGCAAAAACCCCCGAAGCAAAGTTGCAGAAGGTGCACTTTGCCTTGCAAAACGGAACCGAAATGTAGACGCCGACAGGTTCAGCCATTCGAGCAAAGAGTCCTCAATCCGATTGTTTCATGGAGATCATTCGCGGGTGTAACTTAACATACGTAGGTGGCTCTAATACTAAGAGGTCATCTTTCATGTCGTCACTTCGCTCTGTCGCGCTCATCGCGGTCCTGTCCGGATTCTTCGCTCTCACAGCCAACTCCAGCACTGCCCAGACCGCAGCAACCAATCGCACACCAGTCCTGGTGGAGCTTTTCACCGCCGAAGGCTGTTCAAGCTGCCCTCCGGCGGACGCTCTCCTCGGCAAACTCGAACACCTGCAACCCGTCAACGGAGCCCAGATCATCATTCTGGGAGAGCATGTGGACTACTGGGACAAAGACGGCTGGCGCGACCGCTTTTCCTCCCCCGAGTACACCGAGCGCCAGACCCTATATGCCAACAAGCTGCACGTTAGCAACGGTGTCTACACTCCACAGATGATCGTCGATGGCACGGACCAGTTCGTGGGCAATGACGTCCAGCACGCCCTCAAATCCATTACGACCGCCGCGCAGACGCCGAAGGTGAGCCTGACCGTGACCAACATTACTGTGGATGGCCACCGTGTCTCCGCGGAAGTCTCTGCTCCGCTTTTCTCCTTCAAAGGGGACCTTTACGCCGCGCTGGTCGATCCCGTTGACGAGACCGACGTAAAAAGAGGGGAGAACGGCGGCAAACACCTGGAGCATGCAGGCGTCGTTCGAACCATGCAGCGCATCGGCAGCCTCAAGGACCTGGCTGCGGGACCTCGTAAATTCAGTCTGAACGCTCCTTCCGATGCAGTTCCCGGCAGCATGCGCATCGTCGTCTTCGCCCAGCACAGCGACATGGGGCCAATTGCAGGAGTCGTATCTACCCGCGTAACTCCATAGCATCATCAGCATTCGGAATCCAATGGCCGCCCTAACCATCTAAAATGGTCAGGCGCATGGCAGACGAGCGAAATTCGAAAGACCCGAAGCAGGAGCCCGCGAAAAAACTGGCGCAGGACGACGACGTTGTCGGTAAAGTCTACGACAGGCATCTGACTCGTCGTCTGCTCAGCTACCTCCGGCCCTACAAGTTGCAGACTGCGCTCTCCGCGTTCTCTATCATCTTCAAGGCGGGCAGCGACGTCATGGGACCGTATCTCGTCAAGGTTGCGGTCGATGCCTACATGTCGGACCCGCGGCCGGCAAAGCTCTCCTGGCTTGCCCGTCACCTTAGCCCCCATCCCATGACCGGCATCACGCAGATCGCGATGCTCTATCTCGCCGCGTTGCTCGGCAGCTATGCGCTTGAGTTTCTCCAGACCTACATGATGCAGTGGACCGGCCAGAAGATCATGTTCGACCTGCGCAGCCAGATATTCCGTCACCTGCAGCGAATGTCGCCCGCCTTCTTCGACCACCATCCTGTCGGCAGGTTGGTCACTCGCGTCACCTCCGACGTCGACGCGCTCAATGAGATGTTCACCTCCGGCGTGCTGGCCATCTTCGAGGATGTCTTCGTTCTCGCCTTCATCGTCATCATCATGCTGCGGATGAGCTGGCCGCTCGCTCTTCTCGCCATCTCGGTCATCCCTGTCATCCTCTACGTCACCCGCATCTTCCGCCGTCACGTCCGCGACAGCTATCGCCGCCAACGCCACGCCACCGCCCGCATCAACTCCTTTACGCAGGAGTACGTCTCCGGCATGTCGGTCGTCCAGCTCTTCAACCGCGAACGCCGCGCCTTCGATGCCTACTCCGCCGTCAATGCCGAGAACAAAAAAGCATGGGACGACGCCATCTTCGCCTACGCTCTCTACTATCCCGTCGTCGAGTTCCTCAGTTCCGCCGCCATCGCGCTGGTCATCTGGCGTGGCGGCTGGGCGGTGCTGCACAACGCCGCATTTCTCGCAGCATTGCCCGCCGGTTTGCACCTTGCCCGCGTCCCCGGCATCTTCGGCACTGTCACCCTCGGCGTTCTCATCGCGTTCATCCAATACGCTCAGCGATTCTTCAGGCCGATCCAGGACCTCAGCGACAAGTACAACATCCTCCAGGCAGCCATGGCCGCCAGCGAGCGCGTCTTCCGTCTGCTCGATATCGAACCCACCATCGTCTCTCCAGCTCACTCGGTCGCCGGAGACAAGTCGGGCCGCGTCGAGTTCCGCAACGTCTGGTTCACCTATCAGACGCTCGATGAGGCACAGCGCGCCCGCGTCGCCTCCGCCGGCGACGAGGATCTCCGCACCTACGCTGACATCGAATGGATTCTTCGCGGCGTCAGCTTCGTCATTGAGCCCGATGAGACCGCCGCGATCGTAGGCCACACCGGCGCCGGCAAGACCACCATCACCAGCCTCATGATGCGCTTCTACGACATCCAGCGCGGCAGCATTCTGGTCGACGGCGTCGACGTCCGCGAGCAGGATCTCAAAAAACTGCGCCAGCGTTTCGGCGTTGTGCTGCAGGACCCCTTCCTGTTTAGTGGAACCGTCTCCGACAACATCCGCCTCGGTTCCAAATGGATCACCGACGAGCGACTCGAACGCGCCTGCGACGAAGTCAACATCGGCGACTTCATCCGCTCTCTGCCGCTCAAGTTTGCCGAGCCGGTGCGCGAACGCGGCGCGACCCTGTCCACCGGCCAGAAGCAGCTCATCAGCTTTGCCCGCGCCCTGGCCCACGATCCCGGCATTCTCATCCTCGACGAAGCCACCTCCTCCGTCGACACCGAAACCGAGATGCGCGTCCGTCTCGCTCTCTCCCGCATGATCACCGGGCGCACCTCCATTCTCATCGCCCACCGCCTCTCCACCATTCAGCGCGCCGACACCATCCTCGTCATGCACAAGGGCCAGTTGCGCGAACGCGGCACTCACCAGCAACTCCTCAGCCAGCGCGGCCTCTACTGGAAGCTCTATCAATTGCAGTACAAAGACCAGGAGCTCAGCCCCGGCAGCGACGCGCCCGTTCCGCTGCAGCCCCTCAGTGCGGACTAGCTGCGAGCCGGGTGCAATCGACGCACCGCTCCCTCAGAACACCTCAGTTTTATCCATGCTGCAATTGGTTGCCAGTACCCTTCCGTCGGCGCGAAGACCGGCGCATCATGCCGCAATCCATTCATCACAATCAGCTCTGCGCCAGACCCCGCAGCCTCGGCCACCCGCTTCGCCATCGACAACGGAAACAGACGATCTTCATCGCTGTGGACGACGAGAACCGGCATATCCAGCTCCTTCACCCCATCGACTGTCCGCCACACATCAGGCACCCAGCGCGTCACCCATCGCGGGAATCCCTTCGCCAGCCCTGCCTCGCGAAAGGTTGAAAATGCTTCGCACAACACCAGTCCCGACACATCAATGCGCGACGCCACCGCGCACGCGACCCCGCTTCCCAGCGAAAATCCCACCAGAACCACGGACTCGTGGCCTCTGCGGGCAAGCTCGTGGTAAGCAGCAATCGCGTCCTCTTCGCAGTGCGTTGTGCTGATATAGCCCGTACTTTTTCCATAACCGGAGTAGTCAAAGGCCAGCGAAGAGACGCCGCTCGCTCGTAACAATTCCTGAATCGTTCCCCAGTACTCCACCACTTCGCCGATGCCATGACACAGCACCGCCGCCGGTGTGCCCTCCCCTGCGGAGACGTAGACCGCGGCCAACCTCCTATCGCCGCTGGGAATCGTCAGGCGATCGCTGTCCAGGCGGAACGCCGCCTTCATCCGCGCCATCGTGCCGTTCAGCCGGTCGCGGCGAAGCAACAGATGGCTCAGCACGGTCAGCAGCAAAGAAAGAGCTGCGGCCTTCACCTGCTCGACACTTTCAGGCATTCGTCCACTAGTTTCTTCACGCGCTTTTCCCGGGCCTCTGGGCTCTGATAATAGAAGACCGCCATCAGATGGGAACGCCGCTGAACCTTCGTCATCACCTCCCAGCCCCTTCGCGCGGCAGGAGTCCTGCGAAACGCCACCTCGATCACCGGCGGCAGCTTCTTCTCCCCTTCCATCGTCAACAGAAGCCGCTCGGCGATCTGTTCCGCGCGCCGCCGCCGGGCCTCCGCGCTCTTCACCCCGTCAATCCATTTGCTGATATCCCACCGTACCGGCTCGCTCAAAGCCTCAAACCACTTCGCTAGTCGTTTCTGCGTCTTCAGCAACTTCGCCAGTTCCGGAGGGACCGGTGGCGTTCGCTCGTCCAAATCCGGCGCAACCGTAAAATCCAGCATCGCGCCCTTCCCTGCACCAGCCGCTTTCTGCATCTTCTTGTTCACCAGAACAAAGTGGCCGCCTCGCTTTGCATCCACAAACAGCGACGTGCGAAACACCTCTCCACCCACCTCCACCTTCACTCGCAGCCGCACCATCTTCTTCCATGTGCGCGAGACATCGAACGGTAGTCGCGCCACCACCCACCCAAGGCCTCCCTCGAGAGGTTCGACCACCGCCCGAAATCGCTTTGCGGAATTTTCTGCCATGCAATCACCTCCAGAAAAATCTACACTGATTTCATCGCCTTCAATCACAATCCGCGCATCTTCCTCTCCGCCGGAGAGGCCAGCGGCGACCACTACGGTGCGCAGCTCATCGAAGAGCTGCGGCGGCGGATGCCGCAGCTCGCCTGCTTCGGCCTCGGTGGCCGCGAGATGGAAGCCGCCGGCCTCGACCGCATCGTTCGCGCCGAAGACGTCGCCCACATGGGCATCACCGAAGTCATTCGCCATGCACCGCGCGTCTACCGCTCCTACCGCCGTCTCGTTGCCTCCATCAAAAAGCAACGCCCCGACGCCGCCATTCTCATCGACTTCCCCGACGTCAACTTCCGCCTCGCCCGCGTGCTGAAAAAACTCGGCATCCCGGTCGTCTACTTTGTCAGCCCGCAGCTATGGGCGTGGAAGCGCCGCCGCCTGCGCTGGGTTCGGCAGCGCGTCAGCCGCATGATGGTCATCTTTCCCTTCGAAGAAGAGTTTTACCGCGCCCGCGGCGTCGACGCAAAGTTCGTCGGCCACCCGCTCGCCGAGTTCCCTCCCCCTTCGGTCTCGCGCGAGGACTACGCCCGCCAACATGGTTTGGACCCCGCAAAGTACTGGGTAGCCCTGCTCCCCGGTAGCCGCTGGAAGGAGATCACCGCAAATCTCGAAATCATGATGGAGATGGCGCACCGCCTCCCTCTCGGTTGTGACTTCATCCTTCCTGTCGCCTCCACCATCGACCGCAAAAAACTCGAGGACTACATCGCCGGTCACGATGAGTGGTGGCCGGCCAACGTCGAGGGCGTCCTCAAAACCCTTAACATCCGCCTGGTTCCCGACGCCCGCGAAGCGCTTCATCATGCGCAGGCCAGCGTCGTCGCCAGCGGTACCGCCACCGTCCAGGCAGCACTCATTGGCAACCCATTCGTCGTCGTCTATCGGGTCTCCCGGCTGACGTACTGGCTGGCAAAGCGCCTGGTTCGCTACCCTCCCGAAGTCTGGAGGCCGACCCAGACCAGCCCCGGCGGCGACCTGCCCATCGCTATGGCAAACCTGATCGCCGGCCACCGCATCGTTCCCGAGCTCCTGCAGAAGCGCTTTACCGCGGAAAACGTGGCCGCCGCTCTGCGTCCTTTGCTTGCCGACTCCCCCGAGCGCGCCCGCATGATCGCGAATTTAGCCGAAGTTCGCCGCGCCCTGAGTCCACCTGCAGAAACCGGCCCGATTCAACAGGTTTGCGACGCTGTTCAAGCGCTTTTGCTGGAAAACCATCCTGCCAGTGGCCCAAAATCGCCTGCAAGCGTCTAATAGGTGCATGGGCTGTACCATGATGGTTTGAGGAACTTTAGCTGCAATGTCCTTCTCGCGCATTCTTCGCCTCTCCACCTCCGCTCTGCTCCCCTTGTGCCTGCTCACCACCGCGTGGGCCGCGCCCGTCAAGGTCCCGATGCAGATCACCAATTACGTTATCAACGCCGACCTCGACCCGTCGGTCAATCGCCTCACCGCCACCGCAGATGTCACCTTCACCGCGCTTGAGGATTTAACCAATCCCGTCTTTGAGCTCAACAACGGCCTGCAGGTCACCAAAGCCACCGACTCGCAAGGCAAACCCCTCGAGTACGAACGCCTCACCAACAACAACACCATTCGATTCACCCTCGCCACGCCCGTGTCCAAAGGCGCCACTACCACCTACCACTTCGAGTACTCCGGCACTCTGAAGGGGGCCGATACCAGCCCCGTCGAAGGCATCAAACTTGCCTCGATCGAAGACCCTATCAGCATCCTGCTCTACCCCGGCCGCTGGTTCCCCATGACAGGCCTGTTCACTAACCGCTTCACCGCCGAGATGCACATCCGCGTGCCCGGCGATGAGCGCGTAGTCGGCAGCGGAGTCGCCGCACAAAAAAGCCTGCCCGGCAATCGCACCGAGTTCAGCTTCAAGTGGGCCAAGCCCGGCTTCCCCGGCACCATCATCGCCGGCAAGTTCATCGAACCCATCTCCGTCGCCAACGTGCGGGTCTACGTGACCGAGAAGCACAAGGACGTAGCTCAGGACTTCGCCAGCACCGCCGAGCGGCAGTATCTCTACATGTCCGGCACCTTTGGCCAGCCTGAATCCACCCGCATGAATCTCGTCGAACTGCCCGACGACGCCGTCTCCGCCGCCTGGGCCCCCGAGATTGCCGCCATCAGCGGTGCTCGTGTCGCCGGCAAGACCTTCCAGCGCCTCCTCTCCAACACGCTCGCCCATCAGTGGTGGGGCGGCCAGATCTCCCCCGCTACTCTCAACGACGCCTGGATCACCAACGGCATGTCCCGCTACGCCGAACTGATGTACCTCGAGGACTCCGCCGGCAAGAACGCCTTCCAGTCCGCCATTACCGACGTCTCCGCCGGCGCTCTCGCCTACGACACCGAGCCTCTCACCACGCTCGGCCGCCTTGACCCCTTCTCGCCTCAGTTCCAGTCCATGACCCTCGAAAAGGGAGCGATGGTCTACCACATGCTCCGCTGGGAGATGGGCGACGACGTCTTCCTCAAGTTCCTCCGCAGCATGCTCACGCAATACACCGACAAGCCGATCCGTACGTCAAACGTGGAAGCGCTCGCGCAGTCCCAGTCCAATCTCGAATTGACCGCTTTCTTCGCGCAATGGCTCGACGGCACCGGTGCCCCCGCCTTTACCGACAAGTACTCCGTCTTCCGCCTCGGCGATAACAAAGGCTTCCGGACCATCGGCTCCATCGATCAGGACCTCGACCTCTTCCGCATGCCCATCGAGCTCCGCATCGAGACCGACGGCAAAACCGAGATTCGCCGCGTCGACGTCTCCGGCGGCGACTCCCACTACTCCGTCGAGACCTTCGGCCGCCCCCGCCGCATCAGCATCGACCCCGATGACTGGGTCCTCAAGAGCACCCCCGACCTCGCCGTCCGCGTCGCCGTCCTGCGCGGACAGGAGCAGGTGGCCCAGGGAGACCTCACCGCCGCGCTGGTCGAATACCAGAAGGCCCTCGACGCCAACAAGAACAGCTCGCTCGCAGCCTATCGCATCGGCGAGGTCTTTTTCATGCAGCGCAACTACCAGTCCGCTGCAAACTCCTTCCGCGACGCCCTGCGTGGCGACGGCGATCCCAAATGGGTCGAGGTCTGGAGCCACATCGAGCTCGGACGCATCTTCGACGTCACCGGCCAGCGCGATCGCGCCGTCAACGAATACCGCCTCGCCGTCCAAACCAACGACAATACCCAGGGCGCCGTCAACGAAGCCCGCGCCTTGATGCAAAAGCCCTACAAACGCGAAAACGTCGACAACTAACGCTTGACTCCCTTTTACCTTTGGACTAAACTAACTGAACTTAGTCCATTCGGGTGCGCTATGAACGTTGTGAACATCCACGAAGCCAAAACCAATCTTTCCAAACTCGTCGAGCGAGCAGCGCAAGGGGAGTCCTTCGTCATCGCCAAGTCAGGCAAACCCATGGTGAAGGTGGTTGCTCTCGATGCTCCCACCGGCAAAAAAATGAAGCGCCGCGGTTTCTTGGCCGGGATCAAAGTGCCCGACAACTTCGACACCATGTTCCAGGGAGAGATCGAAGAGATGTTCTACGGGAAGAAATGAAGCTGCTCTTCGACACGCATCTCCTTCTGTGGATCGTGCAAAATTCGCCCCGGCTGCCTAAGGCAGCGATCACGTTGATCGACGACACCGACAATGAGCTCTTTTTCAGCGCGGTGAGTCTGTGGGAGTACACGATCAAGTATCAGCTTAGCCGCGATGACATGGGCGTAAACCCTCGCCTGCTTCGTCGCAGCCTTCTCGACAACGGATATACCGAACTCCCCATTACCAGCGAACACACAGTCGCCATCGACGCTCTGCCGCATATCCATAGAGACCCCTTCGATCGTCTTCTAGTGGCCCAGGCAACGGTCGAAGGACTAACTCTGCTCACTGTCGACAAGGTTTTGGCGCGTTATCCCGGTCCCGTTCGAAAAGTCTAACGACAGCCACGGCTCATACGGCAACGACTCCCCTCGGGTCGATGCTGCTGCGAAATAATACGTTCAAATCATCCAAGCCTGATTGTGCGGTCACCCACGCGCATGTATAACCTTCTGCCATGAACTACGCACGCATTCTGCTTGCAGCCCTCTGCGCTTTCGTCGCCTATTTCATCTATGGTGGCATTCTCTTCGGCGTGCTTCCCTGGCTACGAACTGAGTTCGCCCGGTACCCTGCCGTCTATCGCCCGAAGGAAGGCATCAAAAGCGTGATGCCCTTTGGCATGATCGCAATGTTCGTGGCGCTTGTAGCAATCGCCATGCTCTACGCGATGGTCGATCGCAGCGCCTCAGGCGTTGCCGGCGGCGCGCAGTTCGGCGCCCTCATCGGCGTATTCGCCATCGGCTCCTTCGTCGTCCACAACTACGTCAACCTGAACATCGGCCTCAAGCTGACCATCCGGCAGTCGATAGCCTATTTCGTGCAGTGGGTCATCGTAGGCATCGTTATCGGCCTGATTTATAAGCCCGTCGTCCACCCGTAGCCGGCCTACTCGTACCGCAGCGCCTCGATCGGATCGAGGCTCGCCGCCTTCATCGCCGGAATCATCCCGCTGACCGTCCCGACGATCACCAGGATCACCGTCGCGACAACCACGATATTCGGCGAAATGATCAGATGAATATCGCCTGCATCCGCATGCGAAGCAAGCGCGCTATAAAACGTGATCTTGCCGACGATCCTCGAAACCGCATAGGCCAGCGCAATCCCACCCGCGCCGCCAACACCGGAGATCACCAGCGCCTCAGCGAGAAACTGCAGCAGAATATGCCGTTTGCGCGCGCCCAGCGCCTTTTCCACGCCAATCTCCCGCGTCCTCTGCTGCACGCTCACCAGCATAATGTTCATAAGGCCGATGCCTGCGATGCCCAGCGTCAGCGCTCCAATAAACAGCAGCAATACCTGCAGGCCCAGCGAAATAATCCGGAACTGCGTCAACTGCTCCATGATGTTCGCGACAAAAACCGCGCGTCGGTCCGTTGGCCGATAGTTATGCGCTGCGGCCAGAGTCTTGCGCAACGCTTCCTCCACCATCTTGGGGTCGCCTTTGTAGTCCATCCAGATGCCGTCGAGGTACTTCGTATCCTTGATGTCGCTCATCGTCGTGAACGGGACATTCACAACGCGGTTGATATCGCTGTCGTCGCCCTCCTGCATCTTCGGCGTCAGCACTCCAACCACCTCAAAGCTGATGCCGTTCAAACGAATCGTCTGCCCGATGGGAAACAGCCCGGAAAAGAGCTTCGTCTTCGCCTCCGAGCCAATCACTGTCACGTGTGCCCGCTGCTGCACGTCAGCCTGCGTCAACAAGCGGCCCTCGGCAAGCTCCATTTTCTGGATCGACTGCAACTCAGGCGTTATCCCCGTAACATCCCAGTTATAGCTGTGCAGTTCATTCTGCACCGGCACCGTCTTATCCACCGTCGGTGACACTCGCATAATGCCCGGCACCGTCTCCTGGATTCGTTCCACGTCATCCTGGGTCAGCCGCACCTGCACGCCGGCCTTGTCGCCACCGGCCTGTTCACTGGTGCGTCCCGGAAATACCCCAATCATATTTGTCCCAAACTGCGCAAAGATATTCTCGAACGCCTGGCCAAATCCCGCGCCATAGGCCAGCAACAGCACTACCGTCGCGATCCCCCACGCCATGCCAACCACCGTGATCATGGTGCGCCTGCGATTAAACCGCATCGCCTCGATCGCTTGTCCGAAGATATCGCTCAGCATCGGCCCTTACTCCTTCCGCAGCGCTTCGACCGGCTGCAACATCGCAGCCTGTCGCGCCGGATAGATGCCCGCGATAATTCCGCAGAGCGTCAACGTTCCCATCGCCATCGCCGCCGACCACGGCACCAGCCGCGGCGGATCGAATCCCATATCGTTGTTCCCCACCATCGAGCCCAGCGCCCCCATCAGCGCCGCTGCACCAACAATGCCGATCAACCCACTCAATCCCGTCAGCGTCAATCCCTCAAGGAAAAATTGAAACAGAATGCTCCGGTTCGTCGCTCCCAGTGCCTTCCGCAGTCCGATCTCCTTCGTCCTCTCGGTCACCGTCACCAGCATGATGTTGATGATCCCGACTGCTCCCAGCGCCAGCGTGACGATGCCGACGCCGCCCAGAAATATATCCATTGCCGTAAAGATCAGTCCCACCGTACGGTTCGACTTGATGGTGTCCCACTCTTCAAACGCCTCTTTCGCATGGGGGTTAAAACCATGCCGCGTCCCGATGATGCGATGCACTTCCGCCTTCGCCGTCTCATTCAACTCCGGCGTCCGCGGCTGATATTGAATCGAGGTAACCGAGTCTTGCGGAATGTTGTCGCCTGTAATCGGAAAAAACTCCTGCATCGTCGCCAGAGGAATATAGATTCTCTGGTTGCTCCCGTCATTGTTTCCCCGGCCCACCTTCGTCGCCACGCCAATCACCTGAAACCGGTATCCATTCAACGTGATGAAGGCTCCAAGCGAAGGACGGCCTGGAAACAACAGCTTCTCCATCTTCTGGCCGAGCACCACCACCTGCGTTCGACGCGTCAAATCATCCTGATTGAGAAACCTTCCCTGCGCAATCGGCAGATGGCTTATCTCCGGATAGTTCAGTTCGACGCCCATCACCTGGCCGCCCGCACTCGAAAACTCGCTCACCTGTTTCAAATCGCTGCGCTGAATCAGTGCCGTCACATTCCGCACATCCGGCGCGCCGGCGCGGATCGCAGCCGCGTCACTCTCCGTCAACTTGTACGGATGCATCCCAACATGCTGCTCCGGCAGCACTGGAATCGTGCCGCCCCACATCATGATCATGTCGGTTCCAAGCTCAGCCAGCCCTCTGCGCTGTCCCGAACGAAATCCTTCCCCCAGTCCGATCAGCAGCAGAAGCGACGCCACACCCCACGCAATGCCGAACATCGTCAAAAACGACCGCAGCTTGTTGGCTCCAATCGAGCGAAACACCTGGGCCAGGATGTTGAACAGGGCGCGCATAACAGTCGTTGGACGGAAACCTCTATCGCTTCGTTACGCAAACTCTTAGGAATCAGTTCCCCGGCCATCTCCGAAAAATGCCGAAATGATTAACCCTGGCCCCACGCCGCGCCAGACCCCAAAAACCTACTCCACAATATTCTTAATCAGCATCGGCGCATCCGGATCGAGCTCCTGCTGCACCTCCAACCCCAACATCCGAAGAAACTTATCCACCGCACTCAGCATTGGTCTCGCTGCAGCCGGCGGATACAGCAGCCTCACCGCGCTCCCCCGGCGCGGCAGATCGCCCCGCACTGCAACGCACCGCTCCGGCCGGTACACGCACGACGCCAGATCCGTAATGCTCAGCGCATAGCTTGGCGTACACAGAATCGTCTTCGGGGGAGCCATCCGGTCGATCATGCTGAAAATCTCCAGCTTCGATTCCAGCTCATCCGGCACAAAATCCACCGCAATGTCCGCCTCGCGAACCGCGTCCTCCACCGTGAGCGCCAACTCCAGGCTTCCCGCCCTGATGCCGCGGCTGAACTCTGCATACTCCGCTTCGGCCTTCCGAAGATTGGCCGGCATCACGTCTTCCAGCACGACGCGAAAGCCCGCTCCGGCGCACGCCAGGGCAAAACTACGCCCCGCAACTCCGGCTCCAATCACCGCAACCCTGTCGATCGCAAACGACGGCTGGAGCGCAGCCGCCTCGTTCACTTCTTGCTCGCTACAGCCGTAATCACGGACTCGTAGCTCGGCTCCGCGGCCTTGATGTGGTCAGAAACGCGCTGGCGTTCGTCGTCTGTCAACGAAGGCAGTACGGCAAGGATGCGGCGCAGCGTTACCGAGATATCGTCAACGTAGTTCATGGTGCGGATGGCTTCGCCAGAGAGAGGCATTGATCGTGCTCCTGAAGAATTAAAGATGCCTCTCCAGTCTAAACGGTCGCGCCCAGCTCTGCCCGCTTGGATGCCCCTTCCACCGGTTTGCCTGCATCCACCCCTTCCACCGGCTTCTCATAGCCGTCGCGGTCCGTCATCTCCATCAATGCCGCCAGCTTCACCGCAAAATCCGGATGCACCGCATTCAAGCTATACCGCCAGGTCCAGTTCCCCGCCCCAGCCGAAGGCGTATTCATCCGCGCATCCCCGCCCAGATGCAGCACATCCTGCATCGGAAAAACGCATAGGTTCGCCACCGATCGTGCCGCAGCGCGCATCATCGCCCACACAATATCGCCTTCATGCTCGATCGTCTGCAAATACGTCTGCGCATGAGCCCGTTCCGCCTCCGTCGCACCCTCGCGCCACCATCCCAGCGTCGTGTTGTTGTCATGCGTGCCCGTGTACGCCACCGTATTCGGAACATACCGGTGCGGAAGATACAGATGCGCGCCGCGATCCGAAAAACCAAATTGCAGAATCCGCATCCCCGGCATTCCGAAGTGCTCGCGCAGCTCATCGACCTCCGGAGTGATCAAGCCCAGGTCCTCCGCCACAAAGGGAAGATTGCCGAAGACCTCCTTCAGCCGCTGAAACAGCTCATGCCCGGGAGCCTTCACCCACTGCCCATGGATCGCCGTCTCCTCATCCGCCGGAATCGACCAGTACGCTTCAAACCCGCGGAAGTGATCCAGCCGAATCACGTCATACAGCGCCAGCGCGCGCCGAATCCTCGCCACCCACCAGTCGAACCCACGCTCTTTCATCAGCCCCCATTTATAGAGCGGATTTCCCCATCGCTGTCCCGTCGGTGAAAAATAATCCGGTGGCACACCCGACACCCGTGTCGGCTTCAGATTCTCATCCAACTCAAACAACTCAGGATGCGTCCACACATCCGCGCTGTCCATGTTCACGAAGATCGCGACATCGCCCAGAATGCGAACCTTCCGCTCCGCACAGTAGCCGCGCAGCGCGCACCACTGCTCGTGGAAGAAGAATTGAATCACCTGCTCCACAGCCAACTCATGCCCATGCTGGTTCATCAGCGCAGTCAGCGCGTCATGATGCCTCCGCGCATATTCCACCGGCCACTCATTCCAACTGGCGTAGTGGTAGATCCGCCGCAGCACGTTAAACATCGCGTAATCCGGCAGCCACGAGATATTGTCCTGGCAAAATTTCTGGAATCTCACCCGCTTGTCACCCGGCGCCCGATCGAGAAAGTTCCCCGCCGCCTCTTCGATCAGCGGCAGCTTCAGCCGCTGCGCCGCGCCAAAGTCGGCCGGCCCATCGTGCCCCGGCAATCCCCCAATCCGGTCGCTCGCAATCCAGCCATCGTGCACCAGAACTTCCAGGCTGATCAGCAGCGGATTCCCCGCAAACGCCGAGAGCGCCGAATACGGCGAGCTGCCATATCCCGTCGGACTTAGCGGCAACACCTGCCACAACCTCTGCTTCGCCGCCGCCAGAAAATCCACGAACGCATACGCCGCCGGCCCAAAATCGCCCACCCCTCCATACGACGGCAACGACGTCACATGCAGCAAAACCCCCGACAGCCGCTCCTGGTTGCTGACTTCCCCACTCATCCCGTCCCCCTTGTAACTCTTCAAACCCTGTATCTCTTCAAATTGAGATGCGGAAATCATACGTCGTCGCGATCAACATCGTCGGATCAGCCTCAAGGCTGATCTCTATCGCGGATGCGTGAACCCGCACTCTTTCCAGAGCCTCTCCCACACCCAAATCCCCGAGGCCGCCTTCACCGGCAGCGGAAATCCAAGCTGATGCGCCAGCATCGTCACCTGACCGCGATGATGCGCATCGTGCGAGATCATATACGTCACCATGGCCGGCCCTGCAGGCCATTCCCGCGCCCAGCCGTCTCGGTGAAAAATTGCAATTCGCTTCGCCGCCCCCGCCTGCTCAGGCCGAACCAAACCGTCCCTGAGCATCTCAGAGCAGCGCGCGCCGCTCTCGAGCAAGGCAGTCCGTGCCTGCCTTTGCGTGCAGGTCGTCCGGTTAAGCGCGGCAGGAAGTTTGATATGCGGAGCCGACAACCTCAACCATTTTCGCCGCATGTTATGCACATGCGTGAAGATCGCCGCGATCGTTCGCCCCTTGCTTCCGGATAGTTGCGCACGCCACGCAGCAGGGTCGAGCTGCGCGAGAACAATCTGATTCATTCGCTCATTGACGGCATAACTCTCCACCAGCACCTGGCAAAGATCGCCGCTAGCATCAGCCTTGGAGTGGGTCATAGGATCACCTTCGAGACGCCTCTCTTCGCCTCCCATCATAGACAGGCCACCCAATCCGCCAAAAGAAATACCCCAGGGGGTTATCCCTGGGGTATCGTCCAACAATAGACTGAAACTCGTTAGTTCCCAAACGGCGACGAGCCCGGCCCCGGCTGCCGCTTCGCATACTTCACCGCGCCGCCCTTCTCGTACTTCTGGGTCAGCTCGCCGATGTACACGCGGAAGATCTCCTCCCGCTGATCGTTCAACAGCCGTTCGCGAGTCGTATTAAAGTTCTTGGCAATATCCTCCGCCGTCGGCTCCTCTTTGTCCACAACACTGAGCACCACGCCGCCCTGCTCGGTATTGATGGGCCCCGAGATCGCGCCCTTGGCCAGCGTGAACGCAACCGAACCCGGTCCGCTCATCGCGCCAACGTCCGGCACCTGACCGTCCTTGCCCACCAGATCGCTCGTCTTCACTGCGAGGTTCATCTCGGCCGCGGCCTTCTTAAGATCGTTCAGCACCTTCGCCCGCTGATCCAGCTTCGTCAGTTGCGCGTTCAACAGCGGCGGCTCCTGCTGCTGCCGGTAGTCCTCGAGGATGTGCGTCTTGAACGTCGCGTAGTCCGGAGCATGCGCCGCCTTGATATCCGTCACTTGAAAAACCGCGAATCCGTCGCCAGTCGAAACCGAAGCCGGGTCTGCGCCCTTCACTTCGGCAAATGCCTGCGCCAGCAGCGCCGAACCGTCTGCCAATCCCGGAATCACCCCGTCCTTCGCCACGTAATCAGTCGTCACCACCTTCAGGCCTTTCGCCGCCGCCGCCTTGTCCAGGCCATTCTTCTTGGCATCGGCCGCAAGGTCCGAGGCGAACGTCTGCTCTGCCGCGCCCGCGCGCTGCTGCTCCAGCACCGGCACAATCTCCGCCTTCACCTCGGACAGCGGACGCAGATGCGCCGTCTTCTTATCCTCCACCTGCAGGATGTGATAACCAAACTGCGTCTTCACCAGATCCGACGTCTGTCCCGGCGACAGCGAGAACGCCACCTTGTCGAACTCCGGAACCGTCTTGCCGCGATCCAGCCAGCCCAGCTCCCCGCCCTGGTCCTTGCTGCCCGGGTCGTCGGAGTTCTTCTTCGCCAGATCCGCGAAGTTTCCCCCGCTCTTGATCTGTTTCAGAATGTCCTGCGCCTTCGCCTTCGCTGCAGCGTCCGTCTTCGCGTCCGAGCCGGCAGGAACCGCGATCAGAATGTGCCGCACCTTCACCTGGTCTTTTACCTGGTACTGGTCCTGGTGTGCGTTGTAATAGGCCTGCACATCCGCATCGGAGATTTGCGGCTTGCCTCCCGGCAGCTTCGACGCGTCGAACGCCGCATACTCAATCTTTCTCGTCTCCGGCACCGCCGTCGCGTAGCGTGCCGCATTCGTCTTGAAGAACGCCTGCAGGTCCGTGTCCGACGGGTTGATGTTCTTGCGAACATCGTCCGCCGAGACCACAACGTAGTCGAACTTCACCTTCGTGCCGTCGACCTTGTACGCCTCTCGCACCGCATTGTCCGACACCGTCACACCGCCGGTGATCAGCGCCTGCAGCCGGTTCAGCTCCATGTCGCTCTTCACCTGCGTCTCAAAATCCGAGCGGCTCAACTGATTCCCGAACGCGCTCGACACAAAGTTCATGTACGCTTCATCGCCGATGTACTGTCCATTGGGAAACAGGTATTGCGCAAACGGCCCCGTCTGCAGCTCCCGCCTCAGGTCATCATCGCTCACCTGCAGATTCATCCGGTCGGCTTCATGCTTCAGGATTGCCCGCTGCACCAGGATCTGCCCCGCGCGCGGCACCAGGTAAGACATAAACGCCTCCGGAAGGTGCTGCTGCTGCGCCTGTCGCGAGGCCAGTTGATTGACCTCCTGCACCTTGATCGGCGTGCTCTCCCCGATAATCCGCCCCAATAACCCAGGCTCCTTCACCGTGGCATACACCGTCGCATCGTTGGTCGACGCATTATCGAAGATGCCGGGAACAAGGGTGATCACCATCGTTATGGCCGCCAGGCCAATAATGACGGCAAACAGAATCTTCATCAGACGGTTGTCTTGCTGCAGAGTACGAATCATGCTGGGCTAGAACCTTCGCTTCGCGCGTCACCGAATTCCCCCGAAAAGAGGAACTCGTGTGCGTGCCCGGGATTTTGCGGGACCTTGCGAAGCACTCTTCCAACTCGCGCTACGCCGGTTGCAGGGCAAGATACAAGTATAAATCAGCGCCGCCCGGAATTCACCTTAGCCGCAATTGGCCCACCGGTTCGCCCTGATCGACTCTGATCAACTTCCTTCGCCCCACAACTCTCCCCCTGCCCAATCCACCGCTCCGGAACGCTATAATGCCCTCTGCACCCGGCGCCCGCCAGCAGCAGGAGAAACGATGCGAGCTCTCACCCGAAACCTCCGCTTCGCACTTCGCCAGCTCCGCAAAACCCCTGGCTTCTCCCTCACCGTTATCCTCACCCTCGCCCTCGGCATCGGAGCCACCACCGCCATCTTCTCCCTGGTCGAAGGCATCCTCCTGCGCCCCCTCCCCTTCGCCCAATCCGATCGCCTCGTCCTGCTCGGAGATCACATCGGCAACGGCACCGGAACCCCGGTCACCGCACGCGAGATCGGAGTCTACTCTGACGCCACCAGCGCCTTCTCCTCCCTTGGCGGATTCGTCACCACCAGTTACGAATTGTCCGGCGGCGCAACCCCCGAGGAGATTCACGCCGCCCGCCTCGGCGCAGCCGTCTTCCCCACCCTTGGCGTTCAACCCGTTCTCGGCAGGACCTTCACGCCGCAGGAAGAGAACTCCCACCAGCCTCTCGCCGTCATCAGCTACGCTCTCTGGCTCAACCACTATCATCGCGACCCCAGCGTTCTCGGCAGCTCAATCGTTCTCGATCGCCGCCCCTACACCATCATCGGCGTCATGCCGCGCAACTTTGAGTTTCCCCTGCAGGCCGGACGACTCAATCAATCCCAGCTCTGGGTGCCCATGAGCCTCACACCAGAGGAGCTCTCCGACGCCGGTGCCGGCCGCTGGGGTTTCGAGATGGTCGGCCGCATCAAAGATGGAGTGAGCCTTGAGCAGGCAGGCCAGGACACCAATCGCGTCGCCCAGCAGATCGTGCGCAGCGCGCCCAACATGGCTGCCCTCCGCATCACCGGCGGCGTCCTCTCGCTCAAGGAAAACGCGGTCGCCCGCATCCGCTCTCTGCTCCGCACGCTCTTCTTCGCTGTTGCCATCGTCCTGCTCATCGCCTGCGTCAACGTCGCCGGTCTGCTGCTCGTCCGCGCCATTCGCCGCCGCCGCGAGTACGCCCTACGTCTCGCCCTCGGCGCGCGTTCCAGCGCCATCCTCCGCGAATCCGTCGTCGAAGGCCTCCTGCTCAGCCTCGCCGGCGGCCTGCTTGGTCTCGCCTTTGCCGCAACCGCCATCCGCGTCGCACTGCATCTGCTGCCCGAATCCATGCCTCGCGTCGACTCCGTCTCCATGGATGCCGCCGTTGTCGCCTTCGCTCTCCTCCTCGCCCTCGCCACCGGAGCTCTCTGCAGCCTCGCTCCAGCCTTCGCCGCCATGCGCACCAACCTCGTCGAAAGCCTCAAAGAGGGCGTGCCCACCGGCACCGGCGCATCCAGCCACTCCTGGCTGCGCTCTGCGCTCGTCGTCTCCGAGATCGCCATCGCCCTCGTTCTCCTCACCCTCTCCGGAACTTTCCTGCGCAGCTTCCAGAAGATGCGCGCCATCGATCCCGGTTACCGTCCCGAAAACGTCCTCATCGCCGGATTTCAGCTTCCCCTCAGCCAATACCCCACCTCAGCCTCCAACGACGTCTTCAACCGCGCCGTCACCGACCGTCTCGCCGGCAAACCCGGAGTCATCGCAGTCGCCATCGCCAACTCACTCCCCGGCTATGGCTTCGTCGGATCCGCCTACACCATCGAAGGCGTACCCGTCGCGAAATGGAAGCTGCAGTTCGCCCTGTTCACCTCCACCTACGGCGACTACTTCCGCGCCATGCAGATTCCCCTGCTCGAGGGCGAAACTTCACCATGGAAGATCGCGCCAACGCGCCTCTCGTCATCCTCGTGAATCAGTCCATGGCAAAACACTCCTGGCCCGGCCAGTCTCCCATCGGCCGGCGCATGCACGTCGGCAACCCCACCAAGCGCTACCCCTGGGTCACCGTCATCGGCGTCGTCGCCGACACCAAAACCGGCTCGCGCGACGAACCCAGCGACGATCAGTTCTATCTCCCCGCGCTCCAGCCTGCCATCCTCTCCGAGACCGGCGCCCCCGAAGCCAACCTCTCCAACCCCGGCGGTGGCTACATCACCCTCCGTTCCACCCTCCCGCCGGAGCAGATGATCCAGACTCTGCGGGCTGCCGTCGCCGCCGTCGATCCCCTCCTCGCCCTGCAGCAGGTCCAGCCCATGACCGAGGTCATCGCCAACGTCGAGGCGCCACGCCGTTTCAACACCAGTCTCATCACCGCCTTCGCCCTCGGCGCTCTCTTGCTCGCCATCACCGGCATCTACGCCGTCGTCGGATTCTCCGCTTCCATGCGCACTCAGGAGATCGCCATCCGCATGGCGCTCGGCGCCCAGCGTGTCTCCATCGTTCGGCTCATCCTCCTCTCGGCAGCAAAACTTGCTCTTCTCGGCTGTGCCTTTGGTCTGATCGCCTCATTCGCAATGTCACGCCTCGTCGCCTCCTTCCTCTTCGAAGTCAGCCCCACCGATCCCCTCGTCTACCTTGCCGCCATCGTCGCCATGATGCTCCTCGCGCTCCTCGCCTCCGCAATTCCTGCCTCTCGCGCCGCATCCGCCGACCCCATCCAATCCCTCCGTTCTACCTGAACCCACCTGAGCCCCACTTAAACCTCGTCCCTTAAATCTTCACAACAAGCAGAGCTATCATCATCCAATGGAAATCAAACGCTGTGGCGAGCAACCCTCCGTCAAAGGTTCAGCCGACTGGTTCACCGGCGCCGTGCGCATCGATCCCCTCTTTCAGGCTCCCGCTCCCGCACTCGTTCAGGGAGCCACCGTCACCTTCGAACCCGGCGCCCGAACCGCATGGCACACCCATCCTCTCGGTCAAACCCTGATCGTCACTGCAGGCCTCGGATGGGCGCAGCGCGAAGGCGCACCCGTCCAGGAGATTCGCCCCGGCGACGTCGTCTGGTTCGCCCCCAACGAAAAGCACTGGCACGGAGCCACTCCCAAAACCGCCATGACCCACATCGCCATCCAGGAAAAACTCGACGGCAAAGTCGTCGAATGGATGGAACACGTCAGCGACGACCAGTACCGCGCCGGATCTTTTGGAGCGTTCACCGAAGCTGGATGAGTGCATCGGTCTGTTGTCGACAACTGACAGTTGCACGCACTCAAACCGAGCTTTTCAGGCACTGGCAACGCGAGTACTATTGCGGAGTCGGCCTATTCCCCCGCATCCTTACTCAGCGCAGGCCTCGTATTTTCAGCGCCAGGAGGCGCATTCGGCATGCCCGAGCACACTGCGGGGAACGCTGAGAACAGCGAAAACGACTTCACCACTCGCAGCTTCGCGCCAACCGACCTGACCTCCGGAATCGATATCGGCCCTTATCACCTGCTCGAGCTGATCGGCCAGGGCGGCATGGGTGAGGTCTGGCTGGCCGGGCAGCGCCAACCGGTGCGTCGCCGCGTCGCCATCAAGCTCATCAAGACCGGCATGGACACGCGCGAAGTGGTCGCGCGTTTCGAATCCGAGCGTCAGGCGTTGGCCTTGATGGACCATCCCGCCATCGCCAAAGTCTTCGACGCCGGATCCACTCCCGAAGGGCGGCCGTACTTCGTGATGGAGTACGTCGTCGGCCTTCCCATCACCGAATATTGCGACAAACACAAGCTCCCCACCCGGCGCCGGCTGGAGTTGTTCATTCAGGTCTGCGAAGGTGTGCAGCACGCTCACCAGAAAGCCATCATCCATCGCGATCTCAAGCCTTCGAACATCCTGGTTACCGAAGTCGATGGCAAACCGGTGCCGCGCATCATCGACTTTGGCGTCGCCAGGGCGACCTCGCGGCTCAGTGCCGGAACCATGTACACGCGGCTGGGCGAAATCATCGGGACCCTCGGCTACATGAGCCCGGAGCAGGCCGACTCCGCCGGTCAGGATGTCGACACGCGCACCGATGTGTATTCGCTCGGCGTCGTGCTCTATGAGCTGTTGGTAGGCTCGCTGCCTCTGGACCTCGACAAGCTGGCTTACGATGAAGTGTTGCGCCGGCTGCGCGATCAGGATGTGCTGCGGCCAAGCACGAAGGTGCGCACCCTCGGCGACAAGTCGGCTGTCACCGCGCAAAACCGTGGCGCCGACATACCCGCCCTGTCCCGGCAACTGCGCGGCGACGCAGACGTCATCGTACTGAAGTCTCTTGAGAAAGATCGCAAACGCCGCTACGCCACTCCCTCAGAGCTCGCCGCCGACATCGGGCACTATCTGCGCAATGAGCCTGTCACCGCTCACGCGCCCAGCCTCGGCTATCGCGCCCGTAAGTTCTCCAGACGCTATCGGGTCGCCCTCATCACCGCTGCCGCCTTCGCTCTCGTGTTCATCGCGGCGGCGGTCGTAAGCATCCGGCAGGGCATCCGCGCCAATAAGGAGGCTGCCATCGCCCGGGCAGTCAACGACTTCTTGCAAAATGATCTGCTCGGCCAGGCTAACCCCACCAACCAGTCGAAGCCCGATCCCAATCTCAAGGTCCGCACGGTACTCGACCGCGCCGCTCAGCGCGTCGAACGGAAATTCAACCAACAACCCGAGGTCGAGGTCTCCATTCGAAACACCATCGGCCAGGCCTACATGGATCTCGGCGTATACCCTGAGGCTCAGACTCAGTTCGAGCGCGCGCTGGATGTCGATCGCCGGGTATTCGGTGAAAAGGATCCGAAAACTCTCCGAACCATGAGCCGCCTCGGGACCCTCGATAAACTTCAGGGCAAGAGCGCCAGGGCCGAGCAGCTTCTCAGTGGCACTTTCGAAACTCAGCGCCGCGTCCTAGGTCCGGAGCATCCCGACACGCTCTACACCGCAAACAATTTGGCCAGCACCTACGCGAACGAAAGCAAGTATGCGCAGGCCGAGGCGCTTCACAGTCAGACGCTCGAAATCCAGCGGCGCGTCCTGGGTCCCGAGCATCCCGATACGCTCACCACCATGAATAACCTGGGCACCGACTACTCCCAACAGGGCAAGTACGCGCAGGCTGAGGCGCTCCTGACTCAGACTCTGGAGATCCGTCGGCGCGTTGAGGGACCCGATCACCCCGACACGTTGAAGCCAATGATCAATCTCGCCAGCGTTTACCGGTATGAACGCAAAAATATCCAGGCCGAGCAGCTCTATACCCAGGTTCTGGAAGCCGACCGCCGCGTGTTGGGTCCGGAGCATCCGTCTACCGTTGCTGCGATGCAGTCCATTGCCCTTACATACTCCAGTGAGGGCAAGCACGCGCAGGCAGAACAGCTCTTCAATCAGGTGCTTGAGATTCAGCGCCGCATCATTGGCCCTGACCATCCCGACACACTCAAGACCATATCCGCATTGGCCTCTGAATACGGCGAAGAGGGAAACAACGCGCAGGCAGAACAGCTCCTTAGCCAGGTGTTGGAAATCGAGCGGCGCGTGCTGGGCCCTGAGCATTCCGACACGCTGATCACCATGACCAATCTCGCCTACGCCAATGCCACGTTGGGCAAATATGCCCAGGCCGAGCAGTTCTGCAACCAGGCGTTCGAGGCCGCTCGCCGCACCCTCGGCCCCGAGCATCCGGAAACCCTGGGAATCCTCTCGGAATTGGCCGCTATCTATCAAATGCAGGGCAATTACGCCTTGGCCGAGACATCCGCTACCCAGGTCCTCGCCGGGAGCCGCCACGCCCTGGGCAACGAAAGCCCGGATACGATGATCGCCGCCGCCGATCTCGCGATGGCCTATGTGTCCCAGGAAAAATTCGCGCAGGCCGAACCGCTCGCCCGTGAGGCTGTGCAGACCGATAGCAAGGTTCAGCCCGACAACTGGCAGCGTTTCCGCGCTCAGAGCCTGCTCGGCGCAAGCCTCGCCGGACAAAAGAATTTCGCCGAAGCCGAGCCTTTCCTCGTCGAGGGCTACAAGGGGATGCTCGCCAGGAACGACTCGATCGACGTCCCCGACCGCTACAACCTCGAGCTGGCTCGCAAATGGCTCGTGCAGTTTTACAAAGACTCGGGAAAGCCGGAGAAGGCAGCCCCATTCGCGAAACAAGCCGCAAAGTAATAGGACAGTTTCACCTTTCAGCGCCAGCGCAATTTAAGCGCATAGAGCTCCTGGCTGCCTGTGTCGCGAGTAAAGATAGGTGAGCCATCCGGCGCGACGTTGATCTGGGCTGTCAAAGCCACCGGGTCCACCACTCGGCGAAGGTCCTTCAGGTTCGGTACGATCGTTTCCACGTGATGGTCGGCGAAACGAAGCCGCATGACCTTCGAGTCCGAGCCGCTGGTCGTGTAGTAGAGATACTCGCCATCCGGCGAGACAAACCAATTCACAAAAGAGCCGGAGATCAGATCCGACCATCTTCCAGTTTGCAAATCGAAGGTCCGGAACTTCGTCGAATCGTTGTTCGCAGCCACCAGCGTGTCTTGCGTCACCCAGAACGCGCCCATCATCTGTGCCTGGGTAGGAATCACAGAAGTTTTACCCGTCCGCAAGTCGAAGGTGCGCAGCTCGAAAGTATTGGCATGACCTGTGCTTGTGGCCGTTGTCACACCGAAGGCCAGCTTGTTTCCATCCGGCGACCACGTAGGATAAATGCCCTTGTCCCCAACTCGCTGCAGCGGACCGCCCTCCATGCTCACAATGTGCATCTCAGCCTGACCGTTTCCGAAGACCACCTTGGTTCCATCTGGAGAGATGCAAGGGAAGATCACTTCCATCGGAGGGTAAGTCAATTGCATCCGATCCGTCCCGTCCGCACGGCTCCGCCACAGCGCGTGGTCCGGATACGAGAGATAGCTGACCCACCTCCCGTCGCGCGAGAAGGTCACGTCCGTCGCCGCAATGCCGGATAAAAAAGGCACAAAGCTCTTCGACGGGATATCGTAGCGGACGAGTTCTCCCCGCCACTTGGTGCCCACCGCGAAAATCTGCTTTCCATCCCGGCTCGGGCGCACAATCGCAAACCGGTAGGAGAGCTCCCCGTTGGTCAGCCGACTGGGTTGCATCGGCCGGGGAAGCACAGAAATCCCCGGCTTCGCAGGTTGCATCCAGATATCCCCGCTGATCCCGCGTCCGGCTGTCGTGACGATAAACTTCCCGTCCGGCATCCATACCGCGCAGCACTGGGAATCATCTGGGGCGGGAGTGGCAATCTCGCGAAAATCCCTCCCATCCGAC
This sequence comes from uncultured Acidobacteriaceae bacterium, assembly GCA_963730135.1. Classification (GTDB taxonomy): domain Bacteria; phylum Acidobacteriota; class Terriglobia; order Terriglobales; family Acidobacteriaceae; genus Edaphobacter. Next base: position 142,696 of record CAVSQQ010000002.1, read on the forward strand.
CCGATCTCAAACACAGAGTTGTTGTTGTTCGTGCCATTCAGAAACATCGAGAAAACGATCCGCTTTCCGTCCGGCGAGACCCCGGGCCTCCACGGCGTTCCCCTTACTTTGTCCAGCGAAGCGATTCTCCGCGGCTCACTGCCGTCTGCATCGGCGCTATACAACGTGTTATCGCGAAAGTAGACCATCCGGCCATCGGGGAAATACGCCGCGTCCTGCATCCCTTCGTTGCCCAGTTGGCGCGGCTCTCCTGCAGGCAATGGGACCGACCACATCGTATCCGTCACAATGCTCCAGCCGCCGGAAAAAACCAGCAGAGACGAACCATCCGGCGCCAATGCCGCGATCTTGGGATTGACTAGCTTTGTCTCTATCAAGGCTGTCGGCCCGCCATTGACCGAGACCTGTGCGAGGCTCTGGCTCCCCGGTTGTCCCTCGGTGAAATAAACCCGCGATCCGTCCGTAACAATATTGCTCAGCGGTTTCTGTTCGCCATCGTTCGTCAACTGAACTACGCTGTCGATCGTTGGCGCTGGAGCAGGCGTTCTCCACCACATCACAAACCCAGCGACCACAACCAAACCAAGTGCCGTTGCCCCGAACCATCTCCAGGGAAGGTGTGATTTCGGCTGCCCTGCCGCGCCAAAGCCGGAATGTACGCCGGAGTCCGAGATTGTCTCCAGCGCGAAGGCCAGATCCGAGGCCGATTGGAAGCGCTGCTCGGGATTCTTTTCCAGGCAGCGATTCACCACTCGCTGTATTCCCGGTGGCGCGTCCTGTGACACCAACGAAATTGCAGGTGGATCCTCGTTCAGAATCGCCGTCATTGTCTCGGCTAAGGTTGCTCGTTGAAATGCGCGCTTGCCGGAGAACATCTCGTACACCGTCGCGCCAAAGGCGAAGATATCGCAACGGTGATCTATCTCCCCGCCGCGCACCTGCTCTGGAGACATGTAGCCGACGGTTCCTATCACTGCCCCGGGTGTGGATCCCACGGATTGCGTCGGTGCATTGGTGCCAACTTCTGCTGGGCTCCGCTTCAGCTTCGCCAGACCGAAGTCCAGTATCTTCACCCTGCCATCTCTGCTGACAAAAAGGTTCTCCGGCTTCAGATCGCGATGAACAATCCGCTTCTCATGGGCTGCCGCCAAACCATTGGCGATTTGCACGCCGTAATCAATCGCCTTGCGAACAGGAACCGGCCCGCGCTTCAACATCTCGCGTAGTGTCTCTCCTTCCAGCAGCTCCGAGACAAGGTAAGGTGCGCCTTCGAAATCGCCAAATTGGTAGATCGCAAGAATGTTGGGATGGTTCAGCGCCGCTGTTGCCTGCGCCTCCTGCTCAAAACGCCGCAGCCGGTCAGGATCCTGGGAAACATAGGAAGGCAATACTTTGATCGCCACGTCGCGCTTCAGAATCGTATCCCGCGCTCGATAGACCTCGCCCATCCCGCCGGCCCCTACGAGCCCGAGGACTTCATAGACACCCAGTCTTACGCCGGCAGGTAGAGCCATAGGTGATGCGGATTATACAAGTTCAAGACATCCAAACGTCACAATCCCTCCATGCACAATGTCACTCTGTCAGCGGCGCCCATACGTCGATCCGGGTCCCCTTTCGAGCTTTCGAATGAATTTCGAATCGTCCACCTATCAAATGCACCCGCTCCCGCATGCTCCGCAGACCGAGCCCCTGGCGACCCGCACCGCTTTTAATATCGTAGCCCGCGCCATCATCGGAGATGGATAAATGAAGAGTGCCATTCATCGTCTCGATTCTCACCTGCGCATTCGCTGCTCCACTGTGTTTCTGGACATTCCTGAGTCCTTCCTGGACGATGCGAAACAGGCACAGAGAAATGTCAGGAGGCACAAAACGCGGCACGTCCTCGTGGGAGAATACAACCTGGATTCCTCGTTGAGCGGTGAATTCCTTGCAGAATGCCGCCACTCCCTCAGTCAGGCCAAGCGCCTCAAGTGTCGAAGAATGCAGCCGGTGCGACAGGGTATGCAGATCGGCGCCCAACTCGTCGGCGGAGTTCATTAGCTCGTGCAGTTGCCGGTTTGCTTCCGTTGGGGACTCGGGAACCATTTCAGCAGCGTTTTCCAATCCGAGCGACAGCATAGCCAGCCGCTGACTGAAATCATCATGCAGTTCGGATGCCACCCGGGCACGTTCAACCTCTTGAGCATTGATGAGCATGCCGCTAAGGCGTATCTGCTCGTTTCTTGTGGCATGAAGCCGCTTCCGTTCGAACAGAAGAAGGATGGTCAGGACGCTCAGACTCCCAAGGACCAGCAATCCGGTCAGGAAGGTCTTCCTGTTTTGTTCCCACAGAGTCGCCTGTCGAAACAGAACGGTGCTTCCGGCAGGGAGCCTGCTTTCATCCAGTTTCCATCGCTTCAACTCGCGCCAATCGAACAGATAAAGACTAGGACCATGCACGACGGGAATGTCCTGCGGCAGCTTTCCCCCGAAGATCTCCAGGGCATCGCGGCCCACGATCTTGCCCTGTTCTTCGGCGCTGACCACAAATCCACCGACAATGCCGCGGCCCAGATAGGTGTCGGCTACGCCAAAGACAGGAGCATTCGCGGCGCGAGCGATGATGGGAAGGGCCTCGGCGGTGCTGAGAAACTCCCGCCCCTCTGCGTCCTTGAAGAAGGAGAGAAAAAGAACGATGGAATGGTCAGGAAGATGCCTCAACCTTTCAAGCAGCTTGCTCATCGCCAGGTCGGTCAGGTAAGTGACGTCGAGCTTGTTCTCATAAGGGATGAGGTCCGTCTTTACTACCGCGGTGAGGTCTCGGTCATAATCGGATTGCCCCGCGACCACGAAGAGGTGGCGGGTTCCCGGTATCAAACCCAGCGCAGCCTCCACCGTTTTCGCGGGTTCCAATTGAAACCACGCGCCTGTCGCTCGTTTATCGGCTATCTCGTCGACCATGCTTGGAATGGCGCAACAGAATACTACCGGAACATCCGGGAATATCGCCTCCGGCTCCGCCAGGAGCTGGACCGCGTTCGGCCCCACCAACACAATCAGGTCCAGTTTGACGTGGCGATACTTCTCGACAAGGAGATTAAGCTGCTCCCGCCACTCTTCCGGGTGATAAATGACATCCAGGTTCTCCCAGTAGTATTCGACCTGGAACCGCGGATCTGCTTGCAGCGTCGATGTGATCTGATTGTTCACGATCAACGGACCAGGATGGGATGGTCCGATAATGCTGATCATAAGGACGTTTTTTCTGACCTGGGCATGGGACGCGGGTGCGAAACAGACGAGCGCAAGACCAGCCAGAACAAGCGAGATTCGGACATATCGCTTGAAGAAACGAGATGTCGGACCGACGCCGTCCCTTGGATACCCGTACTTCATTGGACTTGAGAGTATCAGGATATGGGAACCAATGAGATTATGCGCAGGTGATCGGCAGCCGTCCTAAATGGGCTGTGCCCGAAAAACGGCGCTTCCGGCAACCTTGTTTTCGCCAATTCCAAACTACCGCAAATGTATACAAAATTGAATCCTCTCGGCAGCTACGGTCCCTATCGCGCCAACAACGACCTGCTCTACTGCCACCTCGACGTCCGCGTCGATCCCGCCAGGCAGTTCCTCAGCGGCAAGACGATTTCGCAGTAGACACCGGCTACGTCGACGTCAGCAAACTGTAGAACCTGGAAGCGCAGTGTCGCTGCATCTCGAATGAGCGTCTGGCAACCCCACGCCAATACATCTGCGCGTCAAAAGGATTAAGGTGATACCATCCCGTCAGCAATGCAACGTCGACGATCAACGCGTTGTGTCCATCCCACCTGCAACTGATGCTCGGCTGTCTTGCCCCTTCCATTTGAGGCTCTTCCATAAGCATAAGCACAGGAACGGAGATTTACGTTGGCGGTCCTCAGGCAGATTTCGGTTAGTTGGGCCAGTATTTTAATCGGCGGAATTGCTCTTCTGGCTCTGTCGGGAATCTCCGCTTCGCTCCAGGCGCAGACCGTGGTCCAAAGGCAGGCACAAAGTCAGGCAGAGACAGTAGCGAAGTCCGAGACGCCCGATTCGAACCTGCCGGATGCTCCTTCCCCGGCGATCCTGCTCCGCGGGGACACTGCACCCCAGGCAGACGAGTCCAGCTCCGTACAGACTCCGCAACAGCCCGATAAGCAGCAAGACAAGCCGAAGCCAGGCGACCAGACTCCCCAAACTCCCCAAACTCCTCAGACTCCTCCGCCCCAGCCGGCCACACCCTCCCTGTCCGATCTTGGCCTCACCTCGCAGCAAATGCACAGCGACAACAAGCAACAGGAGCTGCTCGACAAGCGGACCGAGATGTTGAAGATCCATCAGCGCCTCGGCCTTATCACTCTTATCCCCGTCGCTGCCGCCTGCATCAGTTCCGTCGGCGCACCGCCCGAGCACGGCAACTACGGCAACACAACTTCACGGGACGTCCACGTCGCTATTGGCGGCGTTGCCGTCGGCATGTATGCCGCAACCGCTCTCTACGCTATCCGCGCTCCCAGAATCTCTAACGAACCGGCACGCGGCGGCATCAAACTGCACAAGTACCTCATCTATCTCCACGCCCCCGGAATGGTTCTTACTCCCATCCTCGGCGCCATCGCATTCAACCAGATCAACAGCGGCCAGAAAGTCCACGGTATCGCCTCGGCCCACTCCGCGGTGGCAGTCGTCACCGCTGCGTCCTACGGCGCTGCCATCATCGCCGTCTCCTGGCCCATCCATCTCAAGTTTTAGCCTATGAAAAACTGCCGCCTCTTCGTCCTCCTGTTCTTTACGTTGCCCGCTCTCGCCCAGGCAGACCACACGTGGATTCTCGGCTCCTCGACCCTCACCTATCACATGTCGCATCCAATGCACGAGGTCGATGGGGTCAGCCACGCCGCCAAAGGCAAAGGCATCTGCCAGGCCGGGCAATGCAATTTCCTGTTAGCCGTTCCCGTCAAATCCTTCGACTCCGGCGACAGTAATCGCGACCTCCACATGCTTCAGGTCACCCGCGGCGCCGAGTTCCCGCTCGTCACCGTTCGCCTCAGCCTTCCCGAAGCCGGACTTACATCGCCTACACTCGACTGTGATCTCGAAGTTCAGTTCGCCGGCAACACCGCGCACTACACTCACGTGCCCTTCACCCAGAGTATCGAGGGCACGTCCCATCACATCAAAGGCACGGTTCCCTCCACCCTGAAGGACTTCAAGATCACCCCGCCCTCATTCCTCACAATCCCCATCAAGAACGAGATACCGGTTCACGTCGACGCGATCTGGTTGCCCTCCTAGACTCCTATCCTGCGCCTGTCGTTGCTTGGTTCTCCTATCGCAAAATAAAGTTGACAATAGTGGCATGTTTTTCAGCGCCCGAAAACATGGCGTCAAAACACCACGATAACGACATCGTTCACCACGTTTTCACCAGCAAAACACCACGCCAAAACACCCGTTTTTCTCCAACCCCCATCAAAAAAGGCCCGTAATACCGCTGAAAACCGGTCTCACGGGCCTTCCAATTTTTTTGGGCGAAATCTTACCGCGGAGCGTAATACGCCGGCCCATAGTACGGGTAAGGATACGGCGGAGGAGGCGACGGATAGGCCGGATAACGCCGCTGCATCTGCGGTGGCGCCGGCACACCCGCGCCCAACCGGTTCAGCTCTGCCTGCGATGCCGTCGTAACATCCGCCGGCTGAGTCAGATGGAAGCTCACGATCGCCTCCGATGGAATCGACGCCTCCCCCTTGCCGGAAGCCGAAGACACACCCAGACCCGCAATCCCACCAACGCCCGCGCCGACCGCTGCGCCCACGCCGCCGCCGGCAACCGCGCCAATCAACGCCCCAACGCTCGCCAGCCCAAGTGTGTTGCCCACCGTATTCCCTGTCTTATCAATACCCTCGTGCCACCAGAAATCTGTCGCCACCGGATACGTCCTGCCGCCAAACTCCACATCTGTAAGCTGCAACTTCAACTCGCCCTTACCCTTCAACTGCCCGGCTGTATGCGCATCCACCACCGTCCCATGGATCGTCGCGCCGCGCGGGATCGCAATCGCATTGTCCGCAACCACATCGGTCAACACCACGCCATCAAACCCCGTGCCCGGCTGCGTATTCTTGCTGCTCATCCCCTGGTTGATCCGGATCCGCAGCGTCGAGCCGCTTGGAACAACCACTGCATCTCCACCCCTCTGAGGAACATACGGCTGTCGCGGAGGATACGGTTGGCGATACTGCGGAGGATACTGCCCTGCCTGCTGCGGAGGATACTGCCCATTCGGTGCGCCATAAGGCTGAGGCGGATACTGCCCCTGCTGGGGAGGATATTGCCCCTGAGGAGGAGGATATTGCCCCTGCTGCGGAGGATATTGCCCCTGCTGGGGAGGATATTGCCCCTGCTGCTGCGCAGTGCCATTGGGCGGTGCACCCGCAGCGTTCGGATAGTTCTGAACCGCCGGAGGAGCCTGTCCCTGGGGCGGCGCCATCGTCCCGTCGGATTGCAGATTTGGATTCGAAGCGCCCTGCGACGCATCGTTGCTGGGCGGCGTCGGCGTCCCGACCGTCAACCGATCGACAACTTTCTGAACACCCGCTGTGGTCGCCACCAGATGCTCGGCCAGATCGCGCGACGACTCATCCCGAACCGTCCCATTCAGCGTCACCACGCCGTAAACCGTGGTCGATGTGATCGATTGATCCGCCAACTCAGGAGCGCCTGCCAATGCCTTCAAAACATTGGCCTCAACCTGCGCATCCGGCACCGCCGACTTAGTCTGCGCCACGCCAACGCCGCCCGCCAGAAACAGTACCGCCGTCAAAAGCGGTGCCATGGAGAACATGGAGAATCTCGAAAAAAATCTGCTTTGAAACATACCTTCCTCCGACGCCTTTTTTCGCGCTGCATCCATACTATGAATAAGACCCGTTTTTTGGAAAGAAGTTCCGCTCAAGTACATCACTGGTAGCGAGAAACGCCCCCTCGGCACGCGGCGAAAACCACCCTCAAAACGGCCCTCGGATAATTGACCTTCCTCCTTCATAACGGTATAGTTAAGGAGCGGGGTGGAGCAGCCCGGTAGCTCGTTGGGCTCATAACCCAAAGGTCGTAGGTTCAAATCCTACCCCCGCAACCAAAGAACCAATAACTTACAAGCATTTAGCCGGAAACGGCGACGAAACAAATAAGGGAACGCGGGGGTGGCTCCGGTTCCCTCTTCGTTTTTTCCCGCGTCGTCCACATCGAGCCATTTGCTGGCGTATGGTGCGACAGGCTGCTACTGTACTCTGAATGGATTCAACGAGCTGGCCTTGCTGTGTTTTTCGTGAGGTGTGAATGTCTTTTGACTTCTGCGGCAAATTCAATAAAAGCCTGATCATCTTTGCAACCGCGATGCTGTTTGCAGCCGGTGGCCGTGCCGTTCAGGCGCAGGACGATGCCAGCACAGCGGCTTCCGATGGTGGTGGCCAGGAGATACTCCAAAGTATCTTCGTGCCCTTGATTGCCAATGCGCCTTTCAGCCTGACCCTTGCTACCGAGTGGACCCGGCCTATGAACAATGGCGGCACGTATACGGTGGTCAATAGCAGACCGCTGAAGCGCGACAGCGTGGGGCGCATCTACGAGGAGCGCTGGCTTCTCTCGCCCAAGGGCAGCAATCTTCCGTCGCAGATGAGCTGGATTCAGATTGGGGATCCAGTGGCTCACACGCTGTATCAATGCAACGTTCGGCAAAAAGTATGCGAGCTATTGAAGCTGTCAGGATCGGTAACGGCCCGCTTTGATCCAACGCGGTTAAAGTCCACGCCGCTGAAGGACGGCAAGGGAACATATACCCACGAGGATTTGGGTGCGGGGTTCTTTGCGGGACTGCCCGTCCATGAGTATCGCGACACGACCACGCTGAATTCAGGTGTGATGGGAAACGATCTTCCTATGTCGACAGTGCGGCAGTATCGGTTCTCGCCTGAATTGGGGATCAATCTGAGCTCCGTGCTCGATACGCCGCAACTCGGACGACAGATGTTTACCGTAACCGAGATCAGCACCGCAGAGCCGGATGCATCCTTCTTTCAGGTTCCCCAAGGATATAAGATCGTCGACCATCGCAAGCCTGCCCCTCCTGCGAATTAGGCCGATTCCCGCCGCAATCCACACCCACCCGCTAGCTGATCGACGGAAGATATCCGGCAGAGCCAAGAAGAAATACCCAACCCACAATAAAGCTATACGCCGCGGTCAACCCTACGAAGAACCTCATCATCTTGGGATGAGGAGCGGCGCCGCGAAAGAGCCCGCAGGCTGATGCTGTCATCAGCGTATTCATCACCAGAAGGCCGGCTAGAAACATCGACAAGCCGCTGATGCCTTTGGCGATGCCGCCAAGGTTTGCTGCCAACAAAAAAAGCGCCAACTGGCTCGGCGTCTCTGCCCCCAGGCCATGAATAACACCCACGCCGAAGGCGATCGGGCCAGTGTAGTTGAGGTTGTCATTCTCAACGGAGTCGACGACTCCCTTTGGAGCAGAGCGCCAGATTCTGCGGCGCAGCTTGCGGTAGCCCCGGATAATCAGCGCAGCGCGCGAAGAAGGAATGTTCTGCGGATTTCCCCACACCAGACTGCTCATCACGTATCCGGCGAGAAGAATAAGCGTCAGCCCCACCAATCGTTCGGCCCACGAATCCAGGCGATGCGGCAACGAGAGCTGGAACACTACCACCGTCGTGCCCAGCAGAGCGATCATCGTCGCATGCCCCAGCGCATAGAGCAGTCCCAGCCGCATAGCAGTGGATGTCTTTTCCTGAACGCTGCTTATGTCGGAGATGGCTGCGATGTGGTCGTAGTCAAAGCCATGCCGAAACCCAAGAACTGCACATGAGATCAGCGTGACATTCAATACAGCGCTCATAAGCAAAGTGTAACCGCAACGCGTTCCATTTACCCAAGCCGGGAGAGGATGGCGTCGAGGACGGCATCGACGCTCGCGTTCAACGGCTGCTCGTGCGTGTTCACCTGAACCTCCGCGGCCAAAGGCTTTTCGTACGGATCGTCTATGCCGGTAAACCCATGGAGCTCGCCGGAACGCGCCCTTTTGTATAAGCCCTTCGGATCCCTCTCTTCACATACGCTAAGTGGAGCGTTCACGTACACCTCAATAAAATCCTCGATCGACCGTCGAACCTCCTCCCGAGCTGCGCGGTAGGGTGCAATCGCCGCAACCAGCACCACCACACCCTGGCGTGTCAGCAACCCTGCAAAGAACCCGATGCGCCGTACATTTTCGTCTCGATCTTCTTTGGAAAACCCGAGATCGCGATTCAAATCTCTGCGCAACACATCCGCATCCAACACCTGCGCCCGCACACCTCGAGCCAGAAGTTCAGAGCAGACGGCTTCAGCGATCGTGCTCTTCCCTGCACCGCTCAGACCGGTGAGCCATGCGGTAATCCCCCGCTGCTGCTGCCCCGGCGCCAGGCCGCTTTCAACCGTACTGTTTTCCGCCGGTCGCGGGTGAGTCTCCACAATCATCCCTGCGGCAACCGTGTCGTTGTCTCCGGGATCGATCAGAATAAAGCTTCCCGTCGTGCGATTTTGAGCGTAGCTGTCGCACAGCATTGGCCGCTGCATCTCCAGTTGCACCAGGCCGCACTCATTGATCTCCAGCGTCTCCGATGCAACCTGCCTGAACGTATCGATATCCATCCGATGGAACAACCGTGAGACAGCGCCCGGCATCGTTTGCGCCGTCTGCTTAATCAGATAAGGAGCGTTGATCCGCAACGGGGTGCGAGACATCCAGATCAGGTTCGCCGTCACGCACGTCGTCGCAGAAGGAAGATCGTCTGGCGCCGCCAGCATATCCCCACGATCCACTGCGAGATCATCATCGAGCGTCAGGGTTACGGATTGCGGCGGCTGCGCATAGTCCAGCACCTGCGTGTACAGCGACACCTGGCTGATTCGGGCCCGCTGTCGCGATGGCATGGCGACAATCTCCATTCCCTCTCGCAACACGCCCGCGACCACCCGGCCGGCATATCCGCAGAAATCATCGCCCGCGCGAATCGCACGTTGTACGATGAACCGCAAACCCGCGTCGTCATCAGCCGTTCCAATCGATATCGTCTCCAGCAGATCAAGCAGAGTCGGGCCTTCATACCACGGCAACCTCTCGCTCCGCGACACCACGTTGTCTCCCTCGAGTGCGCATATTGGAACAAAGTGGGTCTCCACCGAATCCAGGCACCTCGCCGCTTCTGCATACTCCTCGCAGAGTGCAACAAACTTCGATTGCTCCATTCCCACCAAATCCATTTTGTTGACGGCAACGATAATGCGGCGGATTCCAAGCAGCCACGCAATATACGCGTGCCTCCGAGTCTGCTCCAATACTCCCTTCCGCGCGTCGATTAGGAGAACGGCAAGGTCAGCCGTCGACGCGCCGGTGACCATGTTCCGTGTGTACTGGGCGTGACCTGGAACATCGGCAACAATAAACTTTCTTCGCGCCGTTGCGAAGTAGCGATAAGCGACATCGATCGTGATGGACTGATCGCGTTCCGCTCGCAAGCCATCAGTGATCAGAGAAAAATCCAGGCTGCGATCCTTCTCTTCCGAAGCTCGCTGCACAGAAGCCAGTTGATCCTCGTACACCCCGCCTGCGTCATACAACAACCGACCAATCAGGGTGGACTTTCCATCATCCACGCTGCCAGCCGCCAGAAAACGCAATAAGCCCTTCTGTTCGGTGGACACTAAAAATACCCTTCCTGTTTTTTCAGCTCCATCGAGCCTTCCTGATCGTGATCGATAACGCGATTCTCCCTTTCAGACCGCTTCAAATGCCTCAGCTCTTCAACGATCTCCTCGACAGTACTTGCCGTTGACCGAATGGCCCCCGTGCAATAAGTGCAGCCTAGCGACCGCATGCGGCACATCACCTTCTGCGGCCTTTCCCCGGGCAGCAGGTCGATGGCGTGTTCAAGCGGAATCAAAAATTCGCCCCGCACCAGCATGTTGCGCTCAGCGGCAAAGTAAAGCGGAACCACAGGGATGCTCTCTCGCTGGATGTACTCCCACACATCCAGTTCCGTCCAGTTTGAGAGCGGAAATATCCGCATGCTCTGCCTGTGCTGCAGTCGCGAATTGTAGATATCCCACACTTCAGGACGCTGATGCTCCGGCTCCCACTCCCCCCTGGAGTTGCGCACCGAAAACACTCGCTCCTTGGCTCGCGACTTTTCTTCATCGCGTCGCGCTCCGCCTATCGCAGCGTCAATTCCGTTCTCTTCCAATGCATCGAGCAACGCCTTGGTCTTCAACAAGGCACAACACCGTTTCGTTCCCAGCTGAAAAGGATTCGCTCCATCATCGATCGCCTCCCAATTCGTGTGAACGATTAGCCGAACCCCAGGCTCAGCAGAGATGCGGTCGCGAAATGCAATCATCTCGCCAAACTTATAGGTCGTGTCAATATGAAGAAGAGGAAACGGAATCTGCGCAGGATAGAACGCCTTCTGCGCCAGGCGCAGCAAAACGGAGGAGTCTTTTCCTATCGAATACAATAGTGCGGGCCTGGCGAACTCGGCCGCTACCTCTCGCAGAATCGAGATGCCTTCTGCTTCGAGTACATCCAGGTGATTCATCGTAGCGATCGTCAATCGAGGCCTTCCAGTGCCAACAGCATCGAAATTATAATCCGGTCATCACAGCCGAATTGTCCGGGTTTTGTCATGCATCACAAGAAAACTTTGGGCAGCCAACCGACTTTGCTACTGGGAAAGTTCGCGGGTTGGCCTCTGCCCCTCACGTTGCAAAAGCTGAATGACCAGAAGCAGCGCGGGGATGAGAAAGACCAGCGACCCTGCAACCCACATCACCACGGCGCCGGCTCGCTGGTCGGAGAGCGGCGAGATGTGAAACGCGTTTGGCGTTTTTGCATAGTAGAGATAGACAGGTCGATCGCAAAAGGCAAGAAACGCGGACAGCGCCGTGTTCACGATGTCTGCCATCACCAGGTATAAGAGCAGCAGCCAGCCGGCAATATCTTCGCGCGTAGGCCACGGACGAATGATTGGCCACCAGAACAAAATCGATGTTCCCAGAAAACACAGATGCTCCACCTCGTGCCAATGCTCGTGCTCGAGAGCGAAGTCATAGGCGGCGGGCACATGCCAGCCAAGAAAGGCCAGGTTCATTGCCAGCCATGCAATCAACGGCACGATCATGAGGTGACCCAGCCGACTAAGCCACCTGATTCGGATCAACGGCCCGAGCAGCCGAACTGTAACTCCGCGAGGAAGCCCACGCAGCAGCGGCACCACGGGATAGCCCAACAAAAGAAGCGGCGCCGCGAAGGACATCAGCAGAAGATGCTCGACCATATGCGCACTCAGCAGCGCGTCCGCGAAGCCATCGAGCGGCGACGCAATCGCATTCCAGATAACGGCGAGCCCCAGCAGAAAGGCACACAGCCGCCACGCCCGAAATTGCTGCGGCCGCGTTCTTCGGATCGCAAACCAGCCCCGCACATAAACGATGCCGCAGATCGTCAGCGTTCCAGTCACAACAACCGGAGGAGACCATGCGGCAAAGATGGCTCGATACTCAGGAGGCATGAAATGAGAGTAAATGCGGTGCGTCTATTTGGCCGTCTTAGGCGCCGTTGCCGACGGCTCTCCGGAAGAGATCGCATGTCTCGACGCATCGATCGCTCGCGGCAGATCGTTGCCTCGCAGTGTCGTAAGAAATCGCACCAGCGCCGTCGTCTCGGAGGGGCTCAGCGCATTGCCGTACGCGGGCATATTGCCGCCCCCCTGCAGCACCTGGCGAATAATCTGGTCCTCCGTCATGCGAGCCGCAATCGCATCCAGCGCAGGACCGCGCAAACCACCCTCCCCGCCAATCGAATGGCAGTTCCGGCATTGCTTGTCCTGCAGAACGATCGCCCCCTGCCTCTCCAGCGGCGTCCGGCCGTGCAGATAGGTAATGGGAATCGCATCTCTCGTCCACGCATCCATGATGGGACTCCAGGGCGTATATGTGCCCAGCCGCGTGAAGATCCCAAGCGTCACCGCGATCACAGCAAGCATCAGCACCGCAACGGGACGGCGAGACCAATGCTTCTCTCCCTCGCCTGCCACAAGCGGAAGCAGCAGCATCGCAAAAATCGCAACCGTCGGAGCAATAAAAAGAATCGGAGTCTCCAGGCTCGGCGGAAGATAGGCCAAAACAGCGTAGATCCACAGAAATGCGAAATCAGGCTTCGGCGCCGTCTGAATAATCGTCGGGTCCGGCTGCCCTGTCGGTCCGAACGGTCCGAACAGAAGGGCACACGCAATAACCGACAGGATAATCGCCGCAGCAAAAATCGCATCCTTCCACGCCGCGTCAGGAATAAACGGAATGCCCGTCTTCTGCGTCAGTTCGTGATACTCGCTGTCATACGTGCTCTTTCGCACAATCCGCCCCGGCATCGGCCAGTCATTGATGCCAAGCCGCAGCACCATCCACAGATGCAACCCGACCAGCACCAGCAGCGTCCCGGGAATCACGAACACATGCAGCGCAAAAAAACGTGTGAGCGTCGGCCCTGCAATGATCGGTCCGCCCAGCATCAGTTCCACCAGCGAGCCGCCGATCCACGGCACGCGGCTCAGAATCGACGCACCAATTCCAAGCCCCCAATACGCATCCTGATCGAAGCGCAGCACCTGCCCGGTAAACGCCATTCCCAGTGTCAGCAGAAGCAGAAATACCCCGACCATCCACGTCAACTCGCGCGGAAACTTATACGCCCCGAACAAAAAGACCTGCGCCATGTGAACCAGCACGACGGCGATCATAAAGTCCGACCCCCACCCGTGAATCGCGCGCAGAAACCACCCCAGCCTCACACTGTGATCCAGAAAGTCCAGGCTGTTCCATGCATGACTTGCCGAAGGCGTATACACCAGCGCCAGAAGAATTCCCGTCGCCACCTGCAACATCAGCAAGACCGTAGCCGCGCTCCCGAACACATACCACCAGCTCGAAGTGTTCTCCGGCACCTCGTGCTCGGCCATCTCAATAATGGGCTTCCCCAGTCCGAGACGCTGTTCAAACCAGCCGTAAATCTCCATGCCGCGTTGTTAATCCTGGCATGATCCACACCTCGGCTTCGGTTGCTTCAATGAACTCAGCCGCACTGCAGGCTTTTTCAGCACCCGTAATCTGCGTCAGCGGCACATCCACCTTCGCCTCATTCGCCAACGTCGGCATCCTGCCCGCGCTGATCATCAGCGCATCGCCCACAATCTTGTGTTGATACTCAAACAAGCCACGCTCCGGCGGTCCCGACGCGCGCGTTCCATCTTCGTAGTACGCGCCTCCATGGCAAGGACAGAGAAACAGCCTCGATTGCGCAAACCACCGCACCGGACATCCAAGGTGCGCGCAATTGATCGCAAACACCTGGAACGTTGTGCCCGACACTCGTCTCACCCAGCACGGAACATCGCCCGTCTGCCCATCCCATAGCGTCGTCACCGGATTGCGATAGCTCACCAGCCGCGTCTCGCCCTCTGGAAAATCACCCACTTTCCCAAGCGATATCCACGAGTCTTCACTTGAGCTCTTTTTTATCGGCCCCAGGAGAAATCCAATAATCGGTACCGCCAGCACCGCGCCCACCGCTCCGTTAGCCAGCAGCGAGAGCTTGAACAGAAACGCCCGCCGCGAGTGTTTCGCACTTCGCACACTCTCCGGCTCGCTTCTTACGATTTGCTCAGCCTGCGTATTTTGTTCCATCGGCTCCATCGCGTCTGCTCCTGCGATCTCTTACGTTACAAAATTCAAATTGCGTTACGGCTGGCGTCGGATACGGCTGGCCTGGCTGCGCGATGCGCTTCGACGCAAGCCACGCAACCACATCGGTAATCTGTTGGTCCGTCATTGGCTGCGCGCCGTCGCTGCGCCAATCCGGCATTCCCTCATCGGGTCGTCCCGCAATCGTAATGCTGCGCAGCGCCTGATCGCTGATCAGCGCAAGGTAACTCCCGTCGACGATCGATCGCCGCTTTCCCGTTCCGCTCTTCAAATCTCCGGCGGATCCTTCACCCTCCGTTCCATGACATCGCCCGCAGAATGTGCCAAAGGCGATTTGCCCCCTTGCTGCATCGCCCGGCAACGTCGCCTGATACGAAGGCAAAGTCCTTCCAGAAAAGATCCGGCCTGCTCCACTTCTCCATCATCCCACGCGCCACAACGCCAATCTGCTGGTCCGTCAACATTCCGCCTGCGCTCTTGGCAAAGGGAGGCATCAGCTTGCCTGCGACTCCTTTCGCCATGATCTGCCCGCAGGTTCTCCTCTCCCGCGACAGCAAGATACACAGGATTCGCCAGCGCAATCGCGGCGCCACCTCTGCCGTTTTCTCCCATGGCAGGCAGCGCAGTTTGCTCTATAGAGTGTCGGAAAATCCAGAACCTCGTCAGGCCGCAACACCTCCGGACCAGGCCCGGGTCGTCCAGGGATGCGACTGCAACCCGCCAGTGCAACCACCGCCAGCGTTATGGCGCTCAGCATACTCATTCCCGTCGAGGCCACTCTCATGGCGCCTCGTCCTCATCCTGCGTGTGCAATCCAGCGCGTATCGAAAACGGCAGCGAACGAAACTGCGGCGTTCGCACCTTCACCTGCAGATTCACCACAAATCCAGCCACCAGTCCGAACGCAATCTGCGACACAACAAACCACGGCCAGTTGATTCGTTCATTCAAAATCGGGCTGATGATCCCCAGCGCCGAGTGCAAAATGCCCGTCCACAAAAACGGCGCAATAAATCCGGCCGTCAGAATCGGCTTCCGCGGATACATTGGCAGCATCGCTCCATACAGCAACCCGATCGACACCGACGTCAGCCCATGAATCGCCATCGCCGCCAGCAGACCTTCAAGATGAAATTGCGCCATAAACGCATTGCTGGCGCACCCCCCAGTTCACAAACCCGCCCGCCGCCAGCAGGTTCGCCGCATACCAGACACTGTGATACTTGAGGTAGCCGAACAGCGCCGCCGGCACAATCATCGCGATGCCACCGGAGATCCCACCCTTCACTCCCGCCATCACGCTGAATGTCTCAAGTGGCAACAGCTTGCGGTGGCGTTCACTCAGCGGCAAATGCGATAGCGTCTCCCGCGTGCTTCTGATCTCGACAACATCCGCATGCACATCCACATACACGTGATGCTCATGCGGTAGCGCTTCGAAGAACCACCCCACGGCCCCCGGCACCGCCATGATCAGACCCAGCAAACTGATCGCCCAGTGAGTCACCATTCCCGTGAGCATCAACGAAAATCCCAGCGCCAGCACCATCGGCCATGCAGTAGGCGCGGGAAGCTGTACCGTGTCCGTCGGCTGGGAATGATCGTCCGCCAATCCCTGCCCGCGCGTACCGCCAAGCTCGTCCATCGACTTCCTCCTCGCTCCGCCTGCCTTGCAACTCTATCTGCCCAATACGTAGACAACCAGAAACACAACCACCCATACCCCATCGACAAAGTGCCAATAGAGCGACAACACCTCCAGCCGCTCCGCATGCTTCTCCTGCACCCGCCCGCCAACCAACAGCGCAAGCGCGATCGTCAACATGATCAGTCCAATCACCACGTGCGTCGCGTGCAGCCCAACCAGGGAATAAAACGTCGTTCCAAAAAGATTGGTGCGAATCGTCAGCCCGAAGTCGTGGATCAGGTGATACCACTCCCGCGCCGTCGTCATCAAAAAAATCGCCCCAGCAGTACCGTGCCCGCCAGCCATATCGTGCACCCGCGAAGATTCGCCTTGCGCAGCCGTACTCACCGCCAAGTGAACGGTGAAGCTGCTTGAGAGCAGACAGATCGTGCCCAGGATCGGCAGATCGAGCACCTGTGCCGGCGTAGGTCCGCTCAGACTCTTGCCAATGTAGTAGATGTACGCAACAACAAAAATAAGAAAGATCGCCGACTCCGCCACAATGGGCTGGCTTCATCCCCACAATGCCGCGGCTCGGCAAAACCCACGGCGGGGCGCCTTGCGCGCTAACCGGAATCGTACTGGTCGTCTGCATCATTCGTAGTCCACGTCCTGATCGTCTGGATGTTTCAGGGTCCCACAACGGTCGCCGGCTGTTCACGGTCGGTTCCACGACAAAGTTGTAAGCCGGCGGCGGAGACGGCGTCGCCCACTCCAGCGTCCATGCATCCCACGGATCGTGCCCTGCAATCTCGCCATG
>CAVSQQ010000003.1:0-72500 GCA_963730135.1 uncultured Acidobacteriaceae bacterium
ATCAGTTGCTCTACCAACTGAGCTACATCGGCCTGCCTCTCATTTTAGCGGGTCTATGTCGATACGCCAAATGATCGCCGCCAAGCAAGCCGATCGCATCTCGCTAATCGCCGCGCGGATGATGAGTGTGAGCGCACACCGTGCCGATACCTTCGGCCTCTTTCCTGGGCCCGCAATGTCTCTGGCGGAGCTGCTGATTTTCAATCAGCAACTCGGCAACCAGGTGCTGCAGCCGCACATTTTCCGTCATGAGCTTCAACATCTCTTCCGAATCGCCGCTCGCGGTTGGGCGGCCGGACAAGGGCGGGAAGGAGAGTTCGTCGCGGTTTAAGAAATCCACTCCGGTACGGTCCTGATTGGTCATGCTGAATTCCTTTCTCGCATCACTGAGAAAAGACTAAATTTGGATATATGACACTAAGTGTCATAATTAACCTGACACACTAAAAAAGTTGTACCGAAGGGATCACTGCTCTCCGTGAAGTCCGACCGGCTCCTCTCCGCGCTGATGCTGCTGCAGGCCAAAGGCCGCCTTACCAGCCGCGAGCTTTCCGACCGCCTCGAAGTCTCGCAGCGAACGGTACATCGGGACATGGAGGCTCTGAGCGCTGCCAAGGTGCCGATCTCGGCTCTTCGCGGAGCACAGGGTGGCTGGCAGCTTGAAAGTGGCTGGCGAACCCAGGTCCCCGGCCTGGACGAGGCGGAACTCCAGGCGCTGCTCATGACGCAACCGCGAGCTCTCAGCGACCCAACGATGCGAGCCGCCTCGCAACGCGCCTTCGGCAAACTGATGGCGGCGCTTCCCCACCGCATGCGGGAGCAGGCCGCCGCAATCAACGAACGCCTCCACGTCGACCCCACCGGCTGGCATGCCGCGACCGAAGATCTCTCCGCGCTGCCCATCGTGCAAAATGCCGTTGCCCGCAACTGCAAGCTCACCTTCGACTACACACGCGCCGACGGACAGAGCGCTCCAAGAACAGTAGAGCCGCTGGGAATTGTTGCCAAAGGAACGACCTGGTATCTCGTCGCGCGTGCGCCGAACGGGATGCGAACCTACCGCATCTCGCGAATGCAGTCCGTCACCCCACTGGCCGCTACATTCGAACGGCCGCAAAACTTCAAGCTGGCAGTCTATTGGGAGACATCGACGAGGCAGCTACAGGAGCAGCGTAAATTTTTTGACGCGATCATCGCGGCAGATTTGAAGGCCGCGCAATCCTTGCGCAACTGGTGTGTCACTTCGCCTTTCAAGGGCAAACGGTCGAAATCAATTCCCAGAGAATGGCAGATGCTGCATGTCCGCTTTGAAGATCCGGAACAGGCTCGCTTCATTGTTCTCGGGTTCGGTCCCAGGGCACGCGTCCTTGAACCTGCACACCTGCGGGAACAGATCGTCGCAGAGGCCACTGCGATTCTGAATCTTCAGCTGCCCTCAAAACCAACCTAAGCTACGTTTCAGGCGGGCAAATCTGCGAGACGTAGCGACCAAAGACTTCGTCGCCACGAGCCCGCGCCAGCGCCTGCACAGTTGGCCAATTTGTTTTGGCGCGAAGTTGTCCGAGCGCTGTGGCCAGGATCAGCGCTCCACTGTCCTCCGATGCGTTCCCCCTGCTCGAAGACCACAGGCTCAAACCCTTCAGATTTCAGGTATCGTGCGACCACGAGTCCGCCAGGTCCGGCCCCGAGAACTGCCACCTTTCGCATATCGAACTCCAGTTCACGGTCAGCTCACCGATCAAGATTGGCTCTCGTTCGAACGATTTTGGAACGATTGCCGTTGGGAGAGCGCAGTCTACTGCATCGGCACAAACTTGTCATCGCAGGTAAAGGCTGCTTCCCCCGGCGCCGCAGTCGACCCCGCAGTCGACCCCGGCGCGGCCTTCGTCGGAACCACCTTGATCTCCGTTGCGCTGAAATCAAGATTGCTCCCCAGGGGCCCCAGAGTTACCGTCGCGAACCGCCCATGCACCTGCTGCGGTGTAATTCCATTCACTCGCACCCCATCAAGCGTCACCTCGGTGCGATGGTCGTCGTTCAGCCCGGCAATCAGCACATCGCCCGGCGTTGTATCGATCACATTGCGGATCGTAATGGCTTTGTAGTCAGGAATCCGGTCGCCCGCATACTTCGGATCTTCAAAACCTTCCGTCGTCTGGTTGGTGTAGTACGGGCTGATCGCAATCGGATTTTTTACGCCTCGCATGCAGATGTTCTGATACGTCAGGTCGTGCACCGGGCCTCCGCGTGTCACATTGCTCTTGATGCGGATGCCGCTGGTGGTGTGGTCTTCCGTCAACCCGTCCACCAGCAGAAAGCTGTCGCCGCTATACGTCTCGCTGCCGATCGACATGCCATGTCCACTATAAAAATGATTGTCGATCACGCTCATATGCGTCGTTCCGGTCTTGATCGCAATGTTGTCGTCGCCGTTATCAATCCAGCTATGCGCCACGGTCACGTTGGTGGACGATCCCGGATCGATGCCGTCGGTATTGCGCGCGTCCATCCCTTTGGTGGTCGGCGTCAACAGGTGAACGCCCCACGCCGTAAATCCATTGGTCTGATTCACGCTGACGTGAAAGTTCGTCGAGTTATGCAGCGTAATCCGGTAAAGCACCAGCCCATCGGCATGGCTGGCGACGATCATGCGCGTCGTAAAGTAGCGCTCGTTCTTCGGCTCCGCCTTGCGCGCCATCTCCCACCAGCTATAGTCCTTGCCCATAATCTTCGCGTAACCCCGCCCATCGATCACACCGTCGCCCATGATCCCGACATCCGTGGCATTAATAATGCTGATCAACGGTCTGCATCCTCCGCGCACCGGCGCCGGCCGTTGCGGTGCCGGAAACGTCGCTGGCGGAGCACCCGTCGCAATGGTGCCGCACAGCCCCGGCGTCGCACCCGGAGTGTTCACCTCATAGACTGCCGCATCGCGCGATCCAAACAGCGTCACGCCTTCGTCGATCAGCAGAGTCACTCCAGTCCGCATCTCCAGCGGCCCGGTTAGAAACGCATTGTTGCCGCTTGACGGCTTCAATTCCACCGCCATGCCCGGCTTGCACTTATCCAGAGCGCCCTGGATGCGAGCAGTGTCGAGCTTGCTCTCGTCGGCGTCGTCGAGCTTATCGTTCATGGCGCGCAGCTGCGCCGGAAGCTGCACACACGAAGCAGGAATCTTCGGCTCCGTCACCTGCCGCGTGTCCTGTGCCGTTGCCGCCGCCACGAGCAATATCGTCATGGCCGCACCACACCCAATCCACTGCCATTTCATCTGGTCCTACCTCCGTGAGCCACTGAGCCAAACTAGCACAAAGCGGCTCGCGGTGGTCACTGCATTTACCGTCTGTGAGGCTGGTCCGGATCTCCTCGATCCAGATCGACATTGTTGGCAAGAACAATGGGAGAGATCAATATGGCTAGAGACAACAGAGCGATCGCTACCTGAAACACCGTATGCGAGACATGAGACATAAGAGTGGGTTCCTTCCCGGGAGAGCGTGGATCTCTCTCCCCACACTCCCTGCATCGGCGGCATCACCTCTCCCGTGAGACGAAAGTAGCAATCGTCACCTGCCCCGTCCACTTTGGCACCAACCCCCTTCACCCAAAAGTTGTACCGGAAAAGCGAAGAGGCCACCCGGCAACAGGGTGGCCTCTTCTTTAGGGAGAACAGTTCCAACGGAGGCAAAGCCATCAGAACTTTCTGGCGAAATACTAAGTTTGGCAAAATACCGTGTCAAGACCAAAACTTACTTCTTGTAAGTCTTTGGTGAGGAGATAGTTACGGGGGTTACTGAATCGCCAACATCGGTTTTGATGTTCGCTTTCTGTTCGCTGTAACAGGTCTGACCATATATCAAAGCACTATGCTATCAGCCGCTTAGACTCCGCCGTGCACCAACTCCTGTGCAGGAACCGGCTATCCCTGCTTGGCGCCCGATCCGTCCGGCTGAATCGCCGCTGGCCGTCCACTGAGGTCGATTCGCAGAAACTCCGGCTCACTCGCCGCCGGTTTCCCCTGCATCACGCGAATCGCAGCGCGCGCGCCGCCCAGAAAAAGAGCGATGACCACCGCCGCCAAAGCTCCCAGACCGCAGAAGATGGCGATGCTCGTCAGCAGACTCACCGTCTTGCGAACCTCGGAGTGAAACTCCAGCGGCATCTGTTTGTTCCATGTCAGCTCGTTGCGCAGATGAATGTTCTCGACCATCGCCTTGGCCTCGGACGAGGTCCACGCACCTGTGGTCAGCATCACCAGTGGCCCTTCGCGTCGCAGCTTCACCGTTCCTGCCGCCGAGCCTTCTTTATTCATCTCCGCTTCGATCTGCCGCCCATGATCTCCCGCAATCTGCGGCGTCGGATACAGCAACAGCGTCAGCGTGCCCTGGCCCTCATACTTCGCCGTCACCGTTTCGGCTGCTTTATCGAATCCGATGATCCCTGCCGGCAGCACGCCGTTCTGTGCCTGATACCCCACAGGTCCCAACGCATACTGAATCGTCTCTCGCTTCAATCCCTTCGCCGGAAGATACGTCGGCAGCAACGGAGCCAGACCCTTCGTCCCACCCACCTTCGGCAACCCCACCTTCACCGTTTCCAGCAACGCCGCAGCCGACTCCGGATAAAGCTTCAGATCCGACACCACCACCGAAACTCCACTCAGGATGACTCGTTCTGTCGTCTGCTTCCGCAGATAGGTGTACGCCGAATAAGCACCCGTCGCATCATCGAACTGATACACCGTCACCGTTCCACTCGGCACCGTGCTCGATACAGCCCCATGCGCCACAGGACTTCTCTCCGCATCTCCGCGTTCATACCGCCTGATCCCGTCCTCCACCAGAATCGGCATATCCGCGCTCCACGACGGCGCACCATTACCCGCATCATGGTTAGGCCCCGTTCGCATCGCCTCCGGCAGCAGCGGAGCAGGCGGCATCGCCAGCGTCGTCGCCTGCCCATACAGCGAAGTCGCCGCTACACCCGCCAGCAGCATGAACAATATCGCCCGAACCCGAGAAGAAACACCCATACTTTGGTCAGACTACACCAGCAGCCGAACGTAAGCCTAGACCTGCACCCACCCTCCGCCGGCCCTTCATCCGCCCATCTACCTCGTGCTCGCCCGTTCCGTCGGAGCCCGCATTCCGCTCAGTCCGCCCGCATACTTCGCCACGCCTTTATACAGACTCTCCGCCACCCGCTCGCGATACTCCGGCTCCTGTAGCTGCCTCGCATCCTTCTCATTGGTCACAAACGAGATCTCCGCCAGAATCGACGGCATGTTCGCCCCGATCAACACCACAAACGGGGCCTTCTTCACCCCACGGTCTTTCAATCCCGCGTTACCCTTCTGCAATCCGCCGTACAAACTCGCTTCCACATCGCTGGCAAACTCGCGCGACTCGTCGATCTTCTCCTTCAGCGCGATCTTCTTCACCAGGTCGCTCAGCTGATGAATCGACTGGTCGCTCACCGCATTCTCTCGTGCCGCCGTCTCCAGCGCGTCCGGCGACGACGTAAAGTTCAGGTAATACGTCTCCACCCCGCGCGCACTCGCATCGGGAGACGAATTCGCGTGGATGGAAAGAAACAGGTCCGCCTGCGCCTTATTCGCAATCGCAGTCCGCGTCTCCAGAGGAATAAATGTGTCGTCCGAGCGCGTATAAATAATCTCCGCCCCCAACCGGTCGTGCAGCAGCTTGCCCACACGCAGCGCCACATCCAGTACCACATCCTTCTCCAGAATTCCTTCCGCCCCAATCGTTCCCGTATCATGCCCGCCATGTCCCGCATCGATCACGATGCGTCCAATCTTCAGCCCCAGCGCACGCACCAGTGAGGTTTCTCCATCCGCTGTAGGTACCGCCGCACGCGCCGGCCCGGCACTGGAGTCCGCCGCCGCCTTCCCCTTCTTCGCTCGCTTCGTAGTCACCGGGACCGTTGCAGCAATTGCCCCGGCCGAATCATCGCCGCCGCCGCCCCCTGCCTGTACCCCCGCCCCGGCACTTGGCGTCTTCACCACCGCCGAAATCGGCTGCGACGTGGGCTGTGTTGTCGCATCCACCCGCCCCGGCTGTGCACTCAGCGCCGCCACATCGAAAGAGCTGGCCGACTTCACCGCCGTCGTATTTGGAACCGTGGGTGCCGGGGCCGCTGCCCGCTGCATCGGTACGTTCCCTCCCGGCGCCGCCGGCTCTGCCTTGCTCCCCCCATGAATATCGATAATCAACCGATAAGGATTCGGCAGCAGAAATGCCGAGTACTCCGTCACGTCGTTCACATCCAACACCACCCGCGTCATGTCGTTGGAAAACTGCGCCGCCCGTATCCTCTTCAAAAATCCGTCGTCGGTCACGGCGAAGCTTTTCCCCACCAGCTCCTGCGCCAGCCGCGTTCCATGCAGATCGAAATAGATCCGATCCGGATTCGGCACTCGCGCCGCCTCATACGTCACATCGTCCCCCAGGTCGATCGCCACCCGCGTATAGGTTGGCGTCGACCAGTGACGGATCCCCGTCACCTGCGCCATGGTCCCGCGCCGCTGTGCCGACACCTTCGCTACATGCATCGGGCCCGCCGTCTGCACCGCGAGACTCTGCTCGCTCGCCGTCAACCCATTCAACTCTGCATCCACGGGATTCGAAGTGCCATGCCGCTCATCGCTTGCACGATCTCCGCCAGCCTCTTCGCGGGCACCAGACTTCGCGCCCCGCGCAGCCTCAGCGGCCGTCGTCGGCATCGGCGCAAACGAGCTCCCACCGCCACCCGCGCCCCCAGCCGCAACCAAGGCCCGGCCGCCACCTGCGGCATCTCCACTCTGCCCCGTCTCCCGCCGCCTCGCATCCTCCGGAGCCTGCGCCGCCGCAACCGCCCTGCGATTCGTCTTCCCCTCAACCAGCGAAGCAATCCCGGCCTTCGCCTCCTCCGCCTGCTCACTCCGCGGATACTGTTTCACCAGCAGCGCATATCGCTCCCGCGCCGCCGCCGCATCCTGCAGATCGTTCTCATAGATCTGCGCCTCCGCCAGCAGCGCTCCCACCCGCAGCGAGCTCCCCGGATACTGTGTTCGCAGAAACTCATACTGCCCCACTGCCGCCTTCAGGCTCTTCGCATCATGCAGCTCCCGCCCCTGCTCGGCCAGCAACTCCGCCACCGCATTCACGCTATCGGGAGCGTGCACATCTCCCGGCGTCTGGTGATACACCTCGCGAAACCCGTCCATCGCCGCCGTATAGTCGCCTCGTGTTCGCGCTCCCTGGGCAATCGCCTCCAGCGTCTCCAGTCCCTGCTCCGCCTGCTCCCACGGCGTCAGTTCCACCTTGTGCTGCACCGTCTTCGCGCTCGCTGCTTGCACCGCGAACTCCGGCGCCATCGCACAGCACAACCCCGCCGCGCAAACTCCGCAAAACCACCGAAGACGGATTGTCCTTCTCAGGCCCATTGTCTTTTCAAAAACCGGCAGACTGCCTAAGTTTAAGAGACCCCACCCCCCAGGGCATGTGAAAACGAGCTATCGGTACACCCCCCGATACCCCCACGCACAAGCCGTTGTGCCTCCCACACTTCTCTACCCAATTCTTCCCGACACCCGGCTCAGCCCACCTTCAAAAACCGTCCGTCTCAGCCCTCTTTTCAATGTCCCGTGCTGTCCCTTCTGCGTATCCCTTCATGCATGCCGTGCGGCCCCTCTTTCCCTTGCAAGAAACGCTACGTCATTCGCCGCTGTCAGCTTCGCCATCAGATGCATATAGAGCAAGTGTGCCTGCCATATGCCAAATCGCTCCAGTGCCATACTTGCCTGCTCCGGCGTAATGTCTTTATGTCCGAAGTCCGTCTTCGCCATAATCCCGAGAAACAGCGCCTCATCTTCCAGTATCTTGTCCTGTTCCTTTAGAAAATCTTCTTGCGTCCCATAAACATCGGAGTACCGTTGCGCCTCCGCATAGGGCATAAATGTGAGAGCGCCCGTTGTCTGTGCCGTCTTCCACGCTGTGTCATGCAACCCCACCGTTCCGAAGCCTGCATCAATGTTCGCGTTCTGCGCTTTTTTGTCTGTCGGGTTCTCAAGGATGCGAGTCAGTACATCGATGTTCTTCTGCATCGCGGCCTGCTGCTTCTCCACGCTCACAACCGCATCCTTCATCTCATCCGCGTTATGCTGAATCTCAGCCCGCATCGTCTCGCGAGCCTCTCGCACCAGCTTGTGCTCGCGATGCAGCTCCACGCACCCTTCAATCCCCACGGCAATCAGCAAACCCACTGTAATGATTACCAGGTGCAGCAGAAAATCCTTCCAACTATGTATCGGTTATGCGGAGCATGTACGTCCAACGTCCCCTCCCAACTGCATCTGCCGCCATCACGCCATCAGCCGGCGCAACGCCAACCCTGCCTCGACAGAGTTAGCCAGATTTTAGCCTACTCAAACTCCCGCCCAGTCTCGTCTTATCTCCGCCCCGCGTCTGTTGTAGACTCTCACCCATGGTAGATATCGATCTTCTCGTTCATGCCATCCGACAGCGCGGCCACCGCGTCGACAGCGTCATCCCCGTCCCCGAAAACGCCGGGGAATATGAGATATCCATCGACGGCACCGTCTACAATCTCGACGAAGCACGCGAGTTCCTCGAACACGACGAAGCGAAATAGCAGCTTTGTAAATCATTGCTGTTGCCGTTGCTCTTGCCTCTAGGTACCCCAAGGCTTCAGCCTTGGGTCTCTCTCACCTAGCCAAGAAAGCGGGTGCCCCATATCTCGATTTTGAGATGTGGGCATCGTGCGAAGCACGACCGCACTCCTTACCGCACGTCGCGAAGAGACACAGGTGTGACGGAGGAAAAGACAGGTGATAGTTGCGTTATGTACTTGAGTGAACGTCAACTGAATGATGACAACTACGGGATGAGCCCTTTCGGTCTGAGAATCAGTGCGGTTTTACTTGTTGCCTTAGGATGCGTTTTTGCTCTGTATGTCCTGTTCTTTGGCCTTCTCCTTGGTCTCTCTTTCATTAGCCGTTGGCAGGGCCATGTTCCCGAATCAGCCAAGCGAGACTCGCTTCCCACTCTGCTCATGGTCATCGCAGTTACTGCTACCTTTACATATCTCTGCTTCCGAGCTGCTGCCGCTTTGCGCAATGCCCGACGTTGGGCAGCCTACGTCGCGACAGGGTTCGGCCTATTGCTTTTATTGTTCAGTGCAGATTTCTTCTTCGATTGGTTCCATCCGGAACGACAGGGTCCTGATGAATATTTTGGGATTTTAATCGTGCCCTTCTGCGTCGCCGTCGGCCTGTGGTGGTGCATCTACCTGAATCTGCGTCGCGTGAGAGCGCATTTGAGTTAGCATTCGCAATCAGCTATCTCCAACTTTGTAGATAATAGCGGAACCAAACTGAGGCACACAGTAACGCTTCAAACCGTGTTAGAAGACGCAAATAGTTGCCGCAAAGCTAAGCTAACAAACCCTCCACCACACTCGGCGCCCCACTCAATGCCGCATCCAGCGACCCCACATCACTCCCACCAGCCTCCGCCAGATCAGGCCGCCCACCACCCTTACCCCCAACCATCGCCGCCAGTAACCCGACAATCTTCCCCGCCTGCACCTTCGCAGTCAGATCCTTCGTCACACCCACAATCAGCGAAACCTTCCCATCCACAGCAGCTCCAAGAACCACAATCCCCGACCCCAGCTTCCCGCGAAGTTCATCCACAAGCGAACGCATCTGCGCCTTCTCCAACCCATCCACCCGCTGCGCCAGCACCTTCACACCCTTAACCTCAACAGCCGAAGCACCAGCATCCGACAACGAAGCCGACGCCGACTTCATCCGCACCGCATCCAGCTCCCGCCTCAGCTTCTTCATCTCCTCTTCCTGTTCTTCAAACTTTTTGGAGAGCGCATGCGCGAGCCGATTTGGACTACTTTGCTCAGTCGAATCTATGACGTAGTTGCCAACTATGCGCTTTGCTGCGTCCGTTGTTGCGGACGTTAGACGCGTGAAATGCAGCGCGCCCGTCCCACTCACCGCCTCCACCCGCCGCACGCCCGAAGACACCGACCCCTCCCCAACAATCTTGATCAACCCGATCTCGCCCGTAGCCCCGGTATGAATCCCTCCGCAAAGCTCCGTCGAAAAATCCCCAATCTTCACCACCCGCACCCGCTCGCCATACTTCTCGCCGAACAGCGCCATCGCCCCCAGCTCATTCACCGCCACATCGATCGGCACATCCACCATCGTCTCCACCTTCGTATTGCCGAGCACCTGCCGGTTCACAATATCCTCCACCTCCTGCAGCTCCTCCTCCGCCACACCCGCAAAGTGCGAAAAATCAAACCGCAATCTGGCCGCATCGTTCAGCGACCCCGCCTGCTTCACATGCTTCCCCAACACCTCGCGCAGCCCCGCATGCAGCAGGTGCGTCCCCGTATGATTGCGTATCGTCGCCGCCCGAGTCATTCCATCGACAACGGTGTCCACCGTATCGCCCACCGCAATCGTCTGGTTCGCCCTCACCTTATGTGCAAAAACCCCCTGCACCGGCTTCGTAGCGCCACTCACCTCAGCCACAACCGAGTTGTGATCCCCCCCGTCCCTCTGGGTATAGTCAACCACCCCACATCCCCAACCTGCCCACCCGAGTCCGCATAAAAACTCGTCGCATCCAGCACCACCTCGCCCGTCTCCCCAGCCTTCAACTCAGGCACACCAATCCCATCTTTCACCAGCGCCAACACCCGCGCCCCATCCACTCGCAACGACGAATACCCTTCAAACTCCGTCTTCGGCAACTCCCGATAAACCGGCGCCGCCGACTTCTGCGACCCACCCTTCCAAGAAGCGCGAGCACGCGCCTGCTCCTCCTCCTTCGCCCTTTCGAAGCCTTCGTTGTCAAATTCGATTCCGGCATCGCGTGCGGCATCAACCATAAAATCTAGCGGCAGGCCAAACGTCTCATAGTAGCGAAAACCCGCATCTCCATAGAGAATTTTTCGGCTATGCGGAACCGCAGTCTGAAGGAAGGTTACTAGGTTGTTCAATCGCTTAGTGTCTCGTCCCTTAAAGAACTCATCAGCAAACGACGGCGATTGCTTGACGAATGCCTCGACCAGCTCAGGCGTTGCTGCCATGAGGTTCAGACCCGAGTCATGGAGGAAATCAAGGAACTTGGATGCAATTTCTTTGTTTGCCCTTCTCGGTAGGTTAGATGGGAGTGAGTTGAGGAAGTCGTTTATCAGGTTTTCTTCAACAAGCAGTTCTGACGGAAGGTATGACACCTCCCGAAAGTAAGTATCAAGTTTCTGTGCGCCGACACCCAACATACGAGCGTACTGTCGCTCTTCCGCCAACACAATCTTGCTCACCCGCTCCGCAGTCTCCTTCAACTCCGGATACGCCACCTGCATCTCGTCCCGAACCGCAAACACCATCTCATGCATAAACGGCTTCTCCTGCCCCAGCAGCCGCCCATGCCGAATCCCGCGCCGCAGAATCTTCCGCAGCACATACCCACGGCCATCATTCGCAGGATTCACCCCATCCGAGATCAGAAACGTAGCCGCCCGAGCATGGTCCGCAATAATCCGCAGCGAGGCCCGCGACCGCTCATCCACCTCGTGCTCCGGCTCAACCTTATGCCCGGTCAACTCCTCCGCCCGCTTAATCAGCGGAGTAAACAAATCCGTCTCAAAGTTCGACAGCACTCCCTGCAGCACTGCCGACACCCGCTCCAACCCCATTCCCGTATCGATCGAAGGCTTCGGCAGCGGAGTCAGCGTCGCAACGCCCGTCTTCGCATCGATACTCCTATCGAACTGCATAAAAACCAGATTCCAGATCTCCACATACCGCTGCTCATCCAGCGGAAACGGCTTATCGACCCCCGGCTCTTCCGCGGCGCCAATCCCCATGTCATAAAAAATCTCCGAACATGGCCCACACGGCCCCGTCTCCCCCATCTGCCAGAAATTATCCTTGGCCCCCATCCCGAAGATCCTCTCCTTCGGCACGCCCGTCTCAATCCACAACCGCTCCGCCTCATCATCCCGCGGAACCTTCGCATCACCCTCAAACACCGTGCAATACAACTTCGCCGGATCAATCCCGAACCACTCCTTCGAAGTCAGCAGCTCCCACGCATAAGCAATCGCATCCTTCTTGAAGTAGTCCCCAAACGAAAAATTCCCCAGCATCTCAAAAAAAGTATGGTGCCGCCGCGTAAATCCGACGTTCTCCAGATCGTTATGCTTCCCACCCGCGCGCACGCACTTCTGCGAACTCCCCGCCCGCGTATAGTCCCGCTTCTCCGTTCCCAAGAAAAACATCCTTAAACTGATTCATCCCCGCATTGGTAAACAGCAGCGTAGGATCATTCGCCGGCACCAGCGAAGAAGAGTGCACCCGCCGGTGCCCCTTGCCCTCAAAAAACCGCAAAAAATCTTCCCGAATCTGATTCCCCGACCTATAGTTCATAGAACGTAAGTTTATCAGTCAGGAGCGGGCTCCATGCGCGCAACCCCCATCGCAATCTTCGCTCTGCTGCTGTCAGTGTCTAGCGCTTGCATAGCGCAGCAGGAGCCCTGTGGTCTGCGCAAGATGACCGAAACCACAACGCCCCTCTATCCGCCCATCGCAAAGGCCGCCCACGTCGAAGGCGTCGTCGTCATGCTGGTCAACTTCAAGCTAAACGGAGAAGTGGAGAAGATCGACATCCTAAGCGGCCCTGAGATGCTGAAAATCGCCGCCACAACCTACGTTCAGGGATGGCACGCAAACGAGTACACAGGCCCCCGCACCTGTCCGATCGCCGTCACATTCCACTTGCTACGCGAGAAAGATACGGCAGCTCCAGGCGCTGTCCGCAACGATTTACAGCACGTCACATTGAACTCACAAACTCCTGTCTTCTATAGCAACCCCTCTTACTCAGCCCGAGGTTCGAACTAACACTCACCCCACCAACCCCGGCACCCAAGTCTGCCCCTCCATCCGAAACACCTCATCCTCCGTCCTCCGCAACCGCGCAAACTCCGCACGATGTTCCACCATCACCATCGCCGTCACCAGCGCATCGAACGCATCCTCACTCCCCGTCGCCTTCGCCAACACCCTCCGCGAAATCCCCGCATACAACGCATTCTCCCTCCGCTTCTTCGCCAGATAATCCGTCCGCGCCACCTCCGAACTCTTGTTCACCGCCCCCGTCATCAGCCGCGTATAAATCTCCACCACCAGCGGCTTCTTCACCGACGGCGCATCATACGGCCACACCCGAAATCCCGCCTCCCGCAGCCGCAACAACCCCGGCATCCCGCGCAGCGAAGCCGTCCCCACCGCCCCCGCCCCGCCAATCTGAAACACACTCTTCGGCGCAATCCCCGCAATCCTCGCCGCCGCCAGCGGATCGGCAATCTCCGCCCGCACCTTCAACACCGTCTCCGCCCGCCGCAACATCCTGTGCGCATGCTCGCCGCAAAACTCCGCCGGCTTCTTTCCATGCCGCTGCGACCCCACCCGTCCCCAGAACCGCCCATCCTCGCAATCCCGATGCAGCCACCTCTCCCCCTGCCCATCCGCCACCAGCCGCCAGAACTCCGGAGCCGACGCAATCCCCATCTCCCGCAAAAACCAAGCCGGATAGCTAAACGAAAAATCAAACCCCACCACCATCCGCGGAGTCTCCCGCGCCAACTCCACCAGCCACTCCATCAACTCCACTCGCGTCCGCCCGCTCTCCAACACCACACTGGAAGAAGAACCAGCAGCCGTCCAAACCCCAGCCCAGATCTTCCTCCTCTGCCCGGGCCCCTGGTCCCCCGACCAATCCACCCCCACCACTCGCTGCAACCCCAAATCCGCCATACACCCATCATCCACCACGGGAACTTTTTCCGCCCGCCAGGCGTTAATCTACTCAGGAAAGGAAACCCGATGCTCAATCTTCTCCTCTTCTGTCTCCTCGCCTTTTTTTGCTGGCCCCTGGCCCTCGCCGCCGTGATCCTCTTCCCACTCGTCTGGCTCATCCTCCTTCCCTTCCGTCTCGTCGGCATCGTCGTCGGAGGCACGTTCGAACTCATCGCCGCACTCTTCTCTCTCCCCGGCCGCATGCTCCGCGCCATCTAGCGTTCGTAGTAGAAAATAGAACGCATGACCGGCACCCGCATCGACAAGTGGCTCTGGGCCGCACGCTTCTTCAAAACCCGCGAGCAGGCCTCCAAAGCCTGCGAGCTCCAGCGCATCCTCTCCAACCATCAGCCCGCCAAACCCGCCCGCGAGGTCCGCATCGGCGACCTCCTCCACATCAAAAACGAATCCGGCGAGTTCGACATCGAGGTCCTCGCCCTCAGCCAGCAGCGCGCCGCCGCCGCCGTCGCACAAACCCTCTACCGCGAAACCGAAGCCAGCAAAGAAACCCGCCGCAAAGCCGCCGAAGAGCGCAAACTCCTCGGCCCCATCGCCTGGACCTCCACCCCATCCAAACGCCCCACCAAACGCGACCGCCGCCTCATCCACAGCTTCCGCGGCGACCGCTAATCACGCCCGCGCCGAGCATCGCGAGGCCCCCAGCATCTCACCCGTCAAGACAAGGTACACACGTCACAAAGTGACCGCCCTCCGCGCAGGAGGCCCGTCCGGCAGGACACAGTCACTCATCCTCACGATCATTCTGCTTCGCATAAGAATCCGAATCCCCCGCACGCCCCTCGCTCTCCTCATGCGCTTCGATCTCCGCCTCACCCGCCTCCAATCCCTCTATCGCCTCCTCCGGCAGATCCCACTCCCGCAGAACCTTATAAATCGCCCGCGAAGAAAACCCCGCCCGCAGCAGCCGGTTCATCGTCCTCACCGTCTCCTTCTGCGCCTTCTCCCCGCTCGGCTGCTTCATTCGTTTGCGCGCAATATACTGCCGCGCCAGAGCCACCTCATCGACATCCTCATACGCCGTCTCCAGCGCCGACGCCACCAGCTCTTTCCCCACGCCCTTCTGCATCAGATCCTGTTGCACCCGTCTGCGCCCAAACTTCTCATGCTCCTTGCGCACCCGCGTGTAGTCTTCCGCAAACCGCTCATCACTCAAATAGCCCAGCTCCTTCAGCCGAAGCACAACCGCATCCATCGCCCTCACGCCCGCCTCACCCTCCTCCGCGCGCAGCTTCATTAACCTTCGCAGATCGCGCTCCGTACGCATCCGTCGCGCCAGCGCACCCACCGCATACTCAAACAATCCAGCCTCGCCCACTGGCTCCCGTTTCTTCGGCCTCGCAAACGCCATCATCCAGCCATCCTCTTTCCACTCCCAACACAGTCAACTAAAAAAAGCAGCAAAAATCCCCGCATCTGCCGCGGCTGTTCTCGTTGCTTTCAGTATGCCGTTATCCGAACCATCCGCCCTACGGCGCGGGCACCACGTTCAGCGTAATCTCATTCGACTCCACCACCACGCGGCTCTCCGGATCGGTTCGCAACACCCGAACCGTATACTGCCCCGGCCGGTTCAGCTCCACCAGCCGCCCCAGATGAGCCGTCTGCACCGTCGACATTCCCGGCTGCACAAAGTCCACCGTGCGATTCTCCGTCTGCTGAGTCTGCCGCGCCTCCCGCCCGTAGGCTGTCTCCTCCACCGCCCGGCCCGCCGCATTCCGCACTTCGATCTTGTACGAAAACTCGGGATTGTTCGTCCCCGGACGATGATTAAACAGAATCTGGTGATCCGACGTATTCTTCAGCCTGATCACAATCTGAGCATCCGACCCCACCTGCACCTCATCGTTCAGTGCACTGATCGCAATCGCAAACGAAGCGCCACTCTCCCCCTCCTGCGCCCGCTCGCCCTTCGCCGGCGGAACATTCCTCGGCTCAGTAGGAGGCGCAACTACCATCGTCGGCGCGTCGTCCGGAGCTGGCTCCACAACCGCGGCCGGCGCCCTCCTTGGAGTCTTCCCCGGAGTCTTCCCCGCACGCGCTGGCGCGGCACCCGCATCAGGCGCAAGAACCTCAGCTGGCGGCGGCGTTGTCGTCTCAGGCAGCCGCTGCTCTTCGTTCATCTCCATCGGCCGCGACTGTCCTGTCCGCGCATCCGCCGGCGGCGTCTTCGCCACCGTCACCGGCGTCGACGTCGTATCCAATCCGCTCAGCGCATACGCGTTGCTCTTCGTCCATCGGTCGCACCAGTCCCCCACCGTCTCGTACCACAGCTTCGAGTTCTGGGGCTTCAAAATCCAGTGACCTTCATCGGGAAAATACAGCATCCTGCTCGGCACATTCAGCTGCTGCAACGCGGTAAACAACTGCAGCCCCTCAGACACATCCAGCCTGTAGTCCCGCTGCGAATGAATCACCAGCGTCGGCGTCTTCGCATTCTTGATCGCAAGCATCGGCGACCACTTCCGGAACGGGTCCTGCGCCGCCGGCTTGTCGAAGTAATCCCACGGTTGCGCCGGTTCCGCACCCGCAGCCTGCTGCGCCGGATGCCCCTTCACCGCCGGCGTCGCACGAGGCTCGCGAAACTCCCACTCGTTGAACCAAAGCTCATCCGTATCGCCATACGCACTCTGCGGATTGAACATTCCGTCATGCGTCACAATGCAGGCAAACCGGTTGGTGTGAGTCAGAATCCAGTTCGCCATGTAGCCGCCATAGCTCGCCCCCAGCGCGCACTCCCGCGTCTTATCCAGAAAGGGATACTGCTTCTCCGCGTAATCCAGTCCCTTCATCAGATCGACATACGCCTTGCCGCCCCAGTCGCCGTTCACCCCATCGATAAACGCCTGCCCATACCCCGTCGATCCGCGCGGATTCACCATCACCACCACATACCCGCTCGCCGCCATCAGCTCCGGATTCCAGCGGTAACTCCACGCATCGCCCCACGCGCCCTGCGGCCCCCCATGAATCAGAAACTTCACCGGATACTTCTTCGTCTCATCGAAGTTTGGCGGCCGGACAATAAATCCCTGCACCGGCGTGCCGTTCGCGCCTGCAAAACGGAACGACTCCTGCTTCGAAAGATCGAGCGTACTCAGCAACGCATCGTTCAGGTGAGTAATCTGCCGCCGCGGACTTTGCCCGCCCACACCAAGGCTCTGCAGAATAGAGAACTTCGCCATCTCCTGATCCTGGCTCGCCTGCTCCGGCGAAACCGTGACCGGCTGCGGCTCCCGCGTCAGGCCCGGCTCCATCGCATCGATCTCCGCCGGCTGATCGACACTCATCCGCGTCGCGACCAGCTCATTTCCGTCGGTGCTGATCTGAATATCCGAAAACTCGCCTTCGGCCGTAATCGTTCGGAACGGAGGATCCGGCTCGCCGACAAACTGGTATCGCAGCACCACCGTTCTTCCCGCATCGTTGCTCGCAAAGTACACCGCCTTCGAATCCGGTCCCCACACAAACTCATCCACCCAGCGATCGAACTTGGGCAATAGATCGATGATCGTCCTCGCCTCGCGGTCGAACAGTACCAACCGGAACCGGTCGCTCTCATACCCCGGCCTTGCCTGCGACCGAAACGCCAGGTACTTCCCATCCGGCGAGTAAGCAGGCCCATCATCGCTCCCCATACTGGTCGAAACTCGCACCGGCCGCGCCCCCGCATCATCCAGCCGCAGCGTATACACATCGTTATTCGTGCTCGCCCCCGGAACAAGATCAACATTGGTTACAAATGCAATCTCATGCGAATCCGGAGCCCATGCGTAGCCGATCGGACCGCCGAGGGAAAACGTCGGCGCCTCCGCATCCCCGATATCCTGCCGCGGCGTCAGGTCCCGCACCATGTTGCCGTCCGTCGCCGGCACCACCAGCACATGGCTCCGTTTCAGCCCCACATAATGGTCCCAGTGCCGATACAGCAGATGGTCCCATATCTGCGCCTTCACCGGATTCGCCGCCGCGTCCGCGTCCTTCCGCCGGTCGCAGTTATCCTCCTCTACCCACGACGACCCCTCGCTGCACTCCGGATAAACCCGCGACGTAAACAGGATCCTCTGCGAGTCCGGCGACCACACCCCGCCATCCGCTTCCGTGCTCACATTCGTCAGTTGCCGGGGCGTGCCCAGCGATCCCGTCGAATCATTCCACGACGCAAGATAAATCTGCGACGACGTCCCGCCATCTTCCGAGATAAACAGAACCTGCCTGCCATCCGGCGAAAACCGCCCCCCCGACTCGCCCTCTTTCCAGAACGTCAACTGCCGCTCCCGTCCTCTCATTGCCTGACGAAGCGGCGCCACCCACAGATGATTGATCTTCGTGTTCTTCGCCAGATCGACATCCGTTACCGAGAACATCACCCAGCGCCCCGACGGAGAGATCTGCGGATCGCTCACCCGCTTCATCCGCTGCAGATCGGCAAACGTCATCGGCCGTCTCCCAGCCGAAGCGCCACCCGTCCCCTCCTGGGCCCGAACCCCAACCCACGCCCCTGCCAAAAGCGCCACCAGCACGACTATGAGAATCGACCGATTCTTCATTTCGTCCAGTCTAACGCCTCAAACAACGTCAGACCCTCTTCGCGCAAAGCAGGAGCACAACTTGGTTCACGCCATCCTCTCCGCCCATCCGCCCCAGTTCCCAGCCCCCGGCTCACAGCCCCCAGCTCCCAGCCCGCCCGGCTACCAGACCGCCGCAGACCCCCTGCTCGTCTTTCAGAAAAAATATTTCAAAAAACTGGCATCTTTTTCGACCGGAAAAATCACCACACAAACACCATGCATTTCACCACGTTTCACCACCAATTCACCACGTTTTTACCACGCAAAAACCACACCAAAATCGCCTATCCTCAAACACTTGCCCTCTCCACTTCCTCCACAACGCTTTTTTTCACCGCAAAATCCGCCCGCGACAGCTCCACCGCCACCGCACCGCCATGCGGATGCAGATTGAACGCGCTGATCTCCCCGCCATGCTCATGCGCAATCCCATAACAGACGCTGAGCCCCAAACCCGCGCCATCACTGGCCTCCCGCATCGTTCCTGACAACTCAAACACCCTGCCCGGATCGACAAATCCCGGCCCCGTATCGCTCACCACCACATGCACCGCCTCTCCATCGACGCTCACCGAAACCCGAATCACCTGCTCCTCACCCTCCTTCAGCCCAGTCGTCGCACCGCCAGCTCCCGCCACCGCCTGCGCCGCATGATTCATCAAATGCTCCATCATCTGGCGCAACCGATCCCGCTTTCCCCGCACCACCGCAGGTTCGTCCCCCGTCGTCACAATCAGCCGAACACCTCTGCTTTCAAGCGTTTCCGCACATGCTGACGCCAACTCCTGCACCAGCGCCGCCATGGGAACCAGGCCGTCGCTCTCCGCCCCCGGCCGCCAGAACTCGAGCAGCGTCTCTACCGTCTGACGCATTCGCTGCGCCTCCCTCACAATAATCTCGGCATCTTCCTTCACCCTGCTTTCGCCGGTTGTATCTGCAATCAACTCCGCAAATCCCAGCACGGCGGTCAGAGGATTATTCAGCGCATGAGCCATCCCGCTCGCTATCAGGCCGAGCCCCGCCAGCTTCTCTGCACGCAACAGTCTCTCTGCCAGCGCAGCATTCTCTATCGTCCGCTCCACCTTGAACGCCAACGCCTCCAGCGGTTCAAGTGCCTTCCCCAGCACGCTTCGCCTCACGCTCATAAATCCGTCAGCGCCCACCGCCAGCGCACCCAGCATGCGGCCGCCCGTGGTCCACAGCGGAATCACAATTGCGCCGCCACAGCCAATCTTGCCAACTCGCTCACCCAAAATAACCGCGAAGCTCCTGCTCCCCACGCATGCACCGAGCCCGCCATGCCCTCGCCGCAGAGCCAACCCGCGCTTGCGTTCCGCCTCCACGGTGTTTTGCCCGAACGCAGCCAGCGCCTGCACCGTCGACCCATCCATTCCCGCACTGGCCACCACCTTCAGCTGTCCATCCGCCTGGCGGACCAGCATCGCCGCCCTCGGAAACGCGCTATTCTCTGCCATCGCCTGGCTCACACGCGCGGCCAATTCGACCGGATCGCCATCTGCCGGCAACCGCATATCCACCTGCGCATAGGCCGCAAGTTCCTCATCCCTCCGGCGTTCGCGGCGTCGTTGCTCTGCACGCATCCGCAGACGAAACCACAAGACCCACAAGGCTCCAACTCCCACTCCAACGACTCCCGCAGCCCCTGCCATCACCGGCCAGCGCGGTGCCACCGTCTTGCCTAACAGCCAGATTGCGGCCCACATCACCAAACCTCCCAAATCGCGTCTATTCTTAGTAGTGCGTCGTCAGCAGCGCGCTTCGAGCTGCGTGCAGCGCAACCTGAAAAGACCGCCCGAGTCTCACTCTGGAGTTCACCCATGAAGCCCCTCTTGCCAATCCGCATCGCCGCCTCCGCGAGCCTCTTTGCGTTCTCCCTTTTTCAGCTATCGGCCATGCCTGCCCCCGCCTTCGCCGCTGTCTCAAATCCAGACGGAGCCGCCGCGCAGGATCCCTCCGGCTTCGGCCCACTCGACCCCACTCCGCCGACCGGCACCACTGTCGAAGAGATCATCAAAAAATTCGGCGAGCGGGAATCCGCCTTCGCCAAGGCTCGCGACAACTACACCTTCCGCCAGTCCGTGAGAGTCGACACCATCGCCGATGACACCAATAAGCCCGACGGCGAATATCAAGAGGTCACCGACATCACCTTCAACAACGACGGCAAGCGCGAAGAGCATGTCGTCTTCGCCCCCCAGAACACCCTCCAGCGCGTCATGATGTCTCCCACCGACTTCGACGAAATCGAGCACCGCCTTCCCTTTATCCTCACCACCGAAGACCAGCCCAAATACGTCATCACGTATCTCGGCCGCCAGCACGTCGACGAGCTTGACACCTACGTCTTCAGCGCGGCGCCCAAAGTCATGGAGAAAAAGCAGCACTACTTCCAGGGCAAGATCTGGGTCGACCAGCACGACCTTCAGATCGTCCTCATCAATGGCATCACCGTTCCACAGGACACACGCAAAGGCCACGAAGACCTGCAGCCCCCCTTCACCACCTACTATGGGCAGGTCGACGGCAAATATTGGTTTCCCATCTACACCAAGGCCGAGGGCGTCCTTCACTTTTCTTTCGACGAAGGCGGAGACGTCCACATGCGCAACGTCGTCAAATACACCGACTACAAACAATTCCACGCAACCAGCCGCATCATTTACAACGGCCAGGACATCACCAACAACAAAGCTCCCGACGATCAGAATAAAGATCAGAACAAAGACACAAACAAACCCCCGCCTCCCAAACCGCAATAGCGATCGGGTATCGTGTCACTTTTTAACTGACCAGGTTGTCTCGCGCTTCGTCGTGACGCCCGTCTCTCGATTACTTCACCGGCGTAATCGGCGCTGCGCCCGGGCCAATGCCATCCACAAACGGCTCACCCCAAATGTAATGTCCGAACCAGTGCAGGTTTTCCTCCATCACCGCCCGCTGCTGCTTCGGCTTGTCGATCGGGTGTCCGAACCCGTGATACAGCACCATCTTTACCGGCACGCCTTTATCCTCTAATGCCTGCCGCAGCTCAAAGCTGTCCGGCACCGGCACGCGCCTGTCGCGATCGCCCTGCTGAATCAGCGTCGGCGTCTTCGCCGTCGCAATATAGGTAATCGGCGACGTCTTCTTATAAATCTCCGGATCATCCCACGGTGTTGCCTTCAGATATTGTCGCGTGAACGGCGTAATGTCCGTATTCACGTAGTACGTCATCCAGTCCGAGATTCCCGCACCGACAGAAACCGCCTTGAACCGGTCGCTCGATGTCGTAATAAACGCCGAGATATAGCCGCCCTCGCTCCAGCCCATCGAACCCACGCGGTCCTTGTCCACGAATCCCTGCGCAATTAAATAGTCCACACCCGAGATCACATCCGCATAGTCCCCCACTCCCAGGTTCCGCACATTCAGCGCGCGAAACGCCGCGCCATAACCAGCCGATCCTCGATAGTTCGGCCGCAACACCAGCGCGCCCTTCTCGATGAACTGCTCCACCGGGTAATACCGGTCGGGATTGACCACCGGCTCATCGACACCCGTCGGGCCGCCATGAATCACCACCAGCAGCGGATATTTTTTCCTGGCGTCAAAGTCAGCCGGCTTCTCCAGAATCCCCTCCACCGTCGCGCCATCGCCTGACTTCCACCGCACCACTTCGCGCCGCGCCAGCGTGTAGGGCTTCATCGCATCGCTCAGATTCGTCACCCGAACCGGCGTGCCGCCGCCCGACATCGAAGCAAGATAAATCTCGCCACTCGTATTCGGCATCGCGGCGCGATACGCCACCTGGCTAAAGTCCTTCGAAAACGAAAACCCGTTCGCCACCACGTCGTCCGGATGCGTCACCTGCTCCACCGCACCTGTCGTCACATTCAACCGGTAGAGATGCGCCGCTGTCTTCTTCAACGCGGAAAAATAGATTCCCTTCTCACTCCAGTCCAATAGCCGCGCATCCTCATCGAACGAACCGGTCACCACCTTCGGCGTCCCGCCGGTCGCCCGGACCACGGCAATCTTCTGGTTCGCATAAAAGAAGAATGGCGCGCTATCCGCCGTGACAAACGCTACCTGCGTTCCGTCCGGCGAGAAATGCGGATCGCTGTTCGGCCCCGGCGTCGTCACCAGCTTCGTCACCTTCTTGTCCGCAACCGAAACCACATACACCGTGGCCGTCCCGCCATTCTTCAGTTCGCCATTCTTCGCTGCGTCAAACGCAATCTTCGTCCCATCCGGCGACCACGAAAATCCATTCACATTGAACTCATCACCCTCCGTCAGGCGATGCGCCTCAGGCACTCCAAAGGGCGGAGCCGCAGCCTTCGCCGAACCCGAAGCCTTCTCTCCACTCGGAGCCGCGACAGGAGCCGCCGTCACATCCACCGTCCACAGATGCGTCATCCGCTCATCGCCATCAATCACCGAGTACTCCCCATACCGTTCGACCCGGTCCTTCTCGGCCTTCGATTGCGGATCTTTCGTCGTAAACGCAATCGTCTTCGAGTCCGGCCCCCACTCATATCCATCCACGCCGTCCTCGAGCTTCGTCACCTGCCGCGCCTCGCCACCCAGCGGATCGATCACATAAATCTGCCGCGTGTCTGCCTTCGTCTCCGCGACCTGTCCGGGCCTGTTCGATGCAAACGCAATCCACTTCCCATCCGGCGACCATCGCGCGCCATTGCTCGACTTCACCTGCGCGGTCAACAGATGCCCATGGCCCTCCCGATCCGCAATCCCCTCCTTGCCTGTGATCCAAAGATCGCGCTCAAACGCATCGTCCTTCCAATTAGTCCGAGACACCTCGTACACCACCCATCGGCCATCCGGAGACAGCGCAGCACCCGAAGCCGTCTGCGCCTCCAGAGCCTGATCGATGGTCGGCACACGTGAAGTCGAGGTTTGCCCAACGGCAACTCCTGCCAAAAGCAGCGCAAGACTAAAAAAACACGACAGACGAATCGCAGGAAGCTGTTCTCTGAACCACTGGAAAGGAGTCATACGCGACAGTGTCGCACACCCAACCCACCCCCGCCTCGGCGTTTGCCGTTGCTCTTGCCTTTGCCTTTGCCTTTGCCTTTTGTCTTTGCCTTTGCCTTTGCCTTTGTCTTTGCCTTTGCCTTTGTCTTTGCTCTTGCCTTTGTCTTTGCTCTTGCCTTTGCCTTTGCCTTGCTGTTGCCTTTTTGGTTGTCATCCTTCGCCACAGGCGGAGGATCTGCTTTTGCCTTTGCATTTGCCGTTGCCGTTGCCGTTGCATTTTTGCCGTTGCCGTTGCCGTTGTCCTTTGGTTGTCATCCTTCGCCGCAGGCGGAGGACCTGCTTTTGCCGTTGCCCGTCCTCCTCCACCCCATCCCCCAGAATCGTCATTTCGACCGAAGCGTCTCACAGCCTCATCGTGAGGCGCGCAGTGGAGAAATCCCCGCATTGGCCTTTGCCGTTGCTGTTGTTCCCGAAACATTCCACAGCGCAACAACGGAAGGACACACCTTCAGCCGTATCGAAAAAAGCCACACCCAAGCCCTTCGTATTTATTTTTCGCGTTTTTGGCCCAGAAATCGCATGTCAAGCCCCGAAACCACCTAA
Organism: uncultured Acidobacteriaceae bacterium; assembly: GCA_963730135.1. Classification (GTDB taxonomy): domain Bacteria; phylum Acidobacteriota; class Terriglobia; order Terriglobales; family Acidobacteriaceae; genus Edaphobacter. Next base: position 24,103 of record CAVSQQ010000003.1, read on the forward strand.
CCCACTCAAACCAAAGCCAATAGAGTTGGCATGTTTCCCCCATTCCACTCGCTATAATTAAATAAGAATCAAAAAAAGACCCCGGAAAAACCGGGGTCTCGCCAATTTTAGGAGGGAAAATCCAGTTAACCCCTTTGTTAAGACGATTTTGGACGTAACCCCTTTGTTAAGACGATTTTGCAGACCTTTCCTTTCTGCAAAACTATCAAAATAAAGGGCTTACGCGCGGGATACGGGGGGTACCCCCCAGGGGCTAGGCCGCGGGCTCGGTCTCGAAGTAGAGATACTTCCGCCACGCCGCATCCGCCGAGCCAATCATCCGCATGATGTGCCGCGAGGTATGCAGTGAAAACGGCCGCGGTTCGCGCTGCAGCTTCATGTCGGTAAGCTCGTGCAGCATCTGATTTCCTTTCCGTCGATTGCAGTTGTGGCAGCACGCGACGAGGTTCTCCCACGTCGACAGGCCCCCTCGCGAGCGCGGAACAACGTGATCCAGCGTCAACTCGCCTGCTGTCAGCACCACGCTGCAGTACTGGCATGCGTTTCGATCGCGCAGCAAAATGTTCTTTCGACTCAGCGCTCGCGTCTGGTGAGGAATCCTCCGGTATTCCAGCAATCGGATCACGCTCGGCATCGCGATCCGCATTCTGGCAGCATGCAACACGGCTCCCTGCTCCTCCTCGGTTCGCGCCACGCCCTTGAGCACCAGCACCAGCGCGCGTCGCGCGCCGCAGATGTTGATCGGCTCATACGACGCATTCAGCACCAGCACCGGAGTCTGCATCGCCGGCTGCCGAAACACGCCGACCCGCACATCCAGCTCCGCAACAACGCGGCCCGACCCATGCGCAACTGCGTGGCCCGTTCCATGTCCCGCGTGACGCTTACCGCTTAGCCCTTGCTTCCGCATCTTGCCCGATTGCATCTCAAAAAACCTCCGGTTTCAGCCAGCACTGCATGCCACGCCGCTTCGCTCGTCACTCTATCCAGCATCCCAGGCTGCCGTCTGCGAAACCGCATCCCAGGCCGCCACCATCTCCGGTTGCGCTCGCGAAACCGTCGCGACCCAAACCTTACTCGCGCCAGCCCGTCGCAACACACGCGAGCAAGCCCGCGCCGTTGCGCCGGTGGTATAGATGTCATCCACCAGCAAAACCTCGCGCCCAACCAGCGCAGAACCATCTGGGACCGCGAAGGCTCCCTGCAGATTCCGTCGCCGGCCTTTCGGAGTCAGCTCAAACTGGCTGCGCGTGTCCTTCACCCGGCGGATAACGCCATGCATCGCCTTCAGCCTCCACTCCGGCCGTGTCGACCGCAACTCAGCAAGAGCGGCATCCGCCAGCAGCACGGCCTGGTTGTATCCGCGCTCGCGCTCCTTGGAGGGAAACAGCGGGACCGCAACCACCAGCAGATCTCGTCCAGCCTCAGCCTCCAGATCTTCGATGGCCCGCGCCAGCATCTTCCCAAGCGGCCTGGCCACTGCCGGCATCCGCTCATACTTCAACAGGTGCACCATCTCACGCGGCTCATCCTGATAGGTCGCATACGCCACGGCCCGCTCAAACTCCGGCGGCGCCATTCGGCACGGTGAGCACAACAGTCCTTCGGTGGGAAACTGCCCGGCAAACCGAACCCCCTCCATATCGAGCGCTTCCCCACAACGCGCACACAACGTCATCGACTGCCGCTCGACACCCTCAATGCAGTGATGACATACAGGAGAGAGACCAGCCTGCAGAAGTGGACCGCCACAAGCCCTGCAATCGGTCGGATACAGCGTTGTAATCAGATCATCCAGCACAGCCCGAACCACTCGTCCAGGCCCCCGCAGCAAACGAGACATCGCGCGTTCCACCACCACCCCGCCAGGCGGCGCACCGGGTGGCCCCCCGGTAGCAAACTCGAGCGCATTGTCATTCAAGCATTCGCTGAAGACTCACCTCACTCGCCGGCGCTCCAGGTCACTCGGACCGCGCCATGGCCGTAGTATAAGCCTTTTGACATCTGCGTCGTCAACAATTCTGCACCATCGGCGATGCGCCTGTGCTAAACCTGAGACATGTTGAAGGCCGTCACGTGGTGCGCAAAATGCCTGTTTCTCTACTTCGTTGTCGCAGTCGCGGCGATCCGTTTTTCATGGGTCTTCACCACTCCTGTGTGGGGATTGGCAAACAAGGCCCACTGGACCCATCTGAATCAACTCTCGTTCGTGCTCAGCTACTTCCTTCCCATCTTCGCCGTGGCTGGATTGCTGTTCGGCCTGATCCCATTCGGCAAACTTGGGCGAGCGCTACGCGATCTGTTCCACTCCTTCTTCCCTGCCCCATCCTCGACATCGCCACCCGAGCCAGACGCTGTGCCGCCCATTCTCTGGGCATGGGTGCCGGTCACCTGCGCCTTTCTTCTTCGATTCGCAAGGTGGCAATCCACCAACTCGAGCGTCCTTGATCCTCACCGATCCGTCGGCCGTGTCGAACGCTTCTTTGGCCCGCTTTATACGCAGAGACCGGGCCTGCTTGACGACAAGTGGATCAGCGATCGCTTCCTCTTCACCGGACCTATGCTCTTCCTCATCGCCTGCGCGATTACCGCCTTTATTCGTTATCGGCTGACTGCTTCGCATCATCCGCAAGCTGAAATTAATCCGGGTGACGGACCAGTCTGATCAATCTCAATCGTCACGTGCCTATACTGAAACGGGTTAAGATTTGTGCCAGGACGCAGTGCAGGTTTGTTAATGTATCGGCGCCGGCTCGGCCGCCTGGAGGTCTTCCTCGTTCATCCGGGCGGTCCATTCTTTGCGAAAAAGGACCTGGGTGCATGGTCAATCCCCAAAGGAGAATACGCCGAAGGCGAGTCACCCCTCGAAACCGCCAGACGTGAGTTTCACGAAGAAACTGGTTTCGTCGCACCTGAGAAGTTTCTCGACCTGGGCACGATAAAGCAGGCAGGCGGAAAGCTGGTCTCAGCATGGGCGTGTGAGGGCGACTGCGATCCAGCCCAACTGATCAGCAATCACTGCGAAGTGGAGTGGCCTCCGCGATCCGGCCGTTTGATTGAGATTCCTGAAGTGGACCGCGGCGCGTGGTTTTCCATCGCCGAAGCCAAAGAGCGCATCAAGTCAACTCAAATCCCTCTTCTCGATCGACTTGTCACCGCATTGAATTCTGCGCTCACTCAGCGGAATCCGTAGACTCCTACCATCCCCCCGCTGATACACTCCCATCCAAGCCGAAAAAGCTTCGAGCACGCGGGGAGACGCACCACATGGCAACATCCACACCCAGCAAACCCACCTTCAAACCCTTCGTTCCCGCCACCGAGACCCGTCCCGAACTCACCGCCCGTGCCTTGATCCTCGGCGCCTTCTTCGGTGTCATTTTCGGCGCAGTTACCGTCTATGTTGGCCTTCGCGCCGGCCTCACCGTCGCTGCTTCCATCCCCATCTCGGTCCTCTCCATCTCCATCCTCCGCGCCTTCGGCAAATCCAGCATCCTCGAAAACAATATCGTTCAGTCCACCGGAAACGCCGGTCAATCCATCGCCTCCGGTGTCATCTTCACTCTTCCCGCGCTCATCTTTTTAGGCTTCGATCTCGAATCGTCAAGAATCTTTGCCCTGGCTCTCTTCGGCGGCTGGCTTGGCGTGCTCTTCATGATCCCGCTGCGCCGCCAGCTCATCGTCGAAGAGCACGAGAACCTCATCTACCCCGAAGGCACGGCCTGCGCCGACGTCCTCATCGCTGGCGAACGCGGCGGTAGCTTTGCGTCGCGCGTCTTTCTCGGTCTCGGCCTCGGCGCACTCTACACTCTCTTCCAAAATGACAATCTCTTCTCCTTGTGGCCCAGCCAGCCCGACTACCAACCCGATCTCGGCGCCCAGCATCTCCTCAAAGGCTCGGCCATCCGCGCCGATTGCACCTCCGAATACCTTGGAGTCGGTTACATCATCGGACTGCGCGTCTCCGCCATCATGCTTGCCGGCGGCGTCTTCTCATGGCTGGTACTGATGCCTGCGATCTACTTCTTCGGCTCACATCTCAGCGCGCCGCTCTACCCCGGCACCGTTCCCGTCAAGGACATGTCGCCTTCCGATCTCTGGAGCACCTATGTCCGTCCCATGGGCGCCGGCGCGGTAGCGGCAGCCGGGCTGGTTACACTTTTGCGAACTGCGCCCACTATCTTCGGAGCACTCATGCAAGGGCTTCGCGGTATCGGTAGCAAGAATGACGCCGCACGGTCGCAACCATCACGTATCGAGCACGACCTGCCTCCCTCCGTGGTCTTCGGAGGTTCGCTGCTGCTGATCATCCTGATGTTTCTCTTCCTGGAGTTCAAACCCGTTCCCGGTGCGCAGGTCGGTGCATTGGCTAACTTTGCTGCGGCACTGCTCATCGTGGTCTTTGGTTTCCTGTTTGTCACGGTGAGCGCAAGAATCGTCGGCATCGTCGGCAGCTCGGCATCTCCAGTCTCAGGCATGACCATCGCAACATTGATGGCGACGGCCGCCATCTTCCTCGTAAGAGGCTGGACGGCCCCCGCCTTCGGAGCTCTCGCCATCACCATCGGCGGAGTCGTCTGCATCGCAGCCTCGAACGCCGGCGATACCTCGCAAGACCTCAAGACCGGCTACCTCATCGGGGCGACTCCCTGGAAGCAGCAACTCGCTATCATGGTGGGCGTCATCGTCTCTATCTTCTCCGTCGGCGCCACGCTGAATGCAATGAATAGCGGCCTGGAGCAGTTTCAGCGTCTGCAGCAACCAATCGCCTTTTCACTCGATCACCTGCCCGATGGAGTGCAGAATCAGGGGCAATTCAAACGCGAACGCATCACCCTGACCTCGCACAATGCGGACAACCCGGCGAAGGAGGATCTCTCGGACGCCAACCAGTACGTGCTGCTCAACTCCATCGGGTCGGCGTCGCTCGCAGATGGCAAATACCTCTACAACCCCGCCACCCATGAGATTGAAATCCAGTGGGTTCAGGGCATCGGCAGCGAAAAGGCCGCGGCCCCGCAGGGACGTTTGATGGCTACTGTCATCAACGGAATTCTCAGCCGAAAGCTTCCCTGGGCGCTTGTTCTGCTCGGTGTCGCGTTGGTGATTGTGGTGGAGTTTCTTGGTGTCCGCTCGCTCACATTTGCCGTGGGAGCGTACCTCAGCATCGCGACAACATTGGCGATTTGCATCGGCGGAGTCGTGCGCTGGATGGTCGATCGGCATTTGGCCAGCAACAGAACCGCGAGAGATATTACGACAGAGTCTGAGGTCAGTCCGGGGAGTTTGTATGCTTCGGGGTTGATTGCCGCCGGTGGAATCATTGGCCTTCTTGGGGTTTGTATCCGGCTCATGGAGGGAGTTTCAGAACAGCGCGGCGGCCACTGGCAGTTTTGGCGGTTTAGCGAACACAATCCTCTTCATAATGACTGGGTCAGCGACGTCATGTTCGCCCTGCTCGCGTTCTCGCTCTACTACTTCGCCAGGAAGCCCCTAAAGACCGAAGGATAGATCCGCTTCTTCCCACACCTCCAATAACCCATGCAGAATCATTGGTATACAGATTTTGAATCTTATCTCGATATCGAGATATCTTATATCGTAGGAGTAGGAGGGCGGGATGACAACGAAACAACAGACAATCCCAGCTCCACGGCTTTGGCTGGTTCTGGCCCGGGCCTACGGTTCGATGGTCGACTACATCGAGGACTCCATGACGGCGCAGGGGCTCGGACTTAGCGATTTCATGGTGCTCGAAGTTCTGCTGCACAAAGGGCCGTTGACCATCTCGGCGATTGGACAGAAAGTATTGCTGGCCAGTGCGTCGATGACCTCGGCAATTGACCGGCTGGAGAAGCGCAACCTGGTGTTGCGCACAAACTGTAGCTCCGACCGGCGAATACGAATTGTTGAACTGACCGACTGCGGAAAGTCTTTTATTGAAGAGATCTATGCGCGACACGAGAAGGACTTGGAATTAGTCATCGGCGAACTCAATCAGGAAGAACGCCGGGTGATCTATGAAGGGCTGAAAAAGATCGGACGCGCGGCCCGGACGGCCGTCGCAACGGCGAAAGAAAGCAATTGAAGGACAACACTTTGGCCTGAGCGCTCGGCGGAGTGAAAGGGAAGGAAGCATTATGTTGACCGTTCGCAAGAGCAAAGATAGAGGCCATGCCGACCACGGCTGGCTGGACTCTCACCATACATTTTCATTCGCCAACTACTACGACCCGGAGCATATGGGTTATCGCTCGCTTCGTGTGATCAACGAGGACCGTGTGGCGGAAGGCCGCGGCTTCGGCGCCCATCCCCACCGCGATATGGAGATCCTCAGTTACGTCCTCAAGGGAAAACTCGCCCACAAGGACAGCATGGGGCACATCGAAGTGCTGGGACAGAACGAAATCCAGAGAATGTCGGCTGGTACCGGCGTCGTGCACAGCGAGTTCAACAGCTCCGATACCGAACCGGTGCATTTTTTGCAGATATGGATCGAGCCTAAGAGCCACGGAACAGCACCGAGCTACGAACAGATCAAGTTCGATCCCGCGGAGAAACTTGACCGCTTCAAATTGCTGGCGTCGCAGGAGAAGATTGCCGGGGTTGCGACGATCAACCAGGACGCAACTGTCTCGGTTGCGGAGTTGACCCCGGGTAAACAACTTACCTATCCGCTGGGAAACAAGCGGCATGCCTGGCTGCACGTGATTGACGGCGATGTAACGGTGAACGGCAAGACCCTGCATACCGGAGACGCGGTCGCTGTGGACCAGGAGGAGAAGCTCGACGTTGTTGCACATGGATCCGCTAACAGCGAGGTTCTGCTGTTCGATCTCGCCTGAAGGTCTTGAAGTACTGACCCAGGGAAAACGGCGACCGGCACGCCTTTTAGCCGGTCGCAACCAATAACCGCATTTTGATCAAGGAGACTACTCAATGAATCGTCGTATCTTTACCGCTGCTCTCTCTGCACTGCTGTTTACAGGAGTAAGCGCGTTCGCCCAAAGCTCGCCCTGGATCATTGACACGAATCACGCCCAGACCAACTTCAAGATCCGGCACATGGGAGTCAGCGAAGTTCGCGGTTCCATCAGTGGCATCACCGGCAACATCGTCTGGGACGACAAGGACCCGAGCAAGTCCAGCGTTCAGGCCACAATTGACACAAACACTGTGTCCACCAACAACCAGGCGCGCGACAAGGACTTAAAGTCGGATAACTACTTCAATGTGGCGAGTTACCCCACCATGACCTTCAAGTCCACCTCGGTGAACCGCGTCAATGGCAAACTGCAGCTTGTCGGCGATCTGACTTTAGCCGGCGTGACCAGGAGCGTCACCCTGGATGTGGATGGGCCCACGGCTCCTCAGAAGGGGATGGCCGGCAAGACGGTCATTGGCCTCTCTGCCACAGGGGCTATCAAACGAAGCGACTTCAACTTCGCACCGAAGACGCCCTCAATGGCGATTGGCGATGACATTCAGATCACCATCGACGTCGAAGCCGACAAATAACCGAATGCAGAATAGGCCACCCTTCGCTGACGATCGCGAAGGGCGGTTTTTCCAGCGCTCTTGCAGCGCAAGTCTCTCAAACTCAATGGCGTTAGGTTCGCATTTTCAGTTCGCGGGCAGTTCCAAAAATGCCGGCAGCTGAAGAAACTCTGAAACCCTTACGAGGTGCCGAATGTCTTACTCTATAGAAGAACACCCAACGGAAGAGGCTTCATCGAATGTGGATCGTAAAAGTAGCGCTGAGCCGCCCTTACACGTTTATCGTGCTGGCGATCCTGATTCTGATTGCAGCGCCTGTGGTGATCTTCCGGACGCCAACCGACATCTTCCCGAACATTGATATTCCTGTCATCTCGGTGGCGTGGCAGTACACGGGACTCAATCCCGAGGAGCTTGAAGGGCGTTTGACCACGCCGTTCGAGAAGACGTTGACCACGTTCGTCGACAACATCGAGCACACCGAATCGACCACCATCGCAGGCGAGGTGATCATCAGGGCATATCTTCAGCCGGGCGCAAGCATCGACAGCGCGAATGCGCAGGTATCCTCGGCAGCTGAGTTCTCCCTGAAGAGCTTGCCTCCGGGTATCCTGCCGCCGGAGATTATCGACTACAGCGCCTCCACCGTACCGATTCTTCAACTCGGCCTCTCCGGAAAAGGGCTCTCCGAACAGCAGCTCAACGACTACGGTCTGAACTACATCCGCACGCAACTGGTCACGATTCCAGGAGCGGTCATCCCAAACGTGTACGGCGGCAAACAACGCTCCATCATGCTGAATCTCGATCCCAAGTTGCTTCAGGCCAAGGGCCTTTCGCCGATCGATGTTCTAAGCGCGATGGCGGCACAGAATGTCGTCTTACCCGGAGGCACGGCAAAGATCGGACAGAATGAGTACGACATCCACATCAACTCATCGCCGCTCACGCTGGATGGGATCAGCAATCTGCCGTTACGCCAGGTGAATGGAACGACCATCTATCTCCACGATGTCGCAACGGTAAGCAACGGCAATATTCCGCAGACGAATATCGTGCGCACAGACGGCCACCGCAGCGTTCTGCTGTCAATATTGAAATCCGGAACCGCCTCAACACTGTCTGTTGTCAGCGGCGTCTTCGAAAAGCTGCCGCGAGTCAAGCAGATCGTTCCACCGGAGCTCGAAATCACGCCGATCGGCGATCAATCGATCTTTGTTCGCGCGTCCATCGCCGGAGTCGTGCGTGAAGCAGTGATTGCAGCAGTGCTGACGGGGCTGATGATCCTGCTGTTTCTCGGAAGCTGGCGCAGCACCATTATCATCGCCATCTCCATTCCCCTGTCGATCCTTGCCTCGATCATCGTGCTGGGACTGATCGGCCAGACCATCAACATTATGACGTTGGGCGGCCTCGCGCTGGCCGTCGGCATTCTGGTGGACGATGCGACGGTGACGATTGAAAATATCGAGCGCTATCTGGAAGAGGGCCATGACCTGCACAATGCGATCCTCGAAGGTGCAGCGCAGATCGCCGTGCCAGCCCTGGTATCTACGCTTTGCATCTGCATCGTATTTTTGCCGATGTTCTTTTTGAGCGGAGTCTCGCGGTATCTTTTTGTGCCGCTTGCCGAAGCAGTCGTCTTCGCGATGCTCGCCTCCTACGTCCTCTCGCGAACGCTGGTGCCGACGATGGCGATGTACCTGCTGAAAGCTCACGACAGCGATGCAGCGCCTTCAAGGAATATCTTTGCCGTAGTTCAACGCGGCTTTGAAAATATCTTTGAGGCGGTCCGCAGGAGTTACGAGAATTTGCTCACGCGTCTGGTGGCGATGCGGGTAATCTTCGTGCCCGTTTTTCTCCTGCTCTGCCTGTGCACATTTCTACTGGCTCCCTTCCTCGGACAGAACTTCTTCCCAAGCAGCGATACCGGCTCATTCATCCTGCATCTTCGCGCCAAAAGCGGCACCCGCATTGAAGAGACGGCGAGACTCTGCGACCTGGTGGAACAGAACATCGGCAAGACCGTTCCGCCCGGGGATATGGATAATATTCTCGACAATATCGGCCTGCCCTACAGCGCCATTAACATGCAGCATGCCACCTCGGGCCTGATTGGACCCGGCGACGCAGACATACTTGTCTCGCTGAAAAAAGATCACAGGCCCACCGCGGACTATATCGCGGCGCTCCGGCAGAGCTTGCCACGCGACTTTCCCGGCGTCATCTTCTACTTTCTCCCGTCGGACATCGTGACTCAGATTCTCAACTTCGGCCTGCCGTCGCCGATCGATGTGCAGTTTGAGACGGCCGACCTTCCCGGCACTCGCAAGGTTGCCGATACCGTGCTGAATCAGATGCGGCATGTGCCCGGCCTGGTCGATCTTCGCATCCAGCAACCGGACGACTACCCGGTTTTGACCGTCAATGTAGATCGCACGAAAGCCGCACAGGGAGGTTATTCCCTGCGCGATGTCGGCGGCAGCTTGCAGAACTTGTTAAGTGGAAGCTCGCAGCTCACTCCCATGTTCTTTCTCAACTACGAGAACGGAATTAACTACAACATGGTCGCCGAAGCGCCGCAGTATGACATTCAATCGTTGAACGATCTGCAAAATGTGCCGCTCTCTTCGTCGACCGGCAAGCAACCGGAGATACTCGCGGACGTAGCCACTATCAATCGAAGCACCGAGATGCAGGTGATCAGCCATTACAACGGCCGGCGCACGCTCGATATCTACGGTTCGGTGCAAGGTCGGGACCTCGGTTCGGTCGGCAAAGAGATCGACCGGATTATTGCCGCGAACGAAAAGTCACTGCCTCGCGGAACCTTTCCCCGCGTTCGCGGGCAGGTCGAGACGATGAAGTCGTCCTACCTTGGTCTGCTTGCGGGCCTGGGCTTCGCCATCGTGCTGGTCTACCTCCTGATTGTGGTGAACTTCCAGTCGTGGCTCGATCCGTTCATCATCATCACGGCGCTGCCTGCAGCGCTGGCGGGCATTGTGCTCTTTCTCTTCACAACGCGAACCACGTTGAGCGTGCCTGCGCTGATGGGTGCGATCATGTGTATGGGCGTCGCCACAGCGAACAGTATTCTGGTGGTATCGTTCGCGAAGGAACGCCTGACGCATCATGGAGACGCAGTGAAGGCGGCGATTGAAGCAGGCGGCACACGCTTTCGACCGGTATGTATGACGGCGCTGGCGATGATTATCGGAATGGTGCCGATGGCTTTGGGACTCGGCGAGGGCGGAGAGCAGAATGCTCCACTCGGACGCGCTGTCATCGGTGGCCTGTTGCTGGCAACTGTGGCAACGCTGATCTTTGTCCCGGCAGTTTTCAGTCTTTTGCACGGACGGAAGAACAAGACGCAGACTTCGATCGAAACGGCCGATCACATGGCGGCAAAGGTCTAGGGAATTTTATGAGCAGTGACGGAACGCGGATGACACGAACGACCGAGATGAACACGACCCAGACCAATCCTTCGGGCCAATACACTCCCGCACCGGAGCTGACGCCGGAAAGCCGATCGTTGAGTCTCGGGACGTGGATCGGAATGCTTGTTATCGCCGCTATCGTGGTGGGTGTCGTCTGCTTCGGGTTGATAGCCCGAAAGGGGTCCGACCGTGCCCTTGCAAAGGAGACGGCAGGGTCCGCGATTCCATCCGTCAACGTTGTCTATCCAACGTCGTCCACTCTTTCGTCGGAGATCGCGCTGCCGGGCAACACCCAGGCGTATGTGGATGCACCAATCTACTCGCGCACAAGCGGCTATTTGAAGAGCTGGTACTTCGACATTGGGGCACACGTCAAAAAGGGGCAGCTGATGGCGACCATCGAAACGCCCGAGCTGGACCAGCAATTGCAAGTAGCTCAGGCGGATCTAAAGAGCGCGGAAGCGAATCTCGATCTGGCCAACACAACCTCCATGCGATATCAGAAATTGTTGACGACAAACTCCGTGTCCAAGCAGGAGACAGACGTGGCGATGAGTGATGCCTCCGCCAAACAGGCCGCCGTCGACGCTTCGATGGCGAATGTGCGCAGGCTGGAGCAGCTGCAGTCGTTCGAGCGAGTGTATGCGCCGTTCGACGGCATTGTTACTGCACGCAACACAGACATCGGTAGGCTGATCTCGGCCGGGCAGAACACAACGGCGCAGGAGTTGTTCCATCTGGCAGCCATCGGCAAGCTTCGCGTATATGTCGCAGTGCCTGAGGCCTATTCCTCAGCTATCAAGGTCGGAAGTAAGGCAAGCCTGACCCTCGACGAATATCCTGGCAAATCATTTGAAGGGACGATCGCACGAAACTCTAACGCGATTGACCAGGCGACGCGCACTCTGAACGTTGAGGTCGATGTCGACAACCCAAAGGGAGAGCTGCTGCCGGGAGCCTATGTGTTCGTTCACTTCAAAGTGCCGGAACATGCCTCCAGTCTGATGATCCCATCCAATACCTTGTTATTCCGATCCGAGGGTTTGCGCGTCGGCGTCGTCCGCGATGGCCGCGTGCAACTGGTTCCGGTCAAGATCGCCAAAGACACTGGCGCCAACGTGGAGATCGCTTCGGGCCTGACGGCGAAGGATGCTGTGATCCTCGACCCCTCGGACTCGCTGGCCAGCGGCCAGGAGGTTCAGATCGCGAATCGCGTCAGCGCGCCTGCAGCGCAGAAGGCAGCGGAGGTGCAGTGACGCTATACCGCGCAGTCTTAGCCAGTACTGCTGTGCTCGCACTGAGCGGCTGCATGGTCGGGCCGAAGTATATAAAACCATCGGTGCCCATGGCGCCCGCCTACAAAGAGGCGACCCCGGATGCCTATAAAGAGAACGCCAACTGGCAGGTCGCAAAGCCGGCCGACGCAGCTTCCCGCGGCGAATGGTGGAAGATCTTCGGCGATCCGGAGCTCAATACTCTGGAGCCGCAGGTCGCCGCCAACAATCAGGACCTCAGAGCAGCTGACGCGCGTTTTCGGGAGGCGAGAGCGTTGATCCGCTTCAACCGCGCGTCGCTCTATCCGACAGTGAGCGTTGCGCCGTTCGCGGGAGGACTGCGTGAATCTTCGAACCGCCCCTATTTCAGCGTAACCGCTAACAACGGGCACGGTATTGGCGACATCCTGATTCCGGTCGACCTGAACTACGAGATCGATGTATGGGGGCGAGTGCGCCGCACCGTGAGCGCCGCACAGGAAGAGGCACAGGCAAGCGCGGGCGATAGACAAACTGTCCTGCTTAGTCTTCAGGCTGAGCTTGCCGTCGACTACTTTGAAGCCCGCAGCGCCGACGCGCAGGAGAAGCTGCTGAGCGATACGGTGAAGTATTACGAAGAGGCCTACCGGATCACCAATAATCGATTTGAAGGCGGGGTCGCTCCCAAGTCCGACGTCGACCAGGCGCTGACGCAACTTGAAGCAGCCAGAGTGCAGGTACACGATACGACGCTGCAGCGTGCGCAGTTCGAACACGCCATTGCCGTTCTTCTCGGCGAACCGCCGGCATCCTTCACGCTGATCACCGCAGCGCTCGATGCACGTCCCCCAGTGATTCCTCCGGGTTTGCCCTCCGAACTCCTGGAGCGACGCCCGGACATCGCCTCGGCGGAACGTCGCGTCGCTGAGGCCAACGACCGCATCGGCATTGCACGCGCCGCGTTCTATCCAACGATCTCGCTGAATGGAACGGTAGGAGTTGAAGGGACGTCGTTCGCGAACCTGTTCGAGCCTGCCAGCCTGGTCTGGTCGCTGGGACCAACGCTATCGCAGACCGTCTTCGACGCGGGCCGCAGAGCCTCGGTCTCCGAGCAGGCCAACGCCAGCTACGATGAGGCCGTCGCGAACTATCGCCAGACAACTTTGACTGCGTTTCAGCAGGTGGAGGACAACCTGATTGCGCTGCGCATTCTGACCCAGGAAGCGGAACATCAGCATCAGGCCACCCTGGCGGCGCAGTCGGCCGAACAAATCTTCAACAATAGATATGTCGGCGGGCTCGACACATACTTGCAGGTGGTGACCGCGCAAACCACCGCCTTGACGAATGAACGAAACGATATCGACATCATGCGGCGGCAGATGGATGCCAGCGTTCTTCTCATCAAGGCGCTGGGGGGCGGGTGGAACGTCACTGACCTGCCAAAGCTCTAGCGCTATCGCCCCGATAGGTTCAGCGGCAGACTAAAAGAAAAGACAGAGCCCTGCAACGGCTGGCTGGTCACATCGATCGAACCGCCATGCGCCTCGACGATCGCCTTCGCAATCGCAAGCCCCATGCCAGTACCCTGGACGCGATAACGCTGCCCCTGCCCACGATAGAACTTGTCGAAGATCATCATGCGTTCGAAGTCATCGACGCCGGAGCCGCGGTCCGCAACGCTGGTCACCAGTTGGCCCTGAGACACCTCCGCACTGACAAAGATGGGGCTTCCCTCAGCTGAATACTTCGCTGCATTCTCCAGAAGGTGCTGCAAAACCTTGGCAATGCGCTCAATATCCATCTGTACCAGCGGCAGCGTGTCGGACAGACGAAGTTCGACAGGGTGCAACTTCAGCGGGACCTGGAGTGCTTCCAGCGCAAGATCGACAGCCTCGCGCATGGAATGCATCTGCAGGTCGAGCTTGATGTCATGGGCATCCAGCTCCGCCATTTCCATGGCCTTCCCGACGAGTCGATCCAGTCTCGCGGCCTCTTCTTCTATCACCTGCATCATCTCCGTACTCTGCTCGGTGTCGAGCAAAGGTTCGTTTCGCAGAGTCGTAATCGCCGCAGTAATCGAAGTCAACGGAGTGCGCAACTCATGCGCAACGGAGTCGAGCAGCGCATTGCGGAGGCGCTCACTTTCGCGCGATGCCTGCACCCTGGTCAACGTCTCCACTGCGGCGGCGCGCTCGACGGCAATGGCCGCGAGACCGCACACCGCGTCGAGCGCCTCGGGCGAAGTTCCTTCGCCAGTGATCCCAACCGCTCCGATCGGGCGTGTTCCGAGCAAAATTGGAACGAGCGTCACTCCTCGCTCATGGTCATTGATATGGTCCCGAGTAAACGTCGCATCACGAAGCTCCGGAGCCGTAACGTCCATGTAGTTCGGACTGGAGCGGTAAACGCGGTCCTTTTCGCGAAGATAAACCGCAGCCCCGGCCAGGTTGAACGTTGCTGCGATCATCTGCGGCAGGACGTTGAGCAGGTCGATGACATTCCCTGTCACCAGCATCTGCTGGCTGAACTCATACAGCCGTTCAGCCTCCCGCTGCCGGCGCCTCGAAATCTTTGCCTCTGTTCTCGCGCGCTCGGCAAGCTGGCTGGCGACGATGCTGGTGACAAGAAAAGCGAGCAAGGCAACCCAGTTGCGGCTATCGCCGATCGTCAGCGTCATCACCGGGGGAAGGAAAAAAAAGTTGAAGGCGAGGGCCGATACAATCGACAGATAAATTGAGTGGCGCAACCCCCAGTTCGCAGCCACCACAAGAATGCCGACCAGAAAGGTCATCGCGACGGTCGTTTCATTAACATGCAGCCAACGGACGTAGACCGCTACAATGACAGCGGCGGTAGCCGTCGACACACTGTAGCGAACGATACTGCGTAGGACATCGCGCTGCACGAACCCTATCTTATCCCTATGGGAACTCGCGACAACTCGAACCCTGCGGCAAAGAGCCCGGAAGAATGGCTGGAAAAGGTTGCGCCGGAGAAGACCCGCGGTACCTTCAAGCTTTTTCTCGGCTACGCTCCCGGGGTGGGAAAGACATACAACATGTTGAGCGAGGCGATTCGCCGACACCAGCGCGGAGAAGATATCGTCATTGGAGTCATCGAGACCCACGGACGTCCGCGCACTGCCGAACTTGCAGACCAGCTCGAAAAGATTCCGCGGCAGAAGATTGAATACAAGGGTGTGGTCTTCGAAGAGATGGACCTTGACGGGATTCTGGCGCGGCGGCCACAGATCGTCCTGATCGACGAGCTCGCTCATACCAACATCGAAGGCAGCAAACACCGAAAGCGCTATGAGGATGTGCTCGACGTGCTAGCAGCCAACATTGATGTTCTCGCGACGATGAACGTGCAGCATATTGAAAGCGTTGCGCCGACTGTCCAGAGCATCACCGGAGTTCCGATTCGCGAGACTGTTCCGGATTGGCTGGTGCAGCGCGCAGACGAGATTGTGATGGCCGACCTGACGCCAGAGGCGTTGCAGACCCGCATGCGCCGTGGGGATATCTACGGCGTCGATCGTGCGGAAAAAGCCCTTGCCAACTTCTTTCGTCGCGGCAACCTGATCGCACTTCGCGAACTTGCGCTGCAACATGTGACCAAGGCAGTAGACCGCACGCTGACTGCCTACATGAACTCGAAGCGCATCGAGGCCGCCTGGGTTGTGCGAGAGCGCGTTGCCGTCTGCATCAGCTCCAACAGCTCTTCGCAGATGCTCATCGCACGCGGCGCACGAGTGGCCGAAGGAGTCGGCGGAGAACTCTTCGTTCTACACGTCGACAACGATGAAAACCTTCCCGAAGAAGAAAAACGCACCCTTGCGGCCAACATGCAGTTCGCGCGCAACCTCAACGCCGAGGTCTTCACCATCAAGGGCAAGAGCATCGCGCACACCGCCGCCAGCTTCGTTCGTGAGAAACGCATTACCCACGTTGTCTTTGGCCGTACTGCGGTCCATGGCTTCCGCAAGTACCTTTACTACTGGGCGATTCAACACTTCCTGAAGGAATCGCCCAACGTCGATGTCCACATCGTCACGCAGCACTCGGAGCGCGAATGAAACCGAACGACCCAGACGAGCCGGCGAAGATTCTCATCGTCGATGACGAGCCGCAGATTACTCGCGTTCTGCGCACTGCACTCTCCACGCGCGGCTACTCGCTGCGGATTGCGGCAAATGGCATCGAAGCAATGCAGGCCGTACACGCATGGAAGCCTGCTCTGGTCATCACCGACCTCGCAATGCCGGAGATGAACGGCGTCGAACTATGCCGCGAGATTCGCGCAGTCTCTCCGATTCCCATCATCGTCCTTTCAGTCCGCAACCAGGACGTGATGAAGATTGAGGCGCTGGATGCAGGTGCCGACGACTATGTCACCAAGCCATTCAGCATTCAGGAGCTGCAAGCCCGTGTGCGCGCTCAACTCCGTCGCAGCAACGCAAACAGCGGTGAATCTGAGCGAATCATAAAGGCTGGCGACTTCCTTATCGATATCCCGCAACATCGCGTCGTCGTTCGCGGACAAGACACGCACCTCACGCCAAAGCAGTTCGATCTGATGGTATTTCTGGCCCGGCACCCAGGACAGGTTCTCACCCATCGTGCTCTTCTGCACGCGGTCTGGGGCACCAACGCAGATCAGCCGGAGTATCTGCGCGTCACAATCGGCCAGTTGAGAAAAAAAATCGAGGCCTCCGATGAGCCGGCCTACATCGTTACCGAGCCGTGGATCGGCTATCGGTTTCGTCCTGCAGGGAATGACACCTTCTAACCTCGCCTTCGCTTCGCTGCGTTTGGATTTGCGCTGTAAATTTTCGGCCTGCCCCGGTACGTTTCTAATAGAAAAATGTTTCCAAACGCTCAATTAGGTCTGCTAGCATTTCGTTTCTATGGACCCCTTCAATTCTGCGCGTCGTGAACTTCTTCGTTTTGGCGGCATGGGATTTGCCGCTGCCGCCGCCACCGCGATACCCGCTGCAGCCGTTGCCGCGACCCATCCCACCAAAGTCTCGACAACGCTTGCCATCTACGACATTCGCACCTATGGCGCCGTTGGCGACGGAAAGACCGTCGACTCTCCTGCGATCAATAAAGCGATCGAAGCGGCAGCTGCGGTAGGCGGAGGCACAGTTTTGTTCCCTCCCGGCACTTGGCTTAGCTTCTCCATCCGTCTCAAGAGTCATGTCGCGCTTTATCTTGCGCAAGGTGCGACGCTCCTCGCCGCGGACTCTCCGGTACCCGGCGCAGCCACAGGCTACAACGGCGGCACGTACGATGCGGCTGAGCCCAACACCGAGTGGGAGTCCTATCAAGACTTCGGCCACAATCACTGGCACAACTCGCTCATCTGGGGCGAGGACATCCATGATGTTTCTATCACCGGCCCAGGCCTGATCTTCGGCAAAGGCCTCAGTTATGGCGCAGGCCCAGGCCGCCCTCCCGGAGCTCCGCCGGCCAATGCGCCTCAGCGCGCCGCAGGAGCAACTCCATTCGTCCGTCCTCCTCGCGGCAACTACACGATGTTTCAGGCCGAGCAACCCGGCGTCGGCAACAAAGCCATCGCGCTCAAGAATTGCCACAACGTTCTCTTTCGCGACTTCTCGATTCTCAAAGGCGGTCACTTCGGCCTTCTTCTCACTGGCGTCGACAACCTCACCATCGACAACCTCACCATCGACACCGATCGCGACGGCATCGATATCGACTGCTGCCGCAACGTCCGCGTCTCCAACTGCTTCGTCAATTCGCCATGGGACGACGCCATCTGTCCCAAATCAAGTTTTGCTCTCGGCTACGCCAGGGCGACCGAGAACATGACCATCACCAACTGTTATGTCGCCGGCTCCTACCAGCTTGGCACCATGATGGACGGCACCTATAAGAAGTTCGCTCCCGACGTTCCCCGTCTCGCCCGCAACGGCCGCATCAAGTGCGGCACCGAATCCAACGGCGGCTTCAAGAACATCACCATCTCAAACTGCGTCTTCGATGGCTGTATGGGACTCGCTCTTGAAAGTGAAGACGGAGCACTCTGCGAAGACATCGCCATCTCCAACATCGCCATGCGCGATGTCGTCAGTGCTCCGCTCTTCTGGCGTCTCGGATCCCGGCTGCGCGGTCCCAAGGAGAGCACAAAAGTTGGGACACTCCAGCGCATCGTCGTCGACAATCTCGTCAGCTACAACACCGGTCCCCACATTTCCTCTCTCCTCAGCGGCATCCCGGACTACCCCATCCGCGACGTCAAGATCTCGAACGTCTATATCCAACACCGGGGTGGGGGCTCGGCCGACGACGCCAAAATCATCATGCCCGAAGATGCCGCAAAATATCCCGACCCCGGTATGTTCGGTCCCACAACGCCCTCGCAGGGCTTTTTCCTGCGTCACATTACCAACCTCGAGATGAGTCATGTCGAGATCCAACCGGCAACGCCCGATCTGCGACCCGGCTTCTATCTCGAAGACGTCAACCGCGTTGACTTCATCGCCGTCACTGCACCCACCACTCCTCCCGCCTTCGCGCTGAACAAAGTCACCGATCTGCGCATCCTCATAAGCCGCGCCGCCAAAGACACACAAATGGAGTCCGCTGATAACAAAGTTCTCTAACGCACAACCAGCACGGCCGTCTCATACGGTTTCAGCGATAGCGAAACCTTCATGGCGCCACCTCGTCCTGTGGCTGGCATCAGCGCGATCTTGCCGGTCTGCGCGTCCCATCGCTCCACCTCGCGTCCGACGCTTCGCACCATAACGCTGTGTGCAAAATCGTCCGGACCTTCATTGAAGAACAAATAGACATCCGCATCTTTTAGTCGTCGTCGTGTATAGCGCAATGACGTACTTGCGCTGTCCAGCATCACATCGGGTGCAAGCACAGCGTGTCTCACGGCCTGAGCAATCGCCTCCGGAACAACCTGGGGCGTTGGGGGAGAGGCCGGTGGTTGGGCAGGCGGAGTCGGAGTCGGCGGCAGCTCGCCGGAGACCACGGAAGCCCACGAGAAGTCCGCCGGGGTCGCCGCACGTGCACTCAGAATTGTTCTGCCCGAGATCAGCGAAGGCGTTCGGCCAATAAAAAGCACACGGCCACCGCCATTCGCAAAGGCGCGCAATCTGTCGAGCGCCGCCTGCGATAGCAGCGAGATATTTGGCAGGATAACTGTGCCATAACGATTTCCGCTCGCCGTCGCCAGCGTTCCACGTCCAGCGCTTAAGTCTTTCGCCAATGCGTCATCATTGACGATATCGAAATCGATCTGCCGTTCCGACAGCATTCGCTCAGTCGAAACAAACGCGGCATCTGCCGCCGTATCTCCCAACCACATCGAGCTCGATGGAAGATAGAGCGCCACCTTAGCCGTCGGACGCCCCATCGACAGCAGATACGACATCCGCTGCACATACGTCAGCAGTGCCGGATACGCGGCATCCTCCATATACGGCGACCTGTGCGCTTTCGACGTGCTGCTCGCCGGAAAGTACATCGTCTCCACCAGGTTCACGCCGCGCACAAACTGCTCATTCAAAATGTACCGCGCCATATCTACATCAGGCTCTGGCCGATACGCGGCAAAACTCTCCGTAAATGCCCGAGGATGTCCATACACATGCGACGCCGAAGACGCGAGCCGTGGAAAATCCGAGATCGTGTCCTTCCAGATCTGGTGCCAGATCGTATCGATGCCCGGCACCTGCACGTACTGCATATCGCGCAGAAACTCGCCCTCCGATCGCGTCAGATCCATCTCCATTTCTTCGTGGTTCAGGTGGACCTGATACTCCAGATGGTTCGCCGCGCACCAGTCGCCCTGCACCTTGAAGAACCCGTCGCGAAACATCTGCGAAAACACGTCATAATAATCTGCCTTCGCGCGCATTTGCCCATCGGTCAACTTGGTGCCGCGCGGCTGAAGAAATGTCGCGAGATAGGGCCGCACGTCGTAGCCTTTCACCTGCATGAACCGCTCGAAAAACGCCGGCGTCCACGGCAACCCGCTGATCGAATAATCCGGCTCATCCCCGCGAAATCCCATGATCGTCTTGCCAAACTCATCTCCCACAGCCTTTTTGTACTGCTCATGCGTAAAGGCGAGGAACTGCATCGTCGCCGCAGGGTTAAGATAGTCCCCCACCGACTGTGTTCCATCCTTCACCCGCTTCGGATTCGTATCCGACCGAGTAGGCGACGTCTTGAACTGATGTTCTACAACCATCACGGTCCAATGTCCTGCGGGGGAAGTCCAATCGATCGCGTTATTCGTAACCGGAATCGCTATAGTTGCCGCGTCGTCCGCATTGATCGCGGTCACGGCAACCGTCTCCGGCCCCACAGTCGCTTTCACTGCTTCGCCGGCAGAAGCCGGGATCTTCTTCCCGAGCACCAAAGCCTGCATCCGCATCTCCGGCTTCAGTTCGGTAAACTTTCCTCCTGCAAACCCGCTCGGGTAACCTGCGTCGTCGACAATCCACACCCGCATGTTGCGCTTCTTCGCCTCTTCCACAAACATGCGGAAGAATTTGAAGTACTCCGGCGACAGATAGGCAAATGGCATCCCGTATCCCGCCTGCACTGTCACCGCCTGGTAGCCGAGCCTCTTCATTGTGTCGAGGTCGCGCCGAATCACCGTCTCATCCACCGGTCCATTCAGCCCGTAATAAGGCTCGGGCCCATACTCGGGCGGCGGCGTCTTCCACGTCTGCTCCACTTGCACCGCAGTCGGCATTTGAATCTTCTGCCACGGCTGTTGTGCGAATGCACTCAGAGAAAATAAAGCAACAAATGCAGCTAAAAATATTTTCATCAATAACTCCCCAGCTTGACCCGCAGCAAAGACCCTTTACCGCCAAAGTTCAATCCATAGTCCGTCTCATCGCCATTCCACAGTCGCGAAGGAACCCATGTCGTCCCGTCATAGCGGCCCTCTTCCACTCCCAGCAACTGCATCTGCTTTCCGCCCCCGTGCACCGGTACAGCAAACTGCACCCTGCAATCAATTCCCGCCACCAGAAACTCATCCGCGCCTAGCGAAGCCACCATTACGCGGCCAGTCTTCAACCCAGTCGTATCCGAGGTCGTAGAGACCGGAGCCGCCGGCGGATCGTATGACGGCGGGAACGAGACCACCGCTCTCCATCCGCCAAAATCCAGCTCGTTCTGCGAGATTCCCTGCTCCTCCACCGCCGTCTTCACCTTCCCGGCAAATGCCAGCGCCGCCAGCTCCCGATCGAATGAGCCCAGCAGACGAAATCCCTCCACCTGCGACGCCGTCTCAGTGCTCATCTCCCCATTAATATGAATCCGATCCAGCCCAAAGTTCGCAAATCCAACCGCCCCCTCGCCCAGCGCGTAGTACAGATATCGTGCATACCCGCTCCCGCCAGGAAACGGTTCGAACCCAAGGCTCTCCGGAATCATCAGGGGATTATCCGGACGATGAAACTCCCGCATCACCATCCGGTACCGCTCACTGCTCGGCACATAGATGTCCGGAGCGATCAGATCCAGCGACGGCGCCCCCACCTTCCACACATCCATCATGTTGATCGTCGGGCCACCGCTCGGATAATCCTCCCCCGGCACTGTAGAGATCGGATACGCACGCGGACTCTTCAGCCAGTTGTTCGCATACATCGGGAGCGCCAGTTCTTTCTTCCCGGCCGCCGCAATCTGCCCGATGTATCGCGCCACCGACCAAGCGGCAAACGTCTCATCCGAATCATCCCCAAACACCTGCGACCACGTTCCCGAGCCGTTCTTCTTTAATCCCCTCATCAGCTCCGCAGGCACCTGACCCTCAAATTCTTTCTGCGCCACCGCACCAAAATCCCGCACCGTCCCCAGCGAGCCTGATTCGTTCTCCACCTGCATCATCACCACGGTATGCTGCACGTCCATCTCTCGCAGATGGCGCATCAACGCCACAAACGCATCGCGATCCGCGGCAAGATTCGCCGGAGCGTTTGGGCTCAGCACATCGATCGATCGTCCGTCCCGCGTCTTCATCCGAGGATAAGTCGCCGTGTCTGACTTCACCCACTCCGGCACGTAATGCATCTTTCCGTTCTTCCACGTGCCGAACCACAGCAGCACCAGCCGAACCTTATGCTCGCGCGCCTGCTGCAGGATCGCATCCACAACCGAAAAATCGAACCGCCCCTTCTCCGGCTCCATCTGCTCCCAATACACCGGCACCTCAAGCGTATTCAACCGCATCGCCTCCGCCGCCGGCCATACCGCCCGCAACCGCTCCGGCCAACCGCTCGAGTTGTCCACTTGCGCACCAAGTATCCAGAACGGCGCGCCATCCACCATCAGCGTGGCACGCCCCTGCTCCTGCACCAGGCGTGGCATCTCCTGCGCTTTCGCAGCCGGCATTGCAGCAGCACCGGCTCCGATTGCCGCCATAACCATCAGACCTCGCCAAACCCTCATCCGCAATCCTCTTCCCCAATATCCAAATCACTCGCAAACAGCGTTATACAGCGGCAAGCCAACGATAGGAAACTATTTCCTAATAGGAACTCTTTCCCCTCGACGCTGCGATGGAAACCGGGCTTGCCCCTCGCTCATACCGAATCTGATTGTGCAGAATCCCTGTCCGTGATTTCATCTGGTCTATACCCAACGCCGCAGCAACGGCGTGATCGGAGCCAGTGTGACCTATCAAGTCTCTCGCAACGGACAAATGTACGGCCCCTACACGCTCGAAGATCTCCAGCGCTACGTCGCCTCCGGAAACATTTCGCCAACCGACACGGCCAAGAGCGAAGACATGCCCGGCTGGCTGCCCGTCGCTCAGATCCTCGCCACTGCAGGACCCGCCGCCGTCCCACCCCCCGTCGATACAACGCCGCCTGCCTACCCGCAGCCGATCGGCACTCCATACCCCGACCCACCCAACGTCCACTGGGTGCTCGATTTGCTCTTATGGTTCCTCACATGCAGCCTTTTCAATAAGGTCTACATCCTCGTGCAAGCCGCGTGGCTTCAGAGGATCCAACCCAATAGCAAGGGACTGATGTTGTACATCATTGCGACCGTCATTGCCGTAATCAACATCTTCGCCAGTTTCAGCCTTGTAGTCGTAGTCATGTCTCACCACGGCGCAATGCCTCCTCGCCATCCTCTGACTTCGCTCCTCGGCCTCCTCTACATCTGCATGGTCATCGGAGCCCGGTTCGCAATGCGAAGCGCCCTGGAAGAGCACTATAACGTGCAGGAACCGATCGGTCTGCGCCTCGACCCTGTCATGACCTTCTTCTTCGGCGGCATATATTTTCAATACAAGTTCAACGAGATTAACCAAATCAAACAAACTCTGCGCTACCAGAACACAATCCGATGATTCCCTTCACCTGCAGCCGCATCGCCACTACAGTGCGTGCGGCTGCACCTCCCGCAATCATCGCGCTTGCAGCAACGATCCTCATCCTCTTACCACCCACACGCTATGGCTTCTATCCGCAGTGTCCCATCCACGAATACCTTCACCTGCAATGTCCCGGTTGCGGCGCCACCCGCGCCCTCGCCGCCCTGTTGCATGGGCATCTCGCAGAAGCAATGCGCTTCAACGGCCTCGTCACGTTGCTGCTTCCCTTCGCCGCTGTCTACGGCATCCTCTGCTACCGCCGCTTTCTCGAGCGCAAACCGATCCGCTGGCCTCAGCCGCGGCCCGTGGCCCTCTGCGCTGCGTTCGCGCTCGTTGCCATCTTTACCGTCATTCGCAATCTTCCGCTTCGCTCGTTCTAAGCCAGACGCAAAACGGCCCCGGCACGGGCCAGGGCCGCTAATCACACTGCGCGACGCCGCGGGTTACGCGTCGACCGTCACCGGCTCAGAAGACACCGGCGTGGACGTACCGCCCTTCAGATCCGTGCCGCCGGGTTTGCGAATGTCGATGCCACCCTTGAAGAACGCGCCATCTTCAATGGAGATTCGAGCTGCAATCACATCTCCCGTCAGCGAGCCTTCGCTGCGAATATCCACGCGATCGCTCGCCTGGCAGTTGCCGCGCACCTTGCCCAGCACGACAATCTCGCGCGCCACAATATTTGCCGCTACCTGTCCATTGCGGCCGACAGTGACCCGATTGCCCGGCAGATTGATCGCGCCCTCCACCTTGCCGTCGATGTACAGTGACTCCGAGCCCGTCAGCTCTCCCTTAACGATCAGAGATTTGCCGATGGTCGCTTGCTCTCCCGTCGGCACAGCAGACGCCGCCGTTCCTGCGCCGACCGTCGCAGGCCGCGTCGGGCTGGCGTCGAAATTCGTCGCGGGCGCTGAAGGACGCACCGGTTCAGGAGTTGAGGGAGTATTGCTTCCAGTCTGATTCGGTTTCCACATAGTGATTCATATCCTTTCGTACTGCTTCAGATGTACCCGCCGCGGTCGATTCACGCGCCACCACAGCGGCAGCACGCATTCTTTCCACGATACTACTCTGCACAGGCCTGCATTTTGTGCGGGATTTAAAATCTATTCCACAGTTTTTGTACCTTTCTCAATACCTGTCGCACAACTTTCCTCCGTCCCGGAAATTTCTTCCACCTCGCCTCCCATTTCTTCCACTCCTCAAAAGTGTTAATCCCGCTCTGGAACTTGCCGCGCCGAAGTGATGCTTCGTCGAGTAGCATGACAACATTCCGTTCCCTCAGCGAGCCCTATCTTGAGTTTGACTTCGCTTCCGCATCGCAGCCGCACACTCTCTCTCCTCGCCCCTGCGCTCTTTCTACTGGTGTTATCGACGATTCCCTCGCCGCACCCACTCCTCGCAGCCGTTTCCAAGGTCCATTCCGTGACCCTCGGCCCCTTCCACCGCGTTCCCTACACTCAGCCAGACGCCACGCCCGACACCAAGACCGACGAGACCTCCACCCTCAAAATCCGACCTCTGTTCGTCGACGGCCGCCAGAAGGAGTGGACCACCGGCGAGATTCACGACGTGACCGACCGCACCTTCACCGTGCGCCGCGCTCTCCGCCTCAACGACGCTCTCGCCACCGACGCCGCACCCCACTGGATCTGGCAGCCCGGTCCCTGGCTCTCCATCGACCGGCTCACTGGCCACATCACCGCACTGCATCTGCCGAACTTCGACGCCGCCGTCTCCGACGTGGTCTGGTTCCGCGACTACGCCGCTTACTGCGGTATCGCCACAACCGCCAAAGGCGGCCTCTTCGTCATCGTCGCTCAACTTGGAGCGCGCCATCCTGTCGTCCAGAAACAGATCGGCCCGTGGCCCCAGCAAAATCACTTCATCCCCGTCTGCCAACCTGCACAATGGCAGCGGCTTCCCATGCGTGTCTCCATGAAGCCCACAGGCGGTGAAGCCACCACATACGACGTCGTCGGCGGCGCCTCCATCATCGAAGAAGGCGATAACTCCGATGAGAACTAGCCGGCTCCGGGTGTATTCACCGAAAATACTCGTAAATTTGATTTAGCATCAACCTCTATTCGCATTATGGAAAGCGGCGCCCAGCCGCTCGCTGTGCGGGAGTCTTGATTTGTTGAGTCTGTTCCAGGGAATGAAGCCTGTGAAGCGAGCTGGCGCTGTGCGCGATGCACTCGCCGGCGTTGTCTTCGCCGCAATGGACATTCCTCAGTCCCTGGGCTACACCAGAATTGCCGGAATGCCTGTTGTTACCGGCCTCTACGCCTTGCTGCTTCCGCTCTTCGCGTTCGCCGCCTTCGGCTCCTCCCGCTATCTCGTCGTCGCCGCCGACTCCGCCACCGCAGCCATCCTTCACAGCGGGCTGTCCGGCATGGCGCCAACCTCTAGCTCACGCTACGTGGCGCTCGCAGGCATGGTCGCCTTGCTCACCGCAGGTTTCCTGTTCCTCGCGCGCTTGCTCAAACTCGGCTTCATCGCCGACTTCCTTCCCCGGACCGTACTCGTCGGATTTCTCACCGGAGTGGGTTTTCAAGTCGGCATCTCGGTCCTCGACCAGATGACGGGCATTGCAATCGATTCCCACAGGACACTTGTTCAGCTCTACCAGGTCTGCCGCAACCTGCGCCATGTCCATCTGCCCACCTTGCTCGTCACCCTCGGCGTCTTCGCCACCGTCCTTGTGTTTCGACGATTTGCCCCCAAGGTGCCCGGTCTGTTGCTGGCTGTCGTCGGTGCAACAGCACTCAGCGAAATCTTTCACTTTGCTGCTTATGGCATCGCGATCATCGGCCCGGTCGACGGCGGTTTGCCGCACTTCGGAATGCCTGCGGTGCACTGGAGCGACATCATTCCACTGGCTTCGGTCGCGGGCTCGTGCGCCGTCATGATCCTCGCCCAGAGCGCAGCCACTTCGCGCTTCTACGCAGCCCGCCACAACCAGCCGATGGACGCCGATCAGGACATCGTCGGCCTCGCCGCCGCCAACGCCGCTGCCGCTTTCAGCGGAACCTTCGTCGTCAACGGCAGCCCGACCCAGACTGCAATGGTCGAAAGCGTTGGCAGCCGGAGCCAGATCGCCCAGATCGTCACCGCCGTCACCGTCGCCGTCGTCCTGCTCTTTCTCACCAGGCCGCTGCAGTATCTTCCTCAAGCAGTCCTGGGCGCGATGGTATTTCTCGTCGCCATTCACATGATCGACCTGCGCGGACTTCAGAAGATTCGTCAGGAAAGTCCTGCCGAGTTCATTCTCGCGTCGCTCACTGCCATCTTCGTGATCGGTGTCGGCGTCGAGCAGGGCATTGTGCTGGCAATGATCATGTCTCTGTTGCGCATCGTCCAGCACAGCTACCACCCCCGCAGCGGAGTCATGATCTCCGAGAGCGACGGCACCTGGAAGCTGGCCGCGCCCGTTACCGGCGCCACAACCCTGCCCGGCCTCGTCTTGTACCGCTTCGGAGCCGCCCTCTACTACGCGAACGCCAATCGTTTTGTGGACGAAATTCGCACCATCATCTCTTCTTCCTCAACCCCGGTACACTGGCTCATCGTCGACGCAGAAGCCATCACCCAGGTCGACTACAGTGCAGCGCGCGTCATTGAAGAACTGAAAAAAGTTCTCACCAAAGCAGACGTATCGTTCGGGTTCGCCCGGCTGTCCTCCAACACCCGCGCCGACTTCGATCGCCACCATCTTACAGAAATCATCGGCGCCCCATGGATCTTCAACCGAATCCACGACGCCCTCGACGCTTACGAGCCGGTTCGAAGCAGTCGAAGATCGCCATCGATCGATCCCGAACAGACCAGGCCGAAGAGCGATATCCACATCAATCAGTCGCCCACGCCTGAATCCAAAATGTCTTAAATTACCCAGCCAGTCGCAGCCAGCTACGTCGTAGCGCTACCGGAGATATACGCCTCAAGATGCCGGATCGTCATCTCCTGTTCCGAGATCACCGAGTTCACTAGGTCGCCGATCGAAACCACTCCAAGCACAATCCCGCCCTCCACCACCGGAAGATGCCGGATGTGATTCTTCGTGATGATCCGCATGCACTCGCCCACTGTACTCTGCCGCGTCACCGAGATCACTGGACTGCTCATGATCTCCGACACCCGCGTCTCCCGCGACGACCGCCCCTGCAATATGACCTTGCGCGCATAGTCGCGCTCCGAGATGATCCCGATCAGCACGCCCGACTCCATGACCAGCAGCGCGCCCACCTGTCGCTCCGCCATAATCACAATCGCCTGATATACCGACGCATCGGGCGTAGTTGACGCAATCGTCCCATTTTTTTGCTGCAAAACCATTCCGATCGTCGTCTTGAAATCAGTCATCGGTCACCTCAGCCGTCAAATACTACCCCCGCCGTGCAACATCGCGCAAATGGTAAAAAGCACGCCACCAAAAGCAGCAGTATCATCAAACGATGCAGACCTTCGACGCCCTCCTCCGCGAAGCCGAAGTCGCCCATGGCCACCTCTGCGCCGGCCAGATCCTCGGCGTCCGCCTCGCCATGTGCGGCTGCCGGCGCCTCGGCATCGACGACCCCAAAGGCCTCTTAAATCCCAAAGATCGCAAACGCCTCGTCACCTTCATAGAGATCGACCGCTGCGCCACCGATGCCATCGCCGTCGTCACCGGATGCCGCCTCGGCAAACGCGCCATCAAATTCCGCGACTGGGGCAAGATGGCCGCCACCTTCGTCGATCTGGCTTCCCCGCTCAAAACCTGTGGCGACACGCCAACCTACAAAGCCATCCGCATCGCAGCCCTCGAATCGTCCCGTCAGCGCGCCCGCGACCTCTATCCCAACATCGAAAACAAAAACCAGCAGCAAATGCTCGCCTACCGCGAACTCCCCGACTCCGACCTCTTCCATGAAGAGTGGGTTGCCGTCCCTATCCACCCCCGCGAGATGCCCGGCTACAAATCCACTCGCATCGTCTGCGAACTCTGCGGCGAAGGAATCAATTACGATCGCGAAGTCCACCACGCCGAAAAAATCCTCTGCCAGGCCTGCGCCGCGCCCCACAGCCGTTACTACCAGCCTCTCTCGCCCGAAGAGCTCGCCGCAAACCCCGCCGCACCCTCCGCCGAAGACCCGAAAAATGCTCCGCCGGCCTGTGAACATTGTTAGCCGTCGCCAAAAAAACGTGTAAACTAAACCCCAACATGACGGTCTTCCGCCAACTCGTGATTCTGCACCTCATGCCTGCATGCTGTTGTTGTAGCTAGTCCCTCCTGCGCCAGCCCCTTCGTTCAAAAACTCAGCAGCCGCCACGCTCTTCCGCTTCATTTGGGCCGCGTCCTCTTCCCAGGAGACTCTTCCATGTCTACTCTCCGCAGCCGCATCTCCACCGGCACCTGGACCATCCTTCTCGCTGCCGCTCTCGGTCTTATCCTCCGCTTCAGCCTGCTCAAAACCATCGCCTGGTAATCAGCAGCAAGAGACCGCAAATCCCTGCCGAGAATCCCAGCCGCGAAACGCGATACCCTTTAACCAGCACACTCTTATCCGGAGTTCCAGATGCAGCCGGCAAAAGCCGAAAGATCGACGGGCCTCTGGTGCCAGAAATTCTGCGACTTATCGTCGTTCATAACCTGACCATCAGAATTCAACGTTGTCCAGTTCATACCTGACCCTACCGAACAGTTCTTACCGTTAATTGGGGCTTAGGGTCGGGCCTGCTGCCAAGGGTTGGACACCCATGAATTCTTTCCAAACGACGGGATTATCCGTTATATAAAATATCGGAAGGATACGATGCGTTTTATTCCACGACGGATATCCGTTATATAAAATATCGGATCCATTTTTTTGTGTTCTATAACTTCTGTTATGCCATTGGCAGTGATTACTTCAAAGGATGGATCACCAGTAGTCTCGACTCGGCGAAGTTTTCAGATGCAAAGGCTCGGCGCCTTTCACCTTGCCATCTATCTTTGCTAGTGTGTGGTTTTTCGTATCATGCAAAATTAACGTTGCAGTACGCCCCCACGGCTTGACGTAGTAGCTCATCGTAACTGAAACATCGGGACGGGCAAGTCCCGGTGGAAGCTTAAACCATTTTGGCAGCCTAGATTCGTTCGCTAATTCAAATGTAGACTCTGGAAAGTATTCACATCCAACTATTGCAGAGCTAAAAATAGTTAATGCGACAAACAAAAACAGCATTCTTCCGATGCGGCGATTTACTTTGATCATTTTCCTCGTCACCTACAAGCTTGCCTACCTCATAACAAACGCCTTGACAACAAAGTAGCTGGCCGCCAGCATCACAAGTATCACGCCAAGCCGCATCGCACTCAAGCGCGGTGGAATGACGGCAAACAAGAACAAGCCAGTGGCCACACCGACGAACCATGCCTCCGTCTTATGAGAGCCTACAAAGGCTGGCGCTAATGTCCCAGGTATAACCAGGACTGCCGTTTTCAAAACAGAATTCTTCATCGGGATCGGAATCCACTCACAGCGGCAAAGCCCTAATCTAACACTAGGCTAGAAACTCCCGCGCCCATCCTCACTCAACCAAGAGCAACCTTTCTACTCCTCCGTCCCATCTCGCATGACAGGCGCTTTACGACAAAGGAAACCGGGTGGCGAAGCATAAACAAACATCGAAGTCTCTTGCAGACCCAACCCGGCTTCAGCCCGTCGAAAAAGACCACATGCTTCAGGTCATCATCGAAACCCCCCGGGGCAGCCGCAACAAATTCAGCGTTTTTTGCCGTCGAGCTGCTCGCCACAGATGACGCCGATGAGACGGGCAGGCACGAGGCAGCCGGGGAAGGCGGGTTCGTCCATGAGGACGAGAACGTCGATGGGATCGCCGTCGCCGGCGATGGTGCGGGGAAGAAAGCCGAAGTCGTAGGGAAAGTCCATGCGGGCGGGAAGGATTTTCTTGAGCGAGAAGATCTTCTGATCGGGATCGAAGCATTCGCAACGACCGCCTCGTCGCCGTCGTAGAGACAACACACCTGTACGCCAACATCAAAAAACTCCGCGATCTTCCCAAACATTTCGTCGAGGAGTTGCAGGACTTCTTCGTGAACTACCACAGGCTCGAAGGCAAAGAGTACAAACTGCTTGGCTGCAAAGATGCCAAAGATGCCTTCCATCTCATCAGGAAAGCTCAGAAGGCGGATCGTAGTTGAGGTGCATTACTTGAAAGCCACCCACTTCCAAAGACGGCGCAGGTCGACACCACCGCGCTCGCCAACCTAAGCCATGACAACGCAGACACCGTCTCTAACACCACGCAAAACCAGCAAAACACCAGCACCGCACCACACAAATCACCATGAAAATAACTCCTTCCAGCCGCGCGCGTATGGTAGCCTCAGCCAATGGGTTGCAGTTCGCTGTCGCCCGAACCTCCCAATGCCCGTAACGCACCCCAAACTAGGTCTATCCCTCTTCTTTACCGCCTCCCTTCTGTTCGCTTCCGGCCAGTTCTGCTCTGCGCAAAGCCCCGTCATTCAGCCTGCAGTCGACACTGGCGCAGCTCAAACCTCTGCCTCCCTGCCTGACGCCCCTGTACCCCAGAACACCCCCACATCCGGACCTGCACTCCCGCCAAAACCCGAACCAATCACCCTCTTAGGTACCCCAAAAAGAATTCTGCTCGACCAAAAGGCCATTTGGACCAGCCCTCTGCACCTCCAGCCCGCAGACGGCCTATGGCTGCTCCCCCTCGCCGCAGTCACCGGCACCATGATCGGTAGCGACCAGCACACGATGAACTCGCTGATTCACATCAACGCCAGCGATCAGCAACACTTCGTGACAATCTCCAACGCCAGCCTTGGTGCGCTCGGCATCGCGCCCGCCACCATGTATCTCTGGAGCCTTGGCCGCGACGCCCCCCAGGCCCACGAAACTGGCATTCTCAGCGGAGAAGCTCTCGTAGACAGCCTCGCAGTCAGCCAGGTCATCCAATTCGTCTCCCTGCGCGACCGCCCCAACGTCAACGACGCAAAGGGTAGTTTCTTCAGCTCCGGCCCGCTGGACTCCTCTTTCCCCTCAAACCACGCCGCCGCCGCGTGGGCTCTAGCCGCGGTCGTCGGCGACGAATATCCCGGCTGGCTTACGCGTACCGCCGTCTATGGCCTCGCCACGACCGTCAGTGTCAGCCGCGTCCTCGCCGAACAGCACTTCCCCTCCGATGTCGTCGTGGGCAGTGCTGCCGGCTGGCTGATCGGTCACTACGTCTACCGCGCCCACCATAACTTCACCCTGAACCCCTTCGACTCCCAGGCCATGCCGGGTAATTTCGGAGTACCCCGCACCTCCCATTCTCCCCCGCAGCAATCGACCATTCACATACCCCCCGACCCCATCGTTCAGCGCCCACCGACGCCACCGTTGGGCGACGACGTCGACCCCGACACCATCGGTTCCACAAATGTCCCCATGGATAGCTGGATCTACCCGGCCTTGGAGAGACTGGCGGCCATGGGCTTCATCCCAGGCCAAAGCGTTGGTATCCGCCCGTGGACCCGCGCGGAGTGCCTCCGGCAACTCCGGCTCGCAGAAAGCCTCGCTGACCTGAAAGACGCGTACAGCCCGAGTCTGCTTGCCCAGGCTCGCCTTCTGATCGCCGACCTTCACGCTGAACTGGAAGCGCCCCCTCTCTATCGTGCGTCGTTGAATCTTGAGTCGGTGTACGGAAGGTTCGGAACCATCGCCGGTCCCGCCCTGCAGGACAGCTACCACTTTGGCCAAACCTGGTGGAACGATTTCGGTCGTCCGCTTGGGCGCGGCAGCAGCGCAATCGCCGGCTTTTCCTTCCGTGCTCACGACGGACGCTTCTTCTTCTTCGACAGACAAGAGCTGCAGCACAGCCCCGGCAATCCCGCAGAGACACCGGCTCGCAATCAACTGATCAATATGCTGGATCGGTTCCCATCCGCCAATGCTCCCTTTATTCAACCGGTTCCGGGCCGTTCCGCATTCGAGCGACAGGGTGCGATCGAACTATATGGTGGTGTCGCCTTCGCCGGCAACGCTCTCTCCCTCGGCAAACAGGAACTCTATTGGGGTCCCACCACCATGGGGCCACTCGCCTTCTCCAGCAACGCGGAGCCAACCTACAACCTCCGCTTCGTGTCGACTCGTCCTCATCCGTTTTTTTTGTTCCCCTCTCTCGGAACCTACCGCTTCGATATTGTGCTCGGAAAGCTGTCCGGACATAGCTACCCGGCACGCCCCTGGTACAACGGCCAGAAAGCGGATTTCAACTTTGGCGACAATCTGGAGATCAGCTTCACTCGGTGGTCCATCTTTTGGGGTGTCGGCCACCCGATCACTTTCCATTCCTTCAAAGCCAATGTCTTCAGTTTCAATTCCACAGGTGGCGGTCCCGGTGGTGGTGGTGGAAGCCTCGGCTACGGAGACCGGGACGATCCAGGAGATCGCAAGAGCAACTTCGACTTCAGCTATAGGCTGCCATTTCTTAGCCGAATCGTCACACTCTATGCGGACGCATACTCGGACGATGATCCAAGCCCAATCGCCGCACCGCGCCGCGCTGTCTGGAATCCGGGAATCTATTTTGCCCGGCTACCCTTTCTGCCGCACATGGATCTGCGCGTAGAAGCTGTGAGTTCCGAAGGCCTTGTGGAAGACTTTGGCGGTCAGCATTTCTTTATCAATAACCAGTACTTCGACGGAAATACCAACAAAGGATTCATGCTGGGCAATGCGGTTGGACGGGATGCCCGTGCAATCGAAGGCACCACAAGCTACTGGGTCTCAGCCCGCACCAGAATTCAGGCAGGTTATCGCCAAAATAAAGGTGGAACGCTCTTTCTGCCTGGCGGCGCAACCGTCACAGATGGCTTCGTCAATAGCTACTTTGCTATCAATCGCCACTGGGAAGCGCAGATCTTCACTCAGTATGAGCGGTTCCTCATACCCTCTTACATGAACGGCTCGCAACACAATACCAGCGGCTGGATCCAGATTAAATGGACCCCCGAATTGAGTCTGCATCGCTAGTTAACAATTCGATCGAGACAACTCATTTGCACCCGACTCAATCACTGCTGGAACTGAGTTTGTTTTGGGTCGCCACTCGCTGAGCGTCTTCAAGGGTCGGAGCACCCGGTCCTTTAATCACACGCTTGTCTTTGCTGAATTTGAGCTCAAGCAACTTGATACCGTACCGTATCTTCACTCCCCAACGCACCAGCTGCTTTGTGATCGGACTTGATCCAAAGTAATCGTAGTGATCGCTGAAGTCGATAAAACCTTGATGTTGCTGCTGCAAACCTCGCTTAGCCTGTTGATTGACAGATTGACTGCCATAATGGATTACTTCAGCGCTCGGGGTGTAGTAGAGCTTTCTCCCCTTCTTCAGCAACATGTAGCAATAGGCTAAATCCACCTGGTACATGGGAAACAGTTCATCCAACATGCCGTCCTGCTCCCATGTGCTACGCCTGATCACGAATGCGGTACTGCCGATAAACTGAACAAATTGTTCCTTTGAGTAGTCGAAAGTATTCGCGTAGTAAGTCCTCGATACAGCTCCGTTTGGAAATAACTTGTGCCAATTCATCCCTTGAAGAATCATCATCCGAAGGTTAGTGAACGTCCGAACGCACTTTTGAGTCGTGCCGTCGGGATTAAGCAGCTTCGGTCCACACGCTGCAGCGTCGGGATGAGAATCCATGAAATGCACCAACGTGGTAAAAGCATCGCTTCTAATCTCAGTATCACTATTTAGGAGACAGGCATATCGCGCCCGGGACATCCGCATCCCGAGGTTGTTGTTCTTGGCGTCCATTGCGGCTCATAATTGAGTAGTGTCCTCGCGTGAGTTAAATCTGCCATGCCATGGCGAATATCTCCCTCATGGAACGAGCCTGTGGTCTCGACCGAAGATCTTCCGCCATAAAACATATTTACAGCCTCTGCAACCTGAAGTACGCTCGTCCGTTCTCCTGAGCCGACATTTACAGAATGGCATCCAACAACGTCGCCCACGATGCAAGCTGTCGTTGCACGAACTACATCGTCTACAAAGACAAAGTCGCGACTCTCTGCTCCGTCTTCAAATACTTGAATGGGGCGGATCGTACGCGCAAGATTTGAGAATATGGCAAGAATCCCGGTATATGGATTTTGCAAGGATTGTCCAGGACCGTACACGTTCTGATAACGCAAAGCAAAAGAAGGCACACCCATCACCTTGCCAAACAGGAGCACCGTTTGTTCCTGCACCTGTTTTGTCAGTCCGTAGAACGACGATGGCTGAAACGGCGCCGCCTCCGGGGTAGGCACTGTCTCGCACCTACCTCCACATTCAGGGCAAACCGGATCGAAACAGCCAGCCTGCTTGTCCGCTACAGATCGCGCAATGGGGTAGACCAGGCCGTCAGTCCCACAAAGGTAAGCCCCTTCCCCGTAGATAGACCGGGAAGAGGCAACGATAATCCGCTCAATCTGATGGCTTCGCATCTTTGCCATCAGGGTATAGAGCAATGCGGTTCCACCAAGATTGGTGCGCTCATATCGAGCAACCTCGTACATGGATTGGCCAGTTCCGGTCTCCGCAGCCAGGTGCACAATGCACTGTGCGTCTTCAAGTGCGCTCTTCAATGCCTCTTCATCGGATACCAGACGGCCATTCTGCTCGCGTAGTGCGTCCAGATACGCGTTCGCCATATCCGCCGCGCGCTTCGGATCATGAAAAGCGATCCTAGCTGAGTCGCCAGTTGCGCCAGATCGCTGCCGAGCGAATTCTGAGGAGGACGGAAAACCGCTTCACCGTGTACCTCGTTCTCAAAATCAGGAACACCACGATTCTCCTGCGGCACAGCCTTGTCTTTCTAGAATACCGTGTTGGCCGCGGCTATTGCGAGTCCGAACTGACCCACGATCTGCGCTATGTCAACAATCAAACGAATCGTGTTGCCTTTCGTCAGGTTCAACGGAACCACGATCGTGTCGCCTGGATAAATATGGAGTGAATCGAAACTGTCTCCGCGCAAGGAAGAACTGTATTGCTTGCTGAGAACCGCGCCGCTTGCTCGAATCACATACGCCCGATTTTTGTCGGCATCGCGATTGGATCCGCCAGCCAGCCGAATATAGCTTCCAACCCGGCGGCTCGGATCGTACACGAATGAATTTTGGTTGTACACCGCTCCATCCACGCTCACCGTCGACGGTACACGCGGCACAATGAATCGATCACCGTCTTCAAGAGGCAGATCGGGAAGCTGCGACACATCGTGACTGTCCGGAGGTAACTCCAGCACAATTCGGCCAGTCGCTCGCACCTGTCGAAGACTGCTGATTATGTTCTGGTTCTGCGTTTGTGCCGCCCCCAGGGCCGCGGTGTCCTGAGGACTGATCGCTCGACCAGCATTGTTCGCCTGGTTGGTGCTTATCTGCAGAGTGATTTGATCGATATATTCATTCAAGCGCTGCTGCTGAACCCGGCGAGTCGACTCGCGCGTGAACTCTGAACCGTACAGATACGCATCCGGACTTAACCCACCCGCTCGTTCCACGAGATGCCGCAGAGTCTCTCCGGGTAGCACGCTGTAAACGCCGGACGAAACGAACTCCCCCTCCAGCCGGACAAATCTGGTCTGCTGCGCCTGCGGTACCCGAATATCTGCTTTGGAAAAAACTGTGACCACATCTCCCGGCAGCAGCGCAAGGTTCTGAGACGCGTCTCCTTCCAACACCGCCTTCCCTAGATTGAATGGCAACAGGGATGTAGTCAGGTTCTCTTTGCTCTGGCGTTCGATGACTGCGTAGCTCCAGTCGATATCCGGTTCGCTCAACTTAACGTCATTCCGCGGCCTGAACTGCTCCGCAACAGAAGAGCGAGTGGCTGTCCCGACGCCCGCAGCCGCGGCACTCGTCTGATTCGCGCCAGTCCTGAACTGTTGGGCATCACTCGTCTGAAGAACATTGTTTGCTGAAGTTCCTGCGGTTCCGTTCGCTGTTGCTGGCGGCGAATACCGGTCATTGATTCCGCTCAGCGCCGTATCTGATTCAGGAACCCTTCCGCAATCCAACCCCCCATCCGTAGGGCCCTCGGTCGTAGGATAGGAGCCGGTCTCGCTACTTCCGAACGGCAGTCCTATCAGGTTTGGGTTCCTCGTCGAGGAGTATCGCCAGTTCGGATTCTCCCCTTCGTCCCCAAACGGAATGCCATAGCGCAAATCCGGTACACCGAACGGCGTCCTGGGAAGGCAAGTGGGAATATACGTCAACGTTGGCTGACCCAACTCGCTTCGCTTCAACCAATAGTCCCGGGTAATCAGCGCATCCTTGTTTGGCAACAGATCCAGAACATGCATCCCCGCCTTCCACGTGTAGCGGCCGGGATTTGCCACATTGCCGCGAAGCGTCACCGCATCTTTGTACTGGCTCACCACCGAAATCAGCTCCAACAGGTCGCCGTCCCGCAGCACTGTTGCCCTTCCCTGTACATCGAGAGGGACCTCCGTCATGCTCCGCATTCGATGTTCATCCACCCGCTCCAAACGAACCGTCTGTCCGGACGCGACATTGGTAAGCCCCGCAGCAAGTTCTAAAACATCGCCAAGCGTCGTACGATCCGGCGACTTCAACTCATAGATCGCTGGCGCATTCACACTGCCAGCAACCGCAACCTGCGGCCCAACCGGTGGAATGTAGATCACGTCGCCCGGCAATAACTGTACGTCCTTCGACTTATCGCCCTTCTCCAGAAGATCGTAAAGATCGAAATCGACCACCACTTTTCCGCCGCGCTTCAACTGAATGTGCCGCATGCTGCCCTGCGGAGTTGGTCCCCCCGTCACAAACAGCGCGTTAATCAAAGTACTCAAAGAGCTGATTGTGTAACTCCCGGGCCGCCGCGCCTGCCCCACCACGAACACCTGAATGGAACGCAACTGCCCCATATTCACGTTCAAGTCAAAATTACGAAACACCCGGCCCATCTGCGACTTGAGATAATCCTGCATCTGCCCAAATGTGATCCCCGCAACGTGCACCGTCCCAACCTGTGGGATGTAGATGCTGCCTGATCGGTCCACAGTAAAGCGATTGTTGAACGTAACCTGACCCCATACCTGGATCAGCAGCTCGTCCCCCGGTCCAACCACATAATCGGGGGTTACAGGAACCATCGTGAGCGGAGCAAAAGTGGATGGTGGATTGCGAAACAACTTCGCGCCGTAGATCGGCAACGTCTTGCCAATCGAATTGGCGATCATCAGTTGAAATTCGGTCGGCGGATCGAGCGGAAGGCGAGTCTGCGCGTTCAACTCCTGCCGTCGCAGTCGCTCTTGCTCGGTCTCGTTGCCATTTTGCGGGTTCGTGGTGTTGTTTTGATTAAGTTGAGAATTCGCCTGCGGCTGCGGATTGGTCAACGCTGGATTGCGTATCTGCAGGTTATTTTGATCGATTGTCTGTTGGCACGTCGGGTCGTTCGGATTGCACGTCTGTTGTTGTGGCTGCCCCGAAAGCGCCTGGCCAAACTGATCGAATTGAGCCGACAGCGGAAGAGTCCCGAACGCGGTGAACAGCAGCACAAATCCAAACTTCCACATTAGGGAGGAACCGCCGAACTGCATCTGCCTTAATCCTCGCAACTTCTTACCTTTACACTTCGTTCACAAAACCGGGCTGGCCACAAAAAAGGAACTAGAGACCAATCCCACCCACGCCTGTCACTCAATTCGTTTTGATGTCGCTACCTCCAGCATACCCGAACGCCTCCGGGTATCCCTAGCGAAATAGACGGGAAGCTCCACCGGAACCCTCTACAAATCTCGCCTTCCGGTTGCTGATGGCCAAAGGAACCTTACCTCGTACGCTGCCCCGTCTCCACCGCTTGCGCGACACGCAGCATTGTCGCCTCATCGAAGTGCCGCCCCATCACCTGCACCCCCATCGGCAGACCGGCCTTCGTCTTCCCACACGGCACCGACACGCCGCAGATTCCCGCCAGGCTCGCCGCCACCGAGTAGATGTCCTCCAGGTACATCTTCACCGGATCGTCCGTCTTCTCCCCCAGCTTGAACGCTGCCGTCGGAGTCACCGGCGCCACCAGCACATCTACCTCCCCGAACGCCGCGAGAAAATCCCGCGTCAACAATGTCCTCACCTGCTGCGCCTTGCGATAGTAGGCGTCATAGTACCCCGCGCTCAGCGCATACGTGCCCAGGAGAATCCGCCGCTTCACCTCAGCCCCAAATCCCGCATCTCTCGTCTTTCGGAACATCTCCGAGAGCGTCTTCGCCTCTTCTGCCCTCAATCCGAACCGCACTCCATCGAACCGCGACAAGTTCGAAGAAGCCTCCGCCGTGGCAATCACGTAGTAGGTCGGAATCGCATACTTCGTGTGCGGCAAACTTACCGGCTTCACCACACATCCCGCCATCTTCAAGCCAGCGAGAACGCCATCGATCGCTTCACGAATCTCCGGGTCCAATCCTTCGCCAAAGTACTCCTTCGGCACCCCAATTCGGAGCCCCTCCACCGGTTTCGCCAGCCCGCCTGCAAAATCCTCCACCGGACGGTCCGAGGAAGTCGAATCCATAACATCTTTCCCTGCAATTACTTGTAATACCGTCGCCGCATCCTTCACATTCCTCGTCAATGGGCCCACCCGGTCCAGCGAAGAGGCAAACGCAATCAGTCCATACCGGCTCACCCGCCCATAGGTCGGGAGCACCCCAACCACCCCGCAAAAGGCCGCGGGCTGCCGAATCGATCCCCCGGTATCTGTGCCCAGCGTCGCCACCGCAAAATTTGCCGCCACCGCCGCCGCCGACCCGCCGCTCGATCCTCCCGGAACGCGATCCAGTGCCCATGGATTTAACACCGGTCCATATGCCGAGTTCTCATTCGACGAACCCATCGCAAACTCATCGCAGTTCAGCTTTCCCAGCAGAACCGCGCCCGCCGCTTCCAGCTTCGCCACGGCCGTCGCGTCATAAGGAGGCCTATAGCCCTTCAAGATCAGCGACCCCGCCGTTGCCGGAGCACCCTGCATCACCAACACATCCTTGATCCCCACCGGAACGCCGGCCAGTGGCGGCAGCGCCTCACCCCGCTCAGCCATTCCATCGATCTTCGCCGCCTGAGCAATTGCCCGCTCACGACTCAACGCCAGAAAGCTGTTGATCTCAGAATCCCGGGACTCGATCCGGGCATAGTGCAATTCTGCTAAAGCCGTAGCAGTCGTTTCGCCCGCAGCCACTGCCGCACGCGCCGCATCTACAGTCAGTTCCGTTGAATCCATTGCCTTCACACTCACCGTCTCTTCTCCGATGCAGCTCTCCCCGCTCCCCTGCAATCCTTGGGCCCGGAACTAGCGCTCGATCACCTTGGGAACCTTGAAGAATCGCCCATCGCTCTCCGGCGCCGCCGCCATCACCGCAGCGCGATCCAGCGAAGGCCGCACCTCATCCCGCCGCAACAAGCCGCCCCCGGTATCGGCAACGCCGCCCAACATCTCGCCCACCTGCGCCATGGCCGGCACGCCGGTTGTATCCAGTTCATTCAACTGAGCAATGTGCCCCAGAATCGCATTCAGATCCCGCTGCATCCGCGGCTCTTCCTCGGCCGTCAGCTCCAGATTCGCCAACTCCGCCACCCGGCGCACATCCTCGATCGTTACGCCTGCCTGTTCCCTCATCGCGAGTCGTTACCTCTTCATCTCAAAGTGTATCTCGCTCACCCTCACTCCCGCGATCCGCGCCATTTCAGCAGCAAGCTGTCCGCGCATACTCATCAACTGCCGCTGCCATTCCCTGCTCTTCACCTGCACCCGTACAACGCCGCTCTCATAACCTACGACGACTCCCCGCTCGGCCATCGCCTTACCACATGCCACCGGCCATGCCGCAGCAAGCCTGTCCTCGTCGCGCAAGGAGCTGAGGCTCTCCCCCAGAGATCCCTTCAACAGGTCCCGCATTCCTTCCAAAGACATCAGCCGCACTCCCGAAAATGGATAACAATGATTGCACAGGGCAGTGAAATCAGCGCCATTGCGTCTCGCAACCAGCGCCGTCGAATGCGACACGCACTTGGCTCGTATCTTTCACCGATGGCTTCCTAGAACGCACCCTCCTGGTTGACCACCGACGAATACGTCTTCAGAAGAATCATTGCGTCTTTGGTCAGCGACCAATGCTTCACATATTCGCAGTCCAAAGCTACGCGAGCGTCGTAACTCAGCTCGCTGCGGCCGGAGACCTGCCACAGTCCAGTCAATCCTGGCTTCACTCTGCAGTAGCAGTCGAAGCACTCGCCATATTTCTCCACCTCCGCCGCCACAATCGGCCGCGGTCCAACCAGACTCATGTGACCCATCAGCACATTCCAAAGCTGCGGCAGTTCGTCCAGGCTATATCTTCGAAGAAAAATGCCCAGCCGCGTAATCCGCGGGTCTCTTCGCAGTTTATGGCTTTCATTCCACTCGGCGTGCGCATCAGGATGCCGTGCCAGAT
Organism: uncultured Acidobacteriaceae bacterium; assembly: GCA_963730135.1. Lineage (GTDB taxonomy): Bacteria > Acidobacteriota > Terriglobia > Terriglobales > Acidobacteriaceae > Edaphobacter. Next base: position 65,187 of record CAVSQQ010000003.1, read on the forward strand.
GATCTTCCAGCACCTCGGCAGAATTCACGCACATCGTACGAAACTTCCACATCGAGAAGAACGCGCCGTTCTTGCGAATCCGCCGGTGCGAATAAAAGACCGGGCCCGGAGAACTCAACATCACCACCGCCGATACAACACCCAACAGCGGCAGCATCACCGGCATCGATATCAAAACTAAAAAGACATCACAGCAACGCTTGATCACCCGGTAACGGAAAAAATTCGCCGGAGCGAGATTTGCCCGTTGGGATCTCTCCAGGGAGCGCCCTAGTGTCTCCGTATACGAATAAGAACCTTCGATAGCCGCTGTCCGCGACTCAGGAGATTGATATTCCGCCGGCATTCGAATCCTGTATCTGTACGCCTCGTGCGCCTCCATGCTTGCATCGCGCCGATCGTACCGGTTACTTACGCTTACATTTATATGTCGCGGTGTACAACCCTAGCTCGCCCCCGCAGCCCAGTTGGCCACGTAAACGCCGCGGTCGAAATTCCATCTACCTGTTTGCTTGGGCCTTGGCCTCTTTTTTTGACCAGTTTGTTCCCCGGTCCACAACTGGGAAATGTAGCGCATTTAACCAACTCCGTTATTCTACTCGTCCACGCTCAAAAGGTTGAACAACCGCCGTAAAATTTCGCCGTTTGTTCGTCCCCTTTCGGAACCGTGCAAGCCCCTTTCCACTACTTCGTCCACGCTAGACTAACGTCATGCATGTTCTAAACACACCTTTGCCCGATGTCAAACTCATTGAACCCCAAATCTTCGGAGATAGTCGTGGTTGGTTCGCAGAAGTATTCAATCAATCAACATTTGCCGCCGCCGGGCTCCCCGCAGAATTCGTTCAGGATAACCAGTCTTTCTCCGTCAAAGGCGTGCTCCGCGGCCTCCACTACCAACTCGGTCAACCCCAGGGCAAACTCATCCGTGTCCTCTCCGGCCACATCTGGGACGTCGCCGTCGACCTGCGCCGCAACTCCCCGGGCTTCGGTAAATGGGCAGGCTTCCACCTGAAGGCTCAGTCCCCGGAAGACGCACTCCAGCTCCTATGGATCCCCGAAGGCTTTGCCCACGGATTTCTCGTCCTCTCCGATACCGCCGAAGTCCTCTACAAGACCACCAACCTCTACCACCCCGCCGGCGAGCGCTCCATCCTGTGGAATGACCCCACCCTCAACATCGCCTGGCCACTCGAGGCCCTCGGCCCCACCCCACCCTCCGTTAGCCCCAAGGACGCCCTCGGCGCACTCTTCACCGCGGCCGACTTACCCTGACCCATCCAGGCATCAATGACGACACGAATCACCCGGCAGCCCACGCTACCCGTGCTGCACCAGCCACTGCTCCACCTCAGCCAGCGACTCCACCTTCAAATAATCTCCGCCGCATTCGCCGGCCTCGGTCCCGCTGATCAGAAACATCTGCCGCAATCCTGCCGCATTCGCTGCTCCAACATCCGAACAGCGATCCCCCACCATCACGCTCTCACTCAACTCCACCCCAAACTCCCGCACTCCGCGCCGCAGCATTCCCGTTCCTGGTTTTCTGTCCTCATGCTCCTGCTTGTACCTGCCCACCCCATGCTCAGGATGAAACGGGCAGCAGTACACCGCATCCAGCTCAATCCCTTCCCCGCGCAACTCCCCGCGCATAAACTCCGTCAGTGCCTCAAAGTCTTCCTCCGTGTAATATCCCCGCGCAATTCCTGCTTGATTCGTCACCACAATCAGCCGGTAGCCGAGCCCCGCCGCCGTTCGGCAAAGCGAAAATATCCCTTCGACAAATCGTACCTCCTCCGCCCGGTGCAGATATCCCACCTCCTCATTCACCACCCCGTCGCGATCAAGAAACAACGCCCGTTCCCTCATAACTCGCTCATCACCATCCTCAGGGAATCGTGCCAGTCCATCATCGTCCATCCCCATCGCTCTCTCAGCCGGTTGCAATCCATCCTGGAGTTCAACGGCCGTCTCGCAGCCGTCGGATACTCCGCACTCGGAATCGCTTCGATCGCGGCGAGCCGCACCCCCGCCTCCCTCTCGCTCAGCAATCGCACCGCCTCGGCCGCAAACCCATACCACGTCGTCTCCCCGGCTCCCGCTGCGTGATAAAGCCCACCCCTGGCCGCCAGCACATCCTCTAGCCTCGCTCCCTGAGCAGCCGCCTCACATTGCCCAATGACATTCGCTGCTAACTGAGCCAGGTCGCGGCTCCACGTTGGCGCGCCATGCTGATCGGCGACCACCTTCAGCTTCTCTCGTTCCCGCGCCAGCCTCAATATCGTCAGCAGAAAATTCTTCCCTCGCCTTCCATACACCCAGCTCGTTCGAAAGACGAAGTGTCCCGCGCCGCTCCCCGCCAGCGCTTTCTCCCCGGCAAGCTTGCTCGCGCCGTATACACTCACCGGGCCCGTCGCATCCGTCTCGCGATAGGGAGCACTCGCACACCCGTCAAACACGTAGTCTGTCGAATAGTGAATCACCCCTGCGCCGATCGCCCTGGCCTCCTGCCCTATCACCCCAACCGCAGCGTCGTTGATCGCATACGCCAACGCCGGCTCGCTCTCTGCCTTGTCCACCGCCGTGTAGGCTCCCGCATTGACGATCCACCTCGGACGCACCGCACGAATTGTCTCCCGAACCGAAGCCACACTCGCCAGATCCAACGCCGCCCGTCCCGGAGCCACCACCTCTCCCAGCGGCTTCAACATCTCCACCAGCTCGCCTCCCACCTGTCCCGAAGCTCCCGTCAACAGTATCCGCACCACACCCCCACAACCCTCGCCGCTCACCGTTCCAGATCCAGGCTCTCTAATACACCCGCTCTTCCAACACCTGCAGCAGATATTGCCCGTACGTGCTCTTCGCAATCTTCTCTGCCAATGCCTTCAGATCAGAAGCACTGATATAGCCCAGCCGATACACAATCTCTTCCGGGCACGCTACCTTCAAACCCTGCCGCTTTTCTATCGTGTGAATAAACGTCGACGCCTCCAGCAAAGAATCGTGCGTCCCCGTATCCAGCCACGCTGTTCCTCGACCCAACAACTGCGTCCGCAGTTGGCCCCGCTCCAGGTACCACCGGTTCACGTCGGTTATCTCCAACTCGCCCCGCGGCGAAGGCTTTAGTCCCTCCGCCACCCCCACGACCTGTGCGTCGTAAAAATAAATCCCCGTCACTGCATACCGCGACTTCGGTTTCACCGGCTTCTCTTCAATCGAAATCGCTCGCCGCTGGGCATCGAACTCCACCACTCCATACCGTTCCGGGTCCAGCACCGGATAGGCAAACACCGTCGCTCCAGGCCCGCTCGCCGCTGCCGTCCGCAGCGTCTTCGCAAAGTCCTGCCCATAGAAAATATTGTCTCCCAGCACCAGGCAACACCCCTCGCCCGCCAGAAACTCCTTGCCGATCAGAAACGCCTGCGCCAGGCCATCCGGCGACGGCTGCACCGCATACAGCAGCTTGATGCCCCACTGCTCTCCGTCGCCCAGCAGCTGCCGAAAGCGTGGCGTGTCCTCCGGCGTCGAAATCACCAGAATCTCGCGAATCCCCGCCAGCAGCAGCGCCGACAGCGGATAGTAGATCATCGGCTTGTCATACACCGGCAGCAGCTGCTTCGACACCGCCTGGGTCACCGGATGCAACCGCGTCCCCGACCCGCCCGCCAGAATAATTCCTTTCACCGGACACCCTCCCCGGCAGCAATCGTCGTCCGCGTCTCAGCCGGACCGGCAGAATCCCGGGTCTTTCTCTCGCTGTAATTCTGCTCCATCCAATGTTGATACGCCCCGCTCGTCACACTCTCCACCCACGCCGCATTCGCCAGATACCACTCCACCGTCTTCCGTAAACCAGTCTCAAAGCTCTCCTGCGCCCGCCAGCCAAGCTCGTTCTCAAGCTTCCGCGCATCGATCGCATACCGCCGGTCATGCCCCGGCCTGTCCGTGACGTACTTCAACAACTGCAGATGCGGTTTGAACTTCGACTTCGGCGCCAACTCATCCAGCAGCCCACACACCATCCTGACCACCTCGAGATTGCTGCGCTGATTGCCGCCCCCAACGTTATACGTCTCGCCAACCCGTCCTCGCTCCAGCACCGTTTGCAACGCCCGGCAATGGTCCGTCACATACAGCCAGTCCCTTACCTGCTGCCCGTCGCCATACACCGGCAGCGCCTTGCCCTGCAGCGCATTCGCGATCATCAGCGGAATCAGCTTCTCCGGAAACTGGTACGGGCCATAGTTGTTCGAGCAGTTCGTAATAATCGCCGGCAGCCCATAGGTATGCACCCAGGCCCGCACCAGATGATCCGACGAAGCCTTCGACGCAGCATATGGACTATTCGGCGCATACGCCGTCTCCTCATGAAACGCCGGAGCCTCCGGACTCAGCGTTCCGTACACCTCATCCGTCGATACATGCAGAAAGCGAAATCGCGCTCTCTCCTCACCGGCCAGCGAATCATGGTGCTCCCGCGCCGCACGCAGCAGCGTAAACGTCCCATCGATATTGGTTCGCAGAAACGCCTCCGGCCCCACAATCGACCGGTCGACATGGCTCTCCGCCGCAAAGTGAACAATCGCCCGCGGCCTGTGCCTGCACAGCAGCCCACCCACCAGTTCGGCGTCGCAGACATCGCCATGAACGAACTCGTACGCCGGATCTCCCGCGACTGACGCCAGATTCGCCGCATTGCCCGCATACGTCAGCTTGTCCAGATTCACCACACGGCCGCCACCGCCCGCCAGCCAGTCCAGCACAAAATTAGAGCCGATAAACCCAGCCCCTCCGGTTACCAGAATGGATTCCGCGCCACCGCTCGCAATCTGTTCTGATCTCTCATTCAATCCCATTCGCTAACTCACCCCTCCGCCGGCCAATGCTGAATTTTCCTTGGGTAAGCGCCGGCCCCGGTTCGGCCACGCAGCGAAATACGTTCCCCTGCCGGCTTCTCTCCTGTAGTTGGATGCACTTCGCCCGCGCCCTGTTTCAGTCTATAGGCGAGCGCAACCCAGATCCCGCCCAGCCCTTCACGATGCGGCAAACGATGAGATAGCCGTCTCTTCCTCGGAGAACACTTCAAACAGCGGCAGGAGACTGCACATCTTCAGAGCCTGCGTCACTTGTTTGGATGGGTTGACCAGCTTCAGCGCTCCCCCCATCTCCTTCGTCGAACTCAGAATCATCACCAGCTGGCCGATTCCGCTCGAATCCATCCTCGTCACGCCCGTCAGATTAAGGACGAAATTCTTCGCCCCATGAACGGCAAGATTATCGATCTTTTGCCGCAGGCTGTTCACCGGCTCGCCAAGAATCAACTGGCCCACCAGGGTGATCGCCTCTACCTCGCCGTATTTCAAAATACTTATGTCAAGCGCGCTCACGGTTCGCCTTATCTTAGCGTTGGAATCCACGCTCGCCCGGCTTCACTCCACGGAAATCGGGCAAAATCAATTTGCCGGCAAAGAAACCTCAACATGCCAGCCTGCGGCAGGATACCATTCTAGCCATCAAGTTCAACAGTACCCGATGGAGTCCGTTATTGGCTGATCGATCTCCCGCGTCTCTACTCGAAAGTCTTTCGGCCTCTCTCCTCGCTCAGCTGGAGAGCGGACCGAGAGCGCGCATCCTCGCCCTCAGAGTCTCCGATCTCCTGCCCGAATCGGCCGTTCTCGTCTACCTGCTCGACGAGACAGCGGCCACCTGGACGCTAAAAGCCGTCGTCGGCGAGGTATCCGTTGACCAGGGCATCCTTCCCTTCGATCTGGGCGGTCTCGGAACCGTTGCCGCAGAACGCACCATCCTGCAATTTCCAGCCGCCAATCTAAGCCGCGAAGACTTCGCCCATCTCGATATCCGTCAAAGCTTCGCCGCGCTCACCTATGTCCCCGTCCTGCTTAGAGACCAGTTTCTCGGTTGCATCGAGATTGTCAGCTTCGCCCAGCCGCCAACCCTTCCCACCCTCGAAACCGTCCTGCAGTTGGCCGAGTGTGCAGCCCCTGCCTTTGATGCCGCCCTGCGCTACGAATCGGAGCGAAACGCCGGCCTCTCTTCCGTGCTCCGCCTCACCCAGCTATACGACATCGAAAAAGTCTTCAACGCCACACTCGAGATGGAGCATCTGCTTCCCATCATCTGCTCCAAAGTTCAGGACCTCACCGGAGCCTCCGCCGTCAATCTTTGGATGGTCGATCAGGAAGATCTCCTGCTCGCGGAACAAGCCGGAGAAGACCCCGCCGCCAACACCGGCGATCGTCAGCGCGGCGACGGCGGTATCGCCGGAAACGTAGCCGAGACCGGCGAAGCTGTAATCCTTCAAGCCGGCGATGACGCCCTCGAACAGCGCAATCTCTCTTCGCCAGACAACCCAGTCTCCTCCCTGATGGCAGCGCCCCTGATACAAGACGAAAATCTGACCGGCGTCCTCGAGGTCATCAGCTCCGATCCCGATCTTCGTTTCCACGACGACGATCTTTTCACCTTGACCCAGGTCGCAGACTCCGCCGCCCAGGCGCTTCATAACTCCTCGCTCTTGCAGGCAGAACGCAAAATCGAAGTCCTTCAGACCCTCGTCAGCATTAGCCAGGAAATCACCTCCACCCTCAATCTGCAACGCGTCCTCGAGGCCATCGTCAATCAGCCCCAGCTTGTCATCCCCTACGAACGCGCCGTCATCGCCCTCGAACAGAGAAACAGAATCGTCGTCCAGGCAATCTCCGGGATTGCGAAACTCGACCCTTCCAGTCCTGAGGTTCAGCAGCTTAACAGCCTCCTCAGCTGGGTCGCCGGTATGGAGACCGAGATTCTCGTCTCCCAGCACGGCGACGAGATCAGCGATCCTCGCCCCGAAACGCGAGAAAAGTTTCTTCGCTACTTTGAGAGCACCGGTTCACGCAGCTTCTACGCCATCCCCCTCGGCGACGACGAAGGCAGACTTGGAATCCTCTCCTTCGAGAGCTCCGATCCCGATTTCCTCACCACGCTGCACTTTGAAATCATCAAAATTCTCGCCAGCCAGGCCACCCTCGCCCTGCGCAACGCCTCGCTCTACAAAGAAGTCCCTTTCATCGGCATCCTCGAACCGCTCATCGAGAAAAAACGTCGCTTCATGGCGATCGAAAAGCGCCGCCGCGCCCTCATTCTCACCTCCATCGCCGCCGTATTCCTCGCCCTGATCCTCGTCCCCTTCCCCATGCGCATCACCGGACAAGCGCTGGTCAGCCCCTCCCAGACTCAGTACGTCCACGCCGAAGAAGATAGCGTCGTGCAAAAGGCATTTGTCCGCGAGGGAGATAAAGTCCTCGCCGG
>CAVSQQ010000004.1:0-20127 GCA_963730135.1 uncultured Acidobacteriaceae bacterium
GCAGAACGTATCCTCTTATACCGGCGCCACACCAGAACAGACCGGCAAGCCGAGGATGACCAGCCAGATCACCAGCGACGGTCCATACTCCGCGACAAAATATACAAACCCCAGCAACGACCCCGTCGCGTTCCGATAGCCCGCCACCAAAGCATTGTGCATCTGCGTCGAAACGGATGCCGCCGGCGAATCGAATCGCGCCATATACTGCTCGCCCAATTGGACCTCGACGCTCGCAAAATCCACTCGATGTTCCAGCGCCTTCTGTTCCGCCTCCATGCCTTCAATCTCGCCGCGCACCCGCGCAATGCTCTGCTCGACCTCCAGAACATCGCTAACCCTCCCGGTGCGCTGCTGAAGAATGTCCCGAAATCTCTCTTCCGTCTCGCGCGCAGTCTTTAGGCGTGCAACCAGGTCCGCATGCTGCTGCGACACCTCTTCGCCCGATTGCGATTCGCTCTCCACACGGCCAAGCGTCTTGATCGCTGCAACTGCCGTCTGCAGTTCGTCCGCTGGAATCCGAAGCGAGCTCTGCAGACTCCGCGGCCCGATCCCCGGCGTACTCGCACTCAACTGCGCGGAATACCCGTGATGCTGCGCAAGGATCAAATCCAGTGACGACCGCGCAGCGTCAATATCTTTGACCACAATCGTCAGCGACACAACACGCGCAATCATCGGAGCAGGAGAATCGGGAGCAGGGGAGGGACCGGGAGGAGGAGGCATAGCCGCGTGAAACCCTCCGCCCGACATTCCAGCAACACCGGCGATAGGCTTCGACGCCCGGGCATAGAACGGCTCCCCCACACTCTGCTTATCTTCAAACCTCCGAGATTGAAGCGCGCCGTTAACGCTCGTGAGCATAGGAGCTAAAGTCTGCGGAGCGGACGGATTCCTTGTGGTCGGTAGGAAGACCACAAGCGCCAACAAAGCCATCACCGCCGCACTGCCGCTCACCAGCAGCTTCCAGTTCCAGAAGCGATTGCGAAACGAAGGTTTCGACCCGGCGATCGAGCGGCCAGCAGCAGCCTTCGCCGCCGCCGCCATCACAGAATCCTCCAGCGCCACTGACACAGCCGGGACGCTCCACCCTGAAAGAGTTCGCATCGTGCCGCGAAAATCCTCGGCCAGCATCGCGCACTGGGCGCACCGCTCCAGGTGGGCGGACACCGCCCGCGCCCCCACAGCCGGCAGCTCACCGTCCAGCAATGCCATCACATCTTCCGGAGCCACACAATGTTCCATGGTCGTCATACGCGCTCCTCATATTCCGCGAAATCTTTAATGGAGGATTTGGGAGCGGGAGCCTCCAGCAGATCCCGCAAAGCCATCCGCGCGCGAAACAGACGTGACCGCACCGTATTCAGCGGCAGTTTCAGCAACTCGGCAATCTCCGCGTAGCTCAACTCCTCGAACTCGCGCAGCAACAGCACCTCGCGATCCACCCTCTCAAGCTTGCCCACCGCATCGCGCAGTAAAACCACCGTGTCGATGGTGCTTCGCACCGCAGGTTCGCGATCACTCGACACTGTCCCCGAAAACATCGCGCGAAACACCGTCTTGCGGCGATTCGCACGAAGGATATTCAAGCTGATTGCGTAAAGATAAGTTCGAAAGGTAGCTGACGGCTCATAGTGCGAGCCCGCCCGAAGCACCGCCAGAAAAGTCTCCTGGGTTAGCTCCTCCGCCAGCGCCGGATCCGCAACCCGCCGCCGAAAAAACCCAAACAGTGGTTGCTTATATCGCGAGAACAGCTCCCCAAACGCATTCGCCGAGCCTCGGGAAAACGCGATCATCAATTGCTCGTCACTCACGACCGTCGTTGTCCCAACCGCATTGGCGTCCATCATCGCGTCGTTCCCCGTCCCGTGCATTCTGTTTCCCAACCTGGAACGAACGCCGGCAAACCTCTTGCATCCGTCCCCGATAAATCCTGCACATTCTGGTAATGTCGCCGTTGGACGAAAAGTTCCCCCAAAGGTCGCGAATCATTATGAGGTAGGAAGTCACTTTGTTGCTTTGTTTTCCGTGTCAGGGCGAATCGACTGATTTGATTGCCTTTGCGATTGCTAGTTTTTATTTTTCGCATTTTCGGCCCATAAATCGGATGTCAAGCCCCCACCACCTAACTAGCTCAAACAAAACAACATCCATTGGGCATGTTAGTTACCTTCGACCCGATATAATTAAAATAGAAGTCAAGGAGAGCCCCGGCCAACGTCGGGCTTTCACGATCCAGAAAGGGGTAAATATATACTTGCCGAATCAACCCCAGTGGGGGATGATGAAGACAGCGATCCGTCTTGGTGGGATGAGGAGTCTTGTCTAATGGCCATTGACCTTGGTTTTGATGAGGGTGGAAGCGGGGATGAACTTCTGGTCTCCGTGCAATTGGGAATTGTGGCGCAAGCAAAGAAGCTAAAAAAGTCTTGGAAAAGAGGCTTCCTGAGGGATTGCCATACTTCCATTCAAAAGACTTCGGGAACTACGACAAGGGAGTATTCGCAAAAACTGGGCTGGAAAGGCGCGACCGCGAGGTCCTGCTTGGCGATCTGTGTGAATTAATCCATGATCGCCTAGTTGTTGGATTGACTGTACGCATCAGCATAGGCGAATACGAACGTCTCACCACGCAAGTTTTCCGGTCCCGTCACGGCACGGCTTATGGATTTGCCGTAAATATGGCTCTAATGGGCGCGTATGCAGCCGTAAAAGAAATGGGAGTCAAGCCCGAATTCAACATTCTCATTGAAGATGGGCATCGCAATGCGAACCAAGTGGCCAATATTCTTACCGGCCTGCGCGACTTTCCCGATAGGTTTAGGGAGTTGTTCAAAGATCAGATAATCTTCGATCTAAGAGTCCTGACCTCAGGTTTAGGCACGAAGAAAGACCATCCCATTCTTCAATGCGCCGATATGCTCGCATACGCGGAATGGCAGAGCTTATCAGAAGGCGATCCGGCGATATGGAATGCGTTGCGTAGCAGGCCGCACTACAAGATGCTTCGCATCAAATGCGATGACGTTTTGATAAAAGAATTTGTAGACGAGGGAGTACGTTTTGTATCTCTCGGTAAAAAATGGAAGGCGGTGAGAGAACGTGAAGCCAAACGGAGAGTTTCAGAATTTCAATCGGGTGATGACGACGGTTCTTCGCGCCGACCCAAAAGCTGTAAAAGCCGCGATGGAAGCAGATAAACGCGAGCGTCAACTGGAATCGCAGAGAACGGGCAACCGAGGAAGGGGAAGACCGCCTAAACATTCTTTGCCTTCCTCCCGCGTCCCTTCCGAAACGGATTAGAACTTCGTTTGTCCCACCTTGCCTGTGACCTCGGCATAGGTGAGACGGCGATTCACCACTTGAGATAGCTTCTTAGAGAAGCGGTCTGCGTCACTTTTATTTTTGCGGTTGTTGAAGCGAAAGATTTGTTCGTCAAGGTAGAGATCAAGATGGAACGGCTCAACGGCAACGTAGGTGCCTGAGAGATTCCGCTTCATCAGGCTCCAAAAGTTTTCAAGGCTGTTAGTGTGAACTTCGCCGTTGACGTAAGTCTCAGCATGGTTCACGGTTTCATGAATGTAGTGCCAGCCAGTCCGGTTGTAGGCCACCGCTGAGTCAGTGAAGACCTTCGAGCCGTATTTCACGTTGTTGAGGATTTCATTTTGCAAAGTCTCACGCTTGACGTTCGGAACAACCTTCGCACGTACCTCGCGGGACTCGCGATCGAACATCCCCATCACTACAGTCTTGTTGGCGTAGCGGGTAAAGTATTCGTCGGGGCTGGCATCAGCGCGAGTCTCACGCATCGCCTTCGCACGACCCTTGTGCATGTTCTCCAAGGTGCCACCAAAGAAGGACTCGTCCACTTCGACCGCTCCTCCCTCGTTGCCGCCAAGTTTGCCGTCGTGGATGTTAAAGGGATTCGCCTTCATCGCGTAACGAATCCGGTGGAGCATGAACCATGCGGTCTTCTGAGTGACGCCGAGAGAACGGGCGATTTCGCACGAACTGACGCCGTTCTTGGAATTGGTAATCAGCCAGACGCAGGGAAGCCACTTCTCCAAGCCAAGCGGGGAATCCTCAAAAATGGTCCCAACCTTGGCGGAAAACTGCCGTTTGGCGTGGGCGCTCTTGCACTGCCACTTATTCTGGTTCGCGAGGAAGGAAACGTCCTTGCGGCCACAGGTGGGGCAGGTAACGACCCCATCGGGCCAGCGATGCATCGCCATGAATTCAAGGCAGTTGTCAGCATCAGAGAAGCGAATGATTGCCTCTTGAAGTGTCTTCGGTGTCTTCATGAGATTTATACTAGGGCAATCAACTTGATTTGTCAACTATATAATTACCCAGAAAGGAGCATTCGCCATAACCCCTTTATTTGGACTATTTTGGACGCACCCCATTTGTTATGACGATTTTGCAGACATCTTCATTCGATAAATTGCTCAATACAATAGACTTACGCGCAGGAAAGGGGGAGGGGGGTACCCCTCACCAGCATAAACACCGCACTCTACAATCAAACCGGATCACCTAACCAAAATCACCACGGAGAGCAGCAGTGAATCGAGTCGTCATCACCGGCCTGGGCTGCATCACCCCCATTGGCAACTCCGTACCTGAATTCCGCACTGCCCTCTTCGCCGGAACCACCGGCATTGCCCCCTTTCCGCCCTACCCCGAAGCCCCTGGCCCAACCCAGGGCCTCCGCTTCACCCAATCCGCCGCCGTCAAAAACTTCGACCCCAAAGAACACCTCGACTCCGGCATCATCACCGCAACCGACCGCACCACTCAGTTCGCCATCGTCGCCGCCCGTCAGGCTGCCGTCGAATCCCAACTCACCGACCATCACCCAGCGGAAAAAATCGCCATCATCGTCGGCTGCGCCTGCGGTGGCCGCCAGGCCGAGGAGACCGAAACCATCAAACTCTACGGTCGCGACGCCCGGGTCCATCCCCTCACCGTCGTCCGCACCATGGCCTCCGCCGGCGCCAGCAACATCTCCATCGACCGGAAGATCACCGGCCCGACCCTCAACATCTCCACCGCATGCTCCTCCGGCACCCACGCCATCGGCCTCGCCTTCCAGATGATCCGCAGCGGAATGGTCTCGGCAGCCATCGCAGGAGGCCATGAAGCCCCACTCACCTTCGGCTTCCTCCGAGCCTGGGACAGTATGCGCGTCGTCTCCCCCACCCAGTGCCGCCCCTTCTCCGCCGACCGCGACGGCATGACCCTTGGCGAAGGCGCCGCCATGCTCACCCTCGAAACCCTCGCCTCCGCCCAGGCCCGCAAAGCACCCATCTACGCCGAAATCGTCGGCTTCGGCTTCTCCGCCGACGCCAGCCACATCACCCAGCCACTCTCCGACGGCGCTGCATCCGCCATGCGCCAGGCCATCGCCGACGCCAACGCCACCCCAGCAGAAGTCGGCTACATCAGCGCCCACGGCACCGGCACCCAGGCCAACGACACTACCGAAGCCGCCGCCATTCACGAGGTCTTCGGCGACCGCGCATCAAAAATTCCCATCAGCTCCACCAAGTCCCTCCACGGCCACTCCATCGGTGCCAGTGGCGCCCTCGAAGCCCTCGCCACCGTCCTCGCCCTGCACGAGTGCCTCCTACCCGCCAACGCCGGCGTCACCCAGATCGACCCCTCGCTCAATCTCGACGTCATCCTCGGCGCCCCGCGCAAGACCACCCCAAATCTCGTCCTCTCCAACTCCCTCGCCTTTGGCGGCCTCAACGCTGTCCTCGCTCTCCGCCCCCTCTAAATCACGTCGCAATCGCGCTTGACGACTTGCCCGGCGCACCGCTCTTGGCTACGCTCAAACCATGAATCGTCGAATCCTCTTCCTCCTCCCCATACTCCTGCTCGGCCTCATCCCCGCCTCCCTCCGCGCCCAGGCCAGGTTCGCCGTCTACGGCACCGGCGGCACGGAGAAAAGCGGCCTCCAGCACTCCGGATGGAACACCGGAACCACCTTCGGCTTCTACTACGGAATCCGTCACTTCGGCCCATTCGATTTTTCAGCCGACGTCCGCGGTGACCTCTCCCACAACATCGCCAGCGGCATCCTCGGCCCGCGCCTCGCCGCAAAAATCCCCATTTTCCCCATCATGCCCTACGGCGAAATCCTCTTCGGCGAATCCTCGTACAGCACCCAAAGCAACAGCGTTCGCAACGCCAACAGCTTCACCTACCGCTACGTCGGCGGCGTCGACTTCACCCTCATTCCCCACTTCGACTGGCGCGTCGTCGACTACAGCTACAGCAGCGGCATCTCGCAGTTCGGCGTCAACGTCCACCCCAAAACCATCACCACCGGATTCGTCGTCCGCTTCTAGCATCTCGCACCAGTTGCATCCCGCGATACCATAGCCAGCAGATGATCTCCGTCCTCATCCTCACCCGCAACGAGCAGCGCGATCTTCCCGACTGTCTCGCCAGCGTCTCCTGGTCCGACGACATCCACGTCTTCGATTCTCACTCAACCGACTCCACCGTAGAGATTGCCCGAGCCGCCGGTGCGCAAGTCCACACCCGCATCTTCGACGACTACGCCACGCATCGCAACGCCGCGCTCTCCACCGTCCCCTTCAAATACCCCTGGGTCTTCCTCCTTGATGCCGACGAGCGCCCCACACCAGAGCTCTCCCGCGAGATGGAGCAGCTAACCCTCGCGTCGCCGGACGGAATCGCGGCCTTCCGCGTCCGCCGCCGCGACCACCTCTTCGGCACTTGGCTCAAACACGCCCAGCTCTCTCCCTACTACATCCGCCTCGTCCGTCCCGGCCGCGCCCACTACACCCGCGCCATCAACGAGGTCCTCGAGATCAACGGTGCCGTAGCCCAGCTCAGCTATCCCCTCGACCACTATCCCTTCTCCAAGGGCATCGCCAAATGGGTCGAGAAGCACAACCTCTACTCCACCATGGAGGCCGAGCTGATCGTCCGCAACCAGGGCCTGCAAAACCCCTCACTCGTCACCGCCCTCCGCCACCCCGACTTCCACACCCGCCGCCTCCACCAGAAGGCCATCTTCTACCGCCTTCCCGGACGCCCCCTCCTCAAGTGGCTGTACATGGTCTTCCTCCGCGGAGCCATCCTCGACGGCGCCGCCGGCCTCACCTATGCCACGCTCCAATCCTTTTACGAGTACCTCATCGTCCTCAAAACCAGGGAACTCCGCCGCGGCGGCGCCTGATCACTTCAACGCCGCAGCCACCGCCGTTCCTGCCTTCGGATCCGCAGCATCCCAATCGAATCCCAGAAACTTCGCCAGCGTCGCTGCCACCTGGCTCTGCGTCACGGCAGGAACATTGGCGCGGTTCCCCATCATTGGAGTCTCCGGTCCCATGAACCCCATAAAAATGTACTTCGAGTCCGGAATCTTCTGTCCATGGCTCGTCCAATCCTCCGGCCCGCTCCCCCGTCCATGGTCCGTAAGAAAGATCAGCGTGGTATTCCCCCGATACTCTGGCATCTTCTGCAACGTCGTCCACAGTTGCTCCAAATAGCCGTCCACCCGATGAGCAGCGTCCAGATACTCCCCATAATTGCCCGCATGCGCCCACTCGTCTGTCTCGCCCAGAGACAAAAACACCACCCGAGGCTTCTTCGCCTTGATGTATTCGATTGCCGTATAGAACACCGGCGCGTCGAACGGCTCGCCCTCCCACACCTGTGGCGTCTGCGCCTTCAACGAGTTCATCAGCTCAAGGCTGGGAGTCATCGGCGTCATCGCAAACGGGTCATACCCCGCATTCACCGTGCATCCGCACCTGCCCGCATTCACAACTGCTGCAATGACGTTCCACGCACCAAATACTGCGACCTGCCCCTGCAGTCCGGCCTGCTTATTGAGCCACTCCAGCACCGTCACATTTGGGTTCGGCACATTGGCATTCGAGTTCACCCTCGGGTCCCCATGCCCCGTCAGCGTCTCGTTGTATCCCGGATACGAAAAGTTGAACCCGTTCGTCACCGACGCATCCGAATGTTCATCCCGGTCTCCATACATCTGCCCCTGCGGAATCACCGTCTTCCACAAAAACGGCATCAGACGCTCCCGCCGCTCCTCCGCCGTCCCCGCAAGATACTTCTCGCGCAGCTCCTTTACGTCCCGTCCTTTGTAGTACCGCTTGGGCACCAGAAGGTTCTCATCCGCCCCGCGAAACACCTCTTGCCACCGCAAACCATCCGACATCACCAGAATCACTCGCGGTTCCGCGCCAGTATCCTGCGACCAGCCATGAACTACGCCAATCGCGCCCAACAACACCCCAAGCGCGACCGTCAGCGTCACCCCGCCCAACCCAGTATGCCTATCCATTCGTTGCAAGAGAATCCCCGGATTCCGCACTCAGACAGTCGGCGCGAATAAGCTAATGCAGCGCACCCATCCTAACCCACGTCCCCAACCCAGGCGCTCAACCACCGTCAACTGACCGTCAACAGTCACTGCCTCACGCTGCACAGCCCACCCATAAATCACGCTGGGGAACACACCGTGTGACACACACCTATCCCGTCGCCTCACGCACCGGGGCGACCCTCGTCGCCCCAGTTGCATTCGGCCAATAAAAAGCTAAAGCAGTTTGACGGATTCGACCTTGATCGTGTCGCCCTTCACATCGCCGGTGACATTCACCCGCAGATGATCGGTCTTGTCGGTCGCCTTCAACTGCTCGACGATCTTCGCATTGCCGTCCGCATCGAACTTCAGGAACTGCTTATCTGCGGTAAGAATGCCGAAGCCGCTCTTCTCGCAAGCCAGCGCGCAGGCCTTCGTGTGAGCATCCGCATCGGCAGCCGCTTTCTTTGAGCACGACACATCGACGACGGAAACATCAGTGAAGGTCTTGGTCGCAGCGAACGCTGGAGTGGCCAACAGTCCAATCGCTAAGAGTGAAGCAAATATCTTCATCACATTCTCCATTTCATATCGAACAAGGTTGAACTACAGGGTTTCAGCAAATTGGGGACTTGGACTCGAACCGTCCCGCTTTGCCGCTAAAGCATACTCCTCACGTACGGTCGTGAGCTGTGACAGTGCAAACGCGCCCACGGCAATCTCCAGGTCGCGCACCGCAAGGTCGTAAAACATTCCGGTAGTGATCAGGTTCGCCGCAATCGCAATCAACCAGACCATGACAATATAACTGCCGATCTTTGTCCAGCGGCTCAGTACGATTATTCCGGCAATAATTTCCACCACACCAACAATATGCATAAATGTGGCCGTGCTCACAGGCAACACCTTCGTCGCGTAAGGGCTCAAATACATCCCCCAATCCGCCAGCTTATTGAAGAATTTATCCACTCCGGAGATGATCGGCATCAACCCCAGCGCAATCCTCAGCGCCCACCAGCTATCATTCAGGCGATGATCGAATAGTTTCATCTTCTACCTCTCATGCAGAAGAGTTGCCTGGCGCACAATCGGTTACAGCCAAACCCGGAAAAAATCTCCAGGCACACCAAATCCGCCCATAAGTCACCTTTTGTAACCTTTTCGCCGTCCCCACACTCTATTGGGTAGAAGCAAAACAGCTCCTATGGAAATATTCGAACGATTGAAGTCGGAGAGCCTCACGGATGAAGAGGTCGTGAACCGCGTCCGGGCGGGAGAGACTGCTCTGTACGAGGTCATCATGCGCCGCTACAACCAGCGCCTCTACCGCATCGCTCGCGCCATTCTGCACAACGACGTCGAAGCCGAAGACGTCATGCAGGACGCTTACGTTCGCGCCTACACCCATCTCGACCAGTTCGCCGCCCGCGCGCCGTTCGCCTCCTGGTTGACGCGCATCGCCGTCAACGAGGCTCTCGCCCGCCGCCGCTCGTCCAAACAGCATCAAGAGGTGGACGCCACAGATTTTGACGGAGAAATATCAATGCAGGATCTCTACAAATCTCCCGATCCGGAACAGAGCGCATCGGGCGCACAGCTCAGAGAATTTCTGGAGCAGGCCGTGCTCGATCTGCCCGAACAGTATCGGACCGTCGTCATGCTCCGCGACATCGAAGAACTCAGCACATCGGAGACCGCCGACGCCCTCGATCTCACCGTCGAAAATGTAAAGATCCGTCTCCACCGCGGCCACGGAATGATCCGCAACTGGCTCTTTGAACGCATCGGCGCAAAAGCCAAAGAAGCCTTCCCCTTTATGGGCGTGCGCTGTGACCGCGTCGTGCAGGGAGTCTTCGACCGCCTCACAAATTGCGACACCTCAGATTCCCAAATTCAGTGAGCCCGGCTCGCCCCAGCCTCTACACCGGCCATCTCCACTCCCGAATCTTCTTCGCATCAATCCCATTGGCATGTGCGTAGTTCACGCTTTCGATAATCTGCCCCTTCAGCCACTCCTTCGTATGCGCGGCCGTCACCTGCAGCCGCGGCACACGGTCAATGACATCGATCGCCAGATCGTACCGGTCAATCTGATTTAAAATCGCCAGCTCCAGCGGAGTATTGATACTCCCTTTCTCCTTATATCCCCGCACATGGAAGTTATCGTGATTCGTCCGCCGATAGGTGAACTTGTGAATCATCGAGGCGTATGCGTGAAAGTTAAAGATCACCGGCTTGTTGGTCGTGAATAACCCATCGAACTCCCGCGACGACAACCCATGCGGATGCTCCTCCGCCGGCATTAGCCGGAAGAGATCCACCACATTCACAAACCGGATCTTCACTCCATCGCATCGCTCCCGCAGAATCGCCACTGCAGCCAGCGCCTCCGCCGTAGGAATATCTCCCGCGCAGGCCATCACCACGTCAGGCTCTTCGCCCGCGTCGTTGCTGGCGAAGTCCCAAATCCCAATCCCTTTCGTGCAATGCCTTACCGCCGCGTCCATATCCAGATACTGCAGGTGCTCCGCCTTGTCCGCAACGATCACATTCACGTAGTTGGTGCTTCGCAGACAATGGTCCGTCACGCTCAACAGGCAGTTCGCATCCGGCGGCAGATAAATCCGCGTCACTTCCGGCGACTTGTTCGCCACCACGTCCAGAAATCCCGGGTCCTGATGTGTAAACCCGTTGTGGTCCTGTCGCCAGACCAGCGACGTAATCAGCAGATTGATTGAAGAGATCGGCGCTCGCCACCGCAACTCCAGTTTGCTCTTCTCCAGCCACTTCGCATGCTGGTTGAACATCGAATCGATGATGTGCACGAACGACTCATACGTCGAAAAAAATCCATGGCGTCCCGTCAGCACATACCCTTCAAACCATCCCTCCAGCGTATGCTCGCTCAGCATCTCCATCACGCGTCCATCGCGCGCCAGAAATCCTCCATCCGCATCCTCGGGAAGCATCTTCTCCTCCCACGTCTTCCCGCTCGCCTCGTAGATCGCCTGCAACCTGTTCGAAGCCGTCTCATCCGGCCCGAACACGCGGAAGTTCGTCATATTCTGCTTCATCGCATCGCGCAGAAACTCCGCCACTACACTCGTCGGCGAAATCGAGATCTGCCCCGGCTTCTTCACCTTCACCGCATAATCGCGAAAGTCCGGCAACTCCATCGGCTTCCGCAACAACCCGCCATTCGCATGCGGATTCGCAGTGATCCGCCGCAGTCCCTCCGGAGCCATCGCCCGCAGCTCCGCCTTCAACTTGCCCGCCTCATCGAACAACTCCTCCGGCTTGTAACTCCGCATCCACTTCTCCACCAGCTTCAAATGCGCCGGGTTCGTCTTCGGGTCCAGAACCGGCATCTGGTGCGCCCGCCACGAACCCTCCAGTTTGTGCCCATCCACCTCCTTCGGACACGTCCATCCCTTCGGCGATCGCAGAATAATCATCGGCCATCGTGGCCGCTCAACATCCGCTCCCTGCCGCGCACTCCGCGCCTTCTTCTGGATCGCGCGAATCTCGTTCACGCAGTCCTCCATCACCTTCGCCATTAGCGGATGCATCTTCGCCGGATCGTCACCCTCCACAAAATGCGGCTCCCACCCATATCCTTTGAACAACCACGTCAGCTCTTCATCCGTCATCCGTCCCGGTATCGTCGGATTCGCAATCTTGTATCCGTTCAAATGCAGAATCGGCAACACCGCGCCATCGCGTATCGGATTCAGGAATTTATTCGAGTGCCAGCTCGTCGCCAGCGGCCCCGTCTCCGACTCGCCATCCCCCACCACCACCGCCACAATCAGATCCGGATTATCGAAGGCCGCGCCAAATCCATGCGACAGGCTGTACCCCAGCTCTCCCCCTTCATGAATCGACCCAGGCGTCTCCGGCGTGCAATGACTGCCAATCCCGCCGGGAAACGAAAACTGCTTGAAGAACTTCCGCATCCCCGCCACATCTTCACTCTTATCCGGATACACCTCCGAATACACGCCCTCCAGATAGCAATTCGAAAGCGTCGCCGGTGCCCCATGGCCCGGCCCGGAGATATAAATCAAATCGAGGTCGTACTTTTTGATCAGCCGGTTCAGATGCACCCACGTAAACGTCTGTCCCGGGTCCGATCCCCAATGTCCCAGCAGGCGATTCTTGATATGTTCCGCCTTCAACGGCTCTCGCAGCAGCGGATTCTCCAGCAAATACAACATCCCCACGCAAAGGTAATTACACGCCCGCCAGTAAGCGTCTATCTTCCGCAACTCCTCCGCCGAAAGCGCCTTGCCACTCTGATTTTTTTCCTTCACCGATTCCTTGGTCACGCTGCTCATAAACAACTCCTTCGCGTAAAGTAAGTGGGAACCGAAGACCATCCATCAATTTGTAACTAAATGTGGATCAGATAGGTTCCTCAAATCGCGGCCTTAGCTTCTAGGTACGCCAAGGCTTTAGCCTTGGCCTCTTGCACCGATAATCATTGGGGCTTTAGCCCCTGGGGTATCGCTTCTTCTCTCTGACCACAAAAATCCAAACACCTTACGATTTGCTGAACACTTCCCTAATCCCGCGACCGCGCCATGCGCGCCACATGCACCGCAATCATCCAATCCTCTTTTGCCGGCGCCACGAGAACCATCGGTACTAAGTCAGATGCACTGATACACCGAACCGCGTCGCCCTCAATCTCATTCCGCTCAGAATTAATCGAAACTCCAAAACTCTGCATCCCCTCGACAATTTCTGCCCGCGACCGCGCATCGTTCTCCCCGATTCCGCCCGTGAACACCACCGCATCCACCCCGCCCATCAACGCCACAAACCCGCCCACCGCCTTCTTCACACTCCGCGTAAAAATCTCCACCGCCAGCTTCGCCTTCGCGTCGCCCCCGCCTCCCGCCTCCCGCACCGCCTTCATATCGTTCGCCATCCCCGACAACGCCACCATCCCCGCATCGTGGTTCAGCATCTTCTCGAGTGCGGAGAGCTTCCGCTCCATCTGCCGCGCCAGGTAAACCACCAGTCCCGGATCAAGATCCCCCGGCCGAGTCCCCATTACCACACCGCCAGTTGGCGTCAGCCCCATCGTCGTATCCGCCGAGCGTCCATCCACCACCGCCGTCACGCTGCATCCACTCCCCAGATGAGCAATCACCATCCGCCGCGGAAACTCAATCTCCTTCGACTCTCGCAACTGCCGCACGATCGACTCGCAGCTCAGCCCATGAAACCCGTACCGCCGCACCCCTCGCTCGCGATACTCGACTGGAATCGGATAGGTCGTCGCCGCCTCCGGCATCGTCTGGTGAAACACCGTATCGAAACACGCATAGTGTCCCACATCCGGAAACCGCTTCATCATCTCCCGGATCACTTCAATCGCCGACGGATCATGCAGCGGCGCAAACTCCACCGCCCCCTCCAGATCCCTCATCACCGCATCGTCAATCCGAACATGCGCCCGCAGCTTCGCCCCCGGATGCACCACCCGATATCCCACCGCATCCACCTTCGGCAATCCCGCCCCGCTCACCGCACCCACGACCAGCCCGATCGCCGCCACCGGCGTCTCCGCCTTCACCTCCGTGCGTCCTCCACTCAAATCTCTCCCACTCGCATCACGAAACTTGAAGCCGGCCTTCGCCCCGCCAATCCCCGTCACCTCACCCTCAAACAGCGACCGAGGATCCCCCTCCCGCGCCTCAAACAGGGAAAACTTGATCGACGAAGACCCGCTATTGATCACCAGTATGTACACAGCACCGCCCCGATCCATGCCACTTTCCTACGTTACACCCGGCCCCATCACCGCCCGGGGAATCGTCCGGCAGGCCCACCAGCCAACTCCCACGCCCAATCTCGACCCCACCTCACTACTCTTCAACTGTCCGGCATTTGTCTCGCGTTTGTAAAAAATTTGCAGTCTCTTCCCCGTCTTCCAACCATGCAGCCGCCTCGCACAATAGACTCACAACAGCACCAATCGGCAACACGCCGCACTCGCAATCCACGTCAGCCTCCGTGACCACGACACTCCAGCAGCCTACGTCGTCCGCTCCCAATACCACCCACAGCGGCCTCCTGCTCCTGCCCAGCCTGATCGGTTTCATCTTCGCCTTTCGTGTCTGCCTCACCGTCCTCTGGTTTCAGCAGGAGCCACAGAACGGCTCCATCCTCTCAGTCGCCCTCAGTCTCACCCTCCTCATCGTCGCCGCACTCTCTACCATCGGCAGCAAACCATCCATCCCGCGATCCTGCTTCCGCACCCCCACCCTCCGGTTGATCGCCGCCTTTGTCGGCCTCGCGCTTCTCAGCCTTCTCTGGACACCGGCTCCCCTGTCGGCCGCCGCAGGCTACTGGTGCTCATGGGTCGCAGACATCGCCGCCATCTGGTTTGTTCTGCGCGATGGCGCCGTCGAAGACCGAGCCGCCGCTGTCATGAAAGGCTATGTCTTTGGCGCCTGTCTGGTCGCCATCGTCGCCTGGGCCCTCCCTGCCCGCCAGGACTTGCGCCTCGGAGATGAAGACTTTCTCCACCCCAACGCACTGGGCTTTCTCTTCTCCATCGCGATCCTGCTGGCCTTTCACCTCGCCCGCAAAGCTGCCATTTGGACGTGGCCCGCGCTCTTCCTCGGCACCACCCTCCTGCGGACCCTCAGCAAGACCTCCATCATCGCGTTTGTCGCCGCCTTTGGCTTTGCCTTAATCAAGGACTCCACCTTGTCCCGCAAAGTTCAAGTTTTGGATTGGGATCGCTGCCGGTCTCATCCTCGTCTCACTCTGGGGCGTCCTCGAGGCCTACCTCATCGCCTACACCGATGGCGTCGGCCCCGAAACCCTGACAGGCCGAACTTTAATATGGATATCCAGCCTCGAATTTGCGACTAAGAAACCTATTCTCGGAAACGGCTTCTACTCTTATCGATTCATCGTCCCCCCCATCGGCACATTCCAGGCACAGCAAGCCCATGACGAACTTCTCCAGCAGTTTTTCGCCTTCGGAGCGATCGGAGCCATCCTCACAATCGCGATCTATTGGGTCTTCTTCCGCCAGATACGGCGCTCTCCGCCCTCTCACCTCAAAACCCTCGCTGGCACCGTTCTGATCTTCGCTCTCATTCGCGGCCTCACCGACGCCCAGATCTTCGATCTCTCCTTCCCCTTCTGGCTCATGACCATGTTCTCCATCCTGCTCGCCTCGACTCCGCCCTCCGAAGACCCCCCCCTCCGCATTGGTACAGTAGTGCGACAGGAGGGTAACCTCGTCTCTGCCAACCGCATAACCCAAAAGTCCCACACCGTTCCGCAAGCAGAATCTTCATCCCCCGTCTAAACTCAATCTATGTGTGGAATTGTTGGCTATATCGGGCCCCAGCCCGTCGTCCCCGTCATCATTGAAGGCCTTCGCCGACTCGAGTACCGCGGCTACGACTCCGCCGGCATCGCCGTAGCCGGTGGCCCCCAGGGCCTCGAACTCCGCCGCGCCCCCGGCAAGCTCCGCAACCTCGAAGTCGCCATCTCCGACTCGCCCATCGACGGCTCCTTCGGCATCGGCCACACCCGCTGGGCCACTCACGGCCGCCCCACCGAAGAAAACGCCCACCCCCACCGCGACGGCTCAGGAACCCTCGTCGTCGTTCACAACGGCATCGTCGAAAATTACCTCTCGCTCAAAAACGCCCTCATCGCCAAGGGCCACAAGTTCGTCTCCGAAACCGACACCGAGATCATCGCCCACCTCATCGAGGACGAGTTCAACTTAGCGGCAGCCGCAAACGGTCGTCATCCTGAGCGCAGCGAAGGACCCCTGTATTTTGCCAGCACTAGCACCGATTCCCCAGAGGCCAACACCTCTGAAGCCGTCCTCACCCTCAAAAAACCCACCATCCCCCTCGAAGAAGCCGTCCGCCGCGCCGTCAAGCGCATCACCGGAGCCTTCGCCATCGGCGTTCTCTCCGCCTACGAGCCCAACAAGCTCGTCGCCGCCCGCATGGGCCCGCCCGCCGTCATCGGCATCGGCGACGGAGAATTCTTCCTCGCCTCCGACGTCCCCGGCATCCTCCACCACACCCGCGACATCCACTTCCTCGCCGACGGCGAACTCGCCATCCTCACCAAAGATGGCGTAACGCTAACGGATTTTCAAGGCGAAGCCTTGCCATTAAAAATCCAGCGCATCACCTGGGACCCCATCCAGGCCGAAAAAGCCGGCTACAAGCACTTCATGCTCAAGGAAATTAACGAGCAGCCCCGAGCCATCCGCGACACCACCCTCGGCCGCGTCTCTCTCGACACCGGCCGTGTCTTCCTCGAAAAACTCGACATCACCGACGCCGAAATCCGCAACGCCTCCCAGATCACCATCGCCGCCTGCGGAACCTCCTGGCACGCTGGCCTCGCCGGAAAATTCATGATCGAGCGCCTCGCCCGCCTCCCCGTCGAAGTCGACTACGCCTCCGAGTACCGCTACCGCGACCCCATCGCCGACCCCCACGCCATCGGCCTCCTCATCACCCAGTCCGGCGAAACCGCCGACACCCTCGCCGCCCAGGCCGAGCTCATCGCCAAAGGCTCCAAAACCCTCGCCATCTGCAACGTCGTCGGCGCCGCCATCACCCGCCGCGCCAACGGCACCATCACCACCAACGCCGGCCCCGAGATCGGCGTCGCCTCCACCAAGGCCTTCACCGCCCAGCTTACCGCCCTCTTCATCCTCGCGCTCCATCTCGCGCAGGTCCGCGGCACCATCACCGACGCCGAATCCCTCAAACTCGTCGACGAGCTCTCCCGCATCCCCGGCAAGCTCGACGACATGCTCAACCTCAACGCCGCCAACACCACCGGAACCTCCGAAGGCGTCGCCGCCCCCGCAAAATCGTCGTCATCCAACGCTCCGTCTGGCGCAAATAAAAATGCGTCATTTCGACCGGAGCGCAGCGGTGCCGACAACCCCGACCTCACCCGAAATGCGTCATTTCGACCGGAGCGAAGCGGAGTGGAGAAACCCCCGCATTTCGTCTCTGAGCCCACATCCTCACAGACAGGATGGGCAGGCCCCGACCGCCGCACTCGCACCCGCCTGCCCCTCACCAAACAATGCGAAGAGCTCGCCCGCCTCTTCCACACCGCCAACGACTTCCTCTTCCTCGGCCGCGGCATCCACTACCCCATCGCCCTCGAAGGCGCACTCAAGCTCAAGGAGATCTCCTACATCCACGCCGAAGGCTACCCCGCCGGCGAGATGAAGCACGGCCCCAACGCCCTCATCGACGAGACCCTCCCCGTCGTCTGCATCGCCACCAAAGACCCCAACGACCCATCGAGCGTATTGAAATACGAGAAGACGCTTTCCAATATTCAAGAAGTCACCGCCCGCAGCGGCCGCGTCATCGCCATCGCCACCGAAGGCGACCACGAGATCGGCCAGCTCGTCGAGCAGACCATCTACATCCCCGCAAGCCCCCGAACTACTCCTCCCCCTCCTCGAAGTAGTCCCCCTCCAACTCCTCGCCTACCACATCGCCGTCCGCCGAGGCTGCGACGTAGACCAACCCAGAAATTTGGCGAAGAGCGTCACGGTGGAATAGGTGGTTGAGCCGCTTTTGTTTCGAACCTTGGATACCTTACTTCTTTTTCGCCTTCGTCTTCCTCTTAGAGTCCTTGACTTTCTTAGGCCGCCAAGCACCGTGCTTTAGATCGGTCAGAACCTTCCTTCGATCACCTGAGAGAAACCAGCCCAAGCAAGTATTTAGATCATCTGTCCAAACGTCATTCGGCTCCTTGGCAACCGGCTGATGAATCTCTATTAGCGAGTCGTTTTTCGGTCTGGCGAGCAACCAAGATGCGACTGTATAACGGAAGTTGCTCCAGTCCCGCGTCGAAGGGTGCATATTTACGGCTAGAATGTCGAAATCGGTGAATTTGTAGGGGCGTGTGTCCTCGTTTTCCATCACCGCCTCGACTAAACCGTCTCCTTTTGTTTTTCCCTTAATTTTCTTTTTGCCACCTCGGGTCTTCTGAATCTCAACGTCGTACAGCACTTCTGAATAGACGTACGGATTGAATCGTTTCGGCTCTAGCTTTTCGAGCCGTTGCAGCTTGAGCTGAATCCGAACCTTGTGACCATCACGTTCTAAGTGGAAGTCGAAGAGAGGATTAGTTGTCTTTTCGACCACCGGCATCCAACCGACTGCCTTAGCGGTGGGGAGCGCGTCTCGCTCAAACACTGCCTCCGCAACAAGCCCTCGGATTCCTCGCTTGCCGATATCGCCGGAACGATTAATCGCGTCAAGAATGGTGCTCGCGTCAATCTCTAATTCGACCTCCAGTGGATGAGGAATTAGCGCATCCACTTGCAGTCTTACTTCTTTGCGTTCATCCAGTGTGCAGTCTTCGATGAGTTTTTTGATCGAGTCAGTGACTTGGGCCAATTGATGGTCTTCCTGCGGGTTCTGGTTGGAAGTTCTCGATATCAGAGCGCAACAACAGCGCCCTGCCGCCGATTTTCCAAACCCTGAGCCGCCCCTTCTTAATCAATCTCGCTATCGCTTGTCGAGACACTCCTCGCATGCGTGCGGCGTCTGCTTGAGAAATCAGCGAATTCACATCTGGAAAATGGGTTGACAATGTAAACCTATTTGCTCTATTCTTTGTTTCAGTGAGGAAGTACCATGGGCTCAGCCATGTCAACCAATCCGATATCAGTCGACAAACATCGCTTCTCTTCCGCACGGCCTGCCGTCGAAACTCACGCGCCTCCGAGTTACCGGAACATTTCCTCACACAAGCGCCATATTTCAGCTCCCGACTAGGAGCCGCATTTTTAGGCGACTCCCTGGAAATGTTACGCGGTTTGCCGGATGCGAGCGTGAATCTAGTAGTGACCTCTCCTCCATACGCCCTTCATTTTAAGAAAGCATACGGGAATGCCGACAAGAATTCATATATTGCTTGGTTTCTCCCTTTCGCTAAAGAAATTCAACGGATACTGACTGACGATGGAGCTTCGTCCTAAACATCGGAGGAAGTTACAACAAGGGTATTCCTACTCGATCGATCTATCACTTCAAACTGCTTGTCGCTCTTGTGGAAGAGGTCGGCTTACACCTGGCTCAGGAATGTTTTTGGCACAACCCCGCCAAAATGCCCGTCCCAGCGGAATGGGTCACAGTCCGTCGAATTCGCGTTCGCGATTCCGTCGAATATGTTTGGTGGTTATCAAAGACGCCACACCCAAAGGCATCGACCTCAATGTTCCGAAAGAGTACAGCGCCGATATGCTGCGGCTCAACCGTAGACCGGCCTTCAAGGTAGCGTTCGTCCGTCGGGGCACGTCATCCGTAGCTCATTTAGTGGTGTGGAAGCCGGCGGATCAATTCCATCAAACGTGACCGAAGCTTCTTTCGAGGATTCTCCTGAAAGCATGATGAAGATGGGCAACAACTCCGCCAACGACGCCTACACAATGCGCTGCAAGGAACAAGGAATCAAGATTCACCCAGCTCGCTTTCCGGCATCGTTGCCGAGATTCTTTGTCAAAATGCTTACTAACCCCGGCGACCTCGTTTTAGACCCTTTCGCCGGCTCGCTCACTGCCGCCGCAGTATCTGAATCTCTTGATCGACGATGGCTCGCGGGGGAAGCTGTCGAGGAATATCTAGAGGCGGGAAAGTTCAGATTCGAAGACGCCCAGCAGCGACTGGAACTATTCGAAGCGAGGCGGGTGCCCCATCTTCGCGACAACCTCGTCGTCGTTAAGG
>CAVSQQ010000005.1:0-136586 GCA_963730135.1 uncultured Acidobacteriaceae bacterium
GGTGGGCACAGCAGGATTCGAACCTACGACTTCCACCGTGTGAAGGTGGCACTCTACCGCTGAGTTATGCGCCCCTGAAGTCGCCGAAGGCTTCTCCATCTAAGGTGTAGCTCAAGAATAGCATCTCCCTCTTTCACCCGCCAAACCGCCGGCAACGTGGCCACGCCGTAACCGCAAGTCATTGAAGACGCCCTTGGTACGGCGGTTTGAGTGGCGGTACAATCAGGCGAGCAGGATGCCCGAGCCCCCTCCAAATCCCGGTCGTCCCGGCCCAGACCTTAGCCCAAACAAAAGCGCAAAGACCGGCCCCAAAACCCCTTATCTCTCAGATGGAGATGAGATTCCGCCGGAAATCGACGAAAAAGCGCAACCCGAGGGCGAAGATGGGGTTATGGATGATATGGCTACCCTGGCGATCAACCCGAGACTCCTTGCGAACCTCGAGGCGGCCGAGAACCATCATGCCGCCGGCGATTTCGGACAGATGGACGACGCCGCCATCATGCTCGAGCTTCGCACCGGCAACATGGCTGGCTTCGACTTTTTGATCCAGAAATACCGGAAGCCGATTATCCATTTCATGTACCGCATGGTGCGGAATCAAGCCGTGGCCGAAGAACTCGCCCAGGAGGTTTTTCTTCGGGTATACCGATCGCGTGAGACCTATCGGGCGGAGGCTCGCTTCAGCACCTGGCTTTACCGCATCGCAACCAATCTCGGCGTCAACTATGCCCGCGATACGCGTCATGAACGTGCCGCCTCCACTGTCTACCTCGATGCGACCGACTCCGAGACGGGTACGACACCGGACCTCGCAGACTCTACCCCGAGTGCCGAAGCCAATCTGCTGCGCAACGAACGGCTCAACGCCATTCGCGAGCACGTTATGGCGCTCCCGGAGCGGCAACGTATGGCTGTACTTATGCACAAATACGAAGGGATGGACTATAAACAAATCGGCGACGTCCTGAAACTCAGCGAGTCCGCAACAAAATCACTTCTTTTCCGCGCCTATCAAACACTGCGCGACAAGTTAAAGGCTTTTATTTAGGCCAATTGAAATTACGCGCGCAAATAAGTTTTATGAGACGCGCCAGAAATAGAGAAGTTGGAAAGGGTCACAATGATCTGCAAAGACTGCCAATCCGTTTTCCTCGATCTGCTGCTCGATCCCGGCGCACCCTCGAGTGCTGCCGTGCGATCCCATATCGAGTCTTGCGACGACTGCAATCGCGAGTTCAAGTCGCTGGAGGCGACCTTCGCTTTGCTTGACACCTGGAAGGCGCCAGAACCTTCGCCCTACTTCGATCAGAAACTGGCTGTGCGCCTTCGCGAAGAGCAGGCCCTCGCGCCGGCGGGTTGGTTCGAGCGAGTAAAGAACCGCCTCCTCTTCAACACCGGCCGCCAGTTTCGTCCGGCACTGGCAGGTGCTCTGGCACTCGCCCTTGTAGTTGGTGGCGGAACCTTCGTCGATCTGTCCGGCTTCGCTCACCCCCATCCTCAGATCTCAGCCACAGTGCAGGATCTGCAGATCCTGGATAAGAACGATCAGGCGATGCAAACGATGGATCAGCTCTTGCAGGACGATGGCTCAGCCGATGACACCGCTCCGCCCAGCAGCTAATCTGTGCCGGACTTTACCGCGGTTTCACAAAAATAATCTCTCGAAGGAGACAGAACACGGTAAGCTGCTCTAACAGAAGAGGTTTCCCCAGAAGGTTCGAGTCTTTTCCCGGCGGAACACCATGACGTTTCCAACCCAATTGCGGCCCATCCTCTCCTCGGTCATCGCTGCGCTGCTGCTGTCAGCAGCCACGGCGGTGGTTGCGGCTCCCCCTGCGTCCATGCGCCGGGCAAGCCAGGCGGGACGGCCTCCGATGAATGCGCCGCATTCCGCACCGGCGCCAAGAGCGAATGCTCCGAAGGCGAATGCGCCGAAGGGGAACCAGGAGCACTTGCCGCAGTGGATGGCTCGTCACAGCAACCTTTCGCCGACGGAACAACAGAAGGCGCTTGAAAATGAGCCGGGGTTTCGCGATCTCCCGCCACAGACCCAGCAGGCCATGCGAAATCGCCTGACCGAGCTCAACAATATGACGCCCGAGCAACGCCAGAGGAGACTGGAACACACCGAGGAGATGGAGCGCCTCACTCCCCCGCAGCGGCAGCAGGTTCGTGGCGCACTGCAGCAGTACCGCGGACTTCCTGAGGACCGCCGGCGCCTGGTCGCGCGAGCGTTCCGCGAGTTGCGCGAGATGCCCCAGCCCCAGCGTCAGGCCATGATGAGCTCAGACCATTTCCGCGGAGAGTTTTCCGATCAGGAGCGCAATACGCTGTCGAATCTGCTCGCGGTTGAACCGTTTCTTCCGGCTCAGCATCCGAACGACGGCACGTCCTTCGGAAAATAAATCGCCGCATCTTGTTCATTCCATAAAGAAGTAGCCGCCCGAAGGCGGCTATTGTTGTTGCGGCGGGGAGGTAGGGCTAGGAGGGGAGAACACCGTTTGCTTTTTGGCCCAGCGCCAGAAGATGCTCTCGGAGGGATACGATCAAGCCAATCAGAAGTGCGGCGAGGTGATCGCGAAGTCAAAAGCAGTCCGATGTATCTCCTGAACGGTCTTCTTCCTCCTAGTGGATGTAGTGTGCCTTGGCTAAGCTCTGCTGCCTATACAACTTTTGGGGTTTTTTTGAGGAAAAAGGCCGGGAAAAAATGTGGGGTGGCGGATGGCGGCGGATTCGCTGATTTCAGGGGGTTTTTGCAGGGGGTTTTGGGAAACAGGGGTGTTTGGGTGTGGTTTTTTGCTGGTGAAGTTGTGGTGAATGCGTGGTGAAACGTGGTGGGAAAACGACCATTCAATGGCGACGAAAAACGTGCCACTTTTTTGAACTTTATTTTTCCACAGGTTAGTTCTTGAAGAAGTTTTTGGCTAAGAAGAGGACGTTGGCGGGGCGTTCGGCGAGGCGGCGCATGAAGTAGGGATACCACTCCGGGCCGAAGGGGATGTAGACACGGACGCCGAAGCCCTCGGCAGCGAGTTTGCGCTGCAAGTCGCGGCGGATGCCGTAGAGCATCTGGAACTCGAAGGCGTGTTTGTCGATGTGGTTTTCGCGCACGAAGGTTCGCATCTGGTCGACGATGGCCTCGTCGTGGGTGGCGATGCCGCAGAATACGCCCTTGCTGTTGTTGGAGAACGAGGCCATGCGCTTCATCAGCTTGACGTAGTTGGCGTCCACGTCGGATTTGGCGGCAAACGCGATGTCCGGACCTTCCTTGTAGGCACCCTTGCAGAGGCGGATGCGGATTCCCTGCCCCAGCAGGCGCTCGGTGTCGGCCTCGGTGCGGAACAGATAGGCCTGCAGCACGGTGCCGACTGCGCCTGGGTACTTTGCGGCGAGGCGCTCGGTCATGGCGATGGTGGCCTCGGTGTAGGGCGAGCCCTCCATGTCGATTCGGACGAAGGAGTGAACTGCGGCGGCGTGGGCGACCATCTCGCCGACGATGCGCTCGGCGAGGGCGGGATCGAAGTCCATGCCGACCTGCGACAGCTTGACGCTGACGTTGGCGTTCAGCTTGCGTGCTTCGATCGCATCGAGGAGCTGGTGGTAGATATCGGCTGACTTCTTCGCCGCAGCCTCAGTGGTGACGCTTTCGCCGAGCGAGTCGAGGCTGACGGCGATGCCTTCGCGGTTGAGTCGATCACAGGCGTCGAGGGCTTCGTCGACCGACATGCCGGCGACGAACCGGCCCGACATCTTACGTCCCATCGCAGAGCGTTCGGAGAATGAACGCATACCCTTATGTTGAGAGAGAGCAATAAAGAACGATCGCAGCAAACCCTATACCCCTGACACCGCCGAATGGCGCACGAAGGTTATTGTTGCATGCGAGCAGCATGATGGGCGAGTGAGTGTCCCTGAGATTCAGCCCAAGGCGAGGATCCGGTACGATAACCGCGCAGGGGAGAGCGTTCCGGCGACTACGCGGTTTCGTCGAGAACGGGAGCCGAAGGGGCGTTGGCCTTGACGGAGGCGACGCCTTCCTCGCGAGTCTCGGCGGTCTTGTAGGTCTGGCTGGTGCCGATCACCTGATGGTTGGCGGCCTTCAGGTTGAACATGAAGTGATCGTTTTTGGTGTCCTTGCGCTCATAGTTAGCGTCATCGCGTGCGTTCTTCTTGACTGACGCGATGCCGTTTTCGGCTGAGCCTTTTTCCTTGTACATCTCGCTGGCCAGAATGACCTGCCCGTTGTTTGCCTTGAGATGGAAGAAGAATTCACCGTCTTTCGCTTTCTTGATTTCGAAGGTACCTGCCATTGTTCCTCCTATGTGGTGCGATTTTCGTGCGACCCCGCACGGGCAATATCTGAGTGTTCAGGAGGCCGGGTTTGTCGTCATGCCTTCTCGTGCAGCTATTTGGGCGCCTTAGGGAAGAGCAACGCGAACGTTGCTCGAACGCCCCAGGGCGACGCTTGAGGAACATGCACGGCATTGCCATAAGCCTGAACACTGATGTTCACCGGTTGCATTCCCAGTTTCATGATTCTTCCAAAGCCCCCACCGAACGGGATCGTCCACACACTGCCGCTCGCCGCAGTGGTGTTCCAGTTGGCGGTAAGGATGGGTTGGGTGGTCAGGTACCAACCCTTTTTCATGTTGCAGTTGACGAAGTACTGCAGGAGCATCTGGTTGACATTCGTACGGCTGCCGCTACCGGCAACCGACCAGACATTGTTGATGAGGACACCCAGCACGAAATTGCGGGGCATCGTCAGAGCGACGACAGTAGGCCCGATGCCAAGTTTTCCTTGTCCCAGGTAGGTGCTGGTCGCCGTCGGTAATTGAATGATAGGTCCGGCGCCCCAGATTATCTTCTGCGGCTTTCTTGGCGAGAAAAAGAAGCTCGGCTGCATGTCGCCAAGGCCGGACGCGCCAAGTTCAGGCGAAGCGGGAGAAGGCGGCGTAATCGGCTGGTAGACGATGGGAGTGATCCAGCGAATAATCAGGTTCCAGTCTTCGCTGACTTTTACTGGAATTACGGGCTGGATATTCAGTACATTTTGCGTCCTGTTCCCCGGTTCAATTCCCGGGTTTATGTTGTCCTGCAGCGGAACGCTGATGAGGCTGGCCACAGGATTCTGCGCTTCTTTTCGCAGCTCTTCGGCGTTTGCTGCGGGCGCTGGTGACTGGGCAGATGCATTCGTCTGCGCCAACGCTGCGCCAGTGGCAAAAACCGTCGCTATGACAAAGAAATAAGCGAGTACGGAATGCCTTCCGTAACTCTCCAAATGACAAGTACCACGCGATGTTGATATGGCGCATGCCCGTAAATGCTGGCTCGCTCGCCGGGATGCTGTGGATGTTTTGTATTCAAGCACGATATGCCCTTGGTCACTGCATGAGGCGCGCAGGGAGGCGGGAATCGCCCCATTGAGGCCAACAGTAGGGGAATCCTCGAAGGCCGTCTACTAGGAAAAGTGATAGAACAAATGGTCAACGATCGCGAGTTAGATTATTTTGGATTTATTGGCGCGTTTCCGTGGACTGATCGCAGTATGGGCGCGTGGCGATTGATAAGCCGGATGAGCTAGACGATTCTCCAAAGTCCTCCTTGTACTTTTGCCAGTATCTGCAAATGCGCGGAATTCCTAGACTGTGAAGCACCGCTCAGAGCGGGGAGGAAGCACCTATGGGCACAAATGAGGCCACAAACGTGACTCGGGCTGCGGCGAAGGATGCTTATATCTATGGCTATCCGCTGGTGCTGATGGATGTGACCCGAGCCAAGACGACGAATGTTTCGTCGCCGTCTGGAACCAGTGCGCCGACTGATCAGTTTGTAAGTGTACGAGCGTTCCCGGACGCCTCGTTTACTGACGTGGTAAGTCCTAACGCGGATACGTTGTATTCGATAGCGTGGCTGGATCTGGCGCAAGGGCCGATTGTGTTGAGCGTTCCGGATACGCAGGGCCGCTATTACCTGGTGGAGATGGTGGATGGGTGGACGAATGTGTTTGCATCGCCGGGAAAGCGGGCGACGGGAACGGCCAAGGCGGACTTTGCTATCACCGGGCCGGGCTGGTCGGGTACGGTGCCGGCAGGAGTGAAGGAGATCAAGTGTCCCACGGCAATGGTATGGATCATCGGAAGGACGCAGACGAACGGCAAGGCCGATTATGCAGCCGTGCATGCGATTCAGGATGGATACAAGCTGACTCCGCTGAGCGCGTGGGGCAAGCCGTACACTCCGCCGAAGGATGTGCCGGTTAATGCGAAGGTCGATATGAAGACTGCGCCTGTGGAATTGGTGGCGGGGATGGATGCGGCGACGTTCTTCAACAGGCTGGCGAAGCTGATGAAGAATAACCCTCCGGCAGCGGCGGATGCGCCGATAGTGGCGAAGCTGGCGAGCCTCGGTGTCGTGCCGGGGCAGCCGTTTGACGTTAACAAGAACGGAAGCGATGCGGCGAAGTCGATCGCCGATGGCGTGGAGGACGGGAAGAAGAGAGCGCTGCAGCTTGCTCAAAATCCGGGAATCGGCAAGGTTGAGAATGGATGGATGCTGCTGACTTCGGTGATAGGAGAGTTTGGCACAAACTACGAGGCGCGCACGGGAGTTGCCGTGTTCGGACTGGGTGCCAATCTTGTGGCAGACGCATTTTATCCGGTAGCTCACGTTGACGGAGGTGGCCAGCCGCTCAACGGAGCGAACAAGTATGTTCTGCACTTCGACAAGGGGCAGACGCCGCCGGTGAATGCGTTCTGGTCGCTGACGATGTACAACGCGAAGCAGGCTTTTGTGGCGAATCCGATCGACCGGTATGCGATTGGGGATCGGGATCAGCTGAAGTTCAATCCGGATGGGTCGCTGGATATCTATATTCAGCATGATTCGCCGGGGAAGGACATGGAGTCGAACTGGCTGCCTGCGGATGTGGGATCGTTCAACGTGGTGATGCGGATGTACTGGCCCAAGGAGACTGCGTTCAATGGAACGTGGAGTCCGCCGCCGATCAAGAAGATGGGCTAGGGCTGGACGATATTCCCGAGTTTTTCTAGTACTTTTGCCAGTATCTGCAAACGCGCGGACTTCCTAGACTGTGCGAAGTAACTGACTAGGGGAAACTTTATATTCCCCGACGACTGACCCTTCTCCGAGATAAACCCCTTCACTGCAAGCCCTTGTGGGCCATTCTGATTGCCGGGGATTGCCCCCGGCACAGAACCGCCCGGCTCCCATGGGCCGAGCGGACCCACATCGCACGAATTGGATTAAGGAGAAGAACAGATGTACTTCACCGACGACTCGCTACTACCCGAAAATCAGGCTCCTCTCATGATCACCGCCGCGCCCTATGGGCCGATCTGGATGCCGGAGGATTGCACTCCCGAACAGAAACTCCCCGTGACCTGGGACGAGCAGGTCCAGGCCGCGGTGGATTGTTACAACGCCGGAGCCACGCTGCTGCACATTCATGTGCGCGATCCCAAGACCGGCCACATCTCCAAGGACTTCAAGCAATATAACGATCAGATCGGGCGTCTGCGCCAGGCGGTGCCCAAGATGATCCTGCAGCTCGGCGGGTCCATCTCTTTCGCCCCGGAGCCGGGCGAAGAGGCGAAGTTCCAGAGCTACGACTCGCGCCATAAGCTCGCTGAAATCGATCCCAAGCCGGATCAGGTCACGGTAGCGTGCGGAACCTCGCTTTATGATCTGACAGCATTGCACCCCGTAGAGGAATTTACCGGGAACGCGTCTCACCAATCCTGCGATGCTCCATGCGATGGCCAATCTCGTGGCTGACTCGACGCCGGACTTCTATCTCGAAAACATCAAGCGCCTGGTCCAGCACGGCATCCAGCCGTATTTCGCTCTTCGGCCACGTCCACAGCCTCGAACTCGTCGAGCGTCTTATCCGCAAGGGATACTACATGGGACCGGTGAATGGCTTCTTCAGCATCGGCGGCGGCGGAGTATGCGGCGCGAATCCGTTTGACCTGATGGAGCTGATCCGGCGCACCCCACATGGCTCGTTCTTTACCTACCAGACGACATTTCGTTTGGACCCATCCGGTCGCGGCGATCTGCATTGCGCTGGGACAACATACACGCGCCGGCATCGAGGACAACCTCTGGAACACGACCAAAAAGGGCGTGCGCATGTCGTCGATCGAAATGATCGAGCGCAATGTCCGCATGGCCAAGGAGCTGGGAAGACCGATCGCTACGGCCGAACAGGCACGCCAGATGCTGAAGCTCGGAGTTACGTACAACTCGACGGCAGAAACGCTCGCCAATCTCGGCCTGCCGCCCAACCGCAGAGAGGGCAACATGGGCTTCATGGTGCATGAGACCGACGGAAGATTCTATCCAGCGGCACAAGGCGGTTGCGGACACATCCACGCCGGGGAGTGGGAAGGCAAGCTGACAGCTCCCGGCATAGCGGCAGACTGACTGGCATGGCAGATTTTATTGAGGTGGCGCGGGTCGACCAGGTCCGGCCTGGATTAGGCTCACGGTTCACCGTCGCTGACAAAGACGTCGCGGTCTTCAACGTGGATGGAACTATCTGCGTGATTGCCGATACCTGTCCTCACGCGGGCGGCTCGCTCGGCATGGGAAAGCTTGACGGCAGCATCGTGACCTGTCCGGTGCATGGAATGAAGTTCGACGTCACCACCGGCTGCTTTGCCGGGACTTCGAGCTTTGGCGTCTCCTCTTATCCCGCAACGGTCGTGGACGAAAAGATCATGGTGTCGCTTAGCCCGAATGAGAAAACAAGTTGAAGTCGAGCGGCAGCTCGAGGAGAAAAGAAATGGCGATGAAGAGTGAAGTAGCGGGGGCGTCGACGACTGGTCAGGAGGTAAATCCCTGGGGCTCGTCACTGGACAAGCTCCAGGAATGGGACCCCAAAGGAGCAGCGCTGCTGTTGCGGGTGGGCACGAACCCGTGGACCAGCGGAGTTCTGCCTCGCAAGGAAGTGGAGCTGATCTACCTCGCGCTGAATTGCTCCTGCACGAATCTTGACGAGGCCGGCACGCGTCGTCAGATTCGCGCATCGCTGGATGCAGGCGCGACGCGCGATGAGGTTCTTCTCGTCCTCAAATGTGGCTTCGCGCTGGCGGTCCATTCGTGCAGCCTGGGTGCTCCGATTCTGCTCGAAGAGATGAAGGCGGCAGGTGTGAAGGCGGCGGGAGGACCGAAGCCGGAGACTCCGGCGTGCGATGCCATGCGCGCGATCGGTCAGTGGAACACGGCATGGGATCCGTTCTTCGAGCTCTGTCGCCCGCGTGGACCGATCAGTTCTTTGCCTTCGGGGCGAGCGTCTACAAGAGTGGCCTCTTCACACCGAGATTTATGGAGTTGATCAGCATCGCCTTCGATGCGTCCATCACTCACATGTACGCGCCCGGCATCCGGCGACATATTCAGGGAGCGCTCAAGGCTGGAGCGACACCGGAAGAGATCATGACGGTTCTGCAGATTTGCGTTTCGATGGGTGTTCAAGCCTGCGCCAAGGGCGTGCCCATCCTTGTCGAGGAACTGGAGCGCGGTTCAAAGAACTAAAGCGCGTTCCAATCAATGAAGGATGAAGCGCCCCGGTCAGACGATCTTGGCTTTTACTTTGACGACGGGCGGCGTCACCATGGTGCTGGTGTCTTTCATCGCGGCGATGGCTTCGTCGTAGCGCCCGCGTACGGAGTTGGAACGAATGCGGGCCATGTCTTCGAGCATCTTCATGCCGTCGCGGAGGTAGCTCATGCGAGAGCGCTCGTCGTGCCCCCAGGTGACAGGCACCTCGCGGATGACGTACTTCAGCTTGCGTGCGATGAAGAGGATCTCGGGATCGAAGCCCCAGCGCTCGATGGTCTGGAGGCGGAAGATGACCTGCGCGGCGGAGCGTTTGAAGGCCTTGAAGCCGCACTGCGTGTCTTTGAAGGGCAGACCCATGATGGTGCGGGTGACCCAGTTGAAACAGCGGCCGAAGAACTGGCGGTAGAGCGGCTGGTGGATGGTCTGGCGGGTGCGGTCCATCCAGCGGGAGCCGATGGCAACATCGGCGCCGGTGGCGATCGCCGCGAAGAGGCGCTCTGCCTCTTCCATCGGGGCCGAGAGGTCGGCGTCGGTGAACATGACGATGTCTCCGGCGGCCTGGAGGAGGCCGTTGCGCACGGAGTAGCCTTTGCCTTTGTTGCCCTGGTTCTGCACCAGATGGAGACGCGGATGTTGCGACATCCAGCGCTGAACGATGGCTGCGGTGTCGTCCTTCGAGCCGTCATCGACGACGAGAACTTCGGCATCCCAATTCTGCTCGGCGACACAGGAGAGCACACGATCAAGCGCATCTTCGATGCGAGCGCTTTCGTTATACGCTGGAATCACAATACTCAGTTTCGGATGGGCCATAGCCGCCGCCAGACTCTTTCTTCCTAGGCTTCGCAAATTTGATGGAGGCTCGTGGGAGGGCGTCGCCGTTCATCATACTGTAAACATTGGACGGCGGGGAAGCTATTTTAGACTCATTTCCTGCGATTTCGAGGATAGATTTTCGATTGCTTTCGAGGACTCTCCCCGGCGGGGCGGAGGCCCCGTGCTCCGGCGCGTCCCTGCTAAACTTCACTCCATGCCGAATGACTACCCAACCCCGCCCCCGCCGCCGCCTACACCCCCGCCGGCCAACGCGCCGTACGGCCGGTTTCCACCGTATGCCGCGGCCTACACTGCGCCTGCGCCGCCGCGCCGTTCGGCGTGGTTCTATATCGGCATCATTGCGGGCTCGCTGGCCGCGGTCTTCCTTCTGGTGACGCTCCTGGTGTGGTCGACGATGCGCTCCGGCGGCGGCGACGCCACCGGCTTTGGTTTTGACGGCGACCGCATTGCGGTGATCGACATCTCGGGAGTGATTCTGTCGCCGGAGACGATAGACACGCAGTTGCGCAAGTTCGGAGACGACTCCTCGGTGAAGGCGATTATTCTGCATATCAACTCGCCGGGAGGCGGCGCGGCGGCTTCGCAGGAGATTTATCACGAGGTGCTGCGCGTACGTCAGGAGAAGAATAAAAAAGTGATCGCATCCATCGAGTCGGTCGGAGCGTCGGGCGCGTACTACATCGCGAGCGCCTGCGACAAGATTTATGCGAATGACGCTTCGGTGGTGGGCTCGATCGGCGTCATCATGGAGTGGACCAACTACGGCGACCTGATGCGCTGGGCAAAGCTGAAGAACGTCGTCATCCACGCCGGCGAGCTGAAGGATGCAGGCGACCCGAGCCGCGATCTAACACCGAAGGAAGAGGCGTACTTTCAGTCGCTGGTGGACAACATGTACTCGCAGTTCGTGCATGACGTCGCGACCGGACGACACAGTACGGACGACAAGATCAAACCGCTGGCAACCGGCCAGGTGTGGACGGGACAGCAGTCGCTCCCTCTGGGCCTGATTGACAAGGTCGGGGGCTACCGGGTGGCGTTGCTGGATACAGCCAAGAATGTGGGAATCTCGGGAGAACCAAACGTGGTTCGCCCGGCGAAGATCAAACGCGGACTGTTCTCGATCCTCACGGACGACAGCGAGGACTTGTTTCCCAACCCGAGCCAGTTGCTGGACCACGCTCCCGGTTTTTACTTCATGTGGAAGTAAGGCGCGGTCCTTCACCAGTTACCCAGCATTTTGACTGCCAAACCAATTTCATACCACCAAAGGAGTCCGGGAACGATGGGCTCTTTTTGGGTTTCGTGGACCGTTAGCCCAGTTTTTGCATCTCATTCTGAGGAATGCTGTTTCCTTTCTATTTTGGTTGCTTTCGCTCACATATATGCCGTCATCCCGTCTATAATCAACAAGAATTAGGAATTTCGACGCGGCAATCCATAGCCCTCCCAGAGACCAGAGAACGAAAGGAACCCACACAATGACTAAAGCCGATCTGGTAGACCAAGTCACCGCCATAGGCGACCTCACTCGTCGCGATGGAGAGGTAATCGTCGACACGCTCTTCGACGCCGTCATCGGAGCCCTGAAGTCGGGAGACAAGATTGAAATTCGCGGCTTCGGCAGCTTCCGGACGCGGCAGCGCAATGCGCGCACGGGCCGCAACCCAAAGACCGGCGCGAAGGTCGACGTACCGGCTAAACGCGTTCCGTTCTTCAAGCCCTCGAAGGAGCTTCGCGATTCGGTGAATCCGAACGGCGCGGTGAAGTCCACTGCAAAGACGGCCCATGTCGATCCCCATCATCCGCCGGCTATGTAGTCGGTGCGGCAAGAGAAAAGACGAGCAGATGCAACCGCATCTGCTCGTTTTGCTTTTGCGTGTTTGAATCTCCGTCGGGAAGCGCTGCAGGCTTGCTCGAGACTGTTACGGAACCCCTCTGCGATGACCATAAAATCAAAAGCCCGGAGGAAATATGAACTTTTCGCCGATAGGATTGACCCCGCTGATCGGCGTTTTCGATATGTCAACTGCGCTAGCCTTCTACCGGGATGTGCTCGGGTTTAGTGTGGTCTCGGCTTCACCTGAAGTCGAGACGGCAGAGGGCCGGTTTTCTCATTGGATGTGGCTGCGGTTTGGAGCAGCCGAGATAATGCTGAACACTCAATATGACTCCAATGAACGCCCGAGCCAGCCTCCACAGAAGAGATCCAAAGATGCAGCGTTTTACATTGGCTGCTCTGATGTAGAGCTTGCGTACCGGGAACTCACGGATCGAGGGTTGAAGGCTGAGCGTCCGAAAATGGCGCCGTATGGACTCAAGCTCTTCAGCGTAGAAGACCCCGACGGTTACACGATCGTGTTTCAGGAAGTGCGTTGACCGATCCGGTCTCAAGGGAGCGACGCTTCTCCGAAACTGAGGTGGCATGGAGTTTCGTAACAGCCTTACTCGGCTACGCCTTCGAGAACGACCGGCGAGACGGGCTCCTCTTCAAACACTCGCTCCCATTTCGCGACGATGACGCTGGCCAGGCAATTGCCGATGACGTTAATCGCGGTGCGCCCCATGTCCGCCGCGGCGTCGATGCCGAGAACGACGAAGATCGGCTCCGTAGGCAGATGGAAGGTGGCTGCGGTGGCGAAGAGCAGAACCAGCGCGGAGCGGGGAACGCCGGCAAAGCCCTTGCTGGTAAGCATCAGCGTGAACATCATCAACACCTGCTCGCCGAGGGAGAGGTGAATGCCGGCCGCCTGGGCGACGAAGATGCTGGCAGCAGCCAGGTAGAGCGTGGACCCCGTCGAGTTGAAGCTGTAGCCGGCGGGAATGACGAAGGCTACGATGCGGCGGGGAACGCCGAGCGCCTCCATGGCCTCCATGGCGCGAGGCAGAGCAGCCTCGCTCGATGACGTTGCGAAGGCGATGGTCGCCGGTTCCGTCACGGCGGAGAGAAAGCGGCGCAACGGCACGCGAAAGAGCATCGCGGAGGGAAGCAGCACGAGCAAAGCGAATGCGATCAGCGCAATGTACAACGTGACCAGCAGCTTGCCGAGATTGAGGAGCACTCCGATCCCCATCTGTCCCACGGTGAAGGCCATGGCGGCGCCGACGCCGATGGGAGCGAAGTACATCACGAGATTGGTGAACTTGAACATGACCTCGGCGAGGCTGGTGAAGAAGCTCAGCATGGGTGCGCGTTTTTCGCTGCTGACACAGGCCAGCGCGATGCCGAAGAAAATGGCAAAGACGGCGACCTGCAGGATCTGGCCTTCCGCCACAGACTTGGCGATGTTGTCGGGAAAGATGTGCAGGATGGAATCCTGCCAGGTGGTGGAGGCAGAGGGCGGCGCGACCTCACCGGCGGCCGGTGTTGCGGGCATGGATAATCCGACGCCGGCATGGCTCATGTTGATGGCCACGAGGCCGATCACGAGCGCCAGCGTGGTGACTACTTCGAAGTAAATGAGGCTCTTGATGCCCATGCGTCCAACGCTCTTGAGATCGCCATGGCCTGCGATGCCTGTGATCAGCGTGGCAAGAATGAGCGGAGCGACGATGGTCTTGATGAGGCGCAGAAAGATGTCGCTGAAGACACGCATGTTAACAGCAACTCGGGGAGCGTCGAAGCCCAGTTCTGCGCCGGCTATCATGGCGACGAAGATCCACGCAGTGAGCGACCGGCGCCGCCATGCATCGACAGTGAGCAATGCGATTGCGGCGCAGCGCAGGCCGATCGCTAAGCCGTGCAGCGAGGGATTCTGCATAACGCCAAGCGCGATTCCCGCGGCCAACAAAACGACCGCTGAAAGCAACATTATTCGTTCCCGATTCGTCATAACCCTCAGGTGCGAAGGATATCAGTGTTCAACCCAAACTACCGCTTATGAAGTCCGCCCCGGACACTGATAGCATCCAGATCATGGTCCCCCACACAGTGCTTCGCCTGTTTTTCTGCGCTTTTGCCGTCAGCCCTCTGCTGGCCCAAACCAGTCCTGGGGTGGGCACGGCTGCGCCCGGTTTTGACCCTCTGGCTCAATCCTCGAGCGCTATTTCGCCGCTGGCTCAACCGACTCTCAGCCCCGGCACTCTTCTGCTGATGGAACTGGAGGGCCGCTTCGCCAAAGCTGTCGAAGCCGGCGGAGGCAAGGCGTTCGGCGCCTGGTTTGCCGATGACGCCGTAACCCTCAATAACGGGAAGCCTGCCGTTCTGGGCCGCACTGCGATTGCCGCGCAGGCCCAGTGGGATCCAAAAACCTATCAGCTCACCTGGACACCACAGGGTGCGCAGATGGGTCCTTCGAACGACATGGGTTTTACCTGGGGACACTACGAGGGCCGCTCCAAAGACAAAAATGGACAGCCCGTGGTGATCTCCGGACGCTACTTTACCGTATGGAAAAAACTGCCGGATGGAACATGGAAAGTTGCCATGGACGCCAGCGCGGATGAGCCCCCTGCAGCAGGGGAGTGCTGTGTGCTACCAAAGCCGTAAATCATTGCTGCCACAAAAGTAGGAGTGCGCAACAATTTGCACATAGCCTACGATTGAACAAGTCGAAATGAATGCACTACTCGTGAAAGACGAAGCTCTGCGACTCGAGGCCCTCCATCAATACGAGGTGCTCAGTTCTGCGCCCGATCCGGTCCTGGACGACCTGACGAGGCTGGCTGCGCAGATCTGCGACACCCCGGTTGCCGCAGTGTCGTTCATCGGCTCGGACCGCATCTGGATAAGGTCGCGTTTCGGCATGGAATCGCTCGAGCTGTCTCTGGGCAGCCTGCCGTGTGAGACCACCATTCTGGGCGACACCGTGTACGAGATTCCGGACACCCGCAACGACCCCGACTACGCTCCCGACGGCATTCTTCTGGAGAGCCGCGCCTATCGCTTTTACGCGGGCGCTCCGCTGACGACGCCGGGCGGCGTCAGCATCGGCGCGCTGCTGGTTCTTGACCGGCCGTCGCGTTTTCTGACGCCGGCACAGTCTTCCGCACTCAGCATTCTGAGCCGCCAGGTGATCAATCGGCTGGAACTGAACGGCCGAATCCACCAGATGGACCGTGCCGCGCGCTCGCGTCAACGAGTCGAGTCAGCGCTGACGGTGGAACGGAACTTCGTCTCCGCGGTTCTCGACACGGTGGGCGCTCTGGTGGCGGTCTTCGATCCCGCAGGCCGCATCGTGCGTTTCAATCGCGCCTGCGAGACGACCTCGGGTTATGACTTCGCAACACTGGTTGGGCGCTACGCA
Source organism: uncultured Acidobacteriaceae bacterium (assembly GCA_963730135.1). GTDB lineage: Bacteria > Acidobacteriota > Terriglobia > Terriglobales > Acidobacteriaceae > Edaphobacter. The sequence goes on from CAVSQQ010000005.1 coordinate 15,675, forward strand.
TGGGACAAGCTGATTCCGCGGGAGGAGATTCCCGAGGCCATTGAGGCCTTCGAGCGTCTGCGCTCCGGACACTTTCCCGCGGCCTTTGAGAACCAATGGCTGAACCGCGATGGCAGCCTGCGCCGCATCGCGTGGTCGGCTACTGCGCTGACCGACTCGCAGGGTCAGGTCGCCTTCATCATCGCCACCGGAATCGACGTCACCACGCAGCGCGCCGCAGAGGCCACGTTGCGCGAGAGCGAGGCACGCTACCGCCAGTTGGTGGAAGGCTCTCTCGGTATGGTCTGCACGCACGACCTTCGCGGCACATTGCTGACCGTCAATACCCATGGCGCCGAGACCATCGGACATACCGTGGAAGAGATGACGGGCCATAATCTCGCCGAGTTCATCGTGCCCGATCGCAGAGACGCACTGAACGGATACCTGAAGAAGATCGGCGAGACCGGCGAGGCGCAGGGCCTGCTTCATCTCTCGCATGCCGATGGCGAGGTCCGTGTGGTCGCGTACCGGAACAAGCTGATCGTGGTGCCGGGCCGCGCTCCGTATGTTCTTGGCTTCGGCGTCGACATCAGCGAACAGGTGCGGGCCGAAGGACGGCTGCGCACGCTCACCCGCCAATCGGACTCCATCCTCGCTTCGGTGGGCGACGGCATCTTCGGCATCGATCACGACGGCAAGGTCACCTTCGTCAACGCGGCGGCCACGCAGATGCTCGGCTATAAGCAGGGCGAGATGCTCGGCCAGGTCATGCACAACCTCATCCACCACACGCGCGTGGACGGCTCGACGTACGACTCGATCGATTCGCCGATTCGCAAGAGCCTCACCAATCTTGGCTACCGTTCGCGTCTCCAACGAGGTCTTCTGGCGCAAGGACGGCACCAGCTTCCCGGTAGAGTATGTTGCCCGTCCGCAGATTGATACGCAGTCGCCGGACTCGGACGGGCTGAAGCCGCTTGGCGTCGTTGTCGCATTCACCGATACGACGGAACGCCGCGCGCTCGATCGCATGAAGGACGAGTTCATCTCCACGGTTTCGCACGAGCTGCGCACTCCGCTGACGTCGCTGCGCGGCGCGCTCGGTCTTCTTGCCGGCGGGGCGCTGGCGAATCGGCCGGAGAAGACGCAGCAGATGCTCGAGATCGCCATCAGCAACTCCGACCGGCTGGTGCGCCTGGTCAACGACATTCTCGACCTGGAGCGCATCTCAAGCGGCAAGACGGAGCTGCATTCGACCATGTGCAGCGCCGAAGATCTGCTGCGCCGGGCCGCGGCGAATCCCGCAGACGCGCACGCCCCGGCCCAACATCCGCATCTTCTTCGCCGCGCACGGCGTCAACGTCTGGGCCGACCCCGAACGGATTCTGCAGACCCTCAACAACCTGCTTTCGAATGCGATCAAGTTCTCGCCGGCAGGCAGCGAGATTCACCTCACCGCCCGCAATCTGGACGACAGCGAGGCCATCATCGAAGTTCGCGACCAGGGACGCGGCATTCCTGCCGATAAGCTGGAGCACATCTTCGATCGATTCCAGCAGGGCGATGCTTCCGACTCGCGCGCTCTTGGCGGCACCGGGCTTGGTCTGGCGATCTGCCGCAGCATCGTCAATCAACACGGCGGACGCATCTGGGCCACCAGCGTCGAAGGCCAGGGAACGACCTTCCACTTCACCCTGCCCACCCGACCGAGCACCAACCTGCGCTAGAAACCTGCGCTCTACTCCTCGCCCTCGCGAAGTTTGGCGATCACGGAAAAATCTTCGAGCGTCGTGGTGTCGCCTCGCACCTCGCCGGTGGAGGCCAGCTCGCGCAGAAGGCGCCGCATGATCTTACCGCTACGCGTCTTGGGAAGCGCCTCGGCGAAGGTCAGATCGTCTGGACGAGCCAGTGCGCCGATCTCTTTGGCGACCCACTGGCGCAGCTCCTGGCGCAGCTCCTCGCTGGGTTTGTGGCCGCCTTCGAGGGTGACGAAGACGGCGATCGCGTGGCCTTTCAGCTCGTCGGGACGGGCTACCGCCGCAGCTTCAGCGACCTTCGGATGCGCGACCAGCGCCGACTCCACCTCCATCGTACCCAGGCGATGGCCGCTGACGTTGATGACGTCGTCGACCCGGCCCATCAGCCAGAAGTATCCATCAGCATCGCGCCGCGCGCCGTCGCCGGTAAAGTAGCTTCCGGGAATCTCGCTCCAGTAGGTCTGCTCGTAGCGGGCCTGGTCGCCGTAGATGGTTCTCGCCATCGAGGGCCAGGGTTTGCTGATGACCAGCAAGTCCGCCCTGCCCGTCGGGGACCGTCTTTCCCGATCTTGTAACCACTTCAGGCACAATTCCGAAGAAAGGCCTGGTGGCCGACCCCGGTTTGGTGGCGATTGCGCCTGGAATCGGCGACAGGACGATGGCCCCGGTCTCCGTCTGCCAGTAGGTGTCGACGATAGGGCAGCGTTCCTTGCCGATCATGCGGTGATACCACATCCACGACTCGGGATTGATCGGTTCGCCTACCGTGCCGATCAGACGCAGCGAGCGAAGCGAGTGCTTGACGACCCAGGAGTCGCCCCATTTGATGAAGGCGCGGATTGCCGTCGGCGCGGTGTAGAAGATGGTGACCTTGTAGTCGTCGATGATCTTCCAGAAGCGGTCGTTCTCCGGCCAGTTCGGCGCTCCCTCGTAGATCAGCACGGTCGCGCCGTTCTGCAGCGGGCCGTAAATGATGTAGCTGTGCCCGGTCACCCAGCCGATATCTGCCGTGCACCAATACACGTCGTCGTCGCGCAGGTCGAAGACGTATTTGCAGGTCAGATACGTCTGCACCGAGTAGCCGCCGGTGGTGTGGACCAGGCCCTTGGGCTTGCCCGTGGTGCCTGAGGTGTACAGCAGATACAGCGGATCCTCCGCGTCCATCCACTCCGGGGCGCAGTCAGGCGCGGCTTTCTCCATCACGTCGTGCCACCACACGTCCCGGCCCGGCTGCATCGATACCGGAGAGCCGGATCGCCGAAACACGATGACGTTCTTCACCGTCGGGCAGTTCACCATCGCCTCGTCGACGATCTTCTTCAGGTGAATTTCGCTGCCGCGGCGATAGCTTGTGTCCTGCGTGATGACGGCGACACAGCTTGAATCGTTGACCCGGTCTGTGATCGCATGCGCGGCGAATCCCGCGAAGATGACCGAATGCACCGCGCCGATGCGCGCGCAGGCCAGTAGCGCAATCGCGAGTTCCGGGCACATCGCCATGTACACGGCAACGCGATCGCCGCGCTTGATGCCAAGACCCTTCAGCGCATTCGAAAAGCGTTGCACCTGTTCGTGCAGTTCGCCATAGGTCAGCTTGCGAACGTCGCCCGGCTCGCCCTCCCACAGCAACGCCACTTTGTCCCGGCGAGAGCCCATCGCGTGGCGGTCTACGCAGTTATGCGAAAGATTTAACTTTCCATTAACAAACCATTTCGCATGCTGCGCCTCGCCATCGATCACCTTCGTCCAGGGAGCGAACCAGTCGAGCTCGCCGGCGGCCTCGGCCCAGAACTCCTCAGGCTCTTCCACGCTGCGCCGATACATTGCCTCATACTCGGCAAGGCTCTTTATACGGGCCTTTGCGGCAAACTCAGCCGGCGGAGGAAACACGCGATTCTCGCGCAGAGAGGAATCCAGATTTGCATTGCCATCAACCGTTGCCACGCACCAACCTCCGTTATCGAGCCCAATAAAACGAAGGTACTCTATACAATTCTCTGCGGCAACCACCGTAAAACCACCCGATTTCGGGGACACAAGCACGAAGGGAATCATGTATTGTGAATGGCGCGTTGAAATGCGCTCGCAGTTCGCACCGCTGTTCCATCGTTTTAGAAATCAACCATCTCCCGAGGTTCAAAAATATGGCCCTGGCTTTTCTCGATCGTGACCATTCCATCGCCTCAGCGGGATACAGCCGCTGGCTGGTTCCTCCCGCTGCACTCGCCATCCATCTCTCCATTGGGCAGGTCTACGCCTTCTCCGTCTTCAAGAATCCCCTGCTTGCGTTGCACGGCGCCGACGGCTCGGTGTGGAACCTCAAAGAGGTCGGCTACATCTTCTCCATCGCCATCGCGTTTCTCGGTATCTCCGCCGCGCTGTTCGGAGCGTGGCTTGAGAGGTCCGGTCCCCGCCGCGCCATGTTCTATGCGGCCTTATGCTTCGGCTTCGGCTTTATCATCGCGTCCTTTGGCGCCAGCATCCATAGCCTAGCTCTCATCTATCTCGGCTACGGTGTCATCGGCGGCATTGGACTTGGCCTGGGCTACATCTCGCCTGTCTCGACCCTGATCAAGTGGTTTCCCGACCGGCCCGGTCTGGCCACCGGCATGGCTATTATGGGATTCGGCGGAGGCGCCATGATCGGCGCGCCCCTGGCCAATCAACTGATGGCTCACTTCAACGGCGCGCACCAGCCGGCAATCCCCTACACCTTCATCACCATGGGCATCCTCTACTTCATCTTCATGATGTTCGGCGTATTCACCATCCGCGTCCCGCAGGCTGGCTGGAAGCCCGCCGGGTGGACCCCGCCGGTCCATCAATCCGCTCTTATCTCCACCCACGACGTCGACGTTCATCATGCGTGGCGAACGCCGCAGTTCTGGCTGCTCTGGGTTGTGCTCTTCGTCAATGTCACCGCCGGCATCGGGATTCTGGAGCAGGCCTCGCCGATGATTCAGGATCTCTTCCACGGACATATCACCGCGGTGGCAGCGGGCGGCTTCGTGGGTCTGCTCAGCATCTTCAATATGGCTGGACGCTTTCTCTGGGCTTCCGTCTCGGACTACATCGGGCGCAAGGCAACCTATTTCATCTTCTTCGTGCTCGGCGCCGTGCTTTACTTTTGCCTGCCCTTCACGTCGCAGAACCAGATGAACTCCGTTCCCCTCTTCGTCGCTATCGCCGCTCTGGTGATCTCAATGTACGGGGGCGGCTTCGCCACCATTCCCGCCTACTTGAAGGACCTCTTCGGCAGCTATAACGTTTCCGCGATCCATGGGCGTCTTTTGACCGCCTGGTCGGTCGCCGGGATCATCGGCCCGCTCATCGTCAACGGCATTCTCGACCATTACGTCGCCAACAAGATGCCGAAAGAGAACGCCTATCCGCTCATCCTTCACATCATGTGCGGCCTGCTGGTGATCGGCTTCCTGGCCAACCTTATGGTGAAACCGGTCGCTGAAAGCTTCTGGCTCAAGCCGCAGGGCACCGTGCCCGAACGCGCAGCCCGCTAAACCCAAACCCGGCGGAGTGACCGCACCTCCGCCCCTTGCAGCACACAGGAGTAGCTCTCATGGCTGAATCCGCTTACGAAAAAAAGTCCTCGCCGCTGGTCGTCGCCGCAGCATGGATCATTGTCCTCGTCCCCACCGCATGGGGGCTCAACTACACCGTGAAGAATGCCATGAAGCTCTTCACCGCAGCACCCGCGGCGGTCACTGCGCCGGCAAAATAGCCCTACTGCAACAAGGACAGCGCCGTATCCGACATTGCCGTGATCCCGGTTCGCAAAGCCGGCTCTGCCATCGGTGCAAAGACGCTCGAATGCAGCGATGGCAGCGGTGCGCCTGAGGCGATCTTTGCCGGATCAACAGCACCGAGCCAGAACAGCACCGTGGGTATCTTGTGGCCTTCCAGCCCGAACCGGCCAAAGTCCTCTGAGACCATCACCGGTTCGAGGTCCACCACGTTTTCGCTGCCCACAGCCGACACCAGAGCGGTTCGCACCCGAGCGGTAAGGGCAGGGTTGTTGTAGACGACCGCCGTCGGATGCGAAGAGACGACCTCGACCAGCGGGGCCCGGTCCGCCGGTACTCCCGCGACTAAGGCGATGCCATTCGCAGTGCGCTGAATATCCTCGATGATGCTCTTGCGCACGGCTTCATCCAGAAACCGCACCGAGAGTCCGAGCTTCACCTCATCGGGAATGATGTTCGGCTGCGTGCCGCCGTCAATCATTCCTACGGTCACGATCGCGGGGTTGGTCGGAAGCGTCTGACGGCTCACGATGGTCTGGAGAGCAAGAACAAACTGCGACGCCATGACGATGGGATCCTTCGTCGATGCGGGCATGGCGCCGTGTCCTCCCACACCGCGAATCGTCACGTACAACGTCATCGCGCCCGCCATCGCTGGTCCGGAGGTGATCCCGACCTTACCGGCAGCGAGCCCCGCGTTGTCGTGCAGCGCGATGGCATAGTCCGGGCGTCCAAACCGCTCATAAAAATTATCGGAGAGCATCGCCTGTGCGCCCTCGCCCATCTCCTCAGCAGGCTGGCCCACCAGCATTAAAGTCCCGTGCCACTTTGCCTTTTTAGCAACCATCACGCGCGCGACGCCGACCATGGTCGTCATATGCAGATCGTGTCCGCAGGCGTGCATCACGGAAACCTCCTGCTCAGCCGCATTCTTCATGCGAACCTTGCTCGCGTAGGGCAACCCCGTCTTCTCTTCGACCGGCAGCGCGTCCATGTCGGTACGAATCAGCAGCGTCGGCCCGGCGCCATTCTTCAAAATTCCCACCACACCGTAAGCCTGCGAGCCGTCGGTGTACTTGCCGATATGCTCGGTGACGGTATAACCCGCCGCACGAAACTCCCCTGCCAGCCATGCCGAGGTCTTCGCTTCGTAGTGCGACAGCTCCGGTGTCCGGTGCAATTGCTGATATGTCGTCACCAACTCCGGCAGTTGCTTCGCCACCAGCGAAGGCACATCCTGCGCCCACGCAGCACACTGCGTCATCATCAAACAGCCAGCCGCCAACCATGCAATCTTCATCCACTCTCCTCGTTCCCGAACAGAAAAAACGTAAGTCTCTTACTGCAACAGCGCGATCGCTGCATCGGTCATTGCCGTGATTCCGGTGCGCAGGGTTGGCTCCGGCAGCGGCGCGAAGAACGGAGAGTGCGGCGAAGGCAGCGCCACTCCGGTGCGTTCGCTCTCGGCGACCTTCGCGGGATCGTACGCTCCCAGCCAGAAGATCACTGCAGGAATCTTGTGATCCAGGCTAAAGATGCCGAAGTCTTCGCTGCCCATGACCGCCTGTCGGCCGATCACGTTTCCGGTTCCAAGCTTCGCCGCAAAGATCTTATGCAGCTTCGCCGCCAGCGCCGGATCGTTGATCGTCGCCGGCGTCGACTCGTTTTCCAGCACCGTGACGATCGGCATGCGATCTTCAGGGACGCCTGCGGCAATCGCGACCCCCTTTGCCGTACGTTTTACGCCTTCGATGATCGTCCGCCGCACCTCTTCGCTGTAAGCGCGGGTGGTCAGCTCCATCTTCACTTCATCGGGAATGATGTTGCGTTTGGTTCCACCGTGAATGTCGCCGACCGTCACGACCGCGGGCTGCGAGGGGGGCACCGACCGGCTCACCACCGTCTGCAACGCCATGACAAACTCAGCCGACATCACGATGGGGTCTTTGCCCGCCTCCGGCGCCGCGCCGTGGCTCCCCACGCCGCGCATCAGGACGTCGATCGACGTCGAACTCGCCAGCGCCGGTCCCGAGACCACGGACACTTTTCCTGCCGCAAAGTTTGCATCATGCAGCGCAATCGCCAGATCCGGCGTGCCGAAGCGCTCATACAGATGGTCGGCAAGCATCGCCTTGGCGCCGTCGATGGTCTCTTCGCTGGGCTGGCCGATCAGCATCAGCGTGCCATGCCATTGGCTCTTCAGTGCAGCCATGGCGCGCGCGACGCCGATCATCGTGGTGATGTGAATATCGTGCCCGCAGGCGTGCATCACGCCGACATCCTGCCCTGCGGGATTCTTCGCCCTCACGGTACTGGCGTAGGGCAGCTTCGTGTCTTCCGTCACCGGCAGCGCATCGAGGTCGGTGCGGATCAGCAGCGTGGGACCGGCGCCGTTCTTCAGGATTCCGACGACCCCATAGGCCTGCGAGCCGTCCGGGTACTTCCCTACGCGCTCGGTCACGGTGTAGCCGGCCTTGCGGAACTCGTCTGCCAACAGCGCCGAGGTACGCACCTCATGGTGCGACAGCTCCGGCGCCTGGTGAAGCCCTTTGTAGGTCGCCAAAAGGCCGGGAAGCTCCTGGTTCACCAGCGCGGGAACCTCCTGCGCCACTAATGCGGTCGTCAATACCGCAGTCATTCCACACACTGCTATCCACTGTCCTGCTCGCATCCCGATCTCCGTGTTGCCTGAACTGGTTGGTTAAAGAACTGTACATGGAGGCCCGCGGTAGACTCCACTTATCGTGAATTCTTATTGGCCGGCGGTCATCGGATTCTTCATGGGCTTCGGTTTTGGCGTGGGCTGCGCCCTGGCCGTGATGTACTCCATTTACATGGGGGGCTACCGTGCCGCGGTCCGCGACTCGCAACGGCAAACGCCGCCGGAGCGCTACGCAAAAGCGCTGGAGAAATCCCGCCGCAGACAGAACTCATAGCAGGCTGCCAAAGGCTCAGCGCACCGCCAGTTCAGCACGCATATCTTTCACCTCGCGAGTCAGCGCCTCGATCGCCTTCATCAGGCTGGCACGTTGCGCGTCGTCGCTCATTGACTTAATGCCTTCCATGTAAAAGTTTCCGTTCGGTTCCAGCACGCATTTCTCAACCTCCTCAAAGGAGTTGAAGCCCTGCTTATGCAGAACGGAGCGTAGTTCGAGCTCGGTCAACGCCTCCTTTTTGGTGGCCGCCCAGTCCACCACGCCGTGACGGATCAACACCGTCTCCGACAACTCAAAGACCTTGTTCAGCCGCGGCGCACGGAACAACAGACGGGTCAGCAACCAGTTGACCGCCAGCAGCGAGAACGCACCGATGACTCCGCCCGAGACGGAGTTGTCGTCGCCAATCATTGCGTTCTGCACGGTGTTCGAGAGGCTCAACAACACAACCAGGTCGAAGGGATTCAACTGCGCCAGCTCCCGCTTTCCAAACAACCGCAGGAAACCAACCAGAAACAAATAGACAATAATCGGGCGGAGAATCTTCTCCATCAGCGGTAACGGCATGTGAAACATACTCTCGATCAATGCAATCTCCTTATTGACTTCGTGTGTCAGGCATACCGTCTCTGGTGCCACTCCCATGCGCTGGCGATGATCTGATCCAGCTCTGCAAACTTCGGCGTCCAGCCCAGCTCGGCCTTGATCTTCGCCGAGCTCGCCACCAGCACCGCCGGATCGCCTAACCGCCGGGCACATTCCTCAATAGCGACAGGCCTTCCGGTTACGCGCCGCACCGACTCAATCACTTCGAGAACGGTAAATCCCTGGCCGTTGCCGATGTTGTAAATCAACCTGTTCTTCTCTGTGCTCAGCGCGGCCAGCGCAAGCATATGAGCCTCGGCCAGGTCGCGCACGTGAATGTAATCCCGAACGCAGGTGCCGTCCCTGGTCGGATAGTCTCGCCCGAAGACCTTGATCGCCGCTCTCCTGCCCAGCGCCACGTCAAGAATCAGGGGGATCAGATGAGACTCCGGCTCATGCGCCTCGCCGTAGCCTTCAATCGCGCCCGCCACGTTGAAGTAGCGCAGGCTCACATACTTCAGACCGTGGCTGAGGTTCATCCAGCGCAGCATCTGCTCGACCATCAGCTTGCTTTCGCCATAGGGGTTGGTGGGCTGCAGCTTCGCGTCTTCGAGAATCGGCGTCGATTCCGGCTCGCCGTAACAGGCGGCGGTCGAGCTGAAGACCAGCCGGTCGTGTCCCGTGGCCAGCATCGCCTCCAGCAGCGCGAGGGTCGCAGCCGTATTGTTGCGAAAATAAATCTCGGGCAGCGTCATGCTTTCGCCGGCCTCGATCAGAGCGGCAAAATGCATCACTCCGTCGAAGCTGCCATGGCGCAGGGTGTGCTCCAGCTTCGCGCGATCGGCAACGTCGGCCTCCACAAATTCCACGTTCGGCGCCACTGCTAAGCGCTTGCTATGGCAAAGGTTGTCATACACGGTTACGGCATGGCCCTGGGCGAGCAAAAGACGGGACACCGTGCCCCCGATGTACCCTGCTCCCCCTGTCACCAGAATCCTCATGAAAAAGCTCCTTTGTCGTTCCTACTTGGATACCACAAAAGTACCAGTGTCAATCACTTACGCTTACGGCAATATACTTGCAGTACGAGATGGGCAGAGTACCGGCACATGAACAGATGTGACTCCCCGATGCACGGACCTGCTACAACCTATTTCTTGTCGGCTTGCGTCGGTTTTTTTAGGCAATTGAACGCAACTCCCGTGATGGATTCCCGGTCGAACTATTTGTTGAGTTAGATAAGTCCGGCTCGATCAATACTACGGCGGCTCCAGCAAGAGCAGTCGCAGTTTTCTTCCCGTACCGGTTCTGGCAGAGGACTCGAGCAGCACCGGTCTCATTATTTCGCCTCGGATACGAGGCCCTTCAAGGATTTCTATGGCAAAGCCGCTTCGCAGTGATGATCCCGCACCGCAGAATATGCAGTTTGCGCACTTCGGCGTTCTCAACGACGGCAATCAGAGCAAAGGTTCGCTCCTCACCTCTGTCGCGCTCAACGTCGTGCTGGCGCTGTGCGCCATCATCATCGGCGCAGCTGCGAAGAAGACCATGGATAACCATATCAAGCTCACCCATCTCGATGAGCCGATTCCACTGAAGAAGGAAGAGCCGCCACCGCCGCCAAAGATCAAGATCAAGCTGCCGCCGCTTCCCCAGGTGGCAAAAGTAGAGCCGCCAAAGATCAAGTTGCCCGACATCAAGATGCCGGAGCCCCCCAAGCCGCCTGAGATCAAGATGGTTCAGCCTATGCCGGTGGTTCTTCCCGCGCCGCCGAAGCTGGTTCAGGCTCCGCCGGCTCCGAAGGTGGTGAATCTTGCGCAAGCGATGCCCGCGGCGGTTCCCAATAACTCTCCGCATCCCACCGCCGTTGCGCTCGGATCGACAACCAACCCCATCGCAGTTTCGAACAAGCCGACAACCACCGCCATCAACCTTGGCAACAAGGGAATGTCGGGCATGCCAGCCTCCAATAACGGCGCCGGAGCACAATCTACTGCTGTCAATCTTGGTTCGGGCTCTCCCACCAGCCAGAATATGGGCGCCCGCGGTCCAGTCGCCATCGCCGGCATTCCCCATGGCGTTCCAGGAGGCACTGGCCCGATGAATGCCCCGGGTCGCGTTGCCGGTCCCGTCAATCTGGGACAGAACGCGCCGCCGCCCATGCCGAAGCCCGTCGGACCCACCACTGCGACCGCCAAGAGCGGGCCCAAGGTTCTCTTTAAGCCCAAGCCGGAGTACACCGCGGAGGCCATCAAGCTTCATATCGAAGGCAGCGTCTCAGTCAAGATCCGCGTCTCGTCCTCGGGCGCAGTCGAGGTTCTGGGCGTCACCAGCGACCTCGGTCATGGCCTCGGCGAGTCCGCCGTCCGTGCCGTCGAAGCCACTCGTTTCAAACCCGCCACCGACGATTCGGGCCGTCCGGTCGATTGGGAAGGCATCGTCAACGTCGCATTTCAACTTGCTGGGTAAGAAACAAAAGTTTTTACGCGTTTAGCAGCATGCACTAGCATCAAGTCCATATTCAGGCTGACCTTAGGTCACCGCAGGAGCCGTATAACATGATTCTCCGGAAACAGTCCCTCGCTGGTCTCGCGTTGGCACTCTTCGTCGCAGCAACTCTCCCCGTCCAGGCCGGAGCAAGCATCCTGCATGGAAAGAAGAAGAAGGATGACGACCTCTCGACGGCGCGCAAACCGACTGCGGCTCAAAATGCCCTGATCGACAAGGCTATCGCCCGGGAAAAAGTCGTCGTCAAGACTGTGAAGGACCGCGCTCCGCTGGTCGAGACCTATATCCAGAACATGCGCCCCGATCCCGTCCTCGGTCAGGTTCCTGATTCCGACCAGCACTTCCTCGGCCGCGTTGAGTTCAACAAGGTCATCGGCGACGAAACCTACGCGGTCAACAAAGACACCTCGCAGGGAGCCAGTAGCAACGGCAAACTCGGATTCTTCAAGCACTCCGCCTCCTACCTCGGCGGTCTCGGCGGCAGCCTGCACCTCACCTTCCACGAGGCCGGCTTCGTTCAGATGCTTTTGATGGACTCCAACAACTTCGATCGCCAGCACTACTCCTTCGGCTATGTTCGCAACGATTTCCTCGGCAATACCCCCACCGCGGTCTTCGACGTAACCCCGCTGCAGGGCAAAAAGGAGTTCGGACGCTTCTTCGGCCGTATCTGGATCGAGACCCGCAACGGCAACGTCGTCCGCTTCAATGGCGACTTCGCCGGCACCCAGGAGGACGAGAAGGAGTTCTATCACTTTGACAGTTGGCGTACCAATGTTCAGCCCGACCTCTGGCTGCCAACTTCGTTCTACGTCGAAGAGAGCGACCCCAAGAGCGTCTCTCGCACTCTGAAGTTCAAAGCCATTAACCATATCTGGGGTTATGTCCTGAAGGTTCCTCCACCCGAGTCGGAGAATACCTCGCTCGATGTCGTCGGCGCGACCGACGTCAGCAACGATGCTCAGGACGTCAGCCCGCTCGGTGCGCAGCGTGCCTGGGTCCAGCAGGCCGAGGACAACATCGTCGAGCGCCTCTTCCAGGCTGGTCTTCTCGATGCCCCCAGCGAGTTCGATAAGACGCTGGAAGCCCTGGCGAACAACATTCTCGCGTACAACAACATCACGCTCTCCAGGCCCATTCGCTGCCGTACCCTGCTGACCGAGCCGCTCGAGTCGCTCGCAATTGGAAACACCATCGTCATCTCCAAGAGCCTGCTCGATACCACCGGCGTCGTGACGCAGGATGGTGCGCAGCAGATGGGCAACCTGAACGCGATTCTGGCCTTCCAGATCGCGCACATCATTCTCGCCCACCGGCTCGACACCAAGTACGCCTTCAACGATCGTCTGCTCTTCCCCACAACCTCGGTCTTCAACCGCATTCCGATGCACCACACGGACGCCGACAATGCAGCCGCAGCCAAGAAAGCCATGGAACTGCTCAGCGCCAAGGAACTCGAAGGCGGCCAGCAGTACTTCAGCCTCTACCTCCAGCAGCTGCAGCAGCGGGTCAAGAGCCTGAAGGCTCTCAATGAACCGATGATCGGCGACGGCCTGGTCAAGAGCGACACCGACCCGACCTTCTGGATGGCCGCCATCGAGTCCAAAGGGCCCAAGCTCGATATGAAGGACCTCAAACAGCAGGCCGCCATGCCGCTGGCCAGCTTCCTCCGCTTTGACCCCTGGACCGATCAGGTCTACGTCATGCACGCAGCCTTCGAGCCTCTTCTCACTGCAGCCGACAAGATGCCGTTTGAAGTTGAGCCGGTCTACCTGAAGCTCAGCTACTACAAGCCGCCGGCCGAGGCTGCCCCTCCCGCAGCCGCAGCACCGGCAGCCACTACTCCGCCAGCCGATAACACAGGCGCACCACCGGCAGCAACCACGGCCCCGGCAAATCCTCCAACCACGACGCCGCAGCCAAACTAAACTTGACGAGCGTGGCCAGGTCTCTGGCAGTGCCAGAATTGACCACGCTCTTTTACTGTCTGGGGCCAGTTTGCCCTGCATTCACCGTAACCAACACAATCCACTTCCCAAGGAGGCACCCTGTTGAAGCGGCATAATCTAATCGGCTGTTTCGCCTGCGTCCTCAGCCTGACAACCTGGTCGCATGCTCAAGCTGTTCCTACTGCCTCGCGTGCCGGCTCGATTCAGCTAGGCGTTGGGGGCATGATCATCAGTCCTGACTACGCGCAGGAGAAACTCAAGGGATTAACGTTTTACGGAGACTTCGACTTTACTCATCACATCGGAGTAGAGGGCGATATCCATTACTCCATCTTCACGCCTCAGGATATCAGCGAAAATACCTACCTCTTTGGCCCACGCTATACCTGGCGCAAGAAGAACCTCGGCATCTACGCCAAAACTCTCTTCGGGATCGGGCGCTTCGGCTTCCAGGAAGGATCCTTCGCCAACCCATCCACCGCAACCTATGGCGTGTACGACTTCGGCGGTGGAGTCGAATACATGGTAACCCGCAACATCAACATTCGCCCGTTCGATTACGAATTCGAAGTGTGGCCCGGATTCGGCCAGAATGGCCTGACCCCGATGAGCTACACCTTCGGTGCTGCCTACGTCTTCCGCTAGCCGCATCGTACTTCGTTTAAATTGTCCGAAACGATCAACGTACCCGTGTTTCCCTGCAGCAACTGCAAATCTATCCAACCGCTTTAGGAGTGTATGTGTTGACACGGGTTCTTGTTCTGCTCAGCCTGCTGGCGGCGACCCCCTTGCTCCATGCCCAGGCAGCTCCCACGGCCTCCCGTATTGGAGATCTCAAGATCGGTGGCGGCTTCTCCACGGCCAACTCAGACTACTATTACCGCTTCAACGGCGGCGCAGCCTACGTCAACTACGACTTCCTCCACCATTTTGGCATCGAAGGCGAGTTTCATTTCGTCTCGGGCTCTCCCAATCTCTACGAGAAGACCTACGAGATCGGCGGACGCTACTTCCGCAGCTACGGCAAATTCGTCCCGTACGCCAAGGGAATGTATGGACGCGGCGTCTTCAACTACCCGGCCCTGGCTGATGGATTTCAGCCAAACCTCGCCTACAACCTGGCAGCAGGCGGCGTCGGCCTCGACTACAAAGCGATGACTCACCTCTATGCCCGCGTCGACTGGGAGTACCAGGTCTGGTTTGGATTCCAGAACTCCAGCCTCTCGCCAAATATCCTTACCATCGGCGCAGCCTACCATTTCCGATAACGGCCGTCTCTCGGCCCCACGCAAAAAGCCCCGGTCAGCGCCGGGGCTTCCTGTTTAAGCTTCCCTCGATCTAGAAGTGATACGCAATGCCCAGCGCCGGTGTCGAGATCACCTCGTACCGGTTGGTATTGAAGGTCCCTCCGGGAAGACTGAAGTTGGGCGTCTTCACCACGAAACCTCGGTACTCCACCCGAATATCGAAGCTCGGGCTCAACTCGTACGCCACGCCGCCGCCAAACAGAGCGCCGACGTTGGTGTTCTGCTTTGCATCGAGGTCAGACGTTCCCGCGTCCTTCAGCGGCGAAAAGATCATCGCCCCGGGGCCGCCCTCGAGAAACGGGTTGAAGTTCTTAAAGTTCATGTTAAAGATGTACGCTCCGCTGAACTCCTGCTGCAGCACGTGGATGCCGCCATTTTTCTTTCCGAAAACCTGGTAGTACTGCGTATTTTGCTGGTATCCGTAGTTCAGCTCCAGTGCGCTGCGAGGTGTCAGCATGTACCGGTAGCTGGCCACAAGTCCTATGGTCATGCTGGTATTCTTCTGCACGCTGTTTCCCGTGATCTGGGGGGCAAACGCGACTGTGCCGCTTACGCTGGCGTCCTGCCGGCTCTCCTGCGCATAACCGGCCGCCGCAGACAACATCAGCGCGCCCAACAACAACATCGTCTTCTTCATTCTTCGCTGGATCCCTTCAAATTCGTCCGCAACTCTTCGCTGTCCCGCAGGCAACGCAAAGTCAAGAGTTACGGAGCGCCGTAGTCACTGTTCTTCATTGTAACCGCACCGGTGCCCGAAGGACTGCCAGCCACGCAAGAAGACCGGAGGATCTCTCTTCCTCCGGCCCGGATGCATTTCGTTTATGCCGCTAACCTATTTACAGTTGTGGCGTCGTCGGTGGCGGAGGAGGAGGTCCGCCCGGTCCACCCCGACCCTCGCGGTTTCCTCGACGCGCCCGCATCTCAGCCTGCATCGCGTCAAATTTCGCCTGCTGATCCGTCGTCAGCAACGCGCGGATCTTATCCTGCGATGCCTTATGAATCTCAAACATCTTCGCCCGCTTGTCCTGTCCGGCCGTCGTCGTGTCCTCGCGCATCGCCTTCATCTGGTTCCATGCGTCCGCATCGATGGCCTTCACCTGGGTCACCTGGTCCGGCGTCAGATTCAGCTTCTTGGCCAGGAAGTCAGCCCGGTCTCCTCGCATGCCGCCGTGACGCGCCCCCATCTGTCCCGGTGGCGGAGGCGGAGGCGCCCCATTGTCCTGCGCCATAGCCGGTAGAGCGCTCAGCGCCGTTGCCCCTATCGCCAAAATTGCTGCTCGCAGTATCGAACTACGAATCATTGTCATCTTCATTGAGTCTCACTCTCCTGAATCCAATTTCGCCCATCTCGCCGTAGCGCTCTCCTTGGCGTTCCAGTCTATTGCTACTGACGCACTTTTTTTGGAAAGGACTTCGCGACGAAGAAAAAATCCCCGCAAATCGCTACATCCCCCGTTCCGCCTGGAACCAGTACGGATCGCCATGCGCCGCCGCATACGCCTCCACTACCTTCAAAAACTCGAGCGCCGCATGCGACAGACTGGCCTGTCTCCGGTAGACGAGCCGCAACTTGCGCTCGATCTGCAGCTCCGGCACGTGCACCCGCACCAGCGCCCCGCTTGCCAGCTCCGTGCGCACCGTCAGCCCCGGCACCAGCGCCACGCCGTCACCCATCTCCACCAGCCGCTTGATCGCCTCCAGCGACGGCAGTTCCACCCCCATCTGCAGCGGAGTCTTGTGCCGCTTGAACGCCTGAACCACCTTCTGCCGCTGCGGCGACGGAACATTGTGCGCAATAAAATTCTGTGCCCCGAGTTGCCGGATCGACACCTTCCCCGCCCCCGCCAGCGGATGCCCCGGATTCACCACAAACGCCAGCTCATCCCGGTACACCACCATCGACTTCACCTGGCTGTCGTCCGGCCGGAACGACAACACCCCCAGCTCCACCGAGTGCATCAAAACTTCATCGGAGATGCGGCTGGCCAGCGTACGCTGCACCGCCAGCTTGATCCGCGGATTCTGCCGGCGAAACTCGTCCAGCAGCGGCAGCAGATAAAGGCAGGTGTACTCGTTCGCCGCCAGGTTCAGCCTCCCCCGATGCAGCTCCCGCAACTCCGTCAGCGCCCCCGACGCCTCACTGCGAAGATTCAGCAACTTAGCCGCATACTCCCGCAGCACCTCACCCGCATCCGTCAGGGTTCCGTCCCGCGACGACCGGTCAAATAACACCTCGCCCAGCTCTCCTTCGAGTTTTGCGATTGCCTGACTTACCGCTGGCTGAGTACGATGGAGCCGTGCCGCCGCTCGCGAAAAGCTTCGTTCCTCCGCCACAGCCAGAAACGTCTCCATCTGGTCCAAATCCAATCTCCACCTCGCGCCGGCACGGAATATACGCCCCGAATACCGTAATTAGAATTTATGATAAACCCACCGACTATCATAAGCATGCATTATGATCAAGTCCAGATCGAGAGAGCCAGGCCCTATGTCCTCTAATCAGATCGTCTTCTTCGACACCACCCTCCGCGACGGCGAACAGTCCCCCGGCTGTACCATGCACCACGAAGAAAAGCTTCGCATGGCCCATCAGCTTGCCGACCTCGGTGTCGACGTGATCGAGGCGGGCTTTGCTATCGCCAGCCACGGCGACTCCGACTCCATCCGCACCATCGCCCGCGAAGTCCGCGGCGCCCGCATCGCCTCCCTCGCCCGCTGCAAGCGTGAGGACATCGAAGCTGCCGCCCGCTCCATCGAGCCTGCTGAAAAATCGCGCATCCATACCTTCCTCGCCTCTTCCGACCTGCACCTTCAGGCCAAGCTGAAGATCACCCGCGCCCAAGCTCTCGAACAGGCCGCCGAATCCGTTCGCCTCGCCCGCACCTTCACCGACGACGTCGAGTTTTCCGCCGAAGACGCCACTCGCACTGACCCCGACTTCCTGGTCAAGATCGTTACCGTCGCGGTCGAAGCCGGCGCCACCACCATCAATATCCCGGACACCGTCGGCTACACCACGCCCGAAGAATACGCCGCAACCTTCCGCATGCTGATCGAGAAAGTTCCCGGTGCGAAGTACGTCATCTTCTCCACCCACTGCCACGACGACCTCGGCATGGCCGTCGCCAACACCATCGCCGGCATCCAGGCCGGAGCGCGCCAGGTCGAGTGCACCATCACCGGCATCGGCGAGCGCGCCGGCAACGCGGCCCTCGAAGAGATCGCCGCCGCCCTCATGGTTCGCCGCGACAAGTTTCCCTACACCAACAACATCAAGATGGAAAAGCTCTACCCTACCAGCAAAACCCTCGCCGAGTTCATCAGCTTCGGCTGCTCTCCCAATAAAGCCATCGTCGGCGCCAACGCCTTCGCGCACGAGTCCGGCATCCACCAGCACGGCGTGATGGCCAACCCACTCACCTACGAGATCATGACGCCCGAGTCAGTAGGCGTCCCAACCAACAACATGGTGCTCGGCAAACACAGCGGCCGCCGCATGCTCGAACAGCGCCTCGCCGAACTCGGCCACAAACTCACCCGTTCGCAGCTCGACGAGGTCTATCACCGCTTCACCGAACTCGCCGACCGAAAAAAATCCATCTACGACCAGGACCTGCTCGCCCTGCTCAAGCCAGAAAACAAAGTCTCCATCCTCGCATGATGGCCCTGCTCATCGTTCTTTTGAAGGTACTGTGCATGATCCTCTTATTGGCTCCCGCGCTTCCAGGATGCTTCTTCTTCTTTGGCGGGTGGGCGGGTAGGTTTCCCAGAAACAAGCGGGAGTGGATTATCGGGGTCGCCTCGCTGGCGTATATTCTCGCCTATATTGCAATTATCCATCGCTGGTCTGGCCTCAAACTTTGAACAATGTTGCGTCGTCTGTCCCTAATCCGTGCTTCTATCGGTGTTCATCCGTGTTAAGTCTTTGTCCTTTTGGAGTAGCTGAATGAGACTCAAAATTGCCACCCTCGCCGGCGACGGCATCGGCCCCGAAGTCACCCGCGAAGCCACCAATATTCTTCGCGCAGTCGCTGAGTTAGGCGGCCACGACTTCACCTTTGTCGAAGGCCTCATCGGCGGCATCGCCATCACGGAAACCGGCTCCCCACTCCCCACGATTACGCTCGACGCCGCACTGGAATGCGACGCCGTCCTACTCGGCGCTGTCGGCGACAATAAATTCAACGCACTCCCGCCCGACAAGCGCCCCGAAGCCGGCCTCTTGCAGATACGGCAGGCCCTTGGAGGCTTCGCCAACCTGCGCCCCTCAATCGCCTACTCCGCACTCGCCGAGAGCTCTCCGCTCCGCCCCGAGGTCACCAAAGATGTTGACATCCTCTTCGTTCGAGAACTCCTCGGCGGACTCTATTTCGGCGCGCCGCGCTGGTGGAACAAGGAAAGCGGCGAAGCCATCAACACCATGCGTTACACCAAAGCCGAAGTCGTCCGCGTAGCCCGCATCGCCTTTGAGCTCGCGAGCAAACGCCGCAATAAAGTCACCTCTGTCGACAAGGCCAACGTCCTCGAAGTCTCACAGCTATGGCGCGCCACTGTCACCGAAGTCGCAAAGGATTATCCCGACGTCACGCTCGAACATCAGCTCGTCGATTCCATGGCGATGCACATCATGAACATCCCGCGCAACTTCGATGTCGTCCTTACCGAGAACCTCTTCGGCGACATCCTCTCCGACGAGGCCGGCGTCATCACCGGCTCTCTCGGCATGTTGCCGTCGGCCACCATCGGCGGCGCAGTCAATCTCTACGAGCCCGTACACGGCAGCGCGCCGGACATCGCAGGCACCGGCAAAGCCAATCCGCTCGGCGCAATCCTCACCGCCGCCATGGTCCTCCGACACTCCGCGAACCTCGAGCAGGACGCAAAAGCCGTCGAGCAAGCCGTCCACAAGGTCCTCAACGCCGGGTACCGCACCGCCGACATCGTGCGAAAACAGGAGACCGGACAACAACCCGGCCAGACCCCGGTCAGCACGCAGGAGATGGGCAAGCTCGTCCACCAGGCCCTGTCCGAATCCATTGACCGCCGCCAGGCCATGCACGCCGTCTAACCGATCATGAATCCAAGATTCAAGATGGCCCTGGCAAACCTTGCAGTCACCGCAGCGCTGATCTATCGCTGGCTTCACGGATCGCCGCCGATCGCGCTCCTCATCACGGCAATCATCATGTTTCCGCTGATCAATGGCCTGCTATGGCTCAGCCAGCGAAGCTTCAATCAGCCCAAACGCTATCGCTGGAGCAAGAGACAAAAATGAAGATGCGCCGCACCTTCCAACTCGCCGTCATTGCACTGCTCTTCGCAGCGACAGCCACGCACGCGCAGATATTCAAACACAAAGAAGACAAGCAACCCAAAGAAAATTTCCAGTGGCTCTGGCAATATGGGCCGCCTCCCCCCGACGGCCGCGAAAATCAGCTCGTCCTCGACACTCGTTTTCGCCCGCTCCTCGCGCAGGAGTTCACCGCGCCCCAGACCTTCTGGGGCAATCCCAAGACGGGCTATAAATCGCTCGCCGAAACTGCGCTCGACTTCCTCTCCATGCCCGACAAGGTCATCGCAGACGACAACCGCTACCTCACCATCACCGGCTGCGTCTTCCGCTTCTGTCCCTCGCGCGGACTTCTTTGGGTCGATCTCGACGGTCCTCATCCCCTCGCCGTCTTCGCCGCCATCGACTGGATCAAAGACAGCAAAACCCCCACCGAGGCCGGTGCCGAATACACCCTTTGGGTCTTCCCCAACCACCCCATCGAACCCGATCACATCCCCGCCGCGCTCATCCACAGCGTTGCCCGCTGGACCGCCCATCCGCCGCTGGGTTACACCCATATCCAGCAGATCCGTAACGCCATCCTGGTCGACCCTGACGGCACACCGCACCCCATCCCGCCAGCCACCATCGGCGCCAACACCTTCACCCTTCCACCAACGGAACAAAAGGCACAACCATGACATCATCACCCACTTCATCACCCAAGACACTCTTCGAAAAAGTCTGGCAGCAACACCTTGTCGCCGAACCCGCAGGCGAGCCGTCGATCCTCTACATTGACCTGCACCTCGTCCACGAAGTCACCAGCCCGCAGGCCTTCGACGGGCTCCGCATGGCGGGCCGCAAACTCCGCCGTCCCGACCGCACGGTCGCAACGGTGGATCACAACGTCCCCACCAGCAGCATCGAAGATCGCCTGCACATCGTCGACCAGATCGCCTCCAAACAGATCGAAGCTCTGCGAAAAAACTGCGCCGACTTCGGCGTCGAGCTCTACGACGTCCAGTCGCCCAACCAGGGCATCGTCCACATCATCGGCCCAGAACTCGGCCTCACCAAGCCCGGCATGACCATCGTCTGCGGCGACTCGCACACCAGCACCCACGGTGCTTTCGGCGCTTTGGCTTTCGGCATCGGCACCAGCGAAGTCGAACACGTGATGGCTACGCAAACCCTGCCGCAGGACAAACCAAGAACCTTCCGCATCAACGTCGAAGGCACGCTCCCCATCGGCGTCACCGCCAAGGACATCGTCCTCCACATCATCGGCCAGATCGGTACCGCAGGAGCCACCGGCCATGTCGTCGAGTACGCCGGCTCCGCCATCCGCAACCTCTCGATGGAAGGCCGCATGACCATCTGCAACATGAGCATCGAAGCCGGAGCCCGCGCCGGCATGATCGCCCCCGACGCAACCACCTTCGCGTACCTCAAAGGCCGCCGCTTCTCGCCGCAAGATACCCCCGTTGAAAGCCGTCATCCTGAACGCAGTGAAGGACCCCTGTATTCGTCTTCTTCAGGAGCGTCAACTCCATGGTGGGAAGCTGTTGACCACTGGTCGGAATTGAAGTCAGACCCCGGAGCAAAATTCGATCGCGAACTCACCATCGCCGCGATCGACATTACTCCCACCGTAAGCTGGGGTACCTCGCCCGGCATGGTCACCGGCGTCAAGAGCACAGTTCCCCTCCCCGATCCTTTAGCCACAGAAGCCGACCGAAAGGCCTTCGAGCGTGCCCTCGAATACATGGGCCTCCATGCCGGCGAACCCATCGAGGAGATAAAAATCGACCGCGCCTTCATTGGCTCCTGCACCAACGCCCGCATCGAAGACCTGCGTGCCGCAGCATCTGTCGTCCGCGGCTATCACGTCGCCACGACGGTACGCGCGATGGTCGTCCCCGGCTCGCAGTCTGTCAAAGCACAAGCCGAAAAAGAAGGCCTCGACAAGGTCTTCACCGAAGCAGGCTTTGACTGGCGGGAACCCGGCTGCAGCATGTGTCTCGGCATGAACCCCGACATCCTCGCTCCCGGCGAGCGTTGCGCCTCGACCAGCAACCGCAACTTCGAAGGCCGCCAGGGACGCGGAGGCCGCACCCACCTCGTCAGCCCGCAGATGGCCGCAGCCGCTGCCATCACCGGCCACTTCACCGACATCCGCAACTGGAAATTCAAGGGGGAAAAGTAATGCATCCCATCAACATCCTCACCAGCCACGCTGCTCCTCTCGACCGCCCCAACGTCGATACCGACCAGATCATCCCCAAGCAGTTCCTCAAGCGCATCGAGCGCACCGGCTACGGCGACTTTCTCTTCTACGACTGGCGCCGCATTCAGGCAGGCCCCGACGCCGGCCAACCCGACCAAACCTTCGTCCTCAACAAGCACCATCACAAGGGCGCAAAGATCCTCATCGCCGGAAAAAACTTCGGCTGCGGCAGCTCCCGCGAGCACGCCGCCTGGGCCCTCACCGACTTCGGCTTCCTCGCCGTCATCGCCCCCAGCTTCGCCGACATCTTCTTCTCCAACGCCGGCAAAAACGGCATGGTGCTCGTCCGCCTCCCCGAGGCAGACGTAGAGACCCTGATGCGACGCTCCGAAAAAAATCCCGCACACAAGATCACCATCTCGCTCGATGCCCAAACCATCACCGACGACGAAGGCTTCAGCGCCCACTTCGACATCGACCCCTTCCGCAAATACTGCCTGCTCAACGGCCTTGACGACATCGGCCTCACCCTGCGCCATGAAGCCGAACTCGACAAATTCGAATCCAACCACGATAAAGATTTCTGGTCACTCCCGAGAGCAAGTAATGCATAACACCGATTAAAACGGATGAACACGGATTAGACAGGACGGCGTGCATCACGAAGATCGGTGTCATCTGTGTCAATCGGTGTTAAGCCTTTAGCCAGAAGGGGACGAAACTTTGAGCAACGAAATCAATCCGAAGAAGAACTCCATCGTCCTCACCGAAGGCCCGTCCCGCGCCGCGGCCCGCTCCTATTTCCGCAGCGTCGGCTTCAGCAAAGAAGACCTGCACAAGCCGATCATCGGCATCGCCAACACCTGGACCGAGATCGGCCCCTGCAACTTCCATCTGCGCAAAGTCGCCGAGGCCGTCAAACAAGGCGTTCGCGAAGCAGGCGGCACGCCCATGGAGTTCAACACCATCACGATCCACGACGGCATCACCATGGGAACCCAGGGCATGAAAGCCTCGCTGATCTCCCGCGAAGTCATCGCCGACTCCATCGAACTCGTCACGCGGGGAAACAGTTTCGACGGCATCGTCTGCATCGCCGGTTGCGACAAGAACATGCCCGCCGCCATCATGGCCCTCGCCCGCCTCGACATCCCCGGTCTCATGCTCTACGGCGGCAGCATCGCCCCTGGCTCACTCAAGCAGCCCGACGGCACCACCAAGGAAATCACAATCCTCAACGTCTTCGAAGGCATGGGCGCGCACTCCGCCGGAAAGATCACCGACGCCGAACTCGAAGCCCTCGAAGCCTCCGCCTGCCCCGGCCCCGGAGCCTGCGGCGGACAATTCACCGCCAACACCATGGCCATGGCCGGCGAGTTCCTCGGCATCTCGCCCATGCAACTCACCGGCGTCCCCGCCATGTCGCCGGAAAAACACGAAGCCTCCCGCCAGGCTGGCCGTCTCGTCATGGACCTCGCCCGCGCAGGCCTCACCCCACGCAGGATCATCAACCGCCAGTCCATCGATAACGCCATCGCCGCCGTCGCAGCTTCAGGCGGCAGCACCAACGCCGTCCTCCATCTCATCGCCATCGCCCGCGAGCTCGACATCCCTCTCACCATGGAAGAGTTCGATCGCATCTCCGAGCGCACGCCCTTCATCTGCGACCTCTCTCCCGGCGGCAAATACGCCGCAAAAGATTATCAGGATGCGGGCGGATCGAGACTCCTCGCCCAACGTCTCCTCGAAAAAGGTCTGCTCAAAGGAGACAGCATCACCGTCTCCGGCAAAACCCTCGCCGAAGAGGCCGCGCTCGCCGTCGAAACTCCCGGCCAGCCTGTCATCCACACCTGGGACAAAGCCCTTAAGCCCACCGGCGGCCTCGTCATCATGCGCGGCAACCTCGCACCCGACGGTGCCGTCATCAAGGTCGCCGGCCACGAGCGCATTCACCACACGGGCACCGCGCGCGTCTTCGACTCCGAGGACGACTGCCACGCCGCCATTGAGAATCCGACAGCAACCGGAAAGATCAACCCCAACGACGTCCTCGTCATCCGCTACGAAGGGCCACGCGGAGGCCCCGGCATGCGCGAGATGCTCGCCGTCACCGCAGCCATCAAAGGCATCCCCGCGCTCTCGGAAACCGTCGCCCTGCTCACCGACGGGCGTTTCAGCGGGGCCACCCGCGGCCTGATGGCCGGGCATGTTGCACCAGAGGCTTTTATGGGAGGTCCGATCGCCGCCGTCCGCGAAGGCGACACCATCACCTTCGACATCCCCAACCGCAAACTAACCCTCAACGTCCCCGAAGCCGAGATCGCAAAACGTCTCGCCGCATGGAAGGCCCCCGAACCCCGCTTCAAACGCGGCGTCTTCGCCAAGTATGCAAACTCAGTAAGCAGCGCCAGCGAAGGAGCAGTGACAACTTGACTCTACATTCGTTTTTTTAGGGCCAAAGGCCCGAACACATACCAGCCTAGGCCGAAGGCCTAGGTAAACGAACATCGGTAAAACATAAGGGCTGAAGGCCCGATACATCCGGGATCATCAGTCCCAGACATAACGCTCATCGAAGGCAATATGGTACTTGTCGAAAAACGCGCGCATCTCGTCCTGAAAGTCTCGCTTGCGATGGTGCGCCTCTTGCCCGTCGATATATCGAACCAGCGCACCAAGATCTGCAGGGCTGACGGAAAACAGACCGTACCCGCGTTGCCACGCAAAGGTGCGAACGCCCTGCTGTTTCATCCAGGCGGAAGAGCTGGTTTTGATCTCGGAGACAACCTTTGCTGCCGTTCTCGTCGCGGCCAGTCTCATCGCAAGATGAACGTGGTCAGCGGCGCCTCCTGCCCGGAAACACTCGCAATCCAGTTGGCGTGCGGTTCCCGCAAGATACGCGTGAAGAGCAGGCAGAAGGTCATCATTGATCAGCGGAATGCGATTTTTGGTGCTGAAGATAATATGAACCAGGTTGAAGCTCAGCGTCTGAGGCATTGCTGGGATTATATGTCGGGCCTTCAGCCCTTCACGGCACTCGCGAACAGGTACCTAGGCCTGCGGCCTAGGCTGGTATGTCGTCGGACCTACGGTCCTCAGGCTCCCGAACCCCGTTTCAAGCGTGGCGTCTTCGCCAAGTACGCCAACTCCGTAAGCAGCGCCAGTGAAGGAGCCGTCACCACCTAACTCTATGAGCAAGTTAGCTAGTCGAGCAGCTAAATCAACCTTCGTCGTTACAGCAGTTGGCTTGACGGCCATCGCTTTAGCACTCGGCTGGCTGGGCCGTGCTTATTACAGAAGAGACTTACGAGACATGAATAGCTTTCGTTTAGTTCAAACGGCTTCTGCACCTGATGGTAAAACTCATGCATTCCTTTTCGAGCACAGTCTGCCAAAGACGCCAGCGAACGAAGCTTGCTACGAAGAGATCGTTGCTCTCGATAAATCACCGGAGATGACAGTTGGCGAGCTGATGTTACGAATGAAGAACCGGAAGACAGCTTTGATTGCTGCTACACCAACGCCGAAACCTCTTGGACTGTCATGGTCAAATGACTCGACATTGCGAGTTACTTGCGACAGCTGTATTGATCCACCTATTGAGATGATTCAGCGCGCGCCGATGTACGAAACGATCTCTACCCAATACGTCGGCTTCCCGAAAGACGCAAGCTATTTAAATCCTAAGCCTGTGGAGAGATAGATGCCTGATCAAAAAAATCAACACCCCCAACTCACCGGAGCTGAAATCATTTGGGCCACTCTCGCCGGCGAAGGCGTGGACAAAATCTTCGGCTACCCTGGCGGAGCCATCCTCCCCGCCTACGACGCCCTGCGCAAGTTCCCCATCCATCACATTCTCGTCCGCCACGAGCAGGGCGCCGCGCACATGGCCGACGGCTACGCCCGTGCCTCCGGTAAAGTCGGCGTCTGTATCGCCACCTCCGGCCCCGGCGCCACCAATCTCGTCACCGGCATTGCCACCGCCATGCTCGATAGCATTCCCATTGTGGCGATCACAGGCCAGGTCGGCAGCAAAGTCCTCGGCTCCGACGCGTTTCAAGAGATCGACATCACCGGCATCACCCTGCCCATCACCAAGCACAACTACCTCGTCACCCGCGCCGAAGACATCGCCCCCGCCATCCGCGAAGCACTCCAGATCGCGAAGTCCGGCCGTCCCGGCCCCGTGCTCGTCGACATCACCAAAGACGCACAACAAGCCACCGCACCCGTTCCACTTCGAAGCCGCCACCCCCAAGCCCTATCGCCCGCACCCGATGCTGCGCGCCGAATCCTCCTCGATTCGCGAGGCTATCGCCCTCATCAAGGCTGCAAAGAAGCCCGTCATCCTCGCCGGCCACGGCATCACGCACTCCGGCGCCGAAGCCCAGGTCCTCGCCTTCGCCGAACGCCAGCAGATTCCCGTCGCCAGCACGCTCCTCGGTCTCGGCGGCGTCCCCACGCACCACCCATTGTCATTAGGCATGATGGGGATGCACGGCGAATCCTGGGTCAACAACGCCATCCAGCAAGCCGACCTTCTCCTCGCCTTTGGGATGCGCTTCGACGACCGCGTCACCGGCAACCTCGCCCACTACGCGCCCAACGCCAAGAAGATCCACATCGAGATCGACCCCTCCGAGATCAACAAAAACGTTCGCGCCGACGTCGCCCTCATCGGCGACCTCAAAGAAGTCCTCAACATTCTTCTGCCCCTCCTCGAATCAACTGACAACGGACAACTGAGAACGGATAACTCCAAATGGCTGCGCGAGATCAACGCCATGAAGGGCGACGCCGCAGTCCGCGACATCATCAACCTCCCCGACAACGGCCACCTCTACGCCGCGCATGTGATCAACGACATCTGGCGCGAAGCCCAATCCGCCGGCCGCGCAGACCAGACCATCATCGTCACCGACGTCGGCCAGCACCAGATGTGGGAGGCTCAGTACTACAAGCACGACACCCCACGCTCGCTTATCACCTCGGGCGGCCTCGGCACCATGGGCTTCGCGCTGCCCGCAGCCATCGGCGCGAAGGTCGCTTGCCCCGAGAAAGACGTCTGGGTCATCGCCGGCGACGGCGGCTTCCAGATGACCGCCGCCGAGCTCTCCACCATCGTGCAGGAAGAACTCGCGATCAACATCGCCGTCATTAACAACGGCTTCCTCGGCATGGTTCGCCAGTGGCAGGAGGCCTTCTACGACAAGAACTACGCCGCCTCGCCGATCCTCTCGCCGGACTTCGTCCTGCTCGCCGCCGCTCATGGCATCGAAGGCACAACCGTCAACAAACGCCAGAATGTAACCCCCACAGTCACAAAAGCGCGCACTAGCGGCAAGCCCTTTCTCATCAACTTCCAGGTAGAAAAAGAAGACGGCGTCTACCCCATGATCGCCCCCGGCTCCGCATTGCACGAGATGGTTCGCAGGCCAACAAAAGACCCGCTACTCGAAACCGCGGAGGACGAATAAATGACTAAGCCAATTTTCCATGGATGCGTCTGGACCTTCCTTGTTCTCGCATCGCCCCTCGCACTCACTCAATCACCACCCCTACACATCCGCGTCATCAACGCCCAAACCAACAAACCCATCCACGATGAAAGATTAAACGTAGCCCTCAAAACCGACCAGATCGGCTCTGTCGCCATGGCCACCGACAAAAACGGCATCATCCTCGTCGACACCGGCCAGGCCACCACCATCCGCATACTCGCCAACATGTACGCCGACTGCCGCCCCCGCGCCGAGCTCTACACCGACTACTCCATCGACACCATCCGCCACTCCGGCATCACCACCGGCAATCTCTGCGGCGGCATGCAGCACAGAGCGCGTCCCGGCGAACTCCTCCTCTACGAAATCCCCAAGACCTACATCCCCGGCTATCCGAATCCACCCAACACCTCGCTGCCGCACTCCGACGAGAATCCTCACCAACCTCAGCCTAACCATTAATTACTACAGGTAAAAAATGCTCCACACCTTTGTAGCCCACGTCCAGGACAAACCCGGCGTCCTCACGCGAGTCGCCTCGCTCTTCCGCCGCCTCAACATCAACATCGTCTCGCTCACCGTCGGCGAATCCGAACGCGAAGACGTCTCCCGCATGACCATCGTCTGCGAGGCGCCCGATCACGCCGCCCACCGCATCCGTGCCTCGCTCTACAAACTCGAGATCACCGTCGATGTCGATGAGGTCGGACGCGCCGACGCCGTCATCCGCGAACTTTGCCTCATCAAGGTCGCCGCCGGCCCTTCGCACCCTCTCGGCCAGAACTCCCGCTCGCAGATCTTCGAACTGGCCACCGTCTTCAAAGCCCGCGTCGTCGACCTCGCCCCCGAGTCCATCATGCTCGAACTCACCGGCAGCTCCTCCAAGATCGAAGGCCTCGTTCAGGTCATCACCGAGAGCGGCTACACCATTCTCGAAGTCTCGCGCACCGGCCGCATGGCCATGCGCCGCGGCCACCACACCACCCGCGTCATGAAAGCTCTCGGCACACCCGACCCCACCCATTCGGACGAACCCGCGCCACCCGCAAATCCGCAAGAATCCTTGCCACACGAATTCCTCGGTATCCATGACGATCACGAAGAAGAGGAGTAACCACTACCTTGAATGTTGTCATCCTGAACGAAGTGAAGGACCCCTGTATTTCTCTTTTGTTCTTAGGTGATGTCAGTGTGGCGACAATCGAGAAATGCAAGAACAAACAACAACCAAATACAGGGGTCCTTCACTTCGTTCAGGATGACGATGGTGGATGTAGTGACATAAGGAAAGAGAGAAAATGTGATAGACGAATACGCTTACGTTTATATCCTCGCCAACGGCTTTAAGAAGCTCTACATCCGCGTCACTACTACACTCGAAATCCGAGTTCAGCAGCATAAGCAGAAGAAAGACCCGAACTGCCATACCGCCAGGTACAACATTCACCAGCTCGTTTACTCCGAGCGATTCACCACTGTTTCTGCGGCAATCGCCCGCGAAAAGCAACTCAAAGGCTGGCTCCGCATACGCAAACTTGAGTTGATCATCTCAACCAATCCAACGTGGCTTGATTTGAGTGCCGATTGGGGCAAGCTAATTAAACCCAATACCTCATTGGCGAACATCGGAATCTAAGAAATGCCTGCTGACTCATCACGACTTGTTACCATAACGCTTAAAGAAAGAAGACATCATGGCAAAGACCTATCACGACGCAGACGCTGATCTCTCTCTCATCCAGGCAAAGAAAGTCGCCATCATTGGTTACGGTTCGCAGGGCCACGCCCATGCGCTCAACCTGAAGGACTCCGGCGTCGACGTCCGCGTCGGTCTCCGCCCCGACTCCCCCAACGCCGAGCGCGCTCGCAAAGCCGGACTTCAAGTTGACACCGTAGCCAACGTCAGCAAGTGGGCCGACGTCATCATGAACCTCACGCCGGACCAGACCGCTGCGAAGGTCTATCACGCCGACATCGCCCCCAATATGAGGCCGAACGTCACCCTGATGTTCGCGCACGGCTTCAACATCCGCTTCCGCACCATCACGCCGCCCAAAACAGTCGACGTTTCTCTCGTCGCGCCCAAAGGCCCCGGCCATCGTGTCCGGGAAGTCTTCACCGAAGGTGGCGGCATCCCCGGCCTCGTCGCCGTCGAGCAGGACGCCAGCGGCAACGCACTCGCTCTCGCGCTCAGCTACGCGAAGGGCATCGGCTGCACTCGCGCAGGCGTCCTCGAAACCACCTTCACCGAAGAAACCGAAACCGACCTCTTCGGCGAGCAAGCCGTTCTCTGCGGCGGCACTAGCGCTCTCGTCAAAGCAGGCTTCGAAACCCTCGTCGAGGCCGGCTACCAACCTGAGCTCGCCTACTTCGAAGTCCTCCACGAGCTCAAACTCATCGTCGACCTCATGTATCGCGGCGGCCTCGCCTACATGCGCCACTCCATCTCCGACACTGCCGAGTGGGGCGACTACGAAGCCGGTCCTCGCATCGTCACCGCCGAAACCAAGAAGGCGATGCGCAAGCTCCTCGACGAGATTCAGAACGGCAGCTTCGCCAAAAAATTCATCGCCGAAAACGAATCAGGCCGCCACGAGTTCGCACGCATCCGCAAAGCCGAAGCTGCTCTTCAAATCGAAAAGGTCGGCGCCGAACTTCGCAAATCCATGCCCTTCCTCGACCCCGTCGTCGTTAAAGACGGTCAGGTTCACAAGGCCTGAACTTTCGCAAAAAAACCGGAGAGAAACCAGTGCGAAACCTCATCCTTTGTTCGCTCTTAACTGTGTCTGCATTCGCTCAATCCACCCAGACCGCTCCCAGCGCCAATAATTCCTGGGAGCGGCTGCACTTTCTCGTCGGCACATGGCAGGCGCAGACTTCGGCCGAGGGAACAGCCTCTGCTCAAAGCTCGGGCACTTACACCTTCCAGTACGATCTCAACCGAAACGTCATCACACGAACCAGCTCGATCGACACTTGCAAAGGTCCAGCCAATTACGACTGTCAACACCACGACACGCTGATTCTCTATCGTGACCCCGGCGATGCCACGCCACATGCCCTCTACGCAGACGGCGAAGGTCACGTCATCCATTACGACGTCACCACCCCCGACGCAAACACCGTTATCCTGCTCTCAAATATGCCGGGTCCGCGTTTTCGGTTGGTTTACCACTTCGGAAACAATACGATGACGGGCAAGTTCCAGTTCGCGCCGCCGGGATCCTCCGATTTTAAATCGTATTTAGAGTGGTCCGGCGCCCGGCAATAACGCATCTATTCTCCATCACCCAAGTCTAACCAGAGGAAGATCTGGAACTCCTGTAACAATGAAAACGTAGAAGTACAGAAACGATTCGTCGCAAAATAGAAGGAGCTTCGATATGGCCACAGTAAACAGCTACGAAGGCCTGCTTCCCGACCAGCACGTCAATCAAATGGATCAGCCAGTGATGGCCGGAGCGCCCGCAGTGCCTACGCCGCTGCCGGAGATCATTGCCGCTCTCCGTACCGTCACGCAGCTCGATGGCCTCACCCAAGAGGAGTACACCTGGCTCGCAACCCACGGCAACGAGCGTGTCGGCCCCGACCGCGCCATTCTCTTTCGTGATAACGATCCCGCGCACAACATGAACTTCATCCTCCGCGGCGAAGTTCAAGTGCGCCGTCGCCAGTCCGGCAATATCGCTCTCTTCATTGGCCGCGCCGGCTCTATGACCGGCAAGCTTCCCTTCTCGCGCATGAAAAACTACGGCGGGGAGGGCTTCGCCGTCGGCCCCGTCTGGTCGCTCGACCTCCCCGACACGCTCTTCTCCGAGATGCTTGCCACCATCCCCTCCATGGGCCAGCGCTGCGTCTCCGTTCTGCTCGACCGCGTCCGCGAAGTCACCCGCATTGAGCAGCAGTCGGAAAAGCTCAGCGCTCTCGGCAAGCTCGCCGCCAATCTCTCACACGAGCTCAACAACCCCGCCTCCGCCGCCCAACGCTGCGCCGCCAGTCTCTTCGGCGAGCTGCGCGAGTACGGCGAGCAGAAGTACCGCCTCGGCAACCTCTGCCTCTCCGACCAGGAGATAGCCGGCTATCGCGCCTGGGTCCAGAACGCCCGCGCCCGCATGGGAGCTTACTCGCGCGCGCAGGGGCCGCAGAGTCCCCTCGCCGTCACCGATCGCGAGGACTCCATCGTTCGCTGGCTCACCGCACATAACGTTCCCGAGCCCTGGAACATCGCGCCCGCGCTGTCGGAGACGAATCTCCCCATCGACCTGCTCGACGAACTCGCCAACGTTACCCGCCCCGAAGTCCTTCCCGTCGCCCTCGCCACCGTCTCCCGCTCTCTGCGAGTCGAGCGCCTCGCCGAAACCGTCGTCGACTCCACCGTCCGCATCTTCGACCTCATCAGCGCCATCAAGGACTACTCCTATATGGACCAGGCGCCCATTCAGGACGTCGACCTTGCCCAGTCCCTCGAAAACACGCTGGTCATGTTCAATTCGCGCCTCAAGAACGTCAAGGTCGAGCTCAACTTCGATCCCGAACTCCCCCCCGTCAGCGCCTACGGAAGCGAACTCAATCAGGTTTGGACCTCCCTGATTGAAAATGCTCTCGAAAGCATGAACGACATGGGCACCCTCCGCCTCTCTACCTCGCTCAACGGCTCCATGGCGCTGGTAGAGGTTTGGGACGACGGCCCCGGCATCGATCCCGCCATACGCTCCCGCATCTTCGAGCCGTTCTTCACAACCAAGGCGCCCGGCCGCGGCCTCGGACTCGGACTTGACTCCGCCCAGCGCATCGTCAGCAAGCACTCCGGCTTCGTCACCGTTCAATCCAAACCCGGCGCCACCTGCTTCCAGGTGCGCATACCCCTCGATCGCGCCCAGGCCTACTAAAACAAACACGGGAGAGGCCTTTGCCTCTCCCGCTCAACTCCTCTTATTTCTCGCTTACTTGGTAATCTCGACGCCCCGCCAGAACGCCACATGATGCTTTACGCTTCGCGCCGCCGGCTTTGGATCGGGGTAATACCATGCCGCATCAGGGTTTTCCTGCCCATCCACGACGATCGTGTAGTACCGCGCCTGCCCCTTCCACGGGCAACTGGAAGTCGTTGAACTTGCCTTGAGAAACTCCCGCTTCACCGACTCTTCCGGGAAATAAATATTTCCCTCAATCATCTCCGTCTTTTCACTCTCGGCCAGAGTCTGACCATTCCAAACTGCCTTCGCCATAATCCACTACCTACATTCTTTTCAACAATTTATGACGGGCGCGCTGCGTCAGCAGGCCATCACCGTCCAGACCGATCCCCTGAGGCTATAACCTAGTTGTAACAGAAATGGGGCATAAATAAAAGGCTCCGGCCCGACCAACTTCAGTGCGGTTTGAACGTCTTTCCCGTCTCGATCAGGGTCTTGAGCCGAGAAAGAATTCGAGCCCAACCATCTGCAGTCGCGGCGTAACTTGGATCACCTTCGGCCCATTGATCATGCGTCACCGTCACTTTGGTGGCCTCGGTCTCTGGAACCAACTCCACGCTGACGCGGGACGCCTTGTCGCTTTGCCCCATCACAAAGGTGTACTGCAGCATCTTCGGGGCGTCGAAGCGCAGCACCTCTCCATGGACATACTTCATCGGCTTGCCGTCCGGCCCCGGCCCGACCCATGCCATCGAGCCGCCGGGTCTCCAATCCGCCTCAAGTTCCGCTCCCATGAAGAGGATGCGATTGGACTCCGCAGAGACAAACCCGTCCCACACCTTCTCTGGCGTAGCGGCAATATAGATCACATAGCTGAACGGTGCTGGATTCGCCATTGCATCTCCTGAGAGAGTCGACTGTGCAACTCCGATAGGTCTACTTGACCGGCCCGAACATCTTCAAAAACATCTCATACAGGGCCTTCGCCGCCGGATACTTCGCGATCAGTTCTGCCGTCTTCCCCATAAACGGATTTCCGCTCTGCTTCTCCGTCTCGGCGTGGAAGTGGTGAAACTTGGCATAGATCAGAATTCCTTCGGCGCTCGAATCCAGAAACAAATCCGCATCCACCGCACCGCGTAGCACAAACGAAGCGGCCATCTCCCAGTAACTCATCGCCTGCCGCCAATACGGATTATTCTCCGCCTTCATATCCCGCGACACGACTCGCAGTTCATCCACCGTCTTCGGATTGAAATCGAAGACCATGAATCGTCTCGCCTTGCGCAGTGTCTCTTCCTGCCGAAGCTCATAAAGTCTAAGGATCACCTCTGCATCTGCCGCTGTCGCCATGCCCAGTCCTCTCTCGGTTTAAGCTACGCTTTCAACGATCGCCCTGGTCTTCTCAGGATCAGGACGTTCCATCACCGGCACAGGAGCCGGTCCCGCAATTCTCTTCTCATACGAGCACGCTGGAGTCTTCGGCTCTTCCTCCGGCGCACCCTTCTTCTTGCGTCGCTTCGGCAGCGCCTCACGATTGTTCGGACACACCAGGTGCGTCCCCTTGTCGTTCGTCACTTCCAGCAGGTACGCGCTATCGCACTTCGGACATGTCTTGTCGATCAGCTTCAGGTTCGACGCAAAGTCGCACTTCGGATAGTTCACGCAACCATAGAACACATCGCCGCGCTTGGTCTTGCGCACAGCAATATCACCGCCATCCTTCGGGCACTTCACATCCAGCAACTCCTGCTTGATGTACTTGCACTTCGGATATCCGCTGCAGCTGATGAACTCGCCATACTGCCCATTGCGCAGCAGCAGCGGCTTCCCGCACTTCGGGCAAGCCTCTTCCAACTGCACCGGAGGCTTCTGCTGCACCTTCTGGTTCAGCTTGCGGATCGTCTTGCACGGCGGATCTTCGTTATACCCCGGACAAGCCATAAACGGCCCCCACGGCCCATTCCGCAGCACCATCACCCGCCCGCAGTTATCGCAGAACTCCTCCTCGGCAACCTCATCGGCTCCCGGCGCGCTCAAGTCGGGCTTCGCCGCAAAGTTCTCCTTGGTAAAGTCGCAGCTGAAAGATTCAGCCGTCACCTTCCTGCCCAGCGCCATCGCCTCGTCGATCGCCGCCGTCAACTCCTTCGCGTCGTCGGTCTCCTTCGAGTACTCGATCACATCCTCTGCCGCCGCCTTCACAATAATCGGATAGTGCAGCGCCTTCGTGATCTTCTTCAACACCGCCTTCGCGTCTTTCTTCCACGGCCCAGCCGCAACCGTCATCGGCTTCACCTTCGAGAAGTTGCTGCACGAATAAAAGCTCCCGAACTTCCCCCACTTCAGGATCAGCGGAGCGCCGCAGTTATCGCAGACCTCCTTCGTCGCCTCCTCCATCCGCTTAATGTCTTCCATGTTCTTGCCGGCGACGCTCAGCTCCTTCTCGAAGTGGTCGTAGAACCCATTCAGCAGATCCGTCCACTTCTCATGGCCTTCCTCCACCGCATCCAGCTC
Organism: uncultured Acidobacteriaceae bacterium; assembly: GCA_963730135.1. Classification (GTDB taxonomy): domain Bacteria; phylum Acidobacteriota; class Terriglobia; order Terriglobales; family Acidobacteriaceae; genus Edaphobacter. The sequence goes on from CAVSQQ010000005.1 coordinate 50,896, forward strand.
GCCTTCCAGCGTCGCCGTATACGCTGTGTCGAAGATGTAAGGAAAGTTCTTCACCAGCAGCTTCGTCACCACGATCCCGATCTCCGTCGGCACAAACCTCGCCTGGATCTTCTTCACGTAATCGCGATCCTGAATCGTATTAATGATGGACGCATACGTCGAAGGCCTGCCAATCCCCTTCTCTTCCAGTGTCTTCACCAGGCTCGCTTCGTTGTATCGCGGCGGCGGCTGGGTAAACTTCTGTTGCGGATCCAGTTTCTCCAGACGCAGCGCTTCGCCGTCGCTCAACTCCGGCAACCTGCGTTCGGCCTCTTCCTCGCCATCCGCCGGCGCATCTTGCCCGGCAGGCTTCGCCTCCGCCTCTTCCTTCGCGGCCCTGTCCTTTGCCGACTGCCGAGCCCGTTTGTCTTCCTCGTCGAACTTCAGATGCCCATCGAACTTCAGTACGCTTCCCGTCACGCGGAAGTCATACGCCTGTTTCGCCTGCGCCACGATATCCACCGTTGTCTGGTCGAAGATCGCCGGCGTCATCTGGCTCGACACAAACCGCTGCCAGATCAGCTTGTACAGACGATACTGTTCATCGCTCAGATACTTCCGAATCGAATCCGGCGTGTACTCCACACTCGTTGGCCGAATCGCCTCATGAGCATCCTGCGCCTGCTCCTGCTTCTTCCCCGCATACTCGTTCGCGCTTGCCGGCAGATACTTCGCTCCCAGCTTCCCGATAAACTCACGAGCCTCCGCAATCGCATCCGCGCTCACGCGAGTCGAATCCGTACGCATATACGTAATCAGGCCGACCGTACCCTCCGAGCCAATCTCCACGCCCTCATACAAGCGCTGCGCCACACCCATCGTCCGCCGCACATTGAAGCCCAGCCGCCCCGAAGCATCCTGCTGCAGCTTGCTCGTCGTGTACGGAGCCTTCGGATTATTCCGCCGCTCCTTCTTCTCGACTGAGCGCACGCTCCACTTCGCATGCTCCAGCTCGCCGATTGCCTCATCCACCGCCTCTTTATCCGGCAGTGCGTTCGCAAGAAAAAGCTCCTTGCCCTCTTCATCCTTCCCATTCGCAACCCGCGACGGCACACCGTTCACACCGACAAAGCGCGCCGTAAAGCTCTGCTTGCCCTTTGGCTCCAGCTCCGCATCGATCGTCCAGTACTCCACCGGCTGAAATGCATTGATCTCCGCCTCGCGTTCCACAATCAGCCGCAACGCCACCGTCTGCACACGTCCCGCAGACAATCCGCGTCGCACCTTGTCCCACAGCAGCGGCGAAACCTGATACCCCACCAGCCGGTCTAAAACTCTCCGTGTCTGCTGAGCATCCACCAGATTTTCATCGATATCGCGAGCATGCTGGAACGCCGCCTGTACCGCCTTCTTTGTAATCTCGTTGAACGTCACCCGCCGCACAAGCGATTTGTTCTTTACCATCGGCAGCAGTTGCATCGAGAGATGCGCGGCAATCGCCTCGCCTTCGCGATCCGGGTCCGGCGCAAGGTAAACCATGTCCGCCTTGGCCGCCAGCTTCTTCAGCCGCTCAACAACTTTTTCCTTCCCTGGAGACACGATCAGCGTCGGCTCAAACGTCCGATGCTTCAGCTCCACGCCGATGTCGTTCTTCGGCAGGTCCATGATGTGCCCAATCGAGGCTTCCACCACGTAGTCGCTGCCGAGATATTTCCCGATCGTCTTCGCCTTCGCCGGCGACTCAACGATCACAAGTGACTTTCCCATTCGTTCCCTTCGTCCACCAGAACGCATCGCCGAAGCAAAACGTTCCAAATCTTCCTTGTTCCCTTGCGAACCTAACACGCTTTCTGCAAACGCGTCATCTTGAAGTAATTTCTCAACTGACGAAAATCACCCCCGAAGGTCATTACCCTACAGCATCTTTTCGCGAAAAAATTCCACAGGACAACCTCTGCCAAATCAAACGACGTCTTGGACTTACATTTATTTTTGTAATCTTTTCGTCATGCTGCGAACCACGCTTCGCCGATACGCATCAAAACGCCCGCACATAATTTTTTCCAGGAAGCTGTCTCACCCGCCCCGCGAGCTCCAGTTCGAACAGCGCGGTAAATATCTCAGCCGACCCCAACTCCGGCTCCAACTGCTCAATCAGCTCATCCAATTGCGTCGATTCATCGTGCCGCAGCCGGTCAAAAACCAGCCGTTCATGCTTCGGCAGCGGCGTGTCATTAAATAGAGATGCAGTCCCTCCAGCTTTCGATTCACCCTGCCCAGCCGCGTGCAACTCGTTCTCCAGCCCCAGCCGAATCTGCGACGGCAGGTCCTCCCAGATATCCTCCCACGTCGCCGTCAGCTTAGCCCCCTGCTTTATCAATGTGTTAGGCCCCCATGCGTTCTTGTTCGTCACGTTCCCCGGCACCGCGAAAACGTCCCGATTCTGCTCCATCGCGCACCGCGCCGTAATCCGCGTCCCGCTATACTCCGCCGCCTCGATCACTAGCACACCCACGCTCATTCCGCTCAAAATCCGATTGCGGATCGGAAAATTCTGCGGCGCCGGAAACGTCCCCAGCGGATACTCGCTCACAATCGCCCCGCCCGTCGCCACAATCCGCTCCGCCAGCTTCTTGTTCTCCTTCGGATAGATCACATCGATTCCCGTCCCCCAAACCGCGACCGTCTTCCCTCCCGCCTCAATCGCTCCCTTGTGCGCTGCCGTATCCACCCCACGCGCCATACCACTCAAAATCACCAGCCGCCGGTTCGCCAGATCGCGCGACAACAACTCCGCCATCCCCGACCCATAAGGCGAAGGCTGCCGCGTCCCCACCACCGCAATCCCCGGCCGAGCGAGCAGCGTCACATCTCCGCGAACCCAAAGCACCGCCGGCGGATCGTAAATCTCCCGCAACCGCTCCGGATACGCCTTATCCTCCGGCGTTAGAATCGTCCCGCCAGCCTCGGCCGTGCGCTTCATCTCATCTTCTGCCGCCGCCCGGGCCTTGCCCTCAAAACAGAACTGCGCCGCGGCCGCAGGCATCCCAAGACCCTCAAGCTCGGTCAACGAAGCCTCAAACAACCCCTCCGCCGACCTCAGCCGTCCCATCGCCTTCCAAATCCGCGTCGGTCCCATGCCCGGCGTCAACATCAACGCCATCCATGCCATCTTCGCCGCATCCACCTGCTTCAGCGCAAACTGCTCTGCGTCGCTGCTCGTCTTCATGGACCTTTTGCTCCACCATCTCCGCTAAACAAAAATAACTACATCCGCTGGAGACTATCACGCCTCCCACAAACATTCGCTCAAACTAAACCCTCCGCATCAGCAGGAGCACTGCATCGACAGAATCCTGCTGCCGACACTACTTCATCGCCTCATCGCACTTCTTGCACTCCATCATCCGCCCAATCCGCGCCGCCCTGCCCTCTTCCGTCATCACCCACTCCCGCACCATCCACGGTGGATCGTGTCGCACATGCTGTCCATGCCCACACTCCAGCCGCGCCGCCCAATGCCCTTCGTCATCCTGATAAAACCCCACCACAGCCCTCTGCATCGCACGTCCTCATGCAACATCCACTAGACTAGTCCTTTGATTACGAACTCATCCCCCAGCATGCTCCGCGTCGCCGCCATCAACTTCCTCAATCCCGCTCCCCTCATGTGGGACTTCGAGCATCCGCCCCACGCAGCCGAACTAGCCCAGCGCTACAGCCTCCACTACACGCAACCCTCACTCTGTGCCGACGAGCTCCTCGCCGCACGCGCCGACCTCGGCCTCATCCCTATCGCCTCGCTCACACCCTCGCTCGCCATCGTCCCCGGCTGCACCATTGCCTCGCTCGACGAAGTCCGCTCCATCCAACTCATCGTAAAATCTGGGAACGCGAAATCTCCCCACACCCTCGCCACCGTCCGAACCGTCGCCGCCGACACCGCTTCGCGCAGTTCGCTCGCCTACGCCGAAATCCTCTTCCGCAAGTTCCTCAACACCCGCCCCGAATTTCTTCCCGCCCCGGCCGATCCCATCGCCATGCTTCAACAAGCAGACGCCGCCATCCTCATCGGCGACCCTGCTCTCCTGGCCCTCGAATCCCGCGCCGCCATCGAAGAAAAAATCGGCCCCTGCCAATGGTTCGATCTCGCCCGCGAGTGGCGCACCCGCACCGGCCTCCCCTGGGTCGCCGCCGTCTGGGCCGTCCGTCCCGAATCTCTCGGCGCATCCAGCCTCACCGCCGCGCAACTCACCGAAGACCTCGAAGCCTCCCGCAACCACGGCCTTCTCCACATCGAAGACCTCGTCCAGCAATGGACTCCGCGCATCGCAGTCCCCCCCGCAACCATCCGCCTCTACCTCACCCGCAACATCCACTACCGCCTCGATCCCGACTGCATCCGCGCCATCGAGCTCTTCCGCCGATACGCCGCCGAAGTGGATGTCCTGCCGCCGCTACCCGACCTGCGCTTCCTCTAGTCATCAATCTTCTCCGTCCAGCGACTTCGCGGCGCTGAGCCACGTCATAATCAGGTATGAGAAGCGCAGTTGCCATCACCGTCGCGAAACTCCTCGCAGCTGCTGCTCCCCAGGCCGCCACCGCTCGCCGCAGAGCCCCCAGCCCCGTCATGCACCTGCTCTTCAGCTTCGGCGTCTTCGGCGTCTTTCTCGTCTCCATCGTCGACAGCTCCTTCGTCCCGCTCCCCCTGCCGGGAATCACCGACATCATGGTCATCGTGATGGCCGCCCAGCATCACAGCTGGCTCGCCCTTATCCTCTTCGCCACCGCCGGCTCCGCGCTCGGCGGATATCTAAGCTACGAGGTGGGTCAGCGCGGCGGCCTGGCCTTCCTGGAAAAACACGTCCCCGCCCGCATCTTCAAAAGAGTCTGCGGCTGGATGAGCAGTCACGCCGTCCTCTCCGTCGCTCTGCCCGCCATTCTTCCGCCGCCCATGCCGCTGAGCCCCTTCGTTCTCGCAGCGGGAGCGCTTAATATGTCCCGCAAAAAATTCATGATCGCCTTCACCCTCAGCCGCGCCCTCCGCCACACCATCGCCGCATGGCTCGGCATCCACTACGGACGCCACATCCTCCGGCTTTGGAACAGCATCTCCGCCAAATACGCCACCCCGTTCCTCATCGTCATCTGGGTAGGCATTGTCATCAGCTGCGCCTACGCCTTCTGGAAGCTCTACAAGACCTCGCGCACCGTCGGCATCTCTTCAGGAAATCTTCAGAACCGCCCCCATTCCACGCTCTGATCCTTCCCGAAACCCGCCGCTAAAACTCCCACCGCAACAAAGTAGCCCCAAACCGTAAATCCGGCCATTGCCGTACCTGCCCCTAAAACTCCCACCGCAGCAAAGTCGCGCCGACGGTAAATCCGGCCCCCACACTCGCCAGCAGCACCAGGTCCCCACGCTTCAGCCGCTTTTCCTCCATCGCCGTCTGCATCGCAATCGGAATCGTCGCTGCCGTGGTGTTCCCATATCGGTCGATGTTGATAATCACCGACTCCTCCGGCATCCCCAGCCGCTCCGCCGTCGAAAGAATAATCCGCTTATTCGCCTGGTGCGGAATAAAGCAGCCCAGATCTTTCCCCGCCACGCCATTACGCGTCAGCAACAGCTCGGACGCTTCGGCCATTTTGCGCACCGCAAACCGATACACCGCCTGCCCATCCTGATGCACATAGTGCATCTTCTTCTCCACCGTCTCCGCTGTCGTCGGATGCAGGCTCCCGCCGGCCGGCATATTCAGCGAGCACGCCCCCGACCCATCGATCTCATGAAAATAATCGATCAACCCAATCTCGCCCTCGCCGCAAGGCTCCAGCAGCACCGCGCCCGCGCCGTCGCCAAAAATCACGCACGTCGCCCGGTCCGTATAGTCGATGATCGAGCTCATCACATCCGCTCCAATCACCATCACCTTCTTATGCATCCCGCTTTCCACCAGCTTCGCCCCCACCTGAAGCGCATAGGGAAAACCCGAACACGCCGCCGAAAGGTCAAACCCCCACGCCCCCTTGGCTCCCAGCCTGTCCTGCACCAGGCAAGCCGTCGCCGGAAACATCATGTCCGGAGTCACCGTCGCGACAATAATCACCTCAAGTTCGCTCGCATCGATGCCCCGCGCCGCCAGGCACTTCTTCGCAGCCTCCACCGACAGGTGGCTCGTCCCCACACCCGCATCCACAATATGCCGCTCGCGAATCCCCGTTCGTTCCGTGATCCACTGATCGTTCGTCGCGACCATCTTCTCGAGGTCGGCATTGGTCAACAACCGCGGCGGAACATACGTCCCTACCGAACTGATCTTCGCCCGAACCTGAGTCCGCGGCTTCAACGTCAAACTCAAACTCTCACCTCACCTGGTTTTCACGATCAAAACAAAGAATCATGACAAAGGAACCGATGTTCCCTATCGCAATTCATTCTCTCCGAGAAGCGCACGCATGTCACGTTTCAGTTGTCTGCTGTCGTAAATCAGAATTCTGCCTGCAGCTCATCATCGTTCTCAACTAACAACTGAGAACGGAAAACTGACAACTTGGTCGCGGAGAAACAAATTAGGAAGGAAATTCAGTGCACCGGGCGACCTACTGCGCCATTGCGCGAACCACCCCGACTTTGAGCTGAGAAAATTCAGTGCACCGGGCGACCTACTGCGCCATTGCGCGAACCACCCCGGCTTTGAGCTGAGAAAATTCAGTGCACCGGGCGACCTACTGCGCCCATAATTACCCGTTACCGTTGCTTCCTTCCGGACCTGGCGGGGTTGGCGGGATTACGTCGCGTAGGACCCGGCACTCACCCAGTTTACCATCTTTCGAACGCCCATATCTCCTGCAACGTATCCTGTTACCACCTCATGTCCTCGACTCCGGAAGCGCACTACCGCACCCGCCTGGCCACCCTTCTCGACCAGCAGAAAAACATCGAAACATCCGCCTCCCGCACCCGGCTCATCCTGCTTGCTGCCGTCGGTTTGGCGATCCTCTTCGGCATATCCGCGCTGCAAAAAACGCGGCCGGCATGGACTTTTGCTCTCCCGGCTCTCATCGCAGCCGCCCTTCTTCCCACGTACCTCAAAAAGAATCGCCAAATCTACGACATCTCTCGCCGACTCGAATACTGCGACGCCGGACTTGCCCGAACCCTCGGCACCGAAACTCAATCCGGCCACACCGGCGAAGCCTTTCACGAAGACGGGCACCTCTACGATCGCGACCTCAACATCCTCGGTCCGGACTCGCTCTTCGGTATGCTCTGCACCGTCCGCACCGAACTCGGCCAGCGACGTCTCGCCCACGATCTCCTTCACCCGCCTGACCGCGACGAAACCCTCCGTCGCCAGCAGGCCATTCAAGAGCTCGCGCCCCTCACCGGCCTCCGCGAGCGCCTCGCTCTCCTCGGCTCCTTCAGCGTTCTGCAAATCTCCGCGAATCTCTTCGACAACTGGCTGGACGAGCCAGTCGTTCGAATCCCTCGCGCAATCTCTCTCCTTCTTTTCACCACGACTGCCATCTTTCTTCTGCTCCTGATCACCGGAGCAGCAAGTCTCGTCGCGTGGTCCGCACTCATCCCATGCATCATGATTGTCCTTGCCGTTCAGGGCCTGATTGCTCTCAGTGTGCGCAATCGCGTTCTGCCCGTTCTCGAACGCACCATCCGCCTCTCCGACCCCAACACCATCCTCCGTCAGGGCCTCGCTCTCCTCAGCGAGCAGACCTTCACCTCCGCAAAGCTTCGCGATCTGCAGAACGAAGCTGCAATCACCGGCCGCTCCCTCCAGCAACTCAACAAGCTCCAGACCATCCTTACTCTCATCGACCAGCGGCCAAAGGAGTGGTACTACGTCCCTGCGCTTCTACTCTGCGTCGGCACCCAGTGCGTCATCGCCATCGAACGGTGGAAGCTCCGCCACGGCCCCGACATGCGCCGTTGGCTCGCCGCATGGGCTGAGTTCGAATCGCTCAATGCCCTCGCCACCTACGCCTTCGAACACCCCAACGACATCTACCCCGAAATGCTGCCTCCAGGAACAGCCTCCTTCGAAGCCAGTCAACTTGGTCACCCCCTCCTCGCCACAACCGCTGTCCGCAACGACATCGCGCTCAACCAGAACACTCGCTTCTATCTGATCAGCGGCTCCAACATGGCCGGCAAATCCACTCTGCTCCGAGCCATCGGCGTCAACGCCATCCTCGCAGCGCTCGGAGCGCCTGTCCGCGCCACCGCCGCCCGCGTCTCCAGCCTTCAAATCTGCGCATCCATCTCTCTCGTCGACTCGCTCGCCGAAAGCCGATCTAAATTTCTCGCCGAAGCAGAGCGCCTGCAAATCACACTCGCGGCTTCTACAGCCAATTCCCCAACCTGCAAACCCGTCCTCTTCCTCATCGATGAGATCTTCAGCGGAACCAACTCCTATGATCGCCGCACCGCCGCCGCAGCAATTCTGGCCGCTCTCATTCGCAACCGGGCCATCGGCGCGCTCTCCACCCATGACCTCACCCTTACCGAAATCGCTGCCGACGCCACCCTCCACGGTCTCAACGTACACATGGCAAGCCCCGATCCCGGCGACCCACTCGCCTTCGACTACAAGCTCAACCCCGGCGTCAACACCTCCTCCAACGCCATGGCAATTCTTCGCCTCCTTGGCATCTGAAGAAAAGACATCTGAATAAAAAATTTGCCCGCGCCACTCGCTGCATCTACCCTAGCTCTCATGCGCATCCACCTGCTGCTCGCCGCCGTCCTCCTCCTGCCGACCCTCGCCCGCGCCCAGGCCCACGCACAAGACGTTCATATCCGCGTCGATCCCTCCGCCCCCCACGCCAACCCCGGCAACGAAGACCGCACCATCTTCCCCACCATCCAGAACGCGCTCGATCATCACCCCTGGCCCGGCCCCGGCGGCCGCGTCTTCATCGAGATCGCGCCCGGCACGTACAAGGAGCGCGTCATCATCACCCAGAACCATCCCAACATCACCCTCCTCGGCATGGGTAAATCGCCAGAAGACGTCGTCATCACCAACTCGCTCAACGCAAAAACCGCAGGCGGCACCTTCTTCACCGAAACCGTCGAAGTCAACGGCCCCGGCTTTGAAGCCGACAACATCACCTTCGAGAACACCGCCGGCAACACCGGCCAGGCCGTCACCGTTGCCAACCGCAGTGACCGCTCCATCTTCAAACACTGTCGCTTCCTCAGCCACCAGGACACCCTCTTCGCCGATTACGGCCGCCAGTACTACGTCGACTCCTACATCGAAGGCGGCGTCGACTACATCTTCGGCAACGCCGCCGCCGTCTTCGACCACGACACCCTCAACTCCAACGGCCCCGGCTACATCACCGCGCAGTCGCGCACCTCCGCCAACCAGACCACCGGCTACGTCATCCTGAATAGCAAGGTCACCACCACCATCGACCAAGCCGCTCCCCCAATGGACGCCGCGACCCCCGGAGCAACCAGCGCCGCCGCAGCGCACAGAATGATCGGCCTCGGCCGCCCCTGGCGTCCCTACTCCCGCGTCATCTATATCAATACTTCGCTCCCCGCCGACCTCAACCCCGCCGGCTGGAACAACTGGAACAATCCCGCCAACGAAAAGACCGCGTACTACGCCGAATCCAACTCCACCGGCCCCGGTGCAAGCCCATCAACCCGCGTCTCCTGGTCCCATCAACTAACATCCGCCGAAGCAAAAGAATATCTCCCAGCAAAATTCCTGCGCGGCAAAGACCATTGGAACCCCGAAGCCGAAGCAGCTAAACTTCCCTGAAACCCCCGAGGAAACTCCTTTGTTCAATCGATTTTCCCGACGCACCTTCGCTCGTCTCTTCGGAGCCGCAGCCGTCACCCCCTCCATCTTCTCCACCCTCGGCGCTCCAGCCTCTGCACTACCGCCCGCTCCCCGCGCACGCTCTTTTCCTCAAGGATTTCTCTGGGGCTCCGCCACCGCCTCCTACCAGGTCGAGGGAGCCGTCCATGAAGATGGCCGCGGCCCCTCCATCTGGGATACCTTCTCCCACACCCCCGGCAAGACCAACAACGGAGACACCGGCGACGTCGCCGACGATCACTACCACCGCTACAAAGAAGACATCGCTCTCATGAAGGCCCTCGGCCTCAAAACCTATCGCTTCTCCGTCGCCTGGTCGCGCGTCTTCCCGCAAGGCACAGGCACACCCAACCCCAAGGGTCTCGACTTCTACAACCGCATGCTCGACGAGCTTCTCGCCGCCAACATCCAACCCTTCTGCACGCTCTTCCACTGGGATCTCCCCCAGGCCCTCGAAGACAAAGGCGGCTGGCAATCCCGCAACACCTCCGAGGCCTTCGCCAACTACGCCGGCTATGTCGCCCAGCATCTCTCCGATCGTGTCCATCACTTCATGACCCTCAACGAGATGAGCTCCTTCGTCGACATCGGCTATCGCGAAGGCCGCCACGCCCCCGGCCTCAAGCTCCCACCCGCCGCCGTCAATCAGGTTCGTCACCACGCCCTGCTCGCCCACGGCCTCGGAGTCCAGGCCATCCGCGCCCACGCCAAACCCGGAACCAAGGTCGGCCTCGCCGAAAACGCGGCCGCCGTTGTCCCCATCATCGAAACACCCCAGCACATCGCAGCCGCCGCCAAAGCCTATCGCGAAGTCAACGCCGGATACCTCACCGCCGTCATGGAAGGCAAATACACGGACGCTTACCTCGCCCACCACGGCGCAGCCGCTCCCAAATTTACCGCTGCCGACATGCGCGCCATCGGCAGCCCCCTCGACTTCGTCGGCCTCAACGTCTACAACCCCACCTACGTCCGCGCCGACGACTCACCCGCGGGCTTCGCCGTCATCCCGCCACCCAAATCCTACCCGCACATGATGAGCGACTGGCTCACCATCGGCCCCGAAGCCATCTACTGGTCCCCAAAACTCGCCGCCCAACTCTGGAATCTCAAAGAGATCTACATCACCGAAAATGGAGCCTCGTCCGCCGACGTCCTCACCCCCGACGGCCACGTCTTCGACTCCGACCGCGTCATGTATCTCCGCAACTACCTCACCCAGCTCCACCGCGCCGTCAGTGAAGGCGTTCCCGTCCGCGGCTACTTCTGCTGGAGCCTCATGGACAACTACGAGTGGGCCGACGGCTACGCCTACCGCTTCGGCATCCACTACGTCGACTTCAAAACCCAGAAACGCACCCCCAAGATGAGCGCCCACTTCTACCGCGAAGTCATCGCCCGCAATGCCCTCGCATAGCTGTGCTTTCAGGCCACTCGGCTAGGAAGTCGAGGATTCTTTCTTCAGCTTTGATAGTCGTAGTTTCTTTCTCTATTGTTTCAGACAACACTCCCTGAGAGGATGGCTGTTATGTGGAAACGATGGATATACCTTTACCTCTCGGTTGCATTCATCGTTGGGATTCCAGTCATGTCTTACAAGATGATCACTATGGGATTGCCTAAAACTGTATTGCTAATTCTTATCCCGGGCTACCTATTGTTGTCTTGGTCGTTCTACAGCATGTTCAAATCCCGCTCAAACTAAGTCCCCTGTCACAGCTGCCGACCAACGCAGATTTCAGACACCACCTATAGCGCAAAATCCAATAATTTCGGGCGAAACTTGCTAAAATAGAAGGCTGTGACTCCCCCCGCAACTCTCGATGATCTAGTGCAGGAAATCCCTGCCAAAACCAAGCCCAAAGTAGGCTTCGTCTCCCTCGGCTGCCCCAAAAACCTCGTCGACTCCGAGGTCATGATGGGCCTGCTCCATCACAACGGCGCCCAGCTCACCCCCCGCGCCGAAGACGCCGAGATCATCGTCATCAACACCTGCAGCTTCATCGACTCCGCCAAGCAGGAGTCCGTCAACACCATTCTCGAGATGGTCCAGCACAAGCAGCAGAACGGAGGCAAAGCCCAGCGCATCGTCGTCGCCGGCTGCCTCGTCGAGCGCTACCGCGACGAAATCCAAAAGAACATCCCCGAAGTAGACGCCGTTGTCGGCACCGGCGAACTCGAAGCCATCCTCGCCGCCGCCGGCCTTACAGCCACCGGCCACGCCACCAACTCGCCCTTCAACATCCTCCCGCAATCAGGCACAACTCCGGGTGCCCCATCTACACCGCAGTCTCATCGCGGTTTAGGTGGGCATTCGCAAAGCGAACCGCCTTCTTCAAACGAGCCGCTCATTTCACGAGCTCCCTCCGCCGTCCACCAACACTCCCACCCCACCGAACTCGGCGCTCAACTCGCTCACGAACAGGCCACAAAACTGGATACAACGACATCGGGTGGCCCATCCTTTGCAGTCTCATCGCAAAGGGTGGGTTCCCCTGCCACGTCGTTCTCAGGAAAGCAATCGTCCGACTTCACTCCCTCCCGCCCCGAAGGCACCGCCCGCGAACAATCCGGCCGCTTCTCTCGCGCATCATGGGACGGAGCCACCGCCGCCCTCCCCGAATACCTCTACAACGACGAAACCCCGCGCATCCTCACCACGCCACGCGCCTCCGCCTACATCAAAATCGCCGAAGGCTGCGACCACCCCTGCAGCTTCTGCATCATCCCGCAGCTTCGCGGCAAGTTCCGCTCCCGCCGCATGTCGTCCATCATCCACGAAGCCGAAAATCTCATCGCCCAAGGCGTCCGCGAGATCACCCTCATCGGCCAGGACACCACCTGCTACGGCGAAGACCTCGGCTTCACCGACGGCCTCGCAACATTACTCGACGCGCTAGCAGTTCTCCCCGGCCTCCGCTGGCTCCGTTTCCTCTACACCTACCCCAACAAGGTCACCACGCGTCTCCTCGAGACAATGGCGCGCCACGACACCATCGCAAAATATCTCGACGTCCCCCTTCAGCACGCCTCAGCTTCGGTCCTCAAAACAATGAAGCGCGGCGGCAACGCACAGATCTTCCTCGACCTCATCGCCAAGGCCCGCCGCATCGTCCCCGGCATCGTCATCCGCACCAGCTTCATCGTCGGCTTCCCCGGCGAAACCGAAGCCGACTACAAAGAACTCGAAGCCTTCATCACCGCCGCAAAGATCGACTGGCTCGGCGTCTTCACCTACTCCGACGAAGAAGGCGCAGCTGCCTTCAACATCGACGAAGAATTGAAAGTCCCGAAGCGCACCATCCAGTCTCGCCGCAACAAACTGATGAAGCTCCAGCAAAAGATCAGCACCAAATCCAAAGCCGCATGGGTGGGCCGCGAGATCGACCTCCTCGTCGAAGGCGAATCCGAAGAGACTCCACTCCTCTGGCAGGGCCGCACTCCCCTCCACGCCCCGGAGATCGACGGCAAAGTCCTCATCAACGACTTCGGCCCCCACGACGAGCTCGTCCCCGGCACCTTCTACCGAGCCCTCATCACCGAATCCCACGACTACGACGTAGTCGCACGCATCATCGAATGAGCGAAACGGTCGTCTCCTTTCGAGATGTGATATTCAGTGTCAGCCTCTTGGAGAATCAAGCTACCGGAAGAAAGTCGGGTGCTAATCGCAGGCCTTTGATCCGACATCGATGACCTGAATCGAGTACCTGATAAATTTTAGCACTTGATCGATATCGATGTAGGTCAAGACAACCAAGACGTGGTGTTTATTGAGAAATGAAAGCTCACATACCATGGGTTCGCACATCTCTGTGACATGAGTAAAAGACTGATCGGCCAACTAATCAACAAGCCCACGTAATTCTTACAAATCTGGATTATGTCATACGGCTTCAGCGAACGCGGAAGTGCATGAGCGTTTTCCGATCAAATCTAGGTTTCGAAGGAACCCTCGGCCAATGATCCAACCGGATTCTTCCCCTGCAAATTGATCGTTAGTCGCATCGCATCGAGGGATCGCTGTTGGCAGTCTGGCGGTTGAAGGAGGTATTGAATCTCCAATTGCGACGTTCGATTTCGACGTACGTTCGACCTTCGAAGTTCGTGTTGAGCTATCCAACTCTTGAGCAAACCGATGACGGCGGCGATGATCAGCAGCTGCGCCTCCGATAATTGCGCGCAATCTAGTGATTGAACGGTTGCCGGAAAATTCGAGAGGCGAATCTTCGGTGCACCTAGGATAACGAGACCGTTCCCACTTAGATTAATCAGGAATTGGCTCAGTATGATTCGAAAGGTACGCATGCTCACGCCCATCTACCAATCCCTCCCCTCCTTCCACCTCGCCGGCATCCGCCGCTGGCACACCTTCGCCACCGCCCCCGAAACCATCCCGCCCCAGTGGAACGAGTTCAACGCTCTCCCTCTTCCCGGCCGAGCCGAGGCCAAGGTCACCTACGGCGCCACCTGCCAGATGGACATGCCCAATCAGCGCTTCGAGTACCTTTCCGGCTACGAAGTCCCCAGCTTCGACAACCTCCCCGCCGACATCGGCCGCATGATCGTCCCTGCCGCCGAATACGCCGTCTTCCCTCTTGCCGCAGTGAAAGACATCCGCCCCTTCTGGCAGTCTGTCTTCCAGACCTGGCTGCCCTCCTCCGGAGTAAAAGCCGCGCACACCCCTGACTTCGAACGCTACGACGAGCGCTTCGATCCCATCACCCGCGGCCCCCTCGAAATCTGGTTTCCCATCACTCGCTAAAAACGCATCTCACTCCAAGTCAGCTCGGCCACGGTATACCCTATCCCCGTGAAGACCACACCCAAGGACGACACCGCCGAACTCCTCACCATCGACGACCACACCGTCCGCATCTCCCACCCCGAAAAACTCTACTTCTCCCGCGAAACCCAGCTCACCAAGCTCGACCTCGTCCGCTACTACCTCGCCATCGCTCCGGGAGCCCTCCAAGGCATTCGCGACCGCCCCATCGTCCTCAAGCGCTTCGTCAACGGAGCCTGCCTCACCGACAGCCAGCCCGAGCCCTTCTACCAGAAACGCGCTCCCTCCGATCTCCCCGCCTTCCTCCGCACCGTCACTCTCTCCTTCCCCTCCGGCCGCACCGCCGAAGAGGTCGTCGTCGACAACCCCGCCGGCCTCGCCTTCATCGTCAACCTCGGCTGCATCGAACTCCACCCGCACCCCGTCCGCGCCATCGATCCGCTGGAGCAGAACATGGCCCACCCCGACGAGCTCCGCATCGACCTCGACCCCGGCCCCGGCGTCACCTGGCCCGACGTCCGCGCCGTCGCCCTCGAAGTCAAAACCATCCTCGAAGAGAACGGCCTCACCGGCTGGCCCAAGACCAGCGGCTCCCGCGGCATGCACGTCAACGTCCGCATCCATCCCCGCTGGACCTTCACCGAAGTCCGCCGCGCCGCCCTCGCCCTCGCCCGCGCCGTCGAGCGCCGCGTCCCCAGCCCTCGCCAGCTCCAAATGGTGGAAAGAAGAACGCCACGGCGTCTTCCTCGACTACAACCAGAACGCCAAGGACCGCACCACCGCCAGCGCCTACTCCGTCCGCCCGCTCCCCGACGCCCGCGTCTCCGCCCCGCTCCACTGGCGCGAAGTCCCCGACGCCAACCCCGCCGACTTCACCGTCCTCACCATGCCCCGCCTCTTCGCCGAACGCGGCAACCCACACGAAGCCATGGACGCCGCCTCCGGCTCACTTGACCCACTCCTCGCCCTCGCCGCACGCGACGAAGCCGAAGGCCTCGGCGACGCCCCCTGGCCTCCACACTTCGCCAAGCAGGAAGGCGAAGCCAAACGCGTCCAACCCTCCAAAGCAAAATCCTTCTCCGCGCAAAGCGCCGAAGGCTTCGGAGCCCACCGCTTTAAAAAACGATCCAAAGCCACCACAGATCCCGTCATCGTGAGCGAAAGCGGCGAAGCCGCTGGAGTCGAAGAGCCTGCCCTGAGCCCGTCGAAGGGACCCGCCACACTCCCAGACTCACCCCATACTTCCGGCGCACTCGGCCACGAATCTAAACTGTCCGAACCAGCCCCAAAACCACGCAAAGCCCCAGCCCGCCGCACTCCCAAACACCCACTCATCATCGTCGCCCAATCCCCTGACAAAGCAGCCGCCGAAGCCGGCCTCGCTCGCTGGAAAGAAACTCACCCCGAAGCCGCGCGGCACCTCGCCGAAGACGACATCCTCATCGACCGCATGCGCGGCTCCAGCTCCATCTGGTATCGCATCCGCATCAACCTCCGCCACGTCCCCGAAGAGATCCGCCCCACCCAGCAAACACCCGACCCCGACGACGACCCCACCGCGCCTGGCGCGAAAGCTCGAAGTAAGCGCAACCTCACGTAGTGAACCTCCACAGCTGCCGTATTGGTAAGGACTTCTGCACCCCATTGCGAACCAACTGTCCGAGATGGCGACCTAGCAAACAAGTGGCGAGAAGCGCGTTTTGCTGGTATCGATCGTGAGTGTGCTTCCTTGCTGAACATTTCCCCAAAATGTTCTATGTACCGAGCGGTAATTTGACGGACTGACGGCAGCACATCAAAACGAAGCATCCTGGCGCGAAACCGAGTAATATTTTTTCGAGGAGTCCGATCCTCAGCGTGCCCATGCCGAACCGCAAGTTGAACCCATCTTCCATCGTCAATATCGAGGATCTTCGCCGGATGGCCGAGCGAAGAGTCCCCAGGTCGGTCTTCGACTATCTCGACGGTGGCGCGGATGCCGAGGTCACTCTGGCGGAAAACTGCCGCGCCTTTCGCGACACAACGTTTCGTCCCCGCGGCGGTGTTGCGGTGTATAACTGCAAAACGACCGTGAGCGTGCTTGGCCACGAAATCGCTTTCCCTGCCATCCTTGCTCCCGTCAGTTACATCCGTCTGATGCACGCAGACGGCGAGGCAGGCGTGGCCCGAGCGGCCGGCAGGGCAGGTACCATCTACACTTTGCCAACCATCTCCGGGCACAAGCTGGAGGATGTGAAGGCCGCCTCCACCGGTCCGCTCTGGTACCAGCTATATCTGCTTGGAGGTCGCCAGGCAGCCGAGGGCGCCATTGACCGTGCACGCCGCGCCGGCTACTCCGCACTGGTATTAACCCTCGATACTCCCTTGGCAGGCAAGCGCGAACGCGACCCGCGCAACGGCATGAAGGAACTTCTGGCGCCCGCACTGCTGCCAAAGGCACGCTTCCTTCCCAACATCCTCGCGCATCCCCGTTGGCTTGCTTCCTTCCTGCTCGATGGCGGAGTTCCAAAACTAGGAAATGTTGTGATTCCGGGAAAAGGTCCGATGGACCTGGTTGATGTGGGAGCCGCGCTTTCTCACGCGGGAGCGAGTTGGAAAGACCTGCGATGGATACGTGAGATGTGGCCCGGCCCCATTGTGGCCAAGGGACTTCTTACTGGCGATGACGCCCGGCGTGCCGTAGATGAAGGTGCTCAAGCAGTCGTCGTTTCGAACCACGGCGGACGGCAGTTAGACTGCGTCTCTGCTCCGCTCCATGCGCTACCCGAGGTTGTAGAGGCGGTCGGTGGCCAGGTCGAAGTCCTGATGGACGGCGGCGTACGGCGGGGCAGCGATATCGCTAAGGCGATTTGCCTTGGCGCTCGCGCTGTGTTGATCGGACGCGCTTACGCTTATGGGCTTGCCGCCGCAGGAGAGGCCGGTGTTGATCGCGCAATCGAGATACTGAAGAACGATCTCGATCTTACCCTCACCCTATTGGGATGTCCGTCAATCGATCAGTTGGACGCGACGTATCTCGGCGCCACACACCGCCGATAGATTCAGATCACATTCAGGCGATGTGCGCCAAATCCGCAGCGGTCCTTGAACTCCGCAGCAGTTCAAGAGATAGGTCCCCGCACGTTGGCCTGTCGTCAGTAGTGTCTCACTTGCCCACCAAACGGCCATCTCGAACAAGTGCAGGAATTGGATGTGCATGGACAACTCGTTGGGATCGCGGGAAGCAAGCAACAGCCTTCACACATTACCTCACCGCCGCTCCGGAAAAATCTCCATCAACTCCTGGGCCGGCACAACCTCCAACTGCGCATACGTACAATCCCTTGGCGCCTTATCCATTCGCCACCGTCGAAACTGCGCCATATGCCGAAACCGGTCACCCTGCATATGCTCATACGCCACTTCAACAACCAACTCCGGCCGCAACGCCTCCCACGACAGATCCTTCCCCGCCGACCATCGGCTCTGCCCGCCCGGCATCCGTCCACTCGCCGTCATCTCCGCCCACCCCGCCCACGGATGCCCCTTCAACGCATCCACGCGATAGGGAGCAAGAAACTCCACCAGCTCCCGCCGCTTCGGCATCGTAAAACTCGCACACACTCCAACATGCTGCAGCGCGCCCGCCGCATCATAAAGCCCCAACAGAAGCGACCCCACCGCCTCGCCCTCGCCATTCTTGTGCCAGCGAAACCCGGCAACCACGCAGTCGCAGTCCCGCTCATGCTTCACCTTCAACATCACCCGCTTATCCGGCTGATAGGTCCCGTCCGCTGCCTTCGCCATCACGCCATCAAACCCGGCACCCTCAAACCGCTTGAACCAATCCTTCGCCACCGCATGATCCCGAGTCGCCGGCGTCACATGCACCGGAGCCCTCGCACCACCAAGCACATCCTCCAGCCGTTTTCTCCGCTCTGCAAACGGAGCCTCCCGCAGATCCTCATCCCCCACCCACAGCAAATCGAAGAAAACCACCGAAGCCGGAATCTCCCCTGCCAGCAGCTTCACCCGCGAAGCTGCAGGATGCAGCCTTAACTGCAGCGAATCGAAGTCCAGCCCATCCTTCTTCGCAATCACCAGCTCACCGTCCAGCACGCAACGCTGCGGCAGCTGCTTCAACAGCACCTCCACCACCTCCGGAAAATACCGGTTCAGCGGCTTCCCATCCCGGCTCTGCAAATAAATCTCATCCCCATCACGAAACACCACACACCGAAACCCATCCCACTTGGGCTCAAAGATCCACTGCTCACCCGCAGGAATCTCCGCAACCCGTTTCGCAAGCATCGGCAGTATCGGCGGACTCAGCGGCAGACTCACACACGCATCATAGCGCGGTATGGCCTTTGCATTTGTATTTGTATTTTAGTTGTAATCCTTCGCCACAAGCGCCCATCACCTTTCAAACCTTGTCATCCTTCGCCGCAGGCGGAGGACCTGCTTCTGTCTTTGCTTTTGCTTTTTCCTTTGCTTTTGCCGTTGCCTCTCTTCCCTTCCCCGATTACCCTACGAACGATGCCGCTAGACCATGAGTATTTCGTCTACATCCTCTCCAGCCGCTCACGCACCTCTACATAGGCGTCACCAACAGCCTCCTGCGCCGCGTTAGCGAAAATCGTGAAGGAACGGCCAACAGCTTCACCGCAAAATACAAAACCCATCGCCTCGTCTACTTCGAGCGCTTCCAACACATCAACAACGCCATCGCCCGCGAAAAACACCTGAAACACTTCACTCGTCAAGAAAAAATCACCCTCATCGAATCCACCAACCCAACCTGGGAAGATCTAGCCGCCGACTCCTTTCCACAACCCAACCAAAACCGTTAAGCTAAAAGCTTGTCATCCTTCCGCGAAGCGGAAGAATCTGCGTCTGTCTTTGTTCTGCCTTCATTCCCCACCCGAAGCCCTATCGCCCCCCACTACCTCAAGCAGCAGCCCCTCCCCAGCCCGAATCACCGCATGCCTCTCCGGACTCGTAATCGTAGTCACCCCTCCCGCCGACTCCAGCTTCGCCCCGTGCTCATACCCATACATTCCCCTCGCCGTCGTCGAGAAAATTCCTATCGCCCGCGGAAACCGCACCTCGTCCGTCTCCGCCGGCAGACCATACACGCCGTAGTAATCCGCACTCCCCACCGCACGCAACCCAACCCCGACCACCGGGCCTATCCACCCCGACCGAACCACCAGCTCCCCTCCCACCTGCCGCGTCGTCCAGCTCGACGGATTGGAGGTAAAGCGGTCCGTCATGCCGTTCGCCGGTAGAAACGTATCATCCACCGCCAACCGGCTCGCAGCCGCAATCGCCCGCGCCGCCACCGGCACCGTCTGCCCCCGATAACTCAACTCGGTAAAGCGAATCACCAGCACCGCGGGATGAGCAGCCGTTCCATCTCCCGCAGTCGACGTCACCACCTCGCCCCGCAGCGTCGCACCCCGCTCGAGATACATCTCCTCCGACACCGGAACCCGTTGTGTCGTCGTCACCGTAAACACAGTTCCCGGCCTCGTCTTCCCCGAGCGAAGCGTCTTGTCCAGCTCCACCGGCAACGTGACGCCGTCCGGCAATGGCCGCAACTCCGCCACTGCCTTACTCTCCGATGTCGTCCCGGTCGCCTTCCCCCACGCAGAGAAAAACAGCAGCATCAAACCGATGCCTCCCACCACCCGCATCCATCTCCACCTGGCCGAAATCCTGTTCATGCGACACCCCGCAGTCCCCGTAATATTCGTAGCCCTCGCAGTTTTTAGACGCGCGTACGCTCATCCTCTTCGCACCTTGGTCGCACTTCTACTGGAAGAGTATTCAGTCGCACCCCCCAAAAAGTATTAAAATGAAGTTGCCATGTCGAAGGTCTCCACCTCCAGAATCAAGACCCTCCGCTGCCCCACCTGCCGCGCCATCGTACTCGCCGGCAGCGAAGACTTCCCCTTCTGCTCCGACCGCTGCCGCCGCATCGACCTCGGCAAATGGGCCTCCGGCGACTACAAAATCTCCACCCCCGTCCCGGATCGCCAGAACGACGACGACAGCTAGCCTTAAAACCGGGTGCCCCATATCTCGATTCTGAGATGTGGGCATCGAGCTGCGCTCGACCGCCTTTTTCCCACCCAGTTCACAAAAAAAGTGCGTCCCCCTGCACCGATAACCCGCCTGAATAGAAGACTTTGCCCGAAAATTAGACCCTTTAAGTCCCATGGTCCAGACTTAACCCCTTTGTTTCTTAGACTTTGACACACTTTGACGGGGGTAGGGGGATACACTGAAGACAGCATGGCCAACTCGACCACCCAAATCCACCCTCCCTCCGAAAAGAAGACCCTCTGGGCCTGGGCTATCGGCACCTTTTTCGGAGCAGGCCTGCTCAAACCCGGCCCCGGCACCTACGGCAGCATCTCCGCCGTCCTCCTCTGGTACGCCGCCGCCCACATCCTCCACCCTGCCACCATCGCACTCGCCATCGGCACCGCCGTAGCCGCCATCTTCGCCACATTAATAGGCATCCCCGCCGCCACCATCGTCGCCCGCGAGTCCGGCCGCAAAGACCCCGGCCACGTCGTCATCGACGAGGTAGCCGGCCAGCTCATCGCCCTCATCGCCATCCGCGCTGACTGGAAACACGCCGCAATCTCCCTCCTCCTCTTCCGCCTCTTCGACATCGTCAAACCCCCACCCATCCGACAGCTCGAACGTCTCCCCGCCGGCACCGGCATCATGCTCGACGACGTAGCCGCCGGCCTCTTCGCCCTCGTCGTCGCCCAGCTCATTCAGCTGCGTTTTTGAACGCGTCAGGTTGCACTCCCGTACACACGCGTCTACGCTAAACCCAGCTATGACCACCCTCCGCTCCCTCCTGACGTCCGACAAACCGGATGTCCCGGCTCCCCATCTCGATCGCGTCGCCCCCGCTGCCGCCATGCCCGGCGGCGAAATCGGCGTCTACGGCCAGCACCTCGAGCCCCACAGCACCCACATTCCCCGCGCCACCATCGGCGACATCGCCGCCCCCATCACCCTCAGCCGCCCTACCCGCGCCACCATCCGAATTCCAGAGGGCTCCATCACCGGCGACCTCATCCTCCATCGCGGCGCCACCGATAGCAATCCCCTCCCCCTCCGAGTCGCCGTCCCCATGGCAGAAAATCTCCATCCCGTCGCCAATCCCGCAGTCGACGCCGACGGCAACATCTACGCCACCGTCTCCGGTGAGCGCGGCCAGGCCGTCCCCGTCTCCATCTTTCAAATCCAACGCGACTTCCAGATGCGTCCCTTCGTCCGCGATCTGCTCAACGCCACCGGCCTCGCCTTCGACCCCGAAGGCTACCTCTACGCCAGCTCCCGCGCCGAAGGCACCGTCTACCGCATCTCCCCCCAAGGCGCCGTCTCCACCTACGCCGAAGGCATGGGTATCGCCACCGGCATCGCATTCGACCGTGACGGCAATCTCTTCGTCGGCGACCGCTCCGGCACCATCTTCAAGATAGGCCGCGCCAACTCCGACGGCACCAGCGGCGAAATTTTCGTCTACGCCACGCTCGAACCCAGCATCGCGGCGTACCACCTCGCCTTCGATGACGCCGGCACCCTCTTCGTCACCGGCCCCACAACCTCCTCCAACCAGGTCATTCACGCCATCGACCGCGACGGCAACGCGACCGTCTTCTACCAGGGCCTCGGTCGCGCCCAGGGCATCGCCTTCGATGTCAGCGGCAATCTCTACGTCGCTGCCAGCCTTCACGGGCAGCGCGGCATCGTCCGCATCACCCCCCGCCGCGAGGCCACTCTCACACTCTCCGGCAATAATCTAGTCGGCCTCGCCTTCCTCGAAGATGGAAACGCCGCTCTCGCCACGCGCGAAGCCCTCTACCACGTCTCCCTCGACATCGAAGGCCGCCGGCTCTTCTAGAGTCCCCTCCACCCTTCTTGCAGATCACCTGACGCCCAGGTGTCGTCAGCCCTCTTTCGATTTCGCCGAATATCCCGTCGAATCTCTTTCATGCGACCCTCTATCATTGAGAGGCGCTCGTCTCCTGATACAACATGCATCAGCAAAGACAAACACCGGATGCCGCAGCAGAAGGAGAACACAAAGGAACACATGATCGCCGAAATCATCGCCGTCGGCTCCGAGATGCTCACGCCCTTCCGCCAGGACACCAACTCCCTCTACCTCACCGAAGGCCTCAACGATCTCGGCGTTCAGGTCGCCTTCAAGACCATCGTCGGCGATAACCTTGCCCACCTCACCAGCGCTGCCCTCATCGCGCTCTCCCGCGCCGACATCGTCGTCTTCTCCGGCGGCCTCGGCCCCACCGAAGACGATCTCACGCGCGAGGCCGTGGCCGCCGCCCTCGGCATCGCCATCAATACCGATCACGCCATCCTCACCGCCCTCTATAAACGCTTCGCCG
Organism: uncultured Acidobacteriaceae bacterium; assembly: GCA_963730135.1. Lineage (GTDB taxonomy): Bacteria > Acidobacteriota > Terriglobia > Terriglobales > Acidobacteriaceae > Edaphobacter. Next base: position 73,935 of record CAVSQQ010000005.1, read on the forward strand.
CGCGTCAGATGGTGATGCCGTCCAACAATGCGAAGCAGGCCCAGGTACTCGACGGCGCCACAGTCCTCGACAACAGGAACGGCAGCGCACCGGCGCAATACCTCGATACTGCCGTGCTCAACTCGGACGGCAATCCCATTCGCAAGATCGTCATCCTTCTGCCCGGGCCGCCAAAAGAACTCAAGCCGCTCTTCGCCGATGAAGTCAAGCCACGCCTCGCTACCACCCTTCCCCCTCGCCATCTTGCCAAAAGAATCCTGCGCATGGCCCTCATTCCGGAGTCGCAGGTCGACGCCCGCACCGCACCGATCTACCGCAAGTACTCCGATGTCGAGTCCACTATCCTCGCCGGCGCGGGCGAGATACAGCTTCACTTCCTCTGCGCGAAACCCACATTGGCCAAGGCCCAGAGCCGCGTCGACGAGTTAACGGAAAAGGTCGAGGCCGAGATGGACGACGCCATCTTTTCCTCGCATGGCGAATCCCTCGAAGAGGTCGTGCTGCTCAACCTCGGTCTCCGCAACCTCACCCTCGCCACCGCCGAAAGTTGCACCGGAGGCCTCCTCGCGCAGCGACTCACCGCCATCCCGGGAAGTTCGCGCTACTTCCTTGGCGGCGCCGTCGTCTACAGCGACATCCTCAAAACAACCTTCGCCGCCGTCCCCGCCGGCCTCGTCGCCGGCAAAGGGCCGGTTTCGCCAGAGGTCGCTCGCTCACTTGCCGAAGGCATTCGCGCCCGCACCGGCGCATCCCTCGGAATCTCGATCACCGGCATCGCCGGCCCAGGCCCGGGCGCTCCAGGTCCCGATGCCGACAAGCCAATCGGTCTCGTCTACATCGCGCTCGCCGACTCCCAGCACACTCAGGTCAAGGAACTCAACCTGCCCGGCGACCGCGAACGCATCCGCTACTGGGCCAGCCAGCACGCCCTTGAGATGATCCGCCATCACCTCCTCTAAACACGCCCCCCATCTTCCTCACCCACCCTTGCTAAACTCATCCAGACGACCATGAACCCCTGGCTCCTCTCCATTCCGCTTGCCTATCTTCTGGGCTCCATTCCCTTCGGCTACCTCCTCGTCAAAATCTTTCTCAAGCAGGACATCCGCGCCACCGGCAGCGGCAACATCGGCGCAACCAACGTCGCGCGCTCCGGCGCCAAGGGACTCGGTATCGCCACGCTCCTCCTCGATTGCGGCAAAGCCTTTCTCGCCGTCAAAATTGCCCAGCTCGTCGCCCCCGGCAACTACGATCTCGCCGTTGTTGCCGCTGTCGCTGCCATCCTCGGACACGTCTTTCCCATCTGGCTCGGTTTTCGTGGCGGCAAGGGTGTCGCCTGCGCCCTCGGCGTCTTTCTCGCACTCTCTCCGGCTGCCGCCGGCTGCACCTTCGCCATCTTTCTCATTGTCTTTCTCATCACCCGTTACGTCTCGCTCGCGTCGATCGTCGGATCGGCTTTCTTCCCGCTCTTCGGCTTCTACTTTGTGCGGCAGCGCACTCCTGTTGTCATCGCCGGCGTCCTCTTCATCCCCATCCTCATCATCGTCAAACACCGGGAAAACATCCGCCGCCTCCTAGCCGGCACCGAAAGCCGTTTCGGCAAAAAAAAGGCAGCCGCATGAGCCGCATCGCTATCCTCGGCGCCGGAGCCTGGGGCACAGCGCTCACCATCTCCCTCGCCCGTCGCGGAGGACATCAGCTCTGTCTCTGGTCCCACTCCTCAGCTCTCGCCGAACAGCTCGCCGAAGCCGGCGAAAACCTGCCGTATCTTCCCGGCTTCACTCTTCCCGCCGGCGTTGAGATCACCTCCGATCTGCCCCGCGCTATCTTCGAGGCCGATATCCTCCTCTGCGTCACCCCCTCGCAGCACCTGCGCGGTGTCATCACCCATATCGCCCCCATGCTCACCGGAAATCAGATCGTCCTCAGCGCAAGCAAAGGCATCGAGGAGACATCGTTTCTTCGCATGTCGCAGGTCGTCGCCGCAGTGACAGACAACCCGCTCGCCGTACTGAGCGGCCCCTCCTTCGCGCAGGAGGTCGCCGCCGGCATGCCCACCGCCATCGTCGCCGCCTCCGCTTCGCCCCACATAGCCCAGGCAATCCAACGCGACTTCACCTCGCCAAGTCTCCGCGTCTACACCAATGACGACGTTCCCGGCGTGGAACTCGGCGGATCCCTGAAAAACGTCATCGCCCTCGCTGCCGGCGTCGCCAACGGACTCAACCTGGGCTACAACTCCTCCGCCGCCCTCATCACCCGCGGCATCGCCGAGATGACTCGTCTCGCCATCGCCTGCGGAGGCCGCCGCCAAACCCTCGCCGGTCTCTCCGGCGTCGGCGATCTCGTCCTCACCTGCACCGGCTCACTCTCGCGAAATCGCGCCGTCGGCATCGAACTAGGCCGCGGACGCCAGCTCCCCGATATCATCCTTGGCCTCCACGGCAAGGTCGCCGAAGGCGTCCGCAGCACCGCCGCCGCACTCGGCCTCGCCTCCCGCTACGCCGTCGAAATGCCCATCACGGAACAAATGGACGCAATCCTCCACCACAACAAACCCCCCAAAGAAGCCATTCGAGAGCTCATGTCCCGTCCCGGCCGCGACGAATAATCCTCACTCGACAAAAAATATCTCTCCGCCACACCCACAGCGCCGCATTGTCAAAGTAAGCTTGTCTCCATGTCCGAACACAGCCACGAACGAGACCACGAGCACGAACACATCCCACCCCCTGATCTCCCCCGGCATAAAACCATCATGGGATTCAAGCCCCACATCTTCATCGGCGGCCTCGTCCTCATCGCTATCCTGATCGTTTATCTGCTTCTCCTGGTGCGCCCCGGTATTTATTCCCCGGCCCCAAAACCCGCTCCAACCTCAAGCTACACGCCGGCCTCCACCATGCATGTCGCCTAAGCAGATTAGCGGTTCCCCGCTCTGCCGCCACTTTCCTCAGACAGGCGAAATGGCATCTAACCATTCATGAAACACCTCTTCACCCTCGCTCATCTTCGCGACACCAAAAACCCTGACTTTGGATTGGTCGTTCTCCTCGCCGGCGTAGCCTTTGTCGTTGTTTTTCTCATCGCCTATATGGTGCTGGGAGCTGATGGAAGGAGGCTTCTCCCGCAGAGGTATCATCCCCACCCAACCTCATGGGTACTCCCCTCGCCATCCCAGAACGTCGACGCCTAGAAGCGAGCAATCTTCGTTCGCCTGGTGATCCAGACCCTCAGGCTGGCAGATCCCACGTTTGTTCTTCGATCAAGGGAGGCTGCCGATTAAAGTCGCTGTACCGAATCCACCTCGGACGAATCACGAAATAGACAAGTCCTGGCCAACTCTGACGGCTCGGCCCATCCGGCCACTTCGAGAAGTAAACGCTCTTGTATCGCATCAACGCCTCGCCCTCAGGCAAAAAGGCCTCTCCTTCTAACTGCACCGTCGTTTCGTCCTCCCACCCGACCACCACACTCGCCCTCGTATTGCAGACAAGGTTTCTGTATTTGCGTGACGTGTTCAACGTATCGAAAACAATCTCAAGACCTTCCGTCACCGCAACGCCGACGAGCGCGGACTGCGGGATGCCCTCCGGCGAAATGCTCCCCACCACCGCCAACGATTGTTTCGCGATGAACTGGTAAAGCTCTGACCGGGTCATAGTCGTCCAAGATAGCCGTCCAGGCTACCCCAATGTCAATGCCTTCGTGAACCACTCCACATTGCTAAACTAGAGAGAGCATGGCCTTCTCCCTCTTCGGCAAACGCCCCACAGAACCTGACCAGCCCACCGCCCCCGAACCACAGGAGCCGAAGCGCGGCCTCTTCGACCGCATGAAGCAGGCGGTCACCCGCACCCGCGAGTCCTTCACCGAGTCCATCAGCTCCGTCATCGCCCTCACCCGGGAAGTCGACGAGACCACACTCGTCAATCTCGAACCTCTTCTCCTCGCCGCCGACCTCGGCGCTCCCACCACCGCGCTCGTCATGGAAAACCTTCGCCAGCGCGCCCTCCGCACCGGTATCCAGGGCGGCGACGACCTCAAACAGCTCCTCAAAGCCGAACTCAAAGCCGTCCTCGACGACGTCGCCCGCCCCATCCGCCACGCCGCCACTCCGCCCGAAGTCATCATGATGGTCGGGGTCAACGGCACCGGCAAAACCACCACCACAGGCAAACTCTCCGCCTACTTCACCGCGCAAGGCCGCACCGTGCTTCTCTGCGCCGCCGACACCTTCCGCGCCGCCGCCATCGAGCAACTCGAAGTCTGGGCCCAGCGCTCCGACGTTCAGATCATCAAAACCAAACAAGGCGGCGATCCCTCCGCCGCACTCTACGATGCCTGTGCCGCCGCTAAAGCCCGAGGCACCCAAATATTGATCGTCGACACCGCCGGCCGCCTCCACACCAAGACCGACCTCATGAAGGAGCTCGACAAGATGCGCCGCACCGCGGAAAAACTTATCCCCGGCGCCCCGCACCAAACCCTCCTCGTCATGGACGCCACCACCGGCCAGAACGGCCTCCAGCAAGCTCGCCTCTTCACCGAAGCTGCTCACGTCACCGGCATCGTCCTCACCAAACTCGATGGCACTGCCAAGGGCGGCATCGTCCTCGCCATCGCCACCGAACTCAAGCTCCCCGTCATCTACGCCGGCATCGGCGAAAAGCTCGAAGACATCATCCCCTTCGACAGCGGAGCCTTCATCGACTCACTCCTCGACTAAGCTTTCCGCCTCTAAGCTTCCCGACTCTAAGCTCCCCGCCTCTAAGCTCCCCGCCTCGCGCTTGTCGCCATTCAGACTTCGTCCAGCCGCTCGATCATCACGTCGGTCGACTTAATCAGAGCAGCCGCCGTATCGCCCTTCTTCAACTGAAGTTCGCGAACCGCGTTCGCCGTAATGATCGCCGTCACATGCCCATCTCCCACCGCAAGCACCACCTCCGCCAGCAGCCCCTCAATGCGAATGCTCACAACCTTACCTGGCAGCTGGTTTCTGCCGCTCACCCGTCGAAAGCGTTGTCGCGACTCCGATGCCTGTTTCATCTTGTCCTTCTGCAAAAATGGCTTCAGCATCGCCTCCGTCAAACGATGATGTCCTCCAGGAGTTTGCGCCGTCTTCAATTTGCCGCTCAGTATCCACTGCTTGATCGTTGCATAGCTCACCCCCAGCAGCCGTGCCGCTTCACGAGGCGTCAACATGGGGTTTGCCGTTCTCATGCCATACAGTGTTACACCGTCCGGCAGCCTCGCAACCTGTTCTGCCAAAAAAAGCGCTGCTGCAAACCCGCAGCGCTCTTCTTCGTTCAGCAACTTCATCGCTCTCTATGGATTTGGCATCGAGTCGCTCGCCTTGGTGTCGGTTGTCTTGTACAGGTACTCGTAATCATGCCAGCCGCGGACGGCAGGGTCGGCCGACGTGTTGGTCAGTTCCATGCGAAGCGCGTCGTACTCTACGCCCTGCGGCTGGCTCACCGAGAAAGTCAGTACATTATCCTGCCCCGCAGGTTTCAGCACGCTCGTATCCCATTGGTAGGCGATCCACTGCGTGTAACCGGAAAGCCCACTCCGAACTGCCGCATCGCTTGCATTGACCACATGCCAGACAAGCTGCTGCCCATTCAGAGTCACCGTCAGACTCCCCTCCGCTGCCGCCAGCGACACCGACAGCACCGCAAATGCGCTATCAGTCACATTCTGCGGGCTGGCAAAGTGAACCGTCCACGCCGGAGTCCTCGTCGTCACCCCGTTGGTGCCCGTGTGTCCCCCAAGCATGGCGACATAGGTCGGAATCGCGAACGTGTAGCCATCCGTCGTGTCGTCGCCGGAGCTGAATACTCCGCCGTACAGCCCGGGATCAAAGCTCTGCCACTGGTTGTAGTTCCATTTGCTCAGATCATTGGTCGCCAAACCCGCTGGACCATCTGTCGCGTTGTAGATCACCGCACCATGGTTCACTTGAAAATCTGCCCAGTAGTTCCAGTTTCCCCAGAACTCGCGGTCATCACGATTGTTCGCATCATGCCCATGCAGAAACTCATGCGACGAGCGGTCCGCCGTCCCAATCGCAAACACTGGAACATCCGTGCCGAAGTTCTCCGGAACGAAGTTCACTGGCGGAATCACCGTTGCCTGGTCTGCCGTCACCACAACGCTGTCCTGTCGAACCTCGCCCCACTGCCCAAGATCGTAAACAGACAAGCGGTACGTGCCGGGAATGACCCCCTGGAATGTCGCAGCGCCGGTAAGACTGATGTCCGCCCAGTACTGCGCACCCTGCGCCGAGAACTGGATATTCTTCCCCGGATCGCTCAGCACCGCCCATGCCGTCTTCGGGACGCCGCTGGCCACCCCATTTACCTGCACCTGCACCGTCCCCCGAGCCGTCGACGGAACGTACCCAGCCGCCACTAGCTGTGCCTCATTGTCATAGAAGTTGCCGAAGCTCGTGCCTGCGATCACAGCGTCTTTATACATATCGTCAGGAGTTTGAATACTCCCTCCAAACTTGTTGAAGCGCACATAGAACGGCCCAAACAACCGGTGCGTCGCCGTTCCGGAAGGCGAGGCCAGCGACAACGCATTATCCAGATGGTTCGAGTACGGCTCAATCATGTCCAGATTTCCCGTAAACAGCAGATCCTGTTTTGTCGGCCCGCCCACCATCGACTCGTTGCTCGGAAACACCACCCACGCACCGTACTCCGAGCCGTAAACCCCATGCGCCACGTTCAAATAGCTGTAGCCCGAATAGTCGTACTTGTCGCCGAAAAAGCGCGTGAATCCTGCTGGAATATCCGTAAAGCCGTGAAGATCGACCGTAGCATCCTGAACCGCTCGGCCGGGATCGGTCGAAAAATACTCCGACGCCGATGGAAGCGGAATAGCAATCGGGCCAGGATTGCTCAGGTCCGGATTCACCGAATAAATATTGGGAAACTTGTTCAGGTCTGCGCGGACCACCCACTGAACCTGACCAACCGAACCCGCAATATCGCTCGCAGAGTGGTCGGCGACAAAATAAACATGGACCCCCGGATCGTTCGGCGTAACCACCCAATGCTCAGTGTACGTATAGGCGTTGCTGCTGCTCGAAGGATACGTCACCCACCAGTCGATGTACCCGTTCATATTCACGAAGCCCGGTATATCGGTTACCGTCCCGAATCCCGCATTATCCATGTAGAACCCTTTCGGACCATGCGAGTTCACGTTCGTCAGATCGATCAGATTGTCCGTCGTGCCCACCGGAAAGATGCTGAAGATATTACCGCCCGCCGGATTGAAGTCGATCGACAGCGCGCCGTTCCCAATCTTCCAGTCCACAGGATTGGTTGTATCGATCGTCAGCGTAGGCGACGGTCCCGGAACCACCTGCAGCGTCGAACAGTTCCCACTCGAAAATGCCACCTCATTCGAATCTGTCCCGCTCACCGAAGCAAAGTACGTTCCCGCAGCCAGCGATCCCGGAACGACGAAGGATATTCTCTCCGTCGTCCCTAAAATCTTCTGTACGGCCGAAGCCGCCGTCGTAGTAGGAGAACCGCCGCACGTCGCCGACAAAGAGACGAACGCGTTCGCCGGCGTGATCGTCCCCGAAGGAAAACCCGATCCCGTCACATTGACCGTCGACGTTCCCGCCGATCCTGTACTCGGGCTCGTCAGAGCATTCAGCTTCACCGTTGCCGCCTTCGAACTCACCGGGATCAGGAGCACCGCAAATCCCAGCCCCAGTGCGACCCCGGATCCCCGCACCGCCAGCAACTTCTTCCGGCGCACGCCTGCCAGGCTCACCAGGCCGATCAAACCCGTTCCCAGCAACATCCACGTCGCCGGCTCCGGCACGATCGTTGCCGTAATCAGGGCCAAATCCCCATCGGAAAGCATTCCTTTTCCCGGCGCTCATCGTAGCAACGAAGCCCGGACTCACCTGAACCATGCTTCCATCGAACAGCGTAACGATCACCGGGCTGAACACGCCCGTCAGCGTCGCATCGGTAGCTCCAAACAAACCCGTCGGAGGTCCCGCCAGCGTCGAGAGTTGCTCGCCGTCAAACGACAGCCCATCGGCGTCGAGTGTGAAATAGGAAGAGCCGAAGACCTGCGATTCTCCCCCTAAATAATCGACCGTCAGGCTGAGATCCGTGAGCTGCACTGGAGTTGTAATAGGAAGTGACGCGTCGCCCGAACTGTTACTGCCAGTCAGATTCACAATATCGAACTGGGCAACGTTGGTGCCGGTAACGTCGTAGCTGATAAATCCGACCGGAATATCGTCAGCACGCGCTGGAAGTGATGCGATTAAGGAGAATGAAGCGACAACGAACGTCGCAACAAGAAGGCGTCCTAACGCTCTATGCATAAAGCTCTCCAATAGATGAATTAGTCGTGCACGTCTGTTGCATTTGAGAAACAGTTTCAAAAACGTGTCCAAAGTAGCAATCCACTTCAAAATCTGTCAAGGCGATTCTTGCCCGTTGAACCCGCCGCCATCGCGTATCAACCCACTCCACATTGCGTCGATGCGTCTCATATCGCAGCGCTTGTCGCTACACTCGCCTCGTCTCTGTTGCAGTGCAACTCCCTGTGAATTCGACAAAATGTTCATGTCACTGCAAAAATCTTTATCGCTTGCAATTCTTCGCCGCGGCATCATTTTCTCTCCCGCAGTCAACTTGCAATTCGAGCCCTCGCCTCACGCGGCCTCATCTGCACGCAGCGCAAACGATAAAGTCCCTCTCCCACGCAAATCGATTCCGCGTACGAGAAACCCCACGCAGCACTGTGTAAAATGGCCCTGTAGACCCAATAAAATCCACGCTCCCAGGAGACATGCACCCATGGAAAAATTGACCCCAGGAAAACTAGCAGGACTGAAAGCCGTCTCCGACCACCGCGGCGTCATCGCCGCCGCCGCTATGGACCAGCGCGGCTCCCTTCAGAAGTCCATTGCCAAGGAGCGCGGAGCCGCCGCCAGCGCTCACGACCTCGAAGAATTCAAGACCCTCGTCACTGAGGTCCTCACCAAGCACGCCTCCGCAATCCTCCTCGATCCCGAGTACGGCCTGCCCGCCTCCAAACACCGCAATGGCAAGGGCCTCCTCCTCGCCTACGAGAAGACCGGCTACGACGCCACCACCCCCGGCCGTCTCCCCGATCTTCTCGACGTCTGGAGTGTTCGCCGCCTCAAGGAAGCCGGCGCCGACTGCATCAAGATCCTCCTCTACTACACCCCCTTCGAAAAATCCCACGTCAACGACCACAAACAAGCCTGGATCGAGCGCATCGGCGACGAATGCGTCGCCCACGACATCCCCTTCTTCCTCGAGTTCGTCGGCTACGCCACCGACGGCGGCGACGAAAAATCCCTCGCCTACGCAAAAATCAAGCCCGACGTCGTCTCCGGCTCCATGGCAGAGTTCGGCAAGGCCCGCTACAACGTCGACGTCCTCAAGGTAGAGGTTCCCATCGAGATGTCCTTCGTCGAAGGCACCAAAGCCTACAAAGGCGAAAAGGCCTACACCCGCAAGGAAGCCCTGCAGCACTTCCGCGACGCCGCCACCATGACCCACAAACCCTTCATCTATCTCTCGGCCGGCGTCTCCAACCCCGTCTTCATCGAAACCCTCGAGCTCGCCGTCGAGTCCGGCACCAGCTTCAACGGCGTCCTCTGCGGTCGCGCCACCTGGAAGGACGGCATCCCCATCTACGCCGTCAAGGGCGCAAAGGCCTTCGAAGACTGGCTCAACACCACCGGCGTCGAAAACATCAACAACGTCAACAACGCCCTCAAGCAAGCTCACTCCTGGCACGAAAAAGTCGAAACCAAATAAAAGAGATTAAGCCGGATCATCGAGACATAGGGTGGCCCATCCTTTGCAGTCTCATCGCAAAGGGTGGGTTGCCTTTCTCCGGATCTGGACTGTCTACTGAAATGAAATGCATAACAAAGGCACTGCATGCAACGCCTTTTCTGTTTCCATCGATCACCTGACCTTCGCTGCTCCGAGGCCTTTCTGCATTCTTTTCAATATCTATTCCGCATAACGGCGTAGCACCCTCACCTGCCCAACCTTGTCGACGTGCCTTCGGCGGATTGCCGCGTCTAACCCGCAAGAGTCGCGGCCTGTCCACCGCTCTGTTCATGTTTGCTTAAGGTTGTGCCCCATAGAATTGCCTGAAATGATCTGCAAATCGGCCCTGGTCATCGCCGTTGCCCTCTTTCCCTGTGCGATCCTCTGCCAGACCGAGGGCGGCACCCTCCCCGCCGAAACCCCGCTCGCCCTCAGCATCGACGACCACCTTCCCATGCGCAACGGTCAGCCGGTTCGCGCATACCTGATCTACCCCGTTTATCACAATGACAAACTCCTCCTTCCCAAGGACACCCTCGTCACCGGCAGCGTCGTCGAACTGCGCTCCGACCGCTCTCGCCGCATACGCGCCACCATGGGAGGCGATTTCACCCCCTTCAAAATACCCGTCGTCCACTTCACCAGCTTCGTTCTCCCAGACGGAACCACCATCCCTTTCACCTCAGACAACGCCACCGACGGTGCCCCCATCTTTCGCGCCGTCCCTTCCCCTCCGGCCAAGGGTGGCTTCCTCCGTCAACAGTTCGACAGCCTCCTCACCGTTGTCCGCAGCGATGTCGCTATCTTCACCGCCCCCGAGAAGGGTGACCGATTCGTTCAGTTCATCTATACCCAGATTCCCTACCATCCCCAGCGCATCGACAAAGGCACCGCCTGGACCATAGAACTCTCGCACTCCGTCGAGATTCCAGCCGAGCCCGCACCCCCTGTAGTCGCCGCTGCTCCCCCGAAGAAGCATCACTTCTGGGAAGAGCCCCTTCCCCCCGCAGCCCTCCCGAACACCGATACCGGCAGTTGGATCGTCCAGGCCAATCTCGACGAACCGCTCAGCTCAGAGACCTCCAAAGACGGCGAGACAATCAAGGCCACCGTAGCCGAACCCGTCTTCAATCCCGACCACACCATCGCCATTCCCCAGGGTTCCATGCTCATCGGCTCCGTCAGCCGCGCAAAACCCGCGCGTAAGTTCGGCCGCACCGGCGTTCTCACCTTCAACTTTCGCCAGCTTCAGATTCCCCACGAAGAAACCCGCATCGTCGAGACCAAACTTACCGGAGCCGACTCCGCCCGCGACATCGCTCTCAGCTCCGAGGGCCAGGCCAAATCCAAACCGCAGGATAAGATCAGCCTGCCCATCCTCCTCGCCCTCATGGCCAGCCGCCCACTCGACCAGGACGAGGGAAGGGTCGGTGGCGGCGGTAACATGCTCGGCAAAAACGCCGTAGGCGGAGCCGCCGGCCTGGGACTCGTCGGCACCATCATCAGCCTCACCGGGATCTCTTCCAACGCTGCCGCCGGCATCGGTTACTATGGCACAGCCCGCGCCGTCTACTATCGCTGGATCGCCAAAGGCCAGAAGATCGATTTCGCCAAAAATACCCGCATCGTCGTCGAAACCACCCCTCGCAAATCCGCCCCTATGAAGTCTGCTCCGCAGCTCTGAAACAAGAGACCTCTACTCCCACTCAATCGTCCCCGGCGGCTTCGACGTAATGTCGTACACCACCCGGTTGATCCCCCGCACCTCGCTCACAATTCGGCTCGAAATCGTCCTCAGCACCTCATACGGCAGCGGAGCCCAATCCGCCGTCATCCCATCCTCACTCTCCACCGCCCGCACCGCGCAGGTATTCGCATACGTTCTCTGATCCCCCATCACTCCCACGCTTTTCACCGGCAGTAAAACCGCAAAACTCTGCCAGACCTTGCGATACAACCCCGCCTTCTTAATCTCATCCACCACGATCTGATCCGCCTCCTGCAGAATCGCCACCCGCTCCGCAGTCACCTCACCCAGAATCCTCACCGCCAGCCCCGGCCCCGGAAACGGTTGCCGCTCCAGAATCTCCTCCGGCATTCCCAGATCGCGCCCAATCCGTCGGACCTCATCCTTAAACAAATCCCGCAGCGGCTCAATCAACTTCAGCTTCATATCCGCCGGCAGCCCCCCCACATTGTGGTGACTCTTGATCGTATGACTCGGCCCATGCACGCTACTCGACTCGATCACATCCGGATACAGCGTCCCCTGCACCAGCCACGCGACCTCCTCCCCCGCACTCTTCTCCGCTTCAGCGCCTGCGGCAGAGGATTCCCAGATCTTCTTCGCCTCATCATCGAACACCGCAATAAACTCGTTCCCAATCACCTTCCGCTTCGTCTCCGGATCGGTCACACCCGCAAGCTTCGCCAGAAATCTCTGCGACGCATCCACCGCCACAACATTCAGCCCCAACTGCTCGCGCATCGTCTTCTGAACCTTCGCAAACTCGTCCTTTCGCAACACCCCATTGTTCACGAAGATGCAAGTCAGCCGATCCCCAATCGCCCTCGCCACCAGCACTGCTGCAACTGAAGAATCCACCCCTCCGCTCAACCCGCATATCGCATGACCATCGCCAACCTGCGCCCTCACCCGCTCCACCGTCGACTGGATAAAGTGTTCCGGCGTCCAATTCTGCTTCGCTCCGCAGATATCCAGGCAGAAGTTACGCAGCAGTTCCATCCCATACGGCGTATGCGCCACCTCCGGATGGAACTGCACCGCCCAGATCTTGCGCGCCCTGTCTTCAATCCCCGCCACTGCATTCGCCGTCTTCGCCGTCAGCTCAAACCCTGGCGGCAGCGTCTCGGCATGGTCGCCATGCGACATCCAAACATTCAGCGTCCCCGGCAACCCACGGAACAGCGGCGTCTCCGCCACCACTGTCACCTCAGCGTGTCCATACTCCCGCGCCGCGGCCCCCACCACCCTCCCCCCAAGGTGATGCGCAATGAACTGCAACCCATAGCAGATCCCCAACACGGGCACGCCAAGCTCCAGCACACCTTTATCCGCTGCTGGAGCGTCGGCGTCGTACACCGAGCACGGCCCGCCTGACAAAATCACACCCTTAGGATTGAGCGCCCTTACCTGCTCCAGTGGAGCAGTACAAGGCAATACCACGGAAAAAACATTGAATTCACGAATACGCCGTGCAATCAACTGCGTATACTGCGATCCAAAATCCAGAATAACGATCGTAGAGGTATCCACCTACCCAGTGTAAACGGGGCCGGCAACACCGACTATCGGTAGCGATGCGTATCCTTCTGCCGACCGCTCTCCAGACCCATCATCACGCCAATCCCAACCAAGATGACGCCCATCGCAAAGATGTAAGAGTCAGGAATATGGCTCAGATACGCCAAATAAGAAATAACGCCTATCAAAAAGAGATATCCAACGACATACAGTGCAGCAGACATGGTCTTTCTCCCGGGAGGAAATAAAGGGCCTACGACCTAAGATGCAGAATTCGCACCCAACCGCAAAAAAACTTTCGTCGCCCAACAGGACGCGCAACCAGGGCGTCAGTCTTCCTGCCACACCAACTTAAAACTCCACACAATCAACCCGATCGCAATTCGCCCCTACCTGCGAAATAGCTCGTCTCCAGATTCATACGCGCGCCAGAGCTGCAGATAGGCCACCTGCCGCGCCACATGAAAAAAATCCGAACCCAGAAAATAAAGCACCGTCACCCCAGCCCACCACCACATCAAAAATTCCGCAGTCGCCACGCTCTCAAACGGCAACGGAGTCGCGGAAAGCACTAACGCCAGCACCATCAATGCAATCTTCACAATCCCCATCACCAGGTTGATCTCCACCAGCTTCGACTTCAACGGCCCCAGCCGAAACGCCGCCGCCAAACTTCCCCACACCCCCAGCCCCTTCAGCATCGCCAGCAGCGGAGCCACCGACACTGCCCAGCTCACCACCGCCCAAAGCGTAAACAATCCCAGCGTCGCCACAATAGCCAGCGCAAAATAACCCACCAGGTTCGGCTCGCCTCCCGCGGCAACCGGTCCCGTCACCGTCCACTCCGCCACCCGTTCCATGCACCAGAACCACACCGCAAAGCTTCCCAGAAGCGCTACGATTCGTACTGCCTGCAGCACGATCAGCGTCCCCACCCTCGAATGCAGGCGAACATCCGCTCGTCGCAATACGACCGTTCGCCCCACCGTCGATACCACCACCCACGTCACCAGCAGCAGCGGCCCGAGCCACAACGCCACATGTAAAACCGGAGGCAACAACGCATCCATCGCCTTCGCCATCGTCTCCGCAGACCCCATCGGGTCGGTTACAGTCATGTTCCGCAACGCCCGAAAGTCCACCGGCATCGTCTGCAGAATCTTCTGCCCGAAATGCCACAACACCAGCACCGCCGGAATCCCGTACGCCCATCGCCACAGCACCTCCAGCGCCGTCAGCGAAGGCCGCCGCCAGCACTCCGAAAGCGTATGCACGAACGACTGCGTCCCTCGCACCGGCGGCGTGTGGCCATCCATTCGCTCCAAAACTCATCTCCTTCGGCAGTCGCCTTCTGGCATGCAACTTGCGCGTCATCTCGGGCACGCCGGCTCTCCGGGCCACAGTGTTATAGTACCCATGAAGCCGCGAGGAAGTGGGTCTGGCACACTGGCTGAACCGCAACCTAAATCGAGCCAGCATGCAGGATCTTCCATCTAATGAATCCAATGCTCATAAGGGCGCGGTCCATCGCCCGCAAAACCGGCCTCATACGCGTCATCAATCGGGTCCGCCCGTCCTCCTCGTATGAGGAGAAGTTTCACCAGGCACTCGTCTCCGCCGTCAAATCGGGAGACATCGTCTGGGACATCGGTGCCAATGTCGGCCTCTACACCGAGCAGTTCTGCCAGTGGGTCGGCAAAGACGGGTTCGTCGTGGCCTTCGAGCCAGGTCCCGAAGCCTGCCAGGAGATTCGCGAGCGCATCCCCAACTGCACCTGGCTCCAGATAGAAAACATCGCGCTCGGAGATGCCGATGCCGTAGGCAGGCTCGTCCTCGAAGCCGGCTCCGTCGATAATCACATCCAGACCGACGCCGATGCCGCCAGAGAAGATGTAGACTCCGTTCCCATGGTCATCAGCCGTGGCGACACCGTAGCCCAGCGCCTCGGGCGACCTCCAAACGTCATCAAGGTCGATGTCGAAGGATTCGAGGAAGAAGTGCTGTTCGGTATGGGCGACCTGCTCACCGCCCCAGCGCTGCGCAGCGTCCTTGTTGAGGTCCACTTCTATAAGCTGGAGATGCGCGGCCGTACCACCGCCCCCCTGCGAATCGAAAAATTACTGAAGAGCAAGGGCTTCAAGACAAACTGGGCCGATGCCTCCCATCTCGTAGCGACTCGATAGTCACTGTAGCTACCATCCCGGTAAGGTATCTCTTCGCATGGGGGTGGCAGAGATTAGCGCACCACAAGATTCACAAGCTTACCCGGCACCACAATCACCTTCACTACTGTCTTTCCCTCAATTCGCATCGTTACTCTTGCATCCGCCAAAGCCGCAGCCTTCACTGCCGCCTCATCGCTTCCGGCCGGCACCTTCACCACATTTACCAGCTTCCCGTTCACCTGCACCGGAATCTCAACCTCATCTTCCCGCGCAAGCTCTTCGTTCGCCACCGGCCACGCCGTGCGAAACACCGCACCCTCGCAGCCAATCTGTTCCCACATCTCTGCCGCAAAGAACGGCGCAAACGGAGCCAGCAGCATAATCAATCCGCGGAATACCTCAGCAATAACCACTGGCGCGACCTTGCCCCCATCCATCGCGGCTTCATTGTCCATAATCTGGTTCACCAGAATCATGATCGACGAGATTGAAGTGTTGAAATGCCAGCGCCCATCAAAGTCACGTGTGATCTTCGCAATCGTCTGATGCAGCTTCCTCAACAACGCCTGCCCTTCAGCAGATTTCTCGCCGCACCAGTCACCGCGTGAAACGATCGCTGCTCTGTACTTCGTCGTCAACCGGTACACCTTCCCCAAAAACCGGCTGATCCCCGCAACCCCATCCTCCTGCCACTCCAGATCCCGGTCCGGCGGAGCCGCAAACAGCGCATACATCCTCGTCGCATCCGCCCCATACCGCTCGATCATCAAGTCCGGGCTCACCACATTGCCCTTCGACTTCGACATCTTCGCGCCGTCCTTGATCACCATTCCCTGCGTAAACAACCGCTCCGCAGGCTCGCCATTCCTGATCATTCCCAGATCGCGCATCACCTTCGTCCAGAACCGCGAGTAGATCAAATGCAGAATCGCATGCTCCACCCCGCCGATGTACTGATTGATCGGAAACCAATAGTTCGCCTTGTCCGAATCGAACGGTGCCTTCGCGTTCTTCGCATCCGTATACCGGTAGAAGTACCAGCTCGAATCGACGAACGTATCCATCGTGTCCGTCTCCCTTCGCGCCTTTCCGCCACACTTCGGACACGTAGCATTCACAAACTCCGCCACCCGCCCCAGCGGCGAACCGTTCGTCTGCGTAATATCGATCTGCTCCGGCAGCAGAATCGGCAATTCGCTCTCCGCAACCGGTATCGGCTCATCCGGCGAGCATTGGTCGCAATACACCATCGGTATCGGCGTGCCCCAATACCTCTGCCGGCTCACTCCCCAGTCCTTCAACCGATATGTAACCGTAGGAGTGCCAAATCCCTTCGTCTTCGCAAACGCCGCCATCTTCTGCTGCGCTTCGACACATCCCAGCCCGCTCCACTCCCCCGATCCGATCAACACTGCCTCTTCTTCACCCAGATAAGGAAGCTCGCTCATCACAAAATCGCTGTCATCCTGAACGGAGTGAAGGACCCCTGTATTTCGTTTTTGTTCTTGCTTTTGCTCGGCCACAGCAGGAGCCACCACTCTCCGCACCGCCAGCCCATACTTCGTCGCAAACTCAAAGTCCCGCTCATCATGCGCCGGCACGCTCATAATCGCGCCCGTCCCATAGTCCGCCAGAATGTAGTTCGCCACCCAGATCGGCATCCGCTCGCCGTTGAAAGGATTCACTGCAAACCGCCCCGTATTCACGCCATGCTTCTCAATCGCACCCAGCGCATCGCTCTCCCGCGCCTTCTGCTGTTCGGCCAACAGCCCCTCAATCTTCACGCGCAGCGCATCATCCTCCAGCGCAAACGCCTTCGCCACTGCATGCTCGGGAGCCAGCTGCACCGAAGTCGCCCCAAAGATCGTATCCACCCGCGTCGTAAACACCGTGATCTTCGCGTTCTCATCTGACAACTGAGAACCGGCAACTAAGAACTCAACATGAGCCCCTTCGCTCCGCCCAATCCAGTTCCGCTGCATGGTCCGGACCTTCTCCGGCCACCCCTCCAGCTTGTCGAGCCCGTCCAGCAGCTCATCCGCATACTTCGTTATCCGCAAAAACCACTGCGTCAGATCCCGCAACTCGACGACCGTATCCTCATGCCGCCAGCACCGCCCGCCAATCACCTGCTCATTCGCCAGCACCGTCTGGCACTCCGGACACCAGTTCACCTTGCTCTTCTTCCGATACGCGAGCCCCTTCTCGAACATCTTCAGAAAGAACCACTGGTTCCACCGGTAATACTCCGGCAGGCAAGTCGTCACCTCAGTCGCCCAGTCGTAGCTGAACCCCATCCGCTGCATCTGCTTCCGCATCGCTGCAATATTTCCCAGCGTCCACTCCCGCGGAGGCACGCCATTCTTCAGCGCAGCATTCTCTGCCGGCAGACCAAACGCATCCCACCCCATCGGGTGCAACACGTTATACCCGCGCATCCACATATGCCGCGCCAGCGCATCGCCAATCGAGTAATTCCGCACATGCCCCATGTGCAGCTTCCCGCTCGGGTACGGCAGCATCTCCAGGCAGTAGTACTTCGGCTTGCCCGAATCATACCCCTCCGCCGCATACAGCGACATATCCGCGTCCCAGCGAGCCTGCCACTTCGGTTCAATCTCAGAAGGCGCATAGCGCTGCGGCTGTTCGTTCTCATCCTTCACAATCTCTGGCATATCTCTTCATTGTAAAGAAAAAGCCGAAAACACTCTCTTAGCGGCCTGTTTCACTAACGCAGCACGACCGTATAACCCGTCGGTATCTCAAACAGGCTTGCCTCTGGCTCGCTCGCCTCAAAGCGAATCACCTGCTGCGTCAACTTTCCCAACTGACCATCTTCCCGGACCTGCATCAATGGCATCTTGTACACCGTCGACAGCCAAAGATCACGCACCAGCGTTTTCGCATGTCCATCCGCATCGTGGAAGGTTTGGTCAAGATGCTGCCCCCACGCCTCCTGTCCCGCGATCTGCTGCATGCCGAGATACTCCACCCCCTTCACCGGGCGTCCCGGAAGATCTGGATTCGCCGAAAGGTCAATCTTGATCGACCGACCAACATGTTCCATGCGCCTGACGATCGCAATCTTGTGTTGCGGGTCCAGTTCAATCATCTTTTCCTGGACAAAATCGTAGATATCGAATCGTGCCGGCTCTCCAGTGACGACTGTCTCTTCCATCGCCGGAGATTCAATCCGTTCCCGCCCACCAGTATCTCGAATAACCTTCGTAATCTCTCTTCCAGGCCGATGCGCGGGAGTACCTCCCCACACAGACTCAATCGTCGCCGTGAACGGAGCGCCCTGCACCGGATAAAGCGCTGGTGGAATCAATGGATTTCTCGCGTAAATTCCGGCGACCGCCGCACCGAGCCCCAACATCAAAACCCCAGAACCGAATCCAAAGAACCTGATCTTCATCCTCTCCTCCAGGCTCCAGCGCATTCATCCTATCGTGTTCCACCCTCAACGCCACCACAACCTTCATCCCAGATGACAAAACCCACAGCACCCCTACTGCGTCGATTGTAACCGTCCGGCCCGCGAAGTCCGAGCCTGGCCGCTATCGATCCGCCAATGCGCCTCAACTACTCTAAAGCAGTCTCCGGGCCGGGAAAAATGGTGAAACGGAGAAACTCTTCATTGGCCACTGCGGCTTTCACCGCCGGCAAAAGATCGGACAGCACACGCGGTTTCAGAACATACCCCGCCGCACCCAACCGCATACCCTCCCGCATTATCTCCGGAGTAGAATTTGCGCTCACGAACAATATCTTCGAATCCGGCGAGACCTCGCGGATCTGCTTCGCCGCTTCGAAGCCATTGAGCTTCGGAAGTCCAACGTCGAGCACCACCAGGTCAGGCCGAAGCTCTCCGCACACCTGCACCGCCTGCAAACCATCCGAAGCTACCCCAATAATCTTTAGCATCGAATCTTTCTCGAGTATCGAAATAATGGAACGCCGCCATGGCTCAAAATCATCTACAACTACAATCCGAACCGGTCCCAACTGCTGGTGCCTCCGCCAAATCTCAAGCCCACACCTGTGATTGACGGTGCCGCTCTCAGGCTTAAGCCTTTCATCCCCTGTCGCTCACGTCGTTGCTCTAGCGCAAGGAGCGAGCATTTGCAGTTCTTCTCCGCTGCAAACAGGCCGCTCGAACACATTCGAGCCAAAGGCTCAGGCCTCCATCTGAATCAACTTCTCAGGCGACCGAACCACCACCTTGCCTCGGCTTTTCGTCAGAAGCCCCTTCCGCTGCCACTCCCCCATCAACCGGCTCACCGTGAAGACCGTCACATTCGCCTCGTGCGCCAGTTCCTCGTTCCTCACATAGAGTTCCAATCCCTCGGGAACTCGCTGCCCCATCTCTTTCGTCAGATATCCCAGTACCTGCGCCAGCCGCTCCGGAGCCGACTGGCAGCGCAGCGTAACCTGCAGAATACGAAACATCACCATGTAGTCATACGCCACCATCAGCGCGTTCTCCATCAACCTCGGGCACGTCGCCGCAAGCGACCGAATCGTAGCCCGGTCCCACACCAGCGCAGAGCTGTTCTTCGCCGCCTCCGTGCTCAAAACATACCCCACAGGCTTTGACAAAAAACTCGTTGATCCCGTCACCTCTCCGGGCGAAAGCCACTGCACAACCACCTTCTCTCCCTTGGGCGACATCGTGAAATGACGCGCCCCCCAGTCCAGCATCAGAAAAAAATGCTCGGCGCGCTCGCCCTCTCTGATCATCAGAAAATTTTTGTTGAACCGCTTCAACGTCGCAGCAGACACAATCGTTTGAATCTCTGCCGGATCCAATCCTTCCAGGAACCTCGACTTCAGGCCGACCACGATCGCGGCAACCTGAGCGCTCGTCTTCCCGGCTCTCGCCTTCGCCTCAGCATTCATAGACCCTCCTCAGCAAATAGCCGTCACTGGAAGGGCCCAGGGTTTTTACGCCAGCGTGCAGGCCATCAATGCATCGGATTATAGCGTGGAGTGGCCTTCGCCAGCCCGATTAGCCCGCAGCCAAAGTCCGCAACACTCCAACATTCCTTGCCTCATCCCCCGGAGCATCCACCGGCGTCTCCGCAATAAACGCCGCACCCCCAAACCGCTCATCATGCAGCAGCCGCCGAAACACCTCCGGCCCAATCGTCCCCTCGCCGATATGCTCATGCCGATCCAGTTTCGAACCCATCGGCGCCTTCGCATCATTGCAATGCCACACCTTCACCGCATCAAACCCCACCGTATCCTCCACCAGCATCATCGTCTCCACATAACCATCCGGGGAAACCAGGTCATACCCCGCCACATGCACATGGCACGTATCCAGACACACTCCCACCGGCGCACAAGGCCTCAACTTCTCCACCAGCTCCGCCACCTGCTCCAGCTTTCCACCCAGCGAAAACTCCGCCCCCGCCGTATTCTCAATCAAAATCCGAAAATCTTTCTCCTGCCCCGTAGTTTGCGTAAAGTTCACTCCATCGACCGCCCTCTCAATCGACTCCGCCGCCAGCCGCAATCCCTCATCCCGCGTCAATCCCTTCCAACTCCCCGGATGCAGCACCAGGTACTCCGCTCCCAGCGCCAGCGCCCGTTCCACTTCGCCGCGAAACGCCCCCACGCTGCTCACCCGCACGCTCTCCGTCTGGCTGCACAGATTGATCAGATAACTTGCATGAAACGACACCGGCCCCACATCATACTTCGCCCTCAAGTCCCGCATCTTCCGCGCGTCATCCGGTTTCACCGTGGCCGCGCGCCACTGTCGCGGACTCGAAGAAAATATCTGGAACGTATTTGCCCCCGCTGCCACCGCGCGTTCGACCGCCGTCCACGTCCCACCCGCCGTCCCGACATGGACCCCAATCCGTTTCTTTACCCCATCGGCCATCTCTCAAGCCTATCGCAAAATGGTATGCTGAGGCCCATCGTCAAAGCCACCCCGAGAGGTCGTCAATGCCCACTCCACAAAGTCTCAACAACTACACGCGCTGGTATCCGCCCTTTCACTTCTTCGTGCTGCCCATGCTTCTGCTCAACTTCATCTTCTCCATCTATGTCACAATCCACCATTGGCCCGCTCATTGGGCGCTCGGTTTCTGGTGGATTGCCATGGCCGTCGTCCTCTTCGTCATGGCGGGAATCGGTCGTGGGAGCACTCTCAAAGCGCAGGACCGCATCATCCGCCTCGAAGAGCGTCTCCGCCTTGCCGCGCTCCTCCCCGCTGAAGATCGCGCGCACATCGACGAGCTCTCCGTCCCGCAGCTCATCGCTCTCCGCTTCGCCTCCGACGCTGAACTCCCGGCCCTCGTTCGCAAAACCCTCACCCAGAACCTCGAGCCCAAAGCCATCAAGCAAAGCATCGTCAACTGGCGAGGTGATTACTACCGCGTCTAGACCTCAAACTTGAAATCAAAAGGAAGACAGCGATCCTCACGCCGTCTTCTTCCTCAAAACCACATCAATACCCGACGGAGAACGAAGCCCTTTCATGCGTCGGCTTTTCGATCTCATCCACCAGCGCAATCGCATAATCCGCAAACGAAATCTTGCTCTCCCCCTTCGCATCGCTAACCAGCTCTTTTGTTCCCAGCCGAAACTTGCCCGTTCGTTCTCCCGGCACGAAGTACGCTCCCGGACTCAGATACGTCCAGTTGATTCCCGATGCTCGCAGTACATCGAGCGCCTTTTCGTGTGAGACCGCGATCGGTATATACTCCGCGGGCAGATATCCCGACTTGATCAGCGTTACGCCCGGCGCCACCTCCAGCAGCCCCGCTCCGCCAACCACCAGCAGACGCGGCCCTCTCGACTTTTTCACAGCCTCAATCTCACGTCTCGTCACATCTACCAACGCATCCGTATTGTCAGGCGGAGGCTGATACGCACTCACCACCGCGTCCGCGCCCTTCACAATCGCTGCAATCGTGTCCACATTCGACAGATCATCCACCTTCGTCGTCACTCCCTTTTGCCCCTTGAGTGAATCCACATTGCGGGCCACCCCCGTCACCGTATGTCCGCGACGAAGCAACTCCTTCACAATCTCACTGCCTGCATTTCCCGTAGCTCCATACACCACGACGTTCATAGCAATCTCCTTTTTCTGAAAACTGACCTGAAACTACGGCCTTAAGAGCAGATGCGCCCAGCTCTGACTGGACGCATCAATCTCCCATGAATGTTGCTTATCAAAGCAGATTGCTTCTAATACACGTCTCTCTGGTAACGCTTTTGCTTCTTCATCGCCGCCAGGTACTCCGTTGCCTGCTCTAGCGTCCCATTGGATCCCTTCGCAATCGCGTCCAGCAAAGCCATCTCGACATCCTTCGCCATGCGCGTCGCGTCGCCGCAAACGTAGAAATACGCCCCCCGCTCCAGCCACTCGAACAGGTCCGCGGCATGCTCCTGCATCCGGTCCTGCACATAAACCTTCTTCGCCTGGTCCCGCGAAAATGCGGTATCCAGCCTCGTCAGGACTCCATCTTTTTGCATCGCTAAAAACTGTTCGCGATACAGATAGTCCAATTTCTCTCGCTGCTCGCCGAAGAACAGCCAGTTATCTCCGGTCTGAGCCGTAGCCTGCCGCTCCTCAAGAAACGCGCGAAACGGTGCAATTCCCGTCCCCGGTCCAATCATGATCATCGGAGCCGACGTGTCCTCGGGCATTCGGAAGTTCACATTCGAATGCAGAAAAATCGGCAGCCTCGTGCCCACAGCTGCGCGATCGCCCAGTTGCCCGCTCGCTACACCTTGACGGCTGCGCCCATGCGTCTCGTACCGAACCACCCGCACCGTCGTCTGCGCATTATCTCTGTGCATCTTCTGGCTCGACGCAATCGAGTACAGCCGCGGCACCAGTCGCTGAAGCACATGGAATAGCTGCTGAGGCTCCTTCACCACCCCTGGAAAATCCGTCACCAGGTCCACCAGCTCCCGCCCCCAGCAATAGTCCTCTGCGCGGGCCTTGTTCGCCGGCCCCGCCATCGCCTGCAGACCCTCCACCTCCGGCGCAAGCTTCGCATACAATCCCACGCTGCCTCGCGCCAGCTTTCCAATGGTCAAGCGCGTCCGCAAAGCCTCTTCCAGGCTGATCTCTACCTTGTAGTGATCCAGCACCCGTTCGTCGCCCCTGAACCCCAGCGCCGCCAGCGTATCCGCAACAGCCTCTGCCCGGTTCGCCGGAAGAATTCCTACCGAATCTCCCGGCGTATAAGTCATTCCTTGGCCCAGCGTCAGCTCGATATGTCGCGTCTCTTTCTCAGACCCCTCTGCCGTCAGCAGCTCATTCACTCGAACCGTAGACGAATACGGGCTGTTCCGCGTGTACTTCGCTGTATTTCCCACCAGGTCCTTGACTTCGTCTAAAACCTCGCTCATACCTTCTATGGTAGAACGCCCCCCACCAAAATGCCTATGCCCCGTTTGTGCAGCGGCTATGAAGAATCACCCTTCCGCCAGGCCACGGTTTCCCAATGGAATCAAGGCGATGAGCCTATCGCAATAGTGTCAACCGCGCTTACGACGCTGCAACGGTCATCACACGCAAGTCCGGAGAAACGATCAGCTTTGCCTCGGTACGCGCCTGCACCGCAGCTGCATCGACCCCCTCGGCCACTTCCGTTAGAACGAGCCCCGCAGGAGTCACATGGATCCAGCAAAGCTCCGTCACGATGTCGTGCACGACGCTCTGCCCAGTCAACGGCAGCGTACACTCCTTCAAAATTCTCGAAGCGCCATCCTTCGTCTGGTGCTCCATCGCGACGATGACTCGCCGTGCCCCCGCCACCAAATCCATTGCGCCCCCCATTCCCTTCACCATCTTGCCTGGAATCGTCCAGTTCGCAAGATTGCCATGCTCATCCACCTGCATCGCCCCCAGAACGCTCATATCCATGTGGCCGCCGCGTATCATCGCAAACGACGCATCGCTCCCGAAGAAACAGCACCCCGGAATCTCCGTCACGGTCTGCTTCCCCGCATTGATCAGGTCAGGATCTTCCTGCTCAGCCGTCGGCGGCCCTCCCACCCCAAGCATCCCATTCTCTGACTGAAACATCACGTCGACCCCCTCAGGAATATAGCCCGCAATCATCGTCGGCAGGCCAATCCCGAGGTTCACATAAAAACCGTCTTTGAACTCTCGCGCAATCCGTCGCGCAATCCGCTCTTTCCCCGTCACGCCGCACCCCCAGCCTTAATAAACTTTGACTCGATCGGTTTCACGTACTTCGCTCCCACCAGAATCCGGTTCACATAAATTCCCGGCGTCATAATCTGGTCCGGATCGAGTTCCCCCGGTTCCACCAGTTCCTCAACCTCCGCAATCGTCAGGTCGGCCGCAGTCGCCATCGCCGGATTGAAGTTCCTGGCCGTCTTGCGATAGATCAGGTTCCCCAACCGGTCGCCCTTCCACGCCTTGATCAGCGCCACGTCCGCGTGCAGCGCATGTTCCAGAACATACGTCCTGTCACCGATCTGGCGCGTCTCCTTGCCCTCAGCCACTACCGTGCCCAGCCCCGTCGGCACGTAAAAGGCCGGAATCCCCGCCCCGCCCGCACGAATTCGCTCCGCCAGAGTTCCCTGCGGAACCAGCGTCAGATCCAGCTTCCCTTGCAGCACCAGCGTCTCCAGCCGCCGGTTCTCCCCAACGTAGCTTCCGACATGCGACGCAATCATTCCCGCTTCGAGCATCAGCCCCATGCCGAAACCATCCACGCCCATGTTGTTGCTGATCGTATGCAATCCCGTAATCCCGCGCCGCACCATCGCGGCAATCAGGTTCTCCGGAATGCCGCACAGGCCGAAGCCTCCCAGCATCACCGTCATGCCGGAGCTGACATCTGCAACCGCATCATCTGCGGACTTGACAACCTTATTCATCGACTCGAACCCCTGCGCGCCAGGGCAATCCCCGGGCCGCGCCGTTTGACAATGCCTTACTTCGCTTGAGTTGTGAAGGTAAACGTGGTCGTGCTGTGCCGTGTCTCTCCCGGCTTCAGCTCCGTAGTTGGAAAGTTTGGATGATTCGGCGAATCCGGAAAGTGTTGCGTCTCCAGGCACAGTCCGGAGTTCTTCGCGTGGCTCTCTCCCGCTTTGCCGAACTTCGTCCCATTCAGAAAGTTGCCCGAATAGAACTGAACCCCCGGCTCCGTCGTCGTCACCGTCAGCACCCGTCCGCTCGCAGGGTCGTAAACCCGCGCCGCAGTCTTCAACTCCCCATTCTTTCCTCGCAATACCCAGTTGTGATCGTAGCCGCCTGCAATCTTCAACTGCTCGTTGTCATCGTGAATACGCGCCCCGATCACAGTTGCCTTGCGAAAATCGAACGGCGTTCCCTCCACCGGAGCCAGCTCCCCGGTCGGAATCAAACCCGCATCCACCGGCGTGTACTTGTCCGCAGGCAGCATCAATTCGTCGCCCAGAATGGTTCCTTTGCCGTTGCCCGCGAGGTTGAAATACGAGTGATTCGTCAGGTTCACCACCGTATCTTTATCCGTCGTAATGCTGAAATCGATCCGCAGCGCCCCGTGGTGCACCGTGTACCGCACATGCGCTGTCAGCGTGCCCGGATACCCCTGGTCGCCATCCTTACTCACCAGCGTCATCTCCACCCCATCCGCAATCGCGCGGCCCTGCCATACCAGCTTGTCGAACCCAACCGTGCCGCCATGCAGCGAATTCGCATGATCGTTCGTCGGCACCTGGTACTGGTGTCCATCCAGCGAGAACTTCCCAAACGCAATCCGGTTCCCATACCGCCCAACGATCGCCCCGAAGTACGACGTCTTGTCTTCAAGGTAGCCGTCCAGAGCGCTGTAGCCCAGAACGACGTTCGCCATCTTGCCGTCGCGGTCTGCGGTTTCGATCGACACAACTCGCGCCCCGTACGTCATGATGCTCGCTTCAATGCCATCGCCCTTCAACGTGTACAGGTCCACCGCCGTGCCATTCGGTGTCGTTCCGAATGCCGTCTTCGTCACAGAACCCTGCGCCGCTATCACTGTTGTCATGCTAAGCAGGATAACCTTTACCCATCTCATCGTCATGTTTCCTCTGTTTTGTCCCCGTCGCCATGCACGTCAGCGGCCGTTTCGGTGCAGAATTATCTCGGCAAACTGCGACCCTCGCCACTATACGTCAATGCCCGCGCCTCCGCGAAACAGCGATACTATGGAACTCAAGTCAATTGATATCGGGATGGTCATGACCACAAGCATGCAAAAGTTTTCTCTCCTCCTTCTCCTCTCCCTCTTCTGTTTCAACCCCGACACAGCCGCCGCAGCCACACCGCCGGATCACTGGGTTGGAACCTGGGCCGCCTCTCCCGTTGCACCCGTCAATCGCAACGACCAGATCGGCGCCGCCGACTCCACCTTCCGCGAGATCGTCCACGTCTCTCTCGGTGGCCCCACGGTTCGCATCATCCTCAGCAATGAATTCGGCCTCGACCCGCTCACCATCGGCGCCGCCGGCATCGCCCTCAGTACCGGTAACGGTGAGATCAATCCCGCTTCCGCCACCGCCCTCACCTTCGGCGGCCGCCCCACCGTCACTATTCCGCCCGGCGCCCTCGTCGTCAGCGACCCCGCCAGCCTCAAACTCCCCGCCCTCTCCGACGTCGCCGTCAGCCTCTTCCTCCCCGCCCAAACCATGCGCCAGGTCACTCAGCACGGCTTCGCAGACCAGACCAGCTACGTCGCCGACGGCAACACCGTCGCGGCCCCGGCGCTCGTGTCTCCAAAACCAATCTTCTCCTGGCCGTTTCTCAAAGGAATCGATGTACAAACGCCCGCCAAAGGCGCCTCCATCGTAGCCTTCGGCGACAGCATCACCGACGGCGCTCACAGCACACGCGACGCCAACGCCCGCTGGCCCGATATCCTCGCTCGCCGTCTACAGGCCAACAAGAAAACCGCTGTTCTCGGCGTTCTCAACGAAGGCATCGGCGGCAACCGCATCCTCCACGACACCACCGGCCCCAGTGCCCTCGCCCGCTTCGACCGTGATGTCATCGCCCAGGCCGGCGTACGCTACCTCATCATCATGGAGAGCATCAACGACATCGGCCACGCCACCGATCCAGCCAATCCCTACGACGTCGTCACCGCCGCCGATCTCATCTTCGGCCTCAGCCAACTCGCCACCCGTGCCCACACGCACGGAATCAAAGTCATCGGCGCCACGCTGACACCCTTCGTCGGCGCAAAATATCAGTCCCCCGCCGGAGAAGAGATGCGCCAGGCCGTCAACAATTGGATTCGCACCACCAACCAGTTCGACGGAGTCATCGACTTCGACAAGGTGACCTCCGACCCCACCCACCCGGGCATGTTTCTCCCGCTCGACGACTCCGGCGACCATCTCCACCCCGGCGACGCAGGCTACAAGGCCATGGGCGAATCCATCGATCTCAATCTCTTCACCAAATAACCGCTGTTATTTGGTTTCCAATTTCAATTCGATTGCACAAAACACGATTGCCGTCACAAAGTCACTTCATCTCAACCGAAGCAAACAAAAGCCCCGTCATCTCGACCGAAGCAACAGACGGCCCCATCGTCTGCTGCGAAGTGGAGAGATCCCCGCATTTCGCCTTGTCTCCCCGCCGCTTCTTATTTTTCTCGACCCAAACTCACAACCTTCTCCCGTTCCCACGGCTGCAGCACCTTCACCGAAGCCATCCCCGCCGCCGTCGCCGCCTGAATCCCCAGCTCCGTATCTTCAAACACCAGGCAATCCTCCGGCTTCATGCCAAGCCTCTCCGCCGCAATCAGAAACGGCTCCGGGTCAGGTTTGCTCCTAGCGTAATCCCCCGCGCAAACCAGCGTTTCAAACTTCTCCAGAATTCCCAGCGCCTCCAGCGATCGCGTCACCGACGCCCTCGTGCTTCCCGAAACCACCGCAAACGGAATCTTCCCATGGCTCATCTGGATATGCTCCATCACCTCCGGAACCGCCTTCAACGTCGGCAGAATCTCGCAGTACATCGCCTCCTTGCGCCGTGCCACCTCTTCCACCGGCATCGTCAACCCATGCTGCACATTCAGCGCAGCGATGATCTCCGCCACCGGCATCCCGCCCCACGCATAAAACACGTCTTCGCGAAATTCGCATCCCCACTCCGCCAGCACCTTCCGCCAGGCCACGTAGTGCAGCGGCATCGAATCCACAATCGTCCCGTCGCAATCGAACAGATACGCCCGGAACGGCCCGTCCGGCAGCTTCAACGTCATCGCAACCTCTTCTTCCTCGCAAAAATCGCAAACGGCAGGCCGCCGAAGCTTCACCACTCCGTCGCACCTGCCGCCCACGGCCCGTAGCCCTTAGCTAAGCCAAGCTCAGTCCCTACTTCAGTTCGATTCCGGCAAAGAAATATCCAATCTCAAACGCCGCCGTATCCTCCGCATCCGAACCATGAATCGCATTCTCTCCGATGGACGCAGCGAACTTCTTGCGAATCGTCCCTTCCTCAGCCTGCGCCGGGTTGGTCGCGCCCATCAGCTTGCGCAGATCAGCGATGGCATTGTCCTTCTCAAGCACCATCGGAAAAATCGGCCCGCTCGACATGAACTCTGTCAATTCCCCAAAAAAGGGACGCGCGGAATGAACGTAATAAAAACCCTCGGCCTGAGCCTTGGAGATAGACATGCGTTTGATGGAAACAATCTTAAACCCTGCTTTTTCAATCTCGGCCAGAATGGCCCCCGTATTGCCCTTGCGAACGGCGTCCGGTTTGATGATGCTGAATGTGCGCTGTGACAACGTATTTCTCCTAGGTGAGTCTCAAGTACTTAGTGTAGAACAAGGCCACCGAATCTGCGCCCGTTCCTCTGGCCGCAACTTTCCTCCGGGAGCATGAGTGATGATGCGAAAGACAGCTTGGATATGGTTCGTAGGCTTCGCCGCGTGGCTCGTAGACGCCTTCATCAGCCTCCGCGTGCGAAACCTGCTGCACGCTCGTCTGGCCCTTATGGTCGCCATCGTCTTCTTCACCGCCGGCCTCTTCTACCGCCGCAGACCTGGATCTACCGCCGCCAGACCTGACTTTGCCTCTGCCATTGTTGCTCTTCTTGTTGTCATCCCCGAAGGGAATCTGCTGTCGTCTTTGTCTTTGTCTTTGTCTTTGGGATTAAGCGTGGGGCTTTAGCCCCACGAAAAATCATCGCCAAAAGAGGGGCTTTAGCCCCGGACCCCACCCCTAATACTTCCAGCTCGTCAGATCCGCCCCCGCCGGAGCCGTCTTCTGAATCCTGTCCATAATCTGCGGTAGATACATCGTGTTGTAGTGCAGCCGCGAATACGCATTCGGCAAAGTCGGGTCCCCATTCCAGCAGTGCTCCGCCCGAGGCCCATACTTCACCTCGCCCTCATACGGAACCCCGTGACCCGGCGTTCCCGTCGTCTTCAAAAAATCCTCCATCAGATAAACCGCATCATTCAAAAAATACGTGTCCGCCTCTCCCACATACAGGTGAATCTTCCCCTGCAACTTCGGCCCCAGCGTCCCCCAGTCCCGCTGCAGCTTCGCGTCGAGATCGTAATGCTCCTTCCAATACTCAGCGACCTTGTGATCGATCACCCCTGTCTCCTTATCGAAGATCGGCTGCGGATACCCATCCGCGCCTTCCGGCGAATACACCGCCTGCCATATATCGAACTGATCTCCCGATCGCCCGTGATCCCCCAGGGCCGCCTCATACGCAATGTTGTCGCGCATCGAGATCAGCGTCTGCCCAAGATAGTTCCGCATCGCCGGCTGCTCCACCCGTTTCGTCGCCCCTTGCAGGTAGAACATGTTGTCGTCCTTATACAAATCCCGCGTCATATACGCATGGAAATCCACCGGGTCCGGACAAGCCACAAAAGCCCCGTTGTAGTCGTCCGGATAAAAGAGCTGTACCGCCAGCGACTCCCATCCGCCCGTCGACCCGCCATACATAAACCGCGCCCAGCTCTGTCCGATCCCGCGAAACTGCTTCTCCACCGCTGGAATCAGCTCCGTCTCAATCGCATCCCCATACGGCCCCAGGTTCGCCGAGTTCACCGCGTACGAATCGTCATAGTACGGATTCGCATGTTGAATCTTCATCACCAGCACCCGCGGAAATCCCGGGCTAATCCACTTCTGATACTCCTTATAAGCCTCTTCCTGCTGAATCCGGTTATATCCCGCAAGATGAAACCGCTCCGAATAGTCCGGCTTCAGATTCGGATCCGGCGGCGTCGTCCGAAAATCGTCAAATCCCGACACAAAGTGGTCGTGAAAGATCATCAGCGGAAAACGCGCCTGCGGATGCTCGTCAAAACCCTCCGGGACGAGCACAATCGCGCTGAGATACATCGGCGTCCCCCAGAACTTCGTCAGCAGAGCGCTCTGTATCTTGATGTGCCGCACGTATTTTGTATCTGCTTCAGGCACAATTGGCGGAATCGCCTCATCCAGTGAAATCGCGATCGGCGCCCCGCCCGGCCCCACATGAATCTTCCGCGGCTTGCTATATAAATTCCCCGGAGCAAGGTTCCAGTGCTTGCCCTCACCGCGGTCCGGCGACAGTTTGATCGTCTTCCCATCCGCCCGATGGAACGTCTCGTAGACATCCAGCACCGCCTGCACCGTATAGTCCCCCGCAGGAACCTCGCTCAACTTCCGCACCGGATACCCGGCCGCCGAATCGCCCACCGCGATCTTCTGCCCCGGCTTCATTCCATCCACCGTCACCCCAAACACCATCTGACTGAGCGGCGTATCGTCGATCTGCATCCGCGGCTCCTCCGACGGATCGTTCGACAGCAGAAACAATAGCCGCCCGTCCAGCGCCTTCGCCGACCGTGCGGCAGGAAACGAAACGGAAACAGCCTGAACACTCGTCTGAGCCCGCAAAGGCACAGCAGACGCCATCAGCGATAGGACAAGAACTAAACCAGGTTTACGCATGCTCGGAAGTATACAAATCCCGCGGCCCCCACGCTGCCGGAAAGCCAATCCTGCTCCCCAGTTGATATCATCCTCCCAACCGATTCCTATCCGAGTACGCAGGCACTCTTTAAATGCCTCGCTCAGCTTCCATGGAGAAAAGATGAAAGCACTCCTGTCCCTTGCCAAATGTGCGCTCACCGCCGTGCTGTTCTTCAGTCTCGTCCCGGTAACCATCGCCAACGCCGCCGATACTCTGCCCCCGGCAAAGGCCTTGAAAGTTCCGGAGCTCAAGTACGAAAAATTTGTCATGCCCAACGGCCTCGTCGTCCTCATGCACCAGGACCGTCGCCTCCCCCTCGTCGCCGTTGATCTCTGGTACCACGTCGCTCCGCTCAACGAGCGCGCCGGCCGCACCGGATTCGCCCATCTCTTCGAACACATGATGTTCGAAGGCTCCGAACACGTCGGAGAAAAGGCATACATCAAATACGTTGAGGGCGCCGGAGCAACCGACGTCAACGGCACCACCGACTTCGACCGCACCAACTACTTCGAGACCGTCCCCAGCAACCAGCTCGAACTCGCCCTCTGGCTCGAAAGCGACCGCATGGGCTTCCTCCTCGAAGGCCTCGACCGCGAAAAACTCACCAACCAGCGCGACGTCGTCCGCAACGAGCGTCGCCAGGGCGAAGGCACGCCATACGACCTCGCCGGCGAAAAGGTCTATCAACTCCTCTTCCCCGGTGATCATCCCTACTACGCAGACGTCATCGGCTCCCATGCCGACATCGAAGCCGCCCGCCTCAACGACGTCCGCGACTTCTTCAAGCAGTTCTACACCCCAAACAACGCCAGCATCGCCATCGCCGGTGACTTCGACCCAGCCGCGCTGAAGGCTCTTCTCACCAAATACTTCGGCCCCATCCCGCGTGGTCCCAAGGTCGATCCCGTCACCACCGTCACCGCGCCCATCGCAGAACAGAAACGCGCCACCGTCACCGACACCGTCAAACTCTCCCAGCTCCGCATAGCCTTCCTCACACCCGCCGCCTTCACTCCGGGCGACGCAGACGCCGACCTTCTTGTCGCGATCCTCGGCGGCGGAAAGGCCAGCCGTCTCAACCAGGAACTCGTCTACAAGCAGCAGGTCGCGCAATCCGTCCGCTGCTTCAACAACTCGCTCAAACTCACCGGCATCACCGAGTGCACCATCACCGCCAAGCCCAACGTCAAGCTTGAAGACCTCGAGGCTACCTTCTGGCAGCAGGTCGCCAAACTGCAAACCGATGGCCCAACCAAAGAAGAGCTCGAATCGGCCCGCACAGTTGACCTCACGCGGAAGATCACTGGCCTCGAGCGCCTCGGCGGTTTCGGCGGAGTCGCCGACACCCTCGACCGCTATAACCAGTACACCGGCGACCCCGGCTATCTCAGCAAAGACCTTGCACGATACCAATCCGCCACCGTCGCCAGCCTCAAACAGGCTGCAGTGAAGTACCTCAACAAAAATCAGGCCGTAGTCGTCTCCTGCATCCCCGGCAAAAAAGTCGTCAACGACGTCCCCCGCGCCCCGGCCAACACGGACGCAGACGTCAAACTCACGCCCCCCTACACCGCCGCTTTTGAGGATCAGCAAAACTGGCGCAAGACCGTGCCGAAAGCTGGTCCCGCCGTAGCGTTCACCCTTCCCGTCCCCAAAACCTTCGCGCTGAAGAATGGCATGCAAGTTTATCTGGTCGAAGACAAGCAGCTCCCTGTTCTCTCCGCCACGGTCGTCTCTCGCGCCGGCAGCGAAAATAACGTGCCCACCCAGGCTGGCCTCGCCACCCTTACCGCTGCCTTGCTCAACGAAGGCACTACAACTCGCAACTCCACCCAGCTCGCCGACGACATTGAGAGTATCGGCGCACGCATCGCCACCGGCGCAACCGTCGATGCAGCCTCCGCTAACATTACCCTTCTCTCCAACAACACCAATGCCGCCCTCGATCTCCTCTCCGACGTCATCCTTCACCCTGCTTTCAGTCCCGAGGATCTCGATCGCCTTCGCAAGCAACGGCTCGTCGGCATCGCTCAGGAAACTGACTCGGTCATCGCAACCGCGCGCCGCGTCGGTCCGCGCCTGCTCTTTGGCGACCAGCCATACGGCGAATCGCCCATCGGCACTCTGGACAGCGTTCGCAGCCTCACCCGAGACGACATCACCAGCTTCTACAAGAACCACTACGGATCGGCAGACTCCGCACTCATCCTCTCAGGCGACGTCTCCCTCGAAGAAGCACGGCGGCTTGCCGAACAATACTTCGGCGGGTGGACCGGAACGGCTCCAGCCAATGTCACCTTGCCGGCGCCTCCTGCACCTCCAACCCTTCACATCGCGCTCGTCGACAAGCCCGGTGCCCCCCAGACAGCCATCGTTGTCTACGGACTCGGCCTGCCCGTCACCACTCCCGACCTTCAGGCGATTCAAGTCATGAACTACACCCTCGGCGGAGCCTTCGCCAGCCGAATTAACATGAACCTCCGCGAGACCCACGGCTATACTTACGGAGCCAACTCCATCTTCGCAACCTATCGCGAAGGCGGCGCCTTCTATGCCGGCGGCCTCATCAAAACCGACGTCACCGCCCCTGCCACCCAACAGTTGATGCTGGAGTTGAAACGCATTCAGTCCGAGCCTCCCAGCGATGCCGAAGTCAAGGAGGCCAAGATCGCTCGCGTTCAATCCCTCCCAGGTCAGTTCGAAACCACCAACGCCACTGCCAACGCAATGGCCTCCATCTTTCTTTACAAACGTCCCCTCGACTATTACGCCAAGCTGCCCGCCGCCTACCTCGCCGTCACCCCGCAGGACGTCGAGCGCGTCGCAAAATCCGACATCCACCCCGACCACCTCATCATTGTTGAAGTCGGTGATCGATCCAAAATCGAAGCCCCTCTCAAGGAGCTGAACATCGCCCCAATCGAGTTCTTCGACCCCACCGGCAACCCCATCAAATAATCACCCCAACAAAACAACAAGGCCGGAGAGCACTTACTCTCCGGCCTTATTTCTATCAAACCGAAACCGCGTCATCAGCCGAAGCAAACAAAAACCGCGTCATCCAAACAAAAGCCGCGTCATCTCGACCGAAGCAAACAAGAAACCGCGTCATCTCGACCGGAGCAACAGACGGTCCCATCGTCTGTTGCGCAGTGGAGAGATCCCCGCATTTCGTCTCTGCCGTTGCCAGCTCTCTCTTCCAACAAAAAACCGCGTCATCTCGACCGAAGCAACAGACGGTCCCATCGTCTGTTGCGCAGTGGAGAGATCCCCGCATTGGTTCGAAGGGTCTGCAGTGAAGTCGTTGCCTCTAGGCAGTGAAGTCGTTGCCTCTAGGTAGTGAAGTCGTTGCCTCCAAGTAGTGAGCTCTTTGCTTCTAGGTAGCCCAAGGCTTTAGCCTTGGGTCTCTCAACCCACACCTCAAAGGGGGCTTTAGCCCCTGGGGTAAGTTCCCTTCAACCAAACCCCTACGCCTTCCCCAGCACCCGCGCCATCGCCTCGCCAATCTCCGCCGGCGACTTCACCACCGTAATCCCGGCCTCCGCCATGGCTTTCATCTTCTCCGCAGCCGTTCCTTCGCCGCCCGAAATGATCGCGCCGGCATGTCCCATCCTGCGTCCCGGAGGAGCCGTCTGCCCCGCAATAAATCCAACCACCGGCTTCTTCACATTCTCCTTGATGTACTTCGCCGCCGCCTCTTCCGCCGACCCGCCGATCTCGCCGATCATGATGATCGCCTCAGTCTGAGGATCCTCGTTCAGCAACTTCAGCGCGTCGATATGAGTCGTCCCGATAATCGGATCGCCGCCAATCCCAATCGCCGTCGACTGCCCAATCCCGCGCGTCGTCAACTGGTACACCGCCTCATACGTCAGCGTCCCTGACTTCGAAACAATCCCGACATTGCCTTCCTTATGAATCCGCCCCGGCATAATCCCAACCTTCGCCTTGCCCGGAGAAATCACTCCCGGACAATTCGGCCCCACCAGCCGCGATTTCGATCCTTTAACGAACTCCCACACCTTCACCATGTCGAGAACCGGAATCCCCTCAGTAATACAGATCACCAGCGGAACCTCCGCCGCCGCAGCCTCCAGAATCCCATCCGCAGCAAATGGCGGCGGCACAAAAATCACCGTCACATTCGCCCCCGTCTCCTTCACCGCCTCTTCCACGGTATTGAACACCGGCCAACCCTCATGCGTCGTCCCACCCTTCCCTGGCGTCACGCCACCCACAACCTTCGTCCCATACTCCGCACAAGCCTTCGCATGAAACGAACCTTCACGTCCCGTAATCCCCTGCACAATCAGCCGCGTATTCTTATCAACCAGAACTGCCATATCTATCTCCCTGTCTAATCCTTGGCTGAGCCACTCATTGCTGGAGCGGTTCGGTGCAGTTCGTCCCGCCATTCGGGTCGACTGTAATTTTCATGTATTCGTTCGTGCAGAAACCTCTGCCCTTGCGCGGGTTATCCGGAACTGCAAACACTCTGAAACTAATGACCATCGGCTTTTCGGCAACGGTCACCTGCTTGCATTCGGATATCTTGAAGCTGTAACCGCCCTTCTTGCCTGAGATCAAGTCAGGCGGAAGTAACTGCGCCGCTTGTGCGGTCGCCTGCCCAGCATTTGAAGTGCCACCAAGTACCGACATTGAGCAGGCGAAACCATGATCGGGATAGCTAGAGTTGTAAATGAGCTGCACCTGGCTAATCGTCTCAATGGATCGCACCGCTGCTCTCTCGGAAGAAGTTAATTCTCCCGTCGGCGATCCAAGGGCGCTGCCAAATGTAGACGCGAAGACAAACCCGGCAAAGGCCGCTGCGATTCTGCGTCCTCTCGCAGGATTTTCCCTAAAATGGCCGATTCCGTCGAACATAGTGGTTCAGCCTTTCGCCGCCGCAACAGCCAAATCCGCAGCCTCTTTCATCGTCGAACCCACTTCAAACTTCAGACCGGATTCCTTAAGGATCTTCCTGCCCTCTTCCACGTTCGTCCCTTCCAACCGCAAAATAATAGGCAGCTTCACATTCAACTTCTTCGCCGCAGCGACTACCGCCGTCGCCAGCACATCCACCCGCAAAATCCCGCCGAAAATATTGATGAAGATCGCCTTCACATGCGGATCGCTCAACAGAATCCCGAACGCATTCTCAATCTGTTCCTGGTTTGCTCCGCCACCCACATCGAGAAAGTTCGCCGCTTTGCCGCCGGCATACTCAATGATGTCCATCGTCGCCATCGCCAGCCCGGCGCCGTTCACCATGCACGCAATCGTGCCATCCAGCTTGATGTAGTTCAGCGCAAATTTACTCGCTTCCACTTCCAGCGGATCCTCTTCCGACAAATCCCGCAGCTCCTTCAGATCCTTATGCCGGAACATCGCGTTGTCATCGAAATTAATCTTGCAATCGAGCGCCAGCAGCCGGTCATCCTTCGTCGTAATAAAAGGATTGATCTCCATCAGCGTCGCATCCGTATCGACGAAAGCCTTATACAATCCCGTCATAAACTTCACGGCGTCATTAATCTGCGTAGGCTTCAGCCCCAGCTTGAACGCCAGCTTCCGCGCCTGGTAAGGCACAAACCCCACCGCCGGATCGATGTACTCCTTATAGATAAGCTCCGGAGTCTTATGCGCGACCTCTTCAATCTCCATGCCACCCGACTGCGAAGCCATAAACACAATCTTTGCCGAAGCCCGATCCAGCACCAGCCCCAGATAAAGCTCGCGCTCAATCGCCGAACCCTCTTCAATCAGCAGACGCTGCACCTTCTGCCCCGCCGGCCCAGTCTGATGCGTCACCAGCTGCATCCCCAGGATCGCCTTCGCCGCCGCATCCGCCTCATCCAGCGACTTCGCCAGCTTCACTCCGCCGCCCTTGCCGCGGCCTCCTGCGTGGATCTGCGCCTTCACTACGACGACCTTGTTTCCCGCGCCAAACAAGCTCTTCGCCGCGATATCGGCCTCTTCCAGAGTCGTTGCCATCTCGCCGCCGGGAACCGGCACACCATACTTCCGCAGAATCTCTTTAGCCTGATACTCGTGAATTTTCATAGGGTATTTTTGCGACCTGACCGCCGTTTAAGTGTATCGGACGAAAACAACCCGCAGCAACGCGAACTCGCACAATCGTGCGGTTATCGCCATCACCATTCCCATCGGAATGACCGGCCAAGGAAGAAAAGAGCTGCCATTCTGAGCGCAGTGAAGAACCCCAAAGTCAAAAAATAGAAAGAAACTAAGAGAGTCTGTGGTGAGAGCTCTCGCCACAGATTCTCCCTTCTCTCCTATCAGTCTTTTATCCTTTTGATCACCGTTACGCGTTGCCCCAAACATCAAGGTGCAGGCGAAAAATCCCTCAACTCCTCCACCGTCTTCGCATCCATCTGCACCAGCATCCCCACCACCAGATCCACAGCCTGATCGAAATCCTGCCGGTTCACAATCCCGTTGTGCGAGTGCGTATACCGCACCGGCACCACCAGGTTGATCGTCGGCGCTCCGCCATCCATCGTCTGCATCTCCGCGGAATCGTCCCCATACCCCTGCACCAGATCCACCTGCAGCGGCAGTCCCTTCGCCTGCGCCGTCTTCCGCGTAAACGCCACCATCTTCCGGTTTGCAATCGTGCTCGAGTCGTACAGAAACATTCCCGGCCCCGCGCCCAGCTTCACTTGCGTCTCCTCTGGCCGCGCTCCCGGCATATCGCCCGTAATCCCGCCCTCAAGCGCAATCCCGATATCCGGCTTCACCACATTCACCGCTGCCCTCGCACCACGCAGCCCAACCTCCTCCTGCACCGTCGCCACATAAAACAACTGGTTCGCGTGCGGCATCGAAGCCGTCCGCCGCATCGCCTCCAGCAGCACTGCGCAGCCAATCCGGTCGTCCCACGCCTTGCCCAGATAATTCTTCGTCCCATTCATCACCAGGAACGGAGAATCCGGCACCACAGGATCGCCCGGTTCCACTCCCAACGCCGCAACCTCCGCAGCACTCTTCGCACCGATATCCAGATACACCGAATCCCGCGGAAACACCCGCGTCCGCTCCTCCGGCGTAATCACATGAATATCGCGAATCCCCGTCACGGCATGCACCGGCCCCTTCGAGCCCAGAATCACCCACCTCTGATCCACCAGCGCCTGGTCCAGCCATCCACCCAGCATCTGCATCGACAGAAAACCTGTCGGCGTCACTCGCCGCACCATCCCACCTAATTCATCCATATGCGCATCGATCATGATGCGCGGCCCCGTCTTGCCCTGCTGAGCAATCACCGACCCCGTCCCGTCATACTTCAACGGCTCCGTCGCCAGCGGCTTCATCTCACTCACCATGATCGCCCGTACCGGCTCCTCCGCCCCCGGAGGCCCAGCCGCATTCGACAACTTCTCCAGCAACCCCTCCACCCGATCGCCACTCTGACCGCCCGCCACCTGTGCCGCGAGCCCGATACAACACACCGCAACTGCACTCCTGACCCAAACCCTTGAGTTCCGCATGCGCCGAATCATACCATTCTCACCGCGCCCCACTGAGGCGGCGTCCGCTCCGCAACGCCAATCAGCCATCACCCCATCTGCTCCTTCCAACCCAGCGCCACCAGCCATCGGTTCATCGGCAGCGAAGTCAAAAATCCGCACACCATCGCAACCTGCATCATCAGCCAGTACGCCGCCCGGTTCGGCTCCAGGGGATGAACTGGAAACAGCACATAGTGCAACAGCGCCATCCATCCATACATCCCCACCTGAAACGCCGCAATCGACAGCGTATCCGCCTTGATCGCCGCCACCAGCCCTTCCCCTACCGTCAGATTTCGCATCGGCTTGATCGTGAAGTACTGAAACAGCACTCCCAGTGACCACGCCCCCACAAAATCCCACACAAAACTCGCCAACAACATCGACCCCGCCACCGTCACCGCCAGCGCGAACAAAACGTACTCCGTAATTAAGTCCGCCAGCGCACACCCCGCACCGCAATGACTCGTCGCCAGCGCACTCTGCGCCCACGTCGGCGCCCCGACCGGCTTCTCCATCCTGCCGCCTCCTCCCATCGTCATTCCCGCCGCATCTTTCGTCGTCGCGTTCTTCGACATCCTGCGTCCCGTTTTGAAGTACCACCACACCGCCGCCACACTCAGATAGAGCGCCGTCACCGGCCACACTACATTCATCATCCCCATCTTCTGCGGATGCCGCACCTCATCCACCACAATCACCGCCACACTCACCAGCGCCAGCCCATCGATACCCACGCAATCCACTCCAGCATCGCAACCCCCCGGCCACTCCCATCAATACACACCAGCCGCGGCGAACTGACAACGGAGAACGGAGAACTGACAACCAGCTCCCCCAACCTGCTACCCTTAATCCAATGCCCCTCCAGTCCTACCTCAAGCGAATCATTGAAGACCGTGAGACTCTGTCTCGCGCCGACGCCGCCGAACTCCTCGCCATCATCCTCCATACCAGCGTCCCCGACCTCCAGATCGCCGCTCTCCTCGGCTCGCTCGCCACCCGCGGTGCCTCCCCCCGCGAAATCGCCGGCTTCGTCGACACCATGCGCGCCGCCGCCACCCCCATCCCCCTCACCCCGCCCGAGCGCACCCTCCTCATCGACACCTGCGGCACCGGCGCCGACTCCAGCGGCACCTTCAACATCTCCACCGCCGCCGCCCTCGTCGCCGCCGCCCACTCCGCCTCCAACCCCAGTCTCCTCGTCGCCAAACACGGCAACCGCGCCGTCACCTCCCAGTGCGGATCAGCCGACGTCCTCGAAGCCCTCGGCATCCCCGTCGACCTCTCTCCCGCCGACGGCGCCGCCTCTCTCCGCAAGCATCGCTTCGCCTTCTTCCACGCGCCTTCGCTCCATCCCGCCATGAAGAGCGTCCTGCCCGTCCGTCGCGCCATCGGCATCCGCACCGTCTTCCATATCGTCGGCCCGCTCTCCAACCCCGCCGGAGCCTCCGCCCAGGTCATGGGCGTCTACGCCCCACACCTTGTCCCCCTCGCCGCCGAATCCATGGTCCTCCTCAACACTCGCCACGCCTTCGTCGTCCACGGCGAAACCGGCAAAACCGACCGCGGCAAAACCGGCATGGACGAGTTCTCCATCTCCGGTCCCTCCCACTTCGCCGAAGTCCACAACGGCGTCATCACCCTCGGCACCGTCACGCCCGAAGACGTCGGCCTCACCCGCGCCCCCATCGACACCCTGCAAGGCGGCGACGCCCGCACCAACGCCCGCATCCTCACCGCCATCTTCTCCGGCGAATCCGGTCCCCGCCGCGACATCGTCCTCCTCAACGCCGCCGCCGTCCTCGTCACCGCCGGCCTCACGCCCGACCTCCGCACCGGAGTCACCCTCGCCGCCCAGGCCATCGACGCCGGCGCCGTGACCAACCTCGTCAACACCCTCTCCGCCAAGTGAGTTCTCAGTTGCCCGTTCTCAGTTCTCAGTAAAAACTCGGTTCTCCCCAGCACCGCCTTCACTTCCAACCGACAACGGGCAACTGAGAACTGACAACTGACAACGGACAACGGACAACTCCTACGGAACTCCGCACCCACTCCTGACGTACAATCTCTCGCAACACAGGAGTCATACCTCAATGTCCACCTACCCACCACCCGTTTCCTCGCTCAACCCCGCCCTCGTCACCACCGCCTTCGAAGTCCCCGGCCACCGCATCGTCCGCAACGTCGGCGTCGTTCGCGGTATCGTCGTCCGCTCCCGCAACGTCTTCGCCACCGTTGGCGGAAGACTCCAGACCCTCATCGGCGGCGACATCACACTTTTCACCGAACTCTGCGAGAAGACCCGCCAGGACTCTTACGCCATGATGACCTTCCACGCCGCCCAACTCGGCGCCAACGCCGTCATCGCCGTCCGCTACGACGCCAACGAGATCATGCAGGGCGTCACCGAGGTCCTCGCCTACGGCACCGCCGTCGTCGTCGAACAGATCTAATTCAAGCCAGCCAGGGTCTTAAGCTAGCGAAGGTCTTAAGCAGCGGTTGTCGTTGCCTTTCTGGTTGTCATCCCCGCAGGGGATCTGCTGTTGCTGTCACGTCCCGCGCCGCAAAGCTTCGCACCGCCAAAAAAATCCCGCCATTTCGACCGAAGCTGCTCACAGCCTCATCGTGAGCAGCGCAGCGGAGAAATCCCCGCATTTCGCCTTTGCCGTTGTCTGCTCTTCTTACTGACAACGGACAACTGACAACGGACAACCCTACGCCCGCGCCTCAAACACCATATTAAACGGCGTCTCCGTAGCCTTGCGAAACTCCTTAAACCCTCCCTGCCGCACCACCTTCTCCAGCCTCGCCGGCCCCGCTTGCGCCCCCAGTCCCATACCCACCTCCTGCGCCAGCGAGCAGGGCACACATACAGTAGCCGACGCCGAATAAAAAATCCGTCCAATCGGATTATGATTCGCCGCCGCATCATCGTTCGCAAACGGTTCCACAATCATCCACGTCCCGCCCTTGCCCAGCGTCTTCTTCACATGCTTCGCCGCGCCCACCGGGTCTCCCATATCGTGCAGGCAATCGAAGAACGCCACCAGGTCGTAACCCTTCCCCGGAAAGTCCTTCGCCGGCGCAACCTCAAACGTCACCCGATCCGACACCCCCGCCGCCTTCGCGTTCTTCCGCGCCTTCTCCACCGACGGCTTGTGATAATCAAACCCGAAAAACTTCGAGTTCGGATACGACTTCGCCATCAACAGCGTCGAGGCACCATGCCCGCACCCGATATCCGCCACCCTGGCCCCCGCCTTCAGCTTCGCCTCCACTCCCTCCAGCGCCGGTATCCAGTTCGACACCAGATTCGCTAAATACGTTGGCCGGAAAAACCTCTCCGTCCCCTCGAACAATCCCTTCTCATGCTCATGCCACCCCATTCCTTTGCCCGTCTTGTAAATCTTCGTCAGCTTCTCTTCATCCTTCATCAGCGAAGCCAGCAAATGATAAAAACCCGGCAGATGCACCGGCGTATCGTCCAGCGCCAGCACCAGCGCCTGCTCCGGAGTCATAAAAAACTTCCCCTCCTTCGCGTCGAACTGCACCAGCTGTCCCGCCGCATTCGCATTCAGCCACTCGCGAACGTATCGCTCCGCCGTCTTCGTCTTCTTCGCCAGCTCCTTCGGCGTCACCGGCGTCCCATCCCCCATCGCGCGATACAGACCCAGCTTGTCCCCAATCAGAATCAGCGGAGCCTGCAGCGCAGCTCCCATGTCCTGCACCGCCCGTCCCATCAACGCATGCAACGCATCCGGATTAACCTCTCGCGGCATCACTTGTTTTTCCGCAGTCATATCGAAGCTCCTCGAAAACATATTTGGGGCCGCCGCGACACCACACCTTTTGAGCGGAAGCTGAAGCATACGCACCAGCCGCAGCTTTCATCGCGCAGCCCTCGGGGCACCCTCAACTGACCCGAAGCATACGCCCCCCATTTTCGCAGCGTCAACCCGCGCCATCCCCGCCACCGAAAAGGAAAAGGCGGACATCCGGTCAGAATGTCCGCCTCTCATTCTGTTGCAGAACAAAACGCCGGCAAATCTACCGGACCGCTTTCACCACCGCATCGATAAACGGAGCGCCGTTCGGCGTCCCCAGCCCAGTCACGTTATCCCATCCCGGCCCCGTCGTTAACGACGAGTCGGTGCCAAACGTAAACACAAACCAGCTGGTCGAGCCGCTCTGGAACAACGCGCTGATAAATCGACTGGTGTTCTCCAGAGGCTGCGCCAGGGACGCCGCACTTTCGAAGTTCCCGCCATGCGGCGGCGCAATCACCAGACCAGTCACGTTCTCCAGCGTCGACAGGATATTGACATCGACATCCGTGATCGCATCGCCCGGCAGTTCGTACAGCACCGGCGCAGCCTGCCCTATCGGACCGCCTCCCGCCGCCTGGTTCGCAACCGCCCAAAGCGCGGTGAACATCGGGCACGCAAGACTCGTCCCGCCGGCCACCTCGACAAACGTACCATCCGCCGGAATTCCATCCGGCGAGACGATAATCTCGACGCCCGTCTCCGGATCCGCATTCATCGCAATATCCGGCTCCAGTCTGAAGTTGCCCTTCAGATGTTTTTGGAAGGCCGGCTTCGCGTAAACCGTGCTCGTTCCTCCACCCGCGCCAAAAAAGAAGCCGTCACTCACCGGCGGAATTAATGGCGGGTTGGGCGACGGACCGGCAATCTGCGTCAGGTTCAGGCCCCACCCCGTCTGCAGTTCGATGTTGTTGTGCTTGTCGAGGAAGGTGCTCGTGCCGCCAACTCCCGTCGCAAACGGAGAATCCGCGTTCGCCCCGGGAGACGTCGCGTTGATGCCGAAGTCTTGATCGAATGCCAGGTTGTCGCCCGAGTCTCCGGTCGATACATTGTGCGCAATCCCCGATGCCGCAGCCAGCTCCGAGATGTTGTTCTCAACCACCAGCTCCGAGGGGTCCAGCTCCTGCAACACAATCTCCGAAATTCCAAAACTGTTCGACAGTACGTTGCCATAAT
This sequence comes from uncultured Acidobacteriaceae bacterium, assembly GCA_963730135.1. Classification (GTDB taxonomy): domain Bacteria; phylum Acidobacteriota; class Terriglobia; order Terriglobales; family Acidobacteriaceae; genus Edaphobacter. Next base: position 117,728 of record CAVSQQ010000005.1, read on the forward strand.
GATTCTTTATCGCCGCACGGTTGGTCAGATCCAGATTCGTAAACTCGTCGTCCGGCGAAAGCACCAGCACGATGTTGGCCCCCGGAGCGATCGCGTGCGCCCATTCCACATCTAGCGTCGTCTCCAGATTCCAGTCCCCCGCAAAACAATTGTTGGTCGTGCTGCACGTCGCCGGGCCTACCGGAGCGACGATCTGGAAGTTCGACGGCGTCAGCGCAGGCAATCCATTCAGCTGTGAGAATAGATTCGCATCGCTGACAATGCTGTTCGACCCAAACGCATCCACAATCACAATCGTCTGCCCGGTGCCGTTCAGCCCGCGCTTGTACAGCGCATTCAGGCCATAAGCCCCCTGCAGCTCAGCCGCATCATAGCCGCACGGCGGCAGATTCGGCTGCGGACTGTTGATGTCGGCTCCATACCGATTGCCGCTGTAGATCGCCTCCGGAAAGGCTCCTCCCGTCTTGAACGTCTGAATCTCCGCCGGACGCAGGCACTGCCCGCTGAAGAAAAGCCCATCGGCTCCCACCGCGGATGGAGAAACTCCCGCATAAGGAGTGCCAGTCGCAAAATTCATCGAACGCTTTACATTCGCGTGATAGCGAAGATCGCTCAACCCTTGCACCGCCGCCACAAATGCGCCCGCGGGTCCCGCAACCGTAGGTGTCGCCGTGCTCACCCGGTGCATCTTTCCGTTGATCATCATGCGATTGATCTGCGTGTGGAACGCCGTCTGCGCGTCCCCAACCTGGCCCTGCGCCACCACAAAGTGGTTATTGGCGTCAGTCGAGGTCACCTGCAAATTGTGCGCTGCCAGAAAATCGCGCACCATCCCAACCTGCTTCGCGGTCGGCGCAAACTGCTTGTTCAAGTCATCCATCGTCATGAATTGGTGATAGCGAGCAGAACTCTTGTCGTACATCTGCGCCACCGTGCTGTCCAGCAACGCTTGATTGTTCGGGTTCAACCACACAGTCACTGAAATCTGCTTCGAAGCATCTTCAGGACCCATGTTTTGCGGAGCCGAAGTCGCAACCTGGCCCGCGGCCAAAGCAGAATTTGCCAGCAGAGCGAATCCAACGGCAAAGGTAAAGGTTAAAAAGGCAGAAAACCGGAATGAGCGTAGCGTCATAAATATCACCTCAAGGGATAGAACTCTGGAAATACGTGCGGAGCCCGTAGAGTCTGAAAACCGAATATGGGAGGGCCGGAAGGTGGCAGGATAGTACGGTCTCAGAAGAAGACAGGTCAAGCGCGTAACCTAAATAAATATTGAAATCGTGACAAATTTTCACCTTCCCAAATTGCGTCCTCAAAACACCGCAACTCACCATCAACTCACCACGCAATCACCATCCAAAAACCACGTTCTGCACAACCGTTTTTCGCAAAACCCCCAGCAAAAACGCCTCTTCCCATCCCCGGAAAATTAACCCCCGAATATCCACCACAAACCCCATTACCATTGCCGCATGACCAATTGCCCCACCCCCGGCAGAATCGAAATCATCGTCGGCCCCATGTTCTCCGGCAAATCCGAAGAGCTCATCCGCCGCCTCAAACGAGCCCGCATCGCCCGCCAGCGTGTCGCCTGCTTCAAACCCGACATCGACCTCCGTTATCACCGCACCGCCATCGCCAGCCACAGCTCCCAAACCCATGATGCCGCAGTAGTTACGCCCACCTCCGACAGCCTCAAAATCGAGCTCTTCGAGTCCGGCCGCGTCGATCAGGTCGACGTCATCGGCCTCGACGAAGTCCAGTTTTTCGACTCCGGCATCACCCACCTCGCAATGGAATTAGTCCGCCTCGGCAAACGTGTCATCCTCGCCGGCCTCGACACCACCTTCGCCAACGAGCCCTTCGGCCCAGTCCCCGTCCTCATGGCCCTCGCCGACGAAGTCACCAAACTCTCCGCCGTCTGCATGACCTGCGGCGCACCCGCCATCCACACCCAGCGCCTCGGCCAATCACAGGAGCTTGTCGTCGTCGGCGCCGCCGGCCTCTACGAAGCCCGCTGCCGCACCCACTTCGAGCCCTTCGCCGACGAACACAACTCCAAACAGCTCGACCTCCCTGCCATCATTTCCGCCTGACACCATCTCCCCCGAAACGGGAGACGCCAGAGAGTTCAATCCCTCCCTGGCGTCTCTTTGTTATCCCTGCAAGCGAGAAGCTCAATGCTTCGCAAACATATCCATCACGTCCTTGCGCAGCGCCAGCGAACTCGACGTCCGCGCGTAATACATATGCCCGCCCGGATACTCATGCACCGTCACCCGCGTCGGATCGCCCATGATCGGCATCTGGCTCACCGTCAGCACCGACCCCATGAACGGACACGAAAGATCCGCCCATCCATGCGCAATCACCACCCGCAGCTTCGGGTCCGTCGCCACCGCCACACGCAGATCGGTTGCAGAAGCCGCGCCCGAAAATGCTCCGTTGCGTGAACCCCGGTCCCAGTTGCGAGCCACTTCATTCGACAACGCGTTATACCGCGCATCCGTCTTCCAACCCACCGTCCGCGTCACGAAATCCACCATTGCTGTCGTCGTCGGAGCAACAATGCTCAGCAGAATCGGGTCGTTCGTCTCCTGCGTCGGGGTAAACGGAAACGGATCGTACGCCGTAACGTTGGGATCGTACCGGCTTCCCAGCTTGCCTGTCTCACGAAACTCCTCGCGTAGAAACGCCTGCGTCTCCAACCGTCCTCCCGACTGCTTCACAAAGGTCTGATCCAGGCCCGTCAGCTCCGTCACCTTTTTCACCAGTCGCGGAGTCGCCGCCGGATCGCTGTTGCCCTTCAGCAGGTCTTCCGCATACTCGCCCCGCGTATAGTCGATCACCGCGGCCATATTTTCGTTCGTCAATTTGCCCTGCCGCTCATAGTTCGCCGCGACAATCGAGGGCAGCGTCAGCATCCAAGGAACCGGCGAGATATCCGGCGATCCGCTCTGCGGAGCCAGCGCCGGCGATACCAGCACCAGTCCATTCATCGCCACGCCGATCTCCGACTGCAGATACGCCGTCAGCCTCGGCCCCCGGTAGCCGCCATAGCTCTCGCCGACAATGTACTTCCTCGATTCCAGCCGCTCATTCTTCACCAGCCAGTCGTACACGCACCGCGAAAGATACGCGATGTCCTGGTCCGGCCCATAAAACTGTTTCTTCGCCTCTTCGATCGGCACCAGCGAACGCGAAAACCCGGTTCCGATCGGGTCGATGAACACAAGGTCCGTAAAGTCCAACCACGTCCCCGGATTGTCCTTCAGCGTCGCCGGATCCGATGGGCTGTCCCCCTCCACGCCAAACGCCACCTTCTTCGGTCCGATCGCGCCCAGGTTCAGATACACCGACGCCGCGCCCGGTCCGCCGTTGAACGCAAACGTCACCGGCCGGTCCTTGCCCTCCACCGTATACGCGGTATAAACCACCTCACCGCTCAGCGCGCCTTTGGCGTCACGCACCGCCAGCGTGCCTACCGTCACCGTGTAGTGCAGCGTCTTTCCATCCATCTGGATGCTCTGCTCGGTATGCGCGTCGGGCGGCAATGGCGGCTCGGCCAACGACATTCCCGGAGTCGCGGCGGACTTCGGTTCTGGAGTCGCCGGCTTTGCCTCCGGACCCGCAGGCTTCGCCCCAGGTGCTGCCTCCGGCGCAGGCGGAGCGCCGCGTCTTCCCTGCTGAGCCAGCGCAGCAGACGAAGCGGTTACTGAAACAACGCCAAAAAGGCACAGAAAGACGAAGAACTTCGAAATGGAAAAAGATTGGTCTGAAATCATGAGCCGAATTCTACATACTTATCCCGCACCTTCGCACCACGCAAAGAAAGACTCCGGTATCCTCATCGAGGACGCTCATTGGAGACAAGACCTATGCGCTACACTCTCGCCGCTCTCGCCCTTTGCCTTCTCGCCACCCCCGCCTTCGCCAAAAAGCCGAAGAACGAAGTGGTCGTTGCCATCAAAACCAGCACCGGAGAAGATGCCGGCACCGCAACCTTCACCCAGGAAAAAAGCAAGCTCTCCATCAAACTCAATCTCAAAAATCTCCCCGTCGGCGAGCACGCCGTCCACATCCACGCCAAGCCACTCTGCGACGCTCCCGACTTCAAATCCGCCGGCCCCCACTTCAACCCTGAGGGCAAACAGCACGGCACCCTGAACCCCATGGGTCATCACGCCGGTGATCTCCCCCAGAACGTCATGATCGGCGAAGGCCACGTCGGCGAGGCCACCTTCAAGGTCGATTACCTGTCCCTCGATGCCGCTTCGCCAAACAGCATCACCGCCAACGGAGGCACCGCCATCATCGTCCACGAAAAGCCCGACGACATGAAGACCGACCCCACCGGCAACGCCGGCAACCGCATCGCCTGCGGCGTCATTTCCGCTCCCAAACCCTGAAAGCCGTAACCTCCAATAGACATTGAACCAACCAGAACGCCCATGCGTACTAACAAACATGGGCGTTCTGCACATAGCGTTTCCGATTTCAACCAGGCCAAGGCCTTTCAGCTACAAGCCCGCACCCCGGCGCCTGCCGCGCTCTGTGTCCCCTCCTGAGACCGGCCCGCAAGCCCTCCAACAAATCAATCCCGCACCACCGCCTCGCGGTACACTTCACCTACCGGCAAAACCGCTAGAGGCGAAGTTGGAGCGAACCCCAGAACAGGATGCTGCAAATGAAGCTCTCGCCAGACTGGTTCGCCAGTGCATGGCCGGAGACTCGCAGGCCTGGCAACAGCTTGTCGTGTCCCAGCACCGCCGCGTCTACGCCATCTGCTACCGCTTCACCGGGTCCGGCGCCGACGCCGAAGACCTCACCCAGGACGTCTTCCTCAAGCTCTATAAGAACCTTGCCAGCTTCGACACCCAAAAAGGCAGCTTTCAGACCTGGATCACCACCCTCGCCCGCAACCTCCTCGTAGACCACTTCCGCCGGACCCGCCTCGACCGCGCCTCCGACTCCCTCGACGCCACCTTTGACGGCGAAGAGGATGGCCCCACCATGGCCGACCGCCTCGCCGACCCGCGGCCCTCGCAGGAACAACACGTCGCCGGCCTCGAACTCAAGGTCCGCGTCCAGAACGCCCTCAAACAACTCTCTCCCGAGCTCCGCGAAGCTGTTATTCTTCGCGATCTGGAGGATATGGATTACAAAGAGATATCCCAGGTTCTCCGCATACCCGAAGGAACCGTAAAAAGCCGCATCAGTCGCGGCCGCGGGGAACTTGCAAGGCTTCTGCAACGTATAGAAAGACAGGTGATGTAAGTGGCAGACTTCAACCAGTTCGGCAGCGTAAAACCAGGCGGCCCGGGCGGCTCCAGTAACCCGCAAGACTGCGCCCAGTGCGAGGCGATGCTCTCCGACGCGCTCGACGGCACCCTCTCTGCCGCCGATCAGGCCACCTTCGATCTTCACCTCGCAGGCTGCCCCAGTTGCTCCATCCTCCTGGCCGACGCCCAGCGCGGAGCCGCCTGGATGGAGATGCTGAAGTCTCCTCGCCCCGAACCCCCCGCCACTCTGCTTGAGCGCATCATCGCCCAGACCAGCGGCGCCGCCGCCGCCGCTGCCAAACCACCCATCGTCCTGGGGAGCAATGATCGCCTGAGAACCCCCCACACCCTCCCCAATCGTCCGGCAATACTTCCCTCCATCGCCCAGCCCGTCTTCTCCACCAATGTTCTTCCCTTCCGCACCCGTGTCTCCCACGGCTTCCGTTCCCTCGGCCAGTCCATGCTGCAGCCCCGGCTCGCTATGACCGCTGCCATGGCCTTCTTCTCCATCGCCCTCACCATGAACCTCACCGGCGTGCGCGTCACCGACATTCGCGCCAGTGACTTCAAACCCTCCAGCATCATGCGGAACTACTACAAGACCAAAGCGAAGGTCGCCCAGTACTCCGACAATCTTCGCGTCGTCTACGAACTTGAATCCCGCGTCCGCGACCTGCAGGGCTCCTCCGACGACGAGGGATCTGCCGCTCGATCGGCGGGTTCCGCAACCCCCGCCAACCAGAACACCCCCGGTGCCGACGAGCAACCCGGCGATCACGACCAGAAGCCGGGATCCCACAAAAAAGACCAGAAACAGTCCAAGCCCAACCCCGGCTCCAGCCGCCGCGAAACCCCCACCGGTGGCATCCAGTTGGCCGAGTCTGTTCGCCCCCAGGCCCCTCCCCCCTTCGCTTCACAAATTTTTGTTGTCCGTAATCCCAGTGTCTTCAAGCAAGAAGGGGGATTGGTATGAACTGCGCAAACCATCCTGATCGTGAACGTACTGCCTTTTGCCAGAACTGCGGCAAACCACTCTGTCCGGAGTGCACCCGCGTTGTCGGCTCTGCTGTCTTCTGTGAACCCTGCCTCGCTACCAGGCTCGCCGGTTCCCCTCCCCCCGCCGGCGGCCCTTACACCTACACCGGAGCCGACGGCAGCGTAAACTACGCCGTCCCTCCGATTCCTCCTATGCCGAACCCCGGAGAGCCGAATCCCGGCCTCGCTGCTCTGCTCGGCTTCATCCCCGGCGTCGGCGCCATGTACAACGGCCAGTACGCCAAGGGCATCGTTCACCTCATCGTCTTCGCCATCCTGGTCTCGCTCGCCAATGAGAACGGTATCTTCGGCCTCTTCATTGCCGGCTGGGTCTGCTATCAGGTCATCGAGGCCCATCACACCGCCCGCGCCCGCCGCGACGGCACGCCGCTCCCAAATCCCTTCGGTCTCAATGACCTTGGCGAACGTCTCGGCTTCGGCAAAGCCTGGCCCAACACTCCGCCCAGCCCGGGAAATCCTAACCCGGCAGGAAATCCTGCCGACCCCGCTGCCGCCTACGCCACTCCCCCCGTCGGTTATCCTCCCCAGCCAGCCGCGGCAGGGTGGAACGCTCCCTGGGATAGCTCCTACAACCCCGCCTCCGTCCCTCCGATCCCACCCTACGTCACAGGCTATCCCGCGACAGGCTATCCGGCCGATCCCGGTCTTGCGCCCACGCGCAACCGTTTTCCCTCCGGCGCCATTTGGCTCATCGCGCTGGGCTGCCTCTTCCTCATCGGCAACTCCGGGCTCTTTCACGGCTTCCCCGTTCACCGGCTGGTTCCCTTCTTCCTCATCGGCCTCGGCGTCTGGCTCTTCGTCCACAGAATGACGGACACTGGCACCAGCCTGGCAGACGACGGCACCCCCGGCTACCAGTTCCGCCTCTTCCGCGCCCTTCGCGGCTCTGTCTGGATTACCCTCATCGGCATCCTCTTCCTGCTGGATACCTTCGACATCCTCTCCTGGGGACATAGCTGGCCCATCATCATCATCGTTGCCGGTCTGATGGCCATCTTCCAGCGCGTCTCCTACAACACAGCTGCGGCATATTCATATCCTTATCCCGCTCCACCGGCTGCGCCGCCTCCACCCGATCCCGGCACGTCCATCGTTCCCTCCACCCAGCACGATCAGGAAGGGAGATAACGCCATGGGAAGCAACGTTCCTCCACCCTACCCGCCACCTCCCGGTCCGCCCTACGGCAACGACTGGAAATATCAGCGCCGCATCCTCAAGGACCAGGCCCGCGCTCATCGCGATATGCTTCGCGCCCAGCGTGATATGTACCGCTATCAGACTCGCGGCCTGCGCCGCAGCTCCATCCTCGGCCCCCTCGTCCTCATCACCGTCGGCATCATCTTTCTGCTCATTCAGACCGGCCGCCTGCAGGGCTATCGCTTCTGGGACTGGTACGGCCGTTTCTGGCCCTTCCTCCTCGTCGGCGCCGGCATCATCATGCTCCTCGAGTGGGCCTACGACCAGTACGCTCAATCCGGTTCCACCGAACCCCGCTACCGCCGCCGCGTCGGTGGAGGCGTCTTCACCATCCTGGTTCTGCTCGCCCTCACCGGCGTCGTCTTCAGCGGCGTCCGCGACGGCGGCCACACCCGGCTCTTCAATGGCTGGAACATCAATCAGAACAATCTGGACGAGTTCCTCGGCGACAAGCATGAGAGCGACCAGACTCTGACCCAGGCCTTCCCCGAAGGCGCAACCCTCCTCGTCAACAGCCCCCGCGGCGACGTCACCATCTCCGGCACCAGCGACGACAATCAGATCCACATCGACGTGCACAAAGAGGTCTACACCCGCTCCGACTCCGAAGCCACCGCCAAGGCCCAGCGCCTCAGCCCCAACCTCGCCGTCAGCGGCAGCGACGTCGTCCTCAACCTCCCGTCCATGGACGGTGCCCGCGCCGACCTCACCATCACCGTGCCCGCAGCCGCCGCCACCACCGTCAATGCCAATCACGGCGACATCAAGATTAGCGCCATCAAAGCGCCCGTCGTCATCACCGCCAATCACGGCGACGTCGAGCTCAGCGCCATTACCGGCAATGTCGCCGCACACATCAACAACGGCGATAACGACATCTCCGCCCACAGCGTCACCGGCTCCCTCACCGTCGAAGGCCATGGTCACGACTCCACCGTCTCCGACCTCAGCGGCCCGCTCACCATGCGTGGCGAGTTCTTCGGCGATACTCACTTCGAACGCATTCGCGGCCCCATCAAGTTCCACACCAGCCGCACCGACTTCCAGCTCGGCCGCCTCGACGGCTCCATCGACATCAGCAACAACGCCGCCCTCTCCACCAGCGAGGCCGTCGGCCCACTCACCCTCACCACTCACAGCCGCAACATCACCCTCGACCGCATCGCCGGCGACGTCTCCGTCACCAATCGCAACGGCACGGTTGACGTCACCAGCGCTCCCCCACTCAGCAACGTCACCGTCGAAAACAAAAACGGCTCCGTCAGCGTCACCATCCCCGAGCAGGCCAACTTCAACTACCAGTTCGACGCCACCAATGGTGATATCGAAAGCGACTTCTCCCAGATCAGCAGCGCAACCGGAGACAGCCCCAGAAGCACCGCCAGCGGCGTCGTCGGCAAGGGCGGCCCAATGCTGCGCGTCACCACCAGCCAGGGAGACGTCTCGCTGAAGAAAGCCAGCATCATGCCTTTGCCCCCAACTCCGCCGGCCGCGCCAAAACTCACGACCGTGCCAGGAGTAAATGGAGAAAATATCGATCGCACCGTTCGCGAGGCAACGCAAACTGCGGTTGAAGCTGCCGCCGGGGCCACCAGAAATGCCAAGGCAGCTGCCGCTGAAACCAAAAAGGCCGCAAAAGCAGCGAAGCAGCCGCCCCCGGATCCCAACTAGCCGCTACTTCGTATCCGGTCCCTGTGGAATCGCTTCGCCATCCGATCGCGGATCGGCCCCCGCAAAGTTCACATCGCGCTTGCTGTCCCGAACCACCGCCTCGCCCTGCCCAACGGTAAACGAGAACGGCTCCAGCAGTTGAATCTGGTGTCCCCGCTTCGTCAGCTCAGCCCGAACCGACTCCGGAATGCCCGGCTCCATCTCCACATCGCAGCCATCGAATGTCCCCTTCGTAAACCGCGGCTGTTCCAGCGCCGCCTGCACATTCATCCCAAAGTCCACAATGTTCGAGACGAACTGCGCATGCGCCTGCGCCTGGTTCCATCCCCCCATAATCCCGAACCCGATGTGAACATCGCCCTTCTCCATAAACGCAGGAATGATCGTATGCAGCGGCCGCTTGTGTCCGGCCAGCGAGTTCGGCCGTCCCGGCGTCAGATCAAACCCCGCCCCACGATTCTGAAACGAGAAACCAAGTCCCGGCGCTACCAGCCCAGTCCCGTACCCCGCATAGTTGCTCTGAATCAGCGAAACGATGTTCCCATCCTTATCGATCGTCGAAAGATAGATCGTCGAGTTCCCGTGCGCATTCAATATCTGCGTAATCTTCGACGGAATCACCGCGCACGCCGCTTTATTCATATCGATCAGCTTCGCCCGCTCCTTCGCCAGGTCTTTCGAAATCATCTCCTTCACCGGCACCGGCGTAAACCGCGGATCACCGACATAGTGATACATATCCGCATACGCCAGCTTCTTCGCCTCGATCATCACCTGCAGCGCGTCCGCCGAGTTGTGTCCATACTGCCCCAGCGGAAACTGCTCCATGATGTTCAGCATCGACAGCGCCGCTACCCCCTGCCCATTCGGCGGCAGCTCATACACCGTCCATCCCCGATACGTCGTCGAAACCGGTTCGACCCACTCCGGCTGAAAGTCCACAAAGTCCTCTCGCGTATGCGTCCCTCCCTGCGCGTCGAGAAACTTCACCATCGTGTCCGTCATCGCGCTGTTATAGAACGCGTCGCGCCCATGCTCCGCCACCTGCCGCAGCGAGTTCGCCAGCGCAGGATTCTTGAACAGATCGCCAACCTTCGGCGCCACGCCGTTCGGCACATACGTCTCCGCATATCCCGGCTGCGTCATCAACCTCTTCGCCACCCAGTACCGCGCATTCCGCTCCGCCAGCGGAAATCCATTCTGCGCATAGTAGATCGCCGGCGCCAGAATCTTGGTGAACGGCAGCGTCCCAAACCGGCTCCGCAGCGCATCCCAACCCGCAACCGCACCCGGAACATCGATCGTCTCCACGCCGATCGGGTCGATCTTGTCCTTGTTGTGAGCCTTCATGTAATCGATCGTCAGCGCCTTCGGAGTCCATCCGCTCGAGTTCAACCCATACAGCTTGCCCGTCTTCGCCTCGTAGTACAGGGCAAACAGATCGCCGCCCATGCCATTCACATAGGGCTGCACCACGCCCATCACCGCATTGGCTGCAATCGCCGCATCGATCGCGTTCCCGCCCTCTTCCAGGATGTGTGCGCCCGCCTGCGATGCGAGAAACTGCGGCGCCGCAACAATCCCAAACTTCGTCACCACCATCGACCGCCCCTGTCCCGGTGTAGACGAAGAGATCTGGCCCTGTGCCATCGGAGAGATGGCAACCATCAGTGCTGCTGCGAACGCGACAACCTTCATACGGATTTTTCCTTTAATTGGTGAGTTGATTCAACAGACGTATCCACCCAACCGGCAGTTTCAGGCAAAGTTCTTCCACCACGATTGGACTCAACCATCCTGTCATCTATTGCTCCACCAATCAACTCCCGCTCCACCAATCAACTCCGCCACCCTGAGCCGGGCCGCTAGAAGTGGCAGTTCCCCGGATCGGCAACATCGATCCGCCGCGCCGTATCCGCCGGAATCAGCTGTACAGCGGTCGTTTGTGCCACAACGTTGCCTTCGTTCCGCAGAATGTGTACGTGCCCGCCACCCGCATCGACAAACATCATGCCCTTCGTATACACCACCGCCTTGCACTCCGGATCGTGCCCTTCATACTCTGTCACTGCCCCCTCCTTGACCAGGATCAGGCTGCGCCCCGAGTGTATGTGCCAGCCCGTGCTTCCTCCCGGCTGCCAGACATTGCTCTGCACATAAATCTCTAACGATCCCTTCGTCTTCTGCTCTGTCTTCTGTTCCGACAGCCACGCTCTTATCCGTCCTTCCTCCTCGCTGGAGGTCGCGACAATGGAGTTGTTGAAGATATCGACCTCGCCGAACTTGCCCCGTATCACCGTTGTGCTCGCAAACCCCGCAGCCGGTGTCGCCCAGGCCTCTCCCCCGTACCAGACCTCTCCCCCGTAATAGAGCGCCGTAATCGCAATCGCTGCACTCAAGAGCCGCGAGAGTGCCCGTTTCCATCGCATGTCCATCTCCTTTCTCGTCGGCACTGGCGGGAGGTGGGTACCAGTCCCTCGCCCCAAAAATTTGCGCAGAGTGCCCGTACGCGGAACTACGCGAACAATCTGCGTCGAACCAATCCGGCCAAACCGAGGAGACCGGAGCCCATCAGAACCAGCGAGTTCGGTTCGGGCGTTGCGCTGGTTGGCACAGTTGGCGCGCCAAACGTCAAATTAGTGAAGGCACTTGATTCGGTCGCATTAAATCTGACCGATTCAGCAGTTCCCGCGAAGCTGCCGCCGGTGTTCACCCAGCAACTGTAGGTGAACTCTCCATCACACTTTAAGAGTGTGTTAGGAAAGTTGATTGTGTCGAGCAGGTCTCCGCCGCCGCTCAGACCAGACCATACAGTAACCGTTCCTCCTATACCTGCATACGAGAATGCAAATCCTGTAGTGAATCCAGCCGCCACATTGATGAAGCCTCCGCCGAAGTTGAATGTTAGGGCAGTATCTTGTGCTGGAGGAGGCACATCGCTGAAGTTACCTCCTCCGCCCCCCAGAAAGCTGATGATTGCTATGGCGTCGCCGTCGAACGAAATCCCGAGGTTGGGCTGGGGAGCTTCCGTGGGTTCATCGCCGGGGCCGCCGCCATTGTAGGAGTCGAGAACTGGGAAGCCGTCCCCAAGTCCTGCAAAGGTTAGAGTGATCGAGTCCGCGTGCGCTCTCGCCGAACCAATAACCAGGAGCACAGCGAGTAAAACCAAAGATTTTTTCATAATTCCTCCTAAGCCGCGTAACTACCGGACACCCTGCGTCGAACTACCCCAGCCAAACCGAGGAGACCAGAGCCCATCAGAACCAGCGAGTTCGGTTCGGGCGTTGCGCTGGTCATGGTGGCGTCCGGAACGCCTGTTTCATCGATGTAGAATCCTGCGCTGGCTAATGAAGTTGTGGCGTTCTGGGCCTGGAGAAGGATCTCCGCGTCTGCCGTTGTCTGGGTAACCTCCGAGCAGCCCGGACTACCCTGCACCAGATTGGACGTATTAAAGAAAGTGGCAAAGGAACCGGAGCCGCTGAAGTCGAACCCAGTCACCAGGATCGTGTTGAGAGTACAAGGAGGAGGAAAGCTCATCAGGCTGATACCTTGTGCTACGCCGTTGCCGGAGCCTGTCACGCTTACCGCCTCATGGGTTTCTGTACCTGTATCTCCAACGATCGCCTCTCCAGGGCTGGGATCGGTGATGGCAGCGGTATACCCGAGGATTGCCGGATAGTTTTGGACGGATGTGGCGCCGCCGGTCAAACTAAACAGGGGCCCTACGCTGCTAATATTCGGCGAAAGTATGAAGCCCGGGCTATCAGGATTCGTATCGTCGGGGGTGAAGAGGACGTCACTGGCAGACAGCGAACCCGTCCAGGCGGAGATGCCGAACTGGTACGTTGCGTCACCAATGGAACAACTGGTGCCCAGGATGGACACCACCGATACCGTCTGGCAGGAAGCCAGCGTATCTGCGAAGGCGCTCCGCCAACCTAGCGACAGCGTTAGAAAGAACGCAAGAAGCAACAAACGTTTCGACATCTTTAGATTCCTCCTTTTCTGTAAGAGGCATACGTTCCGCCGCTTCGTATTTGCCTATGCGGCGAACGTGCGCGAAATTTAGCCACACCCAGCAGTCCGGTTATGAACAACACCACGCTCGATGGTTCAGTGACCTGACTGGTACTGACCACCGTCCACATGCCCGGATCGGCAGAGGCAAAAGTAGAGATAAGCGCCGTGCCATCGTTCTCCCCCACACCGAACGTAGTCTCTATCAGTTTTCCCCTGTTGTTGACCACGTCCACAGTGGTCTGGGAATTGTCCTTGTTGTCGCCACCGCCGAAGTTGAACGACGAGGCTGAGTAAGCAACCAGGTCGGCCGCCGTGGGCGTCGTTTCTACTTCAATGGACCACTCCGTAATGTTGCCCAAGGAATCCGTAGAAAATTCAAATGTGCCGCCGGAGGCATCGTCCAGAGTGATTTCAAGTCCGGTGCCGTCGGTCACGTCAATGCTGACTAACCTGTTGTCAATGTTCTTAAGGTTCAGGTTGTCGCCGAGAGGCTTCGCAATATCGACCGTGATCGACAAGGCAGGCGTCGTCCCATTGCACACATAGGTCGTGACGCCCTCCCCACCGCAACCCGTAAACGGATTACCCGTGTAGGTATAGATCGCATCGGCTCGCGCCGAGCTTGGCAGAAGACAAAGCAGACCAGGCAAACCGATCAGAAAAACAAACTTCGCTCTTAAATTCATGGGACACCTTAGGGTGTGAAAATGCGCGCAACCCGGTCGCCGGAACAGTGCGCGCATTTCCCGGTATGCAATTCCTATCAACTGCCGTTCTCTTTAGAACCGCATTCGGAGAGACTCCGATCGTTAGTGCCCATCTCCATCCCGGTCGCCGTTATCCTTGCGCACGACGCCGTTGATAGGGTTCGCTCCAAAGTGCGCAACCGCGGCTCCCTGGAAGGTCACTGCAATGTTTGAGAAGGTGACATCGTCAACTGCCCCGGTCACCCCGGTGATATCAATTTGCAAGGTAGAGGGTGTGCCAAAGGGCGGCGGATACGCTCCACTTGCCGTAATGATCGCCGGACCTGTCACTCGAAATCCGTTCGGGATTACCGTAACCATGCCGTCAACCAGAGTGATGTGGTGCGTATGTGCGTTGCGGGGAGTAGGTTGCGTGTTGCCGGCATTTTCAAAGTCGCCCTTGCCATTCAGGATGACTCCCTGGTCAGAGCGCTCCATCGTCAGTTCCGCCGAAAAGTCCGCTTTACCGGAATCCCCTTTCACCTTCATCGACCAATGACCGCGAACCTCCCACGGCCCGCCTATGCTCTTGGCTCCCGTGCCGACTGCGGGGGTATAGTCATTCAGCGTTCCGGCAAACTTCATATGCTTCGGGGCTTGGGCCAGAGCGCCGGCGCCGATCGCCAGCACCAGGATGACGCGTGCTGTAGAGATGAGAGTTTTGCTTTTCATACTAAGAGCTCCTTTTTGAAATTTGCCTGCATTTTGAAATTTGCTTGCATGGCGGAATGGGCCCGCGCCAGAGTCTTGGCCGGGACTCTTCAATTGCGTTTCAGAATGTCCGGCGAAGCCGAGCAGCACGGCGGGCAGTTGTGCCGGCAAGCAGCGTCATGCCCGTCAGCAACATCGTCCAGGTGGAGGGTTCGGGTGCTATGTTGAACTCGAGCCCGTACGGCACCTGCCCCACGGTTGCTTCCTGCACCCAGAACGAATACGTTCCCGACAGCAGCGGACCGCTGAAACCGGTGGAACCCATGCTCGATATCCCCATCAGCGGCAGGATGTTTGTGCCATCGGTAATGTCTTGTACGCCGTAGTGGGTCCAGCCGAGAAGTCCCGCGGCAGTAGGACCGCCTGTCGGGACATCCACTACCGATCCGGCTTCCACACCGATGAACGACAAGTCGCCCGCCCCGAGCGTCATCGTGCCGGGCAGGACGGTAATGGAGGTCAGTTCCAGACCGGGGGCCACGGTGAATGTGAAGTAATCGCGATCGATAACGCCGGTTGGGCCGGCACCTTTGCCGGTGGTCCCGAAAACGTCGTTGAGTCCCTGCGTAAAGGTCAGCACCGTAGGGGTTAAGCCGGAGTTGTTGAGGTCGCCCGAAACGCTCTCGTTGTAGACGGTGTCGCCATGAGCGGCGGCGCCGAAGAGGCAAGCGCTCGCCAGCAGAACAATATTCCTGAGCAGATGTGACGTCATTTGGTCTCTCCTGTTTGAATCGTTTGCACTGAAGATGAAAAACTCGGGTGGTTGCCGCCCGGGCCTCATACCAGCCTCTTTCCTCGCCTGCTGTCGCCAGGTGGGAACGCTTGGATACCATCGGACAAACTGGAGGGACTTTCAAGCTGTAAGGTACGGAACTGCCGCAATACGGTCGCTTGCCGTCGAATGCCGCGATTTGCCGTGCCTTCCAGGGCGGGTCACGCTACAATTCGGGTGCTCGGATTCGCGACTGGCACACCACTCAGGAGGCTCCATGGACCAACCGTCCCTCGGCGCAACGCCGTCCGTGAACCTGCCCGAGGACCGTCTCGATTCGTGGAAGGAAATCGCCGCCTATCTCAGCCGAGACGTCACCACCGTCCAGCGCTGGGAAAAGCGCGAGGGGATGCCCGTTCACCGCCACCAGCACGACGCCATGGGCTCCGTCTACGCCTCCCGGGCGGAGTTGGACGCCTGGGTTCGCAGCCGCCATCTTCGCGCCGCCCAGGAAAATGGAAACCCCGCCGCCACCGGCCCCGAGGCATCCCCGGTACCGTCGCCCTCCACGGAATCGCCCTCCATAAAATGGAGGGTCATCCTCCCCCTCGCCGCAGCGGCCGTCCTCGCCACCCTCGCTCTCCTCTGGTTCCAAAACACCGAATACTTCTGGCGAAGCCCCATCGCCGACGCCAAATTTCAGACCGTCACCGACTTCGGCGGAGCCGAGCAGTCCGCCACCATCTCGCGCGACGGCCACTTCGTCGCATTTCTCTCCGACCGCGACGGACAGTTGGACGTCTGGGTCACCCAGGTCGGTTCCGGGCAGTTCCACAACCTCACCCGCGGCATCGTGCCCCAGCTGGGCAATCCATTCGTCCGCGACATCGGCTTTTCACCGGATGGCTCTTACGTCACCTTTTGGGTGCGCAGGAAAGACGGCTCCAGCAGCGACGACATCGGTATCTGGGCCGTCCCCACCCTCGGCGGAGAACCCAAACCGTACCTCGAAGGCGCCGCCGAGTACGACTGGTCGCACGATGGCTCCCGGCTCGCCTTCCACACCCCCGGTCCGGGAGACCCGCTCTTCGTCTCCGACGGCATCTCGCAACCCACAGGAAAGCCCATCTTTACCGCTGCCGCCGGACTCCACTCCCACTTCCCCACCTGGTCGCCCGACGGCAAATTCCTCTACTTCGTCCTCGGCTCGCTCCCCGACAAGCTCGACATCTGGCGCATCCCCGCTGCCGGCGGAACCCCCCAGCAGATCACCGCGCACAATGCGAGCGTCACCTATCCCGTCCTGTTAAACCGGAAAACCTTGCTCTACCTCGCCACCGACGCCGACGGCTCAGGACCGTGGCTCTACAGCATGGACCTTGACCGCCGCATTCCTCACCGCCTCACCAGCGGCCCCGAACCCTACACCTCACTCGCCGCCACCACCGACGGCAGCCGTCTCGTTGCCACCGTCGCCAGCCCCAGAACCACTCTCTGGAGCCTCCCCATCGCCGATTCACCCGCCGCAGCCTCGTTGCCGACTCTCATCCCTCTCACCACCGGTACCGGATTCTCTCCCCGCTTTGGCCCCGACTGCCTCCTCTATATTGTCGCCGCCGGCACAACCGAGAGTATCTGGAAGTTCGCCAACGGAACCAGCTCCCAGTTGTGGAGTGGCGACAACGCCCGCGTCTTTGGCGGCCCCGCCATCTCGCCCGATGGCCGCTCCGTCGCCTTCGCCGTTACCCAGAATGGAAAAACGCCCCTCTACGTCATGCAGTCCGACGGCACCGGCGCCCGCATCCTCACCGACTCCCTCACCCTGCAAGGCGCTCCCGCCTGGGCATCCGACGGCCAATCCATCACCGCCGCCGTCGTCGATCACAACATCCCCCACCTCGTTCGCATCACCCTCGATGGCCGTCACCCAACCCCACTGGTCCGCGACTACTCCGTCGACCCCGCCTGGGCGCCCAGCGGAAGCTTCGCCGTCTACTCCGGACCCGACATTGGCACCACCTTCGCCGTCAAAGCCGTCACGCCCGAAGCCACACCGCACCCGCTCCCGCCCCTCACTCTTACTCGCGGCGCTCGACACCTCGCCTTCATGCCCGGCGGACGCGCACTCGTCGTCCTGCGCGGAGGAATTCAACACAAAGATCTCTGGCTCATCGACCTCGACACCGGCGCCGAGCGGCAACTCACCAACTTCTCTCCCCAATTCGATATTCGCGACTTCGACATCTCCCCCGACGGCCATCAACTCGTCCTCGAACGTGTCGAACAGCACTCCGACGTAGTACTCCTCGATCTCCCCCACCAATAAACTTGCACCAGCCTGAATAGTTTGTTGTGCCCCACCAACGGAAACTTGAAAATAGTTTGGCCAATGGGCACCAACACACTCTTGAATAGTCTGTTAAGGGCCGCCAACACAATCGTGAGAATTGTTTGCTAAGACCCGCCAACAAAATCGTCATTTCGACCGAAGCGACGGACAGCTTCATCGTCCGACGCGCAGTGGAGAAATCCCCGCATTTTGCTCTTGCTTTCTTTCGCCTTTGCCCATCGCCCTTCGTCTTTTTTGGTTGTCATCCTTCGCCGCAGGCGGAGGATCTGCTTCTGCCTTCACCCATCTCCAACATCCTGAGCGCGAGTCATTCGCGCACGCACTCTACAGCAGGCGCGTCAATGGAGAGCTTTACAAAAGAGCTTTATAAACACTCAGTTGAGAGACCTTGGGTTAACCCCTCTGGCCGCCCTTTTTTGAAGGCAACGCCGGTTCCCTGCAAACTCATCCAACACTCAGGCTACTGGGAGAAGGTCAGCTTGCCTCGGGAGAAGGTCAGCTTGCTCGGAGGAAATATGTCAAACGACAACATCGATCGCAACTCACAGAGCGAAGCAACAAATTCTCGCGAGAGCACCACTTCCGCCGTGCCGATGCATATCGGGCGAAACACTGTTCGGATCGACTCCGCCGCCCTGAAACACCTCATAGACACCATCAGAACAAGGCTCTATTCCGAAGCCAAAGCCTCCAACTGATCTCACGGATAACTTCGCCTTTTCTAATTGATACCTTTGCCTGTTCTCACTAACAGGTTTGCCGGTGTTTGCCAGTCCTTGTCTGCTCTCTTCCAAACCTACCTGGCCAGCCTTGGTCTACTCTCTCAAACCCACCAACAGAATCGTCACTTCGACCCATCCCATCCACCAAAAGGATTGTCATCACGATCACTCGGAATCCACTAACCGAATCGTCATTTCGACCGAAGCATCCACGAACCGAATCGTCATTTCGACCGAAGCATCCACGAACCGAATCGTCATTTCGACCGAAGCATCCACTAACAGGATCGTCATTTCGACCGAAGCGACGGACGGCTTCATCGTCCGCCGCGCAGTGGAGAAACCCCCGCATTTTGCTTTTGCCTTTGCCTTTGCTTTTGCCTTTGCCTTT
>CAVSQQ010000006.1:0-43338 GCA_963730135.1 uncultured Acidobacteriaceae bacterium
TTCAAATCCTACCCCCGCAACCAAAGAACCAATAACTTACAAGCATTTAGCCGGAAACGGCGACGAAACAAATAAGGGAACGCGGGGGTGGCTCCGGTTCCCTCTTCGTTTTTTCCCGCGTCGTCCACATCGAGCCATTTGCTGGCGTATGGTGCGACAGGCTGCTACTGTACTCTGAATGGATTCAACGAGCTGGCCTTGCTGTGTTTTTCGTGAGGTGTGAATGTCTTTTGACTTCTGCGGCAAATTCAATAAAAGCCTGATCATCTTTGCAACCGCGATGCTGTTTGCAGCCGGTGGCCGTGCCGTTCAGGCGCAGGACGATGCCAGCACAGCGGCTTCCGATGGTGGTGGCCAGGAGATACTCCAAAGTATCTTTGTGCCCTTGATTGCCAATGCGCCTTTCAGCCTGACCCTTGCTACCGAGTGGACCCGGCCTATGAACAATGGCGGCACGTATACGGTGGTCAATAGCAGACCGCTGAAGCGCGACAGCGTGGGGCGCATCTACGAGGAGCGCTGGCTTCTCTCGCCCAAGGGCAGCAATCTTCCGTCGCAGATGAGCTGGATTCAGATTGGGGATCCAGTGGCTCACACGCTGTATCAATGCAACGTTCGGCAAAAAGTATGCGAGCTATTGAAGCTGTCAGGATCGGTAACGGCCCGCTTTGATCCAACGCGGTTAAAGTCCACGCCGCTGAAGGACGGCAAGGGAACATATACCCACGAGGATTTGGGTGCGGGGTTCTTTGCGGGACTGCCCGTCCATGAGTATCGCGACACGACCACGCTGAATTCAGGTGTGATGGGAAACGATCTTCCTATGTCGACAGTGCGGCAGTATCGGTTCTCGCCTGAATTGGGGATCAATCTGAGCTCCGTGCTCGATACGCCGCAACTCGGACGACAGATGTTTACCGTAACCGAGATCAGCACCGCAGAGCCGGATGCATCCTTCTTTCAGGTGCCCCAGGGATATAAGATCGTCGACCATCGCAAGCCTGCCCCTCCTGCGAATTAGGCCGATTCCCGCCGCAATCCACACCCACCCGCTAGCTGATCGACGGAAGATATCCGGCAGAGCCAAGAAGAAATACCCAACCCACAATAAAGCTATACGCCGCGGTCAACCCTACGAAGAACCTCATCATCTTGGGATGAGGAGCGGCGCCGCGAAAGAGCCCGCAGGCTGATGCTGTCATCAGCGTATTCATCACCAGAAGGCCGGCTAGAAACATCGACAAGCCGCTGATGCCTTTGGCGATGCCGCCAAGGTTTGCTGCCAACAAAAAAAGCGCCAACTGGCTCGGCGTCTCTGCCCCCAGGCCATGAATAACACCCACGCCGAAGGCGATCGGGCCAGTGTAGTTGAGGTTGTCATTCTCAACGGAGTCGACGACTCCCTTTGGAGCAGAGCGCCAGATTCTGCGGCGCAGCTTGCGGTAGCCCCGGATAATCAGCGCAGCGCGCGAAGAAGGAATGTTCTGCGGATTTCCCCACACCAGACTGCTCATCACGTATCCGGCGAGAAGAATAAGCGTCAGCCCCACCAATCGTTCGGCCCACGAATCCAGGCGATGCGGCAACGAGAGCTGGAACACTACCACCGTCGTGCCCAGCAGAGCGATCATCGTCGCATGCCCCAGCGCATAGAGCAGTCCCAGCCGCATAGCAGTGGATGTCTTTTCCTGAACGCTGCTTATGTCGGAGATGGCTGCGATGTGGTCGTAGTCAAAGCCATGCCGAAACCCAAGAACTGCACATGAGATCAGCGTGACATTCAATACAGCGCTCATAAGCAAAGTGTAACCGCAACGCGTTCCATTTACCCAAGCCGGGAGAGGATGGCGTCGAGGACGGCATCGACGCTCGCGTTCAACGGCTGCTCGTGCGTGTTCACCTGAACCTCCGCGGCCAAAGGCTTTTCGTACGGATCGTCTATGCCGGTAAACCCATGGAGCTCGCCGGAACGCGCCCTTTTGTATAAGCCCTTCGGATCCCTCTCTTCACATACGCTAAGTGGAGCGTTCACGTACACCTCAATAAAATCCTCGATCGACCGTCGAACCTCCTCCCGAGCTGCGCGGTAGGGTGCAATCGCCGCAACCAGCACCACCACACCCTGGCGTGTCAGCAACCCTGCAAAGAACCCGATGCGCCGTACATTTTCGTCTCGATCTTCTTTGGAAAACCCGAGATCGCGATTCAAATCTCTGCGCAACACATCCGCATCCAACACCTGCGCCCGCACACCTCGAGCCAGAAGTTCAGAGCAGACGGCTTCAGCGATCGTGCTCTTCCCTGCACCGCTCAGACCGGTGAGCCATGCGGTAATCCCCCGCTGCTGCCCCGGCGCCAGGCCGCTTTCAACCGTACTGTTGTCCGCCGGTCGCGGGTGAGTCTCCACAATCATCCCTGCGGCAACCGTGTCGTTGTCTCCGGGATCGATCAGAATAAAGCTTCCCGTCGTGCGATTTTGAGCGTAGCTGTCGCACAGCATTGGCCGCTGCATCTCCAGTTGCACCAGGCCGCACTCATTGATCTCCAGCGTCTCCGATGCAACCTGCCTGAACGTATCGATATCCATTCGATGAAATAACCGTGAGACAGCGCCCGGCAGGGTGTGCGCTATCTGCTTAATAAGATAAGGAGCGTTGATCCGCAACGGGGTGCGAGACATCCAGATCAGGTTCGCCGTCACGCACGTCGTCGCAGAAGGAAGATCGTCTGGCGCCGCCAGCATATCCCCACGATCCACTGCGAGATCATCATCGAGCGTCAGGGTTACGGATTGCGGCGGCTGCGCATAGTCCAGCACCTGCGTGTACAGCGACACCTGGCTGATTCGGGCCCGCTGTCGCGATGGCATGGCGACAATCTCCATTCCCTCTCGCAACACGCCCGCGACCACCCGGCCGGCATATCCGCAGAAATCATCGCCCGCGCGAATCGCACGTTGTACGATGAACCGCAAACCCGCGTCGTCATCAGCCGTTCCAATCGATATCGTCTCCAGCAGATCAAGCAGAGTCGGGCCTTCATACCACGGCAACCTCTCGCTCCGCGACACCACGTTGTCTCCCTCGAGTGCGCATATTGGAACAAAGTGGGTCTCCACCGAATCCAGGCACCTCGCCGCTTCTGCATACTCCTCGCAGAGTGCAACAAACTTCGATTGCTCCATTCCCACCAAATCCATTTTGTTGACGGCAACGATAATGCGGCGGATTCCAAGCAGCCACGCAATATACGCGTGCCTCCGAGTCTGCTCCAATACTCCCTTCCGCGCGTCGATTAGGAGAACGGCAAGGTCAGCCGTCGACGCGCCGGTGACCATGTTCCGTGTGTACTGGGCGTGACCTGGAACATCGGCAACAATAAACTTTCTTCGCGCCGTTGCGAAGTAGCGATAAGCGACATCGATCGTGATGGACTGATCGCGTTCCGCTCGCAAGCCATCAGTGATCAGAGAAAAATCCAGGCTGCGATCCTTCTCTTCCGAAGCTCGCTGCACAGAAGCCAGTTGATCCTCGTACACCCCGCCTGCGTCATACAACAACCGACCAATCAGGGTGGACTTTCCATCATCCACGCTGCCAGCCGCCAGAAAACGCAATAAGCCCTTCTGTTCGGTGGACACTAAAAATACCCTTCCTGTTTTTTCAGCTCCATCGAGCCTTCCTGATCGTGATCGATAACGCGATTCTCCCTTTCAGACCGCTTCAAATGCCTCAGCTCTTCAACGATCTCCTCGACAGTACTTGCCGTTGACCGAATGGCCCCCGTGCAATAAGTGCAGCCTAGCGACCGCATGCGGCACATCACCTTCTGCGGCCTTTCCCCGGGCAGCAGGTCGATGGCGTGTTCAAGCGGAATCAAAAATTCGCCCCGCACCAGCATGTTGCGCTCAGCGGCAAAGTAAAGCGGAACCACAGGGATGCTCTCTCGCTGGATGTACTCCCACACATCCAGTTCCGTCCAGTTTGAGAGCGGAAATATCCGCATGCTCTGCCTGTGCTGCAGTCGCGAATTGTAGATATCCCACACTTCAGGACGCTGATGCTCCGGCTCCCACTCCCCCCTGGAGTTGCGCACCGAAAACACTCGCTCCTTGGCTCGCGACTTTTCTTCATCGCGTCGCGCTCCGCCTATCGCAGCGTCAATTCCGTTCTCTTCCAATGCATCGAGCAACGCCTTGGTCTTCAACAAGGCACAACACCGTTTCGTTCCCAGCTGAAAAGGATTCGCTCCATCATCGATCGCCTCCCAATTCGTGTGAACGATTAGCCGAACCCCAGGCTCAGCAGAGATGCGGTCGCGAAATGCAATCATCTCGCCAAACTTATAGGTCGTGTCAATATGAAGAAGAGGAAACGGAATCTGCGCAGGATAGAACGCCTTCTGCGCCAGGCGCAGCAAAACGGAGGAGTCTTTTCCTATCGAATACAATAGTGCGGGCCTGGCGAACTCGGCCGCTACCTCTCGCAGAATCGAGATGCCTTCTGCTTCGAGTACATCCAGGTGATTCATCGTAGCGATCGTCAATCGAGGCCTTCCAGTGCCAACAGCATCGAAATTATAATCCGGTCATCACAGCCGAATTGTCCGGGTTTTGTCATGCATCACAAGAAAACTTTGGGCAGCCAACCGACTTTGCTACTGGGAAAGTTCGCGGGTTGGCCTCTGCCCCTCACGTTGCAAAAGCTGAATGACCAGAAGCAGCGCGGGGATGAGAAAGACCAGCGACCCTGCAACCCACATCACCACGGCGCCGGCTCGCTGGTCGGAGAGCGGCGAGATGTGAAACGCGTTTGGCGTTTTTGCATAGTAGAGATAGACAGGTCGATCGCAAAAGGCAAGAAACGCGGACAGCGCCGTGTTCACGATGTCTGCCATCACCAGGTATAAGAGCAGCAGCCAGCCGGCAATATCTTCGCGCGTAGGCCACGGACGAATGATTGGCCACCAGAACAAAATCGATGTTCCCAGAAAACACAGATGCTCCACCTCGTGCCAATGCTCGTGCTCGAGAGCGAAGTCATAGGCGGCGGGCACATGCCAGCCAAGAAAGGCCAGGTTCATTGCCAGCCATGCAATCAACGGCACGATCATGAGGTGACCCAGCCGACTGAGCCACCTGATTCGGATCAACGGCCCGAGCAGCCGAACTGTAACTCCGCGAGGAAGCCCACGCAGCAGCGGCACCACGGGATAGCCCAACAAAAGAAGCGGCGCCGCGAAGGACATCAGCAGAAGATGCTCGACCATATGCGCACTCAGCAGCGCGTCCGCGAAGCCATCGAGCGGCGACGCAATCGCAGTCCAGATAACGGCGAGCCCCAGCAGAAAAGCACACAGCCGCCACGCCCGAAATTGCTGCGGCCGCGTTCTTCGGATCGCAAACCAGCCCCGCACATAAACGATGCCGCAGATCGTCAGCGTTCCAGTCACAACAACCGGAGGAGACCATGCGGCAAAGATGGCTCGATACTCAGGAGGCATGAAATGAGAGTAAATGCGGTGCGTCTATTTGGCCGTCTTAGGCGCCGTTGCCGACGGCTCTCCGGAAGAGATCGCATGTCTCGACGCATCGATCGCTCGCGGCAGATCGTTGCCTCGCAGTGTCGTAAGAAATCGCACCAGCGCCGTCGTCTCGGAGGGGCTCAGCGCATTGCCGTACGCGGGCATATTGCCGCCCCCCTGCAGCACCTGGCGAATAATCTGGTCCTCCGTCATGCGAGCCGCAATCGCATCCAGCGCAGGACCGCGCAAACCACCCTCCCCGCCAATCGAATGGCAGTTCCGGCATTGCTTGTCCTGCAGAACGATCGCCCCCTGCCTCTCCAGCGGCGTCCGGCCGTGCAGATAGGTAATGGGAATCGCATCTCTCGTCCACGCATCCATGATGGGACTCCAGGGCGTATATGTGCCCAGCCGCGTGAAGATCCCAAGCGTCACCGCGATCACAGCAAGCATCAGCACCGCAACGGGACGGCGAGACCAATGCTTCTCTCCCTCGCCTGCCACAAGCGGAAGCAGCAGCATCGCCAAAATCGCAACCGTCGGAGCAATAAAAAGAATCGGAGTCTCCAGGCTCGGCGGAAGATAGGCCAAAACAGCGTAGATCCACAGAAATGCGAAATCAGGCTTCGGCGCCGTCTGAATAATCGTCGGGTCCGGCTGCCCTGTCGGTCCGAACGGTCCGAACAGAAGGGCACACGCAATAACCGACAGGATAATCGCCGCAGCAAAAATCGCATCCTTCCACGCCGCGTCAGGAATAAACGGAATGCCCGTCTTCTGCGTCAGTTCGTGATACTCGCTGTCATACGTGCTCTTTCGCACAATCCGCCCCGGCATCGGCCAGTCATTGATGCCAAGCCGCAGCACCATCCACAGATGCAACCCGACCAGCACCAGCAGCGTCCCGGGAATCACGAACACATGCAGCGCAAAAAAACGTGTGAGCGTCGGCCCTGCAATGATCGGTCCGCCCAGCATCAGTTCCACCAGCGAGCCGCCGATCCACGGCACGCGGCTCAGAATCGACGCACCAATTCCAAGCCCCCAATACGCATCCTGATCGAAGCGCAGCACCTGCCCGGTAAACGCCATTCCCAGTGTCAGCAGAAGCAGAAATACCCCGACCATCCACGTCAACTCGCGCGGAAACTTATACGCCCCGAACAAAAAGACCTGCGCCATGTGAACCAGCACGACGGCGATCATAAAGTCCGACCCCCACCCGTGAATCGCGCGCAGAAACCACCCCAGCCTCACACTGTGATCCAGAAAGTCCAGGCTGTTCCATGCATGACTTGCCGAAGGCGTATACACCAGCGCCAGAAGAATTCCCGTCGCCACCTGCAACATCAGCAAGACCGTAGCCGCGCTCCCGAACACATACCACCAGCTCGAAGTGTTCTCCGGCACCTCGTGCTCGGCCATCTCAATAATGGGCTTCCCCAGTCCGAGACGCTGCTCAAACCAGCCGTAAATCTCCATGCCGCGTTGTTTTAATCCTGGCATGATCCACACCTCGGCTTCGGTTGCTTCAATGAACTCAGCCGCACTGCAGACTCAGCACCCGTAATCTGCGTCAGCGGCACATCCACCTTCGCCTCATTCGCCAACGTCGGCATCCTGCCCGCGCTGATCATCAGCGCATCGCCCACAATCTTGTGTTGATACTCAAACAAGCCACGCTCCGGCGGTCCCGACGCGCGCGTTCCATCTTCGTAGTACGCGCCTCCATGGCAAGGACAGAGAAACAGCCTCGATTGCGCAAACCACCGCACCGGACATCCAAGGTGCGCGCAATTGATCGCAAACACCTGGAACGTTGTGCCCGACACTCGTCTCACCCAGCACGGAACATCGCCCGTCTGCCCATCCCATAGCGTCGTCACCGGATTGCGATAGCTCACCAGCCGCGTCTCGCCCTCTGGAAAATCACCCACTTTCCCAAGCGATATCCACGAGTCTTCACTTGAGCTCTTTTTTATCGGCCCCAGGAGAAATCCAATAATCGGTACCGCCAGCACCGCGCCCACCGCTCCGTTAGCCAGCAGCGAGAGCTTGAACAGAAACGCCCGCCGCGAGTGTTTCGCACTTCGCACACTCTCCGGCTCGCTTCTTACGATTTGCTCAGCCTGCGTATTTTGTTCCATCGGCTCCATCGCGTCTGCTCCTGCGATCTCTTACGTTACAAAATTCAAATTGCGTTACGGCTGCGTCGGATACGGCTGGCCTGGCTGCGCGATGCGCTTCGACGCAAGCCACGCAACCACATCGGTAATCTGTTGGTCCGTCATTGGCTGCGCGCCGTCGCTGCGCCAATCCGGCATTCCCTCATCGGGTCGTCCCGCAATCGTAATGCTGCGCAGCGCCTGATCGCTGATCAGCGCAAGGTAACTCCCGTCGACGATCGATCCCCGCTTTCCCGTTCCGCTCTTCAAATCTCCGGCGGATCCTTCACCCTCCGTTCCATGACATCGCCCGCAGAATGTGCCAAAGGCGATCTGCCCCCTTGCTGCATCGCCCGGCAACGTCGCCTGATACGAAGGCAAAGTCCTTTCAGAAAAAAGATCCGGCCTGCTCCACTTCTCCATCATCCCACGCGCCACAACGCCAATCTGCTGGTCCGTCAACATTCCGCCTGCGCTCTTGGCAAAGGGAGGCATCAGCTTGCCTGCGACTCCTTTCGCCATGATCTCCCGCAGGTTCTCCTCTCCCGCGACAGCAAGATACACAGGATTCGCCAGCGCAATCGCGGCGCCACCTCTGCCGTTTTCTCCATGGCAGGCAGCGCAGTTTGCTCTATAGAGTGTCGAAAAATCCAGAACCTCGTCAGGCCGCAACACCTCCGGACCAGGCCCGGGTCGTCCAGGGATGCGACTGCAACCCGCCAGTGCAACCACCGCCAGCGTTATGGCGCTCAGCATACTCATTCCCGTCGAGGCCACTCTCATGGCGCCTCGTCCTCATCCTGCGTGTGCAATCCAGCGCGTATCGAAAACGGCAGCGAACGAAACTGCGGCGTTCGCACCTTCACCTGCAGATTCACCACAAATCCAGCCACCAGTCCGAACGCAATCTGCGACACAACAAACCACGGCCAGTTGATTCGTTCATTCAAAATCGGGCTGATGATCCCCAGCGCCGAGTGCAAAATGCCCGTCCACAAAAACGGCGCAATAAATCCGGCCGTCAGAATCGGCTTCCGCGGATACATTGGCAGCATCGCTCCATACAGCAACCCGATCAACACCGACGTCAGCCCATGAATCGCCATCGCCGCCAGCAGACCTTCAAGATGAAATTGCGCCATAAACGCATTGCTCGCACCCGCCCAGCTCACAAACCCGCCCGCCGCCAGCAGGTTCGCCGCATACCAGACACTGTGATACTTGAGGTAGCCGAACAGCGCCGCCGGCACAATCATCGCGATGCCACCGGAGATCCCACCCTTCACTCCCGCCATCACGCTGAATGTCTCAAGTGGCAACAGCTTGCGGTGGCGTTCACTCAGCGGCAAATGCGATAGCGTCTCCCGCGTGCTTCTGATCTCGACAACATCCGCATGCACATCCACATACACGTGATGCTCATGCGGTAGCACTTCGAAGAACCACCCCACGGCCCCCGGCACCGCCATGATCAGACCCAGCAAACTGATCGCCCAGTGAGTCACCATTCCCGTGAGCATCAACGAAAATCCCAGCGCCAGCACCATCGGCCATGCAGTAGGCGCGGGAAGCTGTACCGTGTCCGTCGGCTGGGAATGATCGTCCGCCAATCCCTGCCCGCGCGTACCGCCAAGCTCGTCCATCGACTTCCTCCTCGCTCCGCCTGCCTTGCAACTCTATCTGCCCAATACGTAGACAACCAGAAACACAACCACCCATACCCCATCGACAAAGTGCCAATAGAGCGACAACACCTCCAGCCGCTCCGCATGCTTCTCCTGCACCCGCCCGCCAAGCAACAGCGCAAGCGCGATCGTCAACATGATCAGTCCAATCACCACGTGCGTCGCGTGCAGCCCAACCAGGGAATAAAACGTCGTTCCAAAAAGATTGGTGCGAATCGTCAGCCCGAAGTCGTGGATCAGGTGATACCACTCCCGCGCCGTCGTCATCAAAAAAATCGCCCCCAGCAGTACCGTGCCCGCCAGCCATATCGTGCACCCGCGAAGATTCGCCTTGCGCAGCGTACTCACCGCCAAGTGAACGGTGAAGCTGCTTGAGAGCAGACAGATCGTGCCCAGGATCGGCAGATCGAGCACCTGTGCCGGCGTAGGTCCGCTCAGACTCTTGCCAATGTAGTAGATGTACGCAACAACAAAAATAAGAAAGATCGCCGACTCCGCCACAATCAGGCATGCCATCCCCACAATGCCGCGGCTCGGCAAAACCCACGGCGGGGCGCCTTGCGCGCTAACCGGAATCGTACTGGTCGTCTGCATCATTCGTAGTCCACGTCCTGATCGTCTGGATGTTTCAGGTCCCACAACGGTCGCCGGCTGTTCACGGTCGGTTCCACGACAAAGTTGTAAGCCGGCGGCGGAGACGGCGTCGCCCACTCCAGCGTCCATGCATCCCACGGATCGTGCCCTGCAATCTCGCCATGTTTATAGGACCAAACCATGTTGCACACAAAGATAAGCATCCCGATCGTCTGCACGAAAGCGCCAATCCCGACAATCAAATTCAACCCGCCCCACCCCCGGCTGGCCTCATAGGTATAAATTCTCCGTGGCATGCCCAGCAGTCCGGGAATGTGCATAAAGTCGAACGTGAGATGGAACCCGATAAGGAGCAGCCAGAAGTGCCACTTGCCCAGCGTCTCGCTCATCATCCGGCCCATCGCCTTTGGATACCAGTAATAAAACGCGGCGAACAGCGCCATCACAATCCCACCCACCAGCACGTAGTGGAAGTGTGCCACCACAAAGTACGACCCGCTCAGTTGCCAGTTGAACGGAGCCGCCGACAACATGATCCCCGTCAATCCCGCAATCAGAAACTGAAACAGAAATGCGATGCAGAACATCATCGGAACTTTAAAGATGATCTTTCCGCCCCACAGCGTCGCGAGCCAGTTAAAAATCTTGATGCCTGTCGGCACCGAGATCACCATCGTCGCAAAAACGAAAAAAGTATTTCCCGCAGGCCCCATCCCGACAGTAAACATATGATGTGCCCAGACACTCAGGCTGATAAACCCAATTCCCACCGACGCCGCCACCATCGCCGGATAGCCGAAGATCGCTTTGCGCGAAAACACCGGAATAATCTCGTTGACGAATCCGAACGCCGGCAGCACGAGGATATACACCTCCGGATGCCCGAATATCCAGAAGAAGTGCATCCACAACACCGCCGAGCCGCCCGCCTGCGTATCAAAAAAATGCGCCCCAAGATACCGGTCAATCGTCAGCATGATCTGCGCC
Organism: uncultured Acidobacteriaceae bacterium; assembly: GCA_963730135.1. Classification (GTDB taxonomy): domain Bacteria; phylum Acidobacteriota; class Terriglobia; order Terriglobales; family Acidobacteriaceae; genus Edaphobacter. The sequence continues at coordinate 10,955 of CAVSQQ010000006.1, forward strand.
GCCGTCAGCGGGCTCACCGTAACGAACACCATGCAACTCGTCACCAGCATCAGCCAGACAAACAGCGGCATGCGCGACAGCTTCATTCCCTTGCAGCGCATACAAATCGTCGTCGTCACAATATTCAGTGCGGTGCCCGTCGTTCCGATCCCGCTCAGCAGGATCGACAGCGTCCAGTAATCTGTGCTGTGCCCGGGTGAAAACACCTTCGCCGTCAGCGGAGCGTAAGCAAACCAGCCGACATCCGGAGCGGAACCCATCCCATAAAGCCCATCGCCACCCAGATAACTGAAATACAGCAGCAGCCCGCCAAACGCCGATATCCAGAAACTGAAGGCGTTCAGTCGCGGAAACGCCATATCCCGCGCACCAATCATCAACGGCACAAGATAGTTCCCAAACCCAAAGAGGATCGGCATTCCCATAAAGAACACCATCGTCGTGCCATGCATTGTGAACAGCCGGTTGAACACCTGCGGCGAAACAAAATGATTGTTCGGCACCGCAAGCTGGATCCGCATCAACACCGCTTCCAGTCCGCCGATCACCAGAAACAACAGCGCATACCCGATATACATCAGCCCGATCTTCTTGTGATCGACCGTCGACACCCACTCATACACCACCTCAAACGGCGGCCGCTTCGCCTCCAGCGTCTGATCGATAGCTTCCAGTACGGGCTGTCCGTTCGGCATCCTGTGCTTCCCTTCGTTGCACTCAACCGCGGAGCGTTAGTGAAGCGTTGTCATATAAGCCGTAATCGCATCCAGATCGTGATCGTTCAAATGCATCGACGGCATCAGTGCCCCAGGCTTCATCACGTTCGGATCGGCAATCCACTTCCTTAAATTCTCCGGCGTGTTCATGGCCGACCCGGCGGCAATCGTATCCCGGCTCGCCAGATGAGTCAGATCCGGCCCAAACCGTCCCGTAGCCGTCGTACCCGCAACCGTATGACAGTTAATGCATGCGCTATGCATAAAAACTTCCCGTCCCTCCGCCGCAGCTGCGTTCGCTGAAAGATCGTTCCCCGCCGGCCCCTCCTGCTGCCTCACCCACGCCGCGAAATCCTCCGGCGATTGCGCATAAACGCGCAGCAGCATCTTGGCATGCTGTATCCCGCAGTACTGCGCGCACTGCCCAAGATACAGACCCGGCGCCTGCGGATCGATCCACATCGTATTCACCCGGTTCGGAATCAGGTCCATCTTGCCCGCCAGCCGCGGCACCCAGAAACTATGGTCCGTGTCTGCCGACGACATCGTAAGATACGTCGGAGTAGGCTTCGCAGGATCGCTGATCGGAATATGCAGCTCATTGGCCGTCACCACCCCCAGCTTCGGATAGCGATACTCCCACCAGAACTGGTGCCCAATCACCGTTACATCCAGCGCACCGGCAGGCTTCGGCGCAGCCTCGGTATTCAAAATCACGCGTGTCGTCGAAAGAAACAGCATGACCACAATCAGGATGGGAACCACCGTCCACGAAAGCTCAATCTGGTTGCTGCCGTAAATCTGAGGGGGCTCTCTCTCTGCGTCCGTAGACCGGTGCCGGAAACGAACCAATGCGTACAGCAACAGGCTCGCAACGATCAGAAAAATAGCCAGCGTAATCGACAGCACCAGCATCGATAGCCCAAACTCTGAGTGAGCCGGAGTCGCCGCCGGGTCGAAGATGCTCGTAGGAGAAAGCGCAGACCCGCCGCCCGCAATGCGGGACAAATGGAGCACCACCGCAAGCAAACTAAAATCTGAAATACGGCACCTCGATGAGGTAAACGACTTATGCCGCGAATTGCAGAAATCTTATCACTGCAAATCATGTCCCGCATCCCCATGATGTCAGCACGTCACAGTCGGGGTCATCAAAAATGTCATAAAAATCTATACCCAGAGCTCAGCCAGAATTGTACAGAGAGGTCCGCCCACACGAACCTGACAGTGCTTTGCCGCCCGATGAGCTTCAAACACAATTGGCGCCACCCGCCGATTCTCCGTCGCGTCCCCGGAACACAAAGTGGGATCGAATGTCCGGCTCCCGATTCCTGGCATTCGATCCCACCGTGAAGCTCACCGGCCGATCATCAGCAACGGTGAAGCTACCTCAAGGACCACCTGCTGCCCTCCCGCCCGCTGTTCTGGCCGTGCAGTGGCGATCGTTATTCATCTCCGGGGCTTCATCTCTCGAAGCCCAGCTTTCAGCTCACACAGAGAATCTCCTGCACTGTTCGCGCTGTCAGCACAAAAACTGCCTCAATTATTTTTTCAGTGATCTTCCGTCGACCCGACCCGCCGCCGGCAGCTACTTTCCACCCAGTTTGGACTGAATGTCGATCAGCACCAAATGCGCGTCCTGGCTCGTCTGTCTCTGACCCGGAGAAACCGCATCCTGGGCAAGCACTTTGTCAGCGATCTCGGCATGCGGCAGTGCCTCCGCATACTTCCGCTGCCCCACAAGAGCTCGCGCCCAAACCAGATGAGACGACCCTATGCGGTGATCGTTCGGCGCCACCTTCCCCTCCTGCACCTTCACCAATTCTTTTGCCGTCGTCTCCCCCTGCGCATACTGCCCCGTGTCCACATACGCGACCGCAAGAAAGTGCAGCGGATTCGAAAGATCGGGGCTATCCCCTGCAATCTTCCTCCACGCAGGCATGGACGCCTCCAGCATAGGAACAGCTTCGTTCGCTCGTCCCAGCTTGATCATCGCCCCGGCCATGTAATCCTCCACCACCAGCGTGCCTTTATTGTCCGGGCCCGAACACGCCTTATATCCCTCATACGCCTTTTGGTAAAGAGGCAAACTGGCTGCGACGTCTCCTCGCGCCCCATGGATATACGCCAGATCCGCATACATCTCAGACTGATCGCACATCGCATAAGGCTCTTTGCCGTAGATCACAATAGCTCCGTTGATCAGCTGCTCGGCTTCATCCAGACGCCCTCGCTCTTCAAAATCGCTCGCCAGCATATACATGGCATACGCGGTCTCCCGCTCGGGCAGATGATGGTCGTGCGATTCCTTGACGGCAGACTCCAGTAGTCGCACATTCTCATCGGACCGGAAGCCGTTGTTCTCCCGGTTCGCCGCATAGTAAATCTCGCTCCACACCCGCACCGTCGGAGTGACACCGGAACTGCGCGACAACTCCAGAGCATGCGCCGTGAGCGCAGCGCCCTGCTCCATCTGTCCTTGCTGGTACGCAATATTGCCCGAAAACGCCTCGGCCTCGGCCTCAGATCCCACGTCCCCCGCACTCTTCGCCGTTGCAATCGTCTGGGTAAAGACCTTCTGCGCGTTATTCAGATCGCCATTCTCATACATCGACTCCGCCAGACCCATCTGAGCTTCGCGCAAATCCGCAGGGTCCTTAATATAGTCCGGCAGTACCTTCACTCCCAGCGCGAGAAACTCAGGCACCGTCGCCGCAGGTTTACCGGTGTAATTCGAGTTCGCCAGCTTGAACAGCCGGTACATGAACGTCTGCATCCGCAGCGCGCGTTGGCCCTCTCGCAACGCCTGTTGCTGACGCCATGCCGCGTACCCAAGGCTCGCCATCAACGCAACCCCAATCAAAACCGATGCCGCCACGACGCCCCGGTTGCGCCGCACAAATTTGCTCACCCGGTAAAACGTCGTCTGCGGGCGCGCCAGAATCGGCCTGCCGGCAATAAAGCGCTGCACGTCCTCTGTCAGCGAATCGATAGACGGATAGCGATCCTTGGGCCGCGGGCTCAGACACTTTGCCACAATCGTCGCCAGATCTCCGCTCAGCAGCACACGCAGCTTGCTCTCCGATAGCCCGCGATTCGCCGCCGCCTCACTCGTCAACACCTTCGTCAGCCGTTCCGGCTCCTGCTCCTTCATCGCCCGTTCAATCATGATCGCGACCGACGAGTTCTCGCTCGGCCGATGTCCCGCCAGCAGTTCAAACAGAATCGCGCCCAGCGCATAGACATCGCAAGCCGTCGTTACCGGCTCATTCCGTAGCTGCTCTGGACTCGCATACGCTGGAGTCGCCATCACCGTCGTCGTCAACAGGCTGTCCGTTCGGATCAGCTTCGATGTCCCAAAGTCCAGCAGCTTCACCGTGCCATCGGGGGTCACAAGAATATTCGATGGCTTCAGATCGAGATGAACCACCAGGTTGCGATGCGCATAGGCCACCGCCTCGCACACCTGAAGAAACAGCTCCAGCCGCTCCGGAATCCCCAGCTTCTGCTCATCGCAATACGTATCCAATGGAACGCCGTCAACATACTCCATGACCAGGTACGGCTGACCATCCTCGCTCAGTCCCCCGTCCAGCATGCGCGTAATGTTCGGATGATCGAGCGACGCAAGAATATGCTGCTCCCGGTGAAATCGATCCACGAACGATGGACCCGCCGCATGCGGCGCCAGCACCTTCAGCGCAGACCGCTGCACCGCTCCTCCCGCCATCCGTTCCGCCAGATACACCGATCCGATGCCACCCGACCCAATGTGCCGCAGACACGTGTACGGCCCAATCCTTCCGCTCAAAATTGGGGCGCCTGTCGGCACATCCTCGCTCTCAAGATAAGCGCCTCGGTAGATCGCCATCACCCGCTCTCGAAGCTCCACATCGGCGCACCGCTCCGTCAGCACTCGCTCTCGATCTTCCTCGCGCGTCGTCTCGGCGAGATGAAACAACTCCTGCAGTTGTGCCCAGTTCTCTGAGTCGTCGGTCATTCGTTCACTCTTTCCCGGTTAGCCGTTCACTCTTTTCGGTTCGCGCCAAACAGAGACCACGTGTGTCAGGTCGTGTGCAGCCGGTCATACAGCCAGCCGCGGACAAACCTCAGTTCCCGGTCCACGCTGGCCTTCGAAGTGTTCAGCAGCTCCGCTGTCTCATCCGCCGTGAATCCCAGGAAGAAGCGAAGCTCAATCATCCGACACTTTCGTGGATCGAGCTCATCCAGCTCTTCAAGAACCCTGTCGAGATCCATCATTTCAGCCTGTTTCGCGTTCACCCACACCAGTTCATCATGCAGCGGAACCGGAATGCCGCCGTCCCGCTTCTGCCGCCCCTCAGATCGCGCGTGGTCCACCAGAACACGGCGCATCAGGCGGGCCGAAAGACTATAGAAGTGCTCGCGGTCTTCAAATCGCAAACTGCGCTGGCGGATCAGCTTCAAAAACAGCTCATTCACCACGCTCGTAGGCTGCAGCAGGTTCTCCGGACGCTCCCCGCGAAACAGCGCGCCAGCAATCTTTCTCAGTTGCGGATAGACCAGCTCGAAGAGTTGTTCGGTCGCAGCAGGCTTCCCCTCACTCCACTCGCGCAGAAGCACCGTGATTTCGCCAGGCTGCGTCAAGAAACCAATCTTCCCGGGGAGAAACGCCAGTCTACATCGAGTTGCAGGTCTAATCCAGATTTCTTAATGCGTCCTCGCCCGCAACCCGTCAAACACCCACCTAGATCCAGTACGCTATCCTGATAACGCAAACCCCTTGCGATCGATGACCGATAAAAAAGCGAAAACGACGAAGGTTGTCAGCAACGCGCCTGACCGAATGGACATCCACACCATCGCTCGCGCTGCCAACGTCTCCATCGCCACCGTCTCACGCACTATCAACAACGTCCCGACCGTCAATCCCAAAATTGCCAAGCGCGTTTGGGAAATCATCGACGAACTCGACTACGTCCCCAACACCCAGGCCCGCGCCCTCGTCTCCGGCCGCAGCCGGATCTTCGGCCTCATCGTCTCCGAAATCACCAATCCCTTCTTCCCCGAGCTCATCCAGGGATTTGAAGAGATCGCCGTCGAACACGGCTACGAGATCCTCGTCAGCTCCACCAGCCACGACCCCAAACGCATGTCCCACTGCATTCGCCGCATGCTCGAGCGCAAGGTCGAAGGCGTAGCTGTTATGACCTTCGGCATCGAAGAGCCTCTGCTCGACCAGATGGCAAAACGCAAAGTCCCATTGGTCTTCATCGACCTCGGTCCCCAACGTCCCGGCATCAGCCTCCTCAAGATCGACTACCACCATGGCATCTGCCAGGGCGTAGAGCATCTCACCGCCTTGGGTCACAGAGATATCGCCTTCATCAGCGGTCCTGCAAAGCTCCACTCCGCTCAATCCCGCCTCTCCGCCTTTACTTCCTCGATGAAAGAGTCCGGCATCACGCCCGATCCCGCATGGATCGTCGAAGGCGACCACACCATGGAGGGAGGAATCGCCTGCATGCAGCGCCTTCTCACCGCCAGGAAAACTCCCACCGCCGTCATGTGCTCTAACGACATGACCGCCATCGGCGTCCTCCACCAGCTCTACCGCGCCGGCATGCGCGTGCCCGACGATCTCTCCGTCATCGGCTTCGACGACATCCATATCGCAGAAGTCACGATTCCCCCACTCACTACCGTCCAGATGTCGCGCTTCGAGCTCGCCCGCGCCGCCGTCACCGCTCTCCGCGCCCATGTAGAGAACTCCGAGGACGCCCACCCCAAACGCGAATACAAGATTCAAACCGACCTGGTCGTCCGGGAATCCACCGGATCGCCGCGTGGCTCTCACCCCGCGAAGCAAAAAGCAAAAAAATAAAGCCAGCCCTCATCCCACTCCCTCACCCCCGCAAATTTAACCGCCCCTGCCCGACAACTTCTCTTAATCCTCCCGCTACAATCGGCTGCAGAGGAACACATGTCGAAATCACGTCGCGAATTTCTTACCCAAAGCACGCTCACTTTGCTCGGAGCGGCCGCAGCCTCAACCGCCAGCCTCGCTCAGGTCCCCGCCACTCCCGGCGCACCTCCCGCCTTCGGCACCGCCCCCGCCGTCGGACCTGAAGTCACTCTCGCCACCTTCGCTGAAGCCGAAAAACTCGTTCAGTTCCCTCTCACCGAAAAAGATCGCGCCCAGGCCGCAGGCAACTGGCGTCAAGCCATGGCTCCGCTCTACGAGCGTCGCGTCGGCCCTCGCAAGGTCGAAATCTCATACACCAGCGTCCCCTACTCGACCGTGACGTCCATCCTCCCCGGCACTACCTCCGGCCCGGCAAAAAACGAGTTCATCCGAACAAAATTCGACGCCCCGCTCCCCACCACCGACGAAGCCATCGCCTTCGCTCCTGTCCATCATCTCTCCCGCTGGATCGAAACCCGCAAACTCACCAGCACCCGCCTCACGAATATTTATCTAACCCGCATCGCGCGCCTCAACGCAAAGATCAACTGCATCATCACCCTTACCCGCGATCACGCCCTCGCGCAAGCCAAAGCCGCAGACGCCGAAATCGCCGCCGGCCACTACCGCGGTCCGCTCCACGGCATCCCCTGGGGCGCGAAAGATCTCCTCGACACCGCCAACATCCCCACCACCTGGGGCGCAGAACCCTTCGAGCATCGCGTCCCCAAAGACGACGCCACCGTTACCGCCCGCCTCAACGCAGCAGGCGCAGTCCTCATCGCAAAACTAAGCCTCGGCGCCCTCGCACTCAATGACATCTGGTTCGGCGGCCAGACTATGAACCCCTGGCTCCTCGAAGAAGGCTCCTCGGGCTCGTCCGCCGGTCCCGGAGCCGCCACCGCCGCAGGCCTCGTCGCCTTCGCCATCGGCTCTGAAACCGGCGGCAGCATCGTCTCCCCGTCGATGCGTTGCGGCGTCACCGGCCTCCGCCCCACCTTCGGCCGCGTCCCTCGCACCGGCGCCATGACTCTCTGCTGGTCTCTCGACAAGCTCGGCCCCATGGCGCGCAGCGTCGAAGACACCATGCTCGTCCTCAACGCCATCACCGGTCCCGATCGCAAAGACGTCTCCTGCGTCCCCAGCAAACTGGACTTCGATGCGAACACCGCAGTCACCGGATTAAAAGTCGGCTACTTCCCCGCCTGGATGAAGGAAGCCCCCGCCACCGACGTCGATCGCGCCGCCCTCGCCGCCATCCCCAAACTTGGCATGACCCCCGTCGAAGTTTCTCTCCCCGACTGGCCCTTCGACAACCTCGACCTCATCCTCTTCGCCGAAGCCGCCGCAGCCTTCGAAGAGATCACCCTCAACCACCAGCTCGACACCCTCAAAGCCCAGGTCCCCGACGCCTGGCCCAACACCTTCCGCCAGTCCCGCTTCCTCTCCGCCGTCGACTTCGTCCAGGCCGACCGCCTCCGCCGCATGGTCGCCCTCGAAATGGCCCGCATCATGAACCAGGTCGATCTCCTCCTCGTCCCATCCCTCCGCGACGAAATCCTCACCATCACCAACTTCACCGGGCACCCCTCCCTCACATTCCGCGCCGGCTTCGTCGAAGTCTCCGAGGCCCGCAGCGACTGGGCCCCCGACCCCAACCACCCCCTCCCCAAATTCAACCCGCCCCGCCGCGTCCCGCACGGCGTCACCCTCATCGGCCGCCTCTTCGAAGAAGGCACTATGGCCAGCGCCGGCCTCGCCCTCGAACGCCACTTCAACGTAGCCGCAGAGACTCCACCCGGCTTTTAGCAGTGACCGCGCGCAATCCTGGAGCTAATACGTGGATATTCGCATAGAGTCAGCGGCCGATTTTACCGGCATACGTGGTGTCGAAGAAAACGCCTTCCCGACTCGGTCGGAGGCTGACCTCGTCGATCGACTCCGAACAGATGGTGACGTTGTGTTTTCGCTCGTGGCTGTCCAGGAAGGTGAGATTATAGGGCATGTCATGTTTTCAAAGATGCAGACCCCACCACAGACTCTTGGCTTGGGTCCGGTTGCGGTGTTAACGCCGCACCGTCGAACCGGCATCGCCGCAAGCCTTATTCACGAAGGCTTGAGGCGCGCCGCAGCAACAGGATGGAAAGTCGTATTCGTCCTTGGAGACCCTGCCTACTATTGCCGATTCGGATTTGACGCAGCCTTAGCCGCGGGCTTCACATCACCTTATTCAGGACCACACCTGCTGGCCCTCGCACTCCAAAGTGACGGGCTTCCGATACAAGAAGGAAACCTGGAGTACCCCGCAGCATTTTCGACCTTAGAGTAATCGCGCACCTCGTAGTTATAGAAGACCACTCGCCAATTCACATCTCTTCTAGTGAATAATCTTCGGCGAATCCGCCGAGATTCCTTTGCAATCCTCACCCTGATACACGCTATCGAAGGTCATATCCATCACCAGCGGCTGGGGCTGGCGCGTGGTCGTAATCTCCATATGCACCTTCCCGTTCACCTTCTCCTGACTCGTAAACGTAGCTTCAAGATGTCCCTTGGAAACCCCTTGCGCTGTCGTGCACGCGATATCGGCCGACATTCCGGCCGAGCTCTGATGAAGGTTCGTAAACTGACAGTCTTTATTCTGCTGCATATTCTTCGCAAACGATTTCTGCCACTTGTCCGGCGTCAGGCACGACTGCGTCACCGTTGTTGTCGGAGTCGAGCCCGGCACCGATCGCCCCATCGCCTGCATCTTCGCCACCACATCCGGCGGCAGCTGAATTCCCGTCATCGTCATCGAAGACGTGTTCTCCCACAAACCCATCTTCACCGCCGGAGGCGTCGGCACATCCTGCGCCCCCACTGCGACCGAACCAGCCAGCACCACTACCGCAAAAAAGAGCTCTCTCTTCATCGATCCTCCTGTACATTCCAGAAATTTGGGGCCCGATCATCTCAGCAGTATCTCGCCAGTATCCTCGCAATTCGCTCCTAAGAAAAGAGCAAATTTCGTCGCCCCCTACCGCACCTCGCCCACCCAGCTCGCAAACGGCGGCAAAGTCATCGACGTCGAACTCACGCCCTCGAGTGAAGCATCATCCGTCAACAGCGTCCGCACCGCCCGCGACGCAACCCCCGCCGGCGACAGATCCAGCGCAATCTTCTGCGCTTGCCCCGTCATATTCAGCGCCACCAACACCGCATGTCCTCCTGCAGCCGCCCGCACATACGACAACACACTAGCATTCGCCGTGTCCACCATCACCATTCCGCCGTCTTTCAGCGCTGGCAACTCCCGCCTCATCGCAATCAGCTTCTTATTCCAGTTCAGCAGCGAGTTCGGGTTCGCCAACTCCGCTTGCACGTTCACCGTCTTGTAATTCCCCGCAACCGGCAGCCACGTCTTCGCAGCCGTGCTGAAACCAGCCTGCGGAGCCGTAGCGTCCCACTGCATCGGCGTCCGTTCACCATCGCGCCCCTTCTCCTTCGGCCATCCCGTAATGCCGATCGGGTCCTTCACATCCTCCACCCGCGTCGGAGTCGTCGTCCTCATCCCCAGCTCCTCCCCGTAGTACATCAGCGCCGTCGCCCGAGTCGTCAACAGCATCGCCGCAATCAGTTTGGCAATCTGTTCGTTGTGAACCCCATCCCCATACCGATCCCAACTTCGAATGTTGTCGTGGTTGTCGAACACCAGCAGAGGCTGCGACCCCTGCACCTCCGTCTCCACCTCCGAGATCCGCGTCCGAAACACATTCGCATCCAGCTTGTTCGAAAATCCAACCATCATATCCATCGGCAACTGCAGCTCATCCTTCTTCGCCCCGCCGTACCACTTGTCCAGCTCCGTCGTGTTCGGCAGATACGTCTCCCCAATCAGCACCCGCTCCCCCGGATACTTCGTGTCCGGATACCTTTCCACCATCGCCCGCATCCGCCGGATCACTCCATGCACCTCCGGCAGATTATCCGTATAAATATTCTTCAGATTCGCATCCCCCTGCGCATTCCGCCCAGGCAGCACTGGCTCATCGCGCAACTGCGGATCTTCAAATAACGACGGAATTGCATCCAGCCGATACCCCGCCACCCCGCGATTCAGCCAGAACTGCATCGCCCCGAACATCGCCTTCTCCACCTCCGGATTCCTCCAATTCAGGTCCGGCTGCTGCTTATAAAACCTGTGATAGTAAAACGACTTCGTCTGCGGCATCCACTCCCACGACGAGCCGCCAAACAGACTCACCCAGTTATTCGGCGGCAGACGCTTCCCGTCCAGCCCGGGTTTCCCGTCATTCCACACATACCAGTCGCGCCTCGGATTCGCCCTTGAACTCGCCGACTCGATAAACCACTTATGTTTATCCGAAGTATGGTTCAGCACCATATCCAGAATCACGCGGATATTTCGCTTCTTCGCCTCTGCCACCAGCCGGTCAAAATCCTTCAATGTCCCATACTGCGGATCGACATTCTCATAATCGGAAATGTCATACCCGAAGTCCACCTGCGGCGAAGGATACATCGGCGAAATCCAGATCGCATCCACACCCAGCGCCTGCAAATAATCCAGCCGCTCGGTAATCCCGTTCAAATCCCCGATCCCATCCCCATTCGAATCCTGGAAACTCCGCGGATAGATCTCATAGATCACCGCATGCTTCCACCACGTGTTGTCGCTCGCCGCAGTTGAACCCGGCGCCACAGCCGTCGTCTGCGCAGCCAGCCCCGTGGCCGCCATGCAAACAGCCAGGACAAACACGCGAAAAATCTTTGAGGTCATCGTCGTAGCCTCTTTTTCTTACAGCAATCACGCGAACTCAGGCCCCGAGACCCGACCATTATCAACCCATCACAAAACATCGCACGGCATCACTCGTGAAAAGGCGCGAATGACGCTGTCTACTTCACCGGCTTCATGAACTCACGCGCCGGTTCCGCAATCTCATCTGCCATCTGCAACCTCGTTCCCAAAGTTCTTCCCTTGAAACATTCTCTCAAATGAACTACCGTGGCCTCGTCTCTATAATTCGGTCGCTAAAATTCCGTCGCTATAATTTCACCTTCCATGAAGCCTCTCTTGAAACCAGCGCTCCGTACTCTCCTGGCCATCATCGCACTCGCAACTCTTCCCGCTCTTCCCCAGCCCGCAGCCTCTGCGCACACCTTCGCCATCCAGGGAGACCACTTCGCCCTCGACGGCAAACCCTTCAAAATCCTCTCCGGCGAACTCCACTACGAACGCATTCCTCGTCAGTACTGGCACGCCCGCCTCAAAATGGCTCGCGCCATGGGCCTCAACACCGTCGCCACCTACGTCTTCTGGAACGTTCACGAGCCCATCCCCGGCCACTTCGACTTCTCCGGACAATACGATGTCGCCGCCTTCATCAAAGCAGCGCAGCAAGAGGGTCTCTACGTCATCCTCCGCGCCGGCCCCTACTCCTGCGCCGAGTGGGAATTCGGCGGCTTCCCCGCCTGGCTCCTCAAAGACCCGCGCATGTCCACCGCCCTCCGCACCAACGATCCCGCCTTCATGGTCCCCGCCGAGCGCTGGATCAACCGTCTTGCCCGGGAGACCGCACCGCTGCAGATCGGTCGCGGCGGCCCCATCATCATCACCCAGGTTGAAAACGAATACGGCAGCTTTGTCTCCACACCCGACCCCACCCACGCCTACATGACCCACATGCGCGACATCTTCCTCCGCGCCGGCTTCACCGCCTCCCTCCTCGACACCGTCGATGGCGGCGACGAACTGCCACGCGGCGGAATCCCCGGCGTCTTTACCGGCGTCAACTTCGGCATCGGCGAGCATCAACCCGAGATGGACAAGCTCGCCGCCTTCCAACCCGGCAAACCTCTCTTCGTCTCCGAGTACTGGCCCGGCTGGTTCGACTACTGGGGACACCCCCACCAGACTCGTCCACTCCCCGCCCAGCTCGAAGATCTCGACTACATTCTCAGCCGCGGCTCCGGAATCAACCTCTACATGTTCCACGGCGGCACCAGCTTCGGCTTCATGTCTGGAGCCAACTGGAACAACAACACCTACTTCTCCGACGTCACCAGCTACGACTACGGCGCGCCCCTCGACGAAGCCGGCCACCCCACCCCAAAATTCCTCGCCTTCCGAAAGATCTTCGCCAAATACGCCTCTTGTTCTTCGCCCGCACCAACATTGAAATCTTCGTCGGAACCCACGCTGAAATCGTCATCTCGACCGGAGGCGGCGCACTCTGCCGCCGCAGTGGAGAGATCCCCGCATTTTGTCCGCGTCACAACAGAAGCGACCTTCCCTCCTTCGTCGCAGCCTTATAGCGTAAATAAAAATGAACCGTTAATAACCGGCGAAGCCTGCCTCCCACCCATCCCCGACCCGCCTCCCGTCATCACCATCCCCACCATCACTCTCACCGAATCCACACCGCTCTGGGAAAATCTCCCCACCCCCATCCACTCCGACACCCCAAAACCGATGGAGCAATTCGACCAGGCCTACGGCTACATCCTCTACCGCCATCAACTCCCCGCCGCCGTCTCCGGCAACATCGTTCTCAACGAGCTCCACGACTATGCCCAGATCTACCTCGACGGAAAACTCGCCGGCAAGCTCGACCGCCGCGACAACCAATCCACTCTCGCCATCACCACCACTGGCCCAGCCACCCTCGACATCCTCGTAGCCAACGACGGCCGCATCAACTTCTCCTCAGCCATGCGCGGCGAATCCAAAGGCATCACCAAAGCCGTCACCCTCGCCGGCCAACCCCTCACCGACTGGCAAATCTACCCGTTGCCCATGACCACCTTTCCTCATCTTTATGTCGGTCCGCGTTTTGGATTTGCCCCTGATTCAGCCGAGGGATCTCATCCGCCCGATTCGAAGGGCTTGCCCTTCCATCTGTTCATCAACGCCACCCCCGCTTTCTACCGAGCCCACTTTACCCTCACCGCCACCGGCGACACCTTCCTCGACGTCCGCCACCTCGGTAAAGGAGCCCTCTGGATCAACGGCCACGCCATCGGCCGTTTCTGGAACATCGGCCCGCAGCAAACCCTCTTCGTCCCCGGCCCCTGGCTCAAAACCGGCAGCAACGAAATCGTCGTCTTCGATCTCGCCCCCACCTCCAAGACCCCAACCGTCGAAGGTCTCGCCACCCCTATCCTCGACGGCCCAGTCATCGACACCAGCCTCTCGGCAAACCGGAGTAATCCACAGCCATGACCCTCTTATCCTCAAGATTTCCACAGGCCGCGATTCTCGCCACCCTCTCTTTGGGCGTCGCCACTCTCCCTTTGTCTGCCCAATCTCCAATAGAATCGCTCAAGTCCAGCTTTAAGAATCCACCCGCCGATTCCCGCCCCATGGTTCGCTGGTGGTGGTTCGGCGCTGCTGTGGAAAAACCCGAGATCCTCCACGAACTCCAGCAGATGAAAAACGACGGCATCGGCGGCGCAGAACTCGCCTTCGTCTACCCCGTCGTCCTCGACTCTCATAATCCAGACGACCCCGCCAAAAACCTCAAGAACCTCCCCTTCCTCTCGCCCGCCATGCTCGACGCCGTCCACTACGCCCAGGCCGAAGGCCGCAAGCTCGGCCTACGCATCGACGTCACCCTCTGCAGCGGCTGGCCCTACGGCGGTCCCAATACCACCCTCACCGAAGCCGCCAACCGCCTCCGCACCATCGAAGTCCCCATCCCCGTCAACGCCACCTCCGTCACCGCACCCACCCTCGAAGAAGGCGAATCCTTCCTCTCGGCCTCCATCGTCAACCCCGTTCACGCCGCCCCCGCTGCTTCTTGTAGTTTTGAATTTGGCAGCGTCTGCGCACCGTCAGCACCCGCGCCCACCCGCGGCCGCAACGCCGGACCGCCACCTCTCACCTGGGACGCAACCATAACCCAGCCGCTCAATCTCTCCGGCTCCCCCATCACTCCCTCGAATCACCCACGCATCGCTCTCTTCTTCGTCGCCGGCCACACCAGACAGCAAGTCAAGCGCGCTGCCGTCGGCGCCGAAGGTTACGTCCTCGATCCCTTTTCGCACGACGCCGTTTCAACTCACCTTCACTCTGTCGGTGAACCATTGCTAAAAGCCTTCGGCGACACCCCGCCCTACGCCATCTTCTCCGACTCCCTCGAAGCCTACGGAGCCGACTGGACCCCCAACCTCCCCGCCGAATTTCTCAAGCGCCGCGGCTACGATCTCCTCCCCCATCTCCCCCAGCTCGTCGCCGGTGGCACACCCGACGCAGAGAAGGTAAGGCACGACTGGGGCCAGACCCTCACCGAACTCGTCAATGAAAACTACCTGACTCAAATCAACAACTGGGCCATCGCCCATCACACCAAGTTTCGCTCGCAAACCTATGGAGAACCTGCTGTTACCTTTTCCAGTCAAAATCTCGTCGCGCTCCCCGAAGGCGAAGGTCCACAGTGGCGCGCGTTTTCCACACTCCGCTGGGCCACCTCCGCCAACCACGTCTTCGGCAACAACGTCACCTCCGGCGAGACATTCACATGGCTCCACTCCCCCGCCTTCCGAGCCACGCCCCTCGACATGAAAGCCGAGGCCGACATCGACTTCATCATGGGAGAGAACCAGCTCATCTTCCACGGCTGGCCCTACTCACCCCCGCCCCTCGCTAACGGCCAGCCCAAAGTCCCCGAACCCGGCTGGTCGCTCTACGCCGCCGCCGCCCTCAACGACCACAACCCCTGGCACCCCGTCATGCCCGACGTCACCCGCTACATCCAGCGCATCAGTTGGCTCCTCCGCCAGGGCCAACCCGCCAACCAGGTCGCCATCCTTCTCCCCACCGACGACGCCTGGGCCAGCTTCTCCCCGTCTCACGTCACCGTCACCGGAGCGATGCAGCGCCTCATCACCCCGCAACTCATGTCCGCGATCCTCTCCGCCGGCTACAACGTCGACTTCATCGACGCCGACGCCATTAACTCAGTCGGCCTCGGCACCCACCAGATCCTCGTCCTCCCACCCACCGACCGCATCCCCATCAACACCCTTAAAAAAATCGAGCAATTCATGACTGCAGGCGGCCACGTGATTTCAGTAGGCCGCGCACCCTCCATGGACTCCGAAGGCAAGCCCCTTCCAGAGCCGGTCAAGCTCCCATACGTAACGGACGACATGAACCGCCTCACTGCCGCACTCTTCCAAGCCGCGAAGCCAGATCTCCTCCTCACCGAAAGAGAGGGTCCAGGCCCGATCACGAATCCCAAGGAACAAATCGGCTTCATCCGCCGCAAGCTACCCGACGCCGACATCTACTTCGTAACCAATACCTCAAGTCGTCAGGTAGACACGACTGCAACATTTGCTACGAAACATAACCGAGGTCTTGATCTCGACCCTGATATAGGGAATGACAGGGGAAATGATGCAACTCTCTTAGTCAGCCCCGAGAAATTGCTGCTCTCTCTGGCGCCATACGAGTCACGCGTATTTGTGTTTTTCACAGACAACAGCGAGCCAATGGGACACGTCGTTACGAAACCTTCCTCGCTAGCCGACCTTAGCACCGACTGGAGCGTCACCTTCACCGCCACCAAAGAGACCGAAACCGAACCCACCCTCACCGACTGGACCACCAACCCGGCCACTCTCTACTACTCCGGCGAAGCCATCTACGCCCGCGACTTCAAGCTCACCACACCCTCAAAGAATCCCGTCTTCCTCGAAATAGACGGCGGCAAACCCCTTCCCGGCGCGCCCAACTCGCCCATCGAACATCAAGCCCTCGGCCCCAACGGTCTGCCCGACCCGCGCATCACCCGCCCCGGCCCCGGCATGCACGCCTACTACGACCCACCCATCCACGAAGCCGCCATCGTCTTCCTCAACGGACAGCGCGCCGGCTCTCTCTGGCACCCACCCTACCGCCTCGACGTCTCAAAATTCCTCAAGCCCGGCCAGAACCACATCGAGATCCACGTCTACAACACTGCACTCAACGCCTGGTCCGCGCTCCCCCCCCACGACTACAAACCCCTCATCGAAAAATACGGCGACCGCTTCCAGATGCAGGACCTCGACAAAGTCCAACCCACCCCCTCCGGCATCCTCGGCACCATCCACCTCATCACCCAGAACACCAAATGAAGAGTTCCTCCAAATCAACTAAGGAGTCGTCATTCTGAGCACAGCGAAGAACCCCTGTATTTCGCTCGAAGCAGCCATCAGCGTGCACTCGGCCGACCCCGCCCACCTGCACCATTCGCCTCTGCCTCCGCACGATCGATCGCCGCATATAACTGGTCCGGCTTCGTCACCTCTATCCAATGATGTGCCGTCGCCACCACCAGAGTCGGCGTATGCGCAATTCCAACCCGTCTCCCCACCGCACAGTCCGCTTCTACCTCTGCCGCGCATTTGCCCGTTGGATCAATAACGAAAGGCATCGCCTGCCCATGCGCCTGAAACCATCTCCTCGTAAACTACTGCAGATCGTCAGGGCTCGCAATCATCCGCTGACTCGCAAACACATCTCTCCGGTAATCCTCCGCCACCTGCGGCGAAACCTTGTCTTCAAGGTAGCGGGCATAGATCGCCCCGGTGCGCGACCACGTATGTCCAGGAACGATCAGGTCGTAACGGACCCGCGGAATTCGGTAGTGGCTCATAGCGTCTCGCACCATCGGCGACACATGCGCGCAGAGAGGACACTCCATATCCTCAAATTCGATGATCGCCACCTTCGCCCCACTCGGCGGCCGGAACACCGACGTGTCCTTGAACGTTGTAGCGCCACTCGGCGGCATCGCAGTCTGCGCACCAGCCGGAACAACCGATAGAAGAGCCAACATCAGAACCAAACGATTCATGCCAACCATTCTAATAGCCACCTTCCTTCTCTTGTTCTGATACCTGGCTCTCTTGCTCTGATACCTGGCTCTCATGCTCTGATCCGTAGAGAGACTTTGCTTTTGTTTCTAGGTACCCCGAGGCTTCAGCCTCGGGTCTCTCACGTCTGCCAGCAAGTCGGGGCTTTAGCCCCTGGGGTATGCTCTCCTATCCCTGCCGATCTGGTCCACCTGAAAGCGTACGCCAGCTTCCGACCCACAACCGCCCCCTTGACACCCAAAATGGAACCAGACACCAACAGTCCGGCCTGCGCCGGGCTGTACTATTTAGCGCAGCACCTTAACCATCCAAAATCCCGCTTTCGCTTTTGCTCCCGCTCTTGCCCCTGTTTTACTTGTCATCCTTCGCCGCAGGCGGAGGACCTGCTTTCCCTTTGCCACCGCTCACTAAAAGAAGCGTCATCTCGACCGGAGGCGGCGCTCTTAGCCGCCGAAGTGGAGAGATCCCCGCATTTGCATTTGCTCTTATCACCTCCGCCTCGGCACGATCATTCACCGCGCAGGCATCTCCCCACCCGAAAGAATGCGCGACTTCACTTCCAGCTGGTGGTAGTTGCGATACGTAGCCCGGAACAACCACACGATCGGGTGAAAACTCCCGGCGCCGCTGGTGATACTCATCGTGATCGTCGACGGCATCCAGAAGCTCCCACCGTCCAGCACCACAGGAGCATAGTCGATCGTAAGGACCCGCTTACCCACGTCGGGTGATCCATAGGGGTTCCCCGCGTTGATAGCGTGACGTGGAGTGGTGATCTCCATCCGCGTGATCTGCATCGTTGCGGGATCAATCACGACCCGGCCTTTGCTGTTCTCCCGCAGAAGACACCTGGCAGTGTTCTGTGGAGTCAGGACGGTGGCGAAGCGAACAACGTAAGGCTCAGCCGGGCGACTCCTGTTGATCCGCTGCAACCCATAGTTCATGCAGACCGTCTGGTTGAGCGAGACAATCGCCAGGCCACCCTCAAACCATCCGCTCAGCATCGCCGGACCGTCCATATTCTGCGCAGTCGCTGGCTTGCCGTTGACGCTCTTGATCTCGCGAGACTCGACAAGAGTAGTCGTGTTGTCGGGATTGAGGGTCCGCTTGAGCCGAAAGACCGAGTCGGCGACGGTGTCCGGATCGCGCAGTGCAGGTTCCACTTGCGAGAGGACATGCTCATCGCAGAAGAGGCTCGGGACACTGCTGTCATAGTGATTCAGATTTGCTTCCAGCCGCTCGAGAATCTCTTCCAGAGTGGGCGCCTTCGCCCGCTGCGCACACAGCGCGGACGAAAACCCAAAAAGTGCAACCAGCGAAATGACCGTAAAGGATTTTCTGGAAGTCATAGCGATCGCATCTTTCGATGCGCGTCCCCATCATATGCAATCCCCGCTCAGGCAATCCCCGTTCAGGAATGACCCGCTCGCGCCGATCGCTCCGCTGAAGGCGCACGCCAGTTTCCAATCCACAACCAACCCCTTGACACCCACGATAAAATGGAACCAGACACCAACAGTCCGGCCCGCGCCGGGCTGTACTATTTAACTCAGCACTTTAACCATTCGAAGTCCAAACCTAAAGTCTCTGCTTCTTAGATTTTGCGCAATATTCCCCGGGAGGGGACGGTACCCATGATTATCGCCGCCCAAGACGCCGCCAAGCTAGCCATCGCCATCCTCCTGGCGTAAAACCTTCACAGCAAATCGTTTCTGCCCCAGCCAGCTACTCGATATGAGCAAAAGTGCACATCCCAGCACCACTCATAAGTGAGATGCTTATGTTATCTGGCAGACACTATAGTGGCTGAGGTGTCCCCAGGAGGCAGATCCGAATTGAAGCCACCCCGTTCTACAGAGTTCGATCCAGCAACCTTTCTGGCCAACGCGGGCCTGGGGCGCAAAATCGTCCACTGCAAACCTTCTGCGAACTTTTTTGCTCAAGGCAGCCCCGCCGACTTTGTTCTCTATCTTCAGAGCGGCCGTGCCAAGCTCACCGTAGTATCGAAAACCGGCAAGGAAGCGACGATTACCCTGCTCGCCCCTGGTGACTTCATCGGCGAAGAGTCCATCGCCGGGCCGCTCGGATTGCGAATGGCCACCGCAACCGCAATCACCACCTGCACAGCACTGAAGATCGACCGCGACGAGATGATTCGAGTCATGCACGAGGAGCACACCTTCTCTGATTTGTTCCTCAAGTTCTTACTCGCCCGCAGCATGCGCACCCAGGCAGACCTCGTCGACCAGCTCTTCAACTCCAGTGAGAAGCGTCTCGCCCGAATCCTCCTCCTCATGGCTGAGTTCGGCATGCCCGGTGAGCCCGAGCCATTGATTCCAAAGATCACTCAGGAGACCCTCGCCGAAATGATCGGAACCACCCGCTCCCGCGTCAGCTTCTTCATGAATCGCTTCCGCAAGCTTGGGTTTATCGACTACAACGGACGCATCACAGTCCACAAATCGCTGCTCAACGTGATCCTGCACGATCAACTCCCGGAACAGAACGCGGAGCTGCCCGACCTGACGACCACAGAACATCCCCAGCACCTGTCAATCGTTACGAAAAAACGTCTTGCATGAGCACTTTTATACAGCGAAGCGCCTCCCCGCCACGTAATGCTGGTCTATAGCAGCAAAAACCGGATGGGAGGGTTGAGGTGGGCAAACTAAAACCAAAGCTCCTGATTGTGGATGACGAACCTGCAACCAGGACTCTACTCACCCAGATTTTCAGTAGCATGGGACACCCCGTCAACACTGCCGAAGACGGCTTTTCTGCCCTCGAGCAGATAAGGACAGACGTCCCGGACATTCTCCTCTCCGATCTCAATATGCCGGGAATGTCCGGCTTCGAGCTCCTCTCCGTAGTCCGCCGACGCATACCGGAAATCTACGTCATCGCCACCAGCGGCGCATTTACCGGCGACGCCGTCCCACACGGCATTGCAGCGGATGCCTTTTACGAGAAGTCTACTGGCCTGCCGTCCTTGTTTCAGATCATGCAAAGTGCCGCTCTTCCAGAACCACCACACCGCGCCGGATCCAGCGCATCGGTCCCTATCTGGATTTCGCCCACAGAGCGCGACGCTTCCTCAAAAGCGCGAGTCCTCATCGGCTGCATGCAGTGCCTCAGGGCCTTTTCACTCGCCGTCGACGCCGCCGACTTCGTGATTCACGAGGCAGTTTGCGTCTACTGCGGCACAATTACTCACTACGCTACCGTCCACCCAATGGACCCCTCGACGCCACACCAGTTTCGCCCACAGTCCCACTATAAGACGCCAACATCAACCGAACCTGTCTCCAACGGACAAGTCGAAGAAGAGTATGCAGGCAGTTCAGGAACCTGCGGCGCGAACTAACCTAACCCTTAAATGCCGCAGTCGTGATGGATCGTCCCACTCCATCTGCCTCGCCTGTCTTGCAACGATTGGTTCCCGAACCGAAGGAGACCTGGTGAAACTCGACAAGGAAACGCTGGTCAAAATTGCTCATCAGCGCGGTTAATTTCTTCGACCCATCCATCCGCCTCTGGAGTTAATCGCGCATCTCCAGCCACACCTTCTCAGTAAACACGCATCAAACAGAAGAGGTTTCATCATGCATGTAGTCAAATCTGTAACGTATTCAGTTGCAATTCTTGCCCTCGTTTGTGCGGCAGCGACCCCCAGAACACAAGCTCAGATCAGCATTAACATCGGGGAAGCCCCATCTTGTCCCTACGGCTATTACGAAGCGTCCCCCTATAACTGCGCTCCGGCTGGCTACTATGGTCCGGAATGGTTTACCGGCGGCGTCTTCGTTGGAGCAGGCAAGTGGTTCCACGGTCCTTCCGACTTCCATGGCCAGGTAGACACTCACTACTCTCAACAAAGAGGGTACAAAGGCCCTGTGCCAGCTCGCGGAGAAAAAGCTGAGCCATCGAAACAGATGGACAAAGAACACTTCAAAGGAAACGAAGACCGCGATGGACGCGGCCATGTAACTCAAGAAAAGCACTAAGCCTGAACTCCAAATCAACACTCCACTCTATTGACACCCCGCGTATAATTAATCCATCATCACACCAGTCCGGCGCAAGCCGGACTGTATCATTTAACGCAGCACTCTAACCATTCGAAGTCCAAACCTAAAGTCTCTGCTTCTTAGACTTTGCGCAATATTCCCCGGGAGGGGGAGGGTACCCATGATCATCGCCGCCAGACACGCCGCCAGGCTCGCCATCGCCCTCCTCATCGTCCTCATTCCCGCCTCGCTGCACGCGGCACCGAAAATATTTTTCGCCAACAACTACGGCGCAAAACCGGACGGGGCCACCCTCGCCACCGCAGCCATTCAGAAAGCCATCGACACCGCCGCCCCTAAAAAAGCTACCGTCAGCTTCAGGCCCGGCACCTATCTCACCGGCGCAATCTTCCTCAAATCCGGCGTCACCCTCGACATCCCCGAAGGCGTCACCCTCACCGGATCGCAGGACATTAAAGACTTCCCCGAACTCCCCACCCGCATGGCCGGCATCGAGATGACCTGGCCCGCCGCCATGATCAACGTCCGCGACCAGCATGACGTCACCATCACCGGAAAAGGCATCATCGACGGCAACGGCGCCGTCTGGTGGAAGGTCTTCTACGACGTCCTCAAGGTCTATCAGCCCAAAGGCCTCCGCTGGGCCGCCGACTACGACGCCAAACGTGTCCGTCTCTCCCTCATCCAGAATTCGTACAACGTCCACTACGGCGGCGGCCTCACCCTCAAGCGCTCCGGCTTCTGGACGGTTCAAATTCTGTACTCCCATGACGTGACAGTAGACGGCCTCATCATCCGCAACAACGAAGGCGGCCGCGGCCCCTCCACCGACGGAATCGACATCGACTCCTCCCACGACATCGACGTCGCTCACGCCGACATCGACGTCAACGACGACGCCCTCTGCCTCAAAGCCGGACGCGACTCCGACGGCCTCCGCGTCAATCGCCCCACCGAGAACGTCAAGATCCACGACTCCATCATCCACCGCGGTGCAGCCGCCATCACCATCGGCTCCGAAACCTCCGGCGGCTTCCACAACATCGAAGCCTGGAACATCACCGCCGAATCCGGCGTCCCCAACGGCGTCCTCTTCAAGTCCGCGCACGTTCGTGGTGGACACGCCTCCGACATCCGCATTCACGACCTCACTTTCACCGGTGTAGCCGTTCCCATCAGCATGACGATGAACTGGAACCCCAACTACAGCTACACCAAACTACCCGAAGGCACGGACCCCAAAACCGTTCCGCCCTACTGGATCGTCCTCACCACCCCTGTCCCCGAAGAACAGGGCCTGCCTCACTTCTCCGACGTCCACATCTGGAACATCAAGGCAACCGGAGCCAAACAAGCCTTCCGCGTCAGCGCCTACCCCAACGCACCCCTCGTCGACTTCAAGCTCGACCACCTCGACATCGAAGCCCAGACCGCCGGTACCATCGCCAACGCAAAAAACTGGACCATGTCCGACAACGTCATCAAGACCGCCGACGGAAGCAAAGTCGCCTTCACCGACTCCGCCAACGCCAGCACCAAAGACGTTCCCTACGGCGAACCCAAATGAATCAAAAAAATATATCCTTGGACACCGATATGACAACTCGAACCGTCACGCACGGCGAGCCTTCTCCTCAGCAGCGGGCAAGCCTGTTCTACTCCTCCAAAACCAATGATTACGCCTAACTTCTTCATCGTCGGTGCACCCAAGGCTGGAACAACCTCTCTCTATCACTACCTCGACCAACATCCCGACATCTACATGAGCCCGCTCAAGGAGCCTTCGCACTTCTCTCTCGAAGTTCGTCCGGAAAACTTCGAGCCCGCGCTTCGGACCCAGGCAATACGCGATGAAGAAGCCGTTCGCCGCTATCTCAACGGCCCGCTCGACCAGAAGCGCTTCAGCGGAATCGTTCGCTCCTGGGAAGACTACCTCCGCCTCTTCGCCCCGGCCCGCGGCCAGCACGCCATCGGCGAAGCCAGTGTTTGCTATCTCTGGTCCAGAACCGCCCCAACCGCGATCGCAGCCCGCCTTCCCCACGCCCGCATCATCATCGTCCTGCGGGATCCCTCCGACCGCGCCTTCTCGCAGTACCTCCACAACATCTCCGACGGCGTCCTCAGCAGCTCCTTTCGCAGCCACATCGACTCCTGCCTCCATCGCACCAGCAACGCCTTCGGCGTACGCCATCCCATGCTCGAGTTCGGCCTCTACGCCGCCCAGGTCCAGCGCTACCTCGACACATTCCCCCGCGAGCAGATCGCCGTCTGGCTCTACAAGGACACCCACCGCCCCCAGTTCCTCCCCGAAGTCCTCCGCTTCCTTCAGGTCGATCCCACCTTTACCATCGACAACTCCACCCGCCACCTCCAGCCTCAACTCCCGCGATTCACCGGCATCAGTCAAACTCTGCGGCGCTCCGGAGCATGGGCGACCATAAAAAAACTCACTCCCGCACCGCTCAAGCCCTTTGTCAGAAACCTCGCCTATCGAAAACCCGGCTCCGTAAAGATGTCAGCCGAAGACAGAACCTTCCTCATCGACTACTACAAAAACGACATCCAGAATCTCGCAAAGATCCTCAATCGCGACCTCAGCGCCTGGCTTCACTAACGGCGTTCACCTCGCCTGTTCATGCGCGAAGTCGATAAACGCGTGCTGCGGATCGGTATGCACCAGCCTCACATCCACCACGTCCCCGACATCCAGCCCATTCGCCCCACGCACAATCTTTCCTTCCACCGGCGGATCGAACACCCGCACATACGTGCCCTTGTCCTTCGCTCCCGTGATCACCCCGTGGAACATCTTTCCGATGCTCCCCGCCAGCGCCACCGCCGCAATCCGCTTCACCATCGCCCGCTCCACCTTGCGCGCCGCCGACTCGCGCTCGTTACAGTGCGCCGCAATCGCCGCCAGCTCCTCATCGCTATATGGAGCAGCCTCTCCCTTCATCCACGCCGTCACCACCCGCTGCGTCACCAGGTCCGGAAACCGCCGGTTCGGCGCAGTCGAGTGCGCGTAATCCCGCGTCGCCAGTCCAAAGTGTCCCAGCGGCTCCGCCTCATCGCCCTTCGACAACACATACTCCCCCGGCCCCATCAATTTAATAATCGCCAACGCCAGATCCGGGTAGTGAACCGAATCTGCCACTCGCTGCGCCTGCAGAAATGCGTTCAGCGCACCCGAATCAGGCTCCGCCGGCAGCGTCGTACCATGCCGCCCCACCAGGTCCACAATCCGCGACCACCGCTCCGGTGATCGCACCACCCTGCGAAGGCACGACCGCTGCGCCGCGCGCAGTGTCTTCGCCATCGTTTCGTTCGTCGCAATCATCAATTCCTCAATCAGGTCGCTGGCACGATTGTGAAACGCCGTCTCGATCGACTGCACCTTGCCATCGGCCACCACCGGATCGGCTTCGGCCCGGTTGAACTCCAGCGCTCCCTGCTTCACCCTTTGCGCCCGCAGCGCCACAGCCGCCTCATCCTGCAACTTCAACTGCGCCTGCAATCCCTGCGATGCGGCAACCTTCGCATCCGGTGCCGCCGTCGCCTCCAGCCACGGACCCACACGGCTGTAAGCAAGCTGTGCCTTATTCCGCACCACGGCTTTATAGATGCTGGACTGACCCACGTTGCCCTCGCCGTCCACCACAAACTCCACCACGTGCGCCGCGCGATCCTCGTTCTCATTCAGCGAGGTCATGTCAGTCGAGAGCTCCATCGGCAGCATCGAAAAATTCTTCACCGCCGTATAGACCGTCTGCGTCTGGTCTGCAGCGTGGCGGTCGATCGGAGTCCCCTTCAACACCGCCGCAGACACATCCGCGACCCCCACTCTCACGCGAATCCCGCCATCCACCCGCTCCGCAACCTCAATCTGATCCAGGTCCCGCGACGTATCGTTGTCGATCGAAGACCACAACAGCGCGCGCAGATCCTCCTCATCCTTGGCCGGTGCGTCGTCCAGCGTTGCGCGAATCTCCGCCACCTGTGCATCGGTGCCGTCTGGAAAATCAGGATGGAAACCCTCGCGGATCATCTCCGCAGAAGCTGAAGCAACCAGGTCAAAAGTCGAGGTAGACATGCAAGGGGAAGCCTATCACGCAGCCTGGCTACTTTGCTGCGTCCTGCTCCAGCGCATCAGCCAGCAATCCAGCCCATCGCGCTACCTGCTCCGCATAAGCGCCCGTCACCGCATCGCGGCTACCCGCCAGCACCGCGAGTTGTACTGCAAAGTTTCCCACTGTCGAACTTTCCGCCGCGCCACGAAACACTTCCAGCCCCGTCGTCTCCGCCGTCAGACGATTCAGATAATCGTTCTGGCTCGCCCCGCCTACGACAAACAGCCGCTTCAATTTTTTGCCGCTATGAAACGCCACCCGGTCCAGCACCTTCGCATACCGCGACGCCAGGCTATGAAAGATCAGACTGGCAAACGCCGGCGCATTGTCCGGGCTCTCATCCAACGCATCGAACCCCTTGCGCACTCGCTGCGCGTTGATCCGCTGCGGCATCCGCCCTGCCAGCAACAACTCAGGATCATCCACCTCCAACAGGCCATGCACCTTCGCCGTCTTCTCCGCTGCCGTCACCAGTTCCTGCGCCGTCCACACCCAACCATCCGCCGCCCATCGCTCGATACACTGCCGCAGCAGCCACATCCCATTCAAATTTTTGTGAAAACAAATTCTCCCGCCGACAGCCCCAAGGTTGGTAAAGTTCTCCTCCGCCGCCTCGCCATTTCTCGGTTGCTCCAGCACCGTTCCCACCAGCGACCAGGTTCCCGAGCTGATATACGCCCAGTCATTTCCCGTCGCCGGAATTCCCGCAATCGCCGATGCCGTGTCATGGCACGCCGGAGCAATCAACACCGTATCGCGCAGCGCCGGCAACTCCGCCAGCGGTCCACTCAGTCTGCCGATCTCCGTGCCCGGAGGAACAATCTTCGCTGCCGCCGCCAGGTCCAGATGCGCCGCGCTGAAGATCTCCCGGCACCACTGCCGCTGATATAACTCCACCATCTGCGTGTGCGTCGCGTTGGTATGTTCCGCCACGCGCGCACCGCCCAGACGCGACAAAATATACTCCGGCAGATTCAGCCACTGCCGTCCTTCCGGCAACTCCTGCAACTTATCCGCGTACAACTGATACAGCGTATTGATCCGCATCAGCTGAACGCCCGTCAGCTCACGCAGCCTCTCCGGCCCGATCTTGCGATGCAGCGCTCGCTCCGCCTTCACCGTCCGCTCATCGCGATAGCAGAACGGATCCGCCAGAGCCTCCCCCTCCGCATCCACCCGCACATAATCCACCGCCCACCCATCCACCGCCAGCGACCGCACCCCTTCGTCCGCAAGCCTCGCGCACTCCCGAATTCCGGCCTCCAGCCCCGCCTCAATCATCGCGAGGTCCCATCGCAGCCCGCCATCCACCTCGCGTGGCGCGTTCTGAAACCGCCGCACCAGCGTTATCACAGGCTTACCCGAGACCCAGCGCAGCAAAGAAACGCGGCAGCTCTCCGCACCCAGATCCACCGCAATCGACGCCCGCTTGTCCGCAGGCAGCAGCGTTGTATCCGGCGTTCGCCTCATCTCCTCTTCCTCTTCATCGCAGACTCGTCATCGCAGATACGCCTCGGTCAATCCGCCATCGACCGGAATCAGATGCCCCGTCGTGCATCGCGCCAGCGGACCGGCCAGAAATAGAATCGCCTGCGCGCAATCCTTCGGATCGATCGGCTGATGCGTCAACGTCCGTGTCGCATAGAACTTCGCCAGCTCATTGCGCAGCTCGTCGTCCGTCATCTTTTCTTCAAACGGCAGCTTGTACTTCTTCAGCGAAGCGATCACGCGATCGCGGGGAAACATCGTCGAGCCCTTCACCACCGTCGCCGGCGAAATCCCATTCACCCTCACCTTCGGCGCCATCGACACCGCCAGTTCGCGCACCAGATGACTCAACGCTGCCTTGCTCACGTCGTACGCCTCGCTCCCTCGCTTCGCGACAACTGCATTCGCCGAGCTCGTCAGCACCACACTCGCATCAATTCCCTCTTCTGCGAAAGTCTTCCCCGCTTCATCTGTCAGCAGATAGTTCGCCGTCACATTCACCTCAAGCGTCAACCCCCACTGCGCATCGCTGATCACCCCATCCGGCGAAGAAGGAAACAGCGCAGCAGTATTGATCAAAATATCGATCCCGCCAAACTGCTTGATCGTCGCATCGAGCGCAGCCTTGATCGTCTTGCGATCGCGGATGTCGATGCTGGTCCACCCAACCGCCTCCTTACCCGAAATCGCAGCGGTCTCAGTGGCAACCGCCTCGGCGCCCTTCACATCTCGGTCGGCAATCATCACATGCGCCCCACGCTCGGCAGCCAGCAGCGCAACCTCACGCCCGATCCCGCTGCCTCCGCCAACAATCAGCGCAACCCGTCGGCTCAACTCCTTCTCCGGCGGCTGTCGGCGAATCTTCGCCTCCTCCAGCTTCCAATACTCGATCCGAAACGCCTCGCTCGGCGGCAGCGCAACATAGTTTGCATGCGTCGCAAACTGGTCCGCCGAAGCCGCCAGTCCCGCCTGTGGAATGTCCTTGCAATCAACCCCCGCCCCAAGCGCACCCGCACCCTGCATCACACCAATCGCATTAATATAAAACTCGCCCGCAATCCGCGACTCCGTCTTATTTTTTCCAAAGCTGAACATCCCCACACCCGGCACCAAAACAATCGCCGGACTCGCATCGCGCAGTGCAGGCGAATCCTTCACCGCATGTTTCTTGTAATACTCCGCATACTCCGCGCGGTACGTCTCCAACCCCGTCTCCATCAACTCCTTCAACTCAGCGGCTGCGCCGGCGATTCCGCCATCGCCCGCAGGATTCCACTGGATAAACATCGGCCGAATCTTCGTGCGGATAAAGTGGTCCGGGCAACTCGTCCCCAGATGCGCCAGCTTCTCCGCCTGCGCCGAATCCACAAAGTCCATTACCTGTTTCGAATCCGAAAAACTCCCGATCCACCGCTGCTTCCGTGACACCGCTCCGCGCAGAAATGGCATGATCTGCAGGGCAATCTCCGCGCGATCCTCGCGCGTCTTCACCTTGCCGCCGCCAAACACCTTGTAACCCGCCGCAGCATGCCGCTCAATAAATTGCCCCAGCTGATCGATGATCGTAATCGTATTCAGATAGCTCTCGCGCTGCGTATTGCCCCACGTAAACAACCCATGCCCACCCAGCACCACCCCATCGCACCCCGGCGTCTCGGTAACAATCTTCTTCAGCATCATGCCCAGTTCAAACCCAGGCCGCTGCCACGGCAGCCACGCCAGCTTATGCCCAAACTCTTTGTTGAACTCCTCCATCTTGATCTTTCCATTCGCCGAGGCCGCCAGCGCGATCCCCCAGTCAGGATGCAGATGGTCCACATGCGCAAACGGCAAAAATCCATGCAGCGGCGTATCGATCGAAGCTGCAACCGGGTTATTCCCAAACGTGCACAGCGGATACATCTCCACCATCTCGTCTTCCAGATCCACCCCGCG
Organism: uncultured Acidobacteriaceae bacterium; assembly: GCA_963730135.1. Classification (GTDB taxonomy): domain Bacteria; phylum Acidobacteriota; class Terriglobia; order Terriglobales; family Acidobacteriaceae; genus Edaphobacter. The sequence goes on from CAVSQQ010000006.1 coordinate 40,062, forward strand.
ATACGCCTTCTCCAGCGCCAGCAGCTTATCCATATACAACGTCGCAAATCCCGCGCGCTTGATGCTCCCCAGGTCGCCCCCGCTCCCCTTCACCCACAGAATCTGCTTCGTCTTGCCGTCCAACGGATCCACCTGCTCCAGCTTCGAGCTCGTGTTCCCCCCGCCGAAGTTCGTAATCCGCAGATCCGAACCCAGCAGATTCGACCGGTACCGCAATAACTCCGGCGCATCCAGCTTTGCCGCAACCGCCTCATCCCATCGATCTTCCAAAAACCGAAGACCATTCTTCGCTGTCATAATATGTCCCCTGTGTGCCGGCCAGACCCCGGCCACGACTATCATTCCACACGAAACACCAATACGGCAACTATTTCGTATGTGAAAATCAACGCCCCCGAGCCCCACGTCAAACCCGACCCGACAACCGCCCTAACTCAGCAGCGACTCCCGCGTCACCATCCGGTGCGCCACATAGTTATACGGAGGCACCGTCTGCCCCTTCAGAAGTGACAGCCCCAGATGAATCAGGCTCGGCCCATACGAGCTCGTCTCATGCGAAACCGACCCGATCAGCGGCGACTTATCCCTTCGCATCTCGACGATCGCCTCGGCAATGCAATCCTGCCCTACAATCGCCACGTGTTTGTCGCGCTTCTGCTCCCGCACCGCATCCACCGCGCCCAGACCGCTCGAGTCCGTCGCCGCCGCAATCAAAATATGTTTGTCCTTCGGATGCCGCTGCAGAAAATCCGAAACCAGCTTCCTGCTCCGCTCCCGCATTCCCCGCCCATCGATCCGCACAAACACCTCCACCGGCAGCTCCGGATGGCCCGCCCTCACACCCTCGAACGCTCCCGTAATTCTGCTCTGCACCAGCTGCCCCGCCTCCGGCAGATCAAGTCCGATCACCCAATCGACCATGCCCTCCCAGTGTTCCGTCGCATGCGCCGCCAGCAACTCGCCCGCCTCAATCCCCACCCGGTAGTTATCCACTCCGAAATACGTCGCATGGGGATGTGGAATATCGATCGCGATCAGCGGAATCCCCGCCCCTGCGATCTTGTCCCCAATCATCGGCGCAACCTCTTGCTCCACCTGAAACTCAATCACCAGGTCTACCTTGCTTTTGACAAACTCCTCCGCATTCTTCAACGCCGTGGTCGCGTCATAGCGGTTATCCAGAATCAGCAGGTCCACCCCCACCGAAGCCGCTGCATCCTTCAAGCTCTCCGTCACCTCAACCGAGAACGGCATGTCCGCGCTCTGTCCGCCAAACCCGAACCGCAGCTTCTTCGGCCGCGTCACCTGCCGGTACAGCCCATCTGGCGACTGCGACAGATACCCGCGGTGCACAAACGTCTTCAGCACCCGGTACACCGTCGTCTTCGAGATGCGCGTCTGCCGGTGGATCGCCTCCAGCGTCATCGGCTGGTTCTCCGCCTGCAGCAGCTCCAGAATATCCAGCGCCTTCGACAGCACAGGAATCAGATACAGTCTCTTCGTCGTCTTCCGAACCGCCATAGTCTCCCGTTCGAGGACCACACACTCAACCGCTCCATTATGAAGCAAATCCGTCATGTTTCGTTAATGAAATGAGAATCCAGTAGAGAATATCGCGCATCCGTAGCCTGACCACAAGAAGAAATCGTCATTTCGACCGGAGACGCGAAGCGCCGGAGTGGAGAAACCCCCGCATTTCGTTTTCGTAGCCTGACCACCACAAGAAACGCTCCCAATAAATCGTCGTTTCGACCTGATCCCATCTGCAAGAATTCGTCATTTCGACCGAAGTGGCTCACAGCCTCATCGTGAGCAGCGTAGCGGAGAAATCCCCGCATTTCGCCTTTGCCGTTGCGTGTTTTTACGCTGTCATGGCAACCGCTGCAAGCTTAAGCAACCGCTGTCATTCTGAGCGAAGGCCCTCGCAGTCTCACCGCGAAGACCGCAGTCGAAGAACCCCGAAGAACTTCACCCGCCACAACCGTCATATCCTTTTCAACAACAATACTGAATCCGTCCAATGGACCCGCGGCCGGCGAACCTTTTCAGGACACACGATCATCACATGATGTACCGCAACATGGGCCTCGCGCACCTGTGCCGTCGAGTCCGTGTGCCACTGTTTTGCTTAAGGGCACGGATTTATCCGTGCCGTAAGCGCTTCACTCGCAATGCGGCTTCAGCCGCTGAGGTACGTATTCGTTCCCGCGAGTCACTGTTTCCGCACCCTCTGAAGTCCAAAGTACGTAACGACCGACTGTCTTCTTCCGATACCTCGACGAAATCACCTTCTACGGCGGGTGCGGGGTGCGCCCATCTTCGGCGCAGCCTCATCGCGCCTGAGGTGGGTCATTTTCGCGGCAGCGAAAATCCAGTATCCATCAAGGCCTCGTAAGCCCCAAGAAAACAGTGGCTTATCACTTGCCTTAATTTTTTTCTTCATTTTCCGCCCAAAAATCGCATGTCAAGCCCCAAAACAACCTAAATCGCACAAACAAAAGGATATCGAGCTGGCATGTTAGTTCACTCCCATCCGCTATACTAGATATAGAGTCAAAGAAAAAGCCCCGGCCAACCACCGGGGCAACACATTTAACCCATAACCCCTTTATTTAGACGATTTTGGCCGTAACCCCAATGCCTGCACGAATTTAGCGGAAGCAATTAACGCCAAACCACTGATAAGAGATACTTTACGCGCGGGATAGGGGGAGGGGGGGTACCCGTCACAGGAGAAAATCGACGCACGCATAGCTCGACCTTCAAAGGCTCCGCCACAGATGTTCCTAATTATCTTGAGTCGGCCTTATAGATGGTCTTGCCTTCCTTGAGGGTCTCGACCACTTTGATGTCTTTGATCGCGTCGGGTGAGGTGGTAAGCGGATTTCCAGAGAGGATGACCAGGTCTGCCAATTTCCCCGGTTCGATGGAACCCTTCGACGCTTCTTCGTTGTACTGGAAGGCGGCGTTGATGGTGATCGCTTTCAGCGCTTCCATCGGGGTGACGCGCTGGTCCGGTCCGATGATGACGCCGCTTCGTGAGATTCGATTGACCGCTGTCCAGATGACGAACATCTGGTCGAGTGGCGCGACGACAAAGTCGGTGTGGTTGGTGGGCCGCAGGCCTTTGTCGATGGCGGCGCGCATGGGACTTTCGTAGAAAGCCTGTGCCTTGCCGCGATTCAAAACGTGGGTGTCGCCGAAGTAGAAGGTGTGTTCGGTGTATAGAGAGGGCGTGATGGAATAAGCCACGTACTTGTCCAACTGGTCGGCGCGA
>CAVSQQ010000007.1:0-320000 GCA_963730135.1 uncultured Acidobacteriaceae bacterium
AGCGCCTTAATCGCGAGATACGTTGTGACCTGAAAAATCGGGACGGAACCAGGCGCAGCGCGACAGCGGCGATCGCAGCAAACAGATTGGCGTGTAAGGCCTTATCCCGCCGACATGGGCGCTCCAAACTTTGCAAGATCCGGCTCGAACGAGTCTACGGCAGGGACGCTGTCCGGACCGAATATGAGCGCTTGGCGCAACAACGCTGATGGCCAATTACCCAAAATGAGCTAAATGGCGTTGCGAGCTCCTTAAGTCCCTCGCGCGCTTTGTCATGCTGCTGCCGATACATGCAGCAACCCTCCGATTGCTAGCCGCGTGACGAGCTCGGTTAGTTCATCCGTGAATGACTCGTCGGTGTTGATGCCGAACGGCTCGTGCGCGAATAGCTCGCGGTTCCGCACGAAAATGCTGCATTGGCCCATGAGCCAGATGGCCACGCATAGGGCGGTCCGTTTCTGTGTGTCTGGAGGTAGGAATCGGCGCACGATATCGACCGCAGTGGTCAGATAGGAGCCCGTATTCGTCGCCATGAATTTGAGAAAGATCTTGCTGGGATGGGCGCTCTCCCAGGCGAAAAGGCGAATGTAGCGGCTCATTTCGTCGCGAAATAGCAGCGGCCGCAATTGCTGGTACACGAAGCTTCGCAGCGCCTCTTCACGGGAAAGCGACTTGAGTTTCTCCGGCTCAGATCCCGCATGTTCTGTCAGCTTCTCGAGCGCAGTTTTGAGGACTTCGAGGTACAACCCATCCTTGCCTTTGAAATGATAATTGATGGCTGCTTGATTGACCCGGGCTTTGACGACGATATCCCGCACGCTCGCACCCTGGAAGCCTTTTTCCGCGAACAGATGGACGGCGGCCTTGATAATGGAACCGCGAGTGTATTCGGCCGGGCGGGACATGGCTTTCCAATTCAAACGACCGTTTGAACCTAGTACGTCGTCCGCCAGAAGGCAAACGGCCGTGCCGAAACGTCATCTTTTGGCCTCAAACGACTGTTTGAATTTCAAATATATGTATGATATGTTCGTTTGAAAATGAGCGCTAAAGCTGAAATATGCAGAAAACATCCATGCTTATGGATATTCGAGGATCTTCCATGCTCAAGCGAACATCGTGGTTTGTCTTGGAGGTGTTGCCGTACCTGCTATCCGCGCTGATTGCCGCGGTCGTTGTCCCCGGGTTTCTCTATTCACAGGCTCACGGGACGAAGGTGGCGGTCACCCCAAAGTCCCCCGGTCTCGAAATCGTCCGACGCGACCATGCCGTGTTTGCCCCCGATCAGATGCTGTCGGACCGGTCCGCCAAAACAGCCGAAGACAAGTTGGCATATCGCTAGGGTGAGGCGTTCGGTGGGGCGCACGCGCGCCAACTAGTCACAAACTGAGGAGTCCTGCCATGTCACGACATTGGCGAAGGGTTTCCAAAGCAATGCAAAAACTCGCGACCGGCCTGCATGAGGTTAAAAGCGAAGGAATGTCCCCTTACGAGACTTACTATGTCCTCGCAACCGATGAAGAGCTCGAGCGACTCTACGATTTGGCAGCGAGCATTCACGTAGCGGACGACAATACACTACGATCCGACAGAGGACATTTGCTCGAGCCGGCTTAGAGGCATGGGCGCACGTTCCAGCGCAGAGAGGAAGCGGTCGGCCCAGTGTTGGATGTCGTTGTGCGAGAGCACCCGAAACAGCGAGTCGTGCCGCTCGCGACGCTCGACCAGTGGCATCGAGAGCGCTTGCCCGATGGCCGCCGCGACGCTGTCGGGATCGTAGGGATTAACAAGCAGCGCTGCTTTACATTCATGAGCCGCACCGGCGAAGCGCGACAGGACAAGCACTCCCGGATCTTCGGGATTCTGCGCGGCGACATATTCCTTGGCGACGAGGTTCATACCATCACGCAGCGGGGTCACGAGCCCAACGCGTGCGGCGCGATAAAGTCCGGCAAGTGTCGTATGGCTATAGGCACGGTTGACGTAGCGAATTGGCGTCCAGTCTGCCTCACCATATGCGCCATTGATGCGTCCTGCGGCCGACCCAATCACTTGCTCCATATCGGTATATTCCGGAATCTCGGTGCGACTCCTGGGCGCGATCTGCAGATAAGTCACTTTCCCCTGCCAATCAGGTTGCGTCTGGAGGAACCGTTCGAATGCCGAAAGCCGCTGAGGGATCCCTTTCGAGTAGTCCAGGCGATCGACCCCGATGATGAGAGCACGGCCAGCCAGGCTGCTTATCACGCGCTTAACGAACGGCAATCCCACTGAACGCTGGGCAAGATGGGAGAAAGCCGCAGTTTCGATGCCGACCGGAAACACGTCGATCCGGACCGTCCGGTCGGCGACGATGAAATTGAAATCACGGCTGTGAAAACCGCATTCCCGCGTGAGATAACGGCTGAAATTAAAGGCATCATCGCCGGTCTGGAAACCGACTAGATCGTAATCGCAAAGCGACGGAATGAGACGCTCGTGGTGAGGCAACGCAGTCAGTATTTCCGGCGGTGGGCATGGGACGTGAAGGAAGAAGCCGATGCGATTCTTGTGCCCACGCTCGCGCAACGCCTTGGCGAGCGGCATCAGATGATAATCATGCACCCAGACGAGGTCATCCGGCCCGAGTACCTCATGCAATTGGCGCGCGAAATGATCATTGACGCGCAGATAACCGCTCAGATCCCGGCGCGAGAACTCGGCAAGATCGATGCGGTAGTGCAGAATCGGCCATAGCACCCGATTCGTGAAGCCATTGTAGTATTCGTGGTGGTCCTCTTTGGAGAGATCGAACGTAATGTAGGTTATCTTGTCGTGCACAACCTGCTGCGTAGCGATCTTGGTCTGCGTGGCAACCTTTCCGCTCCAACCCAACCAAATTCCAGTTTTGTGTTTCAGTGCCGCCCTGACGGCAACTTCAAGCCCGCCGGCGCGCGCCCTTGCATTTTGCTCGGGAATGGCAACTCTATTCGAGACTATGACAAGCTGTCCCAATAGCGGTCCTCTCTGCAATACTGACCACGGTTACCACAAAAGACGGCCCTTGGTCATTTGGCCTTTTGAATGACATCAGCAATACGTCGATCGCTCGGACTGACGAGAATTATCTTTTCGTCTTTGACGAAGAACTCGTGTGATTTAACCTGCGGCACCTTCGCCGCTACGTCGGGTGGCACAGGGTGAAGCTCAATGCTCTCTGGTACGGCGTCGCCAATAGTTTCGGGGGCATCAGACTTCGCCTTTGGCACGTTTAAGTCCTTCAACACTATTTCTCTGATGATGAATTCCTGCTCGGCGGTCAAGTTGATACGTGGGACGGGTCGGATTGCCGGCGTGGTTGGCGATTGTCCTAGAGCTTCAACCATCCACGCACCCAAAACAAGGAACATCGCCGCAACCGCGGCGGCGAGGATCGTCTTTATTCGAGCAGGATTATTTCCCAACGAGTGCATTTGCGTTTCTTTTCCGGGGCTATTTCCCGCATTGGGAACCCCTTCCAAGGGGGGTTATTCCAGTGGCCTATGCCGGGCCTAGCGGCCTGCCGCGTTCCAAAGTCATCCTGAGTCCATAACGTGGTCGCAGTGTGATTAGGCCTTGAGGTTCGATGGGATGGCCAGGCTTGAGATGCAGCCGGTAACGCTGCGCGATCATGGCAAGGATGAGCATCGCTTCAGTCATCGCGAATGCCGCACCAATGCAAATGCGTTGACCGGCCCCAAACGGAATATAAGCGTAGCGTGGGCGGGCGAGAACGCGCTCGGGCGAAAATCGCTCCGGATCGAAACGATCAGGGTGTTCCCAAAGCGACGGCTTGCGGTGCAGCAGCCACGGAACGATCAGAACCAGCGCGCCCGCTGGAATACGATGACCAAGAATATGGTCGGTGGCGATCGGCTCGCGCGCCATGGTGTGCGCCGGCGGGTAGAGGCGCATTGACTCCTCGATCACCATGCGCGTGTAGCGGAGACTGGCGAGATCGTCATAGCGTGGTGTGCGGCCCGCGAGCACCGTGCTTAATTCGTCATGCAACTTGGCTTCCGCTGCAGGATGGAGCGAGAGCAGATACCACGTCCAAGCGAGCGCCTGGGCTGTGGTCTCGTGACCCGCCATGAAGATCGTGACCACCTGATCGCGGACTTCTTTTGCCGTCATGCCACCGCCAGTCTCGCTATCACGCGCTGCGATCAGTCGGGCCAGCAGATCCTTTGGTTCGGTGTTTGGTTCGCGGCCACGCGTGCTGAGCAAACGATCAACCGACTTGTCGAACTCGTCGAAAGCTCCAATGGCCCGTCGGAACGAAAGCAGCCGCGTAAGCCACACCGGGAAACGCAGCAGATCGAGGAGGCCGGGTCGTACGGTCGCCTGATATTGCCCAACGCCGCGTTCGACGACATCGACGATCTCGTCTGAATCGGAGGAGAACATCGCGCGCGAGATAATGTGCAGCGTCGTATGCATCATCGCTGCCGCAACATCGATCTCACTAAAGTCGGGCAGGGCATCCCACCGCTCAAGCAGGCCCGCTGTGACCTCGGTTACAATCGGCGCATAACCAATGATGCTGCGATGGTCGAATGCCGGCGCCATAATCCGCCTGTGCCGGCGCCAGGTTTCCCCCTCGCTGGTCAAGAGGCCGCGGCCGAGAGCGGGTTCAAGGAGCCTGCGGCTTAGTTCGGACTTGGTGTAGTTCGCGGCATTGTCCAGCAGCACGTGTCGAATGGCGTTCGGTTCATTGATGATAAACCTACGGCGCCACAGCAATCGTCGCGCAATGATATCTTCGTCAAAGGCCTCTGGCGGATAGGTTGCAAGGGTATTATCGCGGACGACACGCAGGAACTGCCGTAAAGTCAGGCGACCTTCCGGTCGGCTTGGCATCGCAAGGACTGGGGTCTGGCCGCTATCGATTTCATTCATTGCAGCCTAAAGGTCGGACTGCGGTGCCATCGGGTCAAGAGAGGCCTACTCGTGGCATGAAAAGCGCAGGAGGTTTGACTCCCCACTGTAGCGTTCCTAGCATGGATGCCACTCTAGCAGGCGAGGTAAACATGCGTTCCATTTCTGCTGCACTTTTGTTGGCTACTCTATTCGCGTGCGGCGCCGCGCAGGCACAGACACCAAGCGCGACTCCAGGCGGAGGCTTCGAAAAGAAGAACTTTAATTATAGTCCGTGGACAAAAGGGCTTTTTTCGGAGGTCGTAACGGTCACCCATCCCGGAAAAATGATCTTTCTCGCCGGTGTAGGTGCTGAAGACGAGAATGGTGAGCGCGGCACCATTCGGAATTTGGGGGACTTCGCTGGCCAATGCCACTATGCCTACGACAAGATCAAGCGTCTCTTGGCGGCCCAAGGCGCCACAATGAACGACGTCGTAAAGATCGTCACCTACGTTACTGATATTCGAAATCTCCCCGAGGCCGGCAAGTGCCGCGCGGAAGCACTCGATGGGGCTCCGCAGCCGGTCCACACCTTCCTCAACATCAATCAGCTCGCATGGCCGGGGATGATGGTCGAAGTGGATGTGATCGCGATTACGAAAGAACCCTAGGAGTCATGGGGTCGCTTGGGGTCGCACAGTTGGCTCAAAGTGGACCTATACGCCGGTGCGTATCTTATCGAAATATCCAATGCCCCCGTTAAGGACGGATTCCTGCGTCATTCATAGCCTCGCTTGCCTTCGACCGCCGCCGCGTAACGTGCGATCGAGGCTTCCAGCACGGCTTTGGCGTCCTTCGCGATGACACGGTCGAAGTAGTGACCGTAGATCGTCTCGAACGCGAACGGCCTAAGCGCTGCGCCGATGTGCTCGACGGTGCGCGCCGACAATGGAATGAAATTCGGGTAGCTGCGCATGAACGACAGCCACTTGCGATCGGTCGTCACGGTAAGGATATCGCCGGCGCAAACGATGCCGCGTCCGCCTGCTCCGCCGGCCCAATGCAACACAGTGCCACCTTCAAAATGACCGCCACAGCGCACAAGCGTGACGCCATTCCAAAGCGCTTTCGTCTCGCCGTCCCATAGCTCGATAGCCGGATCGGTTCGCATGATCCATTGCTTGTCGGCTACGTGCAGGTGAATGGGCGACCTGAACGCACGCGCCCACTCCACCATCGTCGTGTAGAAATGTGGGTGCGAGATGGCGATGGCATCGATACCGCCAAGTCCTTCGATCATCGTCACGGTCGCGTCGTCGAGTGTAGCGATACAATCCCATAGGATATTGCCGTGGTCGGTGCGCACAAACAGCGCGCGCTGACCAATAGCGAATGCGGGCGTCGAGCCGATACCGATAATGCCCTTCTCATATTCGCGGAACGTGTTGGTGTGGGTCTGTCGCAGCGCTTCAAGCGTGGTCCAGGTCTGCCCGCGCGGCGGGACGTATTGGCGCTCCTCCTCGCATATGACGCAATGAGCAGGCACCTGCGCGCTCTCGGGATATTGCGTGCCGCATGCGGTGCAGATGAAGAGGGGCATAGTTCAAATTCCTTGCCATATCCGGGACGCGAGATTCTGGAACCCGGCCTAAGACCGACTAGGCTACCAAGGCGCAATGGTTTCCGAAACGGCTGTTCCCGTAGCGAAGAGTTGAGCGATGGCAGATTCCAATCCTTGCGACGTAGCGGCCGTGCGTTGGGAACCCCGCGCCTAAGCCAACGTTGGCGGTTTGATCTCAACAGGGAGCGCAGCCATGAGAACCGCTTTGCTCAGCGCCGTAGCGGCGCTGGTGCTCACAAGCACCTATTCAGTCTCCTTGCGTAGCGTCTCGACCAAGGTCTAAGCTTTCGTCGACGTTCACGAGCGGCGGGCAGTGGCTTGGACATTGCTGCACAATACCGAGGATCAGGAGACTATATTTGTCACGTGCGAGCGGCCTAGTTTCGGCAAGCGTTTTTGCGATGGTCTTGACGGGTGCGTTCGGCGGCGGGCTCGCCGGCCTCGTATTGGCCAGCACGTTGATGAACCAGCTTTGGTTGGCCATCGTGGCGGCGTTTATCGCTGTCGTTATCGCCCTGGTCGTGCGACAAGTCGTATTCGGATCCCATGGACAATTTGTGGTCCCACATGCGCTCGGCGTTTGGCTCATTTTTGTTTCTTCCTTAACCGGTGGGTTAGCGGGACATGAGCTGGCCGTAGATTTGAGAAAATCCCCACCTTCACCTTTGATTGGAGCGGTCTCTGGAGTCGTTGCTTTAATTTTAATCTCCTCTTTTATCATTACGATCGCATATCGGAAGAATGATCGTGACTGATCTGGGGCTCGTTTTCGCGGAACACGGCTCAGGGAGGAAGTCACGTTTCGGGTGGGAGGGATGATGACTGAGCGCGATAGGATGTCACGCGGTCGGCTCCTGCGATTTTAAATCCAAGAGCCGCAAGTTGGTCGCTAAGCCAGCTGGCCGCGCGCCGCACGTCTTCGTCGTAGGTGGGATGAGTGTTTAATGCCGACCAGGTAAGTCGACGCGTTCGGGCGTGAGCAAGCGAAGCTTGTGTCCGGGGTCCAACGCGAGAGTATGAACATAAAAATATGTGTCACAATCATCGGTTCCCCCCATAACCGGCGATGGCGCTGAGACGATGACCAGGCCCCCGCATTCGCCCATCCAATCAATGTGACGATGACCGTGCATCACGACGGCGTGGTCGTCGAGGCGACCCAGGTGCCGCATGAACCAGCTGCCATTGATCAGCGCGGTGCCGATACGCTCCGATAGTTTCTTCACCGGATTCGGATATTCCACGAGGTGATGGTGGAGCGCGACGATCCAGTAGGCGTATGGATACTGATCGACAATAGCTTCGACGGCTTTGGCTTGCTCGGAAGAGACCATCCCAAGGGCATTAGTGAATGAGAAATGTGTTTCCGCATTCGAATTCAGAATAATTATGCCCAACCCATCCTCCGTATCGGGTGGCTTGACCATCGGGAACATGATCGTCCACAGCTGCGCGAGAGAAATCGAAAGGCGGATCGACCCAGTATCGGCGAAGGCTGCGATTTCGGCTTTGTGCGGTTCCAGCGCTTTCTCCAACGTCTGTCCGAGGCGTCGCGTCTCTCTGTCGACGATGTGAACACTGGCACCCCGCCCCCTCTTGGGATGAAGCAGCTCATCAAGCTTGCCCAGGCACTCGCGCATGGGCCCAGGCTGCTGATCCTTGACGAACCCACCAACGGCCTCGATCCCATTGCGCGGCAGCGCATGATTCATCTAATCCAGGAGATTCGCAAGGAAGGCAGTGTCCGTCTGCTGATCTCCTCGCATCTGTTGCGAGACATCGATGAGACCTGCGACGAAGTCCTCATCCTGAAGAGTGGTCGCATTGCGGCCCTGTGCAACATCGAAGAGGAACGCCGCTCCAACCATAGCTTCATGGAACTTGAGACAGTGGGCGCGACAGAAACATTCTCGGTCAGTATCCGTGGCCTCGGTTGCGAATGCGCATCGCTTTTCCGGCGGCCGCATCAAGCTCGTACTTCCTGAACACATCGAAGCCCGCGACCTCTATCGCATCGCTTCGGAACAGAAGGTACAGATTCGCAGGATGCACATACGCCGCGACTCCCTTGAGGACATCTTTCTACGAGCGATGGATACCGAAGGAGAACGCCCCGCACATGTCCATCTATAAACATCACTATCGCGCTTACACCGGTAGGGTCACGCCGATCTGGACTCGCATCTTCGCGCTCGCGCGATATGGCTTAGCCGAAGCATGGAGCACGAAGATCACCACCCTGCTCTTTGTGATCTGCCTGACTCCTCCGGTCGGCTCTCTCTTCACCATCTATCTCTCGAACAATCCAGCCGCGAGGCTGCTTATGGGGAACGTGGGCACGCGAGTCCTTGCCATCGATGGAAGTTTCTTTCTTAGGGTGCTGACCATCCAGTCATGGCTGGCGATGGCGCTCGCTTCGTGGATCGCGCCCCGCCTGATCACGCTGGATCTTGTCGACAATGCGCTGCCAATCCTTCTCAGCCATTCCATCTCGCGCTTCGGCTATGTCCTGGGAAAGTATGCCGCTCTTTTTGCCACGCTCTCGACGGTCACGTGGGTTCCGTGTTTGCTGCTCTTCGCCTATCAGGGATACGCTTCGCCGGTGCCATGGGCAGCGAGCAATCTTCGCATTGGCGTTGGGATGCTGGCTGGAGCGTTGATCTGGATTGCGCTCATCTCGCTTCTCGGCCTCGCTCTCTCCTCGTGGGTCAAGTGGAGAGCGGTAGCCACCGGCATCATCTTTGCCGTCATTCTCGTACCGGCGGGCGTCGGAGCGATTGTGACCGGGGTGCTCCACACCAAGTGGGGCTTTCTGCTCAATGTTCCCGTGATGATGTCTTTCCTCTGGGAGCGCCTGCTTGGCGTCCACAGCCGCATTGACAATGCGCTGCAGCTCCCTACAAGGGCCATCGTTGCGATGCTTGCGCTCGGGTGCTGCCTCTCTGTGGTCATGTTGAATACGCGCATCAGAGCTCGCGAAGTGGTCCGCGGATGAAAAACCTGATCGTCTTCGAGAATGTCTCCAAATTTTACGGCGAAGTCCTCGGCGTGAATCGCGTCTCACTGACCATTCCGCCTGGCATCACAACCCTTGTAGGTCCCAATGGATCGGGAAAGACGACCCTGATGAATCTCTTGACGGGGCTTGTTCAACCATCGAGTGGAAGTATCTCGGTCATGGGCTTGTCTTCTCGCGATGCAAACAAGTTCTTCGCAATGGTTGGTTATTGCACGCAGTTCGACTTCTTTCCGCGCGACATCACCGGATGTCAATTTCTTGTGGACAGCCTGATGCTATACGGGATGAGCAAGCTCACCGCGATCCAGTTAGCAGAGGAGTCTCTTCAACGAGTGCAACTCGATAAGACTGCGGCGTGGCGGAAGATCGACGGCTACAGCAAGGGAATGCGCCAGAAGATCCGGCTTGCTCAGGCGATTGCGCACCGTCCCAAGGTGCTCGTTCTCGATGAGCCGTTGAATGGATTGGACCCCATGGCTCGTGCCGAAGCGATGGCGCTCTTCGAAGCGCTCCGCCGCCAGGGAATCCATCTCATCATCTCCAGCCATGTACTCGACGAAGTAGACCGCATCGCCGATCGCGTCGTGCTGATCGCCGGTGGATATCTGATCGCTGAAGGCAAAATTCATCAGGTACGGCAGGAGGTGCGCGAGAAGCCCATGCAGGTGCTCGTTCGCTGCGATCGTCCTGAGGCGCTCGCCTCGAAGATGTTTGCCCTGAACCACTGTGTCGAAGCCAGGCTCCATCCGGACGGCAAGGGCATCTTTCTGCGCACTGGCGACGTAGACCAGTTCTATTCCATCCTGAACGAGATAGCCACGGAGGGTATCGAGTGAAGTCGAAGCCGTAGCGCCCGCGGATGACGATGCGAATGCCATCTACCAGTACCTCGTTGGTTCCGAGGGAGGCACACTATGATGCAACAAGCTGATCCCGGGCTGCTAAAAGATCTGATGCAACAGCCCTGGGCTCTCTGGTGGCTGCAGGCGAAACGTCTTACACAGATTGAACTAAGACGGAATTTATTTTCGTGGAGAGCGAGCTGGATTTATTTCCTCGCGTTTATTCCAACTTTAATAATTTCCATTTACTCCATCGTTGATCCACACGATCCCACATCGATCAGCGACGATACCCAGGTGTTTGCGAGCATCGTCCAGCTCTACTACATCCGGCTGGGAGTCTTCTTTGGCTGCCTGGGTATCTTCTCGCGGCTCATCCGTGGCGAGATGATCGAACGCAGCCTGCATTTTTACCTCCTGTCGCCGGTCAGGCGCGAAGTGCTTCTGTTGTCCAAGTTCGCTGCGGGATCGGCCACCGCCCTGCTTCTCTTCGTTACGGCCACCCTGGCTAACTTCGCATTGATCTATCTGCCATTTGGTGCTGCGGGGAGGGACTATCTCTACAATGGCCCGGGGATCGAACAACTTGAGGCGTACGTCTTGATCATTGTGCTTGCCTGCCTCGGATACGGAGCAGTCTTTCTTCTGTTGAGCATGATGTTCAAAAATCCAACTCCGGTAGCGCTGCTCTTCCTTGGCTTGGAGGCGATCAACCCGGTCCTGCCATCCATGCTTCAGAAGCTCAGCGTTGCGTCATATCTCCGCCACCTGATGCCGGTTAATGTTGGCGTGAAGGGGTTCATCGCACTGCTGACAGTCGAGACGGAACCAGTCGCCGGCTGGGTTGCGACGCTGGGCTTACTTCTTCTCATCACAGCAGTATTGCTTTACTCCTGCTATCGCATTCGAACGCTCGAGATCCGCTACACTACCGAATAATCAGAGAACAACTGTTCCTTTGACGCGAAAGTTCTCGATCAAAGCACATTGCTTTGTCTCCGATTGCGATCGAGGGCGAATACCAGCGCCGCTTTGCACTTGGTCGATTGGCGCATTATCAGCAATGCAACGGTGAGGGATTGGTGGCCGTCTTGTCGCTCGCGGACTGGAGCGAATGCGCAAAAGGAATTTGTGCTGGTCGGCGAGCCGTCGTAATACAGTCGTCTTGGCTTCAACGCATCGCCCTAAGCTGGTTCTGAGCGGTGTGCCCGATGAGGTGTTTCTGTTTGCCGATAGCCGATTGCATGCCGCATGGGAAGGTGCAGCACCACTCTACTTTTTCAGTACAACCTGACGGTCAAGGCTGACCATCCGCGCGGCAGGTCCGATCTCAGCCTCATTCACCAGGTCGATCGGATTTGCCTCTGGCAAGTTGCCGTATAACGTCAGGACTCTATCGGAGCTGCTCCGCGGGATCAGCTGTGCGCAGAGATGGAGAGCGGGCGGAGCAGGTCGGATAGAGCGGTTTGAAGGAAGACGCTGGCGTCTGCGGCGGATGCGGTTATGCTATGGGGATTGAATCGGCTTCCGCCTGCAATAGGCAGAATAATAAAGAGTTAGAAGAAAGAGGGGAAAAGCGATTCAGGACGCTATGGCCGCGCATGATGTCGGAAGTATCGCACGCGCAGCGTCCGTCGCGCCAGCGACTTCGTTCAAACCGGCTTTCCTCCAACATCGCATACTCATTGACAAGTGGACGACTTGGCGACAATTCGGCAACTTGCCTCGATCTCATTTGTCGATGAGTGACTTGGCGATTTGGCATAAACCGAGACCTTTCGGCCCTGGCCAGCGTTTTGCTGGAGCAGAGCGCGTTTCTCAATACCTACCGAATAATTCCTGAGCGAGCGTCTCGAACCTTCACCGCAACAGAAGCCGCGCGAGAGTATTTTCGAGCCAGACTTCATAGCGGGTGGCGGACCACTTGCGATCCACGACAAAAAGGCGGTAGTGATCCGCTCCAGTCATGGCCCAGAGAATATCCAGCGCCTCCTTCGCGCTGATGTTTTTGCGAAGTGCTCCAAAACGATCCCACGCATCTGCCAGAGGTTTTTGGCCGCGGAGTCGCCGATCCTCTCCTTCCTGCCACAAGGCCAGAAGGTCTTCGTTCGTACTACCGGCGCCTCGTGCGATGTTGACAATGTCTCCCGCCTGCGCGTAGAAGCGGCACGTAAAGGAAACCAGCCGACGCAGTTGCTTGCGTGGATTTCCCGCGGCAGCGTTCAGATCCCTCAGTAGCCCGGCGACATCGGCCTGCGCATCTGCCTGGTCGAGCAATGCAAACAGCAGGGCTCGCTTAGATCGAAAGATTGCATAGACCGTCGGGACAGCGACACCTGCCTCGACTGCGATCCGTTCAATCGAAGTAGCACCGTAGCCATAATGGCCGAAGAGATTGCGCGCGGTCTGCAGAATTCGTCCACGCCGCTCGTCGGAGGAGGCGCGGCGCCGGCTCGCGTCATACCCACGCTTTGTTCTTTTTGCTTGCATGCTTCGTCCTAATTAAATAGAGTATACATCTATCGAATATGAGGAGGTAAATCAGTGCGACCTATCGCTTCGCTTACGCTGTGGCTCTTCGTGATTGGAACTTCATTGATTCTCGGCGCCGGGCTTTATGAAACGCTTGTGGTGGTGCCGTTTTGGTCGGCAGGAGCCCCGGCCTCGCTGGCGGAAGGAAATCCGCTGTTGCAAGTACACATACGTGCAGGACATGTTTTCTGGCAGTACTTCACGCCGGCTCTCGGACTCATCGCAGTGCTTGCGCTGCTCACCAGCTTTGGGGCTCCGCCGCGCCATCTGGCATGGCGTCTTGCAGCCACCGGCCTGATGCTCCTGGTTTCGGTCGCGACGCTGGTCTATTTTCGTCCGGCTCTCATCGAAATGGTTGTTAACCACGGAGCAGGGCTCACACCGGAAGCGCTGGCAGCAGAGGTACGCCGCTGGGTGGTGCTCGACTGGGTGCGGACGATCGCCGTCGCAGCTTCGCTGGCAATGGGAATCCGAGCGCTGCTCTTACCCCCCCGGTAGAAGCGAAAGCCGATTCGATGCGTCAGGATCAATTAAATCCGCTGCACTTATCGAACTTGGATCGGTAATGCCAAGTCGGTCAATGCCCAGCGATCCAACCGGTTCGGCTGTCAACTGTCGATTTCAGGCCAATGCGCTCGTTGATCTGCTCACATCGCTCTATGTCTTCGGCAGGTGGCCGTAAAACCGGCTATTAGGAAATTGACTTCGAACCTCCCCGAAAGTCACGTTATCGGCAAGCTCGCGACCCCAGTGAACTGGTCTCGGTAGGCGTGGCAGCATCTACCTGCACTGCGTTCTAAAGTGACAGATAAGTCCCCGTCCTGACTCGCTGAAATGGTCGTGGCTAAGCATTCGAATCGCCAAAGAGAGCACACGAACACACCACAAATCCCGAACCTACTCCGCCACCTTCCGCAGCACATCTTTCGCCTGCCGCAAAAACGGAAACTCATTCGCCGAACACGCAAACCCATGGTTCATCCCCTCGACAAAACACACGCGTTACCTCATCATCCTGGTGAGCCTGAATCTCAGGCCCACCATTGGGCATGTCGGAGTTTATTTCATTGCGATCCCATGGGGACGCGCCGGGCCCGTTTTGAAGGCCGTGTTGAAGTCCAGGTTAAACCGCTTGTCCTCGGTAAGCGTATCGTGCGTCACTTTGAGCACGTGGACTTTGTGGTCGCCTTCAAAGTGAATAATGCCTGCCGCGTCTTCGTTGAGAAAGTAGTCTGTCACCACAAGGCGATTTTCATCACTGCTCAACACCAGATTGTGCGGTCCGGCATTCTCGCCGAAGCTGACGACAGATACCTGCTTCGGGTTGCGGCGGTCTGTGACATCCAGCATCACCACTTGTCCGGCCATGAAGGTGCCAATGATCAGCCGGTCGCCGCTCTGCGGAGTCGCCATGATCTGGCCCATGCCGCCAGGCGTCGAACTGTCTACGTGAGGCTTCACGGTGGAGAGATCAAACACTGACTCACCCGTGCCCCGGTAAGGATCGATCAGGTAGATGTGACCGTCAAACATCCCCGACGTGTACCCATACCCATGCGGGTCCTTGGGCAGCATCTTGACGTCCATCGTGCCCTGCGCGGGACCGCCGTCCGGAGAAACCAGGTTGACCGTCTTGGTAATCTTGCGTTCGCGGAAATCCCAGATGCGCACGGACCCTCGCAGAACCGGCCCCATCGAACCCATCAGCGTGCTGCTCGGCAGGAGGAAGTCCGACGTCATCATCAAATTGAGATCAGGACGTGCAGAGATCCCATGAGGATTGAACCCCTCCAGCGGCGGCTCGGAGGGCCACTCCTGAAACAGCGACCATGGACCAAAGTGGTTAGCGACGAAACGCATCTTGCCATCGAATTCAGCCACGCGGCCAGGCGCCATGCCGTTGGCCGAGCCCATCTGCGTGATCAGGAAGCCGCCGTTTTCAAGTGGCATGAAGTCGTCTGTCATGCTCGATTCCACGGCTTTGGCGGAAAACATAAAGCGCGGCTTCTTCGCATCGCTCACGTCGAAGAAGAAAATCCCGTTCTGATTTTTCAGCAGGCTGAGCAGTCCGCCGCATCCCAGAATCGTCTTGGTCGAATTCAGATGGCAGTGGTGCGGCTCGTTGCCGGTGTTGCCCGGAGGCGGTAGCGGTACAACATTAATCACCTCTCCATACTTCGGAGACTGCTCATCAAAATCGATCACCGCAAGAAAATCCGGCGCAACCTGAGCCTGGTCCTGCGCCCAGATATAAAGCACCTTGTCCACTCCCGCGCCATGGTCGTTCGGCCTTCCCCCACGGTCATTTTGCCGACTGCCATGATCGTCTTGCCCTCCGCCTTGGCCGTATTGGGCCGAAGCAATAGTTGTTGCGCCGAGCCCAAATGCAATGGTCAGAAATAACTTCGCCGCCGTCCCTGAAATTCCATTCGCTGTCGTCATGTCGCACGTCTCCCATGGCAGGCCAATAAGGCTGCTAAGCCAAGGTCTACATTTAGTTGTAAGCCCGGATATCGCGCAAAGAGTATCACACGGCCGCTAACTCGAGTGTCAGAGAGATGTAAAAGGCAAAGCAGCAAACTCAAACCAAGGAAGCCACGAATGCAAACACAGACCGGCACCTACTACGCCATCCACTCCGCCACCCTCCCCAACACATCCTTCGCCTGCCGCAAAAACGGAAACTCATTCGCCGAACACGCAAACCCATGGTTCATCCCCTCCACAAACACATGCGTCACATCCACCCCCGCCTCCTCCAACCTCTTCGCATAAGCCTGCCCCTCATCCCGCAGCACATCGAACTCCGCCGTCACCACCAACGCTCGCGGCAACCCGCGCAGCGAAGCCGCCCGCAGCGGCGCAGCCCGAAAATCCGCAGCATCGCTCCTGTCCTTCAGATAGTGATCCCAGAACCACATCATCCCCTTGCGCGTCAGCCCATACCCCTCCGCCATCTCCACATACGAGCGCGTCGGCGGATCATAATGTGCCGTTACCGGATACAACAGAATCTGTCCCGCCAGCCCCGCCGCTCCTTCATCCCGAAGCAGCAAAGCCACCACCGCAGCCATCGTCCCTCCGGCACTATCTCCCGCAACAAACACCCGCGAAGCATCCCCACCCAACTCCGACCCATGCTTCAGCACCCACTCCGTCGCAGCCAGGCAATCCTCCACCCCCGCCGGAAATTTATGTTCCGGCGCCAGCCGGTAGTCCACCGAAACCACCCGCGCTCCAGCCTCCATCGCCAAAGCCCTGCAGTAAGGATCATGCGTATCCAGCGTGCAAACCACCCACCCGCCGCCATGAAAAAAAACCACCACCGGCAGCGCACCATCTCTTCCCGGCGGCGTATAAACCCGCACGCGAATCTCGCGCCCGTCAGCCAGGATCGTCCGCTCCTCCACCCCAACCCCTGCATACTCCGGCATCGGCACAAACCGTTCCATCATCGCCGTCTTGTCGGCACGAGCCTGCTCCACAGTCTGCTGGTCCACCGGCAACCCACCCAGCGCCTTTGCCGCATCGAGAATCGCCTGTAACTTCGCATCCACTGGCATACCGCCATACTATCGTTCGAGCCACCCCCTCAAAAACGCCCACAAAACAGCAAAGCCCCGGAAATCTCCGGGGCTCCCCTTTTTTCTCCAAACCAGGCACTTTTAGTCCTTGTAGCTGATCAGCTCCAGCTTCACCGGGTCCACGCCCATCTTCACCATCTCCAACTCCTTCGCGGCGCCGTAGGACAGGTCGATCACCCGCTCCGGGAACAAAACCCCACGGTCGGTAATCGTCACCACAACCGACCGCTTGTTGCGCAGATCGGTCACCTTCACCTGGCTGCCAAACGGCAGGGTCCGGTGGGCAGCCGTCAGCTCATATTCATTGAAGCGCCGGCCGCTGGCCGTCCGGTGTCCTTCCAACACCGATCCATACCAGCTCGCCATGCCGCTCTTGATTCGGGTCAGCACCGTCCGCTTCGTCGGTGCCGGCACTGTGGTGACGATCTCGGCCGGGGTGACGTCGGTCATTACAACCGCCGGATCTGTCTCTAGCGCGGATGCCGGAGTTGCGGTGTCCGTCGCAAAGGCTGACAGGACGATCAAAGCCGCTAGAGTAATCGCGATCTTCGACCTCCCCGTCAGTGTTGCCGTACGTGCTATTCCGGGTGTCATCTTCATACCCTTAAGTATAAGAAATTCAAGGCCTCTACGGGCTTTTTTGTCACATTAAAATGGCCTCTGGTTCACCATAGCCGAGCCCCGTTGTCAACGGTTTTTCGGTTGCCTCAAAGACACAAAAAAGGCCCCAAAAACCTTTCCCTCCTCCAAGTCAACGTTACAAAGGAGTTAATGACCCATAAGATGTAGCCGGTTAATCCGGGGGATACCCGATTTTTGTTTTTTTATTTCATTCCGTGCGCCACCCAAGGTCATGTAACGATGAGCTTGGAAGAGGGAAGGCCGAATATTCCCGAGAAATAGCCTTTCCCGCCGCCACGCGTCTCAAATCTGAGCGATCGGGCCGTGAAGTCGGAAATGCCCTTTTCCCAATCCCGATCCTGCATTTGGATGGAGTCTCCCCATGTCTCCCCTCAGCCCGGCGTACTTCGCCTTTGCCGCCATAGTCATGACCCTCTATTGGGCTTGCTATCGCTGGAAAAACGCTCGACTCTGTATCTTATTGCTGGCAAATGGCTTCTTCCTCGCCCGCCTGGCCTGGTTCTACCCCGCGCTTCTGCTTTTCGCCGCCACCATCGACTTTTTCGTCGGCCTCGGCCTGCAACACTACCCCCGCGAACAGTCCCGTCCCCGCCTCGCCCTCGTCACCGCCAGTGTCGTATTGAATGTCGGCCTTCTCGCCGCCACCAAGTGCC
Organism: uncultured Acidobacteriaceae bacterium; assembly: GCA_963730135.1. Classification (GTDB taxonomy): domain Bacteria; phylum Acidobacteriota; class Terriglobia; order Terriglobales; family Acidobacteriaceae; genus Edaphobacter. The sequence continues at coordinate 17,772 of CAVSQQ010000007.1, forward strand.
TTCCCGTCGCCGTGGGTCGTTTCGCCGGACTCTACCACTGGATCCTTCCTCTCAGCCTCTCGTTTTATTGTTTCCAGTCAATGACTTACACCATTGATCTCTATCGTGGCACCCGCCCGGGAACGCGCAGCTACCTCACCCACCTCACCTCCGCCTCGCTCTTTACCGTCATCGTCGCCGGCCCTATCAATCGCCTCTCCGACCTTATCAAGCAGCTCCACCAGCCCTTCTCTCTCACTCAGAGCCAGGGCGGCCGCGCCTTCCTCCTCATCGCCTCCGGCCTCGGCAAAAAACTCCTTATCGCCGACTTCCTCTCCAACAACATCGCCAACCGCATCTTCGACACCCCCACCCTCTACAGCGGAGCCGAGGTCCTCTTCGGCGTCTACGCCTACGCCCTTCAGATCTACTTCGATTTCTCCGGCTACACCGACATCGCCATGGGCCTCTGCCAGCTCCTCGGCCTCAGCGTCCCCGACAACTTCAACCGCCCCTATCGTTCCGTCAACATCGCCGACTTCTGGCGCCGCTGGCACATCACCTTCTCCAACTGGCTCCGCGACTATCTCTATTTCTCTCTCCCCAACGCCGCCCGCTGGAAGGGCGCCGGCTACGTCTACCCCCTCATCGTCTTTCTTCTCGGCGGTCTCTGGCACGGCATCGGCTGGCCTTTCGTTCTCTGGGGACTGCTCCACGGCGCAGGCCTCTCCACCCTTCGCATCTTCCAGACCGCCAAGCAGTCTCTCCTCGGCAAGCGCTCCTCCACCCAATGGGGCCGTTACGTCGCCATCTTCGTCACCTTCCACTTCGTCTGCCTCACCTGGATATTCTTTCGCGCTCCCGACGTCGCAACCGCCCTCGCTGTGCTCGGCCGCCTCGGCTCCTTCACCTTCTCCGTCGCCAACATCACCCTCCCCATGGTCGGCATGATGCTCCTTGGCGTCGCCCTCCACGCCATCCCGCCCCGGTGGTTCGATCGCACCGTCGAGCTCTTCGGCCGCGCTCCCTTCCTTCTCCAGGGAGCAACCCTCGCCTCCGCCGTCCTTCTCATCGAGCTTCTCGCAGGCCGCGGTTCCACCTCCTTCGTCTACAGCAACTTCTAGCCAAAAAAATGACAGATATTTGCACCAAATCGAAGCGTGGAGCCAAAACAAGATGCGTCATCGCGATCGGAGTTGCCAGCGATCAAGCTAAAACAAACTGCGTCATCTCGACCCGACCAGCCGACGATCAAGCTAAAACAAGGTCCGTCATCTCGACCGAAGCAGCGGACGGTCCCATCGTCCGCTGCGCAGTGGAGAGATCCCCGCATTTCGCTTTTGTCTTTCCTTGCCCCCCACGCCTCTCCGCACAAAACCCGCTCACCCTCACCTAACCATGCCCACCTTCCCCAGACAAACCCTCCTCGCCATCGCCACCTTCGTCGCGATCCTCTTCGCCGTCCACTACGGCTTCAGCAGCACCCGCGGCATCAATCTCTCCACTCTCCGCCCCATCACCGAATTTCCCACCAGCGAAGCCTCGCTCTTTCCGATCATCAAAGTCTCTCCGCCCCCGCCTCCCGCCATCTTTGCCATCCCCGATCCCACCGCTCGCGGACTCAGAGCCGCCGCCAACGCCGATCTTCAATCTCCATTCCTCTTCGACAACAACGGCGCCCTCGACCACTTCTACGCCGCGCTCCGCGACCTCCGCGCCGGCAAGTCGCGCAGCATCGTCCGCATCGTCCACTTCGGCGACTCCCCCACCACCGCCGACCTCATCACCGGCGACACCCGCGAGCTCCTCCAGGAGCGCTTCGGCAACGCCGGCCCCGGCTTCATCCTCATCGCCAAGCCCTGGGCCTGGTACGGACATCACGGCGTCGATCTCTCCGCCACCGGCTGGAAGATCGACACCGCAGTCGGCTCCATGCGCGAAGCCAACTACGGCCTCGGCGGAGCCATCTTCACCGGCCCTGTTGGCGCATCGAGTACCTTTCATCTCGCAAATCGTGACTCCACCTCCATCGAAGTCCAATACTTAGAAGAGCCCGGCGGCGGCAATCTCGACATCACCGCCGACGGCATACCTATGGGCACAGTCTCCACCTCCGGCGACACCAAAAAAAACGCGGCATCCTCCGTCTCTCTGCCCGGCGGCGCCCGGACCGTGCAGCTCAGCGTGTCCGGCACTCCCGTCCAGGTCTTCGGCGTCGCCTTCGCCACCAGCCAGCGCGGCCTCACCTACGACAGCATCGGCCTTAACGGAGCCTCCACCACCGTCATGTCCCGCGCCTTCAATCCCCAAACCTTCTCCGCCGCACTCGAGCACCGCAACCCCGATCTCGTCGTCATCAACTACGGCACCAACGAGTCCAGCTTTCCCTCCTACGTCGAAAAGCAATACGAACCCGAGCTCATCCGCGCCATCGGCCGCGTTCGCGCCGCACTACCCGACGCCTCCATTCTCATCATGAGCCCCATGGATCGCGGCGAGCGCAACGGCGACTCCATCTCCACCATGCGCGCCATTCCCGAGATCGTCGCCATCCAGCAGCGCGTCGCGCAGCAGACCGGCTGCGGCTTCTTCAACACCTACCAGGCCATGGGCGGCAACGGCACCATGGCCCTCTGGTACGTTCACCATCCTCCCATGGTCGGCGCCGATCTCATCCATCCCTCACCCCAGGGAGCCCGCATCGTCGCACAACTTCTCACCGGCCAGCTCCTGATAGGCTACGAGCGGTACATGGAAAACAGTCCCCGTCCCCAACCCAGTCGCCAATCCAGGCTCGCTCCTTCGGTCGTCTCCCAAATCTCCACTCGGCGCGACAAGGCCAGCGGCCCCACGGGGGTGCAATAAATGTTGTTCTCTCGCCTATCCACGGCGCTCCTTCTCCTCACCGTCTCCGTCAGCCTCTCCACCGCCGCGACGCAGTCAACCCCAGCCTCAAAGCCCGACCCCACGCGCGCCCCGGTCGCCAAACCCTTCAAGACCAAAACAAAAAAAACCGGCAAGCCCAAAGCCTCTGCCAAAACCGTCGCAACCAAATCCGACCCACCCTCCGCCTCGACTCCCTCCGCCTCTGCTCGAACCACTACGTCCGTCTCCCTCCACGCCGCTTCACACCTCGGCAGTCGTGAAGCCATTACCGCTCGCGTCATGCACTCGCTCGCCAGCACCCGGACCGGCATCGAAAATCCCCGCGCCCTCCAGCCCTTCTTCGACCAGCTCCGTCAGCTTGAGGCCGAACCCAAAAGCCGCCTCGTCCGCGTCATTCAATTCGGCGACTCCCACACCGCCGCCGACCTCTTCACCGGGGCCCTCCGCACCCTCTTTCAGGATCGCTTCGGCGACGGTGGCGCCGGCTTTCAATTCGCCGGCTACCCCTTCGCCGGCTATCGCATCCACAACACCAGACGAGCGCAATCCACCGGATGGACCGTCCTCGGCACTCACCTCAACGACATCGGAGACGCCATGCTCGGCATGGGCGGAATCAGTCTCTCCACCGACGCCCCCGGCAACTGGGTCTCGCTCGATGCCGACGCCTCCTCTCTCCAGGTCCAGTACCTCATCCAACCCAACGGCGGCTCCATCGAAATTCGTGACAACGACACCCTCATCGCCACCGTCTCCACCGCCAAAGCCGATCCCGCCGCACCCGATGCTGCCGCTCAATTCGGCGCCCCGGTCACGCCCGGCCCTCATCACTTTGAAGTCCTCACCATCGATCAGGCGCCCGTCCGCCTCCTCGGCATCGCCACAGAAAACTCTGCCGGCGTCACCTACGAAGCTGCCGGCATCAACGGCGCCGAAGCATCCCTCTTCCTTCGCTGGAACGAAACCCTGCAGCAGCCTTTGCTCGCCGCCGCGAATCCCGCTCTCATCGTTCTCGCCTACGGCACCAACGAGGCCGGCGACCACAACTGGACCGAAGAGTCCTACGCCGCCATGTTCCAGCACATCATCGAGCGCATCCGCCGCCTCGCCCCCCACGCCTCCATCCTCGTCGTCGGGCCGCCCGACCGCGCCCTCCGCGCCGGCCGCCGCGCATGGAAGCCCTTCACCCCCGTCGACCGCATCGTCGCCGCACAGCGCTCCGTCTGCCGCCAGCTGAACTGCGCCTACTGGGACCAGCGCTCCCGCATGGGTGGCCTCGGCTCCATGCGCGACTGGGTTTCGATCTCCTGGGGTCAGCCCGACCACACCCACTTCACCGGCGAGGGCTACACCGAGCTCGCCAGCGCACTCTTCTCCGATATCATCCGCCAGTACGACACCTACCAGTCCCCGCCCGTCACCAGCGCAGCCGGCGAAACGAAAACAATCTCTGCTCCGTCAAAAGCAACGCAGATCGTTACAAATCGAACACCGAGACAGTGACAAACCGAACCCAGGCAGGAATAACATGAGCACCCAGGCAGCCATCCTCAAAGTCATTCACGCAGTCGCCGACATCCCCAACGACCCCGCCCCCGACGAAAGTCTCTTCGACTCCGGCACTCTCGACTCCTTCACCCTCCCCGACCTCGTCACCGGCCTCGAAAAGGAATTCAACGTCAAAATCCCCGACGCCGACCTTATCCCCGAACGCTTCGACACCGTCACCAGGATCGAAGCCTACCTCGACAGTCGCAAAAACTAAACCCTTGCCACCACCATCGTCATCCTGAGCGAAGTAACTCGCGCACTTTGCGAGTTACGCAGTCGAAGGACCCCTGCATTTGCTTTTTCCGTTGTAGTTGCCTTTGCCGTTGCCTTTCTTGTTGTCATCCCCGAGGGGATCTGCTTCTGCCTTTGCCTTTGCCTTTGCCTTTGCTGTTGCCTTTGCTTCTGCCTTTGCCTTTGCCTTTGCCGTTGCCGTTGCTTCTGCCTTTGCCTTTGCCGTTGCTTTTTAGCTGTCATCCTTCGCCGCAGGCGGAGGATCTGCTTCTGCCTTTGCCGTTGTGTTTCCATCAACGGAACAAGCCCCGAGGAGCACCATGTCCTACCTCCTATCCTTCGGCCACTACCTCCCCGACCGCATCGTCACCAACCTCGACCTCGAAACCCGCACTGGCCGCCCCGCCTCCACCATCGAAAAAACCTCCGGCATCCTCGAACGCCGTTACGCCGCGGAAAATCAAACGGTCGCCGACCTCGCCCTCGCCGCCGCCACCTCCTGCCTCGCCAACGCCAACCTCACCCCCAGCGACATCGGCCTCATCCTCCTCTCCTCCGGCTCTCCCGAACGCATCTTCCCCGGCCCCGCCTCGCAACTCGCCGCCAAACTCGGCCTCACCACAACTCCCGCCATCGACATCCCCATCGCCAGCGCCGGCTCCCTCATCGCCCTCGCCCTCGCCAACGACCTCGCCCCCCGCTACGGCAACGTCCTCGTCGTCGCCTCCGAGATCATGTCGCGCCGCATCTCCGACTCCGACCCCGACACCGCCATCCTCTTCGGCGACGGAGCCGGTGCCGCCATCGTCTCCCCCGTACAAGGTTTCCTCCGCATCGCCGACACCGCTCTCTTCACCGACGGCAACTACGCCGAAGCCCTCAAACTCGACCACAACGGCTCCATCGAAATGAAAGGCCTCGACGTCATCGTTCAGGCCTCGCGCAAAATCCCCCGCGCCATCGAGGACCTCCTCACCAAAAACAATCTCACTCCCGCCGACGTCCCCGTCTTCCTTATGCATCAGGCCAACATGAATCTCATCCGCAAAGTCGCCACCGCTCTCCAGATCCCCGATTTCAAAACCCGTTTCTTCTCGAACATCCAGCGCTACGGCAACACCTCCTCCGCCTCTGTCCTCATCGCCGCATCCGAGTGGCGCGCCGCCAACCCCGCTCCACCCACCGCCCCGATCGTCTTCGCCACCTTCGGCGCCGGCTTCAACTGGGGCGCCATCCTCGCTCTCCCCACCTGAATTGCGCCGTTTTGTCTTTGCCTTTCGGGTTGTCATTCCCGGAGGGGCCTGCTTTTGCATTTGCTCTTGCCTGCTCTTTCCCAACCCACCCACAAAATCGCGCATCCACCAGAATCGTCATTTCGACCGAAGCGACGGACAGCCTCACCGTCCGCCGCGCAGTGGAGAAACCCCCGCATTGGCCTGTGCTTTGCTTTTGCCGTTGCCGTTGCCGTTGCCGTTGTCGTTGTCGTTGCCGTTGCCGTTGTCGTTGCCGTTGCCGTTGTCGTTGTCGTTGCCGTTGCCGTTGTCGTTGTCGTTGCCGCGTTGTCGTTGCCGTTGTCGTTGCCGTTGCCGTTGTCGTTGTCGTTGCCGCGTTGTCGTTGTCGTTGCCGTTGACAGAAAAGAGCAACGGCAACGGCAACGACAACGACAGCAGGGAATCTGCTGTTTGCTTTGCTCTTGCTTCTTCTTTGCTCTTGCTTCTTCTTTGCTCTTGCTTCTTCTTTGCTCTTGCTTCTTCTTTGCTCTTGCTTCTTCTTTGCTCTTGCTTCTTCTTTCTGTCATTCCCGAAGAGCCTGCCCTGAGCGAAGTCGCATGGGGAATCTGCGTCTGCCCTTGCCGTTCTTTCTGAAAAGATCAAATCCAGAGTGCCGAAGAACCTCATTCCATTACCTTTCCATTGCAGCAAAATTATTTTTCTGCGATTTCCGCCCAAAAATCGCATGTCAAGTCCCCAAACCACCTAACTCCAACAAACAAAGCCACATCGAGTTGGCATTTTAGTTACATTCAACCCGGTATACTCGATATATAGATAGAGAAAACAAGAAGATAGCCCCGGACAACCTCCGGGGCTATCTTCTTTAGAAAGAGTATTTTGACGGTAACCCGTTTATTATGACGATTTTGGCAGAGTATCGCGGCTAAACAATTGAAAAGAAAGGAGGCATCAAACGAACCACAACGCTAACCCGTTTGTTATGAAGAATTTGGCCATAACCCCTTTATTTAGACGATTTTACAGACAGTAACGTTCCCTAAACCGTTAATAAGAAAGACTTTATCGCCCGGCAATGGGGGGGGTACCCTGGTGAAAATCGTACCAAGCGCATCCACACTCATCCACCCATAGCGCTAGGTGAAGACGAGCAGATAAGCTGTTGCAGCGGAAAGAGCCCATCGTGTCTCAAGCCATCAAAGCATCCCGAAACTCACCCATCGAAGCCCTCCGCGGACAACTCATCGTCTCCGTTCAGGCCGGCGAACGCGATCCGCTCGATCATCTCGACACCCTTACCCGCATCGCAACCTCAGTCCTGCGCGGTGGAGCAGGCGGTCTTCGCGCCGAAGGCATCGCGCGCATCGCCGCCTTCCGCAAACTCACCGAACTCCCGATCATCGGCATCATCAAAACCCACGACGCAAACAACGATGTTTACATCACCCCCGACTTCCGCTCCGCCCAGGCCATCAGCGACGCAGGAGCCGACATCATCGCCCTCGACTGCACCGCGCGCCGCCTCACCGCCGCCGAACCCTGGCCCCAGCTCATCTGCCGTATCCACGCCGAGCTCAACCGCCCCGTCCTCGCCGACATCGCTACTCTCGAGGACGCGCTCGCCGCCCAGAACGCCGGAGCCGACGCCGTCGCAACCACTCTCTACGGTTACACCGCCGACACCGCAGGTCGGCGCACTATCTCATGGCCGCTGATGGAGTCCCTCATCGCTCGCCTGACCATCCCCATCTTCCTCGAGGGCCACGTCACCCACCCCGGCGAGATGCGCCAGGCTCTCGACATGGGTGCCACCGCCGTTGTTGTCGGCTCCGCAATCACCCGGCCTCAAACCATCACCGCCCGCTTCGTCAAAGCAGCGACAGAATCCGCAAAGAAGTAAATTCACCCACTTCGGAGGTCATTCAATCGTAGTCGTCGGGACGCGGATCGAAGCCTTGTATCGATCGCCGCGGTAACGCGAGCAGGCGACCTCGATCGGCGTCTCCTCCGTCGTCATGATCACGCGCGAGATCGACAGAATGCTCGCTCGCTTCGGGATCGTCAGCAGTTCGGACTCCTCCCGAGTGGCCGGCAGCGCCTCAATCACTTCATCGGCCCATCCCACCCGCACGCCGAAGTTCTCACGAAGAACGAAGTAAAGAGATTGCTTTCCAAAGTTGATCTTCTCCAGGCCGGGAAACTGTTTCAGCGGTACATTCGACTCTTCCAGAGCCATTGGAATTCCATCGGCCAGTCGCAGCCGCCTCAGCAGCATCACAGCCTCTCCCGCCTCCACCTTCAACTTCTCCGCGAGCTCTGCCGTCGCATTCACCACCGTCTGCTCCAGCAGCTTCGAGCTTGGCACCATGCCGAGGTGCTTCATGTCCTCGGTAAACCCACGCAGATGCATGATGTTCTTATCCAGCTTCGGACGCGTTACAAACGTCCCGCGCCCCTTCTGGCTGACCGCAAAGCCCCTGCTCTTCAACCCATGCAGCGCCTGACGAGCCGTCATGCGGCTCACCTGGTAGACACGCGCCAACTCTTCCTCAGACGCCAGAGGATCTCCAGTCAACAGCTCACCGGAGTGAATCTTCTCCATCAAGGCACGCTGAATCTGGTAGTACAGAGGAATGAAACCGCCCTTATCCAGAGGACGAACAATTGAGGCAGCTTGGACCTGAGGCTTTTGCACTCTATCTCCTGCGACGTTTCATCGACCACTCATCGACCTGCCGGCAGGTTCGACGCGCTCCCGAAACACGGTATCGATATCTATCACTTTTAGTCGTATCTCAATTCGGTGTCTATAGATTCCTGCCGATTCACGGAAGGCTGAGCTGCGGCAACCCTTCTCGCCGCACCGCCTATGCAATCGTCGGGCGTCCCGCCAGGAAGGTCTGTAAGACATCTGCCGTCGGCGAAAGCACCGTAAGGTTCGCCATCCGGCCAACGTCGATACTGCCCCATTCATCGCCAATCCCCATCAGCTGCGATGGATTGTACGAAGCCGCAGCCACTGCGGTATTCAGGCTCGCTCCCGTGAACTCCATCAGGTTCTTGACACCGCGGTCCAGAGTCAACACACTGCCGGCGAGGACGCCGCTAGAGGTGCACCTCCCCTCACGGACCTCGACCTCCATATCCCCCAACATGTACTTTCCATCCGGCATTCCTGTAGCGCTGATACCGTCCGTCACCAGGATGATCCGGTCCTCATTCTTCGACCTCAAAAATAGCCGCACCATCAGCGGGTCGACATGAATGCCATCGCAAATAATCTCGGCAAACAGCGAGCGCTCGTCAAGCACGTAAGCAGCCAGCCCGGGTTCGCGATGATCGATCGCGCGCATCGCATTGAAAGTGTGCGTTGCCGAGCGCGCTCCAGCCAGATATCCGATCTGAGCCTCACACACTCTTGCGTCGCTATGTCCCATGCTGCAACGCACACCCAACGCGGTAGCATGTGCAATTAGCTCCGCCGATCCAGGCAGCTCCGGCGCAATGGTCATCAAACTGATCCTGCCCTCCGCGGCCTGCCAGAAGCGATCGAACAACGCAATCGAGGGCGCTTCTAACAAAGAGTCCGTGTGAACTCCTCGCTTCAAATGAGAAAGGAAGGGACCTTCGAGGTGTATTCCCAAAGCAGTAGCGCCGGAATGAGCCTTGTCTGCGCCTCGTCCAATCTCAGTCGCCAATCTCGCCAGAGAGCGAATCGTTTCATCTCTGGAAGAAGTGACGGTCGTGGGGAAATACGCTCCGACGCCACGGCTTGCAAGATAGGACCCTATGGCATTGATCGCAGCAGTGGTTGCTTCCATTACATCGTGTCCTGCGCACCCATGAATATGGATATCGACATAAGCTGGCACGAGGGTCGCTTCCGGGAAGCGATAGGTCGCCGACACTGCTTCGTATTCCTCTGGGCTGAGAGACTGGATACGGCTAACGCGATTGTCTTCTATGCTCACGAGCGGATACTCAAGCACACCGCCTATGCTTATGAGTCGTCGCGCCGCTATCGTACCGATCATCGCCGCCCTTTCGTTGTTTTGTGCCGTGGTTAATCTAAGTTAACCATGTTCGGGAACTGCCGTGGACTGCTCGGAGTAAGAGTTTTGTCGAGTTTTCGATTAAACTTTCGCTGCCCGACATTCTTTGCCCATCAGTTCTCGAAATCCAGTATAGTCGTACATACAAGTAAGGCTAAGAGAATTCCATAATAAGGATCGCGATCTTTCAGATTTAAAGAACCTTTCCAGTGGCTGCTGCACGGGGTAAGAAACTTGTTACAGGAAACAATTCGATTGACATCAAATGATTGAGCCGGCGTCCATCTCCTTCGACAACGCGAACTTTCCTAACGCGATGTTGCGCGAGATTTACGAGCAGCCACGAGCACTGACTGCCACGATCGAGCATTACGTTCCCGGCGGAGCGTTAAGCGCAGAGATATTTCAGCCCGTTGTCGATGCTCTTGGCAGACGCGAGCGGCTAGTCATTGTTGCGAGCGGCAGCAGCCGTCATGCGGGTCTGGCCGGTGAAATCATGGTGGAGGATCTCTCGGGCATTCCTGTCGATGTCGAATATGCGAGTGAATACACCTACCGCTCGACTCACACTCTGCACAATCCTGGTGTGCTTGTGATCTCTCAATCAGGTGAGACCGCAGATACGCTCGCCGCTCTGCGGGAAGCGGCAGCCCGCGGACTTACCACCGTCGCGATTACTAATAACGCGGATTCCACGATGGCGCTGGAGGCAAATGCATCGCTGCCCACCTTTGCCGGCGTCGAGCAGGCTATTCCAGCGACGAAGAGCTTTACCACGCAGTTGGCGGTGTTGTACTCACTCGCTCTCTACCTGGCGCGCTTCCGTGGTCGAATGACACGCCAGGCGGCTGAGGTACGTGGACTCCAGCTGCAGGAGATTCCGCGACTCCTCCAAGCTGCGCTGCCAGGCTGGCAAAAGCAGATTAATGGCATCGCGTCACAGCTTGCCGGCTCCAGCACCCTTCTCTATCTCGCCCGTGGCGTGCACTATGCGATTGCCCGGGAGGGAGCGCTCAAGCTCAAAGAAACTGCATATCTGAACGCCGAAGGTTATCCCGCCGGCGAGCTGAAGCACGGCCCCAACGCACTGGTGAGCAATGAGGTGCCGTTGATCATGATTGCTACCGCGGACGCAAGCGACCCGGACTCAGTTCTGCGCTATTTCAAGGTGCTTCAGCTGATGAAAGATTTGCGGGATCAGGGTGCGCGGATTGTCGCGTTGGCGACCGAAGGCGACAATGAGGTCCCTTCCTATAGCGACTCATGTCTCTTTATTCCGCCGAGCAATGACCTTCTATCGACTATCCTCGAGGCTGTGCCTCTACAACTACTCGCGTACACACTTGCGAGTGGTCGCGGTATTGACGTCGATCGCCCGAGGAACCTGGTCAAAGCCGTGGTTGAGGAATAGATGTAGGAAGGCTATGACCCGCTGCGTTGAAGTATTTCCCTAATTCTCAAACACAATAGATATCGGCTAAGAACGAAGCAGTGCGGTCTTGGTGTTTCGGCGGAATGCTCATCGCCAATTTGTTCTGTCATCTCCTCAATCAAGAAGAAATTAAATAGGCATGGCAAAGACTGCGGTTTAGGGCACATGACTGTCCCAACCTATCTATTGCCTGTGCTTACAGCGAGATGAGGGCCAACCAGTATGGTCGACCGGTGCAACTTTTGTGCAATAGTTACCCCGCCTACCGACGGTTACTGTGGGTACTAAAGTTCGGCCAGAAGTAGCGAACCAAAAGGGAACCTATGACACGCTCGTCCCACAGTTCACCTTATTCTTCGATACATTTCTTGATCGGCGGTTATTTTGCGAGGATATTTTTCGTCCTCGCGGCGTTGGCAGCAATTGTTTCGACCGCGACCGCGCAATCGACGTCAACCGCGATAACGTTAACGATCTCGCCTGCTTCCGTTACCTATCAGACCCCCATTACCCTGACCGCTACCGTTACCGCGAGCGATTCGTCGACCCCGGTGGGGATAGTACTGTTCTGTCAGGCAACTGCGAAATCCTGCGAAAGCAACTCCGCCCTGAGCGTCGTGCAATTGACCAAAGCGGGCACCGCATCTTTGAAGCTAGGCAGCGGTCCTGTTGGCAACCACAGCTACATAGCGATATTCCGAGGGAATAACACGTATGCGACCAGCAGCACATTGACCCCTGTTAGCTATACGGTAACGGGAATCTATACTTCCGCCATCTCACTGGTCTCAACCGGGAGTATTGGCAACTATAGTCTGGCAGGGACGGTCGACGGAGTTGGATCGCTCACTACCGGACCGACTGGCACGATTTCTTTTTTGGATGTGAGCGCTGGTAGCCTTCTTGGAACGGAGAATCTGGTTGTTTCCAATCTGTTTACCAGCTTCAGCGGCACGAAAGCATTCAATATAGGTATCAGCCCGACGAAAACGAAGAGATCCGTGGCAATTGCATCTGCCTATCTCGATGCGGACAATAATCTCGATGTGGTAACGGCGGACCAGCCGCAACCCGGAGACGCCTCGACGATCACTGTGCTTTTGGGCAATGGCGATGGAACCTTCAAAAAAGGGGTACCTCTTCCGGGGTGCAATACAGGAGAATCTGCATTACAGATTATCCTCGCCGACTTCGACCGTGATGGCAATACTGACGTCGCTCTGGGCTGCTCCGATGGCACTAATGGCGGTCTCATTATCATCCTTGGCGATGGCACCGGCAAATTTCCAAATCCTGTTTTTTACCCAACGGGCGATGTGGCCGATATTGCAATGGGTGACTTCAATAACGACGGCTTCTTGGATATCGCCGTCACCGATAAATCTCAGAAAAACCTCACGATCTTTCTTGGAAAAGGCGATGGAGCCTTCACGCAGCAAGCGACTACCATTTCGACGCCTGCACTCGCGCACGACCTTGTTGTTGCTGACTTCAACCACGACGGCAATGACGACATTGCCTATGCGGTTACAACGGCGGTGAGTGGAAGTAATTTATCTGACCTCTATGTAGCTCTTGGCAACGGCGATGGCACTTTTAACGTACCGAGTACCCCAGTGGCAACTCAGATAGGCGAGTTTCTGACTACTGGCGATACCGACGCCGACAATAATCCGGATATTGTGTCCAGCACAATTACCGAGCCGGGCGGAGGTCTTATCGGCAATAGCTTGTTTGTGCTTCTGGGTAAAGGCGACGGCACATTCCAGACGCCCGTTGCCTATCAGTCCGATATTCCCTCGGATCCTCATCTTGCCGACGTCAACGGCGATGGGATACCGGACATTATTGCCGGTGGTAGCATCGGTGCTCTGGTTTATCAAGGGGTAGGCAACGGCACATTCGCTTTGCCCGGATCTCTGCCCGGTACCGAACCCGTCATCGGGGGGTTCGCACTTACCTACGCAATCAATGCTGGAGACTTCAACAATGACGGCAATGCCGACTTGATTGGAACCGACGCCGACACTCCCAGGGCTGCAGTTTCTCTGAGTCAGGTCAATCAGATATCAGCCGCCTCGGCGCTCACCAAGGTCGCCGTCCTTCCTCCCGGCACTGGCGTTCACAACGTCGATGCAAGTTACTCCGGTGACGGTATCTATGTTGGAAGCCTTTCCAACACCGTGCAGTTGACGGCAGTCCCGGTTAACACGTCACTCGCGCTAACGGTTTCGCCAAATTTGTCGATTTTGGCAGGTGAACCCGTCACGCTGACTGCGGTTCTGGATCCTTTTACGGTTAGTCCGCCTACGACCACCACAGACGGAGAACTTGTAAACTTCTTTAGCGGCACAACTCCTCTCGGACCGGGTACATTGTCGGGCGGAGTCGCAACGCTGACAACTAGTGCGCTACCAACAGGAGCAGACAGTTTGAGTGCTGTGTTTCCTGGAGACTCCAACTACAACTCCAGCACATCAAACACTGTTACGACGACGGTAACTAAGGTCCAGCTCAGCTCTTCAGTAAATCCGTCGACATATACACAGTCGGTCACCTTTACGGCGACATTACCTACCGGAAAAACGGGAACCGTCGCGTTCTTTGACGGCACAACCAATATTGGAAGCGGAACGATCTCCGGTATAACCGCAACACTGACTACCTCCACGCTTTCATTGGGATCGCACAATATCACGGCGAAGTTTGGACCCGATACTTCCAATGTTCTGGTCCAGGTCGTGAATAAAGCGACTCCAACCGTAACGGTGACAACCTCCCCCCAACCGAGCACTTATGGGGACACAGTAACGATCACGGCTTCTGTCCCGGCCGGTGCGACTGGCACAATCATCTTTACCAGCGGCTCACTTGCCCTGGGTACGGGCACCGTCACTTCCGGGTCGGCATCGGTCACTACAACGGCGCTTACACCTCCCAGCGATCTCATTGTTGCGACGTATAGCGGAGACTCAAACTACACCACTGCCGTAGGAAACGTAACCCAGAATGTAGCGAAGGCAACTCCCACGACGACGCTGACGTCTTCGCTCAACCCTTCTCCCGTGAACACCGCCGTCACGTTCACCGACACTCTACCCAGTAACGTAACTGGAACAGTGACTTTTACGAGCGGCGGCTCCACGCTGGGTAGCTCGAGCGTTGTCAACGGCATTGCAACCCTCACAACCTCATCGCTTCCAGGGGGAGGCGATCTCGTTACGGCAACATACAATGGGGACACCAATTTCAACTCCGTCGTCGCAACCCTCACCCAGAACGTCAATAAATCCACACCGACGGTTACGGTAAGCACCTCCGGACCTAGCATCATCGGTCAAACCGTCACAATTACGGCTTCTGTCCCGGTCGGCCCGACTGGAAGTATTACGCTCACGAGCGGGGGTGTGACGTTGGGAGCCGGAAACGTCACTTCTTCCAACGGCACCGTAATCATTACCACTACGGTTCTACCAGTCGGTTCAGATTTGATTACGGCAACTTATGGTGGAGACGCAGCCAACAACTCTGCTACCGGATCGGTAACGCAGACGGTATCGAATAAAGCAACCCCGGTGGTCGCGCTAATCTCCTCTGCTAATCCCTCCTTGCCGGGACAAGCCGTGACCTTTACCGCTACTCTGCCGACAGGCGTAACCGGAACAGTGACCTTCACCAGTGGCTCTACGCCCTTAGGTACATTTTCATTGGCGGGAGTAACGGCATCCGTAACGACATCATCTCTTCCGATTGGCGCTGACCCAATTACTGCAACCTACAATGGAGACGGAAACAATAATTCTGCAAGCGGAACGTTGACGCAAAATGTAGCTAAGACGACTCCAACCGTCCTATTGACGTCCTCGCCTAATCCATCCAATGACAATCAAGCTGTAACCTTTATGGCCGCTTTGCCGACGGGTGTTACCGGAACGGTGAACTTTATTGATGGTTCAACGACGCTCGGTAGCGGCACGATAAATAATGGCGTCGCAACCTTTACTACGTCGACGCTTAGTCCGGGAGTTCACGTCATCACGGCGGGTTACGTCGGAGATACAAACAACAACGCGGCAACTTCCGCGCCTCTGTCGCAGACTGTTAATAAGGCAACGCCAGTACTTCCTATTCCGGTGGTATCGACAACGAGTCCGGTTGTCGGCGCTCCAGTTACGATCACAGAAACGGTCCCTCCAGGAGTATCCGGCCCGGTAACCTTCTCTAACGGCTCAACGCCAATAGGGTCGGCGCCGATCATAGGCGGAGTCGCCACTATTACGGTGACCACGCTGCCACTGGGCACTGACCAGATCACTGCAAGCACCCCTGGAGATGCGAACAACAATCCCGCGACGTCACCTCCGGTTTCAGTGACGGTAGTGAAGGTAGCGCCGACGGTAAGCGTCACATCGTCGCAAAATCCTTCAATCGTCAACCAGCCCGTGACCTTCACGGCCACGGCACCAGCTGGTGCGACCGGTACGATAACCTTCTTTGATGGGTCGAACATTCTGGGTACGGGGACGTTAAACAACGGCCAGACGACATTGACGACGAGCACATTGATCGTCGGTTCCCACACGATCACTGTTAGCTATGGTGGAGATACCAACAACAATCCGGCGACCTCGGTGCCCCTCACCCAGATAGTCAACAAGGCGAGCCCGGTCATCCCGCCGCCGGTCGTTTCTTCCTCCACGCCACCCCCAAACACGCCAGTAACTATAACGGAGACCGTTCCTCCCGGCGTAACCGGAACCGTTACGTTCTCTAACGGGACAACGCCGATCGGAACAGGGACCATCGTTAACGGAACCGCGACGATCACCGTTCCCTCTCTGCCACTTGGCACCGACCCCATCACTGCAACCACCTCTGGCGATGCGAACAACAACCCTGCAACCTCGGGTGCGACGATCGTTACTGTTACACCGTTGAACCCGGTCCTGGTTGCCCCTATTGTGTCCTCGAACAATCCGCCGCCTAATACGCCGGTAACCATCACCGAGCCCATTCCTACCGGTGTATCTGGACCGGTCTCATTCTTTGACGGAACGACTCTTCTTGGAACTGCGACCATCGTCAACGGTCAAGCCACTTTGACGGTGCCCTCTTTACCGATTGGCGTCCATCCAATCACAGTAACGGCTATCAACACCACAACGAGCGGGACAATTACGTCGCCGCCGACACAAGTCAAAGTAGCAAAGGTTACCGTTGTAGTAACCCTGACATCGTCGGTGAACCCGTCGGCACCTAACCAGTCTGTAACTTTCTCGGCGAGTATCCCGGCCACGGCGACGGGCTCGATCACCTTCCTTGATGGAACAACGATTCTTGGCGCAGGACCGATTAATGCAGGAATCGTAACCTTCACTACGTCGACGTTGACGATTGGATCTCATTCCATCACGGCATCCTATGGCGGCGACTCCACCTATAGCAGTGCGGCATCAGCAATCCTGACCCAAGTCGTCAGCAGGATTCCCACAGTAACTACTATCGTTGAAAGTGCACCAGCTCAACTGCTGCACACGGGTGTCACCTTTACTGCGAATGTCACTGCTCCCAGTCCAAATGCAACAGGAACCGTAACCTTTATGGACGGCACCGTTGTCATGGGAAGCGCTCCCATCAGTGCAAATGGTGGAGTCATCGTCTCTCTCACTACGAACGCAAATGCATCCTTCGCTACGACTGGTCTTGTGACCGGCGCACACCAAATCGTGGCCGTCTATTCGGGCGACAATAACTTCGCTCCAAGCACTTCGGCCCCCGCCACAAACATGGTGGAGGATTTCACAAATACAAATACCGGCCCCGCCAGTCAAAACATGTTTCCGGGTGCTACAACCACGTATAACTTCACTCTCGCTCCCGTGAGCGCGACGACCTTTATTAATGATGTAACGGTAGCGATCGATGGCCTGCCCCAGGGGTCGACTTACACCTTTACGCCGTCCACCATCAAAGCCGGCAGCGGGTCAACTCAAATTGTCCTTAGCGTCCAGACCAGCAGCTCGCTGAGTGCCCGGAATCATCCACCGCAAAATTCTCCGTATCCCCGGAGCGAGGTGCCGATTGCCCTGGGGATGCTTGGCATCGCCGGGCTTGGAACTCTGCGTCGGCTAAGACACAAGATTCCACGCTCGTTGATGCTGCTTCTGTTGGCGCTCGGTTCGCTTCTGCCGATCGCCGCTCTCAGTGGATGCGCCGGCGGGTATTTCACCCTTACCCCAACCACCTATTCTCTAACCGTCACCGGCAGCGAGGGCGTCGTTCAGCACGCAGCGACCGCCACCTTGATCGTTCAGTAGGAGAAGACACGAAATGATGTATCTTCGCAGCGCGGCGCTCCTGGCACTTGTCCTCGTGCTTCCTTGGGCCCTTCATGCTCAGGCGATCTCGATGACGGGTGCCACCAATGACATACCCAGGCTCGAATTTGGTGCCAACTACAATTACTTTCACGCAAATGCGCCTCCGGGCCAGTGCGGATGCTTCTCTCTCAATGGGGGCAGTGGGACTGTCGTCTACAACATGACTCCGGCTTGGGCCGGCGTCGCCGATCTTATGGTGGGGCATGCAACAGACGTGGACAATAGTCTGCAAAACATCACAATCTTCAACTATCTGTTCGGCCCCCGCTACACCTGGCGTAATTCAAGCCGATTCGTTCCGTATGGGCAGGTATTGATCGGCGGCGCAAAGGAAGATGTCAACTTCGAGTTCACCATCAACCGCAATTCGTTTGGCTTCCTGGGTGGTGGCGGTGTCACTACGAGGTTGAAGCATAAATTTGGTTTGACTCTTGGCGAAGTCGATTGGGTCTACACCCGGATACCAAACGCCAAGAATAACCGTCAGAACGATCTTCGCATCGTTACGGGAATAACCTACCACTTCACCAACTAGCTATTTCGAGACTGTCCGCCGGTTCCATGGCTCAGCCATAGAAGTGAGAGAAGCTAACCGCGCGACATTTCTTATTGCTTCAGGAGTTTCGTGAGATATTCGAGCGCTCGCGGGTCATTCGACTGCCCGAGCCAGAATATTGCCTGTCTCCGAACAGAAGGGTCCTTGCTGGAATCTGCCAACGCGATCAATTGGGCTGCAGCCTCATCACCAGGCAGCCGCGAAAGCGCAAAAACGGCCGATTTTCTAATCTGCTCGTTGGGATCATTGGTCGCAATGGCACGCAGTTCGCCTGTCACCTTCTTGCCACCGCTGTTCGCCATCCAGAACTGTGCCTGTTTGCGAACCTGCGGCGAAGCATCTTCGTGTGCCATGCGAATGAGTTCATCGAGTGCGCCTGGATCCTTAGTTAAGGTAAGGTCAAAGGCGAGCTTCTCTCGAAACTTCGGGTCGCTGTCTTCGCGAGCAAGCCGCCGGATTGCGTCAAACCCGGGCTTGCCGCGCTGATTGGCAAGCCAAAACGCTGCTTTCTCTCGAAGCCCAAGATCATCGTTCGGGCTGGTCAGGCTGACGAGAGCCGTCGTTGCAGCATCCGTTCGATGTACAGAGATCGCAAACACCGCGCTGTAGCGAAGACGCTGGTCGCCGTCCGTGAGGGCAAGGCCCGTCAAGACGTGAACGCTATCATCTGCTTCAACGCCGTTAAGCCACACGAATGTCAGTCCTCCAGCGTCTAGCTCGCGTTCTGGGCTTTCAAGGCGTAGCTTCGTAACGGAGCCATCTGCTATCCGCAGCAGGACCAACGCATGATCGAACGATTGGGTATTACCGTCGGATTCGTTGATAACGGCATCTCCGTCGCCCTCGAGGTAGTCAACATGGCTCGAATTCCACCCAGATGAGAACTTGCTGGTTACTGGAATCGAGTAGCCGACCCACTCGGTATTCTTCTGTTTCTTCAAGGTATCGATGATCGGCCCAAGCCCATTGCTAGCTGATTCAGTCGTCAACTTTCCATGAACGATGGTCGGCTGTTGTGCGAATAGGACCGGCACTCCCGGCGCGAATAGGGTGGTTGCAAAAGCAAGAACAAGTGCTCGCATAGGGCTTCTCCAATAAATCTGATCGGTGTTGAATTGAACTAACCAGCTAAGTATTACTTCAGCAGCTCCATCATGTAGTCGGTCGCCGCTTTGTCGTTCATTAACGCAAGCTCAGAGACAATAGTTCGTTTTAACTCCAGGTCCTTTTCGCTTCGTGCCATCTCAACCATTCGCGTCGCGTCTTTTGTGATGAACATGGCGGAGATAATAGACCTCTTGATCTTTGGGTCGGTCGTTGTCCGATAGACCTCAGCCAGCGTATCGTTGGCACGTTTGCCTTGAAACACCGCCATCGAACGGATTGCCTCCGCCTGTAGTTGAGGGTCAAGCTTCCCGAGCGCAGCATCATGCAGAATAATCTCGGCCTCAGGAGTCTTACTCTGCGCAAGCACAAACAATGCATGCTTCTTCACCGCGATCGGTTGATTGCCATTTAAAATTCCACGCAGCAAGGGAAGAGCGGTCGCAGGATCTCGATACATCAACGAATTTAGCGCAAGGATCTTCAGATCTTCATCCGAACCGCGCGCCACTCCGGCCTCCCCTCCGGACATGTCGAAACCCAAAGGAGAAACTACTACGGGCCGCATCTTGTCTATCTTTAGAATCTTTAGCTGATCGGCCATGGTGCTTGCATCGACAGTGACACCCACAGAAATAGCAGCGCAGTCTTTGTTCCACGCACTATCCGCAAATTGGGCACGCAGCTGATCGCAGGTAGCAATCGCGAGCGGCATTTTGCCCAGTTTATTGAGTGAGTAAGCCTTCCAGTAAAGTGCCGCATCCACCCGCTTTCCTTTTTCGCCGATCACCTTATCGAAGGCCGCCACAGCATTAGCCCATTGATGTTCGTCCATGGCGCGTGTTCCAGTTGCGTAGGCGTCATCGTCTGTCACAATTGCGAACAAGACGGGAGAAGCGGGTTCAGGTGCCAACGCGCGGATCTGTTGCGCTGCTGCAAAAATTAATACAGTGGAGCAAAGTGTAGTTCGAATAAGATTCGTCATTGTGAAACTCCTTGGGAATGATCGTCGTTTTGTCGCAGAATTCTGATATCGAGTAGGAGACCGCTTGTATTCATCTCGAGTCGAAGACGCCATGTGCTCTGCGATGTTGGCGGTTCGTTGTCGAGCGTGGTGAGGACTCGCCCAAAATTTTCCAATACAGCAGCCTCGGCAAGATCACCGCTGTCCCTCGCATTACGAACGTAGATGGCATTCTTCAGCAAAAGACTATGTGCCTGCTCGCGCGTAGTTTCGTCGAGCGTTCCTGACGAGTTGTTCACCTCAGTCAGCAGTCGTTCGGCAGCGTCAAGATGATTTGCAATCGCGGGATCCACAGGTTGCGTCGTAAGAGGCCCTTGGCCATTGAAAGCAATGTTGCGTTTCGGCTGGGTCATGTGAGGGGCTCGCATGCCAAACACGGTAAACAGGATCAAAGCCGCAGTGGCTAAGCCGATCGCCGGCCACGCCCATTGCCACTGCAAACGGCCAAAGCTGCGATGATGCTCTGGAGTCAGAGCACTGAGATTGGCGCGAAGCCTTTGCCAGCTTTGCTCTAGATCAGGCCGTGGGGCAGGGTCTGCGGAAAAAACACGCAGTGTCTCTGCAATGGACTCAGAAAGATCGGCACATGCCGAACAGCTCTCCAGATGCTTGGAGATAGCAACTTCGTCTGAGTGTTCATGAAGTTGATATGCGATCAACTCTTCTTCAGAGAAGTGTTTCATTGAAAACCTCCAGCTATTGGCGCGAGGGATCGGCGAAGCTTGCTGACAGCGCGAAATACCGCCTGTTTGGCCGAGTTGCTTGTAATGTTCAAGGCGGTCGCGATCTCTGCCATAGGAACATCCTCCATATGGCGCAAGGTAAACGCTGTTCGTTCCATCGGCGTAAGTTCAGCCATCGCTGCCTGACGCAAAGTCACGACTTCCCGGTTCAATAAAGCAGTTTCGGGGCCTGCTTGTCTGTCTACAATCTGAACTGTTCGAATATCCGCAGAGGGTTCCTCTTCTCGTGACGCATAGTACGAGAGGTCGCGTTTACGTCGTTCTACGAGATTGATAGCTGTGTTCATAGCGATTCGCATAATCCATGTAGCAAAGGCCGAGTCCTGCCGGAAGCCTGGCAACTTGTTATAAGCACGAAGGAAAGCTTCCTGCGCCGCCTCCTCAGCGTCGGCCTCATTGCCCGTAATGCGAAAGGCAACACGAGTGACCGAGAAGAGGTGACGGTCCATCAATACGCGATAGGCGTCGCGGTTTCCGGCGAGTACCTCTCGGATCGCTTCTGTCTCCGCCTTATCCATTCGCCGGTTAGACAACGTGTTTCACCTCCGGTTAGGCTCCCACGGGAAAAATATTCCAGATCAGATGCCCCATTGTCGATACAGCCACCGGCCTCGATCAATTCCCAGTAGACCTACCTATAGTTCGGTCCGATTCCGATTCCTCAAGTAGCGAACTCCATATACCGCGGTCCCTGCGATGAGAATGAGGCCCGCCGTCGTCATCTCTCTCAGAAAATTGGGTCTCGAAAAAAGGATAAAGACGAACCCGCCCAGTGCAAGCAAAACAGGCAATGGATAAAACGGCATCCGAAATCCTCTGCTTCGCCTCTCTTCACGATGTTTCGGCAATAATGCGGCCGTTCCTTGTAACAGAAATTGAAAAAGAATTCGGATAATCACCAGCGTCGTGATGACTTCCTGGAGGCGAAAGATGCAGCACAGAAGCGTAATGCCACCAAGGGTCAGAAGTGAATGCATCGGAATTCGATGCTCCGGATGAAGCATTCCGAACCACGATGGGAAATTACCATCGCGTGCAGCAGCGAACGGTATGCGCGAATAGCCCAACAGCAAGGCGAAGACCGAAGCAAGCGCCGCGAGCGCGATCAAGACCACAATTACGCCCGCAGCAGCATGCCCATAGATCCGTTCCATAAACACGGCCATGGTGAACATACGTGCGTGGCTATCGGTATTTTGGGTCATCTCACGCCACGGAAGAACACCTAGGACGCTGACGTTCATCAACAGATAAAGAGCTGCGACAACACCGATCGCGCCCAGCACTGCGCGCGGAATTGTTCTTTGCGGATCGCGAACTTCCGCGCCCAAAAAACATATGTTGTAGTAACCCCAGTAGTCATAAGCCGAGATCAACATTCCAGCCCCGAGACCGACAAAGAACGCTTTATTCAGATGAAATGCTCCTGGCGGAAAATCGAACGCCTGATGAGCATTGAAGTGGGTAAACCCGATTACGATAATGAGGACCAGCGTCAGCACAACAACCAATCCGAGCCAGCGTACGATTCGATCAATCGCGAAGATGCTTCGATACAGAACTACCATTGCGATCCCGCATGCAGCCATAGCGATCAGCGTCTGTTCGCTAAGCACCACTGGTACGCCAAGCAACGAGGATGCCGCAAAAGGTCGATTTGCGTGGGGAAGAAAAAAAGACAAATACTGCGAAAATCCGATACATCCCGAGGCAATTGACAGCGGCGCGCTGATCAGCAGTTGCCACGCATATAGAAACGAAAAGGCCCGTCCCAGGGTCTTTTCACCGTAGAGGTGTTTGAGATAGGCATAAGACCCTCCGGCCTCGGGATACGCCGTTCCCAGCTCGCTCCAGATCAAGCCATCGCACAGGGACAGGAGCGCTCCCATGACCCAGCCCAGGATCGCCTGTGGGCCGCCCATTACGCCCACGATCAGGGGGAGGGTGACAAACGGGCCTACTCCGACCATGTCGATGATGTTCAGGCCGAGGGCGGAGCTGGTGGAGAGGCCGCGCCGCAGCTCGTTGGCTGGCTGTTGCGATTGGGCCGGCGCTGGTTCGGTTGAGGGATAGCTCATGCTGTTGCTCGGAGTGTAACAATCTAGGCTAATAGACCGTGTAGATGCCGTGGTATGACCAATCAGGTAGTATTCCCTTGAGCCGATACCAGGCTCCTGGAGACACGATGAACCTGAAGACTCAGTTGGCGGCGGCAGCAATTGCCATGATCATGACTCTTCCCGCGATGGCGGCGAGCAAGGTGTGCGATGCGCGAACGTACGGGGCGAAGGCTGACGGCACAACCAAGGACACCAAAGCGATCCAGGCTGCGATTGACGACTGCGCCAAAGCCGGCGGCGGAACGGTCCAGCTCGCGGGCGGGACCTTTGTCTCGGCGCCGATCGTGTTGAGGAGCAACATCACGCTGGATATTGCCAAGGGCGCAACGCTGCTTGGCTCGCCCGATCATGCGGACTATCCGGCGAAGACGGAGTTTCGCGCTCCAGGGACGCAATCACTGGTGAGCGCGACGAACGCGGAGAAGATCGCCATTACAGGAGAAGGGACGATCGACGGGAATGGCGAGAGCTGGTGGACGCAGGCGCGCGCTTCTCGCGGTGCCGGAGTTGTCGGAACCATCCAGTTTCGGCCGCGGCTGGTTGTGTTCGACCACTGCAAGCATGTTCGGATGGAAGGCGTTACTGTACAGAACTCGCCGAGCTGGCAGATTGTTCCGTATTACACGGACGACATGACGATCAGGAATATCCGCGTTCTTGCTCCGCAACGTTCGCCGAACACAGACGCGATCGATCCGTTCAGCTCGTCGAACATGGTCATCGATCACGTTTATGCGGATGTTGGCGACGACAATATCGCCATCAAGAGCGGGATCATCAATTCTCCAGGTCCTGATTCGCCAAGCAAGAACATCACGATTACCGATTGTGAGTTCATGCATGGACATGGATTGTCGATTGGCAGCGAGATCGCCGGCGGCGCGCAGAACATTCATGCGGAGCGGATTCACTTCAAGGGAACGGACCAGGGGATTCGCATCAAGGCGAATCGCGACCGCGGGAACGATGTCAGCAACATTTCGTTCAAGGACATCACGATGGAAGATGTGAAGACGTCGATTCTGATCAGCGAATATTACCCGAAGGCGATGCCTGAGGGCGATGTGGCTGCTGAACCAGTGACGCGATTAACGCCTTTTTTTCATAACATCACGATTGAAAATGTGAAGTCGGTGAATAGCCCGTGGGCAGGGGTGATCGTTGGACTTCCTGAGTCTCCGGTGAAGGATGTTGTGCTGAAGAACGTGGACATTCAGGCGACGAAGGGATTGCAGATTGCTTATGCGGAGGTCACCGCAACCGATCTGACGGTGACTGCGACGGATGGCAAGAACATCACGGTTGCTCCGAATGCGAAGCTGACGGTGAAGTAGCGGGTGGTACCCGTCGTCCGAAGATGGCGGTGCCGACGCGGATGCAGGTGCTGCCCTCTTCGATGGCCACGGTGAAGTCGTTCGACATTCCCATGGATAGCTGGGTGACGCGAGGGAATCGTGCTGCGGATTCGTCGCGGAGCCGGCGGAGTTCACGGAAGTAGGGCCTTGCTACTTCGGCGTCCTCGGACCAGGGCGGGACGGTCATCAGGCCTACCGTCTCGATGGCGTCGAGCTCGTTCATGGAGGCGAGAAGGAAGGGAAGTTCGGCTGGCGCGAGGCCATGCTTGGACTCTTCGTGACTCAGTTTCACTTCCACCAGGATGGGCAGCTTCTTTCCGAGTGCAGTTGCGGCGGCGTTCAAGCGTTGGGCGATCTTGAGCGAGTCGACGGCGTCGATGGCGTCGAAGAGCTCGGCGGCCTTTGCGGTTTTGTTGGACTGAAGCGGACCGATGAGGTGGAAGTTCGCTCCGGCGAGATCTTTCACGCGGGGCGATTTCTCCTGAAACTCCTGAACGCGGTTTTCGCCGAAGAGGCGCTGTCCGGCGGCGTAGGCTTCGAGAATCATCTCCGCGGGATGGACTTTGCTGACGGCCATCAGGGCGACTTCGTTCGCGCTACGGTTGGCCCGGCGGCAGGCTTCAGTAATCTGTTCGTGCAGGTGAGCGAGGTTTTCGGCAATGGACATGCTTGTCTGCATCTTATCGTTTTGATTCTTTCTGGAGGCAATCTCTGCATGTGGACGATTCTGCTGCTGATCGGCTCGAATATCTTTATGACGTTTGCGTGGTACGGGCACCTGAAGTTTCGGGAGGTGCCGTTGTGGAAGGTGATCCTGGTGAGCTGGGGCATCGCCTTTTTTGAGTACTGCCTGCAGGTGCCGGCCAACCGGATCGGGGCGAAGACGTTTTCGCCGGACCAGCTGAAGGTGATCCAGGAGGTGATTACGTTGACGGTGTTCGGCGTCTTCTCGACGTATTACTTCGGCGACAAGCTGCATTGGAACCACTTTGCTGCGTTTGGGTGTCTGGTGGCCGGGGCGTTCTTCATGTTTCATAAGTTTTAGGGGGTACCCCCCCTCTATTACCCGCGTGTAAACATCATGGAATCATTATTTTACGAGGCTGGGGTATCTGTAAAATAGTCAAAACAAATGGGTTGCGGCCAAATTCGCCTATATCAATAACTTAGCCCCGGAGGAAGGTTCTATCCTCTGGGGCTCTGCTTGTTTTTCTCTACTGTTTTAAGTATAGCGGATGGAGCCTAACTAAAATGCCAACTCGAACTCTTGTGGTTTGTGTGATTTAGGTGGTTTTGGGGCTTGACATGCGATTTTTGGGCGGTTTTTGAAGAAAAAAAATAACGACAAAAACAAAGGCAATTAAATCAGTCATTTCGCCCTTCGGGATTGCGGAAGAATAATGATTACGGCCCTGTGGAAGAGAAGGCCCGAGGCTAAAGAGAGTGCGGAAAAAGTGACTTGCGGGAACGAAAACGTACCTCAGCGGCTGAAGCCGCATTACGAGTGAAGCGCTTACGGCACGGATAAATCCGTGCCCTTAAGCAAAACAGGTTTCAGCACCCTCTAAAGCCCCTTGAACTCGATGTGTTTTTCGCAGGGAGACCCAAAGCTAAAGGCATTGGGCTACCAGCCCTGCGCTCCCTCCGGTCGTGCGCTGCCGCGCACGATAACCCACCCTTTCGCAAAGGCGCGAAAGGATGGGCCACCCGATTTGGATGGCCAACTGATCTTCGGGAAGGCCCCGATTTCAAGAAGGGGCTACCTCAGTTGTCGCCGCCGCCGCTCTGAGTCAGGCTTTCGGCGGCGTCGTGGGCGGAGAGGCGTGCAACATTTTCGCGGTGCTTGCGGATGTAGTGGGCGGCGATGTCGGGGTAGAACTCGCGGATGTTGGAGAAGATGACGTCCCGCATGACGGAGTAGCCGAACTTGGTGGCGAGCACGCTGAAGTCGGTCGATCCCGGAGGGTAGTAGTAGCGGGAGATGTATTGCGTGAGGACTTTGCCGCCGAGGCCGGCGATGTTCGGGGTCTGAGCGCCGCCGTAGGTGCGTGCGACGGCCTGGCGGCTGATGACGTAAAGCTCGCGGACGACGATGCTGTGGCCGTGGCCGAGAGGGTAGAAGCGGGTGTCCTCGTGGAGGAGGCTGGGCAGGAGCCAGGCAGAGAGATAGGTGCCGTCGGTCTTGTCGAGGAAGCCGCGCCAGGTGTAGGCGTAGAAGCCGCCGATGCCTTTGCCGAGAGCGGGATGCTGATCGAGGCCTTCGGCGGTGAGGGAGGTGAGGCCAAGAAAGAGGAAGGTGGAGTAGTCGAGGGACTGATGGGTGGCGACGGTGAAGTTGTACTTCCAGCCGGGGGGATGGGGCGCGGCGCCGGCTGAGACGGAACGGAAGTTGGGCATGAAGCCGAGGATGCGCTGGGGCTGCTGGCGTTCGAGGGGGATGGGATTGCCGTTGGCGTCGAGGACGGCGGCGGACTTATTGGGCTTCGGCTTGTCGCTGTCTTTGGCGATTTGGGCGGCGGAGTCCTGGGGGGAAGTTTGGGGGTCGTAGCCGGGTGGGTAGAAGGAATAGTCGAAGGGATCGGAAGAGTCTGAGGGACCGGAGGGGCGGGAGGGATCGAGTGAGGAGGAACTGGCGGGTTCGGCCGCGGGGGTGCGAGAGGCGACGAGAAGCTGCGACGGCGCGTCGGGAAGCGTTATGGGGAGCGTTTGAGGCTGAGCCGGTTGCTGGGCAGCGACATGAAGGGCAGTGGAGAGAATTGCTATGAAAAAGAACGTTCGCAGAAGGGGGTCCGATCGGGGGCCGAATTGAAACAGAGCCTATTGATGAGACGAGATTCGGGGGCACTAGTTGCAAATTTGGGGGGTGGAGGACAAAATCCGGCATGGCTAATTTGGGGTAGAGTTTATAGTATTTTTTATCAATGAGATAGGGGGTCTGACTGGGGGTCAGCTCGGGGTCGGTGCGGGGCGATTGAGGCTGCGCCATTCTTCTGCGGCAAGCTCCCATATTTCGGTGGGGAGGCGGCCGGAGACGTAGTCGCTCTCGGTCTGCTGAATGCATCGCATTCCCTGGCGCAGGGAGATGGCTCGGGAGGCGGCGTTGTCGCGGGCTTTTTTGATGCGGAGGACCGGGCGATTGAGGTCTTCGAACCAGAAGCGGGTGACTTCGATTGCGGCTTCGGTCATGAGGCCCTGGCCATGCCACTGGCGGGCGAGCCAGAAGC
This sequence comes from uncultured Acidobacteriaceae bacterium, assembly GCA_963730135.1. GTDB lineage: Bacteria > Acidobacteriota > Terriglobia > Terriglobales > Acidobacteriaceae > Edaphobacter. Next base: position 45,642 of record CAVSQQ010000007.1, read on the forward strand.
CGCGGTTGTTGTTGCCCTCGCGCACGAGGCAGATGGTGCCGATGATCTTTTGGGCGGGGTCGTTCTTGAGGCGGAGCATCCAGTGCCACTCGTCGCCGCGGGCGATGGCGGGGAGCGCGTCGTCGCGGTAGTAGGCCTCGGCGCCGTTTTCAGGGAAAGGCCAGGGAACGCGGGCGTTGAGTTGCCTGACGATCTCCCATTGGGCGAAGAGGGGCTGGACTTCGGCGGCGTCGGAGAGTGCGAGTGGACGGAGGATGAGGCGCGGCGTCTCGAGTGTCGGGGTGGACATGGGTTATTGTTGCAGATCGGTGGGCCGCATCTGAATGGGAGTGCATCAGAGGAACAGCGAGTGCTGTCTGTCCGCGAGTAGAATGGGGAACAACTTATTTCGCAAGCTGGTTTTCAATTTTATATTGGTACGTCGGCCCCGTCAGTGTGTGCGCTTTGGCAGCTCTCCGGTCTAAATTCGACCGATAGGGGGACCTATTGGCAGGCAGTCAGGGATGTGAGTCCGGCGGCTTGTGGAGGAGTGAGCGTCGCTTCGTGCGCGGCCTCCGCCACTATGGTCTCTCTGTGCTGGTTGCGGTCTGCCTGCTTGGGTCACTGGCGGCGCACTCGCAAGAGACAGAGACGCCGGTGATGACCGTCCCGGCGACGACCACCACGGCAGTGGAAACAGAGACGCCGCCGATGCGGGAGGCCGTAGTGGCTGTCGTGTCGACGAGGCCTCCTATCAAGCAGCCGATACGGAGCGAGATCGCGGTGATGGGGATGATTCCGGCCGGCGATTACAGGTTGTTCAGCGCGACGTTACGGTGCGACGCGTGGACGGTAGGGGTGGAGTACGACCGTCATAGCTGGGGGCACTTCCTGAAATCACAGATGGACTATGTCGTGGAGGTCCTTCCGGTTATGATTCTGAGCCAACCGGCCGTCTCCGATTTCTGGGGGAATGCGAAAAGCCCGAACCAGAAGCTGGTGCCGGGGTTGTCGATTTCGCCGTTCGGCTTTCGCTTTCTGTGGCGGCATAACGCGGCTGTGAGGCCGTATGTTGTTGGCAAGCTCGGGAGCGCGGTTTTTACCGAGAAGGCGTTCTCGCCAAACGCCAGCTATGCGAACTTCAACGTTCAGGCCGCGTTCGGCCTTCAAATCAGACTGACGGATCGGACGGATCTGCGCATAGAGCCGTTCGAGTTTTTTCATGTTTCGAACGGCTATCTGGCGAGGAGCAATCCTGGAATGGATGAACTGGCGACGAGATTCGGATTCAGCTACCATCTGGGAAAATCGGGTGGGACACGATAACGGCGGGCTTGCTTCGGCGCAGCTTTTCTAGCAGCGGAAGATGGATTTAGTGGCCGTGTTCCTCGAGGTATCGTTCGACTTCGAGGGCGGCCATGCAGCCGGAACCTGATGCGGTGATGGCCTGACGGTAGCGGCGGTCCTGAATGTCTCCGCAGGCGAAGACGCCGGGGATGATCTCTCCGTTGCGGGTGGTGAAGACGTGGTTTTTGGTGAGAATGTAGCCGTCGGGGTCGAGGTCCATGATGCCCTGGAAGGCGGAGGCGTTGGGGATGTGGCCGATGCCGAGGAACATGGCGGAGACGGGGAGGATGTACTCGTCGCCGGAGGAGCGATTCTTCAGGCGGAGTCCTTTGACGTCTTTTTCTTCGACGCCGAGCACTTCTTCGACGGTGGTGTTGGAGAGGAACTTGATGCTGGGGTGAGCCATGGCGCGCTCGAGCATGATTTTGGAGGCGCGGAAGCGCTCGGTACGATTGATGAGGGTGACGCGGGTGGCGAACCGGGTGAGGAAGAGGGCCTCTTCCATGGCGGAGTCTCCGCCGCCGATGACGGCGATTTCTTTTCCGGAGAAGAAGAATCCGTCGCAGGTGGCGCAGGAGCTGACGCCGTGTCCGATGAGGGCCTGCTCGGAGGGGAGGTTGAGCCAGCGCGCGCTTGCGCCTGAGGCGATGATGAGGGTTCGGGTGTGGATGACGTCTTTTCCGACGTTGAGGGTGAACGGATGAGTGGAGAGATCGACGGAGGTGAGATGGGCCATGCGCAGCTCGGCGCCGAAGCGGACGGCCTGCTTCTTCATGTTCTCGATGAGGTCGGGACCCTGGATGCCTTCGGGCCAGCCGGGAAAGTTTTCGACCAGGGTGGTGATGGAGAGCTGACCGCCGGGCTCGTGGCCTTCGAGGACGAGGGGCTTGAGGTTGGAGCGTGCAGCGTAGATGGCAGCGGTTAGTCCGGAGCACCCGGAGCCGAGGATGACAGTGTCGCGCGTCGTGTTTTCGGGCATATGAACTCTCTTAGTGTAAACGCGCGGCGGAGGAAAAAGATTCATTCCGCGCATTAGTGAAACAATTGAGGCTATGGCAAATCTTACGTTGGTCTATGGAATGAGGCTGTTACCCGCGGACGAGATCGTCGCGGTGGACGAAGCGCCGGTGAAGCTGAAGAACGGCAAAGAGGCGCATGTAACGATGCACGTTCTGGAGGGTAGCCGAGAAGAGATCGAGGCGCAACTGCGGATGAGCATCGACGCGTTCTTCGACTTTTACCCGGAGATTTAGAGGCGCTGGAGTTCGCCTGAGTGTACTGAATTCGGTCATTGCTCTCTGCCGGCCTTGTCGTGACGAAAGACAAGGAGGGGAGAGAGGGACGACATGGGCGGATTTCTGCGACGCTGTCTGGTGGTGTGGGCGGCTGGGTTGCTGGCGACGGGGGCGGCGCATGGTCAGGTTGCGGGGGGAAGCGCCGGTGGGGCTTCGGAGACGGCTCTCGATGTGTTGCACCAACTCTCGGATAGAGCGGATGTAATTTTTTCGGGGGAAGTGCTGGCGATTCGCGGGCCGAACGATGGGGTGGTCGAGGTGGAGTTTCGCGTCGACGAGGCGATTCGAGGATGTTCGCCGGGTACGCATTATGTTTTGCGGGAGTGGGCGGGGTTGTGGGCGGGCGGGATCGAACGTTACCGGGTGGGAGAGCGGTTGTTGATGATGCTGCATGCGCCGAGCGCGGCGGGATTGAGTTCGCCGGTGGGCGGGCTGGATGGGGCGATTCCGATTCGTCTATTGGGAACCGGAACGGCGACAGGATCAGGGACGGCGAAGGCTGGAGTTGGTCCGGAACAACCGTATGTCGATTTGCGCTGGCTGGGGGCGAGGCTGCCGCATGCGGTTTCGTATCGCAGCGAGCCGAAGAGTGCTGAGAGGCGGCCTGATCTTGCTACGCCGCGGATCGGGCAGCCGACGATGCTTGCGGTCAAGCGCGGTTCGGTTGTCGATGCCAGCACGATGACGGCGAAGCCGCAGAGTCCTGCTTCGGTTCCGGCGCAGCAGGCGTCGGTGAGCGCTGTGATGGGGATGTTGAGTTCGTGGCAGAGGGCGCAGCATGTCGCTCCGTAATTTTTTCTTCAGGCTGCGATGCGGGCGCGGGTTGCGAATCTGCCGGATGCTTGCCCTGTGCTGGGTGTGGGGAATGGGAGCAGCGGCGTGGGCGGGCGGGCCGCGGTGGGTTACAGGACGGCCGTTCTTTACGACGTCGGGCGTGCCGGTGGTGTGGTACACCAATCAACCGCAGTACTTCACCGACCCCGGGGATTTGAGCGCGAGCGTGAACCACGCTGCCGCAGACGCGCTGGTGGCGGCAGCGGCAAGCGTGTGGAATGTTCCCACGGCGAGCCTGGTGCTGTCGCAGGGTGGAGGGCTGGACGAGCATGTGAGCGGGGCGAATACGTTTCTGGGGCCGTCCGGGGTGATTTTTCCTGCGGACGTGCAGAGCAGCAACTACGCGGCGAAGCAGATTGCGGTTATCTACGACAGCGACGGCTCGATCACGGATCTTCTGCTGGGCAATGGCGCGAGCGACACGACAAACTGTTTGCAGAACGGGGTTACCGAGAGCGTCGACTCGATTGTTCCTGCGGGATACATCCAGCATGCGATTCTGGTTTTGAATGGGCGCTGCACGGGGCCTGCGCCGGCGCAGCAGACGCAATTGCAGTATCAGTTGATGCGGGCGTTTGGGCGCGTGCTGGGACTGGGGTGGTCGCAGACGAACGACAACGTGTTTACGGGCAGTCCGCAGGCGACGTTCAACCAGGCGATGCACTGGCCGGTGATGCATCCGATCGATATTATCTGCGGGCCATATACCTATCAGTGCATGCCGCAGCCGTTTACGTTGCGGCCGGACGATCTTTCGGCGCTGGCTCAGCTTTACATGATTAATCAGGGGCAGGCTGCGGCGGGCAAGGCGGATACGCTGCTGAATGCGAACCGGCTGTTTGGCCGGGTGCTGTTCCCGACAGGTCAGGGGATGCAAGGGGTAAACGTTGTGGGGCGGCGTTGGGAGCAGTATACGGATATCTCGCAGGCGGAGGATTGGTACACGGCGTCTTCGGTTTCGGGTACGCTGTTCCGCCAGTCGAATGGGAATCCTGTCGCGGGACTGGACAGTACTTTCGCAGGAAGTGAAGGGACGTCGGATCAGGATTACGAGGGCTTTTACGATCTGGCGCGAGTCCCGCTGCTGCCTGGCGACTGGCAGGTGATCATTCTCGAGACCGAACCGGTGAATCCGCTGTACACGGGCGAGTATGCGGTTGGGCCGTATACGGCGAACACGGTGGAACCGTCGGGCAGCGATAGTCCTCTGCCGGAAGGTCTTTTCTCCAGCTATTCGCAGGGTTTTGTTCTTTTTTCTCCCGGCGATCCGGCAGGCGGATGCAACCCGGGCGGAGACGGAACGGAGGCGTCGCCGGCGGCGATTGCGGGAGGGGGCTGGTGGACGGGGCTTCTATGCGGATATGGGCACACGGCATGGTCGGCGCTCACGGTGAAAGGCAACCGCTCGCTGACGCTGGAGGTGACGGCGGAGGACGAGCTGGGTTTCGCGACGACGGCGAAGGCGATGCCAGTGATCGGAGTGTGGCATGCGACCGATCCGCGGGGTTCTCTGCCTGGAGTTGCAGGAGCCAGCGCGGCGTTCAATGGCGAGACTACAGGAACGACTGTGCTAACCACGTCGTTTACGCAACCGGATCAGTTACGAATAGCGATTTCGGATGAACGTGGAGACGGACGGCCTGACTTCAACTACCAGGCGCGTGTTTTGTATGCGGATTCGGTGAGCCCCGCGACGGTAAGCCCGGCGGGGGGCGTGATTACGATTACGGGGATGGGTTTTCGCGAGGGCAATGCGGTCCTGGTGAACGGGGTGGCGGCGACGGTTCAAAGCTGGACGGCGAATGCGATTGTGGCGACGGCACCTTCGCTGCAGAAGCTGGGTGGGAGTACTGCTCTGAGCGCGGACGTGACGGTAGAAGATCTGTCGACCGGCGGCACGACGGTGATGAGCCAGGCGCTGAACTATACGGCGCCGGTGACGACGTTGAGCCTGCTGACGGCGCCTTCCGGCACGGTGATTCTGGCGCAGCCGGCGGCGACAGCGTTCGCTGTGCAGGTGTTGAAGGGGGACGGGATTACGCCGGTTGAGGGCGAAGCGATCACGTTCAGCGCGACGGCTGGTTCGGTGCAGTTTGCAGCGTGCGGCGCGGCTGCGTGCACGGTTGTTACTGATGCCGACGGCGTCGCGTCGACGATGGTCACGCCGGAGAGCGCGGGGGCTATCAGCGTGCAGGCCGCGGGTATTGATGGGATGGTGAGCGCGTCGTTCGCTGCACTGGCCAGGACGAGAACTGTAAACGCAGTGCAGGCGGAGGAGTACGTTGCGGCGGGTGCAACGGTGGCGTGGAACGTGCAACTGAGCGTAGCGGACAACTTCGCATCCACCATGGGCACGGCGGTGGATTGGCAGACGACCGGCGGTCCGGTGATGGTGTCGCCGGCTGAGTCCACGGTTGACGGCAGGGGAGTGGCGGCGACGCTGGCGACGGAGGGACCCCTTGCTTCGGGCGCGACGGCGGTTTTCTCCGGATGCGCGTGGACGACGGTTTGCGCGAGCTTCACGGTGCAGGGGGTCGATCCGTCTGAGTTTCGACTGGTGGCGATCGGCGGAGCGAATCAAACTGTTTCTGCGAACGGCAGTTTGAGTCCGGTGGTTATCGAGGTTGTCGATGAAGCGTTTCATCCTGTTGCGGGAGCAGCGGTTGAGGTGTACGAGACGGTGGATGCGTGGCAGATTCCATGTTCGGACCGAGGGCGCTGTCCGATTCCGCCAACTCTCGCGACTTCGCAGGGGACGGTGACGTCGGACGCCAACGGGCTGGTGACGATAGCGCCGGAACAGATCGGTGGGCAGGCAGGAACGACGAATCTTGCGGCGGCAACGGGGACGCAGGGATTTCTGTCGCTGACTCTGGAAAAGCAGCCTTAGGCGCATGGCGTGGAACCGGATCGCGGCTGGAGCATCTAACAGATGAACGTGAAGTGGAGAAAGGGTAAGCTGAGGACAGCCGCCGTGGACCGGGCCGGCGGGGCCTTGCAACGGGACGGAACCGAGGAACCCAGAATGGCAGAAGCAACTGCAATTCGAGGCAGTGCGAGGCGCATGCGGGTGGTCATACTTGGCGGCGGCTTCGCGGGGATCAACGCGGCAAAGGAACTGGCGAAGCTGCCTGTTGACGTCACACTCGTAGACCGCAAAAATTATCACCTCTTTCAGCCGCTTCTTTACCAGGTTGCGCTGGCAGTGCTGTCGCCTGCTGAAATTGCACAGTCGATTCGATCGCTGATGCGCAATCATCCAAACATCGATGTTCTGATGGACGAGGCGATTGGATTCGATCTGACGAAGCAGCGGGTTCACCTGAGGACGGGCGTTGAGCTGGAGTACGACTACCTGATCATTGCCACTGGTTCGACGCACTCCTACTTCGGCCGGGACGACTGGGCGAAGCTGGCTCCGGGGCTGAAGACGGTGGAAGATGCGACGGAGATCCGGCGGCGGGTTCTGCTTTCGTTCGAGCTGGCGGAGCGCCAGATGATGGAGACGGGCACGCATCCTGCGCTCAACTTCGTGGTTATCGGCGGCGGCCCGACGGGGGTGGAGCTGGCGGGCGCGATCAGCGACATCGCAAGACTTTATATGGCGAAGGATTTTCGCCACATCAATCCGGCGATGGCGGAGGTGCTTATTCTCGAAGGCTCACCGAACATTCTGGGGGCGTATCCGGCGGATCTGCAGCGCAAGGCCGGCGAGCAATTGAACAAACTGGGAGTGAGGTATCGAACGGGATCGCATGTTACGGATGTGCAGCCGGGCTACGTGATGGTGGGGGACGAGCGCATCGATGCGGTGGTGACACTGTGGGCGGCGGGGGTGCAGGCATCGCCGCTGGGGAAGCTGCTTGGCGTAGAGACGGACCGGCGCGGGTGCGTGTTCGTCGACCGCTTTCTCAATCCTCCGGGGCATCCGGAGATATTTATCTGCGGCGATCTGGCGCATGTGGAGGAGAACGGGCGGCAGGTTCCTGGTGTGGCGCAGCCTGCGATCCAGATGGGCCGGTATGCGGCGAAGCGGATCGGCGGCCTGGTTGCGGCGAGTCTGGGGAGCGATGGCACGGGCAAGAACATCCCGTTCCATTATTTCGACAAGGGCGACATGGCGACGATTGGACGTAAGGCGGCGGTGGCGAATATTCAGTGGCCATTCAAGGCGCATTGGAGCGGCTTTGCGGCGTGGATGACGTGGCTGACGGTGCACATTTTTTTTCTTATCGGATTCAGGAATCGGCTGGCTGTGTTTCGTCAATGGGCGTGGACGTATCTGACGTTCAGCGACGGCGCGCGGCTGATTACCGGGTCGCAGCAACTGCCGGGGTGGAAGATGAAGGACGATCCAGAGGGGGATCTGACGACGAAGCCGCTGGACCTGGCGTCCCCGAAGACGTAGGGCGCGCGAAGATCAATTATTTTGCTGCGGCTTCGATCTGTTTCCACTCCGCCAGAGAAAGGTTGAGGGCGGCTGCCGCGATATTTTCTTCGAGGTGCTCGACGGAAGCGGTTCCGGGAATGGGCAGGATTACCGGGGAGCGGTGGAGGAGCCAGGCGAGGGAGAGCTGCGAGACGGTAGCATCGTGCTTCTTCGCCGCGGCATCGAGTTTGCTGCCTGAGCGCGCGAGCTTGCCTGCTGCGACGGGAAACCAGGGGATGAATGCCAACTTGTGTTTTTCGCAGTAGTTGACGACGTCCTCATGCTCGCGATCGCCGATGTTGTAGCGGTTCTGAACGCTGACGATTTTGACGATTTTGCGGGCCTGATCGATCTCGTGGGGTTGGACTTCGCTAAGTCCGACGTGGCGGATCTTGCCCTGCTCCTGAAGCTTTTTAATTGCGCCGAGAGACTCTTCGAGGGGAACGGCAGGATCGATTCTGTGCAACTGCCAGAGGTCGATGCGCTCGAGTTTGAGGAGGCGCAGACTCATCTCGACCTGCTGGGTGAGATATTCGGGGCGGCCGACGGGGAGCCATTGGTTTGGGCCCTGGCGGGTGAGGCCGCCTTTGGTTGCGATGACAATTCCTTTGGCATAGGGAGCGAGGGCTTCGCCGATGAGCGGCTCGCTGACGGTGGGACCGTAGGAGTCTGCGGTGTCGATAAAGTTGACGCCGAGCTCGACTGCGCGGCGCAATACTTTTTTTGCGTGTTCGCGATCGTGGGGCTCGCCCCAGATTCCCGCGCCTGTGATTCGCATTGCGCCATAACCGAGCCGGTTGACGGTCATGTCGCCGCCAATGGCAAATGTTCCGCTCGCTTTCGCATTTACAGCTGTCGTCGTCGCCATAACCTATCGGATGCGAGTTGCGGAACAAAGGTGCATGGTTTCGCCTTCGCCGAGAACTCTTACTTTTTCTTTGACACCAAGCCGAGTCGCTTCTGCTTCGAGCCGCTTGAGTGGTTCATCGATGGGTTCGCGTCCCAGGCGAAAGGTTCCATAGTGCATGGGCACCATTTGCCGGGCGTTTAGTTCGATGAAGGCGCGCAGGGCTTCTTCCGGACTGGTGTGGACGGAGCGGTAACTATCGGGAAAATAAGCGCCGATGGGCAGCGGGGCAAGCTCGGGTTGAAGACGTAGTCCTATCTTGCGAAAGCCGTTGAAGTAGACGGTGTCGCCGGAGTGATAGACGGAGTGACCGCCAGCTTCGACGACGTAGCCGCCTCGTCCATGCGCAGTCCGGGGCGACGCTGACGGCGCAGCAGAATCAGACGCTTGGAAAAGACGGGGTCGATGAGCACTTTTTCCCCGTCGATTTGAAGCAGGAAGGAGGAGTGACCGATGAAGGTGACGCCGAGCTGATCGCGGCTAACGAGTTCCAGGGGGCGTGAGGTTCCGAGCAAGGGATTTTCATGGCTCTCCCGGACGAGGCGCCAGAGCTGCTCTGCTTTTTTTACGGCGAACGGTCTATCTTTCCACGATCGGGGCATACATCACAGTTAGATGCGCAAGGGAGGTCTTCCGCATCGGAGACGGGCTGGCGCATAACGGAAGAGGCGCAGGGTTCCTCACGTGGAAGAACCCTGCCGCTTAAGCAAGACCAGCGACGAGCGCGAGCTACTTCGCTTCGGGTTTCAGGATGTCGTCCAGCCGGTCCGGGGTGCCGGAGACGCGCTCCAACTGGGGATATCGTTCGCCGCCGTGATAGTCCAGGCGGATGGTTTTGTAGAAGCCGGTATTCTCGACGATCAGTTCCACTGACGGGCCGGAATCTTTCGCATCATGAATGGCGGCCTTGAGGACGTCAGGAGAATACGCCCGTCCATTGACGGCGACGATCGACATTCCAGGCCCGAGAGCTGCCTTGTCGGCGACGCCGCCGATCAAAACGTCGGAGATTGTGCCCAACTTGCCGGCGTGCAGGCCGATGGAGTACCAGAAGTCGAAGGTGCCGCTCTGGTCGTCTTCCATGGCGCTCCAGGAGTTGGGTTTGTCGGAGTAGGTGAGTTTGTAGCCTCCATTTTCGAGGCCTCCGAGGGGCGCATGGTAGTCGTGCGAGTCCAGCCGCGAGGTGAGGAATGTGGCCCAGTCGTTGGGGACAACGCCATTCAGGCCTGCAACGACATCGTCGAAGGTATAGGGCACAACCTTTGGTCCGGTGTCTCCGCCGAGTCCGTGGAATTTTGCAACGAAATCGTTGATGGATTTTTTGCCGTTGGTCATCTTGCGAATGGTGGTGTCGACGTCGAGCCAGATGAGTTCGCCCTCGTCGTAGTAGTCGACGCTGAGGCGCCAGTTGTCCCATCCGCCGCCAGCGGCGTAGAGAATCTGAGCGGAGGTAGCGGTGTCCTGGATGTTGCGCCAGGTGCGACCGGGGCGATTGTCATACTCGGCGGCGATGGTTGAGAGCCTTTGTTTGTATTGTTCGGCAGTCCAGATGCCGGAGCGCGCGGCGAGGACGTCGCCGAGGTACTCGGTTAAACCTTCGTAGACCCAGAGCAGGTCGCCAATCATCGGCTTCTGGTAGTTGCTGGTCGCGAGGCCGGCGGGGCGCCGATATTTTCCGTTCCAGCTATGGGTGAACTCATGGGGAAGGAGGAGTCCATTCAGGGTGAACTCCTGATTGTCGATGAAGGTTCTCGGAGCTACGCGGTCATCGCTGGACTGATGGTGCTCGAGGCCGAAGTGCGCGACTTCATCGCTGAGAGTGACGAGGAAGTGATAGGAGCCGTAGTGCCTGCTCTTGTAGAGGGCGCCGGTCTCTCGCACGAGGCGATCGAACTCAGCGATATGTTCTTTGGAGAGCTCGACCTCCTCGGGGCCGTCGGCGGCCATATCAAGATAGTGCTTCGGGGTAATTTCCGGTGCGAGCGGCACTTCGCGGAAGTAGCGTCCAGCGAGCACAGGCGAATCGATCAACTGCTCGAGGCTTACGGTTTTGAACGTCGTTTTTTGTCCGGAGCCACCGTCTTTGTCGAGAGCGGTGCCAAACTTCCAGCCTGCAGGCACAATGATGGCGGGCGTGAACATCACATTGCTCGCGTCGGTATCGGCTGGGTAGACGAGGATGGTGTTCCAACTGAGCAGAGCGAGATTTTCGCTGGTCGATCCGCCGGAGGAGAAGCCCGACAATGCCGAGGAGGCGAGGAAGTCGATCTTCATCTCGATGCTGGTTGCGCCCTGCGGTACGGTGAGGTGGTAGGCGAACATATCCACCTTGTCGCGCTCCCACGTCACCGGCTGTCCGTTGGCGGTGATAAAGAATCCGGCCATGTTTTCAATGGGGCCAGTCGGCCCATGCTCACCGGGAATCCACTTGGGATAAACCACAGTGAGGGGGCCGGGAGTTACAGGCATCACTTCGATCGCGTGCAGGAGCTTGCGCGGAGCATCGGTGAGGTCGACGCTCAAGGTGATGGGCGCGGTTTGCGCGATTGCAACTGAACTTCCGACGGCAATAGCTAGAGCCGCACAGGCACACTTCCAACAAAGACCACTCATATTCCGCCTTATCGACTATCTGTATTGATAACCGGAAACAGTCTACCTCTGCGGCGACAGATTAGGCCTCAGGATGGAGACGGCGTGGCCTGGCGAGGGGTTTTGCGGTTAGGATGTTGCACACAGGAGAACTCATGTCTTCGAAGTTTCCGGGCGCCCTGGCGTCCTCCGCGCTCTTCCTCTTCGCCGTTGGGCTTTCCGCACAACAGCCCGCATCCCAACCGACACAGTCGATGCCGTATTCGCCTTCGCTCGATGTCACGAGCCTGGATCGCTCGGTGGATCCGTGCGTTGACTTTTACAAGTTCTCCTGCGGCGGCTGGTTGAAGAACAATCCAATCCCTGCCGATCAGTCGGGCTGGAGCGTTTATGCAAAGCTTGGCAACGAGAACCAGCAGTTTTTGTGGGCCATTCTGGAGGCGGACGCGAAGGCGAAGAGTCGCACTCCGGTACAACAGAAGGTCGGCGACTACTTTGCCGCGTGCATGAATACTGAGGCTATCGACGCGCTGGGCGCGAAGCCAGTGGCTCCGGAGCTGGCGCGAATCGATGCGCTGAAGACGCGACCAGAATTAATTGCTGCAATCACAGAGCTGCATCACGAATATGCCGGCGGCTTTTTCTTCGGCTCGGGTACGGGACAGGATGCTCTGGATTCGTCGCTGATGATTGTGCAGCTTGGCGCGGGCGGACTCGGCCTTCCGGATCGCGACTACTATCTGAAGACCGATGCCAAGAGTGTAAAACTGAGAGAAGAGTATGTTGCGTACATTGAGCGGCTGCTGACGCTGAGTGGAGAGTCCGCCGAGCAGGCCAAGAATGATGCAGATGCGACGCTTCGCATCGAGACAGCGCTGGCCAAGGCATCGATCACACGGGTGGAGCGGCGCAATCCTCACAATACGTATCACATGATGACGATCGCGGAGCTGGCGCAACTTGCTCCGGCGCTGGATTGGCCGCACTACTTCGCGGTTCAGGGCGCTCCCGGCGTTGCGAAGCTGAATGTTTCGCAGCCGGAGTTCATGAAAGCGGTGCAGGAGGAGCTGACGACGGAGCAGGTTGATGCGCTGCGCGGATATCTGCGGTTTCACTTCCTCACGGCCGCGGCGCCGTATCTTGCGCGTCCCTTCGAACAGGCTGAGTTCGATTTCTACTCGAAGACGCTGCGCGGAATTCCCGATATGCCGCCGCGGTGGAAGACATGTACGCGGGCGGTGGACCGCAACCTGGGCGAGGCCCTGGGGCAGGAGTTTGTGAAGCGAACTTTTTCCGCGGACACCAAGGCCAAGACGCAGCGGATGACGGAACAGGTGGAAGCGGCGATGCAGCATGAGATTGAAAATCTCGACTGGATGAGTCCGGAGACGAAACAGGAGGCGCTGCGCAAGCTTCACGTTATTCGAAACAAGATTGGCTACCCGGACCACTGGCGGGACTACTCGGCGCTGGAGGTGAAGCCGAATGACTACATTGGAAACGTGTTGCGGTCTTATCGTTTTGAGGATGCGCGCCGGTGGAACAAGCTGGGCAAGCCGGTGGATCTGAATGAGTGGGGTATGACTCCGCCTACGGTGAATGCTTATTTCAGTCCCCGGACGAACGACATCAACTTTCCGGCGGGGGTTCTGCAGCCGCCGCTGTACGATCCGAAGATGGACGACGCGCCGAACTATGGCAATACGGGCGCGACAATCGGACACGAGCTGACGCATGCCTTCGATGATGAGGGGCGGCAGTTCGACTCCAAAGCCAACCTGCGGGACTGGTGGACGGCGGCCGATGCGAAGGGCTTTGAAGATCGCATCAACTGCATCCGCGACCAGTATGCGCAGTACATCATTGTGGACGACATCCACATCAACTCCAAGCTGACGAGCGGAGAGGATGTCGCTGACCTGGGAGGAACGCTACTCGCCTATATTGCGTGGAAGAAGCAGACAGAGGGGCAGAAGCTGGCAAATATCGATGGCTTCACTCCGGATCAGCGCTTCTTTGTGGGCATGGCGCAATGGGCGTGCGAGAACGAACGGCCGGAAAACCTACGGGTGAATGCCGTCACGGATCCGCACTCTCCCGGCTCTGCACGCATCAACGGTGTGGTGTCCAACATGCCGCAGTTCCAGCACGCCTTCAGCTGCAAGGCTGGACAGCCCATGGTGCATGAACCGACGTGCAAGGTCTGGTAGGAGTTCAGCCGCCTCGACTCGAGAACCCGAGGCTGCGAAGATAAAGTCGCAGCCTCCGTTACCGCAATCGCTTACCAGCCGGTACACTTGTCCCGACACCCATGAATCTTTACGCGATCGTTATCGGCATCATCATTCTGAGTCTGCTTGTGGTCTCGCTGACACGCGTCTCCAAAGTGAAGACCAAGGCGGACTACCTTGTGGCGGGGCGGTCGCTTCCGGCGATCGTGCTTATCTTCACTTTGCTGAGCTCCTGGATTGGGTCGGGCTCGCTGCTTGCGGGCGCGGAGAATGCGTATAACCACGGCTTTGCTGCGCTGTGGCAGTCGGCGGGGGGCTGGGCGGGGCTGGTGCTGATCTACTTCATTGCTCCGCGAGCGCGAAAGTTCGCGCAGTTCACGATTCCAGATCTGCTGGAAGCACGTTACAACCAGACGGCGCGCGTGTTGGGCGTGGTTGCGATTCTGTTTGCGTATACAGCGATCACGAGCTATCAGTTCATCGGTGGCGGCGACATCCTGCACCTGATCTTCCCTTCGATTACGGCGCGTCACGGTCAGGAGATTATCGCTGCATTCGTGATCGTGTTCACGGCGATCGCGGGCATGAGTTCGGTTGCGTATATGGACCTTGCGATTGGCGTGCTGGCTACGGTTGCGCTGATCGTCGCGCTGCCGATCCTGACCCATATCGCGGGCGGCTGGTCGCATATCGAGGGCACGCTGCCGGCGACGCATTTTGAGGTGTTTGGCGACTTTACGGTGGCACGAGCACTCGAGCTTTTTCTTCCGACGTGCCTGTTGATGCTGGGAAACCAGTCGATGTATCAGAAGTTTTTCTCAGCCAAATCCGAGAAGGATGCTACGCGGGCGGTTGTGGGTTGGTTCATCGGAATCCTCATTCTGGAGACGGTGATCGTTGCACTGGCGGTTGTGGGGTCTTCGCTGTTCCCGTCGGGCGAAGTGAGCCAAAATCCTCGCGAGATTCTTGCGTTCACGGCGCTTCACGCGCTCCCGCCTCTGTTGGGGGCAATCATGGTGGGCGCGATCTTTGCGAAGGTGGTCTCTACTGCGAACAACTTTCTTTTCTCTCCGGCGACCAATCTGATCAATGACGTCTACGTTCGTTATGTGAAGCCGGAAGCGTCGAACAGCAACATCCTGCTGGTCAGCCGCGCGGTGGTTGTACTCCTGGGCTGCTGGGCGCTGTATCAATCTCTGGGGACCCACTCGGTATTGGAGAAGGCGCTTTACGCTTATACGGTTTATTCTGCGGCGCTGACTCCGGTGATTCTGACTGCGTTTTTCTGGAGGCGCGCTACGGCGGCGGGAGCGGTTACAAGCATCGCCGCCGGCACCTTTGTTACGGTTTTCTGGGACACGCCGTTCATTCGCGCTCACCTGCCGGCGTCAATCGCCAGTCGCGATGCCATTTTTCCTGCTCTTCTGGCGTCGCTGCTTTGCCTGGTGATCGTCAGCCTGGTGACGCCACCGCCCACGGAAAAGCAGCTTCAACCTTTTTCCGAAGCGTGATGCACCTAGACCGGCAATATGATTCGCGGCACTTTTCGGGCTAATGTCTAGCTAAACGGTTTCTCCCAGGAACATTTGATTTTTTGCGCCAGCACGCCGGCCGAAGCTTCGTGAAGGATCGATGAACTATTTACTTTTGCCCGACCTCGCAGCAATGGCATTGCTTCTCGGCATTCTTTACTTCCTCCGGAGGAGGCATCCTCGCGAGGCGGTGGATCTGTGGATTGTCGGCCTGCTTTTCATTTTTCTCGAGGCCATCGTACACGCCGCCTATCCCAGCGCGGGGCCCTGGAGACTTGCAGCGCACGTTGTCGCATTAAATTTGTTTTACGTGGGCGGGGCCATTTTTCTTTGGGCCTCCGGCAGAGATCTGTTCTCGCGCGGGTCGTCCCTTCGCTATCTCGTGATCAACTCGTTGCCTGCCGTTGCCCTGCTTACGACCTACGGTCTCGGGTTTCACGATCCCCGCATCTATTATTTCGTGTCGGGCGCCGGTCTGCTTCTCGGAGTTGCCAGCACCTTTGTCATTGCGGGTACGTGGAGGCTCGGCCACGGCTGGTGGCTGATCTTCGTCCATCTCTGCACCTGGGTACCCATCTCGCTCTTCGCATCGTTTGGCTCGTTTCGCGACGCAGCCTACTTCATTCTCTTTATCCTCTATTTCGCGACTGCGGTGGTTTTTCAGGTGAGCCTGCCACGCAAGAGTCTGGGCCGGGTCGCTATTGTCATTGGTTTTGTTGTCTGGTCTCTCGTTTTTCTCCTGCATTCCTGGGTAAGCAATCATCCCGGATACGACGCGATTGCCGACGAGATATGGAACCTGCAAAAATTTCTTGTCACGATTGGAATGCTGCTTGTTTTGCTGGAGCAGCAGGTTGCCACAAACGAGTGGTATGCCTTTCACGATCACCTAACAGGTCTTCCGAACCAACGGCTCTTTGAGGATCGGCTCGCGGCGGCCCTCGAACATTCGCAACGACATAACACCCGCACTGCGCTTCTGATGGTTGACCTCGATGGTTTCAAACTGATCAACGACTCGCACGGCCACGACGTCGGCGACGAACTGCTTCGGCACATCTCGCATAACCTTCGTGGGGCCATTCGTGCGCCGGACACACTCGCACGACTGGGCGGAGATGAGTTCATCATTGTGGCGACTGACCTGCCCAACGACCAGCCGGCGGACTTGATCGCGAAGAGAAGCGCGGCACGTATCTCGCGCGCCCTGCGCAAGCCTGTGACCATCAACGGCAATATCCTGACGGTCACCGGAAGCATTGGAGTGGCCGTCTATCCTGACGATACGACGGACGAGGTGCTGCTGCGACGGCTTGCCGATCAGCGCATGTACGAGCAAAAACGCCAGATCCCTCTCAACTTCTAGGGCAAAAAAGGCGGATTTTCACACTCACCTTTTCGTTTCGACTGCATCTATCCCAATACGCATTTGTAACAGGAGACATTTTCATGGCCCCCGACACGCTATTCATCGACGATAACGCAAGTTTTCTTAATATGAGTCCAGCCCGCGCATTTCATTGCGACGACTTGATCGGCGACGGCAACGATGTCAGAGGCGAAGTCCTCTGCTCCGCGACCAGGCGTGCCGATCTGGATGAGGATGATGAGAGCGACCTCGACGAGGATAGCGTAGAGGATGACGAAGAAGAGGATGACGATGAATATGACGACGACGAGGAGGACGAGGAGGACGAGGAAGAAGAGGACGATGTGGATGACGAGATAAGACTCATCCGATAGGGTTGATGGCGCGCGCGTGTCAGTAGCCGGCGTCTGTGACTACATTCTCCAATTCTTCTCCGGCTATAAATCGTCGTATTTGTTCTGCGCCAAAGCGAAAGGCGCGATGGATAAACTCGGGCGTGGAACCGCCTACGTGTGGCGTGATCATGCAGTTGGGCGCGGACCATAGAGGATGGCCGGACGGGAGGGGTTCGGGATCGGTGACATCGAGAACCGCCCGCAGCCGGTTATTTCGCAGTGCGTCGACAAGTGCATCCGTGTTGACGATCTGGCCTCGCGCAGCATTTACCAGGAGTGCGTCCGGCTTCATCAAAGCAATCTCTGCGGCTCCGATCAGGCCACGCGTCTCCGCCGTCAACGGCACGATCAAGACGACAATATCGGCCTCGGGTAAGAGCCTGCGCAGATCAGCGACGGCAAAGACTTCAGGATGCTTCCGCGCGGTGCGAGCCAGGCGGAGGATGTTCGTTCCAAATGGCGCGAGCCGAGCTTCGATTGCGGCGCCGATCGATCCGTAGCCGACGATGAGAACCTTCTTCCCTGCAAGGTCATCGGCCAGAACTTTATATTGCCCAACCTGCGCACCGCCGACGTCCAGAAATCCGTTCGGGACCGAAGCCTGGCCCTTCCACTCGTGCTGCAACTGCATGTCGCGATAGTGGGGAAATCGTTTGAGCGCGGTCAGGATCGCGGCCATGACCCACTCGGAAGCGGAGATATCGTGGAGTCCGCGCCCATCGCACAAGACAACGTCCCTGGGAAGCCATGGCGTGATCCAGTCCACTCCTGCCATCATTGACTGAACGACTTTGACGCCGCGCAGATGCTGGAAGGTCTGTTGCGCACTTTTCCTGGCGAATGGAATGATCCAGAAGTCGATGTCGACGGTACCGGTGGGATGACGGGGTATCCGCACAATCTTCGTCTCACGCGGAAAATCGGTTAACAACTCCGGAGCGAGATTCTCATCGACACCAACATTCACCATTCCTTGAGTTTGCACGAAGGCGGACCTAAATGGAAAGTCCGGCCTGGGCGGGACTGAAAGCTTGCGTTTCCCTTGGGTGAGGGGTTTAGATGACGTTTAGATATCCAGGTTCTTCACATCGAGCGCATTCTCTTCGATGAACTTGCGCCGGCTTTCGACGTCTTCGCCCATGAGGGTGGTAAAGATCTCCTCGCAGGCTGCGATGTCTTCGAGTTTCACCTGGAGCAGCGTGCGCCGCTCGGGGTCCATCGTCGTCTCCCAGAGTTGAGGCGCGGTCATCTCGCCGAGTCCCTTGTAGCGCTGGACCTGGTACTCTTTTCGGCCCTGCTCGATGACGTATTCAAAGACTTCGCGTGCGGTCTTCTTTTCAACGGGGTCGTGTGAGGCCTTGCTGGAACGCTTCGCTGCTTTTGTTTCAGCGACGGTGCCGGGCGCGGCAGCGATATTCGCAACGCCCTCTTCTGAAGCGATCTCCTCGGCTTCCTCTGCGGCCTCCGCGGCCGCTTCAGCCTTGGTCTTGGCGGCATACTCGATCAGGAACGGAGCGACGAGCTGCTCCCGGATCTGGGCGTGTTTGGCCAGCATCTGCCGGCTTTCAGGAGCCGAAGCGAGAGCCCAGTCGATGGTTCGTACCGCACCTTGCGCGTCGGTGTAGCTGACCGAGTAGCTTCTGTGCTCCTCATCCATTGCCACGTCGCCGACGTTTTTGAATTGGAATTCCTTTTGCATGCCAACCAGCCGCTGACGCATCTTTTCCAGCTTGGCGGGGGATTCAAAGTCTACGCGACGAGCCGAGTCCTTGCCCTCCTGTGCGAACAGTTCGGCGAAGGCCTGGGTTACCTGCTCGTTTCGCAGACGTTTCTGCACCTTGTCGAAGAAGCCGAGATAGTCGTTCAACTGGCCCATGTACTTTGTCAGCGCAGCGCCCTCTAGCTTTGCGCCGCCGTCGCCGTAGCGGATCACCATGCCATCGGAGGCACGCTTCACCATGACGCTGACGTATTCGCGGTCGTCCTTGATGTACTGTTCGAACTTGCCTTTCTTGATGCGATAGAGCGGAGGTTGCGCGATGTAAACGTGGCCGCGCTTGATGAGTTCGGTCATGTGGCGGAAGAAGAAGGTGAGCAGCAGGGTGCGGATGTGCGATCCGTCGACGTCGGCGTCGGTCATCAGGATGAGCTTGCCGTAGCGCAGCTTGCTGGCATCGAAGTCGTCTTTGCCGATGCCGCAGCCGAGGGCGGTGATCATGGCGCGGATCTCTTCATGGCCGAGCATCTTGTCGTAGCGGGCTTTTTCGACGTTAAGAATCTTTCCCTTGAGGGGGAGAATGGCCTGGAATTTGCGGTCGCGGCCCTGCTTGGCGGTTCCTCCGGCGCTCTCTCCTTCGACGAGGTAGAGTTCGCAGCGGTCGGGCTGGCGCTCCGAACAATCGGCAAGCTTACCGGGCAGACCACCCCCGTCGAGCGCGCCCTTGCGTCGAGTGAGGTCGCGGGCTTTGCGTGCGGCTTCGCGTGCACGAGCGGCATCGATGGCCTTGTTGATGATCTTCTTGGCGACGGAAGGATTTTGTTCCAGGAAGCCGCCGAGACGTTCATTGACGAACGCCTGCACGGTTCCCGCGATGTCGGAGTTCAGCTTGCCTTTGGTCTGTCCTTCAAATTGCGGCTGCGAAAGCTTGACGCTGATGACGACGACCAGACCTTCGCGCACGTCGTCGCCGCTGAGGTTTTCCTTCACATCTTTGAAGAGTCCCAGCGACTGACCAGCTGCGTTGATGGTGCGGGTGAGCGCCGTCTTGAAGCCGGAGAGGTGAGTTCCGCCATCGACAGTGTTGATGTTGTTCGCGAAGGTGAAGACGGTTTCGGAATAAGCGTCGTTGTATTGCAACGCAATCTCCATGGCGACGCCATCGCGCTCGGCCTCCATGTAGATGGGCTTGTCGTGTAGAACGGCCTTGCCTCGATTCAGGTGCTTGATAAATTCTGCGATGCCGCCGACGTACTTGAACTCCTGATGCTTGCTCTCGCCGGTTTTGGTGTCGGTGGTGCGCTCGTCGGTGAGGTGAATTTCGAGGCCTTTGTTCAGGAAGGCGAGCTCGCGCAGGCGCTGGGCGAGGGTGTCGTAGTTGAACTCGGTTACGGTGAAGATGGTGGTGTCGGGGAGGAAGTGGATCTTGGTTCCCTTGCGTGTGGAAGCGCCCATCTTTTTCAGTTTGCCGGTAGGAGCGCCTTTGGAGTAGGCCTGTTCCCAGGCGTGGCCGTCGCGCCATACTTCGACATCGAACTCTTCGCTCAAGGCGTTGACACAGCTAACTCCGACGCCATGCAGACCGCCGGAGACTTTGTAGTTTGAGGCGTCGAACTTGCCGCCGGCGTGGAGCATGGTGAGCACAACCTGCACCGCGGGCATCTTTTCGCCATTGATCACTTTGTCGTCGACGGGAATTCCGCGGCCATCGTCGACGACAGTAATGGAGTTGTCGACATGGATGGTCACATCAATCCGTGTCGCGTGGCCGCCGAGGGCCTCGTCCACGGAGTTGTCGACGACTTCATAGACCAAATGATGCAGACCCATCTCTCCGGTCGATCCGATATACATCGCCGGTCTGAGCCGAACTGCCGCCAGGCCCTCAAGGACAGTGATGTTTTCGGCCGAGTAGCCGCCACCCTCTTTTTTGCGGGTGGGAGTGTCCTTGATGGGGGCAGTTTCAAGCTCTAATCGAGCACCTTCGGTAGGGATTGCAGTCGATGCCATGTATCTCCGTTCAGCGGTTGCTGACTAGCAGAATTCCCAGTCCGTTCCGAATCTGCACGATTTGCGAAAACCCGCGTCATTCCAGCGTTTTAGGCGCGTTCCGGACTGGTTACCAGTGACTTAAGTATAACACGTGACGGTGGCGACCGGGTGCCTGCAAGTCTCATGATTTCAGCCTTTCCGGAGCCCTGATTTGCGCCGCCAGGGGGCAGCGTGGACGCTGACAATGCGGCGGCTGGCGCGAGACGCTTGTGTCCCCCGAAAGTGTTACAGTCCTGACCCTTATAGCTTGCTATGCTGCACCAAGTTAGTAACGAGGTGACCCATGAAGCTGAACCGCCTGATTGCTGCATCGATTGTTGGATTCTCAATGCTTGCAACCTCAACCTCGGCCTTTGCCTGTGAACACGATAGTCATTCGTGGTCCTTCTTTGGCTGGTGCAGTCACACTGACAAGGATAAAGATAAGGATTGCGATCATGACCGCGACCGCGACAGAGGTCACGATTGCAATGGTGGTGGCCATTCGGCTAGCGGCGGTGGAAGCTCCACCGGCGGCGGTAGCTCAACTGGAAGCGGAAGCACGGGATCGGGCAGCGGATCGGGCAGCGGCAGCTGTTCTTCGCCCAAAGGTTGTAGTTAAGCGAACGCCCTCCCCAACCCTGGAGAAACCAGGAAAGACATTTTGGAAAAAGAATGCTCGCCAGAGCTCAACCAGATGACCCTCTTCGGAGGGTCATACTATGAGGTAAGACCGTGAAACTAAATCGACTATTGACTGCCTCTGTTCTTGGACTTTCTTTTCTAACCACTTCGGCTTTCGCTTGCGAACATAACAGCAGCAGCAACAGCAGCAGCACGGAGAGCCATTGGTCTTTCCTTGGCTGGTGCCACCACTTCACGGATTCGGACTCCAAGCGCGAGTGCGACCAAAACGGCCAGAACAGCGGGATCGGCCGCAACTGTGACCGCGGCAAAGGCAACGGGGGCGGTTATTGCGGTACCGACGGGTCAACCAGCAGTAGCGGCAGTTCGACCGGCAGCAATAGTTCGACCAGTGGCAGTGGCACCGGAGTAGGACCCAAAGGCTAAGGAACGCCATTCGCCCATCCCTGGAGAAACACCCAACCCTGGAGAAACCAGGACAGACATTTTGGAACAAGAATGCTCGCCGGAGCACAACCCAATGACCCTCTTCGGAGGGTCATTTTCATGTTGGTGAAAGTACGGGTGTTAGGGGATGGTTTATTCAAGGCGGGAGGGGAAGGGTACGTCTGCGGCTGACTTCATATATACTCAATAAGTTGTCCAGAAACAGTCAGGAACACAAATGCCAAAGTTGAAGACACACAGCGGCGCCGCCAAGCGCTTTCATAAGACAGGTACGGGCAAGTTCAAGCGCGGCCAGTCGAAGATGCGCCACATTCTCACGTCAAAGGCCACCAAGACCAAACGCCATCTCGGCGGGCAGGTACTGGTCTCTGACGCGGATCACGCCAAGGTCGCACGGATGCTCCCTTACGCCTGATTTCAGGCAGGGAAGCCAAGAGTTTTTCAAGTCGAGCCGCCTGCGCAAGCTGAAAAGCAAGCCGGGCAAAGGGCCAGTCAAAGCGTTCCGGCCCCTGGAACAGCGTTAGCGTTCCACCGAGATTTGAAGTTGCATAGCCTGTGTGAAGAGGTCACCTTACCTCCAGCCGGGCTTTACCACGATGGCGCGCATGCGCCGCGAAGTACGCAAAAAGGAGAAGTACGATGCCCCGTGTAAAACGGAGTACCAAACGCAACGACCGCCGCAAGAAGATCCTGAAACGCGCGAGCGGCTATTTCCTCACCAAATCCAAGCTGTATCAGGCTGCTCAAGAGGCCGTCGAGCGCTCGCTGAAGTTCGCCTACACCGGCCGCAAACAGAAGAAGCGCCAGTACCGCGCTCTCTGGATCGTCCGCATCAATGCAGCGTGCCGGAACAACGACTTGAGCTACTCCACTTTCATTAATGGACTCAAGCTCGCCGGCAATGGACTGGATCGCAAGATACTGGCGGACATCGCCGCGAACGACGCTGCGGGCTTTGCTGCTCTTGCTGTCCAGGCCAAGACGGCTCTGAAGGCCGCGGCGGACAAGCGCGCCAAGGCGACCGCCAAGAGCGCAGCCTAAGACACAAGTTGTACCGGGAGAAGGCGCGGCTTCGGTCGCGCCTTCTTCTTTCCTTGCACGATCCCCGCAAATCTGAGACTCAGACCGTACTTGCACCAAGAGGCACAACCGATGTCCGGTCACATGCGAAGGCCGGCCGGGATATCCTTAGACTATGCCGACTGCAACACAAGCAACGCCGCAGCTCGATTTTCATGCCGCTGAAGAGCAGCCGACGGGCACTCCTCCATTTGAGTCGTGGGGCCGCTATCCAACCTACGATGCAAAGGTGATCCCGCTGCATTGGCAGAGCGATTTTCCTGCGGTGGCGGAAGGGCTTCACAACGGCGCGCTGCCGGTAGGCATGGGCCGCAGCTACGGCGACGTCTGCCTGCTCAAAGACGGCAATCTGCTTCTGACAACCGGCATGAACCGGCTTATCGGCTTCGATCGTGAGACAGGGCTGCTCACCGCAGAGGCGGGAGTAACGCTGGCGCAGATACTCGACTTTGCGGTTCCGCGAGGTTTTTTTCTTCCAGTCTCTCCGGGAACAAAATATGTAACTCTGGGTGGAGCAATTGCGAACGATATCCACGGCAAGAATCATCACGTAGCGGGGACGTTTGGCCGGCACGTCACGGAGTTTGAGCTGGTTCGCTCTGACGGCTCTCGCTTGCATTGCTCGCCGACGGAGAATCCGGACTTTTACGCTGCAACCATTGGCGGCCTTGGGCTGACCGGACTGATCACCTGGGCGACCCTGCGGCTGAAACCAATCGTCTCCCGCATGATCGACTACGAGGGGATTCAGTTTCATGGCATCGACGAGTTCCTGGACCTCACCAATCAGAGCAGGGACATTGAGTATACGGTTAGCTGGGTTGACGTCACCTCTACGGGCCGCAACTTTGCTCGCGGCATCTTCATGCAGGGCGACCACTCCTCGAGGAGGGACCAGCTTAAGCGATCTTCGAAGCCCAAACTTGTCTTCCCCTTCGATGCTCCAGGTTACGCGCTGAATCACCTCAGCGTCAGCCTCTTCAATACTGCGTACTTTCATAAGCAGATTCACAAACGCGTGGTCTCGCTGCAGGACTATGAGCCATTCTTCTATCCGCTCGACAAGGTTCTGCATTGGAACCGGATGTATGGGAAACGCGGGCTGCTTCAGTTTCAATACGTCATTCCGTGGGAACATGCGAAAGAGGGAACGACCGCGATTTTGCACGAGGTTGCCAAGTCCGGTCTCGCCAGCTTCCTTGCAGTTCTTAAGGTCTTCGGCGATGTTCCCTCGCCGGGAATGATGAGTTTTCCAAAGCCAGGAATTACGCTTGCGCTGGATTTCCCGATCAAACCAGAGAAAAGCTTCGCTCTCTTTGCGCGGCTGGCCGATATGACCCGCGAGTTCGGTGGCCGCCTCTATCCGGCTAAAGACGCCGCGATGACTGCGTCGCAGTTTCAGACCTTCTACCCGCAGTGGGAACAGTTCGCCCGCTACAGGGACCCTCAGCTCACCTCCAGTTTCTGGGAGCGCGCCACCGGAGACAGACCAAGCCTATGACCCCAACACAACAGAGCGGCACATCCAACCAGGTTCCCCGGAAGATTCTTGTTCTCGGCGCTACGTCTGGGATTGCCCAGGCCACCTGCCGGATATGGGCCGCGCAGGGCGCGAGTTTGTTCCTGGTGGCGCGCAACGGCGAAAAACTGGCTGCCGTAGCCGCCGACCTGCGCACCCGCGGAGCGGGCTACGTCGACTGCGCGGTGGCGGACCTGGACGATACCGACAAACACGCTGAACTTCTGGCGCATGCGGTCAATTCACTGACCGGCATGGATGTCGCCTATCTTGCCCATGGCATTCTTGGGGATCAGGCAGAGGCAGAGCGAGACTTCAACGCGGCCGCTCAGATTCTCTATACGAATCTGCTGGCCCCGATTTCACTCCTCACGTGGCTGGCGAACTTCTGTGTCCAGCGCCATGCCGGAGTTCTGGCGGTGATCTCGTCGGTGGCCGGTGACCGAGGCAGGAAATCCAACTATCTGTATGGTTCGTCGAAGGCCGGTCTGACTGCGTTTCTTGGCGGCCTGAGGAATCGAGTTGACCGCGAGGGCGTCACCGTCCTCAACATCAAACCTGGCCCGACTCGCACCGCAATGACGGCGGCGATGCCCAAGAGCGACAAGTTCGCAGATGTCGATTCGGTCGCCGAGTCCATCGTGAGCGCGATCGACAAGCGCAAAGACGTGCTGTATGTGCCGTTTCAATGGCAACCGATCATGTTTGTCATCCGGAACATTCCCGAGCGCATCTTCAAGAAGATGAATCTGTAGATCTGTAGCGAAGCTGAATCTGTCGATTCCAGATCTGCGAACATCCAGCCTGCGGAAAGATCGCTTTCTAGCTGTGTTTTTGCCTTGATGATTCTCAAGGTTTTATCGGCTGATTCACGGTATCTTCTTCTGTTCCTGCGCACTTCAACAGCCGGTGCGAGCCCAATTAGGCTAAACTAGAAGAGACGCGCACTTTCCCCCAAAACCAACATCTAAGCGCACAGACAGGACATCAAAGCAGTGAGCAACTCAACCGCAGTCGCCGTTAAGCCTATCTTCAATATCGCCATCATCGCGCACGTCGATCACGGCAAGACGACCCTGGTTGACGCCATGCTGCGGCAGAGCGGGACTTTCCGGTCCAACGAGTCTGTTGCCGAACGAGTGATGGACTCGAACGATCTGGAGCGGGAGCGCGGGATCACGATCCTGGCGAAGAATACTGCGCTCTACTATCACGACAACAAGATCAACATCGTCGATACACCAGGTCACGCGGACTTTGGCGGCGAGGTTGAGCGGGCGCTGAAGATGGTGGATGGTGTCGTGCTGCTGGTGGATGCTTCGGAGGGACCGTTGCCGCAGACGCGATATGTGTTGTCGAAGGCGCTGGAGGCTGGTCTGACTCCGATGGTGGTGATCAACAAGATCGATCGGCCGGATGCGCGTCCGCAGGAGGTGCTGAACGAGGTCTATGACCTGTTCATCGATCTCGATGCGGATGAGTCTGTGCTGGACTTTCCGGTTCTCTACACGAATGGGAAGCTGGGGACTGCGACGACAGATCCGGCGGTTCCGGGAACCGACCTTCAGCCTCTGTTTGAGCAGATCATTACGACGATTCCGGTGGCGAAGGGCGAACCCGAAGGCGCGGTGCAGATTCTGGTCACCAATCTGGACTATTCGGATTATCTTGGGCGGCTTGCGATTGGGCGCGTGTTCAACGGGACGATGCGGACGGGACAGGAGTATAACGTTGCGCGGCTCGACGGCACGTTCTCCAAGCACAAGATCACGAAGCTGTTCAGCTTCTCGGGGCTGAAGCGAACCGATATCGATGAGACACAGGTTGGCGATATTGTCGCGATCGCGGGAATTCCCGGGATCACGATTGGGGAGAGCTTCTGCGACGTGGAGAATCCGCAGCCGCTTCCGCCGATTACGATCGACGAGCCGACGATTGCGATTCAGTTCAACGTCAACAACGGGCCATTTGCAGGACGCGAGGGCAGGTTTGTTACGTCGCGGAATCTTCGCGACAGGCTTGATAAAGAGCTGCTGACGAATGTGTCTCTGAAGATGGAAGAGACGGGATCGCCGGACTCGTTCAAGGTTCTGGGCCGCGGGGAACTGCAGCTTGGAATTTTGATCGAGATAATGCGGCGCGAAGGATTTGAGTTGATGGTGAGCCGTCCGGAGATTGTGACGAAACGAGTGGACGGGGAGTTGATGGAGCCGGTCGAGCATCTTTATATCGATGTGCCGGAGAATTTTGTTGGAACGGTGATCGAGCGTCTGGGACCGCGCAAGGGCGAGATGACGAAGATGACCAACCATGGTTCGGGCCGGGTGCGGATGGAGTTTCGCGTTCCGAGCCGCGGTTTGATCGGGTTGCGGTCGGAGATGCTGACGGAGACCCGCGGCACCATCATCATGAACTCAATCGTTGACGGTTATGTGGCGTACCAGGGCGAGATTCCGCAGCGTGCTTCCGGGGCTCTGATCTCGGACCGGCAGGGAACGACGACGGCGTATGCGCTGGAAGGTCTGCAGGATCGCGGGGTTCTGTTCGTCAATGACGGGGTGGAACTCTACGAGGGCATGATCGTTGGGGAACACAGCCGCGACAACGATCTCGACGTGAACGCGGTTCGCGAGAAGAAGCTTTCGAACATGCGGGCCTCGGGTTCGGATGATGCGGTACGGCTGGTTCCTTACAAGCAGCTGACGCTGGAGCAGTGCATCGAGTTCATTGCGGACGATGAACTGGTTGAGGTGACACCGAAGTCGCTGCGCATGCGCAAGCGGGTTCTTCAGGCGAATCGCCGTCCTCGTAAAGGCTCCCCAGAATAGCCCGGGGGGTTCTCCCCATCCCCATTGCCAAACAATAAAATTGTTCCTTTTCCTATTGTTTTATAGGACTTGCGCTTCCCCTTGCACTTCTACAGGAGATGAGGTATTTTTTCTTCTTGTAGAAGCGAAAGGGGAAAGTCCCTTGGGAACTGAGTCGATCGATCTTCCGCAGGGCACGCTGGATTTGCTGATTTTGAGGACCCTCGCGCTGGGGGCGCAGCATGGCTGGGCGATCTCGGAGCGGATACAGCAGGTGTCGAGTGACGTTCTGAGAATTCAGCAGGGATCGTTGTATCCGGCGCTGCACCGGCTGGAGCGGCGCGGCGCGATTAAGGCGAACTGGGGGGTCTCGGACAACAACCGCAAGGCGAAGTATTACGAGCTGACGCGGAGTGGACGAAAGCAGTTTGAAGCCGAGACCGAAAGCTGGCGGCGGTTGACCGCGGCGGTTGCGCAGATTCTTGAGAGTATGTGAGGGCAAATTCCATGTGGAGCGATGTGCGCATTCGTCTGCGGTCGCTGTTTCGCCGGAGAGTGGTTGAGACGGAGCTGGATGAGGAGCTCAGGTTTCACTTTGAAAAAGCGGTGGAAAAAAATATGCAGAGCGGGATGGGGCGCGCGGAGGCTACGCGGCAGGCGCGGCTCGCCTTCGGCGGGCGGGAGCAGATCAAGGAAGACTGCCGCGAGGCGCGCGGCACAAGCTTCATCGAAAACGCCATGCAGGACATACGGTATGCGGCGCGGCAGCTGAAGGGCAATCCACTTTTCAGTGTGGCTCTGGTGCTGACGCTGGCACTGAGCATCGGGGCGAACAGCGCGATCTTCAGCGTGGTGGACAGCGTGTTGTTGAAGTCTCTGCCGTACGAGCATCCCGACCGGATTGTGAGAATTTACCTGACCAGCAGCGAGTATCCGAAGTTTCCGCTGAACCCCTTCGATTTTCGCGACTACCGAACGCGGAACCGGTTGTTCGAGTCGATGGCTGCGTATACCCGAGGCGATATGCAGCTCTCGGGCAACTCGAGCGAGCCGCAGTTGCTCCGAGGGTTCTACGTGACTTCGGGGTATTTCCATGTACTGGGTCTGCGGCCTGAGCTGGGACAGGAGTTCGATCGGAAGGCGGAGGTTCCGGGTTCCGCATTGCAGGTGATTCTGAGCGACAGGCTGTGGCGCTCGCAGTTCGGCGGCGACCCGAACATTCTGGGACGCAAGATTACGCTGGATGCGCGACCGCACACCGTCATCGGCGTCATGTCCAAGGGGGCAGAGCATCCGGGGAACAACTACCGCTCGGTCGCGTATGGGGACGATGTCGATATTTGGACCCCGTTTGTGTTTCAGGGGAATCCGGCACAGCGCGGATCACACTATCTGGACGCGATTGGCAGGCTGAAGGACGGTGTAACCAGGGAACAGGCGGCGGCGGAGCTGAGTGCGCTGATGACGCAGATCGCCCGGGAGGGTGGACAGGCGGGATCAGGATGGAAGGTGATGGTGAGTTCGCTGACCCAGGAGGTGGTCGGGTCGAGCCGGACGATTCTTCTTGTGCTGCTGGGGACAGTTGGCATGGTGCTGTTGATTGCGTGCTCGAATGCCGCGAATCTGCTGCTGGCAAGAGCGGCGAGCCGGCAGCGCGAGATCGCAGTACGACTGGCGCTTGGCGCATCGCGCTCACGGCTGGTGGGGCAACTACTGACGGAGAGTGTGCTGGTGGCGCTGATTGCCGGCGCGCTGGGTCTTGCGATGGCGGTGGGAGGGGTGAGGGCGCTGGTCTCTCTGCTGCCGGCGAACTTTCCGCGGTCGCATGAGATCCACGTGAGTGCGGCGGTGTTTTTGTTTACCTTCGCGATCAGCATCGCGACGGGAGTTTTATTTGGGCTGACGCCTGCGATCCAGGCCTCGCGCACGGACCCGAGGCAGGGTTTGCATGAAGGCGGCCGCTCGGCAACGATGAGCCGGGGGTTGAACCGGTTGCGCAACGCGCTGGTGATAGCGGAGGTAAGCCTGGCGTGCGTTCTTTTGGTTGGGGCCGGGCTGTTGCTGAGGAGCTTCGTGAATATGCTGCATCTCGATCCGGGATTTCAGCAAAGCCATGTGCTGAGCGCGACCGTTTCGCTGCCTGAGGCCTCCTATCCGAAAAAAGAGGACCTCGAACGTTTTGATCTTCGACTGGACGATGCGCTGAATTCGATTCCGGGCATCGAGAGCGGAGGAATAGGGAGCGACCTGCCATGGACCGGTTATGACGAGAATATGAACTTCAATATCGAAGGCAAGCAGCCTGCACCGCATGAGGAGTTTCATGGGCGGTATCACTATGCGTCGCCGGAGTATTTCAGCACGTTGGGGATTCCGCTGCTGAGCGGAAGGTTCTTCACCGAAGCGGACAATCAGAGCGCGCCCAAGGTGGTGATTCTCAACCGTTCGATGGCGAAGCACTACTGGCCGAACGAGGAGGTGGTGGGCAAGCGAATTACCTTCGACGAAAAGCCCAAAGAGAAAGACTGGTTCACGGTAGTGGGGGTGGTTGGCGATGTAAAGGACAAGCCAAACAGCAGTGAGGCTGAGCCGGCGTTGTGGTGGTCCGATCAACAGATAGTATTCGGGCAGATGTCGGTGGTGGTACGCGGCACGGCAAGTCCGCAGGTGCTGGCGGAAGGAGTTCGGAGTGCGGTGAAACAGATCGATCCGAAGCTCGCGGTTGCCGATGTCCGGCTGATGGATCAGATTGTGGACGCATCGGTTTCGACGCCGCGATTTGCGTTTGTGCTGGTGGGATTGTTTGCGGCTCTCGCGATTCTGCTGGCGGCGATTGGAACGTATGGGGTGATTGCGTACTCTGTGAGCCAGCGAACGTCCGAGTTCGGATTGCGCATGGCGCTGGGGGCGCAGCGAAGCGACGTTCTGCGGCTGGTTCTGGCGCAAGCGGCCAGGCTGGTTTTTTCGGGCACGGTGTTGGGGATTGTGCTGGCACTGGCTTTGGGACGCGTGTTGAGCAGCATCATCTATGACGTTAATCCCGCGGATCCGCTGACGTTTGCGGCGGCTGGTTTGATTGTGGTCGCAGTTGCAGTCTTCGCGTGTTATCTGCCGGCAAGACGAGCCACGGGGACAAACCCGATGACGGCTCTGCGGGCGGAGTGAGCGGCGAGATTAAATTTATGCAGAGAGACCGAAGCGCTGGTGGAGGACGCAGGCGCTGACGATGGCCATGAGGACCTGATCATTGGCGACGCGTCCGCTTTCGTCCATGGTGGGGAGGCTATCGAGAAGGCCGATGACTTTTTTCTGGTCGAAGTACGGGATGGAGGCCAGGACTGGCCCGCGCAACGTGTCGTTGACGAGGGCGCTGAATTTTTCTTTGGGGTGGAGGGTTGCGGGCGGGCTGACGAATGGATGTTTCTGGCGACGGTAGATGGTGTCGGTGATCACGTCGCGGGCTGCTTCGCGGAGGACATACTTTTCGGTCATGCCGTGAATCTTCTGGTTGACGGGCTGGGAGCAGATGACCTCGGCGACGTGATGATCGAGGAAGGGAACGCGGCCTTCGACGGAGTGGGCCATCTCCATGCGGTCGCCGAGGATGGTGAGGAGATAGGTGGGAAGAAGAGTCTTCGACCAGAGGTAGAGAGATTGATGCACGGGATCGCGGCCCTGGAGTTGGCCGTGAACGTCGAGGTCGCTGAGCAGGCCGTGGTAGCTTTGGCGCGAACCGAACTCCTGAGCGAACGCCGGGGAGAGGAGTTCCTGCATTTTGGCAGCGCGGGCGGAGAAGGTTTCAATCCATGAGGGAATGAAGCCGAGGATGCGCTTCACGTTTTCAAGCGGCCGCGCCTGGCCGTGGGGAAGGAGAAGGCCGCGCGAGACGGGATTGAGCTTTTCGAGGCCGGCGAGGAGGGTCGCAACCTCGTCGGGGTTCTGGCCTTCGCGGTTGTAGAGGAGCATATCGCGGCGAAAGTGCGGGTAGCCTCCGAGGAGCTCGTCGGAGCCTTCGCCGGTGAGGACTACCTTGTATCCTGCGTTGCGAACGGCGCGGCTGAGGAGATATTTGGCGACGCCGTGGGCGTTGATGCAGAGGGTTTCGGATTGGAGGACAGCGTCGGAGAAGTTGTCGGCGAGATCGTCCTGACGGATGGGGATGGGGAAGAAGTCGGCGCCGGTTTTGGCGGCCATTTCTTTTGCTTCTTTTTCTTCGTCGTACTCGGCGCGGTCGAAGGTGAGGGTGAAGGCGCGGATGGGTTCGGGGTGATGTTTTGCGGCGAGGCCGAGGATGGCGCAGGAGTCGAGGCCGCCGCTGAGATAGCAGCCGACGGGGACATCGGCGCGAAGACGAAGGCGCACTGCCTCTTCGAGGACGTGGCGAAGCTCGGCGGCGTAGTCGGCATCGGAGCGTTGCGGCGTGGCGGAGGAGGCGCGGGGATAGTTGAAGTCCCAGTACTGGTTGATCTGAAGATGTTTGTCGGTGGCGAGGAGGAAGTGACCGGGCGGAATCTGGAAGACTCCGTCGTAGAGAGTGCGCATCTGCGCGCTGCCGGCCTCGGTGGAGTTGGCAAAGGTGTCTGCATCCCAGCGGGCAGGGACGCCGGCGGCAAAGAGCGCTTTTACTTCGGAGGCGAAGTAGAGGGTTTCGTTATGGAGGGCGTAGAAGAGGGGCTTGATGCCGAAGCGATCGCGTGCGGCGAAGAGGGTGTGGTGGGTTTGATCCCAAAGGACGAAGGCGAACTCGCCGCGCAGGCGGTGGAGACATTCGGTGCCGAGGTCTTCGTAGAGGTGGAGGGCGATTTCGCTGTCGGAACGGGTGCGGAGGCGATGTCCGGCTTGTTCGAGCTCGCGCTGGATGCCTTCGTAGCCGTAGAATTCGCCGTTGACGACGATGTGAGTTCGGCCGTCTTCGCTGGCGATGGGCTGATCGCCGGTGGTGAGGTCGATGATGCTGAGGCGGGCGTGGCCCAGGGCGACTTTTCGGTCGGGGGAGATCCAGTAGCGCCGGCCGTCGGGGCCACGGTGGTAGAGGCTTTGCGTGGCTCGGTGAAGGGCGGACTCGGAGACCGGATCACGACGAGAGAACAGCGCGACGATTCCGCACATGCGGGATACTCCTGCTTGCAGTTTTCGTGGGTAGAGATTGCGGGACCGACTGAGAGTATCACACTCGGATGGGACTGCCGGGAGACAGCATTTTGGAGAATGGAAAGAGGCTGCGCGATGGCAGCCTCTTTTTGTCGATAGGCGAGATGAATTACGGATTAATTTGCAGGGAATTATTTGTAGGATTTGGCGGTGGCGAAGCGCTTGTTGACCTCGTCCCAGTTGACGGTATTCCACCAGGCGGCGAGGTAGTCGGGTCGCTTGTTCTGGTACTTGAGGTAGTAGGCATGCTCCCAGACGTCGTTGCCGAGGATGGGGTAGCTGCCTTGCGAGATGGGATTGTCCTGGTTTGCGGTGGTGACGATTTTGAGTTTTCCGCCGACGAAGATGATCCAACCCCAGCCTGAACCGAACTGTTTGGCGGTGGTTTCGTTGAACTGTTTTTTGAAGTCCTCGAAGCTGCCAAAGTCGGCTTTGATCTGCTGGGCGATGTCGCCGGAGGGCTCGCCGCCGCCCTTTGGCTTCATGATCTGCCAGAACATGGAGTGGTTGACGTGGCCGCCGCCGTTGTTCTGGACAACTTTGCGGACGTCTTCGGGGATGGCTGCGAGGTTTTTGAGAAGTTCCTCGGGCGATTTCTTGCCGAGATCGGGGTGTTTCTCAACTGCGCCATTGAGGTTGGTGACGTATGCCTGGTGGTGCTTGTCGTGATGCAGCTTCATAGTGGCTTCGTCGATGTGGGGCTCGAGCGCTGCGTAATCGTAGGGCAAAGGGGGAAGTTCGTAGGCCACGGTAGATCTCCTGTCGTCGTTGGTTTTATGGGTCGGGCGCATCCTGACCGATAGTCCATGTGTTCTGTTTCGATGCGGAACGGGGCCGGTGCGATGCACCTGGGCAACCTGCAAATGATAGCGCACAAGCAACAATTGCCGTTGGATTCGGTATGCAATTGTAACGATTAACAAAGTTTTGCGCTCTAATGGAGAGAATGACCGATCTAAGCACTGCCTATCGCTGGCTGGAAGACGATGGACCTGCGTTCGGGGCTCCTGGCACGGAGCCGCGCTGGACCTCGAGCGAGAAAGACGCGGTATCGACGGCGTATGCGGCTTCGAGCCGGGTATGGTTTACGGTGTCGCATGGCACGCTGAACGAGATTTACTATCCGACGATCGACCGTCCGCAGACGCGCGATGTGGAACTGCTGTTCAGCGA
This sequence comes from uncultured Acidobacteriaceae bacterium, assembly GCA_963730135.1. Classification (GTDB taxonomy): domain Bacteria; phylum Acidobacteriota; class Terriglobia; order Terriglobales; family Acidobacteriaceae; genus Edaphobacter. The sequence continues at coordinate 79,122 of CAVSQQ010000007.1, forward strand.
CGGCGAGACCTTCTTCCATGAAGAGAAGCGCGATCTGGCGTACGACTTTCACTACATCGACAGCAGCGCTCCTGCGGTGCGGGTATCGGCGACCGATCTGAAGGGGCGGTACGCGGTGACGAAGGAGTTTATCAGCGACCCGCACCATCCGGTGGTGCTGATGAACGTGAAGATCACGGGGGACGAGGCGATTCTGTCGCGGCTGAAGTGTTACGCGCTGCTGGCGCCGCACCTGAACGGCGGCGGCGCGGGGAATTCGGCGCGGTCGATCGATGTAGCGGGACGGCGGTGCCTGCTGGCGTGGAAGGGCGACGTCATGGTGGCGATGGGAGCCGACTGCGGGTTCAGCCGGTCGTCGTGCGGATACGTGGGGACGAGCGACGGGTATCAGGATCTGTGCACGGACATGAAGATGACGTGGCAGTTCGGCCAGGCGCTGAACGGAAACATCGCGGTGATGGGCGAGATCGATGTTGCGGCGAATCGCGAATTTACGATTGCGATTTCGTTTGGCGACGGGAGCCATGCTGCGATTGCGCAGATGATGCAGACGCTGGCGACCTCGTATGAGGAACATCTAAAGCGCTTTCTGCTGCAATGGACGCGATCGATTTCGCCGCCGAGACTGTCTTCTTCGTCGAAGGATGGCGGCGAACTGATGCGCATCAGTCATAACGTGCTGCTGACGCATGAAGACAAGACGTATTCGGGCGCGTTTATTGCGTCGGCGTCGATTCCATGGGGGGCCTCGAAGGGAGACACGGACCTGGGCGGCTACCACCTGGTGTGGACGCGCGACATGGTGCAGACCGCGACGGCTCTGCTGGCGTGCGGACGGATGGATACAGCGTTGCGGGCGCTGGTGTATCTGGCGTGCACGCAGAGGACGGACGGGAGTTTTGCGCAGAACTTCTGGATCGACGGGACGCCGTACTGGACGGGCATTCAGCTTGACGAGGTGGCGTTCCCGATCATGCTGGCCTGGCGGCTGTGGAAGCAGGGAGGCCTTGGCGAGTTCGACATATTTCCGTTTGTGGAGCGGGCCGCGGCATTTCTGGTTCGCTATGCGCCGGTGACGCAGCAGGAGCGGTGGGAGGAGCTTGCAGGATACTCGCCGTCGACTTTGGCTGCGGTGATCTCGGCGCTGGTGTGTGCGGCGGATATTGCGCGTGCGCGCCAGGCGACGGAGCTGGCCGGTTATCTGGAGACATATGCGGACTGGATCGAAGCGCATCTGGATGAGTGGACGACGACGACGGAAGGGGTGCTGCTTCCGGAGGTGAAGTACCACTACATGCGCATACGTCCGCCGGCGGAGGGCGAGCCGTTTTATAACAGCCAACTGGCTCCGGGCTGGATTCACATCAACAACCGCGAACCGGGAGAGCAGTGCGACTTTGAGGCTCGCCAGGTGGTGGATGCGGGGTTTCTGGAGCTGGTGCGATATGGAATTCGGCGGGCGGACGATCCGCTGATCGTCGATTCGCTGAAGGTTGTCGACCATTGTCTGAAGATCGAGACGCCGTTTGGCGATTGCTGGCGGCGATACAACCATGACGGGTACGGCCAGAAGAAAGATGGCGATAACTATAACGGCTCGGGGCAAGGGCGCGCGTGGCCGATATTGACGGGAGAGCGTGCCCACTACGAACTGGCTGCTGGGCACGACTACGGCGCGCACATTCGGGCGATTGAGCAGTTCAGTTCGACCGGCGGAATGCTGCCGGAACAGATATGGGATTACAAAGACCTGCCGGCGAAGGGGATGTATCTGGGGCGGCCGGCGGGTTCGGCACAACCGCTGGTGTGGGCTCATGCGGAGTATCTGAAGCTGCTGCGATCGGCGACCGACGGGAGGGTGTTCGACCGAATCTCGGTGGTAGAGGCGCGGTATGCGGTGGAGGCGGGCAAACGCACGTTTACCAACCATATCGAGATATTTGAAGTGACGCGGCCGGTGTCGACGATCTACTCTGGACACACGCTGCGAATTGTCGATCGCGAACATTTCCGCGTTGTCTACACGTTCGATAACTGGGCGACTACCCATGCAGTAGAGGCGCATTCGGTCGGTTACCCGGGATCATTTGTGGACATTGTTACGGCCCCGGATCAGACAGGGAGCATCGTATTTACATTGGCGTGGCCGGGAACAGGGGAGCAGGAGCGCTGGCTGGGCCGGAATATTACTGTGTCTGTTGTTCCTGCGCCGAAAGCTTCCAAATGAGCGCGGCCCGGCGGCGGCTGTGAGGATGCAGCGAGCCGTTCCAGCCTAGTACACTGTCAAAGATCGACCAAATCATTTGAGATTCAGCGTCGCCAAATGCGTCGCGTGTCTTCATTCAGCAAAGGAAAAGAATGAGCGAACCGCAGGAATCGAAGCAGCACGAAGTAGACGAGCTCTCCATCAACGCACTGCGCTTTCTCGCTGTGGATGCGGTGCAAAAGGCGAAGTCGGGTCATCCTGGCGCTCCGCTTGGCTGCGCGCCGATCGCTTACTTGCTGTATCACAAGGTGATGAAGCATGATCCGTCGGACCCGAAGTGGATCGACCGGGATCGATTTATTTTGTCGAACGGACATGCTTCGGCAATGTTGTATGGGGCGCTCCATCTTTCCGGCTACGATCTGCCGATGTCGCAACTGGAGCAGTTTCGGCAGTGGGGATCGCATACGCCGGGACATCCGGAGTATGGCGACACACCGGGCGTGGAGGTGACGACCGGTCCACTGGGCCAGGGCTTCGGCATGGCAGTGGGAATTGCGACGGCGGAGAGACACCTTGCGGCGGTGTATAACCGCGATGAGTTCAAGATCGTCGACCATCACACGTACGTGTTGTGCGGCGACGGCGACATGATGGAAGGGATTTCGCATGAGACGGCTTCGCTGGCTGGAACGTTGGGGCTGGGCAAGCTGATTGTGTTTTACGACGACAATCTGATTTCGCTGGATGGACCGACGGAGCTCTCGTTTACCGAGGATGTAACGAAGCGGTTCGAGGCGTATCACTGGCATGTGCAGTATGTCGCGGACGGAAACGATCTGGTTGCGATTGAAAAAGCGATTGCCGCGGCGAAGGCGGAGACGACGCGTCCCTCGCTGATCCGGGTACGAACTGTGATCGGGTACGGCAGTCCGAAGGCCGGGACGAATAAGGCTCATGGCGAAGCGCTGGGAGTGGATGCGGTAAAGGCGACGAAGAAAAATCTTGGCTGGCCAGAGGACAAGACGTTTTACGTTCCCGATGAGGCACGCGCCAACTGGGCGAAGGCCAAATCGAAGGGCAAGAAAGAACATGAGGCGTGGACGGCGAAGTTTGAAGAGTACAGCAAGACGTATCCTGAGCCCGCGGCAGAGTTCGATCGCGTGATCAACGGCAGGATGACGGACGGATGGGAGGAGAAGATTCCGAGCTTCCCGACGGATAAGCCGGTGGCGACGCGCAATGCAGGCCAGGTGGTGATGCAGGCGATTGAGAACGTTGTGCCGGAGTTGTTCGGCGGCGCGGCTGACCTGACGACATCGACGAAGACGATCTTCAAAGATTCGCCGAGCTTTCATGTCGATCCGACGGGCCGGAATGTTTTTTTCGGGGTGCGTGAATTTGGCATGATGGCGATGGTGAATGGAATGGCGGCCCACGGCGGGCTGATTCCATTTGGCTCGACGTTCTTTGTGTTTTCGGATTACTGTCGTCCGGCGTTGCGTCTGGCGGCATTGATGGGCGTGCATGCGCTGTTTGTCTTTACGCATGATTCTGTGGGTTTGGGCGAGGATGGACCGACGCATCAGCCGATCGAACAGATGATGAGCCTGAGGATGATTCCGCACTTCACGGACTTCCGTCCGGCAGACGCAAATGAGACGGCGGCGTGCTGGAAGCTTGCATTGGAGCGGAAGAGCCCATGCTTTATGGCGCTTTCGCGGCAGGATCTGCCGGTGCTCGATGCCAGGATTGCGCAGGCCGGCCCTCGCAAAGGGGCATACGAGCTATCGTCGGACGGCAAGGACATCATTTTGATCGCGACTGGCTCTGAGGTTTCGGTGATCGTGCAGGCCGCGGCGGAGCTGAAGTCGGCGGGCATCAACGCGACCGTGGTTTCGATGCCGAGCTTCAAGATTTATGACGAGCAGGACGATGCGTACAAGGTTGCACTAATGCCTGAGGACACGCCGAAGCTTGCGATTGAAGCGGGTGCAACGCTGGGTTGGTATAAGTATGTCGGCCACAATGGCGCTGTGATTGGACTGGACCGATTTGGAGCTTCGGCCCCAGGTGCGATTGCGCTGGATAAGTTGGGGATCAACGTCGCGCATGTGGTAGAAGAGGCAAAAAAACTGGTGAAGAAGTAGAGCAAGGGCTGCGACGCGAGTGCAACGCAAATGTTGGAACAGCCCAGGGGACGCGGATGACGCAGGACGAAGCGAAGCTTCTGGTCGCAAAACGCGCGGTTGAGTTTGTGGAGGATGGAATGGCCGTCGGGCTGGGCACCGGCACGACGGCGACGATGTTCATCCGCGAGCTGGCGGTTCGCGTGCAAGGTGGATTGAAGATTCGTTGCGTGGCCTCGAGCGATGCGAGCCATCAACTGGGTTTGTCGCTGGGCATGGATGTGAGGACTCTGTACGAACTGCCGGAGCTGGATTTGTATGTCGATGGCGCGGATGAGGTTGGGCCAGGGCTTGCGCTGATCAAGGGGGGCGGGGGCGCGCTGCTGCGGGAGAAGATTGTTGCCAGCACGGCGAACGAGTTTCTGGTGGTGGTGGACTCGACGAAGTTGGTGGAGCGGCTGGGGAAATTTCCGCTGCCGGTGGAGGTGGTGAAGATGGCGCTGCCGGTGGTGGAACCGAGGCTGGCCGCGTTGGCACTGAATCCGAAGCAGAGGAAGACGAAGAGCGGCGACGGGCCCTATCTGACCGATGAAGGCAACTACATTCTGGATTGTGCGTGTGGGGTGATTGAGGAGCCGGAGGTGCTGGCGGCGGAGATTCGCGGGATTGTGGGGGTGGTGGAACACGGATTGTTTCTGGGAATGGCGACAGTAGCTCTGGTGGCGGGAGAGGATGGAGTGATCGAGCATCGGACGTAGTTGGGCAGGATTCCCTGCATCGCTGCACTGGCGCCTCGCGTCTCATATATATATGACTGAATCGACAAAAGCAGCGCAAAGGGTGTGGTTTATCACCGGGTCATCGGCGGGTTTTGGCCGGTTGCTCGCGGAAGAGGTGTTGAAGAGCGGCGACAAGGTGGTGGCCACCGCGCGGAATCCCGATAAGGTGATTGATTTAGAGAAGGAGTATCCGCAGACGGCGAAGGCCCTGGCATTGGATGTGACGGACGCCGGTCAGGTGGATGCGGCGGTGGCGCAGACTTTGGCAAAGTTCGGCCGGGTGGACGTTCTGGTGAACAACGCGGGCTATGGGGTTGCCGGGGCGATCGAAGAGGTCTCGGAGGCGGAGTTCATGCCGATGTTCGAGACCAACGTCTTCGGTTTGTTGCGGGTGACTCGAGCTTTTCTGCCACAGCTTCGCAAGCAACGCAGCGGACACATTCTGAATCTGTCTTCGATCGGCGGCCTGATCGCGAGCCCTGGGCTGGGATACTACAACTCGACAAAATTTGCAGTTGAGGCGCTGTCAGAGTCGCTGGCTGCCGAACTGGCTCCACTGGGAATCAAAGTAACCATCATTGAACCGGGACCGTTTCGGACGGATTTTTTGGGCCGCTCGGGCGTGATTGCGAAGACGCGGATCGCGGACTATGACGGCACTGCGGGAAATATGCGCAAGTACTTCATGGAAAACCATGGCAAGCAGAAGGGCGATCCGCTCCGCGCCGTGCGAGCGATGATGGATGTGGTGAAATCGCCTGCGCCGCCGCTGCGATTGTTGCTTGGAGCGAGCGCGCTGCAGCGAATGCGCGGCAAGCTGGACAGCTGGGAGAAAGAGGTTGCGATGTGGGAGCACGTGACGGTTGGCGCAGATTTTCCGGAGGATGCGTGAAGCGGGCCGCGGGGCATTTCGGGTGGAATTTGAGGCGGCGAGTAGGCGAAGGCCGCGGGCTTGCAGGATCTGCCTTTACACATGAAACAGCTCAACGAGAAGTTGGCTCAACCCGGTCGACAGGCCGCATAAGGAAGGAAAGACAGAATGGAACTAGGAATCATCGGACTCGGCAAGATGGGTTTCAACATGGCGGAACGGCTGCGTCTTGCGGGGCATAAGGTTGTCGGCTTTGATTTCAACAAAGAGGCAACGGCGAAGCTGACGGCGGCGGGATCCCTCGGGGTAAACTCGCTGGTCGATCTGGTGAAGAATCTTTCGGCGCCGCGCGCGATCTGGATCATGGTTCCGTCGGGCGATCCGGTGGACCAGACGATTGCACGGCTGGAGCCGTTGATGGAGAAGGGCGACACGTTCATCGATGGAGGCAACTCGAACTATAAAGATACGCAGCGCCGTCATGCAGAGGAGACGGCGAAAGGTTTTCATTATGTGGACTGCGGTACTTCAGGCGGCGTCTGGGGACTGAAGGGTGGTTATAGCCTGATGATCGGGGGCGATGAGGAGCCGGTGGAACGATTGCGGCCGATCTTCGAGACGCTGGCGCCGGCGAAGGACCAGGGATGGGGTCGTGTCGGGCCTTCGGGCGCGGGCCACTTTGTGAAGATGGTGCACAACGGAATTGAGTACGGGATGATGCAGGCGTATGCCGAGGGTTTTTCGATCCTGAAGGCGAAGACTCCGCTGAACCTCAACCTGCCGCAGATATCGAGGATCTGGCAGAAGGGTTCCGTGGTGCGTTCGTGGCTGCTGGATTTGACGGCGGACGCGCTGGCGAAGAACCCTGCACTGGAGGGGCTGGAGGCGTTCGTCCCGGACTCGGGCGAAGGCCGATGGACGGTGATGGAGGCGATCGACCTGAATATCTCCGCGCCTGTGATCACCGAATCGCTGATTCGCCGGCTGCGTTCACGCGAGGAGAACAACTTTACCGATCGCATGCTTTCGATCATGCGCGGCGCCTTCGGTGGACACGATGTGAAGAAGACGCAGGAGTAGCGCCGATTACAGCGAAGTGCTAACCAAGCATGAGAGGTATGGATATGCCGACCGCCGAAAAAACCGCCAGTGTTACCGCCACCGCCGTCGCGGCTCCGCCTCCGGAGCGAACACCGGATCCCTGCATTGTTGTGATCTTCGGCGCGTCGGGGGATTTGACGAAGCGGAAGCTGCTGCCTGCGCTCTATCACCTGGAGCAATCGGGGTTGCTGCCCAAGGATTTCGCGGTGGTTGGGGTAGCGCGGCGGCCGCTCGAAGCGACCTTCGCCCAGGATATGAAGGAGGGTATTGTGAGCGGCGGCGGAGTCGACAAAGATGATGCCGCCCTGGATCCGTTTGTCAGCCGCATTCAATATCACGCGATGAACTTCGATGATGCTTCCGGTTATGACGCGCTGAAGAAGGTGCTTGCCGATATCGATACGAAGGCCGGCACGAGGGGAAATCGCCTTTTTTATCTTGCGACGGCGCCGGAATATTTCTCCGACATCATCAAATATCTCGGCGATCACTGCATGGCCAGGCCGAAGGATTGTGGTGACGGCAAGAACTGGGTTCGCATCATTATTGAGAAGCCGTTCGGGCATGATCTGGAATCGGCCAAGGCGTTGAACAACGAGGTGAACAAGGTTTTTGGGGAAGATCAGATCTTCCGTATCGATCACTATCTCGGCAAAGAGACGGTGCAAAACATCCTCGTATTCCGATTTGCGAACGGCATCTTCGAGAATGTGTGGAATCGGAATTACATCGATCATGTTGAGATTACGGCTGCAGAGAGCATCGGGATCGAAGGGCGCGGGCCGTTTTACGAGACGGCCGGGGCACTGCGCGACGTGGTGCAGAACCATGTGATGGAGCTGCTGAGTTTTGTGGCGATGGAGCCGCCGGTCTCGTTTGAGGCGGATGCGGTGCGCGCCGAAAAAGTGAAGGTATGGAAGGCGGTTCAGCCGATTCATCCTGCGGACACAGTGCGTGGACAGTATGGACCGGGGGTGGTGGACGGCAAGCCGGTGGTCGGATACCGGCAGGAGGATCGGGTTCATCCGCGTTCTCAGACCGAGACGTACGCTGCGTTGCGGCTGGAGATTGAGAACTGGCGATGGGCAGGCGTGCCATTCTACATTCGCGCGGGCAAGCGGCTGGCCAAGCGGGTCACCGAGATCAGCATTCAATTCAAGCTGCCTCCGCTGCTGCTCTTCAAAGACGCGCAGGGGAGGGGCGGCGAAGGAGTTCGGCCGAATGTGCTTTCGATGCGGATTCAGCCGGATGAGGGCATCGCGTTGCAGTTTGGAGCGAAGTTTCCTGGGCCGACGATGATGATCAGCAAGGTGAATATGGACTTCAGCTATGCTGAGGCGTTTGGCAAATCTTCGGCGAACGGATATGAGCGGTTGCTGCTGGATGCGATGCTGGGGGATGCGACACTGTTTGCGCATCGCGATGGTGTGGAAGCGACCTGGGCGCTGATGACTCCGATTCTGCAGTCCTGGGCGAACGATCCGATTCGGGATCTTCCCAACTACGCCGCAGGCACATGGGGACCGGCGACTGCTGACGCGATGTTGAAGAGCGATGGCAGGAAGTGGCGCAAGCTTTAGTCTGTATTGGGCTTTAGTCTGTATTGATAAATAGAGAGGACACTATGCCTCGCTCGGTTACTGTGACCTATCGCGTACTTCCTACACCGGCAGTTACGGCGCGGGCTGGCGCGCAGCTGTTCGCGGATGCGGCGATGAAGGCTGTCGCGGCTCGCGGTATTGCGCGCATCGCGATCTCCGGGGGGACGACCCCGAAGACGATGTTCGCGTTGCTGGCTGATCCTGGCGAGCCGTTTCTGAAGTCGGTGCCGTGGGATCGGATCGAGCTGTATTGGGTGGATGAGCGGTGTGTGCCACCGGATAACGTGGAGTCGAACTATCGCATGACGCGTGAGGCGCTGCTCTCGAAGGTGCCGTTACCGGCGGAGCGGGTGCACCGGATGGAAGGCGAGCTGGAGCCGGAGGTCGCAGCGGCGCGGTATGAATCGACGATTCGCAATACGTTCCGGCTGGAGGGCGCGGAGACCCCCACATTCGATCTGGTGTTGCTTGGCATGGGGGATGATGGCCATACTGCATCGTTGTTTCCGCACACCGAGGCGTTGCATGAGATGAGTCATATTGTTGTGCCGAACCATGTGCCGCAGAAAGACACGTGGCGGATCACCTTGACGTGGCCGGTGATCAATCAGGGCAGGGAGGTGGCGTTCTTGATTGAAGGCACAGGCAAGGCCGAGGCGGTGCAGGAGGTGTTCCGGGGACCCTACGAGCCGGAGACGTATCCGTCGCAGATTATTCGTCCTGCCAGCGGGAAACTGACTCTCTTGCTGGATGCGGCGGCAGCGGCTAAGCTGCCGATACCGGCGAATTCGGATTCTACCGGCACACTGGAGCTTCGATAGATGATTCTCGCTGGCGATGTGGGGGGTACGAAAGTCCATCTTGCGCTGTACAACTTTGCCAATGGCCAGCTGCAACCGGTGCGCGACGAAAAGTTTCCGGCGCACAATTTCGGCAGCCTGGACGAAGTGGTGAAGAAGTTCCTTGCCGACGGGAAGGAGAAGACGGACGAGATTGTGGCGGCCTGCTTTGGCTGCCCGGGGCCGGTTCGCGATGGGCGTCTGAAGCTGACGAACCTGCCGTGGACGCTGGATACACGCGATCTGGTGAAATCGCTTTCGATTCCACATATCTTTTTGATCAATGATCTGGAAGCGAACGGCTACGGCATTCCTGAGCTTGCGCCGGAGAGCCTGTTTACGCTGCACAGCGGCGACGCGAATGCGAGTGGAAATGCGGGGCTGATGGCGGCCGGGACGGGTTTGGGCGAAGCGTTGTTGATCTGGGACGGGAAGCTGCACCGGCCGATTCCGTCCGAGGGCGGACATTGCGACTTTGCGGCGCGGAGCAATCGCGAGATTGCACTGCTGGAGTATCTGCGGGATAAGTTGCGGGGCCGCGTTAGCTGGGAGCGGGTAGTCTCGGGTATCGGGATCAAGAATATCTATACGTTTCTTCGAGATGTGGAGAAGATCAACGAACCGGGCTGGCTGCATGACCGAATGCTGACGGAGGACCCGAATGCGGTGATCGGACAGTGTGCCGAGGACGGTTCGAGCTCGCTTTGCTTTGAGACGATGAAGATCTTCGCGGCCGCGTATGGAGCGGAGGCGGGCAACATCGCTCTGAAGGTGCTGGCGATGGGTGGGATTTATCTCGGGGGAGGCATTGCACCGAAGATTCTGAAGACACTGAAGAACGGTGCGTTTATCCAGGCGTTTCTGGATAAGGGTCGGTTGTCGCCGCTGCTGGAGTCGATTACTGTGCGGGTGATTCTGGACGAGACATGCGCGCTGCTGGGGGCGGCGGCGTATGCGGAGGCGCAGGCCGCGGCGACCTCGGGGCACTCTGAGCGGGCCGCGTCGATGGCGGGGTGACTCTGTTCGGCGCTCACGGTTGACGGTTATACTGATCGCTGGTTCTCTTGCCTCCGATATCCATTCCGTCCCCTTCGACGCCTTCCCCTGAAAATCGTCAAGCTTCTTCCGAAGGGAGAGGCGCGCGTCCGGGATCTGACAAGCTCGATCTGTCGCGCCGGGCGGAGCTGGTGGAGATGATGGATGAGCCGTGCAGTTATGAGGAGCTGCGTGACTGCCTGCGGGATATTGCGCGCGTGAACCGGCTTACGTTTGCGTTTCGGTCGACGCTCTCATGGATGAGTGAGCTGTTGTCGTCGCGTCCTTCGCTTGGAGCGCCGCTGCGCGTGGTGGATGTGGGCTGCGGGGATGGCGAGATGTTGCGGCGAATCGACGCCTGGGCTGCCAGGCGAGGAGTTGCGGTGGCACTGACGGGGGTGGACCTGAATCCGAATGCCATTCGAGCGGCGAAAGAGTCGGCGGGATCATCAGAACGGATTGAATGGATTGTGGGTGACGCGCTTTCCAATACCGCGATGACGGATATCGATGTGGTGATCTGTTCGCTGTTGACGCATCACCTGACCGATCCGCAGATTGTGCAGTTTCTTGAATGGGCGGACGGGACGGCGCGGCGCGGTTGGTTCATCAACGATCTTCATCGCCAGCGTCTTCCGTATCAGGTGTTTCGTTTGTGGGCGCGATTCACGAATTGGCACCGATTCGTCAAGAATGATGGAGCGGTATCGATCCGCCGCAGTTTTGTTGTCGAGGATTGGCGGCGGCTGTGCGCCGCGGCCGGACTGGCCGGGTCGGTTTCGATACGGGAGTATCGCCCGGCGCGCCTGTGTGTCGGACGGATCAAGTAGAAGGTATGCATTTTATTGAGGCGCCGTTTTCGCCTTTGAGGGTCGTTGTCATTTTGCCAAGAGGATATTTCATGCTGGTTCGTCGCGTCGTTCTTGCGTTAGTCATTTTTGTTTTTTCTCTCGCCGCTTCCGTTCAGGCGCAGCGCCTTCCCGGCACGGTCCATCCGGTGCACTACGGGCTTATCCTGACTCCCGATCTAAAGGCGGCGACGTTCCGCGGGGAAGAGACGGTTGATGTGATTCTCGACGCGCCGAGCAAAACGATTACGTTGAACGCGGTTGAGATTAACTTTGAAGAGGTGAAGGCGTATAGCCTGCCGGTTGCGACCTACGATTATGGCAAGTTGGGATCGCAGCCGACTGCGCTGGATGCAGTGGAGTCCGATAAGCATCCGCAGACGGCAACGACGACGCTGGATAAAGCCAAGGACCAGGCTACGTTTACCTTCGGCACGGAGTTGCCGGCGGGAAAGGTTACGCTGGCGATACGGTACACAGGCATTTTGAACGACAAGCTCCGTGGCTTTTATCTGTCGAAGACCAAGATGCGCAACTATGCGGTGACGCAGTTTGAATCGACGGATGCGCGGCGGGCATTTCCGAGCTTCGACGAGCCTGCGCTGAAGGCGACGTTCGACGTTACGCTGATCGTGGACGCGGGCGATACGGCGATCTCCAATACGAACATCATCTCCGACAAGCCGGGGCCGGTTGCGGGCAAACATACGGTGCGTTTTGCGACGACGCCGAAGATGTCGACATACCTTGTGGCGTTTCTGGTGGGCGACTTCAAGTGCACGGAGGGCAAGTCGGACGGGGTGCCGATTCGCGCCTGCTCGACGCCGGATAAGGTGGAGCTGACGAAGTTTGCGGTGGAGTCTGCGAAGTACGTGCTGCATTATTACGACACCTATTTCGGAATCAAGTACCCGATGCCAAAACTGGACATGGTGGCGCTCCCGGACTTTGAAGCGGGTGCGATGGAGAACTTCGGGTGCATCACGTATCGCGAGACCGATCTGCTGGTGGATTCGAAGACGGCTGATATTCCATCGAAGAAGCGAGTGGCGGTTGTCGTAGCGCACGAGATGGCGCACCAGTGGTTTGGCGATATGGTGACGATGCAGTGGTGGGACAATCTGTGGCTGAACGAAGGGTTTGCGACCTGGATGGAGACCAAGCCGGTGGCGGAGTGGAAGCCGGAGTGGAACTTTCCGCAGGACGATGCGGAGTCGCTGGACCAGACGCTGAACCTGGATGCGCAGAAGACGACGCGGACGATTCGGGCAACTGCGAATACTCCGGATGAGATTGAGGAGATGTTCGACGGGATCTCCTATGGCAAGGCGGGGGCGGTGCTGGGGATGGTGGAGCATTACGTGGGGCCGGATGTTTTTCGGCAAGGCGTTCACAATTATCTTGCGGCCCATTTGTATGGAAATGCGACGGCGGAAGACTTCTGGAATGCGCAGACGGCAACGTCGCATCTTCCGGTGGACAAGATCATGTCGAGCTTTATTACGCAGCCGGGTGTGCCGCTGCTGACGCTGTCGGAGAAGCAGGCGAGCGGGATTCCGGTGGCGCAGAACCGATTCTTTTTGTCCTCTGGTGCGAAAGAAGGCAGAGAACAGCGATGGACGATTTCGGTGTGTCTGAAGACGGACGGAAATCCGGTCTGCTGGCTGCTTACGCCGGAAGACTCAAGCATTCCGGTGCCGATCGATGTAGCTGTGCCGATGCTGTATATCAACGGCGGCGGGCAGGGGTATTACCGGACGGCGTATACGGCGGCGCAGTATGCGGCGATTTTGCCGAAGGCAGAGAGTGTGCTGACGCCGCCGGAGAAGATTGGCTTGCTCGGGGATCGCTGGGCGCTGGTACGGTCGGGCCAGGGAACGGTGAGAGATTATCTGGATCTGGTTCTGGCGCTAAGGCGCGACCCAAACGCTGCGGTGTTGGATACGGCGCATCAACAACTGCAGAAGATCGATTCGGACATTGCAACAGACGAGGATCGCGCGGAACTCGCAGCGGTAGTGCGGAGACAGTTTGGCCCGGCGTATGCAGCTCTGGGAAGTCCTGCGAAGGGAGAGTCGTTCGACCGGCAGCAGCTTCGCGGGACGTTGTTCGAGATGCTTGGAGAGGCGAAGGATCCGGCAGTCCTGGCCCAGGCGCGGGAGTTGGAGGAGCGAGTCTTCGCCGCCGACAGCAGGAAGGACAAGACGCTGGATGCGACGCTGTCGGATGCGGCGGTGCTGGTGAGCACGATCAATGGGGATGCCGCACTGTATGACAGGGTACTCGCCGTGAGCAGGAACTCGGGGGATCCGGCGGAGAAGGCGGATGCGTTGCGGACGTTGGCGCGGTTTCGGGATCCCGCACTAGTCAAGCGCACGCTGGACTACACGGTTTCGGGAGAGGTGAGGAATCAGGATAGCTGGGTGGTGCTGGCGGCGCTGCTGCGCAACCGCGAAACGCGCGAGCAGACGTGGGATTACATACGAAAGAATTGGGACAGGGTTCATGCACAGTTGACGGTCGCGTCGGGTGCGGGATTGGTGTCGGCCACGGGGTCTTTCTGCACGGCGCATGCGCGGGATGAAGTGATCGACTTCTTCGCGACGCACAGGGTAGAGGCGTCGCAACGCGCGCTGGCCAAAGCGGTCGACAGCATCAGTGATTGCGTTGAGTTGCGATCGGCTCAGGAAACGGATCTGCACCGCTGGCTGGAGGCTCAAGCGAAATAGGGGGATCGTGGCGGGTGGTCTAAGTTGTGTCTTAGGACGACTTAGGCGGTAGCGGAAACGATTGTCCGCGTTCGCTGTGGGGCGAAGTATCACAGAAAACTCACTCGCAAAAGGCGGTTGCGACTCCCGGGTGGACATGCGGTTAGAAGATTTATTCATACACAGAAAGTGTTATGCAGTCAGGGTCATTCTGCGTTGACATTCAACTTTTGTGACGGTACCTTCCCAATTGAGGACACAAATGAAGAAAACTTTTCTATTACTAGTCGGTATCGCCCTCCTCTCTTCCGTCGCCCTCCCCCTCTATGGCCAGGACGGTTGTGTGAACTCCCCTGAAAATCCGACGGCTATTCTTGCGGTGGTCGGCTCTGCAGGTGCGTTTTTTGTATCGGTTCGTGCACGGATCAAGTCACGCCGCAACTCATCGAAGTAACTCGACATAGGCTGACCACTCACAACTCCCGGGTGGGTCGCCTGAAGCTAATCTTGTATGTCAACTTTTCCGGCTGCCGCTGAAATCAGCCCGCTCCGCACTGCCGGAACGGCCAGCCTGAGTATGCCTCGGAGCGCCGCGCTGGCGGCTCTTCTTGCGGTGGTTGGACTGTCCACAATCTGGTCTACAATGGCTGCCCTGTGGGGGCTGTGGACCAATGACGCGCTGAAGTCGATCGGCATGTTCATTCCGCTGGTCAGCTTTGTGCTGATCCTGCGAGTGTGGCGTTCTCTGGGATGGGAGATGGAGGGAAGCTGGTGGGGGCTGGCGATCCTGATCGTCACGGCAGTTGTGGTGCATGTACGGGACCAGTCGATTCTGGTGTTCGTGTTTTCGCCGGAGTGGTCGGTTTATATTCCGCCGCACTCGCTGGTTGCCTTTGCTTATGGGGCAGGAGTGGTTCTGCTGTTTGGCGGCACGCGGCTCTTCCGGGCAGCGCTCTTTCCTCTGGTGCTGCTGTGGTTCGTCAACCCGATTCCCCATATCTTTAATGTGTTTGTGGATCTACCGCTGCAACGCGCGTCGGCGCATGTGGCGCGGGCATTTGCGATTGCGCTGGGGCAGCCGCTGAGTCCTGACCAGCTGCGCCTGATGTTTACGCCGCAGTTCGGCATGTTCATCGCTCCGGGTTGCAACGGCATTCGGGGCGCCGTGACGATGGGCTTTATTGCATTGATCGCGGGGTACGTCTACCGGTTCCGCTGGAACGCGCATGCGGCTGTTGTTGCCGGCGCGGTGTTGCTGGGGTATGTCTTCAACTTTGTCAGGCTCTGCATTCTGGTGCTGTATTACCTGGTCGCACTGCATTTTACTTCGCTGCAGAACAAGGCGGAGATGGGCGATTACATTATTGGCGCGAGTCTGTTTCTGGTGGGGACGGTTTTGTTGTTTTATGTCGTGAGCCGTCTGAGCGAGTCGCCCGGCCGGATTGCCTTGCCGCCGATGAATATGGCCGCGGCAGCAGATTCGCCTGGCGGAACGTCCTTCTCTGTGCGGTTCGGGGCGATGCTGGCGCTGGTACTGTTCAGTTCTTATGGGGTTGCGCACGCATATATCCGGACTCACAGCGGCAGTTATGGCGCTCAGATGAAGGCGGACCAGAACGCTCCGGGAAAGTTTCCCGTACGTGTGGGCAGCTATACGCTGTCGCGAACGTGGAACGAGAATCTCTTTGCCGGGCCGCTGGTCTTCCATTGGGCGGAGTATGTGCCGGACGACGGCGGGACGCACATTTCGCTGGGAGTGTCGCCAGTCCTGGGCTCGCATGACACGTTGATCTGTCACTCGGCGCGGGGAGAAGATCCGCTTTGGCGGGATCAGATTACGTTGCCGACGGCGGGGAATATCCCGGTGAACTTTTCCGGGTCGTTCTTCAACGATGGCGCAACCCAGTATCTTGAAGCGACCACGATCTGCAATGGCGGATCCTGCGGCGAGTATTCGAGCGACCGCGCCCACTTTGGTTTCGTTTACAGCAAACCTACCTCAAATGCTCTTTTCTCGCAGGATCCGCAGCGGCCGATTCCGATTCTGATCAAGGCGGAGACGATCGACACAACGCTTCCGGCGGCGACGGCTCGCGAGCAGATGGTGGCGGCGGTCCGGTCGTTTGTTTCCTCCGTCAATCTGGATAGTCTTACCCAACCGTACCGCCATCCGTAGCAGGCCCCATTGGTATACTCAGGCTCCGTGCAATCGCTTTTCCGCAATATTTCCCTTTCAATCGCCGTGGTGGGCGCAGGCGTTCTTTCGTTGTCTCTTGCGGGCTGCGGCGGGACCTGGCATTCGATACCTCCTACAGTGACCGGGGGCGTCGCCTTTGGCGGAAAAGCGCTGGCCGGAACACATCCGATTGTGGGCGCGTCGGTTCAACTTTATGGGACGGGGACCGCCGGCAACGGATCTGCGGGGACGGCGCTACTGACGAGTGCTGTAATCACAGATGGGACGGGAGCGTTCTCGGTTCCTGCCGGATACGCCTGCCCCGCGCAGGGTTCTCAGCTCTATCTTGTGGTTCGCGGCGGCCAGATTGGAAGTTCTGCCGGCAATCCGGCGATTACCCTCGCAACCGTGCTGGGCGTGTGCGACCAGCTTGTGGCTTCTTCGCAGTTTGTGGTCAACGAGGTGACGACCGCTGCGACCGCCTGGGGGTTGGCGCAGTTTCTCAGCGCCGGAGGCAATGTGGGTGACACAGCAACCAATGCGGTGGGGTTGGGGAATGCGGTCGAGACGGTAGAGAACCTGGCGAATGTGACGACGG
This sequence comes from uncultured Acidobacteriaceae bacterium, assembly GCA_963730135.1. Taxonomy (GTDB): domain Bacteria; phylum Acidobacteriota; class Terriglobia; order Terriglobales; family Acidobacteriaceae; genus Edaphobacter. Next base: position 96,013 of record CAVSQQ010000007.1, read on the forward strand.
GAACGTCGCCGGGAGCTCTTTTACGAAGACCGGCTCATCGCCTGCGGCCAGGGTCAACTCGCTGGCCAACTTGCTGAACACGTGTACAGCAGCCGCGTCGGTGGCCGGCTGCAGTCAGCTTTTTTCTGCGGCGACCCCGAGCGGCGGGTCTGCTCCGAACAACACGCTGGATGCAGCGCTGAATATTGTGCGTAATCCAGGAACAAACGTCGCTGCCCTCTATACGCAGTCGACAGCGAGCAGCGCTTTTGCACCGGCATTGACTGTGGCTCCCGCGGACTGGACGATGTTTGTGAACTACACCGGCGGCGGGATGAGCTCGCCGACCGCTTTGGGAGTCGACGGGGCGGGCGATGTCTGGGTTACGAGCTACCCCGGCACAGTGTCAGTATTTTCGCCGACGGGCACTCCAAATTTTCCGGGCGGGATCACCTCCGGCGGATTATTTCACTCCTACGCCCTTGCCGTGGATGCCGGCAACAACGTGTGGATCACGAATGAGGACAGTACGCCGACGGGGATTAACAACAACCTGGGCACTGTAACGACGCTCAATGAAATGGGGCAGGTCACGTCGGGGACCGGATACATTGCGGGAGGTATTGCCTACCCGATTGCGATTGTGATCGATACAAACCAGACCGCGTGGGTGATTGACTATCTGAATCAGCATCTCACTTTGCTTTCCAGCAGCGGACAGCCGCTTTCGGGAGCGACCGGATATACGTCGACCCAACTCCAGTTTCCAATCTCGCTGGCCATGGACGCGAATCACAATGCATGGGTGGGCAACACCTACGGGGGGACCGTCACCAAAGTGTCTGCAAGCGGCCAGTTCACCAGTTATGCGTGCTGCAACTGGGCCGGCGGGATCGCAATCGACCAGCGCGGCTACGTGTGGGTGGCCAACTATATGGGTAACAGTGTGAGTCAGCTGGGGAGCGACGGCAGCGTGGTCTCGAGCGGTTACACCGACAGCCAGGGGAGCCTCCAGCATCCGCAGGGGATCGCGATCGACGGGGCAGGACATGTGTGGGTGACGAACATCATGGGGTCGTCGATCACTGAGTTGGCGGGATCTGCGGCCAGCTCGCCAGGACAGATTCTGTCCGGCACCTCGGGCTGGGCCGAGGATGCGGGTCTCTTGGAGGGCTGGGCGGTCGCCGTCGACGCAAGCGGCAACCTATGGATAACGAACTTTGGCAACGACACATTGACCGAGATTGTGGGATTGGCGGCGCCGGTGAAGACCCCTCAAGTCGGTCCGGCACAGTCGCCTTAGGGCCGCTTGCACCCTGCGGCGCGACCAAATACTCACTTCGCCCAATTTGAATTTTTCGTGTTTCGAGGTACAACCACCTTGGAGCCGCAGCTTTTATGTCCTTGCCGGTGTGTCGCTTTGGGGTATAAGACTAGATTCCCCCGCTCCAGCAGGGTCCGGCTGCATGTATGGGTTTCGGATTCGAGATCGAAAAAACTTGCATTAAACGCTTGACAGCTCCTAGCGCGAAAGAAGAAGCTTTACGATGCAACCAATGTGGTCTGACCTTAGGTCGCCAAATTGACTTGAAAAAGCGGGCCTTCCATAACACGCAGAGCCTGGTTAACCGGAATACTTTAAATTGCGAGGTTAGATATATGACGTTGAATAAAAGTCTGAGACAGGCCACGCTGTGCCGTGGAATCTTCAATTTCCGTGTTTTCTCCGGATTCCTTGTTTTGCTGACTGCCACGGTTCTACTTTGGAGTTCCTCGGCGAGCGCTCAGCTTGCCGGTAAGGGCGAGATCAAGGGAATCGTCACCGACACTACTGGCGCCGTCGTTCCTGGGGCAATCGTTACGGCGACGTCAACGACGACGGGGGCGATGTTTTCGCGAACCACAGGAAATGCCGGTGAATTTGACCTGACTCCGCTGAATAACGACATCTATAAAGTGACTGTGACAGCGAAGGGTTTTCAGACGCTGAATCAGGAGGGTGTCCACGTCAATGCGCTGGAAGTCGCCGATCTTAAGCTTGCCCTGACGGTGGGTACGGAGAGCCAGAGCATCGATGTTTCGACTGCGCCGCCGCAATTGGAGACGAGCAACGCGACGCTCGGCGCGACGATGGAGAACGATCTCTATTCCGCGCTTCCGATCGAGATGGGCGCGTACGGCAATCCCGACCAGCGCCGAGCGACCGACTTTGCGTTCCTCATGCCCGGCGTGCAGGGCAACAACACCACTGGCAACGCGACGACGAACACGGGTATTGTGAATGGCTCCGGCAGTCGCGGCGCAGTCTCGGCCGTGTATGTCGACGGTCTTCCGTTTGTTCGCGCCGGCGGCAATGGCGACCCCCGCTATGTATGGACTGCGATTTCGGTCGATGCAGTGGATCAGTTCAACGTGCAGACGAGCGGCTACTCTGCCATTTATGAGGGCCAGGGAATTCAGAACTACACCGTGAAAGCGGGTGGTAACAAGTATCACGGTTCGATCTACGAGTTCTTCCGCAATACGGCTCTGGACACCTGGGGATTCTTCGGCTCGGTTCCAAATCCAGCGACCGGTGTCCCGGTGAAGCCGGTTGAGCATAGCAATGAGTACGGCATTAATCTGAGCGGCCCGCTTATCCCTATCGGTACCTGGAGAGAGAAGGTCTTTTTCTTCGGAAACTACAACGGATTCCGTTATAGCAGCGCAACTCCCACCCCGATGACCTTCCCAACTCCGGCTCAACAACTGGGCGACTTCAGCGCGACCGGCGTCAATATCTACGATCCGTCGACCCAGGCCGCTTGCACAGCGAAGAGCACCAACGGCCCCTGCCGGTATCAGTATGGCTTTACGGGAGGCACCACCTCTGGTGCTGCTGGCAATCCGGTGAAGAGCGGCGCTCCCATCAATGTGATTCCCGGCTCTGAGTTCTCGTCGGTTGCGAAGACAATGCAGAGCTTCCTGCCGACCACGGGCATCAGCAGCGCGCTGCAGAACAATTACATTGCACCGAACAAGACGGGACTCACCAACTGGTCGACGACTGATCGCATCGACTACAACGTTACAAAGAAAGATGTGCTCACTTTTGTGGCGGCCATCGGACGTCAGGCCAGTTCCAATCCAGTCGGCCAGACCACTGCGGGTCGTAACGTCGGTCCCATCCCCTACAACTTCGGCCAGACCTATGCGCCTAAGACCGCAGTCGGCGTCATCGAAGAGACGCACGTCTTTACTCCGAACGTGGTCAATCAGGTGAAGTGGGGCTACGCACGGTATAACGGTCCGACCTTCAACGCGGATCAGTTGCCTGCTTACGCCGCAACGACGATGGGGCTGACCGGTCTCCCGGCCGGACAGGCTCAACAGGCGTTCCCGGCTGTCACCTTCGCCGGTACCGACGCTCCCACGAACTGGGCGGGAGAGCCTGCTTCGGTAACCCTGGCGGAGAACTACACGCTGCTCGACAACCTACAGTGGGTCAAGGGCAAACACACCTTCACCTTTGGCGGACAGATCGCGTGGCTTCTCTATAACGTCATCAATGACACGACCGGGTCTTCGCCGCTGACCATGGCAACGGCAGTGACAGAGACAGCCGGCATTACGGCGTCCAGCAATACCTCGCCGAAGTTTGCCGCCGCCCCCAACACCGGCCTCTCCTACGCCAGCTTCCTGGTGGGGCAGATCGATAAGGGCAGCTTTACGCAGTATGTTCAGCAGGAGTTTGGTGCACGCTTCCGCGCCATCTCGCCCTATGTTCAGGACAACTGGAGAGTCACCTCAAAGCTGACGCTCGACCTCGGCCTCCGGTACGACTTTTTCCCGTCGGTAACAGAAGTGCACAACGGGCAGAGCTTCTTCAACCCCAATCTGGCAAACCCGGTGACGGGGTTCAACGGAGCGCTGCAGTTTGCGGGTAGCGGCCCTAACACCTGTAACTGTTCCACGCCCGTCAACAACTACTTCAAGAACTTCGGACCACGCATTGGACTTGCTTATCAGGTCGATCCAAAAACGGTTATTCGCGCCAGTTACGGTGTGATGTTTACCCACGGCAATGCGGTGGGCGGGTCCTCGACAAGCACGGGAACCTTAGGGTTCTCCGCTGCTCCTGCGTTCTCGGCGAACGGTTCGTTGCTGAGCACATTCCCGCTGACGGGCACCAACGGCGCAATCCCGGCCTTTGCGCTCGCCTGCGGCACAGCATCGGGACCGAACTTCGGCACCGGCTTCACCAATGTCAGCAGCTATTCAACTCCCGGGTGCGGTTCGGCCAGCTACACCGGAACGCCTTCGTCGATAGGATATGCCGACCCCTATCTCGGCGGCCGTTCCCCCGAGTACATCAACTACTCGTTTGGCTTCCAGCATCAGTGGACCAACTCGCTTGTGTCGTCGCTCAGTTACGTCGGCTCGCAGGGCCACTTCCTTCCTGCTGACGGAAGCAACGCCCGCGGCTTCTGGGCCGATCAGCTCGATCCAAAGTATCTCAACCTCAACTCCAACCTCGCCCTTACCGGCACAGCACTTACGAGCTTCTGCGCCGCCAACGCCAGCGTTTGCCCGTCGACTTTGAGCAACTTCAACACGAGTCAAAATCTAGCCAGACTGCTGTCGCCGTACCCCTTCCAGACGGTCGGCGATACTTTCGGTTACGTGGCGAACTCCAACTACAACTCGCTCCAGGCAACATTGAACATGCGCGCTTCGCACGGCTTGACGTTCATGGCGAACTACACGTGGTCGCGTGCGATTGACGACGGTGGAACCTTCCGCTCCGGCTATGCGATTCCTGCGGCGTATTCACAGACCGGCCGGGACTGGAAACAGGACGCGATCGAGCGTTCTGTCTCCACCAGCAATCAGCCGCAGCACTTCGTGGTCACCGGTGTCTGGGAGCTGCCCATCGGCAAGTCGTTCCTCGCGAACAATGCCTTTGAGCGAGCGGTCTTTGGAGGTTATAAGTTCTCTGAGATCTTCCAGGCCTTCTCGGGCTCGCCTCTGGCAGTTACCGGTTCGGCTTGCCAGACAAATCCCGCACAGAGTACCTGCGCACCAACGCTCAATCCGAACTTTGCCGGTCCTATTCGCGTCAACGGCAAGTGGGGCAACGGCATCACGGCGGCCAATACCGGCGCGATCAGTTACATCGCTCCGAGTGTAGGCAGCACGACCGTCGCACCAACCGGTCCTTTCATCTCTCCTACGGCTCCATCAGGTCAGACGTCGCTGCTCAACACACCCATTGCGCCTGCCTACACCTTCGGCAACGCACCCCGTACGGCGCCTTACGGCCTGACGGGTCCGGGCAACTACCAGCTGGACCTCGCTCTCGTCCGAAGCTTCCCACTCCACATCACGGAATCAACCCACCTCAACCTTCGCGCCGAGATGTATAACGTGACCAACCACACGTTCTTCGCCGTGGCCAGCTCTGTCGTTGGCAATGCGAGCTTCGGCGATGTGACCTCGAGCCCGAACTACACTCGCAGAGCCGTGCAGCTTTCGGCCCGCATCGATTTCTAACTTTCAACCCTGATTAACGAACCAGAGGCCGCCGGTAAACCAACCGGCGGCCTCTGAATTTAACTCACGTCGTAGCAGCTACGGCTTTACGCGCGCGCCAAGCCGCTCACTCCATTGCTTTTATTGCTCTGCTATTTTTCTTTCGCAGTTTTCTGCCCAAAAATCGCTTGTCAAGTCCAAAATCACCTCATCTCGCACAAAATAAAAGAGATGAGCGTGGCATGTTAGTTACTCCCAAACCGCTATACTAGCTATAGAGATCAAAACAAGAAATAAGTCGCCATTGCCTCCGGGATACGTCGGCAACTAACTCCTTTGGATGCAAGAATTTGGCCGTAACCCCTTTGTTATGAAGATTTTGCAGAGAGGTTCTATCGCTAAATCTATGAATCGAAAAGGGTTACGCGCGGGATACCGGGGGGGGGTACCTTCCCAGGAAGGTTGCACCAGGCGAAGGTTGTGGTAGTTACGGCTTCACGCGGACCATCACGACCCCATGACTGGGTACTTCAGCGGAATAATGGCCTGATTGCCTGGGAAGATCCTCCGCAGTCCATAGATTTCTGACCGAAGCCGAGACGTCATTCGGATAACCGATCTCTGTCCAGGCTACCGAGATGACTGCAGCTGCCGTCCCGCGATTGACGAGGGCCACTGCGCGGCCGCCGTCCTGCAACTGCTTCGACCAAACCTCGAGATCGCCGGTCTTCTTCACTCTGCGCGCCTGTTGTCCGAGTGCATCCTGGTCGATCGCGATGACTTCTTTATTCAGCAGAATCTCCTTGGTATCGGCCGTCATGTTGGAGAGGTCATTGCCTGCAAGCAGAGGCGCAGAGAACATCGCCCACATACTGAAGTGCGTTCGATACTCCTCCTTGGTCATGCCTCCGTTGCCGACCTCGAGCATGTCCGGATCATTCCAGTGCCCTGGGCCAGAGTATGCTTCCAACCCGTTCATCTGGTCCAGGATCTGCGCCACACCGTTTCCGCCCCAGCTCTTCGTGCATGCCCAGCAATCCAGAATGTCTCCGGTTGCCCGCCAGAGATTCCCAATGGAACCGGCCCAAAGCCAGGGCTTGGTCGATCCCCACTCGCAGATGCTGAAGACGATGGGACGCCCGGATGCCGCCAGCGCATCGCGCATCAAGGCATAGGACGCCTCGCTGTTTTGTCCGGAAAGGGTGTTGCACCAATCTTCCTTCAGGTAGTCGACACCCCAGTTCGCATACTGTTTCGCGTCCTGGTACTCGTGCCCGATGCTTCCAGGGCGCTTGGCGCAGGTCATCGTCCCGGCGTCGGTATAGATTCCGAACTTGAGTCCCTTCGAGTGAATATAGTCGGCAAGGGCTTTAATCCCGGAGGGAAAACGCTCCGCATCGGCAACGATGTTGCCCGAGGCATCCCGTCCGGTCTGCCAGCAGTCGTCGATGATGACATATTGATATCCGGCATCCTTCATGCCGCTGCTCACCATGGCATCGGCCGTGCCGCGCACCACCACTTCGTTGAGCCCCTTGCAGCCAAATTTATTCCAGCTATTCCATCCCATGGGCGGCGTTCTGGCCAGCCCGTTGTCGAGGGCATATCCAAATGAAGACACAATCATCAACAGTGTCATTGCGATCAATATCCGTGTAGAGGAAAAACACAGGCGCATCACAGTTATCCTTTCAAGCCGCATACGTCCTAAAGCACCGATCATAGTTACGTGATGCAGTTACATGATGCGAAAGCGCTCACGCATGAGACGCTGGAAGCGAGGCCGCCAGATGAGGTCATAGGCCAGTTCCTTGCCGGGAAACATCGCCAATGCGGCTTTCCTGCTGTCGGCGATCATTTGTGCTGCATCATCTACTGTTAGCGACGCGTCCTGTGCTATCACCTGCATCACCATGTTCATGATCATCTGCAGCCGGCGAATCAGTTTTTGCTCCTGCGCCTGCTCTTCTGTACTGATCGCAGCGGTCTGTGCACCCGTTTCGTTCAACTCCATCGATGCCCTCCCGATCAAGTCAAATGCTTATTGGTTAGATGCATTGAGGACCTCATGGATTCCGCCGTCGCGGTCAAGCAAGAAGGTCGTCAGGCCAAACTCATCCGTCCGATATAGCTTAGTCTTTCCCTCCGCGATTCGATCGATGACTTCATACCGTGGATGACCAAACGTATTCCCCTTGCCCACCGATACGATCGCATCCCTGGGAGCAGCGGCGTTCAAGAACGCCTGGGTCGTTGAGGTGCGGCTTCCATGATGGCCGACTTTTAGCAGCGTCACCGGAGTTACCCGCCCATGGGCCAGCATCTGTTGCTCGCTGGGCGCTTCGGCATCACCTTCCAGCAGGACGGAAGCCTTATCAAATTGCATCCGCATGACGAGTGAGTCGTTGTTCAAAGGTTCATGAGGATTAGCATAGCCAGCTTCAGGCGCCATGATCGTTACCTGAGTTCCACCCCACGAAAACTGATCGCCGGCGTAAAAATGGCGCAGGGTAACACCTAGATTCTTTGCCTCCGCAAGCAGGGAACGATAGGCGGCGGAGTTGGGATCGATGCTGACCCAGAGCTCTCGCGGCCTAAAATTCCGCATGACGGCGGGCATTCCGCCCATGTGGTCGCTGTGAGCGTGGCTTAAGGCAAGCACATCAAGACGACGAAGTCTGCGCGACCATAGATAAGGGGACACCACCTCTTCGCCGATATCGAAACGGCTCGTGGCCTCAGCGGCTTCGTTTACTCCTCCAACAGGGCCGCCTGCGTCGACAAGCATCGTCGCCCCATTCGGACCTGCGATGAAGATGGAGTCGCCCTGGCCGACATCGATAGCCGTCACCTCCATCACGCCGGGCGAAACGATAGGCGGCTCTGGCCATAGCACCAACACGGGGACAAGCGGCAGTATGGCCACGACAGACCACGCCCAGCCGCGCGACCGGCGCACTGCCCAGCAGCAGAAGGCCCAGGCCGCAATCGCCAGCAGCGAGATCCACCCAATCGGCGCGGGAACACGCAGGTCTGCGGCATGCACTGCGCTGACGCGGCCAATGATGCTCGAGACACCATGTAACAGTAGTGCGGTCGCTGCGCCGGGGAGCATCGCCATCCACGGACTGATCAGAGATGCGCAAAATGTTATGACGGCCGTCGGAGCGAGCACGGCCACCAGCGGGACGCTTAGCATATTCGTCGGGATGGCGAACATGGTCGCGCGATGGAAGTACACCGCCATGGGCAGCACCATCACCATCTCCGCAACGGCACCGATCAACGCCAACTCGAGCGACCAGAGGCAGCAGCGCATCAGCAGCGACGGCAGACTTTGTGTCCAATTACCTGCTACGGCGGCGATGGAGTCGCTCCAGAGACGCAACATCACTCGGAACTGAGCTAGCCGCGGCGGCAGAGTGATGTCGTGCCACTTGTCCCAAAGGTGCTCGGCAGCGCGAGCATAGGGAAGGAAGCTGCGTTCGCCGAGAGGGATTGCGATGCCGCCGATGGCCACGATCGCAAGAAACGTCATCTGGAAGCTGGCCTCAAACAACGCTTCCGGAGACCATATCAGGACGCCAAGGGCCGCTGCACCAAGAGCATTCAACACGTTGCGATCGCGTGACAGCAAGCGGGCCAACAGAAAGACCGCTGTCATAAACAGGGCGCGTTGCACCGGAGCACCAAAGCCGGTCAGTAAGGCGTACCCAAAGGTGAGCGCAATGGTGACCAGGGTCGCCAGCCACTCGCGCAACTTAATTTTTCGCGCCAACCAGAAGACCAAACCTGCCAGCAAGCCCACATGCATTCCCGAGACGACGAAGAGATGAAACGATCCAGTGCGCTCAAAACCTACGCGCTGTGCTTTGTTCAATCCGGCGCGGTCGCCGAAGAGCATTGCGTTTAGCATGCCGGCGTCGTCCGAGTTGAGCCGCATCAGTTTAGGGAGAGATCGGTTTTCTCTGGAAGACACATAGCTGAGCATGGTCCCCGACGCCCAACTCTGTGCGGCGTAGATGCGGCACTGCAACAACGCGGTGCGATCGGCTTCTGCTGCATAGTGTGTGTCCGACTCACCGACTCGTAAGATCTTCGAAGCCTTGACGCTGGAGTGTGCTCCAATGTCCTGGGCCAGCAGGTAGTCCGCATACTGCCACACTCCGGGATCGCGATAGCGTTCAGGAAGTTTGATCCGCATTGGAGCTTGAACTTCATCGCCGCAATTTAGCGTTGGAGTTGGGTTGGTGCTGACGGCCTTGTCTGCGATCACGTTCATTCGCACACCGCCTGCCATAGGCACCATTCGTGAGATGTCCGGCGTTACCTCTTCGATTGAATCGACGTTGATATCGACCGACAGGGCACCGGCCACGGCGGTTTCCTCGTAGCCCTCCTTCTCGGGCCACCAGCCGATTTCTTTATCGTGATCGGCGTCATTCTGTTCAGGAGGAAGTTCGCGCACACGCATGACACGCCCACGAACCTGCCGGCTCAGTCCATCTGCGTAGCTTGCCAGTGCGTGTTGGGTTGAAGGAGCAGGTTGTACCTCGGCACACCAGCAGCCGACCGTCATCCAGATGGCCGCCAAGGGCAGGATCGTGATTCGCAGCGACCAGCGTAAGGCGCCGAGCGTCAGAAGAGACAGCAGCACGATTGCGAGAAGCAAAACGATTGCCGGCGGCCGATTTCGCGCCAACAGTTCGCCCACGGCAAACCAACACACCGCAGTCAGCAGAGGCGCGCGGTGAAACTGCAATTGTGGAAGACGCGCAACGGCTTTCGGCCAAAGATCAGGGTTGGGCCCGCTGGTTTTTCCGGTCTTCAAAGCTCTACCTGCTGACCGCACGTACCAACCATTTCACCACAACTAAGTAGGATTACCTGCGCAAAACCACCGCTGTTTCCAGATGAAACGTTTGTGGAAACATGTCCACCAGATGCAACTCCGACACTTTATAGCCGGAGGCGATCAGAGCTCTCAAGTCTCGCGCCAGAGTTACGGGATCGCAAGAGACGTAAACGATGTCCGCTGGGGCGATTTTTGCCAACAGAGCACACACCTCTTGTCCGGCACCCGCTCTTGGAGGGTCTATCACGATGAGTTCCGGTCGCTCCCGCTGTAACACTGCGCCTCGCAGAAACTGGACCGTTGTGGATTCCACGGCACGTCTTCCCGGACCTTTAAAGAATCGGGACAGATCGGTTGCATCCGCTTCAACAGCAACGACCTGCCGAAATGTTTTTGCGAGAGCATGGGAAAACAATCCGACACCAGCATACAAATCCCAGGCTACTTTCCCTTGTCGACCGGCGGTTACAACGCGAACGAACTCATCGATGAGAAAGCGGTTGACCTGAAAAAAGCTGTTCCGGCTGACCCAATAGTCTTGGCCTGCCGCAAAATAATTGAATCCGCTGGAGCCCCCGTTCTCCAGGCGGCGAGGGCTTCGCGCATGCCGTTGTTGTCCTGAAGGTGAGAGCAGGCTTACTTCCCAGCCTGCCAACTCGGGCAGCAACTTTTTCATTCTTTCGCACACGGCATTAAGGTGGTTCTGCTCCTTCCGCACAAAGAGGGTCATTTGAAGGTTCTTCTCATCAGCCGTGGTAAAGAATTCTACTTCCATCACGTCACGAACCAGGCGCATTGTGTTGGCATCTTCCGCTGCTGCCCGAAGGAACGCTTCTGCTGCACGCAGCAAAAGTGGAGCTGAGATGGGGCACTCGTGAATCGCCAGAAATTCATTCGAGGCGCGCCGATTGTAGCCGACCCTCAGAGTTGAATCCGACTCCGCGACTCGCAGCCGGATTCGATTTCTGTAGGCCCACGGTTCGGCGGTGTGGATCTGTAACTCCGGCAGGGCTGTCAGGCCAGAGTGTTCCAGAGTTTCCAGCAGGATTTCACTCTTTATTTGTAGTTGCGCGGAGGACGTGGCGTGCTGATAGTGACATCCGCCGCACTGGCCGAAGTGGGCGCAGCGCGGCTGTACGCGATCCGGGGAAGGAGTCAGTACCTGAACCAGTGACGCCTCTTCAAAATCGCCTTTCTGTTCCGTCAGGCGAGCTTCGACGAATTCAGACGGAAGAGTGAAGTGCACAAATACAGCTTTGCCCGCCTGTTCTCCTTCCGCAAGATGGGCGAGGCCCGCACCGCCGTATATTGGCTTTTCAATTCTTAACTTCATTCGTGACTCATATAGAAGAGACTGAGTCTCGGCAGTTTGCGAGCTTCGAGCAGCTTCTTCTGAAGAAATTGCTGCTGCACCTGCTTGATCTGGACGGCCTGCATCTTGCCGCGGTATGGGGCGAGGTCGCGCGCGGCTTGTCCGCGCAGTGCCACCAGTTCGTCTTCGGGTGCCGTGCTGACTAGCGCGGCGAACATCTTTTCTTCCAGCACATTCAGCGTTCGGTCGAGTTCCTCCAGCGACTGAACCGGCTCGGCGCGCAGTCCGGTAACAATGGCTTGTAATCGAGTTGCGACCTCGCGAGCGATCGCATCTGCAGGCGGGTTGAGTTTTGCCGCCTCGAGGATGCCGGCATTATGCTCCAGATATCGACAGATCCGGTCAGCTTCGAAGCCGCTTTCCGCAGCTTCGGCTCCTGCGGCAGGTGCGACGCCGATTGACGCTTCCATTGCCTGTCCTACGGCTTCCATCACGCTCTGGACGCACCATGCGAGGCCATTCACCTTGCGAGTTCTGCGTGAGGAGCGAAGCGCTTTCGCATCATGCTTGTCGAAGGCGTCGTCGATGCCGCGCAGCACCGCTTCCAGAGAAATTCCAGCCTCGCGCCAAGTTTCGATCAGCGCCCAGTCCAGCGTGGACAGCATCAGGAGAGAGCCGCGCCGCTGCTGAAACCGCTCTTCGATCTCGGTAAAATAATTGAAGTAGTTCTGCATGCGCTCTTCTACAGCTTAGCCCGAGCGGACCTAACTACGCTCCGCGCTTTCTGTGCCGGTCGAAATTGCGCTCGTAGATGAGTCGCAATCCGGTAAGAGTCAGCATCTCGTCAACGACGCCGATGTGTTTCGACCCGCCTGCGATGAGCCGCGCAAGTCCGCCTGTGGCTACGGTCTTTGTCTCGGGTCCCAGCTCGGCGATCATGCGCTCGAGTATGCCGTCGACAAGGCCGATATAACCGTAATATAGGCCGATTTGGATGTTGTCGACGGTTCCGGTTCCAATTACCTTGACAGGTTTTTTGATGTCGACCCGTGGCAGCCGCGCTGCATGTGAAAAAAGCGCGTCTGCCGAGATGCCGAGGCCGGGAGCGATCGCGCCGCCGAGGAACTCGCCTTTCTTTGACAGCGCATCGAAGGTAGTGGCCGTGCCCATATCGATGACGATGCAGGGTCCTCCGAAGCGATCGAATGCTGCAACGCAGTTGACGATCCGGTCGGCGCCAAGCTCGACGGGATTGTCGGTCAACACGGGTATTCCGGTCTTGATACCTGGTTCGACAAAGAGTGGTCTCACTTTGAAATAAAGCTCGCATACCTGTCGCAGGGTCGAGTCCAGCGGAGGGACAACCGATGAGATCGCGATTCCATCGACGACCCCAATCTCCAGACCTTTGAGTTCAAACAAATTCCGCAGCAGGACGCCGAACTCATCGCTTGTCTGGACAGAAGGGGGCGTTGTAATGCGCCAGTTGGCGACCATTTCGGGCACTGTTGCAGACTCGGCTGCTTCATTTGCCAGCCGGTAGAGTCCGAGAACCGTGTTGGTGTTGCCTACATCGAGTGCGAGTAGCATTGCCGCCTCTTCGAAGGAAGTTACAGTGCGCGAACACCACCGGAGAGGACGGTGTGCAAGACACCATCATCGCCGGCGACACGCAGAAAGCCGCGTGCATCAAGGCCGTCCGTCAGGCCAGTATATCCGTCAGCCTCATCCACGCTGACGTGTTTGCCTCGCACCCAGGTTGAGGACGCTGCGAATCGTTCCAACAGGCCAGGCCCAGAGTTGACTCCACGCAACTCGGCCTCGAGTAGCTGAAGCTCATTGCCGAGCGCGCGCAGGAGTTCGATAAGTATCTGTTCCCGGTCCCACTCTCTGCCGCTCTCGCGCCGCAATGAAGTAGCGAGAGCATCCAGGTCCGCGGGAAAACTTCGATGGTTCACGTTGATGCCGATTCCCACGACAGCATATCGCAGCATGGCCGGTGCATCTGGCTGGGGAGCGGAGGAGGCGGTCTCCACCAGAATGCCGCCGCATTTTTTACCACCGATCAGAAGATCGTTGGGCCAGCGAATATCCGGTGTCAGACCGGTGGCGGAAGCGATAGCGGCTTGGACTGCCAGACCGGCCGCGAGAGACAGCCATAGTGCATTGACGAGGGCCATCCGGGGTCGGAGCAGCACGCTGACGTAGAGCCCACAACCTGCTGCAGAGTGCCATGTGTGGTTGCTTCGTCCTCGTCCGGCGGTCTGTTCGTCAGCGATCCATACGCCGCCATGCGCGCCGCCGGCTTGCGCCGCTTCCAACGCCAGGATGTTGGTGGATCCAACCGTGGGTAGGTGTTGCATCGAGTCTGCGAAGAGAGTGCCCGCAAGGGCGGCGTTGACGCGGGATAGATCGAATGAATCGGCCAAGCGACCCTCAGTAGATGTCTGCTGTGATCCGCATGCTCAAGTCGGCGGCGGCGGCGGAGTGCGTGAGGGCGCCGACGGAGACGAAATCTACACCGGCAAGCGCATACTTTCGCACTGTCTTCAAATTCATGTTGCCAGAGGCTTCGATGGGAACATTGGGGAGTTTTGCGCGAATGAGTCTGACGGCTTTTTTTACCTGGGATGGCGTCATGTTGTCGAGCAGAATGGATTCTGCGCCACCGGCGATTGCCTGTTCCAACTCGGCCGGGGTGCGGACTTCGACTTGGATCCACTGCGTGGTTTTGCGATTTTTCATGGCGAGTGCAAGCACCGTAGGAATGCCTCCACCCAGCGAGATGTGGTTATTTTTGAGCAAGATACCATCCTGCAGATCGAGCCGGTGATTCACGCCGCCGCCGCAGGAGACGGCATATTTGTCGAGCACGCGAAGGCCGGGGATGGTTTTGCGGGTGTCGAGGACCTTGGTTTTGGTTCCCGCGACGGCTTTGACGAACTCGTGGGTGAGCGTGGCGATGCCGCTCATGCGCTGCATGAGGTTGAGGATGACGCGCTCGCAGGAGAGGATGGCTGCGGCGTTATGGCGAATGACGGCGAGGGTCTGGCCTTTCTTTACTTTGACTCCGTCGAAGATTTCGGGGTGGCTGACGACTTCGAAGCGGCCTACCGGCGTGGAGGACATGCGCGCGAAGATCTCTAGAAACAAGGGGATACAGCCGAGGCCGGAGACGACGCAGGCCTGTTTGGCGATGATGGTTCCGGAGGCGCGGAGATTGGGTGGAATGGTGAGTGCTGTGGTGATGTCGTTGGTGACCCGGTCTTCAGCGAGGGCAGCTTCGAGGATTGCGCCTACCCGTTTGCTCTTCCAGTCCATTTAGTCATCCTAACCCGTTTTTCGGCGAATTTTATTTCGGCGCTGGCTGGAACGATATTTTTACGTTTTATGGGCGTTTTTGAGGGGGTTTTTCAAAAAAACGGGTGGTTGAACGCGGTTTTTTGTGGTGAGTTTGTGGTGAATTGATGGTGAAACGCGGTGAGGAAGCACCACGATTCTGGGCGACGAAAATTTTCCAGTTTTTGAAAATAATTCTGTGGAATTCTTTTCGGTCCTGTGGGGATGGGTCAGCTGTCCTTGCGGTACAGGAGATTGCGCATTGCCTGCCTTCGAGCCTCGTTAGCTTCGCGCTGGTTTTTGCGCTCGTCGGCGGTCATGTGGCCCCTGGTTGCGGGGCTGTCCGGTTCGGGGACGCTGCACTCGGGGCAACGATTGGCGAAGCCGGGCTTGTCGGGTTTGAGTTCGAACTCTTCGGCGCAGACGGCGCAGACTTTAATCGGGAAGGGCATAACAGCTCCTATTTTAAGCGAGCGGGAGAAAAATCTGAAGGCCGCTGGTCTCAGGTGGCGGCCGGATTTGGGTCTGGATCTGAGTCGAGGTATTTGATGAGGATGGCTTCGTTGCCGATCTCGTTGTAGATGAGCTCGTCGACGGTGCCGCTGGCGAGGAGCAGACCGTAACCGCCGGCGCGCATCCCCTCTTCCTGGCGTTGCGTGATATGTGCGGTGGGGGAAGAGTGGGTGGCTGCGTGGCTGAGTGAATCGCGGCGGAAGCCTGCGCCGGGATCGCGGACCCGAAAGACCATCGCCCGCCCGGTACGGATGGCAGTGACTTCGACGACCTGTTCCGGATTGAAAGCCGCGCCGTGCTCCATGGCGTTGAGCAGAATCTCGCGCAGGGCCTGCATGATGTCCAGCTTTGCGTCCTCGGGCACCTGGTCACTGAGTTCTTTGGCGAAGGAGAGAAGCCGTTCGGCAGTCAGGAGGCGGCAGTTGACGCGGACGGAGACCCAGCCGGGACGGGCGGAGAGGATTTCGATGTCGTCGCGCCATTGATTGTCGGATGCGGCGCCGCGGACGAGGTTCGCGATCTCGTGGTTATCGAATGGCGGGGTGAAGCAGGCGAAGATGCGGGCGCGGAGAGCGGCGATCACTTCGTCGGGCGTGGTGTGGGGTGCGAGGACGATGCACTTGAGTCCGGGCCGAATGGAGCGCATCTCTTCGAGAAGCGCGATGGCTTCTTCGATGACGCTGTCAGCGCTGGTGAGGACGACGCCGAAGGCTCGACTGCGGAGACGCTGGAGCGCGTCGACGGGACCTGCGGCATAGTCCAGGGGCAAGTCTGCCTTGGTGAGGATGTCGCCAATCTCGCGGCTGATCTGGTGGTTTCCGATGATAAGAACTCGGCTCATGGCGTGCTCCGAGGTTACGATCCATTGATTCTAGATCAATCGCGCGAAGCGAGCGCCATTTTGCCTGTCAAGTTATGTGAAAAGTGTTGCAATG
This sequence comes from uncultured Acidobacteriaceae bacterium, assembly GCA_963730135.1. Lineage (GTDB taxonomy): Bacteria > Acidobacteriota > Terriglobia > Terriglobales > Acidobacteriaceae > Edaphobacter. Next base: position 112,457 of record CAVSQQ010000007.1, read on the forward strand.
GGGCTTGCTCCATTCTGTTTTTTGGAATGTAAGCCGGTTCGATGGTTTCGATCCAAAGCTCATGGGAGGCGCGAAGTCTACTCTCATGAGGCGAAGAATCGGTAGTGGGTCAGTTCGTTCCGGAACAAACGAAGTTGCCGAAAACAGTGTTTTGAGCGAACTACGCAATCATGCCTAGATTGGTTGGCACCTAGCGTTCCGTGGGTTAGTAAACGCAAGGCGTTTATGAGGACTAATCCGCCCGTGCAATATGTCTGATCCATAATCTGAGGTCGATGAGTGACTCGCCCTGTTCTCATCAACGCACGATCCATGCCGCGATTCCCTTACAGGTTCGGATGCAGGTCGTGCCAGTTGGTCGCTTGTTCATAGGCATGAGCAATGCGGCACAGCATCCCCTCACTTAACCGACGGCCCGTGAACTGGATGCTGTACGGAACACCCTCCGCCGCGAACCCGCAAGGCAGACAGATTGCCGGCACCCCGGCGAGGTCCATCGGCATCGTGAACTCTGCGCTCCGCGGCGCGGCAGCAGACCAGGCCGCATGGTAGGCAGGCAGCGGTCCGACCTGCAATTCGTGAGTGATGGGCCACGCTGGATCGCCACCCGCCGGTCCGGCCATCGCATCAACCGAATCCAGCAACGCGACAAATTGCGCTGTCAGCTCGGCACGCCGCTTTCGAGCGGCTGAAAGTTGCTGCGTCGTCACTCGAGAACCGTCTTCGAGGAACTCCCGCAGGTAGGGACCATATTGGCTGGCGCGAGACGGGTAGTTCGCCGCGTGCGCTGCCACCATCTCAGAAGAACAGATCGTCATCCACGTCTCAACGACCCCCGTAAGGTCCGGAATTTTTACATCGACGATACGCACGCCAAGGCCCGCAAGCACCTTGAGCGCTTCTTCGATAGCCGCAGCCTGACCGCTGTCAATGCCTTGAAACGCGTATGTGCGGTCGACGCCAATTCGTAGATTCCTGACACCCTGGCCGGTCTGGCCAAGCGCGTTCGATCGCGGCTCGTTTAGCGACGTTGGGTCCTGCGGATCGAAGCCAGCGATCGCATCGAACATGATCGCGGCGTCTGCCACTCGGCGTGCGATCGGCCCGACGTGGTCGAGTGAAGGCGCCATTGGCAGGACGCCGAAGCGGCTCACGCGGCCATAGGTTGGCATCAGGCCCACGACGCCATTAGCCGATGCAGGATTCCGGATCGAACCCCCGGTATCGGTTCCGATGGCAGCGAAACACAAGCCTGCCGCTGTAGCTACCCCCGATCCGCTGGACGACATACCCGGCCATCGGTCCGCCCGCCACGGGTTAAGAGGAACATCGAAAGACGGGTTGTAGCCGGCGGCGGCTCCTTCTGAAAGATTCAATTTTCCCAGCACCACGGCGCCTGCAGCTCGTAATTTAGTGACAACTGTGCCATCGAAAGTCGGTACAAAATTCTTGAGAACGGCAGTGCCGCCCATGGTGCGGACGCCCTTTGTGTAACACAGATCCTTGATCCCGATCGGAACGCCGTGAAGCGGCCCGCGATATCGTCCCGCTCCAATTTCCTGAAGAGCCGCTCTAGCATCTGCGAGAGCCTGTTCACTCATCACCGTGGCATAACTCTTCAACCGGGGATCGACCTTTGCGATGCGGTCCAGCATAAGTTGGGTCAGATCTACAGGGGAAAGATCGCGCGACCGGATTCGCCGGCCGACTTCCGTGAGACTGGTATAGTAAAGGTCCTCACGAGCCTTGTTCGTCGTAGAGAACATGGAAGAGCTCGGTGCTTTGAATCTGCCCAGCGGAACAATCGCACCGGCTCCGAGCAGAGTGACGGCATGCCGCCGAGTGAGCTTGTTCCGGTTCACGTCAAGGTCCATCAGGAAACTCCTCAAAAAAATGTGGTCCCGCCAAGAGTCTCAGGCGGCGGCAGGTCGCTTGTTAAGGCAGCCCAGTCTACCAAACGCGGGAATCTCCTTTGTCTACTATGGTTATGGTCTAGTCGGTGAAAATTGGTCGATAGAACCCGCCAGGAATGACTCTGGATTTATGCGAAATCGCCAATGCGCCTCATTGACACCGGATCAGCAACGATATGTCGGCTTATCGGAAGTAATCTTCGGCAACTTTGAGTCGTTCCCAGCAACTGTCCCACTACCGAAGAATCGGTAATGGGTCAGCGTCGGTTCCGGAACGAGCGAAGTTGCCGCGAAAAACAGTGTTTTGGGTGAACTACGCAATCATGTCTGGATTGGTTGGCCTCTGGGGTTCCGTGGGTTAGTAAACGCAAGGCGTTTCTCGTTACTTGCAGGTCATACCCCAAAAAGAAGATTGCTACCTAGAACTGAATGGGCCACCTACAACAAGCTCAAGGTTCAGATAATCGCCAGCCATCCAAAGAAATAACAGCGGGCAAATCCGCTTCAAACTATGGACTGGCTGCTAAGATTCAGCCAGTCTTTATCTTATGCTGCAGCGATCCGCCCGCCTCCAGTACACGCTTCTCGCGCTCGTGGCCGTCCTGGCCCTGACGCACGTCTATCTCGGGACCATCCACAACTTCGCGAATCTGGCTCACGGTCAAGATCGCGTTAGCCAGCCCTTTTATGGGGGCAACCTTGGTAACACTCTTATTCTCGCGTTACCTGAAGCCAAAGCCGCGGGTCTTAACGAGGGAGACACTGTACTCACCATCAACGGTCATCCCTTGACCGGGAATGCAGTTCTTCTCAAACAGATTCGGCAAAGTAAGCCAGGTCAAACCCTTACCGTCACTTTCCATCGCCACGACGCGCTACCGCAGGCGCCGCCTTCCACTGCTGTCATCGTTCTCCGGCCGGAGCGCACCGTCCCTGCCCCACTTTATGCCTGGGTCATTAAGAGCATCTTTTTTTTCCTGCCCCTCTTCTGCCTGCTCACGGGCCTCTATGTCGTCTTTGCGCGCCCCCGCAGCGTGTTTGCGTGGCTTATCCTTGGGATCCTCGCGTACTTTGACGCACTCTTCATCCCGGGGCATCAGTTCTACAGTCCGCTGATGGCCGTAGCGATGTTCTGGTCAACGCTGGCGCAGACAGCGATGCCGCTTTGTCTCATGGCCTTCGGCATTTACTTCCCGGAGCGCTCGCAAATCGACATCCGCTTCCCCTGGATCAAATGGCTGTTTATCGTACCTGTCGTCGTTCTCTTCCCATTGGATATCTTCTACGCTTACGCTAGCTCCTACAACTTCGCAGCGGACCGTTGGCTCATCCCATATCTTTCTTCTATCAGCGCCACTCAGGGCATCTCCGAAGCTGGTGCTATCACCTACTTTTTCCTCACTCTCGGTCCCAAACTACGCACGGCAACTGGAGACGCTCGCCGCCGTCTTCGTATCCTCTACGTTGGATCGTGTATTGGCCTCACCCCATTAGCCATTCTGGTAATCCGGTCGATCTTCTATAAAACAGATGTCGGCCAGAACGTCTCGCAATGGATCATCATCGCAGTGTTCGGCACACTGCTTCTTTTTCCACTGTCACTTGCCTACGTTGTTGTCGTCCAACGGGCCATGGATCTCCGCATCCTCATCCGTCAGGGCACTCGCTACGCGCTGGCCCGTCAGTCCATCAACATTCTGCGCGTCCTTCTCGGCCTCTGGCTTGGCCTCACCCTCATGCAGTTCTTCAAACATCCGGATCAGCAGCGCAACGTCGACATCGTCCGCATGTTCGGTATTCTCGGCTGCTTTGTCGCCTTTCGCTTTGTCCTCTCCAGGCGTCTCCAGCAAAGAATCGATCAGCGTTTCTTCCGCGAAGCTTACTCTACCGAGCAGCTCCTCTCCGAACTCTCCGACGAGGCCCGCAACTTCACCGAAGTCGCTCCTCTCATCAACACCATCACCCAGCGCCTCGGCGATACCCTCCACATTGACCGCATCGCCGTCTTCCTCCGCACGGGCGATACCTTTCGCCTTCAACTCGCAACCGGCGCCCCACTTTTACCCCGCACAGCCGAGCTATTCTCTCTCCCGGCAACGTCAACGACCATCGCCACCCTGGCCCGTGCCAAGGCCCCTGCTAGTGTCTACCGCGACGACCCTTCCAGCTGGCTGGTCGATGCCACCGACGCTGAGCGTACAGCTCTCGCCGATCTCTCCACCGAACTTCTCGTCCCTCTCCCCGGGCGCAATCGCCTAGCTGGAGTCATCGCTCTCGGCCCTAAACGCTCCGAAGAGCCCTACACCAAAACCGACCGCCAACTTCTCCAGACCATCGCCTCGCAGACCGGTCTCGCCCTCGAAAACGCCGAACTCCTCGAAAATCTCACCACTGAGATCACCCAGCGCGAACGCATCTCGCGCGAGATCGAGATCGCCCGCGAGGTTCAGGAGCGCCTCTTCCCCCAGAGCTACCCCAAAGTTACCGGCGTGGACCTCGCTGGCTATTGTCGTCCAGCCCAGGCGGTGGGCGGCGACTACTACGATTTCTTCGTCCTGAGCGACGGACGCCTCGCGCTCGCTCTGGGCGATATCTCGGGCAAAGGTGTCTCCGCCGCGCTCCTCATGGCGGGCCTGCGCGCCAGTCTTCGCAGCATCGCCAGTCTTCAGTTGGGCGATCTCGAAAGCCTCATCCGCCATGTCAACAATCTCGTCTACGAGTCTTCCACCAACAACCGTTACGCCACCTTCTTCTACGCCGAGTATGATCCCTTCACCCATCTCCTCACCTATGTCAACGCCGGTCACAATCCTCCCTACATTCTCCGCGGCGATCAGGCAATCTCGCTAGAAGCTACGGGCACCGTCGTGGGCCTTCTTCCTGAAGCCGAATATGCGCAGGCGACCATTCCCATGCACCCAGGCGACGTCCTGCTCGCCTTCACCGACGGCATCTCAGAAGCAATGAACCATGCAGACGAGGAGTGGGGCGAAGAACGCATGATTGCCTGCGCGCAAAAGCTTCTCGCTCAACCCGGCTGCGCCAGTACGGCACAGCAACTTCTCAACTGCATTCTCGAAACCGCCGATAAATTCACTTCCGGCGCACCACAGCACGACGATATGACTCTGCTCGTTTGCGCGGTTGGTAATCCATTTTCTTTGAACCAGGAAACTGTTTGATCCATGCCCAATAAGGGTCTATCTTCGCGTCGTGCCTCGAACGAAGATTACTGCCCAGTCCGTGATCGCGAAGCATATGGGAAGTGATCTTCGTTGTGCCTGAAAAGTTGTGTTTTCGGGTCCCGATCGCGTTCTCGACGGTGACGCTGTATCGCACGAGCGAATTTTCTTCGGTGATTCTGGGGTGACGCGCGCGGATGCGAGATCGTTTGCGATCGACGTGCGAGGGCAGAATGATTCGATGTTTAGTGGATGCCGCACGACACGCCGGGACGCGTTGTGCGGCATGGTTTGATCAGAGTGCGGTTACCTTCTGCTCGCAGGGGGGACGATGCCGTTCATGCGCAGGTATTCCACTATCTGACCATAGTGATCGTAAGAGTGGGCGATCACGTCAACGGCGAGTTGAAGGCGGGTTTTCTGCGCGAGAGGAATGGCCAATGGCTGCACTACGTTCTCTCTATTGATCGAAGCGACAGCGCGATGCAGAGCTGCGAACGAGCCTTTGAGGTAATCGATGATCTGGCCTTTGGATCGTACTGCATCGGGCCCGGTCTCAGACTCCTGATCGCGAGTGGGCACCTCTGCGAGCATGTACGCAGCCATACGATAATTGTTGGCTGCGAGGTGCTTGACCTGTTGAGCGAAGGTGCGAGCACCGACAAATTCACCGATGGTTGGCGCGAAGGCGTACTTGTCTTCGGGCATGGCATCGGCGGCAGAGATTACCTCCTTTTCTGTGTTGGTAATCCAGTAGTCCAGCGATCCGCTGATTGTGGGGGCGGCCTGAGCCAATACAACGTGGCCGACCGTAGCGAAAAACAGGCACAACAAAATGCGAGAGAAGATTTTCACAGCTAGCTCCTTGAGAATCAGTTTCCTGTACCAGAACAAACGCACGAGCAGAGACACCGATGGCTCGATGCGCAGAAAGGCGTGTGCTTTTAGGAGACTGGAGGACCGCGATCGGTCTCTGGAGAGCCGATCGACGACACAAGGATGGTTGCGTCAGACCGGGGTGAAGCTTTGTCGTGTGAGTTGCTGAGCGGGCTTCCGATCGCAAACTGGCGAAACTCCGCAAACTGAAATTGCGTCAAGCTGCGCAGGTTGCACTGTCCCTGCTGCGCTTTCAGTGTATGGATGCAGGCTGGCTCTTTGGTTGTCGATGCGCTGGATTTCTTCCGGGCACAGGCCCGGCGGCTACCCGAATGGGAACAGGAGATTTCCGCGCTGCTGGTAGTTGCCGCAATCCCAGTCGCGCAACCGAAGGTTGAGGTGGCGATCATGACGACCAGAAACGCGGAGATGATGGAGGCGCGGCGCACAGGTTAGTTTCTTGGACGTCGTTGTGGCAGAAAGGTCAGTGAGCGATCGGTTAGCCGAGGGCGTCGAGGGCCGATTTGGTTTTGTCGTAGAGGATGCGGGTTTCGGCGTGTTGTTTGCGCAGGCCTTCGACGATGTGCGCGGGGGCTTTGGCCATGAAGGCTTGGTTGCCGAGCTGGCGGTTGGCGGCTTCGAGGCCTTTTTCGAATTTGGCGAGATCTTTGGTGAGGCGCTCGCGCTCGGCGGGGATGTCGATCTGGCGCTCGTAGAGGACGGCTACGTCGAAGTCGGATGTGCTGCGGGCGTTGGAGCCGGAGAGTGGAGTGGCGGCGAATTCGATGGATTGGACGCGGGCCATGCGGGCAAGCATGTCCTGATTGGCGTCGGCGATGGCGAGGATGCGATTGTTCGCGTGAAGGTGGATGGGGGCGGATTCTTTTTCGGGGACGCTGAGTTCTTTGCGGAGGGCGCGGACGGTGGTGATGAGGTCCTGCATGATCTTCATGGCGCTGGCGGCGATGGGGTCGGCAGGAAAGTCGGTGGCCTGGGGGTAGCGGGTGAGTGCGATGGATTTTGCAGGAGGCGCGTCGTTGTAGAGGGCGTGCCAGATCTCTTCGGTGATGAAAGGCATGAAGGGGCTGAGGAGGCGGAGTGATGCTTCAAAGACCGCTACGAGGGAGGCGAGGGCGAGGGCGATGGTGTTTCGTTCTGTGGCGGAAGGCTCTTTGGCGGTTTGGGTGGGCCTAATACCTTCGGGGTCCTTCGACTGCGCCTCGCGGTGAGACTGCGAGGCTTCGCTCAGGATGACGGTGTTATCGGAGGGCGAAGTTGGGGGCGCGTCGAAGTTGAGGCGGAGTTTGACGAGTTCGAGGTACCAGTCGCAGAGCTCGCCCCAGAAGAATTGGTAGATGGCGTTGGCGGCTTCGTCGAAGCGGTAGTCAGCGAGAGCCTTGTCGACGGCGGTGGAGACGGCGTTGAGGCGGTCGAAGATCCAGCGAGTTTCGAGGGGGGTGTCGGCGGGGAGTTCGGTGACTGCGCTGATATCGCGCATCGTCATCTTGTAGCCTGCCTCTTTAGCGCGTTCGATGTTCATGAAGAGAAAGCGGGCGGCGTTCCAGATTTTGTTGGCGAAGGCGCGGTAGCCTTCGGTGCGGGCTTCGCTGAAGGCGATGTCGGTGCCTGGCGAGGCCATGGAGGCGAGGGTGAAGCGGACGGCGTCGGTGCCGAAGCGCTCGATGATGTCGATGGGGTTGATGACGTTGCCCTTGGTCTTGGACATCTTCTGGCGGTCGGCGTCGCGGACGAGGCCGTGGATGTAGACCTCACGGAAGGGGACGGCTTCGGCGAGCGGACGCTTGCTGCCGTTGGGCATGGGGACGTCGAGGGTGAAGTGGCAGCCGAGCATGATCATGCGGGCGACCCAGAAGAAGAGGATGTCGAAGCCGGTGACGAGGAGCGAGGTTGGGTAGAAGTTCGCGAGATCAGGAGTGCAGATGTCCGTTCTCAGTTCTCCGTTCTCAGTTGCCAGCCAGCCAAGGGTGGTGAAGGGAAGCAGGCCGGAGGAGAACCAGGTATCGAGGACATCGGTTTCCTGAACGATCTCGGTGGAGTTGCAGTTACCGCAGGTGGTTGGGGTATCGCGGGAGACGGTGATTCCGCCGCAGGGTTTGCAGTGCCACGCGGGGATGCGATGGCCCCACCAGAGCTGGCGGGAGATGCACCAGTCGTGGAGGTTGGTCATCCACTCGAGGTAGATCTTTTTGTACATCTCAGGGGTGAAGTGGATGGCGGCTTTTTCGCCGTTGACGGATTCGACGGCATCGATGGCGTCTTTTGCGATGCTGTTGCCGCCGGTGTGCGGAGTTTTGTTGACGGCAATGAACCACTGGAGCGAGAGGCGCGGCTCGATGACGACGCCGGTGCGCTGCGAGAGGCCGATGGAGTTGGTGTGGTCTTTGACGGCGGCGAGGAGGCCGAGGGCGTCGAGGTCGACGACGATTTTTTCGCGTGCGACGTAGCGGTCGAGGCCGTCGTAGGGTGAACCGGGGAGGTCGATGTGCGCGGTCTCGTCGAGGATGCTGAGCTGGGGCAGGTTGTGGCGCTGGCCGATGGCGAAGTCGTTGGGGTCGTGCGCGGGTGTGACTTTGACGGCTCCGGTGCCGAACTCGGGCTTGGCCCAGTCGTCGGCGAGGATGGGGATTTCGCGGGTTGGATTTCCGTTAATTTCGGTGAGGGGGACGCGGACTTTTTTGCCGATGACGGAGGTGTAGCGTGGGTCGGCGGGGTTTACGGCGATGGCGGTGTCGCCGAGCATGGTTTCGGGGCGCGTGGTGGCGACGGTGATGAAACCGGTTCGGTCTGCGAGCGGATATTTGATGTGGTAGAGCTTGCCGAGGCGCTCTTCGTGCTCGACTTCGAGGTCGGAGACGGCGGTCTGGATGCTGGGATCCCAGTTGACGATGTAGGCGCCGCGATAGATGAGGCCCTGCTCGTAGAGACGGACGAAGGCTTCTTTGACGGCGGGGGAGAGGCGGTCGTCCATGGTGAAGTATTCGCGGGACCAGTCGACGGAGGCTCCGAGGCGCTTCATCTGGTCGAGGATGGCTCCGCCGTAGAGCTTGCGCCAGCACCAGACGCGCTCGACGAAGGCCTCACGGCCCAGCTGCTGACGGGTGACGCCTTCCTCTTTGAGTTGACGCTCGACCATCATCTGGGTGGCGATGCCGGCGTGGTCGGTGCCGGGGATCCAGACGGCGAGGTCGCCAAGCATGCGGTGCCAGCGGGTGAGGATGTCCATTTCGGTCTGGTTGAGCATGTGGCCCATGTGGAGGCGGCCGGTGACGTTGGGCGGAGGCAGGAGGATGGTGAACTTTTCTTCTGTGTCCTGCGTACTCTTGGGGGTTGGAACGTCAAAAAGGTGTTCCTCAACCCAGTATCTGGCCCAGCGCTCTTCTATGACAGACGGATCGTATGCCTTTGGCAGCTCGTGGTTTCTGGAGTTCTCGCTCATGAGTGCTTTAAGGGTAGCATCCACGGGTAGTTGTGGGTTGCGTTCCCGGACGCCGCTGCAGGGTGGCCGGGATTCGTGTCCAAACGACCTGCACTCGAAGCTCCTATCGCCGTCACTATCGCCGTACACTAACCCGAAGAGGTGTTTTCATGCGTAGATTGCTCCTCGCCGTTACGCTCATTTTTTCCGTGACTTTGCCTGCGGCCGCAAGTTCGGACAACGACCGCGTCAGTTTTGGCGGCGACATCACGGTTCCAGCAGGATCGAAAGCCGGTGACATTGCGTGCATGTTCTGCGATGTTCATGTCGATGGCGACGTCGCAGGGGACGTTGCGGTGATGTTCGGGAAGGTGGATGTCGCTCCGGGACGGAGAATCTCGGGCGATGTCGCGACGCTGGGGGCGGATCTGAACCTGGGACCAGGGTCGACGGTCGACGGCGATCTGGCGGTTGCGGGGGCGGATGTGAATTCGGGGCCCGGGGCGATGGTCCACGGATCGAGCATGGTGTTGCCGGGACGTCTGTGGCTGCTGCTTCCGTTCGCTCCGCTGCTGATCCTGATCGGACTGATCTGGCTGATTGTGTATCTGGTGCGAAGGAACCGGTATCAGTTTCCGGCGTATCCGCAGGGCCGGGGATTCTGATGAATTGATTTGTGGGCAGGGACGAGAGACAGGCAAAAATGAAGAGGGATGCGCCGGTTGGCTGCATCCCTCTTTTGGTCTTGTTGTCTTGCGGTTTGCCTGTAGAAGTTAGAACGGATTCAGTTTCGAGAGACCTTTCTTCTTCTTGTGTTTGGAAGAAGACTCGTCGCTCTTGTCGAACTCCGGCTTGGGGTTCTTTCCGTTGGCGTTAGGGGCCTGGGCGGCGGGCTCTGTTCCGGGCGCGACGTCGTTCACCTGACCCGGGGCAGGGGCAGGCTTTTCCGCTGCGGGCAACGGGGTTGCGTTTTCGGGCCCGACAGCTTTAAGTCCGCCATTATTGGCTGGGCTGGCGGAGGTCGCGGGCGGGTTTGCCGTGGCTCCCGGCGTGAGAATCTCGACGCCCATGCTATTTCCGCTGGCTGGAGGAGGAGCGGCCGAGCTGCCCGATTCGCTGGTCACGGCAGAGGTTCCCGACGATGCGGCTGCCTCTGCGGCGGGAACGTCCTGGAACTTGAGCGGCTCTGCCGGGGCTGCGGTGGAAGTCGAGGCGGGGGCTGCTGCTGTGGTATCGGGTGCGGCCGCCGTGTTATTCGCCGGAGTGGCCGGTGCGTTATTGGCGCCGGGATTGATCGCCTCATTGAAGTCCGAGATCATCTTCTGGGTTACGTGGGGCGCGAGCGTGGGCGTCGGGTCTACCAGTGTCGGATCACCCTCGCGGGCAGCCAGAACGACGTCAGGCTGGTGCATGAACAGGAGGGTCGCTCTATCCTGCAGACGATATTGCCTGCGGCTGTTTTCCAGCGCGACGCTGGCGGCGACCTGCTCGGGTGTGGGCTTGGGAACGGGGACGCCCATGGCATCGAGGCGGTCGCGCGCGTCTTCGACATGGGGAGAGGCGGAGTGTTCCAGAACAACCTTGGAGTAAGCCGCGATGGCTTCATCGTCGTAGATCTTTTCGAGCTTTGCCTTGCCGGCTTCGGGGAGCTTCGTGTTCCGGACGAAACGGGCTTCGACCTCATAGGCATCACCGAGGCCGATCAACACGTCGTCCATGTGGCTGTACTGGGGATAGGTGTCGACGACGGTCTGGTATCGTGCGATGACTGCCGGCCAGGTGCCACGGGTTGCGTAAAACTCGGCGATGGCGGCCTCGCGTGTGGCCATGACCTCCTGCACCTCGCGCAAGCGCTGTTTGGCCTGGGGAACAAGGACCGAGTCGGGGAACTGCTGGAGCATCAGGCGATACTCTTCTTCGGCATGGGTCGCCTTGGAGTAGTCGCGATCGGGCTTATCCATCTGACGGAAGTAGATGTCGCCGACACGCATCTGGGCCTCGGCGGCCTCGGGTGCGTTGGGGAAGAAGGTAATGAAGTCCTTGTATTCCTGCTCGGCCTGGGTGAGAGCAGCGGTGCCGCCTTCCTTATACCAACTGTCGGCGATGGCGAGCTTGGCCTTCATCTGATACTGGGAGTCGGGATAGGTATTGAGCAGGGTCTGGAGGTCGAGACGGGCGACGTCAAAGTGGCCGCGTTTGGTGGCGTCGAGCGCCTTATCGTAGAGGACCTTGTCGGGCAGGCCGGCGTCAACCGGCGCGATCTTCTTTTCCTTGCGCAGCTCTTTCTTGGTGTCCTTGGTTTGAACGACCTTGTCATCCTTTTTATTGACAGGAGCCGACAGGGTAACGCTCTCCTGTTGCCTGCCGTTTGCGTCCGTTGTCGTTTGGGAGGAGCCGGTGACCTGGGCCATTGCGGCCATGGAAGAGACGACGAAAGCGACGGTGACCATGCCGGCCAACGCGTTCGCTCTGACGGTTGGAAAAAAGGAACGCTTGTTCATCCGCAATCAACTCCATTTTGCCTCGCGCCGGGGGCGCTCAGGCTGCTTCTCATTCTAAACTTCCCGCCGGGTTTGTGCTTACTGGGCGGCGCGCGCGCGTTTCAAAAATTCTCTGGCGTTTTGCTCGGTTTTGCCCGGGGCGAAGATTGCCGAACCGGCCACCAGCATGTCCGCTCCTGCTTCGACCACCAAAGCGACGGTATCGTGAGCAATGCCGCCGTCGACTTCGATGCGAAAGTTGAGTCCCATCTCCTCGCGGATCTCGGCTAAGTGGTTGATTTTGTCGAGGGCGAGGGGGAGAAACTCCTGTCCGCCGAAACCGGGATTGACGCTCATGACGAGCACATGATGCACCATGGGAAGGACTTCGACCAGGGTGTCGACGGGGGTGGCGGGATTGATGACGACGGCGGGCTGCATTCCGTGTTTGGCGATGTGTTGCAGGGTGCGGTAGAGGTGGCGGCAGACTTCCTGATGGACGGACATCATGGTGGCGCCGGCCTCGGCGAAGTCGGGGATGAAGTCGTCGGGGTTTTCGACCATCATGTGGCAGTCGAGGGGGAGCTTCGTGACGTTGCGGACGGCCTTGACCATGGCGGGTCCGAAGGTGATGTTGGGGACGAAGTGGCCGTCCATGACGTCGACGTGGACGATGGTGCCGCCACCGCGCTCGGCGGCGGCGACTTCGTCGGCGAGGTGGGCGAAGTCGGCGGCGAGGATGGAGAATGCCAGTTCGATCACTTGGGGATTGCTCCTGAGTGAGAGTCTATCAGTGCTCGAAATCCATGAGTTTCTATTCAGAGACACTCTTCCAGCCAGGGAAAGAGGGATACAGTTTCCAGTCTGTCTGAATCGCGAGCGTCCGTACTCATGCCATGAGGCTCGGTTGTCTCAAAATCGAAAGCTACGTAGACGTTGTATTTGCTGCAATACCAAGGTGCTTTTTCCTGGCCAATTTTCACGAGATCGGCATATGCATTTCTCGGAGCCCGTATACAGCACATTTGTCGGAAAGAGCTACCTCTCTGTCGAAGATAGGATTCTACTTCGCTCCGTGACATGCCTGACTTCAGCGCCGCGGAATACTCCCTGACAGTGGCCTCGTATTCGGCTTGGCGTTTCCGCTCTGCTCGTTTCTCGATTGTGTTCTCGATCGCAAGCACACAAACAATCAGTAGAGCAACTGCCGCGATCAGTAGCGCCCAACGGTTCTTGTTCATACGATGAGGAATTGTAATCTTTGAACGAAAAGACAATCTTCCAGCTCCGCGTATCAACTATTCTTCCGCACCACAGGAACCACTCGTTCGACGTCGGGACGGCCTTCGTGGAGGATTTTCGTTTTTGCTGCTTTGGCGGCGTGGCGTTGGGTTTCGGCGATGGGTTTGGGGTCGCCAATGACAGTGCGGGCGGCGCCGCGGAGGATTTTGCGGATGGGCCAGGTTCCATCTTCATTGGCAAAGAAGATTTCGCCGATGCGTTGTTTTTCGGGGCGGTAGTACCAGCGGCGGAGGAGAGAGAGGTGGTCGCTGAGCAGGGCGAGATCGTTGGGCTTGCCGGCTTTTTCTTCGAGCGCTGCGAGGGCGTGGCCTGCGCGATCTTCCGGGGAGTTGACGGCGCTGTCGACAATCGGTTCGCCTTCGAGCGGGACGGCCTGAAGCGGCACAGCCTGCAACATCAGGGGCTGGGCGAAGAGAGAGCTGCCGACACTGGTCTGTTCGCGCACGGCACGAACGCCGAGAGTGGAGAGGGGTTCGGGGCCGACGAGGCAGCCTGCTTCAAGAAGGAAGAGCGCGGCGCGGTCGGGATGGGCCTGGTCCGGCGCGGCTTGCTGGACGATAACGGCTCGGAGTTTGGGAACGGGGCGGACGATCCAGTCGGCGAGGGTCTGCGCGGCTTTTACTTTTTGCCACTGGGCATGGAGCGCAGCGGCTTTTTCGAATTGCATTCCCGAGGAGGCCTCTTCACGAGCGAGGCCGATTTCGACGATCATGCTTTCGCCGCGGGTGTCGAAGAATCTTTTCACAGCAGCGGCTTCGGTGGCGTACTGTTCCGGGGTGCAGGCTTGCTTGCAGGGCTCGATGCACTTGTTCATCTCGCCGTAGACGCAGCCGGGATGCTCGGGATAGGGTGCGAGGTCTTCGTAGCAGCGGCGGAGTTTGAAGAGGTCGAGGACGGCGTCGCAGTAACGCTCGGCGGCGAGGCGCGAGGGGAAGGGGCCGTACATCTGGGCGAGTCCGCGTTTGGAGAGCTTGTTGGTGGAGTAGACGCGGGGGAAGGCGTTCTCCGTCGTCATGCGGAGGAAGTAGGGGGTGTGGAGTTTGAGGCGGTGGCGGGCTTCGGTGTGGCCGAAGAGGGCGGCGGTGGCGTCGTAGAGGACGAGTGAGGACTCGAAGGTGGAACCGGTGATGCAGTACTCAATGCGGGCGACTTTTTCGCGGAGGTTTAGGCGCTTGGATTGCGATTCAGGCGGGTCGAGAAGACGACGCATGCGGCGGCGGAGGTCGGTGGTCTGGGTGAGGTAGGGTGCGTCTTCGGCGCGTGGGCCGCGGAGGGCGAAGACTCCGGGCTGTGCGGGGACGGAGCGCAGAATTTCGTCGGCTTGCTCGGGTGCGAAGGCTATAACGTGATCGAAGTGGAAGGTCGTTGCCACAGAAGGATTGTAGCTGTGCTTGTCGACTGTGGGTCCGCGCGGATTGTTCAGGGAGCTAAAGGCTTAACACGGATTTACACCGATGACACGGATTAAGAACAAGCAACAGCAAAGGCAATGTTCTGTCTGTAGATGTCTACGCTCCGGCGATGGTCATGCCTTCGATGCGGATGGTGGGTGCGGCGCTGGCTCCGCGGAAGATGAGGTCGTTGCCGATGGCGACGATGTTGCGGTACATGTCTTTGAGGTTGCCGGCGATGGTGATCTCTTCGACGGGGTAGGCGAGTTCGCCGTTCTCGATCCAAAGGCCGCTGGCTCCGACGGAGTAGTCGCCGGTGACGAGGTTCACGCCGTGACCCATGGTCTCGGTGATGTAGAGGCCGGATTTGACGTCGGCGATGATCTGCTGGGGCGTGAGTGCGCCGGCTTCAAGGTAGAAGTTGCCAGCGCCGATTCCGGGATTGCCTGCAAGGCCGCGCGAGGCGTTGCCGGTGGATTGCATGTTCAGTTTGCGCGCGGTGTAGGTGTTGAGGACGTAGTTCTTCAGGATGCCGCGCTCGACAAGGACAGTGCGGCGGGTGGGAAGACCTTCGCCGTCGAAGGGGCGGGTGCCGAAGCCGCCGATGTTGTCGAAGACGAGAGTGCCGTCGTCGATGACGGTGATGTTTTCGCCGGCGACCTGCTCGCCCAACATGCCGCTGAAGAACGAGGCGTTGCGATAGATCGCATCGCCGTTGGCGGCGGAGAAGATGTCGCCGATGATGGATTGTGCGATCTCCGGAGCGAAGACGAGCGGGGCCTTCTGGGTTTTTATCTGGCGGGCGCCGAGTCGCTGCAGCGTGCGTCGTGCTGCTTCACGTCCGATGTCTTCCGGGGATTCGAGTCTGGTTACGGTGCGAGCGCTTGAAAACCACCCATCGCGCTGCATGCCACCCTTTTCGTCCTGGGCGATTGGAGCGACGGAGAAGCCGCAGTAGCTGAGGCGGTATTCGCCGACGAAGCCACGCGAGTTCATCATGATCTTGTGCGAGATGGCGGTGTCGAAGTCGCTTCCGCGGGAGTTCTGGATGCGCGTATCGCAGGCGAACGCGGCCGCTTCGGTGCGGCGAGCGATCCCGATGCGCTCGGCGGGTGGCATCTGGTTGACGTCGTCGAAGTAGAGGTGAAGGTCGTTGTCGAGTTGACCGAACTCGTGGGCTTCGGGAAGTCCGGCGAAGGGATCTTCGCTGGTGATCTTGGCGAGGGTGATGGCGCCTTCGACGAGACGGGTGATGCTGTCGGGCGAGAAGTCGGAGGAGGAGGTGCTCGCGGTATGCTGGGCGTTCCCGGAGTTTAGAAAGACGCGGAGACCGATGGCGCGCGAACTGGATTCTTTCAGGGTTTCGACCTGGCCCAAGTGGACGAGAGCAGAGAACTCATCGCCTTCGTAGACGACGGCTTCGGCATCGGTGGCTCCGGCGTTGAGGGCTTGATTGAGGACGTCTGCGGCCAACTGCTGGAGGTCCGCGGTGGTCTGGGTCAACATAGTCTCTTCAGGATACTTGGTTTTGCGGGGAATCTTCTGCTGCCGCGAGAGGCGATGAGTTGCGTTCGAAGCGTTTGATATGATGCGCGGAGTCATTTGCGTACGGAACAGAGGAGACAGGAATGTCAGAGTCAGAGAATGTGGCGGTCGTCACGAGGTTTTTGGAAGAGGTCATCAACCAGGGACGGCTGGAGCAAGCTGACGAACTGGTCGCAGCCGATTTTGTGGAGCTTGATCCTCTTCCGGGTCAGAAGCAGGGAAGAGAGGGTTTGAAAGAGGTGATCGGGATGCTGCGCGGTGCATTTCCGGATATGCACTGGGTTGTGGAAGAGACGGTGGCGAGCGGGGACAAGGTTGTCACGCGATTCACGTGGACCGGGACGCATCGGGGACCATTTCTCGGCATTCCTGCGACCGGCAGAAGCGTCAGCGTGAAGGGCGTTGTCATCGATCGGCTTGCGGCAGGCAAGATGGCGGACAGCCGAATCCTGATGGATAACTTCACAATGATGCAGCAGCTTG
The DNA here is from genome assembly GCA_963730135.1 of uncultured Acidobacteriaceae bacterium. GTDB lineage: Bacteria > Acidobacteriota > Terriglobia > Terriglobales > Acidobacteriaceae > Edaphobacter. Next base: position 129,065 of record CAVSQQ010000007.1, read on the forward strand.
GCGTCATTCCAGGGGCATAGCCCGGTCGATGGCAGCGAGCTATTGGTCGTAATGCAATTTCAGCGAACAGGAGATGCGGAGGGCCGCGGCTGACGGCCATCCGTAGCTTTCAGGAAGTACATGCCTGCGGAACAGTACTCCGAGTCACTCTTCAGCTTGTGTTCGATGTGCGTGGCCGGCCCATCCTCGGAACGGCGTTTGAAGAGCTTGACGGGTCCGCCACAGCTCTTGCAGCGAAACTCGGTGTCGTTGTCTTCGAGCGCCACTTCAATTGCCTTGATTTTCCAAAAGGGCTCGTAACCACCGGCTGCTCGGACGCGGAGGCGTTTCACTTCACATTCGTAGAATCTTTCCCGTTCCACTGCCATTGTGAACCTCGATTGCATGATGCGGTTGAGTCGTACTGTTAGTTCGTACTTTCCGTTGTCCTGCACAAAGCAACGTCTCAAAAAAATGGTGCAAGAGAGGAAGATGCTATTCGACGGGGTGTTGGGAGGGCCTGGGCGCGCGTCCGTCGGTTGCCTTTTTGAACAGCAGGCCGTTGGCGCAATACTCGGAGTCGGCGGGGGACTTGTGTTCGACGTAGGGTACGCTGCCTTCCTTGCCGTTGCGTCCAAGCAGCTTCACCACGCCGTAACAGTCCTTGCAGCGAAACTCGGTATCGCTGTCGGCTAGCGCGACGGCGACAGATTTTATCTTCCAGAACGGCTCATACCCTCCGCCCTGTTTCACTCGACGGCGTTTCACTTCGCACTCATAAATTTTTTCGCGTTCGATTGCCATTATTGTCCCGTTCCTCCGACCGTCATGCGGTCAAGCTTTACTGTGGGCATGCCTACGCCGACGGGCACGCCTTGGCCACTTTTGGTGCAAGTCCCGGTACCCTCGTCGAGGGCCAGGTCGTTGCCGACCATCGAGACGTGCTTCAGGGCCTCGGGGCCATTACCGATCAATGTCGCGCCTTTGACTGGTCGAGTCACGATGCCGTCTTCGATGAGATAGGCTTCGCTGGCGGAGAAGACGAATTTGCCGTTGGTGATGTCGACGGAGCCTCCGCCGAAGTTGACGGCGTAGAGGCCGCGCTTGACGCTCTTGATGATGTCTTCGGGCATGTCGTCGCCGTTGAGCATGTAGGTGTTGGTCATGCGCGGCATGGGGATGTGGTGGTAGCTTTCGCGGCGGCCGCTGCCGGTGTTGGGCATGCCCATGAGGCGCGCGTTGAGTTTGTCGGAGAGGAAGCCTTTCAGGATGCCGTTTTCGATGAGGACGGTCTCCTGCGTGGGTGTTCCTTCGTCGTCGACGTTGAGGCTGCCACGGCGGCCGGGCATCAGGCCGTTGTCGACGACGGTGACTTTCGTGCTCGCCACTTGCTTTCCGATCAGCCCGGCGAAGGCTGAGGTCTTTTTGCGGTTGAAGTCGGCTTCGAGGCCGTGGCCTACGGCTTCGTGAAGGAGAACGCCGGGCCAGCCAGGACCGAGGACGACGGGCATCTCACCGGCGGGTGCATCGATGGCGCCGAGCTGAAGGAGAGCGGTGCGGGCGGCCTCGGATGCGTGATACTCCGGGGACATTCGGCCTTCAAAGAAGTCGAGGGTGACGCGGCCGCCGCCGCCGCTGGTGCCGCGTGCGGTGTTTCCGCCGTCCCTTGCGATGACGAGGACGTTGAGGCGTGCGAGAGGCTGGGTATCGCTGGCGAAGGTGCCGTCGGAGGCCGCGACGAGGATGCGGCGGAGCTCGTCGCTGAAGCCGGCGCGGACCTGGGTGATGCGGGAGTCGTAGGCGCGTGCAGCTTTGTCGGCGCGCTGGATGAGGGCGAGTTTGGCGGCGATTTCTGCGTCGCTGGTTGCGCCGGCGACGGGGTAGAGCGAAGGTGTTTCTGTGTGGCGGAAGCCGCTCATCAACTCTTTGGCGGGGCCGTTGGCGATGAGGGCTGCGGTTCGGGCGGCGCGGAGAAGGCGGTCGCTGGAGAGGTCGTCGGTATAGGCGTAGCCCGTCCGCTCGCCGGAGACGACGCGTATGCCGCAGCCTACACTGATGCCCTGGCTAGCGGATTTGACGAGGGATTCGTCGATGCCCAGCGAGCTCGAGGTAACCGATTCAAAATAAAGGTCCGCGTACTCGCCTCCCGCGGAGAGTGCCTCCCCCAGGCAGCGCTCCATCAGGCGTTCGGAAAGGCCCAGTTTTTCGATGAAGTAGCGTTTATGGTCGGGAGGGGGTATTGTCATCTGCTTTGATTCTAGGCTTCGCGGAGGACTGCGGCAAATGACGCGATTATGAAGGCGCTGCTGAAGTGGCTGTTTCAGGGTCTTTGTGAGGCAAGAGGGAGGGCCGAGATTCAGCGGATGGAAGGAAGGTGATTGGGAGTTTGAGTTGTGGGAACGGGTGTTTGACTTGTGGGAATGCTATCGGGGTCGGCCCAGTAGCTGTTTCGGGCAGTGATCCTGAGGCCTGAATAATTTTTCAGTTCAAGGGTAATGGCGTGCAGGCCGGGGTGAGGGGACTGTGGCTGGAAGCTGAGGACGTAACGGTTGGGAATGTGATTGGAGATGGCTGCGAGATCACGACCCAGATTTTTGGCGTCGGTAAGTTTGAAGTACTCGCCGCCGGTGAGATGGGCGACGGTTTCGGGTATGTTGCGGCGGAGACCGTCGGTGGCGGCGATGGCGGCCATCTTGGCGAATGCGAGCGGAGGGACAAGCTGGGTGAGACAGTCATAGGCCTGAATGGCCTTGTTATGGGTGGCGTCAGGATCAGGGTCGGGGTCCTGCCCCATGCAGCCGTGGGGTGGGTTGGGATGATGGTTCTCGAGCACGATACCGCTTGCGGCTTCGCGGCCGGGGGGTTGGGTGGGGAGCTCCCGGGCGGCGTAGTGGGCCGCCTCGGACTTTCCGGTTGAGAATCCGATGCTGTAGATGACGGTGTTGGTGTCGCTGATGTCGCGCAACGCGTCTTCAAGGGTAAGGTGGCTGCCGCGGTCGAGGGTCTCGCTGATCAACAGAATAGCGCGACGGTACTCGGGGGGTTGTTTGCGAAGAAGGTCGACGGAGAAGCTGAGTGTGTCGAGGATGGCGGCTCCGTTGTCTCCGAGGCCGATGTCATGGATGGCTAGCGGCGAGGCGCAGTTGTCGAGGTGATGTTGCCGCGTGCAGCCTGGAGTGAGGGATCGGATCGAGTCTGCTGCAACATCGAGATTCGCGGTGAAATCCGTCAACAGCGTGGGTTGGCTGTCGAAGGCGACTACGGCAACTTTATGAGGGACGTTGCCGACGATGGACTCAAGCATGGGCGCGAGGGGAGGGGCGATGGAGCTGTATTTATTGAATTCGCGCGCTCCGGCTCCGCCGATCTCGATGCCGACGACGAGAGCGAGAGGCTCGGCTCCGCTGTCCTGCTCGAGCTTGAGTTTTTGAGGGATGCCATCGTCGGTTAGAGTGAAGTCGCCGGCGTTGAGAGTGAAGATGAGAGCGCCGGTCTTACTGCGGACCAGAGCGGGAACGAGAACGAGGGTGGAACGGGCGCTTAGGGTTGGTTCGACAAGAGTGGAAGAGGTTTGCGCGTGGGTGAGCGGGAGGAATGTTGAGCAGACGAGCGCGGCTATGACGCGGATCTTCATCAACGAGGCACCCTGGAGGAGTGTATCTGGTAGACGGTCGCGGGAAAAATTCGATATCAGCGCCCGTGCGAGGGGTCGGGTGAGCCTGCGACGGAGAGATCGAGCATGATTTTCGGCAGATCGGGGGCGTAGCAGTTGCCGTCTGCGGCGTAGGTTTTTCTGCAGGCTTCAGTATTCTCCTTGCGGCGCGGCGATTGTGCGTACTGCCAGGCAGCTATGTCGGGCGTTCCGCTGGCTGCGATTGGCGGAGGCTGCACGGTGCAGCCGGGGGCTGGTGGGCAGGCGTCCTGATAGACCCAGAATGCGATTGGGTGAAGATGCTGGGCGGCGACGAGTTCGCGAATGTTTTGAATAGTGGTGATGGTGACGCCGGGGGCGTCGGCGACCGGCTGGCCGCTGGCATAGACGCCGGGAAGATAGGCGGAGCGCGCTACTGCCTCGGTCCATGCCAGAAGATAGGCTGACTGGTGTGCGTCGAGGCGGCCGCCCTCTTCCTGATCGAGAAAGATAATGGCGCCGGCGGGGAAGTGTTCACGCCTGGCTGCTGCGATGGCCACGGCAGCGTCCTTGGCCCCGAGCGCGGCCGGGGTGGTGCCGGATCGCCCCGCCTTCTTAATTTGGGCTTCGAATCTGCCATTTGCCAGCACCAGAAAGCCGAAGCCATTGCGCAATAGAGCGTTGCGTTTACCCAGCCAACTATTGTGGTGCGCGCCGGGAGGGTTGGTGAGCCAATAGCCGGCAAAGGCGAAGTGTCGCCGCAAGGCCGGGAGAGCATCGTCGCCGGGATAATCGTTGCTGTCGAAGCCGATGGGGCTTTGGTTTTGTGTTGTTGGCGCGGGCTGACTGGACGCGGCGGGGAGTAGTGCGGGGAGAAGAATGCAGACGGAAAACAGTGTGGCCAATGGTCGCATAAGCAGGTTGTGTGATTCCTGGCCGGATGGAATTAGGGCTCGATTACTGGATAAAGGTTACACAATTTCGTGCGCTTCGTTGCATAGTAGAGGGAAGGAGAACGCGCATGTCCCTGATCGACGTCGACCCCAGGTACCCGGTTGGGCCCTTCGCTATACCTGCGACCCTCTCTGCCGGCGACCGGACCGACGCGATTGCGACGCTGGCGGAGCTGCCGGAGCAGTTACGTAACGCAATCGATGGACTGAGCTTCGCGCAACTTGGCACGCAGTATCGCGAGGACGGGTGGACGCTGCGACAGGTGGTTCACCACATCGCGGACAGCCATATGAATGCCTTTATCCGGTTGAAGCTGGCGTTGACCGAGGACTGGCCGACGGTGAAGCCCTACGATGAGGCGGCCTGGGCGAAGCTGCACGATGTGGCGGCTCCCGTGGAGTGGTCGCTGGAGTTGATCGAGAGCCTGCATGCACGCTGGGTGATGTTGTTGCAGTCTCTGAAGGAAGAACAATGGCAGCGGGGATGGAATCATCCGGAGACCGGTCCCATGACGGTGGAGGTGGCGACGCTGATGTATGCGTGGCATTCGCGCCATCATGTCGCCCACATTACTCATCTGCGCGCCAGAGAAGGTTGGTAGCGTCGAAACATGCGGACCATTCAGCTTGCCACGACACAGGAAGAGATCGATCGCTGTTTTCCGGTGATGAGCCAGCTTCGTCCGACGCTGATCGCGGCGGAGTTTGTCGACCGTGTGCGGATTCAACAGGCGGAGGGGTATCAACTCGCGTTTCTTGAACAGGAAGGCTCGGTGACTTCGGTCGCGGGTTTTCGGCTGCAGACGCTTCTGTGGAGTGGCCGCACACTCTACGTTGACGACCTGGTGACCGATGCCGCACAGCGTTCGCAAGGTCATGGCGAGGCGATGCTGAACTGGTTGATCGCCCTGGCGCGTGAGGCGAACTGTACGACGTTCATGCTCGACTCTGGAACTTATCGAGCGGAGGCCCATGCGTTTTATTTTCGCCATGGTCTGCGCATCTCGGATTTTCATTTCAAACTTGCTTTGTAGATTCCGTCGCATCATCGTGTGAGGCTGCGCGCGAGTAAGTGTGTTAGCGTTCGGCTATGCCGCCAAGAGCAACTTCCGCGGAGCCCGCGCCGCTTCCCGCACAGACGACCGAGCAGGTTGCAGTAGCGCTGGAGCAATTTCTCGCGGAGAATTCGCGCGCCGTGGTGCTGGAAGACGGCAAAGTGCTCTTCGACATGCGCGAGGCGAAGTACAGCCTGGCGACCGAGCATGGCCGATGCACGCTGCATCTGTGGAACGAAGAGCGGAATCTGGTTCGGCGGGTGGGTGCGACGGCGACGCGCAACGGTGTGCTGCGTCTGAGTACGTATCGCTTCGGCCAGACGAAGCCGCAGATGCTGGAGTTGGTGGCGGACCGTGACCGGCGGACGCCGTCGACGCGCGAGGCGACACGGGTGAAGTATTTACGCGTGCTGGAGCGGGTATTGCTGAGGAGCTTTCCAGAGTTCAAGGCGGATGGGTTTCGAACTGCGATGGATCTCGAAAAAAGTTTTGGGCCGGCGTATGCGCGGGGGTCGCTGGTTCAAGGACAGAAGGCCTGGGCGGTCATTGCCGTCAATGAGGAAGAGACGCAGGCGACAGTCGACGGAATTTTGACGCTGGGAATTTTGTGGCTGCAGCATTGTCGCGAATCGGGTGACGGTCGACGACTGTATCAGGGATTGAAATTAATTGTGCCGCGCGGCATGGCGATGCTCACGCTGTCGCGGATGGCCTGGCTGAATGCGAATGCGGCGCAGTGGGAGTTGTGGGAGCTGGATCAGAAGACGGAGGAGATGGAACAGCGGGATGCTGCTGACCACGGCAACCTGACCACTCGCCTGATGCATGCGCCGAACGAGAAGGCTGCGCAGGAGCGATTTGCCGAGTCGATCGTGCGAGTGATGGCGCTTGTGCCGGAGACGATGCGCGATGTGGTGGAGCAGCGCATTCGCAGCGGTACGGAGATGGCGTTTCTGCTGCATGGGCTCGAATTTGCGCGGGTGCGCATGGGGTATTCAGGGAATTCGTTCAACAGCGCGCAGGAGATTACGTTCGGTGCGGGAGCGAATGAAACTTCGCTGCTGAAGGAGAACGAACCGGAGCTGCGCGACCTGGTTGCGCGGTTGTTTGAGCGGCGTGCTGCCGGGGGCGACAAGCGCGATCCGCTCTACCGGATGCAGCCGGAGCGGTGGCTGGAGAGCGTGTTGCGGCGCGACGTGGAACCGCTCGATGCGCATCTTGATTCCGCGCATGTTTACACCCAGGTGCCTGCATTCGCTGCTGCGGATCGGGGTATGCTCGACCTGCTGGGTGTGACCGGCGATGGGCGGCTGGCGGTGATTGAGCTGAAGGCCGATGAGGACTTGCATCTTGCCTTGCAGGGGCTTGATTATTGGGTTCGCGTGCGCTGGCATCATCTTCAAAACCCCGACAACGTCACGGGGTTGGGCGAGTTCCAGCGTAACGGGTACTTTGGCGGTCTGCGACTATCGCCCGAGGCTCCGAGGCTCTACCTGGTTGCGCCGTCCTTGCGCATTCACCCTGCGACAGAGGTAGTGCTGCGGTATCTATCGCCGCGCGTAGAGTGGATTCTGGTCGGACTGGACGAACGCTGGCGGGCGAGGGTGAAGGCGGTGTGGAGAAAGCGAAGCGGGGCCTGATTGGAGTAGCTGGATTGACGGACTACAAGGGGGCGTCGATGACTCTTCGAAGAATCGGGCTATTGATTTGGGTTGGCGTGGTGTTGCTGCCAGTGCAAGCGTTGCAGGCAAAGACGGTGACTCTGGGATCGGCAGATAACCGCACGGATGTCTCGCTGAATCTGGGCGACATGCTTGTGGTGGAGTTGTCGTCGGGCGATGTCAATGGCTTCAGCTGGGTGTTGCATCTGCCGAAGGCCTCAGGGTTGTCAGCTTTGAATGAGGATGTGCTGCCTGCTGACAGGAAGGCGGTCGTGCCGGTGCAGACGAGGCGGTTTCGCTTCAATGCAGCGAAGGTTGGAGACTCTGCGCTGGTGTTCGGCTTCGAGACTGCGGAGAAGGTTCCGGGCGCTGCGCCGCAGGATACATCCGCCTATTCGGTGCGAGTCCACATTGCTTCGGGAGCCCCGCGGCCGGGGACGGCGATTTTGTTTGGCGTCTACAAGGGGACGATGCCATGCGCAGACTGCGAAGGTCTGGAGACGACGCTGCGACTCTATGCCAAGAGCAAGTTCGATACGACGTATGCGATCTACGTTCGCACCCAGACCTATCGCGGTGCGCCGCATGGCGACGTGACGATGTCCGATCGCGGGGAGTGGGCGCTTCTGCGTGGAGATGCGGACGACGACAATGCGACGGTTTACCAACTAAATCCGGATAACGAACAGCGCTCCGAAGCGCTGCTGGTACAGGACAAAGGCGCCGCGCTGGTGCAGCTGGACAAGGATATGAAGCCGATCGACACCACGATGAATGTCACCCTGAAACGTGTGCCCTGAGCGGTGTCGCTAGTTGATTTCGTTTGGGCTGGGGTGTTTGCCTGTGAATGGGGAGCAGCAGGGCGGCTGCGCGGGCGTGAACTCCATGAATTCGACGCGCGTCTGGTCAGGGTCGAAGAGATTGAGCTGGACTTTGCCGTCGCGGCCCATCTGGGTCTTCGCGCAGTTAGGACCTTCGCAGTGATTACGGGCGAGCGTGAGGACGGCGTCGTTCATGTGCGTAATGCCGAGGGAGAAGTGGTCCATCATTCCGGATTGGTGGAGCGTGGGATTGGGGCCGGAGTTGAGCATGTACTCGAGCCAGTCGGTGCCATCGGGAACCTGGAGGCTGACCCAGTTGGTGACGCCGTCGTCTTTGGGGCCGCCGTGCCAGTAGGGACGGAAGCCGAGGATCTGCTGCCAGAAAGCATCTTCTTTCGCGCGGTCGGTGACCATGAATCCGACGTGGATGATGCGTGTGCTGGAGGCGTTAGGCGATGGCGGCGCCGTTGCGGCGGGCTGCTCCGAACCGCGCTGGACGAAAAACACGAGATTGCCTTCGGGGTCACGGACGCCGAACTGGCCGTGCTTCAGGGGGACGTCGGGCTTGATGTTGTGGGCTTCGAGGTAGCGCTCAAGCTGAGCGGCGCTGGTGGTGGTGAAGGCTACGGCGGCCATGCGGATGTGGGTTGCGGCGGAGGCGTGGTGAGGACTTCGATCCACTGCTGGCGGTTGACTGGGTAGAGCCACATGCCGCCGGTCTCCTTGCGCTCGAAGCCGAGAGTAGTGCCGTAGAACTTCTGCGCAGCGGCGGGATCGGTGGTGTAGAAGCGAGCGAAGGCAATGCCGGTGATGGCAGGGCGCGTGGGCTGCTGGGCGATCAGAGAGGATGCGGAGAGGGAGAGCAGGCACGCGAGCAGGACGGTTCGTCTCATGGTGATGACATCGTACAACTCGAACGGGCCGGGTCAAGCGAAATGCCGTCGATCAGTCGCAGTAGGCAGCGGCTGAGGCGAGCATCGTCTCGTCAACGTCTGCGACGGCATCGTCCTTTTCAGCCGCTGTAGCGCGGTTCGCGAAGAAGCTTTCTATCGCGTCGAGCACAGCGGGGCCGTTTTTCGATTCGAAGATCTGTTTGCGCAAAGCGCCGCCGCCGGGCACGCCGTGGGTGAACCAGCTGGCGAACTGCTTCATCTTGCCCACGCAGTCGCGGTGCCGCTGCTCGCGGGCGAGTTGCCCTGAGGCGGTGATTGCAGCCGCGCGAGCCGCTTCGGCCGCTTCTTCGACGGCGATCTCGTCGACCAGCATGCCGAAGTAGTCGCGGATCATGCGGTACCGGTCCTGATCAGCGGGCTGGTCGTAAGCGCCTGTGCCGGTCGCTTCCTTCGAGGCGGTGTATTGCGCGATCTGGCGGAAGATCCAGGGGTTTGAGGGCGCGGCGCGGCCGATCATCACGGCGTCGCAGCGGGTGACGTCGACCATCGCCGCGGCGTCCTCGGGGGTGCGAATGTCGCCATTTCCAATAACCGGAATCCTGACTGCATCTTTGCAGGCGGCGATGTACTCCCAACGGGCCTGGCCGGTGTAGCCATCCTCGCGGGTGCGGGCGTGGAGGGCGACGGCGTTGAGGCCGCAGTCTTCGGCGAGCTTTGCGAGATCGACGCAGACGATATGTTTGTCGTTCCAGCCCATGCGCAACTTGACGGTGAAGGGTATGGTGACGGCGGCGCGGATGGCTTTGAAGATAGTCTCGATCAGCGGCAGGTCGCGCAGCAGGCCGGAGCCGCCGTTGCACGCTACGACACGCTTGGCAGGGCAGCCGAGATTCAGATCGACGAGATCGAAGCCAGCGTCCTGAACGATGCGGGCAGAGTCGGCCAGCGTGACCGGATTGGAGCCGAAGAGCTGCGCGGAGATGGGGTGCTCATCGTCGTAATAGGTGAGGTAGCGTTTGCGCTTGACCTCGCGCATGCGCGAGAGACCGTCGGCGGAGGTGAACTCCGTCATGATGAGGCCGCAACCGGACTGTTGGTTGGTGGTCTCTGCGGTTACGTCCGCGGTGCCGGCGGAAGCTGTGAACTGGCTGGCGTTCTTGATGAAGCGGCGGAAGACAGTGTCGGTCACGCCGGCCATCGGAGCGAGTACGGTCGCAGGCTCGATCCTGACATTGCCAATGGAGAAGCTCGCAGGAACACGGCTATGCTCGGGCATGGGGTGGTCGATGGGCGAGTCCCAGCGTTTCTGCTCGAGGGTGTAGCGCTTCTTCATAAATTTTCAAGCTGGCTTTGAAAATCCAAAGGCCCCCGCGTGGGCGGAGGCCTCTGAGGTTTGTGTGTACCGCTTACTTCGCGGCGGTCTCCGCGGTTTTGGCTTTGCCGGCATCGGACTTGTCGAACTTGCGGCGGAAGCGCTCGACACGGCCTGCGGTGTCGATCAGTTTCTGCTTGCCGGTGAAGTAGGGATGGCAGGCCGAACAAATTTCGACGACGATGTCGCCCTTGTGCGTCGAACGGGTCTCAAAGGTCGTCCCACAGGCGCATTTGACGTGGATGTTTTCGTACTTCGGGTGAATACCTTCTTTTGGCATTGGTAATGATCCTTTTCCTGAATTTTATTTGCCTGCCGGCTCGCGGATCGCTTGCAACGGTAGAGTTCACGTCACATCGAAGTGCCTGTCGCGCCGCCGCTTACGCTCCGGTTGAGGGAGCGCTCAAGCAGTGTTCTCAGTTTATCTGATTTTCCCAGATATATCCAAGATTCGCACAGGGGGCGGTTGGATTCGGGTGCTGCGATACTGATGGGACGACTATGAGTGAAGTGTGTTCGATATGCGGTGGATCGGGCCTGCGGGTGGTGCAGGAGAATGGCAGGCAGTTTGCCCAGGATTGCGTCTGCCGGGTTGAGCGGCGGGCGCAGCGGATGCTGGGGCGGGCGCATATTCCCAGGCGTTACGAACACTGCTCGGTGGAAAGCTACGAGACGAACTTTCCCTCCTCAAACCGTACGCTGACTGCGGCGCACCTGCGAGCAAAAAAGTTCGTTGAAGGTTATCCGCTGGAGGCCGCTGGAACGGGGCTGTTGCTCACAGGTTCAATCGGAGTGGGCAAGACCCACCTGGCGGTCGGGATTCTGCAGGCACTGGTGACGGAGCGCGGCGCCATCGGGTTGTTCTACGACTATCGCGACCTGTTGAAGCAGATACAGAATAGCTACAACTCGCAGGTCCGCGAGACCGAACTCGAAATATTGAGGCCGGTGTTTGAGGCCGAAGTGCTGGTGCTCGACGAACTCGGCGCTGCGAAGCCGACCGACTGGGTGTGGGATACCGTCGCGCACATTCTGAATACTCGCTACAACGATCGTCGCACCACGATCATCACGACGAACTATCCGAATCTGGGTCCTCTCGAAGGACTGGCGAAGGAGGCAGGCAAACTTGCGCGTGAGGAGACACTGGGCGACCGCATCGGCGAGCGGATGCGATCCAGATTGCAGGAGATGTGCGTCGTGGTGGAGATGCAGGGAGAAGACTTCCGGCAGAAGGTCAAGCGCGCGAGCTTCGCTTGAAAACCGCAGGCCAATCTGGCGCCGCCGGCTAAAGCAGCGTTGCCAGGAGAATGATTCCAGCGGTCAGCGCGGCAAGCTGGTAGAGGCAATCTGCCGAATCCGGTGACGCCGCACCCTTGACGGCAGCCGGAGCTCTGCCCCGGAGTTCGTAGTTAGGTTCGAGTTGAGAGTGCGTCATCAATTCGTTCTCCTGGCCCATCACTTACCTCCGCTCGCTACAGCGTTGGTTGCTACTAAACAGTAGATGTTCGTTAACGCGATCTTGCATCAACAAGTTCCTGTTTTTCGATGAAAAAAGCGACGAACATCCTGCCGAGGAACTTAGAGTGATTCCTCCCACGCACTTCGGCGTGCTACCGACAGGAAGAATCGGCGGGTATAAAATCTCCGCTTATGAGCGAACTCAAGCGGCCCGACGATCCTTCGATGCCTTCCCCCCCGAGCCCACCGGCTGTTCCCGTTTCGTCGAAAAACGATGAGATATTCGCCACCAACCCGCCTGAGGGCACCTCAATTCCCGTGGCCGCCTGGGGCGTGGCTGGGCTAGTTGTCCTGATCGTGGTGGTGTTGCTGATTGTGGCGGGACGTCATAAAGCGCCCCCGCCGACCACGCTTCAGCCGCTCGCCGCCTACGCTGCCAGTCTGCAGGTAACGCAGTTGGCGATGAGCGAATCGACCAGCCTCTCGGGATTCAAATCGACTTTCATCGACGGCCACATCAAAAACACCGGCAGTGAGACGGTCTCCGCCATCACCGTTCAGGTGCTTTTTCGCAACGATCAGGCGATGCCTCCGCAGATCGAGACTCTGCCGCTGTCCCTGATCCGCACGCGCCAGCCCTATATCGACACCCAACCCGTCAGCGCAGCGCCTCTCAAGCCTGGCGACGAACGGGACTTTCGACTTATCTTCGAGTCGATTCCGGCGAATTGGAACATGCAGATGCCGGAGATTCGCGTGATTGAAGTTGAGGCCAGGTAATCGGCCGGTGAATGATGAATCAGTAATAGTTACCGGGCTATCGGGAAGATTTTGCGTGAGTTGGCGCTAATCTCCTCCTTGCCGGCAGTTCCTGGTTCCCTATAAGTGATTTGTTTTTATCATGTTACCGCGTCACACGAGTTTGGCACGATACCTGCTCTAGTCATCGCGTCCGACGTCTGGAATACACAGGCGCAGTGTTGTTGACAGGAGAGCAAATTATGGTGAAATTTGGAAACACTTTCGGCCTCCCAGTTTTGGTGTTAGGTAGTGCATTGGGGCTTACCGCCTTCGCACAGACCAGCACTCCCACGACGCAGACCACCCCCGATCAGACCTCAGCCAGCACATCCAATCCGAGCGATTCCTCGACCTACGCCACCGGCAAGCCGCTCGAAGAGCAGTCGAAGGAAGGCTTCTGGGGTCACATGAATCCATTTGCCCGCAAGAAGTGGGTAAATCGGCAGGTCAGCCCTGTAAAGGATCGGGTAAACGAACTCGATCAGCTGCAGGCCAAGAATGCTAACGATATCCGGGATGTCGACGCCCGTTCGCAGGCCGGAATCAAGAACGCGATGAACGCCGCCAACACCGCCGACCAGCACGCGCAGGATGCATCGAACCGCGCCAACGCCGCGCAGCAGCTTGCGGGCAATGCAAGCACTCGCACGAACGCGCTTGGCAACACCGTTACCAACCTCGATCAGTATCAAACCGTCTCCGCCACCTCGGTTCTCTTCGCGTCCGGACGTACGACGCTGGGGCCGACCGGTAAGTCCGACCTCGACGCGCTGGCTACCTCCCTGGCCGGCGAAAAGGGGTACATCATCGAAGTGCAGGGCTATAGCCGGGCCGGGGTTTCCACCTCGCAGGCGATGGCCGACTCAGTTGTCCGCTACCTCGTCACCGAACACCAAGTACCGGTTTATCGGATTTACCGCACGGGTCTTGGCAGAAATACCACCAAGCCGACCGACGGAGAACAGGCAATCGTGAATGGCGTTCGCGTCACACTATTGCACAACAGCCTTGCGACGATGGATGCGAACTCTGCCTCCAATAACGCCGCTCCAACGACCTCCCAGACGGGAGTTAGCTCGCCCCAACAGGTGAGCAACCAGTAGCCCTCCCCCCAGGGCGGTATGGCCGAAGTTGAATCAGCTTCCTCTGTGCCGCCCACAAGTTTGCCGAGATAGCGACTCAGATCGCACTCGCAAAAACCTCTCCTAACCAGAGAGAACCAAGGCAGATTGGCCCCTCACTGAGGGGCCGCTTTTTTTAAGCCACTTCGTTGCGCGTATACCTTGTTTTGGCAAGATAGTGTGCATGGTACTCCCGCGTGCGAACGCCCGCCCGCGCGCAGCGGCCGTCCGCCAGACATGTGTATTTGCCTGCGGCCTTATTTGATCGCCATGTGGATGGCCAGCAATTGCTCCAGGACGCCCTTCAGCTTATTCAGGTGAAGCGCGTTGGCTCCGTCGGATTTGGCTTCTGCGGGATTGTCGTGGACTTCGAGGAAGACGCCGTCAACCCCGGCGGCCACTGCAGCGCGGGTGAGCACAGGGATGAACTCCGGCTGTCCGCCGCTGACACCGTTACCCGCCGACGGCGTCTGCACCGAGTGTGTCCCGTCGAAGACCACCGGAGCGAAGCCGCGCATGATGGGCAGCGAGCGCATATCGACGACGAGATTGTTATAGCCGAAACTGGCGCCACGCTCGGTGAGCGAGACGCGAGGATTGCCGCTCTCACGAATCTTCTCTACGCCGTGGCGCATGTCCCAGGGGGCGACGAACTGGCCTTTCTTCACGTTCACCGCGCCGCCGGTCTTAGCGGTCGCGCCTGCGGCGGCGATCAGCAGATCCGTCTGGCGGCAGAGAAATGCGGGAATCTGCAGCACATCGACCGCTTCGGCAACCGGCACGCAGTCGGCGGCGCTATGGACGTCGGTGAGAACGGGCAGGCCGGTGCTCTCGCCGATAAGGCGGAGGATGCGGCAGCCCTCAGACAAACCAGGGCCGCGAAAGCTCTTGATGGAGGTGCGATTCGCCTTGTCGTAGCTGGCCTTGAAGATAAAAGGCATGCCAAGATCGGAGGCAATGCGCTGGATAGCGTCGGCCAGCATGCGCGCGTTGCCTTCGGACTCAAGCACGCACGGGCCGGCGATGAGGAATAGCCTGCCTCGGCCTACAGGGACCTGGTGAGGAGCTTTGCCGATGTCGAAAGGATTGGTCACGATTGTTATTTCACCACATCTGCTGCCCGAGCCGCGTCCGGCCGTTCGCAGCTTGCGCCCTGTTAGCGCTTCAGTGATTTGCCCAGGCTCGAGAGCAGCAGCGTCACGAACGACAGCCCGCGGCGGCTGTCTCTGCTGGCGATGCGCCTGGTAAGGTGACGCAGGCTGGGTGGTTTTTGCTCGCGCTTGAGGTCGTCGGTGGCATTCACTATCGCATTGGAGAAGTGCCCGAGAATCTCAGGATCGATTTCGGTAAGAATCTTGGCGGCGGTCAAAAGATTGCGGATTCCTGCGATGCCTTCGGGCTCGTCGGCGTAGCGGGACAGTGTCGCAATGATGGTGTCTTTGGAGGCGATCATGCCATGAAGAATGTCGAGCAGGCCCTTGTCATAGGCCGCTTCAAGGACGTCATACGCAGCCAGTAACGCTGCGGCATGCTCGTCGGGCGCCTTCTCCAGGCGGCGCTGAAGGTCGGCCTTGAAGTCGACTGGGGCGGGCTTGAATGCGATCGGTTTGGCCATGGACGGCTCCTTGCAAGTGGCGAAACGGCAGTGTGGCGAAAAAAGCTAAACCGTAGTGGAGGTGATCTGGACGAGTTTGTCGGCTTTTCGCGTTCCCGGCAGATGGTAGTCGGGCCGCGCCCACTTGCGTTCGATATCGAGTCCGTCCTGCGGCGTGCGCGTGCCGTAGCGGAAGTTCCTGCGCGGCAAGGGTGAATCGCCTTGCTCCGGCAACACCGTCATGCTGACTGCCGTCTCCTTGAACGCAGGCGTATGCGTGTTGCGATCGGTAAAGCTGCTGGTCAGCCGGTTCACCGGCTCTTCAATCGAGTTTAGCGGCATATAAAGCTGCTTGCCTTTCACCCGGTCCGACACCAGCACCTGCAACCGTACCTTTCCATAGGCGGAGACGACCTGAACGTAGCGTCCTGTCGTGATGCCGCGTTCCGCCGCAAGCTCGGGCGAGACCTCCACCCAGTTCTTCGGCGTCATCTCTTTGATGCCGGCGGTGCGATAGGTCATGCTGCCCTGTTCGAAGTGCTCCAGCAGGCGGCCGTTGTTGAGGTGCAGATCGTAGATGTTGGTTGTCTCTTCGCAAGGCGGCAAGTACTCGATTGGGTGAAACTTCGCCTTGCCGTCCGGGAAGGGAAATTTCTCAGTGAACAGCACCGGTGAGTCGGTGCCGTCAGCATGCACCGGCCATTGCAGGCTCTTGAAGCCTTCCAGTCGTTCGTAGGTCACGCCGGCAAAGAGCGGCGTCAGGCGCGCCACCTCGTCCATAACGTCTGAAGGATGTTTGTAGTTCCACTTCGCTCCCATGCGATTGGCGATGAGTTGAAGAATTTCCCAGTCGGCCTTCGACTCACCGAGCGGCTCCATCGCCTTGTAGATGCGCTGGATACGCCGCTCCGTGCTGGTGAAGGTCCCTTCCTTTTCGAGCGAGGAGGTAGCCGGCAGGATAAGGTCGGCGTAGGCCGCGGTTTCAGAGAAGTTGATGTCCTGCACAATCAGAAACTCGAGTTTTTCCAGCGCCGAACCGACGTAGTTTGCATTCGAATCCGACGTGATCGTGTCTTCGCCCTTGATGTAGAGCGCCTTCAGAGAGCCCTCCAGAATAGCGTCGATCATCTGATGGTTGTCTTTGCCGGTCGTGGTGGGCAGGGTGACGCCCCAGTCGGCTTCAAACTTCGCACGAATGTCGGGATCATCCACCTTCTGGTAGCCCGAAAAGACGTTCGGCATCGAGCCGAAATCGCTGGCGCCCTGCACATTATTGTGGCCGCGCAGAGGATAGGCTCCCGCGCCGGGCCGCATGTAGTTGCCTGTGAGCAGAAGCAGATTGGAGAGCGCCGTTGCCGTATCCGAGCCGCCGCAATGCTGCGTGACACCCATGGCAAACAGGATGCAGACGCCGTCGGCTGCGGCGATCTCATGCGCGACGGTGGTCAGCGTGGCTGCGGGAACGCCGGTAATCTTTTCGGCGTATTCCAGCGTGAAGGGCTCAAGCGATTTTTTGTATTCGTCGAACCTGTTGACCCATTGTTTGACGAATTGCATATTCGCCAGACCGCTGTCGATGATGTACTTCGCAATCGCGCACATCCATACCGCGTCGGTTGATGGGTTTGGCTGGAAGAAGATATCGGCACGCTCGGCCATCTCGTTCTTGCGCAGGTCGGCGACAATCAACCGCTGGCCGCGATGCTTGTGCGACCGCTTCACCCGGGTTGCCAGCACAGGGTGGTTCTCCGCCGGATTGGCCCCCACGATGACCACGAGACCGGCCTTCTCGATGTCCGCGATCGAGCCTGCATCGCCGCCATAGCCCACCGTGCGCTGCAGCCCCATCGTCGCCGGATTCTGGCAGTAGCGGGCGCAGTTGTCCACGTTGTTCGTGCCAATCACCGCGCGCGAAAGCTTCTGCATCAGGTAGCTCTCTTCGTTGGTGCACTTTGAGGAGGCGATAAAGGCGAGAGCATCCGGGCCGTGTTCGGCCTTGATTCGTTTGAAGGTGTGCTCGACGATGTCGAGGGCCTCGTCCCATTCAATCTCGCGAAAACTGTCGCCATCGCGCAGCAGTGGTTTCACCAGCCTGTCGTCGGAGTTGATGTGCCCCCAGGCGAACTTGCCCTTCACGCAGGTCGAGATTCCGTTCGCCGGTCCATGCGTCGGCTCGATCTTCAAAATATGCCGGTCTCGCGTCCACACCTCGAAGCTGCAACCGACCGCGCAGTAGGTGCAAACCGTCTTTGTGCGTTTGGTGCGCTTGGAACGCATCTCCGCTTCCACCTCCGACAGGGCGAGAATCGGCCCATAGCCGATCGGCGGTTCGATCCCTTTCACCACATCGATCATGTCGTTCAGGGCACTTTCAGGAGTGTCGGTCAGATATCCGGCTTGTCCCAACATCGACTTCTCCATCAGCGCATTGCATGGACATACGGTAATGCAGTGTCCGCAGGAGACGCAGCTCGAACCGTCAATCTTCTGGCCGCCATCCCACAGCACGCGCGGGTGGTCGCTCTCCCAGTTGATCGTCAGCGTCTCATTCACCTGTACGTTCTGGCAGGCCTCCACGCAGCGCCCGCACAGGATGCATTGATCCGGATCGTAGCGGTAGAACGCGTTCGACATATCCTTCTCAAACGGCTTTGGCTTAAATGGGCGCGCCTGATGCTTCACCTCCATCTCAGCCGTTGTGTTGTGGATGGTGCAGTTCTGGTTGTTGTTATCGCATACCGTGCAATACAACAGGTGGTTTTGCAGAATACGATCGAATGCCTCGCGCTGCGCAATATCGACGACCTCTCCCGCGGTCTCCACCTTCATTCCTGCAGCCACTTTGGTCGCGCAAGCACGCACCAGCTTGCCGTTGACCTTCACCATGCAGGTGTCGCAGCTTTGGATCGGACCCATCTGCTGCACATAGCAAACCTGGGGAACTGCCTTCTGCGCCTTTGCCGCCGTCCGCTCGTTCAGAAGATCGATCAACAACTCGCCGGCGTGGCCGGGGACCGGAATTCCATCGATCGTCAGCTCCGTATTCGGGGAGTGATCTGCGGTCGTGTTCAACAGCGATTTCGTGGTTGCCATAAGGTTGTCGGATGCGGTCGCGCGTCCTAGAAGTTGCGCTGATCCGTTTCCCCCATCCACATTACACGAACCCGTAGCGACTCAGCATTGACAGACAAATGCGTTGAAAATCGGTCAGGATACAGCGCGCTCCATTCAGGCCACTTTCCGGAGTTGAAAATACAGGTGCTGCTACAAACTCACCGTTCTGCCGCAGTCCGCCCGCGGTGGAGCAGAATCTGGTTCGCAGCTCTGAGTCCTGAGCGAATCGCGGCGTGGACTGTCCCCCAGTGTCCCGTAATATCTGTGTGTTCGCCGGCGAAAAAAAGCGTATCCGCGACGGGCACCGTCATGCGGCGCGATGCGTCAAGACCGCCTGTCGCCACGTAGCTGTAAGAGCCCAGCGTGAAGCGGTCCTGTCGCCAGTCGTGCGAGTGACAACTCTGCAGCCATCCGCGAATTCTGCTCTCCTCCAGGCTGAAGATTTGTGCCAGCGCAGCACAAGCCTGCCGGGCGAACTCGGCCTCGTCCAACCCAGCCAACGCGGCCGAGCGCGGGCCTCCCACCCAGCCCGTAATGGTGCGGCTCCTCTCCGGATGCGGCGTCCACCACACCGGCGGCATCTGAGAAAAGGCGAACAGAAAGCCAAGTTCACGCAGCGCCGGCTGGGGAGACAGACGCTCCCAGAATCTTTCCCGAAACAACAGCGTAAAGCGACATGCCTGCCCCATGCGCAGGCGTCCGGCGGCCTCTAAAACATGTTCGGGCGGCGGCGAAATGGTTACGCTTCCGCTCTGCAATACGCCCAGCGGCAACGTGATGATCGCTTGCGCCGCCTCAAAGCTTCCCGCATCGGTGATTAGTTCCGCACGGCCACGCTGCCAGCGTATTTCGTTCACAGGGGTTCCGATCCGTACCGTTCCGCCGCATGCCGCAACTCGCCCTGCGAGATAGGTCGGAAGCTGATCGTAGCCGCCGCGCAACCTGTAGTTATGGCTGCTTCCGGTCTCATCCTCAGCCCTCTGCTGCGCGCCTAACGACGCCGCACTTATCTCGCGATGATCCGCCGCGTTGAAGCCTTCCACGTATCCGATGATCGAGCTGCGTTCCTCCATCGGCGTCTGCTCGCGATCAAGATACTCGGAGAAGCTCATATCCGGCCCATCGAAGTCCTTCAGCTTTTCCAGTGGATCGAAGATCGCATCCATCTCGCCGCTGCAGTCGGTTAGCGCGCCCTCCTCAAAACAAACTTGCGCGCCACTTCGCTCGCACGTCTCCAGGCCTGCTTCATCGATGATCGCCCACAGCTCGGACGGGCGGCCATGGATAAACTCCGCGCCGAGCTCGATCGCCACGCCGTCAATATGTTGTGTCAGGATGCGTCCGCCGATGCGATCCTGCGCTTCAACCACCAGTACCTTCAGCCCGGCTTCGGCGAGATTGCGCGCAGCGGTCATCCCCGCCATTCCGGCGCCGACTACGACAACGTCGTCATGAGTGCCGCTCGTCATCGCAACTTAGATGCCTGTTCAGCGCGCTGCGCCTGCGCTGTGCGTCTTGGTCCACTCGGCGTACGCGTCAAGAGTCCGCTGCGGGCCTGGGCTGTACCACGCATATCCGTTGCGTCTCTCCAGCGAAATCTCGGTGACGTCGTCATGAATTGTTTTGTCGCGATCCCCGAAGATCGGTTTCCCCGTGCTTATGCTGTAATAGCGCGCCCAGATCGGCTCCGCACCGGCCTTCGCTTCAAGATGACGTCCGCCCGGCGTGCCGCGACCGCCGACCCACTCCTGCCCGTTGATCGCGGCGGCCTTCAGCCACGCTACGCCCGCATTGACCGCGTTAACGACCGCGGGAGACGGATTCGGAAGCTGCATCAGGTACAGCAGAACATCGGCGCTCTCGCCCGACGACAGGGCTGCCGGCTCGTAGTTGCGTCCGGACACCGGTGCGAGTGTCAGGGCGTCGTGTTGCTGCGCCCATACCGTCCGTTTCCCCTTCACTACGACCTGCGTCGCCAGAATGCATTGCAACGCGTGGGCTACACTCGCCGCTGCTTGTCGCCGCAGGTCCGCCGGGACGAACGCGTAGTCGCCTTTCCCTTCCGCCACAGCGGTCAGTGTCTCCGCCGACTCAGTGACCGCGTTGTCGTTGTAGGTGATCGCATCGTGATAGCCGCCTTCCAGCGGCCAAACCTGAGGCCAGCCGCCATTGGGAAACTGTCCGGCAAGAAGATAGTGGATTCCGCGAAGAAAACTCGCACGATACTCATCACCGGCCGCTCCCGGAGTCGCCCCAGAGACGAGAGCGAGAAAATGCAGCTCCGTATTGGTGGCGTCGTTGTCCAGTGTGCCCATGTAGTTCCAGTGCGGGTCTTTCGGAGCGTCGAAGTCATCCACTCCGGGGTACCTCGAGAGATTGTTGGTGGTGTAGCTTTCACCGGGGACTCGCACGGAGCCGCTCATGTCCAGGTTTTTGCTCCATCCTCCGGCCGGTGTCTGAAAGCTAACGATGACATCGGCGACGTGCCGCGCTTCCGGCGTTCCGTACCATTCCGCTTCGCGATTCAGCGGCATCGTTCGCGCGCTGAATCCCTCTTTCGGCAGCGGAGGCTCTGGCGCGCCGGGTTTTCGTTCGGCGGCGAGCGTGGCTTTGTCCACCTGCATCTGTTTCTGCGAGCGCTCAAGATATGCTGTCCACGCGGCACGATCCTTCGCCGGCAGCATCGCAATCCTCGCCGGTGTAATGGATTCCGCCGGCTTGCTTATTCCGATAACAGCGGAGTGGAGCGGAGCAGCCGCAAGAACGCCCAGCAGGAAGACCTGTGCGGAACATCGAAGTGACATAAGTAGAAAAGTCCTCAAAAACTAAGACGCTCCCGCTGCGATAAAGACGCACTCCCAGCCTATCGTACGCGGCTGCAGCAAGGGCGTTTCCGCTTCAGGCAGGAGGCGCTCCAAACCGCTCTCTCACCAGAACCATCCCTTCCTCCGTCGTCGTCACCTGTCCCTCGAGCTGAGCATCTTCCGCAGTCTCGAGGATCGTTTTGAACTCGGGGCCCGGCCGGTATCCGGCGGCAATAAGATCCCTCCCCGTCACCAGAAGCTTCGGCTGAATCGCCTCTAACGGCGCAGCTTCGTAATGCTTCCGCGCGAACTCATAGAGACGCAGATCGCCATGCGCCGAGCTCACGTCCATCCGATGCAGCGCGAGGTGCTCGTCGAACTTCGGCAGCCGCAGAAACCGCTTCAGCGTCGACTCGCGCATCTGCAGGATGTCTCCGAAGCGCATGTGATTCTTCACTAACGCGACGATCTGCTCCGTCTCTTCGTTGGAAAAGCGCAGGCGTTTCAAAATCTCTTCGGCTATTCGTACTCCCACCTCAACGTGCCCGTTAAAACGAATGCGGTCATCAGGTTTTTTCGGGTCAGGCGGCTGAAATGTCGCCGGCTTGCCGATATCGTGCAACAGTGCGCCCCAGGCCAGAGTCGGCGAAGAGGCAGCGCTGAGTTTTTCCAGCAGCAGCATCGTATGCACCCACACGTCGCCCTCAGGATGAAACTGCGGCGGCTGTTCCACACCATGCATCTTCACTGCCTCCGGCAGAATCTCGGCCAGCAGCCCAGTTGCATCGAGCAATTCGAACGCCTGCCGCGCATGTCCTTCGGTCAACATCAGCGTCAGCTCATCGCGAATTCTCTCCGCGCTCACCTGTCCGATCTCGTGAGCCGCAGCGCGCATTGCCGCCGTCGTTCGCGGTTCGATCTCATAGCCCAGCCGCGCTGCAAATCGCACCCCACGCAGCATCCGCAGCTTGTCTTCGGCAAACCGCAGCGCCGGATCGCCGATCGCTCGTACGATGCCCGACTTCAGATCCTCTTGCCCTCCGACATAATCGAGCACCGCGCTCGCAGCATCGCCTGTCTCTTCAAAGATCATGGGATCGAGCAGCATTCCATTGATCGTAAAGTCGCGCCGCAGCACATCCTCGCGCGGATCACATGAGAACCGCACCGCATCCGGCCGCCGTCCATCGCTGTACGCTCCGTCATGTCGAAACGTGGCTACTTCAGTAGCAATCTCGTCACTCTCTCCATCCGGCGTGCAGACCAGAACAACTCCAAAGTGCGCACCAACGGAGTAGGTCTTCGCAAACATCCCCATGACCACATCCGGCGTTGCGCTCGTCGCTACATCGAAGTCCTTCGGCTCACCTCCAAGCAACAAATCGCGCACACAACCACCTGCGAAGTAAGCCTGATGTCCGGCATCGCGCAGCTTCGCAACAACCTCTCGCGCTGCTCGGTACTTCGGATTGTCGATCCTGTGGTTCATCGCGTCTCCTCTATGATAAAGAGATGCGCGAGAGCAGCGGAACCGGCCTCGGCCAAGGCCTGATACTGGGCATCGAAAGCTCGTGTGACGAGACTGCCGCCGCTGTCGTTCGCTCCGGAACCACCGCGCTCTCCAATGTCGTTGCCTCGCAAATGTCCCTCCACGCCAACTACGGCGGCGTCGTCCCCGAACTCGCTTCCCGCGAGCATCTTCGCAACATCGTCCCCGTCGTCCGCGAGGCGATGTCCCGCGCCGGCATCACCTTCCGCGAACTCGATGCCATCGCCGTGACCGAAGGCCCGGGCCTCGCTGGTGCGCTTCTCGTCGGCATCACTTACGCCAAGGCTCTCGCCTTTGGCCTCTGCAAGCCGCTGATCGCCGTCAATCATCTCGAAGGCCACATCCACGCCGTTCTGTTGGAGGCGCGTGAGCGAAGCGAAGCCCCCTTGGAGCTTCCTCTGCTTGCGCTCGTCGTCTCCGGTGGCCACACCCATCTCTATTTGGCAAGACAACAGGGAACCGACAACCACTGGACCTACCGCAACGTCGGCCGCACGGTAGACGACGCAGCCGGTGAGGCCTACGACAAAGTCGCCAAGCTGCTCGGCCTCGGCTACCCCGGCGGCCCCTGGATCGACGCCCTCGCTCCCCAGGGGAATCCGCGCGCCGTCCCATTTTCCTTCGCCGGGATCAAACCCCGCGTCTATCGCGAAGGCGCCGCGCCTGCAAACAAAAAAGCGCCGCCTCGCACCGAAGGCCTGCACTTTGACTTCTCCTTCAGCGGTATCAAGACCGCGGTTCTCCGCTACGTCGAGGCTCACCACATGCGCGAAAGCATTGAAGCTCGCCGCGCTGCGTTAGCTGCCAATCCGAATCTCACGCCAAAGTCCGAAGCCACAATCAAACTCTGCGATCAGCAGACCCTTGACCTCATTGCGTCCTTCCAATACGCCGTCGTTGGCAATCTCCAGCGTCAGACTTTCGCGGCAGCAGAGGCTCTCGGCGCTCGCAGCGTCTTCGTCTCCGGCGGAGTCGCCGCCAACAGTGAGCTTCGCCGTCGTCTTCAGGCCGAAGCCGACCGCCGCGGACTGCCCATTGCTTTCCCGTCGCTCGCCCTCTCCACAGACAACGCCGCGATGATTGCCGCTGCCGCGTGGCCCAAGCTCCTTGCCTGCGACTTTGCCGCCGAAGACCTCGGCGCAACCCCCCAGCTCCGCCTCGGCCAGCAGGAAAGCCTTCGCGGGAAATAGCTTCCGCAACATATCGGCTAAAATCATCAGAGAAACTCAAGCGACAGCAGTCTGCACCGCGCCACGCGCCGGCTGCGGCGGGAACAGAGAGCACGTGGCTACGATCGAACTCTTCAATACCCTTGGCGGCAAAATCGAGACCCTCGCCCCGGTCGGCGCGCCCGCGCTGCGTATGTACTGCTGCGGCCCCACCGTCTATGACTACGGCCACATCGGCAACTTCCGCACCTTCCTCCACGTCGACGTACTGCGCCGCGTCGTGCGTCAGCATGGCATCCCCGTCGACCACGTCATGAACGTCACCGACGTTGACGACAAGATCATCCGCAACGCAGCCGCTGCCGGCGTTCCCATCGCCGACTACACGAAGAAGTACGAACGCGCCTTCTTTGAAGACCTCGACGCGCTTCGCATCGAGCGCCCCGAGCATATCTCCCATGCCACTGCATGCATTCCCGACATGGTCTCGCTCATCCAGAAGCTCGCCGCCAAAGACATCGCCTACCAGGCCGAGGACGGTTCCTGGTACTTCCGAATCGCGCGCTTTCCCGAGTACGGCAAACTCTCCAAAAAAGATTTTGACGGCATAGAAGACGGTGCCCGGGTCGATTTGGACGAGTACGAGAAGGACGCCGCGCGCGATTTCGCTCTCTGGAAAGCCGCAAAACCCGGCGAGCAGTATTGGGATACGCCGTTAGGTACCGGCCGGCCCGGCTGGCATATCGAGTGCTCCGCCATGGCCACAAAGTTCCTCGGCGATAGCTTCGATCTTCACGCCGGCGGCGAAGACCTCATGTTTCCCCACCACGAGAACGAGATCGCCCAGTCCGAGTCCGCAAGCGGAAAAGTCTTCGCGCGCCACTGGATGCATGTTCGCTTTCTGCTGGTCGAAGGCAAGAAAATGTCGAAGTCCGAGGGCAACTTCTACACCCTCCGCGACCTGCTGCTCAAAGGCCACCGCGCCTCCGCGATCCGTTTCCTCCTGCTCTCCGTGCCGTATCGCCACCAGATGAACTTCACCTTCGACGCGCTGGCCGACGCAACTTCAGCTGTCGAAAAGCTACGCACCTTTGCCGGCCGAATCGCTTCGACGTCTGCCGAAGGTGCAGTAGAAAGTGTTGCCTGGAATGACCGAGTCAAGGAAGCGATCTCAAAATTTACCGCCGCGCTCGAGGACGACCTCAATACCGCACGGGCGTTGAGTCCTGTCTTTGAGTTTCTCCGCTGGGCGAATCAACAGCTCGATAGCAACGGCAACCGTCTGCATCCGCAGGACAGAGACGCAGCGCGGAGGTTGCTTGGTGAATTTGACTCCATCTTCGCCGTACTCGAAGACCGGGACGCCGCCATCACCCGTGCCGCGCTGGCCTGGGCCGAAGCCGAGGGACGCCTGGGCGAAGCATCGCCCGAACTCGTTGCCACGCTCTCGCTCTCCGACGCTGACATCGACGCTCTCGTCGCCGAGCGTACCCAGGCCAAGAAGGCCCGCAACTTCGCCAGCGCCGACGCCATCCGCAACGATCTCCTCGCAAAGGGCATCCTAATAGAAGACTCTAAGGATGGCGTGCGTTGGAAACGCAAATAGATGACGCTCTGCTTTAGAACCCGCGCGGTACTTGCATTTCTTTTCGCCGTTGGTTTGTCGTTCGCAGCCAAGGCGCAAACTCCCGCGCCCAACACCACCGAGTGGGAGAACGAGGCCCTGAAGCTGCGCCTTTTCTATCCCTCCGACCTGGTCAAAGGCGACACCGGCTCAATCCTGCACGACCTGCATCTCGCGTTCCCGGGCGTCTCCGGCGCAACCGATCCGAAGCTCGCCGGTATAACGCGCTGCCTTCGCCCAGAGCTTCTCCTCCAGCTTCCGCACGCAGCCGAAACGCAAACCGCCGCATCCATCCTTCTTGCAGAGCTCGACATCAACTGCCTCAACGAGGAACAGGAAGGTGTGAGCACAACCCTGCTCAACGACATGGCCGATCTTGTCGCCAAGGTCCCCGGCATGAAACCCACCGCGACGACCTCCACCTACACTATCGGCTGGCAGAAGGTGTACATGGCCGCCGCCCAGGGACAGCCGCAGGACGCCCCTCCCGGACAGCTCTACACCATGGCCATCTCTACCAACTGGAACAGCCATCTGCTCGTTTGGTACTTCTGTTCCGGCAGCATCGACACGCTCAACCGTATTACCAAGACCACCGTGCGCTTTGGCCGCAATCAGGCCTTGCCGCTCTATCCGCTCACCATCGGCAACGCTACGCCCACGCAGCCTAAAGCCGGCCCTCAGCCTTGACGCTCAGGAATGCCGCGCGCGGCGAGACCGCCGAGTCGGCTCAAGCTACATCGTAGTCAAATGTACGCTGCCATCGCTGGTGTGGATGGTCAGCAACGAACCGCCGCCGTTGAATTTGCCGCGGATAGTGTGTCCCGAGTTGCTGCTCCTCGAGTCGTACCCCTCGACAACCAATGGGAGTGTGCTGTGAATGCTGCCATCGCTGGTGCTGACCGCAAAGTCGGCCGGAAAGCTCTTCGGCAGTCGCAGCGTTACGCTTCCGTCGCTGCTCTCGATTCTGGAGTCGGCGCTCAGCCGCGACCCTTCCGCCAGCGCAATCGTGATCGAACCGTCACTGCTGCGAAGTTGCAGCGAGGTGAACGATCCGTCGATGTCTTGACTGCCGTCGGACACCCGAGTCTCAAGCGTTCCGCTGGCATTCCGAACCCGGAGACTGCCGTCACCGGCTCTCAGCTTCAAATTTCCAGACAAGCCGGTTAGCTCCTGGCTTCCATCGCTCGTATGGAGAGTGAGGTCGCCGTGCAGGCCGGAAGCCGTCAGTTGGCCGTCGGCGCATCCGGCATCCAGCGTGAGATTCGCCGGCGTCTCCACGTCGACGCTCACGGAAGAATGCCGGCTGATGTGAAATCCCAAGCCCACGGTAGCCTTTTCCTTGAGCGAGAAGTGGATGGTGTTGCCGCTCTGATTCTCTTCAAGGATGTATCGCGAAAGGGTCGTATTTTCCGCGTCCACATGAATGTGGACGGTCTGGCAGCCGGTGCAGGCATGGATGTTGAGGTGGCTGTCGCCTGCGGTCAGAAACAGCGAGGGCTGTCCTGTGACCGGGTAGCTCTTGTCCCACATCGTATCGCTCTGCGCCAGGGCCACAGTTCCCGACAAAAGCAACGTTGACAGCGTCAGATTTACGGCGATCCATCTCATGGCATACCCTCTCACAGTCCTCTACGCGAACCAAAGTCCGTTTGTTCCCATTATTCTCTCGCGTCTTCGTGTCCAAAAATCCACCTGACCGGGGGCAGCCTGCGCGCCGGAACTAAGCCTGATGCCTCATCGCCAGATCTTCGTCCACTACGGTCGGCTTGCCGCTCCTGGTCTTTGAGCTTGTTACCAGAAACACCGCCAGCAGAATCCCCGCCATTCCCACATACTCCACTGCAACGAACCGCTCATGGAGGACGATCGCTCCCAGCGCCACGGCGATCACAGGATTCACATACGCATACGTCGCAACCTTCGACACCGCCACATTGTCGAGCAGATAGATATACGCCGTGTAGGTTATCAGCGACCCGAAGAGGACCAGGTACCCGATCGCGCCCCACGCCTGTGCTCCCCATCGCGCGCCGTGGTAATCACCCGAAACAATCAGCAATCCCACGTTGAACAGGCCGCCAAAGATCATCTGCCACCCTGCTGCCGCCACTCCATTGATGTGGACCGTTGACCGCCGCGAGATTACCGAAGCGACCGTCCAGCACAGCGCGCCACCCAGCGTCACCAGCGCAACGAAGATCTCCCGCGAATCGCCACGTAGTCCGCTGCGTAGTCCGGGCCACAACAGAAACATCATCCCCGCGAACCCTAGAAATACTCCGATCCATCCCCGCGAAGGCAAGCTTTCGCCATGCGGCATCAGCACTTCGATCAATGCGGCATAGAGCGGAATCGACGCCACCAGCAAAGCCGCCAGCCCGCTGGGGATGTACTGCTCGGCCCATACCACCGACGTATTCCCGCAGCCCAGCATCAACACGCCAATAATCGCCAGCGTGCCCATCTCCCGCCAGGTCGGCCACGTCTTCAGCCCGGCGATCGCGCATCCCCCAAGCAACAGAGGCGCGGCAAGCAGAAACCGTGCGCTAGCCAGCATAAATGGCGGCAGCACCTCCACGCCGAAACGCATCGCCAGAAACGTCCCGCCCCAAAAAAGATAAACGCAACCAAACGAAGACAAAATTAGCACGCGGTTTGGGGAGGGAGTGGGGGGCATTCTCTCCATGGTATCTTGCTTCCCGCACTCATCCTCTGACCCCTTCCACGGTGCTACGATAACTACATGGTGCTTCGTTCCGCGGCCTTATTTCTACTTCTCCTCGTCTGTGTCTCTGCTCCCGCCCAAACCACCGACCAGCCCAATCCCAATACTCCGAAGAGCTTTCACGATTCGGCCTTGAACGTTACATATTTTTACCCGGGCCGCTTCACTCCCGACCCCGCAAGCCTGGCCCCGAAGCAGGATGCGACCCCTAAGTGCGCCCACTCCACCCTCTTTGCCAACTCCATCACCCCGGTCGACACCGCTTCCTTCGTGCTGTCCACGATCGACAACACCTGTCCCAGCGTCCTCCGCGGTGCAATCGAGCTTGGCCCGTTCATCCGCGAGCAAATACTCCGCCAGCTCAAACCCTATGGCACACCCACCATCACCCAGGAGCCCACCAAGTACACCATCGATGGCCACCCCGCCGCCATTGTGCTGGCCTCCGTCCCCATGCCTGAGGTCAAAGGCAAGCTGCCCACCACCACCTATGCCGCCAAGGCATGCGTTCTCGGGAACATCCCGGTCAAGCCCCGCAAAAAGTCCGACCCTGTCGAACCCACCCGGCACGTTCTCTGCTTCGACTTCACTACCCTGCATAGTGATCTCTACAACATGATGTTCGCCTTCTCCATGCAGTTCGACAACGATTCGCCCCTGCCAATGGTTCCCGGAAGTGTGATCCGCTAGACACCTTTTGCCTGCGCATTGATTCAAAACAAGATACGCCGTGCGTCCGGCTCCGTCCTCTGGCAGCGAACGGAAGTGGGATGGAACATCGTCTCTCATCCAGGGAACGATGATCGAAGACCAGACAGGACGTCGGTGCCGTAAGGTATACTCAGCGGCAAGGCAAGGGCCCATGAAACTCCCCATCATTGCCACAGCCCGTACGCATCCCATCGCAGGCCCGCAGTGCCGTTCCAAACGGCACCAGATGCCACGCCGTCATCTCCGCGTTCTCCCCAGCCTCACGCGACCCAGCCTCTTCTCCGGCGATTAGGGTGTTGCGCCGGGGAACTCTTGCCGCGCGCGCAAACCGTTCCCCCCTCTATGCGACGCCGTCGCCACCCATCCGGGAGCACGGCGCCCAAGAACGGCTCAACCTAACAAATGCAAAAGGAGAGACCGATGACCACCCTCACCCAGGAGAACACCGAGAACAGCGTCCGCACCGAAAACTATGCCCAGTTCGGCCCCAGGCTCAAAACCACCCTGCCCGGCCCGCTCGCCCGTAAGGTGATCGCGGCGGATGACCGTCTCATCTCCCCCAGCTACACCCGCAGCTATCCCATGGTCGCCAAATCCGGCCGGGGCCTCCGTGTTACCGACGTCGACGGCAACGAGTTCCTTGACTTCGCCGCCGGCATCGCTGTCACCTCCACCGGCCACTGTCACCCCGAAGTCGTCAAAGCCATTCAGGATCAGGCCGCCGAGCTCATCCACATCTCCGGCACCGACTTCTACTACGAGCAGATGCCCCAACTCGCCGAGCGTCTCTCCGCCATCGCCCCCATGCCCGGCCCCCACAAGGTTTACTACGGAAACTCCGGCGCCGAGGCCGTCGAGTGCGCCATCAAGCTCGCCCGCTACCACACCGGCCGTCAGAACATAATCGCCTTTCTCGGAGCCTTTCACGGCAGAACCATGGGCGCACTTTCCCTGACTGCCTCCAAACCTCAGCAGAAGCGCCGTTTTGCTCCCCTCGTCCCGGGCGTCACCCACGTCCCCTATCCCTACCTCTATCGCGGCTGCAGCGACGGCACTCCCGAGGAACAGGAAGCCTACGCCCTCAGCTGCGCCCGTTACATCGAAGACAGGCTCTTCAAAACCATCCTCCCGCCGGAAGAGGTCGCTGCCATCATCCTCGAACCCATTCAGGGCGAAGGCGGCTACGTTGTCGCCCCCACAATCTTCCTCCAGGAGATTCGCCGTATCTGCCACAAGCACGGCATCCTCCTCATCGCCGACGAGGTCCAGTCCGGTTCCGGCAGAACAGGGAAGTGGTGGGCCATCGAGCACTCCGGCGTCCAACCCGACATCGTGTGCATCGCCAAAGGCATCGCCTCCGGCATGCCGCTCGGCATCTGCATGTCAAAGGCGAGCGTCATGGACTGGGTTCCCGGCTCGCACGCCAGCACCTTCGGCGGCAATCCCGTCTGCATCGCCTCCGCGCTTGCCACCATGGACATCCTCGAGCGCGAAGCCATCCAAAACGCTGCCACGGTTGGCGAAAAGATACTGCAACGCCTGCGCCCCTGGATCAAAAAATTCGCCAACGTCGGCGACGTTCGCGGCCGCGGCCTCATGATCGGCATCGAGTTCGTCAAAGATCAAAAATCCCGCACACCCGTCGGCTCCATGCGCGACAAAATTGTCGATCTCGCCTTCGAGCGTGGCCTGCTCATCCTCGGCTGCGGCGAAACCAGCATCCGCCTCTGTCCGCCGCTCGTCGTCAAACAGCAGGAAGCCGACATAGCCCTCGACATCCTCGAGGAGTGCATTCAACTCGCCGCAAAATAGCTTGGTCGAAAAACATTAGCGTGCTTCGGGCCGCAAACCCGAAGCGTGCTCTGTTTAATGAGGAAGCAATCCAAAGACGGCCACTCCCGTCTGTGTCCCCACGTACACCTTGCCATTCACGACCATCGGCGTAATGAACTTGTTTCCCGTGCCAAAGCTATCCCTGCTGCTCGCCGCCTGCGTGCTGTTATAGAGTTCGTGCTGCAGGTTCGTCGGATCGTAAGCATGCAAAATACCTGGGCCGCCGGTGTCCGAATCCAAAGCCCACACAATGCCGTTTTGACTGCCGTTGGCCGAGATCGTCGGCGTTGCCCCCGGATGTCCAAACGCTGTCGGCGACACGCTCGAAGGGCTCGCCGCCATCTGTGCGTTGGGCATGATGGGGAACGCCTTGAGATGGTCTCCATCGGCAGCAAGGTAGATCACGCCATTGAAGTACGCAGGGGAAGAGTACACCAGCCCCGCCATCGCTCCGGTCAGTTGCTGGTAGATGTTGCTGTCGAACGGCGCCGTTGCCGGATTGAATTTGCCGAGATTGTCGCGGTCGGCAAGGTAGATGTTCTTGTCCTTGCCCGCACCGACGATCAGATGATGAACGATTCCGTTCGCATCCACCTGATCGGGTAATAACAGCGGTCCGCCCGATCCAAGATCGAGATCCTCGCTCGACTCCGATACACCGTTATACATCTCGAAGTAATCGGCCACCGCCAGCTTGCCGCTGGTCGACAGCTTGACCATCGCATTGCCATAGTCGCCCAGGGTCGGAAATCCATTGATATCCAAAGTCGTGTCGAAGGTGCCGTTCGCCTGGAGAATATAGATGAAGCCGCTGCTGTCGGCTGCAATCCCGCCTCCGCTCATCCAGATCGAGCCCTCCGTCCCATTTGGCGTCAGGTTCAACACCTGGGTCTGTTGCAGCGTCGACTCGCTATAGCCAATCACCCAGCCGGTGTAAGCGCCGACATCGCAGTGCGACGTCCACCCCGTATAAATATTTCCATTCAGCAGAAGCAACGACGCACGCTCCGCATACTGCGACGGATCGAACACCACATTGCCGTTCTGCGAGTTCGCGCCTGTCTCCGGATACGTTGCGGCAACCTCCCTGGGACTGCCGCTGATCTCCGCACCCGTCATGACATCGAGCGCATGCAGCCGCTGATGGTACTTTCCACCCGCATCTTTGGTCATGCCCACGGTGAACAACGTGCCGTTTGGCCCTTGTTTGCGATCGATCACCGGCGTCGAAGTAATTCCTATCTCCGGGGTGATCTGGGAACAACCATGGTTGTCACTCGTTGTCTCGCCGCTTCCGAGAATCGAAGTCTTCCAGATCTGAGCCCCGCTGTCTGCATCAAACGCGTAAACGCTGTCATGTTCGGTGACCACGTACAGCACATTGCGGAACTGATTCCCCACAATCACATTCGCAAGATAGAGTGGTTGACCGTCTACCTTTCCATCGACCGTGTCGAACCCGATCTTGCCGAACTGGGTTGCGTTCACGTTGCTCGGCGTAAGGATCGTCTCCTTTGCATTCAGCCCGTCCCTCGCCATGTCGTAGTGATACGTCGTCACATCCGGCGCATTGGTCATCGGCGCAGCCTGCACCGTCAAAGCCAGCGGCACGGAATGCGAAAGGCTCGCCGACGTTCCCGTAAACGTCACGTTGGTGACGCCTGCCGCGGCAGTCAGGGCAGCCGTCAGCGTCGTGCTCTGTGCCACTCCCGTAGCCAGGTTCAACGTTGCAGGATTAGCCGTCACGCCTGCAGGGAGTCCCGTGATCGTGACCGCTACCGTTCCGCTGAAGGAGTTCACCGCCGTTGCCAAGACACTCACCGGCGAACCGGCCGCGCCGCCCACAATCGTCACCGATCCCGGCGTCACCGCCAGTGTGAAATCAGGCGGCGACATGATCGCGACCGCGGCCGTCGCAGTATGGCTCAGCGCGCCGGATGTTCCCACGAAGGTCAGCGTCGCGGTTCCCGCAGCGATTCCCGCAGCCGAGTTTATCGTCACATTCTGCGTCCCTCCCGCAACCAGCGTGAACGTCGCCGGCTGCGCTGTTACGCCGGCAGGCAATCCGCTCGCCGCCACCGCTACAGTGCCCGTAAAACCATTCACCGCCGCTGCCGTTACGCTCACCTGCGAACCCCCGCCACCGCTCACAACCGTCAGCGCCGCCGGCAATGCACTCAGCGTGAAATCGGGACTCGGTGCTGCGATCGTTGCCATCACGGTCGCAGTATGGCTGAGCGCTCCCGACGTCCCGGTCAGAGTCAATGTCGCATTGCCGGTAGCCGCATTCCCCGTTGCCGTTATCGTCACCGTCTGCGCGGTCCCCGGAGTCAGAATCAGCGTCGCCGGTTGCGCAATCACACCGTTCGGCAATCCCGTAATCGCGACAGTCACCGTCCCCGCAAAACCATTGGTTGCAGTCGCACTCACGCTGACCTGCTGTCCCGTCCCACTCTGCACCAGCGCTACGGTCGAGGGCGTCGCCGTCAAGGTAAAGTCGCCTGCTGCAGCAGGCTTCGAACTCCCGCCGCAGGACATCAGCATCAGGCAGAAAAGAAACGCCAGGCAGAAAAGAAAGCCGATGCACCCCGTCGAAGCCTTCGCGAAAACACCCATACCGCTCCCAGAGATTTGCCTGCCGACTCCATCGCTATCTGCTGTTCATCCGCCAGTTACATTGGGATGACATTACACCGCAAATCTTCCCGTAGTTGTCAAAAAGTTGTCTTGAGTCAGTCAAATGTGCTGCCATCTTCCGGAGATACTCTTCCCGCGTCTAAACTCTGAGTCAGCCCATGAACCGCCGACCTCGCACCTCGAAGATCTTTGCCGCCGCGCTTCTGCTGGCCCTCGCCTGCACCCCTGCACTCTATTCGCAGCACACCGCCGCCCTCCAGCCCGATGCCGCCGCCCCCCACCGAACCCGTCTCATCCTCAGAGACGGCAGCTACCAGATCATCATGAGCTACAAGATCGTCGGCAACGTCGTGCGCTACGTCAGCGCCGAGCGTGGCGGCGCAGAGGAGGAGGTCCCTCTCGCCCTAGTCGATCTCGATGCCACCAAACGCTGGGAGAGCCAGCACGCTCAACCCTCCGGCGACTCCACCAACCCGCAGCCTCCCGGCATCGATCCCGAGCTGCTCAAAGAGGAGGCCGACCGCGCTGCCCTCACCCCCGAGGTCGCCAAAGACCTCCGTCTCCCCGAAGAGGACAGCACTCTTGTGCTCGACACCTACCAGGGCACGCCCGAGCTCGTCCCCCTCGCCCAAACCGATAGCGACCTCAATCGCAACACCGCCCACAATCTCCTCAAAGCCGGCGTCAACCCCCTCTCTGCCGCGCACCCCATCGTCACCCTCAAAGGCGAAACGTCGCCCGTCCAGCTCCACGTCAAAGATCCCGTCCTCTACCTTCGCATTGGCGACGAGAGCGTTCCCGACACCGCCGGCAAGCCGCTCACAGTCGACACGCACGGCGCCACCAGTGCAGTCCAGAATGATCCCGGCGGGGGCTCCCCCAATAGTCGCTACGTCATCGTCCGCGCCGACGTTCGCACCGGAGCCCGCGTCATCGACAGCTTCCGCATCCCTCTGCTTGGCACCGGCCAGCGTCAGGAAGACGTTGTAGAAACCACCACCAG
Organism: uncultured Acidobacteriaceae bacterium; assembly: GCA_963730135.1. GTDB lineage: Bacteria > Acidobacteriota > Terriglobia > Terriglobales > Acidobacteriaceae > Edaphobacter. The sequence goes on from CAVSQQ010000007.1 coordinate 163,579, forward strand.
CCTTCTTCCCGGCGGACACTGGCTCAAAATCACACCCAACGAGGCCCTCGACTTCGGCGAATTTGCCCTCATGGAAGTCATCTCCGCAAAAGCCGTCAACCTCGGCGTCTGGGACTTCGGTGTCCACCCCGTCGCTCGGGAAAATCGCGACATCATCAAACCCGACGCTCGCCATGGAGGGAAGTTGGAACGCCACGGCCCCGGCTAATCTGCAAATCTACCGATAAGGTTCAAGGCGTCAGCGCAGCGAAGGATCGCGCTCCATAAATATCCCCCCGACCGCCTGTCGCGAACCGCTGCCCGAGGCCGCAACCGCTGCCCTTCCCAGCAGCCCCTTGCCCGCAACTGCGACATTATCCCGCGTTACCTTCGCCTCATACATCATCGTGTCGGCCGAACGCAGAATCGTCGGTACGGTATCGCCATCCTCCGGATAAGTCGCCAGCCCAAAGCTCCCAGACACGTTCAGCGAAAGCCCTGCGCCCTCCAGAAAGCGCGCAGTGCGCAGATCTTCGCGCAGCGCCATCGTCGTTCCGCTGGCCGCAGATTTGCCCATCCCCGGCAGCAGCGCGACAAACTCATCGCCGCCATAGCGGAACGCCGCATTGTTCGGTCCCAGGCTGCGCTTCAGCAGCCCGCCGATCTCCGCCAGCAACCGGCTCCCCACCAGGTGGCCGTGCGTATCGTTTACCGACTTGAAGTGGTCCAGATCGACGAACATTAAACTGAATACCTTCCCCTGCGCTACCTGTTCATCCAGCATCGTGTACAGATGCCGTGCATTGAACAGTCCCGTGACATCGTCCGTGATCGTCAACTCCTGGATCAGCGTCATCGACCGCGCATTCTGAATCGCGATCGCCGCGTAATCGCACAAAATCCGCAAAAACGAGATCGAATACTCCGACAGAAGGTCCAGCTTGCTGTTCAAAAGCTGGATCACCCCCAGCGTCTTGTTTCCCGACCGTACCGGCACGCACGCAATCGACTTGATCTTCAGGTCGGGATGTTTATTGGCAAACGCCGACCAGTGCGGATCCAGCGCCACATCCGGCACCACCAGCGGATTGCCCGTCGACGCCACCCAACCCGCCACGCCCTCGCCCAGAGGCACACGCAGCCCCTTCAGGCTTTCCGTGTTCTCTCCCACTGCGATTGCGTAGTACAGTTCACCGGCCTTGTCGTCGACCATCAGCATCGACCATCGCTCGGGCCCGAAGAACTGCGCCATCTTATCCATGATGGCGCCGAGAATCTCCTCCAGCTCCAGACTCGACGTCAGCGCGCGCGCTACATCGTGGAACACCCGGAGGTGGTCCATCTGGCGGCTTTCGATCACCTCAAACTGCCGTCTGTCTTTCAATTGCGTTCCTCAAGCCCCGTAACACATCAGATATCAGACGAATCTAACTGACGAGGCGAAATCAAAAAGAGTTTCAAGTTTCCTCGGCGATTGCAACGTTACTTCCACTTTTCAGCCGCCGATGTGAACCATGTTCCGCGACGGCTTTTCAAAACCCGGTTCCCCAATGTGATGCCGTGCTTCCTTGCGCATCACAATTCTGCGAATATACGCACTCAGCTCCTCATCAGTTCCACCCCGCACCAATTCGCCATGCAGGTTGTGATCACTCTGCGAAAACAGGCAAGTCCGTATCATTCCATCCGACGTCAGCCTCACCCGGCTGCAGTGCCCGCAGAATGGCCGCGAAACCGGAGCGATGATGCCGATCTCGCCCAATCCATCGTCGAACGTAAAACGCTTCGCCGTCTCGCTCGCCGCATGCGGGGCCAGCTCTACCAAAGGACGATACGCATTCAGCCGCTCTACGATCTCTTCCATCGAGATCACTGCCTCCCGCGTCCAGCTGCGGTCTTCCTCCAGCGGCATCCACTCGATAAACCGAACGATCACGCCCTCGCGCCGCGAAAACTCCGCGAACTGCTCGATCTGCCCGTCGTTGAAACCGCGCAGCAGAACGCAGTTCACCTTCACCGGCTCCAGGCCCACCGCCCGGGCCTCGCGTATCCCCGACAGCACCTTCTCAAAGCTGCGCGGAACCCGCGTGATGGCCGCAAATGTCTCCTCGTCCACCGCATCCATGCTCACCGTCACCCGGTTCAACCCAGCGTCCTTCAGTTGGCCCGCCATCCCCTCCAGCAAATGCCCATTCGTGGTCAGCGCAATATCAAGCGGCATTCCCATCCCGCCCGCCAACCTGCCATCCGGCTGATAAACCCGTCGCATCGCTGCCAGTTCGCGCACCATCTCCACGAGGCCTGCCCTCAGCAGAGGTTCTCCTCCGGTCAGCCGCACCTTTTCCACGCCCAGCGAGACAAACAGCCGCACCATCCGCAGATAATCTGCAATCGCCAGTTCGGTATAGTGCGCGCCCTCGTTCCCCGTTCGGCAGTACACACATTTGTAGTTGCAGCGGTCGGTTACCGACACCCGCAGATCCGTGATCGCCCGGCCAAATTTATCCCGCAGCCTGCCCGCCATGGGCGCAACCTCTTTCACCGGCTCGAGAACCGCGATATCTTCATCCTCGGCGATCAAAGAAGACAGGGACATAGTCGTAGCCATCTGCTTCATTTCTGTACACAGAATAGACGCGAAGGCTCGGAAAGCGATTCAGTCCTGCAGAATTTAGTATAGCTGCCGATCGCCCGGAAACTCGAATCCCGCTCTCCATCGCCCATCTCCAAACCCCGGCCGAATCACAGCCGGAAACTTGTAGAAATGCACCCACCCAGAGGGCAGCGGTTCGCCTCGTTTTCCCGGCAAATATCAATGACTAATAGCTTAGGAATTCCGTGCTTCCACGCTTCAGCCGCACACCCGCTATGCCAAAGACCAGCGCACCAAGAAACATAATAGCGTCCCAGTAAACCATCGGTTTCGACCACCCCGGCGACAGCGTCCAGTCCTGTCCCGCCCATAACGTCACCAGCGATCCCACAATCAGGCACTGAAAGCAGATCACCAGGCAAACCTGTCCTCGTCGGCGGCGCTTGTCCAGCAGTTCCACCTGGTCCGGTGTCAGATTTCGTTCTTCAATGGGAAGCAGTGTGTTCGCCATGGTGTCTCTTGTTCTCCGCGTGTCCTTAGGTTCGAAAGCAGCCAACGCTCCGTACGGAACATCAGCCGTTCTTCGTCTATTAAATCACAGCCAGCGTGGCAAGGTCACACCTCCACCGCCGAACCGCCTTATCTAGATAAACGCCACCGACTGAATCCCCACCACGTCAAACCGTTTCCGGCACCGCACATTCTTGCATCCCATCGGATCGTCTCGCCGAACCATGTAGCTCTGCGCCTTCGCGAAACGGGCGCGGTCGCGGTCATCGGCTCCGCGTGGCAACTGCGCCTTCTTCCGCCGCACAATCCAGTCGATCTGATACTCTCCCTGCTGCCCACAGTGCGGACATGTCATCACATGGGTCCGCTGCTCCGATTTCTCATCGAAAAAGTCCCGCTCTTCCATCCTGCACCTCATCCCGGCAGACGACCCATACGCAACCGTCTCCCATCTGCAATCCTGCATCACTTCGCCCCTCGCAGGCAAGAGTCATGCATAATCACGCATGGGCTCCAAGTCTCCGTCTATAGCAACAGAGGAACGCCGATGAGCAAGTCGAAGAAGAAGCAGGTCTTCTCCAAGGTTAAAGCCGTCAAGGCCAACGCCCGCGACCGCGTCGGCACGCCGCCGCCCGAACGCATCCTCCCCGACCCCAAACAAAAGCTCGCCGCCAAGCCGAAACACAAAAAAACCCTCGCCGATCTGCTCACTTCCACAGGAGATGACCAATGAGCCCAAGGAATATCCTCCACCTCGCTGCCTTCGCCCTCGCAGCCGCGATCCTAGCCAGCGTAGCCCCCGCTTTTTCGCAAAACCCGACCATCCAGGTCAACAAGGAAAACCGCACCATCGCCATCACCGCCACCGACAAAGTCACTGCCCTCGCCGACGTCGCGACGGTCCACATCGGCTTCATCGCCTACGGCCCTGACAGTGACGCCGCCTATGCCGCCGGCTCCCGGCTCTCCAACGCCATCATCAAAGCGCTCACTGCCGCTGGCGTTCCCTCCGACGCCATCGAGAGCGAAAACCAGAACGTCGCTCCCGTGCAGGAGTATCAGGTCGACAAACTCACGCCCGCCGAGAAGGCCCAGCGCAAATTCCAGGTCACGCAAAGCTGGACCGTCCGCACCAACGCCGCCGACGCTGCCAAGACCCTCGACCTCGCCGTCAAAGCCGGAGCCAACCAGTCCGGCCAGATCGACTGGAGCCTCAAAGATGAGAACGCCCCGCAGGCAGAAGCCGCCGCCAAAGCCCTTCAACGCGCCCGCACCGTCGCCGGCGAGATGGCCAAAAGTCTTAACGTCGGACTCGGCGCTCTCATCTATGCCAGCAACGAAACCCAGGCCGAATCCGTACGTCCCCTTATGAAGAACATGGTCATGAACGGCGCTATGGCCCCGGCTCCTCCACCTCCGCCTCTCGCCATCAACCCCCGCCAGATCGAAAAATCCGCCACCGTCTACGCCGTCTTCGCCATAGAATAGGCTGTTCGGAAAGAGGAAATCCATGCCCGTCTTCGAGTACCGCGAACTCAAGCCCACCCATGAAGCCGAGACCATCTACCGCCGCTGGCTCGCCCGCCTCAACGACGAGTTCACCACCCATCAGACCGTCGACGCCCGCTCCCAGATCGTCCGCGACGAACTCGTCCAGCTCTACCTCGGCCATCCCTATCAAGGCCGCGCCAAGGCTACTCTCAACCACGAACTCGCCATGCACACTCTGATCGAGAGTCTCGACCCCCGCAACGTCACCCTCGAGCCCGAGTACTACGGCGACGTCGACGCCGAAAAATATGCCGTCCGCAAGCCCCTTATCTGGTTCTGGCAGATGTTCGACCGCTCGCCCGTCGGCCTCAACCACTGGCTCGGCTTCCGCTTCCGCTGCATGCTTGGCCGCCACATCTTCCGCCACCTCGGCAAGCACGTCAAAATCTTTCACAACGTCGAGTTCACCTACGGCTACAACCTCACCATCGAAGACTCCTGCACCATCCACAAAAACGTCATGCTCGACGACCGCGGCCAGATCATCCTCCACCAGGGCACCAGCGTCTCCGACTACGCCAATATCTACTCCCACACCCACAACATCAACCACCAGGCCGACGTCACCAACAAGCCCACCGAACTAGGCCCCAATGCCCGTGTCACCTACCACGCCACTGTTCTCGCCGGATCGAACATCGGCGAAAACGCCATGCTCGGAGCCTTCGGCCTCGCCACCAAACCCGTCCTACCCGATACCGTAGCCGTCGGCATTCCCGCCCAGGTCAAACGCCGCAAAAATCCATCTCTCCAAATGCCGAACAAGCCATAAAACCCGCAGATTGCGACAGGCTGTCTTTCTAGTTGTCATCCCTGAGAGCCTGCCCTGAGCGAAGCCGAATGGGGATCCGCCGTTGTTCTTGCTGTTGCCCGTTCCTGATCCGCGCCATCCGCGCAAATCCGCGGGAGGCTTCCATCTCGACAGCCTCATCACGCGATATTCAGTAGACTTGAACCAACATGCCTCTGAACGTCGTCGTCATCTTCTTCGAAGTCGTAGTTCTCATCCTTGCCTTCAGCATTCATGAGTGCGCGCACGCCTGGGCCGCCATGCGTCTCGGCGACCCCACCGCCATGATGCTCGGTCGCGTCACGCTCAATCCCCTCAAGCACCTCGACCCACTCGGCTCCGTCCTCGTCCCCCTCATCTCTCTGGTCTACGGAGGCTTCCTCGTCGGCTGGGCCAAACCCACCCCGGTCACCGGCCGCAACTTCAAAAACTACCGCCGTGACGACATCCTCGTCACCCTCGCCGGCCCCGCCAGCAACCTGCTCTCTGCCTCCGTCGCCCTCATCCTGCTCATCGTCATCAAGCACATCCTGCCCGCCGGAGACCCCACCATCGCCACCGCCGTCGCCATCGCCGAAAAGGTTCCCGGCATCCCCACCGCCGGCCTATCCGCGCTCTTTCCCATCGCGCTCTTTCTCTATCTCGTCATCTTCATCAACCTTCTGCTCTTCGTCTTCAATCTCATTCCGCTCCCGCCGCTCGACGGCAGCCACATCCTGCGCCACTTCCTGCCGTTCAAGGCCGCCCAGCTCTACGACCGCCTCGGCATCTACGCGCTTCTCGCCCTGTTTCTCCTCGGCGGCCGCTTCATCTCCGCCCTCTTCTATCCCATCTACAACATCTTCAACCACATCCTCTTCTCCGTTTAGTCCAGCGTGGCTTTCGGGGTCACGCGGGCGCGAGTGCAGGTGCGAAGCTGACAGTCGCCGAAGGAGCAGCCGCGGGCCCCCGTGCATCGTTGCTGTTCTTCTCCGCTCGCCAAAATCTCCTACCAGCCTCTCAATCGTGGTTAAGTACCCCTGACATTTGGACGGTGCTTCAAAATTCAATAATTTCCTGTCGTTGTTAGCAGTTTTGCTAGTCGCGGCGCTCCGTCGGGTATCGCACACTATTGTTGTCCCGCGCTGGCGCGGCAACCTGCGACAAGCCGAATAAACCTACACATCTGCCGTAATGCCGCACGCGCAGACAATCGCAAGAAAGGCACCCCATGCGAAGCCTAGGGCACGACAAAACATTTACACAGCCGGTCGTTTGGGTAACCACCTTCTTTATGGTTGTCTTTCACATCGGAGCTGTCGTTGCTCTCTTCTTTTTCACCTGGAAGGCATTCTTCGTCGCAATGTTCTTATGGTGGGTCGCCGGCGGCCTTGGCATCGGGATGGGTTACCATCGCCTCTTAACCCATAGAGGCTACAAGACGCCAAAATGGGTGGAGTATGTCCTCACGGTATGTGGCACGATCGCCCTGGAGGGCGGCCCGATTTTTTTCGTAGCGATACATCGCATGCACCACCAGAACACAGATAAAGCAGGGGACCCGCATTCTCCGCAAGACGGTGGTTTGTGGTCCCATGTCGGTTGGATCCTGACCGGTCAGAGCATTCATAATGACTCCGCGATCCTCCTCCCCTACGTCCCGGATCTTCGCAAAGACAAATTTCACGTCTGGCTCAGCCGATGGCATTGGGTCCCCATGACCGTCCTGGGTGGTGTGCCTCTATTCTTTGGCGGATGGTCTGTTTTCCTGTGGGGCATCTTTCTTCGCACAGTCTTGAATCTTCACTCGACCTGGCTCGTCAATTCGGCGACACATATGTGGGGCTCGCGACGATTTCAAACCGGAGATACTTCAAGAAACAGCTTCTGGGTCGCTGCACTCACCTTTGGAGAAGGATGGCATAACAACCATCATGCCCATCCCCAATCCTGTCGACATGGTTTGGCATGGTACGAGTTCGATCCCAACTGGTACGGCATCTGCGCACTACGGGTGATGGGCCTTGCGTGGAACATAAATACCAGAAAGCTTGAAACTGCCGCTTCCGCGAGTCTCCAAGCCAGATAGCTATCGACGGCCAGGCTCTCCAGGCAGCCGGCGCATGCGCAACACTGCCATCAGTGAGACCATTGGCGTCAGCGCCACATCTACCACGAGGGAGTGCGGATCCTCGGTCGTATTTAAATTAAGGGCTCACAATGAACGATCAACCAAAGAACGAGCAGTCTTCCGAAGCGCGAGATCAGGAGATCTGTGAGGCACTCGATCGGCATTGGGCGGCGTCGGATGCCAACGATTTCGAGACCGAGCACCGCATCTATCACGAGGATGCCGTATTGGACTACCCGCAGTCCGGCGAGCGAACCCGCGGTCGCCGCAACATACAGAACCAACGCGCCAGTCAGCCGAGCGAAAAGCGGTTTACTGTCCGACGCATCTTCGGCAGCGACAATCTTTGGGTCACCGAACTCATCCTGACCTACGACGGCAAGCCGTCCTGCACCGTGAGCATCATGGAGTTCCGCGGTGACAAGGTTGCCCGTGAAACACAGTACTTTGCCGATCCGTTCCCGGCTCCCGCGTGGCGCGCTCAATGGGTCGAACCGATCGACACATAATCTCTAGCGGATCGTTTACCGTAAACTAATGTTTTAAGTAGGCTTACGTGCTAACAAACGAGGAGGGCAGAAAGTGCCCCCACAAAAAGAAGTCAGTTATGCAGAGCCCCAGTGGTCTGCATCTTCCACGAATCATTTACCCTTGCACTGAACCGCAATGACCGAAATCAATTCCATTCCCTCCCGCCCCCGCGTCCTCTCCGGAATGCGTCCCACTGGCCGCCTGCACCTCGGCAACTACATGGGCGCGCTCTACAACTGGGTCCAGCTCCAGGACCAGTACGCCTGCTTCTTCTTCATCGCCGACCTCCACGCCCTCACCACCGACTACGCCGATCCCTCCACGCTCCGTCAGAACATCCGCGACGTCGCCCTGGACTTCCTCGCCGCCGGCCTCGACCCCGAGCGCTCCACCATCTTCATCCAGTCCCACGTCCCCCAGCACGCCGAGCTGCACACCCTCTTCAGCATGTTCACCCCGCTCCCCTGGCTCGAGCGTGTCCCCACCTACAAGGACCAGCAGGAGCAGCTCCGCGAGAAGGACCTGAACACCTACGGCTTCCTCGGCTACCCGCTCCTCCAGTCCGCCGACATCCTGCTCTACCAGCCGGACTTCGTTCCCGTCGGCCAGGACCAGGTCGCCCACGTCGAGCTCACCCGCGAGGTCGCCCGCCGCTTCAACGCCCTCTACTGCTCCCAACCTACCCCGGCCATCGAGAAAGCCCGCGCCGACCACTCCGACAAGGAGATCATCGCCGCCGAAGTCGCCGCCAACAACGTCAGCGGCGGCATTCTGCCGGAGCCCAAAGTCCTCCTCACTCCAAGCCCGAAGCTCCCCGGTCTCGACGGCCGCAAGATGTCGAAGAGCTACAACAACACCATCATGCTCACTGAGCCGGAGGCCGACGTTCGCGCCAAACTGAAGACCATGGTCACCGATCCCGCGCGCGTCCGCCGCACCGACCCCGGCAACCCCGACGTCTGCCCCGTCTTCGACCTCCACAAAGTCTTCTCCACCTCAGAAGTCCAGTCCGAAGCCGCGCAGGGTTGCCGTACCGCAGGCATCGGCTGCATCCAATGCAAAGGCTGGGTCGCCGATGCCATCGTCAACATCATCACCCCCATTCAGGAGCGTCGCCGCGTCCTCGAGGACGACCCGAGCAACGTCGACGCCATCCTGTGGGATGGATCGGCCCGGGCCCGCCGCCGCGCCATTCAAACCCTCCAGCACGTGCGCCAGGCCATGGGCCTCGAATAAAGAAAATAAAACAGAATTTTTGAAAAGATAAATGTCCGACGAAATCGTAAATCCCGCGCGCGGCGAAGAAGCCATCTCCACTGAGGAGACTGGCACACCCGTGGCCGCAGAATCCTTCACCCTTCAGTCGCCACCACCACCCGTTGCTCCCGATCCGAAACGCACGCAGAAAGACAAAGACAAAGAAAAAGAACAGGCCTCCGAGTCGCCCTTCTCCGTCACCGTCGGTCAGGTCTACGACGGCCCGCTCGATCTCCTCCTCGACCTCATCCGCAAACAGAACATCGACATCTACGACATTCCCATCGCCCGCATCACAAGCCAGTTCCTCGACTACACTCAGCATCTCAAACAGGTCGACGTCGACGCTGCCGGCGAGTTCATCTACATGGCCTCGCTCCTGATCCATATCAAGTCGAAGACCTTGCTCCCCCGCGATCCGGCCGATATCGCCGGTGGCGAATCCGAAGACCCGCGCCGCGAACTCGTCGAACGCCTCCTCGAACACGAGCGCTTCAAGGCCGCCGCCCAGATGCTTCTCCAGAAGCAGCAGATCGAAGAGGCCACATGGAGCAATCCCGGCATGAAAAACTTCCGCCGGGACACTCAGGAGGGCGGAGACGAAACCGGTCTCGATCAGGAGATCGCCGCCGACGCCGTCGACCTGGTCCGCGTCTTTCAGGACATTCTCAACCGCATGCGCGAGCGGCCCATCCTCGACGTCGACGAGGACTCAGTCACCGTCGCCCAGATGATCGACTACGTCAAACGCCGCCTGCTTATGGAAGACAAGCCCATCAGCCTGCGTCGCCTGCTCCACAACACCCACACCGAGCGCTCTCTGATCTGTATGTTCCTGGCAATGCTCGAACTGGTCCGGCTGCAGGCCGTACTGCTCCATCAACTCAGCATGCAGGGTGACATCCTCATCAAGAAAACCGAAAGTTTCGATCAGGTCTTCGCCGATCAGGCGCAGGCCCGCGACGACTGGCGCTGAATCTCCGGTTGTTAGCGGTTTGCCTTGCGGCGAATCGCAGACGTGAAATACAGCAAACCGGTAACCACCAGAAGAAAGCTGGCTGGCTCAGGCGTCGATGCCGGAACGAAATCCTTGTGAACAGAAAAACTCTCCGTCTCAAAGAGAGGTGCGGGATTGGCGATCGCCAGAAACATCTCGTCGTCCCGCCCATCTGTCCACGCAAAATCGCCGGCAGAGTTCAGGAAAAGTTGATCGACCGAACCGCTATGCAGAAACTGCGGGTCGGAATCGGAGCCCAGATAAGCTCCATTCGGATCACCGTTCGGACTGTAGTCAGACCACAGCCCGATCTGCCCGTTGTTGCAGACCTCCTTCATCGCACTGAAGCCTGCCGGAGTTGAGCTGCACGCCGTTCCATTGTCATAGGCAAGAATGGGAACAGTGGAGCTGTCAGTCGTCGCGACTCCGTTGACGTAGGTCACATAACAGGTCGAGGACGAGACGCATCCACTCGTACTCCAGACCACAACGTCGCCTGCCGTGTCGATGCCGTAGATTCCACGGCCGCTGTCGTCGCCAAGATCGAAAATGGTGAAGCTATCGGCAAGTACCGGCCGCGCAGACGCGAACAGGATGGCGATGATCGCAACGACGGTCCGGCTGAGCCACTGGGGAGAAAGTTTCATGAGAACGGCCCTCGAAACCGCAATTATAGGTTTCGAACCGCCGCAGGAAAATGAACGATAGTTGTAGACCGTTGCCGCGGTTTCACGTACGTATGGCACCCTCCTTGCCCGAGGGTGCCATCAGCAAGAGCTACGACCTGATTCTGCGGTTGAGAGCTCCCGCCAAGCTCAACAGGCCGGTTCCCATCAACGCCAGCGTCCCCGGCTCAGGAACCGGTGCAGGCGGATCGGGCAGCATTCCCGTGAACTCGACATTGTGCGCTTCGCCGTTTCCCGTAATGTCGATCTGCGCCGCAATGAAGGTGCCGTCGATCTGCCCGTTATTGTCGGTGAGAAGCGCATACGGCGCCAGAACGGATGCATCGAGCGCATTGCTCAGGTCCACACTGGTCGCGCTTGCGAAGTTGAAAAGAATATCCTCGTTCAGGCTGCTGTCGCCGTGGGTCTGCACTCCATTGACAAAGATTGCATTGCCAAGCGTGTCGGAGGTCCCGGCAACATTGATAATCACGGTCGCCCCGGTTGGCACTTCGATGTCCAGCGTTGCCGTCGCAAACTGAGCCGCCGTCAGGTTGAAATAGTTCACTCCCGGCCCTCCCTGCAGCACAAGCCACGACGGATTTTCCCCCAGCGACGAATTTCCGGCGCGCACTATGCCCGTCTGCGCCATCCCGGCCAGCACAGCCGTCTCACTTTGCAGCAAGGATCGCAGCGTGTCGAAGTCGATGCCGGGCGAGTTCGTGACAACCCGGTGTCCGCCATCATTGAAATCGATCGTTCCGTTATTGTTCGGCGTCGAAACGTTACCTCCTCCGTTGACGAAGAACGTAGACCCCGAGGTAACGCCGCCCGCAGTCACAATCGCGTTGGTCAGCCCGGATCCAAAGGAGTCATTCACGATCGACGAACCAATGGTCGATCCGCCTGACGTGCTGGTCACGGTGCCGGCAGCGGCGACGCGCCCGCCGACATCGGCGCCCGTCGTCACGTTGCCCGCGAGCGTAGAGCTGCCAACAGCGAACAGGTTATAAGCGCTCGCTGGGCCAAACGGAGCGATCGGGTCGGCCCAGACTACGGCAGGAAGAGCGGCAATCGTAGCCGCAAGCAGGAAAAGTTTTTTGGTGTGCATATAAAAAGCTAAGCACATCACTGTCCAATCCACAGCACAAAATTTCCCACCATTTCCGTTCTTGCTAATATTCCCGGCAATATCAATGCCAGCCTTTGCAGGTAACTGTGAATATTGCTAGCTCCCAGACGGCGCGCCTAGCCGCTCGTTCCATGCCGCAGATCAAAAGAACACATCTTTCACACTCCTGTAACACAACGTTCGCACTTCGCCTCTATCGTGATCGCACGCAATCATCTCGATCTTCAGGACGATCCAATCGATGGCGACTCCCGTAATCACTCCTCCTGGCTCTCTGCTCGATCAACAACTCAAGAAGTCATCGCCAGGAAAAATCGGCGGAATCGTCTTCGGGCTGCTCTTACTGGGCGGACTGATCTACATTGGGATCAAGCTCGCCTCCGATCTTTCCATCGTCCACTCGCCCTCTGTCTTTCCTTTCTTTCTTCTTGGCATTGCTCTTCTCATTGCATTGGGATTCGAGTTCGTCAACGGCTTTCACGACACCGCCAATGCAGTTGCGACCGTCATTTATACGCACTCGCTTGAGCCTCACACTGCCGTTGTCTGGTCGGGCGTGTGGAACTTCATCGGCGTACTCACCAGCTCGGGCGCCGTAGCCTTCGCCATCATCTCGCTGCTGCCGGTGGAACTGATCCTCAAGGTCAGCAAGGGCGCAGGCTTCTCCATGGTGTTTGCGTTGCTGGTTGCCGCGATCATCTGGAATCTCGCGACATGGTGGCGCGGCCTTCCCGCCTCCAGCTCGCACACGATGATCGGATCGATCCTCGGCGTGGGTATTGCAAACCAGTTGATACAGGGAAACTCCGGTACGGCGGGCGTCGATTGGGATCAGGTGATCAAGGTCTTCAAGGCCCTGCTGGTCTCGCCGCTCGTCGGCTTCGTGATGGCCGCGGTTATCTTCTATCTGTTTAAGGTCGTGGCTCGCGATCCGCGTCTGTATGAAGCTCCGAAAGGCAGCGCACCGCCTCCGTTCTACATCCGCGCCATGTTGATCCTCACCTGCACCGGCGTCAGCTTCTTCCATGGATCGAACGACGGACAGAAGGGCATGGGACTCATCATGCTTATTCTCGTTGGAACGGTTCCCACGGCGTATGCGCTGAACCACACGGTCAGCGCGAGGGAGGTCGAGACCTTCGCTGCCGTGTCCACACAGGTCACCGGTGCGCTGGGCAACTATGTCGAGCCCGGAGCTGTACTGCAGGACGCCACGCCAGAGCTGGAACACTTCCTCAGCACCAAGAAATTCGAGCCCGGCGTGATGCTCGCCCTGCAACAGGAAGTCACCGACATTCGCAACGAGGCTACCTCGTATGGCGCTCTTAGCAATGTTCCCGCAGCCATGCAGGCCAACGTCCGCAACCAGATGTACCTCACCAGCGAGACGCTTCGTCTCTTGCCAAAACTGGGGCCGAAGATGAGCGCGAACGACGTAAAAATTATCGCCAACTATAAGGGCTTTCTCGACAAGTCGACTAAGTTCATTCCCACCTGGGTCAAGGTCGCCGTCGCGCTGGCGCTTGGCCTGGGCACAATGGTCGGCTGGAAACGCATCGTCGTTACCGTCGGCGAAAAGATCGGCAAGACCCACTTGACCTACGCGCAAGGCGCAGCTGCGGAGATCACTGCGATGATCACGATCGGTCTCGCAGATGGCTACGGCTTGCCCGTGAGTACGACGCACGTGCTTTCGTCCGGAGTAGCGGGCACGATGGCGGCGAATGGAAGCGGTCTTCAGATGTCGACGATTCGCAACATCGCGCTGGCCTGGGTGTTCACCTTGCCGGCAGCGGCGCTGCTTTCGGGCGGCCTCTTCTGGCTCTTTAGTACCGTCGTGAAGTAGCTCCAGCCCGCCATTCTATCGTTTGCCTGCCGAGTCGAAGCTCTCACGCATGGCGAAAAACGCAGGCGTCGGCGCATAGTCGGAATCGAACGGCAACGGCCGCTGCAGTCTGTCCGGGTGCTGCTGGCGAAACTTCGTTCCCTTGTTCAGCCAGGTATTTTTGTCGCTCGCTCCCCACGTCAACACGGCCTTTACGTCTGGAGCCTCGAGCGCCGCGTTCAGGTAGGTGCGATAGATACTCGCCACAAGCTTGTCGCGTTCAGCCATGTCCTCTGTCGCGACTCCATCATCGTCGACGTCCAGCTCGGTTACGAAAACCTGGAGCCCGAGCGCCTTGGCACCATCCGTTAACTCGCGAAGCCCTCTACTGAACCCATCTTTCTTTGCAGCCTTAAGGTGAGACTGAATCCCCAGCGCGTCGAGAGGCACGTTATCCTGTTTCATCCGGCGCAGCAGGGCCAGGACGGCAGCTCGCTTCTTTCCGTCTTCGTCGTTGTCGTACTCGATGCCGTAGTCGTTATACGTCAGCAGTGCCGAGGGATCGGTTTCGCGTGCCGTGCGGAAGGCGAGGTCAATGTATCCCGGACCCAGCATCTCGAACCACGGTGACGTGCTGCGCAGGCCATCGGGCCGGCCGTCGGGAATCCAGATCGCTTCGTTGACCACGTCCCATGAGTGGATCTTTCCCTTGTAGCGCCCGCCGACGGTGTGAATATGGTCGACGAGAAACTTCTGAGCGTTATCTTTGTTGAGCGTCGCGGCGAACCAGCCGGGCAGCGCCTCGTGCCAAACGAAGTTATGCCCCCGTACCTTTATTGTGTGCGCTTCGGCGAAAGCCACCAGACTGTCCGCATCGGTAAAGTTATACGTGCTGGCGGTGGGACGCAGGATGTTCCACTTCAGGCAGTTCTCCGGCACCAGGATGCTGTACTGCTCTGCCAGCAGCGCCCGAAAGCCCTCATCTTCGCGGAATAAATTTGCATTGACGGCGCATCCCGTCAGCAATCCCCGGGCCGCTGCATGCGCCTTTAGTGATCCCGCTCTCGTTGTCGAGCGGCTGCCTTGCGCAGGCGTCTTGGCTGATCCCCTGACCTCCAGCAAACCCGGCATTGCAGCCACAGCAGTTACACCGGCAAGCTGCCTCATCCACTCTCGACGCGTTAGCATTTTCTTGTCTCCCTGGCCTGTTGATAGTAATCGTATCCGGCATTGGTATGCTTAGAAGTACGCCAACGAGCCCATGAGCCTTAAAGCAAAGATCGAAGCAGTCATTTACGCATCCGAAGAGCCGGTTACCCTGGTCCAGCTTACGAGCCTCCTCGGCCACGAGGCGCAGCTCGAGCTTGACCACCTCGACTCCGCCCAGCGCGCCCTGGCGCTCGAAGAAACCGCCGGCCATGAGGAAGGCCAATCCGGCGGCGAAGTACTCGCCGATGCTCCTCCGTCTGGAAGCGAAGCAGAACACACCCAAGCCCTGAAGCGCCATCTGCATGATGCCGCGCTGGAAGAAGCAGCGCACGCCCGGACCGCCCGTCTGCGTACGGCCGCAGCTACTGCGGCGATGAGTTCGGCCGATTCGGTCGAGCCTTTTCTCGCCGTCCTGCAACCGCCGGACGAGGAGCGGTACGAACCTCCGGCTGAAGCCGCAACGGAAGAAAAAGACGAAAAGAAGCTCGCTCGCGAGGCAAAGGAGAAGGAGCGTCGCCTCCGTGACTACTTCCGCACCATCCTCGATCAGCTGATCGCCGACTACGCCACCTCCGACCGCGGCCTCGAAATTCGCGAAGTCGCCGGCGGTTACCGGCTGGCCACAAAGCCCGAGTATCACGACGCCGTTCGCGGCTTTGTCAAATCGTTGAAGCCGCCGCTGAAGTTATCCCTCCAGGCTTTGGAGACGCTAGCCGTCGTCGCCTACAAGCAACCCGTCACCGCACCGGAGATCTCCGAGATTCGCGGCGTCGACACCGGGGGCGTGCTGGGCAGCCTCATGGCGCGCAAGCTCATCACCACGGCAGGCCGCAAACAGGTTATCGGCAGGCCTATTCTCTACAAAACCACAAAGGATTTCCTCCTCCGCTTCGGCTTGAAAGACATCAGCGAGCTTCCCAGCATCGAAGAGTTTGAGAAGATGGCCGGCGAGCTGGCCGAGCAGGAGGATATCCCCATGGAGCACACAGCACCTGAAACTTCAGATCAGGTTGAACGGGAGAAAGATCAGACGGAACCTCAAGCGGACGGAGACAGTTCCCCCCTTGGCGAAACCGTCGCAGACGAGGTGATCGTCGACGGGCGCATCTCCGGCCTGCCTCCCAACTACGACACCGATCAGGACGTCGATGGCGAGGATTCACCCGCGCTCGATGCCGAGATTCAAAGGGGCCAGCGCCGCGACTCCAAGGAGGGCTAATGACTGCTTCAATCCTTGACCCCGAACCAGATCCCCGCGACTCTCCCGATACCCCGGAGGATGATGAGCCAGATACCATCGAGACTCCCGAGGGCGACGACGAAGGCGATCCGGATGCGCCGCTGAAGCCTTCGCTCGGGGTTATGCAGCGCACCCGCTTCATCGACACGAATAAGCTCTAGCCGAGCGATCGGCGCGGTGGGTCGATATGAATGTCCCCCAATCCAGCCCGGATCTGTATCAACATATCCGCATTGTCATCTCCATTATCGTTGGGCTGTGCATCACCACGCTTCTCAGCGGATTTTCGCGATTCGTCCAGCACCCCAAACGGGCCAAGGTCTCTCTGCTGCATCTTGGATGGGCGGTCTCGCTTCTTCTCCTGATCATCCATTTCTGGTGGTGGGAGTACCGGCTGAGCTTCGTGGAGCAGTGGAGCTTCGGAGTTTACTTCTTCGTCATTTTGTATCCGATCCTCTTCTACTTTCTTTGCGGGCTGCTCTTCCCGTCCGATCTGCACGACTACTCCGGCTACGAAGAGTATTTTCTCTCGCGTCGCTATTGGTTTTTCGGAATACTCTCGGCGACCTTCCTTGCCGACATCATCGATACCAATCTCAAAGGTTCCGCTTATCTTCATTCCCTTGGAGTCGGATACTTAGTACATATTGCCGTAGGTCTGGCCGTCTGTTGTATCGCAATGATTACGCGGAACCGGCGCATCCAGCTCGCCCTGCTGGTGGTGTCGCTGCTGTATCAGGTCTTTTATATTTTGCGGCTGTACAGTACAGAGTGATTTGCAGTCATCATCACAGCATTGAATTCCTGTACGAATCGGAGCACCAATGCCGCCGATCAAAACGTTTACCGCTTTTGGAGTCCGCGTCCACATCTTCGTCGACTCCGCGACCTCGAACGGTCTCTCTGCTGTGATCATGCAAGAGGTGGAAGCCGGCGGCGGCCCGCCTCCGCACATGCATCGGAACGAGGATGAGACCTTTATTCCTCTCGAGGGCGAGTTCGAACTCCTGCAGGAAGGGAAGTGGCGCCCCATTGCGAAGAACGAAGCTGTATTCGGTCCACGTGGCCACGTTCACACCTTTCGCAACTCTGGAAAGACGCCTGGTCGCATCATGGTTCTTATCTCCCCGGCTGGGTTTGAACGATACTTCGAAGAGGTCGGACCCTATTCTCCGGCAGCGGACATGGCGAAGATTGTTGAGATATCCAGTCGCTACGGGCTTACATTTCATCCCGAGTGACTTCGGAAACAAGCGATAATAGAGGTTTGATGTACCCGACCGCGATGAGCAGCTCCGCGGTCAGAAAGCCGGCGATCATGACGAAGTCTCCCCCCAAACCTGAACCGAACGACGAACCCAAAGGCGACCGCCTGCAGAAGATCCTTGCCCAGGCCGGCATTGCCAGCCGCCGCAAAGCCGAGGAGATCATCCTCGAAGGCCGCGTGCAGGTCAACGGCGTCATCGTCAACACGCTCGGTACTCGCCACGACGCGACCCGCGACCACATCCGCGTCGACGGCAAGCTCCTCCACGGCCCGGAGCAGCAGCGCTACTATATGCTCAACAAGCCGCGCGGCTACGTCACCACACTCGACGATCCGGAGAAGCGCCCCACCGTCATGCAGCTCATGGCCAAGCAGAAGTCCGGCCCGCACGGCGACAACGTACGTCTCTATCCCGTGGGCCGTCTGGACTACCTGAGCGAAGGCCTTCTGCTGATGACCAACGACGGAGCGCTTGCCAACGCGCTCTCCAAGGCCGCAGCCGGCGTCGAAAAAACTTATCTGGTCAAGGTAAGCGGTGTTCCTCCCGCCTCCGGTCTCGAGCAGATTCGCCGCGGCATCATGATTGACCGCGGCCGTCTCGACGAAGTTCGTAGCGGCCGTCGCGACCGCATCATCACATCGCCGGCAAAGCTCGAGCTTGTCCGTGGCGGCGACAACCCCTGGTACGAGCTGACTCTCACCGAGGGCCGCAACCGCCAGATCAGAAAAATGTTCGAAGAGATCGGCCACCACGTCGAAAAGATTCGTCGCATCGGCTACGGCGCGCTCCGTCTCGACGTTCCGCCAGGCGAGTTCCGGGAGCTCACTCTCGGAGAAGTGATGGCGCTCGATCGCGCAGCGAAAGGCAAGAAAGTTGTACCCAAAAAGAAGACCCCGGAGTTTGCCCAACTCAAAGCTCCGGCCAGGAAAAAATTCTCAAAACCTCGCCGTCAACCTGCGCGGTGATCGTGGCACTGATCTACCCCTTGACGGCGATGCGATAGAAGTGGTCAACCGCTTCGCCACGTTACCAGTCTTGTTCCCGGAAACGTGTTCCCAGGTGCCCGGAACGCCTCTCTTTTCATCGTTTTTTCCGAGGGTATTGCCACTCCATTACACTCCCACAAAAGTTCCCTTAACCCCCATTGACACCTATCCCCCCATGCGCCCAGAATACTCCCGCTATTAATCTTTCGGGTGATGACATTCACAGCCCGCTGGCATCCAATAGAAGCAGCGAAGGAGCAACAGAGTGGCAATGGAAAAAGCAACATTTGGTGCAGGATGTTTTTGGGGGGTAGAAACCCGTTTTGGCGAACTTTCCGGTGTTATCGATACAGCCGTAGGATACGAAGGCGGCAACCTCGAACACCCAACCTATAAAGAAGTCTGTACTGACCGCACCGGCCATGCGGAAGTCGTCGAAGTCACCTTCGACAAATCCCGTCTCTCCTACGAAACATTGTTGGACGCATTCTTCGCGTTGCACGATCCCACCCAGGTCAATCGCCAGGGTCCGGATTGGGGCACGCAGTATCGCAGCGTCATCTTCACCCACAACGACGAGCAGTTCGCCCAGGCCCGCGCAAAGATCGCCGAGCTCAATGCAGCCGGCTCTTACCGCAAGCCCATCGCGACGCAGATCGTTCCGGCGACTACCTTCTGGAAGGCAGAAGAGTACCACCAGAAGTATCTGGAAAAGCGCGGTATGGTGAGCTGTCACATCTGAAGCGACTCAAGCGGCGACGGGCTCGTTGTCGCCGCTTGGACGCTTTCTTCTCCGCACTCCGTGTACTATGCAGATGCCTGCATGGCGCAACCCATCCCAAATACAACAGCCGTAACACACTGAATCCAGAAGGCCCAGCCGCTAACGGTGCCTTTTCCCGCGTCTGAGCTCCGCTCGACTGTGCACTCATCCCCTCACAGCGAATGACTCGGAAGGTTCTCCATCGCTCATCGAGTCCCGGTTGTGTTATACTTAGTTTGTACTCTGGACAAAAGGAGTACGGGCATCGCAGGCAAAAACTCTACATGGACTTCGGAGTTTGGCCAGAGACTGCGATTTGCCTCATCCCCACCGCAGACCTTCCCCAAATCATTGGAAGCCGCGCTGGTTGCTCTGGCTGGAAGACACGTCAACGGACGAGTCTCGCCGTGCAGCAGCAGCGCTTCGATAGCCGATAGCAATGCTGACTAATTGAATTCCATGGTGCTATGCGGCACCCCTGCATTCCTATGCCGATTGATAACCGATTTCTACAGGACAAATTTTGAACTCTGCAACTTTGGAACAGAACGAACAGCAAACACAGACCTTTCAGCACACACCTTCCAGCCATTCCAAACTGAATCATTCCCATCCCGGCAATTCCCAATCCAGTCCGGCAGTTGGTATCGCCCTCGTCGACGACGTGCGGTTTACCGACTTTAAAATCTCAGACTCGCTGAAGAATCGCCTCACCAACGCTGGCTTCACCATGCCCACGCCGGTGCAGGCAAAGGCCATTCCCCCCGCGCTCGAAGGCAACGACATCCTCGCCACTGCTTCGACTGGGACCGGCAAGACCCTCAGCTTCCTCATACCGATGATCCAGCGTATGGACACGACCTCGGCGCCCAGCACCAAGGGCAAACGCGGACCTATCCGCGCTTTGATTCTCCTGCCCACGCGCGAGCTCGCCATGCAGGTTCTCGAAGCCTATTGGAAGCTCGTTCCCGGCTCGAAGAACGATGCAGTTCTCGTCTGCGGCGGCCTGTCGGAGAACAACCAGCTCGATCAGCTCGACCGTGGCCCGCGCCTGGTCGTCGCCACGCCTGGCCGCCTGGAAGACTACCTCCGCCGCCGCGCCGTCAACATCGGCTCCGTTGAAATGCTCGTCCTCGACGAGGTCGATCGCATGCTGGACATGGGTTTCCTTCCCGCCATCCGGCGCATCGTCGGAGCTGTACCCAGAACACGTCAGACCATGTGTTACTCGGCGACGCTCGACGCCAACATCCGCGAGATTGTCCGCGATTACGTCAACAAGCCAGTCCGAGTTGAGATCGGTCAGACCTCCAAACCCTGTGACCGCGTCGAACTTCGCGTCTACACCGTGATGCAGGACCAGAAGCTCGGCCTGCTCGACCAGATGCTCCGTCAGGAGGAGGGAACCTTCCTCGTCTTCTCACGCACCAAGCATGGCGCCGACCGCATCAGCAAGAAGCTCGAACGGCTCGGCCATGATGCCGATGTCATTCACGGCGACCGCAGCCAGTCCCAGCGCACCGCCGCACTCAAGGGTTTCCAGAACGGCAAGCACCGCATTCTTGTCGCCACCGACGTAGCCGCCCGCGGAATCGATGTGCAGGACATCGCCCACGTCGTCAACTACGATCTTCCCAACGCCTCCGACGATTTCGTTCACCGCATCGGCCGTACCGGCCGCGCCGGGGCCACCGGCGTCGCCACCACCTTCGTGATGCCGCAGGAGAAACACGACGCCCGTAAACTCGAACGCGAATTAAAAATAAAGTTTGAGTGGCGCGAGGCCGATAAGAACCTCGAGAAGGAAGTTCGCAACCAGCCCGTGGACATAACAGCTCCGGGGATGGACCTCCTGCAGCTGGAAACTCGCTCCTGGAAGGGCAACGATCCGGTTACGCCAATGTCGGCGCCAAACAGTAACTATGGCGGCAAGAAGAACGGCTTCCGCAGTCGCAATGGCGGCGGCTTCTCCGGCGGACGCAACTCCGGCGGTCGGGGTCCCGGCAGCAACAGCCGTCCCGGCAGCCGCTCCGGTCCCGCCCGCCGTAGCCATTAAGCCCGCGCAACACGCTCCGCTCTGTCGAGCCAACCAGCCGCAGAGCGGAGCAAGCGTGTTTCGTCTCCAAATCGCAATCGGTCTTCACCACGTTGCTCCCAAGCCGCGCCATTCACCGCGCCGCAACATCACGGCTTATAAACTAGGAAGAAATCCATGATCTCAGTCTCCAATGTCACCATGCGCTACGGCTCGAAGCTTCTCTTCGAGGATGTCTCTGTCACCTTCACCACAGGCCGGCGCTACGGCCTTACCGGTCCCAACGGCGCCGGAAAATCCACTTTCATGAAGGTCCTCACTGGCGAGATCGACGCGCAAAAAGGCAACGTCGTCCGTCCGAAAAAAGTTGGCGTCCTCAAGCAGGACCAGTACGAGTTCGACGCCTATCGCGTCATCGACACCGTCATCATGGGAAACAAAGCCCTCTGGGCCGCCCTCGAAGAACGCGAAGTCATCTACGCCAAGCCCGAGATGACCGATGAAGACGGCTCCCGCCTCGGCGAGCTCGAAGGCATCGTCGGCGATGAAGACGGCTACGAAGCTGAGTCCAACGCTGCGGTCCTCCTTCAGGGCCTCGACATTCCCGACGAGCTCCACGAACGAAAAATGTCCGAGCTACAGGGCGGCCAGAAGGTTCGCGTTCTCCTCGCACAGGCCCTCTTCGGCAACCCCGAAGCTCTCCTCCTCGACGAGCCCACCAACTACCTCGACCTCGAGTCGATCCACTGGCTCGAAGACTTCCTTGGCCGTTACAACGGCACCGTCATCGTCATCTCGCACGACCGCCACTTCCTCAACAACGTCTGCACCCACACCGCCGACATCGACTACGAGACCATCATCATCTACACCGGCGGCTACGACGATATGGTCCTGCAGAAGACCAGTATCCGCGCTCGCATCGAAAGTCAGAACGAGCAGCGCGAAAAGAAAATCGCTCAGCTCAACGACTTCATCGCCCGCTTCTCCGCCGGCACGCGTTCCTCTCAGGTCAACTCGCGCAAGAAAGAAGTAGAGCGTCTTGCCACCAGCGAACTCGCCCGCTCCAACATCGCGCGCCCCTTCATCAGCTTCAAGATGGAGCGTCCCTCCGGCAAGCATGTCCTCGAATTCGAGAACGTCAACAAGTCCTATACCCAGAAAGATGGCAAGGTCGAGCACGTCATCAACAACTTCTCCGCCTCCGTCCTTCGCGGAGACAAAATCGTCCTCATTGGCCGCAACGGGCAAGGGAAGACCACCCTCCTCAAAGCCCTTCTCGCCAACGCCCCGAACCTCAACGAGTCCGACGCCTCCGCCATCGACGCAGGTCAGGTCAAATGGGGCCACGAAGTCTCCATTGGCTACTTCGCTCAGGATCACACCGGCTCCATCACCAAAGGCACCACCGTAGCCGAGTGGCTCCATACCTTCGATCCCGAAGCCACCAAGGAAGACATTCGCGGCATCCTCGGCCAGATGCTCTTCCGTGGCGAAGAGGGTCTCAAGAAAACCGAAGCCTTGTCGGGAGGCGAAGCCGCCCGTCTGCTCTTCTGCAAGATCATGTTGCAGAAACCCAACGTCCTCGTCTTCGACGAACCCACCAACCACCTCGATCTCGAAGCCATCAATGCCCTCAACCAGGCCATCCAGAAGTACGAAGGCACCGTCTTCCTCGTCACCCACGACGAAGACCTCATCGAAGAAGCCGGCACCCGTGTCTGGCACTTCGAAGGCGGTCCCACCGACTTCCGCATCACCGACCACAAGGGCCCCTACGAGGAGTACCAACACCAGCTTGCTCTCACCGCAAAATAGCTTTATCCGCCTATTCAGCGGCAATCCGCGGTCGCGCACTGCGGTCTAAGATAGAACTATGCCCACCGTCGAACCCATCAAAAACCGCGGCAGGAACGTCCTCGGCCAGCCGCTCGACATCTGCGGCTGTGACCCGATGAGCGGTTTCTACCGCACCGGCTGCTGCGAGACCGGCCCGGACGATTTCGGCGTCCATACCATCTGCTGCATCGTCGACGCTCCTTTCCTCCAGGCCTCCAAAGCCCTCGGCAACGATCTCTCCACCCCCATGCCGCAGTTTGGTTTCCCCGGCCTCAAACCTGGCGACCGCTGGTGCGTCTGCGCTTCCCGCTGGCTCCAGGTCCAGCAGGCTGGAGCAGCCTGCTCCATCATCCTCGAAGCCACCCACGAGAACACCCTGCAAATCGTCCCGTTCGAGATCCTGATTCAATACGCCGTCATTCCGAAGCAGCTTCATTAGTGTTACTTCGGTTCCGATGAAACAACCGCGGCACCCTCCGGATATTACCTTCGACTCTGTCAAAATTCCTTAAAAAAGGCCAGTTTTCCAGTGTGGCTTTCGCAAATCCCCTTGACAGGCCCCGCTTAGAAGCTTGAGTGTTGAGTTAATAAAAACAATTTACCCCTTAAGGTTGCTCGCGAACGTCTTTTGGCAGACAGCACAGCCCGAATTCCAGACGAAACGCATCCCCATTCACCCACGGCCTTTGTCATCGGTAGTCTTAGGAGGCAGTATTTATGAAAGTTCCCACTCTGTTCAGGCATCTCCTCACCTTTGCAGTAGCCGCCCTCTTCCTTGTCGCCACCGGCAATCCACTTGCCGCACAGACCTCCGGCGCCGGCAATATCACCGGAACCATCACCGACACCACCGGCGCTGCGGTCGCCAACGCAACCGTTGTCGTGCTCAATACCGATACCGGCGTCAGCCGCACCATCACCACCAACGCCGACGGATCCTACACTGCCAGCTTCCTTCAGCCCGGCCATTATGAGCTCACCGTCAGCGGCAGCGGCTTCGGTAAGGTGGATCGCAAGAATCTCATCCTCACCGTCGGCCAGATCCTCACCGTAGACGCCGCCCTTCCCGCTGCCTCCGTCTCCACAGACGTCGTCGTTACCAGCCAGTCGCCACTCATCGATACGGAGAAGACCGACGTCTCCCAGACCATCGACCAGTCCCTGATCTCCAACCTGCCCGTCAACGGCCGCAACTGGAGCAACTTCGTTCTTGCCTCGCCCAACGTTGTGCCCGATGGCGGCACCGGCCTGGTCAGCTTCCGCGGCATCTCCGGCCTCTACAACCAGAACTACGTCGATGGCGCCAACAACAATCAGATGCTCTTCTCCGAGGCGCGCGGCCGTTCCTCCGGAGCGCCCTATGTCTACTCCCTCGACTCCATCAAGGAGTTCCAGTCTCAGATCTCCAACTATTCGGTCGAGTTCGGTCAGGCCGCCGGCGGTCAGGTCAACGCCATCACCAAGTCCGGCACAAATCATATCCACGGCGACGCCTTCTACTATCTCCGCTACCCCAGCCTCAACGCCCTCGATCCTCTCTCGAAGTTCCAGGGGCTGCATGGCGCGACGCCCAATCCGTTTCTCCTCACCCAGCCCATCCATCAGCAGCAGCAGTTTGGCGGCTCAGTCGGCGGACCCGTCATCAAGGACCGCCTCTTCTACTTCTTCACCTACGATGGCTTCCGCCGCGTCGGCCGCGTCCTCTACAACAACACCAACGCCAGTGTCGTAACCCTCACTCCCACTCCTTCCGGCTCTTCGACCTCCGTTGTCTCTCCGACGCAATGCCCCACGACCATCACCGCGACGCAATGCAACAGCGCCATCAACTTCATCCTCACCGAATCAGGTCTTACCGCGTCTCCTCCCTCGCGTTTTGCCAAGCAAAACATCTTCTTCCCACGTCTGGACTTCCACATCAATTCGAAGAACGATATGTTCGTAAACTTCAATTGGGCGGACTTCGACAGTTCCTTCGGCTACAACAGCGCGCCCACAATATCCAACAGCTCTCCTTCCGCCAACGCTCCCACCAGCTACCACGAGCGGTTTCTCATTGGTGGCCTCACCACCCAGATTTCGGGCCGTTCCGTCAATCAGGTTCACATCCAGTGGGGTCAGGATCTTGAGACCGCTGGTGCCTACGCCCCCGGCCCCAGTATCAACAATGGCGTCTTTACCTACGGCATGCCCAATGCTCTGCCTCGCATCGCCGAACCCAACGAGCACCGCACTCAGTTCACCGATGTCTTCTCCACCGTTCACGGACGCCACAGCTGGAAGTTCGGCGGCGACCTCAACCTGGTGCACGAGATCATGATCAACCTCTTCCAGGGAGGCGGCGTCTATGGCTACACCGGCACCGTCACTCAGGAGTTCCAGAACTGGGCAGCGGACTCCTTCCGCGGCCAGCCCGGCGACACCGATCCCTTTGCCGGCTATCACTACAACACCTTCGTTCAGACCGTCGACCAGATCAACACCGGCAACCGCGCCGGCGCCGACGATTTCTGGATGAAGATGTTCGATGTATTCGCCGAGGACACTTGGAAGATCCGCTCCAATGTCACTCTCACCGCCGGCGTGCGCTATGACATCCAGCTCACCCCCCCGCCAATCAAGAACAATACCAACTTCGCCCCCCTCTCCACCATCTACAGCAGCACCATCAAGAACGTTACCGACCGTGTTCAACCGCGCATCGGAATGTCCTGGCAGCCTTACACCGGAACTGTCGTACGAGGCGGTCTCGGTATGTTCTCCGCGCTCAACCAGGGCAGCACCTACTACGCAATGCGAGTGGAAAACGGTGTCGTCCAGGTGAACTACAACTACACCGGCTGCAACGCCAGCGTAGGCACCCCAACATCGTCCTGCCCCACCGTTCCCAACAGCAACAGCGCGCTGGCGTATCCCAATGTGCCTTTCATTCCCACCGGTCCTGCGCTCAGCGGCGCGCTGTTTCCCGCGGGCGGCACCGCACCTGCCGTCGGCGGTCCCCCCATCCTCGGCACCCAGAGTTTCCACGGCCTCGATCCGAACTTCGTTCCGCCTCTCGCCTACGAAGGCGAGCTTAGCGTCGAGCAGGCGCTGCCCGGCCAGATGACTCTCTCCGTCGGTTACGTCGGCTCCCGCGCCCTGCGTCTTCCCGTCTTCCTCGATGCCAACCTCATCGGCCAGACCCCGCACGGCTCGCGCAGCTACAACGTGCTCAGCGCCACAAATCAATTTATCGAGCAGCTCACCGTTCCCGTCTATCTCGTCTCGGACCGGCGCGACTCCCGTCTGCAGTCTTATAACACCGGCTTCAGCGTCGCCAACTCCTGGTATAACTCGCTCGCCGTCAGCGCCCGTCGCCCCTTCCAGAACGGCCTCGAACTGCTGGCAAACTATACCTGGTCCCGCGCCACCGATACCGGTCAGGTTGGCGGCGCCAACGGCACCTTCTACGGCGGCGATACTCCGCTCGATCCCAACAACCCGCGCCGCGACAACGGCCTCGCCGACATCGATGTTCGTCATCGCTTCGTCATGAGCTTCGTCTACCAGCCGCAGCTGTTCCAGCAGAACAAGTGGGCCAAGCAACTCATCGACGGCTTCACCTTCTCGGGTGCAGAAACCGCCTCGGCCGGCCAGCCAATCTTCGCCAGCATGTCCGGAACCGTCTACAGCGGATCATCGGCTCCGGTTAACGGAATCGCCGGCGCCGCAGGAAACATCTACGGAGGCGCCATGAGCTCGAGCTCCGGCGCAGCCACCACCGGTCGTCCCCCGCAGGTTGGCCGCGGCAGCCTCATCGCTCCCGGCTTCAACAACTTCGACTTCCGCATCTCCCGCGATATTCCCATCCACGAGAACATCAAGCTTCAGTTCATGGGTGAGGCATTCAACCTTCTCAACCACCGGATTATCACCGGCGTCAACGGCACCTACTCGGCCTACACCGCCGCAAGCGCCACCAGCGCAACCTGCAACATCAATGGCCCGGCGCCGGCAGGCTCTCCAGTGCAGGGCTGCATTACACCAACCGCAAATAGCGGAACCGCTGCCTTCAACGCGCCTTCCAGCACCAATAACACCCTGTATGGCCCGCGTCAGCTTCAGGTCTCGGCCAAGTTGTTCTTCTAATTCGGCGATTCCTCATTCGCCTTAAACCTCAAGCGGCTCCGGAGTCCTCCGGAGCCGCTCGTGTCTGTGCCGCCAACTCTTTATCGTTTGCGAAACTCCTGGAGGATGCCAAGCAGGAGAAGCGCCCCGATGATGACCACCACCATCTCCATAACATTCTCCAGTCCCATAGCGGAGAGCGCAACACTCTACCACGCCGGAACCAGGGCGTGGAAGTTTGACTCTATCAGGATGGAAAGGGTCCTCGGGTGGACTTCCGCCCTGACTGCGCGTCGCCAGAACTTTGTTCTTAGCCTGCAGTCGTGCATGCCGGGAGACTCGACGAGCCCGGCAATTTATGGTGCGCCCGAGAAGATTCGAACTTCTGACCTACAGCTTCGGAGGCTGCCGCTCTATCCAGCTGAGCTACGGGCGCGTTCCTCTAGCCTAGCATGATCGCGCCGCCGGTTGACAGCCTGCAGCGCCTCGGTTCAGCATCATCTCGGACATCGAATGCAGTGTCATCCGCGTCCTATCGTTAACATTGGCACACCAATCAATCTTTACCGAGAAAGAGAGACTCGCATGTTCCTCCGTTCCCTCGCAACCGCCGCCTGTTGTACCCTCCTTGCCACCGCCGGCCTCGCCCAGATGGGCAGCACAATGGGCGGCAAATCCGGCGCGCCCATCGCCAGCCCACCCGCCACCGCCAACGTCACCCTCGATGGCAAGACCATCACCGTCAAGTACAATTCGCCGCGTCTCAAAGGCCGCACTATCGGTGCCGACATCGTCCCCTACGGCGAGCCCTGGCGCACCGGAGCCAACCCCGCCACCACACTCATCACTCCGGTTAATCTGAAAATAGGCACTTTGGACGTTCCCCCCGGCACCTACACCCTCTTTACCCTGCCCAACAAGGACCAGTGGCTCTTCATCGTCAGCAAGAA
This sequence comes from uncultured Acidobacteriaceae bacterium, assembly GCA_963730135.1. Classification (GTDB taxonomy): domain Bacteria; phylum Acidobacteriota; class Terriglobia; order Terriglobales; family Acidobacteriaceae; genus Edaphobacter. The sequence continues at coordinate 191,916 of CAVSQQ010000007.1, forward strand.
GACCGGCGAATGGGGCATCCCCTATCCTGAAGGCAACGACCTCGGCCGTACACCCATGACCAGCAAGCCGATGTCGTCTTCCCAGGAAGACATGTCCATCACCTTCGAGAACACAAAAGGAAACACCACTCAGCTCCACGTCAAATGGGGCACAACCGATCAGTACGTAACCGTCAAAGCCCAATAGTTCTACGTAGCCCTACTTCGCGGCTTCCTTCTCCAGCCGCAGCTTCTCCATCACCGAAGCCACCAGTTCCTTCGCTCCGGTGATACCAGCCACCACCGCCTGCACATCCAGCGCCGGAACCTTCGGGTTCCGCGCGCTCGTGCAGTACACGCCATGTTGCCCCACCAGGATCAATGCGTCCGTCAGCACATCCAGCGTAACCGCCAGCCGCCCGCGCGCCTCACCCAACATGAACTCGTACTTCTCCAGTTCATCCTGCCGGTCATAAAAGATTGACACGGCCTACCACTCCTTCGCCGCGGAATCCACTGCAATCGGAGTCGGAGCAGCCGGAGCTTTCCAGCGCAGCACCGGCTTTCTCGCTGCCGTCGTCTCATCCAGCCGCTGCACCCGCGTCGTATGCGGAGCCGTCTGCACCAGCTCCGGATTCTCCTCCGCCTCCCGCGCAATCTGTTTCAGCGCATCGACGAGCAGATCAAGCTCCTCGCGGCTCTCGCTCTCCGTCGGTTCAATCATCATCGCGCCCTGCACCACCAACGGAAACGAAACCGTATACGCATGGAAGCCATAGTCGATCAGCCGCTTGCCCATATCGCCTGTTCTCACGCCATTCTTCGCCTGCAGCTTATCCGAGAACACGACCTCGTGCAGCGACCGCGTCTTATACGGCAGCTCAAACGTGCCCTCCAGCTTCGCTCGAATGTAGTTCGCATTCAGCACCGCATCTTCCGTCGTTTGCCGCAGCCCATCAGGCCCGTTCGCCAGAATGTAGGCCAGCGCCCGCACAAACATCCCAAAGTTCCCATAGAACATCCGCACCCGCCCCACACTCTGCGGACGATTGAACTCCAACCCAAGCGTTCCATCCGCCTTCGTCACCAGCACCGGCGTTGGCAGAAACGGCTCCAGAATCTTCTTGCAGGCCACCGGTCCCGACCCCGGCCCGCCACCACCATGCGGCGTAGAGAAAGTTTTATGCAGATTCAAATGCATCACATCGACTCCAAAATCACCCGGCCGCGTCTTGCCCACCAGCGCATTCATATTCGCGCCATCCATGTACAGCAGCGCGCCCTTCGCGTGCAAAATATCCGCGATCTTATGGATCTCGCTCTCGAACACGCCAATCGTCGAAGGATTCGTCAACATCAGCGCGGCCGTGTCCTCATCCACCATCCGCTCCAGCTCCGCCACATCCACCATGCCCTGAGCGTTGCTCTTTAGATTCGCAACCTCATACCCGCACACCGCCGCCGTCGCCGGATTCGTCCCATGCGCGGAATCCGGAATCAAAATCTTCTTCCGCGGATTCCCCTTCGACTCGTGATAAGCCCGCACCAGCAAAATTCCTGTAAACTCACCATGCGCACCCGCAGCGGGCTGCAGTGTAATCGTGTCCATGCCGGTAATGTCGACCAGGCAATCCGACAGCGTCTTCATAATCTGCAGGCAGCCCTGCGACAGCGCAGTCGGCTGATAAGGATGCGCCTCGGCAATCCCCTCCAGTCGCGACACGGTCTCGTTGATCCTCGGGTTGTACTTCATCGTGCAGCTACCCAGCGGATACATTCCCAGATCGATCGCATAGTTCCATGTTGAAAGCCGCGTGAAGTGCCGAATGATCTCAATCTCACTCAACTCCGGCATCACACCCAGATCCTTACGCACCGAAGCCCCAAGCAGGGAAGCGGCATCCACCGCCGGCACATCCAGCTCTGCCAGCCGATACGCCTTCTTCCCCGGCGAAGACTTCTCAAAGATCAAATCTTCGTTCTGATTAACGTGCGTCGTCGCCTTCTTCGGCGTTCCTACAAATTTTGTCTCAGCCATCGATTCCTCACTGCAAAATTTTCTAATCTCGTTGCTGCCCGTCGTATACCGTCATCCTGAGCGTAGCGGTCGTATGCCGTCATCCTGAGCGTAGCGAAGGACCCCTGTATTTCGTCTTTGCTCCAGCACTTGCTCCCAGGTCCCCAAGGCTTCAGCCTTGTGCTACGTCTTCGTTCTTTGCCTCTAGGTAACCCAAAACTTCAGCCTTCTGTCAGCTTCGTTCTTTGCCTCTAGGTACCCCAAGGCTTTAGCCTTGGGCCTCTCCGACGCCAACTGCCTCGGGGCTTTAGCCCCTGGGGTATGCTCTCTCCACAGCTGCTACAACTCAAAACTCCTGCGCATCACTTCCATCGCCCGTCTCCGAATAACTCCCCGACTCCGGCCCATCCACATCCTCTTCCCGCAACGAAAGCCCAAACACCGTCCCATTCTCAAACTCAATCGTCAGCGCATCGCCTTCCTCAAGCGAAGCCTGCACCACCTTCTCGCCAATCTGTGCGCACAACGCATTCCGATACTCCGGCTCGCCATACGCCAGCGAAAACTCCGGAAACAAAACATGCGGCCACGCATACAACGTCAGCAGAGGAGCATCGAACCGTAGCTGCAAAAAATCCTCGACGAACTCAACTGCCTTCAACTCCTCGCCGATGATCGTCGAAACATCCATCCCTAAGCCTTCAACCCCGCCAACGCCGTCGCGGCAGCATCCATCTGCTTCCGCGTCGTCAACTCCGTCGCACACCACAGACTCGCATTCGGTCCCAGCTCCGGATACCACTTCGCCAGCGGCAAACCGCCAATAATCTTGCTGCCAAGCAGCGCCGTATTCGTCTCCTCAGCGCTCTTCGGCAGCTCCAACACAAACTCATGAAACCGCGGCGCCCCCTCAAACAGCACCTTGCCAGCCTTACCCAGCACGCTCTTCAGATAAGCCGCCTTCGCAAGATTCTGCTCCGCCAACTCCTTCATCCCCTGCTTGCCATACACCGTCAAAAAGATCGTCGTCATCATCGCAACCAGCGCCTGATTCGTACAGATATTCGAAGTAGCCTTCTCGCGCCGAATATGCTGCTCCCGCGTCGACAGCGTCAGCACAAACCCGCGCTTGCCATCCTTATCCTTGGTCTCGCCGATCAACCGCCCCGGCATCTGCCGCAGAAACTTCTCCTTGCACGCAATCACCCCGCAGTAAGGCCCGCCATACCCCACCGCGACTCCATACGACTGCGCCTCCAGCGAAACAATGTCCGCCTCCACCGGAGCCTTCACAATCCCCAGCGACACCGCCTCCGCAATCGAAACAATCAGCAGCGCACCCTTCGCATGAGCCATCTCGGCGATCGCAGTAACATCTTCGATCGTCCCAAAAAAGTTCGGCGACTGAATCAGCACACAAGCCGTCTCATTCGTAATCGCAGCATCGAGCGCAGCCATATCCACGCGCCCATTCGTCCCATACCCAACCTCAACCGTCGGAATCTCCTGGTGCTGCGCATACGTCGCAATCACCTCGCGATACTCCGGATGCACCGTCCGCGCAATCACCGCATTGTCGCGGCCCGTCACGCGCACTGCCATCATGATCGCCTCAGCCGCGCCGGTCGACCCGTCATACATCGACGCGTTCGCAATCTCCATCCCGGTCAGCTCGCAGATCATCGTCTGAAACTCAAACATCGCCTGCAGCGTACCCTGCGAGATCTCCGGCTGATACGGCGTATAGCTCGTCAAAAACTCACCACGCTGCACCAGAGAGTCGATGATCACTGGCCGGTAGTGCCGATACACGCCCGCACCCAGAAAACTCGAGTACCCAACCGCGTTATTCTCCGCATACGCACGAAAGCGGTCCAGAATCTCCGACTCACCATGCTGCCGCGGCACCTTCAAATCGCGCTTTAGTTGATACTCACCAGGAATGGTGGAAAACAGGTCATCAATCGACGCCACGCCAATCTCGGCGAGCATCTCCTCACGGTCCGCAGGGGACTTCGGCAAATAGCGCATCGTTTAGTGTCCGGTCTCTTCGCTGATAAATTTTTCGTAGTCCGCCGCCGTCAGCAGCGCATCCGCCTGCTTCGGGTCGGTTAACTCCACCTTCAGCATCCACGTCGTATTCGCGTCCGAATTGATCTTCTCCGGCGCATCCTTCAACGCGTCGTTCGTCGCAGTCACAGTACCCGACACTGGCGCAAACAGATCCGACACCGCCTTCACCGATTCAACGGAACCAAAACTTTTGCCCGCCTCAATCGAGTCGCCCACCTTCGGCAGATCGACAAACACAATATCGCCCAGCGAGTCCTGTGCGTAGTCGGTGATCCCGACAGTGCCTACGTTGCCGTCAACCTGAATCCACTCGTGTTCCTTCGTATACCGGTAGTTCTGGGGGTAGCTCATTCTTTTCTCCAGCGTCTGTATGTTTTCTACTAATTGTAGGCAGGCCTGCGTTGAAAAGCGAACCCATCCTCGGTCCAGTCCCGCCAGGGACGCGTTTATGACGGGGGGACGTAAAGCTCGGCCACATTTTGCGTCGCCTTCTTGGGCTTTTTGTAGAACGGAGTCGGCACGATCTTCGCCTTCACCATCTGCCCTCGGATCTCGACCGCAACCTCGGTATCCAGCGCGCTGTTCTCTACCGGAACGTATGCCAGCGCAATATTCTTCTTCAAAAACGGCGACGGCGACCCGCTCGTAATCTCGCCCAGCCTCTTCCCATCCAGTCCGAATAGAGGATATCCATCCCGTCCTATCCCGCGCTCGATCATCTCCAGCCCAACCAGCTTCCGGTTCGGCCCGCCGGCTTCCTGAATCTTCACCAGCGCATCGCGCCCGACAAAATCCCCCTTGTCCAACTTCGCATAGCGTCCCAGCCCGGCCTCAAACACATTGATCGTGTCCGAGATCTCATGCCCATACAGCGCCATCGCCGCCTCCAGCCGCAGCGTATTCCGCGCCCCCAGCCCGCAGGCCAGAATCCCGAACTCCGCCCCCTCCGCCAGCACGTCGGACCACACCTGCGCGCTCGTTGCCTCGTCCGACGGGATATAAATCTCAAACCCATCCTCGCCCGTGTAGCCGGTTCGCGCGATCATCACATTGTGCAGCCCGCACACCTGTCCCCACGTAAACCAGTAGTTCTTGATCGTGCTCAAATTCGTCGAAGTCAGCTTCTGCAGCGTCTCCGCCGCTCTCGGCCCCTGGATCGCCAACTGCGTATAAAGGTCGCTGAAGTCGTTCACATGCACGCCCGGCATAGCCCCGATCTGCGACCGAACCCACTGAACATCCTTCTCCCGCGTCCCCGCGTTGATCACGATTAAATAATCATTGTCCGAAAGTTTATGCACCACCACGTCATCCACAAAAGTCCCATTCGGATACAGCATCGCCGAATAATGCGCCTGCCCCACCTGCAGCTTCGAAGCATCGTTCATGCAAAGTTTCTGCACCGCCGCCAGTGATCCCGGACCGCGCAGTTGAATATCGCCCATGTGCGACACATCGAATACGCCCACCGCAGTCCGCACCGCCATATGTTCCGCAATCAGGCCATGGCAATCCACCGGCATATCCCAACCGCCAAAATCGACCATCTTGGACTTTGCCGCCCGGTGTACCGCATTCAGTGCTGTCTTGCGAAGTGGAGTTGCTGTCTCTGTCATAACGTTGCGTCCTGTCTCTCTCGGGAATGCTCTCGCCCTAAAACGATAGCACTCGGCAGCAGCATCCAACCACCCGGCAGTGCTCAGCTTGAATTGTCTCGTTAAGGGCACGGCTTCAGCCGTGCCGCAATCCTCACCGGGCAAATGGGCTTCAGCCCCAAGAGGTATCGGTCTCTTAAACCGATCCGTATACAACCGGGCGAGCTAAACCGTTACCGTCTCCCGATACTCCCCAAACACCGTCCGCATCACGTTCGCAATCTCGCCTACCGTCGCATAGCTCTCCACCGCCTGCAGAATTCGGGGCATCAGATTCTCTCCACTCCGCGCCGCATCCTCCACGCCGCGCAAAGCCGCCGCATGAACCCCGTGATCCCTTCGCGCCCGCAACGCCCGAAGCCGCTCAACCTGCCGCCCCTCCAGCGCCTCATCGATCCGCTGAATCGGCACTGCCGTATCCTCACTCGTAAACTCATTCACACCAACCACGATCGCTTCCTTCGCATCCACTGCCCGCTGATATTCATACGCGGCGTTCTGAATCTCCCGCTGCACATACCCCCGCTCGATCGCCCGCAGCATCCCGTACTTCCCGCTCCCGTCATTGGAAGTAATGCCAAACCCCGCAATCGTCGCCATATACTCATCCGCCCGGCGCTCAATCTCATTCGTCAGCGACTCCACATAAAACGACCCGGCCAGCGGATCCACCGTCTGCGCCACGCCGCTCTCATGCGCCAGAATCTGCTGCGTCCGCAAAGCAATCCTTGCTGCATTCTCCGTCGGCAGCGCCAGCGCCTCATCGAACCCGTTCGTATGCAGACTCTGCGTCCCGCCCAGCACCGCCGCCAGCCCCTGCAGCGTCGTCCGTACGATATTGTTCTCCGGCTGCTGCGCCGTCAGCGTCGATCCCGCCGTCTGCGTATGAAAACGCAGCATCCAGCTCCGCTCCTTCTTCGCGCCGAAGTGATCCCGCATAATCCGCGCCCACATCCTTCGCGCCGCGCGGAACTTCGCCGCCTCTTCCAGCAGATTGTTATGCGAATTGAAGAAAAAGCTCAGCCGCGGCGCAAACTCATCCACATCCATACCCGCATCAATCGCGGCCTGCACATACGTCATCCCGTTCGCCAGCGTAAACGCCACCTCCTGCACTGCCGTGCATCCCGCCTCGCGCATGTGATATCCCGAGATCGAAATCGTATTCCACTCCGGAACCTCGTTCGCCGCCCACGCAAAAATGTCCGTCACAATCCGCATCGCCTGCGGCACCGGATAGATATACGTCCCCCGCGCAATGTACTCCTTCAAAATGTCGTTCTGGATCGTCCCGTTCAGCTTCCGCACATCCGCGCCCTGTCGCTTCGCCACCGCAACGTACAGCGCCAGCAGAATCGACGCCGTCGCATTGATAGTCATCGACGTCGAGATCGTATCCAGCCGAATCCCATCGAAAAGCCGCTCCATATCCTCGATCGAGTCAATCGCCACCCCGACCTTCCCCACCTCGCCCAGCGCCAGCGGCGAATCGGAGTCGTAGCCAATCTGCGTCGGCAGATCGAACGCCACGCTCAGCCCGCCCTTGCCCTTTCCTGCGCCCGCCCCATGCGCCAGCAAAAATTTATACCGCTTGTTCGACTCCTCTGCGTCACCCATCCCCGCATACTGGCGCATCGTCCACAGCCGCCCCCGATACATCGTCGGCTGAATCCCCCGCGTAAACGGATATCGCCCCGGCTCCCCCACCGTCGCCGCAGCATCAACGCCCGCGAGATCCTCCGCCCGGTAAACCACCTCCACCGGAATTCCAGAACTGGTTCTTGTCGCCCCCGAATTTGTCTTTGTCGTCTCGGACATGCCGCTCAAGTGTACCCGCTTGCCCCGGCAGTTAACTTCGTCTGCCCCGCTGCGCCGCCTTCACAAAGCTGCTGATGCAGAAGTAGCCAAAGATCGCTGCCATCGTCGCCGCAATCAAAAAGCGCACATGCGCATCATGATTTGCAGCGGTCGTCGTAATCGCCGCCCGCAGCTTCCACGCGCCGTTCGCAGCAAAAAGCGCAAAAACCCCGAAGAAAACCCCGGTCAACTCCAGCCACAACACACCCGACAGCTTTACCACCCGGCCGCCCACCGCCTGGCTAAAGCGCCTGCTACCCTCCTTCAGTCCCCGCTCCGCCTGTCCCACTCGAGCCGTCGTACGGGCAGCCTCTTTTCCCAGCCGCGCCCCATAGCCCTCTGCCTTTCCCGTCGTCGCCCCCGCAGCCCCATCCCCTCTCGCTGCCTCTTGTCCCTTCGCACCCGCCGAAGGGTTTGGCGCCTTCGCCGCATCCACCGCCGTCACTATCGTCTTCGCCGCTGCACGAGCGCCAACCCCAAGTGCACGGCCGAATCGAACCGAATCCATAATCCAAAGTGTAGTCGTTCCAAGCCGCGGCGTGAAACCCCCCTGAATTAATCCAACGCAATACACCCTGCTGCCCCAAATCGCATCCAACCTGTCAAGACGAGTCGAAGCAACACTGGCCGCGGTTCGGGCCATCATGAGGGGGCGACACAATGAGAAATATTGTTTGGATGATCGGCGGATTCTGCGCCGCTGCCGTTGGTTTTCTGGTCTGGGGCTGCAAACGAACCCCGCCCGTCGAACTTCTCGCCCACCGCCTCGAAGAGGCATGGGCAGATCATCACACTGTCGTCGAAACCACCTAGAAACTACCCGGAAACGATCTAAGTCCCGTCCTTTTATAGAGTTTTATGTGCAACAGAAATGTCATTGCAGCCCCTGCAATCCTAAGCGTATTCTCTTAAATGTAACCAGGTACGACTGATGTACCCGCAATGCCGTTCCCGCCGTCGCTTCGTCGGGAATACCCGCTGCGTGGTGAGGATTCGAACCATAGGCAGCCCGGAGGTGGCATTGAATCAGAAGGTAAATCAGAAGGTCAAAAACCTTATCCAAAAACTTGGCGAAGCAATTCACGAGTCCGTCTCAGAGTCGGAAGATATCGCATGCGTCGTCAAAAACATCCGCGAACAGGGTTTCGATGTTCTCCTCATGCTCGAGGCCACCATCGGCCTCAATCAGGTTGAGGAGGAGGAAGCCAACGAAGCCATCTCACCCAACGGCCAGGACGCAGAAGGCCCATTCTCCAGCAACGATCTGGTCTTCCTGAAATCTTTGCGCATCACCCTCACAGCGGATGCGCCAGTGAGTGAAGCCCCAGACACCGCTCCGGACACCGCCCCCGAAGCCTAGGCAATCTCAGCGTTTCATCGGGCCCGCCGCCAGTCTGCCGGGCCTTCTCTCTTTGCTCGCATCTCTGCGGGATTACAAAATCAATCCTGCATGGTAGACTCGCGTTTCTCTACTGCACCCGGGTAACTTTGTGCATCTGACTCAAATGGTTCGTATTTTTCTGCCCCAACGCACTGCCGGAGTCTTTGAAATATGAGAGATACGCTTGGCGTTTTACTTGCCGGTGGTGCCGGCGAGAGGCTCTTCCCCCTTACTCGCGATCGCGCCAAGCCGGCCGTCCCCTTCGCCGGCCAATACCGCATCATCGACATCACCCTCTCCAACTGCATCAACTCCGATCTCCGCCACGTCTACATCCTCACCCAGTACAAGGCCCTCTCGCTCAACCGACACATCCGCGAGGGCTGGGGCCCCGTCGTCGCCAACGAGCTCGGCGAGTTCATCGAGATCCTTCCCCCCATGCAGCGCGTCTCCAAGTCCTGGTACCAGGGCACCGCCGACGCCGTCTACCAGAACATCTACTCCATCGGCTCCGAAGAGCCAAAGCACGTCATCATCCTCTCCGGCGATCACATCTACAAGATGAACTACGCCCTCATGCTCCAGCAGCACTGCGACTCCGGCGCCGACGTTACCCTCGCCACTCTCCCCGTCGCCCCCAGTGAGGTCTCCGCCTTCGGTGTCGTCGAGGTCGCCCGCAGCGGCGAAGTCATCGGCTTCGAGGAGAAGCCCAAAGAAACCAAAATCCGCTCGCCCTTCAATCCCGACATGGTCGACGTCTCCATGGGCATCTACATCTTCAACACCGATGTCCTCCTGCCCGAGTTGATCAAGGATGCCGAAGACCCAAACTCCAAGCACGACTTCGGCCACGACATCCTGCCCAACATCCTCGGCCGATTCAAAATGCACGCCTACAACTTCGTCGACGAGAACAAACAGAAAGCCCTCTACTGGCGCGACGTCGGCACCCTCGAGGCCTACTACGAGGCCAACATGGACGTCGCCGGTGTCACCCCCATCTTCAACCTCTACGACAAGTCCTGGCCCATGCGCACCCGCCCCTACCAATACCCGCCAGCCAAATTCGTCTTCGGCGAACCAGGCCGCACCGGCATGGCCATCAACTCCATCCTCGCGTCAGGCACCATCGTCTCCGGAGCCGTCGTGCGCAACTCCGTCGTCTCCCACGACGTCCGCGTCAACTCCTACGCCGACGTCGACTCCAGCATCATCTTTTCCCACGTCAACATCGGCCGCCACTGCCGCATTCGTCACGCCATCATCGACCGCGACGTTCACATCCCCGACGGCGCCGTCATCGGCTACGATCCCAACGAAGACAAGAAGAATTACTTCGTTTCCACCAACGGTCTCACCGTCGTCACCCGCGACTACAGCGTCTACGAGAACCCCGTCTCCCCCGAGTTCATGCAGGGCAACACTTGGTAGTGCCCTACGGTAAACGCAATGGATCAACCATTCAACTCGTTCAGCCACATGTTGAGGCAACCGGCCGCGTTTCTTCCCCTGGCGATGTCGCTCACTGCTCTGACGATCGTCCTTGTTCACCTTGCTCTGTTCGGCGTCACTCACGAGGCCGATGAGGGGACTGCCGCTCATCTCTGGCAGCTACTTATGGCCGGACAACTTCCCATACTGCTGTTCTTTGCGGTAAAGTGGCTGCCGCGCGCCCCGAAACAGACTCTGTACGTCCTGGCCCTGCAAGCCTGCGCCGCTCTCGCATCGTTCGCCCCGGTCTTTTTTCTCAATCTCTAACTAAAAAAAGCACAGATGTCACTGACTGAGAACGCCTCAATCGGTGACACGCGACTACAGCGTCTACGAGGACCCCGTCTCCCCCGAGTTCATGCAGCAAGGCAACAACTGGTAGCCCTCGTTCTCAGTTCTCAGTTGTTAGTTACGTAGCTCTCTTGCCGCAAGGAGAATGGCCCGAAGAGTCTATCTCTCTCCGAGCCAACTATCGTTTCGCATCTTCAAACTGACAACTGACAACTGACAACTGACAACTGACAACTCCTACTTCTTTCCCCACCGCAGAACCGCGCCGCCCGAGACCGCCACAAACTCTCGCCACTCCGATCCAAAGTGTTCGAGAATCAGATCGGGAGAAACCCTTATCGCCCAGGACTTCGAGAGGTTGAAGTCGATGCTTCCCCCCAGCGCCGCAATCGGCTTCGTGCTGTTCTCATACAAACCCGTCACCTGCGACCACGTCGGCTGCCCCGGCTGCCCCGCCCGAAGCGTCGCATCGAACGTCCCGTGCGACACGCCAACGTACCCGTGGTAGTTCAACGCGGCATATTGGTTCCTCGGCCCGCGGTACTGCGCTCCTGCCAGGCCCATATTCATATAAACCAGTGGCCGGCTGACGTTATAGGGAAGCCCTTCTGCCTGCCCAAACACCGGCGTCGTTCCCGCTTCGCCGCGATACTCGATCCCCGGTCCAAGATTTTTCAGGAACCGGTTGTCGCTCTTCAGCCAATACGTAAAGAGAAACTCTCCCCCACCCAGATTCATTCGCTTCGGCAGGTGTTCCCCGGCCATGAAGTTCATGAAATTGATCGACCCATAGAACTCATACTTGTTGTCGTAGGTCACCGGAGCCGCCAGCGCGATCTTCGACCCCGCAATCGGGATCGGAGTCTGCGGCGGCGTCGCCACCGAGCCCTGCGCCCGCATCTGCGCCGCCCCGGCCATCAGCAAACCGGCTGCCAGAACTCCCGTCACTGCGCGTTGTCCTGTCTTCCGCGCCTCCGTCGTCCGCACTTCAAAATTCGTCTTCAATCGCAACATCCGTCTCCACATCTCTTCCAGCATCTGGCCTCGTTCAGGGGTCCAGTCTCTTCCCGAATCCGGCCCGCCCTGCCTCCGGCCAGCCCGGCCCCGACTCCTGCAACTTCCGTCTCTAACCAAGATATAACGTTCAGCCCACATCTGCCTCGCCCCTTCGCCCGTATCTATCACCAGAGCGCACCCGCATCTATCACCAGGGTGCAATTGTGCGACAATAAAGGGTGGCAGCCGCCACGGAGTGGCCGGCTGCATGGGAGAAACAGTATGGGCGATCTATTTACACCGATGCATCTCATGTTCATTGCCGCAATCGTCCTAGTCCTGTTCGGCGGTAAAAAGCTGCCCGAGCTCGGCAAGGGACTGGGCGAAGGTCTCCGCGGCTTCAAAGACGGCATGAAAGGGGTCACCGACGAGGTCAACAAACCCGCCGAAACCTCCCACACCGTCACCCCCAAACCTGAAGAATCAGTCAAGTAAGCCCCGACAGCAACTCTTCCCCGACCACAAGATATCCCTGGCTTCGACTTCGACGCAGCAGCGCTCATGAAAATCAAGTCGCCTTATCTCGTCAAGCCGCACACCAGGGTTCGCCTGGATAAAATTTCGTCCTCCGACACCGGCGACTTCAAATCCGAAGAGGTCGCCAAACCCGTCCTCCTCAAACACCGCGACCACCTCGCCGACCTGCAGGACGTCTTCTACGCCTGCCAGGCCAAGGCTCTCCTCATCGTCCTTCAGGGCATGGACACTGCAGGCAAGGACGGCACCATCAGCCACATCTTCTCCGGCGTCAATCCCCAGGGATGCGACGTCGCCCAGTTCAAAGTTCCCACCCCCCTCGAAGCGCGCCACGACTTCCTCTGGCGCGTCCACGCCCAGGTCCCCCCGCGCGGCATGATCGGCATCTTCAACCGCTCCCACTACGAGGACGTCCTCTCCCCCCGCGTCCACAAGCTCATCTCCCGCGACGTCGCCCGCCGCCGCCTCGACGACATCAACCAATTCGAGAGCTTCCTCGCCGACAACGACGTCCTCATCCTCAAGTTCTATCTCCACATATCAAAGGACGAGCAGACCCGCCGCCTGCAGGCCCGCATCGACGACAAGAAAAAGAACTGGAAGCTCTCCGACGCCGACATTCACGAACGCCAGTTCTGGCCCAAATACATGGAAGCCTACGACGAAATTCTTTCCTCCACCAGCCGCAAACACGCCCCCTGGTTCGTCATTCCATGCGACAGCAAGTGGTACCGCAACGTCGCCATCTCCGGCATCATCGTCGACCTCATGCAGAGCCTCAAGCTCAAATTCCCCAAACCCACCGTCGACGCCTCCGCCATCAAACTCTAGGACCACCTAAGAAGATCACCTAAAAAGATCACTTAAGAATGGTCATCTCGGGCGCTCCCAACAACCGTCATTTCGACCGAAGCGACAGAGGAGTCTCATCCCTCCGCCGCGCAGTGGAGAAACCCCTGCATTTACCCTTGTTTTTGCCGTTGTCGTTGCCACTCGTTTTTTAGTTGTCATCCTTCGCCCTGCGAAGTCGAACGGGCGGAGGGCCCGCTTCTGTCATTGCCCTTGTTTTGGTTGTTGTCGTTGTTTTGTCCGTTGTTGTTGCTTCTAGGTACGCCAAGCCTTCAGGCTTGGCCCTCTCCGGCCTCTCCACAGCAAGGGGCTTTAGCCCCTGGGAGTACATTTTGCTTGTCATCCCCGAAGGGGATCTGCTTCTGCCTGTTTTCCACGAGACCTAAACGAACACCACCGTCTTGTTCTGATAAACCAAAATGCGATTCTCCAAATGCCAGCGCACCGCCCGGGACAACACAACCTTCTCCAGGTCGCGGCCTTTGTACAACATGTCCTCAACCGTATCGCGATGGGAAACCCGTACCACATCCTGCTCAATGATCGGCCCTTCATCCAGCCCCGCGGTGACATAGTGACTGCTGGCCCCAATCAACTTAACCCCGCGCTCAAAGGCCTGATGGTACGGCTTCGCCCCGACGAACGCCGGCAGAAACGAATGGTGAATGTTAATCATCCGTAATAGGTATTGCGCGACGAACTCCGGTCCCAGGATCTGCATGTAGCGCGCAAGCACGATCAAGTCCACATCCTGCCCAAGCAGTCCCAGCATCTCCTGTTCACACGCGCGTTTGTCGTCCGGCCTGGTCAGCAGATGAAAAGGAACCTGATAGAAGTCCGCGAGTGGCTTGGCGTTCGTGTGATTGCTGATGATCCTCACAATGTCGCACTTCAGTTCACCCGCTTTCTGCCGGTACAACAGGTCGGCAAGGCAGTGATCGTAGGAAGAAACCAGGATCGCGATCTTGGGCCGATAGGCCGTCAACGCCAGGTGGTAGTTGATCTGGAATTGCTCAGCCAGCGGCTTGAACTTCTCTTCGAATTCGGAGATAGGAATATCGAACCCGTCCAGATCCCATTCAAGCCTGGATAGAAACAGATCCCGGCCGCCGTCCAGGTGGTCATCGCTATGCAAGACGCTGCCGTTGTGTGCGATCAGGAACTGGCAGATCGCCGCGACCGCGCCTTTTCGCGCGAAGTTCCTCGGAGCGCTCAGAAGCAGAACAGCGGTGTTCATTTTCCGCAAATATATGCCACTGCATGGTCTGGGGCCAAATTCGGGTGGCCCATCCTTTTGGTTTCATCGAAAGGGTGGGTTATCGACCCTGAGCGTAGTCGAATGGGTCGACCGCTTTTTTCAAATTCCAAATGGCCTGTCGCTTCGAGGTACCCCAAGGCTTCAGCCTTGGGCCTCTCTCGCCCCGCAAACAAAGGTGCTCCAGCCCAAAGGTGCTTTCGCCTCGCGCCTGTCGATTTTAGGTACCCCAAGGCTTCAGCCTTGGGTCTCTCGCCCCACAAACAAAAGGGGCTTTAGCCCCTGGAGTATGCTTTTCAGCACCGCAAACCTAAATCGTAATCATCACCACCGCCGCCGCCGCCACCGCCATCCCCAGTCCCTGCCGCCGCGTCGGCCGTTCATGCAGCGTCCACGCCGCCAGCAGAATCGTCGACGCCGGATAAAGCGACGCCAGCACCGCCGCCACATCCAGCCGCCCCGCCCGCGTCGCCGCAATAAACAGCAGATTCCCCGTAGTATCCAGCAGAACCGCCCCCATCGCCCACCACATCACCGCCCGCGTCAGCCGAACCCGCTCCCCATCCCCCGTCCGCCGCAAAGCCATTCCCCCCACCAGCAGCGAGCACACCGTCAAACTTCCCATCCTGCACGTAGCCAGCGGCCAGATCACTCCTGCGCTGCCCGCAAACTTCAGCGCAACAAAATAAATCCCAAACCCCACACCTGCCACCACCGCCAGCCACACCGTCCTTCGGTCCGCCGTCTTCGCCTCAGGATTAGGGCCCGCCGCAATCAGCCAGATCGCCGCCGCCGCCACCAGAAAACCCATCATCCGCAAGAGTCCCGGCGATCCCTCTGCCCCAGCCGACACCGCCGCTGGAATCGCCGCCGCTAGCAACCCGCTCAACGCCGCCGAAGCCCCCATCGCCCCCCGCGACAGCGCCACATAAAAGCACGCCAGCGCGACTCCCGCCGTCACTCCTGCGCCCAGCCCCCAGGCCAGCGGAGCCCCATGCGGAAACGCATCGCCCCGCCACCACACCAGCATCAGCAGAATCGCCAGGCTCGCTGCATGGCTTAGCAGAATCACTCGCAACGCCGCACCCATCGTGCCGCCCGCGCCCTTCACGCCCATGCCGCCCGAAAAATCCCCACCGCCCCATAACGCAGCTGCGGTCAGCGCCAGCAGCGCGTTTCCGTGCAACAAAAATCCCATTCGCAATCCGGTCCAGACGCCCTAGCGCACCAACGCCGCTACTTCGCCATCGGTGTAATCGTTCCTGCACCCTTGGCATCCTCTGCCGTCGGATAGTACCCCAGCTTCGCCATCACCGTCAGGTCGGGTCGCAGCACCTTCACCTCCACCGACCGGTACTTCCCGTCGATAAACGGCTCATGCGTGTAATACCCAACCGTATATTGCGTCCGCACCTCTTCTGCAATCTTCGCAAAGCTCGTCTCGATGCCTCTCTGCCGGAACTCCGAATCGAAGTTGCCCCCCGTCTGCTTCGCGTACGCCGGCAGAATGTTGTCCCGCATCATCAGCGGCAGATGCATGCGATCCAGGAACCCCGTCACCGGCAGTGCCGAATCGCCCACCAGCGTTCCGAACACCGCAATCTTGTTCTGGTTCAAAAATTTCAACACCTGCGAAAACTTTGCCGTGCTCCCATACTCCTTGCCATCGCTGATCACGTAGACAATTCGCCGCCGCCCCTGTGGCGTTTTTGCCAACGCCGTCGCCGCCGCAAGAATCGCATCGTTCAGCGTATGCACGTCGCGCGTCGGATTCTGAATCCCTAACTGGCTCCGCCCATGCGAATTATTCACATTCGGATCGATGTAGCTCTGCGCCCCGTTATTGACATCGATGTTCTGAGCCAGCCCGCCGCCCGGAATGTACGACATCTCCCGACCCGTCGTCTTCGACCGCTCCAGCGCCTGCGTCAACCGCGCGCTTGGCCCCGCCGTAAAATTCGTCACCAGCCGCGGCCCGTTGTTATACGTGAACACCGCCACCTCGTCATACGGCGTAAACGCCCCCTGCAGAGCCGCCAGTGAGTTGTTCACCTTCGCCATATTGTCGAAGCCCAGGCTCTGGTCGATCACCAGGGCCACCGACAACGGGAACGGGTCCGTCGTAAATACCGCCAGCTGTTGCCGCAGATTATTTTCGTACACCCGAACGTCGCGCCACGTGATACCCGGCACCAGTCTGCCTTTGTTGTCCTTCACCGTGAACGGTATCTCGACAAAATTCGTCTGCACCACCAGGGTGAACGCCTTCGGCCCTTCTCCTGCCCCGGGAAGCTCAGGCTGCTGCCCGTCATCCGCCTTCTGCGTCGGTGTCTCCGGCAGCTTCTTTTGCACCCCCGCGTCGTTTGAGGTCGAGCTGTCTCCCGTCACCGGTTCCGCCGTCGACTCCGTATCCGTTGACCCCTTGCCCGGCGTTACCGGCCCAACCGGAATCGCCTGCGGCTTCGGAGCATCCGGAATCGCCTGTTGCTGCGGCTTCGGTCCATCCGGAATCTGCGGCTGCTGAGCCCTGCCCCGCTCCTGTGCTGTCAGTCCCAGCACCATGCAAGCCAATGCCGCCGCCAATACGCTCTTTCTCACGAGTGCTCTCCCATACTTCCCAGCCAGATCCCAAAGCCATTCCAGCCCTAACAGATTACCAGCGCACCATCGTCCCCGCCATCCCGCCCCGCAACCCGCACCGTCAGTCCCTACCCTTTGGACGCTCCCCCCTCCCCCAATGTTGCGCCCCATTCAGCCGCATTTTTCCGCAAACTCAGCCCCAACTTCGTCGTCTAATGGAGTATGCGCTCCCTACGCCTCGCCGCCACCCTCCTCACCCTCGCTTTCGCCCCCTTCCTCCACGCGCAGGAGGCACCCTCCCCCGGCGGTCCGCCCCCCGCCAGCAAAGCCGAGCCGCGGCCCGTCGACATCGGCGACACCGAAACCCTCAAAGTCAACGTCAACCTCGTCAACGTCTACCTCTCCGTCCGCGACAAAAACGGCTTCATCACCAATCTCCACAAAGACGACTGCAGCATCTTCGAGGACAAGATCCTCCAGAAAACCAAGAACTTCACCCAGGAAAAAAATCTCCCCCTCACCATCGGCATCCTCCTCGACACCAGCGGAAGCCAGATCAACGTCCTTCCCCTCGAGCAGACATCCGGAGCCGAGTTCCTCAAAGACGTTCTCACCCCCAAAGACGAGGCCTTCCTCATCTCCTTCGACATTAACGTCAACCTCCTCGCCGACTACACCAACAGCCCCCGCGAAATCAAACGCTCCATCGACTCCGCCCAGATCAACACCGGCGCCGGAACCGGCTCCGTTACCGGCAACGGAAATCCTCGCGGCACCCTCCTCTTCGACGCCGTCTACCTCGCCGCCCACGACAAGCTCCGCCAGGAAGCCGGCCGCAAGATCCTCGTCCTGCTCACCGACGGCGGCGACCAGGGCTCTCAGGAAACCCTCAAAACCGCCATCGAGGCCGCCCAGAAAGCCAACACCATCGTCTACGTCATCCTCATCGCAGACCGCGGCTTCTACTCCGGCTACGGCATGACCTTCTCCGGCGACCGCGACATGGAACAGCTCGCCAAAGAGACCGGCGGCCGCGTCATCAACGTCGGCAACAACGGCAAAAAACTCCAGGAAGCCTTCGACCAGATTCAGGACGAGCTCCGTACCCAATACCTCGCCAGCTACACCCCCCAGAACCCCAAGATCGACGGCACCTTCCGCACCCTCAACATCACCTGCGGCAAAGATCAAAAAGTCCAGGCCCGCAAAGGCTACTACGCCATGGCCGACGCCCTCGACCCCACCAACTAACCATCTCCCAAAAGCGTTATTTCGACCGAAGCTGCTCACGTTTTTTGTGAGCAGCGCAGTGGAGAGACCCCCGCATTTGTTCTTTACACTTACGGCCTCAACTGAAGCCGGTACCGCACTGTCCCCGCCTCCTCGCCTTCGCCATCGAAGACCAGTCCGCACTTCTCCATCACCCGGATCGACCCCGGCAGAGATGGAAACGTGTGCGCAATCACGCTCACGATTCCCGCATCGCGATGCAGACGATCGATCAACCCCCTCGCCCCTTCAGTCGCAAAGCCGCGACCCTCATACGGCGGCAGAATCGAATATCCGATCTCGCACTCCGACGCGCCAGCAGCCTTTGAGAAAGCTCCAAGCGTGCCAATCAAAGTGCGCCGCCCATCCTCGGGCACAAAGCTCACATAACGGTTCCACCCAAGTTGCTCGGGATGGTCCGCAAGCTGCTTCAGCAGAAAATCAAAGACATGCGGCTCCCAGTGCTCCGGTGGCCAGTTCGCCGGCACTGCGCACTGAATCAGTTCGCCAAGACGGCCATCGCCGTTCTTCTCCGACAGCAACATCTCTGGCGTAATGGCAATAAGAGTAAGGCGAGGCGTAACGATGTCGTCACGCAGAAGAAATGACATTGTGGAATCTCCTGAACAGGTGGATGTAGCGGAAAGGCGCAGTCCGGCCCGAAAACTCCGGAGCACTTATCGCAGCACGCGCATCAAATTCAGGCAGTCATAGGCAGGTCAAAAGTCTAGCACGCAAGACAAGCCGTAACGGGAATTTGAGTACGGTCCTGTCTGCTATCGCTCACCACGATATAGTTTAGGGCAGTAACTGGAAAAACACTTTCGATAGAGGGAGTGAAGCCAGAAATGCTCTCATCCTGGCCGATTTGGTTACTCGTGCTCTTTCGCTTCAGCTTCCTATACTGGGCGCTTTACGCGCCCTTGGGCCCCGCCCCTGATACAACTCAACTCACTACCGTCCAGCCGATTGCATCTCCAGCATTCTTTGGCCTGACGGTTCTCGATTACAAAAATGTGAATCCTCTACTGACCTTCGGAACGATAAGAACGTGGAACGCTCATCCAACCCTGGATTGGGCGGAAACAAACCCGGCAGCAGGTCAGTACATCTTCGCTCCCCTGAACTCATACATCGCCACAAACATCAGCGCGGGAAGGCAGATACTCTACACCTTTGGTCGAACGCCACGCTGGGCCTCCACAGCACCCGATGCAGTAGGGCCTTATGGCCCCGGACAATGCGCTCCGCCGATCATCTCAGCATGGGACCAGTACGTTGCCGCGGTAGTCACCAATGCAGCCGGACGCATCAAGTATTGGGAACTCTGGAACGAACCCAACCAGCCAGCTTCTTACTGCGGCGATCTTGCCAGTATGGTCACCATGGCGCAGCACGCTTATCGAATCATCAAGAGCATCGACCCATCTGCCATGGTCCTCTCTCCCTCGGCCAGCGCAAGATCAGGGGCCACCTGGCTGGACTCCTTTATCAAGGCCGGTGGCCTTCACACCTTTGACATCGTCGCGTTCCACGGCTACGAAGGAGCCCAGGCAGAAAGCATTATCGCGATCGTTGACGCCTATCGGTCAGTCATGAGTCGCCACCATCTCAGCGCAATGCCGTTGTGGGACACCGAATGTAGTTGGGGAGAAAGTAATATTGGCGACAGTACCCATCGCGCCGCTTTTCTATCCAAGTACTTCTTCCTGCAGTGGTCCAGGAATGTAGATCGCGTGCTGTGGTATGCCTACGATGGTGACCGGAAATGGGGACGTCTCATCGACCCTGCGAACCATCTCTACCCAGAGGGAGTGGCCTATGGTGAGACGTACAAGTGGATCGTCGGCGCGACCCTGACACAGCCCTGCGCGCAAGACAAGAAAGGAACGTGGACATGCGCTATCACAAGGCCAGGAGGTTACAGAGCACTGGTAGTCTGGAATTCCATTGCAGCCAGCAGTCTCAGCTTTAGCGCACCAGCACAGATGACCGAGTATCGCGATCTTAGCGGAGGCGTGCATCCTGTCGTTGGCGGAACAGTGCAGGCGCAGAACGCTCCGATTCTGCTCGAGACCGAACCTGCGCCCCATGAGTAAACTAGCGGACACGGGAGAGCCAGCGGCGTCCTCCTCCCGCACTATAGGCGGCAGTCAAGATCGGCGCGTACACTCAAATCAGCAATGACATGGCCCCCAAAAATTCGCGGATGGAAAGCCCTCGCAGCCCTCGCCGCGATCCTCGCCCTCATACTCCTTCTGCTCCAGGCAGCGAACCACCACAGCGCCGCGCTTGTCTTCCTCCTCGTTCCAATCTTCCTCTTCCTCGAACCGGTCATCGCGACAGTCGTCTATGCACCGCGCAACGACCACGCGTTTGCACCTGACGCCCACGTCCGGTACATCCTCTTCCAGCGTCCTCCTCCCTCGCAAGCCTGATCCCCGCAGCAATCAAAAACATCGCCGCAGCCTTAGCTGGCGCGCCGATCCACGCCTGCGATCCACCAGCCGCAAGGGGACACCATGGACGTCAATCTCATCCTTCAAGGGGCTTTCTTCGCCTTTTTCGCACTCTTCATCGTCGTAATCCTCTTTCAGCGAGCCCGATTTCGCCGCAAGAAAGCCGCCAACAAAAACTACCGGGGCTTCTACCCCTCCGCAGCCGCCCTTAGCCTCGCTCTCATCTCCCTCCAGACCCTCGCCCAACCCGACCTCCACCACTCCATCGAGCAGCGCCAGACCATAGCCGACGACGAAGAAGAAAACGGCGATCCCGACGACCCCTCCGCTCAACTAACCCGCCAGCTCAAACGCATCAGAAACGGATCGCCGTTAGGAGCCACAGAAGCCCTCAAAATCCCACTCGCCCAGCCCTCGAAAAAATAATTTTCGCGTTTTCAGCCCAAAAATCGCATGTCAAGCCCCAAAACCACCTAACCCAAACCGAATCACCAACATCCAATTGGCATGAAAGGTACCCTCCAACCGCTATACTTGATATATAGGAATAAAAAAAGAAAGTAATAAGCCTCATCACTACCTAACTCCTTTATTTGCACGATTTTGGACGTAACTCATTTGTTATGACGATTTTGCGGGCAACCATTTTCGCCAAACGATTGAAAATAAATAACTTGCACCCGGGATATAGGGGGGGTACCCCCACCCCGAACAGGGAGAAAGTATGGACTACGTCAATCTCGGCAAGACCGGCCTCAAAGTCTCCCGCATCTGTCTCGGCTGCATGACCTATGGGATCGCCCCTCCCGGCCCCCTGCGCCCCGGCAGCCATCCCTGGGCCCTCAACGAGGCCGACAGCCAGCCCTTCTTCAAGCAGGCGCTCGACCTCGGCATCAACTTCTTCGACACCGCCAACGTCTACTCCACCGGCTCCAGCGAAGAATTCCTCGGGCGCTTCCTCAAAACCCACACCAAACGGGAAGACACCGTCATTGCCACCAAACTCAACGGTGTCATGCGCGATGGCCCCAACGGCAAGGGCCTCTCTCGCAAAGAGATCTTCTTCGAGCTTGACCAAAGCCTCCGCCGACTCCAGACCGACTACGTCGACCTCTACCAGATTCACCGCTGGGACTACGAAACCCCCATCGAAGAGACCCTCGAAGCTCTCCACGATGTCGTCAAGGCCGGCAAAGTCCGCTATATCGGAGCCTCCTCCATGCACGCCTGGCAGTTCGCCAAGGCTCTCTACCTCGCCGACCTCCACGGATGGACCCGCTTCGTCTCCATGCAGGACCACTACAACCTCCTCTATCGCGAAGAAGAACGCGAGATGTTCGGCCTCTGCAAAGCCGAGAACATCGCCGTCATCCCCTGGAGCCCCCTCGCACGAGGCCGCCTCGCTCGCCCCTGGCAATCCGAAACTACAAAGCGCAACGAGACCGACCAGTTCGCCAAAACCATCTACACCAAAACCGCCGACGCCGACAAACGCGTCGTCGATCGCCTCGCCGCCCTCTCTCACAAACGAAGCGTCCCCATGGCCACACTCGCTCTCGCCTGGATGCTCTCGAAACCCATCATCACCTCGCCCATCGTCGGCGCCACCAAGCCGAACCACCTCACCGACGCCGTCGCCGCCCTCTCCATCAAGCTCACCCCCGAAGAGATCGCCACCCTCGAAGAACCCTACATCCCCCACCCCACCCTCGGCTTCAGCTAGTGTCGTGCTTAAGGGCACGGCTTTAGCCGTGCCGTAACAACGCAACCGTAGCGCAGCTTTAGCCGCTGAGGTACTCTCCCCGGATCATCCACGATGAGCAAGAGAAAGAACAAATGCTAATTCCATCAATCGATCTCATGGGCGGCCGTATCGTCCAACTAGTCCAAGGCGAAAAGCTGAAACTCGCCTTCGACGACTTCGAATACTGGATCGAGCGCTTCTCCAAATACCCCATCGTCCAGCTCATCGACCTCGACGCCGCGATGCGGAAAGGAGACAACCGCAGCCTCATAGAAATGATCTGCAAACGCCTCCCCTGTCAGGTCGGCGGAGGCCTCAAAACCGCCCAGGACGGCCAGGCCCTCCTCGATGCCGGAGCCAAACGAGTCATCTACGGCTCCAGCCTCTTTGGCCCAGCCGAAGCCCACGAACCTCGCCGCCACAAGATCATCCGCCTCGAATTCGCCGAAGACCTCAGGAAAACCCTCGGCGAAGAGACCCTGGTCTTCAGCGTCGACACCAAAGCCGGCAAAGTCGCGATCAAAGGCTGGAAAGACTCCGTAGACCTCACTCCCGAAGAAGCCATCACCTGGCTCGAAGACTCCTGCGCCGCCTTCCTCTACACCCACGTCGACACCGAAGGCACCATGCAGGGCTTCCCCCTCAACGTCGCCGCCATCCTGCGCGCCTGCACCGCCAAACAATTAATCGTCGCCGGAGGAATTAAGGAGCGCAGCGAAGTAGACGCCCTCGACGCCATGGGCGTCGACGCCGTAGCCGGCATGGCCGTCTACTCCGGCGCCATGGACGCCTGACCTCCGCCGTTGCAGTTGCCGTTGCTGTTGCAGTTGCTGTAGTAGTTGTTGTTGCTTGCTGGCCGTTGTAGTTGCAGTTGCAGTCTGCTGTTGCTGTTGTTGTTGCTCTGCAGTTGCCAGTTGCCAGTTGCCAGTTGCAGTTGCTGTTGCTGTTGCTGTTGCTCTGCCGTTGCCGTTGCAGTTTGCTTTTGTATTTTTAGCTTGTCATCCCTCGCCGAAGGCGGAGGACCTGCTGTCGTCTTTGTTGTTCTTTGCAGTTGCCTTTGCTTCTAAGTAGTTTGCCTTTGCTTCTAAGTAGTTTGCCTTTGCTTCTAAGTAGTTTGCCTTTGCTTCTAAGTAGTTTGCCTTTGCTTCTAAGTAGGTTTGCAGTTGCTTCTAGGTAGCCCAAGGCTTAAGCCTTGGGTCTCTCTTGAGGTCCGTAAGAAGTGGGCTTTAGCCCCTGGGGTATGTCTTTTTCTCGACGTCGCACCAATCAACCAGGAAGCCACCCGCGCCGAGCGAAACCAAACAGGCAGTCGCTTGTTTCTAATCGGTGTCATCTGTGTAAATCGGTGTTAAGTCTTCAACAGGGAAGCCGCACAGCCACTCCCGCTCGCTGCAACTCCGCCTTCAACTCCCGCGAATCCGTCACCCCAAAATGAAAAATACTCGCCGCCAGCGCAGCATCCGCCTTGCCCTCGCGAAACACATCCACGAAATGCCCCGCAGTTCCTGCTCCACCTGAAGCGATCACCGGAATCTGCACCGCCTCGCTCACCATCGCGGTCAACTCACAATCGAACCCACTCCGCATTCCATCCGCATCCATCGAGGTCAGCAGAATTTCCCCCGCGCCGCGCTCTTCCGCCTCACGAACCCAATCGATCACGCGCAAACCCGTCGCCTTTCTTCCCCCGCTCACAAACACCTCAGCATCTTCTGCGCCACGATCTCCGCGCCGAGCATCCACAGCCACAATCACCGCCTGCGCTCCAAAGCTCCTGCCAATCTCCCCAATCAACTCCGGCCTCGCGATCGCCGACGAATTGACACTCACCTTATCCGCACCAGCATCGAACACCGCCGCAGCATCGTCCGCACTGCGAATCCCGCCTCCAACTGTAAATGGCACAAACAACCCCGAAGCCGCGCGCTTCACCGTATCCAACAGCGTTCCGCGCCCCTCGTGCGTCGCCGTAATATCCAGCAGCACAATCTCATCCGCTCCCGCAGCCGCATGTCGATGCGCAAGCTCCGCCGGATCGCCCGCATCCACGATATCCACAAACTGCACGCCCTTCACCACACGCCCCGCCCGAACATCCAGGCACGCAATAATCCGCTTCGTCAGCATCCTCTACCCCAACCGTTGCGGAACCGCATCAGGCACCGCAACCTCACTACCCTCGCACACAATCCGAGCCAGCGAATCCCCATCCTCGATCACCGCCCCATGCTCCACGAACCACTCGACCAGCAGCCCCTGCCGGGGCGCCGGTACATGGAACTCCATAGCCCCATTCCGTCAGCGTACAAACCGCCTGCCCCGTCCCAACAAGCGACCCTGCCGGCACCAACTGCTGCACAAACGTGTACGAAGGCTCCCCGGCTGCAATCTTCAACTCATACATAAACGGCATCGCTACAACTCCACAAAGTTCTTCAAGACCTGTAAGCCCACGGCGTTCGACTTCTCGGGATGAAACTGCACCCCCAACACATTCTCCCGCTCGACGACGCCAGTAAACCCGCCGCCATACTTCGTAACCGCAGCCGTAGCCGCGACCACCGGAGCCCGCCACGAGTGCGTGTAATAAACAAACCCACCATTCTCAACCCCGCGCAGCAGCCTGGAATCCGCGCGTACGCCTTCCAACGAATTCCAACCAACATGCGGAGACTTCAACTCCGCCCCCTCGAACAGAGCAGGGAAGCGTTCACACATCCCCGCAAAATGCCCCAACCCGGCAACGCCCGGCGCTTCCGTCGATCCCTCAAACAACCACTGCAACCCCACACAAATCCCCAGAAACCACGCACCTCTAGCCACACTCTCGCGCACAGCCTCAGTCAAACCCAGATCAGTCAGCAACTGCGTAGCCTGAAAATGCCCCACCCCCGGCAATACAATCTTGCTCGCCCCGCGAATATCCTCCGGCGACTGCGTAACATGCGTCTCCGCGCCAAGATACTTCAGTGCCTTGAGAACGCTGGTAAGATTACCCGCTTTGTAGTCGATGACTTGAATCATAGGAATCAGAGTCCGGCTCCGTAGCCACAGCACAATAAGAAAGAACCGAATGCAAGGCAAGAACCCAGTGCGCGGTTCCAGCCCCTTCCGAAAAGAAAAGCAACAAGGGCCAGTAAAGACAGTACATCTATCATCTGCATCCAGTAGCCAGCTTCAGTGGCATGTCCCCAAAAGCCATGCAATGCCTTTGCGCGTTGCCAGAAGCCGATGTGCACCGCGATAGCGGCAGCTAAAAGAAAATAGCCAACCATCTGCAAGACTCGCCGCCAACCGACTAGTCGCGATGCCATCACAGCAACCCCTTCGTACTAGGCAGCATCTCCCGCATCCGCTCGTCCCGCGAGCAAGCCCCGCGAAGCGCCCGCGCAAACGCTTTAAAAATAGCCTCAATCTTGTGATGGTTACTCCGTCCATACATCGTCTTCACATGCACGTTTGCCTTCGCACCACGCGCAAACCCATCGAAGAAATCAGCCAGCAACTCACTCTGAAAATCCCCAACCAATCGCACCTTCACCTTGTCGTCAACGACATAGGCGACCCGCCCACTCAAATCAACCGCAGCAACCGCCAGCGTCTCATCCATCGGCATCACAAAATACCCGGCGCGCATAATGCCTTTCTTATCACCCAGCGCCTTCCCGAACGCCTCTCCCAAAGCAATCCCCACATCCTCGACAGTGTGGTGTTGATCGACATCGAGATCCCCGGTGCACTTCAGCGTCAGATTGAACCCGCCATGCCGCGTAAACAACTCCAGCATGTGATCAAAGAACCGGATCCCGGTCGAAACTTTGTAAACACCCTGCCCATCGACGACAAGCTTCAATGCAATCTGCGTCTCCGTTGTATCCCGCTTAATAGTTGCCGTTCTTATGCGCGCAGCCATTACTCAAACTCTCTTTCACCGTCTTCGGATCCATGGTGGACGGCCTGACCAGCTTCCTGCGGTGTCCATCCAATCTCGTCGAGACAAACGTTCAGCGCGTCCAGTCCCTGAGTCACGTGCTCTTCCAATCCAATCGTGATGCGCACAAAACCATCGCATCCCGGATCAGTCGATCGATCTCGGAGCAATACTCCATGTTCTCGCATTGCTGCGACCAACTCTTTGTGCTTTGGTCCGATCTTCATCAGAACAAAGTTCGCATGACTTGGAAAGAACGGCACCCCCATTTCACGTAGCTCATCCATCATCCGCTCACGGCCAGTCCGTACCTGGTCCGAGTACCACGCAACGTATTCTTCATCCGCAAGCGCGATGGGAAGACAATCAAGTGCCACACCATTCACGTTGTACGGAGAACTTACCTTCCGCACATACTTCAAGAGTTCAGGATTTCCCACGAGCATGCCGATCCGCAGATTCGCCAGCCCATAAGCCTTCGAAAATGTTCGCGCCACAATCAAATTTGGCACAGTCGCCAGATCCTGCATCACGGACGCACCATCGAAATGGTAATAAGCCTCATCCACCATCAAAACAGCCTGTGGGGCTGCAGCGGCAATCGCCAGCAGATGTTCTCGGTCCACTACCGCGCCAGTGGGATTGTTTGGCGAAGCCACAATGATCAGCTTCGTCCGCTCCGAAATCGCCGCCATGAATCGCTTGAACGGAAACTTCAGCGAGGCATCCGACTGAATCTTTTTCAGATGCGGCGTCATCATTTGCACGCTCACGTCGTACATGAAGAAGGAAGGCGTCGCGATCAGCGCTTCATCCTCCTTCTCCAGAAACGCACAACACATCAGGTGAATCGCCTCGTCTACGCCGTTGGTCAGCAGCACTTGCTCTCCCTGCAATCCAAAGTGCTTCGCGACAATGCGCTCCGCTGGTTCCCGTTCCGGATACTTCGTCAACTCCTCCGCAGTTATTGCTCGCAACCTCTCCACCACCCGCGGCGAAGACCCAAAGGTGTTTTCATTGAAGTCCAACCGCAATGCTGTCCGCCCTGCCAGCGGTGGATGATACTCCGGCATCTCCAACACAGCTTTGCGCGGCTTCACCGTCCTCAAATTTGCAGCAGTCACACTCATTGCATCCTCACTCGCACGCTCTTCGCGTGCCCTTTCAATCCCTCAGCCTCAGCCAATGCAATCGCATGGGGGCTCATCTTTCTTAAGCCTCTGTACTTGTATTCCTGCACCGTAATCACCTTCACAAAATCCATTACACTCAAGCCGCCACGAACCCGCCCCACTCGCCCGGTCGGCAACACGTGATTTGGTCCGGAGATGTAATCTCCCATTGATTGCGACGAGTAGTTGCCTACAAATACCGATCCAGCATTTCTAACCCATTTCAGATCATTCGACGAATCCACTGTCAGGTGTTCTGGCGCCAACCGATTCGTCAAATCCGCCGCCTCGCGACCTGTAGCAGTTACAAATATGCATCCCTGTGCGGCGAGCGAACGTTTCGCAATCGCGTTCCCGCTAGCTTGTACCTTTACTTCGGCCGCGACCTTACGCGCAAGGTTCTCGTTGCTCGTAATCAAAACCGCCAGCGCCTCAGGATCATGCTCAGCCTGAGCGACGAGGTCGGCAGCGATCCCAACCGCGCTCCCGGTTTCGCTTGTCACAACAATTTCTGTAGGCCCTGCCGTCATATCAATACCGCATTCCCTCGAAGCCAGCATCTTAGCTGCAGTCACATACAAATTTCCCGGCCCCACAATCTTATCGACGCGCCTGACCGTGCACGTTCCGTATGCCATCGCGGCAATCGCCTGCGCTCCGCCTACTCGATAAAACTCGGTCACTCCCGCTAGCCACGCCGCAGCCATCGTTTCCTTTGCAGGCTTCGGCGAACAAACTACAATCCGCTCCACCCCGGCCACCTGCGCTGGGGTCACCGTCATCAGCAGCGTCGAAGGCAGCGGATACCGGCCTCCAGGCACATAGCAACCTACACTGCCAAGTGGTCGAACAATCTGGCCAGTCCGCACTCCAGCAACAGGAGAGATCATCCATTCCCGCGGCAACTGCGCCTCTGCAAAGGCAAGAATATTTCCTCGCGCCACCATCATCGCAGCCTGCAACTTTGGCGGAGTCGTCTGCCACGCAGCCTTCATCTCCTCGCGCGAGACCAACAACGGCTGAGCTCTTTGCAATCCATCTAACTTTGCCGCATATCGCAGCAAAGCTGCGTCTCCGCCCTGGCGAACATCAGTGAGAATACGACGGACAGCCGGTTCCACGCGCGCCGTACTTACCGCGCCACGCTGCTCCAGCTTCTCAATGAGAGCAGTCGCGCTCTTGGCCCCGCGACCGAATGTCTTCACCATTCGCATTAAAAAGACTCCCAGGAACTGCCGTCGCCTACAGCACAACCTTACTCAGCGGATACTCTACGATTCCCGTCGCGCCTGCTGCCTTTAGCTTCGGAATCACCTCGCGTACCAGCGCCTCATCCAGAATCGTGTTCAGCGCGACCCAATCGGGATCACTTAGCTGTGACACGGTTGGCGAATTCAATGCCGGCAGCACCGCGGCGACCATCTGAAGATCGGTCTTGCGTGCATTCAGCATCAGCCCGACTCGCCCCTGCGCAGCAATCGCGGCATTGAGCATTAACGAAATGTTCTCAATCTTCTTCCGCTTCCATTCATCCTTGTAGGCGGCTTTATTTGCGATTAGCTGTGTCTCGCTCTCCATCAGCGTCTCAATAATCCGCAGCCGATTTGCTCGCAACGAAGACCCGGTCTCCGTCACCTCCACAATTGCATCGGCCAGTGTAGGCGGCTTTACTTCCGTTGCTCCCCAACTGAACTCAACCGTAACCGGAATATTCTTCCCGGCAAAATATCTCTTCGTAAACTCGACAAGCTCGGTCGCAACGGTTTTACCCGCCAGATCCTCCGGCTTCTGAAAAGGCGATTCCTCCGGTACCGCCAGCACCCACTTCACCTTCTGCCGGCTTTGCTTGGAATAAGTAAGGCTTGTCACATACTCGACATCTGTCTCGTTCTCCATTACCCAGTCGTTGCCTGTCAACCCAGCATCCAACGCACCATGTTCGACGTACCGCGCCATCTCCTGCGCCCGCACAAGCATGCACTCAATCTCTGCATCGTCGATAGAAGGAAAATAGCTCCGCCCATTCGCAAAGATTCGCCAACCCGCCCGCTCAAACAGCGCTATTGTGGCGTCCTGTAGACTACCTTTCGGAATTCCCAGCTTCAATCTCCTGGTCTCGTTCACTTCAACTCTCCTTCGGTGTCCCTACAATATTTTTTGTAAAGCAACTCACGGTTCCCTCGTGGCACACCAGGCCATCGCCTTCAACCTCGACCCTGAACAGCAGCGCATCGTTATCGCAGTCAGTCGAAGCCTCAACCACTCGCAGTCGATTGCCGCTCGTCTCGCCCTTCATCCACAGCTTCTGCCGCGTCCGGCTCCAGAACGTGACAAACCCAGTCTCCAACGTCTTCGCGTAGCTCGCCTCGTTCAGAAAGCCGAGCATCAGCATCTCGCCCGTCTTCGCATCCTGGACGATGCCCGGAACCAAACCGTCCATCTTCCCAAAATCAATCTTCACCGTATCAGTCATTGTCATCTCTCGTGGTTCATCTCGCGCAAGCAAAAGGCCCGCTCGCGGTATGCGCGTTAGCGGGCCTTCGGAATCCTGAGTAAGCGCTTTTTAATTCGCCATACCGGACTTGGCCGCCAACGCGCTCTCCGCGTGATGGTGGTGATGTCCGTGATGGACTTGCAGCGTGCTCATCTCCCTTCAGACTAGCTTCCGGACCCACAGAAGTCAACCGCCAGCCGGGCCCTCTGCGCCCATCGAAAACTTACATGTCGTAGCGAGCCGCAACTTGATTCATTGACGCGCCTCCCGCGCTCTCGTACTCTTCCGCAGTAAAGCATCCATCCCACAAGGAGATCGTCCGATGTTCAATCTTCGCCGCAAGCTATTCGCCGCCGCCCTCCTCTTCGCCGTTACGCCCGTCTTCACCCTCGCCCAGGCCCCCAAACCAGCTGCGTCTACGGCAGCCGCTGCCGCGCCCCTTGATATCAACACCGCAACCGCCGATCAGCTCAAAGCATTTCCTGGAATCGGTGATGCCTACTCCAAGCGCATTATCGATGGACGTCCCTACACCGCAAAGAACCAGCTCGTCACACGCGGCATTCTTCCGCAGGCCACCTACAACAAAATCAAGGACCAGATCATCGCTAGTCATCCCAAAAAGTAACGACCAGCAAATCCGCCTCAAATCCAAGAACTGGCTGCTACGCTGCAGCCAGTTTTTTGCTGTTACTCCAAATCAAGAAACTGTTTGATTGCCAGCGGCTAAAGGGCTATCTTTTCTAGCAAGTCATAAATGCACAATCTACGGTTAGTTGCGATGACTGAAAGTATCGACAAGAAAGCTCAACGGAGAGCAGGGCGGGCCACCATGAAGACATCACGTCAGATCCAAATGTTCCTCGCGGTCACCTCAATTTGCTTTTTCTCCCGGCAAAGCTTCGCACTGTCAACTGCAGCCGCCTCCCCTGATAGCAATGCGTCTCCTATCGCACTTCAGGAATCCGGAAGTACAAACAATCTGATCACGCTCGACGTTATCGTCACCGACAAGTCGGGTAAGCAGCAAGCCGGATTGCAACAGCAGGACTTCACCCTCATGGACAACAAGACTCCTCAGAAGATTGTGTCCTTCCAGGCTGTAGAGGAACCGGCCACTCCGTCCGTCCCCCCCGTGGAGGTCGTTCTCGTTATAGATACCGTCAATACGTCTCCCCAGACAATCGCAAACGAAAGGTTGCAGCTCCAAAAGTATCTCGGGCAGAATGGCGGCAAGCTTGCCCATCCCACTTCCATTGTTGTCTTCTCCGATTCTGGAATGAAGAACCTGGGAGACCCAACCACCGACGGCAAGGCTTTAGGCACGGCTTTGGATGGAAAGGATGTAATTGGATTGCATGCAATCCGCGCCGCGGCCGGTGAAAACGGCGACTTCGAGCGTCTCATGTCGTCCATCACCAAGCTCTATTCGCTTGCCAGCTTCGAAGCGAGGAAGCCCGGTAAGAAGATGGTGATCTGGATAAGTCCCGGCTGGCCTCTTCTTGCCAACGCTGGCTCGGAGATGTACTCAAAAGGAAAAGAACAGCTTTTCAACTCGCTCGTTCTGCTATCGACGGCAATCCGTCAGGCTCGCATCACTCTCTACAGTATTGATCCTGAGGGCGCAAGCGGCGGTGGATTTGGCAGAGTCGAGAGTGAGAACGGACCACGCGACAGGTTCGCTTACGAGAGCTATGTGAAGGGCGTTCCAAACGCCAAGGACGTCTCACCTCCGAACCTCGCACTCCAGGTTTTCGTAACCCGAAGCGGCGGCCGCGTTCTTACCACGGGCAACGATATTCCCAGCCAGATTGAAGATTGCGTCTCGGATGCGAAGACGTTCTACGTCCTCACCTTTCAAGGCACTGCAACCGAGCGCCCGAATGACTATCACAATCTGGAGTTGAAGGTTGGTAAGCCCAAAATGACGGTGCACACAAGCGCCGGTTACTACACTCAACCGGAGCAGCGCCCAGGTGCGCCTCCGAACAAGAAAAACTGACGGTACGAGGTTCATCGTCTCAGAATTCCAAAACTGAAAGCAGGTTTCTTTAGCATGAAAGCGCCGCGCCGGTTCTGTATCTTCCTCGTGTGTCTCTCAGTTCCTCTCTTCGGCCAGCAACCCGCCGCCCATCCGAATTCCAGCGGTACAAATTCTCTCATTACCCTCGATGTCGTTGTCACCAACAAATCCGGCGTGCCGCAAACCGGGCTGCAACAACAGGATTTCAATCTCTCCGACAATAAAATTCCCCAGAAGATTGTGTCTTTCCAGGCCATCGACGGCCCCACTCCTGCGGCCGTTCCTCCCGCCGAGGTCATCCTATTCATGGATACGGTAAACACTCCCACGCAGACCGTCGTCGACGAGAGATTGCAGATCACAAAATATCTTCAGCGAAACGGTGGGAAGCTTGCCAATCCGACTTCAATTGTCGTCTTCTCCGATGAGGGACTGAAAAACCTCGGCGTTCCCACTCTCGATGGCAACGCTCTCAGTACCCTTTTGGGCGATAAAGACGTAATTGGACTACGGGCGCTGCACCGTGCGGCAGGCGCAAACGGCGCTTCAGAGCGCCTCGTATCCTCTCTCCGCAATCTCTATTCGATCGCCATGTTTCAAGCGAATAAGCCGGGCAGAAAAATTCTGATCTGGATCAGTCCCGGCTGGCCTGCGCCTCCCATGGACGCGTACTCGCAAGTAAGAGACCAGCTGTTCTCGACCCTTGTCACGGTCTCGACCGCTTTACAGCAGGCTCGCATTACTCTTTACAGCATCGATCCTTCAGGAGCCGGCGGAACTGGAGTTCGCTCAAGATACTCGTACCAGAGTTATTTGGCACCAATTGCAGTTGCGAAAAATGTATCGCCAGCCAATATGTCTTTGCCCGTTCTCGTCACCCATAGCGGCGGCAAGGTTCTCATGACGGGCAATGACATTGGCGCTCAGATAGAAGACTGCGCCTCGGACGCAAAGGCCTACTACGTTCTCTCCTTCGAAAGTTCCCCTACCGAGCAGCCGAACGAGTATCACGCCATCACCCTAAAGGTCGACAAACCTGACCTGACTGTTCGCACCAGCGCCGGTTACTATGCCCAGCCCGAGGAGCGCCCAGGCGCGCCCCAGGAGAAGAAAAAATAGCCGGATCCCCCGCGCCGGAGGCTCCTGCTCCGTCGCTGTCAAGTAGCCCGTACTCCCACTAATTCGCCATTGGCTCACTCGATTCCGCCGTCGATTACGGCCGCGAAATCGTTTAGAGTTGATCCATCTTGATGTTCCGCCTGCCTCTCGCTGCCGGCCATCCAGACGAATGACGCGCCTATGGTTATCAGCCTCCTCCATTTCGACCGCCCCACCCGTCGGCTTGCCACCGTTTTTGCAGCACTCGGGGCATTGGCCCTCACCGGTTGCCAGGCCATCGTCAGCACCGCTCCCGCGGCCCAGGTGCGCATCATCGATGCCACTCCGGACTCCCCCGGCCTCGATATCTACCAGGGCTCCAACGCGCTTGCCTTCAATCTCGGCTTCGGCACGGTCACGTCATACATTCAACTCGCCCCCGGCACCTACGCCATCAACGCCGATACTGCTGGAACCAAACAGGTCCTCTCCTCTTCCAAAGCGACCTTCGCCGTCTCCAGCCAGTACACCGTGCTGATCGGTAACTCCGCAGCCAGCTTGCAGCAACTCACTCTCACCGACCAGAGCCAGCCCGCACCCTCTGGCCAAATAGCCCTTCGCTTTATTGACCAGGCTACGCGCTTCGGCGCCGTTGATATCTATCTCGTCCCCGCCGGCCAGAAGCTTACCGCTGTCGCACCTCTGGTTAACGCCATCGCCTTCGGAGTTAACACCGGCTACCTCAACATTCCCACGGGGACGTACAGCCTTGCCATTGTGCCCGCAGGAACTGTCCCCATCAGCACCACCGTAGCGACATTCAACGGCCCGCAAGTCACCTACACCGCCGGCTCCGCCCAAACCATCGTGCTTATCGATCAGCAACTCGTCAGCACCCCCGGCGTTCAAGTCATTACAGCCGACGACTTCGTCCCACCCGGCGCCACTAGCTAATTTTTCCGTTCACACATACGCGAGGCAGCTTGCCTGTCTCACGCGTGCGGTCGCGCTTACCCAAAACCGCCAAAAAAGTCGCGGCCTTGCAGAAAAATATACTTCTTCTATTGCCAGCAACACTCACAGAGCCCCTGTGTCTATGCACACCGTAAGCGGTAGTCATTCAAAGGAGCCCTCATTTATGAATCTCATCAAACTTGCTCTCATCGCATCTCTCGCCCTTGCCCCCGCCGCAATTCTTGCTCAAACCGCCACCCCTGCTACAACCCCCACCCCGGGCCAGCACGATTACGACATCAATCAGCGCAAGACTGATCAACAGGATCGCATTGCGCAGGGTGTCAAGAGTGGCCAGCTTACCGCCGGCGAAACCTCGCATCTCGAGAAACAGGAGGCCGGTATTAACAAGGAAGAAAGGGGAATGCGCGCACAGGACAACGGTCATCTCACCAAGACCGACCGTAAGACGCTTCATCAGCAACAGAATCAGGAATCGCGCCGCATCTACCGCGACAAGCACAACGGCAAGGCCCGCTAAGCGAAAAGTTGTGTCGACTGAGAACTGAAAAGCTGAACGAACCCTGTCTTGTTCTCTTCACGCAGCAAGCAAAAGGCCGCGAGAAAAATTCCTCGCGGCCTTTCTTTTAGGTAGCTAAAAACTAGTACCGGTAGTGATCCGCCTTATACGGTCCTTCCACTGGAACGCTCAGGTAATCCGCTTGCTTCTTCGAAAGCGTCGTCAGCTTTACGCCGATCTTCTCCAGATGAAGCCGTGCAACTTCTTCATCCAGCTTCTTCGGCAGAATGTAAATCCCAACCTTGTACGTGTCCTTGTTCTTCCACAGATCGAGCTGCGCCAGCGTCTGGTTGGCAAAGCTATTCGACATCACAAAGCTCGGATGTCCTGTCGCGCAACCCAGGTTCACCAGACGTCCCTCTGCCAGAACGAAGATGCTATTGCCTGTCTCGAACGTGTACTTGTCCACCTGCGGCTTTATGTTCAGCTTTTTCACGCCCTTCAGCGCATTCAACGGCTCCATCTGAATCTCGTTGTCGAAGTGGCCGATGTTGCACACGATCGCCTGGTCCTTCATCAGCTTCATGTGATCCACCGTGATGATGTCCACGTTACCCGTGCAGGTCACGTAGATATCGCCGCGTCCCAGCGTCTCTTCCAGAGTCGTAACCTCATACCCTTCCATCGCTGCCTGCAACGCATTGATTGGATCGATCTCCGTCACGATCACACGCGCTCCCATCCCGCGCAGCGAAGCCGCCGAGCCTTTACCCACATCGCCATATCCGCAAACCACCGCGACCTTGCCCGCAACCATCACATCGGTCGCCCGCTTGATGCCATCGACCAGCGACTCACGGCAGCCATACAGGTTGTCGAACTTCGACTTCGTCACCGAGTCGTTTACATTGATCGCCGGCACCAGCAGCTTACCCTTCTCCAGCATCTGATAAAGCCGATGCACACCCGTCGTCGTCTCTTCACTGACGCCGCGCCACTCTTTGGCGACATCCCGCCAACGCGTCGGGTTCTCCGCATGCACTTTCTTAAGCAGCGTTTTGATCACCGCCTCTTCCTGTGAGCCCGACGGCGAATCAACCCACTTATCGCCCTTTTCCATCTCCACGCCGTTGTGGATCAGCAGCGTCACATCGCCACCGTCGTCGATGACGAGCTGCGGCCCAAGCACTCCGCCCTTGCCGTCAGGGAAGCTCAGCGCCTGGTTTGTGCACCACCAGTACTCCTCCAGCGTCTCGCCCTTCCACGCGAACACCGGAACGCCTGCAGCGGCAATCGCAGCGGCCGCATGATCCTGTGTCGAAAAAATATTGCAGCTCGCCCAGCGCACCTTCGCCCCCAGCGCAACCATGGTCTCAATCAGCACAGCCGTCTGGATGGTCATATGCAGTGAGCCGGTTACGCGAACGCCGGCCAGAGGTTTACCCGCGGCGTACTTGTTGCGGATCGCCATCAACCCCGGCATCTCCTGCTCGGCAATATCGATCTCTTTACGGCCAAAGTCCGCCAGAGAAATGTCCGCTACTTTATAGTCCGCCGCCTTCTGCTGAACCGCGGTCGTATCCACTGTTGCTGTCGCCATTACACTCACCTCATCTCAATCTCGGAATTCGTTTAATCCCTTCCAGAATAACAGTTTGAAACGCCTTTTCGACACTTGTCTCGCGGAGGTAATCAATCAAAGGCACTCTTTTCAGCAACATCAAATCCCGACATTTGTTGCATTTAAATAATTTTGTGGTTGATCCGACTCTTTCGGCCTTCGAACCGCAAGACTCAGCACGGCCGCTGCCAGCGCCATCGCGCTAATCAGAAATAAACCGCTCGTGAAGTTATGCGTAACATCACGCAACCGTCCCGTCACATAGGGCCCGGTAAATCCGCCGACGCCTCCTACCATCTGCAATACAGCAACCGCCCCAGCCGCTGCAGTCCCGCTCAGCATGCTCGTGGTCAGCGTCCAGAACGGTCCCATCATGCTCCACAATCCGACCGCTGCCAGCGTCATCGCGCACAATGCTACCGCCAGCGAGTGCGCCCAGGCCGTCCACGCAAACCCCATCGCCGCCAGTGCCAGGCATCCCGCAATATGCCACCGCCGTTCATTCCGTTTATCGGAACTCCATCCGACCACCACCGTCATCGCCGCTGCCGCCAGATAAGGCACCGTCGCATACCGCGCAATCAAACTTGCATCCCCGCTCTGCGCCCCGCGCGAGAAACTATTGAGGATCAGTGGCATCCACAAATTAACGATATACACGCCCACTTGGCTGACAAAATAAACTCCTGCCAGCACCCACAAAGCCGGCAATCGAAATGCGTCCCCCAGCCGATGATGGGTCGCGGCGCCATACCGCTCCTTGTCGCGCTGCAACTCACCTGCCAGCCACGCCCGCTCCTCCGGCCGCATCCATCCTGCCTTCTCCGGCCCATCCTTCAGCACCAATAGCACTGAAATCCCCAGCAGAATCGTTGGTACTCCCTCCGACAGAAACAACCATTGCCACCCCGCCAGCCCCGACACTCCATCCAGGCTCAGCAGAAAGCTCGACAGCGGGCCGCCCACCACTCCCGCCAATGACGTTGCCGTCATAAACCGCGCCACTGCCCGTGCGCGCTCCTGCGTCGGAAACCAGTACGTCAGATAAAGAATCATTCCCGGGAAAAATCCCGCCTCGCTCACTCCCAGCAGGAACCTCAAAACATAAAATGACTCCTTCGAGTGCATGAACATCATGCACGTCGAAATAACGCCCCACGAGATCATGATCCGGGCAATCCAGATCCGCGCTCCCACCCGCGTTAACATCAGGTTGCTGGGCAGATCGAACAGCATCGAACCCAGAAAAAATATCCCGGCGCCCGTCCCGTAAACCGTGTTGCTGAAATGCAGGTCGCGCTGCAGATCCGCTGCCGCAAACCCCACATTCACCCGATCCAGATAGGCCACGATATACAGCAGAAAGATATACGGAATCAGTCGCCACGAGATCTTCGCATAGACTGCGCGCCCATCCACCCGCGCTTCACCGGCAATCTCTTCCATCGCTCTACCTTATCTCGTCAATGATCGCCACGATTCTCATGCACCGGCGAAATAATCTTCACCCGCTTCGACTCTCGGTACGATCGCCACCCTGCGACTGCCATCAACACAAAGAAACCCGTGAACCCAAGACCGACTCCCAGCGCGCCTGCGATGCCAAGCAAGGTTACCCACAGCGGAACCGTCTTATCGGAAAAATATACGAACGCCGCCACAATATCGCCCAGAACCAGCAGCAACGAAATCAGCAGCAGAGCTACACTCGCGATAATCCATCCCTTGAAACCATCCGGCAGCGCTTTGCTTTTTGCTGTAGTCACCGTTTGTCAATTCCTGTCGCAGCATAGGACAAAGGAATACAAATTGCGAACTCAACCCGTGACATAGACGCTTCAATGGAGCCTTCGTCGCGCAAAACGATCTCCTCAATCTCCCACAGACACATGCCGCAGCCTATCACGCTCGTCTCACCTTCTCCGCCTCCAACAACCTGCGCTTCCGCTCCACTCCCCAGTGATACCCTCCTAGTCCCCCGCCTTTCGCCACCGCACGATGGCACGGCACCACCACCGCCACCGGATTCGAGCCAATCGCCGAGCCGACCGCGCGCGAGGCCTTCGGCACGCCCAGTTGCGCCGCCA
Organism: uncultured Acidobacteriaceae bacterium; assembly: GCA_963730135.1. Classification (GTDB taxonomy): domain Bacteria; phylum Acidobacteriota; class Terriglobia; order Terriglobales; family Acidobacteriaceae; genus Edaphobacter. The sequence continues at coordinate 230,249 of CAVSQQ010000007.1, forward strand.
GTTCCGAATAGCATCGCGTCTCACCCCGCGGTATCTCCTGCAGTGCCTTCCAAACCCGCCGTTGAAACGCCGTCGCCCGCACATCCAGCGGAAACGTCGCGGCCACCGGATGCTCGCCAAGCTGACTCACCACAAACGCAACCGCATCTGCGAGCCAGCCCGTATTTCCCTTCGCCGGCACCAGTTGAGCTTTTGAGAACCGTCCTCGCAACTCAGCCACCAACTCCTTATCGTCCTTTCCAAACGCAATCGAACAGATCCCTACGTCTGTGGTTGCCACCAGCATTCGTCCCAGAGGACTAGCCGCCGTCGTATATCGAATCAGCAGCCCCGCGCCGCCCTCACGCATCGCTCGCGGTGTCATTCCCAGCGATGCCGGACTCGTCTCATACAATCTGCTGCTCGATCCATATCCCGCCTCATAGATCGCATCCGTGATTGGAGCCTTCCCCTTCTTCGGCTCTCGTACCTTGTTCTTAAATCTCTCCAGTCGAGCTTCTTTCGCATACTGCCCTGGACTCACTCCCAGTACCCGCTTGAACCCGCGCAGAATCGTCAGCTTGCCCACCCCCGTTGCCTTCGCTACATCGTCAAGCCGAGTTCGTTCCTCCGCATGCTTCTTCATATACTCCGTTACCGCGGCAATCGCGTTCGCCTGGGGATCGGCCTTCGCCTCCGCCCGCTCGGGCTCGCACCTCTTGCACGCCCGGTATCCGGCAGCCTCCGCCAGCGCCGGGGAAGGGAAGAAGCTCACCTGTTTTCGAGTAGGCCGTCGACTCGCGCAACTCGGCTTGCAATAAATCTTTGTCGACTTCACCGCATACACAAACTGCCCATCCGCACTGGCATCCCGACCCAGCACCTGCTGCCATTGTTTTCCGGGAAAATAACTCGGAATCGCTGTCGCGCCTGAATCCATCTTTGCTGCACTAGTCATCGTCATTCCAGTATCCTCCCACCACCCGTAAATCCACACACTCCGTTTCGTTTCTTCGAACTGCAAAAATCCGAGCGCCGTAAATTCACCCACGGTCCGCAAAAAGTCGTGAACAAAACGAAATGGGCAGACCCGAAGGCCCACCCATTTCTCCAACCCATACCAACAAACTACTTGGCAGTCGCTTGCTTGACCCCAGCCTGTTCCGCCAGCGCTGTAGCCTTGTCTGTCTTCTCCCACGTAAAGCCCTCGCCCTTGCGTCCGAAATGGCCATAGGCCGCCGTAGCCTTGAAGATCGGCTTCCGCAGATCGAGTCCCTCGATAATGCCCTTCGGCGTTAGCGAGAAGTTCTTCCGCACCAGTTCTTCCAGCTTGGTCTCGTCGACCTTGCCAGTCCCAAACGTATCTACCAGCACGCTCACCGGCTCGGCAACGCCAATCGCGTAGGCCAACTGCACCTCGCAACGGTCAGCCAATCCAGCAGCGACGATATTCTTCGCAACATAGCGCGCCATATAAGCCGCCGAACGATCGACCTTCGTCGCATCCTTGCCGCTGAACGCTCCACCGCCGTGCCGCCCCATGCCGCCGTACGTGTCGACGATGATCTTACGTCCCGTCAAACCCGTATCGCCCATCGGTCCACCCACCACGAACCGGCCCGTAGGATTGATGTGGTACTTCGTGTCCTGGTCCAGCAGGCTCGCCGGAATCACAGCCTGGATCACGTTCTTCAAAATATCTGCGCGTAGCTCTTCATTGCCGATGTTCTCAGCATGCTGCGTCGAGATCACAACCGCATCCACCCGCACTGGCTTGTGGTTCGAGTCGTACTCCACCGTCACCTGGCTCTTACCATCCGGCCGCAGATACGACATTAAACCACTCTTGCGAACCTCGCTCAGCTTCTGAGCCAGCTGGTGTGCCAGAGAGATCGGCGTCGGCATCAGCTCCGGCGTCTCGTTCGTCGCATAACCGAACATCATTCCCTGGTCGCCCGCGCCTCCCGTATCCACACCCATCGCAATATCGCCCGACTGTTTATTGATCGTCGAGATCACTGCGCACGTGTTCGAATCGAACCCATACAGCGCGTTGTTATACCCGATCGCCGCAACCGTCCCGCGTACCAGGCTCTGGAAGTCCACATAGGCCTTCGTTGTGATCTCGCCCGCAATCACCACTAATCCCGTGCAGGTCAGCGTCTCGCACGCCACACGGCTATAGGGGTCCTGCGCCAGGCAGGCATCGAGAATCGCATCGGAGATCTGGTCGGCAATCTTATCCGGATGCCCTTCGGTTACAGACTCACTCGTAAACAGAAAACGGTCGCGTTTAGCCAAAACAACTCCTCCACAGAGTACCTGCCCAGACACTTAGCCCGGACATCGTCGAACCTCTCTATTTTACCCGTCGATCGCCGCGCCCCGCAAAGCCGCTCACCTGTAAGTCTCATCAGCGCACTCAATGGCGAAATCTCGCATTAAGCAGCGCTCCAACGAGCAAGCCTCTTTCGTTATTTCTGACCTTACTGCGGCCTTCACGCTGGGACACTAACCTTACGACCAAATTGCAGGTCCTAAGGAAGCAATCGCCCATGCAGCGCAAACTTCCACACGCCCCACCCCAACGCCACCAGCGATACCAGCATCATCGCCACGCCCATCCATCGCAAATTCGACGTAGACCCAGACCCAACCCGGTTTCTCCGTACATTTTCTGCAAACTCAGTCCAGTCGGCGCCCACCGTGTTCACGGCGCCACTCTCCTGCAGACTGGCCTCAAACCGCTCAATCCACGGCATCTCCTCCAGCTCCAGAGCTGCCAGATAACTGCGAACGATGCCCTTCCGGAACACTCCTCCCGGCAAGGAACTGTATTCACCGGCTTCCAGCGCAACCAGATGACGTGACGAAACCTTGGTCTGCTCGCAGATCGTCTCTATCGAGACCTTACGGCGTTCCCGCTCCCATCGCAGCTCGTCGCAGAATCGTTCCATTCGCTCCGTTCAACCCATAACTGCCCAGTCCAACTGCTCATCTATCGCACGCCACGTCATCCACGACGCACGCAGTTGATCGAAGAATAGACTGGAATATTTCACCAAGTCAAAGCCACTTTTGGGGGATATGTCCACTCCCGGATGCCCCCATCGGCCAGCATTCCCCGACGCCTGCGAGCTCAATAAGGCCTTATTCCGCGATTTGGCAACGCAGGGCAATGTATTGATTTGAAGGGGAAAGGGCTATGATGTGTCCATCCATATTGACGCCTGGCGACAGAAAGCCCGGACTTCGTCCGGGCTTTTCGACTGCGAGGTTGCGGGTCAGGCCGACGCTTCTTCGGTGCCTGCGGTTTTTGTCTGGGCTACCGTCCAGTCGGCTGCGCCTACTTTGAAGCGGGCGAAGCGGCGGACGCTGATGTTCTCGCCGAGCTTTGCGACCTTCGAGGCGATGAGCTGTGCGATGGTCTGCGAGGCTTCCTTGATAAAAGGCTGATCGAGGAGGCAGAACTCTTCGTAGAACTTCGCGAGCTTCCCCTCAAGCATCTTCTCGATGATGTTCGCTGGCTTGCCGGTGGCGGCGGCTTGGGCGCGATAGACGTCCTTCTCCCGATCGAGGTCGGCTGCGGTCACGTCTTCGCGGCTGACGAAGCGCGGATCGACCGCGGCGATGTGCATAGCGATATCGCGAAGCAACTCCTGGAAGTCGTCGGTGCGCGCGACAAAGTCGGACTCACAGTTGAGCTCGAGGAGAACGCCAATCTTGCCGCCGGCGTGGATATAAGTCCCGACTGCGCCTTCATTGGTAGTGCGTGAAGCTTTCTTGGCGGCCGAAGCCATGCCGCGCTTGCGCAGCACGACAAAGGCGTTTTCCATATCGCCTTTGGCTTCCTGCAGGGCCTTAAGACAGTCGCCCATGGGGGCGCCGGATTTTTCGCGGAGTTCCTTGACTTGCTTTGCGTCGATCTTTACCTGGGTATCGGTCATGGTGATATTCACAATCCTTCTGTTGATGATGCAGCGTGAGTGTTAATGAGTCGTTGACGCAGAAAGAGCGTGGCGCCGAATTCGCTTTCGCGGGCTGCCACGCTCCACTGAGTGAGTGTTCGTGACTGCCTTAGACGGCGGCCTGGGCTGAGATCGATTCGGGCTCGGCATCTGGCTCCGAGGCCGCGGGGGCTTTGCGAATGTTTCCACCAAGCACCGCTTCCAGGTCCACGGTCTCGTCTTCTTCGGCCGCGCCTTCGGTGGGCTGGGCTGCGCCATGCACATCGACGCCTTCGCCTGCTTCTCCGTCTTCGCCGATGTACTCCGGCGAGGTTTCGAGCGGCTGGATGTCCGCAGCTTCGGTGGCGAACGCCTTCTCGGAGACCATCTGGACGCCTTCGTAGGCCGAGTCCGCGATCTTTGTGGTGAAGAGGCGGATAGCGCGGAGCGCGTCGTCGTTTCCGGGAATCACATAGTCCACGACCGTCGGGTCGCAGTTCGTGTCGACGACAGCGACGACCGGGATGCCAAGCTTGCGGGCTTCGGCGACCGCGATGGCCTCGTTGTTGGAATCAACCACGAAGATTGCGTCAGGAAGGCGCTTCATGCTCTTGATGCCCGAAAGGTTCGTCGAGAGATGCTTGCGCTCGCGCTCCAGCTTGATGACTTCTTTCTTGGTGAGCAGCTCGTACCGTCCATCCGTCGACATATCATCGAGCTCTTGCAGCCGTTTGACCGACTTCTGGACCGTGATCCAGTTGGTCAGCAGACCGCCCAGCCAGCGACTGTTGATGTACGGCATGCCGGCGCGGGTCGCCTCTTCGGCAATCGCATCCTGCGCTTGGCGCTTGGTGCCGACGAAGAGGACCAGCTTCCCCGTAGAGGTGAGATCGGTGACGAACTTGGACGCCTCCTTGAACATCTTGAGGGTCTTTTGCAGGTCGATAATGTAAATGCCGTTGCGCTCGCCGAAGATGTACTCCTTCATCTTCGGGTTCCAGCGCTTGGTCTGATGCCCAAAGTGAACTCCAGCTTCGAGCAGTTCTTTCATAGTGATGTTTGCCAATGTAGCTCCTTGGTTGAGGCGACCGAGTGTGAGCATCGGTGCCCGGATTGATCCCTCGTAAGGGAGATTTGACTCCTTGCCTCAAGCGGCGGTTTGGAACAACCGCTTCGTGAGGGTGATGCGATGGGCGCCGAACAGCATTGTCCGGGCGCCCATTCAAACTGTGTGGGCCTGATTCTCGAAAAGAGCGCCAGCAAAAATCTGCGGAAAGGCTCTTTACCTCTTCGAGAACTGGAACCGGGCGCGAGCACCCTTCTGGCCGTACTTCTTGCGCTCTTTACCACGCGAATCGCGGGTAACGAGGCCTTCTGCCTTGAGCGCCTTGCGGAGCTCGGGGTTGAAAACCATGAGGGCGCGGGCGATGCCGAGCTTGACCGCGTCGGCCTGACCCATAACGCCGCCACCCTTGACCGTTGTAATGACGTCGAAGGTTTCGCCGATGTCGGCGATGCCCAGCGAACGCTTCGCAGCAGCGCGCTGCTGTGCGGTGACAAAGTAAACGTCAGACTCTTTGCCGTTGACGGTGAATTTGCCGCTGCCCGGACGCAGGAAGACGCGTGCGATCGAGCTCTTGCGACGGCCGGTTCCGTAATACTGAATCAAATCTGCCATGGTGCTCCTTGAACTTTTAGCTCGGGGGCTGCAGCCCCCGGAATCTCTGTATGCCGCACAGCATGGTTGTAGCCATGCCGTGACAAAGCCAACTTAGCCTTCGAGCGAGTGAGCCGGATGAGCCGGCACCATCACTTTGGACTTCAGAACTTTGGGCGCGTTGGAGGCATGAAAGTCCATCGCAACGGGCTGCTGGGCGAGATGCGGATGCTGTGCGCCCTTGTATACCTTTAATTTCGTGGCCATCTGGCGTCCCATCTTGTTCTTGGGAAGCATGCCTTTCACGGCCTGCTCGACAATGGCTTCGGGACGACGGGCCAGAAGCTTGACGAAGGATTCTTCGCGAAGACCACCAGGAAAACCGGTGTAGCGGCGATATAGCTTCTGGTCAGACTTCAAACCGGTCAGGACAATCTTTTCAGCATTGATGATGATGACGTGATCGCCCATATCGATATACGGGGTATAGAGAACGTTGAGCTTGCCGGCGAGGATCGAAGCGGCTTGAGTGGCGAGGCGGCCCAGCGTTTTTCCGCTGGCGTCGAGCACAAACCACTTACGCTTGATATCTTTGCCGCTCGGTATGGTAGTGGACATCTTTGGTTTACTCCCTGATTCTGCCGTCTTCAGTGTTCGGCTTGATGCATGAAGAAAATGGTGCCAAATTATTGGTTCGTGACAATGACCTGCGTGAAAAACAAAGAACGATTGTTCCAGGGCAGACAGACAGCGATGGAGGAGAGAATTGACTCCTGCCAAACGCGCGAGGCATACCGCTTGACCTGGACTACGCACAAACCTTTGGGATGGGTGCTTCAGGGGCTATGCTGAAAAATGCCCCACAAGTGAATCCATCACGGATGCCTCGAATGCCTGGGAGCCGTGCGGACACAGGCCTACAGACGCGAGACTGCGCGAGTGGATAGAATAACCAACTGGCGCAGCGAAGTCAATGGATTACCGGGGGATGGCCGGTAATCATGCTATTATCGGGGCAAAATTGGCAGGGGAGGGTGTTTTGACGATAGCCGGGACCGCGGTTGTTGAGGGTAGGGGAAATGCAACCGCAAAAGATCAGCCGACGCGGGTTTGGTTCGGCGAGCCCAGGTCACGCTGGCGAACAGCCCTTTGGCTGTTGTTCACGCTCGGAATATGCCTGCACTTCGCCCTCGCCTATAACCTGGAACTGGACTTCCTCGACCTCGGCGCCTACATGCGGGGCCTCGAAAAAACCCCGTATCAGTACAGAATCCTGATGATGTATGTCTTCCAGCTGCTGGCGACACAACATCCAATCGTGGTGCTGGCGCAGCATACCCAGCATATGCACGTTCCCGCGGAATGGCAGAAACCCCAAAAGCTGGTGCAGATTGGCGTGTCCATGCTAAGCCTGTTCGGCGCTGTGCTGGCGACCGCAGCAACCCTGACAAAGCTCACCGGGGACAGGATATTCAGCCGCTGGATGAGTATGCTGCTCATCTACATGGCCTACTTCGACCTGGCTCCGGGATGGGGACTGGGTTATTCGTTCCCCTATGACACGCCGAGCCTGCTTTTCTTCTGCGTCGGTGTGCTGCTTGTGGTCAGCGGACGCGATTGGCTCTACTACCTGCTCTTTCCCATCGCGGTGTTGAACCGGGAGACCATCTGCTTTCTAACGATCTTTTTCCTGGTCTGGAAATGGCAGCAGTTGCGCAGCCGAACTCGCAGCATACCGCGCAAAGATATGCTCGGACTCGCAGTACATGGGTTGGCGCAGGCGGCCATCTGGATTGGCTTGAAACTTTGGCTGGCGCATCGCTTTGCCGCGAATCAGTACGATTACGGTTCGCGGGTTGCCAACCCTCCCGGCACAATCGAATTGCTCATTGGCAAATTCGAATTCAACGTTCATGAGATGTTGCTGCCGCAGCAGTGGCCTGTCTTCCTGAGCATCTTCGGATTTCTTCTTCCCGTCTTGTGGCTTCAGCGGAGATGGATCGGGAACCGGGGAATCTACTGGGGCTGTGCGATCGTCATGCCGGTGTGGTGCGTGGGAATGCTTTTTATGGGCCTGATGCCCGAGATACGGATATTTTCGGAGCTGAGCGCACTTCTGGTGCCGGCGCTCGGGCTGATCGTCTATCACCGGTTTGTGCCCGTAGCCTCTCCCGATGAAGTTCCGCTTGTATTGGGACAGTACCCCTGAACCCAAGGTAAGCGCCGGAAGCGAAAAACCGCCGGAAGCGAAAACCATCGATTTGCGAAATTCGCGCTAGTGTTCGAGCTGGTTGTGGCTGGGTTGCTGGCCGAAGCTCGTTCGAAGCAGGTGAGGGATGGCGGATTTGCGCTTGCGGCGTGGCGCTTCGCCGGGTATCGCGGGGTCCAGCCGATAGAGGATCAGGAGATTGCGCTCAGGATCGTCGAATGCGGGAAACTCCGCGACGCGTTGCAAATGGTACATAGGGGCCAGGGCCTCCATCTTGTCGTCGTCGACCTGGTTCCAGGTGACGTACCAGCCGGGCCGATAGGCCTGAATGCGCACCGGCAGATCCATCGTGCCGAAATCGTCGCAGATGGAAGGAAGGCCCGTCATCAGCGAGAGCTGAGACCCGCTGATCGAGAGCACCAGCGGGTTGTGAGTTGGATCAGCCAAGATGATGTTATGAATCCGGATCGCTGCGCTTGAAAAAGCATAATCCGGGGTGCGGACATAGTGGAGGGTCTGGCGCGCGTCGGTGATCGTCAGCACCGCCAGGACACCGGCGATCGAGGCGATGCCGAGCCGGTGAAGCGCGGTTTGGGTGCTTGTGCGGTTTTCCCTGCCCGAGGTCCACAGACTGGAGAAGACGACCGGCACCAACAGGGTGAGGGGAATCGCGATGACCAGGTAATACCTGGGCTGGAGGTTGTTGTGGTACGCGAGAAAGGCTGCATAACCGGCGGCCCACAGGAGAAGAGCCGGCACCAGCGGATTGCGCAAGAGCCGAGGGCGCAGGAAAAACACCGATACCACGGCAAGAAGAGCGAGGGGATAGAGAATCTTGCCGATCCACATCCCGTCGGCGATAGTGTCGGCGAGGATAGAAAGCGCGTTGGACGGAGCGATGCCGGTATACCCGTTCGCGCTGAAGAGATAGCGGTAGTCGGGTAGAAAATGGGGACGAACGACGAAGAAGTAGTAGCTGAGCCAGGTCACCACAGCGAGGCCGGCTGAGGGCATGCTGAGGCGCAGGAAGCTGCGAAGGTTATATCGGGACCGCGCCCAAAGCAGCCAGCAGATGGCCGGCAGCAGAAATATAGCCGTAGTCTTCGTCAGCACCATGAGCGGCAGAAGCAGGCCCAGCGCCAGGGCAGGCAATGCGGTAAGAACCCGCATCGGCAGAGCAGTCCCTGGCTCCGGCACGCTAACGTAAGAGGCGGCGAAGAGTGCCAGCAGGGTGAAGAGAACGAGCAGCGGCTCGAGGATCGCCATGCGGGTAAAGACGTAACAGAACGGGCTCACAGCAAGAAGAAGCACAGCAATTGCGGGAGCCAGAGAGGTCTCGTTCTTCCGTCTGGAGGTAAGACGCTGCCAGCGGAGGACCAGCAGGTAGGACACGACGAGGATGCAGGCGAAGATGGCGACGGTGAGGGCGCGGGCGGCAGTAAGGCTCACACCCGTGAACCGAAAAAGTACCGCTTCCAGAAGTGGCCATACCGGCAGCGCGGCAGCAGGATTGAAGTCTCCAGGGACGTACCAGTGGCCCCGCTGAAAATGGCGGATCGCTCCGTCGCCATACCAGCCTTCGTCGGTGTACTTGGCCCAGTCCATCCAGGGAGAGTGGTTGGGGAAGTCGGCGTTCAGATGGAAGGCGTGAAGAGCAAGGAAGATGGCCGCGACAAGCAGCAGTGTGGCTTCGGCAGTCTTGAGAATGCGGTATGAGATGGAGTGCGACCGGTTCATGGGCTCAACGGATTAAACGCCGATTGATAGCAAGAGTTCCAGAGTATTACAGAAATCCTGCCCACAGCAGATCCCGACAGGAGATAAGACGCCCAGCCGAGGGCGCGGTTGTGATCCCAGAACAATTACGCGGGGCCGGAATGCTATCCTTTCACTCAAACCAGTGAAAAGCGAGTCCAAGCGCCGATGATCCAGGGCCCTAGAAGAGTAGTAAGCGTCTTGCTCAGTTTTATTGTTCTTTCAGCGGGTTTTCTGAGCTATTGGAATTACAGCCAGACGTTTTATAAACTGCCCGGCATGTGGATCGATGTCGTTGCCGGAACGGCCAACGCACCGAATCAGTACCGCATCGGCGTAGTCGACACGGCGTATTTACTGTCTCGCCACATGCATCTGGGGATGCGGCATACCCTGGCGATTCTGGACCTGATCGCAGGATTTATCGCGGTGTTTACCCTGTTTTTCATCCTGCGACGTTCGGCGGTCTATCGCAACGCCAGCCGGGAAGGACAGTGGTTTGGGGCTGCCGGCTTTGCGATTCTAGTGCAGTATTACCTCGCTTGGTTGCTTTGGTATCAGCGGCCTGAGACGCTGTCGACTGCGGCCGTGCTCTCGCTCTCGCTGTTGTTGTTGACCTTGCGTCTGCCGCTGCCCTCGGGATTTGGCAGGTTCGCCGCGGTCATTGGATTTCTGCTGCTGGCCGTGGCGCAGGGGTTTGTACGCGCCGATGTTGCGTTCGCGCTCCACCTCGGCATTCTGCTGGTCTGCCTCACCCCCGCCGGAAAGGGTTTTGCCTTGCCGCGAGTGTTACAGGCAGCAACCAGCGTGGTCGCCGTGCTTCTCGCCGTCGGCATTCAATATTTCCTGATGAAGAGGATGTTTCCGCAGGCGAGCTACGGCGATACACCGGTGTTTCAACTCTTTCTGAACCTGAAGTCGCCACAAAACTATATTTCGTTTCTTCTTTTTATGTTGCCGTTTGGATGGACCGCTGCGATGCTGATCCGGCGACACTACCAGGTGAATTCCGCGGCGATCGCCACCTTTACCGGAGCGCTCATCTTTATAGCGATGTGGTTTACGGTGGGACGGATTGAGGAGGTCCGGATCTTTCTGCCTTTCGCGCTTGCACTTGCTCCTTTGACTGTGGAGCTTGCGATGCGGGGTTTCCTGGGGCAGGTTCAAGAGAGCTAAGCTAATAAGAGGCAGCCGGCTCCAGGATCGGTTGCCTCTTGGCTTGGGAAAGCCGGTCGTTGCAGATTTCACGAATGGCCAATCGAAGGAGGCATAGATAGCCGGCAACGAGCGCGACTTGAAGAACCAAGAGAATGAGGCAGTCAGGCCGATGGGCGAGGAGTCCGCGATGAAATTGCGAGGAGACTGCCTGTTGCAAGACGGTTGCCCAATAGCTATTGGCGGTAACGGCAACTACTCCAAACAAGGCGAACGCGAGGACACGCAACCTGGTGAAGTTTTTGATCAAGAGACATACAGGGAAGAGACAGAGCATCAGGTATGGCGGCCAGGACTTCTTCGAGCAGATGAGAAGGGTCAGGGTCAGGGCTGCGAATCCGAAGCTGAGAAGGCGTAGACGATTGGCGCCGCTCGCTTGTCTGACTTTCATCGTGATCAGCAGGAAGACCGTGCTTAGTGCAAGAACAACCAACATGTCCCATATTTGAGTGGGGATTGATAGACCGGTCAGTCCTTCGAATAGATAAGGGAAGTTTCCGGCTGACGTCATCCTTTTTTCGAAGAGCAGCGGCGTTAGGATGGGAAGGCGAAGAATAAGGCACACGCCGAAGACGGGGAGGATTATGGCAGACGCACCGGCCAGCCATCGCCATCGTCGGGGAGCAAGCGTAACGAAGATGGGCATGTAAAGAAGTGGTAGGAATTTGACAGTGGTGAAGGCGGCGCCGATGGCGGCTCCCGAGGCAAAGAATCTGCAGCGATGCATGAAAAATAACGCCAAGACCAGGGAGAGCGCGATGATGACGTTGTCCTGGCCGTCGATGGCGACAAACTGCAGGCTGATAACGCTGGTCAGGTAAAGGAGACAGGCGGAGCGAACATGGTGCTCATCGAGAAAGATGCGTCCGACGCTAAGCCAAAAGGGTAGAACGAAGGCTTCGGCGCAGATGGCCAAGAGAATGATCGCGAGCGGGGAGTGCCAGATGAGGATGGCCACCGCGTCAAGATAGGGATGAAGCGGAGCGTAGCTGGACAAAAAATCGCGATAGGGCAGAAGGTGCGCAAGGACTGCGTTCGATTCACCCCAGTAGAAGGCTGGGATATCGCCTCTCGGTGCGATGCGCAGCACCAGAAAGATGCCGATACAGACCACGAGTCTGCTGACGACAAACGCCACCGTTATTGTGCGATCGAATGACGTGCGTGCCAGAGTGCGGAGACGTGAGATTGAGGAAACCCAAACGCTGATTCCGCCTACCAGACAACCAAGCGCGGTGCGTGCGAACAGGGATTGTGTGCCAGTCATTAGCGTGTCTCAACTTCCGCAGGATGATCTTGGGGGATACGAGTGGCATTACTCATACGCCAGCGCTTCGATGGGGTCTTTGCTCGCCGCCTTGAGCGCGGGATAAAGCGCGCCCAGAATCGCTCCGACGAAGGCAATCAGAACAGCCTTCCAGACGTAAGGAACGTTGATGACGAAGTCCAGCGTTGGGAACCTGGTTTCGAGAGCAGCGCTAAGGGCAAAGCTCGCGGCAATCCCCACCAAGATGCCGATAAGGGCGAGGACGCTGGTCTCCCGCAGCACGATACCCACAATGTAGGCGCGGGACGCTCCCATGGATTTCAGAATGCCGATCTCGCGGGTGCGCTCCATAACCGCGGTGTACATCGATTGAAAGATCACCAGAAACCCGATGACGACGGCGATGCCGATGACCACGCGCAGACCGATGTTGAAGCCGGGAAGCGCATTGGGAGTCATCGAAGAGAGATACTCGTCGGTGGTAATGACGTTGTACTGCGCCATCCCCGGGGTGCCGAGGATCGCTTTGCGAACGTCGTCCTCGTATTTGGGCACAGACTCGGTCTTGAGATAGAAAGCAGTCGCTTTGCCTTCGGTGCCGGTAAGAGTGCCCATCGTGTCGATTGGGATAAACTTGCGTCCGCCCTTGCCATGCTCGACGATTCCGCAGATTCGGAAAGGGTGGTTGAGAATTGTCAGCGTATCCCCGACTTTTTTACCTGCCCCAATGTAGTCGTCGACGATGACATCATAAGGGCCTTGAAAAGGTCCGCCAGAGAGGAAAACGAAGGGAAGAAGGCCGTTGTAGGTCTTGAAGTCGATGCCGTAGATGTTGTCCAGCGAGCTCGTGATCTGGATATTGACCGGAGCGACGATCTTGATGTGCGGGATTTCGGCCAGAACATCGGCGACTTTGATGGAAGCGCCGGCGGGACTCATGCCGATGAAGTTATTGGTGGTGCTCGGGCGGACGAACATGTCCATGCCGATGCCGTTCGTGCGGTCCTTGAAGCCGTTCAGCTTGCCCATCAGAATGGCGGTGATGGAGAGGATCATAACGACCTCAATGGCGATAGCGAGACAACTGATAAGCGAGCGCAAAGGACGATGGATGAGATTGCCGGCAACAAGTTTGTTCATAAGGTATGTATCCAGTGTATGGGAGTGCAGAAAAACGCCGCCACCAGTTCGACAAACAGTCAGCGCCCAGCACGCGGCAGATCAGTTTTCAGAAGAGGCTGGTGGGCCAAGACGGCCCGGAATGCTCCGCACAGGCGCGCCGCGACGGATCAGAATGCCCTCCGGACCGATGAAGAAAGTCCCAACGACAGGCATCACATAAGCGCCCACTACTGCGGCAAAGATGATGCTGAGCGCAGCAAAAAAAGAGAGATAGATTATGCTCACGATGTCTCCTTCCGGGCCCGCGTGCGCGTAAAGAACCGCGACCAGAAGACCCCATGGCGACCTGCGAGTGTCGCCGCAGAGTGAGTCAAAGATAACGAAGAGCATCAGCCACAAAGCGGGCGCAAGAAAAAAAATCCCTGCCCAGCCACCAAGATGGAACGCCGTCGCAGTCGAAGAGAAAGAGACTCCGGTCGTCGCATCATCCTCGCTAAGAATCCCGATCTCGTGAGCGAAGGTGTTTCCGGAAAAGAAGGTCGGCTTATCTTTCCAAATGAAGTGGGGGATAATATTTTCGAATCCCATAACCACCGGAGAGAAACCATAGGTGCCAAACTGCTCCGTGTAGCTATTGAGAGCGTCGTCGATAGAGATCATTTGGAGGCGGTCGAGAAATCCCTGCGAGGTGTCGTAGTAACCAAGAATGCGATCTGCATAGGCGTCGCTTGATTGTGCAAGATATTGTTCCCGAACGTATCCAAGGTTAGAGAGCAAAGAAAGCGAAACTTCAAAATTGGCCTCCGCAGTCTCCGCTCGATAGGTCCTTCCGTATTGAGAGTAGGGGACCAGATAGCGAAATGCTAAAAGGATCGCGAGAAGGCTGAGACCGATCTGGATCCGGGAGACCTTGAAGCGTTGCGAGGCCGCCGCTATTACCCAGCAGGTCAGCCGGGGTAAACATTCCTTCCTTTGAGAAGCCGATAACCCCGAAAGAAAACAGTAAGGCGCCAGCGATGATGACCGGTAGATTGATACTCCGGGCACCCCCGCGTGCGGCGAATCGCGTGGATGACCCCCAGGATAATCGCGAGTTGGAAGAAGCGGTTGAGCTGGTTGAGCGCGCTTAACACCGTGCCGCTGCCCGCGGGCACGGCAATCATGGCAAACGCAATGATTGCTCCTGTCACAATGCAGCCGATGGTCGCGGTCTGCATATTCGCGTCCGTGACCATTCTCTCCCAGAATCGCGCGCTTGGTCGATATTTTTGTGCTTAGAAACGCCGCCAGAAGCATCATGCACATACCGAACAGGTATATCTGCATGGTCAAAAGCGGACTCGAAAGATTGGAATCGGCCGGCTCGCCAAGAAAAGCCTTCCAACAGAGGCCTACGATGACTGCGAGTGTGGCATTGAAAAAAATAAACGAGCCGGACGTTCGGCTAAAGCCGCCGGCGACGTTGAACGCTGCCCCGGCGACGAGAATATAGAAAAATGCGAAGAGGGAGAAGGTGGCGTTGGTGCCCTGTAACAACTCGGTGGCGCAGAGAATCGTGGCGAATAAGAAGACCGGCACGAGCGGAATGCGTTCGGGAAAAGGGAGGCGCACTCGTTCTCTTTCTCAACCAGTAACTGGTTATTACTTCCATGGGTACGGACTACCCGAGACCGAACGAAACCTGACGCCGCCGACAATCGATGGCATTACAGTCCGGCTCAATGGCTTCCCTGATAATAGCTACCGCGGGTTTACTCGTCAAAGAACACTTTACGCAGGGAACATCTCAATCCGCAGGCCAATCCCCACCTCTAGGTGCCTGACCAGATCCGGCTCCCGGATGCCGCGCTACGGACCCACTCCCTCTAGCTGCAACAGCCCTAATTGCTGCCCGTCCGTCTCGATCGCGATCACCCGCGTACTGTCGATCTGGAAATACGTGTAATTATTTGGCGTCTGTAGGGCTGCGGCGTTAAGCCCATTCAGGGACAGAAGTGCCGACGCGCTGGTCTCTGTCCCGCTCAGGCTGACATTGGAAGTCTGAGCACCACTCTGCAGGTTGTAGTCCGTAAATCCGGTAATCGCGTTGGAAGCGACACTGACTGGTCCCGCCGCACTCCATGCCGGGTGACTGTTATTCAGCACTCCAAATCCCGAGCCGGAGAGGGCAAAGGTTCCCGCAAACGGCGTCGTCGACGCGGCCGTCTGTTGGTAAGCCATTCCCACAGTCTCCTGGGAGTTGTCGACGCCCAACTCCAATGCGTTGCCATTGCCATCCAGGTAAAGCTGGAACGCGAAAGGTATCAGCACATTCAACGAAGGCGTGATGTTTACCAGAGTCACGCGGCCGGTAGGATCGACCGTATAGGTCCCCCCCGCTATCGCCGCGGTGCCGTTGGTACTCAGGTCGTTTACCGCCAGGGTTCCAGTAATGAGGCCGTTATTCAGCGTAATGCTGCCCCCGATCTCCACGTTGCCGACTGCATCCGCACCCGCACTCGTAAAGACATACGTGGCATTGGAATTTGCCATGGTGAAGTTGCCTGCATTGGCCCCTTGACCCAAAGCTGTCCCGCCAAGATCGCCGTCGAGCGGATCCATAAAGGCCTCCACAAGTTGAATGCGGTTGGTGCCGACGATGTATCCCGTGAACGTGAAACCCGGAACACTGGTCGAGCTCGGAACCAGTGTGATCGTGATCCGGCCAAAGGAGTCGGGAGCGGTTACAGTTCCCGATGAAAACAACAGACCCTGTCCCACACTGCCGCCATCGTTATAGTCGAAGACGCTCATCGTATTCGAAACCGTGGTCCCCGTGATATTCAGGACGCCTCCAATTCCCAGCGGAACCTGCGCTGACGATCCGTCAACCCCGCCAACATTGAAGACATATCCGCCAGTTGGCGCTGCCGTGCTGGTTTGCAGATCCAGCGATCCCGCACCCGTCGCGAAGGCATCAAACTCCGAGAGCAGCACACGAGTGCCCGAGACACGCGGCCCCCGCAGAGTCTCGATCCCGTTTACCCCGATGTTCGTATTCCCCGTATTGAGCACAATCTGAATATTGCTCCCTGCGACGGTCAACGTAGACCCTGAAGCCACTAGGTTGTTTGTGTAGGCAAACGAGCCGTCAGAGAAATCCTGTTCTCCGGCCGTGATCGCTCCACCCTGTACCGTGAAAGCCCCGACGATAAAGTAAGGCCCCGTCGAGTCATGTCCGGAGATGTGATACACATACGTTCCGGTGGCGGGAACAATAGGCGTAATCGTGATCGTCGCCGAAGCCGTCTTCGTCGTATCGGTAACAGAAGTCGCTGTTACCGTCACAGTAGCCGGAACCGGAGGATTGTTGGGAGCGGTATAGGTGGTTGCCGTTCCACTGGCCGTCGACGTTGGCGCAAAGCTGCCGCAGGCGGCGCTCCCACAAGTCGCGGTCCACGTCACGCCCGCATTCTTGCTGTCGTTCGTCACCGTAGCGGTAATGCTCGTCGTTGTGGCCGCAACCAGCGATGTCGGAGGCGCCGTACTCAACGCCACCGAGATCGATTGAGCCGCCGTAATCGTAATCGTCGCCGATGCGGTCTTCGTCGTATCGGTTACCGAGGTCGCCGTTACCGTCACCGTAGCCGGTGTTGGAGGTGCGCTTGGCGCCGTATAAGTAGTCGCCGCTCCGCTCGCGGTCGATGTCGGCGAGAAGCTGCCGCATGGCGTCGTTCCGCAGGTCACCGTCCACGTCACGCCTGCATTCTTGCTGTCGTTCGTCACCACCGCCGTAAGGCTAGTCGTCGCGCCAGCAGCCAGCGACGTCGGAGGTGCCGGAGTCAACGCCACAGAGATGGCCGCCACTGAGGCGGTAATCGTAATCGTTGCCGACGCCGTCTTCGTGGTGTCGGTTACTGAGGTCGCCGTTATGGTCACGGTAGCCGGACTCGGAGGCGTGCTTGGCCCCGTATAGGTAGTCGCCGCTCCACTCGCGGTCGACGCCGGCGAAAAACTGCCGCATGGCGCCGCTGCGCACGTCACCGTCCACGTCACGCCTGCATTCTTGCTGTCGTTCGTCACCACCGCCGTAAGGCTCGTCGTCGTTCCCGCAGCCAGAGACGTTGGGGGCGTCGCACTGAACGCCACCGAAACCACCGGCGGCGGAGGTGGCGGTGTACTGGAGCCGCCGCAGGCCGTCAGCCATAGAGTTGCCGCGGCAAACGCGAGAAGAGATCCTACCCGGTGCGCCTTCATTGGACGCCTCCTTTACGACCGCTGACTGCCTTGTCGCTGCTGGAGCCCGACGGCGATGGATTGCGCACCAGAAATCCATTCCCATTGCGAATCGTGATCTCCTGGCCCGCAACCTTCAGTACGCGCGCGAAGAGATAATCCTTACCTTTGGCCGAGCGGACGACGCCGGTAATCTGAACCGGTTCACCAGCCGATAACGCCTGCTGTGTCTCGCTCGAAAGATAGTAGCCGAGGCTGACATCGAAAGACCCCAGCGGGCCATCGATCAGGATATGGAGACCTGCCGGACTTCCCGCGACGTGGTCCGTGACCACCTGTCGAATCGTTCCCAGCGCAGTAATCTCACCGGACGAAGCCCTCTCCGGGGTCCACCCGGTCGACGGGGCCGCCGGCTTGGACGTTTGTCCTTGCGCCAGCGCGTCCATCGAAGTACCGAGAACCATCCCACCAACCAGTACGACGCAGAACAAAAGAAATGAAAACCCGCTGGCCGTCACCTTCATCCGTCTCCAGATTCCTGATAGTTGCATATGCATTCGCCTCTCACTAAACTCAAACCCCTGCCCGCCATCTCAGTTGAGAACGCGCCTCATGACTCAATACTAAGAAGATCGAAATTGTCCGGAGCCGCGATGCGCATGCAGAGCCGGTGAAACCAGAGAAACACTGAGGCAGCACGAAAGTGATTCTGGTACGCCCTTGGAAAGATGTCAAACCCTTTTGCCGAGCTATCATAATTGGAAGTAATCGGAGAACAGCAGCCTGCATGTCGTCTGATGCAGGCAACATCCATCCTGTTGTTTTTGCTCAGCATGTTGTTTTCTTTACCAGGAAACCTCATAAATTTCGAACGTTCCCCCGTCGAACTTTATTCCTGAGCCCGGCCCAATCTCCATAGTCCTAAAGTCTGCTGATCCAGACACTTCCGGGTGACTAAAAGTTTCACTCACCGCCATAATGGGTTTACAAATCGAAAACAACCCAGCCCGAAAATCCTGGAAGTTATTGACTAACGACAAGTAGCGGTGAGCAATTCGTTTGTAATCTTTAGCTTGCGGTACCGCTCCTGACAGAGCGTCTGATCATTTTGTAAAAGCACGTCCATAGGGGCCTGGCCGTGGGGACTATCGCGGCGAGGACGACGCAAATCACCCTGATCATTCCAGACCGATCCCGTCTTCGGTTCCCCCGTGCAGTGATTCATCACCGCAACTCCCATCGGAACCCGCAATCGTCACAATCAGAAAGCCACCTCCTCCGCATGCGATACTTAGTTCTGACATGTACAAAAGAGTCCTCCTCAAGATATCGGGCGAAGCCCTCGCCGCCGGCAAAGGCTTCGGCATCGACGCCGTATTTATCCACAAAGTAGCCGCAGAAATCGCCGCAGTCCACGCTCTCGGCTGCGAGATCGCCATCGTCGTCGGTGGAGGAAACTTCTTCCGCGGAGTAGCCCAGCAGGCCATCGATATGGACCGCGTCGCAGCGGACCACATGGGCATGCTCTCCACCGTAATTAACGCCATCGCCCTTCAGGACGCCATCGAAAAACTCGGCCTTCACTGCCGCGTCATGTCCGCCATCGAGATGCACGAAGTTGCCGAGCCCTACATCCGCCGCCGCGCCATGCGCCACCTCGAAAAGGGCCGCATCGTCATCTTCGCCGCCGGCACTGGTAACCCCTTCTTCTCCACCGACACCGCTGCCAGCCTCCGCGCCATGGAGATCAAGGCAGATATCCTTCTCAAAGCCACCTCCGTCGAAGGAATCTACACCGCAGACCCCAAAACCGACGACAAAGCCACGAAATTCGAGCAGATCACTTACAACGACATCCTTCGCCTCAATCTCCGCGTCATGGATACAACGGCCGTCTCCCTCTGCAAAGACAACAACATGCCCATGATGGTCTTCAGTATGCGTGAGCCCGGCAACATCGTCCGCGTTGTCAGCGGTGAAAAAATAGGCTCCCTTGTCACCGCGTAACCTCACGGCGTAACGTTACGGCCTAACGTGTCACCGTCTGACCCGTGACGCATCCAAAAAACCGGTCCCCGGGCTCCCGCGGCAAATGCGACAAAAAATGAGTCTCCCATCGAAATCCACACGTCTTCTCCCTTGAACTCGCGTTAGACAGGGTTACGCACGCATCGAAAAACGGCAGGCAAACCGGTGAACACCAGCATCCTTGAGCTAGAGCCCAAACCCGAGCCTAAAACTGAGTTCGCTCAGCCGCCCCCGTCTGTTCCTCATGCAGCGCACGCTCGCAAGGCTCCGCTGCCGGCGCTCACAGGAATCCGCACCCTGCTCGCCCTCGCTATCATCCTGTTTCATTTCACGCCGCCCCATCTTGGCCTTCTCTATCCGTTCATCGACAACGGCTATGTCTTCGTCGGCGTCTTCTTTCTCATCTCCGGTTACATCCTCACCTACAACTACGCTGAGCGCGCCAGGACCCTCAGTAAACGTGAGTTCTGGTTAGCCCGTTTCTCCCGGCTCTATCCCGTCTATCTCTTCGTCCTCCTCATCTCCCTCCGTATGGTTCAGGACGAATGGCACGCACGCTCCCATGCCGAGTTCTGGCAGGGAATCATCCTCACCCCGCTCGTCCTCCAGGGTTGGAGCCCCTCAGTCGCCACATTCTGGAACACCGTCGCCTGGACTCTCACCAGTGAGTGTGTTCTCTATGCGGCCTTCCCCTGGCTCATCCGCCTGCCCTGGCCCAAAAAGCCCATCCACCTCGTCATTCTCCTCATCTCCCTCTGGGCCATCGGCCTCATCCCCCACTCTCTCTATCTCTACCTGAACCCCGACCACATCGTCGGCCCCGTCGACCGCTACAGTTCCACCCAGCTCCTCCGCTTCCTCAAATACACTCCTCTGCCCTATATCTGTACTTTCCTCGCCGGTGTCACTCTCGGCAAGCTGCAACTCGCCCTCACCATCACGCCACGACAGCGGTTCCTGCTCTCAGCACTGAGTCTCGCCGCAACCGCGATATTCTTCTATACCCTCGTTCACCACACCCCCTACCTCCTCATGCACGGAGGCCTTCTCACTCCAATCTTCGCCGCTCTGGTAATCGGCCTCAGCGGTCCCCACCCCATCTCCGCCGTCTTCTCCTGGCGTCCGCTTCTCCTCGTCGGAGAGAGCAGCTACTGCCTCTACCTGCTCCACTTCAATGTCTTCCAGCTCCTCCACACCTACCGTGTGCCCGAACGCCTTCACCTCGCCGCCCTGGACCCCTGGCTCTCCTACGTCATCCTGATCCTGTTCGCGCTGGCCGTCTTCCGCTTCGTCGAAATCCCGGCGCGCAAAGCCATCCTCAACCGCTTCTCCCGCAAAGCTCGGAACCCTCTCCCCGCCTCCTGATTCATCGGTCATTTTCCATCGAACAGTAACCCTCTGGGCAAGAAAAAAGCCTCGCAATTGCGAGGCTCTTTGTCCAACCGGAACGTTGATGATTGTTGATGATTGTTGATGATTAATTCACGATAATCTGCGTCGGATGAGATCCATTCGCCACCGAGACCGCACACGTCGGCAATGGAGAAGACGGGAACGGCGTGTTCTGCACCTGGCTCAATCCGCCGTTGTGCGGATCCAGCTTCAATGCCGACACGGTGCTCGCCAGATTATTCGACGTGTACACATAGATGCCCAGCGCAGGTTCAATCGTCACGCACGTCGGTGACGTATCCACTGACGTTGAGGAAGACCCGACAGACCCAACCGGCGTCCCCGATGCCTGATCGATCGCATACGCCCCAATGGTGCTCGACGAGAAGTTTGCGACATACAGGAATTCGCCCCGCGGATCGATCGTAAGTCCAACCGGAAGAATACCCGTCGCGAACGGGCCATTCGTCATCGCCACCAGCGCGCCATTGCTCTGCACAAGGTTGCCGTACAACTGGTTGGTCGCCTCGTCCGTGATGTAGACAAACCGCGTCGAAGGATCTATTGCAATCGCGCTCGGCGTCGTTCCCGCGCCATAGCCGATTGCCACCGTCTTCCCCGTTGGATCGGTCGAAATCACGGTTCCCGGTGTCGGTGTCAGCAGGCCACTCGTCGAATTCTGCGAGAACCCGAGCACCGTCGCTTTGGGCGCAGTTTCCTGGTCTATCACATACGCAAACGTGGCCCCAGCCTTGGGACGGCTCACGACAATACCAACCGGATTATTGCCGACATTCTGCGTGGCAGGACTACCCAGGCTTCCGTCTGACTTGATCGGGAAGATCGTCACTCCGCCCGGCCCCGGAGAAGCCGGCGAGTACAGCTGCTGACCATTCGGCCCCAGTTGGTAGGTGAACGTCACATACAGGAACGCTCCTGCCGCGTCCATCGCAACCGACGTCGCCAGGCTGCCAGTCACGTTATACGTGTTCTGGAGGTAAATCTTGCCATCTGTCCCGATGGCGTACTCTCCCACCGACGAGTCGTCGTGGTTCACGACATATAGGTTCAACCCATTCGGCGAAGCCACCAGTGCTACGGGATTCCGCCCTGCCTGAATCGGTGAATCCGCCAACGGCGTCAGCGAACCAATTTGATAGTCAACCGCATACGCGCTCACGCCGCCATTCGGTGCGGAGGTCGTCAACGGTTTTGCCGTCGTTACGTAGACGTACGCCAGTACATAGTCGCGGCTGCACGCCGTTACGCTCACTAACGCAAACGATAATACTGAGGCCAATGTTCCGCGGCCCATCTTATTCCACTTCATGCTTGCCTAACTCCGGGGCAAATCGTTTCCGCCCGCTCCTGCTGTCCCGTACTCAGGATTCTTCATGACATCCTGTCCTGGTTTCTCCAGCTGCCATCCTGCCAGCTAGTCTACGTTGCCGCTCACTGCAAGGCATGTCGCCTGTCCTACCGCCGTAAAGTTCGATCCTCGAGTCAGGTTCGAAAGTTGACCCGAAGGGGCAAACAGAACTTTTCCCGTTACCGTTCCATCGCCGTTCGACGTATAGAGATACTGGTTGGAAGGATCCTCCACCATACACACCGGCCCCGCTCCAATAGGATAAGGATTATTCGGTGGGTCCGGAATAAACTGCAACGTCCCGTTCGTCTGAATCTTGAACGCAGAGATCGAGCTGTTCGGCGTATTCGAGTTCGTCGAGGACTGGTTCGCGACGTAAAGATACTGCCCTTTGCTGTCCACCAGCGTGTACACCGGATTCGCCGCAGGCGCCAGATTAGCAGTAGACCCGCCCGTGATCGTGTTTAGCGAGCACGAAGACCCGCCAACCGTGAACGGTAGTATCTGCCCCGGCGTGTTCGAGTTCGCCGGGCCCGCATCCGTGATATAGATTGCCGCACCGCCCGCGATGATCGACGTCGCTCGCGTCGCTCCGGAATTGATCGTGGAGTTGGTCGTCAGCGTCAACTGCCCATTCCCGGTCGCGATGTATGGAAACACCGTCTGATTCGCGTCCGAGTCCAGCGTAAACACGCACCCGCCGGAAAGAGCCATCATCCTCGGCATCTGGCCGACAGGGAAGTAAGTCAGCTGCAACCCCGTATTGGGATCCTTGATCTGCTGATTCTGCACCAGCGACAGACGTCCCGTGCTCGAATCCGCCGAGAACACGGTAATGTCGCCATAACAGGCAGGAGTGTTGATATGGTTCGCGTCGCAGTTCGCACTCGGAGCCACCTGGTCCAGAACGTAAAGGAAGCCGCCCGTACCATCGTGTGCAGCCCAGACAGGTGTCGACCCCTGGCTCTGGAAGCACTGCTGGAACGTCAGCACGCCCTGTCCGCCAATAGCGAACTCAGCAATTCCGCCGTTGGCCCCGCATGGCAAAGTCTCCGAGCCGCTTGGAACCGTCGCCGCTCCTTTATTGATCACGTAGAGATAACGGCCGCCGGGCTTCACCACCAGGGACACCGGGTTCGCGCCGCCGGAAGTGAACGGCGAGCCCGGAGGCGTCGTCAGATTTCCCGTGAAATCATCGATCTTGAAGGCGGCAATCTGGTTATACTGCGTTCCCAGGACCCACATGAACCCGATCGTGCCGCCACCGCACGCCGTCATGCCCAAACCCATCGCCACGGACACTACCAAGGCCATTGAAACCCGGCCAATCCTGCTCAACTTCATGCGCTTCCTTAACCTCGCCAGTGAACAGTTTGTCCACCTTCTGCCGCGAGCAAATCTGTAGGGTACGATTCCTCTGCTTATTGTAGAAGCTGTCGCGACTTTGTGCCACCCGCAGGTGAATCTAACTCCAGCCTGCCGGTGAATCTAACTCCCGCCTGCTGAGTTTTAGACACAGTCACCGGTCTATGGTTACCCATTCCGACCACCCTCCGCAAACAAAAAGGCCCAGGCCGAAGCCCGGACCCTCTCATTGATTCTCGACGAAGTCTACCAGACGCGGCACGAACTCGTCGGCATCATCGGTTGGCCCACCTTGCAGCCAAACGCCTTGCCGAACTCATCGAAGTTCTGCACCGTGCCCTTCGTCCGCCACTCGCCCGTGCTGTGTGGATTAGTCTTGGCCTGCACACGCGCCGCCTGTTCCGTCTGGTTCTCGCACCACACTTGTCCGAAGGTGATGAAGAACCGTTGCGCCGGCGTGTAGCCATCCTTTTCCCCGTTCACATAACCGGGCTCGGCAGTCGCGCCGCCTTTGGCCAGAACCTCCTGCAGCGCCTGAAACGCGATGCGAATACCGCCGTTGTCGGCCGTGTTCTCACCCAGCGTCAGCTTGCCGTTCAGGTTCTGTCCTTCCGCAACCTCGAAGCCGTCGTACTCCTTGACCTCGCAGGCGGTTCGTTCATCAAACTTCTTGCGGTCCTCGGCCGTGAACCAGTTCCGGACATTGCCCTTCGGATCGTACTGCGATCCCTGGTCGTCGAACCCATGCGTCATCTCATGGCCGATCACCACGCCAATCCCGCCGAAGTTCACCGCCGGGTCCATGCTGTTATCGAAGAACGGCGGCTGCAGAATCCCGGCAGGGAAGTTGATGTCGTTGTTCGGCGGATTGTAGTAGGCATTCACCGTCGGAGGTGTCATCCCCCACTCCTTCTCGTCCACCGGCTTGCCCAGCTTGTTGAAGTTGCGTTGCCGCTCGAACTCCGCGTTTCGCTCAATGTTGCCCAATGGGTCGTCCCGTTTCACCACCAGGGTGCTGTAGTCGCGCCAGTTCTCCGGATAGCCGATCTTGTTGCGGATTGCATCCAGCTTCGCCTTCGCTTCCACCTTCGTCGCATCGCTCATCCACGGCAACTGCGCGATGTCCTGCCCCAGCGCCTGCTCCAACTCTGCCACCAGCTTGTCCATGTTCGCTTTGGCCGTCGGTGGGAAGTTCTGTTTCACCCAGTCCTGACCCACAGCCTCGCCCAGCGCCTGGTCCGTCGCTCGTGTGCAGCGCTTCCAGCGTGGCGTCTGTTCTTTCTGGCCGTTCAGGGTCGCCTGGTTGAAGTTGAAGCTCTCGTCGACGAACGGCTTCGACAGCGCAGGCGCGGCCAATCGCAGTGCATGCCACCGCAGATAACTCTTCAGAGAGTCCAGACTCGCCGAATTGATCTCTTCATTCATCGCGGTGAAGAAGGTCGGTGTCGACACGTTTAGCGTCTTGAACTGGCCAATCTTGACGTTCTTCAAATACGCTGCCCAGTCATAATCGGGGGCCAGCGCATCGAACTCCACCAGCGTCATCGGGTGATACCGTTTCGCCGGGTCTCGCAACTCCACCCGGTCGATCGCTCCCTTGGCCAGCGCCGTCTCGATCGACATCACGCTCTTGGCCTCCTCCGCTGCTCTCTCCGGCGTGTCGCCCAGCAGCACAAACATCTTCGTCACATGCTCGACATACTCACCCCGCAGCTTCTGGCTGCGAGCATCCTGCCCCAGATAGTACGAGCGATCCGGCAGAGTAATTCCGCCCTGGCCCGTATTCACAATCTGGCTGCTGGAATCTTTCTGGTCCTGCTGCACCCCAAGCTGATAGAACGCTCCTACCGCATACCGGGCCTGCAACTCGCCAACCATCGCGCCCAGTTCCTTCTTGTCCTTCAACGAGGCGATCGTCTTCATGACCGGAGCCACGGGCGTCGCGCCCAGCTTGTCAGCCAGCTCGTCGTTCATGCACGCCGCAAAGTAGTCGCCGTACTTCTTCTGCAAAGGTGTCTTCGGATTGTCCGCAGCAACCTTCAGCTCCTCATACAGCAGGTAGTTATTCCTCTCCGCCAGCTCGTTGAATCTCGACCAACGCGCCTGGTCCGCCGGAATCGGGTTCTTCTTCAGCCAGTTGCCGCACGCGTACTGATAGAAGTCGACGCAGGGATCCACCGTCTTATCGATCGCAGTGACGTCGAAGATAATCGGCTTCTTCGGCTCTGTGGTCGGCCCAGGGGCCGTATCCGCCCCGACTAACGACTGTCCCAGGCACATCCCTGTGGACAGCACAAGAAAACTCGCAAGACACTTAAACATCGTGGTTCTCCTCGAAACGCAAGCTTGGTGGAAGTCCTTCCGCGCGCGAAAAGCCGTCGAACTCGCACCCGGAACGCAATGATTTCTTCAGTGCTACGAAGACGAAACACCGTATCACAAAGTTTCGAGGGCTCGCCAATGCAAAAAAACGGGGTCAGGCCCAGGCCCGAAACCCCGTCTCTTTCGCCGCCTTCTGATTCCCTAAAAAATCTTCATATGGATCGTCAGATACTTCTTCGGATCGCTTCGAATCGTCGTCACCAGGTCCGTGCTCGCCGTCAGCAGCTTGTTGATGTTGGTGTACATCGTGTCGTCGGTCGCCAGCTTGCCCAGCGTTCCCCGCCCGGTGTTGATGTTGGACACCAGGTCATTCACCTGTGTCAGGGTATGGCTCAGGTCCTGACGGAACTTCGGATCCTTCAGCATTAGCCCCAGGCCGCCTTTGCCCGCGTCCGCATCCGCCATCAGCGAGTTCGCATGCGCCAGCGTCGAATTCAGATTCTTGTACAGCGTATCGTCCTTCAGCAGCATTCCCACCGTCCCCTTGCCCGAATTCACCGAATCCGCAATATTCTCCAGCTTTCCTGCCGCATCGTTTAACCGGTTGTACATCGTGTCGTCGGTCATCAACTTGCCGATCGAGCCGCGTCCGGCATTCAAATTCTTCTCCAGCGTCAACAACTCATCCACCGTGGCGTTCGCCTTGTTGTATAGATCAGGATTATTGATCAGCTGTCCCACTGAGCCTTTGCCCGATTGCAGATTGTCGACGATCACATTCATCTTCGCCAGAATCACGTTCAGGCTTTCGATCGTGCCCTGGCTGGCCTTCACCACGTCGGTCAGGCTCGGCGTCTCCGTCGTCTTCAGCACATCGCCATCCTGCAGCCGCGGTCCCACCGCAAACTGGCTGTTGATGTCCACCACCGTGTCCCCCAGCACTCCAACCGTCGACAGCGACGCCTTCGAATCCTTCTTCAGGTTTCCGCCATACTTATCGTCCAGCTTCATCACAACTTTCACCGGCGTCAGCTTGCGCTCCGGCGAGTTGTCGATCGTCACCGTCTTCACCGTGCCGATCGTCACGCCCTCCAGGTTCACTGCAGCACCCGTCTTCAGGCCCGCCGAGTTTTCAAAGTACGTCGTCACCGTCAACTTATGAGTCAGGATCCCCAGCCCCGACGAGCTCGTCATCAGGAACAGCAGCGTCACCAGAATCACCGTCGAAATCAATACGATCACGCCCACCTTCAATTGCGACCATCGAACCTCGTGCTGGCTGGGCATAGCTCTCCTTTAATCCTTGTTCCACAAAAATCCAACCGCACGGCGTACCATCCGCCGTCACCAGCCATCCACACTGCAGGGCGTCAGTAATTGAGAGGATACATTACCCCCTAGCTCCTCAACCACAAAACCTTCACGAATCCACTTACCCTGAAAGTGCTTTGTCTCCAATAGATGCCAAACGCTTCCCGTCGGTTTCCACCCCATCCCGCGTGCCCTCAATCCTCCACCACAACCACCGCCAGGGCCAACTCCCGGCTATGGGTCAAGCTCAGATGAATCCTCTTCACCCCCATCGCCTCACCCAGCTCCGCCGCCCGTCCAATCAGATGCAGTGTCGGCCGTCCACTCGCCTCGCGCCTCACTTCGAACTCCTTCCAGTTCACCCCTCGACTGATCCCTGTCCCCAGCGCCTTTGCGCCGGCCTCCTTCGCCGCGAACCGCGCCGCAAAGCTCTCAGCCGCATTCTTCTTCTTCCGCAGACAGTACGCAATCTCCCCCGCCGTAAAGATCCTCTCCAGAAACCGCTCGCCAAATCGGTCGATGCTCTCTTGCACCCGTCTGGTCTCGATCAAATCCGTTCCTAGTCCCAGCACCATGCCAAAACCTCTCACCACCATCCTCCTATACCCACGCAGGATCCGTCCTCGCAAAACAAAAAAATCCTGCGGCGCCCCAACCACAAATCAAGTCCCTGCAGCACCATAACCCCATTCGTCACATGACCACCGTACCCGCCCCCACCCCTCACGCTAAGCTCCCATCCTCCGATGAACACCCTAACGGCAACCATCTCCGCCGCAGAGGCCCATCACCCATGCAATCGCTCGACATCCAGGGCTTCAGCTACGAAGAGCGCCACGGCCTCCTCCCGGTCCTCACCTCAGCCTTCGCCGACTGTGGCGGCTGGATCCTCGACCGCAAGACCCTCTCCCCCTCCACCATGGAGTTCCGCCTCGAGATTCAACTCCGCGCGGTCGTCGATCTGTACTCCTCCATCCTCGCCTCCGGCCTCGAACTCACCCGCGCCGGACATCTCGGCCTCACCCACCTCTGCACCTGCCGCAAAAATCTCTCCACCCCCGCAGATCTCGGCCAGGTCGTCGCCATCCGCATCGAGATCAGCTTCCTCGAGGACGCAACCCTTCACTCTCTCTTTGCTAAACCGCCCGCCTGACCATGGACCTGCTCGCCGCCGGCCTTCTACTTCGGCAGTTTCTTTGGCTTCGGCCCCCACAAAGTCGCTCGCAGCGGAAATCCCACCGAAAACTGTAGATTCGGCGTATCCGGAGTCAGACCCACTCCAAAGCTCAGATCGATCATCTTCCCCGGCGCGTACATATAAGTCGTCCCCAGCCGCAATGTTCCCTCCACTAGGTACGACGCCGGTATATCCACTCCGTTCAATTGCGTCGAACGGGTGAAACGCTGGTCCCAGCTTACAGTCATCGAAGTGTCCGGATTCAGCGCAAGGATCGACCCTAGCTGAAACCCTACAGCCCCTCCCGGATTGAAGTATCCGACCGTCGTCGCGCTCGGGTTGGTTGGGTCGTTCGCATTGACAGTATGATTCGCCGGCATATTGTAGGTGTACCCGACGTTCCCGAAGAACTCGACCGGATCGCTCGACTTCGCCACGGTCACATTGCCCTGGAGAGCATTGAATCCCGTTCCCAGCGCGACTTCGCTGCTTGTCAAAGTGAAAGAATCTGCTCCCGTTGTCGATTTGAATCGCACATTCGCCAGTACATCCGGCACTCTTCCATGCTCGAACGTCAACTGCCGCGAGACCCCTGCCGAGATATCTCCCAGTCCAAAGTTGCTTGCCGTGGTCTGAACGTTGTTCGCGTCAACGCTTCGTATCAACTCGTAACCATACGGTAAGAGGAAATCCATCTGAAACTTATGCGGCAGTCCAAGCCGCGCCGTAAAGGACGGCAGCAGGTAGTCCTGGCGCGTTCGTTGCGACGCGATATCCCCCACCACCAGGACCGGCAGCAACGCAAATCCATTGATCGTAACGTGGTCTGCAGATGCGCTGAAATACGACACAGTATTGTCCATCTCCAACGTCCCCGGCGGCAGCAGGAGCCCGCCCCGCACAATCAATGCCCGGTCCAGTGCCTCCGTCGCCTGGCGCTCCGTAACGTCGTAGGCCGACGTCGAGACCACCGAATTGGTCGACACCACAGAGTTGATGACGCGGCTGTTTGCCGCCCCCGTAATCACAGGCCTCTCATTGATATTGGCCGCGCTCGTATAGCCCCCGTTCACCCTCCACTCCAGTTCGGAGACGCGGTCCAGCAGGTTGCGGATGATTGCGTCACGCTCCCGCAGCGCCTCCTGCAGCTTGATATCCACCTCATCCTTCTTTTGCGCCTGTGCCTGCGCCGCTCCGCCTCCAGACGCAGCAGTTGGCTGGCCTTGCATGGCCCCACCGCACACCACCAGAATCAGGAAGCTCCCCAAGAGTCTTTGCCGCAACATCGAGCCCGCCTTTCCTTCAGTACAGATAATTGCTCGGAGCCGTGATCCCGATCCTCCGCGTGATCGACGTCTCATCCGGCACCAGACGCGCCGCCAGCGAAACCGTCCTCACGCCGATCATCCGCTCGTCCGGCGGATGAATCTCAAACACCACACCGTTCTTCCACAACGCTTTGAACTGATCGATGCGCATCGTCATATTGCCGAATGCAGGATCGGCCAGCACCACGTGTCCATCCACAATGCCTTTCACCACCACAAAGTGATCGACTCCCTTCGCCCGTATCGGCGTAATCACGGAAGTTTTTTCCGCCACCAGGTCTTCCATCGTCATTCCGCTATAGCCTTCCGCACGGTATCCCCGTGCTTCGGCAAAGTGCTTCAGATCGAGCAACGAAAATCCGCCGCGCGACCGCACCCGCACCGCATCGACGCGATGCAGAATCCACACCACGATCGCCGTCTCCGGCGTAGGGTCTCTAAAGTCGTACGTCAGCACAGTGCTCAGCGCCGCAGCGCCGCAACTCATGTCCCAGCGCTGCCGCGTTACGCCCTCTCCGCGTATCTCTTTGAGAGTGCGGATATTCTTGCTCCCCTGCACCCACGCCGCTTCTCCCGTATTTTGAGCAAGCGCGGGTGCAGGGAAGAGAAGAGGACCGGCCAATCCAATAACCAGTCCAATACCAAGCATTGGCTTTCGCCGGTTCATTTAATGCTTCCCATTCAGGTTGGACTGCGTGATCGTCCCGACCGTCGAATTCATATTGACGTTCAGGTTCAGCAGTACATTTACGTTGGAGTTCACCGCGTTGATGTTGACCAGCGAGCTCAGGTTCTGCTGCGCTCCGCCATTCAACGTCAGCGTGCTCTGGTTGGATCCCGTCAGCGGTCCCGTCAGGATCGCCAGCGTGCCCGCACCAGTAACCAGCCCGTTCTTCGTCGGCACGGAACCTTGAAACTTAATGATTCCGTCCGACAGACCGGCAGTAAATCCCCCGGCCGTCACGCGATCCAGAGCAGCATCGCTCAACGGTTGGGGTTTGTGCCGGGCCGGGGCTTGGGCCATGCCTGCAGCAGTTAACAGGGCAAGACTCGCAGTGATCAGAAGACGACGCATAAATCCTCCTTCAAGCTACAGAGAAGCGCAGGCCGGGGCTCCCTGGTTGGAGAGCCCCTTCCTGGCGTCGTGTTTTAGTGAGACTGCGAAATGGTGTTGACCTGGGTAAGCGTCGGCATTGCATTCATATTGCTCGAGTGAGCGATGTTCAGCCCATTGGCAATCATCCCGCCGGCCGCGTTTACGATGTTCAACGCCTTGGCATTCTCTTCTGCAGAACCCGCAAGCGTCACGTTATAGGTGCTGTTATTGGTGATGGTCGAGCCGTCAACCGCGATGTTGGTCGCCGCTGCGCCATCGAGGGTTACTGCTCCCTCAACGTTCTTCACCACGGAGGTGTTGCTCGCCGACGTGCTGGAGTCCGTCTTCGAGTCGCTCGCCACAAGGCTGGCAACCGTGCTGGTGGCGAAGTTCTTCGACGACGTCACGCTGCTGGACTTCGCAGACGTGTCGTTGGACGAGATGTTCTTCGTGTTTGAGCTGTTGGAAGACTCGCCGAACGAAGAAGACTTGTCGAAAGCAGCCGTCTCTGACTCGTTGGAAGCCTTGGACGAGTTTGCATCGGTGGCGAAGTTATCCGTTGTTGCGGTGTTCGCCGCCAGGCTCTTGTTCGAAGACAGATTCAAGCTGGCATTCAAAGTGCCAGAGTTGTTCGACGCCGACGTGTTGCTGCCCGAAGCGTTCTTGGTGTTGTTGGACGCAGCCGCGCCATCCTGCGCTGTGGTGGTGTTGCCCGCCGTGCCAACGTTGGATGAGGTGCTTCCGCCGCTCGACGCGCTGTTGTTGAACGTGGAGCTGCCAACCGTTCCGGCAGTGCCCTTCTTGCCGGCCAGAGCGCTGTTCGACGTGGAGCCGAAGCTCGCCGTCGCGTTGTCAGACTTCGCGCTGGAAGCGGTGGTGCCCAGAGTCCCCGCAGCCGACTGAACGCTGCTGGCATTCACAGCTCCGTTGGTTGAGAACGCATTCGTTGTCCCGCTCGACTTGGTGGAGTTGTTAGCTGCAGAAGCCGACTCGGTAGCCGAGGTCGACTTGGTGTCGGTCGCCTGCTGCGCCTTGCTATTGGTTGAAGAAAAGCTGTCCGTAGAGCTGTGCATGCTCGAGCTGGTTGCATTGAACGAGGTAACGTCGCTCGCCGAGTGGTTCAGCGAAGAATTGATGCTCGACGTAGATGAATTCATCCTCGTATCGTTTGAGCTCTTGTTCACCGTCAGCTGGCTGTTCTGCCCGCGATGGTAGCTGTCCAGCGTCGCACCCGTCGATTGAGACTGGTCGATGCTATTGCTCTGATTCACCTTGGAGCCGTCATTGGCGTTATCCGCCGTCAGGCTGCTGTCATACACGTTCACTCCGTTCGCGACAAGGCTGTCGGTCGAGCTCACGATGTTGAGGCCGCTGGCGCCCATCAACGCGGTGCCGCTCAGGTTCACTGAGCCGGTTGTCGTTGTATTGACGGCCGAGTTGTTCGCTGCGATCGAGCCGCCCGATGCGTCTCCGCCCTCGCTCTGCCCGGCAGTGACCTTGTCCATCTGGCTGTCGCGCATTGGTTGCTTCTGCGTTGTCTTTGACGTGCTCTGGCCGTAGGCGGCGCCCCCAACCAGAACAGAAGCTGTAACTAAACTGCAAATGATCTTATTCATCTCATAAACTCCATGAAGCATGGTTGACGAAGCACGACCGTTTACGCAGCCATTCCGCTGCGTAGCGGCCAATCTGACGCACCGAACCGGGCTCTCTTAGCGCGAGACGCACGGGGAGCGTCGCCGAATCTGTTCGATTAAGGCTTCAGTTCAGGCCGAAGAAAACCAGCACAAAAGCAACGGGAGTTTGGAATGATGCAGACGGCGGACTATCGTTCGATCAGCCGCATTCAAAAATCCAGGCGTACATGAAGCCCAATATTAATAACTGTCAATCCTGCATTGCGTGACCCTTCACGCGCAGGTAGGGGATAGGGGCCCAAGTCGAAGTCCTGCACTTCTGACGGTGGGTTCTAAGTGCAATTCGCGTACCAAATCGTTTCCCAGTGATTCCTATGCGATTCGCTCGATCGTGCTCCAACGATATGCAGTCTTTTGCAATGGCTAAGGGAAAAATATCTCTCGAAAGTGCTCTCAACCCCACACGCTTTTTACAGATTTGAGACAATTCGCCCCAAGCCCCGAAACTCCGTCTGCATCTTTCACAAAACGCTCCGTCACCGCCCCAGCGCAACCACCGTCCGCCGGTGAAACCAGCTGTCCGAGTCTCCAATCACCATCACACCCGGCTGTCGCCTCCCATGCGTCAACACCAGTCCCAATCCCGTAGCGTCGCCGGCCACCTTGAAGATCGGCTCACTCACGACCGATTTTCCCCCCGGCACCCTCACCGTCAATCCCACACCGTTCACCCCCGGCGATTCCTCCCACCGCCTCCCCTGCGCGTCCACCAGATAAGCTCGTATCAGCCGCTCACTCTGCGCCCCCCTTCCGTTATTTGTCACCCGTATCGTCACCCGTATCAGCAGCCGCCCATCCCGGATCAGAAACCCCGGCACCTCCTCCACTCTCGTCACCGTAAAACACATCTCATCGAAGCACTGTGCCTCCCCCATCGCCACAACTCTTTGCTTCTGTCGCAACGAAACCCCAATCAGAATACTCAGATACACCACCCACACTCCCACCAGCCACGCAATCCCGCTCCGCACCTTTCGCCTCTCCCCGCGCCGCGCCGACACTCCCACTCCAACGATGCCGATCGCCGTCCACCCAGCCAACCCCAGCAACAAAAGCTCCGTGGCCTTCATCCCGCCCCATTCACGATATTCACGAAATTCAAGATAGACTTGAGATATCTAATGCTTCCTCATTCTTCCACGTTGCCGTCCAATCCTGATTCCCGCTCCGTCTCACCGCCCCCCGATTACTCAACGATGTCCTCCACGCCGAACCCCGATCCCACCACCCCCCCAATCATCCTCGCCCAGAACCTCGGCAAGACCTACCGCTCCGGCAAACTTGAAGTTCCCGCCCTCCGCAGCGTTAACTTCGCCATCTCTCCCGGCGAGTTCGTCGCCATCGTCGGCCCCTCCGGTTCTGGAAAATCCACCCTCTTCTATATTCTCGGCGGTCTTACCTCTGCCACCACAGGCTCAGTCCTCATCGACGGCACCGACTTTGCCAAACTCACCGACGCCGAGCGCACCCGGATGCGCCGCGCCAAAATCGGCTTCGTCTTCCAGCGCTTCAACCTCCTTCCCACCCTCTCCGCGATGGGCAACATCGAGATCGCCCATGACATCTCCCTCCTGGGAGCGTCCACCAAAAGAGAACTCGACAAGCCGCTCCTCGACCACCTCACCGACATGCTCGGCATCCAGGGCCGTCTCCACCACCGCCCCAATGAATTGTCCGGAGGCGAGCAACAGCGAGTCGCCATCGCCCGCGCCCTCATCAACCGCCCCGCCATCGTCCTCGCCGACGAGCCCACCGGCAACCTCGACACC
Organism: uncultured Acidobacteriaceae bacterium; assembly: GCA_963730135.1. Taxonomy (GTDB): domain Bacteria; phylum Acidobacteriota; class Terriglobia; order Terriglobales; family Acidobacteriaceae; genus Edaphobacter. The sequence continues at coordinate 264,469 of CAVSQQ010000007.1, forward strand.
AAAAACTCCGACGCCGTCCTGAAGATGCTCCGCCAGTCCAGCCGCGAGCTCAACCAGACCGTCCTCATGATCACCCACAACCCCGAGGCTGCCCAGATCGCCGATCGCATCCTCCACATGCGCGACGGCGAAATCACCCACATCGAAGACGGCAACGGCTAGCCACTGATCTTCTGCTACCATCGCCACGCGTGGCGCTCTATTTGTTGTGAACCTGGCAAGACCAACAGCGATTCGCAATCCTGAGCCGCCCACAGGAGCCCACATGCCCTGGTATCAACTCGACGACGCCAATGACCCCAGGCTCGATGAACTCGCCACCCAGTACGGCCTCCATCCTCTCCACATCGAGGACGCCCGCAGCGTAGACGAGGGCGTCAAAGTTGACACCGCTCCCCATTACACCTTTGCCGTCTTCAAACCTGTCCGCCTCGAGCCCGACCCCGACAATCCCGGCGAAGAAATGCCCGTCTTCACCCCCATCGACATCTTCGCCGGCAAAGACTTCCTCATCACCATCTCCGACCCCACCTGTCCCACCACCCAGGAGGCTCTCGAGCGCGCCCGCCGCGACGGCGACGACAAGCACCCCGGCAAGCTCCTCTACCTCATCTTCGACACCATCGTCGACCTCTACTTTCCCGCCATCGACCACTTCCACGATCGCATCGACCAGCTCGAAGACCAGGCATTCGACAACCCCACCCGCGAAATCCTTCCTGCCATCTTCGCCATCAAGCGCGAACTCATCAATCTCCGCCGCGTCCTCGTCAACACCCGCGACGTCGCGCTTCATCTCCAGCGCGACCCCAACTCCATCATCGACTCCGAGCACGAGCTCTACATTCGCGACGCCTACGACCACATCGCCCGTCTCCTCGACTCCGTCGAGACCCAGCGCGATCTCCTCAACAACACCCTCGACATCTACCTCTCCTCCGTCGCCAACCGAACCAACGAGGTCATGAAAGTCCTTACCGTCCTCGGCACCATCGCCATTCCCGCGCTTGCCATCTCCGGTATCTACGGCATGAACCTCAAGGGCCTGCCCTTCCAGGACTCCCCCCATGGCGCACAGTGGGTCGGAGGCATCACCATCCTCGCCACCGCCCTGCTCCTCGTGATCCTCAGAAAATTGAAGTGGCTGTAGTCCAGCCTGGCAACCTACCAGAGCACCCCATGTTCCGCCTTCACTTCCTCCGGTAGAACAGTCTCGCCCAGCAACTGCCGCAGGTTGATCTCGATCGTGGTCGTCATGGATGTCATCGCCACGTCATAAATGGTGTTGTCGAACGGATACTCCAGATCCTGGCCAATCTTATCCAGCGCCAAAAAAATAAACCCAACCAGCGTCGACCCCAGCGGGGTATACCATCCCATATTCATTACCAGCGCCAGCGGCAGCATCACGCAATACATCTGAACAAACAGCTCCGGAAAATAGTCATACTGCTTCGGCATCGGCGTACTTTTAATTCGTTCCGTTCCACCCTGTGCATCGATCAAATCGTTCAGGGTGTTGTCCATCGACCGCCAGTGCGCAGCTTCGATCCATCCCCGTCTCTGGCATTCGCCAAGCAACATCCCCATCTTCTGTTGAATCGCCAGCGGAACATTCCTCTCCCCCTGCAACTCCCGCAACTCCTGCTCGCTCAGCAGAGGCGTCAACAACTCCCACGGTTCCAGCCCCCGCAGCTGTTGCCGCAACGCGTAGGCAAACGCGATCTGCCCATACACCAGCCGCCGCTGCATTGCTTTCATCTCCTCCGCATCGGCTTCGCTCTGCGGTGTCATCACCGTTGTCACCTGGCGAGCCCAGCTGCGAGAGTTGCTCACAATCGCGCCCCACAGCTTCCTTGCCTCCAACCATCGCCCATACGACGACTGGTTCCGGAACGCAACGATAATTCCAATCGCCGACCCAAACAGAGTCAGCGGAATATGATGCAGATCCAACCAGTTCCAATGCAGCACCTTGTACGCTAACACCACCGCCACGTCATACAGAACCAGCCGTAACAGCGGCTTTCCAACATACATCAGCAACTTTCTGATATGTCGCTCTCGCGGCGCGATCATGCGGTCTCGCCCCCGATCTTCACCGGATGAAACACCCGTCCCCCATCCTCCGAGATCCTCACTTCGCCCCGGCCAATGTCATACACCCACCCGGAAATTGTCAGTTCCTGCCGCGCCATCGCACCTGCCACCGAAGGATGCGTCCGCAGATGCTGCAATTGCAACAGCACATTCTCTTCCGTCAACCTCCTCGCAAATTCGCCCGGCCCTTCATTCGCCTTCGCCGTCGACTTCGCCACGTTCATCGCCGCCGCCGCATTGCTCATCCAGTTCTTCACCGCTTCCATCTCCCCCAGCGACTTCGGGTCCATCAGCGCCTTCATCGCCCCGCAGTCCGAGTGTCCGCAGATCACCACATGCGGCACCTTCAGCGCCACCACCGCATACTCCACCACTGCGCTCACCCCGCCCAGCATCTCGCCATACGCCGGCACCAGATTGCCGATGTTCCGCATCACAAACAAATCGCCCGGTCCCGACTGCGTTATCAGCTCCGGGCCGATCCGCGAGTCCGCGCACGTGATAAATAACGCATGTGGTCTCTGCGGCTCGCGCACCGCCTGCCGATACGTCTCCTCATCTTTCGGATAAACCTCCGTCCGAAACCGCCGAACCCCCGCCTTCAACTCCGCCAATACATCGTCCACACTCTCTCCTCACGCATCTCTCGCAGTTCCGAGTGTACCCAACGTCAATCAACCGGGGCCGCACAGCTGTCATCCGTACCGCTGCCTTTGCCGTTGCTTTTTAGTTGTCATCCTTCGCCGCAGGCGGAGGATCTGCTTTTGTCGTTGTCGTTGTCGTTGCTTTTGCGTTTGCCTTTGCTTTTCTGGTTGTCATCCCCGAAGGGGATCTGCTTTTGCCTTTCCCCCTACTCCTTCCACTTAATATTGCACCCCACCGCAAACCGCTGGTTCGGATCCGGCCGCTTCCCCGCGATCACCGCATCCATCGCTGCCCGCAGATCTTTCCCTGTTACCGGAATATCGTTCCCTGCATCCCCTCGTCGCGGCCTGCTGTCGTCCAGTTGCCCGCGATACACCAGTTTCATCTGTCCATCGAATAGAAAAATATCCGGCGTACAGGCAGCGTCATACGCCCGCGCCACCTCCTGCGTCTCGTCATATAGATAAGGAAACCGGAAACCCAGCCGCTCCGCCTGCCCCTTCATCTCCTCCGGCCCGTCCTGCGGATACGCCTCCACATCATTCGACGAGATCGCCACCATCCCAATCCTGCCCTCATAGTCCTTCCCAATCCTTGCCAGTTCCTGCTCCACATGCACCACATACGGACAATGTACGCAGATAAACATCACCAGCAATCCATGGCATCCCGTCGCCGCGCAGTTTGGCCCATCCGCCCGCGCATCATCCGACACAGCAGCGAACACATCGTCGCGTCCCACCGCCTTGCCACTCACCACATCCACCAACTCAAACGCCGGAGCCACACTCCCCAGCATCACCATCGTCGACTGTGTCTTGGACATCGCACTCCTCCACTATCTCCTCGATCATAATTTGCCGGGGAGGTGGTTGCGCTATCTGCGGAATATGCGGACAAAGGACCCCAGCCCTCTCCGGGTACATAAGTAAAGACACGCGCGTTTTTCGTTACTAATCCTCGAACCAGCTCACTGGGGCTCAAAGAGCCGTTACCAGGGAACTGGCAACATCAATGGAACCGCCGGTCCGGCCTCTGCGTACAACACGTTTAGGCCCAGGAAGCCGCGAGTAAAATCCACCACAATGCATAACGAGGGGGAGGCATGACCGCCGACATACGACTCGCTTTACGACAGTTGCGAAAATCCCCCGGATTCACCCTGACCGCCGTGCTCACACTGGCGCTCGCCATTGCCGCCAATGCAATCGTCTTCAGCGTACTCAATGCGTTGATCCTGCGACCGCTCAACGTGTCGCACCCTGAAACGCTGTTCATGCTCGAACGCGCTTACGGGTCAGACACAGCTCCGTCGGAGTCGTATCCGGACTACCGCGACCTGCGCGACAGAAACCGCAGCTTCGATTCGCTTGTGCTCTACAACATCATGGGCGGCGTTGGACTCGATACCGGCCACGGAAATCCCTCCGTAGTCTGGCCGTATACCATAAGCGGCAATTACTTCGACGCTCTGGGCATCCAGCCCTATCTTGGCCGATTTATCCATGCTTCTGAAGAACATGGGCAGAACAGCGTGCCCGAGATCGTCCTGAGCTATGCACTCTGGCACAGCCAATTTAATGGGGACCCCGCTGCAGTAGGTCGCACTGTCCAGATCAACAAGCATCCCTACACCATCATCGGTGTTGCTCCTCACGACTTCCGCGGCACCGAACTCTTCTTCGCACCCGATCTGTGGATTCCTATTGTCGATTCACCCCAGATCGCTGATTGGTTTTCGCTCGAAGAGCGAGGCAACCATAACGCCTGGGCGATAGGACATCTCAAGCCTGGAGTAACTCCAGCAGCTGCTACCTCGGACTTGAACACCATTGCAAATTCGCTGGCGAAAACCTATCCCAAATCTGATGATGGCCTGAAATTCTCCTTGTCCCGCCCCGGGCTCGCCGGAAACACCCTCGGTCGACCGACGCGCGCTTTCCTGCTCGGACTTACGCTCCTCGCAGGTCTTATCCTGCTCGCCGCATGCGCCAATCTGGGTAGCCTGTTCGCTGCGCGGGCAGCGGATCGCTCGCGCGAAATCGCAGTCCGCATGGCGCTCGGATCTCGTCGTCAGCTCATCTTCCGCCAACTCATCACGGAAGGCATTTTGGTCTCTCTGGCCGGGGGCATTTGCGGTACCGCCGCAGCCGTGGTCATCCTGCGTATCCTCAGCACATGGCGGCCGATTCCGAATATTCCCATCAACATACCGGTCAATCCGGACATGAATACCTACGCTCTGGCCTTCTTCCTGGCTGTCTTCAGCGGCCTGTTCTTCGGATTGGTCCCTGTCCGCCAGATTCTTCGCTCCGATCCCTGGCAGATCATTCGCTCCGGAGCCACAAGCGTTGGGGGCACACGCCGCCTTACCCTCCGCGACGTTCTGTTGGGTTTGCAGATCGCCATTTGCGCTGTCCTGGTCACCGCTTCGCTGGTCGCCGTGCGCGGCCTGGCTCGTTCGCTGCAAAGCAACTACGGTATCCAGCCTAAGAACGTTGTGCTCGTAAGGACCGATCTGAAGATGGCAGGATACGACCCCGACAAGCGTGTGCCGATGGAAAAACGCATGCTCGATGCAGCCGTCGCGATCCCCGGTGTCGATAGCGTGGGATATGCCGATCGTCTTCCGCTCAGTCTTAGCGGAAACGATTCCGACGTATTCACCGATGCCACCACCGATTTTCGCCCGACGAACGCCGCAGCAGATGCCGAGAATTTCAGCGTCTCACCCGACTATTTCCGTGCCGCCGGAACTGCTCTCCTCGTTGGCAGAGCCTTTACCATGCACGACGAGGATAAGGCTCCCATCGTGGCCGTCGTAAATCGCGAATTCGCCCGCAAGGTCTTCGGATCGGTCGACAAGGCAGTGGGAAATCATTTCAAGTTTTGGGGCAACAACCGAGCGGAAGTGGTAGGCGTGGTGGAAGACGGCAAGTATCAAACCTTGACCGAAGATCCCAAGCCGGCCATGTTCTTTTCCTTCCTCCAACACCCTTCCGGCGACGCATGGATCATCGTTCGCTCCGAGCGCGACCCGCAGGAAATTGTTCAGGCGCTGCAACGCTCGATGCGCAGTCTCGATCCTTCTCTGCCGCTTCAAATAACCACCTGGAACAGCGAGCTGAATTCGGCGCTCTTCGCCGCTCGCGTAGCTACTGTTTCTCTCGGCGTGCTTGGCCTGCTGGGCGCGATGCTTGCCATTACCGGCATCTTCGGCATGGCCGCCTACACCGTCAGCAAACGCCTTCGCGAACTCGGTATCCGCGTAGCCCTCGGAGCTGGTCAACGCGAACTGCTTGTGGCCGCCCTGGGACGAACCTTCCGGCTGCTCGCCATTGGGTCGATCGCTGGCATGATCCTCGGTGTACTGGCAACCCGTGTCCTTTCGTCCATTGTGTATCAGGCCACGCCAAAAGACCCGGTCATCCTCGGCGGCGTCATTCTTACCATGTTCTGCGTAGGTTTCCTTGCTGCCTTGGTTCCCGCCCGGCGTGCCCTCGCTGTCGACCCGATGATCCTGCTGCGGGAAGAATGATCTCTTGCCGATGCACATATCGACCCGGTGATTAGTCCTCAAAAGTCCGCTTGGAGAAAGTGAACCCACCTCATCATCCCCAACCCCGCAATCCCGCCCTATCCTGAAAAAGCATGCTCCCTACCCGCACTCTTCCCGGAGGCCGCACCACAAGCCACGCTCTGCCAAAAGGCCCTAACAACCTCCCGCTCTGCCGCTGGTGCGAACTCGAAATCCTCGCCAAACGCCGCCGCACCTTCTGCTCCGACTACTGCGTCCACCAATGGCGTCTCCGCACCGACCCCGGCTATCTCCGCGACCAGGTCTTCGCCCGCGACCGCGGCATCTGCGCCGTCTGCCGCATCGACACCATCGCCGCCTGGAACGCCCTCAAACGATCCCGCGACCCCGCCCGCAAAGCCGGCCTCCGCCTCTACGGCATGAAATCCATCACCACGCGCCGCAGCCTCTGGGACGCCGACCACATCCGCCCCGTCGCCGAAGGCGGCGGCCAGTGCGATCTCGACAACCTCCGCACCCTCTGTCTCCTCTGCCACCGCGAAGCGACCGCACAGCTCCGCACACGCCTCAGCGAGGCCCGCGAGAGCATCCATCCCCAGTCAACTCTGACTCTGAGCCCGCCCTGAGAGCCAGCCGAAGGGGGGAAAGATCCGCATACTCACTAGTAGTGCCCGTAAATTCAGGCGGTCTCAATCGGTCGACGCAACACTCAGCTCAAACCCAGATCTACAAATGATAACCTGAAGAGCTCGAAGCGCTGGCTAGGATTAGATGCGGCCGGAACCCTTAGCCCGGGGTAAGGGTTTCGGCCGACAATCTAGCCAAGCAGGTCGAGCCTTAGGGTAAGCATTTGTAGATGCAGGTGATGAGCTGGTGTTGCGTCGACCGGTTGAGCTCGCACCGTTTTTCGTGCACCTCAACGCCGAGTTCGGATCATCGAATCGGCGGATTACTTCCGAGTTGCCGACAATACGTCCTTTAGGCCTCAGGGCTATAATTCCCACCAGCAGCCGGGACTCATCTAGATCGAACCATTCCAATATTCGAGAACTTCGAGGTGAAACTCTGATGGAAATCCCTAGGATATGGAAGTCAGTTCTGCTTCTTCTCGCAGCGCTCGGAACGACCTCTCTTGCGGCGACACTCCAAACGGATCACGACAGGGAACCTTCTCAGGCGAAGTACACGTTGGCAAGCTTTTGTGGAGACTACGGCGTCGTAGGTTCTTACAGCGGAGGCATTGCACGGGCGCTGGGAACGCAGACGATGGACGGCCATGGCGGCCTGACGGGTGCAGCCATCATTAACGAGCCGGGGCCGAATAACACGCGGTCCATTACGAGCATCGATTTTTCCGGAACCTACACTGTGAATCCTGACGGGACGGGAAAAATGGCGCTGTCGATCACCGTGCAGGGCGGCACAATCGTGAATGTCACCGAGGACTTCGTGTTTACCAAAACGAGGACAGTGAATGGCACTGCGCTAGCCAGTGAGATTCAGGACGCGCAAGAAGTTCCGAGTGTGATCCTCTCAACGCCAACTCTCGCATTCCACACATACACTTTGCGTTCGACTCCGAAGTCCTGTACGCGGTGATCTGCTCAGGACCGGGAACTCAGGTCGTGACAACCATTGAGCGTATAAGCCATAGATCGTATAGAAGAGTGGACGATAGAGATGAGGCGATAGCCGCTCAAAACCACAATTCATGTAGATCGGCGAACGCTGGCCGATTTGCCGTGAGAAAAGACGGTCCAGATGAGCGGTACAGCAAGCTCGCTTTATCAGGTAACGATCACCTCAGAGCCGAGGAGCGCTTTGCTTCGGCTTTGCAGGAAGCTTCGAAAGCGGACATCCGGTCCACAAATGGACAGTATGTTGGCCGAGCCGAGATGATGGCCCCAACCTATGTCGATGGCGGATATAGACTTACAGTCATAGGTGTTTTGGCACACTGCGTGCCTATCCGGGGGGAATGCTCAGGTTCCCCAAGAGCAAACTTCCTTTAAGGGAGGTAGGCGTGAAAGGGCTGCTACAGGATGTTCGTTTTGCCTTGCGGCGACTTCGCAAGAATCCGGCATACACGGTCGCGGCTACGGTGATGTTGGCAGTGGCCATTTGCGCAAACGGCACGGTGTTCAGCTGGATTGACGGGACGATGCTGCACCCGATACCGGGAGCGCGAGATATGAGCTCGCTGGTAAGCGTGATGCGCGGGCAGTGGAATAGCTCGCCGACTCCGCCATTCTCCTATCTCGATTACCGCGATCTGCGGGACCAGAATCACAGCTTCGAGGGAATCATCGGGTATCACCACGATTGGATTGCGTTGACCGGCGGACCCAGGCCGGAACGGATCTATATTGCCAACGTGACTGCGAATTACTTCGATGTGCTCGGCGTGAAGCCCCTCTACGGGCGTTTTTTCCGTCCGGAAGAAGAGACTGCAGGGCGAAGCATTCCGTATGTCATTCTCAGCTACTCGCTCTGGAAGACGCATTTTGCGGGTGACCCCGGGATTGTGGGCAAGCCGCTCGAGATTGCTCACCACCCGGTGACGGTGATCGGCGTCGCGCCGAAGGGTTTCGTCGGTGCGGCGCCGGGGCTGCGGCACGATATGTGGGTCACGCTCGATCCGCTCGGAACGGGCGGTTGGCGGATGACCGAGCGCAGCGGGAATTGGCTGGTCGTGTTGGGAAGGCTGCGGCCGGGCGTGAGCCGCGAGCAGGCAAACCAGGATCTTGAGACCATCATGCGGCGGATTGTGGCGGCATATCCTGACGATCACCTGGGTACGAACACGATCACTCTGGATCCGATGTGGCGGTCGCCGTTCGGCGCGAACGGATATATGGCGGGTACGCTCCCCATCCTGCTGTCCATTGCGGGGATCGTGTTGCTGCTGACGTGCGCCAATGTGGCCACGCTGACACTGGTGCGGTTTGTGTCGCGGCGGCGCGAAATCGCAATCCGGCAGTCGCTGGGTGCCGGTCGCTTGCGAGTTGTGCGGCAGATGATGCTCGAAGGGGTGATTCTTGCCCTCTGCGCGGGAGCGGCGGCGTTGTTCTTGACTCTGTGGACGGCCAAGACACTCGCACTGTTCCTCCCGTCGAACGCGATCCCAATCGCGATAAACGGCATGGTCGATTCCGGCGTTGTTGTCGCAATTGCGGCACTGGCAGTTCTGGCGAGCCTGCTGTGCGGGGCATTTCCGGCCTGGCGGTCGTCGCAGGTGCCGGCGGCGGAGGTGCTCAAGGAGGAATCGGCAAGCGCAGGGGGCAGTAAGCACAATCGGCGGCTGCTTAGCGGCCTGGTGGTGGCGCAGGTGGCGCTGTCGCTCGCTCTGCTGGTTAGCTCCGGACTGTTCTTGCGCACGCTCAGCAACATTGCCCATGCAGATCCGGGATTTGAGCAAGATCATGTTTTGACCGCGTCCGTGGGATTGAACATCTCCGGCTATCCGAATGACCAAAGGCAGTTGATCCGCGACAAAATTCTCCAGCGCGTGGAGGCATTGCCTGGCGTGACCGTGGCTTCGCTTACCGATTGGGTACCGCTAACGCTGACGCGAAAGACGGAGGACGCGCATCCGGAAGGATATGCTCCACGGCCGCATGAGTCGCTGGAAGTAGGGAGAGCGGATGTATCGCCGCGGTACTTCGAGACCATGGGGATACCCATTCTGGAAGGACGCGACTTTACGCAGGACGACAATGAGAAAGCGCCGGGCGTACTGATCGTGGACCAGACAGCGGCGAACCGGTACTGGCCGGGGCAGGATCCGATAGGGAAAAGGCTGAGCGTGCCGACCATATGGAGCAAACCGTTCACGGTGGTCGGCGTGGTGAGGAACTCGAAGCACCTGATGATAAATGAGCGGCCCAGCCCCATGATCTATCTGAGCTATTATCAGCTTCCGGGACCCGAACTCATCGTACAAATGAAGACCTTGGGCAATCCGGCGGATCTGTCGCAGGCGGCCGAGCACGCGATTCAGGAGGTTGACAGTCGGCTCCCGGTTTATGACGTGCGCACGATGAGGGAGAACACCGCGACAGCGAGTATCTTCGTCGTGATGCAGAGCACGTTCGCGGGGATATTCGCGGTGATCGCGCTCGTTCTGGCGGCCACGGGTATTTATGGCGTGATGGCATACCGCACCGAGCTCAGGACGCACGAGATCGGCATCCGCGTAGCTTTGGGGGCTTCGCGAGTGGATGTGATGAGGCTGGTGCTGCTACAGGGAATGCAGCTGACGGCGATTGGACTGGCGCTGGGACTGGCTCTTTCGTTGGGGCTGACCCGCGTCATTGCCGGTCTGCTGTACGGCGTCGGCGCCAATGACCCAGTGACCATCTGTGCCGTGCTGATTCTGCTCGCGGCGATGTCTTTGCTGGCGTCCTATCTTCCGGCACAGCGAGCGATGCGGGTGAATCCGGTGACGGCGATCCGCCAGCTTTAGGCAATGTAATCCGAGTGCCTTACTTTCAGCGAGAGAAGCCTGGGGCGTGAATGGCACAAGACCTTCAGTCCCGGCCACGCACGATTTCAGGATCTCTACCGGCAAGCGCCATAGGCTCCGAGCGCACTTTTGGAATGACGCCAAATCGCCGAGTCACTCATCGAGAACCGATTAGTTCTCTTATGTCGGCTTTGCGGAAGTAATCTTCGTTGTGCCCGCAAAGTCATGCGAGCTCAACCGGTCGATGCAACACCTATCTCATCACCTGATCTACAAATGCTTACCCTGAAGGCTCGACCTGTTTGGCTGATGTGGCCAAAACCCTAGCCAGGGTAAGGGTTCCGGCTGATCTAATCCTAGCCAGCGCTTTTAGCTCTTGTTTTCATTTGAATGTGGGTTTGAGCTGAGTGTTGCGTCGACCCATTGAGACCACCCACATTTTCGGAAACTTCGCCCTCAACTTTCCGAAAACCCGTTTTTAGAGACTTCTACCAACTTGCCTAAGCGCAACGACGCCCGCATAAGCGGATCGTAAGCTATCTGATGGATATCCCCGCCGAGATGAGGGACTTGGGAGAATCAATGTTCAGAATAAGTGTGTGCCTGGTCGATGCGAAACTGACGCAAGATCTTGAAGATGCGATACTCAACGTCGCGCGAGTAGAGGACAACCAAGGTCTCTGCCCGATGCGGGCGAATGAAAGGTTTGCCGCTGCACAAGCGGCGTGGATAGAACATAAAGTTATCTGTCGATTTTGTTGCGGGCAGGAATTTAGCAGAGTCCACTAACCCAGAACGTCTCAAATTGACACGGTTCCCTCAAAGTCGGATTTTCGGAAACTTCAGTCACTCCAAACTGCTCTACTACGCACCGTCACCCCAGGTCTTGTCGGCGTCGTTTCCCACCAGCAAAACACCACACAAGAACCACGTATTCACCACAAATTATCCACGCATTTCGTGCTCAAAAAAGCACAATTTCCATGCGTCACCCCCTAAAATTCCCCTAAAAAGCCAGACACCCATCCCATAAAAACCTAAGACTCACCACAACTCACCACAAAACCCGAACGCTGCTTTTATCCACAAGCAGGTGGTCGGTCCTCTGCTATTGACATTCGTGTCTGTCGGAGACCCTTCATCGGCCCGGTGTTCCCAATCGATGAAAATCCTCGCGAATCCCCGAGGTGGCGGGTCAGTTTGGTTTGTTGAGGACACTGCTTGAGAGCCTATCCCTGAGCGCAGCCGAATGGATGCCGCAAGCCCCCGTTTCGCTTAAGGGTACGGCTTCAGCCGTGCCGCAGGCGTCCGGTTTGCAATGCGGCTTCAGCCGCTGAGGTCTGCTGTTTGTTTCGTGAGCCACTTTTCACCGACCAGCGGAAACCCACTCACCCATACCGCTCATGTGTCTTCCAAAACTCCGGCCACGGCATCCGCGGCGGCCCGCAAACAAAAATATCCGGATGATCCGTGCTCTCCTCATTCTTCACACCCTCAGAATTGCCGTTATGCCCCACCAGTCGACAATCCGAAAATGTTCTGTCCGCGGATTCCCATGAAAATCCAACCACAATCAACGTCGTTGGCTCCGGCGTTGGATACCCGTGTAGCCACGCCGAGTTCGTCATGCTGATCGGCATCGGCAAGTGATACTCCGGCCCCAGAATCTCCACCGCGCCGCCCTCTCCATAGTTCCCCACCAGCACGCCAACACTCTTCTGTTGTTCCGGGGGCAGGGAATCGCGAATCCCCGCAATCGTCTTCACCAACTCATCCCACCCAATCTCCTCCCGCAGATCGCCATTGTTCTTCAACGCAAATTCCTTCAGCGGGCCACTCCTCGCAAGCGGCACCAGAATGGCGAACGCAAGCACCCCCCACGCTGCCAGCCCCGCAAAAAACACACCCTCCACCGCCATTCGCCATCCACGCTTCAGCGAGCTTGCCCACTGCTCTCCGACAACCGCACCCATCGCCAGCAACATCGGATACGCGGCGGCCAGGTAATATCCACGTCCCTTGCCCACCATAAACAGCACCAGCGGAATCGCGTACATCCACCCCAGCATCCGGTACCGCGCGTTCCGAAAAAAACTCACCAGCCCCGCAAGCCACAGCGGAGCCGCAAACAGATTCGCGCAAACAATAAACTGATCCTTCACAAACCCATTCGCCCGCCCCTCGCCCACATCGCGCACATGGATATGCCGCAGAAAGTGCACAGAGATAAATCCATGCCTCACCTGCCACAAAAAATTCGGCAGAAAGATCAGCAACGCCACGCCAACCCCACCCCAGAACCACCCACTTAAAAAATATCGCCGCGCCCTCGTCAGCAACATGCCGCCCAGAATCCCGGCAATATAAAAACAAATCGTGTATTTCGTCTCCAGCCCAACACCGATCGCAACTCCAATCGCAATCCACCACCGCGGGTTCTCGCTCTTCAACAAACGAATCACGAAATAAGCAATCAACGCCCACCACAGATAATCAAACGTCGAATACTGAAACTCCGTCGCCTCAAACACCGGCACCCCCGAGGTCGCCACCGCCAGCGCCGCCGTAATCTGCGCCAGCCTTCCCCCGCCAAGCTCCCACGCCATCAGCCCCGTCACCACAATCGCCCCTGCCTGCGCAATCACCGAAAACAACCGCAGCCCCACCATCGACACCCCAAAAATCTCCAGTCCGATCCGCTCCACAAACGGCGTAAACGGCGGGTACGCCACAAACCCCCAATCCAGGTGCCGAGCATCGCTCAAGAACTGCAACTCATCGCGATGAAACCCGTACCGCCCGTTGGTGAGCACATGAATCAGCGCCGCCACCAGCGCAATCCCCACCAACGTCCGCGTCTCGGCTCGCGACCCCACCTCACTTTGCACAAAACACTCCTGTCACTGTCTGAAACTCTACGCAACACACTACACGCAGGTTCCCGCAGTTCAAACTGGTATGACCACGCCTTGACCTCCCTCCCCACACGGTGTATCAAGGCATCACGATGCGAACCCACCATCTCATACCAGCCGTAGCTTTCCTCGTCTCTGCGTTCCTCTCCGCACAAACCCCGGCCGCCCCGCAACGCCCCGCCGCCACTCGCCCCGATCCCAACAGCCCCGCCAACATCGGCCGCACCCAGCTCACCAACTACCTCGATGACATCGCCGCCAAAGAGACCGCCGCCCGCCGCGAGACTGTCGCCGCCATCACCACCCGCGCCCAGGCCGAAGCCCGTCAGCGTGAAGTCCGCAAGAAAATCCTTACCCTCATCGGCGGCCTCCCCGAAAAAACTCCGCTCAGCGCCAAAGTCCTCGACAGCACGCAAGCCGACGGCTTCCGCATCGAAAAAATTCTCTTCGAATCCCAACCTAACTTCCCCGTCACCGCACTCCTTTATCTTCCCGATGCAAAACCTGCCGCAAATCCGGCACCCCACAACAAAAACTCCCCGCCATCGTCGTCTCGCCCGGTCACGGCTTCACTGGCAAAGCCACCGACTACACCTTCGCCAGCACCTTCGCGCGCAACGGCTTCGCCGTTCTCTCCTACGACCCAATTGGCCAGGGCGAACGCCTCCAATACCCCGACCCCGCCGATCCCAACAAAACCCTCCTCAAAGCCGCTACCGGCGAGCACGGCGAAGCCGGCCTCCAGCCCACCCTCATCGGCGACGCCCCCGCCCGCATCGTCGTCTGGGACAGCATCCGCGCCGTCGATTATCTTCTCTCGCGCCCCGAAGTCGACCCCAACCGCATCGGAGCCTTCGGCTGCTCCGGCGGTGGCACCATGACTGCCCTCCTCGCCGCGCTGGACACTCGCGTCCACGCCATCGGCGTCGCCTGCTACCTCACCAGCTTCGACACGCTTCTCCCCGCCCTCGGCCCGCAGGACGCCGAACAATCCATCCCCAACTTCATCGCCTCCGGATTGGACTTCCCCGACTGGGTCGAAGTCGCCGCGCCGCGTCCCTACGCCATCATCTCCACCGCGCAGGACATGTTCCCCTACGCCGGAGCCCTCGCCACCGCAACCGAAGCCCGCCGCTTCTACTCGCTCTTCGACCCCGCTTCCGCAGGCACACCAACCGGCAACCCGCAATCCGGCATCCCCACCGGCCCCACCCTCAACCCCGACACCCCCAACAACATCCCCGCCACTGCCGATCTCCAATGGATCACCGGCATCGGCCGTCACGGCAACCTCGGCCCCATCACCTCACAGATCGTCTCCTTCTTCTTAACCCATCTCGCCCACTCCAACGCCGCACCCATCCTTCCACCGCCGCCAGCGCCCGGAACCAGTCCCTTCGCCCTGCCCAGCACTCTTCCCAAGGACGCCTTGCAAGTCACTCCCACCGGCCAGGTCTCGACCTCCTATCCCAACAGCGAAACCGTCCACACGCTCACCCTCAAACGCTACGGCACGTTACCCAAACCGAAACCACTCGACCACACCGCAACTCCAGCAAGCCATCCGCGAAGTCACTCACGCCATCGTAAAACCGGGCGATCCCGCACCCATCAACACGCAATCGCCGCCACTGGCCTCTCCACCTGAAGGCGATGTGCACGTCCGCCACCGCTTCACTCTCGCTACTGCTCCCGGCATCAACATTCAAGCCGAGTTCTATCGTCCCGCTGACGGTAAACATCCCGTACTCCTCGTCCTCAAAGACTCGCTCGCCGAATCTCTCGAACCATCGCGCGTCGAGGAGATCAAGAAATTCCGTGCCATGGCCGACTCCGGCACCGCAGTCCTCGTCATCGCTCCTCGCCCCAGCCCACCGGGAACTGAAGAGACCAAAGCCTCTATTCTCGGCCCCTTTTACCTCACCGAACTTCGCGCCGAACTCGTCGGCAAAACCCTCCTCGGCCTACGCGTCGATGACGTCATCGCAGCAGTTAACTTCCTGCAGGGCAGCACGACCGGCGATCCAAATCAGATCAGCGCGCAGGCCAGCGGTCATCTGGGCCTTGTGCTGCTTCATGCCGCCGTGCTCGACTTGCGCCTCAAGCACATCACCATCGACCACACGCTCGAAAGCTACGCCAGCCTCATGCAGGCTCCCATGCCCATCGACGCCCCCGAGGACATCCTCCCCGGCGTCCTGCGCCACTACGACATTCCCGACCTCACCCGCGCCCTCGGCCCCCGCCTTACTCTGACCGACCCACTTCCCGGCACCGCCAACCTCGCTACTTCGGCGACGCTTTCGCAGTAATTTTTTCCGGCGGTGATTTACGTGTTTTTGCTGGGGGTTTTGGCAAAAACGGTGTGCAGAACGTGGTTTTTTGATGGTGAATTCATGGTGGATTGCTGGTGAAAGCTGGTCAGTTGACGGTCACTTTTTCCCGCTCGAAAATTTTCCACTTTTCCCGGATTTATTTTTGTTGAATTCCCATTTTGGGAATTCAGCTGCGAACGCCACGAGTAATTTCTGACAACAATCCTGACACCAATTACCGCTGCTGCTCTAAATCCAGCTCACATGCATCGGAGTGGCAGTTCAACGTCCCATACGTCACTAAAGCCGCCTGAGACCCACCCGGCCACAGTCCTGTCAGTTTGGCCTCCCACAATCTCTCTTCTCCTCCAGGTATTTTGTCGCCGAGAGAATCTCGCTTCTCAGCCCGCACCACTTTCCCATCGCGCAGTAATAGACGGTATGTCGTAACGCCATTCATACTTCGAGCAGGTCCGAGTGGAATCTTTCTATCGTCCTGGAGTTTGGCGGTCGCATCCTTGACGGTAGATTTCGCACCTGCGATTCGCAGTACGTCGCATCGTCTCTCCAGGCTCATCTGTTCATCGCCGGGATGAGATGCTGCGATCCCAAGCACATAGTCGGTGAACGCTTCGTCTTTCTTTCCCCTGGCCTCCGCCACTGCTCCAATATGTTCGGCCATCACCTCGGACTGAGTATTCCGCCACGCCGCTCTGAGATAGTCGTCCGCCTCATCCAGTTTCCCCTCGCGGAAGAGAATCCATCCCAGTGTGTCCCACGTTGCGATCAGCAGACGGCTCTTGCCGATGAGCGTCTCGGGATTTTCATCGAGAGTCCACTTCTTACTCTCTTCTGTCATCATCTCGATGGCTTTTCGCGCAGCCCCCTCATCTGCGGGGAGTTCCTCATCTGCCTCAGCTAACGCATACGCGGTGCTGTTCAGCATCATCGGGTTCTGAGTCGTCTTCATAATCGCTAACAGGGTGTCGTGTCCTTGTTGCTTCATTCCTGCCTTGATTTGGGCTTGTCCAAGCACCAGTCGGATGGCGTCATTGTTCTTCTTGTCTGCAGGAAGTCGCGACACCGCTTGCTCCGCAGCGGTTACGGCCGCGGCTGCATCTCCATCCCCCAGCTGCATCTCTGCAAGTTCGACTGAGGCGTCTGGATTCTTCGTATCTGCGGCGGCCCATTCCTTAAGGGTTTCCTTCGCCTCCCTCTTCTTGTCCAATTGGACCTGCGCAGAAGCGATGTCTTTATAGACTCCGACTCGTTCCGGGTATTTCGCGAGCTCCTTCCGAAAGTCTTCAACAGCATCTTTTAACTCGCCCAGCTGGTAGTGGTAATACCCGTATGTCGACCAGAGATACGCCTGCGTCTCATTCAGCCCCTTCGCCTCGTCCAGTTTCGTCTTAGCTGCATCAAGATCATGCCTCTCGATCGCTTCGTACGCGGACCGAACCAGTTCCGCGGCATCCTCACCGCTCTTCTTTGCTGCGTCGCCGCTGGCAGAAGTATGCTCATTCGTCACCAGCTGGATCCACTGTTCATGAGCGACATCGGCATCGTCAGACCATTTCTTGTAGCTCTTCCAATCCGCTACGGGAATCTGTTCCTTCAGCACTTCAACACGACGCTCCGCGTAGATTGTGCCTTTGTCGAAGCGATACGTCTCATCCAGCGTGACGTACGGAGACTTCGCGTGCACCGCCTCCGGCAGCTCGACTCCCCATCCATCCGGCAGCTTCATCGCCGAGGTCGATGTCTCCACACGGGGAACGCCGAGCGCAATCGATTGCACCGGGGGTTCTTTGTCATCGATCTGCGGAAGGTCGATCGGCGCAAACTGCGCGATGATCTTCCGGTTGTCCCAGTCGCCGCTTTTTTCCCGCTTGTAGTCGTAGCTCATCGTCATCGCAGAAGAGGTATCTTCCAGGCGACTCACCTCAGCGTGACTGGTGGTTCCCTGAAATCCGATATTCTGCGAGATCTGCTGAACCATCTGGTCATACTGCGCCGGCGATACCTGCCGGAATCCCGCACGCATCAAAATCTCCTCGTCACCACGCATGGTCCACGCGAGATGCGAGCTCGATGTCCCTTCCTTATCCAGGGTGCCCACGGCGTCGAACTTCTGGAATGACGGGAAGGGAAGGGCAGCGGGAGTCGTCTCGATCTTCGCTACGCCGGCATTGGGAACCACCAGCGCTTTCTTGTCGCGAATGACATTGACCAAAGCCCGGTACGGCGCTACCTCTGCCGTGGTATCCAGCCACACCTGTTGCCCGTCGACCGGAACGGTCGTGATCAGATGATTGAACGATCCCGGCGAAGGAACCGCATCGTTGAATCGCACACCAGCTCCAATGAGCACGGCGTTTGGATGCAGTCCCAGAGCAGTCAACATCGCTGCCAGCAGCGTGTGCTTGTCCTTGCAATCGCCGTACTGGTTCTCCAGAACCTCGGCAGCATGGTGCGGTTGATACCGTCCTATGCCAAAAGCCACCCCGATGTAGCGGATCTGCGTTGCAACATATCCATACACCGCCTGAACCTTTTCTTCTTCTGTGGCCTTGCCCGTAGTCAGTTCCGCGACCTTTGCCTTCACGGTCGCGTCAGGCACAATTCGGTCGCTCTCCAGAGCTTGGTACCACGCGCCTACGGCCTCCCAACTTTTGAAGGTAGTCCAAGCCACTGACGGGAGCTTTCCTTCTTTGGCATCCAGTTCCTGCTCCGCCGTCCAGATCTCTTTCTTCTTGCGCTCCTTTTCTGCGTCTGCCTCCTTGCCTACGGTCGGCTTCTTCTGCGACGAGACCCACCGAAAGACGCGCTCCGCACCATCAACCGTCTCTGTCGGCTTATTCTTCGGACTCCATACATTGACGTAAATGTCTTTCGGAACGCGAAGCTCGATGGTCTGCGACAGGACGACTCCATCTTCCGTAAAGTTCTCCGCTCCCCAGAACTGTCCTGGCGCTTCGGCTTTCGTCCGAATCGATTTAGCCTGCCACTCCAGCGTGTCGCCCGGCTGCAGACCCCGCACAGGAATCTGCATCTGCTTTAAATCGCTGTAGAACGGAGCCAGTTGCGTTACGGGAGCGGGCATATCCATCGCTCCGCTTACCGGTGTTTCGGTCACACTGCCGTTTGGATGCCGCACGCGCAAATAGCTGAACTCCACATGCTCGGAGTTACTTGCATAAGCCACGCCCACAATGCCCAGTTGCTTCGCAGCGGCCTCCGTCTGAACTCTGGCGACAACTGTCGTCAACTTCGATCCGGTTCCGTCAGCCGCCATGTTGTACACAGCGTCGAGCCGCTCGATAACGATCGGTTCCGCGGAATAATCGGTACCTGTACTCGCGGTATTGTTGCTTGCAGGCGTCGTTGCCTGGGGCGTAATTGGAACGACGGTCGTCGTACTTTGGCCCAGGGCGCTAAAGCTAAGACAGAAGAAAGGCAGAAAATAACAACTCAACAAGGGGGTACGCATGATCTTTTAGCGGTATATCAGATTCCGTCTCGGCTCTCCATCACCATTTTTGGTGGCACCCATTTCCCACATTTCCACCCCGATCCACACGACTTGCACCACTCCTGCGCCTTGCCCCTCTACCCGGTCGCGCCTACCCTCAAACGATGCCCTATTACTGACCAGTAAACGCCGCACAAACCCCAAGAATTTCGCGTCTTTCCGCGAAAATCCACAGCAAAACCCCTTATTTTTCGCTATTCCGGGCCATTTACCTCGCATTAATACGGGTATTCGCGCGAGCAACACAATATGTTGTGCTTTATACTTGACACACCCCACAGAGGGCGTTACTTTCACGACTGCGCATCGACAAAGTTGTTCCGTCGTTTCTAACTTTTTACCTTCGGTCCGTTCCAATTTTATCGCTCCTCTGCCGACGACGCCCACTCAGCGCCGCTCAATCACCCAGCGCTGTAGAGCCAGAAAAACGCACCATAAAACGGGCCCGGACTCACCGAATGCCGTGAGCCAAAAGTTATAGATTTTCATCCAATTAGAAGGAGTTTCCCCATGGCGACCATCTCCAACCAGACCGACACCCAGGGACAGAACCAGGCCCAGAACCAGTCCAATATCAACGACTTCCAGGCCGCCCCGCCCTTTGCCTCGCGCGCCCCCGGCCTGACCTTCGATCGCCATTTCACCCGGCCCGGCATCTCCCCCTACGACGAGATCGTCTGGGAGCTCCGCGACGCCGTCATCCAGGACTTCAAGGGCAAGATCATCTTCGAGCAGAAGAACGTCGAAGTCCCGGCCGACTGGTCCATGACCGCGACCAACATCGTCGCAAGCAAGTACCTCCACGGCCTCAACGGCACGTCTGAGCGGGAGTCCGGCGTTCGCGCCCTCATCACTCGCGTCGCCGAGTCCATCCGCGACTGGGGCATCGCCGGCGGATACTTCGCCACCCCTCAGGACGCCGAGACCTTCTACGCCGAGCTCGCCCACCTTCTCCTCAACCAGAAGGTCGCCTTCAATTCGCCCGTTTGGTTCAACGTCGGTTGCGATCGCCTCGAGCCCAACTCCGACGCGCAGAACTGGCACTGGAATCCCACCGCCGCGCAGGTCGAGTTCTCCGTCACCGGCTATCGCAAGCCGCAGTGCTCGGCCTGCTTCATTAACTCGGTGAACGATTCGCTCGACTCTATCCTTACTCTCGCCAAGACCGAGGGCATGCTCTTCAAGTGGGGTTCGGGCGCCGGCTCAAACCTGTCGAGCATCCGCGGCTCCATGGAAACGCTCAGCGGCGGCGGCACCGCATCCGGCCCCTTGAGCTTCATGCGCGGCTTCGACGCCTTCGCCGGCGTCATCAAGAGTGGCGGCAAAACCCGCCGCGCTGCCAAGATGGTCATCCTCAACGTCGACCATCCCGACATCGACGACTTCATCCAGTGCAAAGTGAAGGAAGAGCAGAAGGCGTGGCATCTGATGCAGGCCGGATACGACGGCAGCGGCCCCGACTCCGAGGCCTACAGCTCCATCTTCTTCCAGAACGCGAACAACTCTGTCCGCGTCACCGACGAGTTCATGCGTGCAGTCGAAACCGACGGCCCCTTCACCACCCGCACCGTAAAAGATCGCAAGCCCGTCAAGGAGTACAAGGCCCGCGACCTCATGCACCAGATCGCCGAAGCCACCTGGCAGTGCGGCGACCCCGGAATGCAGTACGACACCACCATCAATCGTTGGCACACCAGCAAAAACACAGCGCGCATCAACGCGTCCAATCCCTGCTCGGAGTACATGTTCCTCGACGACTCCGCCTGCAACCTTGCCTCGTTCAATCTCCTGAAGTTCCTCACTCCGGGAGGCCAGTTCGATATCCCCTCGTACCGTCATGCCATCGGCATCGTCACGACGGCGATGGAGATCATCGTCGATGCCGCCGGCTACCCCACCGAGATGATCGCGAAGAACTCGCACGACTATCGCCCACTCGGTCTCGGCTACGCAAACCTCGGCGCGCTCCTCATGGCCTTCGGTCTGCCGTACGACTCCGACGCTGGCCGTGACTTCGCCGCCACACTCACGTCCATCCTCTGCGGCGACGCCTACTGGCAGTCTTCCCGCATCGCGGAATCCTGCCCCGCACTTGGAGCAGCCACGCCGCTCACGCAACAAGCCCACATTGCAGGCGGAGCCTGCCCCGGCTTCTACGTCAACCGCGAGCCCTTCCTCGACGTCATCCGCATGCATCGCGCCGAGGTCAACAACATCGGCAAATCCGAAAAAGTCTCCGAGCCATTCTCAGTCCCGCAACTCGACACTCTCATCGACGCCAGCCGCAACGCCTGGGACGGCGCACTCGCCCACGGCGAAAAGCATGGCTACCGCAACTCCCAGGTCACCGTCCTCGCCCCCACCGGCACCATCGGCTTCATGATGGACTGCGACACCACCGGCATCGAGCCCGATCTCGCCCTCGTCAAGTACAAGAAGCTCGTCGGCGGCGGCATGATCAAGATCGTCAACAACACCGTGCCCTCCGCGCTCATCAAGCTCGGCTACTCCGAGAACGAAGTCAACGCCATCGTCTCCTACATCGACGCCACCGGCACCATCGAAGGCGCTCCCGGCGTCAAGCCCGAGCACCTCGCCGTCTTCGACTGCAGCTTCAAGCCCTCCAAGGGAACCCGCAGCATCTCCTACATGGGCCACATCAAGATGATGGGCGCAACGCAGCCCTTCCTCTCCGGGGCGATCTCAAAGACCGTCAACCTCCCGCAGGACTGCTCCGTCGACGACATCGCCGAGGCCTACATGGAGAGCTGGCGTCAGGGTCTCAAGGCCGTGGCCATCTACCGCGACAACTCCAAGGGCACCCAGCCCCTCAACGTCACCGCGCAGACCGACGCCGACAAGAAGGGAACTCGCAGCACCGCAACCTCCGATAAGAATGCTGTCGTCCTGAGCGAAGCCGAAGCCCCTGCGCTTCTCGCCGTCAAGCAGCAGCTCGTCGAAGCCATGGAGACCGCGACCGCTGCTCATGGCCGCGTCCACGCTCTCGAAGCGCAGCTCAAAGCCATCGCCGAAGCCGCGATGAAGAACTCCGACTCCGCCGACGCCCAGGCCCCGCCGCGCGCCGTCCGTCATCGTCTGCCTGCCGAGCGCGCCAGCGTGACGCACAAGTTCGGCCTCGCCGGACACGAGGGCTACATCACCGTCGGCCTCTACCCCAACGGGCAGCCCGGCGAAATCTTCATCCGCATGGCCAAGGAAGGCTCCACCGTCTCCGGTTTCATGGACTCCTTCGCCACCGCCGTCTCGCTCGCTCTCCAGCACGGCGTCCCCCTCCGCGTCCTCTGCGAGAAGTTCGCCCACACCCGCTTCGAGCCCTCCGGCTGGACCGGCAACGAGCAGATCGGCTACGCCAAGTCGATCATGGATTACATCTTCCGCTGGATCCAGATCCGCTTCCTCTCCGGCCACCAGCTCGACCTCTTCGCCGGCCTCGGCGCCCAGGCCTCCATCCCCGTCGAAGGCACCGTCACCGACCCCTCCTCCTCTGTCGTCCCCTCGCTCGCTGCGTCCACTGAAACTCAGGAGTTGTCATCCTTCCGCGAAGCGGAAGGACCTGCTGGTGCTTTTGGTTCGGACTACCACACGACCACCCCACCCCAGCAGGGAATCGCCCCGGAGCCATCGGCGACCATAGCGAATGACCTGAGCGCCCGCAGCGGCCTGACTGAGAACGGACAACGGGGAACGGACAACTTGTCCATGGAAGACCGCGGCGTCTACCACGCCTCCGACGCCATGAAGTCCATGTACGACATGGGCGACTCACCCTCCTGCGCCACCTGCGGAGCCATCATGACCCGCAGCGGCTCCTGCTACCGATGCATGAGTTGCGGAAGCACAAGCGGCTGCAGCTAGAGCCATGACTACTCCTGCAGAACAGCTAGTGGGAATGACCCTAGAAGAAGGCTGGTACGTTGAAGCCCAAATTCCCCGAATAACGGGGCAGACGGGCGGAGCCTTTTCGACTTCGTACCGCATTTCACGGGGCAACGAGTCAGGTTTTCTCAAAGCTTTAGACTTCGAAGCAGCAAAACTGTCCGGCGATCCCGCAGCGAAACTTAAGGAACTCGCTGACGCCTACCTTTTCGAACGTTCGATAGCCGAATTCTGCGAGCAGCGCAAACTTTCTAGAGTGATACGGGCCAAGGGTAGCGGCAAGGTGATGAGTCCTGGTCCAAACGTGGGTGTTGTCCAATACCTCATCTTTGAACTGGCCAAAGGTGGCGATGTTCGCAAAGTCATCAGTGAACAAGCAAATTTTGATTTAGCTTGGACCCTTAAGAGCCTCCACGAAATATTCGTGGGGGTACAACAACTCCACACAAATCGCATTGCTCATCAAGACGTAAAACCGTCCAATATTCTCGCCTGTGGAGATGAGGGTCACAAGCTCGCAGATTTCGGTCGTGCATGGCAGGAAGGTTTTTCATCGCCATACGATAACCATGGCTGTGCCGGCAGTCGAGCATACTCTCCTCCCGAACTCCTGTATCGAGATGCCTCTCTTACAGATGAAGAAAGGCGCTTTGGCGCCGACTTCTACATGCTTGGCAGCATGGTCGTCTTTATGTTTTCAGGAATGAGAACGACGGCGGCGCTGATGAGCTGTTTGCCCGAGCCTCAACGTTGGCTTTCCTGGGGAGGGACCTATGCCGAGGCTATGCCTCACTTGGAACACGCCTTCGCAGAACTGTTGGTGCACCTCCGACTTCAAATCCCAAACAAGGTTTTATGGAAAGAAATTAGTGAAATAGTGCAGCAAATGTGTCATCCCGACATCAAAAGGAGAGGCGATCGTGAACACACGGCAAAAATTGGGTCGAGGTTTACTTTGCAGCGGTTCGTGTCAAAATTTGCACGCCTCGCGATGGATGCCGAGATAGGGCAAATTAGCATTACATGAGTTCGATAATTGGTGAAAAAGACCGCCGTATAGTTCCTCGTTGGCGCCCGTCTGCCCAGGCAAGAGATACCTCAATCACGTTGACTAAATCTGATCCCGAAGATGCTCGCCGAGCTGCGGAGGTGGCACTTTCGGTTGAGAGTAACCGCCTGGCGTGGGAGCAAGATCCTTCGCTATGGAACGCCTTGGATTATGTCGCAGGTGCCATTGTCGCCGGAAAGCTCAACGAGGCTGAAGGCGCATTACATCAAATCCGAACTGATCCGAGGAGTCCTAAGGCAGCTACTTCGTTCATCAATTTTCTCGAGAATCCGGCCCATCCGACTGATGATGTAGAAAATCTCAGTTTTGTAGATAAACAAGCCAGAATTCAAATACGAGAGTCTAGGCAAAAGCTAAACGAGTTTCCGTGGGATGCAATTTCATGGATCGATTTGGCGCGAGGATTTACCAACTTAGGTCTCGCCGACAAAGCGAGTCGCTGCGTCATGGCTGCGCTTCGGTTGTCACCGACCAGCCGTTTCGTCCTACGGGCATCAGCAAGATTCTATGTTCATAGAAACGACCCTGAACGCGCCCAATCCTTGCTAAGGAAAGCGCCAAATCTTCTGAAAGATCCGTGGCTCCTGGCATCAGAAATTGCGGTGTCCTCTCTTTTGAATAGAAAATCACTTTACGCAAGAGAGGGAATTCGTCTTCTCAACTCAGATTTTGCACCCCAAGATCTTACTGAATTGGGTGCTGCACTGGGGACGTTGGAAACGGATGAGGGAAATAACCAAAGGGCAAAAAAATTTCTTCGCCAATCTTTATTTGGAGCGAATGAAAACTCTATTGCACAGATCGAATGGATCGACCGCACGCGTTTAGGAGGCGTAATTGATGTCACGCGGGTAAATCCTCCCGAACAACATGAAGCACTGGCGTGGCGCAACTTTTTCGAAGGCGATTGGGACGATGCGGCAACTGAGTCGAACTTGTGGTTTCAAGATCAGCCCTTTTCAAAAAATGCGGGAATTCTAAACTCTTACGTGCTCTTGGAAGTAACGCGCAGCTATTCATTGGCAATTGAAAATCTGCATATCTCGCTCAGATGTAATCCAGGTGATTCTGGACTTCTCAACAACTTGGCGTATGCGCACATCCAACAAGGAGAATTGGAAAGCGCTCGGGGGGTTTTGGCGAAGATTCCAGCCGACAATAATACTGTCCAAGGTCAGCTTGTAGCTGCGACTTGCGGTCTCCTGGAGTTTAGACAAGGAAATCATGAGATAGGACGCCAACTGTATCTGGGCGCAATCGATTTCTTTGGCGCGAATCAACGACCAGATCAGGCCGCTCGTGCGGCAACGTACCTAGCTATCGAAGAAGTAAAAGCTCGTTCACCCGAGATGGCAGAGGCAGTCAAGAGAAGTTTGGACCTTACAAAGGATTCTAAGCGCCCCGACATTGCGTTCAAAGTCGATGAATTGGAAACACTAGTTCGGAAGTTTCTCGAAGAGAAGACGTAAGCTAAGAGCGGGCGGCTAAACCTCTTAACAATCCGAAAGTCCTTCCCCACACCCGAGCCAAGCACCAGCCCAAAACCT
The DNA here is from genome assembly GCA_963730135.1 of uncultured Acidobacteriaceae bacterium. GTDB lineage: Bacteria > Acidobacteriota > Terriglobia > Terriglobales > Acidobacteriaceae > Edaphobacter. The sequence continues at coordinate 290,492 of CAVSQQ010000007.1, forward strand.
TGGTCCAATTGTTTCGCCTTTCCTCATCAGGCTTTAATTGTGGCGGGTTTACGATACGAAGGAACCGGAATCAGCAAGGGAGCACGGTTGAGAGCAAATCTCCTGATACCGTGGAGTGGAAGAGGATCAACTCACAATGCAAAAGATTCTTTCAGTGCTCGTTGCTGCACTCGCCGTCAGCCCTGCCTTGGCACACGCTGACCTGATCGGAACCACTGTTGCTGGAGACCTGAACTTCGCCGTCGCCGGATCAACAAATTTCCTTGACCCCGCCAATGGACTCGTTGCATTCGGCTACGGGAACGACTTGAGCCCCAATGTTGTGGTTGGATCGGGTATCGAATTCGGACTTACCGACAATACTAATGTCCTGTACACCTTCGACTTCTCAAACTCGACCCTTCAGATAACCGATACCACTTTCCAGCCAACCGGGGAGAACAGCTATGTTGCGACCTTCACCGATCCCACCTTCAACAGCTTCCGCATGATCGACAACACCCTCGCCGGCCTCACCTTCAGTTTCAGCGGCGACGTGCTGACCGTCAATTTTGCCGGTTTCACTAACGAGGTTGCTGGGAATGTGGGGACAGCAGACGTCTCGCTCTTCACCCTCGGTGCGGTGGCAACTCCGGAGCCTTCCTCTCTCGTCCTGCTCGCCACGGGCTTGTGCGGGTTGGTCACCTTCCTCCGCCGCAAGATCGCCTAGATCCCCGAACGCCCTGGGAGCATCCTATGAACCTAAGGACACCACGCATATGACCGCCCCCATCGCGTCGAACACGCTCGGTGTGAACGTTTTTACCGCTCCGGGGAAGGCCATGGTCGGCGAGCGGCCAAAGCCCTTTGGCGAGCCGCTCGGCTTTGATCCGGCCACGTCGACGTTGATCTTCGGCGAGCACGACGCGGTACTGGTGGACGCCATGACCACGGTGGCTGAGGCCGAGGCGCTCGCGGACTGGATTGCGCTGCATAACCGGAACCTGGAGACCATCTACATAACGCATGCGCATTTCGACCACTTCTACGGTTTGAGCGTTCTCCTCGACCGTTTTCCACGCGCTCGGGCGATCGCAACGCCCAAGGCGGTGGAGGGCATACAGATGTATTTGTCTCCCCCAGTGCAGCAGTTAGCCCGCCGAATGTTCCCTGGGCAAGTGCCCACGAAGTTGGTCGGACCCGAGCCCTATGAGCAGGACACCTTCACGCTCGAAGGCCACGAATTGCGCATCATCGAGCAGGGCCGCACCGATTGTCCCGATTCAACGTCTCTACACGTTCCATCAATCGACCTGATCGTCGCGGGCGACGTGGTGTACAACCAATGCCGCATGTACGTCGGCGACACCACCCCCGAGAGCCGGCAAAATTGGATCGCGGCGCTAGACCGGTTAGCCGCGCTGAACTCGGCGATGGTCGTCGCCGGTCACAAGAAGCCTGGCGCGCCCGACTCTCCCTCGACGATCCAGGACACCAAGCGTTACCTGCAGGACTTCGACCGCCTACAGAAAACCGCGACCTCCGACCAGGAGCTGTTCGATCAGATGACGGCGCTGTACCCGCATTGGATAGCCAATCAATCGTGGTTGATGTTCGGATTCCCCGGGGCATAACTCACCGATCTCAGAGGAGAGAACAAAATGGCGACAAAAGGAAAAATCCTGGCATTGATCTCGAGCGGTCGCGGTTTGCCACTGAAGGATGGCAAGATTTATACCGGCGCCGGCTACTACCTCAACGAAGTGACGGTTCCGGTTCGCGCCCTGATGAAGGAGGGCTACGAAATCACCTTCGCCAACCCCACCGGCAATACGCCGCAGGTAGATGTCCATTCCGAGGTCGTCGGCTTTTTCGGCGGGGACGCGGCCAAGCTGCAGGACTACCTGCTATTCCGCGACGGCTTGCTTGGGCTCAGAGATCCAGTTCGCATCAGGGATGTCATCGCGTCGGGCCTGGATCAATATGACGCTGTTTTCGTCCCCGGCGGCCATGGCCCGATGATCGATCTTCTGGATGATCCAAATGCCGGCATCGTGTTGAGACACTTTCACGAAACGTCGAAGCCTACGGCTGTGCTCTGCCATGGCCCGATTTCACTGCTCTCGGCTCTTCCGAATTCGTGGGAGTTCGTCGCAGCGCTGGCAGCGGGCGATGTCGCCGGAGCGCACGCCAAGGCTCAAGGCTGGATCTATGCCGGATATAAGATGACGATCTTTGCGACGGCGGAAGAACAGCAGCGGGAGCCGCTTGAGATCGGTGGTAAGGTTCTGTTTTACCCGGACTTCGCCTTGCGTACGGCGGGCGGCGACGTTAGTGTGGTCGCTCCATGGGGGAGCTACGCCCTTCAAGATCGAGAGTTGATCTCGGGCCAGAACCCGTTCTCTGATGAAGCAGTTCTGAAACTTCTTCTAGCGGCACTCAGCGGGAAGAAAAAGTGAGTCGGTAAGTGGGAGCTGGTTCCATGGCTTCCCCTGCGGTAAATCTATCCGGATTGGAGTCGCCAATGGACAGCGTACAAATCGATCAGAAGAGCTATGAGATGCCCCCGAAGGAAGGGATCAGCATCGCGTGTTTTATTACTGTGGCCGATATCCAACGATCGCTTGACTACTACGAGAAGGTCTTCGGCGCCCACATTCTGAGCAGAGGCGACGGCAATGCGCCTGGATACCTTCGGCTTGCGAATATCTGGATGATTATCAACGTTGGAGGCGGACCGACTCCGGACAAGCCGACGGTATCGCTCAGCGTCCCCGACCCGAATCACATCAACAGCTTTATGAACTTCCGCGTTGCGGATATTCAAGCTTGCTATGAGCTATGGAAGAGTCGAGGAGCCGAGTTCATCACCCCGCCGATCCCCAAGTACGGCGAGATCCGCTGCTACATCCGCGATCCTGACGGCTACATCATCGAGGTCGGCCAAAGCACAGATCAAACCTACGGTTGACGCCAGGCTTCACCGACCGAAATCCAGCGGTCCCCGCTTGACAAATCCGCCATCAAAAATCGAGTCCCAGCGGCGCAGCCAGCCTCCGGATTCCACAAAGAAATATCAAATGCCCGCCGAAGTCCAGACCTAACCATCGTCTTTAGAAGACTTTGCGCACTTTTTGACGGAGGGGGTAGCACTTCCGTGTTATTTGCTAAAGAGGTACCCGCTCCTACTCTCGTCACAACAGTAGGTGAGGTCCTCCCCCATGACTCCTCTCCGCAAAGCTGTATTTGCCTCCATCCTCGCTACGACAACCTTTTCCCTCGCAGCCAATCTGCCCCGGAATCTGTCCCGGAACGCCAACATTGTCGTCTGCCAGCCAAACGCAGGCTGCATCCACCACACCATCTTCGGCCACGACTACAAGTTACTCAGCACCGACCGCTTTTCCGTCATGGTCTTCCTCTCAACCGAGGGCCGCTACACCCGGGCCGACGTCAGCATTACCAACCTGACCTCCACTCCCATCAACCTCTCCCCGGAGATCTTCCGCATCGAAGCCATCAACTCCAGGTCCAAGGTCTTCCTCTACGTCCCACCCTCGCAACTCGAGAACGTCCCGGCCCCAACCCGGGCCACCCCAAACGACGCCCCGGCGACTCCAAATTCAAATTCTGAGATGAACGAACTCGAGGCAGCCAGGCAAAGAGCAGCGCAGGAAGCAATCGAACTCGCGGCAACGACCCCGCATCTTACGGCAATCGTCATCCCCCCCAACCAGGCGGTCTACGGCCGCGTTTACTTCGAGCGCGATCCGAGCGCGACGCACCAGCAGGTCAACGTCGTTCTGCCCATCGCCGACACGGTATTCAAGTTCCCCGACATCATTAAACCCTGACCGGAGCGGCTCCCAGGACTAAAACCTGGTAAACGGCCCCCGCCTCCGGACGCATGTAAACTGACACCCATGGACGACGATGCCCGCATCGACTGCTTGGCGGCTCCTTTGCCTAACGGGGATGTTCTCTACTATGCCCGCGCCAGGATGATCGTCAACGGCGAAAGCACGCGTATCGGCTACTTCCGAACCCCGGCCCTGAAGCTCGCGCCCTACGAAGAGGATGGCGTTCCTTCCACTCCCGTAGTCATGGCGAGTATCGACGGCATTCAGATCGGCTCCGCGCAATCCATGGTCGTCTACGGCGTCAGCATTCAGCTCGAAGGCCCCTATACCTACTTCGACATCAATACCCAGACCGCCGAGGGCGAAGAAGTGCCCGACGCAGCCCTCTACTGGTGCAACGTCACCATCATCGGCACTCCACTCTGACGGTAAGAACTAGCCGTTCTCGACGCGCGCCTTGATATCCCGGTACGCAGCCTCGATGAGCCTGCCGAGCGCTGCGTTGTTCGTGTTCGCACCAGGCCTCAGCTTCACATGGCGCATTCGCTTGCCCGCGCCCTGCAGCAATCCGGCCGGATCAGGCAGCTCTGCCCCCTGAAAGAACCCCACGTTGACGTGCGCCGTGAAGACATTCACGTAGCCAAACGGCACATCTCCCAGGCACGCCACCGGACAGCCGTCATGCACAAGCTCGCGAACCTCGTCCCCGCATCGTCGCATCACCGCAAACCACTTCCGCGCGATGTCTCCCAACTCCCCTGCATGCTCTTTCATCCACGCGTCGACAGCGGGATCCTGCTCCACCGCGCCGTCGAATCGCAACAACTCGGTTCTCGCCATCGCGCTATCTTCCGCTTTCACTACCGATAAGCACCCTAAACTCCCTCAACAATCCGAAAATCCCTCTCCACGCTCGACCCCAGCGCAGCCAGCGCCTTCTGATACTCCGCGCTCTCATACGCAGCCAGAGCGATCGCGTAGCTGTCGAACTCCACCACGGCCGTCATCTCCTGCAACCCAGCCTCGTGAACGGTCAACGCGCTTCCCGCAGCCACCAGCGTGCGCGCCCCAAACCTCCCCATCGTCGCGATGGCCAGTGTGTCGTAGCTCTCCATCACTGTCTCATCAATTGGCCCGCGGTACGCTACCAGCCAATAACCCTTCTTCATATCGTTCCTCTCTTCGAAATACGCTGATCCTTCAAATCCATCACGCCCGCCCCGCAAACTCCCGCGTCTCCGTCGTCACCCGAATCTTCTCGCCTTCTTTAATAAACATCGGAACCCGAACCTCAATCCCCGTCTCCACCTTCGCCGGTTTCGTCACGTTTCCCCCGGCCGTATCTCCGCGCACCCCCGGCTCCGTATACGTCACCGTCAGCTCCACCTGCTGCGGAAGCTGCAAGCCGATCGGATTCCCGTTGTATTTATCGATCTGAATCATCACCCCTTCCACCAGCAGGTCCAGCGCATCACCCACCACCTCCCCATTCAGCGCCAGCGTCTCAAAGCTCTCCTGATCCAGAAAGTACGACCCATCCCCATCGCTGTACAAATAGGAAGCGTCCACCGTCTGCAAATCCGGTTCCTTGAATTTGTCGCTTGCCTTGAACGTCTTGTCGAACACTGCCCGCGTCAGCATATTCCTCATCTTCAGTCGCACCAGCGTCTGCCCGCCTCTCGCCGTCGGCGTTGAAATATCCGACTCCAGACAACAGAACGGCGAGCCATCCATCTCAACAAACATCTTCCGCTTCACGTCAATCGCATCGATCAATGCAGCCATAATCCCCCTGAAAATCGCGTCACCGCGTCACGCTGCTCAAAACCCCTACGCCGTCCCGCCGCCCGCGAACATCTGCAGCAGCGCCTCGGTCGCCTCGCGCGCATCGCGAATCTTAAAGTCCGCCGCCAGCATCAGCGGCTTCGCCTTTGGAGCTATCGCGGTCAGTGACTTCACCACCGTCTCTGCCGGCAGATGCGGAGTCCCCGGCCCCACCAGAATGTAGTCCACTCCCTCCACCTGCATCAGAATCTTCGCATCGCGAAACGAGCACGTTGACTTCACATCGTAGCCATGCTGCATCAGCACCGTCCTCACAAACACGCACAGATCCGGCGATTCATCCACCACCAGCACGCGAGGCCCGTGTTTGCCCTTCGCCTCCTCGCTCGCATTCTGCTTCAGAAACGATAGGATCGCCTCTTCCTCCGTCGGAAAATTCGGCAGAATGCTCGACAGCTTCGTCATCGTCAGCAGATTCACCACAAACGGCGGCGGCGCCGCCAGCCGAACTCCGCCTCCGCGTTTTCCCATTCGCTCCGCATATCGCACCAGCAATCCCATCGCAATGCTGTCCAGCCGGCTCACCTCTCCCAGGTTCAGCACAATCCGCGAAAACTCGCGCTCTCCCGTCATCAGCGCGCTCTCCAGCGCCTTCACCTCTTCGCCCAGAATCACTCGGCCGGTGCACTCGATAATGTAGACGTTGCCTAAAAAACGCGACTTCAGACTTAGCAGCATGGATGTCCTCGTTGAGACGCCGTCTTTCACCCGGCGACATAAATTATTAACCTTCAGCGGCCTCTCAATCATCGCACCGCAGACCCTTCGGCGACACCCTTCTTTCCTTTTACCTCATGCGCCAAGCCAGCTTCCGCCCATACCCCAAAAATCCTAGCGCTCCGCCGCATCCGTCGCCGCACTCCCGGCTCCCGTTCCGGTTCCACGCCCCGTCAGCTTCCGAATCAGGTCCACCTCCTGTTGCCGATACGGTGTGTCATCCTGCTTGAACACCTCGTGAAACCAGATCGCCGGCTGTATCAGCACATACGGTCTCTCCCACGAGTCCCACGGATAATACGTCTGCGTCTTCCCCGCCACCAGCCCCCAGTTGATCGCCCCCACGTTATATTTCTTCGCCACCGGCAAGCTCCCGTCGAACGTGCTCCCATTTCCCCGAGCCATATACTCCGTGCAGATAATCGGCCGTCCCAGCGGCTTCAGCTCCAGAATCCTCTGCTCAAACTCCTCCGGCCATCCATAGTTGTGAAATGTAATCACATCCGACTCCGCAAACTGGATCTTCACCGTCGCATTTTCCTTCGCCGGATCGCTCCAGTTGCCCTCCCACACTCCGCTCGTCAGCGGCTGCGCCGGATGCACCGACCGCGCCCATGCAAACGCCTTCGGCAATAGCTCATTCACCCGCGCAGCCTTCGCCTCCTCATCTTTCTCTTCATCTCCGCCTTTGTTCTCCGGCTCATTCCAAACATCCCACCCCAGCACGCGTTCGTCCTTCGCAAATGCCCCCACCACGCCCTTTACATACGCCTCCAGCTGCGGCTCCACGCTTCGGTCCATCAGCCGTTCCTTCCCCGGACTCTGCACCCACCCCGAGTTATGCACTCCAGGAATCGGCGGGTGCTGCGGCCCCAGGTGCGGATTCGTCTCCCAGCACGAATCGAACAGCACCAGCAGCGGCCGTATATGATGCTTCGCCGCAATCCCCAGAAACACATTCAGCCGCTCAACGAATCCCTTCGAATCCTGCTGCCACAACTGGTCCTGCAGAAACACCCGCATCGTATTCATCCCGATGCCCTCCGCCATCCCCAGCTCCTTATCGATCAGCTTCGGATTAAACGTCGCCGCCTGAAACATCTCCAGTTCATTGATCGCATCGGACGGAATAAAGTTCGCGCCCACCAGCCACGGCTGTTTCGCATACCAGTCATTCGCTCGCTGCACCGTCCACCGCGGTACGCTCGCGTCATCGCCACTCTGCGCCCCTAGCGCAACTGGTGCAGCCGCCAGACAACCCAGCGCCACGCCCAACAGAAACCCCCGTCTTGCCATCATCCCTGTTCCTTTCGCCGCCTGCGGATATCGCCGTTGAAATATCTGGTTAAGATACACGCCGCCAGATGACCTTCGATAAACTCCGCTGCGACAATATCCAAACGTTCACGGTAGGATTGTCCAATGGCCGCCTACGAGAGCGAGCTGTCCAGACTCGTCGACCAGCTCAACCGCTCGGCAACCGCCCGCTCCAGCGAGAAGCGTTCCCTGGACCAGCTCCTTGCCGCCGCCGTCCAGCGCAACGCCTCCGATATCATCCTCATCTCCGGCTCCCCGCTCACCCTTCGCATCAACGGAGCCCTCACCCCACACGCTGGGCCGCCGCTCACCGCAGAAGGCATCCGCGAAGTGCTGTTGCCGCTCCTCACCACCGCCCAGCTAAAGGAGCTCGAAGACCTCAGGTCGCTCGATTTTTGTTTCGTGCGCGACTCCATCGGCCGCTTTCGCGCAAACTTCCACCACCAGCGCGGCTCTCTCGCCGCTGCAATCCGCCTCCTGCCGGAACAGGTTCCTACCCTCGAGTCACTGAATCTGCCCTCCGCCCTCGCCATGCTCAGCGAACGCCGTCAGGGTCTCGTCCTGCTCACCGGCCCTACCGGCTGCGGTAAAACTTCCACCCTCGCCGCGCTCGTCGACCGCATCAACAACCGCCGCCACGACCACATCATCACCATCGAAGATCCCATCGAGTACCAGCACCAGAACCGCAGCTCGCTGGTCGAGCAGATCGAGCTTGGCCACGACACTCCGAGCTTCGCCCGCGCCGTTCGATCGGTCCTGCGTCAGGATCCCGACGTCATCATGGTCGGCGAGATGCGCGACAGCGAAACCATGGCCGCCGCTCTCACCGCCGCCGAAACCGGCCACCTCGTCCTCACTTCGCTCCACACCAACGACGCTGCGCAAACCGTCTCGCGTATCCTCGACACCTTTCCCTCCGGCCACCAGTCGCAGATTCGTCAGCAGCTCTCCCTTGCGCTGCTCGCCATCATCTCCCAGCAACTGCTCCCCGCCCAGAACGGCGCCGGCCGCTACCCCGCCGTCGAAATTCTCGTCGCCAACGGCGCAACCCGCAACCTCATCCGTCGCGGCGACGACCACCAGCTCCGTGCCAGCATCGAAACCGGCCGCGCCGACGGCATGTTAACCATGGAGCAGTCTCTCGTCGAACTGATCCGCGCCGGCCGCATCTCCCGCGAAACCGCGTTCGCCCACTGCTACCACCCCGACGACCTCCGCCGCCACCTCGAAACCTAGCGCTTCGCCCCGTGGCGCCCGGGGCCGCCCTGGCAGCTTCAAACCACCCGGAAACTCCCTATAATGAAAACCTATAATCTTATTGATTGAAATTCGCTCACATCCTGCTACCCTAGAGGTAACGGCGAAATATCGCCTTACGAAAGTAGGACGCATCATGGCAAACGGCACAGTGAAATGGTTCAACGACGCAAAAGGTTTTGGCTTCATCACCCCGGAAGACGGTGGAGAGGATCTCTTTGCGCACTACTCCGCAATTAACTCCAGCGGCTTCAAGTCCCTTCAGGAAGGGCAGCGCGTAACGTTTGACATCACCACTGGCCCCAAGGGCAAGCAGGCTGCAAACATCCAGCCAGCCTGATTCTTCCCCCTGGCACACTGCAATATTATTTGCAGTGAAACTTCGTTCCAAACGCCGAAATTACCCCAACGAAGGGTTGCGAGCGACGCTAACGCGCACGCTCGCAACCCTTTGCGGGTTTAATCCCCAAACCGATACAACTATCGGGTAATTCAGTACCTCCGTGGTAACTGCTAGTGTCCACTCACTGCTCTTAATGCAGGAGGTCCCCATGTCTCTCCTCCGCAAAACTGCTCTGCTTTCTGTATTCGGTTCCGCCACGTTCTCCATCGCCGCGAGCATCCCCAGAACTATTCAGCCCGACAACATCGTCCTCTGCGAGCCCAACGCCGGTTGCGTCAACCAGACTCTCTTCGGCCGCAGCTACAAGGTCCTCACCACACCCCGCTTCACCGTCATGATCTCGGTCGCCACTGAAGGCGCCTACACCCGCGCCGACGTCAGCATCACCAATCACACCGACACACCGCTCAGCCTCTGCCCCGACGACTTCCGCGTCGAAGTCCTCACGCCCAAACCCAAAGTCCTCCTCTACGTTCCACCCGCAGACCTCAAAGACCTCCCGCCCAATCCCCCAGCCGCCAGCTCCGCTCAAATACCCGCACACGCCCCCGGCCCCACAAACGCCGCCATGCCCGCGAACGCGACCACTCCACCCAGCGAGGTCGATGTGCTCTACGCCGCGGCACAGCAGAAGGCCGCGATTCAGGAGAGCGCCGACAAAGCCGCAGCCGAGAAGCCTCTTCTCGCCACCTCGCTTGCCCCCAGCGAGGTCACACGCGGCCGTGTCTACTTCGAGCGCGACAAAAAAGCGCACCTGGTCAACGTCGTTCTCCCCATCGCAGGCGTGGTCTTCGAGTTTCCCTACGCAATGAAGAAATAAATAAACCCAATGCAGGCAACCATTTGGACATCAAAAAATCGTCATTTTTCACAACAACTTGTGCAGCGCAAAGCGCGTCCCAACGTTCAGTAACACTAAGGAGATCGCACGATGAGCAAATTCCTCCCGACTGTTGCCTGCGCACTCTTTCTCACGGCAGGCATTGCGCAAGCCCAGGTCGTTGTCCGCATCGGTCCGCCACCCCGTCCCCACGAAGTCGTTCCGCCTCCGCCACATGAGCACCCCAGCTGGGCCTGGCACGCCGGCTACCATCGCTGGGACGGCAACCACTATGTCTGGGTTCCCGGAACCTACGTCGAAGCACCTCACGCCCATGCACGCTGGGTCGACGGCCACTGGGCCCATCACAACGGCGGCTACGTCTGGGTGGAAGGTCACTGGAGCTAACCCAACAGAACTCAAGCCGAAGAAACGCTCGATACCGTGGCCGGCCAGCCCCAAGGCCCGCCACGGTATTATCGTTGGGTATCATCGTTGAATGAACGCTGAATCCCGCGCCAAAAACATCAAAATCCTCATCTTCGACGTCGACGGCGTCCTCACCGACGGCCAGATCTTCGTCATCCCCAACGCAGAAGGACATGGCGTCGAGGCCAAAGGCTTCGCCGCGCACGATGGCCTCGGCATCTCTCTTGGCCGGCTCGGCGGTCTCCGCATCGGCATCATCACCAAGCGCAACTCCCAGACCGTAGCCATCCGCGCCAACGACCTCAAGCTCGAGTTCATCTACCAGGGCCAGTCCCACAAGATGGATGCCATCCGCGACATCCTCGCCAAAACCGGGGCAAACATAGCCCAGCTCTGCTACGTCGGCGACGACATCATCGACCTCCCCGTCATGCGGCAGTGCGGCCTCGCCATCGCTACCGCCAACGCTCGCAAGGAGGTCAAATCCATGGCTCACTACGTCACGCCTAACCCCGGCGGCTTCGGTGCCGGCCGCGACGCCATCGACTTTATCCTCACCGCCCAGGGCACCCTCGAAAAAGTCATCGAGCAATACCTCGACGAATCCAACAAAGCGGCCGCCTCCTCCGACGTCGGCCAGGGCAACATGTAGAGCATCTTCCCTCCCGTCCAACGGGAGGACCACGCCGATCGGATCGCCCCGACAAGGTACACCCGCCACGAAGTGGCCGCTTCGCGCGCAGCGAGCCCGTCCGGCAGGACAGCGAACAAGCCGGCGAACAAACCGCGAACAAAATCCGCGCTACAATCACCCAATGCCGCTGGAAATCCCCGAATCCCTCGCCTGGGCTCACCCCATCACCGCCGAGTGGTTCCTCACAAAATTCGGCAGCCCCACCGAGCCCCAGACCCACGGCTGGCCCAGCATCCTCGCCGGCGAACGCCACCCTCATCTCCGCCCCCACCGGCAGCGGCAAAACCCTAGCCGCATTTTTGGTCTGCATCGATCAACTCCTCCGCGCCTCGCTCTCCGGCCAGCTCGCGCCCTGCACCCAGGTCGTCTACGTCAGCCCTCTCAAAGCCCTCTCCAACGACGTACAAAAAAACCTCGACGCCCCACTCGCCGAAATTCAGCGCCTCGCCATGCAGCGCGGCTATCTCTGCCCGGAAATCCGCACCGGCGTCCGCACCGGCGACACCCTCCCCAAAGAGCGTGCCGCCATGCTTCGCAACCCGCCGCACATTCTCGTCACCACGCCTGAGTCTCTCTACATCCTTCTCACCGCCGGCAAATCCCGGGAAAATCTCCGCCGCGTCCGCACCGTCATCGTCGACGAAATCCACGCCGTCGCCGACGACAAGCGCGGTTCCCACCTCGCCCTGTCTCTCGAACGCCTCGACGCCCTCGTGACCGGCGAAAACCGCCTCAGCCCCGGCCAATTTCTCACCGGCCTCGCCACACCGCCACAGCGCATCGGCCTCTCCGCCACACAAAATCCCATCTCGCTCGTTGCCGATTTCCTCACCGGCGTCCACCCCGAACGAAAACCCGCCACCATCATCCAGGTCGGCCAGCGCCGCGAACTCGACATCGCCATCGAAGTCCCCAGCGACGAACTCAGCTCCGTCACCAACACCGGCATGTGGGAAGAGATCTTCGACAAGCTCGCCGCTCACGCGCAAAACCACCGCTCCACGCTAGTCTTCGTCAACACCCGCCGGCTCGTCGAAAAGATCGCCTTCGAACTCGCCAACCGCATCGGCCCGGAAAACGTAGCCGCCCATCATGGCTCGCTCTCCCGCCCGCTCCGTCTCGACGCCGAGCAGCGCCTGAAAAACGGCGAAATCAAAATCCTCATCGCCACCGCCTCTCTCGAGCTCGGCATCGACATCGGCGACATCGACCTCGTCTGTCAGATCAGCACCACCCGCGCCGTCGCTGTCGCCATGCAGCGCATCGGTCGCGCCGGCCACTGGCGCGGAGCCATCCCCAAAGGCCGCTTCTTCGCCACCACCCGCGACGACCTCATGGAGCAGGCCGCCCTCGTTCGCAAGATGCGCGCCGGCGAACTCGATCAGTTACAAATTCCCCCGCAACCCGCCGACGTCCTCATGCAGCAGATCGTCGCTACCGTCGGAGCGGAGCCCTGGGAAGAAGACACGCTCTTTAACACCCTCCGCCGCGCCTATCCCTACCGCAACCTCACTCGCGAAGCCTTCAACCAACTCATCACCCTCCTCACCGAAGGCATCGAATCCTCCCGTGGCCGCTACGGCGCCTACCTCCTCCGCGACGGCGTCCACGGCATCCTCCACCCACGCCGCGGCGCACGCAGTATCGCTATCTCAAACGGCGGCGCTATCCCCGACGTCGCCCTCTACAACGTCATCCTCCAACCCGAAGGCGTCCAGATCGCCACACTCGACGAGCACTTCGCCGTCGACTCCAGCCCCGGCGACGTCATCCTCCTCGGCACCAGCAGTTGGCGCATCCAGCGCATCGAAGCCACCGGTCGCGTCCTCGTCGAAGACGCCCACGGCGCCCCACCCACGCTCCCTTTCTGGGAAGGCGAAGCCCCGCAACGCACCGCAGTCCTCTCCTCTGGCGTCGGCGAACTCCGCGAACAAATCTCCGCCCGCACGCCCAACGTCACCCCCGGCTACATCTCCGCCGCCGATCCCGAAGTCGCCTCCGCCATCGCCTGGCTCATCGAAGAGTGCGGCGTCTGCGAATCCGGCGCAAAACAACTCATCGCCTACATCGTCACCGGCCGCGCCGTCCTCGGAGCCGTCCCCTCCAAAACCACCATCATCGCCGAGCGCTTCTTCGACGACGGCGGCGGCATGCAGCTCATCCTCCACGCTCCCTTCGGCGGCCGCGTCAACAAAGCCTTCGGCCTCGCCCTCCGCAAGCGCTTCTGTCGCGGCTTCAACTTCGAACTCCAGGCCGCTGCCACCGACAACGGCATCAACATCTCTCTCGCCGAGCAGCACAGCTTCCCACTCTCCGACGTCTTCCACTTCCTCACCGAGCACACCGCGAAAGAACTCCTCGAACAAGCCTCCATCGCCTCGCCTATCTTTAAAAACCGTTGGCGTTGGGCCGCCTCGCGCAGCCTCCAGCTCCTGCGCATGTCCAAAGGCAAACGCATCGCCCCGCAGATTCAGCGCACCCGCTCCGACGACCTCATGGCCTCCGTCTTCCCCCAGGCCGCAGCCTGCTTCGAGACCATCGTCGGCGACATCCAGATCCCCGACCACCCCCTTGTCAACGAAGTCATGCAGGACACATTGCAGGAAGCGATGGACCTCGAAGGTCTCATCGAACTCCTCCGCGGCATCAAAGACAACACCATCCGCTGCCTGGCCATCGACACGCCAACCCCATCCGTCTTCGCCCACGAACTCCTCAACGCCAACCCCTACGCCTACCTCGACGAGGCTGGCCTCGAAGCACGCCGCGCCCGCGCCACCTCGTTAGGCCGCACCCTCCCCGAAGAACCGGGCAAAATCGACCCTGCCGCCATCGCCCAAATCCGCAAAGAGATCTGGCCCGACCTCCGCGACGAAAACGAGCTCCACGACCTCCTCCACTCCCTCATCGCCATACCGGTTCACGTCATCGACCGCGACGAATCGCGCCACTGGCCCCTCTTCTGCGAACGCCTTACCCAAAAAGGCCGTGCCCAAACCCTCACACTTAACGGAACCCCCTGCTGGATCGCCACCGAACGCCTCCCCCACATCACCACCCTCTACCCCTCACCTCAAAATGTTGTCATCCTGAGCGAAGCGAAGGACCCCTGTATTTTGTCGAAAGCTTCACAGATATCCGCAGATCAAGTAACCAACCCAGTTACAAAAGAGGTCGCCACCCGACAATTAGTGCAAGGCTGGTTACAAATCATCGGCCCAACCACCGCCAACACCCTCGCCCAAACCCTCAGCCTCGCCCCTGCCTCCATCTACCACGCCTTCCTCGCCATGGAGATGCAAGGCCTCCTCATGCGCGGCGCCTTCGAATACCCCTCCACCAATGAGGACCACGACATCGAGTGGTGCGAACGCCGCATCCTCCAGCGCATCCATCGCCGCACCGTCGCCACCCTCCGCAAACAGGTCGAGCCCGTCTCCCCAGCCGTTTACATGCGCTGGCTTCTGCAATGGCAGCATCTCGCACCGCAAACCCAGCTCTCCGGCGAAGAAGGTGTCTTCGAAGCCCTCCGCCAGCTCGAAGGTTTCGAAGCTCCCGCCGTCGAATGGGAGCGGACTCTCCTCCCCGCGCGCGTCGCCAACTACGACTCACGCCACCTCGACGCTCTCTGCTTATCAGGCGCGGTAGGCTGGGGCCGCATCTCCCCTCACCCCGCCTGGTTTGCAGGAGACAAGTCGTCTGCCGACGAACCCTCCCGCCCCCGTCGCGTCATCCCCACCAACGCCGCTCCCATCACCTTCTACATCCGCGAGTCTGCAGACTGGCTCCCTCACGCCCTCGCCCAGCAATCCGTCGAAGAAGAAAGGCTCGCCGCCGCGCTCAGCCCGCACGCGCTTCAACTCCGCACGCTCCTCCAGCAACGCGGCGCCTGCTTCGCCAACGACATCCAGCGCATCGCCAGCCTCACCCGCCAGCAAACCCAGCACGCGCTCTGGGAGCTGGCCACCGCAGGCCTCGCCTCCGCCGACGGCTTCGACCAGCTCCGCGCCTGCATGGATCCGCGCCGCAAACCCACTACCACCGAAACTCCGGGTCGCCGCCCCACCCGCAGCAACGCCGGCCGCTGGTCCTTGCTCAACGAACCCTCCACCAATCCGGCAACTATCATGCCCGCTACAAATCCGGGTGGCCCATCCTTTGCAGTCTCACCGGAAAGGGTCGGTTATCGAGCGGAGCGAGACCGCACTCCTTCCTCTTCCGCGCAAGCTCAGGTCGCCATAGAACAAGCCCGACGCGCCGACGCCGCCCTCGAATCCTTTGCCCGCCAACTCCTCGCCCGCTACGGTGTCCTCTTCCGCGACCTCCTCACTCGCGAATCCAACGCCCCCAAATGGCGCGACCTCCTCAACATCCTCCGCCGCCTCGAAGCCCGCGGCGAAATCCGCGGAGGCCGTTTCGTCTCCGGCTTCGTCGGCGAGCAATACGCCCTCCCCGAAGCCATGGAGTCCCTCCGCGCCTCGCGCAGCCGCGAATGCTCCACCATCATCCTCGTCTCCGCCGGCGACCCCATGAACCTCGCCGGCATCGTCATCCCCGGCGACCGCATCCCCGCCGTCCCCGGCAAGCAAGCTCTCTACTGCAACGGCTCCCTCCACTCCGAACAGGAGTCTGAAACTATCTCCACAGAAAAAAATCCCACCTTCTCCCTCCCGAAGTCTTCACTTCCAACCATTGCTTCGCCGGCACTCCGCCTGTTTTAGCCACCACTCCCTTGCTTTTGCAGTTGCGATTGCCGTCATTCTGAGCGAAGGGCGCAGCCCGTAGTCGAAGGACCCCGAAGAACGTCAAGCCGCCACTGTCGTGGAATTCTTTCAACCACGACCCAACATCCATCCCTTTTTCCCACTGTAACTTACAAATATTTTTCTCAAAAACAGCCCAAAAATCGCATGTCAAGCCCCAAAACCACACAACCCACATAAAATCAACAAGATCGACTTGGCATTTTAGTTAGCATCCATCCGCTATACTGGATATATAGATCGAAAACAAAAGCAGCCCCGAACACCCGTTCGGGGCTAACTCGTTTAGAAAGACGATTTTAGCCGTAAACCCTTTGGAATGACGATTTTGGCGGACCCATCGATCGCCAAACGATTGAATTTGGGCCACTTACAACAAGATAAGGGGAGGGGGGGGTACCCCGGAAACCGTACCGCTGTCGCAAGGAGTAAAAAGAAGGCAGGACGCCTGCATGACCGAGCCAGTCAAACTTGACGAAGACCCACCGGCAAAACAAAAGGCCGAGGGCCAAAGCGACGAACTTCGCCCCGAGGATTTTTACTATGAGGGTCCGTACATGGTCTTCACCGCGGCTTACCACCTCAAGCGCGGGTACTGCTGCAACTCAAACTGTCGTCACTGTCCGTATAAGTAAATCAATTCGGCTGAATCGGCGGCAACGGCGGTATCTTGCCCGGCGACTCGTCGATCGACGCTCGGCCGCTCCGCAGCGCATGTGCGTTCCTCACCAGCAGGACCACGCGGGGATCTTTGCGATAATGCGCCATCGTGTTATCCGAACGCATCTCCCCCATGACGTCGAATCCGCCCTCGCTTGCCATCGTCAGGTAGTGCAGCATATTGGTCTCGTCTCCGAGCTCGGCATACAGCCGCGCCATCTCGAAGCAGTACCGCGCGTGGTCTTCCGGCGAAACCATATGCGCCGTCAACCCACCTACTCCATCGCGCCTGGTCATCTCCGGATCAATTTGTAAAGCGATCTTGAACTGCTGCCGGGCGTCCTTGTAATCCTTCTCCTCGAAGTAAGCCGTCGCCAGATTCGAGTGGTAAACAGCCGATGTCTTGTCCAACTTGATGGCGCGTTTGTAATCGGAGATGGAGGTCGCAAAGCGGCCATCGACGTACTCGACTGCGCCAAGATTGTTCCACGCCACCGAGTCCTTCTGCTTCAGGCGAATGGCACGCTCAAAGCAGGCTCTCGCCGCCGCCGTATGCCGAAGGTCCAGTTGTGTCAGGCCAAGCTTGTTCATCAAGCCGGCTTCGTCGCCGCCCTTTTTCAGCGCGTAGGTGTAATAGTCCAGCGCGTCCTCAGGAAAGCGTCGTGCCCGCAACACATCGCCGACCATCTCCAATTGAGCCGCAGTCGCAGTCGCTGGGTCGGGAAGATGCGGCTTGACCGTCTGCCACTGCGGGTCCTGGTGGCGCAGCTCGCGGGCGACGGCGTCAGAGGTAGACGGAGATTGTTGCAGACCTGCGGGTAACTCGGCAGCCCAGCCGCACGGAACACACAACAGACTGGAGAGAAGGAACAAGCAGGAGGAGCGAAGGCGGGGACTCATGGGCGCACCTCACCAGATAATGCCTAAATCATCCTCTCCAGTTCCGCCCCTGTCAAGACTCCTAGGGTGTAGGCGCGACAGCCGCAGAACCGGCCGCCGCCGGAACCGGCACGGGTGGCGCCCCAGGCTTCACCATCATCGCCATTCGCGGAAAACTGAAACTTCCGCCAGCGTCGTCGATCACGTTGACCTGGCACACATACGTCCCTGGTTTCAGCTGGGTTAGAGGCACATCGAACTGAAACGCCAGCGCACCGCGCTCGGGAATATTGATTGCCTTGGCCTCGACGACCGGGGTTTCATACACCTTCACGCCGCCGCTGAGGAACTCGATACTGGTCAGGACGCGCACCGGCCCACCCTCCCGGCGAGTCAGCCCAGGCGAACTCGCCGGCTCCGGAGCCCCTTTCTGCTTCGTCGGGTCATAGACCTCGTAAAGAAAATAGAGATGCTGGTCCTGGCGAAAGACGTGCGGGACATTTGGAATCCACTCCACCCCGTCCCGCACCAGCGGATTCACCGAATTCTTCGCCGTACTCGGCACTCGCTGGCTCGACAGCACAATCGAACTTAATTTCAGCGGGCTCTTCTTCAAATCCGGCACCTGCAGGTCCGTTTCAAAGCTGCCCATCGCTCCAGTCTGATTCTCCCGCACCACGAACTTCAGATGGTACTTTCCTGGAGCCAAAGTAAATCCGGTCGAGTACTGGATATTCTTCCGCTGTACCTGCTGTGCCGCATCCAGCGCAAGCTTCACATTGTCTCGAATATTGCCGACGACAATTCCCTGGGAATTCTTTACCTGCCCAATCACATCGATGTTCGCCTTATCGCGGTCGCCATTCTTCACGCTATGAATCTGCGACCCCGGCACAATCAGAGACACCGGCACAAAGAACTTGTTGTCGTCCATACGGAAGTACAAGGCCTGCAGATAGACCGCAACATCGGTGGCGGGCAGATCGCTCCGCAACTGCTCCGTCAAAGCCACCTCCCGATCCTCTGTCTTCTGATGAAGAAAGTCCGCCGGCGCGTAGTATCCAGGTCGATAGTCGAGCTTCACATCGCTTCGGTTGAGCTTCACCGTCAAGTGTCTGTAACCGCCATCTCGCGCCGCATTCGTCGAGTGAAATCCAAGGATGTAATAGGCCTCGGTGTCGTGCTGGATCTGTTGAAACGCCGGCGCAAAGTCATTCGAGTCGAAGAACGCCTTTCCGCCGGTGTCGGACGAGAGAGTGCCGAGCGTCTCCTGCGAGGCGAAGTTCGCATCCAGATTGCTCTGCATCGCGCCGCCGTTGTACGCCGCTACTCCGCGCAGGCTCCCCTTCGAAGCGTTGCCCACCGGAGGCAGAGCCTCCAGCCCGCGCGAATCGACGCTGTAAATTGCCATATTTGCCTTCACCGCTTCATTGGTGGCGGCCCGCATGCTCGCTTGATTCTCGATTCCTTGCCTTGTCAATCCGCCGCTGAAGTACAACATGCTCTTCCGCTCGTCCACGCGTTCCAGGCTTTTGGCAATCGTGCGAATCGCATATAACTCGCGATCGGTGTTAAGGCTGTTGTATTCGCTATCGTCCGCGGTAAAGCTCGATGCATCGTCCGCGGTTCCCCCCGAGGTTCCTCCTTCATTGCCATTCGCAAATCCAGTTCCCTCGGTGCCGTTGTATTTGCCGAGGCCCTTCAATAAGGCAGCTTTATCCGAGGTGAAATCCTGATCCATGCTCAATCCGGTGTCCATGCTTACCAGAGCCACCATGTCGGCGGGCTGCATCTTCTTGTTGACATAGTCCTGTGCGGACTCAACGGCGCGCTGTGTATCCTCCGGCTGCATGCTGCTCAGGTCGAAGAACATGACAATCAAGCGATGGTCTTTCAGTTGTGCGGGATTGGTCGCAAAATCGTTGTTCAACAAATCCGCAATTGTAGCTTTGCCGGTAACGGTTGCGTTTTCCCGCAGCACTGCGGCCTCATCGACGTTTTGATAGTCGAAGGTGGAAATTTGCTGCGGCTTCCCATTCTCCAGAATTGTGAAGTCACTCTGCTTCAACCCCTTCACTACCTCGCCGGTCTTTTTGTCCCGAACCACTACGTTGGTCAGCACAATATCGCTCTGCACCTTCAGCGTGAAGGTCCCTGCCGGGTTTTGTTGCTGTGCCATGGCAGGCGTTGCTGCCAACAGCCCCGTCAATATCCCCGCGAGTGTGCGCCGCACAGTGTCTCTTACGCCTCTTTGCGCTTTGAGCCACCAAGACTCGCTGTTTCTCTTCATCATCGCCTGCACTCTCTTCAGCCTCATCATTCGCCGGTTTCTCAAAACCGAAACCGTGCCAGCACGGTCAGATGCCGCATCGCTGCAGTTGACGTCACCTGTCCAAAAGTTCGCGAGTTCAGCGTTGTGTCGATCCCTGAGTACTGTACTGTGTTGAAGACATTATTGGCCGTCACTCTTGCCTCAAATGACCGCGTCTCGCCCAACGGCACAGTGCGCGACAGCGACCCGTCGACTGCAACGACCCCTGGCCCTTCGATCGATCCCCGCGATGCCGTCCCATATCCGTCTGGAGTGACGAAAGCTGCTGCATTAAACCAGTCCAGAACGGTTCCCTTGCCGGGGATGGGCTGGGAAAACACTCTATCTGGCCGCAGCGAATTGTTGCTCCCCGTCGCGGTTTCTGCCACGGTCGACACGTAATGTGGTGTGTAGTAGGTGCCTGTCGCAAACGTAAAGTCACCCGACACCGAAAATCCATCCAGTGCCTTCGACCAGAATCCACCCTTCGATAGATAGGCTCGGTTCGGACCAAACGGCAACTCGAATACCCAGTTTCCTGTCACCTGCTGCCGAATATCGAAGGCGCTGTTGCCTTCCTCCGCGTTTAGATCCTGATCGTTCTGCGCTACCGTTGGTTGTCCGCCGCCAATGGACGACGCGTTGTCGATTGAGTGTCCGTAGTGATAGGTCGCCTGCAGGGAAACACCCTTCTGCAACCGTTTCCGCACATTAACGCTTAGCTGTTCAAAACGCGAGTAGCCCAGCGAATCTTCATAGTTGAACGGCTGTGCCGATGAATCTGCCGTACCGCTCTCAGTCCGGTTCGGCGCTCGCAGAATATCGAGATCGCCACCCTTGGACCCGTTGTAGCCGATGTTCATGACGATCCCCATCGGCAGCGTCCGCTGAATGTCCAGATTCCAAACCTGCACGTGCCCCAGGCGGTAAAACCGGTTCACTGCATAGTTGTTTTGTACCGGTGTCGCGGAGCATCCAAACCCATTCGCCAGCGTCAACGCCGCCGGCGTGCATCCCGGTTGACCCACGATATTGGTTTGGGTCAACGCGAAAGGCGTCTGCGCCGAAAGTTGTCTGGCAAAGCTTGAATACTGTCCGGTATTGAAGTTGATCCCATATCCGCCGCGAATCACAGTCTCTTTGAACATTTTCAGCTTCGGTCGATAGGCAAAAGCCAACCTCGGCGAGTACATATTTCTGTCCGGATTTACGAGCGACCGCGGGGAGCCTTGCGCGCACGCACCCGGAACAGCGACCGGACATACCGGCAACACCTGAGTGAAGTCAGAATTGTGATCCAGGTTCACCAGCCGGTTGTCTTTTTCCACATAGGGCGAAAAATATTCATACCGCAGTCCAAAATTCAAGGTCAGGTTCGGCAGAATGCGCCAGTCATCCTGGGCATACCAATCCACAACATTCGCCCGCAGGTAAGTCTTCTCCTCCGCTGCCTGGATCGTTGACTGTTGCGGCAAGCCGAGGAGAAAGTCCGCGAACCCAAAGCCGCTCGGCGGGGCAACAGGACAAGTCACCGTTGAAGATGGTATGCACCCGGCAGTGGCTGGGCTCTGCGTCGCATATCCCGTGAAGGTGAACGCCCCGACAACGTTGGTGCCACCGACTGCGTCGGCATGTACGCGACGAATATCCAGCCCATAGCGCATATTGTGTTTCTTGTGGCTATAGCTGACGAAGTCTGAAAACGAGATCGTCTGGTTGATTGAATCGCTGGGCAATGCCTGAGTCAAGCCGGTGAAGTTCGAGATATTCGCAGTAGGCAGCCCGTAGTAGATGCCTGGATCTCCTCCGATCACCGGCTTCGGAATGCTGATACCTGTCCCCACCAGCGGGTCGCTCACATTCGTGAAGTAGTTGGTAAGCGTACTGTGCGACCGGTTCCAGTTGATGGAGGCGTTATTCGTCAGGCGTCCATATCCAATCGTGTAACCCGCGGTCACGCCGTATCCATCCGTCTCGGTTTTCCCGCCCAGCGGTAGAAAGATGTTCCGAGTGTCGCCCGCGGTATGCGAATAGCTTCCATTGAAGTTGATATTCTGCCGCAGCGTCGCCGGCCCGTTCCCGCGTTGCTGGCGGTTGCCAAATCCACCGCTCTGGCCAAAGTTCCTCACATATCGCAGAGCTGCCGTCGCTGCATTATTGCCCGTCGTCGTAATCGTCTGGTAGTTATATCCCTGCGCTCCAGTGACTGCGATATTCGGCGCTGGATAGTATTTCAGCAGAGCCGCAGCCTGCGCCGAAACCGGAACCTGGTTATTCACAAACGGCAGTCCGGTCGCTGGGTTGTACAGCGTCACGGGAGATGTCACACCGTCCACTGTCTGGGTTAGTCCTAAGAAGTTTCCGGTTCGTTCGGCTACTGTAGGCACGGTCCCATACAAATTGGTTGGCGCGGTATTCCGCTGTCCTGTCAGGTTGAAGAAGATGAACTGCTTCGTGCTCGCCTTCACCAGCCCCGGTATGAATGGCGAGCCGGTAAAGCTTAGCCCAAATCGGTTGGTACTGTAGTCCGGCTTCACGACTGGGGCTCCCGTCAACGAATAGTTCGTCGCATCCAGTGCTCCATTGCCTCCCTGGTAAAAAATTGCTCCATGTGGCTGCGTCGGATTGAATCCTCGAAATCCTCCACCACCACCTCCTCCACGACCGCCACGTCCACCCCCACCGCCTCCTCTTGGTCCCCCACCGCCCCCGCCACCCATCAGGCCACCGAGCATCCCCACGACAGCATTTGCCATATCTCCGGCAGCTCCGCCCTGTCGCTGTGCCTGTGCGATTGCGTCCTGAACCCGCTGCCGGATGTCATCCTCGCTATAGTTGGCCAGTCCGTTTGTCTGCCCCATTGCGCCGCTTACGGCAACGGAATCGTCTCCAGCTGTGTCTCCACCGATACCTGCCAACGATGGCAGTTGCGCGCCGGGATTCCCGCCGCCCGCGCTTGCGTCCGTCACCTCCAACCCATCACCCGAAACGCTGAGAGCCTGCACTCCGCGCGCAATCCCCGCGCTCGCGGCCGCCTGCTGGGCCTCCTGCGCCTGCACCCGTGAAGCCAATTGCAAGTCAAACTCCGCAGCCTGCGTCGGCTTTCCGCCATTCTGTCCCTCGGCGTTGATCAGCACCTCCTTCGTTTGTGTCGCAAATGCCGCCAGCTCCGCCTTCACCACATACCTGCCGTTGCGCGGGATCGCCATTGCGAACGAGCCATTCACATCGGTCGTGGTTGCGTATTTCTTTCCAGTCAGCGTATTGGTCGCAGTTACGGCCACGCCGGGCAGCGGAACCGCTCCAGCCTTTACAGCGCCTGTAATCGTCCCTCCGGTTGCTTCAGCCACAACAGACGCAGCTGGAGCCGGTGTTGCCGGAGCCTGGGTTGTTGCCGGTGGTGTCGCGGGGGCCGCTGGCGCTGCCTGTCCCCATGCGGTCCCAACCATCAACAGGCTGATCACCATCCATCGAATTGATTCCCGCACCGTGACCCGCCTCACTCGACCTGGGGAATAACCCAGAAGATAACCTGCTTTTTACTGAGGAACCCCTGCCGAAGACGTTGGACTCGCGGGAGCCTTAGGAGGGGTGACGCCGGAAGGGGAAGCCGAACCGGTTGGAGTTGCTCCGGTCCCACCGCCGTCTGTTCCCCGCCGCCTTCTCTGCCCCATCGCCGAGGGATCCATCACGCCCAATTCAGTCGGCACAAACAGGCCGTTCTTCAAGGCTCCTCTTCCTGCCACTGTATCCCCCACCTTCACATCTGCGAACGTAATACTCTCGCCTCCGCCGCCGCCGTTTGTGGCGCTAGCACCGGTTCCTCCGCTTGCCCCGGCACCATTGCTGCGGATGCGGCCCTCTCCGCCCGTCTCTCCGACACCGCTTCCCAGGGCCGCCATCCCACGTCCGCCACGCCGGAACGATGTCTGCTCATCGACTCCGATCACCTGACTCACGCCATCGGTTCGCATCACCGTCAACTTGAGCGCGTCCATATTGATCGCGGTCACCTTGCCGGTGATGTATGTCTTTCCCATGTTCTCGCGCATCTTCTTCGCTTGCTCGGCATCCACCACAGCAACAAAGACGGCATGCACCGTCTTGGTCGCCGGATCGAGCACACCCATTGCACCAATGGAGTCTCCAATCTTGATGTCCGCGACCTTCACGGGCTGCCTGTCCTTGTTCAGCCGCGTGTTGGCCGACACCGCAACCTGGAACGTCTCGCCTGCATCCGTCTTGATCGTCAGAGTCTCGCCGGAGACCGCGGTCACCGTGCCGCGCACCATCTGACCGCCCGCAAACGCCGCTCTGCCCTGGGCGGGAGTGTCCTGTCCATCCTGCGCCTGAACCATCATCGGCAGCGCAAATACAGCCCCCAAAACCAGGAACTTCGCTGCCCAATATGGAACCGATCGTTGTTTCATGATGCACCGTCCGTTATGAGTATTCATTATGAATACTAGTGCTGTTACAGACGCAAGTTTTGGGTGAAAGACTCTCTCGGGGGTTCATTTAAATGCCGAACTCCAGCTTCTTTTGCTGAGTCATTCTCCATCTGGTTTTGGCTGCACTACACTACCGCCATGCATGACATCGTTCACTCAGCACACAGCCATGATCCTCACATTGAGGGACACTTCCAGTCCAGCGAGACCGTCCGCGACATCGTCATCGGGCTGTCGGACGGGCTTACCGTCCCCTTCGCTCTTGCCGCGGGGCTCTCGGGGGCTGTTGCCTCCTCACATATTGTCGTGCTTGCAGGCCTGGCAGAGATTGCGGCCGGGTCGATCGCGATGGGCCTGGGGGGGTACCTCGCCGCCCGGGGCGATGCCGAGCACTACGCCTCCGAGCGTCAGCGCGAAGAGCGCGAGATTATCGAACGGACCCATGACGAAGAAGAAGAGATATTCGAGATCTTCGAGCAGTACTCGGTCGACCGACCGAGTGCCACCCCGGTCCTCGAGGCGCTAAAGCAGAATCCCCAGGCCTGGGTCGATTTCATGATGCGCTTCGAGCTCGGCTTGGAAGAGCCTGCCCCCAACCGGGCGCGCCGCTCAGCCCTTACGATCGCGACGTCGTATATTGCCGGGGGGCTGATCCCTCTCTTGCCGTACATGCTGGTGCAGGACAATCTCACGGCCCTCAAACTTTCGGTGGTGATCACCCTGATTGCGCTCGCCCTGTTCGGAGCCCTAAAAGGCAAAATGGTCGGCACCGGATGGCTGCGCAGCGCCCTCCAGACTGTCACTATCGGCGGAGCGGCTGCTGGTGCCGCGTACTGCCTCGCCCGGCTGCTTAATGCCCACGCCAACTAGCACCATTGGCAAGTTCTTTTCAGAGAGCCGGGACCCCCCATCCCCGGCATAAATGACGCAAAGTCTTCTAATGATTAGGTTTAGGTTTGGACTTACCTGTGGCCAGGGATGCCTGGCGCAAGCTGCACAGAAGAGAGGGGGGGTGTTTGAGAATCAGGTTTGTCCAGCCGGGGTATCAGGAAACGAAGAGCGCGGAGATGGCTACGGCGATGCCGGCTGCTCCGAGCGACAAGCCGAGAAGGAAGTACGCCCGTCTCCTCGTAAAGAGAGTAATCGAGCAGAGCACGACTGAGATCTGAAGAAGAGCCTCGCCGAGGTCGTAATGGCCGGCCTGAGCTTCGGCATGGCTGACTTCACGCTCAAATTCGCGCGCTTTTTCCTGCTCTTCGGCCAGCTCCGTCTTCCATTTCTCGATATGTGCCTGATATTCCTTGGTCTTAGCAGCAACGGCCGTGGCGTCATTGACCGGCTGCAGGGCAAGTAGATCAACGTCGACGGATAGGTTATCCATTCGAATCTTCTTGGCCTGGTACTCGTTCCACATATCGCCGGCGCGTGACTGCATCAAGACGGCCTCGGTATGGCTCCGGTGACCAAGAACCGTCACCATGGCGACCAAAACAGCGAGAATCGAGATGCCCAATGAGATGACCTTAAGGGATTCTCCGCCCTCTCCAGCCTCTTTCATCTGGTTTGCAAATTCGTTGACTTCGTTGGCTTCCATGGTGGATTGATTTTACCCTTGGAGTTTGTGGGCGAGTTTTCTACAGGAATCCGCGGTTATCAACAGGTCAACGGTTGTGTAGCAGGTGGCTGGCTGATACCCTCAGAGAGTCGCAAACGGTCCGTACTGCTTGCACCGTAGCGAAAAGAACGGTATTCTTAGTGAGTTGCAAGGAAGTATTGCTTCTCACCTTGGCCTTGGCAGCATAAGGGCAGATTGTAAAGGGATGACGGAGCGCAGTCCAAGCGTTTGATCGCGGTTGAGAGCCCAAGGGGGCTGGCCGGCAATCCAAACCCAAGCCACTGCAGTTGATTTTGAGGTTTTCAGGAGCTAAGTGCTCCGCGCTCGTCTTGAAGCGTCATGATGAGTGTCACGATATTTTGAGATGGTTGTGCTGTGCGACCGGATCGGGTTTGGCGGTGTCTTTTTCGGTCGTTGAGTGGAAGAAAATCTCAACGATTTTTGAAAAAAGGTTTGACACGCGAGGTAAAGGTTGATAACCTTGAAAAGTTCGCTAAAACGTCACTCGCTGCTGAAGTGATCCTCGACCGGGCCGAAGAATGGCCGCAAAGAAATAGAACGAGCGATCCAAAGTAAGCAGCCAATACAGACGACAACAGCGCATCAAGTTCGAGGACACAAATCTGGCTTATGCCGATTTTGTCCTTGATCCAAAGCTGCCCGCTTAGGTGGATGCAGTTCGGATCTTTGACAACATAGTTGAACGTGCCAGTCGTGAGATGATACGAAATTTGGTTTAGTCATTCTCACTAGTTTTAAACCTCCGGTCTTTCGAGCACCGGGGGCGCTCGATCCATCCCGACCCCTGTCGTTGGATGGCGAGCAAACCAAGATTAAACGAGAGTTTGATCCTGGCTCAGAATCAACGCTGGCGGCGTGCCTAACACATGCAAGTCGCACGAGAAAGGGTAGCAATACCTGAGTACAGTGGCGCACGGGTGAGTAACACGTGAATGATCTACCTCCGAGTGGGGAATAACTGAGAGAAATCTTAGCTAATACCGCATAACACTTACGAGTCAAAGCAGCAATGCGCTTGGAGAGGAGTTCGCGGCAGATTAGTTAGTTGGCGGGGTAATGGCCCACCAAGACGATGATCTGTATCCGGCCTGAGAGGGCGCACGGACACACTGGAACTGAAACACGGTCCAGACTCCTACGGGAGGCAGCAGTGGGGAATTTTGCGCAATGGGGGAAACCCTGACGCAGCAACGCCGCGTGGAGGATGAAATATCTTGGTATGTAAACTCCTTTCGATGGGGAAGATTATGACGGTACCCATAGAAGAAGCCCCGGCTAACTTCGTGCCAGCAGCCGCGGTAATACGAGGGGGGCAAGCGTTGTTCGGATTTATTGGGCGTAAAGGGTGCGTAGGCGGTTTGGCAAGTCTTATGTGAAATCTTCGGGCTCAACCCGAAGCCTGCATAAGAAACTGCCGGGCTTGAGTATGGGAGAGGTGAGTGGAATTTCCGGTGTAGCGGTGAAATGCGTAGATATCGGAAGGAACACCTGTGGCGAAAGCGGCTCACTGGACCATAACTGACGCTGATGCACGAAAGCTAGGGGAGCAAACAGGATTAGATACCCTGGTAGTCCTAGCCCTAAACGATGATTGCTTGGTGTGGCAGGTACCCAATCCTGCCGTGCCGAAGCTAACGCGATAAGCAATCCGCCTGGGGAGTACGGTCGCAAGGCTGAAACTCAAAGGAATTGACGGGGGCCCGCACAAGCGGTGGAGCATGTGGTTTAATTCGACGCAACGCGAAGAACCTTACCTGGGCTCGAAATGTAGTGGAATCCGGCAGAAACGTCGGCGTCTAGCAATAGACCGCTATATAGGTGCTGCATGGCTGTCGTCAGCTCGTGTCGTGAGATGTTGGGTTAAGTCCCGCAACGAGCGCAACCCTTATCTTCAGTTGCTACCATTTAGTTGAGCACTCTGACGAAACCGCCTCGGATAACGGGGAGGAAGGTGGGGATGACGTCAAGTCCTCATGGCCTTTATGTCCAGGGCTACACACGTGCTACAATGGCCGGTACAAACCGCTGCAAACCCGCGAGGGGGAGCTAATCGGAAAAAGCCGGCCTCAGTTCGGATTGGAGTCTGCAACTCGACTCCATGAAGCTGGAATCGCTAGTAATCGTGGATCAGCATGCCACGGTGAATACGTTCCCGGGCCTTGTACACACCGCCCGTCACATCACGAAAGTGGGTTGCACTAGAAGTCGGTGCGCTAACCGCAAGGGAGCAGCCGCCCAAGGTGTAATTCATGATTGGGGTGAAGTCGTAACAAGGTAGCCGTAGGAGAACCTGCGGCTGGATCACCTCCTTTCTAAGAGAGAACGTCTTGGCACACTTTGAGCGTCCTGCGATTGCGGGCAGCCTGGTTTTGCGATCAGGTTGAGCTTGATAGTGATGTTGCCAAGTACCATCTGCATGCACTTCGGTGACTACAGATGAGCCTGAACTAAACCTTCTCTTTTTCGTTCGTAACAATAGACGCGAGTCTTTGTTCATTTTTCAACACCGATGGTCAATAGCGGCGTAGCTGCTATGCACGTTCAACTGTGTCCTCGAAACCTTTCGAGAGAAACCAGCTAGTAGCTTCTAGCCGTTAGCTTTTAGCTAGGTGCTAGAAGCTGCGCGCAGGGCTGCTACTTCGGGCCTGTAGCTCAGTTGGTTAGAGCGCACCCCTGATAAGGGTGAGGTCGGTAGTTCGAATCTACCCAGGCCCACCATTATCCCGACGATCGAGTAAGATCGATCATCAAGGGGCTGTAGCTCAGTTGGGAGAGCACCTGCTTTGCAAGCAGGGGGTCAGCGGTTCGATCCCGCTCAGCTCCACCATTTCTTCTTGATTGGCATGTTCGACTAAGTACCAAGCGATGTCTGCTTGAGGTTGAGTCTCTGGGCTTGATAAGCCTGGGAGATTGAACCTTGAGCAGGAATGCTTAAGCCGCCCGAGGGCGCGAAGTGGAGACGCAGCGATGCGAATCGTGCAACTCTGCTCAACGATTTTTGACAACTGAATAGATTGGGTAAATATATAACTACAAGGCTGAGCAGCATGTCTTCGGGTAGTTTCCGAAGAGAGCTGTCAATCAGTATTGAGTGTCTTTAGAATAATTTTCGTGTTACCGGCCTGAATCTCGTACGTTGAGAGACGGGTTGTAGAACACAGGCGTGGACTAAATATCAATCGTAGATTGCTCTATGTTGTGGAGGTTGTCACTCTGCTGCGTGCGAGTAAATTCTATGGTCAAGCTACTAAGGGCGCACGGTGGATGCCTTGGCAGAAACAGGCGATGAAGGACGCGGCAAGCTGCGATAAGCTTCGGGGAGCGGCACACACGCATTGATCCGGAGATTTCCGAATGGGGAAACCCACCTGGGCAAAACCCAGGTATGTCCCACTGAATTCATAGGTGGGAACAGGCGAACGGAGGGAAGTGAACCATCTCAGTACCTCCAGGAGGAGAAAGAAACCTCGATTCCGATAGTAGTG
>CAVSQQ010000008.1:0-429928 GCA_963730135.1 uncultured Acidobacteriaceae bacterium
TCTTAGACTTACCGTTCCGTACCGCTCCCTCGATAGACTTCAGAAATAACTGATTGTGGGGATTTTTGTGGGTACCCACATCAAAACCACGCACAATTTCTGTGCCTTCTGCTCCTGTGGCTCCGTAAAGGGTCCGCCAGTACAATTACGCGGCCGTTGTTGCAGTAGTTAAACCTCGTCTGCGGCAATACAGTAAAGGAGCAATTGAGATGAGCGACGCCGCTACGCCCAATTTGTCCCCACGCGATTTCGAAAAAAAATTCTCGGTACTAGACCGCTCTCGGCTTCTCTGATGCTGGCGCGGCTGTCGCTGCGGTATTACGGGCTCCAGACGTTTCGGGAATCGATCCAAGAGGACTCGCGGCCTACCCAGGTTTTCTGGTTTTACTGCTTCCAGTGTCCCGATGGTCGCGCACATCTGGCGTCGTCTCCCTGATTATTTCGTCACTGCGATCGACTTGCGGAACAGCGCCACGCTATATGAGAAGAACGCAAGTCCGATCACTGCGACCATTGCGAAGTTGCGCCAGACGGCTGCCAGTCCACCGCCGCGGTAGAGCATGGCGGGGAAAGGATTATGTTGCGTTGTGGAGAAATTTCACACGGTGGAAATCGTAAGGTTCGACAATCCAGCTGAAACACTGCGTGGTGTCTTGCTCGCGGTTCGCGAGATTCCGGCATGAAGTGCTGACGTCATTGATATTCAAGTTGTGAGTCTGCTTTACCAGAGAAGCTTCAGTGCTAATTGGACCTGCCGTGACGTAGTGGAGGTGCTGGTAATTGCACCTGCTGTTCCGGAGAGACCCGAAGGGGTGAACACGATGAGATTAGGCGTGTTGAAGTTGGCTCGGTTCAAAAGATTGAAGATCTCAGCTCGGAACTGAAGCGTTATCCGCTCGCGAATGGATGTGTTTTTGACAGTAGAAAAATCCCACGTTGCGAGCCCTGGTCCGATCAGTGTGTTTCTGCCCAGATTGCCGTAGAATCCGCTGTTAGCCGGCGGCGCCAGAAACGCGTTGGGGTTGAACCACTGAGATGGTTTTCCGATAATTGCAGACTCGTGGAAGGCTGGGTTTATAAACGGTCGTACTGGATTTCTGGTGTCCCCATTGTTGGAAGGGTTGTAGCTGAGTTGTGGCGTAAATGGGAACCCATCCTGAAGAGTGATGATGTTGTTCACGGACCATCCGCTTACCGAAGCGTTTGCGAAGCCATGAAGATCATTGGCGAAGGTCTTCCCGCGCCCGAAAGGCAATTCGTAAACGGAGCTGATGACTCCGATATTTCTCACGTCGTAGGTAGCGAGACCCCAGTCCGCGCGCAAGTCGTAAGGGTTGGATACCAGGCCCGGTGCGTTTCCGGCTGTCGTTTGATTCAGCGAATCTCCATTGTCGAGCGCCCTTGACCAGGTATAAACACCCCGCAACGACAGACCATGGCTGAAGCGGTGGTTGAGATCGATCTGCAGCCCGTTGTAGCTACTATCGCCCTTCGAAAACCAGGTCCACGTATTGGCCAGTGTCGGGTTGGCCTTTGGAGTCCCCACTGGAATGTAGAAAGATCCTGCCGGGACTGCTGTATTTGCAATTCCCACTGGAAAACTACTCGGATAGACCGTCGGACATGTTAATGCCGGGCAAATAGTTGGGACCGGCTGATTGCCATCGATTCCAATGATCTGGTGGTACCCATGAGAGCCAATGTATCCGACCGTTAAGGACGTATCAGGAGTCAGCTCCTGTTCGACGCGCAACGAATAAGAGATCAATGTCGGAATCTTCAGGTCGGGTTGGACACCGCCCGGCACCAGCAGAGCATTCGCCGGAATGGGAGCCTGCGGGGCGATGGGAAGGCTAGACACGGGCAACGAAGCGATACTGTAGGTTGGGTTGAAGGGTGCATTTTGATCCATGCGATACCCCAGAGCATCCTGCAGTTCGTTGTACATTCCGAAGCCGGCACGAACAACGGTCTTGTCGAGGCGCGGACTCCATGCCAGTCCGATTCGCGGTTCCGGCAGAAGCTTTGCATTGTTTGTGGTGAAGGCGTTGTTTCCAACGTGCGGCTGACTGGAGATAACTCCATTCGTGAAGGTATAGTTGGCTGCGCGTCCGTGGGCCTCGTTCCAGCCGGTTGAGAATTCGGCGCGGAATCCCAGGCTGAGCGTCAACTTCGGGTCTATCCGGATCACATCCTGTGCATAGAGAGCTCCGAACAGGGAACGCCAATTCATCTCTGTCGGCGAGGGGCTATATAGGAAGCTGCTCGTCGTTCCAGTGAGAAACGTCTGAAGGCTCGTGAATGTCGCCTGGCCAAACTGGCTGAGATTGATCGTTTCATTCGATTGGAATTGTTGTAACCATGCGCCGAAGCTCATCTGGTGCCTGCCGCGTGACAAGGTCACTCGGTCTTCATAGGTGAATAGATTTCGTGCAATCGGCAGGTTGCTTCCATTGTTGCTTCCGGCCAGGCCAATTTGTGCCTGAGGGTTGGAGGCAGCGCTTCCGCCTACCACCACTGCGCCCACCGGTCGGCCGCTGAGGAAGCCGGGAACGCTCGCGGCGGGTGTACCTGGTGTAGGTTCTCCCGTGAAAAAGTAGCCCGCGCGGGAGTAACCGAAGCGAGCCACATTCAGGAGCGAAGGAGAAAAGATATGGGTTTCTTCGACGCTGAGAACCTGTTCGCGCAAACTCAAGATGTCCGTACTGTAGGGATTGGCGATGGTAGCAGTGACATCGCCTCCGTCGTCGATCGTATAGACCGAGAAAAATGTATCCTTCGGCGAGAAGGTCTGATCGAGTCGCACAGTTCCGAAGTCTTCTCGGACGGTCTGCAGGGGACTGCTGGAGAATGCCGCGATTCCATTGAAGTCGGGATCATTCGCTGACGGTGTCGGCCACAGGTTCAGCAACGGCCTCACGCTTGCTACCGCGGCCGCTCGCGAGGCCAGATCAGGCACGAATGCGACGGAGGTCTGATGCAGATTCTGGCGGTAGCCTTCGTAGTTCGCGAAGACGAAGGTCTTATCCTTCTTCAACGGCCCACCCAGTGAGACTCCGAACTGATTGCGTTGGAAAGGGGGAGCTGACCCTGCGTCGAAGAAATTTGGGGCATCAAGAGCGTTGTTACGCAGAAACTCGTAAGCAGAACCATGGAGCTGATTGGTGCCGGACTGGGTGACGATGATGACCTGGGCGCCGGGACGCTTACCGAATTCAGCGCCGTATGAGTCGCGCAACACATTGAATTCCCTGACTGCTTCAACACCTATCAGTTGCTGGCTCGGACCACCCGGCTGCATGTTATTTTCTGCCGCGCCTGTAAACTCGACGCCATTCAGAAGAAATAGATTCTGCTGTGGGCGGTTTCCTGAAACCGCGAAGTTGTTTCCGGTCGATGAGTTTGAGACTCCGATGCCGCCGGTTTTTTGCGATGTGAAATTTACGATGCCTGGGTTGGGAGTCAGGAGCAGGTCATAGCTGCGTCCGTTCAGCGGGAGTGCTTTTACTTCCTTCTCCCCAACCAGCCCCGAGATGTCCTGAGTCGATAAGTTTACGACCGGGACATTCTCGACCACGGTAGTCTGCTGTTTCACCTCGCCAAGCTGAAGAATCAGATCTGCAGTGGCGTCCTGTCCCACGACCAGGACGATGCCTGAGCGCACTCTCTCAGCAAAGCCCTGCTTCCGGGCGCGTACCTGATAATGTCCAACCGGGAGTTCAAACAGCTCATAGTGTCCTGCTTGATCAGTAAGGGTAGTCCGTGCAGTTCCGGTGTCGATATCGTCTGCCGTCACGGTCGCTGCAGGAACAGCAGCGCCCGTTGGATCGGTGACGATTCCAGACAGATTCGCAGCCACTTGCGCTTCGGCTGAAAAGGAACAAACACATAATAGAGATGGCAATGCTAGGAGGAAAAACCTACCGGCTAACGACATTCGGCCCTCGTTCAAATGTAAGAAAAGGTGGAAAGAGTACGCCCCGATCGAACCGGGCAGGTTAATTTAACCTAAGCGAAATTGAACGTCACTGTCAATCGAATCTATACGAATTGAATCGACTAACTCGATGATAAATGCATTCGGTTCTTCGATTTTCGCCTGTCGTGAAATGTGTAAGGATGGTCCTACCTAAGCTGTGCAAGTAAAGTTGAAGATTTGAATATTGCGATGACCAAACATTGCAACCTGTCATCTGCGACAGGTGCGCGGCAATGTCGGGCCCGATAGTCTTGGACTTAAACAAAGCGCTAAATTGGCCGGAATTTGCTTTTCTTCGAGCCTAGAGAGCAAACTGAGCGTGGATAGCTCGAATCGCGCTGGAAGTTGGTGGAGGTTCGACATGAGCAACGAGGCGTTGCAGCAGACGACCCGCACTCAAGCACCGCCTGGCATGGTGTGGATTCCGGGTGGGACTTTTCTTATGGGGGCGGAGGATTTTTATCCCGAGGAGAGCCCAATCCATACCGTCAGTGTCGATGGTTTCTGGATGGATCAGCACGCGGTCACCAATGAACAATTTGCGCGCTTTGTCGAAGAGACTGGTTTCGTCACGGTCGCAGAACGTGACCTGAATCCCGACGACTTTCCCGGGGCTCCGCCGGAAAACCTGGTTCCGGGTGCATTGGTCTTCCGGAAGCGAGAGGGGCCAGTTGATCTCGCGAATTATATCCATTGGTGGGAATGGGTTCCCGGAGCGTGTTGGAACCATCCGCTGGGTCCGCAGAGTTCAGTGAAGGGGATCGAACAACATCCGGCGGTGCATGTCGCGTACGAAGACGCAGAAGCCTATGCCGCATGGGCAGGCAAAGAACTCCCCACTGAAGCCGAGTGGGAGAGAGCGGCCCGCGGGGGACTTGAGGGCAAGAAATTTACCTGGGGGGATGAGCACTTTCCTGACGGAAAAGCCATGGCAAATTCATGGCAGGGTGAATTTCCGTGGCAGAATTTGTTGGTCGATGGATTCGAAGGCACCTCCCCTGTCGGCTCCTTTCCGCCCAATGGTTACGGATTATTCGATATGGCGGGAAATGTCTGGGAGTGGACTTCGGATTGGTTTGTCAACAGCCATAAGGATGAAGCTTCACCGTCATGCTGCGGACCGGCTCACAATCCCCGTATCGGGGCGAAAGAAAAGAGCTACGATCCGAGACAGCCCAACTTTCCTATTCCACGAAAGGTCGTCAAGGGGGGCTCCCATCTATGCGCCCCAAATTACTGCTTACGTTATCGTCCTGCAGCGCGCCAACCGCAAATGATCGACAGCGGCATGAGCCACGTGGGCTTTCGATGTATTGATCGTGCGGCGAGCAGACCTGACGAGGAACTTGGTGCCGTTGAAACGCTTCGGGAGGAAATGCCGGCGCCAGCGGAACATAAACTTAACAGTTCGATTCGGCATTTTTTCAAGCAGTTCCGAATTCTTCGTCGATCTTTCGTGCATCCTCAAGTGCCCTGGCATGCGAAGGCGGTCGCCGGCTGCGCCGCACTCTATATCATTAGTCCCATCCAACTTATTCCGAATTTCATCCCGGTCATCGGACAAATGGACGATGTTCTCGTGGTTACCCTTGGTATCAAATACCTCCGACGACACGTTCCTCAGGCCGTTCTTGATGAGTGTGAGAATGGCCGGCACTGTACCAACATGCGAAAGAAACCTGGAAAGCCAGGATCAACTCCTGTTCCGATCACAGGAGCGTAGCGACCTGTCGCTGGAGACAGTTGTAAGCTTAGCCTCCTGTAAATAGGGTAGTTGTCAAATCGGACTTTTTGTTCGAGGGTTCGCAGGCCCCCGCGAATCGCTCAAAGGGGAAACCGAAATGACTTTGCCAAGCTTTCCGGAAATCGACATGTTCTCCGCAGGCATCAATGCCCTGTACGGGGTTCTCGTAGCCCGCCAGCCGTCGCACAATCGCGGCTACACTGCTGCGGGGTTGGTAATCATGGGCTTCTTTGGTGGCATCGGCGGCGGAGTAACGCGCGATGTACTGCTGAATGAAGTCCCCTCACCTCTGCAGAACGCCAACTATCTCTATGTGTGCCTCTTAATGGGTTTACTAGGTCTGGCAATTTATCGTTATCTCGCGTCGAAAGAAGAACGGTTCCGCACAAGGACGCTAGCCTATTTCAAGTCGTTCACGCTGCCCTGGTTTGCAATTCTGGGTGCACATAAGGCGCTGAATCATCATCTTGGGATTTTTACTGCGATCGTCGTCGGGCTGATCGCGACTACTGCGGGAGGAGTATTGATCGACCTCTTTTCCGGGGTCACGCCGGAAGTCGTGAGACCGTCGGAGCAGCTTGTCACGACGGCGATACTCGCGAGTACGGTTTATACATTGCTCGCTGTGATGCAAAATCGGCAGGAGTCCTTTTTCCCCGTTACTCTGATCTCGGTGCTGGTTGCGTTCGTCTTCCGCGTGGCTGCTGTCCGGGAGCACTGGCCGTCAATCGTGCCGTTGGCCGCACCCGCCGAGGGCCCAGGCACGCAAAACTGAGCGTTTCTGAAAAGGCACGAAATTAGATGGCGCCGCCGTCCAGCGCTTGACGTCGCAAGTCCAATTTCAGCGTTAGCATAGGGGAGCCATGAGGAATTGTTTATGAGTCACGATGAAGCTGTGCCTAAAGACAGGGGAACGGTTCTTGCCGAAGAACGTACCGAAATGGCCCTCCATCGTACGATCATCGCATCGGAAAGAACTCTAATGGCATGGATCCGAACCGCGCTTTCAATGATCGGATTCGGTTTCACTATCTACAAGTTCTTCCAATACCTGCCCGAAGAAGTCGCGGCGGGCAACATCAAGAGTCCAAACGCACCGCGTAACCTGGGCTTGAGCCTTATCGCTCTGGGTACAACGGCGCTGATAGCTGCAGCCTGGCAGCATCGGAGTTTTCTAAACGAGATTGGAATAGCGAAGCAGCGGCATTTGTGGTCGGTCTCCTTCGTTGTAGCGCTCTTTGTCATCTTGATTGGAGTCATTGCTTTTTATGGTGTTTTGCTGCGCAGAGGTCCGTTTTAGACGAGGGAACTTTCTTTGTCCGAAAAGAGACGCGGAGATTCAGCGCTGTGCGGTTTTATCAAACACCGGGCTGAGTCAGGCGGTCGCGGTTGACCCAGACTCTTTGAATGACGGCGAACATAAACGCAGTGGTAAGCCCGAACAGAATCCATCCATCCAGCGCCTCCAGCGATCCCATCAACCGCCATCGGGGCTCCAGTGAGAGGTCAGATCGTCCGTACGTGGTCATGGCGCCCAGCGAATAGAGCATGCTTTCCTTTTGGTTGGGAAGTGCGCCAAGCAGGAAGTAAGCGGCGGCCCACATTGCTGCTTCAAGAGCGTGAAGGATGGTGGCCCATAGGGCAGAACCTCCGACGACGAGCATTGGCAGTATGTGCGCGAGGCGTGATTTGCGATTGCCTCTCAGGATGAAGGAAGCTCTGTGATTGAGCAGCCCAAGACCATAGGCGTGGACGACTACCGTAATGACAATAAGCGGCATACTCCATGCCCAGTCGGGACTCCATGGACTGACGGTGGAAAGCTGCGTAGATATATCTCGCATTACACCTGGCCTGCTTCCAAGGAAGAAAGAATTGCGTTCGGCACCGCCTGCTTACCGGATGCGTCGAATACCACCTGGTCATGCCACCAGAGCCGTTCGAAGAAGGTGCGCGCAATATCCACCAGTTGCGGTTCTCCCGGCAATAACGGCTGCAAGATATCGCTGACGGTACGATGGCCGCCAATGCTGTCAAACAAGGTCTTTTCGATTGAACTGATGGGCAGGAACAGATCCGTGCAGGTGTGATTCTGGTTTATCAGAACAGCTACGGCGCCGGGAGGCAGGCGCTCTTGAACACTGATTGTCTCTGGCATGCGAAGGGGCACATACCGGAGCCACGCATCTCCTGTGAAGTTGATTGGATGGAAGGCATCGTGCCCTTCACTCCGGTAAACAATAGCGCTGTGACGAACCAATGTGCCACGAAAGAGCTCTGCGGCAGCATACTGCTCTGCCAGTGCGAGCTGCGTCATCATAGAGGCTTGAGGTATATGCGCCATCACACCACAGCGAGCGGAGTAGGGCGCCTGCTTTATCCATCGGCCAAATGTCAGTCCGGCCCGCTCGATAAATTCGAAAAACTGAGGAACGGAATACGCACGATCCTGCGGGTGCAAAAGCGCATCGGCGAGCGCTGGCCCCTGCCTAAAATCAGGAGCCTCGCGCAGCAGATTTTGCAGCGGATGGCCCGGAGGTAACGATCGGAGTCCAGCGATGAGATCGCGAATTCCCTCATCCGTGGCACGGACGCCAAGCCGCCTGCAGAACTCCTGCAGCATGTAAATTCCTGTTCGCCCGTAAGGCGCGTACACCATGAGGTGAATAGCTCCTACCGGTTCGAGTACGCCGCGCAGAGCTGCAAGTCCGGCGTCGGGATCTGCAAGATGATGGAGAACTCCTGTGCAGATAATCTGATCGAAATTCGTCTGCAATTGGTTCACCTGCTCAATGGCAAGCCGGCGGACCTGAAGATTTTTCAGATTGTATTTACGTTTGAGGTCTTCCGTGCATTGAACACTCGTAGCACTTACATCGATACCGATAATCTGAGCTGTCGGCCAACGCAAGGCATGCTTTGCTGCCTGAGATGTCCCGCAACCGGCAATGAGAATGGAGTGGTCTTCTCTATATGGCCTGTCCGGCCAGAAGAGATGATGATCCGCGCGGCGTCTGTTCGGGTCTTCCCATTGCTGACGATATTGATCAAGGCTATCGACAGGCCGAGGATATGGATACCGGTCGTAGAAACTACGGACCTCATCTGTGACATCGAGTAGCGGCGAAGCTAGTTCTGCTAGTTGGCTCATGACAAAAGTGTGCCGCAATTCCAGAGGTGGTCGGGCAGATCATTGTCTGCCAGTATCTATCAACCTGTGCCAAATACCCATTTACTAGGTTACAAGGTATGTCGAAAGGGAGGTCTTGTCGACCTCCCTTTTTGACAGGGCAATAGTTACTTAGTTCCAGCGGGTGCTGGCTGGTTGGCGTTGGCTGCAGCTTTTGCCTCTGCGGCTTTTTCCGCGGCCTGTGCCGGTCCCAACGACGCCAGTACGGCATCGAGATTGAACGAGGCTGCCTTCTGACGTGGCGGGTACTTAACGAAGTTCTCGATCTGGGCCGCAACGACTGCCTGGCATTGGTAAAGCTGTGGTACGTGATTGACCATCCAATCAAGGTAGGTATTCGAGTTGAATTCGGCACGCTCAAAGGGGTCGCGACGAAGGTGGAAGATATATGGAAGGCGTAGCTTCACGAACGGCTCCGCCCAAGCCCGCATTGTTGTTGCACGTTGCTCTTCGAACACCAATTTATAGTCACCTACCCGTACCGCCATGATGCCGCCATCATCGCTGACGTAGAAGAAGTTTTCTCTGGGGCTCTCTTTTACCTCGCCTGTCAGATAAGGCAGCACGTTGATGCCATCGATATGCACCCGGAAGGTCTTATCTCCTGCCTTGTAGCCGGTCAAGAGCTTCTGGCTGACGTCCGGATCGCCCGCTGCGGCCAGCAATGTGGGCAGCATGTCCTGATGGGATACGATCCCGTTCAGAACGGAGCCCGCCTTGATCTTGCCCGGCCAGCGGATGAACGCGGGAACGCGCCAAGCACCCTCCCAGTTCGTGTCCTTCTGTGCGCGGAACGGCGTGTTGGCGCCATCGGGCCAGGTATCGTTCTCCGGGCCGTTGTCGGTGGAATACATGACAATGGTGTTATCGGCGATGCCTAGTTCGTCGAGCTTATCGAGCATCTGGCCGATTTGCTCGTCGTGTGTGACCATCCGGTCGCTGTAATCGTCCTGGCCGCTCTTGCCGCGGTTCTTGTCGGCTAGATGGGTTCGGAAGTGCATGGCCGTCGAGTTGTACCAGAGGAAGAAAGGTCTATCCGCTTTGGCCTGCTTCTCCATCCAGCCAAGAGCTGCGGCCGTGATCTCCTCATCTACAGTTTCCATACGCTTCTTGGTCAAGGGGCCGGTGTCCTTAATCGTCTGCTTACCTACTCGGCCCCAGCGGGGATCAGTCGTTGGGTCATCCTTGTCCGTAGCAAAGCAGTGGAGCACGCCGCGAGGTCCGAACGCCGCCTTGAACTTCGGGTCCTTAGGATAGTCGGGCAGCTCCGGCTCTTCTTCCGCGTTCAGGTGATAGAGATTTCCGAAGAACTCGTCGAATCCGTGTACGGTCGGTAAGAAATCATTTCGATCGCCGAGGTGGTTTTTGCCAAATTGTCCCGTGGCGTAGCCGAGTGGTTTGAGCAGTTCGGCGATAGTCGGATCCTCCGCCTGAAGGCCCACAGTAGCTCCCGGCATTCCGACTTTGGTCAGCCCGGTACGGAGCGGGTTTTGGCCGCAAATGAATGCTGCACGTCCGGCAGTGCAACTTTGCTGGCCGTAGAAGTCGGTGAAGGCGACGCCTTCGTTGGCGACGCGGTCGATGTTCGGGGTTCGGTAGCCCATCATGCCTCGGCTGAAATAGCTGACATTCCACGTGCCGATGTCATCGCCCCAGAGAATCAGGATATTGGGTTTCTTTGTAGCCATGATTTGTTCCTTCCTCTCAGTTGATTTGCGTTAAGGTTGGCGGCTTGAGCCCGAAAAAACCGCATCGGAAGCCGAAATAAACGGTTGATGTGTTACATGGGTGCCCTCTGCGCTGGGCCAGACTTTGTTTGAAGTGGAGAACTGGTTCGCGTCGCCACGAGTAACCGCATCCTGCGGCAATTCCGTTGTGAACTCATCCCACGTGGTAGGGCGTCGTCCATCATAAGAGCCACTTTTTGCACCTCATTTCTCCAAACCAACCCAGACTCGCGTAAGGATGTGTTCCAGAGCGATTCTTCCCTTCAATCCACAACTTGCGCACTTCGAATTGGCGCCGAATGCCAAGGCCAGTGGCCTTCCATTTCCATTACCAAAGACCAGCTCAGAAACGTGCGAGTCAGGATGATTGCGCCCAGGATTCCAATATTCGTGAAGGAGGGTGTCGTAGTTATTGTTCGGATCACATCGGCTGCAACAAGAAATTCCAACCCGAGTGACAGAGCTCTACCTAAAAGAAGCTTGTATCTCTCGTAGGCGTTGTCGGCATGCCGTCCGGTATGCAATAGAAAACGAGCAGATGCCCAGACAAACACGCTTAGGATAAGCACGACCGCCATCGCATCTATGGCTGATGCGCCTACTTCGATCACAGAGCGAGTAACTTCCTGCACGTGAAAAGGATCTATAGCGAACAGTGCACTCAGAGTCTGCATCATTACCATTGCCGTTCTTTCGTGTATTGCTGCTTTCGTCTTATTCGCCTACTGGATCATTCTCCTGACAACAGACTTTGCCAACTGTCCCTTAAGACAGGGGTGCCACCGCCTGATCCAGCATCATGTTGATCGTAGGCATCACTGGAAGAACCGCAACTGTCGCTTGCGACAGGGACGCATTGGGATGCGTGTTTATCCCGAACAGAAGAAACGCTGCTCCGAAATAGTCGAAATCTTGCAGTTTGCGATAAAGTGAACGTAGTAAAAAATCAATGGGTTAGCGCGGTTTTCCGGTATGGGTGCTTCGTGTTGTTGCCAGCGGAGGTTGCACCGGGCGAAGGAGTTTTCGCGGTCGGCTGCTTCTAACCGGTTGATTCAGAAAAGACCAAGCTTTATCAGGTTGTTTGGAGAAAGGGGGTTCTGATGAGGATTTCCCGCCGTGAGTTTTTGACGCGCATAGGGCAAGCCGGGGGATACAGCGCTACGTTCGTCATGATGCAATCTCTTGGATTGATGCCAATGCAGGCGACCGCGCAGGAGCCGATTCGGGCAACGGCCGGATCGGGTAAAGGCATCAAGGTAGTGGTTCTGGGGGGTGGGATCGCAGGGCTGGTTTCGGCCTATGAGTTGAGGAAACTTGGGTACGAAGTGACGGTGCTGGAGGCACGGGAGCGTCCGGGCGGCCGGGTCTGGACGCTGCGGGGGGGATCGAAAATTGTCTCTACCGATGGGACGACGCAGATGTGCAGCTTCGATGAGGGGAACTACCAGAACGCCGGTGCGGCACGGCTGCCATCGGTACACCGGACTATTCTGGGTTACTGCAAAGAATTAGGAGTGCCGCTCGAGGTGGAGGTGAATACCACGCGGAGCAGTTATCTGCAGCATGACGGGGTGAATGGTGGAGCTCCAATACAACAGCGAAGGGCAATCAACGACACACGAGGCCACGTCTCGGAGCTATTGGGCAAGTGCATAAACGCCGGTGCGCTGGATGCGGAGATGACGAAGGAAGACAGGGACCGGACGCTTACATTTTTGCGATCGTATGGCCCATTGGACGACGCAGGAAAGTATGTTGGGTCCAACCGCGCGGGATATGCGGTGGAACCGGGGGCGGGCGATCTGGCCGGAACGCTGAACCAGCCGATCGACATGCATACGCTACTGGACGAACAGTTCTGGGATGCAATGCTGTTTGAAGAGAACTTCGACATGCAGGCGACGATGTTCCAACCGGTGGGTGGGATGGACCGGATCCCTTATGCCTTTGCGAAGGTGCTGGGATCTGTGGTGGAGTACAACGCGCCGGTTACGGAGATACGGAAAACGGCCAAGGGGGTGCGCGTTGGGTATATGCAGAATGGAAGTGCGAAGACGATCGAGGCCGACTACTGCTTTTGCGGGATGCCACTAACGATGTTGCGGAAGACGCCGAATGATTTTTCCGCGCCGTACAAGAAAGTGATCGATGAGTGCGTGTATGGGGATGCGTACAAGATTGCGTGGGAGGCCAGGCGTTTCTGGGAACAGGACTACAACGTGTATGGAGGGATGGAATTTGTGACGAAGGGCTGCAGTCCAGTTTGGCTGCCTTCGGCAGGAATGTTTTCCAGCCGGGGTGTTTTGGTGTCCGGCTACTCAGAGGAACGGGGTACGGATTTTCAGAAGCTGACGATGGCGGAGAAGTTTGCGGCGTCGCGGCAGTCGGTGGAGCAGCTTCACCCGGGTCATAGCCATGAGTTGGAGAAGCCCGTCTATATTGGCTGGGGGAAGATTCCGTATAGCGAAGGATCGTGGATAGACTCTTATCTCGTTGGCGAGAACAGACCGCGGCCACAACGGAATATTACAGGTTCGGCCACGAGTCCAGGATATGAGACGCTGATTCAGCCGGATGGGCCGGTTTTTTTTGTAGGTTGCCATGTCAGCCATATCGTGGCCTGGCAGGAGGGTGCGGCGTTGAGTGCACGACGCGCGGTGGGAATGCTCGCGGATAGAGTGAATGCGGCGAGGTTGGCGGGGTTAGGCAGTGGCGTGGTGCAGGGGTGAATTTATGAGGGAGAGAGCGATGACGATTAGGCTTGCAGCGATTGCGATTTGGGCGGTAGGAGTTGCCTGTACAGTGCAGGCTCAGACTGCGGTGAAGCATCTGCAGACGAATGAGAAGTCTCCGATCGCGAGTGGAGTGTGGGCCGGAGATACGCTCTATCTGAGTGGGCAAGTGGCGTCGCCAATGACCCCTGCTGACGCAGCGAAGGGAACCGCGGCGGTCTACGGCGATACGAAGACGCAGGCGATGAGCGCACTCAAGAAGATACAGGGACTGCTGCAGGAGCAGGGGCTCGATATGAAGGATGTAGTAAAGATGACGGTGTTCCTGGCGGGCGATCCGACGAACGGAGGGAAGCTGGATTTTTCGGGACTGCAGGCGTCGTACACGCAGTTCTTCGGAACGAAGGATCAACCGAACAAGCCGGCCAGGAGCGCGGTGCAGGTAGCGGCGCTGGCTGCTCCCTGGGCGCTGGTGGAGATTGAAGTGATCGCGGTGAAGGGCAAGTAGATCCTTCACCGGCTACACGTTGATTTGGCGCGGTGTCGGTTGTCTATCTTTCCCAAGATACGTGTGAGAAAATTCGTGGACTGACCACTTTTTGATTGGTGGAGAAGTGAGTTTTGGTGCATATTTTTTGCGCTGCCCCGGACGGGACACGCTCTGGAGATTGTGATGGCAGAGGGAACTTGCGATATCGGCTTGATTGGCTTGGCGGTGATGGGCCAGAACCTGGTGCTCAACATGAACGACCACGGATATAAGGTCGCGGTGTTCAATCGCACGACGTCGAAAGTGGACGAGTTCCTGGCCGATGAGGCTAAGGGAACAAATGTAGTGGGGACGCACTCAGCCAAGGACCTTTGTGCGGCGCTGAAGCTGCCGCGGCGGGTGATGTTGATGGTGAAGGCTGGCGAGGTTGTTGATCAGACGATTGAGCATGTACTGCCGTATTTGGAGAAGGGCGACATCCTGATTGATGGGGGTAACTCGTTGTTCACCGATACGAACCGGCGTACAAAAGCGCTGGCTGAAAAGGGAATTCTGTTTGTCGGGACCGGTGTTTCCGGTGGCGAAGAGGGTGCGCGGTTTGGGCCGTCAATTATGCCCGGAGGAAATCCCGCGGCATGGCCGCATGTTAAGGAGATATTCCAGGCGATTGCGGCGAAGGTGGAGGGTGGGGTTCCGTGCTGCGATTGGGTCGGCGAGGATGGGGCAGGGCACTACGTCAAGATGGTGCACAACGGAATCGAGTATGGCGATATTCAGCTGATCTGCGAGGCGTATCAGTTGTTGAAGGATGGGTTGGGACTAAATGCCGATCAGTTGCATGAGGTGTTCGCGGAGTGGAACAAGGGTGAGCTCGACAGCTATTTGATCGAGATTACGGCGGAAATCTTCGCGAAGAAGGACGACGACGGCAAGCCGATGGTCGACAAAATTCTCGACACCGCTGGGCAGAAAGGAACGGGGAAGTGGACGGCGATCTCTGCACTCGACCTTGGAATGCCAGTGACGCTGATTGGGGAGAGCGTGTTTGCTCGATGTCTTTCAGCGTTGAAGGATGAGCGTGTGGCGGCTTCGAAGGTGCTGAAGGGGCCGAAGAACACGCTGACGGTGGCTGACAAGAAAGAGTTTATCGAGGACGTGCGGCGGGCACTGTACTGCTCGAAGATGATCAGCTATGCGCAGGGGTATATGTTGCTTCGCGCGGTGGAAAAGGAGATGAAGTGGAATTTGAATATGGGCGGGATCGCGCTGATGTGGCGCGGTGGCTGCATCATTCGCAGTGTTTTCCTGGGAGATATCAAGAAGGCGTTTGATAAGAATCCGAAACTGGAGAATTT
Source organism: uncultured Acidobacteriaceae bacterium (assembly GCA_963730135.1). Classification (GTDB taxonomy): domain Bacteria; phylum Acidobacteriota; class Terriglobia; order Terriglobales; family Acidobacteriaceae; genus Edaphobacter. Next base: position 15,218 of record CAVSQQ010000008.1, read on the forward strand.
GCTGATGGATGATTTCTTCTCGAACGCTCTGAGTAAGTATCAGGCGTCGTGGCGAAAGGCGATTATTCACGCGATTGAGATTGGGGTGCCGATGCCGGCGTTTACTACGGCACTCTCGTTCTATGACGGGTACCGGTGCGAGCGGTTGCCGGCGAACTTACTACAGGCACAGCGGGATTTCTTTGGTGCGCATACGTATGAGCGCGTCGACAAACCGCGTGGCGAGTTCTTCCATACGAACTGGACCGGACGCGGTGGGAAGGTCTCTTCGTCGACGTATAACGCTTAGGCCTCAACGACAAAGAGCCAGAGAGAGTCTCTGGCTCTTTGCTCACGGTATCAACTCTTGGATGACTACTTGAGGTGCTGCCAGGCGTCGTAGGTAAAGATGCCGATAATGCCAGCGGTCATCAAAGCCGAGGCCACGCCAAAGAGGCGGACGAATGGCTGGATCTTGTTTACTTTCCGAATAATTTCGGTTTGGAGCTCTTGTTCGTTTGAGACCGTCTCGCTAAGGAAGAGCTGGTCCTCTTCGTAGCGAGTCAGCTGTCCTTTATAGGCGAGCATACCGAGAAAACAAGCCACTATTGCTGCCCAAATAATCAACAGGACCGGTATAGCATCCATAGCTCTCATCGCTGTTCCTCCGCCCCAATGAAAGGGCCTGCGTTTCAGAAGGTCGTTGGCCTGAGGTAGGGAAATGGTTCAGGGCAACAGATCGTCCGCCGCAATCATACGCCACTGGAGGAGAGGGAAAACAGTCTTTTTCCTTGGAGGAACGCAGGTTGCAACGTGAACGGGGCTTCAGTGGTGAGAGGCCCAATGGATGGCCGTGAACGCGATGGTGGCGACAGCGGCGAGCACCGCAGTTAGCATGGCGAAGATGAACCAGGCAGCGCGGTTTGCGGCTTGCGGCGAGGGCTGGGTGATCCCCATGGTGTTGATGAAGGCATTCGAAATGAGACGGATGAACTTCATATTTTTTGGATGTTGGATCGAACAAATAGTAGCAGCAATGGATGAACGTTGTGTTTGCGCAAAATGAATCAAAATGGCGCAATTTGCATCTGTTTTGATAGGGCTTGCCGGAGTGTGGGCAGGCGCATACACTTAAGTAGTTTGGATAGATAAGGAGATTTCAATGTCTACTGCATCGGTTACCCCAGAAGTGGTGGTTGGCGCGCCTGCTTCGACTACGCCGGTCACTTTGACTCCGGCTGCGATCAATAAAGTTCGGGAGATTATGGCGACGCAGAATCCGGTTCCGGCGGGGCTGCGCATTGGTGTGGTTGGCGGCGGATGCTCGGGTTTTCAGTATTCGATGTCGTTTGAGAATCAGAGCGGGATGATGGATAAAGTCTATAAGTTTGAGGATCTAAAGGTGTTTGTGGACGCGACCTCGGCGATGTATCTGCAGAACTGCACGGTGGACTATGTAGAGACGCTGGAGGCTGCGGGGTTCAAGTTTGAGAATGCCGCGGTAAAGAGCACCTGTGGGTGTGGGTCGAGTTTCAGCGTTTAGTTTTTGGATTTTTGCAGAAAAAAAGCTCCGGCGGTTGCCGGGGCTTTTTTTGTGGTTTTATGGGGGTTTTTGAAGGGGGTTGGGAAAAAACGGGTGTTTTTTTGTGGTGTTTTGATGGTGAATTTGTGGTGAGTTTGTGGTGGATCGTGGTGGCTTGAGGACATGATCTGTGGTGGCTGAAAATTTTCCATTTCTTTGAACAATATTTTTGGTTTCATGGCTTGATCGGCTTGACTGTTGCTTATACGCAATGTATTGTTTTGCCTGCGAGGACTTATGATCGGTAAAAGCATTGAATCATTTTTCTGCGGGCGGCGATTTCGGTTGGCCGGAGTGATTTGGTGTGGCTTGGTTTCCGGTTGGGCTCTTGGGCAGGATTCGGCTCCGGCTGCAGCACCGGTGGCTCAGTCCGCCGCTACGGTTACGGGTTCGGTGGTCTGTGCGGATACGAATGCGCCGGCGCGTCTGGCTCAGGTGATCCTTCGGTCGACGGTTCCATCCAATGCCGGGGACGAGATGATGAAGGGGCTGGATGCACTGCGGGGAATGGCGGGTGGAGACGATGCGAAGAAGTTGAAGCTGACCAAGGAGCAGGAGGCGGACCAGAAGCGGCAGAGCGCGGAGTTGATGAGGACGGCGAACATGATGGCGGACGCGGGTCACACGGTGCCGGTGGCGCTCGACGGAACGTATCGGTTCACCAACGTGCCGCCCGGGACGTACCAGATACGAGCGACGCTGAGTGGATATATCGATCCATTGGGAGAGTTTTCTCCGGAGGATTTTGCCAGCCAGGACCCGGCGATGCAGCAGCGGATCAGAGCGGCGGCGCAGATGGTGACGGTCACCGGAAGCGAAGGGGCGCACGTCGATCTACGGCTGGAGCGCGGGGCGTCGATCAGCGGAAGGGTGATCTTTGAAGATGGGTCGCCGGCGATTGGGTGGCAGGTGCTATCGGCGGATGCGCCGGAGAAGGAAGGGACCGGCTCAAATCCTTTTGGCTCGTCGAATCCGCTGGGGACCGGCGGACTGAAAAATCTGCTGCATCTGCCGGTATCGACCGACGACACGGGCCACTTCCGGCTGAGTGGGCTTCCGAGCGGCGACTATCTGCTGCAGGCGCGAAAGAACCTTACGGGACTGGATCGCGGGGGGTTCGCACCGATTTCGAGCGGCGCGGGAATGGGGATGGGGAATCTTGCCGCTCTGATGGGGACTAGGCTTGCGGTGTACTCGGGCGGTTCGATGCACGTTGCCGATGCAAAACCGATCAGCGTGAAGGCGGGCGATGAGCGTAGCGGCATTGAGATTGTGATCCCGCTGCACCTGATGCACATGGTCAGCGGACATGTGACGGCGAAGGTGGATTCCCACGCGGTGAACTTCGGCACAGTGGAATTGACGGACAAGAACGACGGCAGCGTGCAGTTTACGGCGACGATCCACGAGGACGGCAGCTTCTGGTTCGACTATGTTCCGGGCAACTCGTACTACAAGCTGGAGACGCACAATGTGCAGGATGCGGTGACGACGGAGACGACCTCGACGCTGGGAACGGCGGTCGCACATAAGAAGACGGTTCATAACTACGGTCAGACGACGCAGGAGGTGCAGGTGCTGGACTCGGATGTGGACGGAATTAACATTTCGGTTCCTGCGCTGCAGTAGTCTCCGCGCCTGTTGAGAGGAGAACAGATGCTCTATAACCGCATTGCTGTCCTTCGTTCCGAGCGGGCTTTGAGCCGGCAGGCTTTGGCGCGGGAGGTTGGGGTGAATCCGCAGACGATTGGATTCCTGGAGCGGGGGGACTATACGCCCTCGCTGGAGCTGGCGTTCAAGATCAGCCGGTTCTTCCGGCTGCCGGTGGAGGCGGTATTTTCACCCGACCCATTTCGTCCCTTGAGTGAGCAGGTGTACGAGATGCAGAAGCGGGAGGCTTAGCGATGAAAGAGTGGATGCTAAAGGGGTTTCGCTGGTTCCTTTGGTTTTTGATGAAGGCTGAGGCTCGGCGTTGGCGAAGGGTGGAGGTTGCGGTGTTGTATGTGGTGCTTCTGCTTGCCTTCCTCAACAACGCCGGGCTGGATCATACTCGGCATCTGGATTTTCTCTGGCAGATGTTAACTGCTGTCTTATTCCTGTTCACTGTTCTTAACTGGTACCGGCCTCTCCGGGTGATGCGGTCGTTGAGGGATCTCGATGAGCGCTCCATTGCGATGTATGGAGTGGGATTCAACCGACTGACGACCGAACAGGTGCGGGCGGTTGACCGGACCCGAGAGCCCGGAAGCAGGGAGGCGTATGACCGGGAGGACGAGTTCGCGCTTGCGGGGCGGCGTACGGCGTTAGAGAGGGCGTTCGCGTTTTTGCGCCCCGCTTTGCTGATCTTCGCGGGTGCCTATTGGGCGGTCTATCTATGGCTTCCGGATGGTCTGCTCAGGCGCAAACTGACGGATGCTCCCATGGTGATGATGTGGCTGGTTGTGTTTGTGCTGACTCTGCCGGAGATGACTCTGATGTGGAGAGAGCCGGATGAGTTGAAGGACCTGAGCGTGTCGGTGATGCAGAAGCGGGAGGCGTGAGATGGCGGTGAGTCGCGCATTTCGGCGGGCAATGAAGAATCGGACGCAGAGATCGCGGCGGGTTGAGGTTCTATTCTTTTTTGTGATTATGGCGATGGGCTTGTCGTTCGCTGGAGAACCGTTTCGATGGGGACAGTTGGGGGCTCGCGCGCTGCCGTTGATTTATGCAGTGGGAAGAATTTTTCGACTGTGGAACTGGCAGCGGGCGATTCCAGTGAGTTCGCTGGATGATCGCTCGGTGATGGAGTACGGGACCGAGTTTGAAAAGCTGGGTGTGCTGCAGCAGAAAGAGATACTGAAGCGCTATCGAGTGGGGACTTACCTGCTGAACTATTTTCCCGACGAGTTAGAGTCTGCGCGCGAAGCGGAGTCGCATCTGCAGGGGTATGAAGCGATGAAGGTGCTGCTTCCTTCGATTGCTGTGGTGTATTGGCTGGGATGGGATCTGTTGCCGGCAGGGCGGTTCCGCGCGGGATGGACGGATGGTCCGGTGGTGCTGACGTGGGTGTTGTTGCTGGTGCTGGCGTTACCACAGATTATCCAACTTTGGACAGAGCCGGATGAAGTGGGGGAGCCGACGGTGGTTGCCTTGGAGAAGGAGGCGTAAAGATGTTACGCGCTGAGGAGAAGAAGACGCGGTGGCTGGGAATGGATATGCGGCCGCGATGGCGGCGGCGGGTTGCGGTCATTGTGACGTATTTGGGGCTTGTGGTGGCGATGTCGTTCTCGGATGAGCGGTGGTGGGGGCATCCGATGATTGCGACGATGATTCTCGTATTGCTGGTTCAGTTCGTCGGGGTCTTTCGCATGAGCGGACCGCTGAAGAGTTTCGAAGAGCCGTTGAGCGGCCGGCCCCAGGGGTGGATGATCGTGAACGGGCTGGATGAGTGGGCCCGATACCGCTATGGCGCGGCCTCATTCGATGAGGCTACGGAGGGGCAGCAGGCGGATTTGTTGAAGAGATATCGTGTGGGCAACTTCAAGGTGCCTCGGCGGAGCGCGCCCGAATCGCTGGATGAGCGAGAGAGGCAGGAGCGGGACGGAGCGGTGCGCTGGTCGACGCGATGGGTTGCGATATTTCTCGCGTGTGCGGCGGGACGATATTCCGAAGCGAAACGTCCTTTAGTGGGGATGGAGGTCGCGGCGGATTTTCTGATGGTACTGGTGCTGGTATGGACGCTGCCGCAGGCGCGAGTGCTGTGGACGGAACGCGATCCGCGCGAGATTACGGAAGAGATGGCAATGGTGCGGAGCGAGGCTTAGCGATGTTGGCAACGGAGGCGAAGAAGTTGCATTGGTGTGGGATTGATATGCGGTCGCGGTGGCGGCGACGGGTTGCTGTTGTGGCGACGTATGCGGCGTTTCTGGTGGTGGTGTGGGTGCAGCCGCGGTGGGCGGGGAGGTTGTTTCTGGTGCTGTTGATGCTCTCGTATGCGCGGGTGATCGAGCGTGGGATGAAAGATAGCCTGGGCGTGGCGGCGAGGGGAGTGTTTGTGGGCGTTTTGGTTCTGGCGTATGGGTGGTTGTTGTGGAGACATCTACCCGCACAGGGCCGCGCGGCTCTCGATCTCTGGACGTTTGTATGGATCGTGGGATGGAGCCCACTGTCGTATGGAAAACTAGTGGAGGCGGTGTGGATGAGGGGATGGACGAAGCGATGGCTGGAGAAGCCGAGGCGTCTGGTCAGCCTGGATGACTTTTCGTTGCACTTCTACGGCGAACCTTTTGCGCAACTGCCGGAGGAGCAACAGGGTGACGTGTGCCGGCTGGAGCGATCGAGTCCGCTGGGGACATGGGTGAAGCGCGGGGATAGCCGGTTTCCTACGGTCCAAGATGAGCGGTTGAGGCATGAAGATGACAAACTGCGGGCGCAGGTGCAGCGCATGATGGCATGGATACTGTTGGGTTCCGCAGGGATTTGGAGCCTGCGGGATGTATTGACTTCGCGGCCTGCGAGCGGCCAATTGTTGGCTACCTGGGTGTGGACAATGGCGGCCCTGGGATTTACGCTGCGGCAGGCGATTGTGCTTTGGATGGAGGAAGACCCGATTGTGGTGAATGGTGAGATGGAACTGGTGGGGCGGGAGGCGTAGCGATGTTTGGCGAATTGCGCGGCTGGGTGGTGAGAGCGGTCGAGCTTCGCTCGATGCCCACATCTCAAAATCGAGATATGGGGCACCCGCTGTAGTTTGCTAAACCATGCTGATAGGACAGAGTGGAATGAAGCATTGTGGCTGAAAGTATCGAACGGTTTCGGTTGTGGGGCTTCTTCTGGGTCCGTTCGACTGCGCAGATCACGATGGTGCTGTGATCTGCTTCGCTCAGGATGACGTAGGTATGGGTTGGGTAAGGAGTGCGGATCGCGCTTTGCGCGATGACCCACCTTATCGACGATAAAGCCGTCGCGAAGATGGGGCACCCGGTTTTGGAAAATTCAAACTGCGGCGATAGGTGGGGATGGCGGGGGTCAGGTGCGGGAGGCGACGAGGGTGGGGGCTTCGAGGTGGGTGGTGGATTCGACTCCGGTGGCGAGGCGGGTGATGGTGAGGACGGTGATGTCGTCGTCCTGGCCGAAGGCGACTGCGGCTTCTGTGGCCTGTTTTGCGTTGGGCTGGGAGGAGAGGAGCTGCCGGAGGCGATCGAAGCCGAAGAGCTCGTGGGTGGTTGGGTTGCGAGCTTCGAGAAGGCCATCGGTGTAGAGAGTGATGCGGTCGCCGATGTTGAGGTGGATGGTGGTTTCGTCGTAGCTGGCGGAGGGTGTGAGGCCGAGGGGGAGCGCGGACGGAAGCTCGAGCTCCCGTTGATTGAGGAAGGGCGGGAGATGGCCGGCGTTGGCGAAGGTGCAGGCGCCATCGGGGTCGATGCGGACGATGATGCAGGTGGCAAAGCCGTGTTGCATGCGGCCGTGGAGGCAGCGGTTGAGGCCGGCGAGGATGTCGGCGGGGCGCTGGAAGATATCGGCGAGGCTGCGGATGGTGCCGACGATGAGGGCGACGGACATGGCGGCTTTGAGGCCTTTGCCGCTGACGTCGCCGAGGACGAAGAGAGAGGACGGGTTGGAGTGGGGGCCTGATTTGAGGGCGATGAGCTGGAAGAAGTCTCCGCCGACCTCCTGTGCAGGACGGTAGGCGCTGGTGACGGCGAATCCGGGCAGCGGCGGGAGAGTTTCGGGGATGAGGATGCGCTGGAGCTCCTGGGCGCTTTTGAACTCGCTTTCGAGGGAAGATTGGCGGCGGTTCTGATCGATGGCGTAGCGGCAGACAGCGTAGACGATAGAGAGCAGGAGGAGGATGGAGGCGATTGCGCGTGCGTCGAAGACGTTGCCGTTAATCGTGAACAATTCGGGATTGAATTTATTGGCGAAGTTCCAGTGGGTGAAGCGGTGGGCCTGGCCAAAGAGATTCGGCATGGTGCTGAAGAAGGTGGCGAGCAGGGCGAAGACGGCAACGAGCCAGGCAGCGAGACTGCGGCGCTGCCGAAGAGCGAAGCAGATGAGGACGAGGGGATAGAGCTCAAGCAGAGTGGGGATGAGGGTGAAGGTGATGTCTCCGGCGAGGTAGATGTTGGTGTGGCCGCTGCTCCAGTCGTAGAACTGGAGACTGCCTTCGATGAGCGAGGTGATGAGGGAGATCCAGGCGCAGATCCGGGTGGCTCGGACGATGCCGGGGCGGCGGTTGAGATCGAGCAGATAGAGGAGCAGGAACCAGAGAGCGATGTCAGTGAGGCAATACAGGGTGCCTTCGGCGCCGAATTGAAGCCGGAATGAGAGATGCGGTCCTGTTAAATATAGAAAGGGAAAGAAGGCGATGACTTCGCTTGCAGTGTAGGCGGCTGTCCACAGGAGGACTCGCTCTTTGCGGTCGCGCAGCCACGCCAGGAAGGCGAGGATGGCGACAATGGCATAGAGGAGATTAACAGCGATTAAGTACTGGTGGGAGCGAAGACTGGTGTAGCGAAAGACTTCGGCGAGAGGCGCAAGAGCTGCTGATGTGCCGAGGAGGGGAGGAGCGCAGAGACCGCCTTCTTCTCCGCGTGAGAAGGAGTGAAAGGGGGCGGACCAGATGCGGATGGCGAGGACGCCGGCGATTGGCTTGCCGAGGGCGAAGTTGGCGAGTTGCGGATTCTCTCTCCAGTACCAGACCGGGTGGGGCGGAAGCTTGCCTACCTGGCCGACGAGCTGGCCGTTCCAGTAGAGATCATAGGCGTTGTCCACCATGGGCATGCGGATAGCGAGGTCAGGGATGGCGGCGATGGAGTTTGGGGAGAGGATGATGTGGCGGCGGTACCAGGCGAATCCGTTGTAGTCGTAGTGGGTCTGCGCACCCCAGGGCTTGTCGGCGGTGAGTTGCTCCCAGTGCGAGTCGTCGAAGGTGGGGGAGGACCAGGCGGGATCGTCACCGAGGTGAAACTGCCAGAGGCCGTCGAGGGGGACGGTGGCTTGTCCGAGGTTGGCGACGAGGAAGGGGTCGCCCGAGGGCGACGGTGCGATGGGGGTGAAGGGCGGGGGCGAGGTTTGTTGCGCGTGGGAGAGGGTGGCAGGAAAGAGAAGTAAGGCCAGAAGAGATAGGCACGTCCGCAAAGAAAACGCCTCCGATTGAATGCAAGAATGATACTGCCTGCTTTGCGGCGGTTGAGGGAAAATCGCACTTGTTTATAACTACAAAGTGACATGGCAAGGCGTGCCCTTAGCAAAACAATTCGAGCTGGTCCACTACACAAAAGTATTCAAACTGACCCGCTAGCGGAACCGTCTAAGATGAACGTAGTGACTCCATGGCGATTTGGCGGGTGGAATAAGGATCTATGACTGAGTTTGTGATCAAGCTGGCGGATGAGCGGGGACGGGTGATGGAGCAGAGCCACGCGGCGGCGACGGCAGAGGAGCTGCGGGCGCGATTCACGCAGGCGGGATACTACGTCTACTCGGTGAAAGCGAAGAGCGTGCTGGGGGCGAGCAAGAAAAAGGTGAAGCTGGAGACGTTTCTGGTCTTCAACCAGCAATTTTTAACATTGATCAAGGCGGGTTTGCCGATACTTGGGTCGCTGGAGCTGCTGGCGAAGCGCCAGAAACTGCCGCACTTTCGCGCGCAGTTGGAAGATGTGGCGGCGCGGGTGAAGACGGGGGAATCGATCTCGCAGGCGTTTGAGGCGCAGGGGGGATTTCCGATTGTGTATACGACGACGCTGCTGGCGGGGGAGCGATCGGGCAACCTGGAAGAGGTGCTGCAGCGGTTTCTGGATTTTCAGCGGGTGTCGTTGACGTTTCGCAAGAAGCTGAAGGCGAGCCTGATCTACCCGGCGCTGCTGGTGGTGATGGTGACGGGGCTATTTATATTTCTGATTACGTTTGTGGTGCCGCGGTTCGCGCAGTTGTATGACCAGCTGGGGACGAAGCTGCCGGCGATTACGACATTCATGCTCGATCTGGGCCACGAGGCGCAGAGCTACGGGATCTATGTCCTGATCGTGGTGGCTGTGGTTGGATTCCTGCTGGTCCGGTGGTCGAAGACGGATGCGGGTGCGCACCTGATCGATAAAGTGCGGATCTCGCTGCCGGTGTTTGGGCCGGTGTGGCTGAAGTACCAGGTGGGGTTGTTTTCGCGGACGCTGTCGACGCTGCTGACGGGTGGGTTGCCTCTGGTGCCGTCGCTGGAGACGGCGGCGCGGTCGATCGATTCGCGGCAGATTGCGAGTGCGGTGTACCGGTCGGTGGAGACGGTAAGGGAAGGGAAGGGATTGTCGGTGAGCCTGCAGGATACGAAGGTGTTTCCGGAGCTGGCGACGGAGATGATCGAGGTGGGAGAGGCGACGGGGGCGCTGCCGCAGATGCTGAACTCGGTTGCGGAGTTTTTTGAAGAGGATGTGCAGACGAATCTGACGGCGGCGATGAGCCTGATCGAGCCGGCGATCCTGATAGTGATGGGGCTGGTGGTGACGACGATTCTGATTGCGCTGTACTACCCGATCTTCAACCTGAGCGCCGGAGGCGTGAGCGGGGGACAGTAGCGGTTGTCAGACGACGTGGCTGAGGGCGCGCTTGGCGGCGAGGGATAGCATGAGGCGGGAGAAGCCGCTGAAGATCATGCTGATGCCGACGAGGGTGCCGACGACCCAGATGGAGCTTGCGGGCCAGGAGCGCCAGATGATGATGGCGAGGACGAGGGTGACTATGCCGTCGACGATGAGCCAGCCGGCGCCGTGGCGGGGACGGAGCTGGAAGTACTGGATGAACTCGACGATGGCCTCAAAGAAGAGATAGCAGGCGAGGATGAGGGTCAGGGCCAGGAGGGCGTCGAGGGGATGGAGGACGAGATAGACGCCGGTAAAGAGGTAGACCGCGCCGATGAGCAGCTCCCAGATGACGCCGCCGGTGGTGTGGGTTTTGAAGGCGAAGATGAAGTGGGTGACGCCGCTGACGATCATGAGCCAACCGAAGATGAGGGTGATGGCGAGGCCTGAGATCTCGGGCACGACGAGGGCGAAGAGTCCGGCGATGATGAGGAGGATGCTGAGGGCGATGGACCAGTTGATGGCTTTGGGGGCGAGAGCAGAGAGACTGGATGGGGTAGCGGTCACGTGGGTCCTCCAGAAGTCGTAGATACCGGGGCCAACAGATGGCCGGAGAATAGCATAGTTGTGCGTCTAATTGGTTGATATTGGGTCAGGAGTGGGTTAAAATATGACCATGGTATTATGACCATGGTCGAGGTGTTTGGGTTATGAAGACTATAGCTGCGGGAAAATTCAAGGCGACTTGTCTGGCGGTGATGGACGAGGTGCAGGCAAAGCGGGAGCCGGTGGTGATCACGAAGAATGGGAAGCCGGTGGCGAAGCTGGTAGCGATTGAGGTTGAAGACGACCCGCTTGCGATCTTTCGTTTTCCCGGGAAGGTTGAGATTTTGGGAGACATCATGTCTCCGATTTACTCGGACGAGGAGAATGAGGAGTTCTTCGAACGATCTATCGAGCAGATGAAATGATTGTGGTGGACACCCATGCAGTGATATGGCTGACCCAGGGGCAGGATATGCTTTCGGCGGCAGCCAAGGCAGCGCTTATGGAGGGCCGGCGTGAGGGCAGGCTTGCAATTGCGGATATCACGCTGCGGGAGATCGCCTTCCAAGTGGTGCGTGGGCGAGTCATCGTGAGTGCGCCGCTCGAGGAATACCTCCGTTTCATCGAATCTCTTTTCACGGTTCTGCCGATTACGGGACAGATTGCCGAGCGATCGGCGCGCTTCAGTCCCGTATTTCCGCGTGATCCGGCAGATCGGCTGATTGGTGCGACGGCCTTGGTCCATGGTGCGAGGTTGGTTACCAAGGACGAGCTAATACATGCTTCGGGGGAAGTGCAGTGTGTCTGGTAGGTAAAGTTGTGCCGCTTGATGGAATGAAGCATTTCAGGTGTGACGGATAATGAAGAGGGGAGTCTCAAGGATATGGCAATGGCACCGTTGGCAATACCGATTGAGCAGGGGATGGATGAGATTGAGCGGGCGCAGTTACTGGCGCGACGCTACCATGCAGATTTTGTGGATCTGAAGAACTTCAAGATCTCGCATGAACTGTTCAAGAGCGTGCCGGTGGACATGATGTTCCGGTACAACTTCGTTCCGCTGGAGCAGATGGAGGGACGGCTGGCGATTGCAGTCAGCGATCCTTCGAAGCTGATGGTGCTGGACGAGATCTCGGGGCTGCTGGGGCAGCGGCTGGTGACGCGGGTGGCGACGCTGAGCCAGATTAATGAACTGCTGAAGAAGACCGAGCAGAGCCAGCGAGTGCTCGATGAGGCGAGCGAAGGGCTGGCGTTCGATGTTTTGCATGGGGATGATACGCAGGACTCGAACATCTCCATTGAACGGCTGACGAGCGAGGACGATATCTCGCCGATTATCCGGCTGGTGGACACGACGATATTTACGGCGCTGGAGCGGCGGGCCTCGGATATTCACCTGGAGACGTTCGATGATTCGCTGCTGGTGAAGTACAGAATCGACGGTGTGCTGCAGCAGGCGATGGCCCCGATTGCACGGGAGCACCATCAGACGATTCTTTCGCGTATCAAGGTAATGAGCGAGCTGGATATTGCCGAGCGGCGCGTGCCGCAGGATGGACGATTCCGGGTTCGGTACAAGGGTAGGCTGATCGACTTCCGCGTGTCGATTATGCCGACGGTGCATGGCGAGAATGCTGTGCTTCGGGTGCTGGACAAAGAGTCGATGAGCGAGAAGTTCAAGAAGCTGAGCCTGGATGTGGTGGGCTTTGCGGAAAAGGATCTGAAGCGGTTTCGGCGGTACATCAAGGAGCCGTACGGGATGGTGCTGGTGACGGGCCCGACGGGTTCTGGTAAGACGACGACTCTGTATGCGGCGTTGAACGAGATTAAATCGGAAGAAGACAAGATCATCACGATCGAGGATCCGGTGGAGTATCAGATTCGCGGGATCACGCAGATTCCGGTGAATGAGAAGAAGGGGCTGACGTTTGCGCGCGGGTTGCGGTCGATTTTGCGGCATGACCCGGACAAGATCCTGGTTGGCGAGATTCGCGATGCGGAGACGGCGCAGATTGCGATCAACTCTGCATTGACGGGGCATCTGGTGTTTACGACGGTGCACGCGAATAATGTGGTGGATGTGCTGGGCCGGTTTTTGAATATGGGAGTTGAGCCGTACAACTTCGTTTCTGCGTTGAACTGTATTCTGGCGCAGCGGCTGGTACGGCAGGTGTGCGAGTTTTGCGTAAAGGATGTGCACTACGGCGAGGCGGATCTGCTGGCGAGCGGTCTCGATCCGGCGGAGTGGCTGAACTTCAACTTCCGCGAAGGGACAGGGTGTATCGAGTGCGGCGGGACGGGGTATCGCGGACGTTCGGCGATCCATGAACTGCTGGAACTGGATGACGAGATTCGCGAGATGCTGCTGCAGAAGAAGCCGGGGAGCGAGATTCGGAAGAAGGCGAGAGACAAGGGGATGGCATTTCTGCGCGATTCGGCGCTGGAGCGTGTGCGGGACGGGATTACTACGTTGAGGGAGATCAATAAGGTTACGTTTATTGAGGCGGGACGGTAGAGACAGCGGCTAGTGATTAGTGGGTAGTGATTAGTTAGGAATCAGCTAACCGGGTTGCTCGCCGGTGCGAGAGAAACAGGTAATCTAGAACGGAATGGAAATTCTACCGAAGACATTGGGCACGCGGCCGCGGCTGGCGGTTGAGGTTCGGGCGGAGGGCGTGGTGGCTGCGCGCGCGGAGGATGCGACTGCGTCGCTGACGGCTGTGGCTCGCATGGACCTGGCTGAAGGCGCGGTGACGCCTGGGTTGAAGGTCGGCAATATTTCAGACCGGGGGGCGGTGACGACGGCGGTGCGGAGGGTTCTGGATGCAGTTGCGGGGACGGGGCGGGAGCGGTCGAGGGATGTGACGGTGGTGGTGCCGGATTCGGCGGTGCGGGTTTTGTTTGTGGACTTCGATCAGCTGCCTTCGAAGGCGGTAGAGGCGCTGCCGGTGGTGCGGTTTCGGCTGAAGAAGCTGCTGCCGTTCGATGCCGATGAGGCGATGGTGAGCTATCAGGTGATGTCGAGTGAGAAAGACCTGGTGAAGCTGCTTGCGGTCGCGATGCCGAAGGCTTTGCTGGAGGAGTACGAGAGCGTGGTGCTGGCGGCGGGGTATCTTCCTGGAGCGGTGCTGCCGAGTACGTTGGCGGCGCTGGCGGGACTGGAAGAGGTGGAGGCTCCGGTGCTGGTGGTGAATGCAGGGCTGAGTGCGGTGACGACGGCGATCGTGCAGTCGGGAACGCTGCTGCTGCATCGTTCGGTCGATATGACTGTGGGCGCGAGCGCTGGGGTGGACGTGGCGGTGGTTGTGCCGGAGGGCAGCGGCGACAGTGCGGCGGCGGGTGCAGGATGGAACAGGTTCGACGCGGAGTCCGCGATGCAGACGTCGGTAGTGGAGACGGCGGTGGTGCGGGAGGTTGAGATGAGAGCAACTGCGCGGGAGATGGTGCAGGCGGTGAGCGTGGCCGCGGCTTATTTTGAAGATTCGCTGCAGCGTTCGCCCGAACAATTGCTGGTGGCGGGAACACTGGGGGCAGAGACGGTGGCTGCGATGCTGGAAGAGAGCGGCGTGGAGGGTTTGCGGGTGCGGGAGCTGGTGGAGTCGGGGATGCTGGAGCCTGGAGCGATGAGGTCGAGCGTGCCGCGGAGCTGGCTGGCCGGTGTGCGGGGTGCGCTGAGGAACTGATGCGAATCTCTGTCAATCTTGCGAATCGACCGTTTGTCGAACTGCGACCGCTGTTTGCGCGGCTGAGGCTGGCGATGGGGCTGCTGGCGCTGCTCGCGATTGGACTGGGTTTCTGGCTGCACGGCCTGAACGCGAAGGCGAGCGTGGCGCGGGCGGAGATGGATGCGTTGAAGTCGAAGACGCAGGCGTACCAGCAGGAGCGGCTGACGAATGAGGCGAGGATGCATCAGCCGCAGAATATGGCTGTGCTGGACCGATCTCGATTTCTGAATGGATTGTTTGCGTCGAAGAGCTTTAGCTGGACGGCGGTGATGATGGATCTGGAGAGGGTGCTGCCGGCGGGAGTGCAGGTGACGAGCATCGATCCGCAGATTTCGAAGGAAGGGGATGTAACGATCCGGCTGCGGGTGAGCGGCGACCGTGAGCGCACGGTGCAGTTTGTGAGGAATCTGGAGACGTCGCAACGGTTTTTGTTGCCACGGCTGGCGTCGGAGCAGGCGCAGACGCAGGAGGGCAATCGCGGGGCGGGTGCGATGCCGATGGTGGCGCCGGGTGCGGTGCAGTTCGAGATCCTGAGTGGGTATAACCCGTTGCCTGCGAAGCCGGCGAATGCGAAGAGCGCAGACGCCAGGTTGGATGAGAGCGACAAACTGACCGGAACCAAGTCGAATAGAGCGCCGAAGATAAATATGGAGAAGAAGAACGGTCCGCCGTCTGCGGGCACTTCCTTGAATACTCCTCACCAGCCGGTGACGAAAGCTCCCATGCAGAAGGGAGCGCCACGATGACGACGGTTGCGACGGAGAAGCGGAGAGCGGTGGCGACCAGGCAGTGGGCGGAAAAGGCTCGCAAGCTGGGGACGTTATTGAATCTGCACATTGCGGGCGTGGTTGTGCTTGGGCTGGTAAATCTTTATCTGCTGGTGCATATGGCGCTGGCGTGGCGGGCGGCGAGTAGCGGGAACGCGGCAGCGGTGGCGGACCAGAAGATTGCGCTGAAGACGGCGGAGATTGCGAGACAGCCTCTGGAGGGTCTGGACGGGAAGCTGGCACAGGCGACCAAGGATGCCGACAAGTTTTATCAACAGCGGCTGCCGTTTTCGATCTCCGAGGTGGCGGCGGAGCTGGGATCGCTGGAGAAAAAACAGGGAGTGAAGCAGATTCGGGCGAACTACGCTTATGCTCCGGTGATGGCGGGGACGGCAGGGGAGCTGACCGAAGAAAAAATGGATGTGAGTTTGAACGGCGACTACCGGCCGCTGGTGCTGTTTATCAATTCTCTGGAACGCGACAAGATGTTTTTTCTGATCAACGGATTGACGTTGACGGGACAGCAGACCGGGACGGTGGGGCTACGGCTGAGGATGACGACGTATCTGCGGTCTCCTGTGGGGACGGAGAATACGGAGAAGAGCGTGACGGCAGAGGATGCGGGTGCGGCGGCCTCGCCTGATGGTGCGCTGCACGGCGCAGCGGGAGGCCGGCGATGATGCGGCTGACTCCGGATCAACAGAAGAAGGGCGGGATCATCGCTGCATTTGTGCTGATTGCGGCGGGGGTTTTGTACTACGATTTTCGGGACGACACGCCTCCGCCGCCGGCTGCGCCTGTGGTGGTAACGAAGACGGCAAGGACTGCTCCTGCAACGCAGACAGCGGCTGCTGGGTCTCGGGGGATTCGGGCCGGCGCCGCGGCGAAGAATCTGGGTAAGACTTCGGCACAGCTTGATCCGACGCTGCGAATGGAGGCGATGCTGGTGACGGAGTCGCTGGTGTATTCGGGGAGCGGCCGGAATATTTTCTCGGCGGCTTCTGCGCCGGTTGAAATTCCGCAGCCGAAGTTTTCAGCGAGGCCGAAGCCGGGGCCGCCACCGCCGCCGCCGCCACCGGTGGGGCCACCGCCTCCGCCTCCGATCGAGCTGAAGTTCTTCGGGACGGCGACGACTCCGAATGGAACGCGGAGGGCGTTTCTGCTGCATGGCGATGACGTGTTTCTGGCGTCGAATGGCGATATAGTGCAGCGGCGGTATAAGGTTATATCGATCGGGGCCAACTCCATCCTGGTGGAAGATATGGCCAACAATAATCGGCAGACGCTGCCGCTGCTGGCGCGTTGAGGCGGTTGGGATGAGGAAGAACTTCGGGCAGTCCGGCGAGGATATGAAGCAGGGAGAGCGGGGCTTCATGCTGGTGGGCCTGATTGTCGCGATTTTTTTTATTCTGCTGGCGCTGAGCGTGGCTGCGCCGAAGGTGGCGGAGCAGTTGCGGCGGGACAAGGAATTGGAGGCGATACACCGGGGGAACCAGTATGTGCGGGCGATCCGGTTGTATTACAACAAGACGCATACTTATCCGGGCTCGATCGAGCAGTTGGAGAAGACCAACAACATACGGTTTTTGCGACAACAGTACGTCGATCCGCTTACGGGGAAGGCGGACTGGCGGTTGATTCACGTGGGTGAGGCGAAGACGACGGTGAAGGGATTTTTTGGGCAGCCGCTGGCGGGTTTGACACCAGGGTTGGGGTCGGCGGCGGGGATGGCTTCGGGTGCGCCTGGTTCTTCTTCGCCGGGAGGGAGTGCGTTTGGGGCGTCTTCGGGGTCGAGTGCGTTTGGGTCTTCGTCTCCGGGTGGGTTGGGAGGGGCGACGGGGATGCCGACGCTGGGAGGAGGAAGTTCGACGGGGGGGATGGGTGGACTGCCTACGTTGGGAGGCTCGAGTGGGGCGAGTGGGTCTGGATTGGGTAGTTCTGGGCCGGGTAGCTCGGGGCCGGGCAACTCTGGGCCGGGTTCGACGAATAGCACGCTGGGGTCAGCGAGCGGGATTGCGAGTCAGTCGGGTGGGCTGCCGACGGGGGGCGCGCCGTTTGTCGGTGTGGGAGTGCCGAAGGAGGGTGACTCGATCACGGTCCTGAATGAGCAGACGACGTATAACACGTGGGAGTTTATCTACGACCCGCGGATTGAGCAGTTGTATGCGAAGGGTGCGTTGATGGGCGGCGGGGCGACAGGATTGGGTTCGGCTGCAGGGAACAGCTCGGGGATTGGTCCGCCGACTTCGGGGTTTGGGACGTCACCGACTTCGGGGTTTGGGACATCGCCGACGAATGGGCCGGGTGCGCCGACGTTGGGTGCACCGGTCTCTCCACCTACGCCTCCGCCAAATCCGTATTGAGATCGTTCGCGGATTTTTGGGAATAAGTGCGGGTTATTTTTGGGTGATGGGGCGGAGTTTTCCGATGCGACCGTGCGGGCCTACGACGAAAGGGAGCGAGAGGGCGTTCCAGTTTTTGTCGGCGTCGGGTGGGTCTTGCGGGCTGGGTTTCAGGGGTGTCCAGTTTTTTCCGTCATCGCGGGAGATGTCGGTGCCGTTGGGGCCAACGGTAATCCAGAGTTTTTGAGTGGGGTCGTAGGCTACGGAGGAGCGGTAGCCGTGGGGTGGGGTTTGGGCTGGTTTCCAAGTCCGAAGACGAACCGCCAAGAAATCCAAAGGCGGCAGTACCGTTTTGCTCCGGTTTTTGATAATCGCCTCCAACGATGCACTTCCTCATCATTCGATTGGGTGATTTGAAGCGAGAGCCGATCGAGAACGCACCGGCCGACTTCGAGCGTATGAGCCATGGAAGGATGTCGGCTTGCATGTGTCTAGGTCTGTAGACGAATTTTCCAGCGCCTGGCGCGACTTTTGCTTCAAAATCTTCAGGCCCTCGGGTGTCGTCCGGCACAACCGAATACTCCAAGACTCGAGCACCTGATGGACCTCCCGTTACGATGGCTCGTCGACTTAGATCCGAATAGCAGGAGAGATGAATTACTAGCAGCGAATAGGCCTTCGCCAACGAGTGGAAGAGGAAATTGTTTTATTTGCCGTTCCCATTTCTCGCCACAATCGAAGCTGCAGAAACATTGGGAAGGCATCATTTACAGGATCCCCAATAATTGCTCCGAAACAATGGACATTCTTGTCTTTTTGGGAAGACGTGAATCGGAGGGCGTCCCAGAAGCCTTCTTTGTCGGGGTTGGTGAAGAGTAGGCGCCAGGTTTGGCAGCCGTCGGTGGTTTTGTAGAGGCGGGATAGGTCGCCGGTGCCGGAGGACATGACGATGGCGGTGTTTGCGTCGAAGGCCTGGATGCCGCGGAAGTCGAGTTTTTCGGCTCCGGGTGGGATGGCGCAGAGCTGCCAGACGTAGCCGCCGTCTTCGGTGCGGAGGACGGTGCCGTTGGTTCCGCTGGCCCAGGCGACTCCGTTGCCGACGTTGTGGATGCCGCGGAGGCTGGCGGTGGTGTGGGAGTCTTCGATGTCGAATTGGGCGTGAATTTTTTTTGTGGTGAGGGTGCAGAGGAGGATGAGGAGGATTGTGATGCGGCTTGTGTTTGTGTGTTTCAGCATGTACCCCCTCCCCCCGTCAAAAAGTGTGCAAAGTCTAAGAAGCAGAGACTTTAGGTCTGGACTTCGTTTGTTGCTTATGGTACTAAAATCGAAAGCCCGGCTGGTGCCGGGCTTGGTTTGTTTCCTGTTTTAATTGTAGCAGCGGTGTCAAGGGTGGGGCTTCGTGGCGCCAGAGAAGTGGGCGTGGCTTGCGGGGCAAAAACAGGGACTTTTTGAACCAACAGTGAAAGGTAAGGCGAGAGGAAGGCAAAAGCAAAGGCGATTAATCAGTCGCGTCGCCCTTCGGGCTTTGCTCCGGCCCTTCGGCGCTGGTCAGGGCAGAGCGGGAGGGCCTTTCGGCCCGGCTTTTTTCGTGGGGCTAAAGCCCCACGCTTAATCCCAAAGGCGAAGGCAAAGGCAAAGGCGGGGATTCTTCGCTTCGCTCAGAATGACAAACGTAAGAGGTGGGGCGAGACAAGGCAGAAGCAGAAGCAGAAGCAGATCCTCCGCCTGCGGCGAAGGATGACAGCTAAAAAGCAAAGGCAACAACGGCAAGCAAAACAAGGACAAATGCGGGGATTTCTCCACTGCGCGGCGGACGATGGGACCGTCCGCCGCTTCGGTCGAAATGGCGATGTTGTTGGTGGGGTGAACGATTTTGTCGGTGGTAGAAACAATTGGCAAGGGCAAAAGCAAGGGCAGAAGCAGAAGCAGATCCTCCGCCTGCGGCGAAGGATGACAACTAAAAAGCAAAGGCAACAACGGCAAGCAAAACAAGGACAAATGCGGGGATTTCTCCACTGCGCGGCGGACGATGGGACCGTCCGCCGCTTCGGTCGAAATGACGATGTTGTTGGTGGGGTGAACGATTTTGTCGGTGGTAGAAACAATTGGCAAGGGCAAAAGCAAGGGCAGAAGCAGAAGCAGATCCTCCGCCTGCGGCGAAGGATGACAACTAAAAAGCAAAGGCAAAGCAAGAGCAACGGCAACGCAAGAGCAACGGCAACGCAAGAGCAACGGCAACGCAAGAGCAAAGGCCGCCTCCACCGTGTGAGCGCGGAATGAGCGGGTGTACCTAATTCCCATCCATGCCGCGGTGATGATACGGCCGCTGGGAGGATGCGCGGCATGGATGGGATGGTGGTTGAAAGACTAGAACGCAAATCCGCGTTTGGCTGCGTCAGCGTCCTGTGCCAGATCGCGTAACAATTTGAAGAATGCTGGAGATTGACCGATGAAGAGTCCCATGTTCGTGAGGAAGTTGACTACGTTCATGGCAATCCCGTTGGTTTCCGTGGGACGGATGATGGAGCATACCGGGAGTTTGCGGCTCAGGAATGGGCAGGGCTCCGGCATGATGAGGTTGGTTTGGAACTCCTCGCCGCCAAAGGGCGGAGAGTTCAGGTCGGGGAAGGTTACCGGAACATGGGTGACGGGATCGGTTGCGGAGAGGGGAGGAGCGTTGCCGGCCTTGTCGGACCAGGTTTGAAAGTGCATGGTTTCGGTGGGGCCGATGCTGATGAGGATGCGGAGGACTTCGACGCTGGTCGCGCGCTGCGCCATGGCGGGATAGAGGCTGTTGCCCCCTTGCTCGATGGTGGCGAAGTGAAATCCTGCGGTGTTTGCGATTGCCTGAAGGAAGTTTGGATCGGTCGTATCGGCATCGGTGCGGGGAATCGCGGTGTGTTGGCCGGTGAAGAGAGTGGGAACTGCCTGGGGGAAAGTGAAGTTGGGATCGAGGTCGGGGTTGTGGCTGTCGTCGCGGTAACGGGTCCACCAGCTGGTATCGACGGTGAGTTGCGTCAGGTTGGTGATGCGTTGTTTTCCGCTGGAACCTGTGGCCTGACTACCCGGCAGAGTACGGAATTGTTCGAGACTGATGGTTGGGGCTCCCTTGGAAGCGAGGTAAGCGTTGAGAAAATTCTGGTGGGTGAATTCGTCGTCGGTGTTGTCGTGGATGTACTGCGCCATGTCGGAGTCGAGCACGGCGACAGCGGCGGTGTAGGCTGGATTTC
Organism: uncultured Acidobacteriaceae bacterium; assembly: GCA_963730135.1. Lineage (GTDB taxonomy): Bacteria > Acidobacteriota > Terriglobia > Terriglobales > Acidobacteriaceae > Edaphobacter. The sequence continues at coordinate 35,938 of CAVSQQ010000008.1, forward strand.
CGGTTCCGCCGGGAACTTCGCTGTCCTGAACTCCGGCGAGTTCGTTGTACTGAACCCAGAAATCGGTTTCGATGATCTCTGCGGCGGCGGCGAAGCGAAGCATGGCGGCGTCTCCTCGGGAGAGGATGCCACGGCCTCCCAGTAAGTCGTCGGCAACTGCAGAGGTGCTTGTTGTAAGGAGTCCCATACCAGCGGTTGCGGCCCCCGCCGTGGTAAGTCCGCTCCGGAGAAACGAACGCCGATTGATTGCCTTCATACTGCTCCACATGTTTTGCATAGAAAGAGCCTCCTGGGCAAAGAGATTGAGCCAGCCCGATGGGAGACGATGTCATGCAAAGGTAAAAAAATTGTCTTATCTGGATTGCAGAAGCTCGGGATGATTCGTCGTGGCGAACGCTACATGAAGAATCGATTGCAAGTCATTGAATGGGCAGAGCGTGCTCATTTGTGTGACAGAAGCCCCATGATTCATCTCAGGTTCACAGTTTTTACGGTTTTTACGATGCGCAAAATATTATTCGTCACGGATGACGGCGAGGGGGCTGATTCTTGTGGCGCGAAGGGCTGGGATGAGGCTGGCCAGGAACGCTACGAGAATGAGCAGTGCGGTTACGGCGGCGAAGGTGAGGGTGTCATGTGCGCTGACGCCGTAGACCATGCTCGTGACGAGACGGCTGAGCGCCAAGGATGCTGCGAGACCGATGGCGATGCCGATCACAGTTGGCTTGATGGCCTGGGTGACGACGAACTGGAGGACGTCGCGGCGGGTGGCTCCGAAGGCGATGCGCAGGCCGATGTCTTTCATGCCGCGTTTGACCGAATAGGCGAGCACGCTGTAGATGCCGACGGTGCAGAGGACGAGAGCGAGCAGGCCGAAGATGGAGAGAAGCTGCATGTTGGAGCTTTGCCGGGTAAGGGTGGCGTCGACGTACTCTTCGAGGGTGAGGACGTTGTCGACGGGGACGTCTCTGTTGATCTGGTGGATCGCGTCGGAGATGGAGGTGGTCAGAGTGCCGGGAGGAACCGACGTCCGAACAGCGAGTGAGAGAGGTTGTGCCATCCATGGCGAGTCTGTCGGAGCGACGTTCTGGGCGAGAGGCCAGTAGAGGGTGACGATGCCCGCAGTGCTGTTGAGCCCAGCCTGTTTGACGTCTCCGACGATACCAACGACCTGCCGGTCGGCATCGGGGAAGAACGACAGTTTGATGTGATGGCCAATCGCGTCGCCGTTGGGCCAGAACTGTTTCGCCATGGACTGGCTAATGACCACAACAGGCGCGGAGCCGGCGCGGTCATCGGAGGTAATGGCGCGACCCTGGAGGAGGGGAATGCGCATTGCCTTGAAGTAGCCTTCGGTTGTGACGCGGACGGAGACTTCCGGCTGTTCGGACAGGGCGACCGCAGGACGGCCTTCGACGGCTATGGGCTGGTTGGAGCCGCCGTTGAGAGGAAGATCATCAATTGCTCCTGCGGACTCGACTCCCGGCAGGGAACGCACGCGATCGAGGACCTGGTTGAAGAACTGCGACTCCTGCGTGGCGTCAGCGAAGAGCTTTTTGTTGACCTGCACATTCATGGTGAGGACGTTGTGCTGGTCGAAGCCGGGGTCGATGGTCTGCATCTTCGACAGGCTGCGGATCATGAGTCCAGCGCCGATGAGGAGGATGAGCGACAGAGCGACTTCGACGACGACGAGGGCGGAGCGGGTGGCGCTGGACCCGCTGGTGGCATCGGTGCGCCCGAGGCCTTGTTTGAGGGCTTCGTTAAAGTCGCCTCGGGTCATACTGAGCGCGGGTACCAAACCTGCAAGGACGCCAGTGACGATGGAGAGGCCGAAGGTGAACGCGAGGACGGACAGGCTGAGTCCGATTTCGCCGAGACGGGGCAGCGCGTCAGCGAAGAGTTTGAGGAGAAGCTGAATACCGAAGTGCGCGGCGACGAGGCCCAGGGCTCCGCCGAGCAGAGAGATGAGGATCGATTCTCCAAGAAGCTGCCGGATGATGCGAGGACGGCGCGCGCCCATTGCGGTGCGGATGGCGATCTCCTTGCGGCGTGAGAAGGTGCGTGCGAGAAGAAGATTGGCGACGTTGGCGCATGCGATGAGGAGAACGAAGGCAACAGCACCGAGCAACATGAGCAGAGCGGGGCGGGCATTGCCTATGGTCTCTTCGCGGATCGGATGAAGGACGGCGCCCCATCCTTTGTCATCAGCGGGATAGGCCTGTTCAAGACGCTGCGAGATGGTGTTCATCTGGGACTGTGCCTGTGCCAGGGTGACGCCGGGCTTGAGGCGGGCGACGGCGAGGAAGTTGTGGTTGTTGCGGACGGCGGCTTCGGCGGGCGTGAATGACCTGGGAACCCACATCTGTGCGAAACCGGGCTTGTTCATTGCCGGGCCCATGACTCCGACGATGGTGTAGGGTTCGCCGTCGAGGTTGATGGTTCTGCCGACGGCTGCGGGATCTGCGGCGTAGTGAGTCTGCCAGAATTTGTAACTGAGGATGACTTCGTGGTCTTGCCCGGGGTTGTTCTCCTCGGGGAGGAAGACGCGTCCGTGGATGGGTGCGACGCCAAGGACCGAGAAAAAGCCGGTGGTGACGGGGCTTGCGCCGATGGCTTCGGGCTTTCCTTCGCCGGTGATGTCGAAGTTTGCGCCGGTGTAGAGGGCCATGGATTCGAAGACGTGGTTTTGTTTTTGCCAGTCGAGAAAGTTGGCGGGGGAGATGGAGAAGGTGGTTATTCCGGGGAAGCTGGATTGGGGAGGGGTATGCCAGATCTGGACGACGCGATCGGCGTCGCGAAATGGGAGTGGCTCGAGAAGGACCTTGTTGACGATGCTAAAGATGGCAGTGTTCGCTCCGATGCCGAGGGCCATGATGATGGCGGCGACGAGCGCGAAGCCGGGATTTTTCCTGAGCAGTCGAAGAGCGAAGCGAAGGTCCTGCAGGAGAGCTGACATGGGCTACCTCGTTTGGTTGAGGAGCAATTCCGGTGCCATTGGGTCGACGACAAAAGCTGAGGATTATCAAGGCTTTTATGAGTGAGGGGAAAGGGTTTGTGTCCGCTGATGAGAACGGGCGTCCGTTTTCGAACACGCGATTGCGCTCGCGATATCGCGAAGAATGGTCTGCGACGTGAGGGCGCGGGGCCGAGTTGCGCTATTCCTGCGAGGAAGCGGCTGCGGGTTCTTCTCCGGGTTGGAGTTTGGCGGGGGTGTTCTTACCGTGTTCCGGGTCGTAGTCGTGCCGGACCATCCATTTTTTGTAGTCTGCTATTGGCTCGGAGATCATCTTGCCCTGGCTGTAGAAGTAGGCGAAGTCCTTGACGTCGGTTTTGAGATTGCAGGTGAAGTAGGCTCCGGTTTTTCCGAAGACCGGCAGAAGAACTATCAGCTCCTGATTTGGCTTCTTCCATTTGGCGGGATAGGTCTCGAAGCCGAAGGAGGCCTTGAGCTTTTCGGAGCAGTCGAAGGTGAAGTCGACGCCGCGGGCTTCGCTGTTTTCGAAGAGATTGGCGCGGCCTTCGCCCTTGGCTTCCTCGGCGTAGCGGTTGTGGTAGAAGGTAGTCTGATTTTTGCCCAGAATATGGACGCGGAGGGGATAGTCGGCGGGATTTTTACTTTCGGCGTGGAGGACGATGGGGGTAAGAAGGCAGAGGACGAGCAGGTTTGCGACGCGAGTCATTGGAGGCTCCTGATGGTGCATCTTATCGGAGGCTGTGGGTTGGGACAATCTGAATTTTTGGGGGGCACCCGCGTCAAAAAGATGTTCATGCACCTGTAAAAGCGAAAAGCAGATCCTCCGCCCTTCGACTAGTGTGTTCGCTCAGGGCGAAGGATGACAACTAAAAAGCAAAGGCGACAACAACTGCAAAAGCAAAAGCAAAGGCTAATGCGGTGGTTTCTCCACTGCGCGGCGGACGATAAAACTGTCCGTCGCTTCGGTCGAAATGACGACTTTGTTAGTGGCAGCAGCGGTCTGGAGAATCGAATCAGGGTCTAGGGGCGTTGGGGTTGGATTGCCAAAGGCCGAGGGCGGCGCCGGTGGGGTCGAGGATGATGCTGAACCAGCCCATGTTGGGAACTTCCTGGGTGTCCTTCATGACTTTGCCGCCGAGGGAGACGACTTTTTTATTGGCGGCGTTGACGTCGTCGACGAGGATGTAGGGGAGCCAGGAGGAGGGTGCTCCGGGGACGGGGTGCTGCATCATGCCACCGCCGGGGCTGTCGTTGGTGGGACGGAAGGTGGTGTAGGTCATTCCGCCGCCCATATCCATATCGTTGGTCTTCCAGTCGAAGAGGGAGGTGTAGAAGGTTTTGGCTTTGGCGATGTCGGTGGATGCGAGTTCGACGTGACAGAAAGGGTTAGCCATGAGTTTTTCCTTTTGTAAGTGAAGTGATGACTCTTAGCCCGCGTGCATGAGGAGCAGATGAGGGGGACGAAGGCGGCGATACAATTTTTCGGGTCTGGATTTTGCGGTCTGGAGATGGCTGAGGATTGGTATGGGGGGCGGCTAGGGCTTGGGCGCGGGTTTGAGGGTGAGGGTGTGGGTGGTAGCGGCGTCGACGGCGGGGTTGGTGAAGGGGAGGGGGAAGGTTGTGCCGTGATACCAGGCTGGCCATTGATCCATGAACCAGGGGCTCCTGGGGTTGGCGGATTGGCCGAGAACGAGGTTGAGGGTGCTGTGGTCGAGGTTGGCCAGGTCGGCGGTGAAGCGCTCGGAGGGACCGAAGGTGCGGCCTACTTGTTTGACGGTGACGTCGTCGCCGCTTTGCGGCTGGATGCCGGTGCCGGTGGGGACTCCGATGAGGCGTTGGAGGAGGGCGGACTGGCTGAAGATGGGATGCTCGATCTCGATGGGATGGAACTGGCCGTAGCGCCATTTGCTGAGGTCGAGGGGGGCGTGGGCGAAGCGGAGACCGTCGGCGACAGCGGTGGTGAGGAGGTCGTCCCATGTAGCGTAACTTTTGGATAGCCAGCGATCGGGGGTGTGCATGATGAGCCACTCTTCGGCGTAGGACTTGTTGCCCCAGGCGTAGAGGGCGGCGGCGGGTATTTCGTGTTTTGAGGATTCGGACTTCGTCAGTGGGCTGGGCTTGGAGAGTGGCTGCGGGAGCAGTTGGGGTTCGAGCAGGAGAGGCCAGAGAGCGGTGCGGGCAGCGACGACGATGGCGGGAGCGGGGTCGGCGGCATCGACGCTGCCGTCCCAGTCGCGCAGAAGATCGGCGGCCTGATGGAGACGTTTGTCGCGAGCGAGCGCGGTTTTGGATGCGTGATCGATGGCGTAGGCGAGGCGCTGGGCGATGACGTGGTCGGCGTCGGAGTAAACGTCGGTCTGGAGTGCGAGCATGTCGGCGGGGGTGAGGTGATTTTTGGTGGAGACGGACTTTTCGGCAAGGACTTTCCAGATGCGCTGATTGCGATAGGGCGAGCCCCAGTTGAGGGTGATGGGGTAGGGGTAGTCGTCTTGGGTGATGCGGTTATTGGCGGTGGCGAGGATGCCGTTGGGAGGATCGGCGACCTTGGGGAGTTTGTCGTAGGGGATGATGCCGATCCAGTCCTGTGTGGTGTCGAGGGCGTCGGTGGGAACGGGGCTGATGGGGCTGGGAGTGGTGATGCTGCCGCGGAGAGGAATGTGGCCGATGGCGTGGTAGCCGATGTGGCCCTGGTCGTCGGCGTAGACGAGGTTTTGTGCAGGCCCGCCGAAGGTGGAGAAGGCCGAGACGAGGCCGGCGGCGCTAGAGGCAATGTCCATGCTGAGGAAGGATGGAGAGAGGTTGTTGGGGTCGTAGATGGTCCAGCAGAGGGAGAGCGCACGTTTTTCGGTGGGGAGAACTCCGGAGATGATGGGAGTAACCAGGGTGCCGTGTTGCGTGGCAGGAATATCGAGGTCGACGTCTTTGCTGCCTTTGACGCGGATGATCTCGTGGTCGTGGAGAACGGGGCGCCAGGCGCCGTCCTGCGACTCGTATTCGGCGGTAGGGCCGGCTCCGCGGAGATGTTCGATGTAGACATCCTGAACGGTGGCGCCGAGATTGGTGAAGCCCCAGGCGACGTGGTCATTGTGCCCGACGACGATGAAGGGAACGCCGGGTAGGGAGACGCCGGTGACGTGGAGGTTGCCGGCGGGGGTTGGGGATTCTCCATCCCTGCGAGCTTCGCCGGGGACCCCGGCTTCGAGGGTGGCCTCATACCAGATGCCGGGGACGCTGTGTGCCAGGTGCATATCGTTGGCGAGCAGCGGCTTGCCGGAGGCGGTATGGGAGCCGGAGACGACCCATTCGTTAGAGCCGGCGAAGCAGCCGTCGCAGACTGGATTGCGGAGGGTTTGCTGGAGGGCGAGTAGGTCAGCGGGGCTTGCGGTGCTTCGTCCATCGTTCGGGATGATCAGCCTGGATTGGGATTCGTCGAGGGGGACGTTGGGGATGTTTTTTTGCGGTGCGGTGAGATCGACGATGGGCTGGGCGGGCGGGTGGTCGCGCCAGGTAATGACGGGGTAGAGGTCGGCGATGAGGGGTTGGGGCAGACGGGTGGTGAGGGCTTCGCGATTAAGTTCGGAGGGGAAGCTGGTGGTGAGGTCCTGGAACATGACGAGGCCGACGAGGAGAGAGTCGCGCGGGGTCCAGGATGCGGGTTGGTAATGGAGGAGGCGGAATTCGAGCGGGAGATGGGAGCGCTGCAGCGCGATGGAGGCGTTGACGCCGGCTGCGTACCGTTCGAGGAGGTGGAGCTGGTCGGGCGGGAGAGTGGTGAGGGCGCGGTCGGCGGCGACGCGGAGCTGGAGGGTGCGCTGGAGACGGTCGTGGGCGAGGAGGGCGGGGCCGAGGACTTCAGCGAGGGTGCCGGCGGCGTGGCGGCGGAGAGAGTCCATCTGGAAGAGGCGGTCCTGCGCGGTGACGAAGCCCTGGGCGAAGAGGAGATCGTCAAGGGAAGTGGCGCGGATGTTGGGGACGCCGTGTGCGTCACGCTGGATGGTGACGGGGGCGGAGAGACCGGGGAGGAGAATGGCGCCGTCGAGCTGGGGGAGCGAGTCGCTCATGGTTTGACGCACCCAGTCGCGCGCAACGACGAAGCCGATAGCGACAGCGAGGACGAGGACGGAGGCAAGGATGATGAGGATGCGAAAAAAAATGCGTCGCCGCGTGGCCTGAAGGGAGGCTTCTTCGGGAGTGAGCGGCTGGTCGGGCACTACGTTGGTGTTGGTGAGATGGGGAAGGCTCATGGCTTGATGGCAAGTGTAAATGGTTGGGATCGTAGTTGGGGGGTGTGCTCTCTTGCCCACTTGCACGGGTTACGATTTAACCTTCGGCTCCCAATCTCCACTACTCCGGAGGCCCCACCGTCACCACAAAATAAGTCACCGGCTTATCGCTCGTGTTCGCGATGAAGTGCTTATCGCCCGCGCAACAAATCCCCACATCCCCCGCTACCATCGTCCTCGCCACGCCATTGGTCGTCAACTCCGCCGTCCCCTCGCGCACCAGCCAGATCTCGTTATGCAGATGCGTCCCCACCGCCTCATGCTGCGCTCCGGGCTCAATCGTCGATTCATGCATCTCCAGACGAATATTTCCCGCCTTCAGCATCCCCGCCACGTATCTGCTCGAAGCATGGCCCGCCATCGACCCCGGCTTCGAAGCTGAAGGTTTGTACACCCCCGACTCAAGCACAGGCAGACTCGCGCCCTGACCCTCCGCCACCAAAGCCGAACTCCCCAGCAACGCCGGCAACAACGCCGCAAACTCCCGCCGATCCATCATCGAATCTCCTCCCACCAAAACAATACGCCACAACAAAATGCCCCAGCTCATCGCCGAGGCATTTTGCTTTAACTGACAACTGTCCTTACACCGCCGTCAGTGCCATCCCCGCCATCTTCTCTTCGCCGTCTGCCGAAACCGGTCGGTAGAACAGCAGATTATTCTCCATGTACACCTCAAGGAACGCGGGCCGTTCGACAATCCCGCCGCCGATCAGCGCCTCTGACAGAGGATCCTCTACGAACCGCTGCAATGCGCGCCGCAGAGGCCGCGCCCCATACGTCCGGTCCGATGCCGTCTTCTCGATGATCCACTTCTTCGCATCGTCGGTTACCGAGATCGTGATCGCCTTGTGCACCAGGTTCGTATTCAGCTGCTGCACCAGCAGCTCCAGAATCTGCATCAGGTCCGCATCCGACAGCGACGTAAAGATGATGATCTCGTCCAAACGATTGAGGAACTCCGGATTGAACGTCCGTTTCACCTCGCCCCGAACCAGTTCCTCCATCTTGTCCATCACCATGTCTTCCTTCTCGCTCTGGAACCCAAGCCCCTGTCGCTTCTGCAGATGCTTCGCTCCAATATTCGAGGTCATGATCACGATGCAGTTCTTGTAGTCCACCGTGTTGCCCAGCCCATCCGTCAACTGCCCGTCTTCAAACACCTGCAGCAGCAGATTGAACACATCCGGATGCGCCTTCTCGATCTCGTCGAGCAGCACCACGCAGTACGGATTCCGCTTCACCCGCTCCGTAAGCTGTCCGCCCTCCTCATAGCCCACATATCCCGGAGGCGAGCCGATCAACTTGCTCACAGAATGCTTCTCCATGAACTCCGACATGTCAAAACGAATCAGCGCCTTCTCGCTGCCAAACAAAAACTGCGCCAGCGTCCGCGCCATCTCCGTCTTACCCACGCCCGTCGGTCCAAGGAACAGGAAACTCCCAATCGGCCGCGCCGGATTCTTCAAACCTGCCCGAGACCGCCGAATCGCACGCGCCAGCGCCGAGATCGCCTTGTCCTGCGAGATCACCCGCTTGTGCAGCTCTTCCTCCACCCGCAGCAACCGCTGCGTCTCTTCTTCCTTCAGCGAAGTAATCGGCACACCCGTCCACCGGCTCACCACATCCTCGATATCCCCCCGCGTCACAATCCCCGCCGAAGAATCGTCCAGGTGATACTTGTCGCGCAGCGCCCGCAGATTCTCCCGCTCCTTGCGCTCCTCGTCCGAATAGAACCGCGCCTTCTCGAACTCATGATTCGCAATCGCGTTTTCCATGCGATGCACAATAAACTTGATCCGCTTCTGTACCTCGGTCAGCTCCTCCGGCATCGACGTCTGCCGCAGCTTCACCCGGGCGCCGGCTTCGTCAATCAAATCGATAGCCTTATCCGGCAAAAACCGGTCCGGAATATACCGGCTTGAATGAGATACCGAGAACGTAATCGCATCATCCGTATAAGAGACAGCATGAAACTTCTCATACTTCTCCTTGATCCCCATGATGATCTTGACCGCATCTTCTTCGCTCGGCGGAGGCACCTTCACCGCCTGAAATCGCCGCTCCAATGACCGGTCCTTCTCGATCGACTTCCGGTACTCCGCCGGAGTTGTTGCGCCAATGCACTGAATCTCGCCGCGGCTCAACGCCGGCTTCAGAATATTCGCGGCATCGAGCGATCCTTCTGCCGACCCTGCCCCAACCAGCGTATGTAGCTCATCGATAAACACGATCGAGTTCTGGTTCTCCATCAACTCCTTCATGATCGTCTTCAGCCGCTCTTCAAACTGCCCGCGATACTTCGTTCCCGCCACGATCAGCGAAAGATCCAGAGCCAGCACCCGCTTGTCCGCCAGGAAGCTCGGCACCTCGCCATCGGCAATCTTCTGCGCCAGGCCTTCCACAATCGCCGTCTTACCCACGCCCGGCTCGCCGATCAGCACCGGATTATTCTTCGTCCGGCGGCACAGAATCTGAATCACGCGATCCACTTCGGCATCGCGTCCAACCAGCGGATCCAGCTGCTGGTCCATCGCGCTCTGGGTCAGATCGCGCGAAAACTCCGCCAGCATGCTCTGCTCTCCGCGCTGTCCCTTGCTGCTCTGCGAGGCGGGCGCCTTCTCCTGCGTCGTCCGCTGCAACTCCTCGCGAATCGCCGGCAGACGCAGCCCGCGCTCCTGCAGAATCTCCGCTGCAAAGCACTTCTCCTCGCGCAGCAGACCCAGCAGCAAATGCTCCGTGCCGATATGTTTATGCGAAAGCCGCTCCGCCTCTTCCGCCGCATACGCCAGCACCCGCTTGCATTCATTCGACAGCGGCAGATCGACCGAAGTCGACACCTTCTCCCGAATCGTCGTATGACCCTCAATCTGCTTGCGTATCGACTCCACCGACGCATGCGACCGCAAAAAGCGGTTCGTCAACGCCTTGTCCTCGCGCAAAAGTCCAAGCAATAAATGCTCAGTCTCGATATAAGGCGACCCAAACTGACTTGCTTCATACCGGGCAAAGAAGATAACCCGGCGCGCCTTCTCCGTATAGCGTTCGAACATGACTTCCCCTCAAGCCGGCCACCACTCAGCCCGAAGGCCGAACAGCGCCATTGGTCCCACTACCGTCCCCGTACTGCTCCGCGTCAAAGGACTAACCAGGCTACTTCAAGATACAAAGCACCCATCCAACTCCTACAGTGTAGCTGTCCTTGCCAAATATTCGTAATACCTCAAAAGTTATGCATAACTTAGCACCCTTCTCTGCACTCTTTAGATGCTGCTGTGCAAAACTCGCACCAAACTAGGTGCACCTCGTTCACTCAAACCCGAAAATCCGCAAAACATGCGAATTACCCCGCATCAGGAAGGATTAGACGCTACCGTAGCCCACGCGGAAGATGCAAGAGACAAACCCAACAAAAACAAGCCATTCCTGTCCAGCCCGTGTGTCGGTTTTTATGCAGGTAAGTTTGCAGCAGGTCAGTTTTTAGCAGCCTCAGCTCTCGCATCCACCAGCTGGCCTTCTTTGAGCCGCAAAACCCGGTCGCATCTCTCCGCAAACTCAAGATTATGCGTCACCAGCACGCTCGTCAGCCCGTGCGCCTGGTGCAGCCGCTGGATCAACCCAAACACCGCCTCCGCCGTCTTCCCATCCAGATCCCCGGTCGGCTCATCGGCCAGCAGAATCTTCGGCTCCGTCACCAGCGCCCGCGCCAGGCTCACCCTCTGCTGCTCCCCACCGCTCAACTCCCCCGACCGGTTCGCCGTCCGGTCTCCGAGCCCCACCTCGCCCAGCCAGAAGCGTGCCTTCTCCAGCGCCGCCGCTCTCCCCACCCCGCGCGCCAGCAGCGGCATTGCAACATTCTCCAGCGCCGAAAACTCCGGCAGCAAATAATGAAACTGCCACACATACCCCACATCGCGATTGCGAAACTCCGCCGCCTGCTTCGGCGTAAATCCGCTCAACCGGCTCTCTCCGCACCACACCTCTCCCGCCGTAGGCGTATCCAACGCCGCCAGCAGATGCAGCAGCGAGCTCTTTCCCGCGCCGCTCTCGCCCACAATCGCCACCATCTCTCCCGCATGCACCTTCAGATCCAGCCCGCGAAACAACTCCAGCGCCGGCCTCCCCGCCTCGCCTCCCTCCGGCGCCGCCGCATAGATCTTCGTCAACCCCACCGCCCGCATCACCACCGTCCGCTCCCGCACCACCGGCAGCGGCTCCAGCGAGCCCTCATTCTCAAACCTCACCTTGCCCTCATTCGGATCAGTCAACCCAGCACTCTCCTTACCGCCACAAACTATTAAGTCGTCATCCTTACCCTGAGCCTGTCGAAGGGGAAGGACCCCTGTATTTGCTGTTGTCTGTTCTCAAAGGTTTTCACACCTCATGCGCATGGCTCGAGTGCCTTCCCAGCGCAATCGAAATCCGGTTCCATACATTGATCATCGAAATCACCAGCGTCAGATTCACTGTCTCCACATCCGTAAACTCCGCCCTCACCGCCTCATACACCGCATCCGGAGCATGCCCCTCCTGAATATTCGTCACCGCCTCCGCCCATGCGAGCGCCGCCCGCTCCCGCTTCGTAAATACCTCTGATCCGCGCCAATCCGCGACTCCGTCCATTCGCTCCGACGTTTCATTCAGCTTCACCAACTCGGCCGTATGAAACCCGACACAAAACTCACATCCATTCAGAATCGAAACCCGCAACCGCACCAGCTCCCGCAACGAAGCCTCAATCCCCGCCCCGTTATTCAGGTAGTGCTCCAGCTCCCGCAACTTCGCCAAACCCTCCGGCGCCAACACCCCATACTTCAATCTCACTTCACTCATACCGCAGAGCCTCCGCCGGTAAAACCTTCGCCGCACTCCCACTCGGATACAGCGTAGCAATCAAACTAACCCCCAGACTCACCGCCGCCACAATCACCGCATCCCAAACCCGCGGCGCAAACGGCAGATAATCAATCGAATAAACCGCCGCATCCAGATGAATAAACCGGTAATGCCCACCCGCCCAGCTCAACCCATACCCGACAATCAGTCCCAGCACCGTCCCAATGATCGAGATCAGCAGCCCCTGCATCAAAAAAATTCTCCGCACCTGAACCCGCGTCACTCCAAAACTCATCAGCACCGCGATATCCCGCGTCTTCTCCATCACCATCATGGTCAGCGCAATCAGAATATTCAGCGCAGCCACACAGACAATCAGCGCCAGAATAATGAACGTCACCACCTGTTCCAGCCTCAGCGCGCGAAACAGCTCGCGATTCTGCTCCATCCAGTTAGTCGTCTGAAACCCCTTGCCCGCTGCCTCTTCAATCGCTTGTCCCACCCGATCCGCGTGATACATGTCATCCACTTTGAAGCTGATCACCGAAATCAAATCCGGTTCGCTGAATAGTCTCTGGGCGTCCACCAGCCGCGTAAACGTATAGCTCGCGTCGTACTGATAAAACCCCGACTTGAAGATCCCCACCACCTCGAACCGTTCATACCGCGGCACCAGCCCCAGCGGCGTCAACTCCCCCTGCGGACTCGTCACCAACACCTCATCCCCCACCTTCACCCCAAGCGTGTCCGCCATATCCTGCCCAATCACAATCGGAGGCACTGCCTGCGCCGTCGAACTCGCCACAGAACCGGGTGCCCCACGTCCCGATCCTGGGACGTGGGTTTCCACCGCTGGCACCGGCTCCAGCGCCTTCGCCGATCCCTGCACCACACTCTGCAGCAAATCGCCCACCGTCTTCTCATCCGCTGGAATCACACCCTTGATCAACCCCCCACCACTCCGCGCTCCATGCGAGATCAGCACCTGCCCATACAGCCCGGGAGCCGCCGCCACAACATGCGGCACTTTCCTCAGCCTGTCCAGCAGCGGCCTCCAATCGCGTATCCCATCCCCCGCCACACGCATCAGGTCCACATGCGAGGTCGACCCCACCAGCCGCTCCTGCAAATCCCGCCGCATCCCATTCGTAATTGCCAGCGCAATGATCAGCGAAGCCACACCCGCAGCCACTCCAATTACGGAGATCGCCGTGATTACTCCCACGACAGCCTGCCGCCGTTTCGCCCGCAGATACCGACTCGCAATAAAAAATTCAAATCGCATCGAATCCAGCTTACTATCTGACCGCGCAGAGCAACGCGAGGCCCCCTGCAGCTCTTTGCCAGCCCGACCGGTATACCCGCCACGAAGTGGCCGCGCGCCGCGTAGGCGGCCCGTCCGGCAGGACACCAGCTACCGCATCATCACCTTCGGCAGATTCCAGTGTTGCCACACTGCCACCATACGCAGCACAAAGCACGTTGCAGCCCCCACGCTCATCGCCACTCCGCGCCCCATCTTCAACCGCACTCCAACTACCACAACCAACGCCCCCGCCAGCGCCGCCGACGCATACACATCCGAGTGCAGCACCCCCGGAACCTGCGCCAGCAGCACATCCCGCACCGTCCCGCCGCCCGCTCCCGTCACCGCTCCCATCAGGATCGCCAGCAGCGGAGTAATCCCATACTCCAGCGCCTTCCCCGCGCCCGCCACTGCAAACAATGCCAGTCCCGCCGCGTCCAGCGTAATCATCAAATGCGTCGGCACCCGCTGAAACAGCGGATGAAAGAAAAACACTGCCGCACCACCAGAAAATGCCGTAGCCCCATACCGCCAGTCCCGAATACTATTCGGCGGAATCGCTCCAATCAGCAGATCGCGAATCGTTCCCCCGCCCAGCGCTGTCACAAATGACAGCACCATCAACCCAAACACATCCAGCCCCGCATCGATTGCCGCCAGCGCCCCTTCCACCGCAAAGACAAACGTCCCGATCAGGTCCACCACCAGCAGCAGCCTATCCTGGGTGAACTTCGGAAACCGCGCGGTCAGCCATCCGCTCATCAGCGAACGACCGCCTTCACCGCCACCACATTCTCATACCGGTCATACACCCGCACTGCCAGCACATGCTCCTTCGCATCCGCCACCGGCGTCGTCGCCGCAGGCACAGGTACGGTAAAGTCATACCGCTCCGTGAGCGAATCCGAAACCCTCCCCACCGGCTCCAGATACTGCCACGGTCCCGCATCCACGGAATACTCCGCATGGGCAATCGGCGACGTCGCATCCCGCGCCTCCAGCGTCGCATGAATCATGGGATGAACTGCGGCCGGCGTCCCCGCAACCATCGTCGCCGTCAGCACCCCGGGCACAGGAGGCGTCGTATCTACTACAAACACCTCACTCACCCGCTCCCCTGTCAGCGTCTCCGCATCCGTATGCACTGGAGCATCGCTCGCCACCACCTTCACCTCATAACTCCCATCCGGCAGCAGCGACGAATCGAAGCTGTACGCCTTCTCCGAGATATTGTCCTTCAACAATCGCCAGTTCGCCTCGCCCGCTCCGCGATACCAGACCGCAAACATCAGATCATCGCCGTTGTCGTCATGCGCCATCCATCGAACTGTAATCGCTGTCTTGTCCTTCTGCGCCGTCAACGGTTGCGAACTGGCATCCGGAGTAAAGCTCGGCGTCGGCGTCGCTCCCGCCGCCGCAGGAAAGCTCACCTGCACCGTCGCCGCACTCGCCGGCGCATTCGCCGTCACCCGCGCCCCCGGCGCCACCACAATCTCATCCACCACCGGAGCCACATTCTTCTGCAGATAATTCAACCCCACCGATTCAACCGTTCCGCCCGGCCGCAGTACCGCCTTCCACTGCACGTACCGTCCCGCCGGCACCGCAAATCCGCCATCGGCCCCCACCTCCACCCAATCGCTCCATCCCATCAGCGGGCTCTCCACATTCCCGCTCCGCACAAACAGATCGAACCCCGCCGCCGCGCCCGCCCTCACCTCGGCGCGCCCCCACTGCGAGAATCCCTGCGCGTCAAACACCTCGCTCGTATACGTTGCATTCGCTGCAACCGCGTCGCCCAGTCGAAATACCTTCCCGCTGTTACTCGTCGCCACCAGCAACCCATCTTTCACCGGAGCGAACGCCATCCCCTGCGAAGCTTCCAGATGCGCCACGTCCGCAAACCGTTCGCTCCCGTCTGTATCCACCCGGTACACTCTCCCGCGATTCCCGGTCGCCGCCAGCAAATTACCGTTCCGCACCGCGAGCGCGTACACCACGTCGTCCTTCAGCGTCACCAGCTTCAGTGGCGAGCCATCCCGAGCAATCCGGTAAATCTCCGATCCATCCGGCACCAGCGTATTCGCGCTCGCCGCCGTCGACGATCCCGGCTGCACAAATGTAATCGACACTGCTACATTTCCCGTCACTGGCAGAGGCGGCAGCGCCGTATGCCCCTTCGTCCCTACTCCCGCCGCATACACATTCCCCGCTGCATCCATCGCGAGCGCCGTAATCTCCCGCCGCCCCGCCGAGTACGCCGCAAACGGCTTCGCCCCCGCAGTCCCCGTCGCAAACTGATAGATCACGCCCCCGCCATCCGACCCCGCCCACAGCGTCCCATCCGGCCCCAGCAACAGGCAGCGAATATGCTGGTCCGCCGTCTTGAACAAAACCTCCGCCTTGCCCCCGCCTGCGGGCACGCGATACACAGCCGCCGGCGCACCCGCCGCAACATACACTTCGCCCGACTTAGCTACCGCCAGATCCCAAAGATACTTCGGCTTCTCCTCCGTCATCGCCGGATCGAACAACACCGCAGGACTCCCGCCCCCCGCCGGCACCCGATACACCTTCCCATCCGGAGACGTCGCCACCACCACGCTTCCATCCGGCGCCACCCGAACCGCCTGCACCCCCAATTCCTTCCCCGCAAAGATCTGCGAAGCCTTCCCCTCCGGCGTCACCTTCATCACCAGAGCCGAGCCCGAAGCCGTCCCACCCAGCCCCAGGTACGCATCTCCCGCCGCGTCACTCGTCATCGACCACACGTAGTTCTTTCCCGTCGCATACAACAAAGAACTCGCCGGTCCCGCCGCAATCCCGCCATTGCTGCGAATCGCGACGCCCTCCGTCGAACCCTTCTCCATCTCGTCGTAGCGGCCCACGCTCCACAGCTTCGTGCCCTGCGCACTCGCCAGCCCCGGCAGCAGCCCGGCGGCCGCCACCAACCCCGTCAACAACATTCGTCGCATCATGTTGAAGATGAGTCTAAAGCACCACCCCGCCATTGGTCTTCCAAACAGAAAAAGGTCAAAGGCGTAACCGTGATCAAAAGGGATAAGAAAAGATAAAAGACGCAACCGAAGTCACAACGCCACTCTTATCCGCTCTTATCTTTTTTGATCACCGTTACGCCTTCTGACAGCGGAGCGATCATTCGCCTAGTTCGTCAGAACTGCCCGGTACCGCACCTGGTTCTTCTTCACCCGGGCCACTGCATCATTCGCCTTGGCCATTGCAAACTTCTCCGTAATGGTCTTCACGCCATGCCGCGCCGCCACATCCAGCATCTCGAACAGGTCATGCGGGCTGCCCGTATTGCTTCCTGAGATTGCCTTCTGCGTCCCGATCAGCGAAAAGCCCTGCACCTGGATCGGTGAAGGCGATGCTCCCACGAAACACAGCGTCCCCTTCGGCCGCAGCGCCGTCACATATGCCTGCCATTCCTGGTCGGCGAACACCGTCGACAGTAGCAGATCGAACGACCCCGCCACCTTCTTCAACTCCCCCGTATCTCGCGTATTCACGAAGTGGTGCGCCCCCAGCCGCCGCGCCTCCGCCTCCTTTTCCTTCGTCGTCGAAAATGCCGTCACCTCCGCCCCGAACGCCTTCGCAAACTGCAACCCGAGGTGTCCCAGGCCACCAATCCCGATCACCCCCACTCGCGACGACGGCTGTATCCCGTGGTTCCGCAGCGGGGTGTACACCGTAATTCCGCCGCACATCAGCGGACCCACATTCTCGCTCTCCAGCGCCGCCGGCACCGGAATCGCAAACCGCGAGTTCACCCGAATCCTGTCCGCAAATCCGCCATTCCGTCCCACGCAGGTCGGCTGCGACTTCGCGCAGAGTTGTTCCTCTCCCTGCCTGCACCACTCGCAGATTCCGCAACTGTCCGCCTGCCACCCCACACCCACCCGCTCGCCCACCGTTCGGTCCTTCACCCCGGACCCCACACCCACCACGGTCCCCACAATCTCATGACCCGGAACAAACGGATATTTGCTCATCCCCCAGTCGTTGTCGATCAGGTGAACATCGCTACGACACACGCCGCAGTGCGAAATCTTGATCTCAACCTCATTCGCACCCAGCGCTCCCGGATTGTATTTGTAAGGCAGCAATTGTGCACCGGCCGCGTGCACGCCAAGGCCATGTATTTCACTCATTCAACATTCCCTTTTTAGCCCCGGCATCGCGCCGCGCTTCCTCTGATGCTACAACACCCACGCAGGCAGAAAATCACACCCCAACACCCAGCCCGTCCACCAACTCACCGTCCCATCTCCATTAACTCTTG
Source organism: uncultured Acidobacteriaceae bacterium (assembly GCA_963730135.1). Lineage (GTDB taxonomy): Bacteria > Acidobacteriota > Terriglobia > Terriglobales > Acidobacteriaceae > Edaphobacter. Next base: position 53,643 of record CAVSQQ010000008.1, read on the forward strand.
TCGAACAGGCTCTATCGCGTAACCCGCGCTACTTCACCAGAAGGTTTAACACCTGCGATCCGCTCACCGCATAGCCCGCCTCGGCTGACCCCGCCTCCACCGCGCTCTCTCCCGTCAACTGCATCTTCCGAGTCTCTTTCAACGGCTCCAATACATTCGCCATCGACAGCGGCACCTGCGGCAGAGCCTCGCCCTCCAGCACCGCCTGCGCCGAATGATCCAGCAGCGTCACATATACCCGGTCATTCGGATGCATCCGGTTCAGCGCCGCCACCGTATCGGCCAGCCCAACCTCATGTTGCGTTCCCGGCGCCGTCGTCAGCTTGTCCACCGTCGTCCCATCGCTCACCACCACACGCATCGTCCCTGGCGTCAGCTCTGCAGGCAGCTTCACCTTCACTCGCACAATCCGCGGCTCCGCCTGGTAGGGATGCAGCGTTGCCTCCACTTCAATCTCATCGCCCGCATGCGCGTCGATCCGGCTCAGCCGGGCCGACTCCAGCACCGCCGTCATCCGCCCCGGTATCGCCTCCACCTTCAGCCGCAGTCCCGTCACCTCCGGCTGCTCCAGCGCATTGTCGTACACCTTGCTGAACCGGTCGTTCACCAGCAGCGCCGCGTTGATCGTCCCCGGGAACAGCTCAGTCTGCGCCATCATCCCCTGCATCCGAACCGGCGGCAGACCCTTCACCCCAATCTCTCCCGTCAGCCGGTAGCTCATCTCTTCCGCAGCCGTATTATTCGTCTGCAGACTCTGATACACCGAAGCCAGCATCGTCGAAGGCGTCAACTGCCGGTTGTCCAGAACCTCGAAGTGCAGCGTCTTCTCCTTACCCTCCACCTTATCGGCGCCCACCGGCGGCGCTACCTCCACCACCACCGGAATCATCCGCGCCTTCTCTCCGAACCGTCCCATGATCGCCGAAGCCCGATCCTCCCGGAACGCCCCCACCGTCTCCGTCGTATTGATGATCTTGAATGCGTTCAACGGAGACGCGAGAGACGTCAGCACCTCCGCCTTCGTCATCGGCATATCCACCGGCCCATACTGCGTAAACGGATGTCCGCACGCCAGCAGCCGCTTCGGATCGACATACGTCACCGTGCACGTCCCCGCCATCGACAGATCTCCCCGCACCAGCACGGCGCTCACCGCGCTTCCCGGAACCAGCGGCTCCGGCTGCACGGCCGTCGGGTCCGCTCCCCCAAGACCCGCCACCGGCGTCAGCCCCAGCGCTCGAAACCTGTCCCCAAATCGCTCCACCGTCTCCGCGCTGAACCCGCCAAACACGAGCGGCGTCTCCATCGCCTGCATCGGCTGCCCGTCGATTCCCGCGTTCTTCACCTCGGCCCGCTGCATCCCCACGCCAACCCCGGCTTCTCCGTCGCGCACCTGCAGCATCGACTCGATCGGCGTAATCCCCGCGATCGGCTCCTTGCTGAACTGCCCAATCCGGTAACTCAGCGCCCCCACCAGCCGCCCGTCAATATACACAGGACTCCCGCTCATTCCCGCCACCACGCCCGTATACTCCGGCTTGTCGCCGTGCAGCCGCGCCAGGATCATGTCCTGTCCCGGCCCCAGAGCATCTTTCAAAACTCCCAGGATCTCCACCTGCATCGGCTCCGGGTTCACCCCTTCGAAGACCGTGTACGCCACCCCCTTCATCCCCCGCTTCACCTCCGCCAGCGGAAAGAACTTCGTTACCGCCGGTGCCTCCGCCGGCATCGCCACCGGAACCCACGCCTTCGCCCCCGAAGCCATCGCGCTGCCCGGTGTCTGCGCCGACATCCCCGCCGCCGCGCACGCTACCGCCGCCCCGTACCCCAGCCATCGAATCTTTGTCGCAGGAATCACGTCTTACAGACTACTAGAGCGCACGTTTGGGCAGCACGCACCCCGCCTTCTCACCATCGGCTGACAAAACCGTCCAATAATCGGAGTAAAGTTTTAGATGATGACCACCCATCCTCACCATCCGGCCCGCATCCCGCTCCTTGCCGCCTGCACCTTCCTCTTTCTTCTCTTTCCCCCGCGGCCCGCGCACGCCCAGACCACTCCGCCGCCCCCCGCCCAGCAGCAAAAGCCCACCACCCAGCCCGTCCCCGATGACGCCGGCCCGCAAACCGACAACGGCACTATTATCCTCAAGAAGAAGACCGAGGCCGCCGAGCCTCCTCCCCCACCGGCTGCCCCCGCCGAGCCTAAGATCAAGAATCCCAACAACGAAACCTACTCCCTCCGCGTCGACGTCCCCATGGTCAACATCGACGCCAACGTCATCCTCGACAAAACCCACCAGTTCGTCCCCGGCCTCAAGCCCAACAACTTCCTCGTCCTCGAAGACGGCGTTCCCCAGACGATCACCAGCGTCCGCGTCGCCCAGACCCCCATCACCGCCGTCATGCTCCTCGAGTTCGCCGCCAACAGCTACTACCTCATCAACGACATGCAGCAGGCCTCCTACTACTTCTTCCGTTCCCTGCATCCCGATGACTACGTCGCCGTCGTTACCTACGACATGCACACCCACATCCTCACCGACTTCACAAACAACAAGGACGTCGTCGCCCAGGCCCTCCAGTCCCTCATCATTCCCACCTGGTCGGAAACCAACCTCTTCGACGCCCTCTACGAAACCCTCGACCGCGTCTCCCGCATCCCGGGGCGCAAATACATCATCCTCATCAGCTCCGGCCGTGACACTTTCTCTAAACTCACCCTCGACAAGATCCTCGCCAAGGTCAAATCCTCCGAGAACGTCACCATCTTCACCATCGGCACCGGCGCCCTCGTCAACGAGATGAGAGGCGCAGGCACCGGCATGGGCAGCAGCATACGCGAGCTCGACTATTTGCAGGCCCAGAATCAGCTGAAAACCTTTGCCTCCATGACCGGCGGCATGAGCTTCAGTCCGCTCTTCCAGGGCGCGCTCCCCGACGTCTTCTCCGCCATCAACGACTCCATCCGCAACGAGTACATCCTCACCTACCGCCCCACCAACACTAAAAACGACGGCAGCTACCGCCACGTCAAAGTCCTCCTCGTCGATAACGAAGGCCATCCCCTCCGCATGCAGGACGAAAAAGGCAAACCCCAGAAGTACTCCATCATTGCCCGCGACGGCTACAACGCCAAACTCCCCGTCGAATAATCCTGCACTGACCCGGATAAGCGCCACCAGATGAGGCGTGATCTCGACCATAGGCGGCGCACTTGCCGCCGCAGTGGAGAGACCCCTGCATTTTGCTTTTGCCGTTGTCTGTTTTCTGCCGTTGTCTGTTTTTTAGTTGTCATCCTTCGCCGCAGGCGGAGGATCTGCTTTTGCCGTTGCTTCTGCCTTTTCTCAAATCGCCCACCAACAAAATCGTCATTTCGACCGAAGCGACGGACAGTCTCACCGTCCGCCGCGCAGTGGAGAAACCCCCGCATTTGCCCTTGCCTTTGCTTTTGCCGTTGTTGTTGCCTCTTGTTTTTTAGTTGTCATCCTTCGCCGCAGGCGGAGGACCTGTTTTTGTCGTTGCCGTTGCTGCTTTTGTCGTTGCCGTTGCTGCTTTTGTTGTTGCCGTTGCTGCTTTTGTTGTTGCCGTTACTGCTTTTGTTGTTGTCGTTGCTTTTGCTTCTAGGTAGAGCGGGGCTTCAGCCCCGCGTCTAAACCAGCCGCGAAGCGGCTCACCGCTCTGCCGAAGGGCCGAAGCGAAGCCCGAAGGGCGAAGCGACTAATTCATTGCCGTTGCTTTTGTGTTTGCTGTTGCCTTTCTTGTTGTCATCCCGTAGGGATCTGCTGTTTCTCTCCGCCTTCCCAACGAGATTCCCTCGCCTCCGCCCTCGCCTCTAGGTACCCCAAGGCTTCAGCCTTGGGTCTCTAACCCGCCAGTTAGAAGAAAGGGGCTTTAGCCCCGGTATCTTGACAAAATCCCTCTCTCGAACAGGCTCACTCATCAACCCACCCCGCAATGTCCCGTTCCAAGTCCACACCTAAAGTCCTTCCTCACTAGACTTTGCACACTTTTGACGGGGAAAGGGGGGTATCCCCCACCCGCGAAGTGCGATACTCAAAACCTGATGCGCATTGCCTCCCTCCAGCCCTCCATCACCATCACCCTCGCCGCCCTCAATCGCCTCGACCGCCTCTGCGCCTGTACCAAATATTGCCTCGAAGCGCTCCCGGAACTGGCCACAAAAAATCTCCACATCCTGCATGACAGTTGGACCGCTAACACCGCCGAAATCCTCGCCGCCAAACCCGACCTCGTCATCGCCAGCATCCCCTACCAGATGGAATCGCTCGCCGCCATCCTCAAGTCCGGCTTGCCTGTCCTCACTCTCGCGCCCCACTCCCTCGCCGCCATCTACCAGGACATCCGCCTCATCGCTGCGCACGTCGACGCGCAGCCCGAAGCCGAATCCCTCATCGCCCACATGCAATCCGCCATCGCATCCACCCACGAGCGTGCTCGCAAGCGCACCGAAACCCCGCTCGTCTACTGCGAAGAGTGGGGCAAGCCCCTCATCCACTCCCAGACCTGGGTCGCCGAGCTGGTCGAAGCCGCCGGCGGCCGCTATCTCGGTACTCCCGGCTCCCACACCACCCCCGAAGCCGTCGCCGCCGCCGACCCCGACGTCCTTCTGTTCAGTTGGTGCGGAGCAGGGAACCGCGTCCCTCTCGATCGCGTCGTCGCCCAACGCAATTGGCAATCCCTCAAAGCCGTCCGCCAGCGCAACGTCTTCTGCATCCCCGACCAGTACCTCAACACCCCCGCCCACACACTCCTACAGGGCCTGGCCTGCATCGCCGCCACCACCCACCCCACCCTCCACCCACCCCACCCCGAACTCATCCAACTCAGCGAAACGCAACTCACCGCGGCCGAGGCATCGTCAGATCCAGATCCGTCCCCAACATCTGCTTTGTCACCAGAATGATCTGCCCCACATGCTGCTGCACATGCCCCACCACCTGGTAGATCGCCTCCAGCACACTCACATCGCGTCCCTGCGGATGCACCCGCTCCGTCATCCTCTCCGCCGGAACCGCGGCAATCACGGCCTTTGCTTCCGTCATCGTCGCTTCGAACAGCGCAATCAACTCCGCCCCACTCATCCCGCCATCCGCGCCGAACTCCTTGTCCCGCACCCGCACATCGGGCGCCCCACCCACCCCATGCATGATCCACTGCCGCGCATTTCCGCAAAGATGCAAGACTAAATTCCCCACGGCATTCTCATACGCTCCCTGCCGCTGCCAGATCTGCTCATCCGTCAACTTTTTCACGCAGGAAGTAAGGTACTCCGTCATCTGCCCAAGCCTGCGGCAAGAAACATCCAGAAAATCGGCCGTGATCTGTTGGTCTGTATTTGGCTGTGGCAGAGGCGATGACGGTACCTTCTCATGCGTCATTCGTTGCAGCTCCTCGCGAATTGCCGGCAGCCGCAACCCACGCTCCTCGAGAATCTCCGCCGCAAAGCACCCATCCTCACGCAGCAAACCCATCAGCAGATGTTCCGTTCCAATATGTTGATGCGCAAGCCGCTCCGCCTCTTCAGCTGCATACGCCAGCACTCTTTTGCACTCATTCGACAACGGCCGATCGACTGAAGTCGATATCTTTTCCCGAATCGGCGTACGCTCTCTAATCTGTTTACCTATCGACTCCACCGACCCGTCCGACCGCAAAAAGCGGTTCGTGAGTGCTTTGTCCTCCCGCAACAAACCAAGCAGCAGATGCTCAGTCTCGATATAAGACGACCCAAGCTGACTGGATTCGGACAGGGCATAGAAAATCACCCGGCGCGCCTTCTCCGTATAGCGTTCGAACATATTCTCCCTCTCGAGCCGAATATCATTCTAGTCCGCGCCAACCTCACCCGAAAACCCATCCGCACGTTGACCTTATCTCACTCACCTCGTACACTCTAAAAGGCAGCCAGCAAACATCATCTGCGGCGCCTTCAACCTGTTGCCCCCTCGTTCAATGGTAGGACAAGCGACTCTGACTCGCTCGATCGGGGTTCGAATCCCTGGGGGGCAACCAACACCGCACTTTCTCGCACTTCCCCAAACCTGGTCGGACAAGAAACCCTCCAACAGGCCAACAATTCACCGCTCCGCTTTCGTGCGACCGACCGCGGAAGCGGCGCATATTCCATGTGAACATCCATTGGTTCCGTGCGGTAGCTGGTGTTTCAAGACAGGAAATCGATGGTCGAAACGCGAATCAAAGCGTGCAAAAGATCGCTCCGTCTTCCACTATGAATTCGATCCCGGCGGCTTTGGCGGCCTCTTGTAGAGCGGCATTCAGCATGATAACCGGGTCAGCGCTCACGTCAACACGGCGCATCAGGCCCTCTCCTTTTCTATCGCCTGCAGAGAGGACGATCTTCAATCCGCGGCGCTTGCACCTCACCGGTGTCCCATCTTCGAGCTTCACATTCATCGGCTTGATGAAGGCATCCACATAGTGGACGCCGATGCCGGACTTATCGCCGGTGTGCTCCGGAAGTTTGGACTCAGCAGCCGGGTTCACATCACAGATTTTGACTTTCACGTAAGCCTCCATTAGCTTCAATTCCTTTTGTTGCAAGGAAGTCGTCCATCACTTTTCTGAACGCACGGATGTGGTCCGGTGTGCTGCCGCAGCAGGAACCGACGATGTTTGCACCTGTCTTCAGAAGCGGAACGAGGCCTTTCACCATTTGTTCGGGCGTTTCGTCGTAAACAACCTTCATGTTGATCAACTGAGGCTTCCCCGCATTCGGCTGAACCATCACCGGCAGACTGGTGGCGCGCTTGTAACGCTCGACCGCGTCGCGGGCGCGCTCCATCTCCATGCCGGTGCCACAGTTGAGGGCGACGACATGGGCGCCGTGCTCCTCCATGAATTCGGCAGCATGTTCGGGATCAATACCCATCATCGTGCGAAAGGTGGAACCGTCGAGAGTGACGTCGTAGGCCATGGACCCAATGATGCATTTCGAGCCTGCCGCCTGGGCTGCTTCAATGCCGATCAAAAGTTCCTCAAGCGAAGTTTGTGTCTCGATAATGATGGCGTCGGCACCGGCATCGACAAGAGCTTTGGCCTGTTCCTCGAAGGCGCCGCGCACCTGAGCTTCAGTAAATTCTCCGAACGGTTGAAGCAAGCCGCCGAAGGGGCCGATGTCTCCGAGCACGTACCCATCTTTGCCGTTGAAAGCCTGGCGGGCTATCTCCACGCCGGCCTTATTCACTTCAACTACGTGGTTCGCCTCAGAATGGCGATTGAGCATGATGCGTGAGCCGCCAAAGGTATTGGTGATCAGGCAATCCGAGCCGGCCTCCACATAACGTCGCTGAATGGCGAGTACTCTCTCAGGATGTGTGAGATTCCATGCCTCGCCGCAATTGCCCTGTTCCAATCCGGCGAACATAAGTTGCGTCCCCATGGCTCCGTCGCCAAGCAAGGGTCGCTTGCGGATTGCGTCCTGCAGAAGCATCTTCATAAAAAATCCGTATCCTGCATGCGTTCCTTTTGAACGAGTGCATAGTGAATTGTTTCGAGAACCAGGCCCCACTTGTGATCGCGGCTGGAAGAATCACAATAGCAACCCGCAGCGCTGACTTTGCGCTGCCACGACAAGACAGCATCCAATCGTTCGCCGCTCAGTGGTTTCTCGCGGTCGATGGCGGTCATCAGGCCCGTGGAATTCTCCACATACTGGCACATGGCAGTGTGGCCCGTGTCGCCAGGGGCCGGCACGCATCGTTGCTCCCGAATGGGATACCCTTCGACGGACGGACCCAGCTTCACGTTGTAGTGAAACGTCAGCGGTCGGCCCATGTTGGTGCAAGTGGTCCCGTCATAGCGAAACAGAGCGTCGAGCGAGCCATCCTGGTTCTGGTGCAAGGAGAGGCGCTCCTCTGCCCAGCGCTTCAAAGCTCTTCGATTCACGCTGTACTTGGCGTCCTGGTCCAGCACAGCAGTGCGAACCGGAAGTTTTTCGCCCCATGTTTGCGGAGCACGCCGGTAGGGCGCGCGCCTGTATTGACATGGACCAAAGGAACAGCTTTCGCACGGGACAAGGTCGGTCAGCCTGCGCAATCGATCGGTGTGATGCGTCAATCCGAATACTGCCAACAGAGTTTTCTTGGGAAGCAACATGCCGGACTCAAATACTTCCACGGGGGAAGGGAAAGTCTCTCTGCGCGTCCGCTTCATCAGCTCGAGCAACCGCGGTTGTTCCGCGACATCCCATTCTGAATAACCTGGGCTTGAATGGGGCAACACGGCCATATCATGCTGTTCGGCCCAATCGCACAGACGGGCTCCGGTTGCAGTGGCCAGATGCTCGACGACCGCAGAGCCGAAGATCTCAAGGAAAAAATACTCGTCGGGTTTCTCGTCCTGCCAGCGCCGGCGCGCTTCTTCCTCAGCTTCAGGACCCGCGCCGACGGCAACAAGGATCACGCTGTGGGCTTCAGCCTGTTGGAGCGTGCTCCGCAGTCGCTTGCTGGTGAACTGCGTTCCGTCGATGCAAATGGAATCACCATTGATCTCGAAACTCTCCGCTTGCCGGGCATAGAACCACGGCCGGCCATTCTCCGCGTACCAGGCCCGCGCCCAGTCGGCCAATTCCAGGGCTCTTCCTTCCAACTCCCAGCCGCGCGGATAACCCAGCAGGCGCACATACTCCTCAGGCGACACATCGACCTCGGGAAGCGTGCCGGCCAGTTCGATCGATTCGGCTAACTTGCGCATGGAAGCGGCTCCACGGGCTTGAACTGGCAGCCCTCCACAAAGAAATTGAAGAAGTCAGGGTGAGTTTCAAGACGGCAGTGCTCTACCTTCTTTACCAGCTCTTCCAGTTCTTGACGCTTCGACTTCGAGAGCAGAGCGATGGTCGCGCCTTCAATCGCGGTATTGCCTGCCTGGACGATCTTTGAGGAGTCGATGCCGGGTACAAGCCCAATGCGCTTCGATGCTTCGACGTTGAGATGACGTCCGAACCCTCCGGCAAGATAAAAAACTTCGATCTCGCCGAAGTCGATGCCATAGCTCGAGAAGACTGCATGCAGGCCTGCGACGTTCGCACCCTTTGCCTGAGCCAACTCGTTGACATCGCTCTCCAGCAGAAAAATGTCCTCTTCGGGTGCTTCGCTACGGTGAAGCGTGATGCGCTGAATATCATCCTCAAAGCGGCCCATATCATTCATGCGGCCGGTACGAAGCAACTCGCTCAGCAGATCGACCAGGCCAGAGCCGCAGATGCCCTGGGGTGGAACATCGCCGATGATTCCAAGGCGAAAGGTCTCGTCATCGGCAATCGCTACCGTTTCGATTGCTCCATCCAACGCAGGCATGCCACAGGCGATGGCTCCGCCCTCGAAAGCGGGACCAGCCGGACACGATGCCGCCAGAATGCGATGCTTGTTGCCCACAATCAATTCGGTATTCGTCCCGATATCCATCACCGCGACCAGGCGCTCTTCATGGGCGAGATCTACCGCCAACATGCATGCGGCGGCGTCCGCTCCCACGTGGCCGCTGATGATGGGAGCGCCGTACACGCGAGCCTTGGGATGAATGGGCAATAGGCTGCGGAGCCCCGTCTGAATCAGGCTGGTCGTATTGCGCTGACCGTCGGCCATTTCGATCTCCGTAATCGACCGGTAAGGGGTTTGCCCAATCGAGTACACGCTCTGCCGGAAGAAAAGATCGCGCATCGTGGAGTTGCCTACCACGACCATCTCGTAGATCGTCTTAGGATCGACGGGAAACTTTTCGATGGCATGGGACAGGTATCCGGCCAGCGTGCGCATGAGCAGTCTTCCGGGATGTTCGGTATCGTAGGCGATGCGGGACATGACCTCCGAACCGCCGAATCGCTGCGGATTCTCGAACGAGGTGTCCGCGATCAGTTCGCCGCTTTCAAGGTCGACGAGACGCAGGACAACCGTAGTGGTCCCAAGGTCCATTGCAATGCCGAGGATTGGCCCTGTAGAGCGCTCCACCTCCACTCCGTCAATGAGGATACGGTCCCCATCGCGAGTGACCGCTGGATCAAGTTTGAATTCGCGATTGCTGATCGGCAGTCCGAACGAGTGCCGCTCGATAATCATGTGTCCACGCCGCATGGTATGGCAGCGAACGTGGCCTTCCGCAGCCGTAATGCTGGTTTGACACGACAGCCGAAAATTGCCCTTGAGATGACGCTCCGGCTCGGCAATCGGCGACAGTGCGTTCATCCCTTCCACAACTTCGACCATGCACTCCTTGCATTTGCCTTGCTTGCGGCAGGATGTGGGCACGTCAATGCCCATGGCTTCTGCGTAATCGAACAACGACTGCCCATCCGTCGCCTGGGTCGATCGTCCGTTGATGGTGAGGGTAACGGCCATTTCCAGAAAATTCCTACCAGCCCTTCGCTTCGAGTTCGGCTTTCACGGCTTCCGCCACTTCGCGCGCAGAACCCTCGCGCTCTTCTTCCTCGCTCCATTTCCACTGGGCCAGGTAGTCGTCGGCCGTCTGCAATCCCCGTTTGGCGGCGAGAATGTCCACCTGCGCCATAAACTTCCCGTCAAGCGCCACATTGACGTCGTCCGACTCATCCTCGGCCTTGATTTGAGTGGGGATTTCCTGCCAATACAAGATCTTATACGTGGTCATTTCGGGTTATCCCTGTGCCGCAAGTCGCAAGAACAAATCCACCGCTGCTGAGGCATTCGCGCCGTATCCGTCGGCCCCGATTTCATCGGCAAACATCTGGCTGATGGGAGCGCCTCCGATCGCCATTTTGATGTGACTCATGCCGGCCGCATCAAAGCCGTCGATTACGGTCTTCATGTACATCATTGTCGTGGTCAACAGCGCGCTCATGCCGATGATGGTTGGCTTGCATTTCTCGGCCGCGGCCATGAATTTGTCCACACTCTGATCCACGCCGATATCGTGGAGCTCAAAACCCGCGCCTTCGGCCATCATTCCCACCAGGTTCTTGCCAATATCGTGCAAGTCGCCGCGCACGGTGCCCATCAGCAGAACGCCCTTGGGTTTGGTGCCACTGCCCTTCGCGGTCAAGAGCGGCTTCAGCACGGCCATGCCTGCCTTCATGGCCCGCGCCGCGATCAGGACTTCGGGAACGTAGAGCACGTTGTGCTTGAAATCCTCGCCGACCACACTCATGCCCGCGATCAATCCCTGCGTCAGCACCTCCTGTGCGGAGCGCCCTTCGGCCAGAGCTTCCTCGGTAAGCTTTCCCACCCGGTCGGCGTTTCCCTCGTACAGTAACTGATTCATCAGGGCATAATCGGGCATCCAGACTCTCCTTAGCGAGCGCTCGAAACCGCGCTGAGTGCGCGCTTTGCATTGAATTCTTCCAGGGCCTCAAGCATAGCCAGGATATTTTCGCGCGGCATTCCCGGGCTGACCCCGCCGCCAACTGAGAGAATGATCCCCTCGCCACCAGCACCCTCCAGAACCTCAAGGGTTTCGTCCTTTACCTCCTCCGGTGTCCCGCGTACCGCAATCTCCAGCGGATTGACGTTACCCATCAAGCACATCCGGTCGCCAACGCGTCGTTTCACCTCAGTGATGTGTCTCTGCTTGCCCCAATTGAGCACATTGAATCCCGTATCCGGCAGATGGTCGAGACAGGCGTCGACTTCCGCGTCGTTGTGATAGACCTTGACCCAGTCCTTCGGAAATGCATCGCAGATCCGCTTCAGATAGGGGTGCGCAAACTCCAGGTAATGCTCTTCGTTGATGAAGCCGACGATGTCATCAAGAATGAAAATGCTCTCGACTCCGTCGCCCATCACCTTCTGCTGCGCTTTGAGCCAGTCGATGACCACGCGCGTACAGAGGTCGATCAGTTTGTGCGCGCCCTTGGGATCTTCCACCAGGTCGATCATGAATTCTGTGGTCCCGCGCACAAATCCGGCAGTGCAGAGCGGTCCGCGCGACGTGACCATGGGAAGGATATAACCGGCATCCAGGATGCGCTGCCGGGCCATGCCAATGCGATGCAAGGTCAGGCCGGCAAAGCCGTCGGCCTCCACCTCGTACTCGGGAAAGCTGTCGATATCTTCCAGCCTGCGCAGGGTGTGGTATTCGCTCGGCGTATTGTCTTGCCAGAATTTGATCTTGGCACCCAGCACTGAGGGCTCGGCGGCCATCCCGTACTCCATCCACCAGGAGGGGATGAAGATGATGTCCGGGAACTCGCGCATGATCTTCAGATTCGACTGAAACCAGAGTTCCGGGTCGAGGAAATAGTCCAGATGTTTGATTCCAAGGTAGCCGGGAATCCATGGGCTATCGACGATGAGCGCCATCGGAATCTTATCCATCTTCTCGCCGCGCGCTGCTCGCTTGAATGTTTCCCATTGTTCGGGACGCATACTTTGTACCTCCAGGACGCCTTGAGAAACAAACGCGACCGTAGTTGGATCATAACTGGTGAACCGGCAAAACCTGCGCTCGATCGATCCCGTAGCCACTTTCGCTGTTGTTTCGCGGATTTATGCGGGTGTCGAACTAAGAATACCCTACAACAACGCAGCTTCAATCGTCGCATATTAGAGTAAGGCCAACGGGACATACAACGCAATTTGGCCGTGCAGGCACTTCTCTCTAACTGCGACCGGGCGCGGAGCACTCAAACCCGTGGCCGATCCCTCCACATCGGTCCGAGGTCATTGAGCTATGGCTAATCCGGTCTTGCGGGGGGGACTATTCAGCCCCGGGCCAATACGCGGGACCGATCCACTTCCGTGGACAATGGGCCTATCTCGAGAACACGGACCAATCCGACTGGAGTTTGCTCCAATTTGACAGCCCTTTCACCGGCGTCGTAAATCCTGCTGTTGCCGCAACGACAGCTTCCACGCTACGGAGTTCCTACAACGAGAGCGACCAGGCGAGCTTTCACGGAGTCTTGAGTGATCAATCCTTCGACGTGGTCTCGCCCTATGTGCGTTCGTCTGCTAGAGTTCCCATGATGCGCGTTTGTCTTCACCCGCCCGCTCTGGGAGTATCACCCACAGCGGACCAAAGCGAACTAGCCGAGTCTCCTATTTCTCCTGCTTGCCGGCGCCGTTCCAGTCGATGATGTTCGTCAGGTTCCACGGATTCCTTCGCAGCTCGAACTGAAGTTCGCCCTTGTTGTTGATGATCAGCTGCGCAGCAGGATAGAGAACGCCACCGCTCTTGTTCTTGTCGGAGTCATTCAAATTGATCTCGCCTGCCGTCAAGTCGAAGGCTGCGCTCTGTGTGTTGTAGTAGGCCTCGGCGAATCGAATCACGCGGTTAGTGGCGAACCGGATCTTGCGGCCCGTTGGCGTACGGATTAACGTGACGTAGCTGAGGTCGTAGCCGACCGTGCCGGGGATGGCAATGCGACCAACCGACTTCATTTTGGTGAGTGCTTTAACCAGACCCGGGTTTTGACCCGTTTGGAAGGCCTCGACGAGGACCTTCCGGTCTTCCGGTGTCGAGTATTGGTAGATGGTTATCTTAATGTTGACAGTGTGACCCAGCTGCGTGCTCGTCCCCATCGCGGTGGTGTCAATCGTCTCTATTTTCCTGTCTTGGGAAGAAGCAGGCATAACCACCGCCAGCAGCACCGCGAGTAGAAGACCGCCATAGCTGAGCTTCCGAGTAGTGCCCCTTGAGACCTGATTGTATGTCGTCATATTTTTCCTTCCGAAATTAAGATTGGATCGAAACCCAACACATTCTTGAACTTGCAAGTTCCTGAATTGGCTCATCCGTTCGGAGACAAAATAGCGAACGTTTGGAAAAAAGTGAACCAGGCAAACCTCAAAGTTATAGAAATAGACTTTCTTTAGACAACTAGTAAAAGTACCAATCAAGCCGGAAATCGCTTTAGTGCGGCGCTTGATTCCCGCACTTACCAAAAGCGATATCCGAAGCCTACCGAGAAGATCGGATAGAAGCTCGCATAGCTCAGGTTGTGATCGTTGCGCGCCTTGAACGCAGCCAGATTTTGCTGAAAGCCGGCATCCCCAGCAACCGATTCACAGCCTATCGAACTGGGAAAATTGGGATCGCAGGCGCTGCCCGTGAAAGCCACCTGAAGTTTCGGCTGGCCAACATAATAAAAGCCCATCTCGACCGGGATGCTGAAATGGCTGCCGTCGCGTGGGATGAAGTTGCCGAAGCCGAAACTCATCCCTGGAGAAACCTTGCGGAAGTCGATCCGTCCCGAGCCGTGCATCGGATCGCTGTAGCTGCTGATGTAATCCTGGCCGTTAAGAGTAACCGTACTGCCGGAAGGAATGATGGCAGTCGCCATGATGCGATTGTTGTCTCCCAGAACCACAAGTGGACTGAGCCGGAAGTGTCCGCCAAAGGGAAACCAGTCCAGCGCCGCATGGCCGGTGCGAAGGCGAAGATTGATGCCGACATTGGCTCCCTCTTCCTGAAACGCCGTCGCGTAGCGGAAGAAGTCAACACCGGTGCGAAGATTGAACCTCATTGCCAGCGGCGTCGCCACGTCGAAGCCGGCTCCCGCGATGCCGACTCGCGTCGCCAATCCGAAACCGGAAAACGGCCGATAGCTTCGGCTCGCGCCAATCGGGCGCGGCGGCGCAGTAACGTAGCTCGAAGAGGCGCCGAAAATCCCGGCATCCGCACGCGAAGAAGCGGTATGCAACTCGGCGGCCTCGAAGACCGGGCTCTGCGCAAACGCACAGGAAGTTACGATAGCAATGGCGATAGTGACGGCGCGAAATGCAAGTGTGTGTGACTTCATGGTGGTGTTCCTTCGTCGAGCGCAGGTTGCGGCTGACTCCTCTATCGGCGAAGGGCAGGGGCTATTCAATGAAATCTGTTCATGGCTCGTCGCGAAGGTAACCTCATTCGCAAAAGCTACCGAGAAAAATCAGTGCGCTCCCCCGTACCCACTTGACATCCCACCGTCGCAGTTGTAATACATTACCGTATGGTTAAGTATTTAGCCAGCCTCGACAATACCTTTTCAGCCCTCAGCGATCCCACTCGTCGAACCATCCTCACCACCCTCCAGCGCGGCCACGCCTCCGTCACCGAACTCGCTCGTCCCCACAACATCTCCATGCCCGCCGTCCTCAAGCATCTCCACATCCTCGAGCGCGCAGGCCTCATCGAACAGAAAAAAACCGGCCGCGTCCGCATGTGCCGCCTCACCGTCGCACCTATGCAACAGGCCGCCGACTGGCTCGCCCTCTACCGCATCTTCTGGGAGAACCAGCTCGACAACCTCGGCAGATTTCTTGATCAAACCGACCCCCAAAAACAGGAGAACAAACAATGTCGCAAGCCGCCGTCGCATCCCCCACGTCGCTCGTAATCTCCCGCACCTATCCCGCATCGGTTGAACGCGTCTTCAAGGCCTGGACCGACGCCAACCAGCTCGGTCAGTGGTTCGCACCCACCGACGACTACACCACCACGGCCACCGTCGACCTGCGCGTCAATCACGAATACCGCATCTCCATCGCACACAAAGGCGGCAACGTCCACACTGTCCTCGGCACCTACCGCCTCATCGATCCACCCAGCAAGCTCGTCTATACCTGGCGCTGGGAGGGCGGCCCCATGGCAGACACGCTCGTTACCGTGGACTTCACCCCAGAAGACAACGCCACCACCAGGGTCACCATCACCCACGAACAGTTCACCAACATCGAAGACCGCGACAAACACGCCGAAGGCTGGAACGGATGCCTTAGCCGTCTTCCGCGCCTCTTCGGGCCAACCATGTAATCCCGCATTGCACGCAGTCTCCCCGCGTTTCAACCTCAAACCGCATCATGGAAAAATTCAGGAGAGATCATGGCAAACCCGTTCGTCTACACGGAACTTAACACCACTGACGTCGGTCCTTCAAAAGCTTTCTACTCCAAACTATTCGACTGGAAACTCGAAGATGTCCCGGGCATGGACATGGACTACACGTTCATCAAGTCCGGCGACAATCCCATCGGCGGCATGATGAAACACCCCATGCCCGGTGCACCCTCCATGTGGCTGCCCTACGTCGGCGTCGACGACATCAAAGCTGCCACCGCCAAGGCAAAATCGCTCGGCGCAAAAGTCATCGTTGATATCCGCGAAGTTATGGGCCACGGCCAGATGAGCGTCCTCAGCGATCCAACCGGCGCCACCATCGCCCTCTGGCAAGCCAAAAAAGCCTGACTACCGCCCCGCGTCTCCGGTAACTTCCGCCTCTCGCAGGAAGTCGAAGTTGCCGGACGCCCGCGGCCGCACATTCACAATGCGGCGGGTGTGAATCACCTCGTTATTCGGATACCACAGCGGAACGCTCGGCAGATCCTCCGCCAGGATCTGTTGCACCTCCACATAATCCTTCTTCCTCACCGCGCGGTCCGACGAAGCTGCCGCCTCCGTGAGCAACGTATCCACCCGTGTATTCGAGTAGTGCCCCCGATTCCCGCCCTTCGGCGGCATGCTGCTCGACCCGTACGCATAACGAAAAATATCCGGATCTTCGTTGCTCCCAATCCACCGCAATGCATAAATCTCAAACGCACCCTTCGTCACATCCGCGTAGAACGTCCCAAACTCTGCCGACCGTATCTCCAGAGCAATCCCCGCCGCGCGCAACTGCTGTTGCAACACCGCGGTCATCAGTCGAGTCGTCTCATCTGTACTCGTCTTCATCGTCAGCCGCATCCGTACGCCGTCTTTATCGGCAGGGAAGCCGGCCTGCTCCAGCAACCGTTCCGCCCGCGCCACATCATGCGGATACTGCGCCAGCTCATCATTTGTCGCCGCCGCCCAGTGTCCCGTCGGCAACAGCGTATTCGCCAGCCTCGCCTGACCCCTCCAGATCGCATCCACGATCGCCTGCCGGTCGATCGCGCACGCCACCGCCTGCCGCACTCTCTTGTCCCTCAACAATGGCTCTGTAACATTGAACGTTACATAAATAACCGGCGACCCCGGCCCTGATTCCACCTTCAGGTTCGGCCTGCTCTCCAGCGTATGCACCATATCCAGCGTCACCACATTACTCGCCAGGTCCGCCGAGCCTTTCTGCAACTCGAGCGCGCTCGTAATCGTATCCGGCACCACCTGAAACCGAATCCGCTCGATCCGCTGCGCACCTGCCGCCAACGTGGGCAATGCATCCACCCGATCCGCCCAGTAATCGTGATTCCTCTCCACGATCACCTCTTTATCCTGTACCGCACTCACAAACTTGAACGGCCCCGATCCCACCGGATGCAGTCCAAAATCCTTTCCGCTGCCACGCGGCACAACCCCAAACAACCCGTCACTCATGTTGAACAGCAACCCTGCATCCGGTCGCTTCATCTTCACCACCACTGTCAGCCGGTCGCGCGCCTCCGCATGATCGACTGCGGCAAAACTCCCACCCTTGGCCGTAACTAACGACCCGTCGATCAAGCTCTCAATCGTATAAACCACATCTGCTGCCTCCAGCGGCCTGCCATCATGAAACCGCACCCCATCCCGCAGATGAAACACCCACGTCAAAGCATCCGGCTGCTCCCAACTCGTCGCCAGCCACGGCCGCAACTCATAATGTTCATCCTTCTTCACCAGCGCATCGAAGATCTGCCCACCCACTCGCTCCGACTGCGCATCCGTGCCCACCCGAAGATCCAGATTATTCGGGCTGCTCTCAATAATCATCACCACCGATCCCGGTTCAACCGCTCGTCCCCGGCACCCAACCATCAACAAGCAACCCACGATCATCAACCTGCCACAAACCCGGGTGCCCCATCTTCGCGCGTACTTTGCGCTAAGGTGGGTAATCGCGAAGCGATCAGTTTTTCTCCAGCCACAGGCAAAGATCATCCTCGGGAAACCTTCCCCAACACCACCGCTCTCCCCGCCCCCGTAGCCGACGGAACGTTCCCCGGCAGCTCATTCCAACTCAGCCAGGCCAGCAACGCAAATGCCACCGCCTCTTTCGCCTGAGCCGGAACTCCCAGCTCCTCCATCATCCGCACCTTCACCTTCAGCGGCTCCAGCGCATCCCCCAACATTCGCATCAGCACATTATTCTTCGCCCCACCACCCGCCACCACAAACTCAACCGGCGACAACGGAGCCGCCTGCCTCACATGTCCCTCAACAAACCGCCGATAAGCATCCACCACCGAAGCCGCACTCAAAGCCGTCGCCGTTGCCACAA
The DNA here is from genome assembly GCA_963730135.1 of uncultured Acidobacteriaceae bacterium. Classification (GTDB taxonomy): domain Bacteria; phylum Acidobacteriota; class Terriglobia; order Terriglobales; family Acidobacteriaceae; genus Edaphobacter. Next base: position 71,812 of record CAVSQQ010000008.1, read on the forward strand.
CATCCTCGTCACGATCCTCTCGCCCTCCTGCTCGCCGGCACATCGCAATAAACCGCGAAACAAACGCCTCCCCAAACTGCTCTCGTCCACAAGACTTCGGCGGCAGCAAAGAGAAGTACTTCTCCTTCAAAATTGTCTCCACCACATCCTTCAGCACCTTACCCGACCGCGCCACCACGCCGTCCTTATCGAACTCCCGTTCATACAGCCGCCGCATGCAACCATCGATCACCATATTCCCCGGCCCTGTATCGAACGCCATCACACCATCAATCCCAGCGCCGGCGGGAATCGCCGTCAGGTTCGCAATCCCTCCTAAATTCAGCAGTACACGGCTCACCTTCGCCGATCGAAACATGCAGTAATCCAGCATCGGCACCAGCGGAGCGCCCTGCCCACCCACAGCCAAATCCGCCGGACGAAAATCGCTCACCACCGGCACCCGCAACCGCTCCGCAATCACCGAAGCCTCGCCCATCTGCCACGTCGCCCGCACGTCCCTTCCTAGATATTCCTCCGCCACGCCCTGGTGGTACACCGTCTGCCCATGACACCCCACCAACCTCGCCTTCACCTTAACCTGCTCTTGCGCCTTCACCACCGCATCCGCATAAACCTCTCCCAGCCTCCAGTTCAATCGCGAAAGCTCCGCAACCGAAATTGCATCCGCATCCATCGCAGACAAGACAGCGGCCCTCACATCCTTCGGATAAGCGACTTCAACGTGCCCCAACAGCTTCACTCCTGGTGTCCCACCCTTAACCGAAGCAGGTGAGATCCGGCACACCGCCACATCCACCCCATCGGCCGACGTCCCACTCATCACCCCCGCCACCACCATGCTCTTCATCGCACCATCCCTCACCCCTCAAATGGATAAAAGTGATCAAAGGGAAAAAAGCAGATAAAAACCGCCTTAGTCCTGTCGCTCTTATCCGCCTTTATCTCTGTTACGTCTTTAGTTCTCTCTGCAACTCCGCCAGCAGGTTCAACGCCTCTCTCGGAGTCAATCCATCCACATCCGCCTCCGCCAGCCGATCGACAATTCTCTGCGACAGCGGAGTAAACATCGTCATCTGCATCTGTGTCGCCGCAGGCGCAGTCTCCCTTACCTGTTGCGTCTCCGCCCGCTCATGCACCTTCAGCACCTCGCGCGCCCGCGCAATCACGCCCGCAGGCAAACCCGCCAGCTTCGCCACTTCAATCCCGTAGCTCTTACTCGCCGGCCCAGCTTCCACGGTATGCAGAAACACAATCCCTCCCGAGGTTTCCTTCACCGTCACGCGCAGATTCGTCAGCCGTTCCAGTCTCTCCGCCAGCAGTGTCAGCTCATGGTAGTGCGTCGCAAACAGCGTTCGCGCGCCAATCCGGTCATGCAGGAACTCCACCGTAGCCCACGCCAGACTCAATCCGTCATAAGTCGCTGTCCCACGTCCCATCTCATCCAGCAGTACCAGCGACCGGTTCGTCGCCGTGTTCAAAATCGCCGCCGTCTCCGTCATCTCCACCATAAACGTCGATCGCCCGCGCGCCACATTATCGCTCGCTCCAATCCGCGTATAAACCCGATCCACCAACCCCAGCCGCATCCGCTCTGCCGGAACGAAACACCCCATCTGCGCCATCACCACAAGCAGCGCCGCCATCCGCAGATACGTACTCTTGCCCCCCATGTTTGGCCCCGTAATCAACAACACCGCCGGTCCCGCATCCGCGTCAAGATGTACCGAGTTCGGCACAAACCGCCCTCCACCCGACTCCTCCATCCGCCGCTCCACCACCGGATGTCGCGCCTGCACAAACTCCAGCACGCCCGACTCCTCCACCTCAGGTCGCACCCACGCGCGCAGCGCCGAAAGGTGCGCAAAGCACCCCAGCAAATCGATCTCCGCAACCTTCCGTGCTGTCTCGCGCATTCGCCCAGCAGCCTCCAGCAACTGCCGCCGCAACTCCGCAAAGATCCTCCGCTCAATCTCGCCGCTCCGCTCCTGTGCCGTCAAAATCTTCGTCTCATACTCCTTCAACTCCGGCGTCGTAAATCGCTCCGCATTCACCAGCGTCTGCTTCCGCTCATAATCCGCCGGCACCGCCTTTGCATTCGCCTTCGTCACCTCCAGGTAGTACCCGAACACCGAATTAAACCGAACCTTCAGCGACCCAATCCCTGTCCTCGCGCGCTCGCGTTCCTCAATTGCCGCCAATGCCTGCCGCCCACTCCGCGACAACTCCCGCAACTCATCCAACTCCGCATCCACGCCCTCGCGAATCGCGCCACCATCCCCCAGCGACACCGGCGGCTCCTCCGCGATCGTCCGCACAATCATCTCGTGCAGATCCTCCAGCGAATCGACCTTCTCGCCCAACTCCCGCCATCGCGCAGCCTCAAACATCTTCACCGCAGCAACCACCCCAGGCAGACAACCCAGCGTCTTCGCCAGCGCCATCACCTCCCGCGGTCCAGCCGAATCCAGCGCCACCCTCCCCAGCAATCTCTCCAGATCAAGCACCCCATCCATCGACCGCCGCAACCCCTCCCGTCGCCGCAAATCTCCCGCAGCCTCCCCCACCGCCTCCAGCCTCGCCGTAATCTCCTTCAACTCGCTCGCCGGCCGCAACAACGAAGCCCGCAACAACCGCTTGCCCATCGGCGTGCAGCAGGCGTCCATCGTGTAGAACAACGTAGTCTGCGCCGACTCCCCGGAAAACAGCGGTTCCACCAACTCCAGATTTCGCACGCTCACCGCATCAAGCTCTAAACAATTAGACCGCTCATAAAACCGCAACCCATCCACATGCTCCAGCGCACCCTGTTTCGTCTGCCGCATATAGTGCAGCACCGCTCCCGCAGCAACGGCCGCAGTCTCATGCCCACCCAACCCCATTCCATCCAACGAATGAACCTTAAAATGATTCCTCACCAGCGGCACGGCATACTCCGCCGTAAACACCCACTCCTCCATCGCCGTCTTGGTTCGAATCCCCTCCAGCCCTCCACCCGCCTCCTCATCCCTCCCACTGAACCTGTCATCCTTTGTTGAGTGAAGCACCTGCTGTTTGCCGGCAGCGTCGCTACCTTCGACCCCATTTCCAACCCCACCCAACAACCCCGACCCATACAGCAATTCCACCGGCCGAACTCGTCCAATCTCATCCACCACTGCCGCCCACGCGTGCACCCCCGCAAACTCCGTCGCCCGAAACTCCCCCGTCGATAGATCCAGCAACGCCAACCCGCAAACCTGCTGTGCCCCCGCACCCGACACACAAACGCTAGCCAGATAATTACTCTGCTCTGCCCCCAGCGTAGGATCGAGCGCCGTCCCCGGCGTCAGCACCCGCGTCACCTCCCGCCGCACAATCGTCTTAGTCTGCTTCGGGTCTTCCATCTGCTCGCACAGAGCAATCTTGTACCCCAGCCGCAGCAGCTTCTGCAGATAGATCTCCGCCGCATGGTACGGAACCCCGCACATCGGCTGCTTCTTCTCTCTGTCGCGCGCTGTAAGGGTTAGTTGCAGCTCCTTAGACACCAGAATCGCGTCTTCATAGAACAGCTCATAGAAGTCCCCGATCCTGCAGAACATCAGGCAGTCAGGATGCTGCTCCTTTGCCGCAAAGTACTGCCGCATCACCGGCGTCAGTGAACTCGCATCGCTTGTAGTTTCTTTCGCCACAGGAGAGCCCAGAATACCGCACCTCAAGACTCATAGCCCAAAGTTCAAATCCAGCCACAAGCCAAGTTAGTTGAAATCCCGCTACAAACCCGGCAAGTTCAAATCCAGCCACAAATCCGGGTGGCCCATCCTTTGCAGCCTCATCGCAAAGGGTGGGTTATTCGCGCCCCGCGCGAACCGCATTCCTCACCCAAATACATGGTGATTCAATATCAGCCGATTTATGGTTGCTCCCCATTCGCCACCGGAACAATCGTCGTCGTAACCGAAAACTTCCGAAAGTTTGAGTAGGTGTGATCGACAACAAGACGAACCCGTTTCTTGCCAAGGAATGTATCCGCATCAATATGGGTGCGAAGGAGCAGCGGTGTTCCATCCATATAAATCCATTCCAGTCTCCCCGATCCTCCGCTCAATATGTCGCCTTCATCTGCCAGTTGATTGAAATCGACTCGCAGTACCTCTTCCTTCGCAGCGTCTAACCAGTAGCGATAGTGTTTTCGCCGCGTGGTCGTAAGCGGCGTCGAGTCGATCACGACGCAATCACGGCCATCAATCGAGGCATGCTCGGCCACGATATTACGGTAATCCTTAAGATCACCGAGGACGACCCCCGCATCTTTCATCATTTGATGTTGAATTTTCGCTCGTGCGTTATCATCCAGCGCGGAGCGTTCGCGCACAGCATCGTCATACCGTTTCTGCTCTTCATCAAGCGACTTCCCCGTAAGCGCTTTGCCATTTATTTCAAGCAGCCGCGAGTATTGCAGATCCGCGATGTAGGTTACGTCGAAGAGCTCTGTGTAATCGGCCGTCTTCTTCCCCTTATCGTTGAAGTTCAGCGTATGGTTCAAATCAAGATAGGTAAAGCGCGTCTTCGATTCTTTCGCCTGATCAAACTTGTCCAAAGCAGCCCGCAGCGTCTTTACGGTCGCATCCGCATCGCTCTGCGTCTGCCCGTACCCCCTGGCAAACACGACCCCAAGCACCAAAATCAAAAGACATAAAGCTCTGCCGTCTCGGTTCACCCAGACAGCATACCAAGGCAAGCGTTCCATCCCCCATACCCGATATACTGAAGATTCGCCAGTTCTACTCTGGCGAACCCTTACCATGTCTCTCCTCTGGCTCAGAGTCGCGGTCCTCCTCTACGGCATAGCCGCGCTCGCCGTGCTTCCCGCCGCACTCTACGATCGCCCCCGCTGGCGGCACATCGCCATCCCCGCCACTACCGCCGCCGTCCTCTTTCACTTCGTCTCCCTCGCCGAGATGCTCAATGCCGCTCATCATCGTCTCCCCGTCGACACCCATGAGACCCTGTCCTTCCTCAGTCTCCTTCTCGCCGCCGCCTTCCTCCTCGTCTACGGCCGTTACAGAACCGTCTCCCTCGGCATCTTCCTTCTGCCCGTCTCTTTCCTCCTCGGCCTCATCCCCGCCTTCCACCCAGGCCAGGAAAACACTGCACTCCCCACCATCCACACCGGCTGGATCTTCCTCCACGTCGCTCTTCTTCTCGCCGCCTATGCCGCACTCGTCATCTCGCTCGTCGCCTCTCTGCTCTATCTCATTCAAGAGCGCCGCCTGAAACAAAAACTTCCCTCTCGCTCCTGGCTTCCGCCGCTGGAAACAATTGACCAGATCGCTCTCAAGTCGCTTCTCTTCGGCCTCCCCTGCATGACGGCCGGCCTGTTCATTGGCTCTCTCATCGCCCAGGCCACGGTGGGCGCCTCCTACTTCCGCGACCCCAAGATTCTTCTCGCCTTCGCCATGTGGCTCGTCTACGTTGCAATGATCTACATCCGCCGTCACGCCGGTCTCCGCGGACGTCGCGCCATCTATCTCTCGACCTTTGTCTTCTTCTTCGTCCTCGCCGTCTGGGCCGCCAACCAGTTCTCCGCCGTCCACAGGTTCACCGCGCCATGAACCCATCCAGCCCCACAAAGACGCAGGGACGCCTCGTCCTCCTCGGCATCAACCACAACACCGCGCCCATCGAGGTTCGCGAGCGCCTCGCCATCCCCTCCACGCGCCTCGCCGACGCCACCCGTACCCTCCTCCATCAGCCCGGCATTCGCGAAGGCCTCATTCTCTCCACCTGCAACCGCGTCGAGCTCCTTACCTTGCAGGACGACCCAGGCGAAGCTGCCGGCGCCCAGCCCCAGACCAAGGCCGACCTCCTCCGCTTCCTCCACGAATACTTCGCCGTCCCCTCGAATGACATCCAGCCCCATCTCTACGAGCATCACGACCGCGAAGCCGTTCGCCATCTCTTCCGCGTCGCCAGTTCGCTGGACAGCATGGTCGTCGGTGAGCCCCAGATCCTCGGCCAGGTCAAAGAGTCCTACACCATCGCCCGCGAGGTCGGCGCCGTCTCCACGCATCTCGAATCCCTCCTTCAGCGCACCTTCACCGTCGCAAAAAAAATCCGCACCGAAACCCAGATCGGCTCAAGCAGCGTCTCCATCGCCTCCGTCGCCGTCGACCTCGCCAGAAAGATCTTCGGCTCCCTGCAAGGTAAGACCGTCCTTCTCGTCGGTGCAGGAAAAATGTCCGAGCTCGCCGCCCGCCATCTCATCGAGCATGGTGCTTCCTCCATCCTCGTCAGTAATCGCACTCAATCTCGCGCAGAAAAAATTGCCGCAGCTTTTGCCGGCTCCAATGTCCACACCGAAGCCATTCCCTTCGACGATCTCTACACCGAGGCTCCGCGAGCCGACATCGTCATCGCCAGCACCGGAGCGCCGCACAAGATCTTCGACCCCTCCCACGGGCGGCAGTTCCTCCAGGCTCGCCGCAACCGCCCCATGTTTTTCATCGATATCGCCGTCCCCCGCGACGTCGACCCCCGCATGAACACCGTCGAGGGCTGCTTCGTCTACGACATCGACGATCTCCAGCAGGTCGCCGCCGCCAACCTCGCCGATCGCAGCCGCGAAGCCGCTGCTGCCGAAACTATCGTCAGCAGGGAAGTCGACAAATACCACGAGCGCCTGCAATCCCGCGACGCCGTCCCCGCCATCAAGGCCCTCCAGAAACAAGCCGAAGAACTTCGCCAGGCCGAACTCGCACGCTCCCAATCCAAACTCGCTACCCTCACCCCCGAGCAGCGCGAAGCCGTCGAAGCCCTAACCCGCAGCCTCACCGCAAAACTCCTCCATCCCCAACTCACCGCACTCCGCGAATCCACCACCCCCAAAGATTCTGAGTAGCAACCGCCCGCATTGCAGTCGCATCTTTTTACCTGGGCGCGTCAATCCACGAGGTTTAAAAATTTGCGACAGGAGATTGCCGATGAAAGCAATGCAGGTTCACGAATCCCCAAACGGTCTCACGCTTCAGCCGGCTCAAGTCCCTCAGCCAACACCCGGCAATACTGATGTCCTCATCCGCGTCCATTCCGCAGGCGTTATTTCCACTGAGCTAACGTGGGAACCGACCACTCAAACCAAAACCGGGACGAAACGCACCAACGCCATCCCATGCCATGAGTTCTCCGGCGTCATCGCAGCCAAAGGCGACGCTGTCGCCGACTTCAAAATCGGCCAGTCCGTTTATGGCATGAACGATTGGTACGTCGACGGAGCGCTTGCCGAATTCTGCGTCACGCAGCCATCCAGCATCGCACCAAAACCCGCCACGCTCACCGACGACGAAGCTGCGACGGTTCCCATCAGCTCTCTCACCGCCTGGCAAGCCCTCTTCGATCACGCAAAACTACAGCCCAAAGAGAAGATCCTCATCCACGGCGGCTCCGGTGGAGTCGGAATCTTCGCCGTCCAGTTCGCTCACCGGCACGGAGCCTACGTCATCGCGACGGCCTCAACCAAAAATCTCGCCCTCGTCAAACAGCTCGGAGCCGACGAAGTCATCGACTACACAACCTCGCAATTTCAAGACCTCGTCCACGACGTCGATGTCGTCTTCGACACGGTCGGCGGAAAAACCCTCGAACTCTCCTGGTCTGTTCTCAAGCCCACAGGACGATTAGTCACGATCGTCTCCGAACCCCCACCCAGCGACGATCCGCGCGCCGCCAAGAGTTTCTTCATCGTCGAGCCAAACCAGAAGCAGCTCATCGAAGTCGGAAAACTGCTCGACGCCGGGTCTATCAAGACCTTCGTCAATGCCGTTCTGCCCTTCGAAGATGCACCGGAGGCCTACACCAGGCGCATCCCCAACGAGCTTGGCTACGGCAAAGTTGTCGTCACCATCCCCAACGGCAATCTGAGTTAGCGACGATCATTTAAACGGAGTCAACTCTGTCGAAGACAATGATTCGAGAAAAAGTTGCGTCTCCCTACGCCGTCTCACCTCGCTCCCGTGAAACTTCCTCTCGACCATCCCGTATCCTACTTAAAGCATGAGCGCTGAGTACAACAATCCCAGCAGTCCCATCCGAATCGGAAGCCGCGGCTCGCAGCTCGCGCTCTGGCAGGCGAACCACGTCCTCTACGCCCTCCGCGATGCCGGCTACCCTGTCGAACTCGAAATCATCCGCACCACCGGCGATCGCATGCAGCAACCCGGCTTCGTCCCGCCCGCCAACCTCGACGGCAAAGGGATCTTCATCAAGGAGATCGAGGAAGCTCTTGAAGAGGGCCGCATCGACCTCGCCGTGCACTCCCTCAAAGATCTCCCCACGAAACTCGCTCCCCAGTTCACCCTCGCAGCCATTCCCAAACGCGCCGACGCTCGCGACGTCTGGGTCTGCGAACAATATTGGGCGCTCCACACCCTCCCCGCCGGAGGCCGCATCGGCACCACCAGCCCTAGGCGCCGCGCCCAGATACTCGCCCTTCGTCCTGATGTCGCCTTCGTAGAAATAAGAGGCAACATCGACACCCGCCTGCGCAAGCTCGAGCAGGGCCAATGCGACGCCCTCGTCCTCGCCGCCGCCGGTCTTGACCGCCTCAATCGTGTCGACTTCGTTCACCAGCGCTTCTCCCCGGAAGAAATCTGTCCTGCACCCGGCCAGGGTGCGCTCGCACTCGAAACCCGCAGCTCTTCGCACCCCATCGACCAGGACCGCGACGCCTTCATCCGCGGCGCCATCGCCTTCCTCGACCATCCCCATACCCGTTTCGCCGTCGAAGCCGAACGCACCACGCTCGACGCCCTCGGCGGAGGCTGCTCTCTGCCCATAGGCGCACACTGCATCCCGCCCTCCACCGAGGCAGGGAAGTGGCGCATGCTCGCTCAAGTCGTCTCGCCCGACGGCGAAGCCATGATTCAGATCGCCACCGAAGCCGCTTACGACACCCCTCCTGAAGCTCTCGGCAAGAGTGTCGCCGCTGACCTTATCTCTCGCGGCGCCCTTGATCTCCTGCCCACCCCCGTCGCCTGATCGGCCCCTCAAGCCGTCGAAAATACTAGTGCTATTTCTCTCCTGAACCAGTAATTTTGCTACTTTTTTCCCGATCAGCGCCGGCCGTAGACTACGGGGTGAGGTCGGGCCCTGACGCGTATTCATCGCACGAATGGAGAGAGACATGCCAACCCTAAGAGGATTGTCCAATTCAAATTTTTTCAGGCTCACCATCAAGAGTCTTGTGGTTGTAGCCGTAGCCCTGCTTGCCACCCAGGCCGGATCTGCCAGGGATAAATATGAAACCATCGAAGCCCAGGCCTGGGGCACCAGCACACAAATGGGCGCAAGCATCGGCGTCACCCTGAACATCTATCAGTTCTCCACGCCCGCCGATCGCGTCACCCTCGTCCAGGCCTTCGAGAAGGGTCAGAACCAGGGATTGGTCAACGCTCTCTCGAAGATGAAGGCCGTCGGCCACGTCGAGATCACCGGAACTCTCGGCTACGACTGCGCCTACATCCGCATGACCCCGACCCCGACCGGACGCAAGATCGTCTTCGTCACCAATCGGCTCCTTCGTTTTGGCGAATCCTTCTTCGACACCCAGTCCCAGTCCTTTAACCTGACTGCCGGCGTCCTCGAACTCAACGACCAGGACAAGAGCAAGAGCACCGGATCTCTCTATCCCGCGGCGCAATTGATCCTCGATAAAGAGGGCCAGCTGCAGTTGGATTTGACTCAGAATCCCTGGAGACTCTCTGACGTGCTCGACTGGGCTGGCACCGCCGGCGTCAACTGACGTGGCAAAGTCGTCATCCCATCGCTGACGAATCGGACTTGACTGTCACTCCCTGGGCCGTTCTCTTACGGACGGCTCAGAATCAACGCATCCTTGGAGGCGAAATCATGACAAAGAAACGACGCTCGCTGTTTTTCTGCTCCTCGCTCCTGCTGCCCATGGTTGTTTTAGCCGGCTCGGCGCCGGCACAGTCCAAGAGCAACAAATATCTCTGCTCGGAGCCGCATCCCGCATCGGCATGCACCGCAGCCAACACCTGCGGCTCACCCTCGACTCCTTGTTCCGTCGATGTGAAGCGAACCGCCAACGCTGCCTCTTCCACTCCCAGCATCCCCAACGCCAAAGGCAACGCGCTCTTCTGCATCAAAGCGGGAACCACTGTCCAATGGAAGAGCACCGGTAAGGACATCGGCTTCGTTGTGGACTTTGGCCCAGCGTCTCCGTTTGATCCCCCCGGGGCCATCATCGGCGGCACGGACCGGGCTATCACCGTCGTCGCCCGTCGCCCCGGCTGCTACAAGTACTCCGCCGGCGCCTGCATGTCCGGTGCGATCTATGGAATGTGTGGACAGGCCAACGTCCAGGTCGTCGTCACGCCCTAGCTGACCGCTATCCCGGTGATCGCTGTCCGGCTGATCGCCGCCCCGCTCAGCATCGTCCGGCCCTCCCCACCCATCCCTCCCCCCAGTCTTCCCACCCAGGCCTCCACTCCACCTGCGCGACCAGGGATATGTCCTCATCCCGTCGCGCCGGACGTACAATACCCGCAGGATGCCAGCCCTGACTAACAAACGCATCCTCATCACCCGAACCCCCAACCAGGCTTCCGGCCTCGCTGCCCAGCTCGAAGCCCTCGGCGCAACCGTCATTCTCATCCCCACCATCGAGATTGTCCCTCCCGCCTCGTTCGCCGCCCTCGACGCCGCCCTCACCTGCCTCCGCACCTACGACTGGCTAGTCTTCACCAGCGCCAACGCCGTCGAAGCCTTTCACCGCCGCGCCCAGTTCCTTCACCTCACTCAACTCCCCAAACACATCGCCGCCATCGGCCCCGCCACCCTGCGTGCCGCCAACGCCATCGGCCTCACCGTCGATCTCGTCCCTCCTCAGTTCATCGCCGAATCCCTCGCCAACGCCCTCCTCCTCGAAGCCCCCGGCAAGTCCTTCCTCCTCGTCCGCGCTGCCCAGGCTCGCGACACCATCCCCGAGGCTCTCACTGCCGCCGGCGCCTCCGTCACCATCGCCGAAGCCTACCGCAACCAGATTCCCAGCGGCTCCATCCCCGCACTCCAACTCCTCTTCAGCGCGCCGGAAAACTACCCCGATGCCATCACCTTCACCAGCGCCTCAACGGCTCGCAATCTCTTCGCTCTCCTCGAAGCCGCGAACCTCACCCTCCCGCCGGCCATCAACCTCGCCTCCATCGGCCCCATCACCAGTGAAACCCTTCGTGACCTCGGCCACCCTCCCACCATCGAAGCCGCCGAACCAACCGTCTCCGCCCTCGTCCAATCCCTCCTCACCCATCTCCAGTCAGTTCGAGTGGTATAGCGGCCAACCCCTCACGGTCCTTTTGAGTTCAAACACAATGTGGAAAGTGCGTTCTGGTTCAGACTCACAATCAACAGTTGAGGACTCTGTGACATTAGCCGACAACCTTTTAGAACGCTCATCTCATGTCGTGGGGGCCGTCCGTAACATCGGCAGAATGTCGCGCCTCAGTTATTCTCCTGCAGACTGCGCCAGTCTGGTCCGCGCTCACCGGGCAAAGGGGTCCGAGGCAGACATCCTCGGTTTTCATGTGAACTATCTGAATGGGGGGTCGTTTCGGGTTCTCCTGGAGGAGATTTTCTTCAAGGGAGAGTACCTTTTTCACGCAGATACGGATAGTCCGGTGATCTTCGATTGTGGTGCCAACATCGGGCTTGCCACGCTGTTTTTCAAGCATCTCTATCCCGCGGCGCGCATCTCCTGTTTCGAGGCAGACCCTTCAACCGCCGCCGTGCTCCAGAAAAACATCGAACAGAATCATCTCCAGGACGTCTCTCCCTATAACCTCATGCTTTCAAATTCCGAAGGTGAGCATCCCTTTTATCTCGCGGCCAATATGGAGGGCAGCCTGTTTATGAGCGCCCTGCCGGATCGTCTGGCCAATCATCGTGAAATTATTGTCCAAGCCGGAAAGCTTTCGAACTACATTGACTCTCCAGTCGACCTTTTAAAGCTGGATGTCGAGGGTGCGGAATTTGACGTGATGACCGACCTCAAAAACACCGGCAAGATCGCGCAAATTCGAAACATGATGATCGAATATCATCACCGGATCGATGGTCAATCCTCTCGCCTGGCGCAGTTCCTCGCGCTCCTCGAAGATGCGGGCTTTGAATATCAGATCTCTGCTGCGTGTTATCCAATCAGCCGTCAAAACGTATTTCAGGACATCTTGATCGGTGCCTATCGTCCAGCCGCAGGTTGCGAAACAAATCGCCTTCAGTGATCGCTGCAGACAATATCGTAAGAGCCTCACCGCCGCCGCGCTACCGTCACAACCCACCATCCCCGGCTCCCATCCAATCGGTTCTAACCGTACTCAGCTAGTAGAGATCACGCACGGGTTCTAGGCAGCACTACTAAGACCGGGTCCACACCGCAAACGTCTCACCCAGATAGATCGGAAGGCTCACATTGCCCAAAGCGTTACGCTGAACCATTCGATAGCCAAGGTGGCTCGCAGGAATTCGATGTTGCGACAGGCGGTACAAAATATATTCCAACGTAAACGAAGCGGGACGACGATCGAAAGCGACCCACTGCAACCCCACCTTTTCTCCACAAACCTTCAGAGTGTCGCGGTCAAAATAGTTCAGATGTTCTGACAGAAGCAGAGGCCAGCGTTCGCCAAGCAGCCTCGCCTGAATGCTGCCGATATCAGGCAGGTTCGCGAACAGGTATCCCCCCGGTTTCAACAAGCCTGCGCAATCGCCCAAGAAGGACACCGGATCCGTTACATGCTCCAGCACGTCCCACAGTGTGAGCGCATCGAAAGAAGCACGAGCAAGGTTCGCCTCCTGAAGCGTAGAGCAGTACACTTCGCAGCGACCGCGAAGCGCCTCTTTGGCATGGCGTGCGAGTACCTCCGAAGGCTCTATTCCTGTCACAGTCCATCCTGCCTCTGCAGCCACAGCGAGGAACGAACCCGAAGCGCATCCCACGTCAACCAGTCTCCCGCCGGAGATATGCCGCCCCACCATCTTCAAATGACGCTGTGCAGTCTTCAGCCGCCCCGGCGCCTCCTTCTCGTACAGGGTCGGATCCATCTGTCGATAAAGCGTGTGAAGCTCTTCATCCGCGGGCCGAAACTCGGAAAAGACAAATCGGCACGACCGGCAACGAAGGATCTTCCCGTGAGTCACATTTGTCCGCGACGACCCCAGCGCGTCCGCAGCAAGGGGCCCACCCTTCGCATCAATGTAGATCTCGATCTTTCCACCAGAACACAACGGGCACTTCTGCCCCACCGCATCAACTTCAGGCATTCTCTCTCCACTGCGGACCGTAATTCACCAGCAACCCTGCCATCTCCAAAAACCCGGTGGACTTTATCGCAAGTCGCGAACAGTCCGTGCTTGCGAGCGACCGCACACTACACCAACCAAGATACTAAATTGAACCTTTCTCGAAGGCGGAATGGCAGCGCCGTACGCGAGAGCAGCTCCCTCAATGTGAACTCCACGTCTTATCCTTCGAGTTACAAAGCTTCTCCAGCGTGCAGTCCACGCACCTCGGCTTCCGCGCCACGCAAACCAGCCGCCCATGATGGATAAGCTCATGCGAAAACGCGATCCATCGGTCCTGCGGAATAACCTTCATCAGGTCCTGCTCCACCTTCTCGGGCGCGGTCTCCCTGGTCAATTCCAGTCGACGCGACAACCGCATAACATGCGTATCCACAACAACTCCCACCGCAATCTTGAACCACGACCCTAACACCACATTCGCTGTCTTCCGTGCCACCCCGGGCAACCGCAAAATCTCCTCCATCGTCTGCGGAACCTCGCCTCCAAACTCCTCCGTCACCACCCGTGCCGCACCCTGAATCGACTTAGCTTTGTTCCGGAAAAATCCTGTCGTCCGAATCAACTCCTCAAGCTCCGGCAGGGAAGCCCCCGCCATTGCCTTAGGCGTCGGAAATCTCTTGAACAACTTCGGCGTCACCAGATTCACCCGCACATCCGTACATTGCGCCGAAAGTATCGTGGCCACCGTCAGCTCCCACGCATTCTTGTGATTCAACGCACAAACTACATCGGGATAAGTCTTCCGCAGCACCTCCAGAATCGCCGCCACTCGTTCCGGCGATGTTGGTTTCTTCCCGCCGCCGCGGGGTTTGTCTGGTCGGGCAGGCTTGGCAGAGATTCGAGGCATCACCCGAGTTTATCTCCTGACTCCCCGGGAACGAAAGCCGCCAATAAAATAGACTCGCAGTTGCATCGCGGCCTGTTCAACGTTCAAAATTGATTTCAGCAAAAGGGAGCAACCCGTATGAATCGCAGCAACCTCTTGATCAATGGACTCGCAGCAGCTGGTCTCGCATTTTTCACGTCCGCAGCGATGGGACAAGCTCCCCCGCCGGCGCCCGCCCCCTTCGTCACCCACCAATTGAAGCCGAACGTCTACTGGATTGAGGGCGGCGGCGGCAACAGCACCGTCATCGTCGGAGACAAGGGTGTCGTCGTCGTCGACGCCAAAACCACCAAAGCCGGCGGCCAGCAGTTGCTCGACGACATCGCAAAGATCACCCCGAAGCCCGTCACCACCGTCATCCTCACCCACAGCGACGGCGACCACGTCAACGGTCTCGCCGCCTTCCCCGCAGGCGTAAAAGTCATCGCACAGGAAAACAACAAGAAAGAGCAGGAAGCCGCGCTTGCCGCCGGAGGCCGCGGCGCCCCGCCGGCCGATCATCTTCCCACCCTCGTCATCACCAAAGAAAAAGAAGCTCTCACCCTCGAAGGCGTGAAGTTTGAGCTCTATCACTGGGCCCCCGCCCACACCAGCGGCGACCTCATCGTCTACCTGCCCGATCAAAAGATCGTCGCCACCGGCGATATCATTGCCACCAACAACCCCTATCCTCGCATTCACGATGAAAAGAACGGTTCGGCTGTCGGCTGGATCACCACCGCAAGAGGCATCGTCTCGCTCGATGCCGACACCTTCATCCCCGGGCACGGCGCCATCCAGACCAAAGCCGACATTCAGAAGAGAATCGTCGACGCCGAGGCTCGCCGCGCCCAGGTCGCAGAGATGGTCGAACAGGGCAAGACGCTCGATGAGATCAAAACCGCGGTTGGCGACAACGACAAGCTGAACTACAAGAGCTGGACCCAGATCTGTTACGACCAACTGAAAAAATAATTCGCTTCAACAGGTTTTCGCGGCGGCTTGTGGGAAGATCATTGAACTGCATTGGACTCGGCCTTCGGATTTTTGCGAAAGTAAACGCTGAGGACAAATTTCCCACCTTCCTTACGCCATACATCGGCGTACGGACCGACGTAAGCTTCCACTTCCTGGCAATATCGAAACTGCTTCTTGGAAGTTCGAAAAATAGCCTCAGCCCACTTCACAAAATCAGCACTCTTCGGCACGAGTGCATCTTTGGAAGGGGAGAGCATGTCCTTCTGGAAATAGAGCCGACCCTCGCTCAAAACTCCCCGACCATAGTCGCAGGTAGAAAGCTGAACTACTTCAGACTGTTCGGAATCAATGTGCCACTTTCCTGACTCTTCCGCGTACCACATCGGAGTCTTCGCTTCGGTGCTCGATACGAGATAGTACTGGCCGAATGCAAAGACGCCTGAAGCCGCTATCTCGCAGTAACTACTTGTCCCAGATTCCACCTCATGCGCTTCAGCCTTATCTGATGTGGTCGATAGAATGCGAAGGCCATGCTCGGCCTTCAATTTACTCAGGAACAGGTCCATCTCGGAGGGCAGGAGATAAAAACGGAATTGCCTTCCCATCGTTTACCCCAGTCGGTCCAGCATCTCCATCGCCGAAACCCTCACGCAGCTGAAGATCGGCGTGTCCTTCAGCGTATACATGCTAATCTCCGTCTCCCGAAGCTGCTGCACCAGGTCCACAAAGTCTTCCGGGAAGTTCGTCTCAAACGCCACCACAAACTCCTGGTCGTCGATCCCGAACGAGTAAGTCGTATTCAGCTTCACCCGCGGATACGACAGCCCAATTCGAATATGTTCATCCATCAATCGCTTCCGTTCCGTCATCGGCAGCAGATACCACGGCCGCGTCTTCCAGAACGGATAAATAAAGATGTACTTCTGCCCTCCCGGTCGAATCGCCCCGCGTCCTTCGCCTTCGCTCTCATCCGGCCGGCCAATCTGGTACTGCGACCGCTTCGTCATCGCCAGAAAATTATGCGGCGAATCCAGATAGCCTCCCAGCGGAGTCGCCATCAACTCACTCCGCATCTTATTCATCTCATCCACCGCATATCCAATCGACCACACGCACATATCCACATCGCCCCGCGTCCCCACCGTCGAATACGTCATCGACAAAAACTCTCCAGGCCGATTCCACCGCGCCAGCACCTCCGCATACGCAGCTTTATGCGCGGCCTTCTCCGCCGCCGGCAATCTCCGCCACTCCGGCATCACCTTGAAAAAACTGAACGCCACAATCTGCCGCTGCACCGGCGGCTTCGATGGGTCATGCGGCTGCCCCTGCGATTGAGAACCAGCTCCATAACTGCTCGCCGGCCTTCCCGTCGCGGTTGATGTCGATGATGCAACTTCTGAGTTTGGTGCAGTAACGATGTTTGACATGAACTTCTCCCTCGATAACCCTATAAATCCGTCATCTCGAACCCTGAAGATTCGCCATCTCGAACCCAGTAGATTCGTCATCTCGACCGGAGCCGCGCAGTTTCATCATGCGGCGCAGTGTTGAGATTCCCCGTATTTCGCTCTTCCCGTATCTTGCTCTTGTTGCTGCTTGCCTCTCATCTCGGGGCTATCTATCCATGCTAGCGCATCACCGCTTATCGCTCACCCGGTATACTGCACCAGCCATGTCAGAAAAAATCATCTCCCTCCTCGTCGGCGCTATCGCCACCGGAGGCTACGCCAGCGTCATCCTCCTCATGGCGATCCAATCCGCCTGCATTCCCATCCCATCGGAAGTCATCATGCCGCTCGCCGGCTACGCCCTCGCCCACACCCAGTTCGACCTCATCCTCCTCGCAACCGTCGCATCTCTCGCCTCCAACCTCGGCTCAATCCCCGCCTACTGGGTCGGCGCACGCGGCGGACGCCCCATGGTCGAGCGCTACGGCAGCTATCTCCTCCTCAGTCGCCGCGATCTCGACCTCGTCGATCGTTTCTTCGACCGCTACGGCTCCATCACCGTGCTTATCGGCCGCATGCTCCCCATCGTTCGCACCTTCATCGCCTTCCCCGCCGGCGTCGCCAAGATGAACCAACTTCGCTTCCACATCTATACCTTCATCGGCTCCTGGCCCTGGTGCTACGCGCTCGCCTACGTCGGCATGAAGCTCGGCGCAAAATGGAACACCGACCCACGCTTTCAGGAGACCTTCCACCGCTTCCATCTCGCCGTCGAAGCCGTCCTCGTCGCCGCCTTCCTCTGGTTCGTCATCTCCCACTGGAAGAACCGCATCCGCACCGAGCCCGCATAACCGCGGATTTCACCGCGATGGCACGTGATCGGGAATTTTGCCCGCGAAAACCCCCATTAACGCCCCGCCTGTTTGCGCCAGCCCTTCATAGTGAGCGATACTTAACTTTCCGCCTAACGGAAAAATCGCAAGACAGAAGGGTACCGCTCAGCATGTCTACACCCGGAGCCGCCTCGCAAGCCGCGGCCAGCATCAAGCCTGCCACTGGAAAACTCGGCGTCATGATTCCCGGCATGGGAGCCGTCGCCACCACCCTCATCGCCGGTGTGGAAGCCGTCCGCCGAGGTCTCGCCAAACCCATCGGCTCGCTCACCCAGATGGGCACCATCCGCCTCGGCAAACGCACCGACGCCCGCACCCCCCTCATCAAGGACTTCGCCCCCATTGCCAATCTCAACGACATCGTCTTCACCGGTTGGGACATCTTTGGCGGCAACCTCTACGATGCGGCCAAAACCGCGCAGGTGCTCGACCGCGACCAGCTCGAGCAGATTCGTCCCTTCCTCGAATCCATCGAGCCCATGCCCGCCGCCTTCGACCAGCACTACGTCAAACGCCTCACCGCAAAGAAAGCCAAGGTCGGGAAAAATAAGTGCGACCTCGCTAACCAGATCCGCAACGACATCGCCGAGTTCAAAACCAAAACCGACCGCCAGGTCATGATCTGGATCGGCTCAACCGAAATCTTTCTCAAGCCCGCCGCCGTTCACCAGACCCTCGAAGCCTTCGAGAAAGGCCTCGTCGAAGACGACCCCAACATCTCCCCCTCCATGCTCTACGCCTGGGCCGCGCTCAAAGAAGGAATCCCCTTCGCCAACGGAGCGCCCAACCTCACCGTGGACATCCCCGCCCTCAACGAGCTCTCGCGCAAGATGAACGCCCCCATCTGCGGCAAGGATTTCAAGACCGGCCAGACCTTCATCAAAACCGTTCTCGCCCCAGCCTTCAAAACCCGAATGCTCGGCGTCTCCGGCTGGTACTCCACTAACATC
Organism: uncultured Acidobacteriaceae bacterium; assembly: GCA_963730135.1. GTDB lineage: Bacteria > Acidobacteriota > Terriglobia > Terriglobales > Acidobacteriaceae > Edaphobacter. Next base: position 90,305 of record CAVSQQ010000008.1, read on the forward strand.
CTCGGCAACCGCGATGGCGAAGTCCTCGACGATCCCGAGTCCTTCAAGACCAAAGAAGAGTCCAAGCTCGGCGCCCTCGATGTCATCTTCCAGCCCGAACTCTACCCCGACCTCTACAAGGACCTCTATCACAAGGTCCGTATCAACTACTACCCGCCGCGCGGCGACAACAAGGAAGGCTGGGACAACATCGACATCTTCGGCTGGCTCGGCTATCCGATGCAGATCAAGGTTGACTTTCTCTGCCGCGACTCCATCCTCGCCGCTCCACTCGCCCTTGACCTCATCCTCTTCATGGACCTCGCCGCTCGTACCCCGAGCCTGCGCGGCCTCGGCATTCAGGAGTGGCTCAGCTTCTACTTCAAAGCTCCCGACAGCGCCCCCGGCGTCTATCCCGAGCACGACCTCTTCATCCAATCCATGAAATTAAAAAACACCCTCCGCCACATCATGGGCGAGGACCTCATCACCCACCTCGGCCTCGACTACTACGGCGAGTAGTTGCTTCAAATCATCTTTTTCTCTTTACCGCATAATGCGGTGATGAGGGTCAATGAATGGTTTTGTTAGGGGTACGGCTTTAGCCGTGCCGCGAGAGTTGAAAAGTGGGGGCGCTTTAGCCCCTGGATAGGCCTTTCCAAACCGATCCATTAAACAAAATGCTCCGGGAAATCCCCGGAGCATTTTGTTTTTGTCTCTTCTAGTAAGCCGGATAGAATCTGCGATAACCCGCCGGCGGATACGGGTACCCTGCCGGCGGATACGCATACGCAACCGGAGGAGGTGGATAGTGGTAAACCACCGGCGGCTGTTGTACTACGACCGGGGGCTGTTGAAAGTAGACAGGAGCGGGAGCCTGCTGCTGAATGATCGTAGGAGCAGGTGCAGGAGCCTGCACCACCACCACCGTGGGAGACTGCTGAGGATATGCCTGTTGAACCGGATACTGCTGTTGAACAGGCGGTGCATACCGTTCAATCGGAGCCGCCGCCTGCTGCTGAGGCTCGTTGTCCGCGTAGTTATACTTCGAGACCATCTCCGGTTGATGCTGCACCTCGGTCTTCGTCGGAATCCCAACGTCCTCCAACATCAGGATCGTCAGTCTCGACTCCGGTTTCAGCGTAGGAGTCGGTCCACGCCGCGGCAGATTAATCAGATCAATCGGCCACAACACCGGAATCAGCCACTCCACGGTGTCCTTCACCGGGTGTCCTCTCCCCTCTATCCTGCCTTCCTTGTCGACCGGATTCTTCTGAGAGGTCGCAATCACTCGGCCCGCGATTGGGATTACCGTATCGTTCCCCACAGTCAGCTTGTCGAACTTCAGTTCCATCCAACCCTTCCCAACAAAGTGGCCCGGATCCTTGTACTCCTCAAAACGGCCTGACAGGTAGCTTCCATAGGGAAACACGAAGCGGCCATACGCCTCGCTATGGTTCACCTGGCAGAGCACAGGATCACCCACCTGAAACGTCTTAGACGATACCTTCTCAGATATAAGGCACTCCATCTTTGAACCGGCTGGTATCAGCTGCACCGCACCCGCGGTCAATGTAGCTGACGCAAGAAACGCCAACAAGGCAGGATAGTTTTTCATGGGGACCTCCTTCACAACCTGAAACCAGGCTCTACATCAGCCGCGCTCACACGTTCGAAGATTCTGCCCAGACTGGCCTTGCTGGCTGGACGAGGATTTGCCCGCAATAATAGCCCAGACCGCAGATTCAGGCAACTGGGGAAAAGCCGATTGATAGTGGGACTGATTGGTAGTGGGTCAGCCGACGGTTTTGCTAAGAGCACGCCTTTAGCCGTGCCGTAAGAGTCGAAAGGGGTTTCAGCCCCTTGAGGTACGCTTTTCCCAAACTGACCCACACAACCTCGGCCTCGACTACACGGCGAATAAATAGCTAAAAAACAAAACGGCGGCCGCGGAGATCTTGTATTCGCGGCCGCCGTTTGTTTCAGTACTAAGGTTCGACCACAGGAACTTCCGACGCCACCTGCAGATCAACCAGCGTCGTCAGCCGACGGTCTATCTGGAAAAACAAGGCAGTTTTTTTACCCGAGATCACTTTGCTGAATATCGGCACATACTTCAGGCGCAACTGCCCCACCGATTCCTCAATCCCAATGATCTGCCGGGTCAACTCCAACGCCTTGGCGTCTGTAAGAGTCGAATAGTTGGCGGCGTAGTCTTTAATAGTCGCAACCTTCGAATCGTTGATCTTGGCCAGTTCCGCCGCGTACTGGTCGTACACGGGCCAGAACTTCGGCGACTCGGCCTCCGTCAGTTGCATATTGGCAGCGACGATCTGCTTTTTATCCGAACGGATATCCTTCCGCAGGAGGGCGATATCCTGATCCACGCTGCTCTGGGCCGAAGTCGTTTGCGCTTGACCGTAGCCTACTGAGATGCTCGCTAATATCACCACTGCCGCCATACTCGTCGATAGAAGATATTTCCTGATCACAGAATTCCTCCTCATTGCATCCACTTTGTTTAAAGTCGAGTCGCGGCCCAATTAGAGACGCGATGCCTGCAGGCCCACTCTGATATCACTGAATCAACCACGATCACGCAACTGTCCACCCGGACAGGTTTTGCTGGAGAACTTGATTGTACCCCCGCATCCGCAGCCGTGGACACCTCTGATTCTCAGCGGACCTTCACTCTACCACTTCCATCAACTTCGCCCAGAGTGCCTTCGTCCCCGCATCCGTCTTAGCCGAAACCGGCAGAATCTCCTCCACCTCATGCGCTTTTTTCAGCGCAGCCACCGACTTCGCCAGTTGATTATTCGAGAGCTTGTCCGCCTTCGTCCCCACCACAAGAAACGGCCTTTGCGTCTGCTTCAAATAAGTAATCAACTGAGTGTCGTTTTCCTGCGGAGGAATATTCGTATCCACCAGGCAAATGCAAAGCGCCAGCGTCTCCCGCTCCGCCAGATACGGCTCAATGAACTTCGGCCACTCCGCCGAGATCGACTTCGAAATCTTCGCGTACCCATACCCCGGCAAATCCGCAAAAATCAGCACTGGCCTCACCTTCATCTTCTCGCCCGCGCCTTCATGCAGCGCAAAAAAATTGATCGCCCGCGTTCGCCCCGGTGTCGACGACACCTTCGCCTCGCGCGAACCCAGCAGCGAGTTGATCAACGAAGACTTCCCCACATTCGATCGCCCCAGAAACGCCACCTCCGGCGCGCTAAACGTCTTCGTCTCAGAAGGGAAGTGCGCAACATCCGTCGCCGACAAGAGAAAAACTGGATTCAACCGCATCCATCCAGTCTACCGCCGGCAATGCCGAATCTTCTCTGCTGACTCCTCGCAATCATGGCCCCACAGAAAAACACCTGCCTCGAGCAGAGGCAGGTGTCAGATGGTATTTTCGAAAACCTATTGCGGAGGCGCAGCCGGAACTGTGTCCTTCGGTTGAACTGTTATTGTCACCGGCGCCGTCAAGTGAAACGTAATCGTCGACTCCGATGGAATCACCACGTCCTTGTTTCCCGTGAACGCCGCACCCGCAGTTCCCGCCCCGGCGCCAATCAGCCCGCCGATCAACGCGCCTTTGCCGCCTCCCGCCAGTCCGCCAATCAGCGCGCCACCACCCGCTCCGCCGCCGATAAAGCCCGCTGTCCGTTTGCCTTTGCCCTTCTGTTCCTTCTCGTAAGAACTCGTGCTCACCCGCATTCCAGAGATCGAGGTCACCTGGATCCCCAGTGCGCCTGATCCTTTGAACTTCCCTTGACCCTTTGCCGCAACGACAGTCCCAGTCACACGTGCGCCACGCGGAAAAATCGTCGCACCACCCGAACTCCTGACCGACTGCGCGAGTACCCCGGTAAATCCGTCTCCAACGCTATTCTTGCTCGCGCTCAACTGCTGGGTCACTGTCACCACCACAGCAGCGCCCGTCCGTGCTGTCACTTGCACCGGTTCCGGCGGTGGCGGAGGAGCCGCAGGCATCGCAGCCGCCGGCGCTGGAGGTTGCATCGCTTCATTCGATGGCGCAGGTGCGGCACCCGGAGCCGCAGAGGTAGCTGGAGCCGCCGCAGGAGCAGCCGTTCCGTTAGAAGCTGCACTCGGCGATGGCGCGGCCGCAGGTGCCGAAGCGGGCGCCGCCGCAGTTGTCGAAGTCGGCGCCGCGGCTGGCGCAGAACTCTTGCATCCACCAATGATGAGTGTTGCCGAAAGAGCCAGACTCGCTGCAAAAGCTAAACATCTCGTACGCATGATCATCTCCAGTCAAAGTCTAAATTTGAGAGAAAATCTACTCGCAGATAGATTAGCCTGCTTTCTCGAAGGTTGCTCATCGACCCGATTGCATCTGCTCGATAGAACCAATCGTTCCGAACCTCTCTCTTGTTCTTGCACTTCATTCGGCGCAGTCCCCGAGAACCTCTCCGCATCAAATCCTCATTCAAACAAAACGAAACCACCTCGCACATTCACTGTTTGAACAAAATTGATCAACACGTTCAGCCGCAATTCCGAGTGATTGATGCAGGTTTGCTTATTCTTGCGATCTGCTTCCGCTCCACCTTCCAATCTTTAACGAGTCTCCCGCCGTCGCAGCGGATGAAGGTGGCTAACTCCACTCGCACCCGCAGTTACAGAGCAAGTCTTGATTGAGCACGAGTGCCGGACACGAACCTTCGCGCTGGCTGATGCACATCGATGAATCAAATCGAACGATCATGAATGACCCAAAAGTATCATGAGCATTTATGCAACAGATTGCCTAACCTCGGTTATGCTCCATCTTGACGTTCAAGATTTTCCTTTGGTCCGGTAACTATCTTCCCAATTTTTGGGGGCTAACTACTTTCCAAAGGCGGAGGCACTCTCGGTACTATGCATTCATCATCATTGAAACGATTTTTCAACTTGCAATCAGGTACTTTTTTTCCGAAGCCTGTCTTATGACGATTTCCCCCTGGTCACCTCAACCTGTCGCCACGGCAACTACCTTGCATAGCAAACCGCATTACCACCTTTCGGAGGGAACACCCATGATTGGCAATTATTTCGCCCGGCTGACGGGCTCAAAGCGAACTCTGCTGGCGCTGCTGGCTTCGAGCGTCCTATTCTCCGCCGGTTGTTCGAATATGATTTCCACTGCCCCGGCCGGAAACTCTCTCAGCTCGCCCGCCACCCTAAGCGGAAAAATTCATGGCGGCAATCAGCCCGTCATAGGCGCGACTGTCACTCTGTGGTATACCGGTCAGTCTTCCGCTCCCGCCAAAGGCGCTACCACCACAACGGACGCTACCGGTTCCTTCAGCTTCACTCAAGTCGCAACCGGCACTCCCGATGGCACCACCGACAGCTATCGTTGCCCCACCGCCGTTGGAAGCCCACTGGTATATGTTCTCTCCCAGGGCGGCAATACCCAGAACAATGGAGTCGCCACTCAGAACAATTCAGCGGCGGCCTTCATCGCGGTCTACGGTAGCTGCACCGATCTTACCAGCTCCAACTTCGTCTTTATGAATGAAGTCACCACCGTCGCTACCATGGCTGCGGTGCAGCAGTTCTTCAACCCCGTAGGTGACACGCTCAACGCAGATGGTACCGGCCAGCAGAGAATCATCGTCGGCAACCTTACCAGCACCATCGCTCTTCTCGCAAATGCGGCCACCGGCGCGGCTGTCGCATCGACAAACATGACTGCCTCTGGCGCCGGCAACATCAATCCGGCAGTCACCCTCACCGCCACGCCTGAGACCAACAAGATCAATACTCTGGCCAATATCATCTCTTCCTGTATCAACGCGGCCACGTCAGCCGATCCCAATTGCACCACTCTCTTTTCGTCGGCCGCTCCTCCGCATCCTAACGTGACTAATCTGAACCCATCCAGCTTCGCCACGGCGACCGATACCCTACAGGCCCTCTACTATATCTTCACCAATCCCACCGACGGTAGCGCCGCAAATATGACCGCTCTCTTCGGGCTCTCTCCCGCAATTGGCGCGCCATATACTCCCACACTCGCCAACCAGCCGACAGACTGGACCGTCGGCATCAACTACGCCAGCTCCAGCACCTGCGGCACTGCCAGCGGCGGTTCCGGCAGCTTCATCTCCTCACCTACCGATATCAATATCGATGCGAACGACAATGTGTGGTTCGGCAACGCTCAGACCGGAGGCAATCTCTCCGCGATCTCAGCCGCCGGCGCACCGCTCACTTGCATCAACTTTGACGCTGGCACAACGGGACCGGGGGGAACCCTCGATTCGTTTACACCTCCAGCTACGGCCGGCAATCCCAATCCTCAACCCACTCCCAACGTCTGGTCTGTGGGCGGCACCACGCTGTACCGTTACAACCCTGCCACCAATACAACCATGGCCTTCCCAGTCGCTGTGACACCCTTGGCAATCACGGCAGACGGTGTTGGTAATGTGTACTTCACCACTATATCTGGTTCAACAGGGTCGCTCTATGTGTTGCCTGGTGCGGCAAGCGCTACCTCTGCAGTAGCTCCGGTTCAGATCTCCAACACGGTCGGGCCTAACCCGATTCATCTGATGCCGGACTTCAAAGGGAATGCAACTCAGGGCGACATCTGGGTTTCCTCAGGCTCAACCTTCGTCTCTAAGGTTGCAAACAGTATTGCTGGCGGGAACATGAATGGTTTTGTTACAACCCCGTTCACCATCTCTGGCGGAGTCGCCGATGGAGTAGCTGTCGGCCGTACAGGCATCTTCGTCTCCGCAAGTGACACTGGCGCCATTAGCCAGCTCATCCCAAGCGGCTCCACCTTTGTCGAAGCCAACGGCTTCCCCTTCACAGCAGCCGCGTCGGCAGGCATCAATGCCCCGCTTGGCATCGCAATCGACGGACGGGCCAATACCTGGATTCCCAATAGCGGTGCGGGAAGCATGAGCCAGATCAGCGTCTTTGGCGGAGCGCTTACCCCCTCAACCGGCTTCCAGGAAGACGCTACGTTCTTCCACAACGACTCCGTCGCCGCTGTCGATCAGGCTGGCAACGTCTGGGTCGCCGGTACCGGCAATGCCTTCATCACGGAGATCGTCGGCGCTGCCGTTCCCCTCTACGCACCCTACGCAGTTGGCTTGGCGAATGGCCGCTTCCAGACCATCCCCTAATCCAACCCAGTTCCAAAAACCTGAAGGCCCCGGGAGCAGTTCTCCCGGGGTCTCCTTCATTGCATCCCGTCTTCTCAGAGCAGCCGCGCCATCGGTCTTACTGTTCCTCCAGGCTGAACACCCTCTCCATCTCCATCCACCAGTACTCCCCCGCCGGAGCGCCCGGCAGCCGTTGCTGAAATCCGTGCATGATCTTCTCCCACTCCTGCACCTTCGCATTCGCCAGGTCCTTGACGGCCTTGGCCGAAAGCGAAAACGAGGCGCTCACGTCCATGATCATGAACAGTCGCGTCCCCCACAGATAAATCTCCATCTTCTCCACCCCGGCATCCAGCAAACTCTGCTTAACCTCAGGCCAGATCTTTACGTGGTACCGCTTGTACTCCGAGATAGCAGTCTTCTCGTCCTTCAAATCCAGCGTTAAGCAATGACGTGGCATTCTCCTCGCATCTCCTTCGGTTCAGTGGCCCGCGCCACCCGCGCAAGGCTCCAGACGAAGACTATCACCCGGTCTCAGGTATCGAAAGTAGCAGCCTCCTTTCAAAATCCTTAAGGTAAAGTTAGGCATAGCTTCTCGTATCGCATCGCCACCGTCTCTTCAGGAATTGAATCCGGGCCATCTTCCATGGGTACGCCGAGCATCACACACCCTCCTCTCTCCAGCTGCGCTCCACTTCGGATCGTGCTCCTCTTCCTGCTCTCCCTCATCTCTCCTCCATCCACTTCAGCGCAAATCCCGGCGCTCAGTGTTCCGCTCATCCTCCCCTCCGCCATCGTCTTCGATGCCGCAGGCAATCTCTACTTCGCCGAGACTGCCAACCACATCATCCGCAAGCTCGACAAGACCGGCGTCCTCACCATAATCGCCGGCACCGGCGTCCAGGGCTTCTCCGGCGACGCCGGTCCCGCCGCTGCCGCCATGTTCGACTCGCCACAGGGTCTCGCCCTCGACGCCGCAAACAATCTCTACATCGCCGACACTCACAATCACCGCATCCGCAAGCTCAACCTCACCACCGGCATCATCACCATAATCGCCGGTACTGGCATGCCCGGCTTCTCCGGAGACACCGGGCTCGCCATGTCCGCCCAGCTTGATCTCCCCACCGCCCTCGCCGTCGACACCACAGGCAACCTCTACCTCGCCGACACCGGCAACCATCGCATCCGCAAGATCGCCACATCCACCGGCATCATCACCACAATCGCCGGCACCGGAACGCAGGGTTTCTCCGGCGACAACGCGTCCGCCATCTCCGCGGCCATTGACTCGCCCACCGGCCTCGCGCTCGACGCGCAAAACAACCTCTATCTCGCCGACACCCACAATCACCGCATCCGCAGAATCACTGCCGCCACCGGCATCATCACCACCATCGCCGGCGTCGGCACTCCCGCTTTCTCCGGCGATGCCGTCGCCGCAACCACCGCTGCCCTCGACCTTCCACGCGGCCTCACCATCGACTCCGCCGGCAATCTCTATCTCGCCGACACCGCAAACCACCGCATCCGCCGCATCGACGCCATCACCGGCATCATCACCACCGTAGCCGGCGACGGCGCCCAGGCCTTCTCCGGAGACGCAGGCCCTGCCACCGCCGCCTCTCTCGACACCCCTCGCGCCGTCTCTCTCTCTCCCGCCGCGCTTCTCACCCTCGCCGACACCGGCAACCAGCGCATCCGCCAACTCCAGGCCGCGCCATCCCCATCCACTCCCATCCGCACCATCGCCGGCCTCGGTCTTACCACCCCCGGGACCCTCACCCTCACCGCGCCCTCCGTCATCGCCTACGGTACCGGACAACTCATCGCGACCCTCGCATCAACCGCTCTCGCAACGGGCGTCATCACCTTCCTCGACACCACTCCAACCGCAACCACCACCCTTGGCGCCGCAACCCTCGCCGACAACATCGCCACTCTCTCCATCAGCGCGCTCCCCGTTGGCCTCCACATCCTCACCGCCACCTACGCTGGCGATCAGGCTCATCTCTCCGCTCAAAGTCCCTCCGTCGCTCTCACCATCACCCCGCAGCAACTCACCGCAACCATCTCGCCCATCACCATCCTCTACGGTCAACCCATCCCCGGTATCAGCGGAAATCTCGCCGGCATCCTTCCCCAGGATGCATCCAGCGTCTTCGCCGCCTTCACCACCTCCGCCACCAGCCTCTCACCCGCTGGTGCCTATCCCATCACCGCAATCCTCACCGGCCCCGCAGTAGGGAACTACGCCGTCGCATCGACTTCCGCAACCCTCACCATCGCTCCCGCCCCCACCGTCATCACGGTCAGCAACCTCATCGCCACTGCCACCGCCGGCTCTTCCGTCCTCATCTCGACTCACGTTGCCTCCACCACCGCCGGCACGCCAACCGGTTCCATCACCCTGCTCGATGGCTCCGCCACCCTCTTCACAGCGCCACCATCCGCTACCGGCGATGCCGTCTTCACCATCGACTCCATCACCCCGGGAAGTCACTCGTTCACCGCGCGCTACAGTGGCAGCGGCAACTTCCTCCCCAGCACCTCCGCTCCACAACTCATCGCCGTCGGCACCGGCCCCGGCACCAATCCCGACTTCACTCTCGCGTCCACAGGCGCTGCGACCCAGACCATCGTCTCCGGCGCCTCGGCCAGCTTCACCTTCGCCGTCCAGCTTCAGGGAAGCATGTCCAGTCCCATCACGCTTGCCGCCTCTGGCCTGCCCAACCTCGCCACCGCCTCCTTCAACCCGCCCACCCTGCCGCCTGGATCCACCGCCAACGCCTTCACTCTCACCATCGCCACACCCAACACCACCGCGGCAAATCACCGTGGCAACCGTCGACCCGCGGCATGGGCATTTCTGCTGCTTCCATTTTTCTGCTTCAGCCTGCGTCCCCGAAATCGCTACAACCCAACCAGGCTCCTCGCCTTGGCTCTTTTCAGCCTCACCCTCTCCCTCGCCACCGGCTGCGGAGACCGCATCAACACTGCCGACGCTCTCACTCTCTCCGCAAAGCCCTACACCATCACTGTCACTGGAACCGCCACCACCTTAACCGGCGGCATCCTCCAGCACACCGCAACCGTAACCCTCCTGCTCGAACAACCACCCCAGTAGCCAATGATCAGTTCTCAGTCGCTAGTGACGCCACCCTGACAACTGACAAGCGACAACCCCCTCCATCTATCCCGGCCCCAACAGCCGCAACAAAAAAAACACAACCACTCCCACAAAAAATACCAGCGCCATCTTGATCCCCGGTTCTCGATTCACCTCCGGGACCAGATCCGTCGCCGCAACATAAATCGTCACTCCCGCAGACAGCGGCAGCCCCACCCGCACCCAGCTCGGTTGCAGATTGATCATCAGCACGCCCAGCACCGTCATCGCCCCCAGGAACAGCGCGGAATTCAACGCCACCGCTCGCCCCCGCCCGCCCGCAAGCATCACGCTCGCCATCGTAAAGCCCTCGGGAATCTTATGCAGAAACACCGCGAAGAACAGCACCCAGCCCAGCCACGCCGACAGCACAAACCCCGACCCGATCGCCACCCCATCGAAAAAAGTATGCGTCGCCAGCCCCAGCATCACCGAGTAGCTTGTCTTCGCCGAAAGAAACTCCTGCCCGTGCGTCTCTTCCCCAAAGTGAAAGTGCGGCACCAGCGTGTGTTCCAGCAGATGCACCCCGCAGTATCCCGCCAGGATCAGCAGCGGTGTCCACCGGGCGTTGATCCCCATGCTCTCCGGAATCATCTCCAGTACCGCCGCCCCCAGCATAAAACCCGCTCCCAGTGCGACAAAATAGCGTAGCGCCTTTGCCGACGGCGACCTCCGCACCAGCAGAAAGCCGCCCAGATAGTCCGCCAGCCCCGCCACCAGACCCAGCGTCAGACTCAACCAGAGCGCCGTCACAGCGAATCGTTCCGGAGAAGGCTCGCCTCATCGCCTCCGGCCCATGCAGGCAGGCTCGCCGCAAAATGAAAAGCCTCATCCCGCCGCAAGCCACTCGCTGCAATTTTCATGGTCTAACGATTTTATCCGTCTTCGGTTTTCCCGTCTCCGGCCATTGCGACTCGCGCGACAGCACAAACACCACGCCAAGCCCGCAAAGCAATACCAGCCCCTCCAGACGCTCCGACAACGTATGCAATCGCTCGAAGTCCGCCCTCCCCGGATTCCCGACCGCCGCCGCCTCCACCTCGCCCCCGGCCAGCGCACGATCCACCTCCATCGCGGGCAGTATCCGGAACTGCGAGTAAGCCGTCACCAGCAGCATCACCGCCGTCAGCACCAGCTCCCGCGCAAAACCGATCCGCGCCGGACCCTCCGCCCGCAGCCAAAGCCATCCCGTCGCCAGGCAAAAAACTGCCCCGCCAATCAACCCCATCCAGTGCAACACCCGCAACGTCCCACCCACTACGATCCCCGCCTCATGCGCGCTCGCCAGATGCTGAAACGAGTAGGGAGCCACGACGAAAGCAAAAAAAATCAGCCCGCCAACCCATGCCATCATTCCGTACAGCCGCACGGCCCGCAAAAAAGTCTGCATCCTAAACGAAGTCCCTTCCAATTAACCGGTGAATCCGCTCTTTCATCGGCGGATGCGTCGAAAACAGACTCGCAATCCCTCCGCCCCCCAGCAGCGGAGCCACAATAAACAGATGCGCATTCGATGGCGACGCCTGCATCGGAATCCGCTTCGAATAAGCGTCCAGCTTCTGCAACGCACGCGCCAGCGCATACGGATCGCCGGTCGTCGCCGCCCCCGTCTTGTCCGCCTCAAACTCCCGCGACCGCGAGATCGCCAGTTGAATCAGCGAAGCCGCAAGCGGCGCAACAATAATCATCAGCAGTCCGCCCAATCCGCCGCCGCTCCGTCGTTCGCGGCTGTCCCCGCCGCCATAGCCTCCAAAAATCGAAGCCCAGTACCCCATCCGCGCCACCATCGTGATCGCCCCAGCCAGCGTCGCCGCAATCGAACTCGTCAAAATGTCCCGATTCTTCACGTGCCCCAGCTCGTGCGCCAGAACCCCTTCCAGCTCCTCATCGTCCAGCAGCTCCAGAATCCCGCGCGTCACCGCTACCGAAGCATGCTGCGGATTCCGCCCCGTCGCAAACGCATTCGGCGACTCCGTCGGCAGCACATACATCTTCGGCATCGGCAAACCCTGTTTTGCCGTCAATCGCTCCACCGCCGCATACGCTCGCGGCAACTGCTCCCGCGTCACCGGCTGTGCGTTGTACATCCTCAGCGCAATCTTGTCGGAAAAGAAGTACGTCCCAAAGTTGAATACGACCGACAGAATAAACGCCAGTACCATCCCGTGCCGTCCGCCAAAATAGTCTCCGATCAGAATCAGGAACACTGCCAGCGCCACCAGAAGCAACGTCGACTTGAACGTATTCATCGGTTCCTCCCTTACCCAACAGGACCCGCAATGTTAGACGTCTCCGTCCTGCGTTCGCCGCGCGACAACGCCCGTCGCAGAACCACTTCGAGCGCAGCTTTCTGCTCAACATACTCACTCTCGCTCAATCGGCCCTGCAATCTGTCCGTCTCCAGCGAAAACAGTTCTTCCTTCATCGCCGCCAGCAGGGAATCGTGATCGCCAATTCCAATTCCCGCCACCATCGTTCCAGCGCCCGCCGTAGCCGCCGCCGGCGCAGGCCCCTGCTTCAACATGATCCCCGCTCCTACCGCCATAGCCAGGCCCACTCCCCCCAGGATCCACCACTTGTACTTCGCCCATGGATCGTTCGCGCCCTCCGGATCCAGCGGAACCCCCAGTCCGCCTCCCGGCCGAGTGTCGCTCGCAGCTGAACTCGCTCCACCCTGCCCCGAACCATCCGCCGCTCCACCCGCGCCCGCCGTCGCGGCAGCGCCCGTATCCCGCGGCATCTGCCCTGTCCCCGAAACCGTAAAGTCCAGCGTTTGCGACGGCGAAACATTTCGCGCAACATACGTCTGCGCTGTCGTGTCTTCCGTCACCGCCGAATAAGGCGTTGCCGGCCCCGCCACGAACGTCATGCTCTTCGGCATCATGATCGCAATCGTGTCCGTCGGCATCATCACTCGTGGCGCAAACCGCAGACTGCCGTTATATGGCAGCCGATACGTGATCTGAAATCGCGTCTCTCCCGGACGGATCGGAAAGATAAACGCAAAGTGATTTGCTTCCCCGAGCGGCGCCGGCGAAGCCTGCACCGGCATCCCGCCCGGGGCCAGCGCCGCCGATCCCTCCACCACCGCACCCTCCGGCAAAGTAAACTCAAACGGCCTGTCGCTGAACTGCGTCAGCGGAGGATTCGATTCATTCTTCACAAAAAAATTCTCGACCACATGCAGCGCCTTGCCGCTCGCATCGGTCTCCATATGCATCACGTCGGCCTCGCTGCTGACACCCTGCACCTTGGCCGCGGCATTAAAGACCTCAACCTCAACCGACTGCGTCCCCGGAGGCGCGGGACGAAAATAACTCGCCTTATCATGCGTTACCCGAACTAGGTGAATCCCGTTATCGCCCTCTGGAACCTGCAGCGTGAAGCGACCCTTCGCATCCGTCTTGGTCCGCGCCGCCTCCTGCATCCCCTGCGTCAGCCGGATCAGCACCACATCGTCCCCGCCCGCAGGTTTGTTGGTCGTTTTATTCGTAACCACTCCGGTGATCGAATCGCCCAGCGCAAAACCCGAACACACCACCGCCACAGCGGCAACCGCAGCAGCACGTCGAAAGAAAGAACAAAAGAGGCTCACCCCCCAAGTTTACGTCAAATCGTCTTAAACCCACCCTCGCCACCCGCCCAACTACTGTCGCTCTCTCCCTCCCCACTAAAGAAGCATCATTTCAACAACCCCCAAAGAAGCGTCATTTCGACCGAAGCGGCTCACAGCCTCATCGTGACCAGCGCAGCGGAGAAACCCCCGCATTTCGCCTTTGCTGTTGCCTGTTCTTTGTTTGTCATCCCCGCAGAGCCTGCCCTGAGCGAAGTCGAATGAGGGACCTGCTGTTGCGGTCGCGATTCGCAGCGCAAAAGATTCGCAGCGCCAAAAGCGATCGTCATTTCGACCGAAGCGGCTCACAGCCTCATCGTGAGCAGCGCAGCGGAGAAACCCCCGCATTTGCTCTTGCTCTTTTCTGTTGTCACCGCGAAAACTCGCACCTCAAGCCCGGCTTCGCCGCCCAAAATCACCCCGCGCCTGCAGCCCTTCCATCTCCGCAATCACCCGCGCCGCCTCATCCTCCAACCCCACCCTCTGCTCTATATAGTCCTGCTCCGGATACTTCCCAGCCTGGTACTCAAAGTTCAAATCCCGCAGATTCTCGTAGATCGCGTCCTTCCGCTCCCGCAGATAATCCACCCGCGTCTTATCCGCCTGCACGAACGGGTTCTTCTCCGGCCAGAAGATGTACGCAAATATCACCAGTGTCAGCGCCAAACCCGCAATCATGCCCATGTCAGTACTCCGTCTCTCTGCGAATCCGCTCCCGTATCGCATCGTCTTCCATCGTTCCTACTCCGCCGCTTCCAGGACCGCTTCCAGTTCCGCCGCCACCCCCACCACGGCGCTTCCATACCCGAATCAAAAATCCCACCCCCAGCGTCGCCAGCAGAAACACCGCGATCGGCGCAATCCACGCAACGTTATCGAACCCCCCGCGAATCGGCGCAGCCAGCACCGTCGCCCCATACTTCGCCGCAAACCAGTTCAGAATCGAACTGTCCGATCCGCCACCGTCCATCTGCGCGTGCAACTCCCCAATCATCCGGGCCGAGTCCGGACATCCCACATGGTTGCACTCCAGCAGCACCTGCCCGCAACTACAGACACACATCATCTGGTGCCCAAGGCGATTGAACCGCGAAGAAGCATCGGCCCCCAGCATCGCCACCGCCAGCAGACAAACAATCCCAGCCTGCGCCCAGCGCCCGATCCACCGTCTAAACATGATGAGCCTCGGCCTCGACCGGCTCAGGCTCCGCCACCGCCACTCGCCCCGCTGTTCGTGTCATATTCGGCGCCAGCGCGACAAACGTCCCGCCCACCACAATCAAAACCCCAATCCATATCCAGTTCATCAGCGGATTCAGAAACACCTTGATAATCGGCCTGTCGGTATCCGGGTTACGCCCTTCATAAATTACATACACATCGCTCTCGAGCGTCGAGTGCAGCGCCACCATCGTCGATGGCTGCGCATGGTCCGTGTTCGGAAAATAAATCCGCTTCTCCGGAGCCAGTTGCGTTATCTTCTTCGAGCCCCGATACACATCCAGCAGCGCATACTCGGTGTCGTACTCCGGCTTCGAATCCTGCGTGTACGTCTGGCACACCAGCCGGTACGGCCCCAGCTTTACCGCATCGCCCGACCCCATCTCCTGCTCATGCGACTGATTGAACGCCCCGCCCGCAATCCCGATAAACATCACCACGATGCCGAAGTGAACGATATAGCCGCCGTACCGCCGCGTATTTCTCCGCACCAGCACCAGCGTCGAAGCAAACAAATTCTTCCCCGTCTGCGTCGCCACCACCGAAGCCCCACGCAGAAACTCCGCTCCAATCGCCGTAACCACGCCCGCAGCCAGCGTAAACGTCACCAGCGAAAACAGAGTCCCCTGCCAGTCATCCCCGGCCTCCCACGGCCGCACGCCCGCAAGCAGCAACGCCGTCAGCGCAACCCCCATTGCAATGCCCGGCAGAATAAAATTCCGCCGGATCGATCGCAGCGAAGTCGATCGCCACGCCAGCAGCGGCCCAATCCCAGTCAGAAACAGCAGGAATAATCCGATCGGCAGCTCCACCCGGTTATAAAACGGAGCCCCCATCGTCACCTTCGTGCCCTGCACATACTCGCTCAAAATCGGAAACAGCGTTCCCCACAACACCGTAAAACATGCCGCCAGCAGAATCAGATTGTTGAACAGAAAACTCGACTCGCGGCTCACCAGCGACTCCAGCCGGTTCTCGCTCTTCAAATGGTCCCGCTGCCGGAAGAACGTAAACAGGCACACCGCGAACACAATCAGGATGAACGCATAAAACCAGTTCCCAATAGCGCTCTGCGCAAACGCATGCACCGAGCTCACAATCCCCGACCGCGTCAGCAGCGTCCCCAGAATCGTCAGCATGAACGTCGAGAAGATCAGCCACACATTCCAGCTCTTCATCATCCCGCGCTTCTCCTGCATCATCACCGAATGCAGAAACGCCGTCCCCGTCAGCCACGGCATCAGGCTCGCATTCTCCACCGGGTCCCACCCCCAGTACCCGCCCCACCCCAACACGCTATAGGCCCAGTGCGCCCCCAGGCAGATCCCGCACGTTAGAAACAGCCACGTCACCATCGTCCATCGCCTCGTAATGTGGATCCACTTTTCGCCCGGATACCGCATCATCAGTGCGCCCAGCGCAAACGCAAACGGAACCGAAAATCCCACATACCCCAGGTACAGCATCGGAGGATGAATCACCATCTCCGGATATTGCAGCAGCGGATTCAACCCAAACCCATCCGCAGCCACCGGCCCCGGCTGAATCGAAAACGGCGGTGCCGCAAAGTTCAGCAGCAGCAAAAAGAAAACCTGAATCCCCGCCAGTATCGTCGAAGCGAATGCCGTCAGCCGCACATCCACCTTGTGCCGCATCCGCAGCACAAACCCATACCCGCTCAACAGCCACGCCCACAGCAGCAGAGAGCCCTCCTGCCCCGACCACAGCGCAGAAAACTTGTAAGCCGTATTCAACGCTCTGTTTGTGTGATGAAGAATGTACGAAACCGAGTAGTCATTCGTGAACGAAGCCCACACCAGCGCAAACGCCGCACAGCTCACAACAAAAAAACTCGAGATTCCCGCCCTCCGCGCCGTCTCCCCTAGCTGGTCGGCCTGCCGGTCCACACCCGCAGCCACCCCGCGCGTCCGCCACAGAGCTACCCCGCCCATCACCAGCGTATAGACGCTCAGCAGCAGAGCCAGCAACAACGAAAACCACCCAAACTCCGGCATCGGATGCGGTCGCATGAATCCCTCTACCCATTCTCTCAAGGGCAGCCCATAACAGCAATCATGCGCAGCAATAACGTGTCGGTTACCGGACAATCGCCGGCATCACCCGTGAGCCAGCTCCTTCACCGTCTCCAGCAGATGTTCCGGCAACAGCGGCTTCATCCGAAACGTCACATCCAGCCCCGCATACTGCTCCTCCGCCTCCAGCAGCCCGCTGATAACCAGCACAGGAAGCGTCGGGTGCGTCTTGCGCAGCGCGCGCACAAAAGTCGCTCCGGTCATCCCCGGCATCAGATGGTCGGTAATTACCAGTGAGATCTCAGCAGGGAATTCATTGCGTTGAAACTGCTCCAGGGCACGCGCAGGATTCAGCGCCGCAATCACAAAGTAGCCCGCGCGCTTCAAGATAGTCTGCCGCGTCGCCGCCTGCACAGCGTCATCGTCAATAAGAAGCAGATTCGTTGTCATGTGTAAGACCGATGGTTCCAGGAGAAAGGTAGACAACTGCACCTCTGCCCGCTTTCGTTCTCTCTCTGCAAGCGAGACGGTAATTTTGGCTATTTGACTTCTACTGGGATGCACACCTTCTCATTTGCGTTGGCGCCATCTCGATTTTTTTCCGCTGCCATCCTTCAAATGATCCCCAGCAATTCTCATGCCATCAAAACCCTCACGCCCCAGTTCCTCAAAATATGGACGCCCCTCGCCGAAACGACGCCGTCCTCGCCATCCTCATCGTCCTCAACCTCGTCTTCGCTTAACAACAATTATCAGTTCTCCGTTCTCAGAAAACAAAACGACGGAACGGAAGCTGAAAGTGACAAATACAACTGAGAACTGACAACTGAGAACGGACAACTGCTATGGGACTCGACATCCGCATCCCCCTCGGCCTCATCTTCCTCCTCATCGGCGGCCTCGTGAGCATCTACGGCCTCATCACCCGCAACGCCACCGCCATCTACGAAAAATCCATGGGCATCAATCTCAACCTCACCTGGGGCCTCATCATGTTCGCCTTCGGCGTCGTCATGTTTCTCCTCGGCCGCCGTCACAAAACCCCGGATTCAACCTCGCCCCCGAGAAAATAGCCCCCGCTCCCCCCGGAGAAGAGAAAACCCCTTACCTTTCTAGTGTGCAAACTTTTTCTCTTTGCGCCCTCGCCAGCCTCGCCTGACCCATCCCCTTACCCCAAAAGCCTCCTTTTAACGCCATTTTTCACCATATTTGCAATTGGCAGCATACTTGCAACTCCATGCGGTGTACGAACACTTAAAACCACTTGCATCACTATAGGAGAACAAATGTCTCTATCGAAACTCTCTCTGCTTGGGGCCGCGGCAATGCTCGCATTCAGCGGCATGTCGGCACACGCTGACTCTCTCTCCCTGGGTAACGCGGGCCAGTCCATGTCCTTCTTCTTTAACGGATTCCAGCAAGGCGCCGGCGGAAACTATGCTCCCTCTTCTGCCATCATCAATGGTCAAACCGTCAGCTTCAGCGCAGTCTACTGCGTCGATCTCTTCGACGAGATCAACGACAACACAACCTACAGCAACGTCTCCTTCAACCCCAACGGCGTCGTCAACGGAAATATGGTCAACAACGCCGCCGACATCGCATGGCTGATCCTCAACACCACCGTCACCAACTCCACTGAGGCTGCCGGTCTGCAGGCTGCCATCTGGGAGACCGAGTACGGTGATGCATTCACTCTCCTCACCGGCGGTCAGATTGCTACCGACGCGTCCAACGACCTAAAGGCTCTCCACAAGGGAAACGTCACCTTCTCGCTCATCGCCGATCTCGACTGGATCACCCCGCCAAGCACCACCGAAGGCAACTGGTGGGATCCGAGAACAGTTGATCGGCAGGGCCTCGTTGGTCTTGACCCCACGCCGGCTGTTCCCGAACCCGCAACCCTGTCGCTCCTCGGCACCGGCATCCTCGGCCTCGCCGGTCTGGTGCGTCGCCGCCTGACTGCTTAACTTGATCGCGGGCTGTCTCCCAGGGCCACGTGTTCTCTTTGCATCACTCGCCCCATCCTTCGCACAACCATGCGACGGATGGGGCTTCCACCTTAATCTCTCGCCCGCCAATTATCTCTTCTTCATCATCCACACCCTCACCCTTGCAATAATGAAGTCATGAAGCGCCGCGAGATCAAGCAGTACGAGTTCGTCCGCAAGATCGGAGCCGGCGGCAGCGGCGTCGTCTACCTCGCCAACGATACCCTCCTTCAGCGTCCCGTCGTCCTCAAGCTCCTCAAACGCGGCAACCTCACCACCGAGCAGATGCGCGCCACCCAGCTCCGCGAAGCCCGTCTCGCCTCCGCCATCGACCACCCCAACGTCTGCGCCATCTACGACGTCGGCGAAGCCCCCGCAGAAAAAGGCGAAGGCGAAGAAGCCTACATCGTCATGCAGTACATCCCCGGAAAATCCCTCGACAAACTCATCGCCCAGGGCCCGGCCAGCCTCCAGCTCGTCCTCTCCGCCGGCATTCAAACCTCCGACGGCCTCTCCGCCGCTCACTCCCTCGGCATCTTCCATCGCGATCTCAAGCCCGCCAACGTTATGCTCACCGACGGCGGCCTCATCAAGATCCTCGACTTCGGTCTCGCCCGCCGCCTCCGCCCCGATCAGGCCGAGTTCGATCCCGGCGGTCCCGTCAACAAGCGCAAAATCGGCAGCCCTCAAACTGTTCCCGGCCCCACCTACACCGCTCGCGGCGGCACCATCGCCTACATGGCGCCGGAGCAGTTCGTCACTGGCCAATCCTCCGTCCAGTCCGACATCTTCGCCCTCGGCGTTATCCTCTACGAGCTCGCCACCGGCCGCCATCCCTTCCATCGTCCCGATGCGCCCGAGTTCCAATCCATCCGCGCCATCCAGTTCGCCGACCCGCCCTCCATCCGCGACATCGCTCCGAACCTCCCCATCGAACTCGAGTCCGTCATCCTGCACTGTCTCGAAAAACAACCCTCCGCACGCTTCTCCTCAGCCGCCGAAGTTCGCGAAGCCCTCAAGACCATCATGATGGCCATGCAGCTCGACTCCGTCCTCCTCCCCGGAGACAACATCTCCCTTCGCCCCCCGCAAGGCCGCCTCGCGCTCGACACTCCTGAAGAAGAAAAACGCACCACCGGCATCCTCTCCATGCTCGCCGAGCGCTTCCGCGAGTCCGGCACCACCACCTCCTCCGGTCAGAACAGCATCGTCGTTCTCCCCTTCGTCAACCTTGGCCCCGCCGACGTCGCGCCCCTGTACGGCTACGCCCTTGCCGACGCCATCGCTACCCGCCTCACCCGCATGTCCGCCCTCGTCGTCCGCCCATCGTCATCGCTGATGACCATCCCCGCCGCACAACTCGACCCGCTCAGCGTAGGCAAAAAACTCCTCGTCAACTTCGTCCTCGCCGGCAACTTCTTCCGCTCCGACAAAGGCTTCGATCTCAACTGGCAGCTCCTCGACGTTCCCAGCCAAAGCGTTCGCGCCGGCGGCTCCATCAACGTCGCCTCCTTCGACCTCGTCAGTGTGCAATCGGAGATCTGCAACGAAGTCTTCAGCACCCTGCAGGGCTTCGGTGATCTGCAACCTCAGCACGAAAACCACCGCGCCCCCTCACACTCCGCCACCTCTCTCAATCAAGACCTTTCCGAAGAGTATCTGCAAGCCCGCGCCGTCCTCTCCGCCTTCATGACTCGCACCGGCAGCCGCGAAGACCTCGACCGCGCCCGCGAACTCTTCTCCTCCGTCGTCTCGCAGGACGAGAACTATGCCCCCGGATGGTCTGGCCTCGGCATCACCCACCTCCAGTACGCGCGCCACGGACTCGGTGGCCAGATGCACGTCCTCGAAGCCCGCCGTGCCTTCGACAAAGCTCTCGCCCTCGACCCCGGCTCCGTCGAAGCCAATCTCTACCGCGTCTACATGCTCCTCTCTCGCGGAGAAAAAGAGTCCGCCCGCCACGGCATCGAAAACCTCCTCCAGACCGCCGGCAACGATTGGAACGTCCGCATGGTCGCCGGCATCACCCTCCGCATCGACGGCATGTACGACGAAGCCCTCAGCCAGTTCGGCGCCTCCCTCCGCATGAACCCCGCCAACGCCGCGATGATCTACAACCACCGCGCCCGTGTCTACCAATACCAAAATCAACTCGAGCTGGCCGCCGACGAAATCGAAAAGGGTCTCACCCTCGAACCCCGCCAGCCTCTCCTCCGCACCTCGCTCGGCTACCAGCAGATGCGCACCGGAGACCTCGCCCGCGCCATCGAAACCCTCGAATCCGTCACTCGCGACGACGCCAGCCTCCGCATTGTCTATCCCACCATCGCCCTCTGCTACGTCCAGCTCGGCGAGCGCGAAAAGGCCGCAACCTTCATCGTCGACGAAACCCTCTCCGCTGCCGAAGCCGACAGTGAGATGGCCTACCGCCTGGCAACATATTTTGCGGTGGAAGGCGACGAGTCCGAATCTCTCCACTGGCTTCGCCGCGCCATCTACCTCGGCAACGAAAACTACCCCTGGTTCAGCAAAAACCCCGCCTGGCGCAACCTGCAGGGCCACGCCGACTTCGAACGCATCCTCGAAGACCTCAAAAAATCCTACCGCCGCAACCAGAAAAACTGGAAACGCCTCCTCGCCCAGGTCCGCAACTAACCCTCCAGAATCAAATCTCGTCATTTCGACCGAAGCTGCTCACAGTCTCACCGTGAGCAGCGCAGTGGAGAAACCCCCGCATTTCGCTTTTGTCCTTGCTCACACCCCGAGGCACCCGAACAACTCACTCCCCGCCAACCACCTCATACCGCCGCCCTACCCAATCCGCATCCACGCTCTTCTCATTCGCCATCCACGGATGCAGCTCTTCCGTCTTCGTAATCGCAAACCCAAAACAGTTACTCTGCTGCGGAAACGCCTTCGCGAATAACCGTGCAGCCGGCAGCAAAGCCTTCAGGGTCCTGGCACCCATCCGGTTCTTCATCGCTTCTATCCGGTCCGCCGGAACCCGCAGGGAAGAGAAGTACCGAAACCGTGGTCGCCCTGCCGGATTAAATGCGCGAATCGTCTTCTCGATCTCCCGCTCGGTCCATCGATACACAAAGTTCGGCGTGGCACTGTTCCCGGCGCCGCCAAACTGCAACCCATTTGCCGCCACCGCCGCAACCTCGTACTCCTGTCCAAACCCCAGCCGCACTCCCAGCCGCACCATCCTGCTGTCTCGTGGCTCGAACGCCAGCACTCCCAGTCTCGCCACCCGATACATCTCCAGCAATCCCCCATGCGGCGAATAGCAGTGATGCAGGCCCTGATGGACAACCACAAAATCGAATGCCCCGTCGGCGAATTTGAGATGCTCCGCATCCTGCCTGCTCCACGCATACGGAGCCAGTTCATCCCCATTCATTCGCAGATCGAGATTCGAGATAGTGACCCGGCGAAACCCCAGCCCGTGAAAGACATTGCGGTCATAACGCTCGCCGCACACCACCAGCACGCTGCTGTCCAGCCCCAGCCACCCAACCTTCAGCAGCGTTTCCAGCGTCTCGCGGTAAAAATCATCCATGCCACCCTAACCTACCCAAGGGCACCCACAGGGTCAACGCGCCACACCGCATTTCCGCAGAAAAAACGCTTTCTACTGCGAAGCTCCCACCGCACTTGCTCCCACTGCGTTCACCCGGCTCTGCGCAGGCCCGCTCAGCGGAGTCAGAATCATCGGTGTCGTCAGGCTGAATACCAGCTGCACATCCTTCGGCAGCGTCGCCTGTCTGTCCTGCTTCAGCCAGATCACCGTGCTCACTCCCGCACCGATACTCGCCCCCACAATCGCTCCCACGCCGCCGCCTATCATCGCTCCCGACACCGCACCCGCTCCCGTCACGCCGCCAACCACAGCCAGCGTCTCTTTCCCATGCCCCTTCTTCTTCAGCGTTCCTTCATCCGTCACGTTGAAGTCGCTCTTGCCGGTATCGATCAGTTGCGCGTGCACAATATAGTGCGTCCCGTCCGGAAGCATCACGTCGCGCGTCTCCAGATGCAGCAGCGCCGAACCCGAGATCCGTCGCCCTCCATGCACCTGCGTCACCTGCCCCTCAAGAATCGATCCCACTGGAATAATTACCCGGCCTTCGCGCTCGATCGACTCCGTCACCTCCGCCGTAAATCTGCTCCCCTGCAGTGTCGAGCTCGTGGACAGCACCTCCATATTCTTCGTCTTCAGCAACGTCCCTTCGCGCAACTCCCCCGCCACCTCCGGCAGGCTCGTCACAATCATCGCGTCCAGCGGATCGGCCGGTTCCGCCGGCGTCATCGCATGGCTTGCCATCGCCGCATCCGCCACCTTCGGCCCCGTGTAAGGAACATACGGCCCATACACCGTCTCTGCTCCAGGCGTCGTCGCCGGTATCGCCGCACTCGGCTTCACCGCACTCGGCTGCGCTGGCGTCACTGCCTCATCGCTGTTGATCACCGCAGGATCAGGATGCGAAACTCCGGTCATCTGCGCAAACCCAGGTTGCGCGAACATAGCCGTGGAGGCAAAAACAAAGGCGATCGTCGTGATGCGAAATTTCATAGCGGTACCCTCATAAACTCATTCCAGCGCTCTCCAGCCCCGGCGCTGTCATTCAAAAGATTAGAACTCCCTCCACCCCCCCGCGGCAAATTCGCCGCCAGAGAACCGACCCTGCTAATAAGTCCTTCAACGCCTCCCTTTATCGATAGCCAACCGTGCTACCTCATCTCTCCTAAACCAAAGCGAAGTGGCCAAACCTGCTTTTCCCCCAATCCCTTTGCTAAAATTCGTAAGTGACCCCGCCCGACGCAGACCTGGTGCAATCTATCTCTCTCGCAGGAGGCCGCGCCCTCCCAGTCGATCGCCGCCCAAAGTTAAACGAACGCTTGAACCATCGCGTCGTCTCCCAACATTCCGCACCATCAAAAAACAGGAGCAACATGACCGAGATCGTCTCTATCCACGCACGCGAAATCCTCGACTCCCGCGGCAACCCCACCGTCGAAGCCGATGTCATCCTCGACGGCGGAGCCAGAGGACGCGCCGCCGTTCCCAGCGGAGCCTCCACCGGCGAGCACGAAGCCGTCGAGCTGCGCGATGGAGACAAGGACTACTACCTCGGCAAAGGGGTTCTTCACGCCGTCGAAAACGTCGAGACCATCCTTGGCCCCGAACTCACCGGAATGGACGCCTCCAACCAGCGCCTCATCGACGCCACCATGATCTCCATCGACGGCAGCGAAAATAAATCCAAACTCGGCGCCAACGCCATCCTCGCCGTCTCCATGGCATGCGCCCGCGCCTCCGCCGATGCCCTCAAGCTCCCCCTCTACCGCTATCTCGGCGGCGTCAACGCGTGCCTGCTCCCAACCCCCATGATGAACATCCTCAACGGCGGCTCCCACGCCGACTCCAACGTCGACTTCCAGGAATTCATGGTCATGCCCGTCGGCGCAGAAACCTTCTCCGACGCGCTCCGCTGGGGCACAGAAGTCTTCCACACCCTCAAAGGTGTCCTCAAAAAGCAGGGCTACAACACCGCCGTCGGCGACGAAGGCGGCTTCGCTCCCTCCCTCAAATCCAACGACGAAGCCCTCGACCTCATCATCGAAGCTATTCAACTCGCCGGTTACAATCCCGGCGAAGACATCTCCATCGCGCTCGATCCCGCCTCCAGCGAGTTCTACGATAAAGAGTCCGGCAAATACGTCTTCAAAAAATCCGACAAACGCCGCCTCTCCTCCGCCGAGATGACTGCCTTCTGGCAGGCCTGGGTCGAAAAATATCCCATCATCAGCATTGAAGACGGCCTCGCCGAAGACGACTGGGAGGGTTGGGGATATCTCACCCAGGCCCTCGGCGACAAAGTCCAGCTTGTCGGCGACGACCTCTTCGTCACCAACACCCAGCGCCTGCAGCAGGGAATTGAACAGAAAGTCGCAAACTCAATCCTCATTAAAGTCAACCAGATCGGCACCGTCACCGAGACCCTCGAAGCCATCGAACTCGCCCGTCGCTTCGGCTACACCTCCATCATTAGCCACCGCAGCGGCGAAACCGAAGACACCTTCATCGCCGATCTCGCCGTAGGCACGGGCGCCGGCCAGATCAAAACCGGCTCCGCCTCCCGCACGGATCGCATCGCCAAATACAACCAGCTCCTCCGCATCGAAGAAGAGCTGGGCCAATCCGCCGAATTCCTCGGCATCGAATCCGTCAACTTCGGCGAATAACGTTTTAATTTGCAGTCGCTGCTATTTTGTTTACAAATTAGACCCGACCCCAAAGGCTCGTCATTTTCGACCGAAGCTGCTCACGCTATCGTGCGCCGCGCAGTGGAGAGGCAAAAAGAGACAAAAAAAGAAGCGTCATTTCCACCGCAGTGGAGCTGCAAAAAAGGCTCGTCATTCGACCGAAGCTGCTCACAGCCTCATCGTGAGCAGCGCAGCGGAGAAATCCCCGCATTTCGCCTTTGTCTTTGCCGTTGTCTGTTCTTTTGTTTGTCATTCCCGAAGGGAATGTGCTGTTGCAGTCCCAAATTCGCAGCGCAAAAAAGGGAAGCGTCATTTCCACCGCAGTGGAGCTGCAAAAAAGGCTCGTCATTTCGACCGAAGCTGCTCACAGCCTCATCGTGAGCAGCGCAGCGGAGAAATCCCCGCATTTCGCCTTCGTCTTTGCCGTTGTCTGTTCTTCTGGTTGTCATTCCCGCAGAGCCTGCCCTGAGCGAAGTCGAATGGGGAATCTGCTGTTGCTTTTGTCTTTGCTTCTTGGTACGCCGAGGCTTTAGCCTCGGCATTCCAGTAGCCCCACGGGGTCGGGCTTCAGCCCCTGGGGTATGCCTTCTTATCTGTTCCAAAGCTGCGAAGACGAACCCCTGCGCTATACTTTGGCACCCTCAGATTCACCCCGGAGCCATCGCATGAAGCGTCTCGCCCTCGCCGCGGTCCTCGCCTTCTCCTGCACCTTCGCGCCCGCACAAACCAAGCCAAAGGTCCGAGCCATCACCGCCTTCGTCCGCATCGACTCCAAAAATTACCAATCCAAATTAGCTGAAGCCCTCACCGTCCTCCACAAAGCCAAGATCGAATTTGAATCCCGCGGCTACGAAGTCGAAACCATTCGCTTCACCACTCAGCCTCTCGCCGAACTCACCTCCGGCATGTCTGAAGATCAGGCCCTCGCCTTCCTCGGCCAACTCGACGCACTCGCCGCAAAAGAAAATGTCGACCCCAACATCGGTCCCGCAATGCTGCACGACTCCGACAACCCCGCAACCATGCACCTGCTCGAGCGCGCACTCTCCACCCTCCCTCATCTCAACGCCAGCGCCATCATCGCCGACGACTCCGGCATCCACTGGAAGACCATCGCCCGCACCACCGAGCTCGTCAAATACATCGCCGCCCACAGCCCGCACGCTCAAGGCACCTTCAACTTCGCCGCCACCGCGATGCTCAAACCCTACGGCCCCTTCTACCCCGGCTCCTGGCACGACGGCCCCGGCGGCCAATTCTCCATCGGCTTCGAAGGCGCCAACATCGTCCGCGATGTCTTCGCCAAAGATAAAGGCAACGCCGACGCCGCCACCCGCGATCTCACCGACGCGCTCACCGTCAACGCCAAAGTAGCCGAGGCCGTCGGCAACAAGATCGCCGCCGCTACGCATTGGACCTACATGGGTCTCGATCCCACCCCCGCGCCCCTCGGTGACGTCTCCATCGGCGCTGCCATCGAAGCCTTCACCGGCGCACGCTTCGGATCAAGCGGAACCCTCACCGCCTCCCGCATCATCACCGCAGCCGTCAAAGCCGTGCCTGTGAAACAAATCGGCTACGCCGGCCTCATGGTCCCCGTCATGGAAGACAAAGTCCTCGCCCAGCGCTGGGCCGAGTCCGCCTACAACATCGACTCGCTCCTCGCCTACTCCTCCGTCTGCGGCACCGGCCTCGATACCATCCCCCTGCCCGGCGACGTCTCCGCCGACCAGATGAATCGCATCTTCTCCGACGTCGCCTCCCTCGCCGTCAAGTGGAACAAGCCGCTCTCCGCGCGCCTCCAACCCATCCCCGGCAAAAAACCCGGCGACCGCACCGCCTTCAACGACCCCTTCCTCTTCAACACCACCATCCATCCTTTACCCTGACACTACTCAGGTCGCCGTTACTGGTTGTTATTACCGTTGCAGTTGCTTTTAGTTGTCATCCTTCGCGAAGCGGAAGACCTGCTTGGCCCTTCGTATTTGTTCTATGTTTCCTATGTGGCGTCCATGCACCTGACCTCTCAAGACCGCCTCTTCGTCCTCACCGGAGCCGGCATCTCCGCCGAAAGCGGTCTCGCCACCTTTCGCGGCTCTGGCGGCCTCTGGAACGGCCATCGCGTCGAAGACGTTGCCACCCCCGAAGCCTGGCAAGCCAATCCCGCCCTGGTCTGGCATTTCTACTCCCAGCGCCGCCGCGACGCTCTCGCCGCCCAACCCAACGCCGCACACGTCGCCCTCGCAAAAATCGAGCGCAAAAATCCCGCCAACTTTTACCTCTGCACCCAAAACGTAGACGACCTCCACGAACGTGCCGGCTCCCTGCGCATCCACCACATGCACGGCTCTCTCTTCCAATCGCGCTGCGTCCGCTGCGACAAACCGTTCCCCGACCAATCCCTCTACGAGTCCCCAAACCTCCCCATCTGCAAAACCTGCGCCGCTCCCATCCGCCCTCACATCGTCTGGTTCGGCGAGATCCCCCTCGACATGGACGCCATCTATCGCGAACTCGCTCGCGCCACCATCCTCCTCGTTGTCGGAACCTCAGGCTCCGTCTATCCCGCAGCCGGCTTCGTCGACATCGCCAACCAGCGACGCATTCGCTCCATCTACATCGGCCCCGAAGAGCCGCTCAACACCCATGCCTTCGACGAGATCATTCTCAGCCCCGCCACCCAGGCTCTCTCCCGCCTCGCCGAGTAGTCGCCACACCCGCAACACCCCCCATTCATTTACAGTGGAAAAATATGGAGACACCCCCACAGGTTGATCTCGTCGGCGTCGGTCTCAACGCCACCGACACCGTCATTCCTCTCTCCGTCTACCCCGCTCGCGGCTCCAAAACCGAATACTCCACCCTCGTCACCCTCCCCGGCGGACAAGTCGCCACCACCGTCGTCGCCTGCCAACTTTGGGGACTCCGCACTCGCTACATCGGCAAACTCGGCGACGACTCCGCCGCCACCCTCCACCGCGAAGCCTTCGCCCACGCCGGTGTCGACACCCGCATCATCACCGTCCCCGGAGCGCCCAGCCCGCAGTCCCTCATCCTCGTTGACGCCGACGGCGAACGCACCGTCCTCATCCGCCGCGACCATCGCCTCACCCTCCACCCCGAAGAGCTCGACCGCGAATCAATCGTCAACGCCCGCGCCCTCCACATCGATGGCTACGACACCGCCGCCGCCATCCTCGCCTCCACCTGGGCGCGCGAAGCAAACATCCCCGTCATCGCCGACCTCGACGAGCTCTACCCCAACGTCGAAGATCTTCTCCGCAACGTCGACTACCTCATCGTCTCCCGCGACTTCCCCACCCGCCTCACCGCCGAGCCCAACCTCGACCACGCCCTCCGCAAAATGCATCGCCGCTTTTCCTGCCGCCTCGTCGCCGCAACCCTCGGCCCGCAAGGCGTCCTCGCCTTCGACGGCAACCGCCTCCTCCACACCCCCGCCTTCTCTGTCCCCGTCGTCGACACCACCGGCGCCGGCGACATCTTTCACGCCGCCTTCATCTACGCTCTCCTCGAAGACCAGCCCCTCGATCGCCAGCTCGAATTCGCCTGTGCCGCCGCAGCATTAAACTGCACCGCCATCGGCGCTCGCGGCGGCATCCACTCCCTCGAAGACATCGCCGCTCTCATCGCCACCGGCACGCGCTACAACGCCGCAGCTGTCTCTATCCTGCCCTGAACCTCTGGCTTCCGTCGCAAAATCCGCACTCACTGTCCCTTGGTCAGCTGAGTCAGCGCATCGCGAATCGCAATGGGAGAGATCTTCAAGATCCCGCTGAACGGTAAGTACATCGACATGATAATGAGGATCGCTGCAGAAACCGACAGCGCACAGACGACGAGCGTCAGGATCACCGTCGAGTTGCGCGGAGCAAAGACTCCGAAACTGATGAAGATCGCCATCAGCCAGGAAGTGACCACCACCAACAGCGGAATCGGCATGGAAGTCTGCACCGACTGGAGGTACATCATCCAATAGGTCTTCTTCATGCTTCCTGTCAAGCCCAGCAGCTGGGCCTTGATGGCAGCTTGTGTGTCGTTCTTCGGAGTAAGCCTTTCCAGATCTCGATAAAGTTCTTGATCGGCAGTCTGTGGCCTGAGTTCAACTGGCTCCGATTTCTGTTGTGGCCAGATTCGGTCGACAGCAGCCGTAACCGACCGGCGGGCATCCACACGAGTCTGTTCGGTCTCAGGGCCGTAGGTTCGAAGCAGATCGTTGAAGACGATTACCTGCGAAGACATCTCCGCGACCTGGGCCTTTTCGCTATCGTAAAAATTCTTTGACGAAGAGACCAGCATCCCAAGCACCAGCCCGGTCATCGTGACGACAAGGCCAACCGCCAGCCTGATCGTATCCTTTGCCTCCGGGGAGAAATGATCGGCCGGCGACACTCGCCGAATCGCCATGCCAAGCAGCGCACTTAAAAAAATAAACCCGAATACCAGAGAGCTCACCGCCAAAGAATGCATAGATCTTCGATGCTCCTTGCCTCATCTCGCAGGATGAGCGAGTAACTTAGCTCTTGGCCCACTTACCCCGTTAGCGCGTCATCGGACGGAGAAACTTCATGGCTGCTGCCTGGGATGAATCGAGTCTAGGCAGCGGCCGCCTTCAGGAACACTAGTAAATGTTCTAGCTTTTGCGTCGAGATCGGAAGTTATCGCATTCGTTACGGCCGTTTCCCGCGCCTTCGCATGAGAGTATCCATCCAAATCCATTACACAAGTATTACCAAGCCGCCGCGCACAACTCGCATCTTGGGAGTCCAATTAAAGTATGAGCTCCCGGAAAATATTCGCGCACGATCGCACCTTCACCCAACCCGTCGTCTGGATCACGATGCTCGTTATGATCGCGTTCCACGTCGGTGCCATCGCCGCGCTCTTCATGTTCCATTGGAAGCCGTTTCTCGTTGCCATGCTCTTGTGGTGGCTCGCCGGAGGCTTCGGCATCGGCATGGGCTACCACCGCCTCCTCACCCATCGCGGCTACAAAACCCCCAAATGGTTCGAGTACGTCCTCACCGTCTGCGGCACCCTTACACTCGAAGGCGGACCCATTTTTTGGGTTGCTACCCACCGCATGCATCATCAAAACACCGACAAGGAAGGCGACCCCCACTCTCCCAACGACGGCGGATTCTGGGCCCACGTCGGCTGGCTCCTCACCGGCGAAACCAAACACAGCGGCTCAGCCGAACTCAATCCTTACGTCCCCGAACTTCGCAAAGACAAGTTTCACGTCTGGATCAGCAAGTGGCACTGGATTCCCATCACCGTTCTTGGCATCGCGCTTCTCGTCTTTGGCGGATGGCCGTATCTCTTCTGGGGCATCTTCTTCCGCACCGTCCTCGGCCTTCACTCCACCTGGCTCGTCAACTCCGCCACCCACATGTGGGGTTCACGCCGCTTCGCCACCTCCGACACCTCTCGCAACAGCATGTGGGTCGCTCTGCTCACCTTCGGCGAAGGCTGGCACAACAACCACCACGCCCATCCCCAATCCTCCCGTCACGGCCTCGCCTGGTACGAGTTCGATCCCAACTGGTACGGCATCTCCCTCCTCCGCATCTTCGGCCTCGCCTGGGACGTCAAGGCCCGCTCCCTCCACCCCGAACCCGAAGTCGCAGCAACGGTTTAGGCCGCCGGTTTAACTCTGGGCAAGCCAACGGCTTACCTTCAGACAAGACAACGGTTTACGCCCAGACGATAAGGCGACGGTTTAACCCCGGACAAGGCAACTGCTAAGCGCCAGAAATCGCTGTCATCGCCACCGGCCAGCCTCACAGAAATTCCTCAGGATTTCCACAGGTATCGGCATTATTCCGGTACAACGCAGCCTCGCAGGATGACATCCAACTCAACAAAGGCTACGTCTATGAACCCCTCCCTTCAATTGCTCAAAGCCAAGCGTTCCTCCGCCCTCATCGACGCGCGAAAGATCGAAGCCCAGCTCGCCCGTCTCAGTGAATCGGCTGACTCCGCCGGGATCAAAACCAATCTCGCCTGTATCACCCGCATGTTTCGCGACTACATCGCCTCTCTCGATGAAGCGATCAAGAGTTCCACGTCGCACATGACCGAACTCCGCTAACCGCCACCCCACTCATTCCCTCACCTCTCAACTTTGAGAGGTGGCTCCTTCGCGCGAGCCGTGTTCCCCTTCGCGCGAAGCTTGAACCTGAGGGGAGCAGGACCGCCGTGTCCCTTTCGCGCGAAGCGCGAACCCGGAGGGAGCAGGGGCCTTCAGGCCCCTGAAAACGACCCAACAAAAAGGGGCTTTAGCCCCGGGCCTTTTGCATTTTGCTTGTCATCCTTCGCCGAAGGCGGAGGACCTGTTGTTGTCGTCGTATTGGCCGTTGTCGCTGTATTGGCCGTTGTCGCTGTTTTGGCCGTTGCTGTTGCTTCTAGGTACGCCAAGCCTTCAGGCTTGGCCCTCTCCGGCCTCTCTCATAAAAAAGGGGCTTTAGCCCCCGGGCCTTTGTCCCTACCGCCAAAAACCCCAGCAAAATCACATGTCAAGCCCCCCACTCCACGAACCAAATCGCAAAGTTCAACAAACCAAACCGCTTGCCCCTAAAAAATATTCCTTCGCAACGTGGCATTTTAGTTATGCCCGATTGGTTAAAATAGAACTATAGAAAAAATAAAAGATTTCAGAACCAAGCAGCCGCCCGGCCCCGAGCCGGGCTTTCGCATTTAACCGCAAAGCACAGTACCAGAAGTCCAGACCTAATCTCTGTCTTCCTGAGACTTTGCGCAAAAAAGTACCCCGTGGGGGGAGGGACCATGATGAACGACAACCAATCACCGAAGCAATACCAATGCCGCCACATCTTCACCGACGGCCACCGCTGCGCCAGCCCCTGTCTGCGCAGCCAGGAGTTCTGCTACTACCACCACACCACGCGAAAACCCATCGCCAACCCAAAACAGCGCCGCAGCCGCCGCTCCACCTTCCACCTGCCGCTGCCCGAAGACCGTTCCGCCATCCAGGCCTCCATCGGCGAAGTCCTCCAGCGCATCGCCGCCAACGACATCGATCCGCGCCGCGCCGGCCTGCTGCTCTACGGCCTCCAGATCGCCAGCCTCAACCTCCCCAAAGCTCAACCCGCCACCCAACGCAACAGCCAAACCACAACACCAATCCAAACCGTCGAAGAGATCACCATCGACACCACCTTCGGCGTCCTCGCCCCGCGCACCGAACTCGGCAAAACCGAAAGGCCCAAAAGCTCCGTCCATCTTCTGATGGAGCGCATCCTGCAGCAATGCGGGAAGGAAAATGAACTGGACGAAAAACAACCCAAAGAAAAACACCCCAACGAAAAAGAACCCGAAGAGAAAGCCGCCATCCCACAACCCGCCACCCTGCCCACCCTCCAGGCCACCGCAGACTCCACACTCACCGCCCGTCCCTGCCGTCGCCCGCGCAAATCTCCCCAATCTCAAAGCGCAACGCTTTGCTGCTATCCTTTCCCCACCGATGGCCTCCGCATCCATGCAAAAGCCCAGCCCCGCCCGCTTCGTCCCCGTCGCCGGAGCCACCACCGCGCTCGTCCTTCTCACCGCCCTCAACTTCGTCAACTACATCGATCGCTACATCCTTCCCGGCGTTGCCGAGCAGGTCAAAGGCGAATTCCACATCGACGACGCCAAGATCGGCTCGCTCGTCTTCTGGTTCATGATCGCCTACATGGCCACCTCGCCCATCACCGGGTGGCTCGGCGACCGCTTCCCGCGCAAGCCGATGATCGTCATCGCCGCTCTCTTCTGGAGCGGCATCAACTTCGTCACCGCCTCCGTCCACTCCTACGCCTCGCTCAATCTTCGCCACGCCGCGCTAGGCATCGGCGAGGCCAGCTTTGGCATCTTCGCGCCCGCAATCCTCGCCGACTTTTATCCCGAAGACCAACGCAACCGTGTCCTCACCATCTTCAACGTCGCCATCCCCGTCGGAGCCGCACTCGGCTATCTCGTCGGAGGCACGGTCGGCGAACGCTTCGGCTGGCGCATGTCCTTCATCGTCTCCGCCGTCCCCGGCGCCATCATCGCCATCCTCATCGCCTTCTTCATGAAGGAGCCGGCCCGCGGCGCCAGCCAGCACGACAAAGCCAGGCTCGAAAAAGACACTGTCCTCTCGCTTATCAAAAACAAAGCCTACCTCTCCTCCATTCTCGGCTACGCTGCCGTCACGTTTTCTCTCGGCGGCATCTCCTGGTGGATGCCATCGTTCCTCCAGCGCGTCGACGGCCGCAGTGAAGCTTCCGCCGCCTACATTATGGGAGCCATCACCGTCGTCACTGGCCTCGGAGGAACGATCACAGGCGGCGCCATCGCGCAGAGATGGTCCCGCACCAACCACAAAGCCCTCTACCTGGTCCCGGCCCTCAGCTCCGCACTTGCCGTCCCGCCCGCGCTACTCTGCTTCTTCGGCCCACACTCCCTCACCCTCTACGCCCTCGGCGCCGCCATCTTCTTAATCTTCCTTGGGACCGGACCGGTGAATGCTGCCACCCTCAACGCCGTCCGTCCCGAGATCCGCGCTACCGCCATGGCTGGACAGCTCCTAATGATCCACGCTCTCGGCGACGCAATCTCTCCACCAATCATCGGCGTCGTCAGCGACCACTCCAACCTCAACATCGGCCTCGGCTCAACCCTCGTCACCATGCTCATCGCAGCCGCCATCTTCACTTTCGGCTCCCGCTACGCTCCTCCCCTGCACTCATCGGACACAGTCGTAACAGCATGATCCTCGCCATCCGGATCATCGCCTGGCTGATCGCCCTCATATGGCTCTGGAAGGTCATCGCCGCAGCCCGCGGCCTCCCCGGTGTTCCCAATCTTCTCCTCTCACCACCCAACGCCTCGCCGCCAGGCTCACCCTCCATCACGGTTATCGTCCCCGCCCGCAACGAGGCCGCCGACATCGCCGCCACTCTCCACTCCCTCCTCAATCAGGACTACCCCAACCTCCATATCATCGCCGTCGACGACCGCAGCACCGACGCAACCGGCGCCATCATCGACACCATCGCCCTGCAGCATCCCGAACACCTCCGCGCCCTCCACGTCACCGAACTCCCACCCGGCTGGCTCGGTAAGACCCACGCCATGGCCATCGCCGCCCGCGTGGCCCCCACCGACTACCTCCTCTTCACCGACGCCGACGTACTCTTCCACCCCACCGCCATCCGTCTCTCTCTCGCCATCGCCGTCCTCACCAACGCCGACCACCTCGTCACGATCCCCACCACCCTCATCAAACGCTGGGATGAAGCCGCCATCCTCGGTTTCTTTCAAATCTTCAGCCTCTGGGGAGCGCGTCCGTGGCGCATCGCAGATCCGAAATCAAAACGCGACGCTATCGGGATCGGCGCGTTCAACCTGCTTCGCTGTTCGGCGTACCTTCAGATCGGCGGCTTCGAATCTCTGCGTATGGAGATCATCGAAGACCTTGGCCTCGCTCGCCGCATCAAGCGCGCCGGGCTCGCCCAACGTATTGTCTTCGGCCGCGGCCTGGTCAGTCTCCATTGGGCTGCCGGGGTCGGCGGTCTGATCAGCGTTATGACCAAGAACCTCTTTGCCGCCTTCCGCTTCCATATCTGGTTGGCCGTTCTAGGTTGTCTATGGCTTCTGGCATTCTGCGTTGCTCCCGCTGGTGGACCCTTCTTCTCTCCAACCCGAATCCCTGCCATCCTCACCCTTGCGGCGGTCCTCTGGGCCTACCGGCTCATGAGCCCCCACTCCGGCATCTCCGCGTGGAACGTCATCTTCTTTCCTTTAGCCGCCTTAGTTTTTGTGTTTACGCTTGTGCTCTCGATGTTGACCACGCTGAAGCAAGGCGGCGTAATTTGGCGAGGCACTTTTTACCCCCTCTCCGAACTTCGCAAGAACGTCGGCCCCCTATTTTGATCGAGTGAAGCAGCGAAGGTTCGAGTTTCACTATTTGGCAAGCAAGACCACGCCAATGCACACGAAGATTGCAGCGAACCAACGACGCCGGTCCACATTTTCGCGCAGAAACACCTTGGCCGCCGCAGCGTTGCCGATGTAAGTCAGCGAGGCGCTGGCCGGGGCGGCGAGGGATAGATCGACAACGCTGAGGGTAAACAGCAGGGCGAAGAAGTTGAGCGCCATGCAAAGCGCTCCGATGATGAAGAGGGGGCTTGAGAGGACGGCTCGGATGGCTCCGGGCAAACCGCTCTTAGCGCGGATGCCGTCGAGGTCGCCAAGGCTGCGCATGGCGGCGGCGATCAGGCATTCGCCTGAGATCGCGAGGGCAGCGACTCCGATAATACAACTCCATGTGCGGAGCGAAGTGGCGGGAGCGAGCATCAACGGCCGGCTCCGGAGTCCATGAGGTCGAGTTCGTGATGCTCGGATGGGTGCTTGGTGCGCGAGGGTCCGCCGGCGACGAACCCGACGGCACAGACGATGAGAAGAATGCCCGCCCAGCGATAGAGAGAGAGATGCTCGTGCAGCCAAAAGCGGCTGAGGAGTGCGACGACGACGTAACCGAAGGCGGTGGCGGGCATGACAAAGGTGAGGTCGGCCCAGGAGAGCGCAGTCATATAGCTGGCGAAGAAACCGATGAGCAGCACGATGCCGGAGATGATGAAGGGATTTGCAAGGGCGCGAAAGAGAAGAGGGAGATGGCGGAGATCGACCGGGCCGACCTGTGCCATGCCGCGGGAGAGGAGAGTGTCGCCAACCGACGCGGTGAGCATGACGGTGACGAGGATCGCGTATTGTGAGGGCTTGAGGCGGTGCTTCATCTAAATGGTGAACTCTGCATGGTCTGCGAGTTTGCGAAGGGTGTTCAAGGATGAAGTTTACCATCGGGTGCGGTTGGAGACGTCGGCAGGCAAGGTTTCGGTAGTGCGAGGGTATTTCAGCACCTCTCGTTTGGAGTTATCGACGCGTCCCTTGTTGGCGGAGTATGCTTTTCGCTCTGCATCTGATTTTTTCAGAAGATGCCATGAAACTGCTTTACACGGCTCCCTTTATTGTCCAAGGAGGTTCGAGATGCCCAATCAGATTACGAATTATGACGGGAGCATCATTGTCTCCCCCCGTCAACTCGTCTTTCCTGAGACGGTCGAAGAGATCCAGGCGATTTTACGCGACACGGTTAACTATCCGAGCCCAGTGCGAGCGATGGGAAACTACCACTCTCTCACTCCCTGCGCTTCATCGGATGGAACCGTCGTCAATATGTCACGGATGACGCGGGTTGTCAGTATTGACACCACGAATCTAACTTTCACAGCAGAAGCCGGCCTGCAAATCCTCGATGCTTCGAAGGTTCTGCGCGATCAAAACCTGCAGATGATGCTGAACATTGAAATTGGCAACATGACGCTGGGGTCCGCCGCTTGCTGCCACAGCAAGGACGCTCTCGATGGTTTCGAATTTGGACAAGTCAGTTCCTACGTCACTCAGATAAAGTGGGTCACGCCGGCTGGAGATCTTGCTGAGGCTTCCGAGACAAATAACCCGGACCTGTTGCGCACCTTCCGATCGAGTTTTGGGCTTGGCGGAATCATCTATGAAGTGACCTTGCAGATTGAGCCTATCCAAGCACTTCATTTCACGTATCTGCCGCGGCCAGTCGCCGATCTCACACAAGAGGAAGTCGACAATATTCTCGACAACTCTGATGGTCTGATTTGCTGGACAGTAGGGAGAACTTCCATCTTCCAGCAGTGTCATCGCATCTCCGAGCCAGGAATCCTGGCATCGCTTCAGTCGGCTGTCCGTCGTACTCTTTGGAATTACGAAGCTGCCCATATCGGCCAACTCATCGATCGATTCGCTGTCGACAAGGGCCTCCGCGATGCCCTTCAACAAGGAAATTTCGATGTTGCGAATCTAATGTACTCGAACCTTCATGTCTCGGGAGGCATTACATTGCTTGCTCCGGACAAGATTATCGATTATCACAACACGCCAAGTGATGCCAGGTACGCGTTCACGTTTTGGGCGTTTCCGCGCTCTCAATGGCTCGATGTTCTGCGCGCTTACCTGGATTTCGCAGACCAGCATTTTCAAGCCACGGGCTTCCGTTGCAACATGCCTCTTGGCGCGTACCATATTCGACCCGATAAGAGCTCGCTCTTGTCCTACACCTATGATGAGGAAATCGTCTCGATCGATCCCATTCACGCCAGTACCGACAATACAGCCTGGCATTACTTTCTTCAGCAATTTAATGAATTTTCCTTTCAACGGAAAGGAATTCCTTTGCTGAATCAGAGCCCCTTCGTCACACGAGAGCATGTTGAAGCGGCTTACGGCCAACGATGGTTCGACTTCTCCGCAGCAGTTCGGGCCATGGACCCGAATGGCCGGATGTTGAATCCGTTCTTCGCCGCGCTGCTTTCACCAGCAGGCCCTTCAGCTTAAAACAAAAGGCGGCCGGTTTGTGGCCAGCCGCCGTTCGCGCGCAAAAAAATAACTTATGCGTTCATGCTGACGGATTCCTGGGCTTTGAGGGCTGTCTCTTCGGCCTTGGCTCGGGCGGCCTTGTTGCGCTGGCTGCGGAGTTTCATGAAGGCCTTGGCTTCGGTGTAGAGACGGGGAACGTCGCGGTTGACGACGGCTTTCCAGACGACGCGGAAGGCAGCCTTGGGGCGGAAGTAGTATTCGTCGTAGAACTTGTGCACCATCTCCATGACGTACTCGGTAGGCAGGCCGGGGTACTCGATGTGGGCCATCTGGTGGCCGCCGCCGTCTTCCATCTTTTCGTTGGTGATGAAGTTGTTCTTCGCGGCGAAGTCGTAGAACTCGGTGCCGGGGTAGGCGTGGGCGACGGAAACCTGAATGGTCTCGCAGTCGAGGGTCTTGGCGAAGTTGATGGTGTTGCGGATGGACTCTTTGGTCTCGCCGGGGAGGCCAAGGATGAAGTCGGCGTGGATGATGAGACCGAGGTCGTGGCAGTCCTTGACGAAATCGCGAGCGCGTTCGACGGTGGCGCCTTTTTTAATGTTCTTGAGGATCTGCGGATCGCCGGACTCGAAGCCGACGATGAGGAGCCGGCAGCCTGCGTCCTTCATGGCCTTGAGAGTGTCGCGGTCGGTGGTGACGCGTGAGGTGCAGGACCAGGTGATGCCGAGGGGTTTGAGTTTTTCGCAGAGTTCAATGGTGCGGGCCTTCTGGATGTTGAAGGTGTCGTCGTCGAAGAAGAATTCTTTGACGTGGGGGAAGTTTTCTTTCGCCCACTTCATTTCGGCGGCGACGTCGTCAGTGGAGCGCTTGCGCCAGGCGTGGCCAGAGAGGGTCTGGGGCCAGAGGCAGAAGGTGCACTGCGCGGGGCAGCCACGAGTGGAGTAGAGCGCGATGTACGGGTGAAGCAGGAACGGCACGTTGTAACGAGTGACATCCATGTCGCGTTTGTAGATTTTGGTGGCCCAGGGCATGGCGTCGAGGTCTTCGACCTGCGGGCGGTCGGGATTGTGCTGGATGACGCCGGTGGAGTCTTTATAGGAGATGCCGAGGATTTCGTTGAGCGGTTTTCCGTTGGCGTACTCGACGACGGAGAAGTCGAACTCGCGGCGGCAAACAAAATCGATGACGGTGCACTCGTTGAGGGCGCGGTCAGGGTCGGTGGTGACCGGAGGGCCGACGAAGGCGATTTTGATAGAGGGATTCGCGCTCTTGATGGCTCGGGCGAGGGCATGGTCGCCGGACCAACCTACCGTCGAGGTGAAGAGAACGAGGAAATCAAAGTTTTTGGCGATCTTGATGGTCTCATCCGCGGAGACGTGGTGGGGCGGGGCGTCGAGTAGCTTGGAGCCCTCCAGCATGCCGGCGGGATAGGCGAGCCACACCGGGTACCAGTAGGACTCGATCTCGCGTGTAGCGGGCCAGCGGGAGCTGGCACCACCGTCAAAGTTCTCAAAGGAGGGCGGATTCAGGAACAGAGTTTTGAGCGGCATAATATACCCTCCATTTTACCATTCAGTTACGGGGTTAAGTGGCTTTTCTGGAGTTCCGCCGGTGGTAACGGACCAACTTCCATGGAGGCCGACAATGTAGTCATTTCAAAAAAGATAGCAATATGACAGAGATCACGGACGGGCAGGCTGCGCGTGAATCGCTGTTGCAATCCAGGTTTCGAGTTCCCCGGCGGCACGCATCTGATTGATCTCGGCCTGCTGCGCCTCAAAGTCGGCGTTCAGGAGCGCGACAAACTTCTCCCGTTCGGCGATGCGTGCTGTCTGTTCGTCTTTGGGTGACATCTGCGGACCAGAGAGGTTGCCACTGCCCGCTTTCAACTGGACGAGTAGAATATCCAACTGCTGTTTTGCAAGTTGCTGATCAAGACTTGCTATTTCGGCGCGCGTGGAGAGTTCGACGGCGGTGTGGTGGGCTCTCAGGCGGCTATCGAAGAATTGATCACGGATCATATCGGCTTCATGCTCTGAGTGGGACGCGTCAGCCGAGGCCTCTCGTTCCCTGGCGCGATGGGCCATGTCGAAGAGGGGCACGGTGATCTGAACGCCGGCGGCGGCGTTGTTGTGCTGGAATCGAAAGTAGTAGTCCTGAAGGTTGTTGAAGGAAGCGAACCTGCTGTACTGGCCCTCAAAGGTGATCTGCGGTCTCCAGAGATATCGCGCTTCGCCGAAGGCGGTCTCTCGTTTCGAGCGTGCGACCGCGTAGGCGGACTCGACTGCCGGACTCGTGATCGCGAGCGTGCCAATGAGATCGGGCGGCGTCGCAGGGAAGGCCGGGATGCTGGTGCTGGAGGTATCGAGAGCCTGAGCGGGAAGACCGATGAGGCGGGCGAGATGAGCCCGATCGAAGGTAGTCTCATCTTCGGCACGAAGTCTGGCAAGACGAATCTGGGCGGCGGTGAGACGGGAA
This sequence comes from uncultured Acidobacteriaceae bacterium, assembly GCA_963730135.1. Lineage (GTDB taxonomy): Bacteria > Acidobacteriota > Terriglobia > Terriglobales > Acidobacteriaceae > Edaphobacter. Next base: position 130,588 of record CAVSQQ010000008.1, read on the forward strand.
GTGGTGAGGTCAATCGCGGTGTCCTGGCCGGCGTCGAGTCGCTCCTGAACGATGCTGACGAGGCGGTCAGCGAAGGCCTGCTCCTGTTGGAGTGCGGCCTGACGTTGCATGTCTCGGTCGAGCGCCAGATAAGTGACGGCCGTGTCCTCGGCTACGCCTTCGCGAATGTCCTTGAGGTTGAGGTTGGCTGCATCCAGCGAGGCCTCGGCGGCACGAAGGTAGTCGCGTTGCGAGTAACTGAATACCAGGGATTGCGCTGTGATATTGAAGATCGACGGTTGACCGAGCGGGAAGCCATAGGAGGGCGGACCAAGCCCCGAGCCGCCAATGACGGAAGGAATATACGCGTCACGAAGCTGCTGTACAGCGGATATCGCCTTAGCGACATCGGCGCTGGCCATAAGGACTTTTGGATTACTCTTCAGAGCCAGATCGATTGCCGTGACGAATGATATCTGCGCGTACGCAGGTGCGACCGTCGTAGCGAGCACAGAACACGCGATACTCAGATGAAGGATGCGGATCATACCTGGCGAAATATTCCTCGAGACCGGCTAGTGATCATGGTATAGCTTTTTCTTTAAGAGTCCTGCATCGCTTTGCGAGCAGGTGCATAGTTGGATGCGAGGGCAAGAGCGGCAGCATATTCGCGACGCGCGCCTGCGAGGTCACCCTGGTGCGCCAGGAGATCGCCGAGCCGGAGGTGCACTTTGAATGCGGGAGCGTCGTCGGTCTTCGCTGAGGAAGAAAGGTAAGTTCGCAGGAGCGTTTCAGCAAGTTCGGAGGAACTATGGGCGTCGGTGAGGATGCTGGCGGCGTCGACCAGAGCGGGACCTTTACGATGGTCGGCGGCAATGCCTGATTTGAGAGCGTCCACCATTTTGCCTGGCTGATTGTGCCGTTGATAGAAGTGGCCGAGGTCGATGTAGGCCTCTGGAGTTCTGCCGGCAGCAACCGCGTTACTGAACTCGGCTTCTGCGACGGCATCTTGTTTTTTCTTTTCCGCGACGAGAGCGAGCAGGCGGTGGGCCTGCGAGGGGAAGTGAGGCTCCATTTGGGTGGCGAGGGCATGTGCCTTATCGAGACCGCCGCCGAGAAACGACGGCGCCGAGACATAGAATTCGCCGAGATCGTTCATCGCGTGGATGTTTTCGGGATCGAGATGAACGGCGCGCTCGAAGGCGACACGGACCTTGATGGCGAGGTCAAGAGCAACAAAGGGACTTGCATGAGAGGCCTTGAATCCATAGGCTCGGCCAAGCCATAACTGATCGTCGCTGCTGGTGGGCGCGTTCGCAACGGCGAGTTCACACTCATGGATGGCCTTGTCGGCCATCTCCTGAGCGTAGTAAATGCGGCAAAGAAGCTGGTGGGCCTCGGCATCGCCAGGTTTTGCGGCGAGGACTTCATGGAGGCTGACGGCAGCTTCGTCAACGCGGCCCTGCTGAAGGAGGGTGTTGGGAGAGACTGCTTCGGCTGGAAGAAAACGAACTCCAAAGAGGAGAAGCAGTGAGAACGCGAGACGAATACGGCCCGGTGGCATCGTGATGTGCATGGCTAGTCGACTATTTTGACCGCGAGTCCGTTGGTCAACTCGCGGTTGTTGATCGCACCGAGCGCGACTGTGTCCTTGTCGGTGAGACCGCCGGTGATCTCTGCGCGAATCAGATTCGTGGCAACGCCGATTTGAACCGGGGTTCTGACGAGCCTGCCATTCACGACGCGATAGACGAAGTCGCCTCCGTCGGTGTGGAGGGCCTCGCGGGGGATGCTGAGCGCATTGAAGCGTTGCGCAGTTGTTACGGTGACGATGACGTTGGTATTGGGGAGGAGGTCGCCACGAGCGTCATCGACGGTAATGATGCATTCGCCGACGTTGCGCGTGCCGTAAGTGATGACGGTGGTTGGGGCGATGCTGATGTGTCCGTGCCAGGTCTGGGTCGGTTTGGCGTCCCAGGCGATCTTTACTGCCTGGCCGACGGCAAGTTTGCCAATCTCAGGCTCATCGAAGTAGGCGTGAACCTGGATCTTGTTCAGATCGGCGACGTCGACCAGATTTTCGCCGGCTGGAACGAAATCGTAGGTGGAGACTGGGATTGAGTAGACCGTGCCATCCTTTGGAGTGCGAATGTTGTAGCCGGCATAGCTGCTCTGTGCGGCAGCGACTGCGGCGCGGGCGTCTGCCACCTGCGCTTCAACACGGGCCTTGTCGGTGGCGCTGTAACGCTGGGTAGTGCGCATTTGAAAGCTCTGGAGAGAAGTATTGGCCGCTTCGAGGCGCTCTTCCGCGGCTGCAACCTCACTGGGAGAGGCAGCACCTTTCTGCTCTAGTTGCTTGAGCGCCGTCAGATCCTTGGTTGCCTCCTGCTGCAGCAACTGCGCACGGCTGAGATCTCCGGTCAGCGCGATATGCTCTTCCTGTGATCCGCCTTGCTCCAGATCGTGGAGGGTGGACTCGGCTGCACGCAGGGTGGCTTGCGCCGACGCAAGTTTTGCAACTGCGTCGGAATCATCCATCTTGATGAGGAGGTCGCCTACCTTAACCCTCTGCAGGACCTTGACGTAGACCTTTGCGATGACGCCCGGCGCAGGAGCGTATGCCTGAAACTCGTCAATTGGCTCAACTTTTCCGTTCGTCGAGATCGTGCTGAGGAGGTTCTGCCGCGTGACGGCGCGCGCTCTAATTTCCACGACGTCGCGGGAGGTTGCGCGAACAATGACAAATGCGACAACAATGATGGCGAGGAAGATGACCCATATCATTATAGGATTCAGTCGTCTTGTCTCGGTCGTTGGCATCAGATAGAGGCTTCAGTATATAAGACGCCAGGTGCACCAAAAACGAAGCAGATTATTGTGGCGGTTAATTAGTCAACACACGGGAGATTATGAGAGAGCGCCGATTCTTGAGGCTATTCGGGCGTCGACGAGTTCTAACTCCAGTCCTGGGAATTGAGGGTTTGTCTTTGCTCTGAGGTGGTATGCGATGTCGATCACCGATCCCTCTTCGAGGGTGAGCTCTGCACATCGAGCTGCCCAGTCGATACGACGGCTCCAGCCCAGCGCAGTGAATCGCGGGCCCTCTCCGATTTTTTTCAGTTGCAGACAGACATGTTTTTCCTTGATAAGGCGAACCGGCGCCGTAAGCGTCAAGCCGCGGGTGACGAGGACTGGCTCGCGGTTTCCAACTCCAAAGGGTTCGCAGCGTGTGAGCCAGGCGAAAAAATGAGGGGTCAGATCACCGAGCAGCACTTCGGCATCGCATTGCAGGGGCGGCGTCAGCATGGTTCCCGTTAAGCGGGCGGAGCCGTAGGTCTGCATTCGCTCTCGCAGAAGGTCCATTCGGTCTGACGGCAGCGAGAATCCGACAGCATGAGCGTGACCGCCGAATCGGGTGAACAGGGTGTCGTCTCCGCCGATCTCTCCATGAACTGCAGTCAGAGCGTCGAGCAGATGAAAGCCTTCAATGGAGCGGCCGGATCCGTGTGCATGTCCATCCTCGTGCGTGAGGATAAGGGCAGGACGCCCGGTGCGGTCCACCACGCGAGACGCAAGGATTCCAAGCACGCCGCGATGCCAGGCGGGGTCATCAAGAATAAGACACTCACCAAGAAGATCTCCGAACGTCTCTAGTTTCGTTTCGATGGCCTCGAGGGCTTTTGCCTCCGTGGCGCGGCGTTCATCATTCAGACGGTTGAGCTTTTCTGCCAGTCCGGCGGCGTGTTCCGAGTCTTTGGTGAGAAAGAGATCGACGACGTCGCTGGCGATGTCCATTCTGCCGGCGGCGTTAATACGCGGGGCCAGGCGAAAGCCCACCTCGGTCGCGGTCGGTGCGCGATTCGCCGGGATTTTAGCCAGCTGCATAAGCGCTCGCAGGCCGGGTTGGACGGGATTGCGAAGTTCGCGCAGGCCTAGCGCAGCGATGACGCGATTTTCTCCTTTGAGGGGGACGGAGTCGGCGATGGTTGCGATAGCAACCAGCTTCAGAAAAGAGGGAATCAGGCCGCGTTTGAGACGGAGGCGTTGGGTTTCGCAATCCTCGGCTGTCTCGGCTGCAGCCAGGAGAAGTGCATGAGCGAGCTTGAACGCGACTGCTGCGCCGCACAGGGACTTGAACGGGTAGGGGCAGTTAGTCTGGGCGGGATTCAGCACCGCAATGGCATCGGGAATTCCGATTGCTTCGTCCGGGAGGTGGTGATCGGTAACGATGAGATCGAGGCCGAGAGATTTGGCTTCAGCAGCGGCGGCGAAGGCGCGGATACCGGTGTCGACACTGATGACGAGACGGATGCCGGAGGCTGCCGCCTGTCCAAGAACGCTGCTCTGCATGCCGTAACCTTCGCGGAGGCGGTGGGGTACGTGATAGGTGACCAAGGAGGGGGAGTCTTTGGGGGCGATGCGGGCTGATATCCGGTCGATGGCGGTCTTGAGGAGGACGGTGGCGGTGGTGCCGTCGACATCGTAGTCGCCGTAGATGAGGATGGGTTCGCGAGAACGGATGGCGTACTGGATGCGGGCTACGGCTACGTCCATGCCGAGCATGAGCAGCGGGTCGAGTAGATCGTCGATGGTGGGGTTGAGAAAAGTCTGGGCGGTGGAGAGGTCAGCGATGCCGCGCGAAAGGAGCAGATGCGCGATGGCCGGAGGACAGCCGAGCTGATCTGCGAGACGAGTCGCTGCGGTGGCGTCGGCTGGTTGAAGAATCCATTGTTGCGGCCCAGCGTGGGCGGAGGGCATGATTCGTCTACTCGTCACTCTCGTGGTTGTCGACGACGATGCGGCCGAGACCGGTGACTGTTTCCATCAGGTTCTGAAAGCTGTCGTACCAGTCGGTGGCGACCTCGAAGATGAACATGATTCCCTGATGGGCGAAGCCGAGCTGGAGGTAGCCGATCTTGCCGACGTGGTGGACGAGATACTCGGCGTCGTCGATCTCTTCCGAGGCATCGTCGGGAAAGGTCTCGTCGCGGAGCTGATCGAGCAGGATGGCGACGTCCTCTTTTTCGAGAATGACCTCGCTCATGGTGATGAAGGGCGCACCTGCTGCCTTGGCGTGTTCGACGAAGTCCTTCCAGCCGTCCGGATTATCTTCTTCGAAGATGACGGTGGGGACTTCTTCGGTGATGAACGCGTTGAGACGACGCAGACCGTGGCCTGCGATAAAAGCGACCATGTCGTCCTTGAGCGAGATAAGATTGTCAGGCTGCATTCGTTGCCTATTGTCTCAGAAACGCGTGTGGACCGCACACGGAATCAACGAAACGCGCAGGGTGAGGAGAGCCGGGAATGCCGAAGTTTCAGCGCCATATCTTTATTTGCGCCAACGAACGCGACGAGAGCGCTTCGCGGCCCAGCTGCACCAGGGCGGGCAGCGGAAAGCTGAAGCCGGCGTTCAAGGAGGCGTTGAAGGCGGCTGGTTTGAAGGGGCGGGTACGGGCGAATGACGCGGGGTGCCTGGATCAGTGTGAGCATGGGCCGACGGTGGTGGTGTATCCGGAGGCGGTCTGGTATGGGTTTGTGCGGCTGGAGGATGTGGACGAGATTGTGACCGAGCACCTGGTGCAAGGCCGTCCTGTGGAGCGACTGCGACTGGCCGATAACTGCCTGAATACGGAGCAATGTCCGCATAGGCGCGCGGGAAAGGGCAGGTGATGGAGCTGGGCGAGGGCGCGGGGTTGCATGGTATAGTCAAGACAAAGTGAAATGATTTTTTCTAGAGATTACGTTGGATATCTGGCGCGCCAGACGATAAAGCACTTAGCCGCGGAGAAGATGATCCACGCCGAAAAGCCGGCAGCGGTGAATGAGCGGGTGGCGGCAGCGATGGTCGAAGAGCTGTCGCTGGAAGACCGCATTAACGACGAGGTCCGGGTGATTCTCGAGGCGTTTCAGGACGACATGCGGAAGACGGGCGCGAGCTATCCTGAGATGTTCAAAAAGGTGAAGAACGAGCTGGCACGCAAATATAAGGCGGTGCTGTGAGGATTTCGCGCGACAAGCTGAATAAGCTGGCCCATACGGTGGCGGATACGCTGGCGGAGATTCCTGAGGTGGACTTTCTGGAGGATCGGAATACGATTCGTCAGGAGGCGCGGAAGGCCCTGGAAAAACTGCTGACCGAGGAGACGAAGATCGATGCGGCGGCGCGGATGAAGATCTCTTCGCAGCGGAAGATCATTACGGAAGGCTCGCAGGAGTGGGACATTCTTTACCGAAAGTATTACAACGACGAGGTAAAGAAACTGGGGCTGTGAGGCTCTGGTTTGTGGTACCCCCTCCCCCTCCCCGTCAAAAAGTGTGCAAAGTCTAGTTAACAAATTACTTAGGCTTGTACTTGGGTGTGGTTAGGTGCGCTCGGTAGGCATCGGGTTGGAGATAAGGGTGCGGCACGAGGGCGGGTGGGGCTGCTGGTTGTCAAGTCTGAGGGTTATTCGAGAGGCTTAAGGTGCGCTGGGGGGCAACGTCCAGGTTGCTTGTCTGGTTGTCTTGATCTAATATGCAACCAAAAGGTTGCTTGTGGTGGAGGGATTATGGCGGATGAGCGGATTGAGAAGCAAATTGAACTGAAGGCGCCCGTTTCTCGGGTGTGGCGTGCCCTGACGGACTACCGCGAGTTTGGGGAGTGGTTTCGGGTGAAGTTTGAAGGGCCGTTTGTGGCTGGCCAGGTGTCGCGAGGGCAGATTACCCATCCGGGATATGAGCACCTCCGGATGGAGGTTGTGGTGCAGAAGATTGAGCCGGAGCGATATTTCTCGTACACGTGGCATCCGTATGCGGTCGACCCAAAGGTGGATTATTCGAAGGAGACGCCGACGCTGGTGGAGTTCCGGCTGGAGAAGAGTGTGACGGGAACGTTGCTGAAGATCACGGAGTCCGGCTTCGATAAGATTCCGAGCCACCGCCGGATGGAGGCGTTTCGTATGAATGAGGGTGGGTGGGAGCAGCAACTGAAGAACATTGCGAGCCATGTCGGCGAAAGAGCGTAACGCAGCGGACGGAAGGCGACAGGTGTACGTCGCTACGCTGGCTGCGCTGGGAGACGGGACGCGCCTGACGCTGGTGGCGCGGCTGTCGGATGGGCGTCGTGCGTCGATCTCTGAGTTGACGGCTTCGTTGCCGGACGGAGCGGCAAAGCTGACGCGGCAGGCGATTACGAAGCATCTTCGGGTGCTGGAGCGGGCGCGGCTGGTGCATGGGGTTCGCGTGGGACGGGAGAGATTGTTTGCGCTGGACCCGAAGCCGATGGATGAGTTGAAGGAATATCTGGAGCGGGTATCGGAGCAATGGGATGAGGCGCTGGGACGGTTGAAGGCGTTTGTGGAGGAGTGAAGCATTAGGGCGCCGTGTTCCTTCCAAACGCTTCAATCGATATTCTGCCAAAAGACCCAAGCAGTGCTCTCTCTAAAGCACTTCAATGTGTCTTGTGACTGCATTTGGCTGTGTTGAGTTCGGGCTGGGGGCTTGCTATACTTTGAGAGCGCGCTGGAGAGAATATCCTCCTGCGGATCTGCGGTTCTGGCGTTATGGTGTAACTGGTTAACACGTCGCCCTCTCAAGGCGAAGAGTCCGGGTTCGAGCCCCGGTAACGCTACCAAATCTCTTCGATAATTTGAATTTATTCCGGCTGTTTGGGTAGCCCCGCAATTCCTGGACGTTCGTGCGGTGCCCAAGGCCGGGTCTATCGGCCAAATAAAAACCGTACTACATTATTGTTACTTGTCTGGTGAACTGTGAGTACCGGACTGAGGAGCCATTATCTATTTAGCCAGCGAATGCCCTTGCTGCACCTCAAAAGATCTTCAACGATGGCCTGCGGTTGTTTCACCTTTCATTGCGAGATATGGGTGCGAGACCGAACCGGGTGAATGCAATCTGTGCGAGTGCAGAGGCTGTTCCTTTCGTTTTTTCGACTCGCGGCTGACTGACGAAGAGGTTCAGAGACTTTACGCGGACTATCGCAACGACGGCTATTTTAAAGCTCGTTCTTCCTATGAATTCTGGTACACACGAAAGGCGAACGACGGAATCGGGAATGACGCTGCTGAGATCGTCTCTCGGAAGCAGCGCATTTCGAAGGTACTGGGCGATCGGTCGCGTTTCATAGGTTCCGTGTTGGATTACGGTGGTGATCGTGGCCAGTTTATTCCGGACGGTGTTGGAACCGATCGCTATGTTTATGAGTTATCGAACGCAGTGCCAGTCGAGGGTGTTACTTGCCTTGAATCGGTGGAGAACAGGCAGTTTGATTTTGTGATGTTGGCGCACGTTCTGGAGCACTGCTCTGAGCCGAAAGAGATGCTTGGAAAGATAAAACCTTTGGGGCATGCCGAGACGCTGTTTTATGTTGAGATTCCTTTTGAGCGTCCATCGCTTCGCTGGACCGGCAAAGGGAGATTGCAGCAACAGTATCTCGGTGCACTGCTGCGAGTCGAACCGCTGCTCCAGTTTGTGGACCTCTATTCGACGGTTGCGCGGCTGAAGCTGAATTTCATCCCTCCCTTTGGTCTTCAGAAATGCAGCGAACATCTCAATTTTTTCAACGAAAGATCCCTGCAGAAACTCTTCGAAAGCTCCGGTCTTGAAATGATCGAGAGCGGGATTGAGCCGGTGACTTCATCCAGCGGAGCAAGCAGAATTCTGTATGGGCTGGCGCGACTGGCTCGGGACAGGGGCCGAACCGACAGCGCAGCGGGTTGATTCGTTTTTTGCGTAATTGGCTTTAGACGTTGCTGAAAAAGTGGCGACGAAACAAACAGCGTACCTCAGCGGCTGAAGCCGCGTTTTAAACAAGACGCTTGCGGCACGGCTAAAGGCGTGCCCTTAAGCAAAGCGGACTTTTTCAGCATCCTCTTTAACCAAGAGTGCAATTTCTTCTCAGAGTAGATGCGATGGCAATATTTTTCTTGTAAAGCTACGGCCGGGCGACGTTGTAAACTCCCGCAATAGGCGATGGCATGCCGAGGAGAGTCGATGTCGAAGATCGTGGGTTGTGTTCTGTTGATCGCTCTTGGTCTGGGACCGGTGGCCGCGCCGGCTGCATTGGCCAGCACGAGTTTTGCGCAGGGTGTGCCGCAGACCAACTCGAAGAAGTCGCGGAAGGAGTATCAGAAGCACGAGAAGAAGTCGCAGAAGAAGACAAAGAAGGCGCAAAAGAAGGCGAACAAGCAGGCGCGGGAGAATACGAAGCTTCATCAGGCGGTCTGAAGGGCCAAGCGCGGCCTGGTGGGGGTGAGGGTTTTGCGTAATGGGCGCGATGCCTCTAGAATGAGAGAGCACCTCTTTGGGTGAAGAGGCCGGTTAAGTTCCGGTAACGCTACCACATCTGCTTCCTTTTGCGAGTTCAGCTGGAGCGCGCGCGGACGGCATATAGTTGGATGGTGAGATGTTTTGTGTGTTTGGCGCCATGGTGTAACTGGTTAACACGCGGCCCTTTCAAGGCTGAGAGTCCGGGTTCGAGCCCCGGTGGCGCTACCAAGTTTGTTCCCTGGAAATTTCTGTAAGCGGAGATGATTTGCCGGGCGCTGGTGCGGGAGGGGACTGCGATGGCGGGGCGAAACGAAACGGGACGCGCGATCTGATGTTTGAAGGGGTGGTGATTCCGGGGGGAACGCTGTCCGGGAAGCTTGCTGCGAAGGGGATCAGAAATGAAGAGGACCTGGGGCGATTTCTGAGTTAGAGATGCAGGCGTAGCTTCGGGGCTGGTAAAGCTGCAAAACGGGTCACGCGGATAGGGCGCGGATACAGAGAAGCGGGCCTTAGTGGTTTGTGGGAGGCACAACTTCCCAATTTGTCGCGGTGAGGTCGTCCCAGTCGAATGCGGTTGGCTCCTCGATCGCTTCACCGGAGTGCTGGCGTGCCTGGCGAACATAGAGGTGGTCTTTCCCGTGTTCTTTTTTGAGGAAGTAGGAGGTGTTCTTCATATTCGATCCGGAACGTTGGATGCTGTGACCTTCTTTGAGCTTTTTCAAGGCACTGGTGATGTCGAGCACTGCCGCCTCCATAGAGATCAATTGCCAAACTGGATTACCGGTTGATTTCTGACCATAGCATGTTTTGGGCTGGGTGGCCGGATTTTTGCATTGCGGAAGGGGCGAAGCAAGGTCGGGAAAGGCAGAGGGCGGGGTAGGGGTAAAAGCAAAACAAAGGCAAAAGTAGATGCCGGGATTGTTCCTGTTTGAGTGATCCGGGAGACGGGGATGGCTCCGGACGCGGGTGTCTGATAGTGGGCGATATACTGATGGGGTGAGCAAGACATTTTATATCGAGACATTTGGCTGCCAGATGAATGCGCATGATTCCGAGAAGGTTATCGGAACGCTGGAGCAGCAGGGGTACGCTCGCGTTGAGGATGAGGGCGAGGCTGGGCTGATTTTGTATAACACCTGCTCGATTCGGGACAAGGCCGAGCAGAAGGTGTTTCACCGGCTGAACGAGTACAAGCGGCTGCAGGGCGGGGGGAAGAAGTTTGCGGTGCTGGGGTGCGTGGCGCAGCAGGAGGGCGAGAGGATTTTTGAGAAGGCTCCTTATGTGTCGATGGTGGCGGGGTCGGCTTCGTATCGCAATCTGCCTGAGATGCTGCGGCGGCTGGAGGCGGGGGAGCAGAGGATTACGGGACTCGATGACCGGCAGACGGACCTGACGTTTGAGACGGAGTTTGCGGCGCGGTCGAATCCGCATCGCGGGTACATCACGATTATTGAAGGATGCGACAAGTTTTGCGCGTACTGCGTGGTTCCGTATACGCGGGGGAAGGAGCGGAGCCGGACGTCGGCGTCGGTGCTGGTGGAGGCGCGGAAGATGGTGGATGTGGGGTTCACGGAAATTCAGTTTCTGGGGCAGAATGTGAACTCGTGGCGAGATACTTCAGGAAAGATGTCGTTTGCGGAGTTGCTGGCGGCAGTGGGTGAGCTGGCGGGGATACGGCGGGTGCGGTTTACGACGTCGCATCCGAGGGATTTTACGCGGGATATTGTGGAGGCGATCGATGGGACGCCGACGTTATGCGATCATGTGCATCTGCCGGTGCAGTCGGGATCGAACGCGGTGCTGAAGGCGATGGCACGGGAGTATACGCGGGAGTGGTATCTGGAGCGGATGAGCTGGATCAAGGCGGCGAAACGCGACATCAGTATTACGAGCGACATGATTGTCGGGTTTCCGGGCGAGACGGATGCGGACTTTGAAGAGACGATTACGCTGGTGGGCGAGGTGAAGTATGACGCTGTGTTTGCGTTCAAGTTTTCGCCGCGTCCCAATACTCCGGCGGTGACGATGGCTGATAGTATTCCGGATGCGGTGAAGACGGAGCGGTTGAGGATATTGATGGACCGGCAGCGGGAGATTCAACGCGAGCACTATGGGCGCCATCTTGGGCAGGTGCAGGAGTGTATGGTGGAGAGCTATAACTTTTCGCGTGGGCAGGTTGTCGGGCGCAGCACGCAGAACAAGACGGTGAACTTTACGACTTTGCAGGTTGGGCAGCCGCCGGTGGGGAGTTACGTGCCGGTTCGGATTACCCAGACGCTGCCGAATTGCCTGGTAGGCGAGGCGATGGCGGATTCTGCGGAGGGAGCGGCGTTTGTTCCGATGGCGCGGGTGCCGCAGTTTGTGGTGCTGAATTGATATGACGACGACTCCGGTCCATCCCGTGACGCAGGTCTCCGATGAAGTGGAGATGCAGATTCGCGGGCTGATGATGGATCCGGTGACGAATATGCCGATCATCGTGCTGAAGGATGTGTGGAGCGACCTGGTGCTGCCGATCTGGGTGGGGTATTTTGAGGCGAGCGCGATTCAACTGGAGCTGGAGAAAGCGGCGATGCCGCGTCCGATGACGCATGATCTGCTACAGAATATGGCACGAGGGCTGAATGCCGAGGTGCGGAAGGTTGTGGTGTCGGAGCTTCGCGACGATACGTTTTACGCGGTGATATGGATGGATCATGCGGGGGAGACGGTTGCGATGGATGCTCGACCATCGGATGCGATTGCGCTTGCATTGCGTTGGGATTGCCCGATTTACGTGAATCGGGAGGTGCTGGAGAGTACGAAGCAGGCGGCCAATGGAGCGCAGAGTGTGAATGCCGAGGAGATGCGGCGGTGGCTGGAGAATCTGAATGACGACGATATGGGGCGCTACAAGATGTAGTTGGGTGGATGGGCTCTAGTGGGGGTTGGGTGGCTTTCCGGTGAGCTGATGGAGGAGGCGATCCCATGTTTCGCCGTATTGGTCCCATCCGCCGAGGGCTTTGACTCGGAGGAGGGCGGCTTCGCTGAGCTTCTGTTGCAGGGCGGGGTCATCGGCGATCTGCTGCATTCTTTCGGTGAGTGCGACGACGTCGCGGTCGGGGACGATGAAGCCCTGGACCGAATCGGTGAAGAGATCATGGGCGCCGGTGGCGGTGGTGGCGAGGACGGGACAGCCGCAGGCCATGGCTTGGCCCTGGACGAGCGCGAGGCCTTCTTCGACGCTGGGCAGGACGAGGAGGTGACTGGCGCTCATTTTTTTTGCAAGCTGCGATTGAGGGAGCGACCCGGTAAAGACGACGTTGGCGGTGGGCAGGGTGGAGAGAAGGTTGCGGATGTCGGGTTGAATTGCTCCGACGATGGTGAGGCGTTTTTTGAAGTGCTTGAGGCTGGCGAAGGCTTCGAGAAGATAGGGAATGCCTTTGCGGAGACTGACGTGGCCGGCGAAGAGGACCTCGAAGGAGTCTTGCGGCGGGTCGTCGGTGCGGGTGAAGTGGTCAAGGCGAACGCCGTAGGGGATGACGTGGACTTTTTCCGGCGGGGACTGCCCATCTGAAGGAACGATTGCCGCGACGGTGGACGGAACGGTGATGGCGTTGGCAGTGGCGTAGATCTTCTTCTTCGCGTGGGCGATGTGGGGTTTGCTGAGGGGGTGGGGAACGTTCCAGCGACGGTACTCGTCGGCGATGATATTCTCTTGAAAACGCTGGTGTGTTGAGCCGCGATCGCAGATGAAGATGCCGCCGTCTGCGTTGGACCTTGTGGCCGGTGAGCAGGCCTGCGCCGGAGATGGCGATGAATGCGTCGCAGGGGGCGATGCGACGGTTGGTCCAGCGGTCGAAGGCGAGAGTGTTCCATGAGTTCATCTTTGAGGAGACTGCGGGCGGATAGAGGCGGGAGTGGTTGAGCAGGTAGTCTGTCGTGTGGATGAGAGGAAAGGTGTCGACGAGAGAGCGGGGAAGGCCTTCGCGCTTGAGTCGCGCCCAGGGCCAGGTGGAGTAGATCTTCTGAAGATGCTCTTTGTCGGTGGAGTTGGTGTGCCAGTTCAAAGTGGTGATAGACACCAAAGACTGCCAGGGCAATTTGCATTGAATCTTTTGTCCTCACCTTGCGTGCTCCGTTTGAGTTTACAAGGTCGGGTACCGGCTGGCGCGATGGTATAAGGACTATGAGCTTTGAGCGGTGAGGAATGAGCTAACGGCAACGCCGTGGCGGTTGCGAAAGGAAGCTGGAGTTTGAGTCTCAAGCGGGTTTTCAAAGGAACGGGATTCTCTGCGATTGCGGCGCTCGAACGAGGCTTCGGGGGCGGACGTTCCGGCGAGAGGGAGTTGTCGAGTTTCAGGAACTTTCTTCTGTTGCAGCATGCTACGGCGTTAGGCACGGTGGTCCATGCGACGCCGTTAATACCTGCGCTGCGTGAGGCGCTGCCAGACTGCAGGATCGCCGTTGCCGCTAGCGGCTTCGCGCTGGAGGTCCTGCGCAACAATCCCGGGATCGAACGATTGATTGAAACACCCAGTCCACTGCGAGACTGGAAAGGCGCGGCGCGGGCGTTACGGAGAGAGAATCCATTTCGTGGAGGAGACTTCGTTATTGTGACGCCGGTAGGGAACGAGCGGACGAAGATTGCGCTGCAGACCTTGTTTGCCGGGGCGGGCGCGCGTGTGGGATTTACGCAGGTTCCGGCGCTTTATCGAGCAGGATTTGAATTCAATTACCGGAAGAGTCAGATTGAGAATAATCTGTCGATCCTGCCTGCTTTAGGGCATCCGACTCACCACTTTGAGCCGCAGATGTTCTTTGGTACGGAAGATGTGGACTGGGCAGAGCGGAAGCTGGCGGAGAGTGGGGTGCAGGCCAGTCAGGTGGCGGCGGCATTTGTGACGCAGACGAGTGTGACACAGCGCAAGAGCTGGCGGAAGGAGCGATTTCAGGCTGCTGCGGAGTTTCTTATCGAACGCTATGGCGCGCATATCGTTTTCCTAGGAACGGCGTCTGAGGCGGCGGCGATCGAGGAGTTGCGCAAGGGGATTCCGCATGCGACGAGCAGCTTTGCGGGAAAGACAAGTCTTCTGCAGATGGCGGCGCTGCTGAGCATGTGTGACGTGGGGCTTACGCTGGATACGGGCACGATGCACGTGGGTCGGGCGGTCGGATTGCCGATGGCGATCATCGCCCCGGCGTGGTCTCCGCCGCTGGAGTGGCTGCCGCTGAACAATCCTCGATATCGGATTCTGAAGAATGCGGAGATGAAGGTGTGTCCGCCGGACTACATTATCGATGAGGTTTCGGTTGGTGAAGTGACGGATGTATTGCGAGGCCTGCTGGAAAAGTTTCCGCCTGGTCAGCGCCGGTCTCGTTGAGTGCGCCGGTCTAGCGCTGGCTTAGGACATCGAGGTAGGGGAAGAACTCGGGGAAGCTGATTGCGGCTGCGTCGGCGCCGTGGATTTCGGTGTCGCCGGAGGCGCGAAGGGCTGCGATCGCAAAGGCCATGGCGATGCGGTGGTCGTTTCCTGAACCACTAATTGCGCCGGAGTCGATTTGCGCGCCGTGGAGATGCTGGTTGCCGGGAATCTCGAGGCCGTCTTCGTGTTCGGTGAAGGTGGCGCCCATGGCTTTTAGATTTTTAGCGACGAGGGCGATGCGGTCGGACTCTTTGACGCGAAGTTCTTTGGCGTCGCGGATGGTGATGCCTTCGGTGGTGTAGGGGGCGATGGCGGCGAGGACGGGGAGCTCGTCGATGATCTGGGCGGAGAGCGCACCGCCGATGTGCATGCCGCGCGGGCCGTTGGCGGGGCCGTTGACCTGGATGGTGCCGATGAGTTCGCCGTGGTGGTCTTCGACGTTGAGGACCTTAATTTTTCCGCCGAGTGCGGTGATGACGTCGAGGAGCGAGGCGCGGGTGGGATTCATGCCGACAGAGTCCAGGATGAGGTTGGAGTCGGGGAAGAGGAGTGCGGCGCAGAGGAAGAAGGCAGCGGAGGAGAGATCGCCGGGGACGGTGGCGTCGATGGCGTGCAGGGTCTGATCGCCGGGGATACTGAGCTTTTCCCGGTCACGGCGAAGGATGGCGCCGAAGGCGCGGAGTGCGTGCTCGGAGTGGTCGCGGGTGCGGATGGATTCGGTGAGGCTGGTGGTTCCGTTGGCCTGGAGACCGGCGAAGAGGACTGCGGTTTTGACTTGCGCGCTGGGGATGGGGGTGTCGAAGTCGATGGCGCGGAGAGGACCGCCGTGAATGGTGATGGGGGCGTGGCCGTCTTTGTCCCCGGGATTCAGGGTGAGGTCGATTTTTGCGCCCATTTGAGTGAGGGGTTTGCGGATGCGCTCCATGGGGCGGAGGGTGAGGGAGTGGTCGCCGATGAGGGTGAAGGTGTGTGGGTGCGGCGCGATGAGACCGGCGAGCATGCGCATGGTAGAGCCGGAGTTGCCGCAGTCGAGCGGGACTGAGGGTTGGATGAAGTTGCCTGCGGTGCCGGTGATGGAGATGGTGTTGTCGGAGTTGTGGACGACGGTTGCCCCGAGGGCCTGCATGCAGGCGAGGGAGGAGTGGGGGTCGGCCCCGGTAGAGAAGTTGGAGATACGTGTGGTGCCCTGAGCGATGCCGGCGAGCATGGCGTAGCGGTGGGAGATGGACTTGTCGCCGGGGAGGGTGAGGGAGCCTTGCAGGGTGCGGGCGGGGCGGACGATCTGAGTGGTTGATGTAGAGGACATTGCTTTCAGTTTAAATGTTTTTGGGATGTTGCGGTGCGGTGAGTTTGCATCCAGGGTTTTTTTGGGCAGGTGGTTGCTCGAAGGAGACGCGGCGGAAGGAAGTTTCTGCGGGGGTTTGATATTCGATTGAGATGTGATGCGCAGCGTGTAGTATCTGGAGATCGCGTAAGGTACTGCGCTCCTGCGTACGAAAGAGGATCGATGTTGTTCCGAAGTGTTTTGCGTCGTCACTTTTTTGTGTGTTTGCTGGCTGAATTGGTGCTGTGCGGGGGACTTGCACGAGGTGCTTCAAGCAAGGGCTCGGCGTTTGATGTGAGGGAGACGACGATTGCCCAGACGCAGGCGGCGCTTCGCGCGGGGAAGGTGACGTGCAGGGAACTGGTGGAGGCTTACATCAAGCGGGTGAAGGCGTATGACCAGAGCACTCATTTGAACTCGATGATTTTGTTGAACCCGGATGCGCTGGCGGATGCGGACCGTCTTGACGCGGAGTTCAAGCGGACGCACACGATGGGGTCTCTGTTTGGGATTGTTGTGATTGTGAAGGACAACTACGACACGAAGGGCTTGCAGACGACGGGTGGGTCGCTGGCGATGAAGGGCGTTGTGCCGACGACGGATGCGTTTATGGTGAAGCGGCTGCGGGAGGCTGGGGCGATTGTGCTGGGCAAGTCGAATATGGCGGAGTGGGCTTTTTCGCCGTATGTGACGGAGAGCTCGATTGCGGGGATTACGCGGAACCCGTATGCGCTGGATCGCGTGCCGGCCGGGTCAAGTGGAGGGACGGCGGCGGCGGTGGCGGCGAGTCTGGGTGAGGTGGGGATTGGAACGGATACGGGGAATTCGATTCGCGGGCCGTCGTCGCATAACGATCTAGTGGGGATTCGGCCGACGATTGGTTTGACGAGCCGCGATGGGATTATTCCGCTGAATTTTTTTGCGGATGTGGGCGGCCCGATGGCGCGATCGGTGGCGGATGCGGCTACGGTGTTGGGCGTGGTGGCGGGGTATGATCCGGCGGACCCGATTACGAAGATGTCGGAAGGCAAAGCGGAGGCGGATTACAGGAAGTATCTGGTGAAGGATGGACTGCGCGGGGCGCGGATTGGCGTGGTGCGGAGGTATGTCGATGTGGAAACTGGCGACAGCCAGGTGAAGGCGCTGATGGAGAAGGCGATTGCGGATCTGAAGGCGCAGGGCGCGGAGATCGTCGATCCGTTTGTGATTCCGGACTATGACAAGCTGACGGAGAGGCTTGGATGCGGGGATTTTCAGAAGGATTTGAATAGTTATCTTGCGGAGCATGCGCCGAATGCGTATTACAAGAGCTTGAGTGAGATTGTTGATTCGGGATTGTATCTGCCGTACATCGAAGCGCAGATGAAGCGAAGTGTTGCGCAGAAAACAGAGGCGCAGTTGGCGCGGGGGCCGTGTGTGGATACGTACCATGATCCGAAGAAGATTGCGTTTCGCGATGCGGTGCTGGGCGAGATGGAGAAGGATCACGTCGATGCATTGATCTATCCGACGTGGAGCAATCCGCCGCGTAAGGTGGGCGATATGAAGAGTCCGGCGGGAGATAACAGTCAGGTGCTTTCGCCGCAGACAGGATTTCCCGCCATCACCGTGCCGATGGGATTTACTTATGACTCGCTACCTGCGGGACTGACGTTTGTGGGGAGGTCGTTCAGCGAGGGGTTGCTGATTAAATATGCGTATGGATATGAGCAGGCAACGAAGCATCGGAGGCCGCCAGCGGGATTTGGACCGATGAACTAGAGGATTCCCGCACGAATTTTTATTTGGCCGGGAACTAGAGGGCGCGGAGGACGACGATGGTTTCGTCGTCGAAGTGGGCGGTGCCGGCTTGAAAGTCGGTGACGGCCTGGAGGATGGTCTCGACGGTGGACTGGGCGGTGGGATGACTCTGCGATTCGAGGAGTTGTTTGAGGCGGTCGTCGCCGAACATCTCTCCGGTGGCGTCGACGGCGTCAACAATGCCGTCGGAGAAGAAGACGATAAGGTCGCCGGGGCGGGTGGAGAGGGTGAACTCTTCGTATTCGGCGTTGGGGAAGAGGCCAAGAGGAAAGCCTTCGGCCTGGATGGTGCGGACGGCGGGCGGCTGGGTGGTGTCGGCGGGATTGGCGGCGACAAAGAGCGGCTGGACGGAGCCGGCGTTGGCGATCTGGAGGGTTTGGTTGCTGTCGTCCCATACGGCCATGAGCATGGTGACGTATTGAGAGTCGAGCTTGCGTTCCTGCAGCTGGTCGTTGAGCGCGGCCAACATGGCAGCGGGGGAAAGACGCTGAGGTGCGAGAGAGCGAAGGATACCGCTGGTCAGCGCGGCGTAGAGAGCGGCTGGGGCGGCCTTGCCGCTGACATCTCCAACGGCGAGGGCGACCCGGCCGGGGCCGTAATCGAGGTAGTCGTAGACGTCGCCTCCGATGGAGCGGGCGGCGACGAACTCAGCTGCGATCTCAGCGCGCTCGAGTTTCGGGGGGCGAGAGGGCATGAGGCGAAGTTGAACCTGGCGGGCCATCTCGAGATCCCGTTCCATGCGCTGCTCTTCCTCGTGAATGCGCTGGTAGAGGCGGGCGTTGGCGATGCTGATGGCGACCTGGGAGCCGAGGGTGGAGAGGGTTCGCAGATGGTCGTCGTTGTAGTAGTTGACGCGGGTGTGTTCGAGGTCGAGGACGCCGATGACCTCGCCTTTGTAGACCAGAGGGACGACGAGTTCGGAGCGGACTTCGGGATTGGCTTCGATGTAGCGGGAGTCTTTGCGAACGTCGGGAGCGAGGACGGGTTCGCGAAGCTGGGCGGACGTGCCAATGAGGCCTTCGCCGAGAGCGATGATGCGTTCGCGGATGACGCGCTCGCCGAAGCGTGAGGAGAAGGTGTGCTCGAAGTGCTGGGCGCGATCGTTCCAGAGCAGGATGCTGAACATCTGGAAATCGATGACTCGCTTGAGAAGATGGGCGATGCGTTCGAGCAGATCGTTGGGGTCGAGGATGCTGGTGATCTCGCGAGAGATTTCGTTAAGGACGCCGAGGGTCTGGGCCTGGCGGGAAACGCGGGTGTAGAGGCGAGCGTTTTCGACGGCGATGGCCATGCGAGAGGCGACGAGCTCGAGGAGTTTCTGGTGTTCGAGGGTGAAGTAGCCGAGAGCTTCCGACTGGAGATCGAGGACGCCGATGACCTTGTTTTTGATGATGAGCGGAACGGCGAGTTCGGAGCGAACGTGAGGGTTGGCAACGATATAGTTTTCTACCTTGGAGACATCCTCGACGAGGATGGTTTTGCGCTGGAGCGCGGCCTGACCGACGATACCGTGGCCGAGCTTGATGCGCATGCGCTCGACCTCAGTGGTGTGGCCAATCTGGAAGCGCATGCGGAGATCTTCGGAGCGATCGTTGATGAGGAGAATGGCGAAGATCTTGTAGTCGATGACGGCGCGGACCAGGTCGGCGACGCGATGCATGAGGGTGTTGAGATCGAGGGTGATGTTGAGGGCGTCGGCGAGCTTGTGGAGGAAGTCGACCTGGAGGGGTTCGACGCGAATTTTGGGGTCGGGGGCGTGTGGGTGAAAGAGGGTGGGCGCGGTGGGGCGATAGTCGCCTTCGAAGTGGCCCTCGGCTGCGGGGGTTTCGGTAGAGGCGGGTTTGGCGTTTTGCGGTTTGTTGGACGGAGGCATTCTGCTTTGCGTTGATCTTACTGTTTGTGCGGGAGCGGTTAGTAGCCGGGGGTGGGGATGGGCGGTTCGGCTGGATGGCCGGCGAGCTCGGCTACGATCTTGACGCTGGCGCTGGCTCCGATGCGGGAGGCTCCGGCAAGGAGCATGGCGGTAGCGTCGGCGAGGGAGCGGATGCCACCGGAGGCTTTGACGCCAGCGCGATGCCCGGCGACGCCACGAAGAAGGGCGATGTCGTCCTCGGTAGCTCCGCCGGTGGAGAAGCCGGTGGAGGTTTTGAGGAAGTCGGCCCCGGCGGAGAGAGCGAGCTCGGAGGCGCGAAGTTTTTCTTCGAAGGTGAGGAGGCAGGTTTCGAGGATGACCTTGACGATGGCGCCGGAGGCGTGGGCGAGTTCGACGACACCGCGGATGTCCTGGCGTACGGCTTCGTAGTCGGCGGACTGGCCTGATTTGAGGAGACCGACGTTGAGGACCATATCGATATCGTGGGCGCCGAGTTTGAGGACGCGAGTGGTTTCGTCCCGTTTGGAGGCGGAGAGGGTGGCACCCAGGGGAAAGCCGATGAAGACACCGACGGGGACGCCGGTTCCGACGAGGGCGGCGTGGGCGAGCGAGACCCAGGTGGGATTGACCATGGCGCAGGCGAAGCGGTGCTCTGCGGCTTCGTGGCAGAGCTGGAGGATCTGGGCGCGGGTTGCGTCGGGCTTGATGAGGGTGTGGTCGAGGACGGCGGCGAGGTTTTGCGGAGACGCGAGAGTGTGGGAGGTGAAGGATGTTGCGTCGAAGTGTTCTGGTCCGTGAGGAAGAGGATCTGAGATGGACAACGTATTCAAAACCTTGCTCCTTTGGCGAGGGGAGACGATCGCCGCGTTACTTTCTATCATACTGGGGTAACGACTGGTTGACGGCTATCCCCCTCCCCGTGGTATTGGTGCAAAGTCCAGATTCGTTGTGGGTTGGGTGTGGACTTAAGAGGTGCGGGGGTTGGGGAAATGATTGAGGAGGAAATGGCTGGGGTTTTACGGGGTTTTCCGGGTGAGGAACGTGTCAAGTGTGGCGGGGGATCGAAGGACGGCAGGAAGTGTGGATTGGCCGTTACCGCCGGTTGGATTTTTTCCCAGACCAGGTTTTCGTTGTTGCGGCGGACGATCATCGCGTCGACTTTGCCGTTGTCGTTTCTGCGGACGAGACGCCGGCCTTCGGCTCCGGGATGAAAGAAGAGGTCGGGTGATCAAAGTCCGATCCTCGACGGGACCGCGGGTTAGCGGCGAAGAATGCTTCGATTTCGCGGCTGAGACATCCAATCGGTTGTGATGAATGACAGGCCAACTCGTGGGTTGAGGCTTTCGGTGCTGGATCAGTCACCGGTGGCGACGGGGAGCACGCCGGGGCAGGCGCTCGAGAACTCGATTGCGCTGGCGCGACTGGTGGATGGGTTGGGGTATACGCGGTACTGGATGTCAGAGCACCATGCGATGGAGACGCTGGCGTGCACTGCTCCGGAGATTATGCTGGCGCGGATTGGGGCGGAGACGAAGCGGATTCGAATTGGATCGGGCGGGATTATGCTGCCGCACTATCCGGTGCTGAAGGTGGCGGAGGTGTTTCGGACGCTGCATGCTCTTTATCCGGGACGGGTGGATCTGGGGATTGGGCGTGCGCCAGGAGGCGGGCCAGTGGAGACGCTGGCGCTGAAGCGGGAACGGAAGACGAAGATGCTGGATGATTTTCCGGAGCAGGTGAGTGAGTTGCTGGCATTTTTGGGGCACAAGTTTCCTGAGGGGCATCCGTTTGCGGGGATTCGCGTTGCACCGGCGATGCCAGGCGGCCCGGATGTGTGGATGCTGGGGTCGAGTATGTGGAGCGCGGCGGCGGCGGTGGAGTTTGGGCTGCCATATTCGTTCGCACATTTTTTCTCGCCGGTGCAGACGCGGGCCGCGATTGAGACGTACCGGCGAGGGTTTGTGGCGAGTGCGTACCGGAAACAGGCGGAGGCCAGCGTGGCGGTGGGCGTGATCTGCGCGGAGACGGAAGAGGAGGCGGAGTTTCTGGCTTCGAGTGTGCGGCTGCTGCAGCGGAGGATTCGGCAGGGCGACAGGAGGCCGGTGGCTTCGCCGGAGGATGCGTTGCTAGAGTTGAAGCTGCTTGGGCCGATGCCGATGGAGGAAGGGGAGTGGCCGCGGTATTTCGTGGGGAAGCCCGGACAGGTGCGGGGTGAGCTGGAGCAGATGGCTGGGGAGTTGGGGATTGGCGAGGTGATCGTCAATACGATTGTGTGGGATCAGAAGAGCCGACTGCGGAGTTATGAGCTGCTGGCTGCGGAGATTGGGATAGAGCAGGTCGGCGGCGCGGCGAGTTAGCGTGACTCTTGCTTTCGCGATGCCGGCTACTAGACTATGTTGTCTAGAGGCACAGGAGCAAGATGCTCATTCATATTTTCAGAGGCCCAGGTCGCGTGTTCGGTTTCACGAAAGATGCGATGGGAGCCAATTTGCCGTCGCAGTTCGCGCCCTGGAACACTTTCAGGTCTTTGGAGTTGAGCCGGGATGGAGAGCCAAATCCGTCGTTCGATACGGGGGAGTGTCTCGACGATATCGAAAAACACGGATTTCATATCACCGATGCGCACGTGCGCATTACCGACAGTGTAGTGTGATCCCTCTCTTCTCTGCTATGACTACAGCCTTGACATGGCGGCCGGCGAAGATTACAAGGTGATTTCCAGCAAAAAGAACGGACGCGATTGCGTGGGAAGGCGCCATGTTTGGTTCAGTGGTTCTGGATGTCGCGATTGGAATGGCGTTTGTGTATTTGTTGCTGAGCCTGATTGCGTCCGTGGTTCAGGAGATGCTTTCGGCGTTCATGCAGCTTCGACCGGCGAACCTGGAGCGGGGTTTGCGGAGTTTGTTTTCGGGTGATTCGCTTAGCGCTGAGATGGATCTGGTGAATTGCATCTACGATCACGGCCTGATACGCGGGTTGTACTCCGATCCGAAGATGGACAGCAACAAGGAGGCGAGCTGGTTTCGCAGGACGATGGATTGGGTTCGGCTGACGACGCGGCGGTTGATTGGAATCAGTCCGGATAAGCCGTTGAAGATTGCGGTGAACCCACTGCTTCTGCCGGCTTATATTCCGTCGCGAACATTTGCTTTGGCGTTGATCGACATTCTGAATGCGAACAAGAAAGAGGGAGCCGAGGCGCTGGCCTCGATCAAGGAGACGCTTGCGACGCATAACAACAAGGCGGCGCAGGCCCTATTGACGCTCGCGATCGATGCGAAGGGGGATATCAGCGCGTTTCAGGTGAACCTGGAGGAGTGGTACAACGACGCGATGGACCGGGTTTCGGGGTGGTACAAGCGCTACACGCAAAGGGCCCTGATCTTCATTGGACTTTTGCTGGCGCTGGCGCTGAATGTGAGTTCGGTACGGGTAGCGAGGACATTGTGGCTGGACAGGGACGCGCGGCAGGCGATGGTGAATGCGGCAGGAAACTATGAGAAGGCCAATCCGGCGGTAACGCAGGGGGCGACGACTGATCCTGGAAAGCTGAAACAACAACTGCAATCGGATGTGGATGTGTTTAGCGAGGTGACCACCTCTTCGCTGTTGCCGGTGGGATGGAAGCATCCGTGGCACTCGTATGAGAGCTACTTTGAACAGCACCCGCAGGATGCGATCTTCAGTGCGGTCACTCTGCTGGCGGGATGGGTGGTGACGGCGCTGGCGATTTCGTTTGGCGCGCCGTTCTGGTTCGATACGCTGAATCGATTTATGGTGGTGCGGAGCACGGTGAAGCCGCAGGAGAAGAGTACGACCGAAGCTGCCAAGGGATAGTGGCTGGGTTTGGTAGCGAGGACTGGTTCTAGTGGCCTGCGACTTCTGCGGGGAAGATGCGAATGTCGTCGACGCCGCGGTAGCGTTCGGCGTAGTCCATGCCGTAGCCAATGACGAACTGGTTGGGGATTTTGAAGGCGACGTAGTCGGCTTCGATGGGGACGAGGCGGCGTTCGGGTTTGTCGAGGCAGGTGGCGATTTTGAGTGATGCGGGTTTGTGCTGGAGCATGAGGCCGCGCAGGTAGCTGAGGGTGAGGCCGGTATCCAGAATGTCTTCGACGAGGATGACGTGCTTGCCTTCGATGGGGTTGTCGATGTCCTTGATGAGCTTGACGGCGCCGGAGGAGACGCGGGCGCGGCCGTAGCTGGAGACGGCGACGAAGTCGAAGGTGTTGTCGACCTGGATGGCGCGGGCGAGGTCGGCGAGGAAGATGGCTGCGCCTTTGAGGACTCCGATGAGGACGATGGACTTGCCGGAGTAGTCGGCGGTGATTTGTGCGCCGATTTCGCGGGTGCGGTCGGCGATCTGTTGTTTGGAGATGAGGACTTCCATTCCTGCGGCGGGGGGAAAGACGGGCGTACTTGTGGCCATAGAGGATAGCGTAGCGCGATTGGGGGCTGAGGAAAAGGCCGCTATACTTAAGAGAGCGAGGATTATGTTTCCCTATATCGATATTGGCCCGGTACACCTGGGTACGTTTGGGTTGTTATTGTGGCTGGCGGCGGTGGCTGCGACGGTGGTGCTGCATAAGAACTTTGTGCGCCATGGCGTGGATGCGGACGCGTTGAGCGTGGTCGCGTTTGTGGTGATTGCAGGAGTTATCGGCGCGAAGAGCTGGCATGAGTTGCAGAATATTCCGGATCTCAAGTATGCCGTGCGGACGATGGGGGCACCCGGATGGAAGCATCCGTTCGATGTGGTGATGGAATTTCTGCACTGGTTCCAGGCGGGGTTTGCGTGGTACGGCGGGATGCTGGCCGGCATTGCGATGCTGATGTGGCAGGGATACCAGGCTCGCTTCCAGGGAGCGTCGGAAGGGACGCTGGGGCAACGAGTGGGTTCGCTGCGAATGCTGGATCTGGCGGCTCCAGCGGCTGCGGTTGGATATGGTGTGGGCCGGATCGGCTGTTTGACGGCGGGGGACGGAGATTACGGAATTAACACGATGCTCCCGTGGGGCGTGCATATGGCGAAGAATGCGTTGGTGCCGCCGACTCCTCCAACGGCGCTGGTGCAGCCTACTCCGGTGTATGAACTGCTGTTTGCGCTGGCGTTGGCGTGGGTGCTGTGGCGTTTAGGCGCGAAGGCACGGCCGATTGGCTGGTTGACCGGGGTCTATCTCGCGTTGAGTGGCGTGGGACGGTTTCTGGTGGAGTTTGTGCGGATCAATCCGCGGCTGTACTTTGGGCACACGATGAGTAATGCGCAGGTAGCAGCGCTGGGTTCGGTAGTGGTGGGCGTGGTGGTGATGCTGGTGACGAGGAAGGGCCGTGCGGTTGAGGCACCATTGGTAGAGGTTGTGAAAATCTAGCACAGAGTAAAAGAGAGGCTCGTCCCAGTGTTGAGATTGCGGACGAGCCTCTTTTGTTCAGATGAATTTATTTGGACATTTCTTCGCGGATGGGTTGTTGCGGAGCGGAGAAGAATACGGTGGAGATGAGGCCGCCGATGATTGCGCCGAGGATAGGTGCGACCCAGAAGAGCCAGAGCTGATGGGTTGCCCAGCCACCGACGAAGATCGCGGGCCCCGTGCTGCGAGCAGGGTTGACCGAGGTGTTGGTGATGGGGATGCTGATGAGGTGGATCAGCGTAAGGCAGAGACCGATCGCGATGGGAGCGAAGCCTTTGGGGGCGCGCTCGTCGGTTGCGCCGAGGATAACGAGAAGGAAGAAGGCGGTGAGGACGACCTCGGCTACGAAGCAGGCGAGGAGGGAGTAGTGATCGGGGGAGTGGTCGCCGTAGCCGTTGGAGGCGAAACCGTTGGTGAGGGAGAAGCCTTCTTTGCCGATGGCGATGACGTAGAGGACTCCCGATGCGGCGATGCCGCCGAGGATCTGAGCGACGATGTACGCGGGGAGTTCGGAGATGGGGAAGCGCTTGCCCACGACGAGGCCGACGGAGACTGCGGGGTTGAGATGGCAGCCGGAGATGTGACCGATGGCGAAGGCCATGGTGAGAAGGGTGAGGCCGAAGGCGAAGGCGACTCCGAGGAAGCCTATGCCGAGTTGGGGATACGCTGCGGCGACGACGGCGCTTCCGCAGCCGCCGAAGACAAGCCAGAAGGTGCCGAAAAATTCGGCTGTCGCACGTTTGGAGAGATTCATGGACGTCCTTTCCTGGTGATGAGATTGTCGTTTGCTTGTGTTGATGCGGTTACACGTCGATGCGCGGCCCGAATGAGGTGAGGCCGGAAGTTTAGCATAGGGCTATGATCTTCGGATTAGAATCGTGCACAACGAAATCGCGGGAGCGATGCGATGGCCGTAACCAGGAAAATGCCAAGGGCAGATGAGATTTGGGAGAACTCCGATCTCAGCGGGCTTACCAAACTCGTCACAGTCGCGGCGGCTTCGGCGTATGCGAGCGGCGTGATCGCGATCAATACGTATCTGCACGGTCTTGGCATTGTCGATTTTTCGTTCGCGAAGCCAAAGCTGCTGCTTACCGGGATCACGGTGCTCTTTACCTATTTAATCCTGGCCTTTCCGTCGTTCTTTCTCGCATGGTCGGTTGCTGCGAACCATGGCAATGAAAAGCTGCGAATCTCTTCAGTCAGGCGAATACTGGTTTTATGTGGTGTCTCCCTGGTGTTGCTTCTTGCCGCGTCCATGCTTTCCTGTTTCCGAAGTCATCCGGGGCTGGGTCAAAGTACAGTCTGGAACGCATGGAAATATTTAAGGCCGGGCAACAGCAATTTAAAGAGATTGCTAATGTCTCTGATTGTGGCCGCGGAGGTTTACGCTCCTGTAGTGATTGCGGCCGTATCTGTCTACGCAACGATGCGGCTCTTTAGTCGGGAGAGGGAAGAGGAGCGTGCCCGGCGAATCAGCCTGGCGAGATTCTCGGGAGCAATTGCCGCTGCGGTCTTCGTGGTGTCGACTATCGGCTACATCTGTATCTTCACGGCGACTTTCTATTCGATTATTCCGCAGGAGTTCGGAGGAGGCCAACCTTACTTCCAAAGTTTCGTGATCGCGCAGGATGACCTCTGCCAACTGCAACAGCTTGGAATACCGTTCGTCCCCGGCCAACCCGACATGACGCAACCTCTACCTGTCCTGCATGAAACCGATACGCTGGTCGCGGTCTGGTTGAACGACACCTCGAAGGGAAGCTGGAATTTTGTGGTTGCGGAACTCGATAGAAAATTGATCAGCGCGACGAAGATCGATGTTAATCCTGACGACCCGTTGCCGCGATTGTCTATTCAGCCGTGCAAGGAATGATCCGTCAGAGACGCTTGAGGTAGGCCTCGGCGTGCGCGGCCCGATTGAGGTGAGGCCGGAAGTTTGGCAGAGAGTTCGAACGAAGGTTTACTGGAGGCCGGAGGTTTGCGAGGGAGTCGCCGGAGTGGGGCATGATGGGTTGGGAGGTTTCGGAGTCCTGGCGGCGGAGATGGCGAGGACTTCGGCACGGACAGTCTGGTAGGTGGGTTCGCCATCCCAGTAGAACTTGATTAAACCCTGGCTGCGAGGACCTGGATAGGTATCGAGGGAGAAGCTGCGTTCGCCTGCTGCGGCTTTGTCCGGGTGTCGTTTGGCGAATGCATCCTGATCAACGTCGTCCGATTCGAGATCGATGTAGGGTATGAATCCGGTGCAGGAATCCTTCTCCTCGTAGAAGAGGAAGCGGTCGCGGGTGTGGAAGAGGCCTGCGAGCGATGGGTATTCGATGACGCGGATGGATTCGTTTCCCGTATGGAGTTCTTCGATCGGGTATCCGGCTTCGGGCGGGAGGGATTTGTCGCCGGCGAGCGAGGCTCTGCGGGTGTCGAGGCGCAAGGCTTCGAAGTCCTGCCAGCGATTGAGAAGGATGAAGACCTGCATGAGACCGGCGCGGATCGACCAGGAGTAGTTCGCGTCCTGGGCCAACGCACGTTGATAGAGTGGGATGGATTCTTCGAGCTTCCCTGCATGAACGGCGGCCTCTGCAGTGAACATGAGGACGCGGGCGTCTTTGGGATAGCTATCGAGAACCTTGAGATAGAGAGAGTATGCGGCTGCGTGGTCGTGGCATCGGCTGGCAGCGAAGGCGGGAGCGAGCGCATTTTCACGATTTGCCGCGTACTCGCTCATCTTCGGGCCGGGAACGACGACGGCCGGCATTTCGGTAGAGCATGGATAGGGTGTTGCAGGGGGCGCGGGCGAAAACTGCGCGGAGCAGAGAGTGGCGGCGAACAGAAGAGGCAGGAGCATCCGCATGCGTGCAGGGTAGCATAGGATTTTTTGCAAATGAACGCAAAAGAAAAGCAATGGCAAGAGCAGAGACAACAGCTCAACAAAGCAGGCCGACAACCGTCGTCTGGCATACTAGGTGGCTGTAGCCAAATCAGTGGCGCGGAGGACGAGAGCGATGCGCATCGCAAGCGCGGGTCATGCCGTTTTTGCAGCGACGATGATCGTCATCGGCATGCTGGGCCTAATCGAAGGCAAGATCACGCCGGTGTGGGCGCCTGTACCCAAGGCCATGCCGGGACACGAGGTGCTGGCGTATCTGTGTGCGGTCATCTCGCTGGCATGTGGAGTGGGCCTGCTGTGGCAGCGAACAGCCGGGCCGGCGGCGCGTGTGCTGCTGGCGTATGTCCTGGTCTGGTGGCTGGCGTTTCGCGTGCCGGACCTCTTTCTTGCACCGGGTGTGGAGGGTTCGTGGTCCGGCTGCGCTGAGACGGCAGTGACACTGGCTGGGGCGTGGGTGTTGTATGCCTGGTTCGCCACGGATTGGGATCGGCAGCGAGTGGGTTTTGCCATCGACAACCGAGGCGTGGCGGTTGGGAGAGTGCTCTACGGGCTGGCGATGTTTCCCTTCGGCGTGGCCCAGTTCGTCTATCTGAAAGAGACGGCTGCGCTGGTGCCCGGGTGGCTGCCATGGCATTTCGCCATCGCATGCTTCACCGGCGGCACATTTTTTGCGACGGGAGCGGCGGTGCTCACCGGGATGTGGGCACGGCTGGCAGCGGTGCTCTCTGCTGTGCAGTTGGGCTTATTCACGCTACTGGTGTGGGGACCGATTGTGGCGGCCGGGACCAAAAGCGCGTTTCAATGGAGCGAGACGATCGTCTCGGTGGCGGTGACGGCGGGCGCGTGGGTGGTGGCGGATTCGTATCGCGGAGTGGGTTGGTTCACGTTGAACAAGCGCCGGGGCGCGGGCGGTGTGTCCGAGTGAGTGCAAGGTTTTTGCGGAGAAGTGTGGGATTAGAGGCGCTTGAGGTATGCCTTGGCGGCTTCGAGCTCGGGGAAGAGACGTTCTTCGGCCTGAAACTCGCGGGAGTGAACGCAGCGGCGGCCGGCTTTGACGCGGACGGGATGTTTGAGGTGGAGCATCTCGTGGTAGAGAAGATACTCGATGGCGCAACGCGGCGTATCGGAGCGGTCGAAGATGCGTGAGATGACGATGGTGTTGTGGGCGGCGTCGTAGTGGCCGAGCGCGCGGCGCGCGTGATGCGCGGACCAGGTGAGCGTAGGCCGGCCGAGGAGGCCATGGAAGAAGCGGGTGTTGAGGGACTCGAAGACTTCGTCGAGTTCGTAGTGGTGTCCAGAAGAGGAGGACAGACGTTTGCGGCCGCGGGTCTGACGGATGTGCTCGGCCTGGCGGGAGACGGCTTCTGAGGAGACGAAGCGGCGATAGCGATCGGCATGGAGCCGGGCGATGGGTTTCCTGTAGAGCTTGGCGAGGAGGATGTGGGCGATGGCGTGATGAATGGTTTCGGGGGCGGGCTCGAGGAGATCGGAGAGGCGGACGTGGAGACGGCCTTGGCGGAGGCGGATGGTGGTGTTGAGCGAGGTGAAGCGGCGGAAGCGGATGTCGAGTGCGGGGATGGGTGCGCGGGGGCGGAGCTCGCGGTACTCCTGCTCGAAGATGGCGACGAGGGAGGTGGGTGTGGGGATCTTTTTGGCGCGGGGCCTTTTCGATTTGGGTGGATGGAGTGTCGTTGTGGGGAGTTCGTGGAAGAGTGTGGGAAGTGGTGCAGGGGACGGCGAAAAGAGCTGCAGGAACTGGCGCAGGGGGGAGGGGCCGGGATGGTTCGGTGTAGTCAGAGTCTTATCCTTGTTGCGGTGCTGTTGTCTTTCCTCATTAAACCAGACTCTTTTCAAAGCTCGACGACGACCTTACCCAATGCGCCCGATTCGACAAGGGCATGCGCGGCACCAATGTCGTCAATAGAAAAGCGTTGATCGCTGAGAAGAGGTTGCAGTTTTCCCGCTTCAGCAAGTGCCGCAATGTGGGCGAGTATCTTGCCATGATGCGCTCGACCTTCGCCCGTGATCAGAGGAAGCAGGGTAAACACGCCTGAGTAGGTGGCTCCGCGAAACGAGAGTGAAGCGAGTGAGTGCGATCCCCAGCCAAGGCTGCTTACGACATGGCCGGTGTAACGCTTTGCTGCAAGGAATGATGCGTCGAGTGTCGTGCCGCCGACTGTGTCGTAGATGATGTCGAACCCATGGTTGTTTGTCTCTGCAGTTACATATTCTTCGACAGAAGAGGAACGATAGTCGATTGGAGTAGCGCCGAAGTTTTCGACGATAGTCTTCTTTTCCGGAGAGGTGGTGGCGAAAACCTTCGCACCGTAAGAGAGCGCAAGCTGAACTGCGATATGACCGACGCCTCCGGCGCCAGCGTGAATCAACACGAGTTGATCGGCGTGCACTTTGGCGCGATCGACCAGGCCTTCCCATGCGGTGATCGCAATTAGGGGAAGCGCTGCCGCCTGACGCATCGAGAGATTCCTGGGTTTGTGTGCAAGCAGGTCCGCATCGGCAACGACGAATTCTGCGAGTGTGCCCTGCAATCTTCCGACGCCGCCGACCATGCCGTAGACCTCGTCGCCGGGTTTGAAGGTGGTGACGTCGGGGCCTGACTCCATAACGATACCGGCCACATCAAGCCCAAGAACGGCCGGCAGTGGTTGCTGCGCGTGTGCTGCTTTGCCGGCGCGAATTTTGATGTCGAGCGGATTGACACCGCTGGCGTGGACCTTGATGAGAACGTGGTTGGTTTTGAGCGCCGGGCGCGGGAGATCGACCTTATGAAAATCTCCGCCTGGTTCTTCGACAAGATAAGCTCGCATAGCTCACACTTTGCACCCAGTGTAAACTCGCCCTGCGTAACGATGGCGAGATCGGCAGAGACGGATCAGGTGGCGGTGTAGTCAGCAATCAGTTTGGCGAGTGGAGCGCGTACGGCCTGGTATTTGGGGTTGTCGGCGAGGTTGGTGAGCTCCATAGGGTCGGCGTGTACGTCGAAGAGCATGGCTCCGTTGGCTGCGGCGGGACCGAATTCGGCGTAGCGAAATTGTTCGGTGCGGACGGCGGTGCCGTGGGTTGTGGTGCCGTCCTCGCTCCAGATGCTGAAGGCGGGCTGGGACCAGGGCGCGCGTGGATTGTGGAGGAGTGGAGTGAGACTGACGCCTTCGATTTCTGAGGGCACTTCAAGATCGCAGAGCTCGGCCAGGGTGCGATAGATATCGAGCGATTGGACGATGCGCGTGGAGGGGCGGCCGTTGCCGTGGGCTCCGGGCATGTGGATGATGAGCGGAACACGGGTGCCGCCTTCGAAGAGGGAACCGGCTTTGGACCACTTTCCTTTTTCGCCGAGCTGATAGCCGTGATCGGCGACGAAGACGACGATGGTGTTTTCGCGGAGGCCGAGCTTGTCGAGATGGGCGAGGACGCGGCCGAGGTTCCAGTCGGCCCAGGAGATGGAGGCGAGGTAGGCACGGATGACCTGTTTGGCTTCGGACTCGGATGCGCCGCGGCCGATGAAGAGATCGGCGTTGCGCATGCGGATGGCGGCTTTGGGAAAGCCCTCGGGGACAGTGGGCCATGCGGCGAAGTCCGGTGGAAGCTGGATGTCGCCGGCGTTGTAGAGATCGAAGAAGCGCTGGGGCGCGGTGGGTGGGGAGTGGGGTTTGGAGAAACCGCAGCCGATGAAGAAGGGTTTGTCGGGGTAATCGTTGGCACATCGGTCGAGGAATTGAATTGCGAGGTCGGCAACCATGTAGTCGCCTGCGCCCTCGCCGTCGCCCTCGAGGATGAAGATCTGGTCGGAGTGGGCGGCGCGCTGGTTGTCGGCGGGGAGGACGGGGAGAACGCCGTCGGGCATGGGGATGCGGACGTGAGGGATGTTGAGAGGGCTGCCGGTTTGGGTGGGGTGCATGGATTCGACGTCGCCGTAGAACTCGGTCCATGCTTTGGGGTCGTCGAGGCCGGCATGGAAGAGCTTGCCGCTGCGAAGGGTGATGTAGCCGTGCTCGCGGAAGAGCTGGGGAAGGGTGATCCAATCGTGGTGGAGGTTGCGGACGCTGGTGCTGTTGCCGAGGACTTTGGTGGTGTGGGGCGGGTGGCCGGTGAAGAGGGAAGAGCGCGAGGGGTTGCAGAGAGGGAATTGACAGATGTTGCGATCGAAGCGCACACCGCGGGCCGCGAGGGCGTCGATGTTGGGACTGTGGGCGTGGAAGCGGCTGTTGTAGCAGGCGAGCTCGGGACGCATGTCGTCGGACATGCAAAAGAGGACGTTGAGGCGACGCTTGCTGGAGCGAGTTGCGGGCGCGGAGGGGCGGGCAGTCTGGGCGGGCGACGGGGATGTTTGCAGTGCGGCGGCAGGAATGGCGGAGGCGAGCGCGGCTCCGGCTGCCTGGGTGAGGAAGGTTCTGCGGGAGGTGGAGGCAGCGTGATCCTTTTCTTTTGGGGTGCTCATGCGTGCATTCTCCTGAGAAATTATTTCACTATTGGTATGACGTATCAGGAGCCGGACTGGACGCAGCGGAAGCCGCAGTTCGAGGTGGCGCTGTCGGGAGTGTTCGACGTACGGGCTGCGATGCGGTAACGGTTGCAGTAGGAGGCGTGGCAGAGAAAAGAGCCGCCCTTCATCACTTTGGCATTTCCGGTGGCGGGGCCGGCGGGGTCGAGCTGTTTTACGGTGGTGAAGGCGGTATGAAACCAGTCAGAGCACCACTCCCAGACGTTGCCGGTGATGGAGTAGAGGCCGAAGGGGTTGGGGGGAAAGGCATCGACGGGGCAGACGCCGGCGAAGCCGTCTTCGGCGGTGTCGATACGGGGGAACTCGCCTTGCCAGATGTTGCAGAGGTGGCGGACGCGGCCGGTAGGCCGCCCGTCGGGAGTCAGTTCGTTGGGCGTCAACTCATCACCCCAGGGATAGAGCTTCTGGTCGAGTCCACCGCGAGCGGCGTATTCCCACTGGGCTTCGGTGGGGAGAGATTTGCCGGCCCATGCGGCGTAGGCCGAAGCATCGTTCCACGAGACGTGAACGACGGGATGGTTGAGGCGGTGGTCGATGTTGGAGCCGGGGCCTTCGGGGTGTTGCCAGGATGTTCCGGCAACCTTGCACCACCAGGGGGCGGCGGCGACGGTGTCTTCGACGAGCTCGTCGAGGCGGTCGGGAGGGAGATGAGCCCAGAAGACGAAGGACCATCGGAATATCTCGGACTCGGTGCGGTATTGCGTGGCGGAGACGAAGGCGGCGAAGTCGCGGTTGGTGACGGGGTAGGTGTCGATACGGAAGGGCGAGAGAGTGACGGGACGGACGGGGCCTTCGCCGTCAGCGGGGAAGGCATTGGGGTAGTCGGTGCCCATGCGGAAGTCTGCGCCGGGAAGAGCGATGGAGGGAGTGGAGTGGCTGGCGGGTGCGTTCGATCGAGCGGCGGGTTGGACCGGAGGGACCGAGGCCGATTCGTGGCGAGCCGATGGGGTGCAGCAGGAAGACCCGGGACGCTTTTCGTCGTTGTGTTGATGATCGATCATGAATCAGGCCCTCCCTATCAGCTTATCGAATTATCGAATGCGCTGAGACGGAGGAGGATTTGGTGGGGGACGATTTTGCGGAGCGGAATTAGCGGGGAACTTCGCGGGCGGGAATATTCTGGGGTTCCTTGGCGGGCGGGTGAGCGGCGAACCAGGTTTTCTGGTCCTCGACCATCTGGGTGGCTTCCTCGCGGATGTCGCGAATGGACTCGAGGGCGAGTTTGCGGGAGAGGTCGTAGGCGGCGTTTTCGGGTGGCTGCTTGATATTGGAGGCCCAGCGTTCGGTGGCGTCAAGGAGTTTGGGCAGGGCTTTGCGGATGTCGCTGTGGCGGGCGCCGTAGTCATCGAGGTTGTCGTTGAGCTCGTCGGCGATGTTGGTGAACTGCTCGAGGAGATCGTGGGTGTCCTGTTCGCGGCCGGGTTTGCGGGGATGGGCGAAGAGATCCTGAATCTGCTTATCGCGGACGTCGAGGAGCTTGATGAAGACGAGGACTCGATCGTTGGGGACGTAGGCGGCGTCGCGGAGCTGTTCGATCTCTCCTTCAGAGAGAGAGGTGTCAGTGCGCTGAGCGTGAAAGGGCAGAATCAGAGCGAGAAAAACGATGGCGAGTGGGGTCCGGCGGAGCATTGGTTCCTAGTGTTTGAGTACTTCGGCGAGGAGCTCCTCGTGGACCTGATTGAGCTGCTTGAGAGTGCCCTGGATGGGGGCACGGTCCTCGAAGGAGGCTTGATGGAGATATTCGCCGAGGCGATAGGTGGTTTGATGGAGGAGCATTTCGGCGTTCTTGAGACGCTTGCTGTTGCTCGCCATATCCATGTGGATGAGCTGAGCGTAGTGGCTGACTTTCTTGAGGGTGGCGCTGGCCTGACCGACGTCGCCATCGCGCAACTGCTTGCCGGCAATCTCGGTCATGGTATTGACGAGCTCGGTGTAGAGGAAGCACTGGTCGCGGGGACCGGCTTGCTGGGCGCGCAGCTCGAGCTGGGCGAGCGCCTGGGCGTCGGGAAGATTGTCTACATTGGAAGAGAGTGCGCACGCGGGGGCGCAGAGGGAGAGGATCAAGGGCAGAGGGAGAAGAACGGTAGTGGTACGAAGAGCAAATTTCATAACGCACCTCGGAGGGAGCGCTGCTACTTCATGTGCTCGAGAGCGATGAGGCGGTGGCGGGCCTCCCACTCTTCATTTGGAAACTGGCCGTTTGCCACGGAAAGAAACTGCTTGTACAGGTCGGTCGCCTGTTTCGTGTGATGCAATTTGTCGTGTGCCGTTGCTTCGAGGAACAACGAACTCGGCGAATTGGGAAGTACTGTAGCACGTAATGTTAGCGCTTGCAAGGTGCCGTTTGGGTCATTATTGGCTGAGGCGGCGAAGGCGAGGTGGCCGGCGGCGTTGCCGAGGTCTTCTTTGGAGGGGAAAGCGGAGGGGTCGGCGACGGCGCGCTTGAGGAGGGCTTCGGCTTCGGCGAACTTTTTGAGGCGAATGAGGGTGTCGGAGTAGTCGTCGAGGAGGGTGGGGTCGGGTGAGTCCCCGGGGGTGGCGGCGACGAGGGCGGCGTAGAGGGTGGCGGCCTGATCGTACTGTTGGTTGTCGTTATAGAGGCGGGCCAGGAGACGGGTGATGGCTGAGTC
This sequence comes from uncultured Acidobacteriaceae bacterium, assembly GCA_963730135.1. Lineage (GTDB taxonomy): Bacteria > Acidobacteriota > Terriglobia > Terriglobales > Acidobacteriaceae > Edaphobacter. Next base: position 165,680 of record CAVSQQ010000008.1, read on the forward strand.
GGCGGGGTGGACGGTGTGGAGTTTTTCCACGATAGGGATGGCCTGGGCGGGCTTGTTTTGCTTTTCGTAGAGTGACGCAAGCTGGGCGTTGAGGGTGGGGTTGTCGGGGTCGTTGGCGAGGGCGGCGGTGAGCAGAGCCTCGGCCTGATCGGGCTTCTGCTGATGAAGAAGGAGATGGGTGAGATCGGCGGTGGCGTCGTGGTTGAGCGGGTTGACGGCGAGGACGCGGCGGTAGGCGGCTTCGGCAGCGGCGGGGTCGCCGGAGGCTTCGGCCAGCTCGCCGGAGAGGAGGACGTCGTCGGGGGTTTCGGGGGAGAGTTTAAGGGCGGAGAGGAGCTCGTCGCTGGCGGTGGCGGGGTTGGAGGCCTGATCGATGCGGGCGAGGGCGCGGTAGGCCCGGGCTCTGAGGAGCGGGTCGCCGGTGGTGAGGGCGGTGGCCTGGAGGAGTTCGGCACGGGCGAGGGTGAATTTGCCGGTGCGGGCGAGGAGCAGGCCGAGGCCGAGGTGTGGGTCGAAGTACTTGGGATCGGCGGCGATGGCGCGGCGGTAGGTGGTTTCCGCGGCGGTGACCTGAGCCGGGGTTTGTGCGAGGGCGTCCTGGGTGAAGGCGAGGTCGTAGAGCAGGTGGGGATCGTTGGGGGATTTTTCGGTGAGGGTGGTGAGGAGTTTGAGGGCGGTGGGGTAGTCCTGCTTGTCGAGGGCCTGGTTGGCCTGGGCGAGGAGGGGGTCAGGCTGGGCTTGAGGCTGGGTGGTGGTGTCGGTGGTGCCGGGGGGGAGTTGGGCAAAGGAAGTTGCTGCGAGGAGAAGTGTGGAAAAGATGAGCGCGGGAACGACCTGGAGGGGGCGAAGGAGCGGTCGGGTGGGGTGGTTTCGTCTGGTCATTTTCTGTGGCACCGGTTGGACCCCCTCCCCCGTCTTAAAGTATGCAAAGTCTTCAAAGAAAGAGACCTAAGCCTGGACTTGCTTTGCGGCGTTAAGTACGGAAGCCCGACCTGAGCGGCCGGGCTTCCATCGCTTTTTGCCTCATTTAAGACTAACAGGCGCGTCAAGGGCGGAGCCTGTGGAAAAGATCGTCGCCGAGGCGCGTCGGGATGGATAGTACCCATGTTTGGGGAACGAGGGAGAACAGACAACTGCAAAGGCAAATGCGGGGATCTCTCCACTACGCTGTTCACGATAAGGCTGTGAACAGCTTCGGTCGAGATGACGAGTTTGTGGAGAGGTCGGGATGACGACTTTTGGGGGAAGGTCGAGATGACGATTTTTGGTGGAGAGGTCGGGATGACGGCTTTGGCGGGGAGGTCGAGATGACGACTTTGGTGGAGAGGTTGAGATGACGAGTTTTGGCGGGGAGATCGGGATGACGACTTTTGGCTTGTCGATGAGGCGAAGCGAGGTGATCGCGGGGTGGTGAGAGGTAAGTTCTTTGCAGTCGTCGAGTCTGCGTGGATACTGGGAGAATGGTTTCTCCGACAGCGGCTGTTCTGGGTGAATTGGGTTTGCCTGCGCCTATCCGTGAACTGGCTTCGCGCAGGTGGGATGCGATCGTGGTTGGGGCGGGCCATAACGGGCTGGCGTGCGCCACGTATCTGGCGCGAGCGGGGAAGCGGGTGCTGGTGCTGGAGAGCAGGGAGCGTGTGGGCGGGGCGTGCACGGTGGAGGAGCCTTTTCCCGGAGTGCGAATGTCTCCGTGCGCGTACCTTGCGGGGCTGCTGCATCCGCTGGTGGTTGCTGAGCTGGAGTTGCCGCGGCGCGGATTTGAATGGAGCCCGGCGGTGAATGGATTGTTTGTTCCGTTCCTCGACGAGTCGAGCATTCAGCTTTGGGACGACGAGGAACGATGCGAGGAGGAGATTCGCAGGTTCGCGCCAGCGGACGTGGAGGGTTGGCGCGCGATGAACGATGTGCTTTGCAGGCTGCGCGATGCTTTGCGGCCGGCGAACGAGAGAGATGTGTGGATTGGCGAGGCGCCGACGCGCGAGGAGATTGACGAGAGGCTGGCGGGTGACGAGGAGGCGCGGCACCTGCTCTTCGACTGGTCGATGGCGGAGTTTGTGGATCGCTACCTGAGAGATGAGCGGCTGCAGAGCGCATACCTCGGGCAGGGAGTGATTGGGACGAATGCGAGCCCGTTCGATGCGGGAACGGCGTCTATTCGATTTCATCACGCTTCGGGCCGGCTGGGTGGAATGCCGGGGATGTGGGGTTATGTGAAGGGCGGCATGGGGATGGTGTCGTTTTACTTCTGCGATGCGGCGCGCGAGGCCGGGGCGGTGGTTGCGACCGGTGTGCCGGTTGCGAAGATTGTGCCGGGAGAGGGCGTGGAACTGGACGGCGGCGAACGGATCGGCGCGCCGGTTGTGATTTCGAATGCCGATCCGCGACAGACGCTGCGGCTGCTGGGCGGTGCGGCGGAGCCGGCGTGGCGCAGGCGGGTGGAGGAGATTCCGATTGAGGGATGCACGGTGAAGGTGAACGTGCTGCTGCACGAACTGCCTGACTTCAGGGCGCGGCCAGGAAAGAACGAGCCGCATCATTACGGACAGATCAATGCGCCTCTTGCGAAGGAGGAGTGGAAGTCGGGTTTTGCCGCGGCGCGGAGAGGGGAACTGCCGGAACATCTATGGTGCGAGTTGTATTTTCAGAGCGCACATGACGCGACGGTTGCACCGGCAGGTCAACATACGATGAGTGTCTTTGCGCAGTATGTTCCTTATCGGTTTTCGCAGGGTACGTGGGAGGAACGGCGAGAAGATGTGCGCGGACTCGTAGTCCGGTCGCTGGCGCGGTTCTGTTCCAACATGGAAGATGCTGTGCTGGACGCGCAGGTGCTGGGGCCACCGGATATTGAACGCAAGGTGGGGCTGACGGGTGGGCATATCTTTCAGGGAGAGTGTCTGCCGGCTTATATGTGGTCGAATCGGCTGAGGACACGGACGCCGATGGAGGGGGTTTATCTTTGCGGGGCGTGCACGCATCCGGGGGGAAGCGTGATCGGCATCAACGGGCGGAATGCGGCGATGGCGGTGTTGAAGGATTCCGAGAAGAGATAGCGCAGCGGTTGCGGCGATGTTCTAGATGTTCTATTGGCCGCATTCTGCGAGTGGCGCGAGGCTCCTGCCCTGGCCTCGAAGGGCGTGGTCGAGCGCGGTCTGGGTGGCGGCAAAGGTGCCCGGGGGTTTGGTCTCGCTGGCGAAGGAGATGGTTTTGTCTGCGCCGCAGATATGCAGGCTCTCGTCCGGTCCCTTGAAGAGTTGATGCATGAGTTGCGGGTCGCCGTAGGTGGCTTGTCCTGCGATCATGACGAGCTGGAGGTCTTCGGGAGCGGTGTGGGTGAGGGTCCAGTAGGCGTCCTTGCCGTGCGCGGCGCCGGTGTCGCGAATGACAAGCAGGTCGGCGACGTGGTTTGGGGCAAGGCTTCCGATCTGATCCTGGAGGCCGATCAGCGTTGCGGGATTGATGGTGGCCATGGCGACGAGTTCGCGATCGCTGAAGATGGCGCTGGGCTGCGCTTTGTTCCATTCGGAGGCGTAGTTGAGCTCGGCGAGAAGGCCGACGCTGCCTGTGGGACTCCAATCGGGGGCGATGGCTATGGTGACGTTCGCGGCTTTGGCGGCAGCGACGTTGGTGGTATCTCCGTAGAGCTCGATGTTGCTTCGCGGCGACCAGATGAGGCCGACACCAGCTTTGGCCAAGGCGGCAAAGTTCTGCGGCGTGAGCGCGGTTGCATGGATGACGGAGACTCCGGGCTTGAGCAGGCCGCGGCCTTGAAGGATATGAAATTCCTGCGCGGCTGAGGCGTTTTTGGGAGCTCCCTCGGCAAGATGAACGATCAGGGCGCCGCGCGGTTTGGCCGCGAGGGCGAGGTTGGCTGTGGCAAGCTCACTCTCGCTCATGGTGAGAGGAAAGATGTTGTAGATGACTGGAGCGAGTCCGCTGCCGAGCTCGGCATCGTAGTCGAGATTGCGCGCGAGACCCTGATCGCAGGCGGAGAACATTCCGCCGACGACGGAGGTCTCTCCCTGGGTGATGGCCTTTACCTCGGCGTAGCGTTCCATCTGGCACTCGAGTCCCTGCTGAACGAGGGCTTCATGGGGCGCGTCCATCAACAGGTTGTAGACGGGCAACTGCTCCCAGTCGTAGCGAGTGCCGAACTGCTGATTCGGTTTCCAGCGGGGAAAGACATTCCACGTCAGATGATTATGGAGATCGATGAAGCCAGGCGCGATGATGCCGTGGGTCTCCACGGTTTTGGTTCCGGCGGGCAGAGGCAGCTTTGCGCCGACGGAGGTGATGCGGCCGTTCTGAATGAGGACGACTCCATCCTGCACGATGCCATCGGGAGTGATCAGCGTTCCGGTGAGCGCGAGCGGGGCGTCCTGCGCGAAGAGGAGCCCGAAGGGAAATGAAAGCACGAAGAGAATCGACGCCAGGCGCGACACTTCTACCTCACGTTTGGATGGAATGAAATCGCAGTAGCGCGATGATATCGCACCTCGCGCAGCGTGCCGGAGTTATCTGATCAAAGAAGTACGGGCGAGACGGGGTTCAGGCGACAGCGGAGACGACAATTTGTTTCGCGCGCGCGGCTTTTTGAAGCTTGGCGTAGTCCTGCTCGTTTTGTTTGGCGTAAGCGAAGGCAAATTTAGTCAAGGCTTCGTCGGTTTCGTCGGTCTTGCCGAGATAGCCAGCGATCATCGCCGCGTCTCCCGATTTTGCATGTGCCAAGGCAAGAGCCCAGCCACACAGGCCGCAGTAAATCTCCATTCCTTTGCGGGAGGTTGTCTCCGGATCGAAGTCGTAGCTGCCTTTCATGTCGCGAAGCTGGCGAACGTAGAATTGAATTTTGGCGACCTGGCCCCAACCAAGAAGGATGTCGGGAGATCCCTGGATAAGACGCTGTCCGGTGACAACACGAAGGCCCTGATTCTGGTAGGTTGGCGCAGCTTTCAGGTAAGGCGCGAGTACTGACTCCTGGGCTTCTTTGAACTGAAGGAAGAGCGGGTCGCCTTCGCTGGCGCCCCGCATAAAGCCGATCCAGCAGCGAGTGCCTACGCTGCCGACGCCGACAACTTTCCGGGCGACATCGAGAATCTGGTAGCGCGATATCAGTTGCCGCCTGTCCGGGGATAGGGAGGACAGATACTGCTCGAGGAATAACCCGACCGCCTCGCGAATCGGCATTCCATCTTCCGTCTTTGTCTCGCGGACGACGAAGGGCGCGTTTTCAACGATGCGCTCCTTGTTGTCGATGAGGTCGGTCATCTTCTCCAGGACCTGAAGATGAGATCCTTTCCTGGCCTTATCGAGACTTCTGTGCCATTTGGGAACCAGTTTTGATGGAACGGCGGATAGGATGTTGTCCTCGTGGATGACGGAGTACCAGGTGGCGAGGTAGCCCATCTCGGCGTATTCGCGCATGCGCAGGCGGTAAGAACTCACGACGGCTCGGCTGAACGACTCGCAACTGTTTTTGTCTTGTCCGACGAACTGACCGGCGACGACGGCACTTGTGACGAGACGCTTGAGGTCCCACTCCCATGGGCCGGGGATGGTTTCATCGAAATCGTTGATGCCGAATACGAGATTGCGTTCTGCCGATGCGAAGACGCCGAAGTTCGATACGTGCATATCACCGCAGACCTGAACCTGAAGGCCGGTGACAGGAGATGGGGCGAGGTCTTGCGCCATGACGGCAGCGGTGCCCCGCAGAAAGGCGAAGGGCGAGGCGAGCATCCGCGCGTAACGCACGGGAATGAGATTCTGGAGCCGGCTTTTGGCTTGTGCCTCAAGAATTGCGACTGGATCTTTACGAGTGGCCTGAGGCTTGTACTCTGCCAGGTTGGCTCGTGAGACGGTTGTTCGCAGACGCTTGCCAGCCTCGATTCGATCGGTGACGGAGGGGCGAGGCGCGGTAAATTGGTCGGCTAGTTTGCTGCTGATTGTTTGATTCTGAGTGGGCGATGCTTTCGGCGATTTCGGCATAGGCGGCTCCGCGATTCAAAGGTACTGATAAACGGTTTAGTCCACATTGCGTTCAGAGTGCGCTGCACGTTTGCCTGGAACCATAGCTGGCAGAAGAGTTCAAATCCTCTCCTATGACGTGGCCGTCGTCAAGTCGGAGGGTCGGTCTTTTTGAAAGCGGCGACAGGTGGAGGATGTGGGTCAGGCGATGACTTGAAGCTCGGGTTCGGCCTTGCCGGTACGGAGATTGAGAACGGGGGCGAGCCAGTGGCCGGTGTGGGAGCGCGGGTTGGCGGCGATCTCTTCGGGGGTGCCGGTAGCGACGATCTGGCCGCCGCCGTTGCCGCCCTCGGGGCCCATGTCGATGACCCAGTCGGCGGATTTGATGACGTCGAGGTTGTGTTCGATGACGAGCAGGGAGCCGCCGCCTTCGATGAGTTTGCGGAAGGCGGCGAGGAGTTTGGCGACGTCGTCAAAGTGGAGGCCGGTGGTGGGCTCGTCGAGGATGTAGAGCGTGCGGCTGCGGGCTTTGGCCGCGGTTTCGTTGGAGCTGCGGGTAGTGATGCTTCGTGCGGTGGCAAGGTGGGAGGCTAGTTTGACGCGCTGAGCTTCGCCGCCGGAGAGCGTGGTGGCGGACTGGCCGAGGCGAACGTAGCCGAGGCCGACTTCGTCGAGGACGTAGAGCTTGTCGACGATTTTTGGATGGCCGGCGAAGTAGGCGAGGGCTTCTTTGACGGTCATGTTGAGAACGTCGTAGATGCTCTTGCCTTTGTACTTGATGTCGAGGATGGCGGATTTGTAACGGGTGCCGTTACATTCCTCGCAGGGCAGCTCGATGTCGGCGAGAAACTGCATCTCGACGGTGACGGTGCCGTCGCCTTCGCAGACGTCGCAGCGGCCGCCGGGGACGTTGAAGGAGAAGTGGCCGGGGCCGAAGCCTCGGCGCTTGGCATCGGGCTGGGCCGCGAAGAGGGCGCGGATGTCGTCGAAGGCCTTGATGTAGGTGACGGGGTTGGAGCGCGGGGTACGGCCGATGGGGGACTGGTCAACGAGAATGACGTCGTTGAGGTGATGAGTGCCGGTGAGCTCGCGGAAGAGATGCGCGGGGTCGCTGCCTTCGGTCTGGCCGAGGGCCTGCATGAGGGCTCGGTAGAGGACTTGATGGACGAGGGTGGATTTGCCGGAGCCGCTGACTCCGGTGACACAGACGAGGAGGCCGAGGGGGATGTCGATGTCGACGCCGCGGAGGTTGTGGATGCGGGCGCCGGTGAGCTTGAGGTGTTCGCGGCCAGGTTCGCGGCGATATTTGGGGACGGGGATAGTGAGGCGGCCGGAGAGATATTTTCCGGTGATGGAGTTTGGGTTGGCGGTGACTTCTTTGACTGTGCCGGAGGCCAGGAGGTGGCCGCCGAGTTCGCCGGCGCCGGGGCCAAGGTCGAGGAGGTGGTCGGCGGAACGGATGACGTCGGGGTCGTGCTCGACGACGAGGATAGTGTTGCCGAGATCGCGGAGATCCTTCATGATGCGGATGAGTTTGGCGGTGTCTCGGGTGTGGAGGCCGATGCTGGGCTCGTCGAGGACGTAGAGAGCGCCGACGAGGCGTGAACCCAGCGAGGTTGCGAGTTGGATGCGCTGGGATTCGCCGCCGGAGAGGGTGGAGCTTAGGCGGTCGAGGGTGAGGTAGTCGAGGCCGACCTGGTGGAGGAAGTGGATGCGCTGGCGGACCTCTTCGAGAATCTTTCCGGCGATTTCTGTTTGTGCCGGTGAGAGTTGCAGATTGTCGAAGAAGTCTTGCGCTTCGGCGATGGTGAGGGCGGAGACTTCGCAGATGTTCTTTGCCGGGCCATTTTGAGGCGCGATGAGGACGGCGCGGGCCTCGGCGCGGAGGCGTTGGCCGCGGCAGTCGGGGCAGAGGGCGTAGCCGCGATATTTGGAGAGGAAGACGCGGACGTGGAGCTTGTATTTTTTGCGCTCGAGAGCGCGGAAGAAGCCCTGTATGCCGGGGAATTTGTCGTCGCCTTCTTCGATGAAGCGCTGCTGGTAGCCGGTGAGATCGTACCAGGGGACGTTGGTGGGTATGTTGGCAGCTTTGGCGGCGCGGATCATCTCGCCGTGGTGGGGGCGGTATTTGGTGGTGCACCAGGGGGCGATGGCGCCGTCGGCGAGGGACTTGGATTTGTCGGGGATGATGAGGTTGGGGTCGAAGTCGATGGTGTTGCCGAAGCCCTGGCAGCGGGGACAGGCGCCGTAAGGATTGTTGAAGGAGAAGAGACGGGGTTCGGGCTCGCGGTAGGCGCGGTGGCAGGTGGTGCACTCGAATGCTGCGGAAAAGCGGAGGTGTTGGGGCGAGCTAAGAGTAAATACGGAGATCTCTCCACTCCCCCTCGACTGCGCTCGGGGTTCGGTCGAGATGACGGCATTTGGGTTTGGAACATTTGAGGTTGGAACAATGTGAAACTGGACTTCGCCGGATTCGCGGTAGCCGGTTTCGATGGCGTCGACGATGCGTGCTCGGATCTCTGGGCTAATGGCGAGACGGTCGATGAGGACAAAGATGGGTTTGGTGAAGTCGAGCTCGAGGAGGGACTCCGGGGTGGAGAACTCGACGATTTTGCCGGGCTTTCCCTGCTCAAGCGCCGAAGGCTGGTAGAGGCGGTTGTAGCCGCGGCGGCGAAGTTCGGTGAGGCGGTCTTTGAGAGCGGCGGTGAGGTTGAAGGATGGAGATGGGGCCGCGGATTTCTGGGATTTTTTTGTGGTCTTTCTTGTTGGCTTCAGTGCGTCGGCGGCTTCTTCCACGGTTGGCGTCTGCATGGGCTCGATCTTGACTTCGGCGCGAACGATGGGGAAGAGGGCATAGGTGCGGGTGGCTTCAGGAAGAGCAAGGAGGGCGGTGACGATCTCGTCGACGGTGTCGTGTTTGACGATGCCGCCGCAATGGAGGCAGGTGACGGTGCCGCAGCGGGCGTAGAGGAGGCGGAGGTAGTCGTAGATCTCAGTGGCGGTGGCGACGGTGGAGCGGGGGTTGCGGGTTTGATTTTTCTGCTTGATGGCGATGGCGGGGGCGAGGCCGTCCATGTGATCGACGTCGGGTTTTTCGATGCGCTCGAGGAACTGGCGGGCGTAGGCGGAGAGGGATTCGACGTAGCGGCGCTGGCCTTCGGCGTAGACGGTATCGAAGGCGAGCGAGGATTTGCCCGAGCCCGAGACGCCGCTGACGACGGTGAGGGCGTTGTGTGGGATGTCGACGTCGATGCCCTTGAGGTTGTGAGTGCGGGCTCCGCGGATGGTGATCTGGTCATTCATGCCAAACTTCTATTTTCCCGCATTCGGGCGCGAAGTGCGAGTTAATCGAACTCAGGGTCAGGGTCATGGTGATTTAAAGATTGCCCTCGGGGGCTAAAGCCCCTTTTTTCTCTGCGACCTCTTGCGGCACGGCTAAAGCCGTGCCCTTAACGATCGACTGCCAACCGGAACACCAGTTGATGAAAGAGGCTCCAGGTGTCATTCTCGAAAGATGAAGCGTATAGCGTGGTTACGGGTGGTTGCAGGGCTGGTGGTGGTTTGCGGCGTGGCCGCGACGGCGCAGGAGAAGGGATATTGGCGTGCGGAGAACTCGACTGCGCGGGAGATTACGGGGGATGTGGTTCTTTCCGACGAGAAGATTTCGATTAACTTCGTGAACTTTACTGTCTCTCGCATACGCGGTCTGCAGAAAGATGAGGCAGGCGCTCTTTTTGAAGCGGAGGGGGGCGCGGTGGGTAGTGCCGGTTTGTATCGGCTGATCGTGCCGGCTTCAAAGAAGTTTTTGCACCGAAATAGTCTGTGCGGTTCTGAGGATACGGAGTGGATGGTGACGTATGTGTCGGGCCGCTCGCTGCGCGTCGTGTTTTTTTCGGGAGAGAAGCCGCCGGTGTTTAGTGCGGATGCGATCGCGAATTCGACGGATCTGTGCGGTCGGTTTGGTTATGTGCGGTAGCTGCTTACTGGTTACGCGCAGTGGTGCCAATCTGTATCTGTATAGAACAATACGGTGTACCAGTGATCTTCGAGCCGGTGCACGAGAGGTACTTCGCAGGGAATTCCTGCAAACTTTCCAGGAGAGTTACTTCCAACTGCCGTGAGGAGTGAATCACTCGGATCGAAGACCAGATAGACGGTAGTGTCTCCGGAGCCGGCAAACCCCCACCCATCCCATTCCATGTGCTTCATCTCACCATTCGCTGCGTCAGTGGCAAGGACCTGCGCTTTATACCTTTTCGACAACAAGAACCATCTAGTATTTGTCCTGATTTCATTTCTCGGTTTTAGAACAACCCATGTGGTTAGACCGTAAACGATGAAAGCTGCGATGGCCGTGCCTGCCGCCAATCTTTTGGTCCAAAAAGCGAGCGCCAGCAACCCAAGAACAATCACGGTTATGACAAGCAGACAAAACCATTCGACCAGATCAATCGTGAACAAAGTCAGAAAAAGTTCTATCGACAGAAGTACGGCTGCTATAAGAGCAAGCGTCCATTTGGCTGTGCCGATGCTTTTGCGCATTTAACTTGAGGAGTCATCCTTCGGTTGGGGGCGAAAGATTTCGATCATGAGGAGGCAGGCGCCGATGACGATGCAACTGTCGGCGACGTTGAAATCGGGCCAGTGGTAGTGGATGATGCGGACCTGAAGAAAATCGATGACGAAGTGATAGACGACGCGGTCGTAGAGGTTGCCGAAGGCTCCGCCGAGGATGAGGGCGAGGGCGACGGAGGTGAGGGTGAGTTGGCGGCCTACGCGCCAGAGCATCGCGAAGAGAACGATGACGGCGATGGCGGAGAAGGCGATAAGGATGTTGCGGACGGTGATGGGTGAGGCGTTTTCGGCGAACATGCTGAAGGCGGCGCCGGTGTTGTGGACGTCGGAGATGCGGAAGATGCCGGGTATGACGGTGTGGGTCTGGCCGTAGGGAAGTTGCTGGGCGACGATGTGCTTGGTGATGCGGTCAAGGATGACGACGAGAGCGGAGATGGCGAGCACGAAGCCGCGCTTGTCTTTTGTACGAGCGCGGCCTGCGGGGGATTGGGTTTCGGGGGCAGGGGACATCAGGCTTGCGGCTCCGTTTTGTTATAAGGCTGGAAGTTGAGGGCGTGCAGTGCGTCGGCGCAGCGGAGGCAGACGGTGGGGTATTTTGTTTCGTTGCCGACGTCTTCCGTGAAGCGCCAGCAGCGTTCGCACTTGCTGCCCCTGGCGGGTTTGGCCTGGACGTAAAACGCTCCCTTTTCGGCGGTGCCTTCGGTGACGGTTGCGTTGGCGAGATGGACCTGAGCGACGCCGAAGAGCTCGGGCAGGATGTGGAGATAGCGTTCGAAGATGGGGTTGGGGTGACATGCCATGGAACTGAGCCAGCCGATGGTGACTTCGACCTCAGAGGGACGATTACTGATCTCTTTGGCGGTTCGGGCCTCTTCAAGAACTTTGAGGACTTCGTTGCGCAAAGTGAGGAGGTGTTCCCAGTCTTCTTCGATCTGCTTGACGCTGCCGGGGACGATGTCGGCGATATCGGGGAAGAGAGCGAGATGGACGCTGGGTGCGCGGCCTTCGATTTTGGGTAGAAGCTGCCAGACCTCATCGGCGGTGAAGCTGAGGATGGGCGCGATGAGGCGGGTGAGGGCTTCGGCGATGCGCCAGAGCGCGGTTTGCGCGCTGCGGCGGCCGGGATGGCCGGGGGCAAAGGTATAGAGGCGATCTTTTAATACATCCAGATACAGCGCGGAAAGATCGGTGTTCACGTACTCGTTGAGGGCGTGGTAGGCGCGGTGGAACTCGAAGGCGTCGTAGGCTTCGCGGATGGTGGCGTCGAGCTCGGCGGTGCGGGCGAGGATGAACTGATCGAGAGGTTCCATCGCAGAAAACGCGATGGAGTTTGTCGGGGGGTCGAAGTCGTAGAGGTTGCTGAGCAGGAAGCGGAGGGTGTTGCGCAGCTTGCGGTAGTTGTCGCTGACGCGCTGCATGAGATTTTCGCTGGCGGCGACGTCTTCGCGGAAGTCGACGGAGGCAACCCAGAGGCGGACGATCTCGCCGCCGAGGCGCTTGGCGATGTCGACGGGGTCAACGACGTTGCCGAGCGATTTGGACATGGCGCGACCCTGCTCGTCGAGCGTCCAGCCGATGGTGGTCGCCATGCGGTAGGGCGCCTGATCACGAAGGCCGACGGCGTTGAGCAGGGAAGACTGGAACCAGCCGCGGTGTTGATCGCCGCCTTCGGCGTAGAGATCGCAGGGGAAGGTGAGCTCGGGCTCATGCTCGAGGACGGCGTGCCAGCTTGCGCCGGATTCGAACCAGACGTCGAGGATGTCCATCTCTTTGCGAAATTCTTTGTGGCCGCAGGCGTGGCAGGCGGTGTTTTTGGGAAGCAGAGCGGAGGCTTCGTGTTGGTACCAGGCATCGGCGCCCTCTTTGCGGAAGAGGTCGACGATGGACTTGTTGATGGACTTGTCGTTGAGGGGTTCGCCGCATTTGTCGCAGAGGAAGACGGCGATGGGAACGCCCCAGATGCGCTGGCGGGAGATGCACCAGTCGGGACGGGTAGCGATCATATTGGAGATGCGCTCTTCGCCCCAGGCCGGGTCCCAGACGACTTGCTTGATTTCGTCGAGGGCGCGCTGGCGGAAGGTGGTGGCGTCGCCTTCGGTGGGTATGGGAGTTTCCATGCCGATGAACCACTGCTCGGTGGCGCGGACGATGATGGGGTTGTGGCAGCGCCAGCAGTGCGGGTAGGAGTGCTCGTAGGTGGTGGCGCTGAGGAGCGCGCCTTTTTCTTTGAGGAGGTCGATGATGACGGGATTGGATTTGAAGACGGTGAGGTCTTCGTAGGGTTGCGCGTGATCGCCTCCGCCGAAGCGTCCGGTGTGACGCTGGCGGCCGGCGCTGTCGACATACTGGATCTCGGGAAGGTTGTAGCGCTTGCCGGTGTCGAAGTCGTCGACGCCGTGAGCGGGTGAGGTGTGGACGGCGCCGGTGCCCTGGTCGGCGGTGACATAGTCGGCGGTGACGCCGAGGATGTCGCGGTCGAGGAACGGGTGCTGGAAGATTGCGCCTTCGAGTGCGCTGCCGGGGAAGCGGACGACGATGTCGGATGGCGACGCGGGCTGGGTGGGGTTGTTGCCGCTCATCAGATTGCAGGCGGCGATGACGGAGGAGAGCAGGGCTGCGGCGATGATGTAGGTGCCGTCAGCGGTGTCGAGCGCGACGTATTCGAGGTTCGGGTTGAAAGCGACGGCCTGGGATGCGGGGATGGTCCAGGGGGTGGTGGTCCAGATGATGGTGGAGACGGATTTCCCTGCGAGTTTCGCGTGAATCATCTCGGGGTCGCTGGTTAGTTTGTAGCGGACGTAGACGCTGGGAGAGGTGTGCTGCTCGTACTCGACTTCGGCTTCGGCGAGCGCGGTTTTGTCGTGGATGCACCAGTAGACGGGGCGAAGTCCTTTGTAGACGAAATCCTTTTCGAAGAAGTCGTAGAAGGTCTCGACGATGGAGGCCTCGTAGGAATTGGACATGGTGAGATAGGGCGAGTCCCAGCGGCCAAAGACGCCGATGCGCTCGAACTGGGAGCGCTGGAGGTCGACGTATTTTTGTGCGTAGTCGCGGCAGGCGCGGCGGACGGCGAGGGGGTCCATCTCGAGTTTTTTGCGACCCAACTGCTCGTCGACTTTGATCTCGATAGGGAGGCCGTGACAGTCCCAGCCGGGGACGTAGGGGGCGTCGAAGCCGACCATGGTTTTGGTTTTGACGACGAAGTCCTTGATGCATTTGTTGAGGGCGTGGCCGAGGTGGATGGCGCCGTTGGCGTAGGGAGGGCCATCGTGGAGGATATATTTTGGGGCTCCGGCGCGTGCGGTGCGAATTTGGGCATACAAGTGCTGTTGCTGCCAGACGGCGAGACGTTTGGGCTCATTCTCCGGCAGGTTCGCCTTCATGGAAAACGGCGTTTGGGGCAGGTTGAGCGTTGATTTAAGCAGCTTGGGCGCTGCTTGTCGGTCTTCTTGTCCTTCTTGGGGTTTTCCCTGGGGCTGGTCCGGCATTTGGTCCTCTTATTTCCTGAAAGCAAAAGTGCAGTTTGTGCCGAACTCTTATTGTAGACGGGGGACCCTGGGGTGAAACAAGGGTGAAAGAGACATTCACGGGGGATGTGCGTCCAAGGTAACAAGCACCGGGAGGTGAAAGTTTGTAGAATGGTTGTGAGCAAGGTAGGGGTTTACCGCCCAGCAAGAAAAACCGGCGAAAGACCGGGAACGTATTGACAGAAGCAGAGGCGGGGCACGATTTTTGAAGTGGGGGGATAGCGGCGGCTAACTCGACCGAGGCGAACCAGGTTATGGCGAATTCATTGTTGACTCCACCACCAGAGATTGATCCCGACAAGCCGGCGCCGAATCTGCGTCCGGCGGACGCGCCGAATCTGAATGAAGAGACCGATGGTTCGATGTGGACGTCGCTGATCGCGAATCTGCGGGATGCGTTCAGCAAGAACACGGAAGCTCCGCTGGACCTCCAATCGAAGCCGGTGGCGAACGACCTGATTATCAAAGAAGAGGGTGTGTTCACGTCGCTGTGGGGCAGCGTGCGGGATGTGTTCTTCCCGGTGAAGTTGCCTCCTCTGGTGCTGGAGTCGAAGCCGATTGCGGTGGTCGACCGGATGAAGACCAAGCAGAACCCGATGGCAACGGGCTCTGCGATTGTGATTTACGGCCTGATTATTTTGCTGATCGGATGGCTGCTGCATAAGAAGGTCCAGTTTTCCGCGCCGGTAAAGCAGATGCAGGTGACGGAGTTGACGGTTCCTCCGCAGGCTCCTGCGAAGGCGGCCGCGATGGGTGGCGGCGGTGGACAGCGCGGGCCGACTCCGGTGACCAAGGGAACGCCGCCGAAGTTTGCGGACATGCAGATTGTGCCGCCTAAGGCTCCGCCGCTGGAACCACCAAAGATTCATATCGACCCCACGATTGAGGTCCAGAAAGATGTGAAGATGGCGAGCAGCATCCCGCAGATTGGCATTGCGAGCTCGCCGCTGGTGGGGATGTCGATGGGCAATGGGTCAGGGACCGGGTTGGGGTCAGGCAACGGGTCGGGGCTTGGGCCGGGATCTGGCGGCAACACGGGCGGCGGACCGAGGCGGATTGGCGGAGGCGTTTCGGCGCCGATACTGATCTATTCGGTTGAGCCGGAGTTCTCGGAAGAGGCGCGCAAGGCGAAGGTCGCGGGCAATGTGCTGGTGAATCTATGGGTCGACACCAACGGCAATCCGAGCCATGTGCATGTGATTCGCGGCGTCGGCATGGGGCTGGACGAAAAGGCGCGCGATGCTGTGATGCAGTACAAGTTCAAGCCGGCGATGGAGAATGGCCATCCGGTTCTGGTTGAGTTGAATGTTGAGGTCAACTTCCAGATCTTCTAGGCCGCTCCATGGCTGAAGGCTTAACACGGATTTACACCGATTGCACTGATAAAGACGGATAAGACGATATCGGAAGCTTCAGCTTCTCCTTCTCCTTCAGCTTCTCCTTCTCCTTCAGCTTCTCCTTCTCCTTCAGCTTCTCCTTCTCCTTCAGCTTCTCCTTCTCCTTCTCCTTCTCCTTCTCCTTCAGCTTCTCCTCTGGAATTTAGCTTCTTGAGTTACTGCACAAAAGGACCCGCTGTTTAGCGGGTCCTTTTTGGCGCGTGTGTTAATGCGCTATGCGGGTTGCAAGGTGATGTGGGGTTGATTGTTGGTGGAGGAGGGGATGAGCTTCGCGTCCGGTGCGGACTTGAGGCTGAAGCGGTCGACCTGCTGCTCCAGCGTGACGGCGGTGGTGCGGAGCGATTCGATTCCGGCGGCGGTGGTGGCCATCTCGGTGAGGTTGTCGTGGCTGAGGGAGTGGATGGCGTCGAGGCTGGCGCTGGACTGATCGGCGGCGGCGGCCTGCTGAGAGGCGGCGATGGCGATCTGAGTGATCATGCGATCGACGCGCTCGGCCATGCCGATGATGCGCTCGAGCGCTTCGCCGGCCTGCGTAGTGGTGATGACACCCTGCTCTACGGTGCCGGTGCCGCTTTGCATGCTGGCGATAGCAGTGCGGGTGCGGTCCTGAATGCCCTGGATCATGGTGGCGATCTCGCCGGTGGCCTGGGCGGTGGACTCGGCAAGGCGGCGGACTTCTCCGGCGACGACGGCGAAGCCACGGCCCTGATCGCCGGCGCGAGCGGCCTCGATGGCGGCGTTGAGCGCGAGGAGATTGGTCTTGCGGGCGATCTCGTCGATCACGGTGACGATCTGGCTGATGCGGCGGGAGTCGTCGCCGAGCAGGCCGACGGTGGCTGAGGTGTCGCTGACGGCGGTGGCGATCGAGTGCATGCTGCCGAGTACCTGTTTGACGATGGCGCCTCCGTCGCGTGCGGTTTCGGCGGCGCCGCGGGCGGTTTCGGCAGCGGACTGAGTGTGGCGCGAGACTTCGGCGATGGAGGCGGACATCTCCTGCATGGCGGTGGCGGCCTGCTGGGTCTGCTGGCTCTGCTGATCCATGCGGCGATGAATCTGATCGCCGGCGGTGCGCATGGAGGCAGCGCTTCCCGTGAGCGAGCCTGCGGTCTGGACGACGGTGCCGATGATGCCGGAGAGATTGCTTTGCATCTGCTGCATGGCTATGGCGAGCGTGCCGATCTGGTCCTGACTGTGGAGGTCGAGCGACTCGCCGGTGAGGTCGCCTGCGGCGATGGCGTTGGCGCGCTCGGCGACCAGGCTGACGGCGCGGGTGATTCGGCGCGCGAGCAGAAAGGAGACAGAGCCTCCGAAGAGAGCGCCGAGGATGGTTGCGAGCCACAGGGTGAGGAGCGTGGAGCGGTTGGCGCGACGAAGGCGCACGAGCTCATCGTTGGTCTGGTTCATCTGTGATTGTGCGAGTTCGGTGACGTCTTTGAACATCACTTTTTCCAGAGGAAGGATCTGGTTCTGGAGTGTGTCGTAGGCCTCGGCGGTGCCTTGCGGTGTCTTCGACTCGTTGAGGGCTTCGACTTTTTCTTCGAGCGGCTTGAGAGCGGCGAGCCCGGATTCGAGAGCAGTGAGGCGGTCGGCGTCGGGGCCGAGATCAAATTGGGCACTGTCCTGGCGAAGTTTGGCGAGTGAGATCTCGGCCTGTCTGAACTGTTCGCGGCGCGAGTTTCGATAGGTGGCCGAAGAGTTTGGATCGATGCCGAAGAGCATGTAGGATTCGAGCGCGCGAATGGTGTCGGTGAAGTGGGAGCGGACGTCGCGGCTTCCCATGATGAGAGGGAGACGGTTGGCAGTGATGACGTCGGAGAGGCGGGTGGCCTCCTGCATGCGGACGTGGGCTGTGTAGGCGCTGAGAAACATGGCGGCGATGATGAGGCCGGTGCTGAGGCCGAGCTTCGATTCGAGTTTCATGGTGATCCTGGTCCTTACGTGCACGGAGATGGTGAGACGCGAAAGAGCTGAACTACTGATCGCCTGCGTTGAAGTTGACTTCGACCTCGGTCTCGGAGGGTTCGGGATTTGGAACGAAGCGCCAATGGCTGACTGCATCCTGTGCAGCGGGCGCGAGCAGAGCGTGGCCCGATTCGACTTTGGTGGCGGAGACCTTTCCATCCGGCTGTATGGTGACGAGCAGGACGACGGTGCCGTGTACATGCATGCGGCGGGCGAGCTCGGGGTATGCGGGAGTGACGCGCGAGACGACTGCTCGATGCGTAGTCGCTGCGAAGACGGTGCCCGCGCAGAGAACGAGGCCTCCAACCAGAAGGGGACGCGAGGAGCGAAGTGGGATTGCCAAGAAAACCTCCGATACAGAGGTTGTATCGGCGTGAGGCAGGCGGGCTTTAGCGGGGGGCGAGTACGGGAGAGGCGACGGCGGCGAAGGTGAGGTGCTCGGCGGGGCTTCCGGTGCGTTGTTTCCAGTCGAGAAAGAGCTTGCCGTAGCTGTCGGTGAGGCAATGGGAAGGGTTGACGTCGAGCATGGCGAGGGTGCGATCGATCCAGCCGGTGGGGCCCTCGAGTTCGGCATAGGTGCCGATGGGGGTTTCATCGATGACGAGGTATGCGGAGTTGCGGTCGACTCCGTGAGCCCACTCGGTGCGATATTTCTCGTAGACGAAGACGGCGTTGTAGCCGAGCTGGTGAAATATCTCGGCGAGAGCTTCGCGTTCGGCGACGATGGTTTCGGTTTCGATGCGCACTTTGTAGCGTGTGGTGTCGACGGGGTCGTGCTGGTCGGTCTGGCGTTTGTGAGTGACGGTGCAGAGAGCGCCGTACTGGCGGATGCGGAGAACCTCACGGCGTGCGCGGAGATCGCGGTTGGGTGTGTCGTAGAGAGTGTTGCTCTCGTAGGTGCGTGGCGTGACGAGGTGGAAGCCGAGATCCGCGAGGCGTACCTGAAGGGATTCCGGATTGGCGACGGGGAACTTCAGTTCGATTTCGGCGGCCTGCATGGAATGAGTATACGGTGAGCGGGTATGGATATATTGAAGAGATATGGCTGATGGAACGACGGAGCGATTGGAGGGGCTGGCTGGATTGGCGCGGGCAGCGGAGTTGCTGCGGCGCGGCGGGACGGTCGCGTTTCCGACCGAGACGGTGTATGGGCTGGGAGCGAACGCGCTCGATGCGGCGGCGGTGGCGAAGATATTTGAAGCGAAGCAGAGGCCGGGGTGGGATCCGGTGATTGTGCATGTGTGCGATGGGACGATGTTGGAGAAGGTGGCGGTTGTGCCGGGCGCTCTGGCTGGAGTGGTTGGGGATTTGACTCGGGCGTTCTGGCCCGGGCCTTTGACGCTGCTTCTGCCGAAGACTGCGACGATTCCCGATCTGGTGACGGCGGGGCGTCCGCTGGTGGGGGTGAGGATGCCGCGGCATCCGGTGGGCCTGGAGCTGATTCGCGCGGCGGGAGTGCCGGTAGCGGCTCCCAGTGCGAACCGGTTTGGGCGGATCAGTCCGACAACTGCGGCGCATGTGCTGAACGATCTGGCCGGGCGGATCGATGCAGTACTGGATGGCGGACCAACCGAGGTTGGGGTTGAGTCTACGGTGCTGGATGTGGGCGCGAGGGTGATCTATCGGCCGGGTGGTGTCGCGAAGGAGGAGCTGGAGCGAGTGCTCGGCGGCGCGGTGGAGGTGTATCGGCCAGCGGCGGTGGAGGGTATGCCGGAGGGTATGCCTTCGCCGGGAGTGGGGTTGCGGCACTATGCTCCGAGGGCTCGGCTGGTGCTGGTCTCGCAGGCAGATTCCGGGCCGCGGGCTATGGGGACTGCTTTGGTTGCAGCTGTCGACGCGGTATCGGATAAGGCGGATAAGGTGGGGGTGATGTTGCCGGATGGTTGGGATGCTTCGTATGCCGATGCCGTCTATCGGTGGGGGCCCTGGGGCGATGGGGAGGTGTTGGCGCGGCGGTTGTTTTCGGGGTTGCGGGAGTTGGATGAGGCTGGGGTTGGGGTGATTGTCTGTCCGGTGCCGGAGATCGGTGGGATTGGAGCGGCGATTCGGGATCGGTTGGAGAAGGCTGCGCGGGTGAAGTAGCGGGATTGCAACTTCAACCCACCCTTTCCGATGCAGCTGGAAAGGATGGGCCACCCGCACTCAGGTGAGGGTGGCGGAGGTGAGCTGTCCGGCGAAGGCGTCGAGGGAGAGGCTGCGGAGGAGGTTGCGGCGGAGGCCGCTTTGCACCTGATCGAGGCCGCGGGAGGCGTTTTCAATCCAGTCGAAGCTGAGGATGGAGTTGAGGCGGTCGAGTTCGGGGCGGAGATCGGTGTTTCGAACCAGCTCGGGAGTGCCGGCGCCGAGCAGGAGGAGGTCTTCGAGCAGAAGCGAGAGACTGCGGAGAAGGGCAGAGGTTTTTTGCTGGCCTTCGGCTCCGGCGCGGTAGGTTTCGGTGATTTTGAAGAGGGCGGTGTGGTCCGGCTCGGCGGTTGCGCCGACGGTGGCTGCGGCGTTGCGCAGGAAGATGAGGGCGTCGGCGCGGGCGGCGGTGTAGGCGGCAAGGTCGAAGCCGAGGGCTTTGCCTGCGGCTCCCTGGGCGAGGCGGGCGATAAGGGTGCGCTGCTGGGCGGGCACGTCGGGGCGGCGGTCGGCGAGGAGCATCTCGATCTCTTCGACGGGCAATGCCCCTAAACGCACAGTGGCGCAGCGGGAGCGGATGGTGGGGAGGAGTTCGCCGGGATTTTCCGAGAGCAGGATGAGGTGGACGGTGGCGGGCGGCTCCTCGAGGACTTTCAGGAGAGAGTTGGCGGCTTCCTTCATGAAGGAGGAGGCGGTGAGGATGAAGATTTTTTTAGGGGCCTCGGCGGGAAGATAGTGGGAGCGCTGGATGAGAGTGCGGACCTGGCCGAGTTTGATGAGGAGCTGCGGAGGGTCGGGTGGGATGATAAGGACGTCGGGGTGAGGCTGGATGAGGACTCGGGTGTCCTTCTTGTCGGCGTCGCGAAGCTCTTCGCGGACGGCTACGGCTTTGTCGACCTCGTCGTCGAGGCTGGCGACGGAGGCGATGCGGATGCAGTTGTGGCAGACGCCGCAGAAGGAGGCAAGGGACTGGCCGTTGGAGCCGAGGGCTTCGCTGTAGGAGCGCAGCTCGCGGGGCTGGCGCTCGCATTCGACGGCCATGGCGAGCATGAGGGCGAGAGTGTACTTTCCGGCTCCGCTGGGGCCGCTCAGGATGAGGGAGTGAGGGAGACGACCGGCGGCGATGGCGGCGCGGAGATGCTCGATGGCGGCGGTATTGCCGAGGAAGTCGTTGAAGGTGGCGGGAAGAGCCGACATTGGGTTTCTTGGTCTCCTTTCTGCAAATGCGATTGGGGCGAGTACCCCTCCCCCTGGACTTTATTGCGTAAAGTCTTCGATTCAGGGGAATTGGGTCTGGACTTATGGTGACGATGGACGGCTACGGCTCGGTTTCGATTTGATCCTCTGGATTGATGATACCGGTTTGAACGGGGGATCTTGTCAAGTATTGCCGGTTAGCCGGGAGAAACGTTGTGGAACTTCTTGGCTGCGATCGTGATGAAGGTGACGGAGAGAACTAACAGCGTCAGCTGGGCGATTTTGAAGGGCGCTTCCGTGCCGGTGGGGGCGAGGGCGTGGAGGGCGGGAATCTTTTCGAAGAGTTGAACGATGAAAACGAAGACGTTGAAGTAGAGAGCGATCATGGAGGTGATGGCATAGGTGCGGCGCCACCCGCGGTTGAGGTGGAAGGCATAGAGGGCCAGCAGGGCGATGGCGAGCACGATCAGCGAGAGGATTCCGAGGATGATGCCGGGAGTGATTTTGGTGAAGGGGAAGAAGAATCCGGTGACGCTGGTGAGAACGGTGGTGAGGAGAAAGAGGCCGTTCCAGAAATTGAGAAGTCTGCCGGTGAGCAGGCCAAAGAGAACGATGAATCCCGATCCGATTCCGATCAGACTGATGATGACGTGCGTTGCGGTGTAGGTGGAAAGACTCATACCGAGAATCATGTTGTCGATCTCCTCTCTGTTTTTGAAGAGCGCGCCTGCTTTTGAAGACCGCGGCGTGCGTGTTTCCTGGGTTTCAGATCAGTAGAGCAGAACGGCGATGTGGTAGGTGGTGAACGGCTGGCCCGTCTGTCTGCCGGGGCAGGCTCCGACGGCGGCTGAGGTGTATTTGGTTTTGTCGAGGTGCTGGAGGAGGACATCGGGGAGCCGGCTGATGTCGGCGCCATCCCACTGGATGACGAGTTTGGGGTTGCCGGCCTGGCCCTGGGACATGGCGCAGGTCTTGCGCGCATCTTCGTTCGATGGAGCGGGCGGGAAGCCCTGGGCCTGAAGAAGTTTTGCGACCTGCTGTTCGGCAGCGCCGGGAGTGAGAGCGGGGACGTCGCGGGCGAAGTCTTCGACAGCGAAGAGGAGGCCGTTGTTTTCTGCAACGGCGATGCCAACGACGTTCAACCTGGGATCGAGGAGGTTGGCGCGGTGGGTCGGGGAGTTCATCCAGGTCTGCTGGAGGACGGCAGGGTCTTGTCCTTGTCCGGCGATATTTTCGGCGATGGTGGCGAAGTGGGCTCCGGCCTGGGCGCCGCGGGAGACGAGATCGGGTTCGCCGGGATATTGATGGAGGACGCCGCCGGGGTTGCGGAGAACCCACTGGAGGTGGGTGTGGGCGGCGGATGCGAGGGAGTTGTCCCAACGCAGGGGAGAGAGATTGTGCTGGGCGCGAGCCTGATTGGCGAGTTGGAGCAGAGCCTGCTCGTCCGGGGATGGGCCGGTCTGCGCGAGGGCGGATGAGGTTGCGAGGGCGATGGCTGCGAGGGCGAGAAGCGGAAGGAGATGCCGGAGTATTTTGCTGGTGTTGTGCATGTCTCTGGATAAGATGCGGTGGCGGCGGGAGGGCGTTGTGGGGATGCGGCTGGGTTCGCGCTCGGGGTTCGCGCGGGGGTTCGCACCCGGGTTCCGATAGACTGGAAACAGGTACGGCCGACTCGACCTTGCAGATGCACCTGGGTTCGGCTGATGCGGAGAAGTTTTTGAAGGAAAAGGATTTTTAACTATGAAGTTGCGGTTCCTCGTTCTATGCCTCGCGTTTGCCCTGTTGAACATCACCGTCTTTGCTCAGGATAACCCGTCTACTGTGAACCCTTCGACTGCGAGCACTACGGGAGTAGGGGCGGGAGATGTTGGTTTGTATGTAAACCCGATCGGCATCGGGATCAACAATCCGCAGGCGGACAGCGGTCCGTTCGCATTCCTGGGGGACAATACGACTTCGCGAACGTTTTACGGCGCGAATATTGGCGGGTATGTGAATTTTTTTCATGCTCCGAAGTTTGACGCCGGCATCGATCTCCGCGACGGCATTGTGAGCGGAAACGGCGCGCATTTGAATAGCTTCCTGGTGGGGGCGAGGGTGGTTGCAAAACCGATCGCTGAATCGTTCAAGCCTTATCTGCAGGCGTCGATCGGGGTGGGAAGCTCGAAGGCGAAAACCAGTCCGATCCATCTGAACCGGCTGCAGTATGGGATTTATGGCGGCCTGGATTACACGCTGGCGAAACACGTGGACTTTCGCGTGTTCGAGCTGGGCTATGGAGCGGTGACCACGATCAACAGCGGGGACTTCGGGGGAACGCTGACGTTTGGTTCGTCGACGTTATTTACCGTGAGCACGGGTCTGGTGTTCCGCATTCCGTAGGCGGGGACCGTAAGGCTGAAGCAACGGCAAATGCGGTGATTTCTCCACTGCGCGGCTGAGGGGTGAGACTCCTCCGCCGCTTCGGTCGAAATGACGATTTTGTTGGTGGGTTGGGAAGAACAGCAAAAGCAACGGCAAATGCAAAAGCAGGTCCTCCGCCTGCGGCGAAGGATGACAACTAAAAAGCAAGGGCAAAAACAACAGCAAACGCAGAAGCAAGGTCAACAACACCAGCAAACGCAGAAGCAAAAGCGTCAGATCGCGATGCGGGTGGCTACGATTTTTTTGATGGCGGCTTCGATCTCTTCGATCGAGGCGTCCTGGCGGATGGGGACGACGCGGTTGGGTTCGCGGGCGGCGATCTCTTCGTACTTTTCGTAGATGCGGCGGTAGAAGTCCTCGGACTCGCGTTCGAAGCGGTTCTCGTCTGCGCCCTGTTGTGCGGTGGTGCGCTGGTTGCGACGGCGGGCGCGCTTGAGGGAGGACTGGAGCGAGGGCAGGAGGAGGAGCGTGAGGTCGGGTCGGAGGTTGTTGCACGCGGCGCGGTGCATCTCCAGAATGGGTTCGCTGCCGAGCTGGCGGCCGCCGCCCTGGTAGGCCTCGGAGGAGTCGGTGTAGCGATCGCAGAGGATGATGGAGCCGGCGGCGAGGGCAGGAAGGATGATCTCGGCGATGGCCTGGGCGCGGTCGGCGAACATGAGGGCCATCTCGGCTGCGGGAGCGATGGGGCCGAGGACGGCTTCGGACTTTGAGTCGAGGAGGATGCTGCGGATGCGGTCGCCGAGGGCGGTGCCGCCGGGTTGGCGGAGGGTGACGACGTTGTGGCCGGCGGCTTCGAGGGAGGCGGCGAGGCGGCGGAGCTGGGTGGTCTTACCGGAGCCGTCGAGGCCCTCGAAGGTGATGAAATATCCGCGCGGCATAGAGTTCAGCTTACCGCAGAGGAAGGGGACGGCATCTGAAGAAGGGAGAACGGGATTCCGAGGAGGAAGACATGCTGACGTTCATTCTGTTGCCGGTATTGGTGGTGTTTCTGGTGATTATCGGAGTGTGGGGATATATGGCAAAAGATAAAGGCAGGGAGCGGCAGAGTGGGTCGCCGGGAACGGCAAGCGAGGCGAAACAGGGCAGGGCCCCGGGGCTTGATTAGATATTTCGGGGGCTATTTAGCGGCGGTCACGGTTGGGGCAGGTTGCCAGGTGACGCCGGAGCCAGTAATGACGATGGCGAGCGGGCCTTCGGCGCCTTCTTTGAGGAAAGGGCCGTCGAATTTGTGGTCGTGGTGGGCGCTATCGGTGTAGAGAAGCTTCATGTTGCCGGAGCCGAGGACTTTGAAGCGGTAGTGGAAGTCTGCGCCGGGAGCGAGATTTTCCGTGCCGAAGCTGGCGCTGGGATAGTCGACTTCGATGAGCTCGATGGGCTGGGTGGTGCGGTTGCTGACGGTGGTGGCGACGTAGGGGGAGTGGCAGCCGGTGATGGCGATGACGGTGAGCGCTAGAAAGCAGAAGGGGCGCATTTGAGTTAAGGGTATCAGGTGCATGCAACTGCAAGGACTGCGGCAAGAGCGAAAGCAGGTCCTCCGCCTGCGGCGAAGGATGACAAGCAAAATGCATACCCCAGGGGCTAAAGCCCCTTGCTGTGAGAAGGGTCGAGAGGGCCAAGCCTGAAGGCTTGGCGTACCTAGAAGCAACGGCGAAGGCGAAGGCGAAGGCAAAGGCAACAGCGAAGGCAAAAGCAACGGCGAAGGCGAAGGCAAAGGCAAAGGCAAAAGCAACGACAACAGCAACGACAACAGCAACGACAACAGCAACGACAACAGCAACGACAACAGCAGATCCTCCGCCTGAGGCGAAGGATGACAACAAAAGACAACGGCGAATGCAAATGCAAATGCAAATGCAGATGCAGATGCAGGGGTTATCTCCACTGCGCAGCTTGCAAAGACGCAAGCTGCTTCGGTCGAAACGACGCATCTTGGCTTGAGGCGGAGAGAAGGCGTTGCTTGAGGCGGAGAGAAGGCCGTTGCTTGAGGCGGAGAGAAGGCGTTGAGGCTAGAGGAAGGGGAGAAAGTCGGAGGTGCGGTTGGGGAGTTTGTCGAGGATGCGTGCGGTGAGGACGGCGCCGTTGCGGTTGTCGTGGAGGGTGATGGGAAAGGCGAGGACGCTCCAGGTGAGTTGCTGCTCGTCGGGGCGGGGCTGGTTGAGGAGGCCGCGGCGGGTGCGGTCGATGTAGGTTTCGCGGCTGTGGCAGACAGTCTGAATGACTTCCCGCCAGTCGCGCATGAGGGGATGCAACTCCTGAAAGACGCAGCGGCCGATGAACCAGTCGCGGGGCTGGCCGAGATAGTCGGCAGCGCCATCGTTGCAGTGCTGCCAGATGCCATGTTCGTCGAAGATCTGGACGAGGACGTCGGAGCCGATGGTGAGGGAGAGGCGGGAGTAGAAGAAGTCGCGGGCGTCGACGACGACGGGAGCGCCGCGGCGTTTTGCGCCGAGGGAGCTGAGGGCGTCGAGCAGATCGTCGACGGAGCTGTGGCCTTTGAGCAGGTGCATGTCTTCGACGCCGCCGAAGTAGCGATCGAGCGTGGCGGAGAGGATGATGATGGGGACGTGAGGGCGGCGGCGGCGAAGGAGCGCGGCGACTTCGGTGCCGAACTGGCCGGCTCCGAGGTGATAGTCGAGGACGGCGATGTCGATGTTGTCGAAGAGGTCGGTAGCTTCCTCGATGGTGGAGGCGGGGACACACTCGTAGCCATGCTGGCGGAGAATGGCGGTGCGGAGGTGGAGATTGGTGGGCTCGTCGTCGAGCAGCAGGACTCTCACGGGTTGTGCGTGAAGGCGGGGCATCTGGTGAAGGACGCTGGGGATGCTGTCGGGAGGCTCAATCATTTGTGTACTACCTCCTTATGATGCTTCTTTATACGACTATAGTCACCGCCCGATGGTTATTTTAGTTTAGCTTTTATTTCTCTCAGCAATTCGGGAAGATGGTTAAAAAGCGCTACCGAGCGCAGCCATTGCCGGTTATCGATGGCGGGGTAGCCGCTGACGACTTTACCGGGGGCGACGTCTCCGGGAATGCCGGTTTGCGCGGTGGCCATGGCTCCGTCGCCAACGGTGCAGTGGCCGGCTACGCCGACCTGGCCGGCGAGGATGACGTTTTTGCCGATGACGGTGGATCCGGCGAGGCCGACCTGAGCGCAAAGCAGGGTGTTGGGGCCGACGGTGGAGCCGTGGCCGACCTGAACGAGATTGTCGATCTTGGCGCCGGCCTGGATGCGGGTTTCGCCGATGGAGGCGCGGTCGATGCAGGCGTTGGCCTGAATTTCGACCGAGTCTTCGAGGACGACGGGACCGGACTGAACGATTTTGTACCAGGCGCCGTCGGCCTGGCGGGCGAAGCCGAAGCCATCGGCTCCGATGATGGCTCCGTTTTGCAGGATGACGTTGTCGCCGAGATGGCAGTGTTCGCGGACGATGGCGTGGGCGTGGGCGAAGAGGTTATTGCCTGCGCGGGCGTGAGGATAGAAGACGACGTGGGGGAGGATGACGGCGTTATCGCCGATGATGACGTTGTGTCCGATGACGGCGTAAGCGCCGATGTGGGGGTTGGCTCCGATGCTGGCAGTGGGGGCGATGGCTGCGGTGGGATGGACTCCGGGAGCGTAGGCAGTGGGCTCGAAGAAGAGCTCGATGGCGCGGGCGAAGGCGAGGTAGGGATTTTCGACGCGCAGCGTGGCGGTGGCGAGCTCAGGGAAGGTGGGTTCGACGAGGATGGCGGAGGCTTTGGTGGAGCGGGCGAGGCCGGCGTATTTGGGGTTGGAGACGAAGGTGAGGTCGCCGGGAACGGCGGATTCGATGCCGGCGACACGGACGATTTCGGCGGAGGGGTCGCCGTGGAGGGTTGCGTTGAGATGGCCGGCCAGGGTGGAGAGTTTCATGGAAGGGATTTTACTTGTGATTGACTTGCAAAAAACGTAAGACTAAGAGTCGCTGGAAATCTGCAGCAGAACGTCTAGCAAGTTGCAACCGTGAGCCGGGGCGCCGTTTGATGACGGCGTGAAACAAACAACGGCAACTGCAACGGCAAATGCAAAGATAAATACAGGGGTCCTTCGCTGCGCTCAGGATGACGACGAAAAACAAGCAAAAGCAACAGCAACTGGCAACGGCAACTGCAACGGCAACTGCAACGGCAAATGCCCAATACAAATGGGGGTCCTTCGTTGTGCTCAGGATCACGGCGAAAAAGCTTAATGTCTAGTTGGGGCGGGTGTTGGGCGGCGGGAAGAGGTTCTCGAAGAGGTCTTCCTGCATGGAGGGGACGGAGGCGGCGGGAAGGGGTTTGCGGCGCGAGGGGGTGGTGATGACGGCGAGGAGTTGAAGCTCGGAGAGGGAGGTGCGGGGGATATAGATGCGCTGGGTGTTGGAGCGGGAGTCGGGCGGGGCCAGGTGAAGTCCGGCATCGTTGATGAGATCGTCGAGCAGGGCGCTGTCGGTGGGGGCGAGGCCTTCGAGGAGGTCTCCGGTGCGGAAGGTGAGGCGGAGCCAGAGGCCTTCGGTGCGGGGGCGGGCGAGGAAGGCGCGGCGGGTGAGGCGTTCGGGGTTGACGGTGTCGTTGAGGTTGAATTCGCGGACGTAGCAGACGTGTTTGACGTCGCTGAGGAGGAGCGGGATGACGCGGCCGGTGAGATCGAGGAGGTCGAGAGCAGGCTGGGTGGGGCGGTTGCGGACGAAGGCAGCCAGAGGCAGGTATCCGGGGAGGGTTTCGCCGGTGAAGCGTCGGACGATGACCTTTTTGTGGGCTGAGGACATGGGTCAGGGAAGTCGGTCTGTGGGATTGTCGCACGGGCTGGGCGGGGGCGCGAAAAAGCTGCTGCTCGCGTAGCCAAATCGCCAATGTTGTGTTACACTTACGTTTTGTGCCCGTGACTCAACATCTTGATAAATACCTGATTCGTCTGAGGTTAGCCACATCTCCCGGATGAGTTTGAGTATACCGGCTAGGCCGGCTTGGAGTAAACCTACCCGTTATGGCCGACTACATTTATTTGCTTGAGAATCGACTTTCCGCGGCGCAGCAGGCTGCGTTGGCGGCCGTACGCCAAGTGGCTCGGGCTAAAGGGCTTACCGTGTTTCTCGTGGGCGGCGCGGTGCGCGATATGACGAGCGGGTCGCCGGTGCGGGATCTGGATGTGGCGGTTCAGGGAAATGCTCTCAAGTTGCGGAAGGATATAGAGAAAGCCAAGGGCGTCATCACCGGGGAGAATGAGGCGGGACAGGCGCTTTTTGCGCGGTTTCCGGGTGGTGTACGGGTGGAGATTGGCAGCACTTTGACGGTGAGTTACCCGAAGCCGGGCAAGCCGGTGGTGCGGGCGGCGACGATTCTGGACGATTTGCGGCGGCGCGACTTTACTGCGAACGCGATGGCTTTGTCGCTGAATGACGGCTCGTACGGTCTTCTGATGGATCCGCTGAACGGGGTGGCGGACATCGAGAACCGGGAGCTGCGGCTGGTGAGCAACTACGGGTTTATCGAAGACCCGGTGCGGATGGTCCGGGCGGCACGGCTGATGGCGCGGCTGGGCTGGCAGATGGATGAGCGGACCCAGCAGCGCTACGAGACGGGCAAGAAGGAAGGGTACATCTCGGCGATGAACGCCTTTCAACGCGGCTATGAGACCGAGGAGATCTTCCACGAGGAGGATCCGCTGCGGGTGCTGAAGCGGCTGGAGGCGGAGGGTTGGATGAAGCACCTGTTCCCGGCGCTGAGCTCGGCGAAGGCGAATGCGGGGGAGCTGGAGCGGTTGCGGGAGAGCCAGATGCAACTGCAGATGCAGGGGATTCATCCTGAGGCGGCGGTGGCGAACTTTCCGTACTTGACGGCGAAGATGGCGCCGAAGGATCTGGCGGCGCTGAAGAAGAGTTTTGCGCGGCCGGGTTTTGTGGCGGAGATTGCGGCGCTGGAGGGCGAGGCGAAGGCGTTTGCGGCGGAGTTTGCGGGCAAGAATGCGGCTAAGCCGTCGCAGGCGTGGAAGCTGCTGCACACGGCCAAACCGGAGTCGATTTTGTGGGCGGCGCATACGTCGAAGAATGCTGCGATCCAGGCGAAGTTCAAGGGATTCTTTACGGAGTGGGCGCAGGCGAAGCAGAGAATTCCTTACGTGATGATGCAGGAGATGCGGATTGTTCCAGATCTGCCGATTTATAAGGAGCTGCTGGAGAAGCTGTTCTTCGAGCTGATGGATAACAAACTGTCGACGCCGGAGGAGATGAAGGCCTATCTTGAGCCGCACTCGCCGCCGGCTCCGCCTCCGCCGGTGCATCTGCGCCGTCCGCGCATGGCGAAGAAGGATGCGAAGCCTCCGAAGAGCAGAAAGAAGGTTGTGGTGGAGGGGGCGGCTGAGGGAGTGGGGGTTGCTGCGCCTGCAGGTGCGACTGTGCCGGTGAATGCGGGTAAGGGTGCTGCTGCGAAGGTTGCGGCTCCGGTGAAGGGCGCGGTGGTTCCGGCGAAGGCGGCGGAGAAGAAGGCCGCGGTGCCGGTGAAGGGGGCGGTTCCTGCGAAGGGCAAGGTTGCGGCGAAGGCTCCGGCGAAGAAAGCGGTTGTGGTCAAGAAGGCTGCTGCGAAGAAGGCTCCGGCGAAGGCAGCGAAGAAAGCACCTGCGAAGAAGTCTGCTGCGGGGAAGAAACCGGTGAAGAAGGCGGCGCCTGCGAAGAAGAAGGGGCCGGCGAAGAAGGCTGCTCCGGCGAAGAAAGCCGCTAAGAAAGCTGCTCCGGCGAAGAAAGCAGCAAAACCGGCGGCCAAGAAGAAGCGCTAGCCGGTGGGTTAGTTCGACAAAGATATAGGCAGGGCTTTCAGCCCTCTACCCAAACGCATATTCAACCCAGGGCTACGCCGTGGGCTGGTATGGCGCGCGCCGTTGGCGCTCGGCTTTCGCGAACCGGAATCCGGGAATCGCGCGCGGGCATCGAACGGTGATGAGGATACTGGCAATTTCCGGAAGTCTTCGCGCGCAGTCAACGAACACAGCTTTGCTTCGCGCCGCGGCGCTGGTGGCAGCGCCGCCAATTGAGGTTGTTCTCTACGCGGAGATGGAGGCACTGCCTCCGTTCAATCCCGATGTGGACTTTGACCCTGCACCTGAACCGGTTTTGCGGTTTCGTGCTGCGTTGCGAGATGCTTCTGCGGTGGTGTTTTCGACTCCGGAGTATGCGCATGGACTTCCCGGCTCGTTGAAGAATGCGCTGGATTGGGTTGTGGGGAGCGGGGAGCTTTCGGGGAAGCCAGTTGCGCTGATGAACGCTTCTGCGCGGGGGGAGTATGCGCAGGCGGCTTTGCGCGAAGTTCTGAAGACGATGGATGCGCGGCTGGTTTCGGAGGCGGAGATTACGGTTCCTCTGCTGGGGCGGAGTTTGAGTGCGGTCGAGATTGCGGAAGATGCGGAGTTTGCTACTTTGATCAGGTCTTGCTTAAAAATGGTCGCAGACGAATTGAATTGCACGAGTGTCACGAGACAAGAAGGCATACCCCAGGGGCTAAAGCCCCGTGTTTCGGCAGGTCGAGAGACCCAAGGCTAAAGCCTTGGGCTACCTAGATGCCAGGACGCCAATTCATCAGACGCTATCTAAGCTCCAATTATTAGGAACGATTTTTTGTAGGGGTAAAGTCCCACGATTAATCCGAGAGAAAGGATAGAGGCGAGAGCAGGAACAAGAGCAAGAGCAAGAGCAAAGACAAACGCAGATCCTCCCGCTCCGCGGAAGGATGACAACCAGGAACAAAAGCGAGAGCAGGAACAAAAGCAAGAGCAGAAACAAAAGCAAGAGCAGAAACAAAAGCAAGAGCAGAAACAAGAGCAAGAGCAGAAACAAGAGCAAGAGCAGAAACAAGAGCAAGAGCAGGTCCTCCGCCTGCGGCGAAAGATGACAAGCGTGAACAAGAGCGAGGCGGGCGGTATTGTTTGAAAGGTTCCTGACGGTTGTGGCGAATGGAGTTCTTCGGGGTCCTTCGACTTCGCTCAGGATGACGACAAAAACGTCAAGCAGCAATAAGCATTTGCAGCAGCGACAAGAATTTGCAGCAGCGACAAGAATTTGCGGCAGCGACAAGAATTTGCAGCAGCAATAAGAACTTGCAGCAGAAATAGCGGGAGGTTATCTTTCGATCTCCGTCATGTATCTGGTTGCGTCGGCGTGGGAGATGGCGTCGGCTGAGTAGGTGAAGGTGCCTTTGTCTTTGACTTCGCGGGCGGCGCGGATGAAGGCGCCGAGAGCGGCGCGGGCGAAGGAGCCCCCGACGCTAATGCGTTTGACTCCGGCAGCGGCGAGCTCTTCGACGGAGAAGGTTGCGCCCTGAAAGCCCATGAGGACGTTGACGGGTTTGGAGACTGCGGCGCAGACCTCGCGGATGGCTTCGAGGCTGGAGAGTCCGGGGGCGTAGACGACGTCGGCGCCGGCTTTGGCGAAGGATTGCAGGCGGCGAATGGTGTCTTCGAGGTTGGGGCGGCCGTGGAGGAAGTTTTCTGCGCGTGCGGTGAGGAGGAAGTGGCGGGTGTGTGCGGTTTCGGCGGCGGCGGAGACGCGCTCGACGGCGAGTTGGAAGTCGTAGATGGGGGAGTTGGGATCGCCGGTCGCGTCTTCGATGGAACCGCCGGCGAGGCCGATGGAGGATGCGAGGCGAATGGTGAGGGCGCAGGCCTCGGGGGATGGGCCGAAGCCGTCCTGCAGATCGGCGGAGACGGGAAGGTGCGTCGCTTCGACGATGGCCTTTGCGTTTTGCAGGATGCCGTCTCGGTTGAGCTCGGAGGTGGTGTCGGGCCGGCCGGTGGAGAAGGCGTAGCCGGCGCTGGTGGTGGCGAGGGCTTCAAAGCCCAGGGCGGCGAGGATCTTTGCAGAGCCGGCGTCCCAGGGGTTGGGGAGGACGAAGATGCCCTCGCGCTCGTGCAGGGATTTGAATGCGAGGTATTTCTGCTCTCGAGTCACGGGAATTTCCTCACTTTCTTTGATGGCTGGCGAGATGACAGCGGTTGGAGTCTAGCGGTGCCGTTTGAAGAGAGCGAGGGTGGCGAGGAAGAGGCCGCCTCCGGTGAGCGTGAGCAGGATAATGGCGTGACGGTAGGCTCGCTGAGTTGCGGGTGACGTGGCGGCGGTGTTGTCGAGACACTGGGCGCAGCCCTGAGCGTGGAGTGAAGGAGCGATCGATAGAACCGCCGCGATAAGAGCGGTTCGCCAGAGCCGCGACGGTCTCATTGGAAGAAGACTAAGAGGGTGAAGAGGAAGAGCCAGAGGATTCCCATGGCGTGCCAGTACCAGGCTGCTCCGTCGACAAGGATCTGGCGGGTTTCGAGCTGACGCGAGAGATGGAGGCCGATGAAGGCGGCGATGAGGACGGTGATTCCGAGGAAGAGGTGGACGGCGTGAACGCCGGTGATGAGATAGAAGAAGTGGCTGCTCTGATTGGTGCGGAAGAAGACGTGCTGGATGGCGAGCTGGCGCCATGCGGTCCACTGGCCGGCGAGGAAGAGAAGGCCAAGGCCGACGGTGGCGGAGAGCCAGGGGACGGCGCGGCGGGTGATGGGTTTGCCGATGCCGAGCCACTCGTCCATGACGTCGGTTTCGCGGAACATGTTGCGGCGTGCGATCTCCATGCAGACGGAGCTGAGCAGGAGGACGGCGGTGTTGAGCCAGAGGATGGGCGGGATGGCGGTGGGGATCCAGGTGTTGACGTAGTGGTTGTACACGTCGACGTGGCTGCTGGACTGATTGACGAAGAAGGTGCTGACGATGGCGACGAAGAACATGAGGTCGCTGGCGAGGGCGAAGAAGATGCCCATGCGATAGCGGTGGAGGCGTTCGTAGGGTCCGCGGCGCCCGTCGGGGCGATCGTTCCAGTTTTCATTGTCGCCACCGCCGCCGGTGCGTTTGTCGGTAGGCGGACGGCGGCCCGCGCCATTGTCGTGGTCTTCCAGGCGGCGCTTCCGTTGCGGCTCGGTTTTATTCGGCGTGACGGTGGCTGGCATAACGATGCGCTTTCAAAGCGTCCACTAAGAAAAGCTACTTAGGAAAAGCTTACTCCGGTTTTGCGTTTGTGGTGTCTTCGGCGGGTTTCTGGACAGAGACGCCGGGTAGCCATTGCGGGAGGAAAGCATCTTCCTGACCGTCGGATTGCAGGCCGGCGGATTGATAGTGGCATGGAGCTCGATAGACGATGACCTCTGGAATATCGGATGCGGATGGAGGGGGGAAAGGATACAAAGCGGGGGCCCATTCGAGCGTCGTGGCTTGCCAGGGGTTGGGGGTGGCGGCAACGCCGCGGCGAAGGCTGCGGATGAGATTGAAGAAGAAGATGATCTGAGCGAAGGCGAGGAAGATGGCCGCGTAGGTGATGAATTGGTTGAGGGGAATGGTGTGGGCGAGGAGAACGCCGGTGGGACTGAGCGCGCCGCCGGAGCCGGGGATGCCGGTGAGTTGGGCGTAGTGGCGAGGTTCGCCGGCGAGGCCGGTGAGGTGCATGGGGAGAAAGACGGCGTAGGCACCGAGGAGGGTGCACCAGAAGTGGAGGCGGCCGAGGGGCTCGGACATGAGGCGACCGGGATGTTGGGCAGAGGCGGTGATGAGAGGAAACCAGTAGTAGGTGGCGGCGAAGAGGCCGAAGATAGCGGCCATCGCCATGATGAGATGGAAGTGGGCGACGACGAAGAACGTGTTGTGGAGGTATTCGTCGAGAATTGGCTGAGCCAGAATTGGTCCGGTGAGGCCTCCAGCGATAAAGAGGCTGACGAAGCCGAGCGAGAAGAGCATTGCGGTGGTGTATTGCGGGCGGCTGCGCCAGATGGTGGCGAGCCAACTGAGGACTTTGGCAGAGGCGGGAAGTGCGATGGCCATGGTGGAGACGGAGAAGGCGGAGCTGGCAAAGGGGTTGAGGCCGGCGACGAACATGTGGTGTCCCCAGAGAAGGATGCCGAGGAAACCGATGAGGAGTGTGGTGACGATCATGGTGCGGTAGGCGAAGACTTTTCTGTGGCTGAAGTTGGCGAGGAGCATGGAGGTGACGCCGAGGCCGGGGAGAATGGCGATGTAGACCTCGGGATGTCCGAAGAACCAGAAGAGATGGAGCCAGAGAAGCGGGCTGCCGTTGCCGCCGCGGTGGAGAACGTTGTTGACGAGATCGCCGTTGGGAAGGAAGAAGCTGGTTCCGGCGTGGCGATCGCAGAGGAGAAGAAGAATCGCGGCGAGCAGGACGGAGAAGGCGATGATGCTGAGGAGAGCGGCGGTGAACCATCCCCAGACGGTGAGCGGAAGACGCTGCCAGGTCATGCCTTCGCAGCGATTGCGAATGATGGTGGTGAGGGTGTTGATGGAGCTTGCGGTGGAGGCGATGGCGAAGAGGGCGATACTGATGAGCCAGAGATCCATGCCGAGGCCCTGGCCTGGGCCGGCGCTGGGAACGGCGCTGAGTGGCGGGTAGGCGGTCCAGCCGGAGATGGCAGCGCCTCCGGGGACGAAGGTGGAGCTGAGCAGAGTAAGGAGCGCGACGGCAGTGAGCCAGAAGCTGGCGGCGTTGAGGACGGGGAAGGCCATGCTGCGCGCGCCGATTTGTGCGGGGAGGATGAGATTGCTGAAGCCGGCTTGCGGGGCGGTGGTGAGAACGAAGAACAGCATGATGGTGCCGTGGATGGTGACCAGGGCGAGATAGTCTTCGGGGAGGATGGGACCGTAGAACCAGAGATGCCAGGCGGGCCAGACGAGGTGGATGCGCATGACCAGCGAGAGGAGGGTGCCGATGGTGACGGAGACCAACGCGAGGAGGAGGTATTGCTTGCCGATGGTGCGGTGATCGGTGAAGCGAGAGTGCGGTGGCGCTGAATGTGGGGTTGTTGAATGTGGGGTCATGGCTGCGTGCCTCGTTGTTGATGGGAGGCGAGCCAGAGTGGGAACTGGTCCGGCGGAAGGATGCGGAGGGTGGCGTTCATGCGGTAGTGGCCGAGGCCGCAGACCTGAGTGCAGAGGATAGCGTAGGTTCCGGGAGTGGTTGGGGTGAAGTGGATGTGCATCGGTTGGCCGGGGACGGCGTTTTGTTTGAGGCGAAGCTCGGGGATGGCGAAGCCGTGGATAACATCCTGTGCGTTGAGGCGGAGGTCAACTTCACGATAGGCGGGGAGCACGAGTTGGGAGGAGACGATGTCGTCGGCGGAGTGCGGGTCGGCGGGATCGAGGCCGAGGGGATTGCCTTCGCCGGGATCGACGAGTTGGGGCCGGGTGACGCCGAAGGTGGCGTCAGCGCCGGGGTAGCGGAAGTACCAGGCGAACTGGACGCCGGTGACTTCGACTTGCAGGGCGGTGAGGGACGCTCCGGTGTAACGAGTGGCGGCCCAGAGGCGCTCGGCCTTGATGGTGAGCGTGGCGAAGAGAAGGGCTAGGGCGATGAGAGGAAGGTATTCGATGCGTTTGATGCTGGAGGGTTCGGCACGGCGGCGGAGAATGAGGCCGAGAAAGAGGATGAGATGGGCGAGAGCCAGGAGAGAGAGCGCGATCCAGAGATTGAGGAGGAGATGACGGTCGAGTGCGGGGCCGTGGGCGCTGGCGTCGGCGGGGAGGAACCAGGGGACGAGCAGAAGCGCGGGGTGAGAGAAGGTGGGGCACGTCTTGCTGGTGAGAGGCACGGGTTAAGGATATCGCGTTGGCGATATTGCGACCGCGCTATCGCGTCGCAGGGTAGAAGTGCAAGCGATTTGTGTTGGAAATAATAGTGAAAAAGTAGGTGGCGCCGTTGTCTGTCACCCAGCCTTCTTCTCGCAGGCGATGGGTGGTGATCTTTCCCAGAAACTGAGAGTGAGGAAGAGACCAGAGCTCGTAGTGATCGAAGTATTTGTTGTCGGGAGTTGTGGTGGGCTGATGATTTTCACATTCATATGCGGCGAAGTTGCGGTCTCCTGAAAAGACGTCGCTGGCTCCGCGGTCGGCAGCGAAGCAGACGTGGTCGGGACGAGGAGGATCTGCGGGTCGCGGAGGAGAATCCTTCACATGATTGAGAGTGTCGAGGAAGTCTTCGAAGTTGGTTGCGCGGATTGAGTGCAGGAATGAAGCGCAGGTATCGAGGGTTGCAGGGCTAGTGCCCCTGGTGCGATCGCATTCGTCCACGGGAGTGAGGCCGGGAAATTCGAAGGCGCGGAAGTGAGTTGTTGTGTCGTCAGCGGTGTATGTGAGGGTGATGAAGTAGTTGCCGTAGAAACCAAAGTTGCCGAACACATCCTTGCCGGTGAGCTGACGGGTTTCAATGACCTTCCAGTGAACGAGGTCAACGATCGACAGGGACTCTTCTGCTAGAGGGCTCAGATTCAAGCGCGATGGTTTGGTGTCTCTGGAGGCGACAGCGACTGCATAATTTGGATTCGGACTGAGGCCGAAGCCAGGGAAGAGATCGTATCCCGGTTTTCGCCCGAAGCCTTGAATCTTCAGGATGCGAACGGACGGTTTGGTTCGATGATGAAGGGTGATTCGCTCGAGTATCCAGTGGCTGGTTGAGGTTGCAGCGAAGAAGAGCATGCCGTTGTTTGATGGGAATGCTTGTGCTGGTTCCAACTTTGCCAGCCCGGGAAGGGTGATGGTGTATGCAGGCGTCAGATTTTGCGCAACAGAAAGAGGAGGTGTGGCCAGGACGAGAAGGAGGGAAGCAACTTGCCAGCGGGTCAACTTCATGCGGTTGTGGACGTCTCCTGTGCGAGTCAGGATACTACCGTCGTTGCGGACTATTTAGCTGAGTTGCGGATGAGATCGAGGAAGAGTTGGTGGACGCGGGGGTCGGGGCTGAGTTCGGGGTGGAAGGTGGCGGCGAGGAGATGGCCTTCGCGAACGAGGACAGGGAAGTTGTCGCGGGTGGCGAGGGTGTCGACGTGGGGGCCGGTGCGGGTGATGCGCGGGGCGCGAATGAAGACCATCTCGAGCGGGCCGCCGGGGAGTTTTGTCGGCTCGGTGAGGATGGCGGAGTCGATCTGGCGGCCGTAGGCGTTGCGCTCGACGGTGATGTCGAGGGCGGCAAGGGATTTTTGCGCAGGGTTCTCTACGTTTTTTGCGAGAAGGATTGCGCCGGCGCAGGTGCCGAAGGTGGGCGTGGTCTGGACGAAAGAGTGGAGGGCGTCGAGGAAGCCGCCGCGCTCAAGAAATTTGAGAAAGGTGGTGGACTCGCCGCCGGGGATGATGAGGCCGTCGATATCTGCGAGTGCGGCGGGCGTGCGGACGAGTTTCGCGGTGACGCCGAGAGCAGTGAGGGCTTTGGCGTGGGCTTCGAATGCGCCTTGCAGGGCGAGGACGCCGATGGTGAGAGACTTCCCGGGTGTTTTGGACATGCTGACTATTTGATTGTAGAGATAGATGGCGCGGCTCAGTCTATTTTGAGCGACCGATGATGGTTACTGCGGAGATTGAGCCGGAGTAGCGTTTTGCACGGCGCTCCGGGCAAATTCCTGGATCATCTGTTTCAACTGAGGTTGGATGGCGGCCATTTTTGACTGAGCGAGTTCCGATCCCTGGGAGGTAAGGGTGGGCTGCTTTTCGACCAGCGCCAGTCCGGCCGGCGACTTATAGAAGACGAGGAGGGCATCGAGTTGCTCGTCGGTGAAGTTCCTGGCGTAGATATCGACATAGCCGGACTCAAGCGCTTCCCACCCCATCTGCGATTGGATGAGCGCGAAGACTTTTTCTGGAACTCGTCGATCTTTGCCTGATCTTCGGGCTTGACGCTGTTTCCTCCGAGCTGCTTTGTCATTGCGTTCATTTGCTCGAGCATGGTGTTCATCATCTGATCCATCAGCCGATCCATGTGCATGAGGATTAGCATCTCCTGGGCTTTGGCGTGCCGGGAGGCATCGTCGGCGTGTGCGGTGAAAGGAAGGGAGAGCGAGAGTGAAGATGAGGAGCAGGGAGATACGCGACGTAAATTAGTTTGATGCCGGCTCGATGGCCGGATGGATATGGCGCGAGTTGGGAAGAAGGCCAGTCAGCAGGCCGATTGCTGGGAGGTAGGCGCAGACTTTGTAGACGAAGACGATGCTGGTCATGTCGGCGAGTTTGCCGAGCACGGCGGCGCCGATGCCGCCCATTCCAAAGGCGAGACCGAAGAAGAGGCCGGAGATCATTCCGACGCGGCCGGGAACCAGTTCCTGCGCGTAGACGAGGATGGCGGAGAAGGCGGATGCGATGACGAAGCCGATGACGATGCTGAGGATGCCGGTCCAGAAGAGGTTGGCGTAGGGAAGGATGAGCGTGAAAGGGAGGACTCCGAGGATGGAGCACCAGATGACTGCCTTGCGGCCGACGCGATCGCCGATGGGGCCGCCCATAAAAGTTCCGGCGGCTACGGCGGCGAGAAAGACGAAGAGATGAAGCTGCGAGCTGCGAACGGTGACTTGAAATTTGGTGATGAGATAGAAGGTGTAGTAGCTGGTGAGGCTGGCGAGGTAGAAATACTTGGAGAAGACAAGCGCGACGAGGACGGCGATGGCGGTGATCACTTGTCTTCGCGGCAATGGGGATGACTCTTCGGCATTGCCGGCGGGTTTCCGCTGCAGATGGTTGAGGCGGGCCTTGTACCAGTGGCTGACTCGGATGAGCACGACGATGCCGACGAGCGCTGCGATGGAGAACCATGCGGAGCCGATCTGTCCGTAGGGGAGCACGATGAGAACGGCCAGCAGGGGGCCAATGGCGGAGCCGGTGTTTCCGCCGACCTGGAAGAAGGATTGAGCGAAGCCATGTTTGCCGCCGGATGCCATTCGCGCGACGCGGGATGACTCGGGGTGAAAGACCGCGGAGCCGACTCCGATCAGCGATGCGGCGAGGAGCAGGAGAGAGAAGGTGGGCGCGATGGCGAGAAGCAGAAGGCCGAGAAGCGTGAAGACCATTCCCACGGGAAGGGAGTAGGGCATCGGCTTGCGGTCGGTGTAGTGGCCGATGAGGGGCTGGAGGAGCGATGCGGTGATCTGGTAGGCGAGAGAGATGAAACCAATCTGGGTGAAGTCCAGATGAAAGGACGATTTGAGGATGGGATAGATGGAGGGAAGAAGAGATTGCATCATGTCGTTGAGGACATGACAGAAGGTGATGGCGGTCAGGACACGAAGCATCGTCCGTTCTTCGACCGGGTTGTCGGTCTCTGTTCCGATCCTGGTGATCGTCTCTGTGCTCATCGCACTTATCTTCGCAACCTCTCTTGTTTATGTTAGATCAAGGCCCGTGAGACATGTAGTTATTGTGTGATAAGCTAATTCTGTAGCTACATTTAGGTAGTTCATTGGATTCGATGTGCAAGAGTTTGAATGGGATGAGGTCAAGGCGCGGATCAATCGCAAAAAGCACCGCATCGATTTTGAAGAAGCTGTGAAGGTGTTCCTGGATGAGTTTGCCCTTACCGAGATCGATCGATTCATTGAAGGCGAGGCGCGGTGGCAGACGATTGGGATGTTGGGAGAGACCGCAATTCTGGTCGTCGCACATACGGTGAAGGAAGAGGAGATGGTTGAGGTAGTGAGAATCATCTCGGCTCGGCGAGCAGTGCGGTTGGAAAAGAGGCGTTATGAGCAAAATCGTTCGCAAAACTCTCGATGAGGTAAGGAAGACGCCAATCAGCCGAGGCAGGCTGGCGGAGATTGCTGCTATGCCGGACGATGAGATTGATTTCTCCGATATTCCGGAGTTGACGGAGGAGTTCTGGAAGAATGCTGTGCCAAACCCGTTTTATAAGCCGGTCAAGAAGCAGGTTACGCTGCGGATCGATGCGGATATTTTGGCGTGGCTTAGACGGTACGGGAAGGATGGGTATCAGTCGCGGCTGAATGCTGTTCTGCGGCGGGTGATGCTGGAGGATTTGCGGGGTAAGCGGAAGCGGGCGTGAAGTTTCTTGAGCCGAAGGGCCGTTGTAGTATAGGCCACGGTCATTGAGAGTCGTGCGAGCGCGGATGAAGTGCACGGAGGATTGCAAGGAGATCAGACTTAGTAGTGCCGTCTGCAGGATAGTGGAAGTTGACCAAGACGCAACGATCGCCGCTGCAATTCACTTCGACTAGGAGCGTAACGGTCGGTTTGGATATCTCTTGGGCGAAGCCAACGACGGTCACGAGTGAGCCAGCGGCTCGAATGACTTTGTAATGTGCTGGAGGGTCCTGGGCGTTGAGAAATGGATCGAAATCGAGGCCGTCGATTTCGCCAACGGCCTTGGCTTGCGCCGCAGCATCGTCGCGCAGGGCACGAAGGAGAGTTGCGTCGAAGAGGGTCGGTTTATGAGTAATGGCGAGGGTAAATGCCGGGAGTTTCTTGTCGTGAAGCGCAATGGGGAGATACCAATCGTAGAAGTGTTGTACGAAGGTTATGACCTGTTGCGAAGAATCAGGCTGCATTTGAGCAGAAAGCGGCTGGGCCAGGAATGGCAATAAAGCAATTGCGCTAATTACGCGGAGAACTCGCATCCGTGATTGAGGTTTTGATTGCTGGGCATAGCTCATAGGTTTAAAGCAAAGGCAACTGCAACTACGAAATGCGGGGGTCCCTCCACTTCGCAATGGACGGTAAAGCTGTCCGTTGCTTCGGTCGGGATGACGGCTGCGGTAGGAGCAGCTCCTCGTGTCCGGCTACCAGCCGCGGGTTTGCATCAGGTCTTGTTCTTCGATTGCTGCAGCGGCGAGACCCTTCATGGTGCCGGTGACGGATTCGCTGGCTTCGGCGACGATTGCCGGGTCGTCGAAGTGGGTGGTGGCGATGACGATGGCGCGGGCGCGGGAGACGGCTTCTGCGCGCTCTTTCTGGTCGTGCTCGACGTCGAGCGGAGTGGCGCGCTCCTTCATGAAGATGCCGGATCCGACGAAGACGGTTTCGGCGCCGAGCTGCATCATGAGGGCGGCGTCGGCTGGGGTTGCGATGCCGCCTGCGGAGAAATTGGGGACGGGAAGCTTGCCGGCTTTTGCGACCATGCGGATGAGTTCGTAGGGGGCGCCGTGGACTTTGGCGGCGTTGTAGAGTTCTTCGTCGCCGAGGAGGGTGAGGGATTTGATCTCGCGAACGATCTGGCGCATGTGCTGGACGGCGTGGACGACGTCGCCGGTGCCGGGCTCGCCTTTGGTGCGGATCATGGCTGCGCCTTCTGAGATGCGACGGAGGGCCTCGCCGAGGTTGCGGGCGCCGCAGACGAAGGGCGTGGTGAAGGCGTGTTTGTCGATGTGATACATCTCGTCGGCGGGGGTGAGGACTTCGGACTCGTCGATGAAGTCGACGCCGAGATGCTGGAGGATCTGGGCTTCGGCGAAGTGGCCGATGCGGGCCTTGGCCATGACGGGGATGGTGACGGCGGCCATGATCTCTTTAATGAGTTTGGGACTGGCCATGCGGGCGACGCCGCCTTCGGCGCGGATCATGGCGGGGACGCGCTCGAGCGCCATGACGGAGATGGCGCCGGCCTCTTCGGCGATTTCGGCCTGGGCTACGTTCATCACGTCCATGATGACGCCGCCTTTGAGCATCTCGGCGAGGCCGAGTTTGAGGCGCAGGGACGGGGTGTCGAACGATGAGGAGCCGAAGCTGCCGTTGCCGTTATGAGTGTGATCTGCCATGGTGTTTCTCCTCGTGCTAAAGGGCCGTTTGTCAGACGGATGCTGACGGCCGCGCGTGGAAGAAAATATCTACGCGAGGCTGTATTTTAGCAGCTTTGAGAAGAGGACGGAGAGGCGGGAGAGAGCAGCGGGCGTATTGCTTGTTGACAGGGGCAGGGTTTCTGTCAATACTCCCGACAGACTCCCACAGCGAATGACGCGATTGTTTGGAACGCAGGTGAACTATGTCCGATACTCCGAGTAACGGCACAGTGAATCGTCCGGAAGTTGCAGAGCGTACGCCTCCAAGCGGCTTTGAGATGATTCAAGGATTTGGCTATGCACTGATCTTCGCTTTGGCGCTGGTCGCCGTGGCCGTTCCAGAGACGGGATTTCTTGAGATGTGGAAGAGCAATGCGAGCTCACCGACTGCGCTCACGGTGGCCAAGTCGGCGCTATTTGCTACGTTGCTTGTGCTCTCGGTGCGCTGGATCGATGCGACGAGAAAAGAACTTCGTCTGTGGCTGGTTTATACCAGCATCAATATGGAACCGCGGGAGACTACGGCCGCGATTATTTCGATTGCGTTTTATCTGGGGCTGTCGATCGCGTTTGTCGCTCAACCGCTTTGGATCACGGCGTACTTTTCTGTGGGGACGGCGGTCTCCTGCTGGACGCAATGGCTGTGTTGCCATCATTTCTGCAAAGCCGGAGCGAGGAAGCCGGGCGGGAAGGTTCCGGAGTCGATGACGGTGTATTACGGAGACCGGCCGCATGTACTGCGGATCGTACTGACGACTGTGTTTGCATGCATTGCGTTTGGATTTGCGCTGACAGGAAAGATTCGCGGCGGTGCACAGGGGCAGGAGTTTACGCTGGCGGGCTACTGGATATTGATCGCCGATGTGATTGTGGCTGAAGCCGTGATTGCCCGCTGGCGGCACGTCCGCCAAGCCGGAATTCCTAAAGAGGGAATTTAGACGATGGCATCTGCGGCAGAGGGAGAGAAGTACGATCGGACGACGGCGCGGCTGCAGGGGGGATTGGCGCTGTTGCCGGCTCTATCATTTATCGGCCAGCTCTATTTTTCGATTGGGGATGGGACGTTCACGCTGATGCGGCATCATCCTACCGTGATGTGGGTGGACTGGTTGCTGGTGCCGTTCAATTATCTGGCTGCGAGGGTGATCGACTGGAGACGCGGAGCCGCGATGTACTGGATCTGGACGATCTCGGCAGGCCTGGTGATTGCGACGCACGCACTGTGGCAGGTGCAGGGATCAGATCCG
Organism: uncultured Acidobacteriaceae bacterium; assembly: GCA_963730135.1. Taxonomy (GTDB): domain Bacteria; phylum Acidobacteriota; class Terriglobia; order Terriglobales; family Acidobacteriaceae; genus Edaphobacter. The sequence goes on from CAVSQQ010000008.1 coordinate 208,665, forward strand.
GGACACATGATCACGAAGACCGGGGTGGTGCTTGGGGCGGGATGGGTTCACGTCGCATTTTCCATTGCGGAGATGCCGATTCTGGTGGCTTTTGTGTTCTGCCGGGATCGCGGCGCGCCGACGTTGGGTGCCACTATCTTTGGGTGTTGCTATTTTGTGGCGATGGGGATCAGCGGATACGCGATTCATCATGGTGTGTTGTTGACGGACGCCTGTACCGCAGGCGCGGGCCTTATCTTCATACTGTTTCCGGTGGTGAAGAAGGCGTTGACGCGGCCGGCGACCGCGCATTGAAGTGCAGGCACCGGGAGTCTAAATAGGAAGAGAGTGGTTGTCGAAGGCGATGAAGACGCCTTTGGCGCGGGCGAGGACGGTGCCGTCGGGCCGCTGAAGTTCGGCCTGGTGGAAGATCTTGCGGTCGGGTGTGCCGTCGGATTTCGTTGCGCGGCTGAGGTGACGGCCTATGAGAACAAGCGGCTGGTAAAGCGGCGCGGGGCGAAGGTAATCGACCTCCATGTGACGAGTCATGGCGAGGACGTTGAGCGGACGGTTGAGTTTGCTCATGGCCTCGTCGAGGAGTGCGGCGACAATGCCGCCGTGAATGTAGCCGGGGGGGCCTTCGTGCATGCGGTCGAGTTGGACATGGGCTGTGGAGGTGATGGCATCGGGGTTGGAACTGTCGGTGGTGAAGGTGAGATGGAGACCCTGCGGATTTGCGGGGCCGCAGCCGAAGCAGTGATTGGCGCGCTCGTCGATGGTAGGGGTGTCCATCGATGCAGGAGTGTGACGGGTGGCGTCGGGGCTGGGCATGGGTCTCCGGTTCGACGTTAGCACAGAGGTGGAGCGTTATGTGGTGCAGGCCTCGATGATGCCGGGGCCGAATTTTTCTATCTTTTCGTGGCCGAGACCATGGATGGACCGAAGCTGTGAGAGATTTTGCGGGCGAGCGAGAACGATGCTTCGCAGAGTGGTGGAGGCGAGGACGAAGAAGAGAGGGAGGTTCAGCTTTTCGGATTCGGTTTTGCGCCATGCGCGGAGGCGGAGGTCAAGGGCTTGTTGCTCAGGGGTGAGGGTGTCTGACTCGGCGGGGACGCGGGTGCGCGTGAAGATTTCGGTGGCGGAGGGATTTACCCCAGGGGCTAAAGCCCCATTTCTATCGCTCGCTGAGAGGCCCAAGGCTAAAGCCTTGGGGTACCTAGAAGCGGCGTCGGCTGCGGGGCGCCTGGGAGCAGTGTTAGCTTGAACTCTCGCAATCGGCTTGGATGTTTTTGAACTGGTGGTGTTGCGAGATCTTTTTCGCGAGGAAGAACTTGTTGTTGTGGCGGATAAATCTTTGATGAGGAGGTCGGGTGGGAGCGGGCCGGTGAGGGTGCGGCCTTCGTGGGTGAGGGAGGCTTTCTTGAAGGTGATGAGGTTGCCTTCGGGGTTTGTCCACTGGTCTTGATTCAAAGTGATGAGTCCGGCGCGGGTTAACGCGTCGAGGAGGGAGTCGAAGACTTTTCGGTCGGCGGCTGGAGTTTTGCGGAGGGCGCCGGTGGAGAGTTCGGTGTGGAGTTTGCCAGTGGCACGGTGCGACGCCGTTTGAATTTTCGAGGGCGCGGAGGATGGCTCGGAGTTGGCGATCTTCTTCGGAGGTGGGAGCGCGGAAGGTTTGCGCGGCGGTGTTGTGGGGGGCGCAGAAGTCGCAGTGGCCGCAGGGGCGGAGGCCGTCGGCGGTGTCGCCGAAGTGCTGGATGAGTGCGGCCATGCGGCACTGCGGAGATTCGGCGAACTGAACCATGCGGTCGATCTGCGAGCGGCGGAATGCGATCTGTTCGTCGTAGCCTTTGCGCCAGGCGGTGTGCCTGGGAGCGTCCTCGGCGGCGCGAACGTTGCCGGCCATGTCGATGGTTGCCGCACCTTGCGCGATAAGTTTTTCGACAGCCTTGTCGAAGGTCTCGGCGTCCATCTTGAGGCGTTGACGGAGGAGGTCGGGCATCTGGTAGTCGCCGGTGAGGAGCGCGGCGACACGGGTGAGCTCAGTGATAGCGGGGTAGTCGCGCTCGAGAAAGAAGTCGTGCATCTTGCGGTCGGCGTAGGAGTGGAGAAGCACAGTTCTCGACGGTTGGCCGTCGCGCCCGGCGCGGCCGATCTCCTGGTAATACTGCTCGACGGAGCCGGGCAGCGCAGTGTGGACGACGGTGCGGACGTCGGCTTTGTCGATGCCCATGCCGAACGCGATGGTGGCGACGACGACATCAAGCTTGCCGGATAGAAAGCTGCGCTGCACTCGTTCGCGTGTGCCGGGATCGAGGCCGGCATGATAGGCGGCAGCGCTGCCGCCGAGGGTGGAGGCAAGCTCTTCGGCGGATTTGCGCGAGGGAGCGTAGACGATGGCGGGACGATTCGATTTTTCTTTGAGGAGATTGGCGGTAAACTCGTTGCGGCGGGGCTTGGAGAGCTCGACGACCTCGATGGCGAGGTTGTGGCGGCGAAAGCCATGAATGAATAGCTCGGGTTGCGCGAGTTTGAGCTGGGTGATGATGTCGCGTTGGACGGTCGGCGTGGCGGTGGCGGTGAGTGCGATGACGGGAGCGGGGCGCAGAGCGGGGAGGAAGTCGCCGAGGGTGCGATAGTCGGGGCGAAAGTCGTGACCCCAGGCCGAGATGCAGTGGGCTTCGTCGATGGCGATGAGGGAGGGCCTTTTTTTCGCGAGCATCGCGGGGAAGTTGGGGACGCGCATGCGCTCGGGTGCGATGAAGAGGAATTGGAGGGTGCCGTCGAGGTAGTCGCGGCAGGCCTGGCGAGCATCGTCGCGGGAGAGACCGGAGTGGATGCGGGCGACGCGGAGGCCGGCGGCGGAAAGCTTGGCAGCCTGGTCGTCCATGAGGGCGATGAGCGGGGAGATGACGAGTGCGGTGCCGCCGCGAGCGATGGCGGGGAGCTGGTAGCAGAGGGATTTTCCTGCTCCGGTGGGCATGACAAGGAGGACGTCGCGGCCGTCGGTGGCGGCGCGGCAGACTGCTTCCTGGTTGGCGCGAAAGGATTCGTGGCCGAAGGTCTGGTGGAGCAGGGAGGTGAGGTTCATCAGCCTCTTGAGTTTCGCATATTGTTCGTGTTGGTGCGATGAGGTATTGGGAGTCAGGAGTTGTTAGCTTGATGCGCAGTGTTGAAGGGATAAGACAGGCGTTGGCTGGCGGCGTGTTCTAGAAAACATCAAAAGATATCTCGACCTTCATTTCGACTGGGACGGGGTTGCCCTGGTAGGTAGCTGGGGTGAATCTGTATTGTTTCACGGCCTTGGTGCAAATGTTTTGCATGTCCATCACGGCGCTCCGAGTCTTTTTGTCGCTCAAGTCCGGAGTTGAGCTGAGCAGGCGCACATCATTGACATTGCCATCGATATTGACTGTGAGGGATAGGGTGCAGCTTCCATAGACTTTTTGCTTTCGCATCCTTTCTGAAAATTCCGGTTCCACTGAGAAGATAAGTTTGCGAGCGGTGACTCCATCGCCGACGTGATATTTGCCATCTGCATCCGGGTTGGGACGTGATTGGTGGGGTTTCGCCGGAGGCGGCGTCGGTTTGTCAGAAGCGGCCGAGTTTGGCGGTATCGGTTGTTGAGGATATGCCGGTGTCGCCAAACAGGTAATGGAGACCATCATCATCAGCGCGAAGCAAACACTTTTCCGAGTCGGCATCATGGATCTTCCAAGGTTTGCAGAAGATTAGAACGCTGAACATGCCGGTGAACGGCTGGTTTGGCGGGTTTGCCGTGCCTGCGGAAGGGAAGAAGATGGGCGGAGTGTAGAATCTGAGGCTTACAAGGCCCAGCCGATGATGGCATCCCTAGTGTAGCGAGGGCGTCATGCATTCTTCCCCATTGCTGAAGTCTGTCGCGGGCAAATCTCCGGTTATTCTGCTGGCGGCTGCCGCGCTGGTATTTGTTCCATCTTTATTGGAGGCGCAGTATGCGGCCGCGCCGCCACCGACTCCGCAGACGTCAATTGACACGAAGCCGCAACAGAGCGCCGGTGCGCCCAACGTTCCTGCATCGCAGAAACCGCCTTCTCGCGGGCCGCTGCATCCACCGGAGACGAATCCGGGCCGAACTCCGCGCGGCTCCAGTGATGGCGCGGCGATTGCGGGGGCTGCCGCGGGGGCGGCGTTGGGAGCCGGAATCATCGCCGAGTTGATTGCGCATCACAATGCGTCGCCGGAGAAGCTTGGCAAGGACGGGCCAGAGGTTCCGAAGGATTTCGACATGAACGGATTTGCGGTGAAGGGGCTGGTGGGGCCGAACTGGCCGGTGGTTCTGGACTTCATGATCGACTCGCCGGGCAAGGTGCAGATCGACATCATCGCTGCGGACAATAAGCATCACTATCGGGCGACGATGACGAACGCTGCGAATCACCGTGCGTATGCGATCATCCGACTGCCTGCGGACTTTGGCACGAAGACGCAGATCGCGGCGTATCAGGTGCTCTCCATTCCTGCCAGCAGCAGCGCGCCTGCGCCCCAGTTGCGTACCTATGGGCTAGGCGCCGGGGAGAAGGCGGTGGGGTCGGTCGCGATCGATCAACTGACGTTTCAGCCGGCGATGATTCATCCTGCGATCAAGGAAGTGGCGAACTACAGCTTTCATGCACACTCCTCGTTCGATGGAGTGCGGGCCGAGTTTATTTACACGACTCTGTACAACGGCCACCTACTGGTAGAGAAGGACCAGGAGGCGAAGCTTTCCCCGATTCCCGAAGGCGAGCAGGCCAGAGGAACGTGGGAGGGAAAGGGCAAAACGGGCGAACACATGCTGGAGGTGAGAGCGTGGCGCGGGTTGGAGAATGGCGGGGACTGGGTGGTGGCGTGGTCGCCGGACATTGTGGATGTAGTGAAGTGATTTCGTTGGCGGGGAGAGTGGCGTGACGAACCTGAAGCAGCTTTGGCGAACTTCGCTCCTCTTCCGCCGGCTGATGGCGGTGTCGGCGTTCGGTCTTGCGGTGTTGGTGGTTTATCTGGGGTCGAATATTCCACGCGCGATCTCGCTGCCGGCGGACGATCTGAACACGAAGAGCACGGCGCGAGTGAAGGAAGAGCAGATTCTGGTGGAGAAGCCGAACATTGGAGAGGGCGATCTGGCGCTCTCGTATGTAGGGAACAAGAATGAGATTGCCGACATCTGGCTGGAGAATGCGACGCTCGACGATCAATCGCAGAAGCTGCTGTTTGGGGGCGCTGCCGGGCCGGGGCCGGGGCGGATCAGCTATACGACGGGGAGCAATCCGAGCACGGTGAAGCCGGACGACACGTGCCACACGACGATCGAAATTCGACGCGCGAAGGGCTCGTCTGCGTTGGATGCGCTGAAGATTTACCAGACCGATGAGATGGCCGGCGCGCAACGGTTTCGCCAGGTGGTTCTGGATGCGGGTAAAGCGACGATGGATGTGGAGGTGCACACGGATTCGCCGGAACAGGGAGCGATGGATCTATCGGGTTGCCACAAGCTCCTGACCATCGGGAGCAGTGCGCCGATCGATGCGCCTCCGATACCGATCCATCTGGTGGTGCATGGGGGCACGATGGATCTGCACTTCAACCCGGACAATCCTGCGCTGCCGATCTGGACGGGGCCGAGGCAGACGTTTGAAGCTGTCTCGCTGGGCGATGGATCTCTGCGCGCGAGCGGGTTGGAGGTTGTGGCCGATGAGCCTTCGCGAACACCGCGGCTGGAGGTTCGCGAGGCCAAGCCGGGAGACGGAGTGACGCTCAATCATCTGAAACTGGGCTCGGACATGTTGAAGGTGGACGTGGGGCGCGATAACGAGAAGGCTGTGGCCCGCGCGAATGGCTCGTCGATCTACAACTACGATCTGATTGCTGCGATTCAGAAGAATCCGATCCTGAGTTTTGCGTTCGCCGCGGTTCTGGTGCCGGGATTATGGAAGTGGGTGAGAAAAAACTGCTTCCCAAACATGACCGAGTAGCGCCAGGGTGTGGATGGAAGATGCATCCTTCGGCGCGGCTGGGAAATCAGATGATTAGCACGCTGTGAGGGAGTTATGTACCTGATCGCCATTTGTGTCGTGGGATTGTGCGTTTTGATCTTCGGGCTGTTCCGGATGAGGCAGATGCGGAAGCGGCGGGAGATCGATGAGTTCAGCATTGGGCCGGAGGCTCTGCAGGAACTGTTGAGCGCGAACCAGGTTCTTCTGTACGATGTGCGTCAGCCGCTGGATTTTCTGGCCTACGCGGAGATCATTCCGGGTGCGACGAGGATCGCGCCGAAGGACCTGGTGGAAGAAACCGCGTCATTTCCCAGGGACCAGAATTCGGTGATCTACTGCACCTGCGTGAACGATGAGACCAGCCGAATGATTCTGGTGAAGGCGCGTGCGTTGAACTTCACGCGGGTAAAGCTGCTGAAGGGCGGGTTGGCGGCGTGGAAGGCGAAGGGCTATCCGGTGGAGCCGTACGACAAGCCGTTTCGCCTGGACACGGTGGACTCGTCTAAGTAGTCTTGGCGGAGTTTGGGCCGGCGAGTTCTTTTTTCTTCCACGCGCCGACGATGGCTCCGATGAGGATGAGATCGAAGAGCGAGTAGCCGGCGTTGATGAAATAGATCTGCAGGGTGCGGACCTCGAAGATGTACTCCTTGGCCCAACCGGTGGCGATGAATCCGAACCAGATGAGGGCTGCGCAGAGAATGCCGCGGCGGGCGGTCTGCTCGCCTGAGGCCTGAATGCAGATGGTCAGCACGGCGGCGACGATGATGGAGCAGAGGATGGCGGTGGCGTATTGAATGGAGGGATTGGGGCCGCTGGCCATCAGCCACTCTTTGGTGCGGCCGATGCCTGCGAGCCACTCATTCATGAAGACGCTGAACCAGAGCGCCTCGAAGAGAAATGAGGCGATGGCGGCGACGAGAATAGCTATCCAGTTGAGTCTTATCCTGCTCATGCTGACCTCCCGCTAAGTTGTCCCGTGGTTTCTGGGAGCATATAGCGGGAGCGAAGGATGTGCAAGTCAGGCGCGCATGATCTTGTCGAGCGTGATGGGAAGATCGCGAACGCGGTTGCCGGTGGCGTTGTAAATGGCGTTGGAGATGGCGGCGGCGGCTCCGGTAATGCCGATCTCTCCGATGCCTCGGGCTCCGAGCGGATTGAACTTGTAGTCGGGGATGTTGAGGGCGGTGACGTCGATCTGGTGGATGTCGGCGTTGACGGGAACGTGGTACTCGGCGAGGTTTTCGTTGACGGTACGGCCGTAGGTCTTGTCGATGACGCTCTCCTCGTAGAGCGCCATGCTGATTCCCCAGACGACGCCGCCGACGAGCTGGTTGATGCCGGTGGTGGTGTTGATGAGGGTGCCGATGTCGTAGGTCCCGACCATGCGGCGGACCTGGACCATGTAGGTGTCGGCGTCAACGGCGACTTCGGCGAAGATGGCTCCCCAGGAGTGCGAGCTGAAGTCAGCGCGATCTTTGGGCATGACCGAAGTGGCGCGGCCTTCGATGGGATCGTCGTCGTTGCGCGTGAGGAGCGTGGTGATGGACTCGGATTTTGCGGGATCGGATTTCAGATAGAGTCTGCCGTCTTTGGTTTCGAGATCGGCAGTGGTGGCGCCGTGAAGCGGAGAATGCGGATCGGCAACGGCGAGCTCGGCGAGTTTGAGTTTGGCCTGCATGGCGGCGTCGTAGACTCCGGGGCAGACCGAGGCCGCTGTGGTTGAGCCGCCAGAGCCTCCGGAGGGAGGCAGAGTGGTATCGCCGAGTTTGACGTCGACGAGAGCCGGGTCCAGGAACAGTGCGTCGGCTGCGGTCTGGGCGAGGATGGTGTAAGTTCCGGTGCCGAGATCCTGAGTGCCGACGCCGACGAAGACGCGGCCATTGGGAAGGAAGCGGACGATTGCCGATGAGGGGCGGCGACCTGCGCCGTAGTTGGCGGTGGCCATTCCGTAGCCGATGAGCTGGTTGCCTTCGCGGTGCTGGCCGGGCGTTGCAGAGCGTTTGGCCCAGCCGAAGCGTTCTGCGGCCTGGGAGTAGCATTCGCGCAGATGTTTGCTGGTCCAGGGATGACCTTGACGCGGGTCGGTCTCGGCATAGTTGATGAGGCGGAGCTGGATGGGGTCGATCTTGAGTTTCTCGGCCAGCTCGTCGAGCGCGATCTCAAGGCCGACGCTGCCGGTGGCCTCGCCGGGAGCTCGCATCCAGGTGCCCATGCCCAGGTTGAGCTCAACCAGAGGATGACTGACGGAAAGCGACTCGCTGGCATAGAGCAGGGTGGTTTGTTCGGCAGCGCCTTCGGTCCAGTCCGACATCAGAGAGGTGTAACAGGTGGAGTCATGCTGCTGAAGCAGGAGCTTGCCGTCGGAGGAGGCGGCGAGTTTGATGCGTTGATGCGTGTTTGGGCGCGAACCTACGGGGCCGAACATCTGCTCGCGGCCGAGGACGAGTTTGACCGGGCGCTGGGCGACCTTTGCGGCGAGGGCGGCGAGGATGGTCTGCGACCAGACGTATCCTTTGCAGCCGAAGCCGCCGCCGGTGTACGGGCACTGGACGTGGATGTTGGCCGGCGGAATCGAGAAGGCGCGAGCCAGCGATCCCTGAACGCCGCTGATGCCCTGGGTGGCGTCGTAGACGCTGAGTTTGTCCCCATCCCACGAGGCTATGGTGGCGTGCGGCTCCATGGGGTTATGGTTCTGAATCGGGGTGGAGTAGATCTGATCGACGACGACGGTGGCCTTGGCGAGCGAGGCTTCGGGATCGCCGCGGCGATCGGTGCCGCCTGCGCGTTTGGGCGGCCGGGCGCTGGGAAGAAGGGCCTGGAAGTCGAGCTTCGCGGGCTGCGGCTTGTAGTCGATGCGGAGGAGTTTGGCGGCTTGCTGGGCTTCGGGAAGAGAGCGCGCGACAACGACGGCGATGGGCTGGCCGTTGTAGAAGACGTTGGTGTCCTGCAGGACATTGACGTTGCCGGGAACGGCAATCTTCGGCGTGTTGAATGGCGTGATGATGGCGTATACACCGGCCGCGCGGCTGGCCGCAGCCTGATCGATGGAGGCGATGGTTCCCGCGGGGATGGTGGCCTGGACGATGTAGGCGTAGGCGACGTCTTTGACCTCGAACTCGGCGGCATAGCGTGCGCGGCCGGTTACTTTGGCGAGAGCGTCGTATCGCTGCGCGAACTGGCGGGAGCCGATCTTGTCGGGAGTGGTTTGTTCCTGCTGGGCGATCATGCCTGAACTCCTTGTGCGGCGAGGGTGAGGGCGCGCACGATGCTTTGTTTGGCGAGTTCGATTTTGAAGGCGTTGTGCTCGTAAGGATGAGCACCGGCTACGGCGAGGCTGGCGGCCTTTTTGAAAGCTTCGGGGCTGGCAGTTGCGCCGGCCAGGGATCGTTCGGCTTCGAGCGTGCGCCAGGGTTTGTGCGCGACGCCGCCGAGGGCGAGGCCGGCGGAGCGAATGGTGTTGCCGTTCATCTCAAGGCCGGCGGCGACGGAGACCAGAGCGAAGGCATAGCTGTGGCGGTCGCGAACCTTGAGGTAGTAGGAGTGCTTTGCGAACTTCGGCGCGGGAAGCTCGACGGCGGTGATGAGTTCGCCGGGCTGGAGGTTGGTGTCGAGTTGCGGCGTCGTGCCGGGCAGCCGGTGAAATTCGGCGATGGGGATGGTGCGCTTGCCGTTCGCACCCTGGACCTTCGCACCCTGGATATGGATGGTGGCGTTGAGCGCGGCGAGGGCGACGTTCATGTCGGAGGGATTGGTCGCGATACACTCGCTACTCGCTCCGAGAATCGCGTGAATGCGATTGAAGCCGTTGATGGCGGCACAACCGCTGCCCGGTGTGCGCTTGTTGCAGGCAGGGAAGGCAGTGTCCATGAAGTAGTAGCAGCGGGTTCGCTGGAGCAGGTTGCCTCCGGTGGTGGCCATATTGCGAAGTTGCGGGGAGGCTCCGCTGAGAAGGGCCTGCGAGAGCAGAGGGTAGTGGGTGCGGATGATGTCGTGATTGGCGAGATCGCTGTTGCGAACCCCGGCGCCGATGAGCGTGGTGGCGCCGGAGGTGGTGACTTGATTGAAGTCGATGTGCGTGATGTCGATCAGGGTGGTGGGCTGCTCGACGTTGTATCGCATCAGGTCGACGAGGTTGGTGCCGCCGCCGAGAAATTTGGCTCCGTGGGTGGAGGCGGCGTGGACGGCTTCATCGGGGGCGGTGGCGCGCTGGTAGCTGAAGGGATTCACGCGGAGACTCCTTTCGATGCGGCGCGGACAGCGGCCACGATGTTGGGGTAGGCGCCGCAGCGGCAGATGTTGCCGCTCATGCGCTCGCGAATCTCGTTGTCGGTGAGCTCCGGGTCGCGGGTGTTGCCGGATTCGAAGGAGACGGTGCTGAGGGTGTTTTGCTTGTGCTCCTCGAGCAGAGCGACGGCGGAACATATCTGGCCGGAGGTGCAGTAGCCGCACTGAAAGCCGTCGTGATTGAGGAAAGCTTCCTGAACGGGATGGAGGGTCTCGCCGTGGGCGAGGCCTTCGATGGTGGTGATTTCCGCGCCGCTGGCGACGGCGGCGAGGGTAAGGCAGGAGTTGACGCGACGGCCGTCGACGAGGACCGTGCAGGCTCCGCATTGACCGTGGTCGCAACCTTTCTTGCTACCGGTGAGCAGGAGATGCTCGCGCAGGGCGTCGAGGAGCGAGGTGCGGGTATCGAGCGAGAGCGCGTGAGCGGTACCGTTGACCTTGAGGGTCAGGGTGATCGTCTGCGGCGTGGTGGCGGCCACGGCCTGCGCCTCTTCGGCCGCGGCCAGATGGGGCAGGCCGGTCGCAGCGGCGGCGGTAAGAATGCCGGCGGCTTTGACGAAGGTGCGGCGAGAGCGCTCCGCGTCAGTCAGGGTGTCGGCTAAGGCGTCTGTCAGGGAGTGGGGCTGATCGGGATTATCGGGGAGAGTGGCGTCGAGTTCTTCTTCGACGTCGGTGCAACGTGGATTGCTCATGGCCGTGCCTCAGTGGGTGGTGTTGCGCTACGCGCTCCTATAGCAGGCAAGTATATGCAGACGAAGCAGCGAAGGAAAAAGACGCACGCAAAAAGTGGCCATTGTGAGGCCATTTGAGAGTTATGATGGTCGCATTCCAAAAAGCGTTTTACGTTCAAACGGGGGAAGTTCCAGGAGAGTGAATTGAGTCTGTCTAGTGTTTTGAAATTTGCTGTGATATCTCGCATACCACGAATTGGATTGATCGCATTGTTGGCAGGAGTAACGGCGCTTCCGGCGGTTTCTCAGACTCCAGAGGGGCGGCAGCGCGGGACAGGCGACACTGCTGCCGCGGCGAAAGAGGATCAGGGAGTTCCAATTCCGCCGGAGACAAACTCGGTGACCAAGCATGACTGGACCGCGGGCGGACAAACGATTCACTACACGGCGACTGCGGGGAATCTGCTGATACGGGACGACAAGGACAAGGCGAACGGAAGTATCTTCTACGTCGCCTATACAGAGGATGGCGCGGATGCGAAGAACCGGCCGGTAACCTTCTTTTATAACGGCGGGCCGGGGTCTGCGACCATCTGGCTGCATATGGGATCGCTGGGCCCGGTGCGAGTCGTGACGCAGAGTCCCGATGCGACAGGGCCTGCGCCGTTTGAGTGGGTACAGAATCAGTACTCTCTGATCGACAAGAGCGACCTGGTGTTTATCGATGCGCCGCTGACGGGATTTTCACGTGCAGTGGGCAAGGGGACGGCGAAGGATTTTGCCGGAACCGACCAGGATATTGAAGCATTCGTGAAATTTATTACTCGATACATCACGGTCAACCAGAGATGGAATTCGCCGAAGTTTCTGTTTGGCGAGTCGTATGGCACGACGCGGTCGGCTGGACTGGTGGCGGCGCTGCAGAATGCGGGGATCGAGTTCAACGGGGTGACGCTGTTGTCGTCGATTTTGAACTATAACCGCGAGGCTCCGGGGCTGGATAACGATTCGGTTGGGTATCTTCCGTCGTTTGCGGCGATTGCGTACTACCACAAGAAGGTGAAAACGACGGTGAGCCTGGCGGAGTGGGTGCAGCAGGCGCGCGTCTTCGCGCGGGGACCCTATGCGGAGGCCTTGCAGCAGGGCGACAAATTGCCGCCGGCAGACTTCGACGCGATTGCGGCAAAGGTGGCGGCGATCACGGGACTTAGCGTTGACTACGTGAAGGAGTCGAAGCTGAAGATTTCGGCGACACGCTTCCGCAAGGAGCTGTTGCGCGGCGACGCGAAGATCATGGGACGGTACGACGCCCGGTTTGAAGGCTGGGATCCGGATTCGGCGGGCGAGAATCCCGGGTACGACCCATCGGATACAGGAATCAGCGGCGCGTATGTTGGAGCGTTTCACGACTACATCCAGAAGGAACTGAAGTATATGAGCCAGGAGCCGTACTACCTGTCGGGTCCGGGCCTGAACCAGAACTGGGACTTCAAGCACAGGCCTTCCGGCGTTCGTGGAGGAGGCGGAGGACGTGGCGGAGAGCAGAACATGCCCGATGTTGCTGTGGATCTGTCGGATGCGATGCGGAAGAATCCCCACCTGCATGTATTTTCGGCGAACGGCTACTTCGATCTGGCGACGCCATTCTTTTCGACCGAGTATGACCTGAGCCACATGGACCTGCCGGCGAACCTGGTGGGCAATGTGCAGTTCGGGTACTATCCGGCGGGCCATATGGTTTATTTGAACGTCGAGGCGCTGAAGGAGCTGAAGGCGGATATGGCGAAGTTTTATGCCGTGGCTCAGCAGCGCTAAGACAGCGTTGAAGTTACAGGCGCAACGAGGAAGCATCGGGGTGATTTAACCCCGGTGCAGACTTGCTTTTCGCTTGTAACTGCCTTAGAATGAATACTGCGGTATTTTCCCAGGAACGCATTAGCGAAGTCCGAAAATTAATCCAAAGAGGTACTGATAAAGATGGCAAAACGTCGTGGAAATCCCAACTGGGGCAAACCTGAGCCGATAGGGCCGGTTGTTCCGACGGTCACCTCGTTCGAGCAGGTGGTAAAAGAGTTCAAGCTGACCCCGGACCAGTACATACGTTCCACCCGGCTTCGGGAATGGGCTCGGCGGAACAAGAATTCAAAGTATATTCCCGAGGCTCTTTTAGAGGCCTGGGGTTTTGAGATCGAGTCAACGCTGTAGAGTTTGATTGATGGATACGGGACGCCGCCTATGTGGGCGGCGTTTCTTTTTGCGTCGGACGTATGATGGTATGCGTCGAAAGAGATGCGCGGGCGGGCGTGGAAGGGCGGGGAGTGATGTTTGCCGATGTGACCGAGGCGGTTGCGGAGATACGAGCGGGACGGATGGTCGTCGTTGTCGACGATGAGGACCGCGAGAACGAAGGCGACCTGACGCTGGCTGCGGAGTTTGTCACACCGGAGGCGATCAACTTCATGGCGAGGTACGGTCGCGGGCTGATCTGCCTGACGCTGACCGAGGAGCGGGCGGACTATCTGCGGCTGGGTCCGATGACGCAGGAGAATACATCGCGGTTCGGCACGGCGTTTACGGAGAGCATCGAGGCGCGAGAGGGCGTGACGACGGGCATCTCGGCGGCAGACCGGGCGCATACGATCAGGGTGGCGATCGATCCGCGTTCGACGGCGCATGATCTGGCGCGGCCGGGGCATGTGTTTCCGCTGCGGGCGCGCAAGGGTGGAGTGCTGGTGAGGGCCGGGCAGACGGAGGCTTCGGTCGATCTGGCGCGGATGGCGGGTCTGGTGACGGCGGGTGTGATCTGCGAGATCATGAACGACGACGGGACCATGGCGCGAGTGCCCGACCTGGTGAAGTTCTGCGAGCAGCATGGGCTGAAGATGGTGACGGTGGCGGATTTGATTCGCTACCGGTTGCAGAATGAGCGGTACATCCATCGCGTGGCCGAGTCGCTGCTGCCGACGGCGCATGGTGAGTTTCGCATGATTGCGTATGAGAGCGAAGTGGAGGGTGGGGAGTCGCACGTTGCTCTGGTGTATGGGGATGTGACGGGCGGGATGGAACGGGATGCGGAGCCGGTGCTGGTGCGGGTGCATACGCATTGTCTGGCGGGGGATATTTTTTCTTCCACGCTGTGCGATTGCAGGGCGCTGGTGGAGAATTCGCTGCGTATGATTGCCGAGGCGGGACGCGGGGCGCTGGTGTATCTGCACAATGGCAGCGCGGGTTTTGGCGTGGACAAAGGGGTTACGCCGGCGCGCGTGGTGTTTCACCGCGAGCATCGGGCCAGGCAGCGAGCGGGCGAGAGCGGGGACGACCGGGGGTATCGCACGTTGCGGCAGGTGGGGCTGGGGGGGCAGATTCTTTCGGACCTGGGCATCCATAAGATTCGTCTGCTGACGAATACGCCGACCCATGTGCCTGCGCTGCAGGGGTTTGGGATCGAGATTGTGGAGCAGATCGCGGTGTCGACGACTTTGGCGGAGCGCTGATTTTCCGGGAAAAAATTGCAGGGTGGTGGCGAGGGGAATTTCTGCGGTTTTGCGGGCTTTTTTGAAGGGGGTTTTGGGAAAAGAGCGTTTCTGGGTGTGGTTTTTGGTGGTGAAGTTGTGGTGATTTGCGTGGCTGACCTGGTGGATTCGCGACGCGTTTTGTGGTGGAGGAAAACGTGCCACTTTTTTCAACTTTATTTTTTGGGAGCGGATGCGAAGGGGTGGCCCTGGACTTATTGGATTCGCTATCGGCTCTATACCCGGTGATAGGCTCGTAGTTGCTCAAAAAGATCGCATGGCTGCGGGAGACCGGATGCGGCTGTGTCGGGGTCTATCGTTGGAAAAGGGGCGATGAAGAACGGGGAGCAATCCGCGGAGAGATTGCTGGTGGCGACGCTGGATTTGCCGCCGGAGCGCAGGTCCGCCTTTGTGGATCAGGCGTGCCGCGAAGCGCCGGAGCTTCGTCGCAGGGTGGAAGAGCTGCTGTTCCGCAATGGGGTTCTTCCTGTGTCTCCGCCACGGCCCGGGGTGGAACGGGCGGAGCCCGGCGCGGGGAATGGCGGCCTGGCGGCGGGGACGAAGCTGGGACGCTACTCGATCCTCGAGCCGCTGGGCGCAGGCGGAATGGGTTTCGTCTACCGCGCGCGCGACGAGAGGCTGGAGCGAGTGGTCGCGATCAAGATTCTTGCCTCGGGAACTTTGAGCGGGGAGGATGCGCGGCGGCGTTTTCATAAAGAGGCCCTGGCGCTGGCCAAGTTGAGCAACGTTCACATCGCAGCGGTGTATGACGTGGGCGAGGATGACGGGGTCGACTACATCGTGATGGAGTGCGTTCCGGGCGAGTCGCTGGCGAAGAAGCTGAGGTCCGGGCCGCTGACGGTGAAAGAGGCGACGTCGATTGCGCAGCAGATCGCCGAGGCGCTGGAAGAGGCGCATGAGCAGGGTGTGATTCACCGCGATGTGAAGCCGGCGAACGTGATGATTACGCCGAAGGGTCAGGTGAAGGTGCTCGACTTCGGGCTGGCCAAGCTGCGCGAGACGAAAGCGACGGACGCAACGCAGTCGCTGGTGGGGACGCAGGGCATTCTGGGTACGCCGCTTTATATGTCGCCGGAACAGGCGCATGGAAAGATACTCGACGCGCGGACCGACCTGTGGAGTCTTGGGGTGGTGTATTACGAGATGCTGACGGGGCGGACGCCGTTTCGTGCGGACAGCGTGATGGGTGTGCTGCATGCGATTACGGAGAAGTCGCCGACGCCGATGCGCGAGATTCGATTCGACGCGCCGCCGCTGGCCGAAGAGATCGTCACACGATCGCTCGAGAAGGATCCGGCTGCCCGGTATCAGTCGGCGGCGGAGATGGTTCGGGATACGTCGGAGTTGGGGGCTCAGATCAGCTCGACGTCGCTGCAGTGGAAGGCAGCGGAGCGTTCGTGGGGGAGGGTTGCGGGGGCTGTGGCGATTGCTCTTCTGGTTGCGACTGCGGTCGGCGCGTGGCTGTACCATCGCTCGTCGGACCTGCGCTGGGCTCGCGAAGATGCGGTTCCGCAATTTAACGATCTTCTGGAAGCCAATCAATCTCTTGCCGCCTTTGACGTGCTCGAGAGAGCACAAAAGTATCTACCGAACAGCGCAGAGCTCAAGCAGTTGGCGGATGACAACAGCAGCGTCGTTTCAGTCGACTCCACGCCGTCCGGAGCTATGGTGGAGATCCAGGATTATGCTTCGCCGGGCGCGCCGTGGCATCGCCTGGGGGTGACGCCGCTGGAAAAGGTTCGCATTCCGAACGGATATTTTCTTTGGAAGATATCGAAGGCCGGGGGAAGCAATCTGATCACAGCACCGGAGATCCGCGACAGGATGAACTTCGCACTGGACGCGGCGCGGAGTGCGCCTGCGGGAATGGTGCCTGTTCCCGGCGGCAACTGGGAGCAAGATATTGCCTTCGTGGGCTGGGCGGGGCCGTTCGAACTGCCTCCGTACTATGTGGACCGTTACGAAGTGACGAACCGTGAGTATCAGAACTTTGTCGACGCGGGAGGCTACGAAAAGAAGCAGTACTGGCCGGCGAGTTTTAAAATGGATGGCCGCGATCTCTCGTGGAGCGACGCCATGGCGGAGTTTCGCGATACGACCGGGCGCGCCGGCCCATCGACGTGGGTTGGGGGGCACTATCCGGAGGGCCGCGCGGATTTTCCCGTCTCGGGCGTGAGTTGGTTTGAGGCCTCGGCCTATGCGGCGTTTGTGGGAAAGCAGCTTCCCGTCATGGCGCAGTGGTTCCAAACGGCGCCGGCGGAGGTTGCGCGCTACACCGTGCCTGCCAGCAATATATCGAGCAGCGCACTGGCGCCGGTGGGGACGTACAAGGGTATCGGCCCGTATGGAACCTACGACACGGCAGGCAACGTGAGGGAGTGGGTTGCCAACAGCGTAGGCGGGAACTCTCGCCTGGACTCTCGCCTGATTTTGGGCGGCGCCTGGAGCTCGCCGGCTTATTTGTACTCCGACCCGGAGGCGCTGTCGCCTTTCGATCGTTCGGATAAAAACGGCTTTCGCTGTGTGAAGAACATTAACCCGATGCCGGAGAAGGCGACAGCTCTACTGGTTCGCAACAGCCGGGACTTCACGCACGCCAAGCCTGCGCCGGACAGCGTGTTTCAAGCTTACGAGCTGCTTTACTCGTACCCGAAGACGAATCTGAATGCGAAGGTCGATGGCATCGTGAAGGAGACGGCGGACTGGCGCGAAGAGAAAGTGAGCTTCGATACGGCTTACCGTGGCGAGCGAATGTCCGCGTATCTGTTTCTTCCCAAGAATGTGCGGCCGCCGTTCCAGACCGTGCTTTTCTTTCCCAGCGCACGAATCATGTTTATCCCGGACAACAAAAATGGGCGCGAGTTAGGCGATACCAAGTTCTTCGACTACATCGTTCAGAGCGGCCGTGCCGTGATGTATCCGATCTATGAGAACACCTACGAGCGGCGGGTGAAGTTTGCTCTTCCCCACGGGGCGCAGAACATTCAACTGACCACGGACTGGTACAAGGATGCTGCGCGTTCGCTCGACTATCTTGCCACTCGACCGGATATCGACAAGGACAAACTGGCCTACCTGGGTGTGAGCATGGGAGCGGTAGAGGGTGTCACTATTTCTACGTTGCTGCAGGATCGTTTGAAAACGGCGGTTCTGCTGGATGGAGGGTATTTTCTGGATTCGCCTCCGCCGGGCGGCGATCAGGCGGACTTTGCGCCGCGTATGAAGAAGCCGATTCTGATGGTGAATGGGCGCTACGATTTCACGTTTCCCGTCGATATCTCGCAAGACCCGCTCTTTGCGATGCTGGGGACAGCGGAGAAAGACAAGAGTCACGTGCTTCTCGATACGCCACATGACATCACGGAACAACGCCCGAAGCTGGTGAAGACGGTGCTGGACTGGCTGGATCGTTACCTGGGGCGGGTGGAATAACGCCAAGCGGTCAGTGGGCGGTGACGGTGAGGTTGAGGGTGACGGTCTGGGTGAGCTGGACGCCGGTGGTGGAGTTGGCGGTGATCTGATATTGATACGTGCCGGCCGGGGTGGTGCGGAGGTTGGGATCGCCGCCGCCGCCGCAGCCTGTCGGCCAACACGCAGTTGCAGCGAGGAGAAGCAGCCAGAGAATGGCGCGGCGGGTCTTTTTCTGGTTGCGGCAGCTCCAGGAGTTGCGTCCGGTCCAGAAGAAGAGGAGCGAGGCGGGAAGAAGGCAGAAGAGGGTTCGGCTGAGGCCGGGATGCGCGGGTGTGTTGGCTGCGGTGGCGGCGGGGTTGACCGAGGTGACAGTGTTGATGGTGGCGACGGCGTTCTGGGCGGCTCCGCTGAGCATGATGCTCGAAGGCAGGAGCGAGCAGGTGGCGTAGAGGCCGGGGTTGATGGGGGTGCAGTTGAGGATGACGGTGCCGGTGAAGCCGGACTGCGGAGTGAGCTGGAGGTTGTAGGTGGCGGGACGCTCAGTGACTACGGTCGCGGCGCCGCTGGAGCCTCCGTTGACGGTGAGGAGGAAGCTGCCGTTGGAGACGCCGGCGCCGGAGAGGGGAATCTGTGCGGGGGAGTTGGCGTCGGTGCTGGCGACGGTGAGGGAGCCGCTGCGCGGGCCGAGGTCGGTGGGGCTGAAGGTAACGGTGACGGGGCAACTGGAACCGGGAGTGAGGGTGGAGGTGGAGCAGGGTCCGGTAACGGCGAAGTCGCCGATGAGGGTGAGGGTGAGATTGTCGACGGAGGCGGAGCCGGTGTTGGTGAGGGTGAGAGTGAGATTGGCGGATGCTCCGATGGCGATGTTGCCGAAGTTGAGGGCGGAGGGTGCGATCTGGAGGTGAGACTGAACGCCGACTCCGGTGAGGGGAACGGTGATGGGCAGAGTCGAGAGCGAGGTGGAGATGGCGGCGTTGCCGGTGCGGGTTCCGGTCTGGGTGGGGGTGAAGGTGATTTGCAGGGTGCAGCCGGTGGCGGGAGGCAGAGGGTTGTTGGGGGCGGGACAACTGCCGGACACGGCGTAGTCGCCAGTGGCGGTAACGCTGTTGAAGGTGGCAGGGAAGGGGCTGGTGTTGGTGATCTGGAGGGGAAGAGTGCTGGAGCTGCCGAGCTGGACGGTGCCGAAGTCGAGCGCGATGGGGGCGAGGGTGAGTGGGGAGGGCGTGGCGTCGCCCAGCAGGCTGATGAAGTCGAGGGCGGAGCTCGAGTCGGAGGTGATCTCGAGGGCGCCGATGCGCGTGGTGGAGGTGGAGGGTTGCGGGGTGAAGGTGACGATGAGGATGCAGCTGGAGGAGGGGAGGATCGCGCTGCAGTTGCTGTCGACGGTGAAGTCGGGTGTGGTGCGGAGGGCGGTGATGTGGATGGGGACGGTGCCGGTGTTGGCAAGCGTGATGGTCTGCGGCTGGGCAGCGTCGCCGACCTGGGTGGAGGCGAAGGTGAGAGAGCTCTGCGACGTGGTGTAGGAGACGAGCGGGGCGGTGTTGACCGGGGTTGCGGTTTGCGCGGGGGCTGCAGTGCCGGTGAGGGTGATGAAGTCGGGGCCGCTGAGAGCGTCGCTCTCGATGACGAGGGTGCCGGTGTCGGCGGCGGGTGGAGTGGAGGGAGAGCCGATGGCGGTTTGATTGAGGGGAGTGTAGGCGAGGGTGATGGTGCAGGTCTGGTTGGCGGAGAGAGTGGCGCCGCAGGTGGTGGAGGTGACGAGGAAGGGCCACTCGCTGGTGATGCGGCGGATGGTGAGCGGCGATGTGCCCTGGTTGGTGAGGGTGAGGGTTTGGGCGGCAGATTGGCCGGAGCTGACCTGGCCGAAGTCGAGCGGGTTGCCGGGGCCGCTGGAACTGGGGATGATGTTGCCGGTGATGGCGAGAGTGGAGGAGCCGACGCCGTAGCCTTCGACGTAGCCAAGACCGTTGAGGGTGGCGGAGCCGTCGGCGGGTGTGGCCTGGGCGAAGAGCGTTCCGGTGATGTCGCCGTTGGTGAGGGGAAGGAAGGTGACGGCGAATTGGCAGGAGGCGTTGGGGGCGAGGGCGGCGCAGGGGCTACTGGAGAGAACGAACTGGCGCGGCAGGGCGATGTCGAGAGTGAGGGATTTCGCGGTGAGGTTGTTGATGGTGAATTGGCGCGTGCCGCCGAGAGCACCGTCGGGAGTGGGGCCGTAGCTGGTTTGGTTGGGGAGGATCTGGAGGCCGGAGTCTTCAAGGGTGTAGTTGCCGGAGAGTGGAACGGTGTAATTGGCCGGGCCGGTGAGTGAACTGGTGACGGGGATTTGCAGCGTGTCGGTGACGAGGGCGGCGGTGGGAGCGAAGAGGACAGTGATGGTGCAGGTGGCCGCTGGGGCAAGGGTGGTGCAGGTGGTGGTGGAAGCGAAGCTGGGTGTGGTGTTGGTGGGAGTGGCGATCTGGAGGGTGGCTGAGCCGGTGTTAGTGAGGGTGATGGTCTGCTGGGTGGAACTGGGACCGGGGACGTTGGCAAAGATGAGGGCGGCTGGGTTGAGGGCGAGGCCTGGGTCGGGACTGCCGAAACCGGTGAGCGTCGAAGACACGGCTGCGGAAGCGGTTGCGATCGTCAGGGAGCCGGTGAGGGGGCCGGTGGTTGCTGGGGCGAAGACGACGTTGACGAAGCAGGAGGCGTTGGGGGCGAGAGAACCGTTGCAGGGGAGGCCGCCGGTGGGGTTTATGGTCGAGTCGGCGAGGATGAAGTTGCCGGTGGTGACGGGAGCGGAGAGGGAGACCGGGGCGGAGGTTAGGTTGGTGAGGGTGAAGAGAGTTGGCGCACTGGTGCTATGGATCGGGATGGGGCCGAAGTCCTGGGTGAGCGGGGTGAGGATGAGGCCGGTGAGGGGAAGGCCGGTTCCAGTGAGCGTGAAGGGCGAGGGCGTTCCGGAGGAGGTCGAGGTGAGGGTGAGGGTTGCAGTCTGCGGACCCGCGGCGGAGGGCGTGAACTGAACGCCGAGCCAGCAGTTGGTGCAGGGGCCGGTGAAGGTGGGGAGGAAGGCGGAGGTGGGTGGCTCGCCGTGGCCGAAGCCGGTGTCTTCGACGAGGACGGCCTTGAAGTCCTGCACGGAGCTGGTGGCGGTGAGGGTGCTGAAGGGCGAGGTGATTTTGGTCCACTGGACGCTCGGCTGGCCGAGGAGAACACTGCCGAATGCGAGGCTGCTGTTGGGAGTGGTGGAGATTGCAGTTCCGGTGCCGGTGAGCGAGACGAAGGCGGGAGAGGTTCCGGCGCCCGCAGTAACGGCGAGCAGACCCTGGCGGGTTCCGGGCTGCGATGGAGCGAAGGTGATGAGCGCGGTGCAGGTGCTGTTGCCGGGGAGAGTGGCGGGACAGTCGGTGGTGAAGGTGAAGTCGCCGCTGATGGCGAGAGAGAGCGCGAAGGATGGAACGCCGGTGTTGCCGATGGTGACGGGCTGCGTCGTAGCGGAGGAGCCGGTGACGACGACGGGAGTGGAGAAGGTGACGGTGGCGGGACTGACGGAAAGATTCGGATTGACGATGGTGCCGGTGCCGGTCTGGGGCGGTTTGGTGCTGCCGGTGATGAGGACGGTGAGGCCCTGATCGAGCGTGAGCGTGGTGGAGTCGGCCGATGGAGCGATGGGGGAGTTGTAGTCGACCTCCAGTTGGCAGACGCTGTGGGGCGGCAGTGTGGTGGGACAGCGATCGGTGAGGGTGAAAGGAGCGGCGAGGGTGATCGGGGTGTGTGTGACCGAGGTGTCGGAGTTATTCGAGAGATAGAGATAGCGCGGAAGGCGCGGGCCAGCGGCGGGAGTCACTCCGAACTGGGTGCCGAAGTCGATCTCGGTTGCGGAGAGGTTGAGAGATGCGGCCTGGGTGTAGGCGGTGAGGAGGACGGAGCCGGAGCCGGAGCCGATGGTCCAGTTGGATTGGGCGAAGCCGTCATCGCCGGGACTGGCGGAGGCGGTGAAGCTGAGAGTGAGGGTGCAGGTGGCGTTGGCAGCCAGAGTGTAGGTGTTGATGGCGGTGAGGGGACAGGAGGAAGAGGATTCGGCAAAGGTGTACGGGGTGCGCTGATTGCTGCCGAGCTTCGCGGTGAAGGTTTGCGGCTGCGCCGTGAGGTTGGTGAGGGTGAGGGTGCGGATAGAAGGCTGGCTCGTCGCAGTGACGATGCCGAAGTCCAGTTCTTTCGGGGTGAAGGCGATGGGAGTGGGAATCGTGGTGGAGGCAGGGATCGTGGCGGCTTGCGGTGCGGCGTTAGCGGCCTGCGCGGTAAGTGTGCCGGGGCTGGTGGAGGTCGCAGTGAGGGCGATGCTGCATTCGGCGCCGGGCGCGAGAGTGGCGGGGCAGTTGTGGGCAACGATGAAGTTGGTGGCGGAGAGTTGCAGGTTGGTGGCGGCTGTGCTGCCGAGGTTGCGGAGCGTGATGTTGGGAGCGCTGTCGGTGGAGAACGAGAGACTGGGGGCGGAAGAACTGGTGGCGGAGGCGAGGCTGAGTTTGGCAAGGTAGGCGGCGAAGCCGGAGCAGAGGCTTCCGGTACAGGCCCCGGGAGCGAGCGCGGCGGAACGAAGGTCGGAAGGCAGAGCCGAGGTGGGAGTGTTGTAGAGCGGGAGGTCGTAGGTTTCCGTGGCGAGAAGGCTGGAGCTTGCGGTGGGAGAGACGCTGCCGGCGAAGATGGGTTCGCTGTCGGGGCGGGTTGCGATGGAGGTGAGAGTGATGGGAGAACTGGCGAAGGTTGGGTTGTTGGTGGGAAGGCCGCCGAAGCGAAGAGTCTCGTCAATAACTGGAAATGCAGGAACTGGAGATGCAGCGGCTTGCTGGTTCACGCGGAGAGCGTAGCTGTTGCCGATGGTGGAGAGCGGAGTCAGCGGGAGAAGCCAGGAGGGTGTGGTGAGGGTGGCGGCGACCCAGATGCTTTGATCGGGCGCTGCAGCGAGAATGGATTGAGAGCCGGGGGCGAGGAGCGTCGAGTTGAGGACGGCGCTGCCGTCGAGCGGCAGGCGGAGGAGGACCTGGTATTGCGTGCTGACGAGCGGAGTGGAGACGGTGGCGACGGGAAACTGGCCGAGAGCGATGGAGCCGGAGAGGAGCAGGTCCTGCGCGGCGGGATTCTGGATGTCCGGTGCGAGCGCGAGGGAGGTAATTCCGGCGCCGGGGAGAAAGGTGGAGAACAGGAGGCCGTCGGCGGCGGGAGTGAGTTTGGTGAGGAAGCCGGAGGTGGTATTGGGTGTGTTGGGGATGATCTCCGGGACCAGGGCGTTGAGTGTGGGGAAGCCAGCGCTGGTGGTGTAGCCGGTGACGTAGGCGTTGTCGCTTGCGTCGGCGGCGATGGCGGCGGGAGAGGTGTTGCCGTTTTGGCCGCTGAGATAGGTGGCGTAGAGCAGAGCGGTTCCGGTGGAGTTGAAGCGTTCGACGAAGCCGTTTTGCAGACTGCCGGCTGCGGGGGATTGAATGATGGCGGAGGGTGTGATGGGGAGGGTCGAGGCGAAGATGCTGCCGGTAAGAAAAACGGAGTCGGCGGTTGCGGCCAGGCCGGTGACGGAGAGGTGGCCGCTGCCGGCGTAGGTGACAAAGAGCGGATTCAGGTTTGCATCGAACCTGGCGATGAAGGCGTTTGTCGATGTGTCGGTGGGCGCGGGGAATGCTGCTCCTGCGGTCGCGGTGATGCTGCCGGAGGTGGTGGTGCCGGCGACGTAGAGATTGCCTGCGGGGTCGAGCGCCATGACGAGGCCGATGTCGCCTGCGGCGCCGAGCTGGGTTTGCGCGAGGATGTTGGTCGCGGAGGCGTCCGTCTTGATCAGGCGGACGCCGTCTTTCTGGTCGAGCAGAAGATAGAGATTGCCGGAGGCGTCGGCCTGGACGGCGTTGAACTGCGCGTTGCGTTGTGAATTGGTGGAGCCGAGCAGGCCGGCGAAGGCGAGTTGCTGCGGGCCGGTGGTTTGTGCGGGGAGAAGCGGAGAGGTAAAGGTGAAGGCCACGAAGCCGCAGAGACCGGCAGCGATACGTCGGAGAGAGTGCGGGATCTTCGTCTGCATGGGTTGCTGGCTGCGGGCATTGCGCTGTTGCAGCCTGACCTTAACTATCCATGGGTTGTGATGCGGTTGTGGTCGAAGAAATTGCGAAAGACGTTACGGAGGTACTATAGCTTCCCGTTTTGGGAAACGGGATGACCTTCTAGTTGTAGCAGGTGGCCGAGTCCGCGAGCGTGCATCTCCTGCTCGAAGACGCGATGAGTTGTGTACTGGATGGCCTGCATGCCGACGGCGATGGCGGCTTCGACGTTTTCGGCTCTGTCGTCGATGAAGAGGATGTTGGCTGGCGGCGTGCGGAGACCTTCGGCGGCGTGGAGGTAGATGGCGGGTTCGGGCTTGGCGAGATTGAGAGAGTGGGACCAGGTGTGGTGGTCGAACGCTTCGATCCAGTGATGGCGTGCGCGGAGGCCGGCTTCCATGGCGTCGGGCATATTGGAAAGAATGCCGATGCGGATGCCAGCGCGTTGCAGGCGTTTTGCCCAGTCAAGCATCGGGGGATTGAGGGTTGACCAGAAGTCAGTATCGGCGGCGATGAGATCGGTGAGTTGGTCAGGGGCGAGGACGATTCCGGCTCCTGCGGCGGCTTTGTTCCAGTAGGCGGGGGCGGAGAGGTCGCCGCGATCGTAGGCATGACGATGGGCCCAGTATTCGCGGTGGAGAATGTTTTCGGGGAGGCCGGTGATGGCGCGGATGCGAGCCCAGGCGGCGGGGTCGGGCGGCGCGGAGAGGACCTGGCCGTAGTCGAAGAGGACGGCGGTTACCGGGGTCATCGCGGTCATCGGGGAGAGCTCGCAGGGCTGGCGCGATTGGTCGCAGGGAATGCCATGGCCAGGAGCAGAGCGATTCCGGCGAAGAGAAGGGTGTCTCCGACGTAATTCACCCCTTCGATGATCTGCGGTTTCGTGTCCATGGCCAGAATCGGAGTGTAGAGAAACAACGTCAGCAAGGTCATCACCAGGCCGACACAGGCTGCGGCGACTCGCGATCCTTTGTTGAGCAGGACGGCGATTCCGGCAACGAGCAGGACTGCTCCGACGAGGAAGGCCAACAGGTGGGGAAGCGGAACCCAGGCGGGCGTCAGTTTGGTGAGTGGAACGCCGGGGGCGAACTCGGGGTGCATGAAGTGCTCGATGCCGTAGACGACGAAGGGAATGCCGATGCAGAAGCGTGCGATGGTTATCAGGATCTGCCCGAGGCGATGGTGGTTTTGCCGCAGCATCAGTCCGGCAAGAGCGAGAGCGCCGCCGCCGAACGCGGTTTCTCTTAGCGTCAATGTCCAGAAGAGCCGGATCTTCGGGTGAGCGATGGAGGCGGGAAGGTCAATCATCAGGACGAAGAGGAAGAACATGGCGGCGAGTAAGGGAGCGGACCAGACGACGTACCGCTTCAGCGAAAGGCTGAGGGCAGCGGCAAGCAGGGCGATGCCGACGAAGACCGCGAAGAAGAAGTGCGCGGGCATCCAGGACGGAACCAGCTGCATGAGAATTCGAGGGCCGGCGAGATGCTCACCGGCGAAGGTGGCCAGGGGCGCGGCGACGAAGACGAATCCCAGGGCGACGAGTTTTTCGAGTCCGCTGGCTGCGGCGAACTCTCTTCGGCTATCGACCAGACCGATGACGAGAAAGACTACTCCTAAAACGCAGGGCCAGAAGATGAAGGGAGAGACCACGGCCACGGAAGATCCTTTCCTGGGAACGACTATGGTTCAGCGAGCGGTTGAGAATCAGAAGGCTGCGTGGATCTGAGATGACTTCATACGCTGAAAATAATTGTAAGGGAGGTGGGCGCGCTGCGCTGTTTTGGTTGATGCATGATTCGGCAGGGTGTAAGTTGGGTGACATCCGGGCCATGCTTTTCAAATTCCTTTGGGACTGCGAGAGACTTATGCGAACCTATCTGCGATTGAATGATCCTGCCTTCCGCCTGATGACTTCTGATTGCAACCGAAATTCTCCGGCGCGACGCTCGCGCACGCTGCTGTGGTTTGTTACTGCGCTTTTGTTCTCGATGACCGCGGCGCTGGCCAGTGCCCAGCAATACACGTCGATCGTGATCTTCGGCGATTCGCTATCGGATACCGGGAACGTCGCGCATCTGACGCAGCTGAAGTATGGAGTGCGGGTGCCGGGGCCGGTTGCCGATTACACGGATGGCCGCTTTACCGATGGCATGGATACGGTGCCGGCGGCGCACAACTATTTCGGTGTGTGGGTGGAACAGCTGGCGGCGTCTCTGCCAGCGAAGCCGGTGATCAAGAGCTCGCTGGATGGCGGAACCGACTATGCGTACGGATTTGCTACGACGGGCCAGGGCACTGGAGTTTTCGCCTTCGGGCCATCGGATTCGCTGTTTGTGAATGTGGACAACATTGGCCAGCAGATCACGGACTATCTTGCCACGTCGCCGAAGATTACCGACAAGACGCTGTTCATCGTGTGGGGCGGGGCGATCGATATTCTGAACGCGACTTCGACGAAGGACGTGATCGACGCGGGGGTCAATCAGGCGCTTAATATTCAACGCCTGATTCAGGCGGGCGCGACGCAGTTCATCATTCCGAATCTTCCACCGCTGGGTGCGGTGCCGCGATTGAACGGTTCACCGGCGACGTCGATTCCCGCAACCAAGGCGAGTGTGTTGTATAACGGCGTGCTGAAAGCGGGGATTGATATTCTGCGCGACTTCAATCCGGGCAGGAAGCTGAACCTGATTCAATTCGACGTCTTCAGTCTGTTCGACCAGATTATTGCTTCGCCCGCGAAGTTTGGTTTTGCGGATATTACCTCGAGTTCGCAGGGGAATTTTCTGGTGAATCCGGACACGTTCCTGTTCTGGGATGATCTGCACCCGACGACTCGGGGGCATAACATTCTTGCGGGCTCGGCGGCCCGATTGATTACGCCGTGCAAGCCGTTCGAACTGGGCCATTGCGAACCGGTCGAGGTGTGGGGCGGAGGGCTGAGATAGCGGTTGCTTTGCGCGGCAAAAAAAGCCCCCGTCCGGCGGACTGCCGGACGAGGAGCGCTAGAGTTGCGGAAGGACTATGAAGATTCTGGGCTGGTGGCCCAGTCGTCGATGTAAACGCGCCCGATACGGTGTCGTCTGGCCCCGGAGCAGGTGTTTTTACACGCGACGATAAGAAGAAGACTAGCGAATCTGCGACAGCGTGTGAACTGGCAGAAGTACGAGTTGCACTCCGGAAAGTTATCGAGCAGGGAACTGCGCATGATGACAGGTGGCGTTGCAGGCGGCGCCAGGTTGCGCTGGAGGTTATCTTTTCCTCGCGCTGTTGTTCTACGTGGCGCCGTGGGCGAGGGGGAGTTGGCGCGGCGTGGCGGCAGGTTTTTGCTGGGACTGCGCGATCATGTGTTCGGCGATAAGCTCGGTCTGGAAGCGGACGATGGTGTCCGGATCGGTGATGACGGACTGAGTGTTGTTTTGCGCGACGTAGCCGGGGCCGCCGGGTTTTCCGTTGACGACGAAGGTGCCTTCGCCGGAAGTGGACCAGTTGGTCGATCCCTCGGCGGCGACGCGGCCGTCGGCGACGAAGCCTTTGGTGTGGCTGATCTGACGGGTGGAGGATTGGCCGAGGACGAAGTGAGTGTTGTAGGCGGCGAGGTTGTAGGCCTGGTCGGCAGCGAGGAGAGCTTTCTCGTGGACTCCGCCGGCCTGGCTCTTGTCCAGCGTGATGAGCATGGTGACGGCGGGGTTGAGTGCCTTCTGCATGAGGAGGTTGTTCAACTCGGAGTCATCGAAGCCGAACATGTTTAAGTAGAGCGAGATGGTGACGCGGGAGAGAATGTACTTCAGAATGTCGTGGACGTCGTCGCGGCCGACGTAAAAGAGATGAACGTCTTTGCTGGCGATGGTGGAGTAGGCCGCTTCTTTCGTATATTGCGCGAGGTCGGGAAGGGTGAAGGTCTGGAGGCTTTGCGTGGGATCGCCCAGGACGTTGCTCGGGCTCTGTTTGGCGGGTTTGGCATAGTTCTTTTGAATGGCCGAGAGCGCGGCGGATTTTGTTGCGGCGACTTTGGGTTTCGCGCGGCGAAGCAGAAGGTCCGGGTCGACAAAAGGACGTGCGGGCACTCTGGGGGCAAAGGGCAGAGATGCGCGTTTGAACGTTGTGGCGGCTTTGGCGGGAGGGGATTTTCGGGGGGGCATGTCGCGATCCTTTCGGCTCCAGCGGCTGCGGCCACCGCGCGGAGATCTTCGATGATCGCGGCAAGCATACCACCCTTTCTCATTTTTGACGTTACGGCAGTTAGCATGGAGGGGTGAGCTACCGGTTTTCAGCACGAACGGGATGGGATGTGCGGGAGAGCGCGTTTGCCGCGGCGATCAGGGAGGCGCGAGCGGCGGGACGCGATCTGATCGATCTGACAGTCTCGAACCCGACGGTTTGCGGATTTGATTATGATGCCGCGACGATCCTGCCGCCACTGGCAAGCGTGGGCGCACTGACGTACGATCCCGATCCGCGCGGAATGCGGCAGGCGCGAGAGGCGGTGGCGGGGTATTACCGCGATCATGGGGCGGAGGTGGATCCGGATACGCTGGTGCTGACGACGAGCACGAGCGAGGCGTATGCGTACCTGTTCCGTCTGCTGTGCGATGCGGGGGATGAAGTTCTGGTGGCGCAGCCGAGCTATCCGCTCTTCGATTTTCTGGCCGATCTGGAAGATGTGAAGCTGCGGAGCTATCCGCTCTTTTACGACCAGGGATGGTGGATCGATTTTGCGGAGTTGGAGAAACGCATCGGCGCGAGGACGAAGGCGATTGTGGTGGTGCATCCGAATAATCCGACGGGGCACGCTACCGGGGCTGCAGCGAGACAGAGGCTGGAAGAGATCTGCGCGCGGCATGGATTGGCATTGATTGTGGATGAGGTGTTTCTGGATTATCCGCTGGATGGGATGGGATTGACGAGTTTTGCCGCCGGGGCTCACCCGGTGTTGACGTTCTGTCTGAGCGGGATGAGCAAGATTGCCGGGTTGCCGCAGATGAAGGCTGGTTGGATCGCAGGGCTGGGCCCGGAGGCACAGAGGCGGGAGGCGATGGGGCGGCTGGAGGTGGTGGCGGATACGTTTCTGTCGATGAATGCTCCGGTGCAGATGGCGCTGCCTTCATGGCTGGCTGGACGCCGGGGGATTCAAGGGCAGATTCTGGAACGGGTCCGGGGGAACCTTCGTCTTGCCCGCGAGAGCATCGTGGAGACGCTGCGGGTGGAAGCGGGGTGGAGCGCAATTTTTCGGTTGCCGCAGAGAGGCGGTGAGATGGATGCGGCAGAGATGCTGTTGCGGGAGGCGGGTGTGGTGGTACACCCGGGATCGTTCTATGGGATCGCCGAATCGGGACGCGTGGTCGTAAGTTTATTAGGGCCGACGGGGGAATTTGCGAAGGGTTTGGAACGCATCGTGCATGGTCAAAAATTGAACCACGAGAGTTACTAGTTCATGCGATGCTTCTAATGCGTTTGATTCAAAGCAACGTAAAACATGATGAAACAAAAGGTATTACAAAAATGGGTTGGAATCGCGTTCCTGGCCGACTGTGGTTGCCGGTCCATGGCCCGGAATGACAGTGACCTCGTCGGGAAGCGTGAGGATTCGTTCGTAGATGGATTTGAGAAGTTTCTGCGTGTCGCCTCCCGGCAGGTCCGTTCGCCCGACCGAGCCGGCGAAGAGAGTGTCTCCGGCTAAGAGTAAATTTTGCGCCGGCAGATGGAAGCAGACCGAGCCTTCGGTGTGGCCGGGAGTGTGGAGGATGGAGCCGCTGATGCCGCTGACCCAGATGAGCTTGCCGTCGTCGAGGGTGTCGTCGGGTTGGGGGACGGTGGGAGTGGGGACGCCGAGCCAGCCGGCCTGAATATCCATCATCTTGACCAGGGGCAGATCGTGCTCGTTGTAGAGGATGGGAGCGCCGGTGATTCGTTTCAGACGGTGAGCGCCGGCGATGTGGTCGATGTGGGCGTGGGTGATGACGATGTGTTTGACCGTAAGAGAGTGAATGGCGAGGCGGGCAAGGATGCGATAGACCTCATCGCCGGGATCGACGACGATGGCCTCGTGCGAGATCTCATCGCCGAGGATGGTGCAGTTGCACTGCAGGGGCCCGACGGGGATGGTTTCCAGAATCATCGCTCTACCAGACTAAAGGGATTCGTGGAGATTGAATATAGGCTCGAAACAAGAGATTGCACCGGTTCGCGGTTGGTTACGAGATGGCGAAGAAAGAGCGGATCTTTTTTACGGTTGCTGGAGATTGACGATGCGATCGTACTCGGCCTGGCTGATGCGGAGAAACGATCCGTGGCGAAGCTTGGCGGGGAAGGTGATGCGGCTGGTGGCGTCGGTCCAGGTGGTGAGATCAGTCGAGAAGAGCGCGCCGTAGCGCTGCGGGTCGTGGTAGTGGTCGTAGTAGGCGAGATATCCGGCCGGAGAACTGGCGGTTGCGGCGACCGGGATGATGGCGGCGCCTTCGGACCAGTGATCGGAGATGGGTGGAGTGATGGTGCTCCACGGGCCTTCGATGGTGGGGCCGGAGGCTATCTGAAGAACTTTTTTGAGCGGGGTCTTGCGCTCGTCTTTGAAGATGAGGTGGTAGTTGGAACCGGTATGGAGGAGGGTGGCGTCGATGACGCTGTATCCGGGGTCGAAGAAGACTTTGGCCGGGGTGAGAGTTTTGAAGTCAGGAGTGGTGGTGAAGAAGATGCGGTGATTGAGTCCGGAGTCGCCGGAGTCATCGCCGGGGAAGCGGCCGGGGATAGTGGAGGACCAGAAGATGAGCCAGCGTTGATGATCGGGCTCGTAGTAGAGGGCGGGAGCCCAGGCGTTGAGGGCAGAGGGCTCGTTGGCGAGGATATTGAGCTGCTGGTGCTGGGTCCAGTGGAGGAGGTCGGTGGAGGTGGAGTGTCCGATGACGACGGGGGATCGCCAGGACCAGGTCCATACCATGTGGAAGGTGCCGTCGGGGCCGCGTTGGATGAAGGGATCGCGCATGAGCTCGTTTTGATTTGGGCGGCTGGAGAGACTGGGCGAGAACTCGCTGGGCGGTGTCTGATGAAAGACGGGGCGGTCCTGATTGGCGATGGTCCAGTGGTAGCCGTCGGGGCTGGTCGCGTAATAGACGCCGTCTTCGCCGTTGCCTTTGAAGCCGACGAAGAGCCATGGGGAGTTGGAGTTCAGAGTCGGCTGCGGTGACGGCGCGGATTTCTGTGCGGCGGCGGGAAGCGCGAGCGCAAGCAGCAGGGTGAGAGCAGAGAACTTCGGCATAAGGAGATTATCGCGGTTATTTCGGCGCGTGAAAAATGCGCAGCCTGGTGGCATGCGCATTCTTGATCTTCGGTTTGATCTCCAGAAGCAGCTTTACTTCTTTGCGGGTACGGACTGACTCGCCGGCGCGGTCTTGGTGCCGGAGAGGACGGAGTGGTCGCCGCTGGAGCGCGAGAGCATGACGGTGAGGCCGATGGAGGTCAGCATGAAGATGACCGCGGACCAGGTGGTGAGCTTGGTGAGAAGGTTCGCGGCGCCGCGCGGACCGAAGGCCGTCTGCGAGCCCTGACCGCCAAAGGCGCCGGCGAGGTCGGCCGATTTGCCCTGCTGCAGGAGGACGACGCCAACGATAAACAGCGAGACGATGATGTGGATAATAACGAGAAGAGTGAGCATGCTGTAGCTTGTGACCCCTTGAAGTCCGGAGCAAGAAGACCGGAGAAAAAGATGTGTGGATTGGTGCGGAGGAAGGGGTTCTTGACTCCCTGTGCAATCCCGTATGCCCTGCGGCACCGGCACCTCAACCTAACGCTCAGTGTATCACTGGGTTTGGCGGAGTCTCAAGTGGCTGAGCCATCGGTACCGGCCATCAGGCGAGTTTGACCGCCCCGTTCTGCGATGGAACGGTTGCGGTGGTGCGGCGTGCTCCGCGCTGAAAGACCAGCGCTGCGGCTCCGCGCAGCCGTGCGATTTCGCCGCCGTGGGTGGCGCGGATCAGCGGCGAGCTGCCGGCCAGGACAAGGTCAGCAGCTTCCTTCTCGATGACGGGGCCGAAACGGTGCCAGGCGGCGGTGAGTTCGCCGGCGATCAGAATCGTGCTGGGAGAGACGCTGGCGATGATAATGCGCAATCCGCGGCCAATCCATTTGGCCTGTGTGGTCAGGGCCTGCGCGGCTGCGGTATCGCCGTCTTCAGCACGGTTGAGCAGTTCCTGGAAGGTGACGACGGGGCCCTTGGGCTTCAACTCGCGGTAGTAACGCAGTGCGGCGCGGCTGGAACTGAAGACTTCCCAGCATCCACTCTTTCCGCAGCCGCAGCGCGGGCCGCTGGGGTCGACGAGGACGTGGCCGAACTCTCCCGCCATGCCGTTGTGCCCGGAGTAGAGTTGTCCGTTGGCGAGAACGCAGGTCCCCACACCTTCGCCGACGGCGACCAGCACGGCATCCTTCACTCCATCCATGCGTGCGAAGGTGCGCTCGGCCAGCAGACATGCGGTTGCATCATTTTCCAACATGACGGGCAGGCCCATCTTGGCCTCAACCATTGTTTTGATATCGAACTCCGGCCATTTCAGGTTCGGAGCAAAGATCAGCCGCTGCGTGGTGGGATTGATTCTTCCGGGCAGGCTGATGCCGATGCCCTGGGTCAATATCTGGTCCGCGGTGGGACGGATGCGCTGCATGCACTCGATGATGAGGCGCACGGATGCGGCCGGATCGGAGCTGATGGGCACGGGCCGGCGGGAAAGCAGCCGCCCATTCAGATCGACCAGAGCTACGCTGGCTTGCTTGGGATGGACATCGACCGCGATCGCCACCAGGTCTCCGTTGAGTCCGACCATGGTTGGTCTGCGTCCTCGCGGGAGTGTGCCCATGGCGCCTTCCCGCACCCAGTTTTCGTCGATAAGCTGCTCTACGATTTGCGAGACGGTGCTTCTTCCAAGGCCGGAAAGCCGCGCCAGATCGGCGCGCGAGATGGGCTGGCTGGTCCGAATCAACTCGAGGACGATGTCGCGGTTGATGATCCGCGCCGTCTCACTCGATGCGAGCTGCAGCTCAGCCAGATCGACGTGCCGTAGGCCGTGCCCCTCAGGACGCAATATGGTTAGAGCTCCGTTTGTATTGCTTTTATCCATGCGAAACGCTCCGAATTATGCCGGGGTGGGTGTCGGAGATATCGAGCATACCATTTAGACCTCTCCAATTTGTCTTTATCGGGGACGAAATTCTCAAACTATATGTTTTGAGGCAGAAGTCAGCGTTTTCCTCGGGGCGATTTGGCCTTCTTTGATCGGGCCGGAGAAGGGAAGTCCGGTTCGGGTTGTGTGTGGCCAATGGATACAGGCACTTCCGTTCTTCAGGTCGGATCATGAGCAAAATCCCCGTTCTCCACAAGGGTGGCAATTTTTTCCATCACAAGTTGGAGTTTTTTCTTGACATCGCTTAAATCGTACCTCTATAGTTTCGGTCGCTAACAAATGTCTAGTGCGAAGTGTATCAAAACTGCGATAGTTCTTCGCGGAGATGGTTGTGGGCAGAAATTCAGGAGGCTATGTCAATGAAAAACGCATCAGGCGTTCTTAACAGGCGAGGACTACAGCGAGACCTGCGACAATTCTTTGGAAGAGCCCAATGGGTGCTTGCGCTCATCGGAATAGCATTGTTCCTTCTGTCCGGGCCTAAGGCTCATGCACAGACGACCGGCCAACTGACCGGGACCGTGCAGGATCCGTCGGGTGCGGTAGTTCCCAATGCGCAGGTAACGCTGACCGATGAAGCGACCGGCACGTTGCGCATTGTGCAAACCAATCGCCAGGGCATTTACGCTTTCCCCGCGCTGGTGCCGGGAACCTACACGGTTAAGGTCGCCGCGAAGAGTTTCCAGCCCAAGGAAATTACGGGAATCGAGATCCACGCAGGCGACGTCCGTTCGATTCCAGCATTTTCTTTGGCAGTAGGCTCCGAGGCGACGACAGTCTCCGTTGAAGCAGCAGGCGAGATAATTGCCACGGAGGGCGGCGCGCGCACCAATGTGCTGACTTCCAAAGAGATTGATAACCTGGTTCTGGTTGGCCGAGACACAACGGAGTTGCTGAAGGTGCTGCCTGGCGCGACGACGATGTCCTCCGGTCTGACCCAGAACAGCCCCCAGTACAACGATTTGAACGTTTCCGTACAGCAGAGCGCTATCGGCAACGGCATCAACATCAACGGCGCGGTGAATCGCGGCGGAACGGCGTTGCTGGCTGACGGAGCCAACATCATCGACCCGGGCAACATGGCGTCGTCGGTCTCGATCGTCAACCCTGAGATGACCGCCGAAGTCAGCGTGCAGGCGTCGAACTTCGGCGCCGATACGGCATTCGGTCCCGTGGTGGTAAGCACCATCAGCAAATCGGGAGGCGACCGGTATCACGGCGAAGCCTACTTCGACGCGCGCAACAGCGTGCTGAATGCGAATGACTGGAGAAGCAATCATCAGGGCATCCCGCAGGGACCTCAGGCCTACTACTATCCTGGCGGAAACTTCGGCGGCCCGGTCCCGGGCACCAACAAGAAGCTCTTCTTCTGGGGCGGATATGAACGGTGGCTGCAAAATCAGGGCAACGCCAACGTGCTGACGTCCTTTATTCCCACTCCCGAGATGATGGCGGGCGACTTCAGTACCGACAATGCGGATAACCTGAAGCTATGCCCGAACGGATTCTTTGCGAGTCCATCCGGCAGCTATCCCCAGGGTGGATGGTGCAGCGATCTTTCCGGAACCGTATTCCCGGATGGCAGCACAGCGAATCCCACACCGGCGGCTTACGGAACCCAGGGGGGCAACGTGGGCCAGAAGATTCCCTCTCAATTTATCGATCCCGGCGCCGCGGCTCTGGCGAAGATCTGGCCCGCGGCCAACGTGGACTCGGCCACCTCGGTCGGCCACGTCAACTACTATGCGCCGATTCAGAACATTAACAATGGATGGATCTATCGCTTCCGGATCGACTACCAGCTGGGTCCGAATACGAAGATCTACGGTTCCTTCCAGCAGGCCTACGACGCGCAGTTGGCGCAGGGCAATGGCGCCCATCTTTACTGGACGCCAGGCAATGCCATCCCGTACCCGGGCGGCGGCGAATCCGAGAAATTTTACGGTAAGTCGCTGGCAGGTCACTTCGTACACAACTTCAACGCATCAACCACCAACGACTTCATGGCGGCATGGGCGTTCGGCAGCTTCCCCTTTACCCAGCCGAATCCCTCCGCTGCCCACCGCGACACGCTGGGCTATCCCGCCAGCTACGGCAAGGTCTTCCAGACGACCTCGCTGAACATCCCCGCCTACAGCAGCGCCGGAAACTTTTCCTTCCCGGACTTCTCGCAGGCTTCCATCTTTGACAACCCTCCGGGAAGTTATGCGGTCCGTAAGGAAGCTCCACAATTCAGTGACACGCTGACCAAGGTCTGGGGAGCCCACACGGTAAAGATGGGAGCATTTACCCAGAACACCGACAACTACCAGAGCACGTTCAGCACCAACCAGGATGGCTCTCTCACCATTCGTGCGGGCTCGAGTCCGAATATCTTTAGCGGATCCACGGTTGGTTCGCCGCATAACGCAGTGGCCAACTTCACCATGGGCGTGGTGTCGGGCTACAGTGAAAATAACTCGTCTCCGATTGCCGATACTGCCTACCAGGCAACCGCGGCATTCATCTCCGATAACTGGAAAGTAACCAGGCACCTGACGCTCGAGTTAGGCGCACGCTTTGAGCACATCGGTCACTGGTATGACCGTGACCACATCGGCATGGCGGTCTTCTATCCGGCTCGCGTCATATCCGACTACAACAGCGGCAAGTACGCACCGGGCTATTACTGGCATGCCATCGATGCGGGCGTTCCTCTGAGTGGTCAGCCGAACCGTTTCCTCTATGTCGATCCACGGTTGGGCCTGTCCTACGACCTGCGCGGCAACGGCGAGACCATGCTTCGCGGCGGTTGGGGCGCCTACCGGTTCGTTACCCAGGTGAACGACGTGGGTGCGGCGCTGGTTACGGCACAGAACGTCCTCGGCTACAACCTGCCGGGTTCGAAGTCGATTATGCTTTCGCAGATTGGCCAGTTGGCCTACAAACCCTGCACCATTCAGTGCACGAGTGGAGCGCAAACGGGCTTCGATCCGAGCGACTATGGTCAGCCGCTCACCTATGCCTACAACTTCACTATCGACCAGAGACTGAAGTGGAACTCCGTGTTCGATATTGCCTACGTCGGAAGCAACACGCATCAGCTTTCCGACAACAGCGAGGGCATTGAAGGCAGCAACTACGCCGCCCTTGCCGATCAGAACAAAACCCCGATAGGAGCCTTCTTCAGCCCCGACCCGAAAACCGGCGTCTTGTCGACTAACCCGGAGAACCTGGGAACGAATCCCAATCTGACGACCCTGACCGGCACTCCAACCGGAAACTCGTCGGCAGACTATCACCCCTACGGCTATGCGTACAGCACATCGAACGCGTATATGAATCAGAGCATCGCCTACACCAACTACAACGCGCTGCAGGTGGCGTGGATCAAGACAGGTGGCAAACTCGGCTACAACCTGAATGGCACCTGGTCAAAGACGCTGGGGACAAGTCTGCAGACGAATCCCTATAACGTCGCCCTGAACTACGGCCCAACCGCTACGGACCGGCCGTTCGTCTTCAACGCGTCGTACTACTACATGACTGGTAAAGTCGATGCCTCAAACCGGATTGTGAATGGCATTCTGGGAGGATGGACGATCTCCGGAATCTCAACCTGGCAGGCGGGAGGCTACATTCCCGCAGCGCTTGGGAACGGTGTGCCAAACTTCAACCTGGGGATTTCGTATACGGGTCTGCCGGGAACAGCGGCGCAACAGAAGGCAATGGGTCTCACCAGTGGGATCGGCAGTGCGACGTACTTTGGCACTGACGCTCCTGTTCCCATTCTTCCCAAGCTGACCTGTAACCCAACCTCTGGCCTCATCCAAAACCAACGGGTCAATGGAGCCTGCTTCTCGGCGCCTGCGATCCGGACGCAGGGCGGTCAGAACTTCCCCTATATGAGTGCTACCTCGTACTTCAATAACGATCTGGCACTCTACAGGTCTTTCCCGATCCCCGGCCATGAGGCACAACAGATACAATTCCGCGCCAGCGCCTTCAACTGGGTAAACCATCCGCTTGGCAATTACAGTTCGTCAGGGGGCGGAGGACCGCTCGCCATAGGCTATACGATGGACTACAACAGCAAGGGCATCTCGAACAACTTCAACACGAAGACGTTCGGAGTTATGGACGCCAAGACCGGCGCTCCATACCAACGAATTATCGAGCTGAACGTGAAGTACTTCTTCTAGCACCCCTCCAGTGCAAACGGAAGGTGAACGATTCGTTCACCTTCCGTCTCTTTTTTTGGGCTTCGGGTGAAGCGAGCGGCATCTCTGCCCTAGACCACCTCTGCACCATTCCGCACGTGCAACGCAGGACGGGATGTTACGATGTGAAATCGAGGTGGATATCCCATCGATTCCCGGCTTCATCATGTCCATCCGCTCCAAACTCCGTAGCACATCCTCTCTTTTTCTCTTAGGTTTTGCCGCGAGCCTTTGCGCCCAGACGGCGAGCCACGGGCCGGGCCTGGAGCAGCATTACAACGACGCTCAGAAGCTGCAGCAGGAGGGCAAGCTAAGCGACGCAGCGGGACAGTATCGCGCGTTTCTCTCCGATGCGCTGGGTGAGCTGGCGATCGGCTATGTTCTGGTCCCGGACTACTCGCACGCAGGTCCATTATTCGATGAAGCTCTGACGCTGAATCCCGATTCCCCCACTCTGCTTCTGGATTACGCGCGAGCGGCGTTAACCATGGGCGATCTTGCCCACGCAGAGACGCTGGCGCGGGAGTTCCTGGGAAAGCATCCCAGCGATCGCAAGCAGCTCGCCCAGGCCCACCAGGTGCTTGGACGGGCCCTTCTCAAGCTGAACCGCGACCAGGAAGCAAGGAAAGAGTTCGAAGCCGCCGTCGCGTTGGATCCAACCTTTCCCAACGGCTATGACCTTGCGGTGGCTTGCCTCGACCTGGACGATGAAAAGTGCGCCGTCCAGGTCTTCAAAGAGATGGAAACATCGTTCGGCGACACACCGGAGATTCATCTGGCGTTCGGCCGTGCCTACGGTGACTCGGATTTTCAACCCAGGGCAGTAACCGAGTTCCGGCGCGCCCTTGAAGAAAACCCGCATCTGCCGGGGGCACATTATCTGCTCGCCGCAGTCCTGCTGGCGACTGGAAACGACGCCGCCCCTCTCGAAAGCGCCGAGGCGGAGCTGAAGAAGGAGCTGACCATCTCTCCGCACGATGCCATGACGTATGCGGCGCTCGGCAAGATCGCAGTAACTCGCAACAATTATCCTGAGGCGGAGACCTATCTCAAGAAGGCGATCCTGCTTGCACCGCGCAATCCCGACGCCTATCTCTATCTGGGGCAGTTGTACTTCAACACGAATCGTTTCCCCGAGGCGGAGTCTGCGCTTCGTGAATGCATCCGTCTTACTACGGATGTTTCGCGAAATCGATATCAGGTTCAGAAGGCGCACTATCTTCTGGGCAGAATCCTGATGAAACAGGGCCATCAGGATGAAGCGCACGCGGAGATGACGATCGAGCGCGATCTGGCCAACAAAACTCTGGCGCAGGATAAAAACAAACTCGCAGGGCTGATGGAGACTTCCGGGAGTCAGGAGGCGCAAGCATTCGCGACAGAAGTCCAGGCATCGCCTTCGCTCTCTGCCGGTCCCGCGGATCCGGCGGCGCTGCGCAAGGTCGAAGCCATCAGAGACCAGGTGCGACTCCCGGTGGCAGATAGCTATAACAATCTCGGGGCTATTGCCGCGACGAACAGCGACTACTCCGGTGCAGTCGCCTACTTCAAAAAGGCAGCCGCGTGGAATCCATCGCTCGAGGGACTCGACTATAACTGGGGGCGCGCGGCATTTGCGGGGTCGCAATATGCGGATGCTGTTCCGCCGCTATTGCGTTATGTGAAGGCACACCCGGACGACTCCGGCGCTCGCAGCGTGTTGGCGCTCAGCCAGTTTATGACTGGCGACTACCATGGTTGCATCGAGGCGCTGCAGCCCGTGATTGGAAAGAACGACCTCGTTCCCCAGGTCGAGTATGCCTATGCGGAGTCGTTGATTAAAACCGGGCAGATCGGCCCCGGCACCGAACGGCTGCATGCATTAGAGAAGTTGCATCCGGAGATCGCGCTCCCAAAACAATAGGCGACTAAGGTCGAGGCGCCTTGGCGGGACGGACCTTTTCCGCAGCCACGCTCCCCTGGCCTTCCAGCAGAAAATAAAATTTGTCTGCTGCCAGGTTATTTAACTTCTCCACCTTTCCGGACGGCCAGAGAATCTCCAGGCTGTCGATCCGCGTAGCGGTCCCGAGGCCAAAGTGAACGCGCGTGTCGTTTTGTGACAGATAACTACCGCCGCTGTGGATCTCATCGGTCTGAGTGACTCCGCCGGCGACAATACGAAGCCGCGCGTTGAGCGCCATCCGGTTACTGGCCACGCCTGCCAGCTCGAAACTGACCCAGTGGCGTCCTGGAACGCCGCCATTCTTGAGGATCGCCGGACTTCCATCGAGCGTCTCGATCACCACATCCAGATTTCCGTTATTGAACAAGTCGCCGACTGCAAGTCCGCGAGAGACTCGTGGTTCGGATAGTGCCGGCCCGGTCATGCCGGTCGCATCGCAGAAGGCGCCATTCTGTTCGTTTAAATGAACCAGCCCTGGTTCCCGGTATCGCGGACCGGTAGGCAAAGCGTCAACCTGTGGGTAGACATGACCGGCCACGGCGATCAGATCGAGCCATCCATCGTTATCGAAGTCGGCGAAGGCTGTGCCCCACTTGACGAAAGGAAGAGAGGGCAGGCCTACGCCTGAGGAGTAAGAAACTTCGGTGAAGTCCCAATTTCCATCGTTGCGATACAGGTCGTCATTTTCGTCGGAGAAGTTGGTGACATACAGCGAAGGACGCCCGGTGTGAAGATAATCGCCGATGGCAAGGCCCATCGATGCCTGTTCTGCGCCTTCTTCGCTGAGCGCGGTGCCGGACTCAAGGCCGATCTCTTCGAATTTCCCATGGCCTTTGTTCTTGTAGAGAAACTTCGGAGTGGAGTCGTTCGCAACATAGATGTCGGGGCGTCCGGTGTTATTGAAATCGGCCCATAGAACTCCGAGCCCGTAGTAGCCGTTCGGATCGCTGACGCCGGCAGCGTCGGAAACATTGGTGAACGTGCCGTCGCCGTTGTTGTGAAACAGGGAATCGCCTGCGCCCTTCAGGCCGCGCGGGCCGCACTGCACGTCGAGTCCGCGATACTTGCAATAGGACGCGCTCCCGAACTTCGGGAGATCGTCGAGATGAAAATCTACATAGTTGGTCACCATCAGATCGACGAATCCGTCGCCATCGTAATCGCCAAACGCCGCGCCGGTAGACCATCTGCCGTCGCTGACGCCGGCCTTCGCCGTAACATCGGTGAACGTGCCGTCGCCGTTGTTCTTGTACAGGATGTTGCCGCCAAGACAGGTCAGATAGATATCGGGCCAGCCGTCGTTGTTGTAGTCGCCGACGGCTCCTCCCATCGCAAAACACGGCTTGGAAAGTCCGGAGGCATGCGTGACATCGGTGAACGTGCCATCGTGGTTGTTGCGGTAGAGAGCCCCGGGACTTCCTTTTTTCTCCATTGCCATAGTAACGGTCGGCGCATTGGTGAAGTAAATATCCGGCCAGCCGTCGCGATCGTAATCCAGCAATAAAACGCCTCCGCTCATCGATTCAGCAATGTATTTTTTCTCGGGATCGGAGGTGTGCTTGAAATGGATTCCAGCCTGAGCGGTGACGTCAGTAAATTGCGGTACGGGCCGGCCGCTACACTTCTTCGTCTTGGCTTCCGGCGGCGGAGGCGGTGGCACCGGATGGCCACTCTGCGGCATCTGGCTCACAACGCTTCCCGATGTCGCGAACAAAACCGTCAACAGGAAATAGTTCGGCCACCACGACATGCACTGCTTCGGCTTGCCAGAAGAAACCACCGAGGGCCTTTCCACGTTCATGTTCATCCTGTCCAGGCAGATGCTCTCAACCATTCTTAACGATAGCGATACAGCCGCACTCTATAGATTCTGCCCTGAGCAAGATCAGTGGCATGAAGCCTCAAAGCCTGTCCCTGAGAGTTCTCGTCGCCGTTCAAACGTCTTCCCGGCGTCCAGGCACCACTCTCCAAAAACTCTTCATCGATACTCTCAATGCCAACGAGCGGCAATCCAGGTTTATCTGTCGAGAAGGTGATCTGAGCATCGCCGCTGCCGATGACGATAAATTCGTTCGGACCGGTCTGAAGAAACATTGCAGCAAGCCGCGATGCCGTTGCACCTCCTGCCCGGGTCATGGTGGCTGTGTAGTCGCCAAGGCGCAGCCTCGCCGATCGCTGCGCGTCGCCTTCGATCAGTGTCGCAGTGATGGCGCCGGTCTGCTGTTTTTCCAGAATCATCGGCGCCAGTTCGGAGAGCACGGCATAGACGTGGCCGATTGCGGAGTTGTCCAGGTGTTCCGAGGTTATGCCTGCCAGATCGAGCGGAACGCTTCCTTGATCTTCAATGCCGAACGGAGAAAATCCGATGGCAGCCAGACGACCGAAGGCATAGAGCGCATTCGACGCTCCCGGCAAGCCTCCCTGCGTCTCGGGAACGAAGAGCGGATTGTCAGGACGCGCATATTTGCCCGCCCAGTAGGCAAATTCGTTGAAGTATATGTCCGGGGCCAGGAGATCGAGCGACGGCGCTGCGGCATGCCATAGGTCCAGCGAGTGGGGAAGAGGACCGCCGCTGTTGTACTGTCCCGGTTCATAGTTCGGCCGAATCAACGCGGCATTCGCGTACATGGGCAGCGAGTATTCCGCTTTGCCTGCGGCAGCGATGCGCTCAATGTACGTGGCGTATTGCCACGCCATGAAGAGATCATCCGTCAGGGAAGTGTTACCAAACATCTCCTGCCATGTCCCCGCGGCCTTCGCGCCCGCTGCTTCCCAGGCTGCACGAAGATCTGTATCCAATGTCACGCGGTGCTTTTCCAAAAAACTGGTGAGGGTCGCGGGCACCGCCGCAGCAAAAGCGGCGTTCGCAACGGCGGAGTGATCTCGCGATTCGGGAATCACGCCAACCTCGTTTTCGACCTGCACCATGATGACGGTGTGCTGACCCCCGTCTGCTTCGCGCAGGTGCCGCATAAGTTGCGCGAAGGCATGGGCATCTGCGTCTCGAACTGCCGCGCTGAACGGCGATAGCCGCTCCGTGTCCCGGCCGTCGCTGGTCTGGACTCGGGGGAAACGATCGGTGTTGGTCTTAACCCACGCCGGCGCGTAGCTGGAGTAGGTATTTTTCCATGCTCCAAACCACAGCACGACGAGCTTCAGATTGTTCGCGCGCGCTCCGGCAAGCAGCCCATCCACATTGCGGAAATCGAACTTCCCCTCCTCCGGTTCGATCGTCTCCCATGCGACCGGCAACAACACGGTGTTCAGGTGAATTGCCGAAAGCTGCGGCCAGATGGGCTTCATGTACTCGATGCTGGAGGAGCTGGAGTTATGCAGCTCTCCCCCTAGAACCAGGAAAGGCTTGCCATCGACGATGAGCTGGGTTGCGCTGCCACGTTTTTCAAGGTGAGGTAATCCTGTAGGGGAATCGCGCGGTTGACCTATCGCTCGCCCGCTTAGGGCTGTCGAGACGAGAACGGCGAGCACGCAGAGCCGCGTGACCCTTCGATTGCAATCCTTAAGCTGTTCCGTCGATGCATTCGCCATCAATTCAACATCCTGAATTGTTCCCAGCGAAAGGATAACAGCCATTTGGTCAGTCGAAGCGTCACTCTTTTCCATCGGCAGCGTCAGGTTCCTTTAGCTCGTAGGCGAGCTCAAATCGGCCTATCTGCATGATCGATCGATCGGTCGGGGGCCAGATGCGAAACGCCTCCACGCGCGTACCCACCGCCATCTGGCGTGCGATCGCACTCACCCGCTCCACACCAGTCGCTGCGTCGTAGATGTGCACGCTCAATCCCGCATCTTCGCGGCTCCAGCCAAGCACGTACGAGCCGGGAGCAAGGGTCACATCTGCAATCGTGATCGGACTCTGAATCAGGAGAAAGTGGGAATACTTGCCGGCAGCCGAGTAGCCGGCTGTGATCAGGACCACCCCGGCAATCACTTTTCCGCGCGAATTGATAATTCCCGACGCCGTCCTCATCTCGGTTTCAATTCGCTCCTTCTCGACGGGAGCCCGTGCCGGAAGAGCAGCCTCTAACTCGCTCGAGGTTGCAGCGCGCCATGGTGTCCTGGTCTGTGCAGGAAGTGACGGCGAGGCCAACAGCAACATCAGCAACAGAGACAGATACCCAACCCGCGGATGAGATCGCCTGACAGAAGTTCTCATGAGAAATGTACGATGCCTCGTTGAATGGCGACCGTCGCCGCATGGGTTCGATCGGCGACTCCCAGCTTTCCCAGCAGGCTGTTCACATGGGACTTCACGGTTGTCTCCGAAATCTTCAAATCGGCGGCGATCTCTTTGTTTGCACGGCCCGCAACGATGCGTTCGAGCACTCGCAGTTCACGCGCCGTCAACTCCTGAGTGGACATTCGTTCGGCTAACTTTTCCGCGATCTGCGGCGGGATGAAGGTTCGCCCGCTGTGGACTGCATGGATGGTCGAAAT
Organism: uncultured Acidobacteriaceae bacterium; assembly: GCA_963730135.1. Lineage (GTDB taxonomy): Bacteria > Acidobacteriota > Terriglobia > Terriglobales > Acidobacteriaceae > Edaphobacter. The sequence goes on from CAVSQQ010000008.1 coordinate 252,376, forward strand.
CAACTCCTCGCACGTCATCCCTTTCAGAAGGTACGCTTTCGCGCCAGCCTGAAGCGATCGGAAGATGTCTTCATCTCCATCGAAGGTTGTCAGAACGATAAAGCGCGCAGCGGGGAAATCCCGGCGAATGCGCGTAATCGCCTCAACGCCGCCCATACGCGGGAGCTGCAGGTCCATTAGCGTCACATCCGGCTGCAACTCGCCGAAGCGGGCAACAGCCTCCGCTCCGTCGCTTGCCTCTCCCACAACATCCACTTCGGGGACAGACGCGAGAAGAGCCATCAATCCCTTGCGAACGACGTGGTGGTCTTCCACGATCAAAATCCGAACCGGTTTTTCCACGTTCCATCCTCTCTGGCTCTCCGTGCCGTGTCGCGACGTCGGAGTACTCAGATGTCTACGTCCATCGTCACGCTGGTTCCTTTGCCTGTCAAACTTTCCACTTTGAGCCGTCCGGCGATCATCGAAGCCCTTTCCCGCATTCCGGTCAGGCCGAAATGACCGCCGCTGGACGATGCAGCAGCGACATCGAAGCCGCATCCGTCATCGGCGATGCGCAGCATCAAACGCCCCGGGCTGTATTGCAGATCGGCTGATACGGTGGTTGCCGAGGCATGCCGGACCGCATTGGTCACCGCCTCCTGCGCGATGCGTAGAATCTCATCCTCGAGCGACTGCGGAAGCGCGCGATAGGCTCCCCCAATTCTGCATTCCGCCTTCAGGCCGCGATCGCTGGCTCGCTGCATCACGCGGCCGAGCCTTGTCGGCAGGCTGTCTTTCGCGCTGACTGCGCGCAGCTCCCATATGCTCTGGCGTGCGTCGTCCAGCCCTTCGCGCACCAGCTTGCGCGCCGCGTCGATCTGATCGCGGGCTGTCGCAAGGTCGGCGCGAGCCAATGTATGGGCCACGACCTCGAGCTGAAGGGAGACGCCGACGAAATCCTGTGCCAGCGTATCGTGGATCTCTCGTGCGATACGGTTCCGCTCGGTCAGAACCGCGTTGAACTCGCGCTGCAGCCGTCTTAACCGGAGCCGGTGCAGCAGCACGATGAAACCGATCGCCGCAACAATGACCAGAAAATAAAACCACCACCGCCGGTAGTAGGGAGGCTCGACCGAGAAGCGAATCTCCGCGCTGGTTCCGTTCCATAGTCCGTCGCTGCTCATGGCTTGTACGAGGAAGCGATAGGAGCCGGGGGGCAGGTTGGTGTAGTAGGCGGTTCTTCGCGACCCTGCGGTCGTCCAGTGCCGGTCAAACCCCTCCAGCATGTAACGGAAGCGGATCCGTGACGGAGCGCGAAAGCTCAGCCCGGCGTACTCGATTGAAATCCTCGTGTGTCCCGGCGCAATCGTCGCCTGGCCGCCAGTCAACGGCATTGCGACATCGTCAACCAGCAGGCGCTCGATCGCCACCGGAGGGGCCGGAGACGTCTTCGGAATCTGCGCCGGATCGGCGATAGCTACACCTCTGGGCGTGGCAAACCATAACTCACCCTCTCGCGTCCGCGTCGCGGCCGGATGCCCTCCGGTGGAAAGATATTCACTCGGCAGGCCGTCCGGAAATCCGTAATGCGACACGCCGACGATGCAGTGAGAATCGCCGCCGCATTGTTCCAGCATTGCGATTGAAGCCTGAGCGACTCCATGCTGCGTTCCAAACCATAATCTGCCCTGCCTGTCCGGCAATATCGAATAGATGTCCTTTGGCAGGCCCTCCTGTTGAAATGCAGTGAACGCTCCCTGCGAATAACGGCTCAGCCCATCTCCCTTTGTCCCGATCCACAGGGCTCCGGAGGCATCCGCTGCAAGAGACGTGACGATGTTACCGGAGAGCCCATCGGATTTTGTGAAGTTCACAATTTTTCCATCGCGCAATCGCGAAAGGCCGTCGAACGTGGCGATCCATAGATCGGACTTCGCCGACTCCGGCCGCAGAAGCGCTCCAATCGAGTCGCTCCCCAAACCGTCCTGGTGCGTGTAGGTCGCCAGGAGCCTTCCTGAATCTCCATCCAGATGAACCAGACCGCGACGCGTTCCAGCCCAAAGCGTTCCATCGGGATCTACCATCAGCGACCGGATGAAGTCGTCCGGCAGTCCATTGGCGGAGGTGTACGTGCGCACGATAGAGCCATCGACATGATTGAGACCATCCGGCGTTCCCACCCACAGATCGCCATGCATTCCCGGAGCCAGCGCCAGAACCACCTGGCTCGCGAGCTTCGCAGAAACCGCCGCATGTTCCACCGTCCCGGAGTGAATCCGCCACAGCCCGTTCTCCCTCGTCGCCAGCACGATTGATCCGTCCGATGTCTGAGTCACCGCAGTAATCGCCTGGTCAGCGACTGCCGGTTCGGTGCGAAATGGCTGCCGCCGCAGAACCGTCAGGCCTGCGGTCTCAGTCCCCACCCATCGATCCCCGTCACGATCTTCCGCGGTCGAAAGAATGCTTCCGGTTATCAAGCCAACAACCTGCGGTTCCAACTTGTTCATCGTTCCGGCGTTTGCGTCGATCGACACCAGGCCGCGATTGGTTCCAATCCAGATAACTCCCTGCGAGTCGGCCGAGATCGATTCGGTGCGGGTTCCCGGAAGCTCGCGACCGACTCTCCATGTCCGCTGTTCTCCCTTGAGCAAGAGTGTGACCTGCTGAGCGGACCGAATCCATACCGCTTGCTGAGCCGGGATCACCGCCAGCCCCGCGACGCCAGTCAGAGATTGCCTGGACAACGACTGCTCGCGATGCAGTTCGCCGTTCTTGTAGAGAAAGAGATCATTTGCGGTGGCGAGCCAGACACTTCCGTCGTTCGATCGGTTGATGGCCAACGCCAAATCGCCGCCCGGAACCTGCAGCGCAACAACCTTAGCCTGCTCGCCCGGACCCTGCGCTGTGCCTTCCGTTGTAACCCGCGCCACACCCTTCGCCGTCAGTACCAGCACCGAACCATCCGCGTCCGCCGCAACGTCCAGGATCGTAGCCGACGGCAGACCGTCCTTTGCCTCAAAGCGCTCGAAGCGGCCGTCTGACTCGCGGAGCAAACCATCGGCCGTGCCAATCCACAGCGCGTTCCGTGTGTCCTCCGAAAGGCAGCAGACGTCGTCACTGGTAAACGCAGGTTCGCCTGCCTGCTGAAAGACCCGGAAGTTCAAGCCATCGAATCGCGCAAGTCCGCCCTCGGTTGCGATCCACAAAAAGCCGTCGTGGGTTTGCAGAATGGCATGAACGCTGTTTTGCGGAAGGCCGTCGTCGGTCGACCAGGACTGGCGCACCAGGGTGCTGTCTAATCCGCTTGCGACTCCCTGATCCTTCTCGCCTGCGCTTTGGCATAACGCTGTGCTCGCCCAGAGAAGCAGGCAAATCACTCCTGCGCGGCAAGACTTATTTCTAATAAGAGAACGTCGCGACAAGTCATGCATTGGGGGACAGGCTCATTCACAAAATCTTCGTCGCAAAGCTTAGTGGAGTATATGCTTTGTTGCCCACAAAAGCGCACAAATTCGGCCATTGTGGCTCGCTTTCTCGCCCTTCTCCTCCAAAAGGAGGAGGCAATTCTCATCCTTCGTTTTTCTTTCAACTGGCTCCCGCATTCGGTATGATCCACTCGATTCGAAAATCCTGCAATTGTCGGATTCCATGACTCGAGAGCGTTTTGTCCAGATCGTACGCCGGTCGTGCCTCCCTGGGGGAGTGATTGCGTGCGTCGCCTACTTCGCCTTCTCTCTCGCGACGGTGCTTCCTGTCCGCACCGTTGCCGCCAGCAGCGAAGCGGACGAGACTGTCGCCGCTCGCTCTGCCTATAGCGCGAAGGTAGCCGAGAAGTATAACGATCACTTCAGCAAAGATGCCCACTTCCTGCCTTCGCTGATGACCACCGACACCGGCGAGTTCATCGACCCCAAAGATTTTCCTACCGCGCAGTACTGCGGGCACTGCCACCAGGAAGCTCAGCATCAGTGGCGCCAGACCGCCCACTCGAACTCCAATCGCGCTCCGTGGTATCTGCGCAACGTGAACCTGCTCAACGTGGGCAAGGGCGTCGAGTACTCTCGTCATTGCGAAGGCTGTCATGACCCCGTCGCTCTGGTTGCCGGCAATCTCACCCAGGGATCGACGAAGCGGCGACCCTTCGATGCCGACGGAGTGACCTGTGCCGTCTGCCACTCGATTCAGAAGATTGACACCCGCGGCACCGGCTCCTACGTCCTCGGCATTCCCGCTGTCCTGGTCGATGAGGACGGCAAACCCATCACGCGGCCGGTCTCCGATGCCGAGATCCTCGCCCACCTCGATCGTCACTCTGCTGCGGTGATGAAGCCCTTCTACAGAACGTCGGAGTTCTGCGCTACCTGTCACAAGGCTGCGCTCCCGCGTGAGCTCAACGATTACAAATGGCAGCGCGCCATCTCGCTGTACGACGAGTGGCAAAACTCGTCATTCGCCAAACAGTCCCCGTTGCCCTTCTACACGAAAGACTCCGTCTCTACTTGCGAAACCTGCCACATGCAGCGGGAACCCATCAAGCTGCCCGACCCCGGAGCGAAAAACGGCCAGCTCGCTTCGCATCGCTGGCTCGGCGCCAACACCATCGTTCCCAAATACTATGGGTACGACGAGCAGGCGGAGCGCATCGTCAAGTTTCTTCAGAACAGCGTGTTCAACGTCGACATCTTCGCCATCGAGCATGAAGCTCATTCCGGCGGAGCGACTCCGGCGGTATCGGCGCCGCTCGGACTTGTCTCCTATACTGTCGCTCCGGGCGAACTCCTCACCACCGACGTGGTCATTCAGAACAAAGGCATCGCTCACTCTTACGTTCCTGAGCAGCGCGATATGTACGAGTCATGGATTGATTTCACGGTGAAGGATAAGGCCGGCAAAACTCTCTTTGAGAGCGGCTTCCTGAAACCAAACGGCGACCTGGACGAGCGCGCCCACTCCTTTACCAACCGCCTCATCAATCCTCGCGGAGCCATCAACCTGGAACATCAGGTCTGGGATACGCGCATCGTCGCCTACAACAACACCATCCAATCCGGCCGCTCGCAGATCGTCCGCTACTCCTTCCATATGCCGCAGGCATCCGCCGGCCCGGTCACTCTCACCGCCACCGTGAAGTACCGTCGCTTCACGCAGCACTTTATGGACTTCGGAATGAATATGGCGGCAGGGAAGCACTACGATGAGCCCGTGGTTGACATGGTGTCGGCCTCACGTACCGTGATGGTCGGTGAAAATCATCCTGTTCCGCCTGACCCAACCGAAAACAAGGAGTGGATGCGCTGGAACAACTACGGCATCGGGCTACTGGACGCGGAGCAGTATCCTGCCGCCGTCGCCGCATTCGCGCATGTTGCGAAGCTTCGTCCCGACTATGCCGACGCCTTCACCAATCAGGCCATCGTCGAAATGCAATGGCAGAGGTATTCCGATGCCGGCGCAAACCTCAGCCATGCCCTCAAACTGGCTCCCGGCAACTCCCGCGCACTCTACTATCGCGCTCTGCTCAGGCGCAACGAAGGCAATCTCGACGGCGCCATCTCCGATCTGCGCCTCGTGGCCAAGGCGTTCCCCAACTCCCGCGATGCCCATCGCGAGTTGGGCTTCTCTCTCTATCAGCAACACAAATATGCCGAGGCGCGCGCGGAGTACGAGCTCGTTCAGTCCATCGATCCTGACGATCTCGCCGCTCACTACATCCTCGCCATCCTGTACCGCCGTCTCGGCCTCAAGGATAAGGCGACCCAGCAGGCGGCCATCTTCGCCGACCATAAAGATGATCCCGCCGCCAACACCTTCGCCCTCGATTACCTGCGCAAGCACTCCGAGGTTGCGACCGAGACGGTCCCGTGGCATACCCACGAGCTGGACGCTCCGGCGAACCGCATCGAAGGTCCACTCCCCACCACCTTTACCGCTACCGAAAACTAGCCGGTAGTGACGTTGGTCCTGAAACCGAAGAACAGTCGAGGCATGGCCTCTATCTGCTGAGACAATAGTCAGGATGAAAAAAAATCTTCTCCCGCAATCTTTCTTACCCCTTGTCCTTGGTTGTGCGGTCGCAGTCTTTGCAGGGTTGGCGGTGCAGCCTTCGCTTACGCCGGTTCACGCCACGGCACAAACTCCTGTCCAGACCCCTGCCGCCGTCGCCACTCCCTCCGGCCCGGAGCTCTTTCATGAAAAAGGATGCGAACACTGCCACGGAGCGAACGGCGTCGGCATCCCGGGCAAAGGACCCTCCCTGCTCACGGTTGGCAAGCGCCTCAAGAAGGACGCCATCGAAAAGCAGATCCGTAACGGAGGGCAGAGTATGCCGGCCTTCGGCGACGCTCTGCAGCCCGATGAGATCACGGTCCTGGTCAACATGCTCGCCAAACAAAAAAAGGCGCCGAAGCATCTTCCACCACCCGTTCCGGCGCCCACGCACCTCCTTAATTAAGACAGCTCTCCTGATTCGCCCGAGGCTTGACATTCTTCTGCTCCCCACAGAGGCAGTTCGCGGGACTCGCGTTCTGTGGCGTTGCGCGTTTGGCATTAGTGTCGTACGAAGTCCAAGGCTAAAGTCCGTCGTCACTAGACTTTGGCACATTTTAGGGGGGATGGGGGGAGGGAAGAGCTCAAGTCCGGAGTGGGGTCGGTACCTCCGAGCAGAATTCCATCTTTTGGAGGATGTGCTTCGCCCTCATCTTCTCTAAGCTGCTTCAAAACCACAGATTTCCCGATCGGAGCTGACCTGCAAATGGTTCAAAGCAATCTCGCTACTTCGCCCCGACTACCTTTCGTCCTCTTTCTTGCCGTATTTGCCATCTCCGTCAGCTCGCACGCGCAGGGCTTCTTCGCCCAATGGCAGGCGCGAGCCTCTGCGACCCAGGCTCTCCAGCCTAAGTGGTCCGTTCCGGTCGTCTCCCCCTACCCGATGCTCATCCAGGTCTTCCGCAGTGACTTCACCCGGCAGATATCCCCCACCCACGTCCAGACGTGGAACCTCGATAGCTCTCGCGGACTTAATCTGATTCCATTTGCGCGCACGGAGGTCGATATCTTCACGCCTCCTTATTTTTTGCATAGCGACGCGACCAAAGATGGATTTGGAGACTTCTCCGTGTCCGCCAAGTACCGCATCCTCTCTGCGAACGAGCAGCATGGCAACTACCTGCTATCCACCTTTGTCGTGGCCACGGTTCCCACCGGCAGCTACAAAAACGGAGCCACCGACGCCAGCATCAATCCGACACTCTCGGGCGGTAAAGGCTTCGGCAGGTTTGATGTCATTACCAATCTCGGAGGCACGCTACCCACCGGAGGCACCGCCGTCACCGGCCGCACGATCACCAGCAATACGGCATTCCAATACCACCTCGGCAAATATCTCTGGCCCGATCTCGAGATCAACACGACTGCCTGGTTCGGTGGCGCCCGCGACGGCAAGGTTCAGACCTTTCTTTCTCCCGGGATCATGACAAGTAAGTTCGCACTCCACCCGCAGGAATCCAAGTCGCGGTCGGGCATCGCCGCCGGTGTCGGCTTCCAGACTGCTGCCACCACATTTCACACCTATAACCACAGCCTGATTTTTACTGGCCGCTTTCTCTTCTAAGATAGGTCGCAACGACGTTTGGAGACCAGAGTGACTGCAATTTTCCGAATCAATATCAAATGGTGCCGGCATCTGTTTCCCCTGTTGGCATTAGGCTCCGCCAACTTCGCCGCACTTGCTCAGGTTTCTGCTGCCAACCCCGCTTCCGGGCAGACCGCCCCGGTTGTCCAGAAGCCCATGCAGCAGACCGGCGGTGGCTCTGCAACCGGAGGGGCGCACGCCGCCGTATTGGATGCCGAGCACCGCCCAATTACGGCAGGTGGCTTCGTCAAATCAGGCCCCATCGTCTTCGAAGACATCGCGGCAAAGGCCGGCCTCACTTCGTGGACCCATCACATGGGCACACCGGCCAAGTCCTTCATCATCGAGTCCATTGGTTCCGGCGTGGCCCTGTTGGACTACGACAACGATGGCTGGCTGGATATCTACCTGGTCAACGGATCGACCTTCGACGCTCTCTCCGGAAAAGCCACCTCACCCCACGCCGCCCTTTTTCACAACAACCACGACGGCACCTTTACCGATGTAACTGCGAAAGCCGGCGTCAGCAATGATCGATGGGGATTTGGCGCGGTGGTGGGCGACTACGACAACGACGGCTGGCCGGACATCTATGTCACCAACTTCGGCAAAAATCGCCTCTACCACAACAATCACGATGGCACGTTTACCGACGTCGCTGAAAAGGCCGGTGTCACGTTAGGCAACTGGTCCACGGGAGCGACCTGGGGCGACTACGATGGGGATGGTCGCCTCGACTTGTTTGTTCCCGGCTACGTCCACTTCGAACTGGCCGATCTGACGAAAGGAAACAACGTCACCTCGGTTGCCTTCTGCAACTTTCGCGGCGTGCCGGTTATGTGCGGACCGCGCGGTCTTCGCGGTGAGCCGGATCATCTCTTTCACAACAACGGCGACGGAACCTTCACCGATGTCAGCGTTCAGGCAGGTGTTGCCGACACCAACACGTACTTCGGTCTCTCTTCCATCTTCATTGACATTAATGGCGATGGCCGGCCCGATCTGCTTGTCGGCGATGACTCAACGCCAAATTATCTTTACCTCAATAAGGGCGATGGCACCTTTGAGGATGTGAGCTACGCCTCGGGCTATGCTCTCAACGAGAGTGGCCGCGAGACCGCCAGCATGGGGATCGCAGTCGGCGATTACACGCACAGCGGCCTTCTCGATGTTTACAACACCACCTTCTCCGACGACTACAACCCGCTCTACCGGAACGATGGCGATGCGAACTTCACCGACATTGCCTATGACGCAGGCATTGCCGAAACGACCGTCCCCTTCCTTGGCTGGGGCACCGCGTTCTTCGACTATGACAACGACGGGTGGCTTGATCTGTTCATGGTCAATGGGCATGTCTACCCGGCGGTCGATCATCAGAACTGGGGCACAACCTGGGCTCAACGCCCATTGCTCTTCCATAATCAAAATGGCAAACTGACGCTCGTCCCTGCGGTTGAAGGCTCAGGGCTTGCGAAAGTCGCTCCTTCTCGTGGCATGGCGTACGGAGACCTCTTCAACGACGGTCAAATCGACGTTGTGGTCAATAACATGGACTCCACACCGTCTCTTTTTCGCAATGTGACCGGTACTCCCGCCGCATCTGCGGCACTCCCCGCTGGTTCCCACGCCGAGACACCAAATCACTGGATTGCCTTTAAACTTGTAGGCGGCCCTAAGTCACCCCGTGATGCCGTCGGAGCCGTGGTGTACCTTAATGCCAACGGCTTTCGACAGCGCGCGGATGTTCTTGCCGGTGGCAGCTTCGCATCCAGCTCCGATCAGCGTCCTCACTTCGGTCTCGGCGCTGCGACGAAGATCGATGCCATCGAGATTCGCTGGCCTGACGGCACGAAACAACAGGTCACCCCACCCACAGTGCTCGACGCCTTCTACAGCGTCACGGAAGGCCAACCGGCGCAGCAGTTGAAATGACTGCACGCAGCTAATTTCCTGCCGCAAGCTGGAACGAGACAAAATTCCGGCCCGCATATAGCCGGTATCTTCCTGCCTCGTTTGGCGAGGCCATGACTTGAAGAGGGGTTGGACGACGTAAATTATCGTCGTGAGTAGCATGGGCCGTGAACAGGTCATGTCCCCCGATATTCATCACGATGAAACTGTCATTGCCAATAAACCCGCAACCATAGGCACCCGGAGCCAATTGGTGTCCGTCGATTTCAATGGCTGACTCGGTGATCAGATATGCCTGATATTTTTCCTGCACCCCGCTGGCATAGCCTGATGTATCGATAAGCGAGACAATCATCAGGCTCTTGTCTTTGAAACGTATGCCGCCTGAGTTCCGGCTCTGGACGGGCGCTGTCTTTCCCTGAAAAAAAACGGTCGTGGGTAGAATGCCTGCCACTTCGGCTGGTTTGAGCAGCACGGCTTCATCGGTCTGCGTGCGCGTGATGGTTGGTTTGTTCGGATTTGTTTGCCCAAACGCAGAAGCTGATAAGAACAAGGAAACGATCAAAAGGCGCGTTGCCGATATTTTCATATGTGTTTTCCCATTCGGTGAACGAAGCATTCCCTTCTTTAGGCTCCGAATAATATATCTCCGGCTGCTGGCGGGCCGCGTTTCTCTTACGAAACATTATGACGTGATTTCATCAGTTTTCATCAGGGCGGTGTATTTATTGTTGTCCGCAATTTATAGTAATCGAGTCCGGGTTCAATAGTTTTTGGTGTCCCACCAACAATGTCTGCTTGCCTATCGGATTCTCTCCAAAGAAAGCGGAAACCATGCCTTTGCTTTTTCGAAAAAAATCGACCGTCGCAATCGGATTGGCTCTGACCCTTGGAAGTTCTAGCTTGTGGGCGCAGTTTGAGCCCGCGCCACAGAAGCAGCTGCCGCCTCCGGCCGTCAACTGGACGGCTGACCAGGACCACCAGAACATGATGAACCAGCTCGGCATCAAAGCTCTGCGTCCCGGGCCGAGCGGGAATGAGCAGGATGCCAACCACGCGAACTACGACGAGTCGAAGGCGAACCCCTATCCCAACCTTCCGGAGGTGCTGACCTTGAAGGATGGCAAGAAGGTGACAACTCCCGAACAGTGGTGGAATCAACGGCGTCCTGAGATTGTGGAGGACATGTCGCGGGAGGTTTACGGTTTTGTTCCCAGGAATGCTCCCAAAGTCACGTGGACGGTCAAGGTTGTGGACCATGAGTTTGTCGGACGCATTCCCGTTATCGCAAAGCGGCTTACAGGCCACGTGGACAACTCGTCCTACCCGCTGATCGACGTGAACATCGAGATGGTGGAGGTTACGCCGGCGAATGTCAAAGGGCCGGTGCCTGTTCTGATGATGTTCGGCCGAGCCGCGCTTCCGGCTCCGACACAACCCAGCCCCGAGGCGCTGGCGACGATCAACGAAGCGATGCGCAAGCTGCTCGCCGACAGCGACCCGGCGGTCAAGGAGATTCTCGATGCTTACCCCGCGTATGATCCCTTCGTTCCCCCGGCCGGCACCGGCTTTCCATTTGGTCCTCCCCGGCCTCCAGCAGGCGGGCCGCCCGCAGGCGATCCTCCCACGACGCAGCAACTCATTGCAGACGGCTGGGGCTACGTCACCATCAATCCCGTCAGTGTTCAGGCGGACAATGGAGCGGGCATTACGCGAGGCGTCATAGGTCTGGTCAACAAGGGGCAACCGCGAAAGCCGGACCAGTGGGGAGCTCTCCGCGCCTGGGCGTGGGGTGCATCGCGCGGTCTCGACTATCTGGAGACCGATCCCGCGGTTGATGCCAAGCATGTCGGCATCGAGGGCGTCTCGCGCTATGGCAAGGCCGCTCTGGTAACCATGGCGTACGATCAGCGCTTCTATATGGTGCTGGTGGGTTCTTCGGGCGAGGGTGGGGCCAAGCTCAACCGCCGTAACTGGGGCGAGGCGGTTGAGAGCCTTACAGGAGGCGAATATTACTGGATGGCGGGCAACTTCATGAAGTATGGAGCTTCGGATGCCACGTTCGGTCCCAAAACAGCCAATGACATTCCGGTTGATTCCCACGAACTGATCGCCATGTGTGCTCCGCGGCTGACTTTTATCAGCTATGGCGTACCGGAGAAAGGCGATGCCAAGTGGCTCGATCATCAGGGCAGCTACATGGCTGCCGTTGCCGCTCAGCCGGTCTTTCGTCTGCTTGGCGCCAAGGGTCTCGGCGTCTCCGACGACTACCACACTGAGAAGATGTCCGGCGTCAACGTTGGGCTACTGGATGGCCAACTCGCCTGGCGGCAGCACGATGGCGGCCACACCGATGCTCCGAATGTGAAGTACTTCATCGAGTGGGCGGACAAGTTCATGGGCCGCACTTCGCCATCGGCCCCTGCGGGACGCTAGAACGATCTGAGCCACTGGATTCGGTTTGGTGTAGTTATGTATGGCCAACGCGCCATGAACTACGGTTGGTCGGTTGGATTGGTGCGGAGGAGGGGACTTGAACCCCTATGCCTTGCGGCGCTAGCACCTCAAGCTAGTGCGTCTGCCAATTTCGCCACCTCCGCGTTGTGTCTCGACGCCTGTGGGCGCGCGAGTTGCGGTGAGCAATCCGAAAGGTAGTATAGCATCCTGAGGCCGGTCGATCGAGGTTGAGGGCGAGAGGTTTTGCAAGCCGATGGCACGTATACTTTCGCGATGATTAAGATGACGGGGGGTAACTCTTCGTTGAAATTCTGCTGGATGACACGGTTAGTTGTGGTTCTGGTGGTTGGCGCGGTTTCGCTGCGAGCGCAGAGCTATTCGCTGGGGCCGGACTCGCAACCGCATGCCGGTGTGCCGAGTGGGACGGTGACGCAACATGTTCTGCCGGCGGGTGTGTTTTATCCCGGGACGCCGCATCACTACGCCGTGTATGTGCCGGCGCAGTATGACGCCAAAACAGCAACAGCGTTCATGGTGTTTCTGGACGGGAGCTCCTACCTGGGGGATCGGATTCGCACTCCGGTGGTGCTGGATAACCTGATTGCGAAGGGTGAGTTGCCGCCAATGATTGCGATCTTCGTCGATCCGGGAGTGTTGCCTGCGATTTCGGATGAGAAGCAGAGCAGATTTGAGCGAGTATTTGAATATGACTCCCTGAGCGATCGCTATTCGCGGTTTCTGCTGATGGAGTTGATTCCGGCGGTGGCGAAAGAGTACAAGCTGTCGACAAACTCTGATGACCGCGGAATTGCGGGGACGAGCACGGGCGCGGTTGGAGCGTTTATGACGGCATGGAACCGCCCCGATCAATTCCATCGGGTGCTGAGCTTCATCGGGACCTATGTGGCGATGAAAGGAGCGGACACGTTGCCGGCGCTGATAAGAAAGACCGAACCGAAACCGATACGGATATTCCTGCAGGATGGGACGGGTGACCACATCGTGCCGGCTGAGTCTTATGGAACGTTCTACGCGGGGAGCTGGCCGATCAATAATCGCGTGATGTATGAGGCGTTGGAGTACTCGGGATACGACGCGAAGCTCGAGATGGGAACGGAAGGCCACAATATGTTGCAAGGTGCGGCGATCCTGCCGGATGCGCTGCGATGGTTGTGGCGAGGATATCGCGAGCCGATCGCGGTACACGAGCCTCCGCAGATGAAGGAGGCTGGATGGGATCCGCGGGCGAAGGTGTATTCGATCGTGTGGGCGGAAAAGCCGTGGGAGCAGGTGGGCGGGGATTATGGAGAGGTGGTGAGTCCGACGGGAGATGAGGATGGGAATGTTTTCTTTGCGGATGCGAAGGCGGATCGAATCTACAAGGTGGATGCTGAGGGCAAGGTGTCCGTGTTCAAGGAAGGGGCGGGCGGAGTGACGGTTTTGCGGGCGGGGGTGCCAGTGATATCGCATGCTCTCGGAAAAGCGCAGCAGGTTCCGACTGGCGATGCGATCTATGCGTATCAAAGTCAGCGCCGCCAGATTGTGTCGTATTCGCCGACGGGTGCGGAGACGGTGGTGGCGAGAGAGGTCGATGTAAGCGATATGGCGGTGACGGCGGATTCCAGGATCTATTTCGTCGATCCTGTGCACAAGACGATTGGGTATGCCGATGGGTCGGGACAGGTGCAGGTGGTGTACCGGGGTGCGGAGGAGATTGCTGCGCCGACAGGGATCGCACTGTCGGGGGACCAGGCGATGCTGGTGGTGAGCGATGCGGAAGGGCGGTTCAGCTGGTCGTTTCAGATCGCAAAGACTGGACGGCTTGAAAATGGGGAGCCATTCTATCGGCTGGAGATGCCGGAAGCGGGATGGAGGAGCGGGGCGCGGTCTGTGGTGGAGGACTCGATTGGGCAGGTTTATTTTGCTACGCCGCTTGGCGTGCAGATGTGCGAGGCGAATGGGCGGATGGCGGCGGTGCTGAATCCGCCGGCACCTGGCGAGATTTCAAGTGTGGTCTTTGCGGGGAAAAAGAGGGACTGGATCTATGTGGCGGAGGGTGGGAGACTGTTTCGGCGGCCGGTGAAGGTGACCGGAGTCACCGCAGGAATTGTGGTGCAGCTGCTGAAGCCTCCGCTCTGAATCGGCGGAGTGAGCGGGGGTGGTATTTCGGCCGGATTAAATAGTGAGACGGAGGGGGCGTCTATCGTACGGACGCTGGTCCTCCGTCTCAGGTTTTGTTGGTTGGTTACCCAATCCATTTCGGCGAAGCGTGGTTAAGAACGTTCTCAAGAGATTTTCCTGCTGGTGTCGCGGTGACTGCTCCTTCGCGGACGATCTCTGTCGCAGAGACGCTCTTGCCATAGACCGCCTTGTTGGCATCATCGTCGGTGTCAAGCCCTGCACTACCGAGAGCAGCGCCGGCGAACAGCCCGCCCTTGGCCCTGGAGTAGGTGAGAACATCGATGTTCGCATCGTTAGCGGCGAGTGCCTTTGCACCGGTGGGGCCGGCAACGGCGGTTGCGTCAGCGCCGAGCTTCAGTTTGCCGGAGAGTATTTTCTGGGCACCGACCTTGGTTTCTATTAGCAAGACATAGTCCGTGGAGGATGTGCCGAGCTGGACACCGAGGCTGCCTGTGTCGAGCTTATACATTGCCGGAGCGGACCATGGGCCTCTCATGTCGGTACCACTACGGCAGATGATGACGCCGCGGCCATACGAGCCGCCAATGCCGATTGCGACCTTTTTGACAGCTGGGAAGACCAGGACGCATACCGCTTTGTTGAGGTATGCCTGAGGTATCTCGTCTGGTTTCGCGAGGATCTGTCTCAGAACTTCGGCCGATTCGCCCAAGCGATTGTCGATTTTGTTTTGAGCAATGACAGGAACGGTCATTGCGACGCTCACCAGAGCTATTAGCGCGGATTTCTTCATGATAAGACCTCTCTTTGTTTTGGACCGGGAGCCTGCCTCCATTCCAGCCGTGGCTCCATCGGTTTTGGCTGATTCATATACAAGTTACCGGCCAATGGTCTGGAACGAAACTGGCAAAATTACTAGTGGCGTGGGTAAAAAAGATGGGTGCAGCGGTCGGAGGGGCTATCTCTGCGAGGACAGGCCCGTTGGGGGAACTTCTGGAGTTGTGGCAGGAGCCGGAGCGGAGCGCTTTCTCTTCTTGATCGGCGGAGCGGCGTTGGGTGGGCGCTGCTTACCGGAGCCGTTGCCATTTTTCTTTTTATCGTTGGTCTCGATGACGGCGCGCATCCAGTAATTGCCTTCGGCGTCGGCCTCAATGCCGTGGACCTCGCGCTCAAAGCCGGGGAAGCGCTTGCCAAATTCTTCCATGGCCAGAATGAGTTTAATAACAGGGCTTTCGGAGCTGCCGAGGCGCTCGCCAGGCATGGACATGGGAATGCCGGGAGGGTAGGGAACGAGCATGACAGCGGCGATGCGGCCAGCCATTTCGTTGAAACGGATCTTCTCTGTTTCGTGGCGCAAAAGTTTCTGGTAGGTCTGCGCGGGGGTAAGGACGGGGTCGAAGTCTTCGTCGCAGGCGTCGTTGACAAGGCCGGAGAGATTCAACTGCACCATGGCAGCGTGCATCTCGTCGGAGAGCTCTTTGAGCGTGACATTGCGGTAGCGCGTCGGATACTTCAGGACGAGTTCAGGGAGTGCCTCTTCAAGCGGAGCTTCACTGTCGTAGAGGCGCTTGAACTCGAAGAGGTTCTCGAGCAGAGCACCCCATTTTCCTTTGGAGGTGCCGACGGAGAAGAGGACGAGCACGGTGTAGTCGCCGGTGCGGGCGATTTCGACGCGGCGGCCGTCGAGGAATTCGGTAATGATGGCGGCGGGAATGCCCCAGTCGCTGACGACGCCCTGCGCGTTGACGCCGGGAGTGAGGATGGTGACCTTGGTGGGGTCAAGCATGCAGTAACCGTCGGCGATGTCCTCGTCCTGGTAGCCGTGCCACTCTTCGCCGGGCCTGAGGGTCCACGCGCTGGAGCGGTTGGTGAGCAGGCCATCGGCGGCTTCTTCGAGGAGATACCTCTGCCCGTCGAGGGGATCGAAGACGTACTCCGGCTGATAGAGGCGGAAGAACCAACCTTGTTCGGCGGCGCGGAGGCGATGGCCGATGGAGGACATCGCCTTGCGGAAACTAATCGCATCCTGAAGGGTCTCAGACATGAGCGTGGGACCGGCGGGCTCGTCCATCATGGCGGCCGCGACGTCGAGACTTGCTATCAAGGGATAGAAGGGCGACGTGGTTCCGTGCATCATGAAGGACTCGTTGAACTGATCGAAGTCGAGCGGAGCACGAGGGCTTAGTTTGACGTGAATCATCGAAGCCATCGAGAAGGCGGCAAGCATCTTGTGCGTAGACTGCACGGCGAAGATAGTGGGGCGGTCCGGAGTGTCATCTGGAACGCCCATCGCAAATCGGCCCTGATAGATCTCATGGAACTTGGCGTAGGCGTACCAGGCCTCATCGAAGTGAATGCGCGGTACAGATTTTGCGAGTTCGGTGACGACTTTGTTGACGTCGTAGCAGAGACCGTCGTAGGTCGAGTTGGTGACGACGGCATAGGTGGGATTTTGATTGGCGATGCCCGTGGTGAGAGGGCTCTTGTCGATGATGCTGCGGATGTACTCGGGCGAGAAGCGTTTGAGGGGAACCAGGCCGATCATGCCGAAACCGTTGCGGGTGGGCTTCATATAAACGGGGCGTGCGCCGGTGACCGTGAGGGAGTGACAGATGGACTTGTGACAGTTGGCATCGGCGAGGACGATGTCGTCCTGTGCGATGACGCCGTGGCCGACGATCTGGTTTGAGCTGCTGGAGCCACTGAGAACGTAGAAGGTCCAGTCGGCGCCGAAGATGCGGGCGGCGTTACGCTCGGACTCTCCGGGAGGTCCGAGGTGATCGAGCCAGGAGCCCAGCGGCGAGGTGGAGATGCCGAGGTCCGAACGCATGATGTTTTCGCCGAAGAATTTGTGGAACTCCATGCCGACGGGGTGTTTCAGGAAGGCGACACCGCCCATGTGGCCAGGGGCGTCCCAGGAGTAGGCACCCTGATCGTTATATTTTTTGAGTTCGCGAAAGTAGGGCGGCAGGAGCTGCTCGTGGTAACGTTCCACGGCGAAGTCGACGCGGTTAGCGATGAAGACGGGGGTATCGCCGAAGAGGTGGATGTATTCGTGAACCTGCTTGACGACTTCGAGCGGAAGTTCGCTGACCAGAGTGCGATCGGCGATGAGGAAGATGGGGATTTTTTTGTTGCGGCGACGGACGGCGCGGAGGATCGCCAGAGCGGCGCCTTCGGCGAACTGGTTTTCGCCTTCGAGGTCCCAGTCCAGCAGGATTGCGCTGTACGACGGGTCGGATGTGACCAGGGACAGGCCGTCTTCCGGCGTCGACGTGCGGACAACTTCGTAGCCTTCGAGACGGATCGCCTCGACTAAACGCTCCATGGCCCGATCCGATACGGAGTCCGTGCCACCCACTTCGCTTGCAATCAGTAAAACCCAACGGCCTTCGCTCATGAACCTCTCACTTCTCTCTTATCGTATAGCGATTTGCCCTTGGACATATTAACAGTGTTTCCAAGTTGCGTTCACGGGATTTGTGACGGAGCATACAGGACGAGCGAACCAGGGCTTGGGATCGGCCATTTAGAAGTAGCGCGCTAAGTCGGCGAAGTTGGCAAGCTCCAGAAGCTGCTGGCCGGTGGGAGGCTGGTTGACGACCTCGTGTTCGAGTACCCAGGTAAAGTCGTGCGGGATGAAGATGGCGTTGAGACCGGCTGCGAGAGCAGGGTTGACGTCGGAGCGAGGGCTGTTGCCGATCATCCATGTGTTGCAGGCTTCGCAGGAGTGGTGGGCGGCAACGGAAAGGTAGGCTTTGTCGTGCTTTTCATGGAGGACCTCAACGGCGCTGAAGTGGGGCGCCAGGCCGGAGCGGTTGAGCTTGTCGGTCTGCTCCACCGGGTCTCCTTTGGTGACCAGGATGAGGCGGTGACGGGTGGCAAGGTCTTCCAGGGTCGAGGCGACGTTGGGAAGGAGCTCGATCTCCTGTTCGGCGATGGACTGGGCGAAGCTCTCGATGCGGCGGTGCTTCTCGTCGGTGAGGGGGACGTCGGTGAGCTGTTCGAAGCAGGTGATCAGTGAGCGGCGGAAGCTGTGGAGGCCATAGCCGTGGGAACTAACAGTGGCGTGCTCGACCCGGTTGAGGTGGTCGCGCACCTCCTCGGGGGTATGGATGCGGTGATCGAGGTAGGAAATGAAGCTGGTAATGGCGCGTTCGAAGTAGATGTTGTTTTCCCAAAGCGTGTCGTCCGCATCGATCAGCAGGGTCTGCCCGGAGGAACGCCGGACGGGATGCTGGCGGTCCTTGTCCGGAGTGTGGTTTGAAGCGGTCACGGATTGATTATAAAGGGGCTGAGTGACCAAGGTTCGAGGTGTATGCCCCTCTTGGGGGATGTATCCCCCCATCTGGGTGTGCCAGATTGGAAGCAATGACTAATACAGATATAGCTCGACTGGATATATCGGGTGCGAGAAGGACGACTCATGATCGAAGGGCTTCAGCCGATGTTGGTTATCGGGTGTGGAACCCTTTTGAGGCAGAGCTGCGGGCCGACGCGGGTAGCCGATATGACGAAGTTGCAAAAGGTTTTACCCGCGTTATCGATATCTTCGAACGATAAAGCCGAGAGATAGAAAGACAGAAGGCGAATCAGAGGATGATTCCTGAGGTTGGCCAGAGGTTCGGGCCGTACGAAATCCTGGGGAAACTGGGTGGCGGCGGTATGGGCGTCGTCTTCCGGGCATGGGATGAGCGGTTGCATCGCGAGGTGGCCATAAAGCTGCTCCACGACGACTACACGATGCCGGGGATGAGGGAGCGCTTTCTCCAAGAGGCACGGGCAGCCTCGGCGCTGAATCATCCGAATATCTGCATGGTCTTTGATATCGGCGAACAGGACCACAACCCCTACCTCGTGATGGAGCTGCTGGAGGGCGAGA
Organism: uncultured Acidobacteriaceae bacterium; assembly: GCA_963730135.1. Classification (GTDB taxonomy): domain Bacteria; phylum Acidobacteriota; class Terriglobia; order Terriglobales; family Acidobacteriaceae; genus Edaphobacter. Next base: position 271,380 of record CAVSQQ010000008.1, read on the forward strand.
CGGTGAAGGACCGGATCGCGCACGGGGCTCTGTCTGCGGAGGAGATCGTTCGCTACGCAATCGAGATTACCGATGCCCTGGCCGTGGCACACGCCAAGGGCATTGTGCATCGGGATATCAAGCCGGCGAACATTTTTCTGGTGGAGATGCCGAATGGAAGGAGCCAGGCGAAGGTGCTGGACTTTGGCCTGGCGAAGATCGGACTGGAGGAACGCGGCGGCTGGGAGTCGCGGGCGCTGGATCTGACTTTGGCAGGCGCGACAGTGGGGACGCTGGCCTATATGTCGCCAGAGCAGGCGAGAGGCGAGTCGCTGGATATGCGATCGGACCTCTTCTCGCTGGGAATTGTGCTGTATGAAATGGCGACGCGACAGGTTCCATTCCAAGGTACGACGAGCGCACTGCTGTTTTTGCAACTGTTCGGTCATACGCCGGAGCCTGTGCGTAACTGGAATGAATCAATTCCGCGTGAACTGGAGAAGGTAATTTTGAAGCTCCTGGCGAAGGATCGAAAGGGGCGCTTCCAGACAGCCAAGGAGTTACACGATGCTCTGGTGAAGGTGGGAAGCAAACTGGGAAGAGGTGGGTGGCTCAGCAAAGGCGCGACTACAGCGGTTCCTCTGGTACGAGCAAGCGACCCGGTGGCTCGGCACAAAGGAGTGCGGCAAAAACAGGAGCGATTGTTGCCCGGTGAAGCACCAGACATCGATGGATTGAGAGCAAGCTCCGGTAGCATGGTGATACGCCCTATGCGAGTACCGGACAGAGATTGGGGCGGCGATGGACGCAAGCCTTTGCGTCGTGCGCAGGAAAGCGCTGTGGCGGTGGACAGCGGGTCGATGCCTGCTGAATTGCCAGACCTCCACGCGAGTGACGCAGCCATCGGTTTCACAGTCACTGCGGCGGCGCAGAGCGTGGAAGAAGATATCCAGGCATCGCGTATGAGACGGGGCGAGGAATCGGTGTTGACGCAGTCGCGGTTCGGTCCAATGCAGTTTGAGTATGGGCTTGGCGGGATCTACCTGGAAGGAACCACGGTTGAGACCGCAGCGACCGAAGATCTCACGCAGGAATTGATGACCGCCTCCTTGGCGGTGGGTGCGCGAGCACGCGCCCAGATGATCGCAGCGGCGATCTTGATTGTCACTGTAGCCGCCGTGGTTGCAATGATACATAGTGGGCTCTTTCGTCCGCTTGTGCTGGGATCGAACGATCATCTGTTGCTGACGGTGATTCAGAATAAGACAGCGGACAAGACGTTGGATGGAGCTGTGATGGAGGGTGTCGAGATCGCATTACGGCAGTCGCGGTCTCTCAACGTACTGGGTGGCGAGGCATACCGTGCGGGCCTGCGCCAGATCGCCGCAGACGGTGGAGACGCCACGACGGTGCCGGGGCAGCGGGTCGCGCAGAAGGTTGGCGCAAGCGCATATCTTTATGGCGAGATCAGGGAAGCTGAGGCGAAGTACACGATCAGCGTCGACGTTCTGAAGACGAACTCGAACGACAAGGTGGCGACCCTGGAAGAGACTGCGGCAAGTAGAGAAGAGATTCCTGCCGCGATTGGCAGAATGGCACAGGATATACGCGTCGAAGTGAGCGAAGACGGAAAGGCCGCAATACGAAACAGCGTCCCGATGGAGGTGGAGGCGACGTCAAAGGTCGATGCGCTGCATGCATATGCTATGGGTGAAGCGGCAATGCAGGACGGCCGCACCGCCGACGCGTTGGCCGCATATCAAACCGCGGTGTCGCTCGACCCGAAGTTTGTGCTGGCGCAGATGCAGCTCGCGTGGCTCTATCGATCCGAGAAAGCTGAGGTGGCTGCAAAAAATGCGGCGGAACTCGCACGCGGCGCGACGGAGAATGCCAGCGAAAAAATGATCCTGCTGTCGCAATTCTGCTATGAGATGAATGCAACCGAGGACTATAGCCAGGCCGCGACGACGATCCACGAGTTTGTGGCGCGCTATCCGCACGACATCGATGGAATGAAGGGAATGGCACGTGCGTTGCGAGCACAGAATCTTTTGCCAGAGGCGTTGCTGGCCGCCGAGGAAGGTTATAGCGACCATCCTTTCGATGCGGAGACGTACGTCGAGGCCGAACTTGCCATGATTGGGATGGACCGGTATGACAGCGCGCTGCAATTAGAGGAGCAGGCAAGGCGCTTAGGAGTGATGTCCGGTAGAAACGCATTGATCGCAGGATATCTGGACGGAAAAGAGGATGTCGTTGCAGCGCAGGTGGGAGCGATACAGAATGTGGCCGTCGGAAAGGCTGCCGATGCGCACGCGACCTTTGCGACGCTATATAGCTTTGGCGTCTATCTGGATAACACAGGAAGAATGAGCGAGGGACTGGACGTTTGGAAGGCGACGAGGTTCGGAGTCAGCACCGCACCTGATCTTGCTTCGGCGCAGGCGTCGATGCTGGCGCAGGGCGCCCTGAATCGCGCGCTGGCAGAGAGTTGTACCGTTGCACTGGCGATGGTCAACGAATTGAAAAACCAGCCGAAAGGTTTGGTTGCGAGTTTCAATGCGGGGATGGCGGCGGCACTTTGTGGAGATCAGCCGTATGCCGAAAAGACGATCTCTGCGCTGCAGCAGGATTATCCCCGAAGCACCGTGGTGGAGCAGTACTATGTGCCACAGTTGCAAGCAGCTGCGGCGCTTGGGATAAACCAACCCGCAAAGGCGATGCGGTTGCTGATAACTCCGGGAAAGTATGACGAGATTCCGCTTGCGCCATACTTGCGGGGAATGACTCACGCGGCGTTGGGGCAGATGCAGGATGCGATCTCTGACTTTCAGGCGGCGCAAACTCATCGCGGCGCGGCGTGGATACTCGGGAGCAATGTTTATCCGATGGCTGAGATAGGCATGGCGCGAGCTTATGCGGCGAGTCACGATAAGAGCGACAGCGTGGCGGCTTATCGAAGATTGTTAATGCTGTGGGGAGAGGCAGATCGCGGGCAGCCTTTGATATCCGAGGCCTTGGCCGGCAGCAGGTAGAGACAACCTTACTGTCCCTAATCTACCCGGTAGTTCAGGGAACAGACACAGCGCCTGCACGTTGCATCGGTCTCGATGTCGAGGGATCGCCTAAACTCCTGAGCGGCCGCTCCATTGACGGCCTCTTCGATTGTGGACAAAGCTAAATTTCCAATCGGGCGATGAAAAAAACAAGGACGGACGGCGCCATCGACTTCAACGACTGCCGAGACCCACGGTGCATTGCAGACGGGGGATTGCGGAGACAGTTCGCCGAGATGTTCGCGAAAGCGGCGAGGAATCTTCCGCAGCTTAGCGGCTGACTCCAGAATGTAGTGATGCCTGATGCCTGGCTCATATTCGAGAATAAGTTGTTCGATCTCCTCTTCGAGCGCTCCCGCTTCTTCGCTGGTTAAGGCTATTTCGTTCTGCTTTTCACCCGGCCATACAAGCGGACGGTTAAACGCGGTAGAGGTCACGTCGGCTGCAAGGAATGAGATGGAGTCGAGCTTGAGGGCTCGCGCCGCATCGACCGTCTCACGCAGATGCCGGTGATTTGCCTTCTGGACGGTCGTTCGGCAACTGATTGGAAGGGAAGGGTTGTGCTGACGGACGGCGACAATACCTTTGTGAATCAGATTGTAGGCTCCAGTAACGCGGCGGATGGCGTCATGTGTCTCCTGGGGGCCATCCAGAGAGAGAATCACATCGTCAAAAAGCGTGGCGACCTCCTCTGCACGTTTATTGAGAAGAAGCCCTGTGGTCAGAAGAGTGAGGTGAATGCGTCTCTCGCGAAAAAAATCACAGAGCGCGGCAAGATCATTGTGCAGTAGCGGCTCGCCGCCAGTGAGGACCACTTGGCGAACTGCCAGCTTTTGCAAAGAAGCGCTATGGCGCTCCATATCCTGCGCGCGAATTTGGTCGTTGGATTCGCGCTTCCAGATGTCGCACATGACACAGCGACAGTTACAGCGGCTGTGGGCGTTCAGGATAAGAATCGGCAGAGTCGTCAGCAGCTCTGGTGAAGACGATATTGTTGCACCGTCATGCAGCGCTGGCATGATCCACCCGTTTTCCACCAAGGCGAACATCTCTTCCTATCGCCTTTCTTGCCGCGGCCAGCAGGCTGTCGATGGGAGCGCGGAGCCACCGCTGATGTCCGTCGATATAAAGAGGCTGCAAACCGGCTTTGAGCGAATCGGGCAGACGGTTGTAGAGCGAAGAACTGGCAAGTTGGACACGCCCTGAGAGGATTACCAGTTCGACCTCGTCGAACGTGAGTTGGGCGACGGTTTCCGCAGGGGTGAGGCCCTTATTCCTGATGGCGACGATGTCGGCAATCGAGCCGGCGCGAAGATGTCCTTCTCCATTTCGCAGCCGAAGAACATTTGCTGACCTTGTCGTCACCATCTCGTAGAGGAAATTGGGATCGAGTCCGATCTCGTCGCGCGCGAAGCTAATCTCATCGAGCAGGTCGCCGGCGGAGGTGAGGGGAGAGTCGCTGCCCAGGACAACCGTGTTAAGCGATTTGATCAATGTAGAGGAAGGAGCGCAGTGAAAGAGAAATTGATTTGAGGTAGGACAGACAACCACAGCCGTACGGCGCCGATTGAGGAGGGCGACAGCCTTCGGATTCAGCGCCAGTCCATGTACAAGCACGGTTCGCTCATCAAGAATTTGCATGCGATCCAGATCGAAGATCTCCTGCGCACTCTTCGCATCGACACCTTCTGCTGCATGCAATATGAAGGGCAGGTTGGGCGGCGTGTGATCAAAGTTGTGAAGCAGATTTGGGTCCATCTCCAGCGAATGTGCCCAGCCAAACCTGGAGAGAACGCGAACTGGAAAATCGGAGGAAAGCAGTTCGCGAGTCAGCGGGTTATGATGACAGACGGTGGTTACTCCACAGAGCAGATTGCGGATAGCTCCCCAACAGAGACGGACGGCCTTCGGCATCTTGCGATGGCGAGCAATGAGATTAGCGTGGGTGTGGTGTATCTCCTTTGCCCACTCAACCGAGTTTTGATAGGGCCCCGCGCCGAGGTTAGGAAAAAGACTGAACTCAAGATGATCGTGCGCGTTGATAAGACCGGGAAGCAATAGGTATCCCGTTAGGTCAATGACCTCTGTCAACTTGTCTATTCGTTGTCTATGTCTCGATGCACCGCTCGAAATGGACTGAATGTGTCCGCGTTCGATTGCAAGAGACGCTAAGGCGGAGTTGTCTGGTCCAAATGCGCAATGAGCTCCCGTGATATGGAGAGCCTCGGAGCTTTCCAGCATGTTGTGCGGACGAGGAGCGATGGCTGGCTGCTTTCGCAGCTGCAGGATGTAGATGGCTGGCAGATCTTCCGATGCTTCATAAGCCTCGAGCTTTCCACTGTGTTCGAATGTCATCCTCTCGCGAGAGTCAAAGGAAGGCTCGATATAAGTGAGCACGTCGAATCCACATGTTTGAAAAGTATTGGTGATTTCTTGAAGAGAGTGGCGGTTGGTTTGAATCTCTTCCTGTATGCCGTTCGCTTTGAACGACCTCTTCCAGTTGCAGGAGAGCTCTGTGGCCGGATGCATGTCTGTCAAAAAAATGGTTCCACCCGGACGCATGACTCGATACAACTCACGGGCGAAGGTTTCCACGTTCTCCAGATAACTGAGAACAAAAGAAGAGAGAACGAGATCCGCTGCGGCATTGTGAATGGGCAACGCCTCGCAACTTCCCAGCCGCAAGGTTGCGGTTGTTCCGAGCTTGCTGGCGGCGCGCTGCAGCATCTGGGGGGATGCGTCTACGCCCGTCATGCTCGCGGGGCGGTGCGAAGCAAGCAGTTGAAGCCAGCGGCCTGTGCCGCAGCCAACATCGAGTACGTCCAGGCCTCCGGCATCTGGGAGCATTCGACTAAGGAAACGCTGCTCCAGCGCCAGGAGCGGGTTCGGCTGCTCGTCGTAGACCTGCGCCCAAATGTCGAAGACATCGGATGGTGAGACGGCCATGGTAGTCATAGACTTTCTCTTTTAGGTTTGCGGAGATTGATCAACTGGTTCGCCCATTGGAGCTCAATTGGAAAGCGGTATATGCCGAGGGCGTAACGCCAGGAGCTGAGTGTCTTTAGAAGCGCGCGACTCCAAGTCGGAGCAAGTATGTCCTGTACTGTGGGCCAGCGCGAGCCAACGACGATTTCAAAATTGTCAATGAGGTTCTTGGTCTTGCGTTTGAGCCACGGAGCCTGCGTGTCGATGCGAAGGGTAAAGTCCATCCATTCTTTGCTTGCCCATTCCGCAGGAGTTGAAGGAAATACAATCTGGCTGTCTATGTCGCCGTACATCTTGCCTGGCTGCGGAACAGGTGTGTAGTGATAGATGATGATTTCGGAGTCGGGATTGATCTTCTTCAACTTGCGGATGAAAGCGAGAGTCTCACGGGTGTCGCGCTCGGGGTCGCCGGGATTGCCGATGACGAAGGAGAACTCCGGGATGATGCCGAACTTCTTCGTTCGCTCCGCGATGGTAATGGTTTGATCGGTCGTGATACCTTTCTTCATCTCCTTGAGAGCCCAGTCGGAACCGGACTCTGCACCAAAGAAGATCATGGTGCAACCGGCGCGCTTGAGAGCAGCAAAAGTCTCATCGGAATAACGGGACATGATGTCGACGCGCGCTTCGCACCACCAGCGCAGGTTGAGGTGTTCGATCCGTCCGGCTAGTTCGAGAGCGTGGTCTTCTCGAAGGAAGAAGTTCATGTCGTAGAACTGGACTGAGTCGGCTCCGTATCTGGTGACCAGATGGCTGAGAATTGCAGCAGTTCGTTCTGGCGATTCCATCCGCTCTTTGTTCCCGTATGCAGCATGAACACCACAGAAGCTGCAGTTGAATGGGCATCCTATGCTGGCGTGATGGACTGCGGTGCGCTTGCCGAAGAAAGATGGGCGGAGGTATTTCTCGACTGGAACGCGATGGAAAGGATGCCATGGGAACTCATCGGGCCCCTTCATTGGGCGTTCTGCATTATTGCGCGGCAGTCCGAAGATGTCTTTGTAGGAGAGACCCAGGATCGACTCGAAGGAGCGAGCTCCGCGAATTGCGTCGAGGAGCTCAAGAACGGTTTCCTCGCCTTGTCCGCGAACAATGTAATCAACGTATTTCGCGTTGAGAGCGGAAGCGGGATAGACGGAGGGGAAGTAACCGCCCCAAACGATCTTGATTTGTGGGTGCCGGCGGCGAATCTCACGAGAGGCCTCCATCGCTGAAACCATCTGCGGGCCCGGCATGACAGAGACGCCTAGAAGTTCCACGTCGTTGGAAGCGATAAGTTGAAGCATTGTTTCGAGCGGATTTTCGTCAAGATTGCCGTCGACAATCTCATACTCCTCGCGACCTTCGAGCACGGCGGCAATTGCAAGAATTGCAAGCGGAAGACGCCGGTTGCGTGGTCTGGTCGCACGTGGATTGAAGAGGATGATCATTGTTGCACCCGCTCGAAATGGAGAAGAACGTGATCGCCAACCACACGAAATCCGGGCAGCGTACAGATACCGCGGTCGATTGCTCGAAACATGTTTAGCAATTTCGGATGTGTGCGAATCCAGGCTTCAACGTAAGACGGCGGCACCGTAACTCCCACTCCACTACTGGAGCGGAGTTTGAAAAAAGGAGCGAACAGCTTCTGGAGTTTTCGTACCGTGGGATAGTACACGTCCACCGTCAAGCCGCCGATGTTGGCGGTGGTATGTCCGGAGATTCTGCGAATTGCCTTACGAAATTCTCCGTGAAACGCGAACCAGAGAATCTCCCAAACGCAGATTCGCGTTGAGAGGCAAATAAGGAGCGAAGCGTCAGGGCATAGTAATGGCGCCAGATCGCGTGCGGTTGTTTGGAGGTCTTCGACGCAATTCAGGCCGGAGAAGTTGGAAAAAATGCCGTCGAACTTAATCGCAGGCTGGAGTCCACGTATCTGCTCGGTCGGGAGGAGCTTGAACTGTACAGGAGCATCGGGGGCTTCGGTGCGCAGGCGGGCGGAAGCAACCTGGATCATCTGCGCCGATACATCGCAGGCAGTTACGCAGATGCCGTTTCGTGCCATAAACAGCGCATCTTCGCCCGTACCGCAGTTGAGTTCGAGGATGTGGTCGCCGCGGTGAAATATTCGAGTCAGTCGGCTCCATACGGCATCGCGTTGGGCACGCCCGATCATGGACTGCGTAAATACGCGGTCGTATTCATCGGCCATCTGATCGAATACGAGGGCTGCCTGCGGGCGCTCAATAACAAGCTGGGTCACGCCTCGACCTCCATGAGGCTGGAGTGCAGGCCGTCGCGGGAAAGTTGAATCTGGCTGCGGAGCGCGGTCGCCAGATCGGAGTTGGCCGCCGGCGTTCCAGCCAGACGCGCGAGCTGCACCTCATCCCTAAGAAGCTTGTCCGCATGGCTGTAGAACGTTCTGGAGTGCCGTCCCTTAATTTTGATCTCGCGGTCGGAACTCACGCCCCAGGGCTTGAGCTGCACGAGCCGGTCGGAGACTCTTTGATAGTAGGGCGTGCCTTTAATCGGATAAGAGACAGTGGTGAAGAAGATATCCGGCTTTGTGACGCTCACATGTTTAATGGTGGCTTCGATGTCGTCCAGCTCTTCGCCTTCGTACCCCCACATCAGGAACATCCCACTTTCAATGCCGCGTTCGCGGGTAAGCGCGACGGCTTCCTGGACCTGCTCCACCTTGACGCCGCGATCCATGGCGTCGAGGATGCGCTGGGAGCCGCTTTCGGAACCGATCCAGACGCGGAAACAGCCAAGTTCAGAGAGAAGATCGAGCATCTCGGCGTTGAGCCGATCTGCGCGCGAGATGCACTCAAAGGGTATCCGCAGGCCGCGGCGCCGCATTTCGGCTGCGTAGTCACGAATCCACTTGTGGTTGATCGTGAAGACATCATCGGAGACCCAGACCATGTCGGGCGAGTAGGTCTGAAGCAGCCACTCGACCTCGTCGACAACGAGCAGTGGATCGCGGCGACGATGCGTCTGTCCAAAGACCTGGTGGCTGCACCAGCGGCACTTGTAGGGACACCCGCGAGCGGTGATGAAGTTGATTGAGCCTTTGCCGTGGGCGTCGCGCCAGGTCTTTACATAGCGGCCGACGTCGATCGTGTGACGAGCTGGCCAGGGCTGACCATCGAGATCGGAAATCTGTGGGCGGTGGCCGGTCTCGCGCATCACGCCCGTGGCGTCGAGATAAGCCAGTCCGGGAATGTTGGAGCATGAGTCGATTGCACCGGCGCGGAAGGCCTCGAGCAGCTCCTGCGTGGTGAGCTCCCCTTCGCCAAAAACGACGAAGTCTGCACCAGCCTGAAGATATTCCAGGGCATAGGCGCCCGGTTCAGGGCCGCCAACGATGGTCTTCCATCCGGCCTCGCGCGCTACTTTGAGGATTTCGACAACATTCCCGCGCGTCATTAGATTTGCGTAGATGCCGACGATAGAAGGCGTCTCGGTCCGGAGATGATGAAACAGTGCTTCGCGGTTGGAGAACGTTGTGTCGAAGACCTCGACATCGAAACCCTGTTTTCTCAGATGAGAACAGAGATACAGGATGCCAAGCGGCGCGTAGGGCTTCATGATCTGAAGCTCCTTGGGATCTTCGTAGAGGAAGTAGCCGTGCGTGAGCAGAAGTTCTGCCATCTAGAGCCGCCCTCCCGCAACTGCCGCCGCATGAAGCGAAACCAACTTTTGAGTGCCGGTGTTGCTCGGGGCGTCCATGGTGAAGGTTGCCTCGGCGTTTTTTGCCGCCGGCTCAAGCTCAAGGACGTGTTGCCAGAGGGAACCCGCTTCTACTCGGTCTGAAGAATCGCCTGTTCTCCATGAGTTGACCTCAGCGTGGAGTGCGTTCCGCAATGCGATGTAAAACTCGTCTTTGTAGGCCGCGCGAAACATGACACAAAGATCATCGCTATCAGTCCAGTTCCGCTTGACTCCGATCTGTTCCCGCACGCGCTCATAGAAGACGGTGCCGGGCAGAGGATAGGAAAAAGAGATTCCAATGTCGTCGGGCCGGGTGTTGCGAACCAGCGCTATCGTCTCTTGAATGTCTTCCCACGTCTCGCCGGGGTATCCGAACTGCAAAAAGTAGCATGCTCGAATGCCTTCGTCTCCAAGTCGAGAGCGGGCGGTGACGACATCCGAAACCCGCAAACCTTTGTCCATCGCGTTGAGAATCTTCTGCGAGCCTGATTCCACTCCCATCCATATCTCCGCGCATCCGGCGCGCTTGAGTGCAGTTATGGTTGTGTGGGTCATCAGATCGGCACGGGACTGAATCTTGAATGGCAAAGGGCAATGCATCGCTTCGATCTCATTGGCGAAGTCCTGAACCCAGTGATGATTAAGCGCGAAGACATCGTCGCCAAACCAGATATGCTGTACACCGTACATATCCTTTAGTTCAAGGATTTCGGCGGCGACGGAGCGAGCAGGGCGAATTTGGAACCTGTCTCCGGAGATTGGCTTGGCGCACCAGTTGCAGCGATAGGGACACCCGCGACTAGCAACAACATTTGCGGAGAAGTAACCGTGCGCGGATGTCCAGGCGCGGCGGTAGGGCTCGAGGTCGATAAGTTCGCGTGCCGGCTTTGGCAGAGTGTTCCATGATGCGTTTCTTGGTGTCCTGTGTGCGCTTTGGATTGGATTGCCTGCAGGATCGAGATAGACAAGTCCCGGAATATTCAGATGTGGGCGTCCCGAGAGTAGCGCTGAACATATTTCTACGAGCGTCAGTTCGGCCTCCCCGCGAAGAACAAAATCGACTCCGTTGCGCAGATAGCCCTCGGCTTGATCGGTTGCGTCGGAACCATGTGCAATGACGATCGCCCCGGCATCGTGAGCTTCCCGAGCCAGTTGCCAGGCCAGTTCGCGCATTCGCGTCAGGCACATTTTCGACAAAAAATTAAAGTCGTCTTCATAGATAACCACGATTCGAGGCCGAAGCTGAGTCAACGCGTTCATGAAGCCCGGCTCCGGGGCCTCAAGCATGGTGTCAAAAACGGCGACGCAGACATTTGCCGCTCTCAGCGCAGAAGCGGCGTAGAGCGTGCCCAGCGGCGCATACGGCTGCATCTTTCGCAACTGTTTGGGGTCGTAGGGGAGATGGTAGGAGTGTGTCAGGAGAACATCGGCCATCGGCTACCTTCTCTCTTCTCTTCGGCTAGCAAGCATTGGCAGGCTCCTTAGGAAGCTCCTGACCGGTTACCAGCGAACGGCGCAGAATAATGCGCTCGGAAATATTGGAAAGCCAGAGTTCCCATGGAAAAGAGTAGTGACTCGACCGCAGGCGCCAGCGAATAGGAATATGAACGATGAAGCGAACTGTGCGGCGCAGCCAGGAGTAATTTTTATATCCGCGATCGATCTGACTGTTCAAAAGAAAATATTTGAGCATTCGCTGCAAACGTGCCAGCTCTCTTCCTTTGAGCCATGGCAGCATGTTGGCGCCCAGAGGCATATTCATCCATTCGTGAAGACTCTTTGGCTCCGGAACGCCCATTTCACGAAGCTGTGGCCAAATCGGGATGCCTGGGTAAGGGGTGAAGATGTTTGGGGAGAAGCTGACATTGGGAAACTGCCGTCCTATATCGCTCATCGTCTGAAAGGTGACGACACGATCCGCTTCAGTTTCTCCGGGATAGCCGAAGATCAGGTTAAAGGTGACACGGATGCCGCCAAGCTGCGCTTTGCGTGCCGTCTCGTACATCTCATCGACCCGCTGATGGCGTTTATTCATCAACTTCAAAACGGACTCTGAAGTTGATTCCGTACCAAAGCCCATATGCGAAACGCCGCTGGCGCCGAGGAGACGCACGTCATCTTCGCTCATGCGGCAAAGAAAATCGGTCGAGGCCTGGAACGTCCATTTAAACTTCACGCCGGAGTCAATAATTCCTCGGGCAATCTCCAGCGCTCGAGGCAGTTGGACAGGAAAGTTGGAGTCAAGCAACGCCACTTCGTCGGTTCGGTAACGCGTGACGAGATCAACCAGCTCAGCTACGACCCGCCCTGCCGGAAGAGCGTTGAAGCGCCTCTTGTAAAAGACCTGATCGGTGCAGTAGTTGCAGGCGTATGGGCAACCGACGCTGGTGGCGTAGGCGAGTTTGCGCGAACCACAAAGTTTTTCGTAGGCATCGAAGTCGGTGAGATCGAAGGCTGGAATGGGCAGGTCATCGAGAGGCTCTACTTTGCGGTCGACATTGTGAACGCGCCGGCCGTTGCTCTTCCAGGAAAGCCCGGCGATGTTGTTGAGGGGCATCTTGGCCGCAAGCGCGCGAGCAACCTCCACGATGGTAATCTCGCCCTGGCCGCGAACGACCATGTCTACGAAGCTTTCGCCGAGTGTCTCGTCCGGCAATAATGAGGGATGCCATCCGCCGAAGACGACCGGAATCCACGGGGTATTTCTTTTGACAGCTGTGGCAACTTCAATGGCGCCGCGAATCATAGGGCCTGTAAGAACCGATATACCCAGGCATAACGCGTCAACGCTCTCGCACTCGATGCGAGTCAGGTAGTCAGGCTCAATTGCGGCGTCAATCAGGACAACGTCGAAGTTTGCTTCGCGGAGCGAGGCGGCAAGCGCCAATAGACACAGAGGCGCCCCAAGGGGAGGTCCGTCATACGCCGGATAGAAGAGGATGACTTTGCCCTGGGTCAGCACGTGACCTCCAGGGGTTCCGGGTTCGGCTCAAGACGCCGCGCGTCTACCACCGGCTTATAACCGGCGGTTCGTTCCTTGAGTTTGTCATTGATCCAAAGTTCGACCGGGAAACGGTAAAGGCCGTGATCGAGGCGAAAGCGCGCAGGAAAAGAAATGCATTTCTGTGCGAGGCGCGTACCGCGAGTGCGCCGATCGGCTCCAATGGGAATGCGGTCGAATGCAATTCGCAGGTAATCCCGCATTACCTGAAGTTCTTCGTGATCTCGCCCATTCAGCCACGGCAGCTTGGTGTAGCGGGGGAAAAACTCAGCCCATTTTTCGAAAGAGGTCGGAGCCTCAATGCCGAGTTCGTCAGCCCTGCTCATGACATTAGTTCCGGGATATGGGGTAAAGATGTTCGTCCAGAATTCAGTGCCGGGAAAGCGGCGGCACACATCCATGATGAAAGTCATGGTTTCGCGACGTTCCTTCGGGCCTTCGCCGGGATAAGCGAAGATGATGTTGAACGACGGGCGCATACCCGCAGCAAGACAACGCGCCGCACTCTCGTAGATGTCGTCGAAGTTCTGAAAGGTTTTGTTCATGGCCTTCAGAATCTTTGGCGATCCGGAGTCCACGCCCTGACAGATCTGGTGCAGACCAGCGCGTCGCAGGAGCTTCAAATCTTCAAGGGAGAGACGCGACGTCAGGTTGGTCGTCGCCTGGATGCTCCACTGAAACTCTGAACCTGCACGGACTAAGCCCTCTCCAATAGCGCGAGCGCGATCGAGGTCCACTAGGAAGTTGTCATCGACGACCCAAAGCATCTCCAGGTTGTACCTGCGGCTCAGGTCGACTGTCTCTTCTACAAATTGCTCGGCGGGCAGAGCATTCCATTTTCGTTTGTACACCGCTCCGTTGGTGCAGTAGGCGCAGTCAAAAGGGCAGGCAAGGCTCGATGTGTACATCGCCCAACGTCTGCCGCAGAGCCGTTCATACGCGTCGAAGTCGGCGAGGTGATAGGCCTTCGGCGGCAGGTCCACGATAGGTCGCAGTGCGCGTTCAGGGGTAAAGATAAGCTTGTTGTCGCGCTTGAACCCGATCCCGGCAACAAAGTCCGGAGCTGATCGATTTTCGATATGACCGACAAGATCGAGGAACGACTGCTCGCCTTGTCCGCACACGACATAGTCGATATAAGGCGCCTGCAACGTTTGCGTTGGCAGCAGGGAAGGATGCCATCCTCCAAGAACGATAGGAAAATCCGGATTCCACGATTTGATCGCCTTTGCAATCTCCACGGTCTCCCGGATCATCGGCCCGGTTACGAGCGAAATCCCGAGACATAATGCGTCACGCACCTCCTCAAGAACGCGTTTTTTATAGTCCGGAGTGATCGTGGAATCAACCAGAACAACCTGGTAACCGGCACGTATTAGCGGCGTCGCGACAGCAAGAATTCCCAGCGGCGCCGTGGCATCGGAGCTTGCAAAAGATGGGAAAAAAAAGACGATCTTGCGGGATCTGGGCACTGCAAACTCCTCGCTCATTGTGGACGATATGACTTGCAGATGGAGCATTTGTCATGGCTGTGTCAGCGATTTGTAAAGTTTTTTGTTGTCGTCTGAATCGCGTAATTCTTACGTTAGAGTGAGCCCTATAGGTGTTTCGATGCCATTCCTCTCGATCGATCAAGCCACGCTGCCTCACTCGAGAGAGCTGTGCTTTGCAGGTGCCGCGTGTGATTTGCGCACCAATTCTTCTCATCTGGCTTCGGCACTCGAGCTTCTCTCAATTTCAGGTCGGGATGGTGCGTCGGGCGGCTTTGATATGCGACTTTTTGTCGATGACGGTGCGCAGAACGCTTTGGGAGAGCCTCATTTTCGCGGGTTGCACCATGTCGTGACAGCTTCTTTTGGAAGCTCGAACGTGTTTGTGTTTGATATTCTGCGCCGGACGGTGAGCGCCCGCATCTCCGCGGCAGCTGCGCGGGACGATCAATTCTGGAGGGAAAGACTGATCCCGATCTCTCTGGGCGTTTTGGGATCGGCAATGGGATTGGTTCCTGTACATTGCGCATGCCTGGAATCGGAGGGCGACGGTCTTTTGATAGCCGGAGCGTCCGGTGCAGGGAAGTCAACGTTAGCCGTGGCGTTATCGGAGGCTGGCTTCAACTATGTCTCGGATGACTGGACCTACATCTCGCAGAGCAGTACCGGAATTTTGGCTCATGGTACGTCGGCGCCAGTGAAGCTTTTGCCTGATGCAGTCAGACATTTTCAAAGTTTGGAAGCGCATCATCCCCGGAAATCGATGAATGGAGAACTGGCATACGAGGTGGATATTGCAGAGACGTTCGGCGCTAAGGTTGAGCGGATGTGCGAACCCCGCTGGCTGATCTTTCTCGAGAGAGTAGATGGCGCAGTGTCCGAGTTCTCACCAATGTCCGCCGCAGTGGCGCGACACTATCTGAATTCCAGCGTGGAAAGGCTGCCTGACCAACTAAGCGAGGCGTCTGCAATGCGGGAGCAGACAATTGAAAGCGTAGTTTTGCTGCCCTGCTGGCGTTTTCGTTATGGCGGCCGCCCCCAATTCGCTGCAGATGAACTCCGACAGTTTGTCGCCCATCGCAGACAGGGGGTCTGTGCGTGACAGTCGAACCGTACCGACATCCTGATCTGCTCAAGCGATTTGTTTCAACCCCCTATGTCTTCAGCAGTTGCGAGGGGACAACCCGAATATGTGTTGCGTCAAACGACCTCGAGATTGCACTGAGCGTGCGGCGCTCCAATATTGGCGACAGATTAGGCCAACACGCTGGCGATTTTCTCTGCAAAATCATTCGAGACGTAACTGGCCCTATAGATAACTCCGAGATATCAATCATCTCCAGCGGGGCGCTTCGGGTTTTGTTTTTCGGAACAGGAACGATTTTGATGCACGAGCTCGATAGGTCGGAGCTTCTCGGTTTTGTCTCTCCAAACGTAAGCCCACAAAAGCTTGTTTCATCTCTAATTCCGGCACTCCTCGATTGCTAAGCGAACAACGACTGTGTTTCAGCCGCTTTTACAAAGAAGTGACAAACGACACATTGCATGATGACAACTGAACCAGCGCGCTCCACTACGTTGAGTATGCGTAGAGGCAGGGCAAAGTGAGAAATATTGAGTGGTTTGTTTTGGTTTAGCTCGGCGCAGCCGATGACCTCTAAGGATGACCGCAAATTTCAAATCTGGAAGCCGACATTTCTCAAAGTGTGAAGGATTGTGAACATGAAATCTAAAAGTTTTATAAAGCCCATCCTGGTTGGCGCACTTGCCATGGGTTCGTTGACTCTCTTCGGGTCTTCCCCCGCGCAGGATGCACCGCGGCGAATCGAAGTTTCTGTAAAAAAGTTCGCGTATAGCCCAGCGGAAATAACCGTGAAAAAAGGGGAGCCGGTAGTCCTCGTTTTGACGAGCGAAGACGTCTCTCATGGGTTAAAGTTCAAGGAACTGAACCTGAACGCCAAATTTTCCAAGGATAAGCCGGCGGAGCTTGCCTTCACACCTGACAAAACGGGAAATTTCGTTGGCCACTGTTCAGTGTTTTGCGGATCCGGACATGGTTCGATGACTTTAACGCTTCATGTTACGGAGTGACTATGCGGCGCCTGAGCCTGGTCTCTGCACTCGTCTCTCTTGGAATGATCGCAGGATGCAGGGCAAGCCCGCCTGGAGCTGTGGAGCGTGGGGTTATGCGATGGACAAAACATACCGTGACAGTTAAGCGCTGGAAGACTTGATAGGCGTTAATCGAAAGGAGCACTTCACGCATGAACCATCAACTCGCAGAAGCCGTGATTGCTATCTTTCGTGACGCAGAGACAGAAGTTCATCATAATAGCCTCGCAAGATTCAACTATCGCGTATGGACTGGGACCTACCGCTGGCTGGATGCCAGCGGCCTTGCTCTTTATTTTCTTGATCGCCTTCGAACCCTTCGTTTAGAAGGCGCTATTCCGGAAAAGGTCTTGCTGCGTCTGGAAGAAAATGCAGTCGACAATCGAGAAAAGACCGCTGCGATGTTTGAAGAGTTCATCGAAATTAACCGTGCTTTTCAGGCTGCAGGCCTCTCCTACGTCAATCTGAAAGGCTTTACGTTGATACCGGACGTCTGTGCGGACGCGGCTATGCGGTGCCAGTATGATCTCGATTTTCTTGTTGCCCGGGAGGATATTGCGCACTGCGAAACAATATTGGGCCAAAGAGGCTATTTACCTGCCGGGTCCGGGAAGAATGTCAGAGAGTTCAGTGCAGGAGGAAGCCAGCTCCCTTCGGTAAGAGATTTATATCGAACGAAGCCTCAGCGATCGGTCGAAATTCATTTTGCGGACTCGGTTGAACAGGATGGAGTTACTCTTCAGGACGACAGGCTCTTGCGACGTCGAGTGCAAAGTCGGAACGGAACTGGATTCCCGGTTCTTTCAGATTGCGACAAGTTTATTGGCATTGCACTTCATCTGTTCAAGCACCTTAAGAGCGAGTGGACACGCGCCTCCTGGGTTCTTGAATTTGCCAACTTCGTCAGCTTTCATCGCGCCGACGAAAGATTGTGGATGGACGTAAAGAAGCACACCCTCTGCAACTCTGAAACCAGAACGGCGATCGGTGCAGCGATGCTACTGGCCGATCAGAGTTTCGGCATCTCTCACCCTCCAGAAGTCTTGATTGCCACTGTTCAGGCTTTACCTAAAGCTGTTCGTTTGTGGATTGAGTGTTATGGGGACAGCGTGTTGTTGGCCTCGTTTCCCGGCACAAAACTCTATCTGCTTCTTTTGAGAGAGCTCTCCGGCGATTCGGAGGAACAACCATTTAGACCAACCGGGAAGCTGTTTCCTCTGCATCGACCGCAGAAGGTCGTCGTGGGTGTTGCAAATGGGAGCGTCGTTGCTCGCCTTAAGCGAGCACATAGTTCAGCCCGTCATTTCTTGTTTCGGTTGCGGTTTCACATTGCGCAGGGCATCTCTTACGCGCGAGAAGAATCGCGTTGGAAGAAAACGTTGCTTGACTGCAGAACTGAGCAGCATCGCACCAGCGGCCTAAGTGATTTGGCGACTTAACGCAAGCCGCACAATTACCGACGAGGGAAGGTCACCGATACCTAAGTGACAGGGCGAAGCTGTAAGTAGGCATTCGACCGCGGTTTTAGGTGGTATGCAGTGGCATGGTGCCGATAGGGGGTTTGATGGTATCGGAAGGAGATCGTTTCAACAGTTGCTCTGATGCACCTCTGAACTGGTATGCCCTTCATATCCGATCAAGGCACGAAAAGCGTGTCGCAGAGCGCCTCGTGTCGCAATCGCTGGAGACATTTCTTCCTTTGCACCGTAGCCGCAATACCTGGAAGAACGGAGTGCATGTGGACGTCGACCTGCCCTTATTTCCTTGCTACCTGTTTGCCAGAGCTTCTATTCATGATCGAATTCGCCTGTTGCAACATCCTGGAGTCCTCGGATTCGCAGCATCGTCGATAAAGCCCACGGTCATTCCGGATCAGGAGATCTCCATCCTGCGGGCCGCCACAGAGTCGATGAAGGCTGAGCCGCATCCGTACCTGAATAACGGCGATGCCATACGAATCGTGGCTGGGCCGCTCAGCGGAATGACCGGAATACTTACCCGGCGCAAGCATGAGTATCGTGTGGTCTTGTCAATCGAGGCCATTATGAGGTCGATCGTGGTTGAAGTGAGCGAATTCGATATCGAGCCGATGGAGAAAAAGCGGTGATTGCAGTGAATCCGGTTCGCAAAGCGAGTGAAGGATGGGACAGTTAAGTGGGAACTTTGCCAAATAGTTCGTTCGACTGGAGCCGAAAAACGAGAGCAGGCCTGATGGCCGTGATAGTTTCGTTGCTCTTGCCGATAATCGGGGCCGCACAGCAATTACAAACCCCGACTTTGCCGACGGGTTTACCGCCGGCGCCGGGCCTGCCTTCCGCGCTGCCGTCGGCTCCGCTACCACCCACAACCCCCACTTCCACACCCAGCGAAGATGACAGGACGAACGGCACGAGAGTCAATGCCAGCGACGGCAGTCTGGGTCAAAATACCAATGGAATTCTGACGGCCAGTCAGATCATCGCTATGCTGCAGGCACGGCCCGAGTTAGTCGTAGATGTCAAGCAAGTAATGGCGGACTATCTGGCGCAACAGGGAAATCCCGTCCAGGTGGATTCCATTACCGACGACATGCTGTACCGGGGAATAGCTTCAGATTCCGGCTTGCGTGGAGCGATCAGCATCTGGCTGCGGGCGCGGGGCTATGCGTCCGAATCTGATACCGATGCATCTGATCTGGATGCCAGAAGCGCCGATGATGCTACCGGCAATCTTGATGCAACCACTACCGGACTGCGAAGTTCACTCGCGCCCGGGTCTGCTGCAGACACGACCCTTATTGACGCGAGCCGAACGCAGAGCGCCACCCCTTCGAGTGCAAACGGAACGTTGGAAAGAAGATCTGCATCGAGCCGGCCTGAGGTAAGAGAGGAACCATCGACGTCGAAGCCGGATCGCAATAATCCAAATGCCGTTGAGGTTGTGCATCAGACCGCTCCGTATAACCTGCAATCTCTTCGCGATCTCTACACGCAAGTACCGGAGCAGACTTCGAAGCTGAAGCGTTTTGGGTCGGACATGTTTCTGAATCGAGGGCTTGCAGCAAGACAGATGCCCCTCGATATTCCGATAGGTCCTGACTACGTGCTTGGGGTGGGAGACGGGCTCATCATCAATCTATGGGGCGGGGTATCGCAAAACTTTTCTCGCACTGTAGATCGCGAAGGCAAGATCGCTCTACCCGAGTCCGGGGCAATTGTGGTGGCAGGCTTGTCCCTGGAGCGAGCCCAGACGTTAATTCAGACCGCTTTGAGTCAACAGTTCAGAGATGCCAAGGTCGCTGTCACCATTTCGCGGCTGCGGACCGTGCGCGTCTATGTAGTGGGCGATGTCCAGCGGCCCGGAGCTTACGACATCAGCTCACTGTCAACCCCGCTCAATGCACTGTACGCAGCAGGCGGACCAACGAGCGTCGGCTCACTGCGCATAGCACGTCACTATCGCGGCAAAGTGTTGGTACGGGAGGTCGACCTCTACGACTTCCTGCTGCACGGTGTACGGCCGGATACGGAAAGAATCGAAGATGGAGACACAATTCTCATCTCTCCTGCGGGACGGCAGGTTGCCGTGGCGGGGATGGTCAAGCGGCCCGCGATTTATGAGTTGAAGGACGAAACAACGTTGTCCGATGTTTTGACTGATGCCGGTGGTCTTGTTGCATCGGCTTCTCTGACACACATCACGGTCGAGAGAGTAGGAACACAAGGGCATCGAACAACTCTCAAGCTTAGCCTGCCCGACGGCAGCACTGCCGCGTCGTCGCAAAAGCTTATGGATGGATTCTCTATCCAGGATGGCGATCGAGTCACCATTGCTCCGATACTGCCCTACAGCGAGAAGGCTATTTATGTGGAGGGACACGTCGTCCGGCCCGGCAGGTTTGCCTATCAAGACGACATGAAGCTCAACGATGTGCTTCGCTCTTATCAGGACTTATTGCCGGAGCCGGCAGATCGAGGCGAGATTATTCGTCTGATGCCTCCCGATTTGCGACCTGTGACGATCGACTTCAATGTTCCAGACGTATTGGCCGGTAACGATCAGATCCGTCTTCAACCGTTCGATACCATTCGCATTCTTGGGCGATACGACGCGGATGGACCGAAGGTTCAGGTGCATGGAGAAGTGCTCCACCCAGGATCCTATCCGCTTTCACAGGGCATGACCGCGGCGCAGCTCGTGCGAATGGCCGGCGGGTTCAACCGCAGCGCCCTGCTCGATGAAGCCGACCTGGCTAGTTACGAGATTAAGGATGGCAGACAGGTGCTAAGCCGTAGGGACACGATCAACATTGGTGCTGCGGTTAACAACCCAGGTTCAAATGCGGATGTCGTTTTAAAACCTGGGGACGCGCTGACCATACACCAACTGTCGGGGTGGAATGACATTGGATCCTCCGTGACGATCAATGGGGAAGTTACCTATCCGGGGCCCTATGCGATACAGGAAGGAGAGAGATTGAGTTCCGTTCTCAAGCGTGCCGGAGGGTTTCGAGCAACAGCCTACCCTGCCGGAGCGGTTCTTGTCCGCGATCAGGTGAAGGAGCTTGAAGACAAGAGCAGAAATGAACTAATTCATCAGATTGAAACCACCTCAGCCGGTGCAAGACTTGCTCCAAGCCTCTCCGCACAAGATGATGCTGCAACGTTACAGCTTCTTATTCAGCAACAAAAGGAAGTTGTAGAACGATTGCGCAATCAACCTGCGATCGG
Organism: uncultured Acidobacteriaceae bacterium; assembly: GCA_963730135.1. Classification (GTDB taxonomy): domain Bacteria; phylum Acidobacteriota; class Terriglobia; order Terriglobales; family Acidobacteriaceae; genus Edaphobacter. The sequence goes on from CAVSQQ010000008.1 coordinate 292,411, forward strand.
GCGTCTCGTCATCAAAATTAGTACCGACATAGCGAGCTGGGAAGGAACACCTGCCGACATTGAATTACGTCGTGGGGATGTCCTTACCATTCCCAAAAAACCGGGCTTTGTTCTCGTAAGCGGTCAGGTATACAACGCATCGGCAATTACCTTTGTTCCCGGCAAAAATGCCGGCTGGTACCTCAAACGCGCTGGCGGAAGCACTGAGGGCGGAAATATGAAAGAGGTTCTTGTGATCCGCGCCAATGGCCTGGTCGTTGGCCGGCGATCTGGTGAATGGTACGATTCGGGCGTTCTGGAGACAAAGCTTGAGCCTGGTGATGTCGTTGTCGTACCTCAAAAAGTCTTTGGAGGGTCGGCACTGCTGAGAAACCTGTTCGCCTCCGCCCAGATACTCTCCTCGGTTGGATTCGCCGCTGCTCTGGCATTGCACTGATCCTATGTATCTTAATCTTCCGTCACTCTCCGATTCTGGTCTCTTTGGCAGTGCTGTGACGCAACTCTCTTGCGTCACACGCTGGAGAGATCCCGATGGTCAAAGTGATCAAATTCCTCCATCCTTTGCAGTGAGGTGTTGCTGATGCGAACAGACTCACTCGAGCCAACCCCTCAGTTGGATAAATATGATTACACCGCGGTGCCAGCGGGGAAAGTGACATGGGTTGAAAACGCGTCACTGTTGTGGGACTCACGGAAAATCATCATTCGTGTTAGTGCAATCGTATTTGTGCTTAGCATATTGTTTGCGCTGTCCTTACCGAAGGAGTACGTCTCCGGAGCGCGCATTATGCCTCCGGAACAGGCAGGCTCTAACGCAGCGATGCTTGCTGCATTGGTCGGTAAAGGTGCAGCAGGAGGAGGAGCAGGAGGGTTAGCTGGCCTGGCAGGGAGCATACTGGGCGCAAAGAATAATGGCGCCTTATTTATTGATCTGCTGCGCAGCGGTACGGTGACCGGCCATCTCATAGACCGATTTAATCTGCAGAAGGTTTATCACACTCGCTATCGTCAGTCTGCCGCCAAACGATTGGCACATTTGACCAAGATAACCGAGGATGCCAAGAGCGGCGTCATTACGATTGCTGTCACAGGCGAAACTCGCGAACAGGCACGTGACCTCGCGCAGGGGTACCTGGATGAGTTGAATAACCTCGTCGCCAAAGTGAACACGTCTTCCGCGCACCGTGAACGTCAGTTCATCGAACAGCGTCTGAAGACCGTTCAGACGGAACTCCAGCGTGCGCAAGTGGACCTAAGCGACTTCTCCAGCAAAAACACCACCATTGACATCAGAGAGCAGACCCGCGCCACGGTGGACGCAGGAGCGAAGCTTGAAGGTCAACTGATAGCGGGAGAGTCCGAACTCGACTCGCTACGTCAGATTTATGGCAATCAGAATGTGCGAGTCCGCGCAGCACAAGCGCGAAATGCCATTCTTCGGCGGGAGTTGCAACGAGCCAATGGACAGGGCGTATCCGGCGCGGATGACGCGATGATTGATGCCAGCCATCCCTACCCAGCCTTACGCCAGCTCCCGCAGCTAGGCGTTCAATGGGCCAACCTGTACCGCAACGTCCGTATACACGAGACTGTCTTCGACTTGCTTTCGGAGGAATATGAGACCTCTCGCATTGAAGAAGTAAAGTCTATTCCGACAGTGAGCGTGATCGATTCGCCCGAGCTTGCCGAAAGAAGGTCCGGGCCTCATCGAACATTAATCGTCCTCATCTCCACGTTCCTTTCCGCAGTGATAGCTTCGATATTTCTCCTGGCGAGGCGCTCGTGGCGGGCGTTGGATGTTGATGATCCACGGCGCATACTAGCCGCACACATACGAATGACGATCTTTGATCGAAGACCTCGTTCACTATGAGACCGACAAGGATAAATTGGCGCATGAGGTTCCTCGACTCTCAGAGCCGGGTGATGAGCGGCGCCGGCGAGCGGGGGCATGCGAATGCTTTTTACGGCATAGCCGACTACGTGGCGTTGCCCTTAGGCATGCTTCTCACAGCGCCATTTCTTCTACGACATTTGGGGGCTGCTCAATACGGTGTCTGGATCCTGGCAAGCGCAGCAGTGAGCAGCGGCGGGCTTATCTCCGGAAGTTTTGGCGATGCCAACATCAAATACGTCGGGGAATGTCGCGGTCGACGAGACTGGCAAGGTGTCGTACGAATTGTGCGCAACATGCTCTCGATCAACATTGTTTTGAGCGGTCTCCTGGCCATCCTGCTGTGGTGTTTGGCTTCATTCGCGACGCGTCACATCATCAAAACCGATTTTCAGTTGCAGATGATCTGTTTGCAATCGCTGCGCATTGGTAGCGGACTGCTCTTAGTCAAATCGATTGAAAGTGTTTTTAGCAGCACGCTGCGGGCCTTCGAGACGTATGGATCGACCGTTCGCATTGCCATCTCTTCACGCTTTGCAATCCTCGCGGCTGCTGTCGTCCTGGCAGAATATGGGCGCACAGTCTCATGGATTATGGTCGCCACGTTGCTAATTTCGACCGTAGGCGCACTGGCACAAGCGTTGGCTTTGCGAAACCAGATAGGAAACTTTTCGCCAATACCGTCATGGCACCGCGAGACGATATCGAATGTAGCCGCGTTTGGAACCTTCAGCTGGGTTCAGGCTATAGCCAGCGTCGTCTTTAGCCACGCGGACCGATTTATCGTTGGGTTTTTTATGGGTGCGTCAGCCGTCGCATACTACGGCCTTTGCGTACAGATTGCCCAGCCAATTCATGGTCTGATCTCTTCCGGAATGAATTTCTTATTCCCTCATCTCAGCGCTCGCTATTCCATCGCACCAATCCTCGAGATACGACGGAAAATATCTTTGGCGCTCAAGATAAATGTGGGAGTTGTCGCCGCGCTTTCATTGCCCGTCCTTATCTTTGGCAAGCACTTTATCGCAATTTGGATAGGAGCGTTTTTTAGTCAGAAGCCGCCTCTCGTATTTCCACTGATCGTCTGCAGTTTTGCATTGCTTGGGTTGAACGTTACCGCGCACTATGCTCTTCTTGCCGCTGGGCAAGTGAGAGTTGTGACTTATCTGAACCTTGCGGCTGGAATTGTTATGTTGATCGTTGCGATGAAGCTAATTCCTGCTTATGGTTTGCAGGGAGCAGCGTTGGCAAGAATCGTCTACGGGCCGATTACCTGCCTGGCGTACTTTCAACTTTATAGGATTATCTGGCGGCCGGGACCGCACGCAATCCTGCCGCAGCCGACAATATTTCCAGCGTCAACAACAGCCGGCACAGAACAGTTATCCCTTGTGACCGCCTCTGCGGACACGCAGGCCCGCAGAGTATCGTAGTACCCCTTTATGACATGCGATCCATTCATATCCGTGGTTACGCCGTCCTTCAATCAGGTGAGATTCATTGAAGATGCCTTGCAAAGTGTCCGACTTCAGAATTACGCAAATCATGAACATCTGGTGATCGATGGCATGTCAACAGACGGCACGCCTGATCTTCTACGCGATCTCACCGAAAAGCAAAAACAATCCGATCTATTTTGGGTTTCAGAGCGGGACAGTGGTCAGAGTGAAGCTTTAAATAAAGGATTCCGGCAAGCGAAAGGAGAAATTATCGGCTGGCTGAATGCTGATGATCGCTACCGTGCCGGCTGCTTTGACCACATAATCCAGGCCTTTAAAGAGAATCCGGAGGTTGATGTTGTCTACGGGGACTATCTGATGATAGATGAGTTAGGCCGGCCTTTGAAAATTAGGCGAGAGATCGAATTTAGCTCCTTTATTCTTCTATACCACCGCGTCCTTTACATTCCGACAACCGCAACTTTTTTCCGTCGCCGAATATTTCAAGAAGGTAACTGGCTCGACGAGCAACTTCAATATGCAATGGATTTGGAGTTTTTTATCCGCTTGTCGGCCCGTGGTTATCGTTTCAAGCACATCCCTCATCTTCTTGCCGATTTCAGACTGCAACCCGACAGTAAGACGTGCAGCTCTCCACACAGGCAGAAAATGGAACATCGACAAGTTGTAATCGCCGCCGCACCCATTCTCCGCCGCCTCAAATCTCAGCGCGTGAAAGCGGCTGCACTCTCTCTCTTTCGGCTAATGGCTTGTGCAAAACGATATTCGGAAAAACTGCTGAGAGGTTATTACTGGGAGCAGTTACGTTCGAACAATCGGGCCTGACCGGCAGCATATACCTGTATGAACGTACTCATTACGGCACTTTCCTCCTCAACGAGCCCCTCAGGGATATGTCGTCACGCTCATAATCTTGTACATTGTGCCGTCAGCCGTAGGGAGACTACGCAAGTCACCTTGGTTCTGGGCAAGTGGCAGGAGACCTATTTCCGCGATCTATTTAAATTGGAACATCCAAAGCTAAAAGTCATCCCGGTCAACATTGCGAACGACGCATTTGCCAGGAACCGATGGTATTTACAAGAACTACATAAAATTGCCGCCTATACAACTGCCGATATAGTCCATCTTTCTTTTCCTGTTCCAATTCTGCGTCGAGCTCTCAGATGCCCTGTAGTCGTTTCACTGCATGATCTCTATCCGTATGATGAGCCGGACAATTTTGGGTTTCCGAAGGTTTTCTTTAACCGAGTGTTTCTCAATAAGTGCCTGAAGGAGGTCGACTCGATAGCTTGTGTGTCCGAGGCCACCTTATCCGGACTAAAAATGAGGTTTCCGCGATTTGCTCATAGAAAAGCCGTCGTAGTACACAACTGCGTCACCGTTTCTTCCAGCGAAGTTACCGTGCCAACGTTCGAAAGCGCCCCGTTTATGTTGATGGTCGCAGAGCATCGTGCGAACAAAAATATTCTCATGGTGTTTAAGGTCTTCAGAGATCTTCTGCAGAAGGGACAAGTCGACAAACATACTGTCCTGGTCGTCGTAGGCCGCCAGGGCTCTGAAACAAATGCTATCCAATACTTCATACAACGAGAGGCGTTTGAAAAACGTATCAAGCTGATAGATGGAATCTGCGATGGGGAACTGAAGTGGCTTTACGCACATTGTGCGGTCCTGATAGCGCCGTCCTCAACGGAAGGATTCGGTCTTCCGGTAATTGAAGGACTGCTGTGCGGCAGCCGCGTCGTCTGTTCCGACATCCCAGCTTTCCGCGAAATATGTGGAAGTGCCTGTCACTATTTTGATCTGCATGCTGAATCGGGCTGGTCCGCGATGTCTGCAGCGATCTGTAAGGCGCTCGCTGAGCCGACTAGCCCGCCGCCGCAACTTGAGCGATTCTCCGTAGCAAATATTGCGAAACAGTATGCCGATCTCTATATCAGGCTACGAGAAGATGCCCTAGAAATGCCTTCGAGATGACGACGACACAGTTAGCGACGCAGCCGCCCGAGCAGGTCAATGTGTTAGGAACAGGGGTCCATTCCGTCAATAGGCGGAGTACCGCCTCTATCCTTGAGGCACGAATCAGAGAAGGGACGAAAGCCTATATATGTTTGGCGGGCGTCCACGGGATTATGGAAGCTCAACGAAGCACCAGACTCAAGTTGATATTCGCCAATGCTTTTCTCGTTTTGCCTGATGGAATGCCAACGGTGTGGATGGGACATCTACAAGGGTTCCGCACAATGGAAAGAGTCTTCGGTCCCGACTTGATGATCGACATCATGAGTCGAGCAGAATTTAGCAACTGTTCTCACTTTCTCTGTGGCGGAGAACCTGGAGTTGCTGAGAGCTTGCGCAACGCTTTGTTACTTCGATTTCCAAATCTAAATATTGTAGGAACTTATTCTCCCCCATTTCGAGAGATGACAGAAATGGAAGAGACGGAACTGGCAGCCAAGACGCACGCACTAAAGCCAACCATAATTTGGGTGGGGCTAAGTACGCCAAAGCAGGAGCGCTTTATGGCGCGCTATCTGCCATTGCTGGATACAACGCTGATGATCGGTGTCGGCGCCGCTTTCCTTTTTCATACCGGCACGATTCGAGACAGCCCCGCCTGGGTCAAGCGGATCGGCCTGCAATGGTTTCACCGGCTCTTGCAAGAGCCGCGGCGGCTGTGGAAGCGATACGTCTTCAACAATCCGGTGTTTGTCGTGACGGCTGTCTTACAGATCCTGGGGCTAAGACGTTACACGCTGCAGGCCGCGCGGGAGCGGCCTCAATCCTAGTTTGTCCGTGTTTTTATCTCCGACGTTGTTGTTAGGAAATCAATGAGCAATTCAGAGGTATCAGTTGCAACTTCGCCAGCCGAGGCCTTGGCCGCCTCAGAGACCTACGTGTATCCATCCTCCTGGGACGGCACGTCTAGCCGTGCATTCCAGACTAACTCGAAAGTTAAGAGTGACTCCTCCAACTGCGGAATAGCGGAAGTGGAAGGGACGACACAATCAAGCGATGTGAGCGCCGGAAGTGCACAGGCCCATGCGCCAAAGGTCCGATCATGGGAGCCCGCATCAACCGACTACGGCCTTTGGTTGCTCCACGGTTATTCCACGCGGCAACAATATTGGGCGCGTCTTCGATGCGTGCCACAGGCTGGTGTACATCGCGACATAAGATACTCACCTGAGTTAGTAAAACGAACCTGCGACGTGGCAGGATCGCTGCTACTCCTGGTCGCGCTTTTTCCCTTATTTGTCTTTATCGCAGCAGTAATCAAGATTGATTCTGAGGGGCCGGTATTCTTCCTCCATGACAGAGTGGGTAAAGGCGGCAGGCATTTTGTGCTGTGGAAGTTCCGAAGCATGCGGATGGATGTGTCGAAATATGAGACCTCTCCCCAAAGCACCGTCGATCCACGCCTCACCCGAGTCGGTCGATGGATTCGCCGAATGAGCATCGATGAAATACCACAACTCATCAATGTTCTAACCGGAGATATGAGTCTTGTTGGGCCGAGGCCGGAGATGCCCTTCCTCGTTGAACAGTACCATTCGATAGAAAGCGAAAGACTTGCCGCTAGGCCCGGAATAACCGGCTTGTGGCAAATTAGTCCTGCGCGTGCCTTCCCAATTCACGAAAATCTGCAATACGATCTTCACTATGTTCGGAACCAGAATATCGTGTTGGATTGCGCCATTATTCTGCGAACGATAACCGCGGTTATTCACGGAGTGGGCGCCGTATAAAATTACGTTAAGCTTTCGGTGGCAATGCCACTCCGGCTCCGCCATGCTCATGTCTCCAGGTAAAGTTGCGAGCCACGCAAGTGGGCATAGATCTGCCATCTCTGCTTTTCAGTGGAGAGTGACCGCAGAATGGATACTGATTGCATTACTGGCGACATATTTCGGAGTTCACACTTTCCCGGCCTCATGGAAGACGCTGAACACCGACTTTCCTAACTACTATCTGACAGCGCGCCTGAGCAGGGATGGAACCAACACTTCGCGAATCTACGAATGGCTCTGGCTACAGCGTCAAAAAGATCATCGCGGAATCGATCAGCGCTTCGTCGGGTTAGTCGCCGTTACTCCGTTTTCAGCGCTCGCCGTCTGGCCCCTGGCCGCGACCCCGCCGCTGACGGCGAAGCATTACTGGCTGATTATCAATCTCGCTTTGTTGGTGGCGATCGCTATTTTACTTAGGCTGTTTACTCAGCAGCCATGGCGACATATCCTTCTTGTGGCAGCTCTCAGTGTGCCGCTGAGCAAGAATTTTCTTTTTGGCCAGTACTACATCCTCCTTCTCTTCGTCTTAACGCTTGCTTGCTGGTGCTATGTTCGGCAAAAGCGTTTCCTGGCTGGCCTTCTAATTGGTCTGGCGTTCGGTTTGAAGCTTTTTCCATTGCTCTATCTGGGATATTTTGCACGCAAACAAGATTTCAAATCACTCGCAGGTGGGATGATTGGCAGTCTCGCTGCCGTGATCGTCTCTATCGCCGTGTTTGGCAGTCGTGCGAATCAGGTCCTCTTCAGTCAGGTTTTGCCGTGGGCTCTGCGCGGCGAAGGGCTGAATCCATACGACGTATCCAGCGGCTCTCTTACTACATTGCTGCATCGGCTCTTCATCTATGAGCCACAGTGGAACCCTCATCCGTCTATTCACGCAGCGTGGGCCTTTGCAGTCCTCCTGCCATTGCTCCAGATGCTTTTGTTTGCCCCTGCGCTGTTGCTTGTCGAACCCGGCAACGCCAATCGCGAACGGCTGCAACTGGAGTGGGCCGGCGTTCTCCTGGCCAGCCTTGCTATCTCCAGCGCGCCTGCCAGCTACCACTTTACCCTTCTGATTCTTCCCGTGTGTCTTATGTGGGAGACGGTCCGGAATCGTGCCGGCCGGATCGGTACCGTTGCATTTCTGCTTCTTTATGCGGCAATTGGATACCCCGGGTGGAAGGCTATCGGAATGAGGTCTTCATGGACACTATTCAGCGTTCCGCGATTGTATCTAGTCGTGCTGTTATCTTTCGTCGCCTATTGGTTACTGCTAAAGCAAAAGCGCTACGCAAAACAACATCGCGCTACGTGGATATGGGCCGGAGTGTTTGTACTCATCGCGTCTGTCAACATTGCATCAGGGCTACACCATCAGAGCGGTCTGTACGCGGACTATCAATGGCGGCTTCCAGTCGCAGAGAACATGTTACAGGCCAACGGTCCCGCAACCCAGACTGACACGATACTCTTTGCTGCGATGACGCCCTCGGGCTTCCGCACCGCCGCTCAAGAAAGCAACGGCATCTACTTCGACACCGCCGATGTCGATCAACTCGCAGTGACCGCGACGCCGGCCGAACGATGGACAGAAAATGTCTCGCGGGACTCGACAATTGTTTCGAGCACACCAGGCAGAGATGTGATTCAGCACGCCGAATCTCCCGTGGCATCCTTCGATGGCCGATGGCTTGCCTACCTTCGCGAAGAACGTGGACGCGCCACCCTCTGGATTCGCGCGCTCGATCAGCCCGGCAGCAGCGACAAGAATGTCACACCGAATGACGTAGACGTGTTGGAGATGTCGTTTCTGCCGAATGGGTCCCTCATCTTCTCCGCGGAAGTCAAGGGTCAATATCCCCGTCTTTTCCTCGTAGATCAGACAGGGACCGTCAGTTCATTGGGCCCGGACGAGGCCCGATATCCCGCCGTCTCTCCCGATGGTCATCGACTTGCCTTCAGCCAGTTGCAGAATGGCAACTGGCATCTGTCGCTTCGCGACCTTCAAAACGGCCAGACCAGCCGCCTCACTCAGGCCGACTGCAATGACGTAGAACCGGCATGGGCATCGGATTCAAAGACGCTGATCTACGCCAGCGACTGCGGACGAGCGCTTCGATTCACCGCGCTTTGCCGCCGTCGCCTCCCCTGACTAAATAAAAATCCACACCAACCTGTTAAAGACGGGAGGGAGCCCCCTGCGCGTTAATTTGCAAATGTCTCTAAGATGTCAAAGCCTTGTCATTTGATGATATGAATCAATTACTTGCGATAATTCCTTGGCAAAGCAGGCTGGGCACCTATATAGAATGGACTAAATAATGAGTCGCGGGCTCGATATCCACGATTCTTCCAAGAGGATAACCGTGAGCTTGATTCTGGTAATTGAGGACGATCCGAGGATACAGAAGGCACTCCATCGACAGTTCACGACGGAGGGCTACGACGTGCATGTGACCGGCGACGGTGCGCAGGGGTTGGCCAGTTGCAAGACCCTGAAACCCGCGGGTGTCGTCCTTGATCTCATGCTTCCAAACATGTCAGGCCTGGAAGTCTGTAAAGGAATCAAGAGCTGGTCTGCGAGCACCCCGGTAATCGTTCTCAGCGCTGTGTCGGAGGTCGCCGACAAGGTGCTCTTGCTGGAGTTGGGCGCAGACGACTACGTGACCAAGCCATTCAGCCCACGGGAGCTGATGGCGCGAGTGCAGGCGGCAATTCGAAGGACGCAAAAGCCAGCCACAAACACTCACGTCAGCTTCGGAAACGTAACGGCGGACTTCTCCGGTATGGAGGTCTTTAAAGACGGGGTACCCGTGCTGCTCACTGCGCACGAAATCAAACTCCTGCAGTACTTCGTCGAACACGCAGAACGGGTTATTACACGGGAGGAGCTTCTCAACGATGTCTGGAACTACACCTCCTACCCCACGACTCGAACGGTCGACAACCACATCATGAAATTAAGACAAAAGTTAGAAGCCGATCCCGCGAAGCCGGTCTACTTCCGGACCATTCATGGTATCGGTTATAAGTTCGTTCGCGGAAACTGATCATGCCGCCGCGCTCGGGAGGACGAGACTGATGGACAGGCTGAGGATGCGAACGACTCTGCTGATCCCTCTGCTCATCCTGTCGTTCGGTTGTACCGTGCTCAGTCTTCTGGTCATCCGCACCATCGTCCAGCAACAGACACAAATCAATCTGGCGTCTGATCTCCAGCATTCCGTAAAAACCTATCGCAACTTCCAGCATCAGCAGCGGGAGCTGCTCGCGCGCGAATCCGCTCTGCTGGCCGATCTGCCGACTCTGAAATCTTTGATGACCACCTACGATCAACGAACGATCGAAGATGGGGGAGTCGAGTTCTGGCAGGTAAGCGGTTGCGATTTCTTCGCTCTGCTCGACCAGAATGGTAAGTTGGTCGCCGCCTACAATCGAGGCCCCGCCCTCAATCGAGACGGCGTCGCCAAGGGGCTCGAGATAGGCTTGCACAGGCCGGAAGAGCCCGCTCTACTCGCTCTTGAGGATCGAATCTACGAGACGTCGACTCAGCCCCTGTACTTTGGACCAAAGGAACACGGTACGCTGCTCGGCTATGTTGCTATTGGCTATGCCATCGACGAGCAGGTTGCGCGGGCCGTCAGCGAGGCTGCAGCGGCGGAAGTTACTTTTACCGTCGATGGACGGGTGGTCGTTAGCACGCTTAGTCCTGACCTCCTGCGGCAGCTTATCGCCCGCGGCGGCGAACTGTTGCAACTCCCCACCCAGAACAGAAAGATTGAACTTGGAAATGTAGATTATCTCGCGGCGTCGGAGCGGCTCGCTACATCGGACGGTCAGGAAGACGCAACGCAAGTGCCTCAACTCGTCGTCCTCAAGTCTTTTGTAGGAGCAACGGAACTCGTCGACCGCGTGAACCGATGGGAGTTGACGCTGGCGCTTCTCGCTCTGGTTGCCGGTACGGGAATGTTGGTTTCCATCTCTCGCACACTTACGCGTCCCATTGAAACTCTGGTAGGTGGAACTCGCGCACTCGCTCAGGGAAACTTCGATTATCAACTGAGTGAGGATGGCGCAGAAGAGATAAGAGAATTAAGCAGAGCCTTTGAACGCATGCGCATCCAACTGCGACGGACTCAACGGGAGCTGCTCGATTCGGAGAGACTTGCGACCATTGGCAGAATGGCAAGTTCCATTTCGCACGATCTGAGGCACTATCTCTCAGCGATGTATGCCAACGCTGAGTTTATGAGTGACGGAAACATCTCACAGCCGGAACGCGAAGAGTTGATGCTTGAGGTAAAGACAGCGGTGCAGGGAATGACGGATCTTCTCGAGTCCCTTCTTCTCTTTACCCAGACCGGCAGGGCCCTCCATCCCGAATTCGAATCCATTGCGCTCATGATCCAGCGAGCGGTCAGCATGGCGCGTTCTCATCCTGGCAGCCGCGACGTCAAAATCACGCTCAACGGTCTTTCCTCACTGGAAGCGTGGGTCGATTCAAAGAAACTGGGCCGCGCTGTTTACAATCTCCTGCTCAACGCCTGCCAGGCCGCAAAGCGTGGGAAAGGTCCTCCTATGGTCATCTTGAGCCTTTACGAAGACGATCATTCAATCGGTATTAGAATTACCGACAATGGTCCAGGCGTCCCAGCACCTCTGCGGCAGAAGATATTTCTGCCGTTTGTGAGCGAGGGACGAGAGAGCGGAATAGGACTTGGATTGACCCTTGCTCAACAGATTGCGCAAGAGCATGGCGGAGTTATCACTCTTAGTGAGACAAGTGAAGGCGAGACCGCCTTCACCATCGACTTGCCCAAAGCATCGTTGGAGGCGCTCGGCGCCGTAGTCGAACGAAAAATGTCACCGGCGTACGCTCCGGCAAACGGAGAAGGCTGAAGTATGAGAAACATACGCTGCGAAGTCCTCATCTGTTTGACCTTGACCGCGGTGCAAGCTCCTCTGCACGCTCAGTCGCCGGGATCAAGCTCCACCTCTCCTTCTCCGTCTTCGGTGAGTGACGAACGCTCAGCCGAGCTGATGCAAAAGATGGAGGCGATCTCTTCCGCTCTTGCCGTAACCCATCAACAACTCGAGCAGTCGCAGCGAGAGATGGAGCAACTACGGGAAGAGCTCGCGGACCTGAAGAAACAGCTTGCTGCGGCTCAGCCTGGCACAACCGGGACGCCCAACCCTGACAGCACAGCGGATACTGCGAAGGCGACCGCCGCAACCATCGAAGGTCTCCAGGAGCAGCAACAGACCATTGAGGCTCAGGTAAAAGTCCACGACCAGACAAAGCTGGAAAGTGCCTCAAAGTACCCGCTCCATGTAACAGGCCTCGTACTGTTCAATGCTTTTGTTAATAGGGGGAACGTCGATAACGTCGACCTACCGGAAGCCGCCCTGGCCAATCAAAATAACACTACCGGCAACGGTAGCGCCGGCGCCACCTTCCGTCAGACCATTCTCGGGCTGCAAGGATATGGTCCTAGAATCGGGGGTGCGCGAACCTCCGCAAACGTTGACCTGGATTTCTTCGGAGGCCTGGCCTATAGCAGCTATGCAACTGCGGCCGGAACGGTTCGCATGCGCACCGCGAGCATCAACTTCGATTGGACCTACAATTCGATTCAGGCGGGATTTGTGATTCCACTCATTTCTCCTATATCCCCCACATCCTATGCAATGATTGCCGAACCCGCCCTGGCCGGAGCAGGGAATCTCTGGACATGGGCGCCTCAGCTTCGCTACTCCCATCAGATTCCGCTTCAGTCCGGACGGCGCATGCAGATTGAATTGGGACTTTGGGATCCGCCGACGGCAGGTTACAGCACCAACACACTTTTTCGCATTCCAAGTCCGGGCGAATCGTCAAAGCAGCCGGGATATGAATCGCGCATATCCTATGGCAACTTCGCGGAGGAGCATCCGTTCCAGGTCGGGATCAGCGGATACTACAGCCGGCAGAGTTATCCGAACAACCAAAGTGTGGACTCCTGGGCCGCTGCGACCGACTGGAGAGTCCCGTTTGGCAATCGCTTTGAGGTTAGTGGCGAAGGATATCGTGGCCGGGCACTCGGTGGTTTGGGCGGCGGCGTCTATAAGGACGCTTTATTTGGCGTCTATTCCTCCACCGGTCAGAACGCCTATCGCGGCCTCAACGCCATCGGCGGATGGACCCAGGTCAAAGCTCGCTTCAGCCGGGCGGTAGAAGCAAACGCCAGCATCGGACTGGATAATGGTTTTGCCGGCGACTTTCATGAGTTCACATTTCCCCCTACCGTGACCGCGACGCAGCTTCGTGCGCGCAACGAGATGGCCTTTGCTAACGTGGTGTTCCGGCCCAAGACGTACATCATCCTTTCTCCGGAATACCGCAGAATCTGGACCTGGCCGATCTATGGCACAGTCAGTACGGCAGACATCTTCACCCTTTCCGCAGGATACCAATTCTAGGAGGCAGGACAGTGCGCAGCTTCGAACGCTGGATGATCTTCGGATGCTGGACCCTTCTCGTTGGCCTCGTCGTCCAGCCACTCGAGGGGCAGGGAGTTGAGGTCTCCGGAAAAATCTTGACACTGGCACAATCGCAGTCTGTTGGTAAGAAAGCCAAGCGGCCTCCCAGCGTGGCAAATGTTGTCGTGTGGCTATCGCCGCTCAAACAAAGCGCCGCAACGCCTTTGGTCCCGGCTCATCAGCCAATTTACAGGCTCGTCCAGAAAAACAAGATGTTTACTCCACATCTGTTGGTCGTACCAACTGGCAGTCAAGTTGAGTTCCCCAACCAGGACCCCTTCTTTCACAATGTATTCTCGCTCTTCAATGGAAAGCGGTTCGACCTCGGCCTGTATGAATCGGGTACCAGCCGATCGGTTCGGTTTGATCGCGAAGGTGTTTCTTATATCTTCTGCAATATTCACCCGGAGATGGGGGCGGTCGTTCTCGCTCTCAATACCCCCTATTACGGAATCTCATCGGAGAACGGACTTATCGTTCTCCGCAATGTTCCGCCGGGAAGTTACCGGCTGAATGTGTGGAGCGAGAATGGTCAACTGGTGGACCAGGGGGAATCCCACAGAATCGTTCAGGTCTCAATGGAGCCCGTACATCTGGGCGACATTACACTTCAACCCACCACCGATTCGCTGACAAATCACAAAAACTTGTTTGGCGAGGACTATCGACCGGCTCGCGATCCGAAATATTAGATACGAACTCATCCCGGATTAGCAATTGTTGGCCGAAAACTTATTCTTCCTGAGTTTCTGCCCCGTCAAAACCTATGCCTTTCCCTAGTTGCTAACCGGCGACTGCTCGTGTTTATGCTGATTCGTGCGACAAGGATCGCGCGGATTATTGAGCGGACTAGCGAAAAAAATCCGAGATCAGACTAGTAAATCTCGTAGTATGCCTCGCTCATATCCAATGCTACGTTGAAAACATGGCACGGCATCAGGGGCTCGGGACCATCGTTAGAGATGTCTATTCGAAAGACAGGACACTTCATCCATCATGTCTTCGCATCGATCAAATCCGCGCGGCAATCTGCGAAGAGCCCGCTGCGTTAGCTGTCAAGTTCTGTATCTCCTCCTATTGCCTCTGGTATTCATTGCTGGTGCCCGCATCGCCCGCGGCGACGTTGCCCTTCTGGTGGAAGAGCCCTACGGATTTTTTGGCAGCATAAATCCCACAGGCCACTCCGCGATCTATCTCAATCGAGTTTGCGCAGAATCGCCCACAGTCTTGCGACGTTGTCTGCCCGGGGAAACCGGCGTTGTCATCAGCCGGTACTCTCACATTCACAAACTGGATTGGATTGCAATTCCCTTGATGCCGTACCTTTACGCTGTCGAGCGTTCAGAGGATGTACCGCAGTGGGCTGAGCCCGGCGCCGTGGCGCAGATGCAACAGGAATATGCCGATGCTCACCTCGCGTCTCTCGTCTCTGCGACCAAGGGGAACGACATGAAGAATGTATGGCCTCAATTACTCGGGGTGGCCTACATCCGAAAAATATATAGTTTCGAAATCGCCACAAGCGATGAGCAGGACGATCTTTTGATCGCGGAATACAACGGCAAAGCTAACCGAAGCCACTTCAATCTATTCACAAGCAACTGCGCCGACTTCTCCAGGCGTGTACTCGACTTTTATTATCCCCATTCCGTGCGTCGAAGCTTCACCGCGGATATCGCGATCACAACCCCAAAGCAAATTGCTAAATCTCTCGTAAGCTACGCTCATCGGCATGATCAACTCCAATTGAGCGAAGTTGTAATCCCGCAGATACCCGGTACTATTCCTCGCAGCCACATGCCGCGCGGCGTCGTGGAATCCCTTCTCAAGACCAAGAAATATGCAGTTCCCATCGCGGTTCTCCACCCCTATTTTCTAGCTGGTATTGCCATCACTTATTTGACAAATGGCCGCTTCGAGCTCGCCAATATTGGGCCTGCCATTCCGGTGTCCGAGCAGGAGCAGACACTTGTAAGCGGCAAGCCGGATGTCGCTGTTACAGCCACAGAATCTTCGTCACCATAGACAAAACGCTGCTGCTTTTTCTTCGTCGGAGGCCCCGCAGGTTGCAGTCGACCAGTATGCCGACCGATCGTTTAGCTGCTGAAAATGTGCCTGGGAGTTGTCCTATGGAGCGCCCGCGAATTCTGATTGCAGATGATGCTTTGGTTGCCGCCGCCTTCACAAGCCTGGTTGAACCCGAATATGAAGTTGTTCGAGTTGTCACCGATGTAAAGAACCTGATCTCCGCCGCGGAGGAGGTTAAGCCTGACGTTATCCTGCTGGATCTGAATATGTCGTTGCTGATCGAACCGGACGCCGGACAGCAGCTCAAAAAGCGTTTACCGGGAACCATGATCATTCTGCTCGCAATCGATGACGATCGCGATGTTGCGTCGAAAGCGCTCCGCCAATGGTCCTCCGGCTATCTATTAAAACAGTCCGCCGGCGCCGAACTACAACGAGCCATCAGAGAAGTTTTGAACGGGCACTCGTACGTACCGTCCAACATCGTGCAAAAAGTGATCGACGAGTTCATCCGCACTCCCCAGCGAAGCCGAACGAAGGAACTTACCAAGCGTCAACGTCAGGTGTTACAGCTTTTGGCCGAGGGCCACTCGATGAAAGAGGCGGCCGAGGTCCTCAGTATTGCAGTGCGCACAATCGCCTTTCACAAATATCGCATCATGCAGGATTTTGGTCTGAAAACAAATTCAGACCTCGTGCGCTTTGCCATGCGGGAACATCTGATTCCAGATACCTGATCGCCAGTGCCGCATTCGCCAACGATCTCAGAACGAAGTCTCAAGTCCGACAATTGCGCCCTTCTGAACCAGGCGCACGCCCAGTCGATCGTGGGTATTGTTGACCACCAGGTGCGATCCCAACTGGTAGCCGGCATTTAAGGCGAAGTGTTTTGACAAATTGACCCCGAGTCTCCCAAACGTCGAGATGAAATTTCCATACCCAAAGAGGTACATCCCCATTACGTTTCCTTCAACGAACAGTCTCGGGGAGTCAGTGAGATAAAGACGAAAATCCGGCCCGGCCACAGGAATCGGCGCAAGCAGCGAGCTACTAGCCGACACCGCATTGTGGTGGGTACCGTCGCCCGTTATTTGCGCCGCAGCGCTGATCTTCGCCGTTGTGTCAAACAATGCCATCTGCAATCCAAGGCCGAGATGGCCTCGCTTCCGCCGGATAAAGTCGTACTGGTACCCGGGAGCGACAACCAGAGTATTGAGCGAACTGCTGGTCGCCAGTCCGGCCGTAAACGTCTGTCCTTCAAAGGTAAATGTTCGGCTCAAAACCGTCTGCCGCGAAGTATCCATCGGAATGATTGTGATGTAGAGGTGGTTTTTCCTTGTAAATTTCCAGTCCACCTTTCCGGAGATAGTGGAGTAGCTGGCGAAGCCGAGATCCTTTTGTAAGTCGACGGACCCGCTGTCTGATTCACCATGAATACTTCCCGTAGGGTCCGAGTAGAACCAGGCCGCATCGATACGCAACTTGTACGTATCAAAATCTTCATGCTCCACCACTTGTGCAAATGACACTGCGGTGAAACCAAAAAGCGCCATTCCCATCAACGCCATATTCCACAGTGTGTTCCGCCCTTGGCAGTTCATTGGTTTCTCCGTTGTTAGGTAAATTAATAGAGCTTGTGTCTACCGAAAAGCCTAGGTACCATCGCCTGCTGTCGCAACTGTCTCCTGCGACAGGTGTTTCACTCGATGCATGATATTGGCGTGATGTGCTTTAGCCCTGCTATTCGACAGAGAAAGGATTAGAAGTTTTGCTAGTTGTCTGGCCTCTATTGGGGGGCGACAATTTTCTAACAAGTGGCTTCAAAAATACTTCACCAGCACCACTGGACACCTTCGCGACCGGGGTGTTCGTCATATCGGTGTCTTATGCAGCACAACCTGGTCCCACATCGAAATTCCGGCGAATACCAGCTGTGAAACAAAGATCTTGGCCCCGCGTGCCATCTCACGCGATGACCTAAAAATGCCCGGCGTTCCCCAGCGCCCGCATGATGTGGAGGCAAGTATGGAACGAATACGCATTTTATTGGCTGACGATCACTGGATGATGTGCGGCGGCCTCACCAAGATGCTAGAGCCCCTTTACGATGTCGTAGGCTGCGTCGGAGACGGTCTGGAATTGCTGAGAGTTGCCAGGGAACTTCGACCCGACGTTATCCTTCTCGATCTGGCGATGCCTTTGTTGAATGGGTTGGACGCATCCCGCCAACTGAGGAAATGCCTCCCCAATACAAAGCTCATTGTTCTCACCATGAACTCCGACTCCGACATTGCAGCGGAAGCATTGCGCGCCGGCGCCTCTGCCTACCTGTTGAAAACTTCGCAGACCACCGAGCTGTTACAGGCGGTTCGCAACGTTCTAAACGGGCTCACCTATGTAACCCCGCAGATCAAACAGGCCATCGAGAGGGACTTCATCCGCGATCCCAACACCCGTTACCAGAAGCAACTCACAGGCCGTCAGCGTGAAGTTCTGCAAATGCTCGCCGAGGGGCGATCCATGAAGGAAATTGCCTATTTGCTGCATATAACCCACCGCACGGTCCGGTTTCACAAGGCCGGAATCATGGAGGAATTGAGCATCTCCACAAACTCGGGGCTCGTCCAGTATGCGATGAAGCACGGGATCATCTCAGCGATGTGAGTTATCGATTTGAGCCCCGCAATTCACGGAAGTCCTCTCAGACGCGCCTTTGAGGAATCCTGTCGCAAGTGTCAGTAGCCACTGCACCGGGGAAAGCGAACAATCTCAATCTAATGTCCGGGTCTGGCGGTTTACACAGGAACAGGTGCGCCGTGGCTAAGATTCGAGTGGTGCTCGCCGATGATCATCCAGAGATGGTTGCCAACGTGCGCCGGACACTCGAAGATGAGTTTGACGTTATCGACCTGGTAGAAGACGGCAATCAGGCTGTCGACGCGGTGCTGATGCTCAACGCGGATGTGCTCGTCATCGATATTTCCATGCCCGTTCTCGACGGGCTACAGGCCGCGATCCGAATCCGTAACGCAAACTGCGGAGCCAAAATCATATTTCTAACCATGCACGAAGACAGCGACTACATAACCTCTGCGCTTTCGACAGGAGCCAACGGTTACGTCACCAAAGCTCGCCTCAACATCGATCTTGTGCATGCAATCCACGAAGCAATGCTCGGAAACATCTTCGTCTCCCCGCCAAGACTGACGCCCTGAACCTGCCGAAGCAGGAAGACGGGGATTCGTCTTCATCGCCTTTGGCGCTGTCTGGTGTCGGTTTCTAAAGATAGATACCGAATCCAGGGTTGCGACTCAAATTACCCGCGAAAAATAGAGCCGCAAACGACGGCAAACGGTGGTATTCCACGGCAAACGGGCAATCCCTCGTATCGCTGTTTGACCATACCCGCGTGCATGTCCGATGGTGTCAGCACGTCACATTGGGGCCATCTTTTGTACCGAAGCTGAAAACGAAAAGCGCCAGCCTCAATGCAGGGGGACACAGTGCAGATTCGCAGAACCGCCACAATTTTAGTTCTTATCGCCATTTTACTATTGGCCTTCACCCAGACTAGCCGGGCTACTTCGTTTTCCGCTTTGATCGTTTACGGAGATAGCCTGACGGACAACGGGAATCTTTCCACCGCCCTTTTTGGGATGGATCCGGGCAATCCGTTCCCTCCGCCGCCAAACTTTGATGGTCGGTTCTCCAATGGGCCCGTTTCGTCGGAACAACTGGCCGGACTACTGGGCGTGCCGCTGTTTGACTTTGCCTTTGGTGGGGCCCTGACGGGTCGCGGAGATCGGTTTGACGGTGGCTCCGAGACCTCGGTGGGTACCGCCTTGTTGCCCGGGATGACGGAAGAGTTGGGGTTTCCGCTTCCTTCTGAATTGATACCCAGTTCGCTCTTTCTAGTGTGGGGTGGTGCAGTTGATTTCGGAAATGCGCCGGTGAGCGTAGCGGTTGCGAACATCGATCAGATTGTCGCTACTTTGCAGGCTGAGGGTGCTCAACATATTCTGGTGCCTGGACTCCCCGATTTGGGGATGACACCTCAGTTCATGGACGATCCAGCGGCAACGCTGTACAGCGAGGAGTTCAATGCGGGTTTGCAGACCACTCTTCCTTCAGATGTCACTTACTTTGACACCGCCGGCCTCTACGATGCAATTATTGCGGATCCGAATGCTTACGGACTTACCGATGCAACGACCCCATGTCTGACTTCAGCCATCTGCACCAATCCGGACCAGCATCTTTTCTGGGATGACTTCGACCCGACAACGGCCGCCGATACGATTCTGGCTGAGCACTTTGATGCGGCTGTAACCGGATCGACCGGGTCGACCGCACCGGCAGTGCCGGAGCCGTCCTCGATCGTGCTGCTTGGCAGCGGAACTGTGGCGGGAGTTGTGGGGTTGCTGCGGAAGCGGAGAGGTCGTTCCAAAACTAACAAGAACAACCTGAGTTCTATTGGAAGCCGTTGGACCAGCTAATGGCGGAGAGACAGGGATTCGAACCCTGGATACCTTGCGGTATACACGCTTTCCAAGCGTGCGCCTTCAGCCACTCGGCCATCTCTCCGCGATATACCGCGCTTTTTTGAATCTAACACAGTTGAGCAGCCTGTCCGAAGACTCGCCGGCGCAGAAGCAGCTCAGGGCGCCTGTGCCGTAACGTCTTGTTTTACGATCGCGGACGACTTCAACTCGATGGGAACACCCTGCATCAAATAGCGCCGAAGCGTCGACGGATCGCCCCAGTTCACCCCCCACCCATGGTCGATGGCAACCAGAATGTATTGCCCGGGAAGGACATTGGCCAGAGAAAAACTTCCGTCGGTATTCGTCTGGTCCTGCCGTAGTACGGTGATCGAGTCGCGATCTTCAATCGTGATCGGAACCAGCAGAATCATCGCGCCCACCGACGGTTTTCCATCCATCGTCGCGATGCCGCTAAGACTCGCGCGGCCACTCGCCACGTGCACTGTCAGGCTGGACTCGCCCGCCGCCACGGTCACATACCGCCCCGAAGTCTCCGCTCCTTTCGCTGTCAGTCCAGCCAGAAAAAGATTCGCTCGACTCTGTAGCACCACCTCATAACGCCCCGGTGGAACCTCGATCGTGGGATCGCCGTCCGGCTCTCGCGTCTCACGACGCGCTAAAGCGACACCGCCTCCCTCAAAACTATTCGTGGAAAAACTTCCGCGGTGCGTATCCATATCCACCAGACTCACCCGGAGTCCACCGTTGCGGCCTCCTCTCGAACTCGAGTCGGACTCCACAGCGCCGTCGAAGTGCACTGTGATCTTCGCCACGTCATGCGGCGGAGCGCTCAGGTCCACCGTCCGCGTCGAGTTCGCACTCACTTCCACCAGCGTGGAGTCGCCCTCCCGGTTTGGCCCCGCCAGACTCACCCGGTACAGTCCCGGCGTCAGCCCCCCAACATCGATCTGGCCCTGTTGATCGTACCGTGTCGTGATCTGGACAAACCCCTGTCCCGCACCCGGAGTCATCTGCTGAATCACAGGAAACGCCGACGACCCCAGCGACGAGTTCTGCCCATTCGTTGTCCGCGGTGGAACCAGAATTCGCATGTGAAGCGAAGGCACCGGCACCAGGTGAAAGTCCGCCTGCCGCGTGTCGCCTGCATGAAGTTCGATCGTCTCCGCAAGCGCAGCGTCGGCAACTCCCGGGAACCACGTAACCGGATAAGCAAAGTCCAGCGACGGATCGAGCGAAGCGGAATCCGTCTCGTTCCCACGCCCGTTTTGCGAATTCACGGCATACCACGGCTGCGCATGAAGACTCAGTCGATACGCTCCCGGAGAAAGATTTGCCAGCTCATACATGCCTCGGTCGTCGGTTCGCGCAACACCTCGCGTATTGCCGATCGGCTCCGGCCCTCCCGGCGTCGGTGGCGGAACAATCTGCAGCGTCACCTGAGCATTGCGCACCGGCTCGCCCGCTTCATCCAGAACAAGACCCGCGATGCTCGCCTCCGGGCTCAGCCGGAATTCAATATCTATCGTCGGCGCTTCCGCTGTCAGCACGATCGCGCTGGAGTACGCCTGATGCTCGTCGTAAGCCTGGCTGACAAATCCCCGCGCGCTCGCCGTCAGCCGCCACGCACCCGCCGACGGAACCGTGACCGCAAACCGCCCATGCGCATCGCAATCCACGCTGTTCGTCGCGCCCGACGCAGGGGAGCCCAGGGCAGGGAATTGCCGGCCGCCAACGCCCCCACGTCCAGCAGTCAGGGTCGGCGTCAGCCGGCAATGCGCCACCGGGTCACCGCCCACGCTGTTAACCACGACGCCGGTAATCTCATAGTGCGGCACAGCTCCGTTCTGCTTCACCTGCGCCGAAGCCGCCCCAAGCCCCGAAACAAGCCCCGCTATCCCCGCCCACCCGATCACCACCGCCGAAAAGATTCGTACCGCCCCCTCTCGTCTCAAGGCGTCACCTCCGCCACCGGAACCGCATCCAGGTTCAGCGTCGGTTTATCCCCCACGTTCACCGTAACCGAATGCACGTGGCTGCTGAACGTCGCAAGTGCCGTCGCATCCCGGTAGTCGGCCGAGTGCCGCTGTTCAAACGCAATCGCCCGGTAACTCCCCGGCGGCAGATGAGTCACCGTGAAGGCGCCCGTTGTGCTGCTCCGCAGCGTGATCACCGCCTGTGCGCTCGGTCCGTTCGGTATCAGATAAATCCAGCACGACGCCGGACTCCCATTAAGATTCACCGCACCTTGCAGGCTGCCCGTCTGGTCGCTCACCGTCACCCGGATCGGACTGCCCGCCGCCCCCGGCACCACCACAAGATCCCCTTGCAGCAAATCCGAGTCGCCATAGCTCACCGACTTGATGTACCACGACCCCGTATTCCGTCCCTCCAGCCGGTACCGCCCCGGCGGCGCAGTAAAGACGAAGCTCTGGTCCCGCCGCATCGTCGGCCGGATCGTCCCGTCGCCCCGGTCAGGATCAGGTTCCGCGCTCTGCAACTGCAATCCCAGCTGCTGCAGAGCAGGTGGCTGCTCACTGTTATCGGACGTCGAAGACGTATCAATCACCAACTCCACCGCAATCGACGGAACCGGAGAAAACTGCAGCACCACCCCCGAAATATCGTGGTCGGGAACCGTCACCGTCGTCTCCGCCTGCTCCGGCCGCTCCTGATCGTTTCTTCGCGCCGTCAGCGTATACGTCCCCTGGGGAAGCTGTATCTTCGTCTCCCCGCTCGTCCCGCTGATCTGTGGATTCACCTGTAGCGTGCTTCCATCGCTCGATCGCGCTGTGATCCTCACAAAATCCCGGCCCGGGGAAGCCTCCACCGCCGTCGTCACGGTATGGACCGGCCCCACCCCCGGCCGTAGTTCAAAGTGCACCTCTTCGCCGCTATGAACCGTGATCGCCTGCGCACCACTATTAGATGAACTATCGCTCGGAACCGTCACAGGCAAAACAGCTTCTCCGATCGTGCGATCCTGCGGAGTATAGCGTGTTTCCAGCCTGTACTCGCCCGCCGACTCTGGCAGCCGGAAGTTCCCATGCGAATCCGTCTGCGTCTGGCCCACCGTCTGCCAGCGGTGCCCGGAATCATCGTAGAACCCCCGCAGCGCCGTCACTTGAATCCGCGGCAGCGGCGTGCCGTCCGGAGCGATCACCGTCCCCGTCAGCACAGCCTCAGGATAGAGCCGTAGCTCCAGCGGCACTCCCATCTGCGCTCCGCGAAGAAACACATTACCCGCCTCCTGCATCTCCGTCGTGGCCGTATACCCCGGCTTGCTCACCAGCACATTGGCGCTGCTCTGCGTATTCTGCTCGAACCGGAACTTGCCATCATGATCGGTCAGAACCGCCCGGCTATTCAGCCGCACCAGCGCCCGCGCAATCGGCGCTCCCGTGCTTGCATTGATCACCTGGCCCATCACCGTGCTCGGCGCCGTCGTGTCGGCTGATCCTCCCGCCGGCGAACTTCCCACCGAACCGGCGCTCAACTGCGCACGCACCGTCGTGCAGGGAATCGCAAGAAATGCCCCACACACCAAGAGGGAAAACAGCAGGCCGGGGCCTCCACAGGACACCATCCGGACTGGCGACAAAAACCACACCGCGCGAAACCACCTGTGAACCATAAGACGACCCACACTGATATTAGTGAGAGTTAGCCATCATTGGAGCCGTACGAAGCAGTATTCCTATTCGCACTGTACGTCCGATAACACATATTATGTATAGTCACGTCATGCGCAGCGATTTGGCCCCTCAAGCCAGTTCTTCCTGCCGGCATGTCTCACTCGCCCAATCCTCTGCTCACACTACCGCACAGCCATAACTTTGAATTGCCTTCGGATATGCCTCACCCACCATCAATTAGAACGAATCAATTCCGCCCCAACCACCATCCCAACCTCACACCCGCCACCGACAAAGTGAACCACCTCCAGCCGGTCGCCCGCGCTCACCCTCGTCTCACCCCACACTCCCCGCGGAACGATCGCCCCGTTATGCTCTACCGCCACCCGGTCCGCCTTCAATCCAAGTTCGCCAATCAGCTGTTCCAGACTCGCCGCCTGCGCCAGACCATCGAACGCACGCGACTCCCCATTGAGAATGACCGTCAGCGACATGGCTTCAGCCTAGCAGAGGTGCACCAGATTCCAATACCGGCGGATTATCAGACATTCGCCACCCAACTACTCCAACAGCCGCACCGCCCTGCTCATCAGCCACTCTTCAAACTTCTTACTCAGCGTCCTCCGCTCCGCGAACTCCTCGAACACCTCCCGGCTCAGCCTCATCAAAATGTGAATCGCCTCCGCAGCCGACCCATGGTCAACCGCCTGCCCCGAATATCTCCGCGAGTGCGCCAGATACTCCGCTGCATGACCCAGCGTCAGTAGCGTGCGGCCATGATGCGTCTTCGTGATGCGATGGATCGTCAGGTCCCCGACACTTGACGCCTCCCTGCCCTGCGACAGGCTGGGAAAACTTCGAACCTTCTGAGGAACCAATGCTGGGCGGCTCGCGCCGGGAATCGCTGCTGTAGCCATGGACGTTAAATCCTCCGTCCACCTTCCTATCGGCTCCAGCTACTCAGGCTTTATCGCAACCATAGCGCCGCAGCGATCGGTTCGCTTCGCCTCCCCACCAAAAGTCGTCATCTCGACCGAAGCTGTTCACAGCCTTATCGTGAACAGCGTAGTGGAGAGACTCCCGCATTTGCCTTTGCAGCTGTCTGTTCACCCAAGCATGAGTGCCCTATCTGGGCCCCGTGCTCCAATCGCAGAGGTTCTAAGTTCAGCCATTCGTAGCCGCCCCGCGCTTCTTCTTCCCGATTCTGCACGCCTCTCGAACCGGCGGCCTCTCAAAATCCTGCGTCTACTCATCCCGCAGCGGCCACAGATGGTTCACCGGCCCCAGCCCCTTGCCGATCGGCCCAGCCGTTCGAATCGCCTCCGCCACATACCGTTTCGCCATCACCGCCGCCTCCCTGGCATCGTCCCCCAGTACCAGCCGACTCAGCAATGCACTCGAAAATGCGCATCCCGTTCCATGCGTCGACCGGCTCACAATCTGCTCCCCCGGCAGCCACAGCATCTCTCCTTCGGCCGGCAACAACAGATCGTCCGGCGGATTCAGATGCCCTCCTGTCACCACCACATTCAGCTCCCACCCCATACCCTGCAGCGCCGCCGCAGCCTCTTCCACATCTTCTCTCCGCTTCACCGGCCGGCCCGTCAGCACACCCAGCTCATCCAGATTTGGCGTCACCCAGTCCACCATCGGCAGCAGGCTCTCGCGTAGCACCGTCACCCCCGCCGCATCCAGCAGTTCCCTTCCCGAGCTCGAGCGCAATACCGGATCGAGTACAACCGGCACCCGTTCATCCTCGCCCCGCAGCTCCTCCAGAAACTTCGCGACAACCGCCACATTTGCCGCCGTCCCCAGCATCCCGATCTTGATCCCCGCCGGCGGAAGATCGCTCTCGAGACAACTCAGCGTAGCCCGCACAATCTCCGGCGGCACTGCGCTTGTCGCACGCACTCCGGCCGTCGACTGCACCGTCAGGCTCGTCACACACGAGGTCCCGAACAGACCATGCGCCGCAAACACCATCAGGTCGGCCGTCGCGCCCGCACCCGACGATGGATCGAACCCGGCAATCGTCAGGACCGTCTGCATTGCCATCACTCCGGATGCGTCTTCAGAAACTTCGTGTAGTCCGTGTCCAGCGTCTGCATCAGCCCGTCGATCAGCGTCAACTGCACCTGCAGAATCTGAATATTGGTTTTGATCGCCATCGCCTCGGCCGCGCCTGGATTGCGATCGCCCTTGTCCAAATTAAAGATCGGCGCCACGCTCACCACCGTGTCGCGGACAGCCTGTGTCTCCGCATCGTCAATCTCATGCTGCTGATCGTAGATGTCGGAGTACTCCTGTGCCTGCGCGTACGGCATATACGAGAACGCCCCCGTGGACTGCGCCGTCTTCCAGCTCACATCGTCGAATCCGCGAATCTTGAACTTCACCTGCAGATACTCGTAGTTCGGCACCTTCGGATTGGCGATGATCCTCTCGAGAATCGCGAGATCCTGCGTCAACACCTTCTCTTCGTTGCGCACGCCCTCCAGGTTCTCCGCCATGCTCTTGGAATTGTTGCGTATCTCCATGCGAAGGCTCGCATCGGCATCGCGCACCAGATGCCGATGGTGCTGCCACTCCACACACCCTTCCATACTCAGCGCGATCAGCAGTCCTATCGTGATCGTGGTCAGGTGCACAAAAAAATCGCGCCAGCCTCGCACTGGCTCGTTCGGAGGATGAACATCAAGCACTGTCGGTCGTCTCCTGTTTTCCCGGTATCGCCAAGCCTACCAAACCCTCCTCATCCTGCGCTTAAACGCTCGTCATCTTGAGCGAAGTTTGGAGCTTCCTCCAAACGCAGTCGAAGGATCTGCGGTTGCATTTGCTTCGCTTAAACGCTCGTCAACCTAAGCGAGTTTGGAGCTTGCCCCGAACCCTGTCGAAGGACCTGCGGTTGCATTTTCCTTCGCTTAAACGTTCGTCATCCTGAGCGAAGTTTGGAGCTTGCTCCAAACGCAGTCGAAGGACCTGCCAAGAATTCAACTCACAGCAACGTTCGAATCTTTCCGCCCGCATGTCTGCATTTGCCTTCGCTTCCGGATAGCGTTAGCCGCTGGGCAATCCTTCCTTCGTCGCGCCCACAAAGAGCAGCTAAACTAAATCCGTGCAGCCCACCGAAACCCCTCGGCGGGTGGCCCAGATCTAAAATTTGGGTGCCCCATCTTCGCGACAGTTTCATCGTCGCTAAGGTGGGCTCTCTTCCATGACGATGATTTTCCGCGACAGGAAGTTTGTAAAATAACGGACAACAAACGTTCTCCTGCGTCTATGACAGTTTGTTTAAATGATTTTTTGAAAGAATGGCGTTGATCCCTATGAATCGAACCTCGCTGCTTTTGGGATGGTTGCTGTCAGCCTCCAAAACAAAGGTGTTGTACGTGTTAATTGGAGCAACCACCTTCAGTCTCCTTCTCATCGCCAATGGAATTTACATAGTCATCTTTGGCCGTATCGGACCAAACTTACGCCGGTTTCCGGAATCAGGAAAAGTTCTATCGCGTGCTCAACGCTTGATCGCTGCAAGCATGTACATCATTTTCGGAACTGCAATCCTGGTGGCATTATTTACCACCGGCCAATACTGATAGACTGCCTACTCAAACTAAAGGAATATCCGCATGAGATTTTTGGTGATTGCTCTTGTCTCTATGTCAATTTGTGGCTTATCGGCACTTTGCATAGTACGTCCCGATATTGCTATTGGTTGGGCAAAGAGAGCGCATCCAGAATACGCAGGCGATGGAGCGGAGACTGCGTGGGTGGTCAGGTTAATCGGCGCAGGGGGAATCTTCATTGGGTTATATATCATCGCCCTACTTATCAGGGCAGTTGTTAGCTGATCCGCGAAGAATGCAACGCACCAAAGCAGCTAAACTAAATCCGTGCAGCCCACCGAAACCCCTCGCGCCCCCAAAGACCGCCTCGCCATCGCACTCGACTTCCCCGGCGAACGCGACGCCTTGAATCTCGTCGATCGCCTCGGCGAAACCTGCCAGTGGTACAAGGTCGGCATGGAGCTCTACTACGCCGCCGGCAACCGCATCGTGCAGCAACTTCGCGACCGTGGCTTCAACGTCTTCCTCGATCTCAAGCTTCACGACATCCCCAACACCGTAGCCGGCGCCGTCCACTCCGCCGCCCGTGCCGGAGCGTCCCTGCTCACCATTCACGCTGCCGGCGGCTCCGCCATGATGTCTGCCGCAGCCCAGGCCGCCTCCGCCCCGGGCTCCCCTCGACTCCTCGCCGTCACCGTCCTCACCAGCATGGACACCAGCCAGCTCGCCGGCATCGGCATCGCCGCCTCCCCTGCCGATCAGGTCCTGCGCCTTGCCAGACTCGCCCAGGCCTCAGGCATCGACGGCATGGTCTGCTCCGCCGAAGAGGTCGCCATGGTGCGCCAGCAGACCGGCCCATCCACGCTGCTCGTCGTCCCTGGAATCCGTCTCGCCGATGCCCCGGCCGATATCCCGACGAGACCAGAAACGTGTCGCCACCCCCGCCCGGGCCATCGCCCTCGGAGCCTCGATGCTCGTCGTCGGCCGTCCCATCACCCGCGCTGCCGACCCCGCCCAGGCCGCTCGCTCTATCCTCGACGAGATCGCCCAAGCCGCCAACTGAAAATAAAGTTTGAAAAAGTGGAAAATCTTCCGGCCCGGAAAAGTGTCCGTCAACATTCCACGTTTCACCAGCGAACCACCACAACTTCACCAGCAAAATACCACGTTTAAAACGCACTTTTTCGCAAAAACCCCTGCAAAAACGCCCTTCCACCACAGCAGGAAAAAACCCTAAATTTCGCCCCCGTGCGTCACATTCATGTCGCTCAAGCGAAGCGCCAGCGCCTTGGCCGACCCGCCCCCGCGCTGGAACTCGCCAAGCTCCGTCTGGACCACCTCAAAGCCACGCTCTGTCAATCGTTTAGCCAGGTCCGATTCCACCGTCCCCATCAGGATCTCCCGCCCGATATTGATGACATTGCAGCCAAATTGTGTCGCCTCCAACTCGCTGACAACAATGCGCTTGTCCGCCTCATACGCCGCCTCAATCTTCGCCCTCGAAGCCGCATCAAAAGCCTCCGGAAAATAAAGCAGATACTCGCCACTCAACGGCGCAAAACAAAGATCGAGATGAAAAAATCGCGGATCCACCAGGTGCAGCGAAGTCACCGGCGTATGCCACGCATTCGACACATGCCGATGGCTATGGTGGCATGTTCGAGTCCCATGCGCAGCCCATAAATGCCCGCCATTCGCGTCGAACAACGCGTCGCCTTCGCCTTCAAACGAGGTCTCACGCGGCGTCGCCCATATCAGAAAACCCGCGTCCTCAAGCCACTGCCGCACAGCCTGTTCCTCGCTCTGCCGCTGCGGATGAGTGAAACTCGAAATCGCTGCGACTCCATGCTGAACCACCGCTGCATGAGCCACAAAAACCATGTCCGGCGAGCCCTCTCGCGCAGGAAGCAGCCGAACATCGGCGATCCGCTGCAGCTCCTGATACAGATTCTTCCACTGCATAAACGCAGTGTCGCGCGATGGTTGATGAAGATTCCCCGCCATCCACGGGTTAATCACGTAGTCGACGTCATACCATTCCGGCGGACACATCAGATAGGTGGGGCGATCGAAATGCGGAAGCGACGCAAAGCCCGAGGCGGAGGATGATGCAGCCGGCGTGGTAATCATAAAACAGGGTTCCTACTTTCCATCGAAGAGTCTGCCCGTCGTGACCGATGATCGTCAAGTGCCTGCCAGGAAATTATTTGTACAACTTTGGTCCCTCTGTATGCACCGCGATTCCGGCACTTAGCCGGCAAAACAAAAGAGCCCATAAAAGGGCTCCTTTGTCCTACCTTCAAAACAGGCAGTTCTTAGAGTTTTTCGAAAAAATCGCACGCCGAGCAGGAGATATACACTCCGCCGGGAGTACCGCGCTCCCGGTCCTTGACGCGCTTGACGATGCGGGTGGGTTTGGAGCACTTCGGACAGTCCGTGCTCTTGTTGGTATCCATGACTTTCTTACGGTCGCCGGTCTTGGCAATCTTCGCCATAATGCTTGTCTCCCTGTTGCAAATATCGATACAAATATTGCGGCTCGCGCGCTGGATAGATAGATTGGCTCCCCGCCCTCGCGGACGAGCAGAATCGAATCATCCGTAACTTCTCTTGGAGATTGTCCGGGGTCGTCCACGGGGAAATCAGATGGAGAAGAACTGCGATTGAGGCTCTTCTACAAGTCTACACGAGGACTGCCTACTCCATGGGAGGCCTCTTCGGGATTGATCCTGGACCAGCCCCGGGGTTCGTTCCAGGGCCAGGCCCGAGCCCCGGTCCCTGAGGCGTGGAGGAGGGATCGCTGGACGAGGGCGGTGGTGGAATCGGCGCCACCGGAGTATTCGTATCCGTCGGGAACTGTACTTTGCCCTGCCCCCCGTCAGGTACTGGCTCTCCGGGCAGGCGCAATGTCGGAGCAGCAGGCTTCTTGTCCTCGCCCGATGCCGGCTGCGGATCGCCCATCGCCACCTCACGTGTCTGCGGCGGCGCGTTGAAACCGTCCATCTCATCCTTATCGTGGATCTCGATCGGCTTACCGAGCGCTGCAATCTCGACCACGGTGACGCGATCGCCGACGAAGCGAACGAAACGAATCGTCTGAGGCACGTGCCCGTAGATCCACTCCTCGTAGCGTCCGCCGTTGGGGTCACCGCTTTGCTGTTCGCGCATCTTGTTCTCCGGTGCGCCCAGCGCGGCGAGAACCATCCGGTGATTCATTCCGACCAGCACCTCGTGAGCTGCGATTGCCTCTTTCAGCACTGGTGGAAGCGTGTCAGCGTAAGCCTGTTCCGAGGATTTAACTCCAAAATCGATCAGCGGCTCCAGCAGCGCTTTGACTTCGGGACCGGATATCTCCGGTATCCCGCCCTCGAAGACGAGGGTGATGCGAGAGCCGGTTGCGACCTCGCCGGTGTTCTGCGTCACTGGAGCGTCATTGAGCTCAACGTGGCTCAGGAAGCGATGTTTCGCATAGGGGCCGCCGTTGAAATCCAGAACGATGCGATCGCCCTTGAACTCGAGCGCTGTGATCACAACACGGTCGCCGGGAGCTGCGGCCTGGCCTTTTTCGTAGATCAATTTTCTGTAGGCTGCCGGGGCAGGAGTGAGTTGTCCATTCGCTTGCAGCACGATGCCGGAGCTGATGGGCAGGGCGCGATGAGCGAAGCCCTGCTCTGCCACGAGGTTGCGGACGAGTCCACGGCGTCCGCGCTCGGAGAGCTTTTCCTGGGGTAGAGGCACGCGCGTGGGAGTGAAATCGGTGGCGATGTCGGCGGTCGCGGATTTTTCGCCGACGGTGAAGACCTGAGCGTGGGCAGCGCTGAAAGATAAGGCCAGAAGGCCTGCGATGAGGGCCGAACTACGGATGAGGACCGATCTGTGGAGGAGTGCCATGGACGCACCTCAGATATAGAACAGCTTGCGCTTTCTCTTTGCTTTTGACAAGTGCCGGAGGTGGGTTTGGGGGTAAAAGTACTGTCTTTTTTCCCGGTATGGTGAAAGGGCGTTTTTACAGGGGGTTTTGCGAAAAAGTGCGGTTTTAACGTGGTGAATTTGTGGTGAAGTTGTGGTAGTTCGCTGGTGAAACGTGGGATGTTGACGGACACTTTTGCGGCCCTGAAAATTTTCCACTTTTTCAAACTTTATTTTTGAAAGGGGTCGGGTTCAGGGCTTTGGCTCGTCGTTGGGGCGCGGTTGGTTTGCGAGGTTGCGGGCAGAATCTGGACGAGTGAGCCGGGAGGCGGCGGCGGCTCTGCCTGTTGGGCCAGCAGAGCCATCCGTTCCATGGCAACGTGGGCTGCCGGAGCCTCAGGCTCCATCGGATAGCCGGCCGCGACGATGGGAACGTAGGTGTAGTGCCAGGCGTAGTCTCGCGTGAGGCGCACGAGGATGGCGATGCCGATGAGGAGAACGAGGATGGTGAAGGCTGCGCCCTCAGGTCCGTAGTCGCCGCCGGTGAGCCAGGGGCGTCCGAAGGCGCGGGTCTGGACGACGCTGGCAAAGTCGTCGATTCCGCTGATGGGCAGCCCGAACAGGATACCGATGGACGCGTTCCAGCCAAAGTGAAGTCCCCAGCCGAGCCACAGCCCGTGAGTGCGGAGCCAGGCGACCGAGAGCAGAAGACCGGCGAGCATGGTGACGAGGGTGCTGGCCCAGGTTGCGCCGGGGTTAAGCATGTGGCCGAGTCCGAAGAGGATGGACATGAAGATGGTTGCAGCCACCGGCCCGACGGCCTGGATCAAACGGCGATAGGGGTAGCCACGGAAGGCGGCCTCTTCTGCGAGCGCGGCGACAGCCAGTGTGATCAGGTTGAGAACGAGCAGGCTGAAGGCGCGCGGCTGCAACCACAGCCGCACGTTCAGGGTTCCCGCGACCGCCATCGGCAGAACCGCAAGCACGATGAGACCCCAGCCGAGCGCTGCGCCGAGCTTCCACTCGCGGCCGGCGGTGGGGCGTCGAGGCAGGCCGAGCACCTCGCGAACGGAGGAGGAGCCGCGGGTGGAGATCGCCTGCAGAATGGAGAATCCCACGGCCAGGAGGAAGAGCAGAAAGAGGGACGTGAGCAGAGGGCGTGCGGCTCCAAGGTTGAAGCGCTCGGCAAAGCCTGTGGCGGCGCGGCCGGCCACGGTGTCGGCGGCGAGAAACCAGGCGCCGGAGGTGAGGAAGAGTGCAAACTGCAGCGTGCGTTCGGAGCGGCGGGTGGTTGTCGTCGTATCGAGCGCGTGCAACGGAGCTGCTCCAGTCTGGTGAGAACCGCTAGGCGGTGGTGTAGAACTGTGCCATATTGCGGAACTTCGTGTAACGCTGCTCCAGCAGGATGTCGAGGGGAAGAGCGCGGAGCTCGGCGAGATGGTGCTTAAGTTTTTCTCCGACCATGGCAAAGGCTGCGGCGGGATCGTTCTGCGTGCCTCCGCGAGGTTCGCGCAACACGTCGTCGACGCAGCCGAGCAGCTTGACGTCGCCTGCGGTGTATTTGAGCGCGGTGGCCGCATGCTGTTTTTTGGTGGGGTCCTTCCACATGATGGAGGCGCAGCCCTCGGGCGAGATGACGGAGTAGATGGCATTCTCAAGCATGAGGACGCGATCGGCGAGTGCGAGCGCGAGGGCTCCGCCCGATCCGCCCTCGCCGGTGATGGTGGCGATGGTGGGGGTGCGGAGGCGGGACATTTCGATAAGGTTGCGGGCGATGGCTTCGCCCTGTCCGCGTTCTTCGGCTCCGATGCCGGGATTGGCGCCGGCAAGATCGATGAAGGTGAAGACGGGGCGGCCGAATTTTTCGGCGATCTTCATCGCGCGCAGAGCTTTGCGATATCCTTCCGGGTCGGGCATGCCGAACCTGCGGGCGGTCCGCTCTTTGGTGGTGCGGCCCTTGAGGTTGCCGATGACCATGACGGGTTCGCCGTGGAAGAGAGCCATGCCGCAGATCATCGCGGCATCGTCGCCAAAGGCGCGGTCGCCGTGGATCTCGCTGAAATCGGTGAAGATTGCCTGAATGAAGTCCATGGGATAGGGACGCTTAGGATGCCTGGCCAACTCCGTCCTGATCCAGGCTTCGGGAGTTGGCGCGGGTACCGGATGAGGATGCGCTGATCTACCTGTTTCGTGTTCGGCCATCGTGTCGTTGGTGCTTCCCTTTTGATTGTATGCGATGGATCATCATCGCTCTAAGTTCGGGGTAGTGTGCACGCTGGATTTTCCGCTAAATTCCTGAAGTCATGCTTTCAGAGGGCATTTCGATGAACCGCATTCAAGGAGGCTGTTACCGGGCAACAAAATTATCATTTGCAAAATAAAAAACCTACTTTTGACAAAACTAATGTCGCACTATAAGTTACCGGTACTCATCAACATCGGTGACTAAATGGCAATCAGTTTTGACAAACTTGTGGCGCTATTATGGCTATCCTCAACGATCTTTCAAGGACAACAAGCGACTGATCCTCGGGTCTCCACTCCAGAGATCCGAGCAGTTGAATCTCAAAACTATGTCGGATTTTCCTATCTCACCCCGCTGCCGACGCTCCTGTCTCTCCCAGAAAATGCTTCAAAGGATTCTATTGTTGTAGCCCATTCAATTCGCCCTCATCACAATATTGGTGGTGCATCGAAAGACCCGAATGCATGGTTACAGGAGCTTGTAGTAAATTCCGATGCGGTTGTTATTGGGAGGCCCTACAATCGCATCTCGTCGCTAACCGCGGGCAAGACTTTCGTCTTCTCAGATTACGAATTAGCAGTTGAGTCTGTACTCAAGGACAAGACGGGACGCATTTCCAACAGCTCACAGATCGTTGTATCTCGACCTGGCGGCGTCGTAACTTACGAAGAAAAGTCATTTAGGGCAATCGATCCTGAATTTCATCTTTTCAAAATCGGCGAGCTTTACCTTTTGTTCTTGTTCAGACTTCCTGAAACCGGAACATACATGGTCTCGGCCGAAAGGGCGTACCACTTGCAAAATGGGAATGTTTCATCTGCAAAGACAAATCCCGATCATGCCCTGCAAAGTGCCCGCCAGGATGACTTTATTTCATCAATAAAAATCTACCTAGCGAAGGAAGGCCCAAAAAGAGGAGAATACTGAGCTTGTGCCAGATTGCTCGAACGGTTACGAGGAGTACGCGAATACCTTCATCCGATCACGTAGTCCGCAGATTGGGCGGGATGTGGTGCGCGACTGGGCGCACCAGTTCACACGGGGCGCCGAAGTACTGGAATTAGGATGTGGTCACGGCGTGATCTCGGAGGTTCTGGATGAGGCAGGGCTGACCCTGTTCGCCGTGGATGCTTCTCCGACTCTGCTTCGTGCGTTTCACGAACGATTCCCTCATGTCGGGACGGACTGCTCTGCGGCAGAGGAGTCAACATTCTTCGAGCGTATGTTCGATGGAGTGGTGGCGTGGGGATTGCTTTTCCTGCTTGAAGAGGACGCGCAACGATCTGTTCTCACCAAGGTGGGGAAGGTTCTCCGACCCGGCGGTCGATTCTTATTCACTGCTCCGCGCGACGCGATGGAGTGGATCGATGTGATGACGGAGCGCCCGTCGCGTTCGCTCGGCGCAGTCGAATATGAGCGGCTGTTGCTTGGCCTTGGTTTGGAAGTTTCGTCTGGCATGACGGATGAGAGTGAGAACTATTACTACGACGCGATTAAGCGGTGAAGCACATCGATAGTCCATACAGGAGTATCAGAACCTGAGTTGGGAGCGGTGAACGACAAGATTGTCGCATGTCATGGGTGACGGTAAGATTGCGTTTAATCCGGGGCAATTCGTCGACTACAAGGAAAATCTATGACAGCATTTCGCCGCTTGTTGGCTTGCGCCTTGTTCGTTTCCGTTTCCGCAATGTGGGCTATGAGCCTCCCGAACTTCCTTAGAACATGTCGCGTACACTCCCGTAACGCTGGAGGTCCGAATGACGTCGCGCAAGATTAGGGCCCGTATCGCTGGCCTGTGGTATCTGGGCTTTACCCTGGGACCGTTTTACCTGCTATATGTTCCTTCGCGGACGGTCGTAAACAACGACGCTGCCGCAACCGCAGCCCGAGTCCTCAGTCATGAGACGCTCTACCGTTGGGGCATGCTTACCGAGACGCTCGGCGCGGTCATCTTCGTCGGCCTCAGCTTGGCGCTCTATCGTCTCTTTGAAGACGTGGACCGCTACCGCGCGCGACAACTGGTGGCTCTCGTGCTGGTTTCATCTGCCCTCGGTTTGGTGACCGTGGTCTTCAGCGCGGCCGCCCTGCTTGTCTTTCGCGGCGGCGCTGCCTTCATCGCCGTCGACAATCACACGCGCGAAGTAATCGGCATGATCCTGATAAGGATGCATGGGCAGGCGAACAGCATCAACCAGACGTTCTGGGGATTGTGGCTGTTGCCCTTCGGATGGTTGGTCGTGCGCTCGCGCTTTTTACCGCGCTGGCTGGGGTACTGGCTCCTGCTTGACGGCATCGGCTGGATTGTCCTCGGCATGACCTGGTTCCTCGCTCCGGATTACACGGGCGCTCTCTTTCGTTACTTCCAGCCGCTGTTTCTGGCCGAGCTTGCCGTCATTCTCTGGCTGTTGATCATGGGAGCGAAGGAGCAGAAGCTCGTTGCGGCTGCGACTAAGTAGTTCCCCCCGAGCCGTGCTGTTGCGAGGATCTGTATCAGTGGTCGAGCCGGGAAGGCGCCGATAGCGGACGCTAGAACCGTTTGCTAGTCCAAGACTCGAACGCCGCCGCGGCCGACGAGCTCTTCGATGTGATCGATGAAGAGACGGTCGGCGGCGACAGTGATGTTGTGGGGTTCGAGGACGGCGCAGAACTCTCCGGGCTCTTCGAGGTCGAGCAGCACTTTGCCTTTGCCGGGCGCGCCGAGAAAGACGGCGTGGAGTTTTTCGAGCAGCGCTGCGTCGGGGTTGTGAAGCGGGACTTTGATGCGCAGAGAGTCGGGGAGTTTGATCTTGACGTCTTCGAGCGCTTGAATGTTCGAGAGAGAGAGTTTGGGGGCGGAATCTTCTTCGCCGCGCAGAACGCCACGCACGACGACGGGGACGTCGATCTTCAGTTTGTCTTTGAGCTTCTCGTAGTTGGCGGAGAAGGCGATGAGCTCGATCTTGCCGACGGTGTCTTCGAGCGAGGCCTGAGCGTAGAGTTCGCCGGAGCGTTTTGACTTTGCGACTTTGAGACCGGTGATGACACCTGCGATGGAGATTTCGTTTGCGGGCTCTTCGCCGCGGCGGCGGAAGGTTTGCGGCTCAGGCTTCATCTCGCAGGCGGTGATAGTGTCGACCACCTTCATGTTGCGGAGCTTTTCGCGGTATTTGTCCAGGGGATGACCGGAGACGAAGAAGCCGAGAACCTCTTTTTCGTTTTGCAGCCGAGTGTGCTCGTCCCACTCGGCTACGCTGGGCAGCGCGTCTTCTTTGTGGCCGTTCGAAGACGATTGGATATCGGAGTCGAAGATGCCGAAGAGCCCGTGCTGGCCTGCGGCTTCGTCGCGCTGCGATTTTTGCGCTCGCTCCATGGCTTTGTCGAGCGCGGAAGTGAGCTGGGCGCGGCCGCCGAAGGCATCCATAGCGCCGGCTTTGATGAGGGACTCGAGGACGCGCTTGTTGAGCAGGCGAAGGTCGACTTTTTCGCAGAACTCGTAGAGCGAAGAGAAGCCCTGCTTCCCTGCTGCCCTGAGTGCGGTGCGTGCGGCGATGATGGAGTCGATGGCGTTGTGGCCGACGTTCTTGATTGCGGCGAGACCGAAGCCGATGGCTTTGCCGGTTGCGGTGGTGATCGGAGTGAAGTTTGCGTCGGAGACTTGTACGTTGGGCGGCACGACGGGGATGTTGATCTCGCGGCACTCGGAGATGTACTTGACGACGTTCTCGGGCTTGGAGGTTTCCGAGGTGAGGAGCGCGGCCATGAACTCGACCGGGTAGTGAGTCTTGAGCCATGCAGTGTGATAGGCGAGCAGCGAGTAGGCGGCGGAGTGGGACTTGTTGAAACCGTATCCGGCGAACTTCTCCATCTGGTCGAAGATTTCGCCGGCCCTGGCCTTGGGGAAGCCGCGTTTGGCTGCGCCGGCCATAAAAATTTCGCGCTGCTTGGCCATCTCTGGGGCGTCTTTTTTACCCATGGCGCGACGCAGAAGGTCAGCGCCGCCAAGTGAGTAGCCGCCGATGACGTTCGATATCTGCATGA
The DNA here is from genome assembly GCA_963730135.1 of uncultured Acidobacteriaceae bacterium. Classification (GTDB taxonomy): domain Bacteria; phylum Acidobacteriota; class Terriglobia; order Terriglobales; family Acidobacteriaceae; genus Edaphobacter. Next base: position 329,965 of record CAVSQQ010000008.1, read on the forward strand.
CCTGCTCCTGATAGACCATGACGCCGAGGGTCTCGCGGAGCAGGGGTTCAAGTTCGGGAAGCAGATATTGCACTTCGCGGCGGCCCCACTTGCGCTCGATGAAGTCGTCGATCATGCTCATGGGACCGGGGCGATAGAGGGCGTTGAGCGCAGTGAGGTGCTCGATGGAGTTGGGTTTGTAGCGGCGGAGGACATCGCGCATGCCGCCGGATTCAAACTGAAAGACGCCGGAGGTGAGGGCGCGATGAAAGACCTTCTCGTAGGTCTCGACGTCGTCGAGCGGCACCATCGCCATGTCGAGCGTCGTGCCGGTGGTGGACTTGATGAGTTTGAGCGCGTCGTCGATGACGGTGAGGGTGGTCAGGCCGAGGAAGTCCATCTTGAGCAGGCCCATCTTCTCGATGGCCTTCATGTCGTAGGCGGTGACGATGTCTTCGTTTTTGGCGCGGGTGACGGGGACGAGCTCGGTGAGCGGCTTGGGGGCGATGACGACGCCGGCAGCGTGAACGCCTGCTCCGCGGACAAGACCTTCAAGACGGAGTGCAGCATCGATGAGCTCCTTGATCTTGGGATCGCTCTCGTAGGCGGCGCTGAGCATCGGGGAATCTTTGAGGGCCTGATCGATGGTGATGCCGATGGTCAGCGGAATCATCTTGGCGATGCGGTCGACTTCGCCGTAGGGCATGTCTAACGCTCGGCCTACGTCTTTGATCGCGGCTTTGGCGGCCATGGTGTTGAAGGTGATGATCTGGGCGACCTGATCGCGGCCGTATTTGCGGGTGACGTAGTCGATGACTTCGCCGCGGCGGTTCATGCAGAAGTCGATGTCGATATCGGGCATGGAGATGCGCTCGGGGTTGAGAAAACGCTCGAAGAGAAGGTCGTTCTGGAGCGGGTCGATGTCGGTGATCTGCATCACGTAGGCGACGAGCGAGCCGGCGGCAGAGCCTCGGCCGGGACCGACCGGGATATCGTGCTCGCGGGCATATTTGATAAAGTCCCACACAATCATGAAATAGCCGGGAAACTTCATCTGTTTGATGATGGCCAGCTCGCGGTCGAGACGCGCATGGTACTCGGGGATGGTCTTCCTGAGGATGCCGCGCTCGCGCAGATGTGCGATCGCAGTATCGAGCCGCATCTTCAGGCCCTCGCGGCAGACGCGCTCGAAGTAGCTGTCGAGGGTCTCGCCTTCAGGGACGATGAAGTCGGGAAACGGATTGTCGACCTTGGCCATCTTCAGGTTGCAGCGGTCGATGAACTGCATGGTCCTCGCGCAGACTTCGGGAGTTTGCGAGAAGGTGCGGAGCATCTCCTCCGCGCTCTTGATGTAGAACTCCTGGGTGTCGAACTTGAAACGCTTGGGATCGTTCATGCTGCCGGCGGTCTGAACGCAGAGCAGGATCTCGTGGGCGCGGGAGTCGTCGGCGGCGACGTAGTGGCTGTCGTTGGTGGCGATGAGAGGGATGTTGAGGTCGCGTTCCATCCGGAAGAGCGCTTCGCAGACGGCTTTGTCGGGGGTGAGGCCGTGATCCTGAATCTCGAGAAAATAGTTGCCGCGGCCGAAGAGATCCTCGTAGAAACCGGCAGTGCGTTTGGCCTCGTCGTACTTGCCTTCCATCAGGTGCTGGTTGACTTCGCCGGCAAGGCAGCCGGAGAAGCCGATCAGGCCCTCGGCGTGTTTCGCCAAAAAGGATTTCGAGACGCGCGGTTTGCGATAGAAGCCGTGCAGCGCGGCTTCGCTGGTGAGGCGGACGAGATTGCGGTAGCCGGCTTCGTTTTCGGCGAGCACGAGGAGGTGGTTGTACTTGTCGTCGTTGAACGGGGCGCGGTGGTCGTCGTTCCTGCAGATATAGAGCTCGCAGCCGAGGATGGGCTTGATTCCCTTCTTCTGCATGGCGTCGAAGAAGTGGACAGCGCCGAAGATATTGCCGTGATCGGTCATGGCGGCCGCAGTCTGACCGATTTCGCCGAGGTGGGCGGCGAGCTTGTCCACATCGCAGGCGCCATCGAGGAGAGAGTAGTCGGTGTGAAGATGAAGATGGGTAAACTCTGCTGCCATGCCCCTATTCTAAGGCGTTCGTATCGGTCTCTCCGCTGAGGATAAAGCGGGACAGAATTCATCTGGGTTCTGCTCAACTGCAAATATTTCTGCGAAGTGCGGTGACATTGCGCATGGCTGCGGTGTCTATGGGAGAAGCGTCACAGGAGGCAGCACGATATGCGTTCTGTTTGGGCCGGTGTGTGTCTGTTGGTATGGGTAGTTGCTTTGGGGAATGCACAGGGGCCGGCGACCAGCGGTTCCACGAAGGGTCAAACGGGCTTAACGATCTACAACCAGGATTTTGCCGTGATACGGACGCCGGTCGAGTTGGACCTGCATGCCGGAACGACGGAGGTGTCGGAGACGAATGTAACGGCACAGGTAGAGCCCGATTCGGTTGTGCTGCGCGACGTCTCGGGCAAACGGCCGATTCACATACTCGAGCAGAACTATGACGGAGCGCTGCGGGTGCAGGCGCAGATGCTGGCGAAGTTTGAGGGAAAGACAATCGACTTTTCGATCCCGACGAGCGACGGCACCGTGAAGCTTGTGCAGGGCAAGATCATCCGGGCAGGAAATGTGCCTCAGTACGACCTTCTGGAGCGGTACGGCCAGCAGTACTTTTATCAGATGAACCAGCAAGGGCAGCAGCAGGAGCCGCTAATCGAGGTGGAGGGAAAGCTGCGCTACGGCCTTCCCGGCACACCGCAGTTTCCGGCCGACGCGCCCGGGCTGACGCTGCGCCCGACCCTGCACTGGCTGATTGCATCGGACAAAGCAGCAAAGGTCGGGGCGGAACTGGATTACATTACGCGCGGACTGAGGTGGGATGCGACGTACAACGTGATCGCTCCGGCAGAGGACGCGCCAGAGGGCCAACGGCTCGACATGTCGGGATGGGTGGATGTGACGAACGAGAGCGGAACTGACTTTCATGATGCCTCGTTGCAGTTGATGGCCGGTGACATTAGCAAGCTGGTGAACGCGAATGGCGGTATATACGCCCAGATGGGCAGGTCTGTTGGCGGGATGGTGACGATGAACGACGCGGGCATGCAGCAGCAGATCACGCAGAAGAGCTTCGACGACTATCACCTGTACGACCTGCATCGAACCGCGACTCTGCTCGATCATCAGAGCAAGCAGATTGAGTTCCTCAACGTGACGGGAATCTCTGCCAAGCGTGTGTATGAGTACGACGGATTCAAGGTCGATGCGCAGAATGGCCAGACCATCTACTACCAGTGGAATCAGGAGAACTTCGGCAACGGGACAAACCGGAAGGTTTGGATCATGCAGGAGTTCAAGAACAGCGATGCGAATCATCTGGGCATGCCACTGCCGAAGGGGAGGATGCGGTTTTATCGTCGCGACGCGGATGGGAGCCTGCAGTTTGTCGGAGAAAACACGATCGACCATACCCCAAAGGACGAGACCGTAAAGGTGTACCTGGGGAATGCATTCGACATAACCGGCGAGCGGACGCGCACGGATTTCAGGTCCGAGATGCAGGCCCGGATTATCATCGAAAGCTACAAGATCGTGGTGAAGAACGCTAAGGATTCTGCGGCGCCGGTGCGGATGGTGGAGCATCTTTACCGCACGGCCAGTTGGGATATCACGAAGAACACCGATCCGTTTACGAAGACGGACTCACAGACGATCGAGTTCAATGTCGAGGTTCCGGCCCATGGGCAGAAGGAAGTAACCTACACGGTGACGTATACCTGGTGAGCGCAATCGCAAGGCAACAGATCGCCAGGTGTTAGCATCGTTAGCCAAATGGCTGGAGTGTTTTTCATTGACGGGGTTCGCCGGACGCTTCGCCGCCGGAAGCGGGAGAAGAAACTTAGTCTCGCGAGAAACTGGCCGGTGGCGCAGGCGGAGATCAACCACTGGCAGGTGCTGAACGCGGAGGACGATGTGGCCACGACGGGTACTCCCTATCAGATTGAGGCTGGATTTCACTTCAAGGTGAACGGGGAATATTACGGCGGCTATCTGCGCAGCGTGGCGATGACGCATCATGAGGCGGAGATGAAGGCAAAGGGGGAGCAGAAGGTGTACGTGCGCTACAACCCGGCGAATCCGGATGAGACGGCGGTAATGGCCGACGATAACGGCGCAGGCCTGCCGTTCCCTGTTGTGTCGGGCTGACTCGGTCGCGGGGTCTTAGGCCGGTTGGGGCAGGAAGCGCGACTTTGGGAAGCCGAAGAGACGGAGTCTAAGACACTGCTCGGCTTCGCGGGTGTAGCGGGCGGCGCGCGGCCAGAAGGAATACTCCGGCGGCCACGGGGCTGCGTGGGTGCGCCACAGCAGTGGGAAGTGCTCGAGGATGAGCGCGGCGCGCGGGAGATGACTGGGCGAGCTTACGACCTCGGTGCTGGTCCAGTGGTGCGCTGCCATGATCTGCTCGCAGTAAAAAATATTCTGAATGGTGTTCTGGGCCTCGCCTTCTTCGAGGATGGCGCCGGGCGGAACTCCGTTGGCGATGGCGAGCGTCGCCATGACGTGGGCTTCGGCAAACTGGTTGTGCGCTGCGCCGCCGGTAAGGATCAGATGCGGAGCGACTCCGGCTTTGAACTCGCGAACGCCTTCGAGGGTGCGTTCGCGCTGCTCGGGAGATGGGGTTCCATCAAGATTGGCGGGTGTGCCGAGAACGATGATGGTGTCGAAGTGCGTCAGCGTGGTGTTTGCCGTGGGGATGGTGCGATAGACGTAGATCGTATCGACAACGAAGAGGATGGCGAGGGCGGCGACGATGAGAAAGATTTTGCGCAGAAGAAACATGCTGGTTTTATAGGCTCCCTGCCAGGCTGGTGGCGAGTTTTGTGTAGAGAGTCACGGCGTCGAGCAGCTCTTTCTTCGCGATCTTCTCATGGGGAGTATGGGCGACGTGAATGGAGCCGGGACCTAAAAGAAATGGCTCGCCCCATGCCGTCAACGCGGGGATGTCGGTCGCGAAGCTGGCGATCATGGTGGGAAGATTTTCTACTTTGCGCATGCGGACAAAGGGAAGATCGAGGGAGAAGGTGACGTCGGCGCGATCGCCGATGACTGCGGCAATGGATTTTTTCAGCTCGTCGGAGGGTCCGACGGTGCGGATGAGCAGATGCGCTTCGGCCTTATCGGAGATAACGTTGGGCGCGTAGCCGCCGGAGATGAGGCCGACGTTGAGCGTCGAGGGGCCAACCTCCGGTTCGAATGGCAGCGGCATGGCGAGGACGTCGTGAAGGGCTTCGACGAGTTTGTGGATGGCGGAGTCCCCAAGCTCAGGGTAGGCGGAGTGGGCCATGCGGCCTTTGGCGCGCAGTTCGACGCGCAGCGCGCCCTTGGAGGCGATGGCGATGCGATTGTCCGTGGGCTCGCCGTTGATCAGGAACTTCGATCCCCGGGGAGATTTGTTGGCGACGATGGCTCCCGCCGAGTCGCGCTCTTCGCCGACCACGAAGAGCAGGCCCACCTTGACCCCTGCCTCGCGCAGTTGATCCGCGGCGGCAATCTGCGCGGCGATGATGCCTTTGGCATCGCAGGAGCCGCGGCCGTAGAGGAACTCGTCATCCTCGCTGGCGCCGAAGAAGGGCGGCACGGTGTCCATGTGTGTGGAAAGGACGACGTCGGGCGTCACTCCAGGGAGCGCGGCGTAGACGTTGAAGCGCTTTCCGCTGCCGGCGCCGGGAGTCAACGCCAGATCGGGCTGCTCCACCGGCATGCACTGGACAGCGTAGCGCTGGGCGAGGAGGAATTCGTGGAGGAAAGCGCCGGCGAGACCCTCGCTGTACGTGGTGGATTCGATATTCACCAGCTGGGTGGTGAGTTGAATGGGGTCGATCGCCATGTGTTCCAGCATACGTCAGGTAGACTGAAGCGGATGAGGCAAACCAGCTCTTCGCGGATTCAAACCATCGACGATCTTCGCGGTCCGGCAGGTCGGCTGGAGGCTTTGCTGAACACGGGTCGCGATGACGCTGCGTACGCCGTGCTGGTCTGCCATCCTTATCCGCCGCGCGGCGGCACGATGCACCACAAGGTGGTGTATCACGCGATGAAGGCATTCTCAGGGTTCGGGCTGCCTGTGCTTCGCTTCAACTTTCGCAGCGTCGGGTTGAGCGAAGGCTCTCACGATGGTGGTATCGGCGAGCAGGAGGATGTTCGTGCGGCGCTGGCCTGGATGGAGGAGCACTACCATCGCCCGATTCTCTTCGCCGGTTTCTCCTTTGGTTCCAGTGTCGGCCTGCGCGCCTGTTGCGGGGACGCTCGCGTCAAGGGGCTGGTTGGGCTGGGCCTGCCGGTCGCAGCGGAAGGCCGCAGCTACAGCTACGGATTTCTGCTGAAATGCACCGTGCCAAAGCTCTTCATCAGCGGCGATCACGATCAGTACGCGCCGCGCGATGTACTGGAGAGCATCTTCGCACACGCTCCCGAGCCGAAGCGGCTGGTCTGGATTGCAGGCGCCGACCATTTTTTTCAGGGTACGACGAACTCCCCCGGCGCAAAGCTTGACCTCATGAAGCGGGGGATTCGCTCGTGGCTGCAAAGTGATTTCGGCTTGAGCTAATGCCCGATCCACCTACCTAAGCTCGAAGCTCTAAGATCGAAGTTCGGGAGGCGAGGAGTTGAGGAGCCAGTCGCGCATCGCGCGGTTGCAAGCCTCGGGCATCTCTGCGAAGGCGATGTGCCCGGCGCCCGGCAGGATGAGCAGGTTCGACTGCGGAAGGGCTTGCTGCATCTCGCGCGCCGAGTCCAGACTGACAGCAAGGTCGCGATCTCCCCAGATCAACAAGACCGATTTCCCCGCGAGACCCGGCAGAGCCGAACGGAGCCGCTCCATATCTTCGAACCAGTGTTCGATGATGCGCAGAATGTGGCTCATGGTTCCGCGAACGCGCAGATCGTCGATGTATTCGCCGAGCGTGCCCGGTGCGATTCTCGATGGATCGCCATACATTTGATCCAGCGCGGCTGCCTTGAACCTTCGCGGCAGGAACGGAATCAGGCGCGCGAGGCATCGTCCGGGAAGCGACTGGTAGAAGCGGATAAGCCGGTGTCCCTTCGTGCAAAACGGATTTGCCGGGGCAAACAGGATGAGCCGGCGCACTCTGGCGGGATGTCGCGCGGCCAACATCATCGCGACCGCGCCACCGTAGGAGTGTCCGGCAACGTCGGCCTCAGCCACGCCGATCGCGTCCATCAACGCGGCTAAACGGTCGGCGGTGGCCTCAAGACCTGCGTCCAGCTCGGGAACCCGCTCCGACTCTCCCATATTGAGCAGATCGACGGCGTAGACACACGAGTCGCGGGAGAGCGAGCCGATATTCTGCCGCCAGTTCTTCGCCGACCCCACGAGGCCATGAATCAGCAGCAGAGGCCGCCCCGACCCCGTACGCTGGTAGTGCATCTTTGCGCAGTCCAGCACACCGTTGACCATGGCAAAGTTGGCCACGGCAAAATCGTCTCCAATTTCGGTGTGCGCCTGGGTCACGTAGCCGCCGTCCTGCTGGGTGTCCGGAAAGTCCGGAAAGATTGACTCGCCCCGAGTACCTTCCGGGCGGCCAGTCGTCCATCAGCCTATGGTACAGACGGCCAGGGACCCTTCGCAGGAGGGTAAGGCAATTTGTATCTTTGCGCCAACGGGCGTAAAAACAATGTCGGATTGAAGTTATTTGGGCGGAACCGGGAGGTGTCGCCATACGTGGGCACCGCCAAATTTAATAATGTGAATTACGGAATCGGTTATGGTTTTTTGTATAATCAAGGATAGCGTGACCTTTAAACAGTGCATTCAGGCTGGTTATCTGTTTGGTCACTCATGTGCTTAGACATACTCCGGATTTTATGAAGAACGCCGCGCAAACCCGCGTCCTGGCCATCGTGCTCGCTTTGGCGACAGTGGCAGCCTGCGTCCTTGCAGCGATGAACTACGAGCACGAGAGCAGCCTGGCCGTTCCGACAGACGGAGTCTGGTGGGCTGAGGCCAACGGCGGTCTGCGAGCAGAACGGGTGCCGGTGGAATCGCCCGGGCATCGTGCCGGCCTGCGAACCGGCGACATTCTTCTTAGCGTCAATAACCAGCCGACGCCGCGGGTTGCGTCCCTGGGACGCGAGATGTACCACAGCGGCATCTGGGGTCATGCCAGTTACTCCATTCTCAGACCAGTGCCGCAATCGGTCGATCTGCATGGCGCGACCCGGCTGGATAACGTTCAGGTGATTCTGGAGCCGAAGGACCGGTCCATTAATCAGGGTCTGCGGCTTATCGCGCTGGTCTATCTGTGTATCGGGATCTACGTGCTGTTCCGGCGCTGGACGGCACCGAAATCTATCCACTTCTATGTCTTCTGCCTGGCGTCGTTTGTGCTGTATAGCTTCCGGTCCACAGGAGAGCTGGGTATCTTCGACTGGGGCAATATGGCGGCGCAGGCGCTGCAGCCGGCGTTGTTCCTGCACTTTGCCGTCAGCTTCTCGGGCAACTATGCCTTGGAGCATCGCAACCGTTTCAGGCGGCGGCTGATCTGCGGGTTGCTGTATGTTCCCGGACTTCTGCTTCTCGGCTTGCAATACACGGCGATTCACTTCTGGTCTGCCACAGAGATTCTGCTGCATCGTCTGGATCAGATTTCGCTCGGCTATCTCGCGCTGTACTACGTCATTGCTGCCATCGTCTTCCGGTTGCGCTACCGGCGAGCCGAGTCGGCGCTGGAGCGCCAGCAGCTGAAGTGGCTGACGCGCGGCACCCTGGTCGCCGTCATTCCGTTTACCCTGTTCTACGTCATTCCCTATCTGGCAGACTGGACGGTTCCGGGTACCGTCACCAAGCTCGCGGGATTCTCTCTCGTGATTCTGCCCCTGACGTTCAGCTGGGCAATCGTCCGCTACCGGTTGATGGACGTCGATCTGATCTTCAAACGCGGCGTCACCTATACGCTGGCGACGGCCCTGCTGGTCGGTGTTTACTTCGCCGTCGTCGCTGTGACTGGCGAGATTGTGCACAGCCGTCTGTCCCCGCAGTTCGGTTTCTGGGGCCTGATGGCGGCCATCATCGTCGCCGGCATCGTGTTCGAACCGCTGAAACGCACGATTCAGGCATGGGTCGATCGCGCCTTCGACCAGAAGCGCTTCGATTACCGCGAGACGCTCGTCGAGTTTGGCCGAGGCATCAACGCGCAGACCGATCTGCGCGCCCTGCTGGATTCGATCGTGGTGCGCCTGCCTCAGACGCTGCTCGTGACCAGGGTTGCCGTGTTTCTGGCGTCGGAGGGCGACGGGCGATCGGCCTCGCGGCACTTCGATCTCGCTGCCTCGCATGGGCTCACCAATCTGCAGGCCGCAGATATGCGCACGCTCGATGTGCGCTTCCTGGATTTCGACCGGCCCGGCGCGAACAACCACATCTTCCTGGAAAATCCGCAGCATGTTCTTCGCCTTCCCGAAACGCAGCGCCGCAGCGCCGGAAGGCTCGACCTGAACTACTACCTTCCCTGCCGCGTCGCCAATCGCGAGGGATCCGGCACCCGGACGGTTGCCGTGATTGGTCTTGGCCGCACCGACGACGGCGACTTCCTGTCGAGCGAAGACATGGAGCTGCTGGAGTCCCTTGCCGGTTACATCGGCATTGCAATCCAGAACGCGCAGCTCTATCAGCGCCTGGAACAGAAGATCTCGGAGTTTGAGAGCCTGAAGGAGTTCCACGAGAACATCGTCGAATCGATCAACATCGGAGTCTTCGCCGTCGACCTCGACGATCGCATCGAGAGTTGGAACACGCAGATGGAAGGCATGTACGAAAGGCCGCGCACCGAAGTGTTGCATCAGCACATCTCCGCAGTGCTGCCGCCGGAGTTTGTCGCCAGATTTAACAGCGTGCGCGAGGAGCACGGCACTCACACGCTCTACAAGTTCCGTCTCGTGTTGCCCAACGGGACCGAGCGCATCGCCAATATCGCCATCGCGCCTCTGGTCACGCGGAACTTCGTCGCCGTGGGCCGCATCATTCTTGTCGACGATATTACCGATCGCATTCAACTCGAAGCCCAGCTGACCCAGTCGGAGAAGCTTTCTTCTATCGGCTTGCTGGCGGCCGGTGTCGCGCATGAGGTGAATACGCCGTTGGCCGTCATCTCCAGCTACACCCAGATGCTGACCAAGCATATGCGCGACGACGAGCGGCTGGCGCCGGTGCTCGAAAAGATCACGCAGCAGACCTTCCGCGCCTCCGAGATCGTCAATGGACTGCTGAACTTCTCCCGCACCAGCGGAACAGAGTTCACCAGCCTGAATCTGAACGATCTGCTGGCCGATACTGTCACGCTGCTCGAACATCAGTTCAAGACATCGCAGATTCGGGTGGAGACGAACTTCGATCCCCACCTCGCGCGCATTCACGGCAATCAAGGCAAACTGCAACAGGTCATTCTTAACCTGATGTTGAATGCGAAGGATGCGATGTTCGGAACGCCGAACGCAACGCTGAAGATCGCGACGTTCAATGGCCCCGGGCGCGTGCTGGTGCGCATTCAGGACTCGGGCGGCGGCATCGAAAAAGAACATCTCCATCGCATCTACGATCCGTTTTTCACGACGAAGAGCAAGCCGCAGGAGGGCGCGCACAAAGGAACCGGACTCGGCCTCGCCGTCACCTACGGCATTATGCAGGAGCACGCCGGGAAGATTCACGTTGAGAGTGAGCTGGGCGTGGGCACCGCCTTCCAGTTGGAGTTCCCTTCCTCCGGTACCCGTCCTGCCATCGCGCCCGCAGGCAGCGCGCAGGATGTAGAGAGAAAGACAATTCATGTCTGAAATTACTGAACTCGCCGCCGAGACCCTTCATCTGCAGCGCACGGCGCGTGTGGCGGGCGATCCGCGCATCCTGATCATCGACGACGAAGATGCGATTCGCGAATCGCTCGACACGTTGCTGACGCTGGAGGGATTTTCAGTAAACGTAGCCGCCGACGGAGCCGCCGGCATGGAGCTGTTGTCGCGCAACGAATACGATCTTCTGCTGCTCGACCTTGCGCTTCCCGGCCAGAGCGGTATCGACCTGCTGCCCCGCATCGTGGAGATGCAGCCTAACCTTCCGGTCATCATGATTACTGCCTACGGCACGGTGGGAAACGTCGTCGACGCGATTCGCGCGGGCGCGGAGAACTTCGTTCAGAAGCCGTGGGACAACGAAAAGCTGCTCGCCGACATTCGCGCTGCGGTAGGAAGACATCGCGCCGAAGAAGAGGTCGTTCAGCTTAAGCGCACGCTGAAGCAGCGCTACAACTTCGAAAATATCGTTGGCAAAAGCGAGCCGATGCTTCGCCTCTTCGACCTGATTGCGCAGGTTGCGCCGAGCCGCTCCACGGTTCTGGTTCAGGGTGAGAGCGGGACGGGCAAGGAGCTGATCGCGAAGGCGATTCATGCCAACTCGCCGCGCCGCGATCGCCCGTTTGTCCCCGTCAACACCGGTGCGGTGCCGTCAGAGCTGCTCGAATCGACGCTCTTCGGCCACGTCAAGGGCGCCTTCACCTCAGCGGTGACGGCAAAGAAGGGCCTCTTCGAAGTGGCCAATGGCGGCACGCTTTTTCTTGACGAGATCGGCACCATGGGCATGGATATGCAGGCGAAGATTCTGCGCGTCCTGCAGGACCGGCGCTTTATGCATCTCGGCGGTGTTCAGGAGATTCAGGTCGATGTCCGCATCATCGCGGCCACGAACGTCAACTTGCAGGAGGCTGTGCGCGAAGGCCGCTTCCGCGAGGACCTCTTCTACCGGCTGAACGTCATCTGCCTCGATCTGCCGCCGCTGCGCTCGCGCCGCGAGGACATCCCTCTGTTGACGTCCCACTTCCTTAAATTTTATGCAGAAGAGAACGGCACCGAGGCCCGCTCGCTCTCTCCGGAGGCCATGCGCATCATCATGGACTATGAGTGGCCGGGCAATGTTCGCGAACTGGAAAACGCCATGGAGCGCGGCGTCGTGCTCTCGACTTCGCGAACCATCACTCCCGATCTTCTTCCCACTCAATTGACGGGAAGCACGTACTCGGCCAGCCTGCTCGACCACGAGCCCAACGCTTCCCTGTTCGATCTGATGGAAGAGATTGAACGGCGCATCATCTCCGATCGCCTGGAACGTTGCCACTGGAACCAGACGGAGGCCGCGGAGTACTTCAGAATTCCGCTCTCCACGCTGAACCAGAAGATCAAACGGCTCAATGTCGAAGTCAAAAAACGCGGGCGCGACTAGTCTCTTTAAAACATGCTACCGCGGATTTCGCGGATAACCCGGATAGAACAACTGCTCTTGAGCCGCACTTATCCGTGAGATCCGCGGCCGTTTTCTGTCTGGAGGCTGGGCTGAATGACGATCTTCATCGAGTCCGGCTGTGGATGCGACGCCAGTTCAATCGCCGCGACTGCGTCTTCCAACGAAAAACGGTGCGAGATAAGGCTGGTCAGATCGAACCCGTCCCGAAAGCCGTCGAAGACCATGCGGGTCACGTCATCCTGAAGTGCAACCGAGGAACTATAGGAGCCCATCAGGGTCTTCTCATCCATGCATACGCTCGCCGGTTCGAACGGAGCCTCTCCATGCTGCGTCTGCGCGAACAGAACGACGCGTCCGCCGGGGCGAATAGCGTCCATCGCCACCTTGATCAACGCATTGCCGCCCACGGCAAGCAGAGCGACATCGGCGCCGCGGCCCTCTGTGGCGGCTTTCGCAGCGGCGGAGATGTCTTCCCGCGCATCGAGCGGGTGATCGAGCCCGAACTTTGCCGCAACTGCGTGGCGCTGCGGATACAGGTCGCTGGTCAACACGCTCGCGCCGGTCTTTCGCGCAAGCGCGGCGAGCAGAATGCCGATCGGCCCCTGACCGATCACCAGGACGGTTTCGTCCGGTTGCAGGTTGAGCCGCTGAATCGCCTTGTAGCATGTGTTCACAGGCTCAAGAAATGCAGCCTGCTCAAAGGGAATCTCCGGGTCAATCTTCACCAGGCCGCGCCGCACAATCCAGTCCATCACGCGGATGTACTCGGCAAAACCACCGCCGGAGGGAGCAAACCCGGCAGTGCATCCCACTCGCTTGTAGTCTTCGCACTGGGCGAAGGTCTGTTTCCTGCAGTAGTAGCAGTCGCCGCAGGGACTGTGGTGATAGGCCATCACACGATCGCCAACCGAAAAACCGTGGACGCCGGCTCCCACCTTGACGATAGTTCCCGACATCTCGTGCCCGAAGACTCGCGGTGCGGCGTGCGACCCGCTGTGAATCTTCTTCAAGTCGGTTCCGCAGATCCCGCAGGTGTGGATCTTGACGAGCACTTCGCCTGCGCCGATCTCGGGTACTGGAATGGTTTCTACACGAACGTCATTGACTCCGCGATAGACTGCGGCACGCATGGTCGCCGGCACTTCATCCATTTCTTTTTTTTCTGTGGTCATAGCCCGTCAAGCTCTCCGTCTATACCAGTCTAACTGGCTCTCGAGCGCTGTCGTAAGGGATTGGATTGCCACTTTGCTATTTCCTGCCAAATGAAGAAGCTTTGACCATAGGTTTGGGTGCGAGATGGAGTATGCCGCAAAGGCCGCCTCGCGAAACTGTCCATCCTTTGTAACAAAGCGGGCAAGCTCCTGCAGCTCGAAGCCGGCATCATCCGAGATAGCCTTTGTCGCCTGAAATTCGAGATTGTGTGCGCGCGCAATCCGTGCAACGGTTGCCGCCTCCATATCCACCGCGCTTGCTCGATACGATTCATAGAGCCGCTGCTTTTCCCTTACGCTGACAATCGCGGGCGCGCTGACCACGATCTGCTGGAACCGGGAGTCGGTGTACCGTTCGCCGGACTGCGTATCCACAACCACTCCCGCGCGAACGATGTCACCGACTCGAAGTGACGGGTCACAAGCCCCTGCCAGGCCGGCCGAGAGCAACGCCGTTACCGGCTTCATCGCCATCGCTGCCTGCACCGCCAGCGTGGCGCGCTGCACGCCGATGCCGGCGCACACAACGACGGCAAAATCGTTGGTGTACGCAATCGTTTTATTTGGCAGCCGGTGTTCCTGCCAGCCTCTGACCAGGTGCTTCACCTCTCGCGGCAGTGCCGCGATGATGGCTGGGCATTGTTTCATAGAGCCCGCTGCCGGTCGAAGGCTGGCGCATATCCGTTCGCGACGAACCAATCGATCGCCGCTCGCAGTGCCGGATAGACGGGCAACACGCGGAAGCCAAGGTCGTGCTCGGCCTTCGCCGAGGACGCGAACATTATCTTCTTTCCCATGCGAACGGCTTCCACGGTGGCGCGCGGCTCCTTGCCTCTCAGCTTACCGGTAAAGCTCTCATCGAAGAAGGCAAACGCCATCGCGACGGCGTGCGGCACCTTCAGTTTCGGCGAAGGCAGACCGGTAATTGCCGACATCCGATCGAGAATCTGTTTCAGCGTAAGGTTTTCGCCGCCAAGAATATATCGTTCGCCGGGAGTTCCGCGTTCGAGCGCAACCACATGCATACGCGCGACTTCATCCACGTCGACGAGGTTCAGGCCGGTATCGACATACGCGGGAAATTTCCTGTTAAGAAAATCGACGATGATCCTGCCGGTTGGCGTAGGTTTTGCGTCGTCGGCGCCGATTGGCGTCGTAGGGTTCAGGACCATGACGTGCTGGCCGGCCTTCGCAGCTTGTATCGCTTCAAGTTCCGCCAGGAACTTCGATCGTTTGTAGTGCCCGATCATATCCGCCAGCGCAACCAGCGTCTCCTCGTTCACGATGCTGCCATCGGTTTTGAACCCCATGGTCGCGACGCTCGAGGTGTAAACGACGCGGGGTATGCCAACCTCGCGCGCCAGCTTCAACAACTCCCTCGTTCCATCGACGTTGGAGGAGTACATCTGTTCCGGATCGCGAACCCACAAACGGTAGTCTGCTGCGACGTGAATCAGCGCATCGCACCCGGTAAGCGCAGAGCGCAGCTTTTCCGGCTCGCGCAGATCGCCAGTGACCATCTCTGCATTGATATTTTTCAGCGAATCGAGCCGGCTGTTCTTCCGGGTCAGCAGGCGAAGGCTGGCGCCCTGCGCTGCATACTGCCGAGCCACATGGCTGCCGACGAAGCCCGTCGCTCCCGTAATGAATACGCGCACTCGCTCGCTCTCTCCCCCGCCGCCAATCGCCCCAGCCCGCTTGTTGGTGGCCGGTTCCTACTCGAGCTTCTCAGGCTCTATCTGGATATTCTGTTCGCCGGCTGCCTTCTTCTCCCAGTACTTCTTCACCCAGGCCTCAAAGGTCTTGCCCGCAGCCGTATCCCTGCCGGTAAACGCGAGCGCTGCAATATCGGAGTAGGCAACGTTCACTTTCGTGGGGGCGTTCGACGGGATGATGCGAACAAAGGAGTCGGCAAGAGAGGAACCGGAGCGCCGATCGAAGAGATAGCCCATGATCTGCGTGCCGTCTTTCTTTGTGATGGTTACGTCGCCGCGATAGTCGAACGCTTTTTCCAGCGCCTCGCGAATCTCCGCGTCGCTCGCCAGCGTTGGAATCCACCCCTCGAGTTGCTCTCGCTCGCGGCCCGCGGCGACTTCAATCTCGTCCGGCCTTTCGTGGGCCAACTGCGCCAGTTTTGCGGATTCCTGTGTCTCGGTCGCCATGATTAGTCTCCTGAGACTCCCTGAAGTTCGGCGCTCTTCGCGGTTGTGCCGGGGGCGGCGATCTGAACCAGTGGACCGGCATGCGCTGGCTTCCACTCATTCAGCAGCTTCATTGCGCCCTCGTCCTCATACTTGCTGAAGAAGATTGCCTTGGCTGTCTGCATCAGGCCTTTGAGCGATCCGAACGTGTAGTTCACGCCGCTGGCTTCGTAACCGGAGTGCACCATGCAGTTGGCGCACTGCGGATTGCCGCTCTCGGTGCCGTAGTTCGACCACTGAACTGTCTCCATCAATTCCTTGAAGCTGTCGGCGTAACCATCCTGCAGGAGATAGCAGGGTTTCTGCCAGCCGAAGATGCTGAAGGTCGGCATGCCCCACGGCGTGCACTTCAGATCCTTCTTGCCCATCAGGAACTCCATAAAAATGGGTGAGGCGTTGAAGCGCCACGTCTTTTTCCGGTTCGAAAGAATGGCACGAAACATCTTCCTGGACCGGGCGCGGCCAAGAAAGTGCTGCTGATCCGGAGCCTTGTCATAGGTGTATCCGGGCGAGACCATCATGCTCTCGACGCCGGCAACCATCAATTCATCAAAGTGAGCGCGGACGCTGTTGGGATCGGCGCCATCGAAGAGTGTGGTGTTCGTTGTGACGCGGAAGCCGGCGGCCACAGCGGCATGCACGCCCTCCATCGCGATGTCGTAGCCGCCCTCGCGGCACACCGAGAAATCATGATGCTCACGCTGTCCGTCGACATGGACGGAAAACGAGAGATACTTGCTTGGCTTGAAGAGGTGCAGCTTTTCCTTCAACAGCAGCGCGTTGGTGCACATGTAGACATACTTCTTCCGCGCTACCAGTCCAGCAACAATCTCCGGCATCCGGGGGTGCAGCAGCGGCTCGCCACCGGGAATCGCAACCATCGGGGTGCCGCACTCTTCGACCGCCTTGAAGCAGTCCTCGGGTGTAAGCTCCGCCTTCAGGATGTGTGCGGGGTACTGGATTTTTCCGCAGCCGGCGCACGCCAGATTGCAGCGAAACAGCGGCTCCAACATCAGCACCAGCGGATACTTCTTCCGGCCGCTGAGCTTCTGCTTCAAAACATAAGTTGCAACCGTCCAGGCTTGCGAGACTGGCACTGCCATCCGGTGTCTCCTCTATCAAAAAAATCTGCTGCAACTCACTCGTTGTTGCACGATCATGCTTACGCTGCCGCTGCTTCTTTCTCCATGGCGCGCTTGTAGGTCGTCAGCGCCAGAAGCGGGAAATAATCCCGGTACAGGTGGTAGGCAAGATAAAACACCCGCGGAAACCCTGTGCCGGTGTAGACTGCTTCGCTGTTGCGGTCCGCTGCCGACTCGTCCCAGCTTCCATTCTCCAACTGTTTGGTCACCAGCCAGCGAATGCCCTTGGCCACGGAGTCGCTTCTGGTGTCGCCGGCCGCAAGCAGTCCCAGGAGAGCCCACGCCGTCTGCGATGGCGTGCTCGGCCCAATGCCGCGAAGGTTCGGATTGTCGTAGCTGGTGCAGGTCTCGCCCCAGCCGCCGTCGGCATTTTGCACCATGCGAATCCACTCCGCAGCCTGCTGGATCGCCGGCTCATGGTTCCATACTCCCATCGCCTCCAGGCCGCGCAGCACCAGGAAGGTGCCGTACAGGTAATTGACGCCCCAACGGCCAAACCAGCTTCCGTCCGACTCCTGCTCTTTGAGAACGAACTGGATCGCCTTCTCCACGCGTTTGTCGCGCCGGGTGTAGCCGTAGTTCGCCAGCATCTCAAGAATGCGGCCTGTGATGTCGACCGTCGGCGGATCGAGCATCGCGTTGTGATCGGCAAACGGGATGTACTCGAAGATCATCTTCGTGTTGTCTTTATCGAAGCTGGCCCAGCCGCCATTTTTGCACTGCATGGCGAAGATCCAATCCAGCGCTCGCTGCGAGACATCGATCTGATTGCGTTCCCGGGGGTGACTGACGCAATTAAGAGCAAGAAGAACCTGGGCGGAATCATCTACATCCGGGTAAAACTCATTGTTGAACTCGAAGTACCACCCACCCGGCTGCACATTGGGGAGACTCATCGACCAATCGCCCTTAGTGCGGACCTCTTTCGACATGAGCCAATCCGCGGCTTTAATCATGCGGGGATCCGTCTTCTCAATTCCGGCCTCGCCCAGCGCATAAACCGCCTGTGCCGTATCCCACACCGGAGACGAACACGGTTGCATGCGGAAGGTCGGGGTGGGATAGTCGGGCTCGCCGTCGGGATTGTCGATGCCGAGTTTTTCGAACTCGTCCATCGCGCGAATGAACTGCGGATCGTCCGGGGTATAGCCCAGGCAAGCCAGCGCGATCAGAGCATTTAGCATGGCGGGATAGATTGCGCCCAGGCCATCTGATTTCTCAAACCGCTCCAGCATCCACTTCTCCGCCTTCTTCAAAGCGATCGTGCGCAGCGGGCGAATGTGAACTCGCTCGGCCCAGTGAGCGATACGGTCGGCGGCAAGAAAGATATTTCTCCATCCGAAGATCTTCTTCTTGTCCCACTTCAAATGCAGATTCGCATTTTCGCGGCCGCCGACGAAGAGCTCATCGATTCCCTGCTCTTTCGTGATTTTTTTGAATGGCTTCTTCGCGTAAGCGATCGACAGCGGCACGACGATCGCCCTCGACCAGGCGGAGATCTCGTAGATATTGAAGTAGAACCACTTCGGAAACAGAACCAGTTCGGGCGGCACCGCCGGTACGGCATCGTACTCATACTGCCCCATGAAGCACAGGTAAATCTTGGTGAAGGTGTTCACCTCGGTCACGCCGCCATTGGCGAGGATCCACTTGCGCGCCTTCACCAGCACGGGGTCGTCGACCGGACGGCCCATCAGTTTCAGCGCAAAATACGCCTTCACCCCAAGCGAGATATTCGATGGGCCATTGGGATAGATACTCCATCCGCCGTCTTCGTTCTGTTGTCGAAGAATCTCATTGACGGCGCGCTCCATCCTTCCGCGATCGCCCGTACCCAGCAGGGTGTGGACGAAGATGTAGTCTGACTCCAGCATGCTGTCGGCTTCGAGTTCACCGCACCAGTAGCCGTCAGGATGTTGCAGGCCGAGCAGCCAGTCTTTGGAGCGCTCAATGCCTTCGGCAACATGCTCGAGGCCGAGATCCATCCGTCCAAAGCGCGGTTGCGCCGGCTGGTTTACCGCCTTCGGATTGCTTGAAAAAGTCCCCATGAATACAAACTCTCTGTCTGCGGTTCTCGTTTACCGGCCAACTGGCGGAGCCGATGCAATGGCCTGAACGATCTCCGGCGGCAGGCCGAAGCGCACATTCTCCGGCATTACCTCCACCTCGTCGACCGAACCATAGCCCATGGTCTGCAGATATTCGACAACATCCTTCACTAGTACCTCGGGAGCGGACGCACCTGCTGTCACTGCGACAGTATCAACGCCCTTAAGCCACTCGGGCTGAATGGCATCGGCTGTATCGATCAGGTAAGAGTTGGTGTCGAGATTCTTCGAGACCTCGACCAGCCGGTTTGAGTTCGAGCTGTTCCGCGAACCGACGACCAGAACCAGGTCCGCGCCGTGCGCTACATTTTTGACGGCTGTTTGACGATTCTCCGTTGCATAACAGATGTCCTGAGCATGCGGGCCGACAATGTTGGGAAACTTCTTCTTCAACGCCTCGATCATGTAGCGGGCCTCGTCCAGCGAGAGCGTCGTCTGCGTAAGATATGCCACCTTATCGGGATCCGGGACCACCAGGGCATCGACCTCGGCTACGGTAGAAACCACCTGGGTGACGTCGGGCGCCTCGCCCTGGGTGCCCTCGACCTCTTCGTGATCGCGGTGCCCCACCAGCACCAGCGAATAGCCCTGCTTGGCAAATTTGATCGCCTCAACGTGAACTTTGGTCACCAGTGGGCAGGTTGCATCGATCACCTTCAAACCCCGCTCCTTCGCCCGCTCCCGGACCGCCGGCGAAACCCCATGCGCAGAGTAGATTACCCGCGCGCCTTCGGGCACCTCGTCCAGCTCATTGACGAAGATCGCGCCCTTCTTGGCCAGATCCGTGACCACGTAGCTGTTATGCACAATCTCTTTGCGGACATAGATCGGCGCGCCGAAGGTATCCAGCGCAATCTGGACGATATCGATGGCCCGCACCACACCGGCGCAGAAGCCGCGTGGCTTGAGAAGAAGTACCCGTTTGGTTTTGGTTGAATCGCCGTTCCGGCCTGCGGCAACGTGCTCAAGGGTGGTTGTAGTCACGTCTACAAGTATACCGCGTTCAACCCGCCGCAGGAATTAGTTTGAACCAATTTAGGTGCAACCCCGAACCCCCCAAAAGCGCAGAAAAGCCGCAAAAGCCGCGAACAAAATGCAGCGTTCAGCGGCTTACGCGCATCGTCAGCGCATCGTGGCGAAACAGGCCTTCTCTCTAAAGCTTTTGCGAGGCGCAGGCAGGATGACCGCAGTCGCACTGCAGTTTGGTCTCAGACTTTGCCGCCTGGCAATACGCGGAACAATACTTCTCACCCGGCGGAACCGTACAAAGACAGCCCTGCATCGCACACTTCTTCGAATCTGCAGACATAGCGCATCCTCCTGAAATTCTTCTGAAATGTTTCTCCCCCTGAGATGCAGGTTCGCTGCGACAAGATGCCGGGGCGGCTCCTCTTATCCAATGCTTTCCACTTATCGGTTGCTTTCCACTATCGGCTGCTCTCCAAAAGATGAGCGGCGTGTTTCAGGCTGGTCTCCGTGAGCTTGGCCCCACTCAACATGCGGGCGATCTCCTGGGTTCGCTCGGACTCCTCCATGCGGCGAACCTGAGTCTGCGTGCGGCCGCGCTTCTCCGTCTTCTCAATCAGGAAATGCTGGTCCCCAAACGCCGCGATCTGAGGAAGATGGGTAATGCACAACACTTGCTGACCCTTTGCCAGCCTCTTCAACTTCCGCCCCACCGCCTCGGCTGCCCGTCCACCGATGCCGATATCGATCTCATCGAAGACCAGCGTGCGCGGCAGAGGAGCCTTCTTCTTCCGCGCCGAGCCTCCCAGCGAGGCCTCTTCGACCGTCACCTTCAACGCGAGCATCACGCGGGACATCTCGCCGCCGGAGGCAATCTCATGCAGCGGCTTCATCGGCTCCCCCGCATTGGTCGCAATCAGGCACTCCACCTGGTCCCAGCCATGAGTGGTCCAACTCGCCGGCGACTTCTCCGCCGTCACCTGCACATGAAACTTCGCGCTCATCGCAAGATCGTTGATCTGCGCCTCCGCCAGCTTCTCAAGCCGTTTCGCCGCGTCGGCACGCCCGGCGGTAAGCTGCGCTGCAACCTTGCGATAAGCCGCCGCGTCCAGCTCTTCCTTAGCCTTCAACTCCACCAGCAATGCGTCCCTGTTCTCCACCTCGCCCAACTGCCGCGCCGACTCTGCACCGAAGGCGATCACGTCCTTCAGTGTCTGGCCATACTTCCGCTTGAGCCGGTCGAGTGCCGCCAGCCGGTCCTCGATCTCCTCCAGACGCCCCGGAGCGGCATGAACACGGTCGGCAAAGTCGCGCACCTCGGCGTCGACGTCCTCCACAATCGCCTTCGCCGCGGCCAACTGCTGTGCCGGTTCCTGAAATCGCGGGTCATACCGTGCCAGCTCCTCCACCTGCTTCAGCGCCGCACCCAGGGCGCCCTCGGCAGAGCCCTCCGACTCATACAGCAGCTCATGCGCGCTCATCGCGGCCGTGTAAAGCTTCTCCGCATTGGCCAGAACTCGTTTCTCCGCCTCCAGCTGTATGTCCTCGTCCTCGGCAACCAACCCCGCCTGATCGATCTCCTTGCTTTGAAACCGCCAGAGGTCCGCCATTCGCAGACGATCCTGCTCCGCAGACTGCAACTCATTCAATTTGTCGGTCGTCGCGCGCCATGAAGCAAATGCCTCCGCAACCCCGTCGCTATTCAATCCGCCAAAACGATCCAGCAGGCTGCGCTGCTGCGCCTGGTCGAACGAACCCAGGGTTTCGCCCTGCGAGTGCACCAGCGCGAGTTCCGGCGCAAGCTGCCGCAGCACACCCACCGTCGCCGGCTGATTATTGACGAACACGCGGCCTTTGCCGTTGGATACGATCTCCCGTCGCAACAAAACATGATCCGACTCCGAGTCGATTCCGTTCTCCTCGAGGATCGCGGCTGCTCCCGGCGTCAGCTCAAAAACGCAACTCACAACTGCCTTCTCTTCCCCATGACGAATCACGTCGGCCGACGCCTTGCCGCCCAGCAGCAGCGCAAGCGCATCGATCAAAATGGACTTGCCCGCGCCCGTCTCACCCGTCAGAAGGTTCAGGCCACCCCCGAACGCAGCGACGGCACGGTCGATCACAGCATAGTTTTCCGCACGCAACTCCAGCAGCATAGAGGCCCTCAGGCAACGACGTAACGCGAGGATAGCAAACCTCCAAGGTCTCTCGTCAGGAACCTTCCTGTGCACCCGAAAGAGCTGGCCACGGCAGATGCGCAGCCGAATTTTTGCTCCATCACGATTTACACTAAGGACTGGTGGACACTAACTATGGTCTGGACCCTCGCCTTTGCTCTCTTTCTTTTCCAGGACGACACCTCTGGCGCTCCTTCGGCAGCCGGCGGCAGCGCCCTTCTGGAGATGATCCACAACAGCGGCGCCGTCGCCCGCACGGTTCTCGTCATTCTTCTCATCGCGAGCATCTGTTCGTGGGCCATCATGATCTCCAAGTGGTCCCTCTTCCGCAAGGCCCGGACGCAGAGCGCGCGCTTTATTCGTGCCTTCCGTAAGTCGACACGGCTCAGCGAAATCGCCGCGGTCGCCGAGCAGTTCAGGCCCAGCCCTCTCATCGCAGTCTTTAACGAGATTCACGACGAGTATCAGCGGCAGAACGGAGGACGCGGCATGCCGCGCAACCCCGTCGCGCTCGAACGCGCCGCACAGACTGCCTCGAGCGAAGCCCTTACCGCAATGGAGAGTCGCATGACCTGGCTCGCCACAATCGGAAATATATCGGTCTTCCTCGGACTCTTCGGCACCGTCATGGGCATCATCGACGCCTTCCACGGCCTCGGCACCGCGGGTGCCGCGACTCTGCGCGCCGTCGCCCCCGGCATCTCGGAGGCGCTCGTTACCACTGCTGCCGGCCTTGTCGTCGCCATCCCCGCCGTTGTCGGCTACAACCAGCTCACGGCGCGGCTTCGCGAGTTCGCCGCTCGCATGGACGACTTTGGCCGGGAACTTCTTAACGCAATTGAAAACGCCGCGATGATGACGCCGCCACCCGCGCCACCACAGCCTGAAGAGGCGAGACGGAGGGCCTTCTAGCCATGGCCTTTTCTTCTAAAGGACACACCCAGACCGCTCTAGCCGAGATTAACGTAACTCCCTTGGTCGATGTCGTTCTTGTGCTCCTGCTCATCTTCATGCTCACGGCTCCGGTGCTTCAATCCGGCGTCGAAGTTGCGATACCCAAGACGCGCACCGTCAATCAACTCACGGAAGAGCGCATGGTCGTCACCATCGACCGCGAGCAGAACGTCTTCCTGCAGGACAAGCCGGTCAACGTCAATCAGCTCCCCGCCCTGCTGAAGGCCGGCGCCAGCGCCAACCCCGCCAAACGCATCATCTATCTGCGAGCCGACGAGCGCGTTCCCTTCGGCGCCTTCGCCTCGGTTATGGATGCCGTCAAACAAGCCGGCATCACCAACATCAGCATCGTCACCCAGCCGCTGAAACCCTAAGGGAGCGATCATCCCCGCAAATCTCCAACTCGGCCGCGACGAATTCATCGATAGCGACAGGCTCGGCGTCAACTTCGCCGGCTCGCTTCTGCTTCACGGCCTCGTCGCTGCCGTCATCGTGGGCTGGGCGTTTTTCTTCCACACTCGAGATCAGCACTGGGGCGAAAACGCATCCAACGTCGGAGCCATCCAGGCCACCATGGTGTCGGCGATTCCTCTGCCGCCAACGCAACGCACGCTCGATAGCGGGGTCCTGACCTCGGAGGCGCCGAGCCCTGCGCCGGTGGTCACGAAAGAGAGAACCGAACCGCCTCCAACTCCAGACGCCGTCGCCATCCCCGAGAAGATCACCAAGCCGATCAAGACGGCCGAGAAGCCTGCCCCCGCACCGCCCAAACACATCCAGCCCGTCACCCCGCCGCCCACCAAGGCCGTTACCGGAGAGACCTCCGGCATCCGCATCGCCCAGTCCACCATTGAACTGAAAAACGGCACCGCCAGCGTCTCCATCGAAGACCGCACCTTCGGAGCACGCTTCGCCTACTACGTGAACATCATCAACCAAAAAGTTGCCCAGAACTGGTACACCGGCGAAGCCGATCCCCGCACCTCCACCGGCAAAAGCACAACCGTCGTCTTCGACATCAATCGCGAAGGCGTTCCCTCCAACGCTCGCATCGAGATCAGCAGCGGCTCTCCTTCGCTGGACATGTCTGCCATGCGCGCCGTACAGCGTGTCGACGGCTTCGGCCCTCTCCCGCAGGGCGACCACGTCACCGTGGAGTACACCTTCCACCTCCAGCCGCAGTAAGTTCCGGCGCAGTGAAGAATTCCGGCGTATTCCTTTGATTACCACCGCGTGCAGGCTAAAGGTATCCTCCCACGCCGGTTTTGCGTCTAACATAAGAACAGCATGCTTAGTGCAAAACGATCGTCCCCCTTTCGGCACGCTCAGTTTTATTGCCTCGGAGCTCTCCTTCTTCTTCTGCTGACCTGTCCTCTCGCTCTGCGCGCGCAGGTCATTCAGACCGAAACCTCCAAGGGAGCAACCGTCCGCATCGCCGTTGCGGACTTCAAACCGCTCGGCGCCGATCCCCAAACCGAAACTCTGAAACGCACCTTCGACTCGACGCTGTACGCCGATCTGGCCAACGCCGGCATCTTCGACATCGTCTCCAAGAGCCTGCTGCCCCAAGCCACTCCGGGCTCTCCGTCCGAGATGAGCGTGCAGCAATGGTCGATGGCGCCCACCTCCGCCGCGATGGTAGCCTTCGGCAACTTCAGCGTTCAGGGCGGCAAGATCATCTGCAACGGCTTTCTCTTCGACGCCAAAAATCTGCAATACCCGCAGGTGCTCGCCAAGCAGTACAACGAGGACGCCAGCGACGACTCCGCACGCCAGATCGCTCATCGCTTCGCCGACGAGATCATCTTTCGCCTCAGTGGCGGCAGCCAGGGCATTGCAGAATCGAAGATCTACTACGTCAAAATCAGCGGCCCCGACAAAGAGATATGGGAGATGGACTACGACGGAGCCAATCAGCATGCCATCACCCACCTCGGCACGGTTTCGCTCTCTCCGCGCATCTCCCCCGATAACTCGCGTGTGGCCTTTTCTTCGCTTGGCCACGACGGCTTTCAGATCCGCATGTTCTCCCTTGACCTCGGCCGCATGGTGAACTTTCCCAGCGTCGGCGGAACCAACATAACGCCGGCCTGGTCCCCCAACGGAAAGGACATCGCCTACTCGTCCTCACGTACCGGGGATCCGGAGATTTGGATCTCCGACGCGAACGGCGCTCTTGCCCGCCGCATCACCAGCTTCCGCGGCCCCGACGTCTCGCCCGTCTTCAATCCGCGAACCGGCTCGCAGATCGCCTGGATCAGCGGGCGCACCGGCCTGCCGCAGCTCTACATCATGGATACCGACGGCTCCGCCGTACAGCGCATGACCGACGGCGGCTACGCGACCTCCGTCTCCTGGTCCCCCAACGGCCAGTTTCTCGCCTTTGCCTGGGACCGAAAATACGGACCCGGCGCTCCCGGCGGACAGGACATCTACGTCATGGAGATCGCCACCAGGAAGTGGATTCAACTCACCCACGATGGTGGCCGCTGCGACTTCCCCTCCTGGTCCCCTGACGGCAGGCACATCGTCTACGCCAACACCGCCGACGGCAAGGCCGGCCACATGAAGATCATGACCATGCTGGCCGACGGCACCGAGAAACGCGCACTCACCGGCCCCGGGGCCGACATGCCCAACTGGAGTTGGAAGTAGAAAAGCTCTTCCCTGCGAGCTCTCTTCGCAGACAACTGTTTTTTTTGAAATACTAACCATTGGCAGGAGAAAAATCGATGAATGCAAGACAAAGCAAAATTCACAAAACCCTGATTATGGCCGCCACTGTCGTTGCGCTTGGCGCTGTTACCGGTTGCCACAAGAAGGCCAGCGGCGTTAATCCCAGCACTCTTGGCCCTACTCCTGCCGCAGCTCCGGCTCCTACGGCCACCATCACTGCCGATCCTCTCGCCATCGACCTCGGCCAGTCCGTCGTGCTCAACTGGCGCAGCCAGAATGCCACCGTCGTCACCATCGACGGCATCGGGGAGGTCAACCCCAACGGAACTCAGACCGTCTCACCCTCCAACTCCACTAACTTCCATCTCACGGCCAAAGGCGACGGCGGAACTACGGAAGCGAACGTTCGCGTCACCGTGCGCGTGCCTGTCGCTCCCACCGCTCCCCCCACGGTCGAGGCCGACATGGGCAGCGAAGCCGCATTCCGTCAGAACGTGCAGGACATCTTCTTCGATTACGACAGCTATGAGCTGCGTCCCGATGCCTCGACGTCAGTAGCCAAGGCCGCCGCCTACCTCACCTCTCACCCTGCCATCAAGGTCATCATCGGTGGATACTGCGATGACCGTGGATCGGCCGAGTACAACCTGGCCCTCGGCGAAAACCGGGCCAACTCCGCCCGTAGCGCGCTGGTCTCGGCGGGCGTGCCTGCAAGCCGTCTGCGCGTCATCAGCTACGGCAAGGAAAAGCAATTCTGTACGGAGGAGACCGAGAGCTGCTGGCAGCAGAATCGGCGGGCCCAGTTCTCACTCGACCGCTAACTCTCGCAGTCCCACTTCAGCTCGGCCCCCGCGCAACCTCTCGCGCGAGGGCCGACAGGAAGACAGAAAGCCGAGCGTGCTACGCCATGACTCATCCACCCAATCAACTCACCCGCCTTCGTCTCAGCGCTAAAACTGTTCCTCTGGCATT
This sequence comes from uncultured Acidobacteriaceae bacterium, assembly GCA_963730135.1. GTDB lineage: Bacteria > Acidobacteriota > Terriglobia > Terriglobales > Acidobacteriaceae > Edaphobacter. The sequence continues at coordinate 356,671 of CAVSQQ010000008.1, forward strand.
CGCAGCTCTGATCGCCGCGCTGGTCTTCGGCTGTCCTTCCGCCTTTGCAGCCAACAAAGACATGGTTCAGTTGCAGACCCAGGTCCAGCAGCTTCAGGATGCGGTCGCACGGCTCCAGCAATCCAACGATGAACGCATGGGCGTTCTCAAGGACCTCGTCCAGCAGAGCGCCGACTCCGTCAACCGAATGTCGGTCGCACTCGAAACGCTGCAGAAGCAGGTCTCCACCCAACAGGAGGCGCAGACCGGCAAGATCGATCAAATCTCCGGTCAGATTCAGTCGCTCAATGACTCCGTCGACGAGGTCAAAGCGCGCCTCGGTTCCCTGCAAAAACTGGTTCAGGACGTACAAAGCCAGCAGCAATCGATGAGCGCCAACATCCAGAACCAGCCGCAGGCCGGGGGGTTGGCCTCGCCCGTACCCGTCAATCCCATCCCGGATAACTCCGCCCCCGTACCGGCGCCCACCGGGCGAAGAGGCAAACCCTCCGCCGACATCCCGATGGCAGCCGCTCCGCCGCCCGCCGCATCCGCCGCATCAGGCGCTCCGCCCGCCGACGAACTCTACAAGACTGCGCTCGGCGACTACATGGCCGCGAAATATGCTCTCGCCGCCTCCGAGTTCGGCGACGTCGTCAAGAACTATCCCGACAATCCTCTCTCTGGAAACGCCTTCTACTACCAGGCCGAGATCGCCTATCGCGGCGGCCGCTACGCTGCAGCCGTCAAAGCCTACGACAGCGTTCTCCAGCAATATCCGGACAGCAACAAAGTTCCCGTCTCCCATCTTCACAAGGGGATGGCGCTGGTTGCTCTGAATGAGAAGGATGCCGGCGTGCGTGAGTTCCGCACTCTCATCCAGCGCTTTCCCAACTCCCCTGAGGCCATGCAGGCACGCAGCAAACTTAGCGGCATGGGCATCACAGTAACCTCTCGGCAGCACGACTGACCCTCGCCGCTGCGCCGCACCCAGTTCAGTTTCGCAATCCCTGCATCAGCCGCTCGATCTCTCCCCGCTCGTTGCCGGTCAGAGGCAATAATGGCAGCCTCGGCCTTCCACCGAAGTAACCGTTCAGGTCGCAGCCGAACTTGATCCCCGCCACCCCAAGTTCCGCCTCCACTCTCTCTCCCACACCTAGCAGCCGCGCTTGTTTCTCCTGCGCCAGCCCTTCGTCGCCATCCTTCCATGCAGCCAGGACCTCATAGCAAGCCTGTGGAGCCGAGGCCGCAAACCCGGGCATCGCCCCCACGGCGCCCGCTCGCAGCGCTTCCAGCATGCCAACCGTACCTCCTGCCAATATCTGAAAGCCGACGACCTTCGTCCGCGTCTTCCCCACTAACTTCGCAACCAGCTTCGGAGCCGCCACTGCCACCGCCGCGCCTCCGCCTGCCAGTCCGCCCGCCGAAATGATTCCCGGGATGATCTCTCGCATCGCGTCCTCACCCTGAGACCGCATCCTCCCCGTCACCGCAGCGAACACCGCCGTCACGGTCACATCGCGCTTCACCGCAGTCGTTCCATCCCGCAGATTCTCCATCCGCGTGCGTCCTCCGCTTCCGTCCACCAACCCGGCAATCTGCGGATGCCCGGCAAGCTCGATCACCATCTCAACCGGCAGCCCCGCGCCCGGCCCCGCATCATAGAGCACCACAGGCAACGGCGAGCGATCGGCCACCGCCTGAAAATACGTCACCAGCGCCCGGCCACGCTGACTCTCTGTGCCTGTCCGAAACAAAAGCGGCGGCTTCACCAGCACAACATCGTATCCATAATTCGCCGCAGCCTCGGCCAACTCGAGCGTCCCGGCAACACTCTCGCGCGACACTCCCGCCGTCAGCACCTTCTCCGCCGCGGCCGCGTCCGCCACACAACGCAGCACCTGCCGCGTCTCCTCATCGGACAACATCGCCGGCTCGCCGGAATCGCTCAGCGCAGCGAAACCCGCAGCCGGCGTCTTCGAATAACGCGCGACATTGTGTTCGAGCTTGAGAAGATTGAGCCGTCCGTCGGGATAAAACGGCGTAGTCAGTGGAAGTTGAAGCCCTTCAAGCAGCATCCCTCTATTCTAGAAGCGATTCGCCGCGCAGCAATCAACCGGGGTTAATCAATCCGCACATGCCACGAAAGACGTAAGAGAAAGCAGTTCCGCGGCCATTCATTTCGGATACCCTTTTTTAGAACCATTATGGCCAGCCAACGTGACATCCTGCAGGACAAGACCACCGGCGACCTCGCGCGCGAGGCGATCTGGTTCCTCACCCACACCCTGGTTGCCTTCGTCTTGCTCGCTATCGTCGTCGGCGTGATGTCGCTCAACCACCCTGACCCGGATTCCTCGAACCCCAAGCTGCTCGGCACCGTGCTTGCATTTCTGGTTCCTATGATCGGCGGCTTCATCCTGGCCCGCATGCACCGCAACGACATCGCCGGCTACATCTGGATATCCGGCCTGGTTATCTTTTCGGTCGTCTGCGTCTGGGTTCTCGACCTGCCCACCGGAAATGGCCTCTGCGAAACCTGCGGCGCCGTCGAAAAACTCTGGCGCACCTTCTTCACCTTCACCCACGGCAGCGGTCTCATGGGCGGCGACGGTCTACTCGTTGGCGCGTGGATACCGCTCTCCATGATCGGTTACGCCATCGGTTCCAAGGTCGCACTCGAGCCCTGATCTCCCGCTAGACCGGCTCCACGCCGGCAGCAACCTTTACCTCATCGCCGGCAAATCGATCCAGATGGAGCGTCTGCAGCGCAACCACGCTCAGCGTTCCCTTCTGCAAGGCAGCAATTCCTTCCGCCGCCGCCCGAGCCGCAGCCAGCGTCGTAATCGTAGGAATCCGCGCCAGCACCGCCGCCCGCCGAATCGCCTTCTCATCGAAGAACGTATCCTGTCCGCGCGGAGTGTTGACGATCAACTGAATCCGGTCTCCTTTGATCAGATCGACGACATTCGGTCGGCCCTCTTTCACTTTGTAAACGCGCTCCGGCTGCAATCCGGCCTCCTCCAGCACAACCGCAGTTCCATGCGTCGCCACCAGGTGAAACCCCATCTCCACAAATTGCCGCGCAAGCGAGACCGCGCGTTTCTTGTCGTGATCGTTCACGCTCAGGAAGACGGTTCCCTGTAACGGAAGCACCTGGCCGGCGGCAGTCTGCGCCTTCGCAAACGCCTCGCCAAAGTTGTCCGCAACTCCCATCACCTCGCCTGTGGACTTCATCTCGGGTCCCAGCACCGTATCGACCCCGGGAAATTTGCCCCACGGAAACACCGGCGACTTCACATAGTAGTGCGAGCCCGTCTCCATGTCCTTGCCGCTCGCCACCTGGTCCGGCAGCATCTCCTTCAGCTTTCGCCCTACCATGATGCGCGAAGCCACCTTCGCCAGCGGAATTCCCGTCGCCTTCGAAACATAAGGCACCGTGCGCGACGCCCTGGGGTTCACTTCAATCACAAACACCGTTCCCCGCTGTATTGCGAACTGGATATTCACCAGACCGCGCACGCTCAGCGCCATCGCCAGCTTGCGTGTGTACTGGCGAATCGTCTGCAGCACATCGTCGCTCAAATCAACCGCCGGCAACACGCACGACGAGTCGCCTGAGTGAATCCCCGCCTCTTCGATATGCTGCATAATCCCGGCGATCAACACATCGTCGCCGTCGCACAGTGCATCCACATCGCACTCAATCGCGTCCTCGAGAAAATGGTCGATCAGAACCGGTCGCTCCTGCGAGTACTCAATCGCCGTCGTCATGTACTGGACAACCGCCGCATCGTCGTACGCAATCACCATCGCGCGGCCGCCCAGAACGTACGAAGGCCTCACCAGCACCGGATACCCAACGCGATTCGCCCCGGCCACCGCCTCTTCCACGCTGGTTGCCATCGCGCCTTCCGGCTGCGGAATCTTCAACTCCTCAATCAGCTTGCCAAACCGCTTGCGATCTTCGGCCAGGTCGATAGACTCCGGCGATGTCCCGATAATCGGCACGCCTGCTTTCTTCAACGGCAGCGAAAGGTTCAACGGAGTCTGTCCGCCGAACTGCACAATCATGCCGATCTCCGCGCCTGACGAAGCCTCGTGCTCGTACACACCCAACACATCTTCCAGCGTCAACGGCTCGAAGTACAAGCGATCGCTCGTATCGTAGTCGGTCGACACTGTCTCCGGATTGCAGTTCACCATGATCGTTTCGTAGCCGTCTTCTCGCAGGGCGAAGGCAGCATGGCAGCAGCAGTAGTCAAACTCAATTCCCTGCCCAATGCGGTTCGGCCCGCTCCCCAGAATCAGAATCTTCTTCTTCTTCGTCGGCGCCGCCTCATCCTCTTCGTCGTAGCAGCTATACAGATACGGAGTGTAGCTCTCAAACTCACCCGCGCATGTATCCACCATCTTGTACACCGGCATCACGCCAAGCTTCTTGCGCAATGTGCGGACCGCCGCCGTACCCTCAGCGCCAGTCAGTCCCCAAACAGCCGCCAGCCGCTCGTCAGAGACGCCCATCCGCTTCGCTGTGCGCAACTGGTCCGCCGTCACGTCCGTCATCGCCACGTCGCCGGCAGCTATGATCTCATCCGTAATCTGCTTCACCTGGTACAGGAACCACGGGTCCATCGACGTCATGCGCGCAACCTCGCGCACCGTCATCCCGCGCTCAAACGCATAACGGATGTACGAAAGCCGGTCAGGATGCGGCGTCACCAGCCGCTGCGTCAGGCGCCGCGGCTCAATATCGTCCGCAGTCGCCCTTTTGCCTGTCTCCAGCGATCGCACGGCTTTCATCAGTGCTTCCTTGAAGGTCCTGCCGATCGCCATCACCTCGCCGACGGACTTCATCTGCGGCCCCAACACGTCATCGGCGCCGGGAAACTTCTCAAATTGCCACTTCGGAATCTTCACGACGACATAATCAATCGTCGGTTCAAAGCACGCCGGCGTCGCCTTCGTAATATCGTTCTGGATCTCGTCGAGCGTGTACCCAACCGCCAGCCGAGCCGCAATCTTCGCAATCGGAAATCCCGTAGCCTTACTCGCCAGCGCCGACGACCGCGACACCCGCGGATTCATCTCGATCACCGTCATGCGCCCGTTCAGCGGATTCACCGCGAACTGCACGTTGCTCCCGCCGGTCTCTACGCCAATCTCGCGAATCACCGCGATCGCGGCATCGCGCATTACCTGATACTCGCGGTCCGTCAGCGTCTGCGCCGGCGCCACCGTAATCGAGTCACCCGTGTGCACGCCCATCGGATCAAAATTTTCAATCGAGCAGATGATGATCACGTTATCCTTCAGGTCGCGCACCACCTCCAGCTCATACTCCTTCCACCCCAGCACGCTCTCTTCCAGCAGACACTCATGCACCGGCGAGAGGTCCAGCCCGCGGGCAAGAATCTCCATCAGCTCTTCGCGGTTGTACGCAATGCCGCCCCCGAACCGCCCAGCGTGAACGACGGCCGAATCACCACCGGGAATCCGATCTTCGCCGCAAACTCCAACCCATCGCGAAGATTGGTGATCAGCGCGGACCGCGGCATATCGAGCCCGATCTTCGTCATCGCGTCCTTGAACAGCAGCCGGTCCTCAGCCTTTTTGATCGCCTCCAGCTTCGCGCCAATCAACTCAACGCCAAACTTGTCCAGCACTCCGGAGTCCGCCAGATCGACAGCAAGATTCAACGCCGTCTGCCCACCCACCGTCGGCAACAGAGCGAATTTTCCCCTGCCGCCAAGTCCGCCGTTGTCCAGCATCTCCGCCTCGACACGAAGAATCTCCTCCAGATACGCGGCATTCAACGGCTCAATATAGGTTCGGTCCGCCACCTCAGGGTCAGTCATGATCGACGCAGGATTCGAATTCACCAGCACGACTTCGTAGCCCTCGGCCTTCAGCGCCTTGCAGGCTTGCGTCCCCGAGTAGTCGAACTCCGCCGACTGTCCAATCACAATCGGCCCCGAGCCGATCACTAGAATCTTCGCAATGTCATTCCTGCGTGGCATCTTTTTAGTATTTCCTCTGCGAAACCTTCGCGATTAAATCCTTAGCGAGATCTGGGGATGAATGGCGATTCGATTCCTCTAAGATCATCATTGCTCAGCTTGGGCGCGGTAATCTGCTCTCCCGCTTTATTCAAAAACATACTCTTCACTACGTGAGCCTTTCCCGTTCCTGGAAAGCTGACCAAGCGTAAACGTCGCCAACCCCCACTCGGTCCATCTACCGGCTCATACACGTTGAGCGATTCCTGCGTCAGGATGTGGCCATCTTCGTCAAGACAGAACATCTCGTTGTGGGAGTGGCCCGTGTCCATGATCAGAAACCACACATTTAGAAATCTGGCTTTACCTCGAACGCTCCAGATTTCAACATTCCCAAGAAAATCCATCTCTGCATCATCGCGCCCATTGCCGATAGAGCTGACGGGCTTGAACGTCCACCTCTCATCATTACTGCGGCCATAGGTCACAGTCGAAGAAATACGGTCGACCCCACACTGCTTGGTAAATGCGGCCTCCCGCGCACCTAGTTTTCCCTGCTTTGCGAGAGCAAAATGCTCATCAAAAGAAGTCTGCGCAGCCATTGAGACCGGAACAGCGAGCAAGCCGATCACCAGAATCTTTGCAATGTCATTCCTGCGTGGCATTCATCTTCTCCGCTTCGCGCAACGAACCGCCGCAAGGCAGCGATTCAATCGTTCTGTAAATAGGCACACTGCTTAACTCCGGCACGTATTCGTCGGCATCCTCTGGATGGGTGATGCGATCTCGCGAAGCCGCCCGGTAGTACTCCACATGCACCTTCCCCACCTTTCCATCCGCCTCTGGAGTCAGATCGGCCTCGCCGAGCCACTGACCCCATACCTCGACGCCTCCATGCAAACCTGTCAGGCGGCCCTTGTCGTCAAATTTGTAATCAAAGGCCACTTCGCGATTCGGATAAAACCGCCGAAGCCGGGCCGACTCAAGCATAGTGCCAGCGAACGAAAGCTCCGCGAACACCGTGCCCCCTTTTGGGTTGATCAGCGGTTCAAATCGTTGCAAGCTCCACGCACCATCTGGCGAGCGCGTGCAAAACACCGCTTTCGTCTTTCTCTTGGCTGCAAATCCAGAAAAAGAAAACGTCAGCAGCGAGAGAAAGAGCATGCCGCGGCACAATCGCATTTATTTCTTCCACTCTTCCATCATCTTCCGAAAGTCCTTGAAGAGATAATGTGAGTCATGCGGCCCGGGACTGGCCTCCGGGTGATACTGCACACTGAACATCGGGTCGGTCTTGTGCCGCAACCCCGCCAGTGTCTGATCGTTCAGATTCGTATGCGTTCTCTCGACGTCGTCCGGCAGCGAATCCGGATCGACGTTGAAGTTATGGTTCTGCGCTGTGATCTCCACCTTGCCTGTCCGGTGGTTCATGATCGGATGGTTCCCGCCGTGATGCCCAAACTTCAGTTTGTACGTCTTCCCGCCCAGCGCAATCCCAAATATCTGATGCCCAAGGCATATTCCGAAGATTGGTTTCTTCCCCTGCAACTGCTTCACCGTCTCCACGGCATACTCCAACGGCTCCGGATCTCCCGGCCCATTCGAGAAGAACACCCCATCCGGGTTCATCGCCAGAACATCCTTCGCCGAGGTCGTCGCCGGAACTACCGTCACGCGGCAATTCTCCCGCGTCAGCATCCGCAGAATATTTTCCTTGATCCCAAAGTCATACGCGACCACATGCATCTGCTTCGTCCCATCAGCGAGAGCAGCCGTCAGCAGTGCATCGCCCGTCTGATTCTTCGGCTCATTCGCATCCCACTCGTAGGCAACCTTCGTTGTCACCACGCTGGCAAGGTCGGTGCCATCCATCTTTCGGATTGCCCGCGCCTTGGCCACCAGCGCCTCGGCCTCAAGATTCTCCCCCGAAGCAATGACCCCGCGCATCACGCCGTTGGCTCGCAGATGCCGCACCACCGCCCGCGTATCAATCTCCGCGATCACCGGTACGCCGTAGCGTTCCAGGTACTCATCCGCAACCTGCGTCGAACGCCAGTTCGAGCTCATCGGCGAAAACTCGCGCGTCACCAACCCTTCGATATAGGGTTTTTTCGACTCTGCATCACTTGGAGTCGTTCCGTAGTTTCCAATGTGGGGATTTGTCAGAACCACAATCTGGCCCGCATAGGAGGGATCGGTGAAGATCTCCTGATAGCCGGTCAGGGATGTATTGAAGACCACTTCGCCAGAGCTCTCCGCTCTTGCGCCAAAACTCTTGCCGCGAAAAATGCGCCCGTCTTCCAGCGCCAGTATTGCCTGCATTGCCTCTCCTGTTTGGAGTGGATTTAATAGATTCTATCAGCATTCACGCTGGAAAACGCCGATCGCAGCCAAAACCTTCCGCGCACAAAAAAAGACCCGGCACAAAGCCCGGGCCTTTCCGCTAATGCAGCGAAAACTTAGCGATGGTGACGATGATGACGGTGATGACGATGATGGGACGCCGCGTTAGCAGGTACCACCACTCCAGCCAGTACGGCGAACGCAATGGCAGCTAAAAACAATATGCGCAACTTCATGATAGTGCTCCCTCTCGGCCAGCCGCTCTTTCGAGCGGTCTCAAGATAAATGCAGCGTATCCCGGCAGCGCGCCTTTCGCACTACATATTTCCGCTCATGACGTTCCGAGCTTGGTTCCCCCATCTTCCTTTCGACGCAGTAACGACACTCACCCTCGACCCTCTTAATTGCACTCCCATTGCACCCCAGGTGCTAGAGTCGATACAGAAGCTCCCATGTCTCGCCCCGCCTCCAGGCCACACAGACACACCCCCGCTCCGGTCGCTCCGCCCGAAGTCGTCAGCCCAGTCTGGCTGGCCAAGGCGATCGCCCTCACCATCCTCGCCGCGCTCTTCTGCGGCTACCTCACCTACTGCCTGCTCTTCTACCAGGGCCAGTGGCAGCTCGTCCTCCACCCCATCCGCACCTCCAGCAGCCCAGCCTCCATCGACAGTGTTCCCTACGAACTCATCCGCTTCGGTCCCGACGAGTCCGCGATCCCGCAACTCACCGGCTGGTGGATACCTGCCCCTGCAGGTGGCCGCTATTCCCACCTCACCATCCTCTTCCTCCCCAGCGGAAACGGGTCGCTCGCAGACTCCGTCCCTACCCTCGCCAGCCTCCACAACCTCGGCCTCAACGTCTTCGCATTCGACTACCGCGGCTATGGCCAAAGCTCTCCCACCCGCCCCAACCAGCAGCGCATGATCCACGACGCCGGCGCCGCCCTCCAGTACCTCACCGGCTCTCGCCATCTTCAGACACAGCAGATCATCCCGTATGGAACCGGCGTAGGAGCTTCCATCGCAACCCAACTGGCCATTTCCAACCCCGCCATCCCCGCCCTCATACTCGACACACCGCGCGCCGATCTGCTCTCCGCCGCCCAGCACGACCCTCGCTCCCACTGGATTCCCGTCCGCCTTCTCTTCCACGAGCGATTCCCCCTCGCCGAGCCGCTCGCCACGCTCCACACTCCCAAGCTCCTGCTCTCTCGCACCACTGCGCCCGATCAAACCTTTCGCGACGCCGCAAATCCGAAGATCACTGTCGAGCTCGCCTCGCCCTCCGCGCTGCTCTACAACCAGAGCCTCTCTCGCTTCCTCGATCTGTATCTTCCCGCCGCGCCTGTTCCCGCGCTCATGCCCGCAGCGCCATCTGCGCATTAACCCGCGCCACCGATCATCCCAGCGTTACCGCTTCAACTGCATCTCGTCATCGTCGCGCAAAATCATGCACCAGACAAACGGAGTGAAGGCCCCCGATACTCTGGAGGCCTTACTATTGGTGGGGAGTTTTTGTTGCGGCTAGGTGAAGCCGGAACTGGGGGAACTACTAGTCCGGCAGTTGCTGACTACACCCAGTAAGACGCGATCCTGTCTGAAAAGTTGTCTTCTTTTTTTTACTATTCAGAAGATGCATACTTTTTACATCCTATAAACAGAAGATAGACAACCACCTCTGCACCAATGAATACAAACAGGCAACTTTTCTCTAGCTGAAGTTCAAAAAATCGCCTGGATTTACCCTTGCGCCCGGAAACACCAGATCAAGATTCTTTGCTCCCAGCGTCTTATACGCCGCCTCGCCAAGCACCCTGCGAAAATCCGTCGTCATCGCAAGATCGCGCCCTTCATTCAACTGTTGATTCGCCAGACCCGGCCATTTGCCGTAGATCTTGCCCCCCTTCACCTGCCCGCCCAGCACAAACATGACATTCGCGTGACCGTGATCTGTCCCGCCTGTCCCGTTCTGGCGTGCAGTTCGTCCAAACTCCGACATCGTTACCAGCGTCACATTCTCCGCGTCGTCTCCCATGTCCAGCCAAAAGGCTGAGATCGTCTCCGAGAACTCCCTCAATCCATTCGCGAGTTGCCCGTTGATGTTTCCCTGGTTCTGATGGGTATCCCATCCGCCAACATCGGAGAAGGCTGCTTCCACACCAAGATTCGCCTTCAACAACTGTGCAACTTGTTTCAGACTGTTTCCGAACGGCGTATTCGGATATACAACACCCGGCGCCGGCTGATAGTGTGACGGATCGGCCGCCTTCAGCATCTTCACCGCCTCAAACGTCTCCTCCCCCGTCCCGTGCAGCATCGCATCGGTGCTCTCGTCATACATCGCCTGAAACGCATTGCTGATCGGCGAGGTCTGCGGGCCTCTTCCTCCAATCGAAAAGTCCGCAAGATTATTCACCGCGATCGCCGGCAGTCTTCCCTGCAGTGTCCGCGGAACCTGCGTTCCCAGCGCCACCGCGCGAAACGCCGATTGTTTGCCCGTTACCGCCTCCGCCTGCAGCGCGCGATTCAGCCAGCCATCTTCCGTGGACTTCACCCCCGGCGTTCCACTCTCCATGTAATCCTGCGCGTCGAAGTGCGACCGAGTCGTATCCGGCGAACCTGCCGCGTGAATAATCGCGAGATGCCCCTGGTCATAAAGCGGCTTGACCGATGCCATCGACGGGTGCAGCCCGAAGAATCCATCCAGGTCAAGAACATCCTTCTCCTGAATCGCAATCGTCGGCCGCATCGCGTAGTAGTTCTTCTCCTTGTAGGGCACCACGACGTTCAACCCATCCACCGCCCCGCGTTGAAACAGCACCACCAGCTTCTTCTTGTTCGCCGCCGCTGTCGTCACCTCGGCCAGAACGCTTCGCGAAAGAAACGCCGGAATCGCCGACGTACCGATCAGCGCCAAGGCTCCGCCCTTCATGAAGCCACGTCGGCTCACCTCGCGCCGCGAAGCATCGCGCCCATGCATGTCGCATCCCCAGTCGCTGCAGTCTGCAATATTTTTCATCTTCGCCATGGTAACTCTCCGTCTCGTGCGCCCGCCTCGCACACCCGGCATCACGAGCCCGGCAGTCAATGCGAGATCAACATTCGTCTCTTCGTACAAACGCTCTTGCCGCCGGGAAGTTGCCATCCTCGCCCGATTCTTCCTATCCTGCTCAAGCCGACTCCTGTCAATACATAGCTGTAGCCGCTCGTGTCCTATCGCCGCTGAAACTCCGGCGACCCCAACAGCAACCCGGCCATCATCGCGGCCTCATGATCCATCGGCGGCTGCCCCTGCTGCTGCTTCAACCTGCGGGGATTCAGCACCTGAGCCATCGGCTCCGCTTCCGTCGTCTTGATCACAAAGTTTTTCTCCGCCTGCTGCTGCAGTGCCGGATCCTTAAACTGTTGCAGCACCGTCGATCTTGTCCGATCGCTCACCGCCTGTCCCAGCAGCAGCATCTCCAGTTTCGCCTCCTTTACCGCCGCAATGTCCGGCGAGTCTTCCACCGACAGCGCCACCGATTCCATCCCGCCCCCTGTCTGTCCCAGCATTCGAGTCCAGTCCACCTGTGCGCCCGGAACGCGGCCATTGCTCAGCGCCACAGCAAAGTTCATCCGGCTCACCAGGTCCCCTGTATTCACCCAGGTCGCGGCCATCCAGCTATATCCGTTCGGCGTCTGCATCCCGTACAAAGGCATCCCCAGTTTGTCCAGCGCCTGCACCAGCGGAACCGCATTCCCTACATCCGCGCCGCTGGCTCGCACCGCCGAGATCACAAACTCCTCCGGCGTCTTCACCTTCGCGCGATAGGTTTCAGGCGCCCAGAACTCCGGCGAATCGAACATCGTTCGCAGCACCGTCTTGAGGTCGCCTCCACTTGCCACAAATGCACTCGCCATCCGGTCCACCAGCGCCTGCGGCGGAGTGTCGCTCACAAACCGCACTGCCAGCTTGGTCGAAATGAACTTCGCCGTCGCCGGACTGGTCGCCAGCATATGCAGCACCGCCAGCCCTTCATACTCGCCGCTTTCGCCAATCGTCTTTCCCAGAACCTTCTTCGATCCCGGCTCATGGCGCCGCTCCTCGAACGAGTAGCCTCCACTGCGCGCCGGCTGATCGATCGTCCATCCCGACAGCACCTTCGCAACCTCAGTCACATCCTGCTGCGTGTATCCCTTCCCGCACGCCTTATCGAGAGTGCTCGCCGGATGGTCCTGGCTCACCTCGCACTGCACCCCCAGCGTATGCAGCTCCATCAACTCCCGAGCATAGTTCTCATTCAATCCACGGTCCTTCAGCGCCTGCTTTACCTGCGGATTCTGCGCACGCATCGCAAACCTCCCGCTGTTGCGCGCTGCCATGGAATCCGGTCCGATGCTCTGCCAGTTATCGAGGTACATCAGCATCGCCGGACTCCTCGCCGTGGCCACCAGCAGGTCCTCAAACTTGCCCAGGGCACGCGGCCGGATTACCTCCCGCTCGTATTCCGGCAGCATGTACGGCTCGTTCTGATTCTTTCGGATATACACGTTAAAGTGGTTCAGCCAGAAGTCCGTCATTACCGCTTCCAGTTGCCGCTCGCTGTAGATATCCCGCAGCATCCGCGACGCCAGTAACTCCGCCCCAATCATCCGCGGCGACCCCTGCAGTGACTCGAGCATCTCTCTCTGGGTCGGACTAAGCCCCTCCATCAGGTCAGCCTGCTCCCCGCGGCTCAAACTTCTGCGAAACGCCATCAGCTCTATCGGAGGCATCGCCAGTATTCGCTGCATTCTCTGGTCCGGCGGCAGGTTGATAACCTTTACCGCCTCCAGCCCGGCGTAGAACTGCTCTTCATGTGTCGCCATCGACGATGTAGCAGGGTCGACCAACACCCCCGGTATCGCCGTTCCCTGGTTCATCGCCGCCGCGTTATTCATCACAGCCGCACCACCGGCGCTGGCCATCGGCGACATCATCTCACCTTCGTTTTTATTCGCTGTCTGGTTCGCGGCCGCAGCGTCCTTTGCTTCCTTCTTCGCCTTCTGAGCTTCGTAAAACGCAATCTGATCCGCATAAATCGCATGCGCCACCGGATCGGACGGCAACGATGCCTTACTGGCAATCATCTGCCGCAGCATCTGAGGACTGGGGTATCGACGCTCCATCTCCGCCTGATTCATCTTCATCGCCGGAAACATCTCCAGCCGCGCATTCAGCGCCGAATCATCGATGCTCTGCGGATTCAACTGCTGCTCAAACCACCGCTGCACGCCCATCGCCTGCACCGCGGCAACGTCTCCCGGCCGCGGCCCAAAGGTAAACCGGTTCAACACATGCAGAACCCGCGCCTCACTCTGAATCTGCTTCGCCGCCGCACCCGACGGCTTGTTCACCACGGCCGCCGCCACCATCGGCTGCTCCACCATCGTCACGCACAAAGCACCTGCCAGCAGAGCTCGCAGCGCACTCGTTAAAACGGCAGCTTGTCGTCTGAATCGCATATCAACCCTCACTGGCGCAGCGCAGCCAGAGCTTCTGCTCCATCACAGACACCGAACCGGCCCCGCAGTTGCGCCATCTGGAAATTTTGTCGCAACACCGACGCTAACTGCATCTCTGCCAGCAAAAAGAGAGCCCAGCCTCTGGATGATGCACCCTGCGACCCGCTAAAACGCAGCCAACTCCTGCATTGCCCGGTACAAGTCCTCCGGCTGCGGCAGAATCGCATCCTCCAACACCGGCTGATACGCCACAAACGTATCCATCGCAGCCACCCTTCGCACCGGAGCATCCAGATCGTGAAACAGCTCATCCCCAATCCGCGCCGCGATCTCCGCCCCATACCCCCAGCTCAACATATCCTCATGCGCCACAATCACGCGGTTGGTCTTCTTTACGCTCTCCGCGATCGCATCCCAGTCAAAGGGCGTCAGACTCCGCAGATCGATCAGCTCCACATCCACGCCCGTCTCGCGATGCAGCTTCTGCGCTGCCTGCAACGCTCGCGGCACCACGGCGCCGTACGTCAGCACCGTCAGGTCCTTCCCCGGCCGCACGATCTTCGCCTTGCCAAACGGAATGCAGTACTCCGGCCCCGGATAGATCGCTCGTCCGAACGTCTCGCGATACAGCCGCTTATGCTCGAAGAAGATCACCGGATCATCGCACCGAATAGCTGTCCGCAGCAGCCCGATCGCGTCCAGCGCATTCGACGGCATAACGATCCGCACCCCCGGCGTATGCGTGAAGATGCTCTCTCCCGATTGCGAATGATAGATCGACCCACCCGTCAGGTATCCGCCGATCGGCACCCGCATCACCAGCGGGCAGCTGAACCCTCCGTTCGATCGCCACCGTACCAGCGAAAGTTCATTCCGCATCTGGTGCATCGCCGGCCAGATGTAGTCGAAGAACTGAATCTCCACCACGGGTTTCATCCCGCGAACCGCCATCCCGATCGCCCGCCCCGTAATATTCGCCTCGGCCAGCGGTGAGTTGAAGCATCGCTCGCTGCCAAACTCCGTCTGCAGACCCGACGTCAGTTTGAACACCCCACCCTTGCCTTTGATCTTGCCCGCCCGCAGCGCCTCGTCCCGGCTGGCGTCGGCCACGTCTTCGCCGAACACCACCACCCGCTCATCCCGCCGCATCTCGTCCTTCAGGCAGCGATTGATCAGGTCCGCCATTGTCCGCTCCGTCGTATCGGGGTTCGGCGCCGGCTCGGTCGCGAATCGCGCATCCCGCGGGCTCAGATCCTCCGAGTAAACGTGCTTCAATATCGAGTCCACCGGCGGCAGCGCGGCCTGCACCGCCCGGTCCGATGCCCGCTGCACCTCTTCGTCCACCTTGCGCTCCAGCGCATTGATCTGCTCGGCGTCCATCACCCCTTCACGCAGCATCCACACCTGCATCTTCGAGATGGGATCGCGCAGCGCGTCGGCATCCAGCTCCGCAACCGATCGATAGTCGCGCTCATCCTCGCTCATCGAATGCGAATAGGGCCGGATCACATGCCCGTGCACCAGCGCCGGACCTTTCCCTGCGCGGCAGTACGCCACCGCTTCCGCCATCGCCTTGTAACTCGCCACCGGGTCGGTTCCGTCTACCTCCGCAAAGTGAAAATTCGGAAAATTCGCCACCAGCTTCGAGATGTTTCCCCCCGGCGTGTTCACCTCCACCGGAGTCGAGATCGCATACCCGTTGTCCTCCACCACATACAGCACCGGCAGCTTCCCGTTCGACGCCGAATTCAGTGACTCCCAGAACTCCCCCTGGCTCGTCGACCCTTCGCCGATCGAAACATACACCACCTCATCGCCGTGGAACGTCACATCCTTGAACTCGCGATAATCCCCTTCATGCTTTTTGGCCGTGTCAGGATGCCGCGTGAAAAACCTCCCCGCCTCCGCGCAACCCACCGCCTGCAGACACTGCGTCGCCGTCGATGAAGAGGATGTCACGATATTCAGCTTCCGGCTCGACCAGTGCGAAGGCATCTGCCGTCCGCCGCTCGCCGTATCCTCCGCAGCCCCTACGGACTGCAGCAACTGCTCCTCGACCGTATTTCCCAGCGCAAGGCACAACGCCCGGTCGCGGTAATAAGGAAAAAACCAGTCATACCCAGGCTTCATCGCCATTCCGGCGGCAACCAGCAGAGCTTCATGCCCCGCGCACGAAACCTGAAAGAAAATCTTCTGCTGCCGCTTCAAAACAATCTCGCGATCGTCGGTCCGCCGCGACATATACATCAGGCGATAGAACTCCACCAGCTGCTCGCGCGTCAGCGAACCCTCCGCTGCGCTGGCTGTCGACTTTTTGCTCTCCTGCACGCTCGAACCAGACTGTCTTGCCATGAACCTGTCCTTTACCTCAACCCTGTCGAAAACCGCGCCGCGAAATCACGTCGCAGACAAGATTGTACTGGGAAGCCACCACGCTTGACTCCCTCAAATCTCGACTTTTTTGACTCCATGGTCAATTAGTCGTTACCCCATTCATAACACGCGCAAAACCAGGATTGTCTGGTCATCCTTCTGCTTCCCAAAGCTCCGCACCGCACTGACCATCGCTTCTACCGTTTGTTCAGGCGGGAGCGTCTCGGTTCGGCGGATGATCTCGGTCAGCCGGCTTGTTGAAAACTCCTTCCCCTCTGCGTTTTCCACCTCCAGTACCCCATCGGTCGTAATCACAAACGCGTCGCCCGCCCTGTACCTCACCCTCGCTGTCACATACTCCACACCCTCAAACATTCCAATCGGAAGCTGCTCCACTCCCAGCATCGCGACGTCCTTCGTCGCCGCCCTCCAATGCAGCATCGGCGGATGCCCCGCTGAAGCATATTCGGCCTCGTCCCCAGCCGCGAAACGCAGCCCTGCAAACGTCATGTACATGTTCTGTTCCTTCACCGACGGCAACACCCGATTCATCTTGTTCTGCATCTCCGCCAGCCCGCACCCATCGAGCAGCAGCGTCCGGCCCGCCGTCTTCACCATCCCCATCAGAATTCCCGCCTGCAATCCATGCCCGGAGATATCCGCCACATAACAAAACAGCACACCCTCGTGCACAACAAGATCCACCACGTCCCCACCGACTTTGTCGCTCGGCAGCGTCAGCGCATAAACCTCAAATCTCTCGTCGCGATATGCAATCCGTGGTGCCAGCGTCGCCTGAATCCCGTGCGCCAGCTCTAACTCCCTCTGCGCAATCATCGCCCGCTTCGCCGAAGTTTGAATAAAGATCAGAAAGAAGACATAGGATCCGAGCGCCATGGCCCAGATCCCGCCGACAGAGAACGCCAATCCCCATTCCATCGACGGCGTTCTGAACCATCCGGACTGAACCATCGCCGACGTGATCCTGGCAGCCATCAGATTGAACGCCACCTGGACCCCTATCGCAACCGGTAACAGCACAATCTTCCGGGTAAAGGCGTAGGCATAAAGAATCGAAACACCACCGGTTACAACCGCCCACAGCAAAACCGCAGCGACCGGCAGACGCCCTTTCGCAGACACGTCGGAGAGAAATCCACCCATCGCAAAGAGCAGAAATACCGCAATCATCAGAAAGCGCAGCTCCCGCATTGGCAGGCTTCTCCAATACGCTCCCCTCTCCCGCCGGCCAGGAGAATTCAGCCACTGCCTCCACCACACCGTGTCTTCAGTCGCGGCCATGCGGCAAGCTTATCAAAGCAAAAGGGCGATCCGGCATATATCCGGACCGCCGTTCCACCTATCTCTGCCTGCTAAACAAACAACGGAGCCAGCACCAGCGTAATCGTCGCCAGCAACTTGATCAGCACGTGCAGGCTTGGCCCGGCCGTATCTTTGAACGGATCGCCGACCGTATCGCCCACAACCGCAGCCTTGTGCGCCTCAGATTTTTTGCCGCCAAACTGTCCCGTCTCGATGAACTTCTTCGCGTTATCCCACGCGCCGCCGCCGTTGTTCATCAACATCGCCATCAGCACGCCGGTGATCGTGCCGACCATCAGCAATCCCGCGACCGCCTCGGCTCCAGCCAGATTCACCGCCTTGCCATGGATCATCGGAATCAACGGCAACCCTCCTCCGGCTCCCAGCAACGCCGCGCCTGCCTGGTAGCTCTGCGAGAAATGCCGGAAGATCAGTCCTACCGCCACCGGCAGCCCAACCACCAGAAGTCCAGGCAGCACCATCTCCTTCAGCGCCGCGCCCGTCACAATGTGCACGCACCGGCCATAGTCCGGCTTCGAAGTCCCCGCCATGATTCCCGGGTTCTCCTTGAACTGATCCCGCACATCCTGCACCACCATCTGCGCCGTCCGTCCGACCGCCTTGATCGCCATGGAACTGAACAGGAACACCAGCGTCGCCCCCAGCAGCGCTCCCACAAACACCGGGACCTGCGCCAGGTTGATATTCGTAAAGCTCCACTCCGGCGGCATATAACCGGCCGCCAGGTTCACCTTGTCCGTCACAATGACCTTGATCTCTTCCAGGTAAGCCGAAAACAGAAGGAACGCCGCCAGCGATGCCGACCCCACCGCATACCCTTTGGTCAGCGCCTTGGTCGTATTGCCCGCCGAATCCAGCTTGTCGGTTCTCTCCCGGATCGCGTCAGGCTGGTTCGACATTTCGATGATCCCGCCGGCGTTGTCCGTAATCGGCCCAAACGTATCCATCGCCAGAATGTAGGCCGCGCAACTCAGCATCCCCATCGTGGCAATTGCCGTCCCGTAGATTCCCTTGGCGTAATCGCTGATGCCGGCGATTCCGGCAAGTCCCTGCACGCCGAAGTAATAACTCAGCAGCAGCGCCGCCGAAATCGCAATCACCGGCATCGCCGGCGTCTCCATGCCCACCGCCAGGCCGCTGATGATGTTCGTCGCCGGTCCTGTCAGCGAGGCATGCGCAATTGACTGCACCGGCCTGTATCGCGACTCCGTGTAGTACTCCGTAATCCATACAAACAGAAACGACGTGATCAGCCCGATGACCCCGCAGCCCAGCAGCCACCCCGGCTGAACCAGAGGTCCGTTCAGCATCGTGTAAACCGCCGCAGCAAAGCCCACCAGCGCCAGAGCCGACGTGACATAAAATCCCTTGTTCAACGCATGCATCGGGTCTTCGTCTTCCCGCGTGCTCACCACAAAGACGCCGACGATACTCGCAATCAGATTGATCGCCAGCACGATCAGCGGAAACAGGATTCCCTTCACGCCGAAGACCGGAAATAACGCCGCGCCAAGAATCATTGCGCCGACGTTTTCGGCCGCCGTCGATTCAAAAATATCCGCCCCGCGTCCCGCGCAGTCGCCAACGTTATCGCCCACCAGGTCCGCGATCACCGCCGGATTGCGCGGATCGTCCTCCGGTATCCCGGCCTCCACCTTGCCCACCAGGTCGGCGCCCACGTCCGCCGCCTTGGTATAGATTCCGCCGCCCAGTTGCGCAAACAACGCCACCAGCGAAGCGCCAAACCCGAACCCGACCAGCTGATACGGCACCGCCTCCGGATGCTGCAATCCGCCGAAGAAAAGGAACAGCGATCCCACTCCCAGCAACGACAGCGCCACCACCACCAGGCCCGTCACCGCGCCGCCGCGCAGCGCCATCTGCAGCGCCTTGTTCAGGCTCGTCCGTGCCGCCGAAGCCGTCCGGATGTTCGCCCGGATCGAGCAATACATGCCCGTATACCCTGCCAGCGCCGAGCACACCGCGCCCACCAGAAAACTCACCACCGTCTTCAGCGCATACGGCTCCGTTCTGGGCGAAACTTTATAGCCACAAAACAGAACAATCGCCAACACCACCGCGATCCCGCCAATCGTCTTGTACTGCCGCCGCAAAAACGCCTCGGCGCCCTCCCGGATCGCATCCGAGATCGCCCGCATCTCCACCGTTCCCGTATCCGATGCGATTACCGCACGCGCCAGCATCAGTGCCGCTAAAAGGGCCAGCAACCCGACCCCCAATGCTACCCACAGATAAATCCGGCCATCTCCGCTTCCAACATAGGCAGGCGTGGCCGATTCCTGCAAGGCCACAGCCAAAAAGCTCACTACATCCATGCAAACGTCTCCTTACAACACGGCATTTTGCTTAGCTTCACAAAGGCGGCAATTAGAGCATGCGCAAACAAAGGGGGTCAATGCATCCCTTGATGCCAACTTTGATGCAATCTTTGAGGCATCCAGCACCCGGTTCGCAAACCCGATCTTCCCTGCACTCCCTGGCTCCAGTTCAGTCGCTTTTTTTAATCGACAAACAAAAGTAATAGCACACCCTCCAGCCTCTCATGCAAATTCCCGCGCAGCCGATGCATACCTCAGCGCAATCGCGAGGTGAAACCGTGTCCGCCCCAGACCACCTGACTCTTTCTCCGCCGGCCCTCCGAGTTTTTCCCGCAGGCCAGACCACTCGGCGCGTTATCCGTCGCGTCGTCTTCTTCACCCTCCTCCTTGCCCGTCTCGCCGACGCCCAGCTGAACACCACCCAGATCGACACCACCAGCATCGCGCCCCATCGCTTCCTCGTCCTCTATCGCAACGCCACCATCCCCGGCGACGCCGAAGCCCGCATCGCCTCCACCGGAGCCCGTCTCACCCGGCGCAACGAACACTTCGGCATCGCCGCCGTCGAATCCACACCCCAGCTTCCCTCTCACTCGACCAGCCCAGTCCACATCACAAGACGACGACGCCATCCTCCGCCGTCTCGCCGCCCAGCCCAACGTCGAGTATGTTCTCCACGATCGCATCGTCTCCGCGCACCGACTCCGCCTGCAAAGAATCATCCCGGCCAGCGTCGGCGTCGACTCCGCAGGACAATCTCCCACCCCGACCTCGTCCATCGGCAGGCTGCCAACTCATGGGCCCATCCTCACCACGCCGCCCGTCATTCCCGCACCCCCACCACCCCCTCCATACGACACTTACTACGCCAATACGCCCCAGGCATGGGCCGTCCAACAGGTCGGCGGCTACGGCAACAAGGTCCCCGGCGGTCCCGCCCACGGCCCCTGGGACACCACCAT
The DNA here is from genome assembly GCA_963730135.1 of uncultured Acidobacteriaceae bacterium. GTDB lineage: Bacteria > Acidobacteriota > Terriglobia > Terriglobales > Acidobacteriaceae > Edaphobacter. The sequence continues at coordinate 377,493 of CAVSQQ010000008.1, forward strand.
GGGCAAGGGCGTTCGTATCGCGATCATCGACAGCGGCGTCGACCAGACCCATCCCGACATCGCCCCCAATCTTGCCCTCAATCTCTCCGAGGTCGATCAGTCCGCCTACCCCAGCCCCTGCGACGACGGCACCCCGCAGGACCAGCAGGGCCACGGTACCTGGACAGCCTCCCTCGCCGCAGCCGCCATCGGCCCCGGCACCGGACAAGTCATCGGCGTAGCTCCCGCCGCCACCATCCTCAACATTAAAGTCCTTCAGCGTATGCCCGCCTCCATCACCGGAGACACCAACCCCGCAGACCTCTGCCAATCCGGCGAAGCCAGCGGCCTCCTCAGCTGGGTCATGCAGGGCATCGAAGACGCCATCGCCAACCGCGCCGACGTCATCTCACTCTCCATCGGCGTAACCGCCGACCTCTCCACCGGCGACGGAGCCGGTCTTCTCGCCGCCTTCAATCGCATCACCTATGCGGCCGAGCAGGCCAACATCGTTCTCGTCGCCTCCGCCGGCAACGACGGCCTCGACCTCTCCAATCCGCGCTACGTCGAGCTCCCCGCCCAATCCCGTGGCGTCCTCGCCATCGTCGCCGACACCAACCCCGCCTGCGCCCAGAACACCACGCCCGGAGCTCTTTGCGCTCCCGGGTCCGTCAGCCTCCCCTACTACAGCAACTTCGGCGCACCGCTCAACGCCCTCGCCGCACCCGGCGGCAGCTACCCGGCCGGTGACGACCTGGGCGTCAGCGGCTGGATTCGCGGCGCCTGCAGCTCCGGCAAACCCAACACCGTCGACGGTCTGCCCTCCGACTCGGCCCACAGCTTCGGCTGTTTCAACCTCGGCCATACTCCCTACGTTCAGGCCATGGGAACCAGCGCCTCCGCCCCGCTCGCCGCCGGCGTCGCTGCCCTTCTTCGCGCTGCCCACCCCACCTGGACCGCGGACGCTGTCGTCGCCGCCATGCGCAGCTCCGCCATCGCCGCTCCGGGCTTGCCCGTGCCGCAGGTCAATGCTGCTGCAGCCCTAACTCAAGCCTCCCGAACACCATAAGAAGATTACTTCCACCTAAACTTGCAGGGATCAGTTGCCGACATTAACCCTTCATCCCCGCTTTTACCTTATGAGCCAGCTTTTCAATCTCATCGAGCTGCCTGAGCTGGTCCGCTGACATTCCCTCAGACTTCGACGCACTCATCTGCGTCTTCAGATCCGTTGCCAGTGCCAGCAGTTTCTCCGTGTCTTCGACCAGCCGCTTTTGCCGCAGCTCGTTACGCTCCTTCGCCATCTCTCGCATGCGGTCATTAAGAGGATCATCTCTCCGGTGATGCTGCCCCGACATCGGCGGCGCCCCGGGAAACTGCACCTCCTGGCCTCGGCTAAGGTGTCCCGAGCTGCCCACCATCGATGCCACCGCCAGCACGATCAAAAGCTTTCTCATCGTCGATCCTGTCGATCCTTGCTCTCGTCGATTCCCTCTCGTCGAATCTCTGCTCAAAGACTTGAGAACTTCACCACCCCGCGCGCCTCAACCCTTCATGCGCTCCTTCACACTATGCGCCAGCTTCTCGATCTCATCCGCCTTCTTGATCACGTCCAGCGACAGCGTGTTTTTGGTCGATTTATCCACCTGCGCCTTCAGGTCCGTCGCCAGCGACAGCAATTTATCCGTATCCGCCACCAGGCGTTTCTGCCTGTCATCGTTTCGCAGCTTCGCCTGCTGTTCCGCCCGTCCCGGATCCACCGGATCAGGATCCGCCGGATTGGTTCCCAATCCCGGCTTTGGCAATCCGGGAATCTGCTGATGCCCTCCTCCCGGCTGTGGCGGAACCATCTGTCCTCCGCTCACGCTCACCGCGCCCGCCATCGTCAAAACCACCCCCACTGCCGTTACTCGAAGTATCCTCATACCAACACCCCCGATACACTGAATCCCGATATCCTGCATGGGTATCTCTTGTATCGCCTTCCTGCCGAAATTGCATCTTACAAACAGCTTGAAGCATTCTCTACAACAGTATCGTTCCCGGAAAGCGAGACGTAGTTAATCATGCATCTTCTGGCCATGGCCCCGCAAGATCAACCATCGAGTGCCTTCAGAATCATTGGGCGTGACTGGCACAATCACGTCATTCTCATCATTCAGAACAAGCTGCCGAAGTTCCTCGTCATTATCCTCATCGTCTACGCGCTCCACCGCGGCGCCCTCTTCTTCGTCAAACGCCTTCGCCGCGCCGCCGATCACCAGGTGGGCAACTTCCACCGCGCCGCCCAACTCCGCACCATGGCCTCCATCGTGCGAGCCACCTCCTATTCCATCTTCGGATTCATCGTCTTTCTCCAGATCCTCAATATCCTTAACATCCCCTACCAGCCTCTGCTCGCCTCGGCCGGCATCCTCGGCCTCGCTGTCGGTCTCGGCGCACAAAGCCTCTTCAAAGACATGCTCAACGGCGTCTTCATCCTCATCGAGGATCAGTACAACGTCGGCGAGGTCGTCAACATCGCCGGCCTTAAGGGCACGGTCGAAGATCTCTCCCTCCGTCGCACCACCGTCCGCGACGCCGACGGCACTCTCTACATCATTCCCAACAGTCAGATCGCCACCGTCTCCAACCTCTCGCGCGACTACGCCGTCGCCACCCTCAACGTCAGCGTCGACGCCAGCGCCAATCCCGACAAAGTCATCTCTTTGCTCTCCCACGTCGCCAGCCAGGTCCGCAACGAGCCCGAATTCAAGGACGTCGCCGTCGCCGATCCCGTCATTCTCGGTGTCGACAAGATCGAAGGCCGTTCCGTCACCTATCCTGTCCAGATCCGCGTCCGCACCAACAAGCGCGACGTCGTCCTCAGAGAGCTGCGCCGCCGCGTCATTCTCGCCTTCGAGAAGAACGGCATCCCGCTGGGCAACGATCCCTCCAACATGCTCATCCTCCGCGCACCCAACCCCACCGCCCCACCCGCCCAGCAACCCCTCATCGGCAGCTAGTATTCCGTCTCAGAATTATTTTTCTAAGTAGTTTTTTCTCAGAAGTTTTTCATAATTGAATCGTCATCCTGAGCGGAGTTTGGCGCGGTTTCTCGCGTCAAACGCAGTCGAACGGACCCCGAAGAGGCTCTTCCCGTCTCGACTCTCCGCCCTTTCTCACCACCAATATTGCAAGGAACTTCTCCGACAGAACACTAGTTCACAAAACGAACTCCATTCATTCCGCTTCGAGGCATGACAGCACCAACGCGGTGCCCATGCTGGTCACCCAGCCGGCCGACAGCCAGAGCGACCGCATCCACGCATAACGTTGTACCCCCAAAACCGGAGAGAGCCGCCTCCCCAGGCGGCTCTCTCTCACGCGTGGTTGCGCCTGTTGCTTAGTTGAAGATCGCTCCCACGGTGGCATCGCTCGCCGACAAGTTGACCGTGCAGGTGTTGGGCCCGGTTTGAGTAATCGTGCCAGTGTTCGTGCAGTTGGACGACCATCCACCGAACTTGACTCCAGTTTGTGCAGGCGCAGTCAGAGTCACGCTCGTGCCCAGCGGATAAGTCGCAGTGCAAACGGACGGGCCGAGGTTAGCAGGAGCAGCGTTCGAACCAGGACCGCAGTGAAGAACCGGAGTGCAGGTAGCTGGAACATTCGGATTGCAAGTCGCTGACGGAGCAGTCACCAGCCAGTTGCCGCCTTGTTGCGGCGAATTGGGATTCAGCCCTTCGTTGTACACCGTCAGCGTCGACAGGAGTTGTGGGACGGCCTCATCGCACGAACCCGGCGTCGGCGGGTTGCCAGTCGGATTGGGGAGCACCAACGGGCAGCCGACACCTGCAGTAGCCGTGGCGATTGAACCGTTGCTGTCCGTCGCTTCCGCCGTGATCGTGGCGCCGACACTGCCGACACTGGCCGCATACGCGCTGACCACCCCGCCGTTCTGTGTGCCAGTCCCCGTCGTCGAGTTGCTGTAGTTTGTGATCGGGAATTCATTCGGTGCGGAAGTAAGCCAGGTGACCGAGTTGGTCAGGTCCCTCACCGTCGGCGCGGTCGAGAACGTTCCAATTGCCAGAAACTGCCCACTCTGAGTCAGGTTGCCAAAGACAATTCCACTCGGAATGATGGTGAGCGAAAGGATATTGCCTCCGCTGCTTCCTCCACTCCCGCTTGAACCCGTAACCGTGAGCACCGCGCTGGAGGTGGTGGGCCCGTTAAACGCCGCTGCAGTGGCGGTGATCGTAGTCGTGCCCGCGCTCACAGCCGTTGCGGCTCCGGAAGCGTTGACAGTCGCCACCGAGGGAGTGGTAGAGCTCCACGTCACCACACTGGTTATGTTCTGTGTCGACGGATGCTTCGCATTGCCGTATGTTCCGGTCGCAGTGAATTGCACAGTCTGGCCAACCGCCAGCGCCTGGGCGCCCGGCGTGACCTGAACCGAATCCAGCCCCTGCGGAGCGGTGCAACCAACCAAAGAGAGAACAAGGCAGAGGGACGAAAGTCCTGCAAATGCACGACGGCAAATAACCATAGAGATCTCCGGAGCTTGACTGCCTTACCCAAGCAAGCCAATTACCAATCGCGTCTCATTGGTTGACTCATCAAAATCAACGAGTTACCGATCCCATGCAAAGCTAGAGTGTCACCGCATGTATACAGGAGAGCCCACAAAGATAAGCCTTGTTTACAGCGACTGGTTCATCGCTGCAATCAACTCATCCACCGTTGATACCGGCGGCAGACAACCCTTCCCATTGCACACCGCCGCAAAACTCCCCTCGCTCGTCAGCCCCGGAAGATGCGGCAGCGTCTCGGCCAGCGTTGGCGGCAATGCATCCAACTGGTCTCTTCGCAGCCGGATCACGCTCTTATTTACCGCGTATCGCGCCAGCGCCACCGCCTCCAGTCTTCGCGCCGCGGCGTCGTCGCCGATTACGCAAATCTGCACCGCCCGCTGCACCATCCGCTGCAGCGCCAGCCCGTAGCTCGCCGCATACAGCCCAAAGTGCTCCACCACGCCGGCAAAAATCTCCAGCGTCTCTAAAGCCTTCACCGCGTAATCCTCGCGCCCATTCAGAGCCTCCAGCCGCAACAGCAGCGCCGCAGCCACAGGGTTCCCCGCCGGTGTCGGCGAATCCTGAAGCGGTTTTCTTCGTGTCACCAGCGCTCCTGGCCGCGTCTCTCCCTTCGCCGCCGCCTCGGTATCGAAGAACCCGCACCCCGTAGCATCGTAAAACCGCTTCAGTGCGCTCTCCATGATCGACTCGGCGGCGAGATAGTACTTCATCTCTCCCGTCATCTCCCACGCATCCAGCGCCGCATGGCCGAGAAACACATAGTCATCCAGCACTCCGGCCACCCGCGCTCCCCTGCCGCCCTGCTCCCCATACGCCACCACATGGGCCACGCCGGTCTTTGCATCCCAGGCCTCGTTCAGCACCCGGTCCAGCGACTTCAACGCAAACGCGCGTGCCTCCGGCATATCCAGCACACGTCCCGCTTCGATATAGGCCGAGATCATCATCCCGTTCCAGCCCACATAGATCGTCTTGTCCACATAGGGCGTTGGCCGCTTCAGCCGCGCCGCATACAGCTTCGCTTTGGCCGACTCCAGCCGCGCCTTCGCTTCCTCCACCGTAACTTTGTTTGCCTTGGCCACTCCCTCCAGCGTCCCCCGCACGTGCAGCACGTTCTTCGCCGGGTCGTGGTGCATATCGCCGATCTCGCCGATATCGTAGTACGCGCTGGCAACTGCCATCTCTTCCGCAGACAGCGCATCGGCCGCTTCATCCAGCGTCCACGTAAAGTAGTCTCCGTCATCCTCCAGCGAAAAGTCCGCGTCCTGCGACCCATAAAACCCGCCGCGCTCGCGATCGCTCAGCCACTCATCGATCCACCGCACCATCTCCCGCGCCACGCGCGCAGACTCCGGATCTACGAACGTCTGGTACGCATGAACATAATTCTTCAGCAGCTCGCTGTTGTCGTACGCCATCTTTTCAAAGTGCGGCACCACCCACCGCTCGTCGACCGAGTAGCGATGAAATCCCCCCGCCAGATGATCGTAGATCCCGCCCTTCGACATCTTCAACAGCGTCGACAACGCTGCGTTCTTCGCCATCTCGCCCACATCCTCAGCGCCGCCCGCCGATACCCGCGACGCCGCATCCAGGAGCAGATCGATCGCTCCCGAGTGCGGAAATTTCGGCTGCGACCCAAACCCGCCCGACCGCGCATCGAACTGCTTCAGCGCCGAATCCACCAGCTTTGCCACCAGCTCCGGTCCCGGATTCCCGGCCCTGCCCATGAACGATTCGTTATGTTCGATCGCTGCGATCACGCTCCCCGCAGATTCGTTCACCTCATCCCGCCGCTTCTCAAAAGCCTCCGCCATCGTCAGCAGCACGCGCTGAAACCCCGGCCGTCCATGCTGGTCCCCCGGCGGAAAATACGTCCCTCCAAAAAAAGGCTTCCCCTCCGGAGTAAGAAACGCCGTCAGCGGCCACCCTCCCTGTCCACTGATCGCCGACACCGCCGCCTGATAGCGCGTATCCACATCCGGACGCTCGTCGCGATCCACCTTCACCGCAATAAAATGATCGTTGATAATCCGCGCCGTCTCCGCACTCTCGTACGACTCGCGGTCCATCACATGACACCAGTGGCACCACACCGCCCCGATATCCAGCAGGATCGGTTTGTCTTCCTTCTTCGCCTTCGCAAACGCCGCGTCGCCCCACTCCTGCCAATCCACCGGCTGATGCATCGCTGACCTCAAATAAGCCGAAGACGCCTTCGCCAGGGAGTTCAACTGCTCTCCCGCCTGCTCACTACCTCGTTCATCGTTCATAGACCTTCAGTTTAGTCCACCCCATTAGCCCACCCAGCCTCCAGCGATCGCGATGCAAAAAAAGTCCGGGCCTGAGCCCGGACTCTCTCGCCAACCCTAGCCTCTACGGCTTCGGCGCATTCGGACTTACCTCGATCGGTTTCGGCGCCTCAGGGGCCTTCGGGGCCGTCAATCCGGGGATCGTCGGAGTTTGGGCAATCACCCCCGTCGCCGCGCTCTCAATGCTGATCCCATAGACCTCCAGCGTGTCCGCCAGAAGTTGTCGCAGCTCCGCCCGGTCCTTGGCATACGCCGCCGTCGCCGAGATCAGCGCGTTCTCAGACGTTGCCAGGTTTCTTCCCTGCTGCAACACATTCGCCGTCGTCGACGCTCCCAGTTTGTACTTCTTCTGTTCCGCGTCCAGGCTCTGCGCCGCATAGTCTCGTGCTGCCTGCGCCGCCTGTACCTGCGCCCGGTCATTCGTCAGCGCGTACTGCTGATTCGTGACCTGGATGCGGACCTGCGTATAGAGCTGCTGCAACCGCATCTGCGACTGTCTGTACTCCATCTGCGAACGCGCCTGGTCCGCCTGCGCCGTTCGGTTGCGCAGCGTCACGTTGATGTTCACTCCAACGCCCTTATCCGGTGCGCTGCTGTTGAACAGATTGGAGAAGGCTGTGCCATAGCTCACCGTCGGAAACGTGTTCGGCGGATAAGGCTGCCCCGTGTTGAAATTAATCGCCCCGGGATTCTGAGCCCCGCCCAGTCCAGCCGCGCCATAAAACGCATACGCATCGACCGTCGGCAGCAGTCCTTGTTTCTCCGCCTTGATCGTGATCTCGTTGTTTTTCATGTTCAGAGCAGCCTGCTCGATCTGCGGATTGTTCGCATAGGCCTGCTTCACCAGGTCTTCCGTCGCCAGATCTTCCTCAGGCAGCCGCTCCAGGCTCACCCGGTCGGTCGGAACCACCGGTGCATTCGCCAGCTGCGGATCGCTCAGGTCGTGCGCAATCGCCTGCTTCATCAGAAGCTGCTGATACTCCAGGTTCGACTTCGATGCCACCAGCGCCTGCTTGTCCGTCGCCACCGCGCTATCGGAGTTCACCACGTCCAGCGGAGCCAGCGTCCCAATCTCCAGTTGCTTGCGGTTGTCCGCCGTCAACTGCGACGACTGTGCCAGCGCACGCTCCTTCGCCTGTTCGTCCTCGTACGCGCTCACCAGCGCCCAGTACACATTCTCCACCTGGTTGATCGTGTACAGCAGTTGTTGCCGGAACGCCGAATCCGTGATGCGCCGGTCGTTCTTTGCCTGCAACACGAACCGCTCGTTGACCCACGGTCCAAACCCCTGCAGCAGATGTTGCGTCGCCGTCGCACGGAAGCTCGTCGAGAACGAAGGACTTAAGTCGCTAAACGGATTGGTCGTCGTCACCCGCGAATTGTTGAAGCCCACCGCCAACTGCGTGCCGGTAACAAATCCCTCGGTGTAATTGAAGTTGTAGGTCGAAGTATCGGTATTCAACACGCTCAATCCGCCGCTGAACAGCGTATTCACCTGTGGCTGAGTTAGCGATTCGTACTGCAGCGTCCCGGTCACGATCGGGTCGCGAAACTCCGGCGTAGGTCCGCCGCCGTTCGTGCTCACGACAATGCCGCCCACACCGGCGCCGCCGCCGCCCAATCCGGCAGAGGTCGCACCCGGACCGCCGCCGCCAGTGATCGTCAACGTACTTCCACCCAGCGTGTTGGTCACCAGACCGGTCGAGACGCCGCGAAGATTCGACCCCGCCTTCGCCCGCAGGATGTCCGTGTCCGCAATGTCCAGGTTGATGCGCGCAATCGCGATATCGTAGTTGTCTTCCAAAGCCAGCGTCACCGCATTGGCCAGGCTCAGATAGATCTTGCCGTCTTGCAGCAGTTGCTGCAACTGTGGCGTGTTGCCCAGCCGCGGCTCAGGATAGTTCGTCGCCGTGTACGGCGCGATCGGATTCCAGAAGTGGCTCTTCGGCATCGCGTAGTTCGCCGGTGTGTCCCGAAGATACAAAGGCCCAATCGCCTTCGGCGCGGGAGCCTGCGGCAAGCCCGGCTGCCCTGTTGTGTCGTTCGCCACAGGCTGCGGCGGTGCAGGTGCCGTTGGACTCGGTTTTTGCGGCGCTGCCTGTTCCTGCGCCAGACCCGGCTGCGTCCATACACTCGCCAATAACAGCGCAATGCTCGCTGCCGCCTGCATATCTTTTAATCTCACGATGCGTTCTCCAACTCTTCTCTTATGCTTCTCAACAAATTTGCCGGCAACGCAAATCGTCTGCCGGACTCCCGAGCTTCATGCCGCTTCCCTGGACCCATACCTCTCCCAGAGCCGGTCGATCATCAGTATTTTCCAATGCTTACTAAGACGCGCAGCACCTTCTCGACGACTCATAAAGAATGCTTCCTTGCCTGCACACTCCCGTCGCGCAGAAATGCTTTGATCGAGCAGATATACGCACTCTTTCCCCGCTTCGTTCCCAATAATCCATCAAAAATATCGAATAGGTGTAACCGCTCAAGTATATCAACCCCCTCCCGTTACCCATCCCCCGCCCACACTTGGCATCAAGTTAGGTTCCTACCTTCAAAGCCCCACCTTCAAAGCTTCGCCCCGTGAACTCCAATCCACACAAACATTGCCCCACCCGCTACTATAGGAGCCATCTCCAGCAACCCATCGTCCCGAGGTTCCATGCGCCAGGTTCTGTTCACTCTTCTCTTTGTCTCCAGCCTTGCCTTCGCTCAGTCCCCCGTCTCCGGCGTCGTCCATACTCCAGCCGTCGATCTCGCCTACGAAATCTACGGCGCCCCCAGCGCCAATACGCCCGTCATCGTCGCCAACGGAGGCCCCGGCTTCTCCCACACCTACCTGCTGCAGAACGACGTCTTCACGACCCGCCTCGCGCACGACCGTCAGGTCGTCTTCTACGATCAGCGCGGCGATGGAAAATCCAAACTCCTCAACCCAACCGCCCCTCAGGACATGAACGCTCAGGTCGCCGACCTCGACGCCATCCGCGCCAAACTCGGCTTTCAGAAGTTCGACCTCATCGGCCACTCCTGGGGCGGCCTTCTCGCCATGGGCTACGCCTCCGCACATCCCGAGCACATCGACAAACTCGTTCTCATCGACTCTGCCGCTCCCTCGTGGAAACAAACCCTCTTCCTCTTCAGCCAGGTCTTTCCCGACGTCGGAGCCAAAGACGAGCAGATCACCAAAACCCTCGGTAAAACTCCCGAAGCCACCAAGGAGCATCTCGCCAACTACTTCTCCATGCTCTTCTACAGCCAGGAAAATCACGACCGCTTTCTCGCCGGCATCACCGATCCCGGACAAAGCCCCGAAGTCAACGCCGCCGTCAACAAAGCCATCGCCACCCTCGACCTCACTCCCGACCTGTCCAAATTCGCCTTCCCCACCCTCATCATGCACGGACGCTTCGACATGAACGTCGCCGTCCTCACCGCATGGAAAACCTACAAAGCCATCCCCGGCGCAAAAATCGTCATCTTCGCTAAAAGCGGTCACCTTCCCTTCTACGAAGAACCCGACAAGTTCACCCAGACACTCACCGGCTTCCTTACAGAAAAATAAATTTCTGTTCAACCTCGTGTCATCGCTAACCCTGAGCGAAAGTCGGCAGTGAAAAATCACCCATTTGTATTTGCAGTCGCCGTTTGTCTCTTCTTGTTCCCCATCAAACTATCGTCATCTCTTTTTCACGGCGAGAGGGTAAGAGTGCCAGCAAAATCAATCCTATGACAGCGACGATTACAACGTCCGTAAAGTTCCGATGAACTCCGCGATTCCAAGCTTGCACAGTTTCGATGGTCATTACGCCAGCATGCGCGAGGTTCCACCAAGCCGTGAAGGCAATCAGCAAGCGATGCGCCGGAGGGTTTCTGGCAGCAAGCAGCAGAAAGGGGCCGAGTGCGATAAAGAAACTGAGAAACATTGGCTCAGTTTCATTGTGCATACTCACAAGCCAATTCGCGTGCCGTAGATCCCCATAGAGCGGGAAGACCAGTGCGATAAACAGAATTCCCAGCACAACCAGAAAGATTTGCAACATGCGTTCACGTTTCACGATGGCCTCTCTTGTCGAAAGTTAACCTCGCGAGAAATCGACGGGAGCGTGTCGTATAGCCCGGATGGCGAAGCCGAGGTCTTCTGCATTTTTGCCTTTTACGCTGACTCCGTCAATTACGGCTTCGCTATATTCATGATCTATTTTGACGAGTTTGGGTGCACGGGCAGTCATTCTTCAGTCTGGATCTAACGTTTTCGAAGTCCGTTGGGATTGGGTACGCGGAGGCCGCACAAGCGTTGAAGTTGCTTTGAATGGAGTTTTGTAACAGTCTCGCCGGCCCGCATGTTCGGCCTGAAACATCTCCTCGTGATACCGTCCAAATCAGTCCCATGTCGCACTGGAAACTCACTCTCGCCTACGACGGCACCCCCTACAACGGTTGGCAGATTCAGCCCGGTCTCCCCACCGTTCAGGGAACCCTCGCCCAGGCCATCCATCACGTCACCCGCGAAACCCTCCTCCCCCAGGGCTCAGGCCGCACCGACGCCGGCGTCCACGCCCTCGCCCAGGTCGCCACCTTCTCCCTCACCGTCCCCATCCCCGCCACCAATCTCCTTCGCGCGCTCAACCGTGCCCTTCCACCCAGCATCCGCATCCTCTCCGTCGCCGAAGTTCCCCCGGAATTTCACGCCCGTCACAGCGCTCTTCGCAAAACCTACGAGTACCGCATTCTCCCCGGCGACCGCATCTGCCCTCCTATGCTCGCCCGCTACGTCTGGCCCTGTCGCCTCGCCCTCGACCTCACCCGTCTTGAGCAATGCGCCGCCTGGATACTCGGCACTCACGACTTCACCTCCTTCGCCGCCACCGACCCCGATCTCACCGCTCGCAACAACGTCGTATCATCGCCCGACGGCAACATCCGCACCATTCATCACTCCGCCTGGCATACGCAGGACGATCTCTTTCTCTACCGCGTTACCGGCAACGGCTTCCTTCACCACATGGTGCGCAACCTCGTCGGCACCTTCGTCGAAGCCGCCGCCAACCGCATTCCGTCCGACAGAATTCCCGCGATTCTCGCGGCCCGTAATCGCCGCGCCGCCGGCCCCACCGCTCCCGCCAGCGGCCTCTTCCTCGTTGAGGTGGAATACGAATGACCGCTCCACCACAAACTCCGGCGTTTCGATTACGAACGATCGCCGCAGCACAAATCCGGGTGCCCCATCTTCGCGACGGCGTTATCGTCGCTAAGGTGGGTTATCGAGCAAAGCGAGACCGTCTTGCGGTCTCTCCACGCCACCCAAATCAAAGCGTGGTGGAATAAATGACCGCCACCTCCACCGCACAACGCCGCATCGCTCGCCTCGCCACCCTCACCGCCGTGCATCGCGCCTTCCACTGGCTCCATCTTCACCAGCCACAACTCCGCCAGTGGCAACTCGAAATCGTTCGCATCCCAGCGCCTCCTTTCGGCGAGTCCGCCCGCGCCGCGTGGTTCCTCGACCGCTTCCACTCCCTCGGCCTCACCAACATCCACCTCGACGACGCCGGCAACGTCCTCGCCGAACTCGCCCCCCAACCCACTTCAGGCACAAAAAAGGAAGCCGTCATTTCGACCGGAGCGACGGACGGTCTCATCGTCAGGAGCGCAGTGGAGAGATCTCCGCATTCCACCAACACGCGCAACCCGCCCGCAGCCGAAGACAATACCGCTCCTGTCATCCTCCTCTCTGCCCATCTCGATACCGTCTTCCCCGCCAACACGCCCGTCGAACCCACCGAAGAAAAAAAGAGCCCGCGCATCTACGCCCCCGGCATCTGCGATAACGCCGCCGGCCTCACCGCTCTGCTCGCCATCGCCGCCGCGCTGCGCCACGCGAACGTCACTCCGCCCATTCCCATTCTCTTCGCCGCCAATGTAGGCGAAGAAGGCGAAGGCGATCTCCGCGGCATGCGTCACCTCTTCGAGCGCGGCCCCTATCGCACCCGCATCGCCGCCGCCATCGCGCTGGAAGGCAGTGGCAGCTCCGCCGTCGTCACCCGCGCCCTCGGCAGCCTCCGCTTCCGCATCACCATCACCGGCCCCGGCGGTCACTCCTGGACGGACGCCGGTACCCTCAACCCCATCCTTCTGCTCAGCCACGCGCTCACTCAAATCGCCGCTCTCAAACTTCCCGACAATCCCCTCACCACCATCAACGTCGGCCACATCTCCGGCGGCACTTCCATCAACTCCATCCCCGAATTCGCCGCCGCGCTCATCGACATCCGCTCCACCGACTCCACTCAGCTCGTCTCCACCGCCACCGAGGTCCACCACATCTTCGACCAGGTCATCGCCTCAGTCACCACGCAAAAAACCACCGCGCCCCCACCAAAGCTCCACATCGAAGCCATCGGAAACCGTCCCGCCGCCGCTCTCCCTGACGACTCCTCGCTCCTCCACACCCTCCGCGCCGTCGACCGCCACCTCAACCTCCGCACCGAACCCCGGCTCGGCTCCACCGACGCCAATATCCCCCTCTCGCGCAACATCCCCGCCATCGCCATCGGCGCCGGTGGACAAGGCGGCGGCATCCACACCCTGCAGGAGTGGTACGACCCCACCGGCCGCGAAACCGCACTCCGCCGCATCCTCCTCACTCTCCTCGACACCATCCAATTCACTGCCGACTCGCGCTAACTCCTCACAGCAAGAGATGCGTCATCCCGACCGGAGCCAAAGGCGGAGTGGAGGGATCGCCGCATTTCGCTCCAAGGGCCGGAATCTCCAGGCTGTTTGCGGAGTGTCATCGCTCAAGTCAAGGCAGTAAGGTCGTTGTGATGCCACGCACCGTCGTAAACCAGCTCATGGACATGGCGATCGTTACCGAGAAAGTTGACGTGCTTGTGATTGTTGTAGGACGTCGCGTATCCATCAAGCGAATTGAGAGTCACCGACGACGACAGGAAGGGCGGAGCGCCAGCGAGTTGCGTGAGATCGTTGTGATGCCAGGCCCCGTCGTAAACCAGCTCGTGAACATGGATGTTTCCCCCAACGAAGCCGACAAAGTTGACGTGCTCAAGGTTCTTGTCCGAAGTCACGTATCCGTCGAGTTGGCCGCGGACAGCAGCCGGTGCACCAGCCAGATTCGTCAGATCGTTGTGATGCCAGACGCCGTCGTAAACCAGTTCGTGGACATGGTTGTCGAGGAAGATGACGTGCTGAAGGTGATTGTAAGTGGTCTCATAACCAACGAGAGTGTCGCTTAAAGCCTTCGGAGCGCCGCTCAACTGGGTGAGATCGTTGTGATGCCAGGCGCCGTCGTAGACCAGCTCGTGGACATGGCGATCGGTTCCGACGAAGTTGACATGCTGCCGGTTTTGGCAGGTGGTCGTCTCGTAAGCGGCTAGAGCGCTCACCCAGCTCCCGTCCTCAACCTTCACGATCTCACCGGCAGGTGGAGCGCTCGTCAACAGAGTGAGATCGTTGTGATGCCAGCCACCACCATCGTGGTAAAGCTCGTAAACATGAAAATTGTCTCCGACGAAGATGACGTGTTGTTGGTTATTGCAGGAGCTCACGTAACTGGCGGGCCTTCCCACTAAATCAACAACGGATGGAGCGCCGCTCAACTGGGTGAGATCGTTGTGATGCCAGGCGCCGTCATAAACCAGCTCGTGAACATGGAGGTGCTGACCAACCAAACCGTAAAAGTTGATGTGCTGTTGATTGTTGTAGGCAGTCACATAGCCGACTATTCCGGACGGATACGCGGCGGCTGGTGCACCGGCGAGATGGGTCAGATCGCTAACGTGCCACGCGGTGTCATAACGAAGCTCGTAGATATGAAGGTCGTCACCCACGAAGTTGACGTGCTGCTGAAGATTGTAAGGACTCTGATAGCCATCGAGAGGACTTTGCAGCGCTGCCTTGACCATGGAAACTCTCCTTAAGCGAGAAGTAACTTCCGAGAACTTAGGTTGTATCCAGAGGGGTCCTGAGTCTCTCGAACATACTCTCGAACCGGCGTCACGACAAGCCGTTTCTTGCTCGCTATCTCCACTGGTAGATGACCATGCGCCGTCTCATAGAGATTTTTTGCCGTCATCCTGACCCTGAGCGAAGCCGAATGGGGGATGTGGAGTCGATTGTTCTTCAGTTCCGGTCCGCGGAGCACGTCCCACGAACCTCACTTCGGAACGAAAATCGTAACCGTGCCGCGCTGATTCTTGGCAGCACCATCAAGCCGGCCGTTGGAGACAAGGATCTCGCTCTTGCCGTCACCGTCGAGATCGGCCACAGCAAGACCGGACCAACCGGTTTGCACATCCTCCATCGAGCGTTCGAAGCTTCCGTTCTTCGATCCCCAAAAGAGAATCAGCCGGTTATTTTGCGCGCAGGACACCACAACATCCGGATAGCCGTCACCATTGATATCCCCTGCCGCCACGCGGTCGGGACCCCGACAGCCCTCAAGCGGGAGCAGATCCGATCGAGCGGCAAACCCGCCGCGCCCATCTCCCAGCAGAATCGTCACAGCCAATTGCCGAGGGTCGGTCAGATCCCGATCGTAGGGGATCACCGCCAAATCCAGCTTCCCATCGCGGTTGAAGTCGGCAATCGCTACCTCCCACGGCGCATTGCCGGCAGGAAAGGGCGAGCCTTCAGGTTGTCGGAAGCCTCCGTGTCCATCGCCCAACAGAATACTGACGGCGTTATCGTCCATGTCGGTAGTCACGATATCTGGCCGTCCATCGCGGTTCAAGTCAGCGGAGCGCAAGCGCTCGTAAGGACGCTTGCCCGTTGCAAACAGGACTCCCGGCGGAACCAGATTGCCCGCACCATCGCCCCGCAGCATCAGCACCTGGTTGTGCCCCCAACTGTCGGTGATCACGGCTGGCTTGCCGTTACCGCTGAAATCCGCCGCCACCACACCGTGGACATGAGGAAACGATTGCGTTGCGAATGGCGAATGAGGCGAAGACGAGAAACCGCCGCGACCATCG
Organism: uncultured Acidobacteriaceae bacterium; assembly: GCA_963730135.1. Taxonomy (GTDB): domain Bacteria; phylum Acidobacteriota; class Terriglobia; order Terriglobales; family Acidobacteriaceae; genus Edaphobacter. Next base: position 393,348 of record CAVSQQ010000008.1, read on the forward strand.
CCGAGCAGTACCGTGATGTTCGGCGTTTCGGTATTGGCTACGATGAGATCCGGATTACCGTCGCCGTTGAGATCAGCGACCGCAATGTCGTTGGGCGAAGGGCCGCACGTAAACGGAGAACCATGCGCAGGCGTGAAGTGCTCTTTCCCGTCGCCTAGCAGGACAGAAACTGTGCCGTCATCGAAGTTGGCGACAACAAGGTCTGCATGTTGATCGTGATTAAGGTCGGCAACTGCAATCGACGCTGGACTGCGACCAGTGGGAAGAACGATACGATCAAACGCGACCTGCGGCCCCGATAGCGGCGCAACCTCGACCGGATACGGGAATACGGCGAGACCCACTCCCGCCAAAGATCCGGACAGACACGTCGCGGCCAGTAGGTATCTCATCGAGACAAAGTCTACGTCTGGGCGAGTGCATTTATTTTTCGCGTTTTTGGCCCAAAACTCGCATGTCAAGCCCCAAACACCCCTAACTCACCCAAAACCAATAACATCCAAAAGGAAAAAACACCCCTCCAGTCCGCTACAATTAAACTAGGCCCCAAAATCGGGACAGATACTTCCTACCGTTCTTTCTCATCTCGAATCAGGACTTTACAAGGTGGCCCCAATAAAATGAAGAACTTGCAGTCCGAGTCCAAACCTAACCCCTGCTTTTGGAAGACTTTGCGCAATATCGAGGCAGGAGGGGGAGCAACCCTGCTACACTCCCATCCGTGAAATCCCTCATGCTTAGCGCACTCGTTCTCGTCGCCACCGCAGCCGTCGCCCAGAACCCGCCCGATACGATCTTCTTCCACGGCAACATCCTCACCGGCGCCCATCTCCGGTCCAACGACCCCTCGCCAACCCCCGCCCGGGTCACTGCCCTCGCCGTCGCCAACGGAAAAATCCTCGCCGCCGGCGACGATGCCGCCCTCCTCAAATTAAAGGGTCCCAAAACCAGGCTCGTCGACCTCCACGGCGCCTTCGTCATGCCCGGCATCAACGACGCCCACACCCACATCGGCGAAGCTGGCCGCCAGAAACTCGCCGTCGATCTGGTCGGCGTCCACTCCCTCGCCGAGATGCAGCAACGCATCAAAGCCTACGCAGCCACCGCCAAACCCGGCACGTGGATTCAGGGCGGAGGATGGGACCACACCCTCTGGGCGAACGAGACCCTTCCCACACGCCAGGATCTCGACGCCGTTACCGGAGATCATCCCGCCCAGTTCATCCGTGTCGATGGGCACATGGGCGTTGCCAACTCCGCTGCACTCGCCGCCGCCGGCATCACCGCCACCACCCCGGACCCTGCCGGCGCCAAAATCGATCGCGATGCCTCCGGCAATCCCACCGGAATCCTGCGCGAAGCAGCCGCCAACGCCCTCGTCGCCCGGAAAATTCCGCCGCCCTCCATGGAGCAACGGCGCAAGTCTCTCAGCGTCGCCATCGCGGATGTCCTCTCCAACGGTGTCACCAGCATCCAGGACAACTCCCAGTGGGAAGACTTCCTCGCCCTCGAGGAGCTCGAGCACACCAACAAACTTCCGCTCCGCATTGCCGAGTGGCTCGACTTCAACCAGCCCGTCGCCGTCCTCGTCGAACGCCGCGCCAGCCATCCGTCAGACGATCTCCGCCTCCATCTCACCCAGCTCAAGGGATTCATGGACGGCTCGCTCGGCTCCCGCACCGCCGCCATGGAAGACCCCTACTCCGACGACCCCAACAACTCCGGCCTCCCCCGTTACCAGCAGGACAAGCTCAACCAGATGGCAGCAGAACGCGCTATGGCCGGCTTCCAGCTTGGCTTCCACGCTATCGGAGACCGCGCCAATGCAATGGCTCTCAATGCCTTCGGAGTCGCCGACCAGGTCGCGAACTACCCGCCATCGTCACCCGAGCGCGGCATCGACGCCAACATCGTCACCAAGCCAGAGCAAGGCCCGCCGCCCCCGGGCGCCCTGCGCTTCCGCGTCGAACACGCCCAGGTCCTCCTTCCCGGCGACTTCGACCGCTTCGAAAAAGAAGGAGTCATCGCCTCCATGCAGCCGGCGCACCTGCTCACCGACATGAAGTGGGCCACCGATCGCATCGGCCACGAACGCGACAAATACGCCTACGCCTGGAAGACCTTCCTCGACCACCACGTCGTCCTCGCCTTCGGTACCGACTACCCCGTCGAATTCATCAACCCCTTCCGCGGCCTCTACTCCGCCATCACCCGGCAAAACGAAGCCGGCACCCAGACCTTCGAGCCGCAGGAAAAAATCTCGCTCAACGAAGCAATCTATGCCTACACCCAGGCCTCCGCCTATGGAGAGTTTCGTGAAAAAGTAAAAGGCCGCCTCGAGCCCGGCTATCTTGCCGATCTCATCGTTCTCGACCGCGACATCACCTCGGCAACACCCCAGCAGCTCCTCCACACCAAAGTTCTTCGCACCATCGTCAACGGCGACACCGTCTACGCCGCGCAAGTCGCATCCACCAAACCTGTCGCGGCGGGAGCGCCAAACTAGTTGTCCCAACGGCTCAGCCCCGCCACCATCGCACACCTCCTGCTACTGGCAGTCGTCTTTGTCTGGGGCGCAACCTTCGTCCTCGTCAAAGACGCTCTTCAGGATGCCTCGCCGCTTCTCTTCAATCTCCTCCGCATGGCGCTGGCCTTCCTCGCCCTGGTCATCGTGAACCGGCGTCAGCTCCGCCACATCAGTCGCCACGCTCTGCTTTCCGGAATGATCGTCGGCATCTTCCTCTCCGCCGGCTATCAGTTCCAGACCGCTGGCCTCGCCCTCACCACTCCCGCGAAGTCGGCCTTCATCACCGGTCTGGTCGTCGTCTTCGTCCCTCTCCTTACCATCGTCCCCGCGCTTCGATCCGCCAACACGCCGCCTCCGCGCTGGACCACCGCCATCGGCGCGCTTCTCGCCTTCTCCGGCCTGATCCTGCTCACCACTCCTGCCGGAACCACCCCGCAGAACCTCTTCGCCAGCATCGGCGCCGGAGATCTCCTCACCCTCGTCTGCGCCATCGCCTTCGCAGGACACCTCCTCGCTCTGGCCCACACCTCACACCGCGTCCCCACCGCCCAGCTCGCCACCCTCCAGATCGGTGTCGCCGCGCTGGTCATGGCCATTACGCTTCCGCTCGGCGGCAAACCTCACCTCTCCGTCACTCCCCGTCTCCTCGTCGCACTCACCATCACCAGCCTTCTCGCCACCGCAGCTGCCTTCACCATCCAAAGCTGGGCCCAGAAACATCTACCCCCCACCCACACCGCCTTACTCCTCACCCTCGAACCCGTCTTCGCCTGTCTGACCTCTTTCCTCGTTCTGCATGAGCACCTTGGCGGACGTTCCCTCATGGGCGCGGCTCTCATCCTCGCTGGAATCGCCGTCATCGAGCTGCTTTCCGCCGCAGCTCCTCTACCCGCCCACCCTGCATAAACATACGCAAGACTTTTGTTCCCACTTCGCGTCTAAACAATCTATAAAGTCGCCCTCCTTCCGGGGCAGAACGCTGGAGCAGAACAGCGACTATACTTAAGATTCATGCCGCGAATTCAGTCCGGCGCATAGCAATGCACAACGATGAGGTCATGAGCTACTAATGGATACCCCGACAAATACTTCACCCACACTCTTCGAGCGCATCCGCAGCCGCCGCCTCACCATGACCTTTATGCTGCTTGCGACTCTCTCGGTCGGCATCCTCGCCGGCTCGATCCTCACCCGCAACGTGAGCGGCAAAGAGCAGGCCGGCATCAACTCCTCGGATGCCCGGCCTCTGGTGATACCCTCGCCGGTTACGCTCTCCAACGGCTTCTCGCAGATCGTCAAAGAAGTCGGTCCCGCCGTCGTCAATATCAACACCGAGGAGTTGCCCAAGCCAACCGCGAATCGACGCAGACGCGGAGGCCAGCGCGCCCAGCCCAACACTCCCGACGGTGACGATGGCGACGAAACCCCGCAAACCCCCGGCGACATGCAGGACTTCTTCAATCGCTTCTTCGGCGGCCAGGGCGGTGACGATGGCGACGGAGGCCCGGCCGGCGAGCGTCGCGCCCTCGGTTCAGGCTTCATCGTCGACTCCCGCGGCTACATCATCACCAACAATCACGTCGTCGATAAAGCCGACAAGATCTACGTCAAGCTCTCCAGCGACCCGGATGATTCAGCTGACCCCGGCCGTCTCGCCACCGTAGTCGGTGTCGACAAAGATACCGACATCGCCGTCATCAAGATCGACACCAAAGAGCCTCTTCCAACCATCAAGCTCGGCAACTCCGACGCCGCGCAGGTCGGCGACTGGGTTCTTGCCATCGGAAGCCCGTTCTCGCTCTCCAAGACCGTCACCGCCGGTATCATCTCCGCCAAGAACCGCAGTATCGCCGACGAAGTCAGCGCCAGCGGCGTCTCGCAGACGCAGTTCCAGCGTTTTATCCAGACCGATGCCGCCATCAATCCCGGTAACTCCGGCGGCCCGCTCGTCGACATGGCCGGCCAGGTCGTCGGCATGAACACCGCCATCTACACCCAGTCCATGGGATCGCAGGGCGTCGGTTTCGCCATGCCCGCCAACATCATCGCCAACGTCTACAACATGCTCATCGGTCCCGAACATAAAGTGGTTCGCGGCTCCATCGGCATCCAGTTCCAGACTGCCCAATCTTCCGCGGTCGGCCGCGTCTACGGATTTACCAACGGCGTTATCGTCGGCATCGTCACCCCCAACGGCGGAGCTGCAAAGGCAGGCATCGAGGCTGGCGACGTCCTGGTCTCCATCGACGGCCGCAATATTAAGGATGGCGACGACCTGGTCAACGACATCTCCGCTCGGCACGTCGGTTCAACCGTCAAACTCGGTTACCTGCGCGACGGAAAACAAAACACCGCCAACGTCGTCATCGGCGATCGCGCAAAAACCTACGCTGAGATCACCGGTCAGCAGGACGAACCGGTCGCTCCGCAGCAAACAGATGCGGGAGAAGGCAAACTCGGCATCACCGTCTCCGCTATTCCGCCCTCCGTCGCAGCCAAGACCGGCATCAAAGGCGGCGTGATCATCACCAGCGTTCGCCCCGGCTCTTTTGCCGACGAAATCGGCCTCGGGAAGACCGCGATCATCACTGCCATCAACCGCAAACCAGTCACAGACGAAGCCAGCTACCGCGCTATCGTCGCCACCCTCAAGTCCAAAGATGACGTCGTCTTCGTCATTCAATCGCCCACCCAGAAAAACCTCAACTCGTACATAGGCGGTACGCTTCCCTAAACTTTCTCTGCGGTGCCATCAGTGCAAGGAGTGGCGCAACCTCAACTTACACCCCTCCTTGCCGCAACCGCCGCCTTGGACTGCGCGCAATCACCCACAAAAGATGTACTCCAATTGGTCAACCTTTTGTTGCCTTAACCGTTACTCTCCTATAGTCTGGCCGCACCTGAAATGGCTGGATTTGCGAGCTCTACCTATACTCAACCTGAGGAAAGGTTCAATCATGCAGTTTGGCAAGTCGCTTCTAAGTTCGGCCATGCTTCTATCTGTCTCTTTGCCATGCCTGGCATTGAACCACGCGCATCACGGTCCTACCTCTCCCAAGCTGTTTCATAAACACTCGAAGTCAAAGGCCCCATCCCAGCGCGGAATCGACGATACCCGTGCCACCCAGATCCAAAGTTCTCTCATCAAGTCCGGCTACCTCTCGGGCCAGCCCTCCGGTCATTGGGATGCCCAAACCGAAGCCGCCATGCAGAAATTTCAAAGCGACAACGGATGGCAGACCAAGCTCATTCCCGACTCCCGCGCCATCATCAAACTCGGCCTCGGACCCAGCCAGGACTCCACCCCAGTCGCTTCCACTCCTGCTGCCGCTTCAGGAACATCCTCCGCATCCAACGCCTTCATACCGAAGTAGAAGGTCTCCCACACAACTTGAAACGCGGTTGGCTCGGCCTTTTTTTGCACGAGCCATCCCTCCAGCCTTACTCCCGCGCTCCTACCGTGAAGACGTGGTCCTTTACATCTTCGCTCGTCGCCGGCAGACTCCCCATCCCGCCCAAAGCGCCGCTCTCCAGCCACATTCGCAGCCAGTAATATTGATGCAATCGACCAGGCGAGACGCTATCGGTTGCTTCTGTTCCAGGATCGCGGTAATTCTCGCCGCCATCGCATCCTTATCTTCGACGAACTCCATCTTCACCTCCACTCCATCCGCAAGCGAGCAGCCTTCTTCGCGCCGCCTCGAACTGAGCGCCCTCCACGACTCCGCTCTCCACCTTCAACTCCGTCATCTGCTCTATCGCAAATGCGGCTGGAAGCATCCAGCCGATCGGCGAAGCCGAAGTACAGAATCCTCGACCCCGCCACGCGCAGCGGAAGCAACTCCAAATCTCTCGACAAACACCTTCGGCATCACCAGCGCCATCGCCTCCGGAGAGAATCCCTCCGTCGTCAGTACCGGACATCCCCATTGCATGCTCAGACCCGCGCACGATCTGCTCCGGCCTCCAGCCCGCACTCGCTCATCAGCCAGTCGCCGATTCGTCCCGCGCCGCTCTCTCGTTGCGCCGCCAGCGCCTTTTGCAGTTGCGGATGCGTAATCCATCCCTGCGCCAGCATCACCAGACCCAAGTGGAACCCGGTGGCGATGTGGAGCGGGCGACGACGCGACTCCGTCGCCCAGTTCGCGCCGCACCGCCGACTGCACCATCGCCAGAACACAGCGTCCACTGCAACCCCACTGCGCCTTCAAAGATCGGACGACGACGATTTCGCCATGGCATCGTCCACCCGCTCGCGCACTCCGCATTGCCGCAGGATCTCCGCTGCTGCACTTGCCCGAGCGATGCAGGCAAGCCCGGACCATTCAAACCGGTTCCGGATTTTGCGACGGCCTGTATACATCGTCTCCCCAGGCAACTCGTCGACTGTTCCTGACACTTCGTATCGACGCATTCGCCTCTGCAACTCCGGTCTTCCTTCGTTAGAAAAGGCATCGTATGCTCTCCAGTCTCAGTTGCGGCGTCGCCACCTCGGTAATACGCAGAGCAAAGTTGCCGTTCACTACGACCACCTCGCCCCGCGCCACAATTCTGTCTCCAACCACCAGGTCAACCGGCTCCGACACATGTCGGTCCAACTCCACCACATCGCCCGGCCCAAGCTCCAGAACCTCACGCAGCGGCATCTCGCGCGAGCCAAACTGCAGCGTCGCGTCCAGCTCTATGTCACACAGCAATCCGATTCCCGCATCCAACTCCCGCCATCTCACCCGAACCCGTCACATTCTCCATTACGTCTTCCTCTCTCAATTCACGCTCATCGTCTCGACCGATATCCTGGCCATCCGATGCATCGTTCCGGTCATCGTCATAGCCGACTTCAAGCTGCGCTCCGCGATGTTCTCCTGTTCGCACCGGATGAGCCCGTCCAAACTGCAATCCGCCCACGCGCAGCTCTGAGGTCGAATGCTTTGGCAAGCGGAAGACGCAGAATCGCTCCAGGCTCCAGCGCTGCCAGCTCGCTCGCTCGCAGACGCACAACCGGAAACTGCAGCACCGCGCCGATCTTCGCCTCGCCCATCAACTCGCGCATCCTTGTCTGCGCTTCCTTCGACCGTCGCTTCGGACGATCGCCCTCGGAGATCAATCGCCGCAGAATCGCATTCAGAACGACCGCCGGCAGACACAGATTCATCGCACCCTGAGCCTCCGGCATCCGCGCCTCGAAGCTCACGCACAGCGTCTTCTCTCCGGCAGTCAGCATTCGGGCCACCGTCGGCTCCGACTCCCGCTTCTCGAAGACGAACTCCAGCCCAACCGCCTGCCAGGCCAGATTCAACTCTCGCACTGCCATCTGCACCACCGACGTCAGGATTGCTTCCTCGATATCCGTCAGCTCTCGTGTCGGCCATGCTCGCCCCACCCCACCCAGCAGAACATCCACAATGGGCGACGCCAGCGCCAGTTCAAGCTCCAGCAGTCCCACCGCGCCCAGAGGCTCCAAACGAATCGAACAAATGTAGCTGGGCGAAGAGAGCCGTTCCAGAAACTCGCTGAACGGCAACTGCTCGCCTGCGACCAGCTTCATCTTGAACGGCGTTCGCAGCCACGCACTCAGCGTGTGCATCAGGTTGCGCGCAAACAAATCGTTCACCGAACTGATCGCCCGCATCTGATCGTTGCTGATCTGGCCCGCCCGGCTGAAGTCATACGCTCCAGAAGAGCTTCGTTCGCGGGTACTCCTGACGCCGTCGCCGCAGAGCATTCGCCCCTGCGGCCGCAAACAGTGCATCAATATCTCCCTGCCCAAGCTGCTTTCCCATGCTATCCCTTTCTTCGTTAGAGATTTCTCATCATCGTTGCGTTCAACCAACCGCGTCTATCGCTTCGAATTGCGCGTTTTGCCGGCTTCGGCCGAATCGCTATCCACGCAGATCGGCGAGTGCCGTCCGCAGTCGCAGCACTGCCGAAGAATGAATCTGTGAGACTCGCGACTCAACCACTCCCAACGTCAGCCCGATCTCCTTCATCGTCAGCTCTTCGTAGTAGTACAGCGTCAGCACCATCCGTTCCTTCTCCGGCAAATCGTCGATGGCGTCTGCGAGATGCTGCTTCAGTCTCGCCCTTCAGGCAGCGAAACAGCGGATCCTCCTCAGGCGACCCTGGAATATATGCCAGCTCTTCATCGCCCGAGTCCTCCGACCGCTCCATATGCAGGCTGCCGATCTCAAGCCCCTTCAGATCGCCCAGCAACTGCTGATACTCCTCCAGCCTCAGCTCCATCTCCTTGGCGATCTCCTGCTCCGACGGCGCCCGGCCCACCCGCTGCGTTACCGAGCGCATCGCCTCCTCGACAGCGCGGCCCTTGCGCCGCAACTCTCTCGGGCTCCAGTCCAGCGTTCGCAACGAGTCGAGAATCGCACCGCGAATCCTGAACTGCGCATAGCTCTTGAACTGCACCTTCTTCGTGTGGTCGAACTTCGAGAAGGCGTCAATCAATCCCACGACACCGGCCGACACCAGATCGTCCAGCTCCACATGCTGCGGCAGACGTTCATGAATTCTCCGCGCCAGATAGCGCACCGTCGGCAGATGCTCCATCAGCAGCAGATCGCGCTCCGTCGCGCTGTCTCCTCCAGTCGCCGTCTCGGCCTCCAGTCCACTTCCCGGTAAATGGCGCAAACACCGCCGCCTTCGCCAGACCTGCATCGTCCAGCAATCCCTGTTCGTCGCCGAAGTGTTTATCCTTCGGCAATCCTCGCAAAACCCGTACCGGAATCGAACTTCCTGTGCTCATTGCTTTCTCCCTGTCTCCGTCTGCCACTAATTCCTTGCCTCTTGCCAACCTGCTTCAACCGACCGTTCCAATGCTTCGTACCCGAATCTCCGGAGGAATCTCGCCCGGCGCCAGCACCGTCACCTTCGGCAGAAAAGGCTCAAGCCAGCGCCGTCACGTGGTAACGAGCCGGACTCGGACATAGAAGCACGGGAAGTGCCGAGGCCGATGCTCCGCCGGTTAGGCGTTTCACAGATTCCACCAGCCGCTTCAAAAAGTCCGACGGCACGCCCGATGGCCGAGCCCCATCTCCCAGCAGCAAGGCCGCGCTCTGCGGATCGAAGGTATGCAGCAACTCGCTCTCCAGCCTCTGCTCCAGCACCAGCACCCGCAGCCCGCCGTCGCCATCGAGCAGCGGATGCACCAGCCCGCGTCCCAGCGACTGCCGCACACTCTCCACCAGGTGCACCACGTTCTTCGACTGCTGCGCCGCCTCCACCAGAACTCTCGAGAATCGCCCCCAGGTCCCGAATCGAAACCTGCTCCCGCAGCAACTGCTGCAACACGCGCTGCACTTCGCCGAGCGTCATCAGCTTCGGCACCAGCTCCTCCACCAGCTTCGGATGCGACTCGTTCATGCTGTCCAGCAGACGCTTCACCTCCTGCCGCCCCAGCAATTCATGCGCATGCCTGCGAATCAGTTCGCCGAGATGCGTTCCAATCACCGTCGTCTGGTCCACAACCGAATAGCCCGCAGCCAGCGCCTGTTCCTCCAGCCCAGGTTGAATCCATCGCGCCTGAACCCCAAATGCCGGCTCCTTCGTCTCCGTGCCCGGCAGCGCCCGCGCCTTCGGGTCCGCATTCACCGCCAGCAGGCAGTTCTGTTCCGTCTGCCAGCGCGCAATCTCGACCCCGCGCAGACTCACCACATACTCCCGCGGCTTCAGCCGCAGATTGTCCGTAATATGAATCGGCGGAACGATAAATCCCAGCTCCGTCGCCAGGTGCCGGCGCAGCGCACGAACCCGGTTCAGCATCTGGCCGCCCTGCTTCTCATCCACCAGCGGAATCAGCTGAAATCCGATCTCCAGCGTCAGCTCATCCATCTTCAACAGCGACGCCAGGTTCTCGCCCTTCGCTCTCCGCCGCCTTCGTCTTATCGCCCGTCACAGGAGAGCCCGCAGACTCCTCTGCCAACGCTGGCCGACGCATCTTTGTGCCGGCAATCTGCGCGCCATCAAACCAACGCCAACCGCCATCAGCACAAACGACAGCTTCGGCAGGCCGGGAATCAAAGCCAGTCCCAGCAGCACGCCGCACGCAATCCAAAGCGTATTTCGCCCGCGCAGAAGCTGCGTTCCCAGCTCATCGTCCAACGAACCCGCCGACGAAGCTCGCGTCAAGACCATGCCGCCTGCGATCGACACCAGCAGGCTGGGAATCATCGTCACCAGCCCGTCGCCCACCGTCAGAATCGTGTACGTCTTCACTGCCGTTGCCAGATCGGTGCCATGCTGCAGCACCCCAATCAGCAGACCCGCAACAATGTTGATCGCCGTAATCAGAATCGTAGCCAGCGAGTCTCTCTGGTTGAACTTCGCCGCGCCATCCATCGCGCCGTAGAACTCGGCCTCGCGCGCAATCGCCTGCCGCCGCTTTCGCGCGCCTTGTTCATCGATCAATCCCGCGTTCATGTCCGCGTCGATCGCCATCTGCTTGCCCGGAAGCGCATCGAGCGTAAACCTCGCCGTCACCTCGGCCGTCCGCACCGCACCATGGCTCACCACCAGAAACTGAATCGCAATCAGCGCCAGAAACAGCACCAGCCCGACAACATAATTTCCGCCCACCACAAACTGACCGAATGCCTCGATCACCGAGCCCGCAGCATGCGTCCCCTCCTGCCCATGCAGCAGAATCCTCCGGCTCGAAGCCAGGTTCAGCGACAGCCGGAACAGCGTCAGCAACAGCAGCAGCGTCGGAAATACCGAAAAATCCACCGCCCGCCGCACCTGCACCGCAGTCAGAAACACAATCACCGAAGCCGTAATCGAAGCCGCCAGCAAAAGGTCCAGCACCACGCTCGGCACCGGAATGATCATCACGAACACCATGCTGATCGCCGTCACCGGCAACAACAGCGCCTGCAGCTTCGCCATCTCAAAACCATTCGCCCGCTTCATCACCGCCTCACTCACATCCCACCTCCAAATCCACGCATCCCAACCGCTCCACAGCTCCAGCATTGCCTCTCCAATCGGCACGCCCAGCTCCCTGTCTGCTGCTCTCTTTTGCCTGACGATCGCGCCGCACCCGCTCCTCTACCTTCTGCCGGTACAGATAAGCCAGAATTCCCGCCACCGCCGCATACAGCTCAAACGGAATCGACTGCCCCGGCTCGACCATCTTGTACAAACTCCGTGCCAGCGGAGGATTTTCAATGATCGGAATCCCCGCCCACCGCGCCTCCTCGCGAATCTCCGCCGCCAGCAGATCGCGCCCCTTCGCCAGCACCGTCGGCGCCGACATCGTCTCAAAGCTGAACTCCAGCGCCACCGCATAGTGCGTCGGATTCGTGATCACCACGCTCGCCCGCGACATGTCCGCCTTCACCTTGCGCTTCCGCATCGCCCGTTGAATCTGCCGGATCTTCGCCTTGATCTGCGGATTCCCCATCGCATCGCGAATCTCTTCGCGCATCTCCTGCTTGCTCATCTTCAGCCGCTGATTCCAGCTCCTCCACTCGATCGCATAGTCCAGACCGGACCACGCCAGCGTCACCCAGGCCGCATCGAGCGCCAGCCCATACGCCGTCGAAAACGTCGCCGGCAATCGCATCAGGCTCATCACCGGCATCGGAATCATCAACGCCTTCAGCGCGCTCCATCCCAGCACCACCATCACCGCGGCTGGCACCAGCGACTTCGCCATACGCGTGGCCGATCGCAAGCTGAACAGATTTCCCAGATTCGTCACCGGATTCAACTTCGCAAACTTCAATTCCAGCGCAGCCGGATGAATCTGCACTCCTCCGCTCTGCGCCACTCCCGACACCAGCGCTCCGGCAAAGCTCGCCGCCAGTACCAGACCCACCGGCAACAGCGCTGGCAAAAGTATCTGTCGCACCGCCTCGGTACAAAGCTGTTCTCCGCTCTCGGCTCGCCGGCGCAGCCCACCGACCGCAGCGCAGGCTTTCGAAATACACCTTGCCCCAACTCGAAACAAATCCTTTGCGACAACACTCCCAGCACGATCACGCCGCCCAGCATCGCCATCGCCGACAGAAGCTCACGGCTATGAACGCGGTCACCTCGCTCTCGCGCCTTTTTCTTCCGTAGCGGAGTAGCCTGTTCTGTCCCCTTATCGGCCATAGCACCCATCCATCACATCGTTCCAGCAGAACAACATCCAGACAGCGCCATCGTGAGCGTTTCAACAGTCGTCGCACACTCATGCGCGCACCAGCATCTTGGCCGCCGCATCCAGCAGAGCGGTAAAGTGACGCTCAATCCATCCGGGCCATACCGCCAGACTTCCAATCAGGACCACATACGACACCATCGTCTTCAACGGAATGCTCACCACCATCGCCGGTAGTTGCGGTGACAACCGCGCCACCAGCGCAATCGTCACCTCGACCGCCAGCGCCGCAGCCATCACCGGCGCTGCCAGTTGCAAGCCCTGCCAGAAAAATCCCGCCCGCCATCATCGCCAGCGCGACTCCGGTCTTCGCCTGCATCACCGCCTGCCCGACCGGAACTGCGGAAAAACTGCGCACCACCGCCGCCAAGCAAACTTCGATCCAGCCCGGCCCCGATCATCGACAAGCACACCAAGCCAGCCCAGCATCTGCCCCAGCACAGCGCGTCTCAATCATCGAATTCGGATCCAGCAGATTGACCAGCGAAAAACTGAACTGCAGTCCCAGCAGCGTTCCGGCAAACATCAATGCCTCATTCAGCAAGCATCAGCGAAAGCCCGAACACAAGCCCCACGCCAAGCTCCCCCAGCAGCGCCTTCCCAGTCGAGCATCGCGCGCGCCCCTGGAATCGCCGCCACTGCGGGAGCCAGCAGAATCGTCATCGCAAACGACAAATCCCACCTTAATCCGCGGCGCAATTGCCGGCGAAGAGAATACCGGGGCAAAGACCATCAGTCCGCTCAGCCGCACCATCACCAGCACCGCGGCCGTCAGGTACTGCGGCCAGTCCTCAATCATTCCGCTTAAGCTCTCGATTCATGTCGCTCTATCCCAGATACCTGTGAAAGCCGGTAAACAGATGCACCGTGAAACCCACCAGCCGATGCACCATCCACGGCAGCACCGCCACCGTCACAACAAACACCACCACCAGCCTCGGCACCGCCGTTAATGTCTGCTCCTGCACTCTGGTCAGCGTCTGCAGCAAGCTCACCAGCAAGGCTCACGAGCGCACGCCGTCACCAGCAGTGGTGCGCTCAGCATCATCGCCTCGATCAACATCCTTCGCATGATCTCTACCGTCTGGTCCGGTCCCATTCTGTCTCCGTCCGCCAAATCCGAAATGCTAAAAACTCTTGATCAACTGATCCGCCAGCAGATTCCAGCCGTCGACCATCACAAACAGAAGAATCTTCAGCGGCGTCGAGATTACCACCGGCGGCAGTTGCATCATGCCGATCGACGTCGTCACGCTCGCCACCACCAGATCGACCAGAAGAAACGGAAGAAACAACACCGCGCCAATCTGAAATCCAGCCTTCAGCTCGCTCAGAATGTATGCCGGCACCACTACCTGAATCGGCAGATCCTCCTTCTGTTCGGCCGCGCAGCCATCCCCGCCGACGCAAACACGGCCAGGTCCTTCTCTCGCGCATATCGCAGCATGTACCGCTTCACCGGAGCCACACCGAGATCCAGCGCCTGCTCTCCTGAAATCGTCCCTGCGCTGTAAGGAGCAACTGCAGTCTGCTCCACCTCCAGCAACACCGGCTGCATCAGGAACCAGGTCATCATCAACGCCAGCCCCATCAGGATCTGGTTCGACGGAGCTGTCTGCGTCCCCAGCGCCTGTCGCAGAAAGTGAAACACCACCAGCAGCCGCACCATCGGAGTCATCGACAGACAGCAGCGCCGGCAACAACGTCAACAGCGTCAGTCCGACCACAATCGACCACGGCACACTCTTGCTGCTCGCAAGCTCCGATGCGATCGAATCGTTTCCCTTCGCCCCAGCATTCCCGGTTCGGCGGCATTTGCGCCGGCTGAAATCTGGCGCATGAACGTCTTTCCTGCTCCGCAGAGGTCACAGCCCATGCCCGGCAGCTTCGCCATTGCAGCACTTGCGCTCTTCGTCTGAGCATGAACCAAAGGCAAAGGCATCATCAGCACGGCGATTGCCCGATCAGCCCACCCAACCAATCGGAACGCTCTTCAGCATGGCTCATCCGGATTCTCGCCAAAGCATCACGGAGTGCCCACGTCTTCAACCCCACAATCGTCTCCACGCTGTCGAGTCCGCCACCAACCAGGAAACTCTCTCCGCGCACCTCACCAACATCAGTTGCCTCTTCCCTCCAAGCGACAGAGTCTCTACAAGACGCAGCTGCTTTGCGTGCCTCGCGTTCGCCGCGCCAGCCTCGCAGCAGACCCAACACCCAGCCCGCAAGTCCCTGACTGACGCAGCGGAGCTTCGGCTAAATTCCTCGTCTGTCTCGGCACTTGCAAATCCGCATCCCATCCTCCGATGCGTCGATCTTCACACTCGTTGCGCTGTTTCGACTCGCACGTCGCCATATCACCCAACCGCGTCAATCGCAGTGCCATCCGTTGTTCCAGCACTTCGAATTCGCTCCAGCCCATCTGTACTTGGCCGATCGTCACTGGCACATCCTCCGTAGCCGGCGAGAGCTCTCAAACACCTGCCCCACTTCAAACGCCAGAAGATCTCGCACCTTGAAACTGTTTAGCGCGACTCCCGCCCGAATCGTCACGCGCAACTCGCGCTAACGTCTCCCATGACGGATGCTCCTCGATCCGCATAATCCACGGTATCGTCGGCATCGTTCGCGCCAATTCCAGACTCAGTGCCTCTTCCGCTCTGCCTGCGTGTCGCCAGCTCTGTTCCCGTCATCCTCTCCCTTTCACTCTCCATTCTTCAACTCCGACTTGTGCCTTACCGCTGCACCAGAAAGTCCGTAAAAAACACATCCACCACCTTCAAATCGGCATTGTGCTTTGCCAGAGCCGCCTTCAACTCAGCCTTCAAATGTTCTTTACCATCGACCGCCAGCAGACCCTCCGCGGTCTGGCGTCCTAAAACGTTCAGCACCGTATCGCGCACCGCGGGAACAGCATCATCCGCGCCTTTGTTGTCCTTGCTTTTTTCGTTCTTGGCATTGGCGCCCTTCTGATCGGCAACATCCGCGACTCGTAGGGTCAAAGCCACTCGAAGGTAAGAACTCCCACCCGCATCCGAGAGGTTCACCAATATCGGTTCAAGCACCATGGTGTGAGTTGCGACTGGAACCGGCTCTCTGTCTTCTGCGCCGCTCGGTCTGCACCGGCAGGCGGCCCGTACGTGCAAGGTAGTACACGACCCCTCCAATACCAAGAGCCGCGATAACTACTCCTCCCACGACCGCAACCAGCATGGGAACAAGGGAAACTTGGGCAGTCGGGTGGAACCGGAGCAGACGAAGCTGAAGACGGAGTAGAAGCGTCAGCCAGAACCGTCGGAGAGGTCGCCATGATACCAGACAACGTGCAAGCCAGTGGCCAAAAGGCGGCCCAAACATTAAAGAATCTTTAGGATGAAAGCCGTTCGGAATCTCCCCGTAACCCAAAAGCATCGCCACAATCACAGAAAGACAAAAGGAAGCAGCCGGAAGCCCACAACTGTCCCACTGCACACCCGCGTCAGTCGCAAACTCCAGCACAAGTCCAACCCAAAGTCTTGGATCGAAGACTTTGCACACATTGGACGGGTACGGGGGAGACCGTTAAACCGGCCATTCACCCCCGCTCGCCTTTTCGCCTACCGGACCATCGACAATACGTCCTGCGAAATCGTATCGAACGTCGTCACCGTCTTCGAATTCGCTTCAAATGCCCGCTGCGCCACAATCAGATTAGAAAACTCTGTTGAAATATTGACGTTGGACTGCTCCAGCGCGCCGTCGTCGATCGTGCCTCGGCCACCGGCTCCGGCCACTCCAACCGTCGCCAGGCCGGATGCCGCGGTCGTTGTAAAGTTGTTTCCCCCGAAGCCGTCAACCCTGCGGTGTTCGCGACCGTCGCCACGGCAAGCTGGCCGATCGTCGAAGTCCGCCCATTGCTGAACTGCGCCGTGATCACGCCCGAGGGGTCAACCACAAAACTCTGATAGACCCCGCTGGTAAATCCATCCTGGGCTTCGCCGTGTTGCTCGAAGCCGACGCCAGCTGCGAAATCGTCGGAGTGCCGCTGCTGTTATTCAGATTCCAGTTGAAGCTAAGATCGCTCGCCCCGTCTGCCAATCCGGGAAACGTAATATTGTTCACACTTCCCGAGGGCGACACCAGGTTTCCCGACGAATCGAACGTCAGCGTTCCTGTATTGTTCGTGGGCACTCCGGTCGCATCGCCAGCCGCCAGCCCTACCGAATAGTCCCACGTATTGGTTGCCGTCTTTGTGTAGCTCACCGTCACCTGGTGACTCTGACCCAGAGAGTCGAAGATCTGAACCGGAGACGAAAACGTCGTACCTACCGTCGCATTCGAATTCAGATTCGTCGTCAGCGAAAAGTTCTGCGTCGCTTGCGCGCCTACATTCACGCCAACCGGAATCGTAATCGGAGTCAGGCTCGAGTTCTGGTTCACAACTCCGTTCAGCGCAGCATAGCCCATCACCTGCTGACCATCCTGCGTAATCAGGTTGCCGCTCGAGCTAAGTTGAAAATTACCCGCCCGAGTCAACGACTGCACGCCACCCTGCTGCACGACAAAGAATCCATTCCCCGCCAAAGCCATATCCGCGGAGTTCACATTCGAGTCTGGCAAAATCGTTCCCTCCGTAAAGTCAGTGCTCGTGCCCGAGACTCGCGTACCGGCTCCAACCTGAATTGCATCTCCCGAACCCGACTCGCCGATCTGTTGATAAAACAGATCCTCAAACGAGGTCGTCTGCCCCTTGTAAGCCGTAGTGTTTAGGTTCGCCAGATTATTGCCGATCGTGTTCAGTGCGACTGAATCAGCCTGCAATCCAGACAGCGCTATCGAAAAATTTCCCATCGTCATTCTCCTTATTCTTTCTGGTTACAGTTCTGTTTGTTCTGGCCGCAAATCCATCGTCAAATCCCGCACGGCGAATCGTTCCTGCGAATCCTTTACTTGCCGTCGATCCACCCCAAATAGCGTTCTGGCCTGGCGCTGATCCAGACCCGGCGGATTTGCGTCCGCTACCGCCGCGACTGCGTTTGCTCATCCGATCCGGAACCACCGCTCGACGACGAGCTGGACCCCGAGATCGCGCCATCGAGTGTCCCAATGCCCTGGTTGATCGAGATCAACTGCTGCAGACTGTTCACTTGCGCCAGTTGGGTAATGTATTGATTCGGATCCGTCGGCTGGGTCGGATCCTGGTTCTTCAACTCGCTCACCAGCAAGGTTAGAAAGTCATCCGACGTAATATCCGACGAATCGCTGGCACCGCTGGCGGAGCTGTTGGTTGGGTTGTCGCGTCCTTTGGCGTCGCCTGTACCGCGCGTCGGGAAGACAGTGCTGAGGCCACTGTGCTCGCGGCCGATGTTCCTGATGTTGCAATCGTATTAAGCTGTGACAAATCCATCGTTTTTCTCCTTAATTCAGATTTCATTCCACAGGTCAGCTTCACGCTCGCACGCTCAACCAGCTTCCGCCGCCTGCGTACGTCGCAGACGCTACCGATTCATCTCCATTCAGTTCCCTCAAACCCGAATACGTCGCATCTCCTGCGAGCCGCCTGGACGGCCTTTCCGCATAGCGTTGTTGTTCACCTCCTCCATTGCTTCCTTGTGACGCACCGCCGCCGGCACCGTCCGTCCCCGAGAAGCTTCGCGTATCAGATCCAGCAGCCGCCGGGGCATGAATTACGACCGTGTTCACCGCGACCTTCTCCTCCTGCAGATAAGTCGTCAGCGACGGCAGCTCGCGGTGCAGCATCTCCTGCCCCGCAGGCGATGCTGCCGAAACCGATGCATTCACCACTCCGTCTGTCATTTCCGCACGAACCTTCAACCATCCGTGCGTTCCGTTTTGAATGCCCACCTCAAGCGCTGTCGGGGTAGCCGTCAGCATTTGAGGCGCACCATCTGTCGATGACCCGAAGGCCGCCCCTTCCTGTTCTCTCAATCCATTCGGCAAACCGGTCGTGTGCGCGCGGCCTCTCCAACAACTCCCTTTGCTCCGGTCGAAGCCGAAGTATCGCCAGTCGCCATCACTCCGGGCGTGAAGTCCCGCCGCACCATTCGACCCTGCCGCCGTTGCATGAACGATTGCCCCGGCGAAACTCCCTGCCGCCCCTCCCGTCTTGTTTTCTCCATCACCGGCTGCGGAAACAGCAGACGTCACGGCTCCTCACCATCCGTAGCAACCGCGCTCGTCTCAGCGTTCGCGGCGTCCGTTTTCGTTTCCGGCAATGCCGCTTTGCGAACCGAGCCATCTGCGATTGCAGAAGAAGCTCCGCCTGATGTCTTCGTCACTCGAGCGATTTCTTTACCGGAACCCTTTGCCGCGTTGCCACTCTCACTCTGTGCGACGACCGCCACCGGCGCCAAAGCAACGGCATCCGCCGGAGCATTCCCTGCGACAACTTTGCTCTCAGACGCGCCCGCACCTGCGGCTGTCTCTGCGGTCTTCCCTGTGCCTTTAGATGTCCCAGCGGCTTTGGATGTAGTAGAACCCTCTTGAGTCTTCACCGTATTCTTGTCGATGCAGGCGGCCTTCGTCTTTTCCATCGGCTCCGCATCCTTTTGAACCGCACGGTCAACGCGGGTCGCGACCACAAGCCCGTCTCCATCCGCACTCTTAGCCGCTGGCACGATATCTTCACCGCCATCGGGACCTGCGCCGTCGAAACAGGCGAGCGAGACATATCCTCAGCATCTGTCACCACCGTGGTTGACGCGTTAGCATTCTGCGCCGCGAAATTTCCCGGCGTCGTCGTCTTCTCTCGAGACTGCTGCTCGTTGTTGCCGCCAACCACGCTTCCCCCTTGCCGCTGCTGCTTGTCGCTACCTGCAACACGGCTCTTGGGTTCAACCTGGCCAAACATCTTCTGAACGGCGATGCCCTCTATCTTTAGCCGCCGCCCGTGCTGTCCGCGGCCTCATCCGATCTCGCCGCCGGCAGTGCGTTCTTCAAGCCCGGCAACGCGGTCGTCGCACTATCGGAAATCCCTTTTCCTTCCACCATGTCAGTACTCTGCACGCGATCACGAAAGCTCTTCTCGAACGAGACGCCCTTCGTCTCCAGCTGATCGGAAAACAGATCGGCAGAAGAAGCGTGTCCACTCGGCTGCTCAGCACCTGCTGCCATTAACGTTGCCGTACTCATCATCTCTATTCCTCGACCGTATCTCGCAACGAGTACATGTGCATTCCGCAGACCACACTCAGCCTCGCGACCATTAGGAAGTCTTCATCCTGCGGCCTTCCCACGTCTTGTCTTGCCTGTCCACCCATCGTCTCCGCGCCAAAAAGCGGTCATCCGAAGCGGCCTGTTCCCGGCGGCTCTCTTCGATCCTTGTTCGCACCAAAATATCGTCGACAACACGTTTCATCTGCTCTCTCTTCAGGCGGCTCGCCACATATTGTTCTCTCGCCGCGTCCGTCAACTCCTGTCGTTCCCGGCGAATCTGCTCCAGCCCCTGCCATCGCCAGGCGGAGGTCTCCTGCTGGGTCTCCGCCATCATCCGTTGCAGCCGGTCCCCCGTCTGCAACGCACCTCGGCCCTCCACGCGAGCCGACCATGCGATCTCGTGCTCTCTCGCAATGGCACGCTGCGCCTCGAGAACCGCTGCCGTCACTCGCTGCAGTTCGGTCGAATGCATCTCTTCCACAGCAGCATACAAAGTCATCAGCCGATGCAAAGTCTCCAGTTTTGGCTGCATCGTCTAGAGCTCCATCGCATTCAGTTGAGCAACGCTCTTTTGCATGGTTACCCGTTCGTCGCTTCGCTGTTCCAAAAACTCGCGCAGCATCGGCATCGCCCGCATCGCTCGATCCAGATCCTCGTCGGTCCCGGCCTTGTAGGCTCCAATGCGAATCAAATCCTCGGATCGCGCGTGTGCCGCCAACAATCTCCGCACCGTCGCCGCCTTCGCTCTATGCTCGGGTGTCGTCACCGCCGGCATCAAGCGGCTCAAAGAGTCCAGAACACTCACCGGCGGATACCACCCTCCCGCCGCCATCGATCGCGACAAGACCACATGGCCATCCAGCAGCGACCGCACCGCGTCCACCACCGGATCCTGCTGGTCATCCCCTTCCATCAGCACCGTATAGAAAGCAGTGATGCTCCCCTTCTGAAAGTTTCCCGCTCGCTCCACCAGCTTTGCCAGGCGTGCAAACACCGACGGCGTATACCCTTTACTGGCCGGAGGTTCGCCAGCCGCCAGCCCGACCTCGCGTGCCGCCATCGCATAGCGCGTCAGTGAATCGAGCACCAGCAAAACATGCTTTCCGCGCGCCGCATAGAACTCCGCAACCGACGTCGCAGCCAACGCAGCCCGCATCCGCAACAACGGGCTCTGATCCGACGTCGACACCAACACCACGGACCGCTTGCGTCCCTTCTCGCCCAGCGAATCCTCCACAAACTCCCGTACCTCTCGGCCTCGCTCCCCCACCAGCCCTACGACCGTCAGATCTGCTGCCGTATTTCTCGCCATCATTCCAATCAGCGTGCTCTTTCCAACGCCGGATCCGCCAAAGATACCCACTCGCTGCCCACGCCCCACCGTCAGCATTCCATCCAGCACACGTAGTCCGGTTTGCAACGGCTCACGAATCGCCTCACGTTCCATCGGGTGCGGCACCGTGCCGTCAAGCGGCCATGTCTCCGTTATCTTCGCCGCCGGCAACCCGTCCAGTGGAGAGCCCAGCGCATCCACAATTCGCCCCGCCATCTCTGTTCCTACCGCAATGCCCGGCGTCACCCCCATCGCCAGCAGCGCATCGCCGTATCGAATTCCTCGCGTCGCCTTCAGCGGCATTGCCAGCACGTGCCGCCCATGAAAGCCGATCACCTCCGCGCGATGCCTCTCACCTTCTCCATCCACAATCTCGCAGCACTCGCCGACAGAACACAGCGGCCCCTCCGCCTCCACGGTTTGATCGTTGGCCTCAACCACCCTCCCGCTCCATCGCCACGCCGGCCTCTTTGCCAGCTGCGTCAAATAAGGAGCCAGACTTACAGCGCTCGTCTGCTCCAGATCCTGCGTCTCCGCTCTCACGCTGGCCTCTGTTGCATCAGATCGAAGAATCCGCGTTCAATCTCTTCCAGCTGTGCGCTCACACCCAGCTCCACCCGGCCAACATTCGTCTCCAGCACACACTCTCCCCCACCCAACCTCTCATCCCCTACGATCTGCAGCGAAGTCTCCGCATTCGTCGAAAAAACTTCTCTCCATATCGCCGTCGTACCGGCTGGCACTCGTAGAACCGTGGCGCTATCCTCTGCCACTTTCTCCAGTGCGACCCTCACCACACCGGCTAGCAACAACGGATCTAGCTGTGCCTCACGATGCAGCACACGCTCGGCAATCGCCAGGGCAAGCTTCACGACCTCCGCCTCAACCCCCGCAAAGTACCGCCCCCGCTCCCTGAAAAACGCTTCGCTCGTTCGCAAAATCGTCGTCCGTTCCTCCGCAATCCCTTTCTCGAGCTTCTCTTCCCACTCACATCGAGCCTCTTCTCTCGCCTCACTTCGCGCCAGTTCAATCGCCGCCGCAATCTCTTCTGCTTGCGAGCGCAACTGCACATCGAGCGAAGCCGCTTCTTCTTGCAAGAGGGCCTCCACTCCATCGCTCTCAACCCTCTCCACAGCCGAAGGCCGTTCCAATGGAAAAAACTCCAGACGCGACACCCCTCGCTCACCTTCGTCCAGCAACCTTAGAGGCATTGCAGCAAAAGGGTCGCGATCACTCGGCTTCATCTCCGCATGCTTAGACAGCGAGATCATCATCGACCTCAATCTTTAGAATCATCTTGCCTTCGCTCTCCAACTGCCGCGCCAGCGCAAGCAACTCCTGCTGTGCCAGACCGACATCTCTCATCCGCACCGGTCCCATTACCTCCATGTCCTCTTTCAGCATGTCCACGGCGCGCGAGCTCATCGCCTTGAACAGGTGCGCCTTCACATTGTCTTTCCCACCCTTCAATGCCATCGCCAAAACCTTCTTGTCTGCGGCGCTTACAAACTCGCGAATGCTCTCCGCCGGCACCGTTACCAGATCTTCAAACACAAACATCAGTTCTCGTATTCCAATCGCAACCTTTGGCTCGCTCTGTTCGATTTCCTCTAGGATTCCTCTGCTCTCAACCTGGTTCAGCCGGTTCAACAGCTCCGCCACCGCCTTGAATCCTGAGTAGGACTTTCGTCCGCTCGACCCCATCTTCTCCATTCGCTTATGCAGCGCCATCGCTACCGTTTGCGCCATCTCCGGAGAGAACTGACGCATCTCAGCCAACCTGCGCACCACGTCCACTCGCATCGCGCCTTGCAGGTTCATTAGCACCATTGAGGCGCGCTTCGCATCCAGGTGAGCGAGCACCAGCGCCACCGTCTGCGAATGTTCGTGCTCCAAAAACTTGCTCAAATGCTGCGGATCCATGTCCTGCAGCTTCGCCATATCGCCGCTGTTGCGCTCGCGAATCTTTCTCACCTGCAGCAGCAGCTCCTCAGCCCGCGCAGCGCCAAAGGCCTCCGTCAAAAGCTTCAAGGCATAATCCGGACCGCCGCGAACCATGTACTGCTGAGTCTCCAGCAGCCCGTAGAACTCCGTCAGCACCTGCGTCAACTGCACCGCCGGAACATCTCCCAGCCGTGTAATCTCGTCCGTCACACGCTGAACGTCGGTCTCCGACAGGCTTTGAAACAGCGTCTTCGCCAGCTCATCCCCAATGGCAACCATCAGAATCGCGGCCTTGCGCAGTCCCGGCATATCTGCCGGCACAAATCCTGCCTCCGGAGTCAGCAGCAACGGATTCTGCCGCATCGCCTCTGCCCCGGCCCCTGCCAATTGTCCCGCTGTACCCATTAGCTTTTTTCCCCAGACGAACCGATCCACGCCTCAAGCAACCGCGTACTCTGCGCAGGCTCTCGTCGAATATGAGAAGACACATGCTCAAAGATTCCTTGCTGCAATTGATGTGTTTTGCTCATCGGCCGCGTCAAAAGCGCTTCCTCGCTCATTCCATCCTGCGTCGACGGCGCTCCATCATCCCGCTTCTCAAAATCGGTTGCGCTTTGCGCTCCCAGCAACATCGGTTCACGCAATGTCGCCGTCACCTGGCTCGCCACGGGCCGCAATACAAAGAACACCAGCAGCAAACCGCAGATCGCAATCGCAGCGGTCCGCATCAATTCAGGCTGCGTACGCAGCAATCCGCGCAGCTCCTCCATCAACTTGTCCATTGCTGGCGGCTTTATCTCGGGAGCATTCGTGCTGAAGCTCACGTTCTGCATCACCACCTGATCTCCGCGCCGCGCATCGAAGCCCACCGCTGCCTGCGCCAGCTCCTCCAGGCGATGCATCTCCTCCGCGCTTCGCGGCTTCCAAACCACATGCTCCGACTTCCCAGTGCCTTCCGTCGTGCTACGGTCATTCACCACCACTGCGGCCGACACGCGCCGCACCCGTCCAGGCCCCTCTTCGGTATGCACCAGATGTTTTGTGACTCCGTAAGTTCCATTCTCTTCATGCAGGCTTTGGCCTTGCCCAGCGTTCTGCTGCGGATAAACCGGCAGCGTCTGCTTCTGCAGCAGTGGTGGCGTCCCCGGTGCCGCTGCCGCCTGCGATCCTGCAACCGCTCCTTCCGGTGAACCGGCGGGAGAGTTGCTCGCAGTTCCCGGAACTCCCGAAGCTGTACCGCGTCCGGCCGATACCTGATCGCTCTTTTGCATCGTCAGAGTTGCTTCCTGGCTCGGATCGTAGACCTCATCGGTCCGCTCTTCGCTGCCGTCGTCATAACTCACATTCACCGTGGCGCGCACATTGTCTCGTCCTGCCAACGGTTCAAGCATCGCCACCAGCTTCGCCTCCAGTGCCTCCTCGGCATCAGCTTCGCTTGCGTTGCTCGATCGTTGTTTGAAGTTCACCCGCCCATCCGCATCAACCAGAGTCACTTGATCGGCGCTCAAATTCTCTACCGACCCAGCCACCAGGCTGCGAATCGCGTCCGCCTGCTCCGGATCGACCGACGCTCGATTCAACTTCAGCACCACCGAAGCCTTCGCCGTCTTCTCTTCCGCGGAAAACAAGGATGGTTGCGGCAACACCAAGTGCACCCGCGCCGACTTCACCACTCCTAGCGTTCCGATCGTGCGTTCCAGCTCTCCCTCCAGCGCTCGCTGATAGTTCACGCGCTCATCAAACTCGCTCCCCACCCAGTTCGGCTTATCGAACAATTCAAATCCCAGCCGTCCCGACTGCGGCATACCCTTCGACGCCACCTCCATGCGAGCTTTGTCCAGCACGTCCGCAGGCACCTGCACACCGGCTCCATCCGCCGTAGGCTCGTATTGAATTCCCGCCGCCGCCAGCTCCTGCGACACCTGCTGCATGTCCTTGCCGTCAAGTCCGCTAAAAAGCACTCGCCAGTCCGGCCGCCCGGCAAACCAGATCATCCCCGCACACATCGCGACCAGGAACACGCCAGACGCAATCAACCAGGTCCGTTTCCCCGCAGGCATTGCCATCAGGCGCTCGCGCATCGCCGAAACGATTGCCAGCGCCTTGTCGGCTAGACCGCCGGCAGTCACGCCAGTGCCGGCCTGTCCTGCTCTCTGCATTCCCGACCCGCCAACCTGCTCTTTCTCTGCCATCTCGTCTCAGCGTCTCTCTTGAACTCGAAAACTTGAACTCGAAAAAATACAAATTCTTAGAACTGCATTCCCATCATCTGCTGATAAGCGCCAACCGCCTTATTGCGAACCTGCAGCGCCAGCTCAAACGCCATATCCGCCTTCTGGGTCGCGATCATCGCATCGTGAATCTCCACGCCCGAGCCGTTCAGCAATCCCGTTACTGCCTGGGACGCCTTCTGATCCAGCACGCTTGTCTGCTGCACCATCGCCTGCAACATGCCCGCAAACGGCACTCCAGCCACAGCGCTCGCTCCCGAGGCAGCCACACCGGCGCCCCCAAGAAAGCCATCCGCAGCGCCCATCACTCCCGAACCTGCCGTCAATCCATTCATCATTCCTTCATCCTCCGCAAACTTGATTGGTTCTTTCCTGCTCTTCCGCTTCGCCTTACTTCAGCAGATCGAGCGACGAAGAGACCATGCCCTTCTCCGCCTGGATCGCCGAAGCGTTCATCCCGTAGGACCGCGTCGCTCCCATCAGATCCACCATCTCCGTCAATGGGTTGATATCCGGATACGCCACAAATCCATCCGGACCAGCATCCGGGTGCTGAGGGTCATACCGTTCCAGCGGAGCGCTCGCATCACTGATCACGCCCGTTACCGCAACTCCTCCCGGCGCTCCATTGGGCGCCGTCAAACCGTCACCTGCGCCGAACCCGCCTGCAAGCGCGCTCTTGAATTCACTCCCGAAACCACTCGTCGCACCAGGAAGCTGGCTTGTCAGCGAATCCTGAAAACTTCCGCCGCCCTCAGCCTCAAACACCACATGGTGCCGTTGATAGGGTCCGCCTTCGGGCGTTCGTGTCGTCTCGGCGTTAGCCATATTCGAAGCCACTACTTCGGCCCGCACTCGCTCCGCGCGCAGTGCCGAAGCGCTCACATCCATCACTCCAAAGAGATTCATGGTTATTTCGCATCCATATGAATTGCACTCATCACGTCGGCAAATTCGTGTTTAAGAAGTTGCACCCCCAGCTTGAACTGCAGCTGCGACTTCGCCAGTTGCAGCCCCTCCCGATCCATCGATACGTTGTTGCCGTCCGGGCGCGCCACCAGGCCATCAACGTTCTGCGCTGCAACCTGGGTGTCGTCGAGCCCCGATGCACCCCCGTCGTCATTCAACTGCCGCGCAAACTCCTGCTCGAAGTCGAATCCCTGCGTCTTATATCCCGGCGTATCGACATTGGCCATGTTGCCGGCCGTCAACTGCATCTGCCGGCTCGTCAAATCCAGGTATTGTCCCAGTGCATCGCTCAGCGCTGTCGTCGTTTGCATTTGCGTTACCTCCGCACCATCACCAATGCAGTCCGCCAACCAAAGAAAAGCGCCCTCGGATGAGAGCGCTCTTATCAACACCTTGTTTCGTCTGCGAAAACTCTTACCCCCTCGTAGCCCTTCGGAACCGAATCTCATCCGGCCCAATCGCCAGCCTGTCTCCAGCAAGAATCGCCCCGCGCTCCAGCACATGCATTAGCTCGCGCACATTCCCCGGCCAGCTATGTTCGTACAGCTTCGCCTCCGCTTCGGCAGTCAACCGCTTCCTTGGCATCTCCTGCCCCATCTGTTCCAGAAAATGTTCGGCCAGCAGGCTCAAGTCTCCCATCCTTGCTCGCAGCGCGGGAACCTCCACGGGAAACACCGCCAGACGATGATAAAGATCCAATCGAAACGTCTGCTCCGCCCCCACGCTCAACGCCAGCCGCTCCAATGGCTGGTGCGTTGCCGCAATCACCCGTACATCCACTCGCATCGTCTCGTTATCGCCGACACGCTGCAACTCGCCGCACTCCAGAAACCGCAGCATCTTCGCCTGCAACGCCATCGGCATCTCGCCAATCTCATCCAGGAATAGCGTTCCCCCGTGCGCCGCCTCAATGCGCCCCGTGCGGGACTGCACCGCGCCCGTAAACGCTCCGCGCGTATGGCCGAACAACTCAGCTTCAAGCAATGCTTCAGGAATCGCCGCACAATTCAACACAGTAAATGACTTGCCAGCTCGCAGACTCAATCGGTGCAACGCTCGCGCCACAACCTCTTTTCCCGTCCCCGTCTCCCCCTCGATCAGTACCGTCGTCGACCGCGGAGCCACCAGCCGGATCAATCGAGCCAGCTCGCGCATCGCTTCGCTCGTCCCCACCATCTCCGGCAGCATCGTCTCGATCTGCGCCCCAGCGACCCGCGCCGGATCCTGCCGCACAACTCGTGCCGCGCCACGCAGCTCGTCGATCGAGGGCTGCTCCTCCACAAGACTTCTTGCCTGCCCTCGCAACGCCGCCGCTCCAGCCGTCCCGGTTCCAGCCGCCGCTCCATTGCCAATCCCAGCCACCATTCCTCCGCTCTGCATCGGCACCCGCGCCGGAGCCGCCGCCCACACTGCCGTATCGTTCAGCGGAGTGTTCTGCGCCTCCCGCAGCGCGTGCAGCAACTCATGCCGCCGCGGACTCCGTGCTCCGCCATCGGCCCCGCCATCCACGCGCAACAACTCCATCGACGGATACAACATTCGAATCACCGTCGCAAACTCACCCACCTCCAGATCCGGTAGCCAGCTATCCACCAGGAGAGCCTCTGACCGCGAATCCTCCAGTTGCGCCATCGCCTCCGCGCCGCCCGCTGCTTCCCGCACCTGCCACCGCAACCCCATCAACGAAGCTCGCAATCGCTGCCGCAATCCCGCATCCGCACTCGCCAGCACCACCGTGCGCGTGGCCGCCAAATCCATCGCATCTTCACTCAACACCGCATCCCGTCCTGCATTCATGCCCTTCACCGTTCCCTCTCGTCCTGGTTATCCGCCGGTCGTTACCCGCCGTCGTCTGTTGCAGCATGTTCCGCATCCTGCCGACCGCCTGGTTCATCCGCGCACACTCCTGCAGCGCCTCACGAATCGCTTCGCGCATCGCATCCGGCTCGCCGATCAACTCTCCCATCGCAAGCCGGCACTGCAGCACCGTCAATGGCTGACAAAGACTATGCAGCGCAACATCGATCCGCTCAATCAACTCCGTCTCTCTCACCTCATGCACAAGCTCACGCACCGGCGAACGCCGCATTCACCGCATAACCCTCTGCCCGCAAAACCAGCTTCCTCCCGTCGCCCATCCGATACCCTTCGCCCCGCACGGTTTCAATCACCGAGCCTTCATCTCCATCCACGCTCGCTGCGCCCAGCTTCCTCCGCAGGTAGTTCACATAAACATCCACCACGTTGGTTCCCGCATCCGGAGACATCTGCCACACCTCGCGCAGCAGCTCACTCCTGCTGCAGCATTGACCGCGCCGCATCAGCAAAAACTCCAGCAGCGCGAACTCTTTCACCGTAAGCTCCACCAGCCGTCCATTGCGTACCACCCGTCGCTCCATGCGGTTCAACTCGACATCGCCGTGCCGCAGCACCGGATCCGCAAACTGCTCCCGCCGTCGCAGTAACGCACGGCACCGCGCGGTCAGTTCATGGAAGCTGAATGGTTTTAATAGGCAATCATCCGCACCCAGGTTCAGGCACTTCACCCGCTCCTCCACCTGGCTGCGTCCTGTCAGCACCAGCACGGCCGTCTCATCGAACCGGCCACGCAGATCCGCCAGAACCTCGGTCCCATCCTTTCGGGGCAGACTCAAATCCAGCACAATCAAATCGGGTCGCTGCTCGGCAGCATGAACCAGCGCCGCCTCGCCGTCCCCTACCCATGTAACCTCATGGCCCTCAAGCTTCAAACCTTTTTGCAGAAAAAGTCCAAGTGAAGCATCATCCTCAACAATTAAAACTCGCATTTCTCAATCTCCCGATTTGCTTTCTTCATCCGCTGGTCACGTTACCGATCCGGCGGTGTGTAATTACCTTGGTTCATCAACCGCCTCCTGACAAGAACTCTTTGCAATATTTTGCGCACTCCATTTCAAAATGGGAATTTTGCCAGCCACCCACTCCTCATTATTAAAGGGATCAACTCCACCCACTTCCCCCGACCTCTCCCTCAATCCGCCGCACGGCAGCCCAGCGCCAAAAATTCAACCCTCCGGCCTCGAATCAAGTCAGGCAGCAATTAATTCACCCGTCCACGAAATAACCCTTGCAATTCGCCTTTTATTCGCTACAATCGTCCGCATGGCAATTACGCGGCGGCAAAAAGAAGTCATCGACTTCCTCTCCGGCTTCACTCAGAAGAATGGATACTCCCCCTCCTACGAGGAGATCGCCAGCGGCCTGGGACTCAGTTCCCTCGCCACCGTGCACAAGCACGTCACCAATCTTCAGAACAAGGGGCTCCTCCAGCGCGCGCACAATCGCAGCCGTTCCATCGACGTTTTACCCGTGCGCAGCGGCAAAAAAGGCTCCGACCGCCTTCCCCTCATGGGTCGTATCGCCGCCGGCCAACCCGTTGAGGCCATTGAAACTGCCGAAAGCATCTCCTTGTCCGACATCATCGGCAACCGTGAGGTCTTTGCCCTCGAGGTACGCGGCGACTCCATGCGCGACGAGCACATCGTCTCCGGCGACTATGTCCTGGTCGAGCGCACCCGCACCGCCCGCGAAGGCGAGATCATCGTCGCTCTCATCGATGGCGCCGACGCTACCCTCAAGCGCTTCTACCGCGAAGGCAGCATGATCCGTCTGCAACCCTCCAACACCGAAATGTCGCCCATCTACGCCCCGGCCGCCAACGTCAGCATCCAGGGCAAGGTCCTGGGCGTCCTCCGCAAGTACGCCTAGCAGGTACACCGGGAAGCACCCCCACAGCACTCCCCAAAGTGGCTATTCCTTTCGGGCTGCTCCAACGTCCAAAATAGACCTCAGATAGCAACCTTGCGTCCTTGCGCACTTTTCTCCCCCGTCGATGGAACCGCGCACAACCTTCTTGCGTAATCACACTCCGAGACGACTCACTAACCCAGCACTTACGGGAGCATCCCTTGGCTACACAGCGCAAAAACAAACGAAAATTCTGGCTATGGACTGGACTCATTGTCGTCGTCGTAGCCGTGGCCCTTGGCATAGCGGTGGCCGCCCGCGGTAACACCACAAAATTTGAGCCCTCCCAGCTTTCCAAGGCCGAGCTCGGCGACATCGCCCGCTCCGTCGTCGCCACCGGCAAAGTCCAGCCCATCACCAAGGTTGAAGTGAAATCCAAAGCCTCCGGCATCGTCACCCGTCTCGACGTCGACATCAACAATCACGTCAAACAGGGCCAGGTGCTCGCCCAGCTCGATCAGCAGGAGATCCTCGATCAGGTAGCCGCACAGAAGGCCCAACTCGCGGCCGCCGAGTCCAACGCCCGCGCCGCCGCCGCCTCCATTGAATATGACAGGGTCAGCGCAGAAGCCCCCGACCTGCCCATGTACAAAAACACCTACGAGCGCAATCTTGCCATGTCCAGGCAAGGCCTCGTCCCCAAACAATCGCTCGACGACGCGCAGCAGAAGTATCTCGCCGCCGCCAACACTCGCGACAAAGCCGTCTCGCAGATCAGCGTCGACACCTCCAAGCTTCGCCAGGCACAGGCCCAGGTCGCGCAGAATGAAGCGTCCCTCAAGCAGCTCGAAGAGCAGCTCAGCTACACCACCATCACGTCGCCCATGGATGGAACCATCCTCTCCCGCGACGTTGAGATCGGCGACGCTGTCAGCTCCATCCTCGTCCTCGGATCCACCGCGACTCTCGTCATGACCGTCGGTGATACCACCCAGGTCTACGTCCAGGGCAAGGTCGACGAGTCCGACATCGGCAAGGTCTATATGGGTCAGGCCGCCCGTATCAAGGTTGAATCCTTCAAAGATAAAACCTTCCTCGGCAAGGTGACCAAGATCGCTCCCCTCGGCGTCGAAAAAGACAACGTCACCACCTTCGAGGTCCGCGTCTCCATCGACAACCCGGGCGGCGAGCTCAAAGCCAATATGACCGCCAATGCCGAGATCCTCCTCGAAGAGCACAAGAACGTTCTCACCGTTCCCGAACAAGCCGTCCTGTACGACAAGGATCGCAATGCCTCCGTCGAAGTTCCCGATCCCAAAGGAAAGACCGGTCGCCGCAAGGTCGATATCAAGGCCGGCATCTCCAATGGAACCAAGACAGAAGTCCTCGCCGGCCTCAAATCCGGCGAAACCGTCATCCTTCAGCAGTAGCTTTCACCGCAAGGCCAGTGGCAAATCTTTCAACTCGCCGTCAGAGCGAACGGGCCAGCACCTTTTCGATACAGTCAGCATCTAAAACCAGGTCGCCAGAGCCGACAAAAGGAATCCCCATGAAAATGAAGACAACCAAGCCCATCAAAAGTCTCGCCCTCACCTCCACCGCAATCCTCTTCGCCCTCGCCGCCTCTTCTGCATTTGCCGCCGACGCCAACTTCTCGCGCACCCTCACTGTCAGCGGCTCGCCAAACGTCTCCGTCTCCACCGGCTCCGGATACATCCATATTCATCCCGGTTCCGCCAATCAGATTCAAATTACCGGGCATCTCCACTCCAGTTCCGGTTGGCCAAGCGGCAGCAGCAGCGACGTAGAAAGCCGCATGCAACAGATCGTCAATAATCCGCCCATCGTTCAGAACGGCAGCGACATCAGCATCGGCCAGCAGCACGACAACGACCTCTATCGCAACATCAGCATCGACTACGATATCGCCCTCCCCGCAACCAACAGCATCAACGCCTCTACCGGCTCCGGAGCGATCGAGCTTCAGCAGGCCGGTTCCGGCGACGTTAAAGCCGAGACCGGAAGCGGCAGCATCCATATCACTGGCGTCAACGGCACCCTCAGAGCCCGCACCGGAAGCGGCGAAATCGACGCCGCAGGCCAACCCACCGGTGATTGGAGGATCGGCACCGGAAGCGGCTCCGTCCGTCTCGGCGTCGGCAATGCCCGCTTCACCCTCGACGCATCAACCGGCTCCGGCGATATCACCGTCTCTCAACCCATGACCATGCAGGGCAGCCTCAACCGCCACCACGTCGAAGGCGTCGTCAACGGCGGAGGTCCCACCATTCGCGTCAGCACCGGCTCCGGCGACATCCGGATCAAGTAGTCTTAATCACAACAGAAATGCGGCCACGAACTCACTCGTGGCCGCTTCTTTTTTTCTCACCACCCTTAAGACCCGTCAAGCGACAATCGTAACTTTTCCCGTCCCCAGGTCGTATACGCCGCCGCCAACTTTCACTGCGCCATCGCGCACCGCCTTCGCGATGATCGTCGAACCCTCGCGCAAAAGCCTCGTTTGAAAAGCGACATTCGATCGCACCGACGCTGCCAGATCGCCATGCCCATCGCGAATTCCAGGCATCAGATGCTGATACAGCACGCTGATCTGCCCCGGCACATCTTTGGCCGCAATCGTCGCACTGATCGCCCCGCAGTTCGAGTGTCCCAGCACCAGCAACGCCTTGATCCCAAGCACCGCGACGCCATATTCCATGCTCGCAATCAGCTCCGGTGTCACCATATTGCCCGCCACTCGCGTCACAAAAATCTCGCCGATGGTTTGGTCGAAGATAATCTCCACCGGCACACGCGAATCCGCGCAGGAGAGCACACCGGCGAATGGCTCCTGTTTATTCACCGTCTTCTTTTTCAGGATTTCCAGGTCTTCGGCAAACGAATTGATCTTTCCCGCTGCAAACCGTTCGTTCCCTGCCAACAGCTCGCGCATCGCAGCCTCGCCCGACAACTTGGTCTGCGCCAGCGCCGCCACACCGCCCAATCCCAGGCCGCCGGCCGCGCCCGCAGCTGTCAACCCTGCAACAAACTGCCTTCGGTTCCAGTCTCCGTTCATCGCCATACTCACAGCCTCCTGATTCCCGATTCCCAAAGAAGCTTACACTAACTCACAATCGATTACCCTGAAACAATGTTTTCCCCTCCGCCGCCTCGTCTCCTCGTCTTCGATCTCGATGGAACCCTCATCGATTCCCGCGTCGATCTATGCAACTCCGTAAACGCCACCCTGGCCCACTTTGGCAAACCTGAGCTTCCCGAGGCCGTCATCTCCAGCTACATCGGAGACGGAGCCTCCCTCCTCGTCCGCCGCGCCATCGGCGACCCCGAAGGCGATATTCACGACGAAGAATATGTGACCGCCGCGCTTACGTTCTTCCTCGACTACTACCGCATCCACAAACTCGATTACACCACCCTCTATCCCGCCGTCCTCGAAACCCTCGAAGCCATTCGAGCCGCACACCCCGACATCCTCATGGCCGTCCTGACCAATAAACCCGTCAATCCGTCTCGCGACATCTGCGCTCACTTTGGCCTTTCGCGCTTCTTCTTCCAGAACTACGGCGGCAACAGCTTTCACACCAAGAAGCCCGACCCCCACGGCCTGCAAAGCCTCATCGCCGAAGCCGGCGCCCTCGTCCACCACACCATCGCCGCCGCTGAAACCACCATGATCGGCGACACCGACATCGATGTCCTCACCGCCCGCAACTGCGGCGCCCGCAGCATCGGCTGCACCTTCGGCCTCAAACCCCACTCCCTCGCCGACGCCCCGCCCGACTACCTCGCCCACACCCCGGCCGACTGGCTCTCCATCCTCGATGCCTGCCTCAAATCCTAGCCGCACGCTCAAATCTTAGCCGCCAGCTTTTGAATCCTAGCCGCCACGTTCTTACGTTCCAAAACATCGATTCCAGCTCTGAATCACCCGTGTCTCTCGCTCCCACGCCAGCACGCTCACGCTTCCCGTCCCCAACGCAAACAGCGCCCCATCCACGGCATCCAACCCAATCCACCGTGCCGCCAGAATCCGCAAAATATGCGCATGGGCAAACAGCGCCACCTTCCCGCTATGCTGCGCAGACCAAAACAAAGCCACGTTTCCGCTGGCAGGAGTGGATACTTTCCACGGCACTGGCATGTCAGCCGTCAACGCCTGCAAAGTCACCTTATCCGCGCGCTCCCCCACATGCTCCACCGTTTCACCACCCACAATCTCATTCTTCCACACCGACCATCCCGGAATCTGCGCCTGAATCTCCTTCGTCGTCTTCCCTTCGTAGATCCCGTAGTCCCACTCCCTCAATCCCTCATCAATCTTCGCAACATCCCCAAACCCGGCAATCGCACACGTCTCCCGCGCCCGCTGCATCGGACTCACAAACACCGCATCAAACTTCGTCCCCTTCAAATAATCCCGCAGCTTCTCCGCGCGCCTCCGTCCTTCCTCCGTCAGCGGAATATCCGTCCGGCTCGTATGCGCCCCGCTCAGACTCCACTCCGTCTCCCCATGCCGAATCAGCCACAACTCCGTCCCTTCGCCCATTCACCACCTCCGCTCTCTATCCACTATCCTACAAAGATGGACTTTCAGCTCTCAACCACCTACCAGCCCCAGGGCGACCAGCCCCGAGCCATCGCCGAGCTCATCTCCGGCATCCACGCCGGCGAAAAAGATCAGGTCCTCCTCGGCGTCACCGGCTCCGGCAAAACCTTCACCATGGCGAAGGTCATCGAAGAGCTGCAGCGTCCCGCGCTCATCCTCGCCCACAACAAAACCCTCGCCGCCCAGCTTTACCACGAGTTCAAATCCTTCTTCCCCTCCAACGCCGTCGAATACTTCGTCTCCTACTACGACTACTACCAGCCCGAAGCCTACATCCCCGCCGGCGATCTCTTCATCGAGAAAGAGTCCACCGTCAACGAAGAGCTCGACAAACTTCGTCTCGCCGCCACCCGCAGTCTCTTCGAACGTCGCGACGCCATCATCGTCTCCTCCGTCTCCTGCATCTACGGCCTCGGCTCGCCCGAAGCCTACTACGGCATGTTGATGCTCCTCGAAAAGGGCCAGCGCATCCGCCGCGAAGACATCACCCGCCGTCTCGTCGAAATCCTCTACGACCGCAACGACGTCGACTTCCGTCGCGGCACCTTCCGCGTCCGTGGCGACATCATCGAGATCTACCCCACCTACGACGAAAACGCCTACCGCATCGAACTCTTCGGCGACGAGATCGACTCGCTCTCTCAGATCGACCCGCTCTTCGGCACCGTCCGCCAGAAATACTCCCGCCTCCCCATCTACCCCAAGTCCCACTACGTCGTCCAACCCGAGCGCAAGACCACCGCCATCGCCACCATCCTCGAAGAGATGGAGTGGTGGGAAAAAGAACTCGAACAGCAAGGCCGCCTCGTCGAATCCCAGCGCATCCACCAGCGCACCCGCTTCGATCTCGAGATGATCAAATCCGTCGGCTACTGCCACGGCATCGAAAACTACTCCCGCCACTTCTCCGGCCGCCTCCCCGGCGAACCCCCGCCCACGCTCCTCGACTACTTCCCCCAGGACTACCTCCTCTTCATCGACGAGTCCCACGTCACCGTCCCCCAACTCCACGGCATGTGGCACGGCGACCGCAGCCGCAAGCAAAACCTCGTCGACTACGGCTTCCGCCTCCCCTCCGCAATGGACAACCGCCCCCTCAAATTCGAAGAGTTCGAATCCCGCACCGGCCAGATCATCTACGTCTCCGCCACCCCCGGCCCCTACGAACTCACCAAATCCGCCGGCGTCGTCGTCGAACAGATCATCCGCCCCACCGGCCTCATCGACCCCGTCGTCGAAATCCGCCCCATCAAAGGCCAGATCGACGACCTCCTCGCCGAGATCCGCGACCGCGCCTCAAAAAACCAACGCGTCCTCGTCACCACCCTCACCAAGCGCATGTCCGAAGACCTCGCCAGCTACTACACCGAAGTCGGCGTCCGCTGCCGTTACATGCACTCCGAGATCGAAACCCTCGAACGCATCAAACTTCTCCGCGACCTCCGCAAAGGCGAGTACGACGTCCTCATCGGCATCAACCTACTCCGCGAAGGCCTCGATCTTCCCGAAGTCTCCCTCGTCGCCATTCTCGACGCCGACAAAGAAGGCTTCCTCCGCTCCCAGGGCTCCCTCATCCAAACCATCGGCCGAGCCGCCCGCCACATCGAAGGCCGCGCCATCCTCTACGCCGACAAGATGACCGAATCCATGCAGCGAGCCATCGACGAGACCAATCGCCGCCGCGAAAAGCAGGAAATCTACAACGAAGAAAACGGCATCACCCCACAATCCATCATCCGCCCCCTCGCCATGGGCCTCGCCGGCATCATCAACGCCGACTACGCCGACCTCACCGACGAAGCCGAAGGCATGCCCGACTTCGCCACCCAGCAGGAACTCGACACCTACATCGGCAAACTAGAATCCGACATGCGCGAAGCCGCCAAAAAATTCGAATTCGAAAAAGCCGCCAA
>CAVSQQ010000009.1:0-532866 GCA_963730135.1 uncultured Acidobacteriaceae bacterium
CGCCGACCGCAAGGTCGTGGGGGTTCGACCCCCCCTCCCGGCACCAATAGAGTCAATAGTTTGGCGAATAAACGCATCCTTGGATGCGTTTTTCTGTGCCCAAACTGTGCCCAAAGTTACGGAGTGCTCTAAACTTGGTGCACGGAGAATACTGCGAGCCGATGAGTCTGACGGCCTATCACGCCAAGCTCTTTGCGCATGAGCTGACGAAACGGTCCAGTTCGGACGACGTGGACAAACTCGCGTCCGCTCTCTCAGATGCTCAAGTCGATCTAAATCGCAACTACCAAAAGATGCGGACATCGGAAGCCTATAAAGCCCGTTGCGGACACAAACACTTCGCTGCGCTCGGTGTTTCTTTCGATGTTGTAGACAAAGTCGAGCAAGTCTAGTGTGACCGGCTCAATTCAAGCTGCGAACTGGTTTAGGTTTCGAGATTCAGGAAGAAGGGCTCGCTCTTGATCCACCCAAATTTGATGGCTATCGCAGTTGCTGTTGTAGTCGTATGTTTGCTCGCTGTGGCTTGGCATATGCTGCCTGCTTTGAGGAAGAATTCACATTCAAGTGAGACAGCAACGTCAGCGGAGATTGCACTCCGGCGGCCTGTGTCACCGCTCTTAAGCGTGTCCTTCTCGGATGCGCTGAATACGTCCGCATTGGGCAATTCGCTGAGCCAATACGCCACCGAGAGGATGTCTTATCAACTCGGGATTGATCCGGTAAACTTGGTGATTCAGAGTGTCTCGTTAGCCAAGGATCAGAGGTCTTTGCATATTGCCTACGAGTTTACGAAACGTGGCATGAGGCTCTACAAATCGGGTGATGCGGTCATTCCGATGGCCAAGGACGCCGGTGGCGCTCTTCCGATCCTGAGCGATAGCGACACGGGACGATTCATTGAGATGGCGAAAGGGCGACGGATAAACCCCGCGAAGTTCGCCCAAATATCCTCAATCGTCGTGTCTGTGGCTCACGTGATTTCTGGCATGGACGTTGTGCGGCGTCTCGACATTCTGGACCGAAAGATGGACGCACTGATTGCCGGACGGGAAATTGACCAGAAGGCCCAACTGGAGAGCATTTACCAGATGGCAAAGGAGCGCCTGTCGGGAAGCATCAGTTCGCGTGATCTGGAGGATCTGCTGCGGTGGCGAAAAGACTTATACGAACTCCGATCTGTATGGAGACAGGAGCTAGAGCACCTCATCAATACCTCCCCTGATGTAGCGGAGTGGAAGCTTTTTAAGATGGGAAGCTGGACGCAGAATGGTCGCGAACGGGTGGCGAGCCAGCATATGATCTCCGGAGCTATTAAACTTCGACTCACAAAGTTGGCTTTCATTCTCGATTTATATCTCGCGCAGGAGACCGAATCCATCGATAAGTTTGTACTCGCCACGGTTCCCGACGAGCACAGGCTGTGGGCTCCCATCATGAAGAATGTGGATAGCTTATCGTCCAAGGTAAAGGGATCGGAAGGCGCTCCTCTCAAATTACTTTCCGAGACAGTTACGGGTTATACAGACGTCTTGGAGTCGATCAAAGCAAAGGATCGAACAACGTATTCCTGAGTGCATTCTTGAGATCAGCGTGAGATTCGAGAAGTCTTAGCTCGCTTCGAGTTTCTTCAGCGCGTCGGCAATGTCTGTCTGCGAGACGATGGCATACCCGAACGGCCTCTGTGTGGTCAAGGACTGCGTTTTCAATATAGGGGACCTGTTCGGCGAGCAGCCGTTCATTAGTCAAGGCAACCTCCACTTCGTCAAAAGCGTTGAGAGCGACACCACCGAAGTGTGCGACAGCCTGGTCTTCCCGCGCAGTAGCGATCCTAATCTGCGCTTGCAACGCTCCTCCCTCATAAATGGGAACGGTCATCCCAACCACGCTGTGCATTAGCCAGGGATTGAGACCGAGCACGGAGAGCAACCGATCGCTCAGGCGCCCTCCTTCGAGATCGAACGAAAAACTCGGTAGCAGCGCAAGCCTCGCGGCCTCATAACTCCGGAACGCCGACACTACCTGATGTTCTGCAGCAACAATGTCGGGTCGCCGCTCAAGAAGCGAAGAGGAAAGTGCGGGTGCAACTGGCGGCGGCAGCGGGGCGTATTCTTCTGCCACTGCCAGTTCGGCTGAAGGGTAGCGCCCTACAAGTACTTCGAGGCTGCGACGTGCCTGGCTGTAGAGGCTCTGCATGATGAGCACTTGATTCTGAGCTTCATTGAGTTCATAGCTCGCTTCAGCCACATCCAGGTCTGCGACCTTGCCCGCGGTCCGTCTGATTTTCACCAGGTCGAGCACTTGGGTATATATGGCAACACTCTGTTGCGCGAGTCCAAGAAGGCGCCGAGTCTCAATGGCCAGGTACCAGCTCTTGGCGGTCAAAGCAGCCAGCGATTGCCGAGCAAAAGCATAATCCAGCGCCACCGCTTCGTAGGTTTCCTGTGCGGCAGCATGCTGGGAGCGCACGCGTCCCCAGACATCTGTTTCCCAGGAAATCATCCCATACTCCATGTTGCTCTGGTACTGATCGCTCCGTTTTCGGCCTCTCCCGGATCGCGAACGATCTTCAGAGCAATGCTCAGGACGAGGCGATAGTAGCGGTCGAACAAGACAGCAAGAGCATCGTTGCAGCCACCCTGCAAATGCGCCATCAACTCGTTATCGTCTAGATCCTTCAACTTAGTGAAGGTCGGAGAACGCACTTCACGCGTGGACGGCGCTCCGCCAGGCGAAGTGGGGGATGTTGACGATGAACTGGGCACGCTTCTTAGACGCCGAATGCAGGCAGCCTAGATGCGGGACGACTAACATTAAATGGCCAGAAGACTGGTAGTTTTGCCATGAATACGCCTGAAAGACTGTAATATTTCGTCTCTGACGTCATCCTTGCCCCTTCGTTCGGGGCTCAGGCGTTGAGATTCACGCGCTGTCATGGACCATAGGCTGCTCCATCTCCCGACCCCTTCCGAACCCAACAGCACTTCGCAAGAGTGTCCCGTGCTTTTCTGCAATGCAAGATGAGTCCCACACAGTTTCGTAAAGCGAAGCTCTCCTAGTTCTTTGTCGCCACGGCTCACGATTGCATAGCGCTCCCTTTCACCTTACGAAACGTCGACGCAATGCTCCTGCGCCAAGCACTCCCGTAGCTAGAAGGACCAGCGTGCTCGGTTCCGGAGTAACGTCAGTCGAAAGGTCAACCGCCTCAAAGATCTCCTCATTGAGGCTATCCGAAAACGCAATATCTCCGCTTGCATTCATGAAGATCGTGTCGGCTACGGGCCCATGTAGAAAGTCTGCGACAGCCGGCCCCGTGTACAACCCTGCCGAGGCAGTACCACTTCCCTGTGTTCCCGATTCAAACGCCTCCCGCCCGTTGTTGCACACTCCCTGGACGAAATTAAAGACGCCAGGAGGCAGACTGGGAGTGCACGGAGTTCCGTTGTCGTAAGCAAGGGAAGGGATCGTGGCTGACAGGGAAGAGAGGACGCCACCAACAAAGGTCTCGTAACAAAAGTCGACTAAAGGCCCTAAAGTTTTGCAGTCATTAGCACCACTGGAGATGACTACGTCGCCTGCGGTGTCGATGCCGAAAAGGTTGTGATTGTTGTCGGTTTGAAGAGCCAATATCTGGTAAATATCGGCATGTGCCGATACTGGAAGAGCAAACAGTACAACTGCGATAGCAAGGATCGCAGCCCGCGAGATGAGCTTGGAGGGTGCCATTGTTCGTCCTTTCTAAAGTGCGGAAACGCATTTAGAAAAGCCGCATCGACCCTGAAACGGCTTTCCCCTTCGAGCCCGTCATATAGGCCTGGCAAGGAAGCGGTTGTTAACCGCGCTCTACTCGCAATTGGTGAATGAATACTAGCATGTTTCCACAGACAAGCGCGTTGACAAGACGGGCGCAACGGCTTCGTGTGATCCAAGGATGCTCGTCGAAATGGTCGGAGCTTCTGAGGGGTTCGCAATCGGGCACTAACTAGATTCTTTTATCAGACTGCCCTCAACAACCTGACCTGTCTCAATTGAGTTCTAAGGCGCAGAGATCGATTCGTGTAGCTATTAAAGGGGTTTTCGCTCGTTTGTTATCCGTTGCAATCCTGAAAACATGCCGATTTCGAGCACGGCGTGCGAGCGTGGACGCCTGTGCGTTTCCCGGGACTTGAGGGAGTGTTCCATAGTGTTCAATGAATGCTATGGTCCTGTTCTCGCCAGTTGACCTGTGACGGGATCGTTCCTATTTCGCAATGGTGCATTTGTCTGAGTTGGGGAGAAAAACTATACTCGGCGTAACTGAATGAAGATTCGTCGCTACCTATACTGGAGTGCGCTTGCGGTGCTCCTCTTGCTGACGTCGAATGGACGGGCGCAAGACGGGATTCGCGGGGCTTTGTCTCGCTTCGACTCGCCCGCACGTCTGCTGCAGCACACATTCAGTCAGCGGATCGTCGCAGCGGATTTTGACAAGGACCAGCGACCCGACGGCGCGGTTCTTCTCGATGCCGGCCAAGCCGACGGGCAGAGATCGTTTCGGGTTGAGATACACCTCACGGCCGGAGCGAACACCGGATTCACATTTTCTTCGGATGAATCGGAACTCTCCGTCTCAGCGCTCGACGTCAATGCAGATGGTGCTCCCGACATCGTTGTTCTGCAGACTTTCACGCGCAAGCGTTTGCAGATCTGGCTCAATGACGGGCACGGCTCCTTTCGCAAGATAAACAGCGAGAATTATCCGTCGCAAACCGAAGCGCGCATCAAATTTCGGGCTCGAATTCAGGGACAATACGGGCCGTCGATTTGGCTTCCAGCAAGAACTGGCCTCGAAACAGCCGATGCGCGGTCAACGTCGTTCTCCGCGGCTGACAGTTTCGGCGTCCGCAACCTCTGGCTCGAATTGCTGTTCGCTCACTCCATGCCTCGCGCGCCCAACCCCTCTCGCGGCCCTCCATCCGTTCTCTGGCTTTAGACTCCATTTCAATTTGCTCAGATTCGCGCGCGTCACGTCTGCGCGTCTGATCCCATCTTTAACGCGCTTGCAAACCAAGTGTGCCGGTGTCTATTGCGCACCAGCGAGAGAGATCGAATGATAACGAATCGGAACTTAGCCTCTTTCGTGGCCTGCACGTTTGTTTTGAACTTTGGTTTCTGCGCCTGCAATCGCCACGACGAGAGCGGGGTTGTAACCACTCAATCACCTGAGACGGAACGGCCGGTTCGCTATCTGACCGTGTCGGAACAGCCGATCCAGGACCAGCTAGAACTCGGTGCAAAGGTGCAACCCGATCCTACGAAGGTGTTTCGTATCTTCTCTCCAGCCAGCGGAAGGGTTAGCGGGATTGACGTCAAGCCAGGCGATACAGTCCAGCGCGGACAAACGCTCGCATTAGTCGACAGCAGCGACGCGGGATTGGCGCGGTCCGACTTCGCCAAGGCGAATATTGAAGCAGAACGCGCCTCGCGGGCTGCGGACCGTGAGAAGACGCTGTTTGAACACGGCGCAGTTGCAGCGAAGGACTATATCGATGCAAAAGCCGAGTCTGACTCCGCGGCAGCTGAGTTGGTCCGTGCGCGGCAGCGGCTTGAGATGCTGAATCTCGATCCGGCCGCCGCTACTGACCGGGTCCCACTGCACTCACCTTCACGGGGAGTGGTGCTCACGGTAAATGCCGCACCGGGCGAGTTTTCGAAGTCGCTCGACAATGCGGACGCATTAATTACGCTCGCCGATCTCTCAACCGTGTGGGTTGTGGGTGATGTCTATGAGAAGGACATTGCCAAGGTCCAGCCCGGGAAACCGGTGACGGTCACCTTTGACGCGTATCCGGGCCAGCAGTGGACGGGCCGCATCGACTCCCTTTCCGGTGCGCTCGATCCTACTACGCGCACTCTGAAGGTGCGAGTGGCCCTCGCAAACGCCGGGGAGAAGCTGAAGCCGGAGATGTTCGCCACAATCCGCGTCGACGTGGCCAAGCATACCGCAATTGTGATTCCTGCTTCGGCGGTGATCCATGAGGGGCAGAAGACAACTGTTTTTGTCAGCAGCAATGGCCAGCTTGAGCGAAGAAGCGTAACGACGGGACAGGCCATCGACGGCAAGGTCGAGATTACCTCGGGTCTCCAGGTGGGCCAGCAGATCGCGGTACAGGGTGTGGAACTCCTGACTGGAGGGCCAAGCCAGCAATGAAGAGCCTGATCAGGACAATTCTCGAGTATCGAGTTATCGCGCTTATCGCGATGTTTGCGTGGCTTGCGGCGGGCACATGGGCCGTAATGCGCCTCGACATCGAAGCTTACCCCGATCCTTCTCCTCCTCTGGTCGATGTGATCACGCAAAACCCGTCATGGTCCGCCGAGGAGATGGAGCAGCAGGTCACAGTCCCAATCGAAACCACTTTGAACGGTATCCCTCATCTCGAGTACGTTCGCTCCACCAGCCTGTTCGGATTAAGCGATGTGAAGCTGTACTTCAATTTCGATTCAGACTATTTCGCGGATCGCCAGGAGGTCCTGAATCGTCTGCAGACGGTCACCTTGCCTCAAGGTCTGCAGCCGCAACTGTCTCCGTGGTCTGCTGTCGGAGAAATCTACCGGTATCAACTAAAGGGCGCCGGCTATAGCTTGAACGAGTTGAAGGCGACGCAGGACTGGTTTGTGATCCGCGAATTAAAGCAAGTCCCTGGGATCATCGAT
The DNA here is from genome assembly GCA_963730135.1 of uncultured Acidobacteriaceae bacterium. Classification (GTDB taxonomy): domain Bacteria; phylum Acidobacteriota; class Terriglobia; order Terriglobales; family Acidobacteriaceae; genus Edaphobacter. The sequence goes on from CAVSQQ010000009.1 coordinate 6,694, forward strand.
GTAAGCACATTCGGTGGGACCACCAAGCAATACCAGGCGGAAATTAATCCGAACAAGCTGCTGCAGTACAACATCACGTTGCCACAGGTAATTGCGGCGATCAGTTCAAGCAATCAGAACGCCGGCGGCAATTATCTTCAAGTCGGCGACCAGAATGTGAATGTGCGCGGGGTTGGTCTGCTCGCTGGGATCAACGAGATGGATTCTGTCCTCATCGCAGAGCATAACGGCGTTCCGATTTACCTACGCGACGTCGCGGATATTCGCGAGGGTTTCCAACCACCTTTGGGGCGCGTCGGCCGGAATGGCGAAAGCAACATCGTGAAAGGCACCGTACTGCTTCAGCGCGGTGAACAATCCTTGCCGGCTCTCAAAGCGCTGCGTGCGAAGATCGATGTCCTCAATTCCGGGCTTCTCCCGAAAGGGATGAAGATCGACACGATCTACGATCGCACGGCCCTGATCGACACCACCACGGACACAGTGTGGCATGTCGTTCTCACTGGTCTGACTCTCGTCACACTGCTATTGCTTGTGTTTCTCGGCGATGTCCCGCTCGCGCTGGTGACGGCACTGACGATTCCGTTTGCGGTGCTGTTCGCATTTGGACTGATGTCGGCCAGCGGCCGCTCCGCCAATCTGATTTCCATTGGCGCGATCGACTTCGGCATCATCGTCGATTCGGCAATTGTAGTTCTTGAAAACATCTACCGGCGTCTTCACGAGGCCAGGAACGATGAGCATCGCCTCGATTTGATCTCTGAAGCCAGCTCTGAAGCGGCGAAGCCGGTCCTTTTCTCCACGCTGATCATCCTGGTCGCGTTCATTCCGCTCTTCACGATGAAGGGGGTTCCGGGACGAATCTTTGCGCCGATGTCGATCACCTACGGGTATGCGCTCACCGGCGCATTGATTTTTGCTCTCTTTTTTGCACCCGTGCTTGCGTCCTTTCGCCGCTCGGTGCGCAGCGGTCACACCGCCGATCCGCGGCTTATCCGCTGGCTGAAGCACCACTACGAGCGCACTCTGATCCGCGCGATTCGTCACCGCAAGATCGTCCTCACAGGCGCTTTGGTTTTTCTCATCGGTTCGCTGTCCTCCTTCTTCGCTGTTGGCGGCGAGTTCATGCCATCTCTGGAAGAGGGAAACCTCTGGGTTCGCGCAACTCTTCCACAGGATGTGTCTTTTGATTACTCTGTGAAGCTCGCCGACGAGATGCGCAAAATATTCAGTTCATTTCCGGAGGTGAAGCAGATCGTCTCACAGGCAGGGCGCCCGGATGACGGAACGGATACGACAACGTTCAACAACATCGAGTTCGAGGTCGATCTCAAGCCGCAATCACAGTGGACCACCGTCCGCAGCAAGGACGAACTCATTGATCAGATGAACAAGGCGCTGGCCAAATATCCAGGCGTTGCCTTCAACTTTTCCCAAAACATTCAGGACAACGTGGAAGAGGCGATGTCGGGCGTGAAGGGCGAGAATTCGCTCAAGCTGTTCGGCGACGACATTGAGGTCCTGGCGCAGACGGCCAAACAGATTATGGATGTGATGTCAGCCGTACCGGGGATAACTGACCTCGCCATTTTCAAAGAAACGGGACAGCCGAACCTCGTCATCTCGATTGATCGCGCAGCTGCGGGGCGCTACGGCCTGATGGCATCCGACATCAATGCAGCGGTTCAGGCCGCGATCGGCGGAACCGCAGCAACGCAGATTCTTGAAGGCGACCGCCGATTCGATTTTGTCGTGCGTTACCAACCCCAGTACAGGGAAAATGTGGAAGAGATGCGAAATATCCTGCTACCTACTGCGGACGGCAATCGCGTTCCTCTCGGTGAGGTCGCACAGATTGGTTTCAAAGAAGGCGCCTTCATGATCTATCGCGAGAATGGCCGCCGCTATATCCCCATTAAGTTCAGCGTTCGCGGACGTGACCTGGCCGGCACAATTGCCGATGTGCAGTCCAGGCTCGAAAGATCAGTTCATGTTCCCGAGGGATATCACTACGAATGGGCCGGCGAATACGACAGCTTGCGGAAGGAGCAACAGCGGCTGGCTATTGTTATTCCCATTACGGTGGGTGTCATTCTCGGCCTGCTTTATGTATCGTTCAATTCGCTGCGCGATGCGCTCGCGGTCATGTCGGTGCTGCCTTTTGGGATCGCTGGTGGTGTTCTTTCGCTGCTTGTCTCAGGTACTCCATTCAGTATCTCGGCGGCCGTGGGTTTCGCCTCGGTGATCGGGGTTGCAACACTGGGCGCACTGGTCTTTGTGGCGGGAATTCGTCGCGTAGAGGCGCATGAGCGCGGTGCGCAACATTCCATTATTCGCGCCAGCATCGGGGAGATGCGTGCGGTCCTCATGGCGTGCCTGGCGGCTGGACTAGGGCTACTTCCCGCCTCGATCTCCCATGGAATAGGCGTCCAGGCTCAGCAGCCACTGGCACGCGTCGTTGTTGGGGGGATGATCACAACAACATTCGCGATCCTGATACTGATTCCAGTGATTGCCAGCCTTGGCCTGGTCACAACGACTGCTCAGGAAGGAGAGCTGTGATTATGTTGAGGTTCTTGCAGATGGATGCCTGTCGCTGGAGGGTTGCCGCACTCCTGGCCAGCATTGTGCCTGTTCGTTGAGTCTTATTCCATGGTGCGTGCGCTGGAGCAGAGCATGATTTCTAACCGTGACAGCCCATCTGGCGTGATGGGCACGGGACTGCATCGAAACACAAACGAGCTTCCTCATGTCGATATGGATTCCAGAGTCGGTGTGCGCTCCACCGTCAGCACGGGCATAATGGCGAAAGACGCTATGTTGGGAAAGATTCAGCGTCACTGCCGCGGCCGAAGAATACTGCTTGGCGAGGGCGCCAAGGTCACTCACACGGCTCTTGATGCCGGCTACAGTATCCCAGCGCTTTCATCGCAGCCTTCAGAAAGTCGCTTGGGACAACCCCGGCAGCCTACTTCAAGGTTTCCGAAAATGGGAGATGAGGCACTGAAACCGATCTGGCCGATCGTCTGCATGAGCATAAGGCCCATTCACGGAATGACTTGAGACTTGACGCTCGGGAAATGGCCCCACCGGCTTGGGTAGTTCCTGTACGCGTGAAATCTGTGCGACACATCAAGGTGTCACATGCTGATGAGGGTGTGCGGATTGTGGCTGTGCCCAACAATTCAAGCAAGAAACATCTGAAGCATCCCCGTCATTTTCTTTTTTCCGCGCGTTTGATACTTGCGCTCATGCTTGTTTCGCGCTAAGCTCTGCTCATCGACGAGTCCGTCCGGACCGCTCGAGGCAATCGTCGGCACCATGATGTGTCCGGCCTATCACACTCCCAAGTTCATCCCAAGCTCCAAGAAGAGCCCTGATCGTAATCCGCAGATCCCCTCGTAAGGGACTATCTGCTGCGATTCATTCTGGCTTGCGTCTGCTGGTCTTCCTCTGTTGTTCGTAGACCGGCAGCTCGCACAAGCAGACACTCGTTCGTTCCGTGTACACGACTTGTCGCTTCAAGAGGGACTTCGGCATGAGCAGCAATACCATCATCAATTCGGCAGAGTTTACCAACGAACAAAAGGAATATCTTCGAGGCTTCTTCGCGGGCGTCTCCCAGCGTGGCCTCGCTCCTTTCGTTGGACACACCGCTGATGGGCGAATCACAAACGATCCTGAGTTATGCTTGCCCAACGACACGGTCGAATCCGAACCATTGTGGTTCAACATTCCAGTCTCCGATCTCTCCAAGGAAGAGCGTTGGAAGTTCGAGCAGAATCCTTTCACCATTTGGGAGAAGCTTCTTCAGTATTCCAATCAGAACCAGGCGCCCACCGAGGACGATCGTTTCCGCGCTAAATACTTTGGCCTGTTTCATGTCGCCCCCACGCAGGACTCCTTCATGCTCCGCCTTCGTATTCCGGGCGGCATCCTCACGACCTATCAACTCCGCGGGCTTGCCCAAATGGCCGAGGACTGGGGTCCGGGCCGTGTCGATCTCACTACTCGCAGCAATCTGCAGATCCGCGAGCTCCAGCCAAAAGATATTGTCCGCGTACTGAATCGCGTTCAGTCGCTTGGAATGAACTCGCGCGGGTCCGGGGCAGACAACATCCGCAACATTACCGCCTCGCCCACGACCGGTATCGATCCTCAGGAACTGATTGACGTCGCCCCTCTCGCCGAAGCGCTGCAGTCCTACATCTCCAACTCTCCAGACATGTTTGAGCTGCCACGCAAATTCAACGTCGCGTTCGATAACGGAGGTTCCATCTCGGTTGTCGCCGACACCAACGACATTGGTTTCGTGGCTGTGGAAGCGGGCGAAGGCAGAAATGTTCCGGCGGGCATCTATTTCCGCGTCCTCCTCTGCGGCATCACCGGCCATCGTCAATTTGCTACTGACTGTGGCATCCTTCTGCGTCCCGATCAAACCGTCGCCGTAGCGGCAGCCATGATTCGCGTCTTCACGCAACACGGCGACCGCACGAATCGCAAAAAGGCCCGACTCAAATATCTCATCGACAACTGGGGTATCGAGAAATTCCTCTGCGAAGCCGAGAAGCTACTTGCCTTCCCGCTCATCCGCGTCCCCGCATCAGAATGCGAACCGCGCCGCCCCATCGACCGCGCCGGACACATCGGAATCCATCCGCAATCGCAACCCGAGCTCCATTTCATGGGCCTCTCCATCCCCGTCGGTCGTCTGCCGGTTCAGCAAATGCGCATCATCGCAGAGGTCGCGGACCGCTTCGGTTCCGGTGAAGTGCGACTCACCGTCTGGCAAAACCTCATCATCCCTAACATCTCCACCGAACACCTCGCGGCAGCCCAACAGGCGCTCACGAACGCCAAACTAAACTACAACGCGGGCACAGTGCTTAGCGGCACTGTCGCCTGCACCGGCAACCAGGGTTGTCGCTTCTCGGCAACTGACACCAAGACTCACGGCGTTGCACTTGCGAATCGTCTCGACGAACGATTTCCCGTTCTTGACCAGCCGATCAATCTTCATGTCACTGGCTGTCATCACTCCTGCGCCCAGCATTACATCGGCGACCTCGGCCTCATGGGCGTTAAAGTCGGTGGGGAAGAAGGCTATCAGGTCCTGATCGGTGGTGGCGCAGATCAAGATCAGGGCCTCGCGCGTGAGCTTATCCCGGCCATCTGTTTCACCGAGCTTTCAAGCAGAATAGAGAACCTCTTCGCCACCTATATCCAGCAACGCCGACCCGAAGAGACCTTCCTTGCATTCACACGTCGCCACACGATCGCCGAACTCCAATCGTTCTGCAACCCGCAGGAGAACTCCTAGCCATGCAGATGCCCCCCTTCGTCCCCGACAATGCACCCTTCACGACTGAGCAGCGCAGCTGGCTCAACGGTTTTCTTGCCGGTCTCTACTCCGCCTCCCCAGGCCGCCTTGTTGCCGATCCGCCACCATCGCTCAAAATAGCCGTGCTCTACGCTTCGCAGTCCGGCACCGCTGAAGGCCTTGCACGCAGAGTCGCCAAAGACCTGAAAGCGAAAGGCCACATCGCCTCACTCATCTCTTTGGAGGGCTACACCCCCGCCGCATTACTCGCAGAGCGCTACGCCATCTTTATTGCCAGTACGTATGGCGAAGGCGATGCGCCTGACGCCATTCAGCCCTTCTACGAACAGCTCTGCCTCGAACACTTTCCCTGCTGCGGAGATCTCTCCTACACTGTGCTCGCGCTCGGCGACTCCAGCTACGAACACTTCTGCAAATTCGGCAAAGACCTCGACAACAAACTCGCCGCACTCGGTGGCGTCCGAATCGCGGAGCGCATTGACTGCGACCTTGATCTCGACGAGTCCTTCGCCAAATGGAAGACAGCCCTCTACGCCAGCCTGGACGAAATCACTGCCGCCCGCTCCGTACGCACCGCACCGTCACCTTCGGTCAACCCCGCGCGGGCCGCTGCAACGTTGGTCTCCAGTGATGACAACGACGAACCCGCCACGAGTCACAATCGCACGAATCCCTATCTCGCACTGCTGGTAGATAAGCGCCCGCTCACTCGCGACATCTCCAGCAAGCTTACCCTCCATCTCGCCTTCAACATCAGCGACTCCGCCGTTACCTACGAGGCTGGCGACGCCTGTGGAGTCATACCTCAAAATGACCTCACTCTCGTCGAAGAAATCCTACACACGCTCAACTTCAGCGGCCAGGTTCCCGTACAGCTTCCCAAGTCCGGGGCAACCACACTTCACGATGCTCTTCTCAACCATCTTCAAATCACCCGCCTCACTCGAAAGATGATCGGGGCCTACGCCACCATCGGAAAACAGACAGCTCAGTGCCACGCCCTTTTTGCTTTGCTCGTTCCGGAGCAGCAGGCGCATCTCGAAAAATACACCTGCGACCGAGGCCTCATTGACCTCCTCCACGATTACCCCAACGTCCTGCACGATCCTGCGGACCTTGTTGCGATGCTGCCCGGCCTCGCGCCGCGTCTCTACTCGATCTCATCCAGCCCCTGTGCCCACCCAGGGGAGATCCACACTACGGTGGCTGTTGTCCGCTATCGTTCGCACAATCGCGACCGCGGCGGCGTCTGCTCCACTCTTCTCGCCGATCGTGTTCCAACTGGCGATCGTCTGCCCATCTACATTCAGCCAAACCAGAAGTTCCGTCTGCCAAAAAACGCAGATGCCCCCGTTATCATGATCGGTCCAGGCACTGGCGTCGCTCCCTTCCGCAGCTTTCTGCATCAGCGCCGCGCCCTTGGCCACACCGGGCGCAACTGGCTCTTCTTCGGAGAGCGCAGCGCTACCACGGACTTTCTCTACCAGGACGAACTCCAATCGATGCATTCGGACGGACATCTCACCCGCCTCGATCTCGCTTTTTCCCGCGATCAGGACCGCAAGATCTACGTGCAGGACCGCATGCTGGAGCACGCCGCCAACTTCTACGCGTGGCTTGAAGAAGGCGCCAGCATCTACGTCTGCGGCGACGCCTCCCGCATGGCCAAAGACGTCGATGCCACCCTTCACACCATCGTCGAACAGCAGGCTGGCCTGCCCCTTGAAGCTGCCATCGAGTATATGCAACAACTCAAAGACCAGAACCGTTATCACCGCGACGTCTACTAGCCAACTCAGAACCGTTCGTTCACGAGGAAACCGATGTCACTCCCGCTCCACGAACTCGCGCACACCGATCCCGCGACCTCAATCGTGCGCCTGACGGAGAACGGACTCGAATTCTTCCCCGTTGCGACGCCGCAAGTCGAGGTGAAGACGACACTCATTCCGCAACGTCACCTCGAACCGGGAGAACAATATCGCTTTCACTTCGATATGACCAAGTGCATCGGTTGCCGCTCCTGCGAGGTCGCTTGCAACGAGCAGAACAACACGCCGGCGGATCTTCGCTGGCGCCGCATTGGAGAGATCGAAGGCGGCGCCTACCCCAACACCGCCCGCTTCTATCTCTCCATGGGTTGTAATCATTGTCTGAGCGCGGACTGCATCAAAGGCTGCCCTGTTGACGCCTTTACAAAAGACCCCATGACGGGAATCGTTCTCCACTCCGCCGACGCCTGCATCGGTTGCCAATACTGCGTCTGGAACTGCCCGTATTCGGTCCCACAGTTCAACCCGGAGCGTGGCGTCGTCGGCAAATGCGACCTGTGCCATGGCCGCCTTACCGACGGACTCGAGCCCGCCTGTGTCAATGCGTGCCCGGAATCCGCCATCGAGATCGAGATTGTCAATCAACTCGAATGGCGCAGCGACCACGCCGCTGGTAATGCGCCCGGCATGCCTAACGCGGGGGTGACGATCTCCACCACTCGCATCACGGTGCCAGAGAACGCCCACGCCAGTCTTGAACGCGTAGATATCGAAACCCTTCGCCCCGAACACCCCCACTGGTCGCTCGTCTGGATGACCTCCCTGATCCAACTTTCTGCAGGCACACTCGCCGCCGCGCTCCTCTCCCGCCACGACGGCCCCATCGCTCTCACTCTGGTTGTGGCCCTCACCGCATTCACTTTAACCATCTCCGTTCTTCACCTTGGCCGGCCCGCGTATGCATGGCGAGCACTCAAGATGTGGCGTCGCTCGTGGCTCTCTCGCGAAGTGCTCCTCTTCGGTCTCTTCTTCGCCACACTCATCGCTCTGACCGCAGTCTCATGGGTTCACACGCTGCACCTCGACTCCAAGATCGCTCTGGTTTTGCTAGGGCTGAAAGTACTTACTCCCACTCTTGGTATCGCAGGCATCCTTGCAAGCGCCTATATCTACCTTGTTCCCGCCCGTCCCGCCTGGAACACTCCGCACACGCCCATCGATTTCATTCTCAGTGCTGCGGTCCTCGGCTGTGCAGCCACGCCGGTCCTCATCTGCGCAACGACTTCGATTCGCATGTTCCACGCCTTCACGTCCCCGCCCTCCACGCTTAGCTTCGCTCTCTGGCCCCTGATTCTCTTCTCAGCGCTCTGGGGCGTGAACCATATCGTCCGTACCATTCGACTGCATCATGCGTGTGTTTACGAGCGTCGCGCCGCGGCCTCACTACTCAATACCCCGGACCTCCGCGGCATCTTCCTCGTCTCCTTCGCCTTCATCGGCCTCGCTATTCTGCTCTCTCTCGCCGGAATGCCCACGCTCGCCTTCCCTGCGGCCCTCGCTGGAGTTATCTCTGCACGGTATCTCTTTTTTGTCTCTGTTGTGCCTCTCAATATGGCCCTCACCTTCGTCAGGAGCGTCCACGCATGAACTCTCTCCTGACTCAATTCAAACGCGTCGTCGGCATCGACATCCGCACCGACAAGTACACCTACGCCAAGGATCCCGACTTCGGTTACACCGCCACCTCACGCATTCCGAAAAAGTGGGTCAAGACCACATGCGGCTACTGCTCGGTTGGTTGCGGCATGCTCCTCGGCGTGCGCGACAACAAGGCCGTCGCCGTCCGTGGCAACCCGGACCACCCGGTCAACCGCGGCAAGCTCTGCCCCAAAGGCCTTTCCGAGCACCACATCCTCGCCGCACCCAGCCGCGCCAAACAACCTCTGCTCCGTAAAAACGGCGTGCTCGTTTCTGTCTCCTGGGACGAGGCCCTCGACACCATGGTTGAACGCATCCGCGATATCCAGGGCCGTCACGGCAGGGAATCGCTCGGTGTCGTCGGCACCGGCCAGCTCCTCACCGAGGAGTTCTACACTCTTGGCAAACTCGTCCAACTGGGCTTTCGCACTCGCAACCATGACGGCAACACCACACTCTGCATGGCCTCCGCCGTCTCCGGCTACAAGCTCTCCTTTGGCTCCGACGGCCCACCCGGCTCCTACGCCGACATGGAAAACGCAGACGTCATCCTTCTCATCGGCGCCAACATTGCAGACAACCACCCCATCCTCTGTCACCGTGTCGATCGCGGCCCCGGCACCAAACCACGCAAGCTCGTCGTCGTCGATCCGCGCGTTACCAAAACCGCAATGATGGCCGACCTTCACCTTGCCGTTAAGCCGCGCTCTGACATCGCGCTTCTCAACGGCATCTCACACGTTCTCATTCGCGAAGGTCTAATCGATCGCGATTACATTGACCGGCACACCAATGGCTTCGAAGAGTTCGCGGCCTTCGTCTCTGCCTTCACTCCTGCACACGTCGCACTCATCACCGGCCTCACGGAAGCGCAAATCACCGAGACCGCATTCCTCTACGGTCGAGCCAAATCCGCCTTCATTGGTTGGACGATGGGAGTCAACCACTCCACTCAAGGCGCAGTCACCGTCACGGCCATCAATAACCTCGCTCTTATCACCGGCAACATTGGCCGCGCGGGTGCCGCACCCTTCTCCATCACCGGACAATGCAACGCCATGGGCACTCGCGAGGCGGGCTTCACCTCGTCCCTCCCGGGCTATCGCAAATTCGACAGCCCAACGGACCGCGAGGCGCTCGCCCGCATCTGGAACTTCCCCGTCGATCGAATACCGGCTGCTCGTGGCCTCGCCTATCCAGACATCATTGAGGCTGCGGTGCAAGGAAAGATCAAAGCCCTTTGGTTCATCGCAACCAATCCTGCCGTCTCTTTCCCCAACTACAAACTGCTCGAACAAGCCCTAAGGTCCGTGGAGTTCCTGGTCGTTCAAGATGGCTTCCATCCCACTCCGACCAGCGACTTCGCTCATCTCGTTCTGCCCGCCGCTATTTGGGGAGAAAAAGAAGGCACCTACACCAACTCCGAACGCCGCGTCTCCAAGGTCAATTCTGCCGTGCCGCCTCCTGGTGAAGCACGTCCTGACTTCGACATCTTCCTTTCACTCGCAGAAAGGTTAGGCGTCCGCGAAGACCTCTATCCCAACTGGAAGTCTCCTCACGACGCCTACAAGGAGTGGCAACAAGTCTCAGCCGGCCGCATGTGCGACTACTCCACCTTCTCCTGGCAGCAGATCGACGACGCCAACGGACTGCAGTGGGGCGGCGAATCTCTCTATCGCGACGGAATCTTCCCCACAGCCGACGGCCGCGCGATACTCCACAACGTTCCCTGCGACCCATTCAAGGAGCAGCCTGACGCCGACTATAGCTTCATCCTCAACACCGGTCGCACCGTCGAACACTGGCACACCCGCACAAAGACCGCCGAAGTCGAGCTCCTCAACAACATGGTTCCTAACGCGTGGCTCGAGATGAACCCACTCGACGCCACCAACCTCGATCTCAAACCCCACGATCGCGTCACCGTTCGCAGTCGCCGCGGAGCCGTTGCCGACCTCGAACTTCGCATCACCGGCATTGTCGCCCCCGGCCAGGTCTTCATGCCCTTCCACTTCGCCGAGACCAACTCCAACATCGTCACCCTCGGAGACTTCGACCCCATCTCCCGCGAACCCAACTTCAAGCAGTGCGCCGTCCGCATCGAACGCACCCCCATGCGCGACCGCCGGTCCCGGAAATAGCCCATCAGCGGACCACATTTTTACCACGAAATCGCCACTAAAAAAACACTACGGAGCGACTCAAAACCATGGCAGACATGAAAGCCTTCCTCAAGTCGGGCCACCCGCCAACTCTCTTCGCAGCCTTTCTTTACTTCGACTTCTCCTTCGCGGTCTGGGTCCTCAACGGCGCCATGGGCCCCTTCATCTCCGAACAATTTCACCTGACCCCCTCCCAAATCGGTTTAATGGTCACGATTCCTACACTTGCGGGAGCCTTTCTGCGCTTTCCACTGGGTGTCTTGTCCCAATACATCGGGCGAAAAAATGCGGCCATCGTAGAAATGTCCGCAATCGTAATTGCCTTAGTCTATGGCTTCCTCTTCGTGAAGTCTTACAACGACGTCCTGGCCATGGGAGTCCTCCTGGGCATCGCCGGAGCAAGCTTTGGAGTAGCTCTCTCCCTAGGTTCAGGTTGGTTCCCCAAGCAATATAAAGGTTTTGCCATGGGTATTGCGGGAGCTGGCAACAGCGGGACCGCCTTAGCCGCTCTCTTCGCTCCCCGTCTCGCGATGCACGTCGGCTGGCAGCACGTCTACGGATTTGCAGCAGCCATGATGCTACTGCCTCTGCTCGTCATGGCTGTCTTCGCGAAAGAGCCACCTGACGTCGAATATCAGAGTCTGCGCCAGCATCTCTCGTGCCTCTTCGAGACCGATGGTTGGATATTCAACCTGATATACATCATTACCTTCGGAGGATTTCTCGGATTAGCCACCTTCCTGCCGTCCTTCTATTACTCTCAATTCCATGTCACGAAAGTTCAAGCGGGTACGCTCACGGTATTTGCGACTCTTACCGGCTCACTCACTCGTGTCCTCGGTGGTTGGTTCGCAGATCGTGTAGGCGGAATCACTACTCTCTCCGTCGTGTTCTTCATCGCTATTGCCGGACTGTTCGGTCTGATGACCACACCTCCTTTGGTCGCGACGACCCTGTTGTTCATGCTTTGCTTCGCTGCGCTCGGAGCGGGCAATGGAGCGACGTTCCAACTAGTTCCCCTTCGCTGGCCTCTTACCACCGCGGTCGCGGGCGGCATGATCGGCGAGATTGGCGCGCTCGGCGGGGGGATCCTCCCCAATCTGCTGGGACAATCCAAACAACACACAGGCTCCTATCGTGGAGGGTTCCTTCTGTATGCCGTGCTTGCGGTCGGGGTACTTATCGTTATGCGGGTCGTTGCCCGCTCCTGGACGCGCTCGTGGATAGCCCCTGGCGGCCGCGCCGTCGGTACTGTTCCCATACAGAGTGCTGTTACGGCTGTCACATCCGGACATGTCGGAGAAATTGCTGTTTGAGAGGCAACGCCAGCGACTAGTCGATTCTCAGTTGGCGATAAGAGGCAATGCGCGCTCATTGAGCTAATCGGATGAATCTTTGTCTTCAGCAAGTTGCCGTATAACCATTGTCTCAATCGGTGTGGGACTCCCTTGAGGTTATTTCTCTCTGGCGACAGCGCAAGCCGAACATTGTTGCGCCAGCGTCAGCCCTTGCCGGATGAACCGCAGCGCGCCATGCAGGCAGGAAGGCTAGTGGTTCTCCTAGTTGTTTCGATCTTACTTCCCCTATACGAATAGTCACGAATCGCTCAGAGACGAGTGCGCGACTAGGATTTCGTGTGGTTTATGGGCCATCACTATCAAAGGCCTCGCGTCTTTCTCCGCCAACCCTATGAGGTCTCGATGAATGACCACGACGATGGAATGGATTAGGGATGCTCTGCGAGATCAACCGGAATTGGCGCTGTTTCTGACCCTCGCTGCGGGTTATCTGCTGGGTAGAGTTCGCATAGGCTCGTTCAAGCTGGGACCGGTCGTGGGGTGCCTTCTGGCGGGTGTTGCGGTGGGACAGATTGGCATCGCCGTACCGGGTGGTCTTGGCACAACGTTTTTCCTTTTGTTCCTGTTTTCCATCGGTTACAAAACCGGACCGCAGTTCTTTCGAGGCTTTGGCCGGAGCGCGCTTCCGCAAGTGGCGTTGACGTTGTTCTTCGATCTGTGTGGCTTCCTGACTGCATATGCGATGGCGATCATTTTCCGATCCGATGCTGGGGCGGCGGCAGGAGTTCTTGCCGGTGGTTTGCACTCTTCGGAGGCGTTGGGAACAGCAACTGACGCGATTGCAAGACTAGCTGTAGGAGACGACGTGCGTCGCGCGCTAACAGCGGATGCAACTGTGGCTTACGCGGTGACGTACCTGATTGCAACTTTTGTAGGAATATTCCTGCTAGTCCAAGCTGGTCCCTGGCTGATGAGGATTGACCTTAGGGCGGAGTGCAAGAAGCTGGAAGACAAACTGGGCATGAAGGAGGAGGCTGGAGTTGTCTCGGCCTATAAGCAGTTTGTCATGCGAGCTTACCGGGTGCCGGAGAAGATGGCTGGCAAAAGCGTCGCCGAGATCGAAAGCGAGTTTTCTCCGGAGCGGGTGTTTGTGGAGAGAGTGAAAAATGCGCAAGGCATTTTCGATGCCGAGCAAGATCTTCGATTGCTTGCAGGTAACGTAATTGTTCTTTCAGGCCGTCCGGGAGTGCTCGGCGGAGCGGGGAATCCGCTGCAACCAGATGAACTAGACGAGCCCCAAATGCTGGATGTACCTGCGATCGCGGTCGATCACGTTCTGGAGCGGAAGGACCTGGTGCATCGAACGTTGGCTGAGATTGTTGACGTTCTGGAACAGGATGTGGCGACTCGAGGAGTTTATTTGCGCAAGGTGCTGCGGGCGGGAGAGGAACTGCCGCTAGGGTCGAAGGTGGTGCTGGAACGTGGGGATGTGCTGACGTTGATTGGCGTGAAACGACACGTCGACCATGTGGCGGCACGGCTGGGTCCGGTGGAACGGGCATCGCATGCAACCGATCTAGTGTGGCTTTGTCTTGCAATTGGAATCGGCGGACTGTTTGGCTTACACACGATACATGTAGGAGGGTTGACGATCGGGCTTGGTGTTCCCGTGGGCGTACTTCTCGCATCGTTTGTCGCTGGCTGGCTGCATTCGATACGACCTCTGTTCGCCAGAGTGCCTGAATCTGTCATCTGGTTATTGGATTCTCTTGGACTCAATGGATTCCTGGCCACGGTGGGGATTAACGCTGGGCCGAGTTTTGTGCGGGGATTGCGATCTACGGGACTTGAACTGCTGGTCACTGGAGTGATTGTGTGTGCGGTCCCATATTTGGTCACTATTCTTGTTGGCCGGTACATCTTCCGGGTGCATCCGGGCATTTTACTGGGGATGTGCGCGGGGAGCGGTTCATCTTCCTCTAGTTTAGCTGCGGTCCAAGAAAAAGCAGAAAGCCGCGTGCCAGTCTTAGGTTACGGCGTAAGTTACGCAATCAGCTCATTGGTAACCGCGGTATGGGGATCACTCATCGTGATGTTGGTAGGTAAGGGATCCTGATTAATCTCCGAATTTGCAGAATCAATCATTGCAATCTGCGGGTAATTGAATTGCATTCGCTGCTGAATATCTTCTCCATTTACTAGGGAAAACCCCAGTAGATGCGGTTTTGACCAGGTGCTAGCTTCAGGGCAGTTGACACGGGGAGCGCTGCGCGAATGATCCGGCTCAGGTTCGTATGGTGATCTGCAGCGTCGTTTTCTTTTCCTCAAATAATACTCATCGGCACGCACGCTCTGGTTGACACGAGTGCTCGACGAAGTGTTGTCAACGAAGGAGGGCGGATGCGAGCGTCTTGTTCACAATCGCTACGAACTATCGCTGTGTTGATGTTTGCTGTATTTCCTGCCGGCAATTCGCTCTGGAGTCAGCAACCGTCCACTGGCCCGACGCGAACCGAAAAGGATCTTCTCGGAGAAAAGCAGGTTCCTGCTGATGCCTATTATGGCGTGCAGACCTTGAGGGCACTCGAGAACTTTCAGCTCTCAGGAGTGGCGATCAACCACTATCCGGGGTTTGTGGAGGCGTGGGCTTACGTGAAGCTTGCGGCGGCGCAAGCTAACTACGACGTTGGTGCGATGAAAAAGGAAAGACTAGATGCGATCGAGAAGGCGTGTAACGCGGTGATTGCCGGCAAATACCACGATCAGTTCCAGGTCGACTGGTATCAGGGTGGTGCGGGCACGTCGACGAACATGAACGCCAATGAGGTACTGGCCAACATCGGGCTAGAGCTGACCGGCCATAAGAAGGGTGAATACCAGTATCTTGAGCCGCACGACGACTTGAACATGTCGCAGTCGACGAATGACTCGTATCCGACTGCGATCAAAGTTTCGCTTATTCTGCGAAACGACAAGCTGGTTGAAGAGTTGCAGATGCTGGCCGATTCGTTCCGTGCGAAGGGCAAGCAGTACCTCATGGTCGTCAAGATGGGGCGCACCGAGTTGCAGGATGCCGTTCCCATGACGGTGGGCCAGGAGTTCTATGCGTTTGCGTCATCGCTCGAAGGCGAGATTCAACTGCTGAAGGATTCGGAAAAGTCTCTCTACGTGGAAAACATGGGAGCGACGGCGATTGGCACCGGTATCAACGTGCCGAAGGGTTATTCGGAGAAGTTCGCCGAGCATCTCTCGAAGCTACTCAACAAGCCCATCGTACCGGCACCGGACATGATCGCTGCAACCTGGGACCAGCAAGGCTTTGTCGAGTACTCTGGTGCACTGAAAAGTGTGGCTATCAAACTCTCGAAGATATCGAGTGATTTGATTCTGCTGGCATCCGGGCCTCGCGCAGGACTCAACGAGATCGATCTACCGGCGATACAACCCGGCTCTTCCATCATGCCGGGCAAGGTTAACCCCGTGGTTCCGGAGGTTATGAACCTTGTGGCGTTCCGCGTGATGGGGAACGACTTCGTAGTTACCGTGGCCGCGCACAGCGGACAACTCCAACTCAATGCTTACGAGCCGATTGAAGGACTTGCCATGATTGAGTCGCAGAGCCTGCTTTACAACACATCGAAACTGATGCGCACCAGGTGTGTCGATGGTATTGTCGTTGACGAGAAGCAGTTGCAGCACTACATGGACACGACGGTCGGCATCGTAACGGCACTCAATCCGATTGTCGGTTATGACAAGGCAACCGAGTTGGCGCAAGAAGCCTATTCGAGCGGAAAGGGAATTATCGAAATCATTCGCGAGCAGCATGTTCTCACTGACGCTCAGATCAAGGAGCTGCTTGACCCTGCCAAGCTTACCAATATCGATCGATCGAAATACAAGTAACAGGACTACTTGAAAACGAAGGCAGTGTGCGTTTCAAAAGGAGCCATCATGAAGCATATCTATAAACAATGGGCATTGTTCCTTGCCGTTGTGATTCTTGTTCCCATTGAGAGTGGTCTCTGCCAGGCGAAGAAGAACATCGTGATTCTGGCAACCGGCGGGACGATCGCGGGTGCTGCGGCCACCGGTACGCAGGCTGGATATACCTCGGGGCAGGTCGGGATCGACACGATGATCAACGCTGTTCCGGGAATCAAGGATCTGGCCAATCTCAAAGGCGAGCAGATTTCAAATGTCGGATCGCAGGATATGTCGTTCGACATCCTGTTGAAGCTCGCCAAGCGGATTAATGAGCTGACGTCGAGCGGCGCCGCCGATGGCATCGTGATCACGCATGGCACGGACACCCTGGAAGAGTCGGCATACTTCCTCAACCTGACTGTGAAGACAGACAAGCCGGTTGTGATCGTCGGCTCCATGAGGCCCTCGACCGCAGTGAGTGCCGATGGCCCGCTGAACCTCTACAACGGAGTCGCAGTTGCTGCTGATCCTCAAGCGCAGGGTCGGGGAGTTCTGGTCGTGATGAACGATCATATACACGGCGCACACTCCTTGACGAAGACCAGCACGACTGACGTTCAGACGTTTATGTCCCCGCTACGTGGATTGGTTGGCGTTGTCGCCTACGGCAAGGCCGACTTCTACAACATACCGCCGTGGAAGCACACCTCCGAAAGCGAGTTTGATGTCTCCGGAGTTACGAAATTACCTCGCGTCGATATCATCTTCGCCGATGTTGATATGTCTCCCGATCTCATTGATGACAGCGTGAAAGATGGCGCCAAGGGCATCGTGATCGCCGGTGTAGGTAATGGAAACATGACCAAGGCCGCGGTCGATGCATGCGCCAGGGCCGTAAAGGCGGGCGTAGTAGTGGTTCGAAGCAGTCGTGTCGCAACCGGTCTGGTTGGACGCAACGTTGAATTGAACGACGATCAGTTGGGTTTCATCGCATCGGACGAGCTGAATCCCCAGAAGTCGCGAATTCTTCTCACGCTGGCACTGCTGAAGCCTCGTTCGCCCTCAGAGATTCAACAGTTGTTCAGGACATACTGAGCGCAGGGGTCCGAGCATGAGGGTCACCCCGAGTTCGGTCCTTCTGTCGCTGGTCGCCCTTGCAATCTTGCCCGCCTGGCACTCCTCCTGCCGCGGACAAGACATCGCACTTGTTCCGGCAGTATCGACTGAGATCCAGCAACCGAAACAGGCCAACCCGCAGCAGTCGACTGGTAGCACCATCTCTGCAGGCGCAGCGTCTCCTTCCTCAACGCTCGATGACACCGTTGATGCAGGTGAGATGGACGACGATATCGGTCACGCGCCACGAGAGATGGCTAAATGGAATGAGTACCGCGGCCCGCACTTCACCGCCAAGGCCGGCATCGGGTTTCTGGTCGATACGGCAGCCAACGCGCAGGATGCCGAAAGCAAAGAGCAGATCACGATGCACGCGGCACAGAGACTTCGTGACTTCCGATTCATTTTGGGTGGCGGCTTCCCCAGTCTTCCGCGCAAAGTGACATTTAACGTCGGGATCATGTATGACGCTCCATCGCACTCCTGGTTCATACGTCAGACCGGTCTGATGATCGCGATCCCCGAACTTTGGGGCAACATCTTCGTTGGCCGTTCCAAGGAAGGTTTCTCTCTGAACAAAGTGATGGTCGGCTATGACGGGTGGACGATGGAACGCTCGACGATGAGCGATGCGACAATCCCGATTCTCGCTGACGGTTTCAAGTGGCTCGGCTACACGCCAAAGCATGACTTTCTGTGGAATTTGGGTTACTACAACGACTGGCTCTCCAAGGGCCAAAGTTTTTCTTCGTACCATAATCAGACCGTTCTGCGCGCAGTGTGGCTGCCGATTCATTCCGATGAGAAGCGTACGGTGTTCCACCTGGGGGTGAATCTTAGAAACGGAAGTCCTAAACAAGGGCAGCTTCAGTTTCGCTCACGTCCTGAGTCATTCACAGCTCCTTACTTCGTGGATACGGGCAAATTCGCCGCAACCAACACCAAGATGGCAGGATATGAGACCTATTACCGCAAAGGCCCGTTTCTGCTGGGCAGCGAATACTGGTGGGTTAGCGTCTCTTCCCCATCCACTCACAACCCGGTCATCCACGGAGGCGACTTTGTTGCGACGTGGTTGGTCACCGGAGAGACGCGTGCTTACAACACGGTCCAAGGAGCCTTCCGAGATGTCATACCCAAGAGGCCGTTGTTCTCCGGCGGTTATGGCGCTGTAGAGTTGGTCGCGCGGTTCTCCGATATTGATTTAGACAGCGGCACGCTGACGGGCGGCAAGTTTTGGCGATTCACTCCGATGGTCAACTGGTACCTGACGGACTACCTGCGCCTCGTTGGGACGTATGGCATTGGACGTCTGGATCGATTCGACCTCAAAGGCAATACCCAGTTCTTCCAAACTCGGCTTCAATTCGAATTCTGAGTTTAGTTGAGCCTCAGGAAGTAAACCCAAATGCCGGTTTCGCATCCGACCATTCATTAGTGAACCGAAAGCCTCAAGAAGCGACCCTACCCCTGAAGAGCGTACCGGCGACTCATCATTCGGCCAGTGGTCATCGGTTTCATCGTGACGATACTTATCATTTTGATCGCAGCGATGATCTTCATTAAAGTCCGCCAATCCAAGGCGATCCCAGCTCCGCATAACGCAAGCCCCACATCGCAGATGATAGCTCCGTCTATCGATAGTCCATATCGAGTCGCTGGGTAGGGGCTGGGGCTCGGGCACCCGCGGTGTGAGGTCACATTACTTAGGTCCGTGATCCTTCGAGGACTTCGGCAAGGGTCCTGAACAGGAGGTCCGGACCTCCTATCTTGCTCACGAACCCGTCGGCATCATCAGCGTCGGCAGGAATTTCATCTATTCCAGAAATCAGAACCACAGGCATCGCAGGTCGGAGAGCTTTCACTAATTTTGTGAGTTCCGTACCCGTCATGCCGGGCATCATCTGATCAGAGAGAACAAGGTCGATACCGTTTTGAGCGAGCATCTCTAATGCTTCTGCGCCTGAAGCTGCCGTGACGACCTGATATCCCTGCTTTTCCAGAATCAGTTTTCGTAGAGTTCTAGGTATTTCCTCGTCGTCTACGCAAAGAATGGTGACGTTATTGCTGGGCATTGAATGCTCCGGCTACAGCAATAGCTTCCGGTGCGGATGTTTCGCGATCGTCGATTCCCTCGACATCCGCGTCAGGCAGTCGAACCTGAAAGCAGGTGACATTTCGACCAGCAAACGAGGTGCTTCGGAAGCGAATCGAGCCTCCGTATTTCTGAACAATTCCTTTGCTGATCCAGAGACCGAGGCCCGTACCCTTCGTAGATTTGGTTGTGAAAAAGGGTTCAAAGAGATGCTTGGCGTGGTGCGCATCAATGCCGGTTCCCGAATCACAGATGGAGATGCAGACCTCTGGACGCTGATGACGCCGCCACGAACACTCGAAGACGCGCAAGTGCAGCACGCCACCTTCGGGCATGGCCTGGACTGCATTGCCGATGAGATTGAGGAATACCTGCCTAAGCTCAACGGGGAAACCCCATATAATTCCTTTGCTGCGGTATCTCTTATTGAGAGTGATATTGGCGAAGTCCAATCGCCGCGCTTGTAACTCAACAATTTCGTCGAGCATTTCAGAAATAGATACCTGGACCGGATGCTCCGACTCTCGATAGAAACTGAGCGTTTGCCGCGTAATATGACAAACGCGACGGAGCTCTTCATCACCAAGTTTCGCGAGATAACGAGCTTCCTCGTCGAGAGAAGGATGTTCGCGAAGCAGATAAAACGTGTTTGTAATGGCTTCGAGTGGATTATTGATCTCGTGGGCTATGATGCCGGCGACCCGTCCCATGGCCGCTAGTCTTTCTGCTTTGCGAAGCGCGTCCTCCGCTTTGAGTTGAGCAGTTATGTCGCGAATGATTTCCAGAACGGCGTTGCCGTCTGCCTTGAGCGCCTTTCTGCACTCAACGGTTATTTCCTGACCATCGCGGGTAAATTGGACCAGGTTTCCATTCCATTTTCCGGTTTGTGCGAGCGAATTTTCAACTTCGCCGAACCCATTGGGAAACCTGGTTTGTAGAATCTCGTGAACCGATTTGCCCAATACTTCGTCGCGCCGCCATCCGTAGAGAGATTCCGCACCTGAGTTCCAAAACAGGATGACTCCAGTCATATCTCGCACAATGATTGCCTCGGTTGCCAACTCGAGCAGGTCAGCGCGTTCGCGGAGGAGATCTTCGAGATTCTTTCTCTCGGTTAAATTTATGAATGCTGCGACTGCGCCACGCACGTCTCCAGATGGATTGAACAGAGGGGTTGCACTGGATTGGAGGTAAATGGATTTACCGTCGGTGCGGTGTACTTCAAGCTCTAAACTGCCGGACGGTTGACCGGTTCTTGCGGACTGCAGGAGAGGGTGGTCCTCATTGGAGATTCGACGCCCGTCCTTATAAAACTCGAGGGATTCCGCGGTATCGGGGACGAGGCGTGTGGCGATGTTCTCTCCGGGGGGTGCCCCGAGCACCTCGCTCAGCGCCAGATTCGCTGTCACAACGCTACTTCCGGGATCGTGTGAGACAGCCACTCCGACCGGCAAGACCTGCATGATTGCCTCAAGCTCGGCGACCCGTTCCTGCAGTTGCCGTTCGCTTTTATGTAATTGGTCGGTGCGCTCAGTGACGCGCTGCTCTAACTCGCGATTGAGCCGTTCCAATTGACGGTTCTTACGATGCAATTCAGCAAACACGCTAACCTTGGCTCGAAGCAGCTCGGGAATGACTGGAACGGAGATGTAATCGACAGCGCCTCTTTGATATCCCTTGATACGGTCGAGGTCAGAGAGGTGAACAGCGGAGATAAAGATGATGGCTGTCTTATTGAATCTAGGATGGGCCCGCATCATGTCGGCGAGTTCGAATCCGTCGATCTCCGGCATGCTTACGTCCATCAACACAACCGCGATATCACGCCGTAACAGTTGATCCAGCGCTTCTCTCGCCGAACGAGCCTGAATGAGATTCTCACCTAATTCTTTGAGTATGACCTCGTAGCTCATCAGCTTGCCGGGCTGATCGTCTACCATGAGAATGTTTGCCTGATCGTGATCGTTCATTTTCTTTCGTTGATCCGTTGAGGATTGCATCCCGGAAATCCGCCTTCAGCAAACTCTTTTACCATTATCGATGGAGCCACATACGACAAGCCGACAAAAGCTGTTCTGTATTGACAGGCTTCGCCAGATATTCTGAAGCACCTGCTTCCAGACACTTTTCGCGATCGCCTTTCATTGCTTTCGCGGTCAAAGCAATGATGGGCAGGCGTCTGAACTGCGGGTTTTGTCGAATGACCTGCATGGTTTCGTAGCCATCCATCTCCGGCATCATGATGTCCATGAGGACGATGGCAAGGTCGCCGGTCGATTCGACGGTGGCGATCGCTTCGCGTCCGGTTCCGGCGGTGAGTACGCTCATACCGCGGCGCTCCAAAACGCTGCTAAGGGCGAAGATATTCCGCACATCGTCATCGACGATCAGCACCTTCTTGCCCACCAATGCCTCATCCGACCGGTGCAGACGGTCCAACAGTTTGCGCTTTTCCTCCGGAAGATCGGCTACAACTCGATGAAGAAAGAGAGCCGTTTCATCGAGCAGCCGCTCGGGCGATTCCACATCTTTTACGATCACACTTCTTGCCAACATGTGGAGGCGCGCATCCTCTTCGGGCGTTAAATCCTTTCCAGTAAAGACAACGACGGGCAACTCGCTTCCGGGTTTCGATTGACCCAACTGCTCGAGAAGTTCAAAGCCGGTCATATCCGGCAACCGCAGATCCAGGACCGCGCAATCGAACTGCTCTTTGCTAACCGCGGTGAGGGCATCGGCACCGGTGGAGACAACGGTGAGGTCAATGTCGTCATGGCCTAACAGCGCTTCGATGCTGACTTGCTGAGCCGGCTCGTCCTCGACGACAAGCAGGCGCTTGCGGCGCGGGCTCGAGTACTCTCGTATGCGGGTGATGGCGGCGCTGAGGTCCTCGGTCGTCGTCGGTTTGGTGACAAAGGCGAAGGCCCCGTGAGAGAGTCCGTGGTGCCAGTCCTCGTCTATGGTCAACATCTGGACCGGAATGTGGCGCGTAGCAGGATCCTGCTTCAGGTGGTTCAAAACTGTCCAGCCGAGCATATCGGGAAGGGAGACGTCGAGAGAAACTGCGGTGGGATGAAACTCCCTCGCCAATGCGAGGGCTTCGGCTCCGCGGAGTGCTATCAAGACTTTGAAGCCTTTCTCTCTCGACAAATCGCAAAGAATCCGCGCATAGTGGACATCGTCTTCAACGATGAGTAGGACAGCGTCTCCCGGGTTGATGTTATTGCGATCATCGTCCAGTATCTCGGCCGGATCTTCCATTGAGGTCATTGCAGAAGCTGGAAGTTCGAGACGCGGTCCGTGATGAGTGGAACCGGCAACGCTAACGGTCGGAGTGGAAGGACCAACGTAGGTGTGGGGGAGATACAGGGTGAAGGTGCTGCCCTTGCCCGGCGTGCTTCTCAACTGGATCTCTCCGCCCAAGAGACTGGCCAATTCGCGACTAATTGCGAGGCCAAGGCCGGTTCCGCCGTACTTACGACTGGTGCCTGCATCCGCCTGCTGGAAGGCTTCGAAGATAATTCTTTGTTTTTCCGCTGGAATTCCGATACCGCTGTCAGAAACCTCAAACGACACGACTGAGGCGGCTCCGCTGAGGATTGGATGCCCGCTCGTCCAGCCACTTGTGACTGCTGTGACGGAGAGTCGGACGCCACCCTGCTCTGTGAATTTGAAGGCGTTCGACAGCAGATTCTTGAGCACCTGCTGAAGGCGCTTGGAGTCGGTAACCAAGCTTCGCGTGAGGTGAGAATCGGTTTCCACCTCAAAGGCGAGCCTGCGATTCTCTGCTTCGTGACGGAAGGGACGAGCCACCATCTCAATGAGGCTGCCGAAGAAGACTTCTTCGGCTTCGACGGAAACAGTACCGGACTCAATCTTCGAGAGATCGAGGATGTCGCTGATGAGGTTGAGGAGATCGGTTCCGGCGCCGTGAATCGTACGTGCAAATTCGACCTGTTTGGGTGTCAGGTTTGTGTCGGGGTTGTCGGCGAGTTGTTGGCCCAGAACAAGGATGCTGTTGAGCGGCGTCCGAAGTTCGTGCGACATATTCGCCAAAAATTCCGATTTGTATTTTGAGGTGAGTGCGAGTTCCTTCGCCTTCTCCTCCAAGGCCCCGCGAGCTTGTTCGATCTCTTGATTTTTGCGTTCGACTTCGGCATTTTGCTCGGCGAGCTGTTTGGCTTTTTGTGCAAGCTGCTCGTTGGTCTGTTGCAACTCTTTCTGCTGGGTCTGCAACTCGACCGCCAGCTGCTGAGACTGTTTCAGCAGGCCTTCGGTCTGCATCGTGGCTTCAATGCTGTTCAACACGATACCGATGCTCGATGTCAGTTGTTCGAGAAAGGCCAAATGAGAAGTTGTGAAAGAGTTCAGGCTTGCCAGCTCGATGACGGCCTTGACGCGGTCTTCGAAAAGGATTGGCAGGACGATAACGTTTCGGGGAACGGCTTTGAACAATCCGGAACGAACAGGAACTGTGTCGCCAGGCAAATCTGAAATCAACATTCGGCGTTTTTCCAGTGCACACTGGCCCACCAAACCTTCGCCCAACCTCACTGTCTCCTGGTGCCCTTCTGTAGAATCTGCGAAGGAGGATAGAAGCATCATTCGCGCCGGTGTCTCGGCTTCCATTTGATAGAGCACACCCTGTTGAGCATTCACAAGCGGCGCGAGTTCCGACAGCAGGAGGCGTCCGACCGTGGTCAGCTCACGCTGACCCTGTAACATGCCTGTGAAACGGGCGAGGTTGGTCTTCAACCAATCCTGCTCTGTATTGCGGTCGGTGGTTAGCCGCAAGTTGTCGATCATGGTGTTGATGTTGTCTTTCAGCTCTGCGACTTCGCCGCTGGCATCCACCTGAATGGAGCGGGTGAGATCACCCTTGGTGACAGCGGTAGCGACGTCGGCAATGGCACGGACCTGATTGGTGAGGTTGTCTGCGAGAAGGTTGACGTTGCCGGTGAGATCTTTCCAGGTACCGGCTGCGCCCGGTACGTTCGCTTGACCGCCGAGCCGGCCTTCCACGCCGACTTCGCGGGCGACGGTTGTCACTTGATCGGCAAACGTGGCCAACGTATTGGTCATGTTGTTGATGGTTTCGGCCAGCGCGGCAACTTCACCCTTTGCGTTTACCGTGAGTTTTTGCGTGAGCTCGCCATTCGCAACAGCCGTAACAACTTTAACGATTCCGCGCACCTGCTCGGTAAGGTTGACAGCCATTACGTTGACGTTGTCGGTAAGGTCCTTCCAGGTACCCGCGACGTCGGGAACCTGAGCCTGACCGCCTAGCTTGCCTTCTGTACCGACTTCACGGGCAACGCGCGTTACCTCTGCCGCAAATGCGTTCAACTGATCGACCATCGTGTTGATGGTATTTTTCAGCTCGAGAATCTCGCCTTTGACGTCAACGGTGATTTTGCGCGACAGGTCTCCGCGGGCCACAGCGGTTGTGACCTCGGCGATGTTACGAACTTGTCCAGTGAGATTTCCTGCCATGGAATTGACTGAATCGGTGAGGTCCTTCCAGGTGCCGGCAACACCAGGAACATTTGCCTGCCCTCCAAGTCTTCCTTCGGTTCCGACCTCGCGGGCGACGCGGGTGACTTCGCCAGCGAATGCGTTCAGCTGGTCGACCATTGTGTTGATGGTCTCTTTGAGCAACAGAATTTCGCCGCTCACATTTACCGTGATTTTCTTCGAAAGGTCGCCGCTCGCGATGGCGGTTGCGACTTCGGCGATGTTGCGAACCTGTGCTGTCAGGTTGCCTGCCATAAAGTTGACGCTGTCGGTCAGGTCTTTCCAGGTTCCGGCGACGCCGGGCACCTGGGCCTGGCCGCCGAGTTTACCGTCAGTTCCTACCTCGCGGGCGACGCGTGTGACTTCGCCCGCGAAGGAGCGAAGTTGATCCACCATCGTATTCAAGGTGTCTTTGAGCTCAAGAATTTCGCCGCGAACGTCGACGGTGATTTTGCGCGACAGGTCCCCGCGCGCGACAGCGGTTGCGACTTCAGCGATATTGCGAACTTGTGCGGTAAGGTTGCCGGCCATGAAATTGACGGAATCGGTGAGATCTTTCCATGTTCCTGCGACGCCCGATACCTGAGCCTGGCCGCCCAGCTTGCCTTCCGTTCCTACTTCGCGAGCTACACGGGTTACCTCACCGGCGAAGGCGTTTAGCTGGTCGACCATCGTATTGATGGTGTTCTTCAACTCAAGGATTTCGCCCTTGACGTCGACGGTAATCTTTCGTGAGAGGTCGCCACGGGCTACAGCGGTTGTAACCTCGGCGATATTGCGTACTTGTCCGGTAAGATTTCCGGCCATTGAGTTGACCGAGTCGGTTAAGTCTTTCCATGTGCCGGCTACACCGGGCACATTGGCCTGTCCGCCGAGCCGACCCTCGGTTCCAACTTCGCGAGCGACGCGGGTGACTTCGCCAGCGAAACGGTTGAGTTGGTCGACCATCGTGTTGAGCGTTTCTTTCAGCTGAAGAATTTCGCCGCGCACGTCGACTGTGATCTTGCGAGAAAGGTCCCCGTTTGCGATTGCGGTTGCCACCTCGGCAATGTTTCGGACCTGGCCGGTGAGATTGCTGGCCATGAAGTTTACATTTTCGGTGAGGTCCTTCCAGGTTCCGCCGACGCCGAGCACCTGTGCCTGACCGCCCAATTTGCCTTCCGTACCAACTTCGCGCGCCACGCGAGTCACTTCACCGGCGAAGGCATTGAGCTGATCCACCATCGTATTGATGGTGTCCTTCAATTCGAGGATTTCGCCTTTCACGTCAACGGTGATTTTGCGGGACAGGTCGCCGCGGGCTACAGCTGTCGTAACTTCAGCGATATTGCGCACCTGGGCGGTGAGATTTCCCGCCATTGCGTTGACGGAGTCGGTGAGATCCTTCCATGTGCCGGCGACACCCGGAACCACGGCTTGGCCGCCAAGTTTTCCGTCGGTGCCGACTTCGCGAGCGACGCGCGTGACCTCAGAAGCGAAGGAACGCAGCTGATCGACCATCGTATTGATGGCCTCTTTGAGTTGAAGAATCTCTCCGCGGACGTCAACGGTGATCTTGCGCGAAAGGTCGCCGCTCGCGACCGCTGTGGCTACCTCTGCAATATTGCGAACCTGACCTGTCAGGTTGCTGGCCATGGAATTGACCGAATCGGTCAGGTCTTTCCATGTTCCCGCGACCCCTGGGACCTGAGCCTGTCCGCCCAACTTACCGTCGGTACCAACCTCTCGAGCGACTCGAGTGACTTCGGCGGTGAAGACGCCGAGTTGTTGGATCATGGTGTTGACGATGTTGGCGGAACGCAGGAAGTCGCCTTCAAGAGGCCTGCCACCGACATCGAGGCGCACGGTCTGGGCCAAGTTTCCTTGCGCGACGGCTGCGATGGCGCGCGTTACTTCCGTTGTGGGTCTGAGAAGATCTTCGACCAGTGTATTGACCGAGGCCTCCATCTTGCCCCAGGAGCCCCGGGGTTGCTGGAACCTGGTGCGCTCGCGGGTCTTTCCCTCTTTTCCAACGGCCTGACCAACCCGGGTGAGTTCTGCGGCCATCTGCTGGTTCGCGGCGACGATGTCATTGAAGGTGTCTGCGATCTTGCCTTCGAGCCCAACCCAGGCAACCGGAAGGCGAACGGAGAAATCGCCGTCACGCATGGTTTGAAGACATGCGAGAATGAGGGCAAGATTGTCAGGATGAGAGGCGAGCTGGTCCTTTAGAGGTTCGGCTCTCCGCCCATTTTCGGATGACTTGCCTTTCTTAGTTTCTTTTGAGGTAACCGTGGCAGTTGTAGCCATACAATCAGAAGCTCCCGCCCTACATAAAAGCTAAACTATACATTCCAGACTGATTACGCAATTCGCACTAGCGTGATTAAAGAGTTTAGGAAAATCTCCCCTCCGTACGCAAGAGAGTTTTATCCGAGAAAAATTCGTGTGAGATAGGGCAAACAGTGCAGCGGAACATCTGATGCGCATTGTCAGGCTTGGGATGCCTGTTGCGACTTCTGATTTCGGGAGGGGGCGGCGCAGGAGGAAAAGGGGCGAAGAAGGCGGCGAAGCGTGAACAAACGAGCGTTGCTATGGCGCGCAGGAATCTATGTCAGTGCCAATACGAATGTGGCGATGGCTTGCAATCGCGGTAGTGTGAGGCGCGGTTTTGCATCAGTCATGACGCTACAACAGATGGAAGCTTGTAGTCGCCCTGTCTTGCAGAGCTTCATGCGGCTTCCATCGCACTTACGGTTTGGTTACGCTCGGCGTCTTGCGAAGGGCCGCTTTCCTTGACGACGAGCGGCACGATAGCAACGATCCTGGTTCCCGCCCCGGGCTTAGACTCGATGCAGAACCGACCGCGGACCAGATGCACCCTTTCTTCCATGCTCATGAGTCCAATACCAGGGCTGCTCCTGGCGCCTTCTACTTCGAACCCAACACCTGCATCTCTAACTTCGAGTTGAATCTCTGCCCCTGAGCTCCTTAGTTCCACGGTGAATTGTCGCGTTCCGCTGTGCTTTACCGCGTTATGCAGTGCTTCCTGCGCGACTCGGAAGAGGCAGAGGGAGATGTCACGGGGCAAATCTTTCGGCACGGTGTGATCAGTGAACTTAATGTTGACTTCATGCTGCTTTTCAAACTCCTTGCAGAAGCCTCTGACGGCGGCCACGACACCCAGGTAATCGAGTTTTGATGAATGCAGCTTATGCGACAACAATTGAACGTCGACCGCGATTCCCGCACAATGTTCTCGAATTTTCTCCAGACGATGTTCTCCGCCGCCGACGGCTGATTCGTTTAGACTGCGATTCGCCTGCTCAAGCTCGATCGAAAGGAGCGCCAGTCTCTGGCAGATATCGTCATGCAACTCCCTGGCGATTCGGTTGCGCTCCTTTTCCTGCGCTTCGATCAAACGGCCACTGATCTTTTCGAGCGCCTCCTGGGCAAGCTTCTGATCCGTTATGTCGATAGCTGAGCCGATAAATCCGGCGAATGAACCGTCCCCGTTGACTCGCGGAGATACGACGTCGAACATCCAACGATAGATTCCATCGTGGCGACGAAGGCGATATTCGTTTGCAAAGCTTTCCTGGCTTTCTAAGGCCTGCGAGAAAGCGGTCAGCACCTTGTTCAGATCGTCGGGGTGGACACAGTCTTTCCATATATCGCGATACCCAGTCGGGGGGTGGGGGTCGGGGCCCGTAAAAGTCATTCGTCTGTCATTTAGATAAGTGATGTTTCCGTCCGAGTCGCACATCCAGACGAGTGATGGTGTCGTATCGGCCATGACCCGGAAACGTTTCTCGCTTTCACGAAGTACGGCGTCGGTCTTTCGTTTTCTCGCCCGTTGCGACAACAGCCCAATGATCAAGCTGCACAGAATCGCGATTAACGCACCGGTAGCGATGATGTACTTACGATCGCGCTCCCACAAGGAAGGCGGCCGATACAAAACCAGAGTACCTGGCGGCAGAGAGGATTCCGGAATATTCCATCTCTGCAACTGCCGCCAATCCACGCGGGCAATGTGTCCAGTTCCGTTCACCACTGGGATGTCGTCCGGTCGCTCACCTGCGAGTACTCGTCTCGCCAGTCCTGCCGTCAACGAGATTACTTGCTGGATGTCGTAACTATCGCCACCGATGCCGCCGTGGTCAAGGCACAGCACTGGCACGATGCAATAGGTGGGCAGACGTCTTCCAACCAATGTAACGATGTCGAAGGCTCCTATTGCCGGCTGAACCGATTCCTCGGGGAATTGTTGAAACAAGATGATCGATTGAGGGGGGAGAGCTGCAACGCTTTGAAATAGTTGATCGGGTGGAAGTGCAACGAGATCGACTTCTTTTACCGTATCTTGATGGCGGAGAAGTTCGTCATGGACCAACGCCAGCATGTACCGCTCGATTTCTGTGTTGTTGGTAATGACCGCAACCGTGTTGGTGCGGGGATGGAGATGGAGTGCAAGATCGATAGTGTCCGGGATGTCCATATCCAGGGTTGCGCCGGTAACCCCGGGCCACATCTTCTGTCCCGCGATTCTGCTCCGGCTAACTCCCCCGAAGACAATTGGCACGCCTGGAAACAATTCGTCACGATGATTCACAGCGAACTGGAGTGACGGATAGGTGAGCGCCATCACCAGATCCAGTTTCTTCCCAGCGTACGAAGATCGCAGAGTTTCCGCTCGGGCATCTTCGTAAGTTTTATCGTCGAAACGCCACGCTTCGAGCGCCTCGACATAGAAGTTAATCTGCCATGGAGCCCCCGTCCGTATTGCGGATTGCAGGAGCCCTACGGTATCCATGCTGCGATCCGTCAGGTTATTGAGAACCAGTACGTTCTTTTCCGGTCGGGGCTTTTCTGCAGATGTGAAGGGGGTGAGAGCGATCAACACAAGCGCAAAAACGATGAGACTGCTATGTGCAGAGCCCCTCTGAACCCAACGCCAGCGAGAGCAGGGATGCCTTTCGGCGACTACGTGCTTTCCAGTGAACTCTTCAGCTATACCGGTCAGCAGTCGGCCCGAGTTTTCATCGTTCCTGCTCCGGTCTGTTCGTCTGGTCATCATAGGGCTTGCTAGTAATTCGTCGTCATGCTAGCGCAACCTGCAATTTATTCGAATGGGGGCCCAAGGGTCACCCTGCTTAGAAGAGGGGTGGCTAAGAATTGAACCTCCATTATAGCGCGTGCATGGTGCCGGGAGGTCGCCCTTGTTCGCCTATTGCGGGCTCTCAAACACGATGCAAATATTGGAGAAAAGGCTTAAGCCGTTAGGCCGGCGCAGGTGTTTCACAAAACGTTAACAGTACGAACTGCGACAAATCTGAAAGTTGGCGACGAGAGAAAAGCCATCCGAAGTTGGTCTAGAAAAGCATTTTCACCGCCAACTGTCCGACGCGCGGATTGACCGAGGTGCTGCTAATGATGCCGAAGGCAGAGGACGCAAATGTTGTGTTGGGGTTCGAGAACTGGGGAGTATTCAGCGCGTTGAAGAATTCCGCGCGGAACTGAAGGCTGCCGGTGTCTCCTGGCCAAGGTATACGAATCGACCGCATAACACCGGCGTCGATATTGAATTGTCCGGGGCCAACGACAACTCCTGTTGCGCTATTTCCGAAGGCTGTGCCAATTCCGTCGGCGCCGATAACGGGGGGCGTAGTGAAGCACGAGGCTTTGAAATAGTTTCCCAGCTTACTTTCAATTGAGCCGGGTGTTATGAGGGTTGCCCTTCCACATTGTGGCGTCAACTGGGCTCGATCCGAACTGATGCCAAAAACATTGGTCGAGTTGTTATATGCGATCGTGAGCGCAGATCCAGACTGCAAGGTAACAACGCCGGAAGTTGACCAGCCGCCAAATAGAGCTTTTGTTTTTCGTCCGGCCGGAAAGGGGAACGTATAGACGCCGCTCAAAATGAAGCGGTGGGTTCTGTCGAAGCTTGTTCTGCCCCAACGTTGGGCTACCGAATTCTGGTCGCCTTTAGTAAGAGTGTTGCCGGCCGAGATCCCGTTGACGCTGCTTCCATCGCTGTCCAACGCCTTGGAGAAGGTATACGAAGCGAGAAACTGAAGCCCCTGGCCTAATTGTTTGTTCAGGCTTACTTCGAGTCCGTTGTACCAGGAGGCACCGGCTGATTCGATAAAGTCCAGTCCGCTCGGAGGGATGCCCTGCAGGGGGACTCGCAGGTTGATGTTTGCCACTGTATTTGAAACGGCACCGCGAATGGGGTGCGCTGGAGAAGCCGAGAGTGCCTGATTCGGAGATCGATATCGCAAGAGATGCGTTCCTCGCGTTCCCACATAGCCCACCTCCAACACCCAGTCCTTTGCGAGCTCCGTTTGAAAATTGAGACCGAATTGTTGAACGAACGATGGGCGAAATCCCGGAGAAACCGCATTGATCGTGATGCTGCTTTTGGGTGAGTACGCAGGAAAGATGGGAAATTGGTCCGGGGTTGGAAATGGTTCGGGAAAGGGATGATTGAAGGTGGAGTTGGCATTGCTTGCACCGATTCCCAAACGTCCGACCGAGAAAGGGGGCCCCAGAATGCTGGAAGAAAAAGCCTGCCCAGTTGGTTGTGAAAAGTAGATTCCGTATCCTGCGTGGACTACGACTTTGGATGACCTCAAAGGTTGCCATGCGAGCCCGACGCGCGGAGCCCAGCCATTCTTTCCATCTCCCAGCGTTGCGGCATCGTTGCTCGCACGGATAACACCAGCAGGCACCGGTCCCGTGTAGTTCGCCGCAACAACGTAGCCAGCGACACTGCCTGTGGCTGGAGGATTTGGATCAGCCTTACTGACGTCAAAGCTTGAATTGCGACCAAGCGCATCGCTATAGGAACCAATCTCTTCGTACCGCACTCCAAGGTTCAGCGTGAGCGTGGTTGTAGCACGATAGTTGTCGACAGCGAAGAGTGATCCGTTCCAGTTGCGGTATTCACGGTCGAGCAGTCCGTAGTTGTCAATCGAGGCAAAAACGTTGCTGAAGAGTCCTGTTCCATTCTGTTGTGCGTTAAGGCCAAGCAGAAAGTCCGGCCAGCTGAGGAATTCAACCGCCGACCCAAGTCCAACGACGTTTTCGTCGTCGTAGAGCCGGGTTAGAGAGCCACCCATCTGAAGCAGATGTTTCGAGTGGGAGTAAGTGGCGAGATCGGAGAGATAGAAGCGCCTTTGGTTGAAGGTGCGAGGGAAGGCTGTCGCCAGAATCGTGGATCCTACGATTTCCAGACTGGGCAACCCATTCTCATCGTTCATGGCGCCGGCAGCGACCCCGAGGTCAGACCATTGAAAAGGCGCCTGGGCGGAGGTGGAACCAACAGTATTGGTATACCCAAACCGCAGTTCGTTGAGCAATGCGGGCCTAATAAACTGGACCCAGGAGATTGACGCTATGCGAAAGTGATTGTCGATCTCGCTGGGGAAACCCAAAATATTACCTGTACCGATCAGGCCATTACCAGGAAATGAAACGTTCATCGCCCCGTCAGACGCCATCAATCGAATCGAAAGGCTTCCGTTGCCAGGTAGGTTTGCATCTACATTTGCCAGGATCTGGTCCTCGTCGAAGTGGCAAGGCTTGCTTATGGTGCTAAGACCCTGACTGGCAAGCGGCAGAGAAGGATTGATGATCTGCGGGGTCGGAATCAGGTAGGAATTGTCCGGTAGCTTGAAATTCAAAATTTGCAATGCCACCGGGTTGAGATTAGAGCCGTCTGCGTTGATCGACACGCCACCGAACGCTCCCTTACTTCCGGCAAACAATGCCCCGAGAGCTTGTGCAGACCGATCGTCGGTGATCGGCGGCAGGACAACGGCGGCAGAACATGCAAGCCTTGCCTGGCCTGCTGCCAATCCATTCGTCTGCCGGGTTCCCTGATACGAGCCGAAATAATACAACCGATTGCGGCGAACTGGCCCTCCGAGTGTGAACCCAAATTGATTTTGCCTCAAATCAGGACGCGGCTGGCCTGCGCTTTTGAGGAAGTAATCGTTCGCGTTTAAAGCATTGTTGCGGAAGAATTCGAAGACACTTCCATTAAGTTTGTTGGTGCCAGATTTTGTTACCAGGCTAACGTTCGCGCCAGCATGCTCTCCAAATGAAACGTCGTACAGGCCAGTCTGGACTTTGAATTCTTCGATGGCATCAGGATTAGGGATCGGAATTCCTCCACTCGCGATGCCGCTGGCTTGAAGATCGGTGACTGGGACGCCATCGAATTCGTAACTGTTGTCATAGGAACGCAACCCATGGACGAAGATTCCGTCATTACCGGGATCGATTTGTG
This sequence comes from uncultured Acidobacteriaceae bacterium, assembly GCA_963730135.1. Lineage (GTDB taxonomy): Bacteria > Acidobacteriota > Terriglobia > Terriglobales > Acidobacteriaceae > Edaphobacter. The sequence goes on from CAVSQQ010000009.1 coordinate 39,895, forward strand.
CCAAGCCTCCGCCGCCAGTTCCCAATTCACCAGCATTGTTCACGCCGGTTGAAACCCCTGGTGAAAGGTTCACAATTTGAGTGAAATTTCGTGCGGCTAGCGGTAACGCCTGGATCGCCCGGGCGTCGACGACCCGTCCCAAGGCGACAGAGTCGACCTGCAGCGGGGAGATGTTGGCCTGGACGTCTATTTGTACGGAGACTCCGGCAATCTTCATCGGAATTACGATTCGAACGCTTTCGGTGAGGGGAACTTGTACCGAGGCCGGTTCTGGCTGGGAATAGCCACTCTTTGTCACTACTATCTGATACTGACCAGGAGGTAAAAGCGGCAAAACAAAGAGGCCATCGTTGTCGCTAAAAGTTGATCGATCAACGGCCATTTCCTGATTTTTTGCTTCGATTGCAGCGCGTGCGATTCTTCTTCCCGCCGGATCCAGGACTTCACCGGTTAGAGCACCGGTTGACGCGGTTTGGCACCAACATGGCGCACACAGAGTAAGAAGCGCCAAGAGTGTTACCTGGAGGGGAGTATTTGAGAGGGGAAGGAAGAGCCGCGAGAAAGATCTCGAGCTACCATTCCGCAAATCGGCAGAACATGATTCGGCGCGAGTACGACTGATCGCGGGACGCATTCATGGACCCCCAAACAATCGAGCAGGAAAGCAGTTGGAGCGATTCCAAATCGAACTACAGGAGAGCCGAAAACCGAGTGCACTGGATAATAGCATCCCGATTGCAGGCAAATCGAGGTCCTCATCAGGTTTTTGTCATTATGTAACAAAGAGGGGGAACCGTTAAAGACGCGCGAATCTTATTTGCCGCGCCGGGCTTTACGAACTCGATCCATAGCTGCTCGCCGAGCTTTATTCGAATCGGGCGCGAGCGGAAAGCCGGTGTCTCTTGCGAATCCTATAAGATGTGTTGGAGGTTCCAGTAGACATGACTCACGCAGAGATGATTGCTCAATGGGATGAGCATATCGGCTATGAATTTTCGACTCGCGATGTCGCTTCGACGATCGCTACGATGGTGGAAGACGCCTACGTCAACCACATTCCGGTGATGACCGGCGGATACGGGCATGCGGCGTTGCACAAGTTTTATCAGCAGGACTTCATTACGCCGATGCCGGCGGATGTGGCTATTCAACTGGTATCGCGCACGCTCGGTCAGGACCAATTGGTCGACGAGATTATTTTTTCCTTCACGCACAGCGAAGAGATGCCGTGGATGCTTCCGGGTGTGGCACCTACCCATCGGCGGGTGGAGATTCCGCTCGTCGTTGTCGTCGGCTTTCGTGACGGAAAGCTCGCTCATGAGCGTATCTATTGGGATCAGGCCTCAGTGCTCAAACAGATCGGATTGCTCACGGATCCGTCGCTTCCGGTATTCGGAGTCGAGACTGCACAGAGGCTCCTGGATCCAGCCATGCCTAGACCCTAACTGGGTTGGAACCACGACAACTCTCGGATTTGTATACTCGACTGTGCTTCCGCTTTGCGATTCAAGTGCTGCTGCATACCCGTTCCAGTCTCGTCGCTTCACCCCAGCATCAGGAGTGTTATGGTCAATCAACAGCTAACTGCCCCGAACGCCATCGCCTTTCCATCCGACTGGGTCCGATCTCAGTTTCCCGCGCTCAATCTCCAGCCTAGTTTCATCTTTTTCGATAACGCTGCCGGCGCCCAGGTCCCACAAAGGGTGTTCGATGCCGTCAACCAGCATCTGTTGCGCTGCAACGTGCAGCGCGGCGGACGCTATGCGAAGAGCGTAGAGGTGGACGCAACCATCGCAAAGGCGCGGGAGGGCGTCGCAGCGCTCATCAATGCGCAGCATCCGGAAGAAGTTGCGTTTGGCATGAACGCCACTTCGTTTCTGCGCCTGCTCAGCCTCGCTATCGGCCGCACGCTGAGTAAACGTAACGAGATTGTCGTTACCGATCTTGATCACGAAGCGAACATTGCCACCTGGCTGCAACTGGAGCGCGAAGGGGCAAAGATCGTGTGGTGGAAGATGCGCGAGGATTCCAATCTGCATGTAGAGGATCTGGCGCCGCTGCTGAACGCAAAGACGCGCCTGGTCGCCTGCACGGTGGCCACGAATGCGCTGGGTTCAGTGGTGGATGTTGCCGCTGTCGCAAAGTTGGCGCACGCTGCCGGGGCTGAGGTGGCGCTTGATTGCGTTCACTACTCTCCGCATGGCGTGATCGATGTTCAGGCATTCGACTGCGACTATCTAGTCTGCTCCGGCTATAAGATCTTCGGACCACACATGGGCTTCATGTGGGGGCGGCTTGAGCTGCTGTATGAGCTGCCGACATTTCGCGAAGATTTCATTCCGGATGCTCCACCCTCCAAGATTGAAGCGGGCACCTTTATTTACGAAAACGTCGCCGGCATGTTAGCGGCTGTGGCCTATCTTGAAGCGCTCGGAACACGACTGGCCGATGAAGAGGAAGGCAACGCGGCTGCATCTCGGCGAGAGTCTATTGTGCGCGCCATGACTGCGATCCGCTGTTACGAAGCCACGCTCTCCGCGGAGATGCTTCGTGTCCTTAAGGCTGCAGGCGCCACCGTCTACGGGATCGACGACCCAGCCCGCTTGAATGAGCGGGTACCCACTCTCTGCTTCAACCTGCTAAAGATTGCACCTGCACATGTTACAGAAGTTATGTCCGATCGCGGCATCGGTATTCGCGATGGTCACATGTACACACCGCGGTTGATGAAACATCTCGATCTTCCACTGGAGTCCGGCGTTCTGCGCGCCTCGCTTCTTCACTACAACACTGTTGAAGAGATTCAAGAGTTCGGAAAGGTCCTGATTGACATCGCCGGGCGTTCGTAATCCAGATGCTCCGGGGCGAGTATCAACCTTCTCCGCGCCCGTTGCCGAGGGTGCGCCCGAGCCGCAGCTCGAACGGAGGCTAACCCAGCGTCAGCTCACCATGATGACGATGGGGGGTGCGATCGGTGTCGGGCTGTTCCTGGGCAGTTCACTCTCGATTCAGCTCGCCGGCCCCGGTGTGATCTTGTCGTATCTCTTCGGTGCTGTCATTGCGCTGATCGTCGCGTACTCCATCGCCGAGATGGCGGTGGTGCATCCTGTGCCTGGCTCCTTCGGCATGTACGCACAGACCTATCTCAACCAGTGGTCGGGCTTTGCCGTTCGGGTCACCTATGCCTTCATTCAGATCATCGCGATCGGTGCAGAGGTTACGGCTGTAGCGATCTACTGTGCAGCGTGGTTTCCGACGGCGCCGCAGTGGCTGATTGTGGTAGCCGTCTCGTTCGGCTTGCTCGCTATTAACGCCATGCGGGTCGGCAGCTTCGGCGAGTTCGAATACTGGTTTGCGATCATCAAGGTTGTCGCCCTCGCGGCTTTCGTATTGATAGGCTTTGGAATGATCGTCGGCCTGGGACCAGCAAAAGCAGTTGGCCTTTCGAACCTGACCGATCATGGCGGAGTTCTGCCACACGGAATGAAGGGCGTGTGGTTGGCCATGAGCCTTACGCTCACCAGTTATATGGGGATCGAGATCATTGGCATCACGGCCGGCGAGGCGCAGCAGCCCTCGAAGACGATACCCCGGGCTATGCGCACGGTCACTATTCGGCTTATTCTCTGCTATGTGTTGTCGATCGCTGTGATGCTGGCGATGACGCCCTGGGACAAGATGGGCAGTGGGCTCACCGGCAGTCCCTTTGTGTTCGCCTTCCGCAGCGCGGGGATACCGTATGCCGCGGGCATCATGAATCTGGTGGTTATCACCGCTGCTTTGTCGAGCGCGAATGCGAATCTCTACCTCACTAGCCGGACGCTATTTTCGCTGTCGCGCGATGGCTATCTGCCGCGTGCGCTAGGTCGCATCGGCGGCAATGGCGTCCCGTACCTTGCTTTGCTGGTGTCGGCCGGAGGGATGGTCGCCGCGATCCTGCTAGCGATCTTCGCTCCGAGTCAAGCGTTTTTGTCGTTGTACGGCATTGCGGTGGCGGGAATGTTCTTCGTGTGGACTATCATCCTGCTGGCTCATCTTTCGTTTCGTAAGGCCCTCGGGGCTGCGCGCATCGCGGCTCTTCCGATTCGTCTGGCGTTTTCTCCGTATGCGCAAATCGCCGCTTTGGCTGCTCTCGCCGCTATCGCGATCAGCACGTTCTTTGTCGAGAGTCTGCGATACACGGTTCCGGATTTTTTATTGTTCCTGCTTCTGATCGCGGCGTTTCAACCATGGCTGCGACGAAAGGGCGCAGCCTTGCGCGCGCGTTCTGACAATGCAGCCTGATGGAGCAGGTCAGCGACCACGGGACGGCGAGAGGCCTGGCGTTACGGGACAGGCGGCTCCGTTGTTTGCCCATTCTTCTACGTTCGCCAGAAATGTATGTTGCGACATGGGGATGGGAGTTCGGCCATCGCCGGGGTTCCAGCCCCAAAGAACTAAAAGCGTGTGCATGTGCTCGACAATCTGCGAAACAGTGCGGTGTCCGTTCCGCGTGGGATCTTTAAACAACTCGCAAAGTTGGTGATCGCTCAGACCTTCCCAGATCATCGGCGTGGAAGGGGAGGGAAGAGCCCAATCGGGTGCGCCGGGTGGCATGTGCAGGCCGTCGAGGTTGTGATCCTGGTGGCAGGTGCTGCACCTAACGGCGTTGGCGCCATGACCATCGGGACCGCGCTTGATGTCCATGATGTGGGGATGGCCGTCGTCTCCCTGACGCGGGAAGTCTCCGCTGGAATGACAGTTCATGCAGCGTGGATGATGAAGAACGGGAATGATGGATTCGAAGGCCTGGGCGGCAGCGACGTCGTTTCGCTGGGTCGATAGGGAAGCAGGCTTTGTACCACTCTTCGCGGCGGCGACGCGAGTTGGAGGCAATAAAAGCAGCAGCCCGCAAGCGATAATGCCTGCAACGAAAACAACGAGTCCCCGCCTGTTCATGATGTTCTTTCCCCGTGAGAGTTGATTTGGAGCAACGCTTTATTGACGCGGTCAGGGGTAAAGGGAAGGTCATGAAGGCGAGCGCCCATTGCATCGAAGATTGCGTTGCCGATAGCTGCGGGGACAAGCGTGATTGCTGTCTCTCCTGCACCGGTTGCAGCCACATTTTCCGGTGTTACAAAAACACATTCGATGGACGGAACTTCGTAATCAAGGCGCAGGCTGACGTAGGTTTCCCAGTCTGTGGAGGTGATTCGTCTGTTATCCCACGTGACCTGCTCGACGAGGGAGCGGCTCATGCCCTGCAGGATGCCGCCTTCGATCTGATTTCGGAGGCCGTCCGGATTAGAGATAGGGCCACAGTCCAGAGCTATAACGAAACGCGTGGGGTGGACGAGCTTCGTTTCGAGGTTGACCTCCACTTCCGCGACGAGTGCGGCATAACCGTTTGCGCCTTCATAGGCGACACAGGCGATACCGCGACCCGTCACCACTCCGGTTCGGCCGATGGAAGTTCGAGGCGAGGGACGAGTCTCCCAACCAGCGGCGTGTGCGGCCGATTTCAGCACCGCGATCGTGCGCGCATCATGCAGGTGTTTCAGGCGAAAGGCGACGGGATCGTCTTTGGCCACAGCGCAAACTTCATCCATGAAGCATTCGTTGGCGAAGGTGTTCTGGATGCGCAGAGGCGAACGCAAAGGGCCGGTGAAGAATGGTGAGCGAACAGTGTGGGTGAGAACGCGCTCGCTCCGGATAGTGCCTCCGCCTTCGCAGTTTCCTTCGATGCATCCAGCTAGATATGAGGGCACCGTGTTGCTTTGGTTGCGCAGCCTGCCTCGGGGCTGCGAAGCCGGGCCGGGGTTGAGCGGCTCCGGCTCAAAGCCGAGCAAGACGCCGGTGATGACGTTTCCGGGTCGGTCGTAGCCTGGCCTGTTGCCGAGGGAGGCGACCCAGTTCTCCCGATCCCAGACGATGATGCGCCCATTCGCTGCGAGGCCGACGCGATGTTCGGTAACACAGGCGGAGCCGAGGTTCTCCCACATCATTTCATCCTGCCGCGAAAACTGAAGCCGCACAGGTTTTCCGACTGCATGGGACAGGAGCGCAGCATCGAACGTGACAGCGTCGGCGCCGTTGAGGCCGTAACATCCCGATCCACGGGTGTAGATGACGCGCACGCTCTCCAGAGGGAGGCTGAGAATTTTGGCAACGATACTGCGAGTTGGATAGGCAGATTGGGTGGACGACCACATGGTTGCACTGCCCGGTTTGACATCGGCTACCGCGCAGGAGGTACCGAGAGAGCCGTGCATCTGATAGGGGTAGGTGTATCTCGCTCGTACAATGGTGCTGGCGCGGGCGAGTGTTGCATCGACATCTTTCGAATCGACGGACAGAGCGTCGTGCGACGGCTGCTTCTGCAGATATTCGAAGAAGGTGCTTTGTGGCGGCAGTTCAGGACCAGGGTTCCAACGAACGACGAGCTTCCGTGCGGCGAGAATGGCCTGATACTGGGTTTGCGCCACGACCCCTACGAAATCTTTGCGGACTACAATCTTGACGACACCTGGCAGGTCGCTGATGGAATGCTCTTCGACGGCAGCCACCGTAGCTCCCATCTCTGGCGGTCTCACGACGCGGCCATGGAGCATTCCGGGCAGGCGGACGTTCTGAACGAACTCGAATTGGCCAGTCATCAAAGCTGCTTGATCGAGTGACGGAACAGATTTTCCGAGGATGGTCCACTGAGCAGGAGACCGACGCCTCGCTGTCGTACTCAGGGTGAGGTTGAATCGTTTGCTGCCGATCAGCTCTCCATATGCAATGTGCCCTGTTCTACCGCTGATGACGCCGTCGACAATTGAAAGAGCGTCAACTGGCTCACCGAGCCTTTGAGATGCCATACCGAGAAGAGCCTCGCGTGCGGTTGCCGCAGCGAGCGCGAGATTGTCCAAGTTAAAGTTTGTTGGCGTGGACTGGCTACCCGATGTTGTGCCCTGATCGGGAGTAATCGATGTATCGCACTCGACGAGTTTCACCCGCGCAAGGGAAACGCAGAGCTCTTCTGCGACAAGCTGGGTCTGAGCGGTAAAGATGCCTTGTCCGAAGTCACATTTGCCGGTATATGCCGTGATGGAGCCATCGGAACCGACGGCAATCCAGGAGTCGAGGCTCTTGCCATCTATGTGAGATCTTTGGGTGCCAAACTGGACGGCGGCCGCCGACCGAGAGAAAGATGAGGCACTAAAGCTCACAACGAGGGCACCACAGTTTTTCAAAAAATCACGACGGGAGGGATTCATGGTTTCTCGAGTCCGCATACTTGCGGATAGCGCGCAACATGCGCGAATGGGTGAAGCAGCGACACAGGATTCCCCCCAACGCATCGCGGATCTCACGATCCGTGGCGCGAGGATTTGCGTCAAGAACGGCTTTGGCGGTGAGGATTACGCCACTGAGACAATATCCGCATTGGGCCGCTCCCTCAGCGATGAATGCCTGCTGAATGGGATGCGGCTTCTGAGGTGTGCCCAGGCCTTCGAGCGTCGTGATTTCATCTGAGCCTACGCGGCTGACTGGCATGACGCACGATCGCACCACCTGACCGCGAAGTATCACAGTACACGCGCCACATTGTGCCATACCGCACCCAAAATGCGGTTCGCGCAGTCCGAGGTCGTCATTCAAAACAAACAACAACGGCGTATCAGGATCTACTGTTACGGTGTGCTCAGTCCGATTTACTTTGATCGTGATCTGCTTCATACTTGGACGTTTTGTTCCATCCTCATGCTGCGAAATCCGGTCGGATAAGTATACGGCGATGTTCCAGGACTCCACATCTGCGGGTGATCTCAGGAAGTTCTACCCTCCCGGCACCAAGATAATATACGGTTAGGTTATGCGGCTGTTTGGCAGTGGAATGAGGGAGGATTCGCGTTGGATCATGCTTCCGCTTCGCTCTGGGATCTGAGCGCGGCGCAACTTAGAGACCGTATTGCGTCAACCGATCCGTCGGTTGGCGGTGGCTCCGCTTCTATCATTGCGGCTACTTTGGGTATTGCGTCGGTACAAAAGGGAATCGCCGTTTCCCTTAAGAGGTCGGCGACAGAATTTACAAGGCACAAGAGTCTTCTCAACCTCAATTCCAGAGCATCTGTGTTGCTGGTCTCTTTGAGTGAGCTTGCGGATGCTGATTCGCAGGCCTTCCAGAGTTATCTGGAAGCGTGTGCTCTGCCACGCGGGATGGAAGCCGAAAAGGCTGTTCGCCGCGCGGCGAAAGAGAAGGGTTTGTTACGTGCGACGCAGATTCCTTTGGCGGCGGCGGCGAAGATGCTTCGAGGTTTGGAGATCGCTGAAGCGGCGACTGTGCTTCTTGATGCCCATGTGCGCAGCGAAGTGATAGGCGGCGCGGCCTTGCTGCGAGCGTCCGTCAAAAGCGTCCTGCTCAGCGTGGACGCGAATCTGAAGGGCATTTCTGATGAAACATTGCGGAGTGCGCTCAGGCTAGAGCGAGATGAAATGGAGCGTGGCCTTGAGCGACGCTAAAAAAATCTGCGATGACTCGAGGTAAGCGGCCCTTGCGAAGCCGATTTTGTGCTGCGGTGGTTATTTAATGCCAATCCTCATCAACGACTGCAATGAACTCACCGCTTCGTCCAGTTCGATCAAAGGCACACGCTCGCGGTTGCTATGAGCTGTTTGCATATCTCCGGGACCGAAGACGACCGCTTCTTCGGCCGCCGAGGCTAGAAGGCTGGCCTCTGAACTGAATGGAATGGAGGTCGCCGCTCGTCCGGTGAGTGCTTCAATCGATCGAACAAGGTTGGAATCCGCAGACGACTCGAAGCCATCTTGTTGGCGAAGAATCTGAAGTTGGTATTGGAATCCTGGATCGCCGCTACGAAATGTGTCGGCAATTTTGATAATTGCGGCAGGAACGGTATCGGCTAACTGGCCGGGAATGGGCCTCCACTCAAGTTGAAACTTACATTGACCCGGGACGATATTTTTGGCGGTTCCACCCTGGATTGTGCCTACATTCAGGGTAGTAAAGCCGGGAGAGAATAGCGGATGTCGATCTTCTGCGAGACGTGAACTGTATTCTTCGATCGCTGTAATCAGGCGAGCTGCTCTGTAGATTGCGGATTTACCTTTTTGCGGGTGGGCGCTGTGTGCTTCCTCGCCGAAGACGGTGATCTCAGCCAGGCAATATCCTTTTCCTGCGCGTGCGGGATGAAGAGAGGTTGGCTCGCCCACAACGAGCCGGCGGGGCGTGATTGTTCCAGATTTAAGAAGATGAGCGGCGCCGATGCATCCGATCTCCTCATCTGAGGTGAGAATTAAACGCAATCCATCGATGAGCATCGAAGAATTACTTTCAATAATTGATGTCAAAAGGCATGCAAGAAATCCCTTTACGTCACAGGCACCGCAGCCATGAAGCTGACCATCTGCAACAAAGGGCTCAAGCGCATTGGGCCAATCGGCCGAATAGGGGACGGTGTCTGTATGGCATACGAAGGCAAGTTCCGCCAGCGGGTTATTGATGTCCTGTCCACGCGGCGCTGCGATTAGATTGACTTTTTCAGTGCCCGAAGCGTCGTGGTAGATGATCTCGCGGCTTTGCCACTGAGCCTTGTTTAGTAATCGAGTGACATAGTCGATGACTGGCCGATTCGATAAAAAGGACGGCGATGGAATGCGAATCAGGTTTGAGAGATGTTCGACGACAGGCTTCATGACGTTTGGCTGCCAATCCGGTTTTGCCAAACCTTGCGATGAACCTCTTTGTATCGAGAGATGATTTCGTCCTGGAGCGGATGTTTTTGATCTCTAAGAACAAATTGTCCATTTACGACAACGTCGCGAATAGCCGAACGGTTGAGCGAGAAGACAATAACGGACAGCAGGTCTTCGGCAGAATGTCCTGCGATAGACACATCGTTCAGGTCGACGGTGAAGAAGTCGGCGAGCGAGCCGAACGCGAGTTGTTTGCCGTGAAGCGCGAGAGCGTGTGCACTGCGCTCGGTTGCGGATTCAAAAAGTCTTGAGTCCAGTGTCTTCGCGTCGACCTGATCCAGGATGGCACGCTCCTGCTGTTCAAGCCTCAGGTGGTAGTCGAGCTCGCGGGCATCTTCGAGCGGATCGATTTGAGCCTGACTGTCCGACCCAAGGGCTACTCTGATTCCGGCTTTCATGGCGCGATCGGCCGCGAAGATTCCGTCTCCGAGGTTGCGCTCGGTTGTCGGGCAGGAACATATTGTTGCGTTTGCATTGGCGAGCATTGAGATTTCGTCAGCGCTGATGTGGATTGCATGCACTGCAGTAAAGTGACGATCGAGAATCTGGTGTTTATTGAGAAGCGCGACTGGAGTAAGGCCATATTCGCTCAGACAGGCTGTGTTTTCTGCAACCTGTTCCGCGACGTGCATATGAAGCGGAAGCTTGTTCTTTCTGGTCCATGCTGCGATCTCTTTGAGATCAGCGAGCGGCACAGCACGAATGCTGTGCGGGGCAACACCGAAACGTACTTGGTTTGGCGCTGTGGAATAACAACTCATGAGAGCGCTCATGTTTTCGAGAAAAGCCGCGGTGGATTCAAAGAATCGGATCTGGCCGGGATCAGGCGGCAGTAGGTATCCGGAACGAAGGTACGCGGTTCGCAGGAGGACGATTCGGAGGCCAACGGATTGTGCCGCTGCGATCACCTGTTTGCTTAGCAGATTCGGATCGTCGTAGGGCTCCCCGTTCGGCGCGTTATGCAGGTAATGAAACTCGCCTACGGTCGTCGTTCCAGCGAGGACCATCTCCAGGAATGTCATGCGCGCGACGTCATACACGTCCTGGGGATCAAGCTGGCCGGCGGCGTGATACATGGTTCCACGCCAAGACCAAAAGTCTTTGCCGCTAACAACTCTCGACTCCGACTTGCCACGGATCAGCCGCTGGAAGGAATGAGAGTGCGTATTTACGAAGCCAGGGAGAAGCGCCTTGCCGGGGAGGGCAACGATCTGAGTTGAGGAGGCGTCGAGCTCTTTAGAAGGTTGGAGTATCTGGCCGCTTTCGCCGACGAGAATTTCGCCATTGGCGATGAAGGCGCCATTTGAGTAGAGCAGTTCGGGCCGGTAAAGCGTATTCACCTTGAGACTCTCTTTCCGCCGATCCATACTTCCCTGACGGGATTGGTTCCGAGCGTGTAAACCAGCTCGCGCCAGTCACTGCTTTGCAGCACGAGAATATCTGCGGGGCAGCCTGGTTCAAGGCGACCTATATCCGTGAGACCCAGTGCGAAGGCCGCGTTGACTGTTCCTGCAACAAGTGCCTCGTGCGGGGTAAGGCCGTTGAGGCGAACTGAGAGAGCGAGAGCTTGTGCGGTTGAAAAGAGGGGGCTCGAACCGGGATTAAGGTCTGTCCCGACAGCAACGGCGGCTCCGGCGTCGATTAGAGCGCGACCCGGTGCGGAGGGTATTCCCAAGTGAAGCGAGACGCCCGGAAGAATTGTTGCGATGGAGGAGCTTGCCGCAATCTTCGCAATCTGCTCTGGCCCAGAGGCTTCAAGGTGGTCAACGCTCAGCGCGCCGAAGCGTACTCCAAGTTCCAGGCCGCCAATACAGTGAAATTGGTCGCTGTGCAGTTTGATTGCGAGGTCATACTGCCTTGCGCGATTGAACAATTGTTCCGCTTCCCCTGGTTGCCAGGATTCCTTTTCTACAAAGATATCGACTGCAGTTGCCAGCTTGCGTCCAGTCACTTCCGGAAGCAGCTCTTCGCAGACCCGCGACATATAGTTTGACCGATCTTCCGCAAGGACAGGAGGTATGTGAATGAGCAGAGTCGAGATGATTCGCGCAGGTGAGACCCGCGATAGAGAGTGAATCGCTTCGAGCATTGCAAGTTCGGCAGCAGGTGTGAATCCGTAACCGGATTTTATTTCGATTGTGGTTGCTCCGGAGGCGATCAGAGAATCGATCCGGGGCTTCGCAAGGGCAACAAGATCAGCCTGTGAGGTCGCAGCAGTGGCGCGAATTGTGCTTCGTATCCCTCCTCCAGCAGCGAGGATCTCTTCGTAGGTAGCGCCGGATGCTCTGGCATCGAAATCATTCAGACGATCTCCAGCCCAAATGAGGTGAGTGTGAGGATCGACCAATCCGGGAACAACCGCGCGGCCGCCTGCATCGACGGTAGTCTCTGCTTCCCCTGTCCATTCCTTCTCTTTCCCTATCCAGATAATGTTGCCGGAGCAAATGGCGATTGCGGCCCATTCCACAATATGGAGGTCGCGCATGGCGGGACCGTGCTTCGCTGCGGCACCGCGCGGGGTCACCAGTTGCGAGATATCCGGTGATGAGCGTGTCTGCCTTCATTTGATGCCTGGCATATCCAGGCCTCGTTGTGCAGCGGTGGTTCTGGCAATTTCGTATCCTGCGTCGGCATGGCGAACCACACCGGTTGCGGGATCGTTTGTCAGGCACATCCGCAGACGCTGGTCGGCCTCATCGCTACCATCGGCGACAGCCACGAGGCCCGCATGTTGGCTGTATCCCATACCGACGCCACCGCCGTGATGAAAGCTCATCCAGCCGGCGCCACTGGCGATGCCGGTGGCGAAGTTGAGGAGTGGCCAATCGGAGACAGCATCTGAGCCGTCAAGCATTCCTTCGGTCTCGCGAAAGGGGCTTGCGACCGAACCCGCATCGAGATGATCCCTGCCGATGACGATCGGCGCGCTGAGGCGACCGTCGCGCACCATCTGATTAAAGAGGAGGCCTGCGCGATCACGCTCGCGATATCCGAGCCAGCAGATCCGGGCGGGCAGACCCTGAAAGGCGACTTGTTTCCCGGCAAAGCCAAGCCATTCGGTCAAGCGCTTGTCGTCGGGAAAGAGATTCATCATCGCCGCATCGGTTTTTGCGATGTCTGCGGGATCGCCGGACAAGGCGACCCAGCGAAACGGCCCGCGGCCTTCACAAAATGAATCGCGGATAAAGGCGGGGACAAAGCCTGGATAGGAGAACGCGTCAGTAACGCCGGCGAGTTTGGCCTGGGTGCGGAGATTGTTACCGTAGTCGAAGGCAATCGCGCCACGACGCTGCATCTCCAGGATTGCTTGCACATGCTGTGCCATCGCTGCCTTGACGCGTTCGATATAAGCTTGCGGCTGCAGCGACCGCAAGGCATTGATGTCCTCGTCGGGGTGTGCGATTGGAATATATCCCCACATCGGATCGTGAGAACTGGTTTGGTCGGTGACGAGATCGGGAGTAAATCCGAGCTTTACCATATTCGGCAGGACTTCGGCTGCGTTGCCGGTCAGACCGATTGAGAGAGCCTTGCGTTCTGTTTTGGCGGCTTGAGCCAGCCGGATTGCGTCGTCGAGCGAGTTGGTTGCAGTGTCGAGGTAACGTGTCTCGAGGCGACGCTGAATCCGTTTCTGATCCACTTCAATACAGATGCTTACGCCGCCTGCCAGCTTGATGGCGAGCGGCTGCGCTCCGCCCATGCCTCCGAGGCCTGCTGTGACGGTGATGGTTCCGGCGAGGGTGTCATTGAAGTATTTGTTTGCGGCTCCCCGGAAGGTTTCATATGTGCCTTGCAGAATTCCCTGGGTGCCGATATATATCCAGGAGCCAGCGGTCATCTGGCCGTACATCATCAGGCCCGCGGCATCCAGTTTGTCGAACTCTTCCCATGTCGCCCAACGCGGCACCAGATTGGAATTTGCGATAAGCACCCGAGGAGCCAGTCGGTGTGTTTCGAGAACTGCGACTGCCTTGCCGGATTGCACAAGGAGAGTTTGCTCGTTTTCAAGACGGTCCAGTGTTGCGACGATCGTGTGGTAACACTCCCAGTTGCGGGCCGCTTTACCTCGCCCACCGTAGACGATAAGTTCTTCGGGCTTTTCCGCCACTTCCGGATCGAGGTTATTCATCAACATTCGCTTAGCGGCTTCCTGAATCCAGCCCTTCGCCGTTCTGGTGTTGCCGCGCGGCGCTCGAACCGCGGAGTAGGTCTGACTCATCGAACTACCTCCAGTTCAATGTTCTTCGCACTTTTTCCCAAAGCGCCCTCTGCCAGAAAGTTCGACGCACTTTCCATCCACTCTGACAGTACGCGGTCTTCACGCCAAGCAGGGATGCGCAATCGGAACTGCGTCCTTATGGATTCAAGCGACGGCGTACTTGTATCTTCGCGAAAATCCAACGCACGAGTTGCTGCGAGAAGCTCGATCGCAATCACCATTCTGGTAAGTGTAACGGCCTGCTGAAGCTTGAGCGCCGAAGTCATGCCCATGCTGACGAAATCTTCCTGATTTCCACTGGTGGGGATGGAACCTGTTGAGGCTGGACTGGCCAGGACGCGCAGCTCTGCAACGAGTGCTGCGGCCGTGACCTGTGCCATCATGAGACCGGACTCCAGACCAGGTCGCGATGCGAGGAAGGCCGGGAGGCCTTCGTTGAGGCTGGGATTGAGCAATCGTTCGGTGCGCCGCTCTGAGATGCCGGCGAGTTGGCAGAGAGCAATGGAGAGATAATCGAGCGCGAGCGCGAGTGGCGCGCCATGAAAGTTGCCTCCGGAGACGATCGCATCCTCGAAGACGAGAGGATTGTCTGTGGCGCTGTTCAATTCGACCTCAAAGACCTGTCTCGCGTATGCCAGAGTTTCCCAGACGGCACCATGAACCTGCGGAATGCAGCGTATACAGTAGGCATCTTGAATGCGGCTGCCCTCGCCGTGCGTTCTGCGAATTGGGCTGCCTTGCAAGAGACAGGTGAGATGCCTGGCGCTCAATACCTGTCCGGCGTGTGGCCGAGCCGCATGGAGACGAGGGTCGAAAGCGGCGGCGGTTCCGCGGAGGGCCTCTATGGTCAGTGCTGCAGTCGTTTGCGCGGAGTAGAAGAGATTCTCCAATTGATTGATGCAGAGACAGCCGATGGAAAGCATCGCCTGGGTACCGTTGAGGAGCGAAATCCCTTCTTTGCCGAGGAGTGCGAGTGGCTTTAGACCGGCGCGCTCGAGACAGGTTGCAGCGGGCTGGACACTGCCTTCATACTCGGCGTTCCCTTCGCCGATCAATGCGAGCGCCATATGGGCAAGGGGGGCCAGATCGCCACTTGCACCGACGCTACCACGCGAGGGGATGACAGGAGTGATCTTGTGATTCAGCAGATCACAGATACGCTCGGCAACAACGGGACGAATGCCGGAGAGTCCTTTTGCCAAAACGTTGGCTCGAATCAACATCATCCCGCGGACTACGGAGGTCGATAACGGAGAACCGACTCCACAACAGTGGGATCGGATCAGATTTATCTGCATCGCTTCAATCTCGTTGGCGTCTAGGCGAATATTTGCGAGAAGACCTACTCCGGTGTTGAGTGCGTATATCGGTGTTGTGCCATTCATCGCAGTATCGACGATGGCGCGTGATGTCTCCATGCAAAGGAGAGCTGCGGGCGCGATTCGTACTTGCTCGCTTCCGTCGGCTATTGCTACAACGTCATCGAGCGAAAGAGAGAAGCCATCGAGATCGATCATAGGAATATGGTATGAAAATCAGGCTTGAATCATAGCGATGATTCAACTGTATAGACTGAAATTTTCCGTTGATTTCACCGAAATAAGCCGCATATTCGCGTAATAATGGTAGTTATATGGGTCATAGCCGCTATTTCGCAGCTTGGGATATAACGAGGTGGACCTAGATGCTTCAACACAATGGCACCGATCTGATCGATAGAAAAATATTACGGGAACTTAGCTCTGACGCGCGTCTGTCTGTGGCCGAGCTTGGACGAAGAATCAAGCTCTCCGCTTCGGCAACTGCAGAGCGCGTCCGGCGGTTGGAAAGTCTTGAGCTAATCCGGGGTTATCGAGCGGACCTCAACCTACAGGCGCTGGGATTTTCGATCACCGCCTTCGTACGTCTTACCTGCGATGGGAATAGATACAGGCCGTTTTTGAAATTTATTACTACACTTGACGCTGTTCAGGAGTGTCATCATCTGACGGGAGGCGACGCATTTCTGCTGAAGGTTATGCTCTCATCCGTCGCACAACTGGAAGATTTGATTGAGAAGCTGCTTCCATACGGGAGTCCCACAACCAGTATGGTGCTGTCAACGCCGCTGGAGAGAAAGCAAATATCGCTTCTCGCAATTGGTTGAGAACGTTGGTTGGGAATCGCTAAAAGACGATCTTCGCAGCGAGTTGCATGTTGAAGGGCTCCCCGGGCCCGATTCCAGGACCGCCGAAGAAATCTCCGATGGTATCGGTGACAAACCCGTTGGCTCCCACGGAACCGCCGCCTGTCGCGAGATTGATCCGGTTGAAAAGGTTAAACATTTCGGCGCGAAGTTGTACATTGACTCTTTGCGTAATCGGGATAGTTTTGAACACGGAGAGGTCGACATCGGCAAAGCCGGGCCCATAGAATTTATTTCGCGAGAGATCGCCATTGGGATTATCCGGCAGACACGTCGCTGAGGGTATGCAAAATGCAGCCGGATTGACCCACTGTTCTCCGGAGGCTGGGTGGAAGATGCGGGAGATACCGCGAAACGGGTCGCCGACGAGATTCAGGCCAGGCCTCTGGCTACCGGATGCGCCACTTCCCGGGAAGTTGAACGGCTGTCCTGTGTGGAACGAAAATAATCCGCTTAATTGCCAGCCGTGGGTAAGAACTTTGGGGCCATGCGCGGAACCGGGAATTTCGTAAGTCCAGTAGGCGGTTAGATTGTGGCGTGTATCGAAGTCGCTGCTTCCGTACTCCTGTTTCAGGTTGAGGCTGTCGAGCGGAATTATCCCGCGGAACTCAGTTGCCTCGTCCAGAGAGTGTGCCCAGGTGTAAGCGACCTGGGAGGTGATGCCGTGCCAGGTCTGTACCCGCAGGACAGCTTGTAGTGAGGTGTAGTTTGAGGTGATGGAACTATTAAACTGGTTGATCGAGCCGACGTTCGGATACTGGAGATCGAATGAACCGTTTTGATTGATGTTCTCCGTCACAGTGAGCTTGCGTCCTTGACCGCCCACATAGCCTATCTGCGCCACTCCGACGTGCCCAATGCCTTTCTCCAACTGAAGGTCGTAATTGAAGTAATAAGGCGTGCGGAAGTTTTGGCCGACAGAGAATACGTTATAGATATTGGCGCCCGTCGCGGGATTTGGAATTCCGCAACCCGGCTCAACAGCGTGGTTAAGACTGGCGCAAGTCACGACTCCGGGAAAGATCGCTTGACCATCCTGCTGAACGGTCTGCCAGTTGTAGGTGTTGCGGCTGTAGTTGTCGACTGCGTCGGGACCGGCGGGATTATTTTCCAGGCCATTCGCAGCGGCGTTTGGCGGGCGATTGTCCAGAAACGGGCTTATAGCGGTTTGCTCGAAGAATACGCCGATGCCGCCGCGTAACAAGAGATCGGCATCCGCTGTCAGCTGATAAGAGAAGCCAAATCTCGGTGCAAAATTGTTGTCGTCCGACGGGAAGATAGAACCGATGTCAGACCCCTGGACCGCAAGACCTTTCCCCGGAATAAAGACCGCGAGATCGCGATTGCCATTGTGGAGCGGTCCGCCATATTCGTAACGGAGGCCGAAGTTCAAGCTCAGCCTTGGTGTCGTGTGCCAGGCATCCTGCCCGAAAAAGCTGAACGCGTTAACCAAAATGTGCCGTTCCGCATCACCGACGGCGATTGAGGAAGCGTTCACATCGCCGGTAAGGAAATCGGCCAGAGCGAGCGTGTTTGCGCATACGACGTTGTTTGCGGGACATGTCCCGGCCCATGGTCCCTGGGTACCATCAAAAGCGAAGGTTCCAAGTGAACGGCGAAAGTAAAATTCATCCACTCGCGCCTGGCGCACCTCGCCACCGAAGCGGAGCTGATGCCTGCCAGTGAGGTACGAAACGATGTCAGTCAGGTGGCCGGTGATATCGTTGCGGCCCTCGGGAGGGGTGATTCCGACTTGATCGAATCCGGAGATGACAATATTCGGAGCTCCGAGTATGGGTTGTCCGTTCATGAGCGCATCCGGACTTAAGTACAGGCCTAGAGCTTTGGAGTTGAAGCTGTTGTTGGCATCGTGGAATGTCTGACCGAAGTAGCTGACACCAAAGAGCAGCTGATTGCTCAAATTTGGCGTGAATTGTGAGTCCAATACCGCGGAGTAATTTTCTACGCGGATAGGAGCCGCTTCAAAGTAGTAACCGAGATTGGAGCTCGCCTCCAAAAGCACCAGGGCGGCACCGGGCGGTTGCGTTTGGCTTCCTTGTCCGAGGAACCAGTGTCCTGACAGGTGGTGCTTGTCGCTAAAATGGTGGTCCAGTTTTGCGACGCTGTTATAGCTGTATCCCGTCGCGGGGACGTCGGCGAAGAAGTTGCTGACGGTTGCGGGGAGGTTGTCGATCGAACTTGGCCAGAGTGTCGAAAGCAATGTTGAAGATACTTTGCTTTGAGGTACGTTGTATTTCGTGAGCAGCGTTTGAGCGTTCTGCACCCAGGCAGTGGAAGGCTCGGTGGCCAAACCAGTCAGTCCAAAGATGTAATCCTGCTTTTCGAAGCCAAGCAAAAAAAATGTCTTGTTTCTAATAATTGGGCCACCCACGGTGAATCCATAGTTTTCGTTGCGCAGCCTGGGCGCTACCGGAAATTGCGGGGTAGGCACATAGAACGGCGAGTGAGCCGCATAGAACTCATTGCGGTTGTAATAGTATGCGGTGCCATGCAATTGATTTGTGCCCGATTTAAGGACCACATTCACTGTGCCGCCGGCGTCGCGCCCGCTCTCAGCGTTGGATTGTGTCTGGGCAGAGAACTCGTCAATAGCGTCGATGGGCATGATCACGCCAGCGACTCCTGAAACACCTCCCTGGTTGATTGCAGGAATATCGAACCAGAAATCGTTATTATCGGTGCCATCGAGCTGCCAGTTGAGGCCATTGTTACGGGCCCCATTGATTGTGCCGCCTCCGTTGATCGAGTAGCCTCCGTAGCCCGGTACCGTGGCAATCAGTTGAGTGAAGTCCCGCCCATTCAGTGGCATGTTCTGCACGGCTTGTTCGGGGATCGTGTTGGTTTGAGTCGGGGCGGACGCATCGACTGTGATCGTGGCGGCCCGTACCTCAACCGATCTTGCATCCTGGCCGAGCGATAATCTGACCGCGAGGGTATAGACGAAACCCGCAGTTACTTGCGCATCGACGGCACTGTAGGTTGCAAATCCCGGGGCGGAGACGGTGATCTTATAACTTCCGAGCGGAAGGTCCTGGATGGAGAATTGCCCATCGATGGTGGTCACGGTGTTGTGGGTAACGCTCGTTGCGGTTTCGGTGGTTCGCACCTGGGCGTTCGAAACGACAGCACCGGAGGGATCAGTCACGGTGCCATTAATGGCGCCACGAAAGGTTTGCGCGCCGAGCATCGCGGCTTCCGATAAGAACAGCAGCAGTACTACGAGAAGACGCTTCATGCATGATGCCTTTCCCGGCTCGCTTTTATGAGAGGCCAGCGAGCAAGAGGCAAGTGTTATGAATGTTCGAGCAAGAACAGCATTTACTGTATGCTGACCGGCTGGGAAGCAAACAAATGGCCTTGAAGAACCTCATGGATGGCAGGAATCAGGTCGGTGAAGAGTCGATGTTTGAGTACGTATCCAAGCGCTCCTGCTGAAGCTGCTGCCGTCATAAATGCAGGATCTTCGTGGACGGTAAGAAATATGATCTTGGCCCGTGAAGCAGAATCCTTGAGATGGTGTGCGGCCTCAATTCCGCTGAGCACCGGCATCGAGATGTCCATAACGATGAGATCGGGATCCAGATTGAGAGCGGCTTCAATGACTCGTCTGCCATTTTCAACTGTCGCCAGAATTACAAACTTATCTTCGAGAAGGTTAGTGACCCTCTTGAGCATTTCGTGATGATCATCGGCTAGTAGAATGCGAACAAGGTCCATTTGACTCCTTTTCGTTCAAGCCGACAAGGCCATTTGATTCGTCTGATTATCGATGGTGACAGGTACGCGAACACTGATCTCGGTTCCTCTCATAAATGTCGACGAAATCGAAATAGTACCCTTGACAAGGCTAACTCGCTCTCTCATGCTGATGAGGCCGAGGCCACGTCCACTGGACGTCGCCTCAGGATCGAACCCTGAACCGGAATCCCGGACGAGGAGATGGATTTCGTCGGATGTTCCATTGAGCTGCACCGCAAACTGTTTCACGCCACTGTACTTTACTGCATTGTGCAAGGCCTCTTGCAATACCCTGAAAAGGCAGAGCGATACATCATGCGGTACTCGCTGGGGAATGCCGCCGCCGGCGAAGTCAACGATCACCTTCTTCTGCTCTGATAACTCTCTGCAGAAGCTGGCGGCTGCGGCTTCAATGCCCAGAAACTCGAGCTGAGCAGAGTGCAGGCGGTGAGATATCGCATGAACGTCTCTATTGAGCTCCTGGGTTCGCCTTACGGCCTTTTGGATGCGGTCCGTGTTTTCGGAAACGGAATCCTGTAAGTGATGTTTCATCTCTTCAAGCTCGATGGTCAACAAGGCGATCCTCTGGTTGATGTCGTCGTGAAGCTCTCTTGCGATACGGGTACGTTCCTGCTCCTGGGCTTCGATTAACCTTCGGCTCACGCTGGAAATGGTCTGCTCCGCGAGCTTGCGGTCTGTTATATCGATGCACGATCCGATGTAGCCGGCGAACGAACGATCGGGATTAAATCGCGGGACTCCAGTGTCGGAAAGCCACCGATATTCTCCGTCATGCCGGCGGAGACGGTACTCCATTCTGAAGCGCTCTCGACGATCGAAGGCCGAAAGATAGATCCCGTGGCACGTCTGCAGGTCGTCCGGATGCACACAATCTGTCCAACCATTTCCAAGCTCTGATTCCAAAGACCGACCCGTAAATTCCAGCCAGGGATCGTTGAAGTAGGTGCATAGCTTGTTTGTGGCCGACATCCAGATCAATACCGGAGCCGTATTGGCGACGAGCCTGAAACGTTCTTCGTTCTCGCGCATTACTTCCTGCGCCTGCTTGCGCTCGGTGATATCTGCTGCGGTGCCGAACACACGTTCGGGATCTCCGGTTGCTGTGTAGTAGGAACGCCCTCGTGCTGCAATCCAGCGCACCGTACCATCAGGCCAGACAACACGGAACTCGACAGTGTAGAGATGCCGCACCAGCTTCGCATCGGTGATTGCCTTTTTGACGATAGGCCAATCATTGGCGTGTACCCGACGTAGAAGGTCTTCCATACTTCTTAGATCGCCAGCAGACTTGATGCCGAATATCGACTGCAAATCACCGAACCAAAGACTTTCGTCGGTTTCGATGTTCCATTCCCATCCAACGGTCTTGCCGGACTCCATTGCCAAACGAAGCCGCTCGTGTGCCAAATCAACATCCATATTAAAGGCGCGGTTCGCAAGATAGTCCTGGACAAAGGCGGCGAGAGCGAGGAGCAAGCCGGCGATCAGCACCAAGAACATGCGAATTACATGTGTGTGGTGGAGTTCATCGGTGCGAAAGACCTCCCAGAGACCGACAACCGGGACGGCGACTATAGCGAGCATGGCCAAGACAGAGCTGTACTTCGTGTCGGTTGAATCCAATTGAACGGTGTGTCCCAACTGTGGCGCCATTCGGCGCCCTTGCAAGCCTATCCACACGAACCAACAAATGGCGACGGTAAAGGGTAAACCAATTAGACCTCCGTAGAGATTTCCGGAGGCCCAGGCGAGGTTCGCGGCTAAAGAACCCAGGGCGTACAGTGCGGATGCGCCGAGTAGTTGCCAGTATATCGACCTCCAAGGACGTTGAGATTGAAGAGTCAGCAATCCAAGAATTGCGAGGAGCAGGAGATTTTCGGTGAAGTAAAAAGCTTCGTAATGTCGAATCGTTGTTCCCGCCAAGAGTCCATATTGGTACGGAAACAGAATGTACGCGTACGCAAAGACCCAAACGAAGAGCAGGACAAGAAAGTTCAACGTGGTTCGATAGGGTCTTCGGCTGGGAAGTCTCAAGTGAGGACGGAAGGCAACAGCGGCGATCATCATCACAATGTGCAGAAATGATGGAAATGTCTCAGACAGAAAAGCAGGAGCCCCGCCATGGAGAACGAAGTAATAAAACCATGCACATGGGACGAGCGCCCACATCCCAAAAGCGAGCGCAAGGAACGACCAGAACATCCGAATTGTCTGTTTGCTTCGAGATGCATTCAAGGCATGGATGCAACAGGCTAGGACCAGCAATACGAAATAGCTGATCTCACAGTATGCATCCAAAGCAGGGCCTCGCTTAAGGATGATGCAAAGGGCCGTCTGAATTATTAGAAGAGATATCGTGACTGTCGGCCACGAATACAGGCGGAATCTGAGACTGGACGGGTCGGATGCACCCTGCATGGTTTCTCCTAAAGCAACGATTGCAGGTCCTGCACGGCTTCGATTCGAGATACCTCTCGACTGAGTAACACAGCAGCGTGAAAGTGGGCGTTAGTTCCCAGGCTACGTGCTGGTTGCAATTCGCCCAGTAGTGCTTTGAAGACCGACAACAATACAGAACTCAGGCAGCTTTCACTATCGAAGTAAATATACCTTGAGGGGTGAAATGCCGCCAGTGAGAGCATCGGGACGGTTAAGCCCAATCGGCTGAGAAAGTTGCGTAGGACAGGAAGGCAAGGTAATTGATCAGCGGGGCTTCTCGGGCGTAATTGAAGATTGCGAGTTCCGGAGCGAGGAACTGCCGGTCACTCGCAGAGGTTCACAGAGTGGCCGAAGGCAGCAGCTTGAACGGTAGCGTCGGCGGCAATTCCGACACCCCGCCAGCTCAGTGGACCCTATCGAGTAGCGGTTAAACCTTTACAGCAACGACTCTCAACGGAAGGCAGTGCGGCGTTCAACATTCCCGCGGGATTCTGACAACAGGTACATTGACGGCGAGCTGCTCTGGAAAACATCTTCCGGTCGCTGCTCGCTTAGCACCCAATGCAGAGAAGAATTAGCATGGCTGTAATCACGGCAAGTGGCCACTTCTCGAGGCTTGCCCTGAACGATTTGAACGATGAGTGGAGATGCTTCATTTGAGTCTCCTCCAACGAGCAGCCTGCAATCAGAGCTAGATTGGTTAGTGCGATTTCGCTTCGTAAATAGCGGTGTGAGAAGGCACTAAGGCGCCAACGACGCCACCGACGACCGCACCTCCGACGAAGCCGATCACCGAACCAACTCGCCGCGGATCCGCCTTTGCCCAAAGAGTCGAGGCAGAATGTCTGGTTGCGAACATCCCTTGTCGGACGCTGCACCGCTGATTGCACCGATGCCAGCTCCAATGCCGCCGCCGACCGCTCCGCCGATCAGCGTGTTCCGTGCTCTGCGTTTGTTTGCTATCAGTTTGACGGTACGAACATCGTCTTTCTGAATAGCCTCTTCTCCCGACGCCACTTGAAGTGAGATCGCAGTGTCGGAGATTCGCATGAAGATTCCTGAGTGCTTCTTCGAGGATGAATCGACGACTTGAATATTCTGCCCAGGCTGCAATCCATTTAGCGCCGTCCAGGATGATTCATCGATGCGGGCGGAGGCAGCGCAGGACAATCCAAGAATGCAGATCAGCAAGAGTATCTTTCGCATACAGCTTCCATCTCCTTTGTAACACCAAAACTATCCGATTTTTTAAGGACCTGCACCGATCGTGAGAACGATGCAGGTCAAGGGTTTGTATCTTCTTCAAGGCGATAATTAGTGGGCGTAGAGCGCCTCGATCGTAACCGCGAGGAACGAATGCATAAAGACTGTAGGGTGGATGTGATCCCAAAAGAGATTGTGTACGGGGTCACCGCATAGAGTCAGGGCTACTTCGTCGAAGCAGGCGGTGGTGACGTCGAGGAAGCCGAAGTGCGTTGCGCTGGTCTCGACTGACTGGAAAAGATCAAACGTGTCCATGCGGGTGATATGTACGCCCGGAAATAGTTCTTCGAGTTGTAGCGCTTCGCCGAGGTCCTTGTTGGCTGCCAGGACGGCGGCCGTGTTGAACGCTGCGAAGGTTCCTCCCTCGGGCACCGTGGCGAGATTGAAGATGTTGGGGATGAGGAAGTTTCTGGCGCCTGCACGGCGGAGCAGGAGTTCGTTAGCAGCGGTGCCGAGGGCGATCTGGAAGCCTAACTGCTGCGGCGAGCCGACTCCGGCCGCATCGATGATGTCGTTGCCTCCGCCCTCAAGAATGTAAAGAGCGTTGGGATCCGCCTTGCCGCCGTGCTGGCTGAGGTAGAGTTGGACCTGGTGGGGCACGCTTGGGATGACTGCTCCGCCGCCAAGCGGTTGATCTGCTGTGACGAAGGCTCCGCCCCAGGCGTAGTCGGTTCCTCCGTGGTTGGAAGGTATCATCGGCAGGCCCCACGCACTGGCTATGTGTTCGACGAAAACTGGACCGTTGGAAAAGCGGCCCATGTAATAAGGCGCACCGGGAACACCAACGGCAGCGAAGAGATTGCCGGCGTCGCAGTAGCTATCGCCGAAGACGTAAATCGCGCTGAAGTGCGGATTAGCTGCCTGCATTGCCGCGGGTAAGAGGGCGAGGCAGAAGAAAGTTGAGCATGCGAGTAGCTTTGATCGTATCGACATCGTTGGAGCTCCTTTTCTATTGAATTCCGTGGCCCTGAGTGTTGCGAATTGATGGCGACTCGCACACTTATCGTGCGAGGTAAAAATCGAGGATCGCCCGTCCACATGCGAGGACTGGACGTGCCAAGAAATCTGACAGTCCTTGGCCCAACTTTCTGTCATCTGGAGAGTTGACTGAACTGCAAGCACCTTATTTCTCATCGTGGCACCTTATCGAGAATCGACTGCCGTGTTTCTTTCAGGCTCTCTAGTGCAACTCGACGGCCATTCTTCCGGGGAAAGTTCAGGCGACAGCACATCACGGTTAGCAGTCGAATGATGCTATATTCCGGGGATGACGGACTCCGCATGTTGAATCGAGAAGATCCTCCGGCCGAACACCTGAGTGTTCTCTATCGAGTGTCGCGAACGCTTCTGAAGGATGGGGAGTACGGCGAACTTCTCGCCGGACTCCTCGACACGCTGATTGAGGTACTGGGGGCCGATCGAGGCTTTGTTGTCGTGCGCGAGGGGGGAGAGTTTCGAGCGACTGCGTCACGAAACTTTCGCAGCGAAGCTCTGTCCAGAGCAGAGGAGGCGGTGAGCCGCTCGATTGCGGGTTCCGTCATGGAAAGCGGCAGAGCGATTCTGATCGGCGATGCGTCAACGACGGAGCCCTACAGCAAGCAGGCGAGCGTACAGCAACTCTCACTTCGATCGGTTCTCTGCGCGCCGCTTGTGGCAAGCGACGAAGCGTTCGCGCTTATCTATCTGGAAAATCGTCAAGTGACTAACTGTTTTACGGCAGCACAACGAGACATGCTGGATGAAGTCTGCGCCATGTCGGCACCAAGATTGCGAGCTGCGGTTGCGATGAGTCAGGCGCAGCGTCGCGCGGAGGCTTTAGAGCACGCTATCGGCCAATCCGACGGGATAGTGACGGCGGACCCGGAGATGGCGCGCGTTTTGCAAACGACACACCAGATCGCCGCGACTGATCTTCCCATCCTGATCGAGGGAGAGACCGGGACGGGAAAGGAATTGATCGCTCGCTCTATTTATCGTCATAGCAAACGCGTGAACGGGCCATTCATCGCATTGAATTGCGCAGCAATTCCGGCAACGCTCATAGGTTCCGAGCTATTCGGTTTCGTACAGGGTGCATTCACCGGTGCGAATCGCGATCGAGTTGGCTTTGTCGGAGCTGCCCATCGTGGCACCCTGTTTCTCGACGAAATTGGCGACCTGCCGCTCGATCTGCAGCCTCACCTTCTTCGAGTCTTGCAGTCGGGCGAGTTTACGCGGCTTGGCAACTCCCGAACTGAGCAGGTGGACGTTCGGTTTATTGCCGCGACGAACCGCGATCTGGAGGCGGAGGTGGAGGCCGGTAGATTTCGTGCCGATCTATTTTTTCGCTTGTCGGCAATAACGCTTCGCTTGCCACCCCTACGCAACCGTCCACACGACACGAGGCTTCTCGCGGAGCATTTTCTTCGGGCTGCGGCAGCGCGCTATGGCAGGCCGGCGCTGCGTATGACGGAGGATTGTCTTGCCACACTGATGGCGTATAGCTTTCCGGGGAATGTGCGAGAGCTTGAAAGCGAGATGGCCAGGTTGGCCGTACTGGCATCTACCGACACTCCGTGCGGCGCCGATCTATTGAATGACAGGATTCGGAAAGGCGGCAAAAGAAAGGCAACAGCCTCGGCGCAAGCGACGCTTGTCGCACCGATGTCGTTACAGGAAATGGAAAAACAGTTGATCTTTTCGGTGCTGCAAAATACGGGCGGAAACCGTACCCGCGCAGCCGAGATTCTTGGAATCAGTCGCGAAGGATTGCGTACAAAGCTTCAACGGCTTCAAATCTCCGAAGCCTCCGATTTGTAGAGCTGCCAAGCGTCCCACATGCTTTCGCTTTTAATGTTCTGGTTATAGATTTGTGGGGAGAGAAGCCAAGATCTTCTGGACAATGTCTTCTATAACAGCGTCGACATCGGACCCGTCGGGGCTAACTAAATGTCGATCGCCGGCGATGCCGGTCTGATCCTTGCACGATATGAGCTGATCAGTGATTGCCACGTGGTTGCCGTCGCGCCGAATTGCACCGGCAAGAATGAGAGTTGGTTTTCGACTTGCGCAAACCTGTTCGAGGCTGAGGTCGGAATCTGCCGATGTCAGCTCGACCACTCCTAGCTTTTGCGGGTGAATCTGGCTCATTCGAGTAAATATCTCTTCTCTCATGATCTCCGCAAGAAGGCGCGACTCTGGATCGCCACCCAAAGTCTTAAATGGTTGGATCGCTATGATTTGTTTTGGCGGCCATATCCAATTCTTGATGTGTGGGAGCGCGGAGTACGCGACGATTGCAGCAGCGGCCGCAGCGAAGATGCCGAGAGCGAGTTTTATGGAAAACGGCGAATGTGGGATCGCCGGATGACGGATCTGCCTTAGCTTCGAACGCGAACGAGGAATCGCGGGTTCCGCAGATGGGTGAAGGACATCGAGACCGGGATCTCTATGAAGCCCGACCCGAACCAATAGCTCCGAAAACCGTTTATCCGAACGCAGGCTGTCGAAGACTGACGCAGTCTTCAAGTGAATAAGGAATCCATCTCGCTCATCAACAGCTTTTTGTAACCAGTGAAAAGCATCATCGATCTTCCCCAAGCCGGCGAATAAGACCGCAAACGCAACGGGAGGAACGTAGGCATATTTTGAGGCAACTCGCAATTCGTCGAGGATTTGGACTGCACCCTCGGTGTTGCCAGTGAGCGCATACATCTGCCCCAGGAAGCTCAACCACAGGGGTCTAGGTCCAGCGACCGCGAGGGCCTGCTTAAATGAAGCGATCGCTTCATCAAGTCTTCCTTTTCGCTTGAACGTGAGCCCAAGGACAATGTAAGCAAGCGCGAATCTGGAGTCCATTGCCAATGTTTCGCGAAGATGTTCGATTGCCTCCTCATTCTGATCAGAGGCATAAAGCAATACGCCAAGGCCTAGGTGCATTTCTGCCGATAGGGGACTGAGCTGGCGCGCAATCTTCGCTTCAGTAAACGCCTCGTCGAAGCGGCCCAACAGCAACAAGTAAATTGTGTACAAATAGTGGGCAATGGAATAGCCGTGATTGAGTTCAATTGCTCGCTTGAGGTGACTTTCAGCACTCTCCCAATCCCACTCGAAGCGAAAATAGACCATTGCCAAGGACAGATGTGCTTCAGCAATGGAGTCATCGATACTTAAGGCCTTAAGGGCTGCCTCCTTCGCCTTGGGCATCACATCGGAGGGCGCCCTGAAGGCGTATTCCCCTGTCCCCATCAAGAAGAGACAGTGAGCCAAGCCGGCATAGGTCAGTGAAGATTGTGGATCGATCTCAATTGCCCGCGTGTAATAGTCCACTATCTTTGGCAGATTCTCTTCACTCAGCCCTTCGTTCCATAGGTAGCGGCCTCTCAGGTAGAGGTCGTACGCGCTGGGATTAATGGCAGGAGGCGGAGAGAGGACGCCAGCGACGGAACCTTCGTTATCGGCGGCCGACGAATCGAACTCGAGACTGCTTGACGAGTGAACTGCTGACAATCCGGATCCAGGGTTTAGCTTGGCTTGTATGGCGCCAGCGATCGAAGCCGCCACTTGTGTCTGCAATCTCAGGATGTCGTGGAGGTTTCGGTCGTAGCTTTCAGTCCAGAGATGTTGGTCGGTGCGAGCCTCGATTAGCTCCGCGGTGATGCGGACTCGGTCGCCGTCGCGACGCACTGAGCCCTCGACGATGGCGTCGACGCTCAATTCGCGCGCGATCTGCGGGAGGGTCTTGGAGGCATGCTTGTACTGCATGATCGAAGTACGCGAAATAACCCGCAATCCTCCGATATTGGCCAAGGCGGTAATTAGCGATTCGGTCAAGCCGTCGGCGAAATATTCCTGATCGGGAGCTCCGGAAAGGTTTTGGAGTGGCAGTACTGCAACCGAGCGGATCACCGGCAGCTGAAAGTTCGCTGCCGTGGGCAATCGCGAGATTCGGCGGCTGTCGTTCGACTCGATCGCCTCAAGCGCAGCCTTTATTTCGCTGGCGTGCTGATAGCGTCGGCCGATCTCTTTGCGCAAGCAGTGATAGGTAATCTTTGAGATCGACTCCGGTACATGTTCGGGGAGAGGCGAAGGAACGCCCTGCAGAATTGCGGAGCCCAGCTCAAAGATGCTGTCCCCCTTGAACGGCATTTGACCGCTGGCCATTTCGTAGAGCAATACCCCAAAGCTCCAAATATCGCTGCGGGTGTCGCTTGGATGATGTTTGAGAACCTCCGGAGCCCAGTAGGGTGGAGTTCCAACAATCGCATCTAAGCTGTCCTGCGTGCTCAGGTGGTGCAGGGAGGGAGGAACCTCGCTGCGGCGTTGAATCTTCGAAAGTCCGAAGTCGAGCAGCTTGATCTGTCCATCCCGATTGACCATTACATTGCCACTCTTTAGATCGCGATGGATGACGTCATTCGCGTGTGCGTGAGCAACGGCGTCGGCAATCTGGATGCCGTATTCGACTACAAGGTCGAAGGGAAGTCCAACGTTGGCAGGGATGGCGTTCGTGAGAACCTGCCCTTCGACAAACTCCATGACGATACCAGCTTGACCCGATTCTTCAAGCACATCTTTGATTCGACAAATATTGGCATGATTCAGTGACGAAGCAATGCGTGCTTCTGTATGGAGTTGGCGTCGAGCCGACTCGTCCGGAATTGCATCTTCGCTGACCAGCTTGATGGCGACGACGCATTCGAGCGCAGGATCCCAAGCACGGTAGACGACGCCCATGCCGCTTACGGCGACCAACTCCTGGAGTTGGTAACGGCCGAACGTCCTACCCGGTAGTGAGGCAATGCTGGACAATGGGGCTAGATGGTAGATTGGCCCCAAGAACAAGTCAAACTAAGCTTGAAGTTTGGAGGAGAAAACGTAGAAGCAACTCGGTTTGGGGGCCTTCGGCATCTATGTCCAAGGCGGATTGGTTTGAAACGCAATCCACTCTGTTGCTGAAGGGGAAATCGTTTATTATCAGTCTTTTATGTGGTACATCGGTCGGTAGAATATTTTGACTCGATAGTGGGTGACTGCAACTGCGATAAGGTAAGGCTAAAGATATCTCCTGCTTCGGGGCCGCCGCTGCGCCGGAAGTATGAAGCGCGCTTCGTGATCCGGGGACGCCTTGCGCCCGGTTGCAGGCAGATATTTTCTTGTCGACCAACCCAGTAGGTCAGGGCAGAATAACTAATTCCGGCTTACTGCCGCTGCTCATTCCATAAACTGTCCCGGAGCGGAACGCGCCCACATCGTACTTGTAGCAGCCCGGAGTAATTGCTTTCGTCGTCACCGGCTTTTGTCCGCCGCCCATGATCGGGTTATCGGGGTCAAATGGCGAGTCGGTGCCGAACGAGACGCTAAATCCATGGTTCTTGTTCGAGCTCATCCACACCACAGTAGTGCCGGCCTTGATACAGAAAAACTGGTTGTTCTTCGCGTTCGGGATGCCAGGTTTTACGTTGGCAGAGGTGGCTGACCTGCTGATGTTTATCGTGCACTGGGACGAAGCAGAACCGCAGGTGTTGGCCGCATTGCACATGGTTTCGGGCTGCGGCTCATCACATACATACTTGCTCTTCGCCTGTGCAAGTCCACCGGACAGGAGGACAATGCAAGCCGATAAACGCAATGCAGTCCAAGTGTTGAATCGTTGTTGAACTTTAATAGTCATAGCTAGATCCACGGTGAGATTTCACTTCCATTCGATGATATTAGTCAACTTCCAGGGATTTTGGTTAAGCTCGAATTGCAACTCGCCTTCGTTATTGACGATGAGCTGGGCGGCAGGGAAAAGAACACCGCTGCTCTTGCTTTTGTCGGTATCATTCAAGATGATTTCGCCGGCAGTCAAATTGAAACTCTTCGTTTGGGTATTCCAATAGGATTCACCAAACGCGATCTTGCGGTTAGTGACAAAACGGATGGTCCTGCCAGTGGGAGTTATGATCTCCCTGATGTAGCTGAGATCGTAACCAATTGTGCCGGGGATTGTTATTCGGCCCACGCTTTTCATCTTTTCGAGAGCGTTCACGAGTCCGTCGTTCTGTCCTTTCTGAAATGACTGAACGAGGACGTCTCTGTCCTCAGGACTCGAAAACTCATAAATCATGATTTTGATGCCGAAGTTTCTTCCGAGCTGGGTGCTTGTGCCAAAGGCTGTTGCGTCGATGGTTTCAACCTCCGACCGCTGCCCAAAGCTATAGGCTCCAGCGATCATAAACAGCCCAAGCAAAAGGGAGATTACCTTCGTGAAGTATCGAATTCTTAAGTTAGCAAGCATCTAAGTTTCTCCTGCTGCGCAATAATATGCCTACATAAACTGCCAGCTCGATTCCAGGTTTTAATGGCTCAATGCTAAGTAGAAACGCCCGGTCTCAGCAACTGGGGGAATCCCTAGTCGAGTGAGTCGGTTGACGTCTCTCTGAAGCGCTTTCAATCCGCCTTCCGCCAACAAATTAGAAAACGGCCTTAACAAGGCGGAGGATGAGTTCTTCCGGAGACCAAACCGTGAGTAATAGAGGCAAAAAAGGAAATGCGGTGGCTGCTACCAAACGCGTAATGTCGTCCAGTCCAAACGGCACCATACGCATCGAACTCACAACGCCATAACTGTTGGCAAGATCCGCCAGTGACTGAATGTCGGCTGCTCCAAGCAGATCATCCTTGGGAGGCGGATTGTGGACAATCCATTTTCGTTCAAAGTCCTCAACGTAGTCCTGTGCAAGCTGCCCGTAGCTTGCCAAACCGCTTCTTTTTGCTATCGCCAGGCGCTCGGCAAACATGAAGAGCGGACCGAGCACGACCAGAACAAAAAAAACTACAAAGCCGCCGATCTGTAGCTTGAAAGACGATAAGCTCTCCCCCCTGTAAAGCACGCGGCTCGCTACTACGCCGGCAAGCATCGCCCCCTGGGCAAACAGGATTGGCCCGAAGGCGTATGCGCTCTTGCCCAAAAAACCGAGTCCTGCGCAGTGATCGGGATGGGTTGTTACCAGATTCAGGTTGATCCTCGAAACATGCCAAAGAAAGCGATACCAGATGAACAACCTGAAGTACCAGCGCAAAAGCACGAATTGGACGATCGGGATGCTGAGAAACACGTACCAGTAGCCCGCAGGGGTCAGGTGCCAGCGTCCGCCGGGCATCGCATACCACGTTGGAGTCAAGATCGGGACTCGACTACTCCAGAGCCATAGCCCAACCGTGTAGACAAGAATGACCAGTATGAGTTCGGCCACGTAGGAGTTGCGCAGTTGGATCGCAGACTCAATCGCTTTGTCAAAGCGAGGCAGGTCATCTGGCATCACAATGCGGCGATTCACAAAGGCACGCTCCGCAGGACGCATCCGCAAATGGACAACTATCTCCGCAGCGATAAGGATTGGCAATGCAATCAGTAAACGGACGTGCACTTCCACATCGTGAAGGAAGAAGGAAAGGCCCCTCTCTCTGAGGCTGACGAGAAGCATCAATGGCAACCAGGCAATCATGGGGATGATGACCATTCTCCGGCGCAACATCTCCATGGCGTCTCCGGTTAGATGTGACCGGCGCAGGAGTTGAAAGAACGGGCCACCCAGCACAGGAGAAAATTCGTGCGGATCTTCCCGGAGTTCCTTACCGGTCGACCAACGTGAATGTGGCTTCGCAGACCCTTCCATCGGTGCCATCTCCAGGCCTCCTGCCCAACCATTCCGTGGCCTTTTGGCGGCGAGACTAAAGCCAAGTGTTCGCCATCACAAACAAACGTTTTCCTTCTGTAGGAATTCTTTGCCTCAATCGCATCTCACCCAACTGGGAAAATCCCTAGTACGTCTGCTCATTGAGTGACGGTCGATTTGGCAAGAGGTCAGAATGACACGACCTTCCACTAGCTTCCGACCTCAGAAAGACACGACCCCAGAAATCTGCAAAGAGTAGCCCTGAAACGTGGCCTTGTTTGAGAATTCGCGAAAATACTTGAACCCCAAGCTCACCTTGCGCGCCGGCAGAGACATGTTGGAAGCGAAACCAAGAGAATTGACCTGGTAGTGTGCGGCTCCCTGGGCTGGCGTAATCGTTGGACCGGTCTTGTTGGTGGTCTGCCATTGTTCGTATCCAACCAGGCCGATTTGCAGCCATAAATCCTTGCGAAGTGGAAAGGACTGCGTCACGGAATAGTCCAGATTAAGCGTCTCACCTGGATGGATATTTGTCCCGTTCTGGACAGTATGAAATTCATACATTTCGAAGGCTGAGACTGCAGTCGCTTTGTTGCCGGTGGGGTAGATGGTTTGGCCGGAGGAGAGGGCGTTTGTCCAGTAGCCCGAACCCGCGTTGTTGTTCGAGGTGGAATCAAATCTCCCAGTGGGTGCAAGAAATCCGTAATGCAGACGAAAGTCTGCGCGCTTCGTCTTCCAGCCCAGGATGACGGGTTGATAGTAGGAATCTGCAAATCCGCCGCCGCCGCTGATTGGCCCATCCGCATCGGAAGTCAGTGAATTGTTGGCAATCGGAAGGGTGGCGACGCAGGAGTAGATTGCTCCTCCAAGCGCATGAATCTTGTTACTGCTGACCCAAATGAAATTGTTCATGTCCATGATCACCGAGTTCTGCCCGGTGGCAGTGACCGCGCCATTGGCGTTTTTCAACTCGCTGCGTGAGTAAAAAAGAAATTGATTTGAATAGGTAAACCCAGCTTCGGGGGTGACGCCCGGGTTAGTAGCGCTCATACCAAGGGGATAGACACCTCTAACCTGTGCCCAACCTGGCCCAATCATCGCGAAAACGGCGATGGCTGCGCCAACCGGAATCATGCGAATCCACGAGAAAATGAACAAAGTGTTCTCTTCGAAGTTCACAGCCCGCTTCGTGTTCGAAAGGCTGACGGTTTGTTCTTTGCATTGGAGCTCGATTCAGCTTCGAGATTTTGATCGCTAAGCATGGGCCGATACCGCAAGCGGAGTCATTGCAAGATTCCTCCAGAATGTTTCTAACGATTCGACACCGCCGAAGAGTGTCGTGAATATCGTTGAGTCGGCCAGAAGAATGTCTCCAGCGCGCTTCCCGTTTGGCGGCATCCACAGGAAATTATTGAACTCCGTGTTGCCTGCCTCCGTGAAGGGATGCGGCCGGGAGAGATCAATAGACTGCTTCGACAAAACACGAATGGACTTCGCATCGTCCGTGGTCAAGGCATAGTGGGGAAGATGTGGATGAAAGTTGAAAGTCGTAACTCCGGAAAGCCACCCGCGGGAGTCGAGATCTCGAAAGGCAGTCAATGGAGCAATCTGATTCGTGCCTTTGACGGTTGCCGGGCGCAGACCATACTGATTCTGAACAGGCACGCCCAAGCCCTTCATCATTGAGAGCGTATACCGGCCGAAGCGCTGTTGGCGCGGCACCAAGGGATCGCCATGGTGTGCATATTCCATAGCCCGTTCTTTTAAGTCAGAGGAAACGCCAACATCGTGATGTGGGCCAAGAATCACACACGTTCCTTCGCGTGTGAGAAATCGTCGAATCGCGTCGATCTCATCCGGGGACGCTTCCTGCTCCGTAACCATGTGATCCAGGCCAAAGATCATCAGAGTATCGGTGTCTTCAAGGATGCGCTCGTCGATGGGCAATCGCTGGCCCGCCTGATCGATTCTCTGGTAGATGGCGACCGGCTGCCCGGTTGCTTCACCGACGAGTCGCTGAAACTTCAGCGTGGACAAGTGAAAGAGTTCAAGAGTTCCCGCAATTCCTTGAAGGAACATCTTCGCGGAGAATTCCGGAGTCTCATAATTCGGCCACGCCACCCGGCGAACTTCAGTGATAGTTGAAAATCGATTGTCCATCTCCGTAACGTCGCGATTGGCTTCCCACGGGTAGCTCCAGGTCCAGTAGATGCTGAACCGCCGTTTGCCCTGAGCGTACTTCCTCGGGATATGCGTCTGGTTATAGGTTCGTGGTCCGGCTGCTGATTCAACCATCTTAGTTTCCTCTCTTCCACGCCGTCATGACAGCGCCGTTAGATATCGCAATGCCTTGATGCCGGGCAGGAAAAAGTAGGCGCCTCCGCGAATTGTGGTAAACGCTGGAAGCCCGACAATCTTCTTTCGAATCGGCCGCTTCGGAATGGTCATATCGAAGGTACCGTCCTGCGTGCCGACAAACGGGTCGCGCTCGTTGCCTAGCTCATGAAAATTGGGGTCGTTCGTCCAGACGTTCATCGCGAACTCAAATTGGCGGACAAGGCTCGCGCAACCGACGAACGCTGCGATGCCTCGTTCGATTCCGTCGTCAGGTTTGTCTTCGGGCAAGGGCGGGCCGTAAGTCCCCCCGCGCCGGATCATCTTTCTTCGTTGCATGTTGGGCGCGGTATCTCGTGGATTCATACGGCGAATATGTGCCCCAAGCGGACATCCATAACCGTAGGGGTCCATCTTGCCGTAATTGAAATCGTTGGTGCGTTGCATATCCCTACCCAACTCCGGGTCATCTTTGCCGGGAGACAGAACCAACGGTGCCCCACTCCGCCAGCGACCCATCAGCTTGGCAGCAACCCATTCCTGTTGTTCGGGCGTGTCCCCTTGTTGGCGCAGAAAATCGCGAAAAGCACCAACGTGCTCCTCCATCCGGAGATAGGCAATATAGCTGCCGTTCCGGGAGAGAACCTCCGGCTGCGGCAATCCCGCAGGCGGTCCATTTTCGTCCGGATAGCCCAGAAAGAATTCGCCGGGTTTGATTGCAGGACCGGCGCCGGGCATGGGCTCCTCGCCCATTCCTTCGATCACCGGCTGCGAGAGCCTGTCTCTATACCCAAAATGTTCGTGGGCGTAGGTGTATGGAGGAAGTGCTTCCATATCCAGCGAAGAGAGGAGCTTCACACCATCGCATTGCAGGAGATACTCCCGATGCTCCTGCCTGCATCGCTCGCGTTCTAGAACATCGCGCGCGAACAGAATAACGATGGCATGAAGTTCCTCACTCGCCAGCCCACCCACCCAGTTCTCCGGGTGGTTGGCTCCGGTTGTGCCAAGAATTTCAGCACGAGCAGCCATGCCTTGGCGGAACTCTTCGGGGAAGGTTGCGAGCGCGTCGTGATTGACGCCGAGCGCTCGCAGGCCATTCCAGGTGAACCCTATCGTCACCCATCTCGTTCCCGGGTTTCCTGAGGCGAGTGCCTTTGCCGTTCCAACTTTATCCAGAATTCCCTTGAGCCATTCACGCCCCGCGCCCAGCCGGCGAAACGTGAGGAACTCATATCTCGCAGCCAGCGCAGAAGGCCGAGAAATCAAAAAATGTTGAATGTCCTCAAGTTCGAGCATTGCCGCTCCTGATGTGCTTTCTCAAGGGCTTTGTGTTGGAAAAGACATGGCCTCGGCTACTGCATCAGATCGAGCATGCTGGAAAACGCTGCCTTGAGCTTCAGTGCCTTCTTTATCTCGTCTGCCGAGACATAGGGATACTCTCCGTATTCAAGAAAACTCGGGCATTGATGGTCGCGAACGAATTGAACGAATGCGGGTGCATTGGTTTTCCAATCCTCGGGAAACCCCTCGAGATTCTCAAAGGTAGTGTTGAGACCGTAGCTGGAGAACAGGGATACTGCATCTTCCGTGTACTTATCGAAATCCGTGTCAAATATTCCCTGGTACATGAAATAAGTATCTTTTCCGATGTTGAACAGAACCCATCGCAGATAGTGAAGCTTGAGCACCTCAAGAGCGTTCGGCAAACCCGCGACAGTCTTCTCGAGGGTCCTGCCATATTCGCGGATGACTTCCTCGCGTCCTGGTTTGACCTTCGCGATGATCGTAAAGCCGTAGCAGGCAGGTGATTTTGGATAGACGGGTCCGTACCTGCCATTCTGTAATTTGAAATATCCCTCTTTAGGGATCGCCATCGCTGCGGGTTTGGTCCAGTCTGGCTCTTTTGCGGATGCGGTTGCTTGCGTCGCCATCTTCTTCTCCTCCATGGAGTACGGGGCTCGTTTGAGGTGAACGTAAACTGAATGCCGGCTCCGATGAAACTAGGGAAATCCCCCATATCAACCGTTTGAGCCACGTAAGGGATTTCCCTAGTTGCACTTCAATGGCAATAGTTTTAGATAGAGAGACAGCAAAATGATGAGCCGATCTTGGAATCGAAATTCGAAGGGGTCGGTATGCGTGCGAGGAGTCATTTCAGGGACATCGCCAAAAACATCTCGAGCTTGGAAAACCGAAAGCGAGGAAGTTATGAATAGCAGACTTGGAGTTCGAATGATGGTGGTTTGCCTTTTAGGATGGGCTTGGGTATCTGCTCTTGGCGCAGCCGCCAATGCTGAAACCAGAGGAATGATTATCTCTCGCACCGGAGAGACGCTGATCCTCAGTACTTCTTCGGGCGAGAAAGTGACAGTACTTCTCACCGATGAGACGGTTACGAAAGATGACAGGGGGCTTTTTGGCCTGGACAAGGAGCATCTGGGCTCAACGGTGTTGATCCCGGGGCTCAAAGTGAAAGTCGACGGAACCACCGATGACCAGGGCCGGGTTGTTGCGAAGACGATAACTACGGACGGCGATGACCTCGAAACTGCGGAGATGATTCAGGCCGGCTTGCACCCCACTGCCCAGCAAGTCAATTCCAACATGCAGGCTATCGAGCACCTTCAGAAAAAGGCCGGAATGACTCAAGAGGAAATAGCCGCGAATAAACAGGCCAACGCAGCCAACCAACAGAACATTGCCTCCCACGAGCAGCAAATTCAACAGAGCATGAAGGACATCGAGGAGAACTCGGATCGTTTCAAAGCCTTGAGCGAATATGACGTGAAGGGGCAAGCAACTGTGAATTTCAATGTTGGCAGTTCCAAGTTATCGCCGGCGGGCGAGGAAGAGCTCAAGAAGATTGCCGAGACCGCCGCTGGCCTCACGGGATACATCATCGAGGTTGTGGGCTATACCGACTCGACCGGGAGTCCCGCGATGAATACAACACTCAGTGAAAATCGCGCGAAAGCTGTAGTCACATATTTGATGCAACAGGGAAACGTGCCAGTGCGTCACATCATCGCGCCGGGCGCAATGGGAGAATACGGAGCGGCGTCAACAAACGAGACAAAGGCTGGACGTGCCGAAAACCGGCGGGTTGATGTCAAGATACTGGTAAATAAAGGTATCGCTGGCTCATAGGATTTCCTTACCGGAATGAGCAAGCTCGGCGAACCTTGTTTGAATATTTGCTTGCGTTGCGCATGCGGTCAGCACATTTTCTGAATTTTTGGTCTGGCCGTATGTCAATTCCTGCGGAAGAGCGGCAGGTTCGCCGTTGCTTCGCCTCCAGACGGTCGTGTTTGATGTATGAGTCTGAGTCGGCTCGCACCCAAGATTAAATGGCTCTCGTCTTCAGTCACACATCATCGGTGGCGATGCGCGTTTTCCTAGTGACTGAGACCTGCATTCTTTCGTAGAAGAAACTGAAAGCTCTTCAAGGATTAGGGGTTTTCCTAGTTTCTTCTGACGCCGGTCGTGGGGTACTTTCCATCACGATGTCAGAATTCGCCCTCGCGTGCAGGGAAATGAAGGCATCGGCGCAAGTTCCATTTTCTTTATGGAGACTCAAGGGATTTTGAGACGCCCGAATAACGAAGGAAGGAAGCCAGCGATGAATCCGAGGCCAGAAACATTTCGTGGAATTCTTCAGCGTCTGCTGAGCGTGATCTGCGTGATCCTTCTTATTCCAGGAGATACCCTGGCGAGCGCTGCCTATGCAGGTGGAAGCCAGACAACCGCTCCTCAGAGTTCTCCAGCACAAGGACAGGCTACCAAAATTCCTGCCGCCGAACTCGACTCTCTCGTCGCACCAATCGCGCTCTATCCGGACCCCCTGCTTGCCCAGACCCTTGCGGCGTCCACCTATCCGCTGGAACTTATCCAACTTCAGCAGTGGCTTCTAAAACACCCTACATTGAAGGACAAAGCACTCGCTGACGCCGTGGCTAAGGAGCCGTGGGACCCAAGCATCCAGGCTATGGCTGCTTTACCCGATTTGGTGAAGCGCCTGGCAGACGACATTCAATGGACGACGGATCTTGGCAATGCGTTCCTGGCACAACAGAAGGACGTCATGGATGCTGTCCAGCGAATGCGCAAGTTGGCTCAGGAGAAGGGCAATTTAAAAACCACCGAGCAGCAGAAGGTCGAAACTCAGGTGATCGAGAGCAAGAGCACAATTGTTATTGAACAGGCGAACCCACAAGTCATCTATGTGCCTTCTTACAATCCTGTCGTGGTATATGGGCCGCCGGTATACCCCTACCCTCCCATTTACTATCCGCCGTTTGGATACTACGCAGCTGGCTTAGCGATCTCTTTTGGCATCGGCATCGCGATGGGTGCATTTTGGGGCGGTGGCTGGGGTTGGGGCTGCGGCTGGGGTGGTGGCAGCGTCAATGTCAACATCAACAATAACTTCAATCGCGCCAATATTGGTGGTGGCGTCGGAGGTGTCGGTGGAGTGGGGGGTGTCGGTGGAGTGGGCGGCGTCGGCGGTGTGGGCGGAGTAGGCGGAGTGGGCGGCGTAGGCGGGGTCGGTGGCGCGGGTAAGCCCGGCGGAGTGGGCGGCGTAGGTGGAGTAGGTGGCGCGGGTAAGCCCGGCGGAGTGGGCGGCGTAGGTGGAGTAGGTGGTGCGGGTAAGCCCGGCGGAGTAGGAGGCGTGGGCGGCGCCGGTGGAGTAGGAGGAGCTGGTCGTCCCGGTGGCGTCGGTGGTCCGTCGCAATTACCTGCCGGAGGCGGCAACTGGCAGCACAATCCCGCACATCGTGGCGGCGCGCCCTACGGAGACCGCGCAACGGCCGATCGATTCGGGGGCGCAGCTCGTGGCGACTCCCTCGCCAATCGGCAGGCCGGCGCAAGAAACCAGATCGGACGTCAGGGAGGAAATCTTCCAAGTAATCGCGGCGGCGCCAGCGCCAGCAACCGCATGAATACAGGCGTCGGCGGCAATCGTGGCGGTGCTGGCGGTGGTGGCGGCTTTGGCGGAAGCCCCAATCGTGTCGGAAGCCGCGATGTCTCCCGTCCCTCCGGCGGCGACCGCAGCGCCTTCGGATCAGGTTCCAGAGGAGGCTATAGCGGTTCCTCCGCGCGATCCGCAAGTAGCCGTGGTTCCTCCAGCTTCGGTGGTGGTGGCCGTGGCGGCGGCGGCGGCGGACGTGGCGGTGGCGGCCGGCGTCGTTAAGGAGAAATTATGAGGAGCATAAAATGAACTCACGATCCGCGAGAAAAAATCTCTTCGAGCCTCTTTGGATTGCGATCATCGTCACCTGGGCATGTCTCTCCACCCAGGTTCTCTTCGGCGCTCATCAAGCCTCCACCGGAACGCAAGTTCCTCCTGCACAAACTCCCGCCGCTGCGACTCCTCACCACGTCGAAGGCGAAATTTTCGCTACTCCGCAACAAGCCGCCGATGCCCTCATCGCCGCCGCTGGCAAATACGATGAGGCCGCACTCGGAAAGATCTTCGGTCCCAACGGTAAAAAAGTCATCTTCACAGGAGAAGCCGCCCAAGACCGTCAAAGAGCCTTAGGTTTCGCAGCCGAAGCGAAAGAAAAAACAACTATAGCTGTCGATCCAAAAACTGGCACGCGAGCCTTCATCATCGTCGGCGATGAGAACTGGCCCTTCCCGGTACCCATCATCAAAGTCAACGGTAAATGGTCTTTCGACGCCAAGGCCGGCGAGCAGGAACTCCTTTACCGCCGCATCGGTTCCAATGAACTAGACGCAATTCAGATTTGCCGCGGCTTCGTCGAATCGCAGGACGAATATGCGCTTCGAAGCCGCCAGCTCTACAACGTCAACCAATACGCACAACGCATCGTCAGCACGCCCGGCAAACAGGACGGCCTTACGTGGCAAGCCGCCAACGGTACCTGGGAGGGCCCAATTGGGGAACAGATCGCTAAGGCCATCGCACAGGGTTACACCCCGGGAGAAATGCCCTTCCACGGGTATTTCTATAAGGTGCTAAGGGGACAAGGTCCGGCCGCACCCCTTGGAAAACTCGATTACGTAATCGAAGGCGTTATGATCGGAGGCTTCGCTCTGGTCGCCGCGCCCGCGCAATACCGCGTCACCGGAGTAAAAACCTTCATGGTCAGTTACGACGGCGTGGTCTACGAAAAGGATCTCGGGCCTGACACCCTCGATCAATTCAAGAAGATGGAGCGCTTCAACCCAGACCTATCGTGGCATCCCGTTAACGATCAGTGAGGACGAGTTACGTAGGGCATTTCTCCTCTTTGGCAATGAGACCTAGCAATAACAGGTGGATTATGTTGAGAGATACGAATTCTAAGTCGGAATTAGCAGACATCGAAGACACAAATACGTGTCCTCAATGCAATCCTGACATCCACATCGGAACTGCACATTCCACGCGCGAATCGCCGGTACGCGGGGGGATTGATTCAGAGTCCTTCGACCGGGGGAGCCAAACCTCCCAACAGGGTTACGGCGCCGAAGACTTTTGATTCCGCATTGTTTGAGAGTCGAATGAATAGCCTACACGACGATGCCTTTACCTGCCTGGCACTCTTTGATATCGGTGTCAATTCCCGGATACTCGCAGGTGTAGTCGGATATCGTTCCGCGTGGTTGCCAAAACTGCCTCAACTGACGCCACTCTACTGCTCGATGAGCTTCTGAATATGAAGGCGCTCGGAAGCGTCTGAGATGGTGTTGTGAGTCGCCTCCCACGCTGTCACTTTGAGTCGGGGCCTCGTCGAAAAACGCGCGAAGGATCGTCAAAAAGCGATGTACGCCTGTATCATCGGCATCCAATTCGTGATCCCCGAACTATAGGGAGTAAAGACCCCGGTATAAGGCGCTCCTCCGGTGATGCGGACCAGCTCTGCGTTGAGCCACAGCCGATCGGTGGGAAGGTAATACCACCTTAGTCCGCCCCCATACTCATAAGGGTCGCGGAACTGCCCGCGCACCCATGATGCGCGGACATACGGCATCAATGTTTTCGGCTTGACAAAGTAGCTCACCGAAAGCTCATTGCCGTGGTCAAATGTGGATGCGAGCGGAAGCGGGCCGTCGGCGTTGAAATCATTTAGCCAGCGAAAGAAATATTGCCCGTTGACCCCAAGCCCATTCCATTTGAGGCCGTAGTCAATTGCCGACATCTTATACGTGGCATCCTGGAGTGTTACACCCGGCGCAAACGCTCCGGTCGCGAAGGCCTTCACGCCATCGGAATTGTATATTGAGGTGTTCTCGGGACTGGATGTGTCGAGATCTGAAAAACGGTTTTCCCGGGACCTTGTAAACGAGGTACCTAGTCGAATGCGAACTTTGCTGGAGGAGAAGTAATCATCGTACATGTTGCGTGCTCTACCGGGTGGCCCGTAGTCTCCTAGCGGCTCCCACCAGGCGCTGCCGGAAACCAGCAGATTCGTATCGATCTTGTTTGCCGCGATACTCAGGGTATTGAGACCGTTGCCGAGCATCGCCAGGTAATACAGTCCCTTCACGGGTTGTCCGTTCATCACAACGCCCTGAGTGAACCCGGGGCGGAAGAAGTTGTCAGCCATGGTCCTATCATTTGCCGTGAAAAATGGAAACGTGCCAACCAGTGATCGGCTGCCCGGAACGCCAAAGTAACCTCCGGTTAGCGTGAAAGCCTTGCTGAATTGCCAGCCAATGTTGCCGGCTACGATGATCGACGCCGCTCCGGCGGATGTCCAGATGGTGAAGCTATATGGCGCCCTCTTGCTGAAGATGTAGCCGCCGAAGATCATCATTGAACGATTTACCGTAATGTCGTTGCGCTTATCAACAGGGTAGGTAACGCCTAGATGGTCGGTGAAAGTATCTTGGCTAGAAATAGTGTTGATATATCGCACTTGGGTAAGGCCCATGAGCTTCAGCAGGAAAGGCACCTCAGCGCCTTCGGGAGCTTCCCCGATTATGATTCCATCTCGATAGCGATTCTCAATCGCCTGTAGTGCGGAAACGGGTTGCGGCTGCGCGGCTTGGGTGCGCGGAACGGCGACATCGCTGACCGACCTTGCAAGCTCCTCTGCGGCAGCAAAGTTCTGTTGTGAGGAAGATGAAGGACCTCCTGCTATCGGAGTCGCAGGCGAGCCCAACCGCTGCTTTAGATCGGTGACTACCTCGAGCAGCATCTTCTGCTGTTCCTCAACTCTGTTGAGCTGCTCTCGTAAAGCGATGTTCTCGGTCTTGAGCGTCGTGACTTCGCTCGCCAGGTTACCAGCCGCAACATCCGGTGACTGGCCGTATGCAACAGCCGTTAAACCCATCATGAGGATTGCTGAGAAGATACAAGATTCATACTTTATCCGCATGGCTGTTCAGGTCCTCCACTGTTGCTGCCCAGCCGATGACGTTACCGGGGAATTGGTGAGTAATATCGGTTGCGACGGGGCGACCCTTTCTTTGTCAATGCCGGCTTCGTTGACGGCGTGCGCTCCAATAGTCGCGTTGAAGGAAATCGCAATGCGGGGTGTTTCTCCCGTGTAAGGGTGAACCCAGTGGTATAGCCAACTAGGGAACATCACCAGTAAGCCGGATTGCGCTCGAACTCGAAACGGCTCTCCATACGGGTCTCCCGGTGCACTCACAGCCTCGGCTCCGGCACGCGGATCGAGGAATTCCAGAACCCCGCTGAGCGGCTGATCCCGGTTATCAGTCCCGCTGTCAACGTAA
This sequence comes from uncultured Acidobacteriaceae bacterium, assembly GCA_963730135.1. Classification (GTDB taxonomy): domain Bacteria; phylum Acidobacteriota; class Terriglobia; order Terriglobales; family Acidobacteriaceae; genus Edaphobacter. The sequence goes on from CAVSQQ010000009.1 coordinate 83,189, forward strand.
TACACTCCTGACCACGCGCTATCCGGATGCGAATGAGGTGCATGGTATGCACCGGCGCGACAGATCGCTGCCCAGGCCGAGATGGATGCTGTGCCAGCGAAGTCATCCCGGCCCGTCGTTGTGCAGATCATTCGACGCAGTGCCCATATAATCCATGAGCTCAACGCCTCTACATTGGCGTCCGCGCGATGAAGGAAATCAGGGCGCGAGTGCCAACCCCCGACGTTGCTTCGGCCAAGGCTTGGATACTCCGATTCCTCTACCAGAATCAGGGATTGCAGCCCCTGATTCATGGCTTCAGTGTCGGGCAGCTGCACACGGCCGATATACGTCGGGAACGCTTGTGTAATGTTGAGCTCCATAATCAGGCCCGATTCAGCAGAGCGTTACGGACAAGGCGAGTCCAGCTTCACTGGTCTCCTTGTACTTACTGTTCATGTCCTTGGCGGTCTGAGCCATCGCGGCGATCGTGGCGTCCAGATCGATCCGGTGCCGGCTGGCGATCTCATTGGTGGCGATTACATAAGCGGTCCATGCCTTGATCGCGCCGAATGCGCATCGCTCGATGCACGGAACCTGAACAAATCCGGCCACCGGATCGCAGGTCATTCCCAGGTGATGCTCCAGTGCGGACTCCGCGGCGTTCTCGACGACTAGGGAATCCGCGTCGTGTGCAGTTGCGGCCAATGCCGCCGCCATTGCCGATGCCACACCGATTTCCGCCTGGCAACCACCCTCGGCAGCAGATAGCGTTGCATTGTGCTTGCACAGGTAACCAATTGCTGCAGCAGCAAGCATGCCCTGTCGAATCTTCTCTGGTGGAAGTTTGCGACCGCCTTCGCCCAGAGCATAGACCACTGCCGGCATGACTCCGGCGGAGCCGCCTGTCGGCGCTGTGATAACAAGGTGGCCCCGCCCGTTCTCTTCAGAGCCCGCCAGAGCGTATGCCGAAACCATGCCAATTACGCGTTCCGTCTGGTATTGATCATCCATGGCACGTTTGTAGACTGTTGCCGCTTTGCTGTGCAGCTTGATGGGACCGGGCAGCACACTGTCTTCCGGTGCGGCAAGTCCTGACTTCACAGTGGCGACCATCGCGTTGGTGATTTTGTCGATGAAGGCATAGACCTCCTCCTCACTTCTCCCCGGTATCGCCATCTCATTGGCGAGAATCACTTGTGCAATCGTCAGCTTGTTTTGATCCGCATGCTGGCGCAGCTCCTTCATTGTCGAAAACGGATACTTTGGCGGATTCTTCTTCGGAGGCGTGTACCCTTTCCACTCGATGAATCCGCCGCCTACTGAGTAGTATTCCTGCTCAAGCAGCACGGTGCTCCCGGCCATGAGCTTGCACGTCATTGTGTTTGGGTGAGGGAAGTTACCTTTGACGGCATCGAATACAACGTCTTTGAGCGACACATTCACAGTCGTTGCACCGAGCTTGACTGGGAAAGACTGGTCGGGGTTGTCGCGCAAGCCGTCGAGAAATGCGGGATCGACGGTTGCCGGTTCCTTTCCGATCAACCCCGCGAGGGAAGCTCGCTCTGTGCCGTGTCCCTTGCCTGTGGCGCTGAGACTGCCGAACAAATTAACCTTGAGCGCGGTCGCCTTGGCGAGTTGGTCCGCCGGCAGCTTAGTGCATCGCTGATAGAAATCGTAGGTAATGCGCATCGGACCGATTGTGTGAGAACTCGATGGCCCCGGCCCAACCTTGTAGAACTCGTCCAACGTCGTCATCACGGGGCCTTTTTGTTCCTTGACGACGTTCAAGGTGGGAGAAAGCTCCACATTACCTGGCCCTCCCGCCACCCCCTTCGGCTCTGCACCTGGTGGCAACGGCTTCACCTGGGCAGCCACGGCGGACACAGAGCGCCCGGTCATCACCGCCGCAGCGCCCACCACAGCGCTGCGCATCAGAAAGGTGCGACGATCCACTCCGGGGGGAATAGCCACCGACTTCAACTGGTCCGAAGGGTCGAACGCATCATCCTGAACGGGTTCGCAGGTTTGCTCGATGGAGCTGAGCTTGTCGGCAGGTATCTTATTTTCATACTTAGACATAGTGGACCTCTCTCTTCCTACCTAGATATGGTGCGTTCCCTGGCTCGTCCGAACAATGTCTGCTCGACCGGGGATGAAGAGCAGGTTGTGCGTGGAAACACCGTTCGCAATCTACCTTAGGCTTGGATCTGATTTGGTCCAACTAGGAATTCTCCTAGGTCGTCCGGTCTTGCGCTGGCGTAGAGTGGACGACGAGCTTCGCAAGGCTCCAACGAGCACGCGAACAAAAGAGGTACCGGAAAGGCAGAAAAGAATGCTTCCACTCGATAAATCCGCCACCGAGAGAATAGTATCCCTGTTCGAGGGTTGCGGTTTCCTTCCCAACTAACCCAGTTCTATAGCGTGTCTCGTCACTTGTGGGCGGTAACTGTGATCTCGATGTGCGCTCCTGGAGCAGTGAGCTTGGATATTCCGACTGTAGTCCGCGCAGGTCTGGGCTCGGGAAAGAAGGTTATGTACACGGCATTCATCCTCGGGAAGAGGCTCAAGTCGGTGAGATAAACCTGGACCGCAACTGCATTTTTGAAGTCCATCCCATTGGCCTGCAGAACGAGCTTCACATTGGAGAGACAATTCTTCATCTCTTCGTTAAAGTTTGTGGGGATTTGATGAGTCTTTGCGTCCTCTCCCGTTTGGCCCGACACATACAGAGTGCCGTCCGACAGAATACCGGGCGAGGAGGTTCCGCCAGGAGGAGTTCCAGGAGGGGATATGGCTGTCCTCTGCGCAGCCAGCGCTAGCATCGGGAGCATTAAAGATAGACAGAGTATTTTCATTGCGAAGCCGCCATCAACACCGGAAATGAAATTCTCTGCATGTTCATTGTTAATCTCCTCCCATCTTGTTACCGATGTCTCGCGTACTCCCAAACCTGACTGCTCGGGGTTCGTCAGAAAGCAAACGTTTTGCCGTAGTTGTACTTAAAGGAAAACTGCACTCGATAGTCGTTGTAGTTATAGCCGTTACGGAAATTCACTCTCCGGCCATATTGAAACTCGCCTCCTGCCATCACGTTTTTGATTGGGTAGTACAGCAGGTTCGTAAGCGCGTAATATCCCTGGTGAAAATCGCTTGCCGACTCAGCATCGGAGTTCCAGATATTCTCCATCGATCCTCCAAACGAGCTGCTGAACTTCGGATTCCAGTAATGATCAACAAACGCAACCGCGCCGAGAAGCGGAAGAGGGACTCCCTTGATCGGCATTATCGGATTCGAAAAGTTATTCTGGACGCCTATGTCGACCGGTGCGTCGTTCATGTAGTTCTGAATGCCGTGGCCATAGACCAGACTGAGCTTTCCTGTCGTGTTCTCACCGAACTTGAGGTTCGAACTCGCATTAATGCCCCAGCCAAACGCTGAACCGCTGAGATTAAGCTTCGGCGTCGCGTTGTTGTCCACCCACGCAATTCTCCGGAACATGCTCGCAATTTGAAAATACCCCCACTTTCGATTGAAATGGCCTTGCATTGAGAGATCAGGCAGAATGAACTGGGGTGTAATGTTCGAGAGCTCAATGCGGCCGCTGTAAACTCCCTGGTCCGCGCTGGCTCCGGGCCGCTCGGCTGCAATCATGAAAATGTTCCTGTCCGTCATGATAGGCGTCCACCGAACCTGCACATTCCGGAAGAACACCATGCCGTTAGGGCCCCAGTATTCAATCGAGTTCGGGAAGACACCGATATCCATGAACGGGCTCCAATACTGCCCCGCACCGAAGTGGCCCAATTCGCCCCACGCATGACGCAACCGGAACGTTGTCTGCCCGGCATCCACTCCAGTCCCGAAAAGTTCAAACTCGAAGATCGTCTTCAGATCGCCCAGTGATGTCGGCGTCGAGGTCTTCACGCCGAACCTGGTCTGCCGAACACCCCAGAAAGTCTGGCCGTTTGGCCCAAACTCGTTCGCGAACGCCGGCAACTTCGTCGGCCGCACCACGTCATACCAATTCGGATCTATCGTCCCGAAGTTATAACCCGAATCCGTCATGATGAACCCATAGATGTCCATCGTGCTCTCGGACCCCGGCTTCTTCTGGTCAGCCTGTTTCTTACCAACCGGTGGCGCACCAGCCAGCGACCCGGACGCGTAGGGTGGGGGGTAATCGCCAAAGGAGGTAACCGCACTCACAAGCGTGCTGCTCGGCCCACCTTCGCTTGCTTGAGCCGCCGCAACTGGCTGGGCCTCTAGTTCATCCAGCTTTCCCTTCACCTCGTTCATCATCTGCTCCAGTTGCTGGAGCTTCGCTTTGAGCTGTTGAACATCCTGAGCCTGCTGATCTGAGGTTGAAGGTGACTGTTGCGACTGAGCAGTGCCAGGCTTACTCCAAACGATCGAAAGGGTAAGCATCACGAAGAAAGCGACGGCTTTTCGAGTGACTCGAAGATCGCATCTCATAAGACCCCTTGCCTCCGTTGAAACCATCTCGCAGAGATGTCACTACCAACTGCTAGAGGTTGAGAATCTTGTATGCCTCGTACCCCAATCGTCACAACTAGGAGATTCCCTAACTAGGGAAATCCCTAGTCGGGAACCACGGACAAAGCTAGGGAAGTTCCCAGTTGTTTTGCGAACGATGTGGTCTTAGCTTTTGTTCATGGCCTGATCGGGATGGGATTCAAATTGGACCTCTAACGATGAAAACTAGAATTCTATTGGCCGATGATCATCCTCCACTTCTCGAAGCCGCGTCCAGCCTCTTGAAACCGCATTTCGACATAGTTGGAATTGTGACCGACGGCGCAAAACTGGTGTCTGAGGCACTCCGGCTTCGGCCGGACGTCATCGTGACTGACATTACTATGCCGGTTATGACTGGAATCGATGCTGTGATTCGATTGCGCAAGTCAGGTTCTTCAGCAAAAGTAGTCTTCTTGACTGTTCATTCAGAAGAGGAGTTTCTGAGGGCGTGTATGGCCGAAGGCGCATCCGGATACGTTCTCAAGTCACGTATGAAAACGCATCTGATTCCTGCCATAGACGCCGCATTTGAAGGATGTACCTATATCTCTCCGTTTGTGCCCACGTGAAATCGTTATGAAGAATCATGTTCCTGACGTAATCATCAACTTCCGCTAGAAGGCAAACTTCAGCGAGTTAAGTTACGCGAGGACTAACGGACGTACTTTGGATGACGCCAAATGTCGGGAGAGGCGAAGTCATTGTCGGGATTCGCAAACTGCGGATGATTGGCTGTGAGACGACTTCTGTGGTCCGCAACTGCGTTGTGAGTTGTAAATGGAGATTAACGCTAAAACTTAGCGGCTTATTGATCCACTCCCAAGAGAAGGAACGAAGCCGGCTGGCTGCCGAACTCCACGACGACTTCAGTCAACGGTTGGCACTCCTGGCACTCGGATTGGAAAACGCGGAGGAGGCATTGCCAAATTTTCCACGAAGTGCCAAACAGCAAATCCACAAACTTCTCGATTCAGCAAGCGAGATTGGAGCAGATATTCACACCGTCTCCCATAGGCTGCACTCCGCCACACTTGAAAATTTGGGACTTGACGCTGGAATTGGCGCTATGTGCAAAGAATTCAACGACCGGAATGGTATCGAGGTTGATTTTTCGTCAGAAGACATTCCAAAGGGCGTTCAATCAGATGTTGCCCTGTGTTTGTTCCGTATTGTTCAGGAAGCGCTTCAGAATATAAAAAAACACAGTGGTGCTGTAAAGGCTGAAGTGAGGTTGCGCAGAACAGAAGATAGAATACTCGTCTCCGTTCGCGACGAAGGTAAAGGATTCAATGCGGCGCTAAACGGTCAGCCTGGTCTGGGTACAAGAAGCATGAGGGAACGTGCGCACCTGGCTGGCGGACAGTTCAAGATTTATTCCGAACCAGGAAAGGGAACAAAAATTGAAGCAGTCGTGCCGCTCCAATTGGCAGCTGAGCCGCCTCAGTAACTAGCTTGCCACCTGTGTATTCTTGCAGAGACTTACTCTGTTACTTTTGACAGTTGTCAATTGTCCAATCGCAAGTCCACAATACCTCTACTGGATGGATTGTGCGTAAGTTCGCTCCACAAGTTGCTCTACTGCGACAATTTGCTTGGTTGGTGGATAGAAATTGAAACAAACACCAGTCGACAACTCCTTTCAGGTCCAACGTCGGAATGCGAAGGAAGGGTCGAATATTATGGACACGGTTCGTACAGACCAACGTCATCCACGTCTGTTGCTAGCGGACGATCATGCGATTTTTTCCGATGCTTTGCGATCCTACCTGGAAAAGAACTTCGAGATAATCGGACAAGTCTCGGACGGCCGCGCCCTGCTGGATGAAGCCGCAAGACTTAAACCGGATCTTGTCATCGTCGATGTGGGAATGCCTGTGCTCAATGGGCTTGACGCAGCTCGGAGAATCCAGGAAAACAACCCAAAGGTAAAGTTCATTTTCTTGACCATGCAGAACGACCCTCACCTTGCGGCTGCAGCTATGGAACTAGGTCACGTTGCGTTCGTCCTTAAGAATTCAGCCGGGTCCGAGTTGCTTAAAGCGATCGACGAAGTAATGCGCGGCCACTCCTATATGGCGCCTCCCAAGATGAGGTCTGAAGATTGGGCAGACGCAAAGGCAAGAGCAAGGCAGTTCTCAAAAGACCTTACACCAAGACAAAGGGACATCGTTCAATTGTTTGGTGAGGGCCGGCCGATGAAAGAGATTGCCGCGCTCCTGAGTCTAAGTGAAAAAACCGTGGAATTTCACAAGCACCACATCATGGTCTCGTTCAATTTAAAAAATAACGCTGATCTGGTGTTATTTGCACTAAATCATGGTCTCATCGTGCCCTCTCCTGCGCATAGTCGAGTGAATCCCTCGGCATGATCTAGACTCCCTGTACGGTTTCGATAGCCTATTGAACCGGGACGTTACCAGCGACGCCTTTGTTTTGCAGTACACGGACCACAACCCGTCGGTTCTCTGCTTGCCCTTCTGCTGTCTTATTGTTTCCCACTTGATTACTTTCGCCCATTGCACCGGGAGCCAACATTCTTGTAAGCGAAACATGGCCCTGCTGAAGCAGGATTGTAGTGACATTGGCAGCACGGTCCTGGCTGAGTTTCTGATTGAGGGAAGCGCTGCCCACCGAGGAAGCGTAGCCTTCGACCTGAATCATGTAGCCCTCAATACTCGCCGCCTTACGTACCAACTCTATCAACTGTGGATTGTATTTTGGGTCGACCTTCGTCTTGCCATTGGCAAAGTACACTGTCAATTCATCGAAGATATAGTAGTCATCCAACTGGCCGAAGCGCGCTATCGCAGCATCGATTGCAGCTTTGTTGGAAGCAATTTTCTGTTGCTGTTCGGTTAATTGTGCCTGCTGTCTTTGCAACTCTTCATTGTGCGCTTTCAGCGCTTCATTTTGCTGTTCCAATTCAGCCTGTTGTTGTTGATTTTGCACTTTGGTCTCGTGGAGCCCAGCCTGGATCGATTCCGCCTGCTCGAGGTCGTTTCCCTTAAACGAAACCGAACTTGCCACCAGCTTATGGTTTTCGTCATAGTTGCCCTCCACCTTGACAGCGAGGCCAGGGATGAGGGCCGCCATCGACATATCTTTCCGTCGAGCCTTAAAGACTCCCTGCACCTGCGCCACTCGAGTCGCATCAGTCAGCAGAATAAGGAGTTCCGATTGATTCGAGGTCTGAAGTGTCATCGTGGCGCCGCTTCGCGCCTTAATAAGTCCTTCTGCTTTGACACTCTCGCTAAAAGCAGCTCGGTTGGGCACCCCGATAACGACTAACGCCAGTGCGATGGCGGCGACTGTTCTTACTGATTGATGTCTCCTCATGTTTTCCTCTCCAAATGCCGACTCCGTCGGCGTTCGCAATGATTCGCGCTTCATTAGCGGGTTAGGTTGTGTCTAACTCCTCGGGGAGCCCTCGTGCTACTGGGAGATACCCTAGGTCACTGCGACCGCCGGCGTTTTCCGCCGGTTTTCCGATCACGTCCGTCCTCAGGATGGAAAGAGCCACTTTGCGATTTCCGATTCGAAGGCCGATCTGGAGAGCAAAAAAGATGGCCAACCATCTACCTGTCAGTGGAGGCGAACAGGTAAGAATGATTGGCCATTTCCCAGGACTTCATCAGTCGCCTAGGAGCCTTTCTTTCCTTTCTTCGCAGGAGCGTTTCGAGGTTGCCCCTTCACCTGCGTCTCGTCGACCGGGGTTGATTCTTCGGTAAAAGTGGCACCTGCAGGAACGATGTAAATCTTTGCACTCTTGCTCTTTACCGTTCCCGTTCGCGCCTCGATACGCGAAGCGTCAATTCCCGCTCCTCCTTCTCCGGATGTGAGGTAGTACTTCACATTCACCGCACGCTGGCCTGCCAGTTGGGTGATTTTGACCGTCTCTGTTTCGTCGGTATATCCGACCACGATAACTTTGCCGTTGGGTTGCCGCTGGATCTGGAGAGCTACTTCGTCCAGAACCGCCTTGCACTCATTGTCCACGCGGCCCGGTTTGTTGGACTGATTGAACTTGCACTCTCCGGCTGAGATGACCTCTGGAGGAGTAGCGACAACCGGGAGGGCCTCAACGGTAACCGTTGTGGAACAAGTCGTGCTCAGGCCACGAGCATCAACTACATTTGCTGTTGCCGTTATAGTGGAACCCGCATTGGCGGTCGAGGTCGTCTCCGATGCATTATTGCCGGTTCCGGTGATGCTGCCCGTCGAGGTCGTATACGAGTACGTCAAGGGGCTGTTGTCCGGGCTCTCGGCAGCGACCGTCACTGTGAACCCATCGCCCGGCTTGATTGTTTGTGGACTGGCTGAACAAGTTGCTGTGGGAGGACGCGGTTGCCTTACCGTGAACGGTGAAGAGCAGCTGGCTACGTTGTTCTTCTTTTCCTTCGTATCTGTTGCAGTTGCAGAGACAGTATAGTTCCCCGGAGCGAGACCGGTCGTGTCAACATTTCCCGTCGTCCCAGTGCCCGACACCTTGCCACCGCTGGTAGTCCAGCTATAAGCAATAGTGTGTTTCGGATTGAAATTCATCGTGCTGATAGTAGCCGTCACCGGATCCCCAGCCCATATCTCGGTTGGAGAAGCAGTGCAACTCGCAGTTGGTGGGATTGGAGGTTTGCCACCGAAGGTCAACACCACACCGCCCAGGTAACGCCAGCTCTGTTGGTTGGCAGTCAAAACGCTGCTGAAGTTGGTATACAAGTAGTCCATCTCAAAGGGACGGATGGAAAGGCGCCGGTTCACAGCGATATCAAGCCCCACGCCGGCTGCTCCCGCGAATGCGTTATTGGAAGGGGCTGCACTGACTCCCGTGAACGTCAGGTTATTGTAGGCATTTTTGTAGACGTTACTGTGCGCGCCGCCAGCCAGTCCTTCTACGAATGGTCGGAATCTACCTTTTGAAATACCAATTTCGGGCCCGATCATGTAGGTAAAGAGATCTCCCGACACGCTGGCTGATCCACCTGCCGGTAGGAAGGGATTGCCTGCCGGAACTATCACCAACCTCGTCTCGCTACCGTAACCTTGGAACTCAGCTTTTAATCCAACCAAATGGCTGAAGTTGTATACAAGTCCACCGCCACCACCTTCCAGACCGTACCATTGCCCAAAGAAGAAGTTGTTGTTACGGCTTTCGAAGTCAATGGCCTGATAGTGATTGTAGGAGTAGTCGATTGGGACCTCCCATTTGGGATGTTCCTGAGCCCATGCTGACAGGCCAAACATGACATCCACAGCAAAGATAAGTGCAATTCTGAGTTTCATTCAATCCCTCCATAACTCCGTAACTCTGAGTGGTCTGCAATCTGGATCAACTGATCGGGCTCGCTAAAAGCCCCGGAATGCATGAACTCTATGCTCAGAGGAGACTCGTGAAGAGTCCCCCCTTCTAGAGCGTTCTGCTTCAATGCACAGTGAGAGCCACCACCGGACTGGTCGCGGAGTTTCCGTTGATATTGCCCGCGGCACTCACGTTCGTTGTTCCTACTCCTGTGCTGGTGGCTAAACCGGTTAGGTTCATTACGGCAACTGTTGGCGCCGAAGAACTCCAGCTCACTTGGTTGCTGAGATTTTGCGTTGACGAATCGCTGAAGGTCCCCGTGGCTGTGAACTGCAGCGAGGTGCCGAGAGCGATGCTCTGAGCGGCACTCGGTGTGATAGCGAGCGTCTTCAGGGTTGCATTGGTCACGGTTACGCTTGACGGATTGACCTGGCCGCCGAATCCCGCTGCGATTATGGCTGTCCCTGGAGCGTTGCCCGTTACCCATCCCGATGAGCCGAGCGAATCAGAAACCGTCGCGACTGGCGGCGTCCCCGAAACCGCTGGCGGCGATATCGCGACCCACGTGGCAGAAGCCGTGAGGTCCTGAGTAGTCCCATCCGCGAGAGTCGCCGTCGCGATAAACTGCGACGCGGTCCCTTGTGCGATGTTGAGAATACTTGGATTCACTATGGGCACAGCTGGTGCGACCGCGATTGACTTTACGGCTTGGACATTGATGTTTGCGGTCGCCGTGACCCCAATGATCCCGCCGACCGAAGCCGTCACCATCGCCGCTCCGGCTGCGACCCCTGTCACGAGTCCAGTTGCAGTCACCGTCGCTATCGAGCCGTTGGACGGAGTAACGGCCCACGCCGTGGAGAGATTGATGGTCTGAGTTGTCCCATCGCTAAACTTGCCAACTGCACTCATCTGAAGGATCGAACCAACCGCAACTCCAACTCCAGTCGCTCCAGTCTGCAGTGCCGGGGTGAGCGTGATCGACGTTAGCGTGGCCGAACTTACGACCAGCGGCGCTGCTCCTGTAATAGTGCCGAGAGTAGCCTGTATCTGGGTCGATCCTGCAGCCACGCCAACCGCAACTCCTTTCGGCGTGGCATTTGAGACAGTTGCTGCCGTAGTGGTGGTGCTGGTCCAGGTCGCATCTGCAGTTATGTCTTGTCTCGTAGCGTCGCTGAACACCCCCAGGGCGGAGAAGGCGAGGGCGGTATGTGGAGCGATGGTCGGCCCAGGGTTGATCGGGCCTATCGGATAGACCACGACGCTCGCTATGGTCGCCGCGGTCACAACCAGCGAAGAACTGCCAGAAAGAGTTGTAGTCGAATCGGTTGCCGTAATTGTGGTAGTTCCTGCAGCGAGGCTGGTCGCACGTCCTGTGCTGGCGATCGTTGCGGTGGCTGTGGAAGACGAAACCCACGTAACGGTATTTGTTATATTGCGCACTCCGGCGTCGCTGTAGATACCGAAAGCCAGATATTGATGGCCAGTGCCTTTGGCTATACTGGCGGTTTTTAAGGAGCTCGAGCCCGGGGTGACAGCGGCAGCGTCGGTAACGATAACGGAGACTAGGGCAGGCGCCGTAACGGTCAGCGTGCCGGTACCAGTGACTGTACCGGCGGCGGGACCAGTGAAGGTCGCCGTAATGGTCGAAGTACCCTGGCTGAAGCTTTGTGCGAGGCCGGCTGAGTTGATCGTGCCAACGGACGCCGTCGACGAAGTCCACGTCACGAGACTACTAATATCGCTCGTTTTGCCATTACTGAAGGTTCCCTGAGCGGTAAATTGTTGGGTTCGTCCCGCCGCGACGGATGTAGTCCCACCGTTTACCTGAATAGCTGTGAGATAGGGAAATACCGCATCACTGCATCCCACGAGCTCACCCAGCGTTGCAAGAACTGCGACTAATAAGAGTTTCTTCAAGGAACACCTCGCAAGAAAATGATTTTTGTCGCGGCTTCAGCCCGAAGGCTCACAAATGAATCATCGCGACGGGTCGAATTACAAGGGGACCTCGCCTGCTCACCCAGAGGAGGCGGCCGCACGGTCTAACTGTTTCGTTCACGAGTCGGACTTGTCCGAGCGTGCGAAGGGGAGTACCAGAAGTAGGTCAGCGCTGATCCTAACTGGCCTTGCTCCGGTTTCGTGGTAAATCTATTGCAACAGCAATGACACTTGAGCCCTACTACAGGAAGTCTTTCCCGGGAGTTAGCAATGGAGCGTCATCGAGTACGTTTCCTCGCTGCTGTTTCTGGAAACGCGGGAACGAGAATTCTGGCCCTTACATCGTGTTTAGATTAGAGCAACAGAACGCACTACCGCTACTAGGAAAAGTCCTAGATTAACCAAAATATTTTTCGAGATTCCCTGAGAGAAGATCTCCCAGTCAAGATGCGTAAGTCCTTCTACTTGACACTCTCGCAGAAAGTCGCTCTGTCGGACAACCGGATAAGTACTAACACAAGTGCACAATGGCAGCTGCTCTTATTGACTTATGTCCTGCATGGTTCCCTCTCCCAGTGCCCGGCTTTGTCGGAGTCGCGCTTCCATCAGCGGGTTAGTTTGTGTCTAACTCCTCGGGGAGCCTTCGTGTTGCTGGGGTATACCGTAGGCCGACTAGTTGGATGCAAACCAATTGGCCGCAGCCGAACATCATTCCCATCGTCCCGGGGCTTCCTGAGAAAGAAGTATGAATTACCCGCTATCTGTTGCCAAAGGTCCAACTGAGTCCTGAACTTGTGCCGTAATCGCTCTTCGAGAATGTTGGCGGAGGGCGAGTATCCCAGCTTCCGTAGAACGAAAAGTTCCAAGAGAGGTCGCTGACGAGCTTGATATAGTAGACCGCATTTGCATTGAAATGGACACGTCCGGGGCCAGTGATCGCCGGTATGAGGGATGCCGAGACATCCAAATTTGTCTTTTTGAATTTGAATGCTTTGATTTGAGTGGCGACGAGACCGACGGCCGTATTCTGGCTTCCCTGGTCCACGATATTCGCCCCGTACCTGGCGTTTTGCCAACCTAATCCGCCGAACAAAGATATGCTTGCGCGATTTGTGTTTTTTAAGTAACGCCCAACCCCCCCCGCAAGTGTTGTTTGCAGATCGATCTGTTGGACGGAGCTTTGCAGAAAGGAGGAAGTACCGGCATAAAACCAGTGGTTCCAGGGCAGAAGCTTCGTAGCATCCATATCAGCCTGGTTTCGGGTTGTCACGTTCGAATTACTATTTGATGCTAAGGAGGAGTTGACGTCGACCTGACTGGACCAGCGTTCTCTGGTATACACCACCTGAGAGCTCAAGTTGAACTGTGTCGATTCATCGCCTTTTGAATACAGAAGCCCAGTATTGACAGCACCATCGAATCGATGCCAAAAGCTTTGAGAGATTGGGTTCAATTTGATGATCTTACGTTGGGCGACTTCCACTTCCGCGGCAGGTTCAACAACTTCAATTTTGATAGGAGGATCTTTGGAGACTCCTGTTGTTGCTATCTTCCCGGTGTATACCACTCCGCTTTCAGTTTTGACCACAAAGAGCCGACTGCTCTCGAGATGGGCTATCTCCGACCACTGCACAGCGATATTGCCGTCCACATAATCCAAACTAACTAAAAGTGTGCCGCCGCTGAGTCCTTTGATTTCACCCGTGAAACGATCCCCATTTTTCATCACGATCAAGTCTTTTTTTTCCTGTGCAAGCAAGGGCGAAGAGCAAAGAAAAGTGCAGCCGAGAACGAGAGCTCGAATTGTCATAACGGTTCCTGTCTCGATGAAGTTCTTCACGCGCCTGCGCTCCAGGCGGCATCCTGTGTGAGCCAGTACATTCCTGTATACCGGCGATTCCCTCATTCTGAAGTAACCCCCTGACCATCACACGGCGGTTCTGTTCGTAGCCCGTCAGCCGTCTTGTCACTCGGTCCGCCACGTTGCCGCCAAATGACGTAAGGTTATTTGCGCAGCTACATATATCCTCATGCGGAATAATTGGTGAACACAATGAGGGAAATCCCTAAGCATGAAGAGCCTCGGCACTACCACTAAATTCAAACGGGTGGCCTCAGTTCGGATTTGTGGCGCGGTGAACCCACCTTAGCGACGATAAAACTGCCGCGAGGTTGGGGCACCCAGACTCTTCAGCCACGGACTGAAGTTCTTTGAACCAGCTAACACGGGGGATTATGTATTCATAGACTGCATCAGTGAAATTGGAGCACCGGATGGGAGTTGAACCCATGAATACTGGTTTTGCAGACCAGCGCGTTAGCCACTTCGCCACCGGTGCTTCTGGTTTACCGACATATCGCGCGCTCCGTCGATCAGATTGTCTTTACCCATAAGTAAGACCGCAGGGCAAGACCTATCCATCGTGGAGGCTCGTTCACTTTGGCTGTTTGGCCGTCCGGATATAGGGCTTTATCGTCTTGAAGCCAGGGTGGAGCTGCTTAGCTTCTTCATCCGATACAACGCCGGCAATAATGATGTCATCACCAACGTTCCAGTTCGCAGGTGTGGATACCTTGTGTTTGGTAGTGAGCTGAATTGAATCGAGCGCGCGCAGAATCTCATTGAAGTTGCGTCCTGTGCTCATCGGATAAGTAAGCTGCAACTTGATTTTTTTGTCGGGACCGACGATAAAAACGGTACGCACGGCTGCGTTGTTCGCAGGAGTGCGGCCTTCCGATGTATTGCCGGCGTCGGCAGGAAGCATGTCGTACAGCTTGGCAATCTTGAGCTCGGGATCGCCGATCATCGGGTAATTCACTTTGTGACCCGTGACATCCTCAATGTCGACGGCCCATTTTGCATGGCTGCTGACAGGATCCACGCTAAGCCCGAGGATCTTTGCTCCGCGCTTCTTAAATTCGCCTTCAAGGCCCGCCATCGTGCCGAGCTCAGTGGTGCAGACGGGAGTAAAGTCCTTTGGGTGCGAGAAAAGAATTGCCCATCCGTCGCCAACCCAGTCGTGAAAGCGAATCGTTCCCTGGGTCGTTTCAGCAGTAAAATCGGGTGCTACATCATTCAGTCGAAGTGACATTTTTATGTTCCTCTTTCCTTAGAATGTGCGATGTCAGATTGCAATATAAAACCCACCGGCTCGTTGGCTCTGGTGGGTTCTGTGCGGCGAAGATAGCTACTGAGATTCGCTCATTTCACATACCCACACTCGTGCGACAGCAACAAAGTGTGGCAGTCGTGTTGGGCATCATCGTCATAGCAAATCTCTTACCGCGTGCCAGCTAAGCTAACATGAAGCAGGTTTGCCTCATTGCGGTCTATCCAAACCATACGTTTGAGGAGCTTCCATGTCAACCGATGCCTACCATACTGTCCCTGGAACTTTAGCCGCTGCCTCCGAGACGGCCCACTGTGCCTACGACTTTGCCCAAGTCGACGTCTTTGCTGAAAACCCGCTCGAAGGCAATGCGCTCGCTGTCTTCGCTGATGCCCGAGGCCTCTCTTCAGACGAGATGCTAGCGCTCGCCCGGGAAACAAATCTAAGCGAGACCACCTTCATTCTTCCTCGAACCGCAGATGTTGAACGCGAACGCGGCATTCAAGTCCGCATCTTCCTCACCACGGGAGAAGTTCCTTTTGCGGGCCATCCAACCCTGGGTACTGCCAGTTGGCTCTATTGGAATCATCCGGTGCTGCGCGGCGCGGAGCAGATCACTCTTGACCTCGGTGTCGGTCCGATATCTGTTCGTTTTGAGCGGCCACAACCTAATGAGCAAGGTGTCTTCGGCACGATGAAGCAGAATGACCCGATCTTCGGCACAGTACGCAACAGCAGAGAAGATCGTGACGCTCTGGCCGCAGCTCTGGCGCTCAAAGCAGACGACCTTGATCCCAGCCAGCCGGCACAGGTAGTTTCCACCGGCATGCCATTCTGCATCGTGCCACTTCGATCGGTGGAGGTTGCTGCGCGTCTGCGTATCCCCTCGCAGCTCGCGCGCCCTTATCTCGATGGCATTGGTGCGAAATTTTTCTACTGCATCGCTCCAGCTGGTTCTCACTCAGAAGCAGACTGGCACGCCCGTATGCAGTTCGATAGCGGTGAAGACCCTGCTACTGGCTCGGCCTCCGGCTGTGCCATTGCCTATTTGGTTCGTCACGGGCTTGCAGGCAGCGGTCAACCGATCGTCATCGAGCAGGGGATTGAGATGCTCCGCCCCAGTCGAATTCACGTCAGCGCAACAATGGAAAACGGCGACGTGTCGAAAGTGTTCGTCGGTGGCCGCACAATTCCTGTTGCATGCGGACGGTTTTTCCTGCCGTGATTCACGCGATTTCAACAGGGCGCTATCGTGAATCTCCAATGAATTCGCGCCGTTTTCACATTGCGGTGGATGTGCAAGCTCAAATGTGGAGCATCTTCGCTCTAACTTCGCCATTGCCAAGCTAGCCAACCATTCGTACTGTTGGGAAGCGTTGACGTCGACTTTGCATGCAACATGCCGCGTCGTCGAAGATGAAAATTGCTTTCGCCTGTTTTTCTGACAATTTGAGTTGAGAGAAGCTTGACTGCTGCGCAGTCGCGACTCCAAAGCGCAACCTCGCTGCCTGCACACGCACTGAGGCCGATGCCCTTTCCTCCGGTATCGACTCAACTGTATTCGCAGCAGAACGATCTGCTGCTTGGGGCCGCGTGGCAACCTGTGCGGGCACAGGGCCTCTCTCGCACCCCGCGGTTCGGCAGCCATCGCTCGCCGGACGGATGGCGCTGATCCATAGTGGAACAGACGGGAGAGCCTTACTCTTCGTCTTCCGCTCTCCCGGAGCAGAAGGCCCATACTGCGCCGAAGAGTCGAATTCGGCCGAACCACGGGGCCAATTTCGAACACCCCAGACGGTATGCCTGCAAAACCGGCAGGCACGCCAGACTGGTTCATCGGCCGCGAGTCACCCCAGGTGGCGTCCGGCAGAAGTGAGACCGCATGCGCCCGAAGAAGACGATCCTTTGTGTAGACGACAACGAACAGGTTCTCTCTGTCCGCACCTTCCTGCTCGAAACCCGCGGCTACCGAATCATTGCGACTCGCAACGCGCAGGAGGCGCTGGAAGTCCTTAAGCAATCTCTTCCCGGCACTCTTGACCTGGTCCTGTGCGATCTGCTGATGCCGCAGATGGATGGAAACGAACTAGTACGTCGCGCCAAGCAACTTCACCCCGGTCTTCCGGCGATGATCGTCTCCGGCACAGTCAATGCCTTCGATCGTGCACTCTACGCCGATGTCTTTCTGCCCAAGGGCGCCAGCTCTCCTGCCGAGATGATCGAACGCATTCGTGTTTTGGTAGCCCGCAAACGTGGGCCCAAAAAGGCCACCACCACTATATCGACGGGTTCCTTCGCGCATGCCACTGCCAGCTAGCGGCTGGTTAGCCTGTGCTTTTCAGGGTGTCAATTTATGGTGCGAGAAAAGTCGCACTCTTCTGAGGGTGATGAATATTGCCTTGATGGGTGAAAGTGAATCAGGCTTCCATCAACCCATACTTCCGTTGCCATTGCTGCTTCAGGCGTGCCCATACTGCGTCTTTCTCTTCGCGCGTTACAGCCGGATCGGGAGACTCTGCAAATCTTGCCGCCTCGCGCTTAGCCAATTCCAGGACGGCACGGTCGCGAATGAGGTTTGCCACGCGGAACTCTGGCAACCCGGCCTGTCGCGTTCCGAAGAACTCGCCGGGTCCCCGCTGCTGCAAGTCCAGCTCGGCTAACTCAAAGCCATTTTGCGTTCTCAACATCGCATCCAACCGGGCTTCAGCCTGCTCGCTTACTTTCCCCCCGGTCATCAGGATGCAGTAGCTTTTCGCCGCTCCACGCCCCACGCGGCCACGCAGTTGATGCATCTGGGCCAGTCCAAATCGTTCCGCGTGTTCGATCACCATCACGGAGGCATTGGCTACATCCAAGCCCACTTCAATTACTGTTGTTGCGATCAACACATCGATATCGCCCCGCTGGAATCGGCGCATCGCGATCTCTTTCTCGTCCGGATTTAATCGACCATGCAACAATCCCACCCGGAGACCGGCCAACGCGCCAGTTCGCAGTTCTTCGTACATATCTGTTGCCGCCCGCAATACCTTCTTTGGCTCAAACAGCTCCTTTGTTGCGGAAGCGTTGCCTTTTCGCTTCGAGGATGCGATGACCCTCGCTGTCTTCGCACTTTTTGCTGCGGCCGAAGCATTCGAATCTTCCGCTGCCACTTCATCGCGCGGAAAATCCAACTCCGGCTGGTCGTCCTTTGCGCCTTCTATCATCGGGTAGACGATATAAGCCTGCCTACCGGCTTCAACTTGTTTTCGAACAAACTCCCAAACGTCTTCGGCCCTTTCCTCTGTCGTCCGCCGCGTCACGATCGGCGTACGCCCCGGCGGCATTTGGTCGATAACACTCGCGTCCAGATCCCCATAGAGGGTAAGAGCCAGGGTTCGCGGAATCGGCGTAGCTGTCATTACGAGCACATCGGGATCGAGCGCTCCTGGTTTTTTCATCAATCGAAATCGCTGCTGCACGCCAAATCTGTGTTGTTCATCGACGATCACAAGGCCCAGTTTGCTGAAGTCAACCTTGTCTTCAATCAGAGCGTGAGTCCCGATTGCCAGATCTGTCTCGCCGCGAAATATTCTTCCACGCGCCACACGTTTCGCCGCCTCATCGAGCGATCCAGTCAGCATCGTCACACGATAAGGCTTGCCCGTCCGGGGAGAATGCACATCTCCCAGCAGCTTTCGTGCAGACAGATAATGCTGCGTTGCCAGAATCTCTGTGGGCGCCATCAGCGCGGCTTGATAGCCATTCTCAATCGCAATCAACGCCGCCTGTATAGCGACGATCGTCTTCCCCGATCCGACATCTCCCTGTAGCAACCGCCGCATAGGCTGCGGCCTGCGCATGTCATTCGCAATCTCACCCAGCACGCGCTTCTGCGCGTTCGTCGGGTGAAAAGGGAGCACTTGCTTAATTGCCTCCCGCACCTTGACGTTGGTCGCGAATGCCGTTCCTTCACGCTCCCGCATCCTGCGGCGTTTCAGCTCCAGTCCAAGCTCCAGATAAAACAGCTCTTCAAAGATGAGCCGCCGGTGCGCCGGAGTCGCCGATGACATCAGATCGGTCATCGGTGTACCTGCTTCGGGAAAATGCACGGCCTTCAGCGCCGCAAGCCGATTGGGCAGCTCGAGTCTCTCACGCATCGCCCCCGGCAGCGTCTCCGGCACGGCCCTTTCAGCGGGCTGGCTCGCCGATTCGCCAGCTCGTTGTTTCTCCAACTCGTCAAAGAGGGACCAGATCACGCGGCGCAGCCACTTCGAGCCTAACTTCGCTCCCCACGCTGTGGTCCCGCCCAGCGACTCGTACACCGGAACAATCCGTCCTACCTCCAGCATGGAATACTCCGCGTCCGCATCGCCGTGCGCGGGCAGAATCTCAAACTGTGGCTGAATCATCTTAAATTTCCCGGCACTCGACCGCGAAGGCTCCAGCTTTCCATACAGCGCCACCATCTGCCCCACGCGAAATTTATCCCGTAGATACGTTCCGCGAAACCACATCGCTTTTACTGTGTTGAGTCCCTGCCCCACGGTCATCTCGAACAGCGGCATATGACGCGTCTGAAGCAACACGCTACCGCGTACCTCGCCGATTACCGAAGCCATGGTCCCTGCCTGCAGCGCACTCATCGGCACAGGATTCAACCGGTCTTCATAGCGAAAGGGCAGGTGATAGAGCAAATCCTCAACTGTCTCCACGCCGCGCTTCGATAGCTCGACGGCAACACGTTCGCCCACGCGTTTCACAAACTTCATCGATGTAGAAAGTTCCAGCACATATCGATGCTATCAACATCGAATTGTCGATTTCCGCATCCCGCCAGGGGCGGTTCGGGCGTGTTTTGCGGAAGGAGGCCAACCCTCCTGATAAACTGGCGTCAACCTCCTATCACGAGAAACTATGTCCATCGTTAAACTGGAACATGTACGCAAAGCCTACGACACCAAGATCGCCGTGGCAGACCTCAGCTTCACCATCGAACCTGGCAGCATGTTTGGCCTTCTTGGGCCTAACGGCTCCGGCAAAACCTCCTCGATTCGCATGATGATCGGCATCACCGTACCCGATTCGGGCACGGTGGATCTTTTCGGCAAACCGTTTAACCGCGAACTGCTCACGCGCGTTGGCTATCTTCCAGAGGAGCGTGGCCTCTATAAGAAGATGAAAGTCATGGACCAGCTTATCTTTCTCGGGCAGATTCACGGACTCGATGCGAGTGTCGCATCGAAACGGGCCCATATCTGGTGCGAAAAGATGGAGATCACCGAAGCCATCTCCAAGAAGACCGAAGAGCTTTCCAAGGGTATGCAGCAAAAGATCCAGTTCATCGCTGCACTGCTGCACGATCCCGATCTCATCATCATGGATGAACCTTTCAGCGGTCTCGATCCTGTCAATGCGGCTCTTCTCATGGACACCCTGGTCGATCTTCGTAAGCAGGGCAAAACCATCCTCTTCAGCACGCATCGCATGGATCAGGTGGAAAAGATCTGCGACGCCATTGCACTCATCTCTCGCGGCCATCTCGTTCTTTCCGGCGGCATGCGCGAGGTGAAGGGCCGCTACCCGCGGAACCGCGTTCAAGTCACTTTTGAGGGAGACGATTCATTCCTTGCGCATTCGAGTGTTGAAAGCGCGAAGAATTATGGGGGGCAAGCCGAGATCAAACTTCGCGGCATCGATGGTGCAGCGCCCGATGCGCAGCCTCTGCTGGCTGCGGCCACACAGCGCGGCACTCGTATCATTCGCTTCGAAGTGATGGAGCCCACCCTTGAGGAAATCTTCATCGAAACCGTAGGAGAAAACGTCGATGCATAATATCTGGCTGATCGCAAAGCGCGAGTATCTGGAGCGCATTCACGCAAAGAGCTTTCTCCTGATGACCATTCTTATTCCGCTGCTCATGGGCGGGTTGGTGTACGGCGCTGCTCTGGCGAATCGAAATTCCGGCAATTTACACATTGCCGTTGTCACCGAGGATCCCAAATTCGGCGCCGACGTGAAAGCCGAGCTGGAAAACAAGAATCAATCCGCAGGCAACGAAGATGGTGATGAGAGTAAGCAAAGCGTTTCCAAGGTGGATATCATCTCCCCTCCCGCAGCCGACACGCGCGCGGTTCTCGACAATCAACTTAAGAACCGTAAACTCGACGGCTACATATGGGTCACTCCGCCTGCAACGGCGCATACCCGGCCCACCTTCGAATGGGTCTCCAAATCAAAGGCCGACGTCCTAACACCCTCCCTGCTCGGCTCGGGCATTCGAACAACTCTTACTCGCGAAGGCCTGGTAAATTTGGGCATGCCGAACTCCGAGGTCGACGCTCTGCTCAAGCGTGTCGATCTCATCAGCAAAGATAAGGACAGCGGGTGGGCCGCCTTTGCCAGTGTCTACGCGTTATTCTTCCTGATGTACTTCGTCATTCTCTTCTACGGGATGAATGTGGCCCGTTCAATCATCGAAGAAAAGACCTCCCGTATCTTCGAAGTGTTGCTCGCTACCATCCGCGCCGAGGAGATGATGGCCGGGAAAGTAATCGGAGTTGGCGCGGTCGGCCTCACCCAGGTTGGTATCTGGATAGCCGCTGGCCTTCTGGTCACCCAGTTTGGCCTCCTCTCTGCGGGCATAACCTTGTCCATTACCCCGATCCAAATAGGTTTTTTCATTCTTTTCTTTCTTCTCGGCTACATTCTTTACTCCGTCGTCGCTGCCGCTCTGGGAGCAATGACCAGTTCCGAGCAGGAACTGCAGCAGTTGAATATGTTCCTTATGCTGCCGCTCATTGCCTGTTCGGTGGTCATTCTGCCCGTCGTCAGGGACTCCGACGGCCTCATCGCCAAGGTCTTTTCTTTCTTTCCCTTTTGCACGCCGCTCATCATGTATGTGCGGATTGCTGTGCATCAGCCGCCAGCCTGGCAGATCGCTCTCTCCATCGTCGGTCTCATTCTCACGATCCTCGCGGTGCTATGGTTCGCCAGTCGCATCTACCGCGTCGGTATCCTGATGTATGGCAAAAAACCGAATCTGCCTGAGATCCTTCGCTGGCTCAAGTACAGCTAGCGCAAAGTCGGCCGCCCGAGTGGATATCGAGCTCTACATCGACTTTTTCTGACGTGTCCCCCAATGGGGCTACAAAGGTAAACTCATTCCGTGCCCGAGTCTCACACCCAGACTTACAGCCTGAAACAGCGCATCGTGCTCGCCATCGTTCCGCGGCTGGCGAGCATGGTTATCTGCTGCCTGGGCGCCACTCTGCGCTATCGCGACGTGTGCGAACCGGGAGCTACGCCAGGCTACGAGATTCCGCCGCCCGGGGTCTACGCCTTCTGGCATCGCTGCCTGCTTACGGGGGCGTGGCGCTTCCGCAACTACGGGCTCACCATCCTCATCAGCCGCAGCTTCGATGGGGAGCTGATCGCACGCACGGTCGAGCAGCTCGGCTTTGTGGCCATCCGGGGCTCGAGTTCGCGGGATGGCGCTCCGGGGCTGCGGAACCTTCAGCGCGCCTATCTTGCCGGACATTACTGCGCGATCACGGCGGACGGTCCGCGCGGACCCGCGATGGTCGCTAAGGCGGGTGTGGTGCAGCTCGCCAAACTGGTCAACACGACTGTCAGCACGTGTTACGTTCACCCACACCGCGCATGGCAGCTTCGCTCGTGGGACCGATTCCTGATCCCCAAACCGTTTTCCCGCGTTACGGTTGCGTGGACTCGTCCTGCGCCTGCCGATCGAGCTTCTGTCCAAGCGGCGCTTGATCGTTCTGTCGCGTTGGCCGAGTCTGCGAGATGACAAGAGATGCGTGTAACTGACTTCGATTTCGACTTACCGGAAGAGCTGATCGCTCAGTCTCCACCTGCGATTCGCGGCTCCAGTCGAATGCTTGTACTTGAGCGAGGCACGGGAGCAATTGAGGATAATTTTTTTCGCAATCTGCCGGAGATTCTACGTCCCGGGGATTTGCTGATCCTCAATGACAGTCGCGTCCTTCCTGCTCGCCTGTACGCTACCCGCGCCGGGCTGCGCACCCAGGACAACTCGCCCGATCCTACGGGGCGCATCGAGGTGTTGCTGACTCAGCTGATTGGCGGAGATGAGTGGACGGCACTGGTGCGTCCGGGCCGCAAGGTGCAGGTGGGGGAACGGCTGCTCTTTCACGCTGCTGGTGAATCGCAGCCACTCCTTGAAGCCGAAGTTCTTGCGGCTGGAGAGTTCGGCGAACGTACGCTTCGCTTTGCGCCAACTTCAGAGTTTCACGCGATCCTCGACAGGATCGGCCACATGCCGCTGCCTCCGTACATTCATCGCGACGATCGTGCCGAAGACCGCGACCGCTACCAGACTGTGTTCTCTCGTGAGCCGGGTTCCGCTGCTGCGCCTACCGCAGGTCTGCACTTCACACCGGAGATTCTTGCCGAACTCAGGCAGCGCGGCGTTCAGATCGAGACCATCACGCTCCACGTGGGACTGGGAACTTTCCAGCCGGTCCGTGCAGACGAGCTGGATGACATTCATCTGCACGCCGAGCACTACACGCTTCCTGCTGCGACGGCGAACGCTGTGAATGCGGCGTTGCGGGCGGGGAGTCGCATCATTGCTGCTGGTACTACGACGACTCGGACGCTGGAACACTGCGCGGCGGTCGCGGATGGTTTGCCGCTTGAACCGCATTCCGGACAGACCGAGATCTTTCTTCGGCCTGGTCATGAATTTCAGGTGGTCAGCGGCCTTTTGACCAACTTCCACCTTCCGAAGTCCACGCTGTTGATGCTGGTGAGCGCCTTCGCTGGAAGGGAACGGGTGTTGGCCGCTTATGAGCAGGCTGTGCGGCAGGAGTACCGGTTTTTTAGCTACGGTGACTGCATGCTGCTGCTTTGATACTTCCCCAGGGGCTTGTTTTTGGATTTCCTGCAGGGGGTGGCCCCCCTATTGCCCGCGTATAAGTCTTGTCTTTTCAGATGCTTACGGGATGGCTTTGCCGGTAAAATAGTCATAACAAATGGGTTGCGTCCAAATTCGCCTATATCAATAAGTTAGCCCCGAACAGTATCCGGGGCTGCTTCTTTTCTGATCTCTATATCAAGTATAGCGGTTGGAGCCTAACTAAAATGCCAACTCTATATTGTTTCGTTTGAGTGAGTTAGGTGGTTTTGGGGCTTAACATGCGATTTTTGGGCAGAAAATGGGGAAAGATAATGTTAGACCCAGAAAACAAAGGCGATCTCTATCGTCCATTTCCGTCTTCAACAGCAAATAGCGCAGACGCCCGTGGAAGGGTCTGCGGGCCGACTTCCCCAGCATCGGGCCTGACAAGCTACCATCAGACAGCTATGGCAAAGAAGCTCGACTCATCCGCAGTGACCGCAAAACCTCCTATTTATCTGTTGGACAGTATGGCGTTTATCTTTCGCGCCTATCACGCGATGCAGCGGCAACGGCCGATGTCGACGCGCACCGGGATACCAACGGCGGCAACGTATGTCTTTGTGAATATGATCAACAAGCTGCGCAAGGACTTCCAGCCGGAGTACCTGGCGGCGGTGTATGACGTGGGAGCGCCGGTGCATCGGAATGAGCTGGCCACGCAACTGAAGGACGTGCAGAAGTTCAACATCAAGACACAGGCGTTTGAGACGGTGGAGTATGGCGGGTATAAGGCGAATCGCACGGAGACTCCTCCGGATTTGATTCAGCAGCAGCCTTACATCCGCCGCGCACTGGAGGCATTCCGCATCCCGATTCTTTACTATGAAGGGTTTGAGGCGGACGACGTGATCGGCACGCTTTCCTGCAAGCTGTCTGCGCTTGGGCACAAGGTCTTTGTCGTCTCCTCGGACAAGGACATGATGCAGCTGGTGAATGACGACGTGGTGATTCTGAACCCGACGAAGGACAATCTCATTCTGGATCGTGCGGGCGTGGAGCAAAGCCTGGGAGTTCCGCCGGAGCGTGTGGTTGACGTGATGGCGTTGCGCGGGGACTCGGTGGACAATATTCCCGGCGCGCCGGGGATCGGGGACAAAGGCTCGGTGGAACTGATTCAGCAGTTTGGTTCGGTCGAGGCTGCGCTGGATCGCGCGGACGAGGTGAAAAAGAAGAGTTATCGTGAGTCCCTGCAAAATAATCGCCAGAACATTTTGCTGTCGAAAGAGCTGGTGACGATTCATACCGGGGTGCCGATTGAGTATTCGCTGGAGGCAATGCGCACGCAGTCTCCGGACAACGCTGCGTGCCGCGAGCTGTTTACGGAGCTTGAGTTTACGACGTTGCTGAAAGAGCTGGCCCCTGCGGTGGACAACACCGTGATCGCGTATAACCTGAAACCGACTTCGGCTGAGATTGCGAAGCTTCTGGACGAGGCGCGGGCGATCAATCCGGAGACGGGTCTGGCTCGCGGACTGGCGATCTTTCTGGGCGAAGATGCGCGCGCGGTCTCTGAGGAGATCGCGGTGGAATCCGATGCGGAGGCTGTAGAGAGGGAGCCCCAGGCGGAGAATATGGATCTTTTCGGCGTGCGGCCCGATCCTATGATCCCGTTGGCGGTGGCGGCGGAAGCGCAGGATGCAGGCTGCACTCTTGGTTTCGCGGTTACGGATCACGCGGGCTTTGCGGTAGAGCTGGATCATCCGGGTGTGCGCGCGGCTCTCAGCGATGCAAAGCTTCCGAAGGACGTCCACGATCTGAAGGCTGTGCTGCGCGCACTCGCGCCGCACGAGGTTGCGCTGGCGGGAGTGCGGGATGACGTGATGCTGCTGAGCTATCTGGTGAATCCGACGCATGGGTCGCACACGCTGCCCGATATTGCGGCACGAGCTACGAGTCGCGCGTTGACGCATCAGCCGACGAAGGATAATCCGGCTGATGCGAAGAGATTGCCTGAAGCTGCGACGGCGATCGTCCGGCTGGCCTCTGCGCTGGGAAGGCAGATTGCGGAGGCGGGTACGTTTGAGCACACGATCATCAAGGATGATCCATTGCTTGGCGGCGCGATGACGAAGGAGATGTTGTTTGCAGCGCCGGTGAGCGCGAAGGCCGGGGGCGCGGCAACACCACTGATGGAGGTGTACACGGCGATCGATAAACCCCTGGTTCCGGTTCTGCTGCGGATGGAGCAGGCGGGAGTTCGCATCGACTCCACGGTGCTGGGTGAGATGTCGAGCCGGCTGGCGGTGGAGATCGACGATCTTGCCGAGCGGATTTATGGGCTGGTGGGAACGGCGATGGGGGCCGATTCAGGGCATCGCTTCAATATCAACTCTCCGAAGCAGCTAGGCGATGTGCTGTTCAACAAGATGCTGCTGCCGAAGCCGATGAAGTACGGAAAGGGCAAGGTGGTTTCAACGGCGCAGGATGTTCTGGAAGATCTGGCAGAACATCACGCGGTGCCGGCGCTGGTTCTGGAATATCGTCAACTGGCAAAGCTGAAGTCTACTTATCTGGATTCGCTGCCGCAACTGACGGATGGGCAGGGACGGGTTCACACGACGTTCAACCAGGTGGGAACGGCGACGGGGCGGCTCTCTTCGACCAACCCGAACCTGCAGAATATTCCGGTGCGGACTGCGCTGGGCCGCGAGATTCGTGCGGCGTTTATTCCGGCGCGGGGTAATGTGCTGATGTCTGCGGATTACTCGCAGATCGAACTGCGGTTGATGGCGCACTTCTCGCAGGATCCGCTACTGCTGGACGCGTATCGAACGGGGAAGGATATCCACACGTTGACGGCGAGCGAGGTCTTTGGAGTGGATGCGGCGACGATGGATAAAGAGACTCGGGCGCGAGCGAAGGCGGTGAACTTCGGGATTGTGTACGGGATCAGCCCGTTTGGTCTGGCGGCACAACTGAACATCGACCAGAAGACGGCGAAGCAATACATTGAGACGTACTTCGAGCGCTACAAAGGCGTGCAGCGGTTTATCGAGGAGACGCTGGAGACGGTGCGGCGGGACCAGTCGGTGAAGACTTACTTTGGGCGGGTGCGGCCGATCCCGGATATTCAGTCGCGCAACCCGAATATGCGGGGTTTTGCGGAGCGGACTGCGGTGAACACTCCGCTGCAGGGAACGGCGGCGGATCTGATCAAGCTGGCGATGCTGAGGATCGATCAACTGATTCGCGAGCGAAGGCTGAAATCGCAGATGACGCTGCAGGTTCACGACGAATTGCTGTTCGATGTTGTTCCTGACGAAGCGGAGGAGCTTCAGAAGCTGGTGAAGCACGAGATGGAGCATGTTGCGGAGTTCTCGATTCCCATCGTTGCGGAGATTGGAGTGGGGCAGAACTGGCGGGATATCAAGTAGGCCGAGATTTCTTCCGGCGGATCTTTATTTATTTCCGATCTGCGCTAACATGCCTCCATATGCGATTGCCCGTCTGTTTCTTCGTCATTCTTCTGGCATCTTCCGCGCTGGCGCAGGAGCATACGATGCTGCTGTGGCCCGATGGCAATCCTGAGCCTTCCAAGGTTGTGGGGCCTGAGATCGACCCGACGACGGCTGCTCCTCGGATGGTGGCGGGCAAGGTAACGGTGTGGGTGACCAACGTCAGCAAGCCGAGCCTAGCGGTTTTTTCTCCCGATGCGGCGAAGAATAACGGCGCTGCGGCGCTGGTATTTCCTGGCGGGGGTTATGTTCGGCTCGCCTACGATGTGGAGGGGACCGAGGTCTGCGGCTGGCTCAACTCGATTGGGATGACATGCGTTCTGGTGAAGTATCGCGTGCCCGAAGAGGGCCACTATCCGGAAAATGTCGAAGATCTGGAAGATGCGCAACAGGCGATGCGGCTGACTCGAGCCCACGCCTCGGAGTGGCACATCGATCCGAAACGGGTTGGGGTGATTGGTTTTTCGGCGGGAGCACATCTGGCGGCGGTGCTGAGCACGCATACTGATTTTCAGGGGAAGAACGTTCCTGCGTCCGCTATTGATGCGCGGCCATCATTTCAAATGATTATCTATCCGGGGTGGACGACCGGTGCTGACGGCAAGGTGAATCCCGCGGTGCAGCCGACTTCGCAGATTCCGCCAACATTTCTGCTCCAGGCGGAGAATGATTACACGGCCCACGTCGAAAGCTCGCTGATCTACTTTCAGGCTTTGAAGGATGCGAAGGTTCCTGCGGAGTTGCATGTTTTCACGCAGGGCGGGCATGGGTTCGGACTTCGTGCTACGGAGTTGCCGATTTCTCACTGGCCTGTGCTGGCGGAGACGTGGCTGCATACGATTCATATGCTGGGACCGGCGGGGACGGTTGGGCGGCCATGACGGGCGAGTCATAGGCTGGGCGCTTCTTCCTGATTGGCGCGGATGTGCCAGATCTCAAGCAGGGTAGAGGAGATGGTGAAGAGGACGGGGCCGAGGACGATTCCGAGTGGCCCGAAGAGGGTGATGCCTCCAAGGACCGAGAGCAGAATGGTGGCAGTGTGGGCTCGGAGGTGGGAGCCGACGAGGATGGGGTAGAGGATGTTGTCGATGGTGCTGACGATGAGTCCTCCCCAGATGGCGAGCAGGGCGGCTTTGCCCCAGTGGCCGTTGAGGCCGAGGTAGATTGCGACGGGTCCCCAGACGAGGAAAGAGCCGAAGGCAGGGATCATGGCGCATGCGGTGAGGGTGAAGGCCCAGAGGATGACGCCGGGAACTCCGAGGACCCAGAAGGCGAGACCGGCGAGGACGCCCTGAACTGCGGCGATGGTGAGGCGGCCGAGGGTGGTGGCGAGGATGGTGTCCTCGACGCGATTGAGAAGGTCGCTGGCTTCCTCGTCGCGAAGCGGCAGGAGGGAACAGAGAGACTCGAGTGCGAGGGCGCGGTCGCGGAGGAGGAAAAAGAGGAGGAAGAGCATGACGACGAGCTGGGTGATGATGCGGATGGAGTTGCCGAGGAAGTCGGCGATGTTGCCTCCGAGATAGGCGGCGGCGGTGCGGGCGGCATTGTTGACGTCGATGGAAGAGGTGAAGTTCGCGATGCGGGCGGCGAGCTCGGGACGGTCTGCGATATAGGCGCTGATCCTGTCCTGATGATTGCTGTTGCGAATGGCGATGATGGTGCTGTAGGCCTGTTTGCCGATCTCCTGCATGAGAAAGAAAGTGGGAATGATGACGGCGAGGATGATGACGAGGAGCGCAATGGTAGCGCAGAGGGAGCGGTTCTTGATTTTGGAAGCGAGCCAGTCGTAGGGACGCCGGGTGACGACGGCGAGAATAATGGCTCCGACGATGCCGGCGAAGAAGGGGCGGAGGACGAGTGCACAGAGGGTCAGGATGCCGAGGGTGACGAGGAAGAGGGCGATCTGCCTCCAGGTTGTCGGTTCGCGGCTTCCCTGCATCTGGTTATTTGCTCCGTTGGTTGGATTGGATGCTGCTGATTTAGCTCACTGTTTCTGTGCACCATTGCTTCCAGTGGCGGGGGTACCCCCCGGGTATCTCCGTATAAGTCATTTATTTTCTTTAATGTACAAAAACAACCTTCGCCAAAATCTTCCAAACAAA
This sequence comes from uncultured Acidobacteriaceae bacterium, assembly GCA_963730135.1. Taxonomy (GTDB): domain Bacteria; phylum Acidobacteriota; class Terriglobia; order Terriglobales; family Acidobacteriaceae; genus Edaphobacter. Next base: position 112,532 of record CAVSQQ010000009.1, read on the forward strand.
GGGGTTACACGCAAAATCCTGCAATGAAAAGGGTTACGGCTAAAAATCAATTCGAAAGCACAGAAAGCTCCAGTAAAAGGGCCTGGAGCTTCTTTCTTTTCCTGATCTATATCCAGTATACCGGGTGGAACGTAACTAAAATGCCACGCGTATCTGCCTGATTTGTAGGGAGATGGAGTGTTTCAGGGCTTGACATGCGAATTTGCTGAGGAATTTGAAGAAAATTTTTTTGGGCCATCGCCATCGCTTTGCGTAGCGGGGTATCACACAGGCCATGGCGATAATTCGGATGCGCAGATTTCTCGAGGCCGATGTTGAGGGCGGTCCGCGCTGTGCAGATGCGGTTCAAGCGAATGGCTACGATTGAGCCGGAGAATTTGAAGATCGCGGAAAAGTGGCTCGCGAAGCAAACAGCGTACCTCAGCGGCTGAAGCCGCATTGCAAACGTGACGCTTGCGGCACGGCTAAAGCCGTGCCCTTAAGCAAAACGCTTTTTATGTTGAAGCCGCATCGCAAACATGACGCATGCGGCACGGCTAAAGCCGTGCCCTTAAGCAAAACGTTTTTAAGCGCTCTTTCAAACGATACGGCGTGGAAGTCTACGTCTGACTCTCGAAGTCGAAGCGGCGGGTACCGGCGGCTACGTGGAGTAGCGTCTGGTATCTTCTGCAAAAGCAGGTCCTCCGCCTGCGGCGAAGGATGACAATTAAAAAACAAGGGCAAGAACAACTGCAACTGCAAAAGCAGATCCCCTTCGGGGATGACAACTAAAAGCACGGCAACTGCAATGCAACTGCAAATGCGACGGCAGTGGCAACGGCAAGCGCAACTGCAGCGGCAGCAAGAATTGGGTCAGCGTTTTTTCAGGGCTTCGAGTTCGTCGAGGGTGCGGGGCCAGTCTGATTTGAAGAGACGGGAGAGGCTTCTGTCGGCCAGGACCCTTCCGCCGGTTTGGCAGTTGGGACAGTAGTTGGTTTCGTTGTCGGCGTAGCGGATGCGCTGGATCGGGGCGCCACAGGTGGGGCAAGGTTGGCCGAAGCGGCCGTGGACGGCCATGTCTTTGCGGAAGGCGGTGACTTTTTCGGGAAAGGCTGCGGCAGCTTCGGTGTTGAGGCGGGCTATCCAGAGATTTAGTGTGTCGCGGGTGGCGGTGAAGAGGCTCTGCCATTGCCCGGCGGTGAGTTTGTGAGTCTGGAGGATGGGCGAGAGTTTGGCGGCGTGCAGGATCTCGTCGGAGTAGGCGTTGCCGATGCCGGAGAGAATACGCGGGTCGGTGAGGGCTCGTTTGAGGGTACGGTTTTCGGCGGTGAGTGCGGCGCGAAAGTCTTCGAGTGAGGCGGCGAAGACATCGATACCGCCTGGGTCGATCTCGTTTGCAGCGGTTTGGCTGGTGAAGAGGTGAAGGGAGGCGCGGCGTTTGGAGCCGGCTTCCGTGAGGACGAGCGATCCGTTGGGGAAGTCGAACGCGGCGAGGTTGTTGCGGCCGCCGAGTTTTGCTCCGAGTGGGCGCCAGTGGAGACGGCCGGCGATCATGAGGTGCAGGACGAGGCAGAGGCCGTTGTCGAACTCGAAGACGATGCGCTTGCCGATGCGGTGGAGGCGGCGGATGGTGTGGCCTTCGATGGTTTCGATGCGCGGCTGGACGGTGCGGAGGAGGAAGGGGCTGGCGATACGGATTTGAGTGAGGGGCTGGCCTATGATGCGGGGCTCGAGTGCGGCGAGGTAGGCGGTGATGTCGGGTAGCTCGGGCATGGTGGTGGCTTGCGAATCATGATATCGAGTGTGATTGGGATCTGGTACAGCGCAGGCTCTGCGGTCATGACAACAAGAAAGGCGAGACCAACTGCAAAAGCAAAGACAAGGGCAACAACAGAAGCAGGTCCTCCGCCTGCGGCGAAGGATGACAAGCAAAGGTCCCCAGGGGCTAAAGCCCCTTGCTGTGGAGAGGCGGGAGAGGGCCAAGCCTGAAGGCTTGGCGTACCTAGAAGCAACGACAACGGCTAATACAACGACAACGGCTAATACAACGACAACGGCTAATACAACGACAACGGCCAATACAACGACAACGGCCAATACAACGACAACGGTAACGGCAAAAGCAAGGGCAAATGCAGGGGTTTCTCCACTGCGCGGCGGACGGTGAGGCTGTCCGTCGCTTCGGTCGAAATGACGATTTTTGTTGGTGGGGTGGAAGGGAACAGGCAACGGCAAAAGCAGATCCCCTTCGGGGATGACAACAAAAAAGCAAAGGCGACGGCAAATGCAACGACAACGGCAAAAGCAACGACAACGGCAAAAGCAACGGCAACGCAAAAGCAGATTCTCTTATTTCTCTGCAGCTGGTTTTGCGGGGGGCTCCGGGATTTCGACGATGGGGGGGACGGTCATTCCGGGAGTGAGGGGAGGCCGCTTGAGATGCCAATCGGTGGCTTGCTGGTAGGCATAGGCGAGAGCAAGGACTTTGCCTTCGGCGAAGTGTGGGCCCGCGATCATGAGTCCGACCGGCATGCCGGAGGAAGAGAAGCCGCAGGGGATGGAGATGGCGGGGATGCCGTAGCCGTCGAAGGGCGAGGTGTTGCCGCAGGGTGAAGAGCCCTGGAAGAACTCGTAGACTTTTTTGCGGGTGTTGTCGGCCATCTCCTGCTTGAGGGAGGAGTTGATGGTGGGAGGAAGGTAGCGGACGGTGGGGACGATGGCGAGATCGAAGTCTTTGAAGCTGGAGTCGATGGTACGGCGAATGGTGGCGAGGTTTTCGTGGGCCCGGCCGCTGTCGGCGGCGGTCGAGGGTGGGCGAGCGCCGGCTGCTCCGGGTGTGTTCATGTGTTTGGCTGTGGGGGGCATGTAGTTGGCCCCGTATTTCCTGACGAGTTCGGCGTGATAGTTTTCGGCCTCGCCGAGGTCGCCGATGGCGGGAGGGATGGAGAGCAGAGGCGCATGCGAGGTGACGCCGGCGGTAAGTTTTTTGAGGACTTCAATGGCGGCGAGGATGGCGGGTTCGATCTCGGGGTCGACGTGATCGTAGTAGGAGGCGGGCAGACCGAGACGAAACGAGGCGACGGGCTGCTTCATGGCTTTGACGTAGTCTTCGGGAGCGTGCTCCACGCTGTAGATGTCGGCGGGATCGTAGCCGGTCATCTGGTTGAGCATGAGGGCAGCGTCTTCGACGGTACGGGTGATGGGGCCACAGTGGTCGAGCGGAGCGCTGCAGGGGATGATGCCGCGGATGGAGACGAGGCCGACGGTTGGCTTGAGCCCGACGACGCCGCACCAGGCGGAGGGAACGCGAATGCTTCCGCCGGTGTCGGTGCCGAGCGCGCCGAAGCAGAGGTCGGACGCGATGGCGGCGCCGGAGCCGGAGGAGGAACCGCCGCTGACGCGGTCGAGTGCCCAGGGGTTGCGCGTAGGGCCAAAGTAGGAGACGTCGCCGGTGCATCCGACGGCGAACTCATGCAGGTTGAGCTTGCCGATGATGACGGCGCCGGCGAGTTTGAGACGACGGACGATGTCGGCGTCTTCGGTGGGAATGCGGTCGCGGAACATGGGGCTGGCGGCGGTGGTGCGGGTGCCGGCGGTGTCGATGTTGTCTTTGAGAGCGACGGGAACGCCGTGGAGAGGGCCGCGGAATTTACCGGCTTTCTGCTCGGCGTCGAGTTCGGCAGCCTGGCGGAGCGCGTCGTCGGTCATGACGGTGATGTAGGCGTTGACGATGGGATTGTAGATCTTGATGCGGGCGAGGAGAGCCTGGGTGAGCTGGGTGGAGGTGACGGTGCGGGCATGAATTCTTGCCGAGGCCTCGGTGAGGGTGAGCCAGACGAGATCGCTGTCAGTGGAGGAGGGGGTTTGGTCTTTGCCGGCCGCGAAGACGGGCCAGGAGAGGAGTACGGACTGGGCTGCAAGAGTGCCGCCGCACAGGCGGGTGAAGGCTCGGCGCGTCAAATTTGTCATGCTGATGAGAATAATGGCAGGCGGGGAATTCTCAAGGAGAAAATTTGCGGGGACGATTTTGGAGTTTGCTTTGCGTCTTCAGAGTTTGCACACACGTCTTCAGAGTTTGCGCGCGTCCGGAAGTCCTTGTCCGAGGGTGACGGATGCTTCGGTGATGCGGGTCTTACAATTCCATGGCGAACTGGCGGGAGGGTTCGTAGGCGGTGGGTTTGGGTTCGGCGGAGAGGTCGAGGATGAGGCGCTCGAGGACGAGGAGTTTGTTGGCGGGGGAGCTGCGAAGTTCGAGGTCGGCGCGGGCGACGAGGCGGATGGCGCGAGTGAGCTCGCGGCGGGATTTGTAGCGGCGGGCTTGCTTGATGAGGTCTTCGGCGGCGAAGGGAGGCATGCGGAAACCCTGCCAGAGGACCTGCCAGATAGCTCGGGAGTCGCGCACGTTTTTTTCCGAGATGATGAGCATCTGGCGGAAGGTGCGGGCGAGCATGTAGAGATGGCCGATGGCAGCGTCTTCGCCGCCGTCAGAGGCGTTGAGGAGGCCGTGGAGGAGGAGGAGAGCGCGGGGGCGGTCCTTGGCGCTGATGGCGTCGGTGAGGTCGTAGAGGCTACGCTGTTTGGCGGCGAGGACCATGGTTTCTACGTCGCCAAGGGTGACGCGGTTGCGGGCGACGGGCGTGATCGTTACGGGTGGGGACGAAGGCAAAAGCAGGTCCTCCGCTTCGCGAAGGATGACAATTTCTTTTGTGAGCTCTTTTGCCGGGGCGGAGACGTAGAGAAGGAGTTTTTCGAATTCACTGGCGATGAGCATCATGTCGGCGCCGAGCGCGTCGACGAGTTCGCGGGCGGCGTCGGGGTCGAACTTTATGTTGCGGGACTCGGCGGTGGCGGTGACCCACTTGATGGCGTCGTTCTCGTCGACGCGGGCTAGTTCGATCAGGCCGCACCAGTCGCCGAGGGTTTCGCGGATGCGATCGAAGCGGTCTTTGTCCTGGTAGTCCATCTTGCGGAGGTCGGTGGGAATGCGGAGATGGTCGGCGACGAAGAGGATGAGAGCCGATGGGTTGGGGGAGTGGAAGTAGGCGTCAATTGCTGCGAATTCTTCTTTTTTGCTGCCGCGGCCGTAGAGAGTCTTTAAGTTCCGGACGAAGAGGACCTGGAAGGGCGCCATGAGGGAGGGGGTTTGGGCGCAGTCGAGGACTTCGAAGATGCTGGTGTCGGCGAGGTCGAAGTCGTGGAGGGAGAAGTCGCGGGTGTTTTCGGGGGCGAGGGTGGCGAGGACGGCCTTGCGGCAGCGGTCGTAGAGGAAGACCTCGTCGCCGATGAGGACGTAGCCGGGCTTGATGGCCGGGGTGGCGATCTCGGCGATGAAGCGGTCTACAGAGGAAAAAGACTTAAGCGGGGAAGCGAAGGAGTTCAAAGGGATCATTGGAAGGACTCCAGCATATCGCTAACGATGGCCTGGGCGAACTCGCGGGCGACGCGGTGGACGGCGTAACCGTCCTCCTGAATGAAGCTGTTGAAGTCCTGAGTGGATTGGAACTGCTCGCGGTAGAGGATGGAGTCGTTGCGGTAGAGGACGCGGCCATCGTGGTCGGTGAGGACAACTTTGGCGGTGATGGAGACGAGATAGCTGGAGGTCTGGCCGGTGGTGGCGTCGTAGGTGAGGGGGTCGACTTTCTGGGTGAGGATGGTGCCGTGGAGGGTGGCGTCGGCGGAGTCGGAGTCCTTGTTGAGGATCTGGTATTTGGTTCGGGTGTTGAGCTCGCGGATGACGGCCGTGGTGAATGCCATTTCGGTGTGGTAGGACTGGGCGTTGGTGGCAAAGATAGGGACGGCGAGAGTGCGGATATTGGCGGGGATGTGGGTGGCAGAGCCAGCCTGATGGTAGCCGCATCCGGTGAGGGCAGTGACGAGGAGCAGCGTGAGGGGGCGAAGACGCATCGGCTGATCCTATTGTCGCATCGGGGATTTTTTTGATGGATTTATTTTTGATGGAGTGGCGTGGGTTTTACTGGGGGTTTTGCAAAAAGAGGGGTGGAAAACGTGGTTTTTTGATGGTGAAAACGTGGTGGTTGGGTGGTGAATCGTGGTTCTTAAATGGCGTGATTCCGGCCTTCGAAAATTTGTCACGTTTTGTAAATATTTCTGTGGATTTCGGGGCTTCAAAGGCCCGGGGCTAAAGCCCCTTTTTGTTGGATATCGTTTTCAGGGGCCTGAAGGCCCCTGCTCCCTCCGGGTTCGCGCTTCGCGCGAAGGCGTCACACGTCAAATCGAGGTGAGACGAAGCAGATTCCCCATTCGACTTCGCTCAGGGCAGGCTCTTCGGGGATGACAAAAAAAGGCGAGAGCAACGGCAAAAGCAAAGACAAGGGGCAACAACAGAAACAGATCCTCCGCCTGCAGCGAAGGATGACAACTAAAAGGCAAGAGCAAGAGCAACGCAGATCCCCTTCGGGGATGACAACAAAAAAGCAACCGCGGCTGCAAAGCAACTGCAAGAGCAAAAGACAAAAGCAAGACGCGGGCTTATAAAGTCAGTCGGTTTGAGGGCAAAAAAGCAGAGGCAGCCACTGGGGCTGCCTCTTGCTTCGATGCTGGGTTAGAGGTTATGCCGGAGAAGGCTGGCCTTCGCCGAAGCCGGGTTTGCGGCCAGAGCCTGGCTTGAGGATCTTCTGGGTTTCGCCGTTGCCGGGATCGACGCCGGAGAGGGCCGACCTGGTGGCGGGAAGCTCCTTGCCTTCGATGATGAGCTTGATCTCGGCGGCGTCCAGGGTCTCACGCTCGAGCAAGGCGGCTGCCATGCGGTGCATGATGTCCTGGTTGGACTCGAGGATGGTGTAGGCGGACTTGTAGGCATTGTCGACGAAGGCGCGGACCTCGGCGTCGATCTGCTTGGCGGTGTCGTCGGAGAAGTCGCGGTGTTGCGCGATCTCGCGGCCAAGGAAGATCTGCTCTTCCTTCTTGCCGAAGGTCATGGGACCCATCTTCGACATGCCGAACTCGCAGACCATCTTGCGGGCGAGCTCCGTGGAGCGCTCGATGTCGCTGCCGGCACCGGTGGTCATCTGCTTGAGGAATATCTCTTCGGCGCAGCGACCGCCCATGAGGGTGGCGAGACGGGTTTCGAGATAGTCCTTGGTGACGGTGTGCTGGTCTTCCTCGGGGAGGTAGACGGTGACGCCGAGAGCCATGCCGCGGGGGATGATGGTGACCTTGTGGAGCGGGTCAGAGTGCTCGCGCAGGGCGGAGACGAGGGTGTGACCGGCCTCGTGATAGGCGGTGACGCGCTTTTCTTCGTCGGTGAGGAGCATGGATTTGCGCTCGGCGCCCATCATGACCTTGTCTTTGGCTACTTCAAAGTCATACATGTGGACCGATTTTCTGTTGTAGCGGGCCGCGGTGAGAGCGGCCTCATTGACCATGTTGGCGAGGTCGGCACCGCTGAAGCCCGGGGTTCCACGAGCGAGGATGTTGAGGTTGACGTCTTCGGCCATGGGGACCTTGCGGGAGTGGACTTTGAGGACTTCTTCGCGGCCACGGATGTCGGGACGATCGACGATGACGCGGCGATCGAAGCGGCCGGGGCGAAGGAGGGCGGGGTCGAGAACGTCGGGGCGATTGGTTGCGGCGACGAGGATGACACCGTCGTTGGATTCGAAGCCGTCCATCTCGACAAGGAGCTGGTTGAGGGTCTGCTCGCGCTCGTCGTGTCCGCCGCCGAGGCCTGCGCCACGGTGACGACCGACGGCGTCGATTTCGTCGATGAAGATGATGCAGGGGGCGTTCTTCTTGCCCTGCTCGAAGAGGTCGCGGACGCGGGATGCACCGACGCCGACGAACATCTCGACGAAGTCGGAACCGGAGATGGAGAAGAAGGGAACGTTGGCTTCGCCGGCGACTGCGCGGGCCAGGAGAGTCTTGCCGGTACCCGGAGGTCCGACGAGGAGGACGCCCTTGGGGATGCGGCCGCCGAGGCGCTGAAATTTCTGCGCTTCGCGGAGGAACTCAATGATCTCTTTGAGTTCTTCCTTGGCTTCATCGACGCCGGCGACATCCTTGAAGGTGATCTTCTTCTGCTGCATGGAGAGCAGGCGGGCGCGGGATTTGCCGAAGCTCATGGCCTTGTTGCCGCCGGACTGCATCTGGCGGAGGAGGAAGAACCAGAGGCCAAGGAGAAGGGCGAAGGGGGCGATGGAGATGAGGAGGCTGAGCCACTGGTTCTGGCTCTGATCCTTGATATTGATGTTGACGCCGTGATCGCGGAGGGTCTTGTAAAAGTCGGGATAGTTTCCCGGGATGATGGTGTGGAACTGATTCTTCGGATCGTCGCGGTAGTGGCCAGTGACTTCGGAGCCGCTCACGACGACGTCGTTGATCTTGCCTTGATCCGCGTCACCGAGGAGCTGGGTGAGGCTGATGTTCTTTTCCTGAGTCCCGCCGGTTGTTTTGACGACGACCTGCCAAAGGAAGACAAGGCAGGTAATCATGAAGACCCAGATCAGAATTTGTTTGACGGTCGAGTTCAAAGCGAATTTCCTCATTTTCCGGTCCTGCTGGCGCTTGAAAACCCCACGGGCGCTTTTCGGACCCGGCTGCCGGACGCCAAGGCGCACAGCGAGCCTACAACTGTTAGACGCTAACTACGAAGGAAGGGTTCCGTTTCCGAGCGGAATAACCTCCGTCCGGTCGCGAGTCCTGCCTTGGTCAAGTAGTTTGATTCTACTCTTTGGGCAGTGGATTCGGGGGTGTCAAAGGCGGAAACCTGATGTGACTTTAGGGTGATGGAGAAGAAGCAGAGGGACAGGGCCTATTTTTGGAGGAAGAGGCGAAGTTCGCGGGAGGTTCGCTGGGCCCGGAGGTTGTTGGAGAGGTGGAGGTTGGAGCCGGTTCGGGCTGCGACGGTGGGGACTGAGCGGAAGCCGCAGAGGGCGAGGAGACGGGCGGTTTCGTCGAAGCTGAGACGGGAGCCGAGCTGACGGGCGGCAGCGCGCAGGACGCGGCGGCGAAGAGCGGGGTCGAGGGCGCGGAGGCGGTCGAGCTCGATGGAGATTTCGGCGTTTGCGGCCAGGGATTGGAATCTTTGGGGTGGAATGGTCCGAGCGATTTGGGTGAGGTTAGGTTCCTCGGGGTCCTTCGACTCCGCCTCGCGGTGAGACTGCGAGGCTTCGCTCAGGATGACGGACCTTTTTGAAATTGGCAGTGGGACGGCGCGACCGCCGCCGCGGACGGGTTTTCCGGGGAGGAGGAGCTGAGGAAGGATGCGGGCTAGTTCTGTTTGCCAGCGGGATTCTTCTTCGCGGGCGAGCTCGGCGAGGTTGGCGAGGGTCTGGTCGAGATTTGGGTTGTAGGCGCGGAGCTGGTTCCTGAGCTGGGGGAGGAGTTCGTGGCGGATTTTATTGCGGGTGAAGGCGGTGTCGGCGTTGGTGGAGTCTTCGCGCCAGGGCTGGGGGATGGATTTGAGGAAGGATTCGATGTCGGCGCGGCGGGTTTGGAGGAAGGGGCGGAGGATTTTGCCTCTTGGCTGGGTGAGGACGGGATGGATGCCGGAGAGGCCTTCGGTCCAGGCTCCGCGGAGGAGTTTCATGAGGACGGTTTCGGCCTGATCGTCGAGGGTGTGGGCGGTGAGGACGGCGTCGGCGTGTCCGGAGGCGAGGAGGGTGGAGAAGAAATCGTAGCGGGCGTTGCGGGCGGCTTCTTCGATGGTTTCGTGGTTGGCGACTGCGCGTTGCTGCACGTCGGCTTGATGAAGATGGAGGGGGATGTCGAGGGAGATGCAGAGGTCTTCGACGAACTGCTGGTCGGCGTTGGATTCTTCGCCGCGGAGATGGTGATTGATGTGAACGGCGGAGAGGCCTACGCCGAGGGCGTCGCGTGGGGTGGTGTTGGCGGCGTGGAGGGTGAGGAGAAGAGCTACGGAGTCGGCTCCGCCGGAGATGGCGATGCAGAGACGGTCTCCGGGGCGGAGATGGGTGCGGTCGAAGGGGAGCATGAGGTAATGCTACTTCGTCCTGCCGGACGGGCCTGCTGCTTTGTCCTGCCGGACGGGCCTGCTACGCGTGGCGCGGCCACTTCGTGGCGGGTATACCTTGTCTTGCCGGGTGTGCAATGCGACGAGCCTCGCGCTGCTCGGCATTAGCTTGGTTAAGGATAGGAGATGCGGCTCTTGTATACTTCGCAGGTTATGCGAGTATTTGTGATTCTTCCGGCAGCGGGTATCGGTACGCGGATGGCCGCGGGTGGGGCGTCGACGGTGGCGCCGAAGCAGTTTCTTGAGATTGGCGGAGTGCCGGTGCTGGTGCGTTCGGTGAGGGCGTTTCTTGCGGTGCCGCGCGTGGATGCAGTGTGTGTTGCGGTGCGGGCGCAGGAGCGGGAACGGGTGGAGGCGCAGATGCTCGAATACAAAGTGGGCGCGCGGGTGCATATGGTGGAGGGAGGCGAGCATCGGCAGCAGTCGGTGGGCAATGCGCTGGCGGCGCTGGAGTGCGATGAGAACGATGTGGTGCTGGTGCACGATGCGGTGCGGCCGCTGATCGATCCGGTGACGATTGAACGGACGATCGATGCGGTGGTGAAACATGGCGCGGCGATCGTGGGGCTGCCGGCGGTGGACACGATTAAACAGGTGGAACGGACTGCGGATGGGGCGATTGTGACGGCGACGATTCCAAGGGAGAGGATTGTGCAGGCGCAGACTCCGCAGGGGGCGTTGTTTGGGTTGCTGCGGCGGGCGTTTCTTGAAGCTGAGGCGGATGAGTTTGCGGGAACGGACGAGGCGAGTTTGCTGGAGCGGGCGGGGATTGAGGTGGCGGTGGTGGCGGGGTCGGCGAGGAATTTTAAGATTACGCAGCCGGGGGATATTGAGCTGGCGGAGTTTTATCTGGGTAAGGCGAAGGCTTAACGCCGATAACACCGATCTAAAGCAAAGTCCGAACTCTGGATAAGGCTTAACACCGATGAACACCGATAACACCGATCTAAAGCAAAGGCTGACTGTTGATGGATACTGATCAAAAGAAGACACGTGGAAAGCATGATGAGCTCACGGAACGAGTGATCGGCGTCTTTTATGAGGTTTATAACGAGTTGGGGTGCGGGTTTTTGGAGTCGGTTTATCGTGAGGCTATGCGGCTTGCATTGACGCAAGCGGGATTGAAAGTAAAAACTGAAGTTCCTATTCCCGTCAGCTTTCGCGGAGTTGTTGTCGGAATATTTCGAGCGGATTTGATCGTCAATGACTGCTTGCTGGTTGAATTGAAGGCTGTCGACCAGATTGCGCGGCAACACGAATCGCAGACAATGCATTATTTGCGAGCGACCTCGATAGAAGTTGCCCTGTTGATGAACTTTGGCGCTACCCCACGTTTTAAGCGATTTGTGTTGGACAATGAGTTGAAGAAGCCGCGACAGAAATCGGTGGAATCGGTGACAATCGATATTGAGCCTTTTTCGGCTCCTGAGATGACTTCATGATGAGGATTGGCTACGGGTTTGATTCGCATGCGTTCAAGGCAGGCGTGCCGCTGGTGATTGGCGGGCTTGCGATTGAACATCCGGAGGGGCTGGCGGGGCATTCGGATGGAGATGTGTTGCTGCATGCGATAACGGACGCGTTGCTGGGGGCGGTGAGTGCGGGGGATATCGGGACGTTTTTTCCGCCGAGCGATCCGCGATGGAAGGGTGCTGCTTCGAGCGTGTTTTTGAAGACGGCGCTGGAAGAGGTTGCGACGGCCGGGTACAAGATCGTCAATGTGGATACGGTTCTGGTGATGGCGAAGCCGAAGATTGTGCCGATTGCCGGAGAGCTGCGCGAGAGTGTGGCGGCGTTGCTGGGGGTGAAGCCGGGCGAGGTGGGGATCAAGGCGAAGACGCCGGAGGGATTGAACCAGGATCATGTGGCGGTGGCGCATGCGACGGTGTTGCTGGAGAGCCTGGGGATTCCGGAGTCGGTTGGAGCGATGGCGGCGACGGCTGACGTGGAGGATGAGATTGATGTCGTGGTGAAGACGCTGGTGGGTGAGGCGCGGGATGTTTCGGCGCTGGGGCGGAAGAAGACTCCGTTTGATACGGACGATCTGACTTAGACGACCGAATTAGGCGACCATGGGTTGCGCGGTGGAGCGCGGATCGAAATGCGTTGGGGAAGCTGTCCCCGCCGAAAGATTCTGCGAGTCGGCTGGTGCGCTCGGGTAGACTCTCCGTACTGTGAATTTCCATTTTGAGGGCTTCATGAAGATTCGGCTTGGGTTGGTGGCAGCGTGTTTGTTGGTGGTGGCGGGGTATGGGGTGCGGGCGCAGGCTCCGGGGACGGCCCAACAGGAGTTCATCAAGACGCATTACGCGAAGTATGAGTACAGGATTCCGATGCGGGATGGGGTGAAGCTATTTGTGTCGGTGTATACACCGCTGGCGGGAGCGTTCAAGGATCCGGGGCCGTATCCCTTTTTGATGACGCGGACGCCGTACAGCTGCGGGCCCTATGGCGAAGACAAGATGCCAGCGAGGCTGGGGCCGAGTGAGGAGTTGCTGGAGAGCGGGTACATCTTCGTGTGCGGGGACGCGCGGGGGCGGTATGAGAGTGAAGGCGTGTTTCAGGAGATGAATCCGCATATCGACGATAAGAAATCGAATAAGGATGTGGACGAGTCGACCGATACGTACGACACGATTGAGTTTCTGTTGAAGCATGTGGATAACAATAATGGCAAGGTGGGGATTACGGGGATCAGCTATCCGGGGTTTTATACGTCGGCGAGCATTATCGATTCTCATCCCGCGATCAAGGCGGCGAGTCCGCAGGCTCCGATGACGGATTTATTTTTCAATGACGATGCGTATCACGGCGGGGCGTTTATGTTGTCGGCGAACTATGGATTCTATGTGGGATTCAAGCCGCAGAAAAATCCAACGCTGCCGGATCCGAGGACCTCATACGATCTTGGGAGTCCGGACAGCTACAAGTTCTATCTGGATGCGGGGCCAACGGAAAATCTCAACAAAAAGTTCGGCGGATCTAATTTTCTGTTTCACGACCAGCTGGTGCATACGACGTATGACGACTACTGGAAGGAGCGTGATCTTTCGAAGCATATGAAGAATATTCATGCGGCGGTGATGACGGTGGGCGGGTGGTTCGATGCGGAGGATCTGTCGGGGCCGTTCAAGACGTTTCATGCGATTGATGAGTTTAATCCTGGGGCGGTGAATACCCTGGTGGTGGGACCGTGGACGCATGGGGGTTGGGCGCGGACGGACGGCGATAGTCTTGGGGATGTGACGTTCCATTCGAAGACTTCGCTGTTTTACCGGGCGCAGATTGAGTTTCCGTTTTTTGAGTACTACCTGAAGGGCGGCGATAAATCTAACAACAAAGGCGGGGGCGGGCCGCTGCCGAAGGCTTATGTGTTTGAGACGGGAAGCAATGTGTGGAAGAAGTATGATGCGTGGCCTCCGAAGTCTGCCGAGAAGAAGACGCTTTACTTTCGTGCGGGTGGAAAGCTGAGCTTCGATCCGCCGAGGGAAAAGGCGGGGGTGGATGAGTATGTGAGCGATCCGGCGCACCCGGTGCCGTTTGTGAACTACACGACGGATACGATTCCGCAGCGGTATATGGATGACGATCAGAGGTTCGCTGCGCAGCGGCCGGATGTGCTGGTGTATGAGACGGAACCGTTGACGGAAGATGTGACGCTTGCGGGGCCGGTGCGTCCGAAGCTGAAGGTGGCCTCGACGGGGACGGACGCGGATTTTGTGGTGAAGCTGATTGACGTTTATCCGAATGATTATCCGAATCCTCCGGCGGATGCGGTGGGGAAGAGGGTTGTGGGAGCCGCGCCGATTTTGATGGGCGGGTATGAGCAGCTGGTGCGGGGCGAGCCGATGCGGGCGAAGTTTCGCGATAGCTGGGAGAAGCCGACGGCGCTGCCGCCGGGAAAGATGGTGGAAGTGAACGCGGATATGCCGGATATTAACCACACGTTTCGTGCAGGGCACAGGATCATGGTGCAGGTGCAGAGCTCGTGGTTTCCGCTGGTGGACCGGAATCCGCAGACGTTTGTGGATATACCGTTTGCGAAGCCGGAGCAATTCGTGAAGGCGACGGAGAGTGTGTACCGGAGCGCGGATGCGGCCAGCGGGGTTGAAGTGCTGGTGGTGCCGCAGCACTGACGCAAAGCCTTGTTGACAATTTTTGCGGGCTTCGACTATTCTCCTCCCTAAGATGATCAGGGAAGAGACAAATGACAACGGGCAGGTGATTCAGGGAACCGTAGAGATGCTGATCCTGAAGGCGCTGGCGCGCGGCGCGATGCATGGCTACGGCGTTGCCGAGTGGATTGAACAGACATCGCAGCAGGTGTTGCGGGTGGAGGAGGGGGCGCTGTATCCGGCGCTGCACCGGCTGGAGCTGCGCGGCCTGCTGAGCGCGAAATGGGGCGTTTCGGAGAACAACCGGCGGGCGAAGTTTTACCAGCTGACGGCCGAGGGCCGAAGACGGCTGGAGAGCGAGTCGTCGCGATGGGCGCGGCTTTCGGCGGCGGTGGCGTTTGTGATGCAGGCTTCATGATGCAGGTTCGGTAGGAGGCGGCGATGGCGGGATCGCATGGATTTTGGCTTCGGTGCAAGGCGCTCTTCCGAAAGCGGCGGATGGACGGCGAGATGGCGGAAGAACTCGAGTTTCATCAGGCGATGCTGCGGGAGAAACTGCTGCGCGAGGGAGTGCCGGCGATGCAGGTGGACGGTGCGACAAGGAAGCGATTTGGCAATCCGATGCGGTGGCATGAACGGTTGAGGGAGCTTTGGCAGTTTCGAACACTGGAGAATCTGCTGAGAGACGTGAGTTTCTCCACGAGGCTGCTGCGGAGGTCGCCTGGATTTACGACGGTCGCGTTGTTGACGCTGGTGCTCGGCGTAGGCGCGAACACGGCAATCTTCTCGTTGATCAACGGATTGCTACTGCGTCCGCTTCCGGTGCCTCACGCCGAGGAGTTGGCCGTGCTGGGCATGATTCAGGGGCGTCCTACGCCGAATTACAGTTTTCCTGCGCCGTTCTTCCGCAGCCTGGAGAGAAGGCGCGAGGTTTTTTCCGATGTGTTTGCGTTTGACCAAGCCAGTTTTCAGGTGCGTGGGAACTCGAACAATGAAAGTATCGCCGGTCAGTATGTGAGCGGACATTTTTTTCAGGCGCTCGAGACGCCAGCGCTTCTGGGCCGTACGCTGACGCCGGATGACGACGTGAAGGGGGGCAATCCTGCGGGTTTGGCGGTCGTGATCAGCGAGCCGTTCTGGAGGAGTTGGTTCGGCGGGGCGGCGGACGTGGTTGGACGCAAGCTGCAGATCGACAATACTCCAATGACGGTAGCAGGGGTGATGCCTAAGTCGTTTATAGGAGCCAACCCGACGGTTCAGCCGGAGATCTTTGTGCCGCTGGCGCTGGAGCCGATCCTTGAAGGTGCGCGAAACATGACGGACGTCGGTTATCACGGGTGGTGGTTGACGGTCATGGGACGATTGCAGCCGGGAGTGACGGTAGAGCAGGCCAATGCAGCGCTGCTACCGGTCTCGGTGCCGATTCTGCACGAAGCGGTTCCGGATGCGGCATGGATTGCGCGGACAGAGAAGAAACACTTCTACTTCACAGCGGAGCCGGGATCGAAGGGTTTTACTTATATTCGTTTTACGTTCCGCAAGCCGCTGGTGGCGGTGTTTGCCATGTGCGGCGGCGTGCTGTTGCTGGCGTGTCTGAATCTGGCGAGCCTGTTGATGGCGCGGGGTGCAGCGCGAGAGCGGGAGCTGGCGACACGGTTGGCGATGGGAGCGACTCGAGTGAGGTTAATTCAGCAGCTGCTGATGGAGAGCCTGTTGATCGCGTTGATGGGCACAGCGATTGGGTTGGTGGTGGCGCCGTTTGTGAGCAGGGCTTTGGCTGCCCTGTTGATGAGCGGCGGCGTCGGGCGTGCTGTGTATCTGGATACGTCGCTCGATCTGCGGGTATTTGGGTTTGCGGCTCTGGCTGCGGTGGTGGCGGCTTTGGTGATTGGCCTGGTTCCGGCGCTGCAGGCGACGTCGCGCAACTTGCATGACCACATCAAGGACGGTCAGCATGCAACGCAGGCGCATGAGCGGCAAAGGCTTCTGCCGCGAGCGATGCTGGCAGCGGAGGTGGGGCTTGCGTTGATGCTGGTGGTGGGTGCGGGGCTGTTGTCGACGAGCCTGGTGCGGCTCTATCGGACGGATATCGGGTTTGATCCAAAGGGATTGGTGAATATCAAGTTGAACACGGATAAGCAGTCACTGGACGGCGATGAACTGGTGGGGTTCTACAAGCAGTACGGAGAGACGCTAAGCCATCAGCCGGGGGTGAGGAGTGTCAGCTTCGCCCGCATGGTTCCGCTCAGCAACTTGAATGGGACGAGGACTATAAGGTGCCCGGGCGACAGCAGTCACAACTCGCACGTGAACGAAGTGGGGCCGGCTTATTTTCAGACGATGCGCATTCCGTTGCTCGAAGGGCGGGAGTATCGCTGGACGGACACGCCTACGACGGGACTGAAGATCATTTTGAACCAGGCGGCGGCGAAACTTTACTTTCCTGGACGGAATCCGATCGGACAAACCATTTTGTCCGACCCGGAGAAGGTTTCGTACGAGGTGATCGGCGTGGTGGGCGACGCGAAGTATGACAATCTGCGGTCGCCAGCGCCGCCGACGGGCTATCTGACGATCTCTCAGAATGGACTGAAAGGGAAGCCGTCGTACACAGTGGTTGTGCGGGTGGATGGGCCGGTTGCGCCTCTGGCCGGGGCGGCGCGGTCGATTGCGGCAGAGCTCGCGCCGGACATTCCTGCGCCGGTGATGACGACGATGGACAGCGTGCTGGATGCGTCGATCAGTTCGGAGCGGGTGATGGCGCTGCTGTCGGTGTTTTTTGCAGCGTGTGCTCTGCTGGTGACGGGAATTGGGCTGTATGGGACGCTGGCGTATGCGACGGCGCGACGGACGAGCGAGATTGGGATACGGATGGCGCTGGGAGCGAGACGGGCGCAGGTGGTGAGGATGGTGTTTCGCGAGAACTCGGTGGTTGCAGTGGTGGGCTCGACGGTGGGTTTGATTGCGGCAGTGCTGGCGTCGCGGGCGCTGGCGAGTTTTCTCTACAGCACTTCGTCGCGCGATCCATGGGTGATGGTGGGCTCGGTTGCGGCGGTGGTGCTGATTGCGAGTGCGGCATCGCTGATTCCTGCGCTGAGAGCGTCGCGGATTGAGCCGATGGCCGCGATCCGGCACGAGTAGCTGCGGTGTCGATAACTCCACGTCCGCGAATCCGGACGTGGGTTATCGATGCTTTATTGCACTACCAGATGCGGACGCGAGCGTTAGGGGCGAGGTAGAGTTTGGCGGTGGGTTGGATGTTGAAGGCGGTGTACCAGCCGTCTTCATTGCGGACGGTGAGAGCGCGGTATTGTCCGGGAGGGTGAGGATCGGTGAGGATCTGACGGCGGAGAGCTGCGTCGCGGACGACGGTGGCCCAGTTTTGCGCGAAGGCGATGAAGAACTGCTGGTCGCCGGTGTAGTTGTCGACTTTGGGAGCCTGGCTTCCTTTGAGGGAGGCGTGGAAGGCATCGAAGGCTGCGGCAAGACCGGCTACATCGGCGATGGTTTCGCCGAGAACCTGACGGCCGCTGACATGGACGCCGGGGAAGGGACTGTAGGTGTCGTACTGGGCGGCGAGAGCGGAGGTGACGGCGTCGAAGTGGGCGAGATCTTCGGGGGTCCACCAGTTGCGGACCTGGCCTCTGGAGTCGAATGCGGCTCCTTCGGAGTCGAAGGTGTGGCTGATCTCGTGGCCGATGACGGTGCCGATGGCTCCATAGTTGTGAGCGGCGGGAGCCTTGGGATCGAAGAAGGGAGGCTGCAGGATGGCGGCGGGGAAGTTGAGACTATTGTCGAGCGGGAGGTTGACGGCGTTGACGGTCTGGGGATCCATGCACCACTCACTGCGGTCGGTGGGTTGACCGATTCGGCTGAGGGAGTATTGATACTCGAAGATGCTGGAGTTCCAGAGGTTGGCGAAGAGATTGTCGGGCGAGACCTGATACCCGGAGTAGCTGCGCCAATGATCGGGATAGCCGACGCTGACTTTGAGGCTGCTGAGTTTGGCGATGGCTTCTTTTTTGGTGGCTGGGGCCATCCATGTAATGTTTTCGAGGCGGGCGTGGAAGGCGGCGAGGAGATTTGCAACCATGGCCTGAACCTGGGCCTTGGCTTCGGGCGAGAAGAAGCGCCGGGCGTAGATCTGGCCGACGGCGTCGCCGAGGGTTGCGGAGACGAAGGCGTCGGCGCGGAAGTCACGCGGGCGCTGCTGGGTTGTTCCGGAGAGCGTGGTGCCGAAGAAGGCGAATCTTTCCTGGGCGAGAGCCTTCGAGGTGGCGAGGGCGTTGTCTTCGATGAGGTGGTAGGCGAGGTAGTCCTTCCAACCGTCGACGGATTGAGAGGCGACGACTGCGGTTTCGCCGGTGAAGGCGGAGGGTTGCCAGACGATGAAGACGCTCTGTTTGTCCAGAGATGCGCCGCGAAAGAACTCGGGCCAATCGATGCCGGGGGCTTTGGCGGTGAAGTCGGCGGGATGCCAGGGGTTGTTGGCTTTGTTGATGTTTTCGCTGTCGGCGAGGGAGATCTGCGCTTTTGCCAGTGCGGTTTCGAGGGCGAGGACGCGGATTGCGCGGGCTTCCGGGTCAGAGAGGCCGGCGAGGCGGAACATGCTGGCGATGTGGGCCTGGTATTTCGCGCGGATGTCCTTCATGCTGTCGGAGCCGGTGAGGTAGTAGTCCCGGTTGGGGAGTTCGCCGCCGCCCTGAAGGAGGTAGGGGGCGTAGTGGTCGGGGTCGTTGAAGCTGGGAGCGACCCAGAGACCGAAGAGGTTCGAGGTGTGGAAGTTGGTGTTGTTGAGAGCATCGACGTCGGCTCGGATGCTTTGTCCGAAAGCGTAGGAGAGTTCGCGGCGAGTGTGAATGCGGTCGATTTCGGCGAGGTGCGGTTTCAGGGCGGCCATGCCGTGAGATTCGATGGCAGCCTCATCCATATAGGAGTGGTAGAGGTCGGCGATTTTGCGCTCGTCAGAGCCTGCGGGGGCGTTGGCTTTGGCTGCGTCGTCGATGATGCTTGCGATTTGCTTGTAGCTGCGGTCGAGCAGGTCGTCGAAGACGCTGACGGCCGCGCGATCGGGCGGCAGTTTGGTGCGAGCGACGAAGCCGCCGTTGGCGTAGAGGTAGAAGTTGTCGCCGGGGTGAACGGCGGGGTCCATATTGGGGATGGAGATGCCGGTGTTTTGAGTTTGGGCGATGCCTGAGATTGCGAAGGCGCAGACGAGAAGAGGAAGGATGCGGCGGGCGAGGCTGGTCATTTTATGCGAAGCTCCGATGGGATAGACGGGTCGAGGCCGGGAGATGAGGTGGTGCGGTCATTGTGCGGTCATGGTTGATCATGCGCCGTCGAAGGGATGTTCGAGGCTAGGGCTTTGCGGGGTAAACATCTTGCCACCGTCTTCGGTGACGTGCCAGTCGTCTTCGAGACGAACGCCGAACTCGCCGGTGATGTAGATGCCGGGTTCATCGGAAAAGCACATGCCGGGAGCAAGTGGGGTGGCGTTGCCGCGAACGAGATAGGGCCACTCATGCATGTCCATGCCGATGCCGTGGCCGACGCGGTGGGTGAAGTGTTTGTAGTCCGGCCCGAAGCCGGCAGAGGTGATGATGTTGCGTGCGGCGGCGTCGATAGCTTGACACTGGACGCCGGGATGAGCAGCGGCGAGAGCGGCGGCCTGGGCCTGGTGGACGATGTCGAATACTTTGCGTTGCTTGTCGAGTTTGGGTGAGGCGGCGTTGCCAAGGACGAAGGTGCGAGAGATGTCGGACTGATAGCCTTCGACGAAACAGCCATCGTCGATGAGGATGATCTCGCCTTCGCGAATGACTTGCGGTTGCAGCGAGCCGTGCGGCAGGGCGGAGTACTCGCCTACCTGGCAACTGGCTTCGCCGGTGACGCCACAGCGGGCGTAGGCGGCGTCGATGAGCTGAGTGAACTGGCGGTTGGTCATGCCGGGTTGCGCGGATTTGTAGGCCGCAGCGTAGACCGAAAGCGTGATGTTGTTGGCGAGCTGCATGAGCGCGAGTTCGGCGGGACTCTTGATGGAACGGCAGCCGAAGGTGATGGGGGTTCCGCTGACGGCGGTCAGGGCAGGGCCGGCGTGGGCGATGCCGTCAGCGAAGACGAATTGGGTGCGCTCCTCGATGCCGATCTGGCCGGCGGCGATGCCGGATTCCTTGAGGGCCCTCGCGAGGAGCTTGTAGGGGTCTTCATCTTCATTCCAGGTATAGACGCGGGTGGTTGAGGCGGAGGGGAGGGTTGCAGGCGTGGCGTCCATGCGCTCGCGAACGCGGCCCTCTTCGAAGACGGGGCAGACGAGGAACGGTGCGCCTTTGGCGGGGAGGGCCCAGCAAAAAAAACGCTCGGACTGGCCCCAGCGGAGGCCGGTGAAGTAGGTGAGGGAGGTACCGGTGGTGATGACGAGGGCGTCGATTTTATTCTGATGCATGAGTTCGCGAGCGCGATCGAGGCGCCGCTCACGCTCGGTGAGGGTGATGGGGACGGCTTCGGCGCGGCGGCTGGTGAGAGCGGCGATGGCGGGCGGAAGGCTCTCCGAGGGAGCTTTATCGGAGTGGGTGGACTGGGCATTGATTGCCGCGGAGGGAGAGAGGGCGGCTGCGGCAGCGGAGGTCAGGAGGAAACGACGACGGTCGATCATGGGTGTGATCAGTTTACGGCAAACTCCGCGAGCCACGAGTGCTGAACAACGGATTGTCGTGGCCGGTGGCAGTCGCAGGTCTATCGCGGATGCGTATCCACGGTACTTCTCACGTGAAATTGACTGGCTGGCTGGCAGGTGGAATAGTCCGCGAACGTTGTTATGTCCGATTTTGGATCTTCGCGAGTGAAGCGATAGCTGCGAATGAGGTAACAGGGAGCAGCGTTCTGTGCGAGGATAGCCAATTTTCGTGAAAATGGCAGAGTCGGATTCACATTTTGCGAAAAAGTGAAGCCCTTCGGAGACGTCTGGATCTGAGACGGTTGGCTCTGATTGAGCGAGGCATTTTGTGACAACAGGGGAACGTGCAGGTGAAAACTCTGCGGCGGTGTGAGTCCATTCCATTGCTGAGAAGGGAACAGGCTCTTGTCTGAAGGGGACTGTGAAGCAAGTGGCGCGACGCAGGCCGTTAGAAATAATGAAAGAATCAAAAAGCGGGAGAGCATACGTCCTCCTTGCGGAGGATTATAGTGCTGGGGAATCGGGTGTGCACAATATTCCCTGTCAACAGCGGGAAGAGTGATGCGATCGGGAATGACTACGGGAGATGGTGATCAGAAGGGTGAGACAGTGAGCAAGTTTTCCGGTGTGGTGACGGACATTCGCGAAGAGTCGCGGGTTGCGGGAAAGCAGCGTTGGCAGATGGCGCTGGACCGGACGGAATTTGTTGCGGGAGATGTGGGGGTGCTGGAGGCGGTGGCGCGAAGTGGAGCGAGACTGGTTGTGCCGGTACTTGGCGTCGTTGTGGATCGCGGGGAAGTCTGGCACGTAGTGGAGAAGCCACTGGCTGCCGGGACGTTGGTGACGGGACGGGTCGGGGACGGCGGCGGGGTCTGAGCTACCTGCGTTGAGGCTTTGAGTGGCGCAGTGGTTGCTGATACAATCGAAGAGGTTGTTCGACGGTGTTGTGCCTGCAAAGCGGTGTGCGACGCGCGTTTGGTGGGGGGCTGTAGCTCAGTTGGGAGAGCGCCTCGTTCGCAACGAGGAGGTCAGCGGTTCGATCCCGCTCAGCTCCACCAAATAAGACAATTACTTGGCCGGAAAATCTGGGGCCAGTAAAGAGTTAGAGAAGCTGCATGGGTCCGATAAGGGTCCACTAAGTTGCTTTCTCACCTTCCATAACGAGAGTGGCGACTCTGCTTCCAGCATCCCTCCAAATGAGAATGTTCTTGATGCATCCTAAATGGCTGCGGGGAATGTACGATCTCCTTGGCGCTGAGGGCAATGAGGTAAGATCATAAGTAAGAACACACAAAATTGCGTTACGTGAAATTTGCTGTGAGCTTGTTACAACACTTTGGGTTGCTTCACACTTTGCAGGTTTCGAGGAGAGATTGGCTCACATGAAAGGCAGACCTACATCTTTGGTAACTGGCGGCGCCGGATTCATTGGGTCGCACGTTGCCGACCATCTAGTTCAAATGGGACACGACATTGTAGTGCTTGATGACTTAACGGGGGGCTTTCGGGAAAATGTAACCCAGGCAGGTCAATTTGTCGAAGGTTCGATCCTAGATGTTAATTTGATTAATCGTCTTTTCGAGCAGCATTCGTTTGACTACGTTTACCACATGGCTGCTTACGCGGCCGAGGGATTGAGTCATTTCATCAAAAGATTCAATTACAATAACAACCTCATTGGCTCTGTAAATTTGATTAACGCCGCGATAAATCACAATGTAAAATGCTTCGTCTTTACCTCATCGATTGCCGTCTATGGCGCGGGCCAGAGTCCAATGACCGAAGATATGATGCCAGTGCCCGAAGATTCTTACGGGATTTCCAAACTGGCTGTGGAACAGGAACTGCGTGTGTGCCATGACATGTTCGGTCTCGATTATGTTGTTTTTCGGCCTCACAATGTATACGGAGAGCGGCAGAATATTGGCGACCGGTATCGCAATGTCGTTGGAATCTTCATGAACCAACTTCTGCGTGGCGAGCCCATGACGGTTTTTGGGGACGGGACGCAGCAACGCGCATTCACACATATTGATGATGTCGCACCGATAATCGCCGCATCAGTCGATTTCTCGGCGGCGCGCAACGAGATATTCAATGTTGGTGCCGACGTGCCGTATACCGTCAACGAACTTGCTGGGGTGGTTGCGCAGGCAATGGGCAAGCCTTGCGACATCAATTACCTTGACGCTCGCAATGAAGTCAAGATTGCATTCTCTGATCACTCGAAGGCGGAACAGATGTTCGGGAAGCGCTCCAAAACAGCGTTGTCGGAAGGTGTGCGCGCAATGGTCGAATGGGTGCGCGAGCATGGGGCTAGGGAAAGCAACATCTTCGACGGAATCGAAGTGACCAGAAAAATGCCGGCGAGTTGGGCTAAGGTTGCTTTAGTTAAGGCCTGAGGGCAAGAGGAGCGCTGATCCAATGCTTGATTGTTCCATCACGATCCTGACGAAGAATGAAGGTCCAAATATCAGGTCTTGCCTAGAGGGGGTCTTTTCTCAGAAAGGCGTTGGCGAGTTCGAGGTTCTTTTAGTGGACTCCGGCTCAACCGACGCGACTGTACAGATCGCAAGCCAGTTCCCTATTCGGATTGAGCAGATTCGCCCGGAAAAGTTTCACCACGCAGGTACCCGAAACTTTGCAGCGAATCTGGGGACTGGCAGGATAATCGTAAACCTTTCAGGCGATGCCTTTCCTGCATCGGACTTCTGGCTTAAGGAACTGCTGGCCAACTTTGACGATCCAGGCGTGGGGGCTGTCTACGGTCGTCAGTTGCCCAAGCCGGGCTCCCCAACGGAGCGGCACGATACCTACGACAGGATTTATGGCGATCAGAAGATTGTGAAGGATCCGGCTCACCGCAATGAGATGGGCTACCGGTTCTACCATTTTTCTGATGTCAACTCCGCGCTTCGTCGAAGCACATGGGAGAAGATTCCATTTCCGGAAGATTTCAAAACATTTGAGGACTTAGCCATTGCCAAGCGCATTTTGGACGCTGGCTGGAAGATTGTGTACGAGCCGAATGCTCCGGTCTTTCATTCGCACCATTACACTTCGACGCAGTTGGTCAAACGGTATTTTGACATTGGCTACACACTCAAGCAACTAGGAATTTGGGAAGCTTCGGGAACCCGATCCTCCTTATTGCAGGATTTGGGTCACTTGCTATCAAAGCAGCTTGGCCGTCGCAAGGAAGCGGTCTCTGTCCGTCGGACGCCTGCGGCCGTGGGGCAGAGTCTCGCCAAAAGCGTAGGGCTTCTCCTGGGATTAAATCAGCGGTTTCTGCCCTTGCCGCTGAAGCGCCGCTTGAGCTCCTATCGGGTGTACGACCGGTAACTTTGCGGCGGGTTACATTCCTCCGGATCAGTTGAGGTTTTAAACGCTTCAGGACCTGGAAACGCCGAAGGCGTTTTCCAAGCGGGCGAGGCCTGCGTCTTTTCTACGGCTTGAGGCTTGAGCGAACCTTGCCGGCGTTAGGTACTTTTCTGGCGGTTTGGCTCGATTGCGAAAGACGTACTCGACGGAGAATCTGAAATTGTGAGTCGGTCGGAAAAACCGACGCAAGAGGTTCCAATTACTCATGCTGGGGGTTGTTTGCCGATAAGCGCGAGTAACTTCTCCGCCACCAGGGCCGGCTCGATGGAGTTCATACAATAGACCGCTGGTTGCGAACAGTCCACTCTCTCGCAAGGCTGGCATGGGAATCGTTGTTGATAGACGGGTAGCACACTGGTGTCCTTGGAGAGGACGGTCCTCGGGTCAGTGCTGCCAAACAGTGTTACTGCGGGCAACTTTAGAAAGTGAGCGAAGTGGGTATTCCCGCTATCCATCGTCAGCAGGACGCGTGCGCGCGTGAGAGTCGCGATCGATTCCTCGAGCGTTCCCGTAAGGTAATGGATATTTCGGTTGCGTGGCAGTACTCGGCGCAACTCCTCCACATCTCCGGGCAATCCCAGCACCGCAATACGACATTCTGGCGGCATACGCTCGATTACTGCCGCATAATGCGTCGTCGGCCAACTTCGGTTCCTCGCGTTTGCACCCGGATGAACGAGCAGATCGTACTCGGGAGAAGTCCTCAATCCGTTAGCGATTGCAGAAATAAAGTGAACATCAGGCGGAGGTCCATTCAGCCGAGGATTGCTGCCTTGCGCACGATAGGCCATCCATTCCCTTTCAATCCTAGGCAAGCTTCGATCTGCCTGCACGCGGATATCAAAGAGCCTCGACATCCGTTCGCTGTCAGCTCCCGCCAGCCGCGCATTGGGCCAATAAAATCTGCGCAGCAGCCACAGCAGAGCGGGAATCTTCCAGCTCGATGCTGGCGCAGGGGCATGTGGCGAAATCCAGATCCGCGTGGGAGAAAGGCTCCTCATATCTCTGAAAAACGCGGCGAGTCTCCGCAGCCAGCCGACTGTAGTCGCGACGGGGAGAAAGTGGATTGTCAGGTTTTTTCGATTCTGCCCAAATTCAATCAGCCGGGAAAACTCGACGAGGCTGGGATTGGGAAACAGCAACAACCGTACTTTGCTTCCCGCGTTGAGCTCTGCAACAATTACAGGAGACGCACAAAGCAGGTCGCCCATCCCTTTGAACGCCCCATAAAGGATCTCTTCTGGCTTTTGCTCGATTAGATTCCCTGCCGATGGCTTCTTCAAGGCAAATTTCATGTAGATAACACACGATCATATCAGATAGGCTTAGCGATCCGGCAGGAGCTCTCACTCTGATTGTTTAGTAGCATTTGAAGCTCCGATTGAGCGAGAATTGTAGTGCCAATCTAACGATGAAAGGACATCATCACTGATATGACCCGCAGCCTCTGGATGCCCGCGTGACGCCTGAAGAAAATAACTACCGTGCATTGGTCATGGGTATATCCATGCTGATCACGCTGTTCTCTTATTGGCTCATATCCCGTAAGGAGGGTAGTTGGATCAACTGGGCGACGCCGAATTTCGTCTTCGTCATAGCTGCGGAATACGTGTTTCAATTTGCATATTTGCTCCTGTTTTCTGGGATAGGAAGTGAATATGCCTATGCCTACTGTTATGCGACTTATGCCGCCACAAACCTTGTTGGGGCGGTCGTTTTCTGCTTTGTGAAGCCGATGGACCTAGGCGCGATCAAGCTTCGCGCCCGTGCTGATAGTGGTCAAGTAGCGTGGTTCCTGCTGTGCCTAGCGTTCCTTCTCTACGCCCCCATCCTTATCGAGTTCCGGCAATACGTGCTGGAGCCTCGCGAGATTTACGTGCGCACTAGAATCGGATATGGTCTCAGCTATTTCGGATCGACTATGCTCGCGGACCTTGCCCTCTGCTCGTATCTCTTCCGACGACGAAAACGGGCCTTTTTTACTGTTTTCTTCTACCTTTCTTATTTCGTTCTCATCTACCTTCACGGCAGCAAGGGTCAACTATTCACGCCGCTTTTCATGATGCTGCTCTTTCGTGTGTACGTGAACCATAAGAGGATTGGCGCGCGGCTGGCCGTGCTAATCCTGGGGGCAGTTTCCGTGTTCGGAATAGCTAGCTTTGCTGCGTACGGAACTTTCCAAAATATTGCAGGAATATTGCAGGGCATGACGGAGTTCTCGGACTACACAAGAAATGCGATGATTGTCATCGATGACCCCCAAGGAAGGACCTACTATGGACGACTTGCACTTGAAGACCTAGTGTATCCGCACATCCCTCGCGCGCTCATGAGCGACAAGCCAAAAGATTTTGGAGCGCTACAGTTAGCG
Source organism: uncultured Acidobacteriaceae bacterium (assembly GCA_963730135.1). Classification (GTDB taxonomy): domain Bacteria; phylum Acidobacteriota; class Terriglobia; order Terriglobales; family Acidobacteriaceae; genus Edaphobacter. Next base: position 139,042 of record CAVSQQ010000009.1, read on the forward strand.
AAGGTCTATTTCCCGGCTAATTATCGGTCAGAAGCAGGTGCACCGGCGTTTGGCATCGGCGTGCAATACTCAGACTTTGGAGTCTTTGCGATTCTTATACTCTGTGCAACTTCGGCGGCGACAGCCTGGCTCGCTTCATCTGTGATAGCGTTTCTCCGCATTAATCGGCATCCTTCTGTTTTCATGCTATTGCTCTTCTTGTCAGGACTGAGCTTCATTCCTGCCGGAACAGGTTATTGGTTGCCTGAGACGATGATCCTTGCGTTTGGCCTCGCCTTCCTTCTTCGCTACGACTTGTTGCCCGCAAGGTTGATGGGGAATTTCTTCGTACTAGAAAGACAGGCCTCAGGCCAGGAATAGTCTGTTGCTCAGTTTCCGGCTCGATCGGTGTTAGCGTAAATTGGGTTGGGGCTTACCGCCGCCCTTTGTCGGTGCGGATGATTGTCCGGGCCGGTAGAAGTTTTGTTGATCCGGCCTTCAGTTCGGCCTGCGACGGCCAAGTACATGATCCTCGAATCCCAAGACATACCAGAGTCCTCGCGCGGAGAACCCGCCTGTTACGAGCCTTGTCACTAATGCCCAAGGGAGCAAAGCTATCCCGATTAACGCCCGGATGAAGTCTCTCGATCTTCCTGCATGGAGAATCTTCACTTCGCTCGCCAGAAGTATGTTCGAGACCTCTCGAATGTCAGGGACATGGACATGCGTGGGATCATCACAAAATTGAAGCGTCCACTGCGATGCTGGAGGCAGTGACAGACTGCGCAAAGAAGGAAACGCGACCCAGATATATCCTCCTGGCTTGAGCTTGGAGCAGAGCAACTTCAGAATCGGTTCTGGTTTCGGCATGTGCTCGACAACATGGTGCAGCAAGATCAGGTCGAAGCTGCAGTCCGGAATCGCGGAATAGCCCGAGCCATCAACCTCAACAAGGTAGAATGCGTCCATCGCGGCAAGGTCCGCGTCATTGTTGTTGTACCATTCGACATCCACCCCCGAGTAATGACACCCTGGGAACCAGTGCTTGGTTGTACTGGGCGAGTTGTTCCCGCAGCCCACATCCAGAATTCTTAGCCCTGGCCCGGCAATTCTACGTCGGATGTATAAGAATTTTGTCGGACAGACATGCATTGCAATCCGCACTTGCTGTGCTCGCTTTCTGGGTGCTCTCCCACTCACGTGAAAGTAGTTAAAAACATATTACAATCGCAAGATGACCATTTGTACCCGGCCAGCTTCAGCAGTTACGAGTGAATGGATGGATCTGAGCACTGCGCGCATGAAATGTGGGCGAATCTCAGCAAGATTTCGGTCAAACGCATGCCTTCTGTCAAAGGCTCCTCCGCGGATCCCCATCCCCGTGACAGGGGTGATTGAGTTACGATACCGTACATGAAGAACCTCGAGCAAGAAATTGTGGAAGCCTTTGAGACGCCGGTATCTTCAGGCGGGGGGGGCATCGACTTGCTCGATATCGCCCTCGTGTTAGCGAGCAGACGCCGACTGATTTCGATAGTAACTATATCTGCGCTCTGTGTCGGGGTGGTCGTTTCACTCGCGCTCAAGCCAAATTTCACCGCAACCGCTGTCATTCTGCCGCCGCAGCAGCAGTCCTCCTCCTCCGCGCTGATGGGTCAGTTAGGATCCCTCGCCGCTTTGGGTGGTGGCGCATCCGCTTTGGGCATCAAAAGTCCGGCGGACATGTACGTAGGAATTCTGCAGAGTCGAACAATTGCGGACGAAATCATTAGTCAGTTTCATCTTGAATCCATCTACAAGCGAAAAAAACGGGACGACACTCGGACTGCGCTCAGAGACCATACAGAGATCGAGGCCGGAAAGGACAACCTGATTCGTATTTCTGTCACGGACCATGACCCTAATAGGGCTAGGGATTTGGCAAATGCATATGTTGATGAACTTTATAGGGTTAACTCGAATCTCGCCATTACCGAGGCGGCTCAGCGGAGGGTTTTCTTCGATCAGCAGTTGGACGCCGAGAAGAAATCGCTCGCGCTTGCTGAAGATGACCTCCGCGCCACCGAGCAGCGTACGGGCGTGATCCAACTCAGTGGACAGGCGCAAATGATCATCCAATCGATCGCTCAGCTCCGCGCGGAAATCGCCAGCAGGGAAGTCGAGATGCAGGCCATGCGAACCTTCGCTACCGAACAAAACCCGGACGTGACAAGGCTGCAGGAAGTAATATCTACCATGCGTCGTCAACTGACCAAGCTCGAAGACGATCAGGCCCGCCAGCAGCCAGGGAATATTGCGCTGCCCGCGGGGCGTGTCGCGGAAGATAGCCTCGAGTATGCTCGTAAATTTCGCGAAGTAAAATATCATGAATCGCTCTTCGACTTACTCTCTCGGCAATATGAAGCCGCGCGGATTGACGAAGCCAAGTCAGCTCCCATCATCCAGGTCATCGATCGCGCTGTTGCGCCAGATAAGAAATCAGGACCTCATGGATCTCTCATCACTATCGGTCTTGGAATCCTTGGCTTCTCGCTCGCCTGCGCCTGGGCCTTCATCAGCCAGGGCCTTAGAAATCTGCAGCGGTCCCCGGAGTACGCGGAGAAGTTCCAACATCTGATTGTCATTTCAGGATTGCGCACCCGTTAACTTACTTGCGGATATCAGCATCTCCAACCGCAACACAAGGTCAATCAAGATGTTCCTTGCCGCCGCACTCGCGTGGATCTGAATGCCGGTTCCGAGTCAAGAATCGAAAGCTGCGAGGACTGGAAGCCAGCGATGGCCTACGCCGCGGAGCTGGTGCGCCTTAACAAGACGTTTTCCTGATCAGCGGACCACTCATGGGAGTCTTTGCTGGAGCGTAGGTCGCAGATCGTAATACGATTGACCCCTCTTAGCGCCCAGCGTAGAATTTCGCCCACGCGGCGTGATCTCCCGTCGCGACTCTCGTCGGGCCCGGTCTGCCCAGAAATCTGTCCCCCTAGATCCCCCAGGAATCCCCAAAGAATCCATCGGCTACCGCATGCTGCATGCAGCGAAAGAGACTGAAATAACTTCAGTCAATTGTGCAAACTCTCAGTTATCTCCCGTGTTGCCATTCCGGCTTCGGGCCTCCCTGAAGTTCACCTTCAGCAGCAACGCATTTCATCCATTGGAGAATAAACAATGAAACGCAGAGATTTCCTGAAAACCACTGCCGCCATCGCGGGCGCCAGTGTTGCCACTCGCCTTGGTTTGTCCCAAAACATCACCGAACCAGGAGCAAAACCCAACGTCATCTTCATCCTCGTCGACGAGCTCCGTTGGCCATCCGTCTTTCCCGTCGGCGTCAACAGCGCTGAAGAATATTTCAGGCGCTTCATGCCGAACCTCTACAAATACGTCTGGAAGGGCGGCGTAAAGTTCTCCAACTACCACACCGCGGCTTGCGCCTGCACACCTGCCCGGGGCACCATCATCAGCGGCCTCTACTCCCATCAGAGCTGGCTCATCGGCACGATCACTACGAATACGAACGTTCCGGTGCTCAATCCGGCTTATCCTACCTTCGGCAAGCTCCTTCGGGCAGCCGGGTATAACACGCCATACGTCGGCAAGTGGCACGTCTCCGTCCCCAGCGGCCCCAATGACACCCTCGTTCCCTACGGATTCGACTGGAACAGCCCACCCGACCCGAGCGGGTACAACCTGCAGGGAACCTACGGCGACCCCATTCCCCCTCCGCCGCCCCCAAATCCGACGGACCCTCCGCCGTACCACAACGACGCATACACCACCGGTCAGGCCATCGCCTATCTGCAAAACGTCAAGACCACGGACGCCCCGTGGTTTCTGACCGTCGGCTACGTCAACCCGCACGACCGCGAGTTCTTCCCTGCCGGCACCGAGTTTCTCACGTACACCAATCTCTTCGCGAACTACAACAAAAAACACCCAAACGCCCCGCTCAACCAGAACCAGGACTATACAAACAATCCGCCGATTGTGAACTGGAACATCAATAAGCTGAAATCTCCACCGCCCTTCGGCAATCCCATCCTTCCGACCAACTGGCAGGACCCCCGTAACTATGCTGGAACCGGCAAACCCACGACCCATACTTACTTTCAGAAGATTTCAGCGCTTGTCTGGGGAGACATCGCCACGAACCCGTTTCAGTTTGGATTCCAGGTCGTTCCTTACCCTGATGGACCCGACGGAAGCACCGGCTTCGGCATAGGCAACGCACCGTTCACCTACTGGCAGCGCGGCCTGGACAGCTATCTCCAGGTCACCAAGATCCTCGATGATCAGATCGGCGACGTCCTCGATCAACTCAACAAGCTGCCGCAGAGCGTTATCGACAATACCGTCATCATCTTCGCCTCCGACCACGGAGAATATAACGGCGCCCACGGCTTCGTTCAGGGCAAAATCGGCACCGTCTATGACGAGGCCACCCACATCCCGCTCATCGTCATGGATCCCAGCGGCCGTTTCACGGGCGATACCAACGTCATCCGCACCGGCCTCTGCTCCTCCGTCGACCTGCTCAACATGTTCGTCACCCTCGGCAACAAAGGCGACACAACCTGGCTAACGCAGACCCCTTATAACCAGATCTACAACAACCGGCACGACATGTATTCCATGCTGAAGTCGCGCTTCGCCCCCGGCAGGGACTATCTTCTCTTTGCCACGGACGAAATCGCTCCGGGCTTCTTCAACTTCAACGGAGCCCCAACCAACATCCTCTCTCTCACCACCAACGACACCAAAGTTGGTGTCTACTCCGACTGGTTGCCCCACTCCAGCCAAATCGATCCCACCACGGTACAACTCGAGTTCTACGACTACTCCACCAGGGCCGGCCAACTCGAGCTCATCAGCCGCCCGAACGACCCACGTGCCATGCAAGGCTACGACGCGCTGGTCAACAACTATCTTCCCAATGAGCTAGCCGCGCCTTTGCCCGGCGATCCCAACGATCCCAACTCGCTTCGCGCCCAGCAGATCAAGTCGCAGATTGCCCACCTCGCATTCCGCGACTTAATCGCAAACCAACCACAGTCTACCTGGCGAACCGGCGACGGATTGCGCGAGTTCCTCGGCTACGGCGGGCAATTCTAACGAATTCACCAAAACACAAAGGCTCAAGGGGCGCGCTCATTCCGCGCCTCCCTTGAGCTTTCGATTCAACACCTGACGCCTTTTAGCAGCCAGCCTCCGGATGGCTCGCAAATTTCACGACGCCCGAGAGAATCTGGCCCGTCTCGGTTCCCCCGGGACAATTAATGATAATGAAGACAGGCTGAAAGTTTCCAAGCAGATGCCTTTCCGCGTCTTTTCTTGGATTCGTCTGCCGCTGCGTAATAGAATCGGCGAGTCAAACGGAGACAGTATGCGGTGTGCAGGGCTGCTTTGGGTCGGGTTTTTTGCGGGCATCCTGATGATGAATGTCCGGGCCGATGGCCAGGTGAAGGTATGGGAGGGAACCATGCCTCTGGCATCCTCCGACGAAGGTCCTCCGGACGAGAACCCCAACTTCGACTACTTCGCCTACATCGAAGACTATCCGTACACGATGCGCCAGGATATTCGCGCTACGGAGACGGTGCATCCGTGGCGTGCGCTTTATCTTGAAAACGAATATCTCAAATGCACCATCCTTCCTCAACTTGGCGGCCACATCTATACGTGCGTCGACAAGATCAACGGCAAGTCGATGTTCTATGCCAATCCCACCTTCAAGAAGGCCATCATCTCGTATCGAGGGGCGTGGTCGGCTTTTGGCGAAGAGTTCGATTTTCCTGTGTCGCATAACTGGGTAACCATCTCGCCGATCAACTGGGCGTACAGCACCGCGGCCGACGGAAGCGCCTCGGTCACTGTGGGAAATCGGGACCGCGTGTACGGCATGGATTGGACGGTGGAGATCGTTCTTCACCCCGGCTCTACGCTGGTGGAAGAGCGCGTGACGCTGTCGAACCACAGCGACGCGCGGCATCATTTTTTCTGGTGGAACAATACGGGCATTGAAGTCTGGCCAGACTCCAGAATTTACTATCCGATGCAGTTGACCAAAGACAACGGCTCCGATGCGATCGATACGTGGCCGGTCAATTCGAAGGGAATCGATCTGAGCCTGGTCTCGCGGCAGACAGGGGATTTCGAAGCATTTGCCTACGGCAGTTCGGAACCCTTTATGGGCCTCTACAGTCCGCATACGGATTCCGGAGTGGCGCACTGGGCTGATCCGAAGGCGCTTCCTGCGAAGAAAGTCTTTGGCTGGGGAAATGATAACAATGCGCTGGACTGGCGCCACCGTCTCTCCGACAACAACAGCGCTTACGTTGAACTGCAGTCAGGCCTGTTCAAGGACCAGGCGACCTACCAGTTTCTGGAGCCTCGACAGGCCATCCGCTTCAGCGAGTACTGGATGCCGGTGCGGGGCATCGGTTCGATTACCCGCGCGAACCTCAACGGTGTGGTTGCGATGGAACGAGAGAAAATGGCGGGCGGGAAGATTGGTCTTAAGCTTGGCTTCAATGCAAACCACGCAGTGCCGGGAGCGAAGATTGTGGTCTCGGATGGCGAGAAGAGCATTTTTGAAGAGACGGTGTCGCTCGATCCTGCGGTAACTTGGGCGCACACGATTCCTGATGTGGACGCGGGCAAGAGTTACACGTTTCTGGTGAGCGACGCGAAGGGCGAACCTCTTCTGAAGCATACCGAGGGTGTCTACGACGTCATACCGCGCAGCCAGGTGCATGTGGGGGCGCTGCCTGAAGTCAAGCCGCGCGAGGAGAAGGATTGGGACGACGCGGACTACCTAGGCAACGGGACAACCAATGAGCTTCAGGGCGACTATCTCGACGCATGGGATATCTATCAGCGCGGTCTGGTGAAGTATCCTGCCAGCCTGGGGCTGCTGAAGGCTGCGGGGCGGCTTGGGGTTAGCCTGTGGCGCTATGAGGAGGCTGCGAAACTTCTCGCCAAGGCGGAAGAAGGGGCCGCCTCTGATGCTGAGATTCATTACTATCGCGGCATTGCAGAGACTGCGCTTGGCAACACGAGCGTCGCGCGTACGGAGCTGGAGGCGGCTCGCAATTCCTCGTCGTTTGGAATGGCGGCGGGACTTCTGCTGGCGGAGCAACTTGCTCGGGGTCACGATGCCGCGGGAGCGCTGAAGCTGCTGGAAGCGGCGTGCCCGGTCTCTGCGGGCGACCTGCGTTGTATTGAGGAGATGGTGGCGCTGCAACGCGCGGCGGGCGATGCCGCGGGCGCCAAAAAACTGGTGGCCGAATCGCTGCAACGTTATCCGACAAGCTCGTTTCTGCGCAACGAGGCTACCAAACTAGGCTTGCCCATCAACCCGGCTGCCCAGGGGCCAGACCTCGACCGGCATCTCGCCGCCGATACGGACAGAATTCTGAATCTTGTGCTGCAATATAACCGGCTAGGGCTCTATGCGGATTCGCTCGAGTTACTGACGCGCAACTATCCCAAAGTCGCTTCCGAAGACAGCGAACCGGGAGCGGTTGCTCCTTCGCAGGACGCGATGCTTGCCTACTATCGCGCGTTCGTGCGCGAGAAGCTTGGTCAGCCTGCGGCGGCGGATTATGCGGCGGCGTCACATTTACCTCTGCTCTATGTGTTTCCCAACCAGCCGGACGAGATGGTGGTGATGCGTGCGGCGTTGGCGGCTAATCCGGACGATGCCTCCGCACATTTTCTGCTGGGCTCCTTATTGTTTTCCAAGGGCATGGTGGATCCCGCGATCGAGGAATGGAGGAAAGCGGAGTTGCTGAATCCGAAGATTCCGTCGCTGCAGGCGAGCCTGGGTCGAACGCTGCTTGAAGTAAAGAAGCAACCGGCGGAGGCGGCCAAGGAGCTTCAGAGGGGATTGCAGGTAGAGCCCGGCAATGCGGGTCTTTATGTTGATCTGAACCAGGCTATGAGCCAGATGGGGCGAAGTGCAACGCAGCGTGCCGACATGATGATGACCTTTCCTGACCCCAACATGTCGCCGGATCTGGTGCATGCGCTCGTCGATGCTCTGCGGGAAAGCCACCGCGATGCCGAGGCGAACGCTGTGCTCGCGCACCGGTTCGTTCCGCGCAAGGAGGGGGAGGCGCCGCTCCAGCCGCAAAAGTAATTCGTTCTGCCATGGAATGGGCTGGAGCAACATAACCAGACTCGCGTAGAGTCTTGTGTATGAATTTCGTAAAGCGTTCGCTCGCCGCCCTGTCCTGTATATGGCCAATGAAATCGTTTCCCTTGCCGCGCGGCATCACAGTTGTGCTCGCAGGCCTGATGAGCGCGAATGCCTGGACGATCGCCATCGCGCAGCATGACATGGGCGGAATGACGATGGGAAACGGCAAGGTGATGGAAGGAATGCGGCCTATTCCACCACCGGAACAACTCCCGGTTCCGATTCGCATGGAAGGAATTGGCAACAGTCACATCGCGATCACGGCCACGCCCGAGGCGCAGGCGTGGTTCGATCAGGGGCTCAATCTGATGCACGATTTCTGGGACTATGAATCGGCCAAGGCCTTCGAGCAGGGAATTCGCGTTGATCCCCAATGTGCGATGTGCTGGTGGGGCCTGACGAAGATTGAAGGATTTCGCGGCGGACCGGAAAAGATTTACGGCGCCCGCACTCTTGCCGAGGCAGTACGTCTGGAGGGGCATGCCAAGGGTGCGGAGAAGCTCTATATAGAAGCGGCTCAGGCTGGGTTCGCGGCAAAGAAGGACGACAAGAGCCAGGAGATTGCGTTGCTTCGTAAGCTGGTGAAGAAATATCCGAAAGACATCGAGGGCCGGATCTTTCTGGCGATCACTGTGGAGGACGGGTATGACGAGGCGGGAGAGCCGAAGGCAGGAGAAAAAGAGGGCATCGAAATTCTTGAGGGAGTTCTGCGCGATGCTCCGAACGACTCTGCTGCAAACCACTACTGGATTCACGCGATTGAGCCGGGTAATCATCCGGAACGAGCTATTCCGAGCGCTGCATTACTGGCGAGCCTGGCTCCTGCCTCCGGCCACATGGTCCACATGCCGGGACACATCTACTACCGTGTAGGCAACTATCCGGAGGCTGAGCGCTGGTTCGCGGCTTCGGCTACAGCGGATGAGCGATACATGCGGGAGCAGCATGTGGGACCGGACGATGATTGGAACTACGTCCACAATATGATGTACGGCATCGCCAATCTTATGGAGCAGGGTAAGCTGGCCGATGCAAACGCACTCTCTGACCGGCTTGCGGGCGCGCGAGGACAACTTTCGGCGACGCTATACATCTGGTCGGCGCGGGATCAGATGGCGCGGCTCAGCAATCGGCTGCCTGTGGCGCTGAGAATCGGCGACTGGGACGCAGTACTGACGCTGCTCGATCAAGTTCCGGCCGCACAGGGAGACAAGACGGCGAACCTGCGTTTTCTTGCCTCCGAGCTGCGTGACTATGCGACGGGAATGCGAGCGCTTGAACGCAATCAGATAGCGGAGGCCCAGGCGGCCTCGGCTCGCCTGGATGCGGGGCTGTGGCGTATGCAGCAGGAGCAGGCGGAACTTCTGAAGGCACAGAAGGCGGCCGGTGTCGCCCTGTCCGCGACAGAAGAGAAGAAAACCGAAGAGATGAAAGCCGGGGAGACAAAAACGGGGGAGAAGAAAAAAGACGATGTGGCGATGGTTCCGATCATGCCCGATGCGACGGCCGGACCGTTGATCAGCTCTCTGAGTGTGACTTCGCTGGAGCTGCGAGCCGGGGTGCTTGCAGTGCAGGGTAAGCTCGCCGCGGCGAAGAAGCTCTATGCCTCTGCGGCGAAGGAGGAAAAAAGCCTTGGCTACCATGAGCCTCCGTTTTACATTCGACCGGTGGGCGAGACCGAGGCCGGTATTTTGCTCCAGGTGAAGGACTATCCGGGCGCTCGCGCAGCCTATGAGGCGGCTTTGGTGGAACGGCCGGACTCGGGCTACGGACTGTTTGGGCTTGCCCGGGTTAAGGAGCTTTCCGGCGACAACGGGGGCGCGCTCGCCGCCTATCAGGCTTTTCTTAAGGCGTGGCCAGCGGCCGATGCCAACCTTCCGGAGGTTGCTCACGCCCGGGAGGTTCTCAATACCCAGACGCTTGCGCAGAAGTGAACGGACAGATGATGACACGCGGGAGCGATAGAGATCTGCTTCAGTTCGAAATGACCTAATCCGACCGTATCCCTTCAATTTGTGTCGTTGTCGGAAGGCTGGCGGGCCTGTGCTACTATCTCGAACAAACGAAAAATTGGGTCCGGAGAACGCGAAATGGCAGAGCACGACTGGCTAAATGGAAGCAACGCGGGGGCTCAGGATTCCGGGGCGATGCACAGCGGTGCGCAATCGGCGGTTCGTCATGAGCTTCGGCCATTGACCACAGGCGAGATATTGGATCGCACCTTCTTTCTGTATCGGTCGAATTTCTGGCTGTATGCAGGCCTGGCGTCGATTGCAGCTGCGGTATCGGTGCTGGCTACGATCGGCAAACTTGCCTATTTTCATTTCAGCGGGATGTTGGCCACCTCTCCGAAGGGGTTGATGGTGGGCGCCATCATCACCATCGTTGGAGCGGTGCTTTATTTTGCCGTGTACAGCATTACCCAGGCTGCGACGGTATCTGCGGTTTCTTCCATTTATCTCGGCGAAGAGACCTCCATGGGAGCAGCCCTCGGTTTCGCCCGTGCGCACTGGATTCGCTATTGCCTGATCTCGTTGTGGCAGAGCTGGAGCGCCGGCTGGATGTTTCTCTTGTTGATTGCCCCGGTTGTTATGATCCCCGCACTTGGCATCAAGAATCTGAATGGTCTAATGGTGTTGCTGGTCCTCTTTTCGTTCGGCAGTTTTGCCTACGGCATTATTGCTTACATTCGAAATTCGCTGGCGATTCCTGCCGCTGTGATGGAGAACCTTGCGGTTCGTCGGGCGATGAGGCGGAGCAAAGTTCTGGTGGCGGGCCGCAAGGGGCGAATCTTCCTTCTGGGTCTCCTGATGCTCGCGTTGTATGTGGTGGCTGGAGTGATGCAGGTGCCGTTCGCGGTTCTGATCCTTCACTCACGATCGGCAGAGCATGTTCTGGTTCAGATCATCTCCCTGGTGGTGGCCTTCCTATGCAGTTCGCTGATTGGGCCTGTTGCGGCGATTGCGCTTTGCCTTTTCTATATTGACGAGCGGGTGCGGCGGGAGGCCTTCGACATAGAGTTTCTAATGAACAAGTCCTCGACGGGGACTGGCGCCGTGGCCGGCGATGCAGCCGCCGAGCCGGCATAGACGATGGGGTCGTGGCTGAGAGTATTTCCTACGTGTATCTTGCTGCTTTCCGCGTATGCCGTCGCGCAGTTGCAAGAGGGTGCGCCTGAAGAGACGGCAAATGTTCGAACCGTGACTGCGGCGGAGTATCGCGGACATCTGACGAGTCTGCAGACGCTGGTGGAGGCCTGCAAAACAAAGCCGGCGGACTGCGACCCGAAAAAAGTCGGCGACGACGAACGCGTGGAAGGGGCGGGCTTTCAGACGCGCTGGTCGTGGCTGCGAGACGCGCTGTCAAGCGCCAGCACCGCCGCGCAGCCAGAAAGAGAGAAGCTGCTACAGCAGGCAGCTGCGCGGCTGAATGAGGATGTTGTTCTGACCGGTGAGGCTGCGCCTGAAGATGCAAATCAGTTTCAGGAGGTACGGAAGAAGACAGACGAAGTGTTGTTGCGCCCGGAGTTTCGGACCGTGGCGCAGGAGTCCTATTGGGAACGCGAGCTTGCGAAGTTCTGGCAGTGGGTGGGCGAAGTGTTCGGCGGGGTATCGCGATTTGGAAAGCGTTCGCCATGGCTGGTTCCGCTGATGGAGTGGGGCTCAATAACCCTTGCCGCTGCGGGCTTGCTGATGTGGGTGTTTCGAACGATGCAGCGGCAGCGGCTGGCGGTGCGAATTGAGTCGAAGGCGATTGCGGAGACGTGGCAGAAAGAATCGGACAACTGGGCCGATCTGGCTCGGGCCGAGGCGGCCAGACAGGACTGGCGTGCCGCGGTGCATTGTCTGTATTGGGCTGCGATCGTGATGATGGAGGGCAGGAGGTTGTGGCGGCAGAATCGAGCGCGCACGCCGCGGGAGTATTTGCTGCTGTTGGAGCCGGAGTCCAAAGTGCAACAGACGCTGCGCAGACTGACGCAGATATTTGAGCGCATCTGGTATGGACTGCGACCTGCGGCGGAGAGCGACTACGCGAACGCGCTGGTTTTGTTTGAACAGCTGAGGAGCGCCTGATGGCTGGGTCTCGTGACCGCCGGATCGTGCTCGGGATTTCTGCGGCAATGCTGCTCGTGATCATTGCGTTCAGCGTGGTTTCGCCGGCGAACGACGACACGAATTACTCGCCGACGACATACAACAGTGGCTCGGCAGGAGCGAAGGCGGTTTACCTTTTGCTGGGCGAGCTTGGCTATGCAGCGCGTCGTTGGGAGCAGCCGGCCGGTGATTTGAAAAATGTGGATGCTGCAAAGACGACCCTGGTTCTGGCTGAGCCCAATTTCCCGACGGAAGATTCGAAGCAGGTGCAAGCGAATATTGCGGACTTTCTCTCGCGGGGCGGCCGCGTGTTGGCGACTGGAAAAGAGGGCGCCTATTTTCTTCCCGGGGCGAAGACGGAGGCGCCGTCCAGGTACTATCAGAGGCTATGTTTTACGACTCCCGAGGGGCAGGAGCCGTTGGCGCGAGCAGGGAAAGTTTCCCTGGCGGATAATGTCCGCTGGACCGCGATGGAGCCCAGGTTTCGCGTGTCGCAGCTGTGCGGAGACGATGCGGTCGTTGTCAGTTACAAATATGGGGCGGGCGAGGCGATCTGGTGGAGCTCGCCGCGGCCGATGACAAATCGAGGATTGCAGGAGGATGCCAGTTTGAAACTGGTGTTGGCAAGCGTCGGAGAGCCGGATCGCAGCGTGCTGTTCGATGAATATTTTCACGGTGCGCGCGCGTCGTTATGGGAGACTGCGAAGGGTCTTCCGGTCAAACAGGTCGCCTGGCAGAGCGGGGTAGTGGCTTTGTTGCTGGTGCTGAGTTTCGGCCGCCGGAATGGACCGTTGCGAGCGCCGGTACGGTTGCCGCGAAGCTCGCCGCTGGAGTTTGCTGAGTCGATGGGGCGGTTGTATAGGAGGGCGGGCTCGACCCAGGCCGCGGTCGATGGGGCGCGGCGTCGATTGCTGAAGTTTCTTGAGGAACAGTGCGGGATTCCGCGCGAGGCACTGCGATCGACACCGCAGGCCATTGTCGAGGCGGTAGAGGAGAGACTTGGCGGCAGATGGAGCACGCTGGGCGAGCATCTTTCGCAAGCCGGAGAGACAGTACACCAAGCTGCGACGCTGGCGAGTACATTGGAGTTGGTGAAGGCGCTGGACCGTGACCAGCGGGACCTGGCAGAGCGGATACGGCTCGGATTATCGGGGCGAACCATGTTGAAGGGGGAGAATTAGCGTGAGTGAACTGGAAGTTTCCGGTGGCGACGTACAGCAGGTGCAAGCGGCGCTGCAGCTATTTGAGCAAGGGCGCGAGCAAATTGGTCGAGTGATTGCGGGGCAACAGGAGTTGATCGAGCAGGCGCTCCTGACGCTGTTGTGCGGAGGCCATGCGCTGGTGGAGGGGGTGCCCGGGGTTGCGAAGACGCTTGCGGTTAAGACACTGGCGCGATTTCTTGCGCTGGTGTTTCGCAGGGTACAGGGCACGCCGGACATGATGCCTGCGGATATTTTGGGAACGATGGTTTTTTCGCCCAAGACGAATGAGTTTTCGTTACATAAGGGGCCCGTGTTTACCCAGTTTCTGTTAGCGGATGAGATCAACCGGATGCCTCCGCGAACCCAGGCGGCGCTGCTGGAAAGCATGGAAGAAAGACAAGTGACGATGGATGGCGAAGCGCATGCGCTGGATGATTATTTCACCGTGTTTGCAACACAGAATCCGCTCGAGTTTGAGGGGACGTATCCGCTGCCGGAGGCGCAGTTGGATCGTTTTCTGATCAAGATTAAGGTTGGATATCCGGCGCTGGCTGACGAGCGCGGCATTTTGGAAAGGCATCACGCGAGTCTCGAGGCAAAGGACCTGGAGCAGATGGCGATTGAGCCGGTGGAGTATTCTTTGCTGTCTGCGGCGCGACGAGAGATTCGGGCCGTGAAAGTTGAGCCGGCAATCTTCGATTACCTGCTATCGATCGTGCGGCGAACGCGCGAATGGCCGACGGTTTCACTGGGCGCTTCGCCGCGCGCATCGGCCAGCTTGTTGATCGTGGCGAAGGCGTATGCTGCGCGGGACGGCCGAGACTATCTGATTCCGGACGACGTAAAGCGGGCGGCAGTGCCGGTGTTGCGGCATCGGTTGGTGCTGCGGCCGGAGGCTGAGCTTGAGGGTTTCGATACCGATCGAGTGATCGCGGACATACTTGCCGCGACCGCTCTGCCGAAATAATGCAGACACTGATTCCACAACAGGTCACGGCGACGGCGCACTATCTCGGGCGTGCGGGCCGGAGCGCCGGCTTTGGATTGACTTCGCGGAGCCTGCTGCTGTTGATTGCGGGTGTACTGTGGGCGATTCCGGCGTTCTTTCATCCGCATCGCATCTGGATGATGCTTGCGTGGGACGGGCTGATTGCGTTGCTGGTTGTTGTTGATGAGATGGGCTTGCCGACACCGTCGGCGATAGCGGTGACTCGGCGGTTTCTGCGCTCTCCCGCGTTGGGGGAACGCACGGAGGTTGAGTATGAGGTGGTGCAGCAGTCGAATGGGATTGTAACGATATCGGTTACGGATGATTTGCATGCGGCGTTGATCGCTACACCGCGGACATTGAAGGTGGTGGCCTATCCGCGAGATCCGGTTCGGGCTGTGCTGGAGTGTTTCCCGGGACGACGCGGAGATTTCAGGCTGGGGAAGATTTATCTGCGATATCGCGGCGCGCTGGGGTTGGTGGAGCGTTGGGCGGTTTGCGATGCGGAACAGGACGTGCGGGTGTTTCCAGCTTCGGAGCAGAGCGGCGACAGGGCTGCTTTTTATCTGATGCGAGCCCGGCAGATCGAATTGCAGAAACGGCGGCTTCGCCTGCGCGGGATTGGGAGGGAGTTCGAGAGTCTACGGGATTATCAAAGCGGGGATGAGCTGCGGAATATCTCGTGGACGGCTACGGCGCGACGAGCCAAGCTGATCACGCGGCAATTCACGACGGAGCGGAGCCAGCAGGTTTGGATTGTGCTCGATGCAGGGCGGTTGTCGCGGACTGCGTTTGAGATGCGCAGCGAACGTCCGGTTGCGATGGGCGAGAGCGAGCAGGAGGCGGCAGAGAAACTGCAATTGAATGTGACGCAGCTGGACCAGGCGGCGACTGCGGCGGTGATGCTGGCGCAGGTGATTGGCGGTTCAGGCGACAAGTTTGCTTTATTGAGCTATGGGCGAAAGGTTCAGCAACAGCTGTTGCCGGGCAATGGACCGGTTCATTTGCGGATGATGATTAACCTGCTCTCGCAGGTGCGGAGCGAGGCTGCGGAGGCGAATCATTTGCATGCGGCTTCGCGGTTGAAAAATCTCCAGCGGCGGCGGGGGTTGGTGATCTGGATTACGGAAATTGCGGAGAGTGCGGGTCGCCCGGAGGTGGTGAGCGCGGTGGCGGAACTGGTTCGGCGTCACCTGGTGGTGCTGGTGTTGCTGGAACATCCGGAGCTGGATGCTTTGGCGGCGCGAGAGCCGAAGAATCCGGAAGAAATGTTTGCCTCGACCGCGGCCCAGGAGATGTTGGAACGGCGCAGGGAGACAGTCGCGAAGCTGCGGCAGCAGGGGGTGCTGGTGGTGGAGACGACGCCGGCGGAGGTGGGAGCGAGGGCGATCAGCAAATATCTTGAGGTGAAGGCCCAGGGTCTGCTCTAGCTCTCTGCAGGCGCCGGGTTGGTGAGGGCGGCCGATGCGAGCTTGTCGCGGCCACCTTCGGCAAGCCAGAGACAGAGGCCGGTGAGGAGGACGGCGGAGACGGAGAATTTGAGGGCGAGCGGCGCGTGAGTGGGGGAGAGGAAGGCCTCGAGGATGCCGGCGATGACGAGCATGGGGATGGTGCCGGCGAGCAGGCGGATGGATTCGCCGCCGGCAAGGGCGAGGGCGTCGCGGCGGCGGAACATGCCGGGGAAGAGCAGGCCTGAGGCGAGCCGGAGGCCGGCGCCGCCGGAGATGAAGATGCTGGGAAGCTCGAGCGCGCCGTGAGCGGCGACAAAGCTCCAGATACTGAGCGCCATGTGGTTCTGCGTGCAGGCGGTAGTGATGACCCCGATGCTGACGCCGTTGGTGAACATGAGGAGGATGGTTCCGAGGCCGGCGACGATGCCTCCTGCGTAGGTGTAGAAGCAGACGGCGATGTTATTGGTCATGATGCTGCTGGATGCCTGCGGTTTTGCGGTGAGGATCGAGTCGGTCCACATCTGGTGATGCTCGATCTTGTCGACCATCTGCGGGCCCAGCATGGCGTGCATGAACTGTGGACGGGCGATGGTGAGAAGGGTTCCGAGAAGAGCTCCGGCAAGGAAGATGGCGAAGGCGGTGGTTGTGTAAGGCAGAAGGCGGCGGAAGATTCTAGGGTAGCCGCTGGAGAAGAAGTGCCAGACGCTGCGGGGGTTCATCCGGTCGCCGGAGTAGATATGATTATGAGCGCGACTGACGAGGCGATTCAGGTATGCTTCGAGGGTGCGGGAGCCCTCGTCGGTGCGTACGGCGGAGAGGTCGGCTGCGGCTTGGCGGTAGAGCAGGCCGAACTCGCGCAGGTCGGCGGACGACAGCGTTTTGAGGCTGGCGGTTTCAACCTGCTGGGCCAGGGTTTCGAGGCGGCTCCAGCTTTCTTTACGCAGGGCGATCCAGTGGTTTGAGATCATAGGGAACTTATGTACGACGGAATGCACGACGCAGGGGAATCCAAGGGCTACGCCGACCAGCTTAACATTGAAACGCCGGAGCAAGTGGAACTTCGTTTTCCGATTGCCGGAATCGGCAGCCGGTTTCTGGCGATTTTCACGGACACTGTTCTGCAGGCGGCCGTGGTATTTTTCGTGTTTCTCGGCATTTTGCTCCTGGGCAGCGCGTTTCCGATGCGGCCGCGCAGTACTGTGCCGTTGGCGACCGCGGGAAAGTGGTTTATGGCGGCCACGGTGCTGTTTTATTTTCTGCTTTACTGGGGCTACTACTCTTTGTTTGAAGCGTTCTGGAACGGACAGACGCCGGGCAAGCGGCTGCTGAAGATTCGTGTCATCAAAGACTCGGGGCGGCAGATCACTTTGTTTGAAGCGCTGGCTCGCAATCTGCTTCGCGTGATCGATATGCTGCCGTCGGTTTATTTTGTTGGCGTGATCAGCATGCTCTGCAACAAGGAGCAGAAGCGGCTGGGCGACCTGGTCGCCGGAACGATCGTAGTGCATGAGCGCATCGATGAGCAGGCGCTGATGAGCCACAACAGCAGAACGTTTACGTCCGCGCTTTATCCGCAGCCTATGGAGACGGCTCGCGAGCCGGGTGTAATGCTGCCGGCAGACGGGGTGGCGCGCCTGGACGCGGCGGACTTGAACGTGATCGACACTTTTTTCAGCCGGGCTCTGGATCTCGATCTGGATAAGAGGGCGGAGATCGCGGGCAAAATTGCCGACCGGATGAGTGCGAAGATGCGGGTTCCTTTGCCGGCGGATACTGCGCCGGAACGGGTGCTGGAAGCGATCGCACATACGATGCGGATGGGGCGATAGGTTTGGCGCGCTACCCGCCGCTCGCTCGCTTACAAGGGGATGGAACGCAGGGTACAATTAGGTTGGATGCGGGAGTAGTTCAGTGGCAGAACGTCAGCTTCCCAAGCTGAATGTCGCCGGTTCGATCCCGGTCTCCCGCTCCAAACCTTCCATGAGATTGTAAGAAGAGACGGCGCTCGAGCCTATGGGCTTGAGCGCCGTCGTTTTCTGCGCGGAGCAAGATGGCGAATCGAGGACTAATGGCCTGGGGCGTTGGTCTTCTGGGCTATTTTGGAGTGGTCTTCCAAGGTTTGAGCTTCGGGCAGGAAGGTGATTGCTTTGGCGATCTGGGGATCCCACTCGGCGCGGACCTTGAGGCCTTCGAGCTGACCGAACTGCGAGGTGAAGATCTCGCTCTTGACGCTCTCTTTGATCCAGTCGTTGACGCCCGCGATATCGGCGTCGGTGTAGTCGATCTGGTTGGACTTGAGGAAGTCCTTGAACTGCTGCATGACGTTATCGTCGACCACGAAGTCTTTGGTTACGGTATGGCTGGCGAGATAGTGCTTGCTGAAGTTGAAGAAGGCGTAGTGGATGAGTAGGGTGTCCTGAAAATGATTGGACTTCAGATTGTCGATTTTTTCGTCGGGGGTGATGCCGCCGCCGCCGTAGACGGTGCGACCTGAGTCGGTCAGCTTGACCTCGAGGTTATTTTTGTCGGGCTTGGCGGCGTCGTCGCGCACGTAGTAGTAGTCGTAGAGGGAGACGTGGTCGTAGTTGCGCTGGATGAGGCGGCCTGACGGGGTGTAGTAGTGGTAGGTGGTGAGGGCGAGGCCAGTGTTTTCGGTGATCTGGAAGACGGTCTGGACGAGGCCCTTGCCGAATGTGGTTTCGCCGACGATGAGGGCGCGGTCATGATCCTGCAGGGCGCCCGAGACAATCTCAGCGGCTGAGGCCGTGTTGCGATTGACGAGGACGACGATGGGGAAGCGGGGACCTTCTTCGCCGCGGGTGGCGCGATAGACCTGGTCGGGGAAGGCGCGGCCGCGTTGGGAGACGACGATCTGGCCTTTCTGGAGGAACTTGTCGGAGGTGTTGACGGCTTCGTTGAGAAGGCCGCCGGGGTTGCCGCGGAGGTCGAGGATGAGGCCGTGAATGTCGCCGAAGCCGTCGAGCGCGTCACCGATTTCGCGGCTGGTGGTCTCGATAAAGCTGGAGAGGTGGATGTAGCCGACGCCGGGGCGGACAAGGAAGGCGAGATCGACGGAGGGACGCGGGATCTCATCGCGGACGAGATCGAAGACGATGGGGCGGGCGGCGCCTTCGCGGCTGATGGTAACGGAGACGTGGGTTCCGCGAGCGCCCTTGAGGAGTGTGGCGACTGCGGTGGTGTCCATGCCCTCGGTGGATTTGCCGTCGACGGAGAGAATCTCGTCACCGGGCCGGATGCCGGCCTTATAGGACGGGGTTCCTTCAAAGGGGTAGAGGACGACGATCTTGGTTTTGCCGCTGCCGTAGGAGACGGGCTGGGGCTGGATGGTCATGCCGACGCCGTAGTACTTGCCGTGCTGGTCCTCGCGCATCTGCGCGTAGGCTTTGGGGTCGTAGAAGTTGGAGTGGGGGTCGAGGACGTGGAGCATGCCGGGGATGGCGCCGTCGTAGATGGCCTTGTCGGTCTTGTCGGTGTTCATGGGCTCGGCGTAGTTCTGCTCGACGAGCGAATAGACGTTGGTGAAGGAGTGGAGAGAATCGCGGAGGGCAGACTCGTCGCTGGCGGACTGGGCGGAGACCTTCTGGTTGATGAGCGAACCGAGGATGGCGCAGGTGGCGAGGAAGATGCTTGCAGTGAAGAGTGCGCGGCGGGTGCGGGGAGCCATAGGCTTGGATAACCTCAAAAAAAGGGTAGATCGGCGCGCGATGCAGCGCAGGGACAGACGTCCCCTATTGGACGAAGTATAGCATCCGGAGGTGAGCCCTGGCCTGCGCGAAAAGGGGATTCGCTTGTTCGGTCGAGGGCAGTTAGAATGGGGTAGGGATACCGTCCCTATGCCAGGGTGAGTCCAATAGCCAGGGCGGATGTTCGGGGCGATCGCGGTTGGATCGCGGAAGTTAGAAGAAGTAGAAGCGGATGTTCGGACCAGAATACGAGAGACGATGACTTTGAGAATTTCGCAGTTTGCGGTGGTGTGCGGGCTGGGCCTGCTGGCACTTCCGGGAGTGGTGCAGGCACAGGCGCCGCGGTATCAGAGCCCGTTGAGCATGCCGCAGGAGCCGCAGCCGCAACTGAACCTGCCGGTAACGCCCGCGAATACGCCGAACGGGACCGTGGTGGAGGATGTGGTCGTGCATGTGAACGACCTGATCATCAGCCGCAGCGACGTGGAGCGGGCGGAGGCTCAGCTTGCGCAGGAGGACCAGCAGAATGGGGCCACCCCTGCCGAGGCTGAGGAGAGACAGAAGAATCTGCTGCGCGACATGATCGACAAGCAACTGTTGCTGTCGCGAGGCAAGGAGCTGGGGATCAATGCCGATGCGGAGGTGATCCGGCGGCTGGATGAGATTCGGAAGCAGAACAAACTGGACTCGATGGAAGCTCTGGAAAAGGCAGTTGCGCAATCCGGGGTGTCGTATGAGGACTTCAAGGCGAGTATCCGGGACGGCGTGATTACGCAGATGGTGGTGCGGGACGAGGTTGGGCGCCGGTTGCAGCCGCCGACGCAGGCGCAGGAACAGGCTTTTTACGAAGCGCACAAGCAGGAGTTTGCCCAGCCGGAACAGATCAAGCTGAGCGAGATTCTGGTTCCGACACCGGCAGACGCCAATGATGCTGCGATCGCACAGGCGCAGACGAAGGCAGATGGACTGGAGGCGCGGCTGAAGGCGGGCGAGAGCTTTGAAGATTTGGCGAAGGCCAATTCGGGCGGACCGACGGCGGCGCAGGGCGGCGATCTGGGAATGTATAAGCGTGGCGCGCTGGCGAAGGTTCTTGAGGACCAAACCTTCGACCTGAAGGCGGGCGAGTGGACGGCGCCGATCCGGACCAAGCAGGGATTTGTGATTCTGAAGGTGACGGAGCATCAGGTGGCCGGAATTGCGCCGATGAAGGAAGTGGAACCGCAGATTCAGGAGGCGATGTATACGGACGCCATGCAGCCGGCGCTGCGCGCCTACCTGACGAAGTTGCGGGAGGACTCGTACATCGAGATTCGGGCTGGATATGTTGATTCAGGCGCAAGCTCGAAGCGGATCAGCATGGTGAACCTGGCGTATACGCCGCCGGTCGCGAAGAAGAAAGTAGTGCACGAGAAGAAGCGGTTTGACCGGGGAACCAAATATTCGACGGTGGGAAAGACAACAACGGCGCCGGCGGTGGTGATGCCTGTTGCGGATACAACGAATGTGGGAACAGCGGCGAGTGCCGGCACGAAGACAACGGCTGCGGCCAAGCCGACGAAGCCGGAGAAGGTGAAGCGGGAGAAGGTGCGCTATGGGCAGGCCCCGCGGAACTCGCTGCCGCCTGGGCCGGATGAGACGGCTTCCGGCAGTGATGTGGGTGCGGGGGCTGCGTCTGCTACGGGGATTCCGGGCGGGAAGGTGGCGGGTTCGTCGAATGTGCCGGTGGAAGAGGCAACGGCTTCGGGCTCGCACACGGATGTGAATCCGCTGGATGCGGCGTCGGCGCCGGCTGGCAAGACTCGCTACAGCGCACGCGCGAAGACCGAGGCAGCCGAGAAGAAGGCCAAGAAGGCAACGAAGGCGAACGAGAAGAAGCTTGCAGCTCCGGCTCCGCTAAGCGCGGAGGAGGTGGCTGCGCAGAAGACCCAGGCGGCTCCGCTGGGTTTGAACGGGGATACTTCAAAGAAGAAGAAACAGGCAAAGAACAAGAACGCCCCGAAGGAGCGGCTGCAGAATAAAGCGCCGACTGCTCCAGCGCCGGTGCCGGCAGAGACGCCGTCGAAGGCGCCGGACCGGGCAACACCGCAGGAGGGAACTCTGCCTCCAGCGGCGAAGACACCGGACACGACGACTCCTCCGACGACTCCTCCTCCGACTCCTCCTCCGACGACTCCGCAGCTTTAGGGATGTGAGTGCAGATTGATGGGAGCGCGAGGGCTTCGGCTCTCGCGTTTCTGTTTACGTAAGTGTTTTTTGTTACGGGTTACGGCGAGGTATTCTGGTGGAGATGAAAGACTTTTTTGTTGCGGATGCTGCGAAGTTTGATAATGCAACGGTCACGACGTATTTTGTGCTGTCGACGTTTCAGGCGCGGGATAAGAAACAGGGCGGACAGTATCTTGCTTTGACGTTGAGCGACAAGACGGGCTCGCTGGAAGGGCGCATGTGGGACGACGTGAGCGAGCCGTTGGCGAGTTGCTCGGAGGGTTGCTACGTCAAGGTGCAGGGCGACATTTCGAGGTACCAGGGGAAGTTTCAGATCACGTTGAAGAAGCTGCGACTGGCGGCGGAGTCGGAGATCGATGCGGCGGACTATCAGCCTTCGACGAAGTTCGACGTGGAAGAGATGTGGACGGAGCTGCGGGGCTATGTTGCAGAATTCCGAAATGATGATCTGCAGCGGCTGGTGTTTGCGTTTCTGGATGATGAGCGGATTGGGCCTGCGTTCAAGGCCGCACCTGCGGCGAAGCGGCTGCATCATGCGTGGCTGGGCGGGTTGTTGGAGCATGTGGTGACGCTGGTGCGGGTGTGCCTGGCGGCGGCGCCGTTTTATCCGGAGGTGGATGCGGATCTGCTGGTGACAGGGGCAATTCTGCATGATATTGGGAAGGTGCGGGAGTTGGAGTGGAAGTCCAGCTTTAGCTATACGTTAGAGGGGCAGATGATCGGGCATATCAGCATCGCGCAGGGGATGCTGCGGGAGAAGGTGCAGATGCTGGCTCCTTTTCCGGAGAACCTGGCGGTGCTGGTGGAACACATGATTTTGAGTCACCACGGAAAGTATGAGTTTGGCTCGCCGAAGCTGCCGATGACGCCGGAGGCTATTCTTTTGAGCGCTTTGGACGATCTTGAGGCGAAGATGCAGGCGGTGCGGAATGAGTTTGCGGCGGCGGAGGCGGTGGGGAAGGGATTCGATGAGGTGACGGATTGGGTGCGGAGCATGGATCGGCCGCTGTTTAATTCGAGGAAATTTTTGAAGGGGGAGTAGGGGTTGTTTTTTGGCGTTTTTCGGGGGGGATTTGCGATTTCCACAGCGTTTTTTGCGTGGTTTTTTGTGGTGAAAGTGTGGTGGATGGGTGGTGGAATGTGGTGTTTGGGTAGGGGGTTTTTGGGGGTCAGATTTTTTCCTCATTCTTGAGATTTATTTTGCGAGGGGAGGACAAAAGCAAAAGCAACGGCAAAGGCAGATCCCCCATTCGACTTCGCTCAGGGCAGGCTCTTCGGGGATGACAACCAAGAAGGCAAAGACAACGGCAAAGCAAAGGCAAAAGCAGATCCTCCGCCTTCGGCGAAGGATGACAACTAAAAGGCAAAGACAAAGACAAAGGCAACAGCAACAGCAACAGCAACAGCAACAGCAGATCCTCCGCTTCGCGAAGGATGACAACCAAAAAGGCAAAGGCAAAAGCGGGTCCTCCGCTGCGCGAAGGATGACAACCAAGAGGCAAAGACAAAGGTGATTCGATTGGGTGGGGTTACTCGTCGAGTTTGAAGACTTTGATCTTTACCAGTTGGGCGATGGTCAGGTTTTTGAATCCGCGGGCCTTCATGCGCTCGACAAAGGGGGCGTCGATCTTGAAGACGCTCATCTGAATGAGCTCCTCCTGGGTGGGGGTGTAACCCATGGCGCGAATCGCCTGCACTTTTTCGGGGGTGACTCCAACGGCTTTCATGCTGGTCAGCTTGTGGGCGCGCAGCTCAGCGTAGCCGGCCGCAGCCATGGCTTTGACGTAGGCGGGATCAACCCTGAGAGCCTTAAGGCCTAACAGATTTTGCGTGTTCAACTCTGTGACGCCGGCGTCTTTCATCTCTCTGGTCCATTCGGTGGTGACGTCGAGTATGGCGAAGCCTTGCAGCCGATCGGAGGTGAGGTCAGTGAATCCCATGGCTTCCATCTGCTTGACGAATGCTTCATTGGGCGTGAAGGAGTAGGTTCCGCGCAACACCGTCTCGTGGACGGCGCCGACGCATCGGATCTCTCCCGCTTCGGCTTTCATGCGGGCATCGAGTGTTGCTCCCTCGTGCTCGAGATCCTGAGGGGTGATGCCGGTCCACTTGCTCCAGAGCATGTCTGAGTCGTTCTGATGGCAGTGTTGTCCTGCAACACAGTCGCCGCGACTGGAACTGAACTCCAGCTTTCCTTCGGTGTCTCCGGCGTGAACGGAGCATGTTCCGGTGGTGTCGGCGAAGGCGGTGATCGCGGAGAGGCCGGCCATCAATCCGAGAACAAGAATCTTTCGCATGGTGTGTCTCCTTAAATCTCTTCGGATCTCTTCGGAAATCCCGTTCCGGAATTTGCTCTAGTCGTCCAGCAATCCGCTCATCTTGAGCTTGAGCAGCTTATCGAGATTTGCGGTATCGAATCCGTGGGCTTTGGCGTCGGCAACGAACTTGTCGTTGAGATGGAAGACGGCGGCTCGGCGCAGCTCCTCCGGGGTGGCCTGGGGAAAGTGCTGTTTGAGCCAGCCAGCGTACTCCGGGGTCATGCCCTGGGCCTTCATAGTGATCAGCTCGTGGACATCCAAGTCGGTGAATCCCTGCTGTTTCATGGCGGCGGCATACTCGGGTGTGACGCCAAGCGCTTTCATGGTGATCAACTCATGCGCGGTGAGATTGCCAAATCCTTTCTGCTTCATTTGGGCGGCGTATTCGGGTGTAACGCCGAGCGATTTTTCGGTGATGACTTCGTGAAAGTCTTTGGGGGCGAGGCCGCTCTGCTTCATTCCGGCCACAAACTCCGGGGTTACGCCGACAGACTTCAACACAACAAGCTCATGCAAGTCGGGCCTGCCCAGACCGGCCTGGGCCATTGCCCTGGCGTACTCGGGAGTGACGCCGACGGATTTGAGCGACACAAGGGTATTGAGGTCGCCGTTGAGATCGATCGGATATCCTGCGTCTCTCATGCCATCGAGATAGCTGGAGCCTTTGGCGGTCGAGGTTGCCCCCGTCTGAATCTCCATCTCCCTGGCCATGGCCGCTTCCAGATCGGGCGAGTTGGGAGCTTCGAAATAGACTTGCGGTGTGGGCCAAGGCATTGCTCTGGGCGCAACAAAGGCGCTTGCGAATGATGGTGCCGGAGCAGGCGCGGCGTGCGGTGTGGGAGCGGGCATTGCCAGCGGCGCGGGGGCGGCCCAGGCCTGGGGAGCGGGCGTGGGGACGGCCTGCGGTGTGGGAGCCGAAGCTGGGGCGGGAGCGAAGACTTGCGCCCACAGAGTTGCGGCCGCAGCAGCTGGCTGCGAATGGATGGCGGCCTTTGGGGGCTGCGTGGGAAGGATGAGGTGCTTGCCTGGGCCATCGATTTCGGTGAGGACCGCGCCGGGCAGCTGCGACATGACCTGCGCGAATTCAGGCTGCATCTGGTTAATGATGGGGGCTGCTTTTGCTTCGCCGATCTTCGGTCCCAGGAGGAGCGCAATCACCAGAGCTCCGATTGCTGCTGCGCTGACGCCACTTGTCATTCTGCTTTCCATTGCCATGTCCTCTCCCAATACCTTTCTTACACGTCCCAACAACGAGCCACCACATCCTCCGAGCGACATGGCCAGACTTAGCCTGGCGGTTCGCTGCTCTTCCAGCCGGAGCAGAGCGCGCGCGTAGACGGCGGGGCCGGCGCAACTGCGCACTGCGATTTCGTCACAGCAGACCTCGCGCCGCTCGCGTACGGTTCGGCTCAACCACCAGACGGCGGGATGGAAGAAGAGAACGCTTTCGATGGCGGTCTGGAGAAGGTTCCAGAGATAGTCCCAGCGGCGGATGTGTCCGAGCTCATGGGCGAGGACGGCTTCGAGCTCTTCGCGGGGGAGCGAGAGCACGGCGCTGATGGGCAGAATGACGGTTGCGCGCCAGACGCCCATGGCCAGAGGGGAGATAACTTCATCGGAGGCGCGGAGGATGACTTTGCGTCCGGCGTGGATCTGCCGGCACAGGCGGAGGAAGGCGCGCTGGACCTCTTGCGGCACCATTCTTTGGGCTCGGCGGCGAACCAGGGTGAGCTGCCACCATCCGCCGAGCGAGCGGAGAGCGAGAAGAAGAACACCGGAGAGCCAAAGCGCGACCAGCCAGGGCAACATACGATCGGCTCGCATGGCGAACCAGTCGGTTTGCTCCTGCAGGCTTGAGGCCAGAGGCAGCTCATGCAGGATGGGTTCTGGCGCGAGGGTAAGGGGCATGACGGAGGCGACAGGAGCTGTGCCGGCGATAGCGTGGGCCGGGGTTACGGTATGCAGTTCCAATGCGAAGGTGCCGAGGACGGCGGCCGGCATCAACAGCAGGGCGATGAGGGTGACGGCGTAGCGCACGCGGGAGGTTGCGTTCGAGGTCAATCGGTCGACCACGGCGTAGGCGACGGCGATCGCGGTACCCTGCCAGCAGAAGTGGAGCAGAGCCCATCCGAGTGCCACGATTTCTTCCCGAGACAACCAAGCTACTGCGGTCATATGCGAATCCTCCGAAGATTAATGGGCCCGGTACATTGACATTAAAACGGCTAGCTGGTTAGGTTCTTTTTCTCAATTAATTGTCGAATGGCCTCGAGCTCCTGATCGCTGGCCTTTTCGATCTGGAGGGCGCGGAGGGCCAACTGGGCTGCGCTGCCGGCAAAAAATCTCTCGCTCAACTCGCGGAGGAAGCGCTGTTCGGTATCAGCCTGGGAGACGGCGGCGCGATAGAGATGGGCGCGCTCGCGCTCATCGCGTTCGACGAGGCCTTTTTCCGCCATGATCTGGAGGAGCTTGAGCACGCCGGTGTAGACGACGGGGCGGCCTACATTGACGGACTCAAATAACTCGCGGACGGTGAGGGGCCCGCGCTCCCAGAGGATTCCGAGGAGTTCGAGCTCGCTTTCGGTTGGCTTCGGCGTTGGCTTCTTCTTTCCCATGGGCGAGACAATATACGATATGGTTCGTACTTGTCAACGAAAAAATTCGTACATGGTTTTTTGGGGGGGGCGTTTCGTGGGGCTAAAGAAGGTGCGGAAAGAATGACTCGCGGGACGAAAATGTACCTCAGCGGCTGAAGCCGCATTGCGAGTGAAGCGCTTACGGCACGGATAAATCCGTGCCCTTAAGCAAACCAGGTTTTTTCAGCACCCTCTAAAGGCAAAGAAAACGCAACGACAACAGCAGATCCCCTACGGGGATGACAACCAAAAAGACAAAGACAAAAGCAGGTCCTCCCGCTTCGCGGAAGGATGACAACAAAAAAACGAAGTCAAAATTTGTACAGGGTCTGGGCGTTTTCGCGCAGGACGAGGCGGGCGAGGTGTTCGGCCTGGGGTTCGGTGATTTGCTTGTCGTTCATCATGCCGGTGAGAGCGATGGCGAGAGAGGTGCGGATGTTGCGGTTGGCGATGAAGGCGGCTTCTTCCCAGCCCATGGACGAGGAATAGGGGTAGGCGTCGGTGGCGTAGAGAATTTTTTCGGGGTAGAGCTCGAGCCACTCGCGCAGCCATCGGCTCATGGTGCGAGGCGGGATCATGAGGGATTGCTGCGAGAGGTCGAGGAAGACGTTGGGTTTTTGCAGGAGCGCGCCGATCTCGTGGACGAAAGGCCAGCCGCCATGGAGGAGAACGAAGTTGGTTTTGCGCAGGCGGGAATCGTTGAAGAGAGGTTCGAGGAGGAGAGGGTTGTCGCCGGCGATGGAGAAGTAGCCTCCGCCGCCGGAGGTGGTGTGGATGTGGACGGGCATCCCGAGGCGGCCGCATTCGGCGGCGATGTAGCGGAAAAGAAAATCCTGCAGGCGCTTGTATTCGGCTGGATCTGGGTGCGGGGTGTGGAGGAGGGTGGCGTAGATGTGCGCGGCTTCGGCGCGAGGGACGTCGTCGAAGCCGAAGGAGCGGAGGTAGGCGATCTCGAATTTTTCGGCTACCGCGCCCTGGGATTTTTGCTGTTCGAGGATTGGGGTTACGAATTTGCTGAGGTAGAGGTCGAGTGTGGGTGGGAGAGATTTCAGGTTGGCTTGCTGGAGATACTGTGCGCGGAGTTTGTCTTCGAGGGGGAAGAACTGTGCGCGGTCGGGGGTGGCGGCGGCGAGGCCGGAGTTGTCGAGTGGGAAGAGAAGCGCGTCGACGTAGGGGACCCAGCGGAAGCGCGGCGGTTGAACGCCGGTGCCTATGGCGACGCGGTTGGCCAGCTCGGTGCCGATGTTGGCGCGGTCGAGGATGTAGGTGGCGTATTTTTCGCCCTGCTCGCGGCGTGTGGTTTCGCGGGCGGCTTCGAGTTGTTTGAGGCCGTCGGCGTCGAGGGGTGGCTGCCCGTTGAAGTGGAAGAGGGCGAGCCAGGCGTCGTGGAGGGCGGGCAGGTCCGGGCGCATGCCGGCGGGTTCGGTGTAGGGGTCCATGGTGTCGACGGGGAGGGCGTCGAAGTTGCGGTCGGTGGCGTAGGCGGGCGGAGAGAGGAGGGGGTGGGCGTGATTGTCGATGGCGGGGATGGCGGCGATTGCGGCGGCGAGGGTAGGGTCGATGGAGGGGGATTGCGCCGGCGAGGGGGTGATGGCGCAGAGAATCAGCAGGGACGATGCGAGAGGATGTTTCATAGAAGTGAATTTGATTTTACGGGAAACAAGATTTGGAATAAGGAGGGGTCGCAATTCGATCCGACGGATGGCGTTCGATCGGATTTGACCTGTATAAAGGACGCTGGAAGCACGGGGCGGCGGAGGAATTAATTTTGGAGTTGTTGGATTCGGGGCAATGAATTTTGAAGCGATGAATTTCGAGCAATCAATTCGGACCAATCAATGAGGAGAGGGAAAACGAGATGAACAAGTTAGTGATCGCGGGGCTATTTCTGGCTCTGGCGGCGACCCAGGGAGTGGCGCAGATCAATGCAGGCGAGCAGAAGCCGGAGGCCGACGTGCCTTTCAACATGACCAAGGTGGCGACCTTCGATCTGCCGTGGCGGATTGCCTTTTTGCCGGACGGACGGATGCTGATTACCGAGAAGGTTGGCAATCTATGGCTGGTGACGGAAAAAGGGGCGAAGACTCCGGTCACGAATGTGCCCGCGGTTCTGACCAAAGGACAAGGCGGGATGCTGGGAGTGTTTCTCTCGCCGCATTATGCCAAGGATCACGCGATCTACCTGACCTATGCGGAGCCGGGTGCGCCGGGCGGTTCGAGCCTGGCTCTTGCGCGCGCGAGGTTGATGCTGGGCAGGGATTCGGCGAGCCTGGAGGATTTGAAGGTTATCTGGCGCGATGGCGAGCGGGGCAACGGGGGACAGTTCGGCGCGCAGATCGCTTTTTCTCCGGATGCGAAGTATCTGTTCCTTGCGGTTGGTGAGCGGCAGCGGATGACGCCGGCACAGGATCCGAACCAGCCGCTGGGCAAGATTCTGCGGCTAACGTTGGATGGCAAGCCGGCTCTGGGCAATCCGATGGCGGGGAAGACGGGCGAGGCGAGCGTCCCCATCATTGACCCGCCGAAGGATACCGAAGCGGCGAAGACGGCTCCGGTATTGAGAACCTATACCTTTCCCGGACCTAACCTGACGCCAGCGGAGACGTGGACCAGCGGACACCGAACGCCGTATGGTCTGGCGTTTGCACCGGATGGGCGGTTGTGGGAGCTAGAGCACGGACCAAGGGGCGGCGATGAGCTGAACCTGCTGGAACCGGGCAAGAATTATGGCTGGCCGCTGGTTTCTTACGCGGTCAACTACGACGGCGTGCCAATCCCAAGTCCAACGACGCGACCCGATCTGGCGGAGCCGGTCATCTACTGGACGCCGGTGATCGCGCCGGGCAATATGGCGTTTTACAAGGGCAAGATGTTCCCGCAGTGGAATGGGTCGGCTCTTATCAGCGGCCTGGCAAGCAAGGCGCTTCTTCGCGTCACCTTCGATGGGAAGGGCGGGGCCACGCCTGCGGACCGCTGGGAGGTTGGCTGGCGAATGCGCGACGTGGAGGTCGCTCCCGATGGCGCGTTATGGATGATTGAGGATTCGCCGACCGGGGGTCTGTTCCGTGCAACGCCGAAGTAAAACGAAAGCTCTCTGAGCGAGAGTAATATTCCTCGTGCAGAAGATGGATCTTCAGGCTCACCGTCGATTAGGACGGTGAGCCTTCGTTGTCTTTCTCCGAGCGATCTGATTCACTTGTGCGCAAGAAGGAGGAGATATGGTGACTGACCAGACGCGACCTTTGGTTGAGTGTGACCGGATGAATGTTACTTTGCCGGTGAGTAATCTTGCGGCGGCGGTTGAGTTTTATACGACGAAGCTGGGGTTTCGACTGGGGTTTTTGTGGGGTGAGCCGGTGGCGTGGTTTGCCGGGGTCACACTGGGAGAGGTGGAGATTTTTTTGAAGGAGGATACGCCTGCTCCAAATGCCGGTGCGGTGGTTTTCATGGTGGGCGACGCGGAGGCATTGTACGAGTTTCACCTGGCGAATGAGGTGGAGGTGGTGGAGCCGATTGCCGATAGGGAGTATGGCATTCGCGACTATGCGGTGAAGGATTTGTATGGGTATCGGCTGGTGTTTGGGCATCCGACTTATGCCGCCGGGCCGAAGATCAAGATTGAACGGGTGGACGTGCCGGTGCGGCTGGAGAAGCGGCTCGCGGGACTGCTGAAGGATCTGGCGGAACACAAGCGGATGACTGTGGATAGTTGCCTTGAGGAGATTCTGCTGCATACGAATGAGGGCGTGGAACCGCATACGAAGTCGACGCTGAAGTACATCGAGCAGCTGAGGAAGAAGCATGGGATCGATTACGACAGCCATGGGAGCTATCGGTTTGTGGAGGAGTAGAGGGAACAAAGCGGATTGTCTGCGCGTATCTGTCGATGAAGTTTCGACGGGACTCTACCCGGAGACAGTCGCTCATGATCAGAAAGATCGTTACCTGCACCGTGTTGGTGGTTGCCTGTCTTGTTGTCGGTGCTCTCACATCTGCTCTGTTGTATCGGGCTTATCTGCAACACAAGGTTGCTGGAAAACGTGCCATCCATTCACCCAACGGCATCGACAGTCTGGAGCGCGTGCGGATCGGCGACATCAATCAATGGATCGAAGTTCGCGGCCAGAACGTGGACAATCCGATTCTTCTGTTTATTCATGGCGGCCCTGGAATTGCTTTTATCCCCTTAGCGGGCGCCTTTCAGGACCCATGGGAGAGCCGCTTCACCGTTGTAGAGTGGGACCAGCGCGGAGCGGGAAAGACGTACGCGTCGAACGATAAGGAGCTGCAGCGTCGAACCATGAACTTGCCGCAGATGGAGCAGGACACGCTGGAAGTCGTGAATTATCTGCGTGACCGGTTCCACAGGAACAAGATCTTTGTGGTCGGTCATTCGTGGGGAAGCGTGCTGGGGCTTTGGCTGGCGCACGAACATCCGGACCTTTTGTACGCGTATGTGGGAGTCGGGCAGGTCATTAATATGCAGCAGAATGCAGGGGTGATGTACCAGGACGACCTGCAGGAAGCTCGCAATCGGCAGAACCAGGTCGCGCTGACGCAATTGGAGAGCATTGCGCCTTTTCCTGCGCCGGAGATGGACTTCAGGAAGAACAACATCGTCAACGGGTGGTCGGCACGATTGCTTGGACCGCCGGAGAGCAATACCGAATTCACGAATGTGAAGAGAATCCTTACATCCGTGGTGTCGGCTCCTGAGTACTCTCTGGTGGATGACTTCGGCTTCGTCCATGGCCAGATGTTTTCCATCAATATTTTGATCCCGCAGTTGTTCAAGGCGAACCTTACGCAGCCCGGCTCGGAGTTTCGTGTCCCAATCTTCTTTTTTGAAGGAAGAAAAGACCCGTTCTGCCGTCCTTCTCTGGTCTGGGACTACAGTCAGGCGATTCAGGCTCCGCAGAAGGAGTTTATTTGGTTCGACAACTCCGGTCATTTTCCTTTTTATGAGGAGCAGCAGAAGTTTACCGATGAACTATTCCAGCGCGTATTACCGCTGGCGGCGGATCGGCAGAGCGGCAACTAGAGAGGTTTTCGTTACTGCCGGTGTATTTAATTGAGTCAGCGCACGGGTGCGTAGTAGCCGGAACGGATGGTGAGGCTGTCCACGCGCTCCGGCGTTTTCAGCTTGATGCGGTGGAATGAGCCGTCGCGCTGCAGCTCCGCGGGTTTGTAGATGAGACGATATTGATTGCGGAGATCGGCTTCGATGGTGCGGAAGTCGTTGTCTATCCCGGCGGCGGAGTCGTTGAGGTTAAAGACGCGTCCGCCGCTTTGTGAGGCAAGGTCGGCCAGGGTCTTCGGACCATCCGATCCGTAGGCGAACTGCGTGTCGGGGCGGAAGGCGTAGATGGCGGTGTTGTTGCGCTGGCAGATGTCGACGGCCTGTTGGAGCGAAGTATGGCCGGTATTGTCTTCACCGTCTGAAAAGAGCAGGATGAAGTTTCCACTGGCCGCGTGATCGATGTGGCCGAACTGATTGAGACATGCCTGGTAGATGGCGTCGAACAGGGCCGTGCCGCGGATGTGGCTTGCCCCATATCCGGTTAATTTGCCGACGCCTGCGACGAGCGAGTTCGCATTGCTGGTCCAAGGCTGTTCGATCTCCGATAACGGGCCGAACTTCATCACAAAGGCCTGGTCGGTTGGTTGCCGGAGGAGCAGTTGCGCATATCTGACCGCGACGGTGCGATTACTGGCGATCGTTTGTGTCATGGACTCACTGGTGTCCAGGAGGATGCCGGCGTGGAGGGGAAGACTCTGCAGGACCTGGAAGGACAGGATTTTGCGTGGTGGGTTGCCGTTGTCAGAGAGGCTCAGTTCCTCGAGCTTCAGGTCATTGACGGGAAGGCCGTGGACGTCGGCGGCGTGAAAGGTGAGGAGCACTTCCTCGACGGAGACGCGAAGGCCGTAGGATGGTGCGCTTTGCAGTGGGGCAGCAGCGGTCTGCGAGATTATGCAACGCACCTCGGCGAAGAGCGCAAGGAGCAACAAGTTGCAGAGGATGACGCGGGACTGAGGCCTTGCGCGCATGTGTTTTGAAGTATAGACAGGGAAGGCCGCCAATCCGGGAGCATGTTTCTGTATTCTTGCTCTCAATCAAAATTTCTTTCACGGTTGAAGAATCGAGACGTCAAAGGCCTTATGAACGCTCAATTGATTTGCCGATTGGTTGTTTTGTTGTGCCTGGGTGCTGGGTGCGGGTTGGCCCAGACCACGGTGCCTGATACTCCGGCTGGACGTACGCTGCAGGCTTTGCTGGATGCGTTCAACAGCGGGGATCGCGCCAAGATTGAGACGTATGTGAAGACAAGGGATCCGGCGCGGAATGTGGCTGGAATGATGGAGCTTCGCAGTCAGACGGGCGGGTTCGATCTGGTTGAGATTGACAGTAGTGTGCCGCTACACGTCCGGTTTCGACTGAAGGAGAGGGGTGGTCATTCGACGCTGATGTTGGGAGATCTTGTGGTGAAGGACGGTCAGCCGCCGACAGTGGAGACGATCAGTTTGATCGGCGTGCCTCCGGGAGCGGTGGTGGAGAACGTCACGATCGATGCAGCGGAGCGGAAGAAGGTGATCGATGGCGTGGGCGACGTTTTGAAGGAGTACTACATCGAGCTTCCGGTGGCGGAGCAGATGGCGGATGCGTTGAAGGCGCACGAGGCGAAGGGGGACTATAACGCGATTTCGGATGGCGATACGTTTGCGACGCAGTTGACGAAGGACCTGCAGGCGGTGAGTCACGACAAGCATCTGCGGGTAAACTTCAATTCGTTCAAGACGCCTCCGATGAAAGAGCCGACGGCAGAGGACCTGGCACGGTTTCATGAGCAGATGGAGCGGGACAATTGTGCGTTCAACAAGGTGGAGATTCTGCCGAACAACATTGGGTATATTAAGTTCGACGGGTTCATGGATGCGGAGTTCTGCGGTCCGACGGTGGTGGCGGCGATGGGGTTTGTGGCGCATACCGATGCGCTAATTTTCGACCTGCGGGAGAATGGCGGTGGGCAGCCGGCGATGGTGACGATGATTGCGAGTTATCTGTTCGATAAGCCGACGCATTTGATCGATATCTACAATCGGAAGGAGGACAAGACGCAGCAGAACTGGACGCTGTCGTACCTGCCGGGAGAGAGAATGCCGACGGTGCCGGTGTTTGTGCTGACGGCGAAGCGGACGTTTTCGGGCGCCGAAGAGTTTGCGTTTGATCTGCAGAAGCAGAAGCGTGCGGTGATTGTGGGGGAGACGACAGGGGGCGGAGCGCATCCGGTGTCGGGGCACCCGGTGGCGGATTATTTTATGGTTGGGGTACCGTTTGCGAAGTCGCTGGATCCGGTGACGAAGACGAACTGGGAAGGGACTGGCGTGGAGCCGGATGTGAAGGTTCCTGCGGCGGACGCTGTGACAACGGCGGAGAAGCTGGCGCTGGAAAAGATCCAGGCGGCGAAGACGGCGAGCAAGTAAATGCTCATTTTTCGGGTGGTTTCCTGAGTCAGCGCATTGCCGCGCTGCTCGTGGGGTTGGTGCGCCTGGGGCAGGTTGTGAATACGCGATAACTCTCGAGGCAAAGGCAAATTTTGCAGCTACTTCTCCATGAAGTTACATCCGGAGAGGCGCAAAAGCGCGTCCTAGATTGATATAAGAGTTGGGAGTGTATTTTCTGGAGGAGAGCGATGGGAGTTTTGTCTGGTCGAATTGCGCGAGTTGTGGTGATTGCTGCGGCGTGCCTAGGTGTTGCCGCAATTTCTGCCTGCAAGTCGGGAGGAAACGCGACGAGCGAAGGGTATGTGCTGAACGGCGCGGGAAGCAGCCTGGTGTATCCGGCGATGTCGCGGTGGGCGGAGATTTACAGTGCGCTGCACCCGATCGTTCAAATCAACTATCAATCGATCGGGTCGGGCGGCGGGGTGCAACAGGTGAAGGCGGGGACGGTGGATTTTGGCGCGTCCGATTATCCGCTGGACGATCAAAAACTGGCGACGATGCCGCCGGTGCTGCAGATTCCGGAGGCGGCCGGGCCGGTGTGCATCACGTATAACCTGCCGGGGTTGACGCAGCCGTTGCAACTCTCGCCGGAGGCGATTGCCGGGATATTTCTGGGAAAGATTACGAGTTGGGAAGACCCGATTCTGAAGAAGGACAATCCCGGGGTGAAGATGCCGGCACTGAAGATTGCGGTGACGTACCGGTCGGACGGGTCGGGTACGACGGCGGCGATGACGACGTATCTTTCGGCGGTATCGGAGGAGTGGCGGTCGAAGGTGGGGAAGGGTGCATCGGTGTCGTGGCCGGCTGGGTTGGGAGGCAAAGGTTCGGAGGGAGTGACGGCGCAGGTGCGGCAGGCGCCGGGTTCGGTGGGTTATGTGGAGCTGACCTATGCGCAGCAGAACAAACTGCCGGTGGCGAGCGTGAAGAACCTGGCGGGGAAGTATATTGTGCCGAATGCGTCGAGCACGACGGCGGCGATTGCGGCGTTTGCAAAGGATCTGGGGTCGGACCCGCGAGTACCGGTCGTGAATCCCCCGGCGGAGGCGGAGACGGCGTATCCCATCGCGACACTGACGTTTTTGATTATTCCGAAGGATGGCACAGACGCGCAGAAGCGACCGGCATTGAAGGGGTTTGTGCAGTATGTGCTGGGAGACGGACAGGCGATTGCGGGAGAGCTGAACTACGCTCCTCTGCCGGATGCGGTGAAACAGTACGACCAGCAGGCGCTGAATCAGATGACGTTGAATGGGAAGCCGATCGTGTAAACGAAGGGTGCGGGCGGCAGGGATGCGCTTGAGGCCGGATGAGCCGGCTATGCCGGGTCTGAGTGGATGAATGTTTCGTTTTTCGGCGGCTGGAGAGAGCCACGGGGAGAGTCAGGTGGCGACTGTGAGCGGGATGCCTGCGGGTGTGCCCGTTGCGCAGGAGTTTATTGAACCGCGAGTTGTAGAGGTTATAATTCGCCTTGTCGCGTCCACCTCGGACCACGCTTCAATGTCTGGTTTTCTCAGACAACGTGGAGACCAGTATGCACGCTGTTGAGAGACGGATCACCGTCGCAGCGATTGCTGTATCCATCCTCTCAGGAGGATGCGGAAGCGCTGGTCCCCTGAACTTTACCATCCCTCCTCCCACGGGAACACCGGTTCCCAGCCTGCAGGTGCTTACGACTCCCTTCATCACGACACTGGTCGGGCTTCCAGTGACCAAAACCTTCGGACTGAGCAATGACCCAGGATTTGCCAGCGCGACGACGACGCTTTCGCCCATCACGATTTCGGGCACCGACGCGAGCGCCTTCAGTCTGACGAACAACAGCTGTGGAACCTCACTTCCCGCTGAGGGCTCCTGTGGCGGGGCGATAACTTTTACTCCGCCGGCTCCCGGCACCTACAACGCGACGTTGAACATTCCCAACAACGCGTCGGGTGCTGTGCAGAGTGTGGCACTGACGGCAACGGTGGCCGCGGGGCCTGCGACGGTGGACTGTTCTGTCAGCACGAACCTTTGCCCCGCCCTAAGTATGCAGGGGGATACAGTCGCTTCAGAACTCTTCCATGGCTTTGCCGATCCTGCCATCCGATCGGACCGTGTGGGCAGCACGGGCACATCTCCGGCGGGCTTCACAACCTACATGGCGTACAGTTGGCCTCACACGATGGCCGACGGAACGCACGTTGTGGACCTGCACCTGGCATCGAGGGCGATGGGAGGAACGAGCTTCACCGAGATTGGGCCTCTGTATCAATCGGCGATGGTCACGCAGAACGCTTCGACTGGCTATGCAGCTACGAACTACACCTCGACCGAGACGATTGACATGATTCCGGTGGTTGTACCGGCGACCTTTCCCACCGAGGAGGTGTGGATACAGGTGCACCAAAGCTATCTGGTCAAGCCCGGAGGCGGCCTCTACGACCAGCTGAACGCAACCAGCTATATCAGCGTCAGCGCTGTTTTGTTGACGGCTCCGACCGCGGCCTCAGCAGGAACTTCGTTGCTGGCGTTTGGTTCTTCGAGTACACCGGAGGCGCGGCTGGGCGCGGCCGGGACAGACGCGTCGATCCACGTGACACAGTCGCTTGCCAGTCTGAATTCGTCGACGAAGAACTGCGCCAGCTTCAGCCAGCCTGCGCTCTGGTATCAGAACAGTACGACGCTGTATCTCCTGGTTGAGTGCCTGGAGCCCGCGGGTAGCGTTGATAGTCATCAACACTCACACTTTCTCTATTCGACTACGCCTGTGGGGAGCGATGCTACGCAGTGGACGTGGGTCTATGCCGGGGAGATGGCGACTCCTGCGCAGGCGGCTCAACTGGCGGCTGCCGAGGGCGCGAGCTACACGTTTTTTACTTCGGTCAAGTTCGCGAGCCGATCCTATCTGCATTTGATTGTGTCGCCAGCGACCCCCGCTCCGACGTCGGCGCAGCAGCCGAATATTCAATATGGTTGCCGTGCGCTGATACTTTCCAGCCTTGCGCCGCCGTCGTTCGCACTGGACTCGACTGGGGCACCCATCGTGATTTCCAGAGTTACAGAGAATGATCTCTACACCGGAGGGAACGAGGGTCCCGCGGGGTGTACGTATGATGACACCCAGGTTGGAGCTTCGAGCGGCATCGTGATGGGCCGGAAGTATGAGGCTGATCCGATGCAGGGTTTCTACGTCTATCCTGTCGCTACCGGCGTTGTCCCTGATGTTTACCCATAGGGCGTGAGCAGCGACTGGTTTCCGATTGGTTGAAATGGGGATAGCTGCTGGCGGGATTCAGTTGGGTGCGCCTGTTGCAACGGTAGGGTCTGGTGGGATGATTGTTACAATCAAAGTTTGCGGACTTTGATTTTGTGACGCTCTGGCGCGGGGTTTAGTAAAGGATGTTGCGATTTTCGACAGCGGGAGAGAGCCACGGGGAGAGCCTGGTGGCGACTGTGAGCGGGATGCCTGCGGGTGTGACCGTTGCGCAGGAGTTTATCGACCGCGAGCTGTGGCGGCGGCAGCAGGGGTATGGGCGCGGCGGACGGATGCGGATTGAGCGCGATACGGCGCATATTTTGAGCGGTGTCCGGCATGGGAAGACGATCGGATCGCCGATTGCAATGGTGCTGGCAAACAACGACTGGAAGAACTGGACTGAGATTCTGCCGGTAGATTCCGGCGATTCCAGCAAGCATAAGGCTGTGGCTTCGCCTCGGCCGGGACATGCGGATCTGGCGGGCAGTTTGAAGTATGACTTTCCCGATGCGCGGTATGTTCTGGAACGGGCGAGCGCACGAGAGAGTGCGGCGAGGGTGGCTGCGGGCGCGGTGACGAAGCTTTTGCTGCGGGCGCTGGGGGTGGAGGTGGCGAGTCATGTGATTCGCGTGGGGAAGGCGGAGTTGCGGCGGGCGGCGACGTGGGAGGAGATCGCCGGGCTGCAGGGGAAGGAGGAGATTTTGCTGAACTGTGTCGATGCCGAGAGCGAAGCAGCGATGAAGGCGGAGGTGGATGCGGTGCTGCGCACGGGGGACACGGTGGGTGGGGTGTTTGAGGTGGTGGTGCATGGGTTGCCGCCGGGAGTTGGGACTCATGCGAACTGGGACGAGCGGATGGATGGGTTGCTGGCGCAGGCGGTGATGAGTTTGCAGGCGGTGAAAGCGGTGGAGATTGGTCGAGGGGTGACGGCGGCGGAGTCGGTGGGGTCGGCGGTGCATGATGCGATCGGGTATGAGGGCGAGGGATTTACCAAGTTTTCGCGCGAACAGAACAATGCCGGCGGGATTGAGGGCGGGATTTCCAACGGCGAGGATGTGGTGGTGCGGGGATATCTGAAGCCGATTTCGACGCTGCGGCGGCCGCTGGCTTCGGTGAGCTTTGCGACGCGCGAACCGGTGAAGGCCGCGTATGAGCGGAGCGATGTGTGTGTGGTTCCGGCGGCTGGTGTTGCGGCGGAGGCGATGGTTGCGCTGACGGTGGCGCGGTTGATGGTGGAAAAGTTTGGCGGCGACTCGCTGCGTGAGATGCAGCGAAATTTCAATGGCTATTGCGAGCAGATTCGAGCGTATTGAAGTGAGCGAGAAGAAGAAGATCCATGCGGTTGTGAAGTGGCCGGAGCCGGTGCTGTCGAAGCCCGGCGAGAAGGTGACGGTGTTCGACGCAAAACTGAAGAAGCTGGTGGAGGAGATGTTTGACTCGATGTATGCGGCGCAGGGGATTGGGCTGGCGGCTCCGCAGATCAGCATCTCGCAGCGGATTACGGTGATCGATGTGGGTTTCAAGAAGAATCCTGAAGACAAGATTGTGCTGATTAATCCGGAGATTACTGAGCGCGAGGGCAAGCAGGTGGAGGAGGAGGGATGCCTGAGTCTGCCGGATATTCGCGAGAAGGTTTCGCGGGCCGCGAAGGTGAAGGTGCGGGCGCAGGATGTGACGGGGAGATGGTTCGAGATGGAGGGTGAGGATCTGCTGTCGCGGGCGATGCAGCATGAGATCGATCATCTGGATGGGGTGCTGTTTATTGACCGGTTGAGCCGGTTGAAGCGGGATCTGGTGATACGGAAGATAAAGAAGCTGATCAAGAACGGCGAGTGGTAGTACTTCGTACCGTTCTCGACCGCTTTGCGGTGTAGTCTCGGCAGGATGAGCGGCGTGGGTGCTCGCGATGCTCGCAGGGAGGATTTTGGCGCGGACGAACGGGAGGTCTCCGGAAGGTGTCTGGCGGGACACAGGTTCGAAGAAGGGTTGAGCGTATGAAGCTGGTTTTTTGTGGGACGCCGGAGTTTGCGGTGCCGACGCTGGAGAAGGTGATCGCGGCGGGGCATGAAGTTGCGTTGGTGGTGACGCAGCCGGATCGTGCGGCGGGTCGCGGGATGGAGCTGCAGGCGCCTGCGGTGAAGCGCGCGGCGATAGCGCATGGGTTGGAGGTGGTGCAGCCGGAGAAGATCAAAAACAATGCGGCGTTTCGTTCGCAGCTGGAGTGGATCGGACCGGATGCGATTCTGGTGGTGGCGTATGGGCGAATTATTCCGGCGTGGATGCTGGAGCTGCCGCGATTCGGGAATATCAATCTGCATGGGTCGTTGCTGCCGAAGTATCGCGGAGCTGCGCCGATTCAGTGGGCGGTGGCGAATGGCGAGGTGGTGACGGGGGTGACGACGATGCGGCTGGATGCGGGACTGGATACGGGCGATATGCTGCTGGCGCAGGTGTGTCCAATCGGGCAGGAGGAGACAGCGATGGATGTGTATGGGTGCCTGGCTCCGGTGGGCGCGGAGTTGATGGTGGAGACGCTGCATGGGTTGGAGCGCGGGACGATCTTTCCGCAGGCGCAGGATCATTCTCTGGCGACGCATGCTCCGATTTTGAAGCGGGAGGACGGATGGATTGATTTTTCGCGGACCGCACAGCAGATTTATGACCGGTGGCGTGGGTTTCAACCCTGGCCGGGGGCGCATACTCTGCTGCGCGGGAAGAAGTTGATTGTGCAGAGGATGAGTGTTGCGGGTTTTGGCAACTGCGAGGCGGGAGTGGCGAAGGTGGACGGCGATTCGTTGTGTGTCGGGTGCGGAGGCGGAAGCCTGGTGCGGTTGAGCGAGGTGAAGCTGGAAGGCAAGCGGCAGATGAGTGCAGCGGATTTTCTGCGCGGAAACCAGGTGAGAAACGGCGAGCGGCTGGGGCTATGAAAGACGCGATAAAACCGGGCGTGGGCAGACCGGTTGCGGCAAAAAAGCGTCCTGTGTCCGCAGGGCCGACGGCTGAGGCTGGGGCGGCGATCGCGAAGATTACGCCGGCACGGCTGGCAGCGTTTGAGATTCTGAAGCTGGTGGGCGAGGGCAAAGGACATAGCGATGAGCTATTGCACTCGGCTCGCGTGGACGCATTGTCGCCGGAGGACAGAAACCTGACGACGGCGCTGGTGATGGGGGTGCTTCGCTGGCAGATTGCGCTGGATGCGCGAGTGCGTGGGTTGCTGCAGCGGCCGGAGCAGAGGTTGGCGGAGCCGGTGGCGATTGCGCTGCGAATGGGAGCGTTTCAACTGCTGCATATGGACAGGATTCCGACGCATGCGGCGTTGAGCGAAAGCGTGGAGCTGTGCCGGGCTGCGGGTGAGCCGCATGCGACGGGGATGGTGAATGCGGTGTTGCGAAAGGTGGCAGCGGCGCAAAAGCCGGGGGCGCGAATGCATGAGTCGACGGCGGCGTTTGCCGAAAGACTGGGGCATCCACGGTGGATGGTGGAGCGTTGGGTGAAGGAATATGGCCGGGACGCGGCGCTGAAGATCTGCGAGGCCGACCAGCAGGAGCCGGTGCAGGGTGGCATGTTTTACGAGAGCGGAGGCGGTTTGCCGCGAATGGACGATGGATCGCGCCTGGTGGCGGAGCTTGCTGCTGCGGCGGTGCCGGGCGCGGCGAGGGTGTGGGACTGCTGTGCAGCGCCGGGTGGCAAGACGCTGATCCTGGCGCGCAGGCTGGGAACGGCGGAGATCGTAGCGAGTGATGTGAGTTCGAAACGTCTGGCGCAGACCGAGGCGCGTCTGCGGCGCTATGCGTATGCGGAGCGAGTTCAGTTTGCCGTAGCCGATGCGACGGATGCGAAGGCGGTTGAGGGAAGCTTCGATCTGATTTTGGTTGACGCGCCTTGCTCAGGAACCGGGACGTTGGCGAGCAATCCTGAGATTCGTCACCGATTGAAGGTGGAAGAGCTGGCGCGCCAGGCTGAGCGGCAGACGGCGATTCTGAGAGGAGCATTGCAGCGGCTCGCGCCGGGCGGGAGGCTGGTTTATTCGACATGCTCGCTGGAGCCGGAGGAGTGCGAGCGTGTGGTGCAGGCGGTTGTGAGCGAGGGAAGCGGCGTGCGGCAAGTTTCGGTCGCGGCGTTGCTCGAGGAGTTAGAGGAGCAGGGGATTTTGCTGAATGGCGAGGAGATGAACTCGATGGTGCGCGATGGGGCGCTGAGGACGCTGCCGGGTGTGCATGGGTGCGACGGGTTTTACGCGGTAGTTCTGGAGCGGGGTTAGCTCTAGTTGCTGAGGGTGATGTGGACGGGGTCGCCTTTTGCTACGCGGTGGCCGGCGAGGGGCGTCTGCGCGACGACGGTGCCGGAGGAATGAGGCTGAGCGGTTGCAGCGGCCGGCGGGGCGGCGGCCAAACCTGCTGGCGCTGATGCTGCAGGCGCTGATCCGGCGGGAGACGATGCGGCGGGAGACCATGCGGCTGCAGCGGCTGGTGCGGCGGGTGGGTTGATGTCTTCAGCGCTGACGATGTGCAGTCCGGCGGCGGAGGCGCGAGCTGCGGCGCCGGCGAGAGAGAGGCCGGCGAGCGATGGCATGACGAAGGCTTCCGGAGATTCCGACTCTTCGGGTTCGCTGAGCAGAAGACTGACGCGGGGACTGTCAACGCCGGCTGCGTTGGGGTTGGGGGTTTGAGCGATGACGATGCCGGACTCTCCGGGCACGGCGATGTGGGCGACGGTGCCGAGATCGAGTCCGAGGCGGCGGATGTTGATGGAGGCGGTGCGCTCGCTTTGACCGAGGATGTCGGGGACAGCGACCTTCTGGGCTCCGAGGCTTTCGGTAACGCGAACAATCCACTGCCGGCGGACGGTGACGCCAGGTGACGGAGACTGGGCGAGTATGCGCCCGAACGGCGTGTCGGGGGAGTAGAAGCGGTTTTCAAGGTTGAGGATCAGGCCGAGGGAGCGAGCCTGTTTGCTGGCGTCTGCCACGGTGAGACCGGCGAGGTTGGGAACCTTAACCTCGCGGCCGTGGATGGCGAGCCGCATGGTGATGAACGCGGAGATCAGCGTGACCACGAGCATGGCCAGGGCTCCGAGGACGATGTTGAAGAAGCGATTGATGCTGCGTGTCTTCAGCTTCATAGACAGGATCAGGATACAGCGGAGGAGGGTTTTGCCGTTAGACTGGCTTGGCGTGAAGGAGGAGACCGGATGCGGCGGTGGACACGACGAGAGCTGGTGAAGGCGGGAGCTGCGGTGGGTGCGGCTTCTTTGACTGCGAACAAGCTGGTTGCCGAAGGGGCAGGAACTGAAGGCAGCGCGGCGCAGGCGAAGATGCCGGCGAATGAAGTGCATGTGAATGCGGCGAAGAATGAGTTGCGGGAGCGGCAGTCGCTGGACGTTGGATGGCGCTTTGCGTTGGGGAATGCCTGCGATCCGATGCGGGACTTTGGTTTCGGCAAGTTGTCGCGCGAAGGCACGTATGCGAAGTCCGGTGATTCGGGCGGCCCGACCGGAGTGCGGTTTGCCGATTCGATGTGGGAGGCGGTGCAGGTGCCTCATGACTGGGCGGTGGCGCTGCCGTTTGTTGTGGAGCCGATCCTGGTGGACCATGGCGGTAAACCGGTGGGGAGGGATTTTCCGGAGAGCAGCATTGGATGGTACCGGAGACAGATTGAGATAAAGCCTGAGGATGAAGGCAAGCGGATCGTGCTGGAGTTCGACGGTGTGTACCGAAATGCGACGGTGTTCGTCAACGGCCATTGGGTGGGGGAAAATTTGAGCGGCTATGTGCCGTTCGAGATCGACATCACCGACTTTGTGGACTACGTACCGAGAGACGCCAGGGGAGCGGACGGAAAGATGCATCCGCAGAACGGCCCGGCGCGGAACGTGGTGACGCTGAGAGTGGACGCGACGTTGAGCGATGGGTGGTTCTACGAGGGCGCGGGGGTGTATCGGCATGTGTGGCTGCGAAAGACGGGTGCGCTGCATTTGGTAAAGGATGGCGTGTTTGCGCAGTCGAGCCCGGGTGCGGGCGGGGATGCGGGACTGGCGATATCAAGCGAGGTGATGAATGCGGGAGATGTTGCGGCGAAGTGTTCGGTTGCCGGGGTTGTGGTGGAGGCGTGGAGTGGGAAGGAGGTGGCACGGTGCCGGTCGGCTGTGGTGACGGTGGGGCCGGGGGAGATGGTGACGATCCCGATGACGGGGAAGATCGCGGCGGCGAAACTGTGGAGTTTGGAGGAGAGGAATCTTTACCGGCTGGTGACAGTGGTGGAGTCGGAGGGCAAAGCGGTTGATCAGGACGAGACGCGATTTGGCGTGCGGACGATCGCGTTCGATGCTCAGCGCGGATTTTTGCTGAATGGCAAGGTCGTAAAGATTAAGGGGATGTGCAATCACCAGGATCATGCAGGTGTTGGCGTGGCGGTGCCGGATGCGATTCAGAGATACAGGATTCAGCGATTGAAGGACATGAACTGCAATGGG
This sequence comes from uncultured Acidobacteriaceae bacterium, assembly GCA_963730135.1. Classification (GTDB taxonomy): domain Bacteria; phylum Acidobacteriota; class Terriglobia; order Terriglobales; family Acidobacteriaceae; genus Edaphobacter. Next base: position 183,049 of record CAVSQQ010000009.1, read on the forward strand.
CTGCGAACGACGCACAATACGCCCGCAGCGGAGTTGCTGGACGCATGCGATGAGCTGGGCGTGCTGGTAATGGATGAGACGCGGATGTTTTCGTCGAGTGTGGAAGGATTGAGCGAATTGGCAAGGATGATTCGGCGGGATAGGAATCGTCCGAGCGTGGTGATCTGGTCGCTGGCAAATGAGGAACCGCAACAGAGTTCGGCGCGAGGCGCTGCGATCATGACGACGATGAAACGCGAAGCGAAGCGTCTGGATCCGACACGGATGATAACCGCAGCGATGAATGGCGGCTGGGGATTGGGCTACACGAAGGTGCTGGACGTGATGGGGTTCAACTACGGCGTGGGGCACAACCGGGAGACGGATAACTTCACGAAATTTCGCGCTCAGTTTCCAACCAAGCCGGCGGTTGGGACGGAGACGGCGAGCACGGTTTCGACGCGGGGTGTGTATGAGAACGATCCGCTGCGCGGATATGTGAGCGCTTATGACATCAACTATCCGCCCTGGGCGAGCACGGCGGAGAACTGGTGGAGCTTTTATGATGAAACCGCGTGGCTTGCCGGTGGATTTTGCTGGACGGGATTCGACTATCGAGGTGAGCCTACGCCGTATGGGGTGCCGTGCATCAGCTCGCACTTTGGCGTGATGGATATGTGCGGTTTTGCGAAGGACAACTTCCACTACTACAGGGTCTGGTGGGGGACCGAGCCGGCGATGCATCTGTTTCCACACTGGAACTGGGAGGGTAAGGAGGGGCAGGAGATTTCAGTCTGGTGTTATGCGAACTGCGAGTCGGTGGATTTGTTTGTCAATGGAGCCAGCGTTGGCTCGCAGACGGTGAAGAAAAGTGGGCATCTGGAGTGGAAGGTGAAATATGCTCCGGGGACGATTGAGGCGAGAGGCTCGTCGGGCGGCAAGGTCGTTTTGACGGAGCGGCGCGAGACTGCGGGCGCGGCTGCGCGGCTGGTGGTCGAGACGAGTAAGGCAAAGCTGCGAGCTGACGGTCAGGACTGCTGCCAGGTGAACGTACGTGTCGTGGATGCGAAGGGATTGATGGTGCCGACGGCGGGGAATATGTTGACGTTCACGGTGGAAGGGCCGGGGAAGGTTATCGGCGTGGGAAACGGCGATCCGAGCTGTCATGAACCGGACAAGGCGAGCCAGAGGAGCGCGTTTATGGGGATGGGCGCGGCTTTTGTGCAGGCGGGGGTGACCGCGGGAGAGGTGCGGGTGAAGGTGACTTCAGGCAAGTTGGAGGCTGGCGAGGTGACGCTGCCGTGTCTTGCGGTGTGATGTGTCTCGGCTCAACTTGCTTTGAGAATAGTTTGTGACTCGATCTTTGCCGGATCGAGCTGGACGTTGAATCCGGGGCCGGTAGGGAGTGCGATGTGCGCCTTTTCCGGGACGAGCGGGTTGCTTTCAAAGTGGTAGTAGTGACGCATCTTGTTGATGAGGTATTCGCCGAGGGGAAAGGTCATCGGCGATTGGCTCGCAATGATGTGCACCGCTGCGCGCAGGCTGTGGCCGTGGGGGATGACGGGGACGTCGTGCAGCGAAGCGACGGTGCCGATGCGGAGTAGTTCGGAGGTGCCACCGCACCACTCGGGATCGGCCTGGACGACGGAGAGCGCTCCGGCCTGAAGATAGCGCTCAACCTCCCATCGTCCATAAAAGTGCTCGCCCGAGGCAATGGGAATGGTGGTGCTGCGATGCATGACGGCGAAGCTCTCGATCTTTTCCGGATGAGATGCTTCTTCGATCCAGCGCGGGCGATACTTTTCCACCTGGTGGGCCCATTCGAGAGTGTACGTCTGGTCCCATCCGCTGTAGGCGTCGAACATGAGTTCCGTGTCGTCGCCGAGAGTTTCGCGCAGGATGCGGACCAGCTCGACATTTTTGCGCATGCCTTCCGGGCCTGAGCCGGGACCGTAACCCATGAACCACTTCTGATAGCGATAGCCTTCGCTCTGAATCGCGAGTGCGCGGGTGCGCACGGCGTCGGGCTCGAGCGAGAAGCCGAGGCAACTCGCGTACATTTCCACGGAAGACCGTGTAGGGCCTCCGAGCAGGCGATAGACAGGAACATTAAAGAAGCGGCCGCGAATGTCCCAAAGAGTGTTGTCGACGGCGCTGATGGCCATCATGAAAAAGCCGTCGCGTGAATGGCGGTTGGAGCGATACATCTCATCCCACAGTTTTTCTCCGGCGAGCGCATCTTTGCCGAGGAGAAAAGGACGAAGATCCTCATTGACGACGATGGCTGCATCTTTTTCGATCGGTCCGTAGAGGCCGTCCATGCCACCGGATGTCCGGATACGAAGATAGATGGCGGTGGCGATCACTTCTCTCGTACCGGACGGCTTGTCCGCGTAGGGAGCGGGACGGAGTTCGTCGTAGATGTCCAACGGATTGACCTGCTGCTGACGATTGATGCCTGCAGCCTCGGTGTAGCGTCCGTGCAACTCGACGAGTTCTACGGCTTCGATCTTGAGAGGGCCGCTTGCGCGATCGGATTGCAGCGCGAATGCTTCAGCCAGAAGATTGGGGCGAGCTGCCGCGAATGCGGTTGCTGCGGCCCCGAGCAGAAAGTGGCGGCGATCGGAAAGCGGCGATCGTTTTGCAGCCTGTGTTGAAGAGCGGAGTGATCGTCCCATCATTCCTCGGTATTGGTCCTCTCTGTTCAAGTTCAGCGGCGGTTGTCGGTGGCGGGTTCGGGGTGGATGAGAAGGCGGCTGACCTCGGGGGCGTCGAGTTTGAACGCGCCTTCGAGGGCGGTGATGATCTGGTGGACCTGGGACATCGGGAGATCGTCGGGCAGAGTGCAGTGGCAGTTGACCTGGATGCGATCGTTTCCGTGGTCCGGGATGCGGGTGACGAGGACGTCGTGGATGTCGAGGATCTCAGGGAACGCACGGGCCGCTCGGCGGAGGCGAACTTCGAGCTGGCGATCGCGCTCGAGGGATATGGGCCGCTCGATGGTGGCGGGCTCGCTCTCGATGTGAGTGAGGATGGTAGAGATTTCCGGAATCTCGCGGCGGATATCGGACTCGAGCTGAGTGACGAGGTTATGGGCGGCTCGCAGCGGCATGGTTTCGTCGACCTCGAGGTGCTGCTCGACGTGGAGCTGGTGGTTGTACTCCTGAACGCTGACGTCATGGATGGCGAGGTTGGAGCGGGCTGCGACGGCGCGGATGCGGTCGTGGATGCTCTCGGTGCGGGGCGCCGTAGGGATGGAGTGGACGACGACGTCGGCGGCGGGGAGATGACGGCGGACAGCGGCGGTGGCGGCCATCGTGATCTGCTCGGAGCGCTGGAAGGTGAGGTTGCGGGGCATGCCGAGGGTGACGTCGGCGAAATAATTCGGGCCGGAGCGGCGGGTGCGGACGCGATCGACGGAGAGGACGCCGTCGATGGCGGCGAGGTCGCGCATCATATCGCGGGTCTGGGCGCGGGTTTCGGGCGGAGTGGCGTCGGTGAGCGCGTCGATGGTGCGAAGAGCGAGCTTCCAGGTGACGTAGAGAATGATGCAGGCAACGAGGATGGCGGCGACGGGGTCGGCGAGCTCGAGCTGCGGGATGTGCCAGTGCTCACCGGCGTAGGAGGCGGCGAGGCCGAAGAGAACGGCGAGGGAGGACCAGATGTCGGTGCGGAAGTGGAGGGCGTCGGCGGCGAGAGCTTCGCTTTTGGTCTCGTTGGCGATGCGCTGGAGTTTTCCGGAGCGGGTAAAGTCGACGGTGATGGAGAGGAGCAGGGCGGCGAACGGCCAGAGAGAAAATTTGAGAGAGAGATGTTCGCGAAAGAGAATGCGGCGGATGGCTTCGGTGAGGATCCAGATGCAGGAGGCGAGCATGAGGACGGTCTCGACGCCGGCGGAGAGGCTTTCGATCTTTCCGTGGCCATAGGTGTGTTCGGCATCAGCGGGGCGATCGGAGACCTGGACGGAGAAGAGAGTGATGGCGGCGGCGACGAGATCGACGCCAGAGTGGGCGGCCTCGGAGAGCATACCGAGAGAGCCGGTGAAGAGGCCGGTGAGGAGTTTGAAGAGCGTGACTGCGAGTGCGGCGAGAACAGAGAAGAGAGCGGCGGAACGCTTGGCGTTGTGCGGGGTCGCAGCTTGCTCGGGCGTGGCCGTTTGGAGCATGGTGGAATGGTACATGTTGGGAGTTACTGTGTGCCAGACGCCCCCATCCCCAGCTAAATGTCCCAAAGTCTAGCAACGAGAGACTTTAGGTTGGGACTTGGGCGCGTGGAATGGCTGGTTCGGGATACGCGTCAGAAGGGGTGGCGTCGTCTGGCAGCGCTGCTTGTCAAGTGCGGCAAAAAGCGGGTTGGATTTTTACGGCCTGGTGGCGTGGTAGAGGCCGACAGCGCCGAAGGTGTAGCTGGTCCAGCTTGGACTGGCGAAGCCTGCGCTGCGGAGGAGTTCGATCATGCGGGGTGGGCGAGGGAAGCGCTCGACCGAGGCGTTGAGGTAGCTGTAGGCGTTGGCGTTGCCGGAGATGAGGCCGCCGAGTTTGGGGAGGATGGATTTGAAGTAGATGTTATAGATTGCGCCGGTGAGGCCTTCGGGCTGGTTGCACTCGAGAATGCCGAGCTGGCCGCCGGGGCGTAGGACACGGAGAATTTCGGCGAGTCCCTCTTCGTAGTTGGCGAGATTGCGAAAGCCGAAGGCGGAGGTGACGAGGTCGACGGAGGCATTGGCGAGGGGTAGGTGGAGCGCGTCGGCTTCGATGGGGAGGATGTTGCGGTTGGCGAATTTCTTTTGCCCGAGGGAGAGCATCTGGTGAGAGAAGTCGACGGCGAGGATGGGAGCGGCGTCTGTCGTGCGTGGGCGATGTTTGAGGAGCGCCATCGTCATGTCGCCGGTGCCGCAGCAGAGGTCGAGCGCGACGGTCTCGGGGCTTTGGAGAATAGGTCGGAAGAGACGTGCGGTGCGCATCCACCAGGAGCGATCGATGCCGACGGAGAGAAGATGATTGGCGCGATCGTAGGTGGGGGCGATGGTGTCGAACATCTGCTGGACGTTCGCAGCTGCTTCCTGTTCGGTCGTAATGCCGGCAGGGCGGGCTCCGGTGGAGCGTTCGTGTTCGGGTTTGGTTTTCGTCATGTGTGCACGAAATTGGTCTTAGATGCCTGTTGCAATGTCTTGGCCGTAGCATCGTGATTGCAGACGCCTTCGCTGAATGAAGAAGGTCATTGGATGAGATGGGGTAGAACCAAGAAATTTCCAAACTAGCGAGAACGAGACATTGTTGCCAAACGACGAGTGAATCAATAAGGCGAAGGTGAAGACGAACCGAATGTTCCCTCATGCCTGCAACGTGGGAGAATTTTGGATAAACAATCCGAATACCAATCCTGTCGACCGCAAGATTACCCCATTCACTAAGGTGAAGAACGAATTGCATGTTCTGGGCTGTGAGCCAAATACCAGCCTGCTCGCAACATAATTGCGACGGCAAAGATTAGATCATTGAGGCCGTGTGCAATGTTCGGTAGCATGATCTTTGATTTCCGAGCGTAGGCTTCGTCGCATGAGAGTGAGCATGGAGTTGGTGGCGGCTGTGAGTTCGGGTTCGGTGACGTCGCGGACGATTTCGACTTTGCCGATTGCGGTGGGTAGGACGAAGGAGCGGATGCCGCTGCGGTTTTTCTTGTCGCGTGAGGTGAGAGCGACGAGTTTTTCGGCAGTAACTTTGACGCGTGGCAGAGGGCCGTAGCGAAGAATCAGGTTGACGATGCGAGTGGCATCCTCTTCACTGATCGTGTTGCGAGCAACGGCTACGCTGAGCGCGGCGATGCTGCCCCAGGCGATGGCTTCGCCATGAAGCAGCTGCTTGTAGTTGGTAGCGGCTTCGATGGCGTGGCCGATGGTGTGGCCGAAGTTGAGAATCATGCGCAGGCCGGCCTCTTTTTCGTCTTTGCCGACGACATCGGCTTTGACTCGGACTGACGCAGCGACGACGCGAGTAAGAGCCGCCGGGTCGCCCGCGAGAATGGCTTCGGCGCTTTGCTCCATATAGCGAAAGAGTTTTGCGTCGTAGATAATGCCGGCTTTGATGGACTCCTGTAAGCCTGCGCGCAGTTCTGCGGATGGCAGCGTGGCGAGAACGTCGGTGTCGGCGAAGACTGCTTGCGGATGGTAGAAGCTGCCGATGAGGTTTTTTCCGGCTGCGAGGTTGACGCCGGTTTTACCGCCGATGGAGGAGTCGACCTGCGCGAGAAGGGTCGTCGGAATCTGAACGTAACGGATGCCGCGCATGTAGATGGCGGCGAGAAATCCGGTGATGTCGCCGAGGACGCCGCCACCGAAGGCGAGGAGGAATGAGTCGCGATCAGCTCCTGCGGTGGCGAGTTGCTGGGCGAGAGATTCGACGCTGTTGAGACGTTTATGACGCTCGCCGCTGGGAAGAAAGAGGACGGTCGGCGGTTCTTTGAAGCTGGCGAGGAAGTGCTTCGACCAGAGGGCCCAGATGTCGGGCGAGGTGACGACGAACGGGCGGAATGGCTTGTCCTTCTTGTCTTCATTGAGCCTGCGCAGGCGTGGATGCAGCGTGCGAAGAAGGCCAGAGGCGATGGTGACGTCGTAACTTGCAGAAGGCGTTTTGACGGGGATGACGGGCACGATATCTCGATGTTATCGCAGAGAGACAGGTTGTCAGTTATCCAGTTGTCAGTTCTCGGTTCTCAGTAAAGCAAAACTGCGAATGCAATCACTGGCAAACTGACAACCGACAACTGAGAACCGATAACGGAATAGCTCAATTAGCATTGAGATATGGGCCGGGTTGATTTTCTGATGATCGGAGCGGAGATTGCACCGCAGGGCGGGGAGGCTGGGCATGCGGTTTGATCGTGATCTTCGGCGGGTGACGGTGGCGATCATGGGGGCGCTGGTCACGTTTTTTCTGGTGGCGGGGGGTATCTATTACAAAATGGCGCATGGGGCGGTGCATGGCATTTTGTACGGTGGTCCAATGACGATGCGGGCTGCGATGGGCGGCTTATTCGGCGGCGGACTGGCAGCGCTGGTTGCGCTGATTTTGCTGCTGCAGTTGCGTTAGACGGTCTGGATGTTCTCGGCTGTGGCCCGGAGGGCGACATGCCCGGATCAGTGATTTTGCCGGGCGGGTTTGGCGAGAAGAGAGACAGCAATCGTGATCGCGAGGACGGTAACGATGACGGCGAGGGATGTGAGGGGGTCGATGTCGAGCCAGTGCGCGGCGAGCATCTTGAACGCTGCGAAGGCGAGAACGGTGGCCAGGCCGAAGTGGAGGAAACGCAGTTTGACGAGCAGGTGGGCCAGCAGAAAGTAAAGCGAGCGGAGACCCATCACGGCCATTATGTTTGAGGTGTAGGCCAGGAAGGGGTGGCGTGTGATCGAAAGGACCGCGGGGATCGAGTCGAGCGCGAAGACAACATCGGTGAGTTCGATGGCGAGCAGGGCGAGGAAGAGGACGGAGACCATGAAGCGTCCGTCTTCGTGGACGAAAAACTTGTCCTGGCGAAGGCTGACGGGGTGGACTTTGGTGAGCCATTTGATCCAGGAGGGAGTGGTTCCGGCTTGTTGGGTGGAGGGGAGAACGAGGCGAACGGCGGCGACCAACAGGATCGCGGCGAAGGCGTAACTGATCCAGGTGAAGCGAGCGAGCAGGCCGAGACCGGCGGTAATAAAGGCTCCGCGCAGGACGATGGCGCCGGCTACTCCCCAGAACAGGACCTTGGGCTGATGGTTGGGTTCAATGTTGAAGACATGGAAGAGGATGAGGAAGACGAAGAGGTTGTCGACCGAGAGCGACTCTTCGATGGCATAGCCGGCGAGGTATTGGGTTGCGAACGGGGCGCCGAGGGTGTGAAAGATGAAGAGAGCGAAGGCCAGGGCTGCGGCAACCCAGAGAACGGTGGCGGCAACGGCGCTGGAGTGGGTCTTTGCCGGGCCCTGACGGCGCGTGTATACGAGCTCGATCCCAAGGAGGGTGAAGATGAACAGGTGAAAACCTATCCAATGGCTGATTGGGGTGGCGCCGGGCATCTCCTTTGGATGCTACAGGGAGAGAAGATTGGCTGCACGCGGGACGGCTTTTGCTGTGGGGTCAGGCGGGAACGAATGGGGAAGGCGGCTGGTGTCTTAGTGGCTGCTGGCGACCATGGAGTAGACGCCGTAAAGAATCATCGCAAGCACCATCCAGAGGATCGAGGAGAAGAAGAGGCTGCGCACGACCTCGAATACCGGGTGGGTATCGAAGAAGCCGTTGGAGGTCCGATCGGACCCTGGATTGATGAAGTTCTTGGATCTCGGCTGTAGGGATGGGAACGCTGGTGTTTGCATTGTTCTACCTCCATCGGCAAGGATGAGAGTAGGGTGAGGGGTTAATTCTTTGCTATCCCTCAAAGGCGGTACTGTGTGACTCGTTCGGGTAACCCGGCGGGGCCGACGGTTGACCTGGTTTGAGGCGTGTTTCAAGGGCAGGAATGACAGGAAGTCCGGGATGGGATAGGATTTGGCGGTATTTGGGGCCGATCAAAATCAAAAACCTAAGCGGGAGTGGTTATGAAGACAGCAATTCGTTTGGTGGCGGCTGCGACGGTACTGATGGCGGCACCGGTGGCAGTGGCTCAGGGACGCGCCCCCGGATCGACGGGCCAGTGCAAAGACGGAACTTATACCTCGGCGGCCAGCAAACAGGGCGCATGCCGGGGCCACCAGGGGGTGAAGGATTGGTACGTGGCGACCACACCGGCGGATTCGAAGACGTCGGCAGTTCCACCTGCACCAAAGCCTGCTGCTGCGGCGCCCACTCCGGCGGCTGCCCCTGCGCCGGCTGCACCTGCTGCTGCACCTGCTGCGCCAAAGACCACGGCGTCGTCAAAGCCCTCGCCCTCGTCAAAAGCGGCGTCGATGACTCAGGCAGCGGGCGGCGGACCCGGTCTGGTGTGGGTGAATACAGACAGCAATGTGTACCACTGCTATGGCTCGACCTACTACGGCAAGACGAAGCAGGGCACGTACATGTCGGAGGCCGATGCGAAGGCTAAAGGCGCGCACGCAGATCACGGACACGCCTGCGGCAAGTAATCAACGGGAAAGGACAGCGCCTCAGGAGCCGGCGTATGGCTTCAGGGGCGCTGGTCGATTAAGCGGATCATCTCCAGGAAGATGTCGCCGGATATCTGGAGTGATTTGGCGCTGATCTTGTCGAGCGTGTCCTGGGCGGTGTGGTGGTAGCCGTCGGGTGTGGACTGCGTGACGGGACCGTAGTGAGCATCGATGACGTCGAGGACGGGTACGCCGCGCTTGGCGAAGGGAAGATGGTCGTCCTCCTCGGCTTCGCTGTATTTGAAGATGTAGGCGGAGTGGCCCGTGTTTTTTGCGGCGGTCTTGAGGATGTCGTTGAGCCACGGCGCGGAGTTGTCGCTGTGGTCGATATTGAGATCCTTGTCGGCAATCATGTCGGCGACGATGAATGCCTTGATTTTGGTTAACGTGCCGTCCTGCGACCATTTTGCGGCAAGGTGACGGGTGCCGTAGGTATTGTCCTTGCCGTTGTTGTCGAACCAATCCTTGACGGCCTCTTCGCCGTCGTCGAAGACCAGCCAGACGGAGTAGCCCTCGGGGGGATGGGCGCGGAGGACGTTGCCGATCTCGATGAGCAGAGCGGTGGTGGCGGCTCCGTCGTTGGCTCCGTAAAACTCGATATCGCGCAAGGGGTAGTTCGTCTCGTAGTGACTGGCGAGGACGATGATGCCGTCTTTCTTGCCTGGGAATTTAGCGATGTAGTTGGTCATCGTCTGGAAGCCGGCCGGCGTGCTGGCGGTGAAGGTGTCGGCCTCGAGGTTGCCCTTGGCGGCTTCGGGAGCGAAGTGCTGCTTAATGAACTCTTCGGCTTTGCGATGTCCCGGGGAGGCGTTAAAACGCTTGGGCGCCACCTTGAGAAGCTCGGCGGTGAGGTTGTAGGCTGCCTGGCCGCTGAAGCGAGTGGTCGCTTTTTGTGCTGGAGAATGGGTGGGGGCCAGCAGAAGAACCAGCAAGGGCAAAAACAAAGGGAGAGCCTTTGAGCGGATTGTTCGCGAAGTGCGCGAACGGTCAGGTTCACAATGACAGGATTTGATTGCGCGCGCGATAGAGGTTTCAGGGGAGACGCGGGAGATATCGAGGAGCATCATGCGGTTGTCTTTGCCTCTCTGGCTTTGCGGCGGTTTGGATGCACATACCAGGATACGGCGACCCCAACGATATAGAGGCCCAGCATCGGGCTGGCGAAGAGACACATGCTGAAAGGATCCTGCAGCGGGCAGATGATCGCCGAGACGAGAAAGATGATGAGGACGGCATAACGCCATTGCCTGAGGAAGAACTTGCCGTCTGCGATCCCGAAGATGGAGAGGAAGAACATCAGGATGGGCAGCTCAAAGCAGATACCGAGGCCGAGGATGACCGAGAGGAAGAACTGCGTGTAGTCCTCAATGGTGATCATGTGGGTGAAGTTCTTGCCGATGTCCTGGATCAGGAAGGTCATGGCTCCGGGGAGCACCCAGCGATAGCCGAACCATGCTCCCGCCAGAAACAGCCCGACGGTTGCACCCATGAAGGGAACGACATATTTTTTCTCGTGCGCGTACATGCCGGGCGAGATGAAGAGCCAGACCTGGTAGAGGACAAACGGACTGGCGATGATAATCCCGCAGACGACCGAGGTCTTGATAAGAAAGTTGAGTGCGTCCGTCGGATGGGTCATCGTCATCTTGAGACCGATGGCGAGCAACGGACGCTGGATGTATTCGATAAGACGGACGTGGAAGATATAGGCGACGACGACGCCGATGGCAATCCAGATTACGGAGTTGATGATCCGCTTGCGGAGCTCAGTGAGGTGCTCCATGAGGCTCATGCCGGGAAGCTCGGCACGTTCGGTGACGGCTTTACGGGCCTTGTCGATGGGATCGAGATCAACCACGTTGACCGACCTCGCCGGCGGTCATCTCCGATGTGGCCGCGTCATGGTCATCCGACGTCGCCGACTCATGGCCGGCAACCTGCGGGATGGAGTCGAGCATGGGAGAGAGCGAATCGTTGCTGACGGGAAGGCCGGTGTCGGGCGGCATGAGATTGAGACTGCCGGAGGTGGCGATGGGCAGCGGATCTGCGAACTGAGGTTGTTCATGGGGATGGCCGACGAGGAACTCTTCGGTGGCGGGAGGAGCGATGGTATTCTCGCCGGCGTCGATCACCGGGGCGGCCGGGGCGGCAGCTTCCATGGCTGCAATTTTCTTTCGCTGCTCCTCCTGGTCGGAGACTCGCAGCTCCTCTTCCATCTGCATGCGGAACTCGTTGGAGGCGCGGCGAAATTCGGCCATCAGTTTGCCAAGCTGGCGCGCGAGTTCAGGCAGCTTCTTCGGCCCGAAGAGGACCAGAGCAAGAAGGATTAGAAGTGCGCTGTCCTGAAAGCTAGGCATAAGTCAGTCCCATGATACGGCTTACGTTTGGGGGGAACAAATGGATGGAGCGGGCAGGCGGCTCGATGCAAATGCTAGGCTGATCGCATGGGCGTGGTCATTCGAGCGGCGACTCCAGAGGACTCGGCGGAGATTGCCCGGATTCAGGTGGATACGTGGCGGACGACGTATCGCGGGATCGTGCCTCAGAGTTTTCTGGACGAGATGGAGTACGACGTGCGCGCCAGGAACTGGCAGCAGCGGATTGTTGCGGCGGATTCGCGCATCTGCGTTGCCGAGGTGGATGGCGCAGTCTGTGGATTTATCAGCGGCGGCCGGTTGCGCGAGCCGGTCCTTGGATTTGACGGGGGTTTCGACGGCGGTTTCGACGGCGAAGTCTTCGCCATTTACATCCTGGCGGAGGCGCAGCGTCGCGGTCTGGGCGCGGCGATGATGCGAGAGCTTGCCGGTCAGTTGCTGGAGGATGGAGTGGCAAGCGCGATCGTCTGGGTGCTCAGGGAAAATCCTGCCTGCGGCTTCTATGCACGATTGGGTGGAGAACTGGTGGGACAAAAGATGATCGAAATCGGCGGAGCTAATTTGGTCGAAGTGGCCTACGGATGGGCCGACCTGCGTCGCCTGGCGGAGAGTGCCGCAGGTTGACGCTGTTGTAAAATGACTGGTAGCGCAGGACGAATGCAGCATCGTTTCGTCGCAAACTGCGTCTAACACAACACGAGCGGCAATCGTTGCCGGTCGCGAGAGATACGGTTGCAACACCCCCGTGGGTTGGGTGAAGGCTCATTGAGCCGGCACAGTGAATCCACTGCAACCTGGACGGCGCATGCTTTCAACATCCCCGTCTCAGAGGCGAAACGACAGTGCAGGGTGAAACCGGCGCGAGTCGGCCTTGGTGAGACTGAAGGCGGAGTACTTTGAACGGACTAATGGAAATCGCTTCGGCAGCGGCCGCGGCGGAGAACGTTGCAGATTCGTGTTCCCTCGACAACTATCTTGTCCAGCCGGACCATACGATGGATGCTCGCATTGCAGCAGCGCGCGCCAGGCTGGGCACCGACGTGGTTCTGCTGGGCCACCATTACCAGCGCGACGAGGTGATCCGCTTCGCCGACTTTACCGGCGACAGTTACAAGTTGTCCAAGGTCGCTTCCCAGACCGATGCGAAGTACATGCTCTTTTGCGGTGTGCACTTTATGGCGGAGACTGCCGACGTGCTGGGACGGCCGTGGCAGCAGGTCATTCTGCCGGATCTGAACGCCGGTTGTTCCATGGCCGACATGGCGGAGATCGGGCAGGTGGAAGACTGCTGGGATTCGCTGGTGCGGGCCGGCCTGACGGGCGCGGTTGCTGGCGGCCTGATTCCGCTGACCTACATGAACTCGGCTGCGGCGATTAAAGGATTTTGCGGCAAACACGGCGGGCTGGTCTGCACCTCATCGAATGCCCGCGGAGCGTTTGAGTGGGCGTTTGCGCGTGCGGAGAAGATTTTGTTTCTTCCCGACCAGCACCTGGGACGGAATACCGCGTTTGCAATGGGGATTCCCCAGAGCGAGATGGTGGTGTGGGATCCGTATCAGATTAATGGCGGCTTGAGCCTGGACCGGCTGCGGGCCGCGAAGGTCATTCTGTGGAAGGGACACTGCTCGGTGCACCAGCGCTTTTTGCCGGAGCATGTCGATCGTGTGCGGCAGGAGCATCCGGAGATGCAGGTGATCGTGCATCCGGAGTGTCGCTGGGAGGTGTGCCAGAAGGCCGATGCGATCGGCTCGACGGAGGGGATCATCGACGTGATCGAGAAGGCTCCCGCGGGTTCGAGTTTTGCGGTGGGGACGGAGATTCACCTGGTGAACCGGCTGGCGAAGCGATTTGCTGCGCTGGGCAAGCAAGTGATCACACTCGACGATTCGGGCTGCCTGTGTACGACGATGTACCGGATATCGCCGCAACACCTGGCGTGGGCGCTGGAGAATCTGGTGGAAGGCAGGGTTGTGAATCGCATCAAGGTGGCCGATGATGTGAAGCAGTGGGCGCGGGTCGCGCTCGAGCGAATGCTGGAGATCAGGATTTGAGCAAGACGTTTACGTTGAGCGAAGCACAGACGCTGTTGCCGGTGGTGGAAGCTTTGCTGCGCAGGGCGCAGGCGGCGGCGGGTCGCGCCGGAGAACTGGAGCGGGAGATGCAGCAGCTGAGCCACAGCATCTTTCTCTCCGGCGGTATGCACGTGGATGTGAGCGTGGCGGCGCGACGAAGGGCGGAGCGCGAGAAGGCCGTGCAGGAGACCAAGGATACCCTCGCCGAGATTGACGCGATCGGCGTGCTGGTGAAGGATCTGGACCAGGGACTGCTCGACTTCCCGTCGCTGCTGGATGGCAAGCCGGTGCTGCTGTGCTGGAAGCTGGGCGAGCCGGCGATTGCGCACTGGCACACCGAGCAGGAGGGCTTTGCGGGGCGGAAGCCTTTGGATTCGGGGTTCGGCAAGACGGAGCGCCTGAACTGAATCGGCGGTAAAGCGAAGAAGCGTGGGCGACCGGCTACTCTGCTTCCTAGGTAATCCGCGCGAATTCGCTGCCTATTTTTGCGGAGGCGGAGTTGCTTCCGGTTTGCCGCCTGGGTTCCACTCGGGCTTCCAGGTAGTGTTTGCCAGCCAGCGAATCGGCCCGACCATGGAGGCAATGGCGTTGGTCATGTGGGTGAAGTCGATCTTGCTGAGTTCATCGCTGGGCTGGTGGTAGTCCTTGTGCAGTCCAAAGCTGGAGACGGATTGAGCGACGATGCCTTGCACGGCCAGCGCGTAGTTGTCCGAGCGGCGAAAGAAGTTTTGCGTGGGATGGGGATCGTTCACCAGATGGGCGCCGTGCTTTGCCAGCTCCGGGCCGAGGTTGGAGCGGTCGAAGCCGGTTAGCCAGAGCGTACCGGACGGGACAGCGGGGTCGGGCCGGCCGATCATCTCGAACTCGAGGTTGGCGACGATGCTGGTGAGAGGGACCGGCGGATGCGCAAGAAAGGCGCGGTTGCCGAATCCGCCGAGCTCCTCGGAGCCAAAGAGCGCGAAGACGATGGTGCGGCGGGGACGCGGACCGGTGGCCAGAATGTGGGCCATGGCGAGGACGGCAGTGGTGCCGGAGGCATCGTCGTCGGCGCCGTTGTAGTTGGTGTCGCCCGCTGCATTTGCCGGGCCGATGCCGAGATGGTCCAGGTGAGCGGTCAGCAGGATGACCTGGCTCGATAACGTCGTGCCGCGCAGAATGCCGACGGCATTCCAGGTCTCTTTGCGAGGCACATCCTGGAACTTCGATACGCGCTGCTGTACTCTGGCCGGCAGCGGATCAGGAAGCGCGGCCTTCTGCAGGAAGGTGCCGTTATCGCCGCCGGGTTCGAGTCCAAGGGCCTGAAGCTGCGCAGCCACAAAGAGCGCGGCGATGTGCTCGTCGCGTGTGGCAGAGCCCCGGCCGTGGAGTTCATCATCGGCCAGGAAGTTCATATTTGCGTGAACTTCACTTTCGAGCGCAGCTTTTTGCGTCGTTGCCGCGTCGAATGACTGGGATTTTTGTCCGTGTGGGGTGGAGGCGAAGGTAAGCGTGCATGCAAGCGCGGCCACGCTCAGGCGGAGCAGATGCTTCGATAGGTACATTGCGCAGATTATAGAGGAACACCGATTGAATTAGTCTTGAACACAAGTAGAACCCGGCGATAGCAATGATGGTACCAAGAGGCCTGGACGTGATGAAGCGAAGGAGAAGTGTGAGACAGTGGGCGGCGATCGCGATCGCTGCGATGCTGCCTGTTTTCACGGGATGTGCCGACTTCTTCCCTCCCATTAACGGCGGCGGAGGGGGAGGCGGGGGAACTACGGGAAATTTCGTTTACGTCGCGAATCAGGCAGCGAGTTCGATCGGCGGATTTTCGATTGGCGCAGGAACCCTGGCGGCGGTGAACGGCTCACCACTGGCCGCGGGCTATAAGCCGTTGTCGATGGTGGTGACGCCGAACAATACTCTCCTCTATGTGGGATCGGCGACCGGGGTATTCGTCTATTTCATCAACTCCGACGGTTCGCTGACGACGCCGAGCACCGGTTCGCAACCCGCGGGCGTCTTTGCCACTTCCATGACAGTGTCGCCGAACGGACAATGGCTCGTCGTGCTGGACGGCACGACGCAGCAGCTTGATATTTTTCAAATCAATGCTTCGACGGGTGGCCTGTCCTCGGTCACTGCGCCTGCCACCTACTCGATCACCTCGGGGACGTGGCAGCCGACGCTGGTGCGCTTCTCGCCTGACGGAACACTCATCTTTGCCGCGCTTGGCACTGCAGGCGATGCGATCTTTACGTTCAATACGACGACGGGAGTTGCAGCGAGCAGCCAGAGCCTGTCGACAGGAAACTCGGCGACCGGCGACTATGGGCTTACCGTCGATGCCAGGACGGCTTATCTGTATGTCGCCCGCAGCGGGACCAACGGCGGGATCGCAGTGTTCAGCATAGGAGGGGGAGGAACGCTGAGCCCGGTGACGGGGTCGCCTTTTGCCGCGGGTAACGGCACCTTCTCGGTGACGCTGGATAAGACGGGGACCTATCTCTACGCCGCAAACCGCACAGATGGAACGATCTCCGGCTATACCATCGTGCCGGGCGCGACCACAGCGGCGTTATCGCTGACGCCTTTGGGTGGGTCGCCATACGCCAGCGGAGCGGGCGTGCAGGCTCTCGGGGCCGATGCCACCGGCAAATTTGTGCTCGCCGTCGCGGTCAGCGGCGACCCCGATATGACCATGTATAGCTTCGATATTCCTGTGCCGGGAAAGCTCAATCCGGCAACCAGCATCGCAACCGGCGTCGATCCGGCGGGAGCCGTCGCCCTTGCGTTGACCAACTAGAGATCAACGAGAGGGAGATACTCGTTTGAGTATGGCGCGCCAAATTGACCCGGGACGCCTGACGGATTCTTCCTCATCGCCGTAGTATGGAAGTAGTGGTGTGTTTCGTGCTGGGGAGTTTTGCGGTCATCGTTTCTTCTTCTGGACAATTCGGCCGGTGGCTCAGGACCTGGCGGTTCGCAGTTCTGGTGGTGCTGTCAGCGTGCATGACCATCGGGCTTGGCGGTTGCTCCAGACTGCGGTCTAAGCCGGCCGCGCAGTACGTCTATGTCACCGCGAAGGAGACGTTCCTGCGAGACCGCGTTGCGGCGGTTTCGAATCGTACCGCAACGGTCGAGAACGGCGAAAAGCTCCAGGTGCTCGAACATGGCCGGCGCTTCGTGCGCGTCCAGACGAGCAAGGGCGAGCAGGGGTGGATCGACGAGAAGGTAGTTGCCACCCAGGCGATCTTTGACCAGTTCGAAGAATTGAAACAAAAGCACAAGGATGATCCCACCGTTGCCTCCGGTGTGACCCGGGACGAGGTGTACCTGCATATTTCGCCGGGCCGCGAGACGGAGCGGTTTTATCGGCTGGGCGAAAGCGAGAAGCTGAAGCTGTTAGAGAGGGCGACGCTGCCCAAGCCTCTGCCGCCGGGGACGAGAGCCGCGGTGGAAAAGCCCGCCGTTGCGCCTGCGGGTAAAGGAACGAAATCCCAGACGAAAACCCAGGCCCCAGAGGCTCCGCCTCCGCCCGTGATGGAAGACTGGTGGCTGGTGCGCGACTCGAAGGGAGATACGGGCTGGCTGCTGAGCCGCTACATGGACGTCGATGCTCCCGATTCCATCACGCGTTACGCCGAAGGCCAGAGGATCGTCGGGGCCTACGTTCTCACCACGGTGAACGATCCAGGGGCGGAGCAGGCAGACAAAAATATTCCGATCTACCTCACCGTCATGAGCCCCTACAAGGCGGGGTTGCCCTATGACTTCGATCAGGTGCGCGTGTTCACCTGGAGCCTGAAGAAGCACCGCTACGAGACGGGCTTTCGCGACAAGAATATCGAAGGCTATCTTCCGGTCACGATCAAGATGGCGGCCGATCCGTATGGAAAGTCTGCGACCGCAACGACGCCTGAGCCGACCTTCAGCTACAAGGTGCTCTCCGATGACGCAGGGCCAGTGATTCCCGATCCCGTGACCGGCGCCATCGTACCCGGGAAGACGATCCTTAAGACGTACCGGCTGGAGAGCAATCTGGTGAGGCCGGTGATTCAGCCGGGAACGCCAAAGGTCGCGGAGGCGCGCCCGGAGCGAGTCGAGAAAAAAGAGGCCAAGCCGCAAGGCAGAGCGAAGAAGCGCTAGGCCTTTCTGCATCCGTTTCAAGCCCATCCAACTCAGGCATAAAAGTCAGGCATAGAAGCCCGCAATCGTTTCCACCACCGTCTGCTGCTCATCGTAACGCAGCTCGGAGTACATCGGCAGCGCCAGAACCTCTTGCGCCGCGGCTTCGCTCACCGGGAAGTCACCTGCTTTATATCCGAGATTTGCCAGGCTGATCTGCTGATGCAGCGGCAGAGGGTAGTAGATCTCGCTCCCTATCCTGCGGTCGCTGAGGTACTCGCGCAGCTCGTCGCGGCGAGGCGCACGGATCACGTACTGATGGAACACATGGCCGGCGCGCGGATCGGTGAAGGGAAGCACGATGCCTTCCTTCACGTTTCCGGCCGCGAGTCCGGCGTTGCGGAAGAGCTGATCGTAGCGGGCGGCGCGGTCGCGGCGCTGCTGGTTCCACTGCGGCAGATAGCGCAGCTTCACCTCGAGGATGGCCGCCTGCAGACTGTCCAGACGCGAGTTCCAGCCGATCTCGTCGTGATAATAACGGCGGCGCATGCCGTGCGAGCGCAGAACGCGAGCGTGGTCGTCGATCGCGGCGGAGGTAGTGGTGACCAGCCCGGCATCGCCCATTGCACTGAGATTTTTCGTCGGATAGAAGCTGAACGCGGCGGCATCGCCGAGAGCGCCGGCGGGAACTCCATTCCACGTAGCCCCGAAGGCTTGCGCTGCGTCTTCGACCAGTAAAACATCGTGTCTTTGTTTCAATGCGGTAAACGCGTCCCAGTCGGCACACTGGCCGTAGAGGTGAACCGGCAGAATGGCTTTGAGGCGGGCGCCGGCATGCGAGCGAATGGTTTTTTCCGCGGCCGCCGCGGAGAGGTTGAAAGTGGTTGCGTCTATATCGGCCAGTAAAGGCTGTGCCCCGCAGCGGAGAATCGCGCTGACACTGGCGAAGAAGCTGAACGGCGTCGTGACGACGGCATCGCCGGGGCCGACGTTCGCCGCAGCCAGCGCGAGCCAGATGGCGTCGGTCCCGCTGGCGCAGCCGATGGCATGCGGTACGGCGCAGGCAGTAGCCGCAGCCTGCTCGAAGCTGGCGACCTGGGGGCCGAGAATGAATCGCTGCGACGTGCACACAGCCTCAATCGCGTCCAGCAGTTCCTGCCGAATGCTGGCAAACTGCCGGGAAAAATCAAGCATCTGAACGGGTTGTGGATTGTGTACCGGCACGTCTATCAATGTATATCGCAGTCGGGAATGTCGGTTGACTCCCGTTATCCTTTCAATTCCGTCTAACAAGCCTGAATCGTCCTTTGCGGAGAATCGGAAGGAGAAAAACGGTTTCAGGTTGATAATTGCCGTGGATACTCGTATCGTTGTCAGTCTTGGCTTCGGACTCAGTTCGTCAGTAAGCTGAGATTTCTTCTGAAGTTAATGGACCACGGCAAAACCTTATGGCACGGTAAACGAATTTAGCTAAGGAGATCGGCACCATGGAATCAAAGCCGGCACAGAACATTCAGGATACTTTTCTCAACACAGTGCGAAAAGACAAGAGTCCGATCACGATCTACCTGGTAAGCGGCGTCAAGCTGACAGGGAAAATCCGGTCTTTTGACAAATACTCGGTACTGCTGGAAAACAACAGCCAGGAGCAGTTGATCTTCAAGCATGCGATCTCGACGGTGGTGAGCGGACGAGCCGGCATGCATGGAGACATACGGCCGGAAGGCAAGCCGGAGGCACGCGCCTCGGTAAGCTCCGCCCCAGCTGGAGCAGCGGTGCAAGAGGCGAACGGAACGCAAGGCCGCTAGCCGTTGACAACTGAGAGTACGAAGGTCAGTCGAGGTAAGACTGTGCGGCAGAGTCTCGTCGCGGCACAGGCCGCGGCCGTGCGTCACGCGCAGCGCGTCTCGTCGGCGGAACGCGCCGTCCTGGTTGCGGTGGAGTTTACCGCCGAACGGCGAAAACTGACAGCGGCCGCACGTCTGGCGCGCGATGCGGCAGCCGTCTCGTCCGCGGCGTCACGCGACGGCAGCAGTCGCCAACGTTCCGCAGACATCGCCACCCCTGAAGACAGAAAGCAGGCGGCCGAGCTTGGCTTCGACGCTTCGCTTGCCGAGTTTGAAGAGCTTGCCCGCAGCGCCGGAGCCGAGGTTGCGGCGACCCTGATTCAGCGCCGCGCGAAACCCGACCCCGCGACGCTGGT
The DNA here is from genome assembly GCA_963730135.1 of uncultured Acidobacteriaceae bacterium. GTDB lineage: Bacteria > Acidobacteriota > Terriglobia > Terriglobales > Acidobacteriaceae > Edaphobacter. Next base: position 202,909 of record CAVSQQ010000009.1, read on the forward strand.
GGGCGGCGGCAAGCTGGAAGAGATTGAGGGCGTCATCGCCTCCACCGGCGCCGATCTGGTGCTGTTCGACCACGACCTGACGCCATCGCAGCTGCGCAATCTTGAAGCGAAGCTGCCTTGCAGGGTCATCGACCGAACCCAGTTGATTCTCGATATCTTTGCCCGTCACGCCCGCACCCGGGAGGGTCAGTTGCAGGTGGAGCTGGCGCAGTTGGAGTATCAGCTGCCGCGGCTGGCAGGTCGCGGGAAGATGATGTCTCAGCTGGGCGGCGGCATCGGTACACGCGGGCCGGGTGAGACGCAGCTCGAGACCGACCGCCGCAAGATCAACCTGCGCATCGACCATGTGAAAGAGCAGTTGGAATCCGTGCGGCGGATTCGCCGCCAACAGCGCCAGCGCCGCGAGGCTGTGCCGGTTCCCGTCGTTGCGTTGGTGGGATATACCAACGCCGGCAAGAGCACACTGTTCAATGCGCTGACCGAGGCAGGCGTCCTCGAGTCGTCGCGGATGTTCGCTACCCTCGATCCCAAGCTGCGCCAGTTGCAGCTTCCCTCGCGCAGAAAGATTCTGCTGTCGGACACCGTGGGATTCATCCGCAATCTGCCGCACACCCTCGTCACCAGCTTTCGCGCAACGCTCGAAGAGGTGGAGCGGGCCGAGCTTCTGCTGCATGTGCGCGACGCGTCCAGCCCCATGGTGGAGGAGCAGAAGGTTCAGGTGCAGAAGGTGCTCGCCGAACTCGATGTCGCGAAGAAGCCGGTCATTGAAGTGTTGAATAAGATCGACCTGGTGCACGAAGCGGAAGTGCCCCTGGCAGCGCCGGGAAGCGTCGCGGTCTCCGGCCTGAAGAAGCTCGGCCTGGATCACCTTCTCGAGGCAATCGATGCCGCACTGCTGGAGGACCCGGTGATCGAGGTGCGCTTCCGTCTCCCACAGTCCGAGGGCACGATTCTGGCCGCGCTGGAGGCTGGCGCGATTGTCAAAGGAAAAAGATTTGAAGGCAATCTCGCCTACGTTACAGCGCGTGGCCCGGCATCGTTGCTCAACCGGTTTCGCAGGTTCCGGGAGCGAGGCGAGGCGAGCTCCTAGTATCCCGATCCCATTCCCTGAATTGCGCCCTTAACTAGCATAGGCCGCCTGATGGGGAGCGGAGGTGGTGTCCCCAATCACGCGACCTATGTGACCCAGATAGTAGGGTCCAGGTAGTGATTAACAGTCTAGTCCTTTGTTGCGGGAAGTCAAACAGCAAATCCGGCAGGAAAACCGGTCAGAATCGGATGAAAACCGGGCCAGGGAAATCCGTGCGAAAATCGAACAGGCGGAGCGGTTATCGACGGAGATTTTGTTGACACTCCCGCAATCGCTTTGCTAAAACTAGGTGTACCTCGCACTTTCCGGCTTCTCCTCCACAAGCGCTCCAGTAACCCCAATCCAGCTGCGTGAGACAGCTTCACGACAGGACCCTCAAAGGCCACAACCTCTCTTTTCATGGACCAGATACTCAGTCAACTCGGTGAACTTGTGCTCGGCTCCGTGCCGACGATGATCCTGTTTATTTTGTTGGTGGCAGCCTACGGCATTCTGGTTCGGCGCCCCCTCGATCGCGTGCTGGCCGAGCGCCGCGCGCGCACCTCGGGCGCAGTGGAACAGGCGCGCCAGGCAATCGCCAGGGCCGAGTCCGAGACCACCGCCTACGAGGAGAAGCTGCGCGCAGCCAGAAACGAGATCTTCCAGCTTCGGGATCAGAAACTGAAGCAATGGAACGCGGAACGCGAGGCGGCCCTTACCCAGGTGCGCCGCCACACCCAGGAACAGGTCCGCGGCGCTCGCCAGCAGATCGACAAGAGCGCCCAGGAGGCAAGGCTCCAGATCGCAGGATTGAGCGACGACCTCAGCACGCGAATCCTCAAAGCCGTCCTTCCGGCCGGCGTTCGTCCCACGGGAGCAGCGCAATGATGCGTTCCCCAATCAACGCTGGATCAAGCCTGAGCGTGAAGAGACTCCTGCCCGTTCTGGCGATAGCGGCTCTTCTTTTTGTCCCCGTCTGCCATGCCCCCGCTCAGCAGTCGACCCCAACCGGCCAGCAGAGTACGCCGGAAGCGCAGTCGCCGGAGAAAAACAAGCAGGTAGCCAGCGAGAACGACGAGTTCCTTCACTCCGACGCGGTCCGCAAGCTGGGCGGAATGGTGGGCCTGAACGCCGAGCAGGCAGCGACCACCTTTACGGTTCTGAACTTTGCCGTTCTGGCCGCGCTCATCGGCTGGTTCTTAGCCAAGACCCTGCCCAAGACCTTTCGCGACCGCAGCACCGCCATCCAGAAGAATCTCGTCGATGCGCGCACCGCGACCGAAGAGGCCAACGCCCGCCTGAACAGCGTCGAAGCGCGCCTCAGCAAGCTCGACGACCAGATTGCCGCGCTGCGCGCCCAGGCCGACAAGGACTCCGCGCACGATGAGCAGCGCATCCGTGCCAGCGTCGAAGAAGACAAGCAGAAGATCATCGCTGCGGCCGAGCAGGAGATCGCCACCGCGACCACTCTGGCGCAGCGGCAGCTCCAGCAGTATGCGGCCGAGCTCGCCGTCGACCAGGCCGCACGCAAGCTGATCGTCACCGCCGAAACCGACCGTCTGCTGGTGCAGAGCTTCGCGCGCCGGCTCACCGGCGACGACCCGAAGGGCGGGCAAAACTAATGTCGGTTCTCTCCCTGCGATACGCCCATGCGTTTGCCGCCGTTGCCACCGCGGCGCATCTCGATGCCGCCCAGGCCGAGCAGCAGCTCAACGACTTCAGCCTAACCTTCGCCGGCAGTCGCGAGCTGCGCGAAGTTCTGATGAATCCCTCCATCACCACCGAGCAAAAACTCAAAGTCCTCGACGCGATCGCCGCGCGCATCGGCATGTTTCCTCAGGTGCGCAACTTCCTCGCCGTCATCATGGATCATCAGCGCCTCGATGACCTCAACGAAATCTTCGCCGAGTACCACGCCGTCGCCGACGAGCAGACTCACATGGCCGAGGCCGAGATCACCAGCGCGCTTCCCCTGAACGAGCAGGATCGCGCCGAACTCGAGGCCCAGGTCACCCGGCTCGCAGGCGGCCAGGTCCGCGCCACCTACCGCCAGGATGCAACTCTGCTGGGCGGCGCCGTAGTGCGTATCGGATCAACCGTGTACGACGGCTCCATCCGCACCCAATTGCAGCAGTTGAAGCAGAGGCTTGTAAACGCGTAAAGTTCTTTGCTGGCGGCAATCCCAAATTTCCGATTGATACGATTCAAGTAGAAGGAAGACATGGCACAGATCAAGGCAGATGAGATAACCAAGCTGCTCCAGGAGCAGATCGAGAACTACGAGCAGCGCATTCAGGTCGACGAGGTCGGCACCGTCATCTCTCTCGGCGACGGCATCGCGCGCGTCCACGGCCTCGACAAAGTCATGGCCGGCGAGCTCATCGAATTCCCCCACAACGTAGCCGGCCTCGCCATGAACCTCGACGAAGATCAGGTCGGCGCCGTCCTGCTCGGCGACTACACCGAGATCAAAGAAGGCGACACCGTCAAGCGCACCGGCAAGATCATGTCCGTTCCCGTCGGCGAAGCCCTCATCGGACGCGTCGTCAACGCGCTCGGCCAGCCCATCGACGACAAGGGTCCCATCAACACCGACAAGTTCCTGCCCGTCGAGCGGCTCGCCCCCGGCGTCATCGATCGCCAGTCCGTCCGCGAGCCCATGGCCACCGGCATCAAGGCCATCGACACCATGATCCCCATCGGCCGCGGCCAGCGCGAGCTCCTCATCGGCGACCGCCAGACCGGCAAGACCGCCATCGCGCTCGACACCATCATCAACTCCGCGAAGAACAACCTCATCTGCATCTACTGCGCGATCGGCCAGAAGCGCAGCTCTGTCGCGCAGGTCGTCCAGACCCTCGAAGAGTACGGCGCCATGGCCTACACCATCGTCGTCGCGGCCACGGCCTCCGAGCCCGCACCCATGCAGTACCTCGCGCCCTTCGCCGCCACCGCCATGGGCGAATACTTCCGCGACTCCGGCAAGCACGCGCTCGTCATCTACGACGACCTCTCCAAGCACGCCGCGTCCTACCGCGAAATTTCGCTCCTCCTCCGCCGTCCGCCAGGCCGCGAAGCCTATCCCGGCGACGTCTTCTATCTCCACTCGCGCCTGCTCGAGCGCAGCTCCAAAGTCTCCGACAAGCTCGGCGGCGGCTCGCTCACCGCGCTTCCCATCATCGAGACCCAGGCCGGCGACGTCTCCGCCTACATCCCCACCAACGTCATCTCCATCACCGACGGCCAGATCTTCCTCGAAACCGACCTCTTCAACTCGGGCGTTCGTCCCGCCGTCAACGTCGGCCTCTCCGTCTCGCGCGTCGGCTTCTCCGCCGCCATCAAGGCGACCAAGCAAGTCGGCGCAACGCTGAAGCTCGACCTCGCGCAGTACCGCGAGCTTGCCGCCTTCGCGCAGTTCGGCTCCGACCTCGACAAGGTCACGCAGCAGCAGCTCAACCGCGGCCAGCGCCTCACCGAACTGCTCAAGCAGCCGCAGTTCCAGCCGCTCACGGCAGAGAAGCAGGTCGCCATCCTCTTCGCCGGCGTCAACGGCCTCCTCGACGATGTCGAAGTCAAAGACCTTCGCGCCTTCGAAGACGGCTTCTATCCCTATCTCGAATCCGCGCAGACCTCCATCCTCACCGACATCGCCACCAAGAAGGCTCTCGACGACGACCTCAAGAAGCGTCTCACCGCCGCCATCAACGACTACAAGGCGAACTTCCTCGCCGAGCGCGCCGACCAGAAGAAGGAACAGAAGGAGACCGCTGCGGCTAATTCGTAGCTGGAAAAGCAATGGCAAACGTACTCGATCTTCGGCGACGCATCCGCAGTGTCAAGAACACGCGGCAGATCACCAAGGCCATGAAGATGGTCTCGGCAGCCAAGCTGCGCCGCGCGCAGGAACGCGCCATGCTCGCCCGGCCCTACGCGCAGATGATTGCCGCCGTGCTCGAATCGCTGGTCCGCCGCACCGACCTCTACGACGACGAATCCGGCGACGTACTGCATCCGCTCCTGGTGGAACGCGAGGAGAAGAACGTTCTCGTCATCGTCGTTGCCGGAGACAAAGGCTTCGCAGGCGCCTTCAATTCGAACATCGTCAAAGCAGCGCAGAACTTCGTCGATGCGCGTCGCGCTCAAGGGCAGAACGTCGACATCGAGCCCGTTGGCCGCAAGGCGCGCGACACCTTCCGCAAACGCTACCCCGCTGCTGTCTACGAGAAGAAGGAAGAGCACTACGACAACGATCTCGCCACGCACTACGAGATCATCCGTCATCGCGCTCAACCCATCGAGGTCACCGGCGACCATCCCACGATGCTCCTCAAGATCAACATCGACGACGTCACCGATATGGCTCGCTCCATCGTCGAGCGTTACACCCGAGCCGAAATCGACTCCGTCTACGTCGTCTACAACGAGTTCAAATCCGTCATCTCGCAGCGCGTCGTCGTCGAAAAGCTTCTCCCCATCCGCAAGCTCGGCTCACACGAGATCACCGTCGCCGAGGAAATGACCGAGGAGCAGAAGGAAGCCGCCGGCCACGCCGCCAGGACCGCCGGCATCAGCCTCGCCGCACCGCCCGAGTCTGCCTTCGAGTCCGAAGCCAAGAAATTCGGCACCGCCGAAGTCGACTACATCTTCGACCAGTCACCGGAGCGGTTGTTCCGCCACCTCATGCCGCGCTACATCACCACCCAGCTCTTCCACGCCTTTCTGGAGAGCGTCGCGGCCGAACACGCCGCCCGCATGACCGCAATGGATTCAGCAACCAACAACGCAGGAGACATGATCGACGCCCTCTCGCTCACCATGAACCGTGTGCGCCAGGCCGCCATCACCAAGGAAATTATCGAAATCGTCAGCGGTGCAGCCGCTTTGTAAAGGTTTGAAGTTTTTGCTTCTAGGTAGGCCAGGGCTTTAGCCTTGGCAATCTCGGGGCGCAGCAAGAATCGGGGCTTTAGCCCCTGGCAGTTCGCACAACAGGCTTTTGCTTCTAGGTAGGCCAAGGCTTTAGCCTTGGCAATCTACGGAGTTATCAAGAATCGGGGCTTTAGCCCCTGGGGTATGCACTCCTCCCCGATGGCAAAGATTTTTTGGGAACGACAGAAAGAATTTATGGCAGAGAACATTGGAAAAGTAATTTCGATCAGCGGCCCGGCCGTTGACATTCAGTTCGAAGAGGCGAAGATGCCCCCCATCTTCCAGGCCATTCGCATCGTCAGCGAAGGCTTCAACGTCCCCACCCCGCTCGACGTTATCGTCGAGGTCCAGCAGCATCTCGGCGAAGGCCGCGTGCGCTGCATCGCCATGGTCGCGACCGAAGGCATGGTGCGCGGCATGAAGGCGATCGACACCGGCGCGGGCATCACCGTTCCCGTCGGTCGCGAGACCCTCGGCCGCGTGCTCAACGTCCTCGGTCAACCTGTCGACGAGCTCGGTCCCGTCAACGCCAAGGTGCACCTGCCCATCCACCGCCAGGCCCCTGCCTTCGACGAGCAGTCCACCAGCGAAGAGATGTTCGAGACCGGCATCAAGGTCATCGACCTCATCCAGCCCTTCCTGAAGGGCGGCAAGATCGGCCTCTTCGGCGGCGCCGGCGTTGGCAAGACCGTCATCATTCAGGAGCTCATCAATAACGTCGCCAGCCAGCACGGCGGCTTCTCCGTCTTCGCCGGCGTCGGCGAGCGCACCCGCGAGGGCAACGACCTCTGGATGGAATTCCAGGAGTCCGGCGTCATCGACCTCAAAGATCTCCCCAAGAGCAAGGCCACGCTTGTCTATGGACAGATGACTGAGCCGCCGGGGGCGCGTCTGCGCGTCGCCCTCACTGGCCTCACTGTCGCCGAGTACTTCCGCGACGAAGAAGGCGCCGACACGCTCCTCTTCATCGACAACATCTTCCGCTTTACCCAGGCCGGCTCCGAGGTCTCTACGCTCCTCGGCCGTATGCCGTCGGCCGTAGGCTACCAGCCCAACCTCGCCACCGAAATGGGCGAGCTGCAGGAGCGCATCACCTCCACCAAGAAGGGCTCCATTACCTCGGTGCAGGCCGTCTACGTTCCCGCCGACGACCTCACCGACCCCGCGCCAGCCACGACCTTCGCTCACCTCGACGCGACCACCGTGCTCTCGCGCCCTTTGTCGGAGCTGGGAATTTACCCTGCGGTCGATCCGCTCGCTTCGACCTCGCGCATTCTCGCTCCGCGCGTCGTCGGTCAGGAGCACTACGACGTCGCCCAGGGCGTAAAGAAGATTCTGCAGCGCTACAAAGACCTGCAGGACATCATCGCCATCCTCGGCATCGACGAGCTCTCGGAAGAAGACAAGATCACCGTCGCGCGCGCCCGCAAGGTGCAGCGCTTCCTCTCACAGCCCTTCCACGTCGCCGAGATCTTCACCGGCATCCCCGGCGCCTACGTCAAGGTCGCCGACACGGTGCGCAGCTTCAAGGAGATCATCGACGGCAAGCACGACGACATCCCGGAACAGGCCTTCTACCTCAAGGGCGGCATCGAAGACGTTCTCAAGGCCGCGGAAAAGATGAAGCAGACGGTATAGCGGCGCCGGTAGTTTGAAGTTTGTGCTTCTAGGTAGGCCAAGGCTTTAGCCTTGGCGCTCTCAAGGGGTAACTTTGTACGGGGCTTTAGCCCCTGGGGTATGCCTCAATTTTGAAGCGGCACGGCTCGACCAAGCCGCAAAGATCTGAGCAAGAAGGAAACAGATGGCAGACACAACACATTCCGGACTCTTGACGGTTCGGCTGGTCACGCCGGATCGCATCCTGCTCGACGCAACGGCGGAAGCAGTCGAACTGCCGTCGATGTCGGGCTACATGGAGGCGTTGTACGGCGCCGCTCCCCTGCTCGCAGAGCTTGGCGCAGGCGAGGTGCGGCTGCATGGAGGCACCTCCGGCGATCAAAAGTTCTTCGTCGCCTGGGGCTTCGTGGAGGTTCTTCCCGAACGGGTCACGATTCTGGCCGAGACCGCCATGCATCCCAACGAGATCGATCGCGCCGAAGCCCAGAAAGAGCTTCAGGAAGGCCAGAGGCTATGGGACCAGGCTGGCGACGACGGCGAGAAGTACGACGAAGCCAACGCCATCACCCGCCAGGCCGAAGAGAAGATCGCCTCCGCCGACGGCAAGAGCACCTAAACACTCGTCTCCACTGAAACAGAAGCCGCCCATCTTTTCGGGCGGCTTTGTCATTCTGTGGAAAAAATCAAAAATAAACTTCGAAAAAGAGGAAAATTTTCAACGCCCAAAAAACGTCCGCCGAACCACCACGTTTCACCACCGAATCACCACGATTTCACCACAAAAAACCAGGCTGCTGCACTCATTTTTCTCGCAACACCCCTCAAAAAGCCCAGTAAAAACAACAAAACCCCGGCTTGCACCAGGGCTCTATTTTTTCTGAAATTAAACCTAAAATTACGCTCTCTTTGTCTTGGTGGCAGTCGCCTTTTTCCCCTTGGCAGCATGCGCCTTCGCAGCTGGCGTCTTGGAAACAGGCGTCTTAGGAGCCGGCGCCTTGGGAGCCGCCGCCTTGGGAGCCGGCGCCTTGGGAGCCGCCGCCTTGGGAGCCGCCGCCTTAGGAGCTGCCGCCTGCGCTGGAGCCGCTTTTGCCGCCGTCTCCGCAACCGATTCTGCCTGCTGACGCAGAGCATGAATGACCACGCGAAGCATCTCCTCCTCCGGTGCAGGTTTACCCGTAAAGATCTCAAACTGCCGCGCACCCTGCTGCACGAACATCTCTATCCCCGTGATAATAGGGATGTTCTTCTGACGCGCGAGACGAAGCAGAGGCGTCTCGATAGGGTTGTACACCAGATCGAACACCAGCTTCGTGTTGAGATCTTTCGCCTCAAGCATCTGCGTCGCCTTGATTCCCGCCATGCCAATCGGCGTGGCGTTAATGATGACATCGAAGGAAGTCTTGGCGACCGCGTCTTTCTTGATTGTCTTCGAACCCGACTGACGCGCAAGCTTCTGTGCGGTCTCAGAGGTGCGATTGAGGATGAAGACCTCAGCGCCTTTATCCCGCAGACCAAAGACCGCGGCGCGCGCAGCTCCGCCGGCCCCGAGGACGAGCACCTTCGCACCGCGAAGCGACATGCGCTTCTCGATCGGGCCAGTGATGCCGGCGACGTCGGTATTGAAACCATAGAGCTTGCCGTCCTGTGCGCGGAGGACCGTATTGCATGCGCCAATCTTTCCCGAGAGCGGATCGGTCTTCTCAAGGTGCGCCATGATCTCCTGCTTGAGCGGCATGGTGACGCTTAGGCCCTGGATGGGGATCTCGTGGACAAGTTTGAGAAGATCGGCGAGCTTGTTGGCCTGGAGCGCGAGGTAGACGGCGTTCACCGTCTCGCGGCGAAAGGCCGTGTTCATCATGATGGGCGAGAGCGAACTGCGAATAGGGTTACCGGCGACCCCGTAGACCTTGGTCGCAGCGTCAACCTGGTCGATGCGATAGGTTTCAATAAGGGTACGGGCTGCAATCTGGCCTGGCCCGGTCTCTTCTCCCACGGTAGCCGCAGCGAAGGTAAAGGCGCTGCCGGCGCGTACGCCCAGGACGCGCGAGATGATGCCTGCGTCGCCCATGCAGATGCCGATAATGTTGGAGTGATCGTCCATGCGTTCGATGAAACGCATGAGGGTAACGTTGTCGACTAACGATTTGGCTGTCGGAACGATTTTGATGAAGTCGGGTGCAAACGGAAGAATGCGTTTGTAGATGCCTTCCAGATCCTTGGTTGCGGCGAAGTCGTGATGGCTGATGATGAGAGCCACGCCGGTATCGCGCAGCTTCTGGAGTTCGCCCTTCTTCATTGCGGCAGCCGACTCTAGCTCTACATCGACGATATGGAAACCTGCTGCCGCGGCTTTGGAGAGGACTTCGATTTCGGCGGCGACATTGCCGGAAAATTTGCCTCCGTTTGCGGTGCGGCGACAGGTGGCAATGCCAGTGGCGGCGGTGTTGTCGCTGAAGAAATGTTTGAGCTTGGGCAGTGCGAGAAGTGGCTTCTCGAGATAGTCGAGGCGGAACTCGAGGAAGGGCGTCTCTTTGACGACGGCGCTGGCTTTTTCAAGCATCTCCGAGGCCGTGGAGCCAATGATGGCAACACAGACCTTACCGATGCGGGAACGTAGGAATTGCGGGGCTACACTAGGCACATTTTCTCTCATGTCTACAATCGCGGTATCTTACATATCCTTGAGGAAGGATGCAAATTTTTGTTGAAACCAAAGGCAGTTAAGTCTAACCCGTGGTGAGACCCTACCGCATCTTCCGGTGTTGCTTGTTGCGCTCACAAACGCAGTGCCGCAGATGCCATCGGGCCGAAGAATGCTGTGGTTTGGAAGCGGATATATTGAAGGATCGGACCTGAAGTCCAGAAGAAGAAAAGATCAGGAATTTTGAAGGGGCGGAGGGCGGTTTGGTTACTGAAAACAGGGGAGTTAATGGAGATCGGGGGGTGGATATTGTGCGCGTCGCGGGATGGGAGCAGTACGGCTGGTTGCGGCATGGGTTCAGTACGCGGACGGGTGGGGTTTCGACGATTTATGGAGGGAAGTCACTTAATCTTGGGTGGACAAAGGAAGATGATCCGGCATTGGTGGCGGAGAATCGACGGCGGTTCTTAGGTGACGTTTGTGGTGATCATCGTGGCGCCATGCTGGTGGGAGTGCGGCAGATTCACTCCGCAGCGGTGCAGGTGGTGGCGAAGGGGGATGGAGCGTTGGAGGGCCGGTTGCAAACTGCGGATGGGAAGGCGGTGTTGGAGGGGGACGGCTTGGTGACCGATGTGCCTGGGATTTTACTGGGGGTGGGTACGGCCGATTGTGTTCCAGTGCTGGTGGTGGATGTCGCGAAGAGAGTGGTGGCGGCGTTTCATGCGGGATGGCGAGGAACCGTGGCTGGGATTGTTGAACGCGGTGTGGCGAAGATGGGAGAGGAGTATGGATCTCGGCTTGAGGATCTGATGGCGGCGGTGGGGCCGAGCATTGGGGCTTGCTGCTATACGGTGGGGGAGGAGGTGCGTGCGGAGTTTGGAAAGAAGTTTGGGTTTGCGGATTCGTTGTTTCGGTTCGGGGATGCGGGGGAGATACGGTTGGATCTTTGGGAGGCGAATCGGCGGCAGTTGGTGGACGCCGGGGTGGGGGCGGAGAGGATTGCGGTGGTGGGGGAGTGTACGGCGTGTGCTCGGGATGGCGATGGGGCGAGGCGATACTTTTCGCATCGGGGGGAGAAGGGTGTTGCGGGACGGATGTTGAATGTGGTGGGAGTGGCAGGTTAGCTAATCTCGCCAGGAAGGCGGCGCTTGTTGTCTGAATCCAGCTCTCATTCTTCCGCCGTGTGGGGCGAGGATGGTATCTACCAAAGTCTGAACTGCCGAGGCGTTGCCGGTTTTGAAGAGAGCGGAGAAGGCGCTGGCAAATTGATCGGCGATCTTTGGATCTATCGAAGTTAATGCGTTGGGTATTGCTTTGCCGGTTGCGGTCCATTGGCCTGCGGCGCGAAGGAAGAACTCGGCGAGCGCGGCGTAGAGCGAGGTGCCGATGGCTAAGACCGTGGCTTCGTCGCGCCGCGCTGACAGGGATTGTGTCAGATCGGTGATTGCGTAGCAGCGTAATTCGAGGGTTGTCTCGTCGAAGCGTGGTGGTCCGGCTTGCAAGGTAGCGAGTGCCATTTGCTTGGCGGTCGCGATGATGGCGTGCGATGTGGACTTCATTGGGAGTCCTTCGGTGATCATTTTCGCAAGGACAGGTTTGCCGGAGGTGGTTTCGATTTCTCTCAGGAAGTAGGACAGAGTTGCGAGGTCATGGGCGAAGATTTCGAAGTCGCGATCTTCGAAGTTGACCATTTCTCTCCATGCGCCTTGAGGAAGTTTGTCGAAGAGAAGGACCACGTCGTAATCGGAGACGGATGTGGCTTCACCGCGAGAGGCTGAGCCTGCGAGGAGTGCGGCTGCTGCGCTTGGATGGCGCGTCGCGACAAATGTGGATACGAGCTGCAATGCTTCCGCTATTAACTTCTCTCTGCTATGCATGGACTCTTTGCGCCGAAATGCCAATTCTTTCAGAGAGATTTTGGAGTTACTTTGCAAATGCAGAATCGCCTCAGGTGGAGGCGATTCTGCATTTCTTGTGCTGCGGCTATTTGGGAGGTTAGTCCATCAGCTTGCGGGTGAGGTAGGTGTATTGTTCTGCCCACGTTTTTGCCTGCTCTTTGAGGTTGGCACCGGCGGCGTGGCCGCCTTCGACAATTTCATCGTAGTAAAAGGGTTCGTGGAACTCTTCCATCTTTGCTGCGAACTTTCGCGCATGGACAGGACCCACGCGATCGTCCTTGGTGGTGGTGAAGATGAGGGGCTCCGGATACTTCACGTCGGGTTTGAGCTGATTGTAGGGGGAGATGTAGGCGAGAAACTTGCGCTCGTCGGGAATGGTGACGGTGCCGTACTCGCCGACCCAGGAGGCTCCTGCAGCGATGTGTTCGAAGCGAAGCATGTCGAGGAGGGGAACCTGGATGACGACGGCGTTCCACATCTCGGGGTGCTGGGTGAATTCGACGCCCATGAGCAAGCCGCCGTTGGAGCCGCCTACGATGCCCATGCGGCGGGGTGAGGTGATCTTGCGGGCGAACAGGTCCTTGGCAACAGAGGCGAAATCGTTGTAGATGATCTCGCGATGTGTCTTGAGGCCGGCCTCGTGCCATGCGGGACCGAACTCGCCGCCGCCGCGAATGTTGGCGAGAACGTAGACGCCGCCGCGCTCAAGCCAGAGTTTGCCGACGATGCCGCTGTAGCGCGGCGTTTCGGAGACCTGGAAACCGCCGTAGGCCGTCATGAGCGTGGGGTTGGATCCGTCGTACTTGATGTCCTTGCGGCGGACGATGAAGTAGGGGATTTTAGTGCCGTCGGTGGAGGTTGCCTGAAGTTGTTGAACGACGAGGTTGGAGGCGTCGAACTGAGGGGGCAGGGTCTTTGCGGGTTTCAGGGTCACAGCTGCCGCGTCGCCAAGAAGAAGAGACGTCGGTGTAAGGAAGCCGGTGGTTTCGAGGAAGAAGTGATCGTCGGAGGAGTCGGCTGTGTGGATAGAGACACTGAGGTTGTCAGGAATGTCGAGTTTCTTTGATGTCCAGACGTTCTTCGGGCTGCGGGCATAGACGTAAGCGCGGCCCTGAACGTGGTCCAGCGTGGTGAGAATGAGGTAGTTTTTGCTGACAGCGGTTTCCTGGGCAAACTCCTGAGCAGTTGGCGTAAAGATGACGGTTGGTTTCAGGTGGACGGGATCTTTCTTGACGGCTTCGAGATCGAGCGCGACGATGGAGCCTTGCGGGTAAGTCCTGGACATGCCGGTGGGCTTCCAGTCTTCATTCAACTCGAGAATGATCTGGCCATCGAGCATGCCGTGGATCTCGGATTTTCCGGGAATGGCGATCTTCTTCGGTCCCTGGGGGGTGTAGAGGGAGATTTCGCGGTCGAAGAAGTCGACGCCCCGGTTGAGGAGGATGGCGGAGTGGCCCTGGCTGTCGTGGAGCGCTCCGGGGCCGGCGCTGACGTCGGAGGGTGTGCCGCGGTAGACCTCTTTGGCCGAATCGAGAGGAGTGCCCCGCTTCCAGAGTTTTACGACGAAGGCGTAGCCGGACTGTGTCATGGTGCCGGGACCCCAGTTGCGGGCGACGAGCAGGGTGTCTTTGTCGACCCAGGTGACGTTCTGTTTGGAATGCGGAAGGACGAAGCCATTCTCGACGAACTTGCCGGTCTTGAGGTCGAACTCGCGGAGAGTGTCGGCGTCTTCACCGCCGGCGGAGAGAGCGACGAGGCAGAGGCCGTCGCCGGGGTAGAGGCAGTTGAGACCTTTGGCGACCCACTTCTGATTGTCCTGTTTGGCGAGAGCGTCGTAGTCGAGGACGGTATGCCAGTCGGGGTTTTCGGTGAGGTAGCTTTCGAGCGACGTGCGGCGGAGGATGCCGCGAACGTGTTGCGCATCCTGCCAGGTGTTATAGATCGTGCCGACTCGGAATTGAGGATTGGGGAGGCGAGTGGGGGACTCAAGAACTTTGAGAGCGGTGTCGGTCAGCGAGCTGTAGACGGGCCCGACGTCGAGTGCTTTGGCGGAACGTGCGTTCTCTGCATTGACCCACGCCATGGAGCGGGCGCCGTTGACATCTTCAAGCCACTCGTATTTGTCCGGTTGCTCGGTGGTGTTCTGTGCGTGAGCGTATTGCCAGGTAAAAGCGGTGCCGATGAGTACTGTGAGCAGGACTGCGGTGTTGCGGGTTCGAAGCTGCATTGATCCATCCCCTTTTCGAATGCTCCTGGTGGAGACACTCTGCATTTCTTTGGGCGCGTGGCCCATGGCTGATTGTGTGAAGGGTGCCAGTGTAGCGCAGCTTGGGGACGATGGGGTGTCCCCAGGGTAGTCTTTGTGTAAGTAATACGATTCAATGATTTGGCGTGGCGGGTTGATTGTTGCACCCAAAACCACAGAAAAACAGGTAGGAGGACGGCCTACGTCTTTTTGGGGCCTGTGAGATTGCCGACGGTCGTATCGTGCGTTACGCCTCGTTCGGTGGTGACGCCATCGAATTTGGTTCGGTCGGCGGCAGTCCTGTTTACGGCCGCGTTGGACACGGTTCGCGATTTGACGGTTCCGCCGCTCTTTGAAGACTCCGGGCGGGGAGTGGGATGAGTGACTGAAGGTGCGGCTTCGGGGCGGGATTGATGGGCGCCGGCGACCCAGAGGCCGGGGTCGATGTTGGGGAAGACGCCATCCCGGAGCTCGATCTCGGCGAGGCGTGCCTGCTGGGCCTGGGTGATGGTGCCGGCGGACTCGAAGCTCTGCCAGATGGACTTGATCTCGATGAACTGGTCGTTGTGGGTGAGGAAGCGGATCTCGGCGTAGTCGCGGGCGGCGCCGGTAGTGATGAGGAACTGCCAGTCAGAGGATTCGAGAAGGAGAAGCTCGCGGCAGAGCTGTTGCATGATGCGCTTGCCAAGGGCGGAGTTGCGCCAGTGTCCGGCGGTGCAGACTTCGCGGGTGTAGAGCTCGGCGGGGTAGATGTGGGTGTAGGTCCAGGATGTCTCGGGGTTCATCCAGACCTGGTTGTTGCCTTCTGCTCCCCATGAACCCTCGTGCATGGCGATGAAGCCGGCGCGAGGATATTTATCGAGGTACTCGGCGCAGGAGATGAGCTGGATGCCGGTGGCTCCTCCTTCATTGCGGTCGTGAAGGTTGCGGGCGATGGCCTCGAGCCATAGGGTGCCTTCGAACCACCAGTGACCGAAGAGCTCGGCGTCGAAGGGAGAGCAGAGGATGGGGGGAATCTCATCGTTGAAGCCGGACTTGAGGGCTTCATAGACGAGATGGACGAAGTTGGAAGCGTGGGCTTTGACGCGCTCGGCCGCCTGCTGGGGGTAGTAGGGAAGCTTGTCGCCCATATCGACCTTGGAGCCGGTGACGCGCCAGTAGCGATGACCCCCGGGCCAGCGCTTTTTGTGGAAGTCAAGGTAGACGCCATCGCCGGGGTAGCCGGTTTCGCCGGACCAGACCTGAACGCCGGTGCGTGGATCTCGGGGGAAGATGGTGGTCGCGTAGCGTTTGTCGTAGGGGCCGTCAACGTAGTAGGGCTGGTAGAGGGAGCGATGGGGCTCGTGGGTCATCTGCTCGGTTTTTTCGTCGCGGGGAACCTGGCCGTTGAGCAGCTCGTAGGGCGAGGGGATGCGTTCGGACTCTTCGACGAGATGGGTGTCGACGAAGAAGAACTCGAGGTCAGATTCGGAGAGAGCTTGTTCGACGCCGATGCGGTCGAAGCCGGGAGGCTTGGGGGAGCCGTCGGCGAACTCGACGGGGTAGTTCCAGAAACCGGCAGGGCGGTAGCCGCACTCGGGGGCCCAGATGCCGCGTGGGTGTTTGCCAATGTGGCGGATGTGGGTGTCGACAGCGGTGCGGATCTGAGCGCGGACGCTTTCGTCGGTGCCGAGGAGCGGCATGTAGCCGTGGGTGGCTCCGCAGGTGATGATGTCGATGAGTCCGATGTCGTTGAAGTGGCGGAAGGCGCCGATGATGTTGTGGTTGAAGTGATTGAAGTCTTCGAGTGCCTGCGAAAAGAAGCGGTGCCAGAAGCGGGCGGTCTCGGCGAGATGGGTTTCGCCGGATTGGATGAAGAAGGCCTCGTCTTCCCGTGCGGCGACGATCTTGCGGTTGAGGTAGTTGGGGAATTCGGCGATGAAGACGGGGTGAGAGAGCTGCTCGAGGAGAATGGGCGAGAGATTGAGATTGCAATTGAAACGAATGCCGTCGCGTTCGAGGTTTTTGAGGACGCGGAGGAGCGGGAGGTAAGTTTCGGCGGCCGCTTCGTGGAGCCACTCCATACCATGGGGCCAGGTGCCATGATTGACGACGTAGGGCAGATGCGCATGCAGGGTGAAGGTGAGAAAACCTGCTGGGCGGTTTGCCGATGC
Source organism: uncultured Acidobacteriaceae bacterium (assembly GCA_963730135.1). GTDB lineage: Bacteria > Acidobacteriota > Terriglobia > Terriglobales > Acidobacteriaceae > Edaphobacter. Next base: position 219,458 of record CAVSQQ010000009.1, read on the forward strand.
CTGAGTCAAGGCGGAGTACCTCAGTAGAAATTGTTCGGTAGGGGCAGCGTGTTATGGATCGAACCAGCGCGCTGCCTTTAAGTTTACACCAGCTTTCGCATGGTGTTTCGATCTGCTTGCTGCGGAGACGCGAACTCCATCGGATAGAGGGTTGGATGCAGCTTCCGCGCTTATTCTGGCTGTGGGTTTGACGGACGCGGTTGCAGATTCGGCGCCGGCGAAGTGTCGGCGTCTTTGTTTGGAACCTGGAGTGAGAGCGTGTTGGCGAGAGTGAACTGGATAAGGGTCTCGGAAGGAATCTGGACCTGTTCGCCTCGAGTGACAGTGTTGACGCCTGCTCCTGCGCCACCACCGGCTGCTGCTCCGATTGCTGCGCCTTTGCCGCCGCCGAGGATTCCACCGAGGATGGCGCCGACGGCCGCTCCGCCGCCCACCTTGGCGGCAGTGTTGCCGCCGCGTCCTTTGCCCTGGACGCTGTAGGGATTGGTGGCGACGGTGAGTTTTTCATTGCGGCTGCGTATGCTGGTGAGTTCGATGGTGAGCAGAGAACTGCCTTTGTAATGAGCGGCCTCTTGAACGGCGATGACGCGGCCTGAGACGGGGGTGCCCTGACGGATGACAGGCATGCCGTCGGCGATGACGTCAACAGCGATGATGCCGCTGAAGCTGTCGCCTTGTTGGGTGGTGGCGCTGTCGAGCGTCTGGGTGATGCGAATGGGAATGACAGTGTCGGCCGGGAGGGCGATGCTACGGTAGGTCGGCGGTGGCGGTGGCGGTGGCGGCGGAGGAGGGGGCGGGAGTTCCTGCGGAGGCGAAGGCGCGGCTTCGGCTACTTGCGGGGCTACCTGTGGGGCGATGGGTTCGACGGGCGGCGCGGGTTGGCGGACGATGGGCGCGGGTTTGGGTTTGGCGGCGGGTGCCGGCTTCGGCCTGGGGGTGACGGGTGTGGCGATCGGAGGAGGTGGCGGGGGCAGGGTTGCGGCAGCGGCGACCGCAGGTGCGGGGGCTTGGACGATGAGATTGTTGACGACGGTTCGGATGCCGGGGACCTGGGCGGCGTCGGCTGCAGCGAGGGATCGGGCGGCTTCGCTGCTGACATTGCCGTTCAGGGTGGCTATCTGTTTCTGGACGGAGGATTGTATGGGCTCGGTGCTGAGGGCGGTGTCGCCGGCGATGCGCTCTTGAAGGGCAGCGGTGAGGCTGGCGTCATCGGCGGGTGCGGGTGGCGGCGAGGCCTTGCACCCGGCGAGGGCCAGGATGGCGATGAGGGTGGTTGCGGCGAAGGCGCTTGGGATGAAGGAGTTTCTAGCGGCGAACATATATCCCCTTTTCTTCCGTCGAACAGGTGCTCTGCGAACACTGTAAATCACTGAACCGGTATTCGATGCGAGTGCGATGAGGAGGGTTCCTTCCGTAGCAAAGGAAGGGCGTGTTCTGGATGGGACGGCTGCAAATGGCGGTGATGGATCGTAACTCTGTTGCATAGGACGCAGGGTCTGATGGAAGGTGATTCGGCTGGCTTGGGATGGAGGAATTGTTGGGTATGGAGGCCAGGGGGAAGGGCGGCAACCTAATCGGCGGCGCGGGCATCCACCTTAGGAAAGAAAATCGTGGGCAACAGGGCCAGCGTATGCTGGAGATGTCGAGGTGCACCGCGGGACGAAACGGGGATTCGGGAGTTGAGATATAACAGCGGAGAAGCGTTTTCCGCATGAGAAAGCCGAAGAGGAGAAGAGCATGTCAGACAACGACAACGAGAGTGGAGTTAGCGGGTTGGGATGGTTTCTTGCCGGGCTGGGAGTAGGCGCGCTGGTTGGCGTGCTGTATGCACCGAAGGCCGGTAAAGAGACGCGGGAGGATCTGGTCGCGAGCGCTCTGGATGCCAGAGACCGGGCTGCAGTGCTTGCTCAACAGGCGCAGGACAAGGCGGCTGCTTTGGCTGCCCAGGGTAAACAGCAGGTGAGCGATTATGTGGACCGCGGCAAGGAGTATTATGACCGCGGACGGACACAGTGGGCCCAGTATGTTGAGAAGGGCAAAGGGCTGATGCAGGAGCAGCAGAGCAAGGTCTCGGCTGCGATCGATGCGGGCAAGGATGCGTACGCGAACACGACGAGCGAGTCGAATTCGTAGGAAATGCAGGATCCGGGGCCCGGCCAGCTTTTCCGGTGGCCGGGCCTTATGATTGTTGCTCATACTTTGCAGGAGAGCGAGAGACGAATATGGAAGTGGCGCGAATCATGGTGTCGGGAATGTGGATGCAGGACTCGGGTTCGCTTTCATCGGGAAACTCGCGATTGCTGATGATCTTTGTCGGCATGGTGGCGATTGCGATGGTGGTTCAGGCGATCGCAGTGATTGTGGTGGCAGTTGGGGCGAGTAAGGCGAGCAAGCGTGCGCTGGAGATCGCCGACGAGTTGAGGACGAAGGTGAATCCGATCCTCGATATGACGCACGGCGTGATGCACGATTCGGCACCGAAGGTGAAGATCATCACGGAGAACCTAGTGGAGACGAGCCATGTGATCCGCAGCAAGGCGCAGGAGTTCGATGCAACGGCGAGCGATCTGAATATGAGGACGCGGGCACAGGCAGCTCGGGTCGATGGAATGGTGACTTCGGTGCTGAATACGACGGCGGAGATTTCGGAGTCGTTGCAGCGTGCCGTTAAGGTTCCGGTACGTGAACTTGCGGGACTGATGAACGGATTAAAGGCCGGGTTGGATGTTCTGGTGGGAAGGGCGAAGGACTTCGGTCGCGGAAAAACGAATGGCGCGCGGAGCCGAGATACGGAGTGGTAGAGCGGCGACCATTCAGGAGTGCTTTAAGACTGAATCCCATTCCATTTGATTAAATAATCCAGCCACCTCCGACCACCTCGTCTTCCTGGTAGAAGACGGCGGACTGGCCGGGGGTGATGGCGCGTTGGGGCTCGTCGAAGAGGGCGTGGACCGTGTTTTCGTCGACGCGACTGAGAGTTGCCATTGCGGGGGAGTGGCGATGGCGAATCTTGGCGCTGACGCGGATGGCTTCGCCTGGTGCGAGGCCGGGGATGGAGATCCAGTTGAGGCGATTGGCAAAGAGGTCGCGGGTGAAGAGGTCTTCGTCGGCGCCGACGGTGACCTGGTGCGAGTCCGGGTGGATGGAGAGGACGTAGAGCGGATTGGTTGAGGTGAGGCCAAGGCCTTTGCGCTGGCCGACGGTGAAGTTCTGGATGCCGGAGTGATGGCCGATGACTTCGCCGCTGGCGGTGACGAGCTCGCCGGCAGAGTCGGGTATGACTTCGTTCTGTTCGTCGAGGTAGGCCTTGAGGAAGGTGTTGTAGTCGCCCCCGGGGATGAAGCAGATCTCCTGCGAGTCGGGCTTGGTGGCTACTTCGAGGCCGGCTTCGGCGGCGATGTTGCGGACGACCGGCTTCTGCATCTCGCCGAGCGGGAAGAGGGTGCGGGAGAGCTGTTCCTGCGTGAGGCCGAACAGAAAATATGTCTGGTCTTTTGACTTGTCTTCGGGGCGCGAGAGTATCCAGCGCTGTCTCTCCTGATCAAAATGATTACGAGCATAATGCCCGGTGGCGATGCGGTCGGCGCCGATTTGGCGGGCGGTGATGAGGAGCTGGTCGAACTTGAGGTGGTTGTTGCAGAGGGTGCAGGGGATGGGAGTGCGGCCGGCGAGATACTCGCTGACGAAGGGGCGGACGACTTCGGCTTCGAAGCGGTCCTGCTGGTTGACGACGTAGTAGGGGATGTCGAGCTTTTCGGCGACGTGGCGTGCGTCGTAGACGTCGTCGATGGAGCAACAGCGGCCCTGAACGGCTTCGGGCATGCCTTCGTGTCCGGCGAGGCGGCGCTGGTTCCAGAGCTGGAGGGTGAGGCCGATGATGGTGTTTCCCTGGGCGCGCAGAAGTGCGGCGACGGCGGAGGAGTCGACTCCTCCGGACATGGCGACCGCGATGGCGCCCGCTTCAGCCTCGGGAGCTGGTTGGGGATCCTGAATCGTATTGGTTAGCTCGGCTGACATTTTCTAAGTCGGTTAGATACCCTATTGCCTCGCGTAAGCTGGCTCAACTAAGCTGTTTACGCTGCATCAATGCTTGTAGATAATTCGGTATTCTCTTCGCCAAACTGGCTTGAATTTCCCCTGTTTCATTATAGCGACTTGAGTTTTGGGGACGCCTCTGTTTGCATTCCATCCAGCCAACAATTGTCTTTCGGCGAAGGCTGCCCTTAGACTGCCTTCATGCTCAAGCGGACGGTTTTGTTTTGTCTTCTGTGCACCAGTGTGTGCTGGGCGCAGGGGAAGATGGCCTTCAATGTCTTCATGCCGCAACCCTCAAACCACACCTTTCATGTGACCTTTCGCTGCGAGGGATTGCATGGCGAGTTGCAGGATTTCAAGATGCCGCAGTGGTCGCCGGGTTTTTACGGAATCGGCGATTATGCGCGCAATGTCTCGAACTTTCACGCGGTCGATCTGGCCGGCCATCCGCTCGCATGGGAGAAGGTGACGAAGAACACGTGGCGCGTGGTGGCGGACAACGCTCCGGTGATCGTTCTCGAGTACGACGTCTTTGGCGATACTAACTTCGCGGCGAACAACTATCTGGGCGAGGACCGCGCCTATCTGTCACCCTCGGGTCTCTTGCTGAATCTCGCGGGGCATCTGCAACAAGCGGTTAGCGTGACGATTCATATGCCACCGAACTGGAAGAGGATCTCGACGGGACTGGAGGCGGTGAAGGGCCAGGGTGATACGTTCGAGGCGCCGGACTTCGACGTGCTCTACGATTCGCCGATTCTGATCGGCAATCAGGAGCAGTTGGAGTTCGAGGTGAAGGGTATACCTCACTACGTTGCAATTGAGAATGTGCCGGCGGAGGTTGACCGCGTGCGAATGACCGCGGACCTGAAGGCCATAGTGACGGCGGCAACCGATTTGATGGGTCACGTGCCCTACAGGCACTACACCTTTTTGATGATGGGGCGCGGCGGTGGAGGGATCGAGCATGCGAATTCCTCATCGAACCAGTTCAACGGAGCGACTCTGACGACGCCCGAGGGATACCTGCGCTGGTTGAGCTTTATCAGCCACGAATATTTTCACAACTTCAACGTAAAGCGCATTCGTCCTTTGGCGCTGGGGCCGTTCGACTACGACCAGGAAAATCTGACGAACATGCTGTGGGTGTCGGAGGGACTGTCGGTCTACTACGAGGACCTTGTGCTGGTTCGGGCCGGGCTGATGACGAAGGAGCAATATCTTGAGAAGATGGCGGCTGCGATCGGAACGTTTGAGAACAGCTCCGGCAGACACTATCAATCGGCGACTGAATCGAGTTGGAACACGTGGAACTCCTCTTCGGGAGTGGGTGGAGATCGAAATACGACGATCTCCTACTACAACAATGGCGCGATGCTGGGCGCGATGCTGGACCTGAAGATCCGCGAGAGCACGGCAAACCGGAGATCGCTCGACGATGTGATGCGGGGGATGTACGAGAAGTACTACGTCGGGAAAAAACGCGGTTTCACCGACGCCGAGTTTCGCGCAGAATGCGAGAGCGTGGGGGGAACCAAACTGGATGAGGTGTTTTCTTATGCTTCGACGTCAAGAGAGGTGAACTACGCGAAGTACTTCGCGCTGTCGGGATTGAAGTTGGAGGCGAAGACGGAAGCGGCTGCTGGCGGCTCGATCGGACTGGACACACACACGGAGGAGATACCGCCAAACGAGATGCCGCCTGGACGAGGAGGGCGCGGACGGGGAGCGGCGCTGGGGTTGCGGTTGATCGTAACCGATACGGAGACTGGGTCGCCTGCTGCTGACGCAGGCTTGCAGCCCGGCGACCGGATTGTTGACGTAGATGGGACAGCGGCAACTGCGGTTGTTTTGAATACAGCCATCAATGCGAAGAAGCCCGGCGAAAAGATCAGCCTGCACATGGTGCGAGCCGGAAAAGAGATGACCGTCGAAGTGGAGGTGGCTGCGAATGTGAAGAGCACTTTCCAGTTGCCGGTTGCAGAGGGAGCGACGCCGGCTCAAGTGGAGATTCTCAATACCTGGTTGCGGAGGGCCCTCTAAGGGCTGCGTTATTTTTTAGCGAACAAGATGGGTTGAGTTTGCGTATGAGTTGAAAGCAGGAGGACTCACTGTGCTCGATAACTTGCGATATGCGGTGCGGCAGCTTTTCCGGGCACCTACCTTTACGATTGTTACCATATTGACGCTGGCGCTGGGAGTGGGGGCGAATACGGCGATTTTCAGCGTGATCCAGGCGGTGCTGCTGCATCCGTCGGGCGTGCAGAATCCGGAGCGGGTGGCTTCGTTCCATGCCAAATATACGCAGTTGAATCTACCGATCATCGGGGTCTCGGCACCGGACTTTGACGACGCGCGGTCGCTGCACAAGATGGTGGACAAGGCGGCGATGGTGCAGTCGGCGAGCTTCAATGCGACGTTCGCAGGGCGGACACAGCATCTGCGGGCGGGCAAGGTGAGTCAGCAGTGGTTTCAGGTATTTGGGGCGGATCCGATTCTGGGGCGAACATTTTTGCCGGAGGAGGATGCTGCTGGCACGGAGAAGCTGGTGGTGTTGAGCTATGCGGCGTGGCAGAGGATGTTTGGCGGCGCGCATGATGTGATCGATAAAAAGATTCTGCTGGATGACCAGTCGTACCGGGTGATTGGGGTGATGCGGAGCGATTTTGCGTGGCCGAAGGGAGTGGAGTTGTGGACGCAGCTGGGACTTGCACCTACGGCGTTTGCGGCGGACAACCGGTTCAACGAATCGTATAACAGCGTGGTGAAGCTGAAGCCGGGTGTGACGGTTGCGCAGTTCAATGCGGGGATTGAACAGAAGCGGCTGGAAGAGATTCGGCGGGAGGGGACGGGAGGGGCGGGAAATTTTGCGCAGAGCTCGGGGTGGGGGATGTTTGCGCAGCCGTGGACGGAGGATGCGGCAGGGGATCTGCGTAAGCCGCTGATGGCGTTGTTTGCAGTGGTGGTGATGATTCTGTTGATCGCGTGCACGAATATCTCCGGGCTGATGCTGGCGCGGGCTTCGACACGGATGAAGGAAATGGCGATACGGAGCGCGCTGGGGGCTTCGCTGTGGCAACTCGCGATGCAGTTTGTGGTGGAGACGGCGCTGCTTGCGGGAGTGGCGACGGCGATTGGGGTGGTAGGGGGGCCGCTGTTGGGCAAGTTGTTGCTGCTGGCGATTCCGCATGATCTGGCGACCGGATTCGCGGTTCATACGGATTTGCGGGTGGTAGCCGTGGCTGCGGTTTTTGGGTTGCTTGCGGCGTTTCTTGCGGGACTGGCGCCGGTGGTGCAGCTTGCGCGGAGACACAAATCACTGAAGCTGGCGGAATACAGCAAAGGTGCGACGGCAGGGGCGGGGCGGCAACGGTTCCGCAATGTGCTGGTGTGCACCGAGATTGCGTTGGCGTTTTTGCTGGTGGCGGGGAGTGGTTTGTTTCTGGCGAGCCTGCGGCAGTTGGAGACGGTCGATCCGGGATTTAAGAGCGATTCGGTATTGACGGGCAAGGTGACGCTGGATGCGACGAACTATAAGGGTCAGGATTTGAAGCAGGCAAATTTTATTCGCGATGTGACGGAACGATTGACGGCGCAGCCTGGTGTTACGGCGGCGGCTGCGGTGTTTCCGGCGCCGTTTGCGAGTGCGATGCATCCATCGGGGAGCTTCAGAATTGAGGAGAAGCCTACGGGGCCGAACGATCCTGGTCCGCATGGCGACAAGGGATGGGCGACGCCGGGATATCTTGCGACGATGGAGATTCCGTTGCTGCAAGGGCGCTGGTTCAACGAGGCGGACAGAAAAGACTCGCCGCAGGTGGCGGTGATCGACGACATGCTGGCGAAGGCTTACTGGCCGGGAAGGAGTCCGGTGGGCGGGCATCTGCTGCTGGGAGGGAAGGATTCGCCGCCGGTGGAGATTGTTGGGGTGATCGCGCACGTGCGGAAGGATTCCCTGGAGGTGGAGGAGAACAAGGGCGTGATTTATCGACCGATGGCACAGGAGCCGGTGGGCGAGGCGGTGTTTGTGGTGCGGACGAAGATGAGTCCGGAGATGATGCAGACGCCGCTGGTGGAGGCTGTGCGGGCGGTGGATTCGTCGGAGGCGGTGTACGACGTGGAGACGCTTGGGAGCTTTGTGGCGGATTCTCTGGCGGCGCGGCAACTGCTCGTTTCGCTGCTGACGCTGTTTGGCGGACTGGCGCTGCTGCTGGCGGCGATTGGGATCTATGGGCTGCTGAGTTTTACGGCTTCGCAACGGACGACGGAGATTGGGATTCGGATGGCGCTGGGAGCGCAGCGGTGGCAGGTGGTCACGCTGATGCTAAGGGATTCGATGATGATGATCGGAGCGGGGATTGTGGTGGGGCTGGTGCTGACGTTTGTGGCACAGCGGATTTTGATCCACTCATTTGCGGCGATGAATACGGGGCTTTCGCTATCGCTGGTGTTTGCTGCGTTTAGCTTGCTGGTGGCGGCGGCGATTGCTTCGATTGTTCCGGCGCGGCGGTCGGCTAGTGTTGATCCAGTGATTGCGTTGCGGAATGAGTAATGCGTAGCGGCGATTACTTCGCCGCTACTTTGTTGGGATAAGTGGCTTCGACGGTGAGGATCTCGTAGGGCTTGATGGGGACGATGATTGTATCGCCGCTTATCGTGAGGGCGGCGCCTTCGGGTTTTTCCATGAGGTTGGTTTCGGTGGCGGCGGTGGCTCCGGGTGGGATGTGGAGTTTGACTTCGGTGGGTGTGCCGGCCCACTCGTACATGCGGAAGATGAGGGCGTCGGAGTCTTCGGCTTTCTTGATGGCGGTGAGGGTCACGTTGGGATTTTCAATGCTGGCCCAGGAGTGTTCGGCGGGCAGGGTGCCGGTGTGGGGGAAGACTTGTTCGGCTTTGAGGGGGTCGTTGAGCTCGTAGCCGCGGCGTACGGTTAGGGCTTGTTTCCACGAGCCGGCGTGCGGGTAAAGAGAGTAGACGAAGTGTTGATGGCCGCGGTCGGCGTCGGGATCAGGCCAGGTGGGGGAGCGGAGGAGGGTGATGCGGAGGGTGTTGCCGAGGGCGTCGTAGCCGTACTTGGAGTCGTTGAGGATGGAGACGCCTTGATGGGCGTCGCCGAGGTCGGCCCAGCGCATGGCGGGGACTTCGAACTTTGCTTTCTCCCAGGAGTTGTTGCGGGTGGTAGTGCGCTCGATGGAGCCGTAGGGGATTTCGTAGGTGGCTTTGGGGCCGGTGGCGGCGAGGGGGAATGCGGCTTTGAGGAGGACGTGGGTTTCTTGCCAGTCAATGTCGTTGTCGATGAGGATGAAGTCGGCGCCCGCGTCGAGGGAGATGTCCTGGATGAAATGCGAGGACTGCCAGGTCCGGGTGACGCGGATGGTCTTTCGGAGTGACCCGTCGGTGAGGATCGCGACGCTGTCGACGTTGGTGATTGGCGTCATGTGGTCGAGGGTGCCGGGGTCAATGTTCCAGGCGTCGTACTGTTTGGGGGTGTCTTTGAAAGTTTGGAGTTGATTGCCGCAGGCGTTGGGTGCCAGATATGAAAAGTTGCTCTCCATTGTCTTCGAGCTGGAGATCGATGTGATGCAGCCCGTCGTCTTGTCGACTACGAAATTTAAGAAACCGTTTGCGACTTGGTAGTTTGCTCCATGATCTTCAATGCTTACAGTGCGTGGGTCTGTGGCTTGGCCAGACTCAGCGTGAAGGATGGTGTAGCCCATCGCTGGCACATTGATATCCGCTAGCAGTGTGAATGTGTGAGTGGCAATATCTTTGTGGACCACTTGGGCGGGAATTTGTTTGCCAGAGGCGTCTGTGAGGATGACCGAATCCGCTGCAGTTGGTAGCTGCACTGTAAAAGCGACTTCTCCGTACCGCGGCCACGCCAACGTGTTCGTTACAAATATGGGTACTCCTTTGCCTTCCGAGTTGATTTCGGCGCCGAGCGCCTTCATCGATGTTTCATCAATCTCGTTGTCAGTGTGGAAGACTTCGGTGTAATCCTTTTGGGCGTCTTTGTAGATGACGCCAATGCCTGAGCCGGCGGCGAGATCGTGGAATTGGTTGAAGGTGATTTTTTTCCAGTTTTCGGTGAGTTGGTCGGCGGGGTATGGCTTACCGTCGAGCCACGCTAGTGAGGCTAGTTTTTCGGCGTCGAGGGTGGCGGTTTCGCTGGTGCGCATGTTGCGTTTGTGTGCGGCCTGGGTGGTGTAGACGCCGCGATGGTATTCGAAGTAAAGCTCGTCGTTCCAGGTGGGGAGGCCCATGGCTCCGGTGGAAGAGGCGGGAGGCGCGGTGTAGCCCTGAGCGATGCGATCGTAGTTCCAAGTGGGTGAGTCGGGGTTGAGGTTTTTCTCTACGTTGGTGAAGTAGCTTTGCGCAGTGTGGTAGCGCATGGTGGGGACGGCGTCCTGTTTGCCCGCTTCGATCCAGTGGTCGGCCTGATCGAGCATGGCGCGGGTGGGGCCGCCTCCGTGATCGCCGATGCCGTAGAGGTCCAGCATCTCGGTGGTGCCGGGGTTGCGTTGCGCGGACTCGGCGAAGTCGGCGGAGATGCGGGTGGGGTTGACGTTGTCGTGGACGTAGTCGGTGGGAAAGTAGGTGAGGACCTTGCTGCCGTCGGGCGACTCCCACCAGAAGAGTCGGAAGGGAAGCTGGTTGGTGTCGTTCCAGTGCATCTTCTGCGTGACGAAGTAGTCGAGGCCGGAGCGTTTGTAGATCTGCGGGAGCTGCCAGTTGTAACCGAAGGAGTCGGGGTTCCAACCGATGCGTGCGGTGACGCCGTACTCCTTCTGGAAGTAGCGCTGGCCGACGAGGAGCTGGCGGACGAGGGATTCGCCGCCGGGGAGGTTGAGGTCGGGCTCGACCCACATGCCGCCGACGATCTCCCAGCGGCCCTCTTTGACGCGCTGACGAATCTGGTCGTTCATCTGGGGATATTTTTCCGCGATCCATGCAGTGTACTGTGCGGCGGACTGAGTAAAGGTGTAGTTGGGGTACTCGTCCATGAGCTGGAGGGCGGTGGTGAAAGTGCGGCGGACGACGTCGATGGTTTCGGAGCGGGGCCAGAGCCAGGCGGCGTCGATGTGAGAGTTGCCGGCTTCGTCGATGACGGCATGGGCGAGGACGGGGTGGAGCGTGTCGAGGATCGTCTGCGATTTACGGAGGGAGGTGTCGAAGGCGGACTGGTCGCTGCCTTCAAGAGCTTTGAAGTCGATGGCGGCTACGGCTTCCTCCACTTTGGGGAGAAGGTCTTTGCGCGGAGTGGGGAGCGCGGGGAGAAGGTTGGCGGCGGTGATGCACTGGATGCGAATGTCGTCGGGATTGGGACGGGCAGTGGTGCCGGTTGCGTTCGGGTTGGGTTCGATCTTTAGATTGACGCCGGCGAAGGTTTTCTCGTCGATGGTGTGGGCGAGTTTGACGGCTACGAGGATCTTGTCGCCGGGTTTGGCGGGATCGAAGAGGACGATGGGTTCAAGGTCATCGCCGAGGGCGACGCGGCGGCCGTTGAAGTAGATGATCTCGGGCATGGGGCCGTTGGCGTCGGCGCGGAACTGAAACCAGATGCGCGAGCCGGTGATGTCGTAGCCGTTGAGGGTTTTGGGAACTTCGATGGTGCGGCGATACCAGACCGCGTCGGTGGGCGCTTTGGAGCGCGGCTTGGCGAGGGGCCATGCGGAGTCGTCGAGCGTGGGGGATTCGCCGTGGGGAATGTCGCCGGCATGAAAGCGCCACTCGCCGACGGGAAGGGAATTGAGCATCTCGAGGGTGTGCAGCTTCGCGATCGCGGCGGGAGAAAGATTTTTCTGTTCGCGGATGGGGGTGAAGGACTGGGCTAAAGCGAAGGAGGACGCGAGCGCTAACGCGAGCGGGAGATGTCTTAGGTGCATGGGCGCAAGGGTAGCAAATTCAGGCGGAATCGAGAAATTATCTGGCGGTGATCTGGACTGCTTCGGTTGGTTGGGTGATTGTTTGGGGGCTCGGTGAGGCTCGGATATAGAGGCTGACTTTTTGGTGGGTACGCTGGTAGTCTTGCCGGCATGAGAAATGTACCGGGAAAGACGTCGCGGGTTTTGGGATTTGTGTGCGCATGTGCTGCAGCGGTGCCAATGAAGGCGCAGAACTCTTTGCCTCGGGCTACGGCGGGTGGGATCGACGCGGCTGCGGCTGACGTATTGAAGACGACGGGCGTGCCGAGCGCTTCCGTGGCGGTCGTCCAGGGTGGAAAGGTCGCGTATGTGAAGGCGTACGGGATGGCGCGACTGGAGCCGCCGATGCCGGCCGAAACGGCGATGCAGTATTCGATCGGGTCGATCAGCAAGCAGTTTACGGCGGCGATGATGCTGTTGCTGATGCAGGACGGCAAGGTGAAGCTGGACGATCCGGTGGGAAAATATCTGCCGGGGCTGACGCGGGCGAATGAGGTCACGATTCGGCAGGTGTTGTCGATGACGTCGGGGTATCAGGATTTCTGGCCGGAGGACTATGTGATGACCTCGATGATGAAACCTGCGGATCCGCAGCACATTCTGGATGTATGGGGGAAGAAGCCGCTGGATTTTGAGCCGGGGACGCAGTGGCAGTACTCGAATACGAACTACGTGATTGCGGGACGCATTGTGGAGATTGCCGGCGGCAAACCGCTGATTGAGCAGCTGCAGGAGCGAATCTTCCGCCCGTTGAAGATGACGGGCGTGTTCAATTCGGATGCGAGCCGGCTGCCGGCAAACGATCCGACCGGTTACTACCAGCATGCGCTTGGGCCGCTGCGTCCGGCTCCGGCGGAGGGACAGGGCTGGATGTTTGCGGCGGGAGAGCTGGCGATGCCGGCGAGCGATCTGGCGCTGTGGAACATCAGCATGATGGACCGGACGCTGCTGACGCCGGCCTCATACGAGGAGATGTTTACGGAGGTGAAGCTGAAGAACGGGAAGGGCACCAACTATGGATTAGGTGTTCAGGTAGGAACGCGGAATGGACATCGTTACATCGAACATAGCGGCGAGGTGTCGGGGTTTGTGTCGGAGAATATTGTGTTTCCCGATGACAAGGCGGCGGTGACGGTGCTGACAAACGAAGATGCTTCAAGTGCAGCGGGCGCGCTGGGGCGCCGCATTACGCCGCTGGTGCTGGGAGGCGCACCGGATGCGGGCACGAGTGCGGAGGACGCGGCTGCGGAGAAGCGGGCGCTGGAAATCTTCACGGGGTTGCAGGATGGGAAGCTGGACCGGTCGCAACTGACGGAGTTGTGCGACGCGTACTTTACCGCCGAAGCGGTGCAGGACTTTGCTTCGAGCCTGAAACCGCTGGGTGTGCCGACCAGCTTCAAACAGGTGGGTGAGGTGAAGCGCGGCGGGATGACATTCCGGATATTCAGCGTGGCATTCCCGGGCAAGCAGGTGCGCGTGACGGTGTATGAGATGCCCGACGGCAAGCTGGAGCAGTACCTGGTGGAACCCGTGGGGAGTTAGCGTCGAGCGCACATGGGGCGGGAAGTGGGTTGAAGGCAGCGACGGAAGGCTAAGTTAGTGTTGTGGTTCGATGAGAGAGCTTCTCGTTGAGGGTTGCGGCGCAAATGAAGGATAATGCTTGTAGCCGCGAGAGCGGCGTGACGTTGCAGGCGCATTCCTTTCGCTGTTTTTCTGTTTCCTTTGCCTAGCGGCATTTCTCTTCCTTGGCTCGATATCAAAGGATGGAAACCGACTATGGATCTGTGGACAGAATATGAAGGACGGACGATCGATGGCGCTTACCCACTTACCAAGCTGATACAACCGGAAGGCCGGAGCGCTTTTTTCTCCACGTCGAACGGCACGGGAAAGCCGACGGTGATTCGGCTCATTGAGTCGCACTTCGATGGCCACGACATACTGGTGCGGTGGCGCGCTGTCGCGGCTCTGAACCATCCAAATCTGCTGACGTTGAAAAAATTTAATCATGTTGTTGTGGACGATACTCCGCTGGTGTACGCGGTGATGGAGCCGGTTGATGCCAATCTTGGCGACGTTGTGCGAGAGCGGCGATTAACGGAACTGGAGACGAAGCAGGTTGCGACGAGTCTGCTCGCAGCGATTGAGGCGCTCCACTCCAACGGTTTTGTGCATGAGCACATCGTGCCGGAGAACGTGCTGGCCGTAGGCGAAGAGATCAAGCTGCGGAGCGATTGCATCCGGGAGGCTCCTGAAGGGGAGGAAGGATGCGGGTTGAAGCGCCGGGATGTGCATGATTACGCCGCGGTGCTGCTGGAAGCGCTGACCCAACAGAAGAGGCTGGACGGTGCAACGCGGGATCTGCCGCTGGCTGCGCCGTTTGAGCAAATTGTGCGGAAGGGGATGAGCGGGGAGTGGGGGCTGGTGCAGATCGGTGTGGCGTTGAAGCCGGTGGCTTCGGCGCAGACGGGGGTTCGTCCTGCGGCGCCGAATGCTCTCGCTGTGGAGAGGCCGGTAGTTGCGTCGCCTGTCGCGGCTCGGCCGCCAGCTGCAGAGCCGGCGGTGGCGCCACCGCTGGTAGCGAGACGGATTAGCGTTCCTGTGGATAAGCCGCGCGGGTTGGGGACACGGGGGATTGCTTATGGCGTCGGGACTCTGCTGATCGTGTTGTTGGGGTGGTATTTTGTGCACAGTCGATCGTCGAGTCCGGGTGGCGCGACGTCAGAAATTCCGGCGCAGCCGCCGGTTGCGCGGCAGAGCGTGCCACCTCTTGCTCCCGCAGCTGTGCCGAACCGACCTGTTCCTGCGGAGCAAAAAGCGGCCGCGGTTGGCAAAGGGAGCTGGCGAGTGATCGTCTACACCTATAACTCCGAAGATCTTGCTCAACAGAAAGTGGCGGAGATTGCACAGAGCCATCCAGACCTGAGTCCGGCGGTGTTTACGCTGAGCGGGCAGGCTCCATTTCTTGTGGCGCTGGGTGGAGCGATGAGCCAGCAGGAGGCGTTCGCTCTTTCGGGTAAGGCGAAACGGGAAGGAATGCCCAGAGATACTTATGCGCAGAACTATCGGAGCAAAGGGTATTAGTAAGGCTTGTCGACGGGGGAAGTGCCTCGCGGATTGGCCGGAGTGGGCTGGAGTCAAAGCGCGAAGCACGGGTATTTTGGGTCGACTTTTATTTCTTTTCGGTCTGGGCCAGGAAGTCGATGAGGTACTGCTTCCAGATGGCGGCGTTGGTGTGGGTGCCGTGGCCGCGGGTGGCGTCGGAGATCGGGATGAGGATGTATTTGGCGTTAGGCATCTGCTTGACGAGTCTTTCGGCGATGCCAAGCTCAGGCGGGTTGATGAAATCGTCGGCAGAGTTGATCCAGAGAACCGGCGCGGTGATGGTGGAGAGCCGGGGCGAGGGATCGTAGTTGCGCGAGGCGTTGACATAGTAAAGGAAGTCGTTGGCGTCGGTGCGCTTGATGTCGGCGGCGATGGCTTTGTCGACGTAAGCTTCGACCTCGGCGCGGGTGGGGTAGTTCTTCTGGAGTTGGAGAGGAGCGCCGCCGGCGATGACTAACAGATCCGTAGCGCCGCGGAGGCCTTCTTCCGGTTCGGTGGTGTAGTTACCGTTGTCCCATGCGGGATCATGCTTGATACTCTCCATGGACATGTAACGCCACATACGGTTGCGACCCGCGAGTTCGACGGGAAGGCAGGCAAAGGGGGCGAGGGCGTCGGCGAAGGTGGGGTAGGTTTCGCCCCAGACGAAGGACTGCATGCAACCCATAGAGGTGCCGAGGATGAGACGAAGGTGATCGACGTGGAGACCTTCGGTGAGCATGGTGTGCTGGGAGGCGACCATGTCGTCGTAGTCGTATTGGGGAAACTTCATGCGGAGGCCGTCGGATGGTTTCGAGGACTGGCCGTGGCCGATGTCGTCGGGGAGGATGATGAAGTATTTGTTGATGTCGAGTGGTTGGCCGGGGCCAAAGAGGACATTGGAGAAGACAGGGCTCATGAGGGAGTGGGCGTTGCCGCCGGTGCCGTGGAGAAGGAGGATCACGTTGTCGGTGTGGCCGGCGGCATCACGGTGAGGCTTGCCGAGGGTGAGGTAGTGGAGGCGAAGCTCGGGGATGGTCTCTCCATCCTTGAAGTGAAAGTCTTTGATGGTGTAGACGCCGTCCTCTGTGGGCCATTTGGTGGCGGCAGGCTGGGCGTTGGCGGCGGCAGTCGCGGTAATGAGGAGCGCGAGGAGGATGAGGCGGGTAATCATGATGAGGGAGTCTCCATTGAGGCAGGGTTGAGGTTCATGATGCGAGACGGATGGCGGATGCGTAAAGTTCCTACTCGCTCATATTCTCCTGCGCCCGGACGAAGGCGTAGCTGCTGACATGGACCCATCCGCGGAAAGGTCGATTGACGTCGGCCACGGCGAGCAGCACAAGAGTGATGAGGAGAGTGAAGGAAAAGACCTGAAGCGCGTGGAGCAGGTAATTGGCAGAGCCGAACATGGAGGCAGAGGTGATGGTCAGGAGTGCTCCTATAAGAAGGACGGCCCAGAATATGGTGGGGAGCTTGTATTCGCTTTGGAGCAAGCGGGTGCGGCGATGTTCGGTGAGAGAACTTAGTTCGGAGAGTGCGTGGTCTTCGGCGACGCTCTCGGATGGCGTTGCGACTTTAACCGACATGAGGGTTTCCCACATGGCCTGATTGATCTCGTGGCTATCTTCGGGGACCTGACTTTTGGCCATCGCGGGCCAGTCATCATTGAGGACGGCGAAGGCATATGCGTGGCACTGGTCCTGCAGCTTGATACGCTGAGCGTCGGGCAGGCCCTCGGCGAGGCGGTAGACGTTTCTGAGCGCGCTGGCTTCGAGGTCGACGTTGAGATTTGCGGAGCCAAAGTCTGTCCACACGGTGTAGAGCATGAAGCCGAGGATGACGGCATAGGTGGTGCCGATGATGTTGAGTTGCCACCCGATGAGGTCATTGTGGACCTGGCGTTTCTCCTGTGGCCAGACGCGATTGAGTACGGCCATGAAGAGCATCGCGCCGGCGATCATAAGGCAGAGGACGATGATGTTTGCTTTTAGAGTCAGCATCAAGAAGGGTTCTCCGGGCGAGTCCAAGCTTACCGAATTTTTTTTGACGTAGTTAGCTAATTTAGTCGAATAAATGCGGAAGAGTTTGGAAGGGCGGTGCGATTTGAATTTGCACCGCCCTCTTCGTGGCTAGTTTGCGGCTTTCTTTTCTTCGGGAGCAGTTTCGGGCGTGGTGAGGGGCTTGGTGTTCTCGTCGAGGTAGTCAGTTGTGACGCTTTCGACGCGTTGCAGGGTGGGGTAGCGTTCGCCCTGGTGGTAGTCGATGTTGGCGAGGAAGACATCCTTGTCGGACTGGACGATGACGCGGATGGGCTCGGTACTGGTTTTTGCTTTGCGTATGGCGGCGAGGACGGCTTCGTTGGAGAAGATCTTGCCATCGATGGCGAGTATCTTTTGATCGGGAGCGAGTTTGGCTTTATCGCTGGGGCCGTCCCAGAGGACGTCGGAGATGGTGCCGTCGCGAGTGAGACGGAGACCGAGGGAGTACCACACATCGATGCCGCCGCCGCGGACGGAGAGCAGAGCGTGCTCATAAGTGGAAGGCTTGTCGGTGTAGACGAGCTTGTAGCCGCCTTGCTCGATGCCGGCGAGGTCGGCATGGGGGTTGAGGTTGTCGATGCGGTCGTGGAGGAAGCCGGCCCAGTCGTATTTGACGACCTGGTTGAGATCGGCGATGAGTTCGGCGCGATCGTAGGGGACGACCATAGGCGGGGTATTGCCACCTTTGGCGAGGAAGAGAACGAGGAAGTCGTGGAGGTTCTTCTGATCGTTGGTGAGTTTGCGGATGGTGGCGTCGGCGTCGAGCCAGAGCAGCTCGCCTTCCTGGTAATAGTCTTGGCTGCGACGCCAGTTGACCCAGGCCTGACTGCCACCGCGGATGGTGGAGGCAGCGATTGCGGTATCGTCGGTGGAGCGCCAGAGGCGGCCGGGTTTGTAGTCGAGATTGGCGGCTGAGTAGGCGAGAGCCTCGCGGTAGTGCTGTTGGTTTTTGAGGCCGGAGCGCGCGGCGAGGACGTTGCCGAGGTATTGGGTGAGGCCTTCGTAGACCCATAGGAGCTCACCCTTCATCGGTGTGGCGTAGTCGGGTGTGGCGAGGCCGTCAGGGCGACGGTATTTGCCGTTCCATGAGTGCGTGAACTCGTGGGAGAGGAGATCGCTGTTGACGAGCTGATTGTTGTCGTCGGCGAAGCCACGTTCGGGGACGCCGTTGTCGGAGGATTGATGATGTTCGAGACCGCCGCCGCCGGCTTCGGCCGAGATGGTGAGCAGGAAGTGGTAGACGTTGTAATGACGGGAGCTATACATGGCGCCGGTTTCGTGGACGAGGTTGTTGAGTTCAGCAAGAAGCGATGGGCGAAGGATAACGTCTTCCGGTGCGTCGCCGAAGCAGTCGATGTAGTGTTTGGGAGTGACGTCGGGAGCGAGGGCGTACTCCTTGAAGTAGGCTCCGGCCATGATGGGAGAGTCTTCGAGCATCTCGACGGTGGTGGGGGCATAGTGAACGATGCCGCCGGCGGGGTGGTTAGGGTCGTAGGAGGAGATGGGCGTGAGCGCGGTGCCGATACCCCAGCCTTCAGGAACGATGACGGAGGGTTGGACTAGGATTTCGCGAACTGGGATACCGGCGGGATACATGAGCATCGACTGCCACTCGAGGACGGCCATTTTAGTGGTGTTGCGGCGGGCGGCGATGACGTCGATGTGGGCATGGACAGAGGTTGCGCCAGCGGGGATCGTCATGTGATAGGAGAACAGATTGACGTCGTCGCGACGCCAGGCGAGCGGCTTGCCATTTGCAGTGAAGACGAGGCCGGTGATGTCGGCGATTGGACCGCCGGGGCTGTGGGTGCCGGGAATCCATTGCGGCGTGATGAGGGTGACGGGACCGGGCGCGACGGGGATGTCGACTTCGGCATGGTAGAGCTTGCGCGGAGTGTCGCGGAGGTCAGCGGTGATGGTGATGGGAGTTTTTTGTGCGAGCGCGGGTATTGTGAGAAGAGAGGCGCAGAGGAAAGCGGAGAGACGAAGCATCGGAAGGACCTCGGGCTTGGTTAGGCTGCGTTGTGTGGCGCAAGATGAAACGAGGCGCGGAGAAGACTCTCCGCGCCTCGTTTCATTTCGATCGAGTGGTACGGCGGCTAGTTTGCAGCATCTCGCTTCTCCTCTGGCGCCTTCTCCGGCGTGGTGAGAGGTTTGGTGATGTCGTCGAGATAATCCGGGGTTCCGTCGACACGGACGAGCGACGGGTAACGCTGGCCTTCGTGGTAGTCGATGTTGGCGGTGGTGACGAAGGTGTCGCCCTGGAGGATGAGGTGGATGGGCTCGGGAGAGCCTTTGGCCTGATCGACAGCATTTTTCAGGACGTCGGCGGAGAAGACGTTGCCGTTGACGGCGATGATCTTCTGGCCGGGGAAGAGCATGGCTTTGTCGGCGGGACCGTTCCAGCGGACGTCGGCGATGTTGCCTTCGCTGCTGACGCGGATGCCGATGGAGTACCAGACGTCGATGCCGCCGCCACGGCGACCGCCGGTTGAAGCGATGGTGTGGGCGGATTTCGTGGGCTTGTCGGTGTAGACAAGCTTGTAGCCACCCTGTTCGATGCCGGCGAGATCGGCGCGAGGATTGATGGCGTCGATGCGGTCCTGCATGAACTTCGCCCAGTCATACTTGACCACTTCGTTGAGATCGGCGATGAGCTCGTCGCGGTGGTAGGGGACGATCAGCGGCCCGGTGTTTCCGCCCTTGGCAAGGAAGATGTGGAGGAAGTCGGTGAGGGACTTTTTGTTGTCGGTGAGCTTGCGAATGGTGGTGTCGGCATCGAGCCAGAAGAGCTCGCCCTCCTGGTAGTAGTCCTGTCCGCGCTTCCAGTTGGACCATGCGGGGTTGCCGCCGCGAAGAATGCTGGCGGCGATCGCGGTGTCCTCTGTAGACCGCCACTCGCGACCGGGCTTGTTGTCGAGATTGGCGGCGGAGGCAGCGAGCATGTCGCGGTATTGCTCCTGCGACTTGAGGCCCGACCGGGCGGCGAGGACGTTGCCCATGTATTGGGTCATGCCTTCGTAGACCCAGAGGAGCGAGCCCTCTTGCATTTTGGAGAAGTCGGTCTGGTAGAGATTGAAGGGGCGACGGTACTTGCCGTTCCATGAGTGGGTGAACTCGTGGGAGAGAAGGTCGGACTCAGCCAGTTGATGGGCTGGGTCAGAGAAGCCCTTCTCGCCTACGCCGTTGTCGGAGGACTGGCCGTGCTCGAGGCCTTCGCCACCGGCGACGTCAGAGAGGGTGAGGAGGAAGTGGTAGACATTGTAGTGACGCGAGGCGTAAGCGGCTCCGGTCTCGTGGACGAGATTGTTGAGTTCGGCGAGGAGCGCCGGGCGAAGCTTGGAGTCTTCGGGCTGATCGGAGACGACGTCGATGTAGTGCTTCGGGGTGACGTCGGGTGCGAGAGCGAATTCGTGGAAGTACTCGCCGGCGATGACGGGGGAATCTTCGAGCTGTTCGACGGTGGTTGCGGCGAAGTGGGTGAGGCCGCCGTTGGGATGTTGCGGGTCGTAGCCATCGGTTGGAGTAAGAGCGGTCCCGATACCCCAGCCAGCAGGAACTTTCACTGAGGGCTGGATTGGGATGTCTTTGACAGGGACGTTGGCGGGGTAGAGCATGAGCTTTTCCCACTCGAGAACGGCGAGTTTCTGGCTGATGCGTGCGGTGACGATGCAGTCGAGGTGAGCGTGCAGCGTAGTAACGCCTGCGGGAACGGTGACGTGGAACTGGTAGAGGTCTTCGTCGTCGCGGCGCCAGGGTAGGACCTTGCCGTTGGCGGTGAAGACGACGCCGGTGATGTCGTCGACGGGGCCGGTGGGGCGGTGGTTGCCGGGAATCCATTTCGGCGTGGTAAGGGAGACGGGACCGGGCTGGACGGGAATGTCGATCTCCGCGTGGTAGAGCTTGCGTGGAGCGTCGGTGAGGTCCGCTGTGATCTGAATGGGAGTCTTCTGCGCTTGCAGGAGGCTGGGGAAGCCGAGGGTGAGTAGAGCGAAGGGCAGGAGGGTGTGGCGGGCGGTCATGAACAGACTTCCTCTCGAGGTGAGGTTAGGATTTTAGATATTACTAAGGATAGACGAATGGGAGTGGATTGGGGACGCAGGTGCATTTGGCCACGCCGCGCCTAGTAAGGATCAGGATCTCAGCGCGGATTCGATCGCGGCGATGACGAGTGGATCGTCGGGAAGGACTTCGGGAGAGAAGCGCGCGGCTACGTTACCCTTGCGATCGATGAGGAATTTTTCGAAGTTCCAGAGAATGCCGGGCTCGGGGTTGGTGGTTGCGCCGTTGTGATTGCTCTTGAGGAAGCCTTCGAGATTTTCGCGGAAGGATCCGCGAGTGGGGCCGACGGCTTCGGGCTTGGCGGCGATGAGCGCTTGGTAGAGCGGGTGGGTGCGAGAGCCGGTGACGGTGATCTTCGAAAACATGGGGAAGTCAACGCCGTAGGTGGTGCGGCAGAAGGTTTGGATGTCTTCGTTGGAACCGGGTTCCTGCGCGCCGAAGTCGTTGGCGGGGAAGCCGCAGACTACGAAGCCCGAATTTTTGAAGCGGGAGTAGACCTTTTCGAGGGCGTCGTACTGGGGAGTGAGGCCGCATTCGGAGGCGACGTTCACCAGCAGGAGCACCTTGCCTCTGTAGTCAGCGAGAGAGGCGCCTTCGCCGGTGATTTTGTTTACGGGAATGTCGTAGAGGGTGGCGTCGGACATAAGTGGCTCCTGATGGGTGTGTTTTCAATCGATTATAAGTGGCGGTGAATGGGATGAAACAGCGATGGGGATGACAAGTCTGCTCGATTTAGCGGAAATCTTGTAGAAGCCCATATGAGTTTTTCGATGTCAGTGCAGAGAAGAGACAGATTGTGGTCAAGTGGGATTGACAGTACGATCTAAATTGCATGTCTCTAACTGATTCAATTATTGGAAAACCCTTAGCAACTAGTGAAGAACGCGCCGAGCACATCGGCGTCGCGGCTGGAATACCGATCTTCGGATTAGATGCACTGACAAGTGCGGCGTACGGACCAGAGGCAGCGATGACGCTGCTGATCCCGCTGGGACTGGCGGGAGCCCACTTTATTGTTCCGGTAATTTCGGCAATTTTGATCCTGCTGGTGATTGTGTTCTTCAGTTATCGGCAGACGATTGCGGCTTATCCGAACGGTGGCGGGTCATACACGGTTGCCAGTGAGAACTTGGGTGCGGGGGCTGGTTTGCTGGCCGCGGCCGCGCTGATGATCGACTATATTTTGACGGCAGCGGTGGGAATCTCTGCCGGCGTAACGGCTTTGACGTCGGCGGTACAGCGCTTGGCCCCGCATACCCTGGCTCTCTGTTTGCTGATTCTGGCGATTCTCGCGATCGTGAATATGCGCGGGGTCAAAGATACAGGCGCGGCCTTTATTCTGCCGACTTTTGTCTTTGTCGGGACGCTGCTGATCCTGATCGGAGTTGGAGTTTACAAAACTTATATGGCGGGTGGGCATCCGGTACCGGTTCTGGCTCCTCCTTCGGCGTTACCTGCGACGATAAAGTATCTCGGAATCTGGTTGCTGATGAAGACGTTTGCCAGTGGATGCGCAGCGATGACCGGGGTGGAAGCGGTGTCGAACGGAGTGATGGCATTTAGTGAACCGCGTGCGAAGAAGGCACAGGCGACTCTGACGATCATCATTGGGATATTGATCGTTCTGCTTTTTGGAATTGCGTATCTCTCTCGCGCGTACGGGATTACGGCGATGGAGCCGGATGAGCCCCACTTCCAAAGTGTGCTGAGTATTTTGACGTCGGCGGTGTTCGGCAGAGGGTGGTTTTACTTCCTTACCTCGGCTTCGGTGCTGGCGGCGCTGTCGTTGAGTGCCAACACGGCATTTGCCGATTTCCCGCGGCTGGCGCGGGCGATTGCGCAACATGACTACCTGCCGCATGTGTTCATTCTGCGCGGACGGCGGCTGCTGTATTCGCACGGGATCTATGCTTTGACGGGATTTACCGCGGTCATATTGATTCTGTTCGGAGGTGTGACGGATCGCTTGATTCCGTTGTATGCGATTGGAGCTTTTCTTGCGTTTACGTTGTCGCAGGCCGGGATGGTGGTGCACTGGCTGAGAATGGAGAAGCATTCGGGACGGTTGTGGCACGCGTTTGTGAATGGGTTTGGCGCGGTGGCGACGGGGATTACGACGCTGGTGGTGCTGGTGGCGAAGTTTGTGGCGGGGGCGTGGGTAACGGCGCTTCTGGTTCCTCTGCTGATTGGGATCATGATGGTGGTGAAGCGGCATTACTCGCGTGTTAAGCGGGAGATGGCGGATATGACGCCGCTGAACCTGGTGAATCTGCAGGAGCCGATTGTGGTGATTCCGATGGCGCGGTGGGACCGGATCACGGAGAAGGCGATGCGGTTCGGGCTGTTGTTATCAAAGGAGATCAGGGTGGTGCATGTTCACTCGGCTGATGAGGAGGGGAGTCTGGATGAGATATGGGATGAGCATGTGATGGCGCCGATCAGGCGGGAAGGTTTGCAGGAGCCGCAGCTGGAGATCATTCCTTCGAATTACCGCTTTGTTATCAATCCTTTGATGGATTACATCCTGGAGCTTGAAGCGAAAAATCCGGGGCGCAAGGTGGCGGTGCTGCTGCCGGAGCTGGTGGTTCGGCACTGGTGGGAGAATGCGCTGCATAATCAGCGGGTGCAGTTGCTGAAGCTGCTGTTGCTGCTGAAGGGAAATCAGAGGATTGTGGTGGTGAATATTCCCTGGTATTTGTGAGGCGTGGTGAGGGCCGCGTATTTACAGGGGGTTTGCGGATTTTGCGGTGCAAAATCGTGGTGTTTTTATGGTGAAGTTGTGGTGATTCGCTGGTGAGTTGTGGTGTTTTGACGGACGTTTTTCGAGGGTCGAAAATTTTCCACTTTTTCGAAATTTATTTTTGAAGGCTAGACGGCCAGGGACTCTTTGCGCCGGTAGGCGGGGGAGAGTTCGCGTAGGCGAGCTACTGCGGTGGGGATGAGTTTGAGGGCTTCGTCGATCTCTTCCTGCGGTGGTGAGGCGGGAGAGGGAGAAACGGATGCTGGCTCGGGCTCGGGCCGGGGCGAGGCCCATGGCGGTGAGGACGTGGGAGGGTTCGGCTGCGCCGGATTGACAGGCGGAGCCTCCGCTGACGGAGAGGCCCTTGAGGTCGAGGGCGATGACGAGAGCTTCGGCTTCGAGGTGATCGAAGTAGAGGTTGCTGGTGTTGGAGACGCGGGTTGCGTGTGCCACCGTTTACTCCGGTGTCTTCGATCTGGGTGAGGATGGTTTGTTCGAAGCGATCTCTTAAGGCTGTTAGCTCGGCGGGTGCTTCGGTGGAGAGCCAGGTGGTGGCGAGTTCGGCGGCTTTGCCGAGGCCGACGATGCAGGCTACGTTTTCGGTTCCGGCGCGACGTTGGCGCTCGTGCGTGCCGCCGTGGAGCATGGGGGCGAGACGGACGTTCTTGCGGACGAAGAGGACGCCGATGCCTTTGGGGGCGTAGATCTTGTGACCGGAGAGAGTGAGGAGGTCGACGTGCTTGAGCGGGCCATCGGCGCTGAGGTCGAGAGGGAGTTTGCCGGAGGCCTGGACGGCGTCGGTGTGGAAGAGAGCGCCGGCGTCGTGGGCGATGGCGGCGAGTTCGGCGATGGGCTGGATGACGCCGGTCTCGTTGTTCGCGAACATGATGCTGACGAGTTTGGTGTTGGGGCGGATGGCTGCTTTGAGGGCTGCGGGTTCGATGACGCCTTGCGGCGTGCACTCTAGGAAGGTGACTTGAACTGAGGGGCTAAGGCTTCGATGTTGTTCTTTGCGAGCGATTCGGCGGCGTGAAGAACGGCGTGGTGCTCGATGGTGGTGGTGATGAGGTGTGCGGTGGCGGCCTGGTTGGAAAGGACGCCGAAGAGGGCGAGGTTGTCGCTCTCGGTGCCTCCGGAGGTGAAGACGATCTCGGAGTTGAGGCAGTGGAGGAAGCGGGCGACCTGGGTGCGGGCTTTCTCGACTGCGCCGCGGGCCTGCTGGCCTTGCTGGTGGATGGAGCTGGCGTTGCCGTAGTGCTCCATCCAGAAGGGACGCATGGCTTCGAAGACTTCAGGCAGGACGGGGGTGGTCGCGTTTGCGTCCATGTAGATTCGGCGCATGGTTTTATTTTACAGGGCGGGCGGCGTGATCGTGAGAGGATGGCGCATGGACAGTGTTTGGTTGCTCTGGTTCGAGCAAGAGCAAGAGGTTGGCGAAGGTACTGAACTTCTGATCGGCGCATATCGCACTGAAAAGAGTGCGAAGGCAGCTATCGAGAGGGTCAGGGACCGACCCGGTTTTCGAGATTACCCTCAGGGGTTCGCGGCATACGAACATTTTCTCGACAAAGATTCTTGGACAGAAGGATTCGCAAGAGTCTGAGACGACAAGTTTTAAAGTTGGAGATTCTTCCTGTTGGTGAAGGCGATGCCGCAAGACGAGAGAGCATACCCCAGGGGCCAAAGCCCCTTTTCTTTTGCGGTCGAGAGGAGACCCAAGGCTGAAGCCTTGGGCTACCTAGAAGCCAAGACGAGGACAACAGCAATCTAGAGCAAAGGCGACGACGGCAGCGATTGATTTCGAGATCTTTTCGAAGTTTGTTCTAGTTGTCGTTGTCGTGGAGGAGATGATTGGGGATTGTGTCGATGCGGTCGAGATAATTGGTGTGGACGTGTGGATAGGGTTCGTACTGTTTGCGGGCTGGATTATTTCCGATGTAAATGAGTTGGTTTTTGAAGTCGTCTTTGTCTCTAATGCGGTGTTCGTGATAGCCGCTGTGCCAGATTTCTCCGGACGTTTGTTGACGTGCGGTGAAGGAATATCCGCCCTTGATGTACTGAACGCATTTTGCTGTTGATTCGTTTATTGCGGGCGTAATCAGGACGTGGATATGGTCGGGCATAACGACGAAACCATGTAGTTCGAAGCGCTTTTTGTCCCGTTGCTGGAAGAGCATTGAGATGAATAGTTCTGCGTTGGAGGCGCGTTGGAAGTGGCGATGTTGCTGGAAGGTCGGGATCGTGATGGCGTATGTGCTCTGCTTTTGTCGGATTGTCGCCATAGCAAAGAAAGAATACCCCAGGGGCTAAAGACCCCAGGGGCTAAAGCCCCTTTCTTTGGAAGGGCCGGAGAGGGCCAAGCCTAAAGGCTTGGCGTACCTAGAAGCAACGGCAACGGCCGGAACAAGGGCAACAGACAAAACAACGGCAACGGCCAAAAGCAAGGACAACAGCCAAGACAACGACAACAGCCAAAACAGCGGCAACGGCCAAAACTAAGGACAACGACAACAGCCAAAAACAATGACGACAGCCAAAACAACGGCAAGAGCAGGTCCTCCGCTGCGCGAAGGATGACAAGTGAAGATGCAAAGGCGCCAGGGGCGAATCTATGGACGAGCTGAAGCTTGGACTCTTCAATGCAAAGCTTTTTATGCTGTCGCCGGAAGTGTGGTGGATTGGGATTGGGGCTTTTTGCGGAGGATGGCGGCGGAGATCAGGGTGATGACGAGGCCGACGGGGAAGGGTTCGATGAAGGTGTAGAGGGCGTTGACGAAGGGGTTCTCGTAGAGCTGCTGCGAGTGGCGGATGGCGGCGACTTTGGCCTGGATGGCTTCGGGGGTGCCGGGTGTGGATTGAATCTTCTGGATCTGGTGAGCGAAGTAGCTGTCCATGAAGCCGTGGAGGAAGTTGAAGTAGATGATCTCCCACGTGACGACGTAGAAGACGCAGGAGATGAGGGTGATGCCAATGCCGATGGTGAAGGCGCGGCCGAAGGTGATGGCGCCGTTGGCAAGGTTGTCCCGGTAGGAGCGGATGCCGAAGAAGACAAGGAGGAAGGAGAGGACGATGGCGGTGTAGCCAAGGTAATAGCCTTTGTTGCCGTGGTTGATGTCGCGGAGGAAGGGGACGGTGCCGCACATCATGACGGAGGAGAGAACGCCGGAGATGAGGCCGAAGGTGAGGATGGTCTTCTTCAATGTGAGGCTCCTGTGGAGGTGGACTTGAAGACACTTTGCGGGTCGGAGGCGGGGTTTGTCGTCATGCTTTTGGGTGATTTTGGGGGTGCGTTGGGGGAAATCATGCTTTGGGGTGAGGGGTTTAGAGCAGTTTACTGTCACTGCGCCCACTCAAACGGTATGCGAGCGTCGTTTTTTGAGAAACGCTAGTGTGTCAGTTTCATGGGAATGACTCAACTTGCCGAAAATCCGACTTTGCAAGAGTTTGGCATTGCACTAACCTGTGGCCATGGCTCATCCTTACACTGAACTTGAAAAAACGCGCCTCTGGGCAACTGTGGAGTTGGCGATAAAGGATTTGGTATCGAACAACGATTTGGTCGAAGGCACCGCCCGGCCTTACATTGTCGGCTATCTCTGCCAAAAGTTACTGAATGAGCGTCAGGTGGTATGCGAGGGAATGACCGTGAGATCAGAAACGATCACCTCGGACAATCACGATGAGATGGAGTGGGACGAAAGCTACTTCAAGTTTTGCGACTTCGAGGAATTTTCGGAACACGGGCTAGTGGGCTCTGATTTCCACACATGCTCATTCAAGAAAATTGATTGGTACTGGAGTCTGTTTTCCGGTTGCAATTTCATAAACTGCAGCTTCGTTGACTGTACGTTCGCGGGTACTAGTTTTCCAGACACTAGATTCATCGATTGCGAACTGGTGAACTGCAAGTTCATACAAGACAATCTCGGAGGTGAGTGCAATTTCTCAAATGCCTGGGCATATGGGTGCTCAATAGAGAACAGCCCGGGATTTCAACCTGAAAATAGCAGCGACATTCCGTGTGTCCGGTTCTGGCGAGCGGTCCGTGCAGCTGAGTGACGAACCATGTGTCGGGCGTTCAGCCCTTCGGGTCCCTTCGGCAAGCTCAGGGCGGACTCTTCGACTGCGTCTATCGTAAAAAGCGCGACAAACTTCGCTCAGAATGACGGGCCCGTTGGTGATGAGGACTTTTGACTCACTGCTCTAAGGGAGGAGGCCTAGTTGTTTGCCTAGCTGGACGGCCTGGGTGCGGCGGCGGGCGCCTAGTTTGTCGAAGGCGCGGCTGCAGTGGGTTTTGACGGTGTTCTCGCTGACGAAGAGGCGGCCGGCGATTTCGCGGTTGCTGAGGCCCTGAGCGATGAGGGCGAGGATTTCTAGCTCGCGGGGAGTGATGCCGAGGGCGTCGAGCTGGACCTGGTTGAGGGTGAAGGGGGCAGGCGCAGCTGGTTCGGCGGCGGAGGGGATGAGGACTTCGCGGAGGATAATTTTCTCGCGGGGTTTGGTGAGCTTGATGCCGAGCCAGATGCCGAAGACGACGAAGATGATGGCGACGATGGCGCCATAGATTTCGAGGGAGTGCTCGATGACGAGGAACTGGTACTCGGACCAGCGAAGGATGGCGATGAGGACGCCGCCGATGAGGCCGAGAAGCAGGACGTGGGTGAGAGCGTGGCGCTTCATGGGTGTTGGGTGGATTTTACTGCGGTGGCCCTTCGTCATCCCATCTGAATCAGGAATTTGGAGGAGTTTACGAATCGTTTCTTTCGCTTTCCAGTTCCGAGCACCGGCGTGCGTGTGTCTTGACTAAACTAAATGTCGTCATTTGAATCGAGGTTGACTGTGTTCGAAAGACCGATCGTCATTGGGCAGCGCCTTCGCTGGAGGTACGCCGACAGCAACGAATTCTCAGAGGATGCTGTCGTTGTCAAGGTTCGAACCGACCGCGAGGAAGGTCTCGGGCCCGAAGCAACGGATTATATTGCGCTTTGGATCGAGGCAAAATACGTGCGTGACTTGGCGGGGGCAGAACCGTTTACGATTGTGCTCGGTACGGACATGCTGATTTACATTGAGGGGAAAGAGGTCATGCTCGACCTGCTCTAGTGCGGAATGAGTGGGGTGCGTCCAGCCTCTGGATGCTTGCCACAAAAGCAAACGCAGATCCCCTTCGGGGATGACAACAAGAAAGACAAAGGCAAAAGCAAAAGCAAAAAGCCAACGGCAAAGGCAAAAAGGAGACGTGGGGTGGACGTCTCCTTTGGTGGTGAGGGGGAATTTATTTCAGGGTGGTTGGGGTGGAGGGACCGTAGAGGAGGCCGTTGAAGAGGAATTTGAAGGTGGCGTGAGGTTGGCCGCGGAAGGTGATTTCGGGGCCGTAGAGGAGGACTTTGCCTTTGCCCATGTTTGCCTGGGCTACGGCGATGGAGTTGTTGAGGTAGGGCTGGCCCAAGGCCCAGCCGCTGTCGAGGAGGTTGCCGCTGCCGTACCAGGCGATGGTTTCGACGCCGCGCAGAGTGGCGTTGGGTGCAGCGTGGAAGGCGGGGCTGTGGTCGAAGAAGACATCAACTTTGGCGGGCATGCCGTAGGCGATGGGATTGGTCGTGTCGACCTGGGTGCGAATGAGGGAGCCGGGGATGTAGAAGCGCTCGGGCGAAACGGGCTGGTCTTTGCCTTTGACGATCTCGGTGAGAGCGTCTTCGAGAGGCAGATGGAAGTAACGGGCGATGCCGGTG
Source organism: uncultured Acidobacteriaceae bacterium (assembly GCA_963730135.1). Classification (GTDB taxonomy): domain Bacteria; phylum Acidobacteriota; class Terriglobia; order Terriglobales; family Acidobacteriaceae; genus Edaphobacter. The sequence goes on from CAVSQQ010000009.1 coordinate 249,078, forward strand.
GAGCTTCCGATGGCGAGGAGGGTGCCGCCGTCTTCGACGAATTTTTGTAGCTGCGGAATGGTTTTGTCGGCAGTGATGGTGCCGAGCCAGGGGCGGAACTCGGCGGGGATCTGATCGGGTTTGGGCTGGCGGTTGAAGCGGCCTTCCTGCTGGCCTTCGCGTGGTGCGGGGATGGCTCCGTCGCTGAAGACGATGTCGTCGAACTTCTGATGGAGGTCGCCGGCGTCGAGGGTTTGGGGATAGATGACGGTGAAGGGGAATTCGAACTGCTCGAAGAGCCAGCGTATCCAGCCGGAGGGCATGAGGCCGCCGTACTGATCGTAGAGGGCGATTCGGGTGGGATGGAGTTGTAGAGCTTCTTCTCCAGTAAGTCCTGGCATGAGGATGTCGGAAACTGCGAACGCATTGATGCCGAGTTCCTTCGATGCCGTTTCGACGAGTTTTTGCGAAGCCGGGCTAAATGGAATCCATAAGGCTCCAGGCGCCAGGGTACGGATCGGCTCTTCCCCTTTGGCATAGGTAGTCGGCGTCTTGAGCCAATAGACAGGGAGATTTGCTTTCAAGAGACGGTTGGTGAGGGTGTAGGCGTCGTTGTAGTCGTGGCTGACGAGATAGCCTGCGGGGTTTGCGGGGCCGGTGATGGTACCGGGGATTGGAGCGGCGAGGTCGGTGGTGATTTTGGCGAAGGGGCCGGTGAAGGGTTCGAGTTCGCGGTCGAACTGGACGCCCATCTGGAAGGCGAGGGTCCAGCCGGTGGCGTCGTAGGGGCGGTTGGGCGGGCCGCCGGGGTAGGCGAAGTCGTTGGGGTGGTCCTGCGGCTCGAACATGTCGAGGATCTGGGGACGATAGGCTTGCGCGCAGAGGACGATGTAGGAGTTTTTGGGATAGTGCTTGCCGGCGACGTCGAAGTCGGCGGTGGCCTGCTGGATTTCGACGCCGCTCTTCATGAGAGCGTTGATGAATTTGGTTGCGGTGGGAAAGTCAGGCTGATCGGCGGAGAGGATGTAGCCGCGCGGGTCGCGGTGAGCCGGATCGTGGAGGATGGTTTTGTAGAGGTCGGCGGGGGCGGTGCGTGCGTTGTCGAAGGAGGGGGCGGCGGGGCGTTCACTCGGTTTTTCTTTTGCGGCTTCGGCGGCGGCTTCGGTTTCGAGGGCTGCGATGCGCTTGGGGGTTACGGTCCAGGAGTCTTCGCTGCCGCGGTCGATGGAGTTCTTGGCCATGCGGTAGGTGTCGTAGAGGAGGTGCTCGCGCTCGCGGGAGGCGTAGTCGAGGATGGCGCGGTTGTTGGTTTGCTCATAAGCGATGGACTGGCTGTAGTGCCATGTCTGGGGCGCGACGGGGAAGGGGAGATCGTTGGAGGGAAGCTGGCGCGCGGGAACGAGGGGAAGCTGCATGGGGGTGGGGCTGCCGATGATCTCGGTGAGGATGCCGACCATGTTGTGGAAGTAGGTGACGGTGCGGAGGCCACCGTTGTACCAGGTGGAGTAGTTGGCGGTGGAGCGCATGCCAGAGCCGGGTTTGTCTTCTTCGACGAGGCGCTCGTGCATGGCGGTTCCGACGGCTTCGATCTTAAGGGGGATGAGCGGGTCGTAGTGGTAGTTGAAGGGGTCGCGGAAGGGCGGCATGAAGATGACGGTGCCGAGGGGGCCGGTCTGGTGGTGGTTGTACATGATCTGCGGATACCACTCGCGGAAGAGGACGCGGGAGATGTTGGTGGTCTCGGGCATGTTGTTCATGTAGAAGTCGCGGTTGTCGTCGTGGCCGATGTATTTGTGCCAGAGCCGCGGGGTGTTGCCGGCTGGGCCGTCGGTGATGCGCTTTTCGGGAACGGGCTCGCGGTTGTACCAGTCGGAGACGAGGTCCATGCCGTCGGGGTTGTCGAGGACGCAGAGGACGATGTCGTCGTTGAGGAAGCGGAGGGTTTCGGGATCGGTGAGGGCGTTGAGCTGGTAGACGGTCTCGATGAGCTGCTGGGCGCCGACGGTTTCGCTGGCGTGGAGGCCGCCATCGATCCAGACGACGGCGCGGCCTTCCTGGGCGAGGGCGTGGGCCTGGGCGTCGGTGAGATTTTCCGCGCGTGCGAGTTTGCGGGAGATATCGCGGTAGTGATCGAGTTTGGCCATGTTTGCGGGCGAGGAGATGATGGCCATGTACTGGTGGCGGCCCTCGGCGGTGGGGCCGATGTCGACGAGCTTCATGCGGTCGGACTGTTTGGCGAGGGTCTGCCAGTAGGCGGTGAGCTGGGCGTAGTTGGCGAGATGGTAGTCGTCCCCGATGTTGAAGCCGAAGGCTTCTTTGGGCGATGTGATCTTGCGGGTCGATTCGACGGTCTGGCTGACGATGGGGAGAGCCGTGAGAACACACAACGAGAGGGACAGGATTCGCAGCTTCATACGCGAGAGGGACTCCTTAGGGATGGTTGCCTTTATATCAGGGACGGATGAGAGGCTTCCAGAGTTTGCGGTTGCGGATTTTTTGTGAAAGATGATCTCCGGTCAAGCGAAGGGATGGGCGTGTCTGGTAGGCTTGTCGCGGCCATGCGGTATTTTGCCGCGATGATTCCAGAGATTTGATTGGAGACGAACGATGATGAAGCGAATGGTTGTGCTGTTGGCGCTGGCGGGTTGTTGCATGACGGGAGCGCAGGCTCAGACGGGGCCGACGGCTCCGAAGATCGCTCCGGGAACGATGATTGACCCGGCGAAGAGTTTCGACGGGGTATTGAGCTCGTTCGAAGAAGAGTGCATGGGTCTGGTGAAGGCGATGCCGGCGGAGAAGTACGATTTTGCGCCGAGCGCGGAGATATTCGTGTCCGGGCAGGGCAGCGACTATAAGGGCGTGAGAACGTTTGGGGCGATGGTGCTGCATATTGCGGCGGCGAACTACTCGATCGGGTCGGCAATGAGCGGACTGAAGCCGGATGTGAACGTGAAGGCGCTGGCGGATATCAAAGGCAAAGAGAAGATTGTGGAGGCGCTGGCGGCGTCGTTTGCGTTTGCGCACAAGGCGATTGGGACGGTGACGGCACAGAATGCGTTCGAGAGCGTTCGCGGGACGCAGACGAGGGCGAGCCTGGCGGGCTATGTGACGGCGCATGGTTTTGACCACTATGGGCAGCTGGTGGAGTATCTGCGGATGAATGGGATTGTGCCGCCGGCCAGCCAGAGATAGGGGTGAAGGCGGATGAAGGAAGAGCAGTCCTTGCGGACTGCTCTTTTTGTTGCGGTGCAGAATGAGTGCGGGGACGGTCAGCGTTTTTCGATGGGAGTGTAGGGGGCCGGGTAGGCGGGGCCGGTGTAGTCGGCGCGCGGGCGGATGAGGCGGTTGTCGTCGTGCTGCTCGATGACGTGGGCGGCCCAGCCGGCGATGCGGCTGACGGCGAAGATGGGGGTGAAGAGGTCGATGTCGATGCCGAGGGTGGTGTAGGTGGAGGCGGAGTAGAAGTCGACGTTGGCGTTGAGCTTCTTTTCCTGCTTGACGAAGAGCTCGATCTTGCGGGACATGTCAAACCATTTGGTGTTGCCGGCGGCTTTGCCGAGCTCCTCGGACATGCGGCGGAGGTGAGTCGCGCGGGGATCTTCGGTGTGGTAGACGCGATGGCCGAAACCGGAGATTTTTTTCTTGTCGGCGAACATCTGTTTGACGTGTTCGACGGGGTCTTCGCCGGCTTTGTCGATGGCGAAGAGGAGGCGCATGGTGGCCTCGTTGGCTCCGCCGTGGAGTGGGCCTTTGAGAGCGCCGATGGCGCCGGTGATGGCGGAGTGTATGTCGGCGAGGGTGGCGGCGATGACACGGGCGGCGAAGGTGCTGGCGTTGAGCTCGTGGTCGGCGTGGAGGATGAGGGCGATGTCGAAGGCGTTGGTGGCGGTGGCGGAGGGTTTCTCGCCGTTGAGCATCCAGAGGAAGTTGGCTGCGTGGGAGAGGCTGGGGTCGGCGTCGATGACGGGCTTGGATTTGCGAATGCGGTCAAAGATGGCGACGATCATGGCGATCTGCGCGGTGAGGCGGAAGGATTTTCGGACGTTGGCGTCGTGGGAGCTATCGGCTTCGTCGGCGTCGTAGATGCTGAGGAGGGAGACGGCGGTGCGGAGAACCTCCATGGGGGTCGCATCTTTGGGGACGCTGCGGAGGAGGTCGATGATTTTGGGGTCGAGCTTGCGGGCGGCGGCGAGGTGTTTAGTGAAGTCGGCGAGTTGGGCGGCATTGGGGAGCTTGCCGAACCAGAGGAGGTAGGTGGTCTCCTCGAAGGTGGACCGCTGCGCGAGTTCGTGGATGTCGATGCCCCGGTAGGAGAGGACGCCGGCGTCACCGTCGATCCAGCAGATAGAAGAGCTGGTGGCGACGATGCCTTCCAGGCCTTTCGGTGCGACAGCGGTAGCCATAAGACGCTTCTCCAAAGGAAAACTTCGTACATCTGGTTATAGCGCAGCGGAGAAACGGTTGTCACGGCGGGATGCGCGAATATCGGTTGGGGCGTGCGACTTTCGGGCCATTCGAGGCGGCGGAGAAATACGGAAATTCCAAGCTTCGCTCAGACTGACAAACTTTTTACCTCCAATGGTATGAACCAGCCCACGAGGGCCAAGGCAAGTGCAGGAGGCAACGCAAGTGCCATGACGAGAGCAAGACAAATGCGGGGATCTCTCCACTTCGTCGCGCGATGAGACTGCGCGACTCCGGTCGAGATGACGAAGTTTTCTAAGGGGGGTTATGCCTGTGTGGACAGTGCGCGGGAAGGGGAGAAGGGGGTGAGGTCGATGGAGGGGCGTTGGCCGAGGAGGAGTTGCGTTATGACGTGGGCGGTGGCAGGGGCGAGGAGGATTCCATCGCGGTAATGGCCGGTGGCGATGAGGTGGTTGGGTTGATTGGGCAGAGTGCCGAGGAGGGGGAGGCCGTCGGGAGTTGCGGGACGGAGGCCGGCCCAGGCGTCCAGGTGAGAGGCGTCTGCCAGTTGGGGAAGCAGTGCGGCGGCGAGGGCGCGCAGATGAGCGGTATCGGAGGGATGGATGGTCTTGTCGAAGCCGGCGTCTTCTATCGTGGCTCCGATGATGGCGCGACCAGCGTGTGGGCCGGAGGTTCGGGGGACTATATAGATGTCGCCGGTTCGGACGACGAGGTTGAGGGGAAGCAAGGGAGGCAGAGAGACGGCGAGCATCTGGCCTTTTTTCGGAGCGACGAGGATGTTGGAGAGCTGAGATGTGGCGGAGGCCCAGGCTCCGGAGCAGTCGACGAAACGGGCTGCGTGAAGAATGCCGGTGGAGGTGTGGATCTGGACGGCGGTGGTTGTGGAGTGAGCGGGGGAGTTGGCGTAGAGGACTTTCGTGTTGGGGCGCAGGTCGATCGCGGTGGCGCGGACCGCACCGAGAAGGGCGGTGGCGAGTTGACGGGGATCGAGGCTGTTTTCCTCGAGGAGGATGAATCGATGGCGGCCGCGAGCAAGTGCGGGGAGGAGGTGGGCGAGGTCTGCGGGCGTGAGTTCGCTAGCTGCGGTGGGAGCGCCGTCGGGGAGAGCCTGCAGGGTGTTGTGGGTCTGGAACGGGACGTGGATGCCGGAGAGAATATGAAGGCGATCGAGGAAGGCGGGGTACAGCGAGAGGCTGAGGTTGGCGAGAGGGTGGAGTTGGGGCGGGTTGTGCAGGTCGCCGGCGGCGAGCATTCCGGCGGCGGCGATGGAGGCTTCGGCGAGCGGAGCGGCTTGATCGAGCACAGTGACGCGGCAGCCGCGGTGGTGGAGTTCGAGGGCAAGAGATAGACCGATGATGCCGGCCCCGGCGATGCAGATGTCAGGATAGGAAGAGTCGGGGTGTTCCATGGAATAAGTCTAGTTGGCCTGCGAGAGGTTATAGTTTGGGGTACGAGGTCTGCGGGCTGATCTGCGGTATGAGACTGCCGGATCAGAGTTGGTGGACGAAAGCAGAAACCAGGAGAGTGTTATGAGTGACGAAGAGTACGTAGAACAGAGGTCGATCTCTGGGGCATTGCTTGGCGTGGTCGCTGTGGCCCTGCTGGCAGCGTTAGGCGGGCTGATATGGTGCTACGGTCTGCAGAATCATCTTGGGGCGGCGGAGCAGAAGATTGCGGCGGCGAACCAGAAGAACGCGGAGTTGACGCAGCAACTGGAGGCGACCAATGCCAGGCTGAGGGCGACGAGCGAGACTCTGGGACAGAGTGTCGGCATGACGCAGAAGCAGATTGAACTGCGGGCGCAGAGCATCATGGCTTCGCAGAGAGCGGCGGAGGCCAAGCTGGAGCAGGAGCAGGCGGCGACTACAAAGCAGATTGGCGCGGTGTCGACCGATGTTGCCAGTGTGAAGACCGACGTGGGCGGCGTGAAGACGGATGTTGCGACGACCAAGTCCGATCTTGAGGCGACCAAAACGCAACTGACCCGCGTGATGGGAGACGCGGGCGTGATGAGCGGCCTGATCGCAACCAATCACGACGAGCTTGAAGTTCTGAAGCATAAGGGGGACCGTAACTATCTTGAGTTCACCCTGCAGAAGGGGGCCAAGCCGACGCTGCTTTCGACGATCAAACTGCAGTTGAAGAAGGCGGACGAGAAGCACTCGCGCTATACGCTGGTGGTGAGTTCGGACGACCGCAACATCGAAAAGAAGGACAAAGGGCTCGATGAGCCGGTGCAGTTTTACAACGGCAAGGACCCGGTGTTGTATGAGCTGGTGGTGAATGTGATCGGGAAGAACACGGTGTCGGGATATCTATCGACTCCGAAGAGCGTGACAAAAGCCGCGGCCCAGTAGGGCGGGGAAGCGATCGCAATATTTTCAGACGCAGAAAGGGGGACGCTCATCGCGTCCCCCTTTCTGGTTGCCTTAGTTGGACTACTTCTTTTTTGCTGCCTTCTTCGCTGGTTTCTTTGCTGCTTTCTTTGCTGCTTTTTTAACTGCCATTTTGCCTGTTCTCCCTAGTGATTAGACATCGTGTTTACAACACGCTGCAATGCAGCTAACGAAGGTATAGTTTTACGAAATTTCAGTGTCAAGAAAAAAATGAACAAAATGCAATTTCTTTTTTGTCGCCGAAGGGAGGAAAGGGACGCAGGTGGAGTCTCTTCGATGGCAATTTGAAGCGGTGCGAGGCGATGGAAGGGAACAAAAAAGAGATTTAGAAGTCTGCGGTTGAACGCGAAGAGCAATGGATTATAGTCATCAAAAGTAAAAAACCGACCGCCACATTGTTGCAGTCGATTTGATTTCAGTAGTACGGGAGAGCGCTGAATGCGTGCCAAAAACGTGATCGCGGGTGTTGTCTGTCTTCTTCTAACGAGCGCGATGTTTGCTCAGAAACGAAACATCACCGAGAAAGATATCTTCGACTTCACGTGGATCGGCGATGTACAACTTTCGTCTGACGGCAGCCATGCGGTGTATGTCCAGACGACGGTGAATGCGAAGCGGGATGGCTACGAGACGGCGCTTTACCTTCTGGATACGGGCCTGCCGATGACAGCGCCGCGGCGGCTGACCAATGGGCCGCATGACGCGCAGCCGCGATGGTCTCCTGACGGAACGCAGATTGCATTTACTCGCGCGGTGGAGAAGGACGGCAAGGCGCAGCCTCCGCAGATTTATCTGCTGGCAATGGCCGGTGGCGAGCCGGTGCAGGTTTCAGCGATGGAGAAGGGAGTTGGTTCGCCGCAGTGGGATCCGCATGGAAGCTGGATCGCCGGGTTGAGCGAGACGCCGATTGTGCCGGAGCCGAAGAGCGACAAGAAAGATGCGGCGAAGAGCGACGAGCATAAGAGCGATGTACGGATTATTACGCGGGCCGTGTATCGGAATAACGGGACCGGGTATATCGACACGAAGGACGCGGCGCAACTTTATCTCTTCGACGTTTCCAAAGTGGGAGCCAAGCCGGTGGCGGGCTGGCAGGTGACGGCGGGGCGTTTTTCCGTGAGCGACTTCACCTGGCATCCGTCCTCGAGCTATGTCTATTACACGTCGGAGCATGTGGACGAGCCTTATTACGATCTGCCGCACAACGAGATTTACGAGTTCGATCCGCCAAAACCTGAAGCGGGGACGAACGCGAAAGAGCCTCCTCCGCAGAGCGTGCTGGTGGCGAAGCTGACGTTTGATGCTTCGGGGTTGGCAATCTCTCCTGACGGAAAGCGCATCGCGTTTCATGGGGAGGATCAGCCGCTGACGAAGCCGCGATCGCATCAGCAAGGGGACTTGTTCGTGATGGATATCGATCCGACACAGCCGGCGCCGGCGACTCCGCCGGTGCGCAATCTGACGGCGAACTACGATTATGAGGTGGGCGGGGGAGTCGGTGGCGACAACACGGCTCCGCGGGGCGGGGGACGCGGCGGGTTGGTGTGGACGCCGGATGGGACGTCGATCATCGATGTGGTGGGCAAGCGGGGGAGCGCGCTGCTGGTGTCGATCAACGCGGCGACGGGAGCTGTTAACGAACTAACGGCTGAGAAGCAGGCGGTGGTGGGTTATTCGGTGAGGCCGGATGCGAAGAAGATGCTGGCGCTGATCTCTACGCCGGTGAATATCGGAGATCTGTTTTCGGTGGCGATGGACGGTTCGAAGCAGCAGACGCAGTTGACGGATGTGAACAAGGCGCTGTTCTCGCAGTTGAACCTGACGATGCCGCAGGATATGGAGGTGACGCCGACGGCGAATCCGAAGGATATTGGAGGGAGCAAGATTGAGTCGTTTGTGCAGCTGCCTCCTGATTTTGACAAGACGAAGAAGTATCCGCTGATTTTGAATATTCATGGAGGCCCGCACTCGGCGTATGGGTGGGTGTTCGACCATGAGATGCAGTGGATGGCGGCGAAGGGATACGTGGTGGTGTATCCGAATCCGCGGGGGTCGACGACCTACGGGCAGCAATTTGCGAATGTGATTCAGCATAACTATCCGGGCGACGACTATCACGACCTGATGGATTGCGTGGATGCCGTGGTGAAGCTGGGGTATGTCGATCCGGCGAAGATGGGAGTGACGGGCGGGAGCGGCGGAGGATTGCTGACGGACTGGACGGTGACGCAGACGAACCGGTTCAAAGCGGCAGTGGCGCAGCGGGATATCGCTGACTGGTCGAACTGGTGGTATACGGCAGACTTTACGCTGTTCCAGCCGACGTGGTTTGAAGGCGCGCCGTTCGATAAGGTGGAGGAGTTTAAGAAGTACTCTCCGATAACGTACATCACGAAGGTGCAGACGCCGATGCTGTTCATCCTGGGGGATGCGGACTATCGCACGCCGCCGACGGGCGGAGGGGAGGATTTCTTCCGGGCGCTGAAGTATCGGCACATCGATACGGTGATGGTGCGGTTTCCGGGGGAGAGTCACGAGTTGTCGCGGAGCGGACAGCCGTGGCATCGCGTGGAGCGGCTGGAGAATATTGTGAACTGGTTCGACAAATATCTGATGGGGATGCCGGAGCCGCAGTATGACATTGTGCCGCCGGGAGCGACGCCCGCTAGTGTGAAAGGGAACTAGTGGAGTAGAGTTTTTCTCGAGGTATTTTTTTCGATGAAGGATGTTGTGATTGTTGCTGCGGTGCGGACGCCAGTGGGGAAGTTTCAAGGGGCGTTCGCGGAGATGACGGCGGTTCAGCTGGGTGCGATTGCGGTTCGCGAGGCGGTGAAGCGGGCGGGGATTGATCCGGCGAGCGTGGATGAGTGTCTGATGGGGTGTGTGCTGCCGGCGGGGCTGGGGCAGAATCCGGCGCGGCAGGCGGCGTTGCAGGGTGGGCTGGCCGATACGGTGTCGGCGATGACGATCAATATGGTGTGCGGGTCGGGATTGAAGGCGGTGGCGCTGGCGGCGCAGGCGGTGATGGCGGGCGATGCGGAGATTGTTGTTGCGGGGGGGATGGAGTCGATGTCGAATGCGCCTTATCTGTTGCCGCAGGGACGCAAGGGATTTCGCATGGGCGACTCGGTGGTGGTGGATTCGATGGTGAAGGATGGGCTGTGGTGTGCGTGTGAGAACTATCACATGGGCATTACGGGGGAAAACGTCGCGGAGAAGCATTCGATTACACGGGAGGAGCAGGATGCGTATGCGCTGGCGTCGCACAGGAAGGCGAGCGCGGCGTGGAAGGAAGGGCGGTTCAATGCGGAGGTGGTGCCGGTGAATGTGCCGGGGAAGAAAGGTGCGGTGACGGTGGTGACGCGCGATGAGAGCGTGAGGGACGACGCGGTCGATAATCCTGCCGCGGCGCTTGAGGCACTTGCGGCGCTGAAGCCGGCGTTCAAGAAGGATGGGACGGTGACGGCGGGAAATGCTCCGGGGGTGAATGACGCGGCGGCGGCGGTGGTGGTGATGTCGGCGGAGAAGGCGAAGGACCTGGGGTTGAAGGCGCTGGTGACGATCAAGGCACAGGCGACGAGTGGTGTGGCGCCGAAGTGGGTGATGCTGGCTCCGGTGACCGGGGTGCAGTTGGTGCTGAAGCGGGCGGGTTGGAAGCGAGATGAGGTGGATTTGTATGAGTTGAATGAGGCGTTCAGCGTGCAGGCGCTGGGAGTGATGAAGGAGTTGGGGCTGGATGCTGCGCGGGTGAATGTGAATGGTGGAGCGGTGGCGATCGGGCATCCGATTGGAGCTAGCGGGGCGAGAGTGCTGGTGACGCTGATTTACGAGATGATGCGGCGGGATGTGAAGAAAGGTGTGGCGGCGCTTTGTTTGGGGGGAGGAAATTCTGTGGCGCTGGCGGTGGAACGGTGTATAGGTGGGTGAAGTTACGGTTGTGGATAAACTATGGTTTGCCATAACGTCTTCGAGGAAATGGGCGATCATACACTGCGGAGGTTTCCTCATCGATTGCGACTATGCCAAGTAGCGCCAGACAGGCGGTCTGTAGAACCACAGTTCTGCCTTGATAGAAAGGAGACAACCGAAGAGGACGGAGTAAGCTGTAATGGCAATTGGAGCTCTGCAAACCAGCGGGTCAATGGTTGTGCAGATACACGGAAGACGAACTCGTTCCCGACCAGTCAATGCTGCCCCATCCAAAGCGCAACTCGCGCAAGTTGAGGTTGGAGCCATAGTCTGCAGGGCCTGCTTCGGGGTCAGATGCAACGGTCAATCGGAGCGAAAGCACAGTGACGACGGTACTGCGCCAATGGGCCTTGCAATCTCGGAGCAATATCACGAGCAGGGCTCTGCGTAAATCGGCTAATTCGTAGTGGACGATCACCGTCGATGATAAGTCGTGCATGTCGATCCGACGAGCAACCTGACGTCAATGGTGGAGTGTAGGTGAAAAATCACTTTGTGACATTGGAGCAGTTGGTTCTTAGGGTAAACCCCACAGACATGCCTGAATCCCTTTGTCCTATCAAATAATGAAATCAGCATTCAATGATGTTTAAGGCGAGGCCGGCGAGCGAGGTTTCTTTGTAGCGGGATTGCATGTCGAGGCCGGTTTGGTACATGGTGGCGATGATCTGGTCGAGGGAGAGTTTGTGGTCTCCGGACTCGTGCATGGCCATGCGGGAGGCGTTGATGGCTTTGACCGCGCCCATGCCGTTGCGTTCGATGCAGGGAATCTGGACGAGGCCGCCGATGGGGTCGCAGGTCATTCCGAGGTTGTGCTCCATGGCGATCTCTGCGGCATGTTCGACCTGGGCGTTGGTGCCGTTGAGTGCGGCGACGAGTCCGCCGGCGGCCATGCTGCAGGCGACGCCGACTTCGCCCTGGCAGCCGACTTCGGCGCCGGAGATGCTGGCGTTTTCTTTGTAGAGGATGCCGATGGCTGCGGCGGTGAGGAAGTAGCGGAGGATGCCTTTCTGTTTTTCTTCGTCTGATCCGTCGATGAAGTGGGTGTAGTAGTGAGCGATGGCGGGGATGACGCCGGCGGCGCCGTTGGTGGGTGCGGTGACGACGCGGCCACCGGCGGCGTTCTCTTCGTTGACGGCCATGGCGTAGACGGTGACCCAGTCAATGGGGGCGAGGGGATCTTTGGAGCCGATGGTGTTGAGGCGTTCGGCGAGACGGAACGCGCGGCGACGGACGTTGAGACCGCCCGGGAGGATGCCTTCGGTGGCGATGCCGCGTTCGGTGCATTGCTGCATGGTTTGCCAGAGGGCGAGGATGCTGGTGCGGATTTTTTCTTCGGGGGATCGCACCCGAGCATCCTGCAAAACCCAGGTCTCAGAATCGAGACCTGGGGCACCTGATTCTGCGGTTGGATGGATCCCTTCGGGGCGGTTGATGGAGATCTTCGGGTCGTTGAGCAGGGCGACCTCGTTGGCGAGCATGAGTTCGGCGATGGTGAGGTTGTGTTGGCTGGCGGTGGCGAGCAGGTCCGCTGCGCTGCGGAAGGGGTACGGGACTTTGCGGGTGGTGCTGGCGGCTTCCGCGGTGCGTTCGGCTTCGGAGACGATGAAGCCTCCGCCGATGGAGTAGAAGACTTCGTCGGCGAGCTTTGCGCCGGTGTTGTCGAATGCGGTGAAGCGCATTCCGTTGGGATGGGAGTGAATGGCTGGGTCGGGATACATCTGGTTGCGGCGGAAGTTGAGGTTTTCGGCCTCGACGAAGGGGATGGTTCTTGTGCCGTTGAGTGCGAGCGAGTAAGTGCTGCGGACTGCGGCTATCTTTGCGTCGACGGTTGCGGGATCGACGGTGTCGGGCGCTTCGCCGAGGAGGCCGAGGAGGATGGCACGGTCGGTTCCGTGGCCGATGCCGGTGAGGGCGAGCGAGCCGTAGAGATCAACGGTGACTCTTGCGATCTGGTTGAGGAGATTTTTTGTGGCGAGCTCGCGGGTGAAGCGAAGGGCGGCTCGCATGGGGCCTACGGTGTGGGAACTGGAGGGGCCGATACCGATTTTGAAGAGTTCGAAGAGGCTGGTGTTCACGGTGGCTATTGTAGGGGTCGACGGGTTGTTTTGGCTGGACTGACGGATTTGGCGGATTTTTCCGGGGATTTCTTTGGGGATTTCTTACTGGATTTCTGGAGGGATTGTTTGGCGTGGAGGTTCTGGTAGGCGGTCTTGAGGGCGCCCGCCATGATGGACTCGTCGGCCTGATTGAGCCGGATATAGGTCATGCCCATGCGTCCCCATCCTCCCTGAACAGGAGAGAAGATGTGGGGTTGATCGGTTACAAAGGCGGTTTGCTGTTCGAGGGTGAGCTTGAGGACTCCGCAGCCTTTTTCCTGGCCGGAGAGGGTGGCGAAGATCTGGTTGTTGAGGCGGAAGTCGGGGTGATTCATGTGGGAGCTTTCGATAGCTTCGGGGAGTGCAAGTGCAAGGCGGCGGAAGCGGGATACATGTGGATCGCTGATCATCGGTCCCCCTTTCTTCGTAGGAATATCTTCTATGTAGCACTTTGTGCAAGAGCACTGAGGTTGAGTGAGAAGCGCGTCTCATGCAATCCGACCGCGTTGTCACAACACTCTTGCGTGGCCGCGTCTTCATTCCAATCAATCGCCATTGCGCTTCAATATTTAAAACGACGCGAAGCCGGCCGGCAAGGTCGTATTTGTAGATAACAAAAAATGCCAAATCGATCTCCTGCTGTTTGAGTGATTTAGATGGTTACGGGAGTGACATGCGATGTTTGGGATGAAGTTGAAGTAAACGGTGATTCATCTCACTCATTTATCGTTGAGATACGGGAAGGTGCCTCGTCCACATGAGAATCCGGCCTAACCTATATCGTGGGCTTGTCTTCGTCTGCGTCATGTGTGCCGCCGGCGTGGTCTTCGGATGCGACCAGGTACCGGCAGGTCAATCATTATGGATTCGTCTTCGAGATCCTATTTCTACCTACACAGCGAAAGCAGGCGATTCCGTCCATGCGTTCCTTACGCAGAGTCTCGTCTGCGATGGCGAGATCATTCTTCCCATGGGCGCAGCAATCGATGGCGTTGTTCGCCACAAACGCAAAGTGGGATGGGGCATCCGACACGAAACGGCGGCGCTCGAACTTGAATTCAATCGGGCTATCGCGGGATCTGATGCTCCCGTTATGTTTACCGCGCGCGTGGAGGAGGTGGAGAACGCCCGCGAGCTGGTTCGAAAAGGCGTGATTCAAGGGATACGCAGCTCCGACACGTTTCAGGGGAGGATCAACAGCCGCTTGATTCACTTGCCCACGTGGAATCCCTACTCCGATCCAGTATTGATTGTCTACAAAGCTGTGTTTCCGATCTTTCCTGAGCCGGAGATCTATTATCCGGCTGGTACGGATATCCGTCTGCGGACGACGACGGAAGTTTCCTGCGCACAAGGCAGTGGAGTGAACGGACCATCTGTACCTATCGGGGTCGAGTCTGATCAACTTGATGAGATGGTCGGGCAACTACCTTTTCGTGTGACGACCACAAAGAACGTTAATGCCGATTTGATCAACATTGTGTTTCTCGGATCCGAGGACGAGGTGAAGTCGGCGTTTCGTGAGGCAGGATGGCGGAACGCGGATCCCGTCTCGAAACGTTCCGTCATGAAAAATATGTACGCGCTGCTTAACAACAGCGGCTATGCGCAACAGCCCATGACGCCATTTCTTTTGGACGGCAAACCGGAGGACATGAACTGGCAAAAAAGTCTCAACAGTTACGACCGCCGCGACCATCTTCGCATCTGGCAATGGCCGACGGAGGGGACGACCGGTTCGGTGTGGATAAGTTCGTCGACTCACGACACCAGCGCCGTGCTCGCGGTGAAGTACAAGGGGTTCGTGCACCACATCGTCTCCAATATCGATGAAGAACGATCGAATGTAATTCGCGACTTGAACTTTGCGGGCTGTGTGCGATCTGTCAGCTATGTCTCGCGTTCTGAGATGCCTATTACCACACATAACGCGACGGGGGACGTGATACATACGGATGGCTCCACAGCTGTTGTTACGTTGCAAAAGTGCGAGCCCGCCGAACCGGGACTCAACTCCGATGCGAACGGCGGCAGCTACAAACCGGGCGGCTATACGTTTCGATATTTACGCAAGGAAATCCTTACCTTTCGAAATGACATCTGGAGGGCCAACATCATTTATGGCGCGTACGATGTTGGACGGATGACGGTGAAGGCACTGCGCCGGCCGAGATCGCCCGGATCGTACGAGTAAGGCTGTGGCAGATGCTATACTCGGCAAAATCTTCTGCGCAAAATCCTCCGCCCTAAGGGTTCATCGGCTTATTCATGCTTTTTACGGCTCGCAGTGCTGCAGTGTATGGGATCGACGCCCACATTATTGAGGTTGAAGTCGATTTCGCTCAGATCAAATTAGACCAGGAACAGTTTCATACGGTGGGGCTGCCGGATGCGGCGGTGCGGGAGAGCCGCGACCGGGTGCGGTCGGCGATCAAGAACTCCGGGTTCGATATTCCTCCGACGCGGATCACGATCAATCTGGCTCCGGCGGATCTGAAAAAAGAAGGATCGGGATTCGATCTGCCGATTGCGATTGGGATTCTTGGCGCGTATGGCGCGCTGCATATCAAAGATGTGAGCGATTATCTGCTGGTGGGGGAGTTGGGGCTCGATGGCAGCCTGCGGGCGGTGCAGGGGATGTTGCCGATTGCGGTGGCGGCGCGGGCGAAGGGGATTAAGAATCTGATTATTCCGGCGAGCAATGCGCGCGAGGCGGCTGTGGTGGAGGGCGTGAACGTTTATCCGGTGAAGTCGCTGCTGGAGGTGCGGGAGCTGTTGAACTCGGCGGCGATGGGCGGGATTACGGCGGCTCCGCTCAAGGTGCAGACGACGGATCTATTGAATGAGATGCAGCATTTTCCGTTCGACTTCAAGGACGTGAGAGGGCAGCAGGTGGCGAAGCGGGCGCTGGAGGTGGCGGCTGCGGGTGGGCACAATATTCTGATGATTGGGCCGCCGGGGTCGGGTAAGACGATGCTGGCGAAGAGACTGCCGTCGATTCTGGCTCCGCTGCGATTTGAAGAGGCGCTGGAGACGACGAAGATTCATTCCGTCGCCGGCGTGCTGGATGCGGAGCAGGGGCTGGTGGCGCATCGGCCGTTCCGGTCGCCGCACCATACGATCTCGGATGCGGGGCTGATTGGCGGGGGGATGATGCCGCGGCCGGGCGAGGTTTCGCTGGCGCATAACGGGCTGCTGTTTCTGGATGAGCTGCCGGAGTTTCCGCGGAATGTGCTGGAGGTGCTGCGGCAGCCGCTCGAGGATGGCCATGTGACGATTGCGCGGGCGGCGATGAGCTTGAGTTTTCCGGCGCGATTTATGCTGGCGGCGGCGATGAATCCGTGTCCGTGTGGGTACTTCAACGACAAGTCGCGGGAATGCGTGTGTACGCCGCCGATGATTCAGCGGTATGTGTCGAAGGTAAGCGGACCGCTGCTGGACCGGATCGATATTCATATTGAGGTTCCGGCGGTGCAGTATAAGGAGTTGCGGGGCGGGGCGGCGGCTGAAGGGTCGGAGCAGATTCGGGAGCGGGTGCTGGCGGCGCGGGAGCGGCAGCATGCGCGGTTTGGGCAGAGTGGGGAGCGGACTGGTCGTAACGGCGGGGGGTCGGCGAAGGCGGCTTCGCGGCAGATTTTCGCTAATTCTCAGATGAATACCCAGCAGATACGGGCGTTCTGCGAGCTTTCTTCGGATGCGGAGAGATTGCTGGAGCGGGCGATGCAGCAGCAGGGGTTGAGTGCGCGGGCGCATGACCGTATCTTGAAGGTAGCAAGGACAATAGCGGATTTGGGCGGAGAGAAGGACATTGCAGTGAAGCATATTGCGGAGGCGATTCAGTACCGGACGCTGGACCGGAGTTACTGGTCGTAAGGGGTGCTGGGAGAATCCTGTTTCTGGTATTTATTTAGCGACTGGCTCCCAAAAAAAGTATTGACCTTGGCGTTGGGACAGGTTACTTTTCATGTGTGGCGTAGTTGCTTTGGCCGGCAAAAGACTCGAATCCGGTCAGGTAGATTGCGGTGCGAATTTATGCCAACCAGGCTTCTGGTGGGCTTTCTGTTTCACGCCTGGGCGCGGTGAGCGCTGAACTTTACGGAAGAGACAGTATTTGGGACTATGCTGGCGTGTGCCAGTTAGGTTTGGTTCGTCTGCTGCGGTCGGCGCCCCGAAACTGAATGAAAATGAAGGAAGATTGCAGGAGTCCCACCAGGGTTCTTTTGCGTCTAATGAATGTAGAGTCAGAAAGCGGCAGCGGTTCAATGCGGTTGCCATATTGCAGATACTTCAGGCGAGTTAGCGCCAACCAGACGCTTACGCCTCAGATACGAAGAAAGGAATACAACTATGCGCTCAGATCTTATTTTTGGAGCTCTCACGCACGTGAACAACCGCTACGAGCTGTGTCAACTGGCGTCGAAGGCTACGCGTAAGCTGCACAAGCCGAATACGCGGTTGCAGGATACGACCAACGAGGTGTTGGATCGTTTCAAGGACACGATTCCGATGGACGAGTCCGACGACACTGTTGTTGAAAAGGTACAATTGCAGGAACGCCGCGCAGCTTAACGCGCGGCAGTTTCACCCATCCGTTATTTCAACCTAACTGTCCGCATTACAACCCACCCGCAACACGGCTTTCCCGATAATACTGGCCTTCCGCACGACCCCCTCGTCACGCAGATCCCGCCTCAGTATCAAACATCCCTCCTAAAATTTAAATCCCAGGTAAAAACATGACTATTTCTGAATTGAAAGAACATAGTATCGCCGAGTTAAGCAAGCTCGCGCGAGGACTCGACATTGCCGGCACCAGCGGTCTGCGGAAGCAGGATCTGATCTTCAAAATTCTGCAGGCGCAAAGCGAAAAAGAAGGGCATATCTTTGCCGAAGGCGTGCTGGAGATACTGCCGGATGGCTATGGATTTCTGCGGTCGCCGGATTACAACTATCTGCCGGGGCCGGATGACATTTATGTTTCGCCATCGCAGATTCGCAAGTTCGATTTAAAGACCGGCGATACGATCTCGGGCAACGTGCGGCCGCCGCATGAGGGCGAGAAGTATTTTGCGCTGGTGAAGATCGAGGCGATCAATTTTGAATCTCCGGAAGAGACGCGGAACAAAATTCTGTTCGACAACCTGACGCCGCTGTATGCCGCGGAGCGGGTGAAGATGGAGACGGTGCGGGAGAATCTTTCCGGACGCGTGATGGACCTGCTGACCCCGGTGGGCAAAGGGCAGCGTGGATTGATTGTGGCGCCGCCGAGAACCGGAAAGACAATGCTGCTGCAGGCGATTGCGAACAGCATTACGACGAACCACCCTGAGGTGGTGCTGATTGTGCTGCTGATCGACGAGCGTCCGGAAGAAGTCACGGATATGCAGCGGTCGGTGAAGGGCGAGGTGATTTCGTCGACCTTCGATGAGCCGGCAGCGCGCCACGTACAGGTCGCCGAGATGGTGATCGAAAAGGCGAAGCGACTGGTGGAGCATAAGCGCGATGTGGTGATTCTGCTGGACTCGATTACTCGTTTGGCGCGTGCGTACAACACGATTGTTCCGCCGTCGGGGAAGGTGCTCTCAGGCGGTGTGGACTCGAATGCGCTGCAGAGGCCGAAGCGATTTTTCGGTGCGGCGAGAAACATCGAAGAAGGCGGTTCGTTGACGATTATTGCGACGGCGCTGGTGGATACCGGCTCGCGCATGGACGAAGTGATCTTCGAAGAGTTCAAGGGGACGGGCAACATGGAAGTGATTCTGGATCGCAAGCTTGTCGACAAGCGTGTGTTTCCGGCGATCGATATTCAGCGGTCGGGTACGCGTAAAGAAGAACTGCTGATTCCGAAGGAAGATTTGCAGCGGACGTGGATTCTTCGGAAGGTGCTGAATCCGCTGTCGCCGGTTGAGGCGATGGAGTTATTGACGGATAAGCTGGCGAAAACCAGGAATAACCAGGAGTTCCTGCATAATATGAGCTCGATTTAGGCCCGAAGTTTTTGGTAGAGAAGCGCAGCCCCTGGGGCTGCGCTTTTTTGTTTATGCAAAGAAAAGAGGAAAGGGGTGAACTTTTTGCATCCCGCGCCGGTATGGATTGCGTATAGGCAGGTAAGCGGGGTAGATGCGAACTGACGAGATGGAGTTTCGCGGGTTGGTCGAAGGGCACCAGTCGATGGTGTTTTCGATTGCGTTACGAGTTCTTGGAGATTACGGGGCCGCCGAGGAGGTTGCACAGGATGTGTTTGTTGAGTTGCATGATTCGCTGGACCGGATGGAGTCTGCCGAGCATGTGAAGTTCTGGCTGAGACGCGTGGTTTCGCACCGGTCGGTGGATTATTTGAGACGAGGAAGGTTGCGACCGGAGTTTGCGGCGGAAGAGTGGACAGAGGAGCACGGACGTGGATGGGATGAGACGGTAGTTCGCAATCAAGCTATCGGCACACGATTGGAGCAGATGGTTTCGTCGCTGCCGAGAGGGTTGAGAACGGCGATCGTACTGCGATACCAGGAGGATTTGGCGCCTGATGAGATCGCAAAGATCCTGGAGCAGCCGCTGGCTACGGTGAAGAGCAATCTGCAGCGCGGACTGGAGATGTTGCGACAGAAGGCTGGAACGATGTTGAAGGAGTATGTGCGTGAGTCATGAGTTTAAGCAGGAACCGCAGGATGAATTCGAAAGGGATTTGGCGCGTGCGCTGAGGCGCGTGGAGGTTCGCGCGGAGACGACGGCGAAGTTTCTCGCGGTCGCAAGCGAAGCGCGTGCCGAGCCCCAGCGTACGGGAAAGATGTGGGTGAGGCCGGCAACGGGCGGACGGCTGCTGTTTTTGCCGAAGCCGCAGAGATGGCTGGGCGGCGCACTTGCTGCTGTGCTGGTGCTGGGATTGTTCGTGGGCGAGAGGCTGCAGGAGCGCCGTAAGGCGGAGCGAGTCGAACATCAGTTTGAAGTTGCGATGCGAGTGACGGGCAGGACGCTGGATGGAGTTGCAGAACGGATCAGCAGGGCGGGCGTTAAAGAGGAAAGAGGAGAGCAATGACATTGAAAATGATGGCACGCATGAGAGGGATGGCGGTTGCGCTGGGGTTGCTTCTGGCAACTGGATCTCTGTGGGCAATTGGGCCAGCGCAACAGAAGGACGATCTCTTTGCCGGGGCGGAGAAGTTCTCCCAGGGTGCGAAGTCCACGACTGAGGTGAATCTGGATAAGAACATGCTGGGGATGGTGGGGAAATTTGGCGACGACGGCGATGACAGGAGCGGAACTGAGTTAGCCAAGAAGATGGATTTTGTGATCGTGCGGAGTTACGAGTACGCCGCGACAGGGCAGTACAACATGGCGGATGTGGAGGCATTCCGGAAGCGGCTGGAGGATGGCGGCTGGTCGCATGTGGTGAAGGAGAGAAGCGCGACCGAGAACACAGATGTATGCGTCAAGGCAGGGCCGGACGGGCAATTTAGCGAATTGGTTGTGATCAGCGCTGAGCCGATGGAGCTGACGTTTGTTCACCTGAAGGGACATATGTCGGCGGACGATCTGATGATGGTGGGCTCTCACTACGGCGTGCCGAAGGGTACTCCGAAGAAGAAGGAGAAGATGAAATGATGCGACGCACGGGGGGATTTCTGCTGGTGGCGATTGGAGTTGTTCTGTTGGTGGTGCAAGGCGTCGATGCTTCCGAGCGAAGCGGAGACAGCTTCGATGCGCTGGTGAAGGGATTGAGCGCGCACTATTCGATGCAACCGAAATCGATTCCGATGATGTGGGTGGTGAGTCTGTGCGCACACGGAGCGACGCATGGCGGTGTGAAAGGGATGAAGGTTATCGAGTTTGAGAGCTTTACGGGAGCCAGCGATGCGGCCGAGTTCGACGCGGCGGTCCGCTCGAATTTAGGCGAGGACTGGTCGGAGATGGTACGGGAGTGGCAGCGCGACGGGAATGAGTCGCTGGTGTATGTGCGAGCGCAGAACAAGCAAATCGATTTGATCGTCGTCGATCTCGATCGCGGCGGGTTGAACCTGGTGAAGATGACAATGAATCCGGATCAACTGGCACAGTGGACCAGGGAGAGAGGAATGCGGTTGGGAGTTCAGTAGCCGTTGGCGATGAGGTGCTCGTCCGTGAGGATGAATTTCTCTGCGGTGTGGTGGCGTTCGGCGTATTTACTGAGGACATCGACTTCAATGTTGAGAAGGGCACCCGGGGCAAGGGTGCGGAGGCTGGTAGCGGCGTAGGTGTGGGGAATGATGGCAACTTCTACTTCGTTGCCGAGGATGGAAGCAACGGTGAGGCTAATGCCTTCGATGGTGATGGAGCCCTGGGGGACGACGTAGCGGGTGAGGGCGTCGGGGAGCCGGATGCGGAGGCGCCAATCGGTGCCGGGCGCGTCGGGATTGATGGGTGTGAGGGCCAGAAGGGTGGCGGTGCCGTCGACGTGTCCCTGAACGACGTGGCCTCCAAGGGGGGAACCGGCGGGAGTGGGAAGCTCGAGGTTGACGATGGCGTCGGGTTGGAGACGGGAGAGGGTAGTGCGGGCGATGGTCTCGGCGGCGAGGTCTGCGGAGAAGCGCGGGGGAAAGGCGTTGGGTTCGATGCTGAGGGCGGTGAGGCAGACTCCGTTGACGGCGATGCTGTCGCCGGTGTTGAGGCGCGCGGTGAGCGTGGGTGCGGCGATGGTGATGCGGGTCGCGCCTTCAGCGGGGGTGACGGCAAGGAGCGTGCCGGTGGCTTCGATGAGACCGGTGAACATAAGTACAGGGTACAGTCGCGGGTTGCCGGTTGTCAGTTCTCAGTTTGGCCAGGGGTCGTGGAGGTAGCCGGTAATGCAGGTGTCCGGACCGTAGGTGGTGCGGGTGACGCGCGCGAGGGATTGCTCGAAGAGAAGGGGTGAGGCGATTCCTTCGGCGAAGGGGATAGCTGCGGGGCCAAGCTCAGTCGGCGCGTAGAAGAGAGCAGCTTTGTCGACTAGATTTTGCTGGAGGAAGGCGCCGTTGAGGTGAGAGCCGCACTCGAGGAGGACGCTGAGGATGTCACGCTCGGCGAGGGTGGAGAGGACGGCGGGAAGGCTGAGGCGCCCGGCATAGTCCGGGATGTGTTCGACTTCTACGCCGAGCGAGCCCAGCGCTACGGCCTTAGCTTGAAGAGCATGGACGCCGCAGAGGATAAGGACGTGCGGGTGTGAGCCGGAGGCGTTTGCAGCGGAGCGCACGAGTTGCGAGGTGAGAGGGATGCGGAGATGGGTGTCGAGGACGACGCGGAGGAGTGGGCGGCGGCGGGGCAGGGCGTTGTGGGCGGCGAGGCTGCCGGAAGCCGGATCCGGGATTCCGCTGCGGTCGGGATTCTGCATTCCGCTGCGGTCGGTGAGTTGGGGGTCGTCGGCGAGGACGGTACCGATACCAGTGAGGACGGCGTCGCTGGCATGGCGGAGGAGCTGGACCTGATGGCGGGAGACGGGGCTGGTGAGCCAATACGGCTGATTGCGCGAACGGAGAGCCGGCGAGGGAGCGAGTTTGCCGTCGGCCGAGAGTGCGGCTTTGAGAGTGACGAAGGGAGCGCGGTGCTGGATGAAGTGGGCGAAAGCGTCGTTGAGGTCGCGAGCTGGTTGCTGGAGGACGCCGAGGACAACTTCGACGTTGGCGTTGCGGAGTTTGCGGATGCCCAGGCCGCTGACCTCGGGGTTGGGATCCTGCGTGGCGATGACGCAGCGGGAGATGCCGGCGGCGATGAGGGAGTCGGCGCAGGGCGGGGTGCGGCCGTGGTGGCTGCAGGGCTCGAGAGTGACGTAGGCGGTGGCGCCGAGGGTGGAGATGCCGCGGGCTGCGGCTTGTTTGAGGGCGACGATTTCGGCGTGGTCGCGGTTGTCGTAGAGATGCGCGCCTTCGGCGATGATCTGGGGGTTTGCGGCTCCGGAAGGCGTGATGGTGAGGACGCAGCCGACCTGGGGATTGGGCGAGGCGAGGCCTATAGTCCCGGCGGCGAGCTTGAGGGCTCGTTGCATGAAGAATTCATCGTGGGATTGCGGCGAGCTGTTGCCGGGCATGGCTTCGAGGATATCGGGTTTGCCGGCCGGATGCCGGGGCGAGCCTTGGGTCCGGCGTGTAAATTACTTCTATTCAGAGATTTGCTGTCTGGCTTTCGCGGCAGATTGCTCTGGGACAAGGTCGTTTGTACTAGACTGAGAATGGCCTTTGGGCGCGCTTGATATGGAGTAGAGGAAGCGCGTAACAGGCTGATGGCGGGCATAATGATGAGACTTCGAATTGGGTTGCTGGCAGCGGGAATGCTGGTGGCTGCAGTTGCTTCGGCTGAGGTTTGCACGACGCAGTCGCAGATGACGGCGGCGGATAGGGATGCGCTGGCGGCAGTGGCGCGGGATCTGGCGACGAAGGTTCAGGCCGATGATGTGAGCGGATTGCAGGCGGCGACGTCGGCGGCCTATGCCAAGGACTTCAGCGGTATTGGCCCCGTGGTGGGGACTACGGCGGGGAAGGTGAAGGGCGGCACTCTCAGCGTGGAGCAGGTCTACCTTCTGGATGCAACGCTGTTGAAGCCAGGGGCGGATGGTGCGTTGCCGGATGCGCAGTTTTTTTGCTCATTGAACAAGACGGTGGCGGAGGCGGACTTTCTGATTCCTGGACTGGCTCCGGGACGCTACGGATTTGCGATTGTGGATGTCCTCGACACTGCTTCGCCGTGGCGGTTGTCCTTCCTGCTGCGACAGGATCAGGGACGCTGGACGATGGCGGGATTCTATCCGAAGGCGCTGACGGCGGCGGGACATGATGGGCTGTGGTATTGGACGCAGGCGCGGACGATGACGGCACAGAAAG
This sequence comes from uncultured Acidobacteriaceae bacterium, assembly GCA_963730135.1. GTDB lineage: Bacteria > Acidobacteriota > Terriglobia > Terriglobales > Acidobacteriaceae > Edaphobacter. Next base: position 272,769 of record CAVSQQ010000009.1, read on the forward strand.
AGCATTGGAACGCGTGGCTCTACTATCAGCAGGCTGAGAGCTTGCTGAGCCCAGCGAATTTTATTCAGAGCACTCATCTGGAGAAGCTGAAGACGGAGCAGAGCACGGCGGCGCCGACGGCGTTGTCGGATGGCGTGAGCCCAGACGCTCCGCTGGTGGTGAAGGGGCCGGATGGGGTGGAGTATCACTTTTCGGCGTTGGGAGTGGATGATTCTTTGGCGAAGGACAAGATCGATATCACGGCACACCTGAGGGTCAATGAAATTGGCGATCCGACGGCGGCTCGTAAGCGCAACGCAGACGCGATGGTTGCGCTGCTGGCTGCGTATCCGGAGTTGCGGAAGCGGTTTCATGGTGTGTGGATGATCACCGATGTTCCGGGACAGAATCCTTTTGCGACGGAGCAGGCGATGAGCGAGATTCATCAATAAGGCGACTGAACTACGGAATCTTCTGATGAAGGATTGATTGGGGAATGCTATCGTGAGAATCGTTTCCGCAGGATGGGCTGAGTAGTTTTTAACGGGTCTCCCTAGTCAGGACCTGAGAGTCGAGGGGAAGAAAGAGAAGGATATTTAATTTGAAGAAGACATTGAGCCAGGCGATCCAGGAACGGCGAGCGACTCCGAGCTTCGATGGAGCGCCGATTCCTGCGGCAGATCTGAAGCAGATTCTCGAAGCGGGGTTGAGCGCGCCCAGCGGATACAACATGCAGCCGTGGCGGTTTGTTGTGGTGCAGTCGGCAGAGCAGAAAAAGAGGCTTCGGGCGGCGAGCTACAACCAAGGCAAGGTAGAAGAGGCTTCGGCGGTGATTGTGGCGTGCGGCGATATGGACGGATGGCGCAAGGATCTGGATTTGATGCTTGAGCTTGGACGCAAAGGCGGGATGCCGGAGAGCTATGCTGCGCAGGCGCAGATCTCGGTGCCGAATTATCTTTCGAGTTTCAATACGGCGCAGATGCAGGGCTGGCTGAACAAGATGGTGATGCTGGCGTTCACGCACATGATGCTGATGGCCGAGGTGATGGGATATGACACAGCGCCGATGGAAGGGTTCGAACAGGATAAGGTGCATGAGGTGTTACGGCTGCCGCTGAGCTACTGGGTGGTGGCGCTGCTGGCGATTGGACATGCGAAGGGGCCGGATAAGTTCTATGGCGGGCGCTTCGAGTTGGGACATACTGTGTTCGGCGAAGAGTTTGGCAAACCGCTGAAGTTGACATAAGAGCCATGGAGACGACGGGGCTATGAAGTCTGCACGGCGCGTGGTGGCTGTTCTTGTGTTGGTGGCTGTCGCGGCGGGGTTATTTTTTTACCGGTATCCGATTTGGGTGAAGGATCAGCAGATTCGATTTCGCCTGTGGCGTGTCGGCGTGAAGAGCGAGTATGTCGAAGCGGGTGGCTACCGGCTGCATTATCTTGAGGCCTCGCCGCCGAATGGAGAAGGCGGCACGCCACTGGTTCTGGTGCATGGACTGGGTGCGAGGGGCGAGGACTGGGGGGCGATGATCCCAGCGCTGGCGGCGCAGGGCTTTCATGTGTATGTGCCGGATCTGCTGGGATATGGGCGATCGCCGAAGCCGAATGTGGATTATTCGATCGCGCTGGAGGAGAAGACGGTCGCGGATTTCATGCAGGCTATGCACGTTCCGCGGGCAGACGCCGGTGGATGGTCGATGGGCGGATGGATTGCGATGAAGCTGGCGCTGGATCATCCGGAGATGGTGGACCGGCTGGCGATCTATGACAGTGCGGGGACCTATTTTCCGGCGACGTGGGAGCCGGAGCTGTTTACTCCGACGGATGTGGCCGGCGTAGCGAAGCTGTACGGGATGCTTTCTCCGAAGCCGTACGATGTGCCGAACTTTGCATCGCAGGCTGCGGTGCGGAGGCTGCAGGGCAATGCATGGGTGATCAAGCGGAGCATGGCGGCGATGATGAACGGGCGCGACCTGCTGGATTTTCGGCTGTATAAAATCTCACAGCCGATGCTGATTGTCTGGGGCGCCGAGGATAAGCTGATTCCGCTGTCGGTCGGGGAGACGATTCACAAGAGTGTGCCGCAGTCGGTGCTGGATGTTGTGGAGGGTTGTGGGCATCTGGCGCCGGCAGAGTGTGCGAGGCCGGTGATTGCGGGGACGGTAGAGTTTCTGAAGGCCGAGCCGCCGATGCGAGGCGGGGAGAAGATTTTTCCGGCGGACTACTAGCGGCGAGCTATTAAGTGGCGGACCTGGGTCTAGCTGGGTTGCCACTGGTAGGCGCCGGGCTGGGGCAGGCCGATGTGGGCGAGGACTCGGTGTACGAAGTTGCGGGCCATGTCCTGGGTGGTTTGCGGGTGGTTGTAGAGCGTGGGGATGACGGGGAAGATGGTGGCGCCTGCGTCGGAGGCGACCTGCATGTTGCGCAGGTGAATGCGGTTGAATGGGGTTTCGCGCACGCAGAGGATGAGGGGGCGGTTTTCTTTGAGGCAGACGTCGGCGGCACGTTGAATGAGATTGGCGGCGAGTCCGTTGGCGATTGCGGCGAGAGTGCCCATGGAGCAGGGAAGGATGATCATGGCTGCGGTGGGGTAGCTGCCGCTGGCGATGTTGGCGCCGATGTCGGTTTCCGCGTGGTGATGGACTTTGGGGGACGGTGCGCCGAGGAGTTTTTCGGCAAGGCCGTTGCGGCCACTGAGATTGAGCTCTTCGGCGAAGACTCGGAGGGAGTTTTCGGAGGCGACGAAGTTGATTCCCGCGACGCGGTCGTCGGCGACGAGAGAGCGGAGGATTTCGGCGGCGTAGATGCTGCCGCTGGCTCCGGTGACGGCGAGGGTGATGTTGCGGGTTTGGGGCACGATCCATTATCGCCGATGGTAAGGAGAAGCAGGTCCTTCGCTTCGCGAAGGATGTCAAGTTTTATGGATTGCTATAGACCGCGGAGGGCGTAGGCGATGAGGGTTTGGCCGCGGAGGTTGTGAGCGTGGTTGAAGGCTTCGTTGCTGGCTTCTTCCTGCGTGGGAATGGTCGGGTCGAGCTCGCAGGCGGCGATCTCTTCTGTGGTGGCGTGGATGAAGCAGAGCTCGCAGGTGGCGAGGTTGTTTTCTTCGGTGCGCATGGGTGGGCCAAAGGTGCGGCAGAGGATGGGCCGATGCTCGTAGAGGTCGCAGGTGCCGTGTTCGAGATCGAGGACCGGACAGGGCTCGTCGTTGGCGAACTCCTCGAAGAGGATGGCGGCTTCGTGGTTTTCGTTAAGGATGCCGGTGTTAGGATCGCCGGGAAACCAGGGGTCGAGGCGGGTGAGGGAGTCGGCTACTCGTTTGCGGATGCGTCGGGATTTTTCGGGATCGGTTTGGTCGAGGAGGGCGAGGCCTTCGCGAAGACGGGCTGCGTCTTCGTGGGCGATGGGAAAGACTCCGATGCAGCATTGGGAACAGCCGGGTTTGCAGACGAGATGTTGGCCGCCACGACGGTAGGCGTCGGCTACGGCGCTGTTTACGATTTGGATGAGGTCTTGCATCAGATCAAAGGTGAAACATTCTTTGAGGTGGATCCGTTTATAGACTATTCAAAAATCCTTGTTGAAGCAGGCTTGCGATCCATTTGGCTCATTTGGTGCTGCCCAAAGGATGGCAGAAGTGGGTTTGGGAGGAAGGGCTACCCATTTGTCATGCAGTTAGAGTAGAGTGTGGTCGTACCACTAATTTTGGTTTGCACCTTTTGCAATGACGCGCGCGGAGATAATAAGACGCTTTGAGCCACCAGACTCTCATGCTCGGAAGCTCAGACGACGTAGTGGTTGCCCTCAAACCACTCGGCGCGGGCCAGTCCCTCAATGGCCTGCATCTCACTGCGCGCTCCGACATCTCCGCCGGTCACAAGCTGGCGATCCGCGCCATCGCTCCGGGACAGCCCGTCCGTAAGTTCAACCAGATTATCGGCTTCGCAACTCAGCCCATCGCTGTGGGGGAACTGGTTCACACGCACAACCTGGTCACGGGAGACTTCGAGCGCGACTATGCGATCGGCTCCGAATCCCACCCGATCGCGCTGCTCGATCGGCCCGCGACCTTCCAGGGAATTGTTCGTCCCAACGGCCGCGTCGCGACGCGTAACTTCATCGGCATCCTCACTACGGTCAACTGTTCCGCCACCGTCGCGCGCCGCATTGCCGCACACTTCACGCCTGAGATCCTCAGCGCGTATCCCAACGTCGACGGCGTCGTCGCCATTACCCACGGCACCGGCTGCGGGATGGCAGAGCACGGTGAACCTGCCGACCTTCTTCGCCGAGTCTTCGTCGGTTACGCGACGCACGCCAACTTCGCCGCCGTTCTCCTCCTCGGCCTCGGCTGCGAGACCAACCAGATTGAGCCGCTCATCACTATGACCGGCACCGCGAGCACTCTCCGCACTGCCACCATTCAGGAAGACGGTGGTACGGCCATCTCCATCAAGAAGGGAATCGCCACCGTCTACGAGATGCTGGAGCAAGCCAACCAGGCGCGCCGCACCGAGGTCCCCGCCTCCGCGCTCATCCTCGGCCTGCAATGCGGCGGCTCCGACGCTTATTCCGGCATCAGCGCGAACCCTGCGCTCGGCGCCGCAGTCGACATCCTGGTTCGCAACGGCGGCACCGCCATCCTCTCCGAAACTCCCGAGATCTACGGCGCCGAACATCTCCTTACGCGCCGGTCCACTACGCCCGAGGTGGCCCAACGCCTGATCGAGCGCATTCACTGGTGGGAGGAGTACACTGCTCGGCATCGCGGCTCAATCGACAACAACCCGCAACCCGGCAACAAGACCGGCGGCCTCACCACGATCCTCGAAAAATCCCTCGGCGCCATCTCCAAGGGCGGCACGACGAATCTGAACGACGTGTATCTCTACGCCGAGCCGGTCCACACTCCGGGCCTCGTCTTCATGGATTCACCCGGCTTCGATCCCGTCTCCGCCACCGGCCAGGTCGCCAGCGGAGCCAACGTCATCTGCTTTACGACGGGTCGCGGCTCGGTCTTCGGCTGCAAACCTACGCCGTCGCTCAAAATCTCCTCTAACACCGCGCTCTACAACCGCATGTCCGACGACATGGACATCAACTGCGGCACCATCATCGACGGCGAAGAGAACGTGGAACAAGCCGGCCAGAGAATCTTCGATGCACTCCTCGCGATGGCCTCCGGAAAACTCACTCGCAGCGAGGTCCATGGCTTCGGCGAAGAAGAGTTCCAACCCTGGCTGCAGGGCGCAACGCTCTAGCAGCATGGTGAAAAAGTGGCTCCCGAAGCGAACAGCGTACCTCAGCGGCTGAAGCCGCGTCACAAAGTGAAGCACTTATGGCACGGATGAATCCGTGCCCTTAAGCAAAACAGACTATTCAGCACCTCTTTGATTCCCCGCGTCGGGAATTTAATCCCTGCGTCATGGAGGGGTATTCCTTGGGAGGTGAAGTCAATAGCTGAGGACGGACCAGTTGGCTGTGGATAAAAACAGTCTTCGGCTTTTGTGGTGAGTTGTGGTGGGTTATTGGTTTTTCCGGGGTTCAGTCCGGTTTATAGGTGGGTTTGTTCGGGGATTTAGCAGCCGGAAGTGCGATTTTTTGATGGTAAAAACGTGGACAAATCGTGGTGAAAGCGTGGTGGTTTGTGGCTCTTTCGTGGGTGCTCTCTGTTCGTGCTTTGGAGTTGTTTCGAAGCTACCGCCCGCCCGCAAAATTTTGGAGTAATGGCTATACGAACGTAAGCGCGTTCATGAAGACTTATGCAGCTGCCGCGGAATGGCTCCTCTTGCCTGAGTGGAACAGGTGTGATCGCGGGTTGGAATGTACTGCCATGCAGTGACAGCGGGACCAAGCGGCTGATACGAGATCTGCTTTTCTGCCCCATCGATAGAAATGGTAAAGATGGCCGGATGATTGGGGTCATCTCGATCATAGGACGATGCCACCCAGGTTTGTCCGTCACGAAGACCAGCCTTGTAGGCTGGCCCGTCCGGTTTGGTTCCTGTGATCGTTTTTGAGGAGCGCGATTTCCCGTAATCCAATCCCAAATCAAGAGTCGGGAACTCTCCATGGACAGCGGTGTAACAAATTTCAGTGCCCGGTATGTTTGTGGGCGCCGGAAGATTCCCCTGCTGCTCGGCCGCTTGTTTCAGGAGCACAAGCGACTCATGCGCGATATAAGGCGCGATGGTGTCGAAGATGCGCTGCTCAGTCAGGGGCTGCTGACGGTCTTGGACGAGACGGAACATCACGTCATCCAGGGAGTGCTTTCCATTGGATTCCTGTCGGATCGCCGCATCGAGCCAGAGGGCGATGACTCTTCCGCGGACGTACTCGCTGGTGGAGGAAGAAAAGGCTCGCAGATCACGATTCAGCGACGCGACGTAGATGCTGGTACTTTGCTCTCCTCCCTGGAACGTCAGCTTCTGAGCGTAGTACTCGGTGAAGCCCTCCCTGAACCAATTGATCTTTTCAAATTCGGTCCCTGAGTACGGTCCCATTTTCAGCGGGTTCCACGCGTGGAACGACTCGTGAGCCAACAGAGGAAGTAGACCGGTAATCGAGTCTTTACGGGACACGTACATCCAGAACGCATTGGTGTAGGCTGTCCCATCACTGCTGCCATGGTCCTGATCGAACGGCTGCAGTGTCACCAGAAAGTATGGGAAATCGTCGTCGTGCCAGAATTTTCGTACGAGGTGGATGGTGCTGCCGATCTGGTCTGCTGCCTGCTCATCGGAAAATGTCCATGTTCCACGAACAGCCAACATCGCGGGGCGGCGACCAATCCTGAATGGGTGTAAGCGGAAATCTCCGGCAGCGAACAACGCCTTGTTGATATCGAACCAACGGCCGGTGTGGCTTTGGCAACGTTGCGTGAGCGTGGGACTCACCGCATCGTTTCGGTTTGCCTGGAGAGGTTTAGCAACACCGAAGCTGGTCGCCAAGGTCCAGGTGGGTGGCAACTGCTCCCAATCGAAATTTACTGTGACTCGTCGTGCGTCATCGTACTTGCGCAACGAGACCAGGGCCTTGTCTCCGGTTATTTCAAAGTACTCCGGGAGAACGACCGGTTGGAATTGCTTTGGATGAACCAAGGGGCGTGTCCAATTGTTGCGAAGAACGTACGACAAAGATACCGGGCCGGAAGTCGCTGAGGATACTTCCTTCGTTCCCTTTGGGCCATCTTCGATTGTCGCCCCCGCGGTATCGAGATGAAGGTCATGGATGGATGCAGAAGGGATGTCGATCTCCGCCGATTCACCAGCGAGCAAGGGGAATGTCATCTGAATCTTCAGAAGCATCTCATCAGGCGTTTTCTCTGACGAGAAACGATAGGTGACCGACTCTGGGGAGGACGCGCTCTTAAAACGACACTGAGCAGAGGCAACAGTTCCTCCGGTCAACAGACCAAGTACCAGTAACGCTCGACCCGGCAAGCTGATCGACACATCCGTCGTTTTTGTCATTAAAGACTGAATACGCAACTGTGACTTGAAAGTTCCGGCGACTGATCACAAGCGGCTTCGTTACGAGGTGACGCTCGGCAGGAAAACACGGACAGTCGTTCCGTGTTCCTTTGCGTCTCGACTGCTTTCGATGGTGATGCGACCACCATGTCCTTCGATGAGCTGTTTGGCAATGAAGAGTCCAATGCCCGTCCCGATGGTTGCACGAGTCGTAAAGAAGGCATCGAACACTCGCGGTAAAGCTTCTGGACTGATCCCTTCGCCGTTATCGCGGACGCTAAAGACAACACCTTCCGGCTGTGTATCAGAGTCGCTTACCTCAATCGAGATAATTCCTCCAGGCGAAAGGGCGTAGATGGAATTGGCGAGAAGATTGGAAACCACCTGCATCATCTCGCCACGGCGAACGAGAACCTTTCGCGCCGACGTCAACGATTGAAGTATCTTGATTTCTGATGCATGGCAACGTGGCCCGTAGATAGCGACAGCGTGCTGCACGATGTCATTCAAAGACACTGGAGTCGCTGATGCGTCTTCGCGGTAGTAGCCGAGTGTCTGCTTCGCAATGTGGGAGACGCGCTCCAGTTCGCTTTCGGCAGCAGCGAGATACCTCTTCCCCTCGACCCCGGAGATCGTCGGACGTATCAGATAGAGCAGATTCGTCACGGCTTCGAGCGGGTTGTTGATTTCGTGCGCGATGGTTGCTGCCATGCGCCCCGTCGCTGCAAGTTTCTCCGCCTGCAAGAGGGATTGTTCCATGCGCTTGGCATTGGAAACGTCTCGCAGAATCTTGGAGGCGCCCACGATCTTGCCGTGAGCATCTCTGACCGGCGACAGAGTCAGCGACACGTCGAGCATCTGTCCACTCTTGGTGATTCGATGAGTTTCAAACTGCTCGATGCGTTGGCCGGACTTCAGCTTTTCGATGAATATCGTCTCTTCGGAATGGAGTTCTTCGGGGATGAGCTTCAGGATCGATTGACCGATCATCTCATCGGCTGTGTAGCCGAAGACGCGCGAAGCGGCCGCATTCCAACTGGTCACGATGCCGTCGAGATTTTTGCTGATAATCACTTCATCGGACGACTCGACAATTGCCGCAAGTTCGCCTAGTTGCTTGGAGATGTTTTGCTGAGTGTCCCAGGCCTGTTTGATCTCAGTAACGTCCGTGATGTCGACGCAGGAGCCAATGAAACCGAGGAAGAGGCCGGTGTCCGAGTAACGGGGAACGCCGTGGTCCAATACCCAGCGATATTCTCCGTCGGCTCGCTGAAGTCTATATTCCATCTGGAAGGGTGTTCGCTTTTCGAAGTTACTGAGGTAGATTCCGATGCAACGGTCATAATCCTCTTTGTGAACTCCCTCGGCCCAGCCGTTTCCCATTTCCTGCTCGAGCGTGCGGCCACGGAAGTCTGTCCAGGGCTTGTTGAACCAGGTGCATAAGGCATCGACGCCCGATAGCCAGATCAACACGGGAGCTGAGTCCGCTATTTTTCGAAACAGCGCCACACTCGTGGAGAGCGCTTCGTATTCTTCGCGGGTGATGGTGACCATTTCAGGCATACCCGTAAAGGGTACACGTCAGCGGTTATCGCGCCAAAAAATCAGGCCACGCGAGCGCCACAGTTTAGGTCGTAGCGAGGTGGGCTGGATTGACGACGATTTTGGGGACTGACGGTCCATCTACTGCAATCGGCTCTATTATGAGCACCGTGATGTCGTCTTCCTGACCGAACTCACGCGCAGCTCGCGCGATCGATTCGGCAGAAAAGGTGTTTGAAAGCAGAATACTCGTACGTTCGAATCCGTAGAGCTCTCCTTTTTTGCAGCGGGCTTCGGGCACGCCGTCGGTGTAGAGGGTCAGACGGTCGCCTTTTCGGAGCATGAAATTGTGATCGGCGAACACCACTTCGGCATCGATTCCCAAGGGGAGCGACTCCTGGAGGGCGAGTTCCTTGCCATTGAGGAAGGGCGGAAGATGGCCTGCGTTTGCTACCGTGCAATGGCCGAAGCGGTCCACCTTCAGGAGCAGAGCGGTCGTGAACCCTCCCAGCATTCGACCGACGAGACGTCGATTGAGCCCGGCAAGAATGTCGGTTGGTCTACTCTCAATCTCGGCGAGGGTGCGAAATGCCCCGATGATCAGTGAGACGTTCATCGCGGCCTTCAGACCTTTTCCGCTGACGTCGCCAAGGATGATGAGGGTGGGGCCGCTATCCAGAGAGATGATCTGGAAGAAGTCTCCGCCAACCTCGCGCGCCGGATGGTAGGCACTTTGTATGGCGTAGCCTGGGACGTCGGGGATCGCCTCAGGGATCATGACTTGCTGGACCTCACGCGCGGATTTCAACTCGTTGTCGATCTCAGTCTGCTTCTGATGATCCCGCACTGCGTGGCGCACGAGGGCGTGCGTAAGGACGAGGAGAAGCAGCGTGTCGAAGACTTCTCTGGTGTTGATGCGGGTGCCTGCGAACGCGAAACCCGTCAGATCGAACCATGGGCCCACTTTCCAATGGGTGAAGCGAATGCCCTGAAAGGTTTCAATCCTCAAGAGGGAGAAGACATAGTGAAAGAAGCAGACGACGGCTACAAATTTGACTTCGGGTTCGAGCTTGCGTTTGATCCCCTGGTATACGAGCACGACGACGAACATTCTGGTAATCACGCCAACGGCAGCCGTGAGCGCGTCGACCCATTGCGCAGCGAGCCCAGCGTGTGCCCAGGAGAGCGCCAGCAAGCCGTTGATGCCGGCTGCGCCGAGATTGAAAGCGATTGCGAGCCAGGTCCAGCGCTGGAGACGAGAGTCGTCGTCCAGCTGGAAAAGGTAAAGCAAGATCAACATCAGCGTGCAATCTACGATTGAGTATCCGAGCTGCAACGCGCAGCGCCCCATGGGATAGGGCAACGAATAGGAGACGGACGGCAGTCGAGTGAGAAATGTAACTCCGTGGGCCAGCGACCATAGGCCGAACCATAGAAAGAGCCAGTTGTGGCGATTGCGAGTCCAGGTGAGCAGCGCGACGACGCCCATGATCGCGAAGATGATGTTGATGATTCGGCGGTAGAAGCTTTTACGGATTGCCTCAAAGTCTTCGGCTCCCACGCGCTGGGCGATGCTGACCGGATTGCCCAGGAAAGGCGGTGCTGTGAGGCCGCCGGTAGTTTCGGCGCTGTAGGAGACGAGTTTGGCCGTCCAAACGCGTATAGCGAGAACGCCGTCGGCCACGCCTTTGGCAGGGACGGGCAGAGCGAAGGATTGACGATGCTCGAGATACCAGACGGCAGACGGCGGAGGCTTGCCCTGATGTCCGATCAGGGCGCCGTTCCAGAAGAGTTCGTAGGCATCTTCGACGGGCGGCATCAGGATTGTGAGCTTCCGGTTTGGAAAGGGCGACGGCGGGATGTGAAGGTGACGACGATACCAGGCGAATCCGGTGTACGAGGGATGAGTCTGTGCGCCCCAGGTCTTGTCGGCGGTGATGCGCTCCCATTGCGAGTCGTCGTAGGCCGGAGCGGTCCAGCGCATGTCGTCGCCAAGGTGGAACTGCCATTCGCCATCGATCGGTACGGCGCCCCGACCGATGTTTTCGACGTCGAGAATAGGCACGGTGGCGGCCCTGTCGCGTGGTTGCAGGGCACCGGCGACCACGGCGCAGTTACATAACAACAGCGCGAACAGGACACCCGGCCGAACCATGAGCGCAGTCTAGTCAAACGAGTGTCCCAGCGGCACTAGCATGTTTAACAGTAGACAAGGGTTGTTTTAACAGGGAACTACATTCACTTTGAGTGCAGACATTTCTATTGTCTTGCGCGCCTTTCTTCCTAGTTTCCTTTTTCTTATTGGCCTCGTCAATCGCCCAGCTCTCGCGTGCACCGTTTAGCAGAAAGGTCTAGCATAGAAGTAGTCGCGAAAATCCATTTTTCGCGCCACACATAGACCTGAAACGAGGAAGCAATGGCCAGCAAGGCAGAGACACTTACCGCAGCTGCCGCGGGAGTGCAGGATCGCGAACAAATCTTCGACACGTTTCGCCGCTGGGGATACCTCCAGGCGACCCTCGATCCGCTGGGCCAATATCTTCCGCCCGAACCCTTTCCGATCACCACTACTCCCGAGGGCGATATCGCCGCCGAGGCGCGCGGCTACTACTGCGGAAACTTCGCCATCGAGTTCATGCATATTCCAAACCTGGAACAGCGCCAGTGGCTGCAGGAACAGATTGAAAAACCGGCGCCGAAGCCTGATCAGGGCCACATCCTGACGCAGCTTATCCGCGCCGACCTCTTCGAACAGGTCGTCCAGCAGCGATACCTCGGCACGAAGCGCTTCTCGCTCGAAGGCCTCACCGTGCTGATACCGTTTCTCGATCAGGTTCTGGCAACGGCGGCTGCGGAAGGCGTCACGCGCTCGATCATCGCCATGGCGCATCGCGGACGGCTCAACGTCATGACGAATACGATTGGCCGCTCGCCGTCTGAAATCTTCGCGAAGTTCGAAGACGTCGACCCGCGCAGCGTTCTCGGCGGCGGCGACGTGAAGTACCACACGGGCGCGACGGGCGAGTACACGTCGCCCAGCGGCCAAACCATCGCGCTCCATCTCGCTTCGAACCCCAGCCATCTCGAAGCGGTGAATCCGGTGGTGATGGGGCGGGCACGCGCGTGGCAAATCCGCATGGGCGAAGAAGGCGACCAGCGCATCCTGCCGATCATTCTTCATGGCGACGCAGCCTTTGCAGGGCAGGGGATTACTGCTGAATCGCTCAACATGGCGTCGCTGGCCGGCTACAACATCGGCGGCACGATGCACATCATCACCAATAATCTTCTGGGCTTCACCGCAAATCCTGAAGAGTCGAACTCCACTCGCTTCGCCACCGACCTGGCCAAGCGTCTTCCCATTCCGATCTTCCATGTGAATGGCGAAGATCCGGACACCGCGATGCGCATCGCGGCCATCGCGACGGAATATCGTCAGCGCTTCCACTGCGATGTCGTCGTCGATCTCATCGGCTACCGCCGCTACGGACACAACGAGGCCGACGATCCGACGGTCACGCAGCCGCGCCGCTACGCTGCGATCAAAGGCCATCCGTTTCTCTACCAGCTCTATGCCAAGTCGATTGGCGTCGATCCAACGGCCGAAACGAAAGCGATCCAGGAGAAGTTCCTCAGCGACCAATCGGCGGCTGCGAAAGCCAAGCGCCCGAAGCTCTCCAAACTTCCCGACTACTGGAAGCCGTATCACGGTGGCGCGCTTACCGAAGCCGATGCGAAGGTCACCACCGGCATCTCCGCCGACCGCGTGCTCGAGCTTTCACGCCTCGCCAACAACTATCCGCCGGGCTTCCACATCCATCCCAAAGTGCAGAAGCTGTATGAGCAGCGCGTCGAGATGGGGGAAGGCAAGCGTCTCTTCGATTATGGCGCGGCCGAGCTGCTCGCCTACGCCTCACTGCTGACCGATGGCATGCCGGTTCGCCTGGCGGGACAGGACTCGCAGCGCGGCACCTTCAACCAGCGTCACTCGGTGCTCGTCGATACAGAGACGGAGCTGCATTACGCACCGCTCGACCACCTGTCCGACAGGCAGGCGCGGTTCGAGGTTTACAATTCGCTGCTCTCGGAGTCTGCTGCCCTCGGCTTTGAGTACGGCTATGCGCGCGACTATCCCGAGGCCCTCGTCCTCTGGGAGGCGCAGTTCGGCGACTTCGTCAACGGCGCGCAATCCATCATCGACCAGTTCATCGCCGCGGGCGAGGCGAAATGGGGTCTGCTCTCCGGCGTCGTGATGCTTCTGCCGCACGGTTACGACGGCCAGGGTCCGGAACACTCCTCGGCGCGGATGGAGCGATTTCTGCAACTGGCAGCCAGCAACAACATGGTCATCGCCCAGCCCTCCAACGCGGCGCAATACTTCCATCTGCTGCGTCGTCAGGCTCTACGCGCGTGGCGCAAGCCGCTGGTGGTCTTTACGCCCAAGAGCATGCTTCGCCATCCTGACGCCTCGTCACCAGTCGCGGAGTTTGGCAAGCCTGGCTTCGAAAACGTTCTTCCCGACAACGACGTCACCAATCCTCGCCGCCTGCTGGTTTGCACGGGAAAGATCGGCCACAACCTCCGTGTCGAGCGAGCCAAGCGGAAAGACTTCTCAGTCGGCATCATCTTCCTCGAGCAACTGTACCCTTGGCCGGAAGCAGAGCTGCGCGCGGCGCTCGACCAGCACCCCTCGGCGCATGAGATTGTCTGGGTCCAGGAAGAACCGGCGAACATGGGAGCCTTCTCTTACGTCATGCCGCAACTCCGCCGTCTGGCGGGCAATCGCAAGGTGCTCAGCGTCAAACGCAGAGCCAACGCATCGCCGGCCACCGGCTCGGCCAAAGCGCACGAGATCGAAGAGAAGACACTGATCGATCTTGCCTTCGGCCCCGCTGTTTAGATCCATTGCCAGCAAGGGAAAAAGCCCGATCGGGAGATGAATCCCGATCGGGCTTTCCGCTTGAAGGAAACAAATGATGGTTATGCGGCGATCCGGCGACGAACGAGGCCGGCTGCGGCGAGCAGACCAGAGCCAAGCAGAATGAAGCTGCTGGGCTCGGGAGTCACGGTCGAAACGTTGGTGAAGACGAATTCGTCGTCGTTATAGTCCAGGTCCGACGGCGGAGAAAACCGGTCTTCAAAGCCAACGAAGGTACCTGCCGGAATCAGGTTGCTCGGGTCGCCGGCGGGGTCGGATGTTCCCAGGTACGGCGTAATGTACGCGTGGTTGACACCGTCAGAATTGGCAAACGGAACGGTGGGGTCACTGGAGAAGGGGACCCCGGTATTGCCATCAACGAGAATGAAGGCGATGGAGTCGCCCGCAGTGACGCCGATGCTGAAGACCGTAGAATCTCCCGGGTTCAGGGTGCCGTGATTGAGCAGAACTGCAGTGGACGTTAGTCCGCTGTTAAAATCGTAGAGTTCGATCGAGTCGTTATCACCGGCGTCTCCGCCCCAGAAATAGGCGGTAATCACGCCCGTATTCGTCGCAGCCAGGGGAACGAACGGTGCAACATGGCCCGGATTGTTATACGGGATAGGATCTGCGTGGGCGACGGAGGTTGCCGCGAAGAGAGCGACCGCCATAGTGCCCAAGGCGAAGGTGCGAAGAGATAGGTTCATTGTCATTTGCCTCAACCAAGTTTGAATTGTTAGAACTACATTTGGAACAGTGGGGATTGCGTCCGTAGGAGCATTTGCGTAGCCATCATTCGAGCTGCCAGTGTCTTGCCCCTAAGTTGTTTATTTTTTGTTGTTTATGGGTTTTAAGCACAAAAGAGCCAGATTCTCACGCGTGACCCATAAACGCAAGACGTTGCAGGGGAAAGTGGAAAACCCCTTGTATGTCATGCTCTTACAGGGGAATGAAGAAAAAGGCGGAAGGCCGGGCCTGAGAGGGAGCAGAAGATCGGGCTCACAACGTCCAGAGCCGAATTAAACACGAAACGGGAACCCGTTTTGGCTCCCTGGTGGATTGGACATTAGGAAATAAAGCGGAAGCCCGTTGAAGGGCTTCCGCGAATAATCAAGCTATTTCGCCGACTCTAACGCAGCACTGTCCGCCCGTTGAGTGTACTGAGTGAAGGTTAGGCCTTCAGACGACGGCGAATGAAACCTGCCGCGGTCAGGAAGCCGGTTCCCATCAGAGCGAAGGTGCCAGGCTCGGGGGTGGCCGCCGCAGGCTGGAAGCCCGCGAGCTGAGCAACCGAAGCGTCAGACACAGAGAAGGTGCCGGTGGTAAAGTTAGTGGCGTTGGTGATCAACCATATACTCTGGCTGGTATCCCCGCTCATTATGAGATTGGTATTGAAAAGGATGTCCAAAGTGCCAGTTGAAAACAGCAGGGCGTTGGGGTTTGGGGCCTGACCTGACCCAGTAGCATCAATCGAAGTCAACTGCATAGGGCCGGTGCTTGCGAAGCTGCTCATCGACAGAAGGCTCAGCGCATCCGTGTTGGCGCCAATATCCGTCATCGAGTTGATGTGGTAGAAGAAGTCCAGCGTGCCGGCTGAGGTCTCGAAAACTGACTGACGTGTAGTTTACCGTGTAAGTGTTGAGAACCGAGGTGGACGATCCCGTGACACTGTCCAGAAGCGTAAGGCCGGTCGGGGTGGTACCACCGATCGGAAAGATTTGGGCGTGAGCCACCGGTGCCACTGCCAACAGCGCGGCGGCGCAGGAAGCCAAGGAAAGAGCGCGAAGAGAAAGATTCATAGTTTATGCCTCGAGAGATACTTTTTTGGGAGCCAGAGCATTTTGCCTTGCGCTATAGGTGGAGCACTTCGGGGGCCAAATTGACGACAGGCCACCAGTTACGCAAGTTTGTCATTTTCAACCGGTTGTATCTTTGCACGCCCGGTAACGAGAATTCCAAATGGTCAGAAGTGCAAATAATTGCAGATCGAGTAGCAACCTGTTTCCCAATGCGGCAACTCTTTTCCACATTGCAATTCCCGGGACTGGAACCAACTGCGGGGAAAATCACTCATGTCCTGGGTGTTCAGGGGCGATTTGGGGCCTAATTCTGTAACTGAGATGCCGGGGGAGGGGGTAGGGGTTGTGCGATCTCCCGGGCATAAATCTGATACGTCGTCTTTGGCGGATCGTCGTGCCGGTGGAGTGCCCGCACCCTCGCCCGAATCGCCTCATCCGCGGCCGTGATCCGCTCCCGGGAGCGCAGATAATCGAGCCACGACTCCATGATGAAGGTCTCGTTGAGGTGCTCGGGATCGGCGGCATCGCGATAGATGCCCCAACGCATCGCGCCGTCGCGAAGCCGGACGCCGCGCAGCTTGTGGATGGCATGGGTGAACTCAGCGTAGTTTTCTGCCGGAATGCGGTAGTGGACGGAGATGCGCACGGGGCCGTCGGTCGGTTCGGTTTCCAGCGCCAGTTGCGGCGCGGGATTCTTTCCCTGGTGCGGAGTGTGGTCGGGAACGGGCCCTTGCAGAATGTGAAACCGCCGTGCAAAGGGAAACGTGATCAGCAATCCGCCGCCTGCCGCGGCCAATGCGATCGGTGTCGACGAGTGTTCGGCGATGAAACCCCAAAGAATCGACCCCAGCGCCATACCGCCCTGGAAGACCATCAGATAGGTTCCGAGGGCGCGCGCCTGCACCCAAGCGGGAACGGCAAGCTGCACCGAAACATTGATGGTCGACATGGTGCTGGTCCAGGCGGCGCCGGAAAGAATCAGCGACGCGATGATGAGGTAGGGATTGCGCACGAAGGCCAGAACCAGAAGCACGGCGACGTTGTAGAAGGTGCATGCGGCCAGGATCTGGTCGGCAGTGAACCGCTGCCGGATGCGATACAGGCCCATCGCCGCCACGACTGCGCCCAGGCCGAGCGAGCCGTTCAGAATGCCGTATCCCAGAGGTCCCTGCTTCAACACGTGCCGCGCGACCACCGCCAACAGGGACCATATCGCAGAGACGAAGAACGTAAAGACGAACGCCCGAACCAGCGACGACTGCAGATCGGGCGCGTATCGCACATAGCGCAACCCGGAGCGGATGGAGCCCTCAATGCGCTCGGCAGGAAGCGCGGATTTGAACAGCGGCACCCGCCGCCAGTTCACCAGCACCCAGATCACTCCGGCGAACGACACCGCGTTGAGCGCGAACACGGAGCCTGCCCCGGTCAGCACGCGCTGAAAGCCGGCGATCATCAGGCCGCCCAGCGCAGGCCCGACCGCGCGTGCCAGATTGTTGCTCGCCGAATTCAGGCTTACTGTGTCGGGGATCAGCTCGCGCGGCACGAGCTCGGGAACAATCGCCTGCCACGCCGGATTGTTCATGGCCGAACCGACGTTCAGCAGAAAAGTAAACGCCAGCAGAGCCCACGGCGAAATGTGTCCGAGGAAAGTAAGAATCGCGAGTATGCCGACTGATCCGAGCATCCACGCCTGCCAGAAGATGAGCAGCTTGCGCCGGTCGAAGATGTCGGCGGTGGCTCCTGCCAGCAACCCCAGCAGAAGCACGGGCAGGCTGGCCGCAGTGAGCATCAGGGCAATCAGCAGGGGCGACGTGGTCAGGGATGTCATCAGCCACGTCCCGGCCGTGTCCTGCATCCACGTTCCCACCGACGACACGGTGCTGGCAATCCAGCGATCCCGGAAGAGCGCAATTTTCAGAGGGGCAAAGCCTGTACGGTCTGGCGCGACGGAAACCAACGGGTCGGGGTTGGGAGTTTCAAAGGACATCGCTGCCGCTAGTTTACGGTGTCCGCGATTTGGGCTTGTGCATGCGCCCTGGGGCAAGTTGTTTCTGCTCTGTCGGGCCGGCAATGCTTATGTTAGCGGCCGTTGCGCCTGCACTTTCCATTCGCAGAATCTCCTCGGCCAGTGCGCCGGCAATGATTCTGCTGGTGTGGCTGCTCCGCCGAAGCGGCGTTCTGCAGGCCAGATTGGTGCAGGCGCTCGCAGCCGCATTGCTCGCAATTGCCCCAGCGCAGATCATCGCCGTTCTCCGAGCACACCCGCCGGGCGAGTGGTACTTCGGTCTGCCACCCTTAACGCTTCCCCTGGGTCTGCGTAATCCGACGCCGATAGAATCCGTCGGCCCCGGCGCCTACGCTCGGCCGGAGATGGTCGCGTCCGTGGTCGAGGATATCGAGAGCAGACCGGTTCTGCTGATCGTTCTGCGTACCGATACCTCCATTCGCCGCCGGCAACATTACACGGTGGACTAGTCCCAGCACTTTTACGACTACCTGCACCAACGCTATCGGCGGATAAAAGGTCTTCTCCACGGGCGACGAAGTCTGGTAGCGGTTCGATTGATAGCGAACGCCGCAAAGACCGAGGCGAACCTCCGTAACTTCTTCGATCTTCACGCTTAGGGCCAAAAAGAGGCTTAAAGAGGAAACCCACGCAGCGCGGTGGGGGCTGTTGCGTGGGTATTCCGTTAAAGCAACGAAGTGGGTGGACTTCGTTATGACTGACTCAACCCGAAGGGAGTCTTGCCACTTCTTTAAAGTACCGGCAAAGCGGTTTCGAGTCAAGCGGCTTTTCTCCGTTGGTTCACCGCATTGAACTCGCGTCGTAACTGCCGAGCACGCAGGATTTCCCGCTTAGGCCAAGGCGGTGGGCCGCCTCCCGGAGGCTGGACCACACGGCGGGCTGGCTGGAAACGAGCTAGGAGACCGGCTCCATCATCACATCCACATCCAGGTGCCTCGTGCTGCCGGGAATGTCCAGCGATCCCAGCACCTGCGGCTTGCCGAGCGTCAGGTAGGTCGTTCCCTGCAAGGCCGTCTGCCGCACAATCGGATCCTGCGGCCCAACCCCGGAGTTCTCCTCCGCAATGCTCAACTGCTCTACCTTAGCCCGCAGCTTTCCTCCTGTGGCGGTCTCGTCGAGCGTCGCGTCGAAGTTCATCCCGATGTCGAGATAGGTGAACTGCGTCTGTGTACCCTGCGCTGCGTTCGTTTTGAAGTCCCCGGTCGCAATCGGAACCTTGCTGCCCTGTTTCATCGTCGTCCTCTCTCCCTCCGAGACGATCATCGAGAAGCGCTGCGCGGCCACCCGTTTTCCCCCGTCGACCTCCGTGATGGTAAAGGTCAGCCGGTAGGTCTTCTTGGGCCGGTCGAGATCGCTCACAATCTTCTTCGCCATCGCGATCTCCTCTTCGGTCCCGCGTATCGTAATCGCGTTTTGGCTGGGGACCAGGTAGATCTTGCCGCTGGGGTCGATCATGTTGCGCACCGCGACTACAATCTCGTTCGCGTCGTTCTGCTGGGTGGAGTTTTTGAGATAGATCGTCTCAAAGGGCCGCGTATCTACCCGCGGATTGGGGCTCTGCTTCTCCGCCGAACTCTGCTTCTCCGGCGAACTGCTGTTCGACGAACTGTTCGACGAACTGTTCGACGAACTACTCGTTGCCGTGGTCTGACCCGATGCGCCCGGCACCACCAGAACCAAACCAGCCATCACTCCAAACACTACGCCTGCAAATTTCATCGCCCGCCTCTTCATTCTGTCTCTCCCTTATTGTTTTTTGCTGTCATCAACGGTGGTCTTGCCGCTGCTATTCGTGTTTCCGCTTTTCGTGCTGTCGCCGTTTTTTGTGCTGTCATCGTTTTTCTTGTTGTCATCCTCGGGGGGGATCTGCTGTTGGCCTTCCTGCTGTTGTCCCTGCGCAACGTCGCTTGCCGTTCCTGCCTGCCCCGTCTCCGTCTGCTTGATCACAGGCCGTGCAAAAAAACTCTGATACTCCGCCTTCTCCTTCATCTCCTCCAGGTTCCTCTGCTTCGGATCGAGCATCGCGACCTCCACCGGATCGTTCCTGTGCACAATCCGCAGCAGCAGTCTTTCCTGCTCCGTCAATGGCATCGGCGGCGCGGGCAAACTCGCAGCCTGCATCTCGCTCATCGCCAGGGACTCCTCTGAATCCGCCATTGCTGCCGGTCGCACAGCAGTCCTCACTCTCAATCGGGCGGGTTGTTCAACGCGAGCAGTCCCAGCAACTGAAGCCGGACTCGCAACCGAGGGCCTCATCGGTAGAAGCTTCACCGGGCCAACCACTTTCTTCGGCTGAACCGCTTCGCGAATCGCGGGAATCGCAAATCCGATGACTGCGATTCCGGCGAAAGCCGCTCCCAACAGCAAGAACCTCGTCTTTGCGCCCAGCGGCGCCATCAACCAAAGCGGTGCGATTCGTTGCCAGCCGAACTGCCAGCCCAATCCAGGCTGCGCCGCCGCCCGCTCTTGAAGTCCATCCAGAACGCGCCGCTCCATTCCCGGGTCAGCCTCTGCATCCCGCAGGCCCGCCAGCACTCGTTCCACCGCCTCGTTGGAGTTTTTCATCGCGTCCCTCCTCTCTCCAGCCGCTCCCGCAGCCGCGTCCGTGCGCGAAACAGCAGAGCTCGCACCGCCGACTCGCTTCGTCGCAACACCTCAGCCATCTCTGCCGTATCCAGCTCTTCGATCGCCGAAAGCAGCAGGACGTGCCGTTCTGCCCGGGGCAATCTTTCCATCTCACGCAAGACCGATCGCATCTCTCGCGCCTGGTTCAACGCCTCATCCGCGGGCTGCCCCTTCGCAACCAACCCCTCGGCAAATCCCTCGTCAAACTGTTCCGGCCGAATGCGCCGTCTTCGGTCCAGCGCGAGGTTCCAGGCGATCCTCGCCAGCCACACCCGCATCTCGCGCACTTCATTCAGCGAACGCTGATGCTCCAGCACGCGCACAAAAACATCCTGCACCACATCCTCGGCCTCGGCTCCACTTCTCAACACTGAGTGAGCGATGCGCCACAGCAGCGGCGAGTACGTCGCCACCAGAGCCGCGAGATCGACCTCCGACCGCGAACCCTCCATGGAAGACAACGTCAAGCTGCATCCCTCGACCGCGGCCATAAATCCCTTCTACCCGACAGACGCCCAACCTACCCGTTCGCTCGAAAATATTTCGAAGGCGATCTTCGCTCAAGAGCCGGGCTGGCTGGCCGACGCCGTCTTGATCGCATCGGGTCAAGCCAATGAGTTGCAACAGAAACTAGCTGGACTCGACTGATACCGTAGAGTCATGCGTCTCCACAAGCTGATGCTGGGACTGATCTGCCTCCCTCTCTTCGCTCAGACCAATCCGGCTTCGAATCCGGCTGAGATTGAAGCGAAGGCACTGGCTGCGGCCCGACTTCGTGCCATGATCGAGACCGCGCCGAAGCTACCGCTCCAACAGACCGACCTCGCAATCCATCTGCCCGAAGGCCAGGAGCTGGGCATGGTCTCGTGGATCGCACGTGACCCGAAGACCGGTGTCACCTGGCTCATCCAGCGTGGCGACAAAGCCGACCCTGTCATCGCCGTCGATCGCGATGGCCGTGTCCTCCACTCGTTCGGCAAAGGGCTCTACAAAATTCCGCACGCCATCCGGCTCGACCCCGACGGCAATGTCTGGACCGTCGACGCGGGAAGCTCGACCGTCATTAAGTTCAGTCCAACGGGCGAAAAGCTGTTGCAGATCGACGTCGGCGGGCAGCCCGAAACACCGCATAGCCCATTCAGCGGAACGACTGATATCGCGTTCGCGCCGAAAGGCCGCATCTTCATCACCGATGGCTACGCCAACGCCCGCGTCCTTGAGTACACAGCCGACGGCAGAAAGATTCGGGAGTGGGGAAGCGCAGGCATCGGGCCGGGACAGTTCCACCTGCCGCACGCCATTGTGATCGATGAAAACAACATCCTCTACATCGCGGACCGCGAGAACGGTCGAATTGAAAAGTTCGATCTCGACGGAAAGTATCTTGGCGAAATTCCCAACCTCGGCAGAACTTATTCACTCAAGCTGGGCGCAAACGGGACGCTATGGGCGGGCATGCAACCCCTCAACGAACCGACAGGCTCTCCCGGCTGGATCGTCAAACTCGACCGTAGCACCGGCAAAGTCCTCGGCTACGTCCCTGTGACCGAAAAAGCAGGTCTTCACTCCGTCGAAGACGCTGGCAGCAGCCAGCCCATGACCGACATCGGCAACAGAGTCGTCCGGTTCAGAAGCCACTAAACCGATGGAACATGTCCAGCTAAAATCTGCGTGATAATTGGTTAAATAGTTAGAGCCGGCAGATCAGAAGTTCGCGCTCGTAGATCATCTCCGGCGGCAGATGGTCATGCAGGAGGAGAAATAACTCCTCATGCCCCATCACCTCTCGTTTCCACTGGTTGCGATCCACCATTTGCAGCGCGTCGAACGTAGCGCGGTCGAACTCCAGTCCCTTCCAGTTGATGTCCTCAAAGTGCGGAGTCCACCCGATCGGCGTCTCTTTACCGAGCGCGCGTCCGCGCACGCGGTCCACGATCCACTTCAATACCCGCATATTTTCGCTATAGCCCGGCCAGAGAAATGCGCCGTCTTCCCCTTTGCGAAACCAGTTCACATGAAACACGCGGGGCGTGGCCGACAGATTCCGTTGCATCTTCAGCCAATGCCGGAAGTAGTCGCCCATGTTGTATCCGCAGAAAGGAAGCATCGCCATGGGGTCTCTGCGCACCTTGCCGACTGCACCCGTGGTCGCAGCAGTGGTCTCCGATCCCATCGTCGCCCCAATGTAAACGCCCGCCGACCAGTTGAATGCCTGGTACACGAGAGGCATCGTCGTGGGGCGCCGTCCACCAAAGATGAATGCGCTGATGGGAACGCCGTTGGGATTCTCCCAATCAGGATCGATTGTCGGGCACTGTCGCGCGGGCGCAGTAAAACGTCCATTGGGATGAGCAGCCGTAGCTCCGGTCGCCTTCGCAACTTCCGGCGTCCACGGATTTCCGCGCCAGTCCGTCAGATACGGCGGCACCGTGTCGGTCATCCCCTCCCACCACACGCCGCCCTCGGGAGTCAGTGCGACATTGGTAAAGATCGTGTTCTTCGCAAGAGTTGCCATCGCATTCGGATTCGTCTTCGCGCTCGTCCCCGGGGCCACGCCAAAAAATCCAGCTTCAGGATTGATCGCGCGCAGCTGCCCGTTCGCGTCGGGCTTGATCCAGGCAATATCGTCGCCGACCGTCCAGACCTTCCACCCTTCGAATCCAGCGGGCGGAATCATCATCGCAAAGTTCGTCTTGCCGCACGCTGAAGGAAACGCCGCGGCAACATACGTCTTCTCGGTCTTCCCATTCTTATCCGCGGGCGACTCCACGCCGACGATCAGCATATGTTCCGCCATCCATCCCTCATCGCGAGCGATGTTCGACGCAATGCGCAGCGCAAAGCACTTCTTCCCCAGCAGCGCGTTGCCGCCGTAGCCCGACCCATACGACCAGATCTCGCGCGTCTCCGGAAAATGCACGATGTACTTCGTCTCGTTGCAGGGCCACGGAACGTCCTTCTCGCCGGGAGCAAGCGGCGCGCCCACTGTATGCATGCACGGCACCACGCGCTTCTCGTCTTTGTCGATCTCGGCGAAGACATCCGCTCCGATGCGCGCCATGATCCGCATGTTCACCACGGCGTACGCCGAATCCGTCAGCTGCACTCCGATCTGCGACATGGGCGACCCCACCGGCCCCATCGAGTACGGCATTACATACATCGTTCGTCCGCGCATGCTTCCGCGAAAGAGCTGCTTCAGTTTCTTCCGCATCACATACGGATCTTCCCAGTTATTGGTCGGCCCGGCGGTATCTTTCGACAGCGAGCAGATAAATGTCCGGTCCTCTACCCGGGCCACGTCGTTCGGCGACGAACGCGCCAGAAAACATCCCGGCCATAGCTTCTCGTTCAGCCTGGTGAACGTACCCGCCTTCACCAGCTGGTCGCAGAGAAAGTCATACTCGTCCTGCGATCCGTCGATCCAGTGGATGTGGTCCGGCTGCGTCAGGTCCGCCATCTTTTCTACCCAGCGGATGAGGTGTTTGTTCGTAGTGGGGGGCGCAGCAACAGGGGTTTCGACAATCACTGTCTTCATAGGTAAGTGCAAATCCTTCCTTTCCAAGTCTTCGCCTCTGCACATACGCTGTCAACCTTTTGCAGTGGTCCGGCCAGTTTGAGGTAAGGTACAAGTACGTTTTCGAAATGGAGAAATGGGCCATGATTCAGCGGGTAAAGACGAATTTTGCAACTGCGATCCTCATCACAACTCTCAGTGCGATACCCGCACTGGCCCAGGGCGACCCACCCCGCGCTTTCGATCCCGCAACCGCCGCCGTGCGCGCTCCCGGAACCACGGTCCGCATCGACCTCATCGGCGACTCCACCCAGACCAACAACGCCGGCTACGGTCGAGGCTTCTGCGCCAACCTCACTGCCAAAGTCGATTGCGTCAACATGGCCAAAGGCGGAGCCAGCACCAAGACCTTCCGCGAACAAGGTCTCTGGGAGCGAAGCCTCGAGACCAAACCCGACTACATGCTCATCCAGTTCGGCCACAACGATATGGAGAGCAGCGATCACAACCCGCGCCAGACCACCATGGCCGAGTACGAAGCCAACCTCCGAAGGTACGTCGACGAAGCCCGCGCCGCAGGAATCAAACCAGTACTCGTTACTCCGCTCACGCGCCGCTACTTCGAAGCCGACGGAAAGATTCACTCCGACCTCACCGCACACTCCGACACGATGAAGAGAGTCGCCGCCGAGATGAAGGTTCCTCTCATCGATCTGCAACAGGACAGCATCGCGTATCTCGACAAGGTCGGCGAAACAGAAGGAAACACCCTCGCCATCACCAAAAAAGATGACGACGGGAAAACCATCTTCGACAAGACTCATCTCAACTGGAAGGGCTCCTACCTCTTCGGGCGCATCGTCGCTGTCGACATGGGCAAAGCTGTCCCTGCGCTCTCCCGCTACGTTCGCCCGCAAGCCGCCACGCTTCCGCCCGAAGGGGTTAAGGCGATGAAGATCATCGAAGGTGGCCCGGTTAAGATCGTTCTCGTGGGCGACTCCACCGTCAACGCCGAAGGCGGCTGGGGCAAAGGCTTCTGCGCCATCATGACCCCCAACGTCACGTGCATCAATGAGGCGTTGAACGGGCGCAGTTCCAAGAGCTTCATCGACGAAGGCGCGTGGAAGAAGGCGCTCGACGATAAAGGCGACTACTACCTGATTCAGTTCGGTCACAACGACCAGAAGCCCGATGCTGCCCGTCACACCGATCCCGATAGCACCTACGCGGACAATATCCGGCGGTACATTCATGACGTCCGCGCCATCGGAGCTATACCCGTAGTCGTCACATCGCTTTCGCGAAGAAACTACAAGGACGGCGTGCTGGTGCAGGACCTGACGGAGTATGCCAAAGCCGCGAAACGTGTCGGCATGGAAGAGAATGTAACCGTCATTGATCTAAATGCCATGTCCACCAAACTGCTCGAAGGCATGACGCAGGAGCAGGCCGACCAGTTCGACGCCACCGGCCATGAAGATCAGCGCGCCGAGAACAAAAAAGCTCCGATGGATCGCACTCACCTCAACGCGAAGGGGCAGGCTCTCTTTGGGCGCATGGTCGCCGACACTCTCGTCCGCACCCAGGTCGAGCTAGGGCCTGACGTTATCGGCGAACCCGCCAAAGCCAAAACTGTGGCAACGCAATAATCCGTTGTTCGCTTTGCTCTCTTGACGGAAGTTTCCGAAAAGTCGACTTCAGAGGAATGACACGCCCTTGTGGCCGACATCGCCACGAATCGTCTGGGCAAACATTTAGCCAAGTGCGATGATGACTGTATGTTTGATAAGCTGCGCGGCGTTGACCGATGGCCATCAACGGAAGCCACGGTAACCTCAACCGAGGTGGTCAGCACTGGTGGCCGGTCCGGTCGAACGATGAACGTCTATTTTGATTACAAGACTGACTCTTCCTCGGAGGAGGGTAAGTTTTTCGTTGATGACAATTCCTCGTTATATGGTTTGGCCCCGGGCGAACGATTTTCCCTTCAGTTCAATCCGAAAAGACCCTCAAACTATTACTCTTCAGAAGCCAAATCGCTTTCCCAAACGATTCGGCGTTCAATCGTATTTGTAGGAATAGCATTTGCCATCTTCGTTTTTGTGGTCGAGTTCTTCGGCAACTCAAGGCGCTAAGCGAGTCGGAGGCGTCAGCTGCTGCGTTCTGCGGAGTGGCTCCCTGAATACGGGATTTTGGGAAACTACGAACGAACTTGCCGATAACGTGGGTGGTCTCAATGGGTCGACGCAACACTCAGCTCAAACCCACATTCAAATGAAAACAAGAGCTAAAAGCGCTGGCTAGGATTAGATCAGCCGGAACCCTTACCCTGGCTAGGTTTTGGCCACATCAGCCAAACAGGTCGAGCCTTCAGGGTAAGCATTTGTAGATCAGGTGATGAGATAGGTGTTGCATCGACCGGTTGAGCTCGCATGACTTTCAGGGAACTGGCCATTTTCGATTAGATCAAGCTTCGAGAGGCCCGAAGGTTTAATCCAAAGCGCGTTTGTAGTCCTCGGCTTCCCATTCCTCCGGGTCTTCGGCAAACCCCAACATAGCCGAGGCCGCTTCTGCGACTCGTAGCTTGAGTTCAGGAGCGTCCAGAAGACTGCGAAGCACAGGGAGCAACCTGGGGTCGCGGCGTTTGCCAAGCCCCACAACGGCTTCTTCGCGTACGTCTTCATCACTGTCGGTCACTCGTTCCAAGAGTGCTTCCCGGATTTCTGGAGAATCTACACTGCCCTGTACCCCGAGTCCGAAAACAGCCCAATCCCGAACGTCAGAATCATTATCCCGAGTCAATCTCAGTAATCGAGCGACTGACTCGGAATCGTTCGGGAAATGCCCTAGAGAACAGGCGACAGAGAACCTGACATTTTCATCTGCATGATCCGAGTACGAGGCGATGATCGGAATGGCGGCTGAGTCATAGAGGTGTCCGAGTCCTGCTATGCCGCTGTCCAAAACCATCGGATCATCCTCGCCTTTCAACATGTTCGCTATAAGAGGAAATACCTCTTCGCGAAACAGCCATTTTGGTTCGGTCGTCGGGTTCTCGGAGGGCTCTCTTAGCTGAGAAAGGATCGCGGCAGCCCTCGCTCTCTTCAAGGGTTCGGTGTTCTGAAGCCACTGAGCAGCGATCTCGAAGGTCTCACGACTTCCGTTGCTTCGAAGCTCTGAAACCGCATTCCAAGGCACTTCGTCCTCGTACTGGCCGAGAAGAGTCTGGATTCGACATAGTTGGTGTATGCGCTCTGAAGTCATCGCTTATATCCAAAGAGCATCGTACTAGCTCGCGAAAAACGGGGTTATAGGTAACTTTATTTGCACTTGAGTTCAAACTGACCCCCCGAATCTGCCTCTGTCTTTCGCCTCTTAGCCCGACGCTGGTAGACTTAAAGGTCTGTGCTGTGTCTACGCGCAACAAGCTCTTTCAAAGCGGCAAGACCGCGGCGAGCCTAAAGGAAACGGAAACCAATGGATCAACAAACAAAAAAAGCTCTCAAGCACGACAAATTTATCGACACGACTAACCAGAGCATCGAATGGGCCGGCGAAAATCGCCAGTCGCTCATTGTCAGCGGCTCCATTACCCTTGCCGTGATTCTGGTTATCGTCGTCGGGTTCCTGATTTATAACAGCCGCTCCAGCGCAGGCCTCCGATCGCCTTCGGAGACGCCATGCAGGCGTATCAGACGCCGCTCGCAACGCCGGGCCAGCCGGTGCCTCCCGGCGTCAAAACTTATCCTTCGGTGGCTGAGCGCGCCAAGGCCGCCAACGAACTCTTCACGGGGGTCGCTGCGAAGTACGGCATGACCGCCAACGGCAAGCTCGCGCGCTACTTTGCGGGCCTCACCTACATGGAAGAGGGACAGAACGCCTCAGCGGAGAGCACTCTGAAACAAGTGGCGGACGGCTGGAACGGCGATCTCGCCGCGCTGGCAAAGCTGTCGCTGGCGCAGCTCTATCGTCAGACCGGACGCGATCCCCAGGCGATCGACCTGTACAACGAGCTGACGGCCAAGCCGAGCACCACGGTGCCGGCCGGACTGGCGCAACTGCAGCTTGCCGAGTTATACGAGTCGCAAGGCAAGCCTGAGCTCGCCAAAAAGATCTATGCGCAGCTCAAGGACAAGGACGCAAAGGGACCAGCAGGTATGTTGGCCGCGCAGAAGCTCAATCCGCCACCCGCCGGCCCTGCCGGTCAGTAGTCTTGCGGCCTGAGGCCACAACAATCGAAAGCAAAGCCCCGGACATCATCCGGGGCTTGCTTTTTGCTGACGAGAGAATCTAGTCGTCGTGATACGAGACTGACCCGGTATCCCTGATCTTCAGCGCAGCCTCTGCATCGTTGCGCAGCTTCGACAGCACGCTCCATTGATCGTTTAGCTTTGGGCGGAGCGACCCAGACGGGCAGAGCCATCCTCAGATATTCCGACAGCGCGAAGGCGTGTGGTTCATACAGGGCTCGAATCGTGCTCAGGCGTTTTGCTGCGGCGGGGTCGCCGCACAAACTCAGGTGGGACTCGCCCAGCGCATCGCACAGACGATAAAAGTCTTTGGGCGGAAGGCGGTCTTCGTCGATGACGCCCCTGCGCGCGCTGCGCTCGGGGAGACGAAACACCTGCCCCAGGTCGATCAGAGCATGGCGCGCCATGACGAAGGTCAGTTGGGCCTGGCGTGACGGCGTTCCCTCGACCACCGAGATGCGCAGCGCGCAGGTGTCGAGGATGGCCACGAGCGCCGACAGCCAGCTTTGGTTGTCGTGCTGCGACCTGTAGTAGCACAGAATGGGATAGGAGATGTGAGACTCCAGAATCTCCGCGGACCAGCGCTCCCACTCTTCCAACAGAGTCGTCAGGGCTTCTTCGCCTCCTTCGAAAGCATGGCGCCGCAGCAGCTCGGCGGCGTTGGGTGGGGAGCCGGCACGCGTGTCCAACAGCGCGACGCTGACCTCGCGATGCGAGAAGGCCTGATACAACACCGGCAGGTAGCCGATCACCAGCGCAACAAAGCCCAGCCCAACGCCGGACTCGCAGATGATCAGGGCGCGAGCATACACATTGTGCGGCACGACATCGCCGAGGCCCAGAGTGAACAATGTCGTTCCACTGACATAAAGGTCCGTATCCAGGCGGGCCCAGGTGCTCTGGCTGTGTTCCATCATCATGTCGCCAAAGGGAGAGTGCAGGGAGAAATAGAACAGCGCGAAGCCGCATATCAGCAGCAGCGCCCAGATGAGGAGGAGGAGCAGCAGCGACAGGGGTCCGTAAATGCTGTAGATCTGCTCACGCAGCTTCTTGTTGCTCGTTCGCTCGGCCATCAGGACCCAGGGGGGCCAGGTGGCGACGAAGAAGGCTCGAGTCAGCCGGAACCGGCGCGAAGGACGTCGCGGCAAAATGATCGTCTGGAATGCGTCGAGCGCTACCCCCAGGCAGCAAAACAGACCGGCGATGAAGGCCGCGATATGCACAAACAGAATCCCTTTCCTGGGCGAACGAGTGATCTTCGTCAACCTTACCAGAGCCGCCGTGACGACCTTTTTCACCGAAGTTCGTCCATAGAATCAGCGGAAGGGTACGACCACTTGAAGCACCGGCAACGATCAAAAAAAGCCCAAGTAATTGAGCAGCGCCACTGCAACTTTATCTAGGTATCAGGGTCAATTCTTCCAGGATGAAAACATCGAATTTTCATTCGACAACATGCTTTATGGGGCCTAATCTGACTTCACTGGTTTGCCATTGCAGGAAACCAATCGGAGAGGAGGGAAGTCATGCAACGAGTCCTTATCGTCGATGATGATCGCCTGGTGGCCGATACCCTGACTCTGATCTTCGAGAAGCATGGCTTCAAAGCCAAAACGGCATACTCCGCCGATGAGGCGCTGCAGTGTTCGCGTGAGTTTTCGCCTCACCTTCTTCTGTGCGACGTCACCATGCCCACCCGAGACGGTCTGTCTCTGGTGGAAGATATGACGCGCGAGCTGCCCAGCTGCCGCATCCTCGTTCTCACCGGCTTCTACTCCAATCTCAAGAGCGTACGCGAACAGGCCAACCGGCTCTCCCGCCCCCTGGGCATCATGACCAAACCGTGCCAGCCATCTGATCTTCTTCGTGAAGCGACCGCTCTGCTGGGCACCGGTTAGCTGGACTTCCGCGGTATGCATGAGCTTGGCCGCACGTTGATTCTTCTTGGCGCATTTCTGATGATCGCCGGGGTGGTTATCCTCGCGCTCACCGGACTCGGTCTCCCTCTCGGGCGGCTTCCCGGAGACTTGAACTGGCGCGGACGCGGATGGTCGGTCTATTTTCCTCTGGCTACTTCGATTGTGCTCAGCGTATTGCTGAGTTTCCTCTTGTGGGCGATTAGCCGCCTCCGCCGCTAGGCTGAAACTCGCACGTCACCCTGCTAGACTCAGGGCGTGTATGCGCGATAGCGAAGACAACCTTCCCACCCTCGCCAGCCTGCGCAAGCAGCGTGGAAAAGGCCGCTCGCCAAGGCGCTCTCCCTCTCCGCCGCCTGAACCCGGTTCGCTCAGTCAGACGGGGCTCTTCTCCACTTTTTCGGAGACCACGCTGACGTCCGGCGTCCGCTCCGGCGAGGCTCCTTCGTTCGACGAGGAAGTGATTGGGTCTTCGAAGGAATTGCAGACAAAAGAATCTCAGCCGAAAGAATCTGAGCAAAAGCCGCTCGTGAACTCGTCACCCGCAACCGAGCGCCGCATCTGGACCGTCCAGACTCTGGTCACCGGCATTCGCCACCACCTCGAGCTTGCCTATACCGACGTCTGGGTCGCAGGCGAGATCTCGAACTGCCGCCCGGCGCCCTCGGGACATATTTACTTCACGCTCAAAGATGGCGAAGCGCAGCTTCCTGTCGTCCTGTTCCGCCGTCAGGCCAGTCTTCTGCGCGTGCGTCCCGCCGACGGCCTCGCTGTGCTGGTTCGAGGACGCATTTCCGTTTACGAAAATCGCGGTCAGCTTCAATTGATCGCCGAAGCGATTGAGGCTCGCGGCGCGGGTGCGCTTCAACTGGCCTTTGAACAGCTCAAGGCTCGACTGCTTGCGGAAGGTCTCTTCGACGCGGGTCGCAAACGGCCTCTACCGGCCTTCCCGCGCTGCATTGGTGTGGTTACATCGCCAAGCGGTGCGGTGATTCGGGACATCGTCACCATCGTACGGCGACGGCACGCACGCCTGAATCTGCTGGTGTATCCGGCCGCCATGCAGGGACCTTCGAGTCCGGGTTCCGTTGCTGCGGGCATCCACTGGTTCAACGCGCACCCAACGCTGGTGGATGTGATCGTCCTCGCCCGTGGCGGAGGGTCGCTGGAGGATCTCGCGGGCTTCAATGATGAAGGGCTTGCCCGCGCCATCGCCGCTTCCGGGCTTCCTGTTGTCTCCGCCATCGGCCACGAGACCGACTTCACCATTGCGGACTTCGTGGCCGACCTGCGCGCGCCCACCCCATCGGCTGCCGCTGAACTGATTACCGCGGCGCAGCATCACGTTGAAGACCGCATCCTAGCCCTCGCGGCGCGTGCCCAGCGCGCTGGGCGCTTCCATCTGATGCATGCGCGGCAACGCTACGCTCGTCTTTCGGCGGAGTCGGTCCTGACTCGTCTCCACGACGCGATTAACCGGCGCGACCAGCGTCTCGATGAACTTCGGCTTCGCTTGGACAGCTCAACCGAGCGCCGCATCCGCGTCTCGGCGCAAAGACTCATCGTTCTCTCCGACCGGCTTCGTCGTCAGGACACGGCAACCCGGATCGCCGCGGCGCAGCGCCGTCTGCAAGGCGCTACCCAGCGTCTGCAACTCACCGCGGCTCAGATCATCCATGCGCGCCGGACGCGCCTCGACCGCCCCACTGCCCGTCTCGAAGTTCTTTCGCCGCTTGCCGTATTGTCTCGCGGCTATGCCCTGGTTTACGCCGCCGACGGCACGCTGTTGCGCTCTGCCGCCCACACAGCCCCTGGTCAAACCGTCCGTGCACGCCTCGCGCGCGGCACGGTAGAAGCCAAAGTGACCCGGGCAAAGATCGACCACGCAAACCCACCGGAGAACGACAACTCATGAAAAAGCTCTTTGGAACGGATGGCATCCGTGCCGTCGCCGGACAGCCGCCACTTGATGCTCCCACTGTCTATGCAATCGGGCTCGCTCTTGCACATACTCTCGCGGTCAAAACACGCTCTCCGCGTGTTCTGCTCGGCATGGACACCCGCGAATCCAGTGGATGGATCGCAGCAACCCTCACTGCCGGCCTGATTGCAGGCGGCGCATCGGTCGAGAGCGCGGGTGTGATCACGACGCCCGCGATCGCTTTTTTGACCCACACCCACCGATTCGCTGCTGGCGTCGTCATCTCCGCCTCGCACAATCCCTGGCAGGACAACGGCATCAAGCTGTTCGGCCCGGATGGCTACAAACTCCCCGACGCTGTCGAACTCGCTATCGAAGAGGAGATATTCCGGCAAGTCGCCGGACTCACGACGCCTCCGCAACAAACCGTTCCGCCCGAGGTGAACGAGGCCGATCGCGCAGAGTATGTCAGCTTCCTGTTGGCCGCAGTTCCTGGCCTCTCGCTCGATGGACGCCGCATCGTCATCGACTGCGCCAACGGAGCCGCCTCGTCCGTAGCGCCCCAGCTCTTTGCCGATCTTGGCGGCGAAGTCATCATCACCCACGCAAGCCCCAACGGACGCAACATCAATGAGGCCTGCGGCGCGCTGCATCCGGAGATCGTCGCGGCCCAGGTAAAACATCTCCGCGCTTCGATGGGCATCACCTTCGATGGCGATGCGGACCGCGCTCTGTTCGCTGACGAGAATGGCTGCGTGGTCAATGGCGACGCCGTTCTGCTGCTGGCCGGCCGCGATCTGCAGGCGCAGGGCCTGCTGACCAACTCGACTGTCGTCGCCACGACCATGTCGAACATGGGCCTGGAAGCTGCCCTGAAGCGCAGTGGAATCCAAATGCTTCGGGCCGCAGTCGGAGACAAGTACGTCCTCGAACAAATGATTGCGACCGGATCCGCGCTTGGCGGCGAGCAGTCCGGCCACATCATCTTTACGGGGCGCAGCACGACAGGGGATGGCCTGCTTACGGCGCTCTTGCTGCTCGATATTGTGCACCGAAGCGGCAAGTCTCTGGCCGAGCTCGTCGCGGATCTAAAAGTCTTTCCCCAGGTCATTGTCAACGTCAAAGTGCGGGAAAAAAAGCCGCTGGAAGCCATTCCCGCAGTTGCTGCCGCGATCCGTGCGGCGGAGGCGGAGCTGGCGGATTCGGGCCGCGTCGTTATCCGGTACAGTGGTACCGAAGCGCTGGCGCGCGTCATGATCGAGGCCGAGTCCGAACCTCTCATGCGGCATCACGCCGATACGATCGCTACAGCCATTCGGACTGAGCTCGGCATCTAACTCAGTTAGCGACAGAATGTGCAAAGTCAGTGAATTTTTCGTGATTCGTAATCCATTTTGTCTCAAGAGTAGTCTGGTCTTAGAGTGAAACCGTGACATGAGGAGTATCTGGATGGCGATGAAATTGACGCCTCTCAATGAGCGTCCGGCGTGGAAAGCCCTTGAAGCCCACAGCCAGCAGCTAATGCAAGTACAGCTTCGAGAGATGTTTGCCGGTGATCCCGCGCGCGGTGAACGATTCACCGCAGAAGCTGCGGGGATATTTCTTGACTACTCGAAGAACCGCATTACAGATCAGACGCTGAAGCTTCTGGTTCAATTGGCGGAAGAGTCTGGCCTGCGAGGTCACATCGATGCGATGTTCCGCGGAGAGAAGATCAACATCACTGAGAATCGCGCGGTGTTGCACGTTGCATTGCGCGCTCCCAAGGGCGAGTCGATTGTCGTTGACGGCGAAGACGTGGTGCCTGGGGTACACGCAGTTCTCGACAAGATGGCCGCATTCGCGAATCGCGTGCGCAGTGGCGCCTGGAAGGGCCACACGGGAAAGCGCATTCGCAACGTCATCAACATCGGCATCGGCGGCTCGGACCTGGGACCGGTGATGGCCTACGAGGCGTTGAAGTACTATAGCCAACGCGACATAACCTTCCGCTTTGTCTCGAACGTCGACGGAACCGACTTCGCCGAGGCGGTGAGAGATCTGAACGCTGAGGAGACGCTCTTTCTCATTGCCTCGAAGACCTTCACTACTTTGGAGACGATGACGAATGCTCACTCGGCGCGCGACTGGGCATTGGCCGGATTGGGCGGCGATGAGAAGGCGGTGGCAAAGCACTTTGTTGCGATCTCGACCAACGCCAAAGAAGTGACGAAGTTCGGCATCGACACAGCGAACATGTTCGAGTTCTGGGACTGGGTCGGCGGACGATATTC
Source organism: uncultured Acidobacteriaceae bacterium (assembly GCA_963730135.1). Taxonomy (GTDB): domain Bacteria; phylum Acidobacteriota; class Terriglobia; order Terriglobales; family Acidobacteriaceae; genus Edaphobacter. The sequence continues at coordinate 307,010 of CAVSQQ010000009.1, forward strand.
CATGGACTCAGCGATCGGTTTATCCACGATGCTGGCGATAGGTCCTGATAACTTCAACGCGATGTTGGATGGGTTTCACCAGATGGACGAGCACTTCCGAACCGCGCCCTTCGCCGCGAATTTGCCGGTCCTGATGGGGTTGCTCACGGTCTGGTACACCGATTTCTTCGACGCGCAGACGATGGCTATCCTGCCCTATGAGCAATATCTGAAGCGTTTTCCCGCCTACCTGCAGCAGTTGACGATGGAAAGCAACGGCAAGCACGTCACGCTGGACGGCATCCGCGTCACGACGGAAACCGGGCCGATCTATTGGGGCGAGCCGGGCACCAATGGACAACACTCGTTCTACCAGCTCATCCATCAAGGGACTCGATTGATCCCGTGCGACTTCATCGGGTTCTACAAAACCCTGAACCCGCTGGGACGCCATCACGACATGCTGATGGCGAACGTATTCGCGCAGGCTGAGGCGCTTGCGTTTGGCAAGACGGCCGAGCAGGTGAAGGCAGAGGGTACGCCCGATTGGCTCGTTCCCCATCGCGTCTTCGAAGGGAATCGCCCGTCGAACACAATTCTTGCGGATAAACTTACGCCGGAAGTGCTGGGCAAGCTGGTTGCGCTCTACGAACACTCCGTCTTTACCCAGGGCACTGTCTGGAGCATCGACTCGTTCGATCAATGGGGCGTGGAACTGGGCAAGGTGCTCGCGCAAAAGATCATCGGCGAGTTGGAAAGCACGGCCGAACCTGCGCTCGCGCACGATACTTCCACGACGAACCTGATTCGCAGATACAGGAAGAGCAAATAGACTCCGGGATTCTTGCCGCACGGGCGAGCGGCGCTTTCAAATCACAAAACGAATTGCGAGAACCATTGGAGGAATGCGACGATGCAACTTGGAATGGTAGGTCTTGGCAGAATGGGAGCGAACATGGTTCGCCGTCTCATCGCGCACAATCACGAGTGCGTCGTTTTCGACATGTCACCGAAGGTGGTCACGGACATGGCGAAGGAGACAGGCGTCACCGCCTCCTCGTCGCTCCAGGACATGGTGAGCAAGATGGCGAAGCCTCGGGCAATCTGGCTGATGATTCCTGCTGGAGTGGTGGAGAAGACGATCGAGCAGATTGCTCCGCATCTCGAGTCGGGCGACATCCTGATCGATGGAGGCAACTCGTACTATATCGACGATATTCGCCGTGCCAAGGAGCTCAACAAAAAAGGAATTCAGTACGTCGATGTGGGAACAAGCGGAGGGGTTTGGGGACTCGAACGAGGATATTGCATGATGATCGGCGGCCCGGATGCCGCGGTTCAGCATCTCGATCCCATCTTCAAAACGATAGCTCCCGGCCTCGGAGATATTGTGCGCACGCCGGGACGCGAAAAGCTGGCGGGAACTGCCGAGCAAGGCTACCTGCACTGTGGAGGAAATGGCGGCGGCCATTTCGTCAAAATGGTCCATAACGGAATTGAGTATGGCATCATGGCGGCTTACGCCGAAGGCCTCGGCGTTCTCAAGTCGGCCAATATCGGCAAGCAAACAGCTGAGATCGATGCGGAGACGACGCCGCTTCGCGATCCCGAAAACTATCAGTATGACTTCAATCTGCCTGATGTGACCGAGGTTTGGCGGCGTGGGAGCGTCATTGCCTCGTGGCTGCTGGACCTTACCGCTGCCGCCCTGGCGGACGATCCGGAGATGGCGAAGTATGGAGGCAGAGTATCGGACTCGGGCGAAGGGCGCTGGACGATCAAGGCAGGCATCGACGAAGGAGTTCCAACGCCGGTGTTAGCCTCCGCGCTCTACGAGCGGTTCAGTTCACGCGGCGAGGCGGATTTCTCGAACAAGCTTCTGTCGGCGATGCGCTACGAGTTCGGAGGTCATCTTGAGAAGCCGGCAGCTAAATAGATTTGAAGTTGAAGGAGAGAGTCTGTGAATCAAAATCATTCCGATGCGCTGGTATTTTTCGGTGCGACTGGCGATCTCGCCTATAAGAAGATCTTTCCCGCACTCCAGTCCATGGTCAAGCGCGGCACCCTCGATGTTCCAGTCATCGGTGTGGCGAAGGCGGGCTGGAATCTCGATCAGCTAAAGGCCAGAGCGAAAGACAGTCTGGAGCAGCATGGAGGCCTGGATCCAGCGGCGTGGACGAAGCTGAGTTCCTTGTTGCGATATGTTGACGGCGATTATTCCGATGCCTCTACCTTCGTCGCAGTGCGCAAGGCTTTGGGCTCCGCCGAGAGGCCAGCACACTATCTGGCGATTCCGCCGTCGATGTTTGAGACCGTCGTCGAACAGCTGGTCAAGTCAGGTTCGGCCAAAGGCGCGCGGATGATCGTTGAGAAGCCGTTCGGTCATGACCTCGCGTCGGCCCGCGAACTCAACCGGATTTTGCTCTCGGCCTTTCCTGAGTCTTCCATCTTTCGCATCGATCACTATCTGGCAAAGGGCCCGGTTCATAACATGGTCTCGTTTCGCTTTTCCAACTCGTTTCTCGAGCCGCTGTGGAACCGCGATCACATCGAGAGCGTGCAGATCACGATGGCCGAGGACTTCGGCGTGGAGGGGCGCGGAGGCTTTTACGACCAGACCGGCGCGATCCGCGATGTCATTCAAAATCACATCTTCCAGGTGATGTGCAATCTGGCTATGGAGTGCCCGGCGCGGCATGATAGCGAATCGATGCGGGATGAGAAGGTAAAAGTGTTGAAGGCTATTCCACCAATCGATCCGAAAAACATCATCCGCGGTCAGTTTGCCGGATACCGCCAGGAGAAGGGCGTCGCTCCGGACTCGCAGGTTGAGACATTTGCCGCGCTGCAACTGGAGATCAAATCGTGGCGGTGGGACGGAGTTCCGTTTTACATTCGCGCGGGAAAAAATCTTCCTGTGACCTGTATGGAGCTGATGGCTCGGCTTCGCAAGCCGCCCAATACCAACATGACGGAGGAAAATACGCCGCAGAACTATCTGCGCTTCCGCATCAGTCCAGAGATGACAGTGGCGATGGCAGTGTCTGCCGCCCCGCCAGAAGGAACCGGTCCTCGCGTTGGGGTGGAGCTCGTAGCGAGCCGGCATCCTCGTCCCGGAGAGATGGAGGCGTATGAGAGGGTGTTGTCCGATGCGATGGCCGGCGATGCAACACTGTTTGCGCGGCAGGACTATGTGGAGGAGGCGTGGCGAATCGTCGATCCGGTGTTGAACGACGCGACGCCAGTCTATCCCTACGAGGCGCACACGTGGGGCCCGCCTCAGGTAGACCAGATCGTCCTTCCGCCTGGGGGATGGGACTGTCCTATCGCGGAGGAGCAGGAGGACTTCCGAATCGTTGAGCAGCCTGCCTAGAATGCTGCCGCGGCCGCCTGGAGCGATCCTCAGGAATGGCTTTTTTTGGCGAAGCACTTCGACATGATTGCGGCGTGGAGGCGCTCGCGCAGCTCCACGGAGACCTCATAGATCTCGCTGCCCTTGTACACTTCGATGGTCTGGTGGGTCGTATCGAGCACAACCTTGCAGTGCTGGCAACCAGCCGTATGGCTGCGAATCTCAGCGAGCAGCTCGGGGCTGAGCTGTTCGTCGAAGTAGTCGGATAGATGGCTTAACAGATCGGTGCAGTTCATGCAGGCTGACCCTCCTGCTTCTTCCGGAAGTACCGGCTAAGCCTTTCGCGCAACTGAAGACGCGCGCGCAGCAAACGGGATTTTACCGCAGGGACGCTCAAGCCCAATGCCTCCGCAGTCTCTTCGGTGGAGAGATTTTCAACGTCGCGAAGCGTAAAGACGGTGCGAAATCCGGGAGGCAGCCCCTGGATCGTTTTGCGAAGAATGTCGGCGAGCTCAGCCTGGTTGTATTGTTGCTCGGGGTTGGGCCGCCACTCGGCAAAATCACGCGGAATGGAGCCCTCTTCGGTCTGCACATCCTCGTCCATGGAGACGGTCTTGCTCGTCTTGCGCTTGCGAAGCCGCATAAGGCTCTCATTGACGGCGATGCGGACAAGCCAAGTGGAAAACTTAGAGTTTCCCTGGAACTGATCCAGCTTCTCGTAGGCTTTGAGGAATGCGTCCTGCGTAATGTCTTCGGCGTCTTCACGGTTTTGGGTAATATGCTGTGCCACCCGGAAGATCTGGCGCTCGTACTGACGCACCAACTGCTCAAATGCGGCGGTATCCCCTTTTTTCGCGCGAGCGACAAGCGCTACGTCAGGGTGGACCTCTTCCGTTACTGGAGATTGGATGGTAGGCATGAGCAAAAGGTGCGAAAAACGTAGACTGAAATCGCTCCGCCTAAAGGCTTAGCCGAATCAGCATCCTGCTCAGTGTAAATGGGGTTGCGGTCGAGAGCAAAGGCATGCCTGAAATGAAGGAGTTGGTAGTAATGGCATTTCTTCCAGAAGGGGATTGCCGGAGAACGCGACCTGGGAGGGAGCGTTCTCCGGTGCACCCTGGCGACAGGTTAGCGCGCAAACTTGCGGCGAACTAAGCCGGCTGCGCCGAACAGACCAGTGCCAAGGAGAATGAAGCTGCTCGGTTCGGGTGTAGGAGCCGTCGTTGCAACATCGGTGAAGACGAACGTGTCGTCGTTATAGTCCAGATCGGAGCCCGTGAGCGGATTCAACCCGGTGACCGCAAGGTCTTCCATGCCCACAAACATGCCAGTGACGCCAGCCGGAATGCCGGCCATGCCGCCGGTGTACGCTGTCGTGTAGGCGTGGTTGTCCCCATCGGTGCTGAACGGCGATGCTACGCCGTGGTCATCGATGGAATCCTCAAGCTGTCCCGTCGAGTCATTCGACAGAATGAAGACGAGGACGTCGCCGGCATTTACCGAGAGAAAGGTAGTGGCAACTCCAACCGTCGAGTTATGGTTCGGGAGAAGAAAACCGCTGAACGTATTCTGCGTCTTGTCCCACAGTTCGATCGTGTCGTTGTCGCCGGCATCGGAGCCTGCGAAGTACCCGACAATCGTTCCAGTGGCGCTGGCTGTCAAAATCTGAGTTGGCGCAAGCTGACCGGTGTTTGCGTACGGAATATTATCGGCGAGGAGAGGGGCAGAGCCTGCGGCAAGAATTGATGCAAGGGCGAGCAAAGTGAGGCGCATTTGGAACTCCTGAGGTTGAATCTGATGGATATTGCTTTGGTTATTTGCAATCGGTGCGCCAAAGGGAGAAGCGCGCAATTTCCTGCATATTTGCGCTTCTTTGCGTTATTTTCTGCGAAAAGTGAAAATAATTGCACAAATGGCGAAAAATCTTGCCACTTTGCATTTCTCGGGTGCAGGCCTTCGCATCCGCCCCAGAAAGAGCCCGGAAGCCCCCTGCTCACTCGGCAGTTCCGCGGTATCTGAGATGGTTCGCCGCGGAATGCCGCTGCCATGGTTTTCCAACGCGATTAGAGTGGATGTGTGGGCCGTACGAGCGATGACACCGTGATGAGCATCTGGAAGAGGATTCGAGGTGCGATCGTGGTTGCGTCGGCCGCGGCAATCATGACGCCTGTCGCGCCGGGTGCGGTCGTCCCGCAGGCCCAGAGTGCAGCCACCGAACAGGCAAAGAAGCCAGCGAGCAAGAGTACGGCAAAGCCTCCCGCGAAGGCCGCTAACAGTGCCAGCGCCAAGCCCAAAACTTCGGCGGCTGGCAAGACCACGACGTCTGGAAAAGCCACAAAGGGCAAGCACACCGCGACCCGCAAGACGGCTCATTCCGAGTCCGCAGCTTCGCATCAACCGACCGCACAGACCATCCATCTGAACAGCGCGTTCAAGGCGTCGGAGCAACTCCGTCCGATGGCCCAGCAGCTTGCCATGACGCGTTCGGCTGCAGCTTATGCGGGGGTGGAGAGTTACGCGCACGCGCATCCCGGAGAAGCAGCGTCCGCCGCCTATCTTGCGCTGGGACACGCTTACATGCTGGACCATCGCTATACCGACGCGGCGGAGGCATTTCATCGCGCCAGTAGCAGCGGTAACGCGCTGGACGATTACGCCGACTACCTCGGCGCCCAGGCGTCTCTCGAGGCTGGCCATGGCGCAGCCGCCTATCCGCTGCTCGAGCACTTCAGCGAGCGCCATCCCGACAGCGTCTTCACCGCGAGCGCGCCAGTGCTGCTGGCAAATGCCTACCTTCAGCAGAACGATCCGCAGGGCGCGCTCCGGACTTTGTTACCGCTGGCCGATACACCGCCTGCCTCGCACGTGGATTTTCGTTTTGCGCTGGCGCGGGCCTATCAGATGTCGGGCGATACGACGCACGCGGCCGCTGTCTTCCGCAGCATGTATGTCAACTTCCCTTTGAGTTCGGAGGCGGCGCAGGCGCGAAGCCAATTGCAGGCCATGAACATGCCCGTGACCGCAGTGGAACGGAAGGCCCATGCCGATCAGTTGTTCAACGCCAAACGCTACGCCGAGGCCGGCGAGGAGTACCACGCCATCGAACGCGACGCCTCGGGACTCAGCCACGCCGATCATGATGCGTTGCTCATCTACGCTGCAGCCTGCGATATGAAGCTGAAGCACATCGGCCGGCGAGAGGTCGAGCGTCTGCCCAACACCGCCGATGACAGCGCAGCGCTGAAGTTCTATCTGCTTGCCGAACTATCCCGCAACGAACATGATGAGGCGGGCCACGATGCGCTGATCGCCCAGATGGTGCAGCGTTTTCCGACCAGCCGCTGGCTCGAGGAGGCTCTTTATTCCGGCGGAAATATGTACCTGCTGAAGCATGATGCCAGGCAGGCCACATACCACTATTCGCTCCTGGTGAAGATGTTTCCCAACAGCACCTATGCCGCTTCAGCGCACTGGCGCACCGCGTGGATGAACTACCGCCTGCACAACTACCCGGAAGCTGCGCGCCTGATGGATGAACAAATCCAGGGGTACTCCGCAGGCACTGAGGTTCCCAGCGCACTCTACTGGCGCGGGCGAATCTACGAGGAGCAGGAGCATAACTTCGCCCAGGCAGCGAACTACTACCGCACCCTCAGCGCGTCTTACGTCAACTTCTACTACGCTGCGCTGGCCAGGCAGCGGCTCAATGTGCTGAAGGGGCAACCGGGTTCGGCTCCTCCGGCTGCAGCACTCAGCTCGGTTCCCAAACCGATCGTTCCCCCACTGATCGCGGAACTCCCGGAGAACGAGCCCCATCTTATTAAGGCGAGGCTGCTCGCCAATGCAGCGCTGAATGAATATATCGGCCCGGAGATTCAGCTCAGCCCCACCTCGAGCGAGTGGGGATCGCTCGCCCAGGCCGAGATATTCACCTCGTACGGCGAAACCACGCGAGCGTTGCAGGCGATGAAACACAGCGGAATCTCTTTTTTTGCGCTGCCGCTCGAGCAGGTCCCCACTGTGTATTGGAAGATCTTATTTCCGCAGCCCTACTGGGCCGATCTGCTGGCAAATTCGCAGAAGAATGGGCTTGATCCGTATCTCGTGGCGTCTCTGATCCGCCAGGAATCCGAGTTCAACGCAGGTGTCATCAGCCATGCGAATGCCTATGGCCTGATGCAGCTGCTGCCGTCGGTTGGCAAGTCGATGGCGAAGAAAGAAGGAGTGAAGGGCTTCAGCACCAGCCAGCTTCTGAACCCCATCGTGAACCTCGAACTTGGAACCAAAAATCTGCGGCTCGTGCTTGACCGCTTCGGCTCGCAGCAGGAGTATGCATTGGCTGCCTACAACGCGGGCGACGTGCCCGTACGCCAGTGGATGGCCGCCGGAAGTTATCAGGATATCGCCGAGTTCGTCGAGTCGATTCCGTATAGCGAAACCAGAGACTACGTTCAGGCCATCCTGCGTAACCGCGAGATCTACCGCACCCTCTACGGCGCGCAATAAAAGGGAATCAACCCAGAATCTTTTTGTAAATCCAGCATTGACAGAGAAAAAATATCCGTTATGCTTTGCACCAGAAGTAGTGCACCCATACGCGAAGCGCGAAACTATTTGGGAGGTCTCTTCCGCAGCCTGAAGTTGAGTATTGGCAGACGATCGTTGATCACGAACGAAGACAACCGTGGGAAGAAGAGGCAAGTATGGTAGCGGAGTTAAATCTTCTGGATGTCTGGATCCCGGAGCAGATGCAGCCGGGTACGTTGTTTCTGCTGGAGCAGGCTGGCGAACTCGGTAAGGCTGAAAACCCCTACTGGGCTGTGCTTGCGTGTCCCTCCTGCGGATCGCTCGGCCTCATCACAAGGCAGCAGTGCGCCGGACTTGAGGCGATGATCTGCGGATCCTCAGAGTGTTCGGCGGAATACTTTCTCGAGGACGAGACCATTCGCTATCGTCTCGCAAATTAAGCGACGTTGCGTAAGCGACGGTCTTAAGCGATTCTCGTAACGGAAGATCGACTCTGAGGAGTTTCAACGATGGGTATCTCCAATGCACGATGCCTGGCAATCTGCATCGCTCTGGCAACGTGCTTCGCGCAAGCAGCCTTCGCCGCTGACATTCTGATTGGCGATGCGAAATCTCAGCCGGAAAGTTTGACCATGGCGCCGGGCGGCGTGCTCCTCGTCGGCAGTGCCAGCTCGCCGTTTGTCTATAAAGTGCGTCCCGGCTCGTCCACCGCAGAAAAATTTATTGACGCCAGCGCTGAAGGGCCGGGAACGTTCTTCTTCGGAATGTTAGCCGACCCCGCCAGCAATACGTTATGGACATGTCAGCTGACGCCGGTGCCCGACACCACGCCGGTGCGGCGGCACACCGCCCTTCGAGGCTTCAACCTCTCTACTGGCGTCCAGAATTTCCGCTGGAACCTGCCCGGCGACAACAGTACGTGCAATGATTTTGCCATCGGGCCAGACAAGGCACTCTATATCACCGACACCGCAAACGGGAAAATCTACAGGCTGCCAGCCGGCGCCTCCACCGCGGAGCTATTTCTCGAGCATCAGACGCTCATGGGCGTTGACGGCATCACTTTTCTAAATGGCACGCTCTACGTTAACAACGTCATCTTCAACAAGCTCTACCGCATTCCGGTCGACGCCGCCGGCAAGGCACAACGGCCGGTCGATATCTGGATGGATCAGCCGGTAAAGGGACCTGACGGCATGCGTGCAGCCAATGGGAAGCTCTTCGTTGCAGAAAATGGCAGCGGAAAAATCTCCGCCCTCACCATCAACGGAGACAAAGCCAGCGTCACGGTCATCAAGGAAGGACTCAAGACTCCAACGGGAGTTGAGCCTGCCGGCGATACGCTCTGGATCGCCGAGCGCGGCGCCGGCCAGGCCGTCTCCATGCCCATGCCCAAGTAACACAGCTTCGAGCGGCTTAGCGGTACTCAAGGATTGCACCTCAACTCGGATCTTTATGCCGGGTCGTCTGCACTCCGGTCACCACTCCAATCCCGAGCATGATCAGCCCAATCGCCAGAATGTAATGTTGTGGGATGTGCATCAGGTGGGCCAGATAGCAAATCCCCGCAATCAGAATCAAATAACCAATCCCATAAAGCGCAAAAGACATAATCTCTTCTCCCGGTGAGAATCAGGGCCCGTCGAGATTGAGATGCGCGATTCACTGCAATCTCGCAGATGATTTGAGTCCAGCTAATCTGATTAGCGAGGAATTGCCGCTAAATAGCTGCAAATATTGCAGTTGTTTTGTGGCGACGATAGCTCAAAAATCGACCCACATCATCTATTCGTGTCGCAACGCCTCGACGGGATCCATGTGCGAGGCGCGAACTGCCGGCAGCAGGCCCGAGACAATGCCCACTACGGCCAGAATGCCGAACGAGACCAGCATGATGGTTGGTGAGGCGCGAAGCAGAATGTCGCCTTCGTGATTCGCGGTCTTATAGATGTCGGAGTAGAGCGGCATAGGAGGTATCAGATACGCCACCAGGACGGCTACGATCATACCCACCACTCCAGCGATGAAAGTGAGGGTAAGACTTTCGAGGAGGAATTGTTTGAGGATGTCTTTGCGGCGCGCACCCAGCGCTTTCAGCAAGCCGATCTCTCGTGTGCGTTCCGTCACCGAGACCAGCATAATGTTCATTACGCCGACACCGCCCACTCCAAGGGTCATGGCGCCGATAATTCCCAGCAGAATATTCAGCGCCGTGCTGAACTGCATGATCTGCGCCGAGTCTTCCACCGTATCCCAGCTTGGCGCCGCCTTATCGTCCTTTGGATCGAAGTGGTGCCGGTCCGCAAGCACAGTGCGCACCGCCTGCAGCGCCTTCAAATGAAGCTCGGGGGCGCTCGGCTGAAAAACGATGCTGTCCGGATTGCGCTGGTTGCGAAGCAACCTCATCATGTCGAACGGGACGAAGGCGTTTTCGTTATCGGGCCCGTTGTTGGAAGAGTCCTGAATCTTGTTCCTGAGGACGCCGATCACTTGAAAGGAATGGCCTTCGATCTCAACCGATTCGCCTACCGGCGGATATCCGTTAAATAGCTTCTGCGCCGCATGAGGGCCAAAGATCACCACCTGCCGATGGTCGGTAAAGTCCGCCGGTTCGAAGTATCGGCCTTGTTCGACGTCCAGCTTTCGCATGCCGCCATAGGGAAGGTCGATTGCTTTGCTCTGGATGTTCACGACCTTTGAGCCATACTTGAAGCTGAACGAATCGTCGGTCTCAGAGCTCACCGCTCGGAGAAAGGGGACTTCCTCACGAACCGCTTCGGTGTCGCCGTCGAGAAACTTCACGCGTCGTCCCGACCGCTCGCCGCCGGCCTGCATGCTGGTCTGTCCGCCCCAGACCATGATGACGTTATCGCCGAGTCCGAGGAAACCATTCAGAACGCCTTGACCGAGGCTCTTGCCATAGCTGAGAAGCAGAACCACCGTTACCAGTCCCCAGATGATGCCGAGCATGGTGAGGCCGGAGCGCAGACGGTTGCGCAATAGCGACTCGACGCTTTGACGAACGATCTCTCGGAGGTTCATGGCTACTCCGTCCTCAGGCACTCCATCGGACTTAGGTTTGCGGCGCGCAGCGCCGGATACATGCCCGCGAACAGGGTAATCGCGGTAAGCGTCGTCAGGGAAGCACCGATCGCTAACGGCGAGATGACCGGATGGGGTACAAAGTCGGGCAGCGGAACAAGCTGCAACAACAAACAGGTGCCAATTCCGAGCGTCAGACCCGCGATCCCGCTGACCAGAGTGATAATGGCGGACTCAGCCAGGAACTGCCGTTTAATATCGATGGCGGTGGCGCCCAGCGCCTTGCGAACGCCAATTTCGCGCGTCCGCTCGGTCACTGCGACAAGCATAATGTTCATCACGCCGATTCCGCCCAACGCAAGAGTCAGCAGCGCAACGGCTCCGAAAAATAATGTCATCACGCCGAAAATTCTCTCGGTGAACTTCGCTCCTTCCAGGGTGTCCCATATCCAGAGAGCTTCTTTGTCGTCAGGATCGTAGTGGTGACGCTCGGCGATGATTCGTTTGACCTGAAGAACCGCCTTTTCATGCAGGTCGGGTGAAACAGGCTCGATTACGATGTTGTTGACAAACCCGCGCATCACGCCGGGAGCCTCAGGAGGAGGGAAGTCCCGCGCCATCGCGGAGTAGGTCGTAAAGAGCTGAGTATTGTCCGGGCCGCTGCCATAGCTGCCGTTTTGCTTCTTCTTTTCGAGCACTCCAATGACGGTGTATTGATAACCGGCGACCATGAGGGGCTGTCCGATGACGTCCTTGCCGGGAAACAGTTGGCGGTTCGCTTCGGCGCCCAGGATAATCACGCGCGCGCCCTCGGCTTCGTCCTCCTCGTTCATGAGGCGGCCTTGCTCCACTGCGAGGGACCGGAAACGCTGATACTCCGGCCAGACGCCGCGCACCGCCCGGCTCGCCGAGTTCCATTGGCTGACCTCCGAAACGGTGCGGCGCAATTCGGGACTTACGGTTTTGACCAGCGATGCCTGCTGCTGAATTGCGATAGCGTCGTCGATCGAAAGGCGGATGTCGCGTCCGGCAGCGTACCCGCCTGCCTGGGCCCCCGTCTTTCCGCCGAAGATGATGGCAATGTCCGTGCCGATGCTGCGGAGATGCTCCTTCTGATCCACGTTGAAGCCAATGCCGAGGCCAACCAGCAGAATGACGGAGGTAATGCCCCACACGATACCGAACATCGTCAGAAAGCTGCGAAGCTTCGTTTCCCAGAGCGCGGACAAGGTTTGCTTGAGAATCTCGTGGAAAGGCATCGTGGAGATGGACCCCAGAATCAAGAATCAAACTTCTGTCCGGATTACGCAAGAACGATCGCAAAGGTTCCTTAACACGGAAGATGTACTTGGGGGATACGTTAAGATGGAGGAGCAAGCCGATTGGGCTTGTGAAGGCCCGGATGGTGAAATCGGCAGACACAGCGGACTTAAAATCCGCAGACCCTTATCAGGTCGTGGGGGTTCAAGTCCCCCTCCGGGCACCACCCCTTTCGGTTTGTTCGTCATCCGGGAGCGGCTCTTCGTCAGTCGACCTGAACATAGGCGCAGGCTGTCAGCGGGATAAACGCGACGGTCAAGACAGAGTTGCGGCTTTTTCTCGAAGCCTCACCTGGCGACGTCGGCGGGGTAGCGTTCCTGTTGTTCTGTCTCGTGGTCGTGAGTATCCAGTTGACCGGGCGGACCAATCGATCTTTGGGGCACATAGGGATTTCACTAGTTGTGTCCGCCCATTCTTCCCGATAGAAGTTGTGTTATGAAAATCGATCTTCGCCTATCCGGAGAGGAGCGGCTGTCGCTCCGAAACGATTAAAGTTCAGACTCTCATAACAGATGTGTGTGTGTTTCAACGAGGAGGCATATGAGGGCACGCATAGGTCGTCTTTCGGGCGAAGCACTCTTGTGATCGAGGACCGATGCCATATGGTTCCGAAGATGGTTCTCCGCCACGTTCCGATTCTTAGACACGGATATGTGGTGGTGTGCCTCCTTGCGGCAGCCCCCGGTCTGATGGGACAGACCACTCCCTCTGTCATTCCTACCGGATCGACCCCTACTGCTCTGGCAATCAATCCGGCGACCAACCTGGTGCACAACACAACTGCAACACTCACGGTTGAATAGGAGGAGCGATGGAGCGATACATTCACATTTTCATCTTCGTGCTGCTGTCATCCCTCGCGCCGGCACTATCAGCCCAACGGCCTGCCAACACTATCGACGCATATGTCACCTTCAGCGAGATGTATGCGAACGCGCCCGTCGGCGGCTGCGGTTGCTTCTGGATGGCCGGTGGCGTTGGAGGAATCTCGGTACCCGTATGGCGTAATTTTTCTGCAGTCGTCGAGGCAGGAGGCCACACCACCGATCACATCCCGGGGTTCAACACGGGTCTTAGCCTCTTCTATGGAATGGGAGGCGTCAGATTGCGTCTGCCCAACCACACACGCTTCCAACCCTTTGGACAAGCTCTCTTCGGCGGAGTGCATGGCTTTGATGGCTACTTTCCGGCTCCCGTCGGCAAGTCTCCCACCAGTTACGACACATCGTATGCTGCGACCGTGGGGGGAGGCCTGGATATCGCCGTTTCCAGGCACATCTGGATACGCGCGGTTCAGGCCGACTATTTCTATTCTGAGCTCAGAAACATTCAGGGCGACCGACAAAATCAACTCCGTATTGGCGTTGGAGTGCTTTTCCGCGGGGGCAAGTCTCCCTGGAAATAGTGAGGGACGCCCTTCCGTTTAGCCAATTACTTCATTCAGAACGTCGCCGCGTCGCTTGTTTCCGATACCCAATCGACGTTGCGTGGCGATAGAGATCGCAGTCGCGGCACTTTGGCACCGGGTCGGCAAGGACGGACAATTCTCGCTTCTCAGGCACGTAGGGTGTGGCGTCCTGTTTGGCGTTCGCCATTGCCAGGAAGGTCTACTTATCCTTCTTCTCCATTGAAGGATATTTTGCTTTTACAGCCTTTCTAACCTTAGTTTTCTCCGCAGGAGTTCCGAATCGCGACACGCGCGAGAGAGCATCTTTTGCGTGGGCCTTGTCCTCAATGGGATACTTCCGTTCCTTCGGTTCCGCGAATGACTTCGCGGGGAGGCTCTTTCGTTTTGCAGTCGATAGCTTCGCCATGGTGAATTCCTCGATCAAACAATCAGAAGAGATGCTGAAAATGAATCTGTTGCTGCCCGGCCTGAGATTTTTTGGATGCAGCCATTGGATTTTTTAGAAGGATGAAGCGAAGCCCATCAGAGGATGGTCACGGAAGGTTCATTCGTGTGAGCCAGCCGTAAACGGCAGCTCGATTCAGGCTTGTTGATGCAACTCGTAACAACGATCGTCAGTCTCACATACGTGACGCACTCCGTCTATTGGGTGAAACTTGGTGGGTAAAACGGTGTGAAAAAGCGCTCGGCTACACCGCGAACCGAATCCGCTGCAGAGCCGTCCCGCGGGATACAAGGCTTTCTCGCCAACCTTGGGCCGGGCCTCATTACGGGTGCCGCGGATGACGATCCATCAGGAATATCCACTTATTCTGTAGCGGGGGCGTCGTATGGATACGCCACGCTCTGGACAGCACTTCTGTCTTTTCCATTGATGGCGGCCATTCAACTGATGTGCGCCCGTTTGGGCATGGTGACGGGGTGTGGTCTCGCAAGCGTAATCCGTTCCCGATATCCACGTTGGGTTTTATGGTTTGCCTGCGCTTTGGTGGTCGTCGCCAACATCTTTAACATTGGCGCCGATCTCGGAGGTATGGCAGATGCAATGCAAATGGTCACGGGAGTTCGCAGTTATTATTGGACGCCTTTTTTTGCGCTCTTGATCCTGGCACTTCTTCTCTGGACTTCGTACCGTACGATGGCGCGGGTCTTTAAGTGGCTTACCCTGGTTCTCTTCGCCTACGTCATTACAGCGTTTTTGGCTCATCCGAAATGGAGCGCCGTGCTACGAGCCACTTTTGTTCCCCGAATCGAGTGGAACAAGGAATATCTAGCGGTACTGGTTGGGATTCTAGGCACGACGATCTCGCCGTACCTGTTCTTCTGGCAGGCTGCGCAGGAGGTCGAAGAAGATCGCGATCACGGAAAGTCCACCGTCGCTCAACGCAAGGGCTCGACGAACTCTGAACTTCGGGTAGCAACGCGGGACGTGATCACTGGAATGCTCTTATCGAACATGGTGATGTACTTTCTTATACTCACGACTGGCGCAACGCTCAATGTTCACGGTCAGAGGGACATCGAGACGGCGAAGCAAGCGGCAGAGGCGCTGCGGCCGCTTGCGGGGATGGGCGCTTATTGGCTCTTCACATTGGGGATCATCGGAACGGGGATGTTAGCGGTTCCCGTGCTGGCGGGTTCGTGCGCCTATGCCATAGCTGAGGGTGCGAAGTGGAGGGCAGCCTCGCTCAATCTAAAACCCAAGCTAGCGCATAAGTTTTACGGGGTGATCGCAATATCAATCCTGGTGGGTTTGGCATTCGATTTCGCTGGCCTCAATGCTGTAAAGATGCTCTTCTGGTCAGCGATTTTGAACGGACTTCTGGCGCCCCCGTTGGTGGTGATGGTCGTGCTCTTGACCAGTGATCGCAAAGTTATGGGAAGCCGAGTCAACACACCGATAATGAAAGCGCTGGGTTGGGCATGCGCCATTGTTATGTCGGGAGCCGCTCTCGCATTGCTGGCGTTTTCAAGCTAAGCGCACTCAGCTCATCGATCCTCATCTATTCTCATTGCTTTCGCTGGTCGCCATTGGATTCAGATCTTTTTTCCGGACAACTCGCCGTGTCACCTTCACATCAGATTCTCTGAAGTAGTGGACTAGGTTGAGTTCGATGGGGCCGGTCCTTGCAGCTCGGAAGCGCCAGTTTCCGCAAGAGGTTTTCCTTATGATGTTACGTAATCTTCGACCCGCGGCAATGGCCGCGGCAGCAGCTCTATGTTTCGCGGTAGCTTCCGTATCGCCATTGGCGTTTGCACAATCGCCAGGGTCGCAAGCTCCAGACAACACGGCTCAAAACAAGGGTCAAATACAAACGGCAGACAGCCAGTCGAACGCGAAGAGTGATCGCGAGATCACCGCAAAGATTCGAAAGGCAATTGTCAGTGACAAAAATCTGTCTACGTCGGCCCATAACGTGAAGGTAATCACTGTTAGTGGTCAGGTTACGCTCAAGGGCCCCGTTCAGACAGAGGACGAGAAACAAAGAGTCGCCACGATAGCGGCAAACGCGGTATCCGCTGACAAGATCGTTAACGACCTGACGGTAAAACAGTAGACGTCGGCCAACAAGCTGCGAACGCAGCAAGTGAGCATTGAAAGGGAGCATTAAAATGTCCAACAAAAAAACAGCAGTTTTTGGAATATACGCCACGCCGCGCCTAGCCGAAGCGGCAGTAGATCATTTACTGTCGAAGGGCTTTGGCAACGAAGCAATCTCGGTTCTTATGCCAGATGATGAAACGACGCGTGCCTTTGCGCACGAAAAGAGTACCAAGGCGCCAGAGGGTACGACAGCTGGTGTAACCACGGGTGGTGTTGTAGGAGGAACGCTCGGCTTGTTGGCGGGCATAGGCGCCCTTGCGATTCCTGGACTCGGCCCGCTGATCGCAGCCGGTCCGATCATGGCGGCATTGGCGGGACTCGGTGTCGGCGGAGCTATTGGCGGCTTGCTCGGGGCCCTGGTGGGTATGGGAATTCCGGAGTACGAAGCCAAGCGCTATGAGGGGGCAGTAAAAGGAGGAGGCACGCTGCTGTCAGTTCATTGCGACACCTCAGATCAGATTGACTCCGCAAAAACTGCGTTAAAAGAGACGGGAGCAAGCGACGTTTCTTCTTCGGGTGAAGCGAGCTCAAGCGAGAAGTCTCATGATCGCGATGTTGTGACTGCACGGAATTAGCAGGTCCTGAAGCAAGAAGCGATGAGCCTACTGGAGATCAGTAGGCTCATTTTCTTGCACGGAAACCCCGCCAGATGCTGCTACAGGCTATTGTAGGAAGGAGCAATACACTACCTCTTTCACCTAAGTCGACAAGGCCGAGATTCCGAATGATTGCAAACTTTGCTGGGCCGGTTCTGATGATTCACCTATTGGGCAATGTTGCTGTATCCAGGGTCGTCACGTTCAACGACTCAGCGCAAGTCACTTCATGGATGCAGGGGTACGATCCCGCACATCATTGGTGGCTGTCGACGTTGTGGGCTGGGCTTCCATTGATCGTTTTGCTCGCCAGCATGATCGTTTTGCGGCTTAAGGGACACATCGCGGCGCTGGTTGCGCTGTCTTTGGCGTTGATCGTGGCGGTGGGTATCTTCCATATGCCGATTCATCTGGCGGCGCTTTCAACGATTCTTGGCGTTGGCTATGGTTTGTTTCCGATCTTCTGGATAGTATTTCCGGTCATCTTCATGTATCAGCTCACGGTGCGCGCTGGCCGATTTGGACTATTGCACGAGTGTCTGGTCGGCGTGACAGAAGACAGCAGGCTGCAGTTATTGCTGATCGCTTTTATCTTTGGCGCGTTTTTTGAAGGCGCTGCGGGTTTCGGAACTCCCGTGGCAGTGTGCGGCACAATTCTCATGGGTCTGGGCTTTCTGCCGTTTGAGGCAGCAGGTCTGGCACTTCTTGCGAATACAGCGCCGGTGGCTTTTGGAGCGCTGGGTACTCCTGTGATTGCGCTCCATGGCGTTACCGGGCTCGACACCCTTGTGCTCACTCGCGTGGTTGCGGTGCTGTTGACCCCCTTTTGCATCCTGGTGCCATTCTGGCTTATATGGGCCTTCGCTGGATGGAAGGCGATGCGCGAAATCTGGCCAGCGATTCTTGTCGCGGGCGTCAGCTTTGGTTTTACCCAACTCCTGGTGGCCACGCTTCACGGTCCCTGGCTGGTCGATATCTCCGCAGCGATTGTCAGTCTGTGCGCCTTCGTCCTATTCCTGCGCGTATGGAAACCGAAAAGAATTCTCAACGCGCAGCGTGAGGACATTACTGAACTTCCGAGACTGCTTCAAAAAAAGCATAGGTCTGTTATCGTCCGCGCTGCTGTTCCGTGGATCATTCTCACACTGTTTGTCACCGTCTGGGGAACGCCGCACTTTACCGGATGGATTGACGGTCTTACCACTCTGCATCCGCACGTCGCGGGCCTCGATCGCGTCGTCTTTCGTATGCCTCCCGTTGTGCCTCATCCCACAGCGGAGGCGGCAGTCTTTACCTTCAACTGGCTTTCGGCCACAGGCAGCGGTATCTTCATCGCGGCAATCATCGCAGCACTCGTCATGGGACTTCGCTATCGGGCCATCCTTGAGGTCTTCTGGCATACCGTGGTCTCCACACGCTTTATGATGATTACAATTGCCGGCCTGATGGGCCTCGCTTTCGTCACCCGTTTTTGCGGTCTGGACGTCACCCTTGGTTTGGCTTTTGCGCGGACTGGAGCTCTTTATCCATTCTTCGGTACGTTGATCGGCTGGCTCGGTACAGCATCGACGGGCTCGGACACTTCGGCAAACGTCCTCTTTGGAAGCCTGCAGAAGTTTACTGCTCAGCAACTCGGAATCTCGCCTTACATTATGGCTTCGGCCAATTCAGGCGGCGGCGTAATGGGCAAGATGATCGCTCCGCAGAGTGTTGTTGTCGCCAGTACTGCTACGGGAGTCTACGGCAGCGAAGGGAGCATTCTCCGCTTCGTTTTCATGCACAGTCTCATTCTCGCTTGTCTGATGGGCGCGCTGGTTTCCTTGCTTGTATATTTTCCTGCACTCACCAAGCTGGTTCTTGGCTAGCTCCGAGCCGGGGAGAGGAATTGCAAGATGAGGCCGGAGGGCTAAGCGCTGCTGAGAAGGATGCGCAGATCCCTGATGTTATTGCCCGTCGGACCGGTGATGACCGCGTCGCCCAGCGCGCTGAAGACGGTAAAGCCGTCGAAATGTTCCAGCGCGGCGGTGATATCCAGCCCTTTGGAGGCTGCCCGCGACATGGTGGTCTCGTCGCACACTGCGCCCGCCGCCGGACTGTTGCCGTCGATCCCATCGGAACCGCCGCTGAATACGGTCGCTCGCATATCGCTTTCGACGATCAGGCGTGAACACTCCAGGACGAACTGTTGATTTCGTCCACCCATTCCGTGGACTGGCGGTATCTGTACGGAGATCTCGCCGGCGGAGAGCAGGCAGACCGCAGGATGTTTTTGGCGAAGCTCTTGCAGCTGGTTCAGCAGGTATGCCGATGCGTCGAGATAGCTCCAGTCGTCGCAGCGGTTATCGACGACGATGTGAAATCCGTGGTTTGCTGCAATCTCCGCTGCAACTCTGCAGAGATCTTCGCTGGATAAGAGAGTCACCCAACTGCTTTTCCTGAAGGCCGGATGGTCCTTCTTGGGAGTTTCGGCGAGCTCAGAATCTCCGAAGAAGGCAAGCAGGTTTCCGGAAAGATTCAGAGCCGTCAAATTGGCGGCGACAATTTCCCTGCATTCTTCTGTGGTGGATGGATCTGCAAGCGAGGGGCCGGAGCCTACCATGTGCGGGACAACTTCAGGGACATCGGAGATGAGCATAGTGCACTGTGTCGCTCCCTGCGCTGCGACAGCAAGGCGACCTCCTTTGACCATGGAAAAGTGCTTTCGCAGAGCGTTCATCTGCGTGATCGGAAGACCAGATTGGACCAATGCTCGATAAAAGTTGACGGTCTCTTCGAGCGAGACACTGCTGTCGAGCGCCTTTTCGATCATCGCAGATGCGCCGCCGCTAATGAGAAACAGCACGAAGCAGCGTTCGTCACACGAGTGGAGAAGGCTTAGCATCGCCTCTGCCGCGTCTACTGAGGTCTGATTCGGAAACGGATGGCTTCCAAGGAAGAACCTAACTCTGTGGTCTTCGTCTGCCGGCATCGTCGAGCCAATCACGATTGCCTCAAGTGCGCGACCTGGTTTCAGCGCCGGCTCAAGAACAGGCAGCACTGCATCCCACATAGGTCTCGCCGCTTTGCCCATTGCAATGACGACAATACGATTAAAATTCGCTAGATCGTATGTCAGTTCTCCGATGTGCAGGCTTTCATCCTGAACGTGGATCCGGGTTTGGATAACGTCCTCAATCCGCAGACGACGAAGAGTCTCGAGGAAAAAATCAGTGACTGTTTTGGTCGATCTCATAAGGCTCTACCAGAGTATTATTGCGGATCTAGCAGCCACAACTTCCGAGCAAATCTTGCTAATGCCGGCGATGTTTTGCAGCAGGCTCTCGGGGATACCATGTCGCATCTTCAAATAGTCCGGGCTGTTATAAGAAAGCCAGACTTTGCCATCGCCATCCTGCCACACTAATGCCTTTAGCGGCAGATCGATGGCGATGGTCGGTGAAGCGATCATCAGCGGCGTCCCGGCTTTTGCGTTCCCAAAGATGAGCAACTTCGTCGGCGGCATCGTCAAACCTGCCCGGGCAGCGTCGCCGCTGTGGTCAATCCTTGCAAGAATTGGTATTCCCTTTGCTTGAACGATCGACTCGAGACGCGCTAACGTCTCCAACACCGTGTGTGGGCTGGCAAGGTGAACTAATCCGTTGTCCGGCAGTTCGAACATAGTTCCTCCAGGGGGCTCTCACATGATATTCCGCCGCTGAAGATTATCGTCAAATCCCGGAGTGGACAGGCGGAGATTGAAGGCCGCCTGTCCAACTCAACAGATATTCTGCAATAAAACTAGAAGAAGACGGTCGCCGCAAACTGTAACTTACGGCCATTGGTGGAGGTGTTGGCATTATTTCCAAAGGTTGAGCGGATACTGCCGAAGTTCACCGCAGAAGTCTGCGATCCGATAATCAGAGGGTAGGAGCCTCCGGCTGCTGGACATGATCCGCCTTTGGTCGACGTCGTCGAGCAGGAGAAGGTGGATTGGGGCTGATTCAGATTCGGCGTGTTGAAGACGTTGTAGCCCTCAACGCGGAAGTTCAGCCGCATTCCTTCGCGAAGACCTTGCAAGGGAAAGTCTCTGCCGATTGTCATGTTGGTCATGATGTAGCCGGGTCCAATAAACGCATTTCTTCCGACTGGGCTGAAGGTGCCCACCGTCGGATAGGTGAATGCATCGATGTTGAAATACTCAGCCACTTTGGCGGAGCGATGGCGGTTAGAGGGGAGAAGGGGATTGGCGCCTGGGACCAGCGCCGCTCGTTGATTTGGTTCTCCATCCAGAGCGGAATCGTTATTAATGGTGACGCTAAATGGGCGTCCAGAGTGGATCTGATATGTTCCGCTGTAGACCCAGTTATTCAAGAGGCCCCGAACGATGCGCGAATCGCTGCTGACCTTGGGGAAGCGCGTCACCCATCCCATGCTGAAGATGTTCGTCGCATTGTTATCCGAAAGTCCTCGATCCGACCTTATATTGAATACATCCGGCACGGCATTGGAGGTCGTTTGACCATTGGTATCGACATCGATGGCCCGTGAAAACGTGTACGAAGCCAGGAGATTCAGATACTTGCCTCCACGCTGGGTATATTGCATCTGCAGGGCGTTGTAGCTTGAGTTTCCGATGCTCAGGATGTCGACGATTCCCTGGCCGCCGTTGTTGAACGGGGCGTAACGTAGACGAGCCTGAGTCGATTGAGTGGTTGAGCTGGCGTTGGTGCAGTACTTCGCCGGATCGGCTTGGAAATACCCACCGCTGCAGTCGTAGATCGCCGGGTTCAGATCGAGGGGAACCGTAAGCTTGCGCGCAAATTTACCGACATAGTTTGCGTCCAGAGTTCCACCGTGAGGCACCTGATACTCAAAGCCGAAATTGACAGCCTCGGAATAGGGTGTGCGGAAGTTTCGATCGGGAAAGAAGATGGAGAAGGGCGCAACAAACTGGGGATTCTTCGGATCGAATGCTCCGGGGATTACCTTGACTGGTCCTCCGAGCGACTCCAGGAGAGGTACCGACGCGCCGCCGGGAGGTAGTTGTGTCAGGAAATTGAAGTGATACGGTTCGCCGACACCGACCACGTTTGCGTTCACAGCGTCGAAGAAAATGCCGAAGCCGCCGCGCACCAGGAATTTTCCCTGGCCGGTTACGTCATAGGCGAAACCAACGCGTGGCGCAATTCCGTTGTAGTCCGTCGGCACCAGAGACGGCAGAACGCCTTTGTCGCCAGGGAATCCAAGACCGCCAACCGCGGTGGGAAATACGGTTGACTGGATACCGGGAATAAATGTCGCCGACTGACCATGCGGCTCGAACCACTGGAACGGGAGCTCGTAACGGGCGCCCAGATTCAAAGTCAACTTCTGGGTAACCCGCCAGTCATCCTGAAACCAGGTGAAGACTGCATGCTGAATGCCGCCCTGAATCAAGCGGTTCTCGGCCTGAACAGAATTGGCAAGTCCCATGACACCATCGGCAATGCTCACGCCGGAATAGGTCGAGCTGAAGGATAACTGTCCCGGCCAGTCCATCCGGGTAAGGTACTGCAGACGAAGGAAGGAAAACCCACCCTGAAGCGTGTGGTTTCCCTTCGTCCAGATCATAGCCTCGTGCAATTCGACGTTTTCGTTGATGTGGTCCTGATATGCCTGATTTGTTGACCCGAGGGAGAATTGATTTGAAAAATTGAATGCCGGCATCGTCGGGATTCCGGTTTCAACGAAGTTTCCACCGAAATCGTTCAAGGTGCGATGCTCCGTAGGGAGTTGCGTGCTTTCGAAGCGTTTGTAACCAAAGCGGAGCTTATTCAGGAGATTTGGGGTCATTACCCACGACCACCCGACATTGCCGAAGTTGCTGATCGCCTTCTGAGACAGAATGGCAAAGGTTGCGACACCTGCTGAGGCACTGTTGACACCCAGAGGACCAAAGGCGTTCGAGTCAATAAAGTTGTACACGGCGTCGAAGCTGTGCTTGCCGTTCAGGATGTAATCGGAGCGCACCAGAAGGTTCTTGTCGCCTGTGGGACTTGGAGATTGGGTTACTGCCAGGCCGCTGGTCGAATTGACGACGGCGGGAACAAAGGTATTGATGACCTTCAACATCACCGGATTGAGGCACTGCATAGGCGCCTCTCCAAATGGCAGGTAGGTCGGTTGCTTCGATGTAGTGCCCACAAAGTTATTGTTGGCCGCATAGGTTGCCGCCTGTTGCAATAAGCCGATGCAGGGAGAAACGCCGACTCCGCCCGCCTGCTGGTATGCGGCGTTGAAATTGTCCTCGGCATTTGCCGGTGTCGCCTGGTTTCCGCTGGTGCCTGGAATGACTTCAGGGTTCAGAATCTTTCCTCCGGTCGCGTCCGCCAGGAAGCTCGCGCAGATCATGCCAGGAAAGGGGCCGGCGGGATTGCAGGGCCGCGCAGTTGTCCCGTCTGGATTCAATGCGCGCTCTGCGTAACCTATAACTGGAATCGATCCGGTGGTCTGAAGGCGCCCAATCAGATCTTGAAATGCGCCGAACAGAAACAGCTTGTCTTTGATGGCCGGGCCGCCGATGGTAAAACCTACCTGATTGATGTTGTCCTTCGGATTCACCGTGGAGAGGTAATCGGCAGCGTTGAAGTACTGGTTTTGGATGTAATCCCACACGCTGCCGTGGATCTGATTTGTTCCGCTTCTGGTGACGACGTTGACCACCGAACCCGCATTGCGTCCGTACTCGGCTTTGTAGTTGTTCAGCACCACGCTGACTTCCTGGAGCGAGTTCGGTGGAGGATAGTTAATTCCGGTGTTGTAGAAAAGGTTGTTCCACATCAGGCCGTCGAACAGGAAAAGGTTCTGCGTGTTTCTGGAGCCTGAAGGGGCAAACGTGGGTCCCTTGGTATCGCCCGTAAAGGTCGCAGGCGCGTTGACGTCGACCACGCCAGGCAGCAGCGCGGTAAGCGCGACAACGTTATGTCCGTCGATGGGAAGATCTTCAATCAGCTTTTCATCGATCATCGTTCCCAACGTCGCCGACTTCGCGTCGATGGCTGAACTGCTGTTATCCACGACTGTCACCGAGTCGACAGTCGACCCTGTCTCCAACTTGACGACTTCCTTGATGTCGGAGTTTGCATCAACCCTGATGCCGGTAATCACAGAGTTTTTAAACTGCGCAGATGTGGTGGTCAGACTGTAGGTGCCGATCGGCAGACCGCTAATAGTAAATTCACCGGAACCATTGCTTTTTACGACGCGAGTAATGGCATGCACCGGGTCCTTTGCGCTGATCACTGCCCCTGGAATCACTGCGCCCGAAGAATCCTCCACGCTGCCGAAGATGCTACCCGTATTCTGCGCGACCGCAGGCCGCGCAGCGCATATCAGCACGAGTGCAAACAAGGTGACAAGAAATGTCGATGACGTGCGGAAATATCTCCTGCAAAGCGCACTATTACAGCGCAGCGGCCCGAGAAACGTGAAGCTTTTCATGCCTTACTCCATTTTTTGGATCAATACTGGTCTGACCATAACGACCGCGGGAAGTATGCTTTTCCTCGCGCACGACTGTCAAGTGTCTCATAGCGAATGTGCCTAAGAGTAGGCATAAATCATGGAACGGTGAACTATGCGGTTATTGACATTCCTATACGGCAACAGGTACATTGCGGGCGGTTCACTAGTTTCCTCTATTTACGTCATAGGTGGTCTTACCACGGACGGTTTTTTGGGCATGCGATGAGCCTGCGGCCGGCGAGACGATGTGCGGGCCGGAACTATGCGCGAATCTTTAGTTCGATCTACGGAGTTTCTGGGGAGTGTCTGGGATGATGGTTTTGGGGAGCACGATGAATAGGGTCTGGAAGTCTGCCGTGGTTGCAGTTTTTTTGTTGATTGGCTTTTCCAGTGGCAAAGCACAGACTCCAGCCCCTTATCTGTTGCCTTACACCATCAATACCATCGCCGGAGGAGGCACGGCGCCTACGCTGGGAGCGGCGTGCCCCGGTGCACTGGGAACTACGGGAAATACGGCAAAGGCGACCGATACCTCCGGGAACGGTTGCCTGGCTAGCTCATCGTCGGTCGTGACCAGTGTCGACATACACGATGTCGGCGTCGATGCGGAAGGAAATGTCTATTTCATCGACAATGCCTCACCGGTTATGATCCGCCGAATTGATGCTCGCAGCGGGCTTGTCACTCTCTTTGCAGGCAGCGCAAAAACCACAGTTTGTAGCACCGCCATCGACAAGTACGGGGACAATTGTCTGGCGAATGACGGCAACGGCAATCAGGGGGGACTGTTTACATCGCTAACTACCGCCCGCGGCCTCGGCGTCTTGAAGAATGGTGACGTTTATCTGGCCCATTATTCGGCCAAGATCATTAACAAAATCAGTGCTTCCACCGGCATCATGACGATCGTCGCCGGCGCCTTGACGGGAACGCCTGGTCCCAAAAATAGCGCGACCGGTGGTTATACAGGCGACGGTGGGCCGGCAACGTCTGCGGAGGAGAATCAAGCCCGCGGCGTTACAGCCGATGTGGCCGGAAATATTTACATCGCGGACTCATCCAACAATGTGGTTCGAATGGTGAATACGGCGGGCGTGATGTCCACGATCGTCGGCACCTATCCTGGAAGCAATACCGCAGCGCCAGCGAGCTTCACCGGCGACAACGGCCCGGCTACCTCCGCAACGCTCAACACGCCGGAAGACGTCGAGATCGATGCCAATGGCAATCTGTTTATTGCAGATCAGGGCAATGCCAGGGTTCGGGTTGTTTATTTGGGAGGAGCCCAGGTCGCGGCATTAATTGCGGCGACGAACGGGGGTACTGTAGCGGTTAAGGGCGATATCTACACGATTATGGGCGGGGGCGCCGGCACCTACACGCCAGGCACCGTCGTTCTTGCAACCAGCGTAGGGGTAGCTGGCGCTCGCAAGATTGCATTAGACACGCACGGAAACATCTATCTTGCCGACAGCAGCAACAGCGTTATCTGGTTTGAAGATGCGACGACCGGTTATTTGCGGATACTTGCTGGAAGTCTTGGCCTCACCTCGGGTGGCCCCGGATGTCCCAACCAAACCAATACCTTTGGAGACAACTGTCAGGCAACCCTGGCGACGCTGTCTCCGAATAACGCAATGGGCGTGGCGCTTGACTCTCCGGGCAATCTGTACATCTCCGACTCTGGCCATCAACGCGTCCGCGAAGTTTCCACCAATCAGGTATTCCCGAGCGTCAACTCCGGTAGTTCGACCACCCAGACGATGGTTGTGCACTTTGCCGTTGGCGATACACCCGCGGCCACCTCAGCGTTTTCGATTATTGGCAGTGCAGACTTCGCGGTGAGCCAGCCGAACTGCACAACGAATGCCGATAACACGACTGACTGCACCATCGGCGTGACCTTCTCTCCGACTCAGCCTGGTGCGGATTTCGCAGCGCTGACCGTGACGTCAGCCCTCGGCGCGACATCACAGTTTGGTCTTAATGGTGTGGGTGCGGCCGCATCGGTGGCGCTTGATCCCGGCACGGCCACCGCAATCGGCACTGGATACAAATCGCCTGTCGGAATCGCTGTAGATGCTGCGGGTAATTCGTATGTGGCGGACACCGGGAATGATGTCGTTATCCGCTACAACAGTGCGGGCACAGGAACCGTCATTGCGGGAATCGCAGGATCTGCAGGCAACGGAGGCAACGGAGGTCCAGCTACGTCGGCAACTCTTTCAGCGCCGTCTGCCGTCACCGTAACTCCAGATGGAGCGGTCTACATTGCCGACACCGGCAATAGTGTTGTCCGTCGCATCGATCCGTTGACTGGCGTGATCAATATCGCGGCTGGAGGAGCGACTACGTTTTGCAGCAATGCTCTCGACACATTTGGCAACGGCTGCCCTGGAACGCAGGCCAAACTCTCCGCTCCCGCCGGCCTTACGTCCGACTTCCACGGGAATGTCTACATCGCGGATACCGGCAACAACGTCGTACGTGAGCTGAACGTCTCGGGATATATCTTCGTTATCGGTGGGCCGGTGTTCAGCGCTCCCACCGCTCTGCAAATCGACGCCAACTCCAACATCTTTGTCGCAGATACCGGCCACAACACCATAAGCGAGATTGTTGCCGGAGGCGGCGCAGTAATTCCTGTCGCCGGCAATGGACAAAACGGCAGTTCCGGCAATGGCGGCGCTGCAACCGCGGCCAACCTTAGCAGTCCGACAGGAATTGCATTGGATGCTGCGGGCGATCTCTACATCGCCGACACGGGGAATCACGTCATTCGTCTCGTCAATGCCGCTGGTACGATCAACACGGTTGCCGGAACGTTGGATCATAGCGGAAGTGGCGCGTTGCCCTCCTCGGTGAACACACTTTTGCTCAACCTTCCCGGCGGCGTCGCGTCTACCCCCAGCGGGAAACTCTATGTCCTCGACTCGGGAAACAACCGCGCTTACTTCATCGACCGAACCGCTGTGGTTGAGAGTCTGGGTAGCGCAATTCCCAATTCTTCCAGCCCGGTCCAGACCATTCAGCAGACGGACACAGGAACCGTCCCGGCGCTTCTGTCTCCGTCCTCTTCCCAGCCCATCTTTACCGGCACTGGCGATGCCTCGGTGTTTTCAGTCACCCCGCAGGGATCGCTGGGTTGTTCCGGAGGTCAGAGCCTGACTCCAGGCGCCACCTGCTTCCTGGCAGCTCAGTTCAATCCTGTTGCTCTCGGTAGCTTCAGTGCAACCTTTACTGAGGCGAACATCACTCCCGCTCTACCATTCACGCCATCGATCCTGCTCAGTGGTGTTGGCGCAATTTTAAACGCCACCACCTCGGTGACGGTTCTTACCTCTCCGGCCACCGGCAATCCTCAGTTTGGAAATCCCTTTACCGTCACGACGACCGTGACGCCAACGCAATGCAATACCTCCGCACCGTCATGCGTCCCGACCGGCACCGTACAGTTTTTCGTCGGTACGACCCCGGTTGGAATCCCGGTAGCGTTGAACAGCAGTGGATCCGCTTCGGCGAGCATCAGTGGGCAAAATGTAGGGACGCTCATCGTGACATCCGTTTATAGCGGCGATACTTTTTATGGAAACAGCACGGCGCCGGCTCTCACCGTTACCGTGACCACGGGTACGGCAACCGCGGTCGTCATACTTTCTTCGGCCTCGTTGCCGCAGTTCCAGCCTCTTACCATCAGCGCGAAGCTCTCGTCCGCAAGTGGAGGCATTCCTACCGGGACGGTGACTTTCCTCGCCGATGGTACGGCAATCGGCGCAGCCACACTGAATGCTGCCGGCGTTGCCAGCATTAACGATCCTCAACTCATAGATGTCAACGGCAAGCCGATCGTCCCTCCACCGCCCCCAAACAGCTTTGGCCTGGTTGCAGGTGTCCACGCGATTACCGTGGCGTACAGTGGCGATACCAACTACACAAAGTCGACCTCGGCGCCAACAAGTCTAACCATTCAACCCGACACCGCAAGTTTCACGGCATCTTTTATCTCGCCAACCACTCTGACGCCAGTGAGCTCGTTGAGCGCGGGCACAGCTCAGGGTTCTACCGCACTTGCCACCGTCATGGTCGTGCCAACCAATACCCTCAACGGCACAGTCACCTTCGCCTGTTCCGGCTTGCCGGCAAACTCTGTCTGCACGGTCAATCCCACCTCTTTGACCTTCACTCCGGTTGCAGGTGTACCGGTGGCGCAAACTGTTGGAGTGACACTCTGGACCGACGTTGCACCCGGAGTTGCACCACCGTCCACCACATCGCGGGCAGACCGTCCCGCTCACCTTCGCGGCGACTCCAACGCCGTATTGGCGACGCTTCTGGGCTGGCCCATACTCTTGACCAGCTTTGCCGGGGTGTTCGGACTCCACAAGCGTCTGCGAAAAACACGATTGCTTGCCGTGCTTCTACTGTCCGGCTTCCTTGCTGGCAGTTCTATGATCATGAGCGGGTGTAGCAGTGGAGGCAGCGGTGGCGGCAATAACGCACCGAGCTTGACGCCAACCGGAAAATTCAACGTGACCCTTACCGTGTCCGGGCCAAACAACACTGTTCAGACAATGCCAATCCAGTTCACGGTTGCTGCCGGCGTCCCCGGTCAGGAATAGGTAGTTTTCTTACCCACATCGCAGAGGCTTGTGCCGCCTCTGCGATTTTTTCAACTGCAGTAGCCTTGCGCAATTTTTGATGACGAATCGTCAGTACTTCGGGAATGGAACGAACTTATCTGCGCAGGATGCCGCACCCCCCTTGGCTGGCGTGCCCTGCAACGTCGAGTCCACGCCATCGGAAAGCTTCAGATTTCCCGGCCCTGGGCCCAGAACAATATCGGCATGGTGGATCGAGTAATTGTAAGTCGCCGCATCGGCCAGCATGACGTCGTCGAGATTGACTCCCACCCGGTAATCTTTCGCATACCCGTTGAACGAAATCTTGCCGCCGCCAGACAGTCGAACATGGCGAAGGGTGACGTCGCGCATACTGGGCGGAGAATTCCCCTCTACCGTGCCCGCAGCTGTGTATCCGGTGTCAAGAGTAATTGGATTCGCTGAGTCCCGTACACAAACATCGTCGTAAACAACATCCTGCACCAACCCACCGCGCGATCCGTTCGATTTAATTCGAATTCCGTTATCGGGTCCGTCCAGCGAGAGATCGAAGACGCGAATCTTGCTGACTCCGCCATAAGTCTCACTCCCAATCGACATTCCATGTCCCCAATAAAAATGGTTATGGCTCACCGTCATATTAGTAACGCCGCCTGCGCTGCCTTTAATCGCCACATTGTCGTCGCCCGTACGAATGTAGCTATGTGTGATCGTGATGTTCTTCGATCCCGCTCCAGGATCCACACCATCGGTGTTGCGTGCCAGTCTTTTTGGCGTATCGATCTTCAGTCCCCAAACCGTAAAACCATCTCCGTGGTTGTAGACGATGTGGAAGTTGGGCGAGTTCTTCAGCGTGATCCGGTAAATCGTGAAGTTATCCGCGGAATCGGTAACGATCAAGCGCGGTACCTGCTGGCGTCCTCCCGCGCGCGCCTGTTCTGCCAGGTCCCACCAGGATATGTCCTTGCCTAAAAGCTTTTCTCCACCCCGGCCATCAATTACACCGTCGCCCATCACACCCGCACCGAATACATGTTGAGCAGAGATCAGTGGCTTGCATCCGCTACCGGAGTCATTGACAATTCCACAACTACCCGGCGTTTTTTCGTAGACCACCGGATCGCGAGACCCAAAGAGCGTAGTGCCTTTATCGACGATGAGGGTGACACCTTCGCGCAGTTCCAGCGGCCCGCTGAGGAACGCGTTGCTGCTTTCAAGGGAACGCAGAAGAACGCCCTTCCCCTTGCCGCAGCCATCGAGCGCCTGTTGAATACGCTCAGTGTCGAGCTTGTCTTCATCAGCCTTGGCTAGACTGTGGCCACTAACGCTGAGTTGCGCGTCGAGCGAGTTGCAAATTGGCGGCAGCGCGGGTTCGGTAACCGTCCTCGAATCCTGCGCGAAGAGAAATGGTACCGGCGAAAGTGCTATCACGCCGAGGAGGAAAAATCGTCTCATGAAGAAAACTCCGATTGCGGAAATGCTTCTGATTCAACCCCCGCCGCCGACCAGAATCCCAGCTCAATCCTGAAGGGGAGGGAACTACTCGACTACGGCAACCGAAACACGATGCCCGTGCTGAAGGTCTTCGGGTTGTACTGGCCGCCGAGTCCGTAGTATTGGGCGTAGCTGTACTCGAAGACGCGCCAATCGAACAGCCTTGCCACAGGCCGGTCAACACCGCCATTAATCTGAATCTCAGAATCGGTCGACGAACTCGCAACCGTGTTGAGACCATTGTTATAACGCGCGAAGCCGACCATGAATTCGGCGTAGGGTTTTAATTTCAGAAATTTTACGCTGGTTGAGACACGTGGTCCGACAACAACGCCGTCCAAACGTATGCCGCCGGCACCAACAAATGATGCACGGATGTCGCCTCCCAGATTGACCGGGCCGAGCTTTTTGACGTCAATGAAGCTGCCGATTGTGGGCCCGTAGAGGACGTTCGTATTCGAGAGGTAAGTAAGTTTACTAGCACTAAAATTCCCATAAAAGCTCACCTGGGAATGAGCCATTTCCGGTGCCACGAATGCAGCCAAAAGTGTCACCAGCAGGCAGACCAATTTCTTCATAAAATCCTCCGCGAAGAAGCATACATGAGCGGATATAAGTCGCAACAGTGGTTTGACCAATTTTTTATGGAAGCGGCTTGGCGATGGCATTTTCTTGCGAAATGCGTGTGCTTTGCATGGTGTTTTTGTGATGAATTTGTGGTGCGATGTGTGGTGAAGCTGGTGAGAAAACCATCACCCAGCAATGGCCTGCACGACCGGCTGCTGGCCTGGATGGATGAGACGCGTGATCCCTTCCGTGGCTACTACTGGGGCCAGCGTCCGTGGCGGCCAGATTATGTGGCGGCATGGAAGGGCTCCGGCATGATGCGTAACGATGAGTTTGACGGCTATCTACCTCATGACCTTCTGTACGAGACAGGGCTTGAAGCGGATCCGGTCACCTACTCTAAGCAGTAGATCACGCCTGCCGCATCGTTCGCGCCGAATTCAACTGACCCGGACGCGTTCCAGCGCCGCCTCAAAGGTTTACTTACTGGCGTTGGTCAGCAACAGAGTGCGACGGCGATAGCAACAGAAAGTGACGAATTGGGTTTGTCCTGACTCTTGAAACCGCTTCAGACCCCAGGGCATGAGATGAGCTTAGCTGTGAGAACTGCCCCACCTCAAGCCAAGAGCAGGCTTGAATGGGCCACCCGCCCCACTCAAGCCAGCCTCGCGGAGGCATGCTAGGCGATGTGTTTGCGGGCTACTCTGCCCCTACTTTGCGGCGAGCTTTCTCGGCTAAGCCATGTTTTGCGTCTGTGCTGTTTCCCGTTTGCAGACTAACGTAACTGTTTGTCGCCGTTCAGAGGAGACAAAAGGTCCACGGCAAAAAGAGGATTAAAGTGGTGGAGGCGGGGAGAATCGAACTCCCGTCCGAAGAAACCAACGACAGAGAGCATTCATGCTTTTCCCAGGTTCATCTTTGTCTCGTCAGCGTCGCTTAGAACGGGCGAAGACGCGAAACCGACCAGTCTGATTGATCTCGTCATTGCCGTCCAGACGGAACAGCGTTGACCAGCCTACTGTGCGACGATCGGTACAAGCCCGTAGGCGAAGCCTGAGCGATCGGCTACTTAATTAATTAAGCAGCAAGCGCGAATTGAGGTTCGGCACTTATAGTTTTGTGAGCGATTACGGGTGTCCACACCCCGGCATGCCTCTCTGCCACAAGCAACCCCGTCGAAACCATGACGCCCCCACTTGGTGGAGCAGCTTCGAGCGTTGCATTCGCAGCGCTGTCAAAGAACTGTTTCCAGTATAAATGCCCGTAGCCGCCGGGACGGCAATCTGCACCGATACGACGGCTCGGATGCTCTGCGCGTCGGGTTCGAAATCGAGCTAGTTTCGAGCAGCAAACTACCAAGTACCTTGCCCTTTGCTGGTTTGTAACTCCCATCCAGAGCTTGATTGCTCACAAACACAAGGGATCCATCAGATTACCGAACCCAACAACAATAATGATTACTAAGTTATTGGTCGGGCGGCGCGGTCGATACCGCCCGCGACGCATGGATCGAGTCCGCTGCTCGAATGCAGCGCATGGCAGCCAATGATGTAAGAGACGCAACGGCAGAGTCCAGACCGCCATACTTACCCGAAGCAACCAAGCCTGATCTTTTGACCGTCGCTGCGATCGCCATTGTTGCCACAGTAATCGCGGACTTGATTCACGAGGGGCTTGGTCACGGAGATATGTGTGTAGCCACGGGTGGGCGGGCGGGGCGCTATCAACGGTGCACTTTTGAATGCAGCGCAGGCACGCGTCAGGTGGCGGCGGGCGGGCGCTCGCCAATCTGACCTTTGGACTTCCGTTCTGGGTCGTCGCGCGTACCGTCAAAACAGTCGGCATCCTGGCGCTATTTTTCTGGCTGCTGATGCAGGAGATGCGGACCCTCGCCGAGTTCATCGGCTTGCCCGCCTTCGTGATGAGGTCCATCTTCAACTCGGTCTACCCGGATCAGAACAAAGGCAAGGATGTGTACCTGCAGGGCTCGCGGCAGAAAAAGAAGGTTCGCCACTAGCGAGATTGGATATAGCTTGGCGATAATTTTCAGCTCCGGAATGGACTACATTGTCTTCTTCCGGGCGGTGCGACCTATTATTGTCCGACTCTGTCTTTCTGGGTAGTCATTGACGTCTTCTGTAATAGTGGTTGGAAGCACCCGGCGTGGAAGCGCTGCCGGCGACCTGGGCCATAACGGCATGCGCATGCGTCAATGCCGCGGTAAGGCTGATGCCGGTGCCTGAGACCTGTGCGCCGACCGCGTGAGCAAAAGTGAGCGGAGCGGCGACGCTGATTGTGGCGCCGAATCTGTTGGTGGAGACGACAACCGCGGTCTCATAGTTCGCGCCACTGCCAATGGTGATGGCCTGGCCGACTCGAATGCCTGTCATGCTGGCGACAGGGATAACGGTAGCGCCGACGTCAGTGGCGGTTGCCACCGTGGTGGCGCCTGCCGTGCCAACCGAGGCAATGACGGCAGTCTCGAGGTTCGCACTCGTATCAATTCTGATCGTCTGGCCGACACCAAATCCTGCCGCGCTGGCGACTTTGATATTGGTCGCACCGGCGTCCGAAGCGGCCGCCAAGGCGGTAGCGGACTCCGTGAGGAAGTCAGTGCAGTTGCTGTCGGTGTCGAGGCCGTTCGGGAGGCGCCCGGCGCTCGTACCAGCGCCACTAGCCGAACCGGGTGTCTGCACGTAGCAGCCATTGTGCTCCGCTCCGGAGACGGCTTGGTAACCCTCGGCGGCCCAGGGATCAACAAGGCCCCCGTAGTTGAGGCTGTCGACAACCAGGCCAGCGGAATCCCGCAACACCATGTTACCCGCGCTGGTGGAGAGGGCAGGTCCCCCGAACCACTGGTTGGGTTCCGGCGTCCCTTGATAGCCTGCGGTCGTGACCTGCGCGTCACGCACAACCGCGTTGATCGGATGGTCTTTAAGCAGCGGGCTATCGAGCATGATGCCGGCGCCGAACGCCTGAACGGGTTCGTTGCTCGAGTGGGCGAAAGTCGTCGCCGGCTGAAAGCTGATTCCGGTTCCCTGGTTGCTGAAGGGGAGGTTCGCCGCATGGTTGAACCGCAGTGGGGAGGCCAGGTCGAGGCCTGTGCCCGGAGTTACCACATCCTCACCATTGGAATGAGTTTCAGTGAAGGCGGGCGTAAAATCCAAGCCAGTGCCTGCGGGTCCTTGCCTGCCGACGGCGGTGATGGTGTAAGTTTTCAAATTCGCAGGGGTGCCGAGAAGGACCTTGTCGCCAACAGCAAATCCATTCACACTGCGGACTTTGATATTGGTAGCGCCGGCGTCCGCATTCGCCAAGAGCGTCGTACGGTTCGCCTGCGTGCCGACCTTCGTGACTGTGACTGTCTCTATCCCATGGCCGACGCTGTCGATGTCCAACCTGATCTTGTCACCGACCGAGATATTGCCGACGGACGTCACCTTGATGTTGGTCGAACCGGCGGCCGCGTCTACACCCAGGAAGGCCTGTGTACCTGGCTTACCGATCGCGGTGACCGTGGCCACCTCGTATCGCTCTATGTCTTTTGCGACGGTGGGATAGGTGGCGCCGTAGCCGAGGGCGATCTTTTCGCCGACCACGAAGCCGGTCGTGCTCGTGACTGGCACGTTGGTCGAGCCGGCGGGGATCGTGATCACCGGACCATCGGGGAGGGGTTGCCATAGCGTCGTACTGCTGTTGGCCGCCGTCCCGATCTTTGCGATCTTGCTGGTCTCCACGCTGGAGCCAGTGTCGATGCCGATAGTGTCGCCGACCGTCATGCCGGTCGTGCTTCGGACGTTGAGGGTTGTATCGCCTGCGTGCACGGGAGTCGCAAGGCCGGAGTCCGAGAGGCCGAGCAGATAGAAGCCGCCAGCCGCGAGTTTCTTCCCGGCCGGGACCTTCACGATCGAGAAGATGGCCTGTTGGGTTGGGTGCTCGGTCAGGGTCCAGTTGGAGATGTCGACGTCACTCGCTCCTGCGTTATAGAGTTCGATGAACGAGTTCGTCGAATTGGCGGGCGACATGGTGCCTACGCGGAATTCGTTGATCTTGATCGGACTGACGTTCCGCACTTTCTCGGCCATTGTCTCGGAGTGCTTCCCGCCGCTCGTCGAGTTGGTCCAGGAAGCGTTTCCGATCAGATCACCGTTGAAGGCTACCGGCCCCGAGGTGACCTTGAAGGTTGCGCTCACGCTCGCACCGGGCGCGACGGGCTCTGCGAACGTCTTCGACGAGTTGGTGGTGCCAGCAACAACGCCGGTCCACTGCTTGTTGGGCAGGGAGACGCTCAACCTGACACCCGCTGCTGGCGCCTCTGTCGTATTCGTGAATGTCACAGTGGTGTCCTGCGAGGACCTTGGGGAAAATGTCAGAAGACCAGGGGG
This sequence comes from uncultured Acidobacteriaceae bacterium, assembly GCA_963730135.1. Taxonomy (GTDB): domain Bacteria; phylum Acidobacteriota; class Terriglobia; order Terriglobales; family Acidobacteriaceae; genus Edaphobacter. Next base: position 342,386 of record CAVSQQ010000009.1, read on the forward strand.
AGTCGCAGTTGCCGAGGCCGGCGCAAGGCTCACACGCTGCACGGCGTACCTCGCAGACACGACATTGGCCTGCACCAGTTGGTCGGTGGCGTTGGTCGGAAAGGTACCTGCGGCCGTCATGGCGCCTTCGTAAAAGGTGCCCTGCGAGCTGTTGCTGTTGTCGCCGCCGTTGCCCAGCAGGATGGCTCCCTGCTTGCGCATGGGATCATAGCTGAGGTTGACGCGTGGTCCGTCGAACATCACCGATAGGGCACCCTGCTGCGCGTCGCCGCCCATGGATGTCCAGTGGTGTGGTTCGCCCTTGGCGATCGCGGTCACGAATCGCCAGGTAATGTTGGGCAGGTTGACGCAAAGTTTGGATCCATCCGGGTTGACGCAACCGACGAGGTTGTTCTCCTGGTCGGTCATGATCCAAGGGCCGGGGGGGTTGCCGTGATACCAGGGCAGGCTGTCGCCATAGTAGGCGGTTTCCATGGTGCCGTTGTTGTCGTCGCGACTGTCGATCTCGGCGTTGCCGTAGTCGAAGCAGCACCCTGAGTTGAAGTGGTGGCCGTTGATGACCCAGTACTGCCCCTCCGCCTGGTCGTCGACTGCGGTGCCCTTCACGTCGTTCTGGCGGAGGCCCATGCCCGGCGCGATGAACACGCCATAGGCCTTGTGGCCCATGATCGTAATTGGCGCCCAGTCGGCGACCGGAAGATTATTAAACCCACCCATGGCCGGGCCGCTGAATCCGCCCCGGGGTGCCTGGGTGAGGTCGTTGTGCTTGGGGGATTGGTCGTAGATCTTGCTGATCCAGCAGTACGTGTTGGAACAGAATGTATCCTGCGCAGCCGCATTCGCGTATCCGCCCGCATCCGGAACCGGCGACGCGACGGGTTCGACGACGCCGATGTCCAAAGTCTTGCCGTCCGACTGGCGCAAAACCTGGTAGAGCGGGCCATTGTAGGAGGCGGACAGAGCGCGCGTGGTGCTATGGGCAGCTACGCAGGGATTGCCCGCTGCGGCGTAGATGTCACATGGGCCTTTCGGCCTGAGCAGAGGAACATTCGGCCCTGCGCCGGACTGTTGCGCCATCGTCGACGTGGCGCAAATCAGCGTCAGCGCCAGTGCAAGCATAGGTACAAGATTGATTCTCGTTTTCATGCCTATCCTACCCTTCCCGGAGTAGCCACATCTGCGTATGAAATTGTTCAAATACAAGGAATCACCTGCGGCCCGTGGCCTTGTCGTGGCAAGGCGGACATGTTCGGCAAACAGGTCACACATTCGGCGATCGGTCGCCAAACCTTTCGGCCGTAATTGTCCGGATGCTTTCCAGCACGGTTCAGTATAGTCATTACGAGCCAGCGGAGAAAACGATTACCCAAAATGACAAAATAATATTTCAGGACCGCGTTTTTCCTGTTGGAAGCTCCATTTCCAGCGGTTATGTCAGGGGCGTAAAATTGCAGCTCTCCGGAAGAGGAGATCGCATGATGCCGAAGTTTTTGCTTGCGTTGTTGCTGGCGGGAGCTGCACTACCGGCGTTTGCGGCCAAGCGAGTCACGGTGGAGGAACTGGACCAGGTAATTGCCGCGAGCCATGGTAAGCAGGATGCGAAGTTGGCCCAGCAACTGTCAGAGCTGGAGCTGACGGAACGACTTAGCGGGGCCAGATTTTCCCGGTTGGAGGCAACGTTGCCGGGAACTGAGTCTCGTCGGTCGCTGGTGGTGCTGGCCGACGTCTCAGCGTTTCTCGATCTTCCTGCGGCAGAGGTCCCTGCCACTGCTCCACCGGACGACGCCGCGCAGCGCCAGATGATAGCGCTAACCATGAAGTTCACGGGCAAGACCATCTCCGGATTGCCGAATTTCTTTGCGACCCGGGACACGATTAGCTTCGAGGACACCCCGCAGAGCTATCGAGCAGATATGTCCGCGGTACCCCATCGGCCGTTGCACGCAGTAGGTAGGTCCAGCGATACAGTGCTTTATCGCGACGGCCGAGAAGCGGTGGATTCGGTAGCGGCGAAGGGGGGAAAATCGGAACCGGCCGCGCAAGGTTTGACTACCACGGGAGTGTTCGGGCCCATTCTGGGCAGGGTGCTGGTGGATGCAGCCCAGGGCGGCAAGCTCGTCTGGAGCCACTGGGAGTCGGGTGACGGCGGGCCGCGGGCGGTCTTCCGTTATACGGTCCCGAGGGAAAAGTCACATTACCAAGTGGAGTATTGCTGCGTCTTCTCGGACGATGGCGGACGTGTTTTTCAGCAATTCTCCGGCTACCACGGTCTAATCGCTATCGATCCGAACAACGGTGCGATCCTCCGTGTGACACTGGAGGCAGACCTTAAGCCGTCAGATCCGCTTGTCAGGTCTGACATTCTGGTCGAATATAGCCCGGTGGAGATCGGGGGCAAAACCTATGTCTGTCCGGTAAAGAGCGTCTCCATCTCGCTTGCACCGGCGCTGCCTGTCGATGCCTTCGAGATTCAGCGTTACCGCAACATGCTAGTGGGGCAGCAGACTTCTCGGGAACACCTGCAGACCTTTCTTAACGATGTCGTCTTTACGCACTATCATTTGTTTCGTGCAGAATCGCGCGTACTCGCGACGGACAATCGAGAAGCGAATGGGATTCCGCGTGCTTCTCGCGCTGGTGAACCGGGGCAGCCAAGTTCGCCTGCAATGGTTGGTGAGCAGGGGGAGACAGCCCCTGTGGAAGGTCCGGCTACCGTTGCGAGGGAAGTACCTGCCACGGTACCTTCGCCTACGCCCACTCCACCACTGAAGCCGGCGACTCCGGAGATCAGGGTGGCGGAGGCAACTGCGCCGCCCGAGTCTACCGTAACTCCAAGCTCCGCGCCGGGTCAGGGGTTTACCCTGCGCGTGACGACACGGTCGGTGGACGTTGACGTGGTGGCCTATGACAAGAAGGGCCGTCCCGTCACGGACCTGAAGCCGAAGGAGTTCGAGATATACGACAACGGGCGAAGGCAGCAGATCCGGTTCTTTAGTACGGCAAGTGGCGCGTCGGCGGAGGACTCGTCTAAAGCGTCTGGCCAACCCATCTTTTCCAACCGCAGCGCGGCAGTTGGAGACGCCAAACCTGGAACCCGAGCAGCGGAAGGCAATGTTACGGTCCTGTTGATCGACGCGGGCAACCTTACCTGGCCGGATCTCACCAATATCCGTGCGGCGATGCTGAGGTTTCTGCAAGCGCTCCCACTCAACCGGCGCGTGGGACTCTATGTAATGACAGCCCGAGGTTTTCAAGTTCTGGAGGAAGGGACAGTCGATTACGCCTTGCTCGCGTCAGAGTTGCGTCAATGGATGCCCAACGCACATGACCTGGCTCGCTCCCATGAGTTGGAGGAGCACAACCGGCAGCAGTTCGATGAGGTGCTTAACCCGACAGATCTGCAGTACGTGAATGGAAACAGTATCAGCGCACCCGAGATGGTCAATCCGATTGATCCCAAACTGCGTAACAACGGCAGCAACCCCGGGCGCGATGCGGTGCCGATTCTGGCAGGCGTGGCCCGGCATCTGGCGACAATCCCGGGTCATAAGAATCTAGTGTGGATTACCAGCGACAACGTGCTGGCGGACTGGACCGACAAGGCGGGAAGCAGCGACAAGAGCAGGCAGCACATTGGCGGCTTCGTCCTGCGCGCGCAGGAGGCCCTGAGCGACGCCCATGTTAGCATCTATCCCCTCGACGCGTCACAGTTGGAGACCCAGGCCATCGATGCCAGTCTCCAAAACCGCAACGTTGAGTTGGCCCCAGGTGTTCCCGTACCGCCGCAGCCCCAAGGAGCGGCCCCAGAGGGAGGCCGCCTTACAGCCGATATGCAGCAGGATGTTCATCCGATCCAAGTCGCCATACAGGAGATGGCAGCAGCGACCGGCGGGCGTGCCTTTCCACGCTCCAGTGACATTGCAGCGGAACTCAACGGAGTGGTCGTAGACGGACAGGCTACCTACCTGCTCGGCTTTACGCCCGACGCGCCCGCCGACGATCAATACCACCAGTTGGTTGTGAAACTCGCCGGACGGCGCGGCGTCACCCTGCGCTGCCGCACCGGCTATCTGTATTCAAAGGACCCAGCTACGGTCAAGGACCGCTTCCGCCAGGCGATATGGCAGCAGCACGAAGCGAGCGAGATCGCGGTCACCGCAAACCCGGTTGCGGTATCGGTCGGAGCCACGCTCAAGCTCACCATTGCGACCAACGACCTCGCCCTGAAGCAGCAGGGCGACCGCTGGGTGGATAAGCTGGATATCTTTCTGGTTCAACGAGACGACGAGGCCCTCAGTGCGCGGATTACCGGGCAAACTCTGAGTTTGATGCTGAAATCCGCCACCTACGAGAGGTTGTTACAGGAGGATATCCAGTTCGATCAGATTGTTCACAGCAAGCTGGACACGGGATCGTTGAGGATCGTGGTGGTGGATGAGAACTCCGGCCGCATGGGATCGGTAACCGTTCCAGCCGCAGCCTTGCAAGGCAAACGATGATTCAGATGAAACGCCGAAGATCCCAACCTTCAGCAACCTGCCCCACAACGCCATCATGACGGCAAGTAATCGCCCCTCGATCATTGGTCGAGGCTCCAGAGCGAGATAGATATTTGGGCAGTTCCGCTTTACTAGTGAGGGTGAATTTTTTGGTTTGAGATGAAGCGGTTCCGTCGGGCTGTCCGCCGACTAGCCGACGATGTCGTCTCCGGGCAGTATCACGCGGGTCGATTGTGAGACTGACGCGGGGGGACTTACCGGGGGCAACGTGTACGCGTATGAATCCGGCCAGCACGCGGATGGGAGTGTAGGAAGCCTTTGGTTGCATGAGGTAAATCTCGACGACCTCGTCGCGACCGTGGAGCTGGTGTTCTTCACGTCGGCTTCAATGGTGAGACTCCAATGAACTGGGAGAGAATTGGCAGAGGTTTGTCTTCGTGATGGCAAACGGGGTATTGTGCGTGCCAGAGCTCGTCCTTCCAATCACACTGCGGTTTAGCGGATAATCGACCTGATATGGTTTTCCTGTCAGAGATGTCTCCAGGCTGGTTGGCGATGCGCCCCGCTTTTCGGAGGTCACTGAAGTCTCGCACTGAGAGTCGGGGGCTAATCTCAGACCAGCGGTTCAAGTATTGGTTGGCGTTGATTTTTCTGCTCTCAGCTTGGCCCGCTATCCCTTTACACGCGCAGAACGATCTCGCTTCGCAGGCTACAGAGCTAATGCGAGCGGGCAAGTTCCACGATGCCGAACTGGTGTGGCAACAATTGGAGCGGCAATATCCAAAGAACGCTATGATCCACGCCAACCTTGGGGTCGTACTCGCGCAACAGGGAAAACTTGAGCCGGCTGTGGCCGAATATCGCAAGTCGCTGGCTATAAAGCCGGACCAGCCGATCGTTTCCTTTAACTTGGGCGTCGCCGAATTCAAGCAAGGACATTTTTTAGCTGCGATCCCGATATTTGAAATGGTGGCGAAGGAAAAGCCAGAAGACAATCGCAGCACGATCCTGCTGGGAATGAGCTATTTCGGACTTCGCGAATATGCTAAGGCAAGCCAGTATCTGCAGAAAGCGCTCCAGGACGATTCGTCCAATCTGGAGTTGCACAATGTTCTGGCCCAGAGTTGCTTGTGGAGCCACCAGTACGAGTGTGCTCTGACGGAATACAAGAACATTCTTGCTGCTAACCCAGATGCGATCCAGGCACACATGCTCATGGCACAGGCGCTTGACGGCATGGGAAAGACAGAGGACGCTATAAAGGAGCTTGAGGCGGCGGCACGGATCTCGCCAAATGAACCTGTTCTCCACTTCGAGTTAGGCTACCTTTACTATAAGCAACGCGATTACGATAAGGCGACGCCGGAGCTGCAACTGGAAATCAAGAACAATCCGGGCTACGCCCAGGCATACCTCTATCTGGGCGACATTGCGCTACACACAAATGACGATAAAGTGGCGGAGCCGCTGTTACAGAAGGCGCTTCAACTGCAAAGGGAAAACCGGTTGGCCTACTTCGATCTAGGTTGCGTTTATGCCGACCAAAACAAGAACCAGGAAGCTGTCGTCGCCCTGGAACATGCCGTGAAGTTGGACCCTACACAGCCCGACGCGCACTACCGCCTCGCGCGACTGTATGCGCTGCTTGGACAAAAGGAAAAGGCCGCGCAGGAGTTCGCAAAAACAAAGGAACTGCATAGCAAAACAGAAGACTCGCTGATTGAGAAGGTGTCTGGTGATGGCGCTGTGCCGAAGTAGAGAACAATGGCTGAAAGAGACGACGGACGACCCTATCCACCAAAATGAGCCGAGCTAAGCTACCCATCTCACGCCGGGATTTTCTATGGATGACTGCCGCATCAACGGTGGGTTTGGCTCAAGGCGTGTCCACTCGAAATGTGAAACCTCTGCCCAGAGGTAAGCCATCCGGCATTCCCTTCCTCGCCCATTTCACCGATGTTGCTGCCCAGGCCGGACTGACGTTCCCAGTCGTGTATGGCGGGCTCAAGCACAAAAACTACATCATCGAGACTGTGGGTTGCGGTGTCGCCTTCCTGGACTTTGATAACGACGGATGGCTGGATATCTTCGTATTGTGCGGGACACGCATGAACGAGCCGGTTCCAGATTCCAGTAACCGTCTCTACAAAAACAATCGAGACGGAACGTTCACCGATGTTACCGAGAAGGCTGGATTAACACGTGCTGGCTGGGCCAGCGGGGTGACCCTCGGAGACTATAACAACGACGGTTTTGAGGACATCTTCATCACGTATTACGGCCAGAATATTCTCTACCGGAACAATGGAAATGGCACATTTACCGATGTCACTCAGCAGGCCGGGCTGATCTATGAAGGCAACACTCGCTGGGGATCTGGATGCACCTTTCTCGACTATGATCGCGATGGGCATCTGGATCTCTTCGTCGCCAACTATGTTGACCTGCATCTGGATCGATTACCGAAGCCAGGCGCAAATCCGTTCTGCAACTACAAAGGCGTGGCAGTCAACTGTGGGCCCAGGGGGTTGCCGATGCCACGCAACTACCTCTACCGCAATCAAGGCGACGGAACGTTCCGGGACGTTTCTCAAGAGACTGGCATCGCAAAGGCGCCACGCACCTATTCGATGACCAGTGTAGCTGCTGACTTCAGCAACGATGGCTGGACGGACCTCTATGTAGCATCGGACTCCACTCCAAGCCTTCTGTTTCGTAACAAACGTAACTCTACCTTTACCGAAGAGGGTGCCGAGTGGGGCATAGCCTTCAGCGCAGATGGCGCGGAACAGGCTGGTATGGGAGTCGCAGTCGGTGACTACAACCTTGACGGAAAACTCGATATTTTCAAGACCCACTTTTCGGACGACACTAATGTTCTGTATCGCAATGACGGAGGCGGTAGCTTCACGGACGTAACGATCCCTGCTGGCTTCGGGGTTGAAACCCGCTATATCTGTTGGGGGACCGGGTTCGCCGATTTCGACAACAACGGCTGGCCTGACCTGGCGGTTGTTACTGGGTCAGTTTATCCGGAGGTCGAAGAGGAATTTCCGGAATACCCATTGAAGACACCACGGTTCATCTTCCGAAATCTCGGCAATGGGAAGTTTGAAGAATTGATCGAGGAGGCAGGTCCGGGAATCGCGGCGGCGCACTGCAGTCGCGGCTGTGCCTTTGGTGACTTCGATAACGACGGCGACGTCGACATGGTCGTCGTCAACTTGAACGAGCCCCCTTCCTTGCTTAGAAATGATCTCAAGAGCGAATTGAATTGGCTGAAGGTGTTCCTTGTCGGAACCAAGTCGAACCGAAGCGCAATTGGGTCAAGGGTCGTGGCCAAGTATGGTGGCAAGGTACAGGCGCAGGCTGTCATGGCGCAGTCGAGCTTTTACTCGGTAAATGATCGCAGGCTCCACTTCGGGCTTGGACGGAGCACCCATGCTGATCTTGAGATCCATTGGACGAACGGTTTGGTCGAGCGTTTCTCTGGCATCGAATGCAATCAGTTGGTGACCATCAAGGAAGGTCAGGGTATCGTCAAGTCCCCCTTGCCAGGAATGAAGAGTCCGTCGAAACAAAGGCCGTTAAAGATTCAGAAATAAAGGGCGCCACGGCATTGAAGCCGGGCGCCCTTGGATACAGAGATTCAGGTCAGAACGAGAGCTTACCCCCAAGCTGCAGTACGCGAGGATCGTAGGCCGAGGTCACCTGGCCGAAGTTCCCGTCGTTGAAGCCATTATCTATGCCGTTAAATTCCGTGTGGTTGAAGGTGTTGAAGGTCTCGAGCCGGAATTGAAATTTCACTGATTCTGTGAATGAAAAAGTTTTGAAGAGGGCCATATTGAAGTTGAAGAGTCCGGGCAGGATGATTTGGTCTTTTCCCGCATTACCCCAACCTTGATTCGTGCCCCCATTCCAAGGTGCAGTTGGTGCTGCAAAAGACGCTTTGTTAAACCAGGCAAGTCGTGTCTTGGGGTACGTGATGCCAGCCACCTTGTTTGGACGGTTGGAGGTGCCGCCGCCCAGACCGAGAGTGTCGGCGCCATTGTAGTTAATGGGTTGAGGAGCTCCCGATTGCACGAACGTCACCCCGGAGAGTTCCCAACCTCCCAAGGCAATCCGTTCGAACGCATTGCTGCTGTTAGCAAACCAAGAGGGCGCATAGATGTAGTTCACGTTGAAGATTTGACGCCGATCGAACGCACCTGATCCACGGTCATACGCTATGTTGTACGGATCTGAGACACCCCCGAGATCATTGCTCTGCGAATCGATCTCATGCGAGTAGGTATAGGCTACTTGAAAAGTAAGCCCATGTTTGTTCTCCATGCGGATCCCAAACTGGAGTCCGTTGTAGTTGAAATTGGTTTCGTTCTCCTCCTGCTGAATACTGCTAAAGCCAGGGAAGTTTCGATACAGGTTCGCGTTCAGCTTGCCGGTAGCGACGCCCTGGCGATGGACGAGATCGTTCAAGGGTAGGGTGTTGATTCCCCGGTCGTTGTTCTGGGACCAACCTAAAGTGCCAACGTATTGCATGACCCCGATGATCGCTGGGGCGAGCTGTCGTTGAATTCCCAGGCTGAACTGCGCTGTCCCTGGCGGTTTGTACTGGTATTGAATGTTAGTTAATGTGGAGGGAAAGGCTTGCGTGGTTGTTTGCCCGCTCATTGCGCTGGTGTTGGGATTCGAGAAATAAACGTTGGTGGCGGAAGGTTGATACGCAAAAGGCGGATTCTGAGCAGCGTTGTAAACATCGTTGCCCTGGACACGTTCGTAGAACATTCCAAAGCCACCTCTGATTACAGTGGCTCCCTTTCCGGGGAGATTGTAAGCGAAGCCGACTCTCGGTTGCCAGGTGTAGTAGTAGTTCTGAACCACTCCTCGCGGGAAGCCGTTGACACCGGCCTCTCGAATGCCATTGAGATAGAATGGCGAACCGCCGAATGGCGTGAGCGAAGCCGGGTTCAGGGTGCCATCTTGATTCAGCGGATAAGCCAGAGACGTGTTGTAGTCTGCCGGAACGAAGTTCGCGAACTGGTTGAATCGCTCAAAGGTGTGCGGCATCGCGTCGTAACGAAGACCGAGGTTGAGAGTCAATCGGGAAATAACATGCCAGTTGTCATTGACGTAGCCGCCATAGTTGTTCTGAACCCAATGTTTGCCAGCGAGAAACTGCAGTTGGGTGAAGGAAGCGGTGTCGCCGAGCAGAAAGTTCACGTAGGAATCGTCAGAAAATGAGCTATTGTTGAAAACCGCGGTGCCCTGAGTGTTGGCCTGCAGTTGCTGGTTCTTGGGGGCGTGCAGCCAGCTGAAGCCGAACTTGAACTGATGCAACCCTTTGTTCCAGGATAGATCGTCCCGGGTCTCATAGCCTTCGTAGGAGTTCTTCCAGGGGAAATAGCTTGAACTCCAGGTCGTATTATAGGGAGCGCCAAGTTGAATCTCCGGCATGCGGCTGCCTACATTGTTCCCCAGCGGGAAGAAGCTTGTCGCCGACCAGCCGGATGGCTGCGCCGAAATACCTACGGGACTCAGGTGGATCGTGTTGCCGCTGTAAAGAAAAGCGGTTTCGTTGAGCAAGTTGGGTGAGAGCGTCTGGGTGAGTTTGATCGTCGACGACCAGGACGGATTGAGCATCGCCGTACCGACGGTCGGATACGTACTGTCGCCCCACAGCGGCGGGTAGTACGTCTGAGTAACCGCATCATGGAGGTAATGGCCCATCAGCTGTAATTTGTTATTGATGGCGTGATCGATGCGTACGACGTCTTCGCGGACATCGGTTGGCTGAGGGATGGACGAAATGTATTGGTTAGTACCCAAGTTGGGCTTTGGGAAGGTGCCGGCGTTCAGTTCGAGGACGGCATTCGGATCGATGAGATTGCGAGGGATCGTGCTGGTGGTCGCAGTATGTGGGAAGGGTTGTCCAGCAGTCAGACCATCAGCCTGGTAGAGTGCCAGCTTGGCCGGGTCAGTAGTGGTCGGCACAATAGGAAAGATAGGCAGTTTCGTCACCGGATCCACCGAGTTGGATGGAATGGTGTATACCAGGTCCTGGCCAGCCACCGGGAAGTTACTGGCTAAGATGGTGTTCTTGACGGCGGGCGCACTTCCTTGAATAAGTTTCCGCCACTCTTCATTCACAAAGAAGAACGTCCTCGACGCGCGAATCGTTGTACACATGGGGAATCCACAGAGGACCGCCGATATTGCCGCCGAAAACGTTCAGGTCAAACTTTGACCGCGGCTGTCCCGCGAGGTTGCTGAAATAATTATTGGCGTTGTAGTCTGCATTCCTGTTGAACTCCCACAGTCCGCCATGAAAGTCATGGGTGCCGGATTTGAGAACCATCAGGATCGTTCCGCCTGAACCGATGCCGTAATCGGGTCCGTAGTTGCTGTCGAGAGTCTGGAATTGGGCGAGCGCATCGACCGAGGGTAGTGAGCTGAAGCAGCCGCCACAGCCGCGATCGTTCAGTTCGCCTCCATCCAACAGGTAAATGTTGTGATTCACGCGGGTCCCGTTAAAGCTGATGCCGTTGGCCGACGTTAGCGCATTCACGCCGCCAAAGGCCGGCAAGTTGTTGGACACGCCCATGCCTAAGGCCGCAAGCGAGACCACATTGCGGCCGTTGGTCGCCAGTTGAGTGACCTGAGCACCGCTGATCAGGTTGCTAACCTCGTTGGTTTCCGATTGGAGTTGCAGAGCATCAGCCTCGACAGTGACCGTCTGTGCTTCGCTTCCGACGGTGAGGGAGATATCCTCCTTCAGGGTCTGATCGGTGTTCACTACGATGTCCGTCTTGACGTATTTTTGAAATCCCTTTGCTGTAGCGTTCAGCGTGAAGTGGCCGACGCCTACGTTAGCGAAGAGATAGATTCCTGAGCTGTTCGATGTTGCCGTTCTTACCTGACTGGTCGCAGTGTTGGTCAGAGTAATGTCGGCATTCGGAACCACTGCATTGGAGGCATCCACGATCGTTCCAACGATGGTTGCGTTTTCCTGGGCCCACGCGCATGGGACGAGCGACAGAACCATGCTTAACATAACGGTCGATGCAAAGTGAAAACGACGCATGATGCAGCCTCCAAATTTGATTGACTACTGAGGAAAGCCTTATAGGTCTTTGCCCTTCCAATGAAAACCACGGTTAGATCTTGTTTCGACTGGAGGAGCAACATAATTGCTGAAAACGTTTACTCGTAGCACCTACAAACCTTGGCGAACAAACGAATCAATCGAGTGCAATATAGGTTCGAACCCGGATGGACTTCAGAACCGAGCGACATTTCTTAGGACAGAACCTGAATCGTCTTCCAAAAAAGATTTTGCACTTATTATGAAGCGCCCTGAGCGTAGTCGAGACTTGCTAGATTTGTCAAGAGTTTCTCAACCTAAAGGTTGAGTTCTTGGTCGATTGAAGGCCGAATGGGCTGGATCGATCGGTAGCCGCGAGTGGAGATCGAGGCGGACAACAAAATATTAATTGTGTAGAAATCTCGTGTTTGTAAGAAAATCCGCTGTGCAAGTGCGGTTGGGGGCCGATTTACCCCCTTGGAGCGAGATTTCACGCTATGACTTGAGTGGAACGTTTCGCGCTTGCTATTGGATTGCCTTGGCGTCTGCTTGTATTTTCGACCACGAGGCTTGCAAGAAGGCAAGTTCTGGTTGTTTGGTCGGCAACTCAGAAGTTTCAATCCCTCTGAATTTCGGTGAGTGATAAATCGCACTCTTCGAGGACTGATGAGTAACGGGAAGTTTTCTGGAAGCTCTTCGCTAGGGCAACTGCTCAGGGCCAAATGCGACCCTGCCGTTGCGGGCAGGGGTTTGGAGTCGAACCCGCGTCCGAAAAAACTTCCAACAGAGAGCATTCATGCTTTTTCCGGTTCATTTTTGTCTCGTCATCGACGCTTAGAACGGACGAAGATGCGGCGACGACCAGTCTGATCGATCTCGTCCGACCCGCTCAGACGGAGCAGGGAAGACCAGCCTACTGTGCGACGATCGGTACAAGGCCCGTAGGCGAAGCCTGAGCGATCGGCTACTTAATTGTTAAGCAGCAAGCGCGAATTGAGGTTCGGCACTTATAGTTTTGTGAGCGATTACGGGTGTCCACACCCGGCATGCCTCTCTGCCACAAGCAATCCCGTCGAAGCCGTGACGCCCCCATCTGGAGCCGGCACCAACATTGCGTTGGGCACTCAAAGAACTGTCTCTATTATACCGTCTCGATCTCATGCATCCGGTTATGCAAAGGCCAGCATCACCGCGCCAATCGTGATCAGGGATACGCCGCCAATCTTCAGCGGGCTCAGCTGCTCGCTGAGAAAGAGCCACGCACCAAGAACGACGAGCACGACGCTGAGCTTATCGATGGGCGCCACACTGGAGGCCGGCCCCATCTGAAGGGCACGAAAATAGCAAAGCCACGACAAGCCGGTGCAAATGCCGGAGAGCACAAGAAACACCCAACTGCGCCGTCCAATCTGCCCCAGGGCGTGATGCTTCTCGAAACCGATGGCGATGGCCCAGGTGAACACGAGGATGACGGAGGTTCGGATCGCCGTGGCGAGATTGGAGTCGATGCCGGCGACGCCGACTTTGGCCAGCAGCGCGGTGGCGGCGGCGAATACAGCAGAGAGTATTGCCCAGAAGAGCCAGGTCATGCCTAGGAGAATACGCGTTCGCTTAAGTTGACGCGTCGGCCTGTTCGAATGTAAACAGTTTCCATGGCGAAACTTCACTCTCGCAGAGCTGTCCTGCAGACAGCCCTGCACCTCTCGGGTCCTCTTTTTTTGTTTAGCTTTCCGGGCTCACGTTTGTTCGCGCAGGATCCGGCCAAATCGCTCCCCATGGAGGGCGCCACGCGGGATCCTGCAAGCCACGTCAAGCTGGGGCTGAAGCCTCCGGCGAATCCGAAGCTGCCAACGCTCTTTCTGGTCGGCGACTCCACCGTGCGTAATGGCCACGGCGACGGGGCAGGCGGTCAGTGGGGCTGGGGAGAACCGCTGGCCGGATTCTTCGATACCAGCAAGATCAACGTCGACAATCGCGCGCTTGGCGGCCGCAGCAGCCGCTCTTACATCATGGAGAACGAGTGGGAAGAGACCCTGGCGTTTGTTAAGCCCGGCGACGTCATTCTGTTTCAATGGGGCCATAATGACGACGGGCCGCTCGACGATCCTGCACGCGCCCGCGGAACGATTCATGGCATCGGCGACGAGACCAAAGAAATCGAGAACCCGATTCTCAAGATCCACGAAACCGTTCATACCTATGGCTGGTACCTGCGAAAGTACGTCGCGGACACTCTGGCCAAAGGGGCTGTACCGATTATTTGTTCGCCGATTCCGCGCAAGGTATGGAAAGACGGCAAAGTTGTTCGCAATTCGGCGAACTACGGTGGCTGGGCCAAAGAGGTGGCGGAGCAGGCGCACGTAGGATTCATCGACCTGAACGAGATCATCGCCCGTCGTTACGACGCGCTAGGAGAGGCCGCTGTCGAACCGCTCTTCGCAGATCCGCACACTCATACAAGTCTGGCCGGGGCAGAGCTCAATGCAGAGTGCGTTGTATCTGGTTTGAAGGCGCTTGCGCACGATCCTGTCGCAGAATATTTTTCGCCAAAAGGAAAGGCCGTAGCGCCGTTCGTCGAGTGATGAGGCTTAGAGCGAAGCCTTTTCCAGATCGATGTTCTGCCAGTCTCCGCGTTCGATGCCCGCACGAATCTGTGCCGGCGTCTGTCCCTTCTTCGTCTGCTCGTAGGCGTAGACCGCTTCCTTCATGCAGGTCGAACAGGTTGCTCCGTGGGTTCCTTCGAAGCAGCTATGCAGACTGTTATGCTGCATCACCCGGTCGCAGTGGCAGTAGCAGGGCTGCTGGTGGAGCACCGCGGGAATCGCAGCCGCCATTTTGTAGGCGGTCACCTGATAGGGATGAGAAAAGTAGATACCGGTAAGCTGATTGCCGCTTAGAACGGGGGGCAGCGGCTTGGTTGGAGCCGTTGCGTTGTAGGCGGGCACATCGTCGGAAGGGTTTGTCCACTGCGCCGATGCCACCATCGTCGCCAGGCCCAAAGCTACGCATCCCAGTATTCGCTTCATGCAATCATCCTAAATCTTAAGGGCAGAAGGGCGAAATGTCCCGGGCCCACTTCACTGTCCAATATTGTATAAATCAGATCCAGGCGAGCATTCGCGGGCAAAAAAATGCGGCACGAACGGTGATTTGCTCGTGCCGGGAGGCCAGTGACGCAACTTGTGTCAGCCGGTTAAAACATTGTTGGCTGAGAAACTTTCACGGGCGGCAGCCCCACGCTTTCCGTTGAATTGAATATACCACATTATGGAGGTGAAAAAAGCAAAACTATGTTCAATCATAGAAATTTGACATTCGACGGCATCATGACGGCGGTGAAGTTGAGAGTTAATGCTATATTTATCATCATTTTATAGATTTTATGGGCTTTTGTGCGGTCCTCTCTATTTTGTTTCGAACTCACTGTCAATTCGGCCTGCCATGGCCGTATCTCGCTTTGTGATCCCCCCGGCGTCGTGCGAAACCAGGCCAAGAAGGACGCGGTTGTAGCGAATATCGATGTCGGGATGATGGCCGGCGGATTCGGCCAGTGCGGCGACACGGTTTACAAATACCATCGCCTCGACGAAGTCCCTAAATGTCCATTCTCGGACGAGTTTTCCAGCCTCGAGCTTCCATTTCGGGTGGCTCTGCAACATTTCCTTAATCTCTGCCGGATTCAATGCGTTCCCCATAGCAATACCTCGCGTCTGCGATGCTAGCCGCCTTGTTTGCTCTGCGCAACCGTTGGGCGGCACAATCTTACGGATCGGCCTGATGGTCTTGCGATCTCTTCGCGCAACTCCGACCAGGTTTCGTTCGGCATCGCAAGAAATACTTCGACGATCTTTGGATCAAACTGTTTGCCGGCACAGTGGAGGATCTCCTCTCTGGCCGCGGCGAAGCTTGTTCCCTTGCGATAGGGCCGGTCTGAGGTCATCGCGTCGAGCGAATCGGCAATGGCGAAGATGCGTGCGCCGAGGGGAATCTCTTCACCGCTCAGGCCGCGCGGATAACCGCTGCCGTCAAAGCGCTCCTGATGTGCGTGGACGATCTCTGCGGCCTCGCGCAGAAAAGGAATTTTGCGCACCATCTCGTAGCCGCGATTGCAGTGCTCTTTCATGATCGTCATCTCTTCTTCGGTCAGCTTGCCCGGCTTGAGCAGGATGCTGTCGGGTGTGGCGATCTTTCCGATGTCGTGCAGAAACGCACCGCGCGCGATGATTCGCAGATCTTCGGCCTCAAGCCCCATGGCCTGCGCGAGTGCGATGGTGTATGCCGTCACGCGGCGGGAGTGACCCTCGGTTTCTTCGTCGCGCAGATCGAGTGCGTCACCCATCGCTTCGAGCGTGATGTCGTAGCTGCGCTCCAGGTCCTGCATGGTCGAGCGCAGACGCCCGGTTCGCGAGGAGACGATCGACTCAAGATTCTGACGATAGATGGTGTTCTGCTTGCGCAGGCGTCCGTGTTCGATGGCGCGCATGACAATGCTTTCAAGCTCGGCGCGCTCAAAGGGTTTGAGGAGATAGTCGATGGCTCCGCCGCGGAAGGCGTCGGTGACGACGTGGATGTCGTTGACTGCAGAGAGCATGACGACAGGCATGCCGGGGTGGTCGGTACAGATTTGGTTGAGCAGGCTCAGGCCATCGGTGCCCGGCATCATGATGTCGGAGAGGACGAGGTCGTAGTCGGGATCCTGCTGGAGGCGCAGGAGCGCGTGTTCGGCGCTTTCGGTTGTGGTGGCGGCGTAGCCGCTGCGTTCGAGCAACGCTGCTACGAGGCTGCGGACGGATTCTTCGTCGTCGACTACAAGGATTCGTTCCTGCGGCATGAGTTTTTTATCGGCGGCGGATTTGTTTTTGTGACTTTTTTCTGGAGGGCTGGAGACGGATGTTTTTATTGAATTTGCAGGACTTTTGGGAGGGGGTTGGTTGAAATGCGGTGTTTTTTGATGGTGAAAACGTGGTGAGTTTGTGGTGAATGGATGGTGGATTGTGGTGATTTGAGCGCACGATTTTGTGCGACGGAAATTTTCCTCTTTTTGAAAATATTTTTTGGGTGGATTCCCAAAATGGGAATATTGAGAAGCTGAATGCACGGAGTTCACCTTGTCAGCCACAGCAAAGCTGTCGGGGACCCCGGCTTAACGACGATGAGACTGTCGCGAAGAGAGGGCATCCAAGATTTCAGATGTGGGCCACCCAGCCAACAAGCGCGAATCGGTAGTGGGTCAAATTTGAAACGCAATGGCTGGACTCGCGCATCATGTTTGACGATTGATGAGTTTGTTGGGCTGTTAGGGGCGTGAGAGCATCAAGCCATGAAGAAGCAACTATTGTTTGAATTCGCGGACGGTTCGGCGAAGTCCACCGGAGATCGTTGGGACAGCATGTCAACCGATTATTATTCTGGAAATGAAATCCTCAAGATTTTTGGCGGAGGCGAAACTGTGCCATTCATCTCGGGAAACAGTGCTGGCTTGGTCACACTTGGTAAATACCTCATACAGATCGGTATGAGCGAGTATAAGGACGGCTTCCACGTTCATATCTCCGAAGATTTCGATTCGGATAAGCCTGAAATATTAGTCGTTGGCGTAAACAATTCAAACTGACCACTACCGGCGAATCGCTTAGGATTTGGCGGCCGGCGATAGCGGTGAGACGGTGTAGATCTGATCGAGCACTTTGAGCATGAGGACGTTGGCGGTTGGTTTTTCGTCGAGCGAGACGGTGAGGTTGGTCCAGATCACGAGTGTGACGTGGTTGCCGGGGTCGTGGCCGATGAACGAGTTGAAACCGGCGGTTTCGCCGCCGTGGAAGTAGATCGTGTTCGGTCCCCAGTGCAGTTTGGCGATGCCGTATCCGTACTGATGACCGTCGGGCTTGTTGGGGTCTTCGGGCTGCGGGCTGTCGAGCCAGCGGCGCTGGTATTGGGCGTTGAGCACGCGGCCGGTAACGAGGGCCTGGATCCAGGTGGCGAGGTCGTTGGCGGTGGAGACGACACCGCCGGCTCCGGCAACGAAGGAGTGGTTGACATTGGTGTAGTCCCGGGGCAGAAGAGTGCCGGCCCGGGCTGCGGCCTTGACCTGGGGCGAGTAGGGAGGCGTGCCGACCATGGCGACGGAGGCGCTGCCGTAGAGGTAACCGTGGGAGTAGGGATTAGGTAGGGTGTTGACGGTGCTGGCGGGGAGAGCGGTGTTTTGCAGATGCAGAGGCTCGAATAGCCGGTCGAGCATCGCCTGGGCGAGTGGCTTGCCTCCGACTTTTTCGATGACAAGGCCGAGCAGGATGTAGTTGGTGTTGTTGTACTCGAAGGCAGTGCCGGGCGGGAAGTTGGGTGGGTGGGCGAAGGCAAGGGTCAGGAGTTGGGCCGGCGTCCAAACTTTTGTTGGGTGATGATCCATGCTTTGCCAGATTTTGGGGGAGTCGCTGACGTTGTAGAGGCCGCTGCGCATTTCCAACAGCTGGGCGATGGTGATGTGGTCGCCGTTGGGCACGCGGGAGACGTACTTCGACACGGGATCGTCGAGACTGAGCTTGTTCTCCTGGGCGAGTTGCAGGATGATCGCGGCTGTCATGGTCTTGGTGTTGGAGGCGGCTCTGAAGTAGGTGTCGGGGCGGGGCGGAGTGGTGGCCCCGAGCAACGTGGTGCCGTAGGTGACGGTGAAGTCTCCCTGGGGAGTGCGCAGGAGAATGATGGCGCCGGGGAGGAGGAGTTCTTTGGCGGTGTTGTCGAGCATGGCCTGCAGGGCGGATTGGTCGATCTGTTTGAGGCCAGATGAATTGGTTACCGGGTGACGTGGAAGGTGTTGCAGTCCGCTTTGGTGGAGTTGGCACAGCGGAGCAGCCCGCGATGAGGAGAGAAAGAACGGGCAGGACGCCGGCGGTACGCAGGGAACTGCGTCGGCGCCGTGATTTTGACCGCTCGATTAATGTTCGCATCAACTTTTCCATGGTCCACATCAAACAGCCTCGAATTCTTATTTTGGTCGCGCGCCTGTTCTAACTACATAGGTGAGTTCAGAGCATCGGGATTTTCGCTACCGCGAAAATGGCCCACCTTATCGACGATGAGACCGTCGCGAAGATGGGGCACCCGTCCGGGGTGGTACTTGAGATGTGGGCCACCCGACCATCACACGAACTCTAATCCGTGTTTTGGTCCGGCGTTGATCAGACGGGCAATCACCGATTCGGAAATTGGTGGAATGGCGGCGGAGCGGTCCTGAACCGGCTCCAACGTTTCCTCGAAGTACTTATCCATACCGGCGGGCGAGAATAAGAGCAGCATTCTGGCTGTCGCGCTTCCGGTGTTGTGGAATCTGTGGAGAGTTCCGCGAGGGATTTGGATGAAGGCGCCGGTGGTGGCGTTGAAAATTTTCTCGCCGAGCGTGATCTCGAGGGTGCCGTCGAGGAGATAGAAACATTCTTCTTCGCGATGATGAATGTGCAGCGGCGGGCCTCCTCCGGGAGGGATGATTCCTTCCATGATGAAGTAGGCGCCGTTGCTTTGGTCGCCGGTGACGAGGAAGGTGTATTGGTCGCCTGGTCCCGAGAAACATGGGCCGGTATTGGCTGGTTGATGAAATGCGAGGCATTGGTTGGGCATGGCGTCTCCTTGTTATTGGTTTTCTATATCGGGCCCTCCTAACGTGTGGGGTGTTTCGATGACTCTTCCAATGCCTGCGAAGCCGGTAGGATACAAGATCGTGCCAGTGAAGCGTACGTCAACGCATGATGATGTGTCTCGTGCGTGGAGCGTTTTAATGACCTAAAAATCATCTGAGCATCGGGATTTTCGCTACCGCGAAAATGGCCCACCTTATCGACGATGAGACCGTCGCGAAGATGGGGCACCCGTCCGGGGTGGTAGTTGAGATGTGGGCCACCCGACCATCGGTCAGGGACTGCTCGACCACATAACGCAGAAAGGCCTGGCTCCGCTGCGCCGCGGCAAACACTTTCGAGTTCAGGATCTGCTGCCTGATGTTCGAGGAGTGGTTAGCAGTTTTTGTTGGGGTCTTTCTTTTGTGTCGATTTTTTTGCGGCGACCCAGCCGGGTTTGTTGGTTTGGCGGGCGCGACCGAGGGCGAGGGCTCCTTCGGGGACGTCTTCGGTAATGCTGGAGCCGGCGGCGATGTAGGCGCCCGCGCCGATGGTGACGGGGGCGACGAGGGTGGAGTCGGAGCCGACGAAGGCGCCGTCGTTGATGGTGGTGACGTGTTTGTGGACGCCATCGTAGTTGCAGGTGATTGCGCCTGCACCGATGTTGACGTTGGCGCCGATGACGGTGTCGCCGAGGTAGTTCAGGTGGTTGGCCTTGGAGCCCTTGCCCATGGTGGTCTTTTTGGTTTCGACGAAGTTGCCGACGTGGGCGCCTTCGCCGATGAGGCTTTCGGGGCGGAGGTGCGCGTAGGGGCCGAGGATGGCGTCGTCGGCGACTTCCGCGGTGTCGAGGATGCAGCCGTTGCGGACGGTGACGTTGTCGCCGAGGGTTGAATTCTGGATGACGGAGTAGGAGCGGATGCGGGAGTCGCTGCCGATGGTGGTTGCGCCGAGGAGCTGGACGTAGGGCTCGATGGTGGTGTCGGGGCCGACGCTGACTTCGGCGTCGATGACGCAGGTTTCGGGGCGGAAGATGGTGACGCCGGCGGCCATGAGGCGGCGTGCGGTGGCAAGGCGCATGGCGGCGTCGAGATGCATCATCTCGGCGATGGTGTTGGCGCCGAGGACTTCGTCGACACTGTCGGCTTTGATGGCGACGACTCGTTTGCCTTCGGAGACGAGCATGGCGGCGACGTCGGTGAGGTAAAACTCGCCGTGGGCGTTGTTGGTGTCGAGCGCGTCGAGCTTGTCGAAGAGGGCTTTGGTTTCGAAGCAGTAGATTCCGGAGTTGATCTCGGGGGTGTCGAGCTGCCCGGGGCGGAGGGATTTCTGTTCGATGATGGCGATGACGTTAGGGTCGTCGGGATAGGCGCGCAGAACGCGGCCGTAGCCGGTGGGGTCGGGGGGGACGGCGGTGAGGATGGTCATGGCGGCGTGCTCGCGGAGGTGGGTGTCGCGGACGGCGGCGATGGTTTCGGGGCGGATGAGGGGGACGTCGCCGGAGAGAACGAGAAGATGCCGGGGGAGAGGCGCGCCGGAGAGCTCGAAGTCGGCCTTGAGCATCTGCATGGCGTGGCCGGTGCCGCGCTGCTCGGGCTGGAGGACGAACTGGACGCCGGTGTGTTCGACGGCGATGCGGACGCGGTCGGATTCGTGGCCGATGATGCAGAAGATGTGGTCGGCGGGGACTACGGTCTTGGCGGCAGCGATGACGTGGAGGAGGAGGGCGCGGCCTCCGATCTCGTGGAGGACCTTGGGGCGTTTGCTCTTGAGGCGGGTGCCTTTGCCTGCGGCCATGATGGCGATGGCGAAGTCTGGGGTGGTCATGGTGAATATGGTCTCATGGCCGGTTTGAGTCACGAGATTATGGCAGGGTGCCGCACAAAGGTGTCGCACAAAAGCGAAAGGGCGATTTCTCTTGCGAGAGACCGCCCCATGCTATCCGAATTTTCGAAGATCTGGTTCGGTACCCAGATCACAGCTACGAGCCACTCCGAAGTTATTCGGGACCTACGGGCGGAGCCCGCGTTTCCCGTACTCCGTCATCACATTTCGCTGTAAGAGCTTTCTTGTTCCATCGCTGCAGCCAGTTTCCTGAGTGCTGCGTGAGTCTCGTTTCGGATTCCCTTGCGGGCTTCCTCTCCGATCCCCTTGCGGGTCTCGTCTCCGATGCTCTTCCGAGTTCCGTTGCCGGTTCTCCTCCGAACCTCGTTCCCGATTCTCATCCAGAGTTCCTTCCCCGGTTCCCTTGCGGGTTCCGCTTCCGGTTCTCCTGGGAGTTCCTTTCCCGGTTCTCTTTCGAGCTCCGTTGCCGGTTCTCCTGGCTCTTGTCTTCTCTCTCCTTCTGGAGGATTGCTCCTCCGTTGAGTTGAAAGATACTCGAAATTGCGATGAATGCAACGGGGGTTGAGACCTAAATTTTTGTGGAAAATGGGCGAATTTTGTGGAAATACGACCCAAGTGGCCGTGTCAGTTCGTTTGCGGGCTGCGAAGGCCAAGGCGACTTTGCAACTGCTTGCGATAGCTTCGGCTCAAGCGAAGATGGGTCTTGTTTTCGAGGAGCACTTCGTACTCGCCGTCTTCATTGAGTGTTAGACCGCGGATGCGATCCATGTTCACGATGGTGGAACGGTGGATGCGGCAGAAGGTGGCCGGGTCCAAATCCTGTTCGAGTTCAGAGATGCTGCGGCGCAACATGTGAGTTCGCTGTGCAGCGTGGATGCAGGCGTAGTAGTCGGCTGCCTCGATCCAATCGATCTCGGAAGATTTCAAGAACGAGACCTGACCGGCGTTCTTGATGGCGATGCGCTCGAGATGTCGCGGGAGATTTTTGCCGAGCGCGATTTTTTGCCTGGCACGTTTGAGCGCCAGGTCAAAACGCGCGTTGTCGAACGGCTTCAAAAGATAGTCGAGCGCTCCCGCCTCGAAGGCGCGCAGGGCGTACTGATCGTAGGCCGTGACGAAGACGACAGCGGGAGGGACATCGCTGCCCAGAAGTTCGAGCACGTCGAAGCCGTCGCACTCGGGCATTTGCACATCGAGGAAGAGCAGATCTGGCTTGTGGTGTCGGATCATCGCAGGAGCGTCAAGGCCGGAGCCACATTCGGCGACGATCTGAATTGCGGGGTCGAGCCGCAGGAGGACGGAAAGATTGCTTCGCGCGAGCGGTTCGTCGTCTACGATGATGGCGGTCAGCTTGACGGGTTGATCTTCCGGGTGCACCGGGCTACTCCTTGAAAGGAACGGTGAAAGGTACGGTGACCGATACTTCCACTCCGGCGGAGCCCTGATTCTGCATGTTGAGTTTGAAGTTGTCTCCGTACAGACTCTGCAGGCGGGTTCGCATGTTCGAGATTCCGATTCCGGAGCGAATCTCATCCCGCGCAGGCAGGCTGGGGCCGTCGTTGTAGACGCTGAGCGTGAGCATGCCGTCGGTACGAGAGGCGAGAATACGGACGGCGCCTCCCTGATCCCTCTTTGCGATACCGTGCTTGATGGCGTTTTCGACGATGGGCTGGAGGATGAGCATGGGGACCTGGGCGGGGAGAAGTTCGCTGGGAACATTCATGGTGCATTGCAGGCGCTCGACAAATCGGACCTTCTGAATATCGAGGTACTTTCTTGTGAACTCGAGTTCTTCTCCCAGGGGGACTTGTTGCCGGTTGGAGTCTTCGAGAACGCGGCGCATAAAGTCGCTCAGTTCGACGATCATGGTGACGGCTGCATCATTTCTTTTCTCGCGAACCAGACCTGCGATGGAGTTAAGCGTGTTGAAGAGGAAGTGCGGCTCGATCTGCCGGCGGAGAGCGCTGAGCTGGGCCTTCATCAGCTGCTCATTGAGCCGCGCGGTCTCGGTCTGTTGACGGGCGAGACGTTCTCTCGCGTCGACCAGGTAGCTGACCATGAGGATGGTGGCATAGAGGATGAAGGACGACAGGAGGCCCTCGTCAAACTTGTCTGACAACAGGTCCAGAAATTTTCCGGGACCAGTCGCATAAGCATAGGGGTTGGCCAGTTTTACGAGGGCCGCCGACCAGGCGGAAAAGACGAGTCCGATGGCGATGCAGGCAGCGAGGTGCCGAAGCCATGTGGTGAGCGGTCTGAGTTGCGTGGGAGGGAATCGGCGGCCGAGACGAAGCACGAAGGCAGTGGAGAGCGCCCAGGGCAGCCATTCCACGAACTGGGTGATGAAGAGCCGGGTCCAGGCATGGTGCATGCCTTCGGCGTGCATGGAGAGGACGGTCTGGGTTGCGTCGAAGAGGCCGACGGCCGACCAGATGGCTGCAATCCAGAGCCATTGGGACGGCGGCTGAGAGTGAGTGCGGGGCTGGGCTATCGTCTGGTCTGGCGTCTGGTTCATCGTTTGATTCCTAGAGTGAATCGTATGCCACAACCCGGACGCTGCGATTAAAAATGCAGCCAATCGACATTCCGATGCAGTGGGCGGTCTGGCGAAACGGAGGAGGAGGCGCAATACTGTCCGTCATGATCAGCAAAATGATTCTCGGCACACTTGGACTGGCAGCGTTGGCGGTCCCGAATCTCGTCCGCGAGTATGTGGCGCAACCTGCGAGCGCCGTTCCGGAGTACACCAGTGACGGCCAGATGAAGCTGCCCGAACACTACCGCGAGTGGGTCTATCTGAGCACGGGTTTCGATATGAG
The DNA here is from genome assembly GCA_963730135.1 of uncultured Acidobacteriaceae bacterium. GTDB lineage: Bacteria > Acidobacteriota > Terriglobia > Terriglobales > Acidobacteriaceae > Edaphobacter. Next base: position 366,237 of record CAVSQQ010000009.1, read on the forward strand.
CTACAGCGCCAACGGCATGCAGATGGACCATCACATGTTCGACAACGTGTTTGTGAATCCCGAGGCATACAGAGTTTTTGTGGAGACGGGCACGTGGCCCGACAAGACGACGTTTGTGCTCGAAGCTCGCCGCGCGGAGGGCAGAGGCTCGATCAATCAAAAGGGAAATTACCAGGGGTCAGAGATTATGGGGCTTGAAGTACACGTGAAGGACGCGCGATTCCCAGGCAATTGGGCGTTTTTTGGTTTTGAAGGCAAGACCGCGAAGATGATTCCGACGACAGCCAGCTGCTATAGCTGTCACAGCGAACATGGCGCCGTGGACACGACGTTCGTTCAGTTCTATCCAACGCTGTTGCCGACCGCGAAGATCAAGGGCACCCTGTCGGCGGGATATCTGAAAGAGATACCGGAACCGGCACACGAGTAGCCTGTAATCCGGCAGGGGCGACCGCGATCAGAGGTCTTTCTGAAGCACGACAAAGTACAGATCGTCGCGGAGCGGCGTGCCGAAGCGATCGTCGCCGTAGGGAAAGGGGCGAGTCTCTTCGGTGAGGGTGTAGCCCCGGCGTTGGTACCAGGCGATGAGGACGTCCCGCACATTGACCACGGTCATCTGAATACGGTACGCGGCGTGTTGTTTCGCGAAGTCTTCCGCGGCGACCAATAGTGCGCGGCCTAATTTTCTCTTCTGCATGTCCGGGCGAATGGTGAGGAGTCCCAAATACCAGATGCCGTTCTTTCCAGGGTCCAGCCAGACTGTGCCGAGGATGGGTCCGTCCGGAGCGTCCCGGTAGGTCAGCAAATGAGCGTGAGGCTTTGCTGCCAGTTCTTCGCGCAGAAGAGATTCGTTGAGTCGCTGTCCCTCGATGAAGTCCTCGATGTTCCAGCTTGCCGTCGGACCAGTGCCTCGATAGGCCAGGTTTGCGAGGTCGATGATTGCCGCGTAATCGGTTTCGACGGCTGGGCTGAGCAACATCGGTATCCGTCCAGTGTGCTATTCCGCCGGTTTGCCGCGCGGCGGAGGCGGAATCGTGATATCGAGATTGGTCACCTTGCCGAGAGCCGACAGTGGCGGCTTGATTTCAGCTCCGTTGCCTACGGCGATGATCGCCAGCTTGGAGGTGTCGACATATTTGTTGGCGACGCGCGACACGTCGGCAGCCGTCACCTTTTCGATGCCGGACTTGTATTTTTCCAGCGTGTCGGCAGGATAGCCGTAGAAGGCAAGCGTCACCTGTTCATTGAGCGTCTTGTCCGGCGAGTCGTAGTGAAAGATAAATGAGTTGAGAAGCTGGTCTTTGGCTTTGCTGAGTTCGGCCGGCGTTGGAGGGTCTGTCTTCAACCGTTCAATCTCGGCCAGCATCGCCTGGGTTGCGGCGACGGTGGACGCGCTCTTGGTTGCCGCCAGCACGTAAAAGATGCCGGGGTGATCGTAGGCTGCGCTGAAGGCGCCCTCGACAGAGTAGGCAAGGCCGAGCTTGGTGCGGACGTTCTGGACTACGCGCGATCCGAAGCCGCCGGAGAAGATTTCGTTCATGACGCTGAGCGCATAGTAGTCGGGGTTGCTGCGTTCGGTTCCGAGGCCAACGATGAGCACGTTGGATTGGTTGACGTCGGCCTTTTCGACGAAGTTGATGGTGTGTCCTGGATCGGTGAAGGCGATGGTGGCGGATTCAAATTTCTCGCCGCGAGGCAGCGACTCAAACGCCGCGCGCAGTTTCTTTTCCATCACGGCGTTGTCGAAGTCGCCCGAGACGGCCACGATGATATTGTTCGGGACCACGGTCTTGTCGTGCCAGGCCTTCAGGTCATCGAGCGTGATGGAATCGACGGTCGCGTACTCGGGTTGCCGGGCGTAGGGGTTGTTCTGGCCGTAGGCAAGCTTGATCGCCTCACGAATTGCGATGCCGCTGGCGTCATCATTGCGGCGGGCGATGCCGGTCTCGGCCTGTCCTCTGGCGAGTTGCAACTTGTCCGCCTTGAAGTCCGGATGGAGCAGCATGTCAACGGTGTCGGCAAAGACGGTGTCGAAGTCGTTCTTAAGGCTCGACCAGTTGACCGAGGTTGAAGCTCCTCCTCCGCCGGTCTCGATTGAGGCTGCTTTATCCTCGAGTTGATCGTCCAGCTTGTCGCCGTCGATCGTCCGGGTACCGCTGGTTCGCCACGCCTCGCCATAGATGGAGACAAGGCCAACTTTCGCCGCGGGTTCATCGCGACTTCCACCCCGAATCAAGATAGTGCCGTTGATGAAGGGCAGCTCGTGGTCTTCCTGGAGGAAGATCACCAGGCCATTGGCGAGCTCGATTCGTTTGGGCTGCACCGGCTTGAACGCATGCAGCGGCGGGATGGGAATGTGTTTCCACGGTTGAACCGCAGCGGCTGGTTTGGCTGCAGGTTGTGCAGGTGCGGTTTGAGCGGTGCTTCCGACAGCGGTGCAGGCCATCGCGAGCGCTACGATACGCGCAACCGAAGCTATTTTGACGAGTGATGATGTTTTCAGTGGATTCATCGCGCACCCCCTGCGGTCGCTTCAGACTGCGTTGGGGGTTCTGTCACTTTGGCGGCCCCGGGGGCTTGCCGTTGCGGTGGGACGAACTCGATTCGCGCGCTGGTTCGGTTGTTGTCGGTGAAAATTTTGTTGGCGACACGACGCACATCGTCTTTGCTAACCGCGTCGATCTTGTTCAACTGGCGAAACAGCTCTCGCCAGTCGCCAAATCGCGTCTGGTATTCCGCCAATTGACGCGCAAGGCCCTCGTTGTTGGCAAGGCCGCGCAGCAGGTCGGCGCGAGCACGGGTCTTGAACCGCGCCAGCTCCTCGTCGGTGATGTCTTCGTTCTTCAGGCGATCGAGCTCCTTGTGGATGGCCGCGCGCATCTCGTCGGGCGTGTGGCCGGGCAGCGGGACGGCGTATACAGCAAAGAGGCCGGGAAATTTGTCTCCGGGAAAACCGCTGAAGCCCTGAGCTTCGGCGGCGATAGCCTGGTCGCGAACCAGGCTACGGTAGAGCCGTGCCGTGCGGCCGTTGGAGAAGACATCGGCGATGGCATCGTAGACCGAGTCGTCGGGGTCGCGATAGTCGGGGCGATGATAGCCCTCGATGTAGAAGGGCTGGGTCGCTTCGCGGATGGTCACAAACTTTTCCGCGACCTGCGGAGGCTCTACTGTCGTCATCGGCTCAGGTCTGGGGCCGGCAGGAATAGGCGCGAAGTAGCGTTGGAGCACAGGCATCGCTTCGGATGCTTTTACGTCGCCGACTACTGCGATGACGATGTTCGATGGCACGTAATACTTTACATGGAAGGCGGCGGCTTCGGTGGCGGAGACCTGGCTGATCTCGCTCTCCCAGCCGACGCCTGGGATGCGGTAAGGATGGGAGACGTAGGCGGTTGCCAGAAACTGCTCGATCATGCGCCCGGTCGGTGACGAGTCGACGCGCATTCTGCGCTCTTCCTGGACGACATTGCGTTCCTTGTAGAACTCGCGTTCGACAGGATGGCCAATGCGCTGGCTCTCAAGGTAGGCCCACAGCTCAAGCCGGTTGGATGGCATGCTCCAGAAATACTGCGTGGAGTCTTCGGCAGTCGAAGCGTTGATGCCCACCGCGCCGTTCTCTTCCGCGATGGCGGAGAATTGATTCGGGATGACGTACTTTTGTGCGGCGGCCTCGGCGTCCTGAAATACCTTCAGCAGCTCGGCCAGCTTCGCGGGACTCTGCCCCACGCGCTTGCGGTATTCGGCATCGTAGGCTGCATACGCAATCTCAACTTTGGCGAGCGCGATTTTTTCGGCGGGAAAGTTCGTCGTGCCGATCTCAGTAGAACCCTTGAAGGCCATATGTTCGAACATGTGCGCCAGACCGCTTGCACCTTGCGGATCATTGGCGGAGCCGGCGTCGACCAAGGTGTAGAAGCTGAAGACGGGCGCCTCCGGGCGCTCGCATACGATCAGAGTCAAACCGTTGGGGAGCACCTTGACGGTGGTTCGTTTCTCAAAGCTGGCCAGATCCTGCGCTTTCGCCACCCAACTGAAAGCAGTCGCACACAGAGCCACCGCTGCAATTCTACGTTTCACTCGCACCAAAGCTGTCCTCCACAAACTTTTCCGTCAAGAATCCAACTATACCGAAGCGACAGGTGAGTCTCTAGTGCTTGCGGCCGGATAGACGGCTCCATGTTTGACGTACACGATTCGAAGTTCGCGTCGTCAAGCTTTCGGCTTCGGCTTTTATCGTGCCTGCCACCGCTGACAGAAACTCCTGGCGTGTCCAGGCGTTGCGTGCTGCCCCAGGGCCACGCCGCATGCAGTCTTCTGCGGCCTGAGCCCACGCTCCGTCCTGGACGGCGGCGACCAGGCGAGGGAAGCCGCGAAACAATCCCGCAGGTCCCAGGTTGTAGATCATGTCCAGCAGCGCCATCTTTATTCCGTCGGGAAACGTGTCGTAGTGAGGAAACTGCGTTCGGAGATCTGCTTCGAACCCGCTAACCACCGTGCTCAGCTTCAGGTCGATGGTCTGCTGGGTCAACTCCAGCGACGCCGGAATTTTATAGAACGCGGAGGGCCGGCCCATCGTCATCGCAACGACACGAGCATACTCTGCGGCGATCTCCTCGGGCGTCGCGGCCCGCGCGCCCAGAACGAAGGGGAGTGCCTGAGCAGCCTTGGCGTCGGGCAGCATCAAACCCACGCCCACGGTTACCTTGCCCACGGTGTCGCGATACATCCACGGCACGCAACCCTCAAACTCTTTCAGCTTTGCAAGCGATTGCTCGAGATAGGTCGCCACGATAGCGTCAGGCTAGCACGCTTACGCGCATGGCGCGCAGCGCGGTGCGCTGGTGATGAAGGGGATATTGTTAAAGACAAGGAGGGTTCGCGCGCTTGACGAAATGAATGGTCATTCAGTATCCTTTTTCCATTGACGTGAGTAATCGCGCGCCGGAGCCTGCAACATGCCTCAAAGCATCGCCGCAAACACCTTCCGGCAATCATCCCGATATCGACAGATCAATAAGGTAGCCGTCCTGGGAGCTGGAACCATGGGCTCGCGCATCGCGGCTCACATCGCCAACGCTGGTCTTCCGGTGGTCCTGCTGGATATTATTCCGCCGGGTATTCAAGCCGGGGCGCCGAAACCGGAGCGCAACAAAATCGTCCTCAGCGCGCTCGACGGCCTGAAAAAATCAAAACCGGCGGCTTTCTACTCGCCCGAGAGCGCACGTCTGATCGCCATTGGCAACTTCGAGGATGACCTGGGATTGATCGCCGGCTGCGACTGGATCATCGAGGCGGTTGCCGAGAACCTCGACATCAAACGGGCGCTGCTGCTTAAAGTGCAACAGCATCGCCGCGCCGACTCGATCGTGACCAGCAACACCAGCGGCCTGCCCCTCCACGAGATCGTGGAAGGCATGCCGATGGAGCTGCGCCGCCACTGGTTCGGCACGCACTTCTTCAACCCTCCTCGCTACATGCGGCTGCTGGAAGTCATCGCCACACCCGACTCCGATCCCGCCGACATCACGGCTGTTGCGCATCTCTGCGATCTGCGTCTCGGCAAAGCGATTGTTCACGCGCACGACACACCGAACTTCGTTGCAAACCGCATCGGCAACTTCTCCATGGGCAATGCCATTCGGTTGATGCAGCATCAAGGCCTGTCGATCGAAGAGGTGGACACGCTGACGGGCGCAGCCATCGGGTGGCCGAAGACGGGAACCTTTCGTCTCGGCGATATGGTCGGCATCGATGTGCTGGCGCATGTCGCTAAAAACTTCTCCGCCCAGGCAGAACGCATCAAGGACGAACGCGCCGATGTTGCACTTGCGCCCTTCATCGACAGGATGCTCGAGAAGAAGTGGCTCGGCGACAAGACAAAGCAAGGCTTCTACAAAAAAATAAGCGAAGTTCCTGATAGCGGTAACGGCAAGAACGCCGAAAGCCGCGAACTGCGCCACGTACTCGACTGGCAGACCCTCGATTACAGGCCAGCCACGCGACCCGCGTTGCTCGCGATCGAGATGGCGAAGAACCTGGAGTCAACCTCTGCTTGCATCGCGCAGCTTGTGCACGGCGATACCGACCCCGATGCTCCCGAGGACAAAGCCTCCGCTTTCTACTGGCCCTTCCTCACCGAACTCTTCACCTACAGCGCCAATCGCGTTCCGCCCATTCCGAATTCGATCGCAGACAACGTCGTTGAGATCGATCGAGCGATGAGGGCGGGCTACAACTGGGAGCTCGGACCCTTCGAGATGTTCGACGCGGCCGGTGTTCGCCCCACAACGGAGAAGATGCGCGCCGCCGGAGCGCCGATCTCCGCGAATGTAGAAAAGCTTCTCGCCTACGCTGACAAAGATGGTGACGCGAACCCCTCCTGGTACAAAGAGGACGCGTCTGTGCCGTCGGGCCGCCTCTTCTTTGATCCTGTCGCTGGCGCGTACCAGCCTGTCATTGCGCCCGACGGAGTCAACTCGCTTGGTGTCATTAAAAAAGCGAAGGGCGTCGTCAGGAAGAATCCGGGCGCGTCCGTCATCGACCTCGGCGATGGAGTCGCCGCCATCGAACTGCACTCGAAGATGAACGCGCTTGGCGGCGACATCGTCAGCTTAATCGCCCAGACCCTGACGCCCTCGAGCGAAATCGTCAACAACTTCGAAGCTTTCGTGATCACCGGCGATTCGACCAACTTCTCGGTTGGCGCCAACCTGATGCAACTGCTACTCAGCATCCATGAAGAGTGGGACGAGGTCGAGACGGCCATTCGCGCGTTTCAAAATATGACGCAGGCTATCAAATTCTGTCCTCGGCCGGTGGTCGCCGCTCCCTACGGTATGTGTCTTGGCGGCGGTACCGAAGTATCGCTTCATGCGGCCGCGCGCCAATCGCACGCTGAACTTTACATGGGGTTGGTCGAAACGGGCGTCGGCCTCATCCCGGGCGGCGGCGGCTGCAAAGAGATGACAATCCGCAGCGTCGAAGCCGGTTCCAGCATACGTCCCGATGCGCGCGGGGAAGGCGTCGAAGTCTTCGAGGCGCTGAAGAAAAACTTCGAGACCATCGCCATGGCCAAAGTTTCAACCAGCGCCGCGGAGGCCGGGAACCTCGGCTTCCTGAAGCTGTCCGATGCAATCACGATGAACCGCGAGCGTCTCCTGACCGATGCAAAGACAAAAGCCCGCGCACTGGCTGACGCCGGCTATCGCGTCCCTGCGCCGCGCAGCGATATTCCTGCGCCAGGCGCAAATGCTCTGGCCACCTTGAAACTCGCCGTCTGGACCATGCGGGAAGGGCACTACATCTCCGATCACGACGTGAAGATCGCAAACTGGGTCGCGTATGCGCTGTGTGGAGGCAAGGTGGCGCCAGGAACTCCGGTGACGGAACAATATCTCCTTGATCTCGAACGCGAGGCTTTCCTGAGTCTCTGCGGCGAAAAGAAAACGCAGGAGCGCATCGCCTTTACTCTGAAGACGGGAAAGCCGTTGAGGAACTAGGAGCCAGGCATGAAAGAAGTCATCATCGCATCCTCGGTTCGCACTGCCGTAGGAAAGGCTCCGCGTGGCACACTGCGCACCACGCGCCCGGACGATCTCGCCGCGTTCGCCATCAACGGCGCTCTCTCGCGTCTTCCGCAGCTGGACAAGTCCGAAATTGAAGACGTGATCCTCGGCTGCGCCATGCCTGAAGCAGAGCAGGGAATGAACGTTGCCCGCGTTGCCAGCTTTCGCGCAGGTCTGCCGATCACAGCCTCTGGTATGACGATCAACCGCTACTGCGCTTCGGGTCTGCAATCCATCGCGCTGGCCGCGGAGCGCATTCGCGGTGGCGGAGCCGAGGTTATCGTCGCCGGCGGCACCGAAAGCATGTCGTATGTCCCCTTCGGCGGCAACAAAATTTCGGTGAACCCGTGGCTCGTCGACAACTACCCTGGTTCTTATATGTCCATGGGGCTTACCGCCGAGCGTGTCGCAACCCACTACGGAATCACGCGCGAACAGATGGACCAGTTCTCCTACGAAAGCCACCAGAAGGCGCTCGCCGCAATCGCCGCGGGAAGATTTCAGGACGAGATCGTTCCTGTAGAAGTCACGGCATCGCGGATATGCAGCAAAGGGAAGGCAAAGTCAGCCACAACGACCTTCGCTGTGGACGAAGGCCCGCGCGCCGATAGCTCGCTTGAAGCGCTGGCAAAACTGAAGCCCGTCTTCCACGCTAAAGGAACCGTAACCGCGGGCAACTCCAGCCAGACCTCTGACGGAGCTGCTGCTGCGGTCGTGATGTCCGCCGAGCGCGCCGCGCAACTGGGCATTCCTGCGATGGCAAAGTTTATTGCTTTCGCCTATGCGGGCTGCGACCCGGAAGAGATGGGCATCGGCCCTGTCTACGCAGTTCCAAAGGCGCTGAAGATGGCTGGACTTTCACTCGAGGACATCGATCTCTTCGAGCTCAACGAGGCGTTCGCTGCGCAGTCGCTCGCAGTGTTGAAGGTCCTCGGCATCGATCCGGCTAAAGTTTAACGTCAACGGCGGAGCTATTGCACTCGGCCACCCGCTCGGCTGCACAGGAGCCAAGTTAACTGCGACGCTTCTACGCGAGATGTCGAGGCGAAAAGCGAAGTATGGTGTTGTTACGATGTGTGTTGGCGGAGGCATGGGCGCTGCGGGAGTCTTTGAGGTGGGGCTATGAGCTTCGCCTGCGTGGCACTGTTGTCGGTTGCGAGGTCGCTTTCCTGTGCACAGATGAGGCGCGCTAATCTATTCCAGATCATGAGGTATACATGGCTACCGTGACGGCGCCCATCCTGGACACAAAACGCGTTCCCGGCGGCAGCTTCCTCATCAGCGACCCCACTCCGGACGACTGCTTCTTCCCCGAAGACTTCAGCGACGAGCAGAAGCAGATCGCCGAGACCACGGCGAACTTCGCGATCAACGAAGTCGTCCCACGCTCCGGCGAGATCGAAGCCAAGGACTTCGGCGTGACCAAAATGCTTCTGGTCGAAGCCGCCGAGATGGGCCTCACCGCGATCGATATCCCCGAGGAATATGGCGGTCTCGGCCTGGACAAGGCGACCTCGGCCATCGTTGCCGAACGCATCTCCAAACAGGCGAGTTTCTCCGTCAGCTTCTCCGCGCACGTGGGCATCGGCACGCTGCCTTTGGTCTGGTACGGCACCAGCGAGCAGAAGAAAAAATATCTCCCCAAAATCGCCTCAGGCGAGATCATCTCGGCCTACGCCTTATCCGAGTCGACCAGCGGTTCGGATGCGCTCAGCGCGCGTACGCAGGCTGTCTTGTCCGCCGATGGCAAGACCTATACCTTGAACGGCGAAAAAATGTGGACCACCAACGGCGGCTTCGCGGACCTCTTCACGGTCTTCGCAAAGTGCGCCGTTCCCAGCGGCCCCGATGCCGGACAGGAAAAACTCACCGCCTTCCTGATCGAACGCGGCACGCCGGGGTTTACCCAGGGCAAAGAGGAACACAAGCTCGGCATCCGTGGCAGCTCTACGTGTCCGCTGATCCTGAACGACTGCGTTATCCCCGCCGCCAACCTTCTCGGCGAGGTCGGCAAGGGACATTCCATCGCGTTCAACATCCTGAATATCGGCCGCTACAAGCTGGGCAACGCAGCCGTTGGCGCTGCCAAGGTCGCGCTTACCAACGGCATTCGCTACGCGATCGATCGCAAAGCCTTCGGCAAATCCATCTCGGAGTTCGGCCTCATCCAGGAGAAGATTGCCAGATGTGCCACCAGCATCTTCGTCGGCGAGGCGGTCTGCTACCGAACCGTCGGCCTGATCGACAAGGCGCTCGCCGGCATTCCCCCGGAAGACAAAAACGACACCAAAGAGATTCAAAAGCGCATCGAGGAGTACGCCGTCGAATGCAGCATTGTTAAAGTCTGGGCCAGCGAGATGCTCGACATGATCGTGGATGATGTGCTGCAGATCTTTGCCGGCTACGGCTATGTCGAGGAGTATCCGGCCGAGCGCGCCTACCGCGATGCCCGCATCAATCGGATATTCGAGGGTACCAATGAGATCAACCGCCTCATCATCACCGGCTGGCTGATGAAGTCAGCAATGAGCGGCAGACTCGCGCTGATGCCCGCGATCGAAAAACTGATGGACGAAGTCATGGCAGGTCCCGGCGAGAAGGTCGGGCGCGATGGCCCGCTCGCCGATGAGCGCAACGCCCTGGACAACGCCAAGAAGCTCGCGCTGTTCACTGCCGGAGCAGCTACGCAGAAGTTTATGAAGCAGTTTGCCGAGCAGCAGGAAGTGATGGGGGCCATCGCAGATATGATCATCGAGATATTCGCGATGGAGTCCGCGGTTCTGCGTGCAGAAAAGATAGCGTCGGTTCAATCCAGCGCAGCCTCCGCTATTCCGGTCGCGATGGCTCGCATCTACGCCGACAAGGCAATGTCCACCATTGAACTTGCCGCGCGCAAAGTAATCGCGGCTGCGGCAGAAGGAGACACGCTGCGCACGCAGCTCATGATCCTTCGACGTCTCTCCAAACGCGACGCCGTCGACACGATCGGACTTGGCCGGCAGGTTGCCCGACACGTCATTCAGGCGGGGAAATACAGTCTGTAACTAGTCTGTAACTGTCACAGTCACATAATTTTAACGCCACGCATCCCACAAAAGGGCTAGGCTGGATCACCCTTTTGGCGGCCCTTTGACCATTGCCTTCAGGGTAGCCCTCTGTAAACATCATGCCGATACCATGTCTACTCCTCAGACGCTGCACGGCAAGCGCCGCATGATGTTGTCACGATCGCTGGCCATCTCATTTCTTCTCGCTCTTCCCCTCGCTCTTCAGGCGCAGCGCGTCACGCTTTCCTTGCGACTCGCGGGCGAGACAGCGTCCGCAGTAGACGCCGGTCCGGTTCCCGACTCGCAGCCACTTCAACTCACTCTTCGTCTGGGCCTCGCAGCCGATCGCAGCGCGGCTCTCGATCAGCTTCTCGTCAGCCAGACTTCGCCGAAGTCCCCTGCGTATCATCAGTGGCTCACCCCGCAGCAGTTCGCTTCACAGTTCGGCGCGTCCGCCGATCAGATCGCCGCAACCACAACCTGGCTCCAGTCGCAGGGGTTCACCATAGAAGCCGTTTCGCCATCCCGGACGCGCATCACCATCTCCGGAACTGCATCGCAGATTCAAAGCGTCTTCGCGGTCACGCTTCGCCGCTACCAGGTCGCCGGCGCACTTTACTTTGGCAATTCGACCTCGCCGTCCGTTCCCCAGGAGGCGGTGTCGTTGATCGCCGGAATCTCCGGCCTTGACGATTTGCCGGTCGCCGCGCCCGCCGCCATCGCCAGACCGCGTGTCGTTTCGGCTTCGGCCAGCGCCCCGCAAAACGTCGATCCCTACCTCACCGCCGCATCTGCAATCGATGCCAACGCCGCGCCCGTCCTGACATTCAACACAGCAGGCTGCTCATCCGATTTCGCGCAGTCCGATGTAGACGCGTATCACGATCTTTTTCGCCAGGCCAACGCGCAGGGAATCACCATCCTCGCTACCAGCGGCTGCGGAGCCCGCGGTACGGGCAGTTTTCCCGCCAGCCTCTCCGAAGTGACCGCTCTCACTGTCAGTCCCGCCGCCTCTCCGTTTGTCGCCATCGCGCCTCGACCCGACTGGCAGGTCGCCCCCGGTCTGCCGAACGATGCCAGCCGCTACGAGCCGGACCTGACCACCGCCTCCGTCTCTGCGTTTGCCCAGACTCTCAATGCCATCCTCCAGCAGACGGGAGTCCGCCAGGGAAACATCAACGCAATCCTCTATAGCCTTGCTACAACGCCGGGACTCTACACGCAGCCCGATGCCACCGCGTCCACGCCTCCCGGAACGTGGGAGCCGGCCACCGGCCTCGGCACAGTCGATCTGCCCACTCTCCTTAAGGTCTTTCCTCGCGCCATCGGAAACACTCCCGTGACGATTTCTCTGGCCTCCAGCGCTCCAGCTCTCAACTACGGCCAGCCCCTTACCCTCACCGCCGTCGTCTCGCCGTCGGTGATCGTCAACGGCGCCGTTCCCACCGGCACTGTCAGCTTTACCTCCAACCTGGGAAGCATCGGCTCTGCCGTCATCAACAACGGCGTGGCAACTCTCTCGCTTAGTACGCTGAACGTCGGCTCCTACACCGTCGTCGCCAACTACTCCGGCGACACCAACTACGCTGCCAACTCCAGCCTCAGCGCCACGGTCACTGTCGTCATCGTCAACGGCGTCGTCACGGCCACCATCGCTCCCTCGACGAATATTCTCTTCGGCTCTACGGCCACCGTAACCGCTACCGTCACCCTGCCTGGTTCGCTGGCCGCGCCATCGGGCACTGCCTCCGCGCAGGTTCAGGGCGTCGCGGGCTCAGTCTTCACCTCCACACTGATTCCCAACACCGGCAGCAACAGTGCGACGGCTAACATTGTCGTCTCCGCTCCGGCACCAGGCACCTACGGTGTTCAGGTTACCTGCGCCGGCAATCAGAACTTCCAGTGTCAGTCGCCCGCCAGTGTTTCCTTCAGCACCATTAAGGGAAGCACGCTCATCATGCTCTCCGTCACTCCATCCACACCGCAGGCAGGCCTGCCCGTCACGATCTCTGCATTCATCGCCAACTCTGGCAGCGGAGCCGGCGCATATACCTTCACCGGCAACGTCAGCTTCTTCGATAACGGAAAGCTCCTCGCCACCGCTGCCGTCTCCGGCAATCAAGCCACCACGACGGCCAGCCTCGTCGGCGGCGTCACCCACACTCTGACCGCCACGTATGGCGGAGACTCCAACTGGAACGGCAGCAACTCGTCGTCCCAGTCCGTCACTCCAATCCTTCTTCCTTCCGGCATCACCCTCACCTCGAACGTCCCCGGCACAGGGCTGCTTGCAGGCATCAACGCCATCTTTACGGCTACTGTGTTCACCACAGCCGCCAGCAGCGTCGGTCCCACCGGAACCGTCAGTTTCTTCGACACCGCCAACGGGGCTCTGGTTCAGCTCGGTTCCGGAACCCTTGTTCCCAATGGTCCAACTCAGTCCATTGCCGTCTTCACCACCGCATCTCTCTCCGCCGGCAACCACAGTGTTTATGCCGTATACAACGGCGACAGCAACTTCGCCAACGCAACTTCGTCCCCACTCGCGCTCAGCTTAGCCGACTACGTTTTGACGATGATCCCTCAAACGATCACGATCAACCGCGGTCAAAGCGGCCAGGTGGTCATCCTCCTCGGCGCTGTCGCAGGATTCAGCGGCAACGTGACCTTCGGGTGCACGCCTCCGGCCAACGCCGAGATGGCCTGCTCCTTCAGTCCTCTCTCGCTCAACGGCGGCGGATCGACCACCATGACCATCACCACCAAGGCGCCCGTCGCCGGCTCAGTCCGACATGCGGCTCTGCGCCGCGGCTGGAACGCTGCTGCAGACTCAGTCCTGGCTATGCTCTTCTGTTTTGTGCTGCCTCGCCGCAGACGAGCTCTTCCCACGCTTCTGCTTCTCCTCTGCTCCATCGGTCTCACCGCTAATCTTGGTTGCATGCCCGGCACCAGCACGGAGAATACCCAGGCGTCGGACCCGCCACCCTCCGACCCCGGCACTCCGCTCGGAACCCAGATATTCACCATCACGAGCGCGGGCAGCAACGGTGTCAGCACCGTCCGTCACAACTATCAATACCAGGTCACCATCCAGTAGTCGCGCCGCCAAATCTTGTCCTGCCTCAGCGCAAGACTTCGGCCGCGGCAGAACTGCGTTGATAACACGGCGGCTTTAGCTGCTGTTGTGTTGGTTTGGAATTGACCATCCCCGCTCTTCCCGCGACAATCGACAGACAATCTGTTTACATGTGTAGGCGCAACCTTTTTCGCCATCGTCTGTCTAAGCATGTGGTGTATCGGTCCCTGATGTGGCGCTCCGTCCGGCTGCCATCCCGCATTCAAGTAGCTCGTATTTCAGTAGTAAGGTAGAGATCATCCATGTGCAGCCGTCCAGCCTCCCGTGTTTTCGTTCTTTTCGCCGCCGTCCTGCTCACCGCATCCGTTCCCTCCGCCAACGCCGCCATGCAGAACCGCATCGCCGGTTCTGTCAGCGGAGCGACCCGGGTTGCGGTGCCGGGCACGATCGGCGGCCGCGCAAAGCAGTCCGTTGACCTCGGTCTTGCGCCTGCGGACCGCAAACTCGAGGCGCTCTCCCTGCGCTTCAGCATGACGGCCGCCCAGCAGGCCGATCTCAACCAGCTGATGGCCGCGCAGCTCAATCCCAGCTCCCCCAGTTATCACCAGTGGCTTACCTCGGAGCAGTTCGGCGCACGCTTTGGCCTCAGCAGCGCCGATATTGCGAAGGTGTCCTCCTGGCTCACCAGCCAGGGCTTCACCATCACCGGCGTCGCCCACAGCTCCACCTTCATTAATTTCACCGGCACGGTCGCGCAGGTCCAGCAGGCCTTCGGCACCGCGATCCACACCGTGTCGCTCGACGGCGAGCAGCACATCACCAACCTCACCGAGCCAACTCTACCTGCGCCCATCGCCGGCGTCGTCCTCGCCGTTACCGGCCTCAACGACTTCCGGCTTAAGCCCCGCTCCCGCCCGCGAAGCCTGACCTCCAGTTCGGTGCAGCCGCTCTTCACCGTCGGCACCAATCACTACATCGCGCCGCAGGACCTCTACACGATCTACAACTTCCCGGCCGCCTCCAGCGGCAACACCGGCAGCGGTATCACCATCGCAGTGATGGGACAGACCGATCTCACTACCAACAACGTTTTGCCGGACGCCAATATCACTGCGTTCCGCAACGCTGCCGGTCTTTCCCCCATCAATCTCAGGCTGCAGGCCGCCGGCGCCGATCCCGGCGTCTCTCCCGGCGATATCGATGAGGCCCATCTCGATGTGGAGTGGGCCGGCGCTGCCGCGCCCTCGGCAAATATCGTCTACGTCTACTCCGCTAACGTCATCAATACCTCCCTCGCCTTCGCTATCGACCAGAGTCCCAACGATCGCTCCCATCATCACCATCAGCTACGGTGGATGCGAGAGCGGATTCGGCGCCGAGCTTCTCGCCAGCGTTAATCAAATGCTTCAGATGGCCAACGTCAACGGCATCACCGTCATGAGTTCCTCAGGAGACGATGGCGCCACGGACTGCGATACGTCGGGCGTCGCTTCGGAGGGTCTCGCCGTCGACTTCCCCAGCAGCTCGCCCTTCGCCACCTCGGCCGGAGGCACCCAGTTCAGCGGCGATGTCAGCAATCCGTCGACTTATTGGAATGCCGGCACCGGAACTGCCGGATCAGCGAAGAGCTACATTCCTGAGGTTCCCTGGAACGAGACCACTGCGTCGGGCGGTCTCGACGCCGGCGGGGGCACCGGTGGCGGCGCCAGCGCGTTCTTCGCCAAACCAGCATGGCAGAGCGGCCCGGGGGTTCCTGCCGACTCCTCCCGCGATGTTCCCGACGTCTCGCTCAACGCTGCGGCCGAACACGATGGTTACGTCGTCTGCAGCCAGGGATCCTGCACCAGCGGATTTCTCTCCGCCTCCGGCCAGCCCAACGTCTTCGGCGGCACGTCCTTCGTCGCGCCCTCGCTCGCCGGAATCCTCGCTCTGGTCGAACAAAATCTTGGCACCGGACCGCTGGGCAACATCGGACCAGTCCTCTACGGTCTTGCCAATGGTCCTAACAGCGCAAGCATCTTCAACACGACGCAGGCAGGCAACAACTCCATCCCTTGTTCTCAGGGCACTCCCGACTGTCCCCACGGAGGATCGATCGGCTACTCCTCCACCGGATCGCCCGGCTATACCCAGGCGACAGGTCTCGGCAGCCTCAACGTGTCGAACCTGATCGCAGACTGGGCCGGGGCAACTCCCACCGGTACCGGCAGCACAATCGGCGCCGGTCTCAGCATCACGACCCTCACTACATCCAGCCAGCTCTGTGCCATCAACACCAGCACCCTATCGCTCACCGCGACGGTGGGCGGCTCCATCGCCGGCACCACACCCACGGGAACGGTTCAGTTCCTGATCGACAACAATCCCGTCGGCACGCCTCAGCCGCTGGTCAGTGGCGCGGTGACCTTCGCGCTCAGCACCTCCGCCATCGCCTCCGGCGGTCACAACGTCAGCGCCGTCTACTCCGGAGATACCAACTACGCCGGATCCAAGGGCACGCTTCTCGCCACTGACGGCACTCTGGCTTCGGTTGACTTCGTCTCCACCACCCAGAAGGATTTCTCGCTGACGCCTTGCGTTGGAACCGCCACCGTGAATCCCGGCGCCACCTCCAGCGGCATCGTCTTCACCATCACTCCAGTCAACGGATTCACCGGTTCCGTCACCATGACTGCGGTCAACAACAATCTCGGCGCGTTCACGCCATCCTTCTCGGTATCGCCCGTCAGCATCACGTCTGCCACTGGCGTCACCACCTCGTTCATCGTCAAGGCCTCGCAGACCACAACCGCGCAGCTCACGAAACCCGCGCTGACGCCCCTGCAGGGAAGTCCATCCGGAAAGGCTCCCTGGTACGTCGCCGGCTCAGGAGCGACACTCGCCTGTATGCTTCTGCTGATCGTCCCGCGCCGCCGCCGCTGGGCGAGCCTTCTGGTCGTTGTTCTCTCCATAGCCGCGCTTACCGTCGCCGGCTGCGGCGGAAACACGTCCACGACGGGTGGAGGCGGAGGCGGTGGCGGTGGTGGCCCAACCACGACGAATGCTCGCCCCGGAACCTACACGTTTACCATCACCGCAGTCTCGGGCACCATCGTTCACAGTACGCAGGTCAGCATCACCGTTCCCTAAACCCTGTCACCGCAATCCCCGGCCGCGTCCTGTGAGGGCGCGGCCTTTCCCTTAGCCGGAACAATCCCCCATCCGTGCCATCGTTTTCGCATAACTTTTCTTGACGGGCCTCCGCGATCGCGAAAGAATCGTTTCTGCTGTAAATGCTTCAATTTGCCTGCTAAGAACCCTTTTCGCCTTCTCTTAAGCGGCAGGAATCGATCGAATGCCTCGGATCTCCAAAGTTCTGCTGCCTATCCTGACGTCTGCCGTTCTTCTTCTCGCCGTCTCCGTTCCGGCGACCTCGCAGTCCCCGCTTCCAGTAGCTCACTCTCGCATCCTCCAGCCCATTGACGACGCCCGCACCACCATTCTCTCCGGCAACACCCACCCGCTCGCCCGCGCCGAGTTCGATCAGGGAGCCCTCGCCAACGCCACACCGCTCCGGCGCATCGTCCTCGTCCTCCAGCGCAGCCCCGAGCAGGAATCGGCCCTCCAGGAGCTCATCGACCAGCAACAGGACAAGACTTCCTCCACCTATCGCCAGTGGCTCACTCCCGAGAGCTTCGGCGCAGCCTTCGGCCCCACCGACCACGATCTCTCCGTCGTCACCTCATGGCTCGCCAGCCACGGATTCACTGCCATCCAGGCCAACGCCGCACGTACCTTCATCGAATTCAGCGGAACCGCCGGTATGGTTCACGCCGCCTTCCACACCAGCATGCATCGCTACACCGTCGATGGCCAACCGCACTTTGCCAACGCCTCCGACCCTGCCATCCCCACTGTGCTTGCCCCGATCGTCGCGGGCATCGCCTCGCTGAATAACTTTCCCCGCCGCGCCGCCAGCCACAAAGTCGGCAACTTCCGCCACGACGCAGCCACCAACCGCACGATGCGCCTGCCGGATCTTGCAACGACGCCCCGATCCGGTCAACAACACGATCCCTCCTTCACCATCAACGATGGCCAAACCAGCTACGGCCTGACTCCCTACGACTTCGCCACCATTTACAACGTGCTGCCGCTGTGGAACGCCTCCACTCCGATCGACGGCACGGGCCAGACCATTGCTATTGTTGGCCAGACCGACATCAACCCCGCCGACTTCGTCAACTTTCGCAAGCTTTTCAATCTTCCCCTCGGCAACACTGCCACCCCTACCGGCACGCAATACCTCAACATCATCTATAACGGCCCCAACCCCGGCATCACCGGCGACGAAGGCGAAGCCGACATCGACACCCAATGGTCCGGAGCCGTAGCCAAAGGCGCCACCATCGACTACGTCGTCTCCCAGGGAACAGAAGTCACCCAGGGCACCGACCTCTCCGCCATCTACATCGTCGACAACAATCTCGCTCCTGTCATGAGCTACAGCTACGGACAGTGCGAGCTCTTCCTTGGGACCTCCGGCAACACTTTCTACAAGACCCTCTGGCAACAGGCCGCCGCCCAGGGCATCACCGTCCTCGTCTCCAGCGGAGACTCCGGCGCTGCAGGCTGCGACATCGCAGGGGTTCAGGGAGCGAGCGACGGCATTGCCGTCAACGGCCTCGCCAGCACGCCTTACAACATCTCCGTCGGCGGCACAGACTTCTACATGCCCAACGGCGGCACTGCCTACTGGAACCCCACCAACAACGCCACCACCCAGGCCTCCGCCAAAGGCTACATCCCCGAGACTCCGTGGAACGAGAGCTGCACCAACTCCGTCTTCAGCTCCACCCGCACCTTCTCCGGTCAGACGTCCGAGCAAATTTGCAACAGCGCGATCGCCTCCTCCGACGGTCTTCTCTCCGTTGTCGGGGGCGGAGGCGGCCCCAGTGCCTGCACGCAGTCCAACGGCTCGTCTTCTTCCACCTGCCGCGCCGGCTACGCCAAACCCTCCTGGCAGACCGGCCTCGGCGTCCCCGCCGACAACGTGCGCGACACGCCAGACGTCTCCCTCTTTGCCAGCGCCGGTTTCTTCGGAGCCTTCTATATCGTCTGCCAGCAAAGCGCTAACGCCGATGGTCAGCCCTGCAACGTCGCCGCCCCCAACTATGACTTTCAGGGATACGGCGGCACCTCGGTCGCCTCGCCCGCCTTTGCCGGCATCCTCTCCCTCGTCAATCAGAAGACGGGCAGCCGTCTGGGCAACGCCAACTACGTGCTCTACAACCTGGCCAGCCACCAGAGCAGCGCAGGCACCGCGTGCAGCTCCATCACCGGCCTTCCCGCCGCCGGCTGCGTCTTCAATGACCTCACCACAGACACCATCGCCATGCCCTGCATCAAAGGTGCGCCCAACTGCACCGTCACCAACTCCGCCGACCGCTACGGCGTCCTCTCCGGCTACGCGAGCACAACCGGCTACGATCTCGCCACCGGCCTGGGCAGCGTCAATGCCGCCAATCTCATCAACGCCTGGTCCACTGCCAGCTTCATCGCGAGCAGTACCGCGCTCACTCTTGCTCCGGTCACGATCACCCACGGCGCCCCTGTTCTCGCCAATGTCCGCGTTACCTCCACCAGCGGCGGAACCCCCACCGGCAGCATCTCCATCAACGCGCTGGCCGCCAACGGCTCCGTCCAGAACGGGACCCTGCAGAACGGCAGCTACAGCGCTTCGCTCGGCAACTTTCCCGGCGGAGCTTACTCCGTGCAGGCTCACTACGCCGGCGACGGCGCCTACGCGTCCAGCGACTCCAACCCCATCGTCCTCACCGTCACTCCAGAGCCCAGCACGACCACACTTCAGCCTCTGCTGTACAACCCCTCCACCGGCACCACCACGCCCGTCAGCCCCACCGCCGCTTACTCCTATGGAGCCTTCTTTCTTCTCCGCGCGCAGGTCGCAGGCCTCTCCGGACAGGGAAGCGCCACCGGCAACATCCTCCTGACCGACTCCGCTTTCGGCGCCATCTCCTTCCTTGACGGCGGCGCCTTCCGCCTCAACTCCACCTCCAACACCGAGGATCAGGCCCGCGCTCTCGCCCCCGGCACCCACCTCATCACCGCAGCTTACTCCGGCGACGCCAGCTTCAATCCAAGCTCGTCATCCCCCATTGCCATCAACATCGTCAAGGGCCAAACTGCCACTGTCCTCCAGGCCACACCCTCCGTCCTTTCCGCGGCGTCCACTCTTACACTCACCATCCAGGTCTACGCGCGCGGCTTCGGTGCAGGAGCGCTGCAGGGCTATGGCGCTGCCGCTCCCTCCGGCGTCGTCACCTTCACTTCGCAAGCCACCGGCGGTTCCTCCGTCAACACCGTGCTCAGCCTCGGCAGCGCAGCTTTGCTCCCGAACCTCTACCCACTTTCGCCTACCGACTCCGGCGCCGTTACCATCAGCCTGCCGGCCAGTCTGCTCTCCATCGGCAGCAATGCCGTCACGGTCAGCTACTCGGGCGACGCCAACTACAGCCCCTCCGACTCGGCCCCCGTCACTGTCGTCGTTACCGGTTCAACGCAGACCGCAAGCGCGACCGCCCTCAACCTCTCCGCCGCTGTGATCTCGCCCGGCGCCCCGTATAGCTTCGCCGCCACGGTGTCGCCTGCCACAGGTCAGTCCAACGCCATCTCGCCCACCGGCACCATCACCTTCACCAGCGACGGCCAGACTGTCGGCACCGCGATTCTCATCGGCGCCAAGGCCAGCATCTCCAGCAGTTTGCTCATTATCGCGCCCGGCACTCATTCCATCGCCGCCCTCTACTCCGGCGACGCCAACTACCAGGCATCCGTCTCGCCCGCCGCGCCCTTCACCATCAACTCCGGATCCGTTTCCAGCGCCATCGCCATCGTTCTCACGCCTTCTAGTGTGGTTGAAGGAACCAGCGTCACCATCGTCGCCTCGATCACGCCCACCTCTCCCATTCCTGCCGGCACGGTGCAGTTACTTCTCGACGGCAATCTCTACGGCCCGCGAACCCCCGTCACAGGAGCCTCGACCAGCCTCTCTCTTCTTACCGGCACGCTCCAATCCGGCACGCATCTAATCCGCGCTCTCTACTCCGGAGACAATGCCCATCAGCCCAGCACCTCCGCCTCCGCCACTCTCACCGTCCTCGATCCGGTCGGCGTCTTCACGCTCACGCCCTCCACCGCCTCCACCTCGGCGCCAAAGGGTAAGCCCTCCAACCCGGTCACCCTCAGCGTCAACCCCATCGGGGGCTTCCACTCCACGGTCACTTTCGCCTGCACGGGCGGCCTGCCTGCGGGAGCGTCCTGCCTCTTCACACCATCCTCCATCACCCCGACCGGTCCTACCCCGGAGACCACGATCCTGACCATCTCTCCCGCGGCCTCTGTCCTCAAGGCCTCCCTTCCCGAGTCTCCGATCTCCCACAGTCTCGCGGCTCTCGCTGGTTTTTTCTTCATATTCTTTCTTCCCCGCCGCACCCGACGCTGCTGGAATCTCCTCGTGCTGTTTCTCGCCTTCATCACCCTCGGCTTGCTCAACGGCTGCGGCAGCGGGGGAGTCGATCCCAACGGCCCCAACGCCGGAGCCCTGGCCGCGGGCTCTTTCGCTGTGACTGTAACCGCGACCGGTGGGTCCACCATCCAGACTGCAACCATCACCCTCACCATCCAGTAACCCGCGAAGCATGCCGGCGTCGCGCCCATAAATCAGCGATTCAGCGAGTCAGCGGCTCAGTCGGATCGTGACCGTCTGCGACCCTGAATTTGTTGATCCTGCCAAGGGAACCAGTGGGTCTTTTGGGTCTCGTCCCTCACTGCAATTTTTAACAGTTCCCGCGGCGTTGCCCTTGCCGTTACCATCCGGAGACCGATCAGCCCGACAGGGCCCGTCGAGTGTCGGGGGGGCTCGGATCGCTCGTCATCCGAGGAACTCTCCTTAAGAATTCTTACCGTGCGCGTGTGTCCCGGTCATGGGCGTCAATCGAGGCGGCAAAAATGCCAGGTCGCCGCGATGAAAGTCAGGTCCATCGGCTACAACCAATTCGATCCAAACCAAAAGGAGAAACCAGATGGCGAAGACCAAACAGAAGCCAAACGTCCTTTTCATCATGGCCGACGATATCGGTTGGTTTAACCCCAGTTGCTATCACCAGGGTGTCATGGGATACCAGACACCGAATATCGATCGCATTGCGAAAGAAGGCGCGAGGTTCACAGATTTCTACGGACAACAGAGTTGTACAGCCGGACGAGCCGCCTTTATTACCGGTCAGTCGCCGATTCGTACAGGCCTCACCAAGGTCGGCGTGCCGGGAGCGACGCTGGGTCTCAGCTTCGAGGATCCTTCGGTTGGTGAAGTTCATGAAGAGCTTCGGCTATGCGACCGGGCAGTTCGGCAAGAATCACCTTGGCGATCGCAACGAGCACCTGCCCACCGTGCATGGATTCGATGAGTTCTTCGGAAATCTTTATCACCTCAATGCGGAGGAAGAGCCCTACTATCCGAACTATCCGAAGGATCCCGAAGTTCCGGAAGAAGTACGGACCGCGTGGCGTGCTGAAGTGCAAGGCCACCAACAAGGACGACACGACGGTCGATCCGCAGTTCGGCAAAGTAGGCAAGCAGACGATCGAAAATACGGGTCCGCTGCCACCGAAGCGGATGGAGACGGTGGACGAGGAGTTCCTCGCTTCGGCGCTCGATTTCATTGATCGTAAGTCGAAGGAGGACGCACCCTGGTTCTGCTACTTCAACCCGACGCGGATGCACGTTTTCACGCACCTGAAGCCATCCTCCGTAGGCAAGACGGGGCTTGGACTGTATCCGGACGGCATGGTCGAGCTCGACGGCTACGTTGGCCAGTTGCTCAAGAAGCTCGACGATCTGAAGATCGCGGACAACACAATCGTGGTCTTTACCACCGACAATGGGGCCGAAGTGCTGTCATGGCCGGATGGCGGAACGACGCCGTTCCGTGGTGAGAAGGATACGAACTGGGAGGGTGGCTGGAGAGTTCCGTGTGTGATGCGATGGCCCGGAGTCATCGAGCCCGGTCGCGTCATCAACGAGATCGGTTCGCTGCAGGACTTCATCCCGACCTTCGCCGCGGCAAGCGGAGAGCCCGATCTGGTCGAGAAGGTGAAGAAGGGATACAAGATGGGCGACAAGACTTACAAGGTTCATCTCGACGGGTTTAACCTGATGCCGTTCCTGTCCGGCAAGGAGAAGAAGTCGCCAAGGGAGGGTTTCATCTACTGGAGCGACGATGGCGATTGCATGGCGATGCGGGTAGGGCGATTCAAAATCGTATTTGCCGAGCAACGAAGCACGGGCTTTGACGTCTGGCGAGAACCTTTGTCGGTGATGCGGATTCCCAAGTTCTTCGACCTCCGCGCCGACCCGTTCGAGCGCGGCGAAGAGGCTTTCGGATACGACATGTGGTTCCTCGAGAACGTTCCCCTGCAATACATAGCGCCACCTATTCTCACAAAGTGGCTGATGAGCTTCAAGGAGTTCCCGCCTCGCGCCAAGGCAGCAAGTTTCACGATTGACCAGGCGGTCGCGAAGATGATGCCGAAGGACTGAGTACTGCGGTCGACACCATCGCGCTTCTCTAAGGTGACTCGACTTCTAGATGGCCACTGTCCTTGGAATGGGCTGGCGATTTACCGCCAGCCCGTTTCCAACTTCACTGATGTGCACAGCCGGTGGCAAACCTCTGTAAACTTGAAATCGAAACTGGAGAGAGTACATGGAAGACACCGAGATCGAGCCCGGTCTCGATCCAATGGTCATGTTCGGCCTCTGGATGAAAGCTGCCGAGGCAAGCGAGCCGAACGAGGCAAACGCCGCCGCTTTGGCGACAGCGACGCGAGATGGAATTCCCAGCGTTCGGATGGTGCTAATGAAAGGGATGGATGACCGCGGCTTTGCTTTCTACACCAACTCCGAGAGCAGGAAAGGGCTGGACTTGAATGAGAATCCGCGCGCTGCGATGTGCTTTCACTGGAAGTCGCTGCGACGCCAGGTCCGCATCGCAGGAACTGTCGGCGAGTTGCCCGGAGTCGAAGCGGACCGCTACTTTCACAGCCGCTCCCGCCTGAGTCAACTTGCCGCGATAGCATCCCAGCAGAGCCGCATCCTGCCCTCGCGTGACATCCTGGAAGCTCGCGTGAAGCAACTCGACGCCGAGTTTCCAGACGAGATTCCACGACCCCAATATTGGAAGGGATATGTGCTTCGCCCAGAGCGAATGGAGTTCTGGAAGAGCCGTGAAGGCCGCCTCCACGACCGCCTCCTCTTCGTGCGGAGTGGCGATGAGTGGCTCAAGCAGCGCCTGTTTCCCTAGCAGATACCTTCCCTCGCCAAGCCGAAGCCCATATGATTCGTCCCATCAGGAACGCAAGGAGATCACATGCCAAAGAACATCGTTCTCTGCTGCGATGGCACCGGCAACGAGTACGGCGATGACAACTCCAACGTCATCCAGCTCTACCGAACCCTCATCATCGACCGCAAGCGACAGGTCGGCTACTACCATCCCGGCGTCGGCACCGAAGGCTCTCCCACCTCTACCAACAAGCTCAAAGCAGCCATTGCCGTCGTCGGCGGGCTCGCCATGGGAGCAGGCATTCTCGACAACATATCCGACGCCTATCGCTACCTGATGAACGTTTACGAGGACGGCGACAACGTCTTCCTGTTCGGCTTTAGCCGCGGAGCCTACACCGCCCGCGCAATTGCCGGCGTCCTGCACATGTTCGGCCTGCTCTCTCCCGGCAACGAAGGCCTCATCCCCTACATTGTGCGGATGTATGCGAAGCGTACTCGCAAAGCGAACGGCATGACCCACACCTTTGAGGTCGCTACAGGCTTCAAAGCCGCCTTCTGCCGTCCTTGCCCACTTCATCTTGTCGGCTTATGGGATACCGTCAGCTCCGTCGGCTGGATATGGGACCCCTTAAAGCTACCCTACACGGCGCGCAATCCGGACATGGCACACGGCCGCCACGCCGTTTCGATCGACGAACGCCGCTGCTACTTCCGCGATAATCTCTGGGGCGCATCATTCCCCGGGCAGGACATCAAGCAGGTCTGGTTTGCCGGCGTTCACTCCGATGTTGGCGGCTCCTACCCGAGCGCTGAATCGGGCCTCTCCCAGATCACACTGCAGTGGATGCTCTGCGAAGCCGTCTCACTCGGCCTTCTCGTCGATCCGAACCTGGCCGATGGCATTCTCGGACGAGTAGCTACCTTTCCCGGGGTCGCACCCAACCCGGTCCAGAAGGAACATAACTCCCTCACCACTTCGTGGTGGATCCTCGAGATCTTTCCCCATTCCTATTGGGATGTCACGACGAAAAAGAAAAAGTGGCGCATTCCGTTCGGAGCCCGCAGGGCAATTCCAGCCGGGTCGGTCTTCCACGGCAGTGTCTGGAAGAAGCTCGCGGAGGATCCAACCTATCGTCCGAAAAATCTTCCCCCGGACTGGACGACGAATCCCGAATGGAAGAGTTGCGCCGAGCCCGACAATGTGTGCAGCTTTATGCCGGATGCGGCTAGCTCAATCCCTCGAACAGATCCGTCCCCTGGCGTGCCGCCTGGGGCTCAATCGTAGCCACCAGCGCATAGAACTCCTCGGCGCCGTGCCTGGCGAAGAATTCTTTCGTCTTCTCCATCAATGCGGCCTGCGAAACATGTTGCCGAAACGCTTCGTTCTTTCTCTCTCGCACTGAACGGATATCCAGCGTAACCGTCCACGGCATCGTCATCGCGGGAGGACGATCGGGAATATTGAAGTTCGCCGTCAGATAATACAACCGCTGCGCCCTATGCGGTCTCCCTGCGTCCGGATACCGCTTCGCCTGCCCCGCCCAATGAAACGCCGCGGTCGTCAGCATCGAAACCATCATGTGATCAGCGTGCGTATTCTGTCCGCCATCGCCGCCAAATGTAATCACCACATCCGGCTTGAATCGCCGCATCTGCTGCACCAGATATCCTGCGGCCAGGGGAACCTCGACAAACTCCAGCTTCCCATCCTGATAGTCCATCATCTCGTGCTGCGTTACTCCCAACACCTCGCATGATCGCCGAAACTCATCTCGCCGCATCCTGCCCAGAGCTTCGCCTGTAGCCGCGCCTCCACGATTCGTTGCCGCCTGCCCATCCGTCATGCAAAGCACGTAGATCTCAATCTCACGTTCTGCGCACAGAGCCAAAGCCCCGCCAAATCCAAAACACTCATCATCCGGATGCGCGGTCACGCACATCAGCTTCTGGCCCACTCTGCCTCCTCCAGATCCGCATCCTCAAACAGCAGCTCCGCCGAAACCGCCTCTTCGATCGCTGCATCCGGATCCACCAGCCGGACGGGCGCAAAGCTTCGACGATGCAGCGCGCAGGGGCCAATCTCCAACAGCGCACGGCGATGTTCGGGTGTCCCATATCCCTTATGCGAAGCCAGCCCATAGCCCGGATGTAATACATCCAACTCCCGCATCAACGCATCGCGATGCACCTTCGCTACCACGGAAGCCGCTGCGATCGAAAGGCTAAGCGCGTCACCATAAATAAGCTTCGTTTGCCGGCAAGGATGATCCAGCCGCATAGCGTCGATCAGCAGATGGTCGGGCGCCATCATCAAACCCTGCACCGCTGCCAACATTGCCATTCGTGTCGCCTGATAGATATTTACCCGGTCGATGGTCTCGGCATCGATCTCCGCGACACAAACGGCAAGCGCGATCCCCCGTATCATCGTATCGAGCGTCTCCCGCTCTTCGCGAGTCAGTTGCTTGGAGTCTTTCAACCCGGCCGCTGCCAACTCATCCAAACATTCGGGCAAAATCACCGCTGCTGCTACCACTGGTCCGAACAAGGCCCCACGGCCTACCTCATCCACCCCTGCAATCCTCTGAAATCCGCGGTACCGCAGAGCTTGTTCCGGCGCATCGCTGCAGATGAGTTGCTTCAGCATCCGTTGTTTGGCTGTGGCCGCTGTAACCGACCGAAGAGCGCGAGGGTGGGGAATGGAGGAAGCCATGCTCTTTAAAGTCGAGTGTATAACCATCGCGCAAAACGAAGCCACGACCGAAGTCGTGGCTGTGGTGGAAAACCGGGAACTGAATTCTGTTAGCTGGCGGCGCGCTCGACCTCTCGCAGACGAGCAGCCTTGCCGCGCAGACCGCGAAGGTAGAACAGCTTCGAACGGCGAACCTCGTACGAACGAACCTTCTCGACCTTATCGACGACCTTGGAGTTGTAGGGGAAGATGCGCTCGACGCCCTGACCGAAGCTCATTTTGCGAACGGTGAACGAGCCCTGTGCACCCTTACGGCAGGCGATCACCATACCCTCAAACGCCTGCAGGCGCTCTTTCTCGCCTTCGCGAATCTTGACTTGGACACGAACGGTGTCGCCCGGGGCGAACTCGGGAAGATCGGTCCGCTCTAACTTAGCGGCAAGCTTTTGCATAATCGGATGAATAGACATGGGGCAACTTTCCTGGGGGTTGGACTCGGTAGGAACTAGACCTTTAGTGTACACGAAAACTGCGCTTTTCGGGCCGAAATTGCATAGAAAACTCACCCTGTCGGCGCTTTAGTCCTCTGATTCCCGCTGCCATCGCAGCTCCGCCAATATCTCGCGGTCTTCTTCGCTGATCTCCATCTTCTCCAGCAGATCGGGCCGATTCTCCAGTGTCTTCTTCAGTGCCATTCTCCTTCGCCATCTTCGAATTTGCTCGTGATTCCCGCCAGCCAAAGCCTCAGGAATCGCTACACCCATAAAATCAGCAGGCCGCGTGTAGTGCGGATAGTCCAAAAGCCCTCCCGCGCCATATGTCGAACGCGGCGGACTACCGGCATTGCCGGAGTTCTCTGCCACTTCCTCCGCACCGAAGCTCTCAAATCGCGACGAGTCCGGATTCCCCAGCGCCCCGGGCAACAACCGAACCACTGCGTCGACGATCACCGCCGCCGCCAGCTCTCCGCCGGACAACACATAATCTCCAATCGAAATTTCGCGGTCGCATAGCAGCTCGTTTATCCGCTCATCCACCCCTTCATAGCGCCCGCAGAGTATGACTACCCGTTCCGTCGAGGCCAACTCCTGCGCTACTGACTGAGTGAAGGGCTGCCCCTGCGCCGATAGAAGAATTACTGTCTCCTTCTGCTTCTGCCGCGTGCTCTTCGCGGAGATCTGCAGTGACTGCACTGCATCGTAGATCGGCTGTGCCTTCAGCACCATGCCTTCACCACCGCCGAACGGACGATCATCCACTGTGCGATGGCGGTCATGCGTAAAGTTGCGCAGATCGTGCATGGCAATCTCCACCAGTCCGGTGGCGCGGGCGCGCTTCAGTATCCCGTAGTCGAGAGGGCCCGCGAAAAAATCGGGAAAGATCGTAATGATGTCGAACCGCATAGATGATGAGTGCCTTACATCTTTTGTTTATGACCCTGCAGATTGCACGATATCACTTGGAAGTTGTAGAGCAGCGCGGTCAATTTAACAGAAAATCTTAATGGTGATGCTCTACCCTTTAAAAACTGTCTCCAGATCATCACGGCGAGTAGAAAAGGCTCAGTCATGTTTCAAATAAAGCTCGCTGGGCTGTGTCTCTCACTGGCCTTACTCTGTTCGATCTCCACTGCTCAGGAGCAGCAGCAACAGCCCGACAGTCCGACGGAATTGATCGCGTCCCCGCAGTTGAAATTGGTGCAGGCCGCCAGCAACGAGTTTGCACTTGCGTATCGCGCCGAATCCTCGACCGCTGAGTCATCCAGCAGCAGCGGATATGTGCGTCCCGTCCCCGCGCCGGCCTCGCCAAAGGAGCGAAAGGCAATCCGGCCGTTTCGCTCCATCGCAATAGGATTCAAGGCTGCCACACTTGGCGCCGGCGTCGAATTCGCCACACTCGTCTCGCGCAGCTTCAATCTTCGCTCCGGCATCAATGTCTTCGCGTTCAACTATCCATTCTCTATCGACGGAGTCAACTACGAGGCCAGACTGCATTTGAAATCCGCGGGGACCACTCTGGACTGGTTTCCGGGCCATGGTGCCTTTCATATCAGCCCCGGATTTCTTTATGTCAAAAACACCCTCTCCGCGCCTGCAACAGTGGGCGCCGGTGAATCCTTTGAACTAGGCAAGCAGACATATGTCAACAGCGTCGATGATCCGGTCGCCGGGTCCTCTTCGGTTGTCTTTCCACGCAAATTTGCCCCAATGCTTTTGCTCGGCTTTGGCAACATCATTCCACGGAGCGGGAGGCATATCTCGGTTCCATTTGAGTTTGGCGCAGCTTATGCAGGGGCTCCTCAGATCAGCGTCGCTCTCAACGGAACAGCATGCACGTACGACGGCTGCCTCAGTTTCGCCTCAAATCCCGAGGCGCAGGCCAGCCTGAAGCAGGAGGTTTACATCCTGAATGAAGACCTGAAGCGTTTCCCCGTCTTCCCGATTCTTTCACTTGGGCTGGCATATCACTTCTGATTTTCTTGGCGGTCCGCAGTCCGGTTCAACTCAACGAGGCCCTTGGGCAGCATCATTTCGATACGCTTCGATTCCGTGTCGACCGCCTTCAGAAACGCCTTCGCGAAGGGGATCAGAATCTCGTCTCCCTCAACCGAGGTCAGCGCCAGCAGCGGGATTGCGTCGTTAAGGCGCCTGCGGCCATCTGCGGTCGTGGCGAACTGCACGTCGTCGACCACCCCCACTGCCACAGAGCCGTCATAGACAGTGCAACCAATCAACTCGCTGATGTAAGCCGAATCGTCGCCCAACGCAACGCGCTCTTCGCGAGGGACCAGGACATCCTGTCCCGCGAGCGCCTCGGCGGCCCGGATTGTATCGACTCCAGCGAACTGGAGCACAATGCGTCCCTCATTCTTTCCCACCGGCAGCCAGAAAGCCACAACCTCCGTTGAGCGTGCTTCCGCCTTCGTGCCCTCGAAGCGGGGGGGGGCCAAATATACCCGGCTATGGTCTTTGAATCGATCAGGGAAATCGGTAAACAGCTCCGCCAGAAGCTCTCCCTTGCGCCCCTGGGGTCGAAGAAGATGAGCCAACACGATCCATGGTGGTGTGCTATGCGTCATAAGGTCGGGCTCAGCGATAGGTTATAACGCACGGTGATAACGCAGCTCCGCGACAGGCGCGTCTGGCGTTATCGGGATGGTTATGGTGACGGCGGCTCGCCCTGTTCCACGATATCCAGTGAAAACCGGTGCTTCAGTTTCATGCTTGCCGCGCTCAGAATGGTCCGCATCGAGCGAGCCGTCCGGCCCTGTTTCCCGATCACTTTGCCAACATCGCTCTGGGCGACGCGCAAGCGAATGACAGTGGAATCGCCATCGGCGATAGCCTCGACGGAGACGCTGGCTGGATCATCCACCAGAGCATGCGCTATCTCCGTCACAAGGTCTGTCATGTTCTTTACAGGGTTTTCCCCCGTAGGAAACTGAGTTGCCTGAGTCATCACACACACCTTCGGTCTGGGAGTCGCGAGGAGACGCTCAAGCCTATTCCTTTGTCTCGATCTAGCGAGATCTTCCAGAAAGTGCTGCTAACGAGCGAAACACCGGTCGCAGGCAGTCCAGCGGTTAGGCCATGGCTCCTGCTTTGCAAGTCAACGGTTAACTCTGCAATACCAAGCAGTCTACGTGAAAGGGGGTGCAGGACACACTTCAGGGAACCTATTGCGGCAGCTATCTTTGGGAACCTGCATCGCAGTACCCAAAGTTAGCCTCAACCAGTAACTTACGCCACAGCCGCGGCTTCTGCCGGCTTCTGGGCCATCAGCTTCCCGACGCGCTCTGACAGCTGCGCTCCATTGCTGGTCCAGTAGTCAATACGGTCGCGCTTCAAATCGACAGTCGCCGGGGTGGTGCGCGGATTATAGGTGCCGACCACTTCCACAGAACGACCATTACGGGCGCGATCTTTTTCAATAACAACGACGCGGTAGTGCGGTTGCTTACGCGCTCCAACGCGCGCCAAACGGATCATCAACACGGGCAATGCCTTTCAAAACATTTTTTAGTTTGAGTTGCCTGAGGGGTCTTCCGCAGTCCACCTGGACAGCGAACGGACAACCCAACATCTAAGTATCGCGGAAGATGCAGCTTTTCGCAAGGTTTGCCTGGAAATTGGCCAGTCACGCGGGAAAAAGAAAACGCAATACATCGCCAAAACGGTCTGACCACGCGCCTTCATCGTGAACCGCGCCCTGCGCCTTTCGATAAACGAGGTTTACGCCGCTCCTCCAGCCGCGATTCAGCAACAGGCGCTCCAGCATATCTGTATCGCGCACATGCCGTGCTCCTTCGGCTGTACCGATGTCGAGCCAGATCCGCAGATCGGGCTTAGCTGTCTGCCGGTTGATTGCGTTGAGAATGCTGCCGTGGTCCCACCAGAGTGAGGGCGACAACGCCGCCACCTTGCTGAACACCTCAGGATGCGCGAATCCCAGATAAAGCGAGATCAGGCCGCCCAAGGATGATCCACCCATTCCGGTGTCCTTCGCTCCGGTCAGCGTCCGGTAGGTGCGGTCGATCAACGGCTTCAACTCCTCGATCAGCAACCGCCCATAGCTGCGTCCCTCACCCCCGCCCATCTTGAAGTCTCGCGTCGGCGTGTATTCCGCCATTCTGCGGAGCCCCGTGTTGGCAATGCCCACCAAAATCACCGGCTCAATCGCACCGGCTTCTGCCAGTCGGTCTGCAGTCGTATGTGCATTCCAGGTCTTGCCTGCGATGTACGAGGTTCGTCCGTCGAATAAATTCTGCCCATCCTGAAGGTAGAAGACGGGAAACCGGCGTTCCTTCTGCTTCATATACTCCGCCGGAAGATACACAGAAACCCTCCGGTCATCCGGGAGAATCTCCGAGTGGAACTCCTGCACGCTGTATCTGGGATTAGCATCCAGCTCGTCTGCAATCGGCTTTCGACGGGAATCTTCAGCGGAGCCGGCAGAGCCCGATTCGCGATCCGATTGCCCGGGCGCTAACTTGAAAGAAGAGGTCAAGAGTGGTTCCAATGCCAAAGAGGCGGCTCCAGTAAAGTACGATGGCATCAGACTAGCAGAGGGGAGCCGGATGAAACGCGAATACCACAGGTGGTCCTCCCCGGCCCTCGGGCGCGACATGGAGATGCTTGTATTCGGTCATGCAGGCCTGCCCGCGCTCGTCTTTCCCACCTCCTGCGGCCGCTTTTTCGAGTTTGAAGACCGCGGCATGATCAACGCCGTTCGAGACAAACTCGAGCACGGCCGCCTCCAACTCTTCTGCGTCGATTCGGTCGACTCCGAGAGTTGGTACAACCGCGTTGTTCCTCCGCGTTGGCGCATCGCGCGTCACATGCAATACGAGCATTACCTGATGCAGGAGGTGCTGCCTTTCCTCCGGCAACAAAATCAGTCCTCGCAACTTGCCACTGTCGGCTGCAGCTTCGGCGGCTTTCATGCCCTGAACCTCGCCCTGCGACACCCTGACGTCTTCACCGCGATGCTCTCCATCAGCGGCGCTTTCGATACCTCCAGTTTCCTTTCCGGCTACTACGACGACGACTGCTACTTCAACATCCCGATGCACTACCTGGCCAACATCTGCGATCCCTGGTATCTCCATCGCTACCGGCACAACACTTACATCCTCGCTACCGGCGTCCACGATCAATGTTGGAACTCCAACGAACGCATGGCGCAAATCTTCCGCGATAAAAATATCCCATGCCGCCTTGATGTCTGGGGAGACGGCACGGGCCACGACTGGCCCTGGTGGCAACGCATGCTCGAAACCTATCTTTAGCGCGCGGTCTCTAAGGAGCGCACGGCCCGCATATCGGTAACCAATTGGAGGATTACGTGAAGAAGATCGGTGTTCTCTTTGGAATGGAAAATACCTTTCCCAGCGCTCTTGTCGACCGAATCAACGCGATGGAGATCGAAGATATTCGAGCCGAGTTCGTCCATATCGGCGGCGTAAAGATGGCTGTGCCGTCCGGCTATGCTGTCATCGTCGATCGCATCTCGCACGATATTCCCTTCTACCGGTCGTTCCTAAAAAACGCGGCACTGACCGGAACGCAGATAATCAACAATCCATTCTGGTGGTCGGCGGACGACAAATTTTTCAACTACGCTCTTGCCGACAAACTCGGCGTAGCGGTCCCGAAGACCGTTCTCCTCCCGCACAAAAAGTTCCCTCCGCAAACCGGTGAGCGCTCCATGCGCAACCTGCAGTTTCCCCTCGATTGGGACGGTATCTTCGACTACGTCGGCTTTCCCGCATTTCTCAAACCTCACGACGGCGGCGGCTGGCGCGACGTCCACCACGTTCACAACCCCGACGACTTCTTCCGCGCCTACGATCAGACCCGCGATCTCTCAATGACCCTGCAGGCTGCGGTCAATTTCAAGGAGTACTTCCGGTGCTACGTCGTCGGCCAGTCCGAAGTCCGCATCATGCCGTACGACCCGCGTCGTCCGCACGAGCACCGCTATGTTCTCGACCCTCCCGCGTACGACAAAAAACTGCTGAAGCGCGTAGAAAAAGATGCCCTCACTCTCTGCAAAGCCCTCGGCTACGACCTCAACACCGTAGAGTTCGCCTGCGAAGACGGCATCCCCTACGCCATCGACTTCATGAACCCGGCCCCCGACGCCGACCTCCACTCCGTAGGCAAAGAGAGCTTCGATTGGATCGTCGACGCCGTAGCAAAACTAGCCGTCAGCAAGGCCCAGAAACCGGTCAAACCCGAACTCCGCTGGACCGCATTCCTTGGCTCCGAAAAGAAGGCAGCGGTAAAGAAAGCGACTACAAAAAAGGCGACGGCAAAAAAGTCACCAAAAAACTAAGACCCGACCTTTTACACAACAGACAGTCTGGGACAAAAGGTGTACGACTACATCGGTGTTCTCGGAACAATAAACGAATTTGTTTTTGCCTTTTCGCTGGCAGTCTTTGTCGGAGCAATCTTTAGCTTTGGCATCTAACATTCGTTCTTATCCGTGCTTCTATCCGCTTTGATCCGTGTTACGCTTTTGCACTCTCTCGTGAGGCAATGAACATGCGTCCAAGTTTCACGCTAGGCATCGAAGAGGAATACCAGACCATCGACCCGGAAACCCGCGATCTCCGCTCGCACATCGCGACCGAGATGCTCGCCAAGGGCAAGCTTCGACTCGAAGAACGTGTCAAAGCCGAGATGCACCAATCTGTCATCGAGGTTGGCACCCGCATTTGCAAGACTATCCAGGACGCTCAGGAAGATCTCTTCGACCTCCGCCGCAATATGATCTCCCTGGCCGAAGAGCACGGCCTCATTCTCGTCGCCGGCGCCACTCACCCTTTCGCAGACTGGCGCGTCCAGGAGATCTACCCCGACCCTCGCTACGCCCAGGTCGTCGAAGACCTCCAACTGGTCGCCCGCGCGAACCTTATCTTCGGGCTGCATGTTCATGTAGGCATCGAGGACCGCGAAGCCGCCATCCGTGTCATGAATTCTCTGCGCTACTTCCTTCCGCATATCCTCGCGCTCTCCACAAACTCCCCGTTCTGGCTCGGCATGGACACCGGCTACAAGAGCTATCGCGCCAAAGTCTTCGAAAACTTCCCCCGCACCAACCTGCCCGACAGCTTCGCCAGCTACTCCGAGTTTGAAAGCTACGTCAACCTCCTTATCAAGACCAACTGCATCGACAATGCCAAAAAAATCTGGTGGGACGTTCGACCTCACCCCTTCTTCGACACCGTCGAAGTCCGCATCTGCGATATTCCCCTCCGCGCCCACGAGACAATTGCCATCGCTGCACTCATTCAGGCCACCGCTGCAAAACTCTGGCGTCTCCACTCCCGCAACCTCGACTATCGCCAATACTCTCGCGCTCTCTTAATGGAGAACAAGTTCCGCGCCGTCCGCTACGGGCTGGACGGCAAGATGATCGACTTCGGCAAACAGATCGAAGTCCCCGCGCGCGAACTTATCCTGGAATACCTTGCCTTTGTCGACGATGTTCTCGACGAACTCGGCAGCCGCAAAGAGATCGCCTACATTCACACCATGCTGCATCAGGGCTCCGGCGCCGATCGTCAGCTCAAAGTCTTCCGCGAGACCGGTGACCTGAAAGCCGTAGTCGACTACATGGCCGCAGAGACCAAAGCTGGTCTATAAACAAAGCACAGGCAGCAACAAACAAGCACAGGCAACAACGCGATATCCTAGAAGCAGGCATTACAGAAAAGATGGACATCATGGTTGATCAGGCAACACAGGCAGCACCGGACCTCCGCACCACAAAGTTTCCCGCCGAGTTCACTCCCGGCGCGCGCAACGCAGTCACGACCTGCCTGCGAATCCAACCCGACGAAAAGGTCACCCTCATCACCGACGAGCGTTGCCTTACCATCGCCGCCTCCCTTGCGGCCGAACTCGATCGCATCGGATGCATCTGGAACGCCTTCGTCCTCGAGACCCTGGCCCGGCGCCCTCTCATCGAGATGCCTGCCCTCGTACTCGACGATATGGAAACTTCACAGGTCAGCATCTTCGCCGTCGAAGTTCAGCCCAACGAGCTTCACTCCCGCATGCAGATGACCGACGTCGTCAATCGTCGCCGCATGCGTCACGCCCACATGGTCAACATCACGCCGGAGATCATGACCCAGGGCATGCGTGCCGACTTTCTCGCTATCGATCGACTCTCGCAAGCTGTCCTCGAAAAGGTTCGCGCCGCCACCTACGTGCGCGCCACCACCCCCGCCGGCACCGACATCCATGCGCAACTCAACCCTGAATACCGCTGGTTCAAAACCTCCGGCATCATCAGCACAGAAAAGTGGGGCAACCTCCCCGGCGGCGAGTGCTTCACCGCGCCCGGCGAAGTCAACGGCGTCTTCGTCGTCGACGGAGTCGTCGGCGACTTCCTCTGCGCGCGCTACGGCATCCTCCGCGCCCATCCTCTTACCATCAACATCGAAGCCAACCGCATCACGCGCGTGGCGTCTTCGAATAAGGAGCTCGAACGCGACTTCTGGGCGTACACTCACACCGACGAAAACTCTGACCGCGTCGGCGAGTTCGCCATCGGCACCAACATCGGCGTCGAACGCGTCATCGGCAACATCCTGCAGGACGAAAAATTCCCCGGCATCCACATTGCCTTCGGAGACCCTTACGGCGCCCACACCGGGGCTCCATGGAAATCCTCCACTCACATCGACGTCGTCGGGCTCGAGTTCAGCATCTGGCTTGGCGACGCTGACGGCGAAGAACAGATCATGCGCGACGGACAGTTCCTCCTCGAAGCCTAATGTCCTTCGCGAGCGTCTAATCCTGCTATGGAAACCAGACAGCTAGGCAATTCAGACCTCCACATTACCCCCATCGGCTTCGGAGCATGGGCCATCGGCGGCGGCGACTGGGCCTTTGCGTGGGGCCCGCAGGATGACAACCACTCCGTCGCAGCCATCCACAAAGCCCTTGACCTTGGCGTGAACTGGATCGACACTGCCGCCGTCTACGGCCTCGGCCACTCCGAAGAAGTCGTGGCTCGCGCGCTCAAGACCGCCTCGCACAAGCCCTACCTCTTCACTAAGTCCTCGATGGTGTGGAACGAAAAGAAAGAGATCGCTAACTCCCAAAAGCAAATCCGCCGCGAGTGTGAAGCCAGCCTGCGCCGCCTACAAATTGAAGCCATCGACCTCTACCAGATCCATTGGCCGAAGCCTGACGAAGACATCGAAGAGGGTTGGTCCGTTATGGCTGACCTGCAACGCGAAGGAAAAGTCCGCTGGATCGGAGTCTCCAACTTTTCGGTTGCGCAGATGGAGCGCGCCATGAGGATTGCCCCTATCACTTCACAGCAACCGCCGTACTCCATGCTGAACCGCACCTACGAAGCGGAAAATCTTCCCTTCTGCCTCAAACACAACATCGGCGTCATCAACTACTCTCCCCAGCACTCCGGTCTCCTCACCGGAGCCATGACGAAAGAGCGCGTCGCCGCCTTCCCCAAAGACGACTTCCGTCGCAATGCAAAAAACTACCAGGAACCTCACCTCTCCCGTAATCTCGTCGTTGCCGATTTCCTAAAGCAAATCGGCGCTCGTCACAACGTGAGCGCCGGAGTCATCGCTATCGCCTGGACGCTCCACAATCCGGCCATCACCGCGGCCATCGTCGGCGGACGCAACGCCAGGCAAGTCGAAGGCATCATCCCGGCCGCAACCTTCCGTCTCACCGAAGCCGAGTACGCCGAGGTCAACGCCTTCCTCGAAAAACATCCCGCACCCTAAACTCTAACGAAACGCGCTGCAGCAGCTACACTAGCTCCCATGCTGCAGCCCTACCGCGACGACTTCAACGCAAACTTCACCCCTGCGAAGTACGAAGATCTGCTCGCTCGCCTCAACCGACTCGCCCGCACTAGCATCGAATTCCGCGTAGCCGAAACCCCCTGTTTCTTCTCCCGCGAACTCCTCGACGAACTAGCCGAAACCGGCGCAATTCTCACCCATCAACTTCTCGATGATCCGGCCTATCTCGAAGCCTCGGACCAAACCATCCCTGACCAGTACCGCGTCCCCAACGAAAACCCTGTCCCCAACTTCATGACCGTCGACTTCGGCCTGGTCCGCAACCCCGACGGGTCCCTCAGCCCAAAGCTAGTCGAACTCCAGGCTTTTCCCTCCATCTTCGGATATCAGGACATCCTCTCCCGCGAATACATCGAAACCTTCAGCCTCGATCCGAACCTTGCCTGGCACCTTGGCGGCTTCAACGAAAAGACTTACTGGCAGCTCCTCCGTGACGTTATTGTCGGCGACCACGATCCCGAAAACGCGGTCCTTCTCGAGATCGACCCCGACCACCAGAAGACCCTTCCCGACTTCCACATCTACGAAGACAAGCTGGGCATCGCCACCGTCGACATCACCAAACTTCGCAAACGGGGCAACTGTCTTTTCTATCAGCGCAATGGCCGCGAGATCCCTATCCATCGTATCTACAACCGCACCATCGTCGACGAACTCCAGCGCAAGAACATTCAACTGCCCTTCGACTACCGCGATCCACTCGACGTCGAGTGGGCCGGCCACCCCAACTGGTACTTCCGCATCAGCAAGTTCTCACTCCCGTTCCTCAACCACCCTTCCGTTCCAAAAGCTGTCTTCCTCGATGACTGGTTCGAGCACCGAAACCTGGAAGGCCTTCCCATTCAACGCGAAAGGCTCCTCCTCAAGCCCCTTTACTCTTTTGCGGGCAAAGGGATTCAGTTCGCTCCAACCGACGCCGACCTCAACGCCATCCCCCCAGCTGACCGCCATCTCTATCTATTACAAGAGCGTGTGGCTTTCGAACCCACCATCCACACTCCCCACGGTCTAACCCAGGCAGAGATCCGCATTATGTACCTCTGGCCCGACGGGGGCGCCCTCCAGCCGGCCATCGCTCTCGTTCGTCTCGGCCGCGGACTCATGATGGGTGTCGACCATAACCGCGACCGGCTGTGGGTCGGAAGCTCCGCCGCGCTTACCCCTCCGTTGTAGCCGCCGATTTCAGAAAAATGCCTGATTTGCCCCTCTCTGGGGTACACTCCAGTGTGGTAACCAAGGCCCCGTCGTAGGGCTCGATTCTGAGAGGGTGAACAGGGAGGGGCGAGTGACTCAGTGGCAGATGCCAACCGGAGAAAATCCAGTTCGCACCGCAGTACGTTTTCCTATGAGACTCGCAATTCGCCTGCAGACGGATCAGGGCGAGATGGAAGCTATGACAGAGAACATCTCTGCCAATGGCCTCCTCTTCGTCGGTGAATGTCTTCCTCAAGTTGACAGCAGGATCGAATTCACCATCGCTATGCCCTCAGCTGTCATGGGAACCACAAAGGATGTAACCATACATTGCATCGGCAGGGTTGTACGGCACTATTTTCTTGGCGGACAGAAGAAGGCTGCTGCAGTGATCGACGAGTATTTTCTAAAGGCCTGACCACTATGACCGTAGTTAATATTGATCCAACCCGGAACAGCGACGACGTTTCAGAAGAGAATGCAACTCTCGTGGGCATTCGCGTCATCCTTGCCGATTCGCAGGCAATCTATCGCGTCGGCATGAAGAAAGTCTTTGCCCTCGAAGATGACATCCGCGTTGTTGCCCAGGTCGAAACCCTTACCAACCTCTATGCTGCCCTGCAGCGTTATCCTACCGACGTCGTCGTCCTCGAAGGCCAGCTCGTCGCCGGCACCATCGACGCCATCCCCGAACTCGTCCGCCAGGCGCCCGAAGCCAAGTTGATCGTCCAGGTCACCGAGGCCGATGAGGCCAATACCGTTGAACTCTATCGCCGCGGCGTCCGCGGTGTCGTTCCTCGCTCCATCTCGCCCGATCTTCTCATCAAGTGTGTCCGCAAAATCGCTGAGGGTGAGACCTGGATCGACAATCAATCCATCAGCTGGGTCATCGAAGCCTATCGCTCCCAGGCCACCAGCCTCACCGATCCAAAAGTCCAGCCAAAGCTCTCCAAAAAAGAGCTGGCCATCATCAGCTGCATTACCCGCGGCATGCGCAACAAAGAGATTGCCTACCAGATCGGCACAACCGAGCAGGTCATCAAGAACTATCTGCGCAAGGTCTACGACAAACTCGGCGTATCCGATCGTCTCGAGCTTGCACTCTATTGTCTGCATCACGAGCTGCTGAAAAAGTATCTGGTCGAATCCGACTCCGCAATCCCGCCTCACACCGAGCCCATGCAGCCCCTTCGCGCCAAAATGTGAGCGTTGCTCTCCGTTCCCCTCTGCAGTCTTCATTCCTTGCTGACTTGCTAAGGTGACTTCATATCACACCGCTGTGGGGAAAGTTCTCGCCTTCGCCTTCGCCGACAGCTCTCAATAAACCCTGACAAATAGATCGCGCGACGCTACCACTTTTGCTAGTTGATTGCGATGCCGCACCCTCAGAAAATTTCGTCAGGATATTCTTGCTGATTCCCACTGTCGAATGGCGAGCGGCCGCATGCCAACGACCATGTCGTAAGGAGTTTCAGATGAATGTGACTCTCGGAAGAAAGATTCTGTCGTCTGCATTGTGCGTCCCCCTTGTTGTCATCACGACACCGATCGACGCTCCGGCCGCAATGGCCCAGTCCCAGTCGGCCGCACCAGCATCGGACTACTCAGGGCAGGGAGCGCCCCTGACTGCTGCCGAATTGCAGGGACTCGTAGCGCCCATCGCGCTTTATCCCGATGCACTCGTGGCTCAGATCCTCAGTGGCGCAACCTTTCCCGACCAGGTCGCCGTTGCCGACAACTGGCTCCAGACAAATAAGGCTCTTACAGGAAGCGCGCTGGCGCAGGCGGTCGACAAGCAATCCTGGGATCCAAGCATTAAAGCACTCACGCAGTTTCCGTCCGTCCTGGACAAGATGGCGCAAAGTCTCGCGTGGACTTCGTCTCTCGGTGAGGCGTATCACAACC
The DNA here is from genome assembly GCA_963730135.1 of uncultured Acidobacteriaceae bacterium. Taxonomy (GTDB): domain Bacteria; phylum Acidobacteriota; class Terriglobia; order Terriglobales; family Acidobacteriaceae; genus Edaphobacter. Next base: position 406,421 of record CAVSQQ010000009.1, read on the forward strand.
AGCAAGCCGACGTAATGACCGCGGTGCAAACACTTCGCACTCAAGCCCAGAAGGCGGGCAATCTCAAGTCCGGTCCCCAGATTACGGTCGTGCAGCAATCTCCGCAGACGATCGTTATTCAGCCCACCAATCCGCAGATCGTCTATGTTCCGGAATACAACCCGACTATTGTCTACGGCACCCCATACGTCACTCCGGGCTATTCGACAGGAGACCTGGTCGCAACCGGACTGCTCTCCTTCGGTGCAGGTATGGCGATCGGCGCCATGATGAGCGGTGGTTACGGTTGGGGATATAGCAGTTGGAACTGCAACTGGCACGGTGGCGCCGTCTATTATCACGGCGGCGCCTACTACGGTAATAGCGCCTGGCATGGCGGCTACTACGGCGGCGGCTATAACAATGCGTATCACAACAACTACAACAACGCGTATCACAACGCCAACTACAACAACAACACTAACTACAACAACAACGCCTATCACAACAACAATTACAACCACAACTCCGGAAACCACCCCACTAACGTGAGCGGCAACACCGTCAATGTCAATCGATCCGGCTCGGGCGCTTCTTCCTTGAGCGGGGACAAGTCAGGCGGCTGGGCTAATTCTGCGTCCTCTCATGGCTGGGGACAAAGTGGAAGCGGCAGAGGTTCCACCGCCTTCAGTGGATTCTCCGGCGGAGCCGGCAGCGGCAGCGGTTGGCAATCGCGGTCCTCGAGCGCGCGCGGCTGGGGAAGTCGAGGCGGGGGCGGAGGCTGGGGCGGCGGCAGCTTCGGCGGCGGAGGCTTCCGCGGTGGTGGCGGACGAAGATAAATTTCGACCGATGCAAAATGAGGGCCTCGAAAAGCAGTACCAATCAAACTATGGAGAGCGGCCATGCGAAGGCTAGCGCTAAATCGGAAAATACGAACCTCCCCTCTCTGGATGGTGTCAGTTCTCGTTGGGATGTCCCTTTCACTCGCCTCTTGCAACACGGCGAAAGCGCCGGCGCCTTCAGAAGCCGGCCCCAGGACGTTCGCCACACCCGACGATGCCGGGGCCGCACTCCTGGCCGCTGCCAAAGCCAGTGATCGCCCTGCAATACTCGCGATCTTCGGCCCCGATTCAAGGGACCTTATCTTCTCGGGCGATGAGGCACAGGACAAACGCAATGGGGAAAACTTCACGACCGCTTATCAGACGATGAAGCGCTGGCGTCAACAGGCCGATGGCAGCGAGGTTCTCATCGTGGGAGCGGAAAACCATCCCTTCCCAATTCCACTCAAAAAAAATAACAGCGGACAGTGGTACTTCGACGCGGCCGCCGGAAAGGACGAGATTCTCTCTCGGCGCATTGGAAGCAACGAACTGGCTGCGATCGATGTGATGAACGGCGATGGCGGATGCCCAGACCCAATACCTCTCTCAACGTCACGACGGCGTAAAGCAGTACGCGCAACGATTCATCAGCGATGATGGAAAGCAAAACGGGCTCTACTGGAAATCTGCGGAAGGACAGCCGAAAAGTCCGCTCGGACCATTAGCTGCATTTGCTTCCTCAGAAGGATTCACGGCACAAGCGGGCAAACAGGAGCCTTTTCACGGTTACTTCTATCGCATCCTGACCAAGCAGGGCGCCGACGCCAAGGGTGGTGCAAAAGACTACATCCTCAATGGGAAGATGACGGGAGGTTTCGGTTTCATTGCCTACCCGGAGAAGTATGGCGACACCGGCATCACGACATTCATCGTCGGCCCGAATGGTATTGTCTACGAGAAAGACCTGGGCAAGAACACAATCGAGACGGCACAGGCAGCGACAGAATTCAATCCCGATAAGACCTGGACTCCAGTGCCTGAATAAATTCTGTGGTCGCAATTGCTAGTCATTTCTTCGCCCCGACTCGCCTAGACTCGCCCGTCGGTGGGTTTGCTCGCCGGACACACACTATTGCTGACGTATCGACAGAGGCTGTTGTCTACAACCCACTTTTTATCTGCATTTTGCAGATGTCCTCAAACTGCAAGGTACTGCAGTCAATCACTTTACCTCCTAACTACTCCCGTGCGAGAAAGGTAACGGCAAGCGAGCCAATCCCCTCTAAGGAGATGTATCCTTCTCGAGGCGAGAAATCGCCAGTTAGGACAACATGGGAATCGCAACTTCGACATTGAATCTGGCCCAGGGCAAGCTCCATGTGGCCGCACCTTATCTCATCGAGCAGGCCTGGGCCGACTACACTCCAGAGCAGCACGCCATCTGGGCAGAACTTGTCACGCGCCGGATGCCTCAGCTTCGAAAGCACGCCTGCCAGGAGTATCTCGACGGCTTCCAGCAAATCGGCCTCCGCGAAGATAAGCTGCCAAACCTCGCCGAGGTGAGCGCTCTTCTGCAGCCACGCACCGGCTGGCAATCCACCCCCGTCAGCGGCTTCCTCCCGCCCGACGCATTCTTCGAGATGCTCGCTGCACGCATGTTCCCCACCACTACCTGGCTGCGCTCGCGCGATTCAATGGAGTACACCCCCGAGCCCGACATCTTTCACGATGTCTTTGGCCACGTCCCCATGCATGCCCACCCGGTCTTCGGCAACTTTCTGCAAAGCTATGGCCAGATCTGCGCTCGCCTCACCGATCCTGAACAGCTCGAACGCATGGGCCGTCTCTTCTGGTTTACCGTGGAGTTCGGTCTGATCCGGCAGAACGGCGAGATCAAGGTCTACGGCAGCGGTCTTATCTCCTCCCATGGCGAGTGCACCCGCGTCCTCGCCGGCGGATGCGAGGTCAAAGACTTTGACCTCGACGCTGTCCTGAACCAGAAGTTCGATACCGGCGCAATGCAGCCCGTTCTCTATGCCGTCGAATCCTTTACCCAGATCTACGAGGCCACAAGGCTGGCCGAAAGCAGGCTGGGATAACAACTGGTCTTTCTTAGCGCAAATAAACTTGGCGCAAATAAAAACGGCCGTTGGCAGGGAGCCAACGGCCGCTTGTCTGCATCATTTTGAAGCCGCCATTTACCGGTGTCCGCCGCCACCGTGGAATCCGCCGCCACCGTGGAATCCGCCGCCGCCACCGCCATGGAAGCCGCCACTCATGCTATTGGCGTGGACCGCACCCCCTGCGAAGCCGCTTCTAACCGTTCCACCGTGATACGGAGTTGGCCGGCCCACGTACCCAGGCCGCCCATAGCCGTAACCCGGCCGTCCATAACCATAACCCGGGTGTCCATAGACAGGCCGTCCGTAGTAGCCGCCGCGATAGCCATAGCCATATCGGTAGCCGTACGTGTGGTACCAGGGGCCGGCGCCGATAAATATCCCGCCGGCGAACCACGACGGACCATAGTATCCGTATGGCGCACAGGCGTAAGGATAGTACCCGTAGTAGCCGTAGGCGCAGACTGGAGCAGGGTAACCGTACCCATAACCTCCGTACGCCGGGCCGCCAATTCCAACCCCTACCGAGACCTGGGCTTGCGAGCAGGCGGCGGGAAGCAACAGAATACTCAGTACAGCGAGGTAGCGTAAGAAACGCATTTCAATCTCCTGGGCAGAGTCCTGTACGCCGTCCCGGCGCCAGTGACCCATGCAGATCCGGACCGCTTGGAAATGCCCGGTGTCCTACTAGATTGAACCTGAAAATTGCAAAAAGGTTGCGCCCGCCAGCCCCCTCTTATTTGGCACGCCCTTGCAAACTATTGCGGGTAACTATCCTATTTGCGCAACGTCCAATGGGAGGTCAATTTACAGGTCAAATGGGCTCCTCGTCACTCTTCCGTGTCAAATCAGCCTGAAAACTGGGTTCTTCTCGACCTTTCAACATCAGCCTTCATTTCCGAGGTCAAAAAGTGGAAAAACTTTGCACATTAAGGTAAAATATTCCTAACCAAGCGAAAATTTTGCCCGAAACCTGCAATTTTCAGCACATAAACGTGCTCTGCTTTGGTTCTCAGATTGCAATACCTACCAGTACTCGTCCAGCGTGACGATCGGATTCAGATTTATACCCAGGGGATTCAATGCGTCGCCTGCTCTACTTACTGCTCCTAGTGTTGTTTGTTAGCGCTTCGGCAACATGCGTTAACGCGTCGACAGATTGCGAACGATGGTTCGTGGCCTACCGGCATGAATTGGCACACTCGCGGAACGTGCAGCGTATAGCAGCCGCCAAACGCCGCGCCAAGCTCTATGCCAGGCGCAAGATCTCCCAGGTTCAAACCAAGCCCAAACCGAAGGTGATTCTGGCCAGAGCCCCCCGGATGACCCGCAAAGAGACGCTACGCCACTTTGATCTGGCTTGCGGCGTCCTTCCGGAAGACGATGTAGACAATCAGGTAATCTCCGAAGAAACTCCGCCGCCCTTCATCGAACATCCTCTGAACGACAGTGTCGACTTACTGCCAGTCGATCTTAACGACATGATCGCCGACGGCGACGTTCCTCCTCCGCCTTTCGATTTCAGTTCCACCTACTACCCATCAAGCGGTGGACCGCCAGTCTACCTGCCGCCGTTCACCGGAGGATTAACGCCTGGCACTCCCGGACCCGGCACTCCCGGGCTTACGAACTTGCCTGGCACTCCAACTCCGCCGAATACGCCGGTTACGCCAGACGTGCCTGAGCCCGCCACCTACATCTTTATGCTGACCGGCCTCGTCGGCGCAGCAGGTGCGTTTCGCCGCAGAGTCAAAGCCTGATCAATCCTGCATCCGGATGGCATGGCCAATCAAAAGAATCACAGGCGCTGGCCCAATATCATTTTCTTCAATCCCAGCGAGCGTAGTAATGTGGACCCGTTCGTCGGGCGCAGTCGCCTTGCTGATGGCAACGCACGGAGTTGCTGCGTCGATACCGGACGCCATCAAATCTTCCGCCAATGCGCGAAACTTGCGGCCGGGCATATAGACCACCAGGGTAGAGTCCGCAGGAAACGTTCCACTCCACTTCGGAGTGAGTTCCAGCTTGCCTGCAGCATGGTGTGCTGTGGCAAGAATCAGCTTTGACGCCGCGCTGCGATCCGTCAGCGGCGTCTTCAGTCTGGCGGCCGCGGCAAACGCCGCGGTGATCCCCGGAACAATCTCAAAAGGAACGCCGGCGCCGCGCAGCGCAGCGATCTCTTCCCCCGCCCGCCCAAAGATCAACGGGTCGCCTGACTTCAACCGGAGCACAGATCGGCCTGCCCGGGCGGCTTCCAGCATCAAGACATGAATCTCAGCCTGAGTAATCCGCGGCTGGCCGCAGCGTTTGCCCACCGGTATGACTTCGGCTCCGCCGTGAGCCAGCGCAAGGATCTCCTCTGAAACCAGATCGTCCGGGAGAATCACTTCCGCTGTTTCAAGAAGCCGTAGCACGCGCAGAGTCAGCAGACTCGGATCTCCAGGCCCTGCTCCAGCCAAATAGACAACGCCGGGCTGTGCACGCAGATTCACGGCTTCTTCTCAGTCACAGGATTTGTTGATGCATGCTTGCGTGCCATCACGCGCGACGGACACGCCTCGTAGCCGCACACCTCACGTTGAGCGAGTTGATGCAGCAACCACTTCCGCTGGTCATTCGGGGGCTCCGACTGCAGGACCTCGCGTCGAAGATTGCCCAGGTCGATCAGCCAATCGCCTGCATCGAGCGGTAGTTGCGCGTTGATCTCTTTGCGCAGCCTCTGGGCCAGCGCAGGGCTGGCTCCGGCAGTCGAAATAGCAATCTGCAGCTCGCCTCGCCGGACAACCGAAGGAAAGTAAAAGTCGCAAAATGGCGGATCATCTACTGCATTGCACAGGACATTTTTCTCGGTGGCTTCTTTATAGACAGCGCGGTTCACCTCGGGATTATTTGTGGCTGCAACCACGAGGAAATATCCCGCCAGGTCACCGTCCGCATATCTGCGCCGATGCCATTCGACCTCGCCCGCCGCGGCCAGATCGGCGATGCGCGGGGCAGCTTCAGGAGCGATAACCCGGACCCGGGCGTTGGCTGCGCGCAGCGATTCGACCTTCGACTCGGCCAGATTGCCTCCGCCAATGACGATGCAGGGCCGCGCAGCTATCTTCAGAAAGATCGGAAAGAGGTCCATAAATTACTGTACTACTCCACTGGCGCAAACCGTCCGGCGCCAACCGGCGGCGCATCTCGCTCCACCGGGTCTATGACGGCCCCGGCAAGTTGCGCACGAAGACTCTCATCGTCCATGCGTGCGAAATAGGCACGCAGATTCTCATTGGGCCGGCGCACGCTAAGATAACCTCGCAGCAGCCTCTCGATGGCATCTGGAACATCGGCGGCCGCTGCCCGGAAACCCAGCGGACGACCTGTCGCCGCGAACCGCCCAACCGATCCGCCAATGCAGAAGTAAAAGGCGTCAACCATTCTGCCGTTCTTCTTGATCTTCTTGCCCTCAAGCCCGATATCGGCGATCCAGTGTTGGCCGCAGCTGTTCGTGCAGCCCGTTACGTGCAATTTAATCTGCTGATCGAAGCCCGGGAGGCGCTCCTCCATCTCGCCGACCAGCCACTTCGAGAATCCCTTGGTCTCAGCGATGGCCAGCTTGCAAAACTCAGTACCGGTGCAGGCGATTGCCCCGCGCCAGAAGGTAGAAACGTCGACATGGAAACCGAGTGTGTTGAGTGCGACAACCAGCGCGGCCGTCTTCGCGTTAGGCACATTCACGACAAGGATGTTCTGCATGATCGTTGTTCGCAACTCACCGTTACCATATCGTTCCGCCAACTCAGCCAATTGCAGCAGTTGGTCGCCCGAGACACGCCCGCGAAGAACACTCGCGCCGACCGACGACAAGCCAGTTTGACGCTGCGGTGCGATGCCGATGTGGTCGCGATAAATATCATCCGGCACGATATCTTCAGAGGCAGGGCTCGGGTCCAATTTGTAGCCTAGCCTCTGCTCCAACGCTTCGAGGAACGATTCGGCGGTCCAGCCAAACCGCATGAAAAGATACTTAATTCGCGCACGCGTGCGATTTTCGCGAAGCCCCTGCTCTTCGCGGAAGATCTCCGCCGTCGCGCGCACAACCGCGAAGGCCTGATCTTGCCGGACAAACGCAGGGATGCGCACGGCAAGGTGCGGTTCGGTCGAAAGACCTCCACCGACGCGCAACGTGTAGCCAATCTCTTCTTTGCCATCAACCTGGCGCTTGATTGCAGTCAGCGCCACATCGTTGATCTCGGGGTACGAGCACCACAGTGGGCAGCCGGTGACGGAGATCTTGAACTTTCTCGGCAGATTGTAGAACTCGGGATTCGCCGTCAACTTATGCGCGATCTCGACCGCCAGCGGCGAAGCATCGATGATCTCGTGACCGTCGAGTCCGGCCAGCGGGCAACCCGTAACATTGCGAACCACATCGCCGCAGGCGCCCTTCGGACTCAGCCCCACAGCCGTCAGCGCATCGACCACTTCAGGGAGGGCTTCAATCGTCAGCCAGTGCAGCTGAATGTTTTGACGCGTGGTAATGTCAGCAAGATTTCGCGCATACTTCTTCGTCAGCTCACCGATGACCCGCAACTGTGCGCTCGTCAGAATGCCATTGGGCAGTGCGATGCGCATCATGAAGAACTCCGTAGCCTTGCCCTCGCCGCCCACGCCTCCAGTAACGCCCAGGCCATCGCCCTGCGTATAAATCCCCCACCACTTCAGATACATGCTCGCCCACTCAGCAGCAACGGAGCCGCGGCCCTCCCGGGCGAACTGGCGAACCTCGTCCCACGCGTCCCAGGGATTCTTGGCGGCCTTCAGCCGTTCGACTTTCTGGGCCTTTGTCTCTTTCCCTTCGGCTGCAGTAGTTGCGCTCATATTGAAAATCCTTATTTTTGCCGGAAGTTAAAAAAGAAACACCCACTGGATAAGTGGGTGCGGGTGGCTTCTGCTTGAAAGAATTGTGACTTAGTCGGTAAGTCTACAATTCACGCATAGGCGACGGCGCACGCGGTCGCAACAACACATGCGACAAACAGCGTAGCGGCAGGTGGTAGACATCGCCATAGTCAAAGAGTAGTTGCGTTTCGGACAATCGTCAAGTCGCCGCTTCGTGCGCTAGTCCGCTTCAGCGAGAGAGAACTTGTGCCGCACGTCCGAGCCGCGCACCCAGAAGATCACATCTTCGGCGATGTTGGTGGCGTGGTCCGCGACCCGTTCCAGGTTGCGTGAGATGAGGATGGCGTTCAACGCCTGTCCGCTGACCGCCGGCTGTTGCTGCATGACCTCCACCAACTCAGCCTGCGCATCGCGGTTCAAGTCGTCGATCTCGTCGTCCATGTGAAGCACAGAGTCCGCGAGCTTTGCATCTGCCTCCAGCAACGACTGGATGGCGCGGCGGATCATCACCCCAACCTTTTCCCCCATATCTGGAATGTCGATGGGCAGAGAGATCCTCGGCAAGCCCTGCAGGAACTGCGTACGAGAGGCGATGTTGCTCGCCTGATCGCCAATGCGTTCCAGGTCGCCATTGATCTTGATCACCGAGAGAATAAAGCGGAGATCGATCGCCATCGGCTGCTCCTTCGCCAACAGGTCGTATGCCATCTCGTCAACATCGCGCTCAGCGGCATTGATAGCAGCCTCGATCTCCTTGACGTGTTCACAGAGACTCAGATCTCCCGTTAGATACGCTTTCAACGACAGGGCAAGAGCCTGCTGCGAAAGCGCTGCCATGGCCAGGAGCTTATCTTTCAGAGCGACGAGCTGTTGTTGAAAATTGATGCGGGGCACAGGGAACACCTCGGAAAAGCCGTCACAACTATTGTGACGTATAGAGGGGGCAGGGAACTATGAATATTCTGAGCGTGGGAAGCGTACTTGGTACATAGTTGGGGACTCTGGGAAAATCATTGGGGTTTCTCATAGAGCCGAAGCGCCTTGGCCGCCGCGGTAGCCACCGCACCGCGCAGCGGCGAAATCGGCGGAGCTCCTCGCGGATGAATCGCGTTTGCCAGCAGAACGACGAAAGTATCACTTCCCGAATCCATCCACAGAGACGTCCCCGTAAATCCCGTGTGCCCAAAGCTGCCAATCGGGAAGACCGCACCTCGCGGCCGCGAAAACGCGGAATTGATATCCCAGCCGAACCCGCGCGCAGCAATGCCGGTACTCGGTGTGCCATCGGAAGCAAAAATAGTCGCCCCTCCGGCCGCGGTGGGAGGCTGCTCTGGTTTTGTCATCAGCTCCAACGATGCCTTCGATAAAGGAAAATTGCTTGGTCTTCCCGCAAGCCGGTCCAACAGTGCCTGCGCAAAAAGCGCCACATCGCCAGCAGTAGAAAAGACCCCGGCGTGCCCCGCCACTCCTCCCATCCGGCGTGTTGTTGGATCGTGAACGACGCCGCGAAGAAGATGATCGAAGTCGGGATTTGTAGCCGCCGTGCCCTGATCGTCATACGCGGTGGGAGCGATCAGGGAAACCTGTTCTTTCCCAGGCAGATATCCCGAATGCGTCATCTTCAGTGGTCCAAAGATATGTTTTTGCACATAGACGTTCAAAGGCTCCCCGCTGATCTTCTCCACCAGCACCCCCAGAGTGATGAAGTTGATATCGGAGTATTTGAATTGCGTTCCCGGCACCGAGTCCAGGGTCGAACTCATCGCTCGCCGAACTCCCTCAGCTTTGTCCGGCGCGGCCAATCCCCACGGGTCCTTCAGGCTGACGTCGGGAGGCAATCCGGAGTAGTGAGTCAGCAATTCGCGAATCGTCACCCCTTGCTTTCCATTGACCGCAAACGCAGGAAGATACTTAGCGACAGGATCATCGAATTGCAATTTATGTTTCTCATAGAGCTGCATCACCGCAGTCGCCGTGGCCAGACACTTCGTCAACGACGCCATGTCGAAGATCGTATCTTCCGTCATCGGTTCAACCGCAGGCTCCAACGCGCGATCCCCATACGCATGTTCGAAGACCGTCTTCCCATCGTGGTTGATCAGTACCACGGCTCCTGGCAATTTCTTTGCCGCAATTGCCTGGTTCACGAGGCTCGTAATTTCGCTGAAATCGTACTGTTCGGCGGTAGCTGAATGTCCTTGAATTGAAGACGCAGGCTCTTGCGCGGCACAACGCGAGCCCAGCAGAATCGGAACAGCCAGTGCCAGAGCAATCCCAACGGCTTGTGCCGTCGCTCGTCCCTGTCGCCTTTTCGCTCGCGGCAACACAAAACTGGCCACGGTCCCCACAACGAACGTAACAATCGAACCAATCAGGACATACCAGGTGAATGCGATGTGCGGAATCGTAATCGGACCCAGTGTGATTGGATTCGGATCGAGCCACAGCAGAAGATTCAACGCAAACCCGCAAATCATCCCCACGATAGCTCCCCACTGCGTCGCATAACGGGTCAGTGTGCCCAGCAGGAACACCCCCAGCAGCGCTCCATAAGCAACCGACGCGATCGAAAGCCCCACCTCGACTACATGGCCTTTTCCTCCCGCAAAGACGCTGTACACTGCCACACCGAACAGCACCAGTGCCCACACGACCGTACTCGATCTGGAGATCATCATTCGTTCTCTATCGTCCGCTCCGGGACGCCAGTGCAGATAGAAGTCGACAACCGTTGTTGAAGAAAGCGAATTCAATGCCGCGCTCAGGTTCGACATTGCCGCCGCAAGAATCGCAGCCACTAACAATCCGGCAATCCCAATCGGCATCTCACGCACGATGAACGTCGGAAATATTCGGTCCGCAGAAGTGAAGACAGTCGGATGAAGCCCGTAAAACACATACAGTCCCGCTCCAATCAGAAGAAACAGCGTGAACTGCAGGAAGATTACGCCCCCGCTCCAAAGCAGCGCCATTCGCGATTCGCGCAGATTTCGAGCCGCCAGCATTCGTTGAACCATCAACTGATCCGTTCCATGCGACGCCATCGTCAAAAACGTTCCTCCCAATACCCCCGCCCAGAACGTATAGCTCTGCGTCAGGTTGAATGCAAAGTTAAAGAGCTGAAACTTACCAGCCGCTGCAGCCACGTGATGGATCTGCGGCCATCCTCCCGAAACATGCGTGCCCAGCGTATAAATCGCCACCATCGTTCCGCCGATATAAATCGCCATCTGCACCACGTCGGTCCAGATCACCGCAGCCATTCCGCCCTCAAAGGTGTATAGCAGGGTCAATGCCGATATGATTCCGATCGACAATACATCCCGCGTGCCGATTGCAATGCCCACCACGATGCTCACGGCAAACACCCGCACTCCCTCTGCGGCGGCACGCGTCAATAAAAACAGCCCTGCAGTCACCTTATGAAGCATGTGGCCAAAACGTTGATCGATCAGTTGATACGCGGTCAGCATCGCTCCTTGAAAATACTTCGGCAGAAAAATCAGTGCCACCACCACCCGTCCCAGCATGTAGCCGATCACAATCTGCAAAAACCCGAAGTCCCCGGCAAACGCGACGCCGGGAACGCTGATAATCGTCAGCGTGCTGGTCTCCGCCGACACAATCGACAGCGCAATTGCCCACCACGGGATTGTCTGATTGGCAAGGAAGTAGCTCCGCAGCGACCGCGCATTTGGATCCTTACCGCTGCGGAAGTGCAGTCCGAAGAGAGTAATACCGACCAGGTAGACAACGATCAGCACAAGATCGATAGGATGAAGACGCGTTGGTAGTGCTACAGCATGCATTCGAGCCAGTGTATAGCGGCGGCAAACAGCCTTGCTGCTCAATCCCTCCGACAGGCGTTCGGGAGTAACCCCGCAGCCGCAGGCAATCGGCATGCCTGACATATCATTTGGTGATGAGCGTATTTCTGGCAATTGATGCGGGCGGTACAAAGACGCGGTGTCTCATAGCCGACGAGACTCGGATTTTGGCGCGCGCCGTCAGTGGCAGCGTCAAGCTCATGCAGGTCGGCGAAGCGGAGGCCTCCTCGCGTTTGCAGGCGATGTTGACCGATGCTTCGCTCGCGGCAGGCATTAACCTCGGCGATGTGGCCAAAACCTGCGTCGGCATCGCCGGCCTCAGCATCGATGCTGTGCGCCGATGGGCGGAACGCGAAATCGGCAAAACAGTCGGCGGCAATCTGCTGCTGGTCGGAGATGAGGAGATCGCGCTCGACAGCGCCTTTCGTGGAGACCCGGGAATTCTTGTCATCGCCGGCACTGGCTCTCATGTGCTTGGGCGCGCCGCAGATGAAACGTTGTATCGCGTCGGCGGATGGGGCCCTGCAATCGGTGACGAAGGCTCAGGTTTCTGGATTGGGCAGGAAGCTTTGCGCGCTGCCTTCTGGGCCGAAGACCGCGGCATCGCAACCAGCCTTTTTGCTGCAATCGGAGATCTCTGGAACGCCAGATCTCCCGGCGAAATTGTGGAGATCGCCAACGCTCGTCCCGGCCCGGACCTCCCCGCGCTTGCTCCCCTCGTTGCACGATGTGCCGAAGACGGCGACGAACTGGCGGCCGCGGTCCTCGAGCGTGCTGGTGTCGAACTCGCTGAGCAGGTAGCCCTCGTCGCATTGAAGATGCAGGAATCCGGCGGCAGCAACCTGGAGGTGGCTTACACGGGAAGTGTCCTCGAACATATATCGCTGGTTCGCTCTGCCATGATCGTTTCTTTAAACGTCTCATCGCCGGATATAAAAGTGATTGACGGTGCGGTCGATTCGCTCGATGGCGCACTCTGGCGCGCGCGGCAGGAAGAGAATCGGACATCGTGATTGGAGACGCCGGCCGCAAACTAGCGTATCTGCGCATCCATCTCCGCCGCGCGCAAGGCGAGACCTCGAGCGACTGAAGTGAACTCATTGCCGGTGCGTACCCGCGATGCTGTAAACCTCGCTTCAAAGATACGGCGGACCGCAGGCACAAAGCTCGTTCCTCCCGTCAGGAAAACTCGATCCACCTCCCGCGACTCGATGTTGCTTGCTGCGAGCAGGGAATCGACGCAGCGTTCAATCGATTGCAGATCATCGCCTATCCACTCTTCGAACTCGGCGCGACTGACCGTTGCGACAATATCCATACTTCCATCCCGGAACCGAAATTCGGCCGATTCATCACGCGAAAGGTCAACCTTTAGCCGCTGCACTGCCTGATGCAGCTGATACCCCATATCTTCTTCAATCAGATTGATCAGTGCCGCAATCTTCTCCGGCTCCTGCGCCCGCGCACGAGCGCTCTTCAATATCTCGGCAACGTTGCGCGTCTTCAGAAACGAGAGATGGTGCCAGCGTTCGAGGTTGGCATAGATCCACGCCGGTACGGCAGGGATAATGCTGGCAGGCCGATCGGCCGCATGAGAATACGATCGTTCGAAGCTGTCGGAGCCGAGCGCGGGAGACACCAGTTTTCGAACGATGCGCGCATCGAAATTGTCACCCGCGAGCCCAAGACCGCTGTTGCCAAGAAGGTCCTTCGCACTGCGCCCTCGTCCGCGCACACCGGGCCCGACATGCAGCAGCGAGAAGTCGCTGGTTCCCCCGCCAAAGTCTCCGATCAGAATCAGTTCGTCGTGATCCAGCGTGGACTCATAGGCATAAGCCGCAGCGATCGGTTCCATCTCGAATGTGACAGAGTCGAATCCAGCATGCAGGAAAGCCTGCCTCAGGCGTTTAACGGCGAACTCATCGTCTTCCACGCTCTCAGCGCCGACGAAGCGAACTGGCCGCCCAACCGTGGCGTGGCGAATTGGTTGCACGAACTGCCGCTCAGCATTCAGTCGCAGGTCCGACAGAATGCGCGAGATCAAATCTTCGATCGTGTAGCGGCGCCCAAACACCTCCGTGCCGGTCAGGGTGCGGCTGGTGAGATATGACTTCAGAGACTGGATCAGCCGGCCCTTGTGCTCTGCCTTGAGGTAATGCTCAATCGCCCCCGGTCCCGTGAAGCTTTTGATTTGCGTGCGACCCGTGTGCTTGAACTGCTCCAGATAAAGCACGGATCGAAACGACTCCGTACTTGCTGTTGCAGTTGGAAACGACACAAGTTCAACAGCCCCGTTCGCTCGTGCAAGAGCGATAGAGCTGTTCGTGGTGCCGAAGTCGATTCCGAGAGCAGAGCCGGTGGGGTGCGTCAAAGGCATGGTCTTTTAGATTGCCAGATTTTTAGATTGCCAGATTTTGCGATCCAAGTGGGACTTGACCCCCGAAATATCTCGTCATGAGTCTTGAGATGATGCGCGCCGATTCACGGTTGCGTCGAAGAAGGCGGCAGCGGCAAACCCAGATCAGCCGCAGGCGGCAAAGTATGCGTATCCGCCCATTGCCGTTGTGCACTATGCAGTTTGTCGCTGCGTGCCTCCCAAATCCCAATCGTGTAGTCATAATGCTCGAGCACAGGCCGCAAGGCGTAAGCACGATTGGACTGGTACCACGCTTGCCCAAACAGGTCGCGTAGCAGCGAGTAGTTATTGATGTAGTCCTCAATCCGGCCATTGATGCCATTGATGTCCGAAAGCTCGCGGCTCACGTCCATGCGCTGCCTTCTGTCTTTGGTGTTCTGCATGGCATACGCGCGCTGATAGCCCTCGGCAATCTCATCCGCAAGCTGAAACTTCAATCCGATAAAGTCCATCCGCCGCGCGCCCAGCTCCAGCGCATCGATCGCCGCAGTTTCCCGCAACCCCGTCCCAACCGCAGGATAGGCCGCAGGATTGGGGGCCGCTGAATTTTCCGCGGCTGGCGGCACACCCGGCGAAGCCGCCCTCGCCTGCGCAATCAAGGTCAGCGCGCGCTCAGCGTGCATGCGCAGCTCATGGGTATAAGGACGGACCTGCGCCGCAATCTTCAAACCATCCTTCGACATTGGGTCGAGCCAGAAGATATTGTTCGTTCCGTCCCCCTCTTTTGCCTGGTCTTTCAGAATGGCGTGCGCCAGCATCATCTCCTTCTGCGCCTCGTTCAAATCCCCCGTCTCATCGCCATGAAACACCTGCGCGTACGCATCCTGAAACGCGGCAATCGACGACTCGCCCTTCTGCCACGCTGCAGCCGCCCCAAACAAAATCCCATACCAGTCCTGATTGAACAGCCCCTCGCCATCGTCATTCCAGATCGTATTCAGTTGCCCCGTCGAGTCCAGCCGCTGACCATCCGCGGTAAACCGCTGAATGTTCGGCAGCGAAAGATTGTAGTCCGGGTAGACCCTTCGGTAGTTGACCACGCTCGGTGCAACCCACGTCTCAAAGCCTGCCTTCGTGAACGGCGTCAGATACTTGTCGTACTTCGGCTCCACGTTATAGACCCAGGCAATGGCTATCGTCGAATCCTTGAACGACTGCGGTAGGCCCTTCAGCAGATCGGGTGCATCCTGCGCAATGTCCCCCCAGAACAAAATTTTGCGATTGAGCGGCTTTAAAGCCGTCACGATGCGCTGCAGAAAATCCAGGTACACCGCCGCAAGTCCGCGGGAATCCACCTCCGCCTTCGTCTGCCCCAGACCCAGATCCACCGTCTCATCCGCTCCGATATGCAAAAACGGTCCCGGATACAAGGTCGCTAGCTCCGTAAACATCTGCTTAATCAAATCGAGCGAGCCCGGTTGTCCCGGAGCCAGCACTGCTCCATGCGGAGTCTCCGCAATCTGCTGATACTGCTCCCAGGTCAGGTTATGGTGGAGATGTCCAAACGCCTCCTGCTCCGGAACCACGATGATGTGGTACAGCTTCGCATAGGCAACCAGCTCAATCGCCTCTTCAGGCGTTACGCTTCCGGGCGGCGCCATCAACGGATTGGAAACATACTCCTGCGTGTGCTCGAAGTACGGCGAATAGAGATTGATCTTGTACGCCGCCAACGTGCGGATCATGCGCTTCTCAAATTCGAGCGTAGTAATCGGTCCGCGCGAGAGATCGTCGTGCAGTCCGCGGTACCTCATCGCCGGCCAGTCACGAATGTTCGCCGCGTGCAGCACAGCGCCGGCGCCTCTGCCTTCGATAAGCTGCTTCGCCGTCTGGACTCCGTAGAACACTCCTTCCGCTGTAGCGCCCACAACCGTCAGGCCGGTCGCCGTCGCATGAATCATGTACCCCTCGGCCTTCATCTCGTCCGTAAATCGCGCGTCGGGGTGCTCTGCCAGCCGGGTCAGTTCGATGGGGAAGCCACTGACCTCGGTTACCGCGATCCCTCGCGCCAGCAACGCATCCGAAAGATCGTTGACAGCGAACTTGTCCTCGGTCGCGCAGGGCGCGGCGCACAGAATGCGCACACCGTGAGCCAAAGGACGTTCTGCCGTCACGCGAACTTCGCGGGGAATAGGGATAAGCTTTAGGGAGGACTGCGCTGAAGCCAGGGTCGTAACCACCAACAGAAGAAAGCCGATGCGATAAGAAGGCATAGGTTCAACGGTAAATGAGTTGAGACCGAATGTGCAGCACAGGGGAACATTGTCAGATGCCCATCTGGGCGGTCCGCCACACGCTTCGTGCCACCTTCCATTTCGTAACCCAACGAAAAAAATCTGGCGAAAGTCTGGCAAACCGTTTCGTTTCCCTCAATTCGCACATCAAATCTCTGTGAATGCCCGGCAAATTATTCCTGTATTCACACTTATTTGTCACGATAACCGAAAGAGCAAAAGGAAGTTGATCGGTCTCGGCTTAGCGGCCTGATTGGTTTTCTTGCTGTCCTTGTGCCTTTCAATCAACCTTGCGAGGATCCATGACGAAGCAACTCAGAGCGATTACGGCAGCCATTCTTCTGATCGGTTCAATATCGCTGCACGCACAGACCGGCACCGCAACACCTGCCAAGAGGACGACCACCAGAAAAACCGCTCAAAAGACTCCTGTCGAGAGCCCGGTAGAGCGCGAGATCCGCGAGTTGCGCGAACAAATGCAGAACCAACAGGCGCAGATCGATGAGCTCAAGCGCCAGAATGCCGACAAGGACGCAAAGCTTGCCGCAGCTCAGCAATCGGCACAGGGTGCAGAGGCAGCCGCCGCCACCGCATCGGCAAAGACCGACGCTCTTAGCACAGGCCTCTCAGCCAACACCGAGGCGGTTTCCACGCTCAACTCCACCGTCACCGACCTCAAGTCAACCAGCGTCGGCCTCGCCCAGACCATCAGCGACACCAAGAAATCCTTCTCCGATCAACTCGACAACCCACTCGCCCTCCGCTACAAGGGCATTACCATCACCCCGGTCGCCTTCTTCGCCTTTGAAGGTGTCTACCGTTCGCGTTCCATCAACTCCGACATCAACACGCCATTCAACTCCACTCCGTACCCTGGCGCGGCGCAGGCCCACACCAGCGAACTCAACTTCTCTGCCCGTCAGAGCCGTGTCGGTGGCCTCTTCGAAGGCAACACCGGCCCGTTCAAGCTGTCCGGTTACGTCGAAGCCGACTTCCTCTCCGCCGGCACCACCAGCAACGACAACCAGAGCAACAGCTATACCCTTCGTCAACGTCAGTTCTGGGGCCAGGCCGCAACCAAGGAAGGTTTGAAGGTCACGGGCGGACAGATGTGGTCTCTCGTTACCGAAACCAAGCACTCCACTGACAACCGCACCGAAAACCTGCCGATGACGGTCGATTCGCAATACCACGTCGGCTTCAGCTGGGCGCGTCAGCCGGGAATTCGTTTCCAGCAGTCCTTCGGCAAAGGCTTCACCGCGGCACTCTCGCTCGAACAGGCCGAGTACATCTACTCCGCTTCGAACGCCAATGCCAACTTCTTCATCGGCAATGCCGGTACCGCCGGAGGTCTTTATAGTCCGCTCGCCAACTACTCCAACAACGTCGCTCCCGACCTCATCCTTAAGAGCACGTACGATGCGAGATACGGTCACTTTGAAATCGGTGCTCTCGGCCGCTGGTTCCGCGATCGCTACTATCCCAACGAGACCCTCACGATTCCCTCTGCTGCCGGTGGCCAGAACAACACCAAGATGGGCGGCGGCGGCTTCGTCAACATCCGAATGCCGGCCACCAAGTATCTTGACATCGGGATCCACGGACTCGGCGGTACCGGCGTAGGCCGCTACGGCACCTCCACTCTGCCCGACATCACCGTTCATCCCGACGGTACCCTCGAGCCCATCAAAGCCTACCAGGGCTTGGCTTCGCTCGAAGGTCATCCCACTCCGAAGCTGGATATCTTCGGCTACTACGGCGCCGAGTACGCGCAGCGCACCTACTATCTCAGCACGCTCGGCTCCTCCGCCGGCAAGCTGATCGGCTACGCTCCCATCAACGCCGTCAACACCGGCTGCGGTATCGAAACCCTGCCTACCTCCACCGGCAACGGTTTCGCTGGTGCCGCTCCCTACAACCCGGGTGTACCTGCAAATTGCGCAGGCGTAACCCGTGTCGTGATCGAAGCCACCTTCGGCTTCACCTACCGCGTCTACAACAGCCCCAAGTACGGCCGTCTCCAGTACCAGGGCGTCTACAGCTATCTCACTCGCGATGCATGGGCTGGTATCGGCGGCTCTCCCAAGGCGACCAACGGCATGGTCTTCACCGGTATGCGTTACTACATCCCCTAAACACAACGGTTCAAAAAAAGGCACCCTTCGGGGTGCTTTTTTTTCTCTTAAACCGCTCCTCTGCCATTTGTTCGGGGTGCGGTGAAATTTTTGATAGGCTTCTTGATGCTGACATTTTCGCCATAAGTCGGTTCTGAGAGGTGCAGATGAAGATTCTTGATCCAGACAGATTGTTTCCTGCCGATGGGGAGGCGCGCTCCGTTGCCGCAAGACTATACGAGTCGGTCAAAGATCTTCCTCTCATCTCTCCCCATGGCCATACAGACCCACGTTGGTTTGCCTTCAACGAACCCTTCCCCAATCCCGCCGCGCTCCTCATTCAACCGGACCACTACATCTTCCGCATGCTCTACTCACAGGGAGTTTCGCTCGAGTCACTTGGCGTCCCGCAAAACGACGGCAAACAGAACGCCGACCCACGCGAGGTCTGGCGCATCTTTGCGCGCAACTACTATCTTTTCCGCGGAACCCCAACCCGCCTCTGGCTCGACTACACCTTCGAAAATGAGTTTGGCCTCGGCAAGCGTCTCAGTGCCGCCAACGCCGACGAGTACTACGACATCATTGCGAAAAAACTTGAGACCCCCGAGTTTCGGCCTCGCGCACTCTTCGACAAGTTCAACATCGAGGTCCTGTCCACCACCGACAGCCCCCTCGACACCCTTGAATTCCACAAAGCCATTCGTGAATCTGGTTGGAAGGGCCGCATCCTCCCCGCATTCCGCCCCGACTCTGTCATCGACGCAGAGTACGACGGCTTCCTCGGCAACATCGAAAAACTCGGCGAAATCACCGGCGAAGACATCGCCACCTACAAGGGCTACCTCAACGCTCTGCGCAACCGTCGCGCCTTCTTCAAGACCATGGGTTGCACCTCCACCGACCACGGCCACCTCACCGCCGGCACCGCCGACCTCGACCCCTCCGTCGCCGCCTCGCTCTACGGACGGATCCTCTCCGGCCGCTCCGTCCCCGAAGAGCAGCAGATATTCCAGGCCCAGATGCTCACCGAGATGGCAGGCATGAGCATCGAAGACGGCCTCACCATGCAACTGCACCCCGGCTCGGTCCGCAATCACAACCGTCTTGTCTACGAGAAGTTCGGCCGCGATAAAGGCGCCGATATGCCTTCTCCCACCGAATACGTCCGCTCCATGCGGCCTCTGCTCAACAAATACGGCAACGACACCCGCCTCACCTTCATCCTCTTCACCCTCGATGAGACTGCGTACTCCCGCGAGCTTGCCCCGCTCGCTGGCCACTACCCGGCTCTGCGTCTCGGCCCGCCCTGGTGGTTCCACGACTCGCCGGAGGGCATGATGCGCTTCCGCGAGCAAGCCACAGAAACCGCCGGCTTCTACAACACCGTCGGCTTCAATGACGACACTCGCGCCTTCCTCTCCATCCCCGCTCGTCACGACGTAGCTCGCCGCGTCGACAGCGCCTTCCTCGGCCGCCTCGTTGCAGAACGACGCCTCGACGAAGACGAAGCCTTCGAAGTCATCCTGGACCTGACCGTCAACCTCGTCCGCAAGGCTTACAAACTTTAGGCTGGAAGCAGACCCCAGCCGCGTAACGTGCCTGCGCCCCTACCTAACGTCGAAACGATCGAGGTTCATCACCTTGTTCCAGGCAGCTACAAAGTCATGGACAAACTTTTCCTGCGCGTCCGAGCTTCCGTACACTTCTGCCAGAGCCCGAAGCTGGGAATTTGACCCGAAGATCAGATCGACCCGCGTCCCCGTCCACTTGACCTCTCCTGTCTTCCGATCGCGCCCCTCAAACACGTCCTGTGCATCCGAGGTCGCCTTCCACTCCGTCCCCATGTCGAGCAGGTTGAGGAAGAAGTCGTTGGTCAACGCCTCCGGCCGCTTGGTGAAGACGCCATGCTTTGTCTGTCCAGCGTTGGCGCCGAGGACTCGCATCCCGCCGACGAGCACGGTCAACTCAGGAGCGGTGAGTGTCAGTAACTGAGCCTTGTCGATCAGCAACGTCTCAGACGGTACTGTGTATTTGCCTTTCAGGAAATTACGGAAGCCGTCCGCGATCGGTTCCAGCACGGCAAAGGAATCAACATCGGTCTGCTCCTGCGACGCATCCATCCGTCCCGGCTCAAACGGAACTGTCACGTTGTTGCCGGCATTCTTCGCCGCCTGCTCGACACCCGCGCAACCGGCCAGAACGATCAGGTCGGCGAGCGACACCTTCTTACCGCCGGACTGCTTGCCGTTGAACTCGTTCTGGATGCCTTCGAGCGTCTTCAGCACCTTCCCCAGTTGCTCCGGTTGATTGGCTTTCCAGTCCTTCTGCGGCGCCAGGCGGATACGTGCCCCGTTCGCGCCGCCACGCTTGTCCGAGCCTCGAAAAGTCGACGCCGACGCCCACGCCGTCGAAACCAGCTGAGAGACGGATAAGCCCGAAGCCAGAACCTTGGCCTTGAGTGCGGCAATATCCTGCGCATCAATCAGTTTGTGATTCACCGCGGGAATGGGATCTTGCCAGACCAGCTCTTCGGTCGGAACATCGGGGCCGAGATAGCGCGCGCGGGGGCCCATATCGCGATGCGTCAGCTTAAACCATGCACGAGCAAAGGCGTCGGCAAACTCATCCGGATGCTCGTAGAAGCGCCGCGAGATCTTTTCATAGGCAGGATCGAGACGCAGCGAGAGATCGGTCGTCAGCATCGACGGCGAGCGACGCTTGGACGGATCGTGCGGATCCGGCACCGTCCCATCTCCCGCACCGTTCTTCGGCTTCCACTGGTTCGCGCCGGCCGGACTCTTGGTCAGCTCCCATTCGTAGCGAAACAGATGCTCAAAGTAGTCGTGGCTCCACTTTGTCGGCTTGGTCGTCCAGATGACTTCAATGCCGCTTGTAATCGCGTCGCCGCCCTTGCCGGTGCCGAAGCTGTTCTTCCAGCCGAAGCCCTGCTCCTCGATGCCGGCGGCTTCGGGCTCCCGTCCCACATTGGACGAAGGGCCGGCGCCGTGCGTCTTGCCGAACGTATGGCCGCCCGCGATCAGCGCAATTGTTTCTTCATCATTCATTGCCATGCGGGCAAAGGTCTCACGGATATCGTGGGCCGCGGCAATGGGATCCGGATTGCCATCCGGGCCTTCCGGGTTCACATAGATCAGACCCATCTGCACTGCAGCGAGCGGATTCTCCAATTTGCGCTCATTGGTGCCGCCGCCGGTACGATCTTTTTCTCTGCCATGCATCTCTTCATCGGCTACGATCACGCCCTCGCCGGATTGTCCTTTGCCATAGCGGTGATCGCCGCCCAGCCACGTCTTCTCCGTGCCCCAGTAGACGTCCTGGTCCGGCTCCCAGACATCCTCGCGGCCGCCCCCAAAGCCGAAGGTCTTAAAGCCCATCGACTCCAGCGCAACATTGCCGGTTAGGACGATCAGATCAGCCCATGAAATTTTGTTGCCGTACTTCTGCTTAACCGGCCAGATCAGCCGGCGCGCCTTGTCGAGGCTCACGTTGTCGGGCCAGCTGTTGAGCGGAGCGAAACGCTGCTGCCCGGACCCCGCGCCACCGCGACCGTCGCCGATGCGGTACGTTCCCGCGCTGTGCCACGCCATGCGAATGAACAAAGGTCCATAGTGCCCGAAGTCCGCTGGCCACCAGTCCTGCGATGTCGTCATCACCGCAAGGATGTCCTTCTTCACCGCTGCCAGGTCGAGGCTCTTGAACGCTTCAGCATAGTTGAAGTCCTTATCCATGGGATCGGACAGCGGCGAGTGCTGATGCAGGATCCTGAGGTTCAACTGGTTCGGCCACCAGTCACGGTTCGATGTGCCTTCACCTGCGGCGTGATGGAAGGGGCACTTCGTTTCGGTTGACATGATCTCTCTCCTTTTGGCTGGTTCGATCGGAGGACTGAGCCCTGCAATCCATGCATCGTTCGCATAACCCGAAAGTATCTGAGTCGATTCGGCGTAACTCGGATTCCGAATCTACGAAGAATGCGTGCACTACTGAGAATATCGCTACGATTCCCGGCAGTCCACGGGCCGTGCGCTAACCGCCCATCGGCCACCTGCATTCCATCGAACCCGAAGGGCTTCCAGTGGTGAAATCGATTGTTTGGCCAAAAATAAAGTTGAAAAAAGTGGCACGTTTTTCATCGCCGAAAATGATGCTTTAACCAGCCACGTTTTGCACGCCATTCACCACGATTTCACCAGCAATTTACCATCGCCAAAACACCATTTTTCCCGCCACCCCCTTCAAAAAGGCCCGTAAATCGCACAAAAAGCCGGAAATATTTTTTGCGAACGAACCGGAAAATCCCCAGCCAAAACCCACTGCCCTAAATCCTTCCCGGAGTAAGATCAGAACAAGATGAGTCTCTTCTTTGCAGTCGGAACCCCAACCACCGAAATGTCCCCCGAACAAGTGCGGTCGAACCTGTTCCATGCACTGGATCGCCTCGGTCCACGCCAAAAAGTGCTTGCAGTCCCGCCAGACTTCACACGAATGCACTCACAAAGCGGCATCCTCACTGAACTCGCCTGGCAATACTACGCCGACAAACTCCTCGACATTCTGCCCGCGCTCGGGACCCACAAACCGATGACAGATCAGGAGATCGCCACCATGTACGGTGCCACTCCTCGGAATCTCTTCCGAGTCCACGACTGGCGAAACGACGTGGTGACCCTAGGCGAAGTTCCCGGCAGCTTCGTCTACGAGGTCAGTGAAGGCAAACTCGATTACACCTGGCCTGCGCAAGTGAACAAACGCTTGCGCGACGGCGGCCACGACCTGATTCTTTCCATCGGCCAGATAGTCCCACACGAAGTCGTCGGCATGGCAGGCTACAACAAGAACATCTTCGTCGGCACAGGCGGTTCCATCGGCATTCATCGCAGCCACTTCCTCGGCGCTGTCTACGGCATGGAACGCATGATGGGCCGGCCCGACACGCCCGTAAGGCGTGTGCTGAACTATGCAAGCGACCACTTCGCAAAGCATCTTCCGATCGTCTACGTCCTGACCGTGGTGGGAAAGAATGCCGAAGGAAACCTCGTCATTCGCGGCCTCTACGTTGGTGATGACACCGAGTGTTTCGAACTTGCCGCAGCCCTAAGCCTCAAAGTGAACTTTAAGATGATGAGCCGTGAGATCAAGAAAGCAGTAGTCTTTCTCGACCCTCACGAATTCAAAAGCACGTGGCTCGGGAACAAGAGTATCTATCGCACTCGAATGGCGCTGGCCGACAACGCCGAACTCATTGTGCTTGCGCCCGGAGTCCACGAGTTTGGCGAGGACGCCGCAATCGACGTGTTGATCCGCAAGTATGGCTACTGCGGAACCCCACGCACGCTTGAGGCTGTCCGCGAAGATCCCCAACTGGCAGGAAATTTGAGCGCCGCAGCCCACCTGATCCACGGATCAAGCGAAGGACGATTCGCGATCCGGTATTGTCCCGGCCATCTCACTCGCGAAGAGATTGAAGGAGTGCATTTTGAGTACGGAGATCTGGCCAAATATGCAGCGAAATACAACCCCGAAACTCTTAAGGATGGCTGGAATACGGTGGACGGTGAGGAGATCTTCTACATTTCGAACCCCGGCTTGGGGCTTTGGGCGTATGAAGGACGATTCAACTGCTAAACCGGTTTGCGAGAGAGTTGTTTTGCCGGTATGCTGGGACAACTACAAATTGGTTAGACCAATTAGCTTTTGAGAGTAAGAAGGGTGCTGCTATGAGTGAAGGACTGAAACTTCCTAAATTTTCAATAGGTGTGGGCGACAGGTTTGCGCATCAGGCCAAGGCGCAACTTGCGGCATGTGTTTTAGCTGGGAAGGCCGGTGTTGAGGTGGTGCCGGTATGGAATAAGTCCAACCGCGAGCACACAATCATTGGATCGGAGCCGAGCGAAACCAGGATTGAAGCAGATTCGGCTGTGAAGGAGTTGGGCTGGACCAAACCTTACTTCCTGGATGCCGACCACATCAATTTGAAGACGGTGGAAAGGTTTCTCGATCCCTGCGATTTTTTTACGCTGGATGTAGCAGACATGATCGGGCAGCCGGCAGATACGAAAGATGTCGCCGCATTTGTGGCACGGCACCCGGAGCTGATTGGTACGGTGAAGATTCCGCATATCGAAGTGCCCTTCAAAACGGATGCGGCTTTTGTGTCGGGCGTGGCCAACAAGTTTCTTGCTGCGGTTCAGGATGCAGGACGCATCTATCGTTTTCTTGCAGAGAAGAAAGGTGTGGGTCGTTTTGTGGCCGAGGTTTCGATGGACGAGACGGACTCTCCGCAAACGCCCGTGGAGCTGCTCATTATCTTAGCGGCGATTGCAGATGAGAAGATTCCGATCCAGACGATTGCACCCAAGTTCACGGGACGGTTCAACAAAGGTGTGGACTACGCGGGCGATGTCGCTCAATTTACCAAGGAGTTCAACGAAGACCTGGCTGCGATCGCCTTTGCAGTGAAGACTTACGGATTGCCGGCGAATTTGAAGCTGAGCGTTCATTCGGGCTCGGATAAGTTTTCGATCTATAAGGCGATTCACGATGCAGTGAAAAAGTTTAATGCAGGGGTGCACCTGAAGACTGCAGGGACGACGTGGCTGGAAGAGTTGATTGGACTTGCGGAGGCCGGGGGACCAGGGTTGGAGATTGCGAAGGAGGTATACGCCGAGGCATATGCGCATCGAGAGGAGCTGTGTGCTCCGTATGCGACCGTGATCGATATTGATCCGGCACGGTTGCCGAAGCCGGAAGAGGTCGCGCGCTGGACGAGCGAACAGTACACGTCTGCGCTGCGGCATGATCAGAGCAATAAGGCCTACAATCCGAGCTTCCGTCAGTTGCTGCATGTGGGGTTCAAGGTCGCGGCCAAGATGGGGGATAGATATCTGAATGCCCTCGAAGCGAATGAAGAGGTCGTCGCACGGAACGTGACGACCAATCTGTTTGAACGCCATATCAAGCCGGTCTTTGTCGGCTTGTAGCGCAAGGTTTTGTATAAGAGCAACGCACCATCGATAGCGAGCTCGGTCTCCCGAGCGGGAATCGAGAAACACAGAGGAGCAACGACATGAATCACGGTTTTACGATCCCCGAAAAGGGAACACTTGACCTGCTTTCGCTGGGAGCTCTCGTCAATCGGCTCGATCCCGGCATCATTCCATTCCGCAAAGCGCATACGCTCGCAATCCATGTCAGCGGCGGCGAGTTCAACGTTGCTGCAAATCTGGCGGATGGCTTCGGAATGAGGACTGGCATCGCGACCGCAATGGTGAACTACCCGATCGGCGACCTGATAGCGGAACGTGTGCGGGCAATGGGCGTCAAGCCTTACTACAAACATTTTGCGCACGACGGAACGCGCGGGCCGAATATGGCGACGGTGTACAGCGACCAGGGTCTTGGCGTGCGCGCGCCGGTGGTGTTTTACAACCGCTGCAACGAGGCTGCGGCGATGTTGAAGCCGGGAGATTTCGACTGGCAGCAGATATTTGGCCAGGGCGTGCGATGGTTCCATAGCGGCGGCATTTTTTCCGCGCTGTCGGAGACGACATCGGAGTTGTTGATTGAGGCGTTGAAGGAGGCCAAGCGGCACGGGGTGGTATGTTCCTTCGATCTGAACTACCGGGAGAAGCTGTGGAAGTCGGTCGGCGGGATGGAGCGGGCGCACAAGGTGCTGGGTGCGATTGCCGATCACGTCGATGTGCTGGTGGGCAACGAAGAAGACCTGCAGAAAGGCCTGGGCTTCAAGGGGCCGGACGTTCATTCCAGCTCGAAGCTGGATACGGGCGTGTTCCTTTCCATGATCGAGCAGGTTGTGGCGAGGCATCCGAACGTGAAGGTGGTTGCTACGACGCTGCGTGAGGTTCATTCCACGAACCATCACAGCTGGAGCGCGGTCGCGTGGGTGAATGGGACGGCGGTTCATGCTCCGACGACCGAGTTGAATGTGCACGACCGGGTCGGCGGCGGCGACGGTTTTGCGTCCGGGTTTATTTACGGGTTGCTGAATGGCGAGACAGCTCAGGAAGCGATCAAGCTGGGTTGGGCGCATGGCGCGTTGATGACGACGTTCCCCGGCGACACGACGATGGCGACAATCGATCAGGTGAAAGCCTTTGCGAGCGGAGGGTCGGCGCGAATTCAGCGTTAGCAATTGGAACGCGTTGTTGGAGTCAGCAGCTCGTTTTTTTCGTAAGTCCCGGCAGTGACCTCAGGGAGCTGTAATGATTGTGGTTGTAATGGGCGTCAGCGGTTCCGGAAAAACTACGATCGGCAGACTACTTGCCGAGCGGATGGGCTGGATTTTTGCCGATGCCGACGATTATTTTTCCAACGCTTCCAAGCAGAAGATGGCTACGGCACAACCCTTGACCGATCAGGACCGCGCTCCCTGGCTGCAGGCGCTGAATGAGCTGTTGCGGGGATGGGACAGGGAGGGCAAGAACGGAGTTCTGGCGTGTTCTGCGCTGAAGGCGAAGTACCATGAGAGTCTGGATGCGGGAATATCTCCAACGCACATCCAGTTTATATTTCTTGATGGATCGAAAGAGTTGATTGCGCGGCGGCTGGCGGGCCGGAAGCATGAGTATATGAATCCGCTGCTTCTGGAGAGCCAGCTCGCGACTCTGGAGAA
The DNA here is from genome assembly GCA_963730135.1 of uncultured Acidobacteriaceae bacterium. GTDB lineage: Bacteria > Acidobacteriota > Terriglobia > Terriglobales > Acidobacteriaceae > Edaphobacter. The sequence goes on from CAVSQQ010000009.1 coordinate 433,478, forward strand.
GCCGACCGATGCTTTTCGGATCGTGAACGATCGTCCGCCGGAAGAGGTTGTGGACCATTTACTGGAGAATGTCTTAGCGGTGCAGGACGTGGCAACGCGGCAGATTACGAAATAAGAGAGGACGGTTTCAATGGGGCATCCGTTGTTTGATCTGAGCGGCAAATCGGCTGTGGTGGTGGGTGGGACCTCGGGTATCGGGCTGGCGATGGCGGTCGGGTTGGCGGAAGCGGGGGCCGATGTTGTGGCGAGTTCGCGGCGGCAGGAGCAGGTGAATGATGCAGCAAAGGCGATTGAAGCTACGGGCCGAAAGGCATTGCGACTGACCTCGGATGTCTCGGACAGAGCGACATTGCAGGCGTTGCTGGATGGAACGGTGAAGGAGTTTGGCAAGGTCGATATTCTGATCAACTGCGCGGGGAAGATCAAGCGAGAACCTACGCTGACGGTTTCGGAGGAGACGTGGGACGGCATTATGGATACGAACGTGACGGGTACGCTGCGCGCGTGCCAGATCTTCGGCAAACATATGCTGGAGCGAAAGTACGGACGGATTATCAACATTGCTTCGCTGAATACGTTTGTGAGTTTGAAGGAAGTGACGGCGTATGCGGCGAGCAAGGCTGCGGTGGGTGCGCTGACCAAGTCGCTGGCGGTGGAGTGGAGCTCGCATGGGGTGACGGTGAACGCTATCGCTCCCGGCGTCTTTCGTACGGCTCTGAACCAAAAGCTGCTGGATGAGAGCGATCGGGGCAAGGAGCTGCTGATGCGGACTCCGATGGGGCGGTTCGGGAAGACCCAGGAGCTGGTCGGCTCGGCGATCTTTCTGGCGAGCGATGCTTCGGCGTTTGTCACGGGCGAAATCCTTGTGGTGGACGGTGGATTTCTGGCGAGTGGCGTAAATCAGTAAGGACTGGCCTAGGTCTGGGACTGGGCTTTGGAGGTGGGTACCCCCTCTATATCCCGCGCGTAAGTTTCCTTGAATCAGCAATTTACGGTTCTTCGCTATCTGCAAAATCGTCATAACAAAGGGCTTACGGCCAAAATCGTGCAGCATAAGGAGTTAGGGGTAACTGCCGATTGCCGGTTCCTTGTTTTCAATGACTTGGCGGTCGACTTTGTGCAAAATCTTCATAACAAACGGGTTGCCAGTTGACTCTCTCTCCTAAAAGCAAAAGCCCCGGAGAGGTCCGGGGCTTTGCTTTTGATTTCCGATCTATATATTCAGTATACCGGAACGGAGCTAACTAAAATGCCAACTCGATGTTGTTTCGTTTGTGTGATTTAGGTGGTTTTGGGGCTTGACATGCGATTTCCGGGCTGAAAACGCAATTAAAAAATAAATTGAAGAGTAAATATCTTAGAATCAGTAATTAATTCGGTAATCCTCTACATGGACTGACTAATGCCGGAATTTGCCGTGACAGCGCAAGAAGTTGCTTAAGAGCAACGACATGATCGATCAGTATCGCTAGTATTAACAAAGACAGTCCCTCTCCCAGGGAGAAAGCTGTTAGTAAGAATCTTGGCAAACGGGTCTCGGGCAAAGAGACCCTCCTATTTGCGATTATGGAGACCCTCCCACGGAGGGTCTCTTTTTAGTTGGGTGCGATGTGAAGCTCGAAGCACCTTGAGTGCTTTCCGATTGAATGCGAGCGAGACTCATTCCTGTCGCTCCGTTTTATTTTATAAAAAGACTATTTCTAAAATAGGTATTTAGGGTATTATTCGTTTCATGGCAAAGAACCCTGAATATCGCGACCTTTTTCCTGGCGCATTGGAGATCATGATTCTCCAGTCGCTCCGGCTACGGCCGATGCATGGCTACGCGCTGGTGAAACATATCAAGCAGGTTTCGGACAATCTTCTGCAGGTGGAAGAAGGCTCACTTTATCCGGCTCTGCAGCGAATGCTGAAGGGAGGGTTGCTCGAGTCGGAGATGGGGATTTCTGCGAAGGGACGTCCTACGCGAATCTACCGCCTGACCGATGCGGGCGTTCGGCATTTGGAAAGAGAGGTTTCAAGTTTCGAGAAGATGTTCACCGGTATTACACGAGTGCTGGCAGTTGCTAAGGCTTAGTGATGAGTCATTCGTTCGTCAAAGTTATATGTCGGGCTTTCAGCCCTTTGGATTGCTTGGCGACTGTACCTGGGGCTTCGCCCCAGGCTGGTATGTATCGGGCTTTCAGCCCTTTGAATTGCGTGGCGACTGTAGCTGGGGCTTCGCCCCAGGCTGGTATGTATCGGGCCTTCGGCCCTTTGAATTGCGTGGCGACTGTAGCTGGGGCTTCGCCCCAGGCTGGTATGTATCGGGCCTTCGGCCCTTTGGATTGCGTGGCGACTGTAGCTGGGGCTTCGCCCCAGGCTGGTATGTATCGGGCCTTCGGCCCTTTGAATTGCGTGGCGACTGTAGCTGGGGCTTCGCCCCAGGCTGGTATGTATCGGGCCTTCGGTGCTTGGCAATTTGAGCGAAATTAATGATTCAGGACGTAGAGCGAAGTTAATGACTCAGGGACATCAGGAGGATTTCGATGAGATGGCTATCCCAACTTCTTTCTCGCAATCGTCGCTATGACGATCTGTCGGCCTCCATTCAGGAACATCTTGAGGAGAGAACGGAAGAACTGATTTCCGAGGGCGTGCCGCCAGCGCAAGCCAGACAAAAGGCACAGCGCGAATTTGGCAACGCGACTTTGATGGAACAGCGAAGCCGTGAGGTGTGGCAGTGGCCAAGGCTGGAATCGATTGCGGCGGATTTAAAGCTGGTGATGCGGCGGCTGCGACGATCGCCTGGTTTTGCGGCGACTGTGGTGTTGACGCTGGCCATTGGAATTGGCGCAAACACAGCGGTGTTCAGTGTGTTGAACAGCGTGCTGATCAAACCGCTGCCGTATCCTGAGCCGGAGCAATTGATTGCGATGCGTCTGAACGCCCCGGGCGCGCCGGGGTTGGCCGACTTTCGGGATGAACTGCGGCTGTCGGCCTCGATGTATCTGACCTTCGCCGCGCATAATCGCACATTCCAATCCATGGGCGTGTGGCAGTCGGGGACGGGAAGCATTACGGGACTGGGGCAGCCGGAGCAGGTGAATACGGTGCTGATTACCGATGGCATTTTGCAGACGCTGGGTGTGCCTGCGGCTGCGGGGCAATGGCTGACCGCGGCAGACCAGGACCCGCACGGGGCGCGGCGGGTAATGCTGAGTTATGGATACTGGCAACGTCGGTTTGGCGGCGACCCGAGTGTGGTGGGCCGCGTGATCAATGTCGACTCGACGCCGCACGAGATAGCCGGCGTGATGCCGCGTGGATTCAAAGTTGTCAGCCACGACTTCGATCTGCTGGAGCCGATGGCCTTCGATCCGGTGAAGGAGATATTGGCCGGCTTTGCGTACCACGGGATCGGGCGGCTTCGGCCGGGCGTTACCATCTCTGAGGCCGACGCCGATGTGTCGCGGCTGCTGAGCGTCTGGATGGACTCGTGGTCGAACGGGCCAGGCAGCGATTCGCACTGGTACGAGAGGTGGAAGATCACGCCGGCGTTTCGACCTTTGAAGGAGCAGGTGGTCGGCAGTATCGGCAATGTGCTGTGGGTGGTGATGGCGACGATTGGGCTGGTGATGCTGATCGCGTGCACCAACGTGGCCAACCTGCTGCTGGTGCGTGCCGATGGGCGGCAGCAGGAGCTTGCAATCCGCTCAGCGCTCGGGGCGGGACGATGGCGGATTGCCAGTGAGCTGTTGTTGGAGAGCGTGACGCTTGGCCTGCTGGGCGGTGCAGTGGGCGTGGGAGTTGCGTACGCGGGATTGCGGCTGTTGACGACGATTGGGCCGGAGAATCTGCCGCGTCTGAGCGAGATATCGCTGGATGGTCTGTCGCTTGCATTCACGCTGATACTGTCTGTGTTCTCCGGACTGCTATTCGGTTCGATTGCTGTGCTGCGTTATGCGCCTTCGGGGCGAGCCGCGCCGCTGATCGGTACGATGCGAACGGCAAGCGTCAGCCGCGAACGGCAGCGAGGTCGCAACCTGCTGGTTGTGGCACAGGTAGCCATGGCGGTGGTGCTGCTGATCAGTGCCGTGCTGATGATCCGTACCTTCCATGCGATGCACAACGTCGATCCGGGCTTCACCGATCCGAAATCGCTGCAGGTGGTACGCATTTCGATTCCGGAGACGCTGGTTCGCGATCCGCAGACAGTCGTGCGGATTCAGAACAGCATCCAGGACAAACTGGCGGCAATTCCCGGGGTTTCGTCTGCGGGCTTCGCGGTTTCCGTTCCCATGAGTGGGGCCGAACCGAACTGGGATGACATCTTCATCGAAGGAAAAAACTATCAAGGCGGAGAAGAACCTCCCATGCGCCTGTACAACTACGTTTCGCCCGGTTATTTCCATACCGCCGGTACAAGAATCGTTGCCGGGCGTGATTTTGCGTGGACGGATATATACGGCCTGAGGCCGGTGGGCATCGTGTCCGAGAATCTGGCCCGCGAACTGTGGGGATCGCCCAATGCGGCCATCGGCAAGCGCTTCCGCGAATATCCCAGCATGCCGTGGCATGAAGTGGTCGGGGTGGTGCAGAATGTACGCGAGAACGGTGTCGATCAGAGCTCGCCTGCAACTGTGTACTGGCCTTCGATGATGCGCGATCTTTACGGTCCTGGACCTCCCGATGCAAGGCGCACCGCTTACTTCGCCTTGCGGAGCAGCCGGGCTGGAACGGAGACCTTCATCAACGAGATGCAGCGCGCTGTCTGGTCGGTGAACTCGAATCTTCCACTCGCGTCGGTGGAGACGATGCAGGAGATTTACAGCGAGTCGATGGCGCGCACTTCGTTCACCCTGGTAATGCTGGCGATTGCAGGCAGCATGGCTTTGATACTGGGGATCATTGGAATTTATGGGGTGATTTCCTACTCCGTATCGCAGCGGACACGCGAGATCGGAATTCGTCTGGCGCTGGGTGCGCAACGAGGAGAACTGAAGTGGATGTTTGTGCGCTCGGCGCTGGTGCTGACGGCGATCGGCGTAGCGATTGGCGTGGGCTCGGCGGCGGGACTGATGCAGCTGATGAGGTCGCTGCTATTTGGGACGAGTCCGCTGGATCCGTTGACTTATGTTGCGGTGTTGCTGGTGCTGGCGGTTTCCGCAGTGGCGGCGAGCTATCTGCCGGCGCGACGTGCTGCGGCGGTTGATCCGGTAGACGCTTTGCGGGCGGAATAATCGTAGTGCGGATTTGTTGTCGGAACTGGCTGTGGTTTGAGGCTTCACTTTCCGTCAATAACGATCAGGATTTGGTAGCCGGTGGCGGTAAGAGAGTCCCAACCTGACGCAGGAGTGCCGTTGCATCGACTGCGCTCTTTCGGATGCGCCTTCTCATCAATTCGGCGTTTTCCGTGTCTCCCTTGCTCTCGTATTTGCCCAGAGCGTCTATATCTTTCAAGACCTCTTTGGACTTCTGTTCATACTGTTTTTTCAGTTTTTTCAGCGCGTCTTTGTTCATGCATAAAGCATAGGCGCAATTCGGTTGGAGTGCACATGGACTTCGATGCACAGCGCCGGGGATGCGGAGGTTTTAGATGCGGCTGGCGGCGCGAGCGATGAGGACGGCGGTGTAGGCTGCGCCGAAGCCGTTGTCAATATTGACGACGGTGATGTTGGGCGAGCAGGAGTTGAGCATGCCGAGGAGTGCGGCGGCTCCGTCGAAGCTGGCGCCGTAGCCGACGGAGGTGGGGACGGCGATGACGGGGACGCCGACGAGGCCGCCGACGACGGAGGGGAGCGCGCCTTCCATGCCCGCGCAGACGATGATGACGTCGGCGGCGGCGAGCTGATCGCGGACGGCGAGGAGGCGATGGAGGCCGGCGACGCCGACGTCGTATAGGCGGATGACGTTTGCGTTGAAAAGCTCGGCGGTGATGGCGGCTTCTTCGGCTGCGGGCTGGTCGCTGGTGCCGGCGGTGAGGATGGCGATGTTGCCTTGTGGCTCTACGGGTGGGGTTTGTTTGAGGGTGATGGCGCGGGCTTGCGGGTGGTGGATGGCTGCGGGAATGGCTGCGAGGACGGCGGTGGCGGTGGGGATGTCGACGCGGGTGGCGAGGACGTCGATGCCGGAGGCAGCCATGCGGGTAAAGATTTCGGCGGTCTGGTCGGGGGATTTGTTTTGCGCGTAGATGACTTCGGGGAGGCCGGTGCGGAGGGTGCGATGGTGATCGATGCGAGAGTGGCCGAGGTCTTCGTAGGGGAGGGTGGCGAGACGCTCGGTGGCGGCGGCGGGTGTGAGGGCGCCGGACTGGACCTGGGCGAGAAGTTCGAGGAGGGTGGGCTTGTTCATGATTGAATTTTGGGTCGGGTGTAAGAGTGCGATTCGCTTCGCGAAGGCCCATATCTCAAAATCGAGATGTGGGGCACCCGGGTTGGTTGCGGCTCGTTCATCGTTGTTTCGCCTGAAGGTAGGTTGAGAGTGCGGTTTCGATGACTTGCTTGACGGGAACGTTGTGTTTTTGGGCGGCGGCGCGGCAGTCTTCGAACTCGGGCGCAGCGTTGAAGACTTCGCCGCTGCGGGAGGCGATTTTGATGGCGATGTCACCGTAGGGCGTGGTGACGGTGGTGTGGGCGCGGTCGAGGACGGTGCGGCGTTCGTGGTGGATGCGGACGCCGAGGGTGCTGGTCTCGCGGAGGAGGAGATCTTCGAGAGCGGCGACGTGGGCGTCGTCGGCGAGCATGGTGATGAGGGTGCCGAGACGGCCCTTTTTCATCTGGACAGCGGTGGACATGACGTCGAGTGCGCCGAGAGTGAAGGCGCGCTCGGCGACGTGGGCGAGAATTTGCGGGGAGAGATCGTCGATTGCGGTTTCGAGGACGGCGACGGAGGAGTGAGTGGCGTCGGCGGATTCGCCGATGGAGAGGCGGAGGACGTTGGGGAAGTCTTTGGGGTTGCGGGCGCCGGCTCCGTAGCCGATTTGTTGCACGCGCATGGCGGGTTGGGGCCCGAAAGTGGGTGAGAGCATGCGGATGAGCGCGGCGCCGGTGGGGGTGACGAGCTCATTTTCGATGTGTGCGGAGTAGGTAGGGAGGCCGCGGAGAAGATCGGCGGTGGCGGGGGCGGGAACGGGGAAGCGGCCGTGGGCGCAGTCGACCATGCCGCCGCCGACGTTGAGGGGGGAGCAGAACCAGAGGTCGATCTGGAGGGAGTGGATGCCTGCGGCGGCGCAGACGATGTCGAGGATAGCGTCGACCGCGCCGACTTCGTGGAAGTGAATTTTTTCGATGGGGAGGTTGTGAATTTTGGCTTCGGAGGCGCCGAGGAGTTCGAAGGTCTGGATGGCGGTTTGTTTTACAGCCGGGGCGAGTGAAGCAGCGTCGATCAGGTTGCGGATGACGGAGAGGGAGCGGCCGTGGGTGTGTGCGGGTTTGTGTGGGTGTGAGTGATCGTGATGGGAGTGGGGTTCTTCGGCGGGGTGGTTGCCTTCGAAGACGTGGACTTTGGTCGCGGAGATTCCGCTGCGATCGACTTTTTCGATTTTGAGGGTGGCGTTCAGGTTTAGCGCTGCGGCGGCTGTGTGGAGGACGCCGGGTTCGACTCCGGCGTCGACGAGGGCTGCGAGAAGCATGTCGCCGCTGATGCCTGCGAAGCAGTCGAGGTATGCGATGCGCATGAGGTCATTGTTTCACGGGGGAGGGAAAAAGATGTTGCAAAGAGGGGCGATGGGTATAGACTTCTGGCGTTCCAAATTCTAACGCGTTCCCGGCCCCACGCTTCGAGAGGTCTCTATGCCACCTCGAGGACTCGTTGTGCGCTGCCGCCAATAAAAATGTCACCTGAACTGTTTCACAAAGAGCCAAAGGAGGCTCGCACGATGAAAAAGTTAACAGGAATTACTGCGGGTTTGTGTCTTCTATTTACCGGGATGGTTGTGAGTTTCAATGTTGCAGGGGCACAGGGGATGTCTGGCACACATACGGGGCCGCCGCCGAAGGTGCTGGTGATCCAACGTGAGGTGTTGAAGCCGGGAAGGGCGGGTGATGCGCATCTGAAGACAGAGAGCCTATTCGTTCAGGCGATGACGGCTTCGAAGTGGCCGACGCATTACCTGGGGATGGAGTCGCTGTCGGGGGTGTCGCGCGCGCTGTTCCTGATGGGCTACCCCTCGTTTGCGGCGTGGGAGCAGGACACTCAGGCGCAGGCGAAAAATGCAACGTTCACGGCGGCGATGGATCGCGCGACGGTTATGGATGGGGAACAGTTGACCGACTACAGTACGGGCGTGTTTTTGTACAACGAGGGTATGAGCCTGCGCGCAGACCAAGCCGATATTTCACGTTCGCGGTACTTCGAGATACTCGAGTTCAAGGTACGCCCGGGGCATGACAAGGACTGGAGCGACCTGGTGGCGATCTACAAGAGCGCGTATGAAAAGGCCGTGCCGGATGCGGGGTGGGCGATGTTTGACGCCGCGTACGGGTCAGGGCTTGGCGGATTGCACCTGCTGATAAGGCCGAGGCGATCGCTTGCGGAGCTCGATCAGAACGCCATCAACGATAACAAGGTCATGTCCTTGATCGGAGAGAACGGGATGAAGAAGGCGAGCGAGCTGGAAGCGGCGTGCATTGAGTCGGAGCAGTTGAACCTGTTCGCGTTCAATCCGAAGATGAGCTATCCGGCCGACGACATTATCAAAGGAGACCCGGGGTTCTGGAAGCCGAAGGCAAGTGCTCCGGCAAAGAAGGCGGCAACTCCGTAGAGGCTGCGGCCGATAACGATCTCCCCCTCGGTCGCATGCTGATCGAGGGGGATTCGTTTTTAGCGGTTGGCGGAGGTGAGGGCGGAGAGGGGGAGGACGTCGTTCATGCTGCCGGAGCGGTAGCCTTCGCTGTCGAGGGTGACATAGAGGAAGCCGAGGGGCTTGACGGCGGCGGTGATTTTTTCGAGGGTGGTGAGGTTGAGGGCGCGGGGGAGATCTTCGACAGCGATTTCGATGCGGGCGAGATCGCCGTGGTGGCGGACGCGTACCTGCGGAAAGCCGAGAGCGTGGAGGGCGGCTTCAGCCTGCTCGACCTGCGAGAGATTTTCGCGGGTGACGGGACGGCCGTACTCAATGCGCGAGGCGAGGCAAGCGGAGGCGGGCTTGTCGGCGAGGGAGAGATTGGCCTGGCGGCCGAGCTGGCGGATCTCGGATTTAGTGAGCTGGGCGGTGACGAGTGGGGCAACTGCGTGGTGGGCGGCGGCGGCTTGCTGGCCGGGACGGAATTCGGCTACACCAGGGGCGCGGTCGTCGAGGTTCATGCCGTAGGCGATGTGGGCGAAGCCGCATTCGCTGCGTGCTTGCTCCATCTGAGTGAAGAGCTCGTCTTTGCAGTGGAAGCAGCGGAGGGCGTCGTTGCGCTGGTAGTCGGGACTTTCGAGTTCGTTGGTTTGCAGGATTTGGAGGGGGATAGCGTGGTGGGCGGCGAAGGCGAGGGCGGCGGCGAGTTCGGCGCGGGGGAGGGAGGCTGAGTCGGCGATGACGGCGAGCATTTTTTCGCCGAGGACCTGGTGGGCGGCGTAGGCGAGGTAGGCGGAGTCTGTGCCGCCGGAGTATGCGACGAGGACGCTGCCGAGGTCGCGAAGAGTGGTTTGGAGGATTGCGGATTTGGCGGCGAGGTCCATCCTGATTTGATTGTAGGACAGATGGGATTGGCGGGAGCCGCGGAGAGTTAGTCGGGGATCTGCCAGCCGACGGTGGTTTGGGCGAGTGTGGCTTTTGCGGTGACCTGACTGCTGGTGGCGCGGGCCATGTCGGGGAAGGCGGCCTGAACGTCGTGGCTGAGGGCCCAGACGGGAATCTCCTTCATGGTGTAGCTGTAGGTGACGGTGGTTTCTTTGAAGCCTTCGTTGACGGCGATCGGGGTGAAGCCGTCAATGCTGGTGACCTGGCGATGTCCATAGCAGAAGTGTGGCGCGTAGCGGGTGCCGGTTGGGGTGACCGTGTAGCGGCTGACATGGATGCTGGATTCGACGGATTTGTCGAGGAGGAGGGACTTGACGAGGGAGTCCATCTGTTTGGTTTTGCCGGGATCGCTGGTTTCGAATGGGAAGCGGGTGTCGGAGAAGAGACAGTCGGGGTGATCGAGGAAGTGGTTGTTGATGGCGAGGGTGAAGTTGGCTGGGGTGGGGGCGGATTTGCCGCTGTTACATCCGGAGGCGAGGACAGCGAGGGCGAGGGCCGTGATGGTGAGAGCTGATTTTCTGGGGAGGATCTTCAATGTGGTCTTTCCTGGGGATCAAAGTTGGTCAATTAAACCGAAGCGCGGTCGATCAAGAATTGTTGGATGCAGCGGAGGGGGACAAGAGCACGCTGGCAGGTCAGGAATCTAATCGCCATCGAGTATTTCTTCGGGGAGGGGGTCGAGTTCGCCGATGGTTTTCATGGTGGCGAGGGTTTTGAGGTTCGCCTGGACCTGGGCCCACTTTTGCGGATCTTTTTTGGTGATGATCGGCGAATTGGGATCGGCGTAGTATGCGACGATATCGTGTTTGAGCTGAGTGGGGATGACCTTATCGGGATGTTGGGTGATCATGGCGAGAAGCTCGGCGTAGGTCTTGTCGGTGAGTGAGTATCCGCCGGGTTTGACGACGAGTCCGGTGTCGAGATCGCGGTTGGGGAGGTAGTATTCGATGCGATCGAAGTTGGTCAGAACGAAGCGCAGCGCTCTAATGGAGTGATTGACGCTCTTGATGTAGAGGTCCTCGGTTTGCTGGGTGGGCCCTTTGATGGCGAGCATCTTTAGGGTGCCGACTTTCGGAAGGATGAAGATGAAGTCAGCGTAGAGATGGCTGGTGACGCCTGGCTTTTTGCGATAGGCCTCCCAGTCGTTGTCCGCGGATGCCTGAAGGAGTTCCGTTTTTAGCGCGTCGAATTCCGGGCTGGGAACGTCCTCGGGAAAGTTTTTCTTATGGAGGAGGGCTTCAGCGCGCGCGATGTTAGGAAGAAATCGCCACGCGGCATAACGGTAGACGCGAATGGAGGTTTCCTTGGTGCCGATGATGTCGGGCAGATTGAGTCCGTAGGTCTCGAAGAATGCCTTGCGCAAAAGGGGCCTGGGTACTTCGAGGCCGACGTGTCTGACATAGGCAGAAGGGGCGAAGCGAAGCTTACTGAGCTGGTTGATGTCAAAGGCGAACTCGGTTTCCACGTGAGCGTGGGGGTTCTCGGCGTAATTGACGGTGTCGCCATATTTTTCTTTGAGTTTGGGAAATTCGACAGGGACGGCGAGGTTAATGACGGTGCTGTGGCCGACGGTATCGCCGATGTAGTGAGAGAGGGAGCCGATGGCGAAGGCGAGCTCGTCGGCGGTGTGGGCGTTGCGGAGGAGGTTAAGGACGAAGTCTCCTGAGCGGACGTAGTGAGTGAGGTTGGAGAAGAATCCATTGCCGAAGGGGTAATAGCCGAAGTCTTGAATGGCGCATCCGCCGTAGGCGTAGGCGTGAGCTTCCTGGAGCTGGGCTTCGGTGAGAGTCGGATATTTTTTGAGAAGGAGAGGGCGGATGGAGTTCTTCCATGCGATGTCGACCAGCTCCTGGTGGCTCTGGATAGAGTAGGGGACGGCGGGCGTCGCCAGAAGGAGGAGTACGAGAAAGGCGATCGACTTGAGTGAGGTAGTTCGGCGTGGGGTGTAGATCGCGATCCTCGTTCTTCGTACGGTTTGATTCTACCTACTGTACATAGATGGAAGAACACGGGAAAGGGTAGGCTGGCTGGGGGGTGAACGATGGATGCGAGGTGGCGGCGATGGGGGCGATATGGGGTTGCGGCTGCGGCGTTCGGGGTGGTGGCGTGGGCGTGGCACTACGGGACGCGGATGTCGGGTGGGATTGCGCCGGTGGGTGAGCGAAGGGTGATGCCGGAGCTGGTGATGACGCAGCTGGATGGCGGGACGTGGCGGATGGCGGACCATCGCGGAGAAGTGGTGCTGGTGAACTACTGGGCGACTTGGTGCGGGCCTTGCTGGGAAGAGACTCCGGGGCTGATTCGGTTGTCGCGGGAGTTGGGACCGCGGGGATTGGCGATTGTGGGGGTTGCGCTGGACGAAGGCGGAAGAGATAAGGTGAAGAAATTCGTGGATGAGTTCAGGGTGCCGTACCCGGTGACGATTCCGGAGAGGATGTCGCAGCTTGAGTACGGGTTAGAGGGATTGCCGACAACGATCCTGGTGGATAAAGAAGGGCGGGTGGCGAAGACGTATGTTGGTGCAGTACGGCAGGCGGATTTTAAGACAGATGTGGAGGCGGTGCTGACGGAACGCTAGGTTTGGCCGAGTTTTGTGGGGTCGCCTGGACGCAGGATGGGGGTGAAAGGGAGGTGGAAGTCGGGTTGGGAGTCGGGGTGGGCGGGGTTGAAGTAGGGGATGGCGGGGTCGAGGAATTTTGTGAGAGGGAGATTGAGTTCGAGAATGCCGTGGACGATGCAGCGGGCGAGCTCGTAGGCGCCGTAGCTGTTGAAGTGGGTGTCGTCGCTGATGGCGGCGGTCTGGCCGGGGAAGGAGTTGGCGGGGTAGTGCATGAAAGCTTTGAGGGTGCCTTCGGGGCCCATGGCTTCGAAGAGAGTTTTGCTCATGGCGTTGAGGTCGATGAGGGCGGCTTTTTGTTCCGCGGCGACTTCGCGGACGGCGTCGGGGTAGGGGCCGAAGGAGTTGGTGATGTGGCCGGCGTCGTCGAAGGTGCGGCGGTTCATGGGCGTGACGAGGACGGGAGTTGCGCCTTTGGCGCGGGTCTGGGCGATGTAGTCGGCGAGGAGTTTCTTGTATTCATCGAGGGGGACAGCGCCGGGCTTCATGTCGTTGTGAGCGAATTGGATGAAGAGGTAGTCGCCGGGTTTCATGGTGGCCATGATTTTGGCGAGGCGATGTTCGCCGATGAAACTTTTGGTGGTCTCGCCGGATTCGGCGTGGTTGGCGACGACGATGCCGGGGAGGAAGAAGCGGGGGAGCATCTGTCCCCAGGCGGCCCAGGGTTCGAAGTACTGATCGACGACGGTAGAGTCGCCGGCGAGGTAGATGACGGGGACATCCTGGATTTTTCCAGATTCTGTCAATTTATTTATAGGTTCGATGTCGACGGAGCGAACGCTGGGGTGGTCGCCGTTGAACTCGAGGGTGAGTTTGTGGTCCCAGTCGAGGATGCCGAGTTCGCGGGGCTTGAGACGGACTTTGTTGCTGGGGTCGCCGCTGATTTCGGGATAGCGGACGTTGGTGTCGAAGATTTTGGTGACGGAGGCGTTGGCTGCGGTGGGGATTTTTTCGAGCATGAGGCGACGGCCTTCGGCGCGGACAGTGGTGATGGAGGCCTGGGGGCCGCCGAGGACGACAGTGACGCGATAGCTGCCTTCGGGGATGGGGACAGAGAAGAAGAAGGGCTGGTCGCTGGTGCAGGATTTGCCTTCGACGGCGGGGGAGGGGAGGAGATCGAAGCCGGCGGTGGTGTCGGTGAAACGGGTGGTGGGACTGAGGGTAGCGAACATGCGCTTCGCACCCCAGCGAGCAAGCTCGCCGGGGACCCCGATCGCCGGGCCGCAGGCGTACTTCATGAGATTGGGGTTGAGTTGGGCTTCGGATTTGGGCGCGAGGCATGTGGATAAATAAAGCGCGGCGAGGGTTGCGAGGGCGAGTTTCAGGGGGCGATTCGGGGTTGGAGGGAGGCCTCGATGGTGTGTTTTGCGGCGATGCATGTGTACTCCCCTCCCCCCGTCAAAAAGTGCGCAAAGTCTAAGAGACAGAGACTTTAGGTCTGGACTTCGGTGCGGCCTAAGGGTCTGAATCGAAGAGCCCGGCTTGTGGCCGGGCTCGAGTTGCGCATGAGTTAATTTTATCAGCGGTGTCAATGGTTTTGAGGAGTCAGAAGAGGCAGTTGCCGAGTTCGCGACGTCGATTGGGCGCTCGTGGATTTTCTTTTCTGGTCGTCACCGCCGGTTTGGCCTGAAGATCTTCATCTCTACCAGGAGTGAAGAAGCTTGCGACGTGTCGCTGCTGCCAGGCCAAGGATGCCGGTGCCTAGCAAGAGGAGGCTGGACGGTTCGGGCGTTATGCCTGGCGCGTCCCCCATGATCGGGGTACCGGTCACTTCGAAGTTGAGGGCAAGGCCAAGAGCGGTGTTCTCAAAAAAAGGACTGCCGCCCCCGGCCATGGAGATGACTCCTCCTGCGTAGGTTGCTCCGCCAGAGAGTTGTTGCAAAGGTTCATCTTCGTAGAAGTAATACGTTGTACCTGCATCGAGAACGAGCGGATTCGGAACCGGGAAGACGAACGGAAGAAAGGTGTAGACTCCCCCGGACGAATTCGCAAATCCAATGAAGTTCGACAGCTGACTGACTGAATTAAAATTCAAATCGGATATGAAACCGGTGTATGGAGAGGAAAAGAGATAGCCCTTGCCCGCTGCAAGCGGGTTCCCTTGCGAGTCGAAAAAATTGAAGGTGATGTCATTGAACTGGCCGCTGCCGGGAATGGTGAAAGACTGCCCCCAGAGTGTGGGTGCGGAGGTAGTCTCGAGTGTTCCAGAAGTTATCTGGATGAGGGTGTCGGCTTTCGCGCAGAAATTTACTCCAAACAGGAGGACGGCGACGACGAGAAGACGGAGACGCATGGGTGTCCTTCTATTGACGGTGGAAGAAAACTTGCGACGAGCCGCTCCTGCAAAGCCGAGTATGCCGGTGCCGATGAGTGTGAAGGTGCAGGGTTCGGGAACGGGCGACGATTCCAATGTGGGAGAGGTCGTATCGATGGTGATATCGGTGAATAGCATCGATGTGAGGTTTGCGGGGTTGACGAACGCCACTGACTCGGCGGTGCCGGCAAAGTCAATCTCGGTACTGCTCCAGCAACTGAAGATGAGGGTACCGCAGTTAGAACCAGTCGGAGACAGGTCCGACAATGCGAGAAGCGTTCCGGTAGCGTTTGGGCCGGACCATACGGCCACGATGTCAGAAGCTATGCCTATCGAGGTAAAGGACAAGCCCAGCCCCGAAGTGAATCCATCCGCCACATTCATGATGCCGTTGTCGGACAAAAACCCCAGAGCAGCATCCGTGCCGGGGGAAGGCTCGTCGCTAAAGTTGGTGTTTCCTCCGTCCAATTTGCTGACGAGAGCGGTCGCGTCACTGCTGAATTGGATTCCAAGGCTGCCGCCTGCGCCGCCGTTGTAATAATTGCCGACGGGCGCTCCGTCACCGATACCGCTGAAGGTAAGGGTCACAGAGTCCGCATAGGCTGGTGCGGATACCACTGCTAATGAAACAGCGAGTAAAGCCAGGGTTCGATTCATATCGTCTCCTCAGGAGCCATTGCTTCCATTCCCCGTCAGTGAGCCTATGGAGGTCATGGAGTGCTCCTCGTCTGATCTGAAGGTGGAAGCTTGAATGGTTGTTTGGTTCTAGTACCATCGGGTGCCAGGTGCAAGCGGTAAGGCGCGGAAGTGCAGCTATGCCCAGGTTTGCCGTCAAATGCGGTCGTTTGCCGTGCCTTTGTCGGGCAGCGGAGGGCCAATCCGGGGTGCGAATTTCGCGTTTATCGTTACTTGCGAGAGAGGGTGGGGATGAAACTCCGGTTAGAAATTGTTGCTTGTTTGTTGTTCGTGCAGATGGGGCTAATACCGGCGGTCGCCCAGGATGGGCGGGCCACAGGCCGAGCGCTCCTGATCTCCGACATCCATCTCGATCCGCTTTCCGATCCTGCGATCGTCAGGCGACTTATCGCAGCGCCCCTTAGTCGCTGGAGGCCGATTTTGCAAAGTGCGCATGAGAGATCGTTGTCGACCTATGGGGCCGATACGAACTATCCGCTGTTTGCCTCCACTTTGGCCGAGATCGCTGCGCAAAAGCGCTTCGACTACGTGGTGTTCACCGGCGATGCTCTGCGGCATAATTTTTCGCAGGCTTTCGTCACGGCGGGAGGAACATCCGATCAGTTCCCGGCGTTCGCGGCCAAGACAGAGGCGTTTGTGATCGAAGAGTTGCAAGACAAGCTGAAGGCGCCAGTGCTGGCGGCGCTGGGAAATAACGATTCGCCGTGTAACGACTATCAAATCCCTCCCAACAGCCCGTTTCTCGCCGCGCTGGCGGACCATCTCAGGGTGCTTGCTGCCTCTCCCGAAGCAAAGAGCACATTTCGAATGGGAGGATTTTTTTCTATCGCTCATCCGACGGTGCCGAATCAAGACGTCATCGTTCTGAACACGATATTCTGGTCCACTTCGTATAAAAGCTGCGCTCCCGACAGCGGTGACCCCGGCGATGCCGAGATGGAGTGGCTCGGCTGGAAGCTGTATAACGCCGCGCAGCTGCATCACGGTGTGACGCTGGTGATGCACATTCCGCCGGGCATGGATGCGTACGACTCGTCGCACGGTCAATGTCAGAGTCCCGTGTCTTTCTGGCAGGACAAATACCAGGCCAGGTTCAGCGCGCTGATGAACGCTTATTCCAACGTGGTGCAGCTAGCCTTCGCCGGGCACATTCATATGGATGATTTTCAGGTAACAGACGGCGACCCGTCGTTTTTGCCACTGCGTATTACGCCATCGGTGAGCCCGATCTTCGGGAACAATCCAGCCTTCTCCGTGATGACCTACGACCGGACGAAGGCTTCGGTCTCTGACATCAAGACGTACTTCCTCCCGCTTTCATCGCAGACGCCGTTGTGGGCGAAGGAGTATGAGTTTTCCAGCGCATACAACGTCGGCTCATTCAGTGCCGCGAATTTGTCCACCATTGCCGGTGCCATACGCAGCGGAGGCGCTGCACAAGCGACATTCGAGAAGAACTATGCCGTATCCGCGCCGTCGCCGATTCATTCGTCCAACTTGTCTTTTTATTCCTGTGCGCAAACTGATTTCACTGCGAGAAGTTACAGCGACTGCGTGTGTGGTGCGGCGGCCCCTGTGTCGCAACATCCGGCAGCATGCAACATGGTGAAGGGGCGTTTCTGAAGGCCGCCGGAAAAGGCCGGGCCTGGTGGCTCGGCCTTTTCGCGATGGATGGGGGTTGGGTTATTTGCCGGATTCGGTGGATTTGATGAAGGCAGCTACGTCGGACTTGAACTGTTTGAGGACATCGTCCTTGACGTAGATCATGTGGCCGGCTTCGTAGTAGTGATAGCTGATGTTCGATTGCAGATTGCGCGGCATGGGGAGATGATGCATCTCGTACATGCCTTCGAAGTAGGGCGTGGCGAGGTCGTAGTAACCGCCGGCGAGGAAGACCTTCATTTTGGGATTCAATTTCATGCGGTAGGCGAGATCGGGCATGACGTTGGCTCCGGTTTCGACGCTGCCGGGTTGTGAGCCGCCACCGCCGAAGCCGCGGCCCGGGGGATTGTGCGTCATGTTCCAGTTGAACTCGCCGCCTTGCCGGGCGGACATGAGGTAGGTGGCCTGGGTGGCGTACTTGAGGTCGTTGTGGAGGTACTGGTTGATGGCGGTGTTCCAGGCGGAGGTGATGGCATCGCTCTGGGGATCGTAGCCGGTGGACTGGCTGAGGGGATCGATGTCCGGGCCCTGATAGCGGGAGTCGAGACGGCCGGTGGCGATGCCTTCATCGAGCTTGAGTTCTTTGGAGAACTCACCGCCGGTGACGCGGAGGTCGGCGCGGAGGAGATAGTCGACGGGAAGGCCGGTGTAGGTGTGGAGTTTTTCGGCGACGACCTGGCGCTGGGGGTCGGGCAGGTCAGAGCCTTGAAGGAGCGCGGCCATGTAGTCGCCGAGGGCGTACTTCTGGACCTCGTCGAGGAAAGGTTTGAGAGCTGCGGGTTGGGTGGGGAGCTTGTGGTGATACCAGGCAGTGGCGGCGAAGGTGGGAAGGGCGAGGGCGTAGGCCTGATCGACGCCGGGATTGGCTGTGGGGCCGTCGACGCTGTTGTCGAAGGCGAGGATCTGCGAGAGGAGAATGATGCCGTTGAGGTCAACGCTGCGGAGATCGGCGGCGAGGACGGCGGAGCGCGGCGTGCCGTAGCTTTCGCCGAAGATGTACTTGGGCGAGTTCCAGCGATCGTATTTGGAGAGGAAGCGGCGGATGAAACGCTCGAAGGCGTGGCCGTCGGCGTCGACGCCGTAGAAGGCTTCGGATTTATTTTTGCCGAAGGTGCGGGAGAGGCCGGTGCCGGGGGCGTCGATGAAGACGATGTCGGCTACGTCGAGGATGGAGCTGTCGTTGTTGACGATGGTGTAGGGCGCGCCTTCCTGATGCTGGGTGTCAGGGGTGACGATGCGTTTGGGGCCGAAGGTTCCCATGTGCAGCCACATGGTGGGGGAGCCGGGACCGCCGTTGTAGGCGAAGATGATGGGTCGCGATGCGGCGGGGGCTTCCTTTTTGAAGTAGGCGACGTAGAACATGCGGGCGGTGGCCGGCTGGTCTTCGACGCGCTCGGGGAGATGGACGTTGGCGTCGGGGAGGGGCCTGCCGTCGAAGCCGATGGTGGCGTCCTGTGGGTCGGAACCGCCTACGGTGAGGGTGCCGGCGACGGCGTGGTAGGCGATGGCCTGGCCGTTGATGTTGACGGAGCCTTCGGTGGCGGAGTCGGGTGTGATCGCGGCGGGCGGTGCAGGGTGCGTGGCGGGTGGTTTTTCTTCGGGCTTTTCTTGTGCGATTGCGGCGGATGCGGTGAATAGGACGGCTGTCATCGTCAAGGCGGCGAACGATGAACGACGACACGATCGGTAGATCATGGAGGAACCTCTTCTATTTGGGATGAAGCTGAGTATAGGTGACGGGTGGGGGGGCTGATTTGTTTCGGGTGTGAGGGGGGATTAAAGGCAACAGCGGATCCCTGCGGGAATGACAACTAAAAAAGGCAAGGTCAAAAGCAGGTCCTCCGCCTTCTCCACCCCTGCGAGCAAGAACGCTCGCAGGGGACCCGGTTCGGCGAAGGATGACAAATCAAAAAAGTTAGGACTGGAAGTAGTGGCACTCGACGAGCATGCAGAAGATGTGTTCGAGGGCGAGGTGGGATTCCTGGATGTTCATGGTGACGGTGGAGGGGATGATGATGTTGTGATCGGCGAGGTCACGCATCTTGCCGCCGCCGTTGCCGGTGAAGCCGATGGTGGCGATGCCGGATTTTTTTGCCTGATGGAGGGCGTTGAGGATGTTGGGCGAGTTGCCGGAGGTGGAGATGCCGAGGAAAAGGTCGCCGGGTTGGCCGAGGGCTTCGAGCTGGCGGGCGAAGATCTGGTCGAAGCCGAAGTCGTTGCCGCAGGCGGTGAGGATGGAGGAGTCGGTGGTGAGGGCGATGGCGCGGAGAGCGGGACGGGTGTCGGTGAGGCGGACGACGAACTCGGCGACGAGGTGCTGGGCGTCGGCAGCGGAGCCACCGTTGCCGGCGACGAGGAGTTTGTGGCCGGAGCGCATGGCGTTGGCGGTGAGTGCGGCGATGTTGACGAGCGTGTCGGAGATGGTTTCGTCGGCGAGGACGGCTTGCATGGTGGCGATGGATTGGGCGAGCTGCTTTTGGACGATGTGCTTCATCGATTCTCCCTGATGGTAAAGGGTACGGGATGGAGGGGCGGATGTCGAAGTTTGTGTGGAAGGGCTGTGTTGGCGATGGTTGTACCATAATTTCGCGTGGATTGTTGATTTAGAGAGTTGCGAATTGGAGGTGTTGTGCGAAGAAATTTTTGTGGAATTGTGATGTTGGGCTTAGTGGGCGGGATTGGATTTGGGCAGGCAACTCCTGCGGCGGCGCCGCTGCCTTCGACTGCTTCGGCGGTTTCGCAGGGCGGAGCAGGGAAGACGATGCTGTTGTGGCCGGGGGGCGCTCCGGGAGCTTTGGGGGATGAGGATATTGATAAGCCGTCGCTGACGGTGTTTTTGCCGGTGACGGCAAATGCGACGAAGACGGGAGTGGTGGTGGCTCCGGGTGGCGGGTATCAGCATCTGGCGATGGAGAAAGAGGGGTTCGCGTATGCGCGATGGTTGAATGAGCGCGGCGTGGCGGCGTTTGTCTTGCAGTACAGGCTGGGAATGAAATATCACTATCCGGTCGAACTGCAGGATGCGCAACGGGCGATTCAGATGGTGAGGGCGCATGCAGAGGAATGGGGTGTGGCCAGGGACCATGTGGGGATTTGGGGTTCTTCGGCGGGCGGGCATCTGGCGGCGACTGCAGGGACGCAAAGCACACTGATCGTCAATCCTGCGCCGGTTGAGATTGGAGGCAACTCAGACATTGAGGATTACCACCCGAATTTTTTGATTCTGTCTTATCCGGTGATTACGTTCGAGGAGCCGTATGTCCATCACGGGTCGCTGAAGTATTTGCTTGGGGAATCGCCTGATCCGAAGCTGGTGGATTTACTGTCGGCTGAGACGCAGGTGACGAAGGATACGCCACCGACGTTTTTGTTTGCGACGACGGATGACAAGACGGTGCCGGTGATGAATAGCGTGATGTTTTATTCGGCGCTGGTGAAGGCGGGAGTGCCGGTGGAGATGCATCTGTTTCAGCATGGAGGGCATGGGGCGGGACTGGCGGCGGCGAATCCTCAGCTGAGCGTGTGGCCGGATTTGCTGGCGAAGTGGATGCGTGAGCGGGGGTATATGGCTCCGGCGCAGTAGAAGATTCGTCCTGCCGGACGGGGCCGCTGCGCGCGGCGCGGTCACTTCGTGACTTGTCTACCGGACATGGTGAGATGGACGGTAGTGGGCCTCGCGCTGCTCGGCAGGACGGATTCTTACTTGCGGAGGTAGCTGTCGTCTTTGTCGATCCAGTCCTGGCGGGGCGGGGCGAAGATGTCGAAGTCGATGCAGTCGGAGAGCGCAGTGGCGGAGTGGAAGAGGTTGCCGGGGATGACGAGGACTTCGCCTTCGTGGACGGTGAGGGATGTGCCGTCGTCGAAGTCGAAGCGGAGAGCGCCCTGGGTGATGAAGGTGATCTGCTCGTTGTGGTGGGAGTGGCGGGGGACGACGCAGCCTTTGGCGAGGACGACGCGGGCGAACATGGATTTTTCGCCGGTGACGAATTTGCGGGAGAGGAGCGGGTTGAGCTGTTCGTGTTCGACGTCGTTCCAGTTGTAGAGCGTGGCTTTGGACATGGAGGAAGAGCCTTTCTTTGGAGTGACGATGGCGGGAGTGGAAATTTCCTGCTTTGTGTTGTGCGCTCCCTTGTGTAGAGTAAGCGAAACGGGGGCGATGCAGAGGTGCTTCGCCGCCGAAGCCTACGAATTTGTGATGTGAGTTGGAGGCCGCGCGTCTCACGGGCGTCTTCTGATTGCTGACTTTCTTATTTGTCTGTCGACTATCTTTTATTTTTTATCTTGTCTTTTTAACTTTTTATTTTTCTACCAGGTGAATGGACCATGCGTCTTTCAGTGGCGAAGGTGTATCTGTCTCTTCTGTTGGTGTTGTTTCTGGCCGGACCGGTTGGTGACGTGCGGGCGCAGACGTCAGCGCCTGCGGCGACGACGAATGGGGCGAGCCAGGCGGACCGGATTGCGGCGCTGGAGAAGCAGAACGCCGAGAATGCGGCGGCGATTGCGGCGGCGCAGACGGCGGGAGACAACGGGTGGATGCTGGTTTCGGCGGCGCTGGTGCTGATGATGAGCGGGCCGGGGCTGGCGCTGTTTTACGGCGGCCTGGTGCGGAAGAAAAATATTCTGGGCACCATGATGCAGACCTTCGCGATGATGGCGGTGATCACGGTGCTGTGGGCGCTGGTGACGTACTCGCTGGCGTTTGGCGAGGGGAATGCGTTTATTGGGGGGTTTCACAATATGTTTCTGCATGGGGTGGGGTTGCTGCCGGACCCGAAGTATGCGGCGACGATTCCGCTGCAGACGTTCATGATTTACCAGTTGATGTTTGCGATTATTACGCCGGCGCTGATTACGGGGGCGTTTGCGGAGCGGATGAAGTTTTCGGCGATGCTGATGTTTATGGTGCTGTGGGCGATCTTTGTGTACAGCCCGATGGCCCATATGGTCTGGGGTAAGGGCGGGTTCCTCAATGCTGCGCTGGGCGGGCGGTTTCCGACGCTTGATTTCGCGGGGGGAACGGTGGTGCATGTGACTTCAGGAGTTTCGGCGCTGGTGACGGCGATTTATCTGGGCAAGCGTCTGGGATATCCCAAGGTGCCGATGCCTCCGCACTCGGTGGTGCTGAGTTTTATCGGGGCGTGTTTGTTGTGGGTGGGGTGGTTTGGGTTTAATGCGGGCTCGGCGTTGAGCGCCGGGACGCTGGCGACGTCGGCGTTTGTGGCGACGCACTTTGGCGCGGCGGCTGCAGCGATTGGATGGAGCGTGGCGGAGTGGATTCGGCAGGGCAAGCCTTCGGCGCTGGGAGCGATCTCGGGTGCTGTGGCCGGGCTGGTGGCGATTACTCCGGCGGCGGGGTTTGTGACGCCGATGTCGGCGTTGTGGATTGGGCTGATTGCGGGGGTGTTCTGCTACTTCATGGTGGTGAAGGTAAAGACATGGTTTGGATATGACGATTCGCTGGACGCTTTTGGCGTGCATGGTGCAGGCGGAACGATCGGAGCGATTTTGACCGGGCTGTTTGCGGCGAGTGCGGTGAATCCGGTGTTTGGGCCGGGAAAGGCGACGGGATTGTTTGAGGGGAACTGGCGGCAACCGCTGAACCAGATTGTCGGCGTGGCGATTGCGTGGAGTCTTTCGATTGTGGGGACGCTGATTATTTTATTTGTGGTAGATAAGACGATTGGGCTTCGGGTAAGCGCAGAGGATGAGCGCGAGGGACTGGATCTATCGCAGCATGGCGAAGAAGGATACGATTGGGCGCATTAGAGTGGTCCGTTGTCCGGTATCAGAGGCGTGATTTCAGGAAGGATTTTTGATATGCAGAAGATTGAAGCGGTGATTCAGCCATCGAAGCTGGACGCGGTGAAGGATGCATTGGTCGAGATCGGCGTGGAGGGGATGACGATCACCGAGGCGCGGGGGCATGGGCGGCAGAAGGGGCATACGGAGTTTTACCGGGGACGGGAGTACTCGATTGATCTGCTGCCGAAGGTGAAGCTGGAGGTGGTGGTTGCAGACGCGATACTGGAGAAGGCGATTGCGGCGATTACGACTGCGGCACGGACGGGGGCGATTGGGGATGGGAAGATTTTTGTTTCGAAGGTGGATGAGGCGATTCGGATTCGGAATGATGAGCGCGGGGAGACTGCGCTGTAGAGATGTCCAGCGTGTTGTCTGGAGAGAGTTACAGGTTGCAACGGGGCATTGTTGATAGGTTGTGCCTGCAAACATTTTGATCTCGAGGTAGGGATAAGAGAGCATACCCCAGGGGCTGAAGCCCCGAAGCGATAAGAAGCGGAGAGACCCAAGGCTGAAGCCTTGGGGTACTAGAAGCAAAAGACAGTCTCGGCATTTGCATCGATGCAAGCGGAGAAAAAGCAGATTCCTCCGCCACGCTGCGGAATGACAACCAAAGGCTGCGCTGCGGAATGACAGCTGAGAGAGCGAAGGGGGAAGAATGGAAGGGTGATGCCAGGAGACGAGTCCATCAGCAGCGGGTTGCGCGGGGCTTACCAGCGGAGGATGCTGGAGATTCGTGGTGCGTTTGAGGCGGGAGGGGCTTCGGGTGCGGTGACAATTGCTGCGCGGGCGAAGGCGGTAGATGAGTTGGTGCGCGGGTTGTGGGGGCGTGCGGTGGAACACGATCCGCGACTGGGTGCGGGCGTTGCGCTGGTGGCGATTGGCGGATATGGGCGCCGGGAGTTATTCCCTTACTCGGATGTGGACCTGCTTTTTCTGCTGGATGGGCGGCTGGCGGAGAAGGATGTCAAGGATGCGATTCGGCGTACGAATCAGGAGATGTGGGACTGCGGAATGCGGGTGTCTCCGGTGACGCGGAAGCTGGCGGAGTGTGAGCGGGTCGATCCGGAGAATGCGGAGTTTGTGATTGCACTGATGGATCACCGGTTGGTGACTGGCAACGCGGGACTATACGAGAAGCTGGCGGGGCAGAGCGTGCCGAAGGTATTGCAGCGGGAGCATAAGGCGGTGACGTTGAAGCTGCTGGGGCTGACGCGGGCGCGCCATGCGAAGTACGGTGACACGCTGTTTCACCTGGAACCGAATGTGAAGGATTGTCCAGGCGGGCTTCGGGATGTGCATGTGTGCGGATGGATGACCAAGCTGCGGGAGGCTGGAGTTGAGACGGCGAAGAAGAGGAATGGCGGAGGTTCTGGCGAGGTTTTTGCTGCTGCCGATGACAACGAGTTTCAGAAGGCGCTGGAGTTTCTCTGGCTGGTGCGATGTTTTCTGCACTATCGGCATGAGCGGGACGACAACACGCTGGACTGGCAGGCGCAGGATGTGGCGGCGGAGACGATGGTTGGGGTGACGGGGCGGCGGCCGAAGAAGGCGGATGCGGCGTACTGGATGCGGGTGTATTTTCGTCATGCGCGGAGCGTAGAGCGGCGTGTGAAGCAGATGCTGGACGACATTCCGGCGGGGAAGGCGACTGCGAAGCTGCTGGGATTCAAACGGGAGCGTAAGGCAGAGGCGGAGCGGCACGGGTTTCGCGTGGAGCGGGGACGTGTGGCGTTGAACGCGGTGGAGAAGACCGGGCATGAGCCGGCGCAGGATCCGGACGTGGTGCTGCAGGTGTTCGCGGCGATGGCGCAGACGGGGTGCAGGCTGGGCCGGGATGCGGAGGAGCGAATGTCGCATGCGCTGCCGCTGCTGTCGGCACACCTGGAGGAAGGGCCGACGCTGTGGCATCATCTGCGGGGCATACTGACGGGTTTTTACGCGGGGGATGCGCTGCGGTCGATGCATGCGCTGGGGGTGCTGGAGCTGCTGATACCGGAGTTTCACGGCATCGATGCGCTGGTGATTCGCGACGCCTACCATCGGTACACGGTGGATGAGCATACGTTTGTGCTTGTGGATACACTGCATGGGCTGGAGAGCGCGCAGAAGGTGGCGCAGGGCGGGGGACAGAGTGGGGGGAAGGGGGAGTGGGCGGCGCGTTTTGGGGGGTTGTTGCGGGAGCTGCCGCATCCGGAGCTTTTATATATCGCCGCGCTGCTGCATGACACGGGGAAGGGACGCAGCACGGGCGACCACACGCGCGAGAGTGCGAGGATGGCGCGGAGCGTGGCGGAGCGGCTGGAGCTGGATGGTTACGAGAGCGGGCTGGTGGTGAGTTTGATTGCGAATCATCTGGAGATGTCGGCGGCGTTGCGGCGAGATATCTTCGACGCGGAGACGGTGCGGGCGTTTGCGGGGAAGGTGAATACGCCGGAGGCTCTGCGGATGCTGGTGCTGTTTACCTATGCGGACATCAATGCGGTGCATCCGGATGCGTTGACGCCGTGGAAGGCGGAGAATCTGTGGCAGCTTTATATTGCGACGGCGAACTATCTGGATCGCAGCGTGGACGAGGAGCGGCTGCGCGCGGGGGAAGAGAGCGAGCTGGTGCATCGCGTGGTGGCTCTGCTGCCGGGACAGAAGGAGGCGGTGGGAGATTTTCTGGAGGGGTTTCCAGAGCGGTATGTGTTGACGCGGACGCCGGAGCAGGTGCGGAGACAGTTCCTGATGGCATCGCGATTTGCGGAAGACCCGGTGCAGCTCGAGTTTCGTTATGCGCCGACGGTGAGCGAGTTGACGCTGGTGACGCGGGACCGGTCGCAACTGTTTGCGACGATCGCGGGAGTGCTGGCGGCGTGGGGGATGAATATCGTGACGGCCGACGCGTTTTCGAACCGGCAGTGGGTGGTGGTGGATACGTTCCGGTTTACCGATACGTTTCGGACGCTGGAGATGAATGAGTCGGAGCGGGAGGGGTTTGTCAGGAGCGTGCATGATGTGCTGACCGGGGAGGTTTCGCTGGAGAAGCTGTTGAGCGGACGGCGGCGGGGACGGCGCAAGGCTCCGCTGGTGGAGGTGGAGACGCGGGTGGAGTTCGATGACGAGGCTTCGTCGCACAGCACGCTGCTGGAGGTGGTGACGCAGGATACGACGGGACTGCTGCGCGCTTTGAGCCTGACGCTTGCGGCGCACGGCTGCAATATCGAGGTGGCGCTGGTGGATACCGAGGGAGAGACGGCCATCGATGTGTTCTACCTGACGCGCCACGGGAGGAAGTTGAATAGAGACGAGGAGCGACTGCTGCGGCGGGCTCTGGTGGAGGCGATCGACGAGAATGCGGGTTAGTTTGGAATTTGGGTGGTGTTGCCGAGTTGTATGGGATGGAACGGAAATAAGCTGCGGGGCGTGCGCATCGGGTTGTCAGGTTTTATAGTAGAGATATGAGTACATCGGGGAATGAAACTTCGAGTAACGGTCGGCCGACCGCCGTTCCGCAGAAGAATGACCGTTATTTCTTCGGCAGCCTGGACAGTTTTGGAAAGAACCAGGAGAAGCTGCATGAGGTGAGCTGGGGGGAGGAGAAGCCGGAGGGGGTGGTTCTGGCTTCGATGGATGCTGCGATCAACTGGGTGAGGAAGAATTCGATCTGGCCTATGACGTTTGGGCTGGCGTGCTGCGCGATCGAGATGATGTCGATGGGGGGATCGCGGTACGACATTGCTCGGTTTGGGGCGGAGGTGTTTCGTCCGTCGCCTCGGCAGAGCGATTTGATGATTATCGCGGGACGGGTTTCGCAGAAGATGGCGCCCGTGATCCGGCGGCTTTACGAGCAGATGCCGGAGCCTAAGTGGGTGATTTCAATGGGCGCGTGCGCGACTTCGGGGGGGGTCTTCAACAATTATGCGCTGCTTCAGGGGGTGAACCAGGTGATTCCTGTCGATGTTTATGTCCCTGGATGCCCGCCGAGGCCGGAGCAGTTGTTATATGCTATTACCCTTCTGCAGGAGAAGATTCAGCAGGAGCGGGGCACGGTGCGGAAGACATTGAATCTGGCTTAGATAGCTTGAACGGGTCTGGTTGATTACTGGAATGATTCTCTGGGATGTTCTATGGGAGATTTTTACCAGTCTGACAAGGTAACGTATTGAAAATATAGTGTCGGACTAGTAATTTTTTATCATCATAGATTAGCAACTGCGGTAAGCTGTTAGGAATCGAACAGACAAAACGATCTCTGTTTGGAACTTCAAGATTCGTAAACGTATGAATTTGAGTGGAGGAACTCGAATGGTTTATCGCCCGTTTGAAAAACTGAGCCGGTTAGTGCTGGCTGCGTGTGCAGTCGGTCTCGGAGTTGGAAGTCTGAATGCGCAAACTTCCAGTACCGCCGCCCCCGGGGGGATTAACCCTTCGCGCGTCGACGTGTTTATGGGATATTCGTATTTTGGCGCCCACGGACAGGTGAAGCCCGCGGGAATTTCCTATTCGTCGATTAATTTGGGCGCTATGGGGAGCACGGCCTTCTACATGAACAAGTATGCCGGCGGCGAGGTGATCTTCGCGGCGCATCCTGACGGTCAGAACGATGGTCTGTACACGATTTCTGCCGGTCCGATCTTCCGTGCTCCGATGGAGAACTTTACTTTGTTTGCCCACGGGCTGGTTGGCGGCGCGAAGCTTGGCGGACCGAACTCGGAGAACCCCGGGTACCACGAGCCATACAAGTGGGGACCGACACTGACTGCGGGCGGCGGCATGGACTATAACCTGCCGTTTTTCGATAACCGCTTTTCGCTGCGGCTGTTCCAGGCGGACTATCGCTGGATGCACACGAACTATGGGCCTCCGACAACGATTCCTGTGATGACGACCTCCGGCGTTCTTGGCGGACGGACCAATCTGAGCGGAGCTGAGCTGAGCACGGGCATCGTGATGCACTTCGGTCACATTATTCCTCCTCCTCCTGTGACTTATGCCTGCGCTGTGTCTCCGGCAACGGTGTATCCGGGAGATCCGATTACGGTAACCGGAACGCCTGGCAATCTGAATCCCAAGAAGGCTTATACGTATACCTGGACTGCCGACGGCGGCACGATCTCGGGAAACTCGACGACAGCAAACATCGACACGAAATCTGCGAATCCCGGCAACTACACGGTGAAGGGACATATTGTCCAGGCCGCCACCAAGGCGCCGAAGCCGGGCGAAATGGCAGATTGCACGGCAACTTACACGGTGAAGCAGTTTGAGCCGCCGACGGTGAGCTGCTCGGCGAGTCCCTCGACGGTTGCGCCTGGCGATTCCTCGACGATTACCGCGACTGGTATGAGTCCTCAGAACCGTCCTCTGACGTATAGCTATAGCGCTTCGGCCGGGTCTGTATCCGGCAGCAGCTCTACCGCGACGTTGAGCACGGCTGGTGCGGCTCCAGGAACGATTACAGTGACGTGCAACGTTGTGGACGATAAGGGTCAGACCGCATCTGCGACGACGACCGTTACTGTCAACGCGCCTCCGCCGCCTCCGGCGCCAGAGACGAGCGCTCTGTGCACGGTCAGCTTCGAACGCGACGCGCGTCGTCCGACCCGAGTGGACAACGAAGGCAAGGCTTGCCTTGACGATGTTGCCCTGAAACTGCAGAGCGCTTCGGATGCGAAACTCGCTGTGGTTGGAAACTCGACCACGGAAGAGACGACGCCGAAAGGAAAGAAGAAGGCAGTGGGAGAGACGTACGCTGCTGAGCGCGCTGTCAACACGAAGGACTACCTGGTAACGGAGAAGGGCATCGACGCCAGCCGCATCTCGGTCTACACCGGAACGGATGGCAACAAGGATGTCACGTCGACGTTGGTTCCTGCCGGTGCGACGCTGAGCACCTCTGGTCTCACTCCTGTGGACGAGAGTGCGGTGCAAGCGAAGCCACGGACACCGCCAGCGAAGAAAAAGAAGTAAAGCCCTACGGTAACGAAGCACAAAGGCTGACTGGGTTGATTCCCAGTCAGCCTTTGTGTTGATGGGGTCAGAAATCGACCGCAAAAAAACGATTAGACTTGAGATTCAGACTGGATGCCTCATTGAAACGAAAGTACAAGTTTCCCGTTGTGGGCGTTGCCGTTCTCTTAGTCTTGTCATGCCTACAGTTGAGAGGAGCCAGCTGGCTGCCGTTTGGACCAGATGGAGGAGATGCACGAGCGTTCGCCGTCGATCCTCATAATCCCACGCATTTGTATCTGGGGACTTTGACGGGTTGGATGTATGAGTCCCGGGATGGGGGCTCGAAGTGGCAGCGGCTGGCGAATGTGGGCAAACGGGACGATCTGGCGCTGGACTCGATTGTGGTGGACGCTTCGAATCCAAGGCATCTCCTGGTGGGCGCGTGGGTGCTGGGGAGTGCAGAAGGCGGGCTCTATAGCAGCAACGACGGCGGCGTGAGCTGGGAGAGTGATGGGGATATGCGTGGGCAGTCCATTCGGGCGCTTACGGCTGCACCGTCTGACCCGAAGATTCTGGTGGCGGGAACTCTGAAGGGCGTTTACCGGTCGAGCGATGGCGGAAAGCACTGGCAACTGATCAGCCCGGCGGGGAGCCAGGAGATCCATGAGGTTGAATCCATCGCAATCGATCCGGTAAATCCGGAGATCATCTATGCGGGGACGTGGCACCTGCCCTGGAAAACGATGGATGGAGGAGAGCACTGGACCAATATCAAGGACGGCGTCATCGACGACTCCGATGTGTTTTCGATCATCGTGGATCCCAAGGATCCGAATGTGGTTTATGCAAGCGCGTGTTCGGGAATCTACAAGAGCCAGAATGGCGGAGCGAAATTTCAGAAGGTGCAGGGAATTCCTTCTACTGCACGACGGACACGAGTGTTGATGCAGGATCCGCAGAATCTGAACATCGTCTTCGCGGGTACGACGGAGGGTCTGTTTCGGACGGGAGATTCGGGCGCGACCTGGCTGCGGACGACAGGGCCAGAGGTCATTGTGAATGATGTGTATGTCGATCCGGCCAATACCAACCGGATTCTGCTGGCAACTGAAAAGGGGGGCGTGCTTGCAAGCAATGATGGAGGGTACTCGTTCCTTCCTTCGAACAGCGGGTTTTCGGCGCGGCAGATTACGTCGTATATCGGGGATGCAACGCAGCCGGCGAGGATCTATGTCGGCGTAGTCAACGACAAGGCGTGGGGCGGAGTGTTTGTCAGCGAGAACGGCGGACTGACGTGGTCGCAGAAGAGTGCGGGGTTGAATGGACAGGATGTGTTCAGCCTGGGGCAGGCGTCGGATGGAAGTGTGCTGGCGGGTACGGGGCATGGTATTTACCGGTTGGACGGAGAGGTTTGGAGCAGAGTGAACAACGTCTCGCTGAGCGAACATCAAAGTCCAGAGACTGCTGTGGAGAGGAAGGCTGCGACGTCACCCAAGCGCGGCGGCGCGTCGTCCAGAGTGATGAAGAAGACGGAGGAGGCGCCGCGAGGCTACACGTTCGACGCGAATGTGAATGCGATTGCGCGAGCGGGGGACACGCTGTACGCTGCGACCTCTGAGGGGATACTGCGCAGTGTGACGGCGGGAGAGAGCTGGAAGCTGGTGGCCGGGCCGGAGCGCGAGAGCTGGAGTTTTGTCGCAACAGCGAAGTCGTGGGTGGTTGCGGCGACGCTGAGGTCGGCGATGCTTTCGTCGGATGGCGGACAGCGATGGACGCCGGTGAGTCTGCCAAGGACGCTGGAACAGGTCGCTGCGATAGCGGTGGACGATATGGGGGGGATCTGGGTTGGGGGGCGTGAGGGCATCTTCGTCTCGGAAGACAGAGGGACGACGTGGCAGAATTTGAAAAACCTTTCCATTCGCGACGTGAACAGTTTCTTCTACGACGAGCCTTCACAACGGATGCTGATCACGGCCAACAGCAAGAACACGATCGCCTTTGCGGTCCATCTTCCTGACCGGGCGGTGCAGTACTGGAACTCGGGTTGGAATCTGCGGCTGGTGCGTCCGGTTGGAGATCATCTTGTGGGAGCGACTTTGTTCGATGGAATTGTTGTGCAGCCACGGATGGTTGATTCATCCCTGGTTGGGACGCGCTGAACGGTTGAGGCACTCAAGGGGCGCAGTGGTGTCTTCAGGGAATAGAATCGGAGTATGAGTTCTGAGTCTTTCCAACCGCTGATGCGGCACCCGTTTCAGACCGACGATCCGAGTCTTTTGCCCATCGCTGCGAAGGTGGCGAATGGGGAGAGGCTGGACTTTGAGGATGGGGTGGCGCTGTACCGGAGCGGGGATATTCTGGCGGTGGGGTGGCTGGCGAACCTGGTGCGGGAGCGGCTTCATGGCAATATCGCTTACTTCAATGTGAACCGGCATATCAATCCGACGAATGTGTGCGTTGCCTCTTGCCGGTTATGCGCGTTTGGACGCAAGAAGGGCGAGGCCGGGACCTACACGATGGCGCTCGAGGAAGCGTGGGAGACGGCGGCAACGGGACTGACGGAGGCGGTGACGGAGTTTCACATTGTGGGGGGACTGCATCCCGATCTGCCGTTCGAATACTTTATGGATCTGGTGCGGGGATTGAAGGTGCGGTTTCCCAAGGTGCATATCAAGGCATTCACCATGGTGGAGGTGGCGTTTCTGGCCAAGCGCGGGAAGATGACGATTCCCGAGGCGTTGGGGCGAATGAAAGAAGCGGGGGTGGATTCGATGCCGGGGGGAGGCGCGGAGATCTTTGCCGATCGCGTGCGGCATATCATCTGCGACCACAAGATCGATGGGAGCGAATGGCTGGATACGGCGCGTGCGGCGCACAAGATCGGGCTGCGATCGAACGCAACGATGCTCTATGGGCATGTGGAGAATGAAGAAGACCGCGTGGATCATCTGGTGAAGCTGCGGGAGGTGCAGGATGAGACGGGGGGATTCCAGACGTTTATCCCGCTGGCGTTTCATCCGGAGAATACCGCGCTGGCGCATATTCCGAAGACGACGGGGATGCTGGATCTGCGGCAGATCGCTGTGGGGCGTTTGATGCTGGATAATTTTCCGCACGTGAAGAGCTACTGGCAGATGGTGTCGCCGAAGATGGCGCAGATCTCGCTGCGGTTTGGCGCGGATGATATTGATGGCACGGTGATCGAAGAGAAGATCTACCACGACGCCGGGGCGACGACTCCGCAGGGAATGCGGCGGGCGGATCTGGTTCGATTGATCACCGAGGCTGGGCGGGAGCCGTTTGAGCGCGACACGCTGTATCGTGCGGTGACGCGGAGTGAAGATACTTTTACCGTTGCGGTGTGAGGGTTGAAAGAGGGTCAATGAGCGAGCGTTTGTTCCGGTGGGAGTGGAACGCTGGGCGTAGGACGGGCTTCTTAATTGAGGACGATTTTCCCACAGGGTGACGGGCGGCTTAGGGTGAGGGGTTGAGCTGGCCGACGGGGTCGGACTTGTTGCCAGAGATTGCATATCCAAAGTGGAAAACATTTGCCCTTTGGGCAATTGTTTGGGAACCCGCGGCGGTCTCTCGATGGCAAAAATCGGGGAAAATCCCACAAATAGCAGGAGTTCCGGCTGATTTCGGGAATGGCTGCCCACTTGCAATAAGTGAGTGTGCACAACACAGTCGCCGGGAATTACTCCAGTGCAAGCCATGGATTTCCCCGGCGGTCGGGCAACACCAAATTTTCTTTTGCGAAACCCACTTTTCCGGGGAAGGAGGCTCTATGTACGTCTTATTCGGACCAGCCATGACGGCGCTCGTTGTCATTGCAGTTATCCAGCTTCGCGATCACTTTGTTGCTTCTCGCTAAGGACCGCAGCGCGGTGGATTGTTGTACAACGATGCACTCGGTTCAGTGGTCCCCCTCAGCCTGTGGAGTGAGGCGGACATGTTCTGGGAGGTCAGGCTAAGCCTGGCCTCTTCTCTTTTAATTTGAAGATTCTTTACTTTGCTTCGCGGTGGGTTTCCGCGCGGTAGGTCAAGGGGATCACAAATAATAAGGCGAGCACGGAGGCGGCTGCGCCGACAAAGACCGGAAATTTGAAATCGTGGAAGTGATCGACGAGTGCACCTGCGATCGGCGGACCAACCAGGCATGCCGTCCCCAGCGCGGTGAAGAGGATGCCGAGCAACTCGCCCAGGCCTTCGACGTCGAAGACGGAGGCTGCTACAGCGGGTGACATGGCGGCAATTCCTCCATAACCGACTCCCATCAACAAAGCGAAGGCGACGAGGGCTGCGTAGGAGTGCGCCGTCAGCCAGATGGCAAAGCTGATGAGCATAATCAGATAGGCAGCCTGGTACATTCTCATCAATCCGAATCGCGGGGCCAGCGCGTCGAGGCCAAGCCGGCCCAGGACACTGGCCGCACCGATGTAGCCCACAAGTGCGGCGCCGGCCACGCGGCTGATTCCTAGATCGCCTGCATAGGCGGGCAGGAAGACGAATGAGACGTAAATCGAAATTCCCGCGAACAGCAGACATGTGTACTGGATGGCGAACGCGCGGGTTCGAACTTTAGCGGCAGTGTTCGTCTTTTTCTTCTCGCCGAGGATGGGCGGCCGGAAGAGCAGAACGGCACAGAGCAGGAGAAGCGCGGCGCCGCTGCTGCCGAAGATCACAAAGACAGTCCTCCAGCCGTAGCGCTCGATAAGCATGGCCGACAGCGGAGCCGCTGCGAGGGTTCCGCAGCCGATGCCGCTGATGGCGAGTCCGAGCGCAATGTCGCGATGCACCTTGAACCATTCGCCTACTGCTGAAATTGCGGGGATATAGGTACAGGCTGTCGCCCCTCCCAGACCGATCCCGTAGGTCAGGAACAAGAGCGGGAAGCTATGAACATGTGCGGCCAGAATCATTCCGCCGCCAATCAGGAGAGCCCCGGCGGCCACCACGGGACGGGGTCCGTAGCGGTCGGCGATCTTTCCGGTGAACGGGGCGGCAAAGAAAGAGAGCCCGGTGATCATGGAAAAGAGCGCGGACATGGAGGCGTGGCTGGCGTGAAATTCGAGCGCAATCGGCTTCAGGAAGACGCCAAAACAGTACGTAACGCCAAAGACGACGAACGATCCTACGAATCCGGCAAAGACGACGATCCAGCCGCGAGGAGAATCAAGGCGGTTGGCGGATTGGTTCAGTGCAGGGGAAGCTTTGACGTCTGGCATCGGTCGCAACCTGAGGAACTACCGTGACAAAATACTAACCCCGCCGACAGGCATCGTCATCGTGAGAACACACGGTGGGCGCTATGCGCTGGATGACCGGGCTGGTTTGGCGGTGATGGTGGCGGAGAGAAAGAGAAGGAGAGCAACTCCGGCGGCGGGGATGAGGAATCCTGCACGAAGGCCGTGGAAGTGAGTGGAGAGGACGCCGGTGAGCCAGGGTAACGTGGCCCCGCCGAAGGACGCGATGGCAAAGACGGCACCGAGACGGGTGTGGTGTCCGGTGCGCGCGAGCAGGAACGACATGATAAGGGGATAGAGCGGGGCGAGGCTGAGCGCGGCGAAGACGGTAAGCGAGACGATGCCAAAGGTGGAGATATGAGCCACGGCGCAGAGCAG
This sequence comes from uncultured Acidobacteriaceae bacterium, assembly GCA_963730135.1. Lineage (GTDB taxonomy): Bacteria > Acidobacteriota > Terriglobia > Terriglobales > Acidobacteriaceae > Edaphobacter. Next base: position 467,836 of record CAVSQQ010000009.1, read on the forward strand.
GATCTGGGTCGCAATGAGTAAAGCCAGGCAGATGCGGTAAAGTGCGGCTTCGCCGAGGAGGGTCATAAGAGCGGTGACGAGGACGCGCCCTGCGAGTTCCGCTACCCAGAAGTAGAAGGCGATGGAGGAGGCGTGGAGACCGGGGTTGGTGCGGACGGCGTAGCTGGGAAGCCAGCCTCCGAGCGAGTTTTCGATGCCGACGTAAAGGAAGATGGCAGCGCCGAAGACGAAGAGAGGAATAGGAGACAGAGGAAGACGCAGTTGGGTTCGCGATGGCGGCGATTCCGACGCTTTGATGAGCGCAGGCGATTGAGAGGGATGTGGGATGGTGAGGGCGACGAGGGAGGTGAGGGCGAGAAAGCCGGCGGTGATCAGGAAGAAGGGCTGAGTGCCGTAGCGGGATGACAGGTGCACAAGGAGAGGGCATGCGATGGCTCCGATTCCCCAGGCGACATTGAGCCATGCGATGAGATGCGCGCGAACCGAGGGGACCGCGATGCCGGCGATAACGTTGCCTGCGGTGAGTCCTGCTCCAAGGCCGATGCCTACGCAGAAGAGCGCGATGTGTGCAGCGCCAAACCCGGCCCAGGCCATGGCGGCGCAACCGGCCGCGGTGATGACGGAGCCGTAGAGGATGCTGTTGCGTAGGTTCCGGGTGGCGAACCAGGCGCCGCAGAACTGGCCGGCAAAGCTGGCGGTGAAGAGGGTTCCGGCCTGGGCGTCCTGAATGTGCCAGTTCTTGATGAGTGTGGGGAGAATAGGGCCGAGCATGACCGTAGCGATGCCAGCGGCAAGAAAATAGAAGAAGACGGGGAAGAGCGCGCGAAGAGGTTTCGTGGGAGGGTGGGGGATGTGGCGCGCCTCTGGAGTTGGGTCAGGGGTTGGCAAGGCGCTCCAGTCGGCGTTGTCGCGCAAGGTGCGGAGGGGAAGACTGGGGAGTATAAGTGGGGCGGCCGGTCTGGATCGGGGGTAGGAAGGGGAGGGGCTTCATTTTGCTGTCATCCTATTCTTTCTCAATTCTGCGGAGGTGGATGTGTAACATATGGCGGTAGTTGTGCAGCCTGGGACGGAACGGCGCATGTGGGTGTCTGTGGGTTCTCCCCGGATTCCATTGTGAGGGCCGACGTTGAAATTACAAAATGGATACAAAAGGGAACCTTGCCGATGACACTTTTTGTACCAGTTTGGGTAAATTATTTTTATGACGTTTCCTGACGGGGTGCGTCTGTAGGGTATTGTTCTTAGGGCTTTAGAGCGTTTTTTTCTGGTCCTTCGTTGTTTTATTGGTTCGTTTCTCCTGAGAGTCTGTGACAAATTGCATCCTTCCATGAGCCAGCGCTAATCGAATGTTGATAAATGTGTTTTTTCGCTGTGGCGAGTAGCAGATTTTGAGCATTGTCTGGCCTCGGCGAGAAGACGGGAACAGGAAGCCGATGTGGAGCGTACTGAGCTTATGCTCTGCAACCGATGAAGAATTTATTGAAAAACATGATTGGAATAACAGGATTTCATTGACATTAGCGGCAAGTCATGAAATTTTAGATATCACCCATAGCGTTTTCGATGTGTGGAATTGGTCAAGCTCCGTTCGTAGTTAATGAGGGCATCCAAAGACCAAACCGCTGGCATTACTCAGGACGATCGGGTGTGCGTTGCACACTGCAAACGAGTACGAGTCCTATCCACTACCGCAGTCCGCAGGAGATATCCCTTCGGATGAGCGCGTGTTTCCGCAGGAGGCTGAAGTGAAGAATTTAACCAGGATCTCAAAAGGACTATTTGGTTTCGTAGCAGTGTTGCTGGTGGGCGTGAGTGTATGTTTCTCGCAGTCCACGGCCACATTGTCAGGTGTGGTCACGGACCCCACCGGTGCAGTTGTCCCGGGCGCACAGGTTACGGTGCATTCGCTTGCGACGGGACTGGAGCGACAACTTGTGACGGACAGCGCAGGTCTTTACGCTGCTCCTTCTCTGGAGCCTGGCGACTACCGGGTGCAGGCGAAGGCAGCAGGCTTCAGCTCCTACACGGTGCAGAAGGTGACGCTGAACGTCGATCAGCGAGTCACGGTCAACATGCCGCTGGCGCTGTCCACGGCCGGTGAGACAGTACAGGTTGAGAGCACCGAATCGCACATCGAGACCCAGACGATGACGGTCGGTCAGGTAATTGACCGGAGTACGGTGCAGGATCTTCCCCTCAACGGGCGGCACTTTCTGGATTTGACGACGTTGACTCCGGGCGGTGTTGTGGCTCCGACTGCAGGCAGTCTGACCGCGACCAGCCGCGGTCTCGGCGCGAACTCATTTATTACTGCGGGCAACCGGGAAGATTCGGTGAACTTCCAGATCAACGGTGTCAATCTGAACGACATCAGCCAGAACCAGATCACGTTTCAGCCGTCGATTAACACGACGTCGGAGTTCAAGATCAACAACTCGACCTTTAGCGCGGAGTATGGCCGCAGCTCGGGTTCGATTGTGAACGTCTCGACTCGCTCCGGCACAAACAAGTTCCACGGCGAGGTCTTCGACTACTTCCGTAACGAAGCTCTCGACGCGCGCAACTACTTCAACCGCAATTTCAACCCTGCTACCGGGGTTCCTATTGTTGGATTGCCGGGTGCAAAGGCGCCGCTGAAGCGCAACAACTTTGGCGCGAACCTGGGGGGTCCGATCTGGAAGGACCATACCTTCTTCTTCGCCAGCTATGAAGGTCTTCGCCAGCATCAGGGGATCCTGCAGAACAGCACGGTGCTGACTCCAGCTCAGCAGACGCAGATCGCCGCCAATGCCAGTAAGTTCCCGGCTGCTGCTGCACTGGCCAAGCTGATTCCCCTGCCAAACAGTGGAAATAACTATGTTGCGTTTACCTCGGGTCCGGTTCAGATCGATCAGTTCACGGTGGACGTTCTTCATCAGTTCAGCGCAACGGATTCACTGCATGGTTTTTATGCGTTTCAGTCGGATGTACGCACCGAGCCGGCGTTGCAGGGCGACACGATTCCGAACTTTGGCGATCATCGCAATGCTCACCGGCAGATTCTTACCTTCAACGAGACCCACATCTTCAGTCCGAGTCTTGTGAACGAAGCGCGGCTTGGATTCAACCGCATTTCGATCGCCTTCAATCCGGCCAATTTGACCGATCCAACCAGCGTTGGCATTGGCGACGGTCTCGCTGGACCGGTTGGTTTGCCTCAAATGACTCTCTCCGATATCGGGTTGACATTTGGTGGCCCATCGGGCTTCCCGCAGGGACGTAACGATACGCTCGGCGTCCTTTCGGATACGTTGACCAAGCTGAAGGGCAGACACACCATGAAGTTCGGCGGTGAGTACCGCCGCTACCTGGTTGCCAACTTCGGTTTGAGCATCGGCGCGATCACCTTTACGAGCACCGCGAACAACTTCATGCAGGACAACGCCACTGTTTTCTCGTCTCAACCAACGTCTATCTCGAGCCGCAACTACGCGACTGCAGTAGGAGGGTTTGCGATGGACAACTTCAAACTGAACTCGCGCCTCACCATGGAATACGGGCTTCGGTTCGAGTGGAATGGAACTCCGGTCGAGGGAGCGAATCGTTACATCATCTTCAATCCGAGCGCTGTGACTCTTACTCGGGTTGGCACGAACGGACTTCCGGCTGATGCAGCGTTCAAGCAAAACTACAACTGGGAGCCGCGGGTCGGGTTCGTCTATGACGCGTTCGGCACGGGCAGGACGGTTTTGCGCGGCGGTTATGGCTATCTTGTGGACCAGCCGGTTTCGGGCTCGGGCTCGGGGCTTGCCTCCAATCCTCCGAACAGCACGGCGGTTTCCTACAACGGAGTTGCGATTCCGGTTGCCAATCTGTACCAGTCAGCAGCGGCCTCCGGCTTCACGATCTCTTCTATCAATCCGAACTTCAAGAATGCCTACATCGAAAGCTTCAACCTGAATCTGCAGCAGGCTCTTCCTTACGGCCTGGTCGGCTCGATCGGCTACTACGGATCGGTCGGTCGTCACCTGCTTATTCGCACCAACGAGAACCAGGCGAGCGGGCCGGTGGGATCTCCCCATCCGTTCACGAAGCTCGCTGCTAACAGCCCGATTCTTCCCGGACTTGCTATTGCCTCAAACATCAGCGAAGTGAACAGCATTGGCAATTCGAGTTACAACGCGATGTGGGTTGTGCTAACCAAGAACATAAGCCATGGCCTCGCAGTCAACATGAATTACAACTGGTCGAAGTCGTTGGACATCAACTCGCTCGGTTCGCAGGGCGGATTGAACTTGCAGGACAGCAACAATCCGAGCGGCAACTACGGCCTGTCGGACTTCGACACGCGCAGTCACTTTGCCGGAACTGCGATTTACAATTTGCCGTTCAACCGTAATCGCTTCGTCTCGGGTTACCAGGTGTCGACGATCTTCCAGTATCAGACTGGCAATCCTGTCAACATCACGGCAGGCAGCTCAGGCTACAACGGCCTTACCGGCGTTGTGCGTCCGAACCTCGTTGGCACAATCGTCAAGCAGAAATCGCAGGGCGCGATCGCCAACGTCACCTACCTTGTTCCAGGCAACGTCTGCCCCATCGGACCCACGCTGGCTGTTCCGGCCGGATGCAGTCTGCAGGTTCAAGGGACGCAGGCGACTCCAACCTCGGCGATCGTTTATACCGGCATAGGCAATATCCAGCGCAATGCTGGAATTGGGCCTGGCTTTGCGGACTTCGATCTCTCCGCAGCAAAGGACACGAAGATATTTGAAGGTCTCAGCTTCAATCTGCGTGTGGATGCCTTCGATATCCTCAATCACCCTAACTTTGGTCAGCCTTCAGGGAACACTCAATCGTCGACCTTTGGCCAGATCTCCTCAACCCGCTTCGCGATCAGCGATGGCGGCTCGTCCCGTCAACTTCAACTTAGCGGCAAGTTCATCTTCTAAGCTGAAACCCGGCAGACTACGCCTCGTTGAGTTCATTCAGCGAGGCGTAGTTTTTTGTTTTGTCATCATTTGCCATGAATGATACCGGAAGTTGTATTGGTTTCTGGGCTGCACGTGGGTTAGATTGAGGCCGTGCGGCATGCTTTTCTCTTGATGGAGGACGCTCTGGTTTGAGCGCCTTATGAGCAACGAGATTTCGTTTCGGGATTACCGGGCCAGCGATCTAGAAGCGATGTTTCAGCTGGATGAGGCTTGCTTTGCGGAGAAGTTTCGCTTCGACCGGGCGTCGATGCGTGAGTTTGCCGAGGAACAAAACGCGGTCGTTCGCATTGCGACGACGAACTGCGGTGGGATTGCCGGGTTCGTCATCCTTCACATCGAACATGCCGCATCAGGGTGGCGAGCGTATATCGTAACGTTGGACGTGGCGCCGGAATGCAGGCGGAAGGGACTAGCGACCCGGCTGATGACAGACATCGAAGCGTGTGCAATGGCTGCCGGAGTGAGGTGGCTGCAGTTGCACGTGTTTACCGGCAACGAGGGAGCGATTCGTTTCTACGAGCGGCTAGGGTACTCGCGGATTTGCTTGAGCAAGGATTTTTACGGCGAGCCGGAGTTGGATGCCTTTGTGTACGGCAAGGAAGTGCACCCTTTATAGGGTCGGACTATTTCTTGCCGAAGACGTCTCCCATGCGCCTGATCTGGGCGCCCACTCCACGGAGCTTCTCTTCAAAGTGTTCATAACCTCGATCGAGGTGGTAGACGCGGTCGAGGATGGTTTCGCCGTCCGCAACCAACGCGGCGAGAACGAGCGAGGCTGAGGCGCGCAGATCCGAGCACATGACGGCGGCGGACTGGAGCGAACTCTTGCCGCGGACGGTGGCTGTACGTCCGGAGATGGTGATGTTTGCGCCCATGCGGATGAGTTCCTGGACATGCATGAAGCGATTTTCGAAGATATTTTCGGTGACCGAGCTGGTGCCTTCGGCCTGAGTGGCGAGCGCCATGTACTGGGCTTGCATGTCGGTGGGGAATCCGGGGTACTCTTCGGTGGTGATGTCGGCGGCTTTGAGTTCGCCGCCGGAGCGGACTCGGATATGGTCGGCTGCGACGTCGATGCGGACCCCGCATTGCTCGAGTTTGGAGATGAGGGCGCTAAGATGTTTGGGTTCGCAGCAGTCTACGTTAAGGTCGCCACCGGTGATGGCGCCGGCGATTAGAAAGGTGCCGGCTTCGATGCGGTCGGGGTTGATGCGATGGCGCGCGCCGTGAAGTTTCGCGACGCCCTGGATACGAATGGTGCCGGTGCCGGCGCCTTCAATTTTTGCGCCCATGGCAGTAAGGAGGGCGGCGAGATCGGTGACTTCAGGTTCCCGAGCGCAATTTTCAAAGACGGACTGGCCCTCAGCCATGACTGCGGCCATGAGCAGGTCTTCTGTTCCGGTGACTGTGATCTTGTCGAAGACGATGTGCGCGCCTTTCAGGCGGCCCTTGCCGTCGTTGGGGCTGCGGGCTTCGAGGTAGCCGTGGTCCTGGGCGATGGTGGCGCCCATGGCTTCGAGCCCGAGGATGTGGAGGTCGATGGGACGACCACCGATGGCGCAGCCTCCAGGCATGGCGACGCGAGCTATGCCGGTGCGGGCGATGAGGGGACCGAGGACGAGGGAACTGGCGCGCATGGTCTTGACGATCTCGTATTTGGCGACGGGATCGGAAAGGATGCCACACTTGATGCGGGTCCGGTGCTGGGCGCGGCCATAGCCGAGTTCGACCTCGGCTCCCATACTGGTGAGAAGCTTGCGCTCGGTCTCGATGTCACGGACCTGGGGGATGTTCTCGAGGATGACCTCGTCTTCGGTGAGGATCGCGGCGGCCATGCAGGGGAGTGCGGAGTTTTTGGCCCCGGAGACTTTGATGGTGCCGAGCAGTGGGTTCCCGCCGCGTACTACAAACTTGTCCATGGAGTCAGTTTACGGAGATTTGGCGTGGAAATGAGTAGCTGCGATGGTACAGCTTCTGTATTGGGGCGGATGGCCGCAGGCAGACGCGGCTTTCGCCTAGTACGAATGGTGTGTCGAGGTTCGTTTATATAGTTTTAGTAGGAAATAAAATGATTGCCGGGGAGGAATACTCCCTGCGCTGATTTGACGTCATAAATTCCTAGAATCGGCAATCGCGCGCGGTATTTATGTGACGGCGGTAAGCTTATTCTCAGTCGATGCAAGGCGAGGCGGCACGTTTATTTCGTGTCACGTCGAAATGGGTTGAAGATGGTATGTACAAGAGGAGTCGCCGTGATGAGAGTTGAAACAGAACCTGGGTACAAGCGGGGTAGAGGGATTGTTGCCGGAGTGCTTGCAATGGTAGTGGCCGCGGGATGCGGTGCGGCCGGGCGGGCTCAATCATCTTCGGTGGGGAGCGGCCGAGGCGGATCAATTGCTGTAGATTCGTCGGTCACGATTCTTCTGAGCGCGGATGAGCCGGGACCGGTTGAGCAGGCAGCGGAGGATGTTGCGAATGATTTTGAGAAGGTGCTGGGAAGAAAGCCCAGGATCGTCCGTAGCGAGGCGGATGCAGGGCCGCTGACGATTATGGTCAGCGAGCGAGCGAAGCTTCCGGAAGCTGTGCAACCGGAGGGGCTGAGCGCGCCGGAGTCGTTCTCGATTTCGGTGAAGAAGATCGAGCGCGGAGGACACGCGTTGACAGTGGTGCTGCTTGCCGGCGCGGATATGCGAGGGACGATTTATGCGCTCTACCAGTTTTCGCAGGAATATTTAGGCGTCGATCCGATGTATTACTGGACCGATCATGAGCCGGCGCGGCGGACGCGAATTGAGGTTCCAGCATCGCTGAATGAAGTTTTTCCTGCGCCGGTTTTCAAGTACCGGGGGTTCTTTCTTAACGATGAAGATCTTTTGACGGGATGGGCTCCGGGAGAGAAGAAGGATAAGACGGGAATTTCGCTGGCTGTGTGGAATCGAGTCTACGAGACGATTCTGCGGCTGAAGGGAAACATGGTGGTGCCGGGCACATGGATATTTCCTGACGACCCGCAGGTGGGGCTGGCGTCGAAGCGCGGGTTGATTGTGAATCAGCATCATGCGATTCCGCTGGGTTTGAACGTGGCGCGGTGGCCGAAAGATGTTCCGTATAACTACACGACACATCCGGAGATTCTTGAGCGTGCGTGGAAGAATGCGGTGGCGGCTTATCCGAAGGATCAGGAGATTCTGTGGTCGGTGGGACTGCGCGGGCTTTCCGACGTGAGCTACGACTCGATGGATGCGAGCGTGAGAGGGAATGATAAGGCGCTTGGAGATCTGATCAGCAAAGCGATTGCGGACCAGATGGAGATTGTGCGAGCAGTGCGTCCGGACGCGAAGTTTGTTACGGACTTCTGGCAGGAGGGGGCGCGGCTGGTGAAAGAGGGCTATCTGAAGATTCCTCCTGCGGTGACTCCAGTATGGGCCGACACGGGATATGGATATCTGCAGGACAACGGGCAGGTGAGCGCGGGGCAGGGTGCTTACTACCATGTTGCCATGATGAACAACCGCTCCAACCAGCTGACGGAGATGGTGCCGGTGGAACGCATTTACTCCGAGCTGGGGCGGTACATCAAGGCCAACGCGACGGCATACATTCTGCTGAATACGAGCGACATTCGCCCCGTCTCGATGACGACGGAGGCGGTGATGGATATTGCGTGGAGGGGGATTCCAGCCGGCGACGATTCTCATAGCGGGGATTCCAGCAGCGACGCATTTTACCGGCGATGGGCGACGGAGGAGTTTGGAACGAAGGCGACTTCGGCGGTCGCCGATGTGTACAAGGAGTACTTCAAGGCTCCGGCGCACTTCGGCGCCAACGGCGCGCAGCCGCTCGAGTACGGAGACCAGCTTTACCATACGGAGTCGCGCCAGATGATGTTGACGTACATGACGGACTCTCCGCTCTACGCGATACCGAGTCAGGCCCCGAAGTGGGAGCCATCGCGGATTCTCGAATCGCGAGCTGGACGACCCGTGGGGGAGGAGTGGCTGCGGACGACGGCGGCAACGGAGATTCAACAATGCGGCGATGCGCAGCCTCGCTGGGATGCGGTGTGGAAGAAGGCGCTTGCGGCCGAACCGCTTGTAGAGTCTTCACGCTTGCCCTTCTACCGCGCGGAGGTGCTGACGATGATTGCAATCAACCGGGAGAGCAACCGTACTTTGCTTCTGATCTCGAAGGCGATTCAGGATGCGAGTCAAGGTGATCTGACGGAAGCTCGCAGGGAGACGGCTGAAGCCAAGACTGCCCTGGATGAGATTAGCCAGGCGCAGACGAGTGCAGAGTACGGCAAGTGGAAGAACTGGTACAGGGGGGACTGGCTGACGGGCGTCTATCGAACGCGCGAGACGGTGGATATCTTTTCAAAATTTCTGGATGATCCGTTGACTCATCTGTCGCCGCCAATTGTGTGGAGCGGGTGGGAGGCGTATTACCACATCATGCACTATGAAGGAGATCGCTCGGTGGATGTGAATTAAAGAAGTGCACGGTTTCTCCGACCGATGAGATACTCGGGTGGCACAAAAAGTTCAGGAGCACGATGAGTTCTAATCGACGACCGACCAGACGGCAGGCGATGGCAGGTCTTGCGGCCGCGCCGGTTTGCTTTATGGCGCGTCATGGCTTCGGTCATGGCTTCGGCGGCATGAAGTCTTCGCGGCCAAACATCGTATTCATCATGGCGGACGACCTGGGGTATGCCGATTTGTCCTGCTATGGCCGACCGGATTTCAAGACGCCGAACATCGACCGGTTGGCGGCTGATGGTGTGAGGTTCACGCGGGCTTATGCCAACTCTGCGGTGTGCAGCGCGACGCGAACAGCGCTTATTACGGGGCGCTATCAATATAGGTTGGCGGTGGGGCTGGAGGAGCCGCTGGCCCAACCTCAGCATCAGATTGGTTTGCCGCCGCAACATCCGACACTGCCTTCGTTGCTGAAGAATGCCGGGTATGGAACAACGCTCGTGGGCAAATGGCATCTTGGATGGCTGCCTGATTATGGCCCGCTACAGAGCGGGTATGAGCACTTCTACGGGTTTCGGGGAGGAGCGTTGGACTACTTCACGCATAAGCCTGGAACAGGGGCCGACGTGAGCGAGGATCTGTGGGACCAGGATGCGCCGGTTCATCAGGCCGGTTATCTCACGGAGCTTCTCGGAGACCGGGCGGTGTCGGTGATACGGGATTACGGGCGTGAGCAGCGGCCGTTTTTTCTGAGCCTTCATTTCAACGCTCCGCACTGGCCGTGGGAGGGTCCTGATGATGAGGCGGAGTCCAAACGAATTTCAAATCTTCCCGATTACGACGGCGGCTCGCAAAAAACGTATGCCCAGATGGTGGACGCGATGGACCGGCAGGTGGGCAGGGTTGTCGATGCGCTTGCGGGGGCACAGCTTGCCGAGAATACGATCATTGTCTTTACCAGCGACAACGGCGGGGAGCGGTTTGCCGATACTTGGCCGTTCACGGGAAAGAAAGGCGAACTACTGGAAGGTGGGCTGAGGATTCCAGCGATTGTTCGTTGGCCCGGGCATGTACGGCCCGGAATGGTTAGCGATCAGGTGATGATGACGATGGATTGGTTGCCGACGCTGCTGGAGGCGGCCGGCACACGGCCTGACCCTGCGTATCCCAGCGATGGGATGAGTCTTGTTGCTGCTCTTGGCGGGGAGGCGCAGCCGGTTTCACGCAAACTCTACTGGCGATTTCAGGCCAATGCGCAACGAGCGATGCGCGATGGAGACATGAAGTGGTTGAAGATTCGCAACAATACTTTCCTGTTCAATGTGGTGACGGACCCGCTGGAACGCGCGAATCTAAAGGGGAGGCAGCCGCAGGTTTATCAGCGTCTTGTTGCTGAATACGATGCGTGGAATGCCACGATGCTTCCGGAGAATCCCAAGAGCTATTCAATGAAAATTACCGGGAAGCAATGGGCCGACCATTACGGCAATGAACCGGATTAAGCGTTTTGTGAATGCAGTAAAGCCCTCTGCTTGCGAAGAGTGCTTGCTGAGGTTTGCGGGCTAGATGCCGGCTTGTGGGTTGGGCTGCGGCTGAGTGGGAGCGCCGCGACCATGATGGCGAGACTTCATCTGCTGGAGTTGCTCTGGGGAGAGAACGGTGGCGAGCTGTTGCATCGTTTGCTGATGAATGGCCTTCCTCTGCTGTTTCATTACCACGGGAGAGATTGTGGCGTCGTTGTTCAGCGCAGTCAGTTTCTGATCGCGGTCGACAAGAATGGGCTCGAGTTTTGCTGTCTGATCGGATGAGAGGTTAAGCCTTTTGCTGAGCTTTGCGGCTTCACGCTGTGGATTGCGAGCGCGATGATGTGTCCTAACGGCAGGCGCCGGGGTCTGGGTTGTAGCCGGTTGCTGCGCGAAGACAAGAGTGCTGGAGAGTGCCAGGGCGAGGGAGGTTGAGAGAATGAAGCGGTTCATCGGTGATGCTCCTTGTTGCGGCTTAGACCGCAGCTGTCTGATGAAATGAACACTTTGTACGGCGAATGTTGCGGTTCTGCATCGAATTGACGATGGCGACCCCAGCGCCCATCTGGGCGAAGATGTGGCGAAACATTATGCCGGTGGGAGGCATCATCCTACGTATTGAGTATTTGGTAATGCCCCATCCAGGGCGAGACTTTTCGTGGGATTCTGGATAAGCTGACTTTGCAAGTTCGCAGTGAGGTGTGTTGTGGCTCGTCCCTATTGGACTGGAAGAATCCAGGTTTCTCTCGTGTCGTTTGGAGTGCAACTATTCGTTGCTACCGAATCGAAGAGTCAGATTAGCTTTCATCAAATCAGCCGAAGCACGGGAGAGCGGATACGCCATCAGAAGGTTTTGCAGAGTGCGGTGGATTCCGGCGATGAGACCGCGGGCTCTGCTGTCGCGAAGGATGAGATTGTGAAGGGCTACGAGTACCGCAAAGGCGAGTACATTCTTATCGAGCCGAGCGAACTGGAAAATTTGAAGGTGCCCTCGAAACATACGATTGACGTCAGCCAGTTTGTGACGATCGATGAGCTTCGGCCCGAATACATCGAGAAGCCGTATTTTATTGTGCCGGAGAACGACAGCCAGACAGAGGCGTTTGCGGTCATTCGAAGGGCGCTGCAGCAAAGCGGAAAGGTCGCAATTGGAAAGGTTTCATTTGCAGGCCGGGAGAATGTCGTTGCAATTCGTCCGGCTGGCGATGAGACACACGGCGGAATGATGGCCTATACGCTTCGGTATTCCAATGAGCTGCGAAATGAGCGGGACTATTTCCGAGATCTTCAAGGAGTGGAGATCAATGCAGAATCTCTGGAGCTTGCCGAGAGCCTGATCGCGAAGAAATCAGCCAAGCTCGATCTGTCGAAGTTTGAAGACGGCTATGAGGTTGCGGTGAAAGAGCTGATTGATGCGAAAGTGAACAAGATGCCGATTCCGAAGGATGATGTCTCCGAGCCAAAGGGCAAGGTGATCAACCTGATGGACGCGTTGCGGAAGAGTCTCGGCGGAGCCGACAGCGGCGCCAGCAAGCGCGTTCCAAAGAAGCCGGCCGCCAGCGTGAAGGGCGATACAAAGAAGGGAATCGGATTGGTGAAGTCGCCCTCAAAGACTACGGCTAAGAGAAAGACCGCCTGATTCACTTCGTTTCGCCGAGGCATCGCGAGGATTGACCGTTGCGGCAAAGTGAACGTCTCGTTTCGCAAACGAGCCATGGGTCGAGAACGAACATCGAGCGAAGTATGGCCGCGCGAATCATTGCCGCTTATCCAGTCAAACTGCTCCGCGGCCAATTGATGCGCCTGGAGGACGAAGTTCTGCCGGAATGTCTTCCCGGGGCCAAACCTGCAGCGGTGCATCATCTTCGGACGACGATTCGAAGGGTCGAAGCACAGGCTAAACTTCTGGCGCAGTTGAGGGGGTTGCCGGCGCACGGTCGGGAATCCAAAGAACTCCTCAAATATTTGAAGAAACTGCGCCGGCTTGCGGGTGAGGTGCGCGACCTGGACGTCGAGATGAAACTCGTCGACGCGCAATCGGTCCCGGAGATCGCTGATGAATCCAGCGGTCTGCGCCGCCAATTGCAACTTCGGCGTAAGGATCAGGCTGAGGAACTGCGCGATCTTATCCGACAACTTCGTGAAAAGGTTTCGCAGGCTGCGGAGCGCCTGATCGCGGCGCTTCACTCTGTTGAACAGTTGAAGATACCTGTCGATGAACTCGTTGAGCTGACGCAGCGATGGTATGGCGGGCGATTTCGAACGCCGATCTCATACAGGCAGCTTCATGCAACGCGTAAGGCCGCGAAGCTCGCACGCTACATGCTTGAGGCCGCGCCAAACTCTGCCACTGCGAAAGAAGTGGCAGAGAACTTTGAAGAGATCCAGCGTATTGGCGGGGAGTGGCACGATTGGATGCAACTAACAGCGACGGCTGCCGAGACGCTTGGAAAAAAACATCTGTTGGTCAAGGTTTATAAGCGGGTGCGCGATGCGAAGTTGAGACTGTACCGAAAGAAGTTAGCGGAGCGACGCCGACATATTAAAGAACTTTGATTCCCGTCTCTTCGAGTCCAGTTACTGGTTTGCATGGGCTTCACGAGTGCGTTCCAGGAGGCGAGTGTTGCGATCCTGCCATACGATCTTGTAATGCGAATTGAGATACGGCTCGATAATTCGTGAGCGGTCGTCCGCACGTTTTGCTGCAGGGAAATATATGGCCATCGTTGTATCTTCGAATCCGGTGTTCCACACCACGTACTTCACCTGACGTTGTTCGAGAACGCGAACGACCTCTTCAAAATCGGAAGGCGGATTGACGCCGTACATAAGGCCGCTGTAACGGGTGGGGTTCACAGTGGCTGACAAAAAGTTGTAAATGGGGAAACCCGGATAGCAGAAGACCTCCTGTCCGGGAGTCGTTTTCTGATCCAATACCGCAAGGGCGGGATCGTCCGTGAACAGGGCTACCGTGCCCACGCGAGTCTGTACGGTGTGGGCGGTTAGTACGAGAAAAAGATTACACGTCATCAAGCAGACTGAGCTAATCGCAAGGACTTGCAACGCCAACTCAGACGCCTTCGCGTGGAATTGCTCAAGATAGACCACGCAGACGATGATGAGCAGCGGCGATCCAAATACAAGATGACAGATGTCCTTTCTGTGAAACTCCGAGAGCCACATCGCCGAGCCGCAGAGGAGAAGCAGGAGAACCTTTGCGTTCATGGTTCGCACGCGGCGAAAGAGATTGAGGATCAGCAACAGGCCGGGGAGGACTACGACAAAAAGGAATGGCACGATCAAGAGGGCGGCCAGGAGAGTGGACCAGTGAAAACCACCTCTCGCCGATGCCCACTGACCCCAGTAGTGTCCTATGCCATTTGCGTAGGGGACTACATTGACGGGACCATATCTGTGCGCGGGAAACACAACGGTCGCGTAGACCAGATCCCAAAGGGCGTGCTGGGTCCAAAAATAAATCAGAACTGCTGCGACTACGATTCCATAACCTTCCAGGAGCCTTGCGAGCGCAGACAGGCGGGCGGCTTCTTGTCGCGTTTGGATACAGAGCCAAACGAACAGGGCGATCAACAACAGGATCCCCTTGGGTTGAAGAATGAATGTCGTTGCGCCAGCCAGCATACCTGCGGCAAGCAGGAGAGTGGGACGGTGCACATCGTGCCATAGAACAATGCAGGCAACCGCGGCCAGGGCGAAGAAGTTGCTGTCGACGTGATGGCTGATCTCCGGCCACAGCATGCCGAAGTAAGTCGCGGCCATGATGAGAACAGGCAGCAACTGAAACTTCTCGCACACCTGGCGTGACAGGTAATAGATAAGAAGGCCAGTCCCCAGTGAGGTAAGAAAAAGGTCTATGCGAGTTGCAAGGAATGTAACTCCGAACAATTTGAAGAAGGCTGCCAGCAAGTAAAACGAACCGGGGCCCATAATCTCGAAGATGTCGCGTGCAAAGACCTGACCATGTACGACTTTCGCGGCGCCGGAGACAAATATTCCTTCGTCAGTCCCCAGGAAAATGAGTCGCATAAAAGGCAGCAGATACAAGCTGACGCAGAGTGTGAAGGCGAAATAGGCGATATATCGTTGTGCCGGCCGCTTTCGCGCTGGTGTGTTGGTTGCCGGAGATGTGGTGGAAGCAGCCATTTCTCGAACCGTAGCAAAGACCTTTATATTGCCCGAAGCGTCATGAAAGTATTTTCCTTATTTGCGGGATTGGGGAAACTTGAGAACCTGAGGGGATTCCGCGGGAAATTCCGTCGCTACTGTTCTTCCAGACGCGCTAAAAATAGGCCGTCTCGCGATTCCCATGTTGTGCGCCACGAAGCCTCCGGTAGTTGCCAGTACTCCCAATCCATATTTCACGCTGCGTCTGAAATTGATCGAGGAGGCTTCCTTGAAGTAGCTCGTTGGACAGGATATCTCGCCAATTCGAAATCCGAACATCACAGCTTGAGCGATCATCTGGTTATCGAAGACGAAATCGGGAGAGTTTTCCATCAGCGGCAGCGTCTGGAGCAGCTGTCGCGAGAAGGCCCGGAATCCGGTGTGGTACTCCGATAGCTTTGCACCCAGAAAAAGATTTTGAAATGCAGTGAGTGTGCGGTTGGCAATGTATTTATA
Organism: uncultured Acidobacteriaceae bacterium; assembly: GCA_963730135.1. Taxonomy (GTDB): domain Bacteria; phylum Acidobacteriota; class Terriglobia; order Terriglobales; family Acidobacteriaceae; genus Edaphobacter. Next base: position 483,451 of record CAVSQQ010000009.1, read on the forward strand.
AACCGGCATTCCGCCCTTGAGTGCGCCTCCGCCTAAGATCCGCGAGGCCAGCACCATGTCATACACTCCGCTGGCAACCATGCCTGCCATGGCTGGAACGAGGGCTGGAGTGTATTGGTAATCGGGATGGACCATGACGACGATATCGGCGCCGGCGGCGAGAGCCTCCCGGTAGCAGGTTTGCTGGTTGCGTCCATAGCCGTAATTGGCGTCGTGGATAAAGGTCTGAACGCCGAGGCTCCTGGACAGGCGGGCGGTTTCGTCATTGCTGGAATCATCGACGAGAATCTTGATGTCGACGATGTCGGGCAGCTCCCGCACAGTCTTTTCCAGTGTTCTTTCGGCGTTGTAAGCCGGCATGACGACCGCGACGCGCTTTCCATTGATCATTGGACGACCCCCTCTGCTGACGAATATGGGGAGACTCCAACTGGCTGCAGGTCAGGCTGCACCAGCCAGACCTTTCGGTCTTTGTAGTACTGAATCAATTGATGATTGTCGTCTGCATCCATCTCGCGCGCCCAAATGACCTTGGAGCTGTCGATGTTTGCGCTGTTGTACACCCACTCGTCGAGCGGGTTGTGGCCGGGAGAGTATCGAACGACCGCGAGCTGCTTTCCGGGCGCCTGTTCCAGTTGACGCTCAATGGAAACTCGCGTCCCTCCAAACTCGCCTGGACCATACCACTCCGAAAACCATTCCGAGGGCGGCCATTCGGCAAGTCTGAGATGAAGCGGAACTGCGTAGAGTCGAACTGCGGCCAGTACGACGCAGAGGGTTACGGTGAGACGCACTAACGCCATGCCCACAGGCTGACCACCCGGTTGCCAAACCCAGAGATGGCGTGTGGCTTGCAAACCAAGAGCGTAGAACGCTGCGGTGAATGGCGCCACATAGTGGGGAAGCAGAAATACCTCGATCACCATCCCAGCCATCAATACAAGCACGCATAGTACAAGGAACCGAACGCGCCGATCGAGCAGAACGCGCGGCAGCATGATGAGGGGAATCAACAGTGCGATGCCTGCAAAAAAAAGAATCGCTCTCACCGCTTTGCCCAGAGTCTGCGGGACGAAGCCGGACGGAGTGTGGATCTTCTCGAACTCGGCAAGCTCGTTAAAGGAATAAAAGTCTCGCATGACCTGGTGCCGGTAGGCAGGCTCGGGCCGCGGGGATTGCCATACGAAATATGGCGCAATCGCGTAGGTGGCGCGATTGATGGCATAGGGCGGAGTAAGCGGGCTTCCGAACGCGCGGTCATCATAGTACCCCATCCATGCGGCCGCCGCTACGATCAGGGCCAGCGGAAGCGCGGTGCTGCGAAACAGCGTGCCGGCAGCCGGCCGGTTGCTTCCGGTGAAGATCCAACGGGCCAACATGAATGCCACAGGGAGGCAAAGAAGAAGACCCTCGTAGGGCCGGCAGGTGAACAGGAGTACGACGCCGATCGCAAGCAGGAAGCCGTCGCGAAGCCGCACATGCTTCATGAATCGCGGAAACGCGCCCAGCACGAGCGCTCCGCCCAGGGCCGCAATCGCGCCTCCGCCAGAATAGGTATTGATCCAGTAGCTGAAGAGGCCCAGCCGAAGGATCGCCAGGACTCCTCCAAGGAGCGCCCAACCGGGCGGTAACCAGGCCTGCAACATCCAGCAGATAGAAGCGCACATCAGAGCGACGGTGCAGAGGACGCCGAACCAGGAGTTGCCGGTCAGCACCTTGGCCGCCGCCAGCACCAGCCCCTGCGCGGGAAAGTACATTGACATATACGTCGGCTGCATCGTGATGTGGAAGCTCTCAAAGTGCGTCCACATGGCGGGAGTAGGGTTTGTCAGCCTTCCCGATGCGAACGTATCGGCCGCAAGCAGAAAGCTGAAATCGTTTGGGGCGAATGGATGAGGGACCGGGCAAAGGGGAAGGATGGCAAGACGAAGAAGGAAAGCAGAGACGCCCACGACGGCCACCGCCAAACCTTTTCTTCGCGCCAGCCGGCCGAAGGCATGCTCAAGGCGTGAGAAATATGCGGAGCCCAATCCGGGCCAACAGAATGAGACTGCGATTGCAATCAGGGTGAGGCCGCCTTCGATCATCATCAGCGAAGTGCCGCGTTCCGAAGGGGAAGCAACGATCATTTTTCGAGGATCCGTAGGAAACTCATCGATGTCCCATGCCAGACAGCGACCGATGGGGCTGCGGTCCATTATCTGTGGGATAAGAATGGGCAAACTTGTTGATCGGGATGGGCGCGGATGCGGCGGGATCAGCAAGAATGACGGCGCGGGTCAACGACGTCTGAGGCCGGCGAATGTTCGACGTCTCGGTGACAACATAGAGCGGCCGATGCTTGGTCTCTTCATAGGTTCTGGCAAGATAATCCCCGATGCCGCCGAGAGCCAGCAGAATCACTCCCGAAAACGCACATTGAAGAGCAACAACCGATGCCCATCCGGGGACGAGCGTTGTGGTCCAAAGAGCGAGATAGACGACCCGCAACAGGTACGCAAATCCCGCCAGGCTGAGAATACAGCCAGCGGCGATGCTGAGACGCAGCGGGAATGCCGAAAAGGAAGAGACTCCAGTCCACGCGAAACGCATCATCTTCAGAAGAGGGTATTTAGTTTCGCCTGCGGCACGCGGGGCGCGCTCATAGGGAACGATAGCTTCCTTGAGCCCGAGCCAGGTCACCATGCCGCGCATATACCTGTGCTGCTCCCGAAGCGAGCGGATTGCGAACACTGCCCGTTTGCTCAACATGCGAAAGTCGCCGACATCGGGAGTGAGGTTCTGCTCCGACATGCTCGACAAGGCGCGGTAGAACAACGCGGCTGTCCATCGCTTGAATCTGGTCTCTCCATCGCGGGAGATCCTCTGGGGTGACACGACATCGTAACCCTGCATGAGGAGGTCGAGCATACCGGGTAGAAGTTCCGGCGGATCCTGCAGATCTGCATCCATGACGACCACAGCGTCTCCGTCGGCAAAATCGAGTCCGGCTGTCACCGCCGCCTGATGTCCGAAGTTGCGGCTGAAGCGGAGGAGCTTGATGCGGTGATCGTCGAGAGCGGCTGTCTCGATAAGGCTCGAGGTCTCATCGGTACTGCCGTCATCGACGAAGATAACCTCCCACGTCGTTCCATGCAGAGTGTCCTGGAGGCGCGCAAGGATCAAAGGGATCGTCTGCGCCTCGTTCAAGACCGGGATGACGACGGAAAGCAACATGAAGAGAACTTTCTAAATCGATAGAAAGAGGAAGGGAAGAGAGAGTACTGGAGGAAAGTGCCCCCTCGAGTATCTCTCCCTCAAACTGTGAAAACCTGGCTCGTGCTGCAAGACTACAATCTCGCTGCGATCAGGGCGCGTAGGTGCTGAGAGCATTGCCGATACCGGCAAACGCATTGTTGAGATCCTTGGTCAGAGTTCGCATGCTGCCCACTGCCGCGAAGGAAATGAGAGCAACCACAAGTGCGTATTCGATCAGGTCCTGACCTTCTTCGCTCCTCATCAGGCACTGGATCTTCACAGACAATTTCAAAAACATGTCTTTCATAGAACTCTCTTTCCAGCGCAGAATTGTAAATTCGTACCCTTGGTGAGGGAGAGTACGCCGGGAACTCAACCTGGCTTGCGTTACTCTCCCCAAAAAGGGCAATAAATAAATTGCTCACTACTTCCCAGCATTGATTGACTAAAGACTAGGGAGCGTAGGTGTTGAGCGAGGTACCAATGCCGCTAAACGTATTGTTGATATCCTCGGCCAGACTTTGCATGCTGCCCACTGCCGCGAAGGCAATGAGAGCAACCACGAGTGCGTATTCGATCAGGTCCTGACCTTCTTCGCTCGTCATCAGGCACTGGATCTTTACAGACAATTTCAAAAACATGTCTTTCATAGGAGCTCCATTTCCAGCGAGGATTGTAAAATCTTACCCTCGGTGAGGGAGAGCACGCCGGGAACTCAACCTGCCTGCGTTACTCTCCCCAAAAAGGGCAATCAATAAATTGCTAACTACTTTCCAGCTTTGATTGACTAAAGACTAGGGCGCGTAGGTGTTGAGCTGGTTACCGATACCGCCAAACGTATTGTTGATATCCTTGGCCAGAGTTTGCATGGTGCCCACGGCCGCGAAGGCAATGAGAGCAACCACGAGTGCGTATTCGATCAGGTCCTGACCTTCTTCGCTCATCATCAGGCACTGGATCTTCACAGACAATTTCAAAAACATGTCTTTCATTTGGAACTCCTTTTTCCAGCGAGAATTGTAATTCTTACTCTTGGTGAGGGAGAGTACGCCGGGAAACTCAACCTGCCTGCGTTACTCTCCCCGAAAAAAGTAATGAGTTGACTATTTACTTCCCAGCATTGATTGACTAAAGACTAGGGCGCGTAGGTGTTGAGCTGGCTACCAATACCCTTAAACGTGTTGTTGATATCACTGGCCAGAGTTTGCATGCTGCCCACTGCCGCGAAGGCAATGAGAGCAACCACGAGTGCGTATTCGATCAGGTCCTGACCTTCTTCGCTCATCATCAGGCACTGAATCTTCACAGACAATTTCAAAAACATGTCTTTCATTTGAGTTTTCCCCTTCAATTCGATTTTTTTTTGACTTCAGCCATCGGCTGCTATAACTACTTAGGCACGTAGAGAACCACTTTTTTCGGCTGTTTTCATCATTGCGAATCATAGAGTTACAGGGTGCAAGGCGCTGCGGTGTGAACGCTTGTATACATGGCGGGAGGCACAGATGCGGCGCGTATACAGGCGGGCTGCTCCTCTCGCTGCGTTTTCCCGGATAAACCGGCGTTTTCTGCGCAAAGGGAGTGAATCGTGGTTCACAGTTGGAGGCGGCCCGAGTCAATCACGATAAGCATTGGCGATAGAAGGGTTTATAGGGGTTCTGGAACAGGGCCTACAGCAGAGGATTCGAGCCTGTCTCCGGGCGTTGTTCCGGACTTCAGGATGGTGCCGGGAGCCAGTTCCATGACGGAATGTGCGGAAAGACAGGCCGACAGCCTCCAGGGACCTACGTTGCTTCTCACCTTCTTCACCTGCATGTTGCGGTCCAGGTAAATCAGGTCGATTGAAAATTTCATGGCAAAGGTGTGCACCGCTTCGCAGGGGATGATCCATAAGCCTTCTTCGGGAGATAGACCGCTGCGGCCCAGGAGACCTTTTCTCCGCTTCGCACCGCTATCGGCCACCTCCACGTACTGTGCCACGACGGTGTCGCGACTGAGATTCGAGATCATCAGCCGGAGTTCCGGCTCCGGGGCGTGGCGACCGGTGAACCGATCGCAGAATCTGCGTATGAAATTCATTCGTTGCACGTGGAACGTTTCATGCCGCAGTCGACTCCTTTAGCAGAACCGAGGCAACTCCGGCGTTTGAGCAGGAACTATTCGTCTCATTGGGGAGTGGTGCTGGTGGACGTCGATGATCCCATCGAAGACGACGAGCCATATCCCCCGGATGCTGAGGTGTCGCCCAGGGGCTGCTCCGGCTGCATACTCTTGATCAGCTTCTCGACCGGCATGGTTGGCGGCGGCGGAGGAGTGGGCGCGGCGCCTGTCATCTTCGCGTCCGGAGTGTACATGGGAATGTTGGAGTTTGGAGCCAGGAACTTCCCGGGATAATGCAACTCGGGAAGAGGTGCGCCAACCGGTATGGGAGTGACGATTTCCGGAGTCACAATCACGATGAGCTCGGAGTTCTGGCGATTCTTCGAGATCGACTGGAAGAATTTACCGAGGATTGGAATATCTCCGAGGAACGGAATCTTCTGAAAGGTTTCGGTCTCCTGATTGTCCAGCAGCCCGCCGATGGCAAAGCTCTGACCCTCGCTCAACTCGACCTCGGTCTTCACTCTACGAATGGTGATGCCGGGCACGTTGAATCCCGAGATCTGGATGGCATTGGTGAAGTCCAGCGCGCTGACTTCGGGGGCGACCTGGAGACGGATCGTGCCGCGAGGAGTGATGGTGGGGATGAAGCTCAGACGTATGCCGTATTCCTTGAACGTGATCGTAACCGCTCCCGAGCCGGCACCTGTCGATCCCTGCACCACGGGGTAGGGATACTCTCCTCCCGCCAGAAAGCTGGCCTGTTTGCCATTTTCCGCAAGCACGTTAGGCTCGGCGAGAATCTGCACCAGGCCCTTGGATTCCAGCGCCTGGATGGTGGCGCCGAGTTGCAGGTCAGGACGGAAGAAGAAGAGGTTGAGGGCATTTGACAGGGTCGCTATAGCGGACGACCCCCCGCTCGGAAGCGAGACGGAGGGGGGAGAGAATTGTCCGGTTGTGATGGCGCCGATGGTATTCGCGGCGCCGGTGCTGAAGATATTTATGCCGAGCTGGTTGGTAAGGTTCCGGTCAACGCTGGCGAAACGCACCTTCAGAAGAATCTGCGGATCGGGGGTAGGGACATCGACGTACAGCAGATTGACGACCTTGCCGGCAGTCGACGCGATCTGGGCGGCGCGGTCGGAGCTGTTGAGATCCTTCACCGTGCCGCGCAGAAACACGAGGCCTCCGTCGGTGGTGACTTTGAGAGGCTGACCCGGCAGTTCTGCCCTGAGTTCGCGGCGGAGCGACTCGAGACGATCGTTCGAAGCAAAGGAGCTGGCGCGGACCGTCACGTTGAAGAATTGCCGTTCGCCACCTTCCTCCCAAACGATCAGGCTGGTCTCGCCTGGAGCTTTGCCGTTGACCAACACCTCGGAAGGACTTGTCGCGGTGGCTTCGACGACGTCTCCGAGACCAACGGAGATGCGGATAACCGGATGGGCACAGTCAACCAGCACGGACTTGCCTACCGTAACCAGAAGTTCGTTCGAAGAATCCCTGCTGGCGGCCTCTACCGGCTGACGAGAGGGAGGCGTAGTCTGAGCTGGAGCTGGAGCCTGAGCCCGAAGAGATGACGCCCCACAGCATGCAAAAAGACCTGCACAGAAACAAGCGATCGTAATTCCCGCGCGCGCTTTCACTATTTTCCCTCACCAGATGCAAATTTTTCTTCTGTCTTCTTCGATCCATTGAAGACTTCGACCATGTAGACGCGAGGTACTGCGGGTTTCGCCTCTTTGTGCGGTGTGGCTGCCACAGGCTGAGCCTTGGCGGGACCTTTGGGTTCTCCGAAGAGCTGAGCCATGGCGGTTCCCGGGGATTTGGCAAAATCTGTATCCAGCGGATTGCGCAGGACCAGTTGGATATGCGTCTCATTTCCAGCCAGACTCAGCAGTTCCGCCTGCTGGGGGTCGACCAGGAGGTTCACAACCTGAACCTGCTTCGGCTTTCCTTCCGCATCCTTCTGGATGTCGGTGCCGGCTGACAGGACCTGGATATTCTGGAGGAGGGTCCTGACCACCGGCCCATCCGCTGGATTCGTTGCTCCTGGCGGTTTGCCGGAGATCAGCACATCGACGCGCATTCCGGGGGTGACAAATCCAGCCACGCCCACAACATCGTCCACTTTGACGGCACAGGCTCTCATTCCTGGAGGAATCGTCGCGGCAAGGCCCCCACCGGAGCCAGGGGCAGCCAGCCGGTTGTCCAGAATGGGCTCGCCCAGGTACAGGTCGGAGATGACTCCACGGCCCAGCGCATCCTCCTTCCTGAGGATGGCACCCTTGGGCAGCGGGTTTGAAATTTCGACTGTCGTCAGGTCAACGTCGCGGAGGACGCTTCCGAGCTTGATGTCTGAGGCGGCCGCAATCACGCGGGTGGTGGTCTGCCGTCCAGCTATCAGGCGAGAGCCGACCACGCGATAGACGATATAGCTGCACCCGGCAGCAAGGACGAAAGCGCACAACAGGATAATCAGCAGTCTTCGGTTCATTAGGAGACCTGTTCAGTCCGGCCTTGCAGCCAATTCCGCATTCTTCGCACGTATGGCATTTGTTTGGCAATTGTTGTGCCAAAGAGCGGGAAATCGTCGGAACGCCGAATCAGGGGTTTAGGGAGCAACCAGCGATCGAAGTGTGAACGCATGTATACCAAACCCTGCCCGTGTGTAGCCGCGTGGACACGCTCAGGGTTCTCGTCTTTGATCCAGCAGGGACTTACGGCGACACCAGATGGTCTGGAAATTGCTATGAAAGAGGGAAGATTTCGACCCTAACTAGTATCTATATCGCCAACATCACCGGTGCGTTCCCTCCGGCGCGAGATTCAGATCGACGGCAATCGCGGGGAATAAGCTAACGGTCCTGAGGAGGGAAATCTACCCGGGCATGGCAACCTCCCGTCTCATCACGATCTTTACCGACACGCCTCAGCAGAGCTGGCGGCCCTCCACGTTCCTGGTCTCAACGCTTTTCCACGGGTTGGCGATCGGGGTGATCGTTCTCGGCCTGAATCGCGCCTCAAAGATAGTCGATCCGCACCCCGACCGGTATACCGTGCGCGTCGTGAATGTGGAAACTGAGCTGCCGCGGATACACTGGGCCGGCGCTGCCGGTTCGACGAACCCTGACTCTTCGGCCCCTGCGCAGGCAGTCCTGGGCGGCAGCCGTCCATCGGCTGCATCGGTGCCCCAGCAGCTCGCGCAGTTGCATCCGGCGCCCCAGACGCTGATCCAGCCGGATCTGCCGCCCGATATCCTGCTGCCGCAGGAGACACCTGTGCCGCTTGTCATGATGTGGTCTGCTGACCGCAATCCGGCACAAAAGATTATTCCACCACCTCCGCGGCCGGCCACTGCGGCCCAGATGCGGCCTTCCATCATTCCGCCGAATCACGAACCGAAGCTGGCCGATCTCAAAATTGCCTCCGCGGCATTTCCCACTTCTGCGCCTTCGCTTCCACCGAGCACAACCTCGCCGGTTGTGGTGGTCAAACAGGATCACACCAGCCAGGTTCCCCAGACCACATCCGCCAGCTCGGATGCGCCGACGGCAGCATCGGTGATGTCGATCTCCGACCTGCGGATGGAAAAAGGCACGATTGCCTTGCCGCGCGCCAATGAGAGTGCGGCCGCAAACTCTTCGGGCTCGCTGACGCCCGGGCTGCCGGATAGTTCGTCACCGACGGGCAATGGCAATGTGGCCGCCAAGCAGAACGGAACCGGTGTCGCCCAGACTCCGGGGACTCAGGCGGGCAAAATCGCTGCGGGGACTAATATCGCCGGCAAGAATGGCGCAGGGTCGGCGCCGGCTCCCGGACCCGGCAACGGTCCCGGCGCCAGCAACGACGCTGGGGTCGATCGTCTCAGCTGGCCGAAGGACGGGCACTTCGGCGTCGTCGTGGTGGGAGCTTCTCCTGCGGACGAGTATCCGGACGCTCCTGAGGTCTGGGCCGGCAGGCTAGCGTACACGGTGTATCTGCGCGTGGGCTCCGCCAAGAGCTGGATTCTGCAGTACTCCCTGCCGCGTTCTGCGGATAAAGGGAACGCCGGAAATTCCACTCGGCCCGATGCGCCATGGCCATACGTCATCGTTCGGCCTCATTTGGCAGCGGGGGATTCCACCTCGGACGCAATCATGGTCCACGGCTTCGTCAATGGGGAGGGCCGCTTCGAACACCTCGCCATCGTCTTTCCGGCGCAGCTCGCACAAACGCAGTTCGTGCTCAATGCGCTGCAGCAGTGGCAGTTCAGGCCAGCTATGGAGAACGGACAAATTACCTCAGTGGAAGTTCTTCTGATCATCCCGGAGGATGAGCCGGAATGAACTCCGCGGCCGGGGTAGCCTACTGAGAACTCCGGCATCGCTGAGGGGATCAACCAAACGGCGATGTCTGGCTTATTGCGCGATCACCATCTGCGAGGTGCTGGTCATGGACAACGTTCTCTGTGGCACGAATGGAACGGAAAACGGAAAACTATACGTTACCTGCACCTGAACGACATCGCTCGCGGCGTTGCAGGTGCTAAACGTTTTACAGGCCGCTCCGCCAGTAGTGAGGGACGTGGTTGGGGTCACAGTAATATTGGCGGCGTTGATTCCCGGAAAGCTCAGGCTCGCGACGTACTGCTGGATCTGCAATGTGGAAGCCGTGCATCCAGAGGAGGTGTAGCTGGCACAGGCTGTTCCCCATGTCGCACCACGGACGATCGCATAGCGGGTTCCTTCACGCGCGGCGTTGGAGATGAAGTGAAAGGAGAACAGCGCGATGCTGACTTCAATGATGCCGAAGACGAGAGTCAGCAGAAGAGTCAGGGTCAGCGCAGTCTCAACCAGCGATTGACCAGATTCGCTCCGCAAACGGCGATTCCATGGGAACGGCAGTACAGCAAAGCGCGGACGTGATGTGCTTTGGGATATCACGGCTGGAGCACCCGCATCTGTGCCGTTCCGGTTAGGGTGAAGGACTTGGGAATTCCGGGATACTGGAACATCGTATTAATCGTTGCCTGGGTGGTCACCTGAACGTACTGGACGATTGTTTTGGTTACGCCCGTAGTCGTACTGGTAGCGCAGGAAGTGGCAAAGGTGCTGCAGGCAGCCGAAGCAGTCATTGTGGTTGCACCGGTGTTGGAATTTGCGGTCTGGCAAACACAGCTGGTGCTTGGCCCTTGCGGGAAGGTGAGCGTGACAATACCTGAGGCGTCATTCGTCGCAGCGCTCTTCATCCCGGTGACGTCTTGCGCAGTAGCGTTGTCCTGGGAACCGTAGGCGACTGCGGCGCGTGCGGAATTGGAGACTTCAATCGCAAAGTAGGCTATGCGTCCCAGTTCTGCAGCGCCAATCATCAGCAGAATCAGGAACGGCGCTACCAGCACAAATTCTACGATGGCGCCACCATTGTCGTTTCGAACTTTGCGTTTCAACATCTGAGCCTCTTTCGTCTTGCTGACTCACGAGAATTCTTTGCAAACAGGTATCGATTGCTCGTTTACTCCACCAGGGCTGACCTGGTAATGGGAGAATTGCCTGAGGTGAAGCCTGAAATTGTGAGCGTTGCGGACTGCTCGCAGAGGGTGCCGATGACGAGGTCGGTATTCAGGGTCATCGTGGCGCCCTTGTCCTGAAGGAACATGTGTGCCTGCGGCGCATAGACGACGCCGTTCAACGTGGTGTTGCTGCTGCCAAAGTCGAAGTAGAGTTCGCCGACAACGCCACCATTGTTTCCTTTGCCCTTGACACACGCGTTACTGGCGGCTACATCAGTCGGCGCGTCGATAAGGATTCCCTTGTAGATGCCCGTGGTGGGGGGACTGAGATTTATTGTCCCATTCGCATCGAAATCGAACGCGATGCTGCCGGAGATAAATATGGTGACGCCGGTTCCTGTGACCGGACCGGAAATATTGGGGTCCTGGGTGAAGACGTAAAGGCCGGGAGCGAGAGCGCCGGTGAGATTGGCGTTAAGGAAACAGGCAGAGCCGCTGGGGCTGGTGCAGCTTGTCCCTGTGATCGTAGGCTGATTCCCAGTCTGGCTGAGAAAGCCGAGCGGGTCGCTGACCGGTGCGGCATTCTGCGTGAATTGAGAGCCGGATCCACCCGTAATGGTGCCCGATGCCGCGACATAAACGGACGTGATACTTGCGCTTCCCGTCAGATCCAGATTGCCGTTGATCAGGACGCCGCAATGCGGCGCCGCGATGAGGGAGTTCCCGCTCATGTCAACTGCAGGGTCGAAATTGGTGGGATTTGAAACATAGATGCAACCTGTGGCGGTGATGGTGTCCGTCGCCACAGCCCGGGCGCTGACCGTCATCCCGGTGTAGTTGGAGTTGCTGCTGAAGAGGTTCATGAACACGCTGATCAAAGGAGTCGCCGTCGTCTGAGAGACAATCGCTTCCACAAAGCCCGCATTATTAAAGGCTGCATTCGCATCATCGGTCACCGGGGTGTTGATGGTCACGGTGACTCCGTTCGACCCATTGGTGAAGCCATTTAGCGCGGCATCTGCCACTCCTGCGGTTGTTGCATTTCCGCTAACGTTTATGGCTGTTGCACCGGCGATCGCGGCGCTGTCGGCGGCCGTTTGCAGGGCTCTTCTTTGACGCAGAAGCACGCCTACATCCGTCGCAAACGCGACCATTCCAAGCAGTATGGTCATACTCAGAGCCACCATGATCAGAGTCTGTCCGCTTTCATCGCGCAGCGACTTCATCGTTCCTCCTGATGCACTCTTGCGCTTGAAACCGGCGCAACAAGGCTCGCCATCGTAATTCCCGGGCTCGAAAACTGCGGTCTATAGTACACCGAACGCGACTGCATGTATTTGCAGTAAAAGGGTATATGCCGGGATACTTTGCAACTCTTTGCAGCCAGTATGACGAGCGCTGCACCCCACTCTCCACCCAGGCTGGTGGCTGCGGCGATCAACAAAAAAAGCAGAGGCAACAGCGCGCAGTTCATGCTTACCTCGCCGTTGTTCCTCTCGATCCACTTGATAAATTTATCCAGGGTTTTCCTGTCCACTACATTGAGTTCAGCGGTCGCTGCCAGGTTGGAGGAGGAGCCGTGCGGTAACGAAAAGGCAAGGCCGACCCCGTCGGTCCCCAATCGAATTACCCTGGACTGCACTGCGACATACTGCTCAGAGCCATCCGCCGATGGCGCCGTTTTTTGTAAGGTCATTGTGACCATCGTGCCGGGAAACCAGCGTGCATCGGTAAGCAGATAGAACCCTGACGAACTGATGTCGCGAATTTCGTGGGAGGTCGGGGCGCCGCCATCCCAGTAGTAGGCAACCAGGCGAGGCGCAGGCAGTCGCGTGCCTCGCCGGCGATCTCTCGATACGACTCGTTCTTTGAACCAGCCTTTCAGTAATTTCATTCGTCCGTTCCTTGCGGGGCCCGGTCTCTTCTTCTAGTTGCTGAGGGATGTAGTGGTCCCTCGGACCAACCGAGCTTCCATCTCCTCTGCCTTACAAATCACCAATTGATCTCCCGGCTGAGTCTGCGACGAATAGATGGTGTGGGTTGGCAGCTCCAACACACTTGCAGCCTGCGCTCGCAACGGTGCGATTCGAAACCGGGGGAAGTACTCAATGAGATGAATGACGCGATAATTCTCATCCAGATAAATCAAATCAAGAGGGAACAGGACCCCCAGGGTATGAACTCCACGCGACGGAACGACCCACATTCCCTCATTGAGTCTCAGCTTAAGCCTTCCGATCAACCCCTTGAGGCGTGCGAAGGTTGTATCTGCCGGGGTCACTCCCAGGCAGAGGAAGCATTCGCGGGTCTGGTTGTATACGCAGTACGTCCGTCTTTCCATTTCATCTCCCGCCCTCGGCGTGGGGTCGCCGGTCAGGCGTTGTCTTCAGGGCCCGATTCGTTACTGAACTCGGTGAATAAAACTCCCTCTCCCGTCGTGCGACTGTGAACTGAATGTGATGCGAGGCAACTCGTGAAAACTGTCAATTTCGTCTTATGCTGCCGCCTTGCAAATGAATCGATGCGTTCAGGCTCCCGGCACGCGAAAAGCAGCGTGCCGGGACCGATTGAATCATCGTCTGCAAGGGAAAATGACCTAGCGCACTTGTTTCCGACGGCGTTGAATCAGAATGACGAGCACGACGACACACAGCACGCCTGCAACCACTCTGATAATCGTTACATTGTCCATGTCAATTTCTCCCTTCTCTCAATGTGTGAGGTATTTCTGAAAAGACTCCATCATAATAATCACTGCGGGTCCCAGGGTTACCAGAAAGAGAGAGGGAAAGATAAACAGGACGAGCGGAAAGACCAATTTGATCGTGGTCTTGGCTGCCTGCTCCTCTACCTTCTGGCGGCGATGGGTTCGAAGACTATCCGAATGCACCCGCAATGTTTTGGCGATACTCGTGCCAAACTGTTCTGACTGAACCAGCACACCTACCAGATTGCGCACACTGTCCACATCGGTGCGTTCTGCAAAGTGTCTCCAGGCATCGGCGCGCGGACGGCCCGCGCGCTGTTCCAGTACGACAATATTCAACTCATCACAGATCGGCGGCTGCGCCGAGCGCAACTCTTCGGCGGTTCGCGCCGTTGCCTGGTCGAGACTCAATCCCGCCTCGATGCAAATGACCAGCAGATCGAGCACATCCGGCAGGCCAAGCCGAATTCGCGTCTGGCGGATGGTGATGCGCCTTCCCAGCCAGAAGTCGGGGGCAAGAAATCCAAGCACCAGCGCAAGGCCATACACAAAGACCGGATTGCTGTAACGCGAGATGCCTGTAATAAAAGCCACTACACAGAAAACCACAGGAGCCACAACCTTCGCGCTGTAAAAGATGTCAACTGCTGAATCGTTGCGGAAGCCGGCGCGTATCAGGCGCTGCTGCACCACGGAAACCTCTGCCTGACTCTTGGGCAGAAGCCGCTCCAGGCGCTCCACCATGGAGGTGAGCGAAGAGCCTGTCTTCTTGAAGGCATTCAACAGACCGGGCTTTTTGCCGAAGGGCGTGATCACGGCGGAGATCCGCTGGCTCATGGCTTCCCGGTAAAAAAGGAGCAAACCGCCACTTGCGATCAACAGGAAAACGGCGAAAAAGGTAAAGATCTCAAATTTCATAACTCACCTTCAAACGTCCATGCGGACAATCTTGCGAATGATCAAGGCGCCTACGAGAGTCATTGCGCCCGAAGTGTAGAGCAGCTTGATGCCGATCGCGCGTTTCCACAAGAGGCTCATCATGTCAGGATTGACCAGATACAGGGCGATTCCGAGCACGACGGGAAGAAATGACAGGATCCATCCCGTCAACCGTCCCTGAGCCGTGTGAACCCGGACCTGTTGTCTCAAACGGAATCTCTCGCGAATCACGTACGATGCCTTGTCCAGTACCTCGGCAAGATTTCCTCCACTCTCCTTCTGAATCAAAATTGCGGTGACGACAATTCTGAGATCCTGCAACGGAATGCGGGCGACCAGATTGTCCATGGCGGTTCTAAGTTCAAGTCCGTAGTTCTGTTCTTCGAAGCAGATCCGAAACTCGGCGCCGATAGGATCGGGAGATTCGTGCGCCACCAAACCGATAGCGGAGATGATGCTATGACCGGCGCGAAGCGCAGTCACCATCAGGTCGAGGGCTTCGGGCAGGCCCTGTTCAAATTTGCGGAAGCGCTGAGCGCGCTTATTGATCACAAAGACAAAGGGTGCGCAGCCCAGCAGGAACCCGATCAACAGGGAAAAGACAATGCCGCCGGTTCGCAGATAGATCAAATAGGAAGGAATCACAAAGCAGGCGACGGACATCAAAATCAAAGCGCCCGCGGTCCACTTGAGATCTGCCTGATTGAGGAGGCTGCGTAAGCGCGGCGCCAACTCAAGCTTCAGCAGCCAGCGATTGATCAAGGGAATGGCGCTGAGCAACTCATCTTTGCGAACATCGATCATCTGATCGCGCTGTCTCGATTGCGCGCTTCCCAGAGCGATATCGAGTGCGGCCAGCGCCTTTTTGGTGTCCGGCGACGCACCGGCTCCGCCCGCTATCAGAATCACAGCGAAGACCACAAATACGCTTAGAAATACCAGCACCAGCAGCATTAACATATCGTCTAACCCTCTACTGACTCAGTTCACTTCCATCGGCTGTTCGAACAATCCGGTTGGCAGGAAGATGCCCGACACGCGGAGTCGTTCCAGGAACTTGGGCCGGATCTGGCTCGGCTGGAATACCCCGATCACTCTGCCATCCGGACCGATGCCCTTCTTATTGAAGCTGAAGATCTCATGCATGCTAACGATGTTTTCTTCCATGCCGGTGATCTCGGCGATGTTGGTCACCTTGCGGGTGCCGTCGCTCAGACGCGAAACCTGAACGACAATCGCGATGGCTGAAGCGATCTGGTGGCGAACCGTTCTTTCCGGCATATTCATGTTGGTCATCGCAACCATCGATTCAAGTCTGGATAAGGCATCGCGTGGAGTGTTGGCGTGAATGGTGGCCATCGAGCCTTCGTGGCCAGTGTTCATCGCCTGAAGCATGTCGAAGGCTTCTTCTCCACGCACCTCGCCGATGATGATGCGATCGGGACGCATGCGGAGGCTGTTGATGAGGAGCTGGCGCTGACGGATTGCCCCCAGACCTTCCACGTTGGGTGGCCTGGTCTCCAGTCGCACAATATTTGCCTGCGCAAGCTGAAGTTCCGCCGCATCCTCAATGGTGACGATTCGTTCTCCCGACGGGACGTACTGCGAAAGGATGTTGAGGAAGGTTGTCTTGCCGGCGCCGGTTCCACCCGAGATGAGGATACTGATGCGCGCGCGTACTGCGGCGGCGAGCATCTCCATCATCTCCGGGGAGATGCTTTTCAATTCCACCAGCTGGTTCGCCGCCAGCGGACCTGTCCCAAAGCGCCGGATCGACAAGGCGGGGCCATCGAGGGCCAGCGGCGGAATGATGGCATTGACGCGGGAACCGTCAGGCAGGCGCGCGTCGACCATTGGCGAAGATTCATCCACTCTACGCCCCACGCGCGACACAATGCGATCGATGATCTGCATCAGGTGGCGATCATCGCGAAACTCCACATTGACCTTCTGAAGAATTCCTCCGCGCTCGATATAGACATTCGATTTGCCATTGACCAGGATGTCGGAGATGGTCGGGTCGCGAAGCAATGGTTCCAGCGGACCGAGACCGAATACTTCGTCCAATAAATCAGCCTGAATCTTCTGCTGCTCGGTAAAGCTCAAGGGCACCTTTTGGCCGCGGATGAGCTCTTCGATCATCCCTTCCACTGCCAATCGCGCCTGGTCGGAGTTCACGCGAGACAACTTCTCCAGATCCAGCTTAGAGATCAGGGTCTGGTGAATTTCCGTTTTGAACTTCTCAAGATTCAGTTGTTCCACGCTGTGCCATCCATAAAATCGTTAGAAAATCTGTTGTCTGCCATCATCCAAATAAACTGAAGCGCTTCTTCCTTCCGGCAACTGCAGGAAGGCCGCATGCCGTTCTGGCCATCTGCCGGATCACCCGCGAAATGGGCGAGTCTTCCATCGCGAGCGGTGTAGCCGTGTTCTTTGCCTGCTGAGCGGCGCCGTAGTCCGCCGGAATCTTCCAGTTAGCGGGAACCGTCAGCGCCTTCGTAATACCTTCCTCATCGATGCCCATGGAACGGGAGGCGTAGCGATTGAGAACAACTTCAAGCTTGACTCCCTTGGAGGCAAAGAAATCCGTAATCAATCGATTCGAGTTGCGCAACTCGGTGACGCCGACCTGGGTGACGAGATAGACCGTGGAACCGGCTTCAAATAGAGCCTTCACTTCCGGCCCAAACCTGGTTCCTGCATCCACCACCACGTAATCGAAGTCCTGCCGGGCAATCGCCAGGAGCTTCTCGTTGGCTGCATCGGTGGCATGAACCGGGGTGTACTTGTCGGGCGCCACTAACACAGCCAATCCTGAACTGTGTTTGACCAGCAGTTTCGCCAGGAAATTGGAATCGAGGCGATTGAAATCCTGAAGAGCATTTGCCGTCGAAAACGGAGTGGTTATTCCCAGATCAAGCGCCGCATCTCCAAAAGGGAGATTGAGATCGATGAGGATTGTGTTTTGTCCGGACTCCTGGGCGAGGGAGATAGCAAAGTTGCTGGCGACAGTGGTGACGCCGGCGCCACCCTTCGCGCCGACAAAAACCATGAGTTTGCCGATGGTCTTCTTAGCGACCCGAGCGGCCGGGCGGCGAACGGAAGCGCGAACCAATGCCTCCGCAATCGTGGCGGAGGTGATGGGCTGAGTGAGAAATTCTCTCGCACCGGCCCGCATGCAGCGTACCAGCATCTCCGGATAGACCTGGGCGGAATAGACCATCACGGTCAGCGAGCTGTTGCCGCAGATGTGTTCCACCAGGTCGAGAGCATGCTCTGGATTGCTATCCAGATCGATAATGATGACGTCGTAATCCGCCTCAAGTAGACGCGGCACGTCATCCAATTCAGGATAGACGGGAAATTCCCGGGTAACACTGCCATGCAGGCCGGCGAGAGCGTCGGCGATAGGTTTGCGCCGGAACTCCTCAGGGCCGATCAACGCAATAAATAAAACCTTGCTTGCGAGCGCGTCGGGATCCTTAGCGGAAAGCTCCGTCATGAATGGGCGGCTCCCTGCCGCTTCCGACATCCCGGCCGATTTGGTTGAAGTTGACATAATCTCAATGGACTTGGCATTGCGCATCTTCCAGCTTTAGCGAGAAAAAAATGAGATGAGCGTTCCTAACGCAATCGCCGGAGCGTAAGGCATCTTGCGCGCAAGAGGGTTCTCCAGAACCAACTCCGGATGGGGACGAAGCCCCCGTTTCTTCATGCTGAAAAGCAGTTCTCCCGTACCGCTGAATAAATCGCCCAGAAATCCGCCGGCAATCGCCCAGCAGATCGCCATCAAACCTCCTGCGATACCTGTCAGGACCAGGGCGGTCAACATCTGCGACGGACCAATCCAGGCTCCGATGGCAGCACAAAGCTTCACATCTCCCATTCCCATACCGCCCATAAAACTCAGTACGCCGAAGAAAAAGCCACCCACGGCCATGCCGGACAGGCTGTGTCCGATTCCGCTCCAGCCGTGCATCTCGCCGGCGACGGCAATTCCTGCCACCAGAAAGGGGAGCACCAGCCAGTTAGGAATACGGCGGCTCCGCAGATCCGTGAAGGTCGCGATGGCTAGAACGATGAAAGTCGGCCACCAGGCAATCGAATGCATACGCAGGCTCTTTCTCCCAATTAAGGGGAGGACGGCTTTGAAAAAGCAATTACCCCTCCAAATGGCCCGAACCCAGGGGAGCCCTGAATTCAGAACGTTAGAGGCGGCCACCACTCGGGGGATGTGTACGGCTGTTTACATAGGGCATCCATTAGTGAAGCGACACATATACACCCGCGTTTGCCGCAGCCTCGGGGAACAGCAGCGGGAGATCCGACACTGGCCCGCTGACAAAATCGACACCTCCACGGCTGGTGGTCAGCAAACCTTGGCTGGGTAGTTTTTCCTTCACTGTTTCGAGGGACTTCCTGAATGCAGGGTCTCCTCCCGGAAGGGGAAACAAAACAAATCTGGAACCGGATGTAATCGGCAATCCCTCGAGGAGCTGCGTGTCTCGGTTGTGCATCGCAAAGATTCGGACACCTTCTCGCAATCTCACTTCGGGATATTCAAGAGTGAGGTAATCGGGCAAGTAGTAGCCCGCGTGGCGATAGCCCGAAAAATGTGAATCCAAGCCGACGATCAGCGTGTCCCGCGCCGGAAAGAGCTGGGGAAGAGTTGTTTGAACACTCGTGAGATAGGCCTCAAATCCTCGGACCGAGCGGTAGGAACAGTAGAGTGGGGACGCCAGAAAGATAAGCACATTCGCGATAGCGCAAAGAGCAATTACCGTCAGCTTGATCCGCCAGCCATAAGCCGCTTTCTCATACCAGCCAGCCGCACACGCGCCCAACCAGATGCAGGCGGGAACCGCCAGTATCAGCAGGTAGCCGCTGTTCACAAATTTGAGAAAAACAAAAACGAAAAAGCACAGTGCGGGAGTGATCCAGACGATGGTGAAAATCTTCTGCTTCGAATCGAATCGCAGGGTTTCGTGCATCGCCCACAACGGCGCGATGGAAGCTGCTCCAAAGCACAGCAGGTAGATAAAGACGATGGTGCAAGCCCGTGCAATCGAGGTAGCGGGAGAGGAGTTGAATACCGTGTCCTTGGCGGCCACGGATTGCCAAAGCGAGAGCAGCGCGCCGAAGTATGCGCTGAATCCGCCGCTGGTTAAGATCATCGCGAGAAACCAGGTCGCCAGCGTTAAGCCAAGAGCGCCCAGTCCCAGAAGCATTTGCTTCGCAGCGGCTTTGCGCAGCGAAAACAGAAAAAGAGGTCCTAGAAATAAGAGAGAGGATGGCCGCACGCCAGCCGAAACTCCCAGCACGATGGCCCCGGGAAGAATGAGTTTCGCGCTTCCGCCGTAGATGCGCCAGCAGATGAATCCCACAAGAGCCGAAAAAAAAGCCTCGACACTGTAAGTCAATGCCACTGTGCCATGAAACCACGCGAGAGGAGAGAACAGAAAAAGCAGGCCGGCAAACTGTGCGGGCCTCGTTCCAAACCAATTCTGTGTCAGCAGGTAGATCAAGACGACCGTTCCGCAACTGGCAGCAATACTAAGAACGACAAGCGACAGGTTGGCATCATGGAATATGCCGTTCAATAGTCTGCCAAGCCACACATACAGGAAGTAGCCAGGGGGGTGGGGTTGGTGAACGCGCGGGTCGAAACGTTCGAGCGCCAAGCCAAAGTTCACAGAGTCAATGTCATAAAGAAGATGGCTGCGGAACCCAAAGCGGGAGACGGCAACGGCGGCAGCCAGAAGGAGAGGGTCCCGTTTGTCGTTGGAAAGCACACCGTAATCATTGCAACTAAAGGGCCAGGAGGGAGAATCTAGTTTTTCAGTGGTGATGATGCGGTACATAACTGAGTGGTTATTGCGCTAGTAACCCATTAGTTCCCAAATATTCGGTAACCATAGTTATCTGGACGTTTATCAACGGATGGGCTACTAATACACCCATCGGAAATGATGGAAGGCACTCTCCGCACTCCCGGCGGTAGGCTTTACCCGCAACGAGCTTCTTCGCCGCGCCCCGTCGGCGTCATAGTCACGTTGATCTAATTTCGTCATAGTCAAGTTTGAAGTATTTTTGGCGCGAGTGGAAGGAGATCGCTACCAAATATGATCCGAATTGGACTGTACTCCGAGGACTGCAAATTACAGCCTCTTTTATCTTCTGCTTTGGGTAAAGAATTCCAGGTTCTTATTGAGTCGAATGAAGATGGGATCGATCACCTCGTGTCTACCGGAGGGTGTGACGTCATCATCCTCGATCTGGATTCCAGCCACGCTTCGTTGAAACAACGAATCGTCTGCTCACGGCGGCTTGCTTCTTCTTCCCGGATTTCCTCCGTGGTCATGGCCGACGATAACCTGCGACCGACCGCCGTCGAACTGGTGCGCCTGGGATCCTACGGCTATTGCCGCAAACCTCCATCGGTTCGGGACTTGAAAGCTTTGTTGCGCCGCGCGCACGAGAACTCTTCGCTCAAACAGAAACTCGAGACGGTTCAGCAGGAGCTGGATAAGACCCGCAGCTGCGGTCAGATGATTGGCTGCAGTGCGCCGATGCTGCAGGTCTATGACCTGGTGCGTCGCGTCGCCAATCTCAACGCCTCTGTGCTGATCACCGGCGAAAGTGGCACGGGTAAAGAGCTGATCGCCAGCGCGATTCACAGTCAGGGTAGTCGCGTCGACCGTCCCTTTGTCGCCGTCTGCTGTGGCGCCATTCCCGAGACTCTGATCGAAGCCGAGTTGTTCGGCCACGAAAGAGGCGCGTTTACAGGAACCGTTGGAACGCGCGAAGGCTATATGGAACAGGCAGGGGAAGGCACGCTCTTTCTCGATGAGATCGGGGAGCTGAGCCTGAGCACGCAGGTCAAGCTTTTGCGCGTTCTCCAGCAGCGCGAGTTCAGCCGCCTTGGAAGCAGCCGGCTTATCCCCTTGCGTGCGCGCCTGATCTTCGCCACCCACCAGAACCTTGGCGAAATGGTTGCTCAGGGAAGGTTCCGGCAAGATCTGTATTACCGCATTAATGTCATGGGGATTGATGCCCCGTCCCTTCAAGAGCACGCGGAAGATATCCCAATGCTGGCCATGCATTTCCTGCAGCGCTACTCGGAGATGTATGGAAAGCCGATGGATGAGATTGAGCCGGAAGCGATGGCCTTGCTCCGCGCCTACACCTGGCCGGGCAACGTGCGAGAGCTGGAAAATGTCATTCAGCGAGCCATTATCTTTGCTCAGGGGACCAGCATCACCGCAGATAACATTCCTCGAAACATTCAGGAGGACAGCGTCATCAGCATCGCCGACTATCAGCCAGTTGGCTCGTTTGAACGCCAACTGCGGGACTACAAGGTGAAGCTGGCCGAGACTGCCGTTCGGGAAAACAACGGAAACAAGACAATGGCGGCGCGCAGCTTGTGTATTTCGCGGGCCTATCTGCATCGGCTAATCCGTCTGGCCGAACCGAATCCGGCTGCGGAAGAAAATCTGCTCGAAGAGCAATACGCCGAGGAGATGGGATCAATATGAGCGTGGCAACCTCGGTTGCCGTCCCCCCTGTCGCTTCGCTGACCGATCGTGTTTTGAGAAGAGCCTTCTCATTCCCTGTGATGGTGGCTGGTTTGTTGACGACGCTCGCTGCGATCGCGGTGCGGGCACGCTTCGACGACCCCGATATGTGGTGGCATCTGAAGATGGGTAAGATTATCTGGACTACTCACACCATCCCAGTCACAGATATTTTTTCTTATACGACAGGCCACCATGCCTATATCCCGCACGAATGGCTCTCGCAGGCCCTCATCTACGGCGCGTATCGATTCGGGGGTTATTCCGGGCTGATGCTGTGGCTTTGTTTTTTCAGCGCTGCTTTGCTCATCGCCGGTTATACCTTGTGCTCGCTTTACTCTGGAAACGCGAAGGTCGGTTTTCTGGGAGCTCTGGTTATCTTTGTCTTTGCCACCAGCGGCCTCGCAGTGCGGCCGCAGATGATCGGCTATCTGATTCTTATCGTCGAATTGTTGTTACTGCACTTCGGTCAAACTCGTAATCCGCGTTGGTTTTTTTGTTTGCCGCCGCTGTTCGCAATCTGGGTGAACTTTCACGGCTCATTTTTCCTCGGACTCGGCGTTGCCGGGATATATCTTGTCTGCTCCTTTTTCAATTTCCGCATAGGATCGCTCACCGCAACACGCTGGGACTCACACCGGAGCCGCGTGCTGGCCCTGGCCATCGTCCTCTCAACCGCAGCCTTGTTTCTCAATCCGGTCGGATTGAAACTGATTCGCTACCCGATCGACACATTCCTGCATCAGACAATCGGACTCAGCCATGTGGACGAGTGGTTGCCGCTTCAGATGAACGGGGCTCGCGGTATCGCGCTCATGGCAACGCTCGGGTGCATCTTCCTTGTGGTTCTCATCAAACGGTCAGAGCTGCTCTTGCAGGAGTTGGTAGTACTGGCTGTGGGAACGTGGCTTGCCGTCAGCCACCAGCGAATGGTGTTTGTCTTTGGGATATTGGCTGCCCCCATCTTGACACGCCTGCTGTCATCGTCGTGGGAAAACTACGATGCAAAACGCGACCGTCCCATGATCAACGCGATATTTATCGCTGGTTCGCTCGCGATCGCGTTCTGGGTATTTCCGAATCGCACAAATCTTGCCCTGCAGATCGAAACCGATAGCCCGGTGAAGGCCGTGGAGTTCATGAAGACTCATCACCTTACCGGACATATGTTGAACGACTACGGTTTTGGGGGATACCTCATCTGGGCAGCGCCGGAATATCCAGTTTTCATCGACGGTCGTGGAGATGTTTTCGAATTCAGCGGGGTCTTTGGCGACTTCGCAAATTGGGCGATGCTTCAGAGCGACCCCAATCAGCTGCTGAATAAATATGATGTGGACTTTTGCGTGTTAGCTCGCAACTCTGGCATGGCGCATGTCCTGCCCTTGTTGCCTGGCTGGAAAACCGTCTATTCGGACAACGTCGCAATAATTTTTACACGAACGCCGACCGCGGCTAAGTAAAAGCGCTCTTCCACTTATTTGATTCGACAATCGAATCTGCTCACTCGGCAGGACAAATGCCCAGATGAGGTAAAGTTGCTCGAACCTTTGCAGAGATGTAACCCTTACTCTGCGAAGGGCTCAAGGGAGAGCGACTTGCCCAATAAAAAGTACATTCTCGCGTTGGATCAGGGCACGACAAGTTCGAGGGCCGTGGTGGTCAATGAATCGGGCGATGCCGTCTCGACTGCGCAACGGCCGCTTGGTCAGATTTTTCCGCAACCAGGGTGGGTGGAGCATTCGCCAACGGAGATATGGGCGTCACAAAGTGGAGTTGCGACCGAGGCTTTGGCAGCTGCCGATCTGACCGAGCGCGACATCGCGGCTATCGGGATTACCAATCAGCGCGAGACCACGATTGTCTGGGATCGGGAGACGGGGGAACCTGTCTATAACGCTATCGTCTGGCAGGACCGGCGGACCGCAGCGTTCTGCGACGCTCTGCGCGAGCGGGGCGACGGCCATTTGATTCAGTCGAAAACAGGACTAGTTCCTGATGCTTATTTTTCTGGCAGCAAGGTGAACTGGATACTAGACAACGTGCGCGGTGCGCGAGCCAGAGCCAAGTCGGGAAAGCTCGCCTTCGGGACGGTCGATAGTTGGCTGATATGGAAGCTGACCCAGGGCGAGCGGCACGTAACGGATGTGACGAACGCTTCGCGGACAATGCTCTACAACATTCACACGCTCGAGTGGGATGAAGAGCTCTTGCGAATGCTGGATGTGCCACGATCGATTCTGCCGCAGGTGGAGGCTTCGAGCGGTCTGTGCGCTACGACCCGAGGAATATTCAATGGAATTCCGATTGCCGGGATCGCCGGTGACCAGCAGGCTGCTCTGTTTGGGCAGATGTGTACAGCGCCGGGGATGGCGAAATGCACCTACGGCACTGGAGCCTTCATGCTGCTGCATACCGGCGCGAAGCCGATAATCTCGAAAAATCGTCTGCTGACAACGATTGCCTGGAAGATCGGCGACACGGTCGAGTACGCGCTCGAGGGCAGTATGCTGATGGCGGGCGCGGTGGTGCAGTGGCTGCGTGACGATCTGCAGATGATTCGCACATCGGCCGAGGTTGAAGAGTTGGCGGCTTCCGTGACGAATTCGAATGGAGTGGTGCTGGTGCCGGCGTTCGCCGGCCTCGGAGCTCCACACTGGGACCAATATGCGAGAGGCGCGCTGTTGGGAATGTCGCGCGGAACGACGCGGGCACACATTGCACGTGCGGCTCTGGAAGGAATCGCGCTGCAGGCGACGGATGTTTTGGAAGCGATGCAGGCGGACTCGCAATTGCCCCTGGCGCAATTGCGAGTAGATGGCGGAGCTTCAGCGAATGCGCTATTGATGCAGATACAGGCGGATGCATTAGGCATTGATGTCGTCCGACCGAAAAATGCCGAAGCCACCGTGATGGGCGCGGCCTATCTGGCAGGAATCGCTGTCGGGTACTGGCCGGACAAGGAAACGATTGCCAGGCAGTGGCAAGTGGATCGAGTGTTCAAGCCGAGGATGGATGCAAGTACACGGAGCAAAGTGCGCGAGATCTGGCACAAGGCTTTGCAGCGAGCGCAAGGATGGGCTCGCGAAGGAGAGACTCAAGGGTTACCTGGCTGAAAAATACATATACAAGGTCAACCCCAGGCCATTCACCTGTTGATTCGGATGTTTGCCGGTATTATTTTCGTGCTCATAATACGCCTCGAACTCAAAGCGCTTTTTCATCGGAAATAAGCAGCCCACATCAATCTCCGTCGTGCTCCACTTTTGATACTGCTCTTCGTAATACACCTCGACACTTGAGTAGGGTATGGGATGGAGTGATCCGATCGTCAAAGGCTTTTCGATCACGACCTTATTGCGATAACGCCACTTGAACGCTCCATTGGTCCAGTCCAGATCGGCTCGGCTTCTGTCGGACAACACCAAGCCGGTCTTTGCTGGAAAGTGCGATGTCGCTGTCAGTACCATTCGATTCGTCGCCGGGGCGTCCGGCGTCGGAAGGAAACGGTATCCAACCGAAAGAGCCAATGGCCGCGACTTCGCGTCATCGAGATCGAAGGCACTAATTTCCTTGAGCTTGACGAGCGGCTTCGTGTAGATATCAAGGTCGGGACCTATGTTGAGTTGTGTAGGATCACTTCCGTCTCGCGTATTGGAAACCTGGCCTAAAAGCCGCACGTTGGAATTCAGCTTCAGATATACATCCATTTCAGGCAGGAACTCGGCCCCTTGCGCGTTCGCCGCTTTGACGAACAACACGAGAAAGACGAAAGCAAACATAAGTTGCAAATATCCGTAGCAATGTTTGATGTGACTCTCCATCCAATGCCGGGTAGTTCCTGGTAAAGATTAGTTGCCAACTAACGGACGACGCTGCTGACACATCTGCCAGTACCCATTCCGAATAGTTGCTAGATAAGCGCCGGATTCCCTAAAAAACCTGAACTCCTTCTTTAAATCTAAAGATGAGTACAGGGTCTTGGCACGTCCGGAGGGTCGCACAATCGTACCCGGTTTTTCATGGACATTGAGGATTCCCAAACCCGTTCCTCCGCCAACGCCCTGACGGCAGAAAGACAGGTCAGTAAAATTGCCGCATGGGCCCTAGCACTTTTAATAGTGGGAAAAATGCTATGCGCTCGATATCGTCGTAGCTTAACCGCGAATCGTAGGGCAACCGTTTCCCCATCTCTGCCGGGAAATGCGAAAGGAATTCATCACCATGCGCAACTATTCGAGCCGTAGCAATTTTCTCGCACTATTAATCGTCATAGCTACGTGCTCAATGCTTTGTTCAACGCCGCGGATTTGGGCTCAAAATCCTGCATTGCAGCAGAGGCTTGCTGAGCTCAAACAATCATCTGCAAAAAACAAGCAGGCGCTCGCTCGTTACACCTGGCTGGAACAGCAGACCATAAGCTTGAAAGGCCAGGTTAAAAAATCGCAGCAGTTCCAGGTGCAGATTGGACCAGACGGCCAGCAGCAGAAGACGGAGCTAAACGCCGAGCCAGCGCCTCAACCCAGCGGAGGAAGACTTAAGCAACGCGTTATCGAAAAGAAAACCGACGAATTCCAGCAGTACGGTCAGCAGATCGCAGCCTTGGCAAAGCAATACGCTCAACTGGACCCGCAGGCACTCCAGCAGGCTTATCAGCAGCAGAATATTTCCATACAGCCGGGAGGGGCCGGTACTGTCAGCTTGATTATCAAAAATTATCTCAAGCCCAACGACTCGGTCACGGTGGTCTTTAATACCGAGCAGAAGTCAGTCCAAAGTGTCAATGTAGCCAGCTATCTCAACGATCCCAGCGACGCGGTTACAGTTGCGGTACAGTTTGCTCGCTTGCCCGACGGCACAAACCATGTCGCAACCAATAATGTTAACGGTGTCAGTAAGCAGCTAAGTGTTGCGGTTCAAAATTCTGGATATCGGCTCCTGCAATAATGCATTAATAAGCGTCACGCTTATGTAAACCCAGGGTAATTGACAGTATTAGGGGAGCGGACGTATAACCTCAACTACGAAGTTCCAAAAATATAGGCAACGCATCGCGAATTGATATTCGAGATATCAATTTGGTGATGTCAGCCTTTGAAGAATAATGGCCATGCTGAGAGATGCACTTCAGGAGGTTCATTGTGAGAGAACAACGACCGGCAGCACGGATCTTGATCGCCGACGATCACCAGCTCTTGGCGGATGCATGCAAGAGCTTGCTTGAGCCAGAGTTCTTAGTGGTTGGTACTGTCACGGATGGCCGTCATTTGTTGGATGCCGTAGCCGAATTCAAACCAGATATCGTCATCCTCGATATTTACATGCCCCGCCTGAACGGACTCGATGCCGGCGAGCAGGTGAAACAAAAGACGCCCGGAATCAAATTGATATTTCTTACCATGACACTGGCGGCCGATGTCGCTGCTGAAGCTTTTCGCCGCGGCGCCTCTGGCTACGTTCTCAAACAGTCAGCTGGCGATGAACTTCTTCTAGCTGTTCGTAAGATCAACCGCGGAGAGTCCTATCTCTCGCCACTTATTGCCAAGGAAACAGTTACATTTCTTCTCAATAAGAGAGAGCCTTTCTCGGAAGAGAAGAAGATCACTAAGCGACAAAGTGAAATCCTGCAGTTGCTCGCAGAGGGCTTATCGATGAAGCAGGTCGCAAGTGTTATCGACGTGAAGCCCGGAACCGTCGCGTTTCACAAATATCGGATGATGGAGACTCTGAATATCAGTACAAACGCCGAGCTTCTGGGGTATGCCATTAAGCACCAGATGATCTCTTCGTAGCCTTTTTCTGCGATACCCGGGTAAATTGTTCGAGCCGTAACAAAGAGCTAACCCAACAAGGCAAGCTTTCATAGCCTTTGTGCCCCCTGTCCTTCACTACCTCTCTAATCCCATTTTCTATAGCGGTCCCGATAACCAGAGCTGTGCCGCTGGCTGGCAACTTTTAGTGTCGTGCCTGCTAGATTTGATAGTTCCAGCGACAGTAAGACGCACTGAATAATGGGGTGGTCGTCATCATTCGTAAAACGCGTCGAAAGCTTGATGCCAAGCAGACGATATGAGATCGCGTAGATAAGTCATCGCGTATTCCAGATATCCGCAAGGCCGAATTGCGCGCCAATGCCCGATTTGCCGCAACGAAGGCACTTATGCCGATGATGCAACGACTGAGGACAAGTATGAAGATCCGAGCTGTGCAATTATTGCTTTCCCTTTGCGTTGCGGTGAATGGCAGTTACGCTTCTTCTCAAGAGCCTCAGAAGCATGACAAACCCAACCACCCCAAACTTGGTCTCGTCCTAGAGGGGGGTGGCGCCCTGGGGCTCGCCCATATCGGAGTTATAACGTGGATGGAAGAGCACCACATTCCCGTCAGCTATGTCGCGGGGACCAGCATGGGTGGCTTAGTCGGCGGTATCTACGCGACCGGCAGATCGCCGGCAGAGGTCAGAGCTCTAATCAACGGGATCAATTGGGACCAGGTGCTGAGCGGAGTTATTCCATTCCGCGACCTGTCTTTTCGACGTAAACAGGATGCTCGCGATGTGCCCGGCTCTCTCGAATTTGGCCTGCGCAACGGGTTGAAATTTCCGTCAGGATTCAACGCCGGTCAGGAAGTCGATCTGGTTCTTGACAGTGTTGCTCTTCCATATTCTGAGATCGCAAGCTTCAATGATCTTCCAATTCCTTTTGCCTGTGTTGCCTCCGACCTTGTCTCGGGCAAGCCGCACGTCTTTCGCGATGGCTCTCTGGAACTCGCAATGAGATCGACCATGTCGTTGCCGGGCATCTTCACGCCGGTGCGATCTGGAAAAAGCCTCTATGCGGATGGCTTTCTTTTAGACAACCTCCCAATTGATGTCGCCAAGCAGATGGGAGCCGACGTGACACTTGGAGTCCATCTGGAGACTGCTCCAATGGATCCGAACACGCACTTGTCAAGTTTTGGTGTGCTGGGCCAGGCCATCTCTATTATGTCTGAGGCGAACGTCGTTCGTTCGATGGAGCAGGCGGACATGCTTATCGTGGTTCCACTGCAGAAATACACCTCCCTGGACTACGACAAAGCGGACGCAATCATCAAGGCAGGGTACGATGCGGCCGCTTCCAAAGCTGCTGTTCTATCTGCTTTTTCCGTAAGCGACGCCGAGTGGGAGGAGTACATCGCAAATCGTAATTCGCGACGAAGGACTGCGCCTATACCGCGATTTGTCATGGTCTCGGGCGCGCCGCCTGAGATGGCAAAATCAATGGAAAAACAGATGTCATCGCTTGTAGGGCAGCCAGTCGAGACAAAAAAAATCGACCAGAGCATGATGAATATTGTTGGCGAGGGCCGTTATGCTACCGCCACCTATTCAATGATTAGTAGGAACGGTGAACAGGGCCTTCAAGTCGAAACTGAGCAAAAGGCATACGCACCGCCCATCGTGCGCCCGCTTATTCTCATCGACGGTTCGGACTACAACAATGTCCTCTTCAGCATTGGAGGGAGAATCACCTTTCTTGATGTAGGCAGTTACCGGTCCGAACTTCGTACCGATGTGATACTCGGTTCGCAATATCTAGTGTCCGGCGAGTACTACCATCCATATACAGGGACCAGCAATTGGTTTATTGCGCCCAGGGCCGGGGTGAATAGTTCGCAATACAATATCTATTCCGGCAATACGCTACTGGCGAGCTACCGCATACGCCAGGCTCTTGGAGGTCTCGACACAGGATATGGATTCGGAAGAACCGGCGAGTTTCGACTGGGTTATGAAGGTGGTTATGAGCGATTGTCCCCGGAGATCGGAACGATTCCCGAGATCCCCACAACATCTGGACAGACAGGCGATGTCAGGATTCAGTACCAGCTAACTACAGTGGACGACCCGGTGATTCCTCGCGCTGGCACCAGCATCCTCGCGTATGCAAAGGGATATAACGCAAATCCGGAGGCGCCAGGGCCCTTTCCTCTCACCGAGATACAGGCTCAGCAATTTTTCCACTTGACCGCTCCTTCCTCTATCTTCGTGGGAGCCTTCGGCGGAAGTAGTTTCGGATACAAAACCGGAGTGCCCGCATTTTCCCTTGGGGGTTCACAACGCCTGGTTGCGTGGAATACCAATGAGTTACTTGCAAACCAATATTTCCTCGGGCAACTTGGTTATATTCGAGAGCTATACAAGATGCCGCCCTTCCTAGGTAGCTCGGTAAACTTCATTGGGTTATTGGAGTTAGGTAAAACTTACCAGCTCCCGGTTGGTCCAAAGCCTCCTAATCTACCAATGGACCTTGCGGCCGGCCTCATCGTGAACACTATATTCGGACCGGTCGAGGTTGCCGGCGCCGTAGGGGACTACGGCCACGCGCGTTTCTTTTTCAGAATTGGGCGAACCTTCTAGGGGCAGAACCATTGATTCGGAATGAATATTCGGAGCATCATCCTTAGTTCCATTCTTCTCCTCCCTCTGCCCCTGTTTGGGCAGAAAAACAATGACGTCATCGTGATGAAGAATGGCGATCGACTAACCTGCGAGATCAAAGGGCTCAGCGCAGGCGTGCTCTCCGTCAAGTTGAGCTATGTGGACGGCACAATCTCGGTCGAATGGTCACAGGTCGCCAGCCTCCAGAGTGACCGGTTATTTCTGGTGCGTACGGAGAGCGGAGCCGTGTACACAGGCAAGCTATCGACCACGGGAGCAACCGGAGATCCTCCCGTGAAAATCGAGCTCGCCGAAGGAAAGGTGGGGGAAGTGGAGATCCCTCAGAGAAAGATCGTTAAACTGAATCAAACTTCGGAGAGCTTTTGGAATCGATTTGATGGTGCGGTCGATACCGGATTACTTTACTCCAAAGGAAATGAATCCGTTCAATACAACCTGAGTTCTCAGGTGGCCTACACCAGAGAACGCTGGTCCGGTCAGGCCAGCTTCAACTCCTCATTTTCATCAAGCTCGGGCGCCAACGCTTCTACTCGAAATCAGGTAAACCTAAGTTCTTTGAGACTTCTGCGATGGAATAACTGGTACTATGCCGGCAGTGCAGCCTTCCTGCAAAGTTCAGTGCAGGAAATTAGCCGGCAAACTACCCTCGGCGGAGGTGTAGGACATTTTATAAAGAACACCAACAGAGCGAAAATCTCCTTGCTCGGAGGTTTTGGTTGGCAAAATGCCTCCTACAACCAATCCACGGTTGGCCTCGGAACAGAAAACATCGCAGTCGGTTTCGTTGCTTCCGAAGTCCAGACCTTCAAATTCAAGAAAACCAATCTGGATGTCACAGGCTCGATCATTCCAGCAATTTCAGAGCCCGGGCGAGTTCAGTTCAATGCGAACGCGACGTACTACATCAAAATCGTCACTGACCTCTCATGGAACTTTTCATTTTACGGAAATTGGGACAGTCAGCCTCCCGCAACTCTGCCACGCAGCGACTATGGCACCAGTTCAGGCTTCAGTTGGACCTTTGGTAACCGATAAGAAAAGTGCCTCATTTTTTCTTTTTCTTGAGCTTCGCCATGACGTCAGGCGCGAACTCGCCTACCCAATTTATAAGGCTGCCAACCCAAGCCTGGGTCACCGCGCTTTGGTAGCCCTTGACTAAGTAGTTTGGAGACCCCGGATCCCATGTAGCTGCTATCACCCCGGCGCCGAAGGATCCAACGTACGGCATAAGTTGCGGCCTCAGATGTTTTTCGCTTCGGTCATAGGTTACGAAGTTCCGCACGATGGCATGACGTGTGCGTCGCCAGAAGCCATCGCATTTGCAGCGATCGTAGCGAGGCTCCCATCCGACCATCGCGTTTCCCAGCGACGTAAAAGAGTTTTGCAGGAGGAATTGAGTCTGTCGTGTTCCCACTCGTTTGGCAAAACCTTCGAAGCCGTCCCCCCACTCGGGCGGCACATCTCTGATCTGATCGTGGGCCGCAAAAAATCCGGTCTTTATATAGATCCCGGGTGTCGTGAAGCTTTGGCGTACAAAAAGTTGATAGCGCGCCTTACCGTCCAACGCCACGATCGGAACGTCCTTTGGAATGAAGGCGCCGTAGAGCCAATTCACTTCCAGCTGATTTTGCGGCGTGGCTGATTCTGTCGACCCTTGAGGCACATTAGTTTGTGCCCGGCAAAACGGGACAAATAGGGCAAGAAGTAAGTAGTATCGCCATTGATGGCGGCTCGCTAGTGCCGATCGGACGCGCAGTGCAGTTCTTCGCAGCGACGATTGAGTATCATTCCCCATAAATACCCCGATCACTTCGAGCCAAGCGCCTATGTCTGATCTGGCTTATCGTGCAAGGTATTTAAGGGCTTCTTGCACTGGCCCGCTGGACACATGCAAAAGTCCGGTAGAAGGCGTGTTCAGCTCCACAATCAGAAAAAATCCGCCGGAAACTGCGGACGCACTTATAGCAAGACTTATAAAAATAATGATGTTACGAGGAGCTAAAAATCCGAAGTTGAAAAAAAATATCGTGGCCCATGCGATCTCCACGATCATTAATGGCACTGCGGTAGAACTTTTCTCCCGGCAAGCACCCGATCGAGCAATATGGTCTTCGATGCCAACAGCGTCACGTCCTGTTCCTGTCTGTCGAACGAGGTTTTTCCGGAAGACAACTGCAAACTAAGAAGAAGGGCAAACATCGACGTCAGCAAACCGACACCTGTCTGTATATGAGTCCTTGTCTCCGCTTTCATCAGATCGGCCGGCAACCGGTAGCTGAGATACATCCCCAATGAAGCAGCGCCCAATATCGAAGTGAAAACCACAATACTGACTTCGACCGATTTCATTCTCACCGGCTTTCCGCATCATTCGTTGTTATTCAGGCGTTCCATCTGCAACAGGTAATCAGGCATCTATAACCGGTTGGAAGTGAACTGGCCACCATGCAAGACAATATCGATCGCTCTCGTAAGATCGGTAGTTATATTGGACTTGAACACATAACCCGACGCGCCAATGTCAAATGCGGCTTTCACAAAATCAATATCTTCATGCACCGTCAAAAAAATGATCTTGGCCGAACACCCATCACTCCTGAGACGTTTTGCCACCTCAAACCCGGTCAGGTCCCCTAAGGAGATGTCCAGGATCACAAGGTCTGGACAGAGAAGAGAGACCTTCTCCAGGACTGAGGCTCCATTATGCAGTGCCGCAGCGACTTTGTAGGCCGGTCCCAGCATCCCTTCGAGCATTGCGAGGAGCGCGTCATTATCATCCGCGAGAACAAGGGACGGAACGGCCACAAGGTCAGATACCATTTTCCACGACCTATATTCCGGTTGCTGGCTAAACCTGCTCCGATACTATTTCGACCTAGCACGCGTAATCTGCTGGTAAAACTATCTGTCTGCTACCTCAAAATCTACCTGAAAAGCCTGGCTAATTTGGACGATAAGATACGGCGAATCAAAGCCTCAGGCAGACTTTCAGCCACGGAAATACCACCAGCGGCAGGCCTTCTCAAGGACTTAAGTTTGCACGTCGAACAATAGCAATTTAGGTTGAGATCACTTTCCGCCGATCGACTGATCCAATACCCGCGCCCGCTCAAGCTACGGGGCCAAGTTCGGATTTCCATAGGATCAAACCCCTGTATAAATGAGTTTTCATAGCTTTCCTCCCCGGGGCATCTCTCGGATTAAGTCGCCAGACCGCCGCACGCGAGTCTACCCTTGACAGGTTTATTCGAAAGCACCTATAGTTTGCGACGCATAAAAAATACGCTTTGAGCAAACGGAGCCGCTCAACAGCTTGATATCGCAGGCGGCAAATCGGGTGACTCAGGGGTGACGACTCGTACTACTGGAGGAGTGTATGTCGCATACCAGCAACAAAGCTCACCGTATGGGTTACGCATGCTCGATCGCGTTTGCTCTAGCAATCGTATTTTTCCTGGCTCTCGTCCAAGCCCCCAACGCTGGCGCGCAGGTGCTCTATGGCACCCTGACCGGCACAGTAGTTGACTCCAGCGGCGCCGCAGTCCCCGGGGCTCAAGTCACTGCGCTCGAGGTTCAAACCGGAGTCAGCCAAACTACGGTCGCCGAGTCCACCGGCATCTATCGATTTCCAGCACTTTTGCCAGGTACATATAAGGTCACCATCGCCGCACAAGGTTTCACCCAGCAGCAAACTGCGGGCGTACTTATAACCGGAAACACTGTCACCCGCGTGGAGGGACACCTCAACGTCGCGACCGCCACCGAGAGCGTGCTGGTTACCACAGAGCCGCCGCTCCTCCAAACCGACAAGTCCGATGTGCATACGGAGCTCAGCTCCCAACAGATCGATAATCTGCCAACGATGGGTTCCCAGGGGCGAAACTTCCAATCGCTTCTGAAGATCGTCCCCGGCGCCGGATTGACTGCCGAAACCAATTCGCTCGCCGGTAACCCTCAACGCTCGATTAATACCAACGTCAACGGGCAATCGAATCAGGGGATCGACACTCGAATTGACGGCGCCCAGGACTCATATTCCTGGTTGCCGGCAAATGTCGCCTATGTCCCGCCCGCCGACGCGATTGAGTCGGTCAACGTCGTAAGCGCCTCCTTCGATGCCGAACAGGGAATGGCCGGCGGCGCTGCTGTTAATGTGCAGATTAAGTCCGGCACCAACAAATTCCACGGCACAGCTCATGAGTTCCACACCGACCAGAACTTCGCGGCGCGCAACTATTTCCAGACTGACCCGACCCTGTTCCCGAAGAAGAATCGAAATAATCAGAATCAGTATGGCGGAAGCATCGGCGGCCCGATCCTGAAGGACAAGCTGTTCTTCTTTGGCGACTTCGAGCGCACAACCCAGCGGCAACTCGCCGGACCCGATACCCGGACCTTGCCCACAGCCGCGATGGCGACGGGAGACTTCCGCAACCTGCCCGGAAACCCGATCATCTACGATCCCGCCACTGGCGATGCGCATGGAGCTGGCAGGCAGCAGGTCTCCTGCAATGGCGTTCTGAACGTCATGTGCCCCAGCCGCATTGATCCTGCGGCAGCGGACATGGTCAAGCTGCTTCAGACCGACATTGCCAACGTCTTCCCAACCGCCAACGGCTTGGGCAACTGGGTCGGCAACGGAACAGCGCTCTTCAACCGTAACGACGGCGACGTCAAGATCAACTACGTTCCCAGCGACAAAACCACGATCTTCGGTCGGTACAGCATCTCGCAAAGTCTCGTGTTCGACCCGCCTCTGCTCGGCCCCGCCATCGGTGACGCCACCAATGGAGGACAGCTAGGCGACGCTCCGGGCCGGATTCAGAGCGTTGGTCTCGGTCTCACCCATGCGTTCAATGCCAACATCCTGTTCGATTGGAACTTCGGCTACAACCGGCAACGTCTGGGGTCGACGTTCGATCTCAACTCCCCAAATGGCTTAAATGATCTCGGCATTCCCGGAACCAATAACGCAGGCGCTCCGGGAGATCCATCCCTCTACTACGGATATCCCGGCTTCCAACTGGGTCCAAACCCGGGTGCCACGAACCAGGTAGGCCCGAATCTGGGCAATGCCCAGCCCGCGAACCCATTCCTGTTTCGCGATAACCAGTTCGTCACTGGCGCTAACCTGAGCTGGACGAAAGGGAGACACGCCTTCCGCGGCGGCATCGAGTGGAATCATGCGCAGATCAATCATTTCCAGCCCCAGGGAGGCACCTTCCAGCAACCTCGTGGCGCGTTCCAGTTCACCGGCAACGTCACGTCGCTGCAGGGAACTACTCCGAGCTGGTTCAACTCCTGGGCGGATTTTATGTTCGGGCTGCCGACTGCGACCGGCAAAGCCAGAGCGCTCTTCAACCCCAATTCGCTGCGATGGACCCAGTGGGCGTGGTACTTGCGCGACCAATGGCAGGCAACTCCAAAACTCACTTTGAATCTCGGCGTTCGTTGGGAGTACTACCCCTTCGGATATAGCGATGGAGGCAAGGGCCTTCGCTACCTCGATCTCAACACCGGAAACGTTCTCATCGGCGGCTACGGAAACATTCCCGTCAACGACGGCATCGACGTGGGACATGGACAGTTCCTGCCCCGAGTCGGCATTGCGTATCGCTTCACTCCGTCAACCGTGGTTCGCGCAGGCTACGGCATGAGCGCCGATCCCAACAACTGGCGCTACTTCCGCAACGCGTATCCCGCCGTGCTGCTTGATACCAACGTGGTCGCGAACAGCGCGAACTTCATTCCCGCGGCGAGTCTGACCGGCCTCAACGGCACCGGCCTCGGCGGAGGATCCTACTCCGTCCCAACCGGCATCACGCTGCTTCCGCTGCCAAACCTCAGCACCGGAGTGGTTCCCCTTCCCACATCGGCCAGCACCACGACAATCCCAAACCCGTTCCGCCGCGGATACATCAACTCCTTCAATTTCACGGTGCAGCAGGAGATAAGGACGGTTGTCTTCCAGGCCGCCTACGTCGGCGCGTTTGGCATTCGACCGCTCGTCAATATGAATGCGAACGCCTCGCCTCCGGGTACGGGCAGCGCCGGCGGAATTCTCAGCCAGCGCTACGGTGCCAACTACACCGGTACCATCAACCAACTGATCCCCTTCAAGAACAACTACTACAACTCGCTCCAGACCATGCTGACGCGCCGCTGGGGTAACGGTTCCAACGCCGGCATCGTCTACACCTGGTCGAAGGCGATGAACTTCGAGGACAACGAAGATCTCAGTTCGCTCGCGTTCCCGTACCCGACCTACTGGAACAAAAATCGCGGTCTGGCCAGCTATAACCGTGGCCAGAACGTAGAGATCTATGGCGTCCTGCAATCGCCCTTCGGCAAGGGACAACACTGGGTAACCACAGGCGCAGGCGGAGTAATTCTCGGCGGCTGGACGATCAACCCCCTGGTCACTATGCTCAGCGGTGCGCCGTTTACCGTGAGCGCCGGAGGCAGCCTGAACGCGAACGGCTCCGGGCAAACCGCCGACCTCGTCAGCACCTATCACAAGATTAGTGGGCGGCCGCTGCGCACCGGCCAGACCTGCACCCATGGCAACCTGAGTTGCCATTACTTCGACCCAAGCGCCTTTGCCGCACCTGTGATCACCAGCGCGGCGACCGCTCATTATGGAAATACCAACCGAAATGAATTCGTCGGTCCGGGATACTTCAGTTTGAACCTGAGCGTGATCCGTGAGTTCCCCATCAGGGAGTGGGGCACGCTACAGCTTCGAGCCGACGCCTTCAGCTTGACCAACACGCCCCACTTCGCCAACCCGAACGCCTCATGCCCGGCCATCGCAACCGGTCCGAGCCCATTTTTATGTACGACGGGAAATCCACCAACCACCTTGAACTCCGGTGATACCGGATTCGGAGCCATCACCGGCACTGCCCAACCCGGAGGCTTCTTCGGTCCAGATGCCGGCAACCGAACCATCTGGCTGGGAGCAGCCTTCAAGTTCTAGACGAAGTGCCGTTGAACTCGCGTGAGGGCCGCGCTACGGTGCGGTTCCTCGTCGTCTTCCCGCGTGGCCGATTTACTCTTCGACCAATGCGTCGAACACACCCGTCTCTACCGTCGCTCCATGCTTCATCTGCACGAAGATTCGATATCGCCCAGCCGACGGAAAGCCGTAGGGAAACTCGACCGTGTTTGAGATCGCCGCACTCGACTCACCCCCACCCATCGCCATCCCGTCCATGTTCATCCCATCCATATTCGTCCCCGCATGTTCTGAAGCGCCGTTGGCCAACATCACCGAGGCCATCGCAGCGGAACCTTCGGGATGGGTATGCGCAAACACGCTCCCATTTGTCTTAACGAACGCCGCATGCCCAGCCATACCCAGATACGGCTGCATGTCGGTCGCTGGCTTGCCATCGGCGTCTATCAGACGGAAGCGGAAGCTGTAGGCGGCGTTTGCCGTCAGCTTCGAAGGCCGATCCCACACCATCACATATCCATCGGGAAGTTTGTACGAAGCTCCCAGCTCTCCCGCGCTCAGCGGTGGCGGATACCCCGATGCATCGTCAGGCCCCAGCGCGCCTCCGGCCATATTCGCCGAAACCGTAATCCGCGAAACCAGCGTCTCCGGAAATCCAGTAGCGTGGACCACATCGCCATACAGCGTGTAATCGCCCGGCGGCATTACCGGCAGCAATATTCTGAAGTCGCCTGGTCCGGCAAGCACAGGATGCAGATGGAACGCCGCATCCATCTCCGGCTGGCGAATCGCGTAGAGATGCATCAGATGGCCGTGGTCGGGCAGAAAGTCGTTGTTGGAACGGCCCCGCCGTTCGTTGTCAAGATGAAACGCCTCCACGTTCAGGTCGAGTTGATTCCCCGAGAGAGCCGGCCTCACAGAAAGTGGCCGGTACACCTCCATCGAATAACTCGCGGCGTCGGCATTCCACCACACCGCACCACCCCACACCAGAAGCGACATAAGGACAAGACTCCCCACCGTCGCCAGTCTGGCCCGCCGTTTGCGAGCCGGCGAGGCGATCGCTCCTGCTTCGAGACGGGCGTCGCGAACCGCCGCCGCAACGATCCCGGCCATGGTCACAATCAGAAACAGTCCGAGAATCCCAAGCGTGACGCCCATCCCGCGTTGCATCTTCAACGTCGACAGCGCCACCGCCGGAACCGGAACGGAAGCCGTCTGCGATCCGCCCTCTCCCGCAATCTCAAACCGCACCTCCCACGCGCCCGTCGCCATCATCCACAAGCTGCCGGTAAAGAACGCCGGATCGGCGGCAGAGCGCTTCATCGGATCCGACGTAGGTGGATGCTTCGACGCTTCGCCCGTAATCGGCAGGGGAGTGATGTGAATGTCGCTTACCGTCGCGCCGCTCGATCGAACCTCCAGCGTGGCCACCCCCGGGATCACCGTCGGCATTCGGATGGTGACGTACAACTTGTAAGGGCCGGCGTCGATTGTTTCGAAAACATCCTTGCTTCCGACGTGAGCATACGCAGTCTGCGGCGCCAGCAAGACGCCGAGCAGCAGAAGAAGGACAACACGAACACCGGCAGGGAAAGGCTTCACCGTTGCACGCTCCGCATCCAGCGTCCGAAGCTCAAGCCGATCCACCCGCTGATTGACGCGTAGATGGCGGCACGGAGCAGCCCCCAGTAGAGAGCGACGCCGTGATCCGGGTTCAGGAAGATTCGCAGCCGGTCAGGTCCATTGGGCCGCGAGTTGTAATCGAAATAGATGGTTCCGAAGAAACGATTTTCCGACGCCTTGGAAAGCAGGAAGCTCGCGAACGGCCATTCAACGATGGCCAGAACCACGACAAACAGAAAACCGGAAGCCAGCGCGATGGCCCACGGCTTCCATGTGCGCGTCCTCTGCCATAGCAGATCGAGCGCCAGCGCCGGCAAGACGATCAGGATCGGGAACTTTCCGGGAATCAGGTGAGTGACCGGATTGTAGACAGGACCAAGCTTCGGTTGCGCCGGAAAGAGCGGAAAGATCAGGATCTCGCTAATCGCGAAGATCATGTACACCGCCGCGGTCGTCGTCGCAGCCCATCGGTATCGCGACGCCTGCGACAGCATGGCGAAGGCGATAGGCAGCGCGATTCCCATCGCAATGTAGGGTGCCACCGAATGCAGCTCAACATCCCACGTGTACTGCATCAAAAAAAACATCTGACCGCACACAATCAGGCCGCCGATATAAAGCAGGAGATATTGAAGGCTCTTGAACGTCCGCTGTCCGGCGTCCATACTGTCGTTCCATGCGCGATTCATCGCGGCCAGGATCAGAAACAGGATGCCGACCGACACCGCACGCATACCCAGAATCAGCAGCGTATGTGGCGGACTGATGATCTTGACGTCAAGTCCGTAGGCCGCGTGCCACCAGTTATCGAAGGGTGCGGAGGCAATCATCGCGATGCCGCCCCACGCCGCGATAAATGCGCCAAGCGGAGCGCGAAAGCCGAGAACGTTGACCGAAGTGGCCTTCACCTTCGCAGAGCGCCCGAACGTGTCGGCCACGATAAGGTAGCCGCAGATGATGGCGGCCATCACTCCGCAAGCCTGGATCGCCATGTGCGCGGGAGTCCAGAACGTGTCGCGGCCGATCGAGCGATGCCACGAGACGTCCCATGCGCCTCCGATAGAGGCCGAAGTTACGGCCAGTGCGCCGCACCAGATATACCAGCGAACGCCGGGGGCTTCGGGTGAGACCGGGGAAACTCCACTGGCGCTGATTCGTTGCGTCGGAATGGTGGTATCAGACATGGAACCTCAACGGTATGGCGATATCTTATACCGCGGCTCTGCCGCTGCATCCCACATACTGTCGTTCACGATATTTCGCGGTTTGGCCCGTTGTTAGAGTTCGAGTCTGGAATCGTCGATGGCGAGGCGTACATTGCCGTCGGATTTGGTAAGCCGGCGAACCGCCTCCATCTTGTCGACGTTGGCCTTCAGCATCACAACGGCGATCGGAATGGATTTGCCCGCGGACTTGATGGTGCGGATCGCGGTCTCGCGGTCGATCTCGCAGAGCTTCATGAGAACCCGGATGCCGCGCTCGACCAGCTTCGCGTTCTTCATGTGCACGTTCACCATCAGGTTGTCGTAGACGTAGCCGAGCCGCGTCATCGCGCCAGTGGTGATCATGTTGAGGATCATCTTCTGAGCGGTGGCGGACTTCATGCGCGTCGAGCCGGAGATAACTTCCGGACCGACCTCGGTAATCACGGTCGTGTCGGCGGCCTCGGCCAGCGGGGTATTGTGATTGCAGGTGATGGCAGCAGTCTTGGCTCCGCGAGCGCGCGCGTATTCCACCGCGCCGACCACGTAAGGAGTGCGGCCGCTAGCCGAGACTCCGATCACAATGTCTTTGCGCGTCGGCCGGCGACGGGCAATGTCGCGTTGGCCGATCTCCGGCGAGTCCTCGTTCACGTCCGACGCCGAAGCCAGCGCCTTGGGCCCGCCCGCCATAATGTATTGCACCTGCTGAGGAGCCGTCGAGTAAGTCGGTGGGCACTCCGACGCGTCGAGCGAGGCGATGCGGCCGCTCGAACCTGCCCCAACGTAGATCAACCGGCCGCCATCGCGAAGCGAGCGCGCCACAGTGTCAATAACGATGGCGATCTCAGGCAGCGCCTTTTTCACGGCGGCAGCTACTTTCGCGTCTTCGTGATTAATAATGCGCGCTATTTCCAGGGCCGACTTGGTGTCGAGCCCTTCGGATGCGGCATTGGAGGTCTCCGTCGTGAGATCGTTGAATTCTGCTGCGCCTCGGTTGACGGATTTCGATGTGGGGGCCTGCTCAAGCATGGTAAGGGTTGCCATAAATTTCCTGCGGTGACGCTAAGATCCATTCTAGTCCTATGGCCTATGAAAAGCTAAGTAAGGGTCGCCGGAATGGCTGGCAGAAATAAGCCGGGTCGCGGACTAAACAGCTCCTGAGTGTGAGGGACTCCGCCTGGAATCAGCCTCAAAACCGCAACGCCGCTCGTTATAGGATGGTAGTACAGGTACTTTGGTTGACCCGGTTTGCCCGGCGTTGAACCCGGAAGTGCAATCCGAGGATTGCGTCCCGGGCGCACGCGCGTCTAACAAAAGGGGGATGTAGACACAGTATGGAGAATGGCGCAGAGATGGGGCCGAGGCAGACCGAGCAAGCCTCGACCAACATGCCGGAGCCCGAGAAGCAGCCATCAAGGCATAGCCGAAGCGCGATGCACTCCTGGCTGCGCGACCTGGTCGTCTCCATCGTTGTATCGGCGTTCATCATTATCTTTCTCTATCAGCCGGTGCGGGTTGAGGGCACCAGCATGCTGCCGCGGCTAGAAGATCAGGACCGCCTCTTCATCAACAAGCTCGCCTACCGCGTCGGCGAGATTCATCGCGGCGATGTCGTCGTCTTTCTCTACCCGCATGACCATGAGAAGAGCTACATCAAGCGAGTCATTGCCCTGCCCGGAGACGACCTCCGCATCGATCACGGACAAGTCTATGTGAACGGAAATCCCATCAAGGAAAACTACGTCCCCGAGCAATTCGAGGATGACCGCTCGCAACCCGACATGACCATCCCGGCACACGAGTACTTCGTCATGGGCGACCACCGTTCCATCTCCAGCGACAGCCGCGACTTCGGCCCCGTCGACCGCCAATTGATCTACGGCAAGGCCGCGTTCGTGTATTGGCCGATGGATCAGGCCGGCGTCGTCCACTAAGCTCCATCCCCGTTTTTTCTCTGCGATGCGACAAGCCAGGTTGCCTCTCAATCCTCTTTTAAAGATCAAGTGACTGCCCCGTCACCACCCTGCAGGTTGTACGCGAAAAGAATTTATTCGAGTACAACGGCACGCCAGGCTATGTCACTCAGACCTAGCTGGACGAAGAATAAAGTTGGTCGATTGTTATAAGGAGAGAACCGACAATGAAAAATCTTTTGACTCGCGGAATCCTGGGTCTGAGTTTACTTTTTGTTACGGCCGCAGCAGCGCCTGCGCCAGCCAATGCGCAGGTCGTCGTCAAGATCGGACCGACACATCACTATCACCACTATCATCGCTATCGCCGCGTTTACTATCGCCACGGTCATCCGCATTATCACTACTACTATCGGTAGTCGATCTTGCGCATAAATCAGAGTCCGCGTCTCAGCACGCGGGCTCTGGCGTTAAGGCGAAGCCTTATTTCGACGTCGCGTTATGAATAATTTCGGCGAACGATTTAGGGTCGAGGCTCGCCCCACCCACCAGCGCACCGTCGATGTCCTGCAGACAGCACAGCGACTTCGCGTTATCCGGCTTCACCGAGCCACCGTACAAAATCCGAATCGACGCAGCCAGGGCTGGTGTAAGCGACTTCGCGATCTGCGCCCGAATAATCTTGTGCGCCTCATCAGCAATCTCCGGAGTCGCCGTGCGCCCAGTGCCAATCGCCCACACTGGCTCGTAGGCAAAGACGATCGGAGCCGCGGCAGAAGGATCGATTCCTTCGAGCGCGATCGACGTCTGCAGCTCGAGAACGCTGCGCGTAAGATCCGCTTCGCGCTCTTCCAGTTTTTCGCCGACGCACACAATCGGGATCAGCGAGTGGGCAAGCGCTGCCTTCAACTTCAGGTTCACCGTCGTATCCGTCTCGTTGAAATACTGCCGGCGCTCGGAGTGGCCGATCAGAACGTGGGTAACCCCAAGCGCCTGGAGCATCACCGGCGACGTCTCTCCCGTAAACGCGCCTTCATTCTTCCAGTGCATATTCTGCGCGCCGATCGCGACCGGCTTCGACCTCGCAGCATCCGCCAGCGCCGGCAGACAGGTCATCGCAGGGCAGAGCACAATCTCGGCAGCGGTCGTCTCTCGTACAAGCGGAAAGAATCCCGTCAGGAAGGCGGTGGATTCGTTCGGGGTCTTGTACATCTTCCAGTTGGCGGCAATCATCAGTTTTCGCATTTGTCTTAGTATTCCATCTTCGCCGCCCCAAGGGGAAGCCGCCCCCAGCGGAAGAAAAGAGAGTAGAACATCAGCAACGCGAATTGCCGTGCTATCGAAATCTTTGGTTGTCCGTCAGTGCCGCGACGCCGGGAAGCGTCTTACCCTCAAGAAACTCCAGGCTCGCGCCGCCGCCCGTCGAGATGTGGGTAATGCTGTCGGCCACACCGGATTGCTGAATCGCCGCCACCGAATCGCCGCCGCCGACGATAGTCGTCGCGTCGTGGTTGCGGGCCACCGCATGGGCAATCGCATTGGTGCCGTGCGCAAAGGCCGGCATCTCGAATACGCCCATCGGGCCGTTCCAGATCACCGTGCGCGCCTCGGCGATCTCGCCTTCAAAGAGCGCGATGGACTTAGGACCGATGTCGAGCGCCATCAGGCCTTCAGGAAACGAGCCCTTGCCGGAAAACTTCTGAGTCTTGGCGTTGGGCGCGAACGCGTCGGCGAGAACATGGTCGACAGGAAGCAGAAAGCGCACCCCCTTGGCCTTGGCTTTTTCCAGCGTCGCCTTCGCAACGTCGATCTTGTCGCCTTCAACCAGAGATTTCCCCGTGCTCTGTCCCTGCGCGTTCAGGAACGTGTACGCCATCCCGCCGCCGATGATGATCGCGTCCGCCTTTGCCGGACCATCGTTCAGCAGGTTATCGATCACCCCG
Organism: uncultured Acidobacteriaceae bacterium; assembly: GCA_963730135.1. Classification (GTDB taxonomy): domain Bacteria; phylum Acidobacteriota; class Terriglobia; order Terriglobales; family Acidobacteriaceae; genus Edaphobacter. The sequence goes on from CAVSQQ010000009.1 coordinate 527,584, forward strand.
ATCTTGTCCGAGACTTTGGCTCCCCCGATAATCGCGACAAAAGGCTTGTCCGGCTCGGTCAGCGCTTTGCCCAGATACGTCAGCTCCTTCTCCATCAGCAGGCCGGCGGCCGATTGCTTCACGAAGTGCGTGATGCCCTCAGTCGAGGCGTGAGCGCGGTGCGCGCTGCCGAAGGCATCATTGATGTAAATGTCGCAAAGGCTTGCCAGTTTTTTTGCGAACTCAGGACTGTTGGCTTCTTCTTCCGGGTGGAAGCGCAGATTTTCCAGCAGTAGCGGCTGCCCCGATTCCAGATTGGCGGCCATCTCGCTGGCCACCGCGCCAACGCAGTTCGGTGAAAAGGCTACGTTCTCATCGTCGCCAAGAATGTGGTCCAGCAGCCCGCGCAGATGCGCCACCAGGGGCCGCAGGCTCATCGACTCCACCGGCTTGCCCTTGGGGCGACCCAGGTGCGAACACAGAATCACCTTCGCCTTGTGGCGCAGCGCGTACTCGATCGTCGGCAGCGTCTCTCGAATGCGCGTGTCGTCGGTGATGATGCCGTCCTTCAGCGGCACGTTGAAGTCGACGCGAATGAGGACGCGCTTGTCGGTAAGGTCCAGGTCCCGGATAGACAGCTTTGGCATTTAGTTTCCTTCTTGGGTGATAGTAAACATCATCTCGGAGAAAAAATTATGGAATTTGTTGCGGAACGTAGCGGCGAGCCAGGAAGGCAAGCGGGATGCCGACGCAGAAGATCAGAGCGGCAACGCCATTGACGAAAGGAACCAGCGGCGGGAATACAGGTCTTGGCGCAAGCCTGGTCAATGGAAGAACAATATAGTTCATCACTATATAGAGCGCGACGCCGAACGCAGTGCCGTAGAGCCAGGGATGGCGCCCCAGCGGAAGTTTGCGCGCCGCCAGCAGGAACACTGTCGTTGCGCAGAATGCGATGAAGAAATGAAAGAGCAAGCCCAGCACAGCCCCGCCGTAGCCCATCCCGAACGCTGCCCGGCCCAAGGCCCCGCTGGCAATGGCCTGCAGCAGCCTCACCGGGTGTCCACCCCGAAGACCGTAGAAGATCAGGGCGTCGGAGATGTCCAGCACGCCCACCAGAAGAGTGGCGCCGAGGATGACCTTCCAAAGTGCGGGGCGTTCGGCCGACTGTTCCATTTCAGATGATTCTAGACTGGTTTCCCGTCCGGAATACACGCTTCAGCCTCAATTTCTACACGCCAACTCGGGTTCAGCAGACCGGCGACGACCACCATGGTGGCAGCCGGACGAATGAGGCCGAAGAACTTGCCATGAATGCGCCCCGCAGCCTCCCAGTCTTCCACGCGGGTCAGATAGACCCGGGTCCGGTACACGTGTTCGATCGAGCTGCCCGCATTCTTCAGCGCGGCCGCGATCAGGGTCAGACATTGGCTCGTCTGTTCCGAGACGTCAGCTTCGTCGGCCCCCACCGGTCCGGTTCCTGAGACGTGAATATGGTCGCCGATGCGGACGGCGCGAGAAAAGCCGATGACCGGCTCGAAGGGTGAGGTGCCGGCGATGTTGACACGATGATTCATACTCGTTGGATGCTCCAGTAGATGAGGCTGATGGTATCTGGAATCGCCCGTGCCGATCAAAGAGCCCATCAAAGAGCCCAACGATGCGTCATTTCGACCGAAGCAGCTTGCGCTCTTTGCAAGCTGCGCAGTGGAGAAATCCCCGCATTTGTCTTTGCATCGGCCGCTGTCCAGACTGTCTGCCACAGCTGCGAAACCTGCATCGACCGCACCTGCCGAGGCTTCCATCATTTCGATAGCTGAAGCCACCGCCCACTCGCGTATGATCGCCACAATCGGAATCATGGAGGATTGCGAACGTGTGCTTTTCGGCGACGGCAAACTTTGTGGGAAGCGGTGTCCTCGGAGCGGTCGGTGTTGTCACCCTGACCAAAGTGAAGCACAAGCGCGAGCTGCTCTTCGCGGCGCTGCCCGCATTCTTTGCCGTGCACCAGTTTATCGAGGGCTTCGTCTGGCTCGGCCTCGACGGGGTTTTGTCCCCTGCCGTCACCCACGATATGGGCGCTGCGTTTGTGCTCTATGCGCAGGGGCTGCTGCCGTTTCTCATTCCGCTCAGCGTCCTGCTTTTTGAGCCCGATATGAAGAGTCGAAGGCGGATGCTGCCGTTCCTCGCCATTGGCACCCTCACCACGCTTTACATGCTGTGGGCGCTCATCGCCTATCCGCTCCATATCTACGTTCGCGGAGCCAGCATCGTCTACATCAACGACGGAACCAACAACACCACCCTCGCGATTCTCTATGTCATTGCGACCTGCGGCACGCTCTTCTTCTCTCAGGTCAGAGCCATGGTCATCTTCGGCGCAGCCAACCTCGCCATTCTGCTCACCGTGATGGCAGTGAAGCGATACGCCTTCACCTCGTTATGGTGCGCGTATGCGGCCATAGCCAGCGTAATTATTCTGGCCTACTTCTGGAAGAGCCGGTTGCACAGGCCCTTCAAGTATGCGGAGGCGATCTTTGGTTGACCGCTATCTCCCTTTACCGGCACTGTGAAAAAATAAGCGAAGAATGACTCAGGAAACACCCGTCAACACCCACCGCATCCTCGGCATCGACTTCTTCGACGGCTCCGCCAAAGCTGCCATCGCCCTCATGCACAACGGCGGCCTCATCGTCGTCCCCGCCGCTCCCGCACTCAAAGACCTTGACCACAATCTCGACTATCGCGAGGCCCTGCTCAACGCAGACCTTGCCATCACCGACTCCGCCTTCATGGTTCTCATCTGGAACCGCCTGCAGTCCACGCCCATTCGGCGTCTCTCCGGACTCGAATACCTGCGCGAGCTTCTCCTCGAACCCGATGTCCGCCAGCCCGGCAACACCCTCTGGATCATGGCCAGCCCTCTCAGCGCGCAGCGCAATCTCACCTGGCTCGCAGGGCAGGGAATCACCATCCCCGAAGACAACCTCTACATGGCCCCCATGTACGGGAACTCCGCCATCTCCGATCCCGCACTGCTCGAACGGCTCAACCGTCTCCGGCCCCATCACGTCATCGTCACCCTCGGCGGTGGAACCCAGGAGCGCCTCGGCCTCTACCTCAAACGCAATCTCTCCTACCGTCCTGCAATTCACTGCATCGGCGCCGCCATCGCATTTCTCAGCGGCGATCAGGTCTACATCCCCGTCTGGGCCGACAAGTTCTACCTCGGCTGGTTCTTCCGTTCTCTCTCCGAGCCGAAGCGCTACATGCCCCGCTACCTGGACGCCTTCAAACTCTATCCCCTCATGCGCCGGTATCGCGACCGCCTCCCCAACCTCAAAGGCGCAGTGGCCTCATCCAATTCCCAAAACGGGACTGCTCAAAAATAAAGTCAGAAAAGTTGGCACGTTTTCAGCGCTAAAAAATCGTGGTGCAAAGCACCACGTTCCACCATCAATTCACCACAAACTCACCACGTTTTTACCATCGAAAAACACACTTAATTCGCAAAAACCCCTGCAAAAACCATAGTTTTCCGCCTGGTATTTTTTCTGCAAACAAACTCCTCACTTTTTCAAATTTAAGGCCGAAAATACAGGCAGGTGATCGCCATGCTGGCTCGGAAGTTGTATTACCTTCCCGTGTCCCTCAAACCTAAAATCACCTCCATGCAGCCCTCCCTCTTCGCCGGCGCAAACCCTGTGATTTCATTGACGAAATCGCTCGCCGTCTGTGCCATCGCGCTGCTCTCGGCAGCACCCGCTCTGCCGGCACAAAACCTCCTCGCTCCCGAAAACAATCTCACCGTGGCCGAGCAGTATCTCTTTGCCGCCGCCAACGAAGCCCGCGCCAATCAAGGACTTCCGCTACTTCGCTTCGACCCCGTCCTCAGCACCGCCTCAGCCGCCCACGCCCGCGAAATGGCCGACCACGACACTATCTCCCACCAGTTCGACGGCGAACCCGAGCTGGCAGAGCGCGCAGCCAATGCTGGCGCACACTTTAGCGTCATCGCAGAAAATGTAGGCGAAGCCCCCACCTCCGTCATTATCCACGACCTCTGGATGAACTCTCCTGGCCACCGCGCTAACCTATTGGATCCAAACGTCAATTCCATCGGCATCGCGATCGTCACCCGCAACAGGCAGCTCTACGCCGTCGAAGACTTCGCCAGCACAGTCCAGACTCTGACCCTCAACCAGCAGGAGCACGCGGTTGCCGGCGTTATCGCTCAATCTGGAATGCGCGTGTCCGAAACCACGGACGACGCCCGTCAAACCTGCACCATGAGCACAGGTTACGCAGGCTCGCGCCAACCCTGGTTCATCATGCGCTACACCGCGTCGAGTCTGAATCAGATTCCGAACCAGTTGAAAAGCAAGTTGAGCTCAGGTAAGTACCATCAGGCGGTGGTTGGGGCTTGCTCGACCTCACGAAAAACACCCTTCACCGCATACAACATCGCTGTTCTTCTCTATCCCTAACCATCGAAACAACTTATAAGGTCTAAACAACAGCCGGGGATCGCACTCCTGCAGTAGCCAATTCCTCGGCGCTGGCAGGCTGCGTGGGATCCATCTGCAACAGATCGTTGAACCGGTTGAAGTAGTTGAAGAGTCCAATTGCCGCCATCAATTCAACCACTTCACCTTCACTGTAGAAGGTGCGCAGCCTCGCAAACTCCGCTTCGCTGTATCCATGCGCGTCCAGCGTCATCACCTCTGCCAGGTGGATTGCGACCTTCTCACGCTCGCTGAAGTGCTCACTGTGCGCCGCATCGTGCAGCGCCTCGATATGTTCCGCACTCCACCCCAGTTTTCGCGCGATCGCGGTGTGCGAAGCCAGGCAGTATGGCGTGCGGTTCAACTGCGAAGTCCGGACAATCACAAGCTCCTTCAAAGCTTTGGGCAAGGTTCCTGTATTCAGAATCGCCTCCATATGGGCGATGACCGTCTCAAATATCTGCGGTCGATGGGCCATCGTTCGAAACATATTGGGTACGTTGCCACGATCCCGCAGATAGCGGTCGAAGATAGACACAGCATCGGGCGATACCTCATCGCGCTTTAATCGAGAGATCCGGGGCATAGATCGAAACTCCTTTCAATATCCTTCTGCGCATCATAACGCCGCTACTTCCGGGCTGTGCGGGCTTCTTTTGACCCACCTATCTGCATTTGCTATAAATATTAGAGCGCAAGGTATTTGCCTTCGCGTTTTTGAACACTCCTGAGTAGCTCAATGGCAGAGCATTCGGCTGTTAACCGAAGGGTTGTAGGTTCGAGTCCTACCTCAGGAGCC
>CAVSQQ010000010.1:0-777648 GCA_963730135.1 uncultured Acidobacteriaceae bacterium
AGGCGAAGTGCGGGATGATCTCGCTGCCGTACGCGGCGAGCGTCTCTTCCTGCGCGTTCGTCATCAGGTAGACGTTGAACTGATCGACCCCGACCGCCTCGAGCTCGCTGCAGCTTCGTCGGGCAGGCCTCGGCCGGGCCGATCACGCAGAAGCGGTCGCAGATCTCGTCGGTGACGAACGCGCCGTGGGCGGCGCCGACGCGGGAGTGGTCCTTGTAGTCGTAGCCCTTGCGCGTCTTGACGAAATCGGTCAGCTCGGAGGGGATGTCGGAGTCCCAGCCGTAGCGCTCGATCAGGTCCATCACGTGGTTCGAGACCATCGCCGGGAACCAGCGCACCTCCTCGCGGCAGGTGGCGAGGTCGTCGGAGACCTTCGAGGGCGCGCCGACGATGCACTCGAGCGCAGCCGGGTCGCGGCCGGCCTTCTCGGCCGAGGCGCGCGCGGTGGCCATGATCCATTCGATGATCACGGGATCGGCGAGCTGGATGATCACGCCGTCGGAGACGCGGCCGGCGACGGCAAGCGCCTTCGGGCCGTAGCCGGCGACGTACATCGGGATCGCAGGCTCCTTCAGGGCCCAGGTGAGCTCGAGCTCCTTGCCGCACCACTCGACCTTCTCGCCGTTCATCAGCGCCTTGATCATCCGGCAGGCCTCCTCGAACTCGGCCATCTTCACCGGCTGCTGGCCGATCACGCGCCGCGCCGAGTCGCCGCGGCCGATCCCCATCACCATCCGGCCGCCGGAGATGTCGTGCAGCGTCGCGTAGGCGCTCGCGAGCACCGTCGGCTCGCGCGTGCCCGGGTTCGTGACGAAGTGGCCGAGCTTCAGCTTCGAGGTCGCGTTCGCGGCGAGCGCGAGCAGCGGGATCGACTCCTGCCAGAGGATGTGCGAGTCGTACGTCCAGCCGTACTCGAACCCTTCCTTCTCGGCGAGCTCGAGCAGCTCGAGGAAGCGGCCGAACGGCGGATCGGGTAGCACCGTGACACCGAAGCTGATAGCCATGAACCGAGGAGACTACAACGTGAAGATCATCTGCACAGGCCTCAACTACGCGGAGCACATCCGCGAGCAGGGGATGGAGCCGCCGGCCGAGCCGCTGCTCTTCGGGAAGTTCACGAACACGCTGATCGGGCCCGGCGAGGCGATCGTGCTGCCGCCCGAGGCGACTCATACGGACGCCGAGGCCGAGCTCGCCGTCGAGATCGGCCGGACCGGGCGGCGGATCGCCGAGGACGACGTGCTCGACTTCGTCGCCGGCTACCGCTGCGCCAACGACGTCTCGGCGCGGAACCTCCAGTACGGCGACAAGCAGTGGACACGCGGGAAGGGCTTCGACACGTTCTGCCCGCTCGGCGACCGGCTGGTCCCGGTGTCGGAACTGGGGGACGGCTCCGGGCTCCGCGTCGTCCAGCGGCTGAACGGCGAGCTCTTCCAGGACGGGAACACCTCCGACCTCGTGTTCAGCGTCCGCCGCCTCGTCTCGTTCGCCTCGGCCGTCTTCACGCTCGAGCCCGGCGACCTGATCCTCACCGGCACCCCGCCCGGGGTCGGCTACGCGCGAACGCCGCCCGTTTCGCTGAAGGCGGGCGACCTGGTCGAGGTCGAGATCGAGCGGACTCGCGAGCTCGCGAAGTCGATACTTCACGAAGTCTGAGCGTCCCTCGGGCGTCAGCGCCTTCCTTTCCTTCGCGCGCCGCTCGTCCTCCGCAACCCTTCTCCGCAAGCTCGCGCAGGCGGAGCGTTCTTCAGCATGCGCTCGCGCGCCTCGAGGTCTGCTTACTCGGCTTCCTCTTCGCCATCCTCGTCACCTCCTCCCAGCAGGATTCGATCTCGTCAGCGAGAGAGATGTCACTGATCCGAAGAGCAGCGCAGTGACTTCGCCTCGAGATCAGCTCCTCATCCACCAGGAAATGCGCCTGCTCGCGGCCCGCACAAGTCTCCTTGCAGCCTGTCTCAACCGGCGAGCCAGGCAAGCGTCTTCGACGCCAGCCTGTCGAGCGCGCGAACCGACAGCTCGAGATGCGCCGGCGTCGTGTCCTCGAGCTTCGTGTGCGAGAGGCCGCGGAGGCTCTGGACGAAGAGCATCACCGTCGGCACACCGGCGCGCGAGACCTCGGCGGCATCGTGCAACGGCCCGGACGGCAACCTGTGCGAGGTGCCCGCGATCTCGAGGATCGCCTCGTCGGCGAAACCGATCAGCGTCTCGTCGAACGGGATCGGCTCGATCTTCCAGATCCGCTCCCACTCGACCTCGAGGTTCTCCTCCTCGGCGAAGCGGCCACAGGCGGCCTCCGCGGCGGCGAGCATCGAGGCGAGGGTGGCGGCGTCGAGGTGGCGCTGGTCGAGGAGCTGCTCGGCGGTCTCGACCACCGAGGTCACGATCCCGGGCCGGCAGACGACGCCGCCGGAGGTGCAGACCGCACCGCCGCCGGCGTCTGCCGCGATCTTGCGAAGCTCGAGCGCCAGCTTCGCCGCCCCGGCGAGCGCGTCGCGGCGGGAGTCCATCGGCGTCGAGCCGGCGTGGGCCGCCTGCCCGCGCCAGGTGATCCGGGAGCGCTCGACGCCGAAGGTGCCGAGCACGACGCCGAGCGGCAGGTTCATCGACTCGAGCACCGGGCCCTGCTCGATGTGCAGCTCGAGGTAGGCGCCGGCCCCTTCGAGCTGCGAGCGCGCCTCGATCGCGCGGTCGAGCTCGACGCCGTGCTCGCGCAGCGCCTCGGGGAGCGCGATCCCGTCGCGATCCTTCAGCTCCCGGAGCGCCTCCTGGTCGCTCATCGAGCCCGCCGCGGCCGAGGAGCCGAAGAGCGAGCGGCCGAAGCGCGCACCCTCCTCGTCGGCCCAGTTCACGAGGCGCACCGGCACCGGCGGCGTGCCTTCCTCGGCGATCCGGCGGAGCACCTCCATCCCGGCGACGACGTTCAGCGAGCCGTCGAGCCACCCGCCGTTCGGGACCGAGTCGAGGTGGCCGCCGATCAGGAGCGGCCGGTCGCCCTCGCCGAGGGTGAACCACTGGTTGCCGGCCTCGTCGATCTCCTCGCGCGCGCCCGTCCGGGCGAGGCCGCGCCGCATCCATTCGCGCGCGCTCTCCCACGTGTCCGTCCAGGCGACCCGCTGGGCGCCGTCGCCGTCGCTTGTCAGCTCGGCGAGCTCCACGAGCTCCGCGACCGTCCGGGCTGGATCGAGCGGCATGCGAGCGATCCTACAACGAGTTCCGTGTAAGAATCGACCGTGGCCGGCGCCGTTGCTGTGCGCCCTCCGGGACGCGGGATCTATGGGACGGCGGCCGTGCGCTTTGCGACCGGCGTCGGCGTCGTCTTCGCGCTCGTGCTGGCCTGGGAGCTCTACCGCTACGTCTGGAGTCTCGACCGGCTGGACGTGGCCGTTTCTCGTCGACTCGACCTCGATGCCGCACACCTGGACGATCCTGAAGGCGTTCTGGCAGCCGGCGCAGGTGAACCAGCCCGCGCTCGCGACGATCCTCTTCCACAAGGCGCTCTTCACGGCGAAGGAGGCCGCGCTCGGGTTCGCGCTCGGGTCCGTGTTCGGCTTCGCGCTCGGGATCGCGCTCGCCCAGTCGCGGATCGTGCAGCGCGGCGTGATGCCCTACATCGTCGCGAGCCAGACGATCCCGATCCTCGCGATCGCGCCGATGGTCGTGATCTGGGTGAATCCGAAGCTGCCCGGGAGCCTGCAGGGCTGGGGGGCGGTCGCGGTGATCGCCGCGTACCTGACGTTCTTCCCGGTGGTCGTGAACACCCTCCGCGGGCTCCAGTCCGCCGACCCGAAGGCACTCGAGCTGATGCGCAGCTACGCAGCGGGCCGGTGGCCGGTGCTCTGGAAGGTGCAGGTGCCGGCGTCGATGCCGTTCGTCTTCTCGGCGCTCCGGATCGGGGCGACGGCGAGCGTCGTGGGCGCGATCATCGGCGAGCTGCCGTCGGGCCTGCAATCCGGTCTCGGCGGGGCGATCCTGAACTTCAACCAGTACTACTCGCTCGAGCCGCAGGAGCTCTGGGCCACGAACATCGTCGCGGCGGCGCTCGGGATCGTCTTCTTCGTCGCGGTCGTCGCTCGCCGAGCGGCTACGCCGTGCGGCGAGCGCCGGAGGTGGTGGAATGAGCGCACCCGAGCAGCCGGTCGTCCTGGTCGAGAAGGTCACGAAGACCTTCCCGCGCGGCAACGTCACGGCGCTCTCCGAGATCGACCTCCAGATCGAGGCCGGCGAGTTCGTCTCGCTGATCGGCCCGTCCGGGTGCGGCAAGTCGACGCTCCTCCGCGTGATCGGCGATCTCGTCGAGCCCACCGCCGGCACCGTCACCGTCAACGGAAAGACCGCGGCGAAGGCGCGGGGCGACCGCGACTACGGGATCGTCTTCCAGGACTCTGTTCTCTTCGACTGGCGAACGGTCTCGCGCAATATCGCGCTTCCGCTCGAGATGCTCGGCTGGGACAAGGCGCCGTCGGACCGCGCGGGTGAAGGAGATGCTCGACCTGGTCGAGCTCACCGGCTTCGGCGACCACCATCCGTGGCAGCTCTCCGGCGGGATGCAGCAGCGGGTGTCGATCGCGCGGGCGCTCGCGTTCGAGCCGGCGCTGCTCCTGATGGACGAGCCGTTCGGCGCGCTCGACGAGATGACCCGCGAGCGGCTGAACCTGGAGCTGCTCTCGATCTGGCAGCAGCTCCACTCGACGGTCGTCTTCGTGACGCACTCGATCTCGGAGGCTGTCTTCCTCTCGACGCGGGTCGTCGTGATGAGCCCGCGACCGGGGCGGATCAGCGGGATCGTGCCGATCGACCTGCCCTATCCGCGAACCGTCGAGACGCGCGAGGACCCGCACTTCTTCAAGCTCGTGACCGAGGTGCGCGAGCTGCTGCGGCACGGCGGCGAGCAGTTGCTGCCCGAGGAAGAGGCTGCGATCGCCGAGGGGCCGGCATGACGTCCGAGAGCGCGCGAGTGGATCCCGGCCGCGATCGTGCTCGTGGCGGGGATCGCGATCTGGCAGGGCGCGATCGCGGCCTTCGACATCCAGCAGTTCCTGCTCCCGAAGCCGAGCGAGATCGTCCGGGCGCTCTACGACAACTGGAGCACGTTCTCGTCGGCCGGCTGGTACACGTTCAAGGAGGCGCTCGGCGGGTTCGTCGCCGGCTCGCTCGTGGGAGTCGCATTCGCGGTCTTCGTCGCGCGCTTCCGGGCGGTCGGCTCGGCGCTGATGCCGTTCGCGATCGCGGCGAACGCGGTGCCGATCATCGCGTTCGCCCCGATCTTCGACGCCTGGTTCAACCCGCTCTCGCCGCACTCGAAGAGCGCGATCGCGGCCGTGCTCTGCTTCTTCCCGGTGATGGTGAACACGCTGCGTGGGCTGACGAGCGTCCGCTCCTCGCAGGTGCAGCTGATGAAGAGCTATGCGGCGAGCGATCTCGAGATCTTCCGGCGCGTGCGCGTCCCGACCGCGCTGCCGTACCTCTTCACCGCGCTGAAGGTGGCGAGCGTGCTCGCGATGATCGGCGCGATCGTCGCGGAGTACTTCGGCGGCTCGTTCGGCGCGCTCGGCGTCCTGATCAAGAGCGATGCCTCGATCCTCGACTTCACCGACGCCTGGGCCGGGATCGTCGTCGCCTCCGTGCTCGGGATCGCGCTGTACCTCGCAGTCGCGCTCGCCGAGCGGTGGTTGGTGCGCTGGGCGCCTGAGGTTCGGGGGACGTAGCGAGCTGCGCGCAGCGGGTGAACGTTGAGCCGAGCGCGCGAAAGGTCCACAATCCCCGCAATGTCACACCCGAGGAGAAGGAGAGCAGGCATGAAGAAACGCGTTCTCGTGTGGCTCGCGGCGGCAGGGCTGGCAGTTTCCCTGACCGTGGGCCTCGGCGCGGCGACGGCCGCATCGCATCAGGCAAAGGCAACGAACGTCACCCTCCAGCTCAAGTGGGTTCCGCAGGCGCAGTTCGCGGGCTACTACGCGGCGGTGAAGATGGGCTTCTACGCCAAGGAGGGGCTGAACGTCACGCTCAAGAACGGCGGCCCGGACATCGTTCCGGAGCAGGTGGTCGCAAGCGGTCAGGCGCAGTTCGGCGTCGACTGGCTCCCGAGCCTGCTGGCCGCCCGCGACAAGGGCACAGACCTCGTGAACGTCGCGCAGGTGTTCGCGCGCTCGGGGATGACGCAGCTCACGTGGAAGGACTCGGGGATCACGACGATCGCCGACATGAAGGGCAAGAAGGTCGCCAACTGGCTCGGAGGGAACCAGTACGAGCTCTTCGCCGCCCTCGTGAAGAACGGGATGAACCCGGACAAGAACCAGGGCGTCACGATCGTGCAGCAGCCGTTCGACATGGGCCTCTTCCTGAACCACCAGGTCGACTCGGCTTCCGCGATGACCTACAACGAGCTCGCCCAGGTGCTCGAGACGAAGAACCCGAAGACGGGCAAGCTCTACACGATGAGCGACCTGAACGTGATCAAGATGCAGAACGTCGGCACCGGGATGCTCGAGGACGGTCTCTTCTCGACCGGCAAGTGGCTTTCCGATCCGGCGAACCAGGCGACCGCGGTGAAGTTCATCAAGGCCTCGCTCGAGGGCTGGATCTACTGCCGCGACCATGAGGCCGCCTGCGTGAAGATCACGCTCGGGTACGGGCCGACGCTCCCGGCCGGGCATCAGACCTGGCAGATGAACCAGATCAACGCGCTCATCTGGCCGAACACCTCCGGGATCGGGATCATGAACAAGGCCGACTACACGCGGACCGCGTCGATCTCGAAGCAGTTCGGAGTGATCTCGAAGACGCCGTCGGGCGCCTACCGCACCGATCTGGCGGCGAAGGCCGTGGCCGAGTTGAAGGCCTCGGGCGTCGATGTGTTCGGCAAGAGCTGGAAGCCCGCGACGGTCAAGCTGACCGCCGGCGGGAAGTAGGCGTTCCGCTGGACCGGGGGTCGCACGCCGCGGCCCCCGGTCCGGATGACTGGTTCCACGATCTCGCGTACCCGGATACACGATCTGACGGCCTGGGTCGCTCCCCGCGAGGGACGATCTCGTGGAACTAGTCATCTAGGATTGGCACGTCGACCGAAGGAGGAGCCGTGTCCGTGCTGATCAAGGGTGGCCGCGTCGTCACCGCGTCCGACGACTACATCGCCGACGTCTTCGTCGACGGGCGAGCGGGTGACGCTGATCGGCGAGTCGCTCGACCTCGACGCCGACCGCGTGATCGACGCGCGGGGCAAGCTCGTGCTCCCCGGCTGCGTCGATCCGCACACGCATCTCGACATGCCCTTCGGCGGCACGGTCACGATCGACGATGTCGAGTCCGGGCAGACCGCCGCGGCCTTCGGCGGCACGACCTGCCACGTCGACTTCTGCATCCAGGGCGCAGGGCAGACCTTCGCCGAGGCGCTCTCCGACTGGCACGCGAAGGCCGAGGGCAAGCAGGTGATCGACATGGGCTACCACATCGCGGTCACCGATCTCTCGGCGCCGGGCGCGCTCGACGAGCTCGCCGGGCTGCCCGACCAGGGCGTCACCTCCTACAAGCTCTTCATGGCCTACAAGGGCGCGCTGATGGTCGACGACGAGACGCTCTTCCGCACGATGCAGGTGGCGGCGCGGACGGGCGCGCTCGTGATGGTTCATGCCGAGAACGGCGATGCGATCGACGTGCTCGTGAAGGAGGCGCTCGCCGCCGGGCACACCGAGCCGTGGTGGCACGCGAAGACGCGGCCGCCGGAGACCGAGGGCGAGGCGACGAACCGCGCGATCCAGCTCGCGCACGTCGCCGGCTCGCCGCTCTACGTCGTCCACGTCTCGTGCAAGGAGTCGGTCGAGCCGATCGCGCTCGCCCGCGCGAAGGGCTGGAACGTCTTCGGCGAGAGCTGCACGCAGTACTTCTTCGTCGACTACACCTTCCTCGAGCGGCCGAACTTCGAGGGCGCGAAGTACGTGTACACGCCGCCGCCGCGCGACAAGGCGAACCAGGACGTGCTGTGGGACGCGGTCCGGACGGACACGCTGTCGGTGATCTCGACCGACCACTGCGCGTTCAGCTGGGACGGCCAGAAGTCGCTCGGCCGCGACGACTTCTCGAAGATCCCGAACGGCGGGCCGGGGCTCGAGAGCCGGCTGCAGATGATCTACACCTTCGGCGTCCGCGAGGGCCGGATCGGGCTGAACCGGATGGTCGAGCTGCTCGCGACGAACCCGGCGAAGCTGTTCGGCCTCTATCCGCGCAAGGGCACGCTGGCGGTCGGCTCGGACGCCGACATCGTCATCTTCGATCCGGAGAAGCGCGCGACGATCTCGGCGGCGACGCACCATTCGCGGATCGACTACTCGCTCTACGAGGGCACGGAGGTGGTCGGCGTGCCCGAGATCGTGCTCCTGCGCGGGAACGTTCTCGTGGAGAACGGGGAGCTCGTCGCCTCGCCGGGGATCGGGCAGTACGTGGCGCGGGCGAAGTTCGGAGAGGAGCTGGCAACCACGGGGAAAGAGGTCACTGCATGATCAGCGCGTCCTGGCAGATCCAGATCGACAAGCCGGCCGAGCGAGGTCTTCGACTACGTCGCGGATCTGAACTACGAGCCGAAGTGGAATCCCGATGCGTCGAACATCGTGAAGAAGACCGACGGCGAGGTCGGGCTCGGCACGGTCTACACCGAGGACTTCGCGCGGATCGGCACGTGCACGACGACGATCGACGTCTTCGACCGGCCGAGCAACCTCGGCTTCGACGCCCGCAACCCGAAATGCGACGCGCTCGTGCGGTTCCATTTCGTCGCCGGCGGGCGAGGACTCGACCACGGTGAGCTGCGACGTCGACCTGACGTTCAAGGGCGACGATGAAGTTCCTCGCCCCGCTCATGGCCGGCAAGGTCAGGAAGTCGATCGAGACCGAGCGCGGGCCGGCGCTGAAGAGCGCGGTGGAGGCTCGGGCCGCCTAGCCGAAACCCGGCCCGGCCGCGCGGTACGCGCCGCGGCGTTTTCAGGCTACGCACAAAACGGAGGACCAGGCAAGCGTTTCAGGCGGTACCTGACCCCGCGGTTCGCCGGTCGCAACCTCGCGAACTGCAGGGGTTTCCCGCGGACTGTTCCAGTTCCGTCTCACCGCTGTCTCAGTTCCGTTCCAGTGTCTGTCCCCGCTTTTCGGCTCGCGGAAAACGTCCGCCCGAAGAGCCGTACCCACGGCCTGCCGGAGCGCGCTACTTGTGGGTCGAGGTGTAGACGAACGCCGCGACGTTCTGGATCACGGTCGGTGTCAGCACGTTCTTGTACGCGGTCATCTGGGTCGTGTACTTGGCGGCTGCCGCCTTCGACATCACCGAGGCGCCGCCGTTCGTGATCGCCTTGATGATCACGGCCTCGGTGAGCGCCGTCTTGTCGAGATTCGGACCGATGTTGCCGACCGACTTGGCAGCGCGAAGCGTGTGACAGACACCGCAGGTGCTGACGAAGATCGGCTTGCCCGCCTTGGCGTTGCCGACGACCTTCGGCGACCCGGTCGCGAACGCCGCGGCCGGTACGCCCACCGTGATCGTCAGTGCAGTCGCCACCCCAGAAGCCTCTGGCCTGCCGACCAGCTCGAAAATGGCCTCGTGTTCACGACCTCCAGTATTCCCGCGCGAGGAGGCCTCGCTGGTTACTTCGGTGTAAGGATTCCTGACACGGTACGGCAGGCGTCGACGAACGCGAGCTCGAACGCGACCGCGCCGTCAAGCAAGCGCATCCTCGAGCGCCGCCCGCAGGCCTCGATAGCGGAACTCGAACCCGTCGAGCTTTCGCGAGACCGCGCGCTGGCCGTGGAGCAGGAGGTCTGCCTGCTCGCCCAGCAGGAGCCTCAGTGCGAACGCCGGCGCCGGGGCGATCGACGGGCCGGTGCAACACGGCTCCGAGCTCGCGCGCCGCATCTCGCTGGCGGAGCTGCTCCGGCGCGACCGCGTCGAGCGGGCCTGAGAGCGCCTCGCTCTCGATCGCGAGCCGGTAGAGCCGGACGAGGTCGTCGAGGTGCACCCACGGAAACCATTGCCTCCCGCTGCCCGCCCGCCCACCGACGAAGAGCCGGTACGGAAGAGCCATCAGCCGTGACGGCGTCGGCACCCGGCCCGATCACGAGCGACGTCCGGACTGCGACGTGCCGGACCGGCGCCTTCGCCGCCTCGAGCTCCCACGCGACGCAGACACGCGCCAGGAACGAGCTCCCCGGAGGCGAGAGCTCGTCGACGACCGTGTCGCCCGTGTTCCCGGCGTAGTCGATGCCGGACGCCGAGACGAACACTGCGGGTCGCCGCTTCGCCGCCTCGATCGCCTGCACGAGCGTGCGGGTCGTCGTCGCGCGGCTCGCGAGGATCGACTTCTTGCGGCCGTCCGTCCAGCGGATGCTCCCGATCGAGGTCCCCGCGAGGTTCACGACTGCGTCCGATCCGTCGACCGCCTTCGCGACATCGTCCCAGGAGACCGCGCCATCGCCGGGCGTGCGCGAGACGACGCGTGACGTCGTGTCCATCGGCCCGAAGCGACTCGACGAGCGCGCGCCCGACGTATCCCGACCCACCACCGACGACCACCTTCACTGCTACCTTCCTTCCGTTTGAGCGATTGAACTAATCGAATGACTAAAGCAACCGATCAAGCAATTGTCAAGGCCGCTCTCGCAACGGTTCGCGACGAGGGGTTCGCGGGAGCCAGCTCGCGGGCGATCGCGCGGCGCGGCGGCTTCAACCAGGCGCTGATCTTCTACCACTTCGGCTCGCTCGAGAACCTGCTGCTCACGGCGCTCCGCCAGACGAGCGAGGAGCGGCTCGCGATCTACCACGAGATCGTCGATCCGATCACGAGGCTCGACGAGCTCATCCCGGCGATGGCGGATCTCTGGAGCGAGGACTACGGCGCCGGCCACGTGAGGATCGTCGCGCAGATGATCGCCGGCTCGGCGAACAGGCCGGAGCTCGCGGCCACGCGTCGTCGAGCTGATCGAGCCCTGGGTCGAGCTCGCCGAGCAGACCTTCGACCGGGTCCTCCCTCCCGGGCTCCCGACGGCCGACCTCGCCTACGGCACCGTCGTCTGGTACCTCGGCGCGAACCTGATCACGCAGCTCGATCCGGGCGGGACGCGAACCGACGCGCTCTTCAAGCGCGGGCGCGAATGGGCGCCGCTCGTCGCGCCGCTGCTCGACGCGTTCAGCTCTTGAGGTAGCCCCACTTCGCCAGCGAGCGATGGAGCGCCGTGACGAACTTCGCGCCGCTCGGCCAGAAGCCCGACCCGTTCAGGTAGCCCTTCGGGAGCGCGCGTCTTCGAGCTCCGCGTCGCAGGCCGCCTTCTGGCCGAGCAGGTACTCGTCGGCGCACCAGGCCGAGATGAGGCCGCGCACGTCCCCGTAGGCGGACTTGCCGCGCCCGCGCGACGTAGGCGTGCCACCACATCGCGGCGTCCTTCTTGATCAGGTCCGGCCGGGTGCGGGTGACGTTCGTCAGCACGCCCGTTCGCGTTGATCGTCCAGATCTGGATCGGGAGCCCGGAGCCGGCGAAGGCCGTGAAGGCGTAGGCGAACCGGTCGTCGGCCGGAGAGAATCAGCGTGCTCCCGTCGTCGCGCTGGAACTCGTAGCCCGGATCGCCGAAGTCGTGGAACACGGCGCGACCCGGATGGGCGCCGTCGACGAGCACGATCAGCGCCTCGAAGCAGCAGTGCGCGCCGCCGGTGTAGAAGTCGACGACCGCCTCGGGCAGGCTTCCGCCCCACACGTTCTGGAGCGAGAGGATGTGCTTCGAGGCGATCCCGCAGCGGTCGAGCGAGCAGAGGTCGTGGTCGTAGACGGTCTTCCCGGCGTTCTTCACGACGAGCTGCATGTCGCGGAACGAGTAGGCGCCGTAGCTCTCCTTGCGCTCCTGGAAGCTCAGCGTCGCATCGACGCCGGCGCGGCTCTTGTGCTGGACGACCTGCTTCCAGGCTGACGGAGTTGCCGCGCCCGCCGGCGCGGCGACGATCACGGCCGCGATCGCGGCCAGGGCGAGAAGGCGCATCACCGGGTTTGCGGGAAGCCGAGGTCGACCTTCGAGGTCGGCCGGATCGGGCCAGCGCGAGGTGACGACCTTCGTCCGGGTGTAGAAGTCGATCCCCTCGGGCCCGTAGATGTGCCGGTCGCCGAAGAGGCTCGCCTTCCAGCCGCCGAACGAGTAGTAGGCGACGGGAACCGGGATCGGCACGTTGATCCCGACCATGCCGGCCTGAACGTCGAACTCGAACTGCCGGGCGACACCGCCGTCGCGGGTGAAGATCGCGGTGCCGTTGCCGTAGGGGTTCTCGTTCACGAGCTCGATCGCCTCCTCGTAGGTCGCGACCCGCGTGACGCCGAGTACCGGGCCGAAGATCTCGTCCTTGTAGTTGTCCATCCCGGGCTCGACGTTGTCGATCAGCGACGGCCCGAGGAAGAAGCCGTCGCCGGCGGGCACGCTGTCGCCGGCCGTCCACGACGACCGTCGCGCCCTCGCCCGGGGCCCGCTCGACGTACGAGGCGACCCTGTCGCGGTGCTCGCGCGTGATCAGCGGCCCCATCTCCGCGCCCTCCTCGAGGCCGGGAGAGACCTTGACCGCCGGGATCCGCGCCTTGATCGCCTCGACGAGCTCGTCGGCGACCCCGCCGACGGCGACGAGCATCGAAACGGCCATGCAGCGCTCGCCGGCCGAGCCGTACCCCGCCGACACGGCGGCGTCCGCGGCCATGTCGATGTCGGCGTCGGGCAGGACGATCATGTGGTTCTTCGCCCCACCGAGCGCCTGGCAGCGCTTGCCGGCGGCCGTCGCCGTCTCGTAGACGTAGCGGGCGATCGGCGTCGAGCCGACGAACGAGATCGCGGCGATTCCCGGGTGCGCGAGCAGGGAGTCGACGGCGGTCTTGTCGCCGTGCACGACG
The DNA here is from genome assembly GCA_963730135.1 of uncultured Acidobacteriaceae bacterium. Lineage (GTDB taxonomy): Bacteria > Acidobacteriota > Terriglobia > Terriglobales > Acidobacteriaceae > Edaphobacter. Next base: position 12,895 of record CAVSQQ010000010.1, read on the forward strand.
TTGAAGACGCCCGTCGGGCACGCCGGCCTCGGCGAGCAGCTCGGCGGTGAGAAGCGACGCCGAGGGATCCTTCTCGGACGGCTTGAGGACGAAGGTGTTCCCGCAGGCGAGCGCCGGCGCCCACATCCACATCGGGACCATCGCCGGGAAGTTGAACGGCGTGATCCCGGCGACGACGCCGAGCGGCTGGCGGATCGAGTAGACGTCCACGCCCGTCGAGGCCTGCTCGGTGTAGCCGCCCTTGAGGAGCGTCGGGATCCCGCAGCAGAACTCGATCACCTCGAGCCCGCGGGCGACCTCGCCCATCGCGTCCGAGAGCACCTTGCCGTGCTCGGCGGTGAGCAGGCGCGCGAGGTCCTCGCGGTGGGCGTTGAAGAGCTCGCGGATGCGGAAGAAGAGCTCGGCGCGGCGCCCGACCGAGAGCGCGCGCCAGGCCGGGAACGCGGCCTTTGCGGCCTGGACGGCGAGCGTCGATCTCCTCGGGCGAGGCGAAGTCGACGGTGCCGGTCTGGATGCCGGTCGCCGGATCGAAGACCGGCCCGGAGCGCCCGGAGGCCCCCGCGCGGTGCTGCCCGCCGATCCAGTGGTTGATCGCCTTCGTTGCCTGCGGCGCGTCGATCAGCTCCGTCATCGTCTCCTCCTTCGTCGTCTCTCGGGCAGGTTATCGCGCCGCTAGTTTCTCGGGAGTGGACGAGAACCCGAGCCGATACCGGCGAGACGGCACCGGCTGAACCGCGTGAGCGCGAGGTCGACGAGGGCTGCTCGAGCTGGCCGAGGAGCCGGGTCTCTGGCTCCCGTTCGAACCGAAGCTGAACGTCTTCCGCGCCGAGAACTTCGCCTTCGTCACCTACGGCCGGTCGGCCTGGGTGCAGCGGCTCCGGCTCGCGGACGCCGAGCCCGCGCAGGTCGTCGATCGCGTCGAGGGGATGATCGCGCTCAAGGGCCTCGAGGAGGCGACCTGGTGGCTCGGGGAGCTCTCGACGCCCGAGGGGCTCGCCGACGAGCTCGTCGCGCTCGGGCTCGAGCCCGACGACCCGCCGGAGATGACGTCGCTCACGATCGGCACGGCCCCGGCGGGCGAGCCGGCGGTCGAGGTTCGCCGCGTCGAGACGATCGCCGACGCGCTCGTCGCGAGCGAGCTCGACTGGGAATGCTTCGGCGTCGCCGAGGAGGAGCGGGCACTCCGCCGAGACGAAGTTGCCGCGGCCTGGCCCGCGCTCCAGGCCGGCGGCCTCCAGACGACCTATCTCGCCTACCTCGAGGGCGAAGCCGGTCGGCTTCGCCCGCGCCGTCTTCACTCCTCGCGCCGCCTTGCTCCTCGGCGGCGCGACTCTGCCCTCGGCACGCGGCCACGGCGTCTACACCTCGCTCGTTCACGCCCGCTGGGCGGAAGCAGTCGAGCGCGGGACCCCACGGCTCGCCGTCAGCGCCGGCCCGCTGTCCGCGCCGATCCTCGCAAGCCTCGGCTTCGAACCGATCGGCCGCGTGAGGCTCCTCCGCCAGCGGATTGCTTGATGGGAGGTGCAGGGCTTCTCCGGTTCTATCGGTCTTTGGCATTCGGAACGCCTCGTCGGTGACAGGCACCGGGTTCGGGCCCCCGCTGACGCTCCGGATGCCAAAGATCGGCGGGACAGGGGAAGCGCTGCACCTCCACTCAAGCGAACCAGTACGATCCGGCCATGGCCACGATCGAGACCAATCCGCAGCTCGGGCAGCAGATCGTCGAGGATGCGAAGCGCTACGTCCTCTACTCCTGGTCGGTGCAGGACGCGATCTCGCCGATCGCGGTCGCGGGCGGCGAGGGTCGCTACTTCTGGGACTACGACGGCAAGCGCTACCTCGACTTCGCCTCGCAGCTCGTCAACGTCTCGATCGGCTACGGCCACCCGAAGATCGTCGCGGCGATCAAGGAGCAGGCAGAGACGCTCGCGACGATCGGCCCGCCGATGGCGACCGAGTCGCGCTCGCGCCTCGGCAAGCTGCTCGCCGAGGTGACGCCGGGCGACCTCGGCTACTCGTTCTTCACGAACGGCGGCACGGAGGCGAACGAGAACGCGATCAAGCTCGCGCGCTGGTACACGGGGCGCCACAAGATCGTCGCGCGCTACCGCAGCTACCACGGAGCGACCGCCGGCTCGATGACGCTCACCGGCGACCCGCGCCGCTGGCCCGCCGAGCCCGGCATCCCCGGCGTCGTGCGGATGCTCGACCCGTACACCTATCGCTGCCCGGCCGGCCATCCCGATCCCGTGCCCGGTCTGCACCGGCGCGCCGCACCTCGAGGAGATCCTGATGTACGAGGGCCCGGAGACGGTCGCCGCGGTGATCCTCGAGACGATCACCGGGACGAACGGGATCATCGTTCCGCCCGACGGCTATCTCCAGTCGATCCGCGAGGTCTGCGACCGCTACGGCATCCTCCTGATCGCCGACGAGGTGATGGCCGGCTTCGGCCGCACCGGCAAGTGGTTCGCGGTCGACAACTGGGATGTCGTCCCCGACATCATCACGATGGCGAAGGGGATCAACTCGGGCTACGTCCCGCTCGGCGCGATGACGGTGAGCCCCAAGCTCGCCGAGTTCATCCGCCCGAAGTTCTTCGCCGGCGGCCTCACCTACTCCGGCCATCCGCTCGCCTGCGCCTCGGCGGTCGCGTCGATCGAGGCCTTCCAGGAGGAGGGGATCGTCGAGAACGCCGCGGCGATGGGCGCGGTCTTCCGGGTCGAGCTCGACCGGCTCGCCGCGAAGCACGAGTCGGTCGGCGAGGTTCGCGGGCTCGGCTGCTTCTGGGGGCTCGAGCTCGTGAAGAGCCGGGAGACGCGCGAGCCGCTCGTGCCGTTCAACGGCTCCGGCGAGGCGGCGAAGCCCGTCGCCGCGCTCGCCAAGCACGCGCTCGGCAAGGGCCTCTACCTGATGAGCCACTGGAACGTGGTCATGGTCTGCCCGCCGCTCACGATCACCCGCGAGGAGCTCGACGAGGGAATCGCGATCCTCGACGAAGCGCTCTCGATCGCCGACGAGTTCGTCGGCTAGCACTCAGGCGGCGGCTGCTGCCCGCCATTCGTCGAGCAGCGATCGCTCGCGGGCCGGGTCGAGGCCGGCCGCCGGGCGCGTCCAGCCGAAGAGGGCGCTCTCGCCGGGAGCCTCGACCTCGTCGAGCACGGCCCGGATCGTGTCGGCGATCGGCCTGAACGTCAGGCCCGCCGCACGGGCCTTCGAGATGTCGATCGCCGGGTAGCCACCGTCGCCGCCCGGCACCCAGAGCGGCAACTCCGTGTACGGGACGACTTCACGCTCGACGAGGAACTCGTCGTCGACCCAGGTGAATCGTGCGTCGCTCGCCGTCGCAACGCGGCACTCCTCGAGCAGCTCGCCCATCGTCAGCCTCGCGGACCGGCCCGGCCGCGTTGAATACGCCCGTCGCACGCTCCTCGGCAAGCCGGATCGTCCACTCGGCGAGGTCGCGAACGTCGATCAGCCAGATCGCGCGTCTCGGGCCGTCCCGGCGCGAGCACCTCTCCGCCGCGCGCGACCCGGCGCGGCCAGTAGCTGAAGCGGCCCGAGTAGTCGTGAGCGCCGACGATCAGCCCGGGCCGCACGATGAGCGCCGCGTCCGGAAACGCCGCCTCGACGGCTTCCTCGCACAGCGTCTTCAGGCCGCCGTAGTCCCGGTTCAGGTCACGGCTCTCCGGATCCTCCGGCCTCCGGGTCGGCTGTCTGCTCGGTCAGCACGTCGGCGTCCTCGTAGACCGAGATCGTGGAGATGAAGATGTAGCGCCCCGCTCGGCCCGCGAGGAGCTCCGCGGAGGCGCGAACGACCGCTGGGAGATAGCCGCTCGTGTCGACCACGACGTCGAACTCCCGGTCGCCGAGCAGCGGACAGCTGCGATTCGCGGTCGCCGACGATGTGCTCGACCTCCGGGAACAGGCCCGGATTCGTCTTTCCGCGCGTGAAGAGGGTCGGCTCGTGACCGGCCGCAGAGGGCCGCGTCGACGACGGCGCGGCCGAGAAATGCGGTGCCGCCGAGGAGAAGGAGCCTCACGTCTCAAGCGTAGTTTCACGATCGCGCAACGCGGCTCTCGCGATTGTTTAAGACGGACGACGCTCGCAACGGGCATGATTTAGGCGTGAGCCCCCTTCCGCCCCCAGGCGCGGCCGCTGCACCGCCTCCCGTTGCGCCGCCGCCGCCGCAGAAGCCCGGCTTCGGCCTCGAGTTCCGGTTCGCCCTGATCTACGGAGCACTCGCGACGATTCTCGTGGTGCTCCATCGTCGGGCGTGTTTCTCCTCGCCCGCCAGGGCTCGCCTCCGAAGCCGCCGGCGTGGTCGAGCTGGCGTCCGGCCCCGGCGAGCAGCTCGACGATGGCGACGGAGATCGCCACGCATGTCGCGAGCCAGTACAAGCTGAACAAGGCGGGCGCCCCGCTCGTCGCGATCGTGCCGAGCGCGCCCGAGGGCACGAAGGGCACGACCGTGACGCCGGTGTCGACGATCGGCTTCCTCTCGTCCGCCACGGCCTCGTCTTGCTGCGCGCGAGTCGTCTCGACGACCGACAACGTCCAGGATCAGCTGTGCGGCCTCGGTGCCCGATGCGCGATCACGCGTGGCACGCCCAGCGCCGATCGCGGCCGTCTCGTCCGGCGAGAGGCGCTCGAGCTCGCGCTTGTACACGTTCAAGTACGTGCCGAAGGTGAACGCGATGATCGCCTACATGCCGCCGCAGGCGGGCACGAACCGGATCACGATGCTGTACCTCGAGCGAAGCAACCTTCAGTCCGAGCTCGACAGGCCGATCGTCGCAGACGCTTCCGCTCGCGAACGCCACCGTTACCGACGACGCCGGATCCTCGGAGAGCAAGACGATCGACAGACTGACGAAGCCCGGTCGAGTTCGCCTTCATCCAGTACAAGTCGCTCGGTGACGGCACGCAGGCGCTGATCGTCAGCCCGACCACCGGCTGATCGGCCCGGGCTCAGCGGAAGAGGTCGCGGTCGGCCGGGATCACGAGCTCGGTCGCGGTGCCGTCGCCTGCGATCCGCACGCCGCGCACGATGACCACCGGGAGGCCGTCCGCCTTCGTCGTCCGGACGAGGTCGGCGGCGGCGGCGAGCTCGTCGGCGAGCGCGACCTGGGTCGTGCGCAGCGGAGTCCGGCGCGGTCGGCGGTACCGCGAAGGTCGAGTAGCGGGCTCAGGCCGGCGACTCCGATCGCGACGTCGGTCGTTCCCCGGCGGAAACGGACGGCCGAAGGAATCGGTGACGATCACGGCGACCTGATGACCGGTGAGCTGCCGCGAGCGTCGACCGGATCCGGCGGGCACTCGCGTCCGGATCGAGCGGGAGCAGGATCACGGTGCCAGGCTCGGCGGCGTTCGAGTGGTCGACGCCCGCGGACGCGCAGACGAACCCGTGACGCGTCTCGGCGATCACGAGGCCCTCGCGCGAGCGCACGACGCGGGCTGTTTCCTGCAGGATCGCCTCGAGCTGCCTGAGGTCGGTTCCCGGCCCGGCGAGCTCGCGCGCTCTCGCGCTCGGCTCGATCCCGTCGAGCCTGACGACCCGGCCTTCGAGCTTCGAGACGGCCTTCTGGGCGACAACGACGACGTCGCTTTCGCGAAGCTCGACGGCGCCGGCGATCATCGCCCCGAGGTCGTCCCCCTCGCCGATCTCCGGGAGCCCGTCGACCGGGAAGATCTCGATCACTCGGCGGAGACGCCCGTGACGACGATTCCGGCGTGCGCGCGGTACCGTCGGTTCAGGTTCACGATCACCGCGGTCAGGCCCTCGAGCGTGCGGGCGCTCGCGAGCGGGCCGGCGTCGAGGGCGCGGCCGGCGACGACCTTCGCCGCGAGGGCGAGCGCGAGCTCCTTCGCCGCTTCGTCGTCGCCGCACACGAGCGCGTCCTCGTTCGGCGCTGCCGCGTCGAGGTTCGCGGCCGCGATCGAGTGGAGCCCCGCGGTGACGGGCCCGGCGACCACGTCCTGAATCCGTTCGGCGAGCGACCTCGCGTCCGGGTCGGGGCGCACGCCGTCCCGCGAGAACTTCAGGTCGCTCGCGACGGAGAGGAGCGGCGTCGTCCCGAGCGCCTCGGCAACCGAGCGAGCGGTTTCGAGGGCCGCGTCGGCCTTGACCGCGAGCACCGCGAGGGCGGCGCCGGCGACGGCGTCTTCGTTCGTCGCGCCGCTGAACCCCGGGGCCGAGCTCGGCCGCGGTCGCCCTCGCACGCGCCTCGTCTCGCGAGCCGATCACGACCTCGTCGTCTCCGGCCGCGACGAGCCGTACGGCGAGAGCCCGGCCGAAGCTGCCGGTGCCACCGAGGATCGCGACCCTCATGCGACGGCGGAGGCGGCGTCGACGACCACGTGGACGAGACGGCGGCGCGCGTCGTCATCGGACATCAGGGTCTTAGCGACGACCAGCGCGAACTCCGCCGGGCAGCTCTCCCATGCCCCGGCCAGGCGCATCCTGCTCGTCGATCACGAGCGCGTCGATCAACGCCGGGTAGCAGCCTGCGACCGCGGCCGGACTGGTCTCTCCGGCGAGACGCGCAAGCATCCGGTCGGCGGGCCCCTTGACCGCCCGGCCGCCGATCAGCGGGCTCACCGCGACGCAGGGCACCCGACGGCGCTCGAGCGCCGCGCGAATCGGCTCGACGGCGAGAATCGGGCCGATCGAGACGTACGGATTGCTCGGCGCGATCACGATCAGCTCGGCGCTCTCGAGCGCCTCGAGCACGCCCGGGGCCGGCCTCCGCCTCCGGCGCCCCGGTGTAGTGGAGCGCGTCGACCTCGTCCCGGTGACCTCGCGCGACGAACCACTCCTGAAACGGGAACGTGCCGGCAGGAGTCTCGACGAACGTACGCAGCGGGTCGTCCGTCGCGGGCAGCAGGGCGCACTGCGAAGCCCGAGGGCGGTTGCGAGCCTCTGCGGTGATCTCGGAGAGCGGCACACCTTCACGCAGGAGCTGTGTGCGCACGAGATGCAGCCCGAGATCGCGATCGCCGAGCCGGAACCAGGCGTCGCCGCCCACGGCGCCAACGGTTTCGAGCGCGTTCCACGTCTCGCCGGCCCGGCCCCAGCCGCGTTCGTCGTCGGCGAGGCCGGCGAGCGCATAGAGGATGCTGTCGAGGTCGGGTGAGACGTGAAGGCCGAGAATCTCGATGTCGTCCCCGACGTTGCCTATGATGGTTACGTTGTCTGCTTCGACTACAGATACGACGCCGCGCAGGAACCGTGCACCTCCGACGCCGCCCGAGAGGACGGTCGTCTTCACGCGGCGGCTCCCAGCCGCAGCGAGGTGAGAACGCTGCGCGTGTGCGGGCCAAGCCGCGACCGGAGCCGGTCGAGGTCGGCGACCGTGTCCACGTCATCTATGAGATTCGGCGCGTCCACCCTCCGCGAGGGGGCGAGCGCAGCGAAGCGATCCGCGCTTCCGGGCCCGTAGGCCGGGACGAACTGCGCGGCCGTCGAGAGCGCGAGCGCGTTCGTCGTCCCGTCGGCTGCGGGAGCGAGCGCGAGCCCATGGTCGGGAACGGCCCCCGCCAGCGCCAGCAGGTCGCGTGCGGTGACACAGGGAAGGTCGGCGTTGACGACGAGCAGCGGCCCCGCAGTCGGGCGAAGCCAGCGCGGCCGCATCGAGCCCGGCGCGGACCGCCGCTCCCTGCCCGCCGCCCGGGTCGGCGACGAGGGTCGCCTCGCCGTGCGTCGGTGCCGTCCGGCCCGACGACGAAGGTCGGCCCGACCACGACGCACGCGGCGAGAACGTCGGCGAGCATGGCCTCGGCGAGTGCCTCGCGGGCCTCGCGCGGGAGCGAGCCGAGCCGGCTCTTGCCCTTCGCCCCGCGGAAGGGAACGACTAGCGACGGCATCGGCGGGACACTACCGCCCCGGTATGGGCCTGCGGCGGCGCGCTCAGACGGCGTCGGCGCCGGGCGAGCGCTCGATCCACTCGCGCAGGTCGAACCAGTGCGATGCACGCAGCGCCTCGGCGACCGCCGGATCGGTGTGCTCGGCGAAGAACACGTGGCTCGCCGGGTCGCAGCAGATCGCGACGGAGTCCAGGTCCACGCTCTCGAGGTTCACGAGCGCGTCCGCGGGAAGCTGCGCCTCGCGCAGCGTGAAGTGCTTGAACTGGAGCTCGGGGGCGAGCTCCATCAGCTGCGGCCATTCTGGGCAGGTGCGCGAGCTCATTCCGGCTATCCGATTGGCGCGGAAGCGGCAATCTCCTGCACGCTCCAGCGACCTTCGAGCAGGACCGCGCCGGTCTCCGGCTCCGCCGGGAAGACCAGGAAGCGAATCGCGTCGTCGAGCAGATGCAGGAGGCCGCCGCCTCTCGCATCGATCAGCGCGCAGCGGAGATGGAACTGACCGTCGGCGAGCGGCAGGCGGTCGATCTCGAAGCGAAGGATGCGCTCGCCCGGCGCTGCTCCCCAGCCGAGGCCGTCGGTCGGCAGCGATCGACACCGCCGAGGACGGTACCGTCGTTGTCCCGGAGCTCGAGCGAGACCCGCGGCGGCTCGATCGCTGCATCGCAGGCGACGACGAGCTCGACGGCCACCGCCTCGCCGGACGGCGAATGCGGGCCGCGCCTGGCCGTCGGCGTCGAGGAGCCGCGCCGAGACGATCCGCGCCTCGCCGCTCCCCCATTCGCGCAGCCCTGCGGCGAGCTCGTCGGGGCTCCGCTCGTCGGCGAGCAGGCTGCCGGTACTTCGGCGATCGCATCGCGGGTGTCGCCGTCGAAGACGACCGCGTCCCGTTGCGGAGCAGCACGGCGCGGTCGCAGAGCCGCTCGACCGCCTGGGCGTCGTGGGAGACGAAGACGATCGTGCCGCCCCGGCCCTTGAACTCGTGGATCTTCCCGAAGCACTTGCGCTGGAACTCCTCGTCGCCGACCGCGAAGACCTCGTCGAGGAGCAGCACGTCGGCCTGGATGTGCGCGGCGACCGAGAACCCGAGCCGCATGTACATCCCGGAGGAGTACGTGCGCACCGGCAGGTCGATGAACCGCTCGAGCTCGGCGAAGGAGACGATCTCGTCCATCAACTCGCGGATGCGGGCCCGCGAGAGCCCGTGGATCGAGCCGTTCAGGTAGACGTTCTCGCGCCCCGTGAAGTCCTGGTGGAAGCCGGCGCCGAGCTCGAGCAGCGAGCCGATCCGCCCGCCGACCGCGATCCGGCCCGAGGTCGGCTTGAAGATCCCCGAGATGAGCTTGAGCAGCGTCGTCTTGCCGGAGCCGTTGCGGCCGACGAGCCCGAGCGCCTCACCCGGCTCGACCTCGAGCGTCGACATCGCGAAGGGCCCAGACCTCGTTCACGGGCGCCCGCCGGCGGGGGGCGACGACCGTGTCCTTGATCGTGCGGTACGGGCGCTCCGAGACCCGGAAGCGCTGCGACACGCGGTCGACGACGATCTTGCCGGGGCTCGTCATCACGACTCGGGGCCGGCGAGCGCGCGGTTCACGATCTCCGCCAGCACGTCGACGAAGCCGGGCTCGGCGTTCGGCATGCGGATCCGCTCGAGCTCCATCCCGAGCTCGGCCGCGCGCTCCTGCGCTTCGGTGTCGATGTCCCAGCGGATCTCCAGATGATCCGATACGAACCCGACGGGGCACACGAGCACGCGGTCGGTGCCGGCCTCGTGGAGCGCCGTGAGATGGTCGAGGATGTCCGGCCCGAGCCACGGCTCGCCCGGTCGGAGACTCGCTCTGGAACGAGAACGACCAGTCGTCCACCCCGGCCGCCGATGCGACGAGCCGCGGAGGTCTCGAGCAGCTGGTCGCGGTACGGGTCGCCCAGCTCGAGAATGCGCGCCGGCAGCGAATGGGCGGTGAAGACGACGTGCCGGTCGGTGCCGCGGATCCGTTCGGCCAGGAACGCGACAAAGCCCGGCGTCGTCGTGCCAGCTCTCGACGAACTCGAGCGCCGCCCTGCCCGCCGAGCGCCGCCTTCGAGCTGCTCGCGGTAGCCCTTGATCGAGAGCGCCGAGTAGTGCGGAGCGAGCACGAGGCCGACGACGGTGTCCGCGCCCGTGTCGACCGCCCGGTTTGCCGCCTCGTCGATGTGCGGAGCCCAGTGCTTCATCCCGGTGAAGACCGGAAGGCTCAGCGCGTCGGAGAGACGCGCGCGCGTCTCCTCGGTGATCGCATTCAGCGGGTTCGAGTCCTCGATCCCGAGCCGCCGGTAGCGGCCGACGAGATCCTCGAGGTTCTCCGGGCGCGATCGGCCGCCCGCCGCGGATGTCCGCGTAGTAGGCGGGCACGTCCTCGAGTCGCTCCGGCGACCCATATGCCATCAGTACGACCGCAGCGCTCACAGGGAAACGCTACCCGAGAACGACGCGCGCACCGGCTGTGGAACAACCGGTACCCGCACGTCACACCTTCCCCGGTAGCCTCGACGGCTTAGGGGCGGGAGGTGGGTTTCCCGGAAAACTGACAGTCCGGAAGTTCGGGCGGCCGATTCTCGTGCCTCGAGCACGTGAGCGGTACGGAGCGTTCGGCACTTCGCTCGGCGCCCCGAACCGAGGCGGCGGGGAGCTCGGCCGAAGCGGCCCGCGACGGCCGGGCTCGGCGCGCCTAGCTACTTCGAAGCGAGGCGAGCCGCTCGCGCAGACTGTCCGACATCGGCTCGTCGGTGGAGACGCGGACGAAGTGCCGGAGCCTCTCCTCGAACCGGTAGCGCTTGTCGCAGGGCGGGCAGGCCTCGAGGTGCTCGCGAGCCTCGACGACCTCGGCGTCCGTGAGCATCCCGTCGATGTACGGCTGCATCATCGTTTCGCAGTCTCCGCAATCGCATCCCATTACGCTGTCACCGTCCTGTCGGCCAGGCGCTGCTTGAGGATGCGCCGGCCGCGGTGCAGCCGTGACATCACGGTTCCGACGGGAATGTCGAGGATCTGGGCGGCGTCGGCGTAGGAGAACTCGCCGATGTCGACGAGGACGATCGCGTCGCGGAAATCGTGCGGGACCTCGGCGAGGGCCTCGACGACCGAGTTCTGCGAGAGACGTTCGATCACGCGCTCCTCGTCGGGGTTCTCGTCCGAGATCGTCGACTCGAGCTTGTTGTAGAGGAAGTAGTCGCCTTCCTCGAGCGGCTGGCTGTCGGGGGTGCGCTGCGAGCGCCGGCCTCGGTCGATGTTCAGGTTCGTGAGGATCCGCAGGAGCCAGGCGCGGAGGTTCGTCCCGGACTGGTACTGCTGCCAGGCGCGGAATGCGCGGGCATACGTGTCCTGGACGAGATCCTCGGCCTCCTCGCGGGAGCCCGAGAGCCTTCGCGCCACGCGGTAAACCTGGTCGCTCAACTCGAGCGCTTCTTCCTCGAAGCGAACACGGTCACGCTCAACCTCCGCGATGCGGCGGGCTTCGGCGGCTGTCGGGGCGCTCTCGCTCACTCGACCGGCCACCCTATCAATGGCTCTAACGACATCCGGCCCCCCGGGATTCCCCGCACTCAGACCGGTTGCTGCTCGCGGAAGCCACCACGCGCGAGCGCCGCGACGAGCGAGTCGCGCGTCGTCTGCTCGTCGTCCCAGCGGAGCGTGACCTCGCCGGCGAGGGTCGCGTTCGCCGATTCGAGCCCTTCGTGCCCGTTGAGCACGTGGCCGAGCCGCGCCATGCAGCGCTCGCAGCGGATCCCGCGCACCTGGAACGTCTCGCTCACCGTCGCCATCGACTCAAGCTTAGCGAGCCGATCCCGTCTCCCCGGTAAGCGGTCACGGCTCTTTCAACCCGCTCGAGCCGTGGCGATCGAGTGCGGGATCGAAGCCGCAGACGCCGACGTGCGTCTCGGATGTGCCCGCGCGCTCCGCGCCTCGACCGACCTGTAGGGAAAAGCTCCGCGACGACCTCGACGGCGGCAGCGTCGTCCGGCGGACTGAGCTCAGCACCCGAGCCTCCGATGAGCGCCTTCGCTACTGGGCGCGGACGCCGTGCACGGGACGGCCGGCGGCGATCCACGCGTAGTACGAGGCCGACGGCCCGTAGTCGGAGCGGTAGCCCACGATCCGCGGATTGCGCCCGACGTTCTTCGCCTGCCCGGCGTGCCGCAGCAGGTTCGGGTCGTCGTTTTCCTGCCAGACGAGGATCAGGTGCGCCGCGGTCATGAAGTCGGCCACGTACGTGCAGCCCGACGCCGGGCACGGAAACGGATCCGTCCGGACGCAGAACCAGCCGTCGCGACCCGCCGAGTCGTCATCGATCCATAACTCCTCGTCCTCCGACCGGACGGCGGTCTCCTCGAAGACGATCGAGCCCCTCTCCACGCGGAACAGGGTACCCGGCGAAGCCCTAAACGGGAATCCGAATCAAACTACGGTGTCCGGGCGGCCCGCGGATTGCATCCGCTCCGGAAGAGCACGTCCGTAACATCGTCCCGTGGAGATCATGCGCCTCGAGGCCGGGGACGAGGACGTCGTTCTCGCCGGCGCGGCAGCTCTTCGACCGACCCGCCGACGCGCGAGTGGGCCGCGAAGTTCCTCTCGAGCGCCGGTCACCATCTGCTCGTCGCCCTGGCCGGAGAACTCGATCCCGATCGGGTTCGTGAGCGGCGTCGAGACAACGCATCCGGACAAGGGCACGGAGATGTTCCTCTACGAGCTCAGCGTCCACGCCGACCACCGAAAGCGCGGCGTCGGAGCGAGCGCTCGTCGAGGCGCTCGCGGAGCTCGCACGGCAGAACGGCTGCTACGGGATGTGGGTCGGAACCGAGGCCGACAACGCGGCCGCTCTCGCCACCTACCGCGCCGCAGGGGCAGCCGGGCCCGAGGAGTGCGTGGTCTTCACCTGGACGTTCGCTCCGGGCGAAAGAGCCCAGAGCTCCGCAGGAACGCCACGCTTCGTCGTGACCTCGCGCTCGAACCGCTCGCCGAGCTTCGCCGCCACGCGTTTCGAGCGGGCGTTCTCCGGGTGGATCAGCGAGATCAGGCGCCGCGGCCGAACGTTCGCGAGCGCCCAGTCTCGCGCCGCCGCGGCCGCCTCGGTCGCGTAGCCCTGCCCCCAGGCGTGCCGGAGGAGCGTCCAGCCGAGCTCGACCTCGGCCCTGTCGCCGATCTCGGTTCGAACCCCGCTCGACCACGTCGCCGGATCCCACGCGAGCAGCCCGACCCGGCCGATCACGGCGCCGTCGGCGGCGCGCACGACGACGAACCGCCCGAAGCCGTCGGCCTGCCAGGCACGCGTCATCTTGTCGACCTGCTCGATCGCGTCGAGCAGCGTCCCTGTCTCGCCCCGGCCGATGTAGCGCATCACCTCCGGGTCGACGAACCCGTCGAGCAAGAGCTCGGCATCGCCGGGGACGGGGTGCCGGAGCAGAAGACGTTCGGTCTCGATCACCGAGGAAGAGCCTCCGGGCAGCTCGTCGAGCCCGCCGATCACGGTCGCCTCGCCGGGCGGCGGGTGAAGATAACCCCACGGCCCTCGCCGGATGTGAACCGCGACGAGGCCGGCCTCGAGCGCGGGCACGACGTCGTTGTCGACACGGTCACCGACGTATGCGATCTCCGCGGCCGGGCGCCCGCATCCGGCAACCACCGCCTCGAAGAACGCGGCCGACGGCTTCTCGGCGCCCCAGCGGGCAGATGATCCGACGAAGTCGACGTGGGGCTCCACGAGCCTCTCGGTCGAGGCCGGCGTGTTCCCGGCGACGCCGACGAGATAGCCGGCCTCGCGCAGCCGGGCAAGACACGTCAGAGCGTCCGGATAGAAATCTTCGGGCGCAAGGTCGCCGAGGACGGGGTCTCTTCCGAGAGCCTCCCAGACGCGCCGGTGATGCTCACCGCGCGCGATCAGCCCGCCGAGAAGCGCCATGAACGTGAACCGTGGGACGCCGGCGTCGTCGGCCGCCTTGCTCCACAGCCTCGTCTCGTCGAACAGCGTCTCGCCCGCGTCGAACACGACAACGGTCACGCGCCTCATTCGAACCCGGTCACCTCGGGCGGCGTCCGGATGAGCTCCTCGTCGCTCGCGTCCCACGCCGCGAAGGCGAAGTAGCCGTTTCGGACGGGAGCCTCGTGCCGCTCGCCGCGCCAGGAGACGATCGCCCGCTCGGCCCCGGCCGGCGCCTGGCCATACAGGCGGAAGACACCGACCGCCACGCCGCCCTTCGTCTCGATCGGGCTCCAGGCCTCACTCTCGTGACTCGTCGTCCACTCGACCCATTCGCCGTCGGCGCGCTCGTACACGGCTTCGAGCCAGTTGTCGGTCTCGAGCACGTGAAGCAACGCCGCGGCCCACTCTCCGTCAGGCGAAAGCGACGAGACGACGACCTCGATCAGACCGTCGCTCTGTGCGGCCACCGCCTCGACGAGAGCTGCTTCGGAAGCATCCATGGGCGGAAGGTAGGGCGAGTCAGTCGGCCCGCGCCACGGACTCGGCGTCTTCGGGCACGGTTATCCAGACCATGTCCCCGATCGACAGACGAAGATCCTCGAGCGCGTTCCCCGGGTTGCCGCGGACGATCGTGAGCCAGCCGCGCGGATCGAAGATCACCCCGTACTCCCCCGGCTCGAAGTCGGCGTAGGTCTCGGCGCGACGCGCCCGCACCCACCCGCCGAGGCCCTCGACGGCCAGCTTGGGCGCATCGTCGAGCTGGGCGCGCGCGAGGTCGGGCTGCCGGACGTTCAGCTGGATGTTGCCGAAGCGATTGTGGTCGATCACCTCGCACCGGATCGTGCGGAGGTCGATCTCCGGCTCGCTCGCGGCGAGAATGCTCAGGCTCGCCGGATCGATCGCCGGTCCCAGCTCGTCGAATGAGCCGCCGCTCGGCAAGGTGCGCAGCGGCCGGGCAGAGCACGTCCCTGGCATGGAACGACGGCGACACCGGCGTGACGATCACCTCGGGTGAGGTGATCTCGACGGCGCGGCGGACGCCGCCGGCAGCGGCAAACGCCCACGACAGCAGGCCGTTGTCGGGGCCGACGAGGAGCCTTCCGTCCGCTGCCTCGACGGCGATGTCACGGTCCTTGCCCACGGTCGGATCGACGACGGCGAGCAGGATCGCATCGCCGGCCACGTAGGCCAGCGAGTCGGCGAGGAGCCGGGCGCCCGCGGAAACCCCGAGCGGCGGGATGAAATGCGAGAGGTCGACGATCGGGCTCTCGGGAGCGACGCGGTTCATCACGGCGTGGCATACCCCGACCCATTCGTTCTGCAGACCGAAGTCGGACAGGAAGACGATCGCACGATTTGCCGGCATGCCTGGGTTCCCCTTCCCGTCTGCGCAGACGGAGAATAACGCCACCGTCGCGCGGCTGGTGTGGAACAGCCGTAACGAAAGCCCGATCGATCGGCGCTCCGGTTCGCAGAGCCCCTGCTCCGAGGCAGGTTCCCAGGCCGAAGACCGGTGCCAGGCACCGGACTTTGGGTGGGCCCGAGGAGGCGTGGCTCGGGAGGCCGCAGGCGAAGGAGCCGCAGGCGAAGGAGCCGCATCGCACTGCCGTAGAGTCGAAGGGAGAAAAAATGGCCGCGACCCGGGCAGGCATGCGGGTCGCGGCCATCTCGTCCGGCGGGCCGCGCTGGCTAGACGGCTCCGCCGGGTTCGGGCCCCAAGCGTTGCAGGGGCCCAATCTTCTTCTCGAAATCAGCCTGGTGGACTGACCCAGCTTCACGTGGACGGTCTTCTCCTTGTCTGCCCTGCCAGATCCGGAGGGCGAGCTTGTCGCCGGGCTTCATCGTCTCGATCACGTCCCGGAGCTGCGACTCGCTCGTGACCGGCGTCCCGTTCGCGGCCACGATGATGTCGCCGCCGATCACGTAGGACTCACCTGCGACGAGGACCGAGGTGCGTCCCGCCTCGCAGCCCTGCGCGCGCGGCGCCCGTCCCGGGTGTGACGTTCTGCACCATCAGACCGTAGTCGCAGGGCAGCGCGAATGCACGCGCGAGCGCCGCGCTGACCGGCTGGGCGTCGATCCCGAGGAACGGATGCTGCACCTTGCCGGTCGCGAGGAGCTGTGCGACCACCGTCTTCACCGTGTCGATCGGGATCGCGAAGCCGATCCCCGTCACCGCCGGAGCTCGCGACGCGCGTCCCGAGCTGCGAGCTGACGCCGATCACCTGTCCGCGCGAGTTGATCAGCGGCCCACCGGAGTTGCCGTGATTGATCGCGGCGTCGGTCTGGATCGCGTGCGAGACCGAGGAGCTCGTCGAGTCGATCCCGTGCTGGACGGAGCTCACGATGCCGACCGTTGCCGTCCGGTCGAGGCTGAGGGTGTTGCCGATCGCGACGACCGGATCGCCGACCTGGACCTCATCCGAGTCGCCGAGCGGGAGCGGGGAGAACGAGCGCGAATGGGCCGCCACCTGTAGGACGGCAACGCCTGAGGTCGGATCCTGGCCGACGAGTGTGGCGGCGAGCTGGTCGCTACCCGAGAAGCTCACTCTGAGGCCCGGAGCGCCGGAGATCACCCGGTTGCTCGTGACGATATGCCCGGCCTTGTCGATCACGAACCCGGAGCCGAGAGACTCCCGCTGCAGCGGAGGCGAAGACTTCCCGGTCGAGTCGTCGATCTGGACGACCCCCGGGGCATCGAGCCGGTAGATCTGCTCGACGGAGAGGTTGCCGTTGCCCGCCGTGGGCGTCGTACCGCCGGGCGGCGGCACGGGCGACGCGATCTGCTGGATGGTCGTCGACCCGTCGAGATGACCGGTGAGCGCCGCGCCTACGAGCGCAAGCCCCGCGCCCACCCCTGCCGCGGCGATCCAGACCGAACCCCGGATGATGTCCCCCTGCTGCATCCCAAACCGTTATATCGGTGGATTCCGGCAAACCCGCGACGGCTCGATTAAGGGTCGGTTAAGTGAATCCGCGCCTTGACGGCACAACCTTTGCTTGACTCTGGGGCATGAGCGCACTCACGGTCGCCGGGGAGACGTACGAGATCACGCGCATCGACGCGCTCGCCGGCGCAGAACCGAGGCGCCTGCCGTATTCGCTCCGCGTGCTGCTCGAGAACGTGCTCCGCTCTGGCGACGAGGCGGGCGCGCGCGCCGTCGCGTCGTGGGATCCCCACGCCGACCCCGCACACGAGATCTCTTTCTTCCCTTCGCGGGTGCTGCTCCAGGACTTCACGGGCGTCCCGGCCGTCGTCGATCTCGCCGCGATGCGGAACGCGATCGCCGAGCTCGGCGGAGACCCCGCTCGGATCAACCCGCTGATCCCGGCCGAGCTCGTGATCGACCATTCGGTGCAGGTGGACGAGTTCGCCTCGCGGCTCGCCTTCGCCCGCAACGTCGAGCTCGAAGTCGAGCGCAACCGTGAGCGGTACGAGTTCCTGCGCTGGGGTCAGGCATCGCTCGACGACTTCAAGGTCGTCCCGCCGGGCACGGGAATCGTCCACCAGGTGAACCTCGAGTACCTCGCACGCGTGGTCGAGAGCCGAAACGGCGTGGCATTTCCCGACACCGTGGTCGGCCTCGACTCGCACACGACGATGGTGAACGGGCTCGGGGTGCTCGGCTGGGGTGTGGGCGGGATCGAGGCGGAGGCGGCGCTGCTCGGCGAGGCGCTCTCGATGCTCGTGCCGCAGGTCGTCGGCTTCCGGCTGAGGGGTCGCCTGCGCGAGGGAGCGACGGCGACCGACCTCGTGCTCACCGTGGTCGAGCTGCTCCGCCACACCGGGGTCGTGGGGAAGTTCGTCGAGTACTTCGGCGACGGGGTCTCGGGGCTCACGGTCGCAGACCGGGCGACGCTCGGGAACATGTCGCCGGAGTACGGCGCGACGTGCGGGTTCTTCCCGGTCGACGAGCTGACGCTCGACTACCTGCGGCTGACGGGGCGACCCGAGTTCCGCGTCGCCCTCGTCGAGGCCTACTGCCGCGAGAACCTGCTCTGGCACGAGCCGGATGCCCATCCGGAGTACTCGCAGGTCGTGGAGCTCGACCTCGACGAGGTCGAGCCCTCGATCGCCGGGCCTCGCCGCCCGCAGGACAGGGTGCCGCTCGACCGGGCGAAGCAGTCGTTCCTCGAGGCGCTCCCGAGCTTCGGCGTCGAGCTCGACGAAGACGAGCCGGGTGCCGAGACGTTCCCGGCGAGCGATCCGACAACCGAGCAGGCGCCGGGCGGGCACGAGGTCGTCGAGCCGGAGCACGCCGCGGTCGCGCTTGCGCCGATGCCGATGACGCGTCCCGTCCGGGTCTCGATCGACGGCGAGGAGCACGAGCTCGGCCACGGCGCGGTGGTGATCGCGGCGATCACGTCGTGCACGAACACCTCGAACCCCCAGGTGATGGTCGCGGCAGGCCTGCTCGCGAAGCGCGCCGTCGAGCTCGGGCTTCGACGCGCACCGTGGGTGAAGACCTCGCTCGCTCCGGGCTCGAAGGTCGTCACCGACTACTACGAGCGTGCCGGGCTTCGGGCCTACCTCGACCAGCTCGGCTTCGACACGGTCGGCTACGGCTGCACCACCTGCATCGGAAACTCGGGCCCGCTGCTTCCCGAGGTCTCGGCGGCGATCGCCGAGGGCGACCTCGTGGCGTGCGCCGTTCTCTCCGGGAACCGCAACTTCGAGGCGCGGATCCATCCGGAGGTGAAGGCGAACTACCTCGCCTCGCCGCCGCTCGTCGTCGCCTACGCGCTCGCGGGGCGGATCGACGTCGATCTCGTGAACGAGCCGCTCGGCGTCGCCGAGGACGGCAAGCGATGTGTTCCTGCGCGACCTCTGGCCGAGCTCTGCCGAGATCGGCGAGACGATCGCAGCCTCGGTTCGCGGCGAGATGTTCACGAACACCTACGCCGAGGTCTTCACCGGCGACGAGACGTGGCGAAGCCTCGCGTCGCCGGCGGGCGATCTCTACGCCTGGGATCCCGCCTCGACCTACGTCCGCCTGCCGCCCTACTTCGAGGGGTTGAGCCTCGAGCCGACCGCGGTCGAAGACATCCAGGCTGCGCGGTGCCTCGTCTCGCTCGGCGACTCGGTCACGACCGACCACATCTCTCCGGCCGGCGCGATCAAGGCCGACTCGCCGGCAGGTCGGTACCTCACAGAACACGGCGTCGAGCGCAAGGACTTCAACTCCTACGGCGCCCGCCGCGGCAACCACGAGGTGATGATCCGCGGCACGTTCGCCAACCTGCGCCTCAAGAACCTCCTCGTGCCCGGCTCGGAAGGCACCTGGACGAAGCACTTCCCGGACGGCGAGGAGATGACGATCTTCGAGGCCTCGGAGCGCTACCTCGCCGAGGGCACCCCGCTGATCGTCCTCGCCGGCAAGGAGTACGGCTCAGGCTCGAGCCGCGACTGGGCCGCGAAGGGCCCGGATCTCCTCGGCGTGAAGGCCGTCCTCGCCGAGAGCTACGAGCGCATCCACCGCTCGAACCTCCTGATGATGGGCATCCTGCCGCTCCAGTACCGCCCCGGCGAATCGAGAGAGTCCCTCGGCGTGACCGGCGAGGAGGAGTTCTCGATCGAGGGCGTCCTCGGCGGCGATGCGAGCGAGGTCACGGTCAAGGCGAACGAGAAGACCTTCACGGCGATCCTGCGGCTCGACACCCCGCGAGAGCGCGACTACCTGAAGCACGGCGGGATCCTGAAGTACGTCCTCAGGAAGATCGCAGCGACTGACTAGCCGTCTGAGATGCGCGCGAGATACGGGTTCGTCTTCGTCGCGACCGCGACGAAGGACGAGACGAGGCGCAGCTGCGGCCAGGTCATGCGCTTCACGACGAGCTCATGGCCGCCGAACTGCTCGGTGACGGCGACGATGCAGAGGTTGAACGGCACGTCGAGGTCGTTGAAGCTCGGGCCGCCGTCGGTGCCGAGGCCCTTGTCGCTACCGAACCCGGCCGCGAGCGCGGCGGTGAGAGCGTGGCACTGGCCGCAGTACTTGCGGTAGAGCGCCTTCCCCTGCGCGAGACTGCCGGCCGACATCGCGGTGCTCGACGATGTGCTTGCGGCAGTCGAACCGTGCGCGGCCATGGCACAGCCGACGGCAACCGCGGCGAGCACCGCAGCGATCGGGACAAAGACAGCGAGGCGAAGGCGGAGCGTCAACCCGGAGACAAGATAGCGGGTTCCGGGCGAATGTCGCCTCGAAACGTCCGAATCTAGAATCTTAGCCGTCGGAGATTCGGGCGAGATACGGGTGCGTCTTGGTGGCGAGCGCGACGAACGACGAGACCTGGCGGATCTGCGGCCAGTCGATCCGCTTCACCACGATCTCGTGGCCGCCGAACTGCTCGGTGACGGCGTCGATCGAGAGCGCGAAGGGGACGTCGAGGTTGTTGAAGCTCGGGCCGCCGTCCGTGCCGAGACCGTGGATACCTCCCGGATCCGACGGCGAGCGCCTCGGTCAGTGCATGGCACTGGCCGCAGTACTTGCGGTAGAGCTGCTTGCCGACGCTCGAGCGAGCCGGGCGCGCGTGCCGCGCTGCTCGTCGAGCCGTGCGCCGCGAGCGCGCAGCCGACCGCGACCGCGGCGAGCACGGCGACCAGCGGAACGAAGACGGCAATTCTGAGGCGCAGGCTCAAGCAGCGAGCAAGATATCGATTCAAGGCGACTATTCGCGACCTCTGCTGGAACGGCTCATCTAGAGTCTTGCGTTACCGGGGTGCCGCGCGAACGGCGGCTGAGATCAGACCCGTCGAACCTGATCCGGGTCATGCCGGCGAAGGGAGAAGCCAGTGAAGGACGCACCGCAGTGGGGGATCGATCCCGTTCCGCAGAGACTCCGTCTGCTCGGGACGTTCGACGGCTTCCTGCTGTGGGCGAACCTGTCGGTCTCGCTGCTCGTGATCGTGGCGGGGGCGCTGCTCGTGCTGCCGTTCTCGCAGGGTGGGCTCGCGCTCTCGCTGCCCGTCGCGATCGCGGCGATCGTCGGCGGCGGCGGTCGTCGGGAACGTGATGCTCGGCCTCGGCGGACTGATCGGTGCCGATGCCGGCGTGCCGAGCGATGGTGCTGATGCGCGCGCCGCTCGGGCATCGCGGCTCGTACGCGCCGACGGCGCTGAACATCCTCCAGTGCCTCGGCTGGTCGGTCTTCGAGCTGATCGTGATCGCGACCGGCGCGAGCGCGCTCTCGCACCAGGTGCTCGGGTTCGGCGGCACGGCGTTCTGGAAGATCCTGTTCGGCGTGGTCGCGACGGCCCTCGCGCTGCTCGGGCCGGTCGGGTTCGTGCGCCGGTACGTGCGCAAGTTCGCGGTCTGGGTCGTGATCGCCTCGCTGCTCTATCTCTCGTGGTGGTCGCTGCACGGGCAGCACGTCGACGCGCTCTGGCACCGGCCGGGCTCGCATGCGTTCTGGCCGGGATTCGACCTCGTGCTCGCGAGCATCATCTCGTGGACGCCGCTCGTCGCCGACTACACACGCTTCTCGAAGAGCCGGTCCGCGGGATTCTGGGGCGCGGGGCTCGGCTACTTCGTGCCGACGATCCCGCTGTTCGGGCTCGGAGCGGTGATCGCGATGTCACGGTACATCGGCGATGCGCCCGGGCTCCTGACCGCGATCGCGGCCGGCGGCGCGGCGAGCGTGCTCGCGCTGCTCGCGCTGACGGTGGACGAGAGCGACGAGGCGTTCGCGAACGTCTACTCGGGCGCGGTCTCGCTCCAGAACCTCCTGCCCGACGTGCCCCAGCGCGTGCTCGTCGCCGCGACGGCGGGCGTCGCGACGGTGGGGGCGCTGCTCGTCGACCTGCGGAACTACCAGCCGTTCCTGTTCCTGCTCGGCTCGTTCTTCGTGCCGCTCTTCGGCGTGCTGCTCGCCGACTGGCTCCTCGCCGGATGCCGGTACCTGCCGCGCGACATCTTCTCGGCGCCGGCGCTGCGGGTGTGGCCGCTCGTGGCGTGGCTCGCCGGCTTCTGCCTCTACCAGTGGCTCTATCCGGAAGGCCCGGCCTGGTGGACGCGGATCGTGGCGCACACCGATCCGCACGCGCTGCCGTGGGGAGGCGCCTCGCTGCCGAGCTTCGCGGCCGCGTTCGTGCTGACCTCCGCCGGCGGCCTGCTCGCCCGCCGGCCGGCCCTGGCGCGCGCGTGATCGCGGTGCTCGGCAATCTGTCGCGCGACTTCCTGCCCGGTCAGCCGCCGCGGACCGGCGGCGGGCCGTTCCACGCCGCTCGCGCGCTTCAGCAGCTCGACACCCCGGCGATCGTCTACGCGCGCTGCTCGGCCGCCGACCGGGCCGAGCTGCTGCCCCCGCTCGTCGCGCTCGGCTCGCAGGTGCGGTACGTGCCGGGTGAGGCGACGGCGAGCCTTCGAGATGTCCTACGACGGCGACCGGCGCGAGATGACGGTGCGGGCACTCGGGCGATACCTGGGCTCCCGGCGACCTGCCGGCATTGCCCGAGGAGGTGCGCTGGGTTCACGTCGCGCCGCTTGCGCGGAGCGACTTCCCGGCCGAGACGCTTGCGGCCCTGGCGGCGCGCGGACGGCGACTGTCGCTCGACGGCCAGGGGCTCGTGCGTCCCGCGCGCACCGGGCCGCTCGTGCTGGATGCGGAGTTCGATCCCGAGGTGCTCCGTCATCTCGCCGTGCTGAAGCTGAACGACGAGGAGGCCGAGGTGATCGGCGACCCGGCGCGGCTCGGCGTGCGCGAGCTCCTGCTCACCCACGGCGCGCGCGGGGCGACCGTGGTCGCCGACGGGCGCGTCCACGAGGTGCCGGCTTTCCCGCTCGAGGGCGATCC
Organism: uncultured Acidobacteriaceae bacterium; assembly: GCA_963730135.1. GTDB lineage: Bacteria > Acidobacteriota > Terriglobia > Terriglobales > Acidobacteriaceae > Edaphobacter. The sequence goes on from CAVSQQ010000010.1 coordinate 35,506, forward strand.
GACCGGCGCGGGCGACGGGTTCTGCGTCGCGTATCTCGCAGGCCGTTCGGCGGGACTCGCGCCCGCGGCCGCGGCGCGCCGGGCGACCGCGGTCGTGGCGGCGATGATGACGGCCGGCTCGTGACCACGCTGCTCGCCGCGACGGCCGGCGGCATCTTCGCGGTCGACCTCGAGACGGGCGAGCTCGAGCCAGGCGAGCCGTTCGAGCCGGCCCCGGCCGCCGAGCCTCAACCTGCCGCGTGTGGTCGCGGCGGCGGAGGGCGGATCGACGGTCGTCGCGGTCGTCGATGCGCGGCCGCCGATGCTCGTCTCGCACGACACCGGGACGACCTGGCGCGAATCCGGGCGCGGGCTTCCGCCCGGCGTGGCCGTTGCGGTCGCCCCGTCGAACCCCGACCTCCTCGTCTATGCGGCGCGGAACCGGCTGTACGTCTCGCGGAACGGCGGCGTCTTCTGGACGGCGCTCGAGCTCGAGCTGCCCGAGATCGCCGCGGTCGGGTTCAGGGAATCCTGAACTCGCCGCGCGCGACGATCACCGCGGAGCCGCCGACCCGGACCCGGTCGATCCGGTCTCCTTCACCTTCCGCGACCGCGTAGAGCTTCGAGGGGCGGCCGAGCTCGGCGCCCTGGCTGATCTCGATCTCCTCGCCGAACGCGATCCGGCCGTGGCGCGCGAGATGGATCGCGAGCGGCCCGGCGGCGGAGCCGGTCGCCGGGTCCTCGGGGACGCCCGCGCCGGGCACGAACACCCGGTTCTTCCAGCCGTCGCCCTCGCGGGAGAAGCAGTTCACCCCGGCGCCGGTGATCTGCGCAACGGCGCGGAAGTCCGGATCGAGCGCCGCGACCTGCTCGGGCGAGTCGAGCTCGACGTAGACGTGCTTGGGGCCGAGGTGGTACAGCTCGACCGGCAGCCCGGAGCGCTCGACGCCGAGCGCGGCGAGGAGCTCGTCGGCCCTGTCGAATGTCTCCCACGGCGGGATCGGCTGCTCCATCCAGCCGAAGATGATCCTGGCGCCCTCGCGCTCGAGCTCGACCGGCACGACACCGGCACCGGTCTCGAGCCGGATCACGACCTTCTGGAGCGGCATGCCGAGCACGAACGCCGAGCCGAGGACCGGGTGGCCGGCGAACGGCAGCTCGTTTGCCGGCGTGAAGATGCGGATCCGGACGTCGGCATCCTCGGCGTGCGCCGGGAGCACGAACACCGTCTCGGCGAAGGCCATCTCCTTCGCGAGCGCCTGCATCGTCAGCGGGTCGAGATCGCGCGCGTCGGTGAAGACCGCGAGCTGGTTCCCGGTCAGCGGGGTGTCGGTGAAGACGTCGGCGACGACGTAGCGGAGCTGGCGCATCGCCCGACTCTAGCCGCGGACGGCGTTTCTGCAGGCGGCCGAGCCCTCCGGCCCGGGCTCGAGCGGGAAGGCGACCACGCCCCCGACGCGGTCGGGCCTGATCGCCGTCGAGAAGAACCGCGCCCACCCCGGATCGCCCCGCTCCTGGACGACGATCACGCTCGTCCCGAGCGAGCGCACGAACCCGAGCGTGTCGTCCGGGCCGTTCGCCGGTATCTGCCCGAGGAAGAGCGCCGGGAACAGCGCGTTCTGCTCGTAGCGGTCGGGCCGCAGCGGGCTCACGTACCCGCCCGCGAGGCGGAACCGGAATCCCGACTCGGCCTGCCACAGCATCGAGTCGCCGTTCGAGCCGAACGGGAGCGCGAACACCGTGTCCCCTTTCACGAGGCATTGCCTGTAGCCGTCGGCGAAGAACCGCGGGCGAACCGGTGTCTCCTTCCAGTGGCCCGCGCCGAGCCGAGGCGCGAGTGCGAGCACGGCGAGCGCGGGCAGTCCGATCGCGAGCCACCTCCGGCGCTCGCTGGCAGCCCAGAGCGCGACGATGACGGCGGCGCAGAGCGCCAGGTACAGCGAGAGCCGGACCGGGAGGACATCGTCGAGAACGGGGAGCTTCGTGAGCGCCCACATCGGCAGCCGGACCACGGCTTGCCCTCTCACATGGAGCTGGGTGCCGAGCGCCAGGAGCAGCACCAGCGCGAATGCGCCGATCAGGAAGCGGCCCGCCGCCGTGCGCCGGCGGCCGAAGGCGAAGAGCACGACCACGATCAACACGGGCAGGCCGAGGTAGGCGCCGTTCTCGGATTCGCCGCCGGCAAAGTGGCTCGCGATCGACCTCCCCCAGACGACGCTCGCGAGCGAGATGTGCGTCGGCACGAGCGGATTCAGGAGATCGGCCGGATAGTCCCGCGGCCGGTTGATCGAGCCGGACTGGAAACCGGTCAGGGTGACGAGGAGCAATGGGCTCGCGATCAGCAGCGCGAGCGCGTAGGCACCGGCGAGCGGGCGGACAGCCTCGCGCAGGCGGCCGCGTCTCGCCGGAGCGACGGCGAACCCGAGCACGAGCGCTGCAACGAGCGCAAGGGAGGCCGTGGCGAACACCTCGGTCGAGAACCAGAGTTGGAGGCCGAGGACGAGCCCGAGGAGGATCGCGAGCCGCCGGCCGCTCGTGGCACCGTCGAGATGGCGAAGGACGAGCAGGGCGACGAGCGGGACGAGGAACACCGAGGTCATGTGCAGGTGGCCCTCCTCCTGACCGAGCATGTAGGACGAGAACCCGAACAGGTAGCCGCCGGCGAGCGGAAGGCCACGTCTTGCGGGTCAGGTAGCGGCAGAGCAGGTAGGCCGTCCACGCGGCGAGCGCCGGCATCAGCACGGCGGCAAGGTTGTAGGAGGCGACCGGGCCGGCGAGCAGGGTCAGCGGCGCGAAGAGCAGGGCGAGCCCCGGCACGGACGTCGTCCACGCGAGGTTGTAGGTGTCGGGAGCCCAGATCTCGTTCGTCTTGAAGGGATCGATCCCGTGCGCGAGCGCGTGCGGCCACCACGCGAACATCCAGATGAAGATCTCCGGATCGGTCCCCGGTGCCGACGATCGAGCGGCCCGGATGCGCAACGACCGGAAGCCCGAAGTACAGGGCCGAGACGAGGAGGTAGAGCGCGAAGGGAGGTGCGAGCGACTTGAGGCGCAACAGATCGCGGACGCTATTGCGGCGGAAAGACGTCGGCAAGCGCGACCACGGGCGCCCGCTGCCGCGCCGGGCAGTAGATGACGTAACGGTCCATGAGATCGTCTGCTCCGGGCGCGAGCTGGGCGGCTGCGGCACGCCTCACGGAGGCCGGGCTTTATCGGCTTCCGCGAGGCCGGAGCGGCCCAGGCTGTCCAGATCGCGCCTCCGGACACGCGAGATCGTGGAACTGCTCATCTACTCTTGCGAGTCGTGCTGGTGATCCTCGTTCGTCATGCGCAGGCCGCGCCGGAGAGCCGGATGAGCTGCGGCCGCTCACGCCCTCGGGTCACGAGGCGGCACGGCTGCTCGGGCTCCTGCTCGCCGACCGGAGCCCGGACGCGGTCGTTTCGAGCCCGCTTCTGCGTGCCCGCGAGACCGCGCGAGGCTCTTGCCTCGGCCGCAGGCCTCGAGCCGCAGGTGGACGAGGGCCTCGCTCCGGGCGCGACGGTCTCGACCCTGCGCGCCGCGGTCGCCGGCCTGGGCGACACGGTGATCGCAGTCGGCCACCAGCCCGACTGCGGCGAGATCGTGCTCTCGCCCTCACCGGCCGCGAGGTCTCGTTCCCGACTGCCGGCTTCGCGGAGCTCGAGCTGTGAGCGCCGCGATCCGCGTTTCGGGCCTCGTGAAGAGCTACGGCGCGCACGAGGCGGTCAAGGGGATCGACTTCGAGATCGGCGCCGGCGAGGTGTTCGGGCTGCTCGGGCCGAACGGGGCCGGGAAGACGACGACGATCGAGATCCTCGAGGGCTACCGCGAGCGGGACGCCGGCGAGGTGGAGGTGCTCGGCGAGGATCCCGCCCGCGGCGACCGCGCCTGGCGGGAGCGGCTCGGGGTCGTGCTCCAGTCCTCGTCGCTCTATCCCAACCTGACCGTGCGCGAGAGCCTGCGGGTATTCGGCGGCTACTTCGAGGAGCGCCGCGACATCGACGAGGTGGTCGAGATCGTCGGGCTCACCGACAAGGCCGACTCGCGCTGCCGCACGCTCTCGGGCGGGCAGAAGCGCCGCCTCGATCTCGGGCTCGCGCTGATCGGGAACCCGGAGCTCGTCTTCCTCGACGAGCCGACCACGGGCTTCGACCCGGGTGCCCGCCGCGCCGCGTGGGAGACGATCCGGAACCTCCGCTCGCTCGGCACGACGATCCTGCTCACGACGCATTACCTCGACGAGGCCGAGCAGCTCGCCGATCGGGTCGCGGTGCTGCGCGAAGGACGGATCGTGCGCGAGGGCTCACCGGCCGAGCTGACCGGCGAGGGCAACGTGACCGAGATCCGCTACCGGCGCGAGGGCGAGCTCGTCTTCGAGCACACGACTGACCCGACGAAGCGCCTGTACGAGCTCACGGCCGAGGCGGTCGAGCGCGGCGAGGAGCTCGAAGAGCTGGAAGTTCGGCGGCCCACGCTCGAGGACGTCTACCTGGAGCTCACGGCCGAGCCGGTCGCCGAAGACGAATGAGGCTCTTCTACCACGAGCTCCGCGCCCAGCAGCTCTTGTTCTGGCGCAATCGCGAGGCTGCGATCTTCACGTTCTTCCTGCCCGTGATCTTCTTCCTGATCTTCGCGTCGGTGTACGGGAACGACCGGATCACGAAGGAGGGCGGGATCCGCGCCGCCGCGTTCCTCGAGGCCGGGATGATCGGCTACGGCGTCGCCGCGACCTGCTTCGCGGGGCTCGGGATCACGCTCGTGATCCGCCGCGAGTCGGGCGTGATGAAGCGCATCCGCGCGACGCCGCTCCCGCCTCCCACCTACCTGCTCGCGATCCTCGCCTCGACCTTCATCGTGTTCGTGATCGAGGCGGGCATCATCATCGCGCTCGGGTCGGCTCTTCTTCAGCGTGCAGATCCCCGAGAACGTGCTCTCGCTGGTCGTGCTGCTCGTGATCGGCGCGCTGTGCTTCGCGGCGATGGGAATCGGGATCAGCGGCTTCGTCCGCTCGGCCGAGGGCTCCTCGGCGGTGATCAACGCCGTCTACCTGCCGATGGCGATCATCTCCGGCACGTTCTTCACGCCGAAGGACTACCCGGACTTCCTGCGCATGATCGCCGAGATCCTGCCGCTCACCCACTACACCGAGATCACGCGCGACGTGATGGTGCGAGACCAGCACATCTGGTCGGACAGCGGCGCGCTCGCGGTCGTGCTCGTGTGGGGCGCGATCGGGCTCGTCTTCGCGGTGCGCAGGTTCAAGTGGCAGCCGGTGGACGCGCTCTAGAGTTTCGTCATGTACACGCCGACCCACTTCGCAGTCGACGACGAGGCCGCGTCGGAGTTCCTGTCGCGGATCCAGGTGGCCGACCTCGTGACGATGACCGAGGACGGCCTGACCGCCACGTTCCTGCCGTTCCTCTTCGCGCCCGAGCTCGGCGGTCGCGGCTCCATGCTCGGTCACGTCGCAAGGAAGAACGACCAGTGGAAGCGGCCCGCGCTCGGCGAGGCGCTCGTGATCGCTCACGGCGACGACGCCTACATTCACCCCGGCTGGTACCCGTCGAAGGTCGAGCACGGCAGAGTCGTTCCCACCTGGAACTACACGACTGCCCACATCTACGGCGAGCTGCGTATCCACGACGACCCTGAGTGGGTCGATGCGATCGTCCGTCGCCTGACGGCCCGGCAGGAGGCCGGCCGCACGGATCCGTGGAGCGTCGATGACGCTCCCAAGGCCTTCCACGAAGGGCAACTGCGGGCGATCGTCGGCGTCGAGCTCGCGATCACCCGGGTCGAGGCCAAGTTCAAGATGAGCCAGAACCAGAAGGACGCGAACATCGACGGGGTCGTCAAGGGGCTCACCGCAGACGGCCGCGAGGAAACCGCGGAGACCGTGGAACGGCTCCGGCCTGCACGACCGAAGGGTGACTGACGGCCGAGCGCGGCCCCGTCACATTCGACGTGTAGCGGTCGCTCTGGGATGCTCCGGCACTCGTGGGCAGGGAGCCGATCCGGCGATCCCGCACGGAGCGCAGCCGAGGTTGATGACTAACCGACGTGCCGGAGCGGACGCTTGCGCCACAGCCGTGACAGCAGATACGTCGGGACGAGCCAGACGACCAGGAACCCCGCGAGCTCCGGCAGGGACGCACCGTGGATCAGGAGCGTCAGCGCGAACACGACCACGAGCACGAGGCTGAAGAGCAGCCACGCTCCCGTGAACAGAACGAGCGACGCGCCGTGGACGACGATCCTGACAACCGTGTGGGCGGCCGGAAGCCGCGGCAGGCCGGCGCCCGCACGGTACAGCTCCTCTCGGGAACGCGAGTGCAGCACGAGCTCGGTGCGTTCCGCGAGCTCCTCGAGCGTCAACCTTCCCCGCACGAAGTGCTCACGCAGCGAGCTGAGCGTTCGCTCTCGCTCGCTGTCACCTGCGAGGACCATGGAAGCAATCGTAACGGTAGGGCTGCGCCCGGGACGCCCGCTTTCGCCGTTCTGCGGAGGCGCTGCCTTAGGCAACATTCATAAAACCGATTCGCGCAGCCATAGAGAATGTCCAAATAGATGCACGGACGCGAGCCCTCGAACCCGTTCCGGATCCTCGTGATCGAGAACGACGCGATCGACGGCCACGAGCCTGCGTGAAGCGCTTCGCGACCACGCCGGCGAGTCGGCCACCGAGGTTCTGCTCGTCGCGCCGGCGCTGAGCTCGCGGCTTCGCTTCTGGGTCTCGGACATCGACCCGGCCCGCCGCCGGGCCGAGGCGCGGCTCGCTCACTCGCTTCCCGGGTCTTGGCGGCGAGGGCATCGAGGTCGCCGGCTCGATCGGCGACGCGGAGCCGCTCCAGGCGATCGCGGACGGCCTCCGTGTCTTCGCCGCCGACGAGATCGTCCTCGTCACGCATGCCGAGGAAGAGGCTCACTGGGTCGAGCACCACCTGGTCGAGCGGGCCCGCGAGCAGTTCGCGGGGATCCCGATCTTCCATCTCGTGGCCGGCCCGCGGCGCCTCCAGCCCGCAGCCTGACCGCTACTCGGGCTCGCCTGCCTCGACCCCCTCGACCCACTTCGCATGCCGCCGGGCGGCCCAGTCCTCGCGCACCCAGCCGCGCGTGATCCCGTTCAGCGAGTGGCGCGTGCGCGGGTAGATCACCGCGAGCCACAGGTGCCCGATCAGCAGGATCACCGACACGTACATCAGGTAGTCGTGGACGAGCAGCGCGTTCGCAAGCCGGAAGCGCGTGTCGCGCTCGCCGTACCAGAGGAAGAACCCGCTCACGGCGAAGAGGATCGCGAACGCCGCGGTCACGATCGTGTTCACCTTCTGGCCCGCGTTCAACCGTCCCTGAGGAGCGTGGCGCCCGAGGAGCCAGGAGCGGTCGTCCTCGTCGAAGTACTCGACCTCGTGCACGGTCCGGCCGAGCGAGCCGCGATCACCGACCGCGAGCACGAGCATCAGCGCGAGCGCCCAGGCGACGGCCGTGTAGATGTGGATCGTCTTCAGCAGGGGCCGCCGCCCGACTGCTTCCGCAAGGCTTGGAAGGTAGAGACACAGCCCCGAGCCGAGCAGCACGAGGAACGCGGTCGCGTGCACCCAGTGCACCGCGCGCTCGGTGCGGCTCCAGCGGCGGAGCCGTCGCGGGCTAGGTGTCGTAGCCATTCGAGTGCCCCACCCACGCGTCCTGGTCGTAGCCGAGGCCTTCCCAGTACCCGGTCGGCTGCTGGGCGACGAGCTCGATCTTCTGAAGCCACTTCACGCCCTTGTAGCCGTACATCTCGGGGATCACGACCCGGGCCGGCGAGCCGTGGGGGCGCGAGAGCGGCTGGCCGTCCATCCCGAGCGCGAGCATCACGTCGTGCAGCTCGACCTGCTTCGTCGTGAGCGAGTCGTTGTAGGGCACCTCGAGCGAGTCGAAGCGAAGCGCCTTCGCCTCGGGCAGCGGCTCGACCAGGTCGAGCAGGTGCTTGAAGCGGACACCCGACCAGCGCACGTCGTGCACCGTCCAGCCGGTGACGCAATGGAACGTCGAGACCTGGTGGGATTGCGGAAGCGCGAGCAGCTCGTCGTAGGTGAACGTCCGGGGCTTGCGCACGAGGCCGCTGATCTCGAGCTGGTAGCTCTTCGGGTCGAAGATCGGCATCGACCCGGAGATCGTGTAGATCCGCCAGCCGCCGACCGGGAAGAGGTTCCCGACGAGCTGCGAGAAGGCCGAGGTGACCGGCGAGAGAACGTTGCTGACGCGGGCCGCCCACAGAAACGAGGTCGCGCCGCCCGCGAGGAGCAGCAGGAATGCCCGCCTCCCATATGGCTTAGCGCCGTGCTCGGGAGAGCTCATCCAGTCACGGTACCCCGCTTCGGGGCCGCCTGGGGGTCGCGGGCCTCGCGAGGATCTCGACGAGGCCGAGCACGAGGAGGACGCCGATCGCGTACTCGACGATGAGGCGGCTCGTGATGTGGTGCGAGTCGAGGACGAGGAGCAGGCCGAGGATCACGGTCACCGTTCGGAGCACCGGCTTGTTCGCGGCGACCCACTTCGAGGTGGCGCTGGCGCCGACGACCTCGTCGGTGACGCCGCCTGCGCGTGCGGAGCGTGGCGCCTCTCACCGCGGCGGCCGCGCGTGACGGGCCGGCGATCACGCCTGCGGCCGTCGCGAGAGCTCCGCCGAGCGCGGTGAGCTCGAACCAGAGGCGGAGATCCGAGAGCACGGTGTTGTAGAGCGCCCGTGCGGCGGCCTGCGGCAGGTCGGGCCCGACGACGTGGTGGCTGTAGAGGTAGCGGCCGACGACGATCGCGAGGAGCCCGGCGGCGCCCGCGAGCATGAGCGAGATTCCGGCCCGGAAGAGTGTCCGCCGCCGCTCACGCGAGATCGCGAAGGCAAGCCCGTAGAGCACGAGCGCGAGGATCGGCAGTCCGAGCGCGAGCGCCTTCAGGAGCTTCACGCCGTTCCGCACCCGGTGGAGCGACTCCGGCCTGGCGATCACGATCCCGCGCTGAAGGTCGCTCGTGCTCACCTTGTCGAAGGCGTGGATCCCGGCGACGCCGAGCGCGGTCCGCGCGGCGAGGACGGCGTTCGAGAGGTCGATGTCGACGCTCCCGTCCGCCGCGATGAACCGGCTCTTCTTCCCCTCGAGCGCAGCGACGAGCGCCTCGTGCGCCTGCGTGTTCGCCTGGATCCAGAGCACCCGGAACGCGCCCGTGCGCAGGAACCGCTCGATCGTCTCCTGCGTGTAGGAGCGAAGCCCGGCGGCGAGCGTCTTCCCGAGGAAGCTCGCTTTCCCCGGAAGGGCGTTCTGTGCCTGCGTCGAGAGGTTCGCCTTCGCGTAGAGCGCGTCGGTGATCTGCGCGGCGACGGCCGAGACGATCGCCGGGTTCGAGGCGAGCGGAGTGACCGTGTGGACGTACCGGTGCGTGACGAGCACCTCGCCGCGCAGCCACACCGCGGTGAGCGCGAGCGGCGTCACGATCGTCGCCGCGATCAGGAGCAGCGCCACGGTCTTCCGCCACCGGACTCGTTTCGTCACCTCTACATCGTCCCACCTCCCGGTGGAGCCCGGCGTCAGCTTGCGGCGCTCAGGGCTACGCCGGCCCGTGTGACCCGCCTCGCGGGCTCGCGGCTGCCCATGCCCGTCCGTGAGCTCGGCTCGTCGGGTCGGAGCGCTCAGGCAGTATGCGCGGAACCATGGGCGAGCTCTTCCTCAAGCACGGGGCCTGGGAGCAGGTGACGCCGGAGTCTGCCGATTGGAATCACCTCTCCTTCGGCGTTCGGGCCGAGCCGTTCTCTGCGGAAACCGGTGAGAGCGAAGTCGCGCTCGTCGCCCTCGGTGGCCGCTGCACCGTCGAATCCGGCAGCGAGCGCTGGGAGCTGGGAGAACGCAAGGACGTATTCGGTGGGATGCCGTGGGCGCTCTACCTGCCGCGAGACACGACGTACTCGGTGACGGGGGGCGACGCCTTCGAGTTGGCCGTCTGCGGCGCTCGCTGCGAGCGCCGGCGCGAGCCGGTGCTGATCCCGCCCGGGGACGTCGAGATCGAGGTTCGCGGAGCGGGCAACGCGACCCGCCAGATCAACCACATCGTGAAGCCGTCGTTCCCGGCGGAGCGCCTGCTCGTGGTCGAGGTCTTCACCCCGGCGGGTAACTGGTCGAGCTACCCACCGCACAAGCACGACGTGGACAACCCTCCGCACGAAGTGGTCCTCGAGGAGACCTACTACTACCGGACGGCGGCGCCCGAGGCGTTCGCCGTTCAGCGCCTCTACAGCCCGGAACGCAACCTGGACGTGACCGAGACCGTCCGCCACGGCGATCTGATGCTCGTGCCGTTCGGCTACCACGCCGTTGCGGCCGCCCACGGCTACGACCTCTACTACCTGAACGCCCTTGCGGGAGACCGTCGTTCGATGGCCGCCGCCGACGATCCGGCCTATGCCTGGATCCGCTCCTCCTGGGACTGGGCTCGAGCCTGACCCGCGCGTCCCTCTCGTTCGCTGAGCCGAGCTCAGCGCCGATCGGGATCCGGCAGCATGATGCCGCGGATGACCCCGACGAGCTCGTGGTAGGACGAGATGAACTGGCGGAGCGTCCTCACGGTCGGTCCGAACTCGTCGAACTCGGCCGGCTCGAGCCCGTCGGGCTCGAACGCGCGCCTGAAGTCGGAGAAGAGCCGCTGGAGCTCCTCGAGAGCCTCGGCCGGGACCGGATCGTCGATCCGTGACCGCACCTCGATGTCCGAGGCGTTGAACGCTCGCTGCCACTTCGCCGGGATCGTGAGGATGACGTCGCCGCCGATCAGCTCCGACCAGTGCAGGTGGCTTCGATAGGCGGCGGCCAGAAGCCGCGTGCGGTAGCCGCGCTCGCGATAGAGCCCGAAGGCCCGCTTGAAGCAGGCGATCCCGGCCCAGGAGATCGAGTCCGGGGTGACCGCGATCTCGTCCCGTTCGGCGATGACTCCCAGCCAGTCGTCGAGCCGTCCGACCATGATCGTGCAGACCGGCGAGAGCGGACAACGGGTCGCCGCCCGTGTCGGCAAGACGGTGCAGGCCACGCTCGACAGCCTCGGCGACCGCGAGCGCCTGCGGCACCGTGAAGCTCACGGTCGCGTTGATGCTCACTCCGGCCGCGGTCACCTCCTCGATCGCGCGGATGCCGGCGAGCGTTGCGGGGATCTTGACCTGCATGTTTGGCGCCAGCGTGCTGAAGCGAAGGCCCTGCGCGACGATCCGCTCCGAGTCGCGATAGAGCCTCGGATCGGTCTGGATCGAGAGGCGGCCCTTGAGCCTGCCTTCACGCTCGAAGATCGGCTCGAGCAGCTCGGCGCCACGGACCGCCATCTCCTCGATCACGCCTCCACGTGACCTCGTCCTCCGTCCAGGTCGGGTTGCCGCCGACGATCTCCTCGATCCGCTCCCGCCAGAGGTGGAACTCCTTGGCGAGCACCTCGCCGACGATCGTCGGGTTGGTCGTGGCGCCGGTTGCGCCGTGGGCGATCGCGTAGGTGAGCTCGTCGATCGAGCACGAGTCGTTCCAGAAATCGGTCGCCGTCGTCGACACCGTTTCCAGCAACGGGCTCTCGAGACCGCGCTCCGGCGGCCGAACGGGGCTCGTGACCTGACGTGACGGCTCAGTCATCGCGAAGCCTCTGCTCACGCCCGGTGCACTTGACGGGTCGGGAAACGGTTCCCATAATCGCTTCGATCACTAGAGCGTGCTGCTCCTGACGGCGCCTCAGAGCATACAACCGGGCCGAGAACCATGAAGCCGCGCTCACTCACCCTGACCCGAGCAACTCCGCCTCCCACCGGCAGGTACGCGCACGGGCGGAGAGCCGGCGTGAAGACGGTACGGCTCACGACGGCAGAGGCGATCGTCCGCTGGCTCGTGGCACAGAGGATCGTGATCGACGAGCAGGAGGCTCCGCTCTTCGCCGGTGCGTTCGCCATCCTCGGGCACGGCAACGCACTTGCGCTCGGACAGGCACTTGCCGGGGCGGGCGATGCCCTGCCGACCTACCGGGCGCAGAACGAGCAGGGGATGGCGCTCGCCGGGATCGCCTACGCCAAGGCGATGCGCCGTCGGCAACTGATGGTCGCCACCTCCTCGATCGGCCCCGGCGCCCTGAACATGGTCACGGCCGCCGGGGTCGCCCACGCAAACCGGCTGCCGATCCTCTTCCTCTCCGGCGACACCTTCCAGAGCCGCATCCCGGACCCGGTCCTGCAGCAGATCGAGCGTTTCGACAACCCGTCGGCGACCGTGAACGACGCCTTCCGCTCGGTCTGCCGCTACTGGGACCGGATCACGCGGCCCGAGCAGCTCGCCCGCTCCCTGCCGCTGGCGCTCGAGACGATGCTCGACCCGGCCGACTGCGGCCCGGCGTTCATCGCGCTCCCGCAGGACGTCCAGGCCGAGGCCTACGACTACCCGGCGCGGCTCTTCGACCCGCAGGTTCACGAGCTGCGCCGCCTCCGGCCCGACCGCCGCGAGCTCGAAGCGGCCGCCGCCGCACTCCGCGCCGCAAAGAAGCCGCTGATCGTCGCCGGTGGGGGCGTTCACTACTCGCTCGCCGAGACGGAGCTCGCGCACTTCGCCGAGAAGCACGGCGTGCCGGTCGTCGAGACGGTGGCCGGGAAATCGTCGCTGCGTTTCGACCACCCCTGCTACGTGGGCCCGATCGGGGTGACCGGCTCCGATCAGGCCAACCGCCTCGCGGCCGAGGCCGACGTCGTCCTCGCTGTGGGAACCCGGCTCCAGGACTTCACCACCGGCTCGTGGACCGTGTTCGGCAACGAGGAGCTCCGGTTGATCGGGCTGAATGCCGCGCGTTTCGACGCGACGAAGCATCATGCGCTGCCGCTCGTCGCCGACGTCCGTGAAGGGCTCGCCGAACTCGAGAGCGCGCTCGGAGGCTGGCGCGCCGACGCTGGCTGGACGGCACGCGGCGCAGCCGAGAGCGAGGACTTCCGCCGCTTCGTCGCCGAGCGCGTCGCGGCCGGGCCCACCGGCGAGGACGCCCTGCCCTCCTATGCGAACGTGGTCGGGACGGTGAACTCGGTGGCGACGCCGGACGATTACGTCCTCACCGCGGCAGGCGGGCTCCCGGGTGAGCTGAACATCTGCTGGCGCTCTCTGGCGCCGGCGACATTCGACTGCGAGTACGGCTTCTCGGCGATGGGCTACGAGATCGCCGGCGCGCTCGGGGCACGGATGGCACGACCGCAGGGCGACGTCTTCTGCCTCGTCGGCGACGGCTCGTACCTGATGCTCAACTCGGAGCTCTACACCTCCGTCATCTCCGGCAACCGGCTGGTCGTGATCCTCTGCGACAACGGCGGCTTCGCGGTGATCGAACGGCTCCAGCTCGGAAACGGCGTCGAGTCGTTCGGCACGATGCTGGACGACGCACCGCGGGTGGACTGGGTCGCTCACGCACGGTCGCTCGGGTGCCTCGCGGAGGCCGTCGAGGATCTGGGCGGGCTCGCGGACGCGGTCGGGCGTGCGCGCACAGCCGACCGGACCACCGTGATCGCGATCAGGACGGCAGCGCACGACTGGACGCCGGGTGGCGCCTTCTGGGAGGTCGGCGTTCCCGAGCAGAGCGAGCGGCCGGAGGTGGAGACGGCACGCGAGGCGCTGCTCGAGGGCAAGCGGAACCAGCGCGTCGGCTGGTAGCTCAGTCAACCGGACAGGCGGGCGAGGCACGGACGTCCTAGCTCCCGCGGGCCTCGGAGAGAACCGAGGCGGCAGAGGCAACACTCTGCTCCGCGGTCAGGAGCGGATCCTCGTGCTCGATCGAAATCGTCTCGATCCCCTGCCCCGCGAGCGCGGCGAGGAACAGCCGCCACCAATCGGCGGGATGACCGCGCCCGGCCGCGGCGAACGTCCACGGCGCGTCGGGATCCGTCGGCGACCAACGGCGGTCGAGAAGCCCGTAGAGGCCGAGCGGTCCGGCGTTGAAGACGACGTCCTTTGCGTGCGCGTGCCCGATCCTCGGACCAAGTCGCTCGACGATCGCAAGCGGATCCATCTGCTGCCAGAAGAGATGACTGGGATCGAGATTCGCAGCAAGGTTGGGTCCGATCTCGGCCAGCCGCTCGAACGTGTCGACGTTGTGCGCCGCACTGCCCGGGATGAAGCTCGAGGCAGATCAGGAGCGACGGGTGCTCGGCCGCGGCGAGCGCACTGATCTCCTCCCAGTAGGGACGGACATCCTCCACCCACTGCCGTTCGTAGATACCGGTGAGATATGGCAGCCACCCGCCGGCGTCGAAGTGCGCGGTCACGTCGCCCGGCGCCCCGGCCGGGCAGCCGGCCATCGCGATCACCCGATCGATCCCGAGTAGCGCCGCGAGCCTCACGGCATCGCGCAGGCCGCGGTCGTGTCGGCCACCGAGGCCCCGGTCGGGATCGAGCGGGTTGCCGGAGACATTCAGCGCCGAGACGCGAAAGCCCCGGCTCTCGATCGCGGCGAGCCACTGCCGGCGAGCCGAGGCGTCACCGAGAAGCCGCGGCACGTCGCAGTGTGGCGCCGGGGCGAAACCGCCGACACCGATCTCGACATCGGTCACGGCGGGCACCGTCTGCGTGAGCAGGTCGAGCACGACCTCGAGCGGGCGATCGAGGAATGCCTCCAGTAGGACTCCGATCCGCACCTTCACCTCCTTTGCGGGGGCCTCTCCCGCGCTCGCCCGCACCACTATACGGACGCGCCGTCTGCATCGTGGGACGACCAAGGGGCTACGCGATATGGTTCGCTGGTGGGAGCAGAGCGGCTTCGCCTCGCCGTGATCGGCGCAGGCCGGATGGGACAGGTTCATCTTCGGACACTCGAAAACGCGCCGTCGATCGAGCTCGCCGGCGTGGTCGAGCCCGTTGACGGTCTCCGCGCGCAGGTCGCCGTCACGGGGATCGCGACGTATGCGACCGTCGAGGAGCTCTTCGCCGCCGGCACGATCGACGCGGTCCTGATCGCCGCCTCGACCGACAGCCATCTCGAGCTGATCTCGGCGCTCGCCCCCGCGGGAATCCACATCCTCTCCGAGAAGCCGTGCGGCTCGAGCTCGGCGGAGACGGCGGCGGCCGTGCGGATCACCGACGACGCCGGGGTGCAGGTTGCAGGTCGGATACTGGCGCCGATTCGTGCCGGAGTTGATCGAGCTCCGCGACCGGGTCGCGGCGGCGGCCTTCGGCGAGCTCTCGCTGGTCGCGTGCTGGCAGTGGGACGAGAGTCCGCCCGCCGCGGCGTTCCGGCGGCGGAGCGGCGGGATCCTGATCGACATGGGCGTTCACGAGCTCGACCAGCTCCGCTGGCTCACCGGACAGGAGCTCGTGGAGCTCCGCGCCGTGGCCTCGACGGTCTGCTCGGACGAGCCGGTCGCGGGCGACCCGGAGAGCGTGCAGCTCCTCGGCGGGCTTTCGGGGGGAGGGGTCGCCTCGGTCTCGCTCGGGCGCCGGTTCCCGGCCGGCGACTGCTGCTGGCTCGAGCTGATGGGCACCGAAGGTCATGCGCGCAGCCTCTTCATGTGGGGCGAGCCCGGCGAACAGGTATTCCTCGACGCACTCACGGCCCAGGCCGAGGCCTTCGCGGCCACGGTGCTTCACGGCGCCCCGCAGCGCGGCGCTTCCGGAGCCGATGCGGTCGCCGCGATCACGGCCGCCGAGCTGGCCGCCGCCTCGCTCCGGACAGCCTGATGAAGCCCGAGGTCGGGATCGGGATCGTCGGCTACGGGATGATGGGACGCGCGCACTCCTACGGCTACAGCGTCGCGCCGACCGTACGCGACCTGCCCGTTTCGCCCCGTCTCCGGGCAATCAGCGGACGCAATCCCGAGGCCGTCGCGAGTGCAGCCGAGCGCTACGGCGTGGAGAGCTGGACGACCGACTGGCGGGAGCTCGTCGAACGGCCGGACATCGAGATCGTGGACATCTGCACCCCGCCGGGAACACACGCCGAGATCGTCATTGCCGCCGCGGCCGCCGGCAAGGCCGTCGTCTGCGAGAAGCCGCTCGACGCCGACTACTCCGCGGCCGTTGCGGCGGTCGAGGCTGTTCGCTCCGCCGGCGTCCCGAACGCGATCGGCTTCAACTACCGGCGGCTCCCGGCCGTCTCGCTGCTCAAGCGACTCGTCGACGAGGGCCGGATCGGCGAGATGCTGCTGTGGCGCGCGGCGTGGCTCTCGGATGAGTTCCTCGATCCCGGACATCCCGTTCGACTGGCGCTTCGAGCGGGCGATGGGCGGCACCACGATCGCCGACCTCGGGGCCCATGTCGTCGATCTCGCGCTCTGGATCGTCGGTGAGATCGAGGAGGTGAGCGCGCTCTCCTCGACCTTCACGAGCGAGCGAAGCGGACGCGCCGTCGAGATCGACGAGGCATCGTCAGCCCTCGTCCGCTTCTCCGGCGGCGCCTCCGGGACGTTCGAGCTCGCGCGCGTCTGCGCTCGGCGCCCCTGCGACTTCTGGATCGAGGTCAACGGCACGCGCGGAACGCTTCGGTTCGAATACCCGCGGCTGAACGAGCTCTGGTTCGGCGAGGCGAACGGTGAGCCCGGCCTCTATGGGCTTCAGCGGATTCGCGCGGAACATCCCTCTCATCCCTACGCAGCCGACTGGTGGCCGATCGGACAGGGGATCGGATACGGCACGAGCTTCGTCAATCAGGCGGCCGATCAGCTGGCGAGCTGGCCCGAGGGCGGCTGGGATCCGGATCTCGCGACGGGACTCAGGGTGCAGCGGGTCTGCGAGGCGATGGAGCGCTCAGCCTCCGAGCACCGCTGGGTCGCCGTCTCCGAGCTCTAGGGTCAGCCTTCGAGGAGGGGCCGCATGACCCCGTTCTCACTCGCATGGCCGAGCGCGACCGAGATCTCCCTCGCCCCGTCGACCAGCATCTTGATCGCTTCCTCGCGCATCTCCTCCAGCAGCACTTGGCGTACGCCACCGATCGAGATCGCGGCCCTGATCGAGCCGCTGTGGTCGAAGATCGGCGCCCCGAGAGAGCCGATGCCGGGCGTGATGTCCTCGTCGCTCGTCGCGTACCCCTGAGCGAGCGTCTGCTCGAGCTCGGCGAAGAGCGCCCTGCGTGTGACCGGAGTGCGATCGGTGTACCGGTCGAGCAATGCGGCCCGTTCCATGTAGGCCTCCCACTCGGAACGGGGCTCCCACGCCAGTAACGTGCGAGGGGCAGCGCCTGCGTGCAGCGGCAGCGAGCCGCCGAGGCGGAGGGCGAGCGACTGCACGTGGAGCCCCTCGATCCGCTCGATACAGACCGCCTCGTCACCGCGCCGGACGCAGAGGAAGACGGTCTCCTCGGTTGCCTCGTGGATCCGCCCCATCACCGGCAGCGCCGCCTGACGCTCGTCGAGGCGCTCGGTGACCGCGCTCCCGAGCCGAAGCAGCCGCAGGCCGAGCCGCCAGGTACCGCTCTGCGAGCCCGGCTCGACCATGTCGAGTGCCTCCAGGCTGGTCAGCAGCCGGTACACGGTCGTGCGCGGCTCGTTCAGCACCTCCGACAGCCGCCGCGGCGTCGCCTCGCGCTCGTTCGCGAGCGCGTCGAGCAGAAGCACGGCCTTCGCGAGCGACCTGACCGGGTTATCCTGGATGATCTTCTGTGCGGTCATCGATTGATCGATCGCAGCCACGATCGCACCTTTCCACATGCTAGACAGCCAGTCCGCATAATGGTAACGTCCGGCGTCGAGCGTGGCGCCGTCGCCTGAGCAGAACCGTGACGAGGACTGGGGCCAAGTGTGACGCCGGCGCTGGCTGAAACTGCTTCACCGGGCGGCGCGGGCTCCGGCGTCGAGCTACACGGCGTCGTCAAGCGCTACGGGCAACAGGTGGCATTGCGCGCGCTCGACCTCGAGATCCGGGACGGTGAGTTCTTCTGCCTGCTCGGGCCTTCCGGCTGCGGCAAGACGACGACGCTGAACCTGATCGGCGGGTTCGTCGTCCCGACGGAGGGGACGATCAGCCTGCACGGCCAACGGATCGACACGCTGCCGCCTCACAAGCGCCCGGTGAACACCGTCTTTCAGTCGTACGCCCTCTTCCCGCACATGACCGTGATGCAGAACGTGAGCTTCGGTCTGCGCATGGACCGCGTTCCGAAGGCCGAGGCCCGGCGCCGGAGCGAGGAGGCCCTGGCCCAGGTGGGGCTCGAAGCGTTCGGAAACCGGGCGCCGGAACAGCTCTCGGGCGGCCAACAGCAGCGGGTGGCGGTCGCGAGGGCACTCGTGAAGCGGCCGGAGGTGCTCCTGCTCGACGAGCCGCTCGGTGCGCTCGACCTGAAGCTGCGCCATCGCCTCCAGCTCGAGCTGACGCAGATTCACAAGGAGGTCGGGACGACGTTCGTGTACGTCACACACGATCAGGAGGAGGCGATGTCGATGGCCGACCGGATCGCCGTCCTGAACGAGGGGAGACTCGAGCAGCTCGGTACACCGCACGAGATCTACCGCCGCCCTGTCTCGCGTTTTGTCGCCGACTTCATCGGCTACGCCAACTTCATCGACGTCACCGTCGACGGGGACGTGGCAGTCCTTCGCGACGGTGCACGGGTGCCGTGCGCAGGCGGACGTGCTCCCGGCGCCGGCGACGCTGATGCTGCGACCCGAGGCACTGCATCTCGGCAACGGCGCGAGCACCCCCGAAGGCTCGATCACAGGCCGGATCCTCAACGCAACGTTTCTCGGGAACCACGTCCGCGTCACCGTCGACTGCCCGGGGTTCACCGCACCGCTCAGCCTGGACCTTCAGGGCCAGGACGTGGCCGATGCGCCGCCCGTGGGCACCGAGGCCTCCGTCTGGTGGGACGCCGCCGACGGGTTGCTGCTCGAGGCCGGCGGCGAGGTCTCGGCGTGACGTCCACGGCGGTCGCCGAGGTTCAGCCCCGGCACGGCAACTGGTTCGCGAGGGCCGCGGCCTCGTACGCCGGCTTCATCCCGGCGATCTTCCTACTCGGCGGCTTCTTCGTGATCCCGCTCGTGATCATCGTCCTCTACAGCTTCTGGGAGGTCGTGAACTACAACGTCGTCCGGCATTGGACGACGGGGAACTACTCCTATTTCTTCAGCGTCTCGACCTACGTCTCGACGATGTGGGCCACCCTCTGGGTCGCAATGGTCGCGACGGCGATCGTGATCGTGCTCGCCTTTCCGTTCGCGTATTGGCTCTCGCGCTACGTCCCGCGGCGGTGGCGGTTGTTGCTCCTCGTGCTCGTCGTCGTCCCCTTCTGGACGAGCTACCTCCTGCGCGTGTACTCGTGGCTGACGATCCTCGGCGACAAGGGAGTACTGAACCGCTTCCTCGAATGGACGGGCGTGACGAGCCAACCGATCGGGCTCTTCCTCTACGACCGCCCGGCCGTGATCCTCGTGCTCGTCTACCTCTACTTCCCCTTCGCGGCGCTCACGCTCTACGCCTCGATCGAGCGCTTCGACTGGGATCAGCTGCGCGCCGCCATGGATCTCGGGGCGGCTCCGCTCACGGCGATCCGCCGGATCCTGATCCCGCAGGTGCGACCGGGGCTCGTCACGGCGGTGATCTTCGTGTTCATCCCGATCCTCGGCGAGTATCTGACGCCGCAGATCATCGGCGGCACCGGCGGCGTGATGATCGGGAACCTCGTCGTGAACTTCTTCCAGGCCGCGGAGTTCACCCGGGGAGCCGCGGTGTCGCTCCTGATCGCGCTCTTCATCATCGTGCTGCTGCTCGTGTTCCGGAAGTCGCTGTCGGCCCCCGAAGCGTATGGCGGCTGAGCTCGAGCACGTCTCCACGCGTGCGCGGCTGACCCGCAGCGGCCTCTGGCTGTACGCGGCGCTGATCTACGTGTTCCTCTTCGCGCCGATCGTGCTGCTCGTGCTGTTCAGCTTCAACGCGAACCGCTACGGCACGTTCCCGATCACGGCATGGACACTCACCTGGTACCGCCAGGTGTTCGACGACTTCGCGATCCACGACGCGCTCGTGACGACCCTGCGGATCGCGATCGAGGTGACAGTGCTGAGCACCATCGTCGGCACCTGCGCGGCCTTCCCGCTCGTGCGCTCGAAACTGCCGTTCCGCGACGGGATCCGGATTGCGTTCATCCTCCCGATCATGATCCCGGGGCTCCTGATCGGGGTCAGCCTGCTCGTCCTCTTCACGCAGGTGCTACACGTGGAGCTCACCCCGCAAACGGCGGCGATCGGCCAGAGCGTCTACACGACGCCGTTCGTGATCCTGCTCGTCTCGGCCAGGCTCCAGTCGTTCGACCGCTCACTCGAACGGGCCGCGAGCGATCTTGGCGCCAACTCGTTCAACCGCCTGCGCTTCGTGGTCCTGCCGCTGCTCCTGCCGGCGATCCTGGCGAGCGCGCTCTTCGTCTTCACGCTCTCCCTCGACGAGTTCATCATCACCTACTTCCTGATCGGCGGTCACAACACGCTCCCGATCTACATCTACACGCAGGTCAAGTTCGGGATCACGCCGGAGGTGAACGCCTTGGCCACCATGCTGCTGGCGGCGTCGCTTACGATCCTGGGCGTGGCATTCGCGCTCCCCCGCCTGTTCCGCGCCGCGCGAGGAGCGTTTCGCAATCGCGGGACGCGCACGGCCGGCGTGATGGAGCCGGCGGCATGAGCCTTCGCCTCGCGACTGCTCCGGTCTCCTGGGGGATCTGGGAGCAGACGATCGAGCGCACCGACCTCGTCCCGCCTGGACGCCTGCTCGAGACCGTCACCGAGATGGGTTACCGGGCGATCGAGTCGGGGCCGCCCGGCTATCTGGCGCCGACCGGTGCCGCCGCTGTCGAGCTGATCCGCCCCTTCGGGATCGAGATCGTGGCGACGTTCCTGCCGCTCCGGCTCGACAACGCCGCGGAGTTCGCCGAGGACCTGGGGGCGCTCGACCAGACGACCGAGGTTCTCGCGGCGACCGGCGACGGGCTCGTGATCCTCGCCGACCAGGAGCGCCCCGAGCGGGCCCAGGCGTCCGGACAGCCGGAGCGGCTGCGTGAGACCGGCTGGTCGGACGCGACGTTCGACCTGGCCGCCGAGCACCTGGAGATCGCGCGTGCACGCATTGCTGAGCGCGGGCTTCGCGCCTCGTTCCATCCGCACGCCGCCACCTACGTCGAGTCGCCCGAGGAGATCGACAAGCTGCTCGCGCGCACACCGCCGGAGCTCGGCCTCTGCCTCGACACCGGGCACACCGTGGTCGGAGGCGGCGACCCGTTGCAGATCGCCCGCCGCTACGCCGACCGGCTCGTCCATCTCCATCTCAAGGACGTCGATCGAGCCGTGCTCGAGCGGCTCCGTGCCGGGCTGATCGACATGGACGAAGCCTGGAAGGAGGGCATCTTCTGCCCCTTCGGCGAAGGCGTCGTTCCGCTTCAGGAGTTCATGGGGCTGCCCGAGGTCCGATCGCTCGACGGGTTCGCGGTGCTCGAGCAGGACCGGATGGCCGTCACGGTCGACGACCTGCCGGCCGTGCGGCAGGTCGAGGCGGAGAACCGCCGCCGGATCGAGACCTGGCTCGCCTGAGCCGCTAAGCGGACGAGGCGGCGAACATCGCCGAGAGGAGCTGCATGTCGATCCGTGCCTGCTCGGGCGGGGTGCGACAGGCGATGCCTTCAGTGACGCAGGCGTGGAAGTGCACGAGCTCCTGCCTGAACGACTCGCGGTGGGACTCGAACCCGCGAACCGAGCGATCGAGCTCGTCGGCCTCGCTCCGCTCGTAGCGGGTCGGCGCCTGCTTGAGCCAGGGGGAGGGAACTCGAGCGTCCGGAGCGAGTCCTCGAAGTAGAAAGCGATCGTCTCGCGGTACTCGCGGATCCCGAAGAGCTGGATCCAGGCGTTGTCCCAACGGGAGCCGTTGGCCAGGACGACCGAGCCGGTGATCGCACGCCCTTCCGCCCACCACGCGGCGTCGGCGACGCGCCCGGGAAGCGGCTCCCCCATTGCCTCGAGCAGTCCGTGTACCGCGTTCACGTCGTGCCCCATGCTGCCGAGGTAGGCGTCCGAGTATGCGAAGACCGCCTCGGGTGAGCCGTCGCCGACCTCTTCCTCGACCTGCTCCGACTCGGAACGTTTGGTCGCCTCGATCAGGGCGGCGGGCACGTCGTAGCCCTTGACGATGTCCCCCTCGGCGAAGAACGGAAGCCATTCGGGGTCGTGGCAGGTTACGCGCAGGTACTGCAGGCCCTCCGCGGTCGGGGGCAGCTCGGCGAGCATCCGCTCCCAGGCCGGGTCGTACCGCTTCATGAAGCCGACCTGGACGACCTTCCCCGCCAGGTCGCGGGCGGCGATGATCCGATCGGCGTCGGCAACGCTGAGGCAAAGAGGCTTCTCGACGAAGACGTGGACACCGGCCGCGAGCGCGCTCAGCACCACTTCGGCGTGGGTTGCCGCCGGCGACGCGATCAGGATCGCGTCGAGCCCGCCGGCCTCGAGCAGCCGGCGGAAGTCCTCGTGCACGCCTCGAACTCCGTAGCGCGCGGCGACCGCCTCACGGACTGTCCGGCTCGGGTCCGCGACGGCGACGAGCTCGAATCGGCTCTGCAGCTCCGAGAGGTACGGCACATGCTCTGCCTGGGCGACCATTCCGCAGCCGACCACTCCGATTCGTACGCGTGCTGTCTCGCTCACTTTTCCCCTCTCGGGCTCGTCTTAGAGGCATGCCCTGCCGGCCATTCCGCATTCTAGACATCCAGTCCGCATGCTGGTACAGTCGCGCGGTGGCTAGCGCACGCAGCGCCTGCTCCGTCGGGGTGCCCCTCGCCTTGACGTGCCCCTCTGCTGCGGTGCCTGCCGGCAGGCGAAACGTGCAGCCGCTCACGAGCCCTGAACCGTGGGCGGATGAGGCACGGCCTCGAAGCGGCTTGGTCAACTAAGGAGGAACCGATGGATCAGCTCCAACATGGCATTTCAAGGCGGACGCTTCTCCGGCGCGGCGCTGCGGGGGCGCTAGGCCTGTACGGCGCGGGGGCCCTCGCCGGCGTCGGCCAGGCAGCCTCGACGCACGCGAGCGGCGCGACGCTCAACTGGCTGACCTGGTCCGACCATTACTTCCCGAAGCAAATCCAGCAGGTGCAGAAGGCGATCGGGATCGGGGCGCGGCCGCAGCTCTTCAGCGACGACTCGGACTCGTACGTGAAGGTCAAGGCCGGCGGCGGCGGCTGGGACATGTCCTCGGAGGACGCCCTGTGGGTGCCGAAGTTCTACAACGAGGGCCTGATCCAGGCCTTCGACATCAAGAGCTTCCCGGTTTCGAAGGAGCTGTACCCGGTGGCGCTCGACGTGCCGTTCTGGAAGGCCGGCTCGAATCAGATGGGCTACCCCTTCGGCTGGTCGAGTCTCCAGATCTACTACAACCCGAAGTATGTGACCACGAAGCCGGATTCGTGGCATGCGCTCCTCGACCCGAAGTACAAGAAGAAGATCGTGCTGGAGAACCAGCCGACCGATCTGATGGCGATGGCCGGCCTCGCAACGGGGGCGAAGAAGCCGTACGACATGACGACTGCCGAGATCGCGAAGGCCAAGGCGTTCCTGCAGCAGCTGAGGCCGAACGTGCTCAAGCTCGTCTCCCAGAACAGCGAGTCGGTGCGGGCCCTGACCGACGAGTCGGCGTGGCTGACCATCGAGAACATCGGCACCGACGCGCGCGTGAAGGACGCAGGCGGCCCGCTGATCGACATCGCAACACCGAAGGAAGGCGTGTACGGCTGGATGGACGCCGAGATGCTGCTGAAGGAGTCTTCGAACTCGAGCTCCTTCGAGCCGTTCATCAACGCGATGGAGACCTCGACGTGGATCGCGCACAACTTCCTCGTGAACGGCCGCCCGCTCTTCAACGAGAAGGCCTACAAGCTGCTCGTGAACACCGGCCACAAGGAGCGCGCCGACCGGTTCCTCTACAACGACCCGGAGCGCCCGCTGTCGATGGTGCTGAAGGGGCCGTCGTCGAACGAGCAGGCCTACATCGACGCGTTCAACGAGTCGCTCGGGGCCTAGCGCCGACGACCTGACGCATTCGCGAGCGCCGGGGGCGTGGGAGCATCGACTCCCTCCCCCGGCGCTTCGTGTTTTAGAGCGGGGACTGCCAAACCGAACATTCGCCGCTGAGACATTCCTCGCTCACCCGGTCGGCTTCGCAACCAAGGAGCGGGCTATCGTGACGCCCGGCCCCCGTAGCTCAGTGGATAGAGCAGCGGTTTCCTAAACCGCGTGCACAAGTTCGATTCTTGTCGGGGGCATTCTCGAAATCGTCTTCAGAAGTGCTTATTTGCAGGTATTTCTTGCAGACTCTCAGAATATCCGTTGTCCGGCCTGATCCGCCCATATCCGCTCTCGACTGTCGCGCACTGTCGCGCGGACTGTCGCGCGGGGGTACTTTGAGGATCGTGGGTCAGCTCACGGGGATCGAGGTTCGCCACGGCAAGGCGTGCGCGTCGCGCGAGGGACGCAGATGCAACTGCCGCCCGACCTACCAGGCGAGCGCGTGGAGCGCCCGTGACGAGAAGCGGCTGCGCAAGACGTTCCCGACGCTCGCCGCCGCTCGAGCGTGGCGGGCCGAGGCGCAGACAGCAATCCACCGCGGCAAGCTTCGCGCGCCGACGGCCGTAACGCTGACCGAAGCCGGCGACGATCTCCTCGCCGGGATGCGCTCGGGAAAGGTGAGGACGAGGTCGGGGCGACCTCTACAAGCCGAGCGCGATCCGTGGCTACGAGCGCGCCCTTCGCGATCGCGTGCTGCCCGAGCTCGGTTCGAAGCGCCTCGGCGATGTCCAGCGCCGCGACGTGCAGCGCCTGGCTGACGAACTTCTTGGCGAAGGCCTCGACCCGTCGACCGTACGCAACGTCCTGATGCCCCTCCGAGTGATCTACCGCCGAGCGATCGAGGACGGCGACCTTGCCGTCAACCCGACCGGACACCTCCGGCTCCCAGCGGTCAGGGGCCGACGTGAGCGGATCGCCTCACCCGAGGAGGCGAAGCGCCTACTCGCGGCGCTGCCGGACCGCGACCGCGCCCTCTGGGCGACCGCCCTCTACGCCGGCCTCCGCCGCGGCGAGTTGATGGGCCTGCGCTGGGAAGACGTCGACCTCGCAACAGGGAGTGATCCACGTCGAGCGCGCCTACGACGAGAAGGATCGAGTCCACATCGAGCCGAAGAGCCAGGCCGGCCGACGCACTGTCCCGATCGTCGGCGCGCTCCACGACGAGCTCCTCGCGCACAAGACGCGCGAGGGTCGCGACGGGGGCCTCGTCTTCGGCGCAGCCGAGGATAAGCCGTTCGTGACGTCGAACGTTTGGCGCCGAGCCCAGGTCGCGTGGCGCCGCGCCGGCCTCGACCCGATCGGCCTTCACGAAGCGCGCCACACGTTCGCCTCGACGCTGATCGCCGCCGGCGTGAACGCGAAGGCGATCACCACCTACATGGGTCACGCCTCGATCCAGACGACCTACGACCTCTACGGCAAGCTCATGCCCGGCTCGGAGGCGGAAGCCGCCGCCCTCGTCGATGCGTATCTCGATCGAGCCGACACAGCCGCGCGACTCGCCCAGCTCGAGGATGACGCATGAACGTTTGCGTGTTACATTGGAACACACAAACATGAGAGAGCGCTTCGACATCGATGCGCTCGACCCAGATGATCCGTTCGAGATCGACGATGACAACTTGCCTCACCTGGCAAAGCACGCGCCGTTCACGGCAGAGGACGCTCTCGACGCATGGACGTTCGGAGATCCGCTCTTCTACCCGGCAGCCGAGGATGGATCGGCGGACTGGCTGATGGTCGCCCGACTCCCCGAAGGGATCGTGGTGGTGCCGCTCGCCGCAGCGCGCTCCGACGACCTTCGCAAGTGCCGGCCGATAGGAATCTACGAGCCGAGCCGTGCGCTGATCGCGAGATACGAGGAGGATTCCCGGCAATGAGCGAGAGCGACGCCGCGGCGTTCGAGTACTACGACGACCCGAGCAGGCGCGAGCCCGCAGACGGCGCACCGCGCCGCCGGCGCCAGCGTGCCCTGACTCAGCACGTCCCCGTCCGGTTCCCCGAGTCGACGATCGAGAAGGTGCGCGAGCTGGCCAAGACCGACGGCATGTCCGTCAGCGCTTGGATTCGACGCACCATCGAGCGCGAGCTCGCCGGACGCACAGGCCCGGATCTTCCGGCAGCCACGCAGACCGACGCTCGCGCCGCCGTCCAGCGGCTGCGCCAGGACCTGGCCGAGCTCACCGCAGCACTCGATCGCAGCGAATCACGCTGACATCGAAATCCGGTCTCCCCCTCCTCGGGTGAGCTGCCGATGCTGTCCATGTGAACCAGCCGACGTCACGCCGCTTGCCGGCTCCGCTATCCCGCGGCGTGTAGCCACTGTGGCGCGGCACTGGCGCCAGGTACCGAGGCGCTGTGGAATCGGGAAGCAAGGCGAGCGACCTGTCTGGCGTGCACTGACGGCGTGGTCGCGAACGTCGCAGGAGCTTCGGCAGCGGCCGAGGGCGAACGACGCGTGGCTCGCCGAGTTCGGCACGCTGAACGCCACGGCCCGGCCGCGGCAGCCGTCGCGGAACACGTCGCCAGGCGCGAGATTGAAGCGAGCTGGGGTAAGGGCAGCGAGGGCGAGTCGCGACTCGCGGCGTTCGTCGCGCGTGAGCTCGGCGCCACCGTGATCGCACTCCACGACCGCCAAGTGCCGGGTACCCGGCGGAACATCGACCACATTTTCGTTGCGCCCTCTGGTGTGTGGGTCGTCGATGCGAAGGCTCACCGGGGAAATCTTGAACGGCGCGGGTCCCGTTCGCTGCTCAGGCCGAAGAACGAGGTTTACGTCGACGGACGAAACCGGACGACGCTGGCCAAGAGCGTCGAAGCGCAGGTCGATTGCGTGCTGGCCGCATTGCGTCTCGAGCCCGAGGCTAAGGGCACGCCCGTCCACGGCGCCCTTTGCTTCATCGAGGCGGAATGGAAGTTGCTCGAGCTCGCGTTCCAGGTCGACGGAGTTTGGGTGCTCTATCCCGGAGCATTGCGGAAGCGGTTGAGGAAAAAAGGCCCGCTGACCGCCGAGGCGATGAGGACCGTCGCCGCCGCGCTCGAACGAGCGCTTCCTTCCGCCTCGCCCTGAGAGGGCGTTAGACCGAATACCGTGCCGCGCTCTTATCGAGCCAGCGCTCGAGCTCGGCGATCGAGATCAGAATCGTCTTGGAGCCGCGCCGCACGATCCTGAGCTCCGGCTTGATGTGCTCGTCGAAGAAGTCGCGACTGACGCCGAGCATCTCCGCCGCCTCTCCCGGGCTGATCGAGAGCCGTGGGAGCGCAGGCTGCTTCTTCGCGGTGTGCTTCGTCCGTTGCGTTCCGCCATCGTCCGTCTGGAGAAGCTGCAATGAGAGCTGACTACCGTTGCGTCTCATCGGAGCGCGTAACGTATCAGTCACGCGGATCGTAGTCAATACTCGTTAGACTTAGGATCCATGACCGGCGCGGAGGCGATTCGCGAAGCTCGGGTGAAAGCTGGCCTGACGCAGGCACAGCTCGCCGAGCTGCTCGGCCGCGATCGGGCCCAGGTCGCCAGGTGGGAGATCCGCGGCCAGGAGCCGAGCTTCGAGAACGTCATCGCAGCCGTCGAGGCGTGCGGATACACGCTGACCTTGGAGAAGGTTGAGCGCCGGGACGAGCCCGAGCTCGATAGCGAGCTTCGGGAAAGCATCGACCAGGCGCCGCAGCAGCGCGTCCAGGCGCTCATCGAGGGGCTCCGGCGCAACCAGTGAACGACAAGGTTGCGTTCGACCCGTACGCCCTCTTCGAGGCTTTGGAGGTCAACAAGGTCCGTTTTGTCGTGGTTGGCGGCTTCGCGCGGGTTGTCCACGGAACGGCCGAACTCACGCGAGGCCTCGACATCGCTCCCGCTCTGGTCGACTACAACTTCCGGGCGCTCGAACGTGCCCTCGGCGAGCTCGGAGCCGACGCGACTCGCGATCCGATCGACCCTCGAGACTTTGGCCGCCGGCAAGCTGATGGCCATCTCGACGCCTGCAGGCTTGCTGAATCTCGTCCGAGCGCCGTGGGGAACTCGCGGCTACGAAGATCTCCGAATCCGCGGCAACCATGAGAACCTCGGCCGCAGTCTCCGCCCGCAGATCGCATCGAAAGTCGACCTCGTCCGAATGCTCGAAGCAAGTCCGCGAGCCGAGGACGCAGACCGCCTCCGCAGGATGCGCCGCATGATGGAGCTCGAGCGTCAGCGGACTCGCAACCGCGGCCTCCGCCTCGAGCGCTGAGACGGCCTCGACGACCTCCGCCGTACAGCAACTACCAACCTCGATAGCAGAGGAGACACAGATGCACCATCGGTGCAAAAACGTCCATAATTCGTGTACGGTGTCCGGATGGCGAAGCGTCGCGCACGCCACCGGATTGCCAAGACGCCCCCGCCTGCTGCCGTCCCACGGGCCGAGCCTGGCTGGCCGGCGAAGCGTGCGGTCACACGCCAGACGCCGTTCGTCGAAAGGCTCGCCTACACCCGCAGCCAGGCGGCCGACGCGCTCGGTCTGAGCCGCTCGACGTTCACCCGCCGCGTCCTGCCCTACGTCGCGACCGTCGAGATGCCATGGGGCACCAAGCTAATCCCGGTCGACGAGCTCGAGCGACTCCTCGCGGAGCGGAGACGAGCCGCCCTCCCGCTGCCAACCGCCGGTTGTTCGAGGTCGTCCGCCGCTCGTGCCCGCAGAGGTGATCGAGCGAATCCGCACCGAGCGGGCCGAAGGCGCGAGCTTGCATCGGATCGCGGCCGGCCTCAACGCCGACCGGACCCCGACCGCCCACGGCGGCGCACAGTGGTGGCCCTCGACCATTCGCTCCGCGCTCGCCCGCTCAGATCCGCCGGCATCCTTCTCACGGCCTCGCCAGCAGACGGTCCGCCCGCCTCGGACGTGATCACGCCCCATGTCCATCGATCGCACGCCGCGGACGGATCGGGTGTCGATGCGGCATCCGAGGGCTTAAGCGGCAACCGCTGCGAACTGCGAGTACAGATCGGCTGGAAGCCGCTGCTCCAGCTTCCAGACAAACGCAATCGGCCGTTCGCCTTCGTGGCGCACGTAGGAAGCCGGCCCGAGGCACCAGAAGGCTCGTTCGCTCGTCCGGAGCCGGGCGAAGAGGACGATGTTCGTGCCTCGTTCGCGGTGGTTGATGTAGCGCTGACCGACTGGGCTTGCGGTTGAGGTGGTCGACTGGCTCTCCCAGTGGATGAGCGTCGGACTGATCGCGTAGTCGCGATAACGAGTGGTCGGTGAGAAGTTGCCGTTGCTCTTGTCGAGGGTGAAGGCGAAGAGGTCGGTTCCTGACGCTTCGTCCCAGCGCACGCCCTCGCGCCACTCGGGCAGCTTTGCGTTCGCCGCCGGCACCGAACGCCGCGAGGATCTCTGTTCGCGTGTAGCGGGCATGCAGCCGGAGCGGGACGTCTGCGAGGCCGAGCGGTGGGGTGACGTGGTTGACCCGATCAGCGAGGAGCGACCAACGTCTCGCGGAGCTCGGACAGCACCTGCGGATGCGACCAGATCGTGAGCAAGCGCCTGATCGAGGGTTGCTGCTGTCGAGATGGAGGCTGCGACCATGCGCAGCAGCCGGCGGTCCTCCTCTGTGAGAGTCGCGGGATCGGGCGGGCTCGGCTGCGAGAAGAAGTCGCTGTAGGCGGCGATGCGCCGCGGATCGTCGACGTGGAGGAGGCGCCCGATTGCGCGCAGGAGCAGATCCTCGCCCGGTCCCGGCGCCGCGGTCGGTAGGTGCACAGCCCGACGGAGCGCCGACCAGCTTCGGTTGTTCGCGTAGATGTCCTCGAGCTCGAGCCCGGATTCCCCGAGGAAGGTCGAGAGGCTCACGTCGCCTAACGCGGCGAGCTCCTCTTGGCGGCTGCGCCAGTCGCTTGGGATCGCATCGCGGAGGCTCCGTAGCACGATCTCCTGGGCGATCGGTTCGAGCTCGAGGTGGCAGCCGGCAGGCAGGAACGGGAAGCTGTGCTCGATCTGGCGCTGGAGATCGCTGCGCGACCCACCCAGCAGCGCTCGGTAGCGACGGTCGAAGCGGAACTCCTTGCGGTGGGTGCCGACGAAGTCGAGCACCGTGCAGATCTTCCCGTCAGCCTTGCGTAGGCCTCGACCGAGCTGCTGGATGAACAGAACCGGACTGTCCGTCGGCCGCAAGAGCAGCAGCGTGTCGACGTCGCGTACGTCGATCCCCTCGTTGAAGAGGTCGACGGAGAAGACGATCTGCAGCGAACCGTCACGGAGACCGTCGAGGCCGGCGCGACGATCGCTCGCCTCACTCTCGCCCGAGACCGCCGCTGCCTTGACCCCGGCTTCGTTGAACTGCTGCGGCCATGAACCGCGCATGGTCGACGCTGACGCAGAAGCCGAGAGCTCGCATCGAGTGAGCGTCACGCACGTACTGGCCCACCTTCTCGATCACACGCCGCGCCCAGACGTGATCCGCGGTCATCACATTGGTGAGCGCCGTCACGTCGTAACCCGTCCCGCGGCGCCAGGGCACGTTCCGAAGGTCGAGACCGTCGTGGACGCCGTAGTAGGCGAAGGGCGCAAGGTATTGCTGGTCGATCGCGTCCCAGAGCCGAAGCTCGGCTGCGATCCGGCCGTCGAAGAAGCGGAGAACATCGAGCCCGTCGGAGCGTTCCGGCGTCGCCGTGAGGCCGAGCAGCTCGCGCGGCTGCAGATGCTCGAGGATCCGCGCGTAGCTGGGAGCGGGCGCGTGGTGGAACTCGTCGACCACGACCACGTCGAAGTGATCTCGGTCGAGCGAATCGAGGCCGGCGGCGTTGAGGCTCTGCACCGACGCGAACACGTGCTCGAACCGACTCGGGCGAGCATCGCCGACCCACAGCTCACCGAACGAAGCGTCGCGCACCGCATGCTTGTAGGTCGCGAGGCTCTGTTCGAGGATCTCCTTGCGGTGGGCGACGAAGAGAAGCCGCGCGCGAGGTAGGCGCGAGCGCAGCCGGGCATAGTCGACCGCCGCGATCACGGTCTTGCCGGTACCGGTCGCCGCCACCAGGAGGTTGCGATGGTGGCCCTGCTCGCGCGCGAGCTCGAGCTGCTCGAGCAACGCCTCTTGGAACGGCCGAGGCTCGATCTCGATCGGGCTGAGCAGGAAGCGATCGGCCTCAATGATCGCCGTGCGCTCGACGAACTCATCGGGGTCGTACGGGACAAAGGTCGTCACTCGCCCAGTAGCTCTCGAAGACCGCCTGCATCTTCTCCAGGGCGTCCGGGTTGCGGGCTCCCGAGATCCGAACGTTCCACTCGAGCCCGGTGACCTGGGCGGTATGGGTGAGGTTCGACGAGCCGATGTAGGCGGTCGAGTAGCCGCTCTGACGGCGGAAGATCCAGGCCTTTGCGTGGAGCCGGGTCTGCGAGGTGTCGTAGGAGACCCGGATCTCGGCGCCGGCTTCGCGCAGGACATCGAGCGCGCGCTTCTCGGTGCTGTTCGTGTAGGTCGTCGTCAGGACGCGAAACGCGTTGCCGGCCGCGCAGTACGCCGCGATCGCGTCGGCGAGGGGGCGAACGCCGCTCCAGCGGATGAATGCCATGACGAGATCGATCCCGTCGGAAGACGCGATCTCGGCTCGCAGCTCGTGTCCGATCGCCGGCTCGCCCGGGGCGTTCGTGAGAACGGTCGTATCGAGCAAAGGCGTGAGCGGTGCGTCGATCCGCTTCGCGGAGCCGTCCGGGTTGCGCGAATAGATCGCACGAAGCACACGCGCCGGCCGCAACGGAACGTCGAGAAGCACACCTTCGTCGGTTCCGGTTTCGATGAGCGCCGAAGCGATCGCTTCGGCAATGTCGACGGCCTGCCTCGTCCGCTCCTCATCGTCGGCCGCGCCGATCGCGCCCCCGATCAGAAGTGCGAGGTGCCGAGAGAGGCGATCGGCGGCCGACCCAGCGTCGAGCTCGTCGATCAGCGGCTCGACACGAGCGAGATCGAGCCGCTGCAAGCGCCAACTCGAGGCGCTCCGTAAGAAGCGCCTCATGAAGCCCGACCCCTAGCTCGTCCCCGTCCAAACTCCGGTGACTCTTCCAGATTCGCGGCGCCGACGCGACCAGGGTCGCATCCCAGAACCGCTCCACCTTGATCCCGCAGCTGGCCGTCTAGTAACGGCGCTGCCCCGCGGCTGCCCATCAATCTGGCCGATCGCTTTCGCGATGAGACGTTCGAGCGTCCAACGCCAGCGCCGCGATGTGCGGACCCGTCCTGCTGAAGCAGATCTTCCAAGCTCGCGCGTCGCGTTCGACGAATCACTTCGTCGAACTCGTGGACGTCGATCTCCCGGCGCGATGCCGCTTAATGCCTCCGTCACGACGAGCCCCGTGAGCTTGGCCTCGTAATAGGCCTGCACGAGAGCTCGCGCGACCCGGCGCTTCCGTTTCGAATCACCTGGCTTCGCTTATCGCCGTCGCGACTGACCCTATCTCCACGCGACGAGCGGTCATGAGCGGGCGCGGGCGGTCGTGAGCGGTTGACAGCGCAGACGACACATACTGGTTCCTTTACTGTCGCGCGGACTGTCGCGCGAGGTCGCTCGAACTAGAACAGACCTGGAAATCGGCTCCTTTCTGCGACCCCGGACAGCCTTCCTAAACCGCGTGCACAAGTTCGATTCTTGTCGGGGGCATATCGACCCTGTTGGCGACACGTCGAGACCGTCGACGACGGGAGACCATCGAGATGCCTTGGGGAACCAGGCTGATCCCGGTCGACGAACTCGAGCGACTGCTCGCCGAGCCGAGACAAGCCGCTAAGCCACGCCCCACCCCGAATCCTCGAGGTCGGCGGCCGCTCGTGGCGGCCGATGTCCCGCACCGAACGCCGCGCACTTCCGTCAGCGTGCGAGGCGGCCGATCAGCATCGAGGCGGTCGTGATCCCGACGACCACCGCGAGGCTCAGCACGGCGAAGTCGAGCGGGAGATGCGAGGGCGTGTCGATCAGGAGCCCGCGCAGGGCGTCGACCTCGTAGGAGAGCGGGTTCACGAGGCTGATCGCCTTCAGCCAGCCGGGCATCACCGAGATCGGGTAAAGCGCGTTCGAGGCGAAGAAGAGCGGCATCGTGATCATCTGCCCGATCCCCATCAACCGGTCGCGCTTCAGGACGACGCCGGCGATCGTCATCGAGAGGCACGCGAAGAACGCCGAGCCCATCAGCACGAACACGCACGCCCCGACGATCCGAAGCGGATTGAGGGTGAGCGTGACCCCGAGGAGCGAGGAGACGACGAGCACGACCACCACCTGGATCATCGCGCGGATCCCGGCGGCAAACGACTTGCCGATGATCAGCGCCGCCCGCGGCGTCGGCGTGGCGAGCAGCTTCGTGAGCACGCCCGCGTCGCGCTCCCAGATGATCTGGATCCCGTAGAAGATCGCGACGAACATGCTCGACTGGGCGATGATCCCGGGCGCCAGGAAGTCGAGGTACGGGACGCCGCCGGTCGGGATCGCGTGGAGCCGGTTGAAGGTCTCCCCGAAGATCACGAGCCAGAGCACCGGCTGGACGGCCCGCGTGACGGCCTCGGTGCGGTCGTGCGAGAGCTTCTGCAGCTCGACGATGCAGAACGTCACGACCCGGCTCGGGAACTGCCGCCAGATCGACGGCTCGCGCAGCGTCCCGGTGCCGGCGTAGCTAGCCAACGCGGCGGGCCGTCCTGCGGGTCGAGCGGATCGAGCGGATCGAGGGCGCCGCCTCGCCCTGGGCATCGAGGTCGTTGCCGGTGTAGTGCCGGAAGACGTCCTCGAGCGACGCATCGGCGCCGAGCGACAGCTTCAGCTCCTCCGGGGCGCCGATCGTCATCACCCGCCCCAGATGGAGCAGCGCAATGCGGTCGCAGAGGATGTCTGCCTCTTCCATGTAGTGGGTCGTGAGGACGACCGACATCCCGGTCGCCTCGCGCAGGTCCTCGACGCGCTGCCAGACGCCGTCGCGCGCCACCGGGTCGAGCCCGACGGTCGGCTCGTCGAGGACGAGCAGCTCGGGGCGGTTGACGAGCGCCTGGGCCAGCTCGAGCCGCCGCACCATCCCGCCGGAATACGTGCCTGCGAGCCGGTCTGCGGAGTCGCTGAGCCCCATCATCTCGAGCGCGTCGTCGACCCGTTCGCCCCGCTCCGACTTCGGGACGTCGAAGAGGCGTGCGAACCAGGTGACGTTCTGGCGCCCGGTCAGCGCCGCCTCGATCGAGAGCTGCTGCGGCACGTACCCGATCCGGCGGCGAACGGCCATCTGCGAGCGGGCGACGTCGAAGCCGAGCACCTCGATCCGGCCTTCCTGGATCGGAAGCAGCGTGTTGGCGATCCGGAGCGTCGTCGTCTTCCCGGCGCCGTTCGGCCCGAGGAGCCCGAAAATCTCACCGCGCTCGACACGCAGGTCGAGCGCGTCGAGAGCGAGGTGATCGCCGTACCGGTAGCTCAGGCCCTCGCAGAGAAGCGCCGGAGGCTCGAAGCGATCAGGCATCCGGCGCCGCGAGCTCCGGAAGGCGCGCGGCCACCCTCGCCAACACGTCTGCTCCCTCGGCGAGCCGCCGACGCTCGGCAGGCGGCAGCTCGGCGATCGCCTGCGCAAGCAGCGCAACCCGGCGGTCGCGGAACCCTCCCGCCTCTGCCCGCATCTTCGGCGTGAGCTCGAGCCGCGCCACCCGCCGGTCGGAGCCGTCGACCCGGCGCACGAGCAGGCCGGCGTCGGTGAGCTGCCGCACCAGCGTGCTCACCGTGTTCGCCGCGACCCGGAGCTCGGCCGCGGCCTCGGCGACGGACACCCCGGGCCGCCGCGCAACCAGCCTGACGAGATCGAGCTGCGCTCCGGTGAGCCCGGCGAACGCCGAGGGCCGGCCGACCAGTCGCCCGCTCCGGCGGACCCGCGCCATCGTCGAGAGCAACTCGTCGGCGAGAGCGGCCGGCTCCGGATCCACCTGAGGTGACGTCTGGGATGCGGACCACCTTGGACGTTTTTGTCGTCACGATCTGCATAGTACCTCTGAGGAAGAGGTATTTCTCGCGAACCTGAAACTCCGCGTCATGTTTCCGTAGCCTGGCGCTTGCCACGGTCGCGCGGCGACCGCCGTCGGCGAGACGGAGCCCACGAGGTCATAGGCTCCTGACGATGGGGAGCGAGCGCTCAGGGAGGTGTTGCTCCCGCCATGAAACGCGACGTCGCGCCGCAACTTCGCGACACGACGCCTGGGACACGGGCTGGACGCAGCAGCGGTCGACAACCTGATGGAGGACGTCGCGACGGCCGAGATCGCGCGATCGCAAGTGCAGAGGTGAGTTCGCGCCGGGCCGGTCCAGCTAGCTGACGTCCGACGCGAGCTCATCCAGGTCGAAGCTGGAGCCGAGGCCAAACAGCTCTTCGCCGAGGTGGCCTTGCGCGAGGAGCTCCCCGAGTACATGACCTCGTCGCCGAAGTCTCTGTTGCAGATCCGGCCGAACGCTGGAGCGATGATCTTGTTTCGTCGAACTTGTCCCCCGCGCTCGAAACACTTGCACACTGATCGAGGCCCATACGGAGCACAGACACCACGCGGGCGTCTGGGCTCGAGCCGATCGTCGAAACTGGAGCCCATACCGCCGCTGGCTGTCGATCACATGTTCGCGATCCGGTCGAGAAGCGGAATCGCGTCGGCCAAGACCTCTTGCTCGCTCTGCGTAAGCCCGGTCGCAATCGCCTCCGCGAGAAATCCGTCGCGCCGCGTGCGTTCGCGCTCGAGCGCGCGACACCCGAGTTCGCTCACCTCGATCAGGCTCTGCCGTTTGTCGGACGGATCAGGCCGTCGCGTGACAAGCCCTTCGCCCTCGAGTTCGGAGATCGTCTGAGCCATTGACTGCGGCCTTACCCGTTCTGTGGCAGCAAGCTCACTCGTGGTGCGGGCGCCGGCTGCTTCCAGCCGCGCCAGCACGACTGCGTGCGAGATCGAGAGCGTGTGCTCGACGCGGAGTCGCCGGGTAAACCGCGCTACGACCACTCGGAGCTCGCTTGCCGTGCGCGCAGAGTCCGGAGCCTGTCCCACAGCGATATCGTAATATCTCGAGGATCTTCAGGTTTCCTGTACAGGTTACCTGCGCAAGTACTCCAATACGCCTCGTCGTAGTTCTAGTCCGTGGAGGCGAGGGGCCCGGCAAGCGCCACCACGGTCGCTGCGGAGAGCGACAGGCCAATGACCGTCACTCCGCGCGCGATTGGAAGGATGCCCACTGCCGGCATCGCTAACGGGAGTGGTCGGGCGAGGATGACGGTCACGGACGGCGCGTGGCGGAGCGGTTACTTCGTCGGCTTCTTCGTGACCTTGACGCCCTTGGCTTCCATCTTCTTGACCGTCTCGTCGATCGCCTTCTGCCGGTCGGACTTGTGCTCGGTCGCCCAGGTCTCCATCTTCGTCTGGAGCGTCTCTTTCTTCGTCTGCAGGTTGTGCTGGCCGTCGGTTGCCTGCGCGACGTCCTTGGAGGCCTTCGCCTTGCGCTGGCCGACGTAGGCCGTCTGCTGCTCGTTCGCCTGGGCAAGCTGGGTCGCGCCGGTCGACGCCTGCGTGAACTTGCCGGCGGTCGCGCCCGCTGCCGCCCCGGTCGCGGTGATGCGCGCGCCCTTTTGCGCGATGTCCGCAGCCTGCGCGCCTGTCTGCGCCTGCTGCCCCGCGATCGCGGCCTTCGACTTGACGAGGCTCGCCATGAACTTCGCGCCGTCCGAGTTCATCTGCTGGAACTGGCTCACCATGCCGCCGGGGAGCACGTCGGAGAACTTCAGGACGAGACCGGTGAACCCGGTCCACCCCGCGAGCAGCGTCTCGAGAGTGGCGATCCCGGCAAGCTGGGAGGCTGCGTCGGTCACCTTTCCGCCGGTCTCCTGCTGTGATTTCTGGCTCTGGTCGTTCAGTTGCTGCTTGTGCTGGATCGCCTGCTGGTGAGCCTGCGTCGCGGAGACCCCTTTCTGGACGCCCTTCTGCGCCGACGTGATCTGGCTCTTCTGCGCGGTGAGCTTGCCCTGAACCGAGGTCGCGCTCGCCTCGCGCTGCTCGGCGGCGGCACGCGCGGCGAGCACCTTCTCGATGTCCTTCTCGAGCTGCGCGATCTGGTCCTTCGTCCCAGGCGGGGACTTGTAGTTCGGGTTGACCGCCTCGACGACCGACGCACCGCCGCCCGGCCCGGCCTTGGTCGCCCGCAGCGCCTGCCGAGGCGCCGGCGCCCGCTCCCGTCGCCAACTGGCCGAGTGAGTTCGACGAGGCGGCGCCTGCGGCAGCGCCGCCGGCCGACGGGCCACCGCCGCCCGCCGGAGCCGGGCCGCCGCCTACCGGAGCCGGACCCCCGCTCGACGGAGTGCCGCGCGACGGTGTGCCGCTCGACGGAGTGCCACTCGACGGCGTGCCGCTCGAGGGCGTGCCGGCGGGACCCGCCGGGCCTCCTGGGGTGTTCGCCTGACCGTACTGCGGCAGGCTCGGGCCCGGGGTCCCCGGTCATCCGCCAGCGCGCCGTGCGGCCGGCCTCGACCTGGGCGATGCGGGGGTCGACGTTCGGGTCAGCCTGCTGGATGCGGGCGAGCTCCTCAGGGATGAGATAGCGGTCGGCGAACCGATGCTCGTTGCCGTAAGTCGGGCCGCCCTCGACCTGGTAGCTCGTGCCGGCGCCCGCCGGATCCGTGAGCAGCGTCTGCGCCGGGAGCCCATTTGCCGGCGGCCGCTGCACGCCGCCCGGCCCCGGGGGCTGGGCGCGACCTTGCGTCTGGAGCGGTGAGAGATTCTGGTTCATGATGTCCGGGTCGAGACCGGTTTGCTCGGCGCCGAGCTCCTTCGTCCAGTGCTGCACCTGCGTCCCCCGGATCCATCTGGTTCTGGGCGCGGTAGTCGGCCCGTGCTTGCGCTGCCTCCTGTAGTAGTTCGTGCCAGGCGGAGCTCCGGGCAGCGGCGCCGGGGGGTTCTGCTGCGGGCCGACCGGAGTGCCGTCAGGCGCCGGGCCGCTCGCATCCGACCCAGGTGTGGTCGGCGAACGGAGCGTTGAGGGCGAACCATCAGGTCCCACCGGCCCGGAAGGCGCAGGCTGCGGCTGGGGCGACGGAGCAGGCCCCGCGGGCTGCTGCTCCGAGGCCGGGAGGCCGCCCGGCGCACGCTCGGTCGGGCCATACGGGATCTCGCCCGGCTGCATCGACGGCTCGTCCGCCTCCGGAATGAACCCTCTGCCGTTGTCGGACGGCGGGCCCGCCGGGCCGGGCATGTCCGCCGGCTCCGGCTTGTAGCCGCCGGTGCCCTGGCCTTCCGGAAGCGTGGGCGCAGGCTGCGTCGACGGGATCTCGCTGGGCGGCCCCGTGGGTTCCGGTGTCCCGGGCGACCGCATCGTCGGGGGAACGGCGTCGCCGGGGGTCGGCGCGCCGGGGGTCGGGCCTTCAGGCCCGAGGCCCGGCAGCGTTTGCGGCCCGGCAGGGCCTTCGGGCCCGAGGCCGGGCAGGGTCTTGGGGCCGGCCGGCTCGGTCGGCGGCATCTCCGTCGGAGGCATCTCCGTCGGCGGCATCTCCGTCGGCGGCATCTCCGTCGGCGGCATCTCGCGTCGCGGCGGCATCTCGGTCGGCGGCATCTCCGTCGGCGGCATCTGGGTCGACGGCGGCTGGCTCGCCGGCGGCGGTTCGACTCCGGGTGAGCGGACGGTCGGCGGGCTCTCACCTCCCGTGGGACCCGCGGGCGAGGCGGGAGCCTCCGGCGAAGGAGCCGGCCCTGCCGGCTGCTCCGGAGTGGGCACGCCCCCCGGCGCCCGCTCGGTCGGGCCGTACGGGATCTCGCCCGGCTGCATCGACGGCTCGTCCGCCTCCGGAATGAACCCTCTGCCGTTGTCGGACGGCGGGCCCGCGGGGCCGGGCATGTCCGCCGGCTCCGGCTTGTAGCCGCCGGTGCCCTGGCCCTCCGGAAGCGTCTGCGGCCCGCCGGGCTCGGTCGGCGGCATCTCGGTCGGCGGCATCTCTGTCGGCGGCATTTCGGTCGGCGGCATCTCCGTCGGCGGCATCTGAGTCGACGGCGGCTCGCTCGCGGGCGGGGGCTCGACCCCGGGGGAGCGAACCGTCGGCGGGCTCTCGCCTGCGCCGGCGGTCGGCGCCGGCTCGGCGCCCGGCGAGGCCATCGTCTTCGAGCCGGGAGCTCCGGGGGCCGGCTCGGTCGCGGGCATCTCCGTCGGAGGCATCTCGGTCGGAGGCATCTCCGTCGGCGGCATCTCCGTCGGCGGCATCTCCGTCGGCGGCATCTCCGTCGGAGGCATCTCGGTCGGAGGGGGCTCGCTCACTGGGCCCGTGCTCGGCTCGCCCTCGACCGTCATCGGCTCGCCGCTCCCTGCCGGGGCGGGAGCGCCGCCCGGAGGCGGCTCCTCGCCCGCTCCCGGCGGTGCGCCTTCTTCATGGGACATCGCCCCGCCGGCCGCTGCTCCCGCAAGGCCGCCGAGCGCGCCTCCCATCTCGCCGCCGGCGGCACTCAGTGCGCCGCCCTGAGCCTCGATCTCGCGAGGGTCGGCCTGGCTCGTGAACGTGTCCAGCGCGCGGAAGAGCAGCACGAGAGGCTGCAACGCCATCTTCACGAGGCCGATCACCGTCCCTGCGACGCCGAGCGCCAGCGCGATCTCCCCGGCAAGGATCGGCAGCGGCGAGAGCGCCCCGAGCGTGACCAGCGCGACGATCGCGCCGACGACGGCAACCGCGCCCGCGACCCCGGCAAGCACGTTGACGACATTCGAGATGATGTCGAGGATCGCGCAGATGCCCTCGATGTCGTTGGCCGCCTCGTCGTAGGTCGAATGGCCCTCGCCGATCTTCCCGATCGCGCCCATGTTCTTGTCCCAGTTCTCGACGAGCGAGATACCTGCCATCACGCCGCCGATCACCTGTCCGACGCCCGGGATCGCGGTGCCGGCGATCGCCTCGACGCCCGCTTCGACCGCCTGGATCCCGATCGTCGTGATCAGGCCCATGACGAAGCCGGTGGCGAAGCCCTCGCCTACGCCCTGGCCCACCTGCTGCGCGATGAACTCCGCCCGCTGCTCGGACCCCGCGCCGCCGACCGCGGCCGACGCCGACGACCAGCGCTCGTGCTCGGCAAGCTCATCGTCGACGAGCGCGAGACCGCCCGTGGAAGCGGCGGCGGCACCGGTTCCGCCGCCTGCGGCTCCCGCGCCTCCACCCGCACCGGCCCCAGCACCGCCGCCGCCGGCTTGCGCGAGCCCCGCTCCGCCGCCGCCTCCGCCTGCCGCACCGTGCGCGGCTCCCGCTGCGCCGCCGCCGCCGGCTCCATGCGCGGCTCCGGCAGCGCCGCCGACCGCCACCGCCGTGACCGCCCGGCCCGCCTGCTCCGCCGGCATGAGCCGGAGCCTTCGCGCCTGAAGCACCAGCAGCAGCACCAGCAGCGGCACCAGCGGCGGCACCAGCGCTTGCACCGGCGGCGAGGCTCGCCGGCGCGCCACCGGCTGCGCCTCCGCGGCGCCGCGCCGCCGCGGCTGCGGCAGCCCCGCCGGCGGCCGCGGCCGCGGACCGAGCTGTGCCCCTGCAGCCCGCCGGCAGCGCGTCGGCGCGTCACCCCCACCGGCACCGCCCCCCGCGCCACCGGCGCCACCTGCGCCGCCAAGAACATCGGTCGCACCGCCGGCCGCGCCCGCCCCAGCCGCACCGCCGGCCACAGCGCCTCCTGCAGCTCCGGCAGCAGCCGCGCCGTCAACCCCACCGGCACCGCCCCCCGCGCCACCGGCGCCACCTGCGCCGCCAAGAACATCGGTCGCACCGCCGGCCGCGCCCGCCCCAGCCGCACCGCCGGCAACAGCGCCTCCTGCAGCACCGGCAGCAGCCGCGCCGTCAACCCCACCGGCACCGCCCCCGCGCCACCGGCGCCACCTGCGCCGCCAAGAACATCGGTCGCACCGCCGGCCGCGCCCGCCCCAGCCGCACCGCCGGCAACGGCGCCTCCGCAGCACCGGCGGCAGCCGGGCCGCCCAGGCCACCCGCCGCGCCCCCCGCTCCGCCCAGCGTGGCTGCTCCTCCGCCCGCGCCTCCCGCGGCACCCGCAGCGCCCGCGCCTGCTGCGTCACCGCCGAGCGTGACTCCCGACAGGCCTTCCGCACCGGCCGCGGCGCTCGCCGCCCCGGCAGCTCCACCGCCACCCGGGCCGAGCTCGCTGAGCGACGGCTCCCCGGCAGCGCCGCCGAGAGCCGGCCCGGCCGGGCCCAGCGTCGCCGCATGCTCCGCCGCGTGCAGGTCGCCGGTCTCGGCAGCCGACATCCCGTCAGCCATCGCCGCGCCCTTTTCGGCCCCGGCCGCACCGGAGGCGAGGGCGGCTCCCGCGGGATCGGCGAGACCTGCTGCGCCGCCGACCGCCGCAGCCTCGGCCGAGCCGGTCATCTCGTCGGTGATCGAACGTTGAATCAATGCGCCCGTCGAGGGCGGGTCGACCGGATAGCCGAAGCCCGCTAGAACCCCCTGCGGCGCGCGTCCCGCCGCGAGCTCCGCCATCCCCTCGTTTCCGATCAGCCCTTGAAGCTGGAGCAGGTCGCCGCCTTCGCCTCCGATCTCTGGTTGCGGGGCAGCTGCCACTGCAACCGGGCCGGCCGGCTCGGTGCCGCGTTGACGTTCCCTGAGGCGGCCCATCGCGAGTGCGCCATATCCTACGCGGAGTGCCGCAAAGCCGCCTCCGGCCGAAGCAGCGATGGGCGCGTGTGGGCTTGTGGTTCGCCGCACTGTTCGCGCTGCTCTTCTTCGTATGGGATCAGCTCGGCGCGGTCCTTACGCTCATCGGCGGGACTGCTGCTGTTCGGCGTCGGCGTCGGCTTCGTGATCGCGCCGCTCGTGCGCCACCACGCGGGCAACCCCGATGCGGCCGACGAGCATCTCCTGCACCGGACATCCTTCCTGATCGGCCTCGTGGTTACCGTCGCCGGAGTCGCACTGACCGGCCTCGGCATCTATCGCGTGGTCGAGCATGCGATCTCGGTCGCCCATTAGCTGACTAGCCGCGGGACTCCTCGTACTTCGCCTTGACGGCGAGGAACGCCTCGTCGCCCCAGCGAGCCTTGAGGTCGAGGAGCGCCGGCTCGAAGGCGCCGCGAGCCTGGTCGCTGCCGAGCAGATCAGAGAGGGTCGCCCAGCCCTTCGCGAGCGATGCGTACGCCTCGAGCCGGTCGCCCGTTGCGTCGGCCATCTGTGCGAGGGCGATCGCCGCCCCGACGTAGGTCAGGGGCGAGCGTGCGGCGAGGGATTCCGAGCGAGCCTGCTCCGCCTGTCGCCGCGCCTCGTCGAGATCGCGAGCCTCGAGCGCGCGGGCAGACGCGAGCAAGGCGAGCTGCGCGAGTGCGTCATGGTCTCCGGTCCCGGTCGCGGCCTGCTCCGCCTCCGTCGAAAGCTCCTCCGCGAACGGCCTGATGCCCGCCGTCTGAAGCGCCGTCGCGCCTGAAAGCAGTGCCCGCGCGGCGCGGGCCGGCTGGCCGGCAGCAGCGAGCTCGTCCCGTTCTCGCCGGAACGTCGCAGCGGCATCGGCACCGCGGCCGCTGCTTGCGAGCGCCTGGCCGAGCTCGTCCAGATAGAGCGGGAGCTCCTCCGCCTCTGCCTCCTCGACGGCACGCTGCCACGCCGCCACAGCCTGCGCGAGATTGCCTTCGGCCGCCGCAAGGCGCGCCCGTTCCGCCTCGGCCGCCGCGTGCGGCTGGCCCTGAGGTGCGATCGTGACGGCGAGCGTCGCCCGCATCCCCGCGTCGTCGAGGCGGCCTTCGTGCCGTGCGAGCGACGCCGCCAGCCGGAGCGCACGCGCCTCTTCGACCGTGTTTCCCTCGTCGCGCCAGATTGCCGCCACCTGATCGAGGAGCTCCCCCGCCTCCGTCACCTCGCCGCGGACGAGCCGGTCGCGCGCCTCGACCATCAGCGTCTCGGCGCGCTCTGCGGGCGTCACGTGAGGAGGCTGTAGTAGCGGCCGAAGTCGGACTCGAGGCAGAGCCGCCCGAGCTTCAGGAACTCGCGCTGCGTCGCGCGGATCAGATCGGCCATCGTCACGACCCGGTCCTCGGCCGCTGCCATGAACGCGGCGGCGAGAACGACGTTGCGGATGTGCCCGCCCGAGAGGTCGAACGTCACGGCCAGG
This sequence comes from uncultured Acidobacteriaceae bacterium, assembly GCA_963730135.1. Classification (GTDB taxonomy): domain Bacteria; phylum Acidobacteriota; class Terriglobia; order Terriglobales; family Acidobacteriaceae; genus Edaphobacter. Next base: position 78,615 of record CAVSQQ010000010.1, read on the forward strand.
AACTCGAAGTCGACGTCCTCTTCCCGGGGCACACGGGGGCGGAGGCCCCGCTCCCAGAGCTGGCGGCGCTGCTCGACGTTCGGCATGGGGAAGTCGATCACTGCGGTCAAGCCGGCGCGCGAACGCCTCGTCGAGATTGGAGCGGAGGTTGGTCGCGAGGATCGCCACCCCGTCGAAGGCCTCCATCCGCTGCAGCAGGAAGGCGGTCTCGACGTTCGCGTAGCGGTCGTGGGCGTCCTTGACCTCGGAGCGTTTGCCGAAGAGCGCGTCGGCCTCGTCGAAGAAGAGCACGCCGTTGACGCGCTCGGCCTCGCCGAAGATGCGGTCGAGGTTCTTCTCCGTCTCGCCGATGTACTTGTCGACGACCGTGGCGAGATCGATCGTGTAGAGATCGAAGCCGAGGTCGTTCGCGATCACCTCGGCGGCCATCGTCTTGCCGGTGCCCGGCGGGCCCGCGAACAGCGCCGAGATCCCCTCGCCGCGGCGACCGCTCTCGCGCATGCCCCAGTCGTCGAGGACGTGGGGCCGCAGGCGCGCGCGGATGCTGAGCTCGCGCAGGAACAGGAGCGGCTGGCGCGGCAGCACGAGGTCGTCCCAGCCGACGCCGGGTCTGATCCTGTGGGCAAGGTGCTCGAGCCCGGAAGCATTCTGGGAGCGCGCGCCTTCCCGGAGCTCTTCGGCGCCGACCGCCGTACCGGCGTAGGACGCCTGGGAGAGCGACGAGGAGACGGCGCGCGCGATCTGCTCCGGTGTGAGCTTGAAGGTCGAGGTCGCGTCGGCGACGTCGAGCTCCGTCTGCACCGCGTCGCCGAGGAGTGCGCCCCAGAGCTCCGAGGCCAGCTCCGGGCTCGGCGCGGGCGCCTCGACGATCAACGGCGTCGTTTCGACCCAGTTGGGATCCCACGAGCGCTCGCCGGCGAATACCACGGCCCAGCGCTCGTCGCAGAATGCCCGCACGGCGTCCGCGCCGCGCGAGGCGAGCTCCTCGATCGGCCCGACGACGAGCCCGCCGCCAAGCAGCCGAGCCTCGCGGCGCGCGGCGTGCCCGGCAGCGGCGACGTCCGCGGAGCCGAGCAGCGTGAGGTCGATGACGACGGCCGGCATCCCTAGCTCCTCGAAGGCAGCCGCTGCGAGAGCGCGCCCGGAGGCGCCGCGGCGCTCCTGGAGATAGGCAATCGTCGTCCCGGACTTGAAGGCCTCGGCAAGCGCACCCGGGTCACCCGCGAGGCTCGGCGCGGATGGTGCGAGGAGGGGCTCGACCACCGGATCGGGCCGGTCGTCCCCGAGGAGGTGCGCGGCCACGCGGTCGGCAACCCGGAGCGGGCGCGAGAGGAACGGGCGGTCGTCGTCGACGACGGAGAGGAGACGGTGCGCTGCGAGCGGCGCGTCGGGCCGGAAACGGCCGCGCGCCGGAGCGGCGAGGGGATGCGCGCCGGAAAGCTCGAGCGCCAGGCCGACGCTGGCACGTCGGCGGGTGACGTCGTCGTGCAGGTAGCCGAACAGCTTCTCGTAGCGCGGGTCGACGTCCGGCGCGAGCGCGATCAGGAGGATCTCGACGTCCAGGTCCGACAGCTCGAAGTTGCGCGCGAGCTCCCGGAGACGAAGGCGCCGACCCTCGGCCTCGGCCGCGTCGGCATCCGCCTCGACATGGGCACGCAGCTCGTCCGCGTCCGCCGCCGCCGCCCGCTCCGCCGGCGGACGGACAAGCTGCTCAACCCGTTCGGGCGAGAGATAGAGCCCGCGGAAGCGATCCGCCGGCTCGGGATCCTCTGCCTTCCGCCACTCGACGGCCTGCCTGACGACCTCTTCGACCACGGCCAGCCGACCGAGCAGATGCGCGAGCGAAGGATCCGTGGACGCGGGTGCCTTCGGCGCGTTCGGCACGGTCGTCATCGGCGGTTCCTCACTTCTGCCCATTCCCCCCTGTCGCTGCGCAGAGGATACGCCGAATCGCCCCTTCGGGCGGATCGGGCTCGAGCGGCGCCGCTTTCGGCCAACACGAGCGCTGATCCGACGTCGCCGCCTGCCGCGCGTGATCGCCTCAAGCCGTATGAATCCAAGGGTTTCCGCCGATCCGGTGGCCCCCGGAGACGACCGACGACAAGGGCGTAGACCCCACGTAGACCCTGAGAACAACTCAAGCCGTGACGCCCCGGACAGCGAGGGGATAGCATCACGCTCGTGGTCGACGGCGGTCATTCTCTCGACCCGGCAGATCACGCCGTGATACCTGCGGATAAGGCGATTGACGACGGTCTCCACGCCCTTCGAGACCGCCTCACCGGTCAGCTCGTGCTCCCGGGTGATCCCGAGTGGGACGAGGCTCGCCGGGCCTGGAACCTCGCGGTCGATCAGAGGCCATGCGCGGTCGCGTTGGTCGAGTCCGTCGAGGATGTCGTCAAGGTCGTCGAGGTCGCGCGCGCTCATGGTCTTCGGATCGCCCCGCAGGGAACCGGCCATGGAGCCTCGGCGCTCGCGGTGCTGGATGACACGATCCTCGTGAAGACGACACGCTTGCGCGGCGTCGAGATCGACGCCGGCGCCCATCGCGCGCGGATCGAGGCCGGGGCGCTCTGGGAGGACGTCGTCGAGCCCGCTGCCGAGCAGGGGTTCATGGTTCTCCATGGCTCCTCTCCCGATGTTGGTGTGGTCGGCTACACGCTGGGGGGCGGCATGGGCTGGCTGGCGCGGAGCCGAGGGCTCGCGGCCAACAGCGTGACCGCCGTCGAGCTCGTCACGGCCGAGGGCAGGTTCGTGCGGCTGGACAGCGAGAACGAGACCGATCTCTTCTGGGCCGTCCGGGGCGGCGGCGGCAGCTTCGGGGTCGTGACGGCGCTCGAGCTCGAGCTGTACCCCACGCCCGAGCTGTATGCAGGCGCGATGTTCTGGCCCGTGGAGCGGGCAACCGAGGTGTTGCGAGTCTGGCGCGACTGGACCGAGGCGGCGCCGAACGAGGTCACGTCGGTCGGACGGATCCTTCATTTCCCGCCCTTTCCGGATGTGCCGGAGCCGATGCGCGGCAAGAGCTTCGTGATCTTCGAAGCAGTCTTCGTGGGCTCGGAGAGCGACGGCGCCGCGCTGGTCGCGCCGCTGCGAGAGCTCGGACCGGCGATGGACACCTTCGCCGTTGTGGGCGCGACGGCGCTTCAGCACCTGCACATGGACCCGCCCCACCCCGTTCCGGGCGTCGGCGACGGCCTCTTCCTGGAGCGGTTGCCCGACGAGGCCATCGACGCGTTCGTCCAGACGGCCGTCCCGCCGCTGATCTCGATCGAGCTCCGGCAGCTCGGCGGGGCGATGGCGAGCCCGACGGAGCGCCACGGCGCGGTCGGCACGCTCGATGCCGGCTACGTGGCGTTCGCAGTGGGGATGGCGCCGAACCCGGAGGTCGCCGCCGCGGTCCACGAGGCAGTCGATCGGGTGAAGGCCGGTCTCGCCCCGTGGGAGTCGGCGCGAACGTACTTCAACTTCGCCGAGCGGCAGGTCGGGGGCGCACGGCTCTACCCCCTGAAGACCTACACCTACCAGCGGCTGCGCAAGATCAGGGCCGCGCACGACGCGGGCGAGCTGTTCGTCTCCAATCACCCGATCCCACCGGCCGACCGTCATCGAGGTGTCGCGGATTGCGAGCGCGCCTCTGTTCGTCGACCTTCCCGCCACCGAGCTCGACGCGCTCGCGGCGGCGATGGGAGAGGCCGAGGTCGACGCGGGCACCGAGGTCGTCACGGTCGACGAGTCCGGATCAACCGTCTACGTGATCGAAGAAGGTGAGGCCGAGGTCCTAGGTGCCGGCGGCCCGACACCCGTGACCCTCGGCCCGGGCGACACCTTCGGCGAGATCGCGCTCCTCCTGACAGCGGGAGAACGAACCGCCACGGTCGTCGCCCGGACGCCGATGAGACTTCTCGCGCTCTCCGGCCCGGACTTCGAACGCATCCGGGGAGATGTCCCCGAGCTCGAGCGCTCCCTACGCCGCCTCGGGCTCGAGCGCACCTCGCGGTAGATTCCCAACGATGCCGTCGCAGGCGCTCGAGTGGCTGCGCCGTTGCGGGGTGACCCTCGCCACAGATGCTGGTTCGACCCGCGGAGCGTCGAGCGCTCCTCGGGGAGTGATCGAATAAAGTGCGCGAGATGCCGCTCAGATCCGAGAGCCGCGTAGCGATCGAGAGCAGCGTCTCCGAGGTGTGGGCCTACCTCTGCGATGTCGGACGCTGGCCGGAGTGGGCGCCGACGGTGCGCGAATGTTGGGTTGGAGGAGGGGCTCTGCTTCAGCCCGGCTCGCTGGTGGAGCAGCGAGCGAAAGGGATATTCGGGTCCACTCACCGCCGGACCCAGTACGTGACCGCTGTCGAGGCGCCCTGCCACTTGGCGTTCGCCGGGCCGATGGGCACTTCCGCGGCGCGCTGGGGAATGGAGCTCGAGCCGCTGGACGAGCGGCAGACGGAGGCGAAGATGTGGGTCGAGGTGGAGCTCCGGAACCTCATGCGCGCGATCCCCGGCCGCATGCTCGAGGACAGGATTCGGCGCGTGATGGATCGTGAGATGGCGGCGATCAAGGTTGCGGCCGAGGCCCCCGGGCCGGCGGGTTCGGATTCCTAGAGGCTGGTGTCGCATGGCGATGAATCCGCTCGAGGCGCACCGGAGGTAAAGGAGAGGCGCGGTCAATATCCAAGCGAGGCGTAACGCGAGCAGGGTCGAGTCGAGAGTCCGGCACACGGGCGCCGGTGATCGGCTCTACCGCGATCGAGGAGCACAGGGTGAGCCAGGTCGGCAGTACGCGAGAGCATCTGATCGAGACCTACCGGAAGAAGGCGAAGCACTACGACCTCACCTCCCGGCTCTACCCCGTGCCCGGGTACCCCCAGCGTGCCCAGCGCCTCCGGGCTGTACGAGCACTGGGGCTTCGCGCGGGCGACAGCGTCGTCGACATCGCCTGCGGCACCGGTCTGAACTTCTCACTGATCGAGCAGCTGATCGGCCCTAAGGGCCGAATCGTCGGCGTTGATCTGACTGACGCGATGCTCGCCCAGGCGGAGCAGCGGGTAGAGGCCAACGGCTGGAGCAATATCAGCCTCGTGCAAGCCGACGCGGCCGAGTTCGACTTCCCCACCGGGGTCGATGCGATCCTGTCCACATACGCCCTCTCGCATGTGCCCGAATGCCGAGATGTCATCGCACACGGCGCTGCGGCCCTCTCCCGCGGTGGGGGCTGGGTCGTGCTGGATCTCAAGGTTCCGGCCGGCGCGCCTCGGTGGCCGACGCAGCTCGGAATCGCGCTTGCGCGGCGCTTCGGCTCGATAGACGAGTGGATAGCGCGCCGTCCGTGGGAGGCGGTTCGCGCGGCGATGCAGGAGAGTCTCGTCGATCTCTCCTGGTCGGAGTTGTGCTTCGGGACGGCATTCCTCGCTGCCGGGTCCCGCGGCTCCAGGGCCGTCGATGAGCCACGGCGGGGGAGCGGCCAGGGGTGACGATCGGACGTCGAGAACGCTCGCTCGCGCGGGGCGATCGTCGGCTACCGCAGGCCGGATGGGAGTGCAGGTGGCTGCGTCGATCCGCCGGTCGAGATCCCGCGTATCTGGGCACAAGACTCCTGTGAGAGCGATGCCCAGGAACGAGGTCGATGGCCGGATCGCACACGCGTTCTGGTTGCGAGAGCCGGGCTGTGGCGAGATCCGTCCGGTGGGGCTCCCCGACCCGGGCCCGGCCGACGTCGTCGTCCGCACCGTGCGGTCGGGGATCAGCCGCGGCACCGAGACGCTCGTCTTCCGCGGCGGCGTGCCGCCGGACCAGCGCGCGAGGATGCGGGCGCCGTTCCAGGAAGGGGAGTTCCCGGGACCGGTCAAGTACGGCTACCTGAGCGTCGGCGCCGTCGAGGAGGGGCCGACCGAGCTGCTCGGCACCACCGTGTTCTGCCTCTATCCGCACCAAACGGTGTATGTCGTGCCCGCCGATGCGGTGTCGATCGTTCCGGAAGGCATCCCGCCCGCCCGCGCCGTGCTCGCAGGGACCGTCGAGACTGCGATCAACGCGCTGTGGGATGCCGCCCCGCTCGTCGGCGACCGCGTCGCGATCGTCGGCGCCGGGATGCTCGGCTGCTGCGTCGCACGGCTTCTCCACCGTTTTCCGGGCGTGCAGGTCACGCTCGTGGACGTCGACCCCGAGCGGGCAGGGATCGCGGAGGCTCTCGAGGTCGATTTCGCCCTCCCGGAGGAGGCCGACGGCGGCTGCGACCTCACCGTGCACACGAGCGCGACGTCAGCGGGTCTTCAGCGCGCACTCGACCTGCTCGCCGCCGAGGGCACGGTCATCGACCTCAGCTGGTACGGCGACACCGAGGTTCGGCTCTCGCTGGGAGGAGCGTTCCACACCGATCGCCTCGCCATCCGCTCGAGCCAGGTCGGCGTCGTCTCCCCGGCCCGCGCCGCGCGGCGCACGGCCGCCGACCGCATGGCGCTCGCCCTCGACCTGCTGCGCGACCCCACGTTCGACGCACTCCTCACCGGGGAATCGCGCTTCGACGAGCTGCCCGAGGTGATGGCCCGGCTGGCCCAGGGGAACCTGCCCGCCGTGTGCCACACGATCACCTACGGCGAAGGGTAGAGCCGTGTTCAGCGTGACCGTCCGCGATCACATGCTGATCGCCCACAGCCTGCGGGGCGAGGCGTTCGGACCCGCGCAGAGGCTCCACGGCGCGACCTACGTCGTCGACGCCACGTTCAGGCGCGCGGACCTCGACGCAGACGGCGTCGTCGTCGACATCGGCCGAGCGACCGAGGAGCTGCACGCGGTGCTCTCGGAGCTCAGCTACCGGAATCTCGACGACGAGCCGGCCCTCGCCGGCATGAACACCACGACGGAGGCACTCGCCCGGCTGATCGCGAATCGGCTGGCGGAACGCGCGCACGCCGGTGACCTCGGCGATGCCGCGCGCAAGCTCGACGGGCTCGTCGTCACGCTGCACGAGTCCCACGTCGCCTCGGCGAGCTACGAGCGGGCGTTGTGACGACCGCCGTGCACGTCGTCGTTCCCGCAGGGATCGACGACCTGGCGCGGCCGAGCGGGGGCAACGCCTACGACCGCCGGATATGCCGCGGCCTCGCCGCAGCCGGCTGGACGGTGCACGTACACGAAGTCCCGGGATCGTGGCCCGATCCGGACGCACGGTCCTACGCCGCGCTCGCCGATGCCCTGTCGCGGATCCGCGATCGCGCCCTTGTCCTCGTCGACGGCCTCGTCGCTTCGCCTGCTCCCGAGGTGCTCGTCCCGGAGGCCCGCCGCCTGCGGCTCGTCGCGCTCGTGCACATGCCGCTCGGCGAGACGACAGCGGACGAAGGCGTGCGCGAGCGGGAGAGGGCGGTGCTCTCGGCGGCCGCGTCGGTGGTCACCACCAGCGCCTGGGCGCGACGAGTTCTCCTCCAGCTCTACTCGTTGCCGGGCAACCGTGTCCACGTCGCCGAGCCCGGCGTCGACCCCGCCGAGCTGGCGCAGGGCACGGCGAACGCCGGGGCGCTGCTCTCGGTCGCGGCGGTCATCCCGGGCAAGGGCCACGACGTGCTCCTCGACGCGCTCGCGACGCTGCCAGGGCTTCGCTGGCAGTGCCTCTGCGTCGGCAGCATGGAGCGCGACCCGATGTTCGTCGAAGGTCTGCGCCGCCGCCTCGCCGCCGGAGGGATGGACGACGACCGTGTGCGCTTCTCGGGCCCGCAGGCAGGAGCCGAGCTCGCCGAGAGCTACCGCGGGGCGGATCTGCTGGTGCTTCCGTCGCGGGTGGAGACGTACGGGATGGTCGTGACCGAGGCGCTGGCACGAGGGCTGCCGGTTGTCGCTGCAGACGTCGGCGGCGTTCCGGAGGCTCTGGGTCACGGCGCCGACGGGATCCAACCGGGGTTGCTCGTTCCCCCCGACGATGCAGCGGCGCTCGGCGACGCGCTGCGGGGCTGGCTCGAGGACGCTGACCTGCGCCGCCGTTTGCGGCGAGCGGCGCGCGAGCGTCGAGACTCGCTCTCCGGCTGGTCGACCACCGTTTCCGCCGTCGCGGGCGTGATCGCCGGGGCGGCACGATGACCGTCGAAGCGATCGCCGTCAGCCCGGCGTGGCTCGACCTTCGCGAGCCTGCGGACGCCGTAGGCCGATCCCGGGAGCTCGTCTCACAGCTTCGCCCCCGTCTACCGGTGGCCGGCCCGCTGGTCATCCACGACCTCGGCTGCGGCAGCGGTGCGATGGGCCGGTGGCTCGCCCCGCTCCTGCCCGGGCCGCAGCGCTGGGTCCTCCACGACCGCGACCCTGACCTGCTGACGATCGCCGAGGCCAACCAGCCCGGCACCGCCCGCGACGGGTCTGCAGTCACCGTCGAGACGAGACTCTCCGACGTCACTCGGCTCGGCCGGGACGGGCTGGCCGGCGCGACTCTCGTCACCGCCTCGGCACTGCTCGACCTGCTGACGGCGGACGAGCTCGACGGGCTGATCCGCGCGTGCGCGGGAGCCGGGTGCCCGGTGCTGCTCACCCTGTCTGTCACCGGTCGCGTCCGGCTGCTTCCGCCGGACCCACTCGACTCGCGCGTGGCGGCCTCGTTCGATGCGCACCAGCGCCGCGCGACACCGCGCGGGCGCCTGCTGGGCCCGGATGCCGCCCGGGCCGCCGCGGCCGGGTTCCGCCGGCTCGGGGCGGCCGTCACCGCGAGGCCGAGCCCGTGGCGCCTCGGCGTCGCCGACACCGGCCTGGCCGTCGAGTGGCTCGCCGGTTGGGTCGGCGCCGCGTGCGAGCAGGAGCCCGCACTGGCCGCCAACGCCGACCTCTATCGCCGCCGCCGGCTGAGCCAGGCGGAAGCAGGCTGCCTCGCCGTCACCGTCGACCACGCCGACCTGCTGGTGCTGCCGTGAGGACCATCCTCCGGTGGTCCCGTCCGGTAGTCGCAGCGGTCGCGCTCCTCGCCGTGATCTGGCGTCTCGGCAGCGGCCCGTTCCTCGACGGCGTCCGCGAGCTCGACGCCCGTGCTCTCCTCGCCGGCGCGGCCATCTTCCTCGTTACGACCACATGCTGTGCCTGGCGGTGGAAGATCGTTGCCCGCGGCCTCGGCGTGCGTCTGTCCCTGCCCGCCGCCGTCGCGGCCTACTACCGGTGCCTGTTCCTCAACATCACGCTCCCGAGCGGTCTCGCCGGGGACGTCGATCGCGGCGTCAGCCACGGGCGCGAGGTGCAGGACGTCGGCCGCGGACTGCGGACGGTCGTCTGGGAGCGCACCGGCGGACAGGTCGTCCAGGTGGTGCTCACGATCTCGGTCCTCTTCGTGCTCCCGTCACCGGTGCGCTCGTCGATGCCGCTCGTGGCGTTCGGGCTGGTCGCAGCGGCCGTAGCCGTTGTTCTCTTCGACCGCGGGCTGAAGGGACGCGGGCGTTCCCGCTGGGACCGGGCGCGGAAAGCAGTCGTGTCCGACATCCGTGGCGGCCTCCTTCACAGGAAAGCGCTGCCCGCGGTCGCGCTTACTACGGCCGTGGCCGTCCTCGGTTACGCGGTGATGTTCCTGATCGCCGCGCGGACGGTCGGAGTCACCGCGCCGGTCTCGCGGCTCCTGCCGCTGGCATTGCTCGCAATGCTGGCGATGGTGCTGCCGAGCATCGCCGGCTGGGGACCGCGCGAGGGCGCCACCGCCTGGATGTTCGCTGCAGCGGGCCTCGGCGCGAATCGTGGCGCCGCGACCGCCGTCGCCTATGGAGTGATGGTGCTCGCCGCCAGCCTCCCCGGCGCGCTCGTACTCGCTGTGGGATGGCTCCCCCGGTCGCGGGCCTCGTCGCGGCCGCGCAGGCGTGTCAGCTTCCGGCCGGACGGAGCCGCCGATGCGTGAGCGCCCGTACACGCTCCTCTCCTGCTGCGTGTCGATCGACGGCTACATCGGTAACGCAGGTTCGCGTCTGCTCCTGTCCAACGACGCCGACTTCGATCGGGTCGACGCCGTCCGTGCCTCTTGCGACGCGATCTTCGTCGGGGCGACGACGGTACGGACCGACAATCCACGGCTCCTCGTACGGTCGGAGGCCCGCCGCGAGGAACGGACCGCCCGAGGGCTCCCGGAGTCGCCGATGAAGGTGACCGTGACGCGGAGCGCCGACCTCGACGCACGCGCCGACTTCTTCGAGGTCGGGGACGCCGAGAAGATCGTCTATTGCGCGAGCCCGCGGGTGAAGGAGGCGCTCGATCGCCTCGGCCCCGTCGCGACCGTCGTCAACGCCGGCGACCAGGTGGAGATGCGCACGCTCAGCGCCGACCTGGCTGCGCGAGGCGTCGAGCGGTTGATGGTCGAAGGCGGGGGCACGGTCCACACGCAGTTCCTCACGGAGGACATCGTCGACGAACTGCAGCTGACCGTCGCCCCGGTCTTCGTCGGCGACTCCGAGGCGCCCAGGTTCGTCCGGGACGGCACCTTCCCCTGGAACCCCACCCGCCGGGCGGAGCTCGTCGACGTCCAGATGCTCGGCGACGTCGTTCGCCTGCGCTACGCCCTGTCGTCGCGGTTCGAGGGAGCCCGGCGAGGCAACGGAGGTTGACGCGACTCCCGAAGGCGACGATCCTGCGCCCGGCTTCAGTGGTCGAACGCGGCGAAGAAGCGGTTCCGGAACGCGCTCATCAGCCAGACCGGGGCCTTCGGGCTCGGCAGCATCCCGTTCGTCCAACCCCAGGACGAGATCCTCGCGATCACCTTTGGGTCGTGGGCGACGATCGTGATCGGCACGTCGTGCCCCGGAGGCTTCCCCACCACTCTCGAGGGCTCGTGGTCTCCGAGCACGATCAGCACGGTGTTCTTGTTGCCGTAGCGCTCGACGAACGTGTACAGCGACCGCAGCGCGTACTTGATCGACTGGGCATATCCCTGCTGGGTGTCGGTCAGGCCGGTTCGGTCGATCGGCAGCCGGTCGAAGATCGAGCCGTTGCCGAGCCGGTTCCAGGAGATGAGCGGTGGGATCCGCGTCCAGGGCTCGTGGCTCGACGTCAGGTCGATTTCGGAGAACACCGGAGGCCGGTTCGGCTTCGCCAGCTCGAGCTTCTGCAGCGCCTGGAGCGCCAGCTGGTCCGGCAGCGGGGAGAAGCCGTATTTCGGGCCGTGATATCCGAGGTTGTCGCGATCCCAGATTTGCTCGTAGTGGTAGAAGTAGCTCGCTTCCGGCCAGGAGCCGTGCGTCGCTGGTACGTCCGCGACCGTCCTCCATCCGGCGCGCCGGAACGCGTCGGTGAGCGTCAGACGGTTGCTGGCGATCAGCTGGGAATAGCGGCCGGGGCTGTTGACCCAGACTCCGGACTGCAGGGTGGCGTGCGCGAGCCAGCTCCCTCCGCCGAACGTCGACGAGGTGAGCCAGCCGCTGCGGGAGGAGAATCCGTCGGCCTGGAGCTCCTTCGTTCCGGCGTTGACGACGGCGTCGATGCCGGGCGAGAAGGACGTGCCCTGGACCGCCAGTTTCCCGTAGCTCTCGACGAAGACGAGCAGGACGTCCTTGCCGCGCAGACCCTCGAGCAGCCGAGCGGGGGGCGTGTTGCGGTAGGGATCCTTGCGATCGATCAGGACCCTGAACCGGGCCTGGTCGCGGAAGTCGGCCCGCACGGCGTGGACCTCGTCGACCGCGAGCCGCGCGGCGCTCGTCGAGGCGATCCCTCCCCCGGAGACCCCTACCCCGACCAGCGAGAAAAGGGCCCAGAAGGCCGTGAGCACGCCAACGATCTGCAGCGAGCGGCCGCGATGGCGGGCCGCGACTCGCGTGAGCTGGCCGACGGCCAGAGTGGGGACGAGGAACGCCGCGAGCACGACCAGGACGGCGGCTGCGGCCACGAGATCGGCGTCCTTGCTGCCGAAGGTGACTCGCACCGTCCCGACGCCGATCGTGAGGTAGCTCCAGTCCTCGACCAGGTTGAAGGGCCGGTCGAAGGCGGTGAAGAAGACGAGATCGAGGAGCTTGATCAGGAAGAGCACGCCGAGCAGCGGTCCGATCAGCCACGGCACGAAGCGCCGGGCGCGGGTCGGCAGGGCGACGGCCAGGCCGACGACAACGAGCCCCTCGAGCGGAAGCCGCACGAAGGAGCCCGGGGTGAGAAGCCATGGCCGGATCGGAGCGACGAGAGTGGCCCAGACGACCGTCAGGGCGAGGAGCGTGAGCACCGCGGTCTCGGCCGGGCGCCGGGCGCGGGCCGGAGCAGGCTGGGCTGACGGGTCGTGGCGGTGCCGCCACAGCCACCACGTGTCACGGCCGAACGACTCGGCCAGCAGCGCGAGGGCGACCGCAAGGAAGATCCGGCTCACGGTGGCAGGCACGATCCCTGCGGCCGCGATCACGAGCGCGATCCCCTGCAGCGCCGTGACCGTCTTCCGCCAGTCGCGCCGGGGCAGCGGTGCGCGCAGCCACGGGAGGCCCCATCCGGCCGCGAGGAAGGCGTAGCGAGCAAGGCCGATCGCCAGCACCCACGCGCCGATAGACGGGGCGACCTCCACGCTGAGCACGAGGAGCAGGAACGCGTCGACCTCGCCGTCGAGCCTGGCGCCGAGTGCCGACTCCGTCGCGGTGCGCCGCGCGATCCATCCGTCGACGAAGTCGAGCACGAGCGCAAGCGACCCGAGTGTCACGAGCGTTGCGACGGCCTCGGGCCGCTCGAACGAGGCCGCGGTCAGAGCGGCGACGCCCACGACCAACGTCGCCCGGGCCAGCGTCACCCAGTCGGCTGGGCCGAGCCTCGCCGTGGGCGAGCGCCAAAGCGCGCGGGCGACCGCGACGTCGAGCGCCAGCCCCGATGCGAGCCCGACGAGCCAGCCGGCGCCGCCGATCCCGACCGTCCACGAGAGCGCGGCAAGCAGCAGCAGCTGGCTGACGAGGCCGGCCAGCGGGCCGAGCTGGGCGCCCAGCTCCGCCTGCTGGCGGCCTCGCGCCCGCCGCGGCGGTGCTCCGGCCTCCAACATCCGGAGAGGAAGTACGGTTGATCGCTTGGATCGGTTTTGCGACGAGTCGGCTTCGGAGGAGCGGCAGCGATTTGCGCGCCGGCCGCGACAAGTCGCAGTCGCTGCGCGGAGGTCGCCGAGCGTCGCCGCGCCTGGGACGTTTCTCGCTCGGAACGCGGAATGACGCAGGACGAGCGTCGTCGGCTCGTCGAGGCACTCCGGCGAGCACGTGAGTCAGCCTTCGAGCCAGGCGAGTACGTCGAGCAGGAGAGCTTCATGCGGGCGAGCGAGATCCGCGCCCTCGGCGAGCGCGCCAGGGTCGTCGCCGGCGTCTCCGTCCTCGACCTGTGCTGCGGAGTCGCCGGACCGGGACGGTTCCTGACGCACGAGCTCGGCTGCAGCTACGTCGGTGTCGACTCGAACACGAGCGCAGTCGAGATCGCGCGCGAGCGTACTCGTGGCCTGCCCTGCCGCTTCATGGTCGCGCCGGTCCCGCCGCTCCCACCCGGCACCTTCGATGCGGTGTTCCTGCTCGAGACGATGCTCGCCTTCCGCGACAAGGAGACGCTGGTGGAGGCGATCTCCCATGCGCTCGTACCGCGCGGGCGCTTCGCGTTCACCATGGAGGAGGGCGTACCCCTGACCGAGTCGGAGCGGGCGCACATGCCGAACGCCGACACGGTTTGGCTCGCTCCGCTCGAGGAGATGCACGGGCTGCTCGCGCGGGCAGGTCTGGCGGTTCGCTGGCAGGAGGACTGGAGCCGGTCGCACGGCGCCGTGGCCGGCTCGCTGGCCGACGCGTTCGCGGCTGATGCTCCGGCGATCGCTTCGCAAATCGGGCGCCGGGCGCTCGACGAGCTCTTGGCTGCGCATCGCCTATGGGCCGGGTGGCTCGCGTCAGGCCGTGTCCGCAAGTTCGCGGTGGTAGCCGAGCGGCCGGCGCAGGGATGACTCCGATCCATGGGGCTACGAGGATGATGGGCGTTCAGTCGCGAAAAACGCCGCTGATGGCAAGAAATTCCTCCAAGATCGGCACAACGGCGTTCGTCGGGAGCCTGCTCGCCGTCTCGGCAGCCCTGGCGATCGCACCGGCGTCGCGGGCCGAGGGCACTGCGTATCCGCGGTGCCCGCCCTGGGTGTCCTCCCCGCCGGCGAAGGCGTCCGCCTCGGTTTCCTACCCGCCGCACGGGAGTCGCCGTCGGGCCGACGAGGGCGAGGGTCACCGCCCACGTCACGCCGGCCGCCGGAGCAACTCTTGTCGTCCAGTACGGCAGAGGGAGCTCCTACCTCGCCTGCAGCGCGGTCGAGCAGAGCCGGGAACGGACCTGCTCGTCAAGGGACTTCTCCCGGACACCGCCTATCGCTTCCGGGTCGTCGCGAAGACTCGAGCCGGGCGTCGTCTTCGGCGGCGCTCGGACGTTCCACACGCTCGCGGCCGGTCACGTCCCGGAAGGGGTCAAGGTGGGCTCGGTCGCGATCGGAGGAATGTCGAGCGACCAGGCCCGCGCAGTCCTCGACCGGCCGCTCGCAGCCGGCCTCCGGCTGAGCTACGCCGGGGCCTACTGGAACGTGAGCCGGGCGAAGGCCGGAGCCCGGCTCGACCTCCGGCCCACGTTGACGGCAGCGCTCACCGCGTCGCCCGGCGCGCTGCTCCCGCCGTTGAAAGTGGCAGTCGACCCGGCAAGCGTGAACGCGTACGTGTCCTCGCTCGAGAAGCGCTGGAGCCGCACCGGCCGCCGCGGCCGGGGTCAGGCTCGCGGGGAGCCACGCCGTGATCACGCCGGTGCAGGGGTCGGTTGCGATCCAGACGAGGAAGATGGTCGGACTGATCACTCGTCAGCTCACCACGGGCAACCACGGGGTGATCCCGCTTGCCGGTCGTGCGGAAGCCGCCGCCGAAGTCGGGGAGCCTGGCGCAGAAGGCGGTCGTCGTCCGGATCGGATCTCAGACGCTGACTGCATACGTGAACGGCCGAGCGATCCGCGAGACGCCGATCACGACCGGCCGCCCGGCCCTTCCGACCCCGGTCGGGAGCTACTTCGTCCACTATCGCGCGAGTCCCTACACCTTCACCTCCCCGTGGCCGCCGGGGAGCGCCTACTACTACCCGCCGACCACCGTCACCTGGGCGATGTACTTCTTCGACAACGACTTCCTGCACGACGACCCGGCCGAGCCGACGGATGCCTACGGCGCCGGCTCCAACCTCGGCGCCCTACGCCAGCCACGGCTGCGTCCACGTGCCCTACTCCGTCATGGCCTGGCTCTACGACTGGCTGCCCGTGGGCGCGACGGTCATCGTCTCGCAGACCTGACGTCCGCTGCGCGAATAGGCTGTGCGGCGGTGACCGCGCCGATCCCAACTGGCAGTCCCCGCGTGGTCTGCTTCGGGGTCGTGGTCGCGGATGTGTTCGTCCCGCCGCTCGAGCGGATGCCCGCTGCCGGCGAGCTCATGACGACCGATGACTTCCTGATCGAGCCCGGCGGCTGCGCCGCGAACGTAGCGATCGCGCTCGGCAAGCTCGGCGTGGCCGCGGCAGTCGGCGGTCGCGTCGGGGACGACGTCTTCGGCGAGCTCGTCAAGCGGGATCTCGCTGCGCGCGGAGTCGACACGAGCGGTGTCCTGACGACGCCCGGGATCGGCACCTCGAAGACCGTGATCATCCCGGTCGTAGGCGAGGACCGGCGCTACCTGCACACGTTCGGAGCCAACGCCGCACTCGCGGCTGACGACATCGCCGCCACGGCCTTTGCGACCGCCGAAGTGATCTATGTCGGCGGTTACCTGATTCTTCCGGCCTTGCGCGACGATGAGCTCGCCCGGCGACTGGAAGAGGCGAGAGCCCGCGGCGCCGCGATCGTCCTCGATGTGGTCGCGCCCTCGCGCACCGACCAGTCGCTCGCCGCGGTGAGCCGGCTCCTTCCTCTCGCCGACTACTTCATCCCGAACCTCGACGAGGCAAGGGCGCTGACCGGTCGAGCCGATCCGGAGCTGCAGGCGGAGCGACTCATCGAGCACGGCGCGCGCACAGTGATGATCAAGCTCGGCGAGGAAGGGCTCTACGTTCGCAGCGAGGAGGGCTCCTTCGAGCTGCCCGCCCCACCCATGCACGTGGTCGAGCCGTCTGGCGCCGGCGATGCGTTCGCCGCCGGCCTCGCCGTCGGGATTCTCGAAGGCTGGGACATCGAGCGCAAGGCGCGGTTTGCAAGCGTGATGGGCGCCTCGGCGTGCTCGGCGCTCGGCTGTGCTGACGGCGTCTTTACGCGCTTGGAGGCCGATGCCTTCCTCGCCGCGCATCCGCTAAACGGTATCCAGTGACGCTCGTCCCCCTCCCCGACCTGCTCTCCGCTGCGCGCTCCGGCGGGTACGCGGTCGGGTACTTCGAGGCGTGGGACGGCTACTCGCTCGAGGCCGTCGTGAGAGCCGCCGAGCTCGAGCGCTCACCGGCGGTCATCGGGTTCGGCTGTCTGCTGATCGACCAGGGCTGGCTCGACCGGGGCGGGATCGAGTCGCTCGGCGCGATCGGCCGAGTAGCGGCAGAGCGCAGCCGGGTGCCGGTTTCGCTGCTCCTGAACGAGGCCCACACCTTGGAGCACGCACTGCGGGGCATGGACGCCGGATTCAATGCGGTGATGCTCTGTACAAGCGAGGCCGAACCGATCGCCGAGCTCGCGCGGGTCGCGCACGCCCGCGGAGTCGCCGTCGAGGGCGAGCTCGGAACGCTTCCCGACGGCGACAGCCGCGGTCAGGTCGACGAGTCGCACGCCGCGCTGACCACTCCCTCGGCTGCAGCGGCCTTCGTCGAGGCGACCGCGGTCGATGCGCTGGCCGTCTCGATCGGCAACGTGCACACCCTGGAAGGACGCCTCGCACCGGTCGACCTCGAGCTGCTGGACGAGATCCATCGCGCGGTCGAGGTCCCGCTCGTGATCCACGGCGGGACGGCCTTTCCCCCGGAGGCGGTTCCGGGCGCGATCGGGCGGGGCGTCGCGAAGTTCAACGTCGGAACCGTCCTGAAGCGCACCTTCCTCGACGGGCTGGGAGTGGCCGTCGCCTCGTCGTCACCTGGGCTCAGCCCACACGACCTCGTCGGCTCCCACCGGGAAACCGATCTCCTGGAGCGAGCGACCGACGGCCTGATCGAGAAGGTGCGTGAGCTCATGCGCCTCTACGGCTCAACCGGACGGGCCGAGTGATCCTTTGCGAACATCCGCCGCGAGCATGAACGCCGAACCGAATCGAAGCACCGCCGACGGGCCGCGGCTCTACCGCAAGATGCTTCTGATCCGCCGCTTCGAGGACCGGGTCTATCGACTCTTTCTCGACGGTGAGATTCCCGGCACGCTCCACCAGTACCAGGGCCAGGAGGCGGTCGCCGCCGGCGTGTGCGACGTCCTTCGACGGGACGACTGGATCACCTCGACCCACCGCCCGCACGGCCACGCGCTCGCGAAAGGAGTGAGTGCCCGCGCCGCGATGGCAGAGCTCTACGGGAAGGCGACCGGCTGCTGCGGGGGCAAGGGCGGCTCGATGCACCTTGGCGACCCGTCGGTCGGAATGGTGCCGGCAATCGCGATCGTCGGTGGAGGCAACACGGTGGTCACCGGCCTCGGGCTCGCAATGAAACTGCGCCGGAGCGACCAGGTCGCCGCCTGCTTCTTCGGCGAGGGGGCCACGAACGAAGGGGCGTTCCACGAGGGCCTCAACTTCGCGGCGGTCGAGTACCTCCCGATCGTCTTCGTGTGCGAGAACAACCTCTACGGCGCCTCCACCTCCTATACCCGGGTCTCGCGCGTACCGGATGTCGCCGATCGAGCCCTGGCCTACGGGGTACCCGCGCGGATCGTCGACGGGATGGACGTCCTCGCCGTTCGCCAGGCGACAGCCGACGCGGTGGCAGAAGCCCGCGCCGGGAACGGCCCGACGCTGCTCGAGTGCAAGACCTATCGGTTCACCGGTCACAGCCGCAGCGATGCGCGCGGGTACCGCACACGCGAGGAGGAGGCCGAGTGGGCCTCGCGCGACCCGCTGACCGTTCTCGGCGCCTCCCTGCCCGGATCGACGCTCGAGCAGCTCGAGGGCGAGGTGCGCGCGGAGCTCGACGACGCGGTCGAGTTCGCCCGCGACTCGCCGTTCCCGGACCCGGCCGACGCCTTCAAGGACGTGTATGCCTGAAACGGTGACCGAAGCCCGGCGACTGACGATCTCCGAGGCGCTCCGAGAGGGCATCGCCGAGGAGATGCGCCGCGACGACGACGTCTTCCTGATCGGCGAGGACATCGGCGTCGAAGGCGGGTTCGGTGGCGCCTTCGGCGTCTACCTGGGACTGGTCGAGGAGTTCGGCCACGAACGGATCATCGACACGCCGATCAGCGAGAAGGCGATCGCCGGCGCTGCGGTCGGCGCGGCCGTGCTCGGGATGCGCCCGATCGCGGACATGCAGTACTCCGACTTCCTCTTCGAGTGCATGGACGAGCTCGTCAACCAGGCGGCAAAGCTGCGCTACATGTCCGGCGGGAAGCTGTCGGTGCCGATGGTGATGCGGGCGCCCGTCGGCGCGACGCTGCGCGGGGCCCAGCACGGCCAGTGCCCGGAGAGCTACTTCGTCCACGTCCCCGGCCTCAAGGTCGTCGCCCCGTCGGACGCCTACCACGCGAAGGGGATCCTGAAGAGCGCGAGTCCGCGACGACAACCCGGTGCTCATCTTCGAGCACAAGCTGCTCTACGGCAGCAAGGGCCGTGAAGCAGCCGGCGGCCTCGACCTCACCGCCGAGGTGCCCGACGGATGAGTACACGTTCCCGATCGGGAAGGCCGTGGTGAAGCGGCCCGGAACCGACGTGACGATCGTCGCCACCCACGTCTCGCTCTACCGCGCGCTCGCCGCGGCCGAGGAGCTCGCCGCCGACGGCATCGAATGCGAGGTGATCGACCCGCTGACGCTGCTTCCCCTCGACAACGAGACGATCTTCGAGTCCGTTCGGCGAACGGGCCGGCTCGTGATCGTCCACGAGGACACGCTGACCGGCGGCTGGGGTGCAGAGGTCGCCGCCCGCGTCGCGGACGAATGCATCGGCTACCTCGAGGCGCCGATCAAGCGGGTCGCCACAGCCGACGTGCCGGCGCCGGCCGCACCTGTCCTCGAAGAAGCCGTGCTGCCCCAGGTGGCGGCCATCGTGGCCGTCGTGAACGACATGCTGGCGTAGGCGTGGCGACGCCGATCCGCATGCCCCCGCTCGGTCAGACGAGCGACGAGCTGCGCCTGACCGCCTGGTTGAAGTCGGTCGGGGAGACGGTGGCGGAGGGCGAGCCGTTGCTCGAGGTCGAGACAGACAAGGCAACCCTCGAGGTCGAGGCCTCCGCCTCGGGAACGCTGCTCCGCACGGTGCTCGCGGAGGGCGAAACCGTTCTCGCGGGGACCCTCGTCGGTTGGCTCGGCGAGCCGGGCGAGCACGTTCCGGACAACGACGAGACAGGGCGGAAGCCTGCTGTCCCGCCGGTGCCGGGAAGCGCCGCCCCGCGACCGCTGCAGTCGAGCACCGCGGGGCATCGCGTCCTCGCAACGCCCGCCGCCCGAACGCTCGCGAAGGAGCTCGGGATCGACCTCGCCCTCGTGTCCGGAACCGGGCCGGGTGGCCGGATCGAACGGCGCGACGTCGAGTCGAACAGCACGACCGAGCCGGAGCCCGTGAGCGGACTGGATCAGCCTGTCCCCAGGAATCGACAGGCCATCGCCGGTCGCCTCTTGCGGGCGACGAGCGTTCCCCAGTTCGCGCTCTCGAGGACGATCGACGCCCGAGCAGCCCTCGAGCTCGCCGAGCAGACAGAGGGCCTCACGCTCACCCACCTCCTGCTCAGGGCGGTCGGCTCGACGCTCGGGCGCTTCCCGAGGGTCAACCGCATCTGGGTCGAGGACGGCCCTCGCCTGCGCGCGCTCGAGAGGAACAACGTCGGACTGGCGATCGCCTCGGACGACAACCTGATCGTCGCGACGATTCCCGAGCCCGGCAGGGTCAGCCTCGAGGAGCTCGTCCAGACGGTACGACGCGCCGTCGAAGAAGGTCGTGCGGGGCGCCTGCCGGCCGCGTTCACGGAACCGGCGGCGGTCACGGTCAGCAACCTCGGCATGTTCGGCGTCGACCGTTTCGAGGCGATCGTCGACCCCGACCAGACGGCGATCCTCGCGGTCGGCCGAGTCGTGGAGCGGCCGGCCGTCACCGGCGCCGGCATCGCCGCCGTCACGCAACTCGACCTCACCTTGACCGTCGATCACCGCACTGTCGACGGTGCCGAAGGCGCACGCTTCCTCGCGGCGATCTGCGAGCAGCTCGAGGCTCGAGCTTCCGATGCCTGACCTCGACGGCACCTTCTACTCCCGGGAAGAGCTGCTCCGCAGGGTCGGTCGCCTCGAACAGGTCGCCGGCGTGCGGCTGACCACTCTCGGCGACGGGAACGAGCGGGGGGTGCGGGTGCTCGAGTTCCGGACCGGCTCTGGGTTCGAGTTCGACGTCATCGTCGACCGCGCATTCGACATCGGCCGCTGCCAGCAGAAGGGACGGTCGCTCGCCTGGACGGGTCGGCCGGGATTTGCAGGGCCGTGGTTCTACGAGCCGGAAGGTCTTGGCTTTCTGCGCAGTTTCGGTGCGGGCCTGCTGACGACCTGCGGCCTCGACCACGCCTTCGCCCCGGCGGAGGACACGGCCGAGCAGTATCACTATCCGGCCAAGCCGCTCGAGCGCTACGGGCTCCATGGTCGAGTCTCCGGCATCCCCGCACGGCTCACCGCCTACGGAGAGGAGTGGCGCGGCGACGAGTGCATGCTCTATGCCGAAGGCGAGGTACTCCAGGCGGCAGTCTTCGGCGAGCAACTGCTCCTCCGGCGGCGGATCGAAGCGCGTGTGGGTGAGTCGAGGTTGTCGATCCGCGATCAGGTCGTGAACGTCGGCTACGACACCACGCCTCACATGCTCCTGTATCACGTGAACCTCGGCTGGCCGGTCGTCGCCGAGGGGTCGGAGCTGCTCGCGCCCGCAACTGCGGTGCGCGCCCGGGGCGACTATCCCGCCGACGGCTACCGCCTCCTGCACGGACCGGTCTCCGGATACGTCGAGCAGGTCTTCGAGCACGACTTGACCGCCGAGGACGACGGCTCCGTTCCGGTCGCCGTCGTGAACCGAGGGATCGGCCTCGGGGCGTATCAGGTCTTCCGCCAGGACCAGCTTCCGCACCACTTCATCTGGCGGATGCTCGGCGAGGGGACATACGTCGTCGGCATCGAGCCGTCGACGAACCGAACTTCGGGTCGACTCGACGCAAGGGCGCGTGGTGAGCTCATCGAGCTCGCCGCGGGCGAAAGCCGTTTCTACGAGCTCGAGCTCGGGGCGTTGGACGGAGCCGACAGGATCGACGAGTTCGCAGCCCGGGTCGCCGCACTCGGGTGAGAGGCGAAGGTCTCCGCCCATCAGCCGGCCGGCGCCGGCCCGAAACCGACCCGATCGGGTCATGGTGGCACAGCCGGGGCAGGGTTACCGTGGTTCCTGCGAGCAGCGTGAAAGATCCCAGGCCGAACGCCGCTCCTGCCTTGTCGTACTGTGCCGGCCTGGGGCTAAGAGAGGAACAGTCTTGAAAAAAGGAATCACCCTGATCGCGGGGCTCGTCGTAGTGCTCGCGGTCACCTCCGGCGCATTTGCCGCCCACCAGTACCTGATCACGTCGTCCAGTCAGATCAAGAACGGCGTCGTCTCGCTCTCAAAGCTCTCTCCAGCCGCCCGTAAGGCGCTGCAGGGAACGCGGAGCGCCCCCGCCACGAGCCTAAACGGGCTTGCCGGTGTTCAGGGCCCGAAGGGCGACCCTGGTGCAACGGGCGCGCAGGGGTCGAAGGGCGACACGGGCGCGACCGGTGCAACGGGCGCCCAGGGCCTCCGGGGAGCGATCGGAGTCAGTGGATACGAGGTTCGCACCTGGCGCTACTCGAAAGACGACGCCAACTCGGACATGGGTCCGGGGTACACCGGGGTCGGCAGCGGCGCTATCGCCACGGTCGCCTGCTCGCCCGACAAGGTCGCGCTCGGCGGCGGCTACCGGTTCACGTCGGAGGGCGACAGCGGGTTCAACTCGCAGGCACTCACGGACGGGAGCGGCGTGATCGCATCCTTCCCCGGTCGCATGGACTGGAACACGAATACGGTCAAGCCGAATGACAACTCCGGGTGGATCGTGCAGGTCAACGACAAGGTGAGCCTCGCAGACATGACGCTGTACGTCGTCTGCGTCAACGCCAGCTAGCGCACCACCAGCTCCACTCGAACCCGAAGGGCGCCGACGACGGCGCCCTTCGGCGTTTGGGCGACACGTGACAAGCCGCTGTCGATCGACCGAACTGTTCGCCGGTGGCTGCAGCTGATGGGCGACGAGCGTGTCGTCGGCGTCTTCGGGTTGCCGGCCCGCCCGCTCGACAAGGAGGCGAACCGAGCTCCGGCGCACCTGGCGCCCCGACAGGGCCGAAGTGCTGTGTCTCCTCGAGCAAGGGCGCTCGACGAAGCAGATCGCGCAGGAGCTCCACCTGAGCACGCAGACGGTCCGGAACCACGTTCGCCTTCTGCTTCGACCCCCTCCACGTGAGCTCGCGCCTCCAAGCCGTAGTCGCCGCGCGCCACGACCAGGTCTCCACGGCACGCTCAACTTGGCCGGAGGTGACTCATTCGACTCTCTTCGTCCCATCCGCTACCCCACCCACACCGGCTCGGGTGCATCCCCTCGTGACTCGGTCGTCGCGGCCCTACGCGGCGGCGGAACGGGAGCGCGCGCCGATTGTAATGCGGAAGCTCGAAAGTATAATTGTTGCTGTAAACGGGTAGGGTTCACGGAGTCTATTGCGGGGAGCGTGGAGCACAAGGTGCATAGGCTCGGCGGCGTGACGTTCTGTGTGCGGCTCGGGGCACTCTCTGCCTTCATCCTCATCCTCCCGGTTTCGGGGGCGGGAGTGGCGGCCGCGGCCCGGCAGGCGAAGCCTGTCGTCTACACCGCGTGCATCGAGCTGACGGGCAACCCGCAGACGTTCCGAGACCTCAAGCTGCGCCAAAGCCCATGCGCGAAAAATGAGCGCAGGATCGCCTGGCCGCCGACGGCCGCATTCGTCCCTCCGACCGCAGGCGGCCCTGCCGGTCCGACCGGACCGAGGGGCGCAACGGGCGTGCCTGGGCCGGCGGGTGCGACCGGCGCCGTCGGTCCCGCCGGCGTAGCAGGGCCGGTCGGCGCCGCAGGGCCGGCCGGTGCTGCCGGGCCCGCGGGTCAGCCCGGGGCGACCGGCGCAACGGGCGCTACCGGAAGCACGGGGCCCGCCGGTGCCTACCGGTCAAACCGGGGCCACAGGTCAAACCGGGGCGACCGGTGCTGCAGGCGCGACCGGAGCCAACGGCGCCCCCGGGGCCACAGGTCAGACCGGGGCGACCGGAGCGACCGGAAACACGGGAGCGACCGGAACCACCGGCGCGACCGGAGCTAACGGCGCGACCGGACCCGACCGGCCCGACAGGCCCGATCGGCCCGATCGGCCTCACAGGCGCGACCGGAGCGAGTGGCGCCACCGGAGCCACAGGTCAGGCCGGAGCCACCGGCGCAACCGGAAACACAGGTGCCGCCGGCCGACAGGCCCGAACGGCTCGACCGGTGCCACAGGAGCCACAGGAGCCACGGGCACGACCGGCGAAAGAGGCACCACCGGAGCCACAGGCCAAACCGGGGCGACGGGCGCGACCGGAACCACGGGCGCCGCTGGCCCGAACGGCCCGACCGGTGCCACAGGAGCCACGGGCAGGCGACCGGCGAAAGAGGCACGACCGGAGCCGCGGGCCAAACCGGGGCGACAGGCGCAACCGGAAGCACCGGCGCCGCCGGACCGACAGGCCCGACCGGCCCGATCGGCCTCACAGGCGCGACCGGAGCGAGTGGCGCCACCGGAGCCACAGGTCAGACCGGCGCAACCGGAAGCACCGGCGCGACCGGAGCTAACGGAGCGACGGGCGCGACCGGGGCGACGGGTGCGACCGGAACCACGGGTGCCGCCGGCCCGACAGGCCCGAACGGCGCGACCGGAGCAAGCGGCGCCACCGGCCAGACAGGGGCGACTGGAGCCACAGGTCAATCCGGCGCGACCGGCACACCGGGTCAGACCGGAGCGACGGGGGCCGCCGGCCCGACAGGCCCCGCCGGCCCGATCGGCGCAACAGGCGCGACCGGCGCCACCGGACAGACAGGTGCGACCGGCCAGAACGGCGCCACGGGCCAGACAGGAAGCACGGGTCCCGCCGGCCCGACAGGGCCTGTCGGGCCGATCGGCGTAACAGGCGCGACCGGAGCCAACGGCGCCACCGGACAGACAGGTGCGACCGGCCAGAACGGCGTAGCGGGAACCACAGGTCAATCCGGCGCGACCGGCACACCGGGTCAGACCGGGGCGACGGGGGCCGCCGGCCCGACAGGCCCCGCCGGCCCGATCGGCGCAACAGGCGCGACCGGCGCCACCGGACAGACAGGTGCGACCGGCCAGAACGGCGCCACGGGCGCGAGCGGCGCGACAGGCGCGACCGGAAACACGGGAACCGCCGGCCCGACAGGACCTATCGGCGCGACCGGCCCAACCGCCGCGGCAGGCGCCACGGGCACGACCGGTCCTACCGGCCCAGCGGGGACAGGCTCAACAGGGCCGACCGGTCCCACCGGCCTCGCAGGGGCGACCGGCCCCACGGGGGCTACCGGGCCGACCGGCACGGGCGGGGCAATCGCGCCTGTCCAGGGCATTGCGACCGGGATTGTTACGACGAACTCCAGTGTCTACGTTTCGCTGCTCGATGGGCCATCGGTGACGGTGACGGTCCCGGCTTCCGGGAACCTGCTCGTGATCCTGACAGGCGAGCTAAGCGGAACCTCCTCAAACAACAGCGGCCCAACCTCGACGGCTTTCATGTCAGTCAGCCTCAACGGCAGCATTGCATTGGACGCGAACTCGCTTCGAGTGTCAGGCGAGAATCCAGTCCGGGCGAGTATCACGGTGCTCATCACCAACCTGACCCCTGGAACCTCGATCACCTTCAGCGCCGTCTACAAGAGCGTCACGATCCCGCCCGGCGGCACCGCCACCGCAACGTTCAATGCGAGACAGATCATCGTGATCCCGGCCTAGCCCTGCGGATGCAGAGTTCATGAGCTTCGCGACGTCAGGTCTGGGCGCAACGCAGGAGAACTGCATACCGTCTTCCGACTGCGACGTCAGGGCCGTTGTGCGTCAGCACGGAACGAGTTCTGATACGGGCTTCATTCAGGCGAGTGCCGTGTACTTCGTGCAAATCTCAACCCGGTGCCGACGGTGTTCACTGCCGTCTATCGCTCTGGTGATGGGTCGACGGTCAACTTCTCGAACCGAAGCCTTACCGTTATCCCGATTCCTTGACGGCCGGAACGACGCGAGGCAGGCCGAACGAGCGGCCTTCCCGCGTGACGTTCTCGTTGTCGGACGTTCAGGAGCTGGATTGAGGCCCCAGATCCTCGAGCAGCGAAGTCGTCGACCCGGGCGATTTCCGGCTATGGGACGGGTCTGATCGCGCCGGAGGCGACGAGCTTGCGCCCGGTGCTCGGTGACGGGTCGAAGACCTCGACCTGGTCGCTCACTCCCGGAAATGCGAGATGGATGCTCTTCGGATACCCGCTGTCGACGACGGCAACGCCTCCGTGTGCGAGGCCGATCCTGTCCGAGCCCGTCGCCATCTTCGCGACGGCAGCGTAGGCACCCGTGAACGGATAGGTGGCCACTGTGAGGAAGCGCGCCCTCGGGTCGCCGACCTTCGTCCCGGACGGCAGGTAGCGGATGTACACCCTCCCGGACGGGGTCTGCGTCAACTCGTAGGTGTAGCCATGTCTCGGCCCGGCCCAGTAGATCGGGTGACCGAGCCTGGCGGCGAGCGTCTTCAGGTCCCCGAGTGAAGCTGCGACCGGCGCTGCGAGGCTCTGGGCGCCGGTGCCGGCCGAGGGGTGCAGGCTGCCCAGGCTCGCCACCTCTCCGGCCGAGACGAGCTGCATCGCCCGCGCGGGCGTCGGATCGTAGACCTCGACCTGGTAGGCGACGTTCGGGTAGGCGAGGTGGACACTCTCCGGATAGCTGCTGTCGAGGATGGCGATCCCTCCGCCGGCGAGCCTCGCCGTGACGGCGCCCTTCGCAGCCGCCTTCTGCGCGAGCGCCGCGTACGCGCCGCGGAAGGGGTACGTCGCCACCGTGAGGTACGGCTTCCCGCTCCCCACGGCGACGCCCGCGGGGAGGTAGCGGACGTAGATCCTCCCGTCCTGGCCCTTCGTGAGCTCGTAGGTGTAGCCGGACTTCCGGCCGAGCCAGAAGATCGGCTGGTGGATCGAGAGCGCCAGCCTTCGCAGATCCCGCGGCGTGATCGCGAAGGCTCCGGACGCAATCGGCGTCTTGGCGGACGAGTGTCCGTTGTCGCGCAGCACGAGCCAGGCGACGAAGCCGGCGACGAGCGCCAGTGCGATCACCGCTAGAACATACGCCAGGCGGGGGCTGCGCACCGGAGGCGGGTCGACCTCGCCCGGCGACACGGCAGACATCCAGAGAGATTAGCGCGAAGCCGCCGCTGAACGAACGCCACACCGGGCAGCGGGCATCACGTTTCACGAGCGGCCCCACCACCCCGTCAGAGACGATAAAATGATCCCGATGCTGGCGCTGGTCCTCTCGGTCCTGATCGGAACCGTGTCCCATGGCACGGCCACCTCGGCGCACGCCGTCACGGCGAGGCAGAGCACGAACTTCCCGTCGCGCGGAGTGGTGGTGCCCGGGCAGTCGATCGGCGGCGTCGGCGTCGGGATGAGCCAGGATCAGGTCAGGGCGCGCTGGGGGAACAACTTCAGGGTCTGCCAGAGCTGCGGCAAGAGCCTCGTCTGGCTCTACGTGTACCCGGGCCCGGAGCCGCTCGGCGCCGCTGTGAAGTTCAACGCTCCGAGCCCCGAGTCCGGTGGGAGCCCCGCCGCCAAGGCGGCGATCACTGCTGAGAAGACAGCAGATGCGGCCCAGACCGCGGAGACGAAGGCGGCTGACGGCCGCCGCCCTGGCAGCGAAGGTCGCAAAGGCAAAACACACCCCGGCGGCCAAGGCGGCTGCGGCCAAGGCAGCCGCGGCGGCAACCGCCGCCATCGGCAAACGCCAGGGCCGCGGAGGCGGCCGCCGCCAAGGCCGTTGCGCTCGCCAGCAGCACGAAGGGCGGGGTCAGCATCGCGGTGTTCACGCTCGGCTCGCCCGTCGGGTGGGGACTCAAGGGTCTGATGATGGGCGACCCGGTCTCGAACGTCTACAACATCTTCGGCACTCCCGGCACGGCGAACTGCGTCGGCTACAGCGCACTCACGGAGAGGATCGGGAATACGACGACCTCGTTCTACTCCGCCAACGGCACCATCTACGGGTTCGCCCTGACCGCCGCGTCAGAGTCCCCCTGCCAGTAGGCAGCGGCCGGCCGAACCTCACCGGGAGTGCGACGCTCGAATCCGACGTCGACTGTGCTTACGCTCTGCGACGGGTAGACGAGGTATCGGTGACTTGCGCGGAGCGATACGTTAGCTCCTCGAAAGGCGAGCCTCAGGAAGCTGGAGAACCGTGGAGAGCCAGGCTGGGTTTACATCCGAGAGCGAACCACCGCGGATCGCGCCGGCTCCTGCGGTCGCCGTCGCCGCGCCGCCGCGCCGGGATCCTCTGTGGTTCTCGCCCGTCTTCGTGCTCGCTCCCGCGCGCTCGAACTCCTCGGTCGTCACCGCGATGCTCGGCGAGCATCCCGAGCTCTGCGGCTTCCCCGAGCTGGCCCTCTTTCGCAAGGACACGGTCGACGAGCTCCTGACCGATCCGCCGGGCTGGAAGGGACCGGCCACCCAGCTGCGTCTCGCCGGTGTTTTCCGCGCGCTCGCCGAGCATCACGACGGCGGCCAGACTCCGGAGACGATCGCCGCGGCAGTCCGCTGGGTCGAGGCGCGGCGATCGTGGACGGTCGCCGACCTGCTCGATCACCTGCTCGGCCTCGCAGCGCCCCGGATCGGGCTCGAGAAGTCCCCCGAGAACTCGAGCCGCGAGGAATATCTCGTCCGCCTCAGCGTGGCCTACCCGCGGGCCCGGTTCCTGCACCTGACCCGCCATCCGGTGCCGAGCGTCGCCTCGATGCACCGGGTCTGGTCGGACAAGGCCTACTGGCGCGTCCCGCCCGAGCTCTTCCACCACTTCTGTCTCGGCGTCTGGTACTACCAGCACGCGCGGATCCAGCAGTTCATCGCGGGCCTGCCGCCCGATCGGGGGCTGCGGGTGCGCTCCGAGGACGTCCTCAACGATCCCGGGCAAACGCTGCAGCGGATCTGCCGCTGGATCGGGATCGAAAGCGGCCCTGGGACTCTCGATGCGATGCGCCACCCCGAACGATCTCCCTACGCGCGCACCGGCCCGGAGGGTGCACTCGGCGGCTGGGACGCCGGCTTCATGCACGACCCGTTGCTGCGAACCGCCGAGCTCCCGGCCTCGTTCGACTTCCCGTCCAACTGGATCCTCGAGCCGTGGCTGCAGCTCGCGAGCCTCGAGCTCGCGACCCGGTTCGGTTACTGACGCTTCAGTCTGGCGTGGATCGGTCACCCTCCTGGATCGACCCGGCTATTGTCTCTCTGTGTCGTACGGCGGGGTACCGACGGAGCGGCCGGCACTCGAGCGAAGGATCGTCGGGCGCGCGCTCGAGGATCCCGAGTTCCGGGCACGGCTGATCGCGAGCCCCCGGGAGGCCCTTGCCGAGGAGCTCGGGTTCTCGCTGCCGGAGGCCCTGCAGGTCGAGGTTGTCGTGGAGAGCCCCGAGAAGCTCACCATCGTCCTGCCGGTCGACCTCACGGGCATCGGCGTCGACGGGGTGTGGGCGATGACCGGCCGGCGCCCGCAGCCGACTGTCGACGGTACCGTCAACGCACGAGATGGCGAGCGCTGAGCCCGATAACCCCGTTCGGAAGACGACGACAAGGGACGACCTTCGTGCGGCGCTCGAGTCGCTCGAGGCGCTCGTTAGCGACCGCGGGCTGCTCAGGGAGCTCTCGCTGGAGGAGCGGACCCGGCTCCTCTCGGCGGCCGGCGAGATCTACAACCCCGACCTCGAGGCTCGCCGCCGCGGGGTGAAGGCCGTGCGGCGGCGCGAGAAGGCCGACCGGCGCGCTCGCGACGAGGAGGTCCTGGCCGAGACCGGGCTGCGGGTGCTTCGGGACAAGCCCGTGTTCACGACGCCGAACGTCGAGGCACCGCGCGCGTTCGTCCAGGAGGACGCCGACGGCGCCGAGCCGGAGCGGCGTGAGGTGATCGAGCCTCAGCACTGTTACGTCTGCAAGCAGCACTACGTGGAGGTGCACCCCTTCTACGACCAGCTCTGCGGCTCGTGCGGCGACTTCAACTTCGGCAAGCGCGCCGAGACCGCCGAACTCCGCGGGCGCATCGCGCTGCTCACCGGCGGCCGCGTGAAGATCGGCTACCAGGCCGGGATCAAGCTCCTCCGCGCCGGAGCGGAGCTCATCGTCACGACGCGGTTCCCGCGCGACTGCGCTGCCCGCTACGCGCGCGAGCCCGACTTCGCCGACTGGGGCGAGCGGCTCGAGGTATTCGGGCTCGACCTGCGGCACACCCCGAGCGTCGATGCGCTCTGCGCCCACCTCGTCGCCACCCGTGGCCGGCTCGACTTCATCGTCAACAACGCGTGCCAGACGGTGCGGCGGCCGGCCGAGTTCTACCGGCACATGATCGAGAGCGAGACCGCCGCCGGCCGTTCGATGCCGGCGCATGTCCGGCAGCTCGTGGGCGAATACGAGCAGCTCCGTGGCAGCGGGACTGCGCTCGCCCGGAACGGGACCTCGAAGCTGCCCGGCATGACCCGTCCGGCGGAGCTCTCACAGGTACCGCTTCTGCCCGAGGATCTGGCCGGCGGCGAGGGCCTCTTCCCGGCCGGCGCGCTCGACGCCGACCTCCAGCAGGTCGACCTGCGCGAGCGGAACTCGTGGCGGCTGCTGCTCGCCGAGGTCTCGACGGTCGAGCTGCTCGAAACCCAGCTCGTGAACGCGGTCGCCCCGTTCCTGCTGAACGCCCGGCTGAAGCCGCTGATGCTCGCGGCACCCGAGCGCGACAAGCACATCGTCAACGTCTCGGCCGTCGAGGGCCAGTTCTACCGCCGGTTCAAGACCACGCGCCACCCGCACACGAACATGGCCAAGGCGGCCCTGAACATGATGACGCGCACCTCGGCAGCCGACTACTTCGGCGACGGCATCCACATGAACAGCGTCGACACCGGCTGGGTCAGCGACGAGGATCCCGTCGCGATCGCCGAGCGCAAGACCGCGCGAACATCGCTTCCGCCCGCCGCTCGACATCGTGGACGGCGCCGCCCGCATCCTCGACCCGATCATCGACGGCTTCAACACCGGCGAGCACATCTGGGGTCAGTTCCTGAAGGACTACCGGCCGACCGACTGGTAACCGCTCGCGGCGCTCACCGCGACGATCGAAGCCCGATCAGAAGACGATCGTCCGCCGCCCGTCGACGAACACGCGGTCGTCGAGGTGCCAGCGAACGGCCCGGGCGAGAACCGTGCGCTCGACGTCGCGGCCGATCCACTCGAGCTCCTCCGCAGCTCGCCTCGTGGGAGGCGCGGCTCACGTCCTGCTCGATGATCGGGCCCTCGTCGAGCTCTGCGGTGGCGTAGTGGGCGGTGGCGCCGATCAGCTTCACGCCGCGGTCGTGGGCGCGGAGGTAGGGGTTGGTGCCGGCGAAGGCAGGCAGGAACGAGTGGTGGATGTTGATCACCGGAGCGCCGATCCGCTCGAGGAACTCGGCGGTGAGGATCTGCATGTAGCGCGCCATCACGACGAGATCGACCTTGCCGGCGAGCAGTTCGAGCTGCTGCGCCTCGGCGGCGGCCTTCGTCTCCGGCGTGACCGGGACGTGGTGGTAGGGCACGCCGAAGGCGCGCACCTCCGGCTCGAGGTCCGGGTGGTTCGAGACGACGCATACGACATCCATCGGCAGCTCATTCCGCCGCCAGCGCCAGAGGAGATCGAGCAGGCAGTGGTCGGTCTTCGAGGCGAAGAGCGCCACCCGCTTGCGGATGCCGCTCGGAGTCGAGGCGCCACCGGAGGTCGAGCTCGCCGGCGATCTCCGCAAGCCGGGCCTCGAGGGACGGGCGCTCGCGCTCGAGGTTCGCGAGGTGGAACTCCATGCGCAGGAAGAAGCTGCCGCCCTCGGGATCGGTCGAGTACTGATCGGAGCCAACGATGTTCGCACCGGCTTCGGCGAGACAGGTGGAGAGCGCCGCGACGATCCCCTGGCGGTCGCGGCACGAGACGATGAGGCGGGCGAGATCGGCGTTCGGGGCCACTTCTGGCGATCGTAGGCGTTGGCGGCAGGGAACGCGGGTGCAAGCCGGTTTCCCTGGCGGCCGCCGCGTTGCGGCGACTGTATTAGTCGGGAGACCCGCCTCCCGCCCCAATGCCGTCGAGGCTAACGGTCGAGGTGTAACGCGCGGGTGCCAGTTTTTCGACGCTGGGTTCCGGGTCGTGCGCGAGCGGGTACCAACTTTCCATCGGGAGGTTGAGCGATCAATCGTTCCGTGAGCGAACTGCTCGGAGCCAGAGGACAAGCACCCCGGACGATCCGCTGACCATGCCGGGACGCTGGCGGATCGGGTTTCTGGTCGCTCCGCGGGACGACCGGCCCTTCCAGGTCACCGTGACCGATATCGCGACCGTTCAGTAGCCGGGCCGCTTCTCACGACCGCGGCTGCAAGGATCGCAGTATCCCTCACCCGCCCCGCGACACTCCAGAAACCTTAGGCTCCGCTGAAACGTACGACGAGAGGGGCAGGGTTTGAAGACACGGGTCGTCATCCTCGGAGCAGGCTTCGGCGGGCTCGAGCTCTCCACGATGCTGTCGGAGGCACTCGGCGACGAGGTCGAGTCACGCTGATCGACAAGAGCGACGCGTTCATCTTCGGCTACTCGAAGCTCGACGTGATGTTCGGGCGGAAGACGCTCGAGTCGGTGAAGCTTCCCGTACAGCGCGCTTGCCAAGCCTGGAGTTCGGTTCCTGCGGGAGACCGTGACCGCGATCGACCCGGACGCTCGCGCGGTCACCACCGATCGAGGCGTCGTCGAGGCCGACGTGCTCGTGATCGCGCTCGGCGCCGACTACGACCTCGCGGCGACGCCGGGGCTCAGCGAAGGGGGAAACGAGTTCTACTCCGTCGCGGGCGCCTCGGTGCTCCGCGAGGTCCTGCCCACGTTCGACGGGCGGCCGTGTCGTCGTCGGCGTCTGCGGCGCGCCGTTCAAGTGCCCGCCCGCGCCGAGCGAGTGCGCGCTCCTCCTCCACGACTACTTCACGACGCGCGGCGTCCGGGGCGATGTCGAGCTCAAG
Source organism: uncultured Acidobacteriaceae bacterium (assembly GCA_963730135.1). Taxonomy (GTDB): domain Bacteria; phylum Acidobacteriota; class Terriglobia; order Terriglobales; family Acidobacteriaceae; genus Edaphobacter. The sequence continues at coordinate 111,004 of CAVSQQ010000010.1, forward strand.
ATCGTGATCCCGTTCGGCACCCCGGTGCCGCCGTCGCCCGATACCTCCGCCGCGATCGTGGAGGCCTTCGGCGAACGTGACATTCGAGTTCATCCCGACGCTCCGCGTCGACTCGATCGACCCGGTGCGCAAGGTCGCCGCACTCGACGACGGCAGCGAGCTTGCCTTCGACCTGTTCCTGGGCGTGCCGAAGCACCGCGCCCCCGACGTCGTGGTCGCGAGCGGGATGACCGAGAACGGATACGTCCCGGTCGACTCGCGAACGCTCGCGACCCGCTACCCGGGCGTCTACGCGATCGGCGACGTCGTCGACGGTCGGCGTTCCAAAGGCCGGCGTCTTCGCCGAAGGCGCCGCCAGGGCGGTGGCGAGAGCGCTGATCGCGCAGGCGCGCGGCGGCGGAGACACGGAGGGCTACGACGGGCGCGGCTCCTGCTACATCGAGTTCGGCGAGGACAAGGTCGCCCGGGTCGACGTCGACTTCTACTCGGGCCCGAGGCCCACCGGGATCTTCGCCGAGCCGTCGGCCGCGATCGTGGCGGAGAAGGAGCACTTCGGCTCGAGCCGCAAGGCACGCTGGTTCGGCTGAGCTGCCACGCCGGAAAGAGAGTCCCGAACGGCCTCGAGAATGGACGAGCCGTCACGATCGGCGACCGACCGTCAGTTTCTCCGCGGGAGGTGGCTAAGCGTTTTGAGCCCGTCTAGGGTCGTTTCCTGTGATGGGGGACGACGAGGAGGCGGTCCATGCGCTCGAGCAGCTCTACCGGAGCAAGTACCCGCGGTTCTTGCGGCTCGCGCTGGCCGTGCTCGGCAACCGCGAGGCGGCCGCGGATGCCGTCCAGGAGGCTTTCGTCCGCGCGCTCCGCAAGCACCGCGCGCTCCGCGAGCCGGAGGCGCTCGAGCCCTGGGTATGGCGGACAGTGCTGAACGTCTCGCTCAGCCAGCGGGCATCCCGGGCCCGCACCCCCGCCGGCGAGCCCGGCATCCCGCTCGCCCTCACGAACGGCCACCCCGACGAGTGGCGGGAGCTCCGGGCCGCCGTCGCCGCACTTCCCGAGCGGCAGCGATCGGTCTTGTTCCTGCGCCACTACGCGGACCTCGACTACGAACGGATCGGAGAGGTGCTCGGGATCGCGCGCGGCACCGTCGCCGCGACGCTGACCCAGGCGCATGCCGCGCTCCGAAAGACGATGGAGGTGCCGCGGTGACCGACCCGCTTTCGGTCGCACTCGACGAGCTCGTACCGGGGGCAGACCACGACACCGGCGACTGGCAGGGTGTGCTCGCCGCCGCCGCGGGATCGAGCCGCAGGCGCCCGACTCGCCGCCAGCTGCTCGTCGCCTTCGCCGCGCTCGTCGTGCTTGCCACCCTCGTCGCCACACCCGCCTTCGGCGTCCGGAGCCTGATCTTCGGCCTGATCGGGCGGACGAACGTGTCCTTCACCTCGAGCCCGGGCGCTCCGAACGCGATCAAGCTCCGGTTCCTCGAGTTCGACCAGGGCGCGCCGCCGGGAATGGCGCAGCACCCACTCCCCGACGAGGCCAGGTCGATCACCTTCCGGGGGGCCGGCGGCCAGAAGCACGTGCTCTGGATCGCACCGACGAGGAGCGGCGGGTTCTGCTCGATCGGCGTGGCCGGAGGGGGCTGCCTCACGAGGGCCGCCATCAAGTCGGCCGGCCCCGTGACGGTCGGCGGCGGCTACTCACAGGCGAGAGGCGAAGCCGCCGGTCATGCGCGAGGTGGACGGCGTCGTCTTCTCGCCGTCGGTTGCCACGCTGACGCTGGAGTTCGCCGACGGGAAGTCGATCCCGCTGCCGTTCGTGTACGTCTCGAGCCCGATCGACGCCGGGTTCTATTTCTACGGCGTGCCGGGCCCACATCAGGGAGCCGGGCATTGGCCGGTCGCCGTCGTCGCGAGAAACGCGGCGGGGGCCGTGGTCGGGACGAAGCGGCTCCAGTCCCCGATCCGGCGCGTGTTCGTGCGGTCCGGACGGCGCTACGTCCGCCAGGCCCACCCGCTACCGGTCGCGAACACCGTCGTTCCGAAGGCGCCGCTCCAGGCCGCGAGCGCCTCGGGCGTAACTGCCCTGGCCGGTGCGAACGGGGCCGTCCGGATCACCGCCGGACGGCTCACGCCCGCGCTCACGAAGCTCCTCGGCCGTCCGGTGAGCTACGACTGCTTCCGGCTCGCGCGCGCATACGGGCTCTCCACGGTACTCGGCGTGGGCCGGAGCGGCACCTTCACGCGCTCCGTCGGGTTCACGGTAACCGGCAGCCGCGGCCCGTTCGACGGCTGCGAGATCGACAGCTCCCGCGGTCACCGCTGGCCGGACGCGCTCGGTTCGCACAGCCCCGTCGAGCTCCCGTTCACCGCGAAGGGTCGCGCCTACTTCGCGGATCGCGCCGCAGCGCGCGACCTCGCACTGTTTGTCCGCTCCGGCCGGATGCAGAGGATCAGACGGGAGCCGGGGAAGGAGCTTCTCCACGACATGAACGCCGCCTACGGCCGGGCGCTCGCAAGAAGCCGGATCCAGCTTCGCCCTCACCGCCGACGGAATCGTCTTCACGGAACGAAGCACCACCGGGAAGGTCTTCCGCGTCACCGTTGCAAACGGGCGAATCGCCCACGCGAACGTCGCGCCGTACGCGAACGTCTTCTAGGGCGACGGCGGATCGAGCCGATGTCGTCGGAGCTCGGGCGGTGCGATTAGGTTGCGGGAATGCGCTACGTGTTCGCAGACTGTCGCTGGGCGCTCGACGATCCTGGGCTCGGGCGGAGGGAATACCTGGCGGGACACATTCCGGGGGCGGTGTTCGTCGATGTCGAGGGTGCGCTCAGCGGGCCGGCGGGGGCGGGCGGGCGGCATCCGTTGCCTTCCGAGGACGACTTCGCACGGTCGATGGGCGAGGCCGGGATCGGGGACGGCGTCTTCGTCGTCGCGTACGGCTCGCTTGGCGGGGCCGAGCGGTTGTGGTGGCTGCTCCGGCACTGGGGGCACGACGGCTGTGCGGTGATCGACCTCGAGTCCTGGCACGGGCCGCTTGGCCGCGGGGCCGAGACGGCAGAGCCGGTCGTCTTCTCGCCGCGCAGGCGTGAGGACGACACGATCGAGCTCGGGGAGCTCTCCTCGCGGCTCGGGGAGCTCGTCCTCGTCGATGCCCGGCTACCCGCGCGCTATCGCGGCGAGCCGAATCCGGTCGACCGCGTTCCCGGGCGGATCCCCGGCGCGCTGAATGCGCCCTGGCCCGAGCCGCTGCCGGAGCTTCCGGCTGGGGAGCTCGTCGTCTACTGCGGCTCGGGAGTCACCGCGTGCGTTCCCCTGCACCGGCTCCATCTCGCCGGACGCGAGGGCCGGCTCTATCCGGGGTCGTGGTCCGAGTGGGAGCAGCACGCCGAGCTGCCGGTCGAGCGGGACGGCCCATGAACGACGCATCCGATCCGCTCGCCGCCGTCGGCGCCGCCCCGGAGGCCGCGGCCTACGCGTCGTAGTAGAGGAAGAACTCGGCCGGGTGCGGCCGCAGCCGGACGACGTCGGCCTCGTTCGTCCGCTTCCAGTCGATCCAGGTCGCGATCAGCTCCTCACTGAAGACGCCGCCCTTGGTCAGGAAGTCGTGGTCGGCCTCGAGCGCGTCGAGCGACTCGTCGAGCGAGCCCGGCACCTGGGCGATCTCGTCGTGGCTCTCCTCGAAGAGGTCGAAGTCGGCCGGCTTGCCCGGGTCGAGCTTGCGCTCGATCCCGTCGAGGCCGGCCATCAGCATCGCGGAGAAGGCCAGGTAGGGGTTCGCGGTCGGGTCGGGGCAGCGGAACTCGATCCGCTTTGCCTTCGGCGAGGCCGAGTACATCGGGATGCGGATGCAGGCCGAGCGGTTGCGCTGCGAGTAGACGAGGTTGACGGGCGCCTCGTAGCCCGGGACGAGCCGGCGGTAGGAGTTCGTCGTCGGCGCGCAGAACGCGAGCAGCGCGGGCGCGTGCGCGAGGATGCCGCCGACGTAGTGGCGCGCGAGCTCGCGAGAGGCCGGCGTAGCCCGTCGGGGTCGGCCATCAGCGTCTCGCCGTCCTTCCAGAGCGACTGGTGGCAGTGCATCCCCGAGCCGTTGTCGCCGAAGAGCGGCTTCGGCATGAAGGTCGCGGTCTTGCCGTGCAGCGCGGGCGACGTTCTTGACGACGTACTTGTAGATCATCACCTGATCGGCCATCCGGGTCAGCGTCTCGAAGCGCATGTCGATCTCGCACTGGCCGCCGGTCGCGACCTCGTGGTGGTGGAACTCGCACGGGATGCCGAGCGCCTCGAGCGTCAGCACCATCTCGCGTGCGCAGGTCGTGGAGCGTGTCCGAGCGGCGACGGCGGGAAGTAGCCCTCCTTCGGGCGGATCGTGTAGCCGAGCCCCGGCGCGCCGGAGTTCCAGTGGCCCTCGGCCGAGTCGACCTCGTAGTGCGCGTGGTTCCGGTCGATGTCGTAGGAGACCGTCGTCGAAGATGAAGAACTCGCTCTCCGGGCCGAAGTAGGCGGTGTCGGCGATGCCGGTCGCGAGCAGGTACTCCTCGGCGCGCTTGGCGAGCGCGGCGCGGGTCCTGCGCGTACGGCTCGCGCGTGACCGGGTCGATCACCTCGCAGAGCAGCGACATCGTCGGCGTGCGCGGTGAACGGATCGAGGATCGCCGTGTCGGCCTGGGGAACGAGCAGCATGTCGCTCTCCGAGATCCCCTGCCAGCCGCGGATCGAGGAGCCGTCGAAGCCGAGGCCCTCCTCGAAGTGATCGTCCTCGAGCGCCGCCAGCGGCAGCGTCATGTGCTGCCACGACGCCGAGCAGGTCGGTGAACTTGAGGTCGACGAGCTGGACGCCCGACTTCCGCGCCCACGTGAGAGCATCCGCCGCCGTCGCCGGCTTGTCGCCGCCCTTCGTGAGGTACTGCTTCTCGTCCGACATGCGGCCCTCCCGCGCGTTTGTGTCCGGTGACCCTAATCGGTTCCGGACAACGAGGGCCCAGACACGGCGCCAGCACGGCTCAGGCAGGAGCGTCTACAGGAAGGTGCGGATCGACTCGCGGTCGATCCGAAGCCCGATCACCTTCGAGCCGCCGTCGATCTGCTCGATCGTCTCGACGGGGACGAGGTGCCGCTTGCGCATGATCAGCCCCGAGCGAACAGACAGCGCATCGGGCATCTCGGGCGAGGTGCCGTACATCGGGCACTCGACCTTGCCGACGATCCGCCCGCGCGCATCGGCGACGAGGTACCCGGCCGTGTCGCGAAGGTCGAGGGCCAGTGCGCTCATCTCCCGGAACCTATTCCCGCTTTGTCTTGGGATTCCCCTCTGCGGAGTAAGTTCTTTGTAAAACCGCGAGGAAGGCCGCGGCCGCGAACGGCCCGACCGAGCGCTGAGAAACGCACGACACCGGCGGACCGACGTCCGCAGATCCGGATTGCTCCGGGATCGTCAGACCGTGACGAGAAACGACTTCGCCCGCCCGTTCCGGGAGAAGAACGTCCACGTGCCGGCGGTCAGGTTCACGGTCACGGTCTTCTTTCCGATGAAGCGAGCACCGGCGAGCGGAATCGCCCGCTTGTCGTGCTTCTGCACGAAGAAGCCGTGCTTCGGCGAGCTGTCGACGACGAGGAACGAGTAGCGCCCCGCCTTCAACGTCGTCACCGGTTTCGCGCTCGCATCGAGACTCGCTACGCCTGCCTGCGTGACCGACGCGTGAAGCGATCCGCGGAGCGGCGCCACGCCCGAGCCGACGACATCGGGCTGCGTGGAGGTGCCCGAGGAGGTGTCGGCCGGGATCGGCGGCAGGAGCGAGCTGCTCGAGCCGGTGGCGGCGGTCGTCACGAACTTCTGGAGCAGCGGGTGATTCGCATCGACCGCGACGTAGGTCGAGGAGGGCAGCAGCGTCACGTTCTGCGTCGTGCCCATGTAGTTCACGGCGGCGAGATTGGGAACGTCGTTCACGCCGGCCCCGGTGAGCGAGAAGACGGGACCGATGCAGGCCGTCGTGTCGAAGGGCGCGTCGGGAAGCGGCGTCCTGATCGCGACCTGGTAGGGCCCCGGCGGGATCGTCACGCCCGGCGCAGCCGAGTTGTCGACGGTGATCCCACCGTCGATCGTCATCGTGAACGTGCAATCGGGCGCGTAGGTCACGTGGATCACGACCGTCGTGGAGAAGATCGGGTTGACCGCGGCGTTGCCCGCGACGACCGAGATCGCGAGCGCGCCGGCCGCGAGTCCGACGACCGCGCCCCGAGAAGCTAGACCCCGCAAGGACATGTCGTCCAGTTTAACCGACATGCGCCTCAACCGACCTTCGCGGTCATCATCCACCAGGCGACCCCGAGCGCAAGCGATGTAGCCCGCCGAGAGCAAGCCGAGGAGCGCGGGCTGCCAGCCCCCCGCGGGCCGCCGCAGCCACGAATAGGAGATCGCCGCCGCGGCGAGCAGCACGAACATCCCCGCGAGCGCGATCGCATTCGGTGTCCGGATCCAGCCGACCGTTCCGGGCAGGCCTTCGTTCGCCTTCGTCCACGACCCGAAGACCAGCATCACGACCCAGGCCGGGACACCGACCGCGATCGTCGTGATCAGCGCGGCCTTCGGCGAGCGGGCCCCGATCCGTGAGCCGCCGCGCCGCGAGGCCGAGCACTCCGAGAGTCGCGATCGCTCCGAAGAGCGCGATCGCGCCGAGAACGTGCAGGAAGAGCTGGAGCTCGGGCCTCATGCGCCCGGCTTCCAGATCATCAGCGCGAGGATCGCGATCCCGGCGAGCCCGGCTCCCCAGGAGAGCGCCAGCGTCAGCGGGTCGCGCATCCTCGCGCGCAACTCGGGGCTCGGAAGATCGCGCTCGGCGGCGAGCCGGAGCGCGAGGCGGCGGGTCTCGGCTTCCCGCGCCCCACCCTGGCGGCCCGCGACCGAGGCCGCGACGAGCAGCACGAGCGAGACGACGATCCAGGGGGCCGTGTAGGAGTAACCGGCGCAGCTCACGAGCCAGAGCCCGAGCCCGAGAGTCGAGATTGCGCCCACGATGATCAGCGGGAGCGCGTAGCGGATCAGGCCGAGGAACGCCGCCACCTCGCTCGGACGCTTCGCGCGCTGGGCGAGGACGCCGAAGATCCCGGCCATCACCGTCCCGCCCAGGAACAGGAAGGCACCCGTGACATGGAGTGCCAGGAGCCACTGGAGGGTGGTCACGGGCGCGAAGCGTACGCTCTCGGCTTGGACGCCCGCGAACGGCACCTCAAGCTCCTGACCGACACGATCGAGGCGGTCAACTCGACCCTCGACCTCGAGGAGGTCCTCACCCAGGTCGCGACGAAGGTCGCCGACGCGCTCCGTGCCGATGCCTGCTTCGTCTACCTCTACGACGAGCGCTCGGCCGAGCTCGTGCTGCGGGCGACCCACGGAACGCGCGTCGAGGAGATGACGCAGCGCCCGCGCATGCGGCCGGGCGAGGGGATCACGGGCTCCGCGGCGGAAGAGCGTGCGCCGGTGATGATCGCGGCCGGGGCGAACCTCGACCCGCGCTTCAAGAACTTCCCGAACCTGCCGGAGGACGAATACGAGTCGATCCTCGCCGTGCCCATCCTCGCCCGGGGCGTGCGGCTCGAGGGCGCGTTGAACATCCGCACGCGCCTCGCCCGGGACTTCACCGAGGACGAGATCGAGCTGCTGCTCGCGATCGCCGCCCAGGTCGCCCAGTCGATCGAGCACGCGAAGCTCTACGAGGAGGCGCAGCGCCGCGTGCACGAGCTCGAGGCGCTCGCGCGGATCTCCGAGGCCGTGTCGGAAGCCCTCTATCTCGAGGAGTCGCTCGAGGCGATCGTGAAGACGACGGTGGACGCGCTCTCGGCGACCGGGGCCGCGCTCGTGCTCGAGGACGGGGCGATCGCGTGGCCGGAGGGGCACGCCGACAGGTACGCGATCCGCCAGCCGCTTCGCTGGCGCGGTCGCCAGATCGGGGAGCTCGTCGCCGATCGCCCCGTCCCGTTCACCCAGCACGACGAGGTGCTCCTGGGGTCGATCGCCCAGCAGGCGGCGGTGGCGCTCGAGCACGGGCGCGCGGTGATGCGCGGAGTGCTCGCCCAGGAGATCCACCATCGGGTCAAGAACAACCTCCAGACGGTCGCCTCGCTCCTTCGCCTCCAGGCGCGCGATGCGGAGAACATCGATCCGCGGAAGGCGCTCGACGACTCGGTCAACCGCATCCTCGCGATCGCCGCGGTCCACGAGGTGCTGACCGAGCAACGGGACGAGGACGTCGATCTCGCCGACCTGCTCGGCCGCCTGCGCGCGATGCTCGTGCAGGACGTCGGCGCGGCGGGGCACGAGGTCACGGCCGAGCTCGAGCCGATCACGCTTGCGGGCCATCGTGCGACCGCACTCGCGCTCGTCTTCTCGGAGCTGCTCGGGAACGCGTTCGAGCACGGCGGCGTGCACGTGCAGGTCTCGCTGCACGGCCAGGATGGCGAGGTCGTGCTCACGATCGCCGACGACGGACCCGGCATTCCGGCCGAGCCGCACAAGGGAACCGGCCTCTCGATCGTCCGCGCGCTCGTGCGCGACGAGCTCGGCGGCACGCTGGAGCTTCGCGGGGACGAGGGAACGAGGGCCGAGGTGCGGTTCCCCGCATGAGCACTCGATCTACACTCGGCCGGCCGATGCGCATCCTCGTTGCCGAAGACGAAACGATCATCCGCCTGGATCTGCGCGGGCTGCTCGAGAACGCCGGCTACGAGGTGGTCGCCGAGGCTCACGACGGCGAGGAGGCGATCCGGCTCGCGCGCGAGCACGAGCCCGACCTCGCAATCCTCGACGTGAAGATGCCTCGCCTCGACGGGATCGACGCGGCGAGGACGATCCTCGAGGAGCGTCCGATCCCGATCGTGATGCTGACAGCCTTCGGCCAGCGTGAGCTCGTCGAACGTGCCGCCGAGGCCGGCGTCTACGGATACCTGGTGAAGCCGTTTCGCGAGCAGGACCTGATCCCGGCGATCGAGACTGCGAAGGCCCGCCACGAAGAGCTCGCCGCCGTGCGAGCGGAAGCCGACTCGCTCTCCGAGGCGCTTGCAGACCGCAAGGCGATCGAGCGGGCCAAGGGGTTGCTGATGCAGAAGGAGAAGCTCACGGAGGCCGAGGCCTTCGGGCGCCTTCGCAAGGCGAGCCAGGTCTCCGGCAGGCCGCTGCGCGTGATCGCCGATGCGGTGATCGATACCTTTGAGCCCTCATGACCACTGCCACACCGCCCAAGGAGCGCGTCCGCCGCACCGGGGGCTCCGGCACCGGTGACGCCTGGCGGGTGATCGTCCTGAACGACAGCCACAACACCTTCGAGGGCGTCGCCTTCGCCCTCGCGAACACGATCCCGGGCGTCGACTACGACGGCGGGATGCGGCTCGCGACGAAGATCCACAACTCGGGCCAGGCGATCGTCTGGTCGGGCCACCGCGAGGCCGCCGAGCTCTACCACGGCCAGCTCGAAGGCTTCGGGCTGACCATGGCGCCGCTCGAGCGCTGAGTGCAATCAGCGGTGAGCCGTGATCGTGCCGTCGAGCTTCACGCCGGGCCGGTTCGCGAGCGCGACCGCAGGACGCGCGGCCTGGGGCAGCAGGGTCGATCCGGAGAGCGCCGCCGCGCGCTTCACGACGTAGGAGCGCAGCTCGGCTTCGAGAGCGGTGTCCCCTTCCACCCCGAACTGCCGCATTGCCCCGGTGATCGATTCGGGGTCGCCGCCGTGGGCGATGATGTAGGCGAGGATCCCGGGGGCGAGCGAGCTCGGGTGGTTCGACGGGTAGCTGATGCACGTCGGCGGCGGAGCCGGGAGGTCTGCGGGGCCGGTGGCGAACCACAACTCTCCGAACCCCGGGCCGCCGTCGACGTAGCCTGGCGGGAAACGGCTGGCGCTGTAGTACGAGCACGCCTCGAGCGATGCCCCCTCCGTACCGCTGCCTGAGCTCTCCGAGACGTAGCGCGCCGACGAGGCGAACGTCCAGGGGAAAGCGGTGCCGGTGTCGCCTGCATGCTTCATCGCGGTGGGGCTCGACGACCGCGGGTCGGAGCCGTGCGGGCCGACCGGCTCCGGCAGGTACACGGGAACCCCGAGCACCGGTTGGCCCGTCAGCTGATCGACCGCGGTCACGGTCAGCATCACCTTCGTGTCGAGCGGGAAGACACCGTTTGCCCGCGGCGTGCCGCCGACCGAGACGGCGAGACGCCGTGCAGCGCTGCCGATCGGGCTGCAGTTTCCGAGGGCATCGGCCGCCAGACAGGAGATCGTCGCCCCGGGCGGGACGGCGACCGGGCCCGAGGCCTCCTGCCAGGGGCCGGAGCCGAGCCGGTAGTAGGCGGACGTCGGCCCGTAGGCGCCGGCGGCGGTATTCGCGCTCGACACGGGGAGGGTGACCGTTCCGTCGTGGGCCGCGGCGATGGCCACGGACGGGCGACGAGCCAGGGATGGGTCGCGGCCACGGCAGGCCTGTCGGAGCCGTCGAAGTACCACGCCGTGTAGCGACCCTCGTCGTGCGACCAGCCCTGGAAGACCGGCCCGCGCGGCGGCCGGCCGGTGGTGGAGCTCGGATGACCCCAGGTGCCGGAGTAACGGATCCAGTCCTGGCCCGCCGCGATGATAGCCGGCCGTAGGCACGCCCGGCATCTGGTGGAGCGCGCACATCTGCAGCGGCCCGGGGTTGTACTCGCCGAGGTTCACAAGCGGCGGCGTCGGCCCGGTGACGGTCAACGACACCGCGAGCGTCCCCTTCGTCTGGACCGTCTGACCGGACCAGGTCTTCCAGACGATGCACGGGCTTGCTGGACTGTCCGGGTCGGCCTGCCAGCCGGAGAGGTCGCCGCCGAGGACATGCTTCCGGCACCGGTGTCCCAGGCGGGATTGGCGAAGCTCGCGTGGCCGCCGCCGTCGATCACGATCTTCGGGTGCGTGCCGTCGTAGACCGAGCCGCCGTTCACCATCTGCTCCCATTTGAACGCGTCGCCCGGGCTGTCGTGCGAGTGTCGCGAGAGGATCACGCCCTCCGGCTGCAGATCGGAGCCGAGCTGCACGTGCACGGTCGCGTCCCAGTCGCCGCCGTGGTCTCCGACGCCGGCCGCGCCGAGTCCGTTGTAGGCGAAGACATGCCAGTACTGGATCGTCACGCCACCTCCGACGCGCGGATAGACGTGCGTGTAGGTCACCCAGTCGGTCACCTTCGGGGAGCCGTTGCTGATCCGAGCCCTGGAGGTCGTCGAAGATGAAGGCGGTCTGCGTGTCGTCGGTCGTCGAGTTGTCGCCACGGCCGAGCGGATGAGACTCGACGGTCGAGATCGGGGCATGTTCGGGCGGCGACCCGCAATGGGTCGCCGGGTGAGTTCCGTCGCCGTGGGCCCGCCACGTGTCGGGGTGCTCATACGGCGGCCCGATCAGGGCAGCCGGGTTCCCGATCGGCACGGGCGCGCCCGGGACGGGCTCGACGACGTCGGGAAAGCAGTTCTCGAAGTAGAGGAGCTGGGCGCGCGCCAGGAACCACGGGACCGAGCACGGCAGGTTCTGCTCGTTCGCGCTCATGAAGATCACGGGGGCGAAGCGCTCCGCGAGCGCCTCCTCGAGCGTGTCGCGGATCCCGTCGGCGTCACCGTCGGCAACGGCCTGCCAGTCGAGCGGAAATGTCATCAGCCCCCCTTGCGCGAGTTGTCGATCGGCCGCGCGAACCGTAGCCGCTCATATCTGTCGATGCCCTTGTCGGTTTTGGCCGGTGTGATGTAGCTGTACATCAACATCACCAGAGGAGTGATGTAGCTGTACATCGATGTCGCTAGGCCTGAGCCTGCTCGAACAGCGACTCCCACTTCGCTAGCAGCGCGGCGAGGTCGTCGCGGGCGCGGCGGTGGGCGGCGACCAGGTCGACGTTCGTCCAGTCGTCCGCGAGCTGGCGCTCGAGCTCGGTGACGCGCTCCTCGGTGCGCTCGATCTCGCGCTCGACGAGCTCGATCGGGGTCGCCCCTTTCGGGCGGGCGGGCTTTTCACGTCGCGGCTTCGGCGGCTTCGGCGGCTTCGGCGCAGCGGCCTCCGGCTGAGGCTCGGGATCGGCTCGCCGGAGGTACTCGGCCCAGCCGCCGGCGTAGGAGACGACGTGGCCATTCTCGATCGCGAGCAGCCGGCCCGAGACGGCATCCAGGAGCGCCCGGTCGTGGGTGACGAGCAAGACGGTGCCGGGGAACGCCGCGAGGGCATCCTCGAGCGCCTCGCGGCTTTCGAGGTCGAGGTGGTTCGTCGGCTCGTCGAGCACGAGGAAGTTCGCGCCGCTCGCGACGACGAGCGCCAGCGCGAGCCGCCGCCGCTCGCCGCCCGAGAGCGCGGTCACCGGCTTTTCGTGCGCCTCCCAGCCCGAGAACAGGAACCGCCCGAGGAGCTTCTGCGCCTCGGGGCGCCGCAAGCCGGTCGCCGCCACCGTCGCGTCGAGCACCGAGCCGCGCTCGTCGAGTTCGGCCTCGTGCTGGGAGAAGTACGCGGCCTCCACCCCATGACCTAGCTTCACTCGGCCCGCGGCCGGCTCACGCCGCGCGAGCACCGTCTCGAGCAGCGTGGTCTTCCCCGATCCGTTCGGGCCCACGAGGGACACGTGCTCGCCGCGCTCGAGTGCGAACGAGCCGTCGTGCACCAGTTCCTTGTCTCCCGCCTTGACCTCCAGGGCGTCCGCCTCCAGCACGACCCGGCCTGAACGCTTGGGCTGCAGGAACTCGAACCCGAGCGTCCGGCGCGGCCCTGCGGCCGCCTCGGGCATCCCGGCCTTGAGCCGGTCGATCTGCTTCTGCTTCGACTTCGCCTGCTTCGCCTTCGTGTTCTTCGCCCCGAACCGCTCGACGAAGCGCTCGAGCTGGGCGATCTTCTCGGAGTCCCGCTCGGCCGCACGAGCAGCGTGCTGGGCGCGTGCCGCCTGCTCCCGCCGCCACACGTGCCATTTGCCCGGGAAGTAGACCGAGCGGCCGCGATCGAGCTCGAGTACCGCCGTCGTCACCGCCTCGAGAAACCAGCGGTCGTGCGCGACGAGGATCACGCCGGCATCGACTGTGCCGAGGAAGCCCTCGAGCCACTCGAGCGTCTCGATGTCGAGGTGGTTCGTCGGCTCGTCGAGCAGGAGCAGATCGGGCTGCGCCGCAAGCGCCCGCCCGAGCGAAGCCCGCGTCAGCTCGCCGCCCGAGAACGTCGAGAGCGGCCGATCGAGATCCTCCTCGCTGAAGCCGAGCCCTCGCACGACCGAGGCGGCGCGGTCGCGCCAGTCGTAGCCGCCCGCGTGCTCGAGCCGGGCCTGCACGCCCGCGTAGCTCGCCATCGTCTTCGGCTCGTGGTCGCCGTCGGCCATTCGGCGCTCGAGCGCGCGTAGGTCCTCCTCGAAGCCGATCAGGTCGGCGGTCCCGGCGAGCACGTACTCGCGCAGGGGCCGGTCACTCGAGGCGGGTGGGCGCTGATCGTGGAGCGCCACCCTCGCGCCGCGCTCCCACGCAAGCTCACCGCCGTCGATCGACACCTCGCCGGTGAGCGCACGAAGCAGCGTCGTCTTCCCGGCGCCGTTCGCGCCGGCGAGCGCGAGACGGTCACGGCGCTCGACCTTGAACGAGACGCCGTCGAAGAGTGGAGCTCCCGCTAGCTCCTTGCGGAGATTGGATGCGATGACAATGGCCACGGTTTGTATTCAAGAGGAGCGGCGGCTGGCATGATCCAGTCAGCCCGTCCCGTCCCGTCCCGAACGGACGAAGTCGGGAACTCGCCCCAAGAAGGAGATCGGCGCATGAAGGTAGCTGTTGCGTTCGACCATCGCGGAGTCGCACTGCGCGATGCGGTCATGGAGGCGCTCGACGGACACGAGGTCGTCGATCTCGGCACCCATACGGCCGAGGTCAGGGTCGACTACCCGGACAAGGCGCTGCAGATCGGAAACGCACTCCACGACCGGCGGGCCGAACGCGGCGTGATCGTCTGCGGCTCGGGCGCGGGCGCGGCGATCGCGGCCTGCAAGATCTCCGGCATTCGTGCCGCGATCTGCCACGACCTCTACAGCGCCCACCAGGCCGTCGAGCACGACGACATGAACGTTCTCTGCCTCGGCTCGGAGATCATCGGTGCCTCCGTGGCGCGGGAGCTCGTCGGCGTCTTCCTTGCAGCCAAGTTCGACGGCGGCGAGCGGTACGTGGAGCGCCTCCAGAAGGTGGCCTCGATGGAAAGGAGCATGAAAGGTGACTGAATCGCGGCTCGACAAGGTTGCGGCGCAAGGGCAATCGGTCTGGATCGACCTGCTGTCGCGCGAGTTCGTCGCATCCGGCGAGCTCCAACGGATGGTCGACGAAGACGCTGTGACGGGGCTGACCTCGAATCCTTCGATCTTCCAGAAGGCGATCTCGGGCGGCGGAGACTACGACGCGCAGATCCGGGAGTGCCTGGAGGAGACCGACGACCCGCGCGCGATCTTCGCCTCGCTCGCCGTGACCGACGTCCAGGCCGCATGCGATGTCTTCCGGCCCGTCTGGGAGGCAACGAACGGGGCCGACGGCTACGTCTCCCTCGAGGTCGACCCCACGCTTGCCTTCGACACGAAGGGCACGCTCGAGCAGGCAATCGAGCTCCACGGCCGCGTCGATCGGCCGAACGTCTACATCAAGATCCCTGCGACCGTGGAAGGCCTCTCTGCGATCGAGGACTGTATCGCCCAGGGGATCCCGATCAACATCACGCTGATCTTCTCGCTCGAGCGCTACGGAAACGTCGCGGCCGCCTACCTGCGCGGTCTCGCGCGCCTTCAGACCTCGGGCGGCGACCTCTCGAAGGTGCACTCGGTCGCCTCGTTCTTCGTCTCCCGGCTCGACACCGAGGGCGACGCCCGGCTCGAGGCGCTCGGCAACTCCGAGCTCCAGGGCAAGCTCGGGATCGCGAATGCGAAGCTCGCCTACTCCTCGTTCGAGGAGACCTTCTCCGGCGCGGTCTGGGATCGGCTCGCCGCCGCCGGCGCAACGAAGCAACGGCCGCTCTGGGCCTCGACCTCGACCAAGAACCCGGCCTACCGCGACACGATGTACGTCGAGGAGCTGATCGGGCCGGACACGGTCAACACGATGCCGCTCGAGACGGTCGAGGCCTTCCAGGATCACGGTGAGGTGCGCGGAGACACGATTCGCGAGGGCGTCGAGGAGGCCGAGCAGTTCCTCGGAGAGCTCGCTGCGGCAGGGGTGGATTACGACGACCTCGTCGCAGTGCTCGAGGCCGAGGGCGTGAAGAAGTTCGCGGACGCATTCGACGACCTGATCGCCGGCATCGAGGCCCGGCGCGGCGAGCTGGCGGCGACTTGACGACCGAGCGGCGCGAGCTCGTTTCGAGGATCTGGTCGCGCGATCCCACGGTCTGGACCGGCAAGGACGAGGCGCGCTGGCTCGGCTGGCTCGACGAGCCGAGCCGGATGCGGGACGACGCCGGCCCGACCCTGCGCCTCGCCGAAGACGTGATCGAGGGGATGACCGCGGTCGTCCTCCTCGGGATGGGCGGCTCCTCGCTCGCGCCGGAGGTGCTGCGGACGTTGTTCCACGCGAACGCCTTCCAGGTGCTCGACACGACGCACCCGGCTGCGATCAGAGCGCTCGCCACGAGCCTCGATCTCGATCGGACGCTCTTCATCTCGGCCTCGAAGTCCGGTTCCACGCTCGAGACCCGCTCGCACACCGACTACTTCTGGAAGCTCGTGCCGCGTGGCGAGCAGTGGGCTGCGATCACGGACCCCGGCTCCTCGCTCGCAACGCTCGCGCACGAACGGAGCTTCGCGGCGGTAGTGCCGGGGGAGCCGACGATCGGCGGCCGCTACTCGGCGCTCTCGCCCTTCGGGCTCTTCCCTGCGGCGATGATGGGGGTGGACCTCGAAGGGCTCCTCGACCGCGCGGTCGAGATGGCCGACGCCTGCCGCCTCGACGAGGGCAATCCCGGGCTCGAGCTCGGGCTCGCACTCGGCGAAGGCTGGCGCGAGGGACGCGACAAGGTCTGCCTCCCGGATGCCGGTGTGTTCGGGCTCTGGGTCGAGCAGCTGATCGCGGAGTCGACCGGCAAGGAGGGCAAAGGCCTCGTGCCGGCGCCCGGCGAGTCCGGCGACGGCCCTGACCGGCAGGCGCAGGAGGTGCGGCTGCCGGACCCGCTCGAGCTCGGCCAGGAGTTCTTCCGCTGGGAGTTCGCGACTGCCGTTGCGGGGGCGATCCTCGGGATCAACCCGTTCGACCAGCCCGACGTCCAGGCGGCAAAGGACAAGACCAACGAGGTGCTGGCCGCCGGGGAGCCGTCCCTCGAGCCTGAGAGCTCGATCGACGAGCTGCTCGACGGTGCCGGGCCGCCGAACTACATCTGCATCCAGGCCTTCGTCGATCCGACGCGGGCAAACGGCGAGCGGATCGACGGCCTCGCGCGAGCTCTCGGCGAGCGAACGGGCTGCGTCGTCACCCACGGCTTCGGCCCCCGCTACCTGCACTCGACCGGGCAGCTCCACAAGGGTGGGCCCGACACCGGCCTCTTCATCCAGATCGTCGAGGACTACGGCGAGGAGCTGCCGATTCCCGGAAAGCCGTTCGGCTTCGCCCGGCTGATCCGTGCCCAGGCCGCCGGCGACTTCGAGTCGCTGCGCGACCGGGGGCGGCGCGTTGCCCGCGTCCAACTCGAGGAGGTTCAGTAATGCAGCTCGGAATGATCGGTCTCGGCCGGATGGGCGGCAACATGACGAAGCGGCTCACGGAGGGCGGCCACGAGCTGAAGACCTACGACCCCGGGGTCGAGTCGACCGCCGCGACGATCGAGGAGCTGCGCGACCAGCTCGACGCCCCGCGGGCGTTCTGGATGATGGTGCCGGCCGGGAAGATCACCGAGGACACCTTCCAGGAGCTGCTCCGGGTCGGGGCCGAGGGCGACACGATCGTGGACGGCGGCAACTCGAATTTCCGCGATTCGCAGCGGCGGCACGCCGAGGCGGCCACGCGCGGGATTCACTTCGTCGATGTCGGCGTCTCGGGCGGGGTCTGGGGGCTCAAGGAGGGCTACTGCCTGATGTCCGGCGGCGAGAAGGAGGCCGTCACCCGGCTCGAGCCGCTCTTCGCCACGCTGGCGCCCGCGGGGGGCTACGCCTACATGGGCCCCTCGGGCGCGGGGCACTTCGTGAAGATGGTCCACAACGGAATCGAGTACGGACTGATGCAGGCCTATGCGGAGGGCTTCGAGGTGCTCGAGAAGTCGGAGTTCGACCTCGACCTGCCGGAGATCGCGGGCATCTGGCGCTACGGGTCGGTGGTGCGCTCGTGGCTCCTCGAGCTGCTCGTCGACGCCTTCGAGCTCGAAGGCGGGAAGCTCGAGAAGATCAAGGGCTACGTCGACGACTCGGGCGAGGGCCGCTGGACGATCGCCGAGGCGATCGCCGAGGACGTCCCCGTCCCGGTGATCTCGGCGGCCCTGTTCGCCCGGTTTGCCTCGCGGCAGGACGAGTCGTTTGCCGCCAAGGTGAGTGCGGCGCTGCGCAACCAGTTCGGCGGACACGCGGTGAAGTCGGCGGAATGAGCGCCACGGTCGAAGAGCTCAATCCGCTGCTCGAAGGGCTGCCGCTGCGGCGGCGGCCGGCGCCGTGCACGCTCGTGATCTTCGGCGCCTCGGGCGACCTGACCGAGCGCAAGCTGATGCCGGCGCTCTACTCGCTCGCCTTCCGCCGGCTTCTTCCCGAGCAGTTCGCCGTCGTCGGCGTCTCGCGGTCGGATTGGACGGACGACGGCTTCCGCGAGGCGATGAGGCGCGCTGTCGAACACTACGCCCGCGATCCGTTCAGGCAGGAGGTCTGGGACGAGCTGGCCGATGGGATGCGCTACCTGATGCTCGACCCGACCGCCGACGAGGGTGCCGCCACGCGGCTCACGAATGCACTTGCCGAGGCCGAGGCCGTTCGCGGGACGACCGGCAACCGGCTGTACTACTTCGCGGTTCCGCCCGGCGCATTCGAGCCGCTCGTCTCGATGGTGGCGGCGGTCCCCTCCGGGGAGGGGTGGAACCGGCTCATCGTCGAGAAGCCGTTCGGACACGACCTCGCCTCCGCAAAAGAGCTGACGGCGCTGATCGGCGAGCACTTCGCCGAGAACCAGATCTTCCGGATCGACCACTACCTCGGCAAGGAGACCGTGCAGAACCTGCTGGCTCTGCGCTTTGCGAACGGGATCTTCGAGCCGATCTGGAACCGGCAGTTCATCGACCACGTGCAGATCACGGTCGGTGAGATCGATCGGAATCGAGGGGCGCGCCGCCTTCTACGAGCAGGCGGGAGCGATCCGCGACATCTTCCAGAACCACCTGCTGCAGCTGCTCGCGATCACCGCGATGGAGCCGCCGAGCGACTTCACCGCCGAGTCGGTGCGCAACGAGAAGGTCAAGGTGCTGCACTCGCTCCACACACCGGGACCGAAGTCGGTCGTGCGCGGGCAGTACGGACGCGGCTTCGTCGAGGGCTTCGAGGTGGTCGGCTACCGCGAAGAGAAGGGAGTGGCGCCGGACTCGACGACGGAGACGTTCGTCGCCGCGAAGCTCTTCGTCGACAACTGGCGCTGGGCGGACACGCCGTTCTACGTGCGGATGGGGAAGCGGCTGCCGCGACGCGAGACGACGATCGCGATCCAGTTCAAGCGCGCGCCGCACCCGCCGTTCGAGGAGACCGCCGTCGAGGCACTGCGGCCGAACGTGCTGCTGATCCACGTGCAGCCGGACGAGGGTCTGTCGCTCGCGATCGGCGCCAAGATGCCCGGGCAGGGGATGTCGATCCGCACCGTGCACATGGACTTCCTCTACGGGAGCGCGTTCCGTGACGGGCTGCCCGAGGCCTACGAGCGGCTGATCCTCGATGCGATGCTCGGCGATGCGACGCTGTTCACGCGATCGGACGAGATCGAGGAGCAGTGGGCGATCGTCGATGCGATCGTGGCCGGCTGGTCGCGCGACCGGGCGGCCTTCCCGAACTACTCGGCCGGCACGTGGGGGCCGCCGTCGTCCGACGAGCTGCTGAACCGCGACGGCCGTTCCTGGCGGCGGCACTAGTGCGGCCGTCGCGTACATCTCTTCGGGAAGATCGTGCGCTGAGCGGCCGCATTCGGAGGACGGGGAACTAGATGGCTGCGCCGGTCGTCGAGGCGTGGTCAGGGGTCGACGTCACGCTCGCGCAGGTCGAGTCGGAGCTCACCCGGCTCCGCGGCGAGTCGGCCGGGGAGATCGACCAGCCGACGCAGCGGACGAGCGTGATGACCCACGTCGCGTGGGTCCCGGCGCAGTGGCTCGACGCGGCGGAGCGGACGCTCGAGGGGATGGGCGAGCGGCATCCGTCGCGCACGGTGATCCTCGTGCCCTGTCCCGGCCTCGAGGGCGGGATCGACGCGGAGCTTTCGGTGCGGGTGTTCCCGGTCGGCGAGCGGGCCGTCGTCGGGGAGGTGATCGAGCTCTCGCTCCGCGGCGACCGCTCGCTCGCGCCGGCGTCGATCGTGCTCCCGCTCGCGATCTCGGATCTGCCGGTGTTCCTGCGCTGGCGGGGCGAGCCGCCGTTCGGTGAGGCTCAGTGGGAGCAGCTCGTGACGGTCGCCGACCGGGTGATCGTCGACTCGTCGGAGTGGACCGAGCTTCGCTACTACGCGCTGGCCGAGGACTTCGAGCGCACCGCGATCTCCGACATCGCGTGGGCCCGGACGGATGCGTGGCGGATCGAGCTCGCCTCGCGCTGGCCCGCGATCGCCGGGCAGGAGATCGCGATCCGCGGCCCGCGGGCCGAGGCAGAGCTGCTCCGCGGCTGGCTTTCCTCGCGCCTCCACCGGACCGTGCCGGAGCCCGAGCCGGCCGGGGAGCTCGGGGTGCGGCTGGACGGCGAGGAGGTGCCAGCGCCGCATGAGGAGCCGCGCACCGCGAGCGACCTGCTGAGCGCCGAGCTCGACCGGCTCTCGCGCGACCGGATCTACGAGGCGGCGGTCGCCTCGACGAGCTGAGCCTCGACGAACGCGACGAGCCGCTCCTTGGCGCGCTCCGGCCGGCCGAAATAGCCGAGTAACTGGCCCCGCGCGATGAAGGGCCAGCAACGTGCGTTGCCGATCACGCCGGGGTAGCTGCTCCACGTATCGGCGCGGGGGTCGCGGACGATCCCGGCTTCGGCGCGGTTTCTGGCGATGTAGCGAACCGTGAGCAGGAGGTGCGCGTCGGTCTTCACACGCTTTCGCCGGTAGCGCTCGCGGAACAGATGCCCGCGCCGACCGTGCCGGCGGTTGAACCCCTGCGCGTAGGTTCCGTTCAGGTACTGCATTCCGGCCGCAAGATTCGCGTGGGGAGTCGTGACCAGCATGTGGTAGTGCGTGTCGAGCACCGATACCGCAAGACAGCGCCAGTCGAAGCGCTTGACGGTTCGGTGCATCGCGCGAACGAGCTCCTGGCGGTCGCGATCGTCCCGGACGATCGTCGCCTCGGCGACCGAGTGGATCGTCACGTGGTAGATCGCGCCGGGTTCCTCGTGATGGAGCGGACGGGCCATGGAAAACCAGTGTGCGCGCTCCGAAGCCGTACCGCTAGGGCTGTGGATCGAACTGGTGCACTCTCGTTACAACCGTAAAGAGGTCTGACCCCATTACGAACCGCGGCGGCGCCGAGACCGGCGCCGGAGCGGTCGGTTCGCTGGCGTCAGGAACCCTTGAGTGCGCGCTTCTCGGGCTATTCTGCCCTCCTGCCCCTCGAGACGCTCCGAACGTAAAGGGGTCTGACCCCGCGTTTGGCGCGATTGGAGTCGCCGGGTCCGCCAGGAGCGAGATCGCCGTCTCGTGGAGCGCCTCGTTCGCCGAGAGATAGGAATGCCCAGGCGCCGGTTCGGCGCCTTCGAACGTGGTGCAGCGGCCGCCGGCCTCTTCGACGATGCAGCTTGATCGCGGCGTAGTCCCAGAGCTCGAGCCCGACTTCGGCGGCGATCTCGATCGCGCCCTCCGCGAGGAGGCAGTGCTGCCAGAAGTCGCTGAAGCCACGGGTTGCCCAGGCGCGTTCGGCGAGCGCCGCCCAGCCCGCGGGCATCTCCCGCGGCGAGGTGGTCGAGACGATCGCGTCCTCCAGCCGCTCGACCCCGGAGACGTGGATTTGCCGTCCCTTCCGCGACAGCAGCAGCCGGCGCCGTCCACGCGCCCGAGCCGCGTGCCGCCCACCAGCGCCGGCCGAGGGCGGGCGCCGAGACGACCGCGACGTCCACACGGCTCGCCACGCTCGAGGGCGAGCAGCGTCGCCCAGACGGGAACGCCGCGCACGTAGTTCTTCGTCCCGTCGATCGGGTCGACGATCCAACGCACCTCACCGCCGCCGTCCCCGAACTCCTCGCCGAACACTCCCTCGCCCGGGCGCTCGCGGGCGACGAGGGCGCGGATCGCCTCCTCGGCGGCCCGATCGGCCTCGGAGACCGGCGTCAGGTCGGGCTTCGTCTCGACGCGCAGGTCGAGCGCGCCGAAGCGCGCCAACGTGATCGCGTCCGCCGCGTCCGCCAGTTCGTGCGCGAAGGACGAGATCCGGGTTCACGGCCGCCACGGTAGTCGCAATCGCGACGCTGGACTCTAAGGCGGTTCTCGCGACGCTCGACCCGAGAGACCGGCACCCCGGGCCGCTTGCGGCTCGCGAAGCGGAGCAAGGTGCCCGACATACCGCCGGCGCGCGAAGCGACCGGCCTCTTGTGCGACCGGCAGCCGCGCAGTTCCCGGTGAAACGTCCAGAGGGGCCTCACTAGGATGTCCGGATGAGCGACACGCTCGCAGCCGGGCTTCAGCGGCTCGGCACGGAGACGGCATTCGAGGTGCTTGCCCGCGCGCGCGAGCTCGAAGCGGAGGGACGCCGCATCATCCACCTCGAGATCGGCGAGCCCGACTTCACGACTCCGCGCCACATCATCGAAGCGGGCGCCCAGGCGCTCCTCGACGGGAACACGCACTACTGCCCCGCTCCCGGAATCCCGGCCCTCCGCGAGGCGTGCGCCGCGCACCTCTCGGCAACATCGCGGGCTCCAGATCGAGCCGGGCCGCGTCCTCATCGCACCCGGCGCCAAGCCGTTTCTCTTCTTCGGCGTCCTCGCGACGTGCGACCCCGGCGACGAGGTCATCTACCCGAATCCCGGCTTCCCGATCTACGAGTCCGTGATCCGCTGGGCAGGCGCGACACCGGTGCCGCTGCCGCTCACCGAGGAGTCGGGCTTCGCGTTCAGCGCCCAGGATCTGGCCGACCGCCTGACACCGCGCACGAAGCTCGTGATCCTCAACTCGCCGGCGAACCCGACCGGCGGGATCGTCGAGCGCGAGCTGAACGCCGAGATCGCCGAGCGTGCTCGAAGGCCACGACTGCTGGATCCTCTCGGACGAGGTCTACTCGGAGATGCTCTACGACGCCGAGCACGACACGATCGCCGGCCACCGCGGGTTGCTCGACCGGACGATCCTCCTCGACGGCTTCTCGAAGACCTTCGCCATGACCGGCTGGCGACTCGGTTACGCGGCGATGCCGAAGGAGCTCGTGGAGCCGGTCACCCGGCTGATCATCAACTCGGTCTCCTGCACCGCGCCGGCCGTCCAGCTTGCGGGAGTCGCCGCACTCACCGGACCTCGCGACGAGGTGAACGGAATGCTCGCCGAGTTCCGCCGCCGCCGCGAGGCCGTCGTGGCAGGACTCAACGCGCTTCCCGGCGTCTCGTGCGTCACACCGCGCGGTGCCTTCTACGCCTTCCCGAACATCTCCGGGACCGGCCTCCAAGCGAAGGAGCTCGCCGATCGGCTACTCGCCGAGGCAGGGGTCGCCGTGCTTGCGGGGACGGCCTTCGGCGCCTACGGCGAGGGATACCTACGGCTCTCGTACGCGAACTCGCTCGAGAACATCGAGGAAGCCCTCGCCGCGATCGGCTCGCTGCTCGAGGAGGCCGCGGTCGCGTGAGGGTGGTCGTCACCCGCCGGATCCCCGAACCGGCGCTCGAGCTGCTTCGGGCCGAGACCGAGCTGTGGGTCTCGCCGCTCGACGGTCCACTCGCGGCGGACGAACTGCATGCGGCGATCAGCGGCGCAGACGCAGTTGTGACCCTGCTCCACGACCGCGTCGACGACGGATTCCTCGCCGCTGCGGGCGAGCAACTCAGGATCGTGGCGAACGTCGCGGTGGGTTACGACAACATCGACGTGCCCGCCTGCACCTCGCGCTCGGTGATCGTGACGAACACGCCCGGCGTGCTCACCGACGCCACCGCCGACATCGCGATGGCCCTCATCCTGATGGCGACCCGGCGACTCGGCGAAGGCGAGCGGTTCATCCGTTCGGGCGGCATCGTGGTCCTGGAACATGTTCTTCCATCTCGGAGCCGGGATCCAGGGGAAGACGCTCGGTGTGGTCGGGCTCGGCCAGATCGGCCGCGCGACGGCGCGGCGGGCGCGCGCATTCGGGATGGAGATCGCCTACTCGAGCCCCCGGCGAGCTGATCCGGAGCTGGAAGCCGAGCTGGCCGCGACGTACCTGCCCCTCGCGGAGCTGCTCGCGACAGCCGATGTCGTCTCACTTCATTGCCCTCTCCGCGAGGAGACGCGCCACCTGATCGGCACCGCCTGAGCTCGACCTGATGAAGAGCTCGGCGTTTCTCGTCAATACGACGCGCGGTCCGGTGGTCGACGAGGAGGCGCTCGTGCGCGCGCTCGAAACCGGCTCGATCGCCGGTGCCGGCCTGGACGTCTTCGAGAACGAACCCGATGTCCATCCGGGCCTGCTCGGGCTCGAGAACGCGGTGCTGCTCCCACACCTCGGCTCCGCGACCGTCGAGACGAGAACTGCGATGGCCACCCTCGCCGCGAGGAACGTGCTCGCGGTACTCGGCGGGATGCCGCCGCTCACGCCCGTCGTTGCGCGTGTTCGCACGGCAACCGGCAGCGAACGCCGGTGACGATCCCCCGAGGTGAGCCCGGTGTGGACAAACCGGTACAGACACGTCACACGTTCCCCGATAGCCTGGACGGCATCAGGGGCGGGAGGTGGGTCCCCGAATAGACGGAACGCCGAGCACGACGTGCCTTTTCGGTCATGGCTCTTCGGCTAGGGCCGGCCGTCGTTGCCGCCCAGCGCCGCCTCGAGCGCCAATCCGGCGCCGAGCACGAGCCCATCCTCGCCCGGCCGGCCGACGATCTGGATCGAGGCTTGCAGCCCCTCTTCCGCCGCACCGCACGGCACCGCGAGCGCCGGCCAACCGAGGGCATTGAACGGGAAGGTGAAGCGCACGAACGACGACCCGCACGGCGAGCTCGTCGACGTCGGCTGCGGGCGCGACGAACGCGAGCGTCGGGGCGAGCAGGAGCTCGAACGGCGCGATCGCCTCGAGCATCTCCGCCCGGTAGGCCTCGCGATAACGCGGCGGCCGCCGCCGCCTCGCCCTCACCGATCGCGAGGCAGCGCTCGATCTTCGGTGCGATGTTCTCGCCGTAGAGCTCGGCGTGCTCCGCATAGAGGTCACGGTGGACAGCGCCGACCTCCCGCATGAACAGTGGCTGGATTCCGTCGCGCCTCGGGCAGCGAGACGACCGTCGCGCGACGGCCGAAACGCGACGCAGCCTCGTCGAGGCGCACCCCGACGAGCGGGTCGGCGGCGTCGAACCACGCGGCTCCCATCCCGAGCGCGCCGAGCTCGACCGCCTCCACCGCGAAGCCCGGCACGAGCGCCTCCATCATCGCAACGCAGCCGCCGACGTCCCGCGCCATCGGCCCGACGTGGTCGAAGCTCGGCGCGAGCGGGAAGACACCGTCGGCCGAGATGAGGCCGTAGCTCGGCTTGAACCCGACGATCCCGCAGCACGCCGCCGGAATCCGGATCGAGCCGCCCGTATCGGTGCCGAGCGCCGCGTCCGCGAGCGCCGCGACGAGTGCGGCCGCCGAGCCGCCGCTCGAGCCGCCGGAGGTCCGGCCGGGCGCCGCCGGGTTCGGAACCGTCCCGTAGTGGAGATTCTGCGAGGTGACGCCGTAGGCGAACTCGTGCAGGTTCGCCTTCCCGACGTTTGCGTAGCCGGCCTCCTCGAGCAGCCGCACGGCCGTCAGCCGTCTCGGCCGGAACGTGATCGGAGAACACGGCCGACCCGTACGTCGTCCGCACCCCGGCCGTGTCGAACAGATCCTTCACCGCGAGCCTGATCCCACCCGAGGACGGCTCGAGCTCCGTGATGAAGATGCCGTCCGAGCTAGTTGACGCTGTTGTAGAACAGCGCAACCGCGAAGGTGCCGGCGAAGAGGAGCAGCACGAGGATCGTCAGCGCAACTGCAAGCCGCGCGTTCTTCCGCGAGAGCTCGGGGCTCGGCCCGACGGCGTCGTGCATCAGGTCGGGCGGGTGCGAGACCGCGGTCGCGGGCGGCGGCAACGGCTCGGCCATCAGACGACCGCGTCCAGCGCCATCGCCACGAAGAGCAGCGCGAGGTAGATCATCGAGAAGTGGAACAGCTTCACCGCGTGCGGGCGCGTCGTCTGCCGCCACAGCGACACGGCGAGCGCCGTCAGGGCGAGGCCGAGCACGAGCGCCGAAACGCCGTAGAAGAGGCCGAAGATCCCGAACCCGACCGGGACGAGGGTCGCGACCACGAGCGCGATCGTGTACAGCGTGATCTGCCGGGCGGTCTCGCGCTCACCCTTCACGACGGGGAGCATCGGCACGCTCGCGTTCGCGTAGTGCTCGCGGATCATCAGCGCGAGCGCCCAGAAATGCGGCGGCGTCCACAGGAAGATGATCCCGAACATCACGAGTGCCGCCCAGCCGAGGTGACCGGTCGCCGCCGCGTAGCCGACGAGCGGCGGCACGGCCCCGGCCGCCCCGCCGATCACGATGTTCTGCGGCGTGGAGCGCTTGAGCAGCCGCGTGTACACGAGAACGTAGAAGACGTTGCCGAGCAGCGCGAGCAGCGCCGTCGGCAGGTTGACGAGCGAGTCGAGCAGCACGAACGAGGCCGCCGAGAGCGCGATCCCGAACTCGAGCGCGCGCTCGGGCGCCATGCGGCCCGAGGCGACGGGCCGGCCGGCCGTGCGTTTGCCCATCAGCTTGTCGATGTCGCGATCGAGGTAGTGGTTCAGCGTCGCCGCCCCGCCGCAGGCGAGCGCGAGCCCGATCATGGTCGCCGTGAACATCCCCCAGGCCGGCACGCCCTCCGCCCCGACGAAGATTGCGGCGCCGCCGGTCAGGAGCAGCAGCGACATCACCCGAGGCTTCGTCAGCGTCACGAGGTCGCGGAGGCTGCCTGCAGGCCCCGGTTCGCCGCGGAACGCCTGTGCGGCGAGCACCGTGGTCGCTGCAAAGGCGAGCGATGCCATCGCGATGTGCAGGTCTCGCCCGGTGAAGAGCGCGGCCGCGCCGAAGAACGCGAGCGCGGCGACCGAGGCCGGCAGGAGCCGCCGCATCGCCATCGCCGCCAGGATCAGGAGCCCGACGAGCGGCGGCAGCGCGACCGCAGCGAGCAGCCGGTGGGCCGTATGCCAACCCGCCGCCCCCGAGACGACCGCGAGCGCCGTTGCCGCCACGGCAGAGGCCGCGAGCAGGCGAGCCCAGGGCCCGGCCGTCAGAGCCGTCCCTCCTGGGTCAGCCGGCGACGGAGGTCGCGAAGCGGCCTTGGCGAGATGATGTAGGGGACGCGATCGAAGTTCCATGGCGGCGGCGGCGAGGTCGTGTACCACTCGAGCGTGTCGGCGAGCCACGGATCGTTCCCGGCCCGGTGCCCCGTCCTCGAGGTCTTGATGATGTTGAAGACGAAGACGAGCATCCCGAGCGCCATCGTGAACGCGCCGATCGACGAGATCAGGTTGTAGACCTCCCAGAGTCCGTGCTCAGGATACGTGTAGACGCGCCTCGGCATCCCGAGCAGGCCGAGGAGGTGCTGCGGCATGAAGGTGAGGTTGAAGCCGATGAAGACGAGCCAGAAGTGGACCTTGCCGAGCCGCTCGTCGAGCATGCGGCCGAACATCTTCGGCCACCAGTAGTAGAGCCCGCCGAAGATCGCGAACATCGAGCCGCCGAACAGCACGTAGTGGATGTGCGCGACGACGTAGTAGGTCTCGGTCAGCTGCCAGTCGACCGGGAACGCCGCGAGGAAGATCCCCGACAGGCCGCCGATCGTGAAGAGGCCGATGAACCCGAGCGCCCAGAGCATCGGCGTGTCGAACGAGATGTTCCCGCGCCAGAGCGTCGCGAGCCAGTTGAAGATCTTCACCCCGGTGGGGATCGCGATCACCATCGAGCTGACCATGAAGAACGAGTCGACGGACGTCGGCAGCCCGACCGCGAACATGTGGTGGCCCCAGACGAGGAACGCGAGGAACGCGATCGAGACCGTCGAGTAGACGACTGCCTTGTAGCCGAAGATCGGCTTGCGCGCGAAGACGGGGATGATCTCCGAGATGATCCCCATCGCGGGCAGCACCATGATGTAGACCTCCGGGTGCCCGAAGAACCAGAAGACGTGCTGGTAGAGGATCGGGCTGCCGCCGTGCAGCGGATCGAAGAAGTGCGTGCCGCCGTGGCGGTCGAGCAGCATCATCGTCAGCCCCGCCGAGAGCGTCGGCAGCGCAAGCACGAGCAGCCAGGCGTACGTGAGGATCGTCCAGACGAAGAGCGGCATGCGCGTCCAGGTCATCCCGCGCGCGCGCATGTTCGTGATCGTGACGATGAAGTTGATCGCCCCCGCGAGCGACGAGAGCGTGAGCACGTGGAGCGCGAGGATCCAGAGGTCCTGCCCGCGCCCGGGCGAGTGGAGCGTCGAGAGCGTCGCGTACGACGTCCAGCCGGCCTCGGCCGCCCCGCCCTTGGCCTCGAAGCTCGCGTAGAGGATCAGGCCGCCGAGGAGGTAGAACCAGTAGGAGAGCGCGTTCAGGCGCGGGAACGCCATGTCCTGCGCGCCGATCATCAGCGGCACGAGATAGTTGCCGAAGCCGCCGAGGATCGGGACGATGACGAGGAAGATCATCGTCGTGCCGTGGATCGTGACCGCCTGGTTGTAGGCGCTGCGGACGAGGAAGTCGTTGTTCGGGACCGCGAGTTGGTAACGGATCATCAGCGCGAGGATCCCGCCGAGCCCGAAGAAGACGAGCGCCGTCCAGAGGTAGAGGATCCCGATCCGCTTGTGATCGACGGTCGTCAGCCAGGAGGTGATGCGCCCGCGCTTCCAGTCGCTCCTGTAGGCGACGACAGGGGTATCAGCCGCCATTGCCCTGGCCCTTCACGAGCGTCGAGGTGTAGGCGACGAGTGCGTCGATCTGGGCATCCGTCCAATCGCTGCCGACGGCAGGCATGTCGCCCACACCCTGGCGGAGGATCGTCGAGAGGTCCTCCGCGTTCGAGAGCAGCGGGTTCTGGCCGAGCGCCGGCCCCACGAAGTTCTCGTCGAGCTTGTGGCAGGTCGCGCAGACATGCGTCCACTCCTCCTCGCCGAGACCGGTTCCGGTCGGATCGGCCGCCCGCGCCTTGATGAACGCCTCGTACTCGGAGCGCGGAACGACCTTGACCGTCGCGAGCATCACCGTGTGCTGGATCCCGCAGAGATCGGAGCAGCGCGCGGGGTATGCGCCGGCCGGCGCCTCGAACCAGGTGTGGTTGATGCGGCCGGGAACCGCGTCGATCTTGCCCCCGAGCTTCGGCACCCACCAGCTGTGCAGGACATCCGTCGGTGGCGCGAAGACGTCCTCGTGGACGACGTCGCCGGCGGGGGCGGTCATCGTCCCCACCGAGATCGCGCCGTTCGGGTAATGGAACATCCAGTAGAACTGCCGCCCCTCGACCTTGATCAGGGTCTCGTTGGCGGCGCTCGCGGGCGGGGCGTTTGCGATGTCGGGCAGCTTGACGAAGATGAAGCCGGCGATCGTGGCGAGGATCAGCACCGGCACGACCGTCCAGAGGATCTCGAGGCGGGTCGAGCCGTGGAGCTGCAGCCCGTCGGCATAGCGGGCCCGCTTCCCGCGGCGGTACTTCACGATCAGCGTGATCAGCGCGCCTTCGACGCCGATGAGAACGAGGACCGCGAAGATCGAGACGAAGAAGTAGCTGTCGCGGATGCTGCTCGCGCCCGGAGAGGCCGACGGTTGCGGTGCGAGCCCACCGTTTCCGGCGAGGGCCTGGCCCGCGAGCACCAGTGCCCCCGTGCAAGCGAATCCGAGTCCGAGGGCCTTGCTTCGCACGCTTCCTGGCATCGTATAGTCGATGGAGGCCAGAACACGGATCGACCTGCCCTCGCACGTGACGCGACCGTTCGAGGTCTTCGTGAACGGGATCCCTCAGATCGAGGGAACCGACTACGAGTTGGTCGGATCCGCCCTGCTCTTTGCAGAGACGCTCTCGCGTGAGGGGAACATCGGCTTCTGGCGCTGGCTCCGCATGGGCCTCGGGATCGCGGGGACATACCGCAAGAACGACATGATCGATGTCGTCTTCTCGCTGAACGGACGGCGCGTCGTCGCGTCGATCGCGCCGCCCGTCGCGACAACGCCTGCCGAACCTGCGGCAAGCTAAGCTTTCTGTGTGACCGCCAATCGCATGCGCAGTGTCCTTGCAGGCCGCGGGTTCATGCTCTTGCCGGTCGCGGCGTTCGCTGTCCATCAGCTTCGCTACGAGCTCGCCTACGGATCGCATTCGAGCGCCGCGCTCGCGGCCCAGGGGCACGGATATCTCGGACTCGATGGCGCCCTGGCTCGGAGTGCTCCTGGCGCTCGGGCTCGGATCGTTCCTGACCCGGATCGCCCGTGCCGCCGGTGGTCGCGCCGAGCCCCGGCCGCGGCGTTCTTTCGCCGGACTGGCCGCGCTCGCGTCGGTCGCGCTGCTTCTGCACCTACTCGGTGCAGGAGTGGCTCGAGGGTGTGTTCGCGGTCGGGCACCCGGCCGGGCTCGAGGGTGTTTTCGGCCACGGCGGCTACTGGGCGGTTCCGCTGTCTCTCCTCGCCGGGCTCGTCGTCGCCGCGCTCCTTCGCTTCGCCTCGGCCGCGGTCGAGGTCGTCGCTCGGCTCGCCGCCCGTCGCCCGCTTCCCGGCCCGGCCTTCGCGGCCCTCCGCCCGACCGCGTTCTCGGCCGTCCTCTCCTCGCCTCTCGCCCGCCGCTCGGCGGGGCGTGCGCCTCCGGAACTCTGCTCGTTCTAGAGCAGTTGTCCCGATTTCGCACGAAAGGAGACCTCATTGCGCGGGCCGCTCCGGCTCCGCATCGTTGCACCCGCCCTGCTCGCGGCGCTCGCGCTGCCCGGGCAGGCAGCCGCCCACGGGCGCGGCCCTACAGTCGCGCTCGACTACCGGCTGACGCTCGCACCCGCGACGCGCGCCCTTCCCGGCGTGCACGTCCGCGTGCTCGACGGCGACCGCGACTTCCAGGTGCGGGCGAACCCGGGCGTCGACGTGCTCGTGCGCGGGGAGTTGAAGGAGCCGTTCCTGCGAATCGACTCCTCCGGCGTGTGGGTGAACGCGAGCTCTCCCACCGCGACCGCGGATCTCCTCGTGTCGGGGGCGAAGCACGGCTGGATCCAGCTCTCGGGCGGCCGGACGGCGGTCTGGCACGACCACCGGCTCGCGCCGCCGCCCGCCGCTCACCCCGGCCCGGCCGGGCGCTTCACGGTCGCGCTCGACGTGAACGGGCGGCCGGCCTCGATCTCCGGCACCTTCTTCCGGGTCGCGAGCCCCGCGCTCTGGCCGTGGCTCCTCGCCGCGGCAGCGTTTGCCGGCGGCGTCCTCGCGGCGATGCGCCGCCGGACGACGCGAGCGGCGCTGACGATCGGGCTCGGTGCGGTCGCGGGCTCGCCGCGCTCATCGAGGTGACGACCTTCGCGGTGCGCGATGCGCCGACCGGCGGTGTCGCCTGGCTCCAGTTCGTCGTGGGCATCGCGGTCGCGGGCGTCCTCGGCGGCCTGCTGATCCGGCTGCGCGGCCGTGCGCGGGTGCATGCGGCGGGCGTGGTCGGAGCGGTCGCCGCAGCGGTCAGCCTCAGCTCGCTGCCGATCTTCTGGCACGGCGTCGTGATCTCGGCGCTCCCAGGCGTGCTGGCCCGGGCCGTGTGCTGGCTCGCGATCGCGGCCGGCGTTGCCGCGGCGGCGCTGAGCTTCCTGCCCGACTTCGACGAGCCGGTGCGGGTCAGGGCGGTCCGGCGATGAAGGCCCTTCTCGCTGCGGCTGCCCTCGTCCTGCCGCCGTCCGTGCACCCGTGGCCGATCGGGTCGGGGCCGCGCTATCTCCCACCGGCGCGGACTGCTGCCGTGGTCGCCGGGAAGCCCGTCGGCGGCCTTCGTTGCGGGCCGGGCGGATCGGCCTTCAGGCTCCACCTGGAGCTCTTCGCGAACCGGAAGGTGATCGTCGTCCCCGCCGGGATCGGCGTCTCTGGAGGCTGCATGTATCCGGTTCGCACGACGAGCCCCGGAGGTGTGTTCGAGGTAGCCCGTGGCGCGAAGCTCCACGTCGCCGACCTCTTCCGCATCTGGGGGCAGCCGCTGGCGTCGCGACGGCTCGCATCGTTCTCGTCGGCCCGCCCCGTACGCGCGTATGTCGGCGGACGGCTCGTCTCCGGCCCCCTCGGCGCGATCCCGCTCACGCCGCAGGCCGAGATCGTCCTCGAGGTCGGCGCCTACGTCGTGCCCCATTCCTTCTTCCTTTTCCCCCGGAGGTGACGCTTTGAAGCTGTTCCGCATCCCAGCGCTCGCCGCGGCCGCGGCACTCGTGCTCGCGGCCGCAGGCTGCGGCGGCGGGTCGACCACGATGTCCACGCCCGAGATCCAGCCGGCGGCCGACTACAAGATCGTCGAGTTCAAGCCGTCCGGCCCCGTCGTCGCGGGCAAGCCGGTGAAGGTCTCGTTCAAGATCGAGCAGCCCGACGGAACGCCGCTCGTCCACTTCAAGACTGGGCCGGGGCCGCACACGGGCGTGCATCTGATCCTCGTGCGCGACGACCTCGCCTACCTGATCCACCAGCACCCGCCGGTCGGGAAGAGCCCGACGATCTCGAAGGTGGTCACGTTCCCCGCGCCCGGGCCCTACCGGCTCGTCGTCGACGTGTATCCGCGGAGCGCTTCCCAGCAGAACGTCAACTTCCAGCTCTTCGGGAAGGTGAACGTCAAAGGCGAAATACGTGCCGAAGGCCGCTGCCGCCGCCCTCCAGCTCGACGGTGGTGGACGGGTACCGCTTCACACTCCACGGCGCGGCGAAGCTGAAGGCGATCCAGGCCCAGCTCGTCACCGTCGAGGTGACCGGGCCCGGCGGCGAGAAGCCGACGTTCACGCCCTGGTTCGGAGCGCTCGCCCACGCGATCTTCTTCCGCAAGGGGAGCCTCGACTACTTCCACACCCACGTCTGCGCTCCGGGCGTGAGCGGGTGTACGAGCGTGCTCGGGCCGGCGAAGGTCACGGGCACCTCCTCGACGCCCGGGAAGCTGAAGGTCGGCGTGCTCGTCCCCGCGCCGGGGACCTGGCGGCTCTTTCTCCAGTGCAAGATCGACGGCAAGGTGATCACGGCGCCGTTCACGCTGAAGGTTGGGCCTAGGTGAGGGGACGGCTCGGGATCTGGGCGATCGTCGGGGTCGCGGTCGTGCTCGCCACGCGGACGATCGTCTACGCGCTGGCGCCCCAGTCGGTGCTGCTCGCGGCGCTGGCGCACAACGAGGTGGGCCCGGATGTGACCGTGCCGCTCGTCGTCTCGGTTCTCGTCGCTGCCGCGGTGTCGGTCGGCGTGCTCTGGCTCGCCACACTCGCCGTTCGCGAGCGACTCATGCTCGAGGGACGGCGGCTCGTGTCGAGACCCAGGCTCCGCCCGCGGCTTCTGCTGGCGAGGGCGACACTGCTCTGTTCTCACGACCTGCTTCGTCTTCGCGATGCTCGAGTCGACGATCCACTGGCGCGAGGGCCTCGGCTGGCACGGGCTTCGCTGCCTCACCGGTCCGGTGCACCGCGACGCGATCCCGATCCTCGGGGCGCTCTCGCTGCTCGCCGTCGCAGTCCACGGCGCGATCGAGCACCTCTTCGCATGGGCGCGCCGGCTCTTCGCCCAGCTCGAGGCGAAGCTGCTCCTGACGGCGCCTGCCGATCCTGATTGTCCCGGCCGGCGCGGCCCGCGTCGCGACCGCCCGGGCCTGTCGAACGGGGCCCGCGGCCCACCCGCATTCGCCGTCCTTGGCTCTGTCATCTCATTCGAGAGGAGTTCGAGAAACGGTGAATGTGCAATCTCGCAGGCAGGCCGACGCCTGCCATCAGCACTGGCATGCGCGATGGTGGTGGCGCTGATCGCCGCAGGTGCGGCATCGGCGCATGCCCGAATCAGCCCGCCTGTGTCGCTCTCGAACACGCTCCAGCTCTACAGCCTCGCCGTCCCGACCGAGAAGGAGAACGCCGACGACGACGAAGATCGTGCTGACCGTGCCCGCAGGGCTTCTCGATCGACTCGTTCGTGCCGAATCCGGGCTGGACGCGCGTGCTGCAGCAGACCGGGTCCGGCGAGGACGCCGTGATCCAGAAGGTGACCTGGACCGGCGGCCACGTCCCGACCGGCGAGGACTCGCTCTTCCAGTTCCTCGGCCAGCCCGCGAAGGCGGGGACCTACACCTTCCAGGTCCAGCAGACCTACTCCGACAACGAGATCGTCAACTGGTCCGACCCCGAGTCGGGCGCCAACCCGGCACCGACGATCGAGGCGAAGGCCTCGCTCGGCGGCGGCGGCACGCCGCTGCTGACGATCGTCGCGCTCGTCGTCGGCGCGGTCGGCGTCGATCCTCGGCGTCGTCGCGCTCGTCTCGCGGCGGTGGCGGCGGGAAGAGGCAGCTCGCATGATGACGCGGGGGCGGGTCGTCCTGGTGCTCGCGTCGTGGCCGTGGTCGGCGCTGGCCGCTGCCGGCCGCGCGCCTCGGCGCACGCCTACCTGACGAAGACGTTCCCGGTCGCGAGCGCCGTCCTCGACGCCCCGCCCCCGGACGTCGCCCTCACCTTCGACGAGGCGGTCGAGCCGCGCTTCGCGATCATCTCGGTCACCGACAAGGACGCGCCACCAGGTGACGACCGGGCCCGGTGCAGCCGCTCGGCCGGCGAACCCGGACACGCTGGTCGTGCCGCTCGAGCCGCACCTGCCGGAGGGCTGGTACCTCGTCTACTGGCGGGCGATCTCGGTCGACGGCCACCCGGTGCAGGGTGCGTTCACCTTCGCGGTCGGCCCGAACGCCGGGGCCGGCGCCGCAGTTCGTGATCCCGCACATCGCCGCAGACGGCGACGACGACCGCCGCTGCTCGTCGCCCGCTGGGTCGATGTTCCTGACGGTGATGACCGCGATCGGCCTGCTCGTGTCCTGCGGCTCGCGATCGCGCGGCCCGCGGTGCGGCGCGTCGCGGGGACGAGGCTGCGCGCGGTCTCGATCGCCTTCGTCGTCGCCTCGGTCGCTCGGCGCTGATCGCGATCCCGGTCTACCTCGAGGAGTCGACCGCGGTCGACTCGCTGCGCTCGTTCTTCGACGTCGGACGCGCTCGTCCCGCTCTGGCGGACGACCGCGTTCGGGCGCGGCTACGTCGACCTCTGGATCTGCTTCGCGCTCTTCGCGTCGCCGGCGTGGATCGCGATCTGGGTCGACCGGCCCGAGCGCGAGCACCGCTCGATCGCCGAGATCCTGGCCGCGATCGGGCGCCGTCGTCGCCGCCGCCGCCGTGCTCGTCGTGCCGGGCGCCTCCGGGCACGCCGCCCAGACCTCGCCGCGCGGGCTCGCGCGTCGCGCTCGACTGGCTCCACCTCGTCTCCGGCTCGATCTGGCTCGGCGGGCTTGCTCGGGCTGCTCGTCCTCTGGTGCGAGCTGTCCCCGCCGGCCGCCGCGTCGCCGGCGCTGACGGTCGTCGTGCCGCGCTTCTCGAACGTCGCGTTCGTCTCGGTGCGCGTGCTGCTCGGCTCGGGGATCTGGGCGGCGATCCTGCACCTGCCGATGCTCTCGGCGCTCTGGAAGACCTCCTACGGCCAGGCGATCCTCGCTGAAGACCGCGCTGCTCGCCGCCGCGATGCTGGTCGCGCGCGGTCAACCTGCTCCGGACGAAGCCCCGCCTCGCCGCCGCCCGCGAACGCCCCGAGCTCGCGCCGTCGGCCGCGCGGCTCCTGCGCCGCGCTCGTCTCCGGCGAGGCGCTGCTCGTGATCTGCGGCGGTCTTCGCCGCCGCCCTGCTCTCGAGCCTCGCCCCGCCCTCGAAGTCCCTCGGCGAGGAGAGCTCGGCGCTCGCGAAGGTCGGCCCCGGCCCGGTCGCGGCCACGCGTGCAGCAGGGCCGGCTACACGCTGAAGGTGCTCGTCAAGCCGAACAAGGCGGCCGCGCCGAACGACTTCGCGCTCCAGATCACGAAGAACGGTCAGCCGGTCACAGGAGCCGACGTGACCGTCACCTTCGCGATGCTCGACATGGAGATGGGAAACCAGGAGTACCAGCTCTCGGAGACCGCGCCGGGCGTCTACTCGCACCCGGCGCCGGCGCTCGTGATGGTCGGCCACTGGGGGCTCACCTTCAACGTCACGCCGAAGAACGGGCAGCCGTTCTCTGCCCTCGTCGTCGACCACGCCACCGGATGAGCGGCCGCACCCGCACTCCGCCTCTTCGCCTCCGCCGCTCGGCTTCGCCGCCGGCGCGACCGCGGTCGTGATCGCGATCCTCCTGCTGAGGACGGCACTCGGATGAGCCTCGCGCGCGCCCTCGTCCTCGGCGCGGTCCTCCTCGGGCTGCTCGCCGCCGCCCCGGCCGCACTCGCCGACGGCGACCCGGCGAGCGACTACCTGCTCGGCAGGCTCGACCTACCTCTCGCCGTTCGACAGCCACATCCCGAAAGCGGAGCAGGCGAAGCTGATCGCGATGCTCGCGAGCGCGCGGAAGCAGGGCTTCCCGCTGAAGGTGGCGGTGATCGCGACCCCGTACGACCTCGGCTCCGTGCCGAGCCTGTTCAAGACTCCGCAGACCTACGCGCACTTCCTCGCGGAGGAGGACTTCTACTACTGGAAGACCGAGGTGCTCGTCGTCACGCCCCACGGCTTCGGGATCTACAAGGCGAACAAGCTGCCTGCGGCCGACAAGGCCCTGATCGCGAAGTTGAAGCTCCCACCAAAGGCAACCGGGCCGGAGTTGATGACGGCGGTCGAAGGCGCGGTGACGAAGCTCGCGGCAAGACGCGGGCTCACGCTTGCAACGACCAGCACGGAGGCGGGGGGCAGCTCCCGAGTGGACGGAGCGCGCCGAGATCGCCGGCGGGCGCCGTCGTGCTCTGCCTGCTCGGCGGCGGGATCTGGCTCCTGCTGCGGCGAAGGAGAACGGGATGACGCCCGAGGAAGAGACGCCGGTCGAGCCGACCGGTCCGCGCGCCGCGTGTGCAGTTCGGCCCGGGCAGGGCCGGCTACTCGCGCCGGACCCGCGGCTTCATGGCACTTGGCCTCGTCGGTGCCCTCGTCGTGGTCGTGGTCGTCGCGGTCGTTGCCGCGGTCACCACGAAGACGCCGGCGCCGCACGCGACCGCCCTTCCGGCCGGTGATCGCAACGCCTCGCCCGCGCTCCGCGCCGCCGCGAGGGCGGTTGGCTTCTATCCACACCGCATCGCCGGCTCCGGCCAGATCGAGGGCCAGCCGATCGAGGGCGTGACTCCGCCGGCGGTCACGAGCCTGCTCGCGCCCGGCTCGCTCGGCGCCGCCCTTCGACCTCAGCACTCCGGAGGGCGCGAAGCTGCGCCTGGCCTCCCTCCGCGGGAAGACGGTGCTGCTCGAGCTCTTCGCCACCTGGTGCCCGCACTGTGCCGCCGAGGCGCCACACCTGAAGGCGCTCGACGCGAAGCTTTCGCCCAAGCACTACGCGTTCGTCGCGGTGAACGCCGACGGCGAGGATCCGGCGAGCGTCCTCGCCTACCACATCTATTTCGATCTTCCGTTCCCGGCGCTGCTCGACCCGAGCTCGAACCCCGGAAGCTTCAGCCATCCCGGGAGCCCGGGCGCGGTCTCGAAGGCCTACAAGCTCACCGTGTTTCCCGACGTTCTACGTGATCGACCGGCACGGGAAGATCGCCTGGTCGGCCGTCGGCGAGCAGCCCGACGCGCTGCTCCTCGCCGAGCTCCGAAACGCCGCCGCCTCCTAGCGATGCGCCGTACCTGCGCGGTACCGTAGAACCAGTGCCAGGAGGACGGTCAGGCGGCTTCACGCCGCGCGAGAAGATCGAGCGCCCCGCCGACAAGGCGGTGCGGCAGGCGAACCTGCGCCGGATCGGGAGGCTGTTTCGCCCGTACTGGGCGAAGCTGTCGGTCGTCACCGTCCTGATCGTCTTCGTCTCGGCACTCGGCGTCGTGCCGGCGTTCCTGCAGCGGGCCGTCTTCTCGGACGCCTTCAAGCCGGCGGGCATCCACAACAAGTACGTCACGGTCGACCTCAGGCTGCTCGCGGGCCTCGTGATCGCGATGATCGCGATCGCCCTCGTCAACGGCGTCTGCGGCGTCTTCCAGTCCTATCTCTCGACCCAGGTCGGGCAGAGCGTGATGCACGACCTGCGCACGTCGGTCTACCGCCACCTGCAGCGGATGTCGCTCGCGTTCTTCACGAAGACCCGCACGGGCGAGGTGCAGAGCCGGATCGCCAACGACATCGGCGGCGTCGACAACGTCCTCACCTCGACGGCGACGTCGGTGATGTCGACCGTGACGACGGTGATCGCGACCGTGATCGCGATGTTCCTGATCCAGTGGGAGCTCGCGGTCGTCGCGCTCGGGCTGATGCCGATCTTCGTCCTGATCACGCGACGGGTCGGAGGCGCCCGCCGCGAGATCGCGATGACCCGCCAGGAGTCGATGGCGGACATCTCCTCGCTCGTGCAGGAGTCGCTGTCGGTCTCCGGGATCCTGCTCGGGAAGACGATGGGCCGCTCGCCCGAGCTCGCAGAGCGGTTCGAGAGCGAATCGACCCGTCTCGCGGGGCTCGAGGTGAGGAGCCGGATGACCGGGCGCTGGCTGATGCAGTCGATCCAGATCACCTTCGCGGTGATGCCGGCGCTGATCTACCTCTTCGGCGGGATCTCGGTGCAGCACTCGAGCGGCCCGGCGCCGTACTCGACGATCGGCACGCTCGTCGCCTTCACCACCCTGCAGGTGCGGCTGTTCGCGCCGATCGGCAGCCTGCTCAGCATCTCGGTCGACATCCAGAGCTCGCTGGCGCTCTTCGACCGGATCTTCGAGTACCTCGATCTCGAGGTCGACATCGTGCCGGGCACGCGCACGCTCGAGCACGTTCACGGCGACGTCCGCTTCGACGACGTCTCGTTCCGCTACGGCCCGAAGAGCGTCTGGGCGCTCTCCGGCATCGAGATCACGATCCCGGCCGGGACGACCACGGCCGTCGTCGGCGAGACCGGCGCCGGCAAGACGACCCTCGGCTACCTCGTCTCACGGCTCTACGACGCGAGCGAGGGCGCGGTGCGGATCGACGGCGTCGACATCCGCGAGCTCACGTTCGAGTCGCTCGCCGCCACGGTCGGCGTCGTCTCGCAGGAGACCTACCTGTTCCATGCGACCGTGCGGGAGAATCTCCGCTTCGCGAAGCCGGGCGCCTCCGACGAGGAGGTCGAGGAGGCGGCGAAGGCGGCCCAGATCCACAACCTGATCTCGTCGCTCCCCGAGGGCTACGAGACCGTCGTCGGCGAGCGCGGCTATCGCTTCTCCGGCGGGGAAAAGCAGCGGATGGCGATCGCACGCGCGATCCTCCGGAACCCGCCGATCCTCGTGCTCGACGAGGCGACCTCGGCGCTCGACACCCAGACGGAGCGCGCCGTGCAGGCGGCGCTCGCCGCTCTC
Source organism: uncultured Acidobacteriaceae bacterium (assembly GCA_963730135.1). Lineage (GTDB taxonomy): Bacteria > Acidobacteriota > Terriglobia > Terriglobales > Acidobacteriaceae > Edaphobacter. The sequence goes on from CAVSQQ010000010.1 coordinate 149,804, forward strand.
GTCGAGGGCCGCACGACGATCGCGATCGCCCACCGGCTCTCCACCGTTCGCGACGCCGACCAGATCGTCGTCCTCGACCACGGCCAGGTCGTCGAGACGGGAACCTACGACGAGCTCGTCGCCCTCGGCGGCCGGTTCGCCGCCCTCGCGGCCCGCGATGCCGACACGTTCGACGCGCCCGAGCTAGCTGCAGCGAACTAAGCCCGGCCCCGAGGCCGCCAACGGCCCGGACGTGCCGGGGTTTCGGGTCGAACAGTGCGAGAAGGCGCGGTAGAGCCTGTGGACAACGGCCCGACGGGCGTTTTCAGACCCGGCCAAACGGGAGCACCAAAGCTGCAACGACCGTGCACGAGACAACGCCGAACCGCTGCCGCCGAGCCGCGCCTGAGGGACGAAACGCGGGGTCAGGCACTGCCTCGAAACGGTGACAGCTCGTCCACAGGCACTTCTGAGAAGGCGCCCTAGACGCAGTTCTTCAGCTTCGCGCCGGTCTTCGAGTCCTTGCACGAGACGCTGAGCGTCTTCGTCCGCGCCTCGCCGCTCGAGGTCTCGGTGACGCCGACGACGAAGACGCCGACGGCCCGCGCGGCCGGGGCGGCGAAGTGGACGTTGCAGCGCGCCGACGAGCCGCTCGCCGCGATCTTGCAGGTCGCGGTCGTGATCTTCAGGCCCGCCTTCTTGTAGTAGGCCTGCATCGAGGCCTTCAGCTGCTTCGCGAGCCCTGCCGCGGGGCTTGTCGCGCGCCGCGCCGAACGGGACGGCGAGCGCGGCAAACGCACACACGGCGACGAGCGCCGCTCTCGGGCTTCAGCACGCGATCTTCGCGTGCGTCTTCGAGTCGGAGCACGCCTGCGAGGTGATCTTCCAGGTGACCGACGTCGCGTCGTTGTCGTGCAGCGTCACCGCGACCTTGAAGACGAGGTTCTCGCGCGAGGCCGGGGCGTTCGTGTCGACGGTGCAGTGGAAGACGACGCCGTTCTTCGGCAGGACGCACACGACCTTGCCGATGTTCACTCCGCGCAGCGCCGGCGTGGCCTTGAACTTCTTGACCATCGACTTCTTCAGCGCCGCGGCATCGGCCTGCGCCTCGGTCTTCGGCTTCGCCGCGAGCGCCGCGGAGCGCGCGCCTAGGAGGAGGAGTCCCGACGAGGAGCGCCGCAAGCCGACGCTGCCATTCCTCGATGGTACGCGGTCTGTCGCAGGGTTTGCGAGAATTTCACGTCTCGGACTGTTCACTTGACGCAAGATCTGCCTAAGGGTGCATAGTAAGACGCTCAATGAGTGCGATCGCCGAGTACAAAGGGCCGTTCGGCAAGGCACAGGCCGAGCGCCTGCTCTGGCGCGCCGGCTTCGGCGCCAAGCCGGGCGAGGCCGAGGCGCTCGCGAAGCTCGGGTTCAAGCACGCGGTGCACGCGCTCACGCGCCCGCCGTCCTACGCGCTGAGCGGCCCCACACCGACCGCCGACAAGGGCCGGCCGCTCGCGCCGGCCGCCGTCGTCGGCGACGACCACCTCTTCTGGCTCGACAAGATGGTGCGAACGAACGCGCCGCTGATCGAGCGGATGACCCTGATCTGGCACTCGTGGTTCGCGACCTCGAACCAGGGCGTCGCCTCCCAGCAGCTGATGCTCGAAGCAGAACGACCTCTTCCGGGGCCAGGCGTTCGGCTCGTTCAGCGATCTGCTCGTCGCGGTCACCCAGGATCCGGCGATGCTGATCTGGCTGAACGGCAACCAGAACGTGAAGGCGCACCCGAACGAGAACTACGGGCGCGAGATGATGGAGCTCTTCACGCTCGGCGCCGACCGGGGCGCCTACACCGAGACCGACGTGCGCGAGAACGCGCGGGCGCTCACCGGCTGGACCGGCAGCGTGAACAAGGGGATCATCGGCAACTTCGTCTTCAACGCGAACCTGCACGACTCGGGCTCGAAGACGATCTTCGGCCACACGGGCACCTACACCTGGACGGACTCGTGCAGCCTCTGCGTCAACCATCCGCTGCATTCCTCGTACTTCGTCGGGAAGCTCTGGAGCTACTTCATCCCCACGCCGCCCGACGCGGCCACGCTCAGCGGCTCTCTCGGCGCTGTACGTGAAGAACGGCTGGAAGGTGCATCCCGTCGTCGAGGCGATCCTCCAGCACCCGAGCTTCTACTCGAGCCCGCGCATGGTGAAGTCGCCGGTCGTTCTGACCGCAGGCCTCCTGCGGACGATCGGCCGGCCGATCGACACGGCCGCCTGGTACACCCAGGACGCGGGCGCCGGCCAGCAGCTCTTCTACCCGCCCGATGTCGGCGGCTGGGACTACACGCGCTGGCTCGACACCGCGACGTGGCGTGCCCGCTGGTTCATCGCGGCGCTCGTGATCGGAACGCAGAACCCGACCGGCAGCCCGACGAACCCCGCGCAGCTCGTGCAGAAGGCCGCCGACTTCTGGGGCGACCCGACGCTCTCGCCGCAGACGACGACCCTGCTCACGGCCTTCGCCAGGGCGCAGCTGAAGCGGAACGCGAATCCCGCCGACGTCGAGACGGCGCTGTACCGCCTGATCGCCACCTCCCCCGACCTTCAAACCGCATAGGGGAGAAGCCGCGATGACCGATAACAGCTGCCGCGACTGCAACCGCACCGAGATCCTCCGCCGCGCGGTCGCCGAGGCGGGCCGTGGGCTGCCGGGGATCGAGCCCGGGATGCCGATTCCGGCCGGAACCGGGCTCACGAGGCGCGACTTCGTCTCGCGCACGGCCGGGCTCGCGCTCGGCATCTACGGCGGCGCGATGCTCTCCGGGCGCGCCTTCGAGAACGGGATCGCCGCAGCCGCAGCGACACCGCCCGGGAACGTCCTCGTCGTCGTCTACCTCTCCGGGCGGGATCGACGGGCTCTCGGTGCTCTTCCCCGCGGGCGACCCGATGTACTACTCGCTGCGGCCGAACATCGCGCTCGCGCAGACGGCGGGCTCGGCCTACAGCGAGGACAGCCGGCTTCGCTGGAACCCGACGGCGAACGGGATCGCGACCCTGCACAACGAGGGCAAGGTCTCGATGATCCCCGCGATCGGCTACGTCAACAACGACGAGTCGCACTTCACCTCGCGCCACTACTGGGAAGTCGGCGCGACCGACGCGACCCTCCGCACGGGCTGGCTCGGCCGCTACCTCGACGTGGTCGGCGCGAGCGACAACCCGCTCCAGGGCCTCTCGCTCGACACCGCGCTCCAGCCGGCGCTCGCCGACCACGAAGATGCCGGTGGCGACGCTCACCGCCGCCGACCAGTACACGTTCGTCCCGCCCGGGATCGCGGCGCACCCGCTCGAGGCCTCGATGTTCCAGGAGGCGGCAAACCTCGGGGCGCTGCACGCGGCCTCGCCCGACGCGGGCCTTTCGACGGCCGGTGCGACCGCGCTCGAGTCGCATCACCTCTACAGCGAGCTCGGGAACTTCAAGTACGGCTTCAACAGTCCCGTCGCCTATCCGGCGACGACCGACCCGTTCCCGCACCGGCTTGCCGGCCTCGCGGCGATGATCGCCGGCGGGCTGCCGCTGAAGGTCGCCACCGTGACCTCGCCGGGCCACTTCGACACCCACGCCGGCCAGACCGCGACGCTGAACAGCGGCCTCCAGCTCACTTCCGACTCGCTGCTTGCCTTCCAGCGGGACCTCGAGGCGCGCGGGGTTGCCGACCGCGTGATGATCTATGCCTGGTCGGAGTTCGGCCGGCGCGCCCAGGAGAACGCCTCGACCGGGACCGACCACGGCTCGGCCGGGATCGGCTTCCTGATCGGCACGAAGGTGATCGGCACCGAGATCGGCGGGTTCCCCGGGATCACGGGCGGCCTGAACAACCTCGGCAACCTCTCGCCGACAGCCGACTTCCGGGCGATCTACTCGGCGATCCTCGAGCAATGGCTTGCCACGGACGCGAACCAGATCCTGCCCGCCGTGTCGGGCTACCAGCGCCCGAAGCTCCTCAAGTGAGGACCATCGCCGCGCTCGCTGCGCTGGCGATCCTCCTTCCCGCGCAGGCCTCCGCGAAGACCTTCCCGACCAGGATCCAGGTGACCGCGAAGGAGTTCTATTACACGCTCTCGAGCCGTACCGTGAAATCGGGGCCGGCCGTGATCCAGTTCGTGAACTACGGCGAGGATCCACACGACATGCGCGTGCAGCGTGTCGGCGGCACGAAGATCTACGGCACGCCGATCATGCAGTCGGGCCAGATCTACAACCTCGGCCTGAAGCTCGTGCCCGGCCGCTACCAGCTCTGGTGCAGCATCGCGAATCACCGGGAGCTCGGGATGCAGGCGGTGCTGATCGTGAAACCGAGGTAGATGAGGAGTTCCACGAGATCGTCTGCTTCGGGGCGCGAGCTGGGCGGTCCGGGGCGCCGCGGCGGTGCCTCATCGGCTTCCATGAGGCCGGAGCGGCCCAGGCTGTCCAGATCGTGCAGCCGGACACGCGAGATCGGAGAACTCCTCATCTAACCCGCCGGATGCTCGCGCACCCGGCGGGCAACTACGTTCGCTACGCGACGAAGGGCATGACGGCCGCGGTTGCCTGCGCGGCCGTGAAGACCTTCGGGAGGTCCGGGGCGGGAACGATCGCGTTCGCACCGATGTTCGTGAGGACGCTCAGGTGACGTGACTCGCAGGCGCCGATCTCGGCCGCGACACCCTTCAGCTCGTTGCTCTTGAACGCGGTGACGGCACCCATGTAGGCACCGACGAACGCGGTCTCGAGCGCCATCCCGAGCGCGCCGATCGAGTGGCGGGAGCCGAACGAGCCGGCGGGGTACTTGAACTTCAGGCCTGCGGGGGTCGCCTTGCCGAGCACGCCCTTGAGCGCGTCGTAGTGGGCGACCTCGTTGCCCTTGGCGCCGACGAGGTAGGAGAGCTCGTCGCCCTTCAGCTTGCCGGAGGAGATCGCGTGCGTATAGAAGTCGATCGCGAGCAACTCGGCGGTGGCGGCGAGCTTCGCGATGTCCGAGTCGGCCGTGACGGCGCCGAAGGCCGTTCCCTCGGCAACGCCGAGGACGAGGCCGCCGGCAACGAGGGCGAGCCCGCCCTTCGCGCCGCGGCTCAGGAACTGTGCGCGAGTGGTAGCGCTCATCGGTGGATCCTCCTTGGTCAGAGCCCGCGGGAGGTGCGAGCGTGCCGGCTATTCGCAGGCTTCGCCGATCCGGTTCGGACCGTGTCATTCCGGCGCCTTCACAAACCAATCAAGGGGCGGCGGCGAATCAGGAACGTCATGGGTGTCGCGCTCTGCTTGGTAGGGTCATGGACGAGCTCCGATCGGGGCGAACACATGCAGCGCCGCGACCTGGCACATCTCTCCGACGAGGCCGTCGTCGCGCTGACCGCAAGGTCGGACGACGTCGCACTCGCGGAGCTCTACGACCGCTACGGTCGCGCTGCGTACGGGCTCGCGTTCCGGGTGCTGCGCGACGACGCGCTCGCCGAAGACGCGGTGCAGGAGGCCTTCCTCGCGGTCTGGCGGGGCGCTTCGAGGTTCATTCCGGAGCGTGCGAAGGCGAGCACCTGGATCATGACGCTCGTCCATCGCCGTGCCGTAGACCTCGTTCGCCGCGAGGAGCGCCGGCGCGCCGACCCGCTGCCCGAGCTCGAGCTCGAGTCCGGCGAGCCGTCCGCGGCGGACATCGTCTGGCTGCGGCTCGAGCGCGAACGCGTGCAGGCGGCGCTGCGCCAGCTTCCGGATCAGCAGCGCGAGGCGATCGAGCTCGCATACTACGGCGGCTTCACGCAATCGGAGTTGGCAGAGCGCCTGGGCGAGCCGCTAGGCACCATCAAGAGCAGGATGTTCACGGGGCTCTCGAGGCTCCGTGAGCTACTCGACAACTCGACTGACGAGGATTCATGGAAGAGACAATCCACGACCTGAGCGCCGCCTACGCGCTCGATGCGCTCGATCCCGACGAGGTCGACGCGTTCGAGGCGCACCTCGCGAGCTGCGAGAGCTGCCGTAAAGCTGTCGCCGACTTCGGGTCGGTCTCCGCCGAGCTCGCGTTCGGGGGAGCGCCCGCTTCGCCGCCGCCGGCGCTGCGCGGCCGCATCCTCGATGCGGCCCGCGCCGAGCGGCCGAACGTCGTGCCCTTCCGGCCTCGCTGGCAGAGACCGCTCGTCGCGGTCGCGGCGATCGCGGCGTGCGCCGCTCTCGCGCTCGGCCTCTGGAACGTCTCGCTCCGAAACGAGCTTTCGAACTCGAAGAGCCAGGCGCTCACCCGCGTCCCTGTCACGGGCGCCTCGGGCTCGATGATCGTCTCCTCGAGCGGCTCGGCGGCACTCGTTCTCGATCGACTGGACGCGGCACCGCCGGGGAAGACCTACGAGGCGTGGGTGATCCGCGGCTCGAACACCCCCGCGCCGGCGGGCCTCTTCCACGGCGGCCCGGGCACGACGTTCGTCCCGATCAGGGGCTCGGTGAAGCCCGGCTCGGTCGTCGCGGTGACGGTCGAACCGACAGGCGGCTCACCCGAGCCGACGACGACCCCATTCGCCGCGTCGAAGCTTCCGGTTCTCACGACGATCTAGCTTCTTGCCGCGGGAAAAGGGTTTGCGGTCGGGCCGCACCGGCTCGACGCGGCATGGAGCTACGAGGGAATTCTTAGGATTCCGCCCGGAATCGTGGGGTAGAAGGGTCGCATGAAGCGATTCAGGGTTCCCATTGCGATTCTCGTCGTCTCGGCCTTCGTGGCCGTGGGAGTGGGCTTTGCCTCGAGCAAGGCTGCGACGAACACGGCCTCATCGATTCCGGCCGCGGCCGCTCTTCAGAACGCGTTTGCAAGTGTGTACAGCAAGGTGTCGCCGTCAGTCGTGCAGATCCAGACGAGCGAGGGCCTCGGCTCCGGCATCGTCTTCGACTCGAAGGGCGACATCGTCACGAACGACCATGTGGTCGGCACCGCGAAGTCCTTCAGCGTCACCACCTCGACGGGCAAGAACCTCACGGGCAAGCTCGTCGGGGCGTTCGTCCAGGACGACCTCGCGGTGATCAGGGTGAACGGCGCGGGGCTTCATCCCGCGACCTTCGCGAACTCCGACAAGCTCCGCATCGGCGACATCGCGATGGCGATCGGCAACCCGCTGGGGCTCAGCTCGAGCTTCACCGAGGGCCTCGTCAGCGCGCTGAACCGGCAGGAGCCGGAGGGCAACGGCGTGATCCTGCCCTTCGCGATCCAGACGAGCGCTGCGATCAACCCGGGAAACTCGGGTGGGGCGCTCGTGGACATCAACGGCTCGGTGATCGGCATTCCGACGCTGGCCGCTGAAGACCCGCAGCTCGGCGGTGCCGCCGCCGGGATCGGCTTCGCGATTCCGAGCAACACCGTCACGAACATCGCAAGCCAACTGATCAAGACCGGCAAGGTCACGAACTCCAACCGCGCCTATCTCGGCATCGAGACCGCCGACACGGGCGAGGAGGCCGGAGTGCTCGTGACCCAGGTTCTCCCGAACACGGCCGCCGCGAAGGCCGGCCTGAAGGCGGGCGACCTGATCACTGCCGTCAACAGCACGAAGACCCAGACCTCGTCGGACCTCGGCACGGCCCTTGCGGCCCTGAAGCCCGGCCAGACGGTCACGGTGCACTACACGCTCCAGAGCGGGGCCAAGCAGAGCGTCCCCGTGACGCTCGGCGAGGTCGAAAGCTAACGAAGCAAGCCGCGTAGGCAGGTAACGGGGAGCGTGGGGCAGCCCGCGCTCCCTGTTCCGGCTACTGCGGCCCGCTGCCCGCGGTGTCGGACGAGAGCGGGATGCCTTCCGGGCCCTTGCCGCGGTAGGCGTCGCGGAATGCCGTGAAGGCCTTCTCGTTGAAGCTCGGGCACACGGCGATGTGGCCGATTCCGTAGTAGATCGAGCCGTCGACCTTGCGGTAATAGTCGGCCGGGTTGCCCGTCCAGGCAGTGAGGGCGATCTTGCTGCCGAGGCCCGGATACGGCGTGGCGAGGACGCCCGTCGTCTGCTCGTTGTAGAACGACCGGAGCTCGTTGACGGTCGCCTGCGAGACGTCGGGGCCGTACCAGATGATCACGCCGCCGTGTTCCTCGTTGTGCACGACCTGCCGGGGATTCACGGGATCGGTGTAGAAGTCCCAGACCGCCCACAGCCCGTAATGGGCGCCGCCCGACGGCGGGTTCGTGCTCCAGAGGCCCTTGGTGGGCGTCGAGAGCGACGGCACGTCGGCGTGGTAGTTCGTCGGGTCCCGCTTCGCCGGGAGCGGCTTGACGTCGCGGTAGGTACACCCGGCCGCGAGCATCGCGGCCTTCGCGCTCGTCGAGCCGGTGCTCGAGCCCGAGCTACCGGAGGCGACCACGGCGATCACGATCGCAGCGCCAGCAAGGACGGCGACGCTCGCGAACCACACCCAGCGGGGAACTTCCGCGAGCGGATGGGAGGGCTTCGAGTCGCGCCGCACCGGCGCCTGCACGTTGCGGGGCGGATTCGGCGTCCGATCCTTCTTGCTCGCCACAAAAAACAGAATACGTACCGCCGCGGCGTGGTCGCGCGGGTACTACGAGGCCGTCCGCGTCACCCCGGCCGGATACCAGGCGTGCGCCGGCGGCCCGTACGGCCGCTGCAGCGCCTCGACCGCCTCCTCGATCCGTGCCGTGAGAGCCTTGGCCGTCGCGACCGACGGCTTCGCGGCCTCGACCGGGACCGGCTCGCCGACGATCACCTTGATCCGCGGCAGTCCGAGCTTGAACTTCCCGGGGCGGAGCGCCCGCTCGCTGCCGACGATGCACACCGGGACGACCGTCGTCCCGGACGCGAGCGCAAGCCGTGCGGCGCCGCGAAACCAGGGGCGGTCGCGATAGGGCAGGCACGTGCCCTGAGGGAAGATCCCGAGCACCTGATCCTGCTCGAGCAGGCGCACGGCCCGGCCCACCGCGAGCCGGTCGCCGGTTCCCCGTTCGACCGGAAAGCAACCGAGCGCATCCATCACTCGCCCCATGAGCGGCGAGCGCCAGAGCTCGGCCTTCGTCATGTATCGCACCGTCCGCCGCGTGGCAAGCCCGAGGAGAAACGGGTCGATCATCGACTCGTGGTTCGCGACGAGGATCACCGGGCCCCGTTCCGGGATGAGCTCAGGATGCTGCGTCTCGACGCGATAGAGACGGCCGAACCAGAACCGGAACCCCGTCGCCAGCAAGACGGAGTAGAGAAAGGGCGTCTTCATCCCTCGGAGAGCCTGCCCGAAAACGCGTCGAGCCGAGCCGTCACCAGCCGCACCCACGTACGTGCCCGGGGAAGCTCGAGAAACCGGTGCTCGCCGACGCGAACGCAAAGCCCGTGAACGCCGCCCCGGATCAGCGTGTAGCTGCCCTCGGCGCCGAGCGCCTGGGCTCGGTCGAACCCACGGCGCGAGACTGAAGCCGCAACTCCGGGAATCCCCGGCAGGCCGCGGTCGAGCGATCCGTGCAGGACATCGAGCCGCCTCGCCCGAAGCGGCGAGACGTCGAGCCGATCGGGGATCCAGGGTGCGAGGCCGAGGACACCCGTGACCCGCGGGTCGCCGGCGGCCGCGATCGCCACGGCTCCGCCCATCGAGAAGCCGAGCAGGAGCTTTGGGCCGCCTCCGGTCGCCTCCATAGCCGCGCGGCAGTCCTCGATGCACTCCTCGAGCCGGCGCCACGACCGGATCCGGTAGCGGACCTCCGCGAACGCCAGCTCGGGAAAGGACGGTGCGACCCGCCCGACGAGCCACTCGAGCGACGAGCCCCACACACCGGGAACCTCCTGCTCCCGGCCGCCGCTCAGGCAGATCACCGTCCGCTCGGCCGCCGCGTTCGTGAGTCGCAGCTCGGCGCCCGACGAGAGCCGGACGGCGTCCGGCTCGGGACTCAGAACGGAGCCCCGGCGCGCAAGATCGGTATCAGACACCGGTTTGGAGCCCCGGTGCGCTGACCGAACTGGGTGCCATCGCGCTCAGGCCCCGCCGGGGCGGGTCGCTTCGACCGCGGCGCGAGCCTCGGCCTCGTACGGATTCCGCTCGTATCCCGTGCGCAGGTAGGAGAGCGGCATCGCGATCGGATGGTGCTGCATCTGCCAGACATGGCAGAGCTCGTGGCAGACGAGATCGTCGGCGGAGCCGCCCCCGGGCTCGCGGAGGAGAATCGCGCCCCAGGCGGCATAGCCGTCGAAACGGCGGAACCAGGGCAGGCGGAACAGCCGGGGCGACACGATCACCCTGACCCGATCGATCCGGACGGGACGCGGGTAGAGCTCGAGCGTGTCGAGTCGTGCCTTGGCGCGCTCGAGCGCGGCTAGGGCCACCGGCCGGGACCGGGCTCGGCCGGAGGGAGCCCCGCCCATTCAGTCCGCACCGGCGCGAAGACCTCGACCGCCACTGCGCCCTCCGGCCCCGCCACCACCGAGTGCGGGACGTTCGAGCGGATCCGCCAGAACGATCCCGGCGAGACGTCGCCCTGCTCGCCGCCGATCGTGAAGCTCATCGCTCCCTCGAGCAGCACCCCGAGCTGCTCGTTGTCGTGGCTGTGCTCGGGCACCTCGGCGCCGGGGGCCAGCTCGATCACGACGAGCGTCATCCGCTCACCGTGCACGGATCGCCCGACGACCCCCTCCCAGATCTGCTGGGCCGTAACCGACCCCGTATGGTCGAAGGCGCTCAGGGCGCTACGAGTACTCGCCCTTGGTGCCACCCGCAGCGCGGACGGTCACGACGTACTTGGCGACGTCGTAGACCTCCTTGAAGGTGACGCTGCGGAGGACGTACTCGGCCTGGATCCCGCCGACGCCCTCTTCGATCGCGGTCACGACGCGCGTGTAGGTGACGGCGTCCTGATCGAGGTTCGGGCCGAGCGTTCCCTGTGACCCGGCGGCCTTGAGCGCGTGGCACTTGCCACAGAAGGCGATGTAGACCTTCTTGCCGGTGGCGATGTCCCCCGGCTGGGCGTGATGATTCCCAGCACCGAACGCAGCCGGCGAAAAGATCACGAGCATAGAGATGACGAGCAGGGCGAGGAGGCCCCAGGTGACCCTCGATCTCATACCTAGGCAAGACTCTAGACCGTCCCGAGGATTTCGTCCACCTGATCTGTTGTTTCTCCGCAACGGTTAGAGCGCAAATCGCTCGACGTGCAGCGAGCGGCGGGGCACTCCGGCCCGCCTCACGTCGTGCTCGATCGCACGTGACCATGCCGGACGGACCGCACAGGTAGACATCTCGCTCGGCGAGGTCGGGGACGAGCTCCCGCAGATGCGCCGCCGAGAGCAGGTCGCGGCCCCTCGGCCGAAAGATGGTCGCCGACGACGTAGCGCAGGTCGATCCCGCGCCGCTCCACGAGCTCTGTCAGCTCGTCGGCGAAGACGATGTCCTCCTCGGAGAGGACGCGGTAGATGACGGCGAGCTCGCCCTCCATCGTCTCCGAGAGCGCGCGGACCGGCGTGATCCCGATCCCGCCGGCGATCAGGAGCGCGTTCGGCGCGCCGCCGTGCCGCTGCGGTGAAGCAGCCGAACGGGCCCTCGGCGACGACCCTCGTCCCGACCGGGATCGACCGCATCCTCGCCGTGTGGTCGCCCGCGGCCTTGACGCTGATCCGGAGCGTCCGCCCGTCCGGCGCGGCCGAGAGCGAGAACGGATGCGCCGTCCACCAGAACCCACCGGTGAGGAAGCGCCAGAGGAAGAACTGGCCCGGGCGGGCTCCGAGGCGGTCGAGGCGGCGGCCCGTCATCCGGATCGTCGTGACGGTCGGCCCCTCCGCGATCACCTCGGCGACTCTCAGCCGGAAGCGCAGCGCCGACACGACCGGAGTGAGCACGCGGAACGCGAGCAGCGCGAGCGAGCCGAAGAACAGGATGCGCCAGTAGGTCGCGGCGTTCGGGTGGAACGTCGGGTTGATGTCGCCGCCGGTCGGGATCTGGTGGAACCAGGCGAGCGCGATCGCCGCGTAGGCCGTCAGGTGCACCGCGTACCAGAGCTCGTACGGGAGCTGGCGCCGGGCGACGCGCGATCGACGACACCGTGACGACCACGAAGAGGGCGAGCCCGATCGTGGCCGTGACCATCCCGGTGAGGATGTTGTCGGCGACGAGCTTCCAGAACTCGCGGAAGAACGAGTTGTTGCCGTCGAGCGAGAAGCCGAGCACCGCCATCACCGTGTGCGCCAGCACGAGCAGCGAGGCACGAGGTAGCCGTTCCAGCGATGCCAGACGGTGAGCCGGTCGAACCCGATGAGCCGCCCGAGGAACGGCAGGCGCGCGAGCAGCAGCACCTGCACGAGCGCGAGAACGCCGCGAGCAGGCCCGTGAGCCCGCCGAGGCGCGCCATCAGGGTCGCCCAGTAGTCCGGGGCGAAGCTGAAGTCGAGGTTGTGGTTCGCGATCCAGATCCAGACGATCGCGATCACGTTCCCGACCACGAAGGCCCAGATCACCCCGCCGGCGACGAGTCGAGCGAACCGGTCGCGCGAATACGACGTCGCCACCGGGTGAGTATCGCGGCGCCGGACGCGGCTACGAGGCCGAGTGCGGCGAGCTCGAGCCGGGCCCGGGCAAGCAGCGGAGCGGCACCGAGCGCGACCCGGGTCGCGGCGAGCAGCGCCTTCGGCTCCTGTCCGCGTCATCGCCTGCTGGAAGAGCGCGGAGGCCTGCTCGAGCCTCGTGCAGGCGGAGATGAGCGTCGCCACCACCCGATCCACACGCGGGGACCGGAGCCCCGACCGCGGCGAGCTCGTGGCCGCAGTCGCCGAAGAGGTCGTAGGCAACGAGCAACGAGTAGACGCCGTCCGAGTCAGCCATCGCCCGCCGCGCATCTGCGAGGCTCGGCCCGCCGGGAGCCGTCAGGCCGACGCCCGAATCCAGTGTCGCGACGAAGCGTTGCGCATTGTCGACCCACACGTGGTCCGAAGCCGGCGGCCCTGCGGGGGCCGGCGTCCCCGATCCGCAGGCCGTAAGCGAGGCTACTGCGGCGAGACCGGCGACGCCGAGTCGGTAGTCCACGACTCGACGGTAGCGCGCCCGGCGCTGCGTTCGGTTCAAACGCCCGAGCAGCGCCAGCAGCCGACGACGGCGGTGATCTTGATCGCCGAGTCGAGAGTTCCGAGCGTCGTCGAGAGGGTGGCCGTGTTCGAGGAGTACGTTCCGTGCCTCGTCAGGCGAACGCCCTTGTAGCCGGTCACCTTGCCGATGAGCCAGGTCCCCTTGCTCACCCCGTCGGCGGTGCGGGTGCCCTTGAAGTTCAAGGTCACGGACCCCTCCGGCGAAGAGGCGACGAGCGTCCCGAACTCGTGGCCCGAGGCGCCGGTTCCCGGCTCGGCAGCCTTCGCGTTGTAGACAAACGATCGCGTTCTTCGCGGAGCAGGTGTAGCTCAGGGACTTCAGCGCGCCGAGCCGGTCGAGGTGCTTCACCTCCGCGCACTGCCCCGTGAGCGTCGCGTGCACCGGCGTGCCGGCGGCGAACGCCACGCTCGTGCCGACGACGGCAAGGACGAGCACGGCTGCGACGAGCGGCTGTTTCATTCCCGCAACAAGGTACTAGCGCCGGTGGGGGCTTGTCAGCCCTTCGAATGTGAACGATCGGTTAGGTTTCGAAAGCAGCCGTCGAAGGCATAGAGCGGGTTCGGCGTTCCTTCGCGGCGCGATGGCCCCGGAGGATCGCACCGCCGACAGCCGGCGGGCCGTGAGCGGTGAAGCAACCGTTCGGCCTGACCTCGACGTCGTAGTTGAGCGGCATCTGCCTCAGGTTCGCCGCGACCGCGGTGAGCGTGCAGAACCAGTCGCCCGGCCCGCGATAGGGCGTCGCCGCGCCTCGTCTGCGGCACGTCGAGATCAGTTTCAGCCTTGCGCCGGCGCGGAGCGTGTGGCCGAGCTCGCGCTGCTGCAGGGCGACGAGGTTCTGGAACTCCGGGCCGATCGCGGCGTTCAGGCGGGACGCGGTGACCGCGGGTGGCCCCCAGTCGGCTGCCACCGCCACGAGAGCGACCCCTGCCGCGGCCGCAAGCGCATAGCGGCCACGCGCGAGCCGCTGCGGCCTGCCGGCGGGGCCGAGCCGGCGAAGTCGCGGCGCCGGAAGCACGAACCACGCCGCGCCGACGCAGACCGTCACCCAGGCGGCCGAGACGAGGACCGACTGCTCGACCGGCCGGAAGGCCTGGGGAGCCGTGAAGAGGCCATGCCAGGCGTCGAAGCCGCTCGACGGCAGGACCGTGCGCAGGGCCTCGCCGCTCCCCACCAGCGCGAGAAGCTGCATCGTCGAGGCCGGCGAGCACGGTGCCGAGCACGCCGAGGACGCCGCTTCGACTCACGACCGAGAGCAGCAGCGCGAGCGCGGTGAAGGCGAGGAGCGGCGGGAGCACGAGCGCGAAGCTCTCGAGGCAGAGCCCGAGCGCGCGGCCCGGGGAGACGGCCAGGCCCGACAGGCCGACGAGCGGCTTCGAGCCGCTGCCGAGGAGTCCTGCGAGCGATGCTCGCGATCGTGAGGCATGAGCGCGAGCCAGATCACCAGGATCGCCGCGGCGAGGACCTTGCCCGCGAACAGCTCGTAGCGGCTCCGAGACCGTGTGAGCGCCGTCTTCCACGTGTCGAAGCGGTCCTCCGCGGAGAAGAGATCGCCCGCGACGAGCCCGGCGAGCACCGGGAAGCCCCACGAGCCCGCGAAGCCGAGGATCACGAGCGGGATCGCGAAGCCCGTCTCATGCACCCAGCGTCCGAAGAGCGTGTCGGCGGGAACGGCGGGCTGCGCGGCGAGGATCGCGAGCGAACGCGAACGGGCCAAGGCAGCAGACGACGGCGGCGATCCGCGCCGGGGCCTGGGCGCCGAGCTTCACGAGCTCGACACGACACACCGCGGCAACACCGGCGCCGTGCACCCGCGTCCTCGGCCGAAGGGTGCGCGTGGCCGCCGAGTCGATCACCGCGGGCTCCCGGTCAGTGCGAAATACATCGACTCGAGCGGCGTGTCGCTCGACCTCGAGCCGCCGTACGGCGATCGCGGCGGCCGCGAGCGCGAGCACGTAGCGGTCGAGCTCGGCCTCGCTCGCCGTGACCGCGAGGTCGCCGTCGGGAGTCGCTTTCACCTCCATCTCGGCTCGCCGCCGCGACACGGAGGGCGCCGGCGTCGTCGCTCGTCGTCAGGCGGTAGGACGGGCAGGGCGCCTGCGCCCGTAGCGCTGCGAGCGAGCCGTCCCAGAGGGCGCGGCCGGAGCCGACGATCGTCACGGTCTCGCAGAGCTGCTCGCACCTCGGACATGTCGTGGCTCGAGAGCAGGATCGCCGTGCCGGCCGCGCCGAGCTCCGCGACGAGCGCACGAAGCTCCTCGACGCCCGCCGGGTCGAGGCCGCTCGCGGGCTCGTCGAGGATGAGCAGGCTCGGCGACCGGATCAGCGCCGCGGCAAGGCCGAGCCGCTGGCGCATCCCCGTCGAGAGGCCGCCTGCCCGCCGTTTCGCTGCCGCCGCGAGCCCGGCCCGTTCGAGGGCGTCGTCGATCCGTGCTCCCGCGTTCGCGCCCGTCCAGCTTCGCAAGCAGCTCGAGATTTCGGCGAACCGTGAGGTAGGGATAGAACCGAGGCTCCTCGACGAAGCCGGCAACGCCGGCCGGGAGGCGCGGATCGTCGCGGTCGAGCCCCGCTCCGAGCAGGCTGACGGTGCCGGCGTCCGGCCGGGCGAGGCCGAGGAGCAGCCGGAGAAGCGTCGTCTTGCCGGCGCCGTTTCGCCCGACGAGTCCGCGGATCTCGCCGCGCCGCAGGTCGAGGTCGATCCGGTCGACCGCCTGGATCTCGCCGAAGCGCTTGCTCAGCCCGCGCGCCTCGACGGCGGGCGACGAGGGCGAGGCGCGCACAGCGGCAACCTAGGCGCATCGTTCGTGTCGAAATGTTGAGGGCGGGTTAGGCAGCCGGGAGCGTGAACGACACGCGGGCGCCGCCGCCGTCGCGGTTCTCGGCCCAGATGCGGCCGCCGTGAGCCTCGACAAGGCCACGTGCGATTGCGAGACCGAGGCCCATCCCGGCCTGCGAGCGAGCCCGGTCTGCCCGCCAGAACCGCTCGAACATGCGGCTCACGGCCTCGGGCTCGAGCCCGCTGCCCGTGTCCTCGACCGACACCAGCACGTCGTTCTCCCGCCTTGCGACATTCACCGCGACCGAGCCGTCGGAGGGCGTGTGGCGGAGGGCGTTCGTGACCAGGTTGAAGAGCACGCGCTCGATCTTGTCGGGGGCGACCGCGGCGGTCGTCTCGCCGTCGAAGTGCGCCACGAGCGCCACCTTCCGCGCGACCGCTTCCGGCTTGAGGAGCCGAACCGCCGAGTCGACGAGCCCGGAGACCGGAAGCCGCTGGAGCTCGAGCGTCAGCGCCCCGGCATCGATCCGCGCGAGCTCGAAGAGGTCGTCGACGAGGACGGTGAGCGTGCGAACCTGGTCGCGCAGCGTCGGCAGGTAGTCCTCGGCCGTCGCGAGCCCGTCCTCGATCGCCTCGATCATGGCCTGCATCGAGGCGAGCGGCGTCCGCAGGTCGTGGCTCGCCCACGCGACGAGCTCACGCCGGGCGTCGAAGAGCTGCTCGATGCTCGCCGCCATCGTGTTGAACGACTCGGCCAGGCCCGCGATCTCGTTCGCGCCGCCGACGGGCGCGCGCGCCGAGAGATGAAGCGCAGTTTCGTCGGGTCGTAGTGATACAGGCCGAAGTCGTGCACCGGGTCGCGGTACACCGGATACAGCTGCACTTCTTCGCGGTTCAGGAACGTGGCCTCGGCCGTCACCGGCCCCGGGCGTCACGACATGCCGGTTGGTGAGGATCAGGCCGCGCTCGGCATCCACCACGAAGCCGGTGGCCTGCGCCGTCGCATTCCATTCGGTGTCGAAGGCGCGCACTTCATCAATATTGATGGCGACCACGCTGCCGACGATCCGCTCCAGCGTGCCGGACCAGTCCGGATTGCCTTCCGCGGCGGTGGCCTGCTGGGCCAGCGTCGCCGGCTGCGCCGCCGGCGCGCCATGCGGATCCGGTTTGACGGCATCGGGCGCGGCATGCGCCAGTGCGGCAGCAGCCAGGCGCAGGCCAGCAGCGGCAGCGCCCGGACGATCGTACATTTGTCATGAATGACTCATCAGTACCAGCAGCCACATCACCCCCAACAATACAAATGACATGAATACGGCGGCTGAGCCGATGTCCTTGGCGAGGCCCGCCAGCACATGCCGCTCCAGGCCGATCCGGTCCACCGTGGCTTCCACGGCGCTGTTCAGCAATTCAACAATGAGGACGAGCAGCATGGGGGCGACCAGCAGCGCCCGCTCCACGCCGGTGCGGCCGAGCCACAGGCCCATGGGTATGACCAGGACGCTCAAGGCCAGTTCCTGGCGAAATGCGGCCTCCTCGCGATAGGCGCCCGCCAGGCCCTTCCAGCTGGCCCCGGCGGCCCTGAGGATGCGGGTCAGGCCCTTGCGGCTTCTCGCGCGGCGGCGTTTCCGGGGCGGACATGCAGTTCCCTGATGGTTATTTTGGCCGTCATGTTAAGCGGTACAATGCACCCATGTCGCATCCACGTCGCAAATCGCTCGTAACCACCGTTGGGGGAATCCGCGTCGGCGGCCCCAATCCCATCGTCGTCCAGTCCATGACCAACACGGACACGGCCGATATTGCCGGCACCGTTGAACAGGTCAGGTCCCTGGCCCGCGCCGGCTCCGAACTGGTGCGCCTGACGGTCAACTCGGCGGAAGCCGCTGCCGCCGTGGCGCCCATCCGGGAGCGCCTGGACCAGCTGGGCGTCTCGTGCCGCTGATCGGCGACTTCCATTTCAATGGACATAAGCTGCTGCGCGAGTATCCCGGGCTGCGCCACGGCGCTGGCCAAGTACCGCATCAATCCCGGCAATGTCGGACGCGGCACCAAGCGCGACCCGCAGTTCGCGGAAATGATCGAAATGGCCTGTCGGCACGAGAAGCCGGTACGCATCGGCGTCAACTGGGGGAGTCTCGATCAGGACCTGCTGACGAAAATGATGGACGAGAACTCCGCCCGGCCCGAGCCGCTGGATGCGCGCGATGTGATGCGCCAGGCCGTGGTGGCCTCGGCGCTGTCCAGCGCCGAGCGCGCCATGGAAGTGGGCCTGCCGAAGGATCGCATCATCCTGTCGGCCAAGGTCTCCGGGGTGCAGGACCTCATTGCCATTTATTCGGATCTGGCGGCGCGCTGCGATTTCCCGCTGCATCTGGGCCTCACCGAAGCGGGCATGGGATCCAAGGGCATCGTGGCCTCCACGGCCGGAATGTCCGTGCTGCTGCAGCAGGGAATCGGTGACACCATCCGGGTGTCCCTGACGCCGGAACCCAATGGCGATCGCACCAGGAGGTGATCGTCGCGCAGGAAATCCTGCAGACCAATGGGCCTGCGTTCCTTCACGCCCATGGTGATTGCCTGCCCGGGTTGCGGACGCACCACCAGCACCTACTTCCAGGAACTCGCGCAGCGCATCCAGTCGCATATCCGCCATCGCATGCCGGAATGGCGCCGCGGCTACGACGGCGTCGAGGAGATGACCGTCGCCGTCATGGGCTGCGTGGTCAACGGTCCGGGCGAGAGCAAGCATGCGAGCCTCGGGATCAGCCTGCCGGGCACCGGGGAGCGCCCCGTCGCACCGGTGTACGAGGACGGCGAGAAGACCGTGACGCTCAAGGGCGAGCGCATCGCCGAGGAGTTCCAGGAACTGGTGGAGCAGTACGTCGCCCGCAAGTTCACGCCGAAACAGGCTTCGTGACGGGCCGGCACATGACTGATCTGGCCAACGACGCTGCGAACCCTGCGATGGCGGCGTGGCGCCCCTGACACGCGCCGCCGCCGACGAGTTGCTGCTGCGTCTGGAGCCGGCCTGGGCGCTGGATGAGAACGCCACCAGCCTGCGGCGCGAGTTCACCTTCCGCGATTTCTATCGCACCATGAGCTTCGTCAATGCCGTGGCGCATGTGGCCAACATTGAAGACCATCACCCGGACCTGGAAGTCGGCTACAACGTCTGCCGGGTCCGGTACAGCACCCACGCCATCGGCGGGCTGTCGGAAAATGATTTCATCTGCGCTGCCAAGCTCGATCAGATTCCCAGGCTGTAAGGTCCGGCGGCTGACCCAGCGCATGCCCGATGAAGAAACGCTTCAGCAGCGCGCTGCGATTGGTCAGCGCCAGGGCGCGACGCGCCAGGGCTGACACGGGGCCTTCCCCCTGCGCCAGCACGCGGTTGAAGGCATCGATGGCGAATTCCATCAGCTGGTTCTCGCCCTTGCGCCAGCGCTCGTAGGCGCGCAGCGTGCGCTGGGCACCCAGATGTTCCCCCGTTGCCCGCGCCTGCACGCACAGCTGCGCAAGCGCTGCCGCATCCAGCAACCCCAGGTTCACGCCCTGCCCGGCGAGCGGATGCACGACATGCGCCGCATCGCCCACCAGTGCGCAACGCTCAGCGGTATAGCGAGCCGCGGTCAGCCGCTGCAGGGGGAAGGCGCTGTCGCGGGCCGACGAGAGTCAATGCGCCCAGCACCGCATCACTGTGCTCCAGCAGCCGCGCCTCGAATTCGCCGGGCGTGGCGTCAAGCAGCGCACGGGCTTCGCCTCGCGCAACGACCAGACAATGGACACGCTGCCATCGGCCAGGGGCAGCAACGCCAGCGTGCCGCCCGCCACAAAGCGCTGCCAGGCCGTGTTCTGGTGTGACGCCTGCGGCAGCAGGCGCGCCACGATGGCCGTCTGTTCATAGCTTGCTGGTGCGCGCCTCGATCCCGAAGGCCGTGCGTACGGCGGAGTGCGCGCCATCCGCTCCCACAATCAGCGTGCGCCGCCAGCTCGCCTGCCGATGACTGGATCGCACCCGTCCCGGGTGCCGGCGCTCACGCCCTGCAGTTCGCCACTGAGCACCTGGCCGCCGGCCTCGCGGAACGAATCCATCAGCGCCGCGGTGATGCGCCGTGTCTTCGATGATGTAGCCCAGGTTCGGTTCGCCGACCTCGGCGGCATCGAACTGCAGCACCTCATCACTGCCGGGTGCCACGCCCTGGTGCCAGACGCGCATGCGCTCGAAGGCCGAGGCGTGGGCTGCAACGGCGTCCAGGCGC
This sequence comes from uncultured Acidobacteriaceae bacterium, assembly GCA_963730135.1. Classification (GTDB taxonomy): domain Bacteria; phylum Acidobacteriota; class Terriglobia; order Terriglobales; family Acidobacteriaceae; genus Edaphobacter. The sequence goes on from CAVSQQ010000010.1 coordinate 169,874, forward strand.
CGGCGGCCTTGAGAATTCTTTCGCTGGCGCGCGAGACCGCGAGCACGCGCGCATCGGGCGACGCGGCGGGCCCGGATCTACGGTGGTGGCCAGCGCGGCGGCGGACTGCAGCAGGCCCACACGCAATGCCGGGCCGTGGCCCGCGGCGCGCGCCAGCAGCGCACCGACACAGGCACCCGACCGGGCCGCCCCCCACCACCAGCACATCCAGCAGCCGCGCCGTCATCGCAGTGGCAGGCCGCGCGCCAGTCGCGGTGTGACGACCTCCGAACCCCAGGCTGACGCGTGCCAGCGCACTCTTGGCGGGCGGCAGCAGATCAAACAGCAGCAGCCCCGCATCGCGGGCCACAGCGTACCGGCGCTCGCGTATCGCCAAACAGGCGGATGAGCCCATCGGTGAAGCGCGTGACGCCGCGACGGTCCGCGGCGCGTCGCTGCGCGAAGCGCTCCAGCAGCGCGGGCGCTTCCCGGATCGCCCGTCCTGCGCCGACCAGTTCCGCCAGCGCCGCCACATCACGCAGGCCCAGATTGAATCCCTGGCCCGCCACGGGATGCAGGGACTGGGCCGCATTGCCGATCAGTACGGTGCGCTCCGCGACAGCCGCATCGGCGCGGGTCAGTTTCAGGGGATAGCTGGCCCGCCGGCCGGCGCGGTTGAACTTGCCGACCCGCCAGCCGAAGTGCTGCTGCAGCAGCTCGAGGAAGTCCGCATCGGTGGCCGCGAGCGCCGCGGCGGCGGCCTCCGGCGCGCGCGCCCACACCACGGTGTAGCTGCCATCGCGCAGCGGCAACAGCGCCAGAGGACCTGCCGGCGTGAAGCGCTCATAGGCGGTGCCATCGTGCGGCAGGTCGGTGGCGACATTGGCGACGATGGCGAGCTGGCCATAGTCCGTTTCGCGTCGCGGTGATGCCGGCATCGCGTCGCATCACGGAATGCGCGCCATCGGCCGCCGACCGCCAGTCGGGCGCGCAGCCGGTGCCGGCGCCATGCCTGGGAACACCTTCGCCGCAGGGTCAGTGTCACGCCCGCGGCGTCAGTGCTGACCGACGCCACCTTCGCGGGCATGCGCACGCTGATGGCGTCGTTGCGCCGGATCTGCTCCCACAGGGCCGCGCCCAGCACCCGATTGGGCACCACGAAGCCAAAGGCCTCGAGGCCCTGCTCGCGCGCCGCCAGCCGCGCGAAGGCGAGCCGGCCGGCATCGGAGACATGGATGGCGCGGATCACGCCGCATTGATCGCGCGACGCCGGGCCACACACCCAGGGCTTCGAGAATGCGGCGGCTGGCATTACCCAGCGCCGTCGTGCGCTCGTCGAAGCTTTGATGGGCGCTTGAATCGGGACTGACGCCTTCGATGAGCACGATGCGACGCCCGGCGGCCGGCCAGCGCCAGAGCGAGGCTGGCGCCGACCATGCCACCGCCGATGATGGCGATGTCGAACTCTTCCACTGAGCGCGGACCTAGCGCGCCATCAGCGCCTCGATGGCATCCGGATCCTTGGGCGCGCCCGCGGTGAGCACTTCCACGCCATCCCGGGTCACGACCACATCATCCTCGATCCGGATGCCGATATTGTCGAAGCGCCGCGGCACCCCTTTGAGTGCCCGCCGGAATGTAGATGCCCGGTTCGATGGTCAGCGCCATGCCCGGCTCCAGCATCCGCCATTCATCGCCAAGCTTGTAGTCGCCCACGTCATGCACGTCCATGCCCAGCCAGTGGCCGGTGCGATGCATGAAGAATCGCCGGTAGGCGCCTTCCTTCGCAAGCTTGGCCACGGAACCCTTGAGCAGGCCCAGCTTCACCAGGCCCTGGGTGACCACCTGGACCGCGGCTTCATGCGGATCATTCCAGGACGCACCCGGCCGTACCGTGCTGGATGGCGGCCTCGTTCGCCGCCAGCACGATGTCATACACCTCCCGCTGCTCGGGTGAGAACCGGCCGTTCACCGGAAAGGTCCGCGTAATGTCCGAGGCGTAGTACTCGATACTCGCAGCCCGCATCGATCAGCAGCAGGTCGCCGCTCTTCAAGGGCTGATTGTTCTCGCGGTAATGCAGGATGCAGGAGTTGGCGCCGCCACCGACGATGGGCTCGTAGGACGTGTCCGCATTGTGGCGGCGGAACTCGTGGAGGATCTCGGCCATGATGCCGAACTCGCTGCCGCCCGGACGGCAGGCCTGCATGGCGCGGATATGGGCGCCACTGGCGATGCGCGCGGATTCGCGCATCACCTCCACCTCGGCCCGCGACTTGGTCAGCCGCATGTCGTGCAGCACATAGTCCAGGGTCACGAATTCCTGGGGCGGATGCTTGCCGTGGCGCGCCTGGGTGCGCAGGCCATTCAGCCAGCCGACCACCCGCTGGTCGAACTCCGGATGGGTCCCCATGGCATAGAACACGCGCGTGCGGTTCTCCATCAGGCCGGGCAGGATTTCGTCGATGTCGCGTGATGGGGAAGGCATCATCGGCACCGTACTGGCGGGTGGCGCCCTCGGTCCCCGCGCGCCGTCCGTCCCAGGTCTCGCGCTCCGGATCCCGGTCGCGCACGAACAGCACGTACTGCGCCTGCTCGCGGCCCGGCACCAGCACCGCCACCGACTCCGGCTCGCCGAAGCCGGTCAGGTATTGAAAATCACTGTCCTGACGATAGGCGTATTCGACATCGTTGTTGCGATGGCGCACGGGCGCTGCCGGAACGATGGCGATCGAATCACGTCCCATCAGCCGCATCAGCTGGCGCCGCCGGCGGGCAAATTCCTCGCGGCCGATGATTTTGGGTTTGGGCGGCGGTTTCAGGGACGCGAGGGTCCGCGAGCTGCGCCTGGGACGTCCTGCGGGGCCGGGCGCATTGATCTTGAGTCTTGGCGTGTCATGTCAGTGCAATAGACCTTCGGGACGGCTTGCTTCCCGGCGTAGGGGTTCCAGTTCTTCGAACAGCAGCTGCACACCGGCGCGCACGAACTCCACCAGCTCGCGTATAAGCGCCTTCATTGGATTCCAGGCTCTCGGCACTGTCGGCGGCGACGTGCGTGATCTCGGTCAGGTCGCGCACGACTTCACCGACATCACCCGGCAGCAGGGTCGCATCGGTCAACGAACTTGAGCCCAGGCCATATAGGAATCCCTGGCACCAGGCACCCAGGGCCGCGGCACGGGCTTCGATGGGCTCCTCGTCTTCAGGCAGCAGTGGCGCGAACTGCATCTGCGCGTCCGCAAGCGCCACGCTGGTGCTCTGGAACAGATCGAGCAGCAGCCTGGCTGGCCGCAGGATCCGCGGGCCCTTCGGGCAGGATTTCGCAGCATCCAGTCCTCGAAGCGGTAGGCCACGGTGGAGCACAGGCATCCGGTCAATGTACCGTGGGCCTCGGCGGCGTCGGTCAGGGAATGAGCCTGGATCAGGACCTGCTGGATCTGCTCATAGGCGGCGGCTTGGCATCCTCAGGGATTATGCCTATAGTCGATGCCATGAGCACCCCAGTGAATTCGGAGCTCGATCTCGAGCTCACCCGTCTGGAATCCCGGGTCGACGAACTCGCCACCCAGGTCGCGCAACTGCAGGAAGAGAATCGTGCACTGCGACAGCGCCACGATACCCTGTCCACGCGAACGCGCCTCCCTGCTGAACAAGAATGAGCAGGTGCGGGGTCGCGTCGAAGCCATGATCGGTCGCCTGAAGACTCTGGAGCACGGCGCATGAGCACCACTGGAACCGGCGCGGGTCAGCGTCCGGATATTGGAAAAAGAGTACTTTGTCGCCTGCCCCCATGAGGAGCGTGCGGCACTGCTGGATGCGGCGGAGTTCCTGAGCGGGCGCATGCGTGAGATCCGCGACACCGGCAAGGTGGTGGGTCTGGATCGTGTCGCCGTCATGGCCGCACTGAATCTTGCCAATGAGTTGCTGCGCATTCGTGATCAGGAATCCAAGGTCACGACTGCGGCGGTCACCCGGGTGCGGGCGGCGCGCGAACGCGCCGAAGCGGCGCTGGCACGCCACCAGCAGCTGGAGCTGTAGACCTCCGTCACATTCGCACCGGCTCGCCTGCAGCCCTCATCGTGGTAAAATCCCCCGGCGTCGCCTGCGGTGTTCGATTTCGTGCCGGGTTACCTCTCGACCTTAATTTTGACACCCAGGGATAGGGCTCGTGGGCAGAATTGTGCAAGTCCGACTTCGTGAGCGGAAAGCCTTACCTCCCTCAGCTTGTCCCACTTTGTTGCTCTGGTTCGAGAGCAACGGTTCGTACCGGCATTTGCGGGTGACGCACTGAATTCCAGGTCTCAAGACCGCGCGGCCCTGCGCCAGCGCTTGAAGAAGCTGCGCCGCGCCGTCTCGCCGGCCCAGCGCCGCGCCGCAGCCGCGGCCGTCGCCCACCACATCCGCCGCGACCTTTAACCTGCGTCCCGGCCTGCGCATCGCTGTCTATGCGCCCCTGCCCTCGGAGCTTGATACCGCAGCCACTGGTGCGCTTGGGTCGGCGGCACCACTGCCGCATTTACCTGCCGCGCCTGACCGATCTGCGCCGCCGTCGCATGCAGTTCGTCGCCGCCCGCGGCGCCATGCGCCGCAATCACCTCGGAATACTCGAACCCGTTCAGCTTGCGGCGCCTGTCGGCACGTGACCTCGACCTGGTGTTCGTGCCCCTGGTGGGCTTCGATGCCACCGGCATGCGCTTAGGGATGGGGGCCGGCTACTACGATCGGGCCTTCGCCTTCCTGCGCCAACGCCGCCACTGGCGGCACCCGCGACTCATCGGACTGGCCTATTCATTCCAGCAGGTACCGCATATCGAGGGTGCCCCGCATGATGTGCGCCTGAACTGCGTCATCACCGAGAAGGGACCCATCAAGTGCAATTCTGGCTGCTGAAGACCGAACCTGACAGTTTCGGTATCGATGACCTGGCGCGTGCGCCACGCAAGACCACCGCCTGGGATGGGGTGCGCAACTACCAGGCCCGCAACATGCTGCGCGATCAGATGCAGCGCGGCGACCAGGCATTCCTCTATCACTCCAGCTGCGAAACCCCTGGAATTACCGGCATTGTAGAAGTCGTGAAGGCCGGCTACCCCGATGCCACGGCCTTCGATCCCAAGCACCATCACCATGACCCGGACAGTGATCCGAAAGCCCCTCGGTGGTACCTGGTGGACGTGAAGCTCGTGCGAAAGTTCGCGCGAGTGATCACGTTGGACGAGCTTCGCGAGCATGCGACGCGCGAACTTTCGGGGATGGTGCTGCTGCGTCCGGGCAATCGTTTATCAGTGATGCCGGTCGCCGCGGAGCATTGGAAGTACATCACTTCGATGGTCTGACCCACGCAAACTGAGTGATGCGTCTCGCGCGCTTACTCCTTCTTGCTTGTAATTTCAATTCGCGTGCGTATACTCCGACCTCGGACTAACCCTAACTGGAGATCTATCATGGCTAAGGCAAAAAAGAAGGCCAAGAAGAAAGCAGCGAAGAAGAAGTAGCTGCAACCGGTGGACGCGGCAGCAATGCCGCGTCCCCGGATCGAAAATGCAGATCGACTGTGTGCCCGCGAAAGCGGGCACAGTCGTTTCTGGGGTACGGCAAATACACTCTGCGCAAGCGAGCGAGCAATGACGAATACGCTGGAAAACAAGCGCCGCGCGGCACAGGCCGCCCTGCCATGGCTGGCGCGTCATGAGGTCATCGGCATCGGTACCGGCAGCACGGTGGAGCACTTCATCGAGCTGCTGGCAGCCGATCGGGGCGCTCTCAAGGCGGTGGTCTCCAGCTCCAACCAGTCCACCCGACTGCTGGAAGCGGCCGGCATTCCAGTGGTCGACCTCAATGAAGTGGGCGAGCTGCCGGTCTATGTCGATGGGGCCGATGAGGCCAATGCCGACCGCCAGCTCATCAAGGGGGGTGGTGGCGCACTGACCCGCGAGAAGATCATCGCGGAAGTTTCCGCGGTCTTCGTCTGTATTGCCGATGCCGGCAAGCTGGTCTCGACCTTGGGGGCCTTCCCGCTACCGGTGGAAGTCATCCCCATGGCGCGCGCACTGGTGGCCCGCAGGCTCGCCGCAATCGGTGGCCGCCCGGTGCTGCGCGCCGGCTTCACCACCGACAACGGCAATCACATCCTCGATGTGCATGGCCTCAGCATCACCGACCCGGTAGCGCTGGAGGCCGCCTTGAACCAGATTCCAGGCGTCGTGACCGTGGGCTTGTTTGCGCAACGGCCGGCCGATGTGCTCCTGATCGGTGGCGATGCGGGTGTGAAACAGCTGTAAAGGGCGGTTTAATAGCAAGCCCATATATTCAAGCAGGGGGACTCATGTCGCTGCCTACTTTCCTCGTCCGCGGCCTGGCCGCGCTGATCGCCGCGGGTTCACCGCAATCTGTGGCGCCCAGGCGACCAGTCCTGGCGCGCAATGGCTCACCTACAACAATCATCTCGATGGCCAGCGCTTCTCCCCACTGAAGGAGATCACGCCGGCCAATGCCACGCAGCTGGGCGAGGTGTGCCGCGTTCAGATCGATGGCCCGACATCCCTGCATTCGGATCTGATCGTGGTCAACGGGGTCATCTATACCGGCACCGGCCGCGAGACGGTGGCCCTTGATGCCACCCACTGCACCCTGCTCTGGCGCTACACCTATACCCCCGATGATGATCGCAGCTCGCCTTCGACCCGCGGGGTTGCCGTCATGAACGGGCGTGTATACCGCGGCACCAGCGATGCCCGCCTGATCGCATTGGATGCGGCGACCGGCAAGCTGCTGTGGAAGACCGTCATCGGCACACCGGGCCTGGGCGAATCCTCCGCAGCGGCGCCCCTGGCGTGGGGCGGCGTGGTCTATATGGGTATCAGCGGCAGTGAGTCGGGCGCGCGCGGCCGGGTCATGGCCTTTGATGCCGAGACCGGACGCGAACTGTGGCGCTTCAATACCATCCCCATGGGCAAGGAAATCGGCGCCGAGACCTGGCAGCGACCCGGCACCGCGAAGACCGGCGGTGGCGGTGTCTGGGGGGCAATGACCCTGGACGTTTCCACTGGCGAGCTGTTCGTACCGGTGGGCAATCCCTGGCCGGACATCGACAAGGCCTATCGCCCTGGCGCCAATCTGTTCACCGACTCCATCGTGGTGCTGGATGCGCGCACCGGCGCGCTCAAATGGTGGCACCAGGGCACCCCGGAGGACTGGATGGATCTTGATATGGTCGCACCCCCCGTGCTCTACCGGATTGACGGTGGGCGCGACTACCTGGTCTTCGGCGGCAAGGATGGGTATGTGACCGCCGTCGACCGTGACACGCATCAGCAGCTGTTCCGGGTGCCGGTGACGACCATCGAGCACATGCCGAAAATGCCCACCAAGGAGGGCATGCGCATGTGTCCCGGGTACGCCGGCGGCGTCGAGTGGAATGGTCCGGCGCTTCGATCGCCTCAATCACTCACTCGTGACCGGTGCGGTGGATTCGTGCTTCATCGTCAAACTCGGCACCACCGCCTACAAACCCGGCACGCTGAACTTCGGGGGGTCAGTGGAGCCCGTAGGACCCACGACCGGCTGGATTACCTCCATCGACAGTGTCAGCGGCGAGGTACGCTGGAAGTTCCACGCCGACAAGCCGGTGGTCGCGGGCATCACGCCGACCGCCGGTGGGGTGACCTTCGCGGGCGACCTCGGCGGGTTCCTGTATGTATTCGACAGCAAGAGCGGGGCCGTCGTGCACAAGGTCCAGACCGGCGGCGCACTCGCCGGAGGTCTCGTCACCTACGAGGCGGGGGGCCATCAGTATGTCGCCTTCGCCGACGGCAACATCACCAGCAACGCCTTTGGCGCACTCGGCCTCCCCAGTGTCGTCATCATGGCGCTTAATCCAACAACCATCAGGTGCACCATGACTGACAGCAACGACGCGGTATTCGCCGCTGGCATGAAGGTACGACGCGAAATGTTCGGCCCCGGCGGCGCCGAGGAGCGCTATGCGCAGGCCACCGATTTCAACCGCCCCCTGGAGGATGTCGTCACCCGCTATTGCTTCGGTGAAACCTGGACCCGGCCCGGGCTGGACCGCAAGACCCGCAGCCTCATCACCCTCGCGGCCCTGACGGCACTGTCCAAGCCGAATCAGATCAAGTATCACGTGGCCGGCGCGCTGGCCAATGGCTGCAGCGTCGAGGAGATTCGCGAAACCCTGCTGCACACCATGGTCTATGCCGGCGTCCCCTGCGGCGTCGAAGCCTTCAACGCCGCTGCCGAGGTGCTCGCGCGCCATGCAGCGGCGGGCGCCGGCAAACCATGAACGTCGCGGTAGTCGGGGTCGGCAACATGGGCGCGCCGATGGCGGCCTGCATCGCCAGGGCGGGCCATACCGTCACGGTCTTCGACAGTTCGCAGGAGCAGGCACGCAAGGTCGCCGCCGACCACGGCTGCCGCGCCGCAACGACGCTCGAGGAACTCGCGGGGGCGGATTTCGTCGTCACCATGCTGCCCACGGGACAGGTGGTGAGCGACCTGTATCTGCGCGACGGCCTGGCGCAGCAGCTGCGGCGCGGCACCATTGCCATCGACATGAGTTCGTCGGATCCGACGGGTACGCGCAAGCTGGGCGCCGCCCTGGCTGCGCAGGGCATCGTGCTGGTCGATGCGCCCGTGTCCGGCGGCGTGCCGCGTGCGGTGCTGGGAACCCTGGCGATCATGATCGGCGGCGATGACCCGGCAGCGATCGAACGCGTCCGACCGCTGTTGCGCACCATGGGCGACCGGTTGTTCGATACCGGCGGCCTGGGCACCGGGCATGCGATGAAAGCCTTGAACAACTTCGTCGCCGCAGCCGGTTTCGCCGCCTGCGCCGAGGCCCTGATCGCGGGTGAACGGTTCGGCCTTGATCCCACACGGATGGTCGAGATCCTCAATGTCTCCACCGGCCGCAATTTCCATACGGATGTGGTGCTGCGCGAGCATGTCATCGGCGGCAAGTTCGCCACCGGCTTCACGCTTGGGCTGCTGGCCAAGGATGTGAAGATCGCGGCGGATCTGACCCGCGATCTGAATTTCGATGCGCCGCTGGTGCGGCTGGTCAGCGCGCGCTTCGACCAGGCGCGCGATGCGCTGGGCTACGCCAGCGACAACAGCGAGGCGATCAAGGCCTGGAAGACCTGAGACAATGAGGCGACATGCCGCGAGCCACTGCCGAGCGCCGTACGGGCGCATCGATGCCGTCTACGGCCTCGAACCCGTATTCGAGCCCGGCGGCGGCGAGCGGCCCGGCGGCTCCCCGGGGCAGCGAGTTTCATCAGGTCCACTGTCCGTATTGCGGTGAGCCTTTTGAGACGCTGATCGATCTGAGCGCCGGCTCCGCGACCTACATCGAGGACTGCCAGGTGTGTTGTCAGCCCATTGAGTTCCGGGTCGAAGTCGACCATGCCGGCGCGCTCAAGGCGCTGGTGGCGGCACGCGGCGACTCAGTAAGCTCCCGGGCATCCAGACTGTAGGGGGCTCAGATGGGTGCCACGATGCGCGTGGCGCTGGCCTGTCCTGCGCTCTGGCGCTGCACTGCCGCCCTGCGCCGGCGCGAGTGCGGCCGATGCGGCACGCCACTTCACCGATCTGGTGTACGCCACGGTCGCCGGCAAGCCCCTGGCGCTTGATCTGCACCTGCCGGCCGGCGTGCCGCACCCGCCGCTGCTGGTTTTCGTGCATGGCGGCGCGTGGACCACCGGCAGCAAGACCCAGTACCCGACGTTCCTGCTGGAACGCGGTTTTGCGGTGGCCAGTCTGGATTTCCGCTCCTCGAATGAGGCGCCCTTTCCCGCCGATGTCTTCGACATCAAGGCGGGTATCCGTTATCTGCGCGCCAAGGCCGAGCGACTACGGCTATCGCACGGACCGGATCGCCATCGTGGGCGCCTCCTCCGGCGGACACCTGGCAGCACTGGTCGGGGTGACCAATGGGGTAGCGGCACTGGAAGGCACCGAGGGGGACTACCTGAACCAGTCCTCCAGCATCCAGGCCATCGTCAGCTACTTCGGCGCCAGCGACCTGACCACCATCCTCGCGCAATCGACACCGGTGGGCCTCGCGGTGCGTGAACCGGCATTGAAGCGCCTGCTGGGTGCCGCACCCGACCAGGTGCCGGAACTGGCGAAGCTCGCCAGTCCGATCTTTCACGTGGACGGCAATGCGCCGCCCATCCTGCTGCTGCACGGGGACCAGGACACGCAGATGCCGCTGAACCAGGTCTACGAAATGCAGTGGGCCTATGAGCAGGCCGGCCTGCACGCGCGAGGTGCTGATACTGCACGGCGTGGACCACGATGCCGGACCCTTCTTCCGCGATGCCCCGGTGGACTCGCGTCGTGAAGTTCCTCACAGCACAGCCATCGACTAGCTCAGGGCCGGTGGCCGATCAGGCGATCGGCCCAGCTGATGAAGTACTTCACGTTCGGCGCATCGGTGTGGCCGCCGTCGTGCTGGCGCCAGGCGAGCGCACCGTCGAGCAGGCCGGTGCCGATCGGCGGCAGCTGCGGCATGCTGATAGTCGTCGCCCGACGCCCAGGTCCTTGGCGCCCAGCAGCCGGTACACCTTGCCGGCCTGCACCGCGGCCATGTAACCGCCGCGCTGATCCACCCAGGGCGGATCACCCGCCTGCGGCGAGCCGTAGCTGACGAACACCATGCGCGGTGCGCACAGGGCGATCAGCTCACCGGCATCGATCGGAATGTCATTCGCGGTCCTGGCGCCGAAGGTCGCATCGGCGGCGCCGTACTTGAGGAAGTTGCCGGCCATCCAGTGATAGGCGTCGAACGCCGTCTGGTTTTCCACGGTTTCACCGAAATTGCGGCGATGGGGCTTGGTGCCGCTCTCCCCCGAGGAGGCGACCAGCGCCATGGCGAAGCGGTGTCGAAGGCCAGGGTGACCAGCGCCGCCTTGCCATAGCGCGACACGCCATCGATGCCCACGTGATGAGCGTCGAGTTCCGGGTCAGTCTCGAGGTAGTCCAGAGTGCGGCTCGCACCCCAGGCCCAGGCACGCAGCACGCCCCAATCATCGGGCTTGCGCCACTGGCCCCTGTTGGAAATTCCGATCACGCCGCGGGTCAGGCCGGCGCCGCTGTCGGGCTGGATGCTGTTCGGTTCGATCAGCGCCACCGCCCAGCCAGCGGCGATGAGCTGCTGCAGCGGCGGCGGATTGCCGTCGACATCGAGCGCGGCGGCGGCGGCCGGCGCGCGATCGGCTGCCAGGCCGGGTGTGCCTGGAACACGGCCAGCGACGGATCGTCTGCAGCATCTGCGCCTTCCAACGTCATTGATGCGGGAGTCTCGGGAGGGGGCCGGCGCGGGAAAGGCCACCGGACCGTACTGGAAGATGATGAGCACGGGCATGGGCAGCTTGCCGCGGCCGGCTTCACCAGCATCATCGGAATGTCGACGTGCAGATTCGGATCAGCGGAATTGTCGACATGACCGATCACCCGAGTGGCCGTAATGGGCGTGAAGCCCAGGGCCTCATGGTCGACCGTCTGCACGGTCCAGGTCACCTTCGGCGCCGTGGCCGGAATGCGCCCGTAGATCTCTCGCTCGAAGATTTCGACCAGCTCGGGCCGACGCTTGTTCCACCAGTCGCTCGCCGGTGGTCACCTTGCCGCCGTTGGCGTAGGTCAGCGGATCAGGCCACACCGGATAGGGATTGGCCTTGGCTTCGTCGTAGTTGACCGGATTGACCGGCGACGTGCACATCGTTCACCCGGCCGGGCCGCAGCTTCCTGATGCCCAGCTGATCCATCATCTGTTGATGATCCTGCTCGGCAGTCGGGCCTCTGCTTACGGGGACCTGCGCGGCGGCGTGCAATGCAAAACCGACTGATGCCAGAACCACAATCAGCTGCAATCGCCGGTACCTGAATCGCATGTTCCGTCTCCAGTTCATCGAAGTCAGTGGCATGAAAAAGGCCCGCCTTGCGGCGGGCCTTCGATTTTGGCTGGGGGACTAGGATTCGAACCTAGGTAAACGGAGTCAGAGTCCGTTGTCCTACCACTAGACGATCCCCCAAACAGGACCTCTCGCGGCCGGCAGCGTTAACGCTTGGAGTACTGAGTACCGCGGCGGGCCTTGCGATGGCCGACCTTCTTGCGCTCGACCTCACGGGCATCGCGGGTCACGAATCCCGCCACACGCAGCGGCTTGCGCAGGGACTCATCGTACTGGATGAGCGCGCGGGTGATGCCGTGACGGATGGCGCCGGCCTGACCGGTGATGCCACCGCCGGCGACGTGCACCGTGAAGTCGAAACGATTCAGCAGCTCAGTGGTCTCCAGCGGCTGGCGGACGATCATGCGGCCGGTGACGCGACCGAAAAACTCGTCCAGCCCGCGACCGTTGACGGTGATGTTGCCGGTGCCGGGAGTCATGTAGACCCGGGCGGTGGCGGTCTTGCGGCGGCCGGTGCCGTAGTTCGTGCTGATGGCCATGAGTATTAAGCTTCCTGAATCTCGAGAGGTTTCGGCTGCTGCGCGCTATGCGGGTGCTTGCCCCCGGCGAACACATGCAGCTTCTTGTACATACGACGGCCCAGCGGGTTCTTCGGCAGCATGCCCTTCACGGCGAACTCGATCGCGCGCTCCGGGTGCTCCTGCAGCAGCTTGTCCAGTGCGATGGACTTGATACCGCCGATGGCGCCGGTGTGATGGTAGTACATCTTGTCGGAGAGCTTGCGACCGGTGACGCGAACCTTCTCGGCATTGATCACGACGATATGGTCGCCCATGTCCACATGGGGGGAATAGTCCGCCTTGTGCTTGCCCTTCAGGCGATGCGCAATCTGCGACGAAAGCCTGCCCAGGGTCTTGCCGCTGGCATCCACCAGGAACCAGTCGCCACGGACCTGGCCCGGACTTGGCGAATACTGTTGATGTCGTAAGCATTTCTCTAACTCCGCCGCCGGTCCCAAAGGAAAACGCCCGCTCCGGATGCTCCGGCGGGAGGCCTTTGGACCGTGCCAAAAAAGGCCGGCAAGTGTACTCAAGCGAGCCTGGCATTGCAAAGCGCCTCGGCTTCGATGGCCCGGCCGGACCTCAGGTTCCACCACACCCTATATAAGGGTGCGAACCGCTACCCGGGCACCGAAATCGGAGGAGAATTGCTGCGGCGCACATCATGCCGGGCCCTGCGTGTCACCGAACTCGCCGCGCTTCGACGCGGCATTATGACCCGTACGGCTGTTATAGTGCGGAGATGCTTACAGGGTTGCGGCCTGCCCATGGGTTCTGAGCGCCTCCTCGATCCGCTTATCGCCGCTGCCGACCGGGCATTGCGGGCCATCGCCGCCCCAGCTCACGCTTCCCGCCCCTACCCCGCGGCATCCCCGGGCGACACGCCAGACCACCACCGCTGCTCCCAGCCTCGACGACGCCCAACGCCGCGAATCCGCGGCGCTGATGCGTGTGAATCATGCCGGCGAGGTGGCGGCGCAGGCGCTGTACCACGGACAGGCCCTGGTGGCTCGCTCGCCGGCTACCCGCGAATTGCTGCTCAAGGCGGCGCATGAAGAGGCCGATCACCTGGGGTGGTGTGAACAGCGATTGCGGGAGCTGGGGTCCGGACCCAGCCTGCTCAATCCGCTGTGGTACGCCGGCTCGTTCGCCATCGGCGCGCGTGGCGGCGACCTTTGGCGATGGCGCCAGTCTGGGATTCGTGGCCGAGACTGAACGCCAGGTGGAGGGCCATCTGGATGAGCACCTGCGGCGCCTGCCGAGCGCGGATGCAGCCAGTCGCGCGGTGGTGGATGCCATGCGCAGCGATGAAATTGCACACGCGAATACGGCTCGCGCGGCCGGTGCAGTCGAGTTGCCGGGCATTGTCCGGGGACTGATGCGCGGGACCGCAAAGGTCATGACGCGGACCGCCTACTGGATTTGAGTCGCTTGCAGTTCTTTCGGCTTATGTATAAAAACGTGACCAGAGCGCACGCGCTCGGGGGATTTGGATATGGATGAGAACGTCAAACCGCTCAGTGACATTCCAGCGATCAATCGCTTTCTGAGCTACTGCCGCATTCGCACGGTGCCCTCAAAGACCGTGGTGATCCATGCGGGGGACCTGCCGGACGTTCTGTACTACATCATCAGCGGCTCGGTCGAAGTGATGATCGAGGACGAGGAAGGCAACGAGATGGTTCTCGCCTACCTCAACAAGGGCCAGTTCTTCGGCGAAATGGGCCTGTTCTACGAGCAGCCCACCCGCAGCGCCTGGGTCCGCACCCGCAACCAGTGCGAACTGGCTGAGATGACCTATCCGCGGTTCCGGCAGATCGCCGCGGAAAGCCCGGGACTGATTTTCGAGCTGGCCACCCAGCTGGCCACGCGCCTGGATCGCACCAATCGCAAACTGGGCGACCTCGCCTTCGTGGATGTCACCGGTCGCGTGGCGCACGCCATCATGGATCTGTGCGGCGAGCCGGATGCCATGACGCATCCGGAGGGCATGCAGATCAAGGTCAGCCGCCAGGAACTGTCGCGCCTGGTGGGCTGCTCGCGCGAAATGGCGGGCCGGGTGCTGAAGGTGCTTGAGGACCAGGGGCTGCTGCGCGCCACGGGCAAGACCATCGTGGTCTTCAATGCCCGCCCCAAGACCAAGACCCGCCCGGTCATCGTTCCGGCCAACTGCCAAGCCGGTCAATACGCGCCTGGCGCGCGTGGAAGAGGACGAAGACGAGGATGACGACGACGAATAGGTCGTCCGCTTCGTGATCCTGGCGCCTAGCCGGCAGCGTCGATGGCCGCGCGCATCGCCTTGAGCGTGGCGGCATAGTCACCGCTGCCGAACACCGCCGACCCGGCCACAAAGGTATCCGCACCCGCGGCGGCGATCAGGCCGATGTTCTCGACCTTCACCCCGCCATCGATCTCCAGGCGCACCGGACGGCTCTGCGCATCGATGCGCGTGCGTACCGCCTTGAGCTTTTCCAGCGACTGGGCGATGAACTTCTGGCCGCCAAAGCCGGGGTTCACGGACATGATGAGCACCAGGTCGAGCTTGCCTAGGGTGTAATCCAGCCACTGCAGCGGCGTGGCCGGATTGAACACCAGGCCCGCGCGGCACCCCTGATCGTGAATCAGCTCGATGGTGCGGTCCACGTGCTCCGTGGCTTCCGGATGGAAACTGATGTAGGTGGCGCCCGCGCGCGCGAAGTCGGCGACGATGCGGTCCACCGGACTCACCATCAGGTGCACATCGATCATGGCATCCGGCGAATGCCGATGCAGGGCCTCGCACACCTGCGGCCCGATGGTGAGATTGGGCACGTAGTGATTGTCCATGACATCGAAATGGATGAGGTCGGCGCCGGCCTGCAGCACGGCATCCACTTCCTCACCCAGTCGGGCGAAGTCGGCGGACAGGATGGACGGGGCGATCCAGCTGGTTTCCATAGGCTTCGGATTCTACCAGTATCAAATACCGCGGCGTTCGCGCACCAGCTCCCAGGCCTCGATGATCTGCTGGGTGCGCTGCTTGGCGTGCTCGATCATCGACTCCGGCAGCCCATTGGCTTTGAGCTTGTCGGGGTGATGGCGGCTCAGCTGCCGCCGATAGGCCAGGGACAGCTCCTCGTTGCTGTTCTGCGGGGTGCATTCCAGCACCTTGTAGGCCTGCGCCAGGCGCGCCACCTCGTCCACGGCCGGCGCGCCGCCGGGGCCGCCGCGGGCGTTGCGGCGCATGCGCAGCACCGCCTCGATATGCGCGAATTCCATGGCTGCCCAGGCCCAGGCGATTGGCGATGTTCTGCAGCACGCCGCGGGCCGCGGTCTGCAGGTCATTGCCCATCAATGCCGCGCGCATCTGGATCTCGACAAAGGCGCGCATCAGGTCCGGCCGGCCGCCGCAGGCGCGGTACAGCTCATCGAGCGTGCGGGTTCAGCGCGAACTGCGGCGCCTTGCCTTCGGTGAAACAGGCGATCGCCACCTGGACCTGCGCCGGCTGCAGGCGCAGCTCCGACATGACCGCGCGCGCCGCCTGGATTTCCTGCTCCGACACGCGGCCATCGGCCTTGGCCACATGACCCATGACCTGGAAGGTGGTGCGAAAGAAGCGCTCGCCGATCTGGGTCGCGGTGGCGCCCGCCGCACTGCCGATGCCGGGCCGCGCACGATGGTCGGCCCGGAATTGGCATCGAACTGGTGACCGAGCACGACGCCGATCGCCGCGCCAACCGGGCCGCCGGCCATCAGGCCGATCACTCCACCGACCGCTTTTCCGATCCATTGCATACGCTGATATATTAACACGATGACTTCCGGCACTGTCTACCGAACCGCCCTCACCGGCATGAAACTCCTGTATGCGGGCAAGGTCCGCGACAACTATGCCGTGGACGACCAGAGCATGCTGATCGTCACGACGGATCGCCTGTCGGTGTTCGACGTGGTGCTGCCGGATCCGGTTCCGGACAAAGGCCGTGTGCTGACGCAGATCTCCAATTTCTGGTTCGACCGGACGCGACACATCGTACCGAATCACCTCACCGGACGGGCGCTCACGCAGCTGCCGCTGCCGGCGGCGGAGCTGGCGACGCTGGAAGGCCGGGCGATCATTGTCAAACGACTCAGGCCCCTGCCCATCGAAGCCGTGGTGCGCGGCTACCTGATCGGCTCAGGCTGGAAGGACTACCAGCGCACCGGCACGGTGTGCGGTATCGAGCTGCCGGCGGGCCTGCAGCTGGCCCAGCGCCTGCCCACGCCGATATTCACGCCCGCCACCAAGGCGGAGCTGGGCGCGCACGATGAGAACATCTCGTTTGACGAGGTGCGCGCGCTGATCGGTGAACCGCTCGCCAACCAGGTGCGCACGACGGCGCTCGCGCTGTACCAGTTCGCCGCCGACTTCGCGCGCGCGCGCGGCATCATCATTGCCGACACCAAGTTCGAATTCGGCCTGACCGCCGACGGGCCAACTGACATTGATGGACGAGGTGCTGACACCGGACTGCTCGCGCTTCTGGCCCGCGGATACCTACCAGGTGGGCATCAGCCCGCCGAGCTTCGACAAGCAGTACGTGCGGGACTACCTCGAAACGCTGGCCTGGGACAAGACGTGCGCCGGGTCCCGCACTGCCCGCCGAGATCATCACCCGCACCCGCGACAAGTACCTCGAAGCCCTGCAGCGACTGACCGCCTGACACCCATGACCAATTGGCCATGGGATCACCTGGATGCCGCTGTGTTCAGCCGCGCTTCCGGGCGACCAGGCGTCCTGCGCGCCGTGCTGCGTATCGGCCGCTACCCCTATGCCGTGATCCGCGACCTGGCCGACGGCCAGATCAACATGCGGGCGACCGCGCTGGTGTTCACCACGATGCTGTCACTGGTGCCGTTGCTGGCCTTCAGCTTCATCATCCTGCGACAGATCGGCGGGCATGCCGGGCGCGATCTGCAGCCCATCGTGCTGGAGTTCTTCCGCCCGGTGGGCGCCGGCGCCGATGAAATGACGCGGCAGGTGCTGCAGTTCGCGGGCCGGCTGCGCCGTGGCGTGGTGGGCATCGTGGGTTTGACCTTCCTGGCCTGGTCGCTCATCGGAACCATCCAGAAGGTCGAGGACAGCTTCAACTACGTATGGCGGGTGCCCCAGGCGCGCAGTCTCGGGCGCCGCGTGGGCGAGTTCCTGAGCCTGCTGGTGGTGGGCCCGGTGCTGCTGGGCGGATTCATCGCGCTGTCGCATACGGCGCTCATCGCCGGTCCGCTGCAGCTGGCCGGCTCACTGCCGCTGGTGAGGCGGCTGCTGAGCCTCGGCGTGCATGTCGCGCCATACCTGATGGTCACGACGCTGTTCACCTTCCTGTACATGTTCATTCCCAATACGCGCGTGCGCTTTCGACCGGCGCTCATCGGGGCGGTGGTGGCCGGTGTGCTGTGGGCCGCGGTCGGCAGCGTCTTCACCGGCTTCGTTGAGTACAGCTCGCGGCTGACGCTGGTGTACGCCGGCTTCGCAGCGGTCGTCGCGGTGGTGACCTGGACCTACTTTGGCTGGCTGATCCTGCTATCCGGCGCCCAGCTGTCGTTTTACATCCAGAATCCCAGCTATCTGCGCTTCGGGATGCGCGAGCTGCAACTGTCCGCGGCCGAGATTGAGCAGCTGGCGCTGACCATCACCTTCCTGGTCGCCCACAATGCCGGCACTGGACGGCCCCGCTACACCCTGGATGCGCTGGCCACCGATCTGGGCGTCACGGGTCTGGCGCTGCATCCGCTCATCACGGCGCTGGAACAGGCGCGCGTGCTGAAAGTGTCGCGGCGAGCAACTGCTGCTCGCGCGCGATCCCGCGCACCTGGCCCTCATCGATATCGTGGAGGCTGCCCGACACCAGCACACCGGCAAGCCACTGAGCCGCGCACTGGCGATTCCGGCGATCAGTCAGATCGTGACGCAGGTGGATACGGCGCGGCGTTCCAGCTGCGCCGGGCGCACCCTGCGCGATGTGCTGCAGGCGAGTCCCGTGGAACTCGACGCTACTCGCCCGCAATCGTCAGATCACCAATGAGCACCGAGCCGATGTGCAGTGCGCCGCGGTCATCGACGTCACCGCCGATCGCCGCGATACCCTTGAACATGTCGCGCAGATTGCCCGCGATGGTGATCTCGTGCACCGGGTAGGCGATCGCGCCGTTCTCGATCCAGAAGCCGCTGGCGCCGCGCGAGTAGTCACCCGTCACCGGGTTCACCCCCTGCCCCATCAGCTCAGTGACCAGCAGTCCCGTGCCCATCGTGCGCAGCAGCTGCTCGCGGGTGGGGGCGGCCGCGGAGGAGCGGATGAACAGGTTGTGCACGCCATCGGCATTGCCGGTGGTCTTCAACCCCAGCTTGCGGGCCGAGTAACTGTCGAGCACATACCCCTGCGCCACACCATCGATGACCAGTTGTCGGTCGCGCGTGGCCACGCCCTCGCCGTCAAAGGGGCTGCTGCCCAGCGCCTTGGCGATATGCGGCCGTTCTTCGATCTGCACAAAATCCGGAAACACACTCTGCCCGGCCGCATCGAGCAGGAACGTACTCTTGCGGTACTGACTGCCGCCGCGGATGGCACCGATGAAGCTGCGGAACAGGCCGCGGGCCATCTCCGGAATGAACATCACCGGCGCGCGCTGGGTCGCCAGGCGCCGCGCACCCAGACGCGCGACCGCATTCACGCCGGCACGCCGGCCGATCGCCGCCGCATCCTCGAGGTCCTGTGGATCCCGGGCGCTGGAGTACCAGAAGTCGCGCTGCATGTCCTCGCCCTGGCTCGCGAGCAGCACGCAGCTGATGGAGTGCGAACTGCTGGCAAAGCCCGCCAGGAAGCCATGCGAATTACCGTAGACGCGTACGCCGCGCTGATTGCCCACCGAGGCGCCTTCGGAGTTGGTCAGCCGCTTGTCCACCGCCATGCCGGCGGCCTCGCAGCCGCGCGCCAGCTCCACCGCCTGATCCGGTTCCAGATCCCAGCGGTGATACAGGTCCAGATCCGGCACCTCGCGCGCCAGGTCCTCCGGATCGGCCAGGCCCGAGCATTCATCTTCGGCGGTGTAGCGTGCGATGGCGCAGGCCTTCTCCACCGTGGCGCGCACGGCCGCCGCACTCAGATCCCCGGTGCTCGCCGAACCCTTGCGCTTGCCGAAATAGACGGTCAGACCCAGGCCGCGGTCGCGCTGGTACTCCACCGTATCCACTTCGCCCAGCCGCACCGTGGCGGTGAGCCCGCGCTGCAGGCTGGCATCAGCCTCGCACTGGGAGGCGCCGGCACGCCGGGCTTCGCGCCATGACCTGCTCGATGACCTGTGTAAGTTCCGGGATCCGGGAGGCGTCGACTTCCTGCTGCATATGCCCTGCCGCTGCGTTGGTGCAGAATTGTAGCCCAAGGAGCACTGGTACCCACGTGAAGCGATTATCCCGACCCGATCCGCGAGACCGATGCCGAGCCGCTCTTCGACGGCCCCAGCAAGAGCGTGCTCAAGCGTGAGGCGCATCGGGCGCAGGCTGCTGGGCGAGCAGCTGATCGCGCTCAAGGACACGGAACTGCGCGCCCTGGAGCTGCCGGAAGCCGCTGTACGAGGCCATCGTCGCCGCGCGCAGCATCGGCAGCCGCGGCGGTGGCGCCCGACAGCGCCAGTACATCGGCAAGCTGATGCGCGACATCGACCTGACGCGGGTGCGCGAGGCGCTGGGGCGCAAAGGCCGCGAAATCCGCCCAGGAGGCCCAGCGCTTCCAGCGCGCCGAGAACTGGCGCGCCCGCCTGGTTGAAGGCGGTCCGGAGGCCCTGGCGGCACTGCGCGCGGCCTACCCGGCCCTGGATGAGGCGCAGTGGCTCAAGCGCGTGGCGGCGGCCCAGACCGAACGTGCAGCGCACCGGTGGCGGTGGCGGCGCCGCCCGCGAGCTGTTCCGGGCGCTGCGCGAACTGCTGGACTAGCCGCCCGCTCGGCTACAATATTCGATTGCGGCGGGTCGATCGCGCTGGGCGTTCAGCAGCCCCTGGGAGTAGCACAGTGACAGTGTGGGTAGGCATCATCATGGGCTCGTCGTCGGATTGGGAGACGATGCGTCCCGCCGCGGAAGTGCTCGAAGCGCTGGGCGTGCCGCACGAGGTACGCGTGGTCTCGGCTCATCGCACCCCGGATCTGCTGTTTGAATATGCAGCCGGCGCGCGCGCGCGCGGGCTCGAGGCCATCATCGCCGGCGCCGGCGGCGCGGCGCATCTGCCGGGCATGACGGCCGCCAAGACCAGCCTGCCGGTGCTGGGTGTGCCGGTGCAGTCGAAGGCCCTGAATGGCATGGATTCGCTGCTCTCGATCGTGCAGATGCCCGCAGGAATTCCGGTGGCGACCTTTGCCATCGGCACCGCCGGGCGCGACCAATGCCGCCTTGCTGGCGGCCGCCATCATCGCCAACCGGCACCCGGAAGTCCTGCCGCGGCTGGAAGGCTTTCGCACCCAGCAGACCGCCCGGGTGCTCGAGCACCCCGACCCGCGCACCAGCAGCCCATGACGGTCGGCATCGTCGGCGCCGGCCAGCTCGGCCGCATGCTGGCCCTGGCCGGTTACCCGCTCGGGACTGGACTTCCTGTTCCTGGATCCCGCCGAGGCGCCGCCGGCGGCGCAGCTCGCCCCGGTGCTCAAGAGCGCCTTCAGCGACGAGCGATGCGCTGGACGCACTCGCCGGTCGCTGCGAGGTGGTGACCATCGACTGGGAAAACGTCTCGGTCGCGGCCTTGCGCAAACTTGGGCAGGCAACCCGCGTGAGCCCGCCGCCGGCCGCGATCGCCACGGCGCAGGATCGCGTCAGCGAGAAGCGCCTGTTTGAAAAACTGGGGATTGCCACGACGCGCTGGCGCGCGGTCAGCACCCGCCGGCAGCTGGACTGCGGCGGTGCGCGACATCGGTCTGCCCGGCGTTCTCAAGACCCGCCGCATGGGCTATGACGGCAAGGGTCAGATGGTGCTGCGCACCGCGGCCGACCTGGACCGGGCCTGGGTCGAACTGGGGCAGGTCCCCATGCTGTATGAGGAGCTGGTGCCATTTGATCTGGAGGTTTCCGTCATCGGCGTTCGCGGCCGCAACGGCGAGTGCCAGGTTTATCCGCTGAATCACAATCTGCATGCGGGCGGCATTCTGCAGGCTGACCCGGGCCCCGTACGGCAATGCGCAGACTGAACCGGCTGGCCACCCGGCATGTGCGGACCGTGATGAAGCAATTGCGCTATATCGGAGTTCTCACGATTGAGTTTTTCGTCCGCGGCGGGCGCCTGGTGGCCAACGAAATGGCGCCCCGGGTGCACAACTCAGGGCATTGGACCATCGAGGGCGCGGTCACCAGCCAGTTTGAGAACCATCTGCGGGCCATTCTGGGGCTGCCCCTGGGCGAGACCCGCGCGGTGGGCCACAGCGCCATGATCAATCTCATCGGCACCATGCCGGACCGTGCCATGCTCCTGCGCCATCGCGGAGTACACCTGCATGACTACGCGAAGGAACCGCGACCGGGCCGCAAGCTCGGACACCTGACTGTGGTAGAAGACGACGCGGGGCGCTGTGAGCGGCGCGCGCGCCGGCTGATGGCCGAATTGGCCCCGGAGATACACATCCCCTAGAATGGTGAACGATCGCCATGTACCTTGTGAACTGTTCAAGCTTCAGGAATTGCCGTTCCGGCTCAGCCCGGACCCGCAGTTCCTGTACCTGAGCAAACAACATGCGCGCGCCAAGGCGTACATGGAGTCCACGATCTGGTTCACCGACGGTTTCGTGGTGATCACCGGGGAGATCGGCTCGGGCAAGACCACGCTCATCGAATCCTTCCTGCAGGAAATCCAGCGCGATGTGGTGGTCGCGCAGATCTGCCAGACCCAGGTCTCGGTGGTCGATTTCCTGCAGTCCGTGCTGGTGCAGTTCGGCTTCTCGCCTTTCAAGATGAAGAAGGCGGAACTCATTGCCACGCTCAACCAATTCCTGGTGGAACAGTACGCCGCGGGACGCAAGGTGCTGCTGATCGTCGATGAGGCGCAGAACCTCTCGCTGAAAGTGCTGGAAGAGGTCCGCATGCTCTCCGGTGTGGAGACCACCAAGGAGAAGGTGCTGCGGATCATTCTGGCCGGCCAGCCGGAACTGAATCAGAAGCTCGATGCCCCGGAGCTGGTGCAGCTCGCACAGCGCATTCGCCTGCGCTTCCACCTGGGCACGCCTCTCCGCCGCCGAAATGCAGGCCTACATCCATCACCGGCTGGAAGTGGCCGGCGCCAGTGATCGCCAGATATTCGCCGAGGACACCTACCCGGAAATCTATCGCTACACCGGTGGCGTGCCACGACTGGTCAATACCCTGTGCGACACGGCCATGCTGGCGGCCTTCGGCATGGATCGCGACCACGTCCTGCTCGAAGACATCATCAATGCGGTGCAGGAACTGCGCTGGCCGGAGTATCGAGGACCGGCCCAGCTACACGGCGCAGCTTGCGGTGCCCTGGGCAGTGACGGGCCGCATCGGCGCCGATCGGGCCGGGCGCGACGGCCACCCGAGTGACCCGCTGGTTGACACGCAGAAGCGAGGGCCTCGCCGGCGAGCCCGTGGGTCGGGTGATCGTGGCAACGGAAGGTCGCACCACCCAGGAGCTGCCCTTGAGGCTGGGACGCGTCATCATCGGCCGCACCAGCGACAATGACGTGCAGGTGGACAGCCGCTTCGTGAGCCGCCATCACTGCCAGATCATCACCGGTGTCGAAGGCAGCGTGATCGAGGACCTCAACAGCACCAACGGCATCTTCGTGCAGGGCAAGCGCGTGCGCCGCTACAACCTCAACGACGGTGACGTCGTCGTGATCGGCAAGCATGAAATCATGTACGTCGATGGACGCCTGTCGCGTGCCCGATTGAGTTCAACGGCAGGCGCGGCGGGCGTGCCCACTCTGACCAAGCCGGTCGCGGAGGCCATGGCTCCAGCCGCGGATCAGGGCGCCAGGGATAAGGAAGCCACCGGCGAGTCGGCGGCCTTGGGCTCCACGAAACGCGCCCACACCTAGTCAGGCAGCGTCGTTGCGCGGCGGGGCATCCGGCGCAGCGTGTCCGGCGGACAGCCCGCCGGAGCGCCCGGAGGGCAACAAGGCCGCAGCGGCCTCATCCAGCGCATCAGGCGCATCGTACTGGGCGCGCAGACGCCGATAGGCGCGCCGCCTGAGCAACACCACCACGCCGGCCATCAGCGCCAGAAATCCCGGCAGCCCCAGGATCAGGCTCCAGGCCGGGGACGTCTGGAAGTAGCTGGCGATCAGCGCCAGCAGCCCCCCGAGCAGATACACCCAGGGCAGGCCTTCATAGACGGGGCGTGACAACCGGTGCTGTGCGGCGCTCATGCCACAAGCTTAATCGCCTCGGGGCTACTCGCGCGAGCGATCGCGACCCAGCAGGCCCAACATCCGCTGGACCAGGGAGGGCTTCCAACCTTCCACCTTGAAATCGCCGCGCCGGGACGGCAGATGGCGCTGGACCTCGGAGAGCAGATCCTTGGGGAGGGTCAGTTCTGATTCGGTCCTGGACTCAGGGGGCATGACATATTCCTAGGGCTGTTTGCCAGCTGGGTAGCCAAAAATTCCAGGGTCACCGTACGGGGAATGCCCTTCGGCAGAGTGTGCGCCACATCACGCTTTGTCCAGTACGCCGAAGGTCGTACAGAAATTTCAGCCGTGATCGGCGCGCCGCCGGAGTTATGTCTGGGGGCGGCGCAGCTCGCGCTCGGTCAGCCGTGTCAGCCCGTGCCGCCCACGGTGAGGCCGTCCACGCGCAGGGTGGGCTGACCCACGCCGACCGGGACGTTCTGGCCTTCCTTGCCGCAGGTACCCACGCCCTCGTCAAGCTTCAGGTCATTGCCCACCATGCTGACGCGCGTGAGGACATCCGGACCATTGCCGATCAACGTCACGCCCTTGAGCGGCGCACCGAGCCTGCCGTTCTCGATGGCGTAGGCCTCGCTGGCGGAGAACACGAACTTGCCGGAGGTGATATCGACCTGGCCACCGCCGAAATTCACGGCGTAGATGCCGCGCTCCACCGAACGGATGATGTCCTCGGGTGCGTGGGGACCAGGCCGCATATAGGTGTTGGTCATGCGTGGCAGCGTGACATGCGCGAAGGACTCGCGCCGTCCATTGCCGGTGGACCGCGTGCCCGTGAGGCGCGCATTGAGCTTGTCCTGCATGTAGCCTTTGAGGATGCCGTTCTCGATGAGCGTAGTGCACTCGGTCGGAGTGCCTTCATCATCGATGTTCAGCGAGCCACGGCGCCGCGACAGGGTGCCATCATCAACCACGGTGCACGCTTCGGTGGCCACGCGCTCACCGATGCGATTGGCAAAGGCCGACGTGCCCTTGCGATTGAAATCCCCTTCCAGTCCGTGGCCAATGGCCTCGTGCAGCAGCACGCCTGGCCAGCCGGGTCCCAGTACCACGGTCATGGGGCCGGCCGGGGCCGCGACGGCTTCCAGGTTCACCAGTGCCTGCCGCACCGCCTCGCGACCCAGCTGCAGCGGACGATCCTCGGCCACCAGGTCACGCAGACTGTAGCGGCCACCGCATCCGCGAATAGCCCTGCTCGCGCCGACCGTTCTGCTCGACAATCACGGAAACGTTGAAGCGCACCAGCGGCCGCACATCCGCGGCCAGGTCGCCGTCACTGTTGGCGATGAGCACCACTTCATGCACCGCGGTCACGCTGGCCATCACCTGCATGACGCGCGGATCCACGGCGCGGGTCTCGCGATCCACGCGCATCAGCCAGGCGACCTTGTCGGCATCACTCAGGGTGGCGACCGGATCATCCGGCAGGTACAGCTGGTGCCCGGCCCGCGACTGCCACACGGCAAGTGAGCGGCCAGTGCCCTGTGCGGCAATCGCCCGCGCGGCGCGCGAGGCGTCCTCGAGAGCCGGCAACATGATCTCATCAGAGTAGGCGAAGCCGGTCTTCTCGCCCGACAGCGCGCGCACGCCAACACCCTGTTCGATGGCCGCGCTGCCCTCCTTGACGATGCCGTCCTCCAGCGCCCAGGACTCCTCATGCGCCAGCTGGAAGTACAGGTCCGCGAAGTCCACTGAGTGGGACATCACCTGCCCGAACACGCGGTCCAGCTGCGATTCATCCAGACCGCTGGGGGCCAGGATGGTCGAGCGCGCAATGGCCAGTGCATCGGTGGCGGGGACGGGCATTGCCATCTTCTATCCTTGGAAAACCGTTGCGGACATTAGAGCACGCGATGCTTGAGTGCGGGAAAGCCCTCTCGGACCCCCGCCTGCGCCGCCGGGTCAACCTCGGCCACGACCACTCCGGCCCCGGTGGGCCGGCGAGCCAGTACCCGGCCCCAGTAATCGACAATCATGGCGTCGCCGTAGGTTTCCCGACCGTTGGCGTGCATCCCCCACTGCGCCGCGGCCAGCACGTAGCAGAGGTTTTCCACCGCCCGGGCCCGCAGCAGCACTTCCCAGTGCGCCAGGCCCGTTGGGACGGTAAAGGCGGCCGGCACGGCCAGCAGCTGCGCCCCGCGGGCCGACAGGTCGCGATACAGCTCCGGAAAGCGCACGTCGTAACAGACGGAAAGGCCCAGCACTCCAGCGGGCGTTTCGACGAGGATGGGCTCTTTTCCCGGCTCAAATGTGGCAGATTCCCGGTAGATCTCGCGCTTTTCCGGAATGTCCACGTCGAACAGATGAATCTTGTCGTAGCGCGCCACCTGCTTGCCGTTGGCATCGAACACCACCGACGCCGGCGCAATCCGACTGGGCGCTGGCACCGCGGATGGGCAGGGTTCCTGCGACTATCCATAGCGACAGCTTCTGGGCCAGTTCCGCGATGGCGTCCTGGATCGGGCCCGCGCCCGGCGTCTCGGCCACTGCCAGCCGCTCGGCCTCCTTCGCGCCCATGATGGCGAAGTTTTCCGGCAATACGGCCAGCACCGCGCCGGCCGCGGCCGCCGCGGACAGCAGGCCGCCGGCCACGCCCAGGTTGCCTGCCACATCCGGGCCGGAGTTCATCTGAATCGTTGCGACTTTCAAATCAGCACCACGTCAAACTGGTCCACGCCATACAGCGCCTCCACCTGCATCCGTATGGGGCGTCCCACCTGATGTTCAAGCTCGGCGAGGCTCGCTGATTCGTTTTCCAGCAGATGGTCCACCACCTCCTGATGGGCGAGGATGAGCAGCTCACGGCTGGCGAACTGCCGGCTCTGGCGCATGATCTCGCGGAAGACATCGTGCGCGACCGTCTCCGGAGTCTTCACGAACCCGCGCCCCTCACAGGCCGGACAGGCCTTGCACAGCAGGTGCTCCAGGCTCTCGCGGGTGCGCTTGCGGGTCATCTCCACCAGTCCCAGCGGCGACAGACTGACGATGTGCGTCTGCGCACGATCCGCGGTCAGCGCGCGCTCCAGCGCCTGCAGCACCTGGCGACGATGCGCGGCGTCGGCCATGTCGATGAAGTCGAGAATGATGATGCCGCCGAGATTGCGCAGCCGCAGCTGCCGCGCGATCGCCACCGCCGCCTCGAGATTGGTGCGGAAGATCGTTTCCTCCAGATTGCGGTGACCCGACATAGCCACCGGTGTTCACATCGATGGTGGTCATCGCCTCGGTCTGATCAATGACCAGGTGACCACCGGATTTCAGCGGCACCTTGCGGTCCAGGGCGCGCGCCAGCTCCTCCTCCACCCCATGCAGTCAAATAACGGCCGCTGTCCGGAATACAGTTCGATCTGCACCGGGCTGTCGGGCAGGTAGGTGCGCGCGAACTCCTGCATGCCCGCCAGTTCCGTGGCGGAATCCACCAGCACCCGCGACACCTCGGGGACCAGCTCATCGCGCAGCACCCGCAGCGGCAATGGCAGGTCCGCGTGCACGATGTTGCCCGCCTCCACGCGCGCGGACACCTCGCGCACGTGCCGCCACAGTTTGTCCAGGTAGGCCACATCCTCACGCAGGCCCGCGGCATCGGCGGTCTGCGCCGCCGTGCGCACGATGTAGCCGCCCACGGCCTGCGGCGGCAGCACTGCGGCAATGGCGGCCTTCAGGCGTTGGCGGGTCGCATCATCCTCGATGCGCGCGGATACGCCGATGCCCTCGCCGCGCGGCATGAACACCAGGTAGCGCGACGGCAGCGCGACGAAGGTGGTGAGGCGGGCGCCCTTGGTGCCCATGGGATCCTTGACCACCTGCACCAGCAGCTCATCGCCCTGGGTCACGAGACGCCGGATGTCATCGATCTGCGGCAGACTCACCACGGTGTCATCCGGCCTGACCAGCGCGATATCCGCGACATGCAGGAAAGCGGTGCGCTCCAGGCCCACATCGATGAATGCGGCCTGCATGCCCGGCAGTACCCGCGACACCTGGCCCTTGTAGATATTGCCCACCAGGCCGCGCTTGCTGGAGCGTTCGATATGGATCTCGGTGAGTGCGCCGTTCTCGACCAGCGCCGCCCGGGTCTCGCGCGGACCCAGATTCACCAGCAGTTCGCTGCTCAAATTGCGCTCCAGCACGGCACGCTGGCCAGCGCCAGCAGCTGCGCCGTTTCAAATAGCGGCAGACCCATCACGCCGGAATAGCTGCCCTGCAGGGACTCGATGAATACGGCGCCCAGGCCCTGGATGGCGTACCCGCCGGCCTTGTCGCGGGGCTCCCCGGTGTCCCAGTAGCGGGCACGTTCCTGCGGCGTGGAGGCGCGCATGCGCACGGTGCTGGCACTGGTGAGGCAGCGCGTGCCGGCCGCGGTCACCAGCGCCACGGCCGTGAGTACCAGGTGCTCGCGGCCCGCAAGCTCCCGCAGCATGGCCAGGCCATGAGCGCGATCGCGCGGCTTGCCGAGGCTGACGCCTTCCAGCACCACGGTAGTGTCCGCTCCCAGTACCGGCAGATCCTGTTGACGCTGCCAGACCGCCTCGGCCTTGGCGCGGGCTACGCGCTCCACATACGCCGTCACCGCTTCCCCCTGCCCGGCAGCCTCGTCCACATCGGGTACCGCGACTTCGTGCGGCACACCGATCTGCGCCAGAAGCTCGCGGCGTCTGGGAGATGCGGAGGCCAGTCGCAGCACGGGATTCAAGGACATTGGATCTTTCGACCTTAAGATGAATCTCAAACGGGCCGATCAGTCTCAATCGCGGTGATACGGATGTCCACTAAGAACGGTATGCGCCCGATACAGCTGTTCGGCCAGCACCACCCGCACCAGGGGATGCGGCAGGGTCAGCCTGGACAGCGACAGCTGCTGGTCAGCTGCGGGCCAGCACCTCGGTGGCGAGACCATCGGGGCCGCCAATCACCAGCACCAGGTCGCGGCCATCATTCATGCGGGCGGAGAGCCAGGTGGCGAGTTCGCGCGTCGTCGACTGGACGCCGCGCTCATCGAGGGCGGCGACGAACTCCTGCGGCTTGATGAGGGCCAGGATGCGCTGTCCCTCGCTCTGCATGGCCTGCGCCGGATCACCGCGACTGCTGCGCTGGCCGGCCGGCACTTCCACCAAGTGCCACTTTCAGGCTGCCGGCCAGGCGCCGGGTGTAGTCGTCGACGACCTCATCCACCCAGCGCGGCATGCGCTCCCCGACGGCGATGATGCGAATGCGCACCGCGCCGCGGCCCTCTTAAGCTTTCGGCTTGCCGACAAGGCGTTTGCGCGGCGCAGCGCCGGCGCGCTTTACCGCAGACTTGGGTGACTTCGCTGCCGGTGCGGCGGACGGCGCCACCGGCGCCTCCCCGCTGCCCCACAGCCGTTCCAGGCCATAGAACTCACGGACTCGGGGCAGCATCACATGCACGATCACATCGTGCAGATCCACCAGCGCCCACTCGCCATCACGCGCGCCTTCCACACCAAAGGGCCGGTGACCGGCGGCCTTGGCGTTCTGCACGACGCGCTCGGCGATGCTGCGGACGTGGCGATCGGAATTACCCGAGGCGATGATCATGGTATCGGTGATGTCAGTCAGGCTGCGGACATCCAGGATCTTGATGTTGACGGCCTTCATGTCATCCAGCGCCGCCTGGACCAGGCCGGGCACCGGGGACGAGGGTGTTGCGGGAGGCGACACAGTCGCTCGACGAGAACGGGTACGGGTCGTAGCCATTGGCAAAGGTTGCAGCCTCCTTAAAAGTATTCAGCGTTCGCGCTGAGCATAACACCCGGTTTCCAGGATTATCCTGCGCACCGGGTCCGGAACCAGATACCGCGGATCGCGTCCCGCTTCGATGAGCTGACGCAATTCCGTGGAAGAAATCTCAAGCTGAGTCGGAACATGAACATAGACATTCCCGGCCAGGCGGGTATGCAGGTCGCGCACGCTGCCGGTGCCGCGATCCACCATGACCTCGCCCAGCGGCCCCTGCGCGGGCGCCCGCCAGCCTGGACGGTGCACTACCACGATGTGCGCCAGATCCAGCACTTCGCGCCAGCGGTGCCAGTTCGGCAAGCCCAGGAATGCATCCATGCCCAGCAGCACACACAAGGATCGATCCGGATTCTCCTGGCGCAGCTCCGTCAGGGTATCAACCGAATAGGAAAGTCCGGTGCGTCGCACCTCGCGGTCATCGACCACGAAACCGGCCTGGCCCTCCACGGCGGCACGCACCATCGCCAGGCGCAGCTCCGCGTTGGCACGCGTCTCGGAACGATGCGGCGGACTGCCGGTGGGCAGGAAGCGCACCTCGGTGAGGTGCAGGGCCTGCCACAGCTCGAAGGCCGTGCGCAGGTGCCCGACGTGAATGGGATCGAAAGTACCGCCGAAAATGCCAATGGGTTCCATGGTGTCCTGATCGTCAACCCAGCGCGCGCGGCGCGGCGGCGAGGGCCCGATGCCCGCACAGTTCCGCCGCCAGCAGCGCCAGCTCATCCCAGGCATCACCGCGCATGCGTCCCTTGGCCATGGCATCGGCACGCGCGGCGCGCGCCACCAGGGCCGCGGGTGCCGCGCCCATCCGGCGCCGCCGCGGCGGCGCGCTGTTGAATCCATAACCGCCGCGCGGCGGCGCAGTGCCGGCCTCGGCGGCGAGCACCGCGTGCAGCGCCTTCAGCGCCGCCCACAGCACCAGCGGCAGCTCGACCTCTTCGGCGCGCAACCCGGCCAGCACCCGCAGCGCCCGCGCGGTATCGGCCTGCGTCAACGCACGATCAAGCTCCGCCACGTCAAAGTGCGAACTGTCCGTGGAGCTGGCCAGCACCGCGGCCGCATCCACCCGACCATCGACCGCCAGGAGTGCCAGCTTGGCAAGTTCCTGAGCGGCAGCCAGCAGATTGCCCTCGGTGCGTTCGGCCAGCAGCGCCAGCGCATCGGGGGCGACCGCAAGTTCAAGCTGGCGCGCGCGCGCCTGCAGCCACTCCGGGAACGCGGCGCGCGCGATCGGCCATAGGGCCAACGATGCGCCATGCTCTTCCACCGCGCGCACCCACTCGCTGTTGGCTGCCTCACGATCAAGTCGACCCGTCAGGATCAGCACCAGCGTATCGACACCCGCGCTTTCAATGACGCGCTTGAGCACCTTGGCACCGGTCACACCCGGTTTGCCGGTTGGCAGCCGCACCTCCACGATGCGCCGCTCCGCAAACAACGACAGGGATGCAACCGAGGCCCGCAACGGCGTCCCAGTCCCCGCCGCGGTCCATGAAGTGCACATCGCGTTCGGTAAACCCCGTCTCGCGCGCGCGCCGGCGCACCGCATCCACTGCCTCGCCGGTCAGCAGCGGGTCATCACCGGATATCAGGTAAACGGGTAACAGCCGCTCGCGCAGATGCGCGGCGAGCGAGTCGGGTTTGATCTTCAAAGGCGGCGGCAGCACGCGGGCTGGAACATGGCCTCAATGCTACCTGCGGTATATTGGGGTATCCAGCAAAACGAGCCGCCGCCATGGTTACTGTTAAGAAAAAGGCGCGAAAGCCTGCCGCCAGGGCGCGTGCACGACCCTCCGGTGCCGCTCGGAACGGCCTGTACCCGCCGCTCAAGCCCTACAACAGCGGCATGTTGCGGGTTTCGGCCGTTCACGAGATCTATTACGAGGAAAGTGGTAATCCGCGGGGCAAACCGGCCGTCTTCCTGCACGGCGGCCCCGGCGGCGGTACCGACCCGTCCATGCGGCAGTTCTTCGACCCGAAGCGCTATCGCATCGTGCTGCTGGATCAGCGCGGCTGCGGCCGCAGCCGCCCGCACGCCAGCCTGGTGGACAACACCACCTGGGACCTGGTGCTCGACATCGAAAGCGTGCGCGAGCTGTTGGGGATACAGCGCTGGCTGGTCTTCGGCGGCTCCTGGGGCTCGACCCTGGCGCTGCGGATTCTCTCAGGTTGTGATTGACGAAGCAAGGAGATCAACATGGCATCACTTGGAGACATTTTTAAGCCGGGAGACAAGGTTGAAACCTCGGGCATCTACACTGTTATTCATGACACCAAGCACTATGAGGTCCATGAGGTCACCTGCGTTTATGGAAAGCATTTCCCCCCTTGCAACCACTGCGGTCATCATGTCCGCTTCAAGCTGAAGTACGCAGCAATCCACATCGATAGCCACCAGCATTTCAAGAATTAAACTCTGAGCGGGGCCTTAGAGATGAGGCCCTATCAGTTCGGAGGAAGACAAAATGACCACATCGCATAGGGGGACATCTGAAGAAAGGGAATCTTATGTCCGTTTGCAGAGAATCGACGTACTGGTCTCAATAATTTGAACGGACGGCGGCAACGAATTTTGTCTTTAACGAAAAGCGGCGCACTCTCTTCTTATATCTGCTGATTTCAAACGGCTTGATCGAACTGACTTCGCCTTAGCGTACGTGGCGTTCCGTTTCTTGAGGTGTCCCCCAATATGACGACCAATCTCCCAGCAGGTCTGTACCTGGACGGCATCGACGGCCCGCAGCGCCCTCTGCCGAGCGTTTTGAATCAGGTCGCGAAGACTGCGAAGAAGCTGGGATGCACCCTCGTCCGCTTCTACCGCTTTGCGTAAATCCTTCGTCATCTCACCATCCCGTCTTATCGTAACCGCTCGTTCAAATTGGGCTGCAGCCGAACTCCAATGAGGAGTCGACGTACTCAACTACAGTCCCAGGTTGTCGTTCACCGCGATCTCGATATCCTGCTCGGACCCCAGATAGCGTTCGGTGGTCTGGATCGAGGAGTGCCCGAGCAGGAATTTGATCTGCTCCAGATCCCCGCCGTTCTTCCGGCAGAGCTTGGCGCAGGTGCGGCGCAGGTCGTGGGCGCCGAAGTGCTCGATCCCGATTTGCTTCGATGACTGTTCAACTACCGACCAGACCGCCCAGTCGCTCAGCGTGTCGCGATTGATCTTCCCGCTCTTCGAGACCGAGCGCAGCAGCCGGCCGTCTTCGATGCCGGCCGCGGTCATCCAGGCGTTGATGCCGTGCTTGACCCAGATGGGGATGGCGACGGTGCGGATGCGCCGGCCCTTGCCCTCGAGGTCGGCCAGGACCCAGCGCCCCTCCCGTTGCTGGATGGTCTCGACGTCGAGCTCGGCCAGCTCGTTCCGCCGGAGGGCGCAGCCGACCAGCAGCGCCAGGATCACGTAGTCGCGCTTGCCCTTCAGGGTGGAGCGGTCGGGGACGGCCAGCAGCTCTTTGGCCTGCTCGCGGGTCAGCCAGTTCCCCAGCCGGGTTCCCTTCTGGCTGATGTTGGGGACGTCGGTCAGGCTGGCGGCCTCCTCCGGTCCCGATCATGCCGTTCTCGCCGGGCCTCGCCGACCATCTTGCGCACGGCCGAGAGCCGGACGTTTATAGTCGAGGGCGAGAGCGACTCCATGCCCGCCCGCCACTCCATTAATAAGGACCGGGAGAGAGGCCGGCTGGCACAGAAGGCGAACAGGTCGTCGAGCGCTTTGGCGTAGTTGCGCTTAGAATGAGGCGACGGAACCGCGTCGAGCACCATCTTGCGCAGCCTGGCCTGGGCGGGGGTGAGGGCCAGGGGCTCCCCTGCCCTGCTTTCGGGTGGTACAGGCGCCAAAACGAGCTAATTTGTCATGAAACGATTTTACCCCTGACAATTGACATTGTCGTAGATGATTCCGACTCATTACAGAGGGGTAGTGTGTCGCAAGCTGGCCAACTTGGAACTGTTCTCCAGTTCGAGCTTAGTCACACCTCTCAGGGATAGAAAAGACCCGATTAGTTTTCACGTTCTGCCACCGCCCCCGCCGTGTCTCCGTCTGATATCCGACAGTATACTGATCCCTACACCCAGATAGCATTTGACGCATGCAACGCTGGAGCGAGACGTGTTGGCCAGGAAGCTTACCGAATCCACGCTTGAAACTGTGCGCTGAGGGAGAAATCCACAATCTTGCAGAACTGGGATGAAATCGGTCCCGAAATATCAGGCAGTCCTGGCTTCCCGCGCATCGACTGCCGCAGCAGCTTTGCCGACCGGCTTTTTGGGAATGCCCTTAGCCATACCCAGCGAAACGGCCTTCTCGACAGCGTTCTCAGTTAAGCCCTTCTTCACGGCTTTCCGGACCGCTTTTTCGACTTTCTTCGCTGCCTTCTTCTTAGCCTTGTTATTCGCCATATTCCCTCACAGTTATTACCGTCGGCCAGCCTTCTTCGCAATCTTCTTTACGGCTTTCTTCGCGGTTTTCTTAGCCGGAGTCCTCTTGGCTGCTGCTTTCTTGGCAACCGTCTTCGCAGGTGTTTTTTGGGCGGCCTTCCGTATCACGGCTTTCTTCACGGCCTTCTTAGCAGGCGCTTTCTTGACTGCCTTCTTTGCCGCAGCCTTTTTTGCAGGCACCTTCTTGACCGGGGCTTTCTTGGTAGGCGTTTTCTTCGTGGGTGCCGTCTTAAGGGCCTCTGTCACCGTGGTCACGCCCGCGTCAAACGCCGTTTTGACAGCGCCAGCCACATCTTCCGCCATCGCAATTCCAAAGCCAACCGCCTTAGCAGCCTTTTCCACCATCGTTTCCTCAGCCATTCCCATACCCCTCAGTCTTTACGTCCATGCACAGTTACGAATTGTAGAGGTATATCGAGGCAAGCGCACAAGTCTTGTAGTTTCGCTTCTGTTGTTTTCCCCGCAGCGCCTAGCAGGCACGGGTATGTCCTTGAGTTGTTGGCAAAGCCAATACACCCGGAAAAACTGGTGGAACGCTTTCGTCTGAAACGGTGATGCCGCGTTGCTCTTCTTAATGAGTCAGACAAGGTTGAGCTTCCGGAAGAACTTACAGCTGGACACCCCTAAAGAGAAAAAGAAAAGCTTTGACAGGCGGGAGAGAATCTCAGCAGGCCGTTCCAGCCCGCAACGTCCACCCTAGAAACACCCGCTTCGCCATAAACGAACGGTTGACAGATTGGTTCGGGAACTTTGCTCGGTGTAGACATTGCCATGAAGTCAGACGGAACGACGGCATCCATTGCGCCGTGTTTGCATCGAGGGCAGGAATCTGGCGGTTCTGTGCAATAAGGTTCACCGCATCATCGGCTCGGTGGGACTGCCATTCGAGCTTTCTGGCACGTCGATCCGGCGGTAATCGGTTGCGCGTGCTGTACCGTATAGTGCATTCTGGACAGCATCCGAAGGAGCGCGCCCGTTGAAAAATGGACTTTTTCCCGTCCTCTATCGGCAACCCGCAGGAACCTTGATTCGCGAGTTGACCGGTCGGCGGAACGGGGTCAGTGGCAGCCACTACGAGCGCGCAATGGCCCGAGTGCCCTTGATCGGTTTCGCTACTTTGGTGATGATGCTGGGCACTTGTAACTCGCGTGCGCAGGTCATCCCGCGTGCCCCAAGCGCAGCCGTCGCTCCAGGTTCGGTGGCCGCTCCGATCGTCCCCGGGAAATTTACAGATGTAACTGCCGCCAGCGGTGTCCACTTCAGTGGTGTGGCCTCGCACACCAGTCACAAATATTTGTTGGAGACGATGGGATCTGGCGTCGCCGTCTTCGACTACGACAACGATGGGCTCCTCGATCTGTTCTTCGTCAATGGCGCTCCGGTGGGCGACCCTACAGCGCAGGACACGATTCCCGAGAAACGTTCGCCGAAAGACTGGAACCGGCTGTACCACCAACGCAAAGATGGCACGTTCGAGGACGTGACCGAGAAGTCAGGTTTGAAGGGTGTTGGATATGGAATGGGAGTGGCTGTCGGCGACTACGACAACGACGGTTATGAAGACCTGTACGTGACGAGTTACGGCGGAAACCATCTATACCATAACAACGGCAACGGCACGTTCACCGACGTCACGGAGCACTCTAGAACGGGCGGCGACACGACGCCGGGGAACTCGTGGTCGACCAGTGCCGCTTGGGTCGACCTAGACAATGATGGCCTACTCGATCTGGTTGTGCTCCGGTACGTTCGTTGGAATTTCAACGATGTCTGGTGCGGCGAACATCGTGAAGGCTATCGCGCTTACTGCCACCCCGATATTTTTCCTGCAATCGCTCCGCTCGTGTATCACAACAAGGGCGACGGGACGTTTACGGAAGTCGCGAACAAGACCGGTCTCGGGACTCCGGGGAAGGGATTGGGTATCGCCATATCCGATTTCGATCGAGATGGGAAGATCGATCTGGCAATCGCGAACGACTCCATGCCCCAGTTCCTGTATCACAACAATGGCGATGGCACGTTCGAGGAGCAAGGGCTCACGGCCGAGATCGCCGTTGACGGTGATGGCCGCACTTACGCGGGTATGGGCATCGATTTCCAGGACTTCGACAACGATGGCTTACCGGACCTAGTCATCACGAATCTCGCAAACCAGAAGTACGCGCTGTATCGCAATGACGGCGACGGCTCGTTCACCTATCACACGTATATCTCGGGCCTTGCGGCCATGACTCTTCTGCATTCCGGATGGGGCATTCATTTTCTCGACTACGACAACGACGGCTTCAAAGACCTGTTGATCGCGCAAGGCCACGATCTGGATACAGTCGAGCTGAACTATCCGCAGCTTCACTATAAGGAGCCGTTGTTGCTGGCGCGGAACATGGGCAACGGCACGTTTGTCGATGTGTCCGCGCAATCCGGCGATGTGTTCAGACAGCAGTGGGTCGGGCGTGGGATGGCTGTAGGCGATCTGGACAACGACGGCCGGCTGGATGCGGTGATCACCACTAACGGCGGTCCGGCCTACGTCCTCCGCAATGAGACGGCGACGCAGAATCACTGGCTGACGCTCCTGCTGGTAGGGCATAAGAGCAACCGGGACGCTATTGGCGCCGAAGTAAAAGTCGTCACATCTCATGGGGCGCAGTATTGGACCGTCTCGACGGCCGGCAGCTACCTCTCCTCCAACGACAAGCGCGCGCACTTCGGGCTGGGCGCGGACTCGGTTGCTCGGTCCATCGAGATTCGATGGCCGAGTGGTATCCATCAGATCGTCACGGATATCGAGGGCGACCGCATCATCACGATCGACGAACCGTCCGGTTCGCGGGACTCCCATCCGAAGGTCGGTCCGCGTTGAGACAGACAAACCTTCCTGAGACAAGGGTGTCCGGCGGTCAACCGGCGCGAAAAAGCTCTCATCTAATGCTGCGATTGCTTCGGTTGAAGCAGCCTTAACATCCCAGTCCTCGTTGTCGCAGAAAATCTACCAACTCCCGCGTTCGCCAAACATATCAATCACACGAGCCAGCCGCTGGCACCCATTGTTCCAGTTGGCCTTGAGGGAACACTCTACTCCATTGGCGTTCCCGTCCGCGATCGCTCCGATAATCTTCTCATGCTCTTCAATGGACAGGTAAAGGTCGTCGATGATGGAACTGGCGTAGAGTCGCGAGTAGCGCTCGGTCTGCGGTTCGATTGCGCTGTGCAATACCGACAGACGAGGGCCAGCACCGTAATTCACGATCAGCCGATGGAAGCTCCTATCGAGATCGAAGATCCCGCCAGCTCCCGCGGAACTGGCTTTCGTTGTAACAGCTAACTGTTGATTGATGGCGCGTAACTTTTCCACGATGGTGAGACGACTCTGTCTCGACAACGCTGCTATCTGGCGTCCGGCTATCCCTTCGATCTGGCCGATGATCGAATAGAGTTCGCTGCTGTCGTCTTTTGTAAGAGGAGCAACGAATATACGCGACTTGCTGACATTCTTGTGTTCGTGAACATACCCTTCATGTTGCAGCCTGTGCAGTGCCCCACGGACAGGCGTTCGGCTCATACCAAGATGTTTTGCCAAATCCCCCTCGACGATCCACGTTCCCGGATACAACTTCCCATGGACGATCAACTCTCGAATTTCTTGAAAGGCAATAAGGAGACTCGTCTTCTGCTCTTCTTTGGCGGTACGACTTTGTTCCTCCTTTGCAGAAGGCGAACCCCTCGGCATATTTTTGCGCCTCGTAAGTCTAAGGTGTCTTTGCATCCTATGGATTCGGTGCGCTCGTAGTCGCTGTCTTCTCTCGCAACAACTTAGCAAGCTGAGCAAGGCTTTCCTGCGCCTTCTCGTGCTCTCCAAGCTGTCTGTAGGCCCTTGCCAGACCGGTATAAACAGCGGGATTCCGCGGCTCCAACCTCCGTCCCACCTCAAGATGCGCTACCGCATCGCCCGCCCGCCCTTCCATCAAGTAAAGCTTGCCCAGCGCAATCTGTGACGTCGAGTATCCAGGATTGGCCACGACCGAAGCCACCAGAGCCTCGCGGGCCTCCACGAACTCGGGTTGTCCGGGCACAACGCCAGTTTGAATCAGAACAGTCCCCAGCAGAGCAAGCATCTGGTAGTCCCGGTGACCGGATTCAATTCCCTTCCGAATCAGCGACAATGCCTCTGGAAACTTGTCCTCATACAAATCCTCCTGGATCAACGCCAGATAGGCAATATCGCTACCAGGAGCAAACTTACTGGCAAGATGAAACTCTGGCGTGGCCTCCTCCAATCGATCCAATCTTGCGAGAAAGATCGCACGCTCGTAATGAAGCCTCGCTGAATCGGGAAGTCGCTGTAAGCCGAGATCGACAACGCGCAGCCCGAGACCGTAAGCATAATGGTCGGTGCACGCATCGGCGACAAATGCGTACAGTTTTTCGTCCTTCGGCGTCTGCCTGGATGCCTCTTGCAGTGCGTTGAAAGCAAGCTCAGGCTGCCCGTCGCCAACGTAAGCCTGGCTGAGCAGATTGTTCACCGCCGCCGTATTATGTCCACTGCCCTGCAGTTCGTTAAGGATTCTGATCGCCTCCTTGAACTCACCTACGCCCAGATAGCACAGGGCAAGATTGAATCCCGCTGCATAGTTCTCAGGGGCTTCTCCTCGTGCTCTTACGAGGAATGGAATCGCCTCCTTGAACAAATCCTCCTTCGTCAGATCGATGCCTTTTTGGAGATCCGTCTCGGCAACGGCCCCACTCTGCGTCGTCTGTCCCTCAAATGCCACAGCGCTGCTGGGCAGAGCACTCTGTACTTTGGCCTCAGAGAGTAGAGTGACCAAAATCAAGACCGTACTGTATGCAAGTCGAGCACTACAACAGTGTTTCGCCAGAAGCCTCCAGGCAGATCGTGGACCGGCCTCAAAATGCACTCCTCGCACCTTGCATGCTTTACTCATTCGCGTCCGCGGGTACCTGAGCCCGTATTTCAAGTCCGGCAGCTCCTGTCCCAGGATGTTACGACAAAAAGCCTCATTCCATATACCTCATGGAAATGAGGGTATATGCGGACAAAAAACTACGCTGGACGTGTAGCAACACACGTCCGGCGTGGTATCAGGCGATCGGGTTAGTACTGGATATTCGCCCGCAATTCAATAATACGGCCGAAGCCAAGCCCTTCATTTGTCACGTAGCCTTGGCCAAAACTACTGTTTTGAACACTGGTATTACTCTGATAAAACGCTGGGGTATTGCCCCCCGTGTTGGCCGCAAAGGTAGGATGGTTCCAAACATTCAAGAACTCGCTCTGTAGACGGAATACGATTTCGTTATGGATTGGAATCTGCTTGGACAGCGAAACGTCTTGGAAGTATGCATGCGGCCCGTGGAGGTAAACAACGTCTCCAATCGTCCCAGCGGTTGTGTTCGGAGAGATGTAGGCGGTATTAGCTCCCTGACCGGCTGTGAGGTACTTCGGATCGATGAAGTTTGCATAGCCTTGGCCCGGAACACGATGAACGCCAACCGACTTCTGTAGTTGAGAAGGCGTGACACCGGTCAATGTTATGCCACCGTCACCGTAGTCGTTGAAGGTGTTGTTCCCTCCCAGAATCTGAAACGGCGCTCCAGTCTGGAAAGTAATGATCGTTCCAACGGTAAATCCGCCCAACACCTTGTCCGCGATAGCACTATTGCTAAGGAAGCTCTTTCCTCGGCCAAGGGGCAGATCGTACGTTCCGTTGAAATGGGTTACCTGGTTCAAGTCGAACAGACTTGGCCCATAGCTCTGCCTTAGATTGCGTATAGTAAATATGTTGAGTGCGCCTGTCCAAACGTTAGGACTTGCCATAGAGAGCGAATGGCTCCATGTGTAGTTCGCGTCAAATTGAAGGCCTTTCCATGAACCCTGGCGAAAATCGATCTGCAATGCGTTGTAATTGGAATAACCAGAGGCCACCATATAGCCAGTTTGAGCGCCCGCTGCCATTGGGTTCGACTGGAAGAAGTTGATCGGATATCCTGCCCCTCCTCCTGTATAGCCGATATTGTTAGCGCAAGGGCTAAATCCCGCTCCTACCAGGTTGCAGAAGTAAGGAACGGTACCGTTGATTCCAGCCAGAACATTGGCCAACGCACCTGCCTGACCCGTCTGCAGATCGCGAACAAACTGCGCGTTGGTAAAGTCACTGGCTCCCGCTCCGCCGAACGCAGCAGTCATGATCGGCAACGATCCCGGAGTTCCCTCAAAAGACGGATTGGGGTTGTTTGGGTTTGCCTGAGCAAGATTTGCCTGCGCCTTTTTGAACTCCGCCAGGAAGCCGTTCTCAAAGATATTCACTTCGTTGGGATCGATATTGACCCACTGATGAATAGAGCGATTTCCGTTGTAACGAATCTCTAACACTCTCGAACGGCCTATCGACCGCTGAATACCGAGGTTCCACGACTCGCTATAAGGTTGCTGAATATTTGGGTTCAAGCCATTTACCCCTGGCCCGCCGATGAACGTGTAGTCAGACTGTGGCGCTGTCACCTGATACGACGTAGGCTGATAACCGAGTGGTGGAACAGTCTGTCCAAGTGACAGGCTGCCGGGTGCGAACGTACCTGCCCCGCCAGTATTGTTTGCATTGAGGAAAAAGTTCTGGAAATAGAAGGAACCATAGTCCGCAGCATTGTTCCAGAAATACTGACCAGGCTCTGTAAAGCGCCGAAGAGCAAAGCCACCTCGGATGACAGTCCCTTCTCCCACCAGAGTTTTGAGTGCGCCATCGGTGATCTTCGGATTCCATGCAAAGCCGAATGCTGGCTGTGGCGTCAGAAGCCAGCCGTTATAGGGCCTGGGATTGGTAGTAAGGACAGGATCCTGATTCCCCTTAAGGCTTCCCGGGTTGAAAGCGTTATTTAGACCGGAAGGACCGTAAATGTCCCCTGGCGAAGCGGAATGATATGCACCCGTCAGGTCATGTTGCGGAACCGCAAAGTCCCAGCGCAGACCATAGTTCAACGTCAAGGTCGGTCTGATCTTCCAGGAGT
Source organism: uncultured Acidobacteriaceae bacterium (assembly GCA_963730135.1). GTDB lineage: Bacteria > Acidobacteriota > Terriglobia > Terriglobales > Acidobacteriaceae > Edaphobacter. Next base: position 210,983 of record CAVSQQ010000010.1, read on the forward strand.
CTTCGATAAACAATCCAGTTGAACTTACAAGTTCATCGAGGTTATAGGCTCCGATCGTGTGTTCGAACTGCTTTGTCTGTTGGCTGTACGGAAATGTCCCGTTGATAGTCGATATTCTTCCTGAGAGCACCGCATAAAGCTGGGCTGCCTCCGCGATCGCCGAGTTGTTCGCCTCTGGCATAGAAGAGGTGGTAAAGGCCTGCAATGCCGGATCACCGGATGCAAGACCAAGAAAGTTGTTGTTGTATCCGACCGGAGGATTGTAGTAGTGATCTTGCTCGCGATACCATGACGCACCGAAGCTCACAGAGTGCGCGTGATGCTGCCAGGTCACTGCATCTGATGCGCTAAGAATCGGATAGAATGTCGTGACCGGCGTCTGATACACCTGCCCGGACATGGTGCCACTTTGATTACCGGGAAACTGCCAGAAGACAGTTGGCTGCGTTGCATACAGCGGAGCAGCGTTGTAGGCAAATTTCGTGTTGTTGTAAAGATAGCCCAACTTCAATTGATTGATAAGATTGGGGTTGGCGACGAAAGTCAGTCCGTAACCCACAGTGTAGTTCTTGGTGCTATATCCCGCGACCTGGTTTGCGAAGTCCGCTCCTGGGAATGTCGCTGCAGTCGTAGTGGGCTGTGAGGTATTGGTTACTAGCGAGGAGAGATACATCGATATCTTCGGCGACATAATGTAGTCAAGACGTCCGCCCGGAAAATAATTTGTATTGGGAGAACTGTTATTCCACGACACTTGATTGAAGTTCGGATCCGGCGTCCCAATGACTGCGCCAGAGGTCACAGCCTTGTTGATGAGCTGCATCTGGGACGCAACCACGGAATTAACCGTGGTTGGCAACGTTGGGCTCGATTGCCCCGCCAAAGTGAATACATTCACGCTATGCGTTGCGCCATCGGTCCCCGTATACGTGAAGTTGCCCTGTTGTGCGGCACTGGTAAAGACGTTGTTCGAGGCGGAAAGGCTTCCAGGCTGTTTGGACATGGCAAAGCTGCCGAAGAAGAAAAGCTTATCCCGAATGATGCGGCCACCGATGCTAGCACCAAAGTCATTTAGAATGAGACTATTTTTGCGGATGCCTGCCTGATCATTCGCCCAGCTGTTGGCATTTAGGGCCGCATTGCGGAAGTCTTCATAAACTCGTCCGTGAAAACGATTACTTCCGCTACGCGAAACAAAGTTCAATTGGGTGCTGGCCTGTCCGAATCCGGAGTTCAAATCCAATTGATCCGTCTGCACCGTCATCTGCTCGATTGTTTCAAGCCGGGGAGAAACTACCGACTGCGTGTTCCCGGTAAACTTCATGCGATTGGGGCTTCCTACCACGCCGTCGATGTTGTTCCCCTGGTCGGTGGAAGGCAGCCCGTTGAACGTACCGTTGTATCCCGCCACAAGCTGTGAAAATGAAGTCAGATCGCGCCCTTGCAGCGGAAGGTCTTCAATCTGCTTCATATCGACCACCATGCCGAGTGCATTAGAGGCTGTCTCCAGCACTGGCGTGCTCGATCCCCTCACCTCCACAACGTCCGACACCTGTCCTACCGCAAGGATCGCAGTGACCGATGTCGTATGCGACGCCTCGACCACAACGCCATGCACCAGCTGTGTCGCATAGCCCTGCTTTGACACCTTCAGGTTGTACGAACCAATCGGCAAACCTACGAACGAGTACGTGCCGCTGCGTTCAGATTCGGCCTTGCGAACGCTATTCGTACTAGGATCCACCAGTTCCAGGATCGCGCCCGGAACCACCGCGCCGGTTGAATCGGTTGCAGTCAGCAGGATCGTTCCCTGCGATCCGGCCTGCGAGAGCGCTGGAACTCCGGAGAGGGCGAGTGCACAGGCGCCCACTAGCGCAAAACAGGTTAGGTATTTATAACGCCTTGAAAACATATATGCCTCCAAATATGGAACTTCAGCCGAACACTCTTGATACTGCACCTGGGTATGTTCCGTGGGGTCAACTAGCCATAATGCGGCCTACCTTTACTGGGAGCATCTCGAAAAACCCAATTCGGTACGCTCTTGATATGCCAAGTTTGTACACATTTTTGAATTTGTTGTCAATCTTTAGTTGTAGACTTCGAAATGTGTCCTATCTCTTTCACAAATACAGATACGTTGATCTAGTCTAAAGAGGTCGAAGAGCGAGGAGTTCGAGGAGGTACAAATGCCCTTCCAACCCAGACAGTTACGCCCAGCTCTTGGAGCGACCTTCGCAGCCGCGCTGCTCACGCAGACTTTGCTAGCGCAGGTGGCCGTCAAAGCACCCGCTAGTTCTTCTCCCTCCGTGCAGCAGGCTATTCAACTCGTCACAGAAGGCCGATGCCAACAGGCGCTACCGGTTCTCAGAAAAGCTTTCCCGCAAATCGCCGACAAGGACCTCCAATACCATGCAACCATGGCGGCGGCGCGGTGTGCCATGGATTTGCAGGACGACCAGACCGCCGCAACCGCGCTCCTGCTGCTCAGACGCAAGTTCCCTGACGATCCTGAGGTGCTCTACATCGCCACGCATTATTTCTCCGAAATGGGTATGCGTGCAGCGCAGGAGCTGACGGTCAAGGCTCCATCCTCCTTTCAGGCGCGCAAGCTTCAGGCTGAAGATCTCGAATCTCAGGGAAAAACCCAAGATGCCGCCGCCGTCTACAACAAGATTCTTGAAGAAAACCCCAAGACTCCGGGCATTCACTACAGGCTGGGACAGATCTTTCTAGCGGAAGCAGGCAGCAACGGTTCCACCGACCAGGCAAAACTCGAGTTCCAGAAAGAGCTCGAGGTCAACCCTCACGACGCCGCCTCCGAGTTCATCATCGGCGAGCTTGCGCGCCGGGTCGGCCAATGGGACGAAGCCATCACACACTTCACGCGGGCGTCCACTCTCGACGTAGGCTTCGCCGAAGCCTATCTCGCGCTGGGTATGTCCCTGAACGCCTCTGGAAGGTTTCCCGAAGCCGTCAAACCGCTTGAAAACTACGTCACGCTGCAGCCCGACGATCCAGCTGGACACTATCAACTGGCGATGTCCTATGCCCGAACAGGAAACAAGATAGGCTCAACGCAGCAGTTAGCGCTCCAGGCCAAAGCAGCAACTAGCGCACGGGCAGCAACGGACACCACGGAAGGCCATGCCATCCGTTAGCCCATTCTCGCGAAGACAGTTTCTCAGTGCATTCGGAGCCGCAGCATTCGGCGATACATGGAAGCCAAACCTTGCGCGCGCGCTGATCTCATCAGCCGCGCCTCCCACTTCCCAACCTGCGTTTGAAGAAGTCTCCAGCACAAAGAGCAAAATTAACTGGACCCATGTCGCCGGACTGTCGAGCGAGATGTACATTCCCGAAACCGTGGGCGCCGGTTGCGCATTTCTGGACTACGACAACGATGGATGGATGGACATCTACCTCGTGAATAGCGGTCCTTGTGATTTCTACAAACCTTCGTCCCCGATACGAAACGCTCTCTATCGCAACAATCGCGACGGCACCTTCACCGACGTAACAGAGAAGGCCGGCGTGCCCGGCAACGCCTACGGAATGGGCGTTGCCGTAGGAGACTACAACGGTGACGGCCTCCCGGATCTGTACATCACGCAATATCCAAACAGCATCCTCTATCACAACAACGGCAACGGCACCTTCACCGACGTGACCGCGAAGGCTGGTGTCGCCGCGCCCGGCTGGGGCACAAGCGCTGTCTGGTTCGACTACGACAACGACGGGCGCCTCGACCTCTTCGTGTGCCGCTTCGCCGACTTCGACAAATCGAAACACGTCAACTGCGGCGACAAGGAAAGCGGGACGCGCTATTACTGCAAGCCTAATGTATACAAGCCCATGCCATCGCGGCTCTTTCACAACAACGGCGACGGCACCTTCACGGATGTGAGTGAACAAGCCGGCATAGCTCACTCCCTCGGCAAGGCATGGGGAGTCGTCGCCGCCGACATCAACAATGACGGCTGGCTTGATCTCTTTGTTGGAAGTGACACCGCACCCAACTCTCTATTCCTCAATGAGAAGGGGAAATTCAACGACATCGGCGCGCTGGCGGGCGTAGCCTACAGCGCTTTCGGCGTAGCGCGCTCCGGCATGGGCGTTGACGCGGCCGACTATGATCAGGACGGCTGGCTCGATCTATTCGTAGCCAACGTCGACCACGAATCCTACTCGCTCTACCACAACAACAGAGACCAGACCTTCGACGACGTCTCCATCAGCTCCGGCATCGGCTCCGCAACGACCCTCATGAGCGGATGGGGTTTGAAGTTCTTCGACTACAACAACGACGGGAACATCGACCTGCTCCTCGCCAACGGACACCCCGACACGACAATCGACAAGCACCAGCCGAGTGTCCATTACCTCGAGCCGATGTTGCTGTTCGAGAACAACGGCTTATCCTGGAAGAACGTTAGCGCACAATCAGGCGCCATCTTCTCCAGGAGCGTAGCTGGTCGTGGCCTGGCGCTCGGCGACTTCGACAACGACGGCGCGGTCGATGTCCTCGTCGCAGTCAACGACGGCCCCCCCATCCTTCTTCGCAACATCGCATGCCAGCACAACCACTGGCTAGGCATCCGCCTCATCGGACGCAAGGCGAACATTGACGCGATCGGCGCAAAGATCGTCTATCAGGCTGGCAACCTCAAACGTCAGATCACAAAAGTCGGCGGTGGCAGCTATCTCTCGTCGCACGACCCGCGCCTGGTCCTGGGACTCGGCCAGGAAACCAAGTTGGACTGGATCGAGGTCCACTGGCCCCAACCGAGCGGCAAGATCGAGCGCTTCACTTCCTTGCCCATAGACCGATACATCACCATCATTGAAGGCCAGGGCACCTGGAAGTAGCTGAGCTCTATTCCTTAGCGCGAAGCAGAATTATCGAATCGAGTTAGGATTGAAGGGATCGAAATGGATCGTAGGGGGAGGCTATTCGATTTGGCATACAGAGTTGGAAGCATTTCTCTCTCTTTAGTTTTTCTTCTCCTGCTCTGCAATCCGTTACAGGGGAGGACCGGTGTTAAAAGCCTTGCTCAGGGTGAAGCGGTTCGCCTGAATAACATTGGCACCGCTTTAATGAATCAGCAGCTATTAGAGAAGGCCGTCGATAAGTTTGGCGAGGCTTACAAACTTGATCCTTCGCTTACCGTTGCGGAGCTAAATCGGGGCATCGCGCTGTTGTACCTTCAACGACTGCCTGAGGCAGCGACAGCGTTGCAACATGCTGCGGCGCAGGTTCCGAATAATCCGCGCATCTGGTATGTTTTCGGGTTGCTCTACCGTAGCGACAATAAGCCGCAGCAGAGCGTGGAGGCTTTCCGGAGAGTTCTGAAGCTTGACCCCACCAACGCAGACAGCCACTATTTTTTAGGTTCTTTCCTTCTTGACCAGCACGACCTGCCGGCTGCCGCGGCTGAATTCCGCGCCGCACTGCGGCTCGCACCATTACATGCGTCTGCCGAATTTGGACTCGCCCGAACGTTGCAACGTCAGGGCAAAGTGGACGAGGCCCGTGTAGCGGTGGAACGCTTTCAGCAGTTGACGAACGCGAAGCTATCCTTCCCATTCGCTCATACCTATGGGGAAGAAGGAAGTCTTGGACGAGCGGAGGACGCTGCCACCAACGCGCCGAGAGTAGGGCCAATGATTCCAGTTACGTTTTCGAGGGCGTGGGAGAGCTTCGGGGATGAGGAGGAGCGGAGGTCCGATACAGCGGATTCGCGCGGTGAGGGTGCGTGTCTCATCGACATAAACGGAGACGGTCGAGTCAGCTTACTCATGATGAGGAGCGGAGCATCGGCCGTGCGAATGTATCGGAACACGGGAGCTGGCAGCTTTGAGCTTGTAGCGCCAGCTCAAACCGGGCTGGAGGTCAGCGGTGACGGCGTAGCCTGTGCCGTGGGCGACTTCGACAATGACGGGTTGCCGGATGTCGCGATCGCCATGAGTGACCGGGTACTCCTTTTTAGGAATATCGGTGGTGGCAGGTTTGCGGATGTTACGCAGGCTGCGAAAATCGTTCCGATGAATCATCCGTCCGGACTGATATTTGTCGACTACGATCACGATGGAGATTTGGACCTGTTCGTCACTGGGGTGGGAAATGCCGGCGCGAAACCCAATGTTCTATGGCGAAACAATGGCGACAAAACCTTCACGGACTGGACACAACAAGCAGGACTGGGTGGCGAGGGTAGTACAACTGCATCTGTGCTCACGGACTTGAATAATGACCGAGCCGTCGATCTCGTTGTGACTGGCTCGGGCGCAGCTCCCACCTTCTTCGCTAATCCACGTGACGGCGCATTTAACGCCGGTCCTCTATTTTCGGAAAAAGAACTCCCGCCAACCACTGGAGTTGTTGCCTTTGATTTCAACAAGGATGGGTGGATGGACATTGCATTGATCCATGCTGGCTCGCCGGGGGTGACACTTTGGAAGAATGTTGACGGCAAACGCTTTGAGCGAGTACCGCTTCCGCTCCGAGATGCAACCAGGGGCTGGGGCGTTACGGCGGTTGATTTCGACAATGACGGGTGGGTTGATCTTGCGGTCGTCGTCGAGACGGCGGGCGAGTCGAAATTAAGGGTGCTACGCAACCTTGGAGCTGATGGGTTTGTCGACATGACCGAGCAGTTAAAACTGAAGGAGGCAAAATTGAAGTCGCCGCGTTCGCTGTTGACCGCGGATTTGAATGGTGATGGCGCTGCCGATCTGGTCGTTACACAGGCTAAGGGTGGGGCCGTGGCGCTGGTAAACAGAGGTGGAGAAAAAAATCACTCACTGAAGATCTCATTAAAGGGTCTCGCCGATAACAAGAGCGCGCTCGGAACCAAAGTGGAAGTTTTCGCGAACGGCCTGTGGCAGAAGTGGGAGGTGACAAATACGCAGGACATTATTGCTGGACTTGGCGGAGCAGATCAAGCTGACCTCCTTCGCTTGTTGTGGCCAACCGGTGTACCGCAGGATGAGATTGACATACCCGCGAGCAAAAGATTGATGTTGACGGAGTTGGACCGTCGCGGCAGTTCATGCCCAACTCTGTTTGCATGGGATGGTAGCAAATTCGGATTTATCTCCGATGTGATAGGCGCGGGAGTGATGGGGCATTGGACGTCCCCCGTGGAACGCAACACTCCCGATCCTGATGAATGGATCAAAGTCGATGGGACACGATTGAAGGCGAATCACGGCAGACTGAGTCTGCGTTTCGGTGAGCCGATGGAGGAGGTCAACTTCATCGATCAAGTGCGTCTAGTTGCCGTTGATCATCCAAAGGGAACCGACGTGTTTCCGAATGAGCGGTTCCTAAGCGAAACGCCTTTTGTGGAGGCTAAAACGATTTTGACTCACACAGCACACGCTCCTGCCGGAGCCTGGGATGACCATGGGAATGATGTGCTTCCTTTGCTTCGCAGCGCGGACCATAGGTACGTCAAAGATTTTACGAACCTGCCGTATGCCGGGTTTACCAATTCGCATGCGTTGACACTTGATCTGGGCGCCTGGACTCCAGGAAGACCCTTGCTTCTGTTGCTTCACGGTTTCATTGAATACTTCACGGCAAATTCGATGTACGCGGCGTGGCAGGCAGGTATCGCGCCCGTAGCGCCCTATGTAGAAGCGCAGCTCCCAAATGGTTCCTGGCAGCGCATCATTGATGACATGGGCTTCCCTGCCGGTCTACCGCGCACGATAGTAGTCGATCTCACAGGGAAAGTACCGGCGGGGAGTCGACGCATACGTCTGGTTACGAACCTGCAGATTTACTGGGATCAGGTACTTGTCGATAACGAGCCGAAGTTGGCGAGCGCATCGCCAAACATCAGGATTCGACAGACCGAATTGCCGCTGATGAATGCATCACTTGCCTTTCGCGGCTATCCACAACAACTCGACGGCATCACGTCCGGAGACCTGAACTACAACTACCAGAAGATGAGTCGCACTGGTCCGTTTGTGCCACAGAGGGGTGCCTACACACGCTACGGTGACGTAACTCAGCTTCTGCAACACATCGATGATGAATACGTCATCTTTGGAACTGGGGAAGATATGGATCTGGAATTTGATGCAGCGGCACAACCAGCGCTACCAGTGGGCTGGGTCCGGGACTATTTCTTCTACGCCAATGGCTTTGTGAAAGACATGGACTTCTACGAGGCGTCTCCCTTCACGGTCGACACAATGCCATTTCACGCGATGAGCGGTTATCCATATAAAAGCAACGAACATTACCCGGACGACGCAAAGCACATTGCCTATCAACTCGAATGGAACGATCGCTTTGAGTCAGGTGATGTTGCCCGCAGATACACGTTCCGTTATGTGCCAACTCCGTCAGCGCCAAGCGTAACCGGGGCGAAGGCTCCTCAATGAGCGACGTCGTCCTGCGTTCCGCTGTCGAGATGCTGGCGCTCCTCAATGCCTGTAAGATATCTCCGCTCGAACTCGCCGAGGAGCACATTCGACAGATCCAGAGACTGAACCCACAGCTCAACGCATTGATCGACTTCGACGCCGACAGGGTTCGTGCGCAGGCCTCTGCGCTAGACCAAGCGCGGAGTACACCGGGAATGCTCTGGGGGCTTCCCATGTCGGTGAAAGCCTCGATCTCCGTCGCGGGACACCGTTGCGAAATTGGCAGCCTGCTGAATCAGGGACACACTCCCACCACGGATGCGATTATCGTTTCGCGGATGCGGCAGGCGGGCGCAATCGTGCTAGGAACGACCAACTGTCCTGAGTTCCTGATGGCGTATGAGACGGACAATCGTCTCTACGGACGAACATCCAATCCGTGGGATCTCGAACGGACGGCGGGCGGATCGAGTGGCGGCGAATCTGCCGCTATTGCAGCTGGCCTCTCTGCTGCTGGTTTTGGCAGTGACAGCGGTGGATCGGTGCGGGAGCCCGCACACTTTACCGGCATCTGCGCACTTAAGCCGACGCCGGGCCGAATTCCAGGCGATGGCCACCTTCCTCAGTGCGTTGGGCCATTTTCGCTCCTTGGAAGTATTGGGCCAATGGCCCGCACCATCGAGGATGTATCGCTGCTCTTTCGAGTACTCTCGGGCGGCGCGGACGCCGACCCCACAGGCGCACCGATTCCCTTGCGGCAACATTCTTTGGAAGATCTGCAGCAAGTTCCTATCGGTTTCTTTGAAGACGACGGCCTGATACCAGTTACCGCGGAGACGCGTCAAGCCGTAAGGAGCGCGGTTGCTTCCTTGCGCCGACAGGGGTTTCGTGTTGAGCCATTTCGGCCGCGTGCCCTTGAGGAGGCGCGTAAGCTTTGGTGGAAGCTCTTCGTGTGTTGCGGGGCGATGTTGATTGACCGCATGATTGCAGGACAGCAAGCCATGCTGAGTCCTACCCTCGAAGACTTTCTTCGCATGGCGCACGCTGAGGCACCCCTATCTGGAGAGGAGTTGCTCACGGCATGGGTAGATTGCGATAGGGTGCGAGGAAAACTATTGACAGAGATGCGCCAGTACCCGGTCCTGCTAATGCCGGTATGCTCTATGCCCGCGTTTCGCCACGGCGAACGGGAGTGGAATATCGGTGGCCAAACAGTGGCCTATCTGGATGCGATGCGATATACCCAATGGTTCAATCTGCTAGCAGGACCGGCTGCCGTCATTCCTGTAGGACGATCGCCAGAGAATCTACCAATCGGAGTTCAGATCGTTGGTAAACCGTACCAGGACGAACTTGTGCTCGGAATCGCCGCGGTGCTGGAGCGGGACTTTCGTTATCTGCCACCGCCCCTAGCGACTTAGGACTAGGAACTTCGAGGGCATGAAAATTGAAACCTCGGCGTTGACCATCTTCCTGCGGCGAGGCCGGGCGTGGAATCGCTTGGACGATCGCAGGTCCAGGCTCCCCTTCAAGTTGGCGGCGTCCGAGGCCGTGCCAACTGCCATTTTGTAGTCGCCCGATAGCAGCTTCCACTTGTCCGCTGTTGCATCGAAGATGGATACCTGTTTACGCTTGCGGTCGATTCGGATCATGATGATGATTGCTTAGGAACGCATACGGAGTCTCAGCCATGGACCGTCGGAGCTTTATGAGCAAGTCTCTTTTGCTGCAGCTAGTGCCATCGCCCTTCCATACTGCTTGCCCGCAGAACGGATCGCGAAGTCGCAAGCAGGCCCGGATCCAACAGCCGCTTCTGGTATAGCCACTTCGCCGTTCCCTAAAGGCTTTCTTTGGGGAACGGCGACCGCGGCTTTTCAGGTCGAGGGGGCATGGAATGAAGAGGGAAAGGGTGAGTCGATCTGGGATCGTTTCGTGCACACAACCGATGTACACCATCCGGGATATCGCGAAGATCTTCAACTTATCCGTTCGTGCGATCCAGAACCGGATTGCGTCAAGGAAACTGCCTTGGCGGGACCTCCCGGGGAGAGCCAAGTTTTTGTCGCAGGACCTTGAGACCTACCCTCCGTACCAGCCGGAAGGAAGGTCGCTAGCTTGTCTAACCTTTCAACAAAGCAAATCAACCCATGGCGTATCGGTGGATGGCGGCGGCAGAATGCCACCATCGCCCGCAATCCTGTGGGAGATCATCTCCCTGCTCAGCTCCCGGTAGCGTAAGCACGGCAACTCGTAGACATGAAATTGGTGCTTTTCAACTCTGTGCAACATGCCATAGTTCTGACTTGTCATCCGCCTCAAAAGACGTCACTTAACAAGTGCGTTTGGCTCTTCGGTAACGAGGTTCATTATCAGAGCAGGCAGGAGAGTGCCGTTCACCAGCCGCCACCATAGGGTGGGACGGAGCTTGGGTCTGTCATCTCCCCTTGCAATGAAAACACCAGCCTAAAGGAAATCATCCCTTTGGGTTGGGGGAGTGCCCTGACGCAGGATCGCAGTATGCAGCAATAACTTGGAGATTGGATACAGTTCGACCCAGTCACTGGCTGGATCTCGGGTTCCGTCGCACAGATGGCGTGTCCAATGATCACTAGGAACCTCCTAGGATGGAAGAGTGTGTCTATATAAGGAGCAATGGTAATGATGATGTCAGTGCAACGGGACTCACGGGAGATTGGCCACGGTCTGCCAGCCAGCCTTAGTCCATACCTTCGACAGCAATATGCCGACTGGTTCAGAGCAGATTTCCACTGGGATATCTTCGCGTCTCTCACCTTTTCGCACGATCTCACCAGCGCGCGCGCTAACGCCGTACTCGGTATCTATCTGCGCACGATTGAAGAGGAAGTCCGTGCGCCGCTCGCCTGCCTCATTGCGGAAGAGCAGGGGCCCTCAGTCCGTACCGGGGACGCTGGGAGGGCCCATTTCCACCTACTGATCCGTTGTGCCAAGCCATTGGACCCAGCTCACCTTGCGGATCTGTGGCGGAAGGATTGCTTCGGCGGAGATCGTACGGCCGGCCCATCCGCAGTGGTGCGTGCATATGAGAAGGAAATCTCGGCGACCTTTTACATGATGAAGGATCTTCGCAATCCCAAGTGGGGATGGTCGGAGTGGCGTTTGGAAGGTGCGAGTAGGCGGAAGCCGAAGCGCTTGGCCACATCCGCGGAGGCTCGCAGGAGATGGAAGCGTCAGCAGGCACGTACGCCGCAATGTGCCTCCGCGGCGAAGCTCTCCCAGTAGATGAGGAAATCCTAGCAGCCCTGAGCTTCTTCGCTGGCTGGTTCCTCTCTGTTTCAAAAAATGTGGCTGTGGGACGGGACACGGGAGGCTCTCAATGGACCACGCTCAGCCGAAGCTCGCTGACGTCCGGATTTGGCCACGGCAACGGGCGCGGCGATGACTTTGGCCCGAGCTCCTACGGAGGGTAGCCTCATCCTAATGAGGCACAAATACGGTGCGACTCGCGCACGACATCAGTTGACCCTGCGCAAGGCCGCCAAGCATCTGCACCTGGCCTTCAAGGATTGCACCACTTCGGACGAGGTCTACGACATCCTGGTGGCGGTGTTTCTCGACGTCGCTGCCCATTACGATCCCCACTACACCAAGAAGACGGAGGAGGTATGCAAGTACATTGAGAAACAGCCAACCAACACCGTCACTTCTATGGAACAGATCTCCGGCGCCGTGGCTTTTGATCCTCTCGGCTGCGTCCGTGTTCTCGTGCGCCATGGTTATCTGCAGTCGGTTTCGGGACCACGTAAGAAGGTTCAGGGTTATAAAAGGGGGCCGAGTTGGCCCGCCCCAAAGGGATTCTTCGAGGGTGGTCCCGTGGGGTTTGTATACTTCGTCACGAAGTGGTTCCGCTTCTACCTCCAGGCGTACATCCAGTCGCAGATGTCTCAGATCGAGAGCAAAGAACACGTTCTTCAACTTGATCACATCGAATCGAGCAATGTCGACGATGAAGGATGGAGCATTGGCGGACTTCCTCATGCGGAGGGCAACTGGGTTGACCAGCGGGGAGTGCGTTGGGCGGCTGATCTATCGATGCGCAGGGCTATAACACTTATGACTTCTTGGTTCGCCTGTTTAGACCGCCGGCGGAGCTCAACCGCGATGTGAGGAGCATATTGTCGACCGCGACCCAAGCTGTTGCGTGCGGCGGGAAACACATCGCGATATTCACTATCACACACGCTGATCGGAACCGCATCTCGATGTCTTGCATCGTGCCCGTTTAGCAAACAATGAGAACCCACCCGGGCTCATCTGTCTCCATCAACAGGCGCGTGGATCCAACTCCAGTAGAGTCTGGATCCCACCCGCCCCAATCCGATACATGTCCAAGGAACCGATGACAAACGAATCAAGTTACCAAATATCACTAACTGACCAGGAACTGCAGCGGCGCAGCCAGTGCAGCTTATACATGCCCACGATGATTGATCCCCTGCAGGGACCAGCTGACGCAACACTTCGCTGGGCTCTTCAGGAACGTCACGACGGGAAGATTGTAAAACCGGAGGATATTCGGCAGCACTTCACGGACGGCTGGATGAAAGCCTGGACAAGGCCGGAGAAGGACCAGGCGTACTGGAAAGGCCCGAAGGCTGCTCCCGCTCTAGGTCGGCGTTTATACGAGTTTCTTCTGAAATACGAGGTCATTCACCCCTTCGAGCCCTACACACTGCAGTTCGATAACGGAAAGGTTACAGGCGAGAATGCTGTCGTATTATGGGTTCCGCACCGACGTGCGCCTGTACCGTTGGTGGTGGATGCTTTCCTCCGGCGCCCGCGGCATACTCAGCTCCCAAACCACGCGGCACTGGCCCAGTGGCTGGCCGCCCGGCAGGACGTCGATACCGTCGATCTGGGGATAGTGCACCTTCCTCTGCTTTCCGGGAGATCGTTGGCTCAGCAAGGATGTGAGGGAGCCTTTGGCTCGGCGCTGGATCAATGCCATAGTGAATGAGGCAGCCGACCGCGCCGATTTTCCCCGCGCTGGGACACAGTGCAAAACCTGCTCCCAAACTTGTACCGAGGTATTCCAGGGACCAGATGGTCCTGCTTGGGACTGAGCGTGCCGACAACTATATCGGGAAGGGCGAGGACATGTTCCGTACGGAGTTTGTCCCCGCCGGCGGCCGCAAGATGAAGTTTCTAAGCTCGTTGAACAATCAGTTCGACGTCAACCCAGGTTTGTGAACGAAAACTAACAGAAGTCAGAATCAAAGGAGAGAAAGTTGATTACTCATGCCACGCCTCAAACACATCCCAGGAGCATGCAGGGAAACTTGCAGTCCTCAGCCCGCAGGTAACCTCACCCTTGGCGTGTGAAGCCTGCGGCAGTACCCACTTCGTCCAGGCCTTGGCCGAGGAGTTCACCAACAACAGATACGGTTCAGCGGAGTTCAGGCCCCTGACGGGGAACTTCCAGCCTCCGAGCGTGTACGTCTGCCTTTGCGGGACGCCGATGCCTGTGAATGGCTTGTCGCACGCGGCGGACGTCCAATACGGCAACACTCCGAAGGGACGCTTTCTGGCGTCCCTGCAGAAGGCCATCGCCTTCAGGAAGGCTTCTCAGCCCCAGGTCTTGGCACAGGGCTGCGTCTCGCTCGGCGAGTATGAGGAACTGAGGGATCAGGTAGCTGTTCATCAGGATCAAATTGATGGCTTGCTCGATGTTGTCGAGGCCTTGGAGCGCGCCAACGATGACGACACAGACGAGGACATGTGAAGCGAAATGCAATCCAGGAATATGGGCAACCGGGTCACCGCACAGTTTGCGTACGAGCTACATGGTCTATGAGTTCCCCGGCATGTAATAGGTGCGTCGGCACCCTCGTCCACCAGGAACAGTTCATCCCAGCACTCTTCCCGGGGTGTGGTCATGCTTTGTGCAGCCGTCGCAGCCGCGGCGGTGGAGATACATTGCAAAGCGGGAGTTCAACTCTCCGGAGTCCTCTACTCGAGGGCGGACTTGCGCGCTTGAATCCGCTGCAGGTGGAGGGTCAGTACACGTCATTCCGGCCGATGAAAAGGCAGAGCGAGCGCACACGGGTATGCCAGCTACGGCCCGGCTTTCCCCGTGACATCTACACCTCGCTATACACCATGCCGGGGATGAACTGCGGGCCGGCCGCTGGGAGTGCCTAAGCCACGGCCACAAGGTGCGGCGCAATCAAACTACCCCGGAGAGGGCGATCAAGGGAGGCGTGACTGGTACCTGATCACTGGGAGGGCGATCCGATCCTCAGCAAGGTCAACACTCCTGGGTAAGCACGCCGGCCAAACCCACCAGCCTGTTCTTGATCTAATGCCAGCGAACCAGAGTCATGGCATCACCTGTGTCTCGACTTAGCTGACCGGATCGCGGTCGGGATTGAGATCAGCGGCCACGTCCCCACTCATAGCAAACCCTCAGTTGCGACAAATCTGATGAACTTCCGCTTGCGGTAGGTGACCCGGACTCGCCCCAGAAACCAACCTCGTACTGGCTTGCGGCTATGTTCAGCGACCTCTAACCGAGCGAAGGGCATTTCGACCTCTTCTCCGCGGCGCAAGGCCTCTGCCATCAGGTCAAGGACTCCTGTTACCAGGCGGCGCGACTCGGCACGCGTCAGCTTTTGCTCGCCTGGCAACTCTAGCTGCATCAGTTGTCGAATCAGATCTGCTCTTGTCAATGCTCATCTTTCTGTCGGTCCAGTGAAGCAGGTGTAGGGGTTTCCGATCATGACCATCACATGACGGGTCAATGGTCTGAGGGACCGGCCGTGCCCAGATCATGACATCGAGTCTGTGGGCTACCAAAGCTGACTGGCTCGCCCGCGCGCGAGGAGAATCTTGTTGTCCGCCTGGAAGACACCAGGTCTTCCTCACCCTTGAGCGGGCTGAGACTGTTCTTAGCCTCCTCAGGCCGTCTATATCTTTAAGTAGTCCCTAGGCGTGGAAGAGTGCCACGGTCCTGGTCAGCTGGGTGAAACCCGGAGCATCATGGCTGTTTGGTGCGCGACTTTTCACAAGTTGGGAGGGAAAACGCCCCATTTTGGACAGTCGACTGGAAGTTACGGACCGAGATTGACCCAATCCTGTTCTTCAGGACTATCTGTGGGTGCCTCGGTACGGGTATTTCGCTCTCCCCGGGGTTAGCATGGCGTCAATATGGTGGCTTCTCCGAGACTCATCGCTTCGTTCCGCTCGATGATCTCCTGATCCAAACGGAAGTACTTCTCTGGATCTGCTTGCCGTTTGGCTCGATCCTCGGCCCGCATCTCTCTGCTCCTTGCCTCGAACTCTCTCTCCGCCGGCCTCCATACGTTCCAAATCGCGCTGGCCAGATAGCGAGGTATCTGGAGTTTCCGGGACACACGCAAACACGCCACCGGGTGAGGAAGGGTCTCCTTCAGGAGCTTCAGCATGCTCATCACGACCTTCCAGAAGGAGTACCGAATGTTCCTCGCCTTCCTGGCCCAGTAAGCGATGAACCGTTCCCGGCCGACGCAGCCGCAGGCGACGGTGTTGCCGGCATGCACGTTGCCGTCCCGGATAATCTTCAGGGTGCCGCATTTGGTGCAGAGGTAGAGGCCGCGCCGGTTCCGGTCCTTAGCTGAAAGCCTAGCGGCGTCGGCAAGCCGGATCAGGAGTGTTCCCGGTATGACTGTGAGTTCGAACTTGTTGTGGTATCTGCTCATGCAACCATTCTCCTGATCGCAGAGCCCGAGCCAAAGCTGCCTGTAAAACGATGATTTGCCAGTGTCACTTGGCTACCCTTAAAGGTTGTAGTCGAGCGTGCCAATGACCAGTCTTATAACTGCCAGAACAAAGACGTCCGGGACGGGTGGCGACCAGCAAGGGCGGCGGCAGTGTTCTGGATGGCTGTGATTAGTGGCGTCGGCCCGCTCGGGTGGGAAGCGAAACTCGGTTAGGGCGCCCGCCATGAAGATGATGGCGGTCAAAAGCAGGAATGTTTGCAGTTTCGAGGGTAACGCCGGTGTAGACGGGGCTTAGCCCTTCCCTAAATGAGGGTGTGTCGGCTGTCTCGGCACCTGCTGCCCTCTGAAGGCCTGATGACTTCGATTAAGGTTGGCAATCATGTGTGGCCAGCACTTGCTGGCCCCGACAGGGGCCATTTCACAAATCGGCTGCGATAGTTGCCCTTCTCGCCTAGTGGCCCTCATGCCTGACTAGCTTGTCCTTAAATAGCTTCATACCAATTCATAGATCTCAGCCGGCGCCTAAAGGAGCGCCGGGACAGGTTGTCCATCCAACGAGCGAGTCTGCCAGCAAGTTCAAAGCACCCAGATGACCCTATGACAAGTTCTGGGGGCTAAAACCAGACCCTCCAAAGAGAGGGACTGATCAGCAGTTCAATTGCCCCTCGGGGGGCCGTTACCAAACTCACCCGGCAGCACTTAGGGCTGAGATCTACACGGAGGAACGTAATGACGAATGATCAACAACGTGACACATGCGAGGGATTCGACGAGGCCTTCGCCTTCATGGAGGAATTGTGCGTACGGTTTCACCTTGAGAAAAATAGCGGGAAGTTCGACCCCAAGGCCTTCAGTGATTGGGTCGTGGTTGAAGCTGGCATGCTTTTCATAAGGCATATATTGCAGCCTGACAGCGCGCAGTGCTGACAGGTGGCCTCTGGACCTTCTCGCTTTGACCGTTACAAATTCAACTACAGCGGATCACTTGGCCCGTCCGGGATCTCGCGAATGTGAACTTACCGAAATCGGATTTCACGGGCAGTTCACGCGAACGGCCTGACCGATCTTGTGTTCCAGATTGATTGTTAGTTTGGCGCAGCTTTTGATGTACCTGGATGGCTGCCGGACGGGTGTGACGAGCTGGGAAGTGCGTGGCAATTCCCTGCTCTTTACGTCTCGTGAGATTGGATTTAATCGCCCAGGCTTCTGGCGGCGGGGAGCGATAACCCAGTGACGAGTGTGCCAGATCTTGTTGTAGTGAACCCGCCAGCGTTCGGCCCGAACCTGTACCTCCTTGAGCGAGTAGGAGATTTCTCCGTTCAGGAACTCATCTCTGAACTTCGAGTTGAAGCTCTCGGAGTAACCGTTCTGCCGGGACTTCCAGGTTTCGACAGAGAGCGTTTTTGCACCGATATCAGCCAGCCATCTGCGAAGGTCTTTGGCGAGGAACTCACAATCGCCCTTCATCATCATCACATCTGCAAGCGCCTCGATCACTCTGGCGATGCTCCATCGCCGTTCGGGACGCACGAGCAGACTCTCCTTGATGTGCTCATCGATCAGGTTCAATATCCGCACCGTCCTCCCGTCATGCGTCTTAGCACTCACGAAGCCATAGCTCCAGACATGGTTGGTGCGCTGCGGACGCAGCCGCAAGCACGACCCGTCGTTGAGCCACTACCGCCCTCTTGGCTTCTGTTTCTGTGGAACTTTCGCCCCTCACGACGCCAGATCCGCTCTACCCGCTCGTTGCCAATCTGCCCAGCCTGTACGCTGGAGCGACGCCGTGTCTTCGTCTTCCTGCTGTGTCGACCGATAGCGCTGGGTGCCGCGGGCTGCATCGCCACTGGGCAGGCGCCGCTCGCTCATGCCATACGTATCACCACATGGATCACCGCACAGTGGCGGCGCTCGGGGCTGCTACATAGCCGCCCCAGGTTGGGTAAACTGCGGACATAAGCATCGACGCGTCCTTGCACCTCCTACAGAGGGAAACGATGCCCCACCGGTCACCCTCCTCACAAGAGCCTTTGGCTCAAGAGCTTGAAACTGTCAACCTAAGGGAATGAACGAGACTGAAGTAAGCAGTTCCCCTGATGCCCGGAAACGCTGCCGGCCGTCACTCTTGAATCACTCAATGGACCGGTCACTCACAACTGAAGAGGCTGCCGAGATGCTCGGTGTGGCGCCCGCAACGATGCGCGATTGGAAGACCCAGCGCGTAGGTCCGCCCTACGTGCAATTGAGCAGTCGCTGTGTCCGCTACCGGCACAGCGACATCGAGAAGTTCATCACCGACAGGCGAGTCGTACCGTCGCCGAGAAAAGTAGGGAGATTCGCACGTGCGTCTATACACTCAACCCAGAAGTCCGTACCTGTTCTTTGATGTTCGCATCGACGGTAAGCGACACCGGGTCTCTACCAAGGAAACAACAGTCCGGGCCGCGGAGAAGGTCGCCAACACGTACCTGATCAAGATGGGTGCCGGCGACATCAGGAGGCGGAACCATCAGGTTCCGACGCTGCTGGAGTTCAGCGAGCGGTTCTTCACCTGGGCGGACAATTCGACCACCATCGAGCTCAACACCAAGCGCTATTACCGCTATGGGATGCGCCTGTTGTCCTTCTCCGTCCTCGCTCACACTCCGATCGACCAGATCGATGCCGAGTTGATCGACACCGTCGCCTTCAGGCGGCCAGTGATCGATCGTCGTACCAATAAGGAGACCGATGAGCTGGTACCCTGCAGCAAGAGTTACTCGCAGCAGGCTCTTCGGACTCTACGTGTTATGTTGTCGCAGGCACACAAGTGGAAGGTGATCCGGCAGAAGGTCAGCTTTCACATTGGGAAGACGCCAGGGCGCGATGGGATCATCACGCCCGAGATCGAGGCCATCATTCTGCGCGAGCTGTCCGGCAAGAGACAAAGAAAAGCGTGGCTGGTTGTGGTCACGATGATGGACACCGGGTGCAGGCCCTCCGAGGTCTTCGCGATGCGACTCGAACACATCGACTGGGCCGGCCGGCGGATCAAGATCCCTGACGGCAAGACCGACAAAGCCAAGCGCTGGGTTGGCATGAGCGAGCGCATGCACCTGGAGCTGTCAACCTGGTGTCACGGATCGGAAGGTCCAGGCTGGCTCTTCCCTGCCCGCACTAGTGGCAGCAAGCATGGCCATCTCAACTCGATCACGCACAGCTTTCAGGCAGCCTGCACCCGCGGCGGCCTGAACCCCAAACTAGTGCCCTATCTCAGCCGGCATACCTTCGGCACCTTCGCCATGCGAGAGACTGGCAACACCTTCGCCGTGATGCAGGCCATGGGCCATGCATCCGTCCTGAGTATGGAGCCCTATCAGCACCAGCAGATCGACCAACTGACTGCCGTGATGAACCGCCGCAACGAGGCTGCGGCCGCAGCCGCGGCAGCCACCAAAACTGTGGTGCGGTGATTGGAGCGCGATCAGCGCTTCCAGGCCGAAGGCGTCTTTTCCGCACCGTCTCAGGCAGCCACGGGTTTACCGGCAACAGCGATTTTGCTATCAGCGAGGCGGTGTCTTCGCTCGCGGGTCGTGCTGGGCGAGACGGCTTAGGAGATAGTCGACCTCAGCCCTCCCTCTTGCTGTGAGCGATGAGCCCGGGGCTCGTTGAGAATCATGGGCGATGGCGCCGCGCTTCTGCAGGACGTACTTGCGGACGGCGAGACCGATTCCTTGCTGCTGCTCGTAGCGGATGAGCGGGAGATGAGCATCGAAGAGGTCGTGGGCGGAGTCACGCCGGCCAGACTGCGAGAGCTCGACAACTTCGACGAGCATGTCGGGAAATGCATAGCCGGTCATCGCGCCGTCAGCTCCGCGCTCTAACTCAAAGTCGAGGAAGAGGCCGCCGTTACCAGTGAGAATCGAGATGGGGCGGAGCGCCCCCTCGCTCTCGAAGCTGCGCAGGGCGCTGATTTTCTCCAGGCCAGGCCAGTCTTCGTGCTTGAGCATCACACAGGACGGATTGTCGTTAACGATGCGCTGGATGACCTTGGGAGTCATAACGACGGTAAGCAGGAGCGGGTAATCCTGGATGACGAACGGGATGTCGGAGCCGATGGCGGCGACGGCCTGCGTGTAGTAGTTGACGATCTGGTCGTCGGTGCGGAGGCTTGGCGGCGGCGCGATCATGACGCCGGCTGCACCGCCTTCCATGACGCTGCGGGCGAGGGAGCGCATGGCTGCGAAACCGGGGGCGGAGACGCCTACGATAATGGGAACTCCGGCGCGGCGGACGACTTGGTTCGAGATGGCGAGAGCTTCGGTGAGATCGAGTTTCGGAGCTTCGCCCATGATGCCGAGGATGGTGAGCCCGGTGACGCCGCAACCGAGGTAGAAGTCGGTCATCCTGTCGACGGAATCGTAGTCGACGGCGCCATCGGGCTTAAAAGGAGTAACGGCAATGGCGTAGACTCCCTTTGCGGTGTGATCGAGGAGCATCGGTCTATTCATCCTTCTTCGATGCTGTGGAGTGCCCGTTGCGCAGGAGGAAGTCGAAGTCGCAGCCTTGATCGGCCTGCAGGACGCAGTCTTCAAACAGTTTTGCATAGCCGCGCGGCGGGGTTTTGCGTTGTGGTGGTGATTGCTTCAGGGCTGCGAGGCGTTGTCGTAGTTCGGAGTCGTCGATGAGGAGTTCGAGGCGCCGGGCCTCGACGTCGAGCAGAATCTGGTCGCCATTTTGGACGATAGCGAGCGGCCCACCAACTGCGGCCTCGGGTGCGATGTGGAGGACGATGGTGCCGAAGGCGGTCCCACTCATGCGGGCGTCGGAGATGCGCACCATGTCTTTGACACCCTGGCGTGCGAGCTTCATAGGAATTGGAAGATAGCCCGCTTCGGGCATGCCGGGTGCGCCCTTTGGACCAGCGTTGCGCAGGACGAGGATGTCGTCCGCGGTGACGTCGAGGTCGGAATCGTCAATCCGATTGGTGAGGTCTTCGATGCTGTCAAAGACGACCGCTCGGCCGGTGTGGCGCATAAGGTGCGGAGAGGCGGCGGAGTGCTTGATGACGGCGCTGAGGGGCGCGAGATTGCCATGAAGGATCGCCATTGCACCTTCGGGTTTGAGTGGCGAGGCGAAGCTGCGGATGACGTCTTGATGGGGCACAAGTTCCGCGGCGGCGATGGTGTCGCCCAGCGTGCCACCTGAGATGTTGGGGGCATTGAGGTCGAGGAAAGCGGTGAGCTCGCGCATGAGGGCGGGCAGACCGCCAGCATAGTGGAAATGTTCCATGTAGTGCGCGCCGGAGGGCTTGAGGTTGAGCAGGACGGAAATCTCGCGGCCGAGTTGGTCAAAGACAGCGAGGTCGAAGGCAACACCTGCGCGGCCGGCGATTGCGATGAGGTGGATAAGACCGTTCGTAGAACCGCCGATGGCCTGCAGAACAATCATGGCGTTGCGGACTGACGCGGCCGTGATGAGGTCGCTGGGCTTGGGTGTGCCGGCGATGGCGATTTCAGTGCCGCGCTTGCCGCTGGCTTCGGCGATACGGCGGCGGTCGGCGAGAGTGGCTGGCGCGGCGGCGCTCATGGGGAGCGCGAGGCCGAGTGCTTCGACGATGCAGGCCATCGTGCTGGCCGTTCCCATGACGGAGCAGGTGCCGACTGATGGGCAAAGGCGACCGCTGACAGTTTCAATCTCGACAAGGTCGACGTTGCCCGCGCGGTGTTGCGCCCACATACGGCGACAATCGGTGCAGGCTCCGAGGACCTCGCCTTTGTGATTGCCAACGACCATCGGGCCGGTCTGCAGAACTACTGTCGGTAGGTCGGCGCTGGCGGCGGCCATGACTTGTGCGGGGAGTGTCTTATCGCAGCCGCCGATGAGGACTACGGAGTCCATGGGCTGCGCGTTCATCATCTCCTCGGTGTCCATCGCCATTAGGTTGCGCAGGAACATGGAGGTGGGATGGGCGAAGCTCTCTCCGATGGAGATGGTTGGAAAGACCATGGGCAGCCCCCCGGCCAGCATGACGCCTCGTTTCACACTCTCGATGAGGTCGGGGACATTGCCATGGCAAGGGTTGTAGTCGCTGAAGGTGTTGGTGATGCCGACGATGGGCCGCTCGAGCGCGTCGTCGGAGTAGCCCATGGCCTTTATGAACGCCTTACGGAGGAAGAGCGAGAAGCCGGCGTCGCCGTAGCTGGTCAACCGCTTGCGTAAGCCCGTGGTCATATCTCCGCTCCTGTGGGTTGGAACGTTGGCGATTTTGCAGGGGTGAGCGTGAGGATGAGAACTGAGGAGGCGACCATGCAGGCCGCGACGAGGAACAGACCGGAGTTAAGCGTGCCGGTGTAGGTCTTTAGGAAGCCGATGATGGCAGGGCTGAAGAAGCCGCCGAGGTTGCCGGTGCAGTTGATGAGCGCGATGCCGGCCGCTGCGGCATCGCCGCCGAGGAACGATGTGGGGAGTGCCCAGAACATCGCTAATCCCGTGATAACCCCGGCGACAGCGAGCACGAGACCGAACATCGCGATGGGCGTGTTGCTGCCGGCTTGTGTGCAGAGGATAAAACCGATTGCAGCCACGATGTTTGGCACGATGACGTGCCAGCGTCGCTCGCGAGTTCTGTCGGAGTGCCGTCCAACGAACATCATGCAGATAAGCGCGCAGGTGTACGGGACAGTTGTGAGCATGCCGATGTGAAATGTGTCTGTGACGCCGGTCTGGCGGATGACGGTGGGCTGCCAAAAACCGATGGCATAGGAGCCCATCTCCATGCCGAAGAAGATTGCGCCGAAGAGCCAGACACGTGGACTCGTAAACACGGATCGAATTGAAACATGGGTTTTAGAGACGGCTTCTTCGTGGATTTCGGAGGCTACCGCGGCTCGTTCGCGTTCAGAAAGCCAGTTGGCTTCGACTACGCGGTTGTCGAGGAAGAGGAAGATAACGACGCCGAGGAGGATTGCGGGGACAGCCTCCAGGATGAAGAGCCATTGCCACCCGGCCATGCCCTTGCTGCCGGCGAAGTGGCGAAGGATGAAACCGGACAGCGGACCGCCGATGATTCCGGAGACCGGGTTTCCGGCCATCAGCAGAGCCACCATTGCGGCGCGGCGATGGGCTGGGAACCAGTAAGTGAGGTAGAGGATCATGCCGGGGAAGAAGCCGGCTTCCGCAACCCCCAGCAGCAGGCGTGCGGTGTAGAACTGCATGGGCGTGCGCACCAGCGCTGTTAGTGCCGAGATGATGCCCCAGGTAACGATGACGCGGCAGATCCAGATGCGCGCTCCGACCTTGTGCAACATAATGTTGCTGGGGATTTCGAAGGCGAAGTACCCGAGGAAGAAAATGCCGGCGCCCACTCCGTAGACGCTGTCGCTGAACTTGAGGTCGCCCAGCATCTGAAGCTTGGCGAAGCTTACGTTGACGCGGTCGATGTAGGCGATGATGTAGCCGGTCACGAGGATCGGCATGATATGCCATGCGATCTTGCGGTAGAGCGAGTCGCCGACACGATCGGAGGAGGTTTTCGGCGCGGAATAGGCTGCGGATGACAAGCTTCATCTCCGATCTCTACCGGGCTAGTCTACTGATTTATCCTGCTCGACGCGAAAGCTTTCGTACCGGGCTTTTGTCTCGGCGTTGGGTGGGTAGAGTCCGGGGAGCGGAAGGCCGGAGCGGACCTCATCGATAATCCAGGCTTCGAATTTCTCCTGCTCGACTGCGGCTTCGACGACTTCGTCAAGGAGCGCGGCTGGGATGACGACGGCTCCGTCGTCATCGGCGACGATGATGTCATCGGGGAAAACGGCGACGCCCCCGCAGGCGATGGGCATCTGCCAGCCAACGAAGGTGAGTCCAGCGACGGAGGCGGGGGCTGCGGTACCCTGGCACCAGACGGGCAGATTGGTGCGGAGAACGCCGGCGAGGTCGCGGATGACGCCGTCGGTGATGAGTCCAGCTACTTCACGGACGCCGATACGTTGGCAGAGGATGTCACCGAAGATTCCGGCGTCGGTGACGCCCATCGCGTCGACTACCGCGACGCATCCCGCGGGCATACATTCAATGGCGGCACGGGTTGAGGTGGGAGATGCCCAGGACTCGGGGGTGGCGAGATCCTCCCGCGCGGGGACGAAGCGCAGGGTGAAAGCCGGACCGACGATGCGGCGTTGGCCGGGTCGCAGGGGTTTGGTGCCACGCAGCCAGATGTTGCGCAGGCCTCTTTTGAGCAAGACCGTCGCAAGGGTTGCGGTGGTGACCCCGATGAGGGTGTCGAGTGTTTTCTTGTCCAATGCCATAGGTTGTGAGTGCTCCTAAATGCCGGGGATCATGCCGCCATCTACACGAATGACAGAACCGGTGATGTAAGCGGCGCGCTCGCTGGCGAGGAAGGTTACAACGTCGGCGTACTCTTCCGGTTTGCCGTAGCGGCCGAGTGGAATGGTGCCCCGACTTTCGGCGGCAACTTCTTCGACGCTGCGTCCTTCGCGTTTGGCTTTGCCGTTATCGAGGGTTGCTACGCGGGATGTCGCGATGCGGCCAGGGACGACGATGTTTGCAGTGATGCCGTCCTTGCCTACCTCGCGGGCTAGCGTCTTCGACCAACCTACGAGCGACAGGCGCAGCGCGTTTGAGATCGCGAGATTCGGGATGGGCGCTATCACGCCCGATGATGTGCTGGTGAGGATGCGTCCCCAGCCCCGAGACTTCATGCCGGGGAGAACGCGGTCGGTAATGGCGATGATTGAGAGGACCATCAATTGAAAGTGCTTAGTCCAGAGCGCGGGGTCTTGACCGGCTGCGGAGGCTGGGGGTGGGCCGCCGGTGTTGTTGACGAGGATGTCTACAGGGCCGAGTTCGCTTTCGATCTTCGAGATGTTTGCATTGATCGCCGAGAGATCAGCAAGGTCCCAGATCAGGCCTATGCACTTGCGGCCGATCGCTTTGAGGTCGGCGACTGTGCCGTCGATGGAGGTCGGTCCGATGCCTGCTACGGCCACGTTTGCGCCCTCATTGGCAAGGGCCGTAGCGATAGCGCGGCCTAATCCTCCCCCACCGCCAAGCACCAGTGCGGTCTTTCCATCTAGTCCCAAATCCATACGAAGTTCCCCGTCACTGCATAATACGTGGTGCGGTAATACTTGCGAAGTTTCACCGGCTACAATGTCCAGTTGGCAAGGAGAGTATTCCGAAATGCCGAAGACGGTTTTTCTTGGCCTGATGTTTTGTCTCGCTTCCGCAGGATTCGCACAGGAGAATCCTCTGGCTGGCGTGATTGATATTCACGTGCACGCGGCTCCGGATAGCACGCCGCGATCGATTGATGCGATCGACATTGCGCGACTTGCGAAGAGCCGTGGGATGCGCGGGCTGGTGCTGAAGAATCACTACGAGCCGACGGCTTCGCTAGCTTACATTGTTCGGAAAGAAGTGCCGGGGATCGAGGTGTTCGGGGGGATCGACCTGAACCTGTCGGTGGGCGGGATGAATCCCACCGCGGTCGAGCATATGGCAGCGATTACGGGAGGATACGGCCGCTTTGTGTGGATGGCGACGTACGACTCGGAGAATCAGGTGCGCTTTTCGAAGCAGGATCGGCCGTTTGTGCGGATTGCGCGGAATGGGCAGTTGGTGCCGGAGACCAAGGCCGTGATAGCTGTGATCGCAAAGCGCAACCTGGTGATGGCGACGGGACACTCAAGCGCGGAGGAAGACCTAATGCTGGTGCGCGAAGCTAAGGCCGAGGGTGTTCAGCACATGGTGGTGACGCACGCCATGCTGCAGCCGACGCATATGTCAAGTGCGCAGATGCTCGAGGCCGCGAAGATGGGAGCTTACATCGAGTTTGTTTACAACGGGTTGATTGGGACCGGAAAGCAGTACGACTTTAGGGACTATGCAAAGGCTATTCGTTACGTTGGGGTGGACCACTGCATTCTTTCGAGCGATATGGGCCAGCCGGGAAACCCATCGCATACGGATGGGTTGACTGCCTTTTACGCGGGATTGCGGGGACAGGGATTTACGCAGGCGGAGATTGACCAAATGGCGAAGGAGAATCCGGCGAGGTTGATTGGGTTGCAGTAATTTGGAGATTTCTGCGACGCCTACATTGAGATGTGTCGATTCAAAGACGAGACAATTCAAGTTCTAGCAGTCGTTCATGGAGCGCAATGTTGCTCTGTAGTTTCAATCCGGTGTAGGACCCGATATTTCGAGAGGATCGAATTCACGCTGACGAGTTTTTTGCGACCTTCGCCTTTGCCGACGGCTTTGGGCTGGTCAGCCTCGAGAACTGGAAGCCTATGATCATCCCGACCGCGCTCGCACCAAGGAGCGTGCTGGCCAACCGGTCATGGGCAGGCCGGGTCTTAACTTTAGGCGCGAATGTTCCGCCGAGCAAGGCCAAGAATTCCTGACAGCCCCGTCCCGAGTAGCAGAATACTTTCGCGGGGGTAAGGAGACACCAACACTGGGCATCGGTGAGCCCACACCAAAGGAACTCAGATAGTCTGGCGTCCTTCTCCATCTCTCCTGCAGCTTCGGAGTTGGATCACTTGGTTCACCGTCCCGCCAAACGGGACATCCGCAAAATCGGGTACTCTTCTTAGAGAGGTTGAAGCCCCCTTGCGGGGGCTGGTTGGTTACTTACCCACGAGCGACTTGGCGCGGCGGAAGGCGATACCAGCAGCGCCCATGAAGCCGGTGCCGACGAGAAATAGCGACGAAGGTTCCGGAGTCGGCGCGGGATCGAGATTCTGAACGATAAAGTCCTGCGGGGTTCCGCCAGAGCTCTGGGAGCCGTCGACCGCAGTCTCGAGAGTGAACTCGCTGTAGAAGGAGTTGATCCCAGTGAATTCGCCCGGAGTCGAATCATGCTCAGCGACGAACAAGAGGTCGTTCATCTGCTTCTCATCATCAGGCGTTAGACCGGCCGCCCGCGCACCAGCAAGGTCACCGAGCGCCCAGATTTCGAGTTGCCCGTCGACAGCGTCGAGTCCTTGGACATTAATGGCGTTGAGGATGAGAGCAGCCGCCTGGACATTGGTGGAAGAGCTGGTGCTGACCACGGAACTGGTAGCGGTCCATGTCTCACCCATAGTGATGTCGCGATCGAGGTCGAGACAGAACATGTTGGTGGCCACACCGTTAACGGCGATGGTGTAAGGGCCGGTGTAATCGGCACCGTTGGGAGTGGTCGAACCGTTCACGCCGGTCAACTGTAGGGAGTCCGCCAAGGCAAACGATGATGAGATCAACAATGCGAGTACTACGGAAGTACTCTTAAAAAAAGACTTCATGTTAAAGTTTCTCCAGTAGAAAGATGTTTAGGGTCGTGAATGTGGATGAGGGACGATTGCGTCCCCCAAGGTCAGGTTGCTGTGCAGCCTCGTACTCTCGCGGCAAATCCTGTCCCTGCGCGCTCCGTATCTACAGAGCATCAAGGTTTGATTCGACATCTTTTTTGTGTGCTGTCGCGAAGTGCGGTCAGCTGCTCGACGGTAAGTTTTGTCGGCATGCTCGATGCCTTATGCCTTCAGGCATTCGATGTCTTGTTTTAGTGCCCTGCCCTGTAACTCCAGGACAATCTTTAACTTTATTCTGGCGCCCACAAAAGGTCGTTGCGAAGGAGCAATTAGGGGGCACACTTGTGTGGAACACAGGTTGAATGCCCCAGTCACACAGGGATTGCGTGGCCTCAAACATGGCACGAACGACACTCCATTTTGTCGGCGGCGTAGCGTTTCCGCGCTAAGGGACCCTTATTGGACCAACGAGCGCTGATTGGACCCCTGCGCTTGCTAAGTTGTTGATTTTATGGTGGGCAAAGCAGGATTCGAACCTACGGTGACGTGTTCGTTTACCACAGGAGCGGACCAGTTCCCGAAACTCATCGGGCATACCTCAATGAGTGCATCGCCCTGTTTATCGTCAATGGAGAAGTGAACTTGCCGATAGCCCGACTTTACGGGCGCGACCATGGGTAGTGTCTCAGTTTGAATGAATTGCACTGTCCTGCGATTGTCCTGTACTTCGACCAAGCCATTATGGCTTCGCAGTCGCCGATGCGCGTTTCCAAATCCCTGAGAAGCTGACATTCATGCCGCCGCATCCTTGGTTATCGTCCGCAAGTATGTATTTTCCAGCTAGCGTCAGGTCGATCACACATCCCCCATCTACTATGTGAAGTCTATTGCCGCTTAAAACGGCATTGCCCTTCGCATGGCCGAAGTGTTCGTTCCCATTCGCACCTTGCCAAATAGCGTTCCCCACCAAGCGCAACTCTCCAGCATTCTTGCTTGCTGAAATCGCCACCCGATCCCCGCCGCTCTTCCAAACCCCATACCAGGCTTCAATTGGAGGAGCCGTCGTAAACTCCAGCGGCCGTAAATCCTTAGTTCGGAACCATGCTGGCGCTGCCCCATGGCGGTCAACTCCGTAACCGCATGTCCACTCGCCATTGTTCCTGTAAATTAATACCGCTGAGCCAGGATCAAACTTCAGCGAGAAACAGCCATTTGAAGAACCGCAAGCCGTCAACGTTAGAGCCGGT
Organism: uncultured Acidobacteriaceae bacterium; assembly: GCA_963730135.1. Lineage (GTDB taxonomy): Bacteria > Acidobacteriota > Terriglobia > Terriglobales > Acidobacteriaceae > Edaphobacter. Next base: position 239,642 of record CAVSQQ010000010.1, read on the forward strand.
GTTTTCGTATTTACCTCAGCAAGGTTTGGCTTCTTCTGCGAAACGCTCTCAAAACCTTCAAAAAGGCAGGCTTCTGTAGGCTTCGTCTGAGCGGAGGCGGAAACCGAAATGCTAAGCAGCAGAATCAATATGCAGCGGTTCAAACGTTCCTCCGAAGCGACCACGTCGACAATAGCCAGTCGTTAGACGAACCGGGAATTGTCCCGACTCACAACCTGTTCTTTTCCTTCTTTAGTTTGACACGGGCAGATCGTCAGATAGAGTGAGAGGCGTTTTTTCCCGCAAAACGGGGTTATGGGAAACTTCACCGAACTTTCCGAAAAATGGGATGAGCCGGTCTCTTGGATCGGAGAGACTATCGCCATGAAAAAGCCATCGAAACACCTCATCGCGGAAGTTCCACGCAGCGTCACCAAGGTTGGGATGACGATCGGGATCGATCTTGGGGATGTCTGGAGCCATTACTGCACGCTCAACGAAGATGGAGAAGTGGTTGACCGGGGGCGGTTTCGCACGACACCCTCGGGGGTCGAGAAGTGGTTTACCGATGTGCCCAGGGCACGGGTTGCGATGGAGGCTGGAACCCATTCGATCTGGGTCAGCGAACAACTCCGAGAACTGGGCCACGAAGTAATCGTAGCCAACGTGCGCGAGCTCAGGGCGATCTCGCACAGCGACCGCAAGAGCGACACGGTGGATGCGGAAAAGATCGCTCGCTATGCCCGGCTCGATCCGGAGATCCTGCGACCGATCTCCCATCGCACGGTTGCACAACAGGAAGCTCTGACCTTGATTCGTGCCCGCAACCTGATCGTTCGTCTGCGGACGGCGGCGGTGAACTCCGTACGCGGGCTGGCTAAGCCCTGCGGCTACCGGCTTCCAGCCTCGTCCACGTTGTGCTTCGCCAAGCGTTGCATGGCCGTGCTGCCGCCAGGTCTGGCTGTGGCGCTTGGTCCGGTTCTCGAACAGATCGCTGCGATGACGGTGAAGATCCAGCAGTACGACCGCACCATCAAGCGACTCACCGAGACGGAGTATCCGGAGACGCAGGCGCTGCTTCAGGTCTACGGCGTCGGCCAGCTCACTGCGTTGACCTATGTGCTGACTCTGGGAAGCAAAGAACGCTTCAAGCGAAGTCGCGATGTGGGCTGTTACCTCGGCCTGCGACCGAGACGCAGCCAGTCCGGGGACCGCGATCCGCAACTTGGTATTACCAAGGCTGGAAATATCTACTTACGCTCTCTCCTGGTCGAGTGCGCCAACCATGTCCTCGGTCCGCGTGGAAGGGACTCGACGTTACGACAGTGGGGTCTGCATCTGGCCTCGCGTGGAGGCAAGCAGTCCCACAATCGTGCCATCGTTGCCGTTGCTCGCAAGCTGGCAGTACTGCTTCATCGCATCTGGATCACGCAAGAGCCATACATCCCGTTCTACGCAGTAGCTGCCTGAGGATCGAAATCATGTTCACCGTTGCTAAACCCCGCGTCCCGGTGACTGCGTGTCGGGTTGGGCCTTCACAAGGCCGGCCGAAAACTGGCAGCATCGACTTCTCCTTCTGACCCCAACCCGTCACAGAGCCACGAACGGCTCACTCAAAGTGCGAATAGAAACACGGTGGAGAGGCAACAACGCGGAACAACCACAACAAACAACAACAAAGGCAAAGACGCTATGAAGGAAAAGACAAAAAACACTTGACTCCAGTGACCTGCTCATAGAAATCCGACTTTTCAGGAGTTTCGAGAAACGGGGGAACCACAAGGCTTACGTGGGACGATCATCAACAAAAAGTGTTCGTTCCTGCGAGGTGTCTGGTAGTTTAGGGCTTGCGCTGCATCAGCCTTAATTCCTGCTTGTCTCGGATTTCAAGCTGCAGGTTTGGCGAGACACGGGATTCCTCAATCGATGCCTCTGGTCGCGAATTCGAAGCTTGGGTCCTACGAGATCAAGTCCCCTCTCGGTGTCGGCGGCATGGGCGAAGTCTACCGCGCCCGCGACTCCCGCCTGAACCGGGATGTCGCCATCAAGGTCCTTCGCGAGGATGGCGCTTGCGCCGACCTGCGCAGCCGCTTCGAACGCGAGGCTCGCGCCGTAACAATTTCATAGGTTCTCATGCCTCTGTGCCGCGTTGCGAAGACGCGAATAATGTTTTTGACTTTCTGCGTGAGCCAACTGTGTATAAGGGGCCGGCCCCGCAAGACTCTGAGGTCTCTAAACCGATGGAAGCTATTATGGAATTGGTAGGCTCGACGGTATCAAAGACCGGAGGTGGTAAACCAGTGCTCGAAGTGCATTCTTCCCACGAACCCTTACACGGCTGGCGCGATTTCCTGGTGCACCTGTTCACGATTACGATAGGGCTATTGATTGCGCTAAGCCTTGACGGGTGCGCGGAGTGGAGGCATCACCGGAACCTGGTGCATGAGGCGGAGGCTAGCCTAGGGAACGAGATCAGCAGCAATGCGAAGGATCTTCAGGGCATCCTGCAGGATGTTCGGAAGCAGCAGGAGGTGTTGCAGCAGGATGTTGCCGTGCTGAAAAGGATTATTGCGAATCCTAAGGTTCCCAACAAAGAGAGCATGACGATCAATTTTCGACTGAAGTTGTTCGATGACGTGAGCTGGAAGACGGCGCAGTCGACGGGGGCGCTCTCGTATATGCCGTATGAGCGGGCTGAGGAGTACGCGGCTATTTATAGCCAGCAGGGCGAGATCGTTGCAGCGGAACAGCAGGCGGTGCGGGATACGGTAATTAGTGTGGGGCCGTTTCTGAATTCGAAGAAGGGCGATCCGAATCCCACCGGCGCGGAGGCTGTACAGATCAAGGACCGGCTCGAGATTCTGCAGGGGCAGCTTAAGTTTCTTGAGTCGCTGGTGCTTGTGCTGGATGATAACTATAAGAAGTTTATTGCGGCGCATCCGGAGTGACGAAGCGGACGGTCCTTTCGATTGCGGGGGCGATCCGTCGTCGAGTGCGGAGGTGACAGCGGATTTGATGGTGTTCGCAGCGCATGGGCTGCTTGGGGCTTCGTGTGTAACGGATTGACGGTGAAGTCGACTTGGGGGTGCGGTCGACTACGGCGGTGGCGAGTGATGTGGGGCGGGAGACGCTGGATTGTCTGGAGAGCTATCTGCCGACACTCTCTAAGAGTGGAATCAGTCTCTGAGGTTCACGAAAATGTATGGTCCGCCGTGTGACTGCAAGGGAAAAACGAAGAGTGGATCGGCAACCGCACCGATGGTAAGTTCCCGCGAAACGGGATTTTGGGAAACTACCGGATCGTAGTTGCCGGAAACGCGACATTTGTTTGATTGAGGAGACGTATGAGAATATGGACGGCATGACAATGACCACCAAGCTCCGTATAAAGCTCATTGGAAGTCTCCTAGTCGCCCTATTATTTGTTTGGCTGCTAATTCATCCCGGCAGACCGGGAGACCTCGCTTATACGATAGAGAGCACAGTGTTCATTACCATTATCATTGCGCTCTTTGGCAGGAGTGCCGTTAAGGCTGCGCGACAACTGAGACTTTATTCAAACTGACTCAGTACCCGATTTTCCATCTGTCAACCGCTCATTGCCGCTGCCAACCCTCCTCCTACCTGCGATAGAGCCTTGGTAAACCGTCGTGGCCATCAAATCTCATTGGGTTACGCACGATTCTTGGGTAAGAAATTACGTGGCTAACCCAAAGAGTTTGAATGGGACAGCTTGGTTTTGTGTGCCCGCCAATAGAGGAATCCGTAGACGACCAAATAAGCGAATGTCCAACTCCCAAATATCACCGCGACAGTGCGCCAATCTGGAAAACGATTATGGGCGATCCATTTTGCGACGATCTGTAGGATGGCAGCCAAGAAGATTGTCGGAGCACCTGCCTGTAGCCATAAAGGCCGCTTTATGGTGTCTTTTTCGTCCATGCGCAGATACTACTATCACTTGGAGTTGGTTAGCTAAGTAATTTATTGCCAAGCGAAATCGTTCGCCTACATAGTTCCCGCGATACGGGGTTTCGGAAACTTCGCCACCGAACTTGCCGAAAATGCGACTTCAGGGGCAGTTCAAAGATTACTTCCAGAGTCATCCACCCGGTAACTGCTAAAGTTTGCCCCATTCGTATGAGATTTCAGGGGAGCACGTTGCCGCCGTAACCGTGACCTTCATTTGACCGCTGCTCTCTTCGCGATTCGAACGCTATGTTCGACTTCTTTCTCCCACTCCACGTTTGCCAGGCCGTCGCTATGCGTCGGGTCCCATCGCGCCGTGCGGATGGCCAGTACGAGACTTGAGGCAATGAGTAGTGCCGGCCCTAGCTTTTGATAGTCCACCTCGCGGCGGTAGCCACCGACATGAGAGCCAGGCTTAGTGGAAGTCATGGGACGTCACCTCCAAGCCTCTCGTCGGGAGAGGCATAATGCGGGATGCTCTGACGTGAATCGTCCCGTCCTCGTTTTGAAGTGGCCCTTCCACCGAAATGAACTTTGCATTCGAGATTACGCTACGGTTACATTCGAAGAATTCCTTGGTGACAATGACATTGAAGATGTCCGTCTCGTCTGAGACAGACATAAAGACGAAGCCCTTTGCCGTACCGGGCCTCTGTTTGACAATAGCCAAACCCGCCGTTTTGACGAATTCTCCATCGCGCCGCTTCCTCAATTCGATGGCGGTGAGATACCTCTGCATGTTGAGTTCCTGCCTGCGAAAGAACATCGGATGTGGGCCGGTGGTTACACTTGTCCCTGCATAGTCAGCGACGAGCCGTTCTTCCGGCGTCATCTCTCGTAGAGGGAGCATTCGACTTTCTTCTCGGAGCCATTCACTTTGCTGACGGAGTAGCGGGCCTTCCAGTTTTCCGGCACGCTCAACCTGCCAGAGAGCGTCGCGACGATGCTCCACTCCATCAACGCTGTTCATCGCGCCCACGCGCGCAAGCAAGGCGAGTTCCTTACGATTCAGGACCGGAACGCGCAGTGCGACATCTTCCACGGAGCTGAATCTTCTCGCTTCGCACTCACGAACGATCGCATCCGCAGCATGGCGACGAAGTCCTTTGGCGTAACCCAAACCCAGTCTGAGCGAGAGCGAATAGTCTGGTTCACGCTCCAGTGTGCAAGCCCATTCAGAAACCTGAATATCAATCGGCTTCACCCGAAGCCCGTGTCGCCGCGCATCTTCGATCAACACAGCAGGACTGTAAAAGCCCATCGGTTGGTTATTGAGAATCGCACAGGTAAACGCAGCGAGGTACTTCACTTTGAGGTACGCAGAGGCATATGCAATCAGAGCAAAGCTCGCGGCGTGCGACTCAGGAAACCCATAGAGCGCGAAGGAACTTATGTTCTGAATGATGTTTTCCTGGGTTGCCATGTCGATCCCGTTAGCCGTCATCCCGGTTCGGAGCTTGCCTTCGAGATTCTTCATTCGCTCCCAGGAACGGCGCATCCCCACTGCACGGCGCAACTCCTCTGCCTCCGCGCCCGTGAAATTCGCAACTGTCATCGCCATGCGAAGAAGCTGCTCCTGAAAAAGTGGTACGCCCAAGGTCCGCTTCAAAGCACCTTCGAGAGATGGATGGGGATAGGTGACCTCTTCTTTCTTCTGTCGTCTCCGCATATAGGGATGCATCATCTTGCCGACGATGGGGCCGGGGCGAATGATGGCGACCTGCACCACCACGTCGTAGAACTTCTCTGGTTTGTTCCGAGGCAACGAAGCCATCTGTGCGCGGCTCTCGACTTGGAACATACCGACCGTGTCGGCGCGTTGCAATGTCCGATACACATCCGTGTCTTCGGGCAAATTGGCGAGATCAACAAGATCACCATAGTGCTCGGGGATCAGTTCGACACAGTCCTTGAGCACAGCCATCATGCCAAGGCCCAGCAGATCGACTTTGATGATGCCAAGGTCAGCGCAATCTTCCTTGTCCCATTGCACGACGGTGCGCCCAGGCATCGAAGCCCGCTCCAGAGGAACCACGCGATCCAATTGCCCTTGACAGATAATCATCCCTCCGGAATGCTGCCCCAGATGACGCGGCAGATCCTGAATACGCATACAGAGTTCGAGATACTTTGCGATCCGTGGATGCTTGATATCGAAGCCAGCATTGCGAAACGAGTGAGCCATCGTATCGGTTGGCCCGCGCCACTCGAAGTGGCTTACGAGGCTCGATAGTCGCTGAAGCGATTCGCGGTCAAACCCAAGCGTCTTGCCGACTTCTCGTGCAGACGACTTTCCACGATAGGTGATGACATTGGCGCACATCGCTGCCCCGAGCTCGCCGTACCGTTGATAGACATGCTGAATCGCCTGTTCGCGCTTCTCTTCGGAGGGCAGGTCCAAATCAATGTCTGGCCACTCCCCACGGTTCTCGCTCAAGAACCTCTCAAAGAGAAGCTCCATCCCAACCGGATCGACTGCCGTAATCTCCAACGCATAACAAACCGCAGAGTTCGCCGCACTCCCGCGCCCTTGAATAAGGATGTTGTTTCGCTTGCAGAAGCAAACGATGTCCCAGACGATGAGGAAGTATCCCGCAAAGCCGAGCTTTGCGATCAAGGCAAGCTCGTGCTCGACTTGCTTCTTCGCACGTTCCAAGAGACCTGCATTGCCCTTCGATCCGTAGCGTCTAGTGACCCCTTCCTCGACGCGCTTCTTGAGGAAGCTGTCCATCGTCTCGCCATCCGGGACCGGATAGCGCGGAAATTCATATCCCAGATCACCTAACTGAAACTGGAGACGATCAGATAGCTCGACGGTGTTCGCGAGAGCGCAGCGCAGATCACTAAACAGCGTTGTCATCTCTGAGGCTGACCGGAGATGGCGTTGGCTGTTCTCCGACAGCAATCGCCCAGCTAGATCGAGTGGCGTGTGATTTCGAATGGACGTGAAGAGGTCGAGTATCTCGCGATCGTAGGCGTGTGCGTACCGGACCCCATTCGTAGCCAGCAGTGGCAACTTCAGAGAACTAGCAATTCGAATTGCCGCTTGATTACGCCACTCTTCCTCGCGCTCACGGTGTCGCTGCAATTCCACATATACGTTTTGCGGACCAAAGACGCGAACGAGACGTTCCACCAGGTCGCGTCCGGCTTCTTCGCCGCCTCGCGCTAGAGCACCAGCCAGCGGCCCCTCATCTCCGCCCGTAAGACAAACCAGACCGCGCGAGTAGTCCTGAATCTCTTCGAGCTTCGCCGACCCGTCTCCCTTGGTTTGCTCCCGCAACTTGAATCGTGTGATGAGTTGGCAGAGATTCTGATAGCCCTCCCGCGATTCACACAGCAGAGGCAGTCGGGCAGGCTCCGCGATGTGCTGATGAGGGAGCCATGTCGGCGGTGTAAGACGATTGCCGAGGCTCGGGACGCCTATCTCGGCTCCGACATGAGCTCGGATGTCATTTCGCTTCGCGGCGGTGTGGAAACGGGCGGACCCATAGACACCGTTATGATCGAGCAGCGCCACTGCCGGCAATTCCTAGCTCGACAGCTCGCTCTATTAACTTTTCAGGTTGGGACGCTCCCTGGAGAAAGGAGAAGGCACTCGCGCTATGAAGTTCGACATAGCCGTTAGTCATAGAGAGCCGCCATCTGCCAGCGATTTCTCACTCTGTCCCGCATCACGCAGCAGCATAGGATTGAGCCGTCCTCGCCACGCGCAGCGAGGTCCCATTGTTCGAGCCCGTAACGATCTCGATTCCACCACTCACCGCTCGCAAACCACGGCCCATAAAGATGCTCGACAACATAGCGCCGAGTGCGGAAACGCAGGCCCTCTGGCTTTGCATCCTTCAACCTGACCATGACTGGCTCAGGTGGCCGTAGTTGTCGAAGAGAGACGCGGGAGATTGCGGAGGCGCCGAAGCTGGGATCGCCGGACGGCAAGGCGAACGGCTCAACCCGGAAGCTGCCGGGGAGATGCTGATCAGGTAAAGCAGGAGACCCCACGTTGCCCTCTCCGACAAGAGCAGACAGCCGCGCCAATGTAATGTCGAGCCGACCGGCCTCCGGCAACTGCGGGGAGAAGAGTCCGAGTTGAACTTTGCTGGTAGAGCCAGGTGTCGGCGCGCAGCCCAACAGCGAGAATCGCAGCCTGCGGGGGATGTGCCTCAAGATCGAGATGAATCAATTTGATCCAGAGCTGTTTGTCATTCGTCGGCAATGCCGGACGCACCGTCCGCTCGTGCGTGCCGTTGCCTTCGAGTTCCAACGTGATCGTCACGCGAGGCCAGCGCGAGAACACGCGCTGAAACGCGGGCAATGAGCTGGTCGAGCATCATCGCGATACCGAAGAGCAGCGATTCCAGGACGTCGAGTGGTGCATCCAGTTCCAGCCGGTCTTCCAGTCGAAATGGAGGTTCGACTGCCTGAAAGAGATGCGGCAGCGAGCCCGCCGCCATCTGCCGAAGGCGTTTACCTTCCTGCCCCATGCGGGAGATCAATCCTTTTTCGGGAAGCGCCGCCAACTGCCCAAGTCTGTAAATGCCCCACGATGCGAAGATTTCTAACTGAGCGTCAGACAGATCGAGAACAGTCAGGGGTAAGGATGATAAAGCGGCGGCTTCCTCGCCCGGTGTCACCACTTGGACGGAGGCGCTTCGCGAGAATCCCCTCGCCAGAGACAGCGCCGTGTAGAAGTTTCTGCTCACCGCAACGTTCGCAGACAATCCAAAGGATCGAACCTGCATAAGCAGGCTTTTCCCTAGTTGCTCAGGAGGTCCGAACAAGCTCCGCGTGCCCACGATGTCGATGCCACATACGAAGGCCGTGTCTTCGCTCCGGTCTTCGACACGGGGTGAAAAGTTCCCAGCGATCTCAAGCAATGCAGCCTTCGTAACGTTTTCTATTGCGATTGAGCGACGCATAACGATCGGCTTCGCAAATGTCTCGATTTCGACGCGCGACATGCCGTGCTTCATGCCGCTCAGTCGCGCCTTGGTATTGAGGGAGCAGACCTCTTCGCTTGGTGCTTCGCCGCTCATAATGACGCACGCCGCGCCATGTAGCTCAGGCCTATGTCGTAGGAGAGCCTGCGCTGGAGACTCCCGCACATAAAGACAGGCGTAGAGAGAGGTCTCGTTCGTCATCGCTGACCTGCCCAGGTCGCATGATTTCGCCAGCAGGCTGTGTTGGCGCTTTGTGGAGGCTTACGAATCGGAAGAACATTGCTGCCTCGCTCTTGAAAGCGGTGCCGTGCGACTTCAGCTTTCGGCTGTGTTCCGGAAAACACGGTTGCTTCATCGTGAAGGATCTCCGTAGGATGCAAACGTAACAGAAGTTCCGCGCTGCTCTTGGCACATACATGCTGTGTCAGAAGAACGACGCTCGATTGGGTCCGCTCTGCTGCTACGCGGTACCGATGCCATGTCCCCAAATCGACACGCGACACGAATTCCGGTGCGATGCATCCCAGGTCAAGCACGATTGCACCGAACCCACCCGCTTGCAGAATCAGGTCCGCGCTCTTCAGTCCCTGCTCGATCCTCTGGTACGGACCGAGGACGGAACGTCTTTGAACTGACGGGACTACCGGTTGAGAGAAGGGAGCATAGGTTACTTGGGCTGGGCGCACCTTGGGTTGCGATTCCGCACACCGGGGACTCAGAGGGTCTGCCTGGAGCAGGCCGCTGACAGCGTTTGAAAGTCCCTTGGCTTCCTGCCGGGGATGGGTCCCGCAGCCCCCGCCGTGCAAACCTCTCTTCGGCGTCGAGGGAATCAGATACGTGTCCGGAAGCGTGAACTCGCGGACCTGTTCTGGGAAGGAGAGTTCTGTAACTCCGCAGCGGACCCAAAGAAGGCGTCGCAAGTCGATGCCCGATGCTGCCGCAGAGGGTGCGTCGAAGGTGTCCGATACGTCGATCCAGGCCGCGACCTTTCCGCTCTCAATGACTCGCGCCACAAACGAGTGAGCGAGGGAGGTTCTGCCCGAGCACTCGGGACCAATGACCTCGCTGACCGCGCCAACCGGAAACCCTCCTTGCAGGACGGCATCTAGCGGCTCGATCCCCGAAGGGACGACAGGCCGTACCATCTTCGCAACCGGAGTCAGTGCGGAAGGTATCTTATGGGCAAGGGCACTTTCGACTTGGACGCGGATGGCAGAGGCTGATGGCATGGCGAAGTATCTTCGCCAAATATTCGCCTATCTGGACTCGAAATGCAATCGCCTATGCCCTTCGCATAGTGCATCTTACAGGCTAAGTATCTGATTTATTAGTGATTGTTTAAGTTGAGGAACGGGAGGTAGCTGCAAGATGTGTGGTCGCTATAAGCGAAAGTCCGACAAGCAGCGCATCGCGGAGGTGTTCAGCGTCCAAGTTGGCCTGGACGACCTTCCGTACGAAGAGGGCGACGACCTGAGCCCGCAGTCACTCCAGCCCGTGGTCCTTACGAACGAGGCTGGAGAGCGCCATATCGAACTGATGCGATGGGCATTCAAATTGCCTGATCGACCCCGACCTCTTTTCAACGCCCGCTCAGAAGGCATCGAGCACGCGAAGTTCTGGAAAGATGCCTTTCTCAAAGGACGGTGCATCGTTCCCGGCGATGCAATCTATGAGTGGCAGGAGGCAGAAAAAGGAAAGAAAAAGCCCAAGTACGAATTTGTAATTCCGGGCCAGGAACCATTCGGCATGGCTGCCGTCTGGAAAGTTTGGAAGAACCCCAAGACGGATAAGTGGGAACCGACCTTTGCCATTCTTACTGGCGAGCCGAACGAATTGATGGCGCCGATTCACGACCGGATGACGACATTTGTCGAACCTCGGGACTACGACGAATATCTCGCGCCCTCCGAGAGACCGCCCGTTCATCTCCTACGCATCCTGCTGGCTGAAAAGATGAAAGCCACGCTCGTGGGAGCGACTCCCATCACCAACCGGCAGGTGAGTCTCTTCGACAGCCAATGAGCAAAATACTAAAGGGAAGTGCTGGGCTTCTGATGTATCGCAAGCTGGAGCTGCCAGGTAGATCGAGCCGACAATTTGATACCTTCAGCTCTTCTTTCCCTGCCGATTCCGTCCTGCGGCAGGGCGACCCTCCGCGGAAGTCGCGTTCTGTAGATAGAACTCATGGAGTTTGCTTTGTAATAGCTTTTTGTCGGGAAGTTGCGTCTGGTACTCCGCAATCAGCGCGGGAGACAAGCTGCGGCTAAGCGCATATTCGACGACCTCATCATTTTTACTCGCACACAAGAGCACGCCGATGGCCGCTTGCTCGTGGACTTTGCGCACGTCAGGCCGCTGAGACAGGACGACCAGGCTATGATCCACGCGATTTGCTGAAGCAGTATCTATACGGCTACCTGAACCAGATTCGCTCGTCTCTGCGCTTGGAAGCCGAGTGCCGTCGAAACGTCGAGTTGATGTGGCTTCCAGGACGTTTGTATCCAGACCATAAAAGCATCGCTGAGTTCCGTCGAATGCACTGCGACGCAGTCACGACAGCAGGCGCCGATTTGCGAAGGGTTGCGGTCTGATACGTAGCGAGTGGATCGCCATCGACGGCTCAAAGTTTCGCGCCGTCGCTCACAGAAATTGGCGAAGCCCAAAGTGCCGCCCCAACCTGGAGACTCGCATAAGGGCAGCTCTGCTGCTCAGGTAGTCAGGTTTTTCCCTTTGTCAAAGGGTGCCCATGGAGGAATCCGTTTCGTGCGACCGATTCTTCCGTAATGCTTTCAGTTCTACACCTTGAAACCCGGTTGAGCGGGAAGTGAGATTCTGAAAGTGGTACCGCTTCGAGCGGGGCGCACGCTGCTGCGCACCCAAATCTTTCCGCCGTGCCTTTCGATAATCTTTTTAGAGAGAGGGAGACCAAGCCCTGTTCCAAACTCTCCCTTGGTCGTAAAGAACGGCTCGAATATAGCTCTCGCATGTTCCTGCGGTATACCATGGCCGTTGTCAGCGATCAATATGTGGACGTGGTCCCGACGCTTGCGAAGGCGCACCACGAGAGTTCCGTCGGCCGACAAGGCATCCAGGGCATTGACGATCAGGTTCGAGACGACCTGTAGGATCTCTCCCACGCGAATCTCCGCTGTGATTCCCAACGGTAGATCCTTCACAAGGTGGATCTTCTTCGCCTGTATGGTTCGCTGATGAATCCGGAGGGCGGCCTCTGTAAGGTCAACGAGGTCGCTCTCTTTTGGAACGGACAGCGTTCTGGCAAATCCCAGGGTTTGGCTCACAATGCGGTTCAACGTGGCCATCTGCTCCTCGGCCATGCGCATATATTTCATGACCTTTTCGGGATCGCGAGGGTCATTTAGGGTCAAATACGTAAGGTGTCCCAGCGCTTCAAGAGGATTCCGGATTTCGTGCATTACTTCCAGAGCAAGCTGTCCTGCGGTGATCCGTTCCGCAGCCTGATCGTCTGACTGGCTCAGCTTAGCCGACCTGGTAGTCTCACCCGGCTTGCTCGGTAGTTCCATACAGTCTCCCCATTCTGGAGAGAACGTCCTACCTGGTTGGATCGAGGATTGTTCAGCTACCAGCTTGTAGACTATTGGATGCCTGATCGGCCGTCTTTGTCAGCTACAACACAGATATCGAGATTTCCTACCCACTCCGTGCGAAAGCCCCGGAGATCTGGAGCTTTAGCATTTCCTTCACTCTTGCTCTTAGAGCACCTGCTCCCCAGAAGATATTGAATTCCTCATCGTCGGTTTGGACCGAAGCTGGACCGTCAGCCCGAAGTACGAGTACTTTAAGCTCTGGACGAATCTTCCGTACTATACCCAAAATTGCCGAGCGATCATCTGGAGACAGGGTGTAGCAAAGAATGAGGAGATCCGGCGCACTATGAGCCAGCAAAAGTCTGGCCTGGTCTAGTTTCGTGGTTGCGTCAACGATTCCACCAATCGTCTCCAAAACCAACTGCCGCGTCTCAAGCAAGCTGGAATCTCGTCCAAAAACGAGAATACGAGCCGGGTTGGACATACAAGAACTCCGATCTGGCGATAAACACCTTTGGTATTTTCAAGGTTCCAACTCAAATTTTCAACCCCAAAAGGAGTATTTAAGACGCAGATTTGTGGTCGAAAAACTCTGCCGAAGTCACCGCGCCGAAGCCTTTCCCTAAACTTCTGGAAAACAATCTCATTGAAGTTCGATGATAATCGTCATAGGTCGGCAGGTTTTACCAGCCGAAAGCTACAAACGATTAGTATCGCGTCAGTTGCTCTAAGGTTTGGTTATCACAATAAAGGGTGAGGGTGCTTGCTGGGGTCCGAGAAAGGCCGGGCGGCGCGTGTCGGCGGAGTTGAAGACGAGATCCCAAGCTGGGGACCGGAGTTCAGGCATAGGTTTGGCTTGGAAGAGCTTCCGGCATTGCTTTGCTGTCCATCGAGCCCAGGTTTTGGATTTCTTGCGACGTGCGCTGTCGGTGGAGATGCCAGTGCCAGCGTACATCTGGCGGTAGAGCTTCGATAAAAACATGAAGGCTACGCGGGCGTGCAGGGTTGGGGTGCAGGCGGAACGTTCCCAAATGGAGGGCCAATCGTAGAAACGGTCCCAGACTTTCTGGGTGCGTTGACTGATCTCGCTGGAGCTCATGGATGGGTGCGGGGTGAACATCTTCGGGCGCGTAGCGGTGGGGATGAGCCAGTAGCGCGTGATGGGTATATCGCCGACCATCTCGGGAGCCTTGGCTTGTTCTTTTTCCCAGCGGGCGAAGTCGACAGTGCCGGGGAAAGGTGTCATCATGACGAACTGGGCGAAGGTGACGCCGGCTTTGAGTGCCATCTCGACGGTGGCGTCGAAGGTGGCGGGCTTGTCGGTGGGTAGGCCGAAGATAAAAGAGCCGAGGACGTGGACGCCGTGTTTTTTGAATGTCTGGAGCTGACGGGCGAGAGCTTCGCCGGAGTAGTTCCAGTCTTTGAAAACGGCTTTGAGGCCCTCGGGGGTGACGGCTTCGACGCCCACGAGGGCGCCCTTGATGTTGGCTTTGCGCATGGCGTCGAGGTACTCGCCGTCTTCGCCGGCTTCCATGGTGATCTGGGTGAAGAAGACCATATCTTTAGGAAGCTTGGCGAGTTCGGCCATGAGGAGGAAGCGTTCGGCGCGGATAGCGGTGAGCTCTTCCAGCTTGGCAAGATTGTGTTGTTCGCGCGCGAGGCGGAGATCGGTGAGGGTAACGGGGTAGAAGTTATCGTCCGCGAGAGCGATGAAGCGAAAGCCGATCTGGCGGAGGTTGACGATCTCATCGATGACGGACTGGAAGGCTCGCTGGCGAGGCTGCTGGCCGTCAGTGCGCCAGACGCTGCAGAAGGAGCAATGCTTCGGGCAGCCGCGAATAGTCTGGACGGAGGCCCACATATACTTGTCACGGGGCATGAGGTCCCAGCGGGCCGCGAGGAACTCGCTGCCGCCTATGCGTCCGCCATCGTAGATTTTCTGTGTAAGAGCGCCAGCGAGAATGTCGGTGACGGCTATGCCCCAGGCGACATCGCCGTCGCCTTTGACTACAGCGTGAGCGTTGCCGCGCTCAAAGGCTTCTTCGGGGTAGAGGGTGGCGTGGATGCCGCCGTAGACGACCCAGGCTCCGCGCTCGCGGGCGATGCGGCCGACTTCGTAGCCGCGCAGGGCGTTGCCGGTGTGGACGCTGATGCCGACAATGTCGCCGGGCTGGATGGATTCGGGGGCGATTTGTTCGAGAGACTCGTCGACGAGGATGGGATCTCCTGCTGACGACGGCGTGGCAGCTGCAAGAACGAAAAGCCAACGTGGCGTGATGACTGCCGTCCCAAAAGAGTTGTCGCTGGGATTTACGAGATGAACACTCAAGAATCGACCTTTCCTCGTGCAGAGTACGGTTGATTCACAGAGTGTTTGAGAGTGGAACGAATCAGTACCAAGCTGCGGCTGGGCCCGAGTGCCGGCCAGGAAGATCCCTGCCGGACTATGTTATCCATCATACGTAAATGGATCGCAATGAAAACAAAAGCTAAAAAGCGCTGGCTAGGATTAGTCAGCCGGAACCTTACCCTGGCTAGGTTTTGGCCACATCAGCCAAACAGATCGATCCTTCAGGGAAAGCATTTGTGGATCAGGTCATTAGATAGTGTTGCATCGACCGGTTGAGACCGCCGGGGTTTTCGGCAACTTCGATGGTTGAACTTGCCGATAATGCGACTTTGCGAGAGGTTCAAAGTCAACGTCCGGATAGCCGGTTTTACGGCCACCTGCCGAAGACATAGAGCGATGTGAGCAGATCAACGAGCGCATTGGCCTGAAATCGACAGTTGACAGCCGAACCGGTTGGATCGCTGGGCATTGACCGACTTGGCATTACCGATCCAAGTTCGATAAGTGCAGCGGATTTAATTGATCCTGACGCATCGAATCGGCTTTCGCTTCTACCGGGGGGGTAAGAGCAGCGCTCGGATTCCCATTGCCAGCGAAGCTGCGACGGCGATCGTCCGCACCCAGTCGAGCACCACCCAGCGGCGTACCTCTGCTGCCAGCGCTTCCGGTGTGAGCCCTGCTCCGTGGTTAACAACCATTTCGATGAGAGCCGGACGAAAATAGACCAGCGTCGCGACCGAAACCAGGAGCATCAGGCCGGTGGCTGCAAGACGCCATGCCAGATGGCGCGGCGGAGCCCCAAAGCTGGTGAGCAGCGCAAGCACTGCGATGAGTCCGAGAGCCGGCGTGAAGTACTGCCAGAAAACATGTCCTGCACGTATGTGTACTTGCAACAGCGGATTTCCTTCCGCCAGCGAGGCCGGGGCTCCTGCCGACCAAAACGGCACCACCACAAGCGTTTCATAAAGCCCGGCGCCGAGAATCAATGAAGTTCCAATCACGAAGAGCCACAGCGTAAGCGAAGCGATAGGTCGCACTGATTTACCTCCTCATATTCGATAGATGTATACTCTATTTAATTAGGACGAAGCATGCAAGCAAAAAGAACAAAGCGTGGGTATGACGCGAGCCGGCGCCGCGCCTCCTCCGACGAGCGGCGTGGACGAATTCTGCAGACCGCGCGCAATCTCTTCGGCCATTATGGCTACGGTGCTACTTCGATTGAACGGATCGCAGTCGAGGCAGGTGTCGCTGTCCCGACGGTCTATGCAATCTTTCGATCTAAGCGAGCCCTGCTGTTTGCATTGCTCGATCAGGCAGATGCGCAGGCCGATGTCGCCGGGCTACTGAGGGATCTGAACGCTGCCGCGGGAAATCCACGCAAGCAACTGCGTCGGCTGGTTTCCTTTACGTGCCGCTTCTACGCGCAGGCGGGAGACATTGTCAACATCGCACGAGGCGCCGGTAGTACGAACGAAGACCTTCTGGCCTTGTGGCAGGAAGGAGAGGATCGGCGACTCCGCGGCCAAAAACCTCTGGCAGATGCGTGGGATCGTTTTGGAGCACTTCGCAAAAACATCAGCGCGAAGGAGGCGCTGGATATTCTCTGGGCCATGACTGGAGCGGATCACTACCGCCTTTTTGTCGTGGATCGCAAGTGGTCCGCCACCCGCTATGAAGTCTGGCTCGAAAATACTCTCGCGCGGCTTCTGTTGCGGTGAAGGTTCGAGACGCTCGCTTCGGAATTATTCGGTAGGTATTGAGAAGCACGCTTTGCTCCAGCAAAACGCTGGCCAGGGCCGAAAGGTCTCGGTTTATGCCAAATCGCCAAGTCACTCACCGACAATGGAACGCGAGCCACCTGGACGAAACGTCGCCATCTCGGACATCCATGATAAGTAAAGTCAAGGGAAAAGCGAGAATCTTCGTGCCGCGCTCGGAGTGCGCGGGGGGATGTATGTTTTTGCAGTTCCTTTCATAGCGCTTTTGTTTTTGGTTCCTGCGGTGGAACGCAGAACCAGACATCCATTTGCTATCTCGGGCCGTAGCCGTCACAGATGTTTGAGTTGAGGTTCTCTGCCAGTCTCGAAACAAGTGGGTTGGAGCCTTGGGAGCGGATGCTCCGTCGCTCAGCCGAAAAGTTGTGAGACCTGGCAGAGTGCGCTTGAAAAGCCCTGAATATGACAGCAGCAGTTATGCTGCGACGCTGCTGTGAACCTGGTGAGTTACGAAGGCACGTTCTCCACGATCGATGGCCAGAAGGTAAGCGGCCAGCTTGCGGGCGACGGCGATGGTAGCCTGGTTGCGGTTGCTCTGCGCGGCTTCGCGCTCGTAGAGAACGGCCAGCTCCGGGTTGAGTCTCGGAGCCAGATGCGCGGCTTCCAACAGTACCGTCTGCAAGTGTCGATTGCGCTGCTTGGAGATGGGCATCCGCCTGGAACTGTCGGCCGAGGTCTTCTCTCCGCTGCACAGACCGCAGTAGCTGATGACCTGCTTGACGGAGTGGAACCGCTCGACCTCGCCGACTTCGAGCACCCAGGTCAGCGCGGTGACGTGGCCGATGGCAGGGATCGTCATCAACCGCTCGACTCGCGTTGCGAGCAGTGGGTCGGCTTCGAGCGAACGCAGCAGAGCTCGTTCCGTCTTCTGGGTGCGCTCGATCATCTCGCGCGTGAGCTTCAGCAGTGGCCACAGCGAGGGGTCGATCTCTGGGTTCGCGGGTAGAACCTGGTGGAAATATCCTTGCTGATGCAGCTTCTCCTTGTTGTAGCTGACGCCGGCCTCCATCAGCAGCTGCGCGATCTTGTTCTTCAACTGCACGTTCTGCCGGACCAGCAGCTTCCGGTAGCGCAGAGTGCGTCGGCGCTGCCGGATCTCCATCGGTGCCATGTAGCACTCCGGCAGGAAGTCACAGCGCAGGCAGTCGGCGATCCTGCCTGCATCGATGCGATCGTTCTTCTTCTTCGCCACCGCAATGGCACGCAGCATCAGCGGATGAGCCACCTTCACCGCTGCCGCGTGCGGTCGAAGGTAGTCGTAGATCCAGCCCGTAAACATGGTCGCTTCCATCGCCACCGTCCAGGGCTTCGCCAGCGTCCCAACCCACTCCCACAGGCCCTGCCGCGTCGCCGGAATCTTACCCTCCGACTGCACCTTGCCACTGATGTCCTTCACGCAATAACTGATCGTCTTCTTGTGGATGTCCAACCCGATGAAGTTCATACTGGTCACGAGGAGCCTCCTTGGATGTCTCTGAATCAGCCGCTTCTGCTGAGTTCAGCCCTTGTACACCAAGTGCTCCTCAGCCCAACGACTTATCCATACAAACAAGTGGCTCAGGTAGCTGCCGAAAAACGGGGTTTCGGAAACTTCACCGAACTTGTCGAAAATGCGCCTTTTCTGGCACTCTGCATTCTAGCCTCGCCGCAGCGAGTGCTTGACAGCCTCGGCAACAGCGTCTTCGCTCGGAATCTCAGGCATGTCTTCGTTTATCGCGCCGCTTTCTCGGTAAGCGGGGCTGCAGCCCTATCCCGCGCCGCATCCTCTGCCTCAACCTGCTGCGCCATCTTTCCGTAGTCATCGGCAAACCTGGTGTTCGCCTCGCGGAGCCTGCGAAAAACCGAAGCGGTATCGAATAATCCCTGGCGATGAGCTTCGCTCACTCCATAGAAGTCCCTGAGCTGTGACTTCGCAAGGAGTGTGGACTCGAAGTTTTGCATGACCAGCGCATCATACTGCTTCAGGTCCGCTGCGCTCATCCTTGCCATGACTGGCGTTTTGGGATCGCTGATATCGGCAAACTGCTCCTCGAACGCTCTGCGCCGCGCGCCAGCTTCCACATCCAACTCCTGATACTCTCGAAACCGCTCTCCTAAGATGTGGTACAGGATTGAATAGCCACGGGCATCGACGTCCGGCAAAAGCGCCACCCGGCTATCGGCGCTGGCAGTGTCCCACACAACGGTGTCAATAAACGCAAGGTCGCTGCTGACTGGGCGTCCATTTTGATCAAGACGATCCTGCCGTGTCCGGTATGGCAGATTCGCCTTGCCCGCCGTCGCCATCATGCGTCCGATATCTTTGTGCAGCCCAAGCAGCCATACCATCTGGTCGTCGTAGAGCGCGAGGTCAGCCTCCGCCTGATTCTTATTCCCCTCGCCCTCCGCCCGCAGGGTCGCCTGCAACACATGCCGCTGATGCAGATGGTGCAGTTTCTCCACGCTCTGCTCGAGCGAGATGGCAATCAGCAACCCCGCAGTAATCGTACCCAGGTGAATCCAGAAATCTTTCCACGTAAATGTCGCGTGCGGCAGGTGTACATCGAGCATGGGTTCGTGCTCCTTGAAATTCTCTGAAACGTGCGTGGTCTCCGGCGACTCGCCGGGCGCGGACGGGATCGGCTCAGCGATCTCCCCTGTCTCGCAGGCGAGCGGACGCTCTTGTGGAATCTCCGGGATCTCCGGTAACTCTGGCATAGGTTTTCCGTGGGGACGGATTCAAGCAAGAGTACCAGCGATATGCGACGGTGCACAGGAACGTGGCGTCGAACTTCGCGCAAAACGGCGTTATAGGCAACTTCGAGGCGTTGAGTTGTCTAGCGGCGCTCCCGGTTCATGCGCCGACGGCGAAGAGAGGGTCGTTCTCATGGATCGCCAGCGACGAAACGATGAAGAGCACGGTACCCTTGTCGGGACTGAGGCCCGTCTGCAGCATGTTCCCTTCCCAATCCTTGATGTATCCGAGTTCCTGACCGGCACGAACGGTCTGTCCCACCGACACGTGTGGATACCAAAAGCCCTCATGGTCACTGCGTAACCAGAGAAACCGCTCTAACAGTGTGAACGGAGTTGGCTCCGGGGCGGAGCCGGGGGTCATTTGGAGATAACGCATCAAGCGTTGGAGTCCGTTGGTATGGTCGGCAACCTGATTCGGCGTCCAGATGCCCTGCCCACCCGATTCGGTGAGGATGGAGGGAATACCGGCGCACGAGGCGGCGGAAATGGTAGATCCGGGAGTTCCACTGGATACTAGATAATGAATCCCAAAGATCTTTGCCATCTCGAGCGATATTGCGTCGACCTGCTCGTTGCCGGAGCGGAAGAAGATCGTGAACGGGACGAGCGCCTCAATTAGATCGCCGCCATGCAGATCCACGTAATAATCCGCCTGAGAGATAACGTTGCGGAAGACCCAGTCCGCAATCTGCTCGGAGCCAGTTCCGCCTGCGTCGCCAGGGAAGACCCGATTGGGATTCTTCCCGTCGAGAGGACAGACGTAGATGGATCGAGCAACAAAGCCCGGCAGGTTAATCACCGGCACCACTATGACCCGTCCGCGCAGGCCCTTGGGATCCATCGAACGTCCGAGTTCAAGCGCAGCCGCGATGCTTGCGTATTCGGCGCCGTGTACCCCGCCCGTCACAACCAGGGTCGGACCGGCCTCGTTTCCGTTGATCAGCCACACGGGAAGCCTGTAAGACTGACCCTGAACTAGAAACTCAACGATACCGTAACGCTTCTCTCCCCGCCCCGCTGAGAGTTGGCCGACCTCTAACGTTCTGTCCGACATGACAGCACCCCAAAGAGAAGCTATCAGATGATAGCCCTGCCAACCGATGGAACTTTCGTTTCAAATGGACCTTTATCTTCATCTTCGAAAGATGTCGATCAGTTTGTGGTTGGCATTGAACGATTAATTTCACGGTCTGACATGAATTGTCGCGATGCAGATGTAGTCCAAGTTGCTTCGCTTAGTGCTAAATCGCCTTAGCGCTCACTGCCCGAAGAGTCGGGTTGCGGCAACTTGAGATTTCCGAACCGCTTTGCGATGGGCTCGATGATGGATGCGCGGTAAGGGAGACCGCACCCATGATCCAGAAGCGAAAGAACAAACATCGGTCGAACAGGACGATACTACGTTTATCCGACCTCGATCATTCGAAGACCTCTGTTCTTCAGAGTCTGGGGTCGGCCGCTTCGAAACGAACGTATGGAGCAGCCATCGAAAACTTCATCACGTGGTACTGCTCCGAGCCGCGCTTGGCCTTCGGACGAACCGTGGTCTTGAGGTACCGCTATGAATTGGAGGCCCGTCATCTTGCGCCAGCCACGATCAACCTTAGACTTGCCGCCGTGCGTCGGCTTGCCTATGAGGCATCCGACAATGGCCTGCTCAATCCCGACCTTGCTGCAGGCATCCGCCGGGTAAAGGGGGCGAAACGTCTTGGAATGCGTCTCGGCAACTGGCTGACAGCGGATCAGGGGAGGAGGCTCCTTGCCGTACCCGCCAGCAAGTCTGTGCGGGACAAACGAGATTACGCGATCCTGTCACTTCTCCTCGGCTGTGGGCTTCGCAGGACAGAGCTGACGGGCCTGACGCTTGGACACCTCCAGCAACGGGATGAACACTGGGCTATCGTTAACCTTTACGGAAAGGGCGGTCACATCCGAACGGTACCGGTGCCATTCTGGGTGAAGACGGCTCTCGATCAATGGCTTGTCGCTGCTGCGATCAGTGAAGGCGCGATATTTCGCAGAGTGAGCCGGTCCGGCAAGGTCTGGGGACTTAGGATCAGTGAAAAGCTTGTCTGGTGGATCGTCAGACAACGTGCTCAAGTCGCAGGGATCGAGAGGTTAGCCCCTCATGACCTCCGTCGCACGTGTGCCCGCTTGTGCCATGCTGCTGGAGGAGAACTGGAGCAGATCCAGTTCCTGCTCGGTCACCGATCTGTCGAAACTACGGAGCGCTATCTCGGCTCTCGTCAGCGGCTCGTCTCTGCCGTGAACGACCGCCTCCGTTCTGCAAGGTGGCAAGGTTCGCCGTGGTGATTCCGTCAGACTGGAGTAATCCCACGCGTAGTGACTGTCTTGGTCGGCAACCGGGCACGGCCAACGCAGAGTTTTTTCCATACGAAGGCCGGCCAGTCTCGCACACAACTCACGCACAAGGAGATTCAGAATGCCCGAAGCAGTGCAGCCCTCTCTCTACGATCGACTTGGTGGCGTCTATAGCATCGCTACGGTGGTAGACGACTTCATTACCTCGCTAGGTGGAACCGCGGCAACGATATTCTTCGCGGTAAAGTGACCTCGCAGGGTCGCCCAGGCTCAGGCCAGCAGAAAACGAAGGAAAGTACGCCCATTCGAAGACGGAAATTGAGTCGCTGACCGACGAATTGCTGGTCGAGCGCTGCATTTACGGAAGCTCCGGTTTGGGCATACTTTGGGCATACCCACTTTCTTAAACCAGCATGAATATTGGTGATTAAGCTCATGGAATCTCGACTCTTAATCGACTGGTCGTAGGTTCGATCCCTACCGCGTCCACCACTTCTCCCATCCCCTCATAAGCAACCTGACCGGTGCGCGGAATGATTGACCGAGGGCCAGAGCTCCCCCCATCACCTCTCGCGGATAAGGCCTGACAAATATCTCTTGATCGATCCGCCAGACGTTTGGATGAGAGTCTCGACAGGGGAGTCACTTGGATTGGGGCTACAGCCTTCGCATCCAACCTCTTCTCTTCGCGACGCTTCTGTGCATCACCACGAAACCTGCGGACAAGACCGAAAAACGAAACCCAAACGAACGCAGGAGCGACAGATCTTTTCGGCACAATATTCTCCCTCTGCTCGGCGCGAGGCTTATGTCGGACAATCACCACATAGATAGAGGCGTCAAATCAGAGAGAACTGCGTCACGTATCGCTAAACCCGTCGATTTACGCCCGATCGTTAAGGCACAAGTTTGATGGGAGCTTGCCAGAACGTCCCCTTCATCCCGGTCGGATCGAGGACCGTCACCTGACAGTCGTACTCGCCGGGCGGAAGCTGATTGAGACCGATACTGAAGCTGAGAGGCGCAGTTCCCAATCGGCTGGTAGCCGCCGGCGTCACTGCCACGGGCTGCGTCTCAAATACCTTCGTCTGTCCCTGATAAAAGCTGACAAAAGCCACGAATGGCCTGGCGTCTGATTGGCCCTGGCCATAAGCCTGAAGGTAAACATACAAATCGCGGCCTTTGTTGAAGACGCGCGTCACGCTTGGAATGAGCTTCTTCCCGTCCTGCACCAACGGGTTGACCGATGCCTCTTTTTCCTGGTCCTTGGTTTTTGCAGCGTTATAGATTGCGTTCTTTAGATCGACGCGCTGGCCGCTAAGCACGACGGAGCTGATCGGAACCCGCTTCTCTTCCTTATTCAGGTTGGGAATGACAAACGTGGTTTGATAAGTCCCGATTCTTCCCGTCTCGTCGTCCCGTGCGAGAAATTTGATCATGTATTTTCCGGGCAGCAGCGTAAAGCCTGCCTCGTATTCGATCGGCTGCTTTGCCAATTCGATCGCGGTCGCATCGCTGAGCTTGATATTTACATTGTCCCGTACGTTGGTAACTGTCGTGCCGCCATATACGTCCTTGATCTCGCCAACAAAGTCGATCAGCGTGTGATCCGCACCGCCTCGCTTGGCAAGAGCAAGCTCACGCCCCGGAATCTTTACCACGATAGGCACGAAATATTCAGCTCGATTTAACTGGAAATAGTTGATCTCGACGGAAATCGTCAAGTCGGTAATGGGATCACCCAGCATCAAAGCGTCTTCAAGCTGCCGTTCCTTATCGACACTGGTAAATTTGCTGAACTCTTTCCCCGCGAAGTATCCCTGCCGATAGTCCAGCTTCGCAGAGAGCTCTGGGTTCACTGAAATCTTGACGTGTCGAAACCGCCCATTCATCGCCTTGTTCGTCGGATAGTACTCCAGGATGTAGTAGTTGGCAATTGACTGCTGTGCCTGCACGATTCCCTTGGTCAGATCGTTGTAGTCAAGTAAGGCTTTGCCGCCTGTGTCCCCTGCAAGCGAAAAC
This sequence comes from uncultured Acidobacteriaceae bacterium, assembly GCA_963730135.1. GTDB lineage: Bacteria > Acidobacteriota > Terriglobia > Terriglobales > Acidobacteriaceae > Edaphobacter. The sequence continues at coordinate 263,304 of CAVSQQ010000010.1, forward strand.
AGCGTGTCCTGGGATCGCTGCAAGTTGGTCGTCACTGCCAGCGCCGCGGTCCCGGAGTACATGCCAACGTTGCCAGGAGATCCCTGAGTGGCATCGCCGAGCGGAGCCTCCGCAACCAGGCCTCGCGCGTCGATCGGCCAAAAGGAAACGCCGGCACGAATGGCAGCGTCGACCGTAGCCTGAAGCTGCGCCTCATTGTCCACGCCATTCAACCTCAGGCCGCTGGCGAAATAGATCAGCGACTTCTTCTCATTCAATTGGCCCAGCATTCTGGCGGCGGTTTGCAGCGCAGAAAGCTGGCGATCCGTATTGAAGACGTTGAACTCGCTGTCATCCTGACCGAAGGCAGCACCGGTGTCGGCGCCGCTGGCATCATCCACGGATTCGACGTTTCCCTGACCCTCACCCACCACCAAAGTCTCGAGAATGCTCAGCAGCCGGTTGCGATCCGCAGTAAAGTCCTGCAGCACATCGACCGAGCCGCCTGAATATCTCATGATGGAAACAAGATCCGACGTCGTCATCTGCGTCCTGATGAATTTTTCAGCGGCGGACAACGCGCGCAATTGATCGGCTGGCCTCATCGCCGTCATGTCAAAGTACATCGCCAGCAGGCGGTGGTCCTTGTATCGAACATCTCCTGTGCTCTCAGGCGTAATCTGAGTCCGCGACAACCGGTTGTAGATCTTAATGTCTTCCGGCCCGGACTTCGTCAACGGGACATCGCTTAGCGTGGATGGCAAGGATTGCGGCTCACAGAAACGAATCTCCTGCGGAACGCCGTCTTCCGTCAGCGTGAAATCCTTGGCGGTCAAGCCATCGATCGTATTTCCCTTCTTGTCTTTCACCACCACCGTTTCAATGACGATCTGCGACCTTATCGACAGCGTCGTCACGTCGCCGTTGTTAAACGGTGCATTCTGCCCTATCTGCTGGGCGCCTGCGCTGAGCGTTGCAAGCAGCAAAATTGTAAGCGGCGATCGCATACTTTCAGAACCTCAGGCGCATCGTGGTTTGCAGGCTACGCATTGCATTGGCCGCGACCGGAAGCCCGAAGAGCGGGCTATTTAATGCCGGACTGGATGCCGGATTCGACGTCGGGTTCAAGGTCGTATTCCAGCCGGTGAAGACAACGTGGTTAAGCACATTCATTGAATCCACGCGAATATCGAGGTTATACCGATCCTTCAGACGGAAGGACCGGGCCAGCGAAAGGTTGAACGTGAACTGCGCGGGGCCGGTAATTGAATTTCGTCCGGCGTCTCCCCATTCGCCGGGCAGCGGCGCCTTGTAGGCAGCAGCATTCAGATGAAAACCAGCAGGCGCCGCATAAAGCGGTGCACCGGTAACGCTTGGTCGGATGCTTCCCGTCACACCAGTGCCGGTAACTGCCGCAAGATAAATCGGACTCTCCGGCAGGCCGCTGCCGGCAGTTATTTGACCAGCCGCCGTCCACCGTCTCAGGATCTTTCCTCGCCAGCCGGCCAACAGAGCGCCGCCACCGAGCCCAACTCCCGTCGTGTACTGAATCTGAGCGTTCATCAGATTTCGTTGATCGAACGTCGAAAGCCCTCGCTCGGCATTCAGGTCGAGCCAGTTCTGTGCGGTAACGGTGTTCGGCAGACTCTGCGCAACAGCACCGGCTGGAATAGGTCCCTGGCCTCCCAATACCGAATCGTCGTCGATCGACTTCGAGTAGGTGTACTGCACCGTCGCCGTAAAACCGCTTCGCAGTCTGCGTCGCAGTTGAAGGCTGCCGGCCTCGCGTGTCGAATTCCCGTTCGAAGTTCGAAAGACATAGCCCGCAGGACAGAGCGGACACGGATTCGCCGCGCCAATCGGATAAGTATTGGGAAGAAACTCCTGAACTCCCCGTGTTCCCTTGATTCCTAAATACGTAGCATTCAACTGCAGCGCCCAGGGCAGATCGCTCTGAGCCCCGAGTTGCCACGTCTGCGCGTATCCAACGCGAAAGTTGGGATCGACCGCAAATGTGTTAGGAATGACCCCGGAACACAGGTTGAATCCGCTCGCCAGTGTCTGCGGACAGGCAGCACTGTTCTGCACGCTTAAACTCGTCGAAAGCGGCGACTGCTGCGCCATACTCAGCGCAGTCGCCTGATATACCGACGTATCGTCATAAACGCCATACCCTGCCCGAATCACAATCGACGAGCCCGGTATCGGCCGCCAGGAGAGCCCCACGCGCGGTTCGATTCCTAATCTGTCGGGTCGCAGCAGCGAGGGCGGATACGTCTCTTTCGTCAACGGCCCAATCGGATTGCTTCCCAGCACTGGCGCCACCGCCGAAAAGGCCGGAGCGATATCGAGGTTCACCAGCCGCCCATAAAGCTCAGTGATGGGTGCGCCGTATTCCCAGCGCACTCCGGCACTAATGCTGAGATCCGGGCGCAGTCTCCAATCATCCGTAAGGTACGCGTCGTAGACAGATTGCCTCAAGTACTTGTCCGCATTGCCGTAGGCGATCGCGCTCGTGTCAGGAAGGCCATGCAGAAAATCGGCAAAATCCGATACGCCGGTTGCAATGCCGGTAAACGTGAAGGTGCCCCGCGGATTCTCCTGCGAAAGATAATTGAATTCCTGCCTGCGAAAATCGCCTCCGAGAGTTACATTATGGCGGCCACGGTTCCACAAGAGGGAAGCCGAAACCGCATTCGTCTCATTGCGGTTAAAGGCGCTTTGAGCATCCGTGAGACTCGCAATTCCACTGGAAAAAATCAGCGTTGGCGGACCCCAGTTGGCAGGATCCTGGTTGTTGCCTGAGATTCCAGCCGCCCCGGAGACGTTGATGCGATTCGCAAAGTTGGGGGTAATCTCTGTCCTCAGCCGGCTGAATTTGTATCCAGTCGTAAGAAAGATCTGGTGGCTGAACCGGTGCGCCCAGTTCACATTCGTAGTGATGCCTAACGTGTCTGTCGTATCGACAAAGCCGAAGAGATTGGCGCCGCTCGTTCGTATGCTTTGAAAAGCAAACCCGCCGTAAAACTGATTCTTGTTGCCGATCGTCTTGTCGAGCCGCGACTGAAGCGCGTCCTCATGCGTATCGATGACGACGGGAATCTGATAGTTATAGAGCGAATTTCCCAGAACATTGGGTAGCGGGTATAGCTTCAACAAAGCCTGTGCCTGTGAGACAGGCGTCACGCCCCCGCCGGGGAGGTTCCCACTTCGCTCTGCTTCTGTCGGCACCAGCCCAGACAACGTTTCTGCATCGCCATTCCGAGTCCATTGATAAGCGACAAAGAAGTTCGGCCCATGAGGAAGCAGGTGAGGAATATGCAGCGGGCCGCCCAACGTCGCCAGAAACGTCACGCGGTTGTAATCCGCCTTCGGACTGTCCAGCCCGCTCAGCGAATAAGGCCGGGCATCCAGTGCCGAGTTTCCCAGAATCATCGCAAGTCCGCCCGTATACAGGCCCTTTTTTCCGCTACGGTTATTTCCGAAGGCCGGTGCGAGCGAGAACTGCGAAGTGGCCGCATTGTTCACGCTGCCGTTGATAAGCAGACCATCGGCGGGCTGCGCAGCGACATCCTCTGCCGGCTTCTGCCTCTCGGGAGCCGCACTGTCGCTGGGTTTTGACCCGTCGCCTTTGCTCGGAGCGCCTTCACTCCGAGTGTTGAGCACCGGCTTTGTCTCAGTCTTGATTGCCTTCGCTTCCGCCATAATCTGATCGAGCGAAAGCAGCTTCAACTCCCAGGTCTGGCCCGGCACATTCGGTGCGATCGTTACTGTCTGTTCGATCGATGAGAAGCACTGCATCTCGATTTGAATCTTCCACGGCCCGTCCGCAAGATCGGAGAAAGAGTAACCGCCTTGCTGATCGGAGATAGTGATCAGGGTCTTGCCGTCTCGCGTAGCTTTGATCGTCGCGCCTGGAACCGGCAGCCCCCCAAAGGTCACCCGGCCGCGATACTCGGACCCGAAGGCCATAATGGGAGCCAAAAAGCAACCACCGAGGCAGGCAACGCATGCAACGAGACATAGAGAACGAAGGAGCCTATTTTTAAATTCGAAAAACATCGAATCCACCGTTCGATCTCAATTTTCCGATGGCATATCAACGTGATCGATCACGAGAGTCTCAACCGGCCCCTTGGCCGATTGCAATTTCAGTCCAAGCTGCTCTTGCAGCGCTGTATAGATTGAAGGTCCAGCAGCGTCGGGCGTGGGCTCGGCTCTTTGCTGGCTGGCGTTCCCTCCTTTGACCATCGAGTCAGCGCCTTCCTCTGGTGTCCAATTCAACGTGAAATCGTATTTGCCGGAAAGTCCCGTCTTGTCGATCACCGTAGTTTGCAATTGCCGGGACAATAAGTTCGCGAGCGATGCGATCTGCATCATTTGTGCAGTCAACTCCCCTCCGCCCATCCTCATTATGCTTCCTCCACGCGGAATGCCGTCGGGGCCTTTCATTCCATTGTTCGCGTCGGCCGGGGTTGCTTCCTTCAATTTGGAGCCACCCTTCGCCACGACCAACTCATAAACCGGAAGCAGCTTGGTTTCTGTGTGAGCCGTCATCTTGAAGCGGTCCGCCAATACCGATCGCAGCATCGATCCGCGTTGCTCCCTGGTCAGTTTTTTCAGCGCATCGACGTCAGCCCCGGCTACCTTCGCATCGACATCGAATCGTGCAGAGTCCGCCCAGCCCGGTGCGCCTGAAATCAGATCCTCCCTGATTCCGTATGCCGCGTCCAGCAACATCTTCAGCGAGATGTTCGTCGCGGAATAGCCGTCAGGCGTCTGCCTGACCCGGATCATGCCGCCGCCGGACTTGTCCAGTTTGATCGAAACCACCTCGAACGCAGGCACCGTAACCGCAGCAACATCGGCTGACGACGCTGCACTGCCGAGAGCCGCGCCCGCTTGAACTTGTCCCTGACCCAACATACCTGGGACGACAACGGCCATCCCTCCCGCAACAACGAGCAACAGCACTCTATTAAAGCTCCGTCTTCGCACCACACCTTCGGTCATAATCTCACAATCCTTTTCTGAGATCGGTACATTCGCCTGTTTGGGCAGGCCGCAAAATCATGGGGAATCGACAGTAAGACGTTTCGAATCCGCGAATTGCTCTCGCATTCCCAACTTTATTTTGCGCCTTTGCACTTGGCTGACCGCTTGCCCTATTCTGCGCCACACATCGCCAATGGAAAAGCACGTCCTTGCTGTTGGTCAAGCTGTCCGCTGGATGGAGAGCACCGTCTGGTCATCCAGCTGGTGTGTGCCCTGGCAGAACTCGTCCAGCGCAAGGAAGAGCGCAGCGACCGGGTCGGATTGCACGACATGGCACTCAACTTTTTCCAGCCCGAACTGAACGCCATCCACGTTTTCGGCCTCATTGATGCCATCGCTCAACAGCACGATGCGGTCCCCAACCCCAAGTGAAAGCGAGATGAGGTGGAAGCGAGCGAAGTCGAGCAATCCAACGGGAAAATCTCCGTCCGTGATGGCTTCCACGCTCCCATTAGCGCGCACAATCAGCGGCGAGACGTGGCCGCCGTTTACGAGATCAATCTGCGCCTCGCCGGTCTCCGACTGGATATACCGGAGGACTGCCAGGGTTAAATATTTCTCAGTGGCTACTCGGGAACAAATGAACTTATTGACCGACTGGACAGCGTCCACCAATGACACGTTCGTAGAATTCTGTATATTCATCTGCGCGTGAAACATTCCCTGAACCATCGACGCGAGCAGTGCAGCAGGTACGCCTTTGCCGCAAACATCGGCAACAATGGCAACAAAGCCGTTCGGAATCGGAATTACATCGTAAAAGTCTCCTCCCACACCGGTACACGGGATCGTTCGCGCGGATAGCCGGGCAAAAGGAAACTCAGGCAGAGTCTGCGGAATAATCTGGCGCTGAATCGAGGCGGCAATTTCAAGTTCTTTCCGTAGCAGCGCCGACTCGCGCTCTGCCTCCAGCATGCGTAGGTTTTCCAGCAGCGTCGCAGCCTGGCTGGCGATGGCGTGGAGAACGTCTGCGCCCGTGTGACCGAACTCGTGACTCCCCGAGTGACTATCCAGATAGAGCAATCCCAGGAGGCGACCCGAGTTCTGACCGCGTAACGGGATGGCAACCACACTGCGAATCGCATTTAACACCAGGCTCTCGCGTTGCCGGCCTACTTCCGCCGTTGCGTCTGAGAGGATGAAGTCCAGTTGCGAGTCGGCGGCCTCTTTCACAATAGAGAATGAAATCGCCGGATGTCCCGGGATGGATTCGCCAAATCGATCCAGTGCACATTCGAGATGAAAGACGTCTGCGCTTTCGCCCAGAAAAACGAAGCCGCGCTCAGCTTTAGTGATTCGTATCGCGTACTCGACCATCGTTCGCAGCACGTCGTTGATGGCGCCATAGGCATTCAGGCTTTGAGCGGCTTGAAGAAACAGTGACAGCTTCTCGAGATCGTTTTGGTTTCCAAAGCTGGAGTTGGACTGCGAAATCTGTCCAATCAGCGTCCGCGCCGCCGTACTTTCGTCGGCATCCTCGAATAACAGCACCGCCTGGCTGAGCCCAAGGCTAATAGAATCCCGCGAATGCAGGCTTGCGCTGGTAACCCGGATCCCGTTGACAAATGTTCCGTGACGGCTTCCCGTATCGCGGATCAAATAGCCGTTAGCATCGCGTTCAATAGAAGCGTGTTCGCGCGAGATCTGCGGATAGGGCAATGAGAGGTTGCGATCCGCGCCACGGCCCAGAGTGAAAGGAACCTTGTCGATTGGAACGATTTTGTGAACGCCATTAATCGTGAGGACAAGCCGCGCGTGTAATTGGGGAGCAGTGTCCATAATGATCCATGCCATCTATAGCTAATCAAAGTGCATCTGGAATGAAGCCGAGTATTCGCCAGTATCGGCAACTGAGGCCCTATTATATTCACTGCGCCAGCCCCTTCGCAGTTATTCGGTCTGCCGCAGAAGTCGAACAGCTCGCTCCGAATCAATGCTGTCGCCGAGCCCATAGAGCACAAAGAGTGGTTGTCGCAGCAAACAAACGGCGAACAGCAATTCGCTTGCGTCCCAGAGTCAGCTGGCAACAACTGGAGCAATGACCGTCACTCTCGGTATCCCGATTCGCGGCCTTCCGCCGTTTGGCTCTTTTTCAGATCTTCACCCAGAAGAATTGCCTCTGCAATCTCTCGCATAGACTTCCGCCGTTGCCGGCTCTCTCGCTGCATCGTGCGGTAGGCCTCATCCTCGGTGATCCCAAGATAGCGCTGCAAAATGCCCTTTGCACGATCAACCGCCTTGCGTGTTTCCAGTCGCCCTGCAAGCTGCGCATTCTCCGTTTCCAACCGGGCGCGTTCAATCTCCGCGCCCACCAGGTATCCAAGCGTCGACAACAACCGCACCTCATTGGCGGTGTGCCGATACGACAATCGATGCTGCAGGTTGATCGCTCCAACCACTTTGCTCGCGCAAACGATCGGAGTGCAAAGAATCGCTTCGAAATGGTCCTCGGGCAAATTCTTGAAGATGACGAACCGGGGGTCGTTCGACGCATTCGACGCAATCGCCACCGGCTCGCGATGTTCTGCCACCCAACCGGTAATTCCCTGCCCCAGTTTTACTCCCAACTGATCGACAACATCAGCGTGTGGATTCTTTGAAGCCCGCAAAACAAGCTTGTCCTGTTCCATTACATAGATAAAGCATGAGTCGCACGGGATCACCGCCGTCACAAAGTCGACGATGCTTCCCAGCACGACATGGAATGAATCGGCCGCAGCAATGCGGCTACTGATTTCGTGCAAAAAATCAATCGAAGTCAAACCATCGCGAAACCCCGCCATCGTCGACGTTGATGGTTTAACACGTGGCACCTGTTTGGCACCCTTTGCCTCGACATTCGTGGCCGGCTCGAAGTCACTCACTACTGGAGGAGGCTCCGCTTTCTGCACCAGCCTTTCATCGACGGAGATCTGCGCAGCGTGCTTCCTTTGCAGAATTTTCCCTGCAAACTGCGCCGCTTCATTGACCACAAAACCCATCTTCGGCCGTGACGGTTCGAAGTCCGGCAACACTCCATAATGCGCCAGCTCCTCCGACGTTGTCGGCCCAATCGATACCACGACGATCGACGCCAACCCAGCTCGCAGATCATCTTCACAGCCCATCTGCTCCGCCACTTGAAACAGATGGATCACCTGCACCGCCGTCATAAAAAGTACGACATCGATATTGCCGCTCGCGATTCCAAGCACACACTCCCGCAGCGGACGAATATCTTCCGGCAGCGCCCACTGGTACACCGGAACTTTGGTCACCTCGGCGCACCTCGATGTCAGCTCTGCAAGAAACTCCGGATTCGACGCACCATACTCTTGGACCGCCACACGAAAATCGCTCAGCGAATCGCCAAACTTCTCAACCATCGCCGTCATTAGCTCTCGCCACGTCGCCGGCTCGGCCGCAGTTACTGTCACCGCAACATTGACGTCACGCAGTGCCGCGGCCGGCTTCGGTCCACGCGCCGCCACCATCACTCCTCGCAGCGCTTCCAAAAACTTCTCTCGGTTATGGCGGGTTGCCACAATATCCAGCAGGGCGCGAACGCCCACTCCGGTAAAGAAAATTACCAGATCGAACTCGCCTGCGATCAGCCGATCGGAAAACTCCAATGCCTGCGTATTGGATTCGAGCGGGACTTCGCGCATTGACGGAACGACGAACGGTTCGCCCCCATAGGTGCGAATCAGCTTCGTCACCTCTTTGGCACGACGCGACTCAAGCGACAGTACTCTCAATCCGTGAAAGCTCGCATGTGCCACGCATCTCCTCCGGCCAAATCGATGCTCGCTACAACAGCCACCGACCTGGAGCCATATCCTGGGAATGAGGAACAACCATCAGACCGCTGCAGCGTTACGGATGCTCATCTTCTCGCTGAAGGTTGAACTTATGCTCACAATTCTAGCGGGTTAGCTACATCCATCGCAAAGCAAGCCGAAGGGACCCGAAGCCGCGGGCCAGTAGACACTCTACAGCTTGATGGAGTAGAGTGCCTACATCATGATCGGCCGCAATCGCTACAAAAATCGAATCGAGCTGCTCCAGGGCACACTCGACATGCTTATCCTTCAGACGCTGCAGTGGGGACCTCAACACGGCTACGGTATCGTGCAGGCTCTGCGTACGCGTTCGGAAGAGGTCTTGCAAGTCGAGACCGGCTCCCTTTACCCTGCCCTTCATCGCCTGGAGCGTCACGCCTGGGTACGCTCTGAATGGAAGCAGACCGAAAGCAATCAGCGAGCAAGGTACTACCGAATCACGGCGGCAGGCAAAAAGCAATTGACCTCCGATCTTGGCCGCTGGCAGCACATGGTTCAAGTCATTGGAGCCGTCATGAGCCGCGCGCCGGAAGGAGATGAGGTATGAAGCTCTTCTCCCGTCTCTTCTCGAATCGCAAAACAGAGCTCGATGAGGAAATCCGGGCTCATCTCGAGATGGATATCCAGGTCCGCAAAGACCGTGGCGCATCCTCTTCGCAGGCGCGCGCCGAGGCCATGCGTGAGTTCGGCAACGTCGTTCTGATCGAAGACGTAACCCGCGAAACCTGGGGATGGGTCCGTCTCGAACGTCTCCTCCAGGACCTCAGATACGCGCTACGCCAATTGAAAAAGTCGCCGGTATTCACCTTCACCCTCATCGCTACGCTTGCCCTCGGCCTCGGTGCAACCGCCGCGATGTTCACCGTGGTCGATCACGTTATGCTGCGCCCGTTGCCTTACAAAGACTCGCAGCAACTGGTGGAGATCAGAGAGGCAAGCAAGAACCACACGATCGTTTTGGGCGCTCCATTCCTCGATCTGCGCCAGTGGCAGCAGCGCGCTCACACCCTGCAGGGGATCGCCTTCTACAGCTTTACGAATCAAATCTCCTTCCTGGACGGGAACGCCAGCTACACCCACATCAATGCTCCCGAAGTGAGCGGCAACCTCTTTCGCCTCCTGGGTGTGCACCCCGCCCTCGGTCACGACTTCCAGGGGCAGAACGACGGCTCGGTTCTCGCAGACGAGGCGCACAGCATCATCCTGAGCGATCCCGTATGGCGCACCACCTACGGCAGCGACCCAGACATTATCGGCAGAGTCGTCAAGCTCAATGGCGAATCTTACGTTGTCGTGGGAGTTATGCCCCGCGGGTTTGACTTCCCCCTGGGCGGCGGTATTCCCCACGTCTGGCTGCCAAAACTGATCGGAGATAAGGACACTGTCCGAACAGGAAATAACGCGCAGGCCTATGGCGTCATCGCGCGGTTGACCCCGAATGTTAGCGCGCAGAGCGCCGAATCCGAACTAAAAGTAATTCAGGCCGACGTGGCCAAACAATATGCCGATCCGTACGACCGCGATCGGGTCTCGTCCATCAGTCTGCAACGCTATGACGACTCCCTCGTAGGCGCCGACCTCAGAAAATCTCTCCTGGCGCTCTTTGGAGCATCCTGCATCTTGTGGCTGATCGCCTGTGTCAGCAGCACCAGCCTGATGCTGGCTCGCGCAACCACGAGGCAGCGCGAAATCGCCGTCCGCGGCGCCCTTGGCGCCAGCCGCTGGCGAATTGTTCAGCAGCTTGCAGTAGAAGGTCTCGTGCTCAGCGCGATCGCCTCCGCGCTTGGCCTTGGTCTCGCCCTGTCAATGCTCAAACTCTTCGAACACGGACTGACCGCGCAGTTCCACATCCACGAAAAGATGACCGCGAACATCACCGTAATCGCCGTGCTGGCCGCCTTGACCATCGTCACCGCGCTTGTCTGCTCCGTCTGGCCGGCACTGATCGCGGTCAGGGCCCCCATCGAGCCCGCACTCCGCCAGGGTGGTCCGCAGAGCGGTTCAGGCCGCGTGCAATATCGGACGCGAGCCTTGTTCGTCGTCCTGCAAATTGCCATGTCTCTCATCCTGCTGGTCGGATGTGGCCTGCTCCTGCGCACCATCTACGCCTTGCGTCACGTCCCCATCGGCTTCCGTACCGATCACATCATCGTCGCAAACATGACCATTCCCGCCTATCACTTCGCCGGCCGGAACATGACCACCGAGCTCTACCAGCCGCTCGTCCTTCGTGCCAACCATCTCCCCGGCGTGCAGAGCGCCTCGCTCATGACAGCAGTCCCGCTCGGCAACACGCTCAAGATGCAGTTCAGCTTTCGAGGTGACGGAAACAGCGCCGCCGATGTCCGCCGGCGAGACATGGTCTCCCAGTTTCGCGCCGTCGGCCCCGAGATGCAGCGCGTCTTCGGCTTCCGCATGTTCAAAGGAAGGTTCTTCAATGAAGGGGACACGGCCAGCTCGCAATCCGTCGTTGTCGTCAATCGAGCCTTCGCAAAGCAATATCTCGGCACTGATCAGCATCTCGAAAAAATTCTCGGCGAGACCCTGCTCAGCCTGACCAAGGACAGGCACACCGTCATCATCGGCATCCTCGATGACGAGCGGCAAGTCTCCCTCGACAAGCCCTCCCAGCCTGAGGTCGAAATCTGTATCCCGCAGATCACGCCCGACACTCTCGCCTACCAGCACATCGAAGGCCTCAGCATGGATATGGCCGTGCGCACCGATCGCAACCCATCCTCTATCATCCCTGAACTGCGGGAACTGATGCGCCAGTCCAGTCCCGAGCTCGCCGACACCACCTTCACCACCATGGATCAGATCGTCGAAGACTCCTACGGCAGCCAACAGCTCGCTGCACGCCTCCTGATCGTCTTTGGCGGATCAGCTCTGCTCGTCTGCATCACCGGAATCTACGGTCTGCTGGCCTACCTGGTAGCCCATCGCACGAAAGAGCTCGGACTGCGTGTTGCTCTCGGTGCCCAGCGCAGCAATGTGATGAGTCTCGTACTGCGACAGGCCGTGTGGATGCTGGCCATCGGCTCGACCCTTGGACTGGGTCTCGCCTGGGTCACAAGTCTGCTGCTCAAAAGCTTCCTCTATAACATCACCGCACATGACCCCTGGACCATGGCTGCAGTTACGTTGTTACTCGTGACTGTAGGTATGGCGGCATCGTACATTCCCGCGCGACGCGCAGCCATGGTGAATCCAATAGAGGCTCTAAGAGCCGAGTAGTTAGAGGCTCTCCGATCCGAGTACTACGATCCGAGTAATTTTCTAGAAGGTGAAGGCCAGTCCCGCCTGAAGCGTTCGCGGAGACTGCGCCAGGAACAGGGTCTTCCCGTCCGCCGAAAGGAATGGGCGATACCCCTGCGCCAGCAGATTCGTCACATCGACCGTGGCATCGAGGCCAGCCGGCAGCAGATGCCCCAGCCTCAGTGCCTGACGCAGATAGCAGCTGAAATAAGCCTGGTCGCCGAACGCCGTATAGGGATCCACCGCAGTCACCAATCGCGCCGGCTGCCAGCGATACGAAGCCCGAACCCTGGTTCCGCTATGCACCACCCTGCCTCGCAGGGCGATCGTCGCCGTCTGCGCAACCTCCGGCGCCAGGTCCTGTGCCATCGTCGGAAGGCTCATCATGGCTCCGTCCTTCTGAGCCAGACCCTCGCCCGTGGCATATTCTACGGCCAGCCACATCGCAGGTGTCAGCGGCTCCGTCAGGGTCACATTCACGCCCTGGGCCCTGTACCCTGCGTTGAGAAAACGAAAATTGCCCGTCGTTGAATCCGCAACGATGCCGTTGGCTCCCTCGCCTGTTTGCTGAATGTCCGCCGCACCCAGCGCGCCTCCGCCCGATACCGCCACCCGGTCCAGAGAGTCGCGATAGTACGCAATCTGAATCAGCCCGCGTCCCGTCTTGCGACTGACGGCAAACTCCTGGTGCAGTCCCTGCTCCGTCTGCATCCTGCCCTGATACATCGCTGCAACCGGCAGCTCCTGCTGCACCGCATCCAGCCCCGCAAACGACTGAAGATTCTGCGACGTCGCCACACGATACCCGACACTCCAGCCCTTCACCGGGGTCGCCGTTATCTTCAGGAATGGCCGCGATGCCGAAGCGTACCCCGTCGAGCGGACGATATAGAGTGTGCCGCCCGCCTCCACATCCGCAACGCCTCCAATCTGCATCCGTTGCGCGCTCGCCATCTGCATCGCGTCGACACCCGCCGTTCCTCCCGAACTCACCAGCTCCGGATGCGTTTGATAGCTCACCACCGCACGGCCCGCACCGGCAAATCCCAGCCGCGTCTGATATCCCGTCGCCACCTCCGTCGACGGCCCAATCGTGCTCGCTCCAGGCTGTTTGCCGATATCCGCGTGCAGCGTCATCCCGGCCCCGTCATCCAGCGTTCGCTCCACCACAAATACATCGTGGATACCGCTGCTGCCGAAGCCTCCGTCACCCGCTACCACCTCAGCCCGTGCCCGTTCCGAGTGCTTCGATGGCGACTCCGTCACGCTCGACGAAACCATGATCACTTCGCCATCCTCAGCCAGTCGCAGGATGGGCCGGTTCGCCGCAGAGCGCATCGTCCACTTCCAATCGTCGCTCGGCTCGTCGGCCTTGCGACGCTCCGCCGGAATCCATGTCGTCGATTCGAACAACGTATTCAAGGTAAGGTTCACCACCGCCTGCGCGCCGGCGCGAAGCTGCAAATTGTCGCGCAGCGCCGGAACAAACAACGCAGCGCTCGCCCGCACTTCATATTTTCCAGGAATCAAATGGGGAATCAAATAGCGGCCATGCAGATCAGTGAACGCCGAGCCCAGAACCGCCGAATCGTCCGCAATGACCTGGACCAGAGCGCCAAGCTGCGCCACACCCTGCGCATCCCGCACCACACCCGTTACCGCCGCTCCACCCTGACCCGCAGCAACCCCTACGGCCGCCGTCAGCAGCATCAAGGAGACAAATCCGATCTTCACCTGGGTTCGTTGCACAGTAAAGCCGTCCTGCGCGCCGATGGCCATTCAATTACTTCCGCACCCGGAAAAATAGGGAACGTCGTACAGAATGCGCGTCAACTGGTTAATCCCGTAAAGTCCGGCAACCATATCGAAGTACTGCGTTCGCACCTGCCTAATCCACGATAAACGGCTGAGAATTTGCTATCTGCTGTTTCGTTACGCCGTCATTCACTTTGATATTCAACTGGTACTTGCCAGGCTGCAAACTTGCCAGCGGCAAACTTTTTTCAATCGTTACCTGGTCCGCGTTCGGATTGGTCTTCGCCGTCGACTCCTGTGTCTCCAGGATAGCTTTGTCGGTCGTCAGGTCCAGAATCTGGTACTCAATCGTCGCGCCGTTCTGTTTGCTCTTTTCGTCGATACCAAGGTTATACACCTGCATCCAGAAGTTCAAATTTTGCGCCCGGTGAAACGTCACAGGAACAGAAACTCCGGTCGGCACACGAGGCACGATATGCGTGTCCCCAATCACAAAGTTTCCCGCCCCGATGTCATGCGACGGAACCCGCTCCATCTGCCCAGCCAGAATCAACGAAGACGAGGCAAGACGGTCGTCGTCGAATCTCGGAACATTCAAGCTTCGCTCCCACCGGCCGATGTGGTCCGGATTATTGACGTCCTTGATCACAATATCGACCTTGTACAGCCCCGGCCGAAGCGGCAAGGACTTCCAGTACACCGACAGATCGTTCTTCTTCCGGGCCAGCAGTTCGCTCGGCACCTGTATGCCCACCGGATCTTCAAACGTCTGGATGATCTTGTGATTCAGGTTGGTCACGCGGCCCAGAATATTCACCGTGCCGGTGGCAACTCCGTCTTTATTTACAAACGTAATATCGCTGTTCTTGATCTGCACCGTCACCGGCACCAGAATCGTGTCGTTGGTCAACTTCACGTAATCCGTGCGAACGTCGAACAGGAAGGGCGGCCCCGGCAAAATCTTCGAGGTCGTCATAAACTCTTCCATGTCCTTGAACTTGATTGGCGGAGCCGCCATCAGCTTCGCATATTGATCCAGCCGGTCGAACTGCTTGGTCTGGTTCATCGTCGACATCGGCCCCGGGCCCAGTTGTTCCAGCCCGCTGCCGGTCATACGGTCCGCCTGCTTGGCCATCCCCATCTGCTCATACAGCGTCTGGCCGGCCCCGGGAGTGTGCTTCAGCGCATCCTTCTCTGAGCGGTCGATCGTCATGTGATAGTCGCCGCACATGCAGCTGTCGACAAACTCGATATCGATGTTGTCCCCGATGCCCTCCAGATAACGGTAATGCCAGATCTCGAACGGGAAGGTCGACGTATTGCCGCCGCCCTCTTCGAGTGGTCGGTCGTAGCTTCCTCCGCTCGGATGGGAGTCGATACTGTCCGGCTTGCCGAAAGCGATGTAGATGTGGCCCCGGTCGGTTCGCCAGCCCGGCTTGCCCGCGGCGAAGTGCTCGTTCGAATAGGCAATCCGCGCGTAATGCTCTTCGCGATACTCATTCTCCGGCGAGTCCGGATTCGGATTTCGCCGCAACCAGAAGTTCTCGATAAACTGATCCCGCTCTTCGTCGTTGCCCAGACTCTTGAACGCCTGCATCTCCTGGTCGGTGATGATCCACCGGACATCCTCATCCACCCACTTCTTGTACACGCCCTTCAACTCCTGCGTCATCGCTTTATGCTGGTCCCTCTTCTCCTTGTCGCTCAACGGCCGCTTCAAAGGATCCGGCTGCTCCACCGTCACGGGACCCTTCGTGACCCCATCGGTCTGGGCCGGCGAGGCCGGCGTCTCCTGCGCTGTCGCAAACCCAACTCCCATCGTCAGCAGCAGAAGCACGGCCGAGAAGGATACGAAGCGCTGTGAAATTGTCATAATAGGGGTGGTACTCCTGTTACCAACAAGTATTGTAGAGCGGTTAATTCCCTGTTACAAGAGGTAGACGCACCACCGACCCTGTTATCATCATCTGTATACGAAAAAAGCTTCCAAGTCTCGCCTGCAGGGAGAGTTGCGAAGAGTCGCCAATCTTCGCGCAGACGAGCTCAGGTCCCAGTATTCTGGAAAGAAAACGGAACCCGGACTCCAGTTTCCCCGTATTGTCCCTTTGGTACGAACCAACTTTTCCAAACAGCGCCCCCGGCTTTCCCCGGGGGACCTTAGAAAGCAGCAATGAGCGCTAAAAAGATTACTGTGATCGTCGGTGTCGTCCTGCTCCTCGCGGGAATCGTCATCGCCAGCATTCTCCACGGACGAGCCAACGTAACCAAGGTCGCCACCGGCAAGGCCGTGCGTCAGGACCTGGTCGCCATCGTCAACGGCACCGGCCAGATCAAGCCAAAAACTTACGTCAACGTTGGCGCCACCGCCTTCGGCCGCATCACCAACCTCTATGTAAAAGAGGGCGATCACGTCAAGGCCGGCGCCATCCTTGCCAAGGTCGAGAGCGTCCAGCCCCAGGCCACCGTCGCCGCCCAGCAGGCAGCCATCGCTGCCTCCAAGACCGACATCACCAGCTTCGTCGCGGCAGAAAAAACCGCCGAAGCCAACATCGATCAAGGCAAAGCGGACCTCGAACAGAAGCAGCTCGATTTCAATCGCTCCAAGGCCCTCTACAACGACAAGCTGATCGCCAAACAGGACTACGACGCGAAAAAAGCCGCCTACGATATGGCCGTCGCTACCCTGGCCCAGCGTCAGGCTGCCCTCGCCCAGGCCCGCGCCCAAACCGACTCCCAGCGCGGCCACATGAACCAGGCCGTCGCCAGCCAGCGCGCCAACTACGACGCCCTCGACAAAACCGTCAGCCGCGCTCCATTTGACGGCCTCGTCACCAACGTCCCCGTCCGCGAAGGCGAGACCGTCGTCGTCGGCATTCAAAACGCCGAAGGTTCCACCCTGATGACCCTCGCCGACATGTCCGTCATCACCGCCGAGGTCAAGGTCGACGAAACCGACATCGTCAACGTCTCCATGAACCAGCCCGTCGATGTCACCGTCGATGCCCTGCCCGGCCGCGTCTTCAAAGGCCACGTCACCGAGGTCGGCGACCAGGCGCTCCTCCGCACCACCGGTATCGCCACCAGCCAGAGCACCACCGGCACCGAGGAAGCCAAGGACTTCAAAGTCGTCGTCACCCTCGACAAGACCCCCGGCGTCTCGCTCGACGATCTCCGTCCCGGCCTCTCCGCCACCGCAAAGATCACCACCGCCAACAAGCCCAACGCCCTCACCATCCCCATCCAGGCCCTGGTCCAGCGTGACTCCGCCACGGAAAAAGTGCTCGCCGCAAACTTCGGCAAACCCCCCTCCGGCACCGCCGTGGCCACCCCCGCAGGCGCCGCCACCAAAACCGTGCTGGTCCAGGGTGTCTACATCCTCAGGAATGACCACGGCAAACTTCGCGCCGAATTCGTTCCCGTAACCACGGGCATCACCGGAGCCACCGACATCGAGGTCCTCGGCGGCCTCAAAGAGGGCGACCAGATCGTCACCGGCCGATATCGAATTCTTCGCGAACTAAAGAGCGGCACCCCCGTCAAAATAGACAACAGCATCGAGGCCAGTCCCGACGACAAATCTTAACCATCCCCAGTAAGGAGACCTCTGCCCGAAGATGGTTCATTAACCCACGCGGAACCATCCCCCCGGCTTAAACGTACTATCCTGAAACAGGCAACATCACCGGAGAACCGGATGGCCATCGAAACCGCAGTTGAATCCCCCGACACCACCTCCAACGCCGCTGGTCCCAACCCAGGCGACGTCATCGTCACCGACAATCTTTGGAAGACCTACGAGATGGGCGACCAGCAGGTCCACGCCCTGCGCGGTGTCAACCTCCGCATCCGCCACAACGAGTACGTCGCCATCATGGGGCCCTCCGGCTCCGGCAAATCCACTCTGATGAACCTCATCGGGTGCCTCGACTCCCCGTCCCAGGGCCGCTACTGGCTCAACGGCCACGACGTCTCCGAGCTCAACGACGACGAGCTCGCCCGCATTCGCAATAAAGAAATCGGCTTCGTCTTTCAGACCTTCAACCTCCTCGCCCGCGCCACGTCGCTCCATAACGTCGAGCTGCCCCTCATCTACAACGGCACCCCTGCCGCCGAGCGAACCGAGCGCGCCAAAGAAGTTCTCGATTCCGTCGGTCTCACCACCCGCATGATGCACAAGCCTAATGAGCTCTCCGGGGGCCAGCGCCAGCGCGTGGCAATCGCCCGCGCCCTCGTCAACAGACCCTCCATCATCCTCGCCGACGAGCCCACTGGAAACCTCGACTCCAAAACCGGCGACGAGATCATGGCCTTGTTCGACGAGCTCCACCACAACGGCAACACCATCATCGTCGTCACCCACGAGCCCGATATCGCCGAGTTCGCCCATCGCGTCGTCACCATCCGCGACGGCGTCATCGCCAGCGACCATCCCTCCTCCAGAATCCGCAACCAGCAGTAATCAAAGGCTCACCCGCTCTTACATCCGAAGCTATCGCCCCACCGTCTAAAATGGAATGATGGCAACAGTCCTCCGCGGTTCGCGCTTCATCGGAACCCTCGCTGCCCTTCTCCTTCTCGTCCCCGCACTCCACGCCAACCCCGCGCGCTTCGACCTCGTAGGTCCGAAGATCGACGTCCACGTCACCCGCGATGGCCGCACCCTCCCCATCGCCCAGGTCCCCAATCTCCAGCCCGGAGACAAGCTCTGGCTGCATCCCGACCTCCCGCCCACACAATCGGTCCACTATCTGCTCGTCGCCGCCTTCCTCCGCGGCACCACCAACCCGCCCCCCGACAACTGGTTCACCGAAATTCAGACCTGGAACAAAAAAGTCCGCGAAGAAGGCGTTACCATCGCCGTCCCCGCCGAAGCCCAGCAGGTCATCCTCTTCCTCGCACCCGAGACCGGCGGCGACTTCTCCACCCTCCGCTCCGCCGTCCGCGGCCGCCCCGGCGTCTTCGTCCGCGCCTCCCAGGACCTCATCGAGGCTGGCTTCGAGCAGGCCCGCATCGAAACCTACCTCGCCGCCATCCGCCGCGTACCCCCCGACGATCCCGCAGCCCTCGCCAAACACTCCGATCTCCTCGCCCGCACTCTCAATCTCAAGCCCAACAGCGACTGCTTCAAGCGCCCCGTCGACGCCCAGTCCACCTGCCTCACCCAGGCCGGCAACCAGACCCTCCTCGATGATGGACACGGCCAAAGCGTCGTCGCCATGCTCAGCAGCGGACCCAACTCCGACTTCATCAACCAGGCCAGCTTCACCGGCATCGGCGGCGCCGGCGTCTACAGCGCCTACGTCGGCGCCGTCGTCGATCTCGTCCGCATCATGAGCGGCCTCCACACCGCCAAATACCAGTACATCCCCGCCATCTCCTTCCCGGAAAACGAGAGCCTCAACCTCCGTCTCAACACGCCGCCCTCGTTCAACGATCCCAAGTCCGTCATCGTCATCGGCCTGCCTGCCATTCAACCCGCGGTTCCCCCACCCCTGCGCCCGTCCGCCCAGAAAGAGATCACCTGCCTCCTCAAACCCTCCGTCGTGCTTGCCGTTGACGGCGCGCCCCTCGTCTACTCCACCGCCTTCGCCCACGACCTCACCCTCCACCTCAACACTCCCGGCGGAGGAACCGATATTCCTGTCACCCCCGACGCCTACCGCGGCGGCCTCGTCCTCGCAAAACTCCCCGCACGCAAACCTCTGCCTCTCGATCAGGACGACCCTTCAAAGTCGCGAGATTCGCAGCCCGCAACCGCAACCTCACCCCACTCCTCCACCGCAGCCCTCGCTGCTCCCGCAAAACCCCACCCCGGCTCCCCAGACAGCAACACCATCACCGGCTCCGTCAGCGGCTTCTGGGGATTCGATCACTTTCAGGGCCCGACCCTCGAGATCCAGGACTCGCCCGGCAAACAATGGCAGCTCGCCGATAACGATCTCCTCATCGCAGGCCGCGAAAATCACCTCACCCTCACCTCCACCGGCACCGCCTGCATCGACACCATCACACTCGAAACCGCCGCCGGCAAATCCCCCGCCGATAAATCCGCTGAACCTCTCCCCACGCAGTGGAAGTCCGCCACCAGCCCCAACACCGTCGAAGTCTCCGCCTCGCTCAAATCCCTTGACCCCGGCGCCCTCCATCTCGCCATCCAGCAGTTCGGCGAAGAAAAGCCCGACACTGTCGCTGTCCGCACCTACTCCGAACCCGCCACCCTCAAGACCCTCGCCCTCCACGCCGGCGATACCACCGCCGAGCTCACCGGCACTAGGCTCGATCAGGTTCAGCAGCTCACCATAGGCGACCTCGCCTTCACCCCCAGCCCCTCAACCAGCCCCGAAACCGACGCCTCCTCCGCCTCCCTCGACACCCTCCGCTTCACCCTGCCGCCAAACTCGCCCGCTCCCAAGCTGCACGCCGGCGAGCATCTCACCGCCCGTGTCTCTCTCAAGGATGGCCGAACCCTCACCCTCCCTGTCGACGTCGCCGCCCCCCGTCCCTCACTCACGCTGATCAGCAAGAGCATCGTCCAGCCCAAAGACCTGCCCATTCATCTCGCCGACCAGGACGATCTCCCCGTCAACCAGCAGCTTATCTTCTCGCTCAAATCTGCCGCTCCCTTTCCCCGCACCGGCAAACTTGAGATCGCCAACGCCGATGAAACTCTCCACACCATCCTCACCGTCGCCTCCGGCAATCTCATCCTGCAAAACCCTCACACCCTGCTCGCCACACTCGATCCCCTCACCGCCTTCGGCACCTCCGCATTCGGCCCTCTGCGCCTGCGCCCCGTCGCCCCCGACGGCACTACCGGCGACTGGCTCCCCCTCGTCACCCTCGTCCGCCTTCCCACCTTCAAAGATCTCTCCTGCCCCGTCGACACCACCCAACCATGCACCGTCACCGGCTCCGGCCTCTATCTGGTCGACTCCATCGCCACCAACTCCACCTTCACCGATCCCACCACCGTACCTGAAGGCTTCATCGGCAACACCCTCACCCTCCCCCGCCCTCCCAAGACCGGCTTCTACCTCAAACTCCGCGACGACCCCACCGCCGCCAACCCCGTCACCCTCCCCATCCTCCCCGCCCCGGCGCAGCCGAGTCTCAACTAACCACCCCGCACAAACCATTAATTAGCTTTCCCCTTTCCCTTTACTTCGCGCGAAGCGCGAACCGGAGGGAGCAGGGGCCTTCAGGCCCCTGAAGACGAATCCAACAAAAGGGGGCCTTAGCCCCCGGGCTTTGCTTTTTTGTTGTCATCCTTCGCCGCAGGCGGAGGACCTGCTTTTGCACTTTGCTATTAAAACTTTTCAACACCCTCCCACTTGGCCATCCTTCGTCGAACAGAGTAACGTGTCCTTGCACGCAACGAAGTCGGATGAGGCACCTGGTGGCCTCGGGTTCCGCACTCACGAATCAGCGACGACCGAACCACACCATCTGCCCCGTGCACGCCGTAAACCTCCACCTCCAACCCACACTCTTGAGGAGAACATCATGGCAGCCAAAGTCTCGTATATTCCTAAGGACTACAACTCCGTCACGCCTTACCTGATCGTCAGGGACGCGGCGAAAGCCATCGACTACTACAAGAAAGTCTTCGGAGCCACCGAAACCGTACGCATGGCCGGCCCTGATGGCAAGATCGGTCACGCCGAGCTCAAAATCGGCAACTCGCACATCATGCTGGCCGACGAAAATCCCAGCATGGGCGCGGGACACGCCAGCGCCGCCACCGTCGGCGGCAGCCCCGTCAGCCTCTACGTCTATCTCCCCAACGTCGACGAAGTGGTCAAACGAGCAACCGCAGAAGGCGCGAAGCTCCTCAAACCGGTCGAGACCCAGTTTTACGGAGACCGCTCCGGCTTCATCCAGGATCCCTTCGCACACCTTTGGGGCATCGCCACCCACGTCGAAGATGTCTCACCGGCCGAAATGAAAGAGCGCATGAAGAAGATGACGCAGGCAGCCTGAACCCGTTCCATCCGGAGGCAGGGGTAAGTCACCTCTGCCTCCCAGAACACAAGAGCAACCTACAGGTGCGGTGCTCTCGAAACGCATGATTCGACTGGACTTTCCCTTCTCATAATTATTTTTCGCGTTTTCAGCCCAGAAATCGCATGTCAAGTCCCAAAACCACCTAACTCTATCAAACGAAACATGCTCAAGTTGGCATGTTAGTTCCACTCAATCCGCTATACTTAAAACAGTAGAGAAAAACAAAGTAGCCCCGGACGATGTCCGGGGCTAAGTTATTGATATAGGCGAATTTGCATACAACCCATTTGTTATGACGATTTTACGCAGATCAACGGCCCATAAGTCATTGAATACAGCAAACTTACGTCCGGGCAATAGGGGGGGCACCCTCCTCCAAAGCACCCTGCCGCAAGGCGATCTGCACTTTGCTGTTCTTCACGCTGTACGTGAAATAGATCATCAGACCGACGACCAGCCAGGCAACAACCACGATCTTGGTCAGGTTCGGCAAAGTCCAGATCAGATACAGTGCGCTCACCATCCCCAGGATCGGGATCAGAGGCACCATCGGCGTCTTGAACGGCCGATGCAGGTCCGGATTGCGCCGCCGCAGAATCCATACGCCTGCGCATACGATCGCAAACGCCAGCAGCGTGCCCATATTCACCAGCTCGCTCAGCCGGTCGATCGGCAGCAATGCCGGCATAAACGCCACGATCACGCCAACCACAATATTCGAAATCCACGGCGTCCGGAACTTGGGATGAATCACTCCCGCCCACTTCCACAGCAGCCCGTCCCGCGACATCGAGAAGAACACGCGAGACTGGCCCAGCAACATCACCAGCATCACCGAACCCAGACCGAACACTGCACCGATCTTCACCAGGATGCTGCCCCACACAATGCCGGTTGCATCGATACCGAGCGCCACCGGGGCCGCAACGTTCAGCGCCTTGTAGTTCACCAGGCCGGTCAGCACGCCCGACACCAGGATATAAAGTCCGGTGCAGATCACCAGCGACCCCAGGATGCCGATCGGCATATCGCGCTTCGGATTCTTGGCCTCCTGTGCCGCCGTCGACACCGCGTCAAATCCAATGTACGCAAAGAAAATCGACGCCGCTCCAGCCGTGATGCCGCTTATGCCAAACACTCCCCGCCCCTGGTTCGGCGGGATAAATGGCGTCCAGTTTGCGCGCGCCAGCTCCCGGTGATGGAACAGAAAATTTGCGCCCAGCACAAGAAACAGGCCGACGACCGACAGCTTCACCAGCACGATCGCCGTGTTCAGGTTTGCCGACTCCTGAACTCCGCGCACCAGAACGATGGTCACCAATGCGATGGCAACGAAAGCGACCAGGTTGAACACCCCCGTCACATGCGGCAGCGACGCCGGGTTGACGCCCAGCGGCAGAGCCATGATCGCCTGCCAGCGGTCGTGATACAGATACAGTTCGTTGCCCGGAGTCGTCGTCAACTGTGGAGGAATGTGAATATGGAAGTCCTGCAGCAGACCCACAAAGTACCCGCTCCACCCCGACGCCACCGTGGCCGCGCCGAACGCATACTCGAGCGCCAGATCCCACCCGATAATCCACGCCACAAACTCGCCCAGCGTCGCATAACCATACGTGTACGCCGAACCCGCAATCGGAATCAGCGAAGCAAACTCCGCATAGCACAGCCCCGCAAACGCGCAGGTAATGCCCGCCACTACGAAGCTCAACACCACGGCCGGCCCCGCATGGATCGCCGCAGCCTGACCCGTCAGTACAAAAATTCCCGCGCCGATGATCGCGCCGATTCCAAGCGTAATCAAATTCAGAGGACCGAGCGTTCGTTTCAGCCCGCTCTCACCCTCGTTCTCCGCCTCTTTCAGCAACCGGGAGAGGGGCTTTACTGCAAACAGCTTTGCCATCGAATAAAATTCTCTACTTTCTCAAAACCTGAAACTTCTTACGACTCCCGCACGCTTCCAGGCGACATCCGCGTCCACACCAGGTAAACCGGAATGCCCAACAGAACGATGAACAGCCCTGGCCACGTGTACTGAGGCTTGTACCGCAACAGTACAACACAAATCCATACCGCCATTACGATATACAACCCCGGCAACACAGGATACCCGAAAGCCCGGTACGGCCGCGCTGCATCCGGTCGCGTCCGGCGCAGCACGAACAAGCCCGTAATCGTCAAGATATAAAAGATCAGCACCGCAAAGATCACATACTCCAGCAGCTGGTTATAGCTCCCCGAAAGGCACAACAGACAAGCCCAGGCCCACTGCACCCAAAGCGAATTCACCGGCGTCTTCGATCGCTCACTCAAACGCCCGACAGACTGGAAGAACAAACCATCCCGGCTCATCGCGTAGTAAACCCGCGCCCCGGCCAGCAGCAGCCCATTCAAGCATCCGAATGTCGAGATCAGAATCACCGCGGCCATCAGCTTCGCGCCATACCCGGCGAAAGCCTGCTCCATCACCGCCGTCGCAACCCTGTCCTCGGAGGCATACTGAATCCCGCGTCCCATAATCGTCGCCGCTGTCGCGTCGCCCGCCATCGGCAGCACGCTCAGGTAAACGAAGTTGCAGAGCACGTACAGCAGCAACACCACGCCGGTCCCGATCACCAGCGACAACGGAATATTCCGCCTCGGATCCCGAATCTCGCCCGCCGTAAACGTCACGTTGTTCCACGAGTCCGAGCTGAACAGCGACCCAACCTGCACCGCCGCCACCATCGTCAGCAGCCCCACGTACACCGTCGGCCCACCCACCCCCACCTGCACAGCATGCAGCGTCCCCCACCCCGCACCCGCCCAGAAATTATGCCAGCCCGCGCCAAAGTTTGCCGCAATCGCCGTCGCGTTCTTCGCAACCAATCCCACCAGCACCACCGCCACCAGGGCCAGCACCTTCGCCGAAGTAAAAATATTCTGCACCGCCGAGCCCATCTTCACGCCCAGCGTATTCAGCAGCGTCAGCAGCGTAATCACTACAATCGCCGCCAGGTTCGCCGTATTCAAACCGATCTCCATGTTGCCCAGCATCATCGGCCCCACATGCAGCGCCGGCACATGCCCGATGTGCCAGATCCAGTTCGACCCGTTCACGCTGGGGAAAAACACCCCCAGAAACTTCCCGAACGCAACACCCACCGCCGCTACCGTGCCCGTCTGGATCACCAGAAACAGCGTCCACCCATAGAGAAATCCCCAAAGCGGCCCCAGTGCCTCGCGCAGATAGACGTATTGCCCACCAGCCTTTGGCATCATCGCCGCCAGCTCCCCATAGCTCAGCGCGCCGATAATCGTCATCAGCGCCGTCACCAGCCACGCCGCAATCAGCAGCGCCGGCGACCCCAGCCCCCGGGACATATCCGCCGAAACGATAAAAATGCCCGATCCAATCATCGAGCCCATCACGATCGCCGTGGCCGAAAACAGCCCCATCCCCTGCACAAACTGCGGGGAACCCAAACTCAATTGCTTCTCATCCTGGAGCGAGGCGGTGGTATCTGGCATTGTTCTTTTCACAAAATCACTACCCGACAGTTCTACCGGAAATCACCAAGAAAGTCTCTCGCCACTTTCTCAACTGTCTCTCCCTCAGCAAATAACCCACTGATAACCGCCACCGAATCAGCTCCCGCCTCGGTCACGCTCCGCGCATTCGCCCGGGTAATTCCACCAATGGCCACCACCGGCTTATTCGTCAACAACCGTGCCCGCCGAACCCCGTCCAAACCGATCACCGCCGCCGCATCCGCCTTCGTCCCCGTAGAAAACACCGGCCCCACCGCGATGTAATCCGCGCTCGTCTCATTCGCAACCCGTACCTGTTCGTCGTTATGTGTGGAAATCCCGACCCATCGCTCCGCACCCACCACGCGCCGCGCATCGTCCGGCGGCAAATCTCCCTGCCCCACGTGAACTCCGCCGAAACCCGCCAGCACAACCAGATCCGCGCGATCGTTCAGTATCAATCGGCAACCGCTCCCGGCAAACACCTCCCAGATCACTGCCGCATCCCGCAATATCGCCTGGGGATCACCCACCTTATTGCGATACTGCACCAGAGCCACTCCCGCCGACTTCAACTCCTCGGCGAATCGCCCCGCCGTCAGGTTGTGCCGCTGAAGCAATTCATCGTCAATGATCGGATAAAAACCAGGGAATCCGGGCGTATCCATTCTATTCCACCCCTAGCCGTCCTTCTGCCGCTCGAAGAAACGCTCCATAAACTTCGTATCGAACTGCCCAGACCGGAACTCCGCATCCGCGAATATCTTCTGGTGCAACGGAATCGTCGTGTGAATCCCCTGCACAACAAACTGCGACAGGGCTCGCTGCATCTTGTCCATCGCCTCCACCCGGTCGGCTCCATGGCAGATCAACTTCGCAATCAGGGAATCGTAATAAGGCGGCACAACTCCCTCCGCATACTGCGCCGTATCCACCCGAACCCCGTTTCCGCCCGGCACATTGAACGCCGTGATCTTCCCCGCGCTCGGCGTGAACTTCTCCGGATGCTCTGCATTTATCCGGCACTCGATCGCATGTCCGCGAATCTCCACCGGCTTCGTAATAATCGAAGTCAGCTTCTCCCCTGCCGCAATCCGCAACTGCGCCTTCACCAGATCAATTCCTGTCACCATCTCGGTGACACAATGCTCCACCTGGATTCGCGTATTCATCTCGATGAAGTAGATCTTGCCATCTTCATCCATCAAGAATTCGATCGTCCCCGCGTTCCAATACCCAATGTTCTCCAGCGCCTTCTTGATCGTCTTTCCCAGCTCCTCGCGCAGCTTCGGAGTCACCATCAAACTCGGCGCCTCTTCAATCAGCTTCTGGTGCCGTCGCTGGATCGAGCATTCGCGCTCGCCGAGACTCATCACATTGCCATGCTCATCCGCCAGCACTTGAAACTCGATATGCCTCGGCCGCTCGATGAACTTCTCCATATACATGTCACCGTTACCGAAAGCGTTGGCGGCCTCTGTTGAAGCCTGTTGATACATCGAAGGCAGTTCCTCGGCATTCCTGCAGATGCGCATCCCACGTCCGCCACCGCCCGCCACAGCCTTCAGGATCACCGGATAGCCGACCTCCTTAGCCCACTCCAGCGCCTCTTTCTCATCCGCGATCACGCCATCCGACCCGGGGAGAATCGGCACCTTCGCCTTCTTCATCGTCTGCCGCGCCGTGGACTTCTCACCCATCATCCGCGTCACCTCCGGAGGAGGTCCGATGAACTTGATATTCGATGCCCGGCACACCTCCGCGAAGTTCGCGTTCTCACTCAGCAGTCCATACCCCGGATGGATCGCATCCACATCCGCAATCTCCGCCGCCGAGATCACCGCGGGCACGTTCAAATAGCTGTCCGCCGACCGCGGAGGCCCAATGCAGATCGCCTCATCCGCAAACCGCACGTGCAGCGAATTTCTATCTGCCTCGCTATACACTGCAACCGTACGAATGCCCATCTCCCTGCAAGCGCTGATCACCCGCAGCGCAATCTCACCCCGGTTTGCAATCAAAACCTTACGAAACATGTAACTCCCGCAATAACTGTCTGGTTCCTCACAACTGAGAACGGAGAACTGACAACCAGCTTCTACCGCTGCCGAATGGCAAACAGCGCCTGTCCGTACTCCACCGGCTGTCCACTCGAAGCGATCCGTCTCACCACCTCGCCGGCCACGTCGGCCTCAATCTCATTCATCAGTTTCATCGCCTCGACGATGCAAAGTACCTGTCCCACCTCAACCTGGTCCCCAATCTTCACAAACGCCGGCGCACCCGGCGAGGGCGACTCATAGAACGTCCCCACAATCGGCGACTTCACTTCATGCAGCTTCTCTTCCAACTCATCGGCAAGTTCTGCAGCCGCGCTCATCCCCGCCGGCGCCATCGGCTGCCTCAGGCTCGGAATATTCTCCCCGCCGCCGCGCATCAGCTGCGCCAGCTGCCCGAGGTCGAGTCCCGGCGTCGCCCCGCCCGCGCCCGCAAACTTGATCCGCACCTTCAGGTCATCCTGCTCCATGTCGAACTCGGCGATTCCATTCGCCTTCAAAAAATCCACCAGCACGCGAAGCTCTTCCAGCTTATTTGGGTCCATCATGTCTCTTCCCGGTGCCAAAAAACACCTGTAGTTCGATCTCAAAATCCCTAAACCCTGTTCCCCGGGCTCGGGCTTCTCGTTCCTGCCTCAAAGTTCAATCCAGGCCTTGGTACTCGGCGTCAAAACCTCTCCGCCCCTGGCCGTCACTAGAACCATATCCTCAATTCGCAATCCAAATCGCCCCGGCATATACACCCCCGGTTCGACCGTAATCACCATTCCCTGCTCTAAAACCTGCTTCTGTTTTGCTGCCAGCCTTGGTCCTTCGTGAATCTCCAGGCCAACTCCGTGCCCCGTCGAGTGGCTGAAGTATTGATCCAGCTTCACCCTCCGCAACACGCTTCGTGCCGCCTCGTCTATCTCTCCCGCGGTCACTCCGGGCGCCACAGCCGCGACCGCAGCCTCCTGCGCTTCCAGCACAGAATCATACACGTCCCGTTCCCCCGGCATCGCCTTGCCCATGTGCACGGTACGCGTCATATCGCTCAAATATCCGTCGAGAATAACACCGAAATCCAGCGTCACGAACCCACGCTTCGGCAACTTCGCCGCCGTCGCCCGGCCGTGCGGCAGCGCCGACCGCTTCCCGCTGGCCACAATCGTCTCGAAGCTCATCCCCTCTGCTCCGGCCAGCCGCGCCGCATACTCCAACGTCGCCGCCACCTCCGTCTCCGTCAGGTCCGCCTCCAGATAACTCAGCGTCCCCTCAAACAGCTCGCACCCCATCCGGGCAGCCGCCCGCAGCTTTGCAATCTCGCCGGAATCCTTCACCTCCCGCAGCCTCGCCACCAGCGGCCCCACCGCCACAAACATCCCGCGCCGAACCTTTGCCCCAACCGCCTTCCGCATCGCCTCCAGCCCCGCCACCGTCGTCCGCGTAGCATCGAACCCGCACCGCCGCACCCGCGCAGACTCCATCCACTCGCAGGCCGCCGCTACCGCCGGCTTGGCCGCAATCACCACCCTGGTTCCCCGCGCCTCGGCCCTGGCCTGCGCCGTATACCGCCCGTCGGTAAACAGCACCGCCCGCTGGCCCGCCAGCACCAGCGCCGCATTCGAACCCGTAAATCCACACAGGTACCGCACATCCGGCAGATGCGTTACCAGAAGCCCATCGACACCTTCACTCTTCGCAGCAGCAACTGCTCTTTTTTTCCGCAAACTCAGATTCATCTCTTTGATTCTACCCAACCAGAGCCTTCCTCGACCGCTCTGCCCCTCCGACCCAGTATCATGAGCTATGCCCGGTTCCGCCCCTCCCCAACCTTCACGCTTCACCCGTAGAAACTTCCTCATCGGCACCGGCGCCGCCACCGCAGGACTGGCCCTCTACGCCGGCGAATTCGCGCGCCACGAAATCGACATCGTCTCCCGCCCCATCGCTATCTCCAATCTTCCCGCCCCCTTCCACGGATATCGCATCATCCAGATCAGCGACATACACCTCGACGAGTACACCGAGCCCTTCTTCCTCGAACGCATCGTCCGCCACGTCAATACCCTCACCCCCGACCTCGTCCTCCTCACCGGCGACTTCATCACTCACGGCTCCCTCACCTTCATCGCCGGCCGCCACGCAATCCACCGCTGCGCCGAGATCATCACCACCCTCACCGCTCCCCTCCGCTACGGCATCCTCGGCAACCACGACGTCGCCTATGGGGCCGCCGAGGTCACCCGCGCTCTCACCGCCCATGGCACTCCCGTTCTGGTCAACCGGCATCTCCCAGTCGAACGCAACGGCGCCCGCCTCTGGCTCTGCGGCGTCGACGACCCCGGCACCAGCCACCCCGACCTTGATCTCGCCATCCCCAGTCAACCCGATGGCCCCGTCCTCCTCATGGCCCACGAGCCCGACTACGCCGACGACGTCGTCGCCCACCCCCGCGGTCATCTCGTCGACCTCATGCTCGCCGGCCACTCCCACGGCGGCCAGATCAGGCTCCCCTTCCTCGGACCGCTCGTCCTGCCCCCCATGGCCGAGAAGTATCCCGAAGGCTACTATCGCTTCAACCAGATGCAGCTCTACGTCAACCGCGGCATCGGTACCGTAGGCCTCCCATTCCGTCTCAACTGCCCACCCGAGATCACCGTTATCACGCTCAATCCCGCGTGAGGCCAAGTTGTCAGTTCTCAGTTGTCAGTTCTCAGTTTTTTACTCTGGACCGTGACCAGACAACGAAGAGCTACCTCGCCCGCCCCGCCGGCTTCTTCTGTCTCGGCATCACCGCAATCGGTGTCGGAGGGGCCTTCACTCCGGACTTTTCGTCCATCCACGCATCCAGCAGCGTCTTCCGGAACCGCCACCGGTTCCCCAGTTTGAACGCCGGAACGAACCCTTCAGACGCATACCGGTACAACGTATCGCCGCTAATGCCCAGGTACCCCGACGCCTGCCGGATATCCATCACTTCGCGCGCTACCGTCTGCACCGCTACCGCCATCACAGGTCTCCGTTCATCCACTTCGAGCTTTACCAGGGTCAAAATCAACCCAGCACCCTCTTTGTATCCCCTTTTCCTCACCCATACAAGAAAAATCTCTCATCATTAACCACTAAATTACTGATACGAAAGTACTACTCGCTTTCAGAGCCGGTCCCTATCCCAACCCGCATTTGCGGCAGGAACTCGCCGCTCTTACTGGTGCGCAAGCGCCTCAGTCCACGCAGAAAGATGCCCCCGCAGAGGCATCCTGCCGCAAGTCTGCGCCTGCCCCTACTTCGCCGGCTGCAATCCCTTCATCACCGCCAGCAGATCTTCCCCCACCGTCCGGGTCTTCGCAATCGCATCTGCCAGCGGAATATCGGTAATCTGTGTCCCCTTCAGCACCACCAGACGGCCAAATTTTCCCGCATGCACCAGGTCAATCGCTGCCACGCCATACCGCGTCGCCAGCATCCGGTCATATGCCGAAGGCGTTCCGCCCCGCTGCGTATGTCCCAGGTTCACACTCCGAGTCTCATAGCCTGTCCGTTTCTCGATCTCCTCCGCCAGCGCCTGCCCAATCCCGCTCAGCCGCACATGCCCGAACGAGTCCACGCTCTGGCCATGGGTCGCCTGCGTCCCCTCCGGAAACTTCGCTCCCTCTGCGGCCACTACAATCCCGAACTTCTTCCCATGGTCGTGCCTGTACTTCAGCAAACGGCACACCTCGTCGATATCGATTGGCACCTCCGGGACCAGGATCACATCCGCCCCGCCCGCAATTCCCGACGTAATCGCAATCCATCCCGCATCCCGTCCCATCACCTCGCACACCAGGATCCGGTTATGCGCCTCGGCAGTCGAGTGCAGCCGGTCCACCGCCTCGGTCGCAATCGTCACGGCCGTATCGAAACCAAAACAAGCGTCCGTCCCGCTCAGATCGTTATCGATCGTCTTCGGCACCCCAACGCACTTCACGCCCTTCTCGCTCAGCGCCAGCGAGATCGACTGCGTATCGTCCCCACCCAAAGCAATCAGCGCATCGATCTTGTTCTTCTTCAACACCTCAACGCACTTATCAAACCCGCCCGGAATCTTCTTCACATTCGTCCGCGAAGACCGCAGAATCGTCCCGCCCTTCTGCAGAATCCCCGACGTCGTCTCCAGGCTCAGCGGCATCGTCACATCGTCGATAACCCCCCGCCAACCCTCCATGAACCCGACAAACTCGTCCCCGTAGTGCTGTATCCCCTTGCGAACCGCCGCCCGAATCACCGCATTCAATCCAGGGCAGTCACCGCCGCCCGTCAACATTCCAACCTTCATTTTTCCTCCGGAAATCTCATCGAACCTACAAACAAAATCATATCCCAGACTATCCCTCCCAAACCCGAGCACAGTCCGAGCCACCTCCCCACGCGATCAATCCATTTCTGGGAGGCCAAATCTGCGTTTCCTGGAAAACCAGCATCTAAAAATCTGCGATGGTCTACTTTTCCAACGCCCCGGAAACCTCAAACCTCTTCGGTAGCTACATCGAGCAGGTCCAGCAGGTTCTCGCTGCCAATCATGTCCAGTTCGGATCTCCGGCCGACTTCCCCGCCTTCACCGAAACCCTCGAAACCGACTCGCAACTTCGCAACGACCTTGCTTCTCTGGCACGATCCTTCATGGGAGGGGAGGAACACGTCTCCCTTCGCACTGTGCTGAGTATCATCGCCATCGCCAGCGGAGGCCCCGACGTTGCCGACTCCGATAGTGACATGAGCCAGCCAGTCAGCGTTCTCGTCGATTTCCTCATAAGCTCCGGAGGCGGAAGACCGGCCGGCACCGAGGTTCCTGACAGCCACCAATCGGACCCAATCAACGCGTCGCCGTATCAAACCGAGCTATCATCCAACCGTATCATCCAACCGAGCCCTATCAGGAAGAACCACAACCGTATCTTCCCCCTCCACCGTCCCTCAATCGCGATACGTCCGGGCACGAGACGCCCTCCGACCAAACAACGTCGACCCAAATACGCCCGTCCCCACTCCCAGACCCCGTTCCATATCCAGTTCCAGACCCCCTCTCAGAGCCAGTTCAAGAGCCAGTCAACGATACCGCCGACCTAAGCCCCCTCGAAGCCGCCCCCAGACTCCCGAATCTCGATCCGTTACCTCACTCGGACACAGGAAACTCACTCGTCGAATCACTCGCCCGCCTCGAATTGAACTCCCTGCAGGTCAAACACTATCTCGATTCGATTGACGAGAGAATAGGCCGCATCGAGCCGCGCCTCGACCATCTTCCAACGCCCGGGCCGCCTGCAACCCCACCCCAGTTTGCCCACACGCCGGAAGCCAGATACTCAAGCGTGCTGATATCAGAGCCCTTCCCCGATCCGCCGCCCGACGAGCCTCCTCCGCCCGCGCCCATCCAAACGCAAGCTGCGATGCCACCCGACTCACTGTCGCACCATGAGCCACCTCCAAGGCAGTCCCCACTACAAGCCCCTTCGAGAGACACGAGAAGCAAGATCGCCATTCCCGTCACCGCTGCGGCAACCGCACTTCTGGTCTCGCTTTTCTACTGGGGCTTCAGCCGGAACAAGTCATCGATAACAATCCAACCGGTTCCTGCCCCTATCGTCGAAAACGAAGCAGCCGCTTCCCCGAATCCAGTTCCTGCGCCCGGCCTCACCACCTCCGACCCATTTACAGTGACTGCACCTCCAACGCATAGCCCCGCCGCAACTGCCCCAACTCACTCACCAGGAACCGACGCGCGCGCGTTTAATCGCTCCACCCAAATCCGCCGCAGCGTTCCGCCACCCCCTCCCGCCGACACAAAATATTCCTCCACCGCACCGGGAGACAGCGCGCGAATCCTGCTACCAAAACCCTCCGCAGCCTCGCTGGCCAACTCTGACGATTCGACTTATCCGGCCACGCTCGCGGAACCTGTCAACGTCTCCGCACACATCATGGCTGCCAACGTTCTTTTGGCCCCGCAACCGTCCTACCCCAAACTCGCCAGCCTCACCCGCATGCAAGGTGAAGTCGTCATGAAGGCAATCATCTCGAAAGAGGGGACGATCGAAGACGTGCACGTCATCAACGGCCACCGGCTGCTTCGCAGCGCGGCAACCCACGCCGTGCGCAACTGGCGCTACCGTCCGTATCTCATCAATGGCCATCCCGTCGAGGTCGCAACCACCGTAAGCGTAGACTTTAAGCTGCCTCAGTAGCTCTCAGCCGCTCATCCACTCACCTCACCTCGCTCATCAACCCCAGCGTATTACCCTCCGTATCCTTTAGAAACGCGATCCAGAGTTCATGATCGGGCATCCGCGCCACCAGATGCGGCGGCTCCACAGACTCCACACCCTTCGCCTTCAGCGCCGCATGCACCTTCTCAAGATCGGAGACTCTGAAGTACAAAATCGTCCCTCCGATCGCCACCGGCTCCTCAGACACCCCGATCAGCAACCGAATCGCTCCGCACTGGAAAAACGCCATCGTTCCCGCCTCGAAGAGAAATCTCATGCCCAGCGTATTCTGATAAAAATTCTTCGCCCGCGGCAGATCGCGCACCGTCAAAGCAATCTGGCCAATATCATTCAACTGAACTTCATTCATCGATTCACTCATCGCACTCCCTCCCGAATCCGCGCACTTGCAAAACAGATCGCCGCGAGATCAGCGCCACCAATCCGACCGGACCTCGACCCCGCCCACTACCTCTGTCGGACATCCCGGCTCTGGAGCCCACACCTTGATCTTCTTCTCTCCCGCCAGCTCCAGCAGCCGCTCCATCGGCTGTCGCCACGCATGCAGTGCCAGATCGAACAGCCCCCAGTGAATCGGCATCATCAACCCAAGCCCATTCGCGCCGCCCCCTCCGAGTGCCTCAAACGCCCGCGCCGCGCCATCCGGCCCCAGATGAATTCCATGCCAAAGTTCGTCGTAGGCCCCAATCTCCAGCATCGCCAGATCGAACGGCCCATACACTGCCCCAATCTCTGCGAACCCCTCCCACCAGCCTGAGTCCGCCCCAAAATAAACCGTATGCTTTGCCCCCTTCAGCACAAACGCCGACCATAGCGTCTCAAACCGGTTACTCAATCCCCGGCCGGAAAAGTGACGCGACGGCACCGCCGTGATCTCAAGCCCATTCACCGTCACACTCTGGGTCCAGTCCAGCTCTGCGATCTGCTCTGCACTCACCCCAAACCCCCGCAGCACCTCGCCCACCCCCAGTGAAGTCACCCACCTCGCCCCACGCATCTGCTCCAGCCCCGCCAGCAACCGGACCGACGCCTCCCCCAGGTGGTCATAGTGGTCATGCGACACCAGCACCACATCCACACCAGGGAGATCCTCCAGCCGTACCGGCGCCGCGAAAAATCGCTTCGGCCCCGCCCACTGGCTCGGAGAAGCCCGCTCATCCCACACCGGATCCACCAGCACACGCACTCCATCGATCTCCAGCAGCATCGACGAGTGCCCCATCCACGTCACCCGCAGCCCGCTCGCCGCCGCCGTCCGGTACACTCCTACGTCGGTCCGGAAGGGCCCCAGCGGCTTCCGCGGAAACTTTTCCGCCTTGTTGCTCAGAAACCGCGGCAGCACCTTGAAGACCGTTGCCAACCCGCCAATCGTCGTCGGAACCGGATTCAGAAACTTCCGCCCCGATTTAGTCGCCCGGCGCAACATCGTCATCTCTGGATGTTACCCCCGACGCCTCGGCACCCGCCCCGTCAAGGCAAGTAGTAAAACGGATTTGGCAGCTTCACACTAATCTCCGCTCTCGACGTCCCGTCCAGGTCGCTCCACTGGTCCCCCACGCTCATCACAATCCGAAATCCCGCGACCACGATCTTCTTCCGCTCCGCGCTCTTATACTCCACCGTCGACATCGTCTTCTCCGCCCCCTCGCGAAGCGCCAGCCCCTGCCACCCCTTGTACCCTGCATCCTTCAGGTTCTTCGCCGTTGCCGCCGTCTGCTCTCCCGGCCGCCCCGTAATAAAAAACACCGCCACACCTGCCGCTCGCGCTTTATTGAACAATCGCAGCGTCCCCGGCAACGCCATATCAGCCGCAGCCGACACTGCCCACTCATTGAACGGCACCGAGATAAACCCGTAGTCCTCCCGTTTCATCTCGCAGTAATTCGAGAGCGATGTCTCGTCGATATCCAGCACCATCGCCAGCTTTTCACCTGTCTTCCGCTTCGCAATCACCGCGTCCAGAGCAGCCTCCGCCCGCTTCGCCTGCGCCTCGACATCCGCCCAGTAGCACCCGCCCGTACCCACGCAATCGGCATAATCCTCCAGCCGGTACCGCGCCACCCCGAAGTTCTCCATCGGCTCCGACGCCAACATCACCGACGGATCGGCCGCATCCATTTCAGCAGTCGCCCGCGCCGCCGACACCGACGGCCTCGGCCCCTCAGCCGGCCGCAGGCTCGCAGCCCGTTTCCCCGGAGGAGGCGCACAAACCGGCGGCCCCACCTGTGCCCCGCAAATCCCACTCGCCAGCGTCACAACTCCCATCACTCGCAAAAATTGCCGCATCGCAACCCTCCCCAACTCCATTAGATCCATCAACAAAACTCCATCGTTCCCTAAAACTCTACGCCCAAATCAAAATTCGCTTCAGATGCACTTTCCATCTGTACAACCCCGATCGCCACGCGCTAAACTGACCCACTTCCCGGAGTTTTCTGCGCCCCTTCGTCGCCGCCATCTCATGAGCCAATCTGCCCTCACCATAGCCCCGCTCCTCGACACCCTCGAGTCTTTCTACGGTCCTCAGAAACCCACCTGGCCCACCGATCCATACCTCTTCCTCGTCTGGTGGCACTGCGGTTATCCCGCATCCGACGCCACCTGCGCCAAAGGCTGGCAATCCCTTAACGCCTCCGTCGGTGTCACTCCCGAGGCTCTCCTTGCAGCCTCCCCCGAAACCCTCGCCGCCGCATTAAAGCCCGGCGGCATGGTGCCCGAGCTGCGTGCCATGCGCCTCAAGGAGATTGCCATGCGCGTCGTCAACTACTTCGCCGGCGATCTCCACGCCGCCCTCCTCGGCCCTCTCGATACCGCGGAAAAAGAGCTGAAGAAGTTTCCCAACATCGCCGGCCCCGGCGCCGATCGCATCCTGCTCTTCGCCCACATCGCACCCATCTCCGCCGTTCCCTCCAACTCGCCCCACGTCCTGGTCCGCATACTGCTCGGCAGAGAACGCGAAAATTACGCAGTCAATTACCGCGAAGCCCAACAGGCGATCGAATCCCAGACGCCCGCACTCTTCGACGCCCGCACCCGCGCCTATCTGCTGCTCAAACAGCACGGCCAGATCACCTGCAAACGCACCAACCCGAAGTGTGATCTCTGTCCCGTCAACGCGAAGTGCGCCTTCTACTCAGGAAAAAACCGCGGCCGTCCCCCCGCATCGAAGTAACTTACTTCTTCGCCGTCGCCTCGTCCGCATAGAACTCGTCAATCACCGTCGCATACCGCTCTGCCACCACTCGACGCTTCAGCTTCATGCTCGGAGTCAGCGTCCCATCCTCTATTCCCCACTCCTCCGCAACCACCCTCACCCGCTTGATGCTTTCAAACTGCGCCAGCTCCGCATTCACCTTGTCCACAATCTCCCGGTACGCCTTCAGCACTTTGGCATCCTTCACCAGCGCCACCCGGTCCACCGTCGAAATCCCCTGCCCCTTCGCCCATCCCTCCAGCGCCTGAAAGTTCGGCGAGATCAGCGCGCACGCAAATTTATGTTTATCCCCCACCAACGCCGCCTGCGCCACCAGCACATTCGCCTTCAACTTGTTCTCAATCGGTTGCGGCGCAATCATCTTCCCCCCGCTCGTCTTCAGCATCTCCTTCTTTCTATCCGTAATCGACACGTATCCATCGCCGTCGATCAGCCCGATATCCCCCGTCTTGAACCATCCATCCACCGTAAACGCCTCCGCCGTCTCCTTCTCCTTCTTCCAATACCCCTTGAAGATCGACGGCCCCTTCACTTCCAGCTCCCCATCCGGCGCCACCCGGCACTGCACGTTTTCGAGCACCTTCCCCACCGTCCCAATGCGATGCGCCTCGGGAAAGTTCAGCGTGACTACCGGCGAAGTCTCGGTCAACCCGTACCCCTCAAAGATCCGTATCCCCACATCCGCATACCACCCCGCCGTATCCATCCCCAGCGGCGCGCTGCCGGAGAGAAACATCTCCGCTGATCCGCCGAACGCCTCACGAATCTTCGAATACACCAGCTTGTTCGCTATCTTCCAGCTCAGGCCGCCCGGCGTCTTCCCCACCAGAATCTCGCTCCGATGTTTTCTTCCCGTCTCCAGCGCCCAGTTCAAAATCTTCTGTTTCACCGGTGACGCAGCCGACCTGCCCTCCACCGTCTGCCGCACCTTCTCGTACACTCGCGGCACCGCGACAAAGACCGTCGGCTTCACATCCTTCATCGCCCCAGGCAGCAGGTCGAACCGCGGGCAGTAGGCGATCTGCGCTCCGTAGCACATCATCGCGTAATCCAGATGCCGCGCCGTCACATGCGACAACGGCAGAAACGAGATGCACCTGTCCCGCTCTCCAAAACCCATCAGGCTCGTCGCGACATTGATGTTGCTGGCCAGGTTCCCATGCGTCAGCATCACGCCCTTCGGCTCACCCGTCGTCCCGGACGTATAAATGATCGTCGCCAGATCCTCCTGCTTCGCCTGCATCGCCATCGCGTCAAACTCTGCATCCCACTCCTGCTTCTGCGTTGCCGCTTCCATCAGCGCGCCAAAGCTCTCCGCATTGTTGAACGCGCCCGCATCCATCACCACCACATGCTCCAGGTCCGGCAGGTCTCCCGCCTTCGTCAGCTTCTCGTACTGCTCCGTTGAAGACACCACCGCCCCCTTGGCCCCCGAATCGCGCAGCATATAACCAATCTGCTCCGGCGTCAGCGTCGGATACAGCGGCACATCCACCCCGCCAATCGCCAGCACCGCAAAGTCCGTCACCGCCCACTCCCAGCGATTCTCACTCAGAATCGCCACACGGTCGCCCTTGCCCAACCCCCATCCGCGAAACACATCCGCCAACGCCCGCACCCGCCCGTACAACTCCTTGGAAGTAATCGGCTTCCACATCCCGTCCGCATCCCGCCACAACATCACCACTGCGTCGCCACGCCCCGTAACCCGCGGCAACACATCGTTCACACTGCGCAAATCAAACATGTCGTCTCCCAAAACCCGTCACAAAATCAAACACCTTCGCACACTCTTTCTTGTTGTCATCCTTCGCCGCAGGCGGAGGATCTGCTTTTGCTTCCTTTTGCTTTTGCCTTTTATCCCGTCCGTCTAATCCGCCGTAATCCCATTCAACAGCACATCCATCACCTGCGCAGCCGTCGCTTTCGCATCATAAACACGTCCCGTAAACACTGCCGAGCTCAGCAGCTCATCGATCGCTCCAAACATGCAGTGCGCCACCACACCATCGGACACGTCACTCCGAAAGATTCCCTCCTGCTGCCCCCGCCGGATCACCTCGCGCACCACCTGAATGTACTTCACCAGGTGATGATGCGAAAACTCCGCAATAAATTTTGCACTTTGTCGCATCTCGGTCTGCATCAGGATCGCCATATTCCGGTTCACCGCATGGCTCTCCAGGTGTACCTGCGCGATGTACTCTAACTGTTCCCGCGGCCCCTTCAGCGTTTTGAACTTTTCTTCTATCTGGTTGTGAAACTTGTTGAACGTCTCATCGATCGCCGTCCGCAACACGTCGTCCTTGCTCTTGAAGTAGAGATAGATCGTGCCATCGGCCACACCGGCCCGCTTCGCGATCGCGCTGACCGGCGAGTTGAAGTAGCCGCGCTCGGCGATCACCTCCACCGCCGCATCCAGAATGCGCTGATATTTTTCACTGCCCGGTCCCATGGCCGGGGCCGCGGGTGTGGTTTCGGCCGTTGTCGTCTTTACTCGTCGCCTCAACCCAGGCCCCCAGCGCCGAAAATCTCCGGTGCCGCCACTCTAATGAATTCAAATCTCTTTGCCAATAATGAATTGCAATTCATTAGGCTCAAAATGAATTTTTATACAGTTTGAGTCATTTTTGACAGGCGGCTTCAGCCGACTGGCTTTGGACTGAGCCGCACAAATCCAGCAGCGCTTCGCGGCCAATCCGCCAGCATTGCACCAGCCAATCCGCTCCCCGATCGCTCCCCATGGGTCTGGATCAAATCGCGCAAACCCTCCTGCACCTCAGCCTCGACATCATCGAACCGGTCGGCAACCAGGAACTCCGGATGATATCGCCGGTCTCGCACGAATGATCCATCGGCGTCATACACCCACGCCAGCCCTCCCGTCATGCCCGCGCCGAAGTTCATTCCAACCCGCCCCAGCACCACCACGGTGCCACCCGTCATGTATTCGCAACCATGGTCGCCAACCCCTTCGACAATCGCAATCGCCCCGGAGTTCCGAACCGCAAACCGTTCCCCCGCCCTGCCCGCTGCGAACAGCCTCCCCGCCGTCGCGCCATACAACGCGACGTTACCCAGAATCACATGTT
The DNA here is from genome assembly GCA_963730135.1 of uncultured Acidobacteriaceae bacterium. Lineage (GTDB taxonomy): Bacteria > Acidobacteriota > Terriglobia > Terriglobales > Acidobacteriaceae > Edaphobacter. Next base: position 303,297 of record CAVSQQ010000010.1, read on the forward strand.
GCCCGCTGTCCTTCGCCGCCAGTCCACAAGCCTGGATGATCAGCTCGCCGCCGGACAATCCCTTGCCGACGAAATCATTCGCCTGGCCACGAAGAACCAACTTCATCCCCTCAACCGTAAACGCGCCGAAGGACTGTCCTGCAATACCATCAAGATTGAACGTCACATCCGCCGGAAGTTCGCCCTGCGCTCGCCGCAGCGCAAGCTCTCCCGCCAGCCGCGAACCAACCGCTCGATCGCAATTGGCAATCTTCGACTCAACCGCAAACGGCAATCCAGCCTCAACCGCCGTCATCGCCGGCTCAACCCACGCCTCATCCAGCGGAGCTCTCGCGACCGGCTGATCGTTCCGCGCTCCCATCCAGCGTCCCGGCCCATCCGAAATCCGCGCCAGCATCGGCTGAAGATCGAGATTGCCGTCGAACTTAACCTGCTCCAGCAAGTCCGAGCGTCCCACCGCAGCCTCAAGCGAAGCCAGTCCATACCGCGCCAACAGACGCTGCAAGTCACCGGCAAGCTGTTCAAAGAATCGGACAACGTGCTCCGGCCTGCCGCGAAACTTCGCCCTCAGCTCCGGCTTCTGCGTCGCAATCCCCGTAGGACAAGTATTGAGGTGACATTGACGAGCCATGTCGCACCCCAGCGTCACCAGAACCGCCGTTCCAAAGGCATACTCATCCGCGCCGAGCAGGGCCGCGATCAGAACATCTCGCGCCGTCGCAAGTCCGCCATCCGTACGCAGCCGCACACGCCCCCGCATCCCGCTCTGCATCAGCACCTGCTGCGCCTCGGCCAGGCCAAGCTCCCACGGATTGCCCGCATACTTGATACTCGACAACGCCGCCGCCCCGGTGCCGCCCGTATTTCCCGCAATCACAATAAAGTCCGCATACGCCTTGGCCACGCCTGCAGCAACCGTCCCCACGCCGCAGCCCGATACCAGCTTCACACCCACCGCCGCCCGCGGATTCACCCGCTTCAGGTCGTAAATCAGCTGCGCCAGATCCTCGATCGAGTAGATGTCATGATGTGGAGGCGGCGAGATCAACCCGATTCCCGGCTGCGCATGACGAAGCCGCGCAATCATCCCGCTCACCTTGTGCGCCGGCAACTGCCCGCCCTCACCCGGTTTCGCCCCCTGCGCCACTTTAATTTCAATCTCCTCCGCATGCGCCAGATACTCCGCAGTCACGCCGAACCGTCCCGAAGCGACCTGCTTGATCTGATTATTCAGCGATACAACAACCGCAGGAGCCTCAACCACCGCCTCTGCGATCACCGCACCCCCGCCCGAGTGAGCCTGCAGACTCATTCCTTCGGCAGCATCCAATCGTTCCGCACTCACCGCCTGCGCCCGATAAACCGCCGGGTCTTCACCGCCTTCTCCGGTATTCGAGCGGCCGCCCAGCATATTCATCGCGGCCGTAATCGTATGATGTGCCTCCGGACTCAAAGACCCCAGCGACATGGCGCTGGACACGAACCGCTTGCAAAGGCTTGCCGGAGTCTCCACCTCACCCAGATCCAGCTCAGGGCCGGCCATGCGAATCTCCAGCAGGTCACGCAACACCGCAGGATCACGCTTCACAATCTCCCGCGTATACAGGCCAAATGCTGCGGCAGGATCGGCGGCCTCAGGAACGTTCCGCGCACTCCCCACAACCGACTGCAACGCCTTCACCGTCGGCGGTTGCCACGCATGCGGCTCAGATACCTCTGCCTTGCGAAAACGCACCCATCCATAATCCGGCAGCTCCGCCGGGACCGGCACACCCGCATCGTTCGGCTCCCAGGTCTGCCGAATATGGCGCTCAAGCTCCGCAAACCCTATTCCCGACAGCGGCGCCGGCGTATCGACAAAACACCGCGCCACCACACTCGAATGCAAGCCCAGAATGTCGAACAGGTGCGCCCCGCGATAACTGTCGACGACAGAGATTCCCATCTTCGACATCACCTTCGCCAAACCGGCATCCAGCGACTTCAACATCTTGCACTCTGCCTCCGCTGCATCCATCCCCACCGGCGCAAGACTCTTCCCCGTCTCCAGAGCCAGCCACGGACACACCGCGCCGGCGCCATATCCAATCAGCACCGCCGTATGATGGATATCGCGACAGTCGCCCGCATCGACGGCAAGTCCCGCCAGCGTGCGCAGACCTGCATCGACCAGCGCCTGGTGCACCGCTCCCGTCGCCATTGCCATCGGAATCGGAAGTGTCTCCGGACTCGCATTGCGGTCGGAAAGCAGTAAGATTCGCGCTCCGTTACGCACCAGCCTTATGGCCTGCATGCACAGTTCGTCGAGGCCCAGCGCCAACGTCTTCTCCGACGCAAACACAGCCGGAAGCTCCGCTAGATTCAGCTCTGCCTTCTGCGGATACTCCCCTCGCCGCAAAGCCTCCACCTGCCCCAGTGACAAAAATGGTGAATGCAGTGAGAGGCCAGGCAGCGGCGCATGGTTATCCAACAAATGGGGCCACGGCCCCAGCCGCGTATGCAGCGAGACAACACAAGCTTCGCGCAGCGGATCGATCGCCGGATTCGTCACCTGCGCAAACCGCTGCCGGAAGTAGGCGTAGATCGGCCGTGGCGAGCGCGCAAGAAATGCCAACGGCGTGTCGTCGCCCATCGACCACACTGCATCTTTGCCTTCCACCGCCATGGGCTGCAGGATCAGCTTCACATCTTCGCGCGTGTACCCAAAGCCCCTCTGCATCACGGCCAGTTCCGCTGGTTCAACACCCGAAGCAGTTACCGGAATAAAAGGAGTGTCCTCCACCAGACTGGCATAGGCCGTTCCCGCATCGAACAACTCGAGCAGCGCCTCATCCTCATAGACCTTGTGGTTCACCAGGTCGACAACCAGCATCTGGCCCGGTCCCAGACGGCCGCTGCGCGTCACCTCTTCCGGATCGAGATCGACGAGTCCCGCCTCAGATCCGGCCACGACCAGCCCTGCCCTGGTAATGGCAAAGCGACACGGACGCAGCCCGTTGCGGTCGAGCGCAGCGCCTACGATCTGACCGTCGCTGAAGGCGATCGCCGCCGGCCCATCCCACGGCTCCGCGCAGTCGGTGTTGTAGCGCAGGAACGAAGAAGCAGGAGGACCATCGGTCGCAGGCGGCAATAACATCCGGATAGCCTCCGCCAGCGTCCGCCCATTCTGCGATAGCAACTCCACGGCCTCATCCAGACTCGTCGAATCCGTGCCGCCCTGCGTTAAAACAGGCTTGCACTCTACCGGTAGCGTGGAGTCTCGGGCCGTCATCCGCGCACGGTTTCCCCACACAGTATTGATCTCGCCATTATGTCCAAGCTTTCTCCCGGGCTGTGCACGATGCCAGGTAGGCGAAGTGTTTGTCGCATATCGCTGATGAAAAATCGCGAACGGCGTGGCATAGTCCTCCGATGCCAGGTCCGGGAAAAAATCAGGCAGAAACTCTCCCGTGCACATCGCTTTGTACACGATCGTCCGAGACGACAGCGAACAGATATATCCCGTTACATCGCCCCGCTCATGCGCCCGTTCAAACTGCTTTCGCGCCAGATAGAGTCGCCGTTCCATCGAGTCCGGCTCGCTTGCGCCCGAGTCCAGAACCAGCACCTGCCGGATCTTCGGCATCGTACCCAGCGCCATCTCCCCCAGCCACCCCGCACACACCGGCACATCCCGCCAGCACACAACTTCAAAATCATGGGAGACCAGACAGCGTTCGAGCAGCCCTTCGGCACGACTTTCCTCGACGGGGATCAACAACATGCCCACGCCAAGCGGGCGCTCATCCTCGATCGCAAGATTTGCCGCCTTCACCAGCAAAGCCCTCGGAATCGCGGTCATGATTCCCACGCCATCGCTGCTCTTGCCGTCCGCCGCCGTAGCACCACGATGGGCCAGCCTGCCCAGCGCCGTTATCGCCTGCTGCAGAATCTCGTGACAAGACACTCCATCGACGGAGGCGACAAACCCCACCCCACAGGAATCATGCTCAAAGCGCTCGTCGATCAGTGAGGGTGAAACTCCCGCAGAGCTAGAAACGCTTACGGAAGTTCGCGGCGGACTGGATGCAAGATACCGTTCCATGCTTCACTATACGTCGTGCAAAGCTTCCTGACCCTGCGACGACACCTTCCCTTTGGAGTGTGGTTTGACGTCCTGCCGAAGCTCGCTTACTGCGTTTATGTATAAATATACAGAAATAATGTATATTTATACATAGGATAATTTCCACCATTTTGGTTTCAATCCACATCCGAAACCTGAACGCGAAAGAACAAGGACAACTACCGATGAAACAACAGCGTCATGCCGTGATTCAGGAGCTACTGGGAAAAACGGCGGTCGCCAGCCAGGATGAGCTTCGCCGAAAGCTTGGGGCGCGCGGGTTTCATGTCACCCAGGCAACATTGTCACGCGATATTCACGAGCTGCGACTAAACAAGGGGCCTGAGGGCTACTCTTTGCCCGCAAGCTCTGACGACGACCAGGATGCGTTGCCGGGAATTCGCGAGATTCTTGGAAGTTTTGGTCTCGAAGTGAAACGGGCAATGAATCTACTCGTCATGGTAACAACAACCGGAAGCGCTCAACCCATCGCTGCCGGAATCGATTATGAAGATTGGCCCGAAGTCGTAGGCACCATCGCGGGGGATGACACCGTGTTGATCATCTGCCCCGATGAGAAGCAGGCAACTCTCCTGAAGACGCGAATTGAAGGATATCTTGGCTAACTCAGCAGTTGTGAACTCGGCAGACCCATCCACTTTGCCAATCGGCAAGGCAACGGCAGTTGCGCCTCGCGTCGCCGTTGCCGGGGTCAGCGGTTACTCCGGCGGCGAGCTTGCCCGTCTGCTGCTGCACCACCCCAGATTCGCTGGGACGGTCCCAACATTCCTGGGCCGTGCCGGTGAGACGGATACTCACAAATCGACCTATCTCGAAGATCTCCATCCGCAACTGGCACTATCGGGCCGCGCAAACGAGGTCCTTCCCTTCAGTTGGGAGCGGATCGTCGACTCAGGAACCGAGGTGTTGTTCCTCGCCACGCCGCACGAGCAATCTCGTGAATGGGCTCCGCAGGCGATCGCAAAAGGCATCAAGGTCATTGATCTCAGTGGAGCATGGCGCTTGAAGGACCCCGCGAACCGCGCCGTCTATCGTTTGAAGGACACAAACGTAGAGCACGCCGCCAGACTTCAGTCAGACGCTGTCTATGGATGCCCCGAGTTGCACCGCGAAGACATCAGGCAAGCCCTTCTGGTTGCCAACCCCGGCTGCTACGCGACCTCCATCATCCTCGCCCTCGCACCGCTCCTCCGTGCCGGCGTAGTCGACATTGCTCATGGCATCGTCTGCGACGCAAAATCAGGAGTCAGCGGCGCAGGAAAAGCTGCAACCGCAAACACCCATTTCATGCACGCGGCCGACAATCTCTCCGCATACGCAGTCTTCGGACATCGCCACACCGGAGAGCTTCTCGAACAACTCCACCTGCGACCCGATCAGATTCAATTTACCCCGCATCTTCTGCCCATACCGCGCGGAATCCTGTCCACGCTCTACCTGCGACTCAAACAGGCAGCCGATTCCGACACCATTGGCGCCGTATTTCAAAAGTTCTACCAACATAGTCCGATGGTTCGGCTACACCCGTCGCCACGCTTGCCGGAGATTCAACACGTCGTCCGCACCAACTTTTGTGATATTGGCTTTGCTCTCGCTCCCGATGGCAAACGCCTGGTGATCGTTTCGTGTCTGGATAATCTCTTGAAAGGCGCAGCCGGTCAGGCCATGCAGAACCTGAATTTAATGTGTGGATGGAAAGAAGAGGAGGGCTTACTGTGAGATTTGTCGTCAAATTAGGCGGTGCCGCCCTTGAGGATAAGAAGATCCTTCATTCGTCCGGCAAGGCAATCGCCGATCTTGTCGCCGATGGGAACCAGGTTGCCGTCGTCCACGGCGGCGGCCTGCAATTGACGCGTACTCTGGCGCAGATGGGAAAGAAGAGCGAGTTTATCTCCGGCCTGCGCGTCACCGACGCCGAAACTCGCGACGCCGCACTCATGGTACTCGCCGGCCGAGTCAATAAATCTCTCGTCGCGGCAATCGGCTCTCACGGTCAGGCCGCAGTCGGTCTCTCCGGCGGCGATGGACACGTCTTTCGCGCCCGCAAGAAAATGACCACGCCGGATCTTGGATTCGTCGGTGAAATCGCGGCAACCGACCCTCGCTGGCTCGAAGCGATCTGGGCCATGGGAGCTGTTCCGGTTATCTCCTCTATCGCCCTCGGCTTCGACGGCGAATACTACAACATCAACGCCGACGAGATGGCCTCCGCGTGTGCCGTCTGCACCCACGCCGACACCCTCGTCTTCCTCACCGACGTGCCCGGCGTCAAAGGGGCCGACGGCAACGTCATGCGCTGGCTCACCCTTGCTCAAATACCCGTGCTGGAAAAACAACAGATCGTCTCCGGCGGCATGTTGCCCAAACTCAACGCCTGCCGCCACGCCCTCACCCACGGCGTCAAGCGCGTGAGAATCCTTCCTGCGGAGGCCGCGTGGCTCTTGCCTGACCTCTGCTCAACTCGAGTGAACGACGGAACGGAGGTCATGGTCGCATGAAACTAGCATCGGTCCAGGCTGCAGAGAGTAAGTTGCTTCTGCAAACGTACGAGCGCAACCCCTATCTCTTCGTCAGCGGCCAGGGCGTCTATCTCCGCGATGAAAACGGTCAGGACTACCTCGATCTTCTCAGCGGCATTGGCGTCAGCGCCCTTGGCTACGCCCATCCTGCTATCGAAGAAGCGATCCATCGTCAAAGTCAGCGTCTCCTCCACACGTCCAATCTTTTCTTCCACGAACACACCGTTGAACTCGCGCTTCGCCTCACCGAAATCAGCGGCCTCGACCGCGTCTTCTTCACCAACAGCGGCGTTGAAGCGTGGGAGGCCGCCCTCAAGCTCGCCCGCGCCAACGCAGGCCGGCTTCGCGCCTCAGGCCGCCCCATCGGGACAAAATTCCTCGCCCTCGAACACAGCTTCCACGGCCGCACCATGGGCGCCGTCGCAACCACCCACAAAGCCAAGTATCGCGAGCCGTTCGAACCCGTCATGCCCGGCGTCGAATTCGTCCGCTTCAACGACGTCGCCGACCTCCGCGCAAAATTCAGTAACGAAATCTGCGCCATCTGCATCGAGGCCATTCAAGGCGAGGGCGGCATCCATCCCGTCTCGAAGGAGTTCTTCGCCACTGCGCGCGAACTCTGCGACTCTACCGGCGCCCTTCTGCTCGTCGACGAGATCCAGTCCGGCCTCGGCCGCACAGGAAAGTGGTTCGCCTACCAGCACTACGGCATCCTCCCTGACGTCACCACCGTCGCCAAACCCATCGCCAACGGCATTCCCATGGGGGCCATGCTTTGTACCAACGCAGCCGCGCTTGCCTTCACACCGGGAATGCATGGCACCACGTTCGGCGGCGGTCCATTGGCATGCGCAGTCGCCATCGCAGTGATCGACACCATCAAACAACAGAACCTGCTCGACCACGTGCGAGAAGTTGGCGAATTCTTCCATCAGCAACTCTCAAAGCTGGCAACAAACCATTCCTGCATTGTTGATGTTCGAGGGATCGGGCTCATGCTCGGCCTCGAATTTAACTCAGCCGATCTCGCAAAGCGCGTTGCCTCCCAGCTCATGGAGCGTCATATCATCGTCAACCGCACGAGCGAGACGGTGCTGCGTTTTTTACCCCCCTTCATCCTCGAGCGGAAACACGTCGAGACAGCCATCAACGCACTCGACGAAATTGTGAGTGCAGCATACGCCGGCGCAGCGTCGGCAGGAGAGCAATCCCATGGGTAGCAAAACAGTAGTGATGAACACCAGACCAACGGACGTTGTCGACGAACCCGCAGCCGCGAAACCGCCAGAAACGCTCGGAATCCGATCCGACAGCGCCTTCGATGAAGCCTCCAAACGCCTCACCGGCCGCGACCTCTGCTCCATCGCCGACCTCACCGTTCAGGAGATGGCCGCCATCATGGAGCTCGCCCACGCCGTCAAAAACCACCCCGAAGACTTCCGCCACGCGCTCGACGCCAAACAGATGGTCCTCTTCTTCGAGAAAGCCTCTCTCCGCACCCGCCTCAGCTTCGAGGCCGGCATCAACACCCTCGGCGGCAATGCCATCTTCGTCGATCAGATCCAATCCCCTCTCGGTGAACGCGAATCCCTCGCCGACATGGCCCACAACGTCGAGCGCTGGATGTCCATTATGGTCCTCCGCACCTACGCCCACGACACCATCACCGAGATGGCCGCCTGCTCCCGCATCCCCGTTATCAACGCGCTCTCCGACCTCGAGCATCCCTGCCAGGCCATCACCGACTTCTTCACCCTCGAAGAGCACTTCGGCTCCGCCCAGGGTCTGCTCTTCACGTACGTCGGCGACGGTAACAACGTCTGCCACTCCCTCATGCTCACCGCCGCACAACTCGGCGCACACTGTACCGTCGCCTCACCCAAAGGCTTCGGCCCCAAACTCGAGATCATTCACAAAGCCATCGAGATCGCCGAAAGCACCGGCGGCAGCATCACTCTCCTCCACGACCCCGTCAAAGCCGTCACCGGAGCCGACGCCGTCTACACCGACGTCTGCACCAGCATGGGCTTCGAGCACGAAGCCACCAAGCGCGCTCCGATCTTCAAGCCCTACCAGGTCAACGAAGCGCTCATGGCCCACGCGCAACCCGACGCCGTCTTCATGCACTGCCTCCCCGCGCACCGCAACGCCGAAGTCACCGACGCCGTCCTCGACGGCCCGCAATCCGTCATCTTCGATCAGGCGGAAAACCGCATGCACGCCCAGAAAGCTATCCTCCTCATGCTCCTCGGCGGAGCGAAGCGCATACCCAACTCCCGCGACCGGGAGATTAAGACCCGCAAGCGCACCACCGCGTAACCAATTTTCGTTTGGATTAAGGGCACGGCTTCAGCCGTGCCGCCAGGATCGCAGAGCAGTTCTTTATCCTGAGCGGCCTCCCCGCAGCCTTACCGCGGGGAGGCCGACGAAGGACACAGCCTTCGCTCCCTGAGCCACGACTTCCGAAAGGAACCACCATGAACACGTTCGCTGAATCATTGAGGTCTTTCCCACTATGTCCGTAATTCTCGAATCCCTCCCCCTCGGCCAAAAAGTCGGCATTGCCTTTTCCGGCGGGCTGGACACCAGCGCCGCGCTCCACTGGATGAAGCAAAAGGGCGCCGTCCCCTACGCCTACACCGCCAACCTCGGCCAGCCTGACGAAGCCGACTACGACGAGATCCCCCGCAAAGCGCTCGAGTATGGCGCTGAAAAGGCCCGCCTCATCGACTGCCGCGCCCCCCTCGTTCGCGAAGGCATCGCCGCCCTCCAGTCCGGAGCCTTCCACATCACCACCGCCGGCGTCACCTACTTCAACACCACACCCATCGGCCGCGCTGTAACTGGAACAATGTTAGTGACAGCGATGAAGGAAGACGACGTCAACATCTGGGGCGACGGATCCACCTTCAAAGGCAACGACATCGAGCGCTTCTACCGCTACGGCCTCCTCGTCAACCCCGACCTCAAGGTCTACAAGCCCTGGCTCGACGCCGCCTTCATCGACGAGCTAGGCGGCCGCGCCGAGATGTCCGCCTTCATGACCAAGGCCGGCTTCGGCTACAAGATGTCCGCCGAAAAAGCCTACTCCACCGACTCCAACATCCTCGGCGCAACCCACGAAGCCAAGGACCTCGAACTCCTCACCACCAGCATGAAGATCGTCGCCCCCATCATGGGCGTAGCCTTCTGGCGCCCCGAGTCGGATCCAGCCGTCACCATCAAACCCGAAGAAGTCACCATCCGCTTCGAAGAAGGCTTCCCCGTTGCCCTCAACGGCAACCCGTTCTCCGACCCCGTAGCCCTCATGCTCGAAGCCAACAGCATCGGTGGCCGCCACGGCCTTGGCATGAGCGACCAGATCGAAAACCGCATCATCGAAGCCAAGAGCCGCGGCATCTACGAGTCACCCGGCCTCGCTCTCCTCTTCATCGCCTACGAGCGGCTCATCACCGGCATCCACAACGAGGACACCATCGAGCAATACCGCGAAAACGGCCGCAAGCTAGGTCGCCTCCTCTACCAGGGCCGTTGGTTCGATCCCCAGGCCATCATGCTCCGCGAAGCCGCCCAGCGCTGGGTCGCGAAACCTGTAACCGGAGAAGTTACAATCGAACTCCGCCGCGGCAACGATTACTCCATTCTCAACACCACATCGCCCAACCTCACCTTCCACCCCGAGCGCCTCACCATGGAAAAGGGCGAATCCACCTTTTCCCCCCGCGACCGAATCGGCCAACTCACCATGCGCAACCTCGACATCACCGACACCCGCGCCAAACTCATTACCTACGCGCAAACCGGCCTAATCACCCTAAGCAAAGGCTCCGAAATGCCCCAACTCAATAACGGCAGCGACAAGGAGTAGCTACGTGACTGGTGGCCAACTAAACGGTTTACCGACTTTTGAACTGAGCCGAGGGAAAGTAATGACGAACAAATGGCGTGGCTGGCTTGTTTCCTGTGTATTAGTCGCGACACAGGGTTGCCGGGCACTCTCGCCAGATTGGAACGGCACATGGAAGTTGAACCCCACTAAGAGTAGCTATCAAGGTCAGGTTATGACTATTTCGATTTCGGCGGACGGTGAATATCGCTTTGACGAAAATTCGAGTCATACTCTTCGTTGCGATGGAAAGGACCAAGCGGTAGGGAACAATCGCACGGTGACCTGCGTAAAAAACGGTTCTGCAGCGTTAGATATAACCCTAAAGGAAAATGGCGTAAAGACGAGAGCTACTCATGATGAGCTTTCAACTGACGGGAAGGTTTTTACGACGACGGTAACGAGGTTTGAACCGAATAGGCCCGCTGTTACATCTCAGATCGTCTTTACGCGATTGTCAGGGTTCAATGACTTCGCAGGTGAGTGGCGGGATACGAGCTACTTTCAGCAGCATGCTGACATGACTCTGAAACTCGACAAACAAACTTTGCACATCAACTATCCGAGTGCGGGCCAGTATGTTGACGCTCCGCTCAATGGAGTCGAGGCGACGGTGCGCGGGCCCAACGCTCTTGAGGGGGCAACTCTTGCTGTGAAGCCTGCTGGAAATCGTGAGTTTCGTATTGAGACGATGCTACATCGCAAAGTTTTCACTCAAGGTTCTTTAAAACTAAGTAGCGATGGGAAGATCATCACCCAGTCGTCGTGGACTCCAGATCGGCCAGCTGACAAAAGTACGCTGGTCTACGAAAGGCCTCAATAATCGAAAATGTCCAACCACCACAAACCAAGCACAATTTCGAACCAACAGAATACTCACGAGAAGAAAAATTAAATGCCGAGCAAGCCGAATGAACAACAGCCCGCGAGCAAAATGTGGTCCGGCCGCTTCCGCGAACCACTCGACCCCACCTTCGAATCCTGGCAGCGCTCCTTCCCCTTTGACTGGCGCCTCGTCCCCTACGAAGTAGAAGCGAGCATAGCCCACGCCCGCGCCATCGAAGCCGCCGGCATCCTCACCAGCGAGGAACTCCTCCAGATGGAGCAAGGCCTCCGCGCCGTCGCCAAACTCGAAAACATCGCCTCCCACGAGCTAGCCGAAGACATCCACCACTTCGTCGAACACGAACTCACCAAACAAATCGGCGACCTCGCCCTCAAGCTCCACACCGGCCGCAGCCGCAACGAGCAGATCGCCACCGACATGCGCCTCTTCGTCCGCGAAGCCATCGACACTACGCTCGAAGGCCTAGCCGCATGGCGCAAAGCCTTGGTCGAACTCGCCGAGCAGGCAGGCGAAGCCACCATGCCCTCCTACACCCACCTCCAGCGCGCCGAGCCCGTCCTCGTGGCCCACTGGCTCCTTACCTACGTCAGCATGATCGAGCGCGACATCTCCCGCCTCACCGACGCACGCAAGCGCATGAACCTCTGCCCCCTCGGCTCCGGAGCAGTCGCAGGCGCAACCCTCGCCTCGATCGCACCATCGCCGGCCGCGCCCTCGGCTTCGACGCCCCCACCGCCAAACAGCATGGACGCAACCAGCGATCGCGACTTCGCCCTCGAATTCACTCAGGCCATCGCCACCCTCGGCATCCACATCTCGCGCTTCGCCGAAGAACTCACTCTATATTCGACGGCCGAATTCGGATTCTTGGATCTGGCTGAAGCCTTCTCCACCGGCAGCTCCGCCATGCCGCAAAAGAAGAATCCGGATTTTACCGAACTGATCCGCGGCAAATCCGGCCGCCTGCTCGGTGCCAGCCACGACGCTCGCAACCCTGATCAAAGGCCTCCCCCTCGCCTACAACAAAGACCTGCAGGAAGGCCAGGAACCCGTCTTCGATGCCGCCGACACCATCGCCGGAATCCTCAGCGTCCTCCCTGCATTCACCGCATCCCTGAAATTCCGTTTCGACAAGATGAAGACCGCCGCCGAAACCGGCTACCTCAACGCCATGGCTGCCGCCACCTACCTCTCCAACAAAGGCGTCCCCTTCCGCAAAGCCCACGAGCACATCGGCAACGCCGTCCGCCTCGGCCTCGAAACGAATCGCGAGCTGCAACATCTAACACTCGATGAGTTGCGCACCATCAGCCCCGAGTTCAGTGAAGATTTCTACGCCGCCATCACGCTCGAAGCCACGCTCGACTGCCACGACGTCATCGGCGGCACCGCCCGTCAACGCGTCGCTGCTGCCTTGGCGGATGCCCGCAAACGCATTGCCGCAGACATTTCAGACGAATCTGCGAAACTCAAATAGGAGCCACCAGTGACCACCGCCATCCAATCCGCCGTAAGCGAGTCGACAGCATCGACACGCCTCCGGGCCGGCGGGGCAGTCGTTCGCAAGGCAAAACTCCCCGACGCCGTCAATATCTTCGACCTCGTCAACTCACTCTCCGGCGACGGCACTCTCCTCCGCCGCAGCTATGCCGAGATCTGCGAGAACATCCGCGACTTCGCCGTCGCCGAATCTCCCGTCTCTGCATCCCCAGGACAAGCAGATACAGGCGGCGTCTTCCTCGGCTGCGGAGCGCTTCACCTCTATGGCCCCCACCTCGCTGAAGTCCGCTCCATCGTCGTCAAGCCCGAAGCCAAGGGCCAGGGCGCAGGCGGCCGCCTCCTCCGCGCTCTCCTCGAAGAAGCAGAAGAACAAAAAGTCACCTCCGTCTGCCTCTTCACCCGCATGCCCGACTTCTTCTTCCACTTCGGCTTCCGCGTCGTCGACCGCACCACCCTGCCCGACAAGATCTACAAGGACTGCCAGACCTGCCCGCGCCTCTACGCCTGCGACGAGGTCGCCATGGTGCGCGGCCCTCTGCCGAAGATCGCCGTCCTCGGCCCCAGCCGCATCGCTCAACCTGAACTGGTCAAACTCCAGACCGGCACCGCACCTCCGCGAAGCTAACCCCCCTCCCCCCCGTCAATTTGTGCTAAAGTCTACCATCCAAATACTTTATGCCTGGACTGTAGGCTTTGGACCGAGTCGGCTTCCCGCGCACAATCATCTCCAGCCACTCTTGACACCCATCATCTGCAGAGGGAGTTTGTCAAGCTACCAGGCATGATAAAAACCCTCGCGCTCCGTCATGTGGACCTCAGTCTCGAACAGCGAGCTGAGATTTTCCTCCGTGAGATAGCGCGACTTCGGGCCATCGGCAATGATGCGGCCCTCCTTCATCAGCAGGACGCGGTCGATCTCCGGAAGAATGTCGGCAATGTGATGAGTGATCAACAAAATGCCCGTCCCCTGTTGCGCGAGCTTCCGGAGCAGCCTGCGAAGATCGGCCTGCGCTGCTAAATCGAGCGCATTCGACGGCTCGTCGAGCAGAAGCATCTGCGTCTCCGCGCTGGCAGCGCTCGAAGACCCCACCAGAGCGCGGCCGATCATGATGCGGCGTTGCTCGCCGGCCGCCATCTGCCCCACGTATTTCTCTGCAAGCTCCGCGGCGTCGACCTGACGCAGCACGGCATCGGCGAGGTTGCGCATCGCCGACGTCACGGTCAGATTCGGCCACAGCGTGCTGCTGGAAAAAAATCCCGTCAGCACTGCATCGCGGCCCGTCGTTTGAAGCATTGGTCGGCCTGGAAGTTCGGAAGAAACCACACCTAAACGTTTCTTCAACTCCGTCAAATCCCAGCGCTCGCGACCAAAGATGCGGACGACGGTGTCCGCTTGCACGAGCGGATAGCACTCGCAGGTGATGGTTTTGATCAACGTGGTCTTGCCGCATCCGTTGGGTCCGAGAATGGCGATGTGTTCGCCGGTGTTCACCGTGAGATTGATGTCGTGGAGAACGACGTTGTCTCCGCGGACCACGTTGACATGAGCAAGTTCGAGGAAGGCTGGCATCTCTTTGTAGGATAGATTGCCCTAGGAAAGATCGCTGCCGGCGACGGCGCACTCCCCGCTACATCCCTTTGAGAATCGAGCCAACGATGCCGCCGACAACTCCGCCTTCGGCAGCTACCGCCGCGCGTTCTCGTGGGAGATACTCCTGGATCTGGTGCGCGAGCCGTGAGATCGGCAGGGTCTGCAGCCAAATGCGACCTGGACCAGTGAGCGCTGCGAGAAAGACGCCGTCGCCGCCGAATACCAGATTCTTAATCCCCGGGACACGCTGAATCTGAAATGCCACGCTGGATTGAAAAGCGCCGACGTGGCCGGGATGAACGCGGAGGGTCTCACCGGCGGCAAGATCCTTAATAACCAGTTCGCCCGAAAGTTCGAGCCACGCCATGCCTTCACCGGAGATCTTCTGCAGGCGAAAGCCGTCGCCGCCAAAGACGCCCGCGCCCAGCGATTGCTGAAAGCCGACACCAAGTTCAATGCCCGCAGTGGCGCACAGGAAACCATGGCGATGCACCAGGTACTCGCGTCCGGATCCGACCTCGACCGGCACGATATGGCCGGGAACTCGGGTCGCGAAGGCTACCTCGCCGGGTCCGCCGATGGCGCGATACTCGGTCATAAAGAGGGAGCCGCCCCCGGCGACGCGCTTGATTGCGCCGAAGAAGCCCCCGCCGCCCGCGTGCTGTGTGTGCGTCGTCATCTGGATCGAAGCAGACATCCACGAAAGCTCGCCCGCCTCCGAAATTACGGCGTCATTTGGGCCGAGAGCGAACTCGAGGACGGGCATCGTGGTGCCGAGAATACGATTTTGCATGGCGGTCTCTCCTGCGAGGAAAATGGCGCAGCGACCGCAGTATAGCGCGCCGGCGAAAATTATTTGCTCTTTGGTTGGGGCGTTGCGGAAAAGACCGGCGACGTAAGCACGATGCGCCAAATGGGGCCGCCCTCGTAAAACTGGCCCTCCTCCTTGACGAATGCAGGCGCCTCTCCTCCGAGGACCCAGACGTAAATATCAGAAGGTTGTTTGCCGACAATCGGAGCGACGAGGCCCGTGACTCCGCCGAGTTCAATCTTAATGCCGAATTTTGTTGCCTTGTGCCGAACGCCGCCGACGGCAAGCGGATCTTCTCCTTCACCGGCCAGAAGAAGGTGAACGAGGCGCGGCTTGGCTGTCGGCGCAATCATCGGCAGTCGTGTTGGAGGAGCCGCAGGATCCAGATTCAGAAGCAGCGTAAGAACCAGCCCGTTGGCGAGATCGGGCGTGAGATTGAGATGGTCCTGCTTCATCTTTCCGTCTTTGTCACGCGAGCTGATCTCCCCGGTCGCTGCGTTGATTTGCATGTCAAGCGGGTGAGGGAAAGACGGGCCACGCTGGATGTGACGGTCGCTAATAAGCTGGAAGACCTTGCGTTGCGTGAAGACAGTCGTCTCGTCATCGAGCGAGCCGTCGTGAAAATGAAAAACTAAACGCGAAGTAACGCGGCCTCCATGACTGACCTGAATAAGGTCCCCAACCGCCAGAGTCTTTCCCTCCAATGTTTCGAGCAGCAGAAAACCATGAAAAGTTCCCTGTGTGCGACGAACAGGAATCTGGTCGGCAGCGAGCGGCCTCCATGCTGCGAAGCACATCGCAAGGGCAAGGAACGCGGCGAAAAGATGACGGAGAAGGGCTGAAATAGTGCGCTCCTGTACCTCAAATTCTAAAAAGATTGGACGGCCCGGAGCAGCCCGCAAGATGTAGTCTCAATTGTCAAATGATTGTCAGGACCGCGAGAGGCCCACACGAAACAAAACCATAAGAATGCGCACTGCGGCTCTTACGCTGGCCTTCAGATCGCCCGAAACTTTGCTGACACCGCCGATGCGCCGGCGGTAGTCAACCGGAATCTCCAGAATGCGGAGCCCGTGCTGAACCGCCTTAATCTGCATCTCGAGATTCCAGCCATAGGTCAGCTCCGACATTTGTAACTTTTCCAGTGACGTTCTGCGAATCGCGCGAAACGGCCCCATGTCGGTATATCTCCCTTTACCGAAGAGCCGAAGCAGAGTGCCGACGAGGTAGCCCGCAAATATCTGCGATCCAAGCATGGAGCCAGGTTCGCGAGTGCCGCGGATGCGAGAGCCGATAACGAAGTCGGCGTCGCCCCTCTCGATGGGATCGACAAGTTCGGCGAGACCCGCGATGACGTCGGATCCATCGCCATCCATATAGACGAGGATGGTGCTGGAGGCAAGCGCAGCGTTCGATCCGGCGAAGCACGCCGCGCCATAGCCCCGTGAAGACTGTATCACCCGTGCGCCCCCGTCCCGAGCCACGGCGGCCGTTGCATCGGTGCTGCCGTTGTCCACGACGAGGCACTCCGCGATGAGATCCCACGGCATCCCGGAGACGACATAGCCGATCGATTCGGCTTCGTTCAATGCCGGAATGATGATGGAGACGGGTGGAGACATTCCGCCTTTCTATTAATAGAACTTCGTCACAAAGCAGCATCTGAGGGTAAATTACAAAATTACAGAAGCCCGATGTAAACATCGATCTGTGCGTTCTCCGGATCCGCCGTTCGTTGATCGTAGATCTCATAGTCGGTCTTGAACGCGCGCGTGCCGCCCAATTCTTCCGGCCCCATCGACCAGATGTGCTGCCATATCCGGGGCACGATCTCGTGTATCGGCCCTCTTTCGGAGGAGATCACAGCGTAGCGTCCCGCAAAAATTTGTTTGACGGTAAGATTCGCCGGCACTGCGTCCGCAGCGGAGACGGGAAGCCCAAGAAGGTAGGTGTACGGGCCGGTATGATCGGACTCGTAGTCCGTGTAGACCGCGATAAGGTCGAGGCCGACCCTGTTCGGGATCTGCGACACCACGCTTGGGTGCAGAAAATCCTGCCAGATGTCGCCGATTTTGCCTTTATCTGACATCTCCTGAGCATTATTGGTGCGGGCTGTGAATCCGGCGACATAAAAGCCGCCGTCCTGCTGAATATTCATTGCGCTGTTCTCTCTCCCCAAATTGCAATTGTAAGCGACAGGCTCCGGGGCACAATCCACAACAGCTAAAGACTCCAGCGAAGACCGCAGTTGGAGCACGCAGGGGGCGGGGCGCTGGTCAACAAGCCTTCGCGGAAGCGCTGATATTCGGGGCCGTTCCATATCTCGCGCAAACTGCTCTGCGTGGCGTCGCCCAGGGTAAAGCTGCCGTAGCCCTTCATGCTGAACGGTGCGATACAGCACGGCAGAACGCGGCCATTCGCGGTGATGTACATCAGCGACCATGGCCTCCGGCAGAGCGACCACGGGTTGTCCGAGCGCTGCATCTTGATAGACTCGCCGGGGTCCACGGCGCCCGATGCCGAGAACATGACGCCGAGTTCTCTGGCGATCGACTCCGCTTCGCGAATCAGATCCTCTTCGCGGCTTGTCGTGTGTTCAAACAGCGCCGACTCAGCGCGAGCCAGAGATTTTTCGCTCATCGGATCGTCGAAAAAGACCAGACGCTGCAGGTAAACCTCCGTGACGCCGATGGAGTGGGCCAGGCGCACGAAGTTGGGAAGTTGATCGACAGTCTCGCGCAGCCCTGTTAGCCACAGCGACACTCGCGGCTTGGGAGCATTCAATTCGCGTTGCATGCTGGTAAAGTTTTTGACGTTGGCAACGATCTTGTCGAAGAAATCCTTGCCCCGAACCATCTGGAAGACCTCGGACTCGGCAGCGTCGAGAGAGACGCGAAGCTCGTCCAGGCCGGCCTCGATCAGGGCCCGGCCGTTTGCTCTGGTCAGCAGCGTTCCATTGGTGTTGAACAGAACGTAAATCTTGCGGTCCTTCAAATATTTCACGCGCTGGGCAAGGTCTTTCACCAGCATGGGCTCGCCGATCCCATGCAGCACCACGCGCGCGATGTTGGGATACTGGCCGATGAGCGAAGTGAAGAGTTCCCACGGCATGTCGGCCTCCGGCTCAAGCTGCTCATAGGTCCGCGGACACGTCGTGCACAGCAAATTGCATCGGTTGGTCGTCTCGAGGTAAAGACACACAGGTTCGTGCTGCGCGACGGACGCGAGATGAGCGTCGCTGTCCGGCTTCTCGAAGTAGCGGCGCATGCGGTTCTTCTCTTCCTCAGCCTGCTGGGCAGCGAGACTCAACTTGCTCCCATCACGGGTTGGCTCTTCAGCAGGAAGGATCGGGAGGAGTGTATTCATGGCGTTTCGCTCGCTGTAACCGGTTGGACGAACAAAGTGCGGTGAATGGGCCACCGGCGGAGAGCCAACTGAATCAGCAACGCTACAAAAGCCGCCGCATACAGAATTTCGTTGGCGAGAAACATCTTCGGGCCGGGCTCCGCCAGGGCTGTCGTGTAGAGGTAGAAGAAACCGAGCAGATAGGTGAGAATCGGCAGGTTCGGCATCAGCGTAAAGAACGGAACCAGCCAGAGAATATACCAGGCATAGTGAGGAGAGAATAAGAACATCAGCGCAGCCGCGAGCGCAAACACAGGCGGCAGGAAGGAGGCATCTCCGTCGCGACCAAAGTGCTTCAACCTTCCGGTTCCCTGCCGCCCCGCGATCTGCCAGCACCACCAAAAGATCACGGCAAAGACGAGAGCGCAGAAGATAAAGTAAGCCGTCGTCGTGAGACCGTGCAGGCCTGGCATTCGCTCTCCCAGCTCAAGCAGGAAGTAGCGCGTTCCGCTGACCATGCCCTCCTCCTTGGCGTAGCCGCCCAGAAACCCGAAGACCAGCATGCCGACGCTTGCATAGGCTGCATAGCCGGCTGCAATGACTGCGGCAACCGTGGCCGGCATCTTGAAGTCGTCCCGGCGATAAAGCGCAGGCAGCAGCACAAGCGGATAGAACTTCAGCAGAATCGCAACCGCGAGAAAAAGGCCGGTGAGTATCGGCTGTTTGCGATAACGGGCAAGCAGCGCGAGAGCGATGAACGCCATCGCTGCCGAGTCCAGATGGCCCGAACCCGCAATCTCCCAGATGAGGAGCGGGCACCACGCGTAAAGAAGAGTCTGCTCGCGCCGGAAGCCAAGATAGCCCAGAAGCCGCACCAGCCCGAACATCGTAACGCCTTCAAACAGGACCATCACCGTCTTCATGAAGGTGACCGTCGGTGAGACCCATGTGACAAGGTAGAAGAGCGCCTGCGCCGCCGGTGGATAGATGGTGTGGGCGTAGTCCCGGCGATTGATGTTGTCGAAGATCTCCTGGTGCGGAGCGCGCAGAAACGCAAGCACCGGGTTCCCCGGAACATAACGGTAAGGACTGATGTGAGCGTGTTGCACAATGCCGTCCCAGACGTATCGGTAGATATCGCTGGAGAGGTAAGGTTCAGCGAAGAGCACCGCCAGACGGCAGGCCACCGCTACCGCAAGGATGATCGGGAAGGTGAAGCGATCGACTGGCTGCGTGAGAATGAGAAAAGCCGCGCCCAGATAGAGAAGGCACGACCAGCCGGAGACGCCGGAGAGACCCATGGTGTAGTGGCTGTACTCGCTGACCAGCTGGCGGCTGAGGCAAAAAAGGGCAATGCCGATCCCGATCAGCGCAGCATTGGTCTGCCAGGCTCGCGCAACCGACCAGTGCGGCGTCACGGACAAGCCGTTCGAAAGGCTGGCTCGCGAATTCGATGCCGGATTGATCGCGATAGTCATCGAAGATCGCGTCCCTTCTGCCCGAGGTCGCGAAGAAACTCGCGTGTGTGTCGGGCAGCATAACCCGAAGTGGCGGCAAACGGCGGTGCAATGCCGCGGAGCAGTTCTGCCGCGAGGATGTCGAGTGTCGCGGCGTCGTCGACGTCATACCAGAGCGGCAAAATCGCTGCCTCAAGATGCGCCGCCTTCGCCGCGGCGATGGTCTCTGCGAAGACAGAGGATGTGCTCCAGCTGATGTTGCGAAACAGCTCCGGATGAGCGCGCTTCACACCGATAAGATAATAGCCGCCATCGTGAGCCGGGCCAACCACGATGCGGTCACCCGGCCGTTCGAGCTGCTGGATCGCCTGTTCGAACGCACCGGCGGAAATAGTAGGCGAGTCGGAATCGATGAGGCACACGCTGCCGTAGCCGCAGTTCAGAAGGTCTTCCGCCGTCGCCAGCAGGCGCTCCCCAAAGCCGTCCCCACGCTGCGGGATCAGGGCAAAGCCTGCGGGCAGTAGATCGTCGAAGAGTGCCTCATCGCCGACCGGAGTGTACGAGATCACCCCGAAGGCTCTTCCCGATCTCGCGACGTCCGCAATGTTTTCCGCAGTGTCGCGAAGAAAGCAGATGTTGATTGCCGCCGACTGATCAAGCGTGAGCGGCGGCGAGAGACGGGTCTTCACCTTGCCTGTTCGCGGAGCCTTCGCCATCACCGCCAAAGCGCATTGGCTCCCTCGCTCAGCCACCGGGTGCGCGGGATCGAGGATCGGATAGGACATTGACGAACCGGACATCGAGCTAGACCGTGCTCCCATCGGCGGGCTGCGTCTCTGCCACTGGGCTGACAAGGCCGACAGCAGGTTTTTCGCAGACCGCGTACTGGTACCAGCCATCGTACTGGAGATCGACATTGCCCCAGGGCTGCGAACGAATGAGCGCGGAAAAATCAGACGCTGTCATCACGTCGGCCTGGCGAGGCTCGCGATACTTGCCGGCAGGAGTGCTGGTCAACTTGGAAAGCAGCCACATGCAGCTGAGAGGAATCCGCGTACGGAAGCCGGACGTAGGCTCGGCAATAAAACATCGGCCGCCGGGGCGCAGAACCCGGAAGATCTCAGTGAGGACAGCCTCGCGGTTGGCAACGATCAAAAAGAGTCGGGAGACAACGATCGCATCGATGGAGTTGGGAGCGTCGCCGAGCGCATGCACATCGCCGCGAGCAAATGTGCAGTTGCGCAGGCTGCGACTCGCCGCTCTCGACTTCGCTCTCGCGATCAGGCGTTGCGAGAGGTCCACACCGGTGGAATGAATCTGTGGATACTCCTGCGAAAGCCGGCAGGCATAAAAGCCCGGTCCACATCCCAGCTCCAGCACGCGAGTGCCGGGGGCCGGAACGCCGGAGGGAAAGAGTGCGCGTGCAATCTCCTGCGTGTGGTCGCGAAAGAGATACTCGCGGCAAAGCGCATAAAACCAGGAACAGCCTTCGAACAGACTGTCCGGCGTATGCGCGGCGGGAAGAGCGAGATTCCGGCCCGGCATTTCGCAGTCGCTTGGGTCCATTCTTACCTTCTCAAGGTGTGAACGTACGCTTCCGATCGAGTCATTGCTGCAGTTCGCGATTCGTTTCTGTCACAGAGACTTTCAGCCGCAGAGCTATCACATCTCTTTGTCTTTAAATGTTGGATGCACTTTTCTCAATAAGAGAACGCAGAGCCAACAAGAGTGGATTTCCCCCGTGCATGTCCGCGCGCCGAAGCGCCCTAGGCTACGTCCCGCCAATCGAGGATAACCTTGCCCGAATTTCCAGTACGCATCACTGCGAACCCATCTTCGTAGTCGCGCCAGTTCATCCGGTGAGTAATTACGCCGGAGATATCCAGGCCGCTTTGCAGCATCACGGTCATCTTGTACCAGGTCTCGTACATCTCGCGCCCGTAGATCCCGCGAATGGTGAGTTGATTGAAGACAACCTGGTTCCAGTTAATGGAGATATCCTCCGACGGAATGCCGAGCATGGCGATCTTGGCGCCATGGCTCATGTTGGCGAGCATATCCCGAAACGCGCCCGGGTTGCCCGACATCTCAAGTCCGACGTCGAACCCCTCCTGCATGTGGAGCTTCTTCTGAATCTCCTGCAGCGGCGTCGCCCGCGGGTCTACCGCAACCGTTACGCCAACCTTTTCGGCAAGCTTGCGCCGATATTCGTTCGGGTCGGAGATGACAACGTGCCGCGCACCGGCATGCCGCGCCACCGCTGCCGCCATGATGCCGATCGGACCCGCCCCCGTCACCAGCACGTCTTCTCCGAGCACAGGAAACGCCAGCGCCGTATGAACGGCGTTGCCCAGGGGATCGAAGATCGCCGCAATCTCATGCGGCACTCCGGGACTGTGAATCCAGATGTTCGACATCGGAAGAACGACAAATTCGGCGAACGCGCCGTGGCGGTTTACCCCGACGCCCAGCGTGTGGGCGCAAAGATGGCGCCGTCCCGCCAGGCAGTTGCGGCAGCGTCCGCACACCACATGCCCCTCGCCGCTCACCAGTTGGCCGATGGGAATATCGGTAACATTCGATCCCACCGCGACCACCTCGCCGACAAACTCGTGGCCGATCGTCAACCCTTTCCTGATCGTGGAGCGGGCCCACGCGTCCCATTCGTATATATGCAAATCCGTGCCGCAGATCCCAGTGGCGAGGACGCGAATCTTAACATCGTTGATGCCCATCTCCGGCTCGGGAACGTCCTCGAGCCACAGGCCGCGCTCTTCGCGGCTCTTTACCAATGCCTTCACTGGGTTGCCTTTCTGCCTGCAGACCGGGTGGCCGGTCGTCTCTTTGGGAAAATCACACTCTCTCTTCTTGTCATTCTAGCGGTTTTGGGGCCGCCAACGCCTTTCCTGTTCCAACGGACTTATTCTCACGGCGTCAAAAGCAGTCGCCTTAACAGGCAGGCCCTGGCCGTGAAATAATTTCCCGTCGAATTAATACGCTTTGCATCGAACGAAGTGTACAGACCTCCCCACGGGCCAGGATTCGAATATCATCGCGTTCCACGAGGTTCTCGCCATGCAGGGGAACGGACCGAACACTCAATCGACGTCGAAAGCCGAGTATGACCGGCTGGATCAGGCTCGGGCCGCCGACCCGATTCCCTGGGGCTTATGGGGTCCCTACCTGAGCGAGCGCCAGTGGGGAACGGTGCGCGAAGACTACAGCGCAGACGGAAATGCCTGGGATTACTTCAGCCATGACGAGGCGCGGTCACGCGCATACCGTTGGGGAGAAGATGGCATTGCTGGCATATCGGACGAAAAGCAGCTGCTTTGTTTTTGCCTGGCATTGTGGAACGGCGCCGATCCGATTCTCAAGGAGCGTCTGTTTGGATTGACCAACTCCGAAGGCAATCACGGAGAAGATGTAAAGGAATATTACTTCTACATCGACTCGACCCCAACCCACTCCTACATGAAGATGCTGTACAAGTATCCGCAAAAAGCCTACCCCTACGACACCCTGGTGCAGACGAACAGCAAACGCTCTCGCTCGGAACCGGAGTTTGAACTTCTCGACACCGGCGTCTTTGATCAAAATCAATACTTCGATGTCTTCGCCGAGTTCGCCAAGGCGAGTCCAGACGATCTCCTGATCTCGATCACAGTTTGCAATCGCGGAGACAGGGATGCTTCGCTTCACCTGCTCCCCACAGTATGGTTCCGCAATACGTGGTGGAACGATCCATCCAAACCGAAGCCGGCACTCTCTCTCAACAAAGATGGAACGGGGATTCATGCAAGCGAGCTTGAGTTGGGCGAATACGATCTGCGGTGCGAAGGCGCACCGGAATTTCTTTTCACCAACAATGAAACCAACGAAGAACGGCGCGGTGGAAAATCCATCACCCCCTATACCAAGGACGCGTTCCATCGATATTTCATCCAAAAAGAGATTCGCGCAGTCAATCCCGGCCGCACAGGCACCAAGGCCGCCGCGCACTACGAGCTGAAGGTCTCAGCCGGAAAGAGCGAAGCTATCCGGATGCGTCTCACCCGGTCGGGAACCGGAAAGGCAACTGCATTCGCCGATTTCTCTTCGATCATGCAGCTTCGACAAAAAGAAGCGGACGACTTTTATCGGATGGTCCTCCCGCAGCACGTCTCCGATGACGAAAAACTGGTGATGCGGCAGGCATTCGCCGGCATGCTCTGGTCGAAGCAGTGCTACTACTATGACGTCGAACTGTGGCTTGGGCAGCATGGTGTGGCGGCGGATCAGGTAGACAAGATGCGAAACTCCGGCTGGTTCCACATGCTCACGCGCGATGTGATCTCCATGCCGGACAAGTGGGAATACCCGTGGTTTGCAGCCTGGGACCTCGCCTTTCATACGTTGCCCCTCTGCATGGTTGATCTTGCCTTTGCCAAAAAACAGTTGCGGATGATGTTGGACAGCCTCTACCTGCATCCCAACGGCCAGCTTCCCGCCTACGAGTGGAACTTCGGCGACGTCAACCCTCCGGTCCACGCCTGGGCATGTCTTACGCTGTATCGTGCCGAACGAGCCCAGTGCGGCACCGCCGACTACGCCTTCCTCGAACAATGTTTTCAAAAACTATTGCTGAACTTTACCTGGTGGCTGAACCGCAAGGACACGACCGGGAAAAATGTATTTCAGGGCGGCTTCCTTGGGCTCGACAACATCGGCGTCTTCGACCGCAGTAGTCCCCTGCCCACAGGCGGCCACCTGGAGCAAGCCGACGGCACCGCATGGATGTGCCTTTTCTCGCAGAATATGCTGCAAATCTCCATCGAACTGAGCGCAATCAATCCGCTCTACGCCGACATGGCCCTCAAATTTATGGAGCACTTCCTCTGGATTGCTTCTGCAATGAACTCCGTGGGCGAGCATGACGATCAGATGTGGGACGAGCAGGATGGCTTCTTCTACGACATCCTGCGTTTCCCGGACGGACGCGCCACGCGGCTTAAGTTGCGTTCCATGGTCGGCCTGCTGCCGCTGTGCGCAACAACGGTCATCGAGAGCGGGTTTCTGAAAAACCATCCGGAGACCGCGAAACGAACGCACGATTTTATGGCGCGCCACCCGGAGCTCTGCGATAACATCACCTCACTCCAAACCCAGGGCGTGAATAACCGGCGTATTCTATCTCTGCTGAACGAGGGAAAGTTGCGCCGCGTGCTTCACAGAATGCTCGACCCCAACGAATTCCTCAGCGATTACGGCATTCGTTCCATCTCAAAGGCCTATGAGGGCAAGCCGTTCGTCTTCGACTATGCCGGAGGTGAAAGTTCGGTGGACTATCTGCCGGCAGAGTCCAATTCCGGGATGTTCGGCGGCAACTCCAACTGGCGCGGCCCAATCTGGATGCCGGTGAATACCCTGATTCTGCGCGCGCTCTACCAGTTTTATCAGTTCTACGGCGACGGATTTAAGATTGAGTGCCCAACCGGATCGGGCACGATGATGACGCTTTTTGAAGTTGCCGTGGAGATCAACAGACGTCTCTCCAACATCTTTCTCCGCGATAAAAACAATCGCCGAGCCGTCTACGGCGCAATGGACAAATTCCAGAACGATCCCTACTGGAAGGACTACATTCTGTTCCACGAGTATTTTCATGGCGAGAATGGTGCCGGCCTCGGCGCCAGCCATCAAACCGGATGGACCGGATTGATCGGCTACCTGATGAAAATCGCAGCGCTTGTCACACCCGAGACGGCACTGGCTACCGAGAGCGCCTATGCCGCGATTCAGGTTGAACCGCATCACCCAACTTCCACCTGACATCGCGCTTGTCTGCGATTAATTCAGATGTCACGAGCCGCTGATACACTTTTTCTTGCCGCCCTCATACGGCAAAAAGAATACGTTTCCTCAACCGGGAGAAGATCGTGGCCATCGTTGCAGGAGTTGATTTCGGAACCCTCAGTGTCCGCGTGACGCTGCTCGACAGCACACGCGGGCGCCTTGGCACCGCATCGGCCCAGTACCCCCTCGCACGAAAACGTGACGACCCCGACTACGCCACGCAGTCGCACGCAGACCAGATGAAGGCGCTCGTTCGCGCCATGCGTCTCGTCCTCGAAGAGAACCGCATCGACGGACACGACATCGCCGCCATCGCACTCGACACCACCGGCTCCAGCGTCATTCCCGTCGACTCCGCAATGCAGCCCCTCGACGACTATTACCTGTGGTGCGATCACCGCGCCCATGAAGAAGCGCGCCGCATCACCGAGCTGGCTCTCGCCGAAGATCTCGAAGCCATCCATTGGTGTGGCGATGTCTACTCGCACGAGTGGGGTTTCGCCAAGCTGCTGCACTGGCTGCGCCACAATCCCGGCAAGCGCGACCGCTTCGCCACCGCACTCGAACACTGCGACATGGTCGCCGCCACTCTCGTCGGCGTCACCGATCCGAAAAAAGTAAAGCGCAGCATCTGCGCCATGGGACACAAGTGGATGTGGAACCCCCGGTGGGGTGGCCTGCCGCCGCAATCCTTTCTCACCAGGGTCGATCCGCTCTTTGAAGGAGTCCGCGACAAGATCGCCGGCGAATTTCTTACCTCCGACTCGATCGCTGGAACCCTCTCGGATAAATGGGCAGCCGAAATGGGCCTCAAATCCGGCATACCCATTCCGGTCGGAGCCTTCGACGCCCACTGGGACGCCATCGGCGCCGGCTGTCGCGAGGGCGACGTCGTCAACGTCGTCGGCACCTCCACCTGCATCATTGCCATGGCGAAGAAGACCGAGCTCGTCCCCGGAGTCTGCGGCGTCGTGCCCGGCAGCGTGCATCCTGCCTACACCGGAATCGAGGCCGGCCTCTCCGCAACCGGAGACATCTTCGAAGCCATAGCGCGCCGTGCCGGTGTGAAGGTTCACGAACTCGCCGCCGGTCTCGAAGACTATCGTGCCGGACAGACCGGCCTGCTGCGCCTCAGTTGGGACAACGGTGACCGCACCGTGCTCGTCAACCCAGATCTGGGCGGCGTCACCTTCGGCTGGAATCTGCTCCACACTGCGCAGGACGAGCTCTTCGCAGCCATCGAGGGCACCGCCTTTCACACTCGCATCATTCTGGAAAGAATGGCCGAGCATGGCGTGCCGGTAACACGCATCATCAACGCCGGCGGCGTTCCGCAGAATAATGCCGTTCTCAACCAGATCTACGCCAACGTCCTCGCCAAGCCTGTGCTTGTGCCCGACGGAACCCCCACCAGCCTCGGCTCCGGAATCTTCGCTCTCCTCGCAGCAGGCGCCTTCCCCACAATTGAAGAAGCACAGAAAGCAGTCTGCCTTCCCTATCGCAGCTATGCGCCACAGCCGGAATCGGTAGCTGTCTACAACGATCTCTACGCGCTCTATCGCAAGACATACTTTGCCCTGGGCCAGCCCGACGCCCCCCCCACTGCCCTCGGCATGGTTCTGCCGGAGCTTCGAAGAGTTGCAGCCGCGGCGCGCGCATAAGCGCCTTCACCATCCCGCGGCCCGCACTCTCGCGCACGCAGGCTATAACATAAAGACACACGGAATCCGGCAGCATCTCGTCCGCGCGCTCGATTGCGTTAGAAAAAATGAGATCTATGCTCTATCCCACTGATGACCTTCGCATAACCTGGACCAAAGTCGTTCTTCCCCCCGTCTTCCTTGAAGAAGAACTTCCCATGACGGAGAAGGCATCGGCCACCGTCTTCAAAGCACGCAACGAGATCGTCGATATCCTCGGCGGCAAAGACAGCCGCCTGCTCGTCGTCGTCGGCCCTTGCTCCATTCACGATACAGAGGCCGCCCGCGAGTACGCCGAACTTCTCAAAGCCGCCATCGCAGAGCACTCCCGCGAGCTTTGTCTCGTCATGCGCGTCTACTTCGAGAAGCCCCGCACCACCCTCGGATGGAAAGGGCTCATCAACGATCCCTACCTCGACGAATCCTTCCAGATCAACGATGGTCTCCGCAAAGCCCGCCACCTCCTCCTCGATCTCGCCGACATGGGCGTTCCCGCGGGCACCGAATTCCTCGACATGATCTCCCCGCAATATGTTTCCAGCCTCGTCAGTTGGGGCGCCATCGGAGCCCGCACCACCGAGAGCCAGGTCCATCGCGAACTCGTCTCCGGTCTCTCCTGTCCCGTCGGCTTCAAAAACGGGACCTCGGGCAATGTGCAGATCGCCATCGAGGCCATCCTCTCCGCCGGCCAGTCACACAACTTTCTCGGCCACACCAAACACGGCCAGACCGCCATCTTCGTCACCAAAGGCAATCGCGACTGCCACATCATCCTGCGCGGTGGCCGCCAAACGGTCAACTACGATGCAGCCTCGGTCCAGTCAACCTGCGAACAGATGGAAAAAGCCGGCATCCGCACACAAGTCATGATCGACTGCAGTCACGCCAACAGTCACAAAGATCACACCCAGCAATCCGCCGTCTGCCGCGACGTTGCCGCACAGATCGCCGCCGGCGACAAGCGCATCATCGGCGTCATGCTCGAGAGCAACCTCGTCGCCGGAGCCCAGAAAATGCTTCCCGGCAAAGACCTCGTCTACGGACAATCCATCACCGACGCCTGCATTGACTGGCCCGAGACCAAAATCGCGCTGGCCGGATTAGCCGCCGCCGTCCGCTCCGCCCGCAGTTAGGCGCTCCCCGCCGTACCGCCGATCGAGTCCAGCTTAGCCACCGCCTCCGCCGAAAGTTTCAGCTTCGCCACATCGAGATTCTCGCGAAGATGTGCAACCGACGACGTTCCAGGTATCAGCAGAATATTCCGCGAACGCTGCAGCAGCCACGCCAGCGCAACCTGCATCGCAGTCGCTCCCAACCCCGCAGCCACCGCGTCGAGCACCGACGATTGCAGCGGTGCAAAGCCGCCCAGCGGGAAGAACGGCACATACGCGACGCCTCGTTCGGCAAGATCATCCACAAAGCCATCGTCCGTCCGATGCGCCACGTTGTACAAGTTCTGCACGCAGACAACATCCGTGATCTTCTCTGCCTCTGCGAACTGCCGCAGAGAAACATTGCTAAGCCCGAGACTGCGAATCAATCCTTGAACCTTCAGCTCGGCAAGCACACTCAAAGGCGCTTCGATCGACTTCTCCGTCGGCCCCATTGGACCGCCCACCCGAAGATTCACCACATCCAGAGCGTCGACTCCCAGGTTGCGCAGATTGTCATGCACGCCATCGATCAACTCCTGCCGCGAAAGAGCAGGAATCCACGACTTGTCCTCACCGCGCCGTGCGCCCACCTTCGTGACAATCACCAACCCCTTCGGATACGGGTGCAGTGCCTGCTTGATGATCTGGTTCGTGACATGCGGCCCATAAAAATCGCTCGTGTCGATATGGTTCACTCCACGAGCCACAGCCTCTTTCAGCACGGCAACTGCACCGGCAACATCCTTCGGTGGCCCCCACACCTCCGGCCCGGCAAGTTGCATCGCGCCATACCCAACGCGGTTCACCGTCATGGTGGTGCCAGGCAGCGTAAAACTGTCATTCCTGTCGATCGGACTCATCGTCGCCTCCTTCTCTTCCTTCATTATCCTGAAACATCGTTGCCTGTGTTTAATGAAGAAAGCTTCCGGTTAGCCCACTCCCTCCGCCGCTGCACACGCCAACCCATTCGCGGACCTCTGCTAGCATTAACTCTTGGCCTCTATGACGAATAGCATCAACACCACCGAAGCCCCCATCCGCGTCCGTATTGCTCCCAGCCCCACCGGCGACCCCCACGTCGGCACCGCCTACATCGGCCTCATTAACTACCTTTACGCCCGCCAGCGTAACGGAAAATTTGTCCTCCGCATCGAAGACACCGACCGTGCCCGCTTCGTCGCCACCTCCGAGCAGGAGATCTTCAACTCCCTCCACTGGCTCGGCCTCACCTGGGACGAGGGCCCCGACGTCGGCGGCCCCTACGGCCCCTACCGCCAGTCCGAACGCACCGAAATCTACCGCGAGCACTGCAACATCCTGCTGGCCAACGGCACCGCCTACCGCTGCTTCTGCACCGCCGAAGAGCTCGAAGCAGTGCGCAAACAGCAGATCGCCGCAAAGCTCCCGCCTCGTTACCCGGGCACCTGCCGCCATCTCAAAGCCGACACCGTCGAAGCCAACCTCGCCGCCGGAAAACCCTTTGTCGTCCGTCTCATCGTTCCTCCGCACGCCGGCGACCCCACCACCTCCACCACCTTCCGGGACGAGCTGCGCGACGACATCCGCTTCGAGCACAACAACGTCGACGATCAGGTGTTGATGAAGTCCGACGGCTTCCCCACCTACCATCTCGCCAACGTCGTCGACGATCACCTCATGCACATCACCGACGTCATTCGCGCCGAAGAGTGGATCTCCTCCACGCCCAAGCACGTTCTGCTCTACCGCGCCTTCGGTTGGCAGCTTCCCCGTTTCTGGCACATGCCCCTGCTGCGCAATCTTGATAAATCCAAAATCTCCAAGCGCAAAAATCCCGTCTCGCTCATCTACTACCGTCAGGCCGGCTTCCTCCCCGAAGCCATGATCAACTTCCTCGGCCTCATGGGCGGCGGCATGCCCGCGGCGGGCGAATATCCGGGTGCCCCACATCTCGACTCTGAGATGTGGGCATCGGGCGTAAGCCCGACCGCTCCCGCCCATCTCAAACCGGCAACAACGTCCGCACCAACCGCTCAGGTCAAACACCCCACGAAATCCAGCGAAGCCGACATCTTCACCATTAGCGACATGCTCGCCCGCTTCGACGTCAAAAACATCCGTCTCGGCGGCCCCGTCTTCGACCTCACCAAACTCAAATGGCTTAACGGCGAATACATCCGCGCCCTCACCCCGGAGAAGTTCTACTCCGCGCTCCGCTCCACCATCCTCAGCGACTCCTACCTCAGCCAGATCGCTCCGCTCGTCCAGACCCGCATCGAAACCCTCGGCGAATTCGGCAACCTCACCCACTTCTTCTTTGCCGACGACATCCTCCCCACCCCCGAGATCTTTCTTCCGAAAAAACGCACCCTCGAAGAGACCCTCGCCTTCGCCGCCGAACAACTCACCGTCCTCGAAGCTGCGGACTGGAACCATGACGCGCTGGAGTCAACTCTAAAAAAACTGGGCGAAGAAAAACAGTGGTCCGTCAAAGAAAACTTCATGCTGCTCCGCGCCATCATCAGCGGAAGCACCATGTCGCCGCCGCTGCTCGAAAGCATGGTCGTCTTCGGCAAGGCCCGCAGCCTCGACCGTGTGCGCCGTTTCCTCGAAACCCAGAAAAAACTCGCGGCCACCAAAAAGTAGTTACCAAAGATTGTTCAAAAAAGTGGCACGTTTTTCGACGCAAAATAAGCGCCGCAAACTCACCACGTTCCACCACGCAATCACCACAACTTCACCAGCAAAAAACCATGTTCAGAACGCCTCTTTTTCCAAAACACCCCTCAAAAACGCCCATAATCCGCAAAAAGCAGCCGTCAACCAGCGACTATTTTTTTGGACAAATTACCCCGCTTTAAACATCTGCTTGATTCCACGCAGAGCCTGCCGCGTCCGCTCCTCATTCTCGATCAGCGAGAACCGCACATGGCCGTCCCCATGCTCCCCAAACCCGACCCCAGGGCTAACCGCTACTTTAGCCTCCGACAGCAATCTCTTTGAAAACTCAACAGATCCAAGCCCGCCATATTGCTCTGGAATCTTCGCCCATACGAACATCGTCGCCTTCGGCAAATTCACCGCCCAACCCAGTTTATTCAGCCCCGACACCAGCACGTCGCGCCGAACCCTATAAACATCGCGGATCTCCCCCACGCACTCCTGCGGCCCCTCCAGCGCCGAGATCGCCGCAACCTGAATCGGCGTAAACGTCCCATAATCGAAATAACTCTTGATCCTCCCCAAAGCCGCAACCAGCTTGGGGTTTCCCACCATGAAGCCCACGCGCCACCCCGGCATGTTATAGCTTTTCGACAGCGTAAAAAACTCGACCGCGATCTCTTTCGCACCCGGAACTTCCAGCACGCTGGGCGCGCGATAACCGTCAAACACAATGTCCGCATACGCAAGATCGTGAACGATGTAGATCCCCAGATCCCTGCACAGCGCGACGATGCGTTCGAAGAAATCAAGCTCCACACACTGCGTCGTAGGATTGGCAGGAAAGTTCAGGATCAGCAGTTTCGGCCGCGGGCTCATCCGCGGCAGGTCATGCTCCAACCGCTCCAGCAGCGCCTCCGCAGTGCCATCCTGCACAGGAATGCTCTGCGCCTTCGAGCCCGCGATCACCGGCCCAAAGATGTGAATCGGATAACTCGGATTCGGCACCGCAACCGTATCCTCATCATCCAATACCGCCAGACAGAGATGCGCGATCCCCTCCTTCGAGCCGATCGTAACAATCGCCTCGGTCTCGGGATCGAGTTCGACGTTATACCGCGTCTTGTACCAGTTGCAGATCGCCTTGCGCAGTCGTGGAATCCCACGCGAGAGCGAGTACCGGTG
Source organism: uncultured Acidobacteriaceae bacterium (assembly GCA_963730135.1). Taxonomy (GTDB): domain Bacteria; phylum Acidobacteriota; class Terriglobia; order Terriglobales; family Acidobacteriaceae; genus Edaphobacter. Next base: position 335,893 of record CAVSQQ010000010.1, read on the forward strand.
CGTCGCCGTGCGCTGTGCCGCTTCAATCAACTTGTCCACGATGTGCTTCGGCGTCGCCCCATCGGGATTCCCCATTCCGAAGTCAATAATGTCTTCGCCGCGCTTACGAGCAGCCGCCTTCAACTCGCTGGTGATGTTGAATACATACGCCGGAAGCCGGGTCAGTCTTCGAAATTCTTCCATTGCCGTCCGCCGGCTCCTGTCTGTTCTGTTGCTCCATCATGCCATTACTCCGCGACAAACATCGGCAGGCGTACCGAAGCTACCAACACTATTTGTCGCTCACAATGCGCAGCAGATTACTTCGCCGTAATGATCACCTGCACCGGCAGGGTCCTCGGCGGATAACACGCGGCGTGATCGCAGGCCTGGTAGCGCAGCACTCCATCCACCGTGTGCGTGCCCGCCTCAGCCACTACGGGCAGCTTTACCGTGAATGCGCCTGAGTATACGTCCAGCTTATCCGTCGGAGCGAAGCTGAAACTGTACGGAATGCCAGCGGGATATTGGACCGCCTCAACCTTGACGCCGCTCGCCGGTTGAAATGAAATCTGCGTCGGTATCAGCAGCTCCGATTTGGGCGTATGCGAGTTCACATGAAACCCATTCACCACGCGAAAGTTCAGCTCCAGCACGCTTCGCTTCCCTGCCTTCACGTCCTGCTGCTCCGCCGCATACACGACATAGGACTTAGCCTTCGGAGCCGTCGCGTCGAGATTCCCAACCTGCTGGCCCGGCAGCGCCCCCACGCCAGGCAAGGCAAGAAACACGCCTGCAAGTACCGGCAGCAGCCGCATCACTGCCCCCCGGCAGACGGCGCCGTCCCGGATGCAACGATCTTCTTGATATGCGCCTCAATCTCGTCCTTGCCGCCAAGGCCAGCTGTCTCCTCGGCGATAACGCCATTGCGATCCACATAAAACGACATCGGCAGATAGTCCATTCCCGCCGGGGAATACGCCTTCTGCACCTTCCCATCGGTCAACAGAATCGGATAGGTCACGCCGGTCTTATGCGCGACCTTGGCAATTGTTTCCTTCCCGGCATCAACATCATCGGCGAGTCCAAGGATCACAAGTCCCTGACTGGCATACTCCTTATTGAACTCCTCGAACCACGGCATCTCCACCTTGCACGGGCCGCACCACGTCGCCCAGAAGTTCACCAGAACGGGCCGCCCCTTGAAGTCGCTCAGCGACACCTTCTTTCCATCCAGCGTTGCCAGAGAGAAGGGGGGCGCAACCTTGCCGCGCATCTGCGTGGCCTCAGCCTCAGGTGATTCCGTATCCGTATCCGCTGTAGATCCCGCCTTCTCCGGCACCAGAACCACGTGGTTCTCCTGCGCTCTCTGCATCGCAAGCCGGCGCTCCCGCAGGTTATGCCATCCTGCCCACAACAACAGCGCGATCCCAGCAACCATCACACCAAAGACCAATCCGTTCCGCTTCACGATCGACATCCTTCCGGCACGCGTCGCACCACACTGCATCTAGCGCAACACTGTATCTACTAGTTTAGACGAAGAGCCCAGACGAACGATGCAAAAGGCGCATCCTGCCGGGGCCGACAAATCGAGTCATCCGGTTGCAAGCGGCCTCGAACCAGTGCGCCACGCGCTCCTCTGCTAGCATCGACATGGTTCGGCAACTATGTCCAGCAAAGTCACCAGTCCGTCAGATCCCTCGCGTCCCTCTGAGTTCGTTCGTGCCGAGGCAGCCGCTCTCAACGACCTCGCTCTCCGCCTCGACAACGCGATGCTCCCCCTTTTCGCTCAGGCAGTCGATATGCTGCTTCGCTCCTCCGACGGCAGCCGCCGCATCATCGTCACCGGCATTGGCAAGAGCGGCATTATCGCGCGCAAGATCGCCGCCACGCTTCGCTCCACCGGCACCCAGGCGCACTTCCTGCATGCGGCGGAGGCAATCCACGGCGATCTCGGCATGCTCGCCGCGGGCGATATCGTCCTTGCCCTCTCCTACAGCGGCGAGACCGAAGAGCTGCTGCGTTTGCTCCCCACATTCAAGCGCCTTAACGCCGCACTGATTGCCGTCAGCGGCTGCCCTACCTCCACCCTCGCGCGGGCGAGCGACGTATTCCTCGACGCCAGCGTCTCCTCCGAGGCCTGCCCCCTCAACCTCGCGCCCACCGCGTCCACAACGGTCATGCTTGCACTCGGCGATGCTCTCGCTCTCGAGGTCAGCCGCCGCCGCGGATGGAAGGCCGAAGATTTTGCCGACCTGCACCCCGGAGGCCGCATCGGCAGACGGCTCGCGCGAGTCCGCGAGTTGATGCACACCGGCGATGCCATGCCTCAGGTCGCAACCTCCACGCCGATGACGCAAGTGATCTACGAGATGTCGCGCAAGAAACTCGGCATGACCACCGTCCTTCAAGATGGCCGCCTCGCCGGCATGATCTCCGACGGAGATCTTCGCCGTCTGCTCGAGCGCGATGGCTCACACGCACTCGAACACACCGCCGGCGAAATCATGAACCAACACCCGCTCACCATCGACGGCGGCGCGTTGGCATCCTCTGCCCTGGCCCTGATGGAAGAGAAAAAGATTACTTCGCTCATCGTCATCGCGGCCGATGGTCGTGTCGAGGGAGTCGTGCACCTCCACGATCTCTGGACCCTGGAGCTCAGCTAACGTCCGCAACAGCGGCATGAACTTGCGTTCATCGACTTGCGTTCGTCCCGCGTAATCTCTTTCACACGGTGACAGGGCAACCCTCAAGTAACTCCGTCGCGCGCTGAATCAACCGCGAGGGCTCAGACAGGCTTGTACCATCAAATTTTGGTCCCTGATAGTGCTTCTCTTCAACCACCTGCGAGACCACTAGAAGAACTCTCGTCTTCGGGCAACACGCATGGACCTCATCCGCAATCGCCTCTGCCTCTTGTTCTGTCAGGGAATGACACAGCACAATCAGATTCGGCAACTCAGATGCAATGACCTTGAACACCTTGGAACCGATGCAATAGACGACGTCTGCACCGGTCTTCTTCAATACCTCGGCCCGTGTCTCCAGCAAACGAACATCCTCGCCAACCAAAAGGATTTTAGGCATAACGTCTCCAGCCACAAAACGATTTTGAATCGTGAGGTTGCCGCCCGTAAACGGTCGGAACGCAGAAAATATTAGCAAATAGCAGAAAATCGTTCAGTCATCTATACGACATAACTCAACAAACCGTCAAGGCCGGTCTTCAGAATGCGTTGATAGGATGAGGACACAATCCAGTAGCACTCGCCTGCGATTTTTATCAACCCTGGCCGGTTCATAATATTGATCTTCCCGCAGCTGTAACCGATCATTCCAGCTCGTTGCATCTCGCCCGCCGCCACGGTCACTGTGGAACGCTGCACTCCCAGCATCTGTGCCAGAAACTCCTGCGTCAGGTTTAAGGACTCTGACTCCATCCCGTCGGCCGAGGTAAGCAACCACCGCGCCAGACTTGCGTCCACCTCATGCATCCGATTGCACAAAACGGACTGGCGTCACCTGAACCAACTGCAGATAGGTAAACGCATGAACCATCCGCTGTAACATGCCACCCTTCAGAAACTCATCACGCACAATCGAACTCCGGATGCGCATTCCGTCGCCAATCCCCTGAATGAGCACGGAATGAGACATCTGGCTGGTCCAGGAGCGCTGGAAAACCCGCAAATCCCTCGCGCCCTATCACCCCCACCTCAACCGACTCGCCACTCTCGGTTATCGCGTCCGTCGAGATGAGGCCGCTATTCAAAAAATAGATATATTCGATGGGAAGATTTGGTTCAGACAACTGTTTGCCAAGTGGCAGATCGACCGGTACCAAAAACTTCGCCAGCGCCGCATATTCCTCCTCAGGCAACTGCGCGAGGATGACGTTACGCGACCGGATTGTCGAATCAGTGGTGTTGCGTCGGGTGGGCAACTGAGTTTCCTTTACGCGAGATAATCCTCTGGCCGCAAAGACTGGTTGCCCACAAAACGCGGGGCGGGCTCATGCGATTAGCACGACCCTACTCTCTTTGATCAATAAAGTATGTCGTCTGGCGTACATATAACAAAACGCTCAACATGTCCCTCACCGAATCGTCGGTAAATTCATTACCCGGCCGATCCTGTGCTTCAAACTACCTTCCCAGTTAGAATGTGAGTTCATCCCGAAAAGCCCGCGCGGTTCACCGCAGCAGGCAGGAAAGTACATCTTTGCCCATGCATCGCTGGTCCCAGCTCTTCATCCCCACCCTTCGTGAAGCCCCCACAGACGCCGAAGTCGCCAGCCACAAGCTCCTCCTCCGCGCCGGCTACATCCGCCAGCTCGGCGCTGGCATCTACAGCTATCTCTTTCTCGGCAACCGCTCCATCAACAAGATCATCGCGATCGTGCGCGAAGAGATGGACCGCATTGGTCAGGAGTTCTTTCTTCCCGCCATCAATCCGAAGGATATCTGGGAGGAGAGCGGCCGCTGGTCCGGCATGGGCGAGAACATGTTCCGTCTGAAAGACCGCAAGGGCGCCGAACTCTGCCTCGCCATGACCCACGAAGAGGTCGTCACCGACATCGCCCGCAAGGAGCTCCGCAGCTACAAGCAACTCCCCCAGGTCTGGTATCAGATTCAGACCAAGTTCCGCGACGAGCCTCGCCCCAAATCCGGCCTTCTTCGCGTCCGCCAGTTCCTCATGAAGGATTCCTACTCCTTCGACATGGACGAGGCCGGTCTGGATGTCTCCTATAACAAGCACGACCAGGCCTACCGCAACATCTTTACCCGCTGCGGCCTGCAGTTCGTCGCCGTCGAGGCCGACTCCGGCGCCATGGGCGGCTCGCAGTCGCAGGAATTCATGGTCTACTCCGAAGCCGGGGAAGACCTCATCGTCAGCAGTCCCGAGAGCGGCTACGCAGCCAATCTCGAGAAGGCCACCTCGCAGCTTTTTCCTGTCGCCGAGATGGAGCCGACCGGCGATGGAATGCCCGAGCTCGTCCATACTCCGGGCAAAGCCGCTATCGCCGACGTCGCCGAGTTCTTCAGCATCTCGCCCGCATCCGACATCAAGACCGTCGCCTACATGGGGAAGAAGAGAGACGGCACCGGCAAGACCGTTGAAATCCCGGTCATCGCCTTCCTGCGCGGCGACCACTTCGTCAACGAGACCAAACTGATGGCGGTCGCCTACGTGACCGAGCTGCGCACCATGGTCGCCGAAGAGCTTGCTCTCTACTTCGAAGGCCCGGCCGGCTACCTTGGCCCCATCGGCCTCAAAGTCCTTCCCGCCGACAAAGGCGATCCGCGCGCCGCCTTCGTCGTCATCGACAAAGGCCTCGAAGATCGCAGGAACATGGTCAGCGGCGCCAACAAAATGGACTATCACTTCCGCAATATCGTCCCCGGCCGAGACTTCACCTGGACCCGTGCCGCTGACATACGCAACGTCAACGAAGGCGATCTCGACGTCGCTAGTGGTAAGCCCCTCAAGATCGGCAAGGCCGTCGAGGTTGGCCACATCTTCAAGCTCGGCAACAAATACACAAAGTCCATGGGCGCCTCCGTCCTCAATCGCGAAGGCAAGGAGGTCACGCCGATCATGGGTTGCTACGGCATCGGCATCGAACGCATCCTCACCGCGGCAATCGAAACCTCCGCTGCCGCGAACGAAGGCAAGAGCTACACGCTGCATCCGGCCATCGCCCCCTTTCAGGCCGTCGTCACCATCACCAACATCGGTGACCCTGCTCTGCTGGCAGCCGGGGAAAATGTCGCTGCCCGTCTCGACGCCGCAGGAATCGACGTCATCCTCGACGATCGCGACGAGCGCGCAGGCGTCAAATTCAAGGACGCCGAGCTCGTCGGTATCCCCTATCGAATCAATATTGGCCGCGGAGTAGTTGAAGACAAAGTAGAACTTGTCGACCGCCTCAGGTTAACGAGTCAGGATCATTCCATCGATGAGATCGCCTCCCATCTGTCCAGCGTGATCGCCCAAGCTAAACTGAACCCCACCCGCCAAGCCGTGCCCTGATGAGCTTCGAGATATTCACGCCGTCTAACCTTATAGCTGACCTCTGAACGATAGTTCCAACGCCTAACCCATCTACGATGCCGGTCAAACTCAAATACGGTAGCAGCGCACGCAGCGACTCCAAATCCCCGAGCCTTCGATTTCGCATTCTCCGTGGCGCTCTCATCGCTGTTCTCGGCATTCTCGTCGTGGGTTCCGTCGTCTTCGGCTACTTCTATTACCACTATCAGAAGGTTGTCGATGACCGCCTCGCCGCGGGCCCCATCTTCGGCAGCGTCTCGCAGATCTACGCGGCTTCGCCACAAGTCCGTCCCGGCCAGAAACTTTCCGCCAACGTCATCGCCGGCGAACTGCGCCAGGCCGGCTACAACGCCAACCCGCAGCTCGGCACCTTTCAGCTCAATGGCGACAATATCTTTATCAAGCCCGGGCCCGAGAGCTTTCACAACACCGATGGGGCCACCATCAGCACCAGCGACGGCGTCGTCCAGAGCATCACCGCCGAAAACGGAGTCACTCTCAGCGCCTACGAGCTGGAGCCGCAGTTAATCACTGCCCTCTCAGAAGACAAAGGCCGCACCAAGCGCCGTCTCGTCACCTACAAGGACATTCCGCCGCAACTGGTGCAGGCCATCATCGCCATCGAAGACCGAGACTTCTTCCAGCACGGCGGCATCAACTACCTGCGCATCGCCAAATGCGCCTTCGCCGACGTGGTAACTCACCACAAGACATGCGGCGGTTCTACCCTCACCCAGCAATTGGCAAAGAACCTCTTTCTCTCCCCCGAAAAGCGGTTCAAGCGGAAGATGATTGAAGTCCTCATTACCTTCCAGCTTGAGGCCCGGTTCAACAAGCAGCAGATCTTCGAGATGTATGCCAACGAGATGAATCTCGGCCATCGGGGCAGTTACGAGATCAACGGCGTCGGTGAAGCGGCACAGGCTTTCTTTGGCAAGAACCTCTCCCAGCTCGATCTCGCGCAATGCGCCACTCTCGCCGGACTGCTCCAGAACCCAAGTTATCGCAACCCATATCGGCATCCGGAACGCGCGATGGAGCGTCGCAATGTCGTGCTCGACTCCATGGTCGAAACCGGCGCCATCACTGCCAGCCAGGCAGCACGCGCAAAGGCAGAACCGCTTCTTCTGGCTCCCCAGAACATCGACGCCAGCGAAGCCCCCTACTTCGTCGACCTCGTCCACGATCAGCTCGTCCAGCGCATCGGCGACCAGGACCTCTCTCATGAGAGCCTCCGCATCTACACTTCCCTCGATCCCGAACTGCAACGCGCTGCCTCCGACGCCGTCGAAATCGGCATGAAGAACGTCGACGAGCTCGTCCGCAAACTCCACAGAACGCCGAAAGGGAAAGAGCCCGGACCGATCGCCTATCCCCAGGTCGCACTCATCGCCATCGACCCGCACACGGGACAGATTCTCGCCCTCGTTGGCGGCCGCAACTACGGCGTCTCACAACTCAATCACGCAGTGGCCGAGCGCCCCACCGGTTCGATCTTCAAGCCCTTCGTTTATGCTGCAGCCTACAACACCAGCCTGAACGGCATGTCTCTCGATAGCGGCGGCGTCTTCACCGCTCTCACCAAGCTCAACGACGACCCTCAGGATTTCGGCCTCAACGGCGACTCCTACACCCCTGGCAACTTCGCAAAAGGGGAGTACCCCGGGATGGTGACCGCGGTGGAAGCCATCGCCCACTCGCTCAACATCGCCACCATCTCACTCGCCCAGCAGATCGGATACGAGAATGTCGCTTCCCTCGCACGTGCCTCCGGCATCACCAACGCTCGCGCCACACCCTCGGTTGCCATCGGCACCTACAACGCCACCCCCATCGATATGGCCGGCGCCTACACCGTCTTCGCCAACGGCGGCGTTCACCTCAAGCCCTGGATGCTCGCCAGCGTCCGCAACACCAACGGCGATATCGTCTCCGACTTCTCCCCGGAAGCCCAGCAGGTCCTCGACCCACGCACCGCCTACCTGACGCAATCCATGCTCGAATACGTCATGACATACGGTACCGGCGCCTCAGCCCGCCAGCACGGCTTTACCGCTCCTGCTGCCGGTAAGACCGGCACCTCGCACGACGTCTGGTTTGCCGGCTACACCTCAAACCTCCTCTGTGTCGTCTGGGTTGGCAACGATGACTACACCGACATCTCAACCGGACTCAGCCACAAGCTGCAGGGCGCAGACACGGCCGCGCCCATCTGGGCCGAGTTCATGAACCGCGCCATCAAGCTCCCGCAATATTCCGACATGAAGCCGTTCACCGCTCCATCCGGCGTCCAGATCGCGCACATCGACAAGCCTTCCAGCCTTCTCGTCGATTCCACCTGCCCCAGCAACAGCTTCTACATCGCCTTCCTCGACGGCACCGCGCCCGTCAATACCTGCAGCCAGATGGGCGAAAATCCGCAGAACTTCATCCAGAAGCTCTTCGGCATCGGCGGCAACAAATCCGCTACTCCCGACGCTTCCCGGCCTGCCGCGCCGCCTTCTCAGACCGCCGCTCCCATCGTCCGCGCCGCCCCCAACACCCCGCCAGACGGAAATGCTCCCGATACTGCGCAGCCGCCTGCGCCGCCCAAAAAGAAGAACTTCTTCCAGAAGATCTTTGGCGGCGGCAACAAAGACAGCAAAGATGGCAAGGATAAAGACAAGCCCTCGCAGCCCACCCCTCCGCCGCAATAGTCAATCTCTCATCTGCACCGAATTATTTGGTGTGCGCCACGATCACGCATTTGCCCACCCCATGGCTGGACTTCTCGCAGTTCTCCAAAGACTTCTTATCGGCTCTATCCTGATCGATCTGGCCAAACGATTCACCCCATCCCCCCGCTCCATTACTGGCGAACGCCTTGTGCGGCCCCATCATCAAAAAATTGTGGAAGGCTGCAAGTCCTCTGTCCTTCAACCCTGCCGGCGGCGTCACCTCGGGAACCGGAGGCTCCGGCAACAACTCCGTCAGCGGAAGCATCCCCTGATCGCGGAGAAATCCTTCCACAATCGGCGTCCAACCCGAGATGTCGGAGTAATAGCCGTGCCCATCCTCGCGATACGGAGGAACCATGACAAACTGATCCACCCCTCCGCCTTCACGAAACGCCGCGTCGAATCTCTGCGCCATCGCCGGAGGAAACCAATGGTCGTTCTCCGAATAGATCCACAGCATCGGCAATCTCGACTTCTTTCCAAAGTGCCGGAACGCTGACACAATTCCGTCCAGATCGCAGTTATGCTCCTTGCCATCGCCGCCGCGACCTCCGGCGAAGCTGATCGCCGCCTTCAGTCCCGCCGGTGGATTCGCCGTCAATGCGACCTGCGCGAACCCGCCCGTCGACACCCCGGCGCTTACGATCATCGTCCCATCCACCTCGGGCAACTTTGCGCCATACTCCGCCGCCGCCCGCAGGTCGTCCGCGCTGTCCTCTCCCGCCTCGGCAAAACTTCCCCCGCCGTTCCTGTTGCAGCCGCCATTTTTCCCATCCTGATCTCCACTCGATCGCCCATAGCCTTTGCGAACGACCACCAGCACCACATAGCCGCGTCGCGCAAACCATATCGCCTGCGGCAGAAAAAGAAGCGGCGTTACCGTCGCACGCTCTGTCGGATCGGCAGATGTCCCATGCGTCAAAATCGCCAGCGGATGCCTTCCCGGCCTTTCCACTTCCACCTGAAGCACGTCGATTCCGTACGGAGCTCCCCGTCGCGGCATCATGAACTCGCGCTCGATCCAGCGCATCGTCGCTGGAGCCTCAGCCGACTGCGACGTCACTTGCGTCTGTGCGTAGCCGACGCTCACCAGGGATAAAAGAACCAGCAAAAATTTCATTGCACCACTACAGCCGACCCGCCCCGCTAAGTCAACTCATTTTCCGCTCACTTTTTCCCGATAGCCACAATCCGCGCTCTCCCGACTGGCGCCTCACCCTCGCCAACCCACGCCTGACACCCGGGACACCAGTACGTCGACCGCGCCTGTATTCCCTGCTTGCGCATCATGATCGCGGACCCGCAACGGCGGCACTCCTGTCCCTGCCGCCGATAAACCCACAGCCGCTCCTCCCGATCCATCGTATGCGTCGTTCTTCGGCTTCCCGAGTAAGTCACAGTCCCATCGCCTTTGCCATCGATCACGTTCGCTCTCATATAGCGCTGCGCCACATCCACCATCGCCTGCATCTCTTGTGGCGTAATCGTCCGCATCGCACGAAACGGGTTCACTCCCGCAGCAAACAAAACCTCGCTCTTATACACATTGCCTAATCCCGCCACCACTCGCTGGTTCAACAGCACCCCTGCAATCTCGGCATCTGGATTCTCCCGCCCATACGCATCCATCCGCGCGACGGCGTCTTCGACCGTAAAGCTCTCCGACAAAATATCCGGCCCAAGCTTTGGCACCTGGCCGCTTCGCTCTAACGACCGCGCCGTATGAAACTCCGCCACCGGAATATTAAATCCGACAGCCTCCCAATCTCCTGTCCAAATCACCACTCGCATGTGGTCGCGTCCCATCTGCCAGCGTTCGCCGGGGCGATACAAATGCCAGCTGCCACTCATTAGCATGTGCGTCACCAGGATCAAGTCGCCTGAGAGAAAAATGAGACACCACTTCCCGCGCGACTCCACCTTCTCCACCACCCTGCCCACCAGCGGCGTATCGTCATTCACCCGAGCCAGCTTCGCCAGTCCGGTCTCAAACCCAGTCACCACCTGACCGCCGATCGCCCTGTTCAGCGCTCGTGCGGCACGATAGATGGTGTCGCCCTCAGGCATTCGCACTCACCCCGGCACGTTGTCCAGGCAGCGGCGGCAGGTTTCTCCGCACATTGAATCCCATCGCCCCAGCCGCAAAACCCGCATCGAGCAGCGGCCGGGCCATCGCACTCTCTGCCACCGGAACTCCATTCACTGTCGCAATCAACAAACTCGCCCGCTCCGCGCCATCCTCTCCCCGCTCTCCCTGCACCCGCCGAACCAGAAACTCCGCGAGGCTTCGTGCCACCTGCAACCGCTGCGGTTCTTCCTCCGGCAGAAACGTCTGCAGGTTCGGATTCCCGCGCCGCAGGTAGGCCACCAGCGCGCCATCGCACAGAATCACCCTCGCGCCCACACTTCGGGTCAGCGAAGAGCTCGCATCCGGCGCCGCGGGCCATCGCATCAGAGCCCCATACGGATTCGCTGGGTCAGTCGCCGACAGTTGCAGCATCTCTACTCTCTCGGGATCCTGCTGAACCCGCAGCGAGCGCAGCAGATCCACTGCGGCCGGCATCGCAAACTGCGTCGCCCCAAGGTCGGCAGCAAAGTATCCCCGCCGAATCTTCCCGCTCTCTTCCAACGCCTTCATCACATCGTAGATCGCAGAAAATCCGCCGGGCAGATTCTCCGCATATGCCGTCTCGCGAAACACCACGCCATACCGCGTCAACAACTGCTGCGCCATCGCGTGACTCCACTCCGTAGTCGATCGCTCCGCTGCAAACGCCGCCGCATTGAGCGCCCACCGTCCCTGCGCTGTCGGCGGAGTCGTCCGCCGCGACCGGAATACAGCCAGCTGATTCACCCGCCGTGCCGGCTTGCGCGAACTGCTCGGAGGCCGCTCACAGTACGCTCGCAGCGCCGCCATGCCATCGTTCGTCAACAACCCCTTCCACACCAGATTCCAGATCGCCTCCACCGTCTCTCCCGGATACCCTCCGCCCACGCCATCATGCAAATCCTGAAAAAAAGAAGCTCCATGCCGTTTCAAATATTCGATGATCTCCGTCTCTCTACTCCCTGCAACGGAAGAATCTGAAATGAGCTGTCCATCCTCATTCCGCAGGCGTTGCTCTTGCCCCGCCGTGGCGATCGGCCAAAGAGCATGCAGCTTGTCCGCAAGATAGAGTCCGATCCGCCCATCCCTCTCTCCAATTGGATCCATCCCCACCCACACCACCTCGCCTGCAGCAATCAATGTGTCCAGATCCGTCGGCTTATATCCGAGCAAACGAGCCGGCAGGATCTCTGTCTCCAGAATCGAAGCCGGCAACCGCGCCCCTTGCAAATTCTCAATCACGTCCAGCAGAGCATCCAGTCCCCGCCGTGGCTGCACTACCCCTTGCCACCGCGTAAACAATCTCGCCAACGTCCTCTGTTCAACCGGCTCGATCTCTTTCCGCAGCCGCGCCAGCGATCTCCGCCGAATCGCTCGCAACACCTCGTTGTCGCACCACTCCCGATGAATCCCTCCGGGCCGAAAACCTCCTTCCACCACTCTGCCGCTCTGCACCAACCCATGCAGTACCGCCTCCACCCCCTCCACTGGCAAGCCAAATCGTGCCGCTGCCTCATGCGTCGTAAATGGACCATGTGTCCGCGCAAACCGTCGCAGCAAATCGACCGATGCATTCCGCGCCTCCTGCAAAAAGGCCCTGGGAAGCCCCGGCGGCAAAGGCACACCCAGCGCGTCCCGATAGCGCGCCGCATCTTCCACCGCAATCAGCCGTTTCTCCCCGGCAACCTGCACCTCCAATGCCCGCCGCGCCCGAACCAGCTTCCCAATCGAATCTGCAACCTCTTCGGTTACACATCGCAGCCGCAGCTCGGGTCGTGTCAGGTCCCCTAACCGCAGCAGAAGATCGTGGACGCCATCCATATTTCGGGCGCGATAACCCTCGGCAACACACTGCAGCTGCTCTTCCGTCTCCTCAATGGCATGGATGTCCAGCAACTCCCGAAGATCGGCATCTCCCATCAACTCGCGCAACTGATCCTGATCGATCGATAGCGCCTGCGCGCGTCTCTCCGCCAGCGGAGCATCGCCATCATAGATATAGTTCGCGACATAGCTGAACAATAACGCCGAAGCAAAAGGCGAAGGCGTCCGCGAATCCGCCGTATGCACCCGCAGCGAACGGTTGCCAATGTTTCGCAGCGTCTCCATCAGCGCCGGCATGTCGAAGACATCCCGCAGGCACTCACGGTAAGCCTCCAACACAATCGGAAACGAAGAGTACTGGCTGGCTACGCTCAACAGGTCATAGGCCCGCTTCCGCTGCTGCCACAGCGGACTTCGGCCATCCGCCCTTCGTCTGGGCAGCAACAACGCCCGCGCTGCGCCTTCGCGAAACTTCGCGGCAAACAGCGCCGTCGATCCCAACTGCTTTAACACCAGCTCTGCCGCCTCTTCCGGTTCCAGCAGAATCGAATCGATCGCGGGCGCCTCCTCCGTCTCCGGAAAACGCAGCACAAACCCGTCCTCCGACCACATCGTCTCCACCTCAGGGCCATTCACCGCACGCAGTTTCGCCGTCACTGCCATGGCCCATGGCGCGTGAATCCTGCTCCCGAAGGGCGTCAACACGCAAACCCGCCAATCCCCCAACTCGTCTCTCACCCGTTCGATCACAATATTGCGATCGTCAGGAACTACGACCGTCGCCAGCTCCTGGTCCGCCAGATAACGCAAAACATTCTCCGCCGCACCTGGCTCCAGATCGTGCTCCGTCGTCAATCTGGCCATGGCAACACCGCGCGGCGCATCACGTAGCTCCCGGACAAGCGCCCCGATCTGTCTCCCAAACTCAAGCGGCCGACCCGCTCGATCCCCATGCCAGAACGGCATCTTTCCCGGCTCCCCCATGGCCGGCGCGACCAACACGCGGTCATGGGTAATCTCCTCAATCCGCCACGTCGAAGCCCCCAGGATAAACGTGTCGCCATTTCGGCTCTCGAACACCATCTCCTCATCGAGCTCGCCCACCCGCACCGGCTTGCCCTTCTGCCCCGCCAGAAAGACTCCGTACGTTCCGCGATCCGGAATCGTCCCGCCATTCATGATCGCGATCCGTTTCACTCCGGCCCTCGGCGTAATCCAGTTCCGTGTTCTGTCCCAGGTGATGCGCGGCCTCAGTTCGGCAAACTCATCGGATGGGTACCTCCCGGCGAGCATATCCAGTACGCCATCGAACAGGCTGCGGCTCAGCCCCGCAAACGGCGCCGCGCCGCGCACCAGCGCAAACAGCGCCTCATAGCCGATGCCAGGGCTCGCCTCTTCCTCCGTCGTATATTTCGTCCTACGCTCCGCATCGGCGACACCCAGGGGAGGATGCGCGATCACCGCTACCATCTGCTGCGCCAGCACATCCAGCGGGTTTCGCAGAAACCGCGTCGACTCCACATGCCCCTCATGCATCGCCCGCGTCACCGCCGCGCAGGCAATTAAATCTGCGCGATACTTCGGAAAGATAATCCCGTGCGACGGAGCATCCACCTGATGTCCCGCTCGCCCGATCCGCTGCATTCCACTCGCCACCGACGGCGGCGCTTCAATCTGGATCACCAGATCGATCGCGCCCATATCGATCCCCAACTCCAGCGATGAAGTCGCCACCAGCGCCTTGATCTTTCCCGCTTTCAGCAGCTCCTCGATCTCCGTCCGCTGCGTCGCCGCCAGCGAACCATGATGCGCCCGCGCAATCGGTTCGCCGGCAAGATCATTCAAAGCTCCTGCCAACCGTTCCGCCACACGTCGCGCATTCACAAAGATCAGCGTCGACGTTCGCCCCTGAATAATCTCCAGCAATCGTGGATAGATCGACTGCCAAATCGACGTTCTCTTCGGCCCCTGCGATGCCGGGCCGCTCGGCTGTTGTTCGATCTCGCCCAGCCGCGCCATATCCTCGACCGGAACCTCCACCTTCAGCTCCAGCGGTTTCTTCGCCCCGGTATTCACCACGGTCACTGGCCGGTACAGCGCCGCGTTTTTTCCTCCATCCGGCTCCGCCCCGTCATCGAGCCCGTCGCCACCTCTCGAAGTCGCCTGCTCCAGCCCTCCGGCCAAAGGAATCACAGGCGCGGTCGTTGACGATTCAGCTCCGCCAAGAAACCGCGCAACTTCCTCCAGCGGCCTTTGCGTCGCAGACAATCCGATCCGTTGCAGCCGTCTCCCCGCTAGCGCCTCCAGCCTCTCCAGCGACAGCGCCAAATGCGCTCCGCGTTTGCTGGGCACCAAAGCATGAATCTCATCCACAATCACCGTCTCGACGGACCGCAACCCCTCCCCCGCCTCCGAGGTCAACAACAAATACAGGCTCTCCGGCGTAGTAATCAGAATGTCGCCCGGATGCTTCTTGAATCGCGCCCTTTCCTTCTGCGAAGTGTCCCCCGTGCGCACGCTGATCTCCGGCATCCGCACTGCGATGCCTTCGCGCTTCGCCATATTGGCAATTCCAATCAGAGGAGACCGCAGATTGCGCTCCACATCCGCCGCCAGCGCTTTCAGAGGCGACAGATACACCACACGGCACCCACGCTTTGCCTCGGGTGCGGTCTTCATCATCAACCGATCCAGGCACCACAGAAATGCGGTCAGCGTCTTGCCCATGCCGGTAGGCGCAAGGATCAGTGTCGACTCGCCGCGCGCAATCGCCGGCCACCCTTCTACTTGAGGAGCCGTTGGCGCGTCGAACACCGAACGAAACCACTTCGCAGTGATCGGATGAAACAGCCGCAGCGCCGCCTCGCCCGCAGCCACGGCGTCACGCACAGCGATCGCCTCGCTGGCCTTCGCTGCTACTGGTTTTTCCTTTTTCGTACTGGAAGAAGCTCTCGCCATCGAACGCGCTCACAGCAACCCATCTGCCATTCACACTATAGGATGCGCGGCGGCCTGATTGGGTCCAGCCCGCCGCAACAAGATTCTGAATACCTAACCGCCATGAATCGGCCGGTAGAAATAGCAGTTCGACGCGAACTCCACCTCAAAGAGGTTGGTGGAATCCTCCGCCTGCTCCGCGTTCCCCAGCACCAGGTACCCGCCCGGCGCCATCTTCTGATGAATCTCCTTGAACAGCGCCCTCCGGTCATGCTGAGAAAAATACAGCAGTACATTTCTCAACATCACCAGGTCGAACATCGGCAGATGCGGCAGTGTTGCGCACAGATTGGCATAGCGGAACTCGCACATCGAGCGCAACCGTGGAACCACCTCCCACTCCTCGCCGCTGCGCACCATATACTTCAGCAGCATTCGCGCAGGCAGCCCGCGGTTCACTTCCATTCGCCGGTACCGCCCCCTCTGCGCATAATCCACCACGTGCCGCGAGATATCCGTCCCGATGATCTTCACATCCCATTGCGCAACATCCGGAAAAAACTCAGCCAGCGACATCGCTATGCTGTAGGCTTCCTGTCCCGTGGAGCTCGCCGCACTCCAAATCCGCAAACTTCGCTTCTGCGTCTGTTCCATCAGCTGCGGAAAAATCACCTCACGCAACAACTCGAACGGGGTGACATCCCGAAAGAAGCTCGTCTCATTGATCGTCATGGCCTCGGCCACAGCGCGGTGCAGATGCGCCGGTCTTCCGGCCTTCAACATGTTGACGAAGTCCTCCAGATTCGCTGCACCTGACAATCGCGCAATCGGTGTCAGCCGTGTGTCGAACAACGCGTTGCGCGATGGATCGACCAGGTTCGCCGACTGCTGCATCACCAGTCCTCGAAGGTACTCGTAATCGGAATCAGAGCAGGCCATGGGTCATCTCCCGTCGCAAAGCGGTCGCCGATACCGGGCATGGCAGCGCTCCCGATTGCATCCGCCGCCCCGTCTTCACTCTTTGCCTCAGCGCTCCCGCAATGCCCCACAGCGGCAGCGTCGCACTCGCAATGCCGGCCTCGCTCACTCTGCCCGGCATCCCCCACACCGCAGAGCTTGCTTTGTCCTGAGCCAGCACCACCCCGCCGCCCTCATGGACCGCGCGCGCTCCGTTCAGGCCATCCGCGCCCATTCCCGTCATCACCAGAGCCAGTGTTCCCGCGCCATACATTCGCGCAGCCGAGAAGAAAAGATAATCAACCGACGGTCTGCAGTGATTCAGAGGCTTCTGCTGGTGCAGCCGAACTCTGCTGCACACCATGTCGCTCCCCTCCTGTTTGCCCGCCATCGCGCGCCGCGGAGCCACTTCCATATGGGCATCTCCTGGCGCCAGCCACACCGTACCCGGACGAATCGGCGCATTGTCATAGGCCTGCTCCACGTGCAAGGCGCAGCACTTGTCCAGCCGCTCCGCCAGCGCGCCGGTAAACAACCTTGGCATGTGTTGCACGATCAGCACCGGCACAGGAAAGTCCTTCGGCAGTTTCGGCAACAATTGCTCCAGCGCCGAAGGCCCCCCGGTCGACAATCCAATCACGACAACCTCGATCGGCGAAGCCGCCCGCGCAGAAGCCGCGCCGCATCGCGCTCTCTGCTGCTCCTCGCACGCAACGTTGGTCTCCGGATTATCCTTTCGCGGGCTCGCGTCCATCGCCAGTGCCGCAATGCGCGGCAGCAGTTGCTGCGCCAGCGACTGCATCGCCGAGTCAAAATCACGCTGATCCGACGGCTTCGTCACATAATCCGACGCCCCGCGTCCCAGCGCCTCCAGCGTCGATCTCGCGCCATGCTCCGTATACGCGCTGCACATAATCACCGGCAGCTCGGGATTCTCCAGGCGCAGCCGGTCCAGAACCTCCAGCCCGTTCAGCCTCGGCATCTCAAGGTCCAATACCAGTACATCGGGACACAGCTGCTTCACCTGCTCCAGGCACTCCACCCCATCGCGCGCTATGCCGCACAGCTCCATTCGCGGCAACTCGCTCGTACTATCTTCCTTCTGCATCAGAAACAGCTTCCATAGAATGCTCCGCATCACCGCGGAGTCATCCGCTGCAAGAATGCGAAGCGACCGTTCCTCTGAACTACTCATATCCGGTTTCCCTTGTCTTTCCGTTAGGCCGCAATCACGCCAAGCAGAAGCATCTTTTCCCGCAGACTCTCCGGCGTGAATGGCTTCATCAAAAATTCATCCGCGCCATTGTCCAATGCCGTCGCGATAAACGAATGATCGGCCTCCGTCGTCACCATCATTACCTTCATCTGCGGACCAAGCCTCGCTTCGCGTAGCGCCTTCACACACTCCAATCCATTCATCACCGGCATATTCACGTCTAGCAGCATCAGGTCAAATGTCTCCTCCGACGCCAGCATTGTCAGCGCGTCGCTGCCATCCACCGCCTCTTCACACACAATATCCATTCGGCTCAACAAGTGCCGCAGGTACTCGCGAATAAAGCTCGAGTCATCGACGATCAGGGCTCGCATCTATACCTCCATTCGTACTTTTCCTAAACAATCCGGTCTCCGCCAACCGCGACGGGCAAAGCTTCTGCGGATCAAGCCGCACCATTAGGCTGCCCTCCATCTTGTAAGCTCCATCGAACAGCCATCTCCCTCGGACCTCCAGCGTGCACGGATTTGCCTCCAGAGCCCGTCCGCTAACCGTCACCACGCCGCCCACCGCATCCACCACCAGGCCGAACCGCTCCGCAGCCTCATCGTCCCCCATCACCAGCACGCAGCAGCGCCCGGCGCGCGCCTCCATCCCCAGCAACGCTCGCAGGTTTACCGTCGTCAGCACCTCACCCCGATACGGCACGACACCCGCGATGAATGGCGGCGACATCGGCACACGCTGCAGCTCCCGCTCGCCCAGCACCTCGCGTATCTTCCTGGTATCGATTCCGAACATTTCGCTTCCCGCATAGAGCGAGCACAGAGATACCGCGTCGTTCTCCTCGCGGATCTGATCCTGGATCTCATCGACGTCTTCGCAACCGGAGATTTTCACGCGACCTCCTGCCACGCCGATGCCGTCCTGGCGCCAAAATCACGATGAACCAGCGTTAGTTTCTCCTTCACCAGCGCAAGGTCCATCCCAATCCCATCGTCAGGCTCGCTTCGTTCCAGCAGCGTCCCTTCACAGACATCGAGCACCTGTCGCACCAGTACGCCCACTCTCTGCGATCCACTTGCGCTCCCATTGCCGCAGATCAGGACCGTCGCCACCAACTCCTCATCTTCACCGCGATGTCGCCGCGACCCCATCTCCGCAAGCACCTTGCCCTCATCCTTCAACAGCAACAGCTCGCCGCGATATTGCAGCAACGGCCGGCCATCCACATACTCAATCCGGTCCAGCCCCACGCTTTCAATTCGCTCCACCATGGCCAGCGGGAGTGCCGTTCGTTCTCGCGCACGATCTTCGTAGATCAGGAACGACTCAGCGGAGACCTCCTGTGCCGCAACCTCGCTTACGACCATCTCCACACCCTCGTCTTCAACCGGCTTCACCCCCGCACGCGCCGCAGTCGCTCCAACATCCAGAATCAAAGCTAACGTTCCATTGCCCAGCACGGTCGCTCCCGAAAACAATCCAATCTCGCGCAGCACTGGCGACAGCGGCTTCACCACAATCTCTTCCGGCGACATCAGGTCATCCACCACCAGGCCATACCTGCATCCATCTGCTTCGAGCACCGCCAAATAATGTCCCCGCGACATCTCCGCAGTGTCCCCCTCCAGTCCCAGCAGACGGTCAAGCCAAACCATCGGCAGAAGACGCTCCCGCAACCGGTACAGCTCCGCCGAACCGATCCGCTGCACCACCCGCGCAAACTCCCGCTGTGGAATATCCACCAACTCAACCAATGCGCTCTGTGGCAACGCGAAGCTTTGCCCTCCGCTGCACACCACCAGCGACGGAACGATCGCCAGCGTCAGCGGAACTCGCAACCGCAGCGTCGTTCCCTCGCCTCTGCGCGACTCAACCTCCACGCTTCCGCCCACCTTCTCCACGTTGGCTCGCACTACATCCATGCCAACGCCGCGCCCTGAAACCGTCGTCACCGCGGCCGCCGTAGAAAAGCCAGGCAGAAAGATCAGCTGCAGCGCCTCCCGCTCCGACATGCCCGCGGCCTGTTCCGGCGTCACTAGATTGCGTTCCATCGCCTTGGCCAGCACCCGCTCCATCGGAATTCCCGCGCCGTCATCGGCAACTTCGATCACCACCGATCCGCTCTGATGAAACGCCTTCAGCCGCACACAACCCTCTGCCGGCTTGCCCGCCAGCACGCGGTCGGCAGGCGATTCAATCCCATGGTCCACCGCGTTTCTCACCGCGTGGGTCAGTGGATCCTTGATCGCCTCCAGCAGACTCTTGTCCAGCCCTGTCTCCTGCCCGGAGAATTCGATCCTCACGTCGCGCCCGCAGGTCCTCGCCAGGTCGCGCACCATTCTGGGAAACTTACCGAACAAATTTCCCACCGGCTGCATCCTCGCCTGCATCACCGTCTCGCGAAGATCCGCGGTCACGCTATCCAGCCGCCGCGCCAGCTCCGGAAAATTCGCCGCCGCCATATCGCTTTGCAGCATCTGGTTGCGTGTCAGCACCAACTCGCCCACCAGGTTCATCATGCGGTTCAACACATCGACGTCGATCCGCAGCGTCTTGTCGTTCCCCGCTCCGTTCCTCTCGCCGTTCGTAGCCTGAACACCAGACAGGGACGACATATCCGGCGACTTCGAAGCGCCCGGCGCCTCCCCTCGTCCAATCGCGCCCTCCCCAAGGTTGATCACGGCGCGCAACATCTCCGCGTCTATCTCCGCCGGTGGCATCTCTCCGTTCAGCACAGCTAGCTCCGCAATCAGTTCCCCGTCTTCGTCACTCGAGCGCGTCCCTTCCCCGCCGGTCTCCTCAACCAACGTCAAAATGGCACGCAGCCCGTCCATCAAATGCAACAATCCGCTGATCAGCTCCGACGTCACTGCAAGTCTGCCGTCGCGCAGGGAGCCCAACAGATGCTCTCCCGCATGCGCCAGCTTCTCCAGCCTGTCGAAGCCGAGAAATCCCGTCGTCCCTTTGATCGTATGAACTGCGCGAAAGATCTCTCCCAGCAGCCCCGCATCACCGGGGCGCGCCTCCAACTCGGTCAGGCACCGCTCCATCCGGTCCAGCCCTTCCTGGCTCTCCGCGATAAACTCTTTGGTCAGGTCGTCCACATCTCCCTTTATCGGGCGTACAACCTTAACCATTAGCGCAACACAACTTGCCATCGTCCCCTGCACCCGATAGCCTCACTTCATCATGTCTCCCAGCCGCAACGCGGACCGGAATCCCCCGACCCACCCCGCCCCGCTCTCCCCCGCACAGACCGCGGACTTGCAGCAGCGCGCCGTCGCCGTTGCCTCCAACGCCTACGCCCCCTACAGCAACTTCCGTGTCGGCGCCGCTGTCCTATTAACGGACGGCAATATCATCACCGGCTGCAACGTCGAAAACGCCTCCTACCGCCTGACCGTCTGCGCCGAACAGGCTGCCATCGCCGCCGCCGTCAGCCTCCACGGCCCCAAAATCCGCATCCGCGCCATCGCCGTCGCCAACCTCAACAACACCGCCAGCCAGCCCTGCGGAGCTTGCCGCCAGACCATCCACGAGTTCAGCACCCCCAGCACCGTCATCTTCTTTCCCGCCGAAGCGGGCGCTATCGCCGAAACCACCATCGCCGCTCTCCTCCCCGCCGCCTTCCGCCTGACAACTGAGAACTGATCCGCCCGATCACGCGCATGTCCATTCATCCCATCGACGTCATCCTCCATAAGCGCGACGGCCTCGCTCTTACCGACAAAGAGATCCGCGAGTTCGTTCGCTTAATCGTCGAGCGCACCGAGAACAGACACCTCGTCACCGACGCCCAGATCGCAGCCTTCCTCATGGCCATCTTCCTCCGCGGTCTCGACCCGCGCGAGCTCGCCACCCTCACCGCCGCCATGCGCTTCTCCGGCGAAGTCGCCTATACCGAAGCTCTCAACACCTTCACCATCGACAAGCACTCCACCGGCGGAGTCGGCGACAAAACATCCCTGCTCATTGCCCCCATCATCGCCGCTGCCGGCCTCGCTCGACCCACCCCGGACGGAGTTCCCGGCATCTGCGTCCCCATGATCTCCGGAAGAAGCCTCGGACACACCGGCGGAACGCTGGACAAGCTCGAAACCATCCCAGGCTTCGACACGCAACTCTCGTTTCCCGATATGCGCGATATCCTCAGCCGATGCGGCGCCGCCCTCATCGGCCAGACCCCCGCCATCGTTCCTGCGGACCGTATTCTCTACGCCCTCCGCGATCACACCGGCACCGTCGAATCTCCCTTCCTCATTACCGCCAGCATCATGAGCAAGAAACTCGCCGAAGGCCTCAACGCCCTCGTCCTCGACGTCAAGGTCGGCTCCGGCGCCTTCATGCCCACCTACGCAGATTCGAAATTCCTCGCCGAATTAATGGTTCAGACCGGCGAAGCCTCCGGAACCCGCACCGCCGCTCTGCTCACCTCAATGGACGAGCCTCTCGGCCGCTTCTCCGGCAACTGGGTCGAGGTCTGGGAGTGCGTCGACATCATGCGCAATAAGCGTCACACCATGTCCGGAGACCTCATCAACCTCTCCAACATCCTCTCCGGCTGGATGCTCCACCTCGCCGGTCACGCCAGCACTCCCGAGAGAGGAGCTCTGCTCTCCGACGAGATCCTCCGCAGCGGCGCCGCCTATCAGGCGTGGCTGAAGATCGTCGCAGCCCAGGGCGGCGACACCAGCGTCTTCGAAGATCCCGCAGCGCATCACAAACCCACCGCGACCCGCACCCTCACCGCGCCCACCTCCGGCTACCTCGCCGCGATGGACTGCAAACAGGTAGGCTGGGCCGTGCAACGCCTCGGTGCCGGCCGCTGCCACCCGGGTGATCCGGTCTCCGCCCACGCCGGCATCGAGATGCACGCAAAGCTGGGCGACAAAATCGCAGCCAATCAGCCCCTCGTCACCCTCTTCAGCGAAGACGAGTCTCTCCTCGACGAACCCGAAGAGATGCTCCGCGAAACCCTCCGCATCACACCAGGCGCACCCACTCTGCAACCCCTCATCCACGAGGTCATCACAAAAGACACCCTTGAAGCCTGAGGGACGCCACGTCACAGAAATTCCCGTCACACTCCGCCCGCGACCGCACCCACCACCAGCAACGGCTCTCTCCCCTGCGCCACCGCCTCCGGCAGCGGAGCATCCTGTGACTCCTGGGACAAATCCTCTTCACACGCAAAAAATCGCAGAAACGCTCTCCGCTCCAAAGTCGTGTAATCGCGAATCGTCCCTCGGAGCATCGGATACTTTGTCTCCAGCGCGTCCAGCACCATGCGCATCGTCACAGCCGGTTGACCCGCAACATCGAGCCTCACTTCACCATGGACGCCCGCCAAAGTACGCAGATGCGCCGGCAACTCCACCCGGATCATGCGAGCGTCTGTACCTCAACCGAGAGCACTGCCGGAAGATCCCGCACAATCGGCGTCCAACTCTCTCCCGCATCCGGCGACCCATACACCTGACCGCCCGTCGTCCCGAAGTACACTCCGCACGAATCCAGCGAGTCCACCGCCATCGCATCGCGCAGCACATTCACGTAACAATCTTTCTGCGGCAACCCCTTCGTCAGCGCCTCCCACTCAGTGCCTCCGCTTTTACTGCGATACACCCGCAGCTGCCCATCCAGGGGAAAGTGCTCCGAGTCGCTCTTGATCGGCACCACAAAGATCGTCTCCGGTTCATGCGCATGCACATCGATCGCAAATCCAAAGTCTGTCGGCAGATTTCCGCTCACCTCGTGCCACAAGTCCCCCGCGTTATCGCTGCGCATCACATCCCAGTGCTTCTGCATGAACAATGTCTCCGGCCGCGACGGATGCATCGCAATGTGATGCACGCAGTGTCCCACTTCCGCCTCCGGATCCGGAATGGACTGCGACCGAAGCCCCTTATTGATCGGCCGCCACGTCTCCCCGCCATCGTCCGTCCGGAACGCACCCGCCGCCGAGATCGCAATAAAGATTCGCTTCGCATCGCTCGGATCAAGAATGATCGTATGCAGACACATCCCGCCCGCGCCCGGCTGCCAGTGCCGACCCGACCCATGCTTCCGCAATCCCGAAAGCTCCTCCCAGTTCTGCCCTCCATCTGCAGACCGGAATAACGCAGCATCCTCCACCCCGGCATACACCTCATCCGGATTGGTCAGCGAAGGCTCCAGGTGCCACACCCGCTTAAACTCCCACGGATGCGCCGTTCCGTCATACCACTGGTGCGTTCCCGGCACCCCGTCATACGCAAACTTGTTTCCCACCGGCTCCCACGTCCTGCCCCCATCGTTCGAACGCTGGATCACCTGCCCAAACCATCCACTCGACTGCGAACAATACAGCCGGTTCGGATCCACCGGCGATCCCTTGACGTGATAAATCTCCCATCCCGCAAAGTGCGGCCCGCTCACATCCCAATTCTTCCGCATTCCATCCGACGTCAACACGAACGCACCTTTACGGGTCCCCACCAGCAATCTCACCTTGCTCATCGCTCGTCTCCTCGGGGTCAATGTATCACTTCGCGCCAATCCTGACTTGCATTCCGCTTCCTGTCGAGCCCTGCAAACGTCCCCCACCGCAAACCATTGCATGCCGGCGGACAAAATCGCTAGTCCCAGCCCCGCTTCACCCGGTACACTCATCCCAACCAGTCCGCCAGCCTTCATTCCAGCAGGAGCTTTCCACTTGGCACGATTCACCGGTCTTCTCGGCCTCATCACCTTCATCGCGCTCGCCTACGCCTTCTCCACCAATCGCCGCGCCATCCGGTGGCGCACCGTGGCCTGGGGTCTAAGCCTCCAGTTTCTCTTCGCCTTCATCGTCCTCGACTCCACCCTCGGCCAGCGCTTCCTTGCTGGCGCCGGCAACGCCGTCAATAAACTGCTCGCGCACTCCGTCGCCGGCTCCGAGATGGTCTTCGGCCCGCTCGGCGGCAACAATGCAACCGTAGCCGTCTTCGCCTTCCGCGTTCTTCCCACCATCATCTTCATCTCCGCCTTCTTCGCCGTGCTCTACTACATCGGCTTCATGCAGCTCGTCATCCGCTGCTTCGCCTGGGTCATGCAAAAGACCATGGGCATCTCCGGAGCCGAATCCACCAACGTCGCCGCCAGCATCTTCATGGGTCAGACCGAAGCTCCCCTCACCATCCGCCCCTTCCTCAACGGAGCCACCTACTCCGAGCTCATGACCATCATGACCTCCGGCATGGCCCATGTCTCCGGCGGAATCATGGCCGCTTACATCGCCTACGGCATCCACGCCTCCGACCTTCTCGCCGCCGTCATCATGACCGCACCCGGCACCATCCTCGTCGCCAAGATGCTCGTCCCCGAAACCGAAGTCCCCGCCACCGCCGGCATCGTCAAGATGCCCCCCACCGAAGAGCACAGCAACGAAAACTTCATCGGAGCCATCGCCCGCGGCACTATCGACGGCGGCGCACTCGCCTTCAACGTCGCCATCATGCTCATCAGCTTCCTCGCTCTCGTCAGCTTGACCAATGGCATCTTCGGCGGCATTCACAACTTCTTCGCCCCGCATCACATCCCATTCCCCACCAGCCTCAACGCCGTCCTCGGTTTCTTCTTCGCGCCCGTCGCCTGGCTCATCGGCATCCCCTGGCACGAAGCCAAGCTCGTCGGCAACCTCCTCGGCACCCGCACCGTGCTCAACGAGCTGGTCGCCTACACCGACCTCGGGGCGCAAAAAGCATTGATCTCGCCGCGCAGCTTCACCATCACCACTTTTGCCCTCTGCGGCTTTGCAAATTTAAGCTCCATCGGCATTCAGATCGGCGGCATTGGCGCACTCGTTCCCGAACGCCGCAACGACCTCGCTCGTCTCGGCCTGCGCGCCATGATCGCGGGAACCATGGCCAACCTGATGTCCGCCAGCATCGTCTCCATGCTCCTGAAGTAGTAAAGTGCGCTGTGTCGCGCTGACGCTCTGTGGCATTTCTTCTATCCCGGAGCGAGAGCCCCTACGCATAGTTTCCACGCGAGTTGCCCGTCCTAGGGTTGTACGGGCGAGAAGTTTTTTGCGCCAATCTGTAACGCAACACGTGGACCCAACAGCGAATCTAACGCATTAGTTGTATTACCTATGCTGAGTTGGATTACCTATGCTGAATTTTGTTACCTATGCCGAGCTGTTTTAAGTATGCTGGGCCAAAGCGAGGGGCCAGATATGGAAGATGCAAAGTTTCTTCAGGAGTGCGGTATCGAAATCGATCCTCTATGGTTAGTCGAAGTCATAGGAAAAGAGGCAGGGCCGGAGGCTTCCAACTACCTCAACGGGTTGATCAGAATTGCGAATTTGACCGGCACGCTTCAGGCAATCAATTTTAGATAGTCCGGCTCGTCCGCAATCGTCTTGTACCGAAACTCGCGCACAATCTTCGACCGCTTCAAAAAGAAGATCGCCTGCATCTGCTTCCCATCCTCTTTAATCGCTCCGATCCCATGCTTGAAGATCGCACCCTTCAGCCAGCCCGCCCATACCGCGGGCTGAAACAGTGTCAGTACCGGGTGGATCCGCGAGATAGCAAATACCGGATTCTGATACACCGCAGCCTCCGGATCGCTCACTCGCTCCACATCGCCAATCCCGTAGTAATCGAAGAATGGTTTCGCCCGCTCCGGCGTCCCCAGATGCACAAACACCGGCCGCACACCGCGCTTGTCCAGCTCAGATCGAAGTTCCGCGATGTCGCTGATCGCCTGCCGGCAAAACGAACACCCGAAGTGCCGCAGAAAAATCAGCAGCACCGGCGAAGCCTCAGTCAACTCCAGCAAACCCGCTCCCGACTCCGTGCGAATCGAACCCAGCGCCTGCGCAATCTCGTTCGGCGAACCCCTGCCCGCTGCTGTCATCGTCTGCGCCTTCTCTCTTAATGGTTAGCGTAACGTTACACCCCGGGGGCCGTGCTCGGAAACAACCCCGCTGAGGCCCTGGAACACGTCTTCGGAACGCCCGTCATCGATGAATCCGGCCTCTCCGGCAAGGCCAACGCCACCGTCCCGATTGCGCCGAAAGATCTCGCGGCAACCAAAGAGGCGCTTGAAAAACAATTGGGCCTCACCCTTACCCCGGCGCGCCGTCCTGTCGAAACCCTCGTCCTCTCACCCGCGCATGAATCGGCAAAGCCTCCGCAAACTCCGGCAAACTAGAGCGTCGCAGCAAAATCAGCATCCGGCCTCCATATCGGCAATTCAGCGCCATCCGCCCAGAATCGCCCCCATCACCACCAGCGCAACCGTCAGATAGCCTCCATTCACAAAAACATAACTCCACGGCCGCCGTTCAAACAGCGAGACGATCCCAATCCCCATCGCCACCCACCCAAACCCCGCAAGAAATCCAGCCGTAGCTCCCCACGCCAGATTCGTCTTCGGATCATTGAGAAACATCGCGAGATTCACTGCCATCACCAGACTGAGCAGAAAGCTGATCACGAAGATCTTCGCGCCTGCAGCGGGCGGTCTCATCGGCTCCAAATCCATTCGCCTTCTTCCAAACCCCGCCAAAGAGGAATGGCGCATACCAAAGTCCGCCGAGCACAAACGCCGAGATCGCCGCAACCAGCACAGCCCAAAGATTCAATCCATGAAAACCCATTCGCACCATCTCCTTAGCATGAAGTCCAACAACTCTACTGCATCTTCGACCAATCAATCGGACCACTGACGAAGCGGTGATGCAGTGTCGCCAGCAACTGCGCATTCCCCACCGTCAGGTACTCATACGCCCTCACCCACTCCTCCCCCTCTTTCCAACCCGTCTGCGTCAGCCGCACCACCGTCGCGTCGCCCTTCGCCTCAAACGAAAACTTCGCCCGCGTGCGCGCAGCCCGAACCGCCGGAAACCGATCCGGAGCCAATGCCGACAAGACCAGCTCCTTCTCCGGCATAAAGCTGAGAATCGTTCCACCACCAGTGCTTCCGCCAGGGAACTTCGCCGTCCACTCCCCACCCTCCCGCAGATCGACCACTGCATTCGGTGTCAGCCACGTGCTCAACCCATCGCTCGTCGTAAACGCCTTCCACACCTCGCCAATCTTCGCCGGAACCGTCACCTCGATCACCAGCGCCTGGTCTGCAACTGCTACCTGCGCAGTCTTGGCCGGAGCCTGCGCCAAAGCCGACCCCACCGCCATCATCAAAACCAGAACAATTGCCTGTTTTCATCGCTTCCTCCGACTTGGTTGGTCGTTCAAGTAAATCCTTGTACACTAACTCTGTCAAGAAAATTTTTCCCATGCCCGAATCCCCCCCCACTCGCGACCGCCTCATCAACTCCGCCCGCTATCTCTTCTGGGAACGTGGCTACGCCGGAACCAGCATGGCTGATCTGCTTGCCCACGCCGACGTCAACTCCGGTAGCTTCTACCACTTCTTCGAAAGCAAAGAGGCCCTTCTTCGCGAAGTCCTTGAAGGCTATCTCCACGCACTTCGCCCGATGGTCGTCGATCCCGCCTTTGCCCTCACCGACGACCCCGTCGAACGCATCTTCGGCATACTCGCCGGCTACCGCGGCCGCATCCTTCAGACCGACTGTCGTTACGGCTGCCCTCTCGGCCGCCTCGCGCTGGAGATCGATCCCGAAAACCGCCCCGCTCACAAACTCATCGCCGAAAACTTCCGCGGCTGGATCGGTGCCGTCCGCGAATGCATCGACCAGATCAAGCCACGGCTCCCGAAAAACACCGACCCCGAAGCCCTCGCCACCTATGTCCTCGCCGTCATGGAAGGCGGCGTCATGATCTCTCGCTCCTACGGCTCCGTCGAACCCTTCGACCGTGCCGTCAAACAACTCCGCCAGCACTTCGCACTATTGCTGCCACCGCCCAAATCAAAGCTCCCCAAAACAAAACGAGCCAGATCAAAAGCTAGCCGCTGAAGGTTCTCAGTTATCAATTCTCCGTTGTCGGTTACTGAGAACTGAGAACGGACAACTGGCAACCTCTTTCAGTACACTGCACCAAGGTGAAAGATATGGAACCTGTACTCATCGAACAATTTTTCCTCGGCTGCCTCGCCCACGCCTCCTACCTAGTCGCCTCCGAGGGCGTCGCCGCCGTCATCGACCCCCAGCGTGACGTCGATCTCTACATCGACCTCGCCCGCGAAAAAAATCTCCGCATCGAACACATCATCGAGACTCACCTCCACGCCGACTTCGTCTCCGGTCATCACGAGTTAGCCGAGCGCACCGGCGCCCGCATCTATCTCGGTGCCGACGCCCACGCGACCTTCCCCCACATCGCGATCAAAGACGGCGACACCCTTCAGTTCGGCAACGCCCGCTTCGACTTCCTCCACACCCCCGGCCACACCATCGAAGGCATCTGCGCCGTCCTCACCGATCTCGCCTCACCCTCCGCGCCCCGCGCCGTCTTCACTGGCGACACCCTCTTCGTCGGTGACGTTGGCCGCCCCGATCTCTCCGCCGACCACACCCCGCAGCAACTCGCCGCCCTGCTCTATCAAAGCCTCCACAAGAAGCTCCTCACGCTCCCCGACGACACCGAGATCTTCCCCGCCCACGGAGCCGGCTCCCTCTGCGGCCGCCAAATGGGCTCCGAGCGCTCTTCCACCATCGGCAAGCAGCGCCGCACCAACTACGCTCTCCTCGCACGCAATCAGGATGAGTTCATCCACCTCCTCACCGACTCACTCCCCCCGCGTCCCGAATACTTCGGCCGCGATGTCGAGCTCAACCGCCGCGGCGCATCCTCCATCAACGATCTCCCCGCGCCCAAACCCCTCCTCGCCCCAGACGTTCTCCGCCTCCAGGCCGAAGGCGCCATCGTCCTCGACACCCGCCCTGCAATGGAGTTCGCCGTCGCCCACGTCCCCGGCTCCGTGCACATCGCGCTCTCCGGCCAGTACGCCTCCTGGGCCGCGCGTATCCTCGGCCTCGACAAGCACATCATCCTCGTCGGCGAAGACGCCGATCAGCTCCGCGAATCCCAGCTCCGTCTCGCCCGCGTCGGCATCGAGCATGTCGACGCCTACCTCGACGGCGGCATCACCGGCTGGCTGAAGAGCGGATACGAACTCGATTACATCCCCCAGATCTCCGCCCAGGATCTGGCCGAACTCCAGCAAAAGGAAAAAGACCACCTCGCCATCCTCGATGTCCGCGAACCCGGCGAAGTCGAAGCCGCCGCCATCGAAAACTCCATCCGCATTCCCCTCGGCCAGCTATCCCAACACACCGCCGAACTCGACCCCACCAAGCTCATCGTCGTCCACTGCAAAGGCGGCTATCGCAGCTCCATCGCCTCCAGCATTCTCCGTCGCGCCGGCCTCCGCGAAATCGCCAACCTCACCGGCGGCTTCGACGCCTGGCAAGCCACCCACGAGCCCGCAACCCACGCCGCCTCTTAGACCCACGTCATCGCGGGCTATCCTTACACCGTCGCCGCTCGCTCTCTCTCACCAGATCGCTGATATCCGCCACTGGACGTATCTCGATTGATCCACAGTTCAACTTCACTCCCGGACTCTGGGAGATGAGTTGAATTGCGTGATTCAGATCGCGCGCTTCAAGCACCTGGATTCCGCCCAATTGCTCCTTCGTCTCCGCGTACGGACCGTCCGTCACCACAACCTTTCCGTTCTTCAAGGAGACAGTCACCGCGGTGTTAGCGGACTGAAGCGGTTCCTCAGCGACCAGATGTCCGTTCTTCCGCAGTTCGTCGTTGTAGCTGAAACACCCGTCAAACACGGTGTTGCGCTCGCTCTCAGACATGTTTTCGAACTTGCCGGGTTCGAGGTATCCCAAACAGATGTATTTCATCTTCTCTCCTTTTTTCCTGGCTAATGATGATGCTCGCCGACGGAGCCCTCGCGATCATCAGTTCCGTCTGACCACTTTTGCGCTGGAATGACGAACTGCGTCAGGTGCTCCGTGGGATCAGCAACCGCAATGACGGACGAACCCGGCAGATTCGCCCCCCAGATTGCGGAGTCGGTGTCCGAGTAGAAAAACATCAGGTGGGAAAGCCAGTGCGGAGCGCTGTCGCCGCCGTATCCTTGCTTCCCCATCATGTAGCACATCGCCCCGGGTTCCATCGGCGGGAGCTCTCTCTTTTTGATGGCGGAGGTGATGGCCTCGCTCATCTGAGCTTGCGTGCGCCCTGCCAGTCCCCACTCGGTCTCTTTGGTGAAGCGCAAAAGGTACGAACGCGCGGCTGGCGCATTCACACACATCGGCACCCGCACCTTCGGATTCCAGAAGTCAGCATCGGCTGCCGACGTCCACCCGCGTCCCACGATACACACGAAACCGTTCTTGCCTTTCACCGCTGTTTCGAAACCATGCCGTCCAAGAACCAGCACCTCGGCATCGCGTGAGATGGACTCCGGCGCTGCACTTCGCGCCAGAGCTATCTCCGCGGCCCGATCCGCCATGAGGTATTGCTCAACCGGAGCCATCTTCGTGTACGTCGTCTTGGCATCCTGTGACCTCGCCGGGTACGCCGTACCCAGCGCAACAAGCAGTGCGAAGCCTTTGATTGCGATTGCGTTGATCTTCTTTTTCCGCATAGTTTTTCCTCCTGAGAGAGTTGGCCAGTCGGCCTCTGAAAGTGAAAATGACTCGTCAGAGGCCACCGGCACTGTTGCCTCTACCGCTCAAGCTCTGCGGCCCGAAGCCGACGACGACGAGCTCCTGCTGCTGAATCCTCAGGCATTTGGTAAAACTGACGTACCTCAACCGGTGCCCGGCAAGCGGCCACGGCCTTGCGCCCCCACTCGACAGCCTTGTCCATATCGGCGGCCTCCAGCAGCCAGAAACCACCGACGTACTCCTTGGCTTCCAGATACGGTCCATCCGTGATTAGCACATCGCCATTCGGCTGGCCTCGCAGCGACTTCGTCTTTTTGGGGGACTGCAGGCCTCCAGCGAAGACCCTGACGCCAGCAGCCTCCATCTCTTCGTTGAGCGTGTCGATATCGCGCATCATCGCTTCGCTCTCTGTGGACGTGTCGTAGTTGTCGGGGTGGTGAATAGCAACCAGATGCAGAGCCGTACCTTCTCCGGACCGAAGCCACCGGCGACGAACTTCTGCTCGTGAAAACTCAGGCATATGGAAGAACTCGCGTACCTCACCCTGACAACCGACGGCCGCGCTCTTGCGCGCCCACTTGAGAGCCTCGTCCATATTGGCGCACTCCAGCAACCAGAAACCACCCACGTGCTCCTTGGCTTCCAGATATGGTCCATCCGTGATCAGCACATCACCATTCGACCGGGCTCGCAGTGACTTCGCCATTGCCGGGGGCTGCAGGCCTCCAGCGAAGACCCGGACACCAGCAGCCTCCGCCTCTTCGTTGAGCGCGTCGATCTTGTGCATCATCGCTTCGGTCACTGTGGACGGGTCGAAATTGTCGGGGATGTTGGTAGAAACCAAATATAGCGGCATAACTTCTCCTTTTTCTTGAAACTGTCTCTTTCCTGTACGCCTTCTGGCAGACCGTTTGTCCTGCCTTCACGATATAGTCGAACGGCAGGATCGGAATTCGACACATCGTCTCAAAAAAATTCCGCGCTGTTAGACCTGTGTTTTGCGCCTGGTCATCTCAATATCCCCATCGGATTCTGACGAGTCTTTTTCTTGCAACTGCCGAATCCGCATTCGCAGGAATTGCCGCTCCGGTTCCTGTTGGGTCAGCGCCAGCGCCTTCTCATAGGACGCCCGGGCTTCAGCCGTCCTGCCCAGCCTGCGGTACATATCGGCAAGGACCGAATGCGCCAGGTAATAATTTGCCAATTCGCCATGCTCCAACACCGCCTCGATCAGCGCCAGTCCGGCCTCTGGACCATCGCGCATGGCAATCGCCACGGCACGATTTAGCTCGACAACTGGCGAAGGCTGAATCCGTACCAGTCGGTCGTAAAGCGTAACAATCTGCCGCCAGTCGGTCGCAGCGACCGATTTCGCCTCCGCATGAACCGCCGCAATCGCAGCCTGCAGTGTGTAGGAGCCGAAGCCGCGCGACTTCAGGGTTCTTTCCAGCAATGCCACTCCCTCCGCGATCTGCTCCCGGTTCCACAGCGAGCGGTCCTGATTCTCCAGTAAAATCAGCTCTCCGGTCGGAGAGGTTCTCGCCGCGCGACGGGATTCCTGCAGCAACATCAGGGAAAGCAGTCCCATGACTTCCGGCTCCGGCAGGAGTTCGCTCACCAACCGCCCCAGTCGAATCGCCTCGCCGGTTAGCTCGGCCCGCGTCACCTCCGCTCCCGACGCAGCCGAATAGCCCTCGTTGAAGACGAGATAGATGACCTGAAGCACCGCGCCCAGTCGCTCCGGCAATTCCTCCGGCGTCGGCACCTCATACGGAATCCGTGCGTCTCGAATCTTTGCCTTGGCGCGCACAATGCGCTGCGCCAGCGTACGCGGAGTCGTGAGGAAGGCCTTCGCAATCTCCTCCGTCGTCAGCCCGCACACCTCGCGCAAGGTGAGCGCAACCCGCGCTTCCGGTGCCAGAGATGGATGACAGCAGGTAAAAATCAGGCGCAGCCGGTCATCCTCAAGCGTGTCGTCTTCTTTAGACGTTTCCGCCGAACTCCATTGCGCTTCCAGATATCGCGCCAGCTCGTCCTGCGACGCATCGAATCTTGCCCGTCGACGCAGAGTATCAATGGCTTTGAATCGCGCCGTCGAAATCAACCAGGGTCGCGGATTGCCCGGAACTCCACTCTTCGGCCACAGGCTCAGCGCAGCCGCAAAAGCTTCGTGCATCGCCTCCTCGGCAAGATCGAAATCACCCAGCAGACGGATCAGAGTTGCCAGGATCCGTCCCGAATCCACGCGATAAAGGGAGTCGAGCAATTCGCGTAGCTGCTCGGGGGACCGCTCAGACATGACAACGACCTTAGCAAACCAGCAACCCCGAATCAATTTGGCAAAACCGTGCGACAGGTCGCTTACAATCAACGGCAGGCGGTTCGCGAATCCGACACTGACAACTGACAACTAACAACGAAATGACCGACCTATACAGCAAGGCCCAATCCGCGCGGGATTACATCCGCGTCGCCGAACCCGCCGTCCCCGCCATCGGTATCATCCTCGGTTCCGGCCTCGGCAGCTTCGCCTCTCAGGTTCACAACGCCACCCGCATCCCATACGCCGAAATCCCCCACTTCCCCAGCTCCACCGTCCACGGTCACTCCGGTCATCTCGTCCTCGGCGCCATTGCCGGTGTTCCCGTAGCCGTCATGCAGGGCCGCGTCCACGCCTACGAAGGCTACCACCTCTCCGAAGTCACCTTCCCCACCCGCGTCCTCGGCCTCATCGGCTGTAAAACCCTCATCGTCACCAACGCCGCAGGCGGCATCAACCCCGACTACCGGCAAGGATCACTCGTCGTCCTCTCCGACCACATCAATCTCACCGGAGCCAACGCCGCCCTCGGCCCAAACGAGCCCCGCTTCACCGTCGTCGAACGACCCGCCCAGCGTTTCTTCGACATGTCCGACGCCTACTCCCCCCGCCTCCGCAAACTCGCCACTCAGGAGGCCGTCCGCCAGGGCTTCCCACTCGCCGAAGGCGTCTATCTCGCCGTCCTCGGCCCCAGCTTTGAAACGCCCGCCGAGATTCGCGCCTTCCGCACCCTCGGCGCCGATCTCGTCGGCATGTCCACCGTCCACGAAACCATCGTCGCCCGCCACATGGGCCTCGAAGTCCTCGGCATTTCGCTGGTCACCAACATGGCCGCAGGCGTCATCGCCTCAGGACAACACGCCGCCGAAACCATCCAGCACGAAGACGTCATCGAAGTTGGCCGCCGCACCGAAAAGCAATTCACCAGCCTCCTCACCGCACTCATCCCCCAAATCGCCGCGTCGTCGTCATAGCCCACCGCACGCTCTACCTCGCCGCGCCCACCGCCGCCACCGCAGCGCGAGCTTCCACCGCCGCCATCTTCCGATGTAGTCCATCGCTCGAAAACGCGATCGGCCGCTCCGCAAAACGCACCTCCGCCTGCACCCCACGCAGCCCAAGAAACTTGAAGATATGCGCCAGCATATTCCGGTCTCCCCAATAACAAACATCGTCCCCTACACTCACGCCCCGCCCATTCTCCTCTGCAAATTCGTACCGCACATACGCCGCCGTCACCGGCGCACCGCCATCGATCAACTGCGCCAGCAGCCCGCTGTGGAACTTCAGCAGCTGACTCCCGTTCGAAGTCGTCCCCTCCGGAAAGAAAACCACCGGCAAACCGGCATCCACCGCCTCCTGCATCCCCTTCCGCGCTTGCATCGCCGAACCGCCGTGTCCCCGCTCCACATACACCGTCCCCGACATCGTCGTCATCCATCCCACCACCGGCCAGCTCCGAATCTCCGCCTTCGACACAAACACACAAGAATGCAGCGCCGCGAACACCACGATATCCACATAGCTGAGATGGTTTGAGATCACTGCTCCCCTCTCCGGATACGCCCCCACCACCCTGACCTCGATCCCCAGATCGCGCAGCGCCCGCGCACAAAACCGATGCAGCCAGTCGGCCCGTTGCTCCCGAGTTGCCGGCCGCTTCACCGCCAGCTCCGTCCCCGCCACCACAAACATCCATCCCACTCGAATGCTTCGCCACGCAGCCCTGAAAAAATTCACCGGATCGATCCCTCGCCTCTCACAACCGAACCCCGATTACCCAAGCCTTCGTTGCGCAGTCTATCCTGTCATCAGTGCATCCGAACGAACCAAGTCGCAACCAACCCCATCCCAGTTCCGCTCCCATCCACCACAACTGGATCTATCGCCGCGTCGCCCTTCCCATCCTGGCTCTGCTGCGCATGGGAGCAACGCCAGAAAAGCTGGCCTGGAGCATCGCCGCCGGTCTGCTCGTCGGCATCAACCCCATCATCGGCAGCACCACCATCCTCTGCCTCGCCGTAGCCTTCGTCTTTCGCCTCAATGTCGCGGCCTCGCAGGTCGGCAACCACATCGTCTATCCGCTCGAGCTCATCCTCATTATTCCCTTCATCCACGTCGCCAGCCGCGTCTTCCACACCGCGCCCATGCCCCTCTCGGCCCGCGAGCTTCTCCACGCCGCCCACGAGCACCCAATGGCTCTC
The DNA here is from genome assembly GCA_963730135.1 of uncultured Acidobacteriaceae bacterium. Taxonomy (GTDB): domain Bacteria; phylum Acidobacteriota; class Terriglobia; order Terriglobales; family Acidobacteriaceae; genus Edaphobacter. The sequence continues at coordinate 371,805 of CAVSQQ010000010.1, forward strand.
TCCCGCCAGCTATGGCTCTGGGAATGGCACGCCTTCCTGCTCTGGATCATCGTCGCCGCCGCCGCCATCCCGCTGCTGGCGTTCACGCTCACACCCATCCTCCGCCGGCTACTCACACGGGTCCAGCACCATCAATACCCTCTTATTCCCAGCGCCTGATCCTGCCTCCAACCTCAGTTGTAGTTCGACACCGGCACTGGATCACCCGATCTCAACCACGCCGTATAAATCAAGTCCCTTAGCTTGATCGCCCCCGCCGCCAGCCGTTCATCCACAAAATTCTTCCCCTCCGCCGTACCTTTCCCCGCGAACGCGCCCGTCTTGTCCAGTTGGTAGGTCTTCTCCACCAGCGAATTTGAGTGGCGCAGGTACGCCATGTCATCCGCAAACACGTCCGCAATCACGGCTGGCTTCGTCGCAGCAACCTGCCCCGCGAAGTCCTCCGCCTTCACATTGAAGTGCACATAGTCGCCTTCGAACTCGCTGTGTATCTTATGTTCCACTGTGTATCCATTCGGGTTTGGCCCCGTCCACCCGTTGTACTGCATCGTGGTATGCAGCGGCTGCGATCCATCCGCAACAAAATGCCCTAATATCCCTGCAAGAAAAATAATCTCCGCCTCCACCGGCCTGGTGTCCTGCTTGTTCGCCACGACCTTCCGGTACGTACGCATCGTGTTCTTCAGTTGTTCGTAATACTCCACCGTCGCATAAGGGAGCATACCCACATCGGTAGCTCGAATCTTTAGTTCAGGATGGGCAGCCAGAGCCTTCTCGAGAGACTGTATGTAATTGAAGCGGTCGCGAGGAAACCCATCTAAAATCTCCGTGTATTCCATATCCAGAAAGTGCTCGGGCGATATCGCCGCATACAACGCCGGCTCCGTCTTCTCCCGCCAGTGGTCCGGCTCCGGCCCATAGAAGTACACCGCCTCCTGAGCCGCCTTCGACCGCAAAAACTCCGGCACATCCGCCGGCAGCGACGCCACCGCAACCTGGTTGATCATCGAATGCCCATCGTGTCCCCACGCAAACCCCTGCTGAACAAACATCACAGGCAGCAACGTCACCGCCGCTGCACAACGTACCATCCCGAAAAATTTCACCATGCAAAAAGTATATCCACTTGCACTAGACGGTTACAGCCGCCCCTTCCACCGCTATGCTCCCAAACACGCTGCGATACCGCGCAATCTCGCTCTCCGGTCCCGTCGCTTTGTGCGCATTGTCAGACAGCTTCACCGCAGGCCGCCCCTCCACCGTCAACAGCTTGCATACCAGGCTGATCGGATCGAGCACCGTCTCCTCCCGTGGATGGCACCCACGAAAATCGTTCGTCAACAACGTTCCCCAACCGGCGCTAAACCGGATTCGTCCATGAAAGTACTCGTGCAGCCGAAGAATCTCGTCCACATCCAGTCCATCCGACGCGATCAGACGCTTCCTGCTGGCATCGCGCCCACGCCGCAGCAGCCACGCAATATATTCGTCTCCCGCTGCAAACGGATCCTTGCTGTCGCAACGCTGCCCCGTCCAATCCGCCACCCAGTCTGGCGCGCCTTCCAGAAATTGTGTCGTCCCAAATGTGTCCGGCAGCATGATTAACAACTCGCCTCCGTAGCTCTCCTGCCACAGCTCCAGTACCTTGTACTGCGACTCGTGCAACGCCACATCTCCGTTCGCCAAAGCCGCCATCGCCATCGGCAGTTCATGCGCGTTCGTTCCCATCGCCTCCAGGTCATGCTTATACGCCAGAAACGTATTCGAAGTACCCGACAGGCTCGCCCCCAGCGCGACTCGCATCACCTCGATCACATACTCCTGCCAAAGAAAGCTATGCCTCCTTCGCGTCCCAAACTCGGAGATTCTCACCTCCGGCGCCGCGCGCAGCCGTTCAATCTTGTCCCACAGCTTTGTCTTCGCGCGTGCATACAGCACATCCAGCTCCAGCTCGTTCAACGTACTTAACCCGGCCCGCGTCTTCATTTCGCTGATCAGGGCAAGCCCATACACCTCCCACATCGTCACATCCGTCCATAGCCCGGTAAACATCACCTCCAACTGCCCGTCCCGCTCCGTCACCAGGTAGTCCGACAGCCGGAAGTCGCTCTCCAGCCACTCCAGAAAATCCGGCTCGAAGATGCTTCTTGTCCCATAGAACGTATTGCCCGCCAGCCAGATGATCTCCGACCGCCGAAAACGAAGGCCCCGAACATGTTCCATCTGCTCAACCAGGCCGGCCGCCGAAATCTCCTCCGCCAGCCGAACCGAGACAGTCCTGTTTGTAACTTCGGAAGTTACATGAATCCTGGGAAAGTTCTTCCAAATAAATTGCAGCATCAGCAGCTTGTAAAAGTCCGTATCCAGCAGCGAACGCACAATCGGGTCCAGCTTCCAGTTATGGTTATGCGCGCGTTCAGCGAAATTTACATTCACGTAAAGACCCTCAACGCTAAGCCTACAACTACCGCTTTTAGGACCCCGCCAGTCCCCCCTCAACCCGTACCCGAAAAATAAATTGACAAGTATGCTTGACAATTTCGGAATCTTATGTAAAGCTTAGTTGTCTTTATGGAAAGGAATCTTGTCATGCTCTGCACACCAAGATCGAAGGCAGCACGTCGCTACAGCTACCGGCTCGCCCCAACGATGGCTCTCTATATTCTCTTTCTCTTCATCGCAGAATGGACGTTCCACCGTCATCATCCCACCGGCTTCGTCGTCTACCTGCTCGCCGTGCTCCCTGCGCTGCCCCTCATTGGCTCGCTTGCCATCGTTGGTCTCTACATTAAGGAAGAGTCCGACGAATTCGAGCGCTCCGTCCTCATTCAGTCCATGCTCTGGGGCTTCGCCGGAGCTCTTGCCCTCAGCACCATCTGGAGTTTTCTCGAAGACTTCGCTCATGCGCCACATATCTCCACCTTTTATGTCTACGTTTTGTTCTGGATCTTCATGGGAATCTCCCAGCCGTTCATACGACGGAGGTACCAGTGAAGAACCGACTCCGCATCCTCCGCGCCGAACGCAACTGGTCCCAGGCCGACCTCGCCCAGAAACTCGAGGTCTCCCGCCAGTCCGTCAACGCCATCGAGACCGGCAAGTTTGACCCCAGTCTCCCGCTCGCCTTCAAACTCGCCCGTCTCTTTGACAGCCCGATCGAATCCATCTTCACCGACGAAGAATCAACCGCCTCATGACATGTGTCACGCCAATCCGATGACCCGAAACACTGGCGGCAGGACGCTGCTCCCAGCACACTGAGATCGTTCCAAGGAGTTTCGCCATGTCTGCATCCCGCACTGCGATTCGCATCGCCGCTCTTCTTTTCTTTCTCGCCGGCATTCTTTTGCTACGCAAACCGGTCTTCGGTCAGGACGCTGCGCCATCGCCGGCCAAACCGGCCAGCCAGACCATCACCTCGGCTCCCACGCGCTTCTCTGTCGTCATTCAGGGAGTCGCGCCAGGCAAGGGCCCTGACGTCATCCTCATCCCCGGCCTCTCCAGCTCCCGCGACGTCTATGGCGCCGAAGCCAAACTCCTCGCGCCCGGCTATCGTCTGCACCTCATCCAGATCGCGGGCTTCGCCGGCGAACCCGCTGGTCCCAACGCCTCCGGCCCCCTCCTGACGCCCATCGTCGAACAACTGCATCAGTACATCGTGACCAACAACCTCCAGCATCCCGCCATCATCGGCCACTCCCTCGGCGGTCTGCTCGCGTTGATGCTCGCCGACGCCCACCCCGAAGATGTTGGCAAGCTCCTCATCGTCGACTCGCTTCCCTTCTACGCCCTCGTCTTTGCCCCCGAGGCCACCGTCGATGTCGTCACCCCTCAGGCTGCCGCCATGCGCGACCAGATGCTTGCCGCCCCCTCCGACGTCTACGCCGCCATGGCCAACCAGACCGCCGGCTATCTTGTCCTCAACCCCGACGCCCGCAAACTCGTCGCCGCCAACTCCATCGCCTCCGACCGTACCGTCATGGCTAACGCAATGTACGAAGATCTCACCACGGACTTACGCCCCAAACTCGCCGCCATCAAAACTCCCACCACCCTCCTCTACCCCTTCGACGCCTCCGCAGTTGGCCCCGACTCCACCAAGATCGATGCCATCTATACGAGCGGCTACAGCACCATGCCCAACTTGAAAATCCACCGCATCGACGACTCCCGTCACTTCATCATGTACGATCAGCCCGCCGCATTCGACACAGCCGTTCAGGCCTTCCTCAAGTCGTAGCCCGCAAAACTTAGTGGATCGTCCGAACCTCACCGGGATCAAAATCCCGCCCGCGAAGCAGCCGCAGCTCCAGCCTGGCGCCCAGGCGCACGTGATAGACCAGCGTCGGTCGAAAGCACGCCACGCATGTTCCCTCCTTGCGCCTCACGCTCGGATAGATCAACCCATTCGACTGTCTCGCCAGCAACGACGACGCCAGCTCCTGCGAACTTGAATAACACTCCGGAATCGGCCCCGGCTTCAGATACCTCGCATACTTCGTCTTGTTCCCGCGAAGATCGTGCATCTCCGTCGAAAAATCGGCAAGATATTCGTCAAACGCCGAAATCTCTTCCTTATCCCAATCGATCTCCTCAAGCTGTTTCAGCTTATGAAAAGCAACCTCGGCCACCGACGTCTCTCGCTCCGTCCCGCAGTACCACGCACCCCGCGTCGCTGTTGTTGAATCGCCCGCCCATCGGCGACGCATGAGTAAATGCCGCATTCACAATATGCGCATAGCGAACGCCGTAGAGCAGCTCATGCACACCAATGCCCGGCAGCAATCCCTCTTCACCCAGCAGCCGGTCGTTTGTAGCCCCGTCCAGCTCCATCAGGTCATTCAATGTCGCATCATCGTCGCTCAGCCGCGAAAACACCGTTCCCTGCTCGCTGTACTTCGAAGGAATCAGCCGATGCGTACCAACCAGATGCAGTTCCCTGACCGGCGGCGTCCCGCTGCCTGCCGGACTCATTGTCCACCGCGACGCGCATCCAGCAGTTGGCGCACATGCACCATTCCCGGCTGCCCTCGTTGAATCATGTACGCCAACGGCGACACACCCCGAAACATCGCGTTGCGGTTCGGCCGGTTGATCCACGCATCTGCCAGCGCCGGGCTATATAGAATATTCAGCGCCTTAAAAATTCCCAGCAGCAGCGAGATCCGCGTCAATGCATCCTGATCGAGTGTCCGGTGCTTCGGTTCCTTCTTCAAACCGTAGTAAGAGCCGGAAGAAATTCCTCCCAGAAGTTGCCGCGCATCCGGATCCTTGACCCCCCACTTCTCCATCACGCGCAGAAAGCCCTTGATCGCCGACCGACTAAGCCTCTCGCGCGTCGAGCGAACCGACAGATCCGGCGAAGCCTCCATCACATAGCCAACGACATTCGGAAGAACGAGCGCAGCAGCAACCATAAGGGCATTCTCCAATATTGCACTTTTATTGCATCATATTTGGAGCACCATGGCAATCCCCAAATCTGTACCTTCGCTCTTTTTACGCTCGAAAACTCAGATCCTCTCTATCAAAAATTCACACAAGCCCCCGCGTCCTTCCTGAGTCAAACGTTGCTATCCTAGAAACTGCCATGCCTACCAAAAAAGAACTCCTCCAGCGCCCCATCCAGCACCTCGACATCAAGCAGCACAACGTCGTCCCCCTGGTCGACGCCATGCACGACATGGCCTACTCCGCGCGTGACACCGCCCGCGCCGCCAACATCTACGACATGATGCTCCGCGACACCGACTGCGGCGTCATCCTCTGCCTCGCCGGCTCCCTCATCTCCGCCGGCCTGCAGAAAGATCTTCGTCGACCTCATCCGCAACAACATGGTCGACGCCATCGTCTCCACCGGCGCCAACATCGTCGACCAGGACTTCTTCGAAGCCCTCGGCTTCAACCACTACATCGCCGGCGACGAATACAAGTACGGCGCAGGCGACGCCGACCTCCGCGAGATGGCCATCGATCGCATCTACGACACCTTCATCGACGAAGAAGAGCTTCGCATCTGCGACGAGACCACCCACCAGATCACCAACTCCCTCCAGCCCCGCCCCTACAGCTCCCGCGAGTTCATCCGCGAGATGGGCGCCTACCTCTCCAAAAACGGCAGGACTCCCCAGGCAGGCGGCCGCGACTCCATCGTCCTCGCCGCCTACGAGAAGAATGTCCCCATCTTCTGCCCCGCCTTCTCCGACTGCTCCGCCGGCTTCGGCCTCGTCGCCCACCAGCACGCCCGTCAGGGAAAACCCTGCGTCTCCATCGACTCCGCCAAGGATTTCTACGAGATCACCCAACTCAAAATCGCCAACCCCACCACCGGCTTGCTCATGATCGGCGGCGGCGTCCCCAAGAACTTCGCCCAGGACATCGTCGTAGCCGCCGACGTCCTCGGCGTCGAAGCCTCCATGCATAAATACGCCATCCAGATCACCGTAGCCGACGCCCGCGACGGCGCTCTGTCCGGTTCCACACTTAAGGAAGCCAGCTCCTGGGGCAAAGTCGACCTGACCTACGAACAGATGGTCTTCTCCGAAGCCACCCTGGCCCTCCCCCTCATCGCCGGCTATGCCTTCCACAAGCAGGCCCACGCCGCCCGGACGGGAAAAAAATGGGCCACTGTGCTGGATCAGGTCGCCGTCCCCGCCTAGCCTTCCAACACCCCAAAAAGGCTGTCTTTCCCCGGGAAAGACGGCTTTTTGTCTCTAATTCGACCCCTAACTCCTGCTACGCCAATGTTGTCATCGCTGATAACCCACGTACGTGTTATTGCCGCTTAAACTTCTTTTCTGTCATTCTCAGCCTGCTGACAAAAAATCTTTTGTGATTGCATGAAAGGATTTATCGTTCAAAATCCCGTCGGAATCGCACAAGAGCTGCCAGACTTCACGTGCAGGAAACCCGGATGTGTTAATTGCCAAAATTTCGGCAGGGTCACCAAAAGAAGTTACTAATATGCTCCAAGAAAAGTTACCATAAGGCTCCCGGCACATAAATGCACATTCTTCCTTTACTTGGCTATCTTTCTCTGCTCACGGCCTCCGGTGTTCTGCTCATGGCATTTCTCCGAGCGCAGCGCACTACTCGCGAACTCGCCGAACAGCTTACGCTGGCCCGCGAACAGCATCACCAGCACACCCTCCAGCTGACTCAGCGCTCCGAGCTCGACACCCTGAAGGACGAGTTCATCTCCACCGTCTCCCACGAGCTCCGCACTCCGCTCACCAGTATTCGCGGAGCCCTCGGTCTGCTCTCTTCCGGCATCATCGGCGACGTCGACGCTAAGGCCCTCAACCTCCTCCGCATCGCCGTCACCAACACTGACCGCCTCATCCGTCTCATCAACGACATCCTCGACCTCGAGCGCATGGAATCCGGCCGCGCCCCGCTGCAGATTCGCCGCTGCTCCCTGCGCGATCTCGCTCAGCAGGCCATCGACACCATGACCCCCATGGCCGACGCCAACACCGTCCACCTCGAGCTCGAACCCTTCACCGTCGCTCAGGCCGCTTATCCCGAAGCCCTCTTCTTCGACGGAGACGCCGACCGCATCCTGCAGGTCGTCACCAATCTGCTCTCCAACGCCATCAAGTTCTCCCCCGTCGCCTCTACCGTTCGCATCCACACCGAAGCCGCCGCCGACTCAATCCTCCTCAAGGTCGTCGACGAGGGCCGCGGCATTCCCAGCGACAAGCTCGACAGCATCTTCGATCGCTTCCAGCAGATCGAGCCCTCCGACGCCCGTCAAAAAGGCGGCACCGGCCTTGGCCTCGCCATCTGCCGCAGCATCGTCCAGCAGCACAGCGGTTCCATCTGGGCCCAGCGCAACCTCGGCTCCGGATCCACCCTCTACGTCATGCTTCCGCGCACCAGCCGCGCCTCAGACGTCATGCTTCCTGCCTCCCTCCCGCCCCGCGGAGAAGGCGCCATCCTGGTCTGTGATGACGACGCCGGCATCCGCACCGTCGTCTCCGAGCACCTCACCCGTCAGGGCTACACCGTCATCGAAGCATGCTCCGGTGAACAGGCCCTCGTCCTCGCCGCAGAGCACCACGTCGAAGCCATTCTCCTCGACCTCTACATGCCTGGACTCAGCGGCTGGGAGACCCTGCAGCGTCTTCGCAACAACCCCATCACCGTCAACGTCCCTGTCGTCGTTCTTAGCGTTCTGTCCTCCACCCTGCGGCCTCAGCTAACCGGCGACGCCCAGGGCTGGGTCCAGAAGCCATTCAACGAAAACCTCCTCTTCGCCGAGCTCGGCCGCGTCCTTCATCACGGCGACGGTCCCGCCTATGTTCTCCTGGTCGAAGATGACGAAGACCTCGCCAGCGTTCTCACCGCCAGCTTCGAGGATGCCGCCGTTCACATCGATCACGCCGCCTCCCGTCAGCAGGCCATCCGCCAGTGCATCACCCGTCCGCCCGACCTCCTCATCCTCGACCTTACCCTCCCCGACGGCGATGGTTTCTCCCTCGTCGAGTGGCTCCGCCAGCAGCCCACCCTCCGCACCATGCCTCTGGTCGTCTATTCGGGACGAGAGATCTCCGAAACCGAGATGGCCAAGCTTCGCCTCGGACCCACCGAGTTCCTCACCAAGGCCAAGGTCCAGCCCCACGAAGTCGAAGAGCTGGTCCTCTCCATGGTTCACCGCATTCGCACGAAATTCGCCGACCTCGCCACCACTGGCCCCGTCGCCTGAGCTTTACCTCCGGACGAAACCACCAAGGCAACACCCTGAGCCGCATCGCGTGAGAAAATAAGTTCGTTCATGCGACGTGTGTTGATCATTGACGACGAAGATGACATTCGTGAGGTCGCGGCTCTGTCTCTCGAGGCCACGGCCGGCTGGGAAATTCTCACCGCCAGCTCCGGCTCCGAGGGAATCTCCATCGCAACCGCCCAGCAACCCGACGCCATCCTCATGGACGTCATGATGCCCGGAGTCGACGGCCCCACCACCTTCAGATTCATGCAGGAAAACCCTGCCATCTCCGCCATCCCCGTCCTCCTGCTCACCGCCAAAGTCCAGGGCGTCGACCAGCGCCGCTTTGCCGGCCTCGGTCTCGCCGGCATCCTGTTCAAACCCTTCGACCCACTTACCCTCGCCGAGCAGATCTCTGAAGTCCTCGGCTGGAAGGACTAGCCCCGGCCCCCGCAGATGAAGAAATCCTCCCCCGCACAAGTCAACGCCCAGATCGACGACGTCCTCGTCCAGCTCTGGCAAAAGCACCTCCCCACCATCCGCGAGCGCCTCGATCTCCTGGATAAATTTGGCACCATCGCAGCTTCCGGCGCCCTCGACGAGCCCACTCGCCTCGAAGCCCTGAGCATCGCCCACAAACTCGCCGGCTCGCTCGGCATGTACGGCTACCAGCAAGGCACCGAGGTCGCCTCACAAATGGAGCGCATCCTCAAATCCCCCACACCCGACACCCTCCTCACCCTCCACGCCCTGGCCGCAGATCTTCGCCAGTCCCTCGCCGCCGGCCTCTAAGGCATCCTCAACAACCCCCGCACCTCTGATTTTTTATTTGTCATCCTTCGCCGCAGGCGGAGGACCTGCTTTGGCTTTGGCTTTGGCTTTTGCTTTGGCTTTGGCTTTTGCTTTTGCCTTTGCCTGTTCTTTCCATCCACCGACAAAATCGCCCACGAACAAAGTCGTCATTTCGACCGAAGCGACGGACAGCCTCACCGTCCGCCGCGCAGTGGAGAAACCCCCGCATTTGCCCTTGTTTTGCTTTTGCCGTTGTTGTTGCCCTTGCTTTTTAGCTGTCATCCTTCGCCGCAGGCGAAGAACCTGCTGTCCTTCACTTCGCCTGCCGAACCGCCCACCCCGCCAGATCGATCGCCGCCGCAAATCCGTCATACTCCACCGGCAACTTATTCCGCCGATCCACATACTCGTTGTAGAGCCACGGATCGGTCACAGCGAACACCGTCCCCTTCCCATACTTTGCCACCGCCATCAACACATCGCCTTGATCCGTCACCACCGCCTTCGCCGGCCCTGAAACCCGAATCGTGCAAATCTCCTTCAGGTACGCCTTATGCGGATACTCAAACACCCCGGTCCCCGCATGAATCATCACCGTCCCCTGCAACCACACATCGTTCTTCACTGCATTTCTAAGCACGGGATTGAAGCGGATCCCAAACCTCTCGCTCATCGTATTGAAGTGATCGAACTCCGCATTCGTCACATCGTTCTCCATCAGGATCAGCACTCCGCCACCCTTTACCCACGCCTCAATCGCGTCCCCGCTCTCCTTGTCCATAAAGTGCGGCACAGGATTCTTCGCTGCGATATCCGGCGAAACGATCACATAAATCTGCACCTTGCTCAAATCCGCTGAGGTCGGAGCCGTCGTCTCCGTCGCCAGGTGCACCCCATAGCGTTGGAACGCCCTTCCGAAAAAGGAAAACCCGCTATTCGAATCATCATCCCACTTGTAATGAAACAACTCCGTCTGCCCCATCGCATTCGTCCGCGTCTGCGAGTTGAACCACGCATCCAGCAGCACCGTCTTTCTTGCCCCAGGCCGCTCCGTCACCGCCAGCTTGTCCTTCGAGCCCACCAGCAGATAACCCGCTCCCTCCCGCCCCAATTCCGCCGTCGAAGCCTGCTCCATCTCCGATCCAGCCAGCAGAAACGCCCCAATCCCCTTTGAGTCGTTCGCCCCCACCTTCTCGCCAACGTAATACTCATACGATCCCGAACGATACGGCGTCCCACCCAACCCACCCACCTTCACCGTCCCGTTCAACACCATTAACCCATCCGCACCCGTCGTCACAAACTGCTTCTGAATCCCCTCCCACCCGCGCTTCGCATTCGCCTCGTAGCTCCGCGGCAAATACCCCATCCGCACACCCTTCGCCAGCGAATAAACAAACATGCAGCTCGCCGAAGCCTCCGGGTAGTTATCACTCCATTCCCCTTCGCCTGTCACCGCATTTCCAGATATCGTCTGAGTTCCTCCCGTCGCTTTCGTTCCATCGACGGTCAAGTCCGGGCCCTTTGGCTGTTTGCCCATCGGATGAAAATTTCCCCTCGACGGCGCCCGATTCATCACCTGCCACCACAAGCCTGTTTCGTGATCCTGATATTCGACCACTCCCACCATCGTTCTGCGCAACGCGTCCACTAACTTCGCCCGCTGCGGATGGTCCTTCGGCATCCAATCCAGCACATCGACCAGCGCCATGCAATACCATCCCACCGCCCGGGACCACACCTCTGGGCTCAAACCATTCCCTTTGTCAGCCCAGGCCATTGTCTTCGACTCATCCCACCCATGGTGCAGCAACCCCGTCTTCGGATCGCGCATGTGCTCATCCATCAGCAGCAACTGCTTCGCAATATCGTCAAAATCCTTCGGCTCCTGAAACGTCGCCGCATACGCCGCGCGAAACGGCTCCGCCATATACGCCCCATCCAGCCACATCTGGTTGGGATAGATCTGCTTATGCCAATACCCTCCGCTCGCCGTTCTCGGCTGCAACTCAAGCTGGTCATGCAGAAACTTCGCCGCCTTCGCATACTTCGCCTGCTGCGTCACCCGGTACACCAGCAGCACAGCCCGTCCCATCTCAATATCGTCCAGCGTATGCCCATCCGCCTTGTAGCCTTTGATTGTGCCGTCGTCGGTTACATATTTATCCACCGCCGTCTTGACGTACTTGAAGTCCTCTCCATCCGCTGTCGAGTGCCACTCCGCCGCCATCCCATCCAGCAGCACACCTTCTTCATACGCCCACACTCCCGGATGCGCAGTCGTCAACACCGACCCATCCGGCCACATCTTGATCACCGTCGCCGCCATCGCCCGCGAAGGGGAATCCTGCGCAATCACACCCTGCGCTACGCCAACGCGCACCATCAACCCAAACACCGCCACCACCAAAAACCGCTTCATCCATCGACTCGCAGATCCAGAGCTGCGGGCCGGAGAAAAAGTTGTCTTTGCTCTTCGGAGGGAGCGCAGGGCTTTAGCCCTGCGAAAAATTCTCCATATACAAGGGGCTTCAGCCCCGGGTCTTCTCTTCAAAAGACACAAATCAACTTTTTCCGCAATGATAGCCATGCCCACCAGCATAAATCCTTGTTGTCGTCTCAACGGATAACTGACAACGAACAACGAGCAACTTGCCTTCAATTACACGCCAGCGCCATCCACACTCCAGCCGCTGTTCCACTCGCTCCCGTCACGCTGAAGTCCACAAAGTTCCCCGCCCCCACCGCCACACTCCCCGTCGCCGTGCACGCCGAACCCGGAGCAACCGAACACGCCAGCCCGGTATCCGCCATACTCCCCGGCGTCCCCTGTCGCAGCGTCACGTTGATCGTGTTCGTCGTCTCTCGCGAAAACACGCTCAACTGAGTCGCCACACAACCCGCGGGCACCCACGTCAACACCGAGTCAGCCTCCGTCGCCGACGAGTTCGCGCTATTCACTGAATAGAACGAAAAATTGAACGACACCGCATGGTAGAGCGAAGCAAACGGTATCCCGCTCGTCCCTCCACCACCACCCGTACCGCCACCACTCCCCGGAGCGCCCTGCGGAATAGTAAAGTTCAGCACCGCCGCGTCGGCCGTCCCGCTATTCGTCACGCTCGCCTGCGATCCCGCCGCTCCCGTCGTCACCGTTCCCACCGTCACCGTCGCGGCAGCCCCTGAAGGCCCCGTCGCGCCCACCACTCCATTCACCGCCAGCACTGCCCACTGCGCCGGGGACACATCCGGCTCCGACCCCAGCGACGTTGTCCCCGCCAGATAACTTGCCCCACCGAACACCACCACATCGTTCGCGTGATACGCCGTCGCCGCCGCCCACGCCCCGCGATACATCACCCCCACCGCACCCGGAGCGCCCGCCGGTCCCGGCGCACCCGTGGCTCCGGCAGCCCCAGCCGTTCCCGCCTGCGCCAGCACCGCCCAGAACGTCGGGCTCAGGTCCGGCTCCCGCCCCGCGTTCGCCACTAGCGCCACATAACTCGTGCCACCGAACCCCACCACGCTACCCACCCCATACGACGTGCCAATCAGCCACGTTCCCTGAAAACTCGCCGGGGGCCCTTGCGGCCCTGCAGGCCCTGTCGCTCCAGTCGCACCTGCGGCCCCTGCCGCTCCCGCTGCTCCCGTCGCTCCCATCGGCCCCGCCGGCCCTTGCGCTGCGAGGACTGCCCACTGCGCGGGACTCACATCCGGCGTGTTCCCCGCATTCCCGGCAATCAAGGACACGTACGTCGACCCCTGGAAGCTCACCGCATCATGCAATCCATAGTTCGTCGTCGAAGCATAGTTCCCCGTGTAGTTCGCTACCGCCGGACCCTGCGGACCGGTCGCTCCCACTGGCCCCTGTGCTCCCGCAGCACCCGTCAGTCCCGGTGCTCCCGGCACTCCCTGCGGCCCTGCCGGTCCCTGGGATCCCGTCGCCCCCGGCGACCCCGTCGCAAACAAGCTCCATTGCGCCGGGCTTACATCCGGAGTATTCCCATGATTGCTCCCCGCCAGCGAAACATACGCCGAGCCGTTGTAAATCACCCCATCGCCCTCGGCGTAGTTCACCGTCGACGAGTACGTTCCCTGAAACGTCATCCCCACCGGACCCGCAGGCCCCTGCGGCCCCATCGGTCCCGATAGACCCTCAACCCCCGCTGGTCCCGTCAACCCCTGCGCACCCGCCTGCCCTGGAATTCCCTGCAAACCCTGCGGCCCCGGCGGCCCATTTGACCCAACCGAACCCGGCAGCCCCTGCGCACCTGCCACTCCTTGCGGCCCCTGCGCTCCCGTAGGCCCCGCCGGTCCTTGGGCCGTCAAAACCCCCCACTGCCCCGGGCTTGCATTCGGAGTGTTCCCATGATTCGAATCAATCAGCGAGGCATAGCTCGCCCCCTGCCACAACACCACGTCCCCCAGCGCGTAGTTCGTCGTCGAAGAGTAGTTCCCCTGGTACACCAGCCCCGGCGTCCCCGGCGCACCTGCAGCTCCCGTAGCGCCCGCAGGCCCTGCCGCACCTGTCGGCCCGGCTGGCCCAGTCAACCCCGGAAGTCCCGTCGCGCCCGTCAAACCCTGCGGCCCCTGGATCCCCACCGCCCCCAGAGCCATCACGCCCCACTGTCCCGGGCTCGCATTCGGCGTATTCCCCTGGTTCGCCGCAACCAGCGAGATATAGCTCGAACCCTGAAACGAAACAATATCGTTCAACCCATAGTTCGCCGCCGAAGCATATGTCCCCTGGTACGCCACCCCGACCCCACTCCCCGCCCCTCCGCTTCCACCCTGCGCCAGCACCGCCCACTGCGACGTAACCCCCGGCGTGTTGGCCTCGTTTCCCGCCGTCAGCGAAACGTAGCTCGTTCCCGCAAACGTCACCACATCATGCAACCCATAGCTGACCCCTGCGGCATACGTTCCCTGATAGTTCAGCCCCGCCGCTCCCTGTGGCCCCACCGCCCCAACCGGCCCCGCAGGTCCGGCTGGTCCCATAGCCCCAGCAGGTCCCGTAGCACCCGCCGGCCCCGCCGGGCCCACCGAACCCGCCCCACCCGTCGAAGCCAGCGCCACATCCAGCACCGCTGCATGGCCCGTCAGGTCATTCTCCTTGCTGTCGAACTGCACCACCGCCGTCCCCGCCGTCAGTGCCAACCCGTTATTGCTCGCCGGAGACGAAACCCACCCCTGCACCAGCGCCGTCACATCCACCGCCACATACGCCCCGGCCTGCCCCACCGAAACCACCTGCGCCGTACTCCCCAGCGCGGGCAGCGTCGCAAACGTCACGCTGTACTCTCCCCATGCCCCGTTCACCGGCTGCACACTCACCAACCCCGACGTGTCCATCCGGTTGCAATACAGCCGCAGCGTCGCCCGCGATACCTGCGTCGCAGTCGTCCCCGACGGAAGCGTCGAAAGATCGAACTGCAGCAGAGCCGTATAACCGCCGCCCACATTTAAATTCGAAATCGCCCCGCTGTTCACCGCAGGCCGCGCGCTGCTCACATGGGCATCCGCCACCAGCGTTGCCTCCACCGCAAACGCCGGCACAGTCGCCGACACCGCCGCGAGACCCACCCCAAACAGAAAGCTCCAGCGAACCAGGCCCATCCAACCCCTCAGGATGGCCCTCGTCACGCGAGACACACGTGTCGATACGGCCATCCATCCTTCAACGATTCAAGCTCTGCGATGCACGTCGCCGGGGGAGTCTTGGGCGTTCTCGACCCTGCCCTGCAATGTTCCAAAATAAAACCAACAACTGGGAGCATTCCCGTTTTAGGCTAACCGCGCCCAAAACACAAGCATCTTTCGCTGCCACTTCCGTAACATCCTCGCCCCCTGCATTTCCCGGCCTCGACGCATCCCATATAGTGATCGTCAGTACTCACCGAGGGACACCCAAAAGGCATGACCAACAAACCCAATCAGCCCGGCCACCTTCCCGATCCTGCAAATCTCGTCGATCTTCCCCGCCTCCTCACCGCCTATTACACCCTCCATCCCGACCCCGCCATCCCCGCCCAGCGTGTCGCCTTCGGAACCTCCGGCCATCGCGGCAGCGCCTTCGCCACCGCCTTCAACGAAGACCACATCGCCGCCATCACTCAGGCCATCTGCGACTACCGCCATGGCGAAAACATCACTGGCCCGCTCTTCCTCGCCCAGGACACCCACGCTCTCTCCGAACCCGCCTTCGCCACCGCCCTCGAAATCCTCGCCGCCAACCACATCGAAGTCCTCATCGACGAACAGCTCGCCTATACCCCCACTCCCGCTCTCTCCCACGCCATCCTCACCTACAACCGCGGCCGCAAGATCAATCTCGCCGACGGCATCGTCATCACCCCCTCCCACAATCCACCCGACGATGGCGGCTTCAAGTACAACCCACCCAACGGCGGCCCCGCCGACACCACCGCCACCAAATGGATCGAGAACCGTGCCAACGAAATCATCGCCGGCAGTCTCACCGCCGTAAAAAAAATTCCCTACGCCAAAGCCCTCGCCTCCTCCACCACCCGCCGCCACGACTACATCACCGCCTACGTCAACGACCTCGGCAGCGTCATCGACTTCGCCTCGCTCCGCGACACCACCCTCAAGCTGGCCGTCGACCCCCTCGGCGGAGCCGGCGTCCACTACTGGCCCCGCATCGCCGAAAAGTACCTGCCATCGTTACAAATCCTCAACCCCTACGTCGACGCCACCTTCCGCTTCATGACTTGCGATTGGGACGGCAAAGTCCGCATGGACTGCTCCAGTCCCTACGCCATGGCCTCACTCATCGAAAATAAAGATAAGTACGACGTAGCCTTCGCCGCAGACACCGACCACGATCGTCACGGCGTCGTCACTCGCACCGCCGGCTTGCTCAACCCCAACCATTACCTCGCCGTCTGCATCCAGTACCTCTTCACCAATCGCCCCGACTGGTCCGAAAAAGTCGGCATCGGCAAAACCCTCGTCTCCTCCTCCATCATTGACCGGGTCGCCAAAGGCCTCAACCGCCCCATGCTCGAAGTCCCTGTCGGCTTCAAATGGTTCGTCGACGGTCTCCTCAACGGCGACCTCGGCTTCGTCGGAGAAGAATCCGCCGGCGCCTCCTTCCTCCGCCGCAACGGCCAGGTCTGGACCACCGACAAAGACGGCCTCATCCCCGGCCTTCTCGCCGCCGAAATGACCGCTCGCACCGGCAAAGATCCCGGCCAACTCTACGCCGAACTCACCGCCAAATACGGCAACCCCGTCTACGAGCGCATCGACGCCCCCGCCACGCTCGAACAAAAAGCCAGGCTCGCCAAACTCTCCCCCGCGCAGGTCACCGTAAAAGAGCTCGCCGGCGAACCCATCACTGCCATCCTCACCGAAGCCCCCGGCAACCACGCCCCCATCGGCGGCCTCAAAGTCACCACCGAAAACGGCTGGTTCGCCGCCCGCCCCTCCGGCACCGAAGACGTCTACAAAATCTACGCCGAATCCTTCCAGGGCAAAGACCACCTGAAACAAATCCAGGCCGAAGCCCAGGCACTCGTCACGAAAGCCATTAGCTGAACATCAAAGCCATCATCAACTCGTCGCTCCAGTCACCGAGCGCCCTTGCCCAATTTAATCCCAGTGCTTCATCTCAGGCCAAATCGTTTGCAGGTTCCACTTGAAGCCCCGGCAATGATAGATGGGCAACCACTCATCCCGCCGCGAAAGTGGATCCTTCGTACTCCCAATAATCGAATAGCTGGCGCATTTGGTCTGCATGTTGCGTTCATTTCCGTCGCCCAGAACGATCAGGCTCTCGCCCGTATAGTCGCGCGGTCCCCATATCCAGTAGTTCTGGTGATTGCCGATGGCCTTCGGCAGACCATACTTCGGCCCGAAAAAGTCGATCGCTCCCGCGTCTCCATAGTTATTTGCAAAAATCGCAGTCTTCTTCTGTTCCTCCGGCGAAAGCGTTTTGTAGTACGCCGCCACTCGTTGAGCGAAGCCCTCCCAGCCAAACATATCGGCATACAACTGTGGCAACACACCCTCCGGCATATGTTCGAACTTCTGCTGCTCGATGCCCATCGTGTGCTCATAAGCAAGGAAGTGCGGAACGCTGAGAATCGGCAGGACCGTCGGCATGTAGATGCACCCTATTGCCGCAATCCCCAGCGCCAGAGCGGGTTTCGCCCACACCCACATCCTGCGTTCGGTCGCACCTTCGATCCACACCGCTCCTGCGGCAAACATCATCGGATACACCGGCGCAAGGTAGTACATCTTGCCGTGCAAAAACATCAACTCCGCGAGAAAGATAAGATACGCCCACCCAAGCGCCCGAAACCGTCGCCCCCGCTTCGAAAAGAAAAACAGCAGCGCGAAGAGCACAAGAAGCGCCGCGACAAAACCAAGCATCTGCGCCTGGGCCTGCAAAAATGCCCACGGCCCCAGCACGATATCGCGGCCGCCGTCGCGTACATTACGCATCAATTGCAGAAACGGAAACTGATGCCGCCACTGCCAGAGAAAATTCGGCAATGCAATCACCGTCGCCACTGCGCAACCAAGCCAGAACCACCCACGCCGAAAACTTTGACGTAACCGGGTCAGACACATGCCCACAATCACGCCCGAAAGCCAAAAGATCACTCCGTACTTATTCAGAATCGTGATCCCCGCCAGAAAACCGATCGGAAGCCACAGCCGTTCGTCGCCGCTCTTTGCAACGCGCACCAGTAGAAAAGCCAGAGCAGTCCAGAACAACGGATCGAAAGCGTTCATCGTGAACAAGTGAGAGAGCGCAAGAAAAATAGGAGCCATCAGCGCAGCCAGCGAGGCAAGACACATCGCCCAGCGGCCGCCTCCCAGCTCGCGCGCCAGCAAACCAGCCAGCACGATCGTCCCTACTCCAGCCAGCGCAGGAAGCAGCCGCAACGCCCACAGTGAAGTCCCGATGCTGTGCTGCAGAAGCCACGCCACCCATCCGATCAACGGCGGCTGATCGACATACCCCCACGCCGGATGTTCTCCGCACGCCAGGTAATAGAGCTCATCGCGAAAGTACCCATAGTGCGGACCCGCGAAGAAATAAAGCACCAGCCGCGCCAAAGCAATAAACAAAACGATCGCCGTGCCGCACGCCAGAAGAGACCGCCCCTTGGCAGATGTCACAACAGTTTGTGTGTTTGCGCTCATAAATTCAGCTACGGGTGGCCAAAGATAAAAGTTCCCGCAGTCGTAGTCAAACCCTCAAAGTCACTCAACGCGCATCCGGCTTCTTCCAAAAATCCCCCACCCCCAGCGCCTCCCGCGTAAACCGCGTCCCCCAGATCGCCCCCTTGTAATAGTCCTTCAAATTAATCCTTACCCCCACAGACGAATGTCCCGCTCGTTGCGGCACCAGCTTCACCTCACCCTCACCCTGCAACTCATCCCCCACATAATTCTTCAGCATCTTCCCGTCATACACCGTCGTCACCCGATACCACTTTCCAAACGGATATTTCTTCTCACAGTTCAGCAGCGCCTTGCTCTGCCCACCCGAAGTGGCAAAGCTATCCAGACACCACTGCCCATCGCGAATCCGAATCTCAAACAGCATCCGCTCCTGCGCCACATCCTCACCCGTCGCCGGATCGATCGACTGCAGATGAAAGATCCTCTGCTCCGCTCCACCATCCGCATCCGGCTTGAAGATCATCTCCCACGTCCACGTCTCCGCCCCCGCCAGCGGATGCACCCCAACAAACAACGCATCGTCCACGCCATTGAACGCAATCGCCTTCCCCATCGGCGTCTCAATCACCTTCGGATGCCCCAGCACCTTCGACGCATGTCCCCCCAGCGACGCCGTATCCTCAAAACGCCACGTTACCTGCTTCGCCCACTCCTGCGCCGCAGCCGAAAGACAACCTAGCAGACAGACCATAGCAACATGCTGGGTGCCCCATCTTCGCGGCGGTTTTATCGTCGATAAGCCGGGGCCCCCGCCAGCTTGCTGGTGGGGTGGCATGGTGGGCATTCGCGCGAAAGCACGAACCGCTTTTTTCACGATTGTCTTAGAATCGCAGCACATTTCTAAGTCCTAAAATTCCTAGAATCAGAAGACAAATACCTGCTACGACTCCAACTACAGCGCCCAAACTCCCCAGCGAAAGCAAATCTCCATTTCGTAAAGACCCGATTGCAATCGTTGCGAAAAGAAGTCCTGACGAGAAAAAGCAAAAAGAGACGATGACGAATCCTATTCGCTGCATACAAGTCATCTTCTCGCCATTTTTCATCCAGGCGACGCTGAAAGTCCGGCTCTCCCGCCAACTCTTACGGATCGTGTCGTAATCGGGAGCGTCACTCATTCGGCCATAATCTCACGCTTCTGACGACCCTACAATCACTCGCCCGTTTTCCCTTACTCACTCACCCGCCGCTTCGCCTTCAACAAAACATCCACCGCCTCAGGCCGGTCATCCCAATAATCCAGCCGCACCCGCCCATCCGTCAGCCGGCTTATCGTCGCCGGAGCAGCGCTCTCCGTGCAGTACCACCCGCTCGGCAACACCACCGCATTTCTCGGCCGCCCCAGGCTTCGATCGAACACCAGTTCATCTCCATCCAGCCGGTAGCTCACCGGAGCCGTATAGGTCTCCTCAATCCGCAGCCGCACCGTCTGCCCCGGCTTCACCTCCGCAAACGGAATCACCACCACCTCCGCCTTCGGATCCACCGTCTCCCCCGCATTGATCTTCGACGCCGCCATCTCCGCCCCAGTCATCTCCTTCGTCCTCAACTTCTCTCCCGTGTCCAGCACATACGCCGAAGGATTGCTCGCCACGCTTCCCGTCCGCACCACATTGGCATACCCGTTGATCCCCGGCCGCGACTCCGTGTAGTCGTGATACAGGCTGAACGAATGTGTCTCCGGCTGCTGTAGAAAATAGACGATGTCCCTGTCCTGGTAAGCCCGCTCCGACAGCCGCTCCCGCTCCACCTCTCCCGTAAACGGCGACTCCCAGCTTCGGTCCGCCGTCAACGCCTTCGGCAAAGCCCCCGCCCCCGTCTGCGCATCCTTCACCGCCCTCAGCACCAGCGGAGCCTCTCCGCTCCCGGCATGCATAAAGCTGATCGCAATCCGTCCATCCTTCTCTGTCCGTATCTGCGATGGCACCGTCAGCCCCACCACCTCATATCCCGCCGGCAGCACTACCTTATTTCGCTTAATCCCCAGTGGCCGGTTGAACACAATCGTGCTTCCCTCGGTGTAGTAGCTCTTCGCATCCTTGTAGGTCTTCACAATCACCACGCGACCCTGCCCGTTCTCCGGCACCGGCCTCGCCAGCGTTACCTTGATGTAGTCCATTCCCTCATCCGCCTTCGCCATCAGCGGATCCGTCTTCGCCTCCTTCCCGCTCACCACTGCAAACTCCAGCGGCGCGCCCGTCATCGCATCAGAGACTGACTCATCGCTCGCCACGCTGCCTTTTCGAATCGGGTTATAGAAGTACTTCGCCCCCGCCGTCGTCGCCGTCACCTCGTAATAGATCTTGAAGCTCGCTGTCTCCGGAGCCAGCAGCTCATACCGCGTATATTCGTCCGTCTCGGTCTGCGCTCCCATCGGAGAAGGCAACACCACCCCATTCTTTGCCTGCGCCAGTCCCGCAACCCCAATCGAAAGCACACCAAAACATACCAACGTCCGAAAAATCATCGTCTTCATAGGCATGCCCCCGAGCATACCGCCTTTCTGCCCTCATTGGCATTCCCGCCCCGCCATTGCCAGTCCATCTCATCCCCCAAACGACGCAACCATCTGCCACCTTCCAGCCACGCCGCAAACCATCGGCGCATCTAACCTAGAAGCGTGAAAAAGGAGACATTCATGCAGGTTCAGATCAACAGCGACAACAACATCTCAATGCACGGCAAGCTCTCCGACGCAATCGGGGACTATATCAACAACCTCCTGCAACGATTCGATCCATATCTCACTCGTGTCGACGTTCACCTGACCGGCGAAAGCCCCAACAAACCCGGCCCGAAAGGCAAACGCTGCGTTCTCGAAGCCCGCGCCAAAAGGCATCAATCCCTCGTCGTCACCAACAAATCCGCCGACATCGACGCTGCCTTCTCCGGCGCCGCCACCAAAATGCACAGACAGCTCGAAAACACCTACGGCCGCCTGGCCGACAAGCGCCGCCGCAAACAAAGGATGGAACGAACCCTCACCAGGCCACGGCCTGCTTCCATCGCGGAGTGACAAAAACTATTTTTTGTCATTTTCTGCCCAAAAATCGCATGTCAAGTGCCTCAACCACTTAACTCCTTACTTCACAGCAACATCAGCTTGGCATGTTAGTTAGCTTCAATCCGCTATAATTAAATAAGAACGAAAACAAGAAGCCCCGGGCAATCCGGGGCTTTTTCGTTCCAACACGCTCTTTGAAATCATGACTTGCGTCGGCAATAAATGCGCTGGCTAACCCACGGGATTTGGCGGGAAGTCACGGGAATTGGTGGGATGCTGAGGATGAGCGTTGTATTTGAGCCTATGCCGCAACGCCCGGTAGGAACTCGAAATTGTGACTGCGCTCATCGCAAGCCCTCCCCAGCCTTCGCGGTTGCTTACTTGATGCGTAATCCACAGATAGACGAGGAATATGCCAAGGACTGAGAAAACACAGAGCGCGAAGCCGAAGAATGCCACCCACACCTTTTGTCCCATGCCAGCCATCCTCCCAGGCTATCCAGCATAGCGCAAGGGTGGATTCTCGACGTGTGAAGAAGGCGGCAAATGCGAATCCCGGCGAGTCACCATGAGCGCCGCGGTGATTTCGGGCCATGCCGGGGTTAGCCAGCGTATTTATTGCCTTCGCGTCAATTCGCCGCAAAAAAAGCCCGGCATCGCATCGAAGCCCAGACCTAAGCCTAACGATATCTGGACTTTGTGCAACTTAAGTCGGGGGTGGGGGCCCTAACGAGGGTGCTAGAAAACCTGTTTTGCTTAAGGGCACGGATTTATCCGTGCCGTAAGCGCTTCACTCGCAATGCGGCTTCAGCCGCTGAGGTAAATTTTCGTCCCGCGAGTCACTCTTTCCGCACCCTCTAACGCGAGAACCGCACCCCGCCCAGCGCAGTCACCGGAGGCCCCAGCGTCAGGATCGGCGTCCGCCCCGCCTCCAGCGGGTGGTTCAGCAGATTCTGCATGGCGAAGTAAACCTGCCACCGTCGCCCGAACATATGCTGAGCGAAAAGATCCACCTGCGCATAACTCGCCAGCCGGAACTGGTTCGCCGAATCGTCGAACTGCTGTCCGCTGCTCCGCAGATCCAGACTCAAAGTGCCCAGCCGATCGCGCTCAAACCGCACCTGCATCGTCGCCATGTTCCGCGGTACCTGCGGAGTCCACTTTCCAACCAGGCTCGGGTCAGCCTGAAACTTGGTCACCGTAGAAACCGCCAGTTGATAGCCGCCAACCACTGACATAAATCCAACCGGCCTCAGCTCCCACTCCACCGCCAGCCCCTGACTCGTCAACTGCCCCAGATTCTCCCGCATCAACAACGTCGAGGTCGGAGTCGAGCTCAGCGTCACCGTCGACACCGGCCGATTGACCTGCGCCCAGAAGTAACTGCTCCGCACCGATCCGAACCTCTCCAGACTCACCAGCGCCCCCGCCTCAGCCCCCGTCGCCCGCTCCGACCTCAGACTTGGATTCGCCAGCGTAATCTGCTGACCCACCTGCCCCTGACGATAAAGTTCATTCATCGTCGGCCCGCGAAATGCCCGGTAACCTGACCCCGTCAGCGACCACGTTCCATTGATCCTCTTCACCACCCCCAGCCGCGGGTTGAAAACATTCTCGCTGATGCTCGGCAGCGGCGGCGGCGTTCCGCCCACCTGCTTTGCGTCGAAACTTCCAAAGTGATCGAACCGCGACGAGAACGCAATCGACCATGTGTTCGGCGCCCAGAGCACCTCGCCATAAACCCCCTCGCCCCGCTGCCGCGAGCTCAGACTCACCTCGGAGAGCTCCTCCAAATCGGTCCCGCGACTATCCAGCACATCGCCGCCCGCCACCACCGTCGCGCTCCTGAAACTCCGCGCCCACTGCACCGCCCCACCCACCTGCTGCGACGGATCGAGATGCAACGACGTTAGTTTCTCCGAAGTCCGCGTCGCATTGATCGCGGTAAAGCTCTGTCGATACTTTTCTTCCGTCCCATAGAACCGAACCAGAAACCTTCCTGCATCGCCCGCCAGCCAATCGCTCCCCGCAACATACCGCCAGATGCGCGTCGCATTCGTCTGCAGCGGGGTCCCATTGCTCCGAGCCTCGTTCATCACATTGCCCAGCGCAAACACATCGCCATCCCCCGGCAAAGCCCGGCGCAACTCCACCCGCCCACTCTGCGAATGCACATTTGAAGGCACATCCACCGGCCCCCGAAACTCAGGGGCCGTCAGAATGTACCCGCCCGTCCGCAACAAGCTACTCGCCGCCAACCCACTCCACCCCCGCGCTCCTCCCGTGATCAATCCATCAAAAATCGAAGTGTCTTCGCTCGCCCCTGTGGCATTCAACCTGTAGTCAAAACCCTTCGGCACTACCGGAACCACATCGATCACACCGCCAATCGCACTCGACCCATAAAGATCCGACCCTCCGCCTCGCATCAACTCCACATCCTGCACAGCCGGCGCCGGAATCTCATTCCAGTGAATCCATCCTCCGTAAGCATCGTTCAACGGCACCTGGTCGCTCAACACCAGCGTGCGGCTCGCCGCCGTCGACCCCAGCCCCCGCAGCGTCGTCCCCTCCGTCGTCGGATTCGCCACCCACGAGCTCGTCCTCCGGAACAGCTGGAACCCCGCCACCTGCCGCAGCCGGTCATCCAGCGTAAAGCCCGGCGCCTCGCGCAACTGCCCCCCTGTCATCGTACGGACGCTGGTGGCGCTGGCATCCACCGCCAACGGCGATCGCGCAGCCGTCACCTCTACCGCCTCCTGATTCACAGCCGGAGACATCACAACATCGACCTCTCCCGTCCCGGCCGTCGCTTGTGTCACATCGCTGAACCCCTGCCGTACCACCTGCACCTTCGACTCCCCCCCATCCACCATCCGGAGGTTCGCGCAACCCGTCTCATCGCTGACAACTCTGCTTGATGAAACAGAAATCTGTTGAATCTGCGCCCCGGCAATCGCCAACCCCTGCTTGTCCCTGACGCAAACCCGAATCCCATGCTCATCCGCAGGAATCGTCTGTAAAACCCCGCTCGAGAGCAGAACTCCAAGAGTCGCGATCAACGTGTGGAAGTAAGCTGGCACCGTCCTTCATCTTATCGCCGTCGTCCCGCAAATCACCACGTCGCAGCATCGATGTATCTGTGCACTCAGCCTCATCGCGTGTTACCCTTCCGCCGAACGATCGATCTAATCCTCATGGCAACCTCTCGCCGCATCTTCTGCACGCAAGCCGCGACCCTTCTCCTCACGCCACGCGGCCTTCTGTCTCAATCCGCACCAACATCTCGCCCCAACGTCGCCGTCATTGACCACGACCGCATCCTCCAGGGCGCCGCAAGTCACCTCACCCAATCTCCAACTCCCATCACCACTCTTCCCTGCCCCCGGAGCCCAGGCACCCCACATGATTTCTACTCCGAAGCAGATGACTATTGGCCCGATCCCTCCAATCCAACCGGGCCCTATGTGCTGCACACTACCGGCTCCTCCAATCCTGATGCCTTTACCGCTCACCGCGACGCTCTGCTTAATTTCAGCATCTGCGTTCCTGCGTTGACAGCAGCCTTCCTCATTACGAACGAGGCGCGCTATGCGCAACAGGCGATGACTCATCTACGCGCGTGGTTCCTTGATCCCGCAACCCGGATGACTCCGAGCCTCATGTACGCTCAGACCATTCGGCCGGCAAAGACCGGCCGCTTTGAAGGCCTCGTGGAAGCGGTTCATCTTGCGGAAGTTGTTCAGTGCCTGCCTTTCCTGGCCGGTTCGGAAGCGCTCGCCGCAACCGATCTCGCGGCCATTAAAAAGTGGCTGGCGGAATACTCCGACTGGCTCAATAACTCTCGCGTCGCCGGTCTTGCGCGCGATGACAGGAGCCACCACGGCACTTCCTGGCTGCTTCAGGCTGCCGCGATCGCCCGGCTCTCAGAAGCGACTGATGACGCCCCACTTACGACGCTGCGCCATCAGTTCAAATCGAAGACCATTCGCGCCCAGATCAATGCAGATGGCACGTTTCCGCACGAGTTGACCACGGCCAATCCTTATCGCGACACCCTCTTCAATCTCGACATGTTTGCCGGGGTCTGTCTTCTGTTGTCGACGCGATTCGAGAGCGTCTGGGACTATGAACTTCAGGATGGCCCGGGGATGCGCACCGTGATTGCGCGGCTGTTTCCTTACATTGTCGATCGCGGCACATGGCCCTATCGTGCTGATGCAAAGTACTTTACCGACCTGCCCATACGCCCGCCCAGTTTGCTCTTCTCGGCGCGTGCATACGATCGTCCGGAGTACGCCAGTCTTTGGAAGACACTCAATCCGGATCCTGCCAACATGGCGTTGCAGCGCACGTTTCCGATTCGTCAACCGATTCTGTGGGTGACTCGACCGAAACCTTGAGCGGATGGGTTTCTGTTTTTTCTGCGCGTGGTGGAGTGGCCTTTTTTACAGGGGTATTTGCGGATTTTGCGGTGCCGCGTGATGGTAAATTTGTGGTGAATTCGTGGTGGAATGCATGGTAATCGTGGTGGGTTGACGGCTGCTTTTATGGTGGGTGAAAATTTTCCACTTTTTCAAACTTTATTTTCGCGCCTGATTTACTTCTTCGATTCGCGGAACTCCTTCACGATGGCCAGGTACTTCCGCGCGTTTTCGGTCACGACTTCAGGCTTGCCTTCCGCCATAGCCTTTGCGTTGACCAGGTCGGAGCCTACTCCAAGAGCGAAGGCTCCGGCTTCGAGGAACTCCTTTGCCGTGGCCAGCGAAACTCCGCCGGTTGGAATCAAATCGACCTGCGGGAGGGGTCCTTTGAGTGCAGTGAGATACTTGGCGCCGCCCATGGCGCTGGCAGGAAACACCTTCACGACGTCGGCTCCGGCTTGCCACGCGGTCACGATCTCAGTCGGAGTCAGCGCGCCGGGAAGTACGGCAATGGAGTAGCGATGACACATCTCGATCGTGCTCAGGTTCAAAGCCGGGCTGACGACGAACTGCGCTCCTTCGAGAATGCACATTCGCGCCGTCTCTGCGTCGAGCACGGTTCCGGCGCCGATCAGGATGTCAGGACGCTGTTCGGCCAACTTCCGCATCACCTGGATCGCACCTGGAACTGTCATCGTGATTTCGAGCACGGTGACGCCACCGTCGGCGATCGCGCTGGCGAGCGCCATGGCTTTCTCGATGGATTCGGCACGGAGGACGGGGACCAGGCCAATCTTCTGCAACACTTTCAGGACTGCAATTTTTTCCATCGTTTCCTCCGGGGCTAAAGCCCCTCTCTGGGTGTTTCGTTACGGCACGGCTAAAGCCGTGCCCTTAAGCAAACAATCTATCTCGCACGTTCGACGCGACACGAAACTATCTTTGCACGCCGACGGGCGCGAAACTCTACTTCGTCGAAGTTATCGTTGCACGCGGGCTCCCCCGCCCTTCATGATGCGCTGCACCTCATCGAAGGTCGCCATGGTTGTATCGCCGGGTGTGGTCATAGCGAGGGCGCCATGAGCGCAGCCGCAGTTGACGGCCCATTCGGGCCCCTTGTCGTTTAGAAATCCATAGATAAGACCCGAAGCAAAGGAGTCGCCGCCGCCGACGCGGTCAAATATTTCGAGGTCAGGCATGGGGCGCGCCTCGTAGAACTCGCCCTTGTAGTAACAGACCGCGCCCCAGTCGTTCACCGAGGCGGTTTTGGCGTGACGCAGGGTGGTGGCAACCACTTTGAAATTGGGGAAGGTGGCAACGGCCTTCTCGATCATCCTGCGGAAGCTGGCTGATTCCAGTTCGCCCAGTTGGTCGCCGACGCCTTCAATCTCGAATCCGAGCGCAGCGGTAAAGTCCTCTTCGTTGCCGATCATCACGTCGACATACGACGCCAGCTCGCGATTCACCTCGGTGGCGCGGGCCTTTCCGCCAATCGACTTCCACAGGGAGTCGCGATAGTTGAGGTCGTAGGTGATGATGGTGCCGTGCTTGCGCGCCGCCACCATCGCCTCTTTCGCAACTTCAGGCGTCGTCTCGCTCAGCGCGCAGAAGATGCCGCCGGTGTGAAACCAGCGCGAGCCTTCCTTGTCGAAGATCGCGTCCCAGTCGATCTGACCCGGCTTCAACTGACTGACTGCGGTATGTCCGCGGTCGGAGCAACCCAGCGCCGCGCGCACGCCGAAGCCGCGCTCGGTGAAGTTCAGCCCATTGCGTGTCGTGCGTCCCACGCCGTCGTACTTCGTCCACACCAGATGCGACTGATCGACGCCGCCTTGCAGCATCAGGTCTTCCAGCAGGCGTCCGACGGGGTTGTCCGCGAGCGCGGTCACGATTGCAGTCTTCAGCCCAAAGCACCGGCGCAGACCACGAGCGACGTTGTATTCCCCGCCGCCCTCCCAAACGTTGAACTGGCGCGTTGTGGCCACGCGCACATCGCCGGGATCGAGCCGCAGCATCACTTCGCCGAGGCTGACCAGATCCCACCTGCACTTGTCTTTGGGACGAATCACCAGGTCTTTCGTGTCACTGGCTGCTTTTTTCACTTGAGTTGTTCCCTTCTAATTTTTTAGAAAAGATTTCTTTGATTTTTTTTTTACTTCAACTCCGCAATCGCCACCGGGTCCATATCGTCGTAGGCCTGATTCTCTCCGCCCATTCCCCAGCAGAAGCCGTAGTTTTTTGTTCCAACGCCAGCATGAATGGACCAACCCGGCGACACGACAACTTCCTTGTCCGCCACCACCAGATGGCTGGTTGCATCGGCTGGTCCCATCAGGTGAATCACGCGGTGCGCGGGTTCCACATCGAAGTAGAAATAAACTTCGCTTCGGCGCATGTGAGTATGCGCCGGCATTGTGTTCCAGTTGCTGCCAGGTGCAAGAAGCGTGAAACCCATCACCAGTTGGCAGCTTTTGATTCCCTCGCGATAAATGGCTTTGTAGATCGTCCGCTTGTTGCAGGTCTCCAGACTGCCCAGCTCAAGGCCCTTCAGATCGGCGAACTTCGCCATCGCGGTGGGATACTCCTTATGCGCGGGATAACTGAGGAGATAGAAGTACGCAGGCTTGTCGCCGTTCTTGCTTGAAAAGGTAACCGATCTGTTGCCCCGGCCGACGTACAGGCAATCGAGTTTGTCCATAGCAAAGGTCTTGCCGTCGACGACAACCGATCCAGGGCCGCCAACATTCAAAACGCCGAGTTCGCGCCGCTCAAGAAAAAACTCCGCGCGCAGTTCCGGCTCGGTCTCAAGCTGCAACTCCTCGCTGACAGGCACGGCTGATCCGATCACGGTGCGGTCGAGGTCCACGTAGGCGAACTCGATCTCTCCGGGCTGAAACATTCCTTCGAGGAGAAACGTTTCGCGCAGTTCCTCCGTGTTCATCATCTCGTACCGCACCGCGTCCGCCATCTGATAAAGCCGCATCTTCTCCTCCAATTGTCCGTTTCCAGTATAGCCACCGGAGATTTTGATTGACGATGCCGCCGGCGCCTGGGCATTTGTCCTGCGACAGCCCTGTATCGCGGGATTTCTTGGCAGAACGCGGAGGAATGTGGTTAACTTTCGCATGGCCAAAGATCAGACACGCCGCAACTTCCTCCGGACGGCGCCGCTCGCCGCCGCAATCACTCTTCCCCTTACGAACCAGCTTCTTTTCGCGTCGAGCGCCACTGCGGGCGGGGCTCAGACAACAACGCCGGAGCCGTTTCAGCTCTTCACTTCGGGCAAACTCACCGAGGCGATGAACACCCTGAAGGCGACGCCGGGTAACGACAATCTTTTTGCCGACAAGGCGCTGCCTTTTACGATCGTCATGACGACGGAAGAGAAGAAGAGCGGCAAAGAGTTCGAGTACCACGAGGGGCGCGACCACATCTTTCAGATTCTCGATGGGACGACGGTGTACGAGCTGGGTGGGACGCCGAAGGATGCGCGTAACACCAAGCCCGGCGAGTGGCTTGCGCCGACATCCGACGGTGCGACTATGCTGACGCTGCACAAGGGAGACATGCTGGTAATTCCGCGCGGCACTCCGCATAAACGCAGCACCGAGGCAAGTGTCACGTTCGTGCTGATCTCAGTCGAGGGCTCGGTAAAGACTTAAGCGGCTCGCGAGTTGCTGGATGGGGGAGCGCCGCGTAGATTGAATTTTAGCCATGCAAAATATTCCAGCCAATATTCTCGACAGCTTTCGTCTCGACAACAAGGTCGCTCTGGTTACCGGCTCTGCCAGTGGACTGGGCGCGGCGATCGCCATTGCTCTTGCGCAAGCCGGAGCCACGGTCGCGTGCCACGGCAATCGCCGGGCCGCAACGGAAACGGCAAAGACGATCGGCGGGGATGCGGCTGCGTTTCGCGCGGATCTTTCGGCCACCACCGGCGCCGAAGATCTCTTCACCCAGGTGAAGGAAAGATTTGGACGTGTCGACATCCTCATCAACAACGCCGGCACTATACTTCGCGCTGCGGCGGAAGAGGTCACGCTGGCGGATTGGCAGCAGGTGTTGCAGGTGAACCTGACCAGCGTCTTCCAACTGGCGCAACTTGCGGCACGGGATATGATTCCGCGGGGCGGCATCGGCACAAACTGCGGCAAGATCGTCAACATTGCGTCGCTGCTTAGCTTTCAGGGCGGCATTCGTGTTCCCGCGTATGCCGCCAGCAAGGGCGGGGTTGCGCAGTTGACGAAGGCGCTTGCCAATGAGTGGGCGCCCAAGGGGATTCAGGTCAACGCGATCGCTCCGGGCTACTTTGCCACTACGAACACTGAAGCGCTGCAGGCGGACGAGGCGCGCAATCGCCAGATTCTTGAACGTATCCCGGCGGCCCGCTGGGGGCAGCCGCACGACCTCGCCGGCGCAGCGCTGTATCTTAGTTCGCCGGCAAGCAACTACGTCACCGGAACCATCCTCACCGTCGATGGCGGATGGATGGGAAGGTAGGCGAATCGCTCCGGTCAATCACGAAACAGCATCCTACCGTTGGAGGACAAGACCATGCCGCAGAGCCCACACGATCGCGCCGCTGAATATCACAACAAAGCCGCACATGCTCACCAGGCCGCAGCGACGGCCCATGGCAAAGGCGATCATCTGACCGCGCACGAGCTTTCGCAGCAGGCGCACGAACACTCCGCCAAAGCCTTCGAGTGGTCGCAAAAAGCGGCCGCAAGTTTCAAGGCTGGGAAAGAGTAGAGAGCCGCGCTCTACACTGGATGGATGCTACGAGTTCCCTATGACGATCTCTATGCCGCACTTCATCGCGCCATGCAGCGGCTCGGCCTTGCGGGCGACCGCGCGGCAAACTGCGCTCGCCTCTTCGCGGAAACGACGCGCGACGGCGTCTATACGCACGGACTCAACCGCTTCCCCCGCTTCGCCGAATCCATAGCCAACGGCAGCGTCGATATCAATGCCGAGCCGGCCGCGATTGGCGGTGTGGGTGCGATCGAGCGGTGGGATGGCCGCCGCGGAGTAGGCAATCTGAACGCGAGCACGTGCATGCAGCGTGCGATCGACCTGGCCAGGCTGCACGGCATGGGTGGCGTCGCGCTCGGCAACACCAACCACTGGATGCGCGGCGGGGCTTACGGCTGGCAGGCAGCGCAACAAGGCCTCTTCGCCCTCTGCTGGTCGAACACTCTGGCCAATGTGCCGGCGTGGGGAGCGACCACGCCGACATTAGGCAACAACCCACTTGTCATCGCGATTCCGCGCGCTGGCGGAAACATCGTACTGGACATGGCGATGTCGCAGTTTTCCTATGGGACTCTGGCTGCTTACAGCAAGCGCGGCCAACCACTGCCCGTAGACGGAGGCTTCGACCTGGCGGGCGATCTAACCAGAGATGCGGCGGCGATTGAAGCATCGCAGCGCGCGCTGCCCATCGGCTACTGGAAGGGCTCGGGACTTTCGCTGGTGCTCGATATGCTCGCGGCGATGCTCTCCGGTGGTCTCGCGACCCACCAGATACCGCTGGACCCACTTCGCGAATCGGGAATCTCGCAGATATTTCTCGCGATCGACCCCAGCTCGCTGGCCGGCACGCTCGAGCTGAACCGGATTGCCGACGGGATCGTCGAGTCTTTGCGGGAAGCAACGCCGGTCGACCCGGGCAAACCAGTTCGCTACCCCGGCGAACGAACTCTGCAACTCCGCGAAGAGAATCTGCGGCTCGGCGTTCCTGTTGACCCTGAGATATGGCAACGGATTAATGTCCCGGATTGATCATGAAAAGGCAGCAGGGTTAACTCTGCTGCCTTTCCTTTGTGCTTCGTTGAGGTGATTAAAAGTGGAAGCCAATCTCCGCCGTCAGCGCGCGCGGGGTCACGTAGTGGGTACCGCTGAAGGTCGAGAGGAAGTTGTACAGCGCGTATTTGTTGGTGATGTTGACGGCCGTCAGTCGCAGGCTCCACTTATATTTCTCCGTGTTGAAGAGATTGTCCTCGCCGACCGAAGCATCGAACAAACTGCGTTCTGCAATGCGCGGAGGGTTTTTGTCGTCGTTCTCTGTGCCGGGAGCGGGAATGGAAACCAGCTTCGAGGTGAGCTGCGATGCCAGACACTGGTTGCCCGGTATCGTGGCGAACGGAGTCGCCTTCACCCCGTTGCACACAAGCCCGGCCTGAAACTGCTGATCGGCAGTTAAGCCGCTCAGGTCGATTCCGGGTTGACCATTGATCGTGATGGATGGACCGCCATTGACTGGATTGCAAAGGCTATTGGGATCGGTCACGTTGTAGCACGGCACGGAGCCGGCGGTGAGGCCACTGTCGAACCGCCAGTTGAAGCCGATCCATGGACCAAGCTTTCCCGGCATCTGGTATTGCACGTGAGTGGTCTGGTTGAAGCGTTCATCATGGTCGATGCGGAATGGAAATCCGCTGCCTCCGACAGTGGCGCCGGCGCCGGCAACCTGCGGAGGAAAGAAGCGCGCAGCAACCGAGGACATGACCACGAATGCCGAGATGTTGTGAAAGTTGGGAACGTCGGCGCGCAACGCGAAGCCCGGAATCTTCGAGTTGTGCCAATCGATCGGAAATGTGATCGGTGTATTGCCGAGCACACTGAAGTCGAACGCGTTGTGAGTGTACTTCCAGATGTAATCTCCGCTGACGACAAAATTTTTGCCAAAAGCCTGTTGGAAGCCGGCGTGGAATTCGTTCTTGAATCCAGGCTGAAGATTTCCGGTTGCATCCGAGCAGGCGAGAAGCGGATTCAGCACGGCGTTCAGGCATCCCTGACTGGACAGCACGAGATTTTCGTTGAAGGGCGATTCCAGCGTTCGCGCGTAGGAGAGGCGAAGAACGGTGCTGGTCGGCTTGATGCTATAGGAAACGCCCAGGCGAGGCTCTGCCTGACGGGCAATTGCCAGTCCGTTATACAGATCGCCGCGTATTCCGAGATTAAAGAGCCAGTTGCCGGCTTTGACCTGATCCTGAGCGTACAACGCGAGTTCTTTGATATCGGTGTGGCCAATAAAGTTGAACTGGCCGCCGCCACGAGTCAGGTCATAGGGCAGAAGCACCGGATTGAAGCTGCCTCCGACCGACGGATCGTTGGAGATGAAACCCGCCGCTGCGCATTGCGACGGATCGGCGAAGCCGGGTTGCGAAACATTATTGGTGTCTACGCAGGGCGAGTTGAAAGTTGAGCTCACAACCGCCAGCGTGTCGTTCTCGCGAAGAAACGTCTGCGAGTACATCGCGCCAATCTTGATATTTTGCCGCCCCTTCGCATACGAGACATCGGTATGCACGCCGGCGTTGGTAAGGGACCGGTTTTGAGCAATCGTCTGGTTCTGGAGATTCGGTGGTCCCAGGTCCGCGAGAGGATTGCCGCTTGGATAGTAGTTGTAGTCGTCTCTGCGGATGTAAGGCCCGAAGTTGAAGACAGAGTCGTTTCCAATGCTGCGGGTATAAGTAGGAGCGATGTCGAAGGTACCGATCTTGGAACGCTGATCGGTATTGCCGACGTTGCCGAAGACTGGATTGGTGCCGGTCCCGCCGCTGATGACATTCTGCACATTCAGGTTGTCGTAGGCGTTCGGGGTCTGAAACCAGGAACGGCTGTAGTTCAGATTGAGATGAATCGAGTCCGCAGTGGTCAGTTGACGGTCGATCCGATCGAAGATATTCAGCTCGTTGCCCTTATCGTGAAAGACGGCGAACTCGGGAGGATCAAGGAATCTCCCGGTATTGAGGCCGTCAACCTCGATAAAGTTTCCCCAGTTTTTGCCTCCATAGCTGAGGTCTGTCGATCCTGTTGCCGAACCGAAGGTCCCATACGAAGTCGTGATGCTCCCGGTCGGCCTGGTCACCCCTTGTCCGGATCGAGTCGTCACCTGAATGACAAGACTCGTTTTGCCGCCGAACTCCGCAGGCGGCGCTCCGGAGATTACCTCAATCGACTGGACCGAATTCGAAGGGAGTTGATTGGAAAACACCTTGCTCTGCTGGTCCGTAATCGGCTGGCCGTCGATGGAAAACGAATTCGACGCATGGTCTCCGAGTCCGTGGAAGAGACCATTCGAATCGGCTGCCACACCCGGCGAAGCCAGCGTCACCAGCGAGCTGAGCGAAGAAGACTGGCTCTCCAGCGGAAGCTTGCTGAAGGAACCCCGATCGAGGTCGGTGTGAAATGTCGGATCGCTTTCCACCAGATCGCCGCCCGCGGTCACATCAACCTCCGTTGCAGCCGCACCTACGCCCAAGACGTTCTTCAACGTGATCGGCACGGTTGATCGCACGTCGACGTCCTGGTTGTAAGCGGCGAAGCCCGTCATCGAAACGGAGAGATGGTAGGGATTGAAGGGCAGGTTCGTGAATTGATAGTGGCCGTCCGAGTCCGACTTCTCGGGTCTACTAAGCCCACTGACTGGATTAGCAATGGTGACAGTGGCGCCTGGAACAATCGCGCCTGTCGCGTCGGTTACGGTGCCGTAGATGGTTCCGGCGCTACCGGCAGACTGAGCCCACAGGCCCGAAATGCCGAAGGAAAAGATGATCGCAAAAGCTGCGAAGATGCCGCGCCGTATCGACGTGTGCATGGACAACCCCCTTGAGTTTTAACCTGGTTTTTGACGTTCTTCTAGCCAAGAACAACGTCAACAGGCGGGGGGCGAGTGAAGAGGGCAAACGTGGAAACGTGCTGGGTCAGCGGCGGCGCGACAGGCGCCTCAACGACCGCAATCACTGGTGCGACATGCAGCAGAACTGCCGGCGCGGATATCTGCACGCTTACATGGGCAACCGCGCAGAGCGGGCAGTCAGCGTGGGAGATGTCTCCCACAGGATGAGTGTGAACAGCTTGAATCGTGCCGCAGGCAATGATCAGCGAAATGCACAGCAGCGCGAGGAGGAGTCTCCACGTGCTCTGGGCGTTCGATCTTGAGCCTGGGCTATTCATGCTGATCAACTATATCGCGGATGCGATAGGGCTTTGACGAAGCACGTGGCGCTTTTGTTGCAAACTTGATGATGACCCGAGCCGATGTCGAAGTAACTACACAAGTTGCACTTTGATTTTCTTTGCGCCGCGATCGACCGTCGTGATGCGGAAGCTTCGAATCTGACCGGTACGAACCGGTTCGGCCTTGGCCTCACTGGCAGACGGGCCATTCTTCCACTTGTTCGCCAGCATCGAGCCCAGAGAGGAGAGGTCAAGCGCGTTGGTCAGCGGCTGCTCCTTCGCTTCCGCGATTAGCACCAGACGCGCGTCGGCGTGGATTCCTTCGCCCAACTCTACGGTTCCGTGGTCGCCTGAGATTTCGATCAGCCGCCCTGAAACAATCTCGCCCAGCTTGCGTTCGGCGATATATTCGTCCAGGTCGGTCGGCACCAGTTGCTTGATGCTCAGCTTGATCTGCCGCTTCTCCTTGTCGACGTCGAGCACCTTCGCCTTCACCGCCTGGCCCACGCGAAGCACATCCTGCGGACGCTCAATCCGTTTCTCGGCGCTGATCTCGCTGACGTGGACCATGCCCTCGATGCCCTCGGTAAGTTGTACGAACGCGCCGAACTTCGTGAAGCTGGTGATTGGTCCCTCCACCTGCGAACCGATCGGGAACTTCTGCGGCGCCTCGGCCCACGGGTCGCCGAGAGCCTGCTTGAGTCCGAGCGCCATCCGCCGTTCCGCAGGATTTACGCCGAGAATCATCACGTCGACTACGTCTCCCGGCTTCACCAGATCGGCGGGCTTTCTCACCTTCTTGATCCACGACATCTCGGAGAGATGAACCATGCCTTCAATGCCCGGCTCGAGCTCGACAAATGCGCCAAAGTCGGTGACGCGAGTCACCTTGCCACGTACGCGCTCGCCGACTGCGTACTTTCCTGCGATGGAATCCCACGGATGCGGTTGCAGCTGTTTCATTCCGAGCGAAATGCGCTTGCCCGATGGCTCGATCTTCAATACCTTCGCATCGATCTGCTGACCCACCGTCAGCACATCGGCCGGCTTGTCGATGCGGCCCCACGCAATATCGCTGATGTGCAGCAAACCGTCGACGCCGCCGATATCGACGAAGGCTCCATAGTCCGTCAGGCTGCGCACGGTTCCGGAAACGATATCGTCTTCCTTGATCTCCGAGTAGCGACGTTCCTTCGTCGAGCGGTCCTCTTCTTCAGCGACAGCGCGGCGATCGACGACGACATCCTCTTCCGTGGAGTCGAGCTTGATGATGCGGCAACGGATCTCCTGGCCGACCAGCTTTTCCATCTCGGCGGCATCGCGCGCACCGCTGCGCGAGCCCGGCATAAACGCGCGTACCCCGACGTCCACTGTCAGGCCGCCCTTCACCACGCCCGTCACCGTACCGACGATGATTGTTTTGGCCGTGAAGGCCTGTTCCAGCGCAGTCCAGTCTTTGGGAACCTCAACCCGCAGGCGCGACAGCTCGTAGTAGCCCTCTTCGTTGCGCCCCTTCACGGAAACCAGCAGCCTGCTGCCGGGTTCAACCGTCTCCCCGGAATTCTCGAAGAGAGTTGCCGGCAGCACGCCCTCCGTTTTGTATCCGATATCAATGAAGACAAACTCAGAGGACACTGCAACGACGGTCCCCGATATCTGCCTCCCACCCTCTCCCGAGCGTCGCGCGTGGCTTTGTTCAAACTGCGAAAGGATGGCATCGAATGATTCGGCGGATTCCGCGGTTTCGACGGCAGGATCGTTCTCTGGAATGTTGGGGTTGGACATGAAAAGCTGCGTGCCTCGTTTCTCCTGATCCTCGCTAGAATATCACCGCGACAGGCCCTTCCGCCTTTGCCGCATGCGCGCAATGCGACGCACAAGAAGAGAAAAATTGAGATTCGTTCACCGCGAATGTTCGCTGTGCCGTAGGCTGATCTCATGTTTCACACTGCAATCAGGACGCGTTTGCAGATCGCCGCAGTGACGGTGGTGATACTTCTGTCGGCACCCGCGGCACGCTGCATCGACGCGGTTGGTCACGACTCGGTGCGCATCACACCGTCGGTGCTGGCGAATGGAGCGCCCTGCATCTTTACGGTTGCCCTGACGAGCGGAGCTTCGGCTGTCACCGGCAAGTGGCAGGGCCACCCGGTCGCGTTTTTCTCAAGCCCGGACCGGCGAACCTGGTTTGCGGTCGCGGGCGTCGATGTAGAGGTGACGCCAGGCACCTACCCACTCGCAATCGACGCTGAGCTTCAGGACGGCAGTCACCGAACGTTGCGCCAGGATGTCGTCGTTGAGGAGGCTCCGTACGAAAAGGTGACGCTGAGCGTGCCGGATAAATTTGTCGAACCGAACGCGGCGGCTCTGAAAAAAATCGCCGCCGACAAGATCGTGAAGGACAAAGCTTTCGCCAATTCGGCGTCGACGCCACAGTGGCTGGGAGACTTTCTTCCTCCACTTCGGCACGCGCCGGAGTCGGACTCCTTCGGCAATCAACGCATCTTCAATGGAAAACTTGCCAGCGTTCATCGCGGTCTCGACTACCATGCCAGGCCGGGGACGCCCGTGGCAGCAATCAACTCCGGTCGTGTCGTTCTGGCGCGGCCGCTTTACTACGAGGGAGGCTGCGTGGTTGTCGATCATGGAATGGGCCTGATGAGTGTGTACATGCACCTGTCAAAGATTGAGGTGTCCGTCGGCAGGAGAGTTCGTCGCGGTCAGATCATCGCTCTCAGCGGCGCCACCGGTCGAGTAACCGGCCCGCATCTGCACCTGGGAATCCGTTGGGAGGGCAGCTATCTCGACGCGGCAAAACTGTTTCAACTCCAGATGCCGCTGCCTCACTGATCAGGCTCGCTGAACTGCCTCTATTCAACGAATGGGCTTAGTGGAAGCCTTGTCTTCTTCGAGCTCCGTGCCAAAGAGCTTTCGCAACGGCCGTTGTATTGCCCGCAGTAGGGCCCGTGCGGCGATGATGGCAGCCGCAAGACAACTCAGGGCGATGAAGGCGGCGATGACAGGATGATGTGTCGCGAACCAGGTGAGCCCGATCGCTGCGGCATCTTCCGTCGAGCTCAACGCGATGTTGGAGATTGGCTCCGGGCTCGGCGTGACCGCAGCGCGCAGAGCTGTCTTCGAGCTGTGCGCGGCCAGGGCGATCACGGCTCCGATCGCGGTGGCGAGTATCTGCATCTGCGGCGTCATCTGCGAACTCGCGTGATAGGCCACCAGCGCAGCGATGGGAACGCGAACGACGGTATGCATCGCATTCCACACCATATCGAAACCGGGAATTTTGTCGGCAACGAACTCCATCGCGAACATAATCGCGCAAACCACGAGAACCCAGGTATGGCCCAGCGAATCGAGGCCCGGCGGCAATGCAACCCATTGGGTGCGCGCAAGGATTCCCAGCGTCAGGACGGTCGCGTAGATATTCAGCCCGGCCGCAAAGCTGGCAGCAATCACAAGCGCGGTAATGTTTGCCGGGTTGAAGCTCATTTGCCTGAAAGTGTACAACCTCCACGCGGAGGCTGCTCACTTCCTTCGCGGGACGCGCCTAGCGGCGAACAGCGCGCTTGACCTGGGCGTATTGCAGCAGGATGAAGCTGTCCGTCATGCCCGCAATATAGTCGGCTACGACGCGGGCCAGCCCCTCATTTTCCACCTCAACGAAATGGCTCGCCGGCAGCTCTTCGGGATCGTTGATCCAGTAGTCAAAGAGCGCGGTGACGACCTCCTCTGCCTTGTCATGCTCGGTTTCAAGCGGTTCGCAGGTATAGAGCATGTCATAGAGATAGCGTTTCTCCTGCAGGCGCTCGGCCTCAACCCGCGGTGA
This sequence comes from uncultured Acidobacteriaceae bacterium, assembly GCA_963730135.1. Lineage (GTDB taxonomy): Bacteria > Acidobacteriota > Terriglobia > Terriglobales > Acidobacteriaceae > Edaphobacter. The sequence continues at coordinate 410,765 of CAVSQQ010000010.1, forward strand.
GAAAAGAGCGAGACGCGCGTGATGGCTGCGCACATCGGCGAGACAGCCGGCCCCGATCGCCAGAGTATTTCGCGCCGTGGTTTCTATCAGATCGTCGGTGAGGGTGTTTTGCATCAGTTGCAGCGCCTCGTTGAATAACAACTTCTCTTCGACGCCAACATGATTTCCTTCAACCTGGCGATAGCAGCGTCCAAGAATCTCCACATGCTCGCGGATGTGGCCGATCTCGAGCAGGCCCGATTCCACACCGTCGTCCAGGTCCGCAGTCAGGTAGCCGATCTCGTCGGCAAGATCGATCAACTGCGCCTCCAGCGGCGGCCGTTGATCCAACAGATAGTCGGCGAGTTCCGGATTCTGCTCGACGCTGTAGTCGCGCGAGTGCTTGATGATGCCCTCGCGAACTCCGAGCGTGAGATTGAGCCCGCGGTGCGCGGCATAACGCTGCTCGAAGTGTTCGACGATACGAAGCGCGTGCAGGTTGTGATCGAACCGGCGGCCATGACGGCTAAGGCAGTGATCGAGAGCGCGCTCGCCCGCATGCCCAAACGGGGGATGGCCGATATCGTGAACCAGCGCGAGCGTCTCGGCGAGATCCTCGTTCAGGCTAAGCGAGGCCGCGGCGGTGCGGGCGATCTGCGCGACCTCCATGGTGTGGGTCAGGCGGCTGCGAAAGTGATCGGATGCGCGACTAGTAAAGACCTGCGTCTTTCCGGCCAGACGACGAAAGGCGCGAGCCTGCACAATGCGCTCGCGATCCCGTTGAAAGGGCGTGCGTGCTGGCCGGGTCGGCGCCGGATAGACGCGCGTTAAAGAGGATCATCCGGATCCCCGGCGACCGCGCATCGATGGAGATCGAAGGTCATAGTCAGATTTAAGTGTAATGGCAGATCGCCGACGCTCTTACGCGCCGGAGCGGATTGGTTACTGCTTGCTCGGCGTGCCGGCTACCTTGGCGAGTTTGACTCGAGCATTCTCGAGTTTGTGTTGCACCTTGGAAACATCCGCGGGGTCGGCATCGGCGGGAAGCGAACTGGCGTACTCCGTCATGGACCGTTCCCACTGAGCAACTGCCATCTTCAGGTTGCCGGTCTTCTCGTAGACCTCTCCCAGATGATCGTGAACCGTGGGGTCGGAGTTGCTGCGCTCATTCGCCTTGCGCAGGTTCTCCTCCGCCAGCGCATATTGGCCGGACTTGAAGTACACCCAGCCCAGCGAGTCGAGAAACGCATAGTTCTGCGGGTCCAGATCGACCGCTTTACGAATCAGGGCGAGCGCTTCAGGCAGGCGCACGCCGCGGTCGGCAAGCATATAGCCAAGGTAGTTCAGCACCGTGGGATTCTGCGGGTCGATGGCCAGCGCCTTGCGAAACTCGATCTCGGCCTCGTCGTACTGCTTCTGGCGGTCGTAGAGGCTGCCTCGCAGGAAATAGACATACAGTTTTTCGTCTGGCTTGGTCGACAGAGCTTCGGCCTTATCCAGCGCCGTGGAAGCCTCCTGCCAGCGCTTCAGTCGCGTGTAAATCGTGGCCAGCGCCAGATACGAGTCGCGTTCCTCTGGCGTGCCCATCGTCGCCGCAAGCTGGGCCTTGGCTAACGCTACGCCCTCGTCGACCTGGCCGGTGTCGGTAAGCTGGCCGGCATACATCAACTGAATCGCATGGTCCTTCGGCATCGCTTTGGCCACTTCAGCAGCCGCAGCAGTTGCCTCTTTCCATTGGTGCGCGTCACGGTAGGCATCAATCTGGCCGGAGTAGCTGCTCTTGATGTAATCCCCGCCAAGCGGCATCAACTGCTTGTACGCGGCCACCGCCTCCGCGGTCTTACCCTCTTCCCGGTAGATGATGGCGAGCCGGTCGAGGAAGATCGAGCGGTTCGTTTTGTCGCCATCGGAGTACTTGCCATCCGGCCGATCGGTCGCGGCCACCAGTTTCGTGAGCACGGCGATCGCGTCGTCATAGCGGCCCAGAGAATCGTAGATGAGAGCTTCGTTGTAGGTAAGCTCGAGCGAGTCCGGGGCCAGCGGCTTGGCCTTGTCCAACGTCTTCAGCGCCTCGTCGTAATGTCCCTGCTGACGCTGGATCTCCGAGATGTGAATCTGCGACTGCGCATCCTGCGGCTCGACGGCGACGATGCCGGTAAGCACCTTCATCGCCTCATCCAGCTGCTGATCCCCCTGCAGCGCATTGGCCAGAGCACGCTCGGTGTCGAGATTGTCCGGATCCAGATCGAGCGCGCGATGATAGGCAGCGATCGCTTCCTTATTATTCTTTAGCTGTTCGTAGCTTGCGCCCAGGGCAAATTCAATGCGCGGTGTGCGATCGTCGACCGGAATGGCGTTCAGCACTTCGGCGGCACGCTTCGGGTCACCCTCCTCGCTGTACAGGCGCGCCATATTCAGCGCAACCTCCTCTGAGTTTGCATCGATCTTCTGCGCCTGCTTGAACTGCGCCTCGGCCTTGGCCGAATCGTGATTCAGGCCGTAAAGCTGGCCCAGCAAAAGATGCGTCTCCACATCGTCCGGCTTCAACACCGCCAGTTTTTCGTACTCTCCAATGGCAAGTTGCAGCATTTTGCCGGACTGCGGACTCTGCATGTCGCCCAGCGAACGCAGGTAGACCTTGCCCAGCAGCGCGTGCGCTTCAATGTCGTTAGGATTCTTGCCAACCTGATCCTGTGCCGCGGTGACTGCCTCGCGAATGCGCCCGATCTTGAAGTAGAGGTCGGCCAGTCCATCCTGCAACAGACGAGAGTTCGGGTCGGCTTCCAAGGCCAGCTTGTATTGCTCCACGGCCTGGGTCGCGTAATCCGACCGGCCCGCGTTGACCGCCATGTCTTCGTAGAGCCGCGCCAGACCATAGTGGTAATACGACGACGCCCGGTCGGGAGTCGAGGACGGGGTAGTCGAGGCATCGGGGTGAGTCGAGGCAGACGGCTCCTGGGCTACCATCGCCTGCACGCCAAAAAACAGGGCAACAACCGGAATTAGACCGAGGCGACGAAAAGAGGAGGCACGTAAAAGCTGTGTCATGAGATGTAGTTTCCTGTGCCGACGGAATCGAAGATAGATACCTGTATAGCCAGACAATCGTTAGACGATGCCACCCGCGGTTTGGATGCAGGCGGCAAGGACCGGCCGTTTGCACAGCATGGACGTGATTATATATCCGTCATTTCCCAAAAATCGGAGCATTTATCCATGCCGGAAGTGCCTGACCCCGGTGAATACCATCGCCACCCCAAGCCTGTCGGCAGCCTCGATCACCTCCGCGTCGCGGACCGAGCCTCCCGGCTGAATAACCGCTGTGGATCCAGCCTGGGCAATGGTCTCAAGGCCGTCCGGGAACGGGAAAAACGCGTCTGAGGCCGCGACCGTGCCCTGGAGCGGAAGTACGGCCTTCATCGCGCCAAACCGCGCGGCATCGACCCGGCTCATCTGGCCCGCCCCCACCCCAACCGTCTGCCCGTGGCCCTGGCTGAAACGGGCATAGACGATAGCATTCGACTTGACGTGCTTGCACACCCGCCACGCAAAGAGCAGCGCCCGCATCTCCTCCGCCGTCGGCTTGCGTTGGGTGGGGGTTTGGAGGTCGGCCTCGGTGATGCGCAGGCGGTCGGCATCCTGAACCAGCAAGCCTCCCGAGACCTGCTTCAGAATCCGCGGCGTCTCTGCCGGCGAGATTTCGATCAGCCGCAGATTCTTCTTCGCGGAGAAGCGCTCCAACGCCTCCGCGGTAAACGACGGCGCAACGATGGCCTCAACGAAGAGCTTCGCAATTTCGTCGGCGGCCGCTGCGTCGACCTCGCGATTGATTCCGATCACTCCGCCAAAGGCTGACACCGGGTCGGCCTCGAGCGCGCGCCGATAGGCTTCCACTACCGTCGCCCCGGTGGAGGCTCCGCAGGGATTGGTGTGCTTGATGATGGCCACGGCGGTCTCGTCAAACTCGCTGACCAACTCCCAGCAGGCATCCAGGTCGACGAGGTTGTTGTAACTCAGCTCCTTGCCCTGCAACTGCCGCGCGTTCGCGATGCCCTTGCCGCTGCCGTCGGTATACAAGGCCGCCTTCTGGTGCGGATTTTCCCCATACCGCAGCGTCTTCAACAGCGGGTCGATGACACGAATGGTCTCCGGCAGCCGTTCCTGCGAAAAGACGGCTCTGCCGCCGGGCGATTCGATCCGCTCGAGCGCAGTCGCAATGCCGGCATCGTAAGCGGCGGTGATGGCGAACGCAGCTTTGGCCAGCCGCCAGCGCGTGGCCCGGCTCAGACTGCCCGCGTTGGCCGTCATCTCATCGGCCAGCGGGGAATAATCGGCAACCGAGGTAACAATCGCAACATCCGAGAAGTTTTTCGCTGCAGAGCGAACCATCGACGGGCCGCCAATATCAATATTTTCGATGACGTCGGCAAAGTTGACGCCAGGACGCTGCGCCGTCTTTTCGAACGCGTACAAATTCACCACGACCATATCGATCGGCTCGATCGCGTGCTCGCCGACCGACGCCATATGCTCCGCGTTGTCGCGAATATGCAGGATGCCGCCGTGCACCTTCGGATGAAGCGTCTTCACGCGTCCGTCGAGCATCTCGGGAAACCCTGTCAGGTCGCTGATATCGCGCACCTCGAGGCCGGCTTCACGCAAGGCGCGGGATGTGCCCCCGGTCGAAACCAGATCCACGCCAAAAGACGCCAGCATACGCGCAAAATCAACCAGCCCGGTTTTGTCGGTTACGGAAAGTAAAGCGCGGCGAATGGGACGAAGATCGGCAGGAGGGGCAGAAACATCAACGCTGTGTTCAATCATCACTTTTTATTCTAAGCCAGCGGACCTGTCCCGGGCGCTCTCCCCATCACAGCACCAACGACCCCGTGAGCGAGCTCACCTGGGCCACATCATGCGCCGTGCACCATCGCTTCAAGCCGTTGGCGATGTTCTCGACGGCGCGCGGATCGGCATAGCTGGCCGTCCCCACCTGCACCGCCGACGCGCCTGCCATCATGAACTCCACCGCATCCTCGGCCCGCAGGATTCCCCCCATCCCGACGACAGGAATCTTCACCGCTTTCGAAACCTCGTGCACCATGCGGACGGCAATCGGCTTGATCGCAGGCCCGGAGAGTCCGCCGGTGGTATTGGCAATGCGCGGACGGCGCGTCTCCACATCGATCGCCAATGAAACAAAGGTGTTGACGAGGGAAACCGCATCGGCGCCCCCATCTTCGACGACGCGCGCCATCAGGCCGATGTCGGTGACGTTGGGCGAAAGCTTCACCATCAGCGGACGTGTCGCGGCTGCCTTGCATCGTGCCGTCAGCTCCCATAACTGCGGCGGATCGGTGCCGAAGACCATCCCTCCTTCGCTCGTATTGGGGCAGCTCACATTCAACTCATACATGGCGATGCCGGGCGCGTCGTTAAGCGCCAGGATCACTTCCAGGCAGTCGGCGATCGTAAAGCCAAAGACATTTGCAATGACGACGGCACGGCTGCCTCCCTCTCGCAGCTTGGGAAGCTTCTCCGCGATGAAGGCGCGAACGCCCATGTTCTGCAGCCCGATTGCGTTGACCATCCCCGCGGCCGTCTCGATGATGCGCGGAGAAGGATTGCCCGCCATCGGCTCTCGCGACAAACCCTTGGTGACAAATCCGCCAATGCGATCCAGCGAAACCACGTCCTCAAACTCAACGCCATAACCGAAGGTTCCGCTGGCGGCGATCACAGGCGAACGGAACTCAACTCCCGCAACCGTGACGCGCATGTCGGGACCTTTACCTCCCGGCCCCTTGCTGGCGTGGCCCTTGCCTTCGGAGCCTTTGGGTTGAGGCGGTGCGCTCACTGTCCCGCATTCCTTTCACTTGCATTTGTTTCCGGCTTGATCGACTCGGTCAAGACATGCCCCACGCAGGCAGACGGCTGGTTCACTCCCAACAGCGACGCAAACGTCGCCGCAAGGTCCACCGGCGCGACACGATCGCGATACGTCCCCGGCACAAAGGGCGATCCGTAGAAGGCAAGCGGCACGTGCCGGTCATACGAGTAGGGCGAAAAATGATTCGTGCCCTTCGAGCCCGTCAGATCGTACATGCCTGCCGTGAACATTACATACCATCCGCCGTTCGGCGAGTAACTGTGCAGAATCAGCTTGCCCTCTTCCGTCGCCGGAATCTGACCCGCCGCCATCTGCATCCGCGTGTAGGTGCGCCGGACGATCGGTCGCGGCGCCAGCCGTGTCTGGCTCACACCGGTCGGCGCCGGCGGCAGCGTCGACTCCAACGCCTCGGGCAGCATCCCGGCTACGGCTTCTTCTGCATCCGCCTCGCTTATCCTTGCGGCGGTAAACGGCCGCGGGTCCAGCGTCAGATACGGCATCTCGCTGCGCAGAATGTACTGCGTCTTCTTGCCCGGCGAAAACCGCTCGTTGAGCTTTCCGTTGACGGCAGCGCCTATCTTCTTGAGATCGAAGCTCGCCGCCGGCATGCCCAGTTGCGCCGCGACCTCCGGCACGGGAGCGACTCCGTGATCGCCCGTCAGGGCAACCCACACATTCCCCATTCCCCCATCGACGTTCTGATCCAGCCAGGTAAAAAAGTTGTTCAGATCCGCATCGACGGCATCGACCAGGTCTCGCTGCTTCTGTGCGTCCGGCCCAACCAGATGGCCAAGAATGTCCGTCGTCGAGATGCTGATCGTCAATACATCGGTCACATCGTGACGGCCCATCTGTTCTCCGGCAACCAGCGCCCTGGCGAAATCGAGCAGATAGGACACCGACGCCGGCGTCTGGCCTACCTCGTCATAGAAGCGCCCCGGCTTCGCGTTCGCCTCTCGCAGAGCTCGATCTCTCCGTCCGCTCGCATTGAACGCCTGGACCCAAGGCGGCAGTTGCGTCTCCCAGTACGTCGACGTGATGAACCGTCCGCTGGCATGATCGAGCCAGAATGCTCCCTTCGACGCATGGCCGGAGGTCAGGATGGCGGCGCGGTCCTTCAGCGAGATCCCAAACAGCTTTGACTTGCCCTTCGTCGCCAGAACCACTTCATCGCCCAGCGTCGATGCCAGTTCATTTCGCGGCGAGGCGCCCACCTCCGTCGATTCCGGGTCGCCGACGATCGCGTAGCGCTCATCTTCCACCGAGGTCACAGCATGGGTCGTGGAACGCTTCAGGTCCCACCATTCGTTCAGCGAGATTCCATGTCCATCCGTATAAGCGCCGGTGCCGATCGTCGAATGTCCGGGCGCCGTCATCGTATTGGCGTAGTCGTAGTAGCAGTCCGTGAAATAGGCTCCGCGCTTCAGAAAGAGATTGAATCCGTTTGCCGTCTTGAAGTCGTCGCGGTAGCGCTCCAGATAGTCCCCACGAAACTGATCGAGCACCAGAACCACCACCAGCTTCGGCTTGGCATGATAGGCATCTGCCCTCGCCGGTCGCGCTCCGGACAAGGGAATTAGAAGGCAGAGGAGGGCAATGGCAAATCTTCGCATCCTATAAGGGTAATCGTATTTTGCCGGCATGACGCAGGAACATCCCTTTTTCGTGCAGAGACGCTAAAATGCAAGGTAATGATCGATCTTGCATTTGTGCGGGCCAATCTGGCACTAGTCGAGGAAAAATTGCGCACCCGAGGCGTGGATACCGCCGCCGCGCTGGGAGATTTTGCCGCTATCGATCGCGAGCGCCGCGAGGCGATCACGCAGGTCGAGACGCTGAAGGCTCAGCGAAACAAGCTTACCGAAGAGATCGCCAAACTGAAGCGCAGCGGAGCGGACGCAACCGTCCTCACCGAAGAGACTCGCGCCCTCAAGACTCAGGTCGAATCATTGGAAGCCGCGGCCGCAGCAGCCGATGAGCGTCTGCGGGAGATCATGCAGACCCTCCCGAACCTGCCGCAGGACAGCGTCCCCGCCGGCAAGGACGAACACAGCAATCGCGAAGAGAAGGTCTGGGGAGACCCGCCCAAATTCGCGTTTCCCCCCAGGCCGCACTGGGAGCTGGGCGAGGCTCTCGGCATCCTCGACTTCAACCGCGCAGCCAAGATCTCCGGCGCCCGCTTTGTCGTTCACTTCGGCCAGGGAGCGCGGCTGGAACGCGCCCTCGCCAACTTCATGCTCGATCTCCACACCCGCGAGCACGGCTATACCGAGGTGTTGCCTCCGTCGCTGGTCAACTCGAAGTCCCTCTTCGGCACCGGCCAGTTGCCCACCAAGTTCGCCGAGGATCTCTTCCATTGCGACGACAAAGGACCCTACAAGACCGGCGTGTATCAGGATAACGACCACTGGCTTATCCCCACGGCGGAGGTTCCCGTCACGAACCTCTACCGCGATGAGATTCTCGAAGAAGCCGAATTGCCCATATCGTTCTGCGCCTACACGCCATGCTTCCGCGGCGAAGCCGGCTCGTATGGCAAGGACGTGCGCGGCATGATTCGCCAGCACCAGTTTCAGAAAGTGGAACTGGTAAAGTTCGCCCGGCCCGAAGACTCGAACGCCGAACACGAAGCCCTTACCCGGCACGCTGAAACCGTGCTCGAAAAGCTTGGCCTGCCCTATCGCCGCATGCTTCTCTGCACCGGCGACATGGGCTTTGCCTCGTCGAAGACATACGACCTCGAAGTCTGGCTCCCCGGGCAGAATCTGTATCGCGAGATCTCCTCGTGTTCCAACTTCGAAGCCTTCCAGGCCCGCCGCGCCAACATCCGTTATCGTGCTGTCGGAGCAAAGAAGTCGGAGTTCCTCCATACCCTCAATGGCAGCGGCCTCGCCATCGGCCGTACTTACCTCGCAATTTTAGAAAACTACCAGCAGGCCGATGGAACCATCAAAGTTCCAGACGCTCTCGTACCCTACATGAACGGCGACACCATCATCGGCAAGCAACCGGGCAGGAGTTAGAGCCATGTTCAAAGTCATTCGCAGCTACATCTTCTGGTCCTACGAGCGCGGCAGCGTCCAATACGACATCATGGTGACGGTAATCCTCCTCTTCATGTTCGTGTCGCCCTTTTTTATCGACTACAAGGACAAGCCGGTCGAGACCGTCGCCCTGCACGCCAGCGAAGTCCTGGTGAAAGAGGCTGGCCGCGTGGGCGACAGCAGCCGTTTTGTCTACCAGATCCGCGCCGACGAGATGGAGGGCGCCAACACCGACGAGGAACGGCGCGCGGCCATCCTGCGAGTCGTCGAACCCATCTCCGGCGAAGTATCGCTGGAGCGCTATGAACCCGTCTACGACACCCAGCACAGGGTGGTCGCCTATAACGCCTGGGTGCTTCGTTGACCCCGGCGCGGCAACCGGCATCCAATCTTCTGGAGCACTCGACTTTATGATCGCTATTCACCGCGTTGCGTCGTCTCTTCTTTGTTCAGGCATGATGCTTGCCCTTACGCCGGTTGCTTTGCATGCGCAGCCGAAGCCCGGCCATCTCGACGAGGTCCTGCGCCAGATGGATGCTGCGAGCCACAATTTCCAGTCCGCCGAGGCGGACTTCCAATGGGACCTTTACGAGAAAGTCGTCAAGGAGACGACCACCCAGAAAGGCACGATCTATTTCAGAAAAGATGGAGGCTCTACCGTGATGGGGGCGAAGATCACCTCACCCTCGACGAAATTCATCGAGTTCCGCAACGGCGTGCTTCGTCTCTATGATCCAGGCACCAATCATCTGACGACAGTCGATGCCACGAAGAACAAAGCGCAGTTAGAGAGCTTCCTGACCGTGGGCAACGGCGGCAGCGGAACCGATCTGGCCAAGGCATGGACGATCTCGGATCTGGGCGACGAGATGATCGACGGAGTGCAGACGGTCAAACTGGACCTGGTGGCCAAAGATCCCGCCGTCCGCAACAACTGCACGCATATGACGATCTGGATCGATCCGGTGCGCGATATCCAGTTGAAGCAAAGCCTCTATATGCCATCAGGCGACTACAGAACCGCGGTGTACAGCAATATCAAGTACAACCACAAGGTCGATACCAGGGCGTATCAGATTAAGACAGACAGCAAAACGACTCAGGATTCGCATTAGGGATTTTGCCGGCTGGAATGGCCGGCCTCGAAGAGACAACCGGCCCATACAATCAGCAGCGGGAAGAACTCCAGCGTGTAGCGTGGCTCCGAGTTATCCAGCGTCAGCAAAAGCAGGCAGCGAAGCGCGACAAATCCCACCATCGCCCATGCCAGAGCTGCGTGCGGGCCCCAGCCCTTGCGATACCAGCGCCTGAGCCCCATACCCCCGAGGACAAAGTAGCCAAGGTTGAGTGCAGCCAGAGTCGCGGCAAGCAGAGCCGTCCGCGGACTCGCGCGCCAATTCCACCACTCCAGTGGAATCTCCAGCATCTCCGCGCGAGGGCGGAAGGCCATGTCGAGCAGTCGCGCGACCGGCAGAGCGATGTAGTAGCGCAGCGGATCGTCGTGGATGCGCTCGCGCGCCAACGCTTCAAAGCGCGCGTCGAGTGCAGGGGTGGCGTTGTACTTGCGGTTGTACTCATTCAGAATGTCTGCGGTCCGCGCATACTGCTCGCTGGTATCGAAGGCCCGCGCAGGCAGGTCGTCGATATCGACCGCGGCGCTGTCGTAGTTCCAGTAGACATTCTCGGTGGAGGCAAAGTCGATGGCCCACGTGCGAAACCAGCGCTGGAAGCCGAGTGGGACGAACTCGCTCGGATCGGTGGCCTCCCGCGGAGCCAGCGGCTGGATGACGTGGAAGGTCCGCCAGTTTCGCACCGCCCAGGGGGCTAGCGGAAGCACGACGCAGAGGGCCGCGACGGCGACAGGCAACACTCGCGTCTGCTTCCCTGCCACCGGCATACGCCAGGCCATCCACAGCATCGCCGGAACCACGGTGGCAGCGAGCAGACCTTGCTCCGGCCGCAACAGCACCGCGTAGGCCATGGCGGCAGCCGCGATCCAAAGCCAGCGGTTGAAACCCGGCCCTGCGCTTCGCCAGCGTTCCAGCGCATAGAAGGTGAGCGCAATGGTGAAGAGAGTCAGCACCTCGGTGAGCGGAGCGGCAGCATAGATTGCCGTAAACGGACACAGCGCGGAGAGCCAAAGCGCGGCCATCGCGGCCCTGTGCCCGAACAGCCGCCCTGCCAGTGCCGCAATCAACACGCAGGTGAACAGATCGAGTCCGCACTGGACGTACATCACGGCGGTGTAGTGCTCAACGCCGAATATCCAGAAGCAGACCATCAGGAAGAATGGGTAGCCGGGCAGACGAATCAGAGTCGGGACAGGAATGCCCGGCGGCGGAGTAAAGCTGTAGATGCCATGCTGCATCCAGTTGCGGGCGATGTTCCCGTAGAGCAGCGTGTCACCGCTGACACGAGCCACATGAGCGACGAGCCAGAGCCGCAACGCGAGCCCCGCCGCAAGAGCAAGCGCGGCGTAGACGGCTGTCTTCCCCCTTGGTCCGGTCATGTCTTTGCATCATACTGTGGGGCCCGCGCTGCGCCTGATTACCGCGGCACACCACCAGGCGAAACATGCTCGTCGAGATAGCGGGCGATCAGGCTGTAGATGTGAAACGAAGTTCCCGCGCCTTCGCTGATGCTGTGGGTGCGGTTGGGATAGTCCATGAAGTCGAAGGGCTTGCCCAGCTGGATCAGACGGTTGACCAGAAGCTCCGTGCCCTGAAAGTGCACGTTGTCGTCGCCGGAGCCGTGAATGATGAGCAGATGTCCGGTGAGCGCGCCGGCGAAGTTGATGGGCGAGCCATCGTGGTAGCCCTTGACGTTCCCCTGCGGCAGTCCCATGTAGCGTTCCTGGTAGATGGTGTCGTAGCGGCTTTCATCGGCCACCGGAGCGACCGCGATGCCCGCTTTGAAGAGGCCGGGCGAGCGGAACATGAGGTTGAGCGTGTTCGATCCGCCTCCGCTCCAGCCCCAGATGGCAAGACGCGACGTGTCGATGTAGCTACGCTCCTTCGCCAGCTCGCGAATGGCCTCGGCCTGTTGCGCTGCAGATAGAACGCCGACGCTGCCGTAGATGATCCGGCGCCACTCCCTGCCCTTGGGCGCAGGCGTGCCCTGGTTGTCGAAGCTGACGATGATGTAGCCTTCGCGCGCGAGCAACGCGTGAAAGAGCCTGGTGTTGCCCAGCCATGCATCTCTCACGGTTGTGCTCGCCGGTTCGCCGTAGACATTGACCAGAACGGGATATTTCTTCGCAGGGTCGAAGTTGGGCGGACGAATCATGTAGCCGTCGAGAACGACTCCGCCGGAGACGGGAACTTTGAAGAACTCGGTCGGAGAAGCAACCAGGTCCTTGACCTTGCTCGCAAGCTCTTCGTTCGACTGAAGCACGCGAACCGTACTGTTGTCGGAGAGATGAACCAGATCGGTGACGGTTGGGTGATTGAAGGTTGAGAACCGGTGGAAGGCCCATTGGCCATCGGGCGAGATATCGTAGCTGTGCGATCCTGCCTGATCCGCGGGCGTCACGCGCTCGGGCGTTCCGCTGCCATCGAGCCGCGAACGGTAGAGATACGTCTGCGTGGCGTTGTCGGGCGAAGCCTCAAAGTAGAGCCACCCGTTCTTGTCGTCTACGGTCGTCACCGAGATGACGTCGGCAGCAAAGTTGGTGATCAGCTGGGGCTGGCCTGTGGCGCGCGAAAACACGTAGGCATGCCGCCAGCCGTCGCGCTCACTCAGCCACACCAGTCCCTTGTCCTTGCCGACCCAGTTGAACGAGTTGACGATATCGACCCATGCCTTGTCCTGGTCGACGAAGAAGAGGCGCGCGTCGCCTGTCTGGGCATTAGCCAGGAAGATCTGATTCAAATTCTGCAGGCGGTTGAGATATTCGATGAGCACCTCATCGGAGTTGGCCGCCCAGTCGAGTCGTGCTATGTAATGCTCCCGCGGATCGCCCGGAAGCTTCATCCAGCGAACATCGCCACCCTGTGCCGAAACCACTCCGGCGCGCACGGCGGAGTTGGTGGTGCCGGGCTGCGGGTAGAGGTATTCCGTGGTGACGGGATAGCGCTCGACGGTGTCGTTGATCAGAGTGTATTTGCCGACCCCGGTGGTATCGAACTGCCAGAACGCAATCGACTTGCTGTCGGGACTCCAGCGGAAACCGTCGCGGATGGCGAGCTCTTCTTCGTTCACCCAGTCGGAGGTTCCGTTGATGAGTGCCGCCGATCCATCGGTGGTCAGAGCGCGCACCGCGTCGGTGGCAAGGTCCTGCACATAGATGTTGTTCGCGCGGACGAAAGCGACGCTGCGAGAGTCAGGCGAGAACTTCGCAAACATGAGAGATGACTCCAGCGCGCCGCCTCCAAGCTGCTTCATCTTGCCGCTCTTGAGATCGAGCACCCAGTAGTCGCCGCGGGTATTGAGCCGCCACACCTTCTTCGAATTGGTGTAGATCAACAGCAGGCGGTCGTCTTTTGACCAGGCGTAGTCCTGGATTCTGAGCGGCTTCGCGCCCGGCGCAGGAATGAGTGTGGCGGCCGAGACCAGGACGGATCGCCTGCCGGTGGCCGTGTCGTACTCGACAATATCCTGGGCGCCTGGGTCCCGGCCACCCGGATCGGTCGCTGTCTTCGGGACCGCGGCGGACGGCTCGACTGTGGTGTACACGCTGCCGTCGCGCAGCCAGCGCGCGGGACCGAAAGACGCCGAAGCAAACTCGTTTTTGTTCATCATGCCGTCGAGCGTGGCGGTGAACTGAGGGGAGAGCTGCGCTGTAGCAGAGGCAGTGCAGACTACGAAGACGCCGAAGACTGCTGCAAAAGACAGGGTGCTGCGAAGACGAGCGATCATTACACTCCCTTTTTCTGGCCGCGAAGGACGGAAGCGTGATGTTGACAGAGTGAAATCTCTGCACAACAACACCCGGCCATTGTAACCGCGCGTTTGTGGCAGATTCAGCAGCAAGTTCAGCGTTTGGCGCGCGTAAGCGCCGGCGACCGCTACGAGTATGGATGCCCCCTGATGAGCTGGCCCATGCATCCAAAGAGAAGAGCGCGAGAGTGGCTCCAGCAGCGCTCCGAACCTGCGTTGACTAGGATCAACAGCCTGCATACCATGGAGATAAGCCGCATGCGTCGAGACGCCCGCATCCCCAGATGAACAAACAAGTCTTCTACGATCCACAACGCAAGCGCTGGAGACGGCTGCGCCGCATCTTCGATCTGCTTGCTCTGCTGGGATTGCTTCTGGGGAGCGTCTTTGTCATCGGCCTGGTGCGCATGAAGCCGCTGCCGGAGCTGTTCCTGCAGGCGCAGAAGCGCAACTTCCGGGCGCTGGCCAATCAGCCGGCGAACGCATTCAAGCTGCGCCGTTCGGCTCACCGCAGAACCGACATCAAGCCGGGCGACGTGCCCTTGAACTCCGGTGAAGGTCTGCGCGCGGCGTATTACGTGGAAGACGACCCGGCAAGCTACTCGTCGTTGAAGCAACACATCGCCCAGATCGACCTGTTATTTGCTGAGTGGCTGCATGTCATCACGCCCGACGGCAAGCTCGATGCCTATGCAGCCGACAACACACCGTATCCGGTGATCGACCATGGCACCGTCCATCAGGTGGATCGCGAAAACAAAGTGGCCCGCACCGTCGCGGCCAACCATGTCAACCTCGATATCTTTCCGCTGGTCAACAACTATGACCCCAAAAGGGGACTGTGGGTCACTGAGATTGGCGACTTTCTCTCCAACCCGGCGGCGCGCGCGAGTTTTGTCCAGCAGGTAAACACTTTTCTTGCGGCCAGCCCCAGCTATCGCGGACTCACGATCGACTTTCAGCAGATTCCAACCGAGGCGCAGCCCGGCTTCCGGGCGTTGATCGCTGCGCTGTACGACAATCTGCATCCACATAATCTGCGGCTGTTTGTGAACACCCCGGTGAACGATCCGGACTGGGACCTGAAGTTTATCGCGGAACACTCCGACGGTCTTTTGCTGATGAACTACGACGAGCACCAGGACGGAAGCGACCCGGGACCGATAGCCTCGCAGGACTGGTTTGTCGACAACCTGAAGCAGGTGTTGAAGACGGTTCCCAAAGAGAAGATCATCTGCTCGCTCGGCAGCTACGGTTACGACTGGAGCCTGTCTCTGCCGCCCGAAGCTGCCAGCGGCAAAAAACATGGCCCGGCGAAAAAACCCGTCCCGGAGAAGCTGCTGGGGTCGCAATATCTGTCGACCCAGCAGGCATGGCAGGAGGCAGTGGACTCCGACTCGCAGATTGACCTTGACGACGATTCGATGAACGTCCACTTTGCCTATGACGATGTGGATGCCCACGAGCGCCATCAGGTCTGGTTTCTGGATGCAGTCACAATTCTCAACCAGATGAGGGCCGCACGCGCACTCGGAATCCAGACCTACGCGCTGTGGCGACTGGGCTCGGAAGACAATTCGATGTGGAAGATCTGGGACCATCCGATGACGTCAGACCCGGTGAAGGAGCTGGCCCAGGTAGAGCCCGGCTATGACGTGGATACGGAGGGCGAGGGAGACATTTTGCGGGTGACGCGCAAGCCGCAGAACGGCAAACGCGTCGTGACCATGGATGACGATGACTCCGTACCACTGGACTATCGCATGATCACGGAGGAGTCGATGGACTCCTATCCGCTCTCGTACACGGTGGAGCAGTATGGCTACCATCCGAAGAAGGTTGCGTTAAGCTTCGATGACGGACCCGATCCGGACTGGACGCCGAAGATTCTCGACATCCTGAAGAAGTACAACGTCAAAGGCACGTTCTTCATGATCGGCTCTGTGGCCGAAGACTACATCGGGGTGATGCGGCGGGTCTATCGCGAAGGCCACGAGATCGGCAACCACACCTGGACGCATCCGGACATCAGCGAAATCTCAAACCGGCAGATGGATCTGGAGTTGAATTTAACCGAGCGCCTGTTTGCCTCCGAACTTGGAGTGCAGCCGCTCTATTTCCGCCCGCCATACTCGATCGACCAGGAACCCGACACCAACGATCAGGCCGCCCCGGTGGCGCGTATTCAGACGTTGGGGTACGTCATCATCGGCAACAAAATCGATACGAACGACTGGGACGAGCACCCGCGCAAAACGCCGAAGGAGATCGTCGACAGCGTCTTTCAGCAGATCAAGGATATGGAGACAAAGCCCTGGAACCGGGGCTCCGTCATCCTTCTGCACGACGGAGGCGGGGACCGCTCAGTCACGATTGCGACGCTGCCTGTGCTGATCGAAGCGCTGCGCGCGCATGGCTACGAGATCGTTCCGGTATCGGAGCTGGTGGGAAAAACCCGCGCCGAAGTGATGCCCCCGCTGACGCCGCGCCAGCGCTGGCAGGCACGCGCAGACTCCATCACCTTCTTCTTTTACAGCTTCTTCCATTACTTCGTGGTAGGCGTCTTCTTCATCGGCGACATACTGATGAGCGGAAGGCTCATCATTATCGGAATCTTCGCCATCATTGACCGACTGCGCACCAGGAAGAACTATGCGACGCCGGGTTATCTGCCGAAGGTTGCCGTGCTGATTCCCGCCTATAACGAAGAGAAGGTGATCGTGCGGACGATCCGGTCCGTGATGATGTCGAACTACAAAAACATTCGCATCGTCGTCATCGACGACGGATCGACGGACAGAACCTACGAAGTGGCCCGCGCGGCCTATCCGGCCGATATCGCCTCGGGACGCCTGACGGTTCTGACCAAGCCCAACGGAGGCAAGGCAGATGCGCTGAACTATGCACTGGCGAAAACCGATGAGGAGATTTACGTCGGAATCGACGCGGACGGCGTGATTGCGCACGATGCAATCTCAAACCTGGTGCCGCACTTCGCCAATCCGAAGATCGGCGCAGTCGCGGGCAACGCCAAGGTGGGCAACCGTGTGAACCTGTGGACCCGCTGGCAGGCGCTTGAGTACATCACCAGCCAGAACTTTGAGCGGCGCGCGCTCGATCTGTTCGACGTCGTCATGGTGGTGCCGGGAGCGATTGGCGCGTGGCGAACCGCAGCGGTCAAGACCGGCGGCGGCTATCACTCCAACACCGTAGCCGAAGACGCCGACCTGACCATGAATATGCTCGAACAGGGCTTCTCCGTGATCTACGAAGACCGCGCGTTGGCCTTTACCGAAGCCCCGGTCAACGCCGATGGCCTGATCCGTCAACGCTTCCGCTGGTCCTTCGGCATCCTGCAGGCGATCTTCAAACACAAAGGCGCCATCAGCAAACATCGCGCAATGGGACTGTTTGCTCTGCCCAATATCCTCATCTTTCAGATTCTGCTCCCGCTGGTCTCGCCATTGATCGATGTGATGTTCGTCTGGGGCGTGATCGATTACCTGATCGACAAGCACTTCCACCCCGAGACTGCATCGACGGACAGCTTCTACAAGCTGCTTGCCTTCTTTGCCGCCTTCCTCGTCATCGACTTCGCCGCGTCCGCCCTGGCCTTTACGCTCGAACGCAAACACCCGGCAAGCAAAGGCGATGGCTGGCTTCTGTTCCACATCTGGATACAGAGATTCACCTATCGGCAACTGTTCTCCGTCGTGCTGTTCAAAACCGTGAAGCGCGCAATTGACGGCAAGCCGTTCAACTGGGACAAGCTGGAGCGCACAGCAACCATGTCCAAACAGACCGAAAAACTGACGGCCGGGGACTAGTCTGCCCCAAGGGCCGCCCAGACCGCTCACGCCCGCAATCGAATACCGTGCCAACTGCATCGAATGGATGGCGCACCGAAAGCTTTGTTTTCGTCACAGTTCGCTTTTTCTATCCCACAGGCGACGAGAGACCCCTGCTCGCGCTAGAATCGACGCGTTATGGCTACGATTAATCTTACCCACTCCGTTCCGGCTGCAACGCCGCAGACTCCATTCGTCAACGAGCCCTTTATCGACTTTACCCAGCCGGAAAACAAGCGGCTGATGCAGGCGGCCCTGGCCGATGTCCGAGGCAAGCTCGGCCGCGAGTACGACATCATCATCGGCGGCAAACGCCTGCAAACCACAAAAAAGAACCGGTCGACGAACCCGGCGCGTCCTGCCGAGGTAATCGGCATACACCAGCGCGCCGGAGCAGAGCACGTCGAAGGAGCAATGCAGGCCGCGCAGGCCGCGTTCCTGACCTGGAGCCGAACCTCCGCCGCGGAGCGCGCCGGGCTGCTGTTTCGCGCCGCCGCTCTGGTTCGCGAACGCACCTTCGAGTTCTGCGCCTGGTTGACACTCGAGGTCGGCAAGAACTGGGCCGAGGCCGATGCCGACGTGGGCGAGACCATCGACTTCCTCGAGTTCTACGCCCGCGAGGCCCTGCGGCTCGACGCAGCCACGACACCCATCCAGTTTCCCGGCGAACGCAATGAGCTGCACTACATTCCGCTTGGCGTGGGCGCCGTAATTCCGCCATGGAACTTCCCGTTCGCCATCATGGCAGGAATGACTGCAGCGTCGATCGTCTGCGGCAACACCGTCATTCTGAAACCGTCGGTAGATTCGCCGACGATCGCGGCGAAGTTTATGGAGCTGCTTGAAGAGGTCGGCTTGCCGGATGGCGTCGTGAACTTCTGCCCCGGCGATGGGCGGGAGTTCGGCAGCGCGGTCGTCGCGCATCCGCAGACGCGGTTCATCGCGTTTACCGGCTCCAAGGCAGTCGGCCTGGATATTCACGAGCGTGCCGCAAAGACCCAGCCGGGACAGATCTTCATCAAGCGAACGATTCTAGAGATGGGCGGCAAAGACTCGATCATCGTCGAAGCCGACTGCGACATCGAGGCTGCGCTCGACGGTGTTGTCGCCAGCGCGTTCGGCTACAACGGACAGAAGTGCTCGGCCTGCTCGCGCGCGATCGTCGCAGCCGACATCTACGACGTCTTTTGCGACCGGCTGCAGGAGCGCGTAGCCAAAATCAAAACGGGCGACCCCGCCGACAACGTCTACACCGGCCCCGTGATCAGCGAGAAGGCCTACCGCAAGATCCTCGAATATATCGAAATCGGTAAGAAAGAAGGCACCGTGCTGAATGGCGGCAATGCGATCGAGACGCCTGAAGGCGGCTACTATATTGCGCCCACCGTCATTGCCGACGTTGCGCCCACCGCACGCATCTCGCTCGAAGAGATCTTCGGCCCGGTGCTGGCGGTGATCAAGTCGCATAGCTTCGACGATGCGCTGGCCATTGCCAACAACACGGAGTACGGCCTTACCGGATCGATCTACAGCGGCACGCGGGAGAAGCTGGACCGGGCGCGCGAAGAGTTCCACGTCGGCAACCTCTACTTCAACCGCAAGAGCACCGGCGCGATGGTTGGGGCGCACCCCTTTGGTGGCTTCAACATGAGCGGCACAGACTCCAAGGCCGGCGGCCCGGACTATCTGCTGCTCTTCACCCAGGCCAAGAGCGTCGGCGAGAAGCTCGGACAAAACGTCCGGTAGATCGCGCGGTCTTTCAAACAGAATGGGCATCCGTTGCTGGATGCCCATTTCTGTTTCGTAAATCCTAAGCCGACTTCATCTGGATCAGATGCCCCGCCTTCGCCGCGGCCTCAGCCAGCGCGCGGTGGTGAATGGTGAAGAGCGCAAGTTCGAGCCGGTCGGAGACGCCGGTCTTGTCGTACACGCTGCGGAGATAGTTCTTGATCACCTGCTCCTTGGTGCCCAGCTGCATCGCGATGTCCTTGTTCTTGCAACCCTGAACGATCAGCGCCACAATCTGCATCTCCTTGGGGGTAAGCCGGTCGCGAACCCGCGTCCCCACCCTGTCGGCGGCCTGCATGGTGGTGACGTTGGACCGCTCGACAAAGCGCTGTCCCTGGGCCACGCGGCGCACACAGTCCACCAGCATCGCGCCGGGGACGCTACGGCACAGAATGCCGTCGAAGAGTGCAGCCACCTCTTCGGCAACATGCTCCGTATTCTCGATCACGAGGATGATGCGGCACCCGGCCGACCGCGCACGGGCCGCAAGATCTTTTGGTTCCACCTGCAGACTGGAGGCAGCCACAAGCACCGAGCCGCGCAGCGCGTCCACAGCGGCGAACAACTTTGCGGCATCCTCGCACTGAGCTGCAATGCGCATGTCGTCCTCTAGCGCCAGAACCCGGGCTGCACCTGCGCGAAAGATCGCCTGATTGTCGGCGAGAATGAGTCGAATCATGGGTATCTTCATCTCCTGCCGGGATATAGCATCCCCGCAATCCCCTTATCGGTGAATTGCGGCGGCTTTCCGGGAATGTCTATAATTCGGACAAATCCCTGTCTCGATGCTTCTTCGGCAGTTGTAACCTGCTCAAACCAAACCATATATTTCTGAACCCTGGAGGCCCCGTTCACAATCGAATCATACGTGGGTCGAACTCGTGCTGTCGTCACGCAAATACAGCAACGCGCCCGAGCAAGTATAAAAAAGGGATATGCCTAAGCCTATTTTGCTAGCCATCGACGACGACACCAGCGTACTCGAAGCTGTGGTGCAGGACCTGCGAAGGCACTACGGTCAGGACTACCGCATCGTCCGCGCTGCCTCAGGCGCAGCGGCACTGGACATCTGCCGCCAGCTCAGCGAGCGCAAGGATACAGTCGCCCTCTTTCTCTCCGACCAGCGCATGCCGGGAATGACGGGAGTTGATTTTCTGCAGCAGGCGCTCACCATCTATCCCGACGCCAAACGCGTGCTTTTGACAGCCTACGCCGATACCGAAGCCGCCATCCGCGCCATCAACTCGGCAAAGATTCACTACTACCTCAACAAGCCCTGGGATCCGCCCGAAGAGAAACTCTATCCCGTGCTCGACGATCTGCTCGAGACGTGGAAGCAAGGCTACAAAGCTCCCTACGAGGGCATCCGCGTCGTCGGCACCCGCTGGTCCTCGGCAGACCATGACGTCCGTGAGTTCCTCTCCCGCAATCGCGTTCCGTATCAATGGTTCAATCCCGAGCAGCATCCCGAAGCCGTCGACTTGCTGAAAGAGCGCGGCCTGGACGACTCCAAACTCCCGGTCGTCATCTTCGGCGACGGCACCGCCCTCGTTCAACCCACTTCCAGTGATCTGGCGACCAAACTCGGTATGCCGCGCCAGGCTCAGCAGAAGTTCTACGACATCGTCATTGTCGGTGCCGGTCCCGCCGGCCTGGCAGCTGGCGTCTATGCCGCATCCGAGGGACTCAGTACCGTCATCATTGAAGGCGAAGCCATCGGCGGCCAGGCCGGCTCCAGCTCCAAGATCGAAAACTACCTCGGCTTTCCGCAGGGTCTTAGCGGAGCCGATCTTGCGGGCCGCGCCTACGTCCAGGCGAATCGTCTCGGAGCTCACTTCCTCGCCCAGCAGGTCACCTGCATCCGTCGCGACAACCAGTACCTGATTGTTCAGTTGTCCGACGGCCAGGAGATTACCTGTCACGTCTGCCTCATCGCCACCGGCGTCGCCTACCGCAAGGTCGACATCCCCGGCGCCGAGCAGTTCTCCGGCTCCGGGCTCTACTATGGCGCTGCGCTCGCCGAGGCCAAATCCTGCCAGGACGAGATCGTCTACATCGTCGGCGGTGCGAACTCCGCCGGCCAGGCTGCCATGTACTTCTCCCGCTACGCCGGCAAGGTTCATATGCTCGTGCGCGCCGACTCGCTCAACAAAAGCATGTCCAGGTACCTCATCGACCAGATCAAGGCCACCCCCAACATCACCGTCGAGACCTGCACGGAGATCGTTTCGATGTCGGGCAATGGCCACCTCGAATGTCTCACCCTGAAGACCCCGCACGGAGAAGAGGCGCGTCCTGTTACTTCTCTCTTCATCTTCATCGGCGCCGCTCCCAAGACCGACTGGCTCCCCAAGGACGTCGCAGTCGACGCCAAGGGCTTCATCCTTGCCGGCCCCGATCTCAAGGCGCAGGCTCCCAAATCGTGGACCCTCGATCGCGACCCATACCTGCTCGAGACCAGCGTGCCCGGCATCTTTGTCGCCGGCGACGTTCGATTCAACTCCGTAAAACGATGCGCCTCCGCGGTTGGAGAAGGCTCCATCGCAATTCAGTTTGTGCACCAATACCTGGCAACCCTTTGAAAGGCAACTAAACCAATAACCCGATGAGCGAAGAAATCCAGATTGTTCGAAATGATGCCTTGGAAACGATGAGTGCAGAGATGATTGCGCTGTTGCGCAAGGTTCCCATCCTGTCGTCGCTGAAAGACGATGAGCTGCACTGCCTGCAGGGAGTGAAAGAACTCCAGTTGAAAACGGGCGAAGCCGTTGCGCGCCAGGGCGAGATTGCACACTTCTTCTGGATCCTCCTCAAGGGCCAGCTTCGCGTCCACCAGACGCAAACCGACGGCAGCGACGTCACCCTGGGCATGATCGAGGATGGAAACGCCTTCGGCGAGCTTCCCCTGCTCACCAATGCTCCGAATGCAGGATCCGTGGAGACCACAGCGCCGAGCCATCTGCTGCAACTTGACGAAGAGCAGTTCTGGAACCTGATGATGAGCTGCCCCCAGGTTCGCAAAGGCATCCTGGGCAACATGGCATACCGGTTTCAAAAGTTGCAGAGTTCGACCGTGCAGCAACAGAAGATGGCCTCGCTTGGCACGCTCGCTGCAGGTCTGATGCACGAGCTGAACAATCCCGGAGCCGCTGCGCGCCGCGCCGCCTCGCAGTTGCGCGAAAACCTGTTGCGCATGCACGAGCTCTCTCTCAAATTCAAAGAAAGCGACCTGACAAAAGAGCAGAAGCACTGCATCTTTGACCTGCAGAAACAGGCGCTGACCGCAAAACCGCCCCTGATGATGAACTCGCTCGATCAAAGCGACGCCGAAGAGGCGCTGGCCCAGTGGATGGAGTCGGCCAATATCGAAAACGCGTGGAAGATGGCGCCGACACTGGTGTCGATCGGCATGACTGCGGAAGAGCTGCAGCGCGTTCGCAACGACTTCAACGGACCCATGTTGTCCCAGGCGCTGGGCTGGCTTGACGCTCTGGTCTCGAGCATGCAACTCGTCGGCACCATCGAAGAGAGCATCGGCCGCGTCACCGACCTGGTCAAGGCGGTCAAATCGTACGCCTACGAGGGCAAGGGGCAGAAGCAGACCATTGCCATCAACGACAGCATCCTCGCGACGCTGGTCATCCTTGGGCACAAGCTGCGCGAAAAAGAGATCGTGCTGGAAAAAAGCTTCGCTCCCGACCTGCCCCCGCTGAACACCGAGTGCTCCGGCCTGAATCAGATCTGGACCAACCTGCTCGACAACGCAATCGACGCAGTTCCGCAGCACGGACTCATCCGTGTCCGCACCTGGGCCGAGAAGAGGAGCGCCGCCGATTCGCACGTCGATCTGTGCATCAGCATCAGCGACAACGGCAGCGGCATTCCCCTCGAAAGCCAGCCGCAGATCTTCGACCCCTTCTACACCACCAAGCCCGTTGGCGTCGGCACTGGCATCGGACTGGGCATCGTCCAGCGCATCGTGCAGCAGTATGGCGGCACCATCCGTTTCAGCTCGCAACCAGGCGACACCGAGTTTGTCGTTCGCCTGCCCAGCGACCGCTCGTAAAAAATCACGGCCGCCGCATCGTATGATGGATGCCAGGAGACCGCCCGTGACTTTGACCCCCTTTCACATCGCTTTCCCGGTGGACGACCTCGACGCTGCTCGCACTTTTTATGGCAGCATCCTGGGCTGCGCCGAGGGCCGCAGTTCCTCGCAATGGATCGACTTTGACCTCTTCGGCCACCAGATCGTCGCCCATTTGAAGCCCTCTTCCGGCGCAGACAAGCCCCATCACAACCCGGTCGACGGCCATGACGTTCCCGTTCCTCACTTCGGCGTCGTGCTCCCCATGGACGCCTGGCAATCTCTCGCGGAACGTCTGCGGCGTTCCGGCGTCACCTTCGTCATCGAACCCTATATCCGCTTCAAAGGCGAGGTCGGTGAGCAGGCGACGATGTTTTTTCTCGACCCCGCGGGCAACGCGCTCGAGTTCAAGGCGTTCGCCGACATCGGCCAGCTCTTCGCGAAATAAGGAAACCAGCCCGCTCCTGCATCGAACGACTTTTTTCGTTTCATTTTGTGTCGAACGGAAATTATGCCTGCCGTACTCGGAAGGAGCACTGATTTTGTCATCAAAACGGTCGCAATCTCTCGCTGCCTGGTCGATCTTCGCCGTTCTCGCCGCAGCCTCTTCCGGCTGCATCGCGGCACAAGCTCAGACCAATCCTGATACGGCGAACAGGCCATGGAGCAACAAGGCGCTCTCGCCCGACGAACGCGCCGACATGGTGCTCGGCCAGATGACACTCGACGAAAAAATTCAGATGGTTCATGGCGCAGGTTGGGGCGTGCTTCGTGCCGGAGCTCCAATCCCTGCTCGATCGAACTTCGGCGCAGGTTTTATGGCCGGCATCGACCGTCTCGGCATTCCGGACATCAATCTCGCAGACTCCGCCGTCGGCATCCGCATGGCCGCCTACCAGGCACGTTACGCGACTCTGCTTCCTTCCACGCTCGGTGCCGCGTCAAGCTGGGACCCGGACGCAGCCTTTCTCTACGGATCGGTTCTCGGACGTGAGCTGCGCGCGCAGGGCTTTAATATGTCCATCGGCGGCGGTGTCGACCTGATGCGCGACCCGCGCAACGGACGCAACTTCGAGTATGCCGGCGAAGACCCGATACTCGCAGGCACCATGACGGGACAGCTTGAAAAGGGCGTCTTGTCTCAGCATGTGATGAGCGACATCAAGCACTATGCCTTCAACGATCAGGAGACAGGGCGCACCGTCGTCAACGTTTTGCTCGACCGGAAAGCGATGCGCGAGTCCGATCTGCTTGCCTTCGAGATCGCAATCGCAGTCGCCCAGCCTTCCGCCGTGATGTGCTCCTACAACCTCGTTGAGGGCAACTACGCCTGCGAGAACGACTACCTGCTGAATCGCGTGCTCAAACACGACTTCAAGTTCAAGGGCTGGGTTCTGTCCGACTGGGGCGCGACGCACAGCACCGTCAAGTCCGCTCTCGCCGGCCTCGATCAGGACATGCCCGGCGACGACAACTTCTTCAGCGCTCCACTGAAGCAGGCCGTGGAAGACGGCCAGGTCCCTACCGCGCGGCTCAACGACATGGTTCATCGCATCCTGCGCAGCATGTTCGCTGCCGGCGTCATCGACAATCCCCCCGTACGCAGTGTGGTCGATCCCTTTCGCGGACGCGACGAAGCCCAGCACATCGCCGAAGAGAGCATCGTTCTGCTGAAGAACTCCGCCAGCATTCTTCCGCTCAAGGCATCGCCGTCCGTTTCGATTGCGCTCATCGGATCGCACGCAGACGCAGGCGTTCTCTCCGGCGGAGGCTCCGCTCAGGTGGATGCGCCGGGCGGCAACGCGGCTTCGCCGAAACCGGGCGGATCGAAGTGGGGCGAGGCCGTCTACTTCCCTTCTTCTCCGCTCAAAAATATCCAGAAAAAATCCCCGCAGTCCCCGGTCAAATATCTCGACGGCAACGACAAAGCCGCCGCAGCACAGTTGGCAAGAGCCTCCACCGTCGCCATCGTCTTCGTGAATCAGCCGATGCACGAAGGCATGGATGCGACCACCCTGTCGCTGCCGGGTGATCAGAACGCGCTGGTAGAAGCCGTCGCATCCGCCAACCCCAACACCATCGTTGTGCTCGAGACCGGCGGTCCGGTGAGCATGCCCTGGATCGATCGCGTCAAAGGTGTCGTCGAGATGTGGTATCCCGGGATCGGCGGAGCCCAGGCGTTAGCCAATATTCTTTTCGGCGACGTCAATCCATCCGCCAAACTTCCCGCGACCTTCGCCAAAGATGACGCGCAACTGCCGCATCCCGTAGTTCCCGGCCTGGAGGGCGTCTCGGCAAGCGAACCGAATCGCGAGCGCACCGTCAAACCCTTCGACCTTACGTACACCGAGGGAGCCGCGGTTGGTTACAAATGGTTCGAAGCGACCAACCGGCAGCCGCTCTTCCCCTTTGGCTTCGGTCTCTCCTACACCACCTACGCCTACTCCGCCCTTCGTGTCGACGACGCCGCGCGCACCGTCCACTTCACGGTTCGCAACACCGGTCAACGCGAAGGAACCGAGATCGCCGAAGTCTATGTGGCACTGCCCTCCGCGGCAAAGGAAAATTACCGGCGCCTGTCGGCATGGCAGCGTGTCAAGCTCGCTCCCGGCGAGTCGAAGGACGTCACACTCACCCTGCAACCGCTCTCTCTCACCGTCTTCAACACGGATCGAAATGAATGGCAGTTGCTTCCCGGCGACTACACCGTGATGGCCGGCCCATCGGCTCGCGACACTCCTCTAAAGGCAACGCTGCATGTGCGCCCATGACTCTCCGGACTTTACATCGTGCAGCAGGTTATAGCGCATTTACCGTCCGCACCCGTACAATTCGAGGGACGAGGGTGCCCGCATGGCGAAACAGAGAGGTTCTCCCGACCGCCGGGGGATGGGAGCACAGAGCGACTTCATTGGCGAAAGATTTGTGCCGACCGCCCGCTACAAAGCACAACAGTCGGCGATGGTTCAAAGGTTGACTGCATCAGGCGTCTCTGCTGATCAACTCGAAAAAATGTTCTTCGTTCCCTGCGATCTGCTCTCGGACATGGAACCGGAAGACCGCTAACGGGCGTCTTATCACTTCGCGCGAGAACAGACTCTTCGGATTTTCCTACGACCTATGGCTCCCCGGCTCATCATCAACGCAGACGACTTCGGCCTGACTTCCGGCGTCAACCGCGCCATCGCTGAGCTTCATCGCGCCGGGGCCGTCACCTCCGCTACGCTGATGGCGACCGGTCCAGCCTTCGAGGACGCAGTCGCGGTAGCCCACGCCAACCCCACCCTCGGCGTAGGCTGCCATATTGTCCTTACCGACGGGATTCCCGTCTCGCATCCCCACAGCATCCCCACTCTGCTCGGTGCCGATGGCAAGACCTTTCGCCCATCGCTCGTCGACTTCATCCAGGCGCTGCTGCGCGGAACCATCAGCGAAGACGATATCGAGCGCGAGGCCGTCGCTCAGGTGCAAAAACTTCAACGCGCCGGCATCGACGTCACCCACCTCGACACCCATAAACACACGCACCTCTTCCCAGCCGTAGCCCGGCCGCTGCTTCACCTCGCGCAGCGGTGCTCCATCGGCGCCATTCGCCACCCTTTCGAGCAGCCATGGAGCCTCGCCCTCGGCCATGGCAATCACATTCGCCGCCTTCAGGTGAAGCTTCTTGGCCAGCTGAAGAAATCCTTCGAGCGTCAACCCCAGATTCGCAACGGACAGGTTCTCACCACCGACGGAACCATTGGCATCGCCGCTACCGGCGATCTCTACGGCAAGACCCTCCGCCAGATTCTGCACGCTATACCCGCGGCCGGAACCTTCGAGCTTTGCTGCCATCCCGGCTACAACGATCGCGATCTCGACCGCATCCCTACCCGCCTCCGCGGCCATCGCGACATCGAGCGCACCACCCTCATGACCGAAATTCCTGCAATCGCTTTGCATCCAAATGCTCCCCAACTCATCAACTATGGGAACCTCGGCGCATTCGGCGCCCTGCGCGAGGCCGGGCAGTTCATACCCGATACCGGACATGAACGAGTCTTATAAGAAAGCGGCAGCGTCCAACACCTGAAGTGCGCACACAGTCTGAAGTCCGGGAAGTTTATGAAGATTGGCATCACGTGTTATCCAACGTACGGCGGCAGCGGTGTCGTCGCCACCGAGCTCGGCATCGAACTCGCCGCCCGCGGTCATGAGATTCACTTCATCACCTACTCGCAGCCTTTCCGCCTCACCGGCCGCGAAGACAACATCCATTTCCACGAGGTCGCGGTATCGAACTATCCGCTCTTTGAGCATCCGCCCTACGATCTCGCCCTCGCCACCCGCATGGCCGAGGTCGCCGAGTTTTATTCGCTCGATCTTCTTCACGTCCACTACGCCATTCCGCACTCTGTCAGCGCGCTGCTGGCCCGGCAGATGCTCGCTTCGCGCGGGCTGCAGCTTCCTTTCATCACCACGCTGCACGGCACCGACATCACGCTGGTCGGTCTCGACCGCTCCTACCTCCCCATCACAAAGTTTGGCATCGAACAATCCGACGGCGTCACCGCCATCTCAACCTACCTCCGCAACCGCACCCACGAAGCCTTCAACATCGATACCGAAATCGAGGTCATCCGCAACTTCGTCAACTGCGATGTATACCTCCGCAAGCCGGAACTGGTTGCCGCCATGCGTCCGCGTTTCGCCGAGCCCAACGAGCGCCTTCTCGTCCATCTCTCCAACTTCCGCCCGGTAAAACGCCTTCAGGATGTCGTTGAGGTCTTTGCCCGCGTCGCCAAAGCGATGCCGGCGCGACTGATGCTGATCGGCGACGGTCCTGATCGCAGCGTTGCCGAATACCTGGCGCGCGAACGCCACGTGCAGGACCGCGTTCATTTCATCGGCAAGCAGGATAACGTCAACGAGCTGCTGCCGCTCGCCGACCTGATGCTGTTGCCCAGCGAGATGGAGTCCTTCGGTCTTGCCGCCCTCGAAGCCATGGCCTGCAGCGTTCCATCGATCGCCACCCGCGTCGGCGGCGTTCCCGAACTCATCCGCAACTCAGGAGACGACGGCGACAACGGTCTCCTCTTCCCTGTCGGCGACACCGAATCCATGGCCACCGCCGCCATCGCGCTGCTTGGCAATCAGTCGCGCCTGGACGCCATGGCATTGGCCGGACGCAAGACCGCGCAACAACACTTCTGCTCCTCCCGCGTCATCCCGCTCTACGAGGATTATTACGACCGCGTCGTCACCCGCACCCGGAACCTTCGCTAGGCCGATTTACGCGACACCGAGTGCGGAAATGTTAATTTTTCTTTAACTATATTCGACTTCGGTGTTACTGTCGTGCGCATTGAGGATGAGATTACTGGGAATTCTGTTATCTGTCCTCTTTCTGAGTTGTCCAGCCTGGGCGCAAACCTGCCTTCCAAACGCAAACCTCGCGCAAAATGCTTCAACCGGCCCAGCCGGATCCGACGGTTTAGTACATAACACCTATGCTTTTATAGACACACGGCAATGTAGTTACTCCAGATGCAAACACTGCCACTGCATTTGGTAATGCAATTGCCGCCTGGAATGGTTTTTCAGCCACTACGGGTGTGCAATTTTCGCCGGCACCGGCTGGCCAACTTGCGGATATCCAAGTACAGTTCACAACAGACGCGAGCGGCAACACCGGAGGATGTGCCTCCTATCACTCGGATACAGGCCGTATTTATATCGGAGAAACCTTTTCGCAAGCTGTCCAGTCGACAAGTATTGGCACGACCATTCTTTCCCATGAACTCGGGCACGCTCTTGGGTTAAATGATGGAGGCACCAACCCAAGTCCCCCAAGTATCATGAATAACCCGTCTAATCCTCCCCCGGGAGGATGTACCGCACCCTAGGTACCCACAACGCAAATTCAACCTTCCGATGCGACAGGTGTGAAGGCCTGTATTGCTCAAGGCCGGACATTTGTGACTCAAATAAACGCAAAGACAAAAAGCAAGTTTACCCTGGACAGCCCCTACACAACCGTCGAAACCTCTTCTCCTACGTGCTATTACACCTACGCAACTGAATATTTTTACGTTGATGGAGACTTAGATAGCACCGAATCCTATCTGACGAGCGTCACATGT
Organism: uncultured Acidobacteriaceae bacterium; assembly: GCA_963730135.1. Classification (GTDB taxonomy): domain Bacteria; phylum Acidobacteriota; class Terriglobia; order Terriglobales; family Acidobacteriaceae; genus Edaphobacter. The sequence goes on from CAVSQQ010000010.1 coordinate 440,404, forward strand.
CAATAAAGGAGTTCTATGCATTTATTCAAAACTCTGCGGACGTTCTCAGGAACCATGCTGATAGCTATGCCGATCATCTCCTATGCTCAAGTAGTCTCAAGTTCGGCTGCCCCTGGGCTGGTATCAGCTACTCGTCTTCACGAGATTCTGCGTCAGCCGAATGGTCTAGGAAACCTCAGCAAACTAGTTGGCGACGTAACATTGAACGACTCGGAAGAACGATGGGGAGAACATGATTTACGGTCGTTGGTAAAAAATAGTGATGTTATTGTCACTGCGGTCATCTCGAATAGGCAAAGTTACCTGACAGAAAATGGCGACACCGTGAATACAGACTACACGTTAGACGTACTCACACCACTGAAAGGGCAATTTGCTGCTCCATTGACCGTGTCTGTTCACGGGGGGGAGGTACAACTTTCGACTGGCCACTCGGCGACAATCCACTCCTCAGTTTGGGATCTCGTGCAGCCTGGACAAAAGCTCCTTTTATTCCTCAAGCAAATTGGGCCTAAGTATCAGATTATCGGCGCTACGCAAGGCGTTCTGAGCATAAGCGGAACTCCAGAGCAGGTACACCTGGCAGGCAAACAGCCTACGCGTAATCTGTCTCTCCGAAGTGATCTGGATGGTGGAGGTCTTGTAGCAGCAGAACAGCGTATTTTAGGGGAAGTTAGCCGGAGTCAGTGATGATGCACCGTTATGAACACGCTCTGTGTGAGATATGTAAGTGGGAAACGTTGCTCGGCGTGTTGATATCCTCTAACCCCGCGTCATCGCGCGCACCGCGTCCTGCACAAGATGGCTGATCGCGTCGCCCGCCGCTCCGCCAATCGGCCCCCACGCCTCGGCTCCGGCATCGAGAATCGGCATCAACAAAGTCACCCTGGTCCCTCGTCCCGGCCGGCTGTTGATCTCCACCGTTGCGAGGTCTCCATACAGCACCTCCATCCGTTCGCGCACATTGCGCACCCCAATCCCCGTGCCCGGATTCGCCAAACCACCCGCCGGCACCACGCCATTCCGCTCCAACCCCATGCCAACCCCGTCGTCCTCCACTTCCACCATGAGCCTGCCTTCGTCGGTAATCCGGCTTCGCAGCGTCACGGTGCCTCCGCTGATTCGCGGCTCCAGCCCGTGCTTGATGCTGTTCTCGATCAGCGGTTGCAGCAGCATGCCCGGCACCACGATATGCAGCGTATTCTCCGCAATCTCCTTCACCACCTTCAGCTTGTTGCCGAACCTCACGACCTCGATGTCCAGATAGTCGTCGGTAAACTGCAGCTCTTCGCTCAACGGCAAAAACGCCTCGCGGTCCTTCAACAGCACACGCAGAATATTCGCCAGCTTTACCACCATCTCGCGTGCCAGCTCCGGCTGCGATCGCACCAGCGACGTGATCGAGTTCAGCGTGTTGAACAGAAAGTGCGGATTGATCTGCCGCTGCAGCGCATCCAGACGAGCCTCCAGCAGCAGTCTTCCCTGCTCCTCGAGCTTTCGTTCCACGCGAATCGCATTCCATATCTTCAGCGGAATTCCAATCACAATCGGAGCCGTGGCGCAGATCAGAAGCTCCACCCACCAGTCGTTCGAATTCAGCTCGAAGAAATACCGCGGGAAAAACCGCGACAGCATACTGGTCCCAAACTGCATCGACCCCACCAGCAGCAGCAGCAGAATCTGCCGGTCCAGCTTCGGTCTCCGCAGGTTGCGCGTCACCCACCGGTAGATGCTCAGGTCGATCATTGGCGAGAACGACCACACATCCTCAGGGTCCGCAAAGCGCCCAAACGCTCCCGCAATCGCGGCCACCACCAGATTCACCGGCAGCGTCCAGTACTCGTGATGCAGCAGAGCCGGAATCGCCAGCACCGCTCCGCCGGCCATCGCCGCCCATGGCCCCACCAGAATTCCCAGCAGAATCGTCGTCTCGAACGACAGGTCCGCCGCCAGAAAATTCGGCACCATCGTCCGAATCCATACCCCCAGAGTCAGTGGCACGCAGATAAAGGCAACCAGGCCCGCCGTCTGCCGAGGAGTCCGGCGCGACATCAGCAGCAGGTTCTTGAACGTCTTCGACCGCACCAGCGAGCTCGACACCGCCGCCGCCACGCCCAGCTCCACCAGCAGCGTAATCAGAATCAGCGATTGAGAAATGTGGGGCACAGCAATACTTTACGCCGTGGAGGCTTCGTTCTGTATCGAATCTCGCCCCGGGAGAATCCAATACCTATGAACGTCGAAACGTATAATCGGACTATGCCCTTCACCAGCGTGACAAAAGTAGCCGATGCCGACTTCCCCACTCGCTGGGGACACTTCCGCATCCTTGGCTTTGAGGGCGCAGTAGAAAACCCCGCCGCCTGCAACGACAACATCCCCCCGCCGGCCGTCCGCATCGAATCCGCCGTCGCCCTCGTCATGGGCGACATCCTCGCGCCTGCGGCAAACGGGAAACCGGCCCCGCCAATCGTCCGCATCCACTCCCAGTGCCTCACCGGCGATGTCTTCCACTCCCTGCGCTGCGACTGCCGCCAGCAATTCGAGCTCGCCATGCTCGCCATCACCGACGCCGGCGCCGGCATCCTCCTCTATGAGCAGCAGGAGGGCCGCGGCATCGGCCTCATGGCCAAGCTCCGCGCCTACGAGCTCCAGGACAAGGGCCTCGACACCATCGAAGCCAATCTCGAACTCGGCTACGAAGCCGACTGCCGCCACTTTGAACTCCCCGCCGCCATCCTCAAGCACATGGGCGTCACGTCCGTCCGCCTCATCACCAACAATCCCGCAAAGGTCGAAGCTCTCGAGCTCGCCGGCATCAAAGTCACCGAGCGCATCTCCGCCGAAGTTCCCCTCGAGCCCACCAATCAGCGCTACATCCAGACCAAGCGCGAAAAGATGGGCCACCTCGTCAGCTAGTTCATCCTTTGAACACAGCCGCTCGTACTCCCATCACCACCTTCACCGTCGTCACCGCCTGGCCAACATGACGCTGCGTATGGTCCGCGCAGTGCACCAGCAGGCCACCCACTGTCGTCGGCAGCATCCTCCGCCCGACTCCCCTTGCGTCGTCATAGCTCTCCGGAGAGATCGCCCTCACTCGCGCCTCCGCAGATTGAAGCCCGCTCTCAAACTCCGCAGCCAGCGCCTCCCGCGACTCAGCCGCCTCCATCTCCGTCTTCATCACGCCTATCTGTTCTTCGCTCAACTGCCGCCCCTCCGCATACGTCAGCAACCGGTCAAGGCTCCGCACCATGTGCCGCAGTTGAAATCCAATCGGCGGCAACCCGAACGGCCGAGCCTCCATCTCCGCATCCGTCAGCCCCGAACACCACAGCCGCACATCCTCCCGCGCCAGTTCCAAAGCATGTAGCACCCCACGCCGCACCGCATCCACCTCCGTCAACGTACCCCTCAACCACGGCTCAGTCATCTCACTCTTTCCTTTCAACATCACACTTGGCGGCCAATATTAGTGTTAAGCTCTTGCCCTAATCCGTATCCGCCACCGTCTCGACGACAAGTATCGTCGCGTTCTCCAGCAAACGCCAATTCGTCTCCCCCAACCGCCGTTGGAGCCGCTTCTGTGCCCTCTGCCAATACGGGACAACGCGCTTGTACTCGCGCAGCCCCGCCGTTGTCAGAGAGAGCCGAAGCTCGCGGTGGTCCCTTCCGCGATCCGCAGCAAGCCAGCCCTGCCGCCGCAGAAAAGCCAGTGTTCTGGTCAACGTAGTGCTATCGAACTCCAGCACTCCAGCCAACCGCTTCTGCGAGATTCCCGGCGCAATGTTCAAGGTCTGCAGCAGCGTGAACTGCGACGCACGTAGTCCGCTCGGCCTCAGCTCCTCGTCATAAAGCTGCGTAACCACACGCGCAGCCCGCCGCAGATTCGCACACATACATGGCAGCACAATCGCAGATCTTCTTGCCGGTTTCGTACTTCTTCGCGGAACGCTCTTCATATACATGCACTTACATCTATATCAGCCGCCGAATGCATTGCGCAATAATACTGAATCGCAAACAGATGCATATACATCTATTGTTGCGAGCAGCCAAGGAGACTAAAAATGAACCCTCCAGTACCCGGCTTTCTATTCCCCTTCATGCTGTACGGAACCTTAGCGACACTAGCCGCTTTGTTCTTCGGTCTCAACCGATCCCTCAAGATCGCCAACTGGTCATCGCAGGACCGTGGCAAAGCAATCTGGGGCGCCGCTGCGCTGATTACCGTCTTTTATCTTGCCGCTTTACTCCCATCGCGTTCTTCCTTCTACGCAGGGGCCGCCGGAACCACCATCCCGACAATTCAATATGGAATCCTTTCCCCTATAGTCGTCGCCATTCTGTTGTTCTTATCGTGGCGCCCCTTCCGCCGCGTCGTAGACACCGTGCCCCAGCAGTGGCTGGTCGGCATACAACTCTTTCGAGTGGAAGGCGTCATCTTCCTCATCATTTACGCGGCAGGTGGACTCCCGCGCCAGTTTGCATGGCCCGCAGGTATCGGCGATCTGCTCGTCGGCCTCCTCGCCCCCGTGGTTGCCCTCGCCCATATTCGCAACTGGCGTTCCGCCGATACACTCCTCCGCGCATGGAATGTGCTCGGATTAGCTGACCTGGCCGTCGCCCTTACAACCGGTCTCCTCACCTCACCTGGCCCACTCCACTTCCTCGCATTGGATACGCCTAACCTGCTGATTGGACGTTATCCCCTCGTCATGATCCCCGTGTTTCTCGTCCCGCTGGCGATCCTGCTTCACCTCGCATCGCTACGAAAACTGCGTCAGAAAAAATCCGTTCAACAAACCAGCGCTCAATATGTGGTCAGCAATCACGGATGAAGGCAGCCAACCTCACAACCCCTTCTTTTTGCGAAACTCCCGCACCACATCCCCCACATCGCGATGCTCCGAATCCACCGCATAGTTCATCTCCCGCACCTCATCCGCACTCACCTTCCCCGCCAGCCGATCCATCGCCACCTGAATCCCCGGATGCCGCCGCAGCGAATCCTCGCGCACCAGCGGCACAGCCTCATACGGCGGAAAGTAGTGCTTATCATCCTCAAGCACCACAAACCCCAGCGCCCGTATCGGCCCATCGGTCGAGTTCCCCGCCACCATATCCACCTGCCCGTTCGATAGCGCGCGGTACAACAACCCCAAATCCATCGTTCGCGGCGACCCATCGAACTTCAGCCCGTACGTCGCCTCCAGCCCACGCAACCCGTCCGGCCGCGACTCAAACTCATACCCCACCCCCAGCCGCCAGCCCTTCTCCGCATCGGGAGCAGTCTTCACCGCATCCGAGATCGTCTTCACCCCCAGCCGACGCGCATCGTCTCCGCGCACCACCATCGCGAACGTATCCTCAAACCCCAGCCCCCGCCCCACCTTCACGTGATATCGCGAGGCATACAACTCACTCACCCGCCGAAACACCGTCGCCTCATCCCGCTGTCCCACGGGCGGCAGCGGCTGCTTCAAGATCGCCGTCAACGCCGTCCCCGTGTACTCCACATAGCCATCAATCCGCCCGCTCACCAGTGCCTGCTGACACAGATAACTGCCCGCCAGGTAAAACCGCCGGTCTACCCTCTCGCCGGCTCGCCCACTTGCGCCGCCACCGCCTCAATCTCCTGAGCCAGCTAACTCCCCAAGCACCACCTGCTCGGTAAAATTCTTAGCCCCGATCACCACCCGCCCCGACCGAGGTGGCGCACACGCCGTCAAGCCAAGCAATGCACCAAGCACGACAATGGGAAGTCGAAGGGTCATTGTGTTGAAGGCTACCGTAAGATGAAACTCATCGTACGGGAAAGAATTCATGGGCAATCTAAGCCGACGCGACCTGACACTGGATGGTGTACTGACAGACACTGACATCTATCTCATTGCAATCGATTGGATTCGCTATTTCGTCGCCGAGAAAAATTCTCAAGAACAGTTCGACACGGCATGGGCCACAACGATTTCGACTGACATGTGGCTTGAAGACCGCTTCGAAGATCTTTGGAGACTGATTCTCGCAATTCACGCTCTCGATCAAATCGACAAAAGTGATGCAGGTCCTCTCGGCAGGTCCAATCGAGGATCTCCTTGGAAAAAGCGGAGAGGGTGGAGCTGAGTTTATTAGCCGCGTCGAGGACAAAGCCAAGAGCGATCCCACTTTTGCAAAGGTCCTCGGCGGAGTATGGAAGAGCACCATGAGCGACGAGGTTTGGGCTAGGCTCCAGGCAGTCTGGGACCGGAGAGGCTGGGATGGTATTCCCGAATAAAGCTAGACGTCAGCACCTCACACTCACCTACAGCATAACTTGTTTCAGCGGAGGCTCCCACCACAAACCTGACCCACACCAACTTGACAAAAACCTCGTTCCAAACACTCTTCTATTCCAGCGTCCATCCAACCGAAGTCAAACTCTAAAGTCTCTTCTTCGAAGACTTTGCACACTTTTGACGGGTGGGGGGTACCTCACACTCGCCTCACAGCCATACGCTTCTCCAGCAACCCCAAACCCGCATCCGCGATCAGCGCCAGCAGCGCCGCCGGAATCGCCCCCGCCAGCACCAGCCCGTTATCCACACTCGCCACCCCACGAAAAATCAACTCCCCCAAACCTCCAGCTCCAATCGCCGCCGCAATCGTCGCCACTCCCACACAGGTCACCGTCGCAGTCCGCAGCCCCGCGAGAATCACACTCGCGGCCAGCGGCAGTTCCACCTTCACCAGCCGCTGCCACGACGTCATCCCCATCGCATTGGCCACATCTACCAGCGCCGGATCGACGCTCCCAATCCCCGCATACGTGTTCCGCAGGATCGGCAGCAGCGCATAGCCGGTCAGCGCGATAATGGCCAGTCGCGCCGCATTCTCCCCCAGCCACGGCACTGGCAGCAGCAGCCCAAACAGCGCCAGGCTGGGCACCGTCTGCACCACATTGGCGAACCCGATCACCGGCCCCGCCAGCCCCTGCCTTCGCGTCAGCAAAATCCCCAGCGGCAACCCAATCCCGACCGCCAGCACCATTGCAAAAAAAGTCAGCCACAGGTGCTCAAACGTCAGCCGCCCGATCTCCCAGTCGTGCGCATGCAAAAAATTCATCATGCCTTCACCATGCGATGTACAGCCGAAACATAATCCTTTACATAAGGATTATTGGACCCAACAATCTCCTCGGGAGAGAGATCTGCCGCCACCGATCCCTCCGAAAGAAACACCACCCGCTGCGCCAGATAAAGCGCCTCATCCAGATCGTGGGTCACCAGCAAAACCGTCTTCCCCACACGCTCCAAAAGCCCCTTCAACATGGTCTGCATCTCCGCCCGCGTCAGCGGATCGAGCGCGCCAAAAGGCTCATCCATCAACAGCACCATCGGATCGGTCGCAAGCGCTCGCGCCAGCCCCACCCGCTGCCGCTGACCGCCGGAGAGCTGCCACGGATACCGCCCCCGAAACTCCTCGTGCTCCAACCCCACGAGTCCCATCACCTCTCGCACCCGCGCCGCAATCTCCTGCTTCGATCTCCCCGCCAGCTCCAGCGCCATCCCCGCATTCCGCTCCACCGTCATATGCGGAAACAACCCCGTCTCCTGGATCACATACCCGATCCCGCGCCGCAACGCCACCGAGTCGTACTCGCGTGTCGCCTTCCCCGCCACCCGCACCTCTCCCGACGTAGGCGTCACCAGCCCATTGACCGTCCGTAGCAGCGTCGTCTTCCCCGACCCACTCCGCCCCAATAGAGCCGTCGTCTTCCCCGCTTCCAACTCAAGCGAAATATCGCGCAACAAAATCCGCCCGCCAGCCAGCGCGTAGCTCACCTTCGCGAAGGTAACGCCCGGATCAGTCATGTGCGTTCGATTATCTCAGCAGCCGCCCACGCGCGATCGCCTTCGGCTCAAATTACCCGTGCCGCTCGATCATGGCAGACCGAAGCCCGAGAAAGAAAGCGCGAACAGAAGCACCGTCAAAGCGCAGGCAGTAAGCCCCATCCGCCGCACCCGCTCTTTCGCGAAACAGAGCAGCAAAAATGCGAGCAGAGCAGCTGCCATGCCCACCAATATCAGATCAATGCCAAACTCCAGGACGCTGCTGTTCTCCCCGTTGTGGGAGAGCAGCAGCATGATAAGGATCCAGACAGGCGGAACAAACGTCGACAACGTAGCCAGCCCCAGCCCCACAAAAGAAAACTTCCGTCGCCACGCTGACAGCTTCTGACGCAGAAGATGTTTCCATAGCGGCAGACAGAGTGCCAGAGGCGACAGGCTCACAGCCATGGCGACAGCGATGAAGACTCTCATTCTCCACTGCTGCATCGAGCCACCTCTGGCGTCAGCCGCAATTCTCTAGTGCGCCACTTCCGGTGCAGCCTCCGCCGCGGCTACCTCTGCCGCACCCGGCTGCCCCTTCACGCGAACCACCGTAATCTTCTCAAACCCTTCTTTGAAGGTCGGCGGCTTCAGGCGCTCAGCCATCTTCTGCATCACATCGTCGGTCACTTGTCGGTCGCGCTTCGAATTCCGCTCCATGCACACGGCCAGCGGCACATCGAAAAATACCGCCTGCACCTCATACCCGAAGCTCTTCGCCATCTTGATCCACTGTTTGCGCTCATGCGGCGACAGATTCGTCGCATCGACATAGTTCCAGGGCATCTTCGCAATCAGTCGCGCCCGCAGCAGACTGCGCAGCGTCGAAAACACCAACCCCTGATACCGCTGCTCCGTAATATCGTCAAACAGCAGCGTCCGCAGCAGATCGCTCGACAGCGGAGTGACTCCGCGCCGCTTGTACCATGTCGTCTTGCCCGACCCCGGCAGACCGATCGTCAGCACCACATAGCCCTTGGGCGACTTCAGCGCCGACTGCTCCGCCGGCGGAGTCGCCAACGACTCCGGCTGCATCTCCATCACCATTTTGGGTTCAGGCTTCGCGGCAACCGGCTCGCGCGTGTCCGCAGTGCTGGACGTCTCGACGGCACGCGCCGGCGTAGCCTCCGGGTATGTTGGTCTCAAGGGAGCTGGCTGGTTTGCGGGCAACTCCTGCCCACTCTTCCCCGTGGACTCAGAATCATTCGGTCCACGTCTAGGGCGTCGTCTCATCTTTTCGCTTATCCATTCGCGCAACTCGCGCATATCACGCTTGTAACACAGCGCAGAAGCACCCCGCAAATCGCACGCATCCGCCGCGACACTCCGCACCAGCAACTTCACTCCGGCATTTGCGCACCCCTAAACCCGGTGATAGCATTTGAGATGGTGGGCGTAAGCGATTCCGCTGCGCTCTCAAACGTCAAAACCCGCAAACCACCCGCAGCATCACGACAGGAGCAACCGAAATCATGGCAGCAGTAAAGGTAGGCATCAACGGCTTCGGCCGCATCGGACGCAACGTATTCCGCACCGCTCTCGGCAACCCCGACATCGAATTCGTAGCCGTAAACGACCTGACCACCCCCGCCACCCTGGCCCACCTGCTCAAGTACGACTCCATCCTCGGCAACCTCCCCCACAAGATCACCCACGGCGCCGACTTCATCGCCGTCGACGGCAAGCAGATCAAAGTTTTCGCAGAGCGCGACCCGGCCAAGCTCGATTGGGCCTCCGTCGGCGCACAGATCGTCGTCGAATCCACCGGCTTCTTCACGGATGCCGAGAAAGCAAAAGCCCACCTGGGCAGCACCGTCAAAAAGGTCATCATCTCGGCTCCGGCCTCCAATGAAGACATCACGGTGGTCCTCGGCGTCAACGACAATAAGTACGACGCCGCGAAACACAACGTCATCTCCAACGCGAGTTGCACCACCAACTGCCTCGCACCCGTCGTCAAGGTTCTCCACGACACCTTCGGCATCGCCTCCGGCATCATGACCACGATCCATAGCTACACCAATGACCAGGTCATACTCGACACGCCGCACAAGGACCTCCGCCGTGCCCGCGCCGCCGCTCTCAGCATGATTCCCTCGAGCACCGGCGCCGCAAAGGCCCTCAAACTCGTCATCCCGGAGATGGACGGCAAGCTCGACGGCTTTGCCGTGCGCGTCCCCACCCCCAACGTTTCGGTCGTCGACCTCACCTTCGTCTCCGAAAAACCCATCACGGTGACCGCGATCAACGAAGCCATCAAAAAGGCCTCGGAGGGCCCGCTCATGGGCATCCTTGGCTACACGGACGAAGAACTCGTTAGCTCGGACTTCAAAGGCAATCCGCTCTCCAGCATCTTTGACTCGAAGCTCACCAAGGTCGTCGGCACCAACACTGGCAAAATCATCAGCTGGTACGACAATGAGTGGGGTTATTCCAACCGCGTCAAAGACCTCATTCACTTCCTGGTAAAGAAGGGTCTGTAGTACCGGGCCCAAAGCCTGGTACTGACTCAAAATGATCGAGCTCCCGCAACTCCTGTACGACGTTTCAGATCGTCTATTCAGGTCGAGTTGCAGGGAGCTCGTTTGTCATTGAGGAGAAACGCGTCCTCTCCAGAGAAAACCAACCTCCTGTCCTGGGACCTTGGAACCCATTGCCGAAAAGCGCCTGTGGTGGTCAGCGCGGGCGATGCGGCGACGCGCTTCGTTCAGATCTAAAAGCCATCCGGTTCCCCGGTGAGCATAAGAGCGCGGACCCTCTAACACCCATCAATAGCGAAACGGTCGATTAAGAGCAATCTCTTGTTTCCCTGCCACGCTATCGCGGGGGGCAGCCTCTCTTCATATTGTTCGTATTGCTAATTAACTCATTCATCTCCCGAAAGTTTCTGGCTGCGGCACGGAAAAGCGCAAAGAAACTGTTGACAGGAATGAGAATAATGCCTTAGCGTCTCACCGCCGTATTAATTGAGTATTTCGATGTTTTATAGCGCTCGACCGGTGATGAAATAACACCATTTGTTACAGCCAGATTCGAGGAGATTGATAATGTTAGGTACGATTATTAAATATGCCGAGAGTGCCTCACGAAGCCGGAATGTCCGGCTTTTTTGCTTGATCTCGCTTCTCACTGTTTTGTCGGCCGGGAGCTTAAGTGCTCAAGTCATAGCGACTTACAGTTTTGAAGACGGAGCGCCAGATGGCTGGAGTTCCTTCAATGGCGCGAGCGTGCCTGTAGCCAGCAATGCGGCCGCGGAATCCGGGTCGTTCAGCCTGCTGACGACAACCGGTGGCCCGAGCAGTGGCCCTACCCTTTCGCTGAACAGCATCCTTCAGCCAGGGGCGCAGTATACGATCACCGCCTTCGTTCAGCTAACCGCCGGAGAAGCTGCAACCGCGACCAACTTCACAATCAAGCGCAGCGATCCGAGTTGTACGGGTGGTACTTGCTTCGATACGGTCGGCGGTTTTCAGGTCCCGGTGACGAGTTCGGGATGGGCGCAGATTGGTGGGACGTACACGGTGAGTGCGACGGAGACGGGGCTGCAGCTTTATGCGCAACTCGAGGGGCCCACCACACCGCAATCGTTCTATCTTGACAATGTTGTGATCACTGAGACTGCGCCGCCTCCGGGCGGAACTCCCATCGCCAGCTACACTTTTGCCAATGGCATGCTGGATGGCTGGGGACCGTTCGGGTCTCCGACACTGGCGAGTGTTGCGCCTCCGATTCTCGATCCCAATGGCGATCCGAATGCCCTTCTGACGACGAACCGGACAGCCACGTTCATGGGGCCAAGTTTGAATCTGCTGACCGTGCCGAACGTCGTGGCAGGAGCGACGTACCAGGTGAGCGCGTATGTTCTGCTTGCCGCGCCGGACAGCAGCAATCCGACAGTGACGATGTCGACCAAGACCACGGACTGCGCGACAACCGGGGCATTCGGCAATATCGCCACATCGGGGGCGCTGTCGAGCACGGTGTGGACGAAGGTGCAGGGGACGTTCAGCTTTAGCAACCTGCCGGGGCCGCCAACGAATTTGACACTTTATTTCCAGTCGAACAGCGCGACGGATTCGTTTTACATCAGCGATGTAGTGATCGGCGAATTGGCGCCACCGCCGCCGAATCCAAGTCAGCAGGACAACTCAGGAATCAGCTCGACGTTTGAGGATGGCGGGTTGGATGGATGGAGTTCGCGTTCGGGTAGTTCTACGCTGCAGAACTCAACTACAGTGGCCCACAGCGGGTCGCACAGCTTGTTGACAACGGGGCGGATTGCGAACTTCGACGGGCCGCAGATCAATGTCAGCAACAAGATGTTTAACGGTTCGCAGTACAACATCAGCGCATGGGTGATGCTGCAGCCAACCGACGGCTCCAGTCATGTCATCAACATGAGCCTGCAGACGACGTTGAACGGCGTTACGAGCTTTCCGGGCATCACTCCGTTCCCGGGCGTTACTGTGCCTGCGGATGGAAATTGGCACCAGATCAGCGTGAACGGATACAACATGGCGAGCAATTACGATCCGGGAACCGCCTTTCTATACCTGCAGACTTTTCCCTCGTCGGGGAATGATCTGGTTTCGTTCTACGTCGACGACTTCCAACTGACGTATGTTGCGCCGCCGATGATTCAGACGGATATTCCTTCGATTGATAAGACATTCGCAAACCTCTTCACCGTGGGCGCAGAGATAGATCCGGCGGACTTGTCGGGGCCGCATGCGCAGTTGCTGGGAATGCACTTCGCCAGCATCACTTCTGGAAACGATATGAAGTGGAGCTCGGTGGAGAACACGAAGGGAATGTTTACCTATGGAACTGCCGACAGCGAGGTTGGACTGGCGGTGTGCAACGGCATGAAGATACGGGGACACAACCTTGTGTGGGCAACCGGCGCGCAAACTCCCGCCTATGCGACAGGCGATGGGACGAATTCGCCCGCAAATCAGGCTGTAGTGACGGCAAACATCCAGGAGCACATCCAGAGCGAGGTGCAGCACTTCGGGACGGCTGTGTATGCGTGGGATGTAGTGAATGAACCAATCGATGCGACGCAGGCCGACTGCCTCGCGCACGGTCCGTTCTATAACGTGCTCGGCGTCAGCTATATGGATGTCGCGCTGAAGGCGGCGAGACAGTATGCGCCGCCAGGAACAAAGCTGTTTATCAACGACTACAACACGACCGATCCCAACAAGCTGGCGTGTCTTGTGCAGGTGGTCAAAGGCCTGCAGGCGCGCGGGGTTCCGATTGACGGCATCGGGCACGAGATGCACAACGCAATCAACTTCCCCTCAACGAAGTCCATGGTTGTAGCGATCAATACGGTCGCCGATGAGCTGCCTGGGCTCGATCAGCAGATCACCGAACTGGATATGAGCGTGTACAACGGAGGGGATAATACGTCGAACTTTGGCAGTAATATTCCACCAGCAACTCTGGCGGAGCAGGGCTGGCTGTACAAGGACTACTTTGACGCCTTCCGCCGGCTGCACAAGAAGATCACGGCAATCACGTTCTGGGGCATGGCGGATGACGACACGTGGCTGGATGGCTTCCCGATTGCGCGTACGGACTATCCGCTGCCGTTCGACATGGGTCTGCAGGCGAAACCCGCGTATTGGGGAATTGTGGATCCAACGCACTTGCCGGGGTATGGGATGCAGTTCTCGGCGTCGGTTGTGGCCGGCGAGCAGGATACACGCACCGTGACGATTACGGCGACCAATGGCAACGTTGGACCGGCGTATACGACGGAACTCAGCAAGTTCAAACTTGAGCAGAGCTCAGGGCCGTCGTGCAAACCAAAGATCACGGCGCCAGGGAGCTTCCCGATCGTTCTCGGCGATATTCCGACGAGTGGCTCAGCGAGCGCTTCGTTCACCGTCAGTCTTCAGGGATGCAATCCAAACTCCCAGTTCGTTTTGAAGGTGCCGTGGAGTTCGGCAGTCTACGATACAGGCAAGTTTGAGACGGTACTTGATTTCAAGAGAGGAAATAACAAGTAGCGCCTTAAAACATCAGCTGCCAGCGGTCCCGTGCGCGTAGCACGGGGCCAGCTGCAAATTTGGCTTTAGCTGATTTCCGTAGCTAACTGTTTGGTTGCAGCGACGAGTGGTTGTTTCGCAGCGAGCATTTCCTCTTCGATCCAGGCATACGTGAGTGCGAGGCCTTCGCGGAGTCTGATCGAGGGCGCCCAGTTCAGCTTTTCCTGGATGAGCGTATTGTCGCTGTTGCGGCCGTTGACGCCTTTGGGAGCGCTGAGATTGTAGTTGCGCTTCAGCTTGACGCCTGCGATATCTTCGACGATATCGACGAGCTGATTGATGGTGACGAGTTCGTTGGAGCCGAGATTGAGCGGTTCGCGGATGTCGCTCTCAGCGATCATGCGCGTGCCCATGGTGCAGTCGTCGATGTACATGAAGGACCGGGTCTGTTTGCCGTCGCCCCAGATCTCAATCTCATAATTGCCGGAGTATTTGGCTTCGATGACCTTGCGGCAGATGGCTGCCGGCGCCTTTTCGCGTCCGCCTGTCCAGGTGCCGAGAGGGCCGTACACGTTGTGGTAGCGGGCGACGCGACATTGGAGTCCGTAGTCCTCTTCGAAGTGGCGGCACATGCGCTCGGAAAAGAGCTTTTCCCATCCGTATCCATCTTCGGGAAGCGCAGGATAGGCGTCTGACTCCTTGAGCGCGACGACGTCGGGATTCGTTTGTTTTTCGCCGTTGTAAACGCAGGCGGAAGAGGAGTAGAAGAAACGCTCGACACCCTTGTCACGGGCAGCCATGAGCATATGCGTGTTAGTGAGGACGCTCAACATGCAGAGCGCCTTGTTATTTTCGATGAAGCCCATACCACCCATATCGGCCGCAAGCTGGAAGATAACATCGGCGCCGTGGGCCGCTTTCAGGCAATTGCTTTTGTCCTTGAGGTCGAGGGACAGGCTCTCAACGTCGTTCGAAACCTGGTACCACTCATCGAACGGCTTAATATCGACCGCCCGAATGACTTCAACACCGTTGGCAAGGAGACTTTCGACGAGGTGGCCGCCGATGAAGCCACCGGCACCGCAGACGACTGCTTTCTTTTGCTGCAGCTTCATTCGGGGGAGGACTCCTTTGGATCGTCGTAACTAGTTTGAAGGTATTGACGGGTCGGGGTTATCCCACAATATGGTCAGAAACCGTCTTCGCAACTGCACTAAGTATATCCAGAACGCTTAAAACGATGCTTCGAATTGCGTGGCTTAGCTCTCTTTGACCCAAAACCGTTACGGTGCGGGTTGATCCGTCTCGGACTGCCGCCTTCCATGATGGCAATATCGGCGTTGGCCTGTCCACTGCAGGAATCATTTGTGTCTCGATTTCGTCGGCTAAACTATTGCGATACAAAGGAGTCAGCGTCCGATGAAACTGCATACTTATCTCAACTATGGCGGGAATTGCAGGGAGGCGTTTCGCTTCTATGAGAAGCATCTGGGCGGCAAGATCACTGCGATCATGACCTACGCCGAGCAGCCCGATCCGAAGAACGCGCCACCGGGCACTGAGAACTATATCCTCTATGCGCAGATGACGATCGGCGAAACGGAGTTGATGGGTAGCGATGTTCCGCCAGACCGGTTTCAGCCGATGCGCAGCGTGTATCTTTCGCTGAATTTGGATAGCGACGAAGAGGCCGAACGTATCTTCGGGCTGCTGGCCGAGGGCGGAGAAACCTTTATGCCGATGGCAGAGACTTTCTTTGCGTTCCGGTTTGGCATGCTGCGAGACAGGTTCGGGACATCATGGATGATCCTGCATCAGCGTCCGCGCTTCGCCTGAGAAAAAGATTCATCGAAGCTTCGCCCTGTACGATGGAAACCAATGCTGCGCGTCGTTCCTTCTCGTCCACTTCCGCTGCTGCTCCTCGTTACGGCGCTCTTCACTTTTCTCATCCAATCGGGCGAGCTTGGCACCTCGGACACCACACACCGGTTGCAGGTGGCACACTCGCTGTGGACCAACGAGCCTCAGGTCTTCCCGAACGAGTATCCCGAGTTTGGATTGCACGGGCGCGGCGGACGTCTCTATGCGTGGTACGGCATCGGCCAGTCGCTGCTCATGCTCCCGGCGGATCTCGCGGGCTCCGCAGCAAGCCATCTGCCCTTGTGGAGCGCCTACGCGCGTGATGGAGACGACCCAACCGTCCGAGACATCATCGTGAGCATCAGCACCAACATTCTGGTAAATGTGCTGACCGCGCTTGCGGCATTCCGGCTGCTTGCGTTGCTCGGTTTCTCTACAGCTGAGTGCGTCGCCGGCGTGTTGGGTCTGCTGTGCGCGACAACGCATCTGCATTACGCGCAGAACATGACGGAGAACAACTATATTTTGCTGCTGACACTCGTCGGTTTCGGCCAGCAATACAAGTGGATGAAGACCGGAGACAGGTGGCCGCTGTTCTGGGGCTCTGTGGCGCTGGGACTCAACCTGCTGACGAGGATTACAACGGCGCTGGATATCTTCGGGGCAGCCTGTTTTTTTCTGTTCCTATTGTTCTTTGCCCAGCATCAGGAAGATTTGTCGTCCGGGGCGGACTTCTACATAACCCGCGGACAACCGAATCTTCGGGCGATCCGGACCTATCTGCTGAACGCCGTGCCGGTCTACGCCTTCTTTTTCCTGATCGATCGCGCGTATCAATACATCCGCTTCGGATCGTGGACCAACACTTATGTGGACGTCTTCGCGCGCGAGCAGCGGCAGATGAATCCGGCACTCCCCGCCAGCTTTCCGTTTAACGGAGGGTGGTTCCGGGGCGGCATTGACTCCGGTGTTCTCGGCCCCTTCCTTGCACCCGCAAAGAGTATCTTCTTGTTCGACCCGATGTTCCCGCTGGCTTTGCTCTTGACGATTATTCTGTGGAGACGGTTGCAGCCGGCGGTGCGAGCTTTTCTTGCAGCTTCGTTGGTGTTGCTCGGCGCCTACATTGCTTTCTATGCCCGGTATAACTGGTGGGCCGGCGATTTTGCCTGGGGCGACCGCTACATCTCGAGCGCTGTCGAACTGGCGACGCTACTCGCGCTTCCGCTGCTGCTGCGTTACCGCGCAGCTCTGGGCCGAACGGTGTGGCGCGCAGGACTTGCCATTACAGGTGCCAGCGTGGCAATTCAGTGTGCTTCGCTGGCCTTCTGGCTTCCACTCGAGATCTACCAGATGGACAGCTTTGGGCATCACACCTTGGTTGTGTTTCTGCGCTTCAAAAATATTGCGGCATTCGCGATGGGAAAGCGTGCCGCATTGGGGCTGAATACACCGACGATGTTTATGGACCCATGGGACGCCATGCATATCACCGCCTGGAACTTTCTGCCATCGCTGCTGCGCCATATCGGCGCCTCTCCATTGTGGGCCGTAGACGTTTTGTACGGGGTGTGGATCGCCGTAGCAGTCGCACTGATTTTTGCGTCGGCGAGGTTGCTCCGCGTTCTCCGCACGCGCAACGACGGTGGTGATTATCGCTTTGGAATTGATGGCGGCAAAGCAGCAGGTTCGGACGGCACGGCGGGGACATCCGGCTTGTGAAGCAAATCGATGACGGTATGATACAGCTGGTTGCGCATGTCGAAGCGCTCGCTGGCGCGGGTGACGTAACGGACGACGATGTCAACGCCAGAGCCGGCAGGGCGCATGTCCACCGACGGCGTGGCCTTGAACTGGCTGAGCCCATTGTGATGCGTGGTGTTCTGCCACTCGCGCTCGGCTAGATTGGAGTCTTTTTCAGTCTCCTTAAGCACAGCATCATGGATGGAATCGATAGTTTTGTACGTGTCGATACCGGGAGGGATGTTGACGGTGATCTCGTCCCACATCCACTGGCCGGTAGTGGAGAAGTTGAAGTACTGGCCGGTAATGGCGAAATTGTTGATGAAGGTAACGCGGCGGCCGGTCGGATGACCCTTGTCTGTCCAGTTGCCGGTTTCGAGCAGCGCGGTGCGGAACAGGCCGATCTCGACGACCTCGCCGCCAACGCCGTTGATCTCTACCCAGTCACCGATACGAATGCCGTTTTTGCCCATTAGGATGAACCAGCCGAAGAAGGCCAGAATGAAGTCTTGAAAGACGACGGTCAGTCCCGCCGCGCCCAGACCGAGGATCGTCGGCATCTGGCTGGGCGTACCGAAGATGATGAGGAGTACGACCGCAAGCGTGACAATCTGGATCCCAAGAGTAACGATGGTGCGTAGAGTATGGAGACGGCGCTTGTCCATCGTGAGCCGTTCGAGAAGAGTGCGTGCCCCCATGATGAGCAGAACACTGAGCAGGACAACGAAGGCAATCCAGGAGAGCGACTGCAGCATGAGGTGGCTCACGATACCGTGCTGGAGCTGCACCTGCAATAGCCACTTGGCATAGACTCCGGAGAGCTGTTGCATGGTCTCAAGCTGATCCTCAACGATGTTGTGCATCTGCGCGATGGCGTGGGCCTGGGCCATGCGGGCGACTCTGCTCTTTACGGCATCGGACGGCGCCGCGGCAGGAGATTGGCTGGTCGCGGTTGCCGAATCGGCTGCAGCAGATCGTCTTTCGAAGTCGTTGTGTATGGCCGTTAGTGCAGCGACCTCGGCGTCGGTGTCGCCTTTGGCCTGCCGGATGAGTTCCATGCGGTTCCGCTGATCGAACCAGGAGGAGATTCGGCTGTAGAGAGTTCCGTGGCGACGCGCCGACAGGACAGCGATCTGGCCGCCACTGGCCTGAGAGTCGTACTTTTTCATGGCGGCCTGACGGGCAGTGAGTTCCTGTTGGATCTGACCGCGCTTGTCGCCGCTCACGCGAGCAAGCTGCTCGTTGGCATCGCCGAGTTCGTCGCTGTCGAGCTGAAGCTGGGCCTTGGCTACGTCGAGATCGTCGGAGTCGGCAATCGCCCCGTTCGGTTGCTTCAATTTGGCGGTAAGGCCATCGACGCGGGCCTGGTCTTCTTTGACGATCGCCTGTAGCTGCGCAACCTTTTGCTGTGCGGCAAGGGCGTCGCCCGTGAGGGTCCGGGTCTGGAAAGCCGCTTGTCGCAGAGCGAAGGCGAAGGCTTGATCCACATCGTGGTCAGCAAGGCGCTCGGCTTCGCGCGCGAGAGATTGCTCTTCCGCAGATATCGCAAGGGGCGCGAGAGACTCAATTGTCTGCCAGGGCCGCTGGTCAACGAGATTGCCCGAGGATGCACGTTGCGCTCTGAGGAAGGGCATATGCGACATGGCGCCGCGGGTCCACCAGGTTGCCGCCAGGAAAAGTAAAAGGAGCGCGGCCGGGATGACGATGGTCAAGCGGTGAAGAAGCTTCATGGTTCAACCCTACATGGTTCGATGCGGCGATTCAAAGCGGCGCGGAGGGCGTCGATGTAGGATTCTGATGTGGAGACAACTGCAGCAATTGGTGGTGGACGATCGATCGCGCTGGCGGCAAGAAGACAGCCGCTTGCTGCATTGGGAATGGCGCTGCTGTTTCTCTTTGTCGTCTGTGCCGTGTTCGCGCCATGGCTTGCTCCACAGGACCCGGCGCAGTTGGACCTGACAGGACGATTGATGGGGCCTTCGGCAGCGCATTGGTTTGGCACCGATGAACTGGGAAGAGATATTCTTTCGCGCACTTTGTTTGGCGCGAGAATTTCACTGATTGTCGCTGTGAGTGTCGTAGGGCTTTCGCTGGCGGTAGGACTCGTGGCCGGTGGCCTGGCCGGATTTTATGGCGGGTGGACCGATACCGTGGTCAATATCTATGTGACGAATGCATTTATGGCGCTGCCGGGAATTTTGCTCGCGATTGCATTTGTCGCGTTCATGGGGCCTGGCCTGCGGAATGTGATTCTGGCGCTGGCAATCTCGGGTTGGGTGGGGTACGCGCGATTGGTGAGGGCGCAGGTAATGGCCGTGAAGGAACGCGAGTTTGTGGAAGCAGCGCGAGCGCTTGGGGCTTCGGATTTAAGGATTATGACGAGACATGTCCTGCCTAATATCCTGCAACCGCTGATTGTCCAGGCAGCGATCGGTATGGCTGGCGCAGTCCTGGCCGAAGCGACGCTAAGTTTTCTGGGGCTGGGAGTGCCGCCGCCCGCGGCTAGCTGGGGATCGATGCTCAACGATGCGCGGTCGCATCTTTTCGACTCGCCCCATCTCGTCTTCTTTCCCGCAATGGCCGTGATGCTTTGTGTGCTGTCGTTTAATTTCATCGGGGATGCGCTGAGAGACTGGATGGACCCCCGAACTCGGATGAGCGCGGGCTTGTAACCCGCAATTCATAAATCAGATATGCTGGCATTGAACGTGAGAGGTAATTTCAATGCGCAAGAGTATTGTTTCGCCTTCGGCTGTGGCACAAATTCCAATCAGCGATCTATGGCGTGACCTGGAACGGATTGCGCGAGTAGAGATCAGCTCCGAGGATGAGCAGTTTCCGATTGAGAATGCGTTGGGAAAGAAGGACTCGACCGGATGGCGGGCTGCAGGGACTGGGCCGCAATTGATTCGTTTGCACTTCGACGAGCCACTGAACATCAAGCGGCTGCGGCTGCATTTTGTCGACCGCGACGCAGAGCGCTCGCAAGAATTTGCCGTCTATGCCGGGCCGGGTTTGGAGTTGAAGGAGGTTGTGCGCCAGCAATGGAGTTTCTCGCCACAAGGTTCGACGGAGGAAATTGAGGACTTTGCGTTGAACTTGAGCGGGATCACGACGCTCGAGTTGCGGATCGATCCAGACCGGAGCCACGATCCCAGGCAGAGCCAGACCTATGCTTCCCTGCAGAGTTTGAAACTCGCCTGACGAGCTATGTTGATCGGAGTTATTTCGGATACGCATGGACTGTTACGGCCAGAGGCGTTGGCTGCACTGCGCGGAGTGGAGCACATTCTCCATGCCGGAGATGTCGGAGATGTTGCAATTCTGGAAAAGCTACGCGAGATCGCTCCCGTGACGGCGATTCGGGGAAATGTGGATGTGTCTGGAGCCTGTGCCATGTTGCCTGCTACCGACGTGGTGGAGTTGGGTGGGAAGTTGTTTTATTTGGTGCATTCCATACAGGATCTCGATATCGATCCTGTGATAGCGCATGTCGCTGTGGTGGTGAGCGGACACTCCCACAAGGCCTCGGTGGAGATGCGGCGTGGAGTTTTGTTTTTCAATCCGGGCAGCGCGGGGCCGCGAAGATTTTCTCTGCCGGTCACAGTGGGGTTTGTGACCGTGGAGGACGGGGTCGAGGCTAGCGTGATGGACTTGGCAGTGCGATAGTGCAGCGCCAGGTTTAGCACCACTTTTTGCTCAAGTATGTTAATTGTCGAACCGGACAGTGTTCAGGATGGCCTGCATGCGTTTGCGAACGTCGTCGAGTTCACGCTCGGTGATGTCCTGGACGCCGCTGACGTCGCCGCCGCAGAAGTTGTTGATCACCGCGTCGAAACGGTAGCAGGCATCGTTGCGTGCGGTCGTGTAGATCTCGTCACGCGACTCGGTGCAAATGCCGCCATGTTCATCGTAGCCGTGCGTAAAGGTGACGCCGGCGACCTGCGTTGTCGTCACGGTGTGCGGGGCTCGCGCCGACGCTTGAGCGACACACTGGTTCGCAGTCACGTTGGGGGTCACGCTGAAGTAGAAGAGCGCTCCGGCGAAGGTGGAATAGGGATGAGGGTTGAAGCTGATGGTGGCGACGGCACGCATCTGCGCGGTGTGCGCGGCGTTACGAGCATCGAGGTTGAAAGTGCTCACGTCGTGATCCTTCCTCGTCAGGTTCCATGCAGGAGGAATCGTGAAGGAGACGCCATACCTTGAGTCGTGGAACGGACGCGCAGGCGGAGTGTTCGGCTCGGGCGCGGGAGGCCTGCCCTGAAGGAGGGGAGGAACCGGTTCAGGTTTGCCGGGAATGGGTCTGGACGGCCCCTGGGCATAGGCAAACGCGGTGGCGGAAAGAGTCATCAGCAGGGTAATCGCGATGCAGGGCAGGATCTTGGTGAGTCTCATACTTTCCTTCAATGTCGGCACTACTACTGGTCGCGCATGCGCGGGTTGGCTACAGTGTAGGCCATGTCGGTCAGAAGATTCACTCCCACATAAGTAAGCCCCACCGTAAGAATGCAACCCTGAACCAGGGCGTAGTCGCGATTGGAAATAGCGGACAAAGTCAGACGCCCGATGCCCGGCCAGCTGAAGATTGTTTCAGTTACGATCGCCCCTGCAAGCAGGCTGCCAAACTGCAACCCGACGACCGTCAGGACAGGGATGAGGGCGTTGCGCAGAGCGTGCCGATACACCACCGTGTTCTCCGTCAGACCCTTGGCGCGGGCGGTGCGGATGTAGTCCTGGTTCAGCTCTTCAAGCATTGCCGTCCGCACCATGCGAGTCAATATGGCCGCGAGGCTTAGCCCTAGCGTAATTGCGGGGAGAATGAGATGCAGAAGAAAGCTCACGACACCACCGCTGCCTGCCCCTGAAACAGGTAGCCAGCCGAGTTGGATAGAGAAAATGAGGATCAGGATCGGGCCCAGAGCGAAGTTCGGAAACGAAAGACCAACCAGGGAGACGACACCAAGCGTGCGGTCCTGCCAGCCGCTGCGATAAAGCGCCGACCAGATGCCCGCGGGAACGGCCGTCGCGATAGCAATCAGCAGAGCAGCGAGTGTGAGAGCAAGGGTGTAGGGATAGCGCTGGAGAACAAGGTGGGTGACGGAGTCATGGAGGCGCAGGGATTGGCCTAGATCGGCGTGAAGCAGGCCGTGCCAATAGTGTGTGTACTGCTGACTCAGCGGCGCATCCAGGCCGTAGGAGTGGCGAAGCACGGAGATGTCGGAGGCAGTAGCCCCTTCACCCAGCATCTGGACGATGGGATCTCCAGGCACGAGGTGGATCAGAATGAAGACGACGGAGACAACCACCCAGAGCACGGGAAGCGTGAGCAGGATGCTGCGAACGGGTTTCCAGAGCGCGGCAATCGTCATGGAGCAGCTTCCGTGCTATTGGATTGGCTCAGCGCCGGCGTCGGAGGAGTAGCAATATCTTCGACGGTGACCCGGCTGATGCGGTGGCCGTTCAACTCCGCTACATGGAAGCGGCGTCCATCGTAATCGAGACTCTCGCCGATCGATGGGATGTGACCGAAATGCGCAAGCAGAAAACCGGCGAGAGTTTCGACGCCGGCCTCGCGGGGGAACGTCCAGTGCAGTTGAGTGCCGAGGTCGCGGAGCGTTGTGCTGCCGTCGAGCGACATCGCTCCAGTTGTGCTGAGGAGGGGGGACCGGCTGATGTCAAACTCGTCTTCGAGTTCGCCGACGATCTGCTCGAGCACATCTTCGGCTGTGACCAGGCCAACGGTAGATCCGAACTCATCGACGACGATGGCCATATGCCGCCGCCGCTCCTGAAACTCCTGAAGAAGCTCAACGGCGAGTTTGGTCTCCGGAACCACTGTGAGACCGCGCATCACCTGGCGCAGGGTGAGCGGCGATTCGCCTTTGCCGCCGAGCGAGAGCGCGACGGCGCGGAAGTGCATCAGCCGGGAGATGTCTTTCGAATAGACGATGCCGATGATGTCTTCCGGCCCGCTCGCGGGGTCATACACGGGGACGCGGGAGTGCTGCTCTTCGACGATGCGGGCGGAGGCTTGCTGCAGCGCCATGTCAGCAGGCAGGGAGAATATCTTGCCGCGAGGAGTCATGATCTCGCGGACCGTCACATGGTTGAGCTCAATCGCACGATGAATGATCTCTTCCTGAAAGACCGGAAGCAGACCCATGCGCCGGGTCGCAGTAGCGATGAGCTTCAGCTCCTCCGGGGAGTGGACGGCGCCTTCGCCGCGCAGCGGTGCGCGGAACAGTTTGAGGACGATCGTCGCTGAAGTGTTCAACAGCCTCACAATCGGGCGCGTGATGCGGATGAAAACGTCCATGGGGCCGGCCACGGCAAGCGCGATGCGCTCGGCACGTTGCAGCGCGAGAGATTTCGGCACCAGTTCGCCGAGCAGAACTTCGAAGTACGTGATCAGCGAGAAGGCCAGGATGACCGCGACCGTGTGGGCGTAGAGGACAGCGTGTGCGGGAAGATGATGCAATAAGCCTGCTGCGAGACTGAGAATCGTTTCGGCAGCGGCGCGTTCTCCAATCCAGCCCAGGGCCAGACCGGCAACCGTAACGCCCAGTTGGACCGCGGGGAGAAATTCGTCAATGGAGTGCTTGAGTTTCAGCGCGGTGCGCGCGCCTGGACGGCCAATCGCGATCAGTTGCTGGATGCGAGTCTCGCGAACGCTGACCAGGGCGAACTCCGCAGCCACAAAGAAGCTTGTGGCCAGGATGAAGAAGGCCACCATGATCACGCGGAAGAGCATCCACTCAAGCATTGATGCAAGTGTAACGGGAGTCGCGGACGAAACCGATGCCGAATCTCAGGCGGGGAGCCGCTTGAGCATCGCAGTTGCGCTGCGGAACCAGGGCCGCTCACGCCGGCGCTGGTAGCCGGGCATCGTTGGTCTTTTGTCGAGCACTTTCTGTATCCATTCGCGCGCCTCGGCGTTGTTTCCTTCCGACGCCAGAAGACTTGCAAAGTTAAGATACGTCTCCGACAGGGTCGATATCGACGTGACCTGCCGAAAGAGCGATTCGGCCCTTTCCTTTTGTCCCGTCAGCGCATACGCGTGGGCCAGCAATCCGGCAGCACGATGAAAGTCGTAACCGGAATCTCTTGTCACCACCTGCTCGAGATCGGGCAGAGCGGCCGGGGCATCGCCTAACTGGATAGCACAAAGACCGCGTCCATAAACCGGGCCGATCGTGCTGCAGCGAGCGCCAATGGCCTTGTCGAACGCGTCGCGCGCCAACTGTAGTTTGCCTTCGTCAAGATAGAGGTCGCCCAACTCTTCGTAGTTCCCCGCCGATGGGTTGTCACGAATCGCAGTCAGGAGTTGTCCGATGCGCTTGCGTCGCGAAAATCCTTTGAATGTGTGGCGTGCGAGCCCGATGTCGGGAAGCGCCTCAACCAGAAGATAAATCGTTGCCCCAAGCGGCCCAAGAAACAGAATGACGAATATCCAATAGGTATCCGGCCGCCGCCGAATGAAATGGATGATCGCCAGTCCCTGGAGGATGAAGCCCCACGGATAGAAAATGTGGCTGAGTAATCCCATGGCACCGATCCTATTCCTTCATTCTATAGCGGTAAACGATAGAAACATAACACACAAACCTTGAGAGCGACGATTTTAAGCGCCATCCCAGTGCAGATTTCAGGAATGGAAAAAAGAGCGGCCCGGCAATCAATGATCGTTGTGATCGTTGATCGCCGGGCCGTCAAACCTGGGTACAGCTTCCACTCAAAACTTTGCCGCTAAACCGGCCTTGGTGGCTAATTCATGCCAGAACTTTGTGGCTAATTTATGCCAGAACTTTGTTTACAGACTTATCGATCGTGTCCTTTGGTACAAATCCGACGATCTGGTCTGCAACCTTGCCGTCCTTGAAAAGTAGAAGAGCCGGAATGCCGCGGATGCCATAGCGCATCGGCGTTGCCGTGTTGCTATCTACGTCCATCTTCATCACCTTGAGCTTGCCGTGATATTGATTCGCAACCTCATCGACCACTGGCGCCAGGGCCCGGCAGGGGCCACACCATGAGGCCCAAAAATCTACAAGTACGGGCTCTGCCGACTGTAGAACATCTTTTTCAAAGTTTGCATCATTTACTTCCGTGACGTGCTGTCCTGCCATTTAACTTCCTCCAGAATGCTCTGCACCTTGAACCACCCATACGGTGTAACGCAATCTCCACAATAATAGATGCTTGAGCGACACAGTAGTTTCAGGCGGCCCGATTTGCCTTAAAAAGCAAACGCCCGGACCTCTGTTGAGAGGTCAACGGGCGGCGTAGCAGCCCTCCCCAGAACTGCCCACACGAGATAAGGTACGGGTAATTCTGACAGACGTAAAGAAATCTTAGGTAATACCGGGGAAAGTTACCGTATCGTCATTTTAGCAATATCCCATTATTTTTGTGTTCTATAGAACACTATTCCTGAAGCACCCCTGTAGAGATTTTAGTGTGGAGAATCTCTAATTCTGGGTCCCCTGCCGCTCGACGAACCAAGGCATCAACGTCCGCGGTCTGACAACTATCGGCGATTATCAGTACTGAGGGCCCCGCTCCGCTGAGGGCAACCCCAAGTACCGCAGGGCTGTCCATCAGTGCCAGCAGCAATGGCAGCAGCGGACACATTTTCATGCGGTAGGGCTGGTGGATTCGGTCCTGCATGGCAGCCCGCAGCAGATCACCCCGTCCCTGGCAAAAAGCGGCGACCAGCAACGCTGTGCTTTGAATATTGGCGACAACGTCCTTGCGTGAATAGCTCGGCGGCAACAGGGCTCGCGCTTTGCTGGTCGAAAGCGCAGCCGAAGGCAGCGCCAACAGGAGATTCCACGCAATGTCCTGCCCACAACTTGCTGTGACTAGGCCGTTCTTGGTTGCTGATGACACGGTCATCCCGCCCAGGTAACAGGCAGCTACGTTGTCCGGATGTCCTTCGCGGCGGCAGGCTTCTTCCAGGATCTCCTGCGTCGTCCAGTTCAAAGCTCCAAAGTGATTCGCCAGCAGGACACCCGCAAGCAGCGCGGACGCGCTCGAACCGCAACCCATGCTGAGCGGAATCTCGTTGTCGATTCGAAGGTGAAGACTCGGTGCAAGGATGCCGGCATTTGCCAGAACATCCAGGTACGTGGTCAGGATGAGATTGTCTTCCAGACGAGCGCAGCTATCGGCACTGCGGCCGGTGGCGTCGATGTGGAACTCCTCGGCGGCAGTCGCGTCAATCGTCAGATACAGAGCCATGGCCAGACCGACGGCGTCGAATCCCGGCCCGAGGTTCGCCGAAGTCGCCGGAAGGCGCAGATGGAGCGCCTTGCTCGCATTCTGAATGGGAGCAGTGGTCATACGGGCTGGGCTTGGTTCGCGTGCGCCTCGTTCATCTGCACCTCGAGAGCATGCAGAACCAGCGCGGAGTCGGCTTCAAGAACCATGGGTGGCTTCCGCAGAGTCGCGTGGCGCGCACGTTCGTCTCCCGTAAGCTTTGCGGTCTCTGCCGCCGTGAAAAGCTCGTTGCGGTGATAGTCGATGGTGTACTGCGAATCCTTCAGGGTATGGCCGGTCAGCAGCAGCACGACACGTTCTTCGCGTGTGATCTTGCCCAAAGCGACGAGCTTCTTCAGTCCTGCCAGGGTCACGGCGGACGCAGGTTCGCAACCCACCCCCTCCGCGCCGATCTCGGCCTTGGCAAGCGCGATCTCCTGCTCCGAGACCTGTTCGCACCACCCGCCCAGTTCGTCGATCACCGCCGCTGCCTTGCGCCACGAAGCCGGGTTGCCGATGCGGATCGCAGTCGCGCGGGTCTCGGCCGTCACCGGCTTCATCACCCGGTTGGAGTCGACAAACCAGCGGTAGAGCGGGTTCGCGCCCTCTGCCTGAATGACGCTGATCTTCGGCATCCGCGGAATCAGGCCGAGCTGGTGCATCTCGGAGAAGCCTTTTCCCAGTGCCGCAGAATTTGCCAGGTTACCCCCCGGCACCACGATGTGCTCGGGAACCTGCCAGTCCATCTGCTCGACCATCTCGAAGGCCGGCGTCTTCTGTCCTTCAAGACGATACGGATTAACCGAGTTCAGCAGGTAAACCGGAAACCTCTGGACAAGCTCGGCGAGCAGAGTGACGCAACCGTCGAAGTCGGTCTTGAGCTGGATGGTCAGCGCGCCGTAGTCCATCGCCTGCGACAGCTTGCCCCATGCAATCTTGCCTTCCGGGATAAAGACGATACTGCGAAGCCCCGCGCGCGCCGCATAAGCAGCCATCGCCGCCGACGTGTTTCCCGTCGATGCGCACGCCACCCATTCAAAGCCTCTCTGGGCAGCCACGGAGAGGGCAGTCGTCATGCCCGTGTCCTTGAACGACGCGGTTGGATTCATCCCCTGGTGCTTCGCCAGAAGCCAGTCGATCCCCGCAGCTTTCGCGCAGCGCGGAAGATCGTACAGAGGCGTGTTCCCCTCCCGAAGAGTCACCACCTTTTCCAGGTCGTCGACGATGGGGAGCAGATCGCGAAACCGCCAGACACCGGATTGATCGATCGCCATACTGGACGACCGGCGCTCCTGCCAAAGCCAGCGCAGCGCGCTCGGGTTGGGCAGAAGGCTGCTCGCCTCGACCGGGGAGCCCGGAATATGCCCGGCCTTGGCATCCGACCACGGGTAGACAACCTCGTAGAGTCCCTTGCACTGCGGACAGCGAAAGTTGCTGCTCACGTCGTCTTTTGTGATGACGGCGCCGCATTCCGTGCATCTAAGGTGATGTGTCGCTACTTTCATCGCGTTATCCAACCTATTGTAATTGGCGGAAAGCCTTCGCCGTTCTCGTCTGCCTTGTGCTTATCTCCGGTGCCTCGCGCGCGTGGGCGCAAAAGGCACAGAAGGAGCTCCGCGTAGCCGCTGCCTCAGACCTGCAGCCAGTAATGCCCGCCCTCTCCCAGGCCTATGAGCATGCGACTGGCGTGAAGCTGATCGCCAGCTTTGGCTCCTCCTCCGCCCTGGCGACCCAGATCATCGGTGGCGCTCCGATGGATATCTTTCTCGGCGCCGACTTTGTCTTTCCGGAAAAGGTCGTAGCCGCCGGATTGGCAGATGAACCTGAGCCAGTCGCATACGCCAGAGGAACCCTGGTGCTCTGGGCCAGGAAGGATTCCGGCCTGTTGCCGCTGAGCCTCGATCGTTTGACGGATCCGCGGGTAACCAGAATTGCCATCGCCAACGAGCTGCATGCTCCGTACGGCCGCGCCGCGGCAGCCGCGTTGCGCAAGATGAAGTTGTACGACAAGGTGTCCCCGCACCTTGTTGTGGGAGAAAACATCGCGCAGACAGCGGAGTTCGTCGAGTCCGGCAACGCCCAGCTCGGCCTCATTTCGCTGACCGCCGCCGAGTCGCAGCACTTCAAGGACATCGGCACCTATGTTCTCGTTCCCACAACACAGTATCCGGAGATACGTCAGTGCGCGGTGATCATGAAGAACTCCGATCGCAAAGCCGACGCGCATGCCTTTCTCGATTGGTTGCTGTCGCCCGCGGTGCAGCAGAACTGGGCCAAACTGGGGCTCCGTCCCGTGAAGTAGGGCCGCGAAGCTCGGCTCCTGCAATAGACTTGTCGCTGTATGGACTTCGTGGCGCTCTGGTTGACGTTGCGGCTGGCTGTGGGGACAACGGCGATTCTGCTGGTGATCGCCCTGCCTCTGGCCTGGTGGATCGCCTCGGGCCGCGGAGCAGGCCGCGCGTTGGTGCAGGCTGTCGTTGCCCTTCCGCTCGTGTTGCCCCCCACTGTGCTCGGGTTTTATCTGCTGGTGGCCCTGGGGCCGCTTAGCGCGCCAGGACGAATCCTGGTACGACTCATCGGCCATCCTCTGGCATTCAGTTTTGCCGGTTTGTTGGTGGGATCTGTGCTCTACAGTCTACCGTTCGCCGTGCAACCGCTCGTGGCAGGCTTCGCGGCTGTCGATCGTGGATATATTGAAGCCGCAGCCGGCCTTGGAGCGTCTCCGTCGCACACCTTTTGGAGCGTGGTGCTCCCTTTGACCCGCGGCTCACTTCTTACCAGTGCTGTGTTGACGTTCACCCATACCGTGGGCGAGTTTGGCGTGGTATTGATGCTGGGTGGCAATATTCCCGGCGCAACCCAGACGCTTTCCATCCTCCTCTACGATCAGGTGGAGGAGTTCAACTACGCGGCCGCCAACCGGACTGCCTTGGTGCTGGTAGCGGTTTCGCTGGCCGCGCTCCTGCTTATCTATTCGCGGCGCGGCGGCCTGAGACGAGGTGAGATTGTCTGAGATCGCGTCACATCTGAGCCTGCGAATCCAGCACCGCGTGGGTGCGCTGGAGTTGAACGTCGCGTTTGAGTTGACCCAGCCCTGGACGGTTCTCTTTGGGCCTTCCGGAAGCGGCAAGACAACCGTACTGCGAGCTATCGCAGGATTTGTGCGGCCCGATGCAGGCAGGATCGTCGCCGGGCCCGACCCGGTGACGCTGGTGGATACCGAAACCGGTGTCTTTATGCCCCCGCATAAAAGGCCGGTACGAATTGCCGGTCAGGCAGCAAGGCTCTTTCCTCACTTCACCATCCTGCAGAACGTGAGCTACGGAGTCAGCGGCGCGCCTGTTCCAATGGACAAACAGCAGCTTGTCGACGAGGTTCTAGAGCTGTTTTGTCTCGCCGCGTTTGCGGAGAGGATGCCCCACGACCTCAGTGGTGGCGAGCGGCAGAAGGTGTTGGTCGCACGAGCGGCCGCATCTGCCGTCACCGAAAAGAAAAACATTCTCTTGCTCGATGAACCATTCAACGGACTCGACCTGCAGGTGCGCGACGAGTTGCTCGAAGAGCTGCATCAATGGCTCGCCCGATGGAAGACACCGGTGCTGTCGGTAACCCACGATGTCGGTGAGACATTTCAGTTGGGGGCTGACGTAATCAAGATCGCCGACGGTCGCGTCGTGCAGCAGGGTCCGGTCGCGACAACGCTCGCGGAAGAACGAAAACGCCTGATGGAGCAGTTGGCCCACGGCGGATAAGAATTACTCCCCCAGTTGCACCGGCTCCTGCTCCAACCGGATGCCAAAGCGGCGGTGGACCTCGCGCTGAATGATGTCACGAAGCGCGGCGATATCGGCAAAAGTGGCGTGGTCGCGGTTGATCAGCGCAAGCGTATGCCGCGAAGAGATTCCAGCCTGCCCCAGAATGAAGCCTTTGCAGAAGCCGGCCTGTTCGAGCAGCCATGCTGCAGGTAGTTTGATCAGGCCTTCGCCGGCCGGCCACTGAGGAATCTCGTCCACCGGCAGGCTAAGGCTGCTTGCGACATCGTTCCTCACCGATTCGGACACCACCGGATTTTTGAAGAACGAGCCTGCGCTGCGGCAGTCGGGTTCACCTTCCACGATCAGCATGCCCTTACGATGACGAATCTCGCGGACCGCGTGATAGATGTCGATTGGTCTCGGCGCTTTATCTCGACCGGAAAAGTAGCGCTGCAGGTCGACGTAAACCAGGTTCGGCGCCGCAGACGGGTCGAACTGAAAGGTCACCGCAGTGACGACATAGCGATTGCGATGCGTCGTGTTGAAGATACTGCGCCGGTAGGCAAACTGACACTCCGAGGCCGGTAGGTCGACCAGGCCGAGCGTCTCCAGATCGAGCACGCGGACCGTCACGATGCTGCTCGAAACATCCTGCCCATACGC
Source organism: uncultured Acidobacteriaceae bacterium (assembly GCA_963730135.1). Lineage (GTDB taxonomy): Bacteria > Acidobacteriota > Terriglobia > Terriglobales > Acidobacteriaceae > Edaphobacter. The sequence continues at coordinate 471,547 of CAVSQQ010000010.1, forward strand.
GCCGATATTCTGGATCGGACTCCCCCCCACCATGCCGGGAATTCCAGCCAGACATTCGACACCGCTGATGCCGGACTCGACGGTCATCAAAACGAACGAGTTCCAGTCGAATCCGGCGGAGACATCGTAAAGCACCTTCTTGTCAGAGGCTCGCCTCTTCCCGTACCCACCTTCGATCTCCCCCGCCTGATGGATGGCTGCCTGGATGACGAGCCCGGGAAAGCCCGCGTCGGAGACCAGGAGGTTGCTGCCGCCCCCGAGAACGAAGAGCGGAAGATCGCTCGACCTGGCAAACGTCACGGCCTCCAGAAGCTCCGCTTCCGTGGTCACTTTGCAGAAGAAGCGGGCACGGCCGCCGACCCGTAGCGTCGTAAACGGGGCCAGCGAAACGTACTCCTGAATCTGCAACGTGGGACGCGGCACCGCTTGAGACTACAACATCATTCCGCAAAGCCGCATGTTTGACACGCCTGATAAGCTTAAAACAGCACCTGATCCCGGTCTGGATTCGTTTGCGCGCATAGTTCGTCCTCCAAGTCCAGACTTATGTTTTTTGTTTACTAGACTTTGCACACTTTTCCGGGGAGGGGAGGGGGTGCCAGGGTCTCCAGACCGTAAAATGACAAAAGGGCAAATTTTGCCGCGATCTCACGGCGAGAAGTACAGGAGAAACACAAATGTATCCAGAAATTATGGTGATTCCGATGCGCGAGGAACTGACGCGCGCTGGTATAGCGGAGGCCCGCAGTGCGGCCGATGTGGATGCGGCGTTGGCCCAGCCCGGAACGACAATGGTGGTCGTCAACTCGATCTGCGGATGTGCCGCCGGTAAGATGCGTCCCGGAGTTCGCCTCGCAATGCAGCATGCCGCAAAGCCTGATCATGCCGTCACCGTCTTCGCGGGACAGGATCGCGAGGCCACAGAGAAGGCGCGGAGCTACTTTGGCGGACACCCGCCGACCTCGCCTGCCATCGCGATTCTCCGCGATGGCCAGTTGGTGTACCTGATGCAACGTTCGGCGATCGAGACCTCGACCGCCCCGGCAATCGCTCAGGAGCTTACCCGCGCATTCGATACCTACTGCACCCCCGCGACCGCGTAAGCCCACAAAAAACCTCTAAAAAAACCGAAACCCGAAGAGCCGCTCTCAGAGCGGATCTCCGGGTTTTGAGTTTTTTCACCCTCACCCAGCAGCCCATCTTGCCGATAAACGCAGAAGCCATGTCGATCTCTCGATCAGCTTCTTCCTGCCTGACTGCTTCCCTGCCCGGTCCCTGCGGGACTGCCCTCGTTGCTGACGACGCTTTCGGGATTGTCGGCAGCAGCGCCGCAATGAAGCGTCTGCGCCTGCAGGTGCGACGGATCGGTCCCCACTTTCGCACGGTTCTGCTCAGCGGAGAGCCGGGGACAGGCAAGGAGCTCATCGCTCGTGCTCTGCATGCCCTCAGTCCGGGCGCACAGGAACCGTTTGTGGTTTGTCCTGCCGCCAGGTTTGAGCCTGTTCTCATAAAGCGATCCCTGCCAGGAACGCTGTATCTCGAAGCCATCAGTGAGGTGCCTCTGGAAGCGCAGGACCGCCTGCTACAAGTGTTGAAGGAGTATGAGTGGGCGCAGAAGACGGACCTGCGGATGGTCGCGTCAACCACCGAGGACCTGAGGATATTGGTGTCCACAGGACGCTTCCGGCAGGAGCTCTACCGACGCCTCGCTACCGTCGACATCTCCCTGCCACCCCTGCGTGAGCACATGGAAGACCTCCCGGAACTGGCAAGGTGTTTTCTCAGCCGATTCGCGGCACTCGATGGAACAGGCGTCGGCGAAATCGCGGAGGAGGCGATCGAGCGGATGCAAAAATATCGGTGGCCCGGGAATGTGCGCGAATTGGCAGGTGTGTTGCAAAGCGGCGTGCAACAGAGTGAGAGTGCGATCCTCGGGTCGCATCATCTGCCCGTGTTTACCGAGGCCGACGAGCCTCTGTCTGTGCCGCTGAGCAATGGCGACTCTGTTCGGCTGCAGGATGTAGTGCAACGGCATGTCGTTCGCGTGCTGAAAGCCTGCGAGGGAAATAAGCTGCGAGCGGCGGAACTGCTGGGGATCAGCCGATCGACTCTGTACCGGATGCTGGATAACTGCTCGCAGGTGGATGCTTTGCGGTAGCCCCTGTTGGCGTGTGCCTCACGGTACACTGGCCAGTACACTCCGGAGGTTGCCGTGAAGAGGATTTTGCCTGGTCTATTGGGCGGTTTGGTATTGGCTTACTGCATGAATGCTGGTTCCCTGAGGGTAGAAGCTCAGACTCCTTTGACTGCCGCGACTGCGGCGAACTCCACTCCGGAATCCGTTGCTGACCGGAGCAAGGCTTTGTCAAAGCTGTTCGCGGAGATCTGGGAACAAAGGTTGAAACACTCTCCCGAGTTTGCCTCATCGCTTGGCGACAAACGCTACAACGATCAGCTTACGGACTACTCCGCGAAGGCGGTCAATGACGAGCTGGCGCGGGAGCGCGGATATATTGAGCAGCTTTCCGCCATCGACACGGCAGGACTCTCCGATCAGGAGCGACTCTCAGCAGCACTGATGCTGCGCTCGCTGACCGACGATCTGGAGGCTGCTAAGTTCAAGGAGTGGGAGATGCCGGTGACTCAGTTTTCGGGCATCCAGATCGATCTTCCCCGCCTGGTCAACCAACTGCAATTTGATTCATCCAAAGATTATGACGATTACATCTCGCGGCTGAAGAAGCTTCCAGTCGCCTTCTCTCAGATTATGACCAACATGCAGTTGGGAGTCGATGAGGGCCGGGTGCCTCCTCAATATCTGCTGGAAAAAGTGCTGGTACAAACCCAGACGCTGGCTGACCAAAAGCCGGAGGCTAGCCCATTTGCTGCGCCATTGAAAAAATTTCCCAAAACAGTTGGCGCGGACGAGCAGAAACAGATTTCAAGTGATTTGCTGAACGTCATCTCGACAGTAGTTTTGCCGTCGTATCAGCGATTCGCCAAATTCCTGAAGGTTGCCTACATTCCGAGCGGCCGGAAGGATGCAGGAGTTTGGGCACTCCCCAACGGAGATTCTTATTACGAGTTCAAGATTCGGCAAAACACTACCCTCAACAAGTCTGCGGCAGAGATTCACCAGCTTGGGATCGACGAGGTAAAACGCGACGAAGCGGAGATGTTGGCCATCGCACAGAAACTCGGCTTCAACGACCTGAAGAGCTTCAACGTTGCATTGAAGGCAAACCCCAAAGAACGTCCGGCATCGGCACAGCAGATGCTGGATCTCTGTCGGGGCTATATCGCGCAGATGCAACCGAAGCTTCCGGAGCTGTTTGGCAGGCTGCCGAAGGCTCCTGTGGAAGTTGTTGCAGTGCCGGCATATGCCGAGAAGGACTCAGCGCCCGCATACTACGAACACGGCACTCCGGATGGGCGGCGGCCTGGAAGAGTCAACATCAACACCTATGACTTCGCCGATCGCTCGCTTGCGCCGCTGGAGAGCATGTCATACCACGAAGGTGTGCCCGGGCATCATCTGCAGATCTCGATTGCCCAGGAGTTGACCGGGCTGCCGGAGTTTCGCAAGCACTTGCACTACACCGCGTATAGCGAAGGCTGGGGGATGTACAGCGAGCGCCTCGGCAAAGATGTCGGGTTCTTTCAGGACCCGTATAACGACTATGGCCGGCTGGAGGGAGACATCTGGCGCGCAATTCGGCTGGTAGTCGATACCGGGGTTCACTCGCAGCACTGGACACGGCAGCAGATGGTGGATTACTTCCACGAGCACTCGGCAATCGATGAGCCGGATGTACAGGCGGAAGTCGATCGCTATATCGCTTCTCCGGGTCAGGCGCTGGGGTACAAGGTGGGACAGTTGGAGATCCTGGCGCTGCGAGAAAAGGCGAAGACGGCACTCGGATCGAAGTTCGATATCAAAGCTTTTCACGACGAAGTACTCGATTCCGGGCCGCTTCCGCTTGACGTACTGGAGCAGAGAGTGGACGCGTGGATCGCATCGCAGAAGCTCTAGTGTCTGATAGCCTTTGAAGATGAATGAGAGTTACGAGGTTCCGGTCCTGGCTCCTGTTCCGGTGATGCCGAGTTTGCGGATCGCCGTACTGGGTGCGGGTAAGATGGGTGGCATCCTGCTTCAGGCATTTCTGAAGAACAACCTCCTTGCGGCCGACCATATTTTTGCCACAGTCCAACATCCGGAGCGAGCGCAAGCTTTATCGGCGCAGTTCGGGGTTGAGGTTACGACGGACAATCTGGCAGCTGCGCAGCAGGCGGATGTGATTCTGCTTGGAGTGAAACCGATTCAGGTGAAAGCGCTGATCGAAGAGATCAAGGCCGCACTGTCGCCGAAGAAGATGGTGCTTTCGTTTGCCGCGTCGGTGAAAACAAGCGCTATTGAAGACGGGGCCGGTTGTGAGTTGGCAGTGATTCGAGCCATGCCAAATACCCCGTCGATGCTGGCTGCCGGAATCACGGCGCTTTGTGCCGGACGTTTTGTGACAGCAGAGCAGTTGGCAATCGCACAGAAGATCTTTCAGACAGTTGGCAAGACGGTGGTTGTCGATGAGAAGCATATGGACGCGGTGACAGGGCTGTCGGGATCAGGTCCAGCGTTTTTGTACATCATCATCGAAGCGCTGGCCGAGGCCGGAGTGAACGTCGGGCTACCGCGCGACGTAGCCACGCTTCTGGCGGCACAGACAACTTTGGGCGCGGCACGAATGGTGCTTGAAACCGGATACCACCCAGCGCTTCTGAAAGATGCCGTGACCACACCTGCAGGGTGTACTGTCGACGGCATTCTGGAACTGGAAGAGGGTGGTCTGCGGGTGACGTTGATTAAGGCCGTGAAGCGGGCTACACAACGGGCGAAGGAACTGGCGCAAGGATAGAACTTGTCCGACTTCAGGTTCAAGCGGCGAAAAGGTGCACGATAAACCGCGTAGAATAACGGTATGGCAACGGCTGCGGCAACTACAGTGACACGGACGCCTACGGCCCTGGTCCGGTACGCGTGGGGTGTGGTCGGATACAACATCCTGGTGATTTTATGGGGTGCCATCGTTCGGGCTACCGGGTCGGGTGCCGGCTGTGGAGATAACTGGCCGCTTTGTAATGGCGATTTTTTTCCACATCATCCGCGCCTTGCGACGATGATCGAGTTCGCCCATCGATCGATGACAGGCGTAGCTACGACGCTGGTGGTGGGGCTGGTCATCTGGACGTTCTACGCGACCAGCCGCGGAGCGCGCGCGCGTCGTGCCGCCGTCGCTTCGATGACGCTTCTGGTGACCGAGGCGTTGCTCGGCGCGGTACTTGTACTTCGCGGTTATGTTCAGGACAATATTTCGCCGGGGCGGATTGTGATGCAATCCGTCCACTTCACCAACACACTGCTTCTACTCGGGTCGCTGGCGTTGACGGCGTGGTGGCTTGGCGATCACCTCCGCACCGGATGGGTTGTCAGCGAGCGGCGCCAGCCGTGGCCCGCTTGGCTGGCAGTTGGAGGAACGATTGTAATGGGCGCCACCGGTTCGCTGGCAGCGCTGGCGGACACGCTTTTTCCTTCTGACTCGCTTCAGGCAGCCTTTACGGCAGACTTCGCGGCCAGCTCTCCTCTTTTGGTGCGGATGCGGTGGATGCATCCGACAGCGGCGCTGATCGGGGTGCTTTGCGTGGCTTGGCTTCTACTCAAAACAAGGTCGCACCTTCGTTGGATGGTGGCTGGACTGCTGGCATTGCAATTCGTTCTGGGCATTGCAGATGTCTTACTCCTGACGCCGACATGGATGCAGGTGATTCATCTCCTGGGCGCGGACCTTTACTGGGTAGCGCTCGTTTGCCTGGCGGCCGAGACTATTTGTCAAACCACGGGCTCAACGCGACTCGCACCCACAGCAAACTAAGGTAAGAAAGGCGCATCGCAGCCTCAGCGGCACTATTGAGGAGAGGGCTTACCAGCGATTTTGTCGCCGGCCTTTCTGGTGCCGTTCGCCGTATCGTGCGCTGCCACCTTGGTCCCGTGAGCGACGTCCTTGCCCGCTTCTTTTGTTCCGTTAACTGTTTTGTTGGTTGCAGTCTTCGTACCGTGCGCCGTTTTGTGATATGCAGTCTTGGTTCCATTCGAGGTTTTGTTATAAGCCTTCTGTGATCCGGTTGAGACGGCGTGACCCGTATTCTTCGCTGCATTCTTGGTGTCGGTACCGGCGGCCTTCATGTCTTGTTTCGCGCCCTCTTGAGCATGAACAACAGCGGAGGAGAGGAAGACACTGAAGACAGATGCGAGAACGATCAACCTCAATTTTCTGAGTTGCATTGGACGCTCCCCTTGGGCATCAACTGAACCCATATAGGATAGAGTCGCAACTCAAGGGAATCGTTGTAAGTAGGCTCAGAATAATGGCACCGGAACAGGTGGGAGTTCAAGAACGCCTGACCACAGGCAATTCAAGACTGGCGCCCTCTTTTGTTTATTTCTAATGAGAAATTCGTTGTTGTATAGTGGCAAAGTTCGGGAGTTGCCGGTTCAACTGTTCCAGCTTCGCTTTTCAATGGCTGGCGCCGACGGGATTTTAGTAGAAAACGAATATAAACTCCGATGGAGAGGTGTAGACGTTCCTCTGTCCACGATTGTACGGTGGATAACGTTTACTATTGGGTTTGATCGATGCAGGATTTTGCAGCGCTTCTACTAGTGAATCAGCAACTAACCAGACTGGCGCCAGTGGATGTTCTCATCCTCTTGCTTTACTTCGCGCTGGTGGTATTCATCGGGTTTTATGCGAAGGGAAAAGCGAACACCAGCGAGGATTTCTTTCTAGCTGGTCGGGAGATGACGGCCTGGATCGCCGGGCTGAGTTTCGTTTCGGCCAATCTGGGATCGCTGGAGCTGATGGGATGGGCTGGCGCAGCGTATCAGTATGGAATCCTGGCGACGCACTGGTACTGGATCGGCGCAATTCCGGCGATGCTTTTCCTCGGCATCGTGATGATGCCCTTCTACTACATATCGAAGACGCACTCGGTGCCAGGCTATCTTCATTTGCGATTTGGCGAGCCGGCGCGGGGACTATCGGCAATCTCATTTGCGTTGATGACTATCCTGATGAGCGGCGTCAATATGTTCGCCATGGCCGTTGTGATGCAGACAGTGCTGGGCTGGAACATCACCTTCTCGATCTGGGTTGGTGCGGCCACAGTTGCGCTGTATGTGATGCTTGGTGGATTGCGCTCGGCGATCATCAATGAGGTGTTGCAGTTTGTGTTGATCTGGGCTGGCGCGGCAATGATTCCGATTCTGGGATTAATTGAGGCCGGCGGGTGGACAAATCTAAAAGCACAAATCGCAGCAAACGTAGGTAGAAGCGACTACACGCATCTGTGGAGCACGGTCGGGCACTTCAGCGACAATCCAATGGGCGTGCACTGGACTGGGATCGTCTTCGGACTTGGATTCGTCATCAGCTTCGGATATTGGACCACCGACTTTCTGGTCGTGCAGCGAGTATTGAGCGCCCACAATCTCCGTGCTGCAAAGATGGCGCCGGTGATTGGATCTGCATTCAAAATGGCAGTCCCGCTTATTGTGATTCTGCCAGGGTTGCTGGCCCTGGCGGTTTTGAAAAATCCCGATGGGAGCATCATGCATCTTGTGCCGGAGGGTATGGCGGCGACAGGACAGCACACCTACAACCAGGTGTTGCCGCTGATGTTGATTCGCTATTGCGGCCCCGGCCTGCTTGGCCTTGGAATTACCGCTCTGATCGCTGGATTTATGAGCGGCATGGCAGGAAATGTCAGCGCGTTTTCGACGGTGTGGACCTACGACATTTATGGCGCCTTCATCAACAAGAAGGGCAGCGATAAGCATTACGTCGCGATGGGTCGTTGGTCGACGGGAATTGGGATGTTGGTGTCGATCGCCACAGCGTACCTGGTTATGAATGCGGCGAGCATCATGGACTATGTGCAGGCGTTGTTCAGCTTCTTTATCGCGCCGTTGTTCGGCACGGTGATCCTGGGAATGCTATGGAAACGAGCCACGCACTGGGGCGGATTTCTCGGTTTGCTTGCTGGGACTCTATCTTCCATAGGAATGTTTGTCTGGGTGTACAGGATACCCTCGGCGTTACGTTACATTGCGATGAGTCCCGATGCGAAACCGATGGCGGAGAATCTGTATCGCGGACTTTGGAGCTGGGTTATCTGTGTTGTGGTCACTGTCGTCGTCAGCCTGATGACCAAGCCTGTCCCGACAGAGCAGCTCTCCGGCCTTGTATACGGGGTAACACCGATTCCGCATGATGGATCTACGACGATCTGGCAGAAGCCTATCTTCTGGGCCATCGTGGTGATTGTTGTCTTTTTTATCTTGAATCTGATCTTCTGGTAAAGGTGGGCTGCGATGGATAAACACGAGCGTGAGATTGAGTCAGCGGAGCTATCAATCTGGTTCTTTTGCGGCATCCTGATGCTGGCCTATGGTCTGGTGTTAGTGGTCACAGGAATCACGGAGTTTCATAATCCTCCGCCAAATGAAGTGCTGCTGCCGTGGCTGGAGCCGCTGCATCCGACATTGTGGTGGGGCGCATTACTGACGGTGATCGGCGGATTTTATTCGGTCCGGTTTCGTCCGGGTCGAGTTTGAGATTGATTGCAACGTTGCGCGTCGCCAGGTTGCAGTACGTGGCGAGGCTTGGATGAAATGATGAAACAAGACCCTGGTATGGGCGTGAAGTCAGGAGCATTATGGCAAAACAGATGACGATGGGCGTGATTGTAGGTAACCGTGGATTTTTTCCCAGCCACCTGGCCACCAGCGGACGACTGGAGATGATTGCGGCACTGGAGGCTGTGGGGATCAAGCCGATTGTGCTGACGCCGGAGGAGACTGCCCATGGCGCTGTTGAGACGTATGAGGACGCGAAGAAGTGCGCCGCGTTGTTCAAGAAGCACGCAGCAGAGATCGACGGCATCATCATCACGCTGCCGAACTTCGGCGAAGAACGAGGACTGGCAGACACGCTGAGGCTGGCAAACCTGCAGGTGCCGGTATTAATTCAGGCGACACCCGACCACGCCGGCAAGATGACCATTGCCTTCCGACGCGACAGCTTCTGCGGGAAAATGTCGATCTGCAACAACCTGAAGCAGTATGGAATTCCCTATTCGTTGACGCAGCTACATACCGAAGCGCCGGACTCGAAAGAGTTCAAGGCGGACCTGGAGTGGTTCTCCGGCGTCTGTCGCGTGGTTCGCGGCCTGAAGAACGTTCGTTTCGGCGCAATCGGCGCACGGCCGACAGCGTTTAATACCGTGCGCTATTCTGAGAAGCTGCTGGAACGATCGGGTATTACCGTCGAGACGCTGGATCTAAGCGAGGTGATGGGGCGCATCGGGCGAATGAAGGACAGCGACGATGCTGCGCAGGCGAAGCTTGCTGCGATCAAGAAATATATTCCAGTGGGCGATACTCCGGATGCTGCACTGATGAAGATGGCGAAGCTCGGCGCAGTGATCGATCAGTGGATGTCGACGAGCGAACTGACCGTGAGCGCAGTGCAGTGCTGGACCTCAATCGAGGAGTTTCTCGGTATCGTTCCCTGTACGGTGATGAGCATGATGAGCGAGAACCTTATTCCCTCCGCCTGCGAGGTCGACGTGCTGGGCACACTCAGCATGTACGCGTTGACCCTGGCGAGTGAGACACCAAGTGCGCTGCTGGATTGGAACAATAACTACGGAGATAACCCAAACAAGGCCGTCTGTTTCCACTGCTCGAATCTACCCAAACATTTTTTCAACCAGGGCGTGAAAATGGACTTCCAGCAGATCATCGCAGGCACAGTTGGCAAGGAGAATACGCACGGTACGTTAGACGGCACTGTGAAAGCTGGAGCAATGAGCTTTGCCCGATTCTCCACTGACGATTTTGCCGGCCGAATCACCGGCTATGTCGGCGAGGGCGCATTTACCAACGATCCGCTCCATACCTTCGGCGGTGCTGGCGTAGTTGAGATTCCGAAGATGCAGGAGTTGTTACGGTATATCTGCGAGAACGGTTTTGAGCATCACGTCGCGGCAAACTTCTCCACGACTGCTGCGCCTGTCTACGAAGCCGCCACCAACTATCTCGGCTGGAAGATGCACTGGCATCGTTAGGCGATTTGCTTTATCGATCAACCGCGGTGTTACGATTCCTCAAAGCCATTTACAGGAGCTCTCACACCATGCGAAGGGCCATCGCCTGCTTTACCCTGCTTGCGAGTTCTGCGTATGCGGTCAACACCGGAGAGGCCTCTCTCCGCGGTTACACCTCTGACCATGCTGCCGCTGAAGTCCAATGGGAGCAGAAATTTCGCGAGATGCCTGATCCTGTCAGGGTCCGGGAGACAATGCGCAGAATGTCGGCACGGCCGCACCATGTCGGCTCACCTTACGACAAGGACAATGCGGAGTGGCTCCTGGCTCAGCTGAAATCCTATGGCCTGGACGCAAAGATCGAGCAGTTTGACACGCTGTTCCCTACGCCGAGGTCGCGCAAGCTGGAGTTGCTGGGCCCGGAAAAATTCGAAGCAACGCTCCAGGAGCCGGTGGTGAAAGTCGATCCGACCTCTGCTCAACAGAGTGAGCAGCTACCAACCTACAACGCCTACTCCCGCGACGGTGACGTCACGGCTCCCCTTGTCTATGTGAACTATGGAGCGCCATCCGACTACGAAGAGCTGGCTGCAATGGGTGTTTCCGTGAAAGGCGCCATTGTGATCGCTCGCTACGGCCAGACCTGGCGAGGGATCAAACCCAAGGTTGCGGCAGAACATGGTGCGGTTGGCTGCATTATTTACTCTGATCCACGCGACGATGGTTATTTTCGCGGCGATACCTATCCAGATGGGCCGATGCGTCCGCCAGAAGGCGTGCAACGCGGCAGTGTGATGGACATGCCGGTATATCCGGGGGATCCGCAGACTCCTGGTATTGGCGCAGTCCCCGGCGCAAAACTGATTCCGCTGGATCAAGTGCAGACCATTACGAAAATTCCTGTGCTTCCCATCTCCTATGCGGATGCAACACCGTTTTTAAAATCGCTTCGAGGCGAGTTGGTTCCCGAGAGTTGGAGGGGCGGACTCCCTTTCGCGTACAAAGTCGGCCCGAGTGTGGCGATGGCGCATCTTGCGGTCAGCTTCAACTGGGACCGTAAGCCGCTGTATGACGTGATCGCAACGATTCCTGGTTCGACACTTCCCGATCAGTGGGTGATTCGCGGCAACCATCATGATGCATGGGTGAATGGCGCTGGCGACCCTCTCTCCGGCGCGAGCGCTGAATTGGAAGAGGCGCGCGGACTCGGCGAGTTGCTCAAACAGGGCTGGCACCCCCTGCGCACGATCATCTATTGTTTCTGGGATGGCGAGGAGCCTGCGCTCCTGGGCTCGACCGAATGGGTCGAGACGCACGCAGCAGAGCTGAGCGCTCATGCCGTGGCATACTTCAACTCCGATGGAAACAGCCGGGGATTTTTTCGCGCCGAAGGCTCGAGTTCGCTCGAGAACTTCGTCAACAGTGTGACGAAGGACATCAACGATCCCGAGACAAAGATGTCGGTATGGAAACGTCAACGCCTGGCTGCGATCTCTCGGGCAACCACGGAAGGGAAAGCTGAGCTTCGTAATCGCCCCGACATCCGCATGGAAGCTCTTGGATCGGGCTCGGACTACACGGCATTTCTTCACCACCTCGGAATCGCCAGCATCAACATGGGCTTTGGCGGCGAGGATCAGGGCGGCGGTCAGTACCATTCGGTCTACGACGATTTTTACTGGTACACCCACTTCATGGACACTGATTTTGTCTACGGTCGCGCGCTTGCCCAGACCGCTGGAACGATGATGATGCGGATGGCCGACGCCGACGTGATTCCATTCCAGTTCGGCGATCTTGCCGACACCGTTAGGACGTACGTGACCGGCGTGAAGAAGCTAACCGACACGATGCGCGCCGAAGTCAGGGAGCGTAATGCCGAGATTGCCGAGGGCGTGTATAAGGCGCTCGAAGACCCGAAGAAGAAGCGTGTCGCCCCTGAGGCGCAGACGCTTCCGCCTTATCTCAACTTTGCCCCACTCGATCAGGCGATGGATGATCTCGCGACCGCTGCGAGCGAATATGACAGGGCATTCACGGCAAACGCTCAGAGAGCCCCTCGGGATCTTAATTTGCAACTTATTCAGAGCGAACGTGTCTTTCTCGATCCTGCGGGCCTGCCAAATCGCCCGTGGTTCCAGAACATGATGTACGCCCCGGGCTTTTATACCGGATATGGCGTTAAGACCCTCCCTGCGGCTCGAGAGGCAATTGAGCAGAAGCAGTGGAAGACCGCAGAGGTACAGATCGCGCGAACGGCCGCCGCGATCGAACGCGAAGCTGCGCTGCTCAAGAGCGCGACGCAGACGCTGGTTCGTGAATAATAGTCGAGTCAGCTCACGAAGTGTGAATGGGCTTCGTGGGCTGCTCTTAGCTTGCAATTCACGGGAGTGCGATAGGCTTGAGACCTTATGTGTGCTACGAAGCGGACCCCCCGAAAGAATGCCGGCGCGAAGAAGGCTGCTGCAACACCGACTGAAAGCCTGTTTTTCAGTCGCGATGAGTCGTGGATCCGGTTCAACCAGCGGGTGCTGGAAGAGGCGCAGGATGAGACGAATCCGCTTCTGGAGCGGGTGAAATTTCTCGCCATCACCGCGAGCAACCTCGACGAATTTGTCGAGATCCGGGTGGCCGGGTTTCTGCAGCGGATTGAGGATGGATACAACCTGCCGCAGCCGCCGGACGAGGGGGGTCTGACTCCGCAGATTCGTCTGGATGGGTTGATGGTGCGAATCCATCGCTTCGTAGAGGCCCAGTACACGTGCTGGAACGAGCAGCTGCTGCCGGCGATGCACGCGGAGAATATCCGCTTGTTGCGGTGGAGCGAGTTGGGCGAAGAGGCGCGGGCGCAGGCGTTGGAGTTCTACGATACCGAGGTTGATCCGGTCCTGACTCCGGTGACGATCGACCCTTCTCATCCCTTTCCGCGGGTGCTGAACAAGGCACTCTGCATCGGACTGTTGCTGCGGCATAAGCGGCGCGGCCGGAAGGCGGCAACGGCGCTTGGCGTGGTGACGGTGCCTCGAGCTCTGCCTCGTCTGGTTCCGCTGGTCAGTGCAGAAGGACATAGCGACTTTATCCTGCTGCATGAGCTGGTGGAGTCTCAGGTGGAACGGATGTTTCGCGGGTATGAGGTTCTGTCGCGGTCGGCATTTCGGGTGACGCGGAACAGCAACCTCTACATGCAGGAGGAGGAATCGCGCTCGGTGCTGGAGAGCGTGCGAGCGGAGCTGCATAACCGGCGCAAAGGCGATGCCGTGCGGATGGAGATTGAGAGTTCAGCTACCGAAGAGATAGTCGAACGGCTGCGGATCAACTTCGAGCTGGAGGAATCTCAGGTGTTTCGGACCAATGGGCCGGTGAATCTGTCCAGGCTGATGAACCTGTATACGGAGGTGAAGCGGCCGGCGCTGAAGTATCCGCCGTTTGCGGCCAGGGAGTTCAAGCTGAGTGCGAAGTCGACCGATATCTTCGACGAGCTGCGCCAGCACGACGTGATGCTGCATCATCCGTTCGACTCGTACAAGACGGTGGAAGAGTTTATCGAGGCTGGCGCGCAGGACCCGAGCGTGATCTCGATGAAGCAGACGTTATATCGGACCAGCAAGGATTCTCCGATCTTCACTGCTCTGATCGAGGCAGGACAGATCAAGGAAGTGACTGTTGTGGTTGAGTTGATGGCGCAATTCGATGAAGATTCAAATATTCGCTGGGCAAGGGAGCTGGAGGATGCGGGGGTGGGGGTCTTCCACGGCATCTTTGGCTTGAAGACGCATTGCAAGCTGGCGTTGCTGGTGCGGCGCGATCCGGACGGCGTGGTGCGGCGGTATGCGCACCTGGGCACGGGCAACTACAACCCGGTAACGGCGCAGTATTACACCGACATCAGCCTTTTGACATCGAAGCCCGACGTGACGGCGGCGGTGCAGAAGGTGTTTAACTATCTGACGGCGGAGACGGAGGCGGACTCGTATGCACCGCTTATGGTGGCTCCGTTGACGCTGGCGGACCGGCTGATCGCGCTGATTGAGCGCGAGGCTTCGCATGCGAAGGCGGGCAAACCGGCCTCGATTATTGCGAAGATGAACGGGCTGCTGGACCGGCGGACGGTGGAGGCGTTATATGCGGCGTCGCAGGCGGGTGTTGAGATCGACCTGATCGTTCGAGGAATGTGTTCGCTGCGGCCTGGAGTGAAGGGTTTGAGCGAGCGGATTCGGGTGCGCAGCATCGTCGGACGGTTTCTCGAGCACAGCCGGATCTTCAACTTTGCCAATGGCGGCAGGGATGAGATCTATTGCGGCAGTGCGGACTGGATGCCGCGCAATCTTGTGGAGCGGTGCGAGGTCGTGTTTCCGGTGACGCAAGCCGATCTGCATAAGCGGCTGCGGGAGGAGATTCTGGCGGCTTATCTGGCGGACAATACCAAGGCGCGACTGCTTCAGCCAGATGGTGAGTATATCCGGGCCCCCCGTGACGGTGTTTCGTTCAGTGTGCAGGATTACATGATGCGCCTGGCCGAAGGGGCGGAAGAGCCGATACCCGGCCGGTAAGGGGGGTACCCCCTCCCCCTATCCCGCGCGTAAAGTATCTCTTATCAGCGGTTTACGGGAAAGCACCTTTTGTAAATTCGTGCAGGCAAAGGGGTTACGGCCAAAATCCTGCAAATAAAGGGTTTGTCCTCTCTGACGGGAGGGCCTTTTTCTTGATTCCTATTACTAGTATAGCGGGTTGAGTGGGGGTTTTTGCCAAATGGAAGTTGCTGGTGGGGTTGGGGTTAGGTGGGTTAAGGGCTTGACATGCGTTTTTGGCGGGAAATATGGCGAATTATTTTTTGGGGATTGAAAAGAAAGGGGATGTTTGGAGGGTTTTAGTCAAGCAATGGCAAGGACAAATGCGGGGATTTCTCCACTGCGCGGCGGACGATGAAGCTGTCCGTCGCTTCGGTCGAAATGACCGTTTTTTGGTGGGGTGGGAGAGAACAGGCAAAGGCAAGGGCAAATACAAAAGCAGATCCGAGGGCGTTACGAAACTCAAGGCCGCAGCCTGCGGCTGTTCGGCCTCATTGCTCGCTGCGTCAACCTGTCGAAGGAAACTTCGTCAGCTTTTCCGGAGCGCTTCTGTCATCTGAACGGTTCCGAGTACGTTAGCCATCCGCTTCAGGTTTAATATTTGCCTAGAGGCTCTAAACATGAAATCGTTTGTCGCTATCTTCTACAAGGCACTCTCGATCTTGCCGGCCGCACTGCTGGTTTTGCTGTTTGTTTTTCCTTCGACCGGCTTCGCGCAGGCCGCTGCCGCGAAGCCGCTAGATCCGGTAGACGGCATTATCGATGCGTTCAAAACGCACGATGTCGTGGCACTCGGCGAGGGCGATCATGGCAATGAACAGGGCGCGGCGTTCCGCGCGAAGCTCTATCGCGACCCTCGCTTTCAGGCTGTCGTCAACGACATTGTCGTCGAGAGCGGCAACGGGCGCTACCAGGCGATGATGGATCGCTACATCGCCGGCGAGACCGTTCCCGAGAAGGAACTTCGCATGGCATGGCTGGAGACGACCCAGCCCACCGAGGTCTGGGACAGCGATATCTACGCCGACATGTTCCGCAGCATCCGCGAGATCAACCAGAAACTGCCCAAGACAAAACAACTCCGTGTGCTGCTGGGCGACGCGCCCTACTATCCATACGATCCCGCCAACCCGCGGGCGAGAACGCAGCGCTCGGACACTTTTCCTGCGGAGTTGATCGAACGCGAAGTGATCGCGAAGAAGCGCAAGGCGCTGATCGTCTATGGCGAGATGCACTATCTGCGCAGGATGCCTCCGCCGATGCCCGGCCAGGCGGCCGGGACGATTGTCGGCCTGCTTGAAACGGCCGGCGTAAAGGTCTTCTCGATCTGGACCTTTACGGGGCTCGGCGCGGACCTCGCCACCCTGCAGCCCGACATCGCAACCTGGAAGAAGCCGAGCCTCACGCTGATCAAGAACACGCCGCTCGGGACGGCGCCTTTCACCTTCTACTACCCGAAGGGATCGGGCATGACGAGGCGTCCTGGCCCGAACGGGCCAATCATGGTCGACCTGGGCGAGGCGATCGGCGGAGTGATGCAGGATCAGTTCGACGCGGTGCTCTATCTCGGCCCGAAAAGCGAGATCACCTATGCCGGGCTGTCCAAATCCCTGTGCATGGACCCCGAATACGTCGAGATGCGCGCCGCCCGCCTGTCTGCGATGCGGCGGCCAGGGGCACCCATCACGGACCCTTCTCCCGCCGACGACTTTCGCCAGGCCTGCAAGGAGGTGGTGGAGGGGCCGGGCACCGCGAAGGAGTGAAGAATCCCTTGCCGGCATCCCGCTCAGAGGGACGATTTGAGACTGCGGAAGCACCTCACCGACTTAGCGTCAATAAAGAGTAAACGGAGGATATCTATACAGAGGATTGCGTCTTTGGGGTCAGCCGAGGCGCCGGTGCGCATGTCGTTCGGCCGGCTTGCAGCCCGGGCTTTGACGTAAGAGCCATCACACGCAATCCGGCGACGGGCAAAAGTTCCTGACGGTGCCAACGCCATCGAGGCGACGTATACGATAGCCAATCCTACGAGCGTCTTGTCGGGGCGGTTGAAGCTGCCGAGTTCCGTAACAGACTCGATCCTCCGCCTGCGGCGAAGGATGACAACTAAAAGGCAAGTGCGGCAACAACAGCACAAGCAGATCCCCTGCGGGGATGACAACTAAAAAACAAAGGCAAAAGCAAAAGGCAAATGCAGGAGTTTCTCCACTGCGCGACGGACGATGAAGCTGTCCGTCGCTTCGGTCGAAATGACGATTTTGGGGGTGCGTTGGGAAAGAACAGGCTGGAACGTCGCGGTTGGAGGCAGGATCAGACGGAGCTGGAGCGGACGGGGAGGGGGGTGGGCTTTCTTGATCGTTTGATGACGGCGTAGATGATGCGAGCGAGGAGAAGGACGGCGAGAACGGCGGTGTCCTTCCAGGGGGCGCGGTTGCCGGCCTTGACCAGCCACCAGAAGTGGATGACGCCGGCGATGGCGGCGACGTAGATGAGATTGTGGAGACGTCGCCAGTTTGTGCCACCCATGGCGCGCAGGATGAATGCCGGCGAGGTGACGGCGAGCGAGAAGAGGATGAGCCAGGCGAAGAGGCCAACCTGAATGAACCGGCGCTTGAGGACGTCGTCGACCATGCGTGGCCAGATGAGTTTCCACTGCGTAACGATCTCGCCAGGATGCCCGCTGCGCAGGCCGTTGAAGGCGGTGACGACGTCGTATCCGGAGAACAGGAAGATATAGGTCGCGAGATGAAGGGTGGCGTAGAAGAAGGCGTAGAGGCCGAGGAGACGACGGAAGCGGATGAGGAAGGAGAGGTTCGGGGAGAGGCGACGGATGGGAGTGACGGCGAGGCAGGCGAAGAGAGTGTAGAGGGTCCAGTCGCCGGTGAAATGAGTGATGTAGTTGATGGGGTCGGCGTAGACGGCGAGTCCGCCCGAGGTGAAGAGATGGAGGAGCCAGGCGAAGGGGACGAGGCAGAGGAGGTGGAGGACGGTTTTGAGGAGGATGATGTTGCGTTTGGACATTTGGCTGGGGTTAGTTTAGCGCGGGGGATGGGGCGATTTTGTTGGTGGGTTGGGGAAGAAGTGGCAAAAGCAAGGGCAAAAGCAAACGCAGATCCCCTACGGGGATGACAACAAAAAGGCAAGGGCAAAAGCAAATGCAAGGGCAAATGCAGGGGTTTCTCCACTGCGCGGCGGACGGTGAAGCTGTTCGTCGCTTCGGTCGAAATGACGATTTGTTGGTAGGTCGAAATGACGATTTGTTGGTGGTGGGAGAGATTCTGTGGGGGAGAGCGATTCTGTGGTTGGGTTGGTGGGAGGGTTAGTAGAACTTTTTGAGGTTCATGCCGGCGTACATGCCGGCGACCTCGTCGCTGTAGCCGTTGAACATGAGGGTGGGGATGGTGCGGGGGATGAGGCTGGAGTCGATGCGGCGCTCGTGGGCCTGCGACCAGCGGGCGTTGTCGTAGTTGGGATTGACGTTGGAGTAGAAGCCGTATTCCATGCCGTCGGTCTCGTTCCAGGTGGTGACCGGCTGTTTGTCGGTGAAGTGGAAGCGGACGATGGATTTTGCCGACTTGAAGCCGTACTTCCAGGGAACAATGACGCGGACGGGAGCTCCGTTTTGATTGGGCAGAGTCTTGCCGTAACAGCCGAAGGTAAGGAGCGTGAGGGGGTTCATGGCTTCGTCCATGCGCAGGCCCTCTTTGTAGGGCCAGTCGTAGGGACCGGGGAGCTCCATGGCTTTTTTGTCGACGACGGTGAAGAACTGGACGTACTTTGCGCTGGGTAGCGGGTCGCAGAAGTTGATGAACTCGGAGAGCGAGTAGCCGTCCCAGGGAATGACCATGGACCAGGCTTCGACGCAACGATGCCGATAGACGCGGGATTCGAGGGGGCGATAGTGCATGAGGTCGTCGATGTTGATGGTCTGGGGTTTTTTGACCATGCCGGTGATCTGGATGGGCCAGGGGTGAGTCTGGAGCTTGCCGGCGTTGCGGACGGGGTCGGTCTTGTCGGTTCCGAACTCGTAATAATTATTGTAGGACATGGCCTTGACGAGAGGAGTTTCGGGGTCAGGGAGCGTGTATTTGCGGGGCGCGGGCTGGGCGGGCGCGGCGGGGGTGGTCTGGACAGCTGCGCGGGCGACGATGCGGGGATCGATGAGGGTGGTGATGGTGCGAGCTGCGAGGGCGCCGGCGCCGAGGGTGGCGGCGGTGGCGAGAAAGCGTCGGCGATCGGTGCGATGCTGCTCGAAGACGACCTCGGGGGTGATGTCGGAGGAGCGGATGATCGAAGCGAGGCTGGCGGATCGGCGGAGCAGCATTGCGACGGGTTCCTTCCTTCCTGAGAAGCGGACGTGTCCTTATGATAGGACGCCGAATAAGGCTACTAGTTACAGTACGCTTCCGGCGGGTGGGCAGATGGGTATTTGGCGCGTGATTTGGGAGGGCCGATTGTGAGAGATTAGAAGTCAATGATTCCTATGCGAATGTTGGCAGGCTGGAGTGCGGTGGCGGGGCTGTTGCTTGCCATGCCGGGCGTAACCGATTCAGGCGCAGTGTTGCACGACCCGGCAAACCTTTCGGGCGAACAGGTGCGGCCCGCGGTGACGGAGGCAAGGATTGCGGCGAATGTGGGAGCCGCAGCGCTCGAGCAGAGCCTGGTAAAGCTGCGGACGCGAGCCAGCCTGATGATGATTGTGGCGCATCCGGATGATGAAGACGGCGGGATGCTGGCGTATGAGGCGCGGGGACAGGGCGCGAATGTGGCGGTGCTGACGCTGACGCGCGGCGAGGGTGGGCAGAATTTGATGTCGGGGGACTTCGACGATGCGCTGGGACTGGTGCGGACGCAGGAGCTGCTGGCGGCGGACCGGTACATGGGCGTGAACCAGATGTTTGGGACCGAGGTGGACTTCGGATTTTCAAAGACGAAGGAAGAGTCGCTGGCGAAGTGGACGCACGAGCGGGTGTTGTATGACGCGGTGCGCGCGGTGAGGCTGTTTCGGCCGCTTGTGGTGACGAGCGTGTTTGTGGGCGGACTGACGGATGGGCATGGACAACACCAGGTGTCGGGAGAGATGGCGCAGGAGGTGTTCGATGCGGCGGGCGACCCGAAGGTGTTTCCGGACCAGATTGCGCAGGGATTGATGCCGTGGAGTCCGATGAAGGTGTATGCGCGGGTGCCGTTTGCGCGAGTGACGAATAACCGGATGTTCGACTATGCGACGGGAAAGGATGCTCCGGCGCGGTTTTACAGCTATGTGACGAAGGAGTGGACGACGGAGCCGCCCAAGGCGAATGTAACGATTCCCGAGGGAGAAAACAGCCCGGTGCTGGGGATGAGTTATGTGCAGTTCGCACGCAAGGGGCTGGCGCTGCAGAAGACACAGATCGGGGAAGGGATACGGCTGGCTCCGGCGGGTGCGTTCAATGTGAGCTATCACCGGTATGGCTCGCGGGTGAAGACGGGGGAGATGGAACAGAGTTTTTTTGATGGGGTGGATGTGACGCTGGAAGGAATCGCGACGCTGGCTCCGTCAGCGGAAGGATGGCTGCGGCCGGCGCTGAAGGCGATCGATGACGATACGGCGAGGGCGGCACAGGTTTTTTCGGCGAACGCGACGGAGCGGTGCGCGCCGGCGTTGCGGGATGGATTGAAGGCGGTGGACGCACTGATCGCCAAGGTGAATGCGAGCGGACTGACGGGGGTGGAGAAGACGAATGTGTTGCACGAGCTGCGGGTGAAGCGGGTGCAGTTCAACGATGCGTTGGTCGAGGCGCTGGGGCTGCGGATAGAAGCGAGGATGGTGGCTGAGGGGAAGGGATGCACGGATGCGGTGACTCCGGGATGCATCGCGCACATTGCGACGAAGGTGGTGAACGGAGGAAAAGACACGGTGGAGGTGACGGCGGATTTTGTTTCGCCGAGCGCGACGAGCAAGGGAAACATCGGAAAAGAACACAACTTGACGGCAAGTGCGGGGAAGATTGAAGCGGGAAAGACGCTGGAGTCTTCGTTTGACTATGGATGGCCGGGGAGCGGCGCCGAGACAGACGGAGTCGCGGACAAGAAGCGCGATCCGACGACGCGGCCTTATTTTTCGAAGAAGAATGCGGAACAGGCTTACTACGATGTGAGCAATCCGGCGTTGCGGCTGGCTCCGCAGACTCCGCCGGAAAGTTTTTGGGTGCGGGTGAACTACGAGGGCGTATCTCTGTTGCTGGGGCAGGAGGTGCTTGCGCCGGATGGCAGTGCAGGCGATGCGGGGCGGCCGATGGCGGTGGTTCCATCGCTGAGCGTGGCGATTCGGCCATCGGCGGGGATTATTCCACTGACGGAAAAGAGTTTTACGGTGAGCGTGGAGGTTCGGGGAGACGAGCAACGGGGTGTCGAAGGCACGACCAGGCTTGTGCTGCCGCAGGGATGGCGTTCGGAGCCTGCAAGCGCGCGGTTTGCGTTTAGCCATGCGGGTGAGGCGAAGACGTTTTCATTTCGCGTGACGCCGGTGGCGCTGGCGGAGACGACCTACACGCTGAAAGCTGTGGCCGAGACGGCGAGCGGGGCGACGAGCGAGGGGTTTCGCGCGGTCGGATATAAGGGGTTGACGCCGACGAATATGTACACGCCGGCGACGTACCGGGCGCGGGGCGTGGATGTGAAGGTGGCTACTGGAGCCGACGGACGGCCGCTGAAGGTGGGATATCTGCCGGGGACGGGGGATGAGGTACAGGCATCGCTGGAAAATCTGGGCGTGCATGCGACCACATTGACGATGGAGGATGTCGTGGGCGGAAGGCTCTCGGGGTATGACGTGGTGGTGCTGGGAGTGCGGGCGTATGCGGCGAATCCGGGATTGGCGGCGGCGAATGGGCAACTGATGAACTATGCGAAGAACGGCGGCGTGGTGATTGTGCAGTACAACCGGGGGCAGTTCAACTATGGGCCGTATGCCACTTCGATGGGGAGCGAGGAGAAGGTGGTGGATGAGACGGCGCCGGTGCAGTTGCTGATGCCGGAGAGCCAGGTGCTGAGTTGGCCGAACAAGATCACGGCGAAGGATTTCAGCGGCTGGGTGGAGGAGCGGGGCCATGGGTTTCTGGCGAGCTGGGGGCCAGAGTATCAGGCGGTGCTCGAGACCCACGATCCGGGGCAGGATCCGCAAAAGGGCGGACTTCTGGTGGCAAAGACAGGCAAGGGCACGTATGTTTATGTCGCGCTGGCACTGTACCGGGAGTTGCCGGAGGGTGTTCCGGGGGCTTACCGGCTGTTTGCGAATCTTCTGAGCCTGGGTAAGACGCCAAAGTAGGGCGCGAGACAGAAGCAGCGTAGTTGCGAGACACTGACTGCATGACTGGTGAGCGGGAAGATGAGCTGATGAGCGCGGCGGGCCTGTTGCTGAGCGCTCGCGGGAACAATAAGCCGATGGACGAGTTGCCTGCGGAGCTAAGGCCGGTGACGCTGGAAGAGGCTTACTTCATTCAGGACAGACTCGCGATCGCTTATGGAGCGATTGGCGGGTGGAAGGTTGGCGCGGGGACGGCGGACGCCACGCCGATGTTTGCTCCGATGCCGCTGGCGTGGATTGCGGGAGACAATGCAAAGCTGGATGGACAGCACAGGTTTCGCGGCCTGGAGGCGGAGATTTCTTTTTTGATGGGGAGTGATCTGCCGCCGCGGGCGAAGGCTTACACCCGGGAAGAAGTGGCAGATGCGATTGCAAGCTGCCATCCGGCGATTGAGGTTCTCGAGAGCGGGCTGTTGGATCCGACGAAGTCGGATAAGCTATCGCAGATCGCGGACCTGCAGATGCATGGCGGGTTTGTCTATGGTGCGGCGATTGAAAGCTGGCAGAAGATCGATTTTTCCAAGGAGCATGTGGTCCTTGCGGTCAACGGCGTGGTGCGGGTAGAGCGGACGGGGTCTAATACATCGGGCGATTTGATGCGGCTTCTGCCGTGGCTGGCCAATCATGGCGCGACGCGGACGGGCGGACTGAAGGCAGGACAGTGGGTGACGACGGGAAGCTGGACGGGAGTGTCGCTGGGGATCGCGGGCTCGGAGGTGGACGTGAATTTTTCGACTGCGGGCAGCGTGCACATGCAGTTTGAGTAACCGACAACTGACAACGGAGAACGTTTCGGAGGGATGGATGCGGTCGGCTAAGAGTGTGGAGTTTGCGGCTTCGACGACGGGGCGTTACGGGGAGGTTTTGACTCCGGAGGCTGTGGCGTTTGTGGTTGGGTTGCAGCGAACGTTTAACGAGCAGCGGAAGGAGCTGCTGGAGGCCAGGGCAGCGCGGCAGAAGCGGCTGGATGCGGGGGAGCGTCCGGATTTTCTGAAGGAGACAAAGCACATTCGCGAGAGTGAGTGGACGGTGGCTCCGCTGCCCGCGGACCTGCTGGACCGCAGGGTGGAGATTACGGGCCCGGTGGACCGGAAGATGATTATCAACGCGTTGAACTCCGGCGCGAAGGTTTTTATGGCGGACTTTGAAGACTCGACGACGCCGACCTGGGACAACGTGATTGAGGGACAACTGAATCTGCGCGATGCGGTGCGGCGAACGATCACGTTTGAGGATGAGAAGACTGGCAAGAGTTACAAGTTGGTGGAAAAGCCGGCGGTGCTGTTTGTGCGGGCGCGGGGATGGCATCTGGAGGAGCGGCATTTGATGGTGGACGGCGAGCCGATGTCGGGTTCGCTGTTCGACTTTGGGTTGTATGCGTTTCATAACGCGAAGGAGTTGCTGGCGCGGGGGTCGGGGCCATATTTTTATCTGCCGAAGATGGAGAGTCATCTGGAGGCGCGGCTATGGAACGATGTGTTCATCAAAGCAGAGGGCGAGTTGGGGATTCCTGCCGGATCGATCAAGGCAACGGTACTGATCGAGACGATTCTGGCGACGTTTGAGATGGATGAGATTTTGTGGGAGCTGAAAGACCACTCGGCTGGACTGAACTGCGGGCGGTGGGACTACATCTTCAGCTTCATCAAGAAGTTTGCCGGGGATACGAGCGTGCTGCTGCCGGATCGCGGCCAGGTGACGATGACGACGCACTTCATGCGGAGCTACTCGAAGCTGTGCATCAAGACCTGCCACAGGCGCAATGTGAGCGCGATGGGTGGGATGAGTGCGTACATTCCCATCAAGAGCGATGCGGTAGCGAATGAGAAGGCGCTGGCGCAGGTGCGCGCGGACAAGGAGCGCGAGGCGACAGACGGGCATGATGGGACGTGGGTTGCGCATCCGGGATTGGTGCCGGTCGCGCTTGAGGTTTTAACCGCGTGATGCCGAAGCCGAATCAGATTGACAAGCAGTTGCCGGACTATCATGTCACGGCCGCAGATTTGCTGCAGGTTCCCGAGGGGACGATTACCGAGGCGGGCGTGCGGCAGAACGTTGCTGTGGGGCTGGGGTATGTGGAAGCGTGGCTACGCGGGATTGGGTGTGTGCCTCTGTTCAACCTGATGGAAGATGCGGCGACGGCGGAGATCAGCCGGGCGCAGCTTTGGCAGTGGGTACACCACAAGGCGGTGATGGAAGACGGTTTGCCGGTGACGCTGGCAGTGGTGGACTCGGAGATTGCCGATGAGCTGGCGCGGGTGAAGGAGAGTGTGGATGCGCAGCGTTACTCAGCGTATGAGCAGGCGGCGGCGTTGATGCGCGAGTTGGTGAGGGCGCCGAAGTTTACGGAGTTCCTTACGGTGCCGGCGTATGAGAGGGTGCTGGCGGAGGGGTTGTAGTTCCCTGCTCTGTCGGGTAGCTTGTGTTCGGATAGAATCCCACGTTCGTGAACGATAAGAGAGAATCCCCACATTAGCGACGATGAGACTGTCGCGAACATGGGGCACCCGTCCAGCACTTCCGATAACCCACCCAATTCCCTTTCACTTCTTTTCACTTCAGCTGAGGTGTTTGCTGAGTTTCATGACGAGGCATTTTGCGGCGCCGCCGGCTTTGAGGAATTCGGTGAGTTCGATCTGGATCACGTTGAAGCCGAGTTGCTCGAGCTGGCCGCTTAGCCTGTCGCTGACCTTGTTGAGGATGATGGTGCGGCCGACGTTGATGGCGTTGCAGGCGAAGCAGACGGCGTCGGCTTCGCGGACGATGATGCGTTTTTCGGGTGGGTAGAAGGCCTCGATCCGGTGCAGCGAGAGATGATCGAAGGCGTCGGGGAAGTACATGACGAAGCCGCCTTCGAGTGGCGCGAAGCAGGTATCGAGGTGGTAGAAGCGGGGATCGATGAGGTGAAGCGGCACGACGGGGATTCCCCAGATATCGCGCAGGGTGCGGTGGCTGGAGAGAGCGGTGCGAGGACCGTGGCCGACCCAGAGGCAGCGGCCATCGGTGGAAAAGAGGGCGTCGCCTTCGCCTTCGAAGGGTGTGGCGCGAGGAATGTCGACGATGGAGTAACCGGCGTGGCGGAACCAGCGGCGGAAGTGCGGCTCTTCGCCCTGGCGCTCGGGATGAAAGAAGCTGCTGATGGCGACGGTGCCGTCGCGCTCGAGGCCGGCGTTGGCGGTGAAGACCATGTCGGGAGAGCCGGGCTCGGGCTGGATGAGCTCGACCTGGGCGATGCGGCTGACGGCTTCGTAGAGACGCTGCCATTGTGCGGCTGCGCGGAATCGGGATGAGGCGTGGACGTTGCCGGCCATCCAGGGATTGATGACGTAGTTGACGTCATAGAGGGTTGGCGGACACATCAGGAAGGCCGCCTTCGGCTGATCGGAGGAGGTGGTCAGTGGAACATGATGGGTGAGTTCGACAGGGATGGTGCTCATGGGCGTATCTCCATCGTTAAGGCTGGCAGATTGGAGATAGGTTCGTCTATATGAATGATTATTCGTGGGTTATTGCATATTGATGCATGGAATTTTGGTAGGAAAAGCGGTTCGCGCGAAGCGCGAATAACCCACCCTTCGCGATGAAACTACGAAGGAGGGGCCACCCGTTTTCTTTGATAGCTAGAGGTTTCCGCGCAGGGCCTGTTCGCGCTCGATGGCTTCGAAGAGGGCTTTGAAGTTGCCCTTGCCGAAGCTGCGGCTGCCTTTGCGCTGGATGACCTCGTAGAAGACGGTGGGGCGGTCTTCGACGGGGCGGGTAAAGATCTGGAGCATGTAGCCCTCGTTGTCGCGGTCGACGAGGATGCCGAGTTTTTCGAGCTCATGGATGGGCTCGTCGATGTTGCCGATGCGGTGTTCGAGCTCGGTGTAGTAGGAGTGGGGAACGGTGAGGAAGTCGACACCCTGGTTCTTCATGGCGGCCACGGTGGCGAGGATGTCGTTGGTGGCGAGGGCCATGTGCTGGACGCCGGGACCACCGTAGAAGTCGAGGTACTCCTCGATCTGGGACTTGCGGCGGCCTTCGGCGGGTTCGTTGATGGGGAACTTGACGTAGCCGTTGCCGTTGGCCATGACCTTGGACATGAGCGCGGAGTATTCGGTGGAGATGTCGTTGTCGTCGAAGTGCTGGTAGAGGCTGAAGCCCATGACTTTGGCATAGAAATCGACCCACTGGTTCATAGAGTTCCAGCCGACGTTGCCGACGATGTGATCGATGTGGAGCAGGCCTACGGGACGGGCGACGAGGTCGTTTTTGACGGTCTGGTAGCCGGGGAAGAAGGTGCCGGTGTAGTGGGTGCGGTCGACGAAGGTATGGATGGTGTCGCCATAGGCGGCGATGCTGGAGGTGGTGATGTGACCGTGCTGGTCTTTGAACTCGGTGGGTTCCTGAATACTGCGGGCGCCGCGGCTGGTGGTTTCGCGCCATGCCTCACGGGCGTCGTCGACCCAGAGGGCGATGGCACGGACGCCGTCGCCGTGTTTGTCGACGTGGCGAGCGATGTCGGAGTCGGTGCGAAGAGCGGTGGTGAGGACGAAGCGGATCTTTCCCTGCTGGAGGACGTAACTGGCACGGTCGCGCTGACCGGTCTCGGGACCAGCGTAGGCGACGAGGGACATGCCAAAGGCGGCGCGGTAGAAATGGGCGGCCTGGCGGGCGTTGCCGACGTAGAACTCGACGTGGTCGGTGCCTTTGAGGGGAAGGAAGTCGGTGGTCTGGCTTTGGGAGGGCTGGGCGAGTGTGGGTGTAGCCATGTGAATCTCCAATTCGTACTGCACGGATGAGGATATGCCGCTTGAACTGGCAAAGGCAATGATTCAAGAGCGTCAGGGGCGGGCGGGGAGGATGGTGGCGCGGCACTCGCCGAGGCCGATGCGTGGGTGGCCTGTGGCTTCGCAGGAGCCGCGGAGGATGATCTCGTCGCCATCGGCGAGGAAGGTGCGGGATTCGCCGGTGGGAAGAAGGATGGGGTGGGCTGCGTTGCGGGTGAGTTCGAGGAGGCAACCGGCGGAGGCGGCGGCGGGGCCGGAGATGGTCCCGGTGGCGAGGATGTCGCCGATCTGAAGATTGCAGCCGTTGCTGGTGTGGTGGGCGATGAGCTGAGCGGGTGTCCAGTAGAGGTCGTGCGCGTTGGACTCGCTGAGGAGGAACGGGTCCAGCTTGTTCTCACGCATGGTGCGGGTTGATAGATACACTTCAAGTTCTACGTTCAGACTTCCCTGTTGCTGGTCGCGGACGGAGTGGAGATAGGGCAGAGGTTTGGGATCGGTGGCCGCGCGCGGCGTCGCGGGGGCGTGGAAGGGCTCGAGTGCGTCCATGGGCGTGATCCACGGCGAGACGCTGGTGGCGAAGTTTTTTGCGAGGAAGGGGCCGAGGGGCTGGTACTCCCAGGATTGCATGTCGCGAGCAGACCAGTCGTTGAGGAGACTGATGCCGAAGAGGTGGTGGTCGGCTTCAGCGATAGGGATGGGGGTGCCGAGGAGGCTGGGCTGGCCGATGTAAAGCGCCAGTTCGAGTTCGTAATCTAACGATTTGGAAGGAAGGAAGTTAGGCTCTTCCCCAGGAGTTGGCGGCCGGGTTTGCCCGGTGGGGCGGATGACGGGGATTCCGCTGGGGATGATGGAGGAGGCGCGACCGTGGTAGCCGATGGGAATGTGCTTGTAGTTGGGCAGGAGTGGCTGGTCGGGGCGGAAGAGTTCGCCGACGCGCGTGGCGTGGTAGATGGAGGCGTAGAAGTCGGTGTAGTTGGGAATGTGGACGGGTTTGACGAGCGTGGCGCCGGTGATGGAGTGCAGGGCAGCTTCGGCGGCCTGGCGACGGGCGGGTTCCGCGTCGATGTGAAGGAGGCCGGCGAGGGTTTCGCGGAGGAGCGTCCAGGAGCGATGGCCGAGGGACATTAAGGGATTGAGGACGGGGGCCTGGCAGACTTCGATCAGAGTTGGGGGGAGCAGGCCGGAGGCGGCGCAGGCATGGAGGTCGAGGAGATGAACGCCGATGGCGACGCAGAGGCGCTGGCGGCCTTCCAGTTCGAAGGCTCCGTAGGGAAGATGGGTGAGGGGGAAGTCGGCTACGGACTGATTAGCTTCGGGGAGCCAGCTTTCGGGGGTCGGAGCGGTTGGCTTTGCCATGAAGAATGATAGCTCCCGCGGGATTTGATGCGGAAGGCTGGAGTGAGTGGGGTGGCTCAACTTCCGATGGGGCGGGGTTGAGAGTTACGGGGCTGAGAGTTAGTGGGTGGTTTGCGGTGGCGTAAGCTCGGTGCTCCGGGCGGTGGCCCTGGCTTTGCCGGAGAACTTGCCGAGGAGGGTCTTCAGGAGGACGTAGAGGACCGGAATGAAGAACAGATTGAGGACGGAGGAGAGAATCATGCCGCCGATGATGGAGGTGCCGACAGAGTGGCGACCGTTGGCTCCGGCGCCGGTAGCGAAGTAGAGCGGGGCGACACCGAGGATGAAGGCGATGGAGGTCATCAGGATGGGACGCAGGCGAAGTTCGGCGGCTTCGATGGCAGCATCGACGATGGAGCGGCCCTGTTCGCGGAGCTGCTCGGCAAACTCGACGATGAGGATGGAATTTTTTGCGGAGAGGCCAATGAGCATGACCAGGCCGATCTGGACGTAGACGTCGTCGACCATGCCGCGGAGGTCTACGAGTGAGAGCGCTCCAAGGATGGCCATGGGAACGGCCAGCAGGATGATGAATGGCAGGGCGAAGGATTCGTACTGAGCGGAGAGGGTGAGGTAGACGACGAGGAGGCCGAGGCCGAAGATGATAATGGCCTTGCCGGCGGACTCAACTTCTTCCAGAGCGAGACCGGTCCAGGAGAAGGACATGCCGGGCATCTTGGTTTTGTTGAACAGACGCACCATGGCGTCGAGGCCCTGACCGGAGCTGAGGCCGGGTGCGGGCGAACCGTCAATCTCGGCGGAGCGGAAGAGGTTGTAGTGGTTGATGACCTGCGGGCCGGAGGTTTCGGTGATGGTGGCGAGGTTATCGAGCGAAATCATCTGTCCGGAGTCGGAGCGGACGTAGTACTGGCGAATATCCTGCGCGTTGCGGCGGAAGGGCGCATCGGCCTGAACGTAGACGCGGTAGGAACGGTTGTTGAAGTCGAAGTCGTTGACGTAGGTGGAGCCCATGAAGGTGTCCAGAGCAGCGGTGATCTGATTGAAGGGGACGCCGATGGATTTTGCTTTTTCGCGGTCGATGGCGACGAGCAACTGGGGGTCGTTGGAGGTGAAGGTCGTGTTCATGCCGGTGAGTCCGGAACCTGGCGCGCGACCCTGGCCGACGAGGGTGTGGGCGATGCGGTCGATGTCGCCGAAGGTATTGCGTCCGGAGTCCTGCAGAATGAACTGGAAGCCGCCGACGGTGCCGATACCGGCGACGGCGGGCGGCTCTGCGGCGAAGGCGATGCCGCCGGGGATGCCGAGGAGCCTAGGACCGACGTTGGCGACGATGGCTTTGGCGGTGAATTGAGCGCCCATCTTGGTGCGGTCGTTGATGGGTTTGAGCGGAGCGAAGATGAGGCCGGAGTTCGGCGAACTGCCGCCGGCGAGCGAGAAGCCCATGACGGAAAAGGTGCCGAAGACGCCGTCATTCTGGCGCACGGTGGCTGAAACTTTATCGGCAAAGGCCGAGGTGTAACTGAGCGAAGCTCCGGGCGGCGTCTGAACGATGATGAGAAAGTACGACTGGTCCTCCTGCGGGATAAAGGCGGTGGGGACGTGGTTGTACATGAATACGGTTGCGGCCAGGCCGGCGAAGAAGATCAGCAGCATGACGTAGCGGATGCGAACGACGAAGGTGACAGCGCGAGCGTAGGCGCGGATGGACCACTGGATGACGCGTTCGATGGGATTGAGGAGGAAGCCCATGATTCCGGTCTTCGTCATCTCAGCGCGCAACAGAATAGCGGCCAGCGCAGGCGAAAGGGTGAGCGCATTGAAGGCCGAGATCGCAATGGCAAAGGCGATGGTCAGCGAGAACTGCTTGTAGAGGATGCCGGTGGTTCCGGGAAAGAAGCTGACCGGGACGAAGACGGAGATGAGTACGAGCGAGGTGGCGATGACGGCGCTGGTGACCTCGGCCATCGCGATGCTGGTGGCCTCGTGAGGATCTGAGGAGACGGTTTCCAGGCCTCTGCCCGTACTTGAGGCCTTCGAGTGATCCATCGGGTCGGGGGCGTAGGGATCCTGTTCGGCGGCTTCGGAGCGTTCCGGCACGATCGCACTCTTGGAGAGGTGGCGCTGGACATTTTCAATGACGACGATGGCGTCATCGACAACCAGACCGGTGGCTAGAGTAATGCCAAAGAGCGTGAGGGAGTTGATGCTGAAGCCGAAAATCTTGATGAAGGCGAAGGTGCCGATGAGCGAAACCGGAATGGTGACGGCGGGAATGATGGTGGCGCGCCAATCCTGCAGAAAGAGGAAGATGACGATGATGACGATGATGATGGCTTCGCCGATGGTGGTGACGACTTCGTGGACGGACTCTCCGATGACGAGCGTGGTGTCCACGGCGATGACACCTTCGAGGCCGGGCGGGTAGGATTTCTGGAGCTCGGCGAGGACGGCACGGCAACGTCTGTCAACGTCGAGGGCATTGGCATTGGAGAGCTGCTGGATACCGACGCCGACGGCTTCGCCACCGGGAAAGCCAGTGCCCTGGAATCGGAGATCGGTGTTGTAGTTCTCCGCTCCAATCTCGGCGCGGCCCACGTCTTTTACCTGAACGATGCCGCCGTTGGGGCTGTTCTTGATGACGATGTTTTCAAACTGGCGCGGATCGGAGAGGCGGCCGACGGCGCGAACGGCCATCTGGAACACCTGTTTCGGGTCAGACGGCTGCTGCCCGAGCTGACCTGCGGCAACCTCGACATTCTGCTCGGTCAGCGCATTGGTGACGTCCAGCGCCGTGAGGCCGCGGGCAGCGAGGCGGCTGGGATCGAGCCAGAGACGCATGGCGTACTTGCGCTCGCCGAAGATGACGGCATCGCCGACGCCGGGTACACGCTTGAGGGCGTCCTTGACGTAGACGTCAATGTAGTTCGAGATGAAGGCCTGCGAGAGCGACTTGTCGGGAGAGATGAAGCCGACGGCAAGAACGAAGTTGGGATTGGCCTTGGTGATGGTGATGCCGGTGTTATTGACGACGGCAGGCAGACGGCCCTGAACCGAAGCGACGCGGTTCTGCACATCGACGGCGGCGATGTTGAGATCGTAGCCGGTGTTGAAGGTGACGGTGATGGCGGAGGTGCCGTCATTGGAGCTGGTGGAGCTGATGTAGCGCATGCCCTCGACGCCATTGATGGACTGTTCGAGGATGGTGGTGACTGCGGATTCGACGTCTTTGGAGTTAGCACCGATGTAAACGCTGGTGACGACGACCTGCGGCGGTGCGAGGGTGGGGTAGAGCGAGATCGGGAGGGTCGGAATGCAGACGGCGCCGGCGAGCACGATGAGAAGGGCGCAGACCGTGGCGAAGATCGGGCGGCGAATAAAAAAATCTACGAACACGAATGACCTCTGACCGGGGCAGCTGGCCCGGGATGAAGCGAAAGACGATGCGAAGGCAAGAATGCGCTCCGCCGGATTTGGTCAGAGCCTCCGGTTCTAGCCCAGAGGCTTGACGGGCATTCCCTCCTGGAGAAACTGGAGGCCGGAAACAATCACTTTGTCACCTGGTTTAAGTCCGCTGAGGACCGGATACGTGTTGCCGACAGTTTGTCCGAGGGTAACGGCGACCTGATGAGCGACGTATCCGTCACCCTTGGGGACCGCAAGATAGACGAAGGACTGGCCGCCGATGAGGCTGACGGCGAGAACGGGAACGACGGGTGCGGGAGCGGTGCTCCAGATAACGCGCGCGTTGACCAACTGCTCGTTGCGCAGCATCTGGGCGGTGTGCGGAATCTCGGCTTTGGCGAGGATGCTCTGCAGGCCGTTGTCGACCTGCGGGGAGAGGAAGCTGATGGTGGATTTGACGAGGGTGTTGCCGGCGGTGTCGAGGATCTCGACGGGCAGGCCCCGGCGCACCTCGGTGGCTCGCTGGGTGGGGATGTAGATGTAGGCTTCGAGATCGGTGTTCTCGTCCACGGTGGTGAGCAGAGTGGTGGGGGAGACGTAGTCGCCCAGATGTACGGGAATATCGCCGACGATGCCGGTAAAGGGGGCTCGGATGTCGTAATACGCGAGTTGCTGCTTCTGTGTATCGGTAAGGGCAGCGTTGGATTCGTAGTCGCCCTTGGCATTCTGATAGGCCTGCGTGGCTTGATCGTAGGCTTCACGAGAGACGACGCCGGCTTCGAAGAGCTTGCGCTGTCTTTCGAGATCGATCTTGGTGTAGTCGTACACGGCCTTTTTCTGGGCTTGAGTTCCCTGCTGCGATTCAACGGTTGCGGCTTGCTTCAGCGGGTCGATGCGCATGAGGAGATCGCCGGCTTTGACGAGGTCGCCGGAGTGCACAAAAATCTTGACCAGGTTGCCGTCGACCTGCGGCTGCATGGTCGCCGAGCGGCGGCTCTTGATGGTGGCGACATAGGTGTCGGAGGTGGGAACCGGCGACAGGGTTACGGGCGATACCTGCACCGGCATCGCCTGAGGAGGAGGCGGTGGAGGAGGCGCGGATTTGCAACCTGCGATGCAGCATGCGGCCGCGCAGACGAAGAGGGCAAGAACGCGGCGAGTGTTCACGATCAGGGACACAGTACTTCTCCTTCGAATTCCTGGGAAGCGACAAGTTTCAACAGGCCCACGGCGACAGGGCCGAAAAACAGCGAATACCAAGGTCGAGCGGGCAGGTTTCCAGAGATCCATCTTAAGCAAGGTCGCCGGGCAACGTCGCCAGGCGACGTCAGAATTTCCATTTTAGATGAACGGGCCGCCCGGAAAGGTTCGGGAATCTGCAATTCAGGGATATATATGGATGGTGCGAGGCATCCCGACGGCGGGAATGATCGGTTCAGGCGTCCCGAGTGCTTTTTTCAGCAAAGGAAAAGGGATTAAAACTTTCGTGACGGTCGAATGCATCGGCGTGCTCGGTGCGTTTGAGCCAATTGATGACCAGATAGGTGACAGGGGTGGCTATGACTTCGTAGCAAACCTTGAGAGCGTAGCCGGTAAGAATGATGTTGAGCAGGATGCGGACGGGATAGATTCCGCCGAAGGTCAGGGTGATCACCACGATGGTGTCCACGGCCTGGCCGACGACGGTGGATCCAATGGTGCGGGTCCAGAGCATTCGGCCATTGGTGAACAGCTTCATCCGCGCCATGGTGTAGGAGTTGGCGAATTCGCCTGCCCAGAAGGCGATAAGACTGGCAGCGAGGAT
Organism: uncultured Acidobacteriaceae bacterium; assembly: GCA_963730135.1. Lineage (GTDB taxonomy): Bacteria > Acidobacteriota > Terriglobia > Terriglobales > Acidobacteriaceae > Edaphobacter. The sequence continues at coordinate 504,952 of CAVSQQ010000010.1, forward strand.
GCGGGGGATAAACCCAAAGACCTCGGCAAAGGCTTGCTGATTATGCCAGCCGGGGGCGGATGGCAATTTGATAACCAGGGCCGCGATGACATAGAGAAGCGCGGTGCCGAAGAAGCCAAGCCAGATGGCGCGGCGCGAGGCGGCGTAACCGTAGACCTCGGTGAAGATGTCTCCGAAGATGTACGTAATGGGAAACAGCAGAATGGCTCCGCTGACCGCGAACGGGCCGATCGACCATTCCAGCAAAGAAAAAGGGCCGACGAGACATACCTTCTGGGCAATCAGGTTGGAGACGAGCAGAATCACGACGAACGAGGTGGTGAGAGCGTCGAGATACTTGTACGTGCGAGCGGTTGAGCGCCGGGTTCCGAGTTGAACGGTGTCGGGAGGCAATGTCTATCAGTATGCCGTGCGCACGAGAGCGAGGCCAACTCTTTTGACACTCCAGAACGATATTGTTAGCGTTGAAGAAGGGGAAGGCGCTTCCTGAGCCGTCCTCATTCTTTCGCGTCCCCGTCGTCTAGCCCGGCCCAGGACACCGCCCTTTCACGGCGATAACATGGGTTCGAATCCCATCGGGGACACCAACAAAAATAAAGGCGGATCGAGGGAAGAAGGCTTTCACTCGTCTCACGGCGCCGGGACCGGCAGTAGCCGGACGATTCGCAGGTTGCGCACGCGCATGTGGTTCTTCGTGGTGCGGAGGGCAAACCAACCGGAGGTGTAGGGTTGGGGGTCGATGTACTCGAAGATTTTCTCGCCGTCGCGGAAGTATTGAATCAGGTTGCCGTCCGCGATGAGGCGCACCGTCACCTCGCGATTGGGGACGATCATTTTGACCGAGGAAGAGAGATCGTCCTGGGGCCGCAGAGGCCGATCGGTCGCGCTTCCGATGTAGCGGCGGAAGCGAGTTGTGGTGTTGCCGTTGCCGCCGAGTCCGACATAGTAGAGCAGGAGCGAGTTGTAGTCGGAGAATTTTCCGCTGCGTGGATGGGCAAAGATATCCCCGGGCGATGCCGGATCGGTTGCCATCCAGAAGCAGTTCAGATCGCTCACGCGATCGTTCGGGCCACCGGCAGCCACGACGGTCGCCCGGTAGGAAATCATGATTGGGCCCTGGAGCTTCGGCCTGAACCAGACGGTGGCGCCAGCGGGTTCGTCGATATCGAGCGTGCCGTCCGCAACAGTTACTTTGCCGGGCTTTTCCTGCTCGACATGCCACTGCGAGAGACCGTGATGGAAGTCGTCGGAGAACAGCACCTGGCCCAATTGATAACGGGGATCCGGACTTCGCTGGATTGATTGAGCGCGAAGGACGGCGCTGCCGGATGGAATCGCCACAGAGAGGAAAAGCAAGGCCGCTATCCGCGCATAGGAGTACAAGGGCTTCATGTGGCGGCGGGGCGGAACTGCTGCATGAGTTCGGTGGTGGTGATGATGTTGATGGCCCACTGAGAGGTTTCCGGTGTCGCGATGGCTGGGGTGAAGCTGTTGCGGCCCGGAGTTTCCTTTACGGGCTCGGCGACGGTGGGACCTTCAATAAGCGTCAGGGTTGCGGGAAAATGATCGCCGCCTTCGAATTTAAGGCTGTCGCGGAAGAGCTGCATGGCGGCATCCTTGAGAACCGGGTCGTGGGCGACGTTCGCAGCGTAAGCGGTGATGCGCATCCTGGAATAGGTAGGGCCGCGCTCGGCGTGTGCCCACTTATCGCACAGCAGGTACCAGGCGTGGGCGAACTCGGGGCAATCGATGAGCTGCATCAGTTCCATGGCGATCTGGTCGCCGCCGAAGAGAACCATGAACTCCGGCGTGGCCATATTGGGCGGACCGATGTCGGAGAGATGCTTGGTCGCGGGATCGTAGCGGTAGGCGCCGCGAGTGATGAAAACCTCGGGCATTGCGCCGATGTCCTTCATGCCGGTGAGAATGTAGTCGCGATAACGCGTGTCGCCGGTGCGCTCCCACTCCGCCATCCAATTGCTGGCGAGGGCGAGCCAGTCGGGACCGATGCGAATCATGACCGGCGTGACGGTGCGAGGCAGCGCTTCGCGGAGCGGCGGAACCCTCACGAGGGTGTCTTCGACGGTAGAAAGAGGTTCGCGCAGAAGGTCGCCGGTGCGCTCATCGGTGGTGAGGTAATAGTAGAAGCGCTTGAGAAATGCCTCGTTGATGCGGGCTTCCTTGGCGCCGTCGCCCCAGTGGTTGACATTGTGGCGCGAACCGAGGCCGGCGAAGCGGCCGGAGTGATAGACGTCGACCTCGTTGGTGTTGCGAGTCATGGCTTCGACGAGGCGAAAGATGTCTGCCCGGCCGCTGCGGAGGAAGGCAAACCAGAGCCACGCGTTCGGCATGAGTTCGGTATTGTTCCAGCCGTGGCCGCCGATGTCATACATCCATTCGTGGCGAATGGGGTCATAGGTGCGGATGAAATCGCCGTAGTCCCAGAAGCCGTACCAGCGGCGACGCTCGACCTCGCCCTGGTAAAACGCGAAGGCGCGGTCGAGCTGCTCTTCTGCAGAGACGAGATCAGGAGTAGAGCGGTCGGGCAGGCTCCAGACGCCGAGGGTATGGGCGTCATAGTAGTGCTGCGGCGTGCAGACGAGCAGAGGCGGCTCATTCGCGGTCTTCGCCATTGCCACAAGAGAGGCAGAGCTGGGAGTCTCTCCCGTGGCCCAGAGGGTCAGTTCAGCGGTGTTGGCGACGCCGGCGGGGGTACTGAATCCGTCCTGATAATCCTCATAGGAGACGCGGAGGTTGTGGCCAACGGTGTCGTAGTGACGCAGGTCCATGGCGGGGGCATCGGGAGACCAGAGCCAGACTGTGAGCTCGCTGAACGGTTTCGAAGCGCCGGTAATCTCCAGGGCGGCGGGATATTTCTGCCAGAAATTCCTGACCCCGACGGCGAGGCCACCGGAGACATCGCCAACGAAGGCCAGGCCGCGGGCGCGGGCGCCATTGCTGATGTGAAGCCAGGAGCTGGCCGGGTTGGTGCGCTTGTCGAGGGAGAAGGAGTCCGGGGCGAGTTGGCTGAGCTTGAAAGTGTCCCATACGGCGATGGTTTCGAATGCAGCGCGGTCGCGGTCGCTGAGGCTATTGAGATTGGGGATGCGCTGGCCGAGAAGCTGGGCGCGGTTCATGTCTGCGGCGTGCTGCACGGCGCTGGGGCGATAGCCGGGACTCATCAAAACAGGCTCGGAGAATAAGCCGTCGCCGTCGGTGGCAAAGCGGACGTGGCGGTTCTGACGCTCCTCGCGGAACGGAATGGTAAAGGCGATACCGAGGCCGCGAATGAAGTCCGTGAACTGGTCGCCATCGAACACGAAAGAGTGCACCACGCGAACGGAACTGAGGCCGGCAGTGAAGTACAGGCGGACAGAGAAGGGCAGCCACTGGCGGGCGGGAGTGTCGCCGGTGGATGCGTGGAAACCTTCAATATGGACGACGGCGCGGACCGGCCCGGACTGCTCTACGGTCACTTTGGAGATGCTGCTGACGTAGTTCTCTTCGCGGACGGTGCGGTTGGACTCGTACGCCGTGCGATCTTCGCGGATGAGGACGAGACGGCCGTCGCGGGCAATCTCACGGCCGTCGATGGAGAGAGATTCGATGAGGCTCTGGCCGGTGCGGGCGATCCGGCAACGAAGTGAACCGGACGCGATCTCGACAGATTGAGGCGACTGCTGAACCGTGATTGGCGATTCGGGGGCGACGGAAGGAGCGATCGCCACGGTGAGTGGCGTGGCCAGCTGAGGATTGGCGGCGATGGCGAATCCCGACCACTTGAGCGAACCATCCGGCCAGAAGGCGAGCGGCCAGCTCTGGGTAGGGAGAGAGTGACCATCGCTTGAACGCACAGTGAGGTTCGAATTACGCGAAACGAGGCCGCGCGGCCAGGGAACGCCCCAACTGACGCCTGCAGCTGCAAGAGGGGGATGCTGGTCGAGCCAGGAAAGCTCGACTGCGGGAGGGTGCTGCAGAGTCGCCTGTTTTGGAGCCGGGCCTGCTGCGAGCAGATTGCTGTCCTTGAGGGTAGAGGATGTAATCCCGGCGCCAATCAGGGCTGCATCCTTGAGAAATTCCCGGCGGGTTGTTTCACTCACAGACGATCTCCATGCGAATTTGCCGAACGCGATCCGGCTTGTATCGACTACTTCATTATGAGGTTTGACCTCAGAATTGTGAAACGAGAGCACCGCTGAAGACGACCGCGTCGGTGATGAGCTTTTGTCTCTGCCAGCGCCACCTTCAGGGCGTAACATGAGTTTCGAATCCGTCGAAGAAAGGAAAGTCATGCGTGTCCTGTTGGTGGAGGATGAAGTTCGGTTGGCCGAGAACGTGGCGAACGCACTGCGGGATGGGCCCGGGTTTGCGGTGGATTGCGCGGAGGACGGAGCGACGGGCGCACACCTTGCCAGCGACCCCTGCTATGACCTGATTGTGCTGGACCTGATGCTGCCAGGGATGGACGGACTTAGTCTTCTGAAACGGCTGCGGGCTCGCGGCGTGGGAACGCCGGTGTTGATTTTGACTGCGCGAAATGAGGCTGGCTCGGTGGTGAAGCTGCTGAATGCCGGCGCAGACGATTATCTGGGCAAGCCTTTTGACCTGGGCGAGCTCATCGCGCGAGTGAAGGCGCTGATCCGCCGCGGCAAGGGCGCCGCCCATCCAACCTTGCGCGTCGCGGGGATCGAGGTGAACACTCTGGAGCAACGAGTTACACGCGCAGGCAGGCAGGTCGACCTTTCGCCAATGGAGTACAGAATTCTTGAATACCTGATCCACCGGCCGCGGGCTGCGGTATCGAAGCGTGAGCTGCTGGAGCATCTATATGACTACAACTGGGAGCACCACTCCAACGTGATTGAGGCACACATCTCCAACCTGCGAAGGAAACTGGATGCGGGTGCGGGCGTAGCGTCGATCGAGACGCTGCGGGGACGCGGATACCGGCTGCTGGCCGGGGATGCAAGGAGCGATGCGTGAGACGGTATTCGATGACGCGGCGCGTAGTCTGGCTCGTGCTTCTGATCGAGGTGCTGTTCGCGGTATCTACGACTGCGCTGGTGTTTTTCTATGAGCGCCACACATACTTCGAAGCATTGGATATCGCTCTGCGCGGGCATGCCGACTCTCTGATGGGAGGAGTCGAGGAAGCAGCCGATAACACCGACAGTGTGTTGCTCGACGTCGCAGGGATACAGACGCCGAAGGATGATCGCTACGAAGTGTGGGAGAACGATGCGCTGCTGGGACGAACCGGAGATCTGAGCGAGGGCGATGTCACGCTGCGAAAAGGTTCTGACGGATTCTTCGACCTGAAGATTGGAGACCAGAAGTATCGCGTGTTGCGGGCGCGCGGGTTGCGGGTTATCGATCCGGCGACGTTGAAGGTGCGGCATGAAGTGGTGGTGCTGTATGGGTCGCCTACGGCGGGATTGTGGAAGGCGATAGGACGAGCGGTGCGTTTTTTTGCCATAGCCAATGCGCTGATTCTGTTGCTGACCGGATTGCTGGTGTACGTGTTTGTGCGCAAGAGCGTCGCTCCGCTGTATCAACTGGCGGGAGAGGCTTCGACGATCGCGGCGAACTCGTGGCAGTTCGCGCCGTCCGACGAAGCTCGATCGGTGGAGGAGTTGGAGCCGCTGGTCTCGGCGCTCGAGGGCGTCATCGAACGGCTGGAGCGATCGTTTGGACAGCAGAGAGTTTTTGTCAGCGATGCAGCTCACGAGTTGAAGACCTCGGTTGCGGTCGTGAAATCTTCCATCCAACTGCTGAGCATGAAAGAGCGAACCAGCGCGGAGTATCAGACCGGACTGGAACGTTGCCAGAGGGATTGCCTGCGGATGGAGGAACTGGTTCAGCGGATGCTGACGCTGGCGATGGTGGAAGAAGGAGATTTAAATCAGCGAGTGACCGGTGACGCTGCCGTGATGAGCGTGGTGAGGGAGGTGATGGAGGATCTGGCCACGACGGCGCAGCTGCGCGGGGTGCGGCTGGAGTGTTGCGGCGAAGAGGTTGCGTGCGCGTCCATCGCCAGAGAACGATGGAAGACGGTTTGCACAGAGCTTCTGCAAAATGCGATTCAGCATAGTCCGCAGGGCGAGGTGGTTGCGATAGAGGCCGTGAGAGAGGCCGACACGGTGAGTATTGTGGTGCGCAATGCCGGAGAGGTGATCGCGGTGGAGATGTTGCCGCATCTGTTTGACAGGTTTTACCGGGGGGACCCATCGCGGGCCCGAAGTACGGGAGGGACCGGGCTGGGACTGGCCATCTGCAAGGCGATTGTGGAACAGGCCGGGGGACGAATCTCGGTGCAACGTGGGCCCGGAGTCGAGATTAAGGTGGATTTGCCGGCCAGTTCGGCATAAGTCCGGTTCCTTCATGTTGTCTTCAGGATCGATGGTGGAGACTGTGGTAGAAATCTGGAGGATGTGATGATGAATCGGAAGAGCTCTTTATTCTTACTGGCCGCGGCTGCGAGCGTCGCGTTATTTGCCGCGGCGGCTGTACCGGCTGTGGCGCAGTCGGGCAAGTTCGAAGTGGTCGATCACTGGAAGGTCGGCGGCGACGGTGGATGGGACTACCTGCTGGCTGATCCATCAGCACATGTGGTCTATGTCACGCATGGGCCTCGTGTGGAGATTATCGACACTCGGACGGGCCAGAGCGTGGGAGCGCTAACCGGCTTCAAGAGCACCCACGGAGTGGCTCTGGATAGCGACGGAAAGTTTGGGTATGTGAGTGACGGGGGCGGCAACGCGGTGTGGGTCTTCGACCGGCATACGTTCCAGGTGGGAGCCTCAATCGCCGCTGGGATGAACCCCGACGGGATCGTCTTTGAGCCGGCGACCAAGACGGTTTGGGCGTTCAATGGGCGGAGCAGCGATGCGACGGTAATCGACGCGGCCTCGCAGAAAGTTGTCGCCACAATAAAACTCTCCGGCAAGCCGGAATTCCCGACAGTAGACGGGAAGGGCAATGTGTACGTGAATATCGAGACGAAAAACACCATTGCGAAGCTCGATGCAAAGTCGAAGAGCGTGGTTGCGGAATGGCCGTTGACGGGCTGCGAATCTCCATCGGGGATGGCGATCGATACTGCGGGGCATCGTCTGTTCTCGGTATGCGACGGGAAGAAGATGGCGGTGACAGACTATCTCTCCGGCAAAGTGGTTGCGAATCCCGCGATTGGCGACTCGCCGGATGCGGCGGGGTTTGATGCCAGGCGGGGGCTGGCGTTCAGCTCGAATGGCGAAGGGACGTTGACGGTAGTCGACGCGAAAGACCCGGGATATGCCGTACTTCAGACGTTGCCGACGCAAAGAGGTGCGAGGACGATGGCATTCGATTCAGGAAACGGCCGAGTCTACCTGGTAACTGCGGAGGTAGGCCCACGACCGGCGGCTACCGAAGCTGTACCGCGGCCGCGACCATCCATTGTGCCGGGAAGCTTTCAAATTCTGGTAGTGGAACGCAAGTAGGTCATGGTGAGGAAACTCCGGAATAGAGCGACGGCCGCTTCACATTCGACGCTCCGAAAGGCGATGCGCTTTCGTGGTTGGGCATTTCGCTTCTCTGCGCTTCTTTGCGTAGCCGCGATCGCTTTCTTGCCAGGCACCTTGCTCGCCCAGGGCGCTGCGACGAAAACTACCGCAGCCCCCGCGGCGGACTCGCCCATCACGCTCGATGAGGCGATCCGCCGCGCTGAGATCAGCGATGTCACCTTCAGGTCTGCAGCCGCAGATAAGGCGGTCGCGGGATTGGACAGATCCATCGCACGGTCGGCTTTGTTGCCTGGCGTGGTCTATCACAACCAGTACATCTACACTCAACCGGGCCATCCTTTCCCGCCGTCGGGCAACGCGTCGAGCGGTGGGTCAACCGGCACGCCGATCTTTATCGCAAGCAATGGTGTGCGCGAGTATGTCAGCCAGGGTGTCGTGACGGAGACGATTGGCGTGGGAAGAGTCGCTGACTACCACCGGCTCTCCGCCGAGGCCGAAGCGAGCGCCGCGCAGCAGGAAGTCGCTCGCAGAGGACTGGTCGCCACTGTGATCGGCAACTACTTCGGCGTGCTCGCAGCGGAAAAAAAGCTTACCGTGGCCCAGCGGTCCGCGGATGAAGCCCAGCGCTTCAGCCAACTCACTCAGAAGCTGGAAGCGGCTCGCGAGGTCGCTCACGCCGATGTGGTCAAAGCGAATCTGCAGCTTCAGCAGCGGCAGCGCGATCTGGCAGATGGCCGTCTCGCCGAGGAGAAGGCGCGGCTCGATCTTGCTGTTCTTCTGTTCCCCGACCCCGCGACGCCGTACACGCTGGCTAACGATCTCGACCAGCCTCCAGTGTTGCCGGCTAAGGCGGAAGTTCAGACGGAGGGAGCGAAGAACAACCCCGATCTCCGTGCCGCATTGCAGGCAGCTCGCGCGGCGAAGTACGACTTAACTGCTGCGAAGGCTGCCTACCTTCCCGATCTTTCGTTGAATTACACCTACGGAATTGATGCGGCACAATTTGCAGCGAAGGCTCCGGATGGCTCAAGCAACCTCGGCTATTCGGCTGCTGTTACGCTCGACATTCCTGTGTGGGATTGGTTTGCGACGCACTCGCGAGTAAAACAGAGCGCCATCCGCAATGATCTCGCAAACGTCGCGCTAACGGCAACGCAGCGCCAGTTGGTCGCCTCGCTCGAAGAACTCTATAACGAAGCGGCCGTCGCGGCAGAACAGCTTACCTCTTTCGACGAAAGCGTTCGCACCGCGGCTGAAAGCCTGCGTCTCACCAACCTTCGCTATACCGCGGGCGAGGCAAGCGTGCTTGATGTCGTCGACGCTCAAACGTCTTACAGCACGGTGCAGTCTTCACAGATTGATGCTGCGATGCGCTATCACATTGCCATTGGACAGTTGCAGACCCTGACAGGAAAGCTGCAGTAGAGATACCTCCATGATCCGCAGGAAGGAACCCCAGGAGCTTATGCGCGCAATCCGAAACACAACCTGGAGCATCACAGTTGCCCTGCTTGCAGCAAGTGCTCTGCTCTCCGGCTGTAAGAAACAGGACGAGGTCGCCACGACAGAAGTCACGGTCGAGGCCGTCACAGCGGTGAAGCAGCCTCTGACCCAGGAAGTAACCGCGGACGCTGTGCTGGCGCCACTTGCTCAAGCGGCTATTACGCCCAAGATCACTGAGCCGGTTCACAAGTTCTACGTGCAACGCGGCGCAAAGGTGAAGGCTGGACAGCTTCTTGCCGTTCTGGAAAATCGCGATCTGGCGGCAGCAGAAGTCGACAACAAGGGCGCCTATGAACAGGCGCAAGCGGCATATGCAACTGCCACCAAGGCATCGGTGCCTGAGGATTACCAGAAGGCGGAGCAGGATGTCGCTCAGACGAAAGCCAATCTTGACCTGGAGCAAAGCATCGTCAACGCCCGCCAAAGTCTTTTCGCGCAAGGTGCGATCCCGGGGCGCGATCTCGATACGGCAAAAGCAGCGCTTGTGCAGGCTCAGGCTGCATACGACATCGCAGCTCAGCATCTGGCGTCCCAGAAAGCCGTGACACGCGAAGCCGCGATCCAAAGCGCAAAGGGACAGCTGCTCTCCGCGCAGGGCAAGTATGAGGGCGCGCAGGCAGGCGTCAGCTACTCCGAGATACGCTCTCCGATCGATGGTGTTGTGACGGAGCGCCCACTCTTCGAGGGCGAGATAGCCGCCAGCGGCCAGCCTCTGATTACTGTGATGGATGTTTCCTCGCTGCTCGCCAAGACCCACCTCTCACAGACGCAGACTCAGCAGATGCAAGTTGGAGACGCAGCCGAGGTCGTTGCGCCTGGAGCGAGCGAACCTCTAAAGGGTCAGGTAACGTTTATCAGTCCTGCATTGGATCCTGGTTCCACAACGCTGGAGATCTGGGTCAGGGTTCCGAATCGTGGAGACATATTGAGGGCTGGCTCGTCAGTGAAGGTTCGTATCGCGCTGAAGACTATTCCGGATGCTGTGGTGGTCCCCACCGCAGCGATCGTGACCGATTCCTCCGGCAACAAGCAGGTAATGGTCATCGGCCCGGACAACACCGCCCACCATCGGAATGTGGAACCGGGCATCTCGCAGGATGACAAAACACAGATCGTCAAAGGCCTGCAGCCTGGTGAGCGGGTGATCTCCTCTGGTGCGTACGCGATGGATGACGGCACCAAGGTGAAGATTGGAACGGCTGGCGATAAAGACTCGGACGACGCCAAACCCTCCGCGGGTAAAGATGGAGGGAAAGACTGATGTCGTCTGACCCTACCCATCCCGGTTTAGTCGAGGCGGCGGAGCATCGTATGGAACGCGCCACGTTCTGGCTCGCGCGCCATATCAAAACGGTGTTCTTCTTTACCGTCGTCCTTGGACTGAGCGGCATCTATCTTGCTTTGCGCGTGCCCATCTCTGTCTTTCCCGAGACGGATTTTCCCCGCGTCGTCATCGGCATCGACAACGGGGTTATGCCGGTTGAACAGATGCAGGTCCTCATCACCAAACCAATTGAGGATGCCGTCAACTCCGTGCCCGGCCTTGTCACTGTGCGTTCCGTCACAAGCCGTGGCAGCGCCGAGGTCAGCCTGTTTTTCGGCTGGAACGAGAACATGGTCACCACGTTGCAACTAGTTGACGATGCACTCTCCAAGGTGGAACAGACGCTGCCGGCTACCGCGCAGGTCACGTCGCATCGGCTCACCTTCGCGACATTTCCTATTCTCGGATACAGCCTTACCTCCGATACCACATCGCCGACGCGACTCTGGGAGATCGCCACCTACGATCTGAAACCTCCCCTGAACCGGCTTCCCGGCGTTAGTACCGTGATTGTGCAAGGCGGAGGCGTGCCGGAGTTTCAGATTGTGCCCAACACCGCAAATCTGTTACGCACCGACGTCACCGTGCCGGACATTATCAGTGCGATTGACGCGACTAATATTCTGGACTCTCCAGGTCTTTACGAGACAAACCATCAACTTGTCCTCGGTCTCGTCGGCGCGCAGGTCCACGATATCGCCGAACTCGGACAGATCGTGGTCAAAGACAGCGCTGCCGGCGTTCCTGTCCGCATCGCGGATGTTGCGGAGGTTAAGCCGGGTGTGGAGCCGGTATACACCATCGTTCGCGCCAACGGGAAGCCCGCTGTTCTCATCAACATCGCGCGGCAACCCTCCAGCAACACCGTCGAGGTCGCCGATGAAGTTGCCGCCGAAGTGGAGCAGCTGAAGAAAGACCTGCCTCCGGGTGTTCATCTCGAAGCTTTCTATGACCAGTCGCAGCTGGTCCGCGACAGCATTACCAGCGTGCGCGACGCCATTCTAGTCGGCATCATTCTTGCATCCATCATCATCGTTGTTTTTCTGCGTGACTGGAGATCGTCGCTCGTGGCCGGTCTCGTGATCCCAATCACTATCCTCGTCACTTTTGTCTTTCTTAAAATCACGGGGCAAAGCTTTAACCTGATGACGCTCGGAGGCCTCGCAGCCGCCGTCGGCCTCGTCATCGACGATGCGATCGTCGTTGTCGAGAACATCGTTCTACATCGCGACTCCGGCGAGGGGCGCATCGAAGCTGTGCGCAAAGCGCTTCAGGAGATCACGACGCCGCTCATCTTTTCTACGATCACGCCGATCGTGGTTTTTCTTCCGCTCATCTCGGTCACCGGCGTTACCGGCACTTTTTTTCGTGCCCTCGCCATTACCATGACCGTTTCCCTGCTTACGTCACTGGTGCTCGCACTTACCTGGACCCCTGCACTAAGCTTGTTGATTCTGCGCGATAGAAGCGGCAAGAACCACGCCGCCGTTACGGCCGGAGAGGCAGCGGAACCTGAGCTGCTACGACTGATGCACCACGAGGAAGAGCTTCTCTCCGGGTTCATGCGCAAAGTTCTGGAGTTCTACGAACGCTGGTTGACCCGTGCCCTCGGACGTCGTCTTTACCTGCTGCTCGCGTGCGTTGCCCTTGTAGCAGCCACCGTCATCGGTTATCGCGCATTGGGCTCGGATCTGCTCCCTGAGATGGACGAGGGCGGTTTTGTGCTCGACTACATCATGCCGGCCGGCAGCTCGCTCACCGAGACGGATCGAGTCCTCAGTCACGTTGAGGCTATTCTCAGGAATAACCCCAACGTCGAGATCATCTCACGTCGTACCGGTCTTCAAATGGGGCTTGCCGCTGTCACGGAAGCGAACACAGGTGACATAACCGTGAAGCTGAAGGCTGACCGCAAACAGGCGATCGACGATGTTATGTCCGATCTGCGCGCGGAGATTAAGTCAAAAGAACCAGAACTCGATGTGGAATTCACCCAGGTTTTGCAAGACATGATCGACGATCTCTCCAACTCCCCGGAACCGATTCAGATCAAACTCTTCAATAACGATCCCACCATACTCGCTCAGATCGGCGATGAAGTCGCAGCCAACATCAAACAGCAGCCAGGCGTCGTCGATGTTCTCAATGGGATCGAAAACACGGTCAGCGGTCCCGCCACCACCTTTCGTGTCGATCCCTCCATTGCTTCACGCCTCGGCTTTACCGCGCAGGAGATCACCACCGATGCAAGCGCTATTATCGACGGCGTACCCGCGGCTAACCGCCTCATCCAGGACGAGCGCCCGTACACCATTCGCGTTCGCTTCGGCGAAGATCATCGCGCGTCCTTCGATTCGATCGAGAACACCGTCCTGAACAGCTCGGCCGGCAAGTCCGCGACGCTTGGCTCGCTCGCTACGATCGAACACACCGCGGGCGAGCAGGAGATTCGCCGTGAAAACCTGCAGCGCAACATCGCCGTGACTGGCCGCCTCGAAGGCACGGACCTCGGCTCAGCTATGCAAAGGGTCAAGGCTTCCGTTGCTGCGCTGCATCTGCCTCGCAGTGTGCGGGTCGAGTACGGTGGCACCTACGAAGAGCAGCAAAAATCCTTCTCCGAGTTGGAACGCGTACTCGTTCTTGCACTCGCGCTTGTCTTTGGCGTTCTCCTCGCGGAGTTCCGCAATTTATCCGCTCCCATCTCCATCGTGACCTCGTCGATTCTCTCCATGTCGGGCGTGGTCCTTGCGCTGCTGGCGACGGGAACGACCTTCAATGTCGCGTCCTTCATGGGACTCATCATGGTCGTCGGCATCGTTGCCAAAAACGGAATCCTATTGCTCGACGCCTACCAGAGATTCCACGATCTCGGCATCGAACCGAGACGAGCCATGATTCTCGCCGGCCGCCGCCGCCTGCGTCCGATTCTGATGACGGCGCTCGCGGCTATAGCCGGTATGTTGCCTCTGGCCTTTGCTCTTGGCGCCGGATCGCAGATGTTGCAGCCTCTCGCCATTGCGGTTATCGGCGGTCTGTTGATCTCGATGTTGCTCTCGCTCATCGTCACTCCCGTTATGTATCTCCTCATGCAAGGGACTATAGTGACTCAAGCGGATTAGCCTGAATTCTGCGCCCGCGGCTGATAGCATAATCCTCTCGACAGGAGGCTCAGTATGTCCGTCACATCCACCCTCACCCACCCCCTTCCCACGGATCAGAAGCTGCGCGAAGTTCATCATTGGATCAACGGCCGGATAGTGACCGGCAACTCCGGACGTTTTGGCGATGTCTATAACCCGGCCAGCGGGGAGCGGCAGGCCCGAGTCGCTCTGGCCAATGCCGTCGAAGTGGATCAAGCTGTGGTTGCGGCCGCCGCTGCATTTCCCAAATGGTCCGCGCAACCGCCGCTCAGAAGAGCCCGCGTGCTCTTCCGGCTTCGTGAGATCTTCGAGCAGCGAATGGATGAAGTTGCTGCTCTGCTGACGAGCGAGCACGGGAAGGTCTTCTCCGACGCAAAAGGCGAGGCGATGAGGGGACTTGAGTCGATAGAGTTCGCGACCGGTATTCCGCAGCTGCTCAAAGGTGAGTTTACCGAACAGGTAGGCTCCGGCATCGATAGCTGGTCGATCCGGCAGCCACTTGGCGTTGCGGCTGGAATCACTCCGTTTAACTTTCCCGCGATGGTCCCCATGTGGATGTTCCCCATCGCCTTGGCATGCGGCAACACCTTCGTTCTGAAGCCGAGCGAGCGCGATCCAAGCGCCTCATTGCTGTTGGCCGAGATGCTCAAAGAAGCCGGATTGCCCGATGGTGTTTTCAACGTCGTGCAGGGAGATAAGGCTGCCGTGGATGCGCTGCTGGCCCACCCAACGGTCAGGGCGGTGAGCTTTGTCGGTTCCACGCCGATCGCGGAGTACGTCTATCGCGAAGGAACGAAGCATGGCAAACGCGTGCAGGCACTTGGTGGCGCGAAGAACCACATGATTGTGATGCCTGATGCAGATCTCGATCAGGCAGCCGATGCTTTGGTCGGCGCAGCGTACGGCTCGGCGGGCGAACGATGCATGGCTATTTCGGTAGCGGTAACCGTCGGAAGCGCGACCGCTGATGCTCTCTTGGGCAAGCTCGAGCAGCGCATCGCGCGCTTGCAGATGGGCGATGGAATGAAGGAGGGCGCGGAACTGGGGCCTCTGGTCACCAGGACACACCTCGAGCGAGTTACGGGATACATTCAACATGGAAAAGAAGAAGGCGCTCAACTGCTGGTTGATGGTCGCGAAAACGCACTGACCAAAGGCGAAGGATTTTTCCTGGGCGCCTGCCTGTTCGATCACGTGAAGCCGGATATGAAGATCTACCGGGAGGAGATATTCGGACCGGTGCTCGGAATTGTGCGAGTCAACAACTTTGAAACGGCGCTGACGATGATCAACGAGCATGAGTTCGGAAACGGAACGTCCATCTTTACGCGCGACGGCGACACGGCTCGCGACTTCGTCCATCGCGTACAGGTTGGGATGGTTGGCGTCAACGTGCCAATCCCCGTTCCAATGGCGTTCCACAGCTTCGGAGGATGGAAGCGCTCCCTGTTTGGCGATCACTCCATCTATGGGCCCGAAGGAGTGCGCTTTTACACGCAGGTCAAGACGGTTACATCGCGGTGGCCGGCGGGAATTCGCACTGGTGTGGACACCTCAATGCCGACTCTGGGGTAAATGTTGTTCGTCGCAAGAGCAGAGGCCGCCATCGGGCCCTCCTCTTGCACGCATCGAGATGAATTAGTTGGCCTAAGCGACGACAGCGTCATCCGCCAGGGAGAGATGTTTGTCGAGCGCTGCGATGCCGCGATCGATCTCTTCCCTGGTGACGATTAGTGGCGGGGCGATGATGAAGTGCGAGACCCACGCCTGAATCGTCACGCCTTCGCCGAGGATCTTAGCGGCGATCTGATCCACCAGCAGAGGCCTACCCGAAATTTTGTCGTTATAGGTATTGAAAGGTTCTTTCGTGCCGCGGTTCTTGACGAGATCGACCGCCCAGAATAGGCCTTTGCCGCGAACATCGCCGACGCTGGGATGCCTCGCCTTGAGATCGTTGAGCTTGCCCTCAACATAAGGCTCCAGCATGCGCGCCTGCTCCACTAACCCAAGACGCTGCATCTCATGAATCGTTGCGACGGCCGGCGCCAGTGTAAGCGGATGGGCTTCGTACGTGTGACCATGCGCGAAGTAGTGATCCTGGAAAAAGTCCGCTATCTTTTCGCTCGTCGCACAGAGACCCAGCGGAACGTAAGCGGACGTGATGCCCTTGGCGGTAACCAGAATGTCCGGGATAACTCTCCAGTGGTTCATGGCAAACCATTCCCCAGTGCGCCCCCATCCCGTCATCACCTCATCGGCGATCAGCAGTACGCCGTATTCATCGCATATACGGCGAAGCTTCGGCATGTACTCTTCGGGAGGAACGATAACGCCATTCGTGCCGACGATCGGCTCGACGAGAACTGCGGCCACGTCGGATTCATTGCGAATCATGTGTTCGATGTAGTCGGCACATGCGATGCCGCACTCGGGATAGGTATGTCGAATAGGGCATTTGTAGCAATGAACTTCGGGCGCAAAGATAACGCCAGGACCTTTTCCGCCGGGCTCCATGGCCCATCGACGAGGATCGCCAGTCGCCGCGATAGAGCCCGTAGTCGAACCATGATAAGAGCGGTATCGCGCAATGATCTTCGACTTGCCGGTGTACATGCGCGCAATTTTGAACGCGGCTTCGTTCGCCTCAGTGCCCGAGGTCGTGAAGAAGAACTTATTCAAACCCTTCGGAAGCACCTCCACCAGAAGTTGGGAGAGTTCGGCACGCGCGGTCGTGGCATAGCCGGGCATCGCGTAGCTCAATTGCTGGGCCTGTCGCGCAATGGCGTCGATCACAGCTTGATTCTTATGGCCGAGGTTGGAGCACATCAGCTGAGACGAAAAATCGAGGTAGCGCTTCCCATCTCCGTCGATGAGATAGCAGCCTTCGGCGTCGACGATGTGCATTGGATTCCAGTTCTTTTGGAATCGCCACGTGCCGTAGTTGTATTGCCGCGTTAGATCGACAACCTGCTGGCTGGTGAGTGTCTGGGGTTCGACAACGTCAATGGGGCTCATGATGGACATCCTATTCCTGGGGGTTTGTCTGTGTCACGGTACTGAGTCGATTCGAAACTCCTGGCCGGTATTTCAGCATCATCAGATAGTAGGTTGCCGCCGCCACAAAAAAGCCGACGAACCAGGCGTAGTCGTAGAGGAATCGCAAAGCCGGCACTGCGAGTCCGATCAACGCGACAACAACTCCGGCAACGAGCGCGCCGATGGCGCGAGGATTGATACCGCGGGTGTACTCGTATGGCCCTCCACGGCGATAGAGAGACACCGTATCCAATCGGGTTCCGCGAATCAGGAAGTAGTCAGCAACCATGATCCCCGCGACCGGGCCAAGCAATCCAGAGTAGCCGATGAGCCACCCGAAGATATAGGTTCCAAAGGTGCTCATCAGCTTCCATGGCATCATCGCAAGCCCCAGCAGACCCGTTATCAAGCCGCCCGTGCGGAAGCTGATCAAGCCCGGCGCCAGGTTGGAAAAGTCATTCGAGGGAGAGACGACATTGGCTCCGATATTCACATTGAGCGTCGCAATCAGTAACGCAACCAGTGCGAGCAGAGCGGCCAGCGGTTGATGGAATCGTCCAAGCAACGTAATCGGCGACCACACCGGTTCGCCAAAGATGGTGACCGATGCCGAGGTGCAGGCGATTCCGATAAACGAGAAGAGCGTCATCGCTACGGGCAGGCCAAATGCCTGACCGGCGATCTGCGAGTCCTGCGACTTGGCGTATCGCGTGAAGTCCGGAATATTCAATGAGAGTGTCGCCCAGTAACCCACCATCGCCGTGAGTGAAGGAAAAAAGAAGCGAAGAAAACTGCCCGTGGTGTGGAAGCGGCTGGGTGCGGAAAGCATCGGGCCGAAGCCGCCGGCCTTGTGCAGCATCCAGTACAGCAGGATAAACGACATCACGAGCATGAACGGCGCCGAAAAGCTCTGCAGAAACCGGATGGATTCAACTCCGCGCCAGACAACATACATATTAAGAAGCCAGAAGCCGATAAAACTGGCCCACAAAACAAAAGGCATATGCTCAGTTGCGGGCCATAGGACCGCGATCATCGCAGCGATTGCCTGGCCACCCAGCCACGACTGAATGCCGAACCATCCGCAAGCCACAAAAGCGCGCAGCATCGCAGGAAGATTCGCTCCGCGCGTACCGAAGCTGGCGCGCACAAACACGGGAAATGGAATACCGTATTTTGCCCCGGCGTGCGCATTCAGAAGCATCGGGACGAGGACAATCAGGTTTCCCAAAAGGATCGTGAAGATTGCCTGCTTCCAATTCATTCCTCCCGCAATCAGCGAAGAGGCAAGCATGTAAGTCGTTACCTCCATCGACATAGAGAACCATAAAGCGATGTAGCTATAGGTGCTCCATGTGCGCTGTGCGAGGGTGGTCGGGGCAAGGTCTTTGTTATAGAGGCGTGGGTCGTGCTGCGCCGTCACAGCTGCCGTTGATTGATCCAGGATGCCGGAGGGCGTCGAGCTCACTTCCATGCTCCTCCCCTCGCCTCTCGCCGAAGATATTGGCCTCTTCCCGTGGCCGCAACATAGCGGCCGGCATCGACAACGAGTTCTCCGCGCGAATACACCTGTCGCGCATTCCCCTTTACCTTCCATCCCTCGAACATTGAAAAATCGCAACGCATGTTGTGTGTCGCTGCGGAGATCACGTGCTCTGCATTGGGATCCCACAACACGATGTCGGCATCGGAGCCTGCCGCGATCGTTCCCTTCTTCGGATACATGCCGAATATTCGCGCAGGCGCAGCGGAGGTAATCTCGACAAATCGTTGCAGCGTGATCTTCCCTGCATTCACGCCAAAGTGAAAGAGCAGTTGTAAACGGTTCTCTACGCCTGGGCCGCCATTGGGAATTTTGCTGAAGTCATCCTTGCCAAGCTGCTTCTGGTCCGCAAAACAGAAAGGACAATGGTCCGTCGAGACCACCTGTAAATTATCAGTTGCGAGACCGGCCCAGAGCTTCGGTTGGTTTTTCTTTTCCCGCAGCGGAGGAGTAAAGACGTACTTCGCCTCCTCGAAGCTCTTGCCCGGCATCTGGTCTTCGATTGAGAGAAGAAGATATTGCGGACACGTCTCGGCAAATGCTGGAAGACCCCGATCGCGCGCCTCACGAACCTGATTCAGCGCGTCCTCACTGGAGAGGTGGACGATGTAGACGGGAACACCTGCCATCTCGGCGAGAGCGATCGAGCGATGCACAGCCTCCGCTTCCGCTTTCGTCGGCCGTGTCAGCGCATGGTAGATAGGAGCTGTCTTCCCTTCGGCGAGCGCCTGCTGCACGATAACGTCGATTGCACTTCCATTCTCGGCGTGCATGCACACGAGCGCGCCATTCTTCGCGGTTTGTTGCAGAGCTTTGAAGATCGTGGCGTCATCCACCATCAGGACGTTCGGATAGGCCATGAAAAGTTTGAAACTGGCGACGCCTTCGCGAACCATGTCGTCCATATCGTACAGGCCCTGCCTGCCACTATCGGATCCAAGATCCGTCACAATCATGTGCAGGCCGTAGTCGATGCACGCTTTACCTTCCGCCTTCGCCCTCCAGGCATCGAGCGCATCGCGCATGCGCGTCCCCTTTGCCTGAATGGCGAAATCGACGATGGTCGTCGTTCCCCCGATAGCCGCCGCGCGCGTGCCGGTGAGAAAGTCGTCGGCAGATACCGTCCCACCGAAGGGCATATCCATATGGGTATGCGCATCGACGCCGCCCGGCAAAACGAGAAGACCAGCAGCATTCACCACAGTATGTCCCGTAGGATCGATGCCGGATCGCACCTCCCGTATCGTGCTGCCCTCCGTCAGCACGTCCGCATTTTCAACGCGGTCCGCAGTGACAACAGTGCCATTCTGAATCAGGATTCCCATACTTCGCTCCAAACTTTTTTCACACTTAGAGTTGCCTTCATGAAAAGTGATCGACATCATTCAGAAAACTGACGCCATGTCAGCTATTGGCAGTCATCACCCCATGCGTTCCGGGTGGAACCAAACCCTCGGCGGTGCGCTCTTCCCAGCTTTCAAACGGCAATTCGTTGTCGACGCGCTCCATGGTGATGCAATTCTCCACCGGGCATACGAGCGCGCAGAGATTGCAGCCGACGCAATGGTGTTCGTCCACACGCGGAATGCGCTCAAGCGGCGTGACTACGCTGCTGCGTCCCAGGCTACCCGCATCGAGCTTGGCAATGGGTGTGGTTGAGATGAGCCGCGCAGCATCGCTCTGAACCATCGCCGGAGTTCGCGTCGTATCCGGTTCCGGGGACGTCCGGTCCAGGTGGATGCACTGATGCGCTCCGTCCCAACAGGCGGTGTAGCAAAGCTGGCACCCGATGCACAGATCCTCGTGGATCCGCGCTACGATCTGATAGTTCAGATTGAGTTGCTTCCACTCGCGAACATTTGGCAGCGACAGTCCGCGAAAATCTTCAATTGTCGCGAACCCTTTCTCTGCCATCCATGCGAGCAGGCCATCCTGCATGTCCTCGACGATGCGATAGCCGTAGTGCATCGCCGCCGTGCAGACCTGCACAGTGCCGCAGCCGAGCAGAAGGAACTCCGCAGCGTCGCGCCAACTCCCGATGCCACCGATGCCCGATAGCGGAAGAGCGCTCGAAGGGTCCGACTGTATCTGTTGAACCATGCTGAGCGCGATGGGCTTTACCGCCGGCCCGCAGTATCCGCCATGTGAGCTCTTGCCGTCCACATTCGGGCTCGGCTGCAGCGTGTCGAGATCAATTCCCGTAATCGAGTTGATGGTGTTGATCGCAGAGAGCGCATCGGCGCCACCACGCTTCGCGGCTTGCGCAGGTATGCGTATGTCGGAGATGTTCGGCGTCAACTTCACGATCACCGGCGTGCGTGCCTTTTCCTTTACCCAGGACGTGATCTGCTCGCAATATTCCGGCACCTGCCCTACAGCTGATCCCATGCCGCGCTCGCTCATTCCGTGCGGGCATCCAAAGTTAAGCTCGAGGCCGTCCGCGCCGGCATCTTCTGCCCGCTGCACCATGTCGTGCCACGTCTCGCGCTTGCTTTCGACCATGAGCGACGCAATGACAACGTGCTTCGGATACCGTCGCTTCACCTCGGCGATCTCCTGCAGGTTCACCTCGATCGGACGGTCGGAGATGAGCTCAATGTTATTGAAGCCCATCATGCGCCGCCCTTCCCAATCGATCGACGAGTAGCGGGAGCTGACATTTGTAATCGGCACACCAATCGTCTTCCACACGGCGCCGCCCCATCCCGCGTCGAATGCTCGCATGATCTGCTCCCCGCAGTTGGTGGGGGGAGCGGATGCGAGCCAGAATGGGTTGATGCATTGGATACCGCAGAACGTGCTTTCAAGTGTCGGCCTAGGCTTTGACATGACGTCCCTCCAGCCACGCGGCGATACCAACGCCGGCGCGCTTGCCATCCGCAACAGCGTCCACAACCTCGCGGCCGCCGTTGGTACAGTCTCCACCTGCAAAAAACTTTGGATTCGAGGTCTGCCCCGTGGCGCGGTCGATAAGAATGCGCCCACGATCCAGCTGCACCTTCGCGTTTTTGCTCCCGGGCTCTCCCGAGAGAAAACCCGCATGCGTGCTCTGCCCGATCGACATAACAATCAGGTCTGCCTCTAACAAAAACTCCGACCCGGCTTGGGGAACCAGCGAGGCGTCCTCAGCCGGCAGAAGTTTTGTCAGCACAAGACCGTTCACTGATGTGTCGCCTTGAATACTCGTGGGCTGCACATGCCACAGAAACTTCACTCCCTCGTTTCGCGCATGTTCATACTCAAATGCGAAGGCAGACATCTGTTCCGGCCCTCGCCGGTAAACAATAGTTACGTCGGCGGCGCCAAGCCGCACCGAGGCAATCGCCGCATCGATGGCCGTGTTCCCCGCACCTACGACAATCACACGTGCCGGCACCGTCGTCAGCGTTCCGGATTTGTACCCCGCAATAAGATCAAGCGCATTCGTTACTCCGGCAAGCGTCTCGCCGGCGATGCCCATCTGATGAATCGCGCCCAGCCCAATTCCCAGAAAAACAGCATCGTGCTTCTGTTCGAGTTCCTCGAGCTTCACCGCGTCGATCGTCGCGCCAAAGGAAAAATCAACTCCTAATTGCGAGAGCATGTCGATTTCACGCAGACTCTCAACCAGTGGCAGTTTATATTCTGCGATCCCGTATGTGTTCAATCCTCCGGGCAGTTGACGGGCATCATAGATGTGAGCGCGAATGCCGCGACGGCGGAGTTCGGCCGCGCAGGCAAGCGATGCCGGCCCCGCACCCACAAGCGCAACCGAAAGACCTGTCTCGTCTCCCGGCTCGAAGGGCAGCGAAGCTCCACTTTGATAAAGCGAGTCCATTGCGAACCGCTGCAGCCGTGCAATCTGAATCGGCTGCTTGTTGTACCCATGCATCACGCAGGCGCCTTCGCACAGCACCTCTACCGGGCAGGCACGGGCGCAACTCGCGCCGAGAATATTCGCATCGAGAATCGTGCGCGCTGACCCGGAGAGATTACCGCTGGCTATCTTCTTAATAAAACGCGGCACGTCAATATGCGTCGGGCAGGCGCTCGTGCACGGCGCATCGAAGCAGTAGAGACAACGATTGGCCTCAGGCACCGCAGCTTGTCTGTCGAATGGCGGGTGAAGATCAGCGAAGCGCTCGACGATCTCCGGCTGCGTCGCGGCTTGTTCATGAAAGGGAGTTCGGCTCATCAGGATCCATTAGCCTCATCACCGTCGACTCTGCAGAGCATCTCCACAACATCCGCACCGCAGCAGAATCTCCTGCGAATCAGCCGCGGCTGCAACGGGGAAAATTCCAACGGAAAAGCCATGGACCTCCTTGCTGTGCGAGTTCGCCTCGCGACATGGAAGTGACTATTATGCACTATTCCCGTACTATCGCGGCAAATCGGCACAGTGGCGAATCGGATGCTCTTCCAAACGCTCAAACTAGCGTTCGTTCTTCTGCAAACTCAGCCAATTCACGGTTTTTCTGGCAAGCCGGTCGAAGGCCTGTACAGCCATTCGCAGGTCGTCAATCTTCGTGTCCTCCGCCTTGTTGTGGCTAAGTCCGTTGAGCGATTGAGTAAACATCATCACCGTGGGAATTCCAGTCCGCGCCACCTCCGCTGCATCGTGCAATGGCCCGGACGGCAGCGCATGAGCGGATCCCGTTATCTCGGTAACCGACTCAGTACAAAACTTAATCAGAGTCGGATCGAATGAGATCGGTTCAATGCTCCATATCTTCGCCCAATCAACCGTGCAACCCTCCTCCGCGGCAAATCGCTCGCTGGCAGCACGCGCCTCCGCAAGCATAGAAGCAAGCACGCCCGCGTCAAGATCGCGCATGTCGAGCGTTGTCTCGCACCGGCCGACCACCGCTGTCACAATACCGGGAAAGGTCTTTACGCTGCCCATCGTCGCAACGGCGTCGGGATGCTTTTTCGCGATTGGCCGAATCTCAAGTGCTAGTTTCGCCGCGGCGGCCAGTGCATCCCGCCGCACGCCCATCGGCGTCGATCCGGAGTGCGCCTCCTGTCCATGAAAAGTAATCGCATGGCGCTCTACACCCTTCGTGCCCAGCACCACGCCGAGCGGAAGACGCATGTGTTCGAGAACCGGCCCCTGCTCGATATGCAGTTCGAGATACGCCCCGGCATTGCCACGCTCAGCGCGGGCATCGGCGATTTTTTCGACATCGACGTTGCAACTCCGAAGAGCATCTTCCAAACTGACTCCGTCGCGATCTTTGCGCACACGGTCGACGGCGATGGTATGCGTACCCGCGAAGGCAGAGGAGCCAAAGAGACTTCGGCCAAAGCGTGCACCCTCCTCGTCTGCCCAATCGACCAGCCGAACTGTGATTGGTGGCTTGCCGCGAAAATCCTGCGAAAGGCCGCGTAACACCTCAAGACCGGCAACAACGCCCAGGCACCCATCGAGCCATCCGCCATTCGGTACCGAGTCAAGATGGCTTCCGAGAATCAATGCGCGATTGGAATCCCCTTGAAGCGTGGTCCATGAGTTACCCGCAGAATCATAGTGGTGCTCGACCGGAAGACCTTCCAACTTACTTTGAAACCACGCGCGCGCCTTTTGCCAGGTCGGGCTCCATGCGATGCGTTGCGCGCCATTCGAGTCGGCCGTCAAGGCGCGAAGCTCCTGAAGTTCCGAGATCACTCTGCTTGGATCGACCGGCATGCCTTTCCTCCCGAAGAGACAGGGTACTCCGATCGGCAAATTATTGCCGCTCAATACACCTGGCCGAGATTCTCGAAGATAAACAGAATCTCCTGCAAAAGCTAATCACTCACTCGGAGACTGGCTTGGCGCAGTGTCTCTGCCGCCGCCTCGGGCGTAATATCCCGTTGCGGAGAACCAAGCAGTTCATACCCCACCATAAACTTCCGTACACTCGCCGATCGCAGCAGCGGAGGGTAAAAGTGGGCGTGAAACTGCCACTCGAGATGCTCTTCCCCATCGCAAGGTGCCGGATGAAGACCCATCGAATATGGAAATGGCGTATCGAAGACCCGATCGTATGTTGCAGTGACGGACCGCAGAATTGCCGCGAAGTCCGTGCGCTCCGACTCCGTAAAAGCCTGAAGCTGAGCGACGTGCCGCCGTGGCAAAATCATTACCTCAAACGGCCAGACCGCCCAGAAAGGAACCACCGCAACAAAGCTCCGGTTCTGCGCCACAACACGCTCCCCCAGGCGCTCCTCCATCTGCTGATAGTCACACAACAAAACCGCGCTGCGGGCCTCAAAATAGTTTCGCTGCTCACGCAGCTCTGCTACCACCTCATTCGGAAGCAACCGGCTGGCCCATATCTGTCCATGCGGATGCGGATTGCTGGCGCCCATCATCGACCCGCGATTCTCAAAGATCTGCACATAGCCAATATCGTCGCGCGAACCCAGTTCTTGACACTGCTCTGTCCACGCGTCCACCACCGTGCGAATCTCCTCGACCGTCATCTTCGCCAGCGTAAGGTCATGCCTCGGCGAAAAACAGATGACGCGGCACACCCCACTCTCCCCTTCTGCCACCAGCAATCCCTTGCCATCCACGTCGCTAAAAAATCGCGGAGAGCCCAGCTTCAATGCCGCAAAGTCATTCTCAAAAACATAGGTGCTCGTGTACTTCTCCGTCCGCTCGCCGCCGGCACGCAGATTGCCCGGACAAAGATAGCAATCCGGATCGTAGGTCAAAGAAACTGCCGCAGCCTTGCTTTCTGTTTGCCCCTGCCACGGCCGTTGCGTGCGATGCGGCGACACCAGCATCCACTCCCCCTTCAAAGGATTGAACCGGCGATGAGGGTTTTGCCGCGCCAACGGATTCATCCTTTGCCATCCTTCTTCGCCAGCGCAAACGCCCCATCCGAAGGCGTGCACACAAAGCAATCCGCCTCAATCCCGGTCTTCGCCGCATAGTCGCGACGCAGCGCTGCGGCAAACCCATCCGCCGCTTCGGCACGCACGATATTCACCGTACAACCGCCAAAGCCGCCTCCGGTAATCCGCGCCCCGAAGCACTCCGGCTGTTGCATCGCGATCGTCACCAACGCATCGACCTCTTCGCAACTCGCCTCAAAATCATCCCGCACACTCACATGCGCTTCCACCATCAGCGCTCCAAACCGCTGCATATCACGCTCCAGCAAGGCCTCCCGCGCGTCCATTACGCGCCGATTCTCCGTAATGATATGCCGGCACCGTTTGAAGCTCGCAGCAGACATCAGGCTCCTGCACTCTTCAAGATCCTCGAGCGAGGCATCGCGCAGCAACTCCACCCCTGGCCGCTCCCGCCGCAACACTTCCTGCCCAGCCTCCACTTCGACGCTGCGCTCGCCATACTCGCCCGTCGCCACGGCATGCCTCACCATCGAGTTGCAAATCACTACCCGCACCTCATCCGGCAAAGGCAACTGCTCGTACCTCAGCGAACGGCAGTCCAGTAGCATCGCTCGATTCGCGACGCAACCCGCAACCGCAAACTGGTCCATAATGCCACTCTTCGCGCCGACAAATTCATTCTCCGCACGGCGGCAAAGGGTTGCGACCCTTTCCAGCGGCAACTCCACTCCGCTCGACTCAGCAGCGCCATCGCCGTCGCAACTTCTACCGAAGCCGACGAACTTAATCCTGCCCCCAACGGTACATCTCCCGCCAGGCTCAGATTGAATCCGCCGACGGTCACACCTTCCTCGCGAAGACTCCACAACACGCCCGCGGCATAATCGCTCCAACTGCCCAGCGGCGCTCTCTTCAGAGAAGAGAGTTCAAAGCCAACTTCCTCGTCATAGTTGGCCGAATAAAAAACTGCGCGGTTATCCTCTCGCGTACTTACAACGGCCACCGTCTGAAACCCGATAGCCATCGGCATCACGAAACCGCCCGTATAGTCGGTATGCTCGCCAATCAGATTCACCCGCGCCGGTGCGGCAAATATCTGCCCCTCGCGCCCAAAGCGCTGCCGATGCACACACAGCGCCTGTCCTCTCTCCACCTTCATTCACGGCACCCATACAGTTGGAATTGCGAGCCAACTTCATCCTACAACCCGGCACCGCTAACTCGGCTTGTGGCTCCTCTTCGTGGCCGTTGGCGCGACACCCATGCGTCGAATCTCGCTCCCCGCCATCAGAAACGCCCCCACCCCGTAGGTATAGCTGGCCGTCGCTTTGAACGGCGCCGGCTCTGCGCCCGTCTGCTGAACGCACCCCAGGCGGCCGTCTGCATACACATGCTTCAACATCCCCGCCCACGCCTTCGCCACAACCGGCTGGTACGTTTTCTTGTCGAGAATCCCTTCATTGATTCCCCACGCAAGCGCATAGGTAAACAGAGCCGACCCGGACATCTCCGGCTCTGAATAATTTTCCTGATCGAGCAGACCCGACCGCCAGAGTCCGTCCTTACCCTGGAGTGAAGCCACGCGCGCAGCCATCTCCTGCAACTGCGTCACATATCGCGCCCGTGCCGGATCGTTCTTCGGCAGATAGTCCAGCGTCCTCGCAATGCCGCCCATCACCCACCCATTGCCGCGCGACCAGAACATCCGCTTGCCATTAGCTTCAGTCTTCGTCAAAAAGTCTGCATCCCGCGCATATAGATGTTCCTGTTTGTCGTAGAGCAGGTCTGACGTCTTCCACCACTCCTCATCCAGATAGCCGAGGTACTTTTTGTCTCCGGTTGCCGCATACATCCTCGACCACACCGGCGGAGCCATGAACAGCGCATCGCACCACCACCACACCAGCGGCTTTCCCGGCTTCTTGGAAACGTGAGGCTCCGGCAGCAAGGCATCCAGTTCCGCCTGCGTCGGCTTCTTCATCTCCGGATCTTTCTTCAGCAGATAAAGCTCCAGGTAAGTCTGGCCAATACTCTGATCGTCCGCGTCGGGCAGGTGCGAGCGAAGCTGCCAGTCGAATTTCTTTCCCATCGCCTCCATGGCATCGCGATATTTCGTATCGCCCAGCGACTGCGAAGCCGCCATAAAGCCGCTGTATAACACGCTCCACGTCCATATCCGGTCGAAGTAGGATTCAGACCGGGCCATCTGCCAATCCGCAACCTTCCTCATTGCCTTGCCTACCGCCGCGGGATCCAGCGAAGAGGACAAATCCGTCGCGATCGGACCACCGTCATCCGGATCGTCCCCGAAGTGCCTTGAGTTGTCTTTCGCAATTCCAGCCAGTTGTTGCGGAGTTGCATGCTCGTACGAGACCTGCTGCGCGACCCCCTGCAATCCAACACCTGCGAGCACGACCGGCCACACAAGCCTTCGTTTCCATCCGCTACAAACCATTCTGACCCTTTCCTGCGCGGACGCCCGCACAAAGAAAAGGCGGACAGATGCCGATCATCGCCATCTGCCCGCCGGAAACAAGTACGCCGGCCTTAGAACTGGAACCGGCCCGAAAACTGGAAGGCGCGGGCGTCGGCCGTTGCAAAGTTGACGGTGCCCAAAGTGGACGAGTCCACATTGACGCCGATCTGGTTGTTCGAGGCGTTTTCTCCAAAAGTAACCGTGTTGGTTACATTCTGGCAGTCGACGCCGAAGATAAACTTCGCCCGCTCGGTAAAGTCGAAGGTGCGGCGAAGCGAGGCCGTCAGGCGGTTTATCCCCGGTCCGCGAAGGCCATAGGGTGCAATGCGGCCCAGGTCGCCGATCATATAGTTCCCCGAGTTGCAGTAAGGTCCAGTGGTGGAGGTGCAGGGGCCGCCTCCAGTTCCGATACTGGAAGCTGTACTTGGAATAGCTCCTGTCAGGTAGCTCACCGTTCCCAAAGTTGCAGCAGTGACGCCCTTGCCCCATCCTCCATTTTGACGCACAGAGCCGGAGAAATTTGGATTCGCGTCCGGCATGCACGTGCCCTGACCCACATTCTGCGTTGCATTGCAGCTACCGACCAGCGCCAGAGGAATACCCGAGGAGTACTGGAATATCTCGGAGGTCTGCCATCCGCCAAGCAGCGCGCGAACCAGGAAGTGGTCGCTGCCGATCTTGCCCTTGCCGAACGGCGAATCATAAACCCCAAAAATACTCAGGTTCTGAGGCTGGCTGTTGATACTGTTAGACCGGTCAGCGCGATCGATTGGAATGTTCCTTCCAGTCGCTGTGAAAGCCGCCGGAATCGCAAAGCCGCTGCGCATCGTGCCCGCATTATCGATGTTCTTCGAATAGGTGTAGTTGATATTCAGAGTCAAGCCATGGGATGCACGCTGGCTGACCGAAAGCTGGAAGGCGTTATAGTTGGCGTTCGCTACGTTGGTGCCCCAGGTATCCGTCGTACCCGAGTACTGAGGCTTCCATGTCAACATGTGCTGAATCGTTGCACTGGAGTTTACTGCCGCCGCTGCGATGTAACCCGGGTAAGGAACGGGAAGCGTGAGACCCGTAGCAGCCTGCGCCGCAGCAATATTGGCCGCAGTAGCCGGTTTGCTCAGATTCGAGCCGAGAGCAAGATACTGTGGATCAAGCTGGCCCGCGTAGAGGCCGCGAATACCGCCCGCACCGGCGATAAAGTGACTCTGGCTGCCAACGTAGTTCACCGATACCACCAGGTTATTGGTGATCTCGCGCTGGATGCCGACGTTGAAGAAAGAGAACTCCGGCGCGCGGCCCGAGAGATACGGATCGGCAAACGCGATGCCCGTTCCAGTGCCGCCAGAGGTTCCCGTCTTCCCATTGCATTGTGCGATCGCCTGACCGGAACACACGAAGAATCCAGTTCCCTGGAGTTGGCTCGTTGCACTGATCGGCGCAATTCCCGGTAGAACAAACCCTGGACCACCGAAGTTAGCGTTTGGCGCAGAGAACGCCGGGTTGTTATTCAGATAGAACGCTGGTCCGGCTGAAGCGCCGGCGGCGCCATCCGCGAAAGAGGTCGTGCTGTTGAAGCCGGCCTGTCCGGTTCCGGTCCCTGCTCCGCCTGCACCACCGGTGCCCCCGGCATGGGAATAGAGGATTCCCCAGCCGCCGCGGAAGACGGTCTTGTCGTCTGCTGCATACGCAAAGCCGAGGCGAGGTCCGTAATCTTTCCAGTACGTGTTCACCGGAGTGCTGCATTGGCAGCTGACGCCTGCCCCGCGATCGCCGGCAAATTGCAGCAGGCCTGGGCTTCCTGTGAGCGGATTGGTGAGATTCGGATTGAGGAACGACCACCGGTCCTGCGCCTCACGATACGTGGGCAGGTAATCCCAGCGTATTCCGAGGTTCAGCGTCAACTTGGAAGTGACCTTGTAATCGTCCTGGAAATAGACGGCAGCAGGACGGAATCGTCCGCCCACCAGACTGAACGGCTGAAGCGTCGCACCCGAAGCGTTGACTGCGCCCAACATATAGCTCGCGTAGGAATAGCCGGTGTTCGCCGTGTAGGTCGTTCCGGTAATGCTGGCGGTCTCGTTGGTGCTCCAGGTCAGAGAAGTTGGTGTCGAAGGCCCGTCAGCGGTACTGGCATTGTTCTCCAGCCACTGGTATTGACCGCCGAAGTTCATTGAGTGCTTGCCCTTCAGCAGGTTCAGGTTATCCAGCGCCGTGAAGGTCTCGGAGACGTTGGTGGTCGTCGGTGAATTGCCAACCCATCCAGCCGGCGAATTCGTTCCGGAAAACGTCGTGTTGGGGAAGTTCTCCGACGCCTGGCCTGCGGGAAGCCCGGTTATACCCGAAGCGGAAAGAGCATACTGTGGGATTCCCTGGGTAATGCTCTGCACCGGCGGGCCGCCAAAGTTCATGAATCCGTATTTAAACTGGTTCACCAGGTGCGGCGTGATCGTAAAGGTGTGCTCCAGTTCGGCCCAGTGTCCGGCAACCGTCGATTTCGTCGAAGAATAATAGGGCACAGGAAGCGGCGGGTTGGCTGTACCGGTGTAAGGCACTGCATGACGATTGCCGCCAGTGATAGCAAACGACAACGTCTGCCGCGAGGATATGTTGTAGTCGACCCGGCCGGAGTAGAGCCAGTTGTCAAAGCCGCTCGGAATGCCGCCCAGGAAATTATTCTGGATCGTGCCAACCGTTGTGATGGTCGGGTCCGGCATAAAGCTCTGCATGTACTGCGTGATTGGTGAGAGCTGGCTGGCCGGAATCACATTGATCGGTGCCCCGGTCTTCACAGGATTGCCGTTCGCGCCGCTGGTGCCCCCCGGGCCGTAACCGTACTGGTAACGGCAGGGGCCATTGTTGCTATGGGCGGTGCAACTCGCCAATGATGTGGGATCGTAGATGGGATAGTTGACCCCGGCACTGTTACCCAGGCCACCGTTGGCGGTCGAGAGCAGCTCCTGAAAGTTGCCCTGACGCATCAGAGTGGTAGGGATGGTGGTGGAAGACGGATTCGAGGCCAGACGAGAGCGAAACTTGTCGTACGCCGCGTAGAAAAAGAGCTTGTCGTGGCCGTTGAACAGAAACGGTATCTTCACCGGACCACCGACTGCGAAGCCAAGCTCCGTCTGGTGTTCCGCAGGCTTTGGTCCGGGGACGGTAACCACGACGCCATTTTGGATGATCTTTTGCGTATTGCCGCCACCCGGCTTGGAGGAGAACGACCACGCATCGAAAGCGGTGTTGCGGAAATAGGCGAAGATCGAGCCGTGATACTGATTCGTTCCCGACTTCAGATTGTAGTTTTCAAGACCCGCGCCCTGATACTCCGCGGAGAAACCGCTGGTGACGACCTTAATCTGATCGATTGACTCCAATGGAACGATGTTGAAGATTGGCCGATTATCCCCCTGCTGACTGAGCGTCGTTACCGGAAGACCATCCACGTAGAGTTCGCCAAGCCGTTGTCCCGTGCCGCCGATAATGGACGACCGCCCGCCGGGATTCACCTGCGCGCCCGGCAGCAGGTTGGAGAATTGCGTCACGTCGCGTTGCTGGCTGCCCGAGATCATAAGCGGCAGCGCCGTGTACACACTGTTTTCGATCACTCCGCCCAGTGCCGCATTGGTGGTGTCCAGCGCCGGAGGAGCGGACGAGACCGTCACCGTCTCGCTGACGCTGCCGGTCTTGAGCGTCACATTCAACCCGAGCGTGTTCATCGCGTCAACCGTGACATTCTCCTGTTTGAACGTCGCGAATCCGTTCGCGGTCACCGTTACTGTATAGGTTCCCGGAAGCAGCGGGCCGATGTTATACAGGCCGTCCGAGGACGTGGGCCGTGTCGTCTCCACATCCGTCGCGACATTCCTCGCGGCCACCTTCGCATTGGGAACGATCGCGCCTGTCGCGTCCTTCACCGTTCCCTGGATCGCGCCCTGACCGCCGGTCTGAGCCATCGCCGGCGTACACGTTAGAGCGGCACCCACAACCAGAGCGGCCACCATCGCCACTCTGAAAATCCCTCGCGCCATCTTCACGCTGACTGACATATCCGTCATCCTTCTATCATTCACTCGCATCACCGAATTCTCCTGAAGTCCTTCAGTCTCGTGCTCCATCCAACGCGCAACCCAAAGCTTCGACCCAGACTGATCGCATTATTGGGCACGCACCGGAATCTACGGGACTGCAGAAACGAATGTCAATAGAAAAATTATTCCCATTCCAGAAATCCCCGGTTTCGCCGCCGAACCGAGGAAATCCCCTCACTCTTCAAAGGCCGATTCGCTGGATTCTCAGATAATAAAACCCTTTACCCGAATGCTGGCCCCCTCCGCACCACTGCCAAACCACTCTTGAAAATTTCAAAATCACCCACCCGCATCTATTCTTCCCGCAACACCTCGAGCGGCTTCCGCCCCAGAATACGATGGCTCGCCATCCACCCCGTTGCTACCGTCAAGCCCGCGGTCCCCACCAGCGCCACCGCCGTCCATACCCAGTTGAAGTGATACACCACCGTCATCCTCGTCAGCAGCACCCGCGCAATCATATTGGCGAAGGCGATTCCCACCACCCCGGCCACCAGCCCCAGCACCGCAAATTCAATCGAAAACACCGTGGCGATACGCCGCCGCGTCGCACCCAGCGTCTTCAGCACCACCACCTCCCGTATTCGCCGATACCGCGTCCCCGCAATCGAGCTCGCCAGAATAATCACACCCGCAAAGATCGAAAACGCCGCCAGAAACTGGATCACGTAGGTGATCTGGATCACCACCGCCCGCACCGTCTCCAGCGCCTGCGCCACGTTGATCACCGTCACCGTCGGATACGCGCCATACAGCGCCCGCTGCAACTCCCCCACATGCGCCGGGTCCACATGCACGCCGCCATACCACACCACCGGCAACCCAGCCAGCACAGGCTGCGGCAGAATAAACTCCGCCCGCGAAAATGCGTGTTGCCCATCCGCCTTCGTCAGCGCAACCACCGTTGCGACGATCTGCGCATCCTGCGCCGCAAACGTAATCCGCGATCCAACGTGAACCCCCAGCCGCTCAGCCTGCCGCTGCTCAATCGCAACCACCGGCGCCCTTTCATTCGCAGCCCACCACTTCCCTTCCACCACCTTCGTCCCCGGCGGCGTGCTGTCCATCCACGTCAGATTGATCGACCGCAGCATCCGCCTGGGAAAATTCTTCAGCTTCGCTTTGTCCGCCGGCACGCCATCGATCGCAATCACGCGCGACGACACCACCGGCAGCAGTTCCGGCTCGGCCGTCACGCTGTGCGCAGACTTCAGCAGCGTTCGCACTCCCGCGATCTCGCTGTTCGTAATATCGATCAGAAAAACATTCGGCAGATTCGGCGCCGCGGAAATATGCAGCTCCGACACCACCGCTTTCTGTACCAGGTACACCGTCATGATCTGCATCACGCCCATCCCCAACGCCGCCAGCAGCGCCGCCGAAGGGTTTCCCGGCCGATACAGATTCGCCAGCCCATGCCGCACCGAAGACGGCAGATGCAGCCGCGTCTTCGACAAAAAGAATCGCAGCCCCGCCAGCACCGCCGCCGACGCAGCCAGCAGCACTCCAAGCACCACCACCAACCCCACAGAAAAAACCTGGCCCACAATCACCGAATCGCTCAGCGTCGTCGCAATCGCCGCAAGCCCCGCAAGAATCAGCACCGCCGCCCCAACCTGCGCAGCGTTCTTCGAGATCTTCCGCCAGATCCCCGCCACAAACGGATCGTCGTTATCATCCACCGCCCTGCGCAGAATCAGAATCGGCCGCACTCCGCGAATATCCAGCAGCGGCGGCAGCGTAAACAGAAGCGTCGTCAGAATCCCGACAGCAAGCCCGGTCAGCACCGTGCTCAGCTGCACATGCAGCTCCGTATCCACATGGATCAGCTTCGCCAGCAGAACCGGAAAACTCAGCTGCACTCCAACTCCAAGCGCAACGCCAAGCACACCTCCGGCCGTGCCCAGCAATAACGTCTGCAGCAAATAGATCTTGATCACCTGTCCCGACCGCGCCCCCAGCGACTTCATAATCGCAATCGTATCCAGCCGTTGCTGCAGATGCGCCCGCATCGCCATCGCCACGCCGATCGCTCCCAGCACCAGCGCCACCAGGCTCATCAGCGACAGCAAACTCGTCGCTCGATCCAGCCCCTGGGTCAACGCCGGATTCGTCTCGCGATAATCGATAATCTGCGCCTCCGGAAGAAGCTTTTCCAGCTGCGTCTTCAAATCCGCCACCGCCTTATCCGAGATAGGCGCGCCATTGCGTGGCTTCGGCACTTTGAACAGATAGCGTTGCCCCGCATGGCTTCCCGGCGCCAGCAAGCCGCTCGCCTCCAGACCATCGCGAGAGATCAGCACCCGCGGTCCCGCCGCAAAGTTGCTCGACAGCCGGTCCGGCTCATTCACCACCACCGACGCAATCCGAAACAGTTGCGTCCCAATCTTCAACTGATCGCCAACCCTCAGATTCAACCGCACCAGAAGATCGTCCGCCACCGCCACCGTGTCCAGCGTCAGCACTGTCTTCAACGGCGCAGCCGGAGCCAGTTCCATCTCTCCGTAAAACGGATACATCGACGGATCCACCGCCTTCATCGAAACCAGCAGCGGATCCAGAGTCTTCGCAGAAGACGCCATCGACAGAAGCTCCGTCACCGGCGTAATCTCCACGCCGCTCGCGGCGATCTCATCCAGTCCCTTCTGTTGCTCCGGCGTCGGCTGCTGAAACATCCGCGCCGAAAGGTCCGCGGCCATAATGCTTCGTGCCCGATCCAGCAACGTGCTTCGGAACGACGAAGAGAACCCGCGAACGCCCGTCAGTGCCGCCACCCCAATCGCGACCGAAAGAATGACAAAGAAAAACTTCGCCCGCGACGAATGCATCTCGCGCGCGGCGATCTTCGCAGCCGAACGATAGCTTAGCGACGCCATCAGTCTCTCGTCACTGCGGCTTCGCGCGCCGCCGGATTCGGGTTCATCTCATCCGCAATAATCAACCCATCGCGCAACACAATCCGCCGGTCCGCATACTCCGCCAGCACCGGGTCATGCGTCACCAGCACCAGCGTCGTACCCTCTGTGCGATTCAAATTCAGCAGAAGCTCCAGCACGTGCGCGCCGTTGGTCGTATCCAGATTTCCCGTCGGCTCGTCCGCCAGAACAATCGGCGGCTTCAGAATAAACGCCCTCGCCAGCGCCACGCGCTGCTGTTCCCCTCCGGAGAGCTGTACCGGGTAGTGATCCATTCGGTCGCCCAGCCCAACACTGCGCAACAGCTCCCGCGCCCGCGCCAGCCCGCTCTCTCTCCCCTCCGCATTCAGTTCATACGGCAGCAAAACATTCTCCAGCGCCGTCAGCGTCGGGATCAGTTGATACGACTGAAACACAAACCCGATCGTCCTCCCGCGCACCTGTGCAAGCTTATCTTCGGGCAGGTAGCTGATCTCCGTGCCATTCAGTTTCACCGTTCCCGCGCTCGGCGTATCCAGCCCCGCCAGCAGACCAAGCAGTGTGGACTTGCCGCTGCCGCTCGCGCCCATAATTGCGGCAAACTGGCCCTGTGGCACCGTGAAGGTCAGACCCTTCAAAATATCCACCGTGCGGCTTCCGTTACGAATGGACTTGCTCAGGCCTTCAACTCTAATCATGGGAGTCGGTACGCTCAACTGCAATAGTCTCCTTCTTCCGGACGCGGCTCGGTTTGGTACTTTGTAAACATGCGGAGAACTGTATCCATAGCTATTCTAGCCGTCCTCGCGCTCTTCCTCACGACCTGCCGCGTCGATCACACCGCAAAACAGGCCGAGGGTCTGGACTCAGGCAAATCGATCCCCGCAGCAGAACAAGCGGCACAACGATCAGCAGAACCAGCCGCAGCCCAAACAGCACCGCCTGCAGCCGAAGCTTCCCTCCCCGCCCCGCCACTCCCGGCCGCCGTCGTCAACGACAAGCGTCCCGTCATCGTCTGTTTCGGCGACAGCCTCACCGCCGGCTACGGCGCCGAACTCGGCAAAAGTTATCCCGACTATCTCCAGGCCGACCTCGACGCCAGGGGCTATCACTATCGCGTCGTCAATCAGGGCATCAGCGGCAACACCACCAAAGACGGCGTCGAGCGACTCGACTCAACGTCCTCGCCATGAAACCCGCAGTCGTCGTCGTCGAGTTCGGCGGCAACGATGGCCTTCGCGGCCTCCGCATCGAAGACTCCCGCGCTAATCTCGACACCATCGTCGCCCGTCTCAAGGACTCCGGCGCACAAGGTCGTCCTCGCCGGCATCACCCTGCCCCCGGACTACGGCCCCGACTATATCCAGCAGTTCAACGACACCTACACGCTGCTCGCCAAAAAATACAAAGTGCCGATGCTTCCCTTCCTGCTCAAAGGCGTCTTCGGCGTCAAGGGCATGATGCAACCCGACCAAACCCACGCCACCGCCGAAGGAAACAAGGTCGTCGCCAACAACATCCTCCCCCTCGTCCTTCCCCTGCTCAAAAAATAGTCGGCTACTTTCCGGAAGCGGGTCAGTTTTCCTTTTTTTGCATAAGGGCATTGACTTTCCTGCTAAAGCACACGGATGAAGCTGTGTCGTAAGACTTGTCCTGCTTAAGCTTAAGCGCACGGATGAAACTGTGACGTAAGACTTGTCTTGCTTAAGGGCACGGCTTCAGCCGTGCCGTAAATGGACTGCAACAATTGCGGCTTTAGCCGCTGAGGTTCGTTCTTTCTGAAACTGATCCACTACCTACCTTTCCATCGCTGCTGCCGTTGTAACTGCCATACGACCCTCTCCTCAAACATAACCGAACCAGGAATCGGCTTGTTCTCAGCGACATCCAACAACGGAAAATATTTTTCTCCATTTTCTGCCCGAAAATCGCTTGTCAAGTCCCAAAACCGCCTAAACCCCACAAACAAAACATGATCGAGTTGGCATTTTAGTTAGCTTCCATCCGCTATACTTAAAATATAGATCGAAAAACAAAGCAGCCCCGGGTGACCCCGGGGCTAACTCCTTTAGAAAGACGATTTTGCGCGTAAACCCTTTCATAAGACGAATTTGCGGACACGTTACTTCCGTAAACTCTTGATAAGAGATACTTTACGCGACGATAAGGGGAGGGGGGTACCCCCCCAAATGGCAAGTAATTCCCGGCTCCAAATGCCGGGGAAAATGTAGGGAGGGAAGTGAATGGTGCGCCCGGAAGGAGTCGAACCTCCGACCTACTGGTTCGTAGCCAGTTGCTCTATCCAGCTGAGCTACGGGCGCACATTGCGTGGGGATGCAACTTCTTAACGATAACGGAATTCACCGCTTAGAGCAAACCATTGAGTGAGGAAGGAATGCCAATCCAGAGAGGTATGGTGCGCGCCCTGAAGTAGCATCCCTGGGAATGGATTTCGCGAGTGGGGCTAGTAGTGGACGTAGGGCTTGTAGGGGATGCGATAGACGACTCCAAAGCTGAGGACGCGGGGGTTGAACGTGTCGCCCGGCACGATAGTCCAATGTTGAAACTGATAGTCGGCGCGGACGCCCAACTGGCGAGAGAGGTAATAGTCAAGGCCGATGCCGGGCGAGCGCACATAGGCGTCGTCTCTCGTGTAGGTGGGAGCGGTTGGGTGGGTGAATGTGACGACGCCGTAGCTCACGATGTAATCGACGTAGGGGATGAGGCGTTTGATTCGATATTCAAAGCGGAGGCCTCCGCCGAAGGTTCTTTCGCCGACGGTGTTGCCGGGAGCGAATGCGATACGCGGCTCGACCGAGAGGGCAAAGTTGCCGAACATGTGGGTGTAGTCGCCGCCAAAGGTGACGCCGCTGTTCAGCGTGGCGTTGCGGTCGTCGGGGGAGACCAGGGAGTATGTGCCGAACACGGAGTACTGAGTGTTCTTTGAGGCGGTGGGGAAGGCCTGCGACTGCAGTCTGCCTGTGCAGAAGGTCAGAAGGGAGAGCAAGAGCAGCGAGATCCGGTAGCGGGTAGGAAAACTCTGCATCAGCATCCCCATAGGAAATCTGGGTGGCTCCTGAAGGACGTGGAGCTGCGCCGGAATCTTATCGGCGAGAGATTGGATGCGAGATTCTGGTAACCGGCTACCTATAAGTATTTATAGGGGGCCGCCTACCCGCAAACGGGTTATCGGGAAGTCACAGATTCATGGACTTCCAAACCGCTGCAGGGGTGTGTCCCTAAGTGATTCAACACAAGGACCTCAAAAGAGATGGTGCGCCCGGAGAGATTCGAACTCCCGACCCTTTGGTTCGAAGCCAAATGCTCTATCCAGCTGAGCTACGGGCGCAGAAAGCAGGTAAAAACAGCACTAAAATAACGGATAACACGCCGCACGGCAACTAACTCGCAGCCACAGGCTCCGGCGGCGGTGGCGTAACGAACATCGGCATCCTATCCACAATATCCATGCCCGCGCGCCGCAGAAGCTGATGGATCACCGGCTCCGTCAATCGGCTCGCATCGTATTCAACCCGTACCGTCTTCTTCGTCTCATCGACTTCCATGCGGCGAACGCCATACACCTCGCGTACCTTCGCCATCGCCAGAATCGCTGATTCGGTCGGCGCAGAGCCGTAGCGATAAAGAACGTCAAGCTGTGTCATACCCTGATCATATCAGCGCGGCGCGTCCGACAGATTCGCCAGATAGCGGGTAATCTCCGGGCTGGTCCAGTTCTGCGCTCCAACGAACTTTCTGCGCAGCACGCCTTGTTTGTCGATGATGTAAGTCTCAGGGATCTGCACCGTGCCGTACAGAGCATTCACGCGCTGATCTGCATCCCGGATCGTCAGCAGATCGACATGATGCTCCACCAGGAATCGCTGATAGATGTCCGGGTCCTGGTCCATGCTGACAGCGACCACCGCCAGGTCCGGAATCTGCTGCTGCAGCGCAAGCAGACTCGGCAACTCTTCAAGACACGGAACGCAGAACGTCGCCCATAGATTGAGCACCACAACCCGTCCCCGCAGCTTGTTCAGGTCCACCGTCCGGGTGCCATCGCTCAAAGTAAACTCCGGCGCAGTCTTGTCGATGTTTCCGGGATGACTTCCCCGGTCGCATCCTGTCGCCAGCAACGCTCCCAACACCAGACTTATCCAGATTCGACGCACAATAAGCTCCACTTCCTATAATACGAACTTGTGAACGATACGGACCGCGCGCTGGCCCCAAACTCGGCTGAACCTCCTGAACTAGAGCTCTCGGTCATCATTCCGGCTCGCAATGAAGAGCGCTCGTTGCCGGCTTGCCTCGCCTCCCTGCTGAACCAGTCCGAACCCGGATTCGCCCTGGGACATCAATGGGAACTGATCGTCGTCAACGACGCCTCAACCGACAACACTCGCGAGATCGCTGCCAAAGCCGCCGCAGATCACGCTGGTGTCACTCTCCTCGATGCGCCTCCACTCGATCTCAGCGACCGCGGAGGATTTACCGGGAAGAGCAATGCATGCTGGACCGGCGCACAGGCCGCGCGCGGAAGACGCCTCCTCTTCACCGACGCCGATACCATCCACGAACTCAACGACCTCTCTCGTTCGCTGCGGGAGATGGAGAAGCACAAAGCGGCTCTGCTTTCCTACTCCCCCCGCCAGATCGTCAGCGGCTTCTGGCAGCACGCTGTGATGCCGCTGGTCTTCTCGGAACTCGCGTCCGTCTATCCCTCCGACCAGGTCAATGATCCCGCTCGCCCCCTGGCTGCGGCCAACGGACAGTTCATCCTGGTGGATCGCGATGCATACTTCTCCGCGGGCGGCCACCGGGCGATCGGCAAAGACATCCTCGAAGATGTAGCCCTGGCCTACAACATCAAACGGGGGCCCCACATCATCCGTTTTCGTTACGCTCCGGACGCCCTTTCCACCCGGATGTACCGAACAACCGGAGAGATGATCGAGGGCTGGACCAAGAACTTCGCTCTTCTCTTCCCCAAGCCCGTTGCTCTGGCCCTGTGGCGCATACTCGACCTGCTGCTTTTTTTCGGACTTCCTGTACTGGCATTTGGCCTCTTCTGGCTGGCCCCGTGGCAGCGTTGGTTGATTCTTCTCATCTGGGCCAGGACGCTTTGGCGGTTTTACTCACGCGTTGCGCGCTCGAACTTTCCCGCGTCTGACATAGCCATCTCCATCTTCGGAGTCCCTCTTTTTGTCTACCTGCTTTTCCGCAGCGTCATTCATCACCGCATCAGGAAAAACGTCGCCTGGAAGGGCCGCAGCTACCGCATAGCCCCCTGACCGGTTACGCCTTGTATCCTCTAGCTCGGCCGCCACATCTAATGTAAGGAGACAAATGATCTTTTTGACACGTAAAGCCGAATTCTCGTCAGCCCATTTCTATTGGAATGAGGCTTGGTCTCCGGAGCAAAACCTGCGGGTTTTCGGCAAATGCGCAAATCGCAATGGTCACGGCCACAACTACACGCTGGAGGTTACCGTGGCCGGCAGTGTCGATCCCACTTCGGGATTCGTCGTGGATCTGAAGGAGCTAAAAGATATCCTTGAGCGTGAGGTTGTCAGTGTCTATGACCACCGTCATTTGAACCTAGAGGTTCCTGAGTTCAAGACCATGATCCCTACCACCGAGAACATTGCGATTGCAATCTGGCGGCGGCTCGACAATAAGATCCCTCATGCGAAGCTGCATCGCGTTCGGGTCTATGAGATGCCCGATCTCTTCGCAGACTATTATGGTGAGCCATGAAAGCGCACATGAGCCGCCGCTACCACTTCAGCGCCTCGCACCGGCTGCATACTGAGTCCTACGATTCGGCGAAGAATCTGGAGGTCTTCGGCAAATGCAACAATCCGCATGGTCATGGCCATAACTACACGGTCCAGGTGACATTCAGCGGCCATGTTGATCCGGCGACCGGGATGGTCTGCAATCTCGCAGAGCTGGACCGATTCGCGCAAACAAATCTCCTGGTTCGGTTCGATCACGCCAATTTGAATACGCTCGACTGCTTTGAGACGAAAGTCTCCACTACGGAGAATCTGAGTATCGAGATATATCGCATCTTCCAGGGCTTTGGTGCAGCCCATCTCGAACAGGTTCATGTCGAGGAGACGAGCAATAACTCATTTGACTACGCCGGCGAAACTGCTTCTGCGCCGGGTCTGATCTAAGAAATCTACGAAAGGCTCTACTTATGCCACACATCTCGGCCACTATCGAAACGCCCTTGCTGGACAACATCTCGACGCAGGACCTTTATCGCGAGCTTCTGATCCGTATCGGGGAAGATCCTACGCGAGACGGACTGCTGCGAACGCCGGAGCGCATGGAGAAATCCATGGAGTTTCTTACGCGCGGCTACACGATGGACATCACGGAAGTCCTTCACGAAGCGCTCTTCGACGTCGACTATGACGAGATGGTGATCGTAAAGGACATTGAGTTCTTCTCCATGTGCGAACATCACCTGCTTCCGTTCTTCGGGAAGGCTCATATTGCCTACGTTCCGAATGGGAAGGTTATCGGTTTGAGCAAAATTCCGCGGCTGGTGGATGTTTTTGCCCGGCGGCTGCAGGTGCAGGAGCGTTTGACTCGTCAGATTGGCGACGCGATTACGGATGCGATTCGCCCTCAAGGCGTGGCTGTGATTCTTGAGGCGCAGCATCTGTGCATGATGATGCGGGGGGTGGAGAAGCAGCACTCGTCTACGGTGACTTCCGCGATGCTTGGAGTATTTAAGTCGCAGTTGCAGACTCGCAATGAGTTCCTTTCTCTGGTGCGTCAGGGAAACTCGTTTTAGCAACTAGACTAGAAGCTGCATGAACGGCCTTCTCGTACTCGACAAACCATCGGGCGTAACTTCCCACGACATCGTCGCGATCGTTCGCCGGGTTGCGGGCGAAAAATCGATTGGGCATCTGGGAACGCTTGACCCAATGGCCACCGGTGTTCTGCCGTTGCTGGTGGGCAAGTACACCCGGCTGGCGCAGTTCTTCGGACAGGCGGAGAAGCACTATACCGGCCACATCCGTTTTGGCTTTGCCA
This sequence comes from uncultured Acidobacteriaceae bacterium, assembly GCA_963730135.1. Lineage (GTDB taxonomy): Bacteria > Acidobacteriota > Terriglobia > Terriglobales > Acidobacteriaceae > Edaphobacter. Next base: position 546,348 of record CAVSQQ010000010.1, read on the forward strand.
CCGACAGCTTCGACGCCGACGGAGTGGCGACGGCGGAGAGGCAGCCGCTGACGCGATCGCTCGCGGAGCTGCGGGTGTTGAGCGAGCAGTTTCGGGGCGAGATCGACCAGCTTCCGCCCATCTTCTCGGCTAAGAAGATTAACGGCGTAGCGGCGCATAAGCTGGCGCGCGCCGGGGCGGCGGTAGCCGTCAAGCCGGCGCGAATCACGATTCACAACTTCGAGCTGACCTCGCTCGAAGGAGACACGGCAGCTTTTAGGATGTCGGTCTCCGCGGGCGGGTATGTGCGGTCCGTCGCCCATGAGCTGGGGCAACTGGCGGGATGCGGGGCGCACCTCTCGAGTCTGCGACGCAACCAGGCCGGAGCGTTTACGCTCGATCAGGCGATCACCCTGGAGCAACTTAAGCGCGCCTCGGTCGCTGACCTTGAAGCGCTGCTGCCACATCCCAGGACACTGCTGCCCGAGATGCCGTCGGTGACGGTGGACGATCGGCTGGCGGGGCAGCTTCGCAATGGAATGCAGGTGAATCTGCCTGACTTCACCCAGGCTCCCCTGATCAAAGTATTCACAACGCCGACGAACCTGCTTGCGATCGGCCGGCGCATTGCGGGGACGTTGATGCAGCCGATTGTGGTGCTGGGATAGGGGGGTAACCCCCCTCCCCTTGCCCGCGCGTAAAGTATCTTTTATCAGCGGTTTACGGGAAAGCACTCTTTGTAAATTCGTGCAGGCAAAGGGGTTACGGCCAAAATCGTGCAAATAAAGGGTTTTGTCCTTTCTGGATGGAGAAAGCCCCGGCGTAGCCGAGGCTTTTTCTTGATTCCTATTACTAGTATAGCCGGTTGAGGGGATGTTTTTGCCAAATGGAAGTTGTTGGTGGGGTTGGGGTTAGGTGGGGTCGGGGCTTGACATGCGTTTTTGGCGGGAAATATGGGGAATTATTTTTTTGGAATTGAAAAGGAAGGGTTTGTTATGCAAAAAGAAGGGCAAATGCGGGGGTTTCTCCACTGCGCGGCGGACGGTGAAACTGTCCGTCGCTTCGGTCGAAATGACGGTTTTGATGGTGGGGGACGATTTTGTTGGTGGCCGGGAACTGGCTGGAGAAATCTATTCGAAGACCAGCGCGTTTGATTGACGACCAAAATAGTCCGCTTTACACTAAATAATGGAAACGAGGCCAGATTTCGGCTCGCGGAGATCACAGTGCAGCCCGGTTTCGGAGGCGCACGACCGATCTCCCTCTGGGAAGAGAAAGACCTTATGTTGCAGGCATTTATCATAACGCTCCGCGAAGGGGTGGAAGCGGCGCTGATCGTCGGGATCGTCTTCGCCTACCTGGGAAAGATTGGGCGGCCGGAACTGAAGCGGACGGTGTTCTGGGCGCTTGGGGCCGCGGTTGCTGCCAGCGTCGCAGTGGCAGCGGTGGTTGCGCGGACGCAGTTCAACTCCGACATTGTGGAAGGCTGGGTGATGCTGGCGGCAGCGGTGTTTGTGATCAGCATGATCTGGTTCATGCAGAAGACCGCGCGGACGATGAGGGGCTCGATTGAAGAGAAGGTGGCGAAGTACACGGGGGCGGGCGGGGTTTCGAAGATCGGGCTGTTCTTTTTTGTGTTTCTGCTGGTGCTGCGCGAGGGCGTGGAGACGGTTTTGATTCTGTCGGCGGTGACGCTGAACTCGACGGAGTTGTTGAGTTTTACCGGGACGCTGCTGGGGATTGCGGTGGCGGTGGTGTTTGGCGTGCTGTTTATTCGCGGCAGCGTGAAGATCAACCTGCAGCGGTTCTTTCGCGTGACGACAGTGATTCTGTATTTTGTGGCGTTTCAGCTGATCGTCAGCGGGCTGCATGAGTTGAGTGAGAATGGGGTGCTGCCATCGAGCACGACGGAGATGCGATTTATCGGCCCGATCGTAAGGAATGATCTTTTCTTCTTTGTGACGATGCTGGCGCTGGCGGGGTTGATGATGTTGCTGGAGTACAAGCGGCGTGCACCGGTGGTTTTGAGTGCAGGGGCGACGGCTGCTGACAAGCGGCGGGCGGAGTGGAGCCAGCGCCGCGAGAAGATGTGGATGACGGCCGTGGTGGCGACGAGTTTTCTTTTTATCTTTCTTTCGACGGCTGAGTTTATTTATGCAAAGAGCTCGACGGCGCTGTCGCCTACCGCTCCGGTGACGCTGGTTGGGTCGCAGGTGACGCTGCCCACGGCGGATGTGAATGACGACAAGCTGCACAGGTATGGCGTGCATCTGGACGATGGCAAGGGCGGGAGTTTTGAGGCTCGTTTTCTGTTGTTCAAGAAGCCGGATGGAACGATTGTTTCGGTTGCGGATGCCTGCCAGATATGCGGGCCGGTGGGTTTTTATATCGGAGACCAGGGGATTACGTGCAAGATGTGCGCTTCGCCGCTGAATGCTGCGTCGATGGGGCAAAGGGGCGGGTGCAATCCGATTCCGCTGAAGTCGACGGTGGGGGGTGGGCAGGTGGTGATTCAGGCTGCGGATCTGCGCGAACTGGCTCCGGTGTTCGAGCGGTGAGGGCCGGAACGGTGAGGGGACTCTGATGTTTTTTCGCCTGCTGATGGAGAGCTTTCGCAGACAACGCCGCAGAAAGATGCTGGCGGGGATTGCGATTCTGCTGGGCACGACGGCGGTGACGGCGATGCTCGCGCTGGCTACGACGATCGGTGATCGGATTCATAAAGAGCTGGCAGTGTATGGGGCGAATATTGTTGTGTATCCGAAGGCGGAGCTGCTGGATGTAAAGGTGGGTGGGGTGGATGTGAAGCCGGCGAGCGGTGGAGCTTATTTGAAGGAGTCGGATTTAGAGAAGCTGAAGGGAATTTTCTGGGCGAACAATATTACGGGGGTTAGTCCGGAGTTGGCGGTGCAGGTGGCAGTAACACAACAAGGCACTGAGGGACTGTTCCCTGCCAAGGGGGTTGGTTACTGGTTCGATCATGACTTTGGAGGTCTGAAGACCGGAGCTCCGGCGTTGCATCCATGGTGGAAGCTCGAAGGTTTATGGCCGGTGTCTCGCGATCAGGTTGCATTGGGAAGTTCCCTGGCAGAAAAGCTGCTTCTTCGGAAAGGCGACACCATCTCGGTGGAGTTACCAGACACACAAACGGAGGCTGTCAAGAATGCCAAAAGAATGGTGCCCCGACATGTAGAACAGAAATTTACGATCACAGGCATCGTGTCGACCGGCGATGCAACGGACAATCAGATTCTGTTTCCGCTGGCCACCGCGCAGGTCCTCAGTGGAAATTCTGACGCTGTGTCGCGTGTCGATGTTGCTGCGAGAACGAAACCCGAGGATGCGTTTGCTCGGGTCGATCCGGATACGTTGTCGCCGCAGAAGAGGGAGATCTGGTATTGCCGGCCGTATGCGAACTCGATTGCTTATCAGATTCGTGAGGCGATTCCTGGGGCTCAGGCGGAGCAGGTGCGGCGGGTGGAACAGAGTGAGGGGAATGTTCTGAATCGGATCAGCGGGTTGATGTGGCTGATCAGTGCGGCGGCGTTGCTGGCTGCGGGGTTTGCGGTGAGCGCGGCGATGGCTACGGCGATTCTGGAGCGACGCGGAGAGATTGGGCTGATGCGTTCGCTAGGGGCGAGCAAAGGAGCGATTGCGTTTCTGTTTTATGCGGAGAGTGGACTGCTGGCGGTGCTGGCGGGGAGTTTTGGGTATCTTGCGGGATCGGGGTTGGCGGCGTGGCTGGGTGCGCGGATCTTTCGTGGGGATGGTGGAGCGGCGGAGGCGGTGTTGATTCCTGTGCTGCTGCCGGTGGTGGTGGCGCTAGCGCTGGTGGTGGCGATTGCGGGGAGTACGCCGGCGATACGGGCGGCGTTGCGGATGGAGCCTTCGGCGATTCTGCGGGAGGATGCGTGATGGCTGCTTCGAGGGTTTCCAGGCTGAGCCTGACGGGGATGCTGCGGCGGTCGCTGGTGCATCGCAGGGCGCGGAGCGTGTCGGCGCTGATTGCGATGACGGTGTCGGCGGGAGTGGCGACGGCGTTGTTGACGCTGTATGCGGATCTCGATGCGAAGCTGCATAAGGAGTTTCGCAGCTTCGGCGCGAACGTGGTGATGACGGCTGCGGCGAATGCTTCGCTACCCGCGGATGCTCTGGCGCGTGTGCGTCAGGTTGCGGGCGATGATGCGTTGGCGGCAGAGTTTGGGTATGCGGTCGCGACGACGGATACGGGGACGCCGGTTGTGGTTGCGGGTACGGATTTTGCGGCGGTGAAGCGGCTGGATTCGTGGTGGCAGGTGGATGCATGGCCCGATGCTGCGGCGACGAATAGTGCGTTGCTGGGGCAGCGGGCGGCGCAGTTTGTGGGGAATGAACATGCCGTTGCGCTGACGTATGTCGGGCGGGCGGTGACGCTGCAGGGAGCGGGACGCATCCGGACAGGGGGCGATGAGGATAGCCGGATTTATATGCCGCTGGCTGCGTTTACTGCGTGGACGGGCGTGGGGCCGAGTGTGATTGAGGTACAGATTCCGGGTGGGGCTGCGCGGGTGGAAGCGGTGATGACGCGGTTGCGAGGCGCGCTGCCGGAGGTGCAGGTTCAGGCGGTGCGGCAACTGGTTGAAGGGGAGTCGAAGATTGTGGATCGGACGCATGCTCTGATGTACGGGGCGGTGTTGTTGATTGCGCTGACGGTGGCGGTGAGTGTGCTGGCGACGCTGTCGGCGAGTGTGTTGGAACGGCGACGGGATTTTGCGTTGATGAAGGCCCTGGGCGGATCGCAGGCGCAGTTGATGGGGATGTTTTTGCTGGAGGCGGTGACGTTGGCGCTGGCGGGAGTGGCGGCGGGATTTGTGGTGGGATCGGGGGCGGCGTGGGCGATCAGTGAGGGAAATTTTCATACGGCGACGCTGCCGCATCTGTCGGTGCTGCCGATGGTGTTGCTGCTGAATGTGGCGATTGCAGCGATGGCTGCGCTGCTGCCGCTGCGTGTGCTGCGGGGATTGCAGCCGGCTGCGCTGCTGAAGGGGGAATGAGAGGATAGATGGGTGAGCGAAGTTAAATTGCATATCGATCAGCCGCTGGTCGACCTCTCGGGGGAGACGCGGGCGGACTGTGCGGTGATCGCGCTGAATCATGTGACGCGGGAGTATACCGGACATGCCGGCGTGGTGCGGGCGCTGGCGGATGCGAGTTTTTCGATTGTTGCCGGAGAGTGGGTTGCGATTACGGGGCCGTCCGGCTCGGGCAAGAGTACTCTGGTGAATTTGATTGGGTGCCTGGACCGGCCTACTGCGGGCGAATTGAAGATCGATAACGTGGATGTGGCTTCGATGACTGCGACGGAGCTGGACCGATTTCGTGCGGACAAGATTGGATTTATTTTTCAGCAGTTCCATCTGATTCCCTATTTGTCGGCGCTGGAAAACGTGATGCTGGCGCAATATTTTCACTCGATGACGGATGAGGGGGAGGCGCGGGCGGCGTTGGAACGGGTGGGTTTGGGAGATCGCGTGGAGCATCTGCCGAGTGAGCTGTCGGGTGGGGAACAGCAGCGGGTGTGTATTGCGAGGGCTCTGATCAATGATCCGCCGATTCTGCTGGCGGATGAGCCGACGGGGAATCTGGATGCAGCGAATCAGACGATTGTGGCGGAGTTATTGCAGGGTTTGCATCGCAGCGGCCATACGATCGTGATGGTGACGCATGATCCGGAGATGGCGGGATTGGCGCAGAGGAAGATTGCGCTGAGCCATGGGAAGGTTTTTTGCCATCCGGTGGGTGGGCAGATGGTTACTTTGCGGCGATGAGGGTTTGCTGTACTCATCATCGCCACATCGAATGGATCGGGCCTTCAGAGTGGCTAGAGTTCCCAGCAAGAAAATTGAAGGCATGACCTCAGCGGCTAAAGCCGCCTTGCGAAGAAACTACTTTCGGCACGGCTGAAGCCGTGCCCTTAAGCAGAACATGCTAACTGCGCTGATCCATTGAGTGTTCGGTGACGCCTGTTATTTGTCTTTTTGCAGCTCGACTACGACGACTTCGATGGGCTTGTCGCCAGCGTTGACATCAGCGTGCATGGTGTTTGGCGGGTTGGCGGGAAGCCAGTAGGCTTTGCCTGTCTCCCAAACGTGGACCTCTTTTGCGCCGCTCTGATCGACGATGTTCATGGTGCCGCCTTGAAGCGGGATGATGATGCGGCCGTGATCGTGACGGTGCATGGTTAGAGGCGAGTTGGGAAGGACGAGGGAACGCCAGACTTTGACGTCGTCATTCTGCAGCAGCTGGGTTCGCTGGGTTTGGGATCTGGTCTGGGTCCAACTGACCTGGGAACGGACTGCGGCGAAGAGCGCCAACACAAACGCCGTCACCGCCAGAGCGCGGTTCAAAGAAACTTTCATCGAGAATCCTCCGGTGTGGCGGAAGTGTAGCAGGGTTTGCATCGGAGCCGGTAACGCATGATCCGGAGATGGCGGGATTGGCGCCACTGGACAGGCAAAGGCGAAATGCGGGGGTTTCTCCACTACGCGGCGGACGGTGAAGCTGTCCGTCGCTTCGGTCGAAATGACGATTTTGGTGGGTGGGCGATTTTGTTGGTGGGTTGGGAAAGAACAGGCAAAAGCAAGAGCAAAAGCAGGTCTTCCGCCTGCGGCGAAGGATGACAACTGTGGCTGCGGTTGAGGGCTGCGGAGGAGGGTGAGGTTGCGGATGAGGCGAGGTTAGCGCTCGCCCCACTTTAGTTTGGAGCGGAGGACGCTGAAGAGGCCGTTGGGGCGGCTGCGGAGGAGGCGGACGCTCGATTTGGAACGCTGGCAGTGAACATAGTCGTCGAGTTGAAGAGGGACTGCCTCCTGGCCGTCGACGGTGAGGTAGATCTCGTTGGGGACACCTACGACGCGGACGCTGACGGTTGACTCGCCCGGAGTCACGATGGGGCGGATGGTAAGCAGGTGCGGGCAGATGGGCGTGACCACCATGGCGTTGACGCTGGGCATGACGATGGGGCCGTTGGCGGCGAGATTGTAGGCAGTGGAACCGGTGGGGGTGGAGACGATGACGCCGTCGGCGCGGAAGGTGGCGACGAGCTGGCTGTCGATCTCGACGGAGTAGTCGCCCATGCGGGCGATAGTTCCTTTGGCGATGACGACGTCGTTGAGGGCATCCCACTTGCGAATGGTTCTGCCATCGCGGATGTGTTCGGCGTGCATCATGCTGCGGACTTCGACTTCGGCGGAGTTGGCGCACCAGGCTTCGAGGGTGGGGTAGAGGTCGGAGAGGGGAATCTCGGTGAGGAAGCCGAGGGATCCGAGGTTGACGCTGAGGATGGGGGTGGTGGTGCGGGCGAACGCTCGGGCCGCGGCGAGGAGGGTGCCATCGCCTCCAAGGACGATGACCAGGTTTGGTTTGTGTTTTGGAAGATCGACGCGTTCGATGCCCGTGGAGGCGCCGAGGTAGGCTGCGCTGTCGGGGTCGAGGAGGTAGTGGTAGTGGCGTGCCTCAAGCCAGGCGACGAGATCGCGCAGGATGCCGGCGAGTTCCGTCTTCTGGGGTTTGGAGATGATGGCGGCCTGGAGCATTGCTGTCTAGTGTAACGGCAGTGCGGCGGGAAGGCGTAACGGTGATGAAAAGGATAAGGGCTGACGGGAGAAGAAACTTAACACGGATATTCATAGTTGACACAGATTAATGACAGACAAGGGTAAAGACGGATGCAGGGATTCTTCTCTATTCGGTTTCGCTCGGGGTCAGAACGACAGGCTTTGTGGTGGCTAGAAGGCTGCGTAGATTATTCGGTGCGCAGTGCTACTACGGGATCGATACGGGCGGCACGGCGGGCGGGCAGGTAGCTGGCGATGAGACCGCAGAGCGTGAGTAAAAGAGCTACGGCGATGGGTACAAGCACGTCGTAGTTGTTGAGCTTCAGCGGGAGAAGTGAGGTGAGGAGTTTGCTTGAGGCTGCGGTGATGATGGCTCCTGCGGTGAGGCCGATGGCTAGCAGGATTAAAGCGTGGCGGAGGACGAGCCAGAGAACGGCTTTGCGTTGTGCGCCGAGTGCGAGACGAATGCCGAGCTCGCGGGTGCGCTGGCTGACCGAGTAAGCCAGGAGACCATAGATTCCAGCGACCGCTATGCCTAGACCGGCGAAGGCGAAGAGTCCGAGGAGACGGGCCGCGAGGACCTGATTGCCGAGCGAGTTGTCGACGACCTGCTGCATGGTCTGAACGTTGTTGAGGGCGGCGTCAGGCTCGAGATCGTGCACGGCGCGGTGCAGCTCACGGTCGATAGTTTCGGAGGCGAGCGAGGAGCGGATGGCAACGTTCATGTAGAAGTTACCGAGGATGGGGTAGAGGTCGTCCTGCGGGAGGAGCTGCTCGAGGTTGTAGTGGACCTCGGGCATAGGCGGCTGGCTGAGGGTCTTTTGCGGGCTGTCGTCGACGACGCCGACGATGGTGGACCACTGACGATCGCCCTTGTCGTTGAAGCGCACCTGCTGGCCGATGGGGTTTTCATTGGGGAAGAAACGCTTTACGAAGGCATGGTTGACGATGGCTACTGGCTGCGCGGAGGCAGAGTCGGTGGTGGTGAAGAGACGTCCCTGAAGCAGACGGATGCCCATGGTTCCGAAGTATTCGCCTGTGGTGGCGCGGGCCTGCGCATTGGCCTGCGAAGAGTGCTGGGGTTTGGGGTGATTGGCCAACTCGATGGACATGTTGAAGTCCCAGCTGCCCTGCAGGGGACGGACGGTAGTGAAGCCTGCGGACTCGACACCGGGGAGCGATTTGAGGCGGTTGAGGAGAGGATCGTAGAAGGTTTGAATGATGGAGGCACCGCTCTGCTGCGGTTGCGAGAAGAAGATGGCGGAGTGGCTTGGGAGGTAGATTTCGCCGGTAACGACCTGATCGGCGACGAAGCCTACGCGAGTGTGGCGAAGAGAGATGAGCGCGCGAATCATAAGCCCGGCGGCGATGAGAAGAGCGAGGGTTAAGGCGATCTCGCCGATGACGAGGGCGTCACGCCAGCGGTTCTGACCGCGCGATATGCCGGATGCTGCAGTTCCCTGCCGCAAGCCTTCCTGCGGAGGTGCGTTGGAGGCGTGAAGAGCGGGAAGGAATCCGAAGAGAAAAGCCGAGACGCAGGAGGCTACGAGGAGGAAGGCACAGACCTTGAGGTCGATGTGGATCTGGTCGCCGAAGATGACGGCGTGCGCGAGATAGTGCTTGAGGAGCCTGAGTGAGAGCGCTGCGAGTGCGAGACCGAGCGCTCCGCCTGCAAGACTGAGGAGAAGGCTTTCGGTGAGGAACTGGCGGATGAGGCGGCCGCGCTGTGCGCCGAGCGCGATACGAAGAGAGATCTCGCGATGGCGGCCGTTGCCTCGGGCGAGTAGAAGGCCGGCGATGTTGGCGCAGGCGATGAGCCATACGGCGAAGACAGCGATGTCAAGCGCGATGATGGTGGGACGTACGGAGCCGGTGATGACGTTGGGATACAGCTCCAGGTGCATGGGGCTGATGTCTTCATCCTTGGGATACTCGTGGATAAGCTGGGTATGGATGGAGTTCATCTCGTGGATGGCGTCGGCGAGGGTGACACCGGGACGCAGGCGGCCGATGACGCTGAGGGCTGAGGAAGAACGATCCTGCAGGGTTTTGTCCTGGACTGGGAGCGGAGTCCAGATGGAGGTGTCGCCGGTATTGGAGGGGAAGGCGAAGCCTTTGGGCATGACGCCGATGACGGTGTAGGGGATGCCGTTGATGGGGACGGAGCGGCCGATGATCTGGGGGTCGGCGTGGTAGATATCGCTCCACGTTCCGTTGCTGAGGATGACGACGTTGGTCTGGCCGGGTGCGCTGTCTGTTGGGAGGAAGGCACGACCCATTGCGGGCCTGGTCTCCAGCGTGTCGAAGAGGTTGGTGCTGGAGACGATCTGCGGCATGATCCGGGGGTTGGAGGTGCCGCCGAGGGTGGGAACCTGGATGGTGTAGTAGGCGATCTGCTGGAAGGAGTGGCTGCGGGCCTGCCAGTCCTGAATGTCGGGAAGAGATGTGACGGAGAAGCCGCCGGTGGCGGAACGAACGCCAATCTGGACGATCTCGTTGGCGCGGGGAAACGGCAGGTTGCGCAGGAGAACCTGATCGACGACGGAGAACATGGCCGCGTTAATGCCGATTCCAAGAGCGAGGGTGAGAACCGCTGTTACGGCGAAGACTGGCGCATTTTTCAGTTGACGCAGGGCAAAATGCAGATCCTGGAGGATGGTGCTCATCGACTTCTCCGGTTTTTCTGATGTGCTTTGGCTAATGATGCACTTTCCGGAAGAGAGATGATAGCTAAAGCTTGTGTCAGCGATTCGTGCGATGCGAAATCGGATGCGAGATTGGATTCAGCGGGAGTTTCAAGCGAATATGGCGTGGAGGAGATACTCATGATTTCCCTCCATTCCATGGATGGGGGAGTCGATAACTTCGATGCTGGTGCCGTTTTGTTCGGCGGTGCAGTTGCGGACGCGTTCGATGGCCTGCTTGCGGGCTTCAGGGTCGCGGACGATGCCGCCTTTGCCGATGTGGGCGCGGCCAGCTTCAAACTGAGGCTTGATGAGGATAACGGCTTCGCCCTGCCATTTTTTCTGAGTTGTACTGAGTGCCGCGAGGATAGCGGGTAGGACGAGGGTGGCGGAGATGAAGGAGACGTCCATTGCCAAAAAGACTGGGGTGGGATGTTCGGGCGTGAGGAGTTCGCCCGGGCTGAGGAGACGGGCGTTGGTGCGTTCGCGCAGGACGACGCGGGGATCGTCGCGGAGCTTCTGGGCGATCTGGCCGTAGCCGGTGTCGATGGCGAGGACGGATCGTGCGCCATGTTGCAGCATGCAGTCGGTGAAGCCGCCGGTAGAGGCGCCGACGTCGAGACAGGGCACGCCGGTGAGGTCGATGGACCAATGGGTGAGGGCGTGCTCCAGTTTGAGACCGCCGCGGCTGACGTATTTGAGATCGGAGCCAAGCAGGCGGACGACGGCGTCGGCGGAGACGGAGGCTCCGGGCTTGTCGACGCGCTGCTGGTTAACGAGAACGCGGCCGGCGAGGATGAGGGCCTGAGCACGCTCACGGGAGGCTGCGTGTCCACGATCGACGAGGAGTTTGTCGATTCGTATTTTTTCGGGCCGGGTTTTCGCGGGGGAAATAATTGGGTCGGCCATGGGGACGGTTCGTGGATCTTCGCGAGGATGAAAAGCTCTGGTTCTTATCTTTTCACGTTCGCTGGATCCACTGATGAGCCAGGCAACGGCCGGAATCGCGCGCGGAGAAGCATTTCGGAAAAAGATACAGTGTTATACATTTAGCGAGGATGGTTGCTGCAGGAGTTTAAGAGGTCTCCCTGCCACAAAGGAATATCTGGGAGAAGCAGCAATCTGTTTCCGGCGCAGGTGCGTTTTATGTATAGAGAAATGGGACTCGTGAACTCTCCGCCACCTTCGGCTCAGGACGATGCTGCGCTGCTGGCGTCGGTGCAGCGGGGCGACGAGTATGCCATGGCATCGCTGTTCGACCGCTACTCGAAGGTGGTGTACTCGGTTGCGTTGCGAGTGCTGCGTGATCCGGCTTCGGCCGAGGATGTATTACAGGAAGTTTTTATGCAGATCTGGCGCAATCCGGATGGTTTTGTGGCGACGCGAGGGAGTCTGGGGGGCTGGCTTGCGGTGGTTGCGAGAAACCGTTCGATCGACACACTGCGGCGGAAGCGTCCCACCGAGCAGGTGGATGATATGGCGCTGGCGTCGAACTACAACCTGGCGGCTGAGGCAGAACGCAACAGCATGATGGAGAAGGCGCGGGGAGTGATCCAGCGGCTTCCGATGGAGCAGCGCAAGACGCTGGAGATGGCGTTCTTCGATGGGCTGACCCACTCTGAGATCGCCGAAATGACAGGCGATCCGCTGGGAACGATCAAGACGAGAATACGCAGCGCGCTGACTTCGCTGAGAAAGGCGTTTACCGCATGAGCGAAGAAGGGCACATTACACCGGAAGATCTGGCGCTGTTTGCCATGCAACTGCTCTCGAAAGAGGAGGCGGCGGAGGTCTCGGCCTATCTGGCGAAGTCAGCGGATGCGCGCCGGGAGCTGGCCGAGATACAGGGGGACCTGGCGATCTATGCGCATACGGTCGATATGCATTCGCCACCGGCACAGGTGCGCGAACGGCTGATGAGGCAGGTGGCACGAGAGAGGAAACCGGTTCCGGTTGAACTGCCGGCGGTGGCGGAGACTGGCGGGGGCGAGATGGCGATCCAAGGTGGTTCCATTGTGACCCAACCGGCGGCGCGAGCTGCGAATGAGGACTCCGCGAACGAACGGGGACTGGGCAGAGGACCGTATCTGACCGAGGAGGATGCTCCAAAACGCAGCGCGGCCGGCAAAGTGTTGCCATGGATCGGCTGGGCAGTGGCGGCTGGACTGGCGGTGACGGCGGGGGATCTGTATCACCAGCGCAATGCTCTGCGCGGAACGATGAGTACGCAGGCGAGCCAACTGGATCATTTGACGGCGGACGCCGCGGCGGCGCGCGAGGTGCTGGATGTGATGACGGACAAGTCGGCGATGCGGGTGACGCTGACGACGCAGGGGCAGACGACTCCGCTTCCCCAGGGCCGGGCGACGTACGTTGCGAACAAGGGCGCGTTGATCTTTCTAGCGAGCAATCTGGAGCCGCTGCAGCCGGCCAAAACGTATGAGCTTTGGCTGATTCCTGCTGCTGAGGGAGAGAATCCGATTCCGGCAGGAACATTCCAACCGGATGGACGAGGCAATGCCAGTGTGATCATGCCTGCTCTGCCGAAGGGGGTGGAGGCGAAGGCCTTTGGGGTGACAGTGGAGAATGAGGGCGGAGCCGCGACGCCGACTCTGCCGATTCTTCTGGTCGGAGAGTAGGTTTCCGGGGAAACGAATAAGAGCCATCCTTTGCGGATGGCTCTTGTTCTGGCGATAGACCTTGAGGATTGAATCTTAGGGTTGCGTCACTCGAACCGCGATGCCTGCGCCCTGAAGCGGGACGGAGAGATCGATGGTATCGGTATCGGTGCGGATGACGGTCATGAAGTTGGACTCTGGCGAGGTGACGTAGACCTTGCCGGTGGGGGTGCCGGTGGTGACGGCAATGTAGGTGGGGTGGCCGTTGAGGAGGGGCGAGCCGATGCCGGGCGGATTGGAGATGGGAATCGTCGCGGTCACTGTATTGGTGGTGAGGTTGATGACCGAGACGGTGCAATTTCCGAGAGGAAGCGCCGGAGTGGGAGCGGCGCAGGGCAGGTTGGGGTTGCCACCGTTGAGAACGTAGGCGCGAGTGCCGTCCTGCAGGACGCCGACCATGCGAGGGTTGATGCCGACGGGCACGGTGGCGAGGACAGTGCCGAAGCCTACGGCATCCACTGGATTATTGGGATCGCAGTTGGGATTGGTGGGGAGCGCGGTCGGCGAGCAGAGCGGAACACTGATGATGCTGGCGGAACCGGCGTGGACGCCGTCGCCGGCGTTGGCAACAACCAACTCGCTGCGAGTGGGCGCGAAGTCTGCCCAGATGGGTGAGGCGCCGACGGGGATGGGGTTGGTGGCGGGGGCGGGGACGATGTCGGGGAGGTTGGTCTGGGCGTTGATGACGCTGACAGTGCCGTCTCCCTGATTGAGGATGAAAGCGCGCTTGGCGTCGCCACTCATGACGCCGTAGACGGGATTCACACCAACGGTGATCGGATTGGGATCGATGGTGTTGCTGACGGTTTCAATGGTTGAGACCTGGCCGGACCCACCGCCGGTGCGCGGACTGATGACAAAAACACGTGGGGCGCCGCCAATGCCGACGACATAAATCGGCGTGAAGGGCGGGGTGACGCCGAGCTGCTGCTGGAGATTGAGGGGCTGGCCAGTGAACTGCGAGACGACGTTGAGTCCCGGGTCGGAGACATAGGTGCTGGCACCCTGGTTAAAGAGGCTAACCGGGGCAGCACCGGGGAGCAGCGTGGTCTGCAGGATATTGCTCTGCAGAAGCGAGGTGTCAACGTCGAAGGTGGTGAGGGTGTGGTCGCTATTGAGAGTAAAACCGGTGTTGCCGCCGGCATTGAGGATAAGGTAGTAGGGGTCAACGCCAATCTGTGCGGTGATGAGAACGGTATCGCCTGCGAAGTCGACGAAGGTGACCAGACCGGGGGTGGGGTGCGCGGCTGTGCCAGTGGTGGAGATGGCGACGGCAAACTTCTGCGGCTGGGATGCCGGGCCGACGGGGTTAATGGCGCTGACGACGGGGCGGTAGGTGTTGCCGCAACCGAGGAGGGACCCCATAAGCGCGGCTGCGACGACAGCGGCCGGGGCAAACCTGAAAGGGGACCGGAGGGCCAGCGCGACAGACCGGACGGCGCGCCGTTGTGGCTGCGACTGGGTGTTTGCTTCTGTTTCGATTCTTGCTAAGTGCAAAACTGCTCCCACGATGATGCTGGTGTTGGCTATGCTCAAAGTTGATTGTAAATGATTAGACGCATGAGGCCGGGCAATGGGTGAGGAAATGCAAGGCGTCGCAGAGGATACGGGGTGGAAGAAGAGTATTCCTGAGGCAAAGGATCGGCTGCAGTCGCGGGTGCTGGTGGGGGTGGTGGTGCCATTGCTTGTTGTGGGCGCAACGGCAGTTTATCGACCTCTGACGACAGCATCGACTGTTCCCTTGCTGTGCAGCCTGGCGTTCGCGCTGGTGGTCTGGCTGTTGCGTTCGGCAACTCTGCCTGCTGCGGGTGTTGGATTCCTGGTCTGCGCCATTCTGGCGCGAACTCCAATTGTCTGGGAGGCCTTTGATGCTCTGCCGGTCTATCGACCGGCGATTCCTGCCCTGGTTGTGCTTTTTCTGCTTACCTTCGCTGCAACTCGTTTCGGCAGAAAGAAAAAAGAGAGGAGGGGGGTGGCGGAGGCACGGAGCGGAAGGCGTGCTTCGCAGATCGTCGCGAACCTTGGCGTCGCGGCACTGTGCGCTTTGCTTGGGTGGTACGACGGATGCATCGCCGCATTGGCAGAAGCTACTGCCGATACGGTTTCGTCCGAGATTGGGCAGGCACTCGGGGGTCCGACATGGATGCTCACCACGCTTCGCCGCGTTCCGAGTGGAAGAGACGGCGGAGTGAGTGTAGCGGGAACTGCAGCGGGGATGATCGCAGCCGGAGTTGTCGTGGCAGCGGGCTCGTTACCTCACGCGCTTTGGCCGGATAAAGCACTCGTATTCGCTGCGGCTTGTGCGGGATTATTCTTCGACAGCCTGTTGGGGGCGACAGCGGAGCGGCGAGGATGGATGGGAAATGATCTGGTCAACTTCAGTTCGACACTCTTCGCTGCGACCGTTGTTTCTGTCTGGTTGCTCGCGCAAGGCCGGATGGTTTTTTAGTACTAGAGGTCTGGTTTGCCTTCGACCCAGCTGTGCAGCCAGCTGGCGTTCAGATTGAGGCGGATGGCGGTGTAGCTGACGATCTCGTGGAAGTAACGCATTGCGAGGTCGTAGTTGCTAATGTGGCCGACCGCGGGCCGGGGTGAGGTGTAGACGTCGAGTCCGGCGTCTTCGCAGAGCTGGCGGATGCGGAAGAGATGGGTGCCGTCGGATACAACGACGATGTGATGGAGGTTGTTTTCGTGGGCGATGGCGGCGAGGCGGTGGACCTGCTGTTCGGTGTCGATGGAACGGGTTTCGGCGATGATGCTGCCGAAGGGGACGCCGTTGGCGAGGAGATAGTCGCGGCCTACGCCGCCCTCGGTGTTGCCGGAGTCTTTGTCGCTGCCGCCGCCGAGGGTGATGATGAGCGGGGCGATCTGTTTGCGATAGAGCTCGACGGCGTGGTCGAGGCGAGCGTGCAGGACGGGCGAGGGGTGGCCGGAGTACTCAGCTGCACCGAAGACGGCGATGGCGTCGGCGGGCTGGGCGTTGTCTTGACTGGCGACGACGGAAATCTGCCGATAGACCCAGATGCACCATGCGACCACGGCCAGCAGCAGGAACGCGAGCAGGCGCCGGAGGATGAGACCGCGGGTGGTGCCTCGGCGTCGCAGATTGGAGGGGGAAGCGATCATAAGCTGGAACAGAAGTGCCTAGTGTAAGCGTTGGAGGCTTACGCGCAAAGATAAATGCGGGGATCTCTCCACTCCCCCTCGACTGCGCTTGGGGGTTCGGTCGAGATGACGGATTTTGGGGATACGGAATGACAAAGAAAAGTGCTCTCTCTTTTGGCGATCGCTTCTTTTGGCACCGCTTCTTCTTTTAGCGAACCACTCCTTCTAATGCTGGAGCGCGAGGGCGATCTCGTGAGTGGGGATGGCGCCTTCGCGAAGGATCATCCAGGAGTTGCCGCCGCCGGAGAGGTCGACGATGGTGGTGGGGGTGGTGCGGGCGGTGGGGCCGCCGTCGACGATGAGGGGGAGCTCGTCGCCGAGCTGCTCGCGGACGCCGCGGGCAGAGGTGCACTCGGGGAGGCCGAAGAGGTTGGCCGAGGTCGCGGTGATGGGGAGACCGAGGCGGGTGACGACGGCGCGGGGGATGGCGGCTTCGGGTACGCGGAGGGCGAGGTTGCCGGTGTTAGCGGTGACGCGGAGGGGAAGACGGGAACCGGCTTTGACGACGATGGTGAGCGGGCCGGGCCAGAATTTTTCGGCGAGGCGATCGAAGGCGGAGTCGAGATAACGGGCGAGTTCGTAGGCCTGGGCGACTTCGGCGATGAGGAGGGAGAGGGGTTTGTGGCGGGCACGGGTTTTGAGCTCGTAGATGCGGTCGACGGCGCGGAGATTGACGGGGTCGACGGCGAGGCCGTAGAAGGTGTCGGTGG
This sequence comes from uncultured Acidobacteriaceae bacterium, assembly GCA_963730135.1. Classification (GTDB taxonomy): domain Bacteria; phylum Acidobacteriota; class Terriglobia; order Terriglobales; family Acidobacteriaceae; genus Edaphobacter. The sequence continues at coordinate 563,159 of CAVSQQ010000010.1, forward strand.
GGAGCGCGACGACGTGGCCGCTGCTGAGACTGTCGGCGACGTAGGTGATAAGCGCTGGCTCGGGTTCGTCGGGATGGATGCGGAGAGTTTCGGCCGTCACTTGCGGACTCCTGTCGGGCGGGGCCCTACCCCCTATGTATTTGCGCAAAGTCTTCCATTGGGGAGACTTAGGCTTGGACTTCGGGTTGAGGCATGATTCTTTTTGATGCAAAGTCTTCCAGGCAAAGACGTTGACTCTGCCTGTGCAGGGACTTTTTTTGGTGCTCCGCTTCATTCTAGTGGATGACGCGGTGAGAGAGTAACGCGAAGGAGGAAATGGAGATAAGGGTAAGATTCTCCGATGGGTCCGGATGTGATTTCGAGCAGGGCGAATGCGCGGGTGAAGCAGCTGCGGGCGGCGTTTCAGGGTCATGCGCGGCTGAGTGGAGGGCTGGTTGCAATTGAGGGGGATCATCTGCTGGAAGAGGCGCTGCGGAGTGGGATGGTGTTGAAGACAGTGTTTGTGAGTGAGCGGCGGGAGGTGCCGAAGATAGTGCCGCGCGGGGTTGAGGTGATGCGGCTGACGGAGGAGGTGTTTGGGAGTGTGGTGGAGACGCAGTCGCCGCAGGGGGTGGCTGCGCTGATGGTGCCGCCGGTGTTTGGGTTGGAGGATGTGTTGGGGGAAGGTTTTGCCGAGAATGTCAAGAACGCGGTCTCGCTGACGCGAGATGCCCACCTTAACGACGATGAGACCGTCGTGAAGATGGGGCACCCGGAGTCTGGGCGACGCGCGGCATTAATTCTCGTTGCGGTTGGGTTGCAGGACCCGGGGAATCTGGGGACGCTGGTGCGGTCAGCGGAGGCTTTTGGGGCTACTGGTGTGTTGACGACTCCGGGGACGGTGAGTGCGTGGAATCAGAAGGCGCTGAGGGCGAGTGTGGGGAGTGTGTTTCGGGTGCCTGTGGCGGGTGTGGAGGCATCTGAGATGGAAGGATTGAAGGGGCGAGGGGTGAAGTTGATTGCGGCGATGGGTTCGGATGGTATTGCGGCGCAGGAGATGGATTTTACCGGGGCTTGTGCAGTGATGATTGGGAATGAGGGGAGTGGGTTGGGTGCGGAGTGGATGGAGATGTGCGATGTGCGAGTGACGATTCCCTGCCCTGGTAATGTGGAGAGTTTGAATGCTGCGGTGGCGGGGAGTTTGTTGTTGTATGAGGCCAGCCGGCAGCGGGGTTCAGGGGCGGCTGAAGCAAGAGCAAAATACAGGGGTCCTTCGCTTCGCTCAGGATGACGGCGAAAAACAAACAACGACAACAACAGGTCCTCCGCCTTCGGCGAAGGATGACAACTAAAATACAAGGCAAAATGGCAACAGCAACAGCAACAGCAACGGCAACAGCAACAGCAACGGCAACAGCAACAGCAACGGCAACAGCAACGGCAACGGCAACAGCAACGGCAACGGCAACGGCAACGGCAGTGAGGCAAGAACAAACAACAACAAAAGCAAAATGCGGGGATCTCTCCACTCCGCAGTGCGATGAGGCCGCACTGCTGGGGTCGAGATGACGATCATTTTCTTAGATCGGAAAGGTACCCATGAGTTTGTTTGATACATCGCCGATCAGCACTCCAGGACGGTCGCAGCGTGGCGCTCCGCTGGCGGAGAGGATGCGGCCGCGGACGCTGGAGGAATTTGTGGGGCAGGAGCATCTGCTCGCGGCCGGGAAGCCGCTGCGGCTGGCGATCGAGAAGGATGATCCGACGTCGATGATCTTCTGGGGGCCTCCGGGGACGGGGAAGACGACGCTGGCAAAGATTATTGCCCAGATGACGCAGGCGAGTTTTATTGAGTTCTCTGCGGTGATGAGTGGGATCAAAGAGATCAAGAATGTGATGGTGGAGGCAGAGAAAGCGGCGAGTTTCGGGTCGCGGACGATTTTGTTTGTGGATGAGATTCATCGGTTCAACAAGGCGCAGCAGGATGCGTTTCTGCCGTATGTGGAGCGAGGGAACGATTCGGTTGATCGGAGCGACGACGGAGAATCCTTCGTTTGAGATTAATGCGGCGTTGCTGTCGCGGTGCAGGGTCTACACGCTGGTGGCGCTGACGGAGGAGCAGATTGTTTCGGCTTGCTGGACGGGCGTTGAGCGACTCGGAGCGTGGACTTGGGGGCGAGTGGAGTGTAGCTGCTGAGGATGAGGCGCTGGCGACGATTGCTTCGTATTCGAGCGGGGATGCGCAGGAATGCGCTGAATGCGCTGGATGTCGCGGCGAAATTAGCTGAAGGGCGTGGGGAGAAGCTGATTACGAAGCCGCTGGCTGCGGAGGCTTTGCAGCGGCGGGTGCTGCTGTATGACAAGAAGGGCGAGCAGCACTATGACATTATTTCGGCGCTGCATAAGAGTGTGAGGAATTCTGATGCGGATGCTTCGCTGTACTGGCTTGGGCGAATGCTCGAAGCCGGTGAGGACCCGATGTATGTCGCCCGGCGGATTGTGCGGATGGCGGTGGAGGATATTGGGCTGGCGGCTCCAGAGGCGTTGAATCTTTGTTTGAGTGCGAAGGATGCGATGCATTTTCTGGGGCATCCGGAGGGTGAGCTGGCGTTGGCGCAGGCGGTGGTTTATCTGGCGCTGGCTCCGAAGTCGAATGCGGTTTATACGGCGTACGGGGCGGTGCAGGCGGATATTGAAGCAACGGCGGCGGAGCCGGTGCCGCTGCATTTGAGGAATGCTCCGACGAAGCTGATGAAATCGCTGGATTACGGAAAGGAGTATCAGTACGCACACGATGTGGAGGGGCGGGTGGCGGATATGGAGTGTCTGCCGCCGGGGCTGGCGGGAAGACGGTATTATTTGCCGACGCAGGAGGGGCGGGAGAAGTTGCTGGCGCAGCGGATGGAGGAGATTGCGCGGATTAAGGCTGGTAAACGGGAGAAGGAATAGGCAATAGCAGATCCTCCCGCGTTGCGAGGGGTGACAACCAAAGAGCAAAAGCAAGGACAACAGCAGATTCCCTTCGGGAATGACAAAAAAAAGCAAAGGCAAAGGCAAAGACAACAGCAGGTCCTCCCGCTTTGCGGAAGGATGACAACCAAAAAACAAAAGCAAAAGCACCGGCAACGGCAACAGCAGGTCCTCCTGGGTTGCGAAGGATGACAACGAGGAGAGTAAACGGCGTAACGGTGATCAGAAGGATAAAAGCTGATAAGAGCTAGAGCATGGCGAGGAGGTTGGCGTCACGCCAGATGCGCCACTGGCCGTCGGGGCCGCGGCGGAGTGCGGTGAGGGTGTGGCCGGCGTGCTTGACGGTTTCGCCGCCCTGGATGGGGGTGAAATCGACTTCGAGGAGGTTCCAGCAGACGGCGAGATCGCCATCGACGAGGATCTCCTGAATGTTGGAGCGGCAGGCAAGGGTGACCTCCGCGATCATGGCTTTGAATCCGACGGCGAACTGGTCGCGGTGCATGGGCGGGTTGCCGGGAGTGAGGAAGATGACGTCGTGCGTCATGAGATTGAGCTGAGCGGCGAGGTCGCCGGAGGCAGAGGCTTCGCCCCAGGCATGGATGAGAGCGCGGATTTTTTGCTTTGCTGAGTCTTCGCTTGACGAGTCTGTAGACACGCTCATTTCTTTGTGTCCTTTTCTAGGGCGGAGAGGACGATGTCTTTGGTGAGGAGTTCGGGGAGGACGTCGGGGGCGGAGTTTACGGGCGCAGGGTAGATGACGTAGGTGGGGACACCGACGCGGTTGACGGCGGCGAGCTCGCGAGTGATCTCGGGGTCGTACTGGGTCCAATCGGCGCGGAGGAGGGTGACGTTATTTTTGGTGAACTGGTGCTGCACGTCGGCGGAGCGAAGGACGAGACGCTCGTTGACCTGACAACTGAGGCACCAGGCGGCGGTGAAGTCGATGAAGACGGGGTGTCCGGCGGCGCGGGCCTGGTCGAGGGCTTGCTGGGAGTATGGCGCCCAGACGAGATTGGTGTCTTTGGGCTGGTAGAGCGGGATGGCGAGGCCGAGGGCAGCGATGAGGATCGCAGCGATGGTGCTGGTCCAGCGCGCGGGCCATTTGCCAAGGACCCATCCGGCGATGGCGAGCATGAGGAAGCAGCCGAGGAGGAGGGAGACGCGGTAGATGTCCTGGTTGCTGCTGGCTCGGCCGGAATAGAGCGAGCCGTAGACGTAGGTGAGCCAGATGACGGTGGCGAAAAAGATGACGGCGGTGATCTGCTTGAAGGTCTCCATCCACGCGCCGGGGCGGGGGAGGAGTCGCGTCCATGCAGGCTGGAAGCTGAGCAGAAGATAGGGCGCGGCGAGGCCGAGGCCGAGGGCGGTGAAGATGGCGAAGGTGATGGGCGCGGATTGGGCGAGGGCAAAGCCGATGGCTGCGCCCATGAGGGGCGCGGTGCACGGGGTGGCGACGATGGTGGCGAGGACTCCGGTGAAGAAGCTGCCGGTGTAGCCCTGTTTCTGGGCGAGGTCGCCGCCGACGCTGGTGAGGGAGAGGCCGATGTCGAAGAGGCCGGCGAGCGAGAGGGCGAAGAAGAAGATGCCCGCGGCGAGGAAGGTGAGGAAGACGGGGGACTGGAGTTGGAAGCCCCATCCGGCCTGGCTGCCGCCGGCGCGGAGAGCGAGGAGGACTCCGACGATGACCCAGAAGGAGACGAGAATGCCGAGGGTGTAGACGAGGCCGTGGCTGCGGAGGTGTTTGCGTTCCTGTCCGGAGGACTGGAGGAGAGCGAGGCCTTTGAGGAAGAGGACGGGGAAGACGCAGGGCATCAGATTGAGGATGATGCCGCCGAGGAAGGCGAGGCCGATGGCGGTGAGGGCGGTGATACTGGTGGTGGCGGCGACGGGAGATCTGGAGGCGAGGGAGGGGGCGATCTCGCCGGGGACGACGGGGGCAGTGACGTCGTAGGCGATTTTGTCGGAGAGCTTGAAGACGCCGTGGAGGGTGGCTGGGAGTTTCGTGAGGGAGTCGTCGCGGCGGACGCGGAGGCGGACTCCGTCGGGCTGCGATTCGATTTGTTGGGGGGCGGCGTTGGCGATCTGGTCCTGATCGAAGGGGTAAAACTCGGCGTTGGTTTCGCGTTTGCCGGTGGTGAGGGTGAGGACGAAGTCGGTCTTGCCGCCGGTGACGGTGAATTTTAAGTTGGACGGAAGAGGTTTGGGGATGAGGGTGAGGGCTTCGCCGAGAGCGCCGACGGTTTGGGCAGGGGCGGTTGCATTGGGGTCGACGGTGAGGTTGAGGCCGAGGTGGGCTTTGCCAGGGATGCAGACTTCGCGGCAGACGAGATAATTGACGATGGCGTCGAGGTGAATGGGATCGGGGGTGAGGGTGGCTGCAGCGGTGAGCTGGACGGGGAAGGCGACTTCGTCTTCGTAGCCGAAGTCCATGAGTGGGCCGAGAGGAAGGCGGCTGGGGATGGGAAACTGCATGGGGCCGGTGGTGATCCCGGCGGGAAGGGTCCAGGTGATTTTAGGAGGCTCACCGGAGTCTCCGGCATTGATCCAGTAGACGTGCCAGTGCTCTTCCAGCGTGAAGACAAGACCGGTCTCCAAGGTGCTGCCGGGAGCGATGTTGGGAGAGGCGGAGACGAGTTCGATGGTGAGGTGCTGGGCCTTGACGGGGCCGGGGCCGCCGTCGCCGACCACGGGAAGCTGCGCATTCGCGGAAGAAGGAAACAGGAGGGCGAGGGCGACGAGCAGCGAGGCGGACAGGTTGCGAACGATATTCATTCAGTCCTAATTGTAGGGCCAGTGGATGGTCTGTTTGTCAGCTTGATGTCAAGTGCATGTGCTCGACCATGATGCAGCGGTCCATGACGACGTGGATGCCGGCGGATTCTGCTCGGGCGGCGGCTTCAAGGTGGACGATTCCCTGCTGGACCCAGAGGTTGGTGAGATGGAGATGGAGCATCTCGTCAACGATGGCGGGGATGAATCGGGGGAGGCGAAAGACGTTGACGATGTCGGGTTTGATGGGGAGTGCGGAGAGGCTGGGGTAGGACGTTTCGCCGAGGACCTGGGGGATGGAGGGATTGACGGGGTAGATTTTGTAGCCATGCTGCTGCATGTAAGCCGAGACATGGTGGCTGGGCTTGGAGGGGATTTCGGAGAGGCCGATGACGGCGATGGTGCGTGCGTTTTCTTTCGTGGCTACACCGAGGATGGTGCGGATGATTTCGGGTTCGTTCATTTTTTTTAGTTGGATTTCCTTAGAACGAGTTTAGAGGAAGGTGAAAATGATGATTGATTACACCCTTCGAAAGGAAGGTCCGGGGCTGAAGAGAGTGCGGAAAAAGTGACTCGCGAGAAGAAAACGTACCTCAGCGGCTGAAGCCGCATTGCGAGTGAAGCGCTTACGGCACGGATAAATCCGTGCCCTTAAGCAAAACTGGTTTTTTCAGCAGGAAACCCAAAGCTAAAGGCATTGGGCTACCAGCCCTGCGCTTCCTCCGAAGTGCAACGACAAACAACTTTTCCCCTAAAACTTATTTATGCCAGCAGCCGAGCAGACGGCGAAGGAGGATGAGTTCGCCGATGTGGTAGGCGTTGTGATCGGCGATGAGGAGGGCTTCGCGGAGGAGATTCTGGCCTTCGCCCCAACGGAATGGTTTGTAGAGATCGGAGGAGGGATTTTCGATGAGTGCGATGAAGTGCTTCAGGTCGCTGTGAATGGAATCGATGGACTGCGCCCAGGCGTGCGTGGTGGGCGGTTCGGCGGATTGGGGCCAGTAGTCCTGGGGCCATCGCATGGGGTGGTAGCCGCCGGTAGGAGGCGCGGAGAAATTGAGGATGTCGCGCTGGGCGATGCGAAGGTGCTCGAGAAGCTGCCAGGCGGAGTAGGGGAGGTTGGGCGGAACGGTGGCACGAAGTTCGGCGGGGAGATCTTTGACGGCATCGTCGAAGGTAGCGTGTGCCTGGCCGCCGTTGAGGAGCTCGATTAACTGCCGGCGTAACGGGGCTTGCTGGTCCGTGCTTGTGGACTTGTCTGCTTTGGTTGCGCTCATCGCTGGCTCATCCTCCCGATGCTTGTATTGGATGCGCGGGAGGCGGCAGGGTTACATTACATGGGCTTGCGGGCGATGACGACGGTAAGCGGAGGGAACGTGGTGACGAGGCTGCCACGCTTTTTTTCGACGATGAGGCCGGCTTTGCGGAACTCTTCCGCGTATTCGGCGGTGCGTTTGTAGTCGGAGATGAGGGCGATGCCGCCGGGTTTGAGAACGCGGACGATCTGGTGGAGCGCCTGGCGGCGGGTGGGTTCGTCGTAGATATTGTGCAGGCAGAGATTGGAGACGACGACGTCGAAGGCGGCATCGGGGAAGGTCATTTCCTGCGCGGGTTGGCTGAGAATGGTGCAACGGGCTTCGATATTTTCGAGCATCAGGTTGTGTTGCGTGGCTGCTTCGGAGTTGCCGCCCATGTCGACGCTGGACCAGACGTCGATGCCGGTGGCGTGGCCGGTGCTGAGGCGTTTTGCTGCTCCGGCGAGGAGGAGGCCGCGGCCGCAGCCTACGTCGAGGACCTGCTCGTCGCCGCGCCAGGGGTGCATCTTGAGCATGAAGTCGCGGTGACGGAATTTGCCGACCTTGACGTAGAGAAGGAAAAGACACGCTTCGACGAGGAGGAAGCCGCCGGTCCAGGCGAACATTGGGGTGAGCTTGAAGTTGACGCGGCCGATGAGGATGCCGGCGGGGCCGAAGATGGCGAATAGCATGCAAGCGGCGCCGATGACGAAGAGGTTGCGCATGACGCCGGGGGCGTCGATACCGTAGTCGGGTTTGGTTCGGTGCAGGGTTTCGGTGTTGATTGCCATCGCCATACCTTATCTCTCCCGGGGTGTCAGGAGAAGTGCGGGTTGTCATTTGTGGGTGTGACAGATGTCATGATCCCGCACTTTGCTGAAGGGGTTCTCCGAGCGAAAAGCGTACCCCAGCGGCTAAAGCCGCGCTTCAAAGATGAACCGTGCGGCACGGCTGAAGCCGTGCCCTTAAGCAAGACGGATTTCGTGGGCTTTATGAACCGTACGGCACGGCTGAAGCCGTGCCCTTAAGCGAGACCGATTTCGTGGGGCTGGAGCCCCGCGCTCCCTCCGGCAAAACAAAAGCAAAAGCGAAATGCGGGGATCTCTCCACTCCGCTGCGCTCCGGTCGAGATGACGGCTTGTGGGGTGGATTCTTGGGGGGGGATGGGTAAAACGGGCAAAGGCAAACGCGAAATGCAGGGGTCTCTCCACTCCCCCCTCGACTGCGCTCGGGGTTCGGTCGAGATGACGGCTTGTGGGGGGCGACGCAGAAAAACAAACAACAGCAAAGACAAAAATACAGGGGTTCTTCGCTGCGCTCAGAATGACAACGTTTGGGGCGAATCGAAGAGAAAAACAGCGACTCCGTTAGCCGTTCACTACAGGTCTTCGTCTTCGGTGATCTCGGCGGGGAAGTTGCCTTCGCGGCGCATGCGCAGATAGCCGCTGATGAAGGGTTCGAGGCCGCCGTCGAGGACCTTGTCGACATCGCCGACTTCGACGCGGGTGCGGAGATCTTTGGCCATGCGATAGGGCTGGAGGACGTAGCTGCGAATCTGGGAGCCGAATTTAATGTCGAGTTTGGAGTCTTCGAGTTTGCGCGCGGTGGCCTTCTTTTTATCGAGCTCATACTCGTAGAGCTTGGAGCGCATCATCTTCATGGCGCGCTCTTTGTTCTTATGCTGGGAGCGCTCGTTCTGGCAGCCTGTGACGAGGCCGGTGGGGATGTGGGTGATGCGAACGGCGGAGTCGGTGGTGTTGACGTGCTGGCCGCCCTTGCCGCCGGAGCGATAGGTGTCGATGCGGAGATCGTCGGGCTTGATGTCGATGACGATGGTGTCGTCGATTTCGGGTGAGACGAAGACGCTGGCGAAACTGGTGTGGCGGCGCTTGGCAGAGTCGAAGGGAGAGATGCGAACGAGGCGGTGTACGCCGGTTTCGCCGCTGAGGAGACCAAAGGCGAAGTCGCCGGAGATGGTGAAGGTCGCGGATTTGATACCGGCCTCGTCGCCATCCTGAATTTCGTTGATCTCGACTTTGAAGTTCTGGCGCTCGGCCCAGCGGATGTACATGCGCATGAGCATCTCGGCCCAGTCCTGCGATTCGGTACCGCCGGCGCCGGGGTGCACGGTGACGATGGCGTTGAGGGGATCGGTCTCCTCGGAGAGCATGGTCTTCGACTCGAGTTTTTCGGCGAAGTCGATGAGGGCAGGAATCTCGCGGGTAAGGTCGGGCTCCGTGTTCTCGCCTTCTTTGGCGAGTTCGAAGTAGGCTTCGATGTCATCGGAGCGGCGGGCGAGTTCGGTGTCGTCGGCAAGGAGAGTTTCGAGGCGTTTGCGTTCGCGCATGAGCGGTTGCGAACGTGCACCGTCGGCCCAGATGGCGGGGTCGGATATTTTTTCTTCGATGGCGGCTAGTTCGCGGCGGAGTCGGGGGGCGTCAAAGATACTCCCGCAGCGCGCGCACTTTGTCGCGGACCGGGGAGTAGGAGTATTCGAGGTCGGTAAGCATATAGGTTGATTTTAGTGCATGGGTTTTCTGCCATGGGTTCCTGGGCGAAGATAGGCCGGGCTCTCAGCCCTAGGAATTCAATTTGGCTTTATACCCAGGGCGTTGCCCTGGGCTGGTATGGAGCGCGCCTTTGGCGCTGTAAGGCTAAAGGCGAGGGCGAGAGCGGTGAGGAAGGCGCAGGCGTAGGCGAAGAGGTCGCCGTGGGCGGCGTAGAAGGTGAGGTCGCGCTCGTAGCCGAAGTGGACGCGGATGCTGGTTCGCTGGTGGCGCGGGGCGGCGGCGGTGACCCGGCCGTAGGGGTTGATGGCGGCGGTGACGCCAGTGTTGGTGGCGCGAAGAATCCAGCGATGGTTTTCGATAGCGCGCATGCGGACCATGTTGAGGTGTTGCCAGGGAGCGCTGGTGTCGCCGTACCAGCCGTCGTCTGAGATGTTGACCAGGACTTCGGCGCCATTTTTGACGAACTGGCGGACCTCGTCACCGAAGATGGACTCGTAACAGACGAAGGCACCGTAGGCGTGGCCGCGAAAGGTGTAGACGGTGCGGACGGAGCCACGATCCATGTCACCGGCGCCGGCAGTGAGTTTGCGGGCGAAGAAGAAGAAGCTCTTGAAGGGAATGTACTCGCCCCAAGGGACAAGATGGATCTTGTCGTAGCGAGCCTGGGAGTTGCCTTCGGGAGTGAAGATGGCGGCAGAGTCGTACCGAAGATAAGGACGGTCGATTTGCGGTTCAGGATTTGGGGAGATACCGATGCTGCCGATGATCAGTAATGCCTGGCTGGAAGCGGCAAGGTTGTTCATGTGTTGGGTGAAGTTGGGGTCGGTGGTGAAGAAACCTGCGGGCGCTTCGGGCCAGACGATCAGATCGGTTGGGGTGGGAGCATCGGCAGTTGTTGCTTCCCCGTTGGGTTGACGGCGAATGAGGTAGGCGGAGGGAGTGCTGGGCAGTTCGGGAATTCCCAGAAGGAATTGCGGGGAGGGATAGCGGCTCAGATAGGAGAACGAGTCGAGCAACTGCTGCGTTGTGGGTTGCGGGCCGGCGTTTGCTGCGCCGACTTCGATGTTTTCCTGAACGAGGGTAGCGGTGGCGGTGGTGGGAGATGGTCTCGGATTCTCTGTGAGACGCAGGCCGGCGACGTAGAGGACGACGATGACGACGCCGGCAAGGGTGAGAGCGGGACGGGTGTAGCGGCGCTCGCGAATGCGGATACGGATGAGCCAGAGTGCGTTGATGGCAGCGACGACGAAGGAGAGTCCGTAGACGCCGGTGATGGGCGCGAGGCGTGTGAGGAGCGGGTTGTCGACCTGGGCGTTGCCGATGGGGTCCCAGGGCAGGCCGGTGATGCGGGCGCGAGCCAGTTCGACGGCGACCCAGGCGAAGGGGACGAGGATAAGAGCGGTCTGACGACCGAAGCGACGGTGGAAGGCGGCAATGAGGGTTGCGAAGAGCGCGTGGTAGAGGCCGAGATAGAGACAGAAGAGGACAAGGATTCCAGCCGCGATGGGTTTTGCGAGGCCGCCGTAGAGATACATCGTCTGGTAGATCCAGTAGCAGTTGCCTAAGTACCAGATAAAGCCGCAGAGATAGCCGAGAAGAGCTCCCTGAAACGCGGTAAGTGGATTTTTTGTCTTGGTGTTACCCAGAAGCGCCCAGAGCAGAGGCAGAAGGGCGATCCAGCAAAAGGCGGTACGCCAGAGAGGGGTGGGACCTGCGATGGGGAAAGGAAGAATCTGAAGGACGCCGGAGAGCGCGGCCATGGCCCAGAATCGCAGGGGGATTTGTCGCATCGGTTTGAAGTCTAACATTGCCTGATTTCGCAGCTACAATAGGCAAGGCATGAACACACTGGCACATATTTTGTCGAAGGTCCTGGTGCCTCTCTTTTTTGTGGGGATGGTTGGCTCCGTTTTCGTTGTGATTTTTACGGTGGTGCGCGACCTGCGACAGGTGCTCTCGAAGAAAGATGAGCTGGGCGGTCGCGACCTTTGAAGTACGCTATGAATTTTCGGGGATATGAGCTTGTGTGGATGCGACGGTTTGGGGGCGATTGTTTGATGGCTGGAACAGGTGGCGTTTTTTAGATCATGGGCTTTTCCAAACCTACAGTCGCTCTTCCGCAATCCAACCGCGTACGGCTAGTCGTGGCGTCGTCGGTGATGCTGACGTTTATTTCCTTCTGGCGCGCGGCGGCAATCGTACTGAACGATCTTGGATCGTCGGCGTTCTACGCCGGTGGACTGGCGGAGGAGGCGATCGGCAAAGCGGCGCCGTGGTTGATTCTTGGCGTCGTGGTCTTCTCCTATGCGGTTCGCGCCGTGTATGTGGAGAGCTGCTCGATGTTTACGCGAGGCGGTGTGTACCGCATCGTGAAGGAAGCGCTGGGGGGTACTTTCGCCAAGCTTAGCGTGTCGGCATTAATGTTCGACTATGTGCTGACGGGGCCGATCTCGGGGGTTTCGGCGGGTCATTACATTGTGGGGATGATGAACGACCTGGCGGCATTTTCGGCTGGGAAATTTCATTGGGCGGTGACGCCGCATTTAAGACCGGATATTTCTTCCGCAGTCATCGCCATCGCGATCACGGCATATTTCTGGTGGCAGAACACGAAGGGGATCGAAGAATCGAGCGAGAAGGCTCTGGACATCATGAAGATTACGACCGTGATGGTCGTCATGCTTCTGGTGTGGGGGATCTTTACGGCTGTACACCGCGGGGTGGTGCTGCCGCCGCTGCCAACGCCTTCGAATCTTCATTTCAGCTCCAATGCGCTGGGTTTTCTGAAAGGCACACCGTTCGCGGCGTCGCTTGGGCTCTTCGGCGTGCTGATGGCGTTTGGCCACTCGGTGCTTGCGATGAGCGGCGAAGAGTCGCTGGCCCAGGTGAATCGCGAGATCGAACATCCCAAGCTGAAGAATCTGAAGCGAGCGGCGCTGGTGATCGCGATCTACAGCTTCATGTTCACGGGCGTTTGCACACTGCTCGCCGTAATGATTATTCCGGATGATATTCGGATCCATGTTTATCGCGACAACCTGATTGCCGGGCTGGCGATGAACATGGTGGGACCGCAGGTGCTGAGAATCGTGTTCCGCATCTTTGTGGTGCTGGTGGGCTTTCTGATTCTCGGCGGAGCGGTGAATACGGCAATTGTGGGATCGACGGGCGTGCTGATGCGAGTCGCCGAGGATGGCGTGCTTACGGACTGGTTTCGCAAGCCGCAGCGAAAGTATGGAACCAGTTACAGGATCATCAATCTCGTAGCCGGGATGCAGTTACTGGTGATCGTGCTGACTCATGGCAATGTACTTGTCATTGGCGAGGCCTATGCCTTTGGAGTTATCTGGAGTTTCACCTTCAATGCGCTGGCGATGCTGGTGCTTCGCTGGAAGTTTCGCGGAGAACGCGGATCGAAGGTGCCGCTGAACCTCAGGATCGGAAAGGTTGAAATACCCATTGGGTTAATTTCGGTATTTCTGGTTTTATTCAGTACTGCGGTCGTCAATCTACTTACAAAATCCGTGGCAACGATCAGCGGGATTATTTTTGCCGCGGCTTTTTTTGTCGTCTTTTCTTTATCGGAGCGGGATAACAAGAAGCGGCATGACCTGGCTGCGTTGCAGATGAAGGAACATTTTCAATTGGAGCACCAGGATAATGTCGGGCGCGAAGCACTGGATATCCGCCCCGGCGCGGTGGTGGTGACGATGCGCGATTCGGCAGCGCCGTTCGCGTTGAAGTGGGCTTTGACGCACACCAACACAGACGATCAGGACCTCGTGGTGCTGGCGGCGCGGATGATGGGTGTGGGAGGGCCGGAGTATGTGGATGCCTCGGAGCAGTTATTCAGCGAGCACGAGCAGATGCTGTTTACCAAGGCGGTCTCGGTTGCTGAGAGCTTTGGGAAGCATATTTCTCTGCTGGTAGTTCCTGCGGGAGATATTTTTGCTGCGCTGGTACAGACGGCTAACTCGCTCGACGCTGCGGCGGTGGTTTCGGGGCTATCGACTAAGTTGACAGCGGCGGAGCAGGCTTACCATGTTGGCCAGGCGTGGGAGGCGCTGCCAGAGCCGAAGCGGCAGTTTACCTTCTATGTGATCAAGCCCGACGGCGGATCGCTGAGCTTTCACATTGGACCGCATGCACCGACGATCGAGCCGCACGAAGTGCAACTCGTTCACCGGCTGTGGCTGAATCTGCGACGTGCTCCGGAGATGCACAATCTGCACCATAGCGACATTTTGACTTATGCGCTAACCCGAATGGCGAATGAGTTTGCGCGCGACAAACAAGGAACGCTGAAGGATTTGCAGAAGTGCATTGAAGAAGGCCATCAGCACCACGGCCTGGGCAGTGTGAGGTACGACGAGGTAGATGATGCGGGTCCGGGATATGCAATACAGCCGCCGCGACCGGAGCTAAAAGCGGATAGCGATGTGGCTGCTTCAGTAAAAGGGAAATAATCCCGCAACTGACGATGGCGGCCAGTTTGAAAGAAGTGTACCTCCCGGAGCCAGAGCGCCATTTATCGGGGGAATTGATTGCGGCATGGCTGAAGCCATAGAAAATGTCGGCTACGCGACTTACTTATGATTTGCACGATGTTAGTTGATTCTGTATCGTCTTAGATTGCCAGTAAGGGAATTTAATGTTTGGCATAAACCAACGTTAAGAAAACTCGACCCAGGAATGTCGAAATGGAGGTAACACGTGGAAGTAAACCGTATTATTGCGGAGATTGACGCCCAGATACTGAAGTTGCAGCAGGCACGCGCGCTGCTGGCTGGAACTGTTGCGGCCGCAGCACGCGCAGGGCGGGGCCGTCCTAAGGGAAGCAAGAATATTGCCGCTGGAACGCCACGTAAACGCAAGCTGAGCCCCGAGGGCCGGAAGCGCATCGCCGATGCGATGAAGAAGCGCTGGGCGGAGCGGCGGAAGCAGAATGGAAAGAGTTAGTTAGATTGACTTATCGGTCATCAAAGCGCAGGCGCCTCGATTTGAGGCGCCTGCGCTTTTTAACTTATCGATGATTTAATCGAGCCCCGGCTTCTTTCCAGTTACTACCGCGTGATGATGACTTCACGCAGACTATCCTTAGCGAGAAAGAACCGGTAGTTGCTGAACTCACTGAGCATGTTTTCAATCTTACGGTTGTTATAGACGTTGACCAGCGGGTAGTTCCCTGCTTTTTGCATCTCGACGACATCGGTGTCTGTGAGATGGTAGCGGCAGAAGACCGTATCCGGATTATGTGTCTGATGGAAGAAGGCAAGCATCAGGCCGCCGGGCTGGAGCACCTGATGAATGCGGGCGAGGACGGGGGCAACCAGCGGCTCGGGCAGATAGTCTGCCGTATCCCACAGAATGACGACGTCGAACATGCGCCCGGAGAAGTTGAGGTTGCTCTCGAGGAAGCGATCGACGTCGAATCCGGGCTGTTCTCCGGGCTCGCCTGGGACGAGCCATTCCGGTTTGGAGGCTTCTTCGACAACGTTGGCCATGTAGATGCTGTGGCCAAGGTTGGTGATGTAGTTGATATTGGTGGAGGATGTGGGGCCGATGTCGAGGATGCGCAAGGACTCCTGCGCTCTGAGGTGTTTCATCAACTCACTCCATCCACTGGAATGCCGAGGCACGCGACCGGCATCGCTGCCGCGTGAGCTGTTTGTATGTTCGCCGCCGCCGAAAAGGTTGCGCATGTGCTCGCTTCCCTCGCTGGTTTAAGCCTTTGGTTGAGAAAAAAGAGGAGCGCTGGTTTCGGCCGGTTTGGCGGCAGGAGCCGGGACAGCAGGAGCAACAGGTTTCGGCGCGTCTGGAGCCTTTGGAGCTTCCGCGACCTTTGGCGCTTCGGCGACAACCTTGAGCTCAACGCGGCCGGTGAGAACGGCGCTCTCTTCGATGGAGAGCCTGCCCGAGTGAATGTCCCCCTTGACGAGGGCGGACTGGCGGAGATCGACGCGGCCAGTGGCTTGGACGTTGCCGGTAAGGTGGCCGAAGATGATGACATCGCGAACGTTGATATTGGCGCGAACGCGAGCGTTCGGACCGATGGTCAGGCGGCTCTCCGGGAGCGAGACGGTTCCTTCGACGTCTCCGTCGACGTAAAGATCCTCATTGCCGGAAAGTTCTCCGCGGATGACGACCGACTTTCCGATGACCGTCGAACCCTCTGCTGGCTTCATAGGCTTTTTGTTCTCCCTTTTCTTCCTGTGCGTCGCGTAAGCGTCTTGCCCGAACTATACCCAAGCTGTTGCCGCGAGGCAAACTGCTTAACCTTTGGCGCGGAATTGACGTCTTACGTAGGATAAGCTGGGTCGGAAGATCATGCGGGGAGAGGTGCAGGTTGGTGACAGGGCAAGCAGGGGCGCAGGGGTTTGTCTTGCGATGCGCTTTCCGCTTGAGGAAGGCGGCCACACACGCTGGACGGTTGCGATGGAGCGCAGCTGCGGTCCTGATCCTGTTGAGTACCGTGCCGGGGTTACCGGCCAGAGCCCAGAGCGACACGGGAGCAAAAGATGGCAATGGCGCGCCGCTGCCGGCGGTTCCGCGTTCCCTGATTGTCGATGCGGCCCGAAACGAACTGATCGCGCTGCATCACAAAGGCTCTTATCTGCGGTATCGCATGGAGACGGTGAACGAAAAGGGCGATCAGGTTCGCGACGTCATCGAAAGCAAGGACGGTACGGTGGCGCGCTTGATTCTGAAGGACGGAAAGCCGCTAAGCGCGAAAGAGGATGAAGACGAGCGGGAGCGTTTGAACGGCATGATCGCTTCGCCCGCAGCGTACATGAAGCACGTGCGGAACTCGGAGTCCGAAAAGAAGATGGCCGATACCCTGGTGCCGATGATGGCGGACGCGATGATCAACACCTACACGCCAGGTCAGCCGCAGACGGGCCGGAATCCGGGAGCGACAGAGATTGTTCTGGACTATAAACCCAACCCACAATGGAATCCGCCGAACACGGAGGCCGAGGCGCTGACGGGACTGGAGGGGAGGGTCTGGATCGACGCGAAGACGCATTATGTAGTTCGGATGGAAGGGACGATCTTTCGCGGAGTGAACTTCGGCTGGGGGATGTTGGCGCACATCTATCCCGGGGGCAAGCTGGAGATGAATCAGACCAATGTGGGGGGCAATCGCTGGATCTTCACTGATTTTTCGATGCAGTTGAGCGTGCGGGCGTTGATGGTGAAGAGGCTGGATATCCACACGACAGCGAAGGCGAGCGGGTTTCAGATCATTTCGCCGATGAGCTATCAGGACGCGGTTCGCCTGTTGCTAGCCACTCCTCTGCCGCAATGAGAAGGCAGCTTCAGGCGGTGACGCGAGCCTTGGCCAGGAGCGTTTGACGGCGCACGGTGAGCGCTTCGATGCGATCGCGCTGCACCTCGAAACCGCGTCCGATGGCGGTGGGCACGACGATCTCGCCTTTGGGGCTGACGGTGACGGCGGGTTCGATAATGTCGCGCGCCCAGTACCGGCTGGAGGCGGAGACGTCGCCGGGAAGAGAAAAGTTAGGCAGCGAGGACAAGGCGATGTTGTGCGAGCGGCCTATGCCGGTCTCGAGCATTCCTCCGCACCAGACGGGAATGCCGCGCTCTTCGGCGGCGTTGTGGACAGCGATCGCTTCGCTGAAGCCGCCGACACGGCCGACCTTGATGTTGATGATGCGGCAGGACTCCATATCGACGGCGGCGAGGGCGTCGCGGCGATTGCGAATGGATTCGTCGAGACAGATGGCGGTCTTGAGGCGCTTCTGCAGCATGGAGTGGAAATAGAAATCGTCGTACCAGAGGGGCTGCTCGATCATGAGCAGGTTGAACTGATCCCAGGCGGCGATGTGGTCGAGGTCCTTCATGCGGTAGGCGGAGTTGGCGTCGCAACTGAGGGTGATATCGGGCCAGCGGTTGCGAACGGCCTCGAAGATTTTGTTGTCCCATCCGGGTTTGCACTTGAGCTTGATGCGCTGGTAGCCGGCTGCAAGCTCAACTGCGATTTTCTTCATCAACTCGGGCAGCGAGGGCTGGATGCCGATGGAGACGCCGCATGGAATGACGGCGCGAGTTCCGCCAAGGAGTTCGGCTAGGGAGATTTTTTCTACCTGAGCTTCGAGGTCCCACACGGCGTTTTCGAGCGCAGCCTTGGCCATGCGATGACCGCGGACCTGGCGGAAGATGTCGGGACAACTGCCGCCGCGTTCTACATTGGCATCGAGGAGGCGCGGCGCGAGTTCTGATTCGGTGATGATCCAGGCGGTGTCGATCGTCTCGTCGCTGAAGTAGGGATGTTCCCCGGCGACACACTCGCCCCATGCGGTGAGGCCATCGGACTCGATCTCGATGAGCAGAATGCGGCGGCCGGTGGTGAGGCCGAAGCTAGTCTCGAAGGGAAAGGCCAGCGGCATGTTGATCTCGCGAAGATGGATGGCGTCGATGTTGAGCATGTGCAGTTCCTGTCTTTTTCCTTGGCCTGTGAGTCGATGAATCGTTTCGCTGTTTTCTACAACGTCGTCACTCGCGTGAAGGTTCTGTCCATGGACCGAGAAGAAAAGTGCCGTTGCCTTCCGCGTCCCGCTCGTAGCCTACTACGGCAAGAGCGCGGTGAAAGGCCGATTCCAGCGCCTCGCGATTGTCGCTCTGCACGGCACGCGCGCGGTTTCGTTGCTGAGGGTCCTGCTTCCACTGGTAGATGGCGTGCGGGACAGTAACGCGTTCGATGATTTCGATTGGCTGGGCTTCACCGCGCAGTATACCTGCGACGCGGTCCGAGCGCAGCCACCACTCCGCGTATAGCCTATCCGTCGGCAGGCCTCCCTGCAATGGGGAGGAGGAGGGTCCGTAAAAGTCGGGCTGGTAGCGGCGGACGATGGCGCCAAGCCGAGCGATGTTCAGGTGAGCGTTGCGAATCTCCAACGGATCGAAGGTCCACTCCATCAGATCGAAGCCCCGGGCGAGGGCGTCGTCGCGCTGTGCGAGTTTGAGGCGACGGCCGATGCCGGCGTTGCGGTACTGCGGCTGGACGGCGAGCATGTGGGAGTGGAGATAGGGTTTGCCGTCACGGTAGCCAGGCAAAGACATGGCGAAACCTATGAGAGTGTCGCCGTCGAATGCTCCGATGACCTGGCCGCCGATTCGCTGGGCCACAACGAAGACGCGCCGGGGGATGACGTCGCCGTCACTGTAGCCCCAGACCTCAAGCTGGAGGACGACGCAGCGCTCAAACTGTTCGAGTGTGGTGAGGGAGTGGATGTGAATGGGGTTCTGGGAGGCAGTATTCATGACCTGGGTGGCTCACTGACGGCGTTCTTCGCCCGATTCCATAGTAAGTCCAGCTCAGGCGGCGTCGAGGCGGCGAGAGCGTCTCTACCGCCCGCGGCGGATTCCATGTTGGCGAAGCGACGACGGAATTTAGCGTTGGCGGCACGGAGGGCGGATTCGGGATCAACCCTGAGATGACGAGCGAGGTTGATGGCGGTGAAGAGGAGGTCGCCCAGCTCGGCCTCGATTGCCTCAGCGGATGGGCTTGCGGAAGCGGGTGCTAACTCAGCTTTCAACTCGCCGATCTCCTCCTGGAGCTTGTCGAAGAGGCCGTCCGGATTGGGCCAGTCGAAGCCGACCTTCGCGGCGCTGGAGCCCAGCCTGGTCGCCTCCAGCATGGCCGGCATGGTGCGGGGGATATCGTCGAGCATTGAGGATTGCGTGCCGCCGGAGAGGGATTCTTTTTCGGATTGCTTGATCTGGTCCCAGTTGCGCAGGACCTGGGCGGCGTCGGAAGCCACGACATCGCCAAAGATGTGGGGGTGACGGCGGATGAGCTTGGCGTTGAGGTTGGAGGCGACATCCTGAATGGTGAAATAACCGGCCTCAGAGGCCATCTGCGCGTAGAAGAGAACCTGCAGCAGCAGATCGCCGAGCTCGTCCTTCAGATCGGGCCACGCTCGGCGTTCGATGGCGTCGAAGACCTCGTAGGTCTCCTCCAGGGTGTACGGCTTGATGGAGTCGAAGGTCTGTTCGCGATCCCAGGGGCAGCCGCCGGGGCCGCGCAGGCGAGCCATGATGGCGATGGCTTCGGAGAGTGCAGGGGCGGATGGCGGGGCGTGGTGCGGCGGAATCTCCGGAACTGGCGGGGCCATACCTTCAACTTTACCCGATGACGCGGCCTTCACGACGGGAGCCAGATGGATTATGCTGTGCAGGATATGACGGATGCGTCCGAAGCTAAGGCCGGCACGACTCGACACAGGAGCCTGTGGAAACTTCTGCTGCTACTGCCTTATCTCGGGCTGTGCTTTCCGCAGATTTATGCGCGGTCTACCCCGGCGCTATGGGGCTTTCCATTCTTTTACTGGTATCAACTCGCGTGGGTGATCGGCACGTCGGCTCTGCTGGGGCTTGTGTATCTCAAAGTGAAGACATAGACCCTAAATAAAGGCGGCTGGCAGGGTGGTATCGATGCTGCCCTGCCGCCATGGGAGAGGGAAGGATGCGAGAGGCCGACAGCATATCGGCCGTCTCGCATAAAGGGAGGTTGTTTGCGGGTTGTCGTGCGTAGCTTACTGCTGACCGGTGCTTGGCCCGTTGGTTGAGGCGGTGGCGGGCTGGTCGGTCAAGTTCGACATCAGCTTGATGTCGACGCGACGGTTTTTAGCGCGTCCTGCGGCAGTGCTGTCGCTGGCGATCTGCTGATCCTTACCGATGCCGACGAGATAAAACTTGTGCGGGGGGATGTTGTATTTGGTCTGCAGGTAATCGGCAACTGCGTCGGCACGGCGCTGGCTGAGCTGGTAGTTGTAGCTTGCGTCACCAACGGAGTCGGTTCCGCCGGTCAGCGTAAGAATGTAGCCGCGCGCGCTTGTGAGGTTAGCGGCGAAATCATCGAGTTGTGCCTTATCGGACTTCGTGAGCACATATTTGTCGAAGGCGAAGGTGACACTGACGTCGGAGAGCTGCTTGTAGTTATCGAGATTGGCGACGACTCCGCTGAGGCTTTCGACGCGGTTGTAAGCTTCCTGCGCGGACTGATTCGCGGTGTTGGCGGACTGGCCGGCCGCCTGGGCATGCTGATCGGCGGTGTTGGCCGCGGTCTGAGCATTGGCGATGCCGGTCTTGGCTCGCTCATCGGTGTCGACGATGTAACGGTGATCGGCAGCGGTCTTGGCGTCGAGCTGGTTGGTTTGCTGAATGATGGGGGTTGTCTGCGAGCGAACATAGTTTTTACTCGAGCAGCCAACCGTAAAGGCGATGACAAATGCACTGGCTAGAGCAACGGTACAGGCAGACCTGATTTTCGTATTGTTTTTGGAGCTCATTGGTTCCCTCTCCTAATTAGAAATACTTCAACGAACTTCTAGTAGCAATCGGAATGCCAAAGAAATCCGTAATGCAACAGGTTTGTTTGCAATAGGTTGAACGGAAAAGACTGCGATTCGCACAGGTGGCAGACGGGTGTGATCGGGAACTTTTGATGTGGTAGCGCGTCAAATCTTCTGAGCAAATGTGTGCATATTGCGCTGATGGCATGGCGGATACACTCAAAGTTGCAGACACATCCACAGCATGGATCTCCAGCAGAAAATCCGGACTCTTCCCACGCAACCGGGGTGTTACCTCTACAAGAATGCCGACGGCGAGGTGATCTACGTCGGAAAGGCGAAAAACCTTCGTGCGCGGGTTCGGTCGTACTTTCTGGAGGCATCCCAGGCCAATGCGAAGACGGGTTCGCTGATGCGCGAGGCCGTGGATGTGGAGTACATCACGGTAGCGAACGAGCATGAGGCTCTCGCGCTCGAAAATAATCTGATCAAACAGAAGAAGCCGCGCTTCAATATCCTGCTGCGCGACGACAAGACCTATCCGTACATCAAGCTGACGATGAGCGACCGCTATCCGAAGGTTTTTGTGACGCGCAGGTTGCGCAAGGATGGCAGCGCGTACTACGGGCCTTATTTTCCGGGGAACCTCGCGTATCGTCTGGTCGATCTGATCCATCGCAGCTTTCTGATTCCGAGTTGCAAGGTGGATCTGTCGCGCTACCATCCGCGGGCGTGCCTGCAGTACTACATCAAGCGATGCCTGGGACCGTGCCTGGAGGGATTGACCACGCCGGAGAGCTATCGGCAGACGATTCACGATGTGCAACTTTTCCTTGAGGGGCGTCCCAGCGAGTTGGAACACTCGTTGACGCAACGAATGGAGGCGGCAGCGGAGGCTGAGCAGTTTGAGCTTGCTGCAAGGCTGCGCGACCAGATCGTGACCGTGCATCAGATGCAGGACAAGCAGCGCATTGCGACGACTGACAATGAAGACGCGGACGTCTTCGGGTATCACTACGAGAATGAGATGCTGGCGGTGAACCTGTTCCATATGCGGAGCGGCAAGATCGTGGACCGGCGCGACCTGTTCTGGGAGGACTTGCCCGAGTCGCTGCTGGACAGCCTGACGGAGACGATTGCCGAGGTCGACGAACTGGAGTCGGTTCCGCAGATTGATCCAGACCCGGCAACGCCTGCTCCCGAGATCGGTGAGGGGATTGCGGTGGTGCAGCATACGGTCATGTCGGAGCCCGGCGCAGCGTTCAGCCCTGCCGCATTTTTCTCGGCTTTGCTGAAGCAGATCTACCTGGACCAGAGTTATGTGCCGCGATCGATTCTGGTGCCGGTTGAGTTCCCGGACCGCGCGCTGCTGGCGGAGATTCTGTCGGAGCGGACAGGAAGACGGGTCGAGATTCTGGCGCCGCAACGCGGGGAAAAGCGTTCGCTGGTCGACCTGGTGTGCCAGAATGCGAAGCAATCGTACGATCAGCGGTTTCGTGTGTTGCAGCCAGGCATGAAGGCAATTCAGGAGGCGTTGCAGGACGCGTTGACGCTGGAAGAGCTGCCGCGACGGATCGAGTGTTTCGACATCTCGCATATTCAAGGCGCGGAGACGGTGGCGTCGATGGTGGTGTGGGAAGACGGCGCGATGAAAAAGTCGGACTATCGCAAGTTTCAGGTGAAGACGGTGACCGGGGTGGACGACTTTGCCAGCATGCGCGAGGTGATTCAACGCCGGTACAAGCGGCTGCAGGAGGACAAGAAGCCGTTTCCTTCGCTGATCCTGATCGACGGTGGACTGGGTCAGCTGCATGCGGCGTACTCTGCGCTGGAGGAGATTGGGGTTACGTTGCAGCCACTGGCGTCAATTGCAAAACGCGAGGAGATTATTTACGTGTACGGGCAGGAGCATGAGCCGGTGGTGCTGGACCGCCGTTCGCCGGTGCTTCACCTGGTGCAGAAGATTCGCGACGAGAGCCATCGCTTCGCGGTGACCTACCATCGCAAACGACGGGAGATGCGCGACCGCGACAGCGAACTGCTGTCGATACCGGGGGTGGGGCCGCGGACACGGCAGCGGCTGATTGAACACTTCGGCAGTATGCGGGGCATCAAGCAGGCTGGACCGGATGCTCTAACCGCGGTGGTGAATGCGGCGACAGCGGAGAAGATTCGCAGCTACTTCAACAACTCCGATCCCGACTCATCCAGTGTGCTGCCAGTGCTCAATTGATCAGAACAAGTCAGTATCGATCCCCACAATGAACTTGATTCCGGGGACCCTCAATTTGAGAAGTTTTTTATCCTCAGTAATGAAGAGATCGACTCCGAAGCTCGCCGCGCATGCTAAATGGATCGAGTCCGCCGCTGTTGTCCGGTGTTCTGCGCGAATCCTCGCAAAAAGGTCGACTGAATTTTGATCGAACGGCAGAAGCCTGATGTTTGCCTTTGCCATCCCTTCCCGAATACGCTTTGCAGTTGCTTCATCTTTGTCCCGGTAGGCTCCAGTTAATATCTCCGCGAGCGCGAGATGACTTGTGCATACCTCGTCACCGCGTTCGATCGATTGTCTGCGCAAAGATGCCACACGTGTCCAGTATGCCGGGTCTTTTTGAAACAGATAGATAAATAGCATCGAGTCCCAAAAGATCCGTATCATCGCTTCTCGAACTCGCGTTCTTTACGCAGCTCCTGTAGAAATGCCCTTGCTCCTTCTCGCACAGCTCCACGTAGAACTCCGGCCAATTCAAGGAGCGGATCTTCTGTTTCGCTCGCTGCAGAGCCATATCGACGATTGTCATTGAAGCGAAATCGAAAAACGGTCGTAACCCGCTCGGGTTGGCCTGCGGGACTATCTAATCTCAATCCAAGACGCTCGCTGAACAACTTTGACTCAAGCGAGGTACATATCTGACGAACATGCCCTGAAGGAAAACCTTCTTGCCGCAACTTCTTCTGTATCTCTCCTACCGGAATGATAACGTTCGCACCTGTCCGCCGTGCCGGTTCAACATATTCCTTAACCGCCAATTGCCGCACCTTCTCACTCAATCCAGAATGCATTGTTAAAACCCCATGTTCATACAGAATACTTAAGCATATTAATTTTGTCAATACATGTATGTATTTTTTATTGATAGTATGTATGCCGTTTGTTTTTCGCTTTCTACTACTTTTCCCAAGCCTGGGGTGCTGTAGGAAATCGCAGTCGTAGAGTCGTCGCAACGGTATGCTACTCTCCGGGAACCGATGCCGAAACCAAAGTCCGAATTGCCTCGCGTCCTGAACGCGTCTCACGCGACCTCGATCGTCGTGGGGATCATTATCGGCAGCGGCATCTTTCTGGTGCCGCGGGAGATGATGGCGGCGGTGGGCTCGTCGCGCGCAGTCTACGCGGTGTGGATCGTGGGCGGGCTGCTTTCGCTCTTCGGCGCGATGACGTATGCGGAGATCGCTGCGGCGCGTCCGCGATATGGCGGCGAGTATGCGTTTCTGCGCGAAGCCTACGGGGACCTTGCCGGTTTTCTCTTCATGTGGACACAGATTGCGGTAGCCAAACCGGCTTCGCTGGCGACCATTGCATCGGGACTGGCGCGCGTGCTGGGGACCTTTGCGGTCTTCGGCTTTTTTGCGCGGCCGGCCTTCGCGCATCTGTTCTGGGGACAGATCTTCGCCATCGCGGTGACGTGGTTGATCGCCGGGCTGAACATTATTGGAACGAGAAAATCCGCCAACGTGCAGCTTTTGTTGACGTGGTTGAAGGGTTTGCTCATCGTCGTGATCGCAGCCTTCTGTTTTGGGGCACCGGGACATCATGGCTCGTGGCATAACTTTGCCACGGGTTTCGCGGGAGCGCGCGGCGGCTTTGCCGGTTTCATGATCGCGCTGGTGGCGGCGCTGTGGGCCTACGACGGCTGGAGCGACGTCGTCACCATGGCGGGCGAGGTGGAGCGGCCGCAACGAAGCATGCCGCTGGCCCTGGTGGGAGGAGTTGTGATCGTGGGCGCGCTCTACATGCTGACCAATGCGGCGATTCAATATGTGCTGCCGGCAGTGGTGATCGCCGCGGCCGATCGCCCGGCAGCCGATGCGATGCGAGTGGTTGCAGGACAGTGGGGAGACACGCTGGTGTCGATTGGCATGGCGGTGAGCATCTGTGCCACCTTCGTGGGATCGTCGCTCTCCGGAGCGCGAGTTCCCTTTGCGGCAGCGCGCGATGGACTTTTTTTCAAACAACTGGCACATGTCAGTCGACGGTTTCATACGCCGTCCGCAGCTTTGATTCTGCAGGCCGTTCTGAGTTCCCTGCTGCTGCTGGCGATCGGAAGATTTCAAGCGCTTTTTTCGCTTGCCATCTTCAGCGAGTGGCTCTTTTACGCGCTCACCGCCAGCACCATCTTTGTCTTCCGTCGTCGTGATGCGCCGGGGAGCAGACCGTACAGCATCTGGGGTTACCCGGTGCTTCCGGCACTGTTCATCGTTGCAGCAGCGGTTCTGCTGGTGTTCTCTTTCGCCAACCAGCCACGCAACTCGGCGATAGGGACCGCCGTTATCCTGCTTGGCATTCCGATGTATTTTATGTTTCGCAGAAGAGACGAGGCCTAGCTGCGGTTCTGGCCTAGCTGCGATTTTGGTCTAGCTGCGATTTTGGTCTAGCTGCGATTTTGAATGACGCGCTCATAAACGCGCTCATACTCACGCGCGGGAGCGTCCCATGAAAAATCCTGCGCCATGCCGCGTTTCATCATTGCGGTCCACTCGCTCTTGTTGCGGAAGGTCCCCAGCGCACGCTCGAGCGCATCCATCAGCGCCCAGGAGCTGTAGCCCCAGAACTTGAAGCCGTTGCCGCCGCCGTTGGGCTGCTCATCGATGGTGTCTTCCAGACCGCCGGTAGCGCGAACGATGGGGACGGTGCCGTACTTGAGGCTGTAGATCTGGTTGAGGCCGCCGGGCTCGTAGCGCGAAGGCATCAGAAAGATGTCGGCGCCAGCTTCGATCTTGTGGGCGACGACGTTGTCGAACTTCACCTGCACCCGTACCTTCGCCGGGTGACGCTCAGCCATCTCCTGCAGCAGGCGTTCGTAGTACTCTTCGCCGTTGCCGAGGATGACAAGGACCATGTCCTGCTCGACCAGCTTGTCCATGATCTCGACGATAAAGTCGAAGCCCTTCTGCGTGGCGAAGCGCGAGACGACGCCGATGACGGCGGTTTCTTCGCCGACGCCCTCAAATCCGAAGGCATGAAGCAGGTCGCGCCGGCATTCTTTCTTGCCTGCGAGATTTTCCGCGGAATAATGCGCCGCGATGTGCGGATCGGTCGCGGGGTTCCACTCTTCGTAGTCGACGCCGTTGAGGATACCGAAGAGGTCGCCGCTGCGCCTGCGCAAAGCGTCTTCGAGCCCGTTGCCAAACTCGGCAGTCTGAATTTCGCGGGCGTAGGTCCGGCTTACGGTTGTGATGGCGTCGGCGTAGACGATGCCGCCCTTGAGGAAGTCCACCGTGTCGTAGTGTTCGAGCTTGTCGAGCGTGAACATGTCCCATGGCAGAAGCAATTTTTCCATCGTCTGCGGCGGAAACCAGCCCTGGTACCCGGCGTTGTGAATGGTGAGGACGGCGGGGACGTGGCGAAAGACAGGATCGAAAAAGTAGGTCGAGCGCAAGAAGACGGCAAGCATCGCGGTTTGCCAGTCATGCACATGGAAGACGTCCGGAATGCCGATCACTTTCGATGCTTCGATGACCGCGCGGCTGAGCAGACCGAAGCGTTCCGCGTTGTCGGGGTAGTCACCGGAGGGAGTGGCGTAGAGGCTCTCGCGGTCGAACAGTTCCGGACAATCGACGAAATAATTCTGCACTCCCTCGAGCATGCCGCCGTCGAGGATGCGGACGAAGCGGTTGTATGACGGAAAAGGAATGGTCACGCTGGATAGAACGACCGGAGGAGTCGGCACCTCCTTGGCGACCTGACGGTAGTAGGGGATAAAAACGCTGGGTTTGTGGCCGAATTTGGCGAGGGTGCGCGGGAGCGCGCTCACCACGTCCGCCAATCCCCCCGTTTTTGCCCAGGGAGCACACTCCGATGCTGCAAATACGATATGCATGCTGTCGTCCTTTTTCCTGTCTTTTTCCTGACGATCAAACCGTTAGTCTATAAGAGCACGCGGCAATCCGATTAGATGCAGATGAAACGCAAGCCAAAATTCGGGCAAAACTTTCTTGTCGACGATGCGGCCCGCCATGCCATCGTCGAGGCTCTCGGCGATCCCGGCAAGCGCCCCGTGATTGAGATCGGGCCAGGGCACGGCGCGATCACAGAGATTCTCGCCAGGCGTTGTGAGAGGCTGATTGCACTGGAGCTCGATCGCGCCCTGGCAGCCGAGCTACGATTCCGATTTCGCGACCAGCCGCAGGTACAGATTATCGAAGGGGACGTTCTCGACATCGATATTCGAACGCTTGTACCTGAGGGCGAAACGGCTGACGTGATCGGGAATCTGCCGTACTACATCACCTCAGATATTCTGCTGCAGCTATTTGCTGCGGGGAGCGCCGGACTGCTGAGCCGCGCGGTTGTGATGATGCAGCGGGAGGTGGCCGACCGCGTCTTCGCTGCTCCCGGGGTTCGCGACTATGGGCTGCTGTCGGCGACCGCGCAGATGAACGCCGAGGTGGACAAGCTCTTCACACTGCCGCCGTCGGCGTTTTCGCCTCCGCCCGAGGTGTACTCCACGGTGCTGCGGTTGCGATTTGCGCCGCGGTTTGTCGAGCTTGGAGTCGATGCGGCTGGATTCGACCGCTTTCTGAAGCAATGCTTCGCACAGAAGCGTAAGACGCTGCACAACAATCTTCGGGCTGCCGGATACTCCGTCGAAGCGCTCTCGTCCGGTTGGCCAGCGGAGATTTCTGCACAGGCGCGCGCGGAATCGCTGGCGTTGGAGCCGATGGCGCAGTTATACCGCGCTCTGTCGAAGGGCGGGGCGTTTGCTTCGTCCGTGGTGTCGAAATAAACGCAGCGGGCGATTGCTCTGCAGCGTCGATTGCTCTAATGCGGCTGGCTGGTTCTCGGCGTGGCGGGCGCTGGTGGAGGAGGCGGCGGAGTCCGCGGAGCCGGTGGTGCTGAAGGAGGAGGCGCGGAACGAGGAGCATATACGGGGTGCTGAGGAGAGGGCGCAGAACGAGGTGTGTACGCAGGTGCTGACGGACGCGATGCGGAGTGCTCGTCCTCGGTGTGTGCCGGGTAGCTCGAACGCTGCGGTGAGGACGGAGCGGGACGCATCTGCGTGGACTGCGGTGCGGATTCGTTTGCGGCGGCCGGTGGGGCCACAGGTCTGGGTGAGACGGAGTGGAAGTCGCCGCGGGAAGTTGTGGCGTTAGGAGTTGCGGCATTATTTTTGCTAACGGCGCCCAGGACGGGTTGCCGACTGATGTGGTCCACGGCGTAGTCGTTGCGCAGCGCGGCTCCCACGACGCTGTGGCTCCCGGGCGTGGATGCCGCTCCTATCCGTTGCATCGGCTGAACGGGAACACCGGCGATCAGGCGAGGCTCGTGCGAGGGTCGCAGGCCCGAAGTAGACTCGCGGGGAGCGTGACCGACAGGAATGGGATGAAGCATGCCCGGCTCGTGGATAGGCCGCGTTGGAAGTCGATAGTTAACGGGGCCGCGAGCGACATTGATGACGAAGATGCCGCCGAAGCCCGGTCTCGCAAACCCGCAGCCTGCCGCCGGCGACCATCCCCAGCCAAAACTGTTCCAATACGACCAGCTACCGCAGCGAAAGGGAGTCCAGCCCCACGGATAACCCGAAGCCCAGATATACCCGGCGCCGGGAGAGGCAACCCAACTGCCGTATCCGTAGGGATCGAAGTCGGCAGCGTCTACCGCGATGGTGGGCTGCCATACCTGGCCCTGGCCGGGCACGTCGTACCAACTACCGTTGGCATCCAGATCGGACCATCCGTAGCCCTGATCTCCTGCGTAAGCATCGCGTGCTGCCGTCCGGTCTGCCGCTGCATCGGCTGCAGCCTGATCGCGGTCCTGATTCCATTGATCCCAGGAGTCCGGCTCGACGCTCTGCAGCAGGAAGTAGCGTCCGCTGTCCGATGTGTCGCCGGTAAGAGCCTCGCCGGCATGCACGTTCGCCTTGTAGCCATCCGTCTGAGCCGAACTGGCATGTTCGACCTGTGCTGTTCCGTCGAGAACCGAGACGATCGCCGGCACCTGATCAAGATTAATGCGAATGGTTGCGTTTGACACGGGCGAAACCACGACGCCATCGGCGCTCACGCTGTAGGTAAATTTGTCCGACGCGCGCAGCTCGGTGTAGACCAGACCGTGCAGAATCGTCAATTGCGTGTGGAAGTTTCCCGATGCATCGACGCTGAGAGCGGTCAACCCGACCGAGCTGTTGGGCGTCACCCGGACGATGCTGCCGTCCTCGAACTCGATCTCCGCCTGTCCGTCTTCGGCTGTTGTCAGACGCGCACCTTCGAGCAGTGGCATGTTGATCTCGGCGGGATCACCGGCGGTGTTATCCAGATGATCGACCGTCACGGCACCTTGCACGAAGCTGAGGCGCGCGGTACGACGCGCGGGTAGGTCATCGGCTCGGGCGGCGATGGTCGAGGCTGCAAGGGTCCAGATTGCAAGAAGAATCGACAGGCTGAATCCGACACGGAAGTGTCTCCGCCACCCAAACGCTAATGCGATCGTCCGCATATCTACCCCCGGCCCCAAATGACACCAAATATTAGACGTTTGCCCTGGAAAGACGGCTTCAATGATTTAGTAGCTTCAATGATTTTCGGCCGCCACCTGCTCGAGCATCTTCTGTGCCCGCAGCCGAACACGCTGGATCAGCGCGCCGTCATCGGCAATGGAAGCCAGGGTTGGTGCGATGGTTCCCAGCTCCAACGCGCGTCCCGACTGAACATCCTGCTCGAATGAGATCATTTCGGCGTCAAGCCCGAGGCGGTCATACTTGTGCAGAAACTCCAGCGTGCGGCCTTCATCGAGGGTGTCGGCGATACCGAAGAAGATGTCAGTCAGGGCGGCCACGCTCTTGTTTTCGGAGTAGTTGTAGGTGCAGGATCCCGAGCCGTCGGGGCCGGTGTAGGTGAGGGTCTTCTTGCCGGTGTTCGCTATATTTTTCGCCTTGGAATCGCAGTCGACATTAAAGTAATTCTGCGCCCGGGCTGCTTTAAATATCTTTTCGACGGTGGCATGGCTGAGGTTGATCGAACGGTCGATGTGCTGAGCGGCCTGACCGCGCGTCGAGGTGCCTTTGGCAGGAATCTCAATTTGATCCGCCTTATAGCTGCCGGTGCCATCCTCGTGAAGCTCCAGGGTGTAGCGCGGAACGGCGAGACCGGTTCGGTCGAACTGAAAGCTCACCACAGCTTGCGGTTTGGAGGATGCGGCAGTTGGCGCTGTGCCGGGCTGGGCAGGAATGGGCTGGGCTGGAACGAGCGGCGCACCAAGAGCGGCAGCGAGCAGAACGCTTGTGACAACTCTCATCGATGCGCGCCCTGGAGGTCGAGAGTCTGTGCCGTGTGAATGTGGCAGATCGCGATGGCCAGAGCATCGGCGGCATCGGGCGAGTCGAAGGCATTCTGATTTTCGAGTAGCCGGCGCACCATAAACTGCACCTGTTCCTTGCCGGCCAGCCCATAGCCGACGACGGAGCTCTTGATGGACAAGGGCGCATACTCAGCCACCGGCAAACCACAGGTAGCGGCAGCCAACATGGCCACACCGCGGACCTGGCCGAGCTTCAGGGCGGATTTAGCGTTTGCCGAAAAGAAGACTTCCTCGATGGCGACAATCTCCGGCTGATGCAGCGCCATGAGAGCGGTCAGCTCCGTGTAAATCTGAGCGAGCCGCTGGGGCGTCTTGTCTTTTTTGCTGAGCCGAATCGTTCCTGCGGCAAGATGAACGAGGCGCGGCATGCGGGCGTCGCAGTCTACCTCTACCACGCCGTAGCCGGTGAACTCCGTTCCGCAGTCGATGCCGAAGACTCGCATGGGCGAAGTTTACTTTATTTGGTGCGCATGCGGACTATCAAGCTTGAGTCAGCCTGAAGGCAGTGGCGGCCTAGCGGGAGATTCCTTCCAGTGGCGAACTAGCCGTGGCATACAGTTTGCGCGGCATTCTGCCTGCAAGATATGCCTGGCGTCCGGCAAGAACGGCATGCTGCATCGCCTCGGCCATCAGCAGTGGGTCTTTTGCCGCTGCGATGGCCGTGTTCATCAGCACCGCATCGAAGCCTAGTTCCATGGCAACGGCAGCATCGGAGGCGGTTCCGACGCCAGCGTCAACGATCAGCGGGACCTCGGTGATCAGCTCGCGGAGAATGCGCAGGTTCGCGGTGTTCTGCAAGCCAAGCCCGCTGCCGATGGGCGCGCCGAGCGGCATGACAGCAGCGGCACCGGCATCGATGAGTCGCTTGGCAAAGACGATGTCGTCTGAGGTATAGGGCAGCACGGTGAAGCCTTCTTTGACCAGCACGCGAGTCGCTTCGAGCGTCGCTTGAATATCGGGGTAGAGGGTCTGCTGATCGCCGATCACCTCGATCTTCACCCAGTCGGACAACCCGACCTCGCGTCCCAGGCGGGCTGCGCGAATCGCCTCGTCGGCGGTGTAACAGCCGGCCGTATTGGGCAGGAGGAAGTAGCGTCGCGGATCGATGAAGTCCAGCAGCGACTCGCTGGAGCGGTCGAGATTCACTCGTCGAACTGCGACGGTGACCATCTCGGCGCCCGAGGCCTCGATGGCGGCCTGCGTCTCCGCGCCGTCTTTATATTTGCCCGTACCAACGATAAGCCGCGATTGAAAGGCTCTTCCGGCGATCACCAAAGGTTTCATGGTTAATATCCTACCCGTTTCCGATACGTGCAAAAGGCAAACGGCCCGCGCTCAAAGAAGAGCAGCGAGCCGTCTGGCGGTGAACTGTTGAGATTGACCTGAGGCGTCCATAACCGGACTTGGCCTCGGCGTGAACTTCCAAATACAAAGATCGCCAGGACTAGAGCTATGGACGCTCTAAGCCTCAGTCACCTCACGTATTGTGGTGCAACTATTACAGTCAATTTTCATAGGCTGGATCATCCTCCTTTCCCGTGTAGAGGCAGATTACTCCGGAGCGAAGTTGTGGGCAAGTGGGCAATGGAAAGAGGGCTCTCCGGTACATCCGGCGCCAGATCGTCTGCATCACACTCCAGATTGCGCTCACTGACTGCGTGGAAAGGCTACACCCTCTATGAAGGCAGCCACTATCATCGGAATACTTCTGATCGTCCTTGGCATCGTTGGATACGCCACCGGCGGAATCTCTTTCACGCACGAGAAGAAAGATGTCGACGTCGGTCCGGTCCAGATCTCGCATAAGACCCAAGACACGCTGCCTCTTTCGCCGATCTTCAGCACAGTTTCGCTGATTGCCGGCGTCGCTCTGGTAGTGGTTGGAGCGAGGGCAAAATAAATGACGCAACAGAGGCCATCATGGCACGAGGCAGGCCCTTCTGTTAATCTTCAAGCCTGAAACTTAAGTTGTTATGGAAATAAACCTCGCCGGTAAGCGTCATCTCACGGGCGCCTTCCTTGCCGTCTTTGTTGTCTGTTGTCCGGTTGGGGCGCAACCGCCGGGAGGGGCGCGCCCGGCGCAATCGAGTTTGCCGGATGCACCGACGCCGCCGGAGACGGATGCTGCGCCCACCATGTTCCCCCACTCAGAGAGCTCGCGCTTCTATATCGCGGGCCAGGCGAACATTATCTTTCAGGCGCATGCGCCGTTTCACTCGCCGTACGAGGGCACAAACAGCCTTCTAGCGCGCGGGGAGTACAAGACGTCGCTGCTGGGAACGCTCTATCTGGGGGCGCAGTTGCGGCGCGATCCGAAGACCGAAACGGATGTTCTCTTCAATCTCGAATCCTCCGGCGGCCGTGGGATCAGTGAGGCGCTCGGCCTCGCCGGCTTCACCAATCTGGATGTGGTCCGCAATCCCAACCTGGGATCGGTACCGTACATGGCCCGCGTGCAGCTTCAACAGACCTTCGGTTTCGGCGACAAACTTGTCGACAGTGAACGTACTCCGTTTTCGCTCCCAACTAAAGTGCCGGAGCGACGGCTGGAGTTTTTCGTCGGCAAGATGAGCCTGCCCGATTATTTCGACGTCAACAGCGTGGGGTCGGACAGTCACCTTCAGTTTATGAACTGGACAGTCGATAACGACGGCGCATGGGATTATGCAGCGGACACTCGCGGCTACACCTACGCCGCAGTTGTCGAGTACGACGACAAGGTTTGGTCGGCGCGTTACGCGGTTGCGCTGATGCCAACGGTCGCCAACGGCGTTGACCTTGTCTGGAATCTGCGCCAGGCGAGCGGCCAGAACATGGAGTTCGAACTTCGCAAACCTCTTCTCGGCAGCCTGCTGCCTGCCGATCGCAAGGGTGTCGTCCGCATTCTGAGCTATGTGAATCATGCGCACATGGGCCTCTACCGCGTCGCCAATCAGGCTTTTCTCAATGGGGAAGATCCAACGCCCGAGATCACGAAGCACGAGACGTACGGCGCGGTGAAGTATGGCTTCGGGCTGAACGCCGAGCAGGAACTGACAACAAACATGCGCGTCTTCACCCGCGTGGGCTGGAACGAAGGCCAACACGAATCCTTCGCGTACACGGAGGATGATCAAACGGTTGAATTCGGCGGCGACTACTCCGGCAGAGCATGGTCGCGGCCGCATGACAAGCTCGGCGTCACCTTCGTTTCCAATGCGATCAAGGCCGATCACCAGGCATATCTAAGGCTGGGCGGTCTCGGCTTTCTGTTGGGCGACGGCAAACTGAACTATGCCCGGGAAGATATTCTCGAGGGCTACTACACCCTGCATACGTGGCGCGGAATCTACTACGCGCTGGACCTGCAATACGTCGATCATCCGGGCTATAACAAGGATCGCGGGCCGGTGCTGGTTGAGTCGGTGCGGATGCACGTCGACTTTTAACCCGCGCCGTATACTTGTGCTGTGACCCCGCTTATCTGGTACGAAGTTGCCTCATTTGCCTTCGGACTCTTTCTCGGCAGCTTCCTTAATGTATGCATCTCGCGCCTGCCGCGGCACGAATCGATCGTTCACCCGCGTTCGCATTGCCCGGAGTGCGGCAGAACGATCCGCTGGCATGACAACATCCCGATCCTGAGCTGGCTCCTGCTGCGAGGCCATTGCCGCGACTGCCATCAGCCTATTTCGCTGCGGTATCCAGTGGTCGAACTCGCTACCGGGCTATGGTTCGCGGTTGTCGTTGCCCAAAGCATCGCGCATTCGTTTGTAGGGATGTACGGGTCGTTCTCGACAGGCTCATACACGGCTCTTTGGTTGACGGGAGTGGGCACCGCGATTCTTGGTTTCCTGCTTATCGGTCTGCTGGTCATGGATTGGCAGAATATGGTCCTGCCAGACGCCTTCACCCTGAGCGGAATCGTTATCGCCTTCTTTCTTGTCTGCACCCGAGCCATCTTTCTCGGCCCCACCGAAGACCAGGTTCTGCTGACCAGAAACAGCATCCATCTGACGAGCCCGGGCGGCGTCACGGACAACGGCAACGTCTTTTTGACCGGTGCGGAGAGTGTGGTATTCGGGCGCATCGTCGCCATCTGCGGAGCCGCACTTCTGCTTCTGCTGATCCGCTGGCTGTACAAGGCCATCCGCCACCGCGAAGGCATGGGGCTGGGAGACGTCAAACTTCTTGCCATGATCGCCGCCTTTCTCGGCTTTTGGCCGGCGGTTCTCGCTCTCTTTGCCGGCACCTTCACCGCTGCGCTGTACGGCGTTGTTTTGCTGGCGCGCGGCAGAGCGGGAGCGACGTCAAAACTAGCCTTCGGAAGCTTTCTTTGCATCGGCGGACTCGTTGCTGCGTTGTACGGTAATCGCCTCATCGATATGTACATAGCAATACTTCGATAGCATCCACAATTGGCCCTGGCTGGCTTGACACTTGCCAGCCACGATTCTAGAGTCGAAGATGGCCATGCACAGTTACCCATACATATGGAACTACGTTCCGCTCGTGCTTCAGATCCTGGTTGCGTTGGGATTGGCCTGCGGGATGGTTGGGGCCTCCTTCCTGGTCGGCAAACACAAAAACTCACGCACCAAAGCCGGGCCGTATGAGTGCGGCATGGATGTGATCGGCGATGCCCGCGGCCGGTTCACCGTCCGGTTCTATATGGTGGCGATGCTCTTCATCCTGTTCGATGTCGAAGCCGTCTTTATGCTTCCCTGGGCTGTGATCTTCCGTCGCCTGCCCGGGATCACCGGCTCGCGCATGTTCGGGTTCTACGAGATGCTGGTTTACCTCGGCTTTGTCGCTGTCGGCCTCTTTTATGTCTGGAAGAAGGGCATCCTGAACTGGGCGAACGATAAGGGAGACCTCTGATGTACGATCCCGCCTCCATCGTGCGCGGCAAGGAAGCGATCCTGCAAAACTACAAAGGCGATTCCTTTACTTCAGGGCTCGATGTCGACGGGGTCATTCTCGATGCGAAGTTCGATCGTGGAGAACTTACGGTTGAAGTGGCCCGCGAATCGATCGTTCAGGCCTGCGAGGCCTTGAAAGAGGATGGCTATACGTTTCTTGAAGACGTCACCGCAGTCGATTGGTATCCTTCAGAGCCTCGTTTTCAGATCGTTTACCACTTTCTCTCTTTCTCGCAGAAACGGCGGATCCGCCTGATTGTTCGTCTCGATGGCGACACGCCGTCGGTCGACAGCATTACCCCTGCGTGGTCTGCCGCGAATTTTTATGAGCGCGAGATCTTCGACCTGTTCGGCGTTCACTTTGGCGGTCATCCCAACCTGCGCCGCATCATGATGCCCGAGGACTGGAATGGGCACCCCTTGCGCAAGGACTATCCCGTGGAGGGCTACCGCTGATGAGTCCCGTTCACGATGTTGAAGAGATTACCGGCGCCGCCGCAATTGATCCGGGCGTTGATGATGTCGTCGCCAACTCTGCGCGCAACCGGCGGAATCCCGAGGGCCAGGATCAGACCATGGTCATCAACATGGGACCGCAGCATCCTTCGACTCATGGTGTGCTGCGGCTGGTGGTCGAGATTGACGGCGAAACCGTCGTCTCGCTCGCTCCCGACATCGGCTATCTGCACACGGGGATTGAGAAGACCTGCGAGGCGAAGTTCTACCACCAGGTTGTACCGCTGACCGACCGCATCGACTATCTCGCCCCGATGACTAATAACACGGCCTACGCGCTTGCCGTGGAGAAGCTGCTGGAACTGGAGATTCCGGCGAAGGCGCAGTGGCTGCGTGTGCTGTTCAACGAGTTGATGCGCCTGAACTCGCACCTGGTGTGGCTGGGAACGCACGCCATGGACATCGGCGCGCTCACCGTCTTCCTCTACTGCTTCCGCGAACGCGAGAAGCTGCAGCGCATCTTCGAGGCGGTCAGCGGCCAGCGCATGATGACCAGCTACATTCGCATCGGCGGCCTGAGCCTGGAGCCGCCTCGCGATCTCTACGACACGATTCGCGCTTTCCTGAAGGAATTTCCCTCGAAGATTGACGAGTACGAGGGCCTGCTGCAGAACAACCCGATCTGGATCAACCGGCTGAAGGGCGTCGGTTACATCTCGGCGCAGGATGCGATTGCACTGGGTGTCTCCGGGCCGCCGCTGCGTGCCTCGGGGGTTGATTTCGATGTTCGGCGCGACATGCCGTACTCGAGCTATGAGAAGTTCCAATTCAAGGTGCCGATCTCGACCGAGAGCGACGTGTGGGCACGCTACGTCGTCCGCATGCAGGAGATGCGCGAGTCGATAAAGATCTGCCTGCAGGCACTGGACGGGATGCCGGAAGGCCGGATTGTGGCGGATGCTCCGAAGATCATTCTTCCCGATCGCGAACAGATGAAGACGCAGATGGAATCTCTCATCCATCACTTTAAGATTGTGACGGAAGGTTTTGGTGTACCGGCGGGTGAGGCAACCAGCTCCGTTGAGGCTCCGCACGGCATGATGAACTACTACGTCGTGTCGGACGGGACGGCCAAGCCTTACCGCGTGCACATGCGAAACGCCGACTATGCGAATCTGCAGGCGCTGGAGGTGATGTGCAAAGGACGGTTGCTTGCGGATGTGGTTGCTGTGATTGGGTCGATTGATATCGTGCTGGGGGCGATTGACCGATGAACGCTACATTCGAACCGCTGACCCCGAAGCAACAGTGGGTGAAGATAGCTCTGGTCTTTCTTGTCATGATGCCGATGACATTGATCACAATGTTTTGGAGACATAGCGCAATAGCAGAACACTTCGGAGTTGTGTGCGACATATCCATAGTTGCATGTGCCCCCGTCTCTGCTTTCTCTCGTACGTGGATTCGAAAGATCAAGTGATCAAAGCTTGAACGATCGACTCCACATCGAACTTTGGACTTCCTGGGCATCGCTGCTTCGCTCCTACGCTGCTGCCCATGGACTGAACAGTCGGCATCATGCCGTGGTCGAGGTCGGCGCAGATGAGATTACGTTGCGAGTCGGGAACCGGTGGCTTCGCTTCACGCACGAGAAGATTGAAGACAGTGAAGGACACAGTTCCAGCTTCAGCCTCGAAGAAGACGGAAGGGTAAGACTGGATGGTATCGCCGAAGAGATGGACCTTGCCGCCGAACGACTGGCGCGGGAGATGATGCAGAGTGAGTGAGATAGCCAATACGATTTTTTCGCCGGAGCTGGCGGCGCGCTTCGACAAACTCGTCACCATCTATCCGCTTAAGCGGTCCGCGCTGGTGCCCATGCTGCTCTACGCGCAGGACGAGGTCGGCTATGTCTCTGACGCGGTGGTCACTGAGATCGCCGAGCGGCTGGACCTGCTCGAACTCGACGTGCGCAACGTCCTCAGCTACTACTCCATGCTGCGCACCAAACCGGCCGGCAAATACAACGTGCAGGTCTGCACCAATATCTCCTGCATGCTGCGCGGCGGCTACGAGATTCTCGACCATTGCAAACACAAGCTCGGAATCGGCAATAAGGAAGTCACGAAAGACGGCGTCTTCTCACTGGAAGAGGTGGAGTGCATCGGTGCGTGCTGCTGGGCTCCCGCGATGCAGGTGAACTACGACTTCCACGAAAACCTTACACCCGCAAAAGTCGATTCCATCTTTCAGATCTATCGCGACGGCAAGGGAAAGGACGAAAAATAATGCCTACCCTCGTCAGTCATCCCGATGAAGTAAGAGTTCTGTCGCGCCGGTTCGGCCAAGGCGCAACCAATATCGACAAGTACATCGAGCTCGATGGCTACAAAGCGGTTCAGAATGCGATTGCGCAAGGCCCGGAGAAGATGGCGGGCTGGATCATCGACACCATGAAGGCTTCCGGACTGCGTGGACGCGGCGGCGCCGGTTTCCCGACCGGCATGAAGTGGTCGTTCGTTCCCAAGACATCGGCGAAACCCAAGTACGTTCTGGTCAATGGCGACGAGTCCGAGCCCGGCACCTGCAAAGACCACCTGATCTTCCTCGAAGATCCGCACGCCGTGATCGAAGGCACGATGATTGCCGGGCTGGCCATCGGCTCCAAGCTGGGATTTATCTATCTGCGTGGGGAGTACCGCTATCTGCTGAAGATCGTCGAAAAAGCTGTCGCCGATGCCTACGCGAAGGGCTTCCTCGGCAAAAACATCTTTGGTTCGGGTCTCGACTTCGATGTAATCACGCAGACCGGCGCGGGAGCGTACGAGGTCGGCGAAGAGTCGGCGCTGATGGAGTCGCTCGAAGGCAAGCGCGGCGTGCCACGCATCAAGCCGCCCTTCCCTGCTGTCGTCGGACTTTATGGCGGACCTACGGTTATCAATAATGCCGAAACGATTGCGTCAGCCCCGCACATTCTATTGATGGGCGGCGAGGCGTACGCGAAGCTGGGCAGCGAGCGCAATGGCGGCACTCGGCTATTTGGAATCTCCGGACATGTGGAGCGGCCGGGCGTTTATGAACTGCCGATGGGCTACTCCCTGCGCAAGGCGATCTACGACGTCGCCGGCGGCATCAAGGACGGGAAAAAACTCAAGGCTGTCGTTCCCGGTGGCGCGAGTTGCCCCGTCCTGACTGCGGACGAGATCGACGTCGGGCTCGACTTCGACCAGATGGGTAAGGCTGGGACGATGCTGGGCTCGGGCGGCATCGTCGTGCTCGACGAAACTGTTTCGATCGTCGAGTTTGCCCTACGCACCATTGCGTTCTATCAGCATGAGTCCTGTGGCTGGTGCATTCCGTGCCGTGAGGGTACGGACTGGATCAAGAAGACGCTGACCCGGGTTTACAACGGCGGCGGCAGCAAGAAAGATGTCGACAACGTGCAGTACCTCGCGGAAAACATGATGGGCCGAACCTTCTGCCCGCTCGGGGATGCGGCGGCGATGCCGACGCTCGGCTTCGTCAAGAAATTCCGCAAGGAGTTTGAAGACTATATCGCCGGTAATAAGGCTGGGACACCCATCATCACCGTCGAACAACTCGTTGGAGCAGGTCACTAATGGCAGACGTTAAGTTCATCGTAGACGGCAAACAACTCACCGCCCCCGCGGGCACCCTTCTCATTGAAGCCTGCAAGTCCGCCGGCATCGAGATTCCCGCCTTCTGCTACTACCCTGGTCTCTCGCTGCAGGCAGCCTGCCGTATGTGCGTTGTGCGCATCGAGAAGATGCCGAAGCTTCAGACGGCCTGCACTACCCCCGTCACAGAGGGTATGGTCGTGGCTACCGAGACACCTGAAATTGCTCAGGCCCGCAAGGCCACCCTGCAGATGCTTCTCGGCAATCACCCGCTCGACTGCCCCGTGTGCGACGCGGGCGGCGAGTGCGAGTTGCAGGACATGACGTTCAAGTACGGCGCCGCGGACAGCTTCTACGCCGAGCCCAAGAATCATCGCGACGAGCAAAAGTGGTCGCCCGTCGTCTACTTCGACCGGCCGCGCTGCATTCTCTGCTACCGCTGCGTCCGAATGTGCGGCGAGGGCATGGACGTGTTTGCGCTTGGCATCCAGAATCGCGGAGCATCGTCGGTCATTGCTCCGAACATCCCGGCTGAGATGTCGCCCGACCATCTCGCACATGTCGACTGCGAGCAGTGCGGCATGTGCATCGACGCCTGCCCTGTCGGCGCTCTTACTTCCGGGACGTACCGATATAAGACCCGCCCGTGGGAGATGAATCATGTCTCCACCATCTGTACGCATTGCGGGGACGGCTGCAAGACCACGCTTGGCGTCCGCTCAACCTCCGACGGCAGCGAGATTGTCCGTGGCGACAACCGCGATAAATCCGGCATCAACGGCGACTTCCTCTGCAACAAGGGCCGATACGCCTTCGACTTCGCCAACAACGAGACGCGCATCACCCAGCCGCTGGTGCGCCAGCCTAACGGCGAGATGAAGCCCGTAAGTTGGGAGGTTGCGCTCGACCATGTCGGCAAGAAGTTTCGCGAACTGCGCGATGCGCGCGGCGGCAAGAGCATCGGCGTCATCGGTTCGAATCGCATTACGAACGAAGAGGCGTACCTGCTTCAGAAGTTCGCACGAACTGTCCTCGGCACCAACAACATCGATCATCACCGCACCGCCGACTACGTCTCTTTCGCCCAGTCTCTCGCAGGCACGAAAGACCGTACCGCATCGCTGCGCGACACTCTTACCGCACCGGCGATCATGATTCTCGGCGGCGATCCGACCATCCAGGCTCCGGCTACGGCGTGGAACATCCGCACGAATGTCCGTAATAACCACGCCCGTCTCTATGTCGCCAACTCCGCCGAGATTAAGCTTCGCCGCCAGGCCAAGATGTTCGCTCATATCGCTCCGTTCAGCTACGGTGCGCTCGCCAGCTTCCTCGCCGGCGACGACAGCGCGGTTGACTCGCTTCGGCAACCCGGTGCGGACGCCACTTCTTTTCACAGTTTTCGCGATGCCGTCCGCGCCGAAGAGCAGCTACTGGTTCTTCTCGGCTCCGAGTTCCGCGGCACCGACCTCAAGAGGCTTCTGGAATTCGGTACAACATTGCCGAACAGGAAGTTTGCACTCATCTCCGACTACGCCAATTCACGCGGGGCAGCCGACATGGGCCTGCTGCCGGACATGCTTCCCGGCTACACTCCCGCTGCCGGCCACAGCACCTTCGCTGAGTACAACACGCCTGCCGAGCCCGGCCTCGACATGTTGAAGATCTTTGAAGCAGCCGAGGGTGGCAAACTCTCCGCTCTTTACGTAGTGGGATCCAATCCGATCGCTCGCTACGGCGTCGATTCGGCCGTTCTCAAAGACACTTTCGTTGTCGTCCAGGACATGTTTCTTACCGAGACTGCGGCCGTCGCCGACGTTGTTCTTCCAGCTGCGAATCTTTACGAAAAATCCGGCTCCGTCACCAATAGCTACGGCGATCTTCAGCTCGTCAACAAGGCCGGAGACCGCGCCGGCGTCCGCACCGACTTCGAGATGATCGTTCGCATCGCCGACAAGATGGGTGCAGACATACACAAGCTTGTTCCGTTCGGCAAAGGAACTCGCGCCGATATGGGCCAATCGCGTGGCGCGCAATCGGGCGAGGCCGACCGGCACGCCGTCTGGCTGACGGCGAATAACCTCGAGCCGAAACTCAGCCCGTTCGATCCGTTTGCGATTCTGGATGAGATTCAGCAGTTCGTCCCCGGTTACAACCTGCTCCGCCTTCAACTTTTCAGCGGCAACGATCAGCATCTGCAGCCTGCTGTCGCTACTGACGGGCTCATTCAGATTGGGAACCGCCGCGATCTCGTTTTGCCTGCGAACGATTCTCTCTTCACGTCGGGTACGCTCGGCCGCTACTCCGCGATGCTGTCCGATCTCCAGCGCAACGAGAGCCTCCGTCCGCCAACCGGGCTCACCCAGATTGAAACCGCAGCCGATTGATTTTCAGCAACCAAGAGCGAAAGCCAGGAGAGAAAAGCTAAACCCGAATGAGTCACCTCACTCAATTTCAGATGTTTCTGCTGCTCAGCATTCTCAAGGTTGTGGTCGTCCTCGTCATCACTCTGACGGCGGTCGCCTACACGGTGCTGCTTGAGCGCAAGGTGCTGGGCCGCATCCAGAACCGCTGGGGACCCTCGCGGGTCGGCCCCTTCGGCCTGCTGCAGCCTCTCGCTGACGGTATCAAGCTCTTCCTCAAAGAAGACCTGATGCCCATCGCGTCGGAACGGCCTCTTTTCATTCTCGCGCCTATCATCGCGCTGACCTGTGCCCTGATCTCCATCGCGGTCGTTCCTTTCGGAGGCATGCAGACTGTTAAGGGCGTCGAGATGTTCAACATCGCCGATCTCAACATCGGACTTCTCGTCATTCTTGGCATCACCTCCATCGGCGTCTACGGCATCGCACTCTCCGGCTGGTCCTCGAACAACAAGTTCGCTCTGCTGGGCAGCCTTCGCGCCACGTCGCAGATGGTCAGCTATGAGCTTGCGCTGGGCCTTTCACTCGTCGGAGTCGTTCTTCGCGCCCAATCGCTTTCGCTCCGCGACATCGTCAACAGCCAGAGCGCTCATGGCCTGCTCAGTTGGAACTTCTTCGGCGGCTTTCAGTTCGTCGCCTTCTTCATCTACATCATGGCGGCCTATGCCGAGACCAACCGAGCGCCCTTCGACCTGCCCGAGGCTGAATCCGAGCTCGTCGCCGGTTACCACACCGAGTATAGCTCCATGAAGTTCGCGATGTTTTTTATGGCCGAGTACGCCAACATGATCACGGTAAGCTGTGTCGCCGCGCTGCTCTTTTTCGGCGGAGCCTCGAGCCCGCTCGGGCATCTCCTTCCCGCCAACTTCGGTGGCCCTGTTCTCGCCGCCATCTTTCCCATCCTCTGGTTCGTCGCCAAAGTCCTGGCCTTCCTTCTGCTCTTTATCTGGGTGCGCGGCACGCTGCCCCGCTTCCGCTACGACCAGCTCATGACCTTCGGCTGGAAATTTCTTCTACCCGTTGCCATGGCCAATATCATCGTCACCAGCCTTGTGATTGCGCTACGCAGTTAGCAACGAAAATCGACGCAGCATGCTGTTTTACAATCAAGAGATAGCCAAACAAAATGATCAGTTTCAAAACGCTCTTGAAGTTATCACGGACTCACGAAAGAACTTAGCGGAACACCATGCAACTGGCATTGTTCATCATCTTTGGCGCGCTGGCCGTAGCAGGAGCCCTCAATCTCCTGCTGCAGCGCCATCCCATCAACTCCGCGCTCTCGCTCGTTGTTGTCATGATGTCGCTCGCCGTCCTCTACTGGTCGCTCGGGGCGGAGTTCCTCGCGGCCGCACAGGTTATCGTCTATTCGGGCGCCATCATGGTCTTCTTCGTCTTCGTCATCATGCTGCTGAACGCGGGTGAAGAGGAGCAAACCACCGGAAGCCGGGCGGCTTACATCGTCGGATTCCCCGGCGCAGCGGCGATATTCTGCCTGCTCAGCTTCGTCTTCCTCTCCGAGCGTCACGCTCTTGGCTACAGCAACATCGGCGGCTATCTCAACAGCTTTACCAGCAATATCGCCGAACTCAGCGCGTTGCTCTTCACCAAGCTTCTGCTTCCTTTTGAAGTCACGTCGATCCTCATCCTGGTCGCCATTCTTGGAGCCGTCGTGCTCGCG
This sequence comes from uncultured Acidobacteriaceae bacterium, assembly GCA_963730135.1. GTDB lineage: Bacteria > Acidobacteriota > Terriglobia > Terriglobales > Acidobacteriaceae > Edaphobacter. The sequence continues at coordinate 606,676 of CAVSQQ010000010.1, forward strand.
CGGAAGGAGCAGTAACGATGTCTGCTCAGGTTCCCACCGCTGCGTACCTCATCCTCGCCGCTGTTCTCTTCTCCATTGGAGTAGCGGCCTTCCTCATCAAACGCAATCTTATTACCGTCTTTATGTCGATTGAGCTGATGCTCAACGCCGTCAACCTGACCTTCGTCGCCTTCGCGCACATGTGGCATCAGGTCTCCGGGCAGATCTTCGTCTTCTTCGTGATGGTCGTAGCAGCGGCTGAGGCCGCCGTCGGCCTTGCCATCATCATCGCCATCTTCCGCACTCGCGAAACGTTGAACGTCGACGAAATCGACCTGATGAAATCGTGAACTCTATGCCGACTGACTATCTCTGGCTGATTCCGCTGCTTCCCTTCGCCGGCTTCCTCATCAATGGAACCATCGGGCGCAAGCTGCCCCGCGCCCTTGTCGCCGCTGTTGCGCTGATCTGCACCGCCATTCCCGCCGTCCTCGTCGCGTGGCTGTGGATCACGATGAAGTCCGCAGGCGGTCCCGACATCATTCAAGTCGTCAGTCAGCCGTGGATTCAAATCACCGGCTTGACGGTCAACTTCGCTTTCAGCGTCGACCACCTCACACTCATCATGCTCGGGGTGGTCACCGGCGTTGGCTTTTTGATTCACATCTATTCGGTCGGCTACATGGCGGAAGAAGAGGGGTACTGGCGCTTCTTCGCGTACCTCAACCTCTTCATGTTCTTCATGTCGGTCCTTGTGCTCGCGGAAAGCTTTCTGCTGATGTTCGTCGGCTGGGAGGGCGTCGGTCTCGCCTCGTACCTGCTTATCGGCTTTTACTTCAAGAAGGACTCCGCCGCCAACGCCGGGAAAAAAGCTTTCATTGTTAATCGCATCGGCGACTTCGGTTTTCTGCTCGCGATGTTCCTCATCGTCCGCGAGTTCGGTTCTTTGGACTTCACCCAGGTATTCAGCGCCATCAGCGTCAACTCCGAGTGGCACGGCGGCGTCCTCACCGCGATCGCGCTTCTACTCGTGCTCGGCGCAGTCGGCAAGTCCGCGCAGATTCCGCTCTACGTCTGGCTCCCGGACGCCATGGAAGGCCCCACGCCTGTCTCCGCTCTGATTCATGCGGCAACGATGGTGACTGCCGGCGTCTACATGATCGCGCGGTGCCATACGTTGTTCGACCGCTCGGCCACAGCGCTTACCGTGGTTGCGATTATCGGCGCGGCCACTGCGATCTTCGCCGCCTGCATCGGCATGGTGCAGCACGACATCAAGCGCGTCCTCGCCTACTCTACTGTCAGCCAGCTCGGCTATATGTTTCTCGCCTGCGGAGTCGGGGCCTACTTCTCCGGCATCTTCCACCTGGTCACTCATGCTTTCTTCAAGGCGCTGCTCTTTCTCGCCGCCGGGTCTGTGATTCACGCGCTCTCGGGAGAGCAGGACATGCGCAAGATGGGCGGCCTGCGCAAACGCATTCCCGCCACCTACTGGACCATGTCCATGGGCGTCTTCGCCATCGCAGGGATTCCTCCATGGGCCGGCTTCTTTTCCAAGGATGAAATTCTCTATCGCGCGTTCACCTCGGATAACCCCATCGGCAAGCTTCTCTGGCTCGTCGGCCTCGTCACCGCCGGCATGACCTCGTTCTATATGTTCCGTCTCTGGTACAAGACGTTCTGGGGTCCGGAGCACTTCGAAGAGCAGCCTGACCTCCACGATCACGGAGCCGCCGTCTACGCGCACTCCGGCAGCCACGCCGTCATGGTCGCAGATCCCGACGAAGAGAAACGCGTTCCCCATCCCCATGGCGTTCACGAGTCACCAGGGATGATGCTCTTTCCGCTGGGAGTGCTTGCCATTCTCTCCTGCGTCGGCGGTTGGGTTGGCATTCCGGTCGTCTTCGGTGGAAACGATGATGTGGAACACTTCCTTCAGCCGGTCTTCAACGCAGGAGTTGTTGGAACTGTGACGAACGTGACGAGCCATGCCCTAGAACTCGGCCTTGCTGCCATCTCTGTGTCTGTCGTCGCGATGGGCTGGTACATCGCCCACACCCTCTACTACAAGAAGCCCGGCACCGCCGCTGAATTTGCACGGCGTTTCCCCGCGCTCTACCGTCTGGTCGACAACAAGTTCTACATCGATGAGGTCTACGGCGCGTCTATCGTTACGCCTCTGTTGATGCTCAGCCGCTTTGTTCTCGGCGGCCTCGTCGAGGCCGGCATCGTCAACGGCTCCGGCGCAGCCGCAGGAGCTTCTACCCGGGGTTTTAGCTCGCTCGTTCGACGCGTTCAATCCGGCAACATTCGCTCCTACGCCGGCTGGCTTGCGCTGGGCGCGGCCGCCGTTCTGCTCGTCATGATCTTCGGCCGCTCTCTCTGGATTCACTAAAGGACTTCGCTCTTTGCAATACGCGTTTTTGCTTCAGCAAAAGGAAACGATGAACCCGCGATGACCATCGATCACACCATCCTGACCATCATCACCTTCGTCCCGCTCGCGGGCGCGGTGCTGCTGGCGCTGCTGCCGGATAAGGGCAAGCTGATGCAATGGGGTGCGCTCATCATCACCCTGATTACCTTTGTGCTTACGCTGCATCTTCCCATTCGCTACGTCTACGCCACGGCACCCGGCAGCTTCCAGTACGATCAAAATGTCGCCTGGATCAGCTCTCCTGCCATCCGCTATCACCTCGGGGTCGACGGCCTGTCGATGTGGTTGGTCGTGCTGACCGGCTTCCTCGCTCCCCTGGGCGTACTCATCTCGTGGAACGCCATCAGTGATCGCAAGAAGCTCTTCTACATTCTCTTCCTGCTCCAGCAGGTCGCAATGTTCGGCATCTTTGTCTCGCTCGACCTGTTCCTCTACTACGCCTTCTGGGAGCTCTCGCTCGTCCCGATGACGCTGTTGATCGCCACCTTCGGCCGCACTGTCAACCGCCGCCGTGCCGCCGTCAAGTACTTCCTCTACACCTTTATTCCCTCGGCGATTCTTCTGGTTGGAATTCTCTGGATCTACACACACACAGGCACCTTCCAGCTTCCCGACCTGTCTCAGCTTGCCGCCAGCCACAACATCTCCTCCAACTCTTCAGCTCTTTGGCTTGCCTCACTCGCATTTCTCGTTGCTTTTGCGGTCAAGATACCTGTCTTTCCACTCCATGGATGGCTCTCCGATGCAGTCGCTGAAGCCCCTACTGCGGCCGTGATGGTCCTCGCCGGAAAACTCGGCCTCTACTCTATTCTCCGCTTCTCGTTCAGTATCTTTCCCGATCAATCCCGACACATCGCGCCACTGATGATTGCTCTCGGAGCCATCGGCATCGTCTATGGCGCGCTGGTTGCCCTGGTGCAAAAAGACCTGAAGCAACTCGCCGCCTACGGAACGCTCGGGCACGTCAGCGTGGTCATCCTCGGCATCTTCACCTTCACGATCGCCGGCATGGACGGCGGCATCTATGCCACGATCAACGAAGGCATCGGCGGCGGCGCACTCTTCATGCTGCTCGGCATCCTCTACGAACGCTACGGCACCTACGATATGCGCGATTACGGCGGCCTGGCTGCAAAGCTTCCCTGGATGGTCACCTTCTACGTCATCACCGCGCTCTCCGTCGTCGGCCTGCCCATGCTCAATGGATTCGTCGGAGAGTTCCTGGTCCTCACCGGCGGCATGCAGTCTGCAGTCACTCACCACACACGCTGGACCGTACTCGCCACGACCGGGGTCATCTTTACGGCTTCCTATATGCTCTGGATGATTCAGCGCGTCTTCTACGGCGGCCTTAATGACAATACCGCCGACATTCCGGCTCCCGATCTTGACGCACGCGAGCACTTCGCGCTGTGGCCGATGGCTGTCCTTATGCTTCTGATGGGCGTCGCGTCGCCGATATGGATGCGCGCTATCGATACCGCAGGAACTTACCTGGCGCGGGAGAGCCAACAGGGCGAACCCGCCGCCACGAATGTGTTTCCCTTAACTTCAGCGGCGCCCCCGCGAGCCGAGTTCAACGCGCAACTGGAAAGTCGCACGGCCCGGAGAAATCCCAATCGTGGTCAAGCCTTCGAGGTTCCAGGCGCGGATTCTGAAGCTGACCGCACGTCGAAGCTCAACTTGATTCCCGCGTCTGCCGATGCCACAAAGAAGGAGTCGAAGATTCGGAATATCTCAACCGTGTGGACCAGTTCTGCTGTCAAACCAGATTCGACACAAGCAGATTCAGCGCACCGCAAGGAGGCTAAATAAGAATGTCCGCAAACATCCTGGCCCTCCTGCCCGAGCTTATCCTCACCCTTACCGGCGTATTCGTTATGCTGGCCGAGCCCTGCCTCAAGCCCGGCACGAGCCGCAAGCCCCTGGGCTGGATAGCAATCATCGGCACGGTTCTTTCCAGCGCTGCCAGTTGGTATCAGCTAACCCTCGGCACCCTTCACGCCTTCTCGGGCATCATCCAGGTCGATGCGTTCTCCGTGCTCTTCCACTTTGTCATCGCGGCCGTCGTTCTCGTCACTCTTCTCGCCTCGCTCGACTACTTCGAAGGCTACGCCAGCCACGCAGGCGAGTACTTCTGCCTACTCTGCTTTGGCGCTGTCGGCATGATGCTGATGACTTGCTCCGTCGAGTTGCTGATGATCTTCGTCGGCCTCGAAATCTCCTCCATCTCCACCTACATTCTCTGCGGCTTCCGCAAGGGTCACGCCAGTGGCTCCGAGGCCTCGATTAAGTACTTCCTTCTCGGCTCTTTCGCTACCGCGTTTTTTCTGTATGGCGTCGCTCTGGCCTTCGGAGCCACTGGCTCAACAAACATCTACGCGATTGCTCACGGCCTCGAAACCACGACCACCCCATATCTCGCCTTTACTGCGCTCGCCCTGATCCTGATCGGCCTCGGCTTTAAGGTCTCCGCCGCCCCCTTCCAGGTCTGGACGCCCGATGTTTACCAGGGCGCACCTGCTCCCGTCGTGGGCCTGATGTCCACCGCGCCCAAGGCGGCGGCCTTCGCCGTCCTGCTTCGCATCACGTTCACCGGCTTCCCCACATTCCAGCATCGCTGGGCCGTCCTGATGTGGATACTGGCCGCCCTTTCGATGACCGTCGGCAACCTCGGCGCCCTGCTGCAGCGCGACGTCAAACGGATGCTTGCCTACTCCAGCATCGCTCACGCCGGCTACCTGCTTGTCGCCTTCACGGCCTTCCCCTTCGATGGCATCGCCGCGGCCTGCTTTTACACCGCCGCCTACGCCGCCATGCAGGTTGGAGCCTTCGCCGTCATCTCCCAGGTAGGCGGCTATGACGAGCGCGCCCGCACCATCGACGACTACACCGGCCTGGGCCAGAAGCGCCCCTGGATCGCCGCCCTGCTCTGCTTCTTTCTGCTCTCGCTGATCGGAATCCCGTTCACGGGCGGCTTCCTCGGCAAGTTTTACGTCTTCACTGCTGCCATCCACGGCGGGAACATCTGGCTTGCGGTTATCGGGCTGCTCAACAGTGGCGTCGCCTGCTTCTACTACCTGCGCCTCCTGATCGCCGTCTACACCAGGCCCGGCGCGGAGAGCGTTCGCCTCAACCAGCCTCGGCCCGCCGGCATTCCTGCTGCAATCGGCCTGGCCCTCGCTGCGATCGCCACCCTCGCTCTCGGTATCCTCCCCGATGGAGCAATCCGCTTTGCCGAATACGCCAGCCACTCTACCTTGATCGAACAGGCCCGCCAGGAGTGCGCCGCCCATCCGGAAGGATGTCAGCTCCAGCTGAAGTTCGACGTCCACTAACATCAGGCAGGCCGCCGACTCGCGGCCTTGACGCCCGATCTGCACCCGCCGAGAAGCGTTCGCAGTTGGTCTTCGGTTCATCCCCAAAAACAGAAGAGCCGCCGCGTCGCGGAGGCCCTTCTCTTGCTCAAAAGACTTGTTCTGAAGCTTACTTTGCCTTCAGGAACATCATGACGAACGTAAACAGCGCGAGCGACTCGATAAACGCCAGACCCATAATCAGGAAGATAAAGATTCCGGGACGAGCGCCAGGATTACGCGCAAGCGCCAGGGTGGCCGAAGCGGTTGCGTTGCCCTGGCCAATTCCGCACAGGCCAGCAGCAATACCCATGCCGATACCGGCAGCGATGGAAACCCACCAGTGGCTAACAGGTTCAGCAGCGGCCTGCGCGAACGCCGGCGTCGCAAAAAACATCACGGCCAACGACATGAAAATCATCTGAAGCTTACGCATTGTATTGCTCCTTCTTCTTGGCCCCCGTCAGAGTGTCCGCATTGGTATGCGCGAGTGAAACAACCAGCCGAGAGGGGGCACCCCGCGACCGGTGAACTGGAAAAATCGTTTGGCGTTCGCGAGTCTCAATGCTCGTGCGCAACCGCCATGGAGAGATAGATCATCGCCAGCAGCATAAAGACGTAGGCCTGAATGATGGCGACGCCGAAGTGAAGCCCGAGAAAAATAAGCGGGACGCCGATGGGTACGATCGAAAAGAAGGCCAGCACAACAAGGTCGCCCGCAAACATGTTCGCATACAACCGCACTGTTAGCGACAGAATGCGCGCGAGGTGCGAGATGATTTCGATCGGCAAAAGCAATGGGGCAAGCCACCATAGCGGCCCAAGAAACTGTTTGATATAGCCAAAGCCGTTCACGCGAATGCCATGGTAGTGGTAGTAGACAAAGGTACAGAGCGCAAAACCCAGCGGCACCACCACGTTCGCGGTAGGCGATTCCAGCCCTGGAACCAGACCCATGAGGTTCCCGATGAGAATGAAGAGGCCGAGGACCGTGATGAAAGCGACAAACCTCCCGGAGTCAGGCCCGATAATGCTCTCATTCTGATCGGTGACAAACTCGTTCGTCATCTCCGCCAGGTGCTGGACGTTTCCCGGATTCTCAACGCTCAGGGTGACGCGCACAACGATGAAATAAACGAGCATCGCCACAAAAATCAGCACTTCCATCGCGAAGGCGTCCGTAATCGGCGCCTGCGGGTATGCAGGCTGAATGTGCATGGCACGCAGCATGGACGTCGTAAACGCGCCAAAGTGAAGATTTAGAAACTGGGCAAATAATGTCTGTGTCGGCATAAAAAACGAGTTGCTCTTGCTTATGTAACCTCAAGCCGGTCTAGATTGTCCACGCCTTTATCAGCCTCAAACCCTCGATCATCAGGGCAAACACACCCAGAGCGAGGCCTGCGGCAAGCGCGAAGACCGAACCATTCAGTACCTTAAGGCTAACATAAAGCAGCCCGACGGTCAGCCCCAGGCGCAGGAAGAATCCGGTCAGCACCAGGCCCATCGGCCGCGGCTTTTCCCCCCCGTCCATCCGCACCATCACGGCGGTCATCAGGCGCAACCACTCGAACAGCCCAGACCCTGAGATCAGCGCACCAATTACCAGGAACGCTGCGGACTGCCACCCCATCTTCCACCACACCAGTGGAGCTGCCACCAGCGTTACCACCCCGATCAACCGCAGCGCACCCCAGATCGTCCGCTTGAAGTCCGCATCGGTCAAGGTATCCATCGGCCTCAATCGCTCATCTCCCAAAAACCTCATTACGACTTGTCGTTTTTTAAATACTTCGAAGCGATGGTGAACATCTGCAAAAAACCCGCCGCTGCTCCCAGCAGTATCCCAACAATCGAGATCCAGCCCTGGTGAAAGTGCCGATCCAGCCAGCTCCCGAGCAGCCATCCGATCAGGCACCCCGCCGGGAGCGCAATCGCGACCTGGATCATCGACTCCGCTTTCACCAGATCGCCCAGCGGGCCCTTACCGCCGCCCGTATTTTTTCCGCCGTTTCCTGTTCCGTCATCCGCCATAGCAGCCCTATTACATCACGCGCACACCGGATTGGCACATGGATCGGCATAGCGTCGTCGCTATACTGAGTTATCGGCAACATCCAGGACAAAGGAACCTCAGTGCACGAGTCGGAGTTCGAAAAAAATCTCTATCAGCAGCGCCGCGACAAGCTCGAGCAGATCGCCGCCATCGGCCAGCGCAACGGCCTCACCTATGCCGAAGCGACGTATCCCAACAGCTACGCCGCCACCCACACCATCCCGGAACTGCGCGCTGCCTACGACTCCCTTACCACCGAACAGCTCGAGTCTGCCTCCACGCCCATCGAGGTCTCGATCGCCGGTCGCATCATGGCCATCCGCGTTCAGGGCAAAGCCGGCTTCGCGCAACTTCAGCAGGGCGGCCAGCGCTTCCAGATCTACGTCCGCAAAGACAACGTTGGCGAAGACGGCTTCGCGCTCTATAAACTTCTCGATCTCGGCGACCACATCGGGGTCCGCGGCCATCTTTTTCGCACGCGGACTGGCGAGCTGACGGTCCACGTTGAACCGGTCGATGGCAAACCCGCAATTACCTTTCTTGCGAAGGCGATGCTCGCTCTGCCCGACAAGTACCACGGTCTCGAAGACACCGAGCTACGCTACCGCCAACGCTACATCGATCTCTTTATGAACACCGGCGCAACGAAGGTGACAGTCCCTCAGCCGTCCGCGGCATCGACGGAAGCAGTTGAGGCCGAGACCGTAAAACCGGCTGAACCAGAGCCAATCGAACCCGAGACCCCAAACGTCCGCGAGGTCTTCGTCAAACGCGCTGCCGTGCTGCGCGCTATCCGCAAGTTCTTCGACGCACGCGGCTACCTCGAAGTCGAGACCCCGATGATGCATCAGATTGCAGGAGGAGCCGCAGCCCAGCCCTTCACTACTCACCACAACGCGCTCGACCTTGACCTCTTCCTGCGAATCGCGCCGGAACTCTATCTAAAGAGACTGGTGGTGGGTGGACTCGACCGCGTCTACGAGATCAACCGCAACTTCCGCAACGAAGGCATCAGCACCAAACACAACCCCGAGTTCACCATGCTCGAGTTCTACCAGGCCTACGCCAACTACCACGACCTGATGACGCTCAGCGAAGAACTCATCAAGTTCGTCGCGATGGAAGTCAACGGCACTACCATCACCCACTTCAATGGCAACGAGATCGACCTGGGAAAGATGGCGAAGCTATTCGATGCGCGAAGCCATTCATCAAATTCTGGCCGAATGCGCAGCGCTACTCCATGCGCTTGAGAGCCATGTTAGCGATTTGCAAGAATGCGGATGCACCTGGACGCTCAAGCTTGATGACTTTGGCAGGTTAGACGCGTGGCTATAAGCTCTCCGCAACGGCATACGATGCGGATGTCCGAACAGTGTACAAGCAACACACGACTCGGAAGATCACGAATTAGTCCGCGTCACTGAATGGTTGAATTGGGCTAACTCTTCGCAAACTACTAGACAAGGATGCTCCTCTCGGCAAAGTCATCGCTGACGCTCTTTGAGACTGTCGCAGAACCCCACCTCATTCAGCCCACCATCATCTACGACTTCCCGCTAGCCGTCAGCCCACTCTCCAAGAAAAAACCAGACGAGCCCGACTGGGTCGAGCGATTCGAGTTCTACATCGGAGGCTTCGAGGTCGGTAATGCCTTCTCTGAGCTCAACGATCCCGTCGACCAGCTCGCCCGCTTCGAGGCGCAGATGACGGAAAAAAACCGCGGCGATAAAGAAGCCATGGACATGGACGAGGACTACGTCCGTGCTCTCGGCTACGGCCTGCCGCCCACCGCGGGCGAAGGTATCGGCATCGACCGTCTCACCATGCTCCTCACCGACTCGAAATCCATCCGCGACGTCATCCTCTTCCCGCTTCTCCGTCCGCAGACGAAGAAGTCCGAAGCCCAGGAGACCCACGGCGAATCGGCAGGAATAGCGGCGTATACCGCCCCGAAACACCAGTCTCCCCCAACTAAACGAGTTATCCTTATACCGTGGCCACCTCCGCGACAACCGATCACGTCCTCACCCCCGCGAAGCCCCACACCCTCCTCGCCGACTACGCTACCCTGTTCAAACTCCGCGTCTCCACCATGGTCATCATCACTGGCGGAGCGGGCTTTTACCTGGGCAGTCTCCAAAGCGGCATCAGCCCCTTTCACGCTGGTCTCTTGCAGGCTCTCGCCGGCATCGCCGTCGTCACCTGCGGCAGCGCGGCCCTCAATCAGGCTCTCGAACGCAAGACCGATGCCCTCATGCGGCGCACCGCCGACCGCCCCATGGCCGCAGGCCGTATCTCCCTCACTCACGGCCTTGTCCTCGGGTTCGCAGCTGTCTTCCTGGGTTCTCTCTACCTTGCCTACACAACGAACCTGCTCACCGGCACCCTGACCCTTCTCACTGCCATCGGTTACGTGGCCATCTACACTCCGCTCAAGCGGGTCACCACCATCAACACCTTCATCGGCGCCTTTCCCGGAGCACTTCCTCCACTGATCGGCTGGACGGCAGCTCGCGGCCTCATCGAGTGGCCCGGCGTCGCTCTCTTCGCCATCCTCTTTGTCTGGCAGTTCCCGCACTTCATGGCCATCGGCTGGATGTATCGCGAAGAGTATGCCCGCGCCGGCATTCGCCTTACGCCGAATCTTCCCAACACCCAATACGCCGCGCTCAGCACCGTCATTCAGGCTCTCTTCTACGCGGCCATTATGATCCCGGTCAGCCTGTGGCCCGCAACGCTGCACGTGACTGGCTACCTGTACGCGGTAGCCGCGACGATCCTCGGCCTGGGCTATCTCTGGTACACCATCCGCTTCGCAGGCATCGTGCGCGCTCCCGACTCCGAAGCATCGCGTCTTGTCGCCCGCGATCTCCTCCGCGCCTCCGTCATCTATCTTCCGCTTCTCTTAGCCGCCATGATGCTCGACGCCAAAGGACGCCTGCTCTTCTAATGCAAGCCACTGCACCTGGAACAAAATCCGGACCAAATCTCCGTACTCCACCACGCGTCATCGCCGCCATCATCCTCATCAGCGCCGCAGCCAGCGCGCTCATCTGCTACCTCGTCTACTTCCACGCCCCGCTCGACGTCACCGGCACGCACCTCCGCTCCCTGCCTCTGCTCAATGCCGTCCTCAACGGCTGCTGCACCGTCGCGTTAATCATCGGCTTCGTCTTCATCCGTTCGCGCCGCATTCCGCAGCATCGTGCCGCGATGTTCACCGCGTTTTTCTTCTCAACGATCTTCCTGGTCTCCTACCTCACCAACTTCACCCTCCACGGCGAAACTCTCTTCAATCGACACAGCCCATGGTGGCCCTTCTACTGGAAGCTTCTCCTCTCGCACATCGTCCTTTCGGTCTTCGCACTGCCGATGATCCTGATCACATTTTTCCTCTCGCTCACCGGTCGCTTCCCGTCGCACAAAAAACTCGCCCGCTACACCTTCCCCATCTGGCTCTACGTTTCGCTCACGGGAGTTATTGTCTACATCATGCAGGCCTCCATCCACTGATGACGATCCAACCAGACACCCGCAAGCTTCTCCGCACCGGCCTCCTCATCTTCGGCACCGGGGTTGTCGCCACCGCTCTCGTGTTCATCAGCTTCGGCGGCGTCACGCATCAGGGTCCGCACACCAACATGGGCTGGCTCGCCCTCATGCTGGCGATGGGCTGCCTCCCGACCGGCTTGCTCACCCTGCTCCTCGCCGCACTCAAGCTCTTCGGCGACCGCCGCCGCTAACCTGATATTCTCACCTCCACTGGAGCGAGCAGCGTGGTTCTCTCTCGAATACAATCTTTTTTCCTCTGCTTCTTTCTTCCCCCACTCGCAACCGCGCAATCGGCTACTGCTCCAGCTCCTCAACTCTCTCCTCAATCGGCCTACGACCAGGTCATGCAGCCGCTTGAGATCACGCGACGCGCCATCTCCAACTGGTCCGACGCCGAGACCGCCGCACTTGCCATTGCAGTTAAACAAGCCACGGAAGCCTGTAGCGTCCGCACCCCGGACCAATTCACCGGAGACGACCTCATCGCCTATGCCCGTCTCTGCGCGCTCGGCCAGCAGTGGCCCACCGTCCTTACCGCCGCCACTCGCTACATTGCGGGCCTGGACCCCAAACCGAAACTGGCCCAGGCCTACGCCTATCAAATCGGCGCCACTCTTCACTTCAACGAACCGAAGCCGGTTCTCGCCGACAGCCTCGCCATGTTGAACGCCGGCCCCTACTCCAGCGTCACCGACGAAACCATGAACGGCGCGCTCCACTATCTTCAGCTTGCCTTTACCTCTGAAGCTCTCTCTCTTTACGCCGCGCGTCAACCTATTCTCCTTGCAGCTCTGCGCGCACAGCAGCCTGCAACACCCGCATCCACACCCGAGACACCTGTGTCCATCCACGCTCTTTACGCCGACGGCCTCGCCTACGCCGCTCTCCAGCAGTTCTCCGGAGACGCTCCGGCAGCCGCCCGAACCGTAGCCGAACTCGACGCTGCCCTGCCCTCAACCCTGCAACCGGACGACTCCATCCCCATCACGGAAAACCGCCGTCAGTATGCCCTCCTCGGCACACATCTTCCTGCCATCTCCTTCACGCTCTCCCTGTTCGCTCCCAACGAAACGGCGCGCATCAACACGAACTACGGCAACGCAACCATCCTCTTTCTCTTCCCCGAATGGTGTGCTCAATGCATCCGCCTCGCCCGGCAGATCCTGCCCACGCTTTACCGCGTCAGTGAAAACGAGATCCGCCTCTATGCTCTGCTCGCGCAGCCCGCGCCGCCTGTGCCCGCGCCACCGAGGACTCCGCCCAAGCCTGCTGGTGCGAAGCCTCATCCCCTGACAAACGAACCCGTTCCGCCCGAGCCACCTAAAACGGCAGCCGAGCAACTTCGCGGCACTCCCACTCTTATTGTTCCGCTTTCCACTCTCAGTCAGTTCGCCGCCACTGACTTTCCGCTCCTGATTGCAACTGACTCCAAGGGCATCATTCGCTTTATTCAACCCGCGAATGAAACCGCACTCAATCCCGGCGACTTCGTCGATCAGATCACCATGCATATCGCGAAACAGTGGCCAAGGCAAACTCCGCCTGCAACAACCCCGTCGGTTGCGCCGATCAAACCCTGATCCGTCAACGCACAGCCTCTCATCTGCTATCCTCATCCTTCACACCTGCATGAAATGGAGCACGAAACATGGCAAAAGGCGTCAATAAAGTATTTCTTCTCGGCAACGTAGGCAAAGACCCCGAGATTCGTTCCACCGCAGGCGGCATGACCGTCGCCAGCTTCTCTCTCGCCACCGCCGACCGGCAGAAAGATGCCCAGGGAAACTGGGCCGACAAGACCGAGTGGCACAACATCGTCTGCTTCCAGCGCACCGCCGAAGTTGTTCGCGACTACGTGAAGAAAGGCACACAACTCCTCATCGAAGGCAAGATCCAGACTCGCTCCTGGGACGATAAGACCAGCGGCGAAAAGAAGTACAAGACCGAGATCCTCTGCAACGAACTCACCCTGCTCGGAGGCAAACCCAGCGGCGAAGGCACTTCTGCCGGTGGCTACTCCAAATCCAGCAGCGCCAGCTACGATCAGCGTCCGGCCGCCAATCCAGCGGACTACACCGACGTCGGCATCACCGACGATGACATCCCCTTCTAGATAAATCCTCCACGCTCCAACGCAACAGGCTCGGCTGAATCTTCGCGGTTCAGCCGATGTTTTTACCTGCCTGCACAGATATCTTTTTACCGGCGCGCGCCCCAAAGATCGCCATTTATCTGCCCGCAAAAGTAGTGCAATCAATTGACCCTCCGCTGACAACGCGATGACAATCCTCTGCGTCACGCGATCTACCCTTCCATTGGCGGGACGAAGGCGCTCTTTGTCCCGTCAATGACTGCTCTTTACCGTGCAGTCAAATTCGATGTCTTGCCTCCACCAGCCGCCTGCAGCCGTCGGGCGGCTGTTTTTCATGCAGTCGTCATGCGGTAGTATTCAAGGCAAGGGAATGAGGTCTCCCAAAACCGCCTGGATAACCCGGCTGATGACCTCTGCCAATTTGACCTCCTCAAAACGAGGAAGAACGAGGCAGACGAATGTCGTATCTCTGGGTTCTGGTTGGCAGTGGGTTAGGCGGCCTCCTGCGTTTCACCATCGGCAAGCTGGCAATTCCGATCGATTCCGGTTTCGGCTTTCCCATCGGCACCGTTCTTATCAATGTGATTGGCTCGTTCATCATCGGCTACTTCGGCACGCTCACGCTGCACGGCGGCAAGTATCCCGTCTCTGAAAACATGCGCATCTTCGTGATGATCGGCATCTGCGGAGGCTTTACCACGTTCTCCTCCTTCAGCCTGCAGACCTTCGATCTCGCGCGGTCCGGCGCATGGGGCCGAGCCCTCGCAAATATCATTCTCTCCGTTGTCCTGTGCCTTGCCGCAGTAGCCGCCGGCCATCGCCTGGCACAGCATTCGCCAACCGACACAGCGATCGCCGAAACCGCCGAAGAAGAATACACCGGCTAATCCTCCCGCGCGCCCGCCAGCGGTCGTCGCGCTCGCTTGCGACAATCGCTTTGTGCGTTTATCGTATTAATAAACCGTCTATCGGACACGTGTCCGGCAGCCCCCAACGGAAAGGGAATCCGCATGAGTCTCACCGCCCGCCAGCCCGTCACACCATCTGCTCCGCCCGCAATCCCCACCCTCCCAAAGGTCACTCCCGCCGCCGCACTCGATGTCTACACGGGCGATCCCAATTTCATGACCTCCCTGGCTCGCGGGCTTATCGTCATCCAGGCCTTCACTCAGCAGAATCCGCAGATGACCATCTCTCAGCTGAGCATCAAGACCGGTCTGTCCCGCGCAGCCGTCCGCCGCTGCCTCTATACGCTTACCAAACTCGGCTTCGCCGGCGCAGAAGATGGCTCCCGGTACTCGCTCCGTCCGCGCATGCTCACCCTGTCCCATACCTACACGACGTCGAACACTCTCGCCACCGCGGCTCAGCCCATCCTCGAGCGCATGTCCGCCGCTCTCCGCGAGTCCTTCTCCGTCGCCACACTTGACGGCGAGGACATCGTCTACATCGCCCGCACTCAGGTCAACCGCGTCATGGCCGTCGATCTCCACATCGGCAGCCGCCTGCCGGCCTACTGCACCAGCATGGGCCGCGTCTTGCTCGCCTACCTCCCGCCCGAGCAGTTGGAGCATTACCTCGCAAAGGTTACCCTGACTCCCCACACCACACGGACCGTCACGTCGGTCGAAAAGCTTCGCCTCGCTTTGCGCAACGTCCGGCGCAACGGCTATGCCCTCGTCGATCAGGAGTTTGAAGTCGGCCTCCGCTCTCTCGCCGTGCCCGTCTACTCCATCTCCGGACGCGTCGTCGCAACGATGAATCTCAGTGGCAACGCCCCCCGCCTCTCTGTCCTCGAAATGCAGAGCCGCTATCTTGTGCCACTGCGCAACGCTGCCAGCGAGCTTAGCGTCTTTCTCAACTAACCGGAGCCACGCATCGCATAAACGAAACGCCCGAGTCTGTCTCAACCGTGACGCTGTTCCTGTTCGTCGTCACTATCGCTTTTCCGAGCTCTAATTCAACTTGACCATCCTCCGTAATAACGACTGCACTCCCACTAAGCGCAACCAGGCAGCCCGGCCCATCGAAGGAAACTATCACCTCGTTCTCCGAAGCCAAATCAAAGCGGTCCACCACAAAATACTGCTGCTCGATCAGCCGCGTAAATCCGTCCATCACGCGCGGCGCAACCTTCCCCGCCGCGGTCTTCGTCCTGATCACCTGCAGCCCCTTCTCCAGATGGAGCTCTCGAGGCCGCCCGTAGTCGTAGAGCCGATAGGTTAAATCACTGGTCTGCTGCGTCTCCAGCAGCACTACCCCGGGCCCAATCGCATGCACCGTCCCGGCATCCACAAACAACATATCCCCAACTGAAACCGGCACCCATTCCAGCAACTGTTCCATCGTTCCGTCGCCGATGGCAGCCTTCACCCCCGCAACATCCACGCCCGCCTTCAGCCCCAGCGCAACCGCTGCTCCGGGCACTCCCTCCAGCACATACCAGCACTCCGTCTTGCCTCGCGTCTCTCCAAACGCCCGCGCCTGCACATCGTCCGGGTGCACCTGCACCGATAGCTTCGCGGCAGGAAACAGCAGCTTCACCAACAGCGGAAACTCGCCACCCACCTCCGGCCCAACCGATGCCAGCGTCTGTCCCTCAAACAATCCGGTCTCCACCACGCACTGCGGCCCGGTCAGCCAGGCCTCACCCACCAACTCCGTCGTGCCAGTATCGGAATACCAGGGCCGCAGGTCCTTCTTCCCCCACACCCGCTCACTGAACCACGGCTTCAGCCGAAACGGCGCAACGCTCATCCTTGTCCCTCAAATAACTTTCCCCTAAGCATAGCCCGTCTGCCGTGGTCTGGTTGCTGAGCCTGCTGCTAATCGTCATCATCATCTTTCGAATTCTTCTGTTTCACCTTCAGTTGAGGGGGTACCGGCTTGTCTCCCATCGCATCCTTCCACAGGATCACATTCAACTTCTGCACAGGCGCGCGATCGGCATGGCGAAAGTCCATCTTCATCGACGCCTTCGCTCCCGGCGCGGTCTTCTTGTTCGCCGTGTAGATCAACCCGTTATCGCGGTTCACATAGTTCGCCGTAAACGCAGCCTGGTCCCCCGCTCCTGTAAACATCGACCCCATTACTGAACTGAAGGCATCGTTGTTGTTCATCGGAGGCAGGCCCAGCACTATCTCCATCGTCCGCACCATCGACACGGTCGTATAGAACCGGCTATCCACAAACGCAGCTCCATTCGCAGGCTTTGGCGCGTACTTACTGACCACCAACGCCATGCTCCGGTGTGCATCCACGTGATCCGCGCCATTTTGAGCATCGTCTTCCAGAATGAAAAACGCAGTGTCGTTCCAATACGCCGAGTGCGAAACCGCCTCCACCGCCCGCCCAATCGCCAGATCGTTGTCCGCCACAGAGGACTTCGGGGTCGGACCGCCCGGAACCGTTCCCGCCGTATGGTCATCCGGCATTCGCAGCATCACAAAGTCAGGCATCGTATCTTTGCCCGCCTCACGATCCGCCACCCACCGTTTGAAGTGCCGCAGAAATACCTCGACCCGGATTTGATCCGGCACCCTCAGATTGAAATCCGGCTGCTCTTCTGCAAAATGTCCCACCAACTCCGGCTTGGTTGGTACATTCCGCGCCAGCAGCGGAATTGGCCACGCCCATTTGTTGATCCCGCCTCCCCACACCTCAGGAGTCTCTTCCCCTGGCTTGATCTCGCTGGGCACACACACCTTCTCCACTCCCAGCATCGGCCCGGTCTCCGAAGGAGTGATCGTTCCCGCCATGTCCTTGTCATTGCAGAACGTCGATGAGATGTACTCCGCAAAGTGATACAGCGTCTTCCCATGACGAGCCAGGTCGCCCCACAGATACCCGCTCGCGGGCTCGTTCACATCCGGAATCTTCTGCTGAATCGGATAGCCATCCGCCACCATTCCCTCGTAGTCGTACGTTCTTTGCTCCCTGCTGTAATTCTGCTGCCACGTCTTGTCTAGATAGTCCGTCCCAATCGCCGCATTCGACCACACATGCCCCTCACCCGACACCTCGCCCGAGTCATAAAAGTTATCCATCACTCCAAATTGCAGAGCCATCGCGTGCTGATTCGGCGTAATATCCGCGCCATACATCGTCAGGCCCGGATCTCCATTTCCCACCGCCTTCCCGTTTTGTTGCAGATCGCCAAACAATTGATCGTACGTCCGGTTCTCCTTGATGATGTAGATCACATGCTTGATGGGATTCTTTCCCCCGGCAAACTGAATATTCGCCTGCGCGGCCTTCATCCGGTTTGACTCCAGCACCTCCGCCGTCCACTTTGGCAGCTCCTGCTCCATCGAAGCCGCATCCAGCACCGCTATCGACCCATACAGCAGCGACGGAATGTAGGTGAAACTTCTTTTGAGCGCATTCGGCAGTGAGGGCGCTGCGCGCTGCGGAAAATTATTCGGCCCCGTTCCCTTGCCCTTCGCCGTAGCCACATACAACTTGCCGCCCGTATTACCGGAAATGAATGCCATCGACATCGGCATCCACTCGGTAGGCACAAATCCTATCGGTTCAACCATCCCCTGCCTGCGCGCCTTCGCTGTCAGCTTGCGCGTGTCCATCACCGCGACCGCGTCGGTTATCGCATTGCCAACATATAGCCGCGACCCGTCCGGCGAGATCGCCAGCGTCTCCGGTTCCGCACCAAAATAACTCTGCCCCGGCAGCCGCGTATCGAAGTATCCCTTCACCGCAAACGCTCCCCCGCCAATATTCACCGCGGCCACTGCATCCCGATTCGCAAGTGCGACGTACATCGTCTTTTCATCCGCCGACATCTGAAGCGCAGACGGATGCGTTCCCGGAGCGATCGCACTCCTGGGCTTCAACAGCGCCAGCTTCCGCCCCACTGCGCCGCGCTTCAAATCCAGTTCCACCACCTCCGACGAGTTCCACAACGCCACAAATCCCCGCATCCCATCCCTCGTCACCGCAACCGCCACGGGATAGGTCGAAGGCACCGCGTTATTCTCCGCCAGATCAAACCTTTTCTCGATCGCCCCCGTCGCCTCATCGATCAGCAGCACATCATCCGACAGATTATCCGCGACGAGAAGCTGCTCCGAAGCCTGCCCTCGAACGACAGCAATCGCCGCCGGGAATGGCACTCCCTTGTCTCCGTCCGCCTCGCCGATCAGCTTCGTCGTCCGTCCTGCCGCCAACTGCTGCAGCGGAATCTTGATCATCCTTTCCCGAACAATCTTTCCGTCGGCGAATCCATAAACCACCACGTCATTGCCAAAGGCATTCGCTGCATCGCCCGTAGGATTTGAGGTTGATCCCATGGTCGCGTAAATATGCTTGCCATCGCTGCTGAACGCCAACCCGGAATAGAGCGTCTGCTTCGCCTGCAACGGCGTGCGGTCGTCCGGAAAATCAGTCACCGTTCCCGTCTGCGTGTCCAGTACCGCCAGCGACTGCATGTACCCCGACTCGAATGTCCCATATCCCGCATTCACCGTCACCACATAGCGCGCGTCCGGCGACACTGCCATCGAGATCGGCAGACTATTCAACCGCTGTGGGTTCCCCGGCACCGGCTGCACGATCTCTTTTCCCGTCGGCAAATCGATCGCCTGCCCAAACCCCGCAGCGGTTCCTGACACCGTCGCCAACAACACCATCGCCCGGCTCGAAATATTCATCGTTACACCCTACCAACTCTCTCGTTCCCCTGACATTACAAAACTTTTACCGTCGCAGATAACACCTTTGGGGAGCATTACAAAAGTCTTACACCGCGCCTCCTCCGGCGCTGCTAGCGTTGTTAATAGCAGTTCAAGGACCCTGAAAAACATGACTCCCCTGACCACCGTCGAAGATGCCCCTGTAACGACCGCACCCAGGCTGGCCGCTGTTGTCCCAGCCGTTGCCGAAGCCGCTCAAAAGATCAAGCAGGACCTCCGCATGGGCCGCGAGCACCAGGAAGGTCGCATCAACTGGATCACGACAATCGCCATGGCGATCTTCCACATCGGAGCCATCGCCGCGCTCTTTTTCTTTTCCTGGAAAAACCTCGCAGCCTTCGTCATTACTTATTTCTTCGCCATCAACGTAGGCATCGGCATGGCCTACCACCGCCTGCTTACCCATCGCGGCTATCGCACCCCCAAGTGGGTCGAGTACTTCGTCACCGTGTGCGGCTGCCTCGCGCTTGAGGGTGGGCCCATCTTCTGGGTCGCCACACACCGCGTCCACCACCAGAACTCAGACCACGAGGGCGACCCCCACACTCCGCATGACGGTACCTGGTGGGCGCACGCCGGCTGGATCCTCTCTGGCCGCGCTCTCCATTCACAGACCGCTCTGCTTGGCCGTTACGCCCCCGATCTCACCAAGGATCGCGTTCACGTCTGGCTCAGCAAGTATCACTGGGTTCCTCTGGTCATCAGTGGCCTTATCCAGATTGCCCTCGGTGCTGCTCTCGCGCCTGCAGGCCACGCTGTCAACGGCGCGCTTGGCATGGTTCTTTGGGGAACCTTCCTTCGTGTCACCGTCGGTCTTCACGCCACATGGCTGGTCAACTCCGCAACCCACCTCTGGGGCAAGCGCCGCTTCGAGACCAAGGATGACTCTCGCAACAACTGGTGGGTCGCTCTCCTCACCGGCGGCGAGGGGTGGCACAACAATCACCACGCTCATCCCGTCAGCGCGCGCCACGGCCTCACCTGGTATGAGTTCGACATCAACTACTACGGCATCTGGTTCCTCAGCAAAATCGGCCTCGCCGAAAAAATTCAAATCGCAAAGTTCGATCCCAGCAACCCCAAACCTGCCGGCGTGGACTAGACGCTGCCGGCGTGGACTAGACGCTGCCGGTGTGGACTAGACGCTGCCGGTGTGGACTAGACGCTGCCGGTGTGGACTAGACGCTGCCGGTGTGGACTAGACGCTGCCGGCGTGGACTAGACGCTGCCAGCCGATCTGCAAATCAGAACCGATGGCCGTCTTCCAAAAGGAGACGGCCCTTTTTTGTCTCTGCCTGACCGAACTCCTCGACAGGCGACCCTCTTCCGAATATCCTCATTTTGCGAAACGAGCCATTTCTTCCGGAAGGTTCACGCCGGCGGCTCTCTTTATCTAAACGGAGCAGGATGACACGCATAACCCGTCTTCTTTTTACCGCAGGTCTCTTCTTCGCTTGCGCTGAGATTGCGCCTTTTCCCGCACACGCGGCATTCCAGCCCGGCTATGATCAACAAACGGTCAACTGCTCTTCCAACAATGGCCGCAAAAATTATTGCGGCGTCTTCGGCAATCGCGACATTCGTTTAGCCCGCCAGATCAGCGGTTCGGCCTGTGTTCAGGGTAAAACCTGGGGCACCGATGGCCGCGGCCTTTGGGTCGACAGAGGCTGTCGCGCCGACTTCAGCGTTCGCTATTAAATAACGATACAAAGGAGCCGCTTCCCTCGAAGCGGCTCCTGTTTCGTTTAATCTGCTTCAAACCTTCGGGGAAAAATCCGTTAGCGTCATAAATGTGATGTCGTGTTTCTCCACAAACGCGCCACCCGCCTCCGACTCCGCCTTAAGCTTCACCCACTCCGGATCCTTGGTAAACCTCGCCCAGTTCTCGGTCGCCGCAGCGCGGCTCTTATGCCGGAGCATATAAATCAGCGTCTGCCCTTTGAGCGGCTCATCATCCGCAGTCCAGTAGGCCACCGGATGCATGTCCAACCGTTCGAAGATCGCTGTCTCCCGTTCGCGAAACCGTTTCAACAGTGGCTCCAACTTGCCCGGATATGCGTGATAAATTCGCAACTCGTACACCGGGCCACCCGCATCCCCTGCGCTCTGTGCGTCAAGGCTGCCGGCAGCCGATAGCATCATCGCCGCGCCCATCCCCTGCAAAACCTCACGTCGATTCATCCTGCACTCTCCTTCATCAATTCATTGCACCGTTGCCTGATAAATGACGCTCCTGTCAGCCGGAACGCTCTTCTCCCACGGCTTGCGATACTCAAGCTACAGCGCCCAACCATTCCAAATTGCATCTTCACCTCACATCGTTAGAACAACCCGCAGCTCACGTACGATCAAGTCCCCGGCTGCCGATAGTGCGCTCCCGCCGCAAACACCCGCTCCGCACCTCGCGGGTCTTTCTCCACGCGGGTTTCATTGTCGAAGATCATCGTATTCCGCTCTTTCAAGTCATAACTCGGCCACTGCGGAATCGCTTTGCAGTTCGGATTGCCGTTCTTCGCGAACGCAATCAACATCTCCGACATCCGCGTCGCCAACGGCTGTGCCGCAGCCTGCTCCTCCGCACTCGCACCGCACATTCCCGGAGCCAGAGCGACGTTGTCAAACAGAAACGGCAGATCGATCGTATGCAGTGCCCAATTCCCCGGAAACGGCACCTTCCAATCGATCCGGTAGACCCAGGTATGGAGCTGGCTCTTTGCATCCGCCGCGCGCCTGTCTGCCTCGATCACTTGTCCAGGCCATGCACGAAACGCCACCGCCGCCGCCACCACCACATGCGCCGCATCGCGGTCGGGATAGATCTCCCGGTATCTCCGAATGATCTCCTCCGGCGTATACGACCCAAGATACTGGCCCACGCTGTTCTTCAAGGCTCCGGGAGCCTCCTCCCACGTCAACACTCCCGTCCTTCCTGCAGCCGATGTCACCGTCTCGTCGTGCGTATTCGCCAGAATCATCGGCACGCCCGCCGAAATCCCCGGCGCATCCGGATCAAACGGATCGCGCGGCAGCGTACCGCCATCCCGCACTGGCAGCCAAGCCGAACTCACGCGCGCCGCCTCCTGAATTTTCTCCATCGGTATCGTCTTCAAGGCATCAAGCTGGTCATACTTCACGCCAAGCTTGTCCAGCACATCCTTCGCAACCTCATTCGCAATCACCGTAGGCTTCGCCGTTACCTGCTGCCCGCTCATCGTGACCACACGATGAAACAATCCTTTCGCCGCCGGCATCGCCATCAACGTCGCACACTTCGCTCCACCACCCGATTGCCCGAAGATCAACACTCGCGAGGCATCCCCGCCAAACTCCGCGATATTCTGCTGCACCCACTTCAGCGCCAGAATAATGTCCAGCATGCCCGCGTTGCCCGAGTCGGCATACTCCTTTCCGCCCAAATCACCGAGATACATATACCCAAAGGCATTCAGGCGATGATTCACCGTCACGACAACCACATCGCCGCGATGACACAGACGGTTCCCGTCATACAAATCGCAGTTCACCGTCCCATTGTTGTAAGCCCCGCCATGGATGTAGAACAACACCGGACGCTTCTTCCCATCCCGCAACCTCGGCGTCCACACATTCACATGCAGACAGTCCTCGCTCTGCTCTCCCTTATCCGGAGGCAGATGAAACCGCACCGGCTCAACACTCGCGGCTGCATTTCTCGGCACCCGCTCTCCAGTCAACTGAGGAGCACGCGTCGACCACTCCACGCACTCCTTCACTCCACTCCACGCCGCGACCGGCAGCGGAGCCTTGAACCGCGTCTTCTGCGTATTCTCCCCGTACGGAATCCCGCGAAACACATTGATTCCGTTCTCCACCCGCCCACTCACCTTCCCCGTCGTGGTCGTCGCCATGGGAGCCTCTTCGCCAAAAGCAAATCGTTCCCCCGGCAACATCATCGAAGCCGCAGCCATCCCCGAATACCGCAGTAACTCCCGGCGATCGAACTCCCTCATTCTTCACCCCTCATCAAGTTGTCCTACCATTCCATCGGAACCCGATCATACCGCAACCTCTCCCGCTATACTGCCACCAAGCCATGAACATTACCCGACGCCGCGGTACCATCGCTTTCTTCATCACGCTCGGCACGCTCCTCGTCGGTGGCCTCATCACCCTCAACATCACCTGGATCATCCTTCACGAGCGCAACGTCGCCCTGGCCGTCCTCGGCATCATTCTCTTCGCTCTACTCATCGCAGGCGTCGTTCTCAACACCACCTTTCTTGTGCGCGAGATCCGCCGCAACGAACGCCAGGACTCCTTTCTCAACGCGGTCACCCATGAGCTAAAAACTCCCATCGCCAGCATTCGCCTTTATCTCGAGACCCTCCAGCGCCGTCCTATCGAAGAGACTCAGCGTCAGGAGTTCTACAAGATCATGCTCTCCGACTCCGACCGTCTCCTCGCCACCGTCGAGCAGGTTCTCAAAGCCGGACAGCTAGGCCAGCGCCATCGTCAGCAAAACCGCACCTTCATCAATCTCGAATCCCTCGTCGCCGACTGCATCGCAATCACGCTCCAGCGCCACCATCTCAACCCCGAAGACATCGTCCTCGAACCTGTCCCCGGCGCCGTCCGTCTCCACACCCTCGGCATCGCCGAAGACCTCCGCACCGCAGTGATCAATGTCCTCGACAACGCCGTCAAATACTCGCCTGAAGGCGTCCACATCCGCTGTGCTCTTGCTATTGTCGACTACACCTCCATCGCCCTCACCATCACCGACACTGGCGTCGGCCTCGAGCCAAGTCAGTTCAAACGCATCTTCAAACGCTTCTATCGCGTCCCCGGCCGCTCCATGGCGAAGTTCAAGGGCACCGGTCTCGGCCTCTTCCTTGTACGCAACATCGCCCGCCAACACGGAGGCGACGCGACCGCCGCCAGCGCCGGCCCCGGTCTCGGCACCACGATCACTCTCACTCTTCCCCTTGCCAACTCACCCGAAACTTCCCCGGCCGTGTAACCACGCAGCCCCGGTCAAAGTACAATCACGTCTAACATCGCAGCTATCTCAAGCGCCGTACCGTGAATCCATGTTCCTGATCTGGAAATACTTTGCTTTGGGTTTCAGCGCGCTTCTTCCGCTTGTCAACCCCCTCGGCTCGGCGCTCATCTTCCTCGGTCTGGTTGGGCACGCCCCCATCGCCACCTACCGCGCTCTCGCCCGCCGCATCGCCATCAATACCGTCATCTTCTTCGCTGTCATCGAACTCATCGGCTCCGGCCTCCTCAGATTCTTCGGTATCTCGCTGTCCATTGTCCAGGTCTCCGGTGGCATCGTCATCGCGATGATCGGCTTCCAGCTCCTGAACCAGAGCGACCCCGCGCCCAGCCAGGAAAAGACCGACGCCGCGGACGCAGCCGCACCCGCCATCACCAAGGCCGAGATCAGCAGCCTGCAGGAAAAATCCTTCTACCCCCTCACCTTTCCCATCACCGCAGGACCCGGCTGCATCGTCGTCATGCTCACGCTCAGTGTCCATGCCACGCAACGGGAGGTGACAAACACCATCCTTGCGCACGCCGGCCTCTTCCTTGCAGCCATCATGCTCAGCGCCAGCATATACATCTGTTACGCCTACGCCCCGCGTATCACTGCCGCCATCTCTCCCTCGACAGCCCATGGAATCCTTCGCGTCATCGCGTTTATCCTGTTCTGCATCGGCATCCAGATCGCATGGAACGGCTTCGACAGTCTGCTCAAGCCGCTTCTTGCTTCGATAAAATAATAGGTAACCATTAAAGTTACGATTTCTCTTTCGATAGACACAAAAAGCTCCATGACCAAACCTCCAGCCCCCCTCATCGCCGTAGTCGAAGACGAAGAACACCTCGCCCAGGGCCTCCTCTTTAACCTTCAGGCAGAGGGCTACCGTACGCACCACGAGTCCGACGGCGAGGCCGCCCTCGCCTATCTCCTCGCCCCCGGCGAAAATATCGCCGCCATCGTGCTCGACTGCATGCTCCCAGGCGTCGACGGCTTCACCATCGTCCGCGCTCTCCGCCAAGCCGAGCACTACACCCCCGTCCTCATGCTCACCGCCCGCGCCCGGGCCGAAGACGTTCTGGAAGGCATCGAAGCCGGCGCCGATGACTATCTCGCCAAGCCTTTCGACCTCAACATCCTCCTCGTCCGCTTGAAATCCCTGCTCCGTCGCACAGCCTGGCAGAACGCCGCCACGCCCGAGACTCCGCCTCCCGCCATCGCCGATCAAGCCGACGAGTACACCTTCAATCACCGCACCATCCGCTTCGACACGCTCGAACTCATCGCCCCAAACCGCATGACCCATCTCACCCTTATGGAGGCCGACCTCCTCCGCTACTTCACCCAGCGCGAAGGCCAGATCGTCTCCCGCAAACAGATTCTTGAAGAGGTATGGCGCGTCCATGAGGACACCGACACCCGGGCCATCGATAACTTCATCGTCCGCCTTCGCCGCTACATCGAAGACGATCCCTCCGAGCCTCAGCACCTCGTTACCGTCCGCGGCATCGGCTATCGCTTCCTCGCCAACCCGTAAGCCCCCGACTCGGTCCTGCCGCATCAGTCGTGCCGCGTCAATAATCCCTCCGCCGTCGCAGCCCCCTGTTTCGCTTCTCTCCATCGTCGCGCCTCCACCGGCGCAAGAATTCGGTGCACCGTGGCCAGCAACTCCGGCAGCCGGAAAGGCTTTGCCAGAAAACTCCACCCTTCGGCACGCAGTCCCTCCTCCAGATCTCCATCCAGAAGCGCACCGGAGATCATCAGCACAGGCAAGTCCTTCCGTATCGCCTTCAACTCCAGGGCAAGCTCCATGCCCGACCGCCCCGGCATATACAGATCTGTCACCAGCAGATCGATCTGCGGCACGCTGCGAAATATCTGCACCGCACGCTCCGCGTTCCCTGAACTGAACACCCCATATCCCTCATGGACCAGAAACGTCCTGGATAACGAGCGCATATCGGCATCGTCATCCACCAGCAGAATCTTGCTTGGGGAAAATTCAGGAGAACCACCGTACTCGGGAGAGGTATCCAACGCCGTCTGCGAATCTTTTTGCCTGTTTTCGGTAAATACTTCCATCGAATCCAACTCTATTTCGCCGCATCCGCAACCCGCAGCGTCACTTTCGTTCAGTCGTACTCCTCCAAGATGGGACTCCCGAATCTATCCCCGAGTTGCCTCACCGGAGTCATTCCCCAACGCCCCCGCGATACACTTGATGCGAGTCTCACCCGCAGCAAACAATGCGCATCCTCACCCGCTACATTCTCCGCGAAGTCACCTCCCACGCTCTTCTCGGCGGAGCTCTCTTTACCTTCGTCATCTTTACCCGCGACCTCGGAAAAATCCTCGAGTTTGTCGTCCGCGACTCCGCCTCCTACGCCGACGTCGCCCGCGTCATCGCTTACACCCTGCCCAACGCTCTCACGGTCACCATCCCCATGGCCGTACTCGTCGGCATCCTCCTCGGCCTCTCCCGCCTCGCCGCCGACAGTGAAATCACCGCGATGCGTGCCGCCGGTATGGGCGCCATCGACTTCGTCCGCATCGTCTCCATGGTCTCCGCCGTCGCCCTGGCCATCGGCCTGTTCAACTCCCTCTATCTGGCCCCCCGCGCCGCCGCCGGCCTCATCGCTCTCGGAGAATCCCTTAAGTCCTCCCAGGCATCGTTCGAGGTGCAGCCCCGCGTCTTCTACGAAGAGTTCAAAGACCGCGTCCTCTACATTCAGGACGCCACCCCGGCCGCAGGCGCTGCCCTCTGGCACCACGTCTTCCTCGCAGACCTCACCGAACCCGCTGAGCCCCACATCACCACCGCCGCCGAGGCCATCGTCGTCAACGGAACCCCCAACACTCCAGACGCGCAGACCATCCGTCTCCATCTCATCAACGGCGGGCAGCACACCACCTCCGCAGCCGACCCCAACCAATACAACATCTCCACCTTCACCAGCACCGATATCCCGATCGAAACCGAGGCTCCGGAAGACGCTCATCTGGGCCGCGTCAATACTCCCATCCAGGCTCTTTCCCTTCCGGAGCTGTGGCGTCGCGGCCGATCTCAGGCAGCCACCAACGGACGCGACGCTTCGCTCTACCGTATCGAGTTCAACAAGCGCTTCTCCTACCCCTTTGCCTGCCTCGTGCTCATGCTGGTCGGCGTCCCGCTCGGCATCTCCTCCAAACGCGGAGGCAAATCCACGGGTTTCGTCCTCACCATCCTCCTCGTCTTTGTCTATTACTTCCTCTCGCTGGTCGGCGTTGCCTTCGCCCAATCCGGCAGGCTCTCGCCCTTCCTCGGAGTCTGGGGTGCAAACCTCCTCTTCGCCGCGGCCGGCGCCATCCTCCTCTATCAGATGTCCCGCGGCGGAATCGCTCTCAGCATCTTCTCCTCCATCGGCGCCTGGCTCAAGAAGCTCGCCACGCGGCTCATGAACGGCAAAACATCGCCGAACGCCCGCTTCAAATATGATGCCGCCACCTGGCTGCGCCGTTTTCGCAGCGTCTCCCGCATTCAGTTCCCTCTTCTGCTCGATGACTACGTCATGCGCGAGTACGCCACCAACTTCTCGATCGTTCTGCTCTCTTTCTCGACCCTCTTTCTTATTTTTACGTTCTTCGAACTCATCGGCCCCATCTTTCACAACCGGACACCGCTCATCACCGTCGGCGAGTATCTCGTCAACCTCATCCCCTACATCCTCTACAACGTCACTCCACTCTGTGCCCTCGTCGCCGTGCTCGTCACCTTCGGCTCTCTCAACCGAACCTCAGAGCTTACCGCGATGAAGTCCTCGGGCATCAGCCTCTATCGCATCATCACGCCGGTGCTCGTGGTCACCATCCTCATCTCCGCCGGCCTCTTCGCCTTCGACGAGTCTTATCTTCCCGCCGCCAACCGCCGCCAGGAAGCTCTTCTTTCCATCATCAAAAACAAGCCCACCCAAACCTTCTCCCGCCCCGATCGCCGCTGGATCTCCGGCCAGACCAACAATGCCGGCGAACCCGCGCGCATCTTCTACTACCAGTACTACAACGCGGAGGCACAACGGTTTGCCAATATCACCGTCTTCGAGTTCGACCCCACCACCTTCACCCTCCAGCGCCGCATCTTTGCCTCCTCCGCAAGCTGGGATTCCCACCTCAACAACTGGGTCTTCGACAACGGCTGGCAGCGCACCTTTGCCGGGGAGAAGATCGCCGGCTATCAGCCCTTTACCGTCTCCACCTTCCCCGAGATCAAGGAGCAGCCGGCATACTTCAATAAGGAGTACATCCCATCCCAGGAGATGACCTACAACGAACTCTCCACCTACATCGCCGATCTCAAACAATCCGGCTTTGAGACCCAGCGCCTCAACGTCCAGCTCAACAAGAAGATCGCCTACCCGCTCATCACCCTCGTCATGGCCATCCTCGCCATACCCTTCGCTCTCTCCATGGGGAAAAAAGGCTCGCTCACCGGAATCGCCACGGCCATCGGCCTCGCCATTACCTACTGGGTCGTGGCATTGATCTTCGAATCCTTCGGTAACGTCAACCATCTGCCTGCCGTCCTCGCCGCATGGTCTCCCGACCTCCTCTTCGGCATTACCGGCGCCTATCTGCTGCTCCGCACCCCCACCTAACTCCGCACCTTACCTAAATCACCCAAACCGTCCTACACTGGAATCACAATGACCGCCAAGCTCTCCGCAATCACCCTTCTGGCCGCACTCACCACCGCTGCCACCGCGCAAACCACTGCTCCCAAACCCGCAACAACCGCCCACCACACGGCAACCACCGCCAAATCCACCACCCCTCCCAACATCCCCAAGGTCGTCGGCGTCCCCAAGACCCTCTATGCCCTCCGCTACATCGACACCAAGATCGGTACCGGCCCTCTCGCCGAACCCAGCATACTGGGCGCCTCACCCGCCGACTCCAAAATCTTCTTCTACACCGTCCACTACACCGGATGGCTCACCGACGGCACCAAATTCGACTCCTCGTACGACCACCCCGGCGCCGAACCCTTCACCTTTGCCGCGGGCGCCCACCGCGTCATTCCCGGCTGGGACACCGGCTTCCAGGGCATGCACATTGGCGGAAAACGCCGCCTCTTCATCCCCTACCAGCTCGCCTACGGCGAAGCCGGCCGGCCTCCCAAGATTCCAGCGAAATCCGATCTCATCTTTGACATTGAACTCCTCTCCGTCTCCGACACTCCGCCTGCACCGAAGGCGCCTGCTGCCGCCAAGCCCGCGACCGTACCACCACCTGCCGATACGACGAAACCCGAGACAACCCCGCATCCTCAGAGCCGCTAAACTCATCTGATCGAGAGATCAGGTGCCAATAGACGAATCAATATGCTCGACAAGCTGAAACCGCTCGCACCCTACCTCAGACGATATTGGAAACATCTCGCCTGGGGCGGGGTTGCGGTCATCGCCTACAACGTCTTTCGCGTCCTGCTCCCTCTCATCGTCGGCCATGCCATCGACGACCTGCAGCATGGCGTGACCCAAACTAAGATCATCCATCACGCCCTGCGTCTGCTCCTTGTCGCCGCGCTCTCCGCAATCTTCCTTTACATCAACCGTCAGGTCATCATCGGCGCCTCCCGCGAAATCGAGTTCGATCTGCGGAACGACCTCTTCGCAAATCTGGAAAGGCAGTCAGCCAGCTTCTACCACACCCACCGCACCGGCGACATCATGGCCCGCACCACCAACGATCTCAACGCCGTCCGCATGCTGCTCGGCCCCGCGATTATGTACAGCGCCAACACCATCGTCTTCACCGCGGTCGCGCTGCCATTCATGTACCACATCAGTCCCAAGCTCACCTTCTTCGCCTTTGTCCCGCTTCCCATGGCCTCCGTACTCGTTCAATACTTCGGCGCACGCATACACCGCCGCTTCGAACGCATCCAGGCCATGTTCTCCGACATCTCCGCCAAGGCCCAGGAGAACTTCTCCGGCGCACGCCTCATTCGCGCCTTCGCTCAGGAAGAAGCAGAGATTGCCTCCTTCGAAACCGCCAATCTCGAGTACATCAAGCGCAGTCTCTATCTCGTCCGCCTCATGGCCATGCTCTGGCCCACCCTCGAGTTCGTGCTCGGACTCTCACTCATGATCACCCTCCTCGTCGGCGGTCACGAGGTTGTCTCGCACCACATCTCGGTCGGCCAGTTCACCGCCTTCAACGTTTACATGGTGCTCCTCACCTTCCCCATGATCGCCGTCGGATGGGTCGTCAACCTCTTCCAGCGCGGCACCGCTTCGGTCGTTCGCATCGACGAGCTTCTCAGGCAGCAACCTTCCATCGCCGACAGTCCCACCGCCACCTCCTCGCCTATCACGGGCGACATCGAGTTGCGCAACCTCACCTTTGCCTACCCGGACGCTCCGCCCGTGCTCCACAACATCGATCTCCGCATACCCGCCGGTACCAGTCTCGCCATAGTAGGCCCCACCGGCTCCGGAAAATCCACTCTCGTCAGTCTCATTCCCCGCCTCCACGATGCTCCTCCGGGAACTGTGTTGATCGACGGCCGGCCCATCCGCGACATTACACTCTCTACGCTGCGCGAGAGTATCGGCTTTGTTCCTCAGGAGACGTTTCTCTTCTCCGAGACCATCCGGCAGAATATCGCCTTCGGCAGACCGGAAGCCTCTCCCGAACAGGTCGAAGAAGCAGCCGGTATCGCCTATATCGCCACCGAAATTCTCGAATTCCCCAAGGGCTTTGATACTGAAGTCGGCGAGCGCGGACTCACCCTCTCTGGCGGGCAGAAACAGCGTACTGCGATAGCCCGTGCGATTATCCGCGACCCAAAAATTCTCATCCTCGACGACGCCTTGGCCAGCGTCGACACCTACACGGAAGAGCGAATTCTCAGCGGCCTCAAGCGCAACATGGAAGGCCGCACTACCATCTTCATCTCCCACCGCATCTCCACCGCACGAAACGCCGATCAGATCGCGGTTCTTGTCGCCGGTCACATCGCAGAACTCGGCACCCACGACGAGCTCCTCGCGCGCAACGGCTACTACACTAGTCTCTTTGAAAAGCAGCGCCTGGAAGAAGAACTCTCGACAGCGACCTAGCCTTCAATCAACGTTCAGCTAAGCCTGCCACCGCAAGACGCTCGCTTCGCCGGTCCTGACCGGGACATCGGAGACGGCCGGAAACTTCTCTTCCCGTGTTCGCAGTTCTCGCGGCAACACCCTGCCGGCCTCCGGATCGCGGCTCACCACGACCCACGCCTCGCGAACATTGCGAACATAAGAAATAACCTCTTGAAACTGCTCTTTCGATTCAAGATGCGACGCCTCCAGCGTCATCGTAAACATCGTTGAATAAAAGTCCGCAAGCGAAGCAGCAACCGCTTCGCCGGCATCGGGACGCAGTCGCGCCTGCAGATACACCAGGATATCGATCACCTTTTTAACCGCACCCCGCCGCCCAGGAACATCGTTCTCCTCGACGCATTGCTGCGCTCGGTAGAGAAAACGAATTGCGCCATCGTAAAGTGCAACGATCAGCTCAACGCCGGTCGCTCCGGCCAGGGCTTGCTGTTGGTAACTCATCTCACTCACCCGCTTTATCCGTTGGGATTCTCATTGAAGCCCGTAATTGCGCTGTACAACTCATTGACCTGGTTCAACTGACTTGGGATCGACTGCAAGATCTCATTCGCAGTATTCAGCTCATCGGTCAGCTGTGTCTTCTGTGTCGCGAGCAACGCATCTTCGTTGGTGATGCTGGTGTTCAACGCAGCCTCCTGCGCTGTATTTTGCTGCTGCGCCAGAAACACAGCGCCGTTTGGCGCCTGCGTGCCAAGGTTGTTCAGCGATGCCGCCATCGTCTGGCCAAAGCTCCCCGAGTTCTGCAGAAATCCCGTCACATCGGAGAAGTTTGAGTTCAGCGCCGAATCGAGCGTGTCCGTATTCAAGCTCAGCGTTCCGTCATCGTTCAACCCAATGCCTAATTGCGTGATGTTGTCGATCGCACCGCTCGCGGCTCCAGAAAAAAGCGCCCCCGAAACCTGGCCCTGGATCAGCGCCAGCGTCGGACTGCCGAACAGCGGCTCGGCGTTTCCACTCGAGTCGTTCTTCTCCTGGCCATTGATGTCATTCATCACCGCATTGTAGGCAGACACAAACTTGCCCATCGCGGTCTCGATATCCGTGTTGTCATTCATAATCTCGACCTGTATCTGAGTGCCCACCGATGCACCTAACAGTTGGAAGGTAACGCCCGGAATCGCATTGCTTACCGTGTTCGAGCCGGTGGTAATTGCAACGCCATCCACGGTAAGACTCGCATCTTTACCATCCTGGCTGCTGGCAAACGAGATCGCTCCGGAAGACGCGCCCGAAAGCGAGGCAGACACCGACAACTCTCCCGCCGCACCGCTGGTCCCACTCACCAGGGATAGCCGTGAGCCCGTGGAATCGGTAATGACATTGGCGCTCACACCGATGCCTGACGAATTGATGGCCGAAGCCAGCGTCGCAAGCGTAGTGTCATTGTCGGCACTGTCGACGTTGAAGGTGTGTCCTTGAATCGTCAGACTGCCGGAAAGTGTATCGCTCGGATCACTGACCGCAGTGGATGCCTGCGACGAGGTTTGCGCCAGTGAGTTGATGACGATACTGTGACTGCCCGCCGACGCCGTAAGACTGGCTGACGTAAGACTCAATAGATCGGTATTAGAGCTCGATCCCTGCTTCTCTGAGAAGACGCCATCAAAGTCCGTCAGCGCCTGCAGGCTTGTCGTCAGCGTACCGAGATCCGTTCCCAGTGTGGACAGCACCGTATCCTGAGCTTGCAATGCGGTCAATTGCGTCTTCCACGGAGTCTCAATCGCCTGCTCCGACGCCTGAATCTGCGTCACGGTGGAAGCGACATCAAAACCCTGACCGCTCGTCGCCGATCCAAAGCTTAGCCCGACTGTTCCCATCTTGCCTTCCAGTTCTTCTTCGTCCAGACAGATGCAATGCCTGGGCCAAATCATCAGTTCAAAAATTAGAGAAAGTTAAGCCTCTAAGAATTGAAGCGGCGGCAATCGGACGGACTACGCCCCTTCGCCGCCGCTTCAATGTCTCTTATTGCAGCAGCTTCAAAAATCTCCTGCTGCACGCTGTTGGCCTGCGCCAGAGCGCTGATACCGGTCTGGCTCAGCACCTGGTACTTCGCCAGATCGCTCGTCGCCTGACCGTAGTTGGTCGAGCGGATGCTGCTCTCGGCAGAGGAGAGGTTCACCTCTTCCGAACTGGCAACGTTGGCGGCCGCGTTCAACTGGTTGATGTTGGCGCCGATCGCACCACGCTGGTTCGCAACATCGGCGATCGCATCGGTGATATTGCCCAAAGCAGTTGTGGCAGCAGTTGCACTGGTCAGCAGCGCGGCCGACAGATCGATACCAGCTCCGCCACCCGTTGCAGTGCCGATGCTCGCGTTCGACAGAGCGCCAGTGGTGGCTGCAACCGTTGTGGTTCCGCCTGCCGTACCGTCGCTGACAACAAAATTTGTCGCCGTTGCAGAAAAGACGTTCGTGCTGTTGAAGTTCGTGGAGCTTCCGATGTTTCCGATCTCGGTCACGATGCTCTGAAACTCCGTGTCCGCTGCAGTCGACTGCGCCGTCGTCAGACCGCCGTTGGCAGCCTCGGTGGCAAGCGTCACTGCGCGATCCAGCAAGTTCGTCACCTGCGACAGAGCGCCATCGGCAGTCTGCAGCAAGCCAACACCGTTCTGAGCATTCTGAGCGGACTGTGTCAGCGCGGCTTCGTTGGCGTGAAGTCCATCGGCAACCGAAAGGCCGGCCGCGTCGTCTGCGCCGCTGTTGATACGCGAACCGGAAGAAAGCTGTTGAAGAACAGTCTGGAGACTGCCCTGCGTCTGATTGAGATTGTTCTCTGCATAGGTTGCTGCAACGTTAGTAAGAATGCCCAAGGACATAAGGAAACGCTCCTGTACTGCTCAGTTTAAGTTGCCGCGACGCCGCCCCGAGTGACCGCCCGGCAAACTCATATCGCTGACACAGCAGCTCGTGAGATCCGATTCACTATGCGGAAGGCTCCGCGTTCTCCCACCTCATCGGCCATCGCTCTGACGACTTTAGACCTGTTCTCTTTTGTTCCATATCTCCCGCCTGCCCTTCCGCCCCTTCTATTGACAACCGATTCCCAGCCGATGAGAGACCTGGGAGGAACACCCCACATGATCGAACTGACACGCCTCAACGGCAGCCCTCTCGCCATCAACTGCGACCTCATCAAATACGCAGAGGCCGCTCCCGATACGGTGCTCACCCTGATCACCGGCGAGAAGCTCGTCGTTCTGGAACCCTGCAGCGAGGTTTCGCAGCGCACTTTGGACTATCGTGCCGCCGTCCTGCGCAAAGCGTGGCCTGAAGCTGCATCCTCTCTCGCCGCCAGATCGGCGCACGACGCAGACCAGCGCGTCCGCGATCGGGCACGCACTGCCTCCGGCGAATAAACCAACTTCACCTTGCAAGGAGACCCATGGATATCGCCAGCATCGGTGGAATCGCACTAGCCATCCTCGGCATTCTCGCCGGCATGATGATTGAAGGCGGAAGTATCGCCCAGATCACCCAGCCCACTGCGGCCATGATTGTCTTCGGGGGAACCCTCGGCGCGGTCATGCTCCAGTTTCCGATGAACATCTTTCTCGCCGCGCTCAAAGCGATCGTCAAGGTCTTCCTTCATAAAAGCTCGAACGGCGAAGCGACCCTGGCGCAGATCGTCGGCTTCGCCAACAAGGCTCGTAGAAGCGGCATCGTCTCTCTCGACGCCGATCTGGCCGGCATCGCCGACCCATTCTTAAAGCAGGCTTTGATGCTCGCTGTCGACGGCACCGAGCCCAGCGAAGTCCGAAAGATCATGCAGCTCGAAATCGACAACAAATCCGAGATCGAAGAAAAAATCCCTGCCGTCTTCGAAGCTGCGGGCGGATACTCCCCCACCGTCGGCATCATCGGCGCCGTTCTGGGGCTCATTCAAGTCATGAAAAATCTCTCCAACATCGATGAGGTTGGACGCGGCATTGCAGTCGCTTTCGTCGCCACCATTTACGGCGTCGCTATGGCAAATCTCATCTGCCTCCCAGCCGCCGGCAAGCTCAAGTTTCGCCACCGCGAAGAGCAGATGATCAAGGAAATGGTGCTCGAAGGCGTCATCTCCATTCTTGAGGGCATGAACCCGCGCATGATCGAAACCAAACTTCGCACCTTCCTCTTCGACTCCGAACCCGCAGAGTCCGCGAAGCACTCCGAGGCCAAGGCATGAGCAAGAAAAAACATCCTGAGCACGTCAACCACGAGCGCTGGCTGGTCTCCTACGCCGACTTCATCACGCTGCTCTTCGCGTTTTTTGTTGTCCTCTTCGCCTCCAGCCAATCGGATAAAAGAAAGCAGGTCAAGCTCGCCGAGGCCATGCAATCCGCCTTCACCCCTCTCGGCACCTTCGACGCTCACTCGAAGACTCCGCCGCTCACCGACATCAATGCGGCAACCATCAGCGATGCAACTCCGGCCGCTCTCACTCCACCGCTCCCAACCACCAGTACCGAAAGCCTGGAACAGACAAAGGCTCGCCTCTCCAGGCTGCTCGCCGAACAGGTCGCCGCCGGCCACATCCCTCCCGGCGGCATGACCATGCGCATCACTCCGGATGGTCTCGTCATCTCGTTGCACGAGGCAGGCTTCTTCCCGTCAGGTTCAGCCGAGGTCCGCCCCGCATCCATTCCCATGCTCTCCATTCTCGCCACCACTTTGCCCGCAGGTCCCCTCCGCGTTGAAGGGCACACCGACAACGTGCCAATCCACACCGCTCAATTCGCCAGCAACTGGGAGCTATCTACAGCGCGATCCACCGCCATCGCTCGTTTGTTGCTCGAACACGGCCCCATCGACCCCGCCAACCTCTCGGCCGCCGGCTACGCGGAGTTTCATCCCGTCGCCAGCAACGCCACCGACGACGGACGCGCACAGAATCGCCGCGTCGACATCATCCTTTTGCGACACCCAACAGCTTCACAATAACCCGCTTCGATCGCTGCCCATCGAACTCCGCATAAAACACGCGCTGCCACGTCCCAAGATCAAGCCGCCCTCGCGTGACCGGCAGTGTTGTCTCATGATGCAGCAGTAGCGCCTTCAAGTGTGCATCGGCATTATCCTCGCCCGTTCGATGATGCTTATACCCTGGCCACGCCGGCGCCAACTTCTCCAGCCACGTCCCGATATCTTCTATCAAACCGTCCTCGTTGTCGTTCACATAGATCGCCGCCGTAATATGCATCGGCGAAACAAAACACAACCCATCTTCCACCCCGCTGCGCCGCACAATCTCCTCCACCTGCGGGGTGATGTGAACCATCTCATACCGTTCGCTTGTGTTGAACGTCAGATATTCCGTATGCGCCTTGATAGAAGACATGGACTCGTCCCTCGCGGTGCCGAAGCGCCTCTCTCTATGCTACTAACCCATGCTAGACTGCCGCCATGGGCGATCAGCCGCTGTCAAACTCGTCAGTGGAAAACTTCAGCAGCGGGAAACACGCTCCGTTCTTCGTCATTGCTCCCATTGTTGTTCTCGTCATGGAGTAAAAGCGTTTCAACCCCTTTCGCGTCTCCGCGTTGTTTGACACTGCCTGTCCGCTGCGCAGTTTTTCAGAGAAGGTTCTTCATGCTCCCCAGACCGGCGGCGACTGTGCTTCCCCTCATCCTGTTTACGGCGCTCCATGTTCATGCGCAGGCCAAACCGTCCTCCATGCCCAACATGCCGGGAATGGACATGCCGGGGAAAGACAAGCCCTCTCCGCAGATGCCCAAGCCACAAAACCCCGCCGCGCCGCCGGCGAAATCGAGCATGGACATGGACATGATGGGGCCTGCAACCTCGCTCATCGACACCGAACTCAGTCACACCACCTCCGGCACCAGCATCGAACCAGCCTCCACCCCCGTCGCCATGCTCATGCGCAACTACCGCGGATGGATGCTTATGGTTCACGGCACCGCATTCATCACCGACATACAGCAGCATGCCTCCACCAATACCTCCGGCACCGGGCAACGCGGTGGCGACAAGTTCTTTTCTACAAACTGGATCATGCCCATGGCCATGAGGAAACTGGGCCCCGGCCAGATCACTCTGCGAACCATGTTTTCGCTTGAACCCGCCACCGTGTCGGGTCGCCAATATCCCGAGCTCTTCCAGCAGGGCGAAACCGCCTTCGGTAAACCCATCATCGACGGCCAACACCCTCACGACTTCTTCATGGAGGTCGCTGCTCTCTACGACATCCGCCTCGGCGAACGCGCTCTCCTCAGTTTTTACGCCGCCCCCATCGGCGATCCCGCTATCGGCCCTGTTGCCTACCCGCATCGCCAATCCGCATCGGAGGATCCCATCGGCGCGCTCGGCCATCACCAGCAGGACTCCACCCACATCGCCTTCAACGTCCTCACCGGCGGCTTCACCTGGCGTTGGGTCCGCTTGGAAGAGTCCGGCTTCCACGGCGCCGAACCCACCGAGCAGCGCTGGGGCTTCCAACCTTCTCCCAACGGCCTCGCCATCGACAGCTACTCCTCCCGCATCACCTTCTCTCCCGCGGCCAACTGGACAAGTCAATATTCCATCGCCCACCTCGTCAGCCCCGAGGCCCTTTTTCCTCACGAAAACCAGCAACGCCAAACCGCGTCCATCATGTACAACCTTCCCATCGGCGTCCATCACGACACCGCCAGCATGCCCGGCATGGATATGCCCACCCAGGCCACCGGCAACTGGGCCACCACCCTCCTCTGGGGCCGCTCAAAGTCCCTCCCCCAAACTGGAAACGATTCGAGCATCGAAAACAGCTACCTCCTCGAATCTCTTCTCCAGTTCCGCACTCGCAACTACGTCTGGACTCGCATCGAAAACGCCGGCCGCTCCAACGAACTCCTGCTCCCGCCCGGTTCCGCGCTCCCGCCAAACTTCACCGAAACCCCCATCGCCCATGTAGCCGCTTATTCCTTCGGCTACGACCGCGACTTCCGTTTCATCCCTCACCTCCTCACCGCCCCCGGCGTGCAATTCACCACCTACGTCACGCCAGACGTCCTCACTCCAACCTACGGCCATCACCCTTGGGCAATCGCCATCTTTCTCCGCCTGCGTTTATCGCAATCGCCGCAATGACCCTGCACTTCTTCCGCAAAACGCCCATGCTTTGCCAATGGCCAATCGCATACCATGTTCCCAGATGACTGCCCGCAAGATCGTTCACATCGATATGGACGCCTTCTACGCCTCCGTCGAACAACGGGACGACCCACAACTGCGCGGCAAGCCGGTCGTCGTTGCCTGGCGCGGCAATCGCTCCGTCGTCTGCGCTGCATCCTATGAAGCCCGAGCTTTCGGCGTTCGTTCCGCCATGCCTGCCATCCGCGCCGAACGCCTCTGCCCGCAGGCAATCTTCATCCCGCCCGACTTCATTCGCTATCGCGCCGTCTCCCGCGCCACCCGGGAAATCTTCCAGCGGCATACCGACCTCATTGAACCGCTCTCTCTCGACGAGGCCTACCTCGACGTCACCGAAAACAAAACCGGCCTTCTCACCGCGACCCGTGTAGCCCGTACCATCCGCCAGCAGATCCGCGACGAACTAAACCTCACCGCCTCTGCGGGCGTCGCCCCCAACAAATTCCTCGCCAAGATCGCCTCCGACTGGCGCAAGCCCGACGGCCTCTTCGTCATTCAACCCCAGGAAGTCGATGCGTTCCTTCTGCCCCTTCCCGTCGGGCGCATCCCCGGCGTCGGCAAAGTCACCGAAAAAAATCTCGAAGACCTGAACATCAAAACCGTGGGAGACCTCCAGGCAAAGGACCTCGCAACTCTCGAGGCCCGATTCGGCCGTTACGGCCTTCGCCTCTATCAACTCGCTCGCGGCATCGACGACAGCCCCGTCATCCCTGACCGGCCCACAAAGTCCATCTCCGCAGAAGACACCTTCCCGCAAGACGTCCCTCTCACCGAGATCGAACCCATGATCCTGCGCCTCGCCGAAAAAGTCTGGGCCGCCTCACGCGCCGCCTCAGAGAAAGAGACCCGCATCCCACGCACCGTCGTCCTCAAACTCAAAACCGGCGACTTCAACATCCTCACTCGCAGCCACACACCGCCGCTTCCACCATCCTCCTGCGAGCAGTTGATCTCCATCGCCCTATCCCTGCGCGAGCGAGTCAACGCATCTCCCCGGCAACGCTATCGACTCGTCGGCGTCGGCCTGAGCAACTTCCACAATCCGAACGCCACCGGCGACCCTCCCGCCCAATCCGCGCTCTTCACCCGGGACACTGAGATCTCACCCTGATCTTCAGAAAGAGTCATTGTCGTTCCTAAAATCGGTGTTAGCGGAGTAAATCGGTGTTAAGCATCTTCAACAAACGGCATACTACAAACCAATGACTCTCTACATCGCCACGTCCAACCCTGGCAAGCTCCGCGACTTCGCCGCCGCTGCATCACAACAAATCACCCTCACTCCGCTCCCGGGCATCAAAGAAATCCCCGCCCCCACCGAAGACGAACCCACCTTCGAAGGCAACGCCCGCCTCAAAGCCGTCTACTATTCCCGCCACGCGCCCGGCGAGATCGTCATCGCCGACGACTCCGGCCTCGAAGTCGCCACCCTCCACGGAGCACCCGGCGTCCGCTCCGCCCGCTACGCCGACGACATGCACTTCCCGGGCCCACCCAACTCCACAACCGACCAGCGCAACAACCTCTGCCTCCTCGAAGCCCTCCACAATATCCCCACTCCGCACACTGCCCGCTATCACTGCGTCCTCGCTGCCGCCCGCGACGGCAAAATCCTCGCCACCGGCGACGGTACCGTAGAAGGCGAAATCCTCTCCACACCCCGAGGCACCCACGGCTTCGGCTACGATCCCCTGTTCTATCTCCCCGGCCAAAGCAAGACCATGGCCGAGCTCGACATCCAAACCAAACTGACCTTCAGCCATCGGGGTCGAGCCTTCGCAGAGC
Organism: uncultured Acidobacteriaceae bacterium; assembly: GCA_963730135.1. Lineage (GTDB taxonomy): Bacteria > Acidobacteriota > Terriglobia > Terriglobales > Acidobacteriaceae > Edaphobacter. The sequence continues at coordinate 646,940 of CAVSQQ010000010.1, forward strand.
TCCTAAAAGCCCTCATGCCGCAACTCCAACCCTCGCAATTTCAATAACCCTCAACTTAATCGCACAAACCTCACGATAACCGCACAAACCACGCCACTTTCCTTGACGCTGGCCGAACCGGAGCGGAATAATCTTCGTGCTGCACTAATTTCCTTTCCCCCTGTGCACGCATCATGATTTGAAGGAGTTCCCATGGCCACCGCCGCCCAGCCAGCACCTCCTGCCACGCCGCAAATTCGCGGAGTGCAACCGCTCCGTGCCGGCGAAGGCCACTCCTTCTTCTGGCGCAAGCTCCACTCGCTCACCGGAATCATCCCCATCGGCGCCTTTCTTATCGAGCACATTGTCTCCAACTTCGAGACCGTCAACGGCCCCCTCGCCTACGCCAAGCAAGTCCTCTTCCTCAACTCCCTGCCGCTCGTTCGCGTCCTCGAGTGGGTGTTCATCTTCATCCCCCTGGCCTTCCACGCCGGATACGGCGTCTTCATCGCCATCCGCGGCCGCTCCAACGTCAACGTCTACCCCTGGGCCGGCAACTGGATGTATCTCTCGCAGCGCATCACCGGCGTCATCGCCTTCCTCTACATCATTCAGCACGTCTGGCGACAGCGCTTCAGCGGCGTCTCGCTCCCCGAGCACCCCGGCGCAGCCTTCGCCAAGGTCCAGCACGAGCTCGCGAACCCCTGGATGCTCGCCATCTACGTCATCGCCATGATCGCCACCTCTGGCACTTCGCTACGGCATCTGGCTCTTCGCCGCCAAGTGGGGCATCACCCCCGGCGACAAGGCCCGCAAGAAATTCGGCTGGGTCTGCGGCATCGCCGGAACCGCTCTCTGCGTCATGGGACTCGCCAGCATCTTCGCCGTCGTCACCGCCCCACCAGCGCCGGATGATGTAATGCCTGACCAGCCCAGCATCACTTTGTCCGCACCCACATCGCCGCCGCCGAACTCAACTAATCCGCAGCAGCCGGGCGAGGTTCGATGAAGTGAACTCGATGCAAGCTGCGTTCCTGGCATATCTCGAATTTGGCATTGCTGGAGCCATCGCTGGAATTTGGATGTTGTCACAAGTTAATCGGGCGAGAGTGGTTCCATACATAAGCTTTTGGAAGGGCATGTGGAAGAGAGACTTACCAGTAATCCGGATTTACCGTATGCATAAGGAACACTTTCCGGCCAGCCCGCTTAGGATCGTCCAGGTGATGGGCACATGTTTCTGTGTCATCTTTTTCGCAGTTTTCGTATTCGAATCGCTGAGATAGGAACAAACTCATGGCAGCAGCAACCCCAAGAATCATCGTAGTAGGCGGCGGCCTCGCAGGACTCTCAGCCGTCATCAAGATCGCCGAAGCCGGCGGCAAGGTCGACCTCTTCTCCATCGTCCCCGTCAAGCGCTCGCACTCCGTCTGCGCCCAGGGAGGCATCAACTCCGCCAAGAACCTCAAAGGCGAAGGCGACAGCACCTGGGCCCACTTCGACGACACCGTCTACGGCGGCGACTTCCTCGCCAACCAGACCCCCGTCAAGCAGATGTGCGAGCAAGGCCCCGCCATCATCGACCTCCTCGACCGCATGGGCGTCCCCTTCAACCGCACCCCCGAAGGTCTCCTCGACTTCCGCCGCTTCGGCGGCACGCTCTTTCACCGCACCGCGTTCGCCGGAGCAACCACCGGCCAGCAGCTTCTCTACGCACTCGACGAGCAGGTCCGCCGCTTCGAAGCCGAAGGCAAAGTCAAAAAGTACGAAGGCTGGGAGTTCCTCTCCGCCGTCCTCGACAGCAAAGGCGCCTGCCGCGGCATCACCGCGATGGACCTCCGCACCATGGAGACCCGCACCTTCCCCGCCGACGCCATCATCGTCTGCACCGGCGGCAACGGAGCCATCTTCGGCAAGTCCACCAACTCCGTCGTCTGCACCGGCTCTGCGCAGTCCGCCCTCTACCAGCAGGGAGCCTTCTACGCCAACGGCGAGTTCATCCAGGTCCACCCCACCGCCATCCCCGGCGAAGACAAGCTCCGCCTCATGTCCGAGTCGGCCCGCGGCGAAGGCGGCCGCGTCTGGGTTCCCAAAGACAAAAACGACAAACGCGCCGCGCAAAGTATTCCAGAATCGGATCGTTGGTACTTCCTCGAAGAGTGGTACCCCAAGTACGGCAATCTCGTCCCCCGCGATGTCGCCACCCGCGCCATCTTCAAGGTCGTCTATGAGCACGATATGGGAATCGACGGCCAGCCCATGGTCTACCTCGACGTCTCCCACCTTCCGCCCGCTGCCCAGCACAAGCTCGAAGGCATCCTCGAAATCTACGAGAAGTTCGTCGGCGACGACCCTCGCAAAGTCCCCATGAAGATCTTCCCCGGCATGCACTACACCATGGGCGGTCTCTGGGTCGACTTCAACCAGCAGACCAACATCCCCGGCATCTTCGCCGCCGGCGAGGCCGACTTCTCCATCCACGGCGCCAACCGCCTCGGCGCCAACTCGCTCCTCTCCTGCATCTACGGAGGCTTCGTCGCCGGCCCGCAGGCGCTCGCCTACGCCAAATCACTCCCCGCGCAGGAAGGCGACGGTGGCCATGCCGCCGAGCTGCAACGCCAGAAGGAGTTCAACGATCTCCTGCTCAACAACAAGGGCACCGAAAACCCCTTCAAGCTCTGGCGCGAACTCGGCGAAACCATGACCAAGCACGCCACCATCATCCGCTACAACAAGGGTCTCGACGAGGCCGACGCCAAGATCGTCGAACTCCTCGACCGCTACCGCAACGTCAACCTCTCCGACAAGAGCCAGTGGGCCAACACCAGCTTCGCCTTCACCCGCCAGCTCTACAACATGCTCGAACTCGGCCGCGTCATCGTCCAGGGCGCGCGCCTTCGCGACGAGTCCCGCGGCGCCCACTACAAACCCGACTTCCCCGAACGCAACGACGAAAAGTTCCTCAAAACCACCAAAGCCACCTTCAAAAACGACGCCCCCGCCTTCGAATTCGAAGACGTGGACATCAGCCACCTCAAACCGCGGCCGCGCCGCTACGACGCCACCGCGTAACTCTTCTGAGGCATGTAATGGGCTTTATTCTAATGAACGCTTTCATCAGCCTCATTATCGTCGCCGTTATTACAGCCATGTATTTTTTCGTAACTTGGATCAAAAACCGCAGACGAATGGCCCAAACAAAGGCTAGTGAAACAAGCAAATGACAAGTTGCCTCAAAACCCGTTTTAGCCGTCTAATCGGGCATGGAAAACATCCAGCTCGTCTATATCGCTCTGTCGGTCATATTCGCAGCTGTACTGGCGTATATGTATCTCTACACCACGCACCTTCACCCCAACGAACGGACAATGGCTCTCAGGGGCCGTCGGCCAATCAGCAAGGAAGAAGGTATTGCGATCGCAACCATCGAGAAAGAAGAATCCGGCAAAACCGGCAGCATCTCCTGACGCCAGCCCGGCGCGCCGCCAATTCCAATCCATTCCGCCCGCAGCGTCTTTCGCTTTGCGGACTAAACCCACCTCATGTCTCTGTCGAGAAAGGATCAACCGTATGACGTTTCAGGCCCAGCATCGGCTCTTCCATCGCACCTCAGCGACCCTTATCGTCTTTGCGGCGACTTGTTTTGCTCCCTCGCTTCCTCTTCGCGCTCAAATGCCGCCTCCGACCGGCGCAAATCTCATTCAGTTGACCCTTGCCAGCAAGATCGACACCAAAACCGCTAAGGTCGGCGATCCCGTCGTCACCAAAATCGTAGGCCAAATGGGATTTGGCGGGGTGACGATTCCCTCCGGCAGTCGCCTTACCGGCAAGATTACTGCCGCCAGCCGCCAGCCCGCGTCGGTCGCCTTCGAACTGGACTCGCTTGAGAACAAAGGCAAGCCCGACCTCTCGGTTCGCGTTGACATCATCGCCATCGCTTCGCCGGCCGACAACGCGCCGACAGTTGGCCTCCCATCCGGCAGCGGGGGCTATGGCTCCATGAATCCCGATGGCGCCGACGGTGGCGGTTCCCCCAACAGCGCTCTCAAAAAGCCCGGCAGCACCATCAAAAACGTCACCTTGGGCGACAATGGCACACTCACCGGAACCAAGGACTTCAAACTCGAGACCGGCGACCGGATCGCCGTCACCATGGGCCTCGTCACACACTAACCCATCTCCAACGATTCCTGCATCACGGACAACTGAAATCAGAGGAAGCAGAATGGCAACCCCACCGAGCAACATCAAAGTCGAGATCAAGCGCCAGGCCAACCCGGATGCCCAGGCAACCACCGAGGCGTTCGAGATTCCCTACCGCCCCGGCATGAACATCACCTCGCTCCTCGGCGAGATCGCGCTCAATCCCGTCGACGTCTCCGGCCGTGCCACCACGCCCGTCACCTACGACTCCAACTGCCTCGAAGAGATCTGCGGGTCCTGCGCCATGCTCATCAATGGCAAGGCCCGCATGGCCTGCTCCGCGCTGGTCGACAAACTTCGCGGCCCCAATCACGACCAGCCCATCACCCTCGCCCCGCTCAGCAAATTCCCCGTCATCCGCGACCTGGCCGTCGACCGCTCCGTCCTCTTCGAAAACCTCAAGAAGATCAAGGCCTGGGTCCCCATCGACGGCTCGTATGATCTGGGAGCCGGGCCACGCCAGGCTCCTCAAATACAAGAACAGCGCTACCCGCTCTCCAACTGCATTAGCTGCACCATCTGCATGGAGGTCTGCCCTCAGTTCAACGACGTCACCAACTTCGTCGGCGCAGCTACCATCGCCCAGGCCAAGCTCTTCAACATGGACCCCAGCGGCGCAGTCCTCAAAGAAGAACGCCTCCGCGCTTTAGCCGGAGACGGCGGCATTCAGGAGTGCGGCTTCGCGCAAAACTGCGTCCAGGCCTGCCCCAAACAACTGCCCCTCACCGAAGCCATCAGCGACATGGGCCGCGACGTCTTCATCCAACAAGTCAAAGATCTTTTCGCCCGATAAAACGCTCCTTGGGCCAAATCTGAGAAAGACCGGAAAATAAATCTGCGAAAGTTGGAAAATTTTAGGCGCTCAAAAATGACCGTCAACTCACCAGCTTTTCACCACACATCCACCACGATCTAACCATCAAAACACCACACAAAAACAGCTCTTTTTCCCAAAACCCCCTGTAAAAGCGCGAAAACCGCCTCCATATTTTTTTCGAATAAAAGGAGCATCAATGATCCAACTAGCAGACGCCCGCCGCATCATCGCCGCCGCCGAAAAGAAAGCCGCTGAAATCGGCCAGCCCATGAATATCGCCGTAGCCGACGCCGGCGGCAACCTCATCTCCCACGTCCGCATGGACAACGCCTGGATTGGCTCTATCGACATCTCCATCAAAAAGGCCTGGACCTCGCGCGCCTTCGACATCGCCACCAAAGACCTCGCCCCTCATTCACAATCCGGCAGCCAGTTCTTCGGCATCCACGCCTCCAACGACGGCAAAGTCATGATCTTCGCCGGTGGCATCCCCCTCAAGAAGGATGGCAAAGTCGTCGGCGCCATCGGCGTCAGTGGAGGATCCGGCGATCAGGACCACGCCGTAGCCGAAGCTGGTGCGGCCGCCCTTTAGCCTCGAGTGCCTTCAAACAAGGAAAGACCCCCGCTGGCCCGCGGAGGTCTTCCCTTTCTGCTGCAACAGCAACTCAACTACTTCGAAAATACTGAGTTCCCCGGAGTTCGTCTCTTCGTTCGAATGAATCCGGTTCTGAGCCCGCTTGGCACTTTGCATCGCGGCGTGATCGATTCTTTCCTGATCGCTCATATTGGCTTCATCCGCCGTAGTCTCTTCTTCGATCGCCTCATGAGAGGGGCGCGCTGCCGTCTTCGTTGAGTCCATTCCCTGTGCCATTCCATCACCTCACCACTCAACAGATGGCAAGCGCAACCCCCGGGGTTGCTCTAAAGAAGAAACTCCGTGCTACCAGTTGCGAACCAAAGATCACCACGACAAGTCGATCAACTCAACCTCTTGTCTTTCCAGCTTGATAGAGAACTCGACGTCGTGATTCGCCATAATCGTCCCCACCGGGGGACGCGATTGCAACTGACCGACACTCTGCAATCGCAGGAATTGCTTTGCCGTCGGCTCCGGGGGACTTCCCATCTTCTTCCACTCCGCATAGGCATTACTATGTTGCGCGTCCATGAGAAACCCTTTCATCGTCAGCCTCTCTTGAAATGGAACTCCCTTTACCACCAGCTTCACCTGCGACGCTTCCGACGCCACATCATCGTCGTGATAGTTCCACAACATCACTCTCACATGGTGATCCGACCTCGTCGCGACCACATTGATATCGGGCATCCCGCGCACACTTCCAGACACAACATCCTCCAACGGCACCGCTCCCGAGCTCGATGCCGCAACGTACTCTCCATCCAGCATCCCCATCATGCGAAACACATTCAACACCGGCTTGTCGACAAGGTAGCTCTTGCCATCCGCCTTCCCGCCTGTAGCCACCTCACGAAAGCCGGCAAACACGGGCTGGTCCTCAAACTCAAGCGCCCACGTCACTGCGCCCTTGAGCATCACGCCATACTTCGCCGCCAGCTCGTTCTGTCGCGCAATCGCTTCGGCCACGCTCACGCCATACAACGGTCCATTGCGATATCCGTTCTGCGGTCCCTTACACGCCGCACATCCCTCGGGGTCGCTCTCGCCCAGAATAATCGGCGTATCTTTCCACTCCGGATACGAGGCCACCACCTTCATCCCCAACGCCGTCGCGCGCAACTGATGTCCCATATCCATCTGCACACGGCCATTCACCATCTTCGGCGAACCCTTGGGATGAAAGCTGATAAACGCCAGCGGCGACCCCGTCCCACCCACAGCGAGATTTTTTCCGTGGGCGCAGTGCTCCAGAAACTGCCGCAAAAACGCTTCGGATCTCCCAGGCCCGACGCCGGTCACCTCAGGCCCGCCAACCTTCGCTTCCGGCAGCACCTTCTTGATCGCCGCTGCAGTGAAGTCGTACAACTTGTCGTACTCCTCCGTCGACCCATGCCAATAATCAATGTCAGGCTCGTTCCAAACCTCCCAAAGCCAATCGTGCTCCGCCGCCTCACCGTACCGCTCCCTGAGATGCCTTACCCACGCCGTCACCAGCGCACTCCACCTGTCATAGTCCTTCGGTGGATAACTCCACCCGGTAAACACCGAGCCATCCGGAAACGAGTGCCGGTATGGCTCAGGGTGCGTCGACAAAGCCTCAGGCATAAACCCAACCTCCACCAGCGGCCTCACTCCATTCTTCGTCAACGCATCGAAAATCTTGTCCGTAATCGTCCAATCGTAGAGCGGCTTTCCCTCCGCATCCTCGCGATAAACATTCGTCGATCCCCACTTCAACGAAGCGCTCCCATCGCCCGTCGTCAGCAGATTATGCAGCCGCACATACACCGGAGCAGCGGACAGCCCCGCCAACTCACCTAACAGCGTCTTTCCGTTTGACGAATACGTGTAGTTCGGCTCATCCGCGCCAAAATAACTCCAAACCGCACGGTAGGGCCCAGTCGTATGCGCCGCGTCAACTTCCACATTCACGCTCAATGGCGCAGCTACATCCTGCCCCATTGCAACTGCGGAGCAGCTCACCATCGCCGCAATCAGCCAAAGACATCCAGATCGCATGCAGCAACGTTATCAGAGGAGGCTTTCAGGAATCGCTCTCGCGTTATTCTCCGCCTCTATTCCCGCATGAAACAATGGAACTCACGATGACCGATCCCGCCACCGTCCATCACTCCTCCATCGTCATCGACACCCACGCCGACACGCCCCAACGCTTCGCCGACGAGCATTGGAACTTCACCGATCCCCTCAACGGCGGCATGCTCAACTACGACTCGGCAAAAAGGGGCGGTCTCGACGCTCAGTTCTTTTCCATCTGGGTCGACCCCAGCCAATACCCTGCCAACGCCTCTGCCCGCCGCACTCGCGACCTAATCAACGCAACACTCGAGCAGGTCCGCAAGGCTCCAGGAAAACTCCAACTCTGCACCACCGCCGATCAAATCATCGAAGCGCACGAGAATCGCAAATTCGCTGTCCTCATGGGAATCGAAGGCGGTCACTCCATCGAAGACTCCCTCGACCTCCTGCGCGACTTCTACTGCCTCGGCGTGCGCTATATGACTCTTACCTGGTCCAACACCAACAACTGGGCAGACTCCTGCGGCGACATCGACAACCCCGGCGTCCTGCACCACGACGGTCTCACCGCTTTCGGCAAACAGGTCGTCGCCGAGATGAATCGTCTCGGCATGATGGTCGACGTCTCGCACGCCTCCGACAAAACGTTCTGGGACGTCCTCGCCACCACACGCTCTCCGATCATCGCCTCGCACTCGTCCGCCCGCGCTCTCACGCAGGCTCCCCGCAACATGACCGACGAGATGCTTCTTGCCATGAAGAAGAACAATGGCGTTGTCATGGTCAACTTCTTCCCTGCCTTCATCGACGAAAAATGGCGCGAAGACTGGAATGAATTGGCCTCCGAACGGAAACAAGCTCAGCAGGCCATGGAAACCGCCTACAAGTCCAAGGACATTCCTGTTCCCTACCACGCTTCCAATACGATCGACCGCGAATTCACCGCACGAATCGGACGCGCACCCTTTAGCTCGCTCATCGACCACTTCGATCACATCATTCGAGTCGCCGGTATTGACCACATCGGCATCGGCACCGACTTCGACGGCATCCCCGCCCCACCCGAGGGCATCGACTCCGCCGCCGACCTTCCCAAAATCACCGCCGCGCTGATGGCGCGAGGCTACACCGCGGAGGACATGAAGAAACTACTCGGCGGCAATCTTCTCCGCGTCTTCCGCGACGTTCAGGCAGCAGCAGATCGATCAAAATGACTCGCGACTACTTATCCGCAAGAATATCTATCTTGTGAATCTGTGGGGGCTCGGAAAATAGCGCCTCCGCGCTCGCCATCAGCGCCTTGGCAATCTCGCCATTCAGGTGCGCGTTCCTGCCGGCCTCGTCGTTGAACGTATCGAACACGCTGTAGTGGCCATTTTCTTCCTTCAGGCCAAACCACGACACCGTCCCCGCTTCTTTCCTGGACATCTCCGCTCCCTGCTTCAAGAACGCCTCGACATCCTTTTCTTTCCCCGGCTTCGCCTTCAACGACACATAAAGCGCGTACTTCGCCATAGACTTCCCTCCGCATCATTCGATGCTCCCTCAAACATATGGTTACACATCCTTCCGGTAAAGGGACTGCGTCGCTAACGTCGTGCACGGCGGTTCTTTCGAACTGGTTCGCGGTCCATAAAAGCGCGCCATCGAATCCGCCCACGCGTTGCTCCAACTGCGGGTCTGCGATAGCCTGTTTGTTGGAGTCCAATACCGCATGACGCTTCGTATCCTTGCTCTCGTCTTTGCCTTCAGCGTATCCGCGCAGGCACAAACGACCCCGCCCGCACAGCAGCTTCCCGACGCCCCCAGCACCACCAGCCAGATCAAGCCGCCCGTCGTCCCCACCGGCCCGACCGCCGTCATCGACACCAGTATGGGCCGCCTTACCTGCAAACTCTACGAGAAGGAAGCTCCCATCACGGTCGCCAACTTCATCGGACTCGCTGAAGGAACCAAGGACTGGAGCGACCCCAAAACGCTTCAGAAGATGCACCATCAGCCCTTCTACAACGGCACCACCTTCCACCGCGTCATTCCCCAGTTCATGATCCAGGGCGGCGATCGCGCCGGCGACGGAACCGGCGATCCCGGCTACTTCTTCCAGGACGAGATCGATCCCGATCTCACCTTCGATCAACCCGGCATCCTTGCCATGGCCAACGCAGGCCCTGGCCCCACCGGCGGTGGCACCAACGGCTCGCAGTTCTTCATCACAGAAGTACCCGTCCCGCAGCTCAACGGAAAGCACACCATCTTCGGTTCCTGCGATGCGCACTCCGCGCTTCTCGCGGCATCTATTGCACGTGTCGAACGCGACTCCAGCGATAAACCCATTACTCCCGTAATCATCAACCGCGTCACCATAGTTCGTGACGGTCAGCCTGTTCCCCCTCTGCCCGCAGCGCCGGCTACGCCAACAGCGCCACCGTCTGCACCAGCAGCACCACCAAAATAATTCTCCGGCAGCCGCAGCGTCGAGCCGCCACCGCCTTCGTTAACCAATTCATCAACCCGCAAGGAGCTCTCTCACATGCCAACGAAACCCGGTACCTACGCCAGATTTAAAACCTCCGAAGGAACGGTCGTCTGCGAACTCTTCGAAAAGGATGCACCCACGACCGTCGCTAACTTTATCGGCCTCGCCGAAGGTACCAAGGACTGGAACAGCCGCAGCAAAAAGGGCGCCAAGCTCTTTGACGGCACCATCTTCCATCGCGTCATTCCCCAGTTCATGATCCAGGGCGGTGACCCCGAGGGCACCGGAATGGGGGGCCCCGGCTACAAGTTCGCCGACGAGACCAAGGGATCGAAACACGGCTTTCAACAACCGGGAAAACTGGCCATGGCCAACTCCGGTCCCAACACCAACGGCTCGCAATTCTTCATCACCGTCACCGACACCAGCTGGCTCACCGGCAAGCACACCATCTTTGGCGAGGTCGTAGAAGGTTATGATGTTGTCGAAAAAATCAGCAAGGTCTCCCGTGACGGAATGGATAAGCCGAAGGTTCCAGTCGTCCTGGAGTCCGTAACCATCGAGCGCATCACATAGACTATCAAGAACTTTTAATAAAAATAGCAGCAAAGCATTCAGGCGATCGGGGAATCATTCTCCGATCGCCTGACTTGTTTCGGCCGCCTTCACTTGTAAATCGATAGTCTGACGAGCTACAATCACATCCCCACGGGCCAGACAAAATTCAACTACTGCAATCGCAGTCCGATTGGCGGCTGGTGATGCTTTCTCATTCGATTTTGCGCGGGGCCGATCGGGCCGAATTCCAATTCATCGGCGACCTGCTCAACCTCTGCAAACGGCACAAAATCAGTTGCGGCGAACCTCAGGACCTCGCGCATCTGGGCGTCGACCTCGCGCTCAACGAAAACTTCTGCCTCGATCTCTTCACCCTCTGCACTGCCATCAGTCATATGGGCGAGGCCGATCTCACCCCCGATCAATTGCTCATCCTCCTCGCGCACGCATATGGTGGTCCCGGGGTATCCATTCGCGATGCCGTCGTCGACATCCCCCACGCTGCCAGGCACGCCTTTCTCAACGGCTACGAGACGTGGTTGACTCGCGAACCTGATCCTCTTCCAGAACCATCCTGGAACACCAGCCGCGAACAGAATTCCCCCCCGGCACCACCGCCTGGCCCCACCCTCTATTACAGCGGAGCCGCGCGTGCCGCAGCGGAAACGCACAACGGTTCGCCAACTGTCCGCGACGCCGACAACTCGCTTCCGCAGCATTCCATCCCAGGAAACACACCCATCGAAAGTCTCACCCTGAACGAACTCAGGAGATACCTTGAAGACATCGAAAGCCGAGTCAGCCGGATCGAACCACGTCTCGAACGGATTGGCCCGCAGAGGCACGCCGACCGATTGGACTCTTCTGGCGCTCAGCGCGAGCAGGAACACGTCGCCTCGCGAAGGCATTCCGACCGGGTTGACCCTCCCGAGGAGGCTCAGCGCGAGCAGGAAGTAAAGACAATAGCCCCTCCCGGTCCGAAGATAGATTTCTCGCCTGTAATACGAACTATCGATCCCGCTCCAAAGGCTACCGTTCCCGCCGCGCCGGCCAAGCTCGCCCTCGCCAACACTCCTGCTTCGCCTCCCACCATCCTCCGCCAAGACACTTTTTTCCTGAACCATCCTTCCATCGAGAAGGTGCCCGACTACACAGCCGAGGCTTCTCCTCTTCAGCGTCTCCGCATCGTTAATTCGCTCCTCCTCGCCCTTCTCATTATCACCTGCGCTGTCGCGGCGAGCCTGGCTTATGTATACCTGTATCACCCGTCTGATACGCCCCCTGTCGCCACCAATCGAATCCCTGCAGCGCTTGGAACCGAACTGATCCCTGCGGACCCGACGACCGTGGTTTTAAAGCCTGACGCTGCTGCCCCGGCCGCAACTTCAATCCAACGTCCCGTCACTACCGCTCCAGAGAAAACTCGCGACGTGGCCCCTCGTCCGGTTTCTCCGGCGTCCCGGGCTGCAACATCCACGGCCCCGACCCCATCCTCTCCCCAGACCAGCACGAAGAATCCGGCAGTCTTCATCCAGTACCCCGAACCGGCCAAATCGGCGCCCAACCCATTGCCATCCAGTCCCTCGACAACCAACCCGCCACTGTTGCCAAAACCCACCAGCTCGTCGACCGCTGCCGTATCGCCACCCGAAAGCCAAAATCATCCGCAAACAACCGTTCCGTCATCCGTCGCTCAGCCTGCTCTCAATAAAGCTCAACCAGAAGGGCTCGCAGCCCCCGAAGCAACTCATTCCCTTCTCGCCTCCGCCGCCACGCCTCGGCCGGCTGATACTGCCACTGAAGCGACCATCGTTCGTCCGGCGAAGCCAAAAGATCTCGCGGTTTCCGTGCCCTCCGCAATGATCATGACCTACGCCGTCTCGACTCCCAAACCCATTTATCCAAGCTTTCGACACGCCGGGTCCGACGTCACTGTCGACGTCGACGCCACTATCTCCAGGGATGGTAGAGTGACCAGCGCGCAAGCCCTCAACGGAACTCCCGATGTCCGTGGCGCAGCCGTCCGGGCGGTTCAGTCCTGGCGCTTCAAGCCTTTCATTCTCGATAACAGTCCGGTTGAAGTCGTGACAACGTTCAAGTTTGTCTTCAAGGGCCAGTAGCGGTCGTTCCAGACTCGCTAAAACAACAAAGGCCCATGGTGGGCCTTGTTGCTTTCACAATCTTGTTGCTTTCACAAAAATGGCTTCTGCACTATGCCATCCCAATCACCGTGCAAAGCTCTTTCACCGAATCGGCACTCTTCTGCAGCGCAGCCTGCTCCTCCGCCGTCAGCTTGATCTGAATAATCTGCTCGATTCCCTTCGCGCCCAGCTTGCAAGGGACGCCGACGTACAACCCCGAAATCCCATACTCCCCCTGCAAATAAGCCGCGCAGGGCAGTATCTTCTTCTTGTCCTTCAGGATCGCCTCAACCATCTCCGCAGCAGCTGCCGACGGCGCATAGTAAGCCGAACCCGTCTTCAGATGCTTCACAATCTCCGCGCCGCCATTAGCAGTGCGCGTCTCCAACTCCTTCAGCCGCACCGGCTCAATCAACTCCGTGATCGGAATTCCCGCCACAGTCGAGTACCGCGACAGCGGGACCATCGTGTCGCCATGTCCACCCAGCACAAACGCCGTCACGTTCTCCACCGACACGTTCAACTCCTGCGCAATGAATGTTCGGAACCGCGCCGAATCCAGCACGCCGGCCATTCCAATCACGCGCTCTCGCGGCAATCCCGCCTGCTTGAACGCCGTCTGCGCCATCGCGTCCAGCGGATTCGACACGATAATCAAAATCGCATTCGGTGAGGCCGCTACCGCCTTCGCCACCACGTCGCTCATGATCTTGAAGTTCGTATTCAGCAGATCGTCGCGGCTCATCCCCGGCTTGCGCGCAATCCCCGCCGTAATCACCACCACATCGGAGTTCGCTGTATCCGCATAGTCATTGGTCCCGACAATCATGCAATCGCGCTTCTCAATCGGCATCGCCTGCAACAGATCCAGCGCCTTGCCCTGCGGCACACCCTCCACCACATCCAGCAACACCACATCCGCCAGCTCCTTCGCCGCAATCCAATGCGCCGCCGTCGCGCCAACGTTGCCCGAACCAACTACCGTTACCTTCTTCCGCATTCCTTCTCCTAATCCGTCACTAAAAATTTGTCATCCTTCCGCGAAGCGGGAGGACCTGTTTCTTGCCTCGCTTACCCCATGTTCTCAATCATCCGCGTAGCAAACTCGCTCGTCTTGGCCTTCGTCGCGCCCTGCATCCCGCGCTCGAAGTCATACGTGACGAATTTTTGCGCAATCGTCTTCTCCATCGAGCTCTCAATCAACCGAGCCGCCTCCGTCCAGCCCAGAAAATCAAACAGCATCACGCCCGATAGCATCACCGAGCCCGGATTGATCACATCCTTATCCGCATACTTCGGAGCCGTGCCGTGCGTCGCCTCAAACACCGCATAACCATCGCCGATGTTCCCCCCGGGGGCAATCCCCAACCCCCCAACCTGCGCCGCCGCCGCGTCCGAAATGTAATCGCCATTCAGATTCGTCGTAGCCAGCACGCTGTAGTCTTCAGGCCGCAAAATAATCTGCTGGAAGATTGAGTCCGCAATCCGATCGTTGATCAGAATCTTTTTCTTCCACTTTCCTCCGCCATGCGAAGCCCCGATCGAAGCGATCACGCTCTTCACTTCAGCCACTACGCCCTCGCCAAACTCCTTCGCGGCAAACTCAATTCCCGGCTCAATCAGCGCTGCATTCTCCTCCGCCGTCAGCTTCGGATTCGCCTCAAGGTTTCCCAGTATCCAGCTCTCGCGCTCCGTCACTGTCTGATCGCGGAACTCCTGCGACGCAACCTCATAACCCCACTCGCGGAACGCGCCTTCGGTAAATTTCTGGATATTTCCTTTGTGCACCAGCGTCACAACCTTGCGTCCGTTATCCAGCGCATACTGAATCGCCGCCCGCACCAGTCGCTTCGACCCTGTAATTGAAATCGGCTTTACCCCCACACCCGAGTCCAGCCGAACTTTCTTCTTCGTTCCCTTCAGCATCTCGTCATTCACAAACGCAATGAACTTCGCCGCCTCTGGAGTCCCCTCACGAAACTCAATCCCGGCATAAATGTCCTCCGTGTTCTCACGGAAGATCACCACATCCAACTTCTCCGGATGCTTCACCGGACTCGGCACCCCGGCATAGTACTTCACCGGCCGCACGCATTGATACAGATCCATCAACTGCCGCAGCGCCACATTCAACGAACGAATCCCACCACCCACCGGCGTCGTCAGCGGTCCCTTAATCGACACGCGAAAATCCACGGTTGCCTTTACCGTATCGTCCGGCAGCCAGTTCTTCGTCTGACGATAAGCCTTCTCCCCAGCCAGAACCTCAAACCATCGAACCGCTCGCTTGCCCCCATAAGCCTTCGCCACCGCGGCATCGAATACGCGCTGCGAAGCCTTCCAGATGTCCCGCCCCGTTCCATCGCCCTCGATAAACGGAATGATCGGATGATCCGGAATGGTGAACTTGCCGTTGCTGTATTCGATAGCCTGCCCATTGGTAGGCACTGCGATTCCGTTGTAGCTTGCCTGCATTGACGTAGACTCTCCGAGGGAAAAAGGTGATGCTCGAAGGCTACCACCCGGCCAATACGACTAGCAACGATACCCGACCCAATCGTGCGCTTATCGAACCAGATAATAATCCACAGTCGAAACCACGCGAACCTTCTTCATGATGCTCGCATCTGGACTCTCCACCGCGCCACCGCCGCCTTCTTCTCCTGGAGCCATTCCGCTCCCGGCATCTGCCGCAGAGATTGAAAACACTCCCTGGTTCGCCGACCGGATCGACCCCACCTGGCTCCCCGAGTCTGCAGCAAACCGGTCCGCCGACGCGCGAGCATTCTTCGTCGCCTCGGTAATCATGTCCGGCTTCAGCGCATTCAGCCCGTTGAACACATACCGAATCCCCTGCCCATAGCCCCCGACAACGATGATCCCTGCCTGCAACAACTGCGCCGTCTTCTGTCCCGCCTTCGAAATCTTATCCACGTCGTTCGAACTCACCGTGACTGTCTGTTGCACGATATACCGCGGGCCGCCATTATTATTCCCGCCAAACTCGTTCGCCATCTTATCGGTCACCTGAATCTGCCCCACCGAAATCTCCTGCGGCGTAATTCCCTGCGCCGCAAAAAACTTCAGCACCGCTGCTCTGTCCTCTTCGCTCTTCGCATACACCTGCTGCAGGTCGTTCCCCGTCTCCTTAAACGTCACCGGCCATACCGCGCTATCGGACTTCACCGTCCGCTCGACCAGCCCCTTCACCGTTACATACCGGTCAGCCAGCCGAGTCTCCTTAATCTCCATCCCTAGCAGCAACCCACCCAACACCAGCCCGAGCAGCAAACATCCACCAAGCACCGCTGCCGGAACCAGCCACGGATTTCGCTCATCCACACGAGTCGCGTCCAAGAGAAACCTCCCTCACGGCAACAGCAGAAGAATGCAGTACTCCGCCCTTCGTGTCAACTCACAGGAAACACCGAAACGGATAACACCCGATCGAGTTGTATTTCTGCGACTTCGCTAATTCTGCCGACTCAAATCCATCATCGGAAAAAAGTCAGAACCGGCACCCGCGCCACATTTCTCAGAGGGAAGCACCGCCAATAGAGCTGAAATATGGCTCTCCGTTGAATCAGTCAGTACAGCCGTTAAGCCTAACGTTGATCCGTCATCCATCGTAAAGTTCATGCGCATTATGTTCCCCGCGATAGAACTCGCCGGCTCCCTGCTCGGACCGAATAGTGTCGTGTTCGCGGTGCCGGACGAAAAGCATGGAAATCCCTGCACACGAATGTTTCCACCAACTGCAATATTGCTCGCTTTGGGAAGCCCGGTTGTAGGATCAAGCACTGTCGCACCCTGCTGCAGGCTGACCTGCATCGTAATCGGCGTCGCAGTTGCAACCCCATTCGTCAGCGTTTGGAAGTTTCCAGTTCCGGTATAGACTCCGCTGACGAGCGGAAACGAAGTCGCAGTAAACATCCCGGAAGAGTTCCCCACGCATCCTCGTCCGATCTGCGAATTGAACGAAGCCGCGTAAGTGCCCGAGAACTGCTCCGTATTGATCTCCGGAACTCTCCCCTGCACCGATAGCGAATAGTCAGGAATGGTCTGCGGAGTCTGCAACGTAAAGCTCCCATCCGCGGCAATTACGCCCGTAGTCAAGCTATCAAAAGAAAATGCCTCATTGTAGATCGGAGGGGTGGAATTCGACGTGCAGAATCCACTGGCATATCCGGAAGCGGTTATGTTGTTGTCCGTAACGTCAAAGCTCATCGCGAGGCTGAATACACCCGTCCCAGGAGCTGTGAAATCATACGCCGGCATCGGCCCAGCTATAAGCCAATTTCCTGCCAATGGGCTTACAACCGGCTTCGAAGCACTTCCCCCACCACAACCACAAAGCAGCAAACTAATTCCAGCAGCCGTGAAACTCAACAAGGCCCAAGTCTTCATATCGCTAAGACTCTAGCATGCCCCCGCTCATTTCTATTAAGCCATCGAACCAACGTTCCACTTTTCACGTAGTAGGCTAACAGCAACTCCACCTTCGCTGCCAATACACTCATCCGGAGACGCCTTATGATCCGCACCGCAGCCGCCTTTCTCCTTGCGCTCGCCACCCTGGCAGCAACCGCCCAAAACCAGCAGTTCACCGGCAACTGGATCGTGACAGCCGACGTCTTCGGCACTCCCATCTACGCCCGCATCACCCTCAACCAGCAGGGCGACAAACTCACCGGCAACTTTAACGGCGACAAACTCGAAGGCACTGTCACCGGCACCCAGATCCACTTCGTCTCCAAAGACAATGAAGGCGGCTCCGACACTGTCCAGGGCACACTCCGGAACGGTACACTCGCCGGCGACTACATCGAAATCGACGGCAGCAATCCCTCGCATCCCGAACACTATACCTTCACCGCGGTCCTTGCTCCTCCGCTCCAGCACTCCACGCAGCGCCACGATTTCACGCCCACCGTCTTCTACCGCCAGTTCTCCCCGTTCTACAAGCCCGTACTCACCGTCAACCCCGGCGACGCCATCCACACCACCACCGTCGACGCCGGCGGCACCGACGAGAAAGGCGTCCGGCGAGTCCTCGGCGGCAATCCCGAAACCGGCCCCTTCTACATTCAGGGCGCCCAACCCGGAGACACCCTCGTCGTCCACCTCGTCCGCCTCAAGCTCAACCGCGACTACGCCATCAGCGACGACAACCTCGTCGGCCGCGTCCTCGGCCCCGGTCTCGCCGTCAAAATGAAAGACACCGGAAAGACCATCCGCTGGCATCTCGACCTAGCCAAGGGCCTCGCATCACCCGAATCCCCCGGCGAACACATGCGCTCCTTCGCCATCCCGGTCCGTCCCATGCTCGGCTGCGTCGCCACCGCAACCGGCCCCGCCAACGCACCTCCCGGAAGCGGCGACTCCGGCGGCTACGGCGGCAACATGGACTTCAACGAGATCGGCGAAGGCGCCACTATCTATCTTCCCGTCTCAAACCCAGGCGCGCTCCTCTATGTCGGTGACGGTCACGCCCTCCAGGGCGACGGCGAACTCAACGGCAACGCCCTCGAGACCTCCATGGACGTCGAGTTCACCGTCGACGTTCTTCCCGGAAAACGCATCGGCAGCCGTCGCATCGAAACTCCAACCGACCTCATTACCATGGGCCTCGCCGGCTCGCTCGACGACGCCATCAAAGATGCCACTGGCAACATGGCCAACTGGCTCGAGCAGGACTACAAACTCACTCCCACCGAGATCGCCCAGTTCCTCGGCGTCGCATCGGAATATCACATCAGCGAAGTCGCCGACCGCAACGCCGGCATCGTTCTCAAGATCGCCAAATCCAAACTCAGCACGCTATCCCCCGCGGCCGCAAAGTAGCCGAGAAGCACATCCTTGCAAAAAGTAAGGGCCGCGATAAGCGGCCCATACCTTCTAATACGTCTCTGATGCTCTAGAACTGATTCCACAGCAGCTGGTTATAAACATCGTGGTGAAATTGCACCTCGGGCGCTTTCACAATCGTGCCCAGCAGTCGCGCACAACGGTCCGCCGAAGCCTGCTTCAGATCGGCGTACCGGGCCTTCACATCCTCGCCCATCAACGTCGTCGTCCACTCCGCTCTCCGGAAGTTTTCGATCGCCGTATACACATTGTCCGGAAGATACCGTTCCGCCTGACGCAGGTTTTTGATCTTCGCCGTCTCGCCTTGCAGTCCGCTCTTGAAGATCGAGTACATCACCAGGTACGGATTCGCATCCGGCGCCACCGACCGCACCTCAACCCGCGCCGACTTCTCGTTTCCAATCGGGATACGGATCATCGACCCACGATCGACAGCCGAAGCCTTAATCTGGTTTGGAGCTTCAAAGTGCGGATCTAGCCGCCGGTACGCATTTACGCTCGCATTCAGCAACAGGCAGATATCGTTGCCGTGCGTCAAAATACGATCCGTAAACTGCCACGCCATCTTCGAGATCTTTTCCTCACCCTTCGGATCCCAGAACAGGTTCTTCCCGCCCTTCGTGATGGACACATTCGTATGCATTCCGCTGCCATTCACGCCGACTACCGGCTTCGGCAGAAAGCTCGCCGTCATTCCCATCTGCGTCGCCACCTGGCGGCAGATCAGCTTATAAAGCTGAATCTGGTCCGCAGCCGCAACCACCTCGCCATAGCTGTAATTAATCTCGAACTGGCTCGGCGCGACCTCCGGATGGTCCTTCTCATTCTCGAAGCCCATCGCCCGCTGCACTTCCGCCGTCGTATCGATAAACTCCCGCAGCGGATCCCCAGGCAGCGAGTGATAGTACCCGCCTTTGTTCACGTACTCGAACCTGCCCGTCTCGTGGTAGCTGCGCTCCGCATCAATGCCCTCGAAGAGAAATCCCTCAATCTCATTCGCTGCATTCAGCGTATAGCCCTGTTTCTCGAACAGCTCCTGCGAAAACTGCTTCAGCACCCCGCGAATGTCCGCGCTGTACGTCGTGCCGTTTTTATCGATCACCTCGCCGAAGACCATTACCTTGCCCGGCCCAAACACATCTGCCGGGGCCCAGTAAAATGCGCTCCAGTCGATACCTAGCCGCAGATCGCTCTCTCGCTGCGCCGTAAATCCGCGAATCGATGAGCCGTCAAACGTCAGATTGTCGTAGCTCTTCACCAGAAACTTCTTGTCGTAGTCCAGCATATGCAGCCGGCCTTCGAGATCGCTGAACAGCACCGTCACAGCCTTAATGCGCCGCTCGTCCGTCAGGTATTTCAGCCGCTCTTCCTGAATCACATCGGCCGCGACGCGCTTCTTGCGCTGCTCCTTGGCCGCCAGGTTCAGGTCCTCGAGTTCACCATACGAAAGTTCCAGAAATTCACGAAGCTCGCTCAAAATAACACTCCTTCTGCATGAAATACACAACGGCCGCACACGGCGGGAACTGAAATGGACTGCTGTGAGGATGGAAGAGCCGCAGAAGCATCGTGGGTTCCCCGGCTCTTCCAACGTACCAGATATTCCCCGGTGAAAAAACAGGATTCTCCCGGGCTCCCGCAAAAGCCGCATTTCCCCTTCGAAACAGCCGCCCCGGCCGCGTTCTCCCCGCCGTCACTGGCCTCACCTGAGCACCCTATAAGATAGAAACTGAAAACTATGCCAGACTCCACCACCAAACGCGTCGCCCTCATCCAGATGTCCTGCGACCCCGACACCCAGCTCAATCTCGACAAGGCCGCCGAGCGCGTCTACGAAGCCGCCCGCCTCGGCGCGCAAATCGTCTGCCTCCCCGAGCTCTTCCGCGCCCAATACTTCTGCCAGCGCGAAGACCACGCCCTCTTCGGCCTCGCCGAGTCCATCCCCGGCCCCTCCACCGACACGCTCACCCGCGTCTGCCGCGAAACCGGAGTCGTCCTCGTCGCCAGCCTCTTCGAACGCCGCGCCCCCGGCCTCTACCACAACACCGCCGTCACCATCGAAAAAGACGGCAGCATCGCCGACACCTACCGCAAGATGCACATCCCCGATGACCCCCTCTACTACGAAAAGTTCTACTTCACCCCCGGCGACCTCGGCTTCAAATCCACGCAAACCACGCAAGGCTCCATCGGCACCCTCGTCTGCTGGGACCAGTGGTACCCCGAAGGCGCCCGCCTCACCGCCCTTCGCGGCGCCGAGATCCTCTTCTTCCCCACTGCTATCGGCTGGCACCCCTCCGAAAAAGAGGAGTTCGGCACCGCCCAGTACGAAGCCTGGCAGATCGCCCAGCGCGCCCACGCCATCGCCAACGGAGTCTTCGTCTGCGCCGTCAACCGCGTAGGCCACGAGCACGGCGACGTTTTGCATAAAGCCCACGGCGACGTCAAATTCAACGTCACCGCCGCCGACGGCAACCCCGCCACCGTCGAACTGCACGGTCCCGGCGACCACACCCCGCAATCCGGAATCGAGTTTTGGGGAGGCAGCTTCATCGCCGACCCCTTCGGCCGCATCCTGGCCAAAGCCAGCCACAACAAAGAAGAGATCCTAATCGCCGACCTCGACCCCAACCTCATCGAAGTAACCCGCCAGCACTGGCCCTTCCTCCGCGACCGCCGCATCGACGCCTACGAAGGCATCGCCAAACGATTTTTGGACTAATAGATTTAGAGGTCAAATGATGTCTAGATCCGTTTGGTTCCTAATCTACGGTGTGCCGTTGGTTGTTCTCGGCTCCGTTATTTCGATGATGCTGAGACAATACGAAAAAGACCGCCGTCGTGTTTCTTCCTGGCTGGCAATCACTTTCACTGGTCTTTCAGCGTTGGGCGGTTCTTGGGGGTTCATCATTCTCGATCAGCTCAGCAAACGGAACCGCTTCGACTATGGATATGAGGGGCGCTGTTTTCTGCTAGCGTTCATAGGCTTTCTCTCGGCATTAGTGTGGGTAATACGTTCGAGAAAGATGCCTTCCTTCCTGACACTCACAGCATCACTCTGGATCAGCATCATCTGGATGATGGATCTCGCGACTCTCTAATACATTTGGTTTGGACAGGATCGCACACATCTGGTCGAAGCCACAAAATCGGGTGCCCCATATCTCGATTTTGAGATGTGGGCATTCGCGCAAAGCGCGAACCGCTTCTAGGTAAGCCAAGCCTTCAGGCTTGGCCCTCCCTCGGGCCAAAAAGAAAGGGGGCTTCAGCCCTGGGGCATACTTTCTTTCGATGCCCACAATCCGCCAATGCGATCACGATCTTGGCCTTCCACCAACATCGCCACTTCCAGCACACAGCCAAAATCATCACCACGCTCACACTTACAATCTGATTGCCTCTCCAAAGGAGTCTGAACGCTTCCTCGCATCTTCCTAACATCATCTTCAAAAAAATAGAAACCCTCAATCGAAAACAGAATCGAAACAAAACATGACAGGCCTTTCGAAGCCGCGCCTCCACCGAATGAATCAAGTCCTCTCGGGCCACATCGAACGCAAGCAGATGCCCGGGCTCGTCGCCCTCGTCAGTTGCCACGACGACGTCCACGTCGAAACCCTCGGCACCCTCGCCTTCGACAATCCTGCCCCAATGCAGCGCGACACCATCTTTCGCATCGCTTCTCTCACGAAGATCGTCACCGCCGTCGCCGCCATGATCCTCGTCGAAGACTGCAAAATACGCCTCGACGATCCCATCGATCCCTGGCTCCCCGAGCTCGCCAACCGCCGCGTCCTCAAATCCCTCGCCTCAAACATCGACGACACCGTCCCCGCGTCCCGCGCCATCACCGTCCGCGACCTCCTCACCTACCGCATGGGCTTTGGCAGCATCATGGCCATGCCCGGCACCTACCCCATCCAGAAATTCATCCGCGAATACCGCATCGGTGGCGATGGGCCGCCGCGTCCCTCGCAAGCGCCCGCCGTGAACGACTGGCTTCAGCGCCTCGGCTCCCTTCCATTGCTCGCGCAACCCGGCGAACAGTGGATGTATCACACCAGCGGTGACGTCCTCGGCTGCCTCATCGCTCGAGTCTCGGGACAATCCTTCGGCGCCTTCCTGCACCAGCGCATCTTCGATCCCCTCGGCATGAAAGACACCGCCTTCCACGTCCCCCCCGAAAAAATCGCCCGCCTGCCGGCCTGCTATTCCTTCAATTACCAGACAAAAAGGCTCGAGCTCTTCGACAATCCCGCACACAGCGCCTGGGCCTCCGAACCACCCCTCGAAGCCGGCGGTGGCGGCCTCGTCTCTACCCTCGACGATTACTTCGCCTTCAGCCGCATGATGCTCAACCATGGCCGCCTCGGCCGCGAGCAGATCCTCTCCCGCGCGAGTGTAGAGCTCATGGCCTCCGACCAACTCACACCCGAGCAACGCAACGCCTCCCAGATCTTCTTCGGCGCGTACTCCAGTTGGGGGCTAGGCGTGGGCGTCGACATCGCACGCAGCGAGATTTACCACTCGCCCGGTCGATACGGTTGGACCGGCGGCACCGGCACAACTGCCTACATCGACCCCGCCCGGGGAATGATCGGCATTTTTTTCACACAACGCTCCATGGATTCGCCCGACCCCCCGAAATCCTTTACCGACTTCTGGACCCTCGCCTCCCAGGCCATCGAATAGACATTCCTTGTCGGTCGTCCCACGTCGCTATATCCACGCCGCTATACTTGACAACGGGAGTGCGTCAGCGAGCCCCGTTCATCCGCCCGTGGCAAATACCTGACACTCTCCCATGCAGGAAGTCCAGACTTAAAGTCCCTGAATCGAAGACTTTGCACACTTTTTGACGGGGGGGAGGGGGTACCACTGAGCACCGACCGCATACCGACCGGCTACCGCATGCCCGCAGAATGGGCTCCCCACGCCGCCACCTGGATCGCCTGGCCCCACAACGCCGAGGACTGGCCTGGAAAATTCCAGCCCATTCCCTGGGTCTACGCCGAAATCGTTCGCCACCTCTCCCAGGTCGAAGATGTCCACATCCTCGTCAACGACGAGCCGGCAGAAAAACGCACCCGCCGCATTCTCCTCCGCGTCGGAGCCAACCTCGCCCGCCTCCACTTCCACCATTGGCCCACCGACCGCGTCTGGCTCCGGGACTCCGGCCCCATCTTCGTAAAAAATCCGCAAGGCGATCTCGCCGTCACCAACTGGAAGTTCAACGCCTGGGCCAAGTACGAAAACTATCACCGCGACGACCAGATCCCCGATCACGTCGCCAAGCTCTACAACATGCCCCAGTTCCAGCCCCACATACCAAGCCTCGATGGAGAAGCTCATCGCGTAGTCCTCGAAGGTGGCAGCATCGACACCAACGGCGCCGGCCTCCTCCTCACCACAGAAGAGTGCCTCCTCTCGAAAATCCAGGAGCGCAACCCCGACCTCGGCACCGAATCCGAAACCCGCGCCAAACTGGAGCAAGCCTTCCACGACTATCTCGGCATTGAAATAGTCCTCTGGCTCCACAAGGGCTGCGCCGGCGACGACACCCACGGCCACGTCGACGACATCGCCCGCTTCGTCGCCGAAAACAAAATTCTCACCTGCGTCGAGTCCAACACCCACGACGAAAACCATCTCCCCCTCGCCGAAAATCTCGACCGCCTCCGCTCCTTCCGTAACCTGGCCAACAAGCCATTCGAAATCGTCGAACTCCCCATGCCCGCGCCGGTGCTCTTCGAAAACCAGCGCCTGCCTGCCAGCTACGCCAACTTCTACATCGCCAACTCGCTCGTCCTCGTCCCCACCTTCAACGACCCCAACGACCGCGCCGCCCTCGACATCATCGCCAGCTGCTTCCCCGACCGCACCATCATCGGCATCCACGCCGTCGATCTCGTCTGGGGCCTCGGCGCCCTCCACTGCCTCTCCCAACAGGAACCCGCATAGGAACGGATCCCGCTAAGAAGCCTTCTCATGCGCCTTCATATACTCCCGAAGCGCGGCATTAATTCTGCTTTGATACCGCGATCCCGTCTTTCGAAAAAACTCCAGTACATCCGCATCCAGCCGAACCGTAATCTGCTTCTTATTTCCCACAGGAACCAACGCCCCCGGCCGAGTCCACACAGCATCTCGCGGAGAAGCAGGAGCATCGCTAAAGTCGATATCCTCGTCCTTCATCTCGCGCAGATGCTTCATCTGCTTAGCAGTCATCTTCGGCGGGTGCTTCGGATCCCGCTTAAATCTGACGATTCCAGTATTCTTCTCGTTCATTTCGAGTCGCCCTTCTGGCAGTGATCAGCCGAATAGCTTCATCTCTCACCGCATACACAACATAAATTTCAATGCCTTCAACCACGCCCACAGTAGCCCAACGCTCTTCTGCAGACGAATCGTCTAACCTCTCCGTTCGATCGATATCCTCAAAAACTCCAGCAGCAAACTCAAACGAAATTGCATGCTTCCGTTCATTGCTTCTTGCTTTTCCCGGGTCCCATTCGAATTCCATGCACCTTTCATGGTACTACATTTGTAACTACACACCCAAATTTCATGAATACATGCTTTCCTGTTAACGAATGTCCACCGACCTAACCTACCTCCGCGCCGCCATCGCCGAAGCCCAATCCGCCGAAGCCAACGGCGAAGTCCCGGTAGGCGCAGTCGTCGTTCACGAAAACAAAATCATCGGCCGCGGCCAGAACCGTGTCCTCCGCGATTCCGACCCCACCGCTCACGCCGAGATCGTCGCCCTCCGCGAAGCCGGCCTCGCTCTAAAAAACTACCGCCTCGAAGACTGCACTCTCTACGTCACGCTTGAGCCCTGCGCTATGTGCGCCGGAGCCATCCTTCACGCCCGCCTCGCGCGTCTCGTCTACGCCGCCCCCGACCCCAAAGCCGGCGCGTGCGGCTCCGTCCTCTCCGTCCTCAATCATCCAGCGCTCAACCACAAGCTCGATCTCCTCCCGGGCCTCCTCGCCGAAGAGTGCAGCGCGCTCCTCACCAGTTTCTTCCGCAAGCGCCGCCTGGAAAAGTCCTCCACCCGCATCTTAGGTATAGAAGCAGTAGGAGCAGAAACGTCGACCCAGGAGTCCCGGATGACGACAAAGAAGACGACAAAAAAGCCAAAAAAGAAGTGGTCCGCAAAAGTTACAACCGACTCAACCCATCCCGACCAAGGTCCTTTCAATCAAAGCGCCTCAGCGATCGCCAAAGCGCTCGCCTCAAAGAAAGTCTCCCCCAAAGGCCCTGCCTCCGGCATGCGCATGTTGAACTTCTACATCAACCGCGCCGGCAAAAATCTCTCAAAATCCCGCCGCGTCGAACTCGAACAGGCCAAAACCAAACTCTCAGAGATCATCGCCAGCAAAAAGCCGAAGACCAAAAAGTCTCCCACGAAAACCTCAAAGAAAAAATCGACAAAAAAGACGTCCTCGCCATCCCGCAGCAGGAAATCAAGCGCAAAATAGTTCCATCCCTATCGGAGGAACCATCATGGCAGGTCGTCTCGCAGGCAAAGTCGCCGTCATCACCGGCTCGGGCTCAGGCATCGGACAATCCATCGCCATTCGTTACGCCAGCGAAGGCGCAACTGCAGTCGTCGACTACCGCAACCATCCCGAGCAAGCCGCCGATACTCAATCCAAATGCGAAGCCGCAGGCGGAAAAGCCATCACCGTTCAGGCCGATGTCTCCATCCTCGCAGACACCCAGCGCCTCATCGACGAAACCTACAAGCAGCTGGGCCGCTGCGACATCCTCGTCAACAACGCCGGCATCGAGATCCGCGCTCCCTTCTGGGAGGTCACCGAAAAGGACTACGACGCCGTCCTCAACGTCAACCTCAAAGGAGCCTTCTTTCTCACCCAGGCCTTCGTCCGTCCACTCATCAAGTCCAAACTCCCCGGCCGCGTCATCAACATCAGCTCCGTCCACGAAGACATGGTCTTTCCGCACTTTTCCACCTACTGCGCCTCCAAAGGCGCCATGCGCATGGTCATGCGCGATCTCGCCGTCGAGCTCGGCCCCTACAACATCACCGTCAACAACATCGCTCCGGGCGCCGTCTCCACTCCCATCAATACCAAACTGATGGCCGACAAACCCGAACTTAATGCCCTGCTCGCCAACATCCCCCTCGGCCGCATGGCCACCCCGGACGAGATCGCCGGCCTCGCGCTCTTCCTCGCCTCCGACGACGGAGCCTACTGCACCGGCTCAACCTTCATCATCGACGGCGGCCTCATCCGCAACTATCACGAGCAGTAATTCGAGCGAGACCATCGTTACGGGCTCGATACAGTCTCAAAACTCCTCAACGCCATCGACACTTCGAAAGCTGCCGCATCCCGGTAAAATAAGCCTATGGATTTAACCGTCTACTCAGCCCCATGGTGCCGCGACTGCCGCGAGGCCAAGCGCTTCCTCACCACTCACAACATCCCCTTCAAAGAAGTCGACATCGAGACCACGCCCGGCGCCGCCGACCTTGTCATCGCCAACACCGGCAAGCGCGCTATCCCGCAATTCGTCATGGACGGCAAATGGGTTCAGCCCTACCGCCCCGGTCAGGGCTTCCTCTATGAAGAAATGTCAGTTCTTCTCGGCGTTACCGGCGCGTAAATCACTTTCAGACGGCAGCACTTCTTCCGAATCGAGAGCTTCCACACCCTCCGCAGTCTCCGCGAGATTTCCGCCATCATGGCCAAACGGCCATCGCAGTTGCAGCACGCGTGTGCGATTGAACTCGCGCTGCTTCTCCTTGCTCCTCGCCAGCAATAAGTCGTCGATGGTAATGATGCCGACGAATTTTCCGTCGTCATCCAACACCGGATATCGTGTCAGCTTCGATTCCGCCATCGATGTCGCTACATGCCGCAAGGTATCGGTGGGCGCCATCGTCTTCGGAGAAGGATTTCCATCCTTCGCCAGCGGCTGGCTCAGATCCGGCTGCTTCGCCGCAATCATCATTTGAGTTCGCGTCAGCAGCGCAACCAGCTTTCCATCGTTGTCCAGCAGCGGGAACAGCCGTTGCCAGTGAGACCACGCCTCTGCCCCGCGCTCTCCCATCTTCTTAAACCAGATTGCCGCCTCTTTTCGTGTCGCATCCGCTCGCAACGCAAACACGCTCGTGTGCATCGCTTGAGACACAATCATCGTCTCCAGCGGATCGACGCCGTACTCCCGGCTCATGTGCAGACCGCGCCGGCTCAGGCGTTCGGTCAGAATCGATCGCTTCTGCAGCAGCACCGTCACCGCATACGACATCACCGAAGCCATCAGCAATGGCAAAATGAGCCCGCTATTGTGCGTCAACTCAACCGCCATCATCGCCGCCGTCAACGGCGCCCCGATAGCGCCCGCAAGCATCGCCGCCATGCCAATCAGCGGCCACGCCCCCGTAGCAATCGTCGGCAGTACATGCCCCGCAACCGCCCCTACTCCTCCGCCGATCATGATCAACGGAGCCAGAATTCCGCCCGACGTTCCCGATCCCAGCGAGAAGCTCCAGATCAGCGACTTGACGATGAGCACTCCCAGGATCAACGACCAGGTGAACTCGCCCGAGATCAAGCGCTGAATGACCGTGTACCCCACACCAAGCACCGGCGGATACACCAGGCCACCCAAACCGATCACAACGCCGCTCAGCGCCGGCCACCACGCCCAGTGAATCGGCAATCCTTCAAAGAAATCCTCGAAATAATAGATCGACTTGCTCAACACCACCGCAAGCAACCCCGCAACCAGCCCCAGCAGCAACGACGATGGAATGACGATCTCGTGAATCGGAGTCGTCATCAACGGCATCGCAAAAATAGGATTTGAACCCAATAGTAGACGCCGCAGAGCTGCCGCCGTAACACTGGCCACCGCCACCGGTATCAGGCTTCGCGGACGCCACTCGAACAACAGCAGTTCCACGGCAAGAAGAATCGCCGAAAGCGGCGAGATAAACGTTGCCGACATTCCAGCCGCAGCACCTGAAACCAGAAGCACCGTGCGCTCCGCGTCGCTCATGTGGAGAAGCTGCCCCAACAGCGAGCCAGCCGCTCCGCCGGTCACAATGATCGGGCCTTCCGCGCCGAACGGTCCTCCCGTCCCGATAGCAATCGCCGACGCCAACGGCTTCAAGATCGTCAATCGTGGCGCCACCTTCGCGCCGCCCGTCAAAATAGCTTCGATCGCCTCCGGCATTCCGTGGCCGCGGATCTTCGCGGAGCCGAACTTTGCGATAGCCCCGACAATCAAACCACCCACCACGGGCACAAACACTGCCTTCCACCCAAGCGTGTTCGTTCCAGGATCGACAAAATACGTCGCCCACCGGTGGAAATAAAAAAGGTTCGTCACAATAAAAATCAACTTCAGCAACACCCACGCAAGCCCTGCGCCTGCAGCCCCCACCACTGCTGCCAGCGCGGCGATCAGAAGCATTCGGCTGTCTGCCGAATAATCGCCCAGTGTTTCCTCATGTTTACGCGCCACAGTGCTCATCTCTGCTCCAATCCTTCTTTGACTCAAAATTAAATCTCTGCACGTCTCCGCCTGCGCTGCTGAATCCCTGCACGCCGGCTCACTTGCGTTGTCCGTTTTCCTCGCCGGTTACCCTGCGCAGCACTTCGATCATCTCCGGTGCCCATTGCTTCAGTTGCTCCATATGCGCAACCACAAGCGACGCGAGTTGCTCTTCCCCCCGTTTGGTCAGCCGCAGCAGAATCTTCCGGTGATCGTTCGCATCGACCTCCCGTTCCAGCAACTCCTGCTGCTCCGTCCGGTCCACCAGCTCCACTGCGCTGTTATGTCTCAAAAAAAGCCGGTTCGCCACGTAGGCGATTGTTGGCGGCTCGTTTCCCGGCGCCGCCCCCACAACCTGCAGCAACTGGTACTGTTGCGCCCGAAGGCCAGCCTCTTCCGCGGCAACCTCGCTGAATCGAAGAAAAGCTCGCAGATGATGGCGAAACTCCGCCACGGCATGCAGATTCTTCTTCGCCGCCGTCAGCTTCTCCGCTTTCTTCGCGCTGCCCATTTATCTATCGTATCACGATACATCGTAGTACGATACTTATCCGGCACCCGGATTGCCACCATTTCACCCGGTAGAATAAAACTGGATACACAAGCGAACAGTGCAACCTGAATACCCCGTTACACATAAGGGATAACTATGATCGCCCGATACACCCGCCCTGCGATGGGCCGCATCTGGTCTGACGAAAATAAATACCGCTGCTGGCTCACCGTCGAGATCGCCGCCTCCCAAGCGCTCGCCAAATTCGGCCTTGTCCCGCAATCCGCCGCCGATGCCATTCGCGACCGCGGAGCCTTCACCGTAGACCGCATCAATGAGATCGAAGCCGAGGTCCGTCACGACGTCATCGCCTTCACCACCACCGTAGCCGAACACATCAACTCCCCTGAAGATTCGCGCTGGCTCCATTACGGCCTCACCAGTACAGACGTAGTCGACACCGCGCAATCCCTCCAGCTCAAAGAAGCCTCTGCCATCATCCGCGCCGGCATCGTCGCACTCTCTGAAACACTCAAGAAACGCGCCATCGAGTTCAAGCACATACCCATCATCGGCCGCACCCACGGCATTCACGCCGAACCCTCCACCTTCGGCCTCAAACTGCTCCTCTGGTACTCCGAGATGCAGCGCAACGTCACTCGCTTCGACGCCGCCGCCGAAGACCTCCGCGTAGGCAAACTCTCGGGAGCCGTCGGCACCTTCGGCCATCTCAAACCCGAGCATGAAGAAGCGATCTGCGCCGAACTAGGCCTGCGCCCTGTCGAAGTCGCCACGCAAGTCGTCCAGCGCGACCGTCACGCCGCCTACGTCGCCACCCTCGCAGTCCTCGCCAGCACGTTAGACAAAATCGCGACCGAAATCCGCCACCTCCAGCGCACCGAAGTCCGCGAAGCCGAAGAGTTCTTCAGCGAAAAACAAAAAGGCTCCAGCGCGATGCCCCACAAGCGCAACCCCATCACATCCGAACAGATCTCCGGCCTCGCCCGAGTCATCCGCGCCAACGCGCAAACCGCATTTGAAAACGTCGCTCTCTGGCACGAGCGCGACATCTCCCACTCCTCCGCCGAGCGCGTCATCCTCCCCGACTCCACCATCCTCGCCGACTATCTCCTGCACAAGACCGAGCAGCTCATTGCAAAGCTCCTCGTCTACCCCGCTCGCATGTTGAAGAACCTCGAATCCACCGGCGGCCTCATCTTCTCCGGCCAACTCCTCCTCGACCTCGCCGAATCCGGCATGTCTCGCGAAGACGCCTACCGCCTCGTCCAGGGCCACGCCATGAACTCGTGGAAGAACGACCTTATCTTCCGCGAAGAAATCGCCAAAGTCCCTGAAATCACCGCCCGCCTTACCCCCGAAAAACTAGCCCGCGCCTTCGACTACACCCGCCAGCTAGCCAACGTCGACGCCATCTTCACCCGCGTCCTCAACAAATAGATCGCTCGATGTATCCTGTCTTCGCAAAGGGAGGCATCTTACATGACCTTCTCCGAAGACGTGCAAAAGGCTTTGATCGCAGGCGCATTTGGATTGGTCGGCACCTTGGTTCCGGCCGTAATCTCGTGGAGTCATGACCGCAGCGCCGTCTCTGCAAGGTCCCGCACCCTCGAGGACGCAACTAAACGGCTGGCCTTCTGGGAGCAGTGGCTTAAGCTCTCCTCCCAGGTGGCAACACCCAGCGACACCACTCCCGAACAGGTACAGCAGGAACTGGCGCGGCTAAGCGAAATCATTCAGAAAGACTCTGTCCTGACACATGCTCAACAAAACGTGCGCAGCAAATCCACCGCTTTTCAAAACAGGGTTGACGATCTTTCGACGTGGCGGAAAGCCCTGCTCTTCTACTCTCCCGCCAGACCGGCGGCATGGTTTCCGCGAATCTTCTTCTACATTGGCTTGATAAGCGCCCTCATCATTCCCGCCGGACTTGCTGCCCCCAAGGATCCGCTCTCAGGGAAAGATTTCCTGATCTCAGAGCTCTTCTTCCTCGTCTGGATGATCATTTTCCGCTCCTTGTCGCGTTGGCTCGAACAACCACACCACGCAGCCATCGACCCGGAAATCCACGTCAGCCCACCGCCGCCTCCTCCGCCCATGTCAGCGTGAGCGCCACACCCGCGACTGATCACCTTCTTTGTTGAGAATCATCGCTCAGTTTCGGAGCGGATTTTCTGCTCGATGCCCACCGGAAACGGTACGCCATGTTCCTTTTCGTCTCCAAGATAAACCAGTGAGTGCGATTCATCGGCGGGTATCCACGTTTCATATTTGGCAAGCCACAGCCATAAGTGGGAATCGAGTTGGTTGAGTGCATCACTAAGCTCTTGATGAGCAGACGTGTTTCGGCGCGATCGATAAAATGTGTCGTTGGCAAGCCATTTCTGAGCCTCTGTATTTAACGGCTTCAACGCGTGGATCGTTATCCCTCGAATCATCGCGTGAAGCTCTCGTTCCGGCGGATCCATTCTCTTGTAAGAACCTGAGAGGAAGTCTTCGTACTGTTGAGCCTCTTGCTCGGGAAACCGAAGACGGAGACTTGAAACCAGATTGTCGCGATGCCGGTTCTGTATGTTGTAGGCGGCTTTCATTGTTGTGAGGACACTGTGCAGCCTCATCAACCCAGCTCGGCGTTCGAGCCTCTGATCACGCTGTTTCCTGATCGACGTAATCGTCAGATTACATAGGTAGCCGACGGCAGCTATCAAAGCTGTCACAAATGTCTTGTCGACAGTAGAAAGTTTCGCAAGAGTCGCGTCGACCGTCATTTCGTAGTCGCCTCCGTGCTAAATCGTTCCCTGACATCGCGCGGTATTCGCTCTGCGTTGCAAAAAGTGTCCGAATCTAAAAACTCCACGTCACAAGCGTCGCTCATGCGCTTACAAAAGAGTAAGCTCGGTTAGGAAACGAACCGGCGATCCAGCCCCATCAGTCGCGGAGCAGCCAATCCTAGCACATCAAAACGCCTGAGACTCTAACGAGCGCCCCGTTCTTGCCCGGCAAGACATGTCAATACTCATTCAAATCGTAGACGGCGCCGTAAGCCGACGCCTACCGTCGCAGCGGTCCTCATCTCGTCTGCAAACCCGGCTGTTCTCAATGCTGCATCGGAGTCTTTCCAATCGCCCACGAAAACGCAGCCCGTCTCCGCGAAGGTCTTTGCTTTTTTCTTCCAGAAGGGAATGCGCAAAGTCTCCTGTTCAAAGGCTTTGTGGTTGGACTTTTGCTTGCGGAAGAGTTCGGGTTGGGCGGGATGGGCCGAACTTGAGGGGCGTTGTGGGGACTATTTGTCAAGCGAGTTGCTTTTATTGCCACCCCGGACGCAGGGAAGCGATGAGCTACGAGAACTATAGTGGAGGGTATGGCGGCTGCGGTTCGCGGAACTTTGGTTTTGGTGCTGGCACTGGGTGGGATAGGCTTGTCTGTCGGAAG
This sequence comes from uncultured Acidobacteriaceae bacterium, assembly GCA_963730135.1. Taxonomy (GTDB): domain Bacteria; phylum Acidobacteriota; class Terriglobia; order Terriglobales; family Acidobacteriaceae; genus Edaphobacter. Next base: position 680,138 of record CAVSQQ010000010.1, read on the forward strand.
CGGACTCGCGCTGGCGCAGAGCGCGGCGGTACCTGCAGCGACAGCGGCGGCACAACAGAGTGCCGGAGCAAAGCCGGATGAGGGGGCACAGCCGCTGCCCGATATTCCTACGCTGATGCGGGCAGTGGAGGCCAATCAGAAAGCGTCGGAGGCAATCGAAAAGGACTATCTCTACCATTCGATCGTAACCGCGGAGCAGACGAACGGACACGGCGGAGTGAAAAAGACGGAGACGGAAGAGTATGACGTCTTCTGGATCGAAGGTGTTCCGGTGCGCCGGCTAACGAAGAAGAACGGCAAGGAGCTGAGCGCGGAGGAGCAGAAAAAAGAGAGTGAACAGATCGACAAGGAGGTTGCGAAGGCTAAAGAGAAGCGCGCAAAGGCTGGCGAGAAGGGAACGGAGACGGATCCTCGCGGAAATGACCTGGTGACCGTGTCTCGTTTGTTGGAACTGGGAAGTTTTACGAACGCACAACGGGTGCAGTTGAATGGGCGCGACACGATTGTCGTGGATTTTACGGGCGATCCGAACGCCAAAACCAAAAACCGGTTCGAGGACGTGATTCGCGATATGGTGGGAACGGCATGGATCGATGAGAAGGACAAGGTGCTGGTGAAGGCACAAGGTCATTTTGTAAATAACTTTAAAGTTGGGGCGGGCCTGGTGGTGAACATCCAGAAAGGAACAAATTTCCTGATGGAGCAGCGCAAGGTGAATGACGAGGTGTGGCTGCCTGCGATGATGGACGGTCAGGGTTCGTTTCGCGCGCTGCTGTTCGTGGGTTTCAACGGAAACTTCAAGATCGTGAACTCGGACTATCGAAAGTTCAAGGCCACGTCGACGATTCTTCCGGGGGTGAACACGGTGGAACCTGAGCCGGAGCCTAAGTGAGACCAGTTGAGATGGAATTAAGCACGTAAAGGGACAGCCTGAGCCATCCCTTCCGTAGAACTTGTTGTCGCTGTCCTCGAGTGCTAAAGACTAGAGAGGCTGGACGTCAGACGCCTGCCAACCCTTGGGTCCCTTTACCACGTTGAATTGAACAGCCTGGCCCTCTTGAAGGCTCTTGAAACCGTTCGAATTGATCGCCGAGTAGTGAACGAACACGTCCTCGCCGTTCTGACGGCTGATAAAGCCAAACCCCTTGGCATCGTTAAACCACTTTACTGTTCCCTGTTCCATGTTCGTTATTTCCTTATTGCTGTTGAATTTGCCGCTAGATCCAAATCGGGGTTCGTACAGTACGAGCTTTGCAGAAATCCAATCTGTTTCGAACGATGGTTGAAGGTTAGCACAGTTAGCAACTTTTTTTTGCAAAATCGCCTAAATAGTTCTATTTGCACTGTTTATGGTGCAGATATTGTGGAAAAGACACACAGATTGGTGGAATTATCGAATTTTCGCAGTCGACAAAGGTGGCCTGAAGATGTTAGATATCACGGGAGTTCACGCAGGCAAGTGGCGCCGTACGATCTCTTCGGCGGTGGCGAGAACCTCCTCCAAAGTCATGGATGTGGAATCGAGAATGACGGCGTCGGCGGCGGGCTGGAGTGGCGACTCGGCACGGTGGCGGTCACGGTAGTCGCGCTCTTTTAGTTCGCGGATGACAGCCTCTTCGATAAGACGCTGCTGCTCTGCGGAGACCGGATCGGGGACCTGTCGGCCGGAGTTCTGGAGTGCGGTGGACGAGTGGGAGGCGAGGGATTCGGGAGTGACCTGGCGATAGCGGCGGTTGCCGCGGACCTCGGGGGCTGCGTCGAGGAAGATCTTGACGTCGGCGTCGGGGAAGACGGCGGTTCCGATGTCGCGGCCTTCCATGACGACGCCTCCGGCTTCACCGAGGGCGCGCTGCTGCTGAACCATCCAGGCGCGAAGGTGGGGATGGACGGAGATTCTCGAAGCTGCGGAAGTGACGTCGGGTTCGCGGATGCGGCGGGAGACGTCGATGGTGTCGAGCAGGACCCGGTTGCCTTCGAGTTGCGGTTCCAGGGCAATGCGGGTCTGTTCGGCCAGATCCATAAGAGGGGCTTCGTCGTCGAAGGAGTAATCATTCTCGATGGCTTTAAGGGCGAGGGCACGGTACATGGCTCCGGTCTCGAGGTTGAGAAAGCCGAAGCGGCGGGCAAGATGCGCGGCGAGGGTGCTTTTGCCGGCACCGGCAGGTCCGTCGATGGCGATGATGGGCCGCTGCCGCTTTTTGGTTTGAGCGGCGGCGGGCAGCTTGCGCCCTTCGGGGGTCTGCGGTGGATGCATCATCCGGCGGATTCGCCTTCTCTGGGTTTGAATTTGCGAGTGGGGGTTCGCTTACCGAAGGGCTTTTTGTTGCCTTTGAACTTGTCGAAGGTGCTGGCGGGTTTGGCGGTGTGTGGCTTTGCAGATTTGGCGTAGGTTTTCTTGCCGGCGAAGCTGCCGCCGGATTTTTTGGCATAGGCGCTGGAGGATTTTTCGGTGTAGGGACGGCTGGATTTTTTGGCGAAGCTTTCGCCGGATTTGCGGAAAGTTTTTTTTGCTTCGAAGCTGCTGCCGCCGGTCTTGCCGAAGGGCTTCTTGCCGGCCAAGCCCTCGCTGGGCCGAGCATCGAAGTCAGACGCTGCGCGCGGACGTGGCGGGCGTGGAGAGTCGAATTTGCGGAAGGGCGGTCCACTGCGGGCGCGGCTGCTGTCGGCGTTGTTGCGGGAGCCGCGGGAGAAGTCTTTGCGCGGAGCGAAGGCTTTGCTGCGCGAACCTTCGTCGAAGCTTCGCGGGGGACGAGCGGAAAAGCTGCCGGGTTTACGCGGGCCGCTGAAGGAAGGCTTGTCGGATTTGTCGTCAAAGGGGCGGCGCGGAGGACGGGAGTCGCTGGAGTCGCGATGGCTGTCGCTGTCGCGGCGGAAGGAGGGTTTGCCGGCGAAACCCTCGCGTTTGCGGTCGAAGGCGCCGGGTTTTGAGTAGGTCTTGCGCGGGCGGTCGCTGCCGGACTCGTCGCTGTAGGGGCGAGGTGTGAACTCGCGACGCTGAGGGCGCGTATCGCTGGAGCGCTGGTCGCGACGGAAGGATGGACGATCGCTCTTGAAGGCGGGGCGGTCTCCGGTTAAGCGGGGTTTGTCGCCAAAGGGTCGTTTCGAGCTGAAGGGGGGGCGCTTCCCTTCCCGGTCGAACGAGGGTTTGCGGTCGGTTGCGGGTTTGCGGTCGTAGGGGTGCGACGGTTTGGGGCGAGGCGTTGCGTCTGCCTGGTCCTGCACTCGTGACGGTGACTGCGCAGCGGCGAGGCGGGCGGCTTTTTCTTCTTCCCAGGGTTTGGTAAAAGCCGGGCGGCCGGACTCGCGGGTGAAGGGGCGGCGTTCCCGAGGAGTGGGGCGGTCTTCCGAATTTCGACCTGGTCTGGTCACAAATCCGGTGCCGACTTTGCGGGGTTTCGGGATAAATTTCTTGATGCGGACGGAAGCTTCGGGTGTATCGCTTTCGGAGGTGACGACGAGGAAGTCGATGTCGTCTTGCGCAGGCGCCTCGTCCGCGGGAATGGGGATGGCGAGGAAGGCAGGAAGCTCGCCGGCGACGTGGAGGACGGTACGGCCTTCAACGGCTACGGTTTCCAACTGGCGGGCGGCGAGAAGCGCATGGATGACGTCGCGAATGCGGGAGCGCGCGGCGATGGGAGAGAGGAAAGTTTCCACTTCCTCTTCCGACGCGACGATGGCTTGGCCGAGGTAGAGCGAGATGAGGGCGGAGAGCGCGGTGGGCTGGCCTGCGTTGGCTCCGGCTTTGATCTGTTTGGTGAAGCGGGTGGCGGTGAGTTCCCACAGAGTTGGCGCGCCGTCGTGTTGGGGGATGGGGAGGACCCGGAGATGTTGCCACAGCTCGGTGAGGGCGCGAAGGACGGCGGTCTCGGTGACTTCTTTGCCGAGTTGGGTGGCGAGATCGTAGGCGGAGAGGCCGGGTTGGGTGTCTTTGGCGCGGTCGCTGAGGAGGGTGTAGGCGTTCAAAGCGAGGGTGGAGACTTTGGTTGCGCCGGTGGTGGCGGGAGGCTGCTTCCAGGCTTTGTCGCCACGCAGCGTGAAGATATAGGGGAAGGCGAGCGGGGAGACGAGGTAGTCGGGAGTTTCGGTGCCGACGCCGGTCGGGTTGCCGAGGAGGTTGAGAGGGATGGCTCCGCCGTCGAGGATGAGGCGCGAGAGGAGGTTGCGGGATGGCTCCGTGTCGGCCAGTGTGGGAGCGGGATTGGGGGAGCCGAAGGTCGCTTCGAGGAAGGATGGTGCGGGAACGGGGAGATGTGCTGCGCGGGGGGTGAAGAGCACGAGGCCGGAGGTGTTGAGCCAGTCGCGGAGCATGTTGATTGTGAGGATGGGGTCCGCGTTCTGACGCCAGTGAGCGAGGCGGGCGGCGGCGAGCTGATCTGCCGTGGGAGTGCTTAGGTTACTCAAGGTGTTGCCTTCCTGCTGGGCGAGGGTACCGCGCGCAGCAATCTTCCGCCTGGGCTGAAGAGGGTTCCAATGACTTCCTGAATCTCTGGTTCGGTATATCTCTGATTCGAATGGGAACGGTGCGCTGGGTTCGCGCGAGTGGCCACGGTACGTCCTCTACAAGGATACCGCAAAAGAGGGGGATTCCCGATTCGCAGCGATTTATTGCAGGGAGAAATGAAGGCCGGGTACTAGATGCGCTGGAAGGCTTTGGCGATGTCCTTGTAGGAGTAGCGCAGGGCGATGGGACGGCCGTGGGGGCAGGCGGTGGGGTGCTCGGTTTTTGCGAGGGCGGTGAGGAGCCAGTCGATTTTTTCGGAGTCGAGGGGTTGGTTGATTTTGATTGCAGCGTGACAGGCCATGGAGGCCGCAATGCGGCGGCGGCGGGCCTCGGCGTTTTCGGTTTGCTGGTTGCGGTCGGGGATGGCGAGGACTTCTTCGAGCATGCGCTCAAGCTCGATGCCTTCGAGACCGACAGGGGCAGCTTTGACGGCGAGGGTGCGGGGACCGAAGGGTTCGGCTTCGAAGCCGTTGCGCTCGAGTTCGCCGGCGATCTCAGAGAAGGCGATCATCTGGGCGGGGAGGAGGTCGATGAGGAGTGGCATGAGGAGGCGCTGGCGCTGGATCTGTTCGGTGTCGCGTTCGCGAAGGATCTTTTCAAAGAGGATGCGCTCGTGGGCGACGTGCTGATCGATGATCCAGAGGCCTTCTTCGTTCGTGGCCAGGATGAAGGAATCGCGGAACTGGCCGAGAGGCTTGAGCGTGGAGAGTGCAGTGAGGGTGTCGGCTTGCCGGGGTGCCGCGGGCTCGTCATAGGTCGATTCGCTGCGCTCATACCCTACGGGGATGGTGTGACCGGAGAAAGCGAACCGGCCGGGGGATGGGGGGACGATAGGAGCGGCGAGATTGAAGATGGGCGACTGGATCGCAGGTGTGTTGATCTCGGTGGTTTGCAGACGAGCGGTGTGGATAGGTTCGTCGTAGTGGCCGGTGCCGGCGGTTGGATCGAACTCGGAGTGTGGGTGGGCTTCGGGGTGGAAGAGAGGCTGTGCGAGGCCACCGGGCAGCGGGCTGACGTCGAGGAGAAGCGAGCTTGCAGCGCCGTGGGGACCGCTAGTGAGAGCGGTGGCAAAGCTGGCGGCGGGACGGGCCAGCATGAGAGTGGCACGGACGGTGTCGCGAACGAAGTCGTGGACGAAGCTGGGTTGACGAAAGCGGACTTCGGTCTTGGCGGGATGAACGTTGACGTCGACCTCTTGGGGAGGCATTTCGAGAAAGAGCAGGACCACGGGGTAGGACGTGGGTGGGAGAATGTTGCGGTAAGCCTCGGCGAGAGCGTGGAGGATAAGCTTGTCGCGGATGAGGCGCTGATTGACGAAGACGTAAATGGAGTTGCGATTGAGTTTTTGCAGTTCGGGCTTGGAGACGAAACCGGTGAGGCGGAGATAGCCGGGTTCAGGAGCAGCGTAATCGGCGTCGCGCTTCCACGGCGGCGGTTCGGGCAGGCCGGCGCGGGTGAAGTCGAGTTCGGCTGTTGTCGGGAGCATGTAGTTGCTGGTGTCTTTGCCGAATATCTGGAAGAGACGGTCGGCGGCGTTGGAGACGGCCGGTGCGACGAGCAGAGCCTGGGTAGCGGAGTGAAGCTCGAAGTGCTTTGTGGGGTTGGCGAGGGCGTAGTGAGTGACGAGGGCGGCGACGTGCGAGAGCTCGGTTTGTTCGGACTTGAGAAATTTGCGGCGCGCGGGCGTGTTGAAGAAGAGGTCGCGGATGGTGATGGTTGTTCCAATGGAAAGACCGGCGTCTTCGACGCGAACGATGTTGCCACCGGCGATCTCTACGAGGGTGCCGGAGGGTTCTTCCGCGACGCGGGTTTCGAGCAGCAGGCGGGAGACGCTGGCGATGGAGGGAAGAGCTTCCCCACGAAAACCCAGAGTGGCGATCGAGAGTAGATCGTCGGAGGTGCGGAGTTTGGAGGTGGCGTGACGCTCGAAGGCGAGCAGCGCATCGTCACGAACCATGCCGTGGCCGTTATCGGCGATGCGGATGAGTTTTCGGCCGCCGGCTTCCACTTCCATGCGAATGCGGGTGGCGCCGGCGTCGAGGGAGTTTTCGAGGAGCTCTTTGACGACGGAGGCAGGGCGTTCCACGACTTCGCCGGCGGCGATCTGATTCGCCACGAGATCGGAGAGAATGCGGATGCGGCCCATGAAGAGTGATTGTAATGGGTGGTACTTGTCTCAAATCCGCGAGGCGTTATCGCAGATAAGAAGATACGCGCTCCACATTGCGCTTCCGCAATGATGCAATTTATTGCATATATTTTATGGGATAAAATTGATGCTAACTCACGGCCCTGCATACTTTATGGGATTTGCGAAGGTTGGTATTTTCCGACTGATATGAAATACTTTAGCTATACGCAATTATTTTCCCTGCAGGAGTTTCAATGAAGCGTTTTTCCCTTGCCCTTGGTGTGTTTGCTTTGGTTTTGTGTGCCCAGGTTTCAAAAGCAGATACTTTTTCTTTCAATTTCCTCGGTCCGATTTATAGCGGTTCCGGTACGTTTACAGCAACCAACGAAAGACCTGGTCCCCTCGGATCGACCGAGTACGACATCACCAGTTTTACTTCGGGATCGGTTACGAACATCCTCAACCAGACTTCGACCATCGCCACCGGTCTAAGCACCTTCAATGGTGCCGATAACGTGGTCTATGATCCCGGTATCTTCGGCATTTCCAGCCTTGATGGCAATGGCATCTCCTTTGCGCTTGCCAATGGCATCCAGATCAACCTGAGTGCGGGTTTCCTGACCTACGTTGCCCAGGGGAGCACGGTGTCATCCACCGAGAACATTTCGTTCCACCTCACGAACACCACCAGCCCCAACGGTGATCCGAGCACTTCACCGGTTCCTGAGCCTGGAACGCTTGCATTGCTTGGCACGGGCATTCTGGCAGCCGCGGGTGCTATTCGTCGCCGCTTGGTTGCCTAAACTTTTTTGAGTGTTCCTTGAAGGCCGCTTCATTCGAGGCGGCTTACTTTTTTGCACTGGCGGAGCGAAATCAGGTCAGGAAACGGGGTTCGGTCGGAACAGGTGTGTTGGAGCCAGCAGAAATAGTGCGGCGCAAATTGTTCACATAGCTAATTGCAACTGAGACAGATACAAATGACCGCCTCTTAGAAGGCGGCCATTCCTATCGATTGCAGACCCTTACCATCTTGAGGCTTTGGAGTAAGAGCTATTTTCTCTTCTTTTTGGCGGAGGGAGGGATGGGGTTCTCGGAGTCGCGGTCCCCGACCATGTGAAGGCGCATGAAGTTGGTGGCGCCGGATTTCGTGCGGGTTCCGGCAACGATGCCGACGATCTGACGCGGATGGACGTGACCCTGCGTTTCGAGAATGTCTTCCGCCATATCGACGAGCTTGTCGGTGTCGTGGAAGCGGTCGCAGAGGATCGGGTAAGTTCCCCAAAGCAGCATGCAGCGATTGATGACCTTAACGAAGGGAGAGAGCGCGAAGATCGGCGGTTCGGGGTGGTATTTGGAAAGGAGACGAACCGTGGCGCCGGACTCGGTGAAGATAGCGATGGCAGCGACGTCGAGATCGTCGGCGGCGTGTGACATGCACTCGCAGATGGTTTCGGCGACGGAGAGGCGGACGCTGGGATGATGGCCGAGCGCCGGAGGCGGGTCGATGCGGATCTGGTGCTCGGTTTCGGTAATGATTTTGGCCATCATGGCAACGGCCTCGACGGGATACTTGCCTGCGGCGGATTCGCCGGAGAGCATGACCGAGTCTGTACCGTCGTAGATTGCGTTGGCGACGTCGGAGGCTTCGGCGCGGGTGGGGCGCGGGTTGTCGATCATGGATTCGAGCATCTGGGTCGCGGTGATGACGGGTTTCCGGTACTCGGCGGCGCGGCGGATGATGTGTTTTTGCAGAGCGGGAACTTTTTCGGGAGGAAGCTCGACGCCGAGGTCGCCGCGAGCAACCATGATGGCGTCGGTGACTTCAAGGATGCTGTCGAGGTGTTCGATGGCCTGGGGTTTTTCGAGCTTGGCGACGACCCAGGCATCCGATTTCAGCGCGGCGAGGCGGTTCTTGACGTGGCGAACGTCGGCGGCGGTGCGGACGAAGGAGACAGCAACGATGTCGACGCCCTGGCCGATGGCGAAGACGAGGTCTTCCTCGTCTTTCGGGGTGAGCGAGGGGACATTGACGGCGATGCCCGGGAGATTGATGCCCTTGTTTTCGCCAAGCATGCCACCGTTGATGATCTCGCAGGTGACGTCGCCGCCTTTGACGGATTCGACGCGCAGCTCGATGAGACCATCGGAGAGAAGGATGCGGGAGCCGGGTTCGAGGTTCTCGGCGAGCGTCTTGAAGGTGGTACCGACGAGAGCGGCTGTGCCTTCAATCTCGCGCGGGGTGATGGTGAAGCGTTTGCCGGCGATGAGCTGGACCGGCTTGTTTCCTCTAAGCTTGCCGGTGCGGATCTTGGGTCCCTGAAGATCGGCGAGGATGCAAATTGGCTTGCGCTCTTCCTTCGAAATGGCGCGGACCATGCGGATGAGGTCGGTCTTTTGGGCGTGGCTGCCATGAGAGAAATTGAGGCGGGCGACGTCCAGGCCGGCCCGGACGAGCTGACGGAAGATTTGAGGGGTGCTGGAAGAAGGGCCCAGGGTCGCGACGATCTTGGCGCGGCGAGTACGCTCCATTTCGGCAATGGGGATAATGTTCGGGGTCGGGTTTAAAGAGGTCTTCATGAGTCGCTTTGCGGGAACTTTCTCACCATCGCGAATTTACAGATGGTATGACCAATAGTTTTAACTACCGTGGCAATTCTAACTGGATGGGGAGTTGTTTGGGGAAGGCGCCGTGGAATGAGGGGTTTGGTGGTGGAAAAAGCGGGCGTGGCACTCTGTGTTGAACTCTGCGCCGAAGAGGACGCTGAGCGAGATGATGTAGAGCCAGAAGAGCAGAGCGATGCCGGCGCCGAGAGAGCCGTAGACCTGCGAGTAGTTGGCGAAACGGGTGACATACCACCCGAAGATCAGCGTGGCGAGGAACCACATAGCCGTAGAGGCGACGGCGCCAGGCAGGACGCGCTTCCAGGACTGCTCCATCGGCGTTCCCATGTGATAGATGAGGCCAATGATGCCGATACTGCCGATGAGCGCGACGCCCCAGCGGATGAGGGCGGCGAAGACATAGACGGGGGTCTGGGCGGAAGGAATCATGTGCAGGGTTAACCATTCGGTGATGAACTGACCGAAGACGACCAATGTAGTGGCGACGGCGAAGGGGATCAGAGAGAGCGGAACAAGCAGGAAGGCGCGGAGGCGGCGCTGCCAGAAGGTCCAGCAGTCCATCGGCAGGTCGTTGGCGCGGCGAACACCCTCCATAAGGGTGGCGATCACGCTGGAGGCTCCGGTGAGGCTGACCAGGAAGGCAACGATGAGGGCATGGGTGGACCTGGGACTGTGCGGCGAGGCAACGAAGTAGCTTTGCAGGAGCGGGCTGACATCGGGAGGAAGGATGCGGTCGAAGAAGGCGGCAAGCTGGAAGCGGATCGGAGTGGTATCGGGCATGAGGCTGACCACTGCCGCAGCGACGATGAGAGCGGGAAAGAGCGAGACGATCGCGGAATAGGCGGTGGATTGGGCAAGGTTGAGACAGTCGTGCTTGCCTGCGCGAAGCGTAGCGCCGTGGAGGATTCTCGGGAGGCGCAGGAGTCTTCTCATGAGGTCTGCCCGCGGTTGGAACGAGACGAAACTAAGCCTTCCATTTATTGAGGAAGTCGGTGACGGAAGCGGGGTACATATAGCGCATGTCACCAAACTCGGCGGCCTGCTGGGAGTAGATCAGCTTGCCATTCGAGTCGAGCACTGCGAGAGCGGGGACCCCCTTTTTGAGCGGAACGTTGTACTTCTCGGTAATGTCGAGGTTCTTGTCGTAGCGACCGATATCGACGTGGACGAGGAGGAAGTTCTGGTCGAAGATCTCCAGGTTCGGACTTTGGTGGAGATAGATGTCGAGAACCTGGCAGTCACCGCACCAGTCGCCGCCGAAGGATAGGATGACGCGCTTGTGCTCAAGTTTGGCCTGTTTGAGAGCGGCCGCGATGTCGGCCTTGGGGTTGGCTTCGGCGGAGTAAAGATGCTTATTGATTGCCGGCGGAGGAGTTACGGGCTGGCGCGCGGCCGGCGCTGCGGCAGGAGCGGGCGATGCCGTAGCAACAGCAGGCTGATCGCTTGTGCTCTTGCAGCCCAGGATGGTTGCAGACGCGGTGAATGCGAGCAGCGTGAGGGCTGAGAGGATCGGACTGCGGACCGGGCGGAATGTTGCGATTAAGGACGCCATGGCGAAAAGAACCTTCCCTTACGATTTTTTGACTGTGACAGCTTTGTTGTCCGGCTTCCAACGATTGAGGAAGGCGGTGATGGCTTCAGGTGTGGTGCGCTCAAATTCCTTTTCGTGTTCGGCGTAGAGAAGGTTGCCATGGGCATCGAGGATTGCGAGAGCGGGAACGCCTTTGGTGATGGGGACGTTGTATTTTTTCGCGACGTCGACGTTCTTGTCCATGTGTCCGATGTTGATGTGGACGAGGATGAAGTACCTGGCGATCAGCTCGGCGTTGGGGCTCTGGTGATAGTAGATGTCGAGAACCTGGCAGTCGCCGCACCAGTTGCCGCCGAAGTCGAGGAGGACGCGCTTATGCTCATGCCGGGCCTGGACGAGAGCTGCGGCGATGTCGGCAGAGGCGTTGGAGGTCTCGGAGTAGAGATTCTTGTTGGCCTTGGGTGTCATCTGCGCAGTGGCTTGCGGCAGCGGCGCGAGAGCGACTGCAGCGAGGGTGAAGACGAGGGCCGGTAGAAGAGCGTTGCGGGATCGAAGCATCATTGGGGGCCTTATTCGAGGTCATCGACACAGACTGGAACGGCACGCCTCGCCGTAGCGAGCGTCACTACAGATGATGCATGAAGAAGAGGGGATGACGCAAAACCATCTTGTTGACCGAGGAGCTACTTTCCGTAGTAGCCATCCCTGGTCTGGATGAGGAGGCCCTTCTGGTGGACGGTGAGATCGACCTGGTGATAGCCGCTGGCTGCGGCATCCTGGGTGGGAGTGTAGCCAAGACGATATTGGGCGCGCAGCTCCTCGGCGATCTGATTGTAGATTTGGGCTACATTCTGACTCTTCTTGACTTCGAAGAGACGGCCTCCGGTCTCCTGCGCCATGCGTTCGAGGACTTTCTTGCCGTCGACATGCCTCTCGCCGGGATTGTTGCCTCCGCCATTGCCCCCGCCGGGGTAGCCCCCGCCTCGCCCTCCACCGGGGTAGCCTCCACCGGGATAGCCGCCACCCGGATAACCACCGCCTCCGCGGCCGCCGTGTTGCGGGAAGTTCTGGTGCTGCTCTTCGCCTTTGAAGTAAATGGCGTAGATGATGGTGTCGGCACGTTGGGCGGCTTCAATGGACCTGACAAGGGTCTCTTTGCTGCCGCGGTCGTCGCCGTCAGAGAGAATGATGACGGCTTTGCGGCCGGTCTGCTTGCTCATCAACTCGTCGGAGGCGAGGAAGAGGGCGTCGTAGAGAGTGGTGCCGGCGCCTCGGCGGCGGCCACTCCCGGAGTTGTCGGAGGAGGCAGCAGGACCTGTTCCCGGGGTGTCGATCTCTTTGAGCGCGGCCTGAAGCAAAGGACGCGATGAGGTAATGTCCTGGAGCAGCTCACTTTGACCCGCAAACTGCATGATGAAGGCCTTGTCCTTCGGCGTGGTCAGCATCTGGTCGAGGAAGGTGCTGCTCGCGGTGCGCTCCTCGTCGATGACGTCGCGCTGTGAGAGGCTGGTGTCGACGAGCAGGCCGAGGGTCAGGGGGAGATTGGTATCTTTATCGAAGTAGCGGATGGTCTGGGGTTTGCCGTCAACCTGAAGGGCGAAGTCGTCCTTGGTGAGGTTCTGGATCAGAGCGCCCTTTTTGTCGCGGACGACGACCGGGAGGTTGACGAGGCGGGCGTCGACGGCAATCGTCGGCGCGGTAGAGGCGGGGGTCTGGTCGGGGGTGGATGACTTCTGTTGCGCTGCAAGGCAGGGTGCGAGGAGCAGGCTGGCCACAAAGAGTGGCCGGAGCGGGCGGAGAACCATCATAGGACGTTAGACGACATCGCGTGGGCGGTGTTTCAGTCCGGGCGGCTTTGCAGGAGCGTTTTTTGCCCGGGCGCTGTTCTCTCGATAGCAGCCGCAGGCCATCAGGGGTAAGTCTTTCCTGCAAAAGGCGTAACCGTGATGAAGACAGATTAAGACCGGCGCCAACGACATCGCGTTCAGGGTGATGCCCCGCGAAGGCGATGGGTTCGACCGTCACTGCAATTTTTTGCTGCCAGGTTGGGCGCTGGCACTGTATGCTGGCGGCACGATGAGACAACTTCTTGCGCTGGCTGCGGGTGGTATCTGCGCGTGCCTTGGTGTGGGGTGCGCCTCGGTTGCCGCAACCGCCTCCACCGCCAGGACGCCCGCGCCCGCCACCGTGACAAAGCCGCCGCAGGGATTTTCGAAGATGATCGTGCTTTGGCCGAACGGGGCTCCCGGTGCGCTAGGCAGGGAGGACGGCGATGTGCCGAGGATGTTTGCCTATCCGGCCGCAGGCGCGGGAATCCATTCGGCGGTGATTGTGATGCCGGGTGGGGGCTACACTCATCTGGCCATCGAAAAAGAGGGCGGCGCAGAGGCGCGGTGGCTGAACGCCCACGGAGTGACGGCGTTTGTGCTGGAGTACCGGCTCGGGCCGCGATACCACTTCCCTTCTCCCATGCTCGACGGCGCGCGCGCAGTGCGGTATGTCCGGAGCCATGCCGCGGAATTCGATGTGGCCAGGGACAAGATCGGACTGTGGGGGTTCTCCGCGGGAGGACACCTGGCGGGCTATCTGGCCGCGGTGCATGATGCCGGCGAGGCGGGTTCGGAGGATCCGGTGGATCGGGTGAGCGACCGTCCCGACTTCGCAATTGTGTCGTACGGGCGCTTCAGCATGGATGAGGCAATTCCGCGCACGACCAATATGGAGGGTCTGCTGGGAGATCATCCGACACCAGCGATGCTGGAGGCGATCTCCGTGGTGAATCTGGTGACGAAGAACACGGCGCCCTGCTTTATCTATTCGACTTCGGCAGACCAGACGGTGAATTCGATGAATGCAACGGCGTTCTACGATGCGCTCAAGCGGGAGGGAGTTCCGGCGGAGCTGCACATCTTCGAGCGCGGACGCCACGGCACGGGAATGGCGCAAGGGCTGAAAGACGCACCCGAACTGGCGATCTATCCGACCCTGCTGGCGAACTGGATGGAGGTGCACGGATGGATGTCGCCGGATTGATATGCGCGAGACCAGACAGCAACGATCGTTTCACAAAAAGTACGCAACCTTTTCCGTAGCGATCAGCAGGTTGCCGGTTTACGCTAACAGATGGGATAAATTGACGATAATGGCAGTGTCTAAATATGTAGTTCGAGGTATTTCTTGAAGTCTTCCGTACTCGATTTTCCACGACCGTGGGTTTGGAAGACGGTACTGTCCGCAGTACCGGTCTGGATTGCATTCGCGCAGTTCTGGCGGGAGAATCATGGCGCGCACCTGGGAGGATTGATTGCAGTCTTTGTGGGGCTGGCGGGGACGTCCGTGGCGGTGTGGGCGCTGTGGCGCGAATATGGACGGGCAGCAAAGCTAAGGGGCGCGCAGGAGGCGCACTCGCAGTTTCTCGCCGCTGCCGAGACAAGTCTGGACGCGTTTGGGCTGCTCGAGGCTGTGCGGAACGACGCAGGGGAGATCGTCGACTTCCGCTTTCTCTATGTGAACGCGAATGCCGAGCAACTGGTGGGACGGCCGCGATTCGAGTTACTGGGAGAGACGCTATGCTCGGTGACGCCGATTCGGCCAACCGGCAAAATGTTTGACAAATTCTGCAATGTTGTTGAGTCCGGGGAGCCGTTGAATGAAGAGTTCCCCGTGAAATATGACAGTGTCAAAGCCACTTGGCTGCGGAGCCAGGTGGTAAAGCTGGGGGATGGGCTCGCCGTCACCTTCAGCGATATCAGCGAGGCAAAGTCGACCCAGGAGCGATATGCGCATCTGGCGGAGTTTACCGATTCCGTCTTTCAGAACGCACCCTTCAGCATCGTCTCGACGGACACGAACGGCCTGATTACCGCGATGAATGTAGCGGCCGAGAAGCTGACCGGCTACAGCCGCGACGAGTTGGTGGGGAAGGCTCCGTTGACGGTACTGCATGATGAGCGGGAGCTCCTGGGTAAAGCCCTGAGTATCGATCCTGCGGCGACGCTGGACCAAAACGGCTTTCGTGTTCTGACCGCAGGTGTGGCCGGGGGCGAGATGGGGGAACAGGAGTGGACCCTCGTCCGGCGAAATGGGGCTCGCACACCGATCAACCTCGCCATGCGAGCCGTAACCACGGACGCGGGTGAAGTGAGCGGATTTGTAAGCATCGCGTTCGACGTTACGGAACGCAGACAGATGCTGGACTACGTTACCCATCTCGCGACTCACGATCAACTGACAGGACTTGTAGGGCGCGCTCTGCTGCAGGACAGAACGGTGCAGGCAGTGGACCTGGCCGGGCGCTATGGGACCAAGGTTGCAGTGTTCGTCATCGACCTGGACCACTTCAAACGCATCAACGACTCGCTGGGACACGCAGCAGGAGATCAGCTTCTGATCGAGGCTTCGCGAAGACTGAGCCGTTCGGTGCGCAGCACGGACGTCGTAGCGCGGGTGGGTGGAGACGAGTTTGTCGTGGTGATGCCGGATATCACGACGGTGGAGGATGTAGAGCAATGCGCCGCCAACCTGGTGTCGAGGCTGACGCCGGAGATCTCGATTGAAGGGCATCTGGTGCAGCTGACAGCGAGCGTTGGGGTGTGCATCTATCCAGACTTCGCGGCGGATGCAAAGCACCTGTTGAAGCGAGCGGATTCAGCGATGTATGCGGCGAAGGAAAACGGACGGAACCAGCACCAGATCTTCAGCGAGAGCATGCTGCAGGAGACAGCAGAGCGTCTGACGATGGAACACGCGCTGCGCCACGCGCTGACAAATGGAGAGCTCAATATTCAGTACCAGCCGCAGATCTCGCTGACCACCGGAGGGGTGGTCGGGATGGAGGCGTTGCTGCGCTGGAATCATCCGAAGCTGGGATCCATTTCGCCGGGGCAATTTATTCCGCTGGCCGAAGAGACGGGTCTGATTGTGCCCATCGGAGAGTGGGCGTTTATGACGGCGTGTTGCGAAGGCAAGGCCCTGCAGGATGAGTTGGACATGGATCTGACATTGTCGGTGAATCTATCGCCACGCCAGTTCCAGCAGAAGAATCTGGTGCGCGTTGTCGAAAACTCACTGATGAAAAGCGGCCTGTCGCCGGAGCGGCTGCAGATCGAGATCACAGAGAACATGCTGATGTCGAACTCTCCGGATGTTTTGGATAAACTGCAACGAATGCGGGAACTGGGAGTGCGGATCTCGATCGACGACTTCGGCACGGGGTTCTGCAGCTTCTCCTATCTGCTGCAGTACCAGGTGGACCGGTTGAAGATCGATCAAGGCTTCGTGAAGAAGGCGGGGACCGATGCGAATGCGGCCGCAGTGGTGCGAACCATCATTGCGATGTCGCATGGATTGAACATCAAGGTGGTTGCGGAGGGCGTCGAGACCGAGGAGCAACTGCGCTTTCTCATGCGCAGAAAGTGCGACGAGGCCCAGGGCTTCTTTATCGCAAAACCAATGAGTCCGACGGAGTTTTGCGACTCCGTGCGAACTTCCGACAACAAGATTACCCAGCGGGCAGTAGAACCGATGACCGGCTGGGTGGGGTAGCGTGTCAGGTGGTGGCTTGACCGCGTTTGATCATGTGGTAGATGCCGAGCAGAATGAGAGCGCCGACAAGCGACATGAGAAACCCGGCGGACTGGTCGGGCTGATAGTGGCCGATAACACGACCGAGCCAGGTGCCTAGAAATGACCCTGCGATGCCGATGAGCATGGTAATGAAAATGCCGCCGGGATCTTTGCCGGGAATGATGAATTTTGCAAGTGCGCCGACGAGTAGGCCAATGAGAGCTGTCCAAAGGAAATGAAGCATAACCGTTCCTCCGTAAATTAATTCCGGGGTTTCCGGATACGTCTCGCGTAATGGAGAAAGAATACGCCTGCATGGGACCAATGCAAGCGACACATGGGATAATTTCCGGCCAATGCCGACAATCACATTGTTCTGCGGAGATTGCTTCCGACCTGGGAGTAAAGGGGCCTTATGGCTGTTTCATAGGCGCGATGGTCGCGCGAATGAGTTTGTCGAGCTTGGGGTATTCGCGGTCGAGATAGGCGTTGCCGCCCTCAAACATCTGGTCTTGATGGCCCGCGCGCATGCCGCCGCCAGAGTGCTCTCCGTAGCCGCCGTAAAGTTTCTCGACAACATCCATACCTTCGACCACCTGGCCGAAGGGGGCGAAGCCGGGTTCAACATCGTTGCGGGTGTTGTCGCCCAGGTTGATATAGACCTGGGTAGAGCGGGTGTTGGGGCCGGTGTTGGAGAAGGCGATGTAGCCGCGGGTGTTGTGCTGTTTCAAGGTGTCGTCGGGGATGGTGATGTGACGCTGCTGCTGCGAAATCTTCGGGTTGCCGCTGATGCCGAACTGCACCCAGCGGCCAGGGACGACGCGGAAGAAGCGGGAGTCGTCGTAGTATTTGCTGCGGACAAGCGAGTAAAAGCGGTCGGCGCCGTTCGGGGACCAGTCGCGGTGGGCTTCGACGATAAAGTTCCCTGCAGTGGTTTCGAATTTCACGCGGAAGACAGTCGGGGCGATGGTGGAAGTGCTGTGGTGCCAGAAGGGCAAAGCCATCAAAAGGCAGAGGAGAAAGGTCATGTTCTACAGACTACCCCCACTCCGTTCATTCTATGGCAAAGTCTTCAAACAATGGAGGTTAGGCTTGGACCTGCCCCGGAAAACCGCCGAAAATGGTGGCCGAATCGCGCAAAGTCTTGATTCCGCATAGGTTACAACTGCGCTTAAGCGGGCACACGCCGGCTCAAGGGCTAGGTTTTTGAAGGTGATCGCCGTGCTAACGAGGACGCAACACGAGGAACAGCACGAAGCTGATGGCGATGATTGCCACGATTACCCAAACCATTGCCGGGCTGGCGAAGCTTGTCTTCTTTCCCGGAGGGACGACAGGTTCTTCCATAGCAGAATAGGATGCGCCGTCCCGAAGAAAGAGTTTGCGGTCAGCGTCGACTGATTGGATCATCCGGCAGTTTTTGCCAGGAAATCACGCATCGCATCGGCAATCTCTTCGACATGGGTTTCAAGGGCGAAGTGCCCGGTATCGAGAAACTGGACGGTAGCGTTGGGGTTGTCACGCGGGAAGGCTTTCGCCCCGGGCGGGATGAAGAATGGGTCGTTCTTGCCCCAGATGGCGAGCAGCGGAGGTTTCGATTTGCGAAAGTACCCCTGGAAGGCGGGGTAGAGCTTTACGTTGTTGGCGTAGTCGAGGAAGAGATCGAGTTGGATGTCCATGTTGCCGGGGCGCTCGATCATGGCGGCATCGAGAGTGTAGCCCTCGGGCGCCATGACATTGGGGTCGGACACGCCATCGGTGTACTGAGAGCGAAGACCGGCGGGGCCCAGGGCCTGACGAAGGATTTCGCGATTGGCGGGCGTGGGGTACTTCCAATACTGCTGGATGGGAGCCCATGCGTCGCCGAGACCTTCCTCGTAGGCGTTGCCGTTTTGCGAGACGATGGCGGTGATGCGCTCGGGACGCGCCATGGCGACGCGAAGGCCGGTGGGAGCGCCGTAGTCGAAGACATACAGAGCGTAGCGGGTAAGATGAAGCGCATCGGTAAAGGCAAGGATGGTATTCGCCAGGGCGTCGAAGGTGTATTTGTATTGGCGCTCCGGAGGCACGACGGTGAAGCCGAAGCCGGGAAGGTCGGGTGCGATGACGTGGTACTTGTCGGCGAGGCGCGGGATGAGTTCGCGAAATTGAAATGAAGATGTGGGGAATCCGTGCAGGAGAAGGACGACCGGTGCGCCGGCTGGGCCCGCTTCGCGATAGAAGACGGTGACACCGTCGGCCTCGATGCGGTGGATGGAGGTGAGGGGAATCTGGGTTTTTCCGGGCATAGGTTGGCCTTTCTTTTTGACACGTGGTGGAGTGGCCATTTTAGAGGGTTTTTGAGGAAAATGCGGTTGCAAATCGTGGTTTTTGATGGTGAATCTGTGGTGGATCGCTGGTGAATCGTGGTGAGAAAACGGCCTTAAAACTACCGCTGAAAATTTGCCACATTTTTCAAATTTATTTTTGCGGCTCCCTGTTTGGGGAGAGAGGAACGCGGGGAACAAACCGCCCCGTTATCATGGTGGAAATCCTGTTTGCGAAAGGAAGTCCTTTGCTCCGATTCCGCGCGTTGGTTGCTGTCGTCCTTTTTGCTGTCGCTGTACTTCCGTTTGCGGGCCAGACGCCGCACCCCAGGCACGTCACGGACGCGGAGGTCGCCGCCATCACCCGCGATGCGATTTTGATCGACACGCATGACGATGTGACCTCGAAGACGGTGAACGGCTACAACATCGGCACACCGAACAAGAGCGGACAGACAGATCTTGCGCGCATGAAGGGTTTCCTGGGCGCCGAGTTCTTCGCTGTGTATGTGGGGGCCGAGTATGTGGAGGGGAACCACTCGGCGAATCGCGCGCTGCAGATGATCGACACGGTGCGGACCGACATCATCGCGGCGCATCCGAATGATTTTGTCTTTGCGACGACGGCGGACGGGATCGTGGCGGCGCACAACCAGCACAAGATTGCCGCGCTGATGGGGATTGAGGGTGGGCACGCGATTGAAGACTCGCTGCGGCTGCTGCGCGACTACTATGCGCTGGGCGTTCGCTACATGACGCTGACGCACTTCAATACGAATGACTGGGCCGATTCGCAAGGAGACTTCGAAGACCAGAAGGTGAAGCACCACAATGGACTGACGCCGTTCGGCAAGGATGTGGTGCGGGAGATGAACCGGCTGGGGATGATGGTGGACATTTCGCACACGGCGGACAAGACGTTCTACGATGCGCTCGAGGTATCGACGGCGCCGATCATCGCGTCGCACTCCAGCTGCCGAGCTGTATCGAACCATACGCGAAACCTGACCGACGACATGATTCGGGCGCTGGCAGCAAAGGGCGGGACGATGCAGATCAACTTCGACTGCGCCTATCTTTCGCAGCGCTACCTGGACGACTCGAAGCCGATACTGGCGGCGCTGCGCCCGAAGCTGCAGGAGGCGAGGAAGATTGAGGACCCGGTTGCGCGCGCGGCAGCAGTGGACAAGCTGGAAGAGGAGTCGACGGCGAAGCTGCGGCCGGCTACGCTGGCCGATGTGGTGGCCCAGATCGACCATGCGGTGAAGATCGGCGGAATTGACCATGTGGGGATTGGGACGGACTTTGACGGCGTGGACTGTGTGCCGGCGGAGCTTAGGTCATACGACAAGTTTCCAGCGCTGACGCGGGCGCTGCTGGAGAAGGGGTATTCCCCTACAGACATCAAAAAGATTTACGGCGGTAATCTGCTGCGCGTTATGCGCGCGGTGGAGCAGCGGGCGCGGGAGTTGCAGTCAACGCCTGCGATTGAGACGAAGTTCAGCAAGTAGCTATTAAGCAGACTATCGATTGGGGGGAACTGCGGCAGTCGGTTGTTTGAGTGGCTGGGGTATCAACTTCGGCTCAGGGGTCGGCGCCTGGGGTGCGGCGTCGATGGTTTTGCGGTCCAGTTCGACCGCACCCGCGCGTCCATTGGATGCGGTCTCGATCACAACGCGTATGGCTTGCGTCTTGCGCGGAATCCGTATCGTGATCGACCGGCGTCCCCCGGTTTTGGCCAGCAGGGCGGGGCCCTGATTGTCAGCGGCAAGCGTGAGGTCCTGCACCCTGGTCGCGAGAAAATCTCTGCTTTTGTCCAGGCTTGCTGCCGCCAACAAAAAATCGACGGTGCTCATGCGTTCTCCTTCAAGCTGCCAATCGAGGTTATGCGGGGCCAGAACCACAGTGAACTCCACCGTGCCTGAGTCGGGATGGCGGACGATATCTTCGATTGTGACTTTGAGCGCCTCGAACGGAATAGCCGAGTGCAACGCTTCGGCGATATTGACGATTGCCTGTGGTCGACCACCGACGGCCGCTTCCTTATCCATAGCGAAGTAGCCTGCCTTGGTGACAACGCGCAGATCAGGGTTGCGCACCGTGACATGAATCCGACGGAATCTGCCGTCCACATTGCCTTCCGACGGCTGATAGGTCAGGGTGTAGTACTCAGACCCCAACTCCTCCGACTCTTTGATTTCGGTGTTCACGTTGTTGCGGTTGTAGAAGAGTTTGCCGCCGGTTTCATTGACGAAGACGCCGAAGTTAATATCTCCGGAGAAAGGGTCGACGTCGCTCAGTTCTGTGCCTGCTGCGAACATGCTCGGCGTCCCAACAGGGCTGGTGTAATTCGATCCCGGATAAATGACGAACAGGCTTGCGCGCGAATTTACCAGCGTATTTGTTGTGTAATGCAAGTACTCATTCAGCTCGTCGAGATAACCGGCCCGCACCTGAAAAGAAGAGATGCCTGGATCGCCGTGCCCTACCCATATGATGTTCTTCCGCCCAGGCACTCCCTGGTTTTGCAGGGCAATCTCCTGCAGCGCGTCGATCGATTGCGCGAATTGCTCTTCGATAAATCCGTACATTTCCTTGTAGGGCAACGCAGGCGGTATGTGATCGAGCGCGTAGAGCAGATCGGCTCTGCTGCGGGTATAGCCCTGGACCATCTCCAGCGACTTATTGCCCAGCACCATGATTTCAGCCGGCGCATTCAACTGCGCCGGCTGGGCTGCCAGATATTTGTGCACCATGAAACGGATGTATCCGAAGTCCTCAAACGAGGAGTTGAGCAGATCGAGGACGAAGATCGTCAAAGGAGCTTTCCCCGACCGGTCATCGACTGTCGCGTGCGCGCCGATGACATGAGTGTCTGGCGCTTCGAAGGAGAAGACCCGCTGCGACTTCTCGTCCTCTGTGATGGCGAAGTCATCTTTGGTCAGCCCTTTTACGACGGGGCGGCCTTTTTGTCGACGACGGTGACGTCAAGAAAGACGAGGCGCGAGGTGATTCGAATGGTGGGAGTATTTTGGGGTGCTTGTTGCGCGTGCGCCGGTGAACGCTCGATGGCGAACAGACTCAACAGAATCATTCCGCACAACGGAGCCCGAAGAGACCGCATGAAATCCTCGCTTTGAGGATACTCTGTTTCTTTTCGGGTGTGGATTTGGCCACCCGGTCGCGGTACCAACCTTACGAGAATTGTCGACTTTGAACTACACTCGCTGCATGAGAACTCCTGAAGAATGGCTTGCCTTGACGCCTGCCGCACTCATGCGTGAGACGGTACGTGGTGAGGTCGGATCGCAGGATGTTGAAATCGCAAAGACTCTTTTGGGCCTTCGCTATCAGGAACAGGCGCGCGATCTGGCTCTCACACAGGCCAACTCAGCCAAGGTTATGGAAGAAGCGGCGAGATCGCAGCTGGCAGTCAACGTTGAAGCACTGGCTGCGACAAAGCATCAGGCAAAGAGCGCCAGGGAAGCTGCTGCGATTGCCCAGCGCGCTCTTCAAGATAATCAGAGCATGATTCGCTACACGATGTGGGTTGCGATAGCGACTGCCGTTGCAGCTCTTGTCACCCTCATCACGCAGGTAGCGCTGATCTGGATCGAGCTAAGGAAGAAATAGTTCCTTATCACACATCACAATCAGGTCAGGTGCAATCAATCTGCCGCAGACAATCTGTTACGCTGACAATCGTTTGACAATTGGGCTTTCACAGGGAGATATACTTCGCTGGCGGAGTCCCATGGAGCGCAATGAATAATCCTTCTTCTCGCCAGCCTCTGGGCCAAATTCGGACTGTCCATTTCGTTCTATTCTTCATCGCTACGTTTCTCTTTCTCTATCTGCGGACCTTTTTACTTCCCGGAACGCCACTATTCTCCACCGGCGATGAGACGTTGTACTTCATCCATGGGATTCGCATTCTGCATGGGCAGCTTCCTTTCCGCGATTACTTTACCTACGTTATGCCGGGAGTCGACCTGTTTTATGCGGGCGCATTTGGGACCTTCGGCGTTCACGCATGGCTTGCACGTACATTCGAGATTCTGCTGGGAGGAACTACCGCAGTTGTTTTGGTGTGGATCTCTCGCCATGTGCTGAGCGGAAGGACCATCTTTCTCCCAGGTCTTTTGTTCTTGGTGCTTGACTTCGATGGCGACAAGGACGCGAGTCATCACTGGTACAGCACATTGTTTTTGCTGCTTGCGACGGGTGTGTTGCTGGCTGGAAGGAGTGCGCGCAGAGTTCTCGCCGCAGGCACTCTATGTGGATTGGCAGCAACTTTTACCCAGAGTCAGGGACTGTTAGGGCTAATCGCCATCGCTGGCTATCTGTGGTGGACCGGCGAGGAGGACACGCGCCGACGCATGACACAGCTTGCGGCACTCATATTGCCATTTGCTATTCTTGTCGGCGGTTTTCTTGGCTACTTTATCTATCGAGCGGGCTTCGCGTCTGTGTACTATGCGATGGTCACATTTGTATTTCGATATTTTCCCGGGATGAAGACCCATACGTTGGAGGCTTATTTCGTACAGTTTCCTCCCCATCATGGTGTGAGCGACATGCTGCGTTCGATCCCCTACCTGTTTGTGCATCTCCTCGTCCCGTTCGGATACCTCTACTGTCTGTTCCGACTGTTCCGGAAAAAAACAATAATGGATCGGAGGATGTGGGAGAGCGTTCTGCTGATCAATTTGATTGGACTGGCATTATTTGCTGCGATTGCAAATGCGCCAAGCCTCTTTCGGATGTATATGATCGCGTCTCCAGTAACTGTCGTCTGCGTCTGGCTTGTCAGTGGGGCATCCGGCGCGCAGCGGACGATGCGGGGATTCCTTTGGGCGGTGGCCATCGTTGGCATGGTGGGGTTGCCTCTTCAGTTACAGCGACACTGGAGAGGTTATGTCGATCTCCCGATCGGGCGGACAGCACTTCTCGATCCAGTGACGTATGAAAAGGTTCAATGGCTTGCGCAGAATACCCATGCGGGCGAGTCGTTCGTTGACGGGCCCGAGCTTACGTTTGCTCTTTCTCTGGATAATCCAATGACAGTGGATTATGTGACCCCGACGGAATACACCACGATCGAGCAGGTGGCGGCGGCTATCGAAGGCATGGAGAAACACAAGACGCGGGTGGTTGCTCTATCTCAGTACATCTCTGCGCCGAACCCTACTATGCATGCGCGAGGTAGACCACGGAGCAATCTCGCGCCCTTTCTCGACTACGTTTACAAAAACTATCATCTGGTTAAGGTCTTCCCCGCACTCCAGATATGGGAACGGAATTGAAACCGGAGAGATGAGTTGGTCCAATGCCGTGTGTTCTCGCCTGAAAGGCGGTTCGCGCGCGGAGCGCGAATGCCCACATCTCAAAATCGAGATATGGGGCACCCAGATTACTTACTGATTGGAAATGGTTGCGATGGATCCGTCGATCTTGGTTAGGTGCACGGTGAGCTTTTCGTTGTAGACGCGAACCTTGTCCTGCAGGAAGCTAAGGGCAAATGCCTCGCCGAGGAGGATCGAGGAGTCGGTGTCGCTGCGCCAGTGAATGCCGGCGAGAATACCGTGGCCGAAGGAGATGTTGTGGGCGAGCTTGTTCAGCTCTCCGTTGACGGTTAGGCTGGCTGCGTCGGGGCCAGTGTGTTGGTCGACCGAGAGGCCATCGGGCGTGGGGATGAGCGGGTTCGGGATGACGAAGTTTCCGTCGTAGAAGAACTTCAGAACAGTGATGCAGGCTCCGGCGACGACGCCGTGGCCGGTGGGGTAGGCGGGGTGGGTGGGCGATCCCTCGGGAAAAGGCTGCGAGAGGAACCAGCTGTTGTTGGCGTCGTAGCTGGCTTTGAGGGCCTGCGAATTGAGGAAGTTGTTGTTGAGGCGGGCCTGGAGGGAGCCTAGCTGGTTGGTCTTGGTGAGGTAGGCGATCCCGCCGCTGGACTCCGGGCGTGGACGCATGTGAACGAACCACTTCTGGTACCAGACGGTGTCGAGAACGCGCGCTGCGACTTCGCCGATGGTGGCGGAGATGTCCGGTTGGCCGAGGGTGTCGAAGCCGTTTTGTGTGCGGGATGTGGTGTAGGGATTGCCCGGGTTGAGCGGTACTCCGAGGGTGTTCATGACAAGGTAGGCGACGAAATAAGCCTGGAATAGGACGTCGACGTGGGTCCAGGCACAGAGAGCGCGGCCGTTGTAGAGGTATCTCAGGGCGGGGTCTTTCTGATTTCGCAGGTCCGTATCGATTCCGTTTTGGACCTGTTGAAACGAGACGGGATCGAGCATGTAGTCGATGCCGGCCTGGTAGGTGACGTATTGATTGCTCATCGGCATCGCTCCGAAGAAAGACGGCGCGATGATGAGTTGCGAGATGTAAGGTCCGAGTGTTTCGCCGGGATATCCGCCGCGGAAGAGGAGTTGCGGAGTGACTTGGCCGGAGTGCGTTCGCGGGCCGGTATAGGTAGGCATGTTGGTCAGTTCGGCACAGGCTGCGGCGGCTATGGGGCTGGTGGCGTAGTCGGTGAATGCTGTGTCGCGCAAGAGCGAACCCCAGTAGAGCTCGACGAGTTCTGTACCCCATGCGGGACTGGAGAATGCAGGGGGCGGTGGAACGATGACTTGGGTTTCCTGGTTGTGCGGTGACGGTGAACCGCCGAACTGATGCGAGTCGGTTCCCTCGAGCGTGAAGGCCAAACCACCTTGCGGTCCGTTCAGCGTGCGACTTCCTCCGATCATGATGTTCTCGAAGTCGGATGGCTTGCCACTCGCCAGGGCGGTCATGAAGGTTTGGTAGGCGGCGGGATTCACTAAGCCTATCGAATCCTGCAGTACTGCTTTGGTGTAGGTGGCAGATCCGTCGGGGTAGCGTTGCTGGTCGCCGTTGGTTTGATGCGACGGAATCGGCACGAGCGCCTGTGCGATCGCGCACTTGAGGCGGACATCAAACGATTTTCGGACGCGTGGATGGTCCGGGATGTCAAAGTTGTGGGATGCGGCTTGCAGGGCTGCCATGGACTCGGAGTTCTCCGAAGTGGATGGAGACTGCGCTGAGGCGATGGCAGGGGCTGCCAAGGCTCCGGTGGCGAGCGTCGCGCTGATCTGGCCCAGGAACATCCGACGACTTGGTTGGTTGGGGATGGGTTGAGAAGATATGTTGGGCATGCGACGTTGTAACACTCGCTTAGATGGGCCGACAATCGAAAACTAGGAATGCCTCGAAAGTATTTTGGGCGATGGATGGCTTGGTTATTTGAAAGTGCAAAGTCTGAGATGGATAGGCATTTCGACACTAGAAGAATCTTCAAGATCGTTGAACCAGGACCCGAGGCGGAGCCTATAAAACCTACCGACGACAAGGTTGCTGAAATCAAGTAGATAAAAAACGGCAGAGCCGAAGCTCTGCCGTTGTTTTGTTGTTACGCGAAACGTCGAGAACGGTACGAAGTACTATTCGGCGGCTAGTTCTTCCTGTTCGCCTTCCATGCGCATCTGTTCGAGTTCGCGCTCTTCGGCTTCGATGGCGGAGGCCACTTCCTGCTGGACCTGGGCTGCCGCTTCTTCGAGCTCGGGTGAGAGCTGGACGTTGCGGTAGTACTCCATGCCGGTGCCGGCGGGGATGAGGCGGCCTACGATGACGTTCTCCTTGAGGCCACGCAGCGTGTCGATGGAGCCGTTGATGCTGGCTTCGGTCAGTACGCGGGTGGTCTCCTGGAAGCTGGCGGCCGAGATGAAGCTGTCGGTCGAGAGCGACGCCTTGGTGATGCCGAGGAGGAGCGAACGGCCGATGGCGGGACGGCCACCGGACATGAGGACACGCTGGTTTTCGGCGTTGAAGCGGAAACGGTCGGTCTGCTGATCGACGAGGAAGGTGGTGTCGCCGACTTCTTCGATCTTGACCCAGCGAAGCATCTGACGAACGATGGTTTCGATGTGCTTGTCGGAGATGGTGACGCCCTGGAGCCGGTAGACTTCCTGGATTTCGTTGACGAGGTACTGCTGCAGCGCTCGCTCGCCGAGAACTTCCAAGATGTCGTGCGGGTTGCGGGGCCCGTCGATGAGCGCGTCACCGGCACGGAGGCGTTCGCCTTCCTGCACGTTGACGTACGTACCGCGGGGAACGCTGTACTCCTCTTCCTGACCGTTGTCCGCGGTGACGTAGACCTTGCGCTGGCCCTTGGCGACTTCACCGAAGCGAACGATGCCGTCGATCTTGGAGATGATCGCCGGGTCGCGCGGCTTGCGAGCCTCGAAGAGCTCGACGACGCGGGGCAGACCGCCGGTGATGTCCTTGGTGCGCGTGGTTTCGCGCGGGATCTTGGCAAGGATGTCGCCGGGGAAGATCTCGTCGCCATCGGCAACCATCAAGTGAGCGCGTGACGGCATCAGGTAACGCTTGTTGCCGGAGGCGGACTTGATGATGATGGCGGGCTGGCGCTTCTCGTCGGAGGAGTCGGCAACGACCAGACGGCTGAGGCCGGTGACTTCGTCGACTTCTTCGTTGAGGGTGACGCCTTCCTGGAGGTCCTTGAACTGGACGGTGCCGGAGATTTCGGTGAGGAGGGAGAAGGTGTAGGGGTCCCACTCGCCGAGGCGGCTGCCCTGGGTGACCTTGGTTCCCTCTTCGACCTTGAGTTTGGCGCCGTAGACGATGGCGTAACGCTCTTTTTCGCGGCCCTTGTCGTCAACGACGGCGATGGAGCCGTTGCGGTTCATCGCGACCAGGCCGCCGTCCTTGGAGCGAACGGTGACGAGGTTGATGAAGCGGACCGTGCCGGCATTCTTGGACTCGAGGTGCGAGGCGTCGGAGACGCGGCTGGCGGTTCCGCCGATGTGGAAGGTACGCATGGTGAGCTGGGTGCCGGGCTCGCCGATGGACTGCGCCGCGATGACGCCGACGGCTTCGCCCATCTCGACCATCTTGCCGGAGCCGAGGTTACGGCCGTAGCAGAGGATGCACACGCCGCGCTTGGACTCGCAGGTAAGAACCGAGCGAATCTTGACGCGCTCGATACCGGCAGCCTGAACGGCGGAGGCGAGATCTTCGTCGATCTCCTGGTTGACGTCGACGATGGTCTTGCCTTCGAAGTCCTTGAGGCGCTCGAGCGAGACGCGGCCGATGATGCGGTCGCGCAGAGGCTCGATGGTCTCGCCGGCTTCGATGATGGGGGTGACGTAGATGCCTTCGACGGTGCCGCAGTCGTTGTGCGAGATGATGACATCCTGCGCAACGTCGACCAGACGGCGGGTGAGGTAACCCGAGTCGGCGGTCTTGAGTGCGGTGTCGGCGAGGCCTTTACGCGCGCCGTGGGTGGAGATGAAGTATTGGAGAACGGTGAGGCCTTCGCGGAAGTTCGCCGTGATGGGGGTCTCGATGATTTCGCCGGAGGGCTTGGCCATCAAACCACGCATGCCGGAGAGCTGACGGATCTGCTGTTTCGATCCGCGGGCGCCTGAGTCGGCCATGATGTAGATCGGGTTCATGGCTCCTTCCTTGTCGGCACGCTTCATGTTGTTGAACATCTCGTCGGCGACGCGCTCGGTGACGCCGGACCACATCTGGATGACCTTGTTGGAGCGTTCGCCGTTGGTGATGGCTCCATCAAGATACTGCTGCTGCATGGAGAGGACGGTCTTTTCGGCTTCGCCTACGAGGGTGTACTTGGAGTCGGGGATGACCATGTCGTCGAGTCCGACGGAGAGGCCGGAGCGAGTGGCATAGGTGAATCCGAGATCCTTGACGCGATCGAGGGTCTTGACGGTGACTTCGAGGCCGAGGTTCAGGTAGCAGTAGTTGATGAGCTGGCCGATGCCCTTCTTCTTCAGCAGCCCATTGACGTACGGCATACCTTCCGGCAACGCATCGTTGAGAATGGCGCGGCCGACGGTCGTGTTGATGTACTGCTTGTTGAACTCGACCGGCTCGGTGTGGGTGAGGTCCTGATCGTCGTACGCTGTGGTCATGTCGAGGACAGGCCCGGTGTAGCGCAGACGGATCGGAGTGAGGGTCTCGACCTGCTTGGCTTCGAGAGCCATGAAGACCTCTTCGATGTTGGCGAAGACGCGGCCCTCGCCCTTGGCGTTGACCTTGGACTTGGTGAGGTAGTAGATGCCGAGGACGAGGTCCTGAGTCGGCACCGTAATCGGTTGCCCGGATGCCGGGGACAAGATGTTGTGCGAAGCGAGCATGAGAACGCTGGCTTCGATCTGAGCCTCAGGTGAGAGCGGGATGTGAACGGCCATCTGGTCGCCGTCGAAGTCCGCGTTGAAGGCGGTGCAGACGAGCGGATGGATCTTGATCGCCTTACCTTCGACGAGCACGGGCTCGAAGGCCTGAATGCCGAGACGGTGAAGCGTCGGGGCGCGGTTCAACAGGACGGGATGGTCCTTGATGACCTCTTCGAGGATGTCCCAGACGATGGGCTCCTGCATTTCCACCATCTCTTTGGCCTGCTTGATGGTGGTGCAGTGGCCGGTCTGCTCGAGGCGGTGGTAGATGAAGGGCTTGAAGAGCTCGAGCGCCATCTTCTTGGGGAGACCGCACTGGTGCAGCTTCAGCTCGGGGCCGACGACGATAACCGAACGGCCGGAGTAGTCGACGCGCTTGCCGAGGAGGTTCTGACGGAAGCGGCCCTGCTTGCCCTTCAACGTATCGGAAAGGCTCTTGAGCGGACGATTGTTAGCCCCGCGAAGGACGCGGCCACGGCGGCCGTTGTCGAACAGAGCATCGACGGCCTCCTGCAACATGCGCTTTTCATTACGCACAATTACTTCGGGCGCATGTAAGTCCATCAGCTTCTTGAGGCGGTTGTTGCGGTTGATCACGCGACGATAGAGATCGTTCAGGTCGGAGGTGGCAAAGCGGCCGCCGTCCAACGGCACGAGGGGGCGAAGCTCAGGTGGGATCACGGGGATTACGTCGAGGATCATCCACTGCGGCAGGTTGTCGGACTTGCGGAAGGCCTCGACGATCTTGAGACGCTTGGAGTACTTGAGCTTCTTCTGCAGCGAGGTCTCGTTCTTCATGCGATCGCGCAGCTCAATCGAGAGCTCGTTGACGTCAACCCGCTTGAGAAGTTCCTTGATGGCTTCGGCGCCCATCATGGCCTTGAAGCCGGAGGGGCGGAACTGTGCATCGAGTTCTCGGAACTTGGTTTCATCCTTGATGACTTCGCGCTCCTTGACGGGCGCGTCGCCTGGGTCGACCACAACGTAAGACTCAAAATACAAGACAGCTTCGAGCTCACGGAGCGAGATGTCGAGCAGGTGGCCGATACGCGAGGGCAGGCCCTTGAAGAACCAGACGTGCGAGCAGGGGCTGGCGAGCTCGATGTGGCCGAGACGCTCGCGGCGAACCTTGCTCAGGGTGACTTCGACGCCGCACTTGTCGCAGATGACGCCGCGGTGCTTCATGCGCTTGTACTTGCCGCAGAGGCACTCCCAGTCTGTAATCGGGCCAAAAATTCGAGCACAGAAGAGGCCGTCGCGCTCGGGCTTGAAGGTGCGGTAGTTGATGGTCTCGGGCTTGGTAACTTCGCCGTGCGACCAGCTGCGGATCTTCTCGGGCGAGGCGAGCTGGATTTTGATGGCGTCGAAGTCGGCGATAGGACCGGTCAGTTCGAAGGGGCTGGAGCGGAACATATTTTGCGTCTCCCTTGTGTCCTGCGAGAGCAGGTGCAGCGA
Organism: uncultured Acidobacteriaceae bacterium; assembly: GCA_963730135.1. Lineage (GTDB taxonomy): Bacteria > Acidobacteriota > Terriglobia > Terriglobales > Acidobacteriaceae > Edaphobacter. The sequence continues at coordinate 710,484 of CAVSQQ010000010.1, forward strand.
TTGGGCTGCGGTTGCTGGAAATCTTTTTGCGATGACTTGCGGTGCATCGCGTTACCGGCGGTTCTGGTGCAGTTGCTTTTTCAGTTGTGGCGCCACGAGTGGCGGTCCGGGGAGTCTACGCAATAACCTCCCCGGGTCTTTGGTGCGTTAGTCGGCTGCCGCGATGGCAGGCAGCGCAGGCTTCTTCTGGTCGGCGAGCTTGATCAGTTCGACGTCGAGGCAGAGCGACTGCAGTTCGCGGATAAGAACGTTGAACGACTCGGGAACACCCGGCTCGATGGCTGCTTCGCCCTTGACGATGGCTTCGTAGATCTTGGTACGGCCGAAGACGTCGTCGGACTTGGCGGTGAGCAGCTCCTGCAGGATGTAAGCGGCGCCGTAAGCTTCAAGGGCCCAGACTTCCATTTCGCCGAAGCGCTGTCCGCCGAACTGGGCCTTACCACCAAGCGGCTGCTGGGTGATGAGCGAGTACGGTCCGATGGAACGAGCGTGAATCTTGTCGTCGACCAGGTGCGAGAGCTTGAGCATATAGATGTAGCCAACGGTGGCGGGCTGCTCGAACGGTTCGCCGTTCATGCCATCGTAGAGCTGCGTCTTGCCCGAGCTGGGGAGACCAGCGGCCTTGAGAAGCGCCTTGATCTCGGTCTCGCGTGCGCCGTCGAAAACCGCGGTGCCGAACCAGATGCCGCGCTTCATGCCGGCGGCGACGCGCATGGTCTGGTCGTCGTCGAGGTCAAGAAGGTGGCTGAGAGCGGCAGTGCCGGCAAAGCGCGCTTTGAAGAGCTCGCGAACTTCGCTGGCCTTCTGGTAGGTTTCAGCGATGTCGGCAATCTGCTTGCCGAGTTCATGCGCGGCCCAGCCGAGGTGCGTCTCGAGAATCTGACCGACGTTCATACGCGAAGGCACGCCGAGCGGGTTGAGGACGATCTCGACCGGAGTTCCGTCGGGAAGATAGGGCATATCTTCCTCGGGAAGAATCCTGGCGATAACACCCTTGTTGCCGTGGCGTCCGGCCATCTTGTCGCCGACCGAGAGCTTGCGCTTCATAGCGATGTAGACCTTGACCATCTTGATGACGCCGGGCGAGAGCTCGTCGCCCTTCTGCATCTTGCCGATCTTCTCGTTGGTGATCTTGCGGAGAACGTCGATCTGGCGCGAGGTCATCTCCTCGATCTCGTCGATCTGCTCGTTGACGCGGGGATCCTTGTCGGCGTAGCGAATGCGCTTGAGATTACGAGTGCTGATGAGCTCGATGGTGTCGCGGTCGAGGATGTCGCCCTTGTTGAGCAGCTTCTTGTTGGTGCGCTCGTCGTGCAGGTCGGCAAGAACTTCCTTCGCGCCGAGAATTGCCTCGAGACGCTTGAGACGCTCGTCGGTGAGAATACGGATCTCGTCGGCGAGGTTGCGCTCGAGCTTCTCGATCATCTCCTGCTCGATCTGCTTGGCGCGCTCGTCTTTCTCCTGTCCCTTGCGGGAGAAGATGCGGACGTCGACGACGGTGCCTTCGATACCCGGAGGGCACGTCAGCGAAGCGTCGCGAACGTCGCCGGCCTTTTCACCGAAGATGGCGCGGAGGAGTTTCTCTTCCGGCGTCAGCTGCGTTTCACCCTTCGGCGTTACCTTGCCGACGAGGATATCGTTGTGCCCGATCTTCGCGCCGATGCGGATGATGCCCGAGTCGTCGAGATCGCGCAGGGCGTGCTCGCTGACGTTGGGGATATCGCGCGTGATCTCTTCCGGCCCAAGCTTGGTGTCGCGGGCTTCGATCTCGAACTCCTCGATGTGGATCGAAGTGTAGTAGTCCTCGCGGACCAGCTTCTCCGAAATGAGGATCGCGTCCTCGAAGTTGTACCCGCGCCACGGCATAAAGGCGACCAGAACGTTGCGGCCGAGGCCGAGTTCGCCCTGCTCGGTGCATGGCCCGTCGGCGATGACCTGACCCTTGACCACGCGATCACCCTTGCGGACGATCGGCTTCTGGTTGATGCAGGTGTTCTGGTTGGAGCGTTTAAATTTGGTCAGCTGGTAGATGTCCGAGCCGACCTCACGCGAGAGCTGCGTGGGGTGATGCTCGCCTTCGACGCGCACGATGATGCGCTCGGAGTCGACCGAGTCGATGATGCCGTTGCGCTTGGCCAGGATGACGGCGCCGGAGTCGCGGGCGGTGACGCCTTCCATGCCGGTACCGACGAACGGGGCTTCCGCAACCAGCAGAGGAACCGACTGCCGTTGCATGTTGGCGCCCATCAAAGCGCGGTTGGCGTCGTCGTGCTCAAGGAAAGGAACCAGCGAGGCGGCGACGGAGACAAGCTGCTTCGGCGAGACGTCAACGTAGTCAACCTCGGACTTGTTGACGAGAACGAAGTTGCCCTGGCGGCGGGCATCGACGACATCCTGAACGATGTTCAGCTTGGCGTCGAGTTCGATGTTGGCCTGCGCGATGGTGTGGCGGTCTTCCTCCCACGCAGAGAGGTAGAAGCTGAAGGGAGCAAGGTCCATGGTGCGCTTCTTGTCCTTCTTCAACTGCTCATTCATCTTGCGGGCTTCGGTGATCTCGAGGTAGTCGCCCTGGCGCAGGCCGGACTCGCCGGCGTTGACCACGGAGACGTAGTCGAGCGCGCGGCCGTCCTTGACGCGACGGTAAGGCGATTCGATAAAGCCGTACTCGTTGATGCGGGCGAAGCACGAGAGCGACGAGATGAGGCCGATGTTCGGACCTTCCGGCGTCTCAATCGGGCAGATGCGGCCGTAGTGGGTCGGGTGCACGTCGCGGACTTCGAAGCCGGCGCGCTCACGGGACAGACCACCGGGCCCAAGGGCGGAGAGGCGGCGCTTGTGCGTGATCTCCGAGAGCGGGTTGGTCTGGTCCATGAACTGGGAAAGCTGCGAGGAGCCGAAGAACTCACGAATCGCGGCCATGACTGGCTTGGCGTTGATGAGGTCGTGCGGCATGGCGGTCGACATCTCCTGGTAGACCGACATCTTTTCCTTGATGGCGCGCTCCATACGGACGAGGCCGATGCGGAACTGGTTCTCCATCAGCTCGCCGACAGCGCGGACGCGACGGTTGCCAAGATGATCGATGTCATCGACGGTGCCGATGTTCTTGCGCAGCTTGAGGAGATAACGGATCGTCCCGTAGAAGTCCTCGGGGGTCAACGTGCGCTTGTCGAGGCCGGACGGATCCTGATTCTCGTAGAGCTTGATGTTGAATTTGAGGCGGCCGACGCGTGAGAAGTCGTATTTACGCGGATCGAAGAACATGCCCTCGAAGAGCGCGGTGGCGGTATCGAGCGTCGGTGGGTCGCCGGGACGCAGCTTGCGGTAGATCTCGATCAGCGCTTCCTCAGGCTTGCGCACGGAGTCGCGGCGAAGAGTGTTGGTGATGATGTTGCCTACGTCGTCGCGCTCGGGGAAGAAGACCTCGAAGCTGGTGACGCCGGACTGCTGGATCTTGTGAATCTTGTCGGCGGTCAGCTCCTGATTGGCCTCGTACAGAAGCTCGCCGGTGGTGAGATCGACGACGTCGGAGGCGGTCATGGCGCCATCGAATTCGCTGGTCTCAACCTCGACTGCTTCGATCTTGTGGCTGCGGAGAGCCTTGAGCGAGTGCGCGGAGATCTTGCGAGTCGCCGGCGCGAGCTCCTCACCCTTGACGGTGATGGCGCCCGCCGGACGCGTGCCCTGCAGGTTGGTGAGCTGACCTTCGGGAACGACCTTCCATGCAAGCTTGCCGTCCTTCACGTTGATGGTGTCGACGGTATAGAAGGTCTTGAGAATCTCTTCGTCGGTGCGCAGACCGAGGGCGCGCAGGAAGATGGTGCCGAGGAACTTGCGCTTGCGATCGATACGGACGTAGAGGGTGTTCTTCTGATCGTACTCGAACTCGACCCAGCTGCCGCGGTACGGGATGATCTTGCCCAGGAAGTAGGTGCGGTTGTTCGCCGTCTCAAAGAAGACGCCGGGCGAACGGTGCAGCTGCGAGACGATGACGCGCTCCGTACCGTTGACGATGAAGGTGCCGTTCTGGCTCATCAGCGGAATATCGCCGAAGAAGACTTCCTGCTCCTTCATGTCGCGCAGGCTCTTGACGCCGGTCTCAGGGTCCTTGTCGTAGATTTTCAGACGGATCGTGACCTTGAGCGGAGCAGAGTAGGTCATGCCGCGCTCTTCGCACTCTGCCTGGTCGTACTTCAGCTGCAGGCCAACCGGGTCGCCGCACTTGGTGCAGAAGTCCGGGGTGTTCTTGTTGTAGGTTCCGCAGAAGTTGCAAAGCACGTCGCCGGGATGAAACGGGTCGGTGATGACCATGTGGCCGCAGTGCGTGCAGGCCGTGCGCAGGTGGTTGAGACCCTTGAGGTAGCCGCACTTGCACTCCCAGTTGCCGATGGAGAAGTCGACGAACTCGAGCTCGGAGACGTTGCGAAAGTCGGTGATCGGAAACACGGAGGTGAAGACCGACTGCAGGCCGTTGTCTTCGCGCTCCTGCGGAAGCTTGTCCATCTGCAGGAAGCGCTCATAGCTGCGGCGCTGGACTTCAATGAGGTTGGGAATCTGGATGGATGTTGGGATCTTCGAAAAATCAAGACGGCTGCGGATCGCGCGCATTTCGCTGTTGTTGGACTCGCCAGACATGCTCTCTCCTGAAAACTGACCTTCGAGGCCTCCCGGGCGCGGATGCCAGCATCACACTTGGCTGGCCCGGCTCGTGAGGGGAGGGCTTCGGTCATGCCCTCCGGGTTTGGTCCTGTTGCGCAGTTGCTACGTTCTTCGGTCCTGTTGTTCTCGAAGGCAACAGGGTCCGTGCGCAGAATGTCTTGCCGTGTTGTCGTTCCCGGCACGAAAGAAATCTTGAAACTTTTACTGACTGCGAGCGCCCGAAGCTGCTATAAAGAACGCGTGCAGCCTGCTGCTATGCCGATAAACACGGCAAAGCGCTCGCAGGGACAGCGTGTCCCACGAGCGCAAAGGTCGACTTGTGCACTGTTTCTATATAGGTGGTATGAATGCCTGCCGCCATTTTGAGGTTCGCCTTACCCCAAAGTTTGCTGCCGCTTGCTGATGCGATTGCACTATGCGCGTCCGCCGCTCGAAGCGATAGTGGCCGGTTCCCTAACCTGTTCTAAACAGGATGATCCGGGTACAACCCAAGTTTGCCGAATTTGGTGTCCGCCTTGGAGTCCATCCAAGTAGCACGTCAAGGCGGAACGAATTTTCTCTAACGTCAAGAATATCGCGTTCCGCCCCAACTTGCAAGCTACAGATAACTACTTGATTTCCACGGTGGCGACGCCTTCGAACTTCTTGGCGATCGCAGCCGCATCATCCTTGGAAATGTTCTCCTTCAACGGCTTGGGAGCGGCGTCGACCAGGTCCTTGGCTTCCTTGAGGCCCAGGGCGGTGACTTCGCGTACAGCCTTGATGGTATTGATCTTATTCGCGCCGGCATCCTTCAGGATGACGGTGAACTCGGTCTTTTCTTCAGCCGGAGCTGCTGCCGCCGCGCCGCCGCCTGCTGCCGGGGCCGCTGCAACTGCTGCCGCTGCGGAAACGCCAAGACGCTCTTCGAGCTTCTTGACCAGGGCCGAGGCCTCGAGGAGGCTGAGGCTCACGATTGATTCTTCCAACTGCTGGATGTCTGCCATGTTATTTCTCCATTCAAACTGAACTTTGGAACTGAACTTTTGTGCTGCTGTTGCTGATTGCTGACCGCGACCCGACTGCGCCTCGGCTGCCTATGTCTTCCAGGGTTTCCGTTGCGCCCAGACTGGCGCACCCGGGGAGACCAGGCGAAACTTGGTTGCTAGCCTTCGACCGGATCCGAAGATGCGGCTTCCCCGCCCTGCGACGCGGTGGAGTTCTCAGGCTGTGCCGCACCGGAGGGTTGTTCTCCCGCAGCCGACTCCTCAACATGAGCGGCTGCTTCGGTGACGGCTGGCTTTGTCTCTGCTGCGGCTGGAGCTGCTGCCGGAGCAGCCTCTGCCGAACCGGCAAACTTGCCTTTGTCGACACCCTGATTGATAACCACGGCGAGATTGCGGCCAGTGGCGTTGATGACGGTCGCAAGACGCTGCGCCGGAGAATTGATGAGGAAGAGAAGCTTCGAGAAGAGCTCTTCCTTGCCCGGCATAGTGGCCAGTTCACCAATCTCGCGAATGTTGATGACCTTGCCATCGACAATGCCGAGCTTAAAGGTGAACTCGGCGTTGTCCTTGACCCAGGCGGAGAGCGCCTTGGCGAGGGCAACGGGATCGCCGGAGGTATAGGCTACGGACGAAACGCCCTTGAGACCCTTAAGCGCCTGCTCAATCTTGGTTCCTTCGGCGGCGCGCGCGGCCAGCTTGTTCTTGACGACGTGGTAGCTTCCGCCGGCGCCGCGAACTGCCTTGCGCAGCTCGAAGTCCTTGGAGGCGGTGAGTCCTTTGAAGGTGCCGATGATGGCGGAGGTCGAGTGCTCGAGCTCGGCTGCGAGCTTCTTCACCTTCTCCGTCTTTGATGCTCTGGTCAATGCCATAAAAACCTAACCTTTAGCTGCTAGCCATTCGCTGCTAGCTGTAAAATTTCGCCGCCCGTGCGACTGAACCAAAAATCATGAACCAGCTACGAGCGAAATAGCTGGCGGCTGCTCTAAGCCTTGCCGGCCAACTCGGCGGCAGCGTAGTCGAGCTGGATGCCGGGGCCCATCGAGGAGCTGAGCGTGACACCCTTGATGTACTTCCCTTTGGCCGCGGAAGGCTTCGCTTTGACGACGCTGGTGATGACGGTCATCGCGTTGTCGACCAGTTTCTGCGGATCGAAAGAGAGTTTGCCGACCGGAACGTGAACCAGCGCCGTCTTGTCGGTGCGGAACTCCACTTTACCGGCCTTGATCTCTTTTACCGCAGCGGCGACGTCTGTCGTGACGGTGCCGGTCTTGGGATTGGGCATCAGGCCCTTGGGTCCGAGAACCTTGCCGAGACGGCCGACGGACTTCATCATGTCCGGCGTAGCGATCAGGGCATCGAAGGCGGTCCAGTTTTCCTTCTGAATCTTTTCGACCAGTTCATCGCCGCCGAAGAACTCGGCGCCGGCAGCCTGGGCGTCCTTGATCTTGTCGCCTGAGGCGATGACCGCGACGATCTTGGTCTTGCCAAGGCCGTGCGGGAGAACGACGGTGCCGCGGACCATCTGGTCGGCGTGCTTGGGGTCGACTCCGAGACGCATGGTGAGATCGACGGTCTCGTCGAACTTCGCATACTTTGCTTTTTGCAGGAGTGGAACTGCGTCCACCAACAGATACGGCCGCGACTCAACGAGCGCACGCGCCTTCTTCAGATTCTTGGAGAGCTTCCTTGCCATTTTCCCTCGTCTCCCACCCCTCAGGAGCTGTTCTCTCCGGGCGTGGTTCTCGACTTGTCCTCAACTGGGCGTTGAGACACTCTTATTATTATGCCTAACAATCTGGCGTATCGCAAGCAGCTTCGGGGCTTTTTCTCGTTTTGGCCTGCGTCCTGACGACCTCGAACCCCCATGACTCCCTTGACAGGTAGGATGATGATGCATTCAGGCGACCCGGAAGGATGCGTCCTGGGCATTCGCCTGCGGTGGATGGATTACTGGGACAACACCACAGGACACCGTTCCTCCGTGACGACAAATCCGAAGTAGGTTTCGGTACGGAACATTCCGCAAAGTGACAAGCACAACTGAGGCCGAAGAACATCTGCAGCGTTCTTCGCCCTTCTGGATACGCGGTTTAAATCAACAGTTGACGTGCAGGAGAGCCAGGCCTATATTTGGTCTTCAAGAGGCGAACAAATGGCGAAAATAGACAGCGCTTCGCTTTTCCCAATTCTTCCCCAGCAGCCCATTGGAATCGCACGGATGGCCGCTAATGCCGCGCACGCGGACAACGGCCACCAGATCGAGTTCAAAGCACTGGAGGTGCGCAGCATTTTGAACCGTAACGTCTCCCGGCGGACCAGTTGGATCGCCTACAGCATCAACCCATACCGCGGCTGCGAGTTCGGCTGCAAATATTGCTTCGCACGCTATACGCATGAGTTTTTGCAACCCATATCCATCAATTCCAAACTGAACAAGCAGCCCGCTGCCAGGAATGCGCCAAATGACACCGCAGGCCTGGGCAACTGCCTTCGAGCACGAGATCTACCTGAAGCAAAACGCAGCGTGGCTGCTCGAACAGGAGTTGCGCCGCTTCGACCCGCGGGCCGAGATCGCCATCGGCACGGCCACTGACCCGTACCAGCCGATCGAGCGGCGTGCGCGCGTCACGCGCTCCATCCTGGAGGTCTTCGCCCGGCGCTTCGGCTACACCATCGGGATCATCACCAAGTCGCGCCTGATTGTGCGCGATCTCGACATGCTGAAAGAAGTAGCGCGGCACAACCGATTGATCGTGCACATCACCATCACCACGCCTGACGCCGCACTGGCACGCCTGATCGAGCCACGCGCGCCCAGACCGGACCTGCGCTTTGCCGCGGTGCGAAAACTGCGCGAGGCCGGCATCACCGCGGGAATCCTGTGCTCGCCGCTATTGCCGGGGCTCAACGACGGCGCGAAGATGCTCGATGAGATGGGGCGCCGCGCCTCGGAGGCTCATGCGAGTTTCTTCGCCGCCAATCCGCTGTTTTTGAAGTTGTGTTCGCGCCCTACCTACCTGAGCTTCGTCCGCGAACACTTCCCTGCCCTGGAGGCGGACCATCGAACGCGGTTCGCCAACCGAGACTTCGCCGCGCCGAAGTACCGGAAACAGATGGAAGAACTCGTCGATACGGTGCGCCGCAAGTACAGACTGGGGCGCAGGTCGATGGATGTCTTACCGGAAGACATGGCAGTCGCAAAGAAGATGGCAGGCGCCGTGACAGCGGATGTGCAGCAGAAACTATTTGCGTAGAGGGCTTTAGAGGGCCTTAAAGGTCGAGGGGGTCGAAGGATGCGAATATATTGGACACTTCGGGTAGTGAGACCAAGGGCACGATATCGCAGGCGGCGGCGTATCGTTCCCAGAGCTTCAGCACCACAGGATTGGAATGCGCGCGCTCCACGCCGCCGGGAGCCCATTCGAAAACCTCCACAACCGTGCCGTCCCTGGCCAGGCACGCGGTGACGGGGCGGTCGGTTGCGAGGCCTTCGGCGCGGAGCAGAGGAACATGTTCGCGGGTAAGCTGCAGCAGGTCATCTTCTTTACCCAGCTTTGGCTTGTACGCGACAATGACGATCGTGCAGTTGGGATCCGCTTGCATAGGCACTCCTCAGTTTCACGAGGAGACTACCAGATTTGGCAGAATGCAAAAAAGAGGACGCGTGGGCGTCCTCTTTTTACTTGAAGCTTGGAGCGAATGCTTCGAAGTTAGGCGACGACTTCGATGCCCATCGAGCGAGCGGTGCCGCGAATGCTTTTGGCGGCAGCTTCAACCGTGGTCGCATTCAGGTCCGGCATCTTCTGGGTGGCGATCGCGAGGATCTGCTTCTCGGTTACCTTGCCCAGCTTCTCCTTGTTGGGAGTGCCGGAGCCCTTGGGGATGCCGGCGGCTTTGAGCAAAAGAACCGCAGCGGGCGGCGTCTTGGTGATGAAGCTGAAGCTGCGGTCCGCGTAGACGCTGATGACGACCGGGATGGTGAGTCCGGCCATGTCGGGAGCCTTGGTGCGTTCATTAAACTGCTTGCAGAACTCCATGATGTTGACCTGGGCCTGGCCAAGCGCGGGGCCGACCGGAGGTGCAGGCGTGGCCTTGCCGGCCATGATCTGAAGCTTGACGTATCCAGTGATCTTCTTCGGTGCCATTGCGGGAAATCCTCTTTATTCTTCCAGCGGCGGGCTTGAGCTGATGCCTGCTGCTTAATATTGTTTGCTTCTAAAACTCATGCTCCCATTGAGAGAGCTACTCGGTAACCTTATCCACCTTCGAGAATTCAATCTCGACCGGGGTGGAGCGGCCGAAGATACTGACCATGACCTTCAATGTCTGCTTGTCTTCGTTGATGTCGTCGACGGCGCCGGTGAAGTTGGCGAATGGGCCCTCGTTGATGCGGACCTGCTCGCCCTTGTCGAACTTGACCTTCATCGAAGGCTTGTCCTTGGCGGCGTCGGAGCGGAAGAGGATGGAGCTGACCTCCTGCTCGGAGAGGGCGACCGGATTGTCCCCGGTTCCGAGGAAGCCGGTGACGCGCGGTGTGTTCTTGATAACGTGCCAGAGATCGTTGTCGAGTTCCATCTCGACGAGAACGTAGCCGGGCAGGAAGACGCGGTCGATCGTGTACTTCTTGCCGTTGCGCAGTTCGGTGACCGGCTCGGTCGGGATCATGATGCGGCCGATGCGATTCTGCAGGCCGAAGGCCGTGATACGGCTCTCGAGCGACTCACGCACCTTACGCTCGAAGCCCGAGTAAGCGTGAATGATGTACCACTTGAAGTTTTCGTTGACTGGCGGCGCGAGCTGCTCCGCAGCCTCTCCCGCGGCGCTGGATGCCTCGGGGTTCTGCTCTTCCGGATTCTCTGTTGCCGTCGTTGTGTCTTTTTGGCGCTTCATCCGCTTCTCTCTACCGACTTTGCTGGGAAATGCTCAAAATTCTGGGGTTTAGTGCTGGGTCAGCCGATGCAACAGAGCTTCGATGGCACGCCCGATGATGTTGTCGACCAGCCAGAAGTATGTGGCAAAGATGAAGACCGTGACGAGAACCACGACCGTGGTCGATTGCACCTCTGGACGCGTGGGCCACACCACCTTTCGCATCTCGCTGCGCACGTCCTTCAGGAACTCCTTCAGACGTTCTGGCTGGCTCTTCAGCTGCTGCAATCCGGTGCTGGGTTGTTCGGTTACCGCTATTGTCTTGGCCATAAGACTGCCTCAAATCTTCGTGTTAATGTCTGTTCCCGGAGTGGAGGGCCGGGCAAACTGGCGGGGGAGCTCGGATTCGAACCGAGAAGTTCGGTTTTGGAGACCGACAGTTTAACCGTTGAGCTTACTCCCCCAGTGGTGCGGAATGAGGCTTGAACCCCACTCCCAGATCCGGCTGGAGACTACTTCGTTTCCTTGTGATCGGTGTGCTTGCGGCAGGTATTGCAGAACTTCGAGAACTCCAGCCGGCCAGTGGTCGTCTTCTTGTTCTTCGTCGTTGAGTAGTTCCTGTTCTTGCACTCCGGGCACTGCAGTGTGATGATCTCGCGCATTGGTGGGTACTTCCTTTCGTTATCGTGGCCAGCCACCTCGGCTGGCAAGCAGCGTAGTGACACGCCGCGACACAGGGCAATGGCCCCTGCTGCCAAATCCTGATTTTCTAACGGAGAGAGGAACGGTCAGGCCACGCTCATCCTGATCTATTATCCATGAAAGGTCGGATTTTGAAAAGGCATCGCTGGCAACGGTACCCTATGCGAAACAAAATACTGATTATATTCGTTGTAAGCACGCTATTCGGTGGGAATTCCCTATGCGGGCAAACAGCGAAGAAGGACAACTTGCCACGAATTCCGGGAGCAACGTTGTTGGTTGGCGCTCCGTACGACTTGACGCTCACGAATGGGGACACCACGATACATCTGCAGCCAGAAGATGGATCTCGCTATGGCCGCCGACTCCCCAGCATCTCCTCCAACGGACGAATCGTTGCTTTCACACACGCGCTTCCGGGTCCGCCGCTCCGGTTTGTCCCCAGCACGTTGGCAATGGACGATAAAACGGGCAAATGGACCGACCAAGAGATCATCGGATTTGGCGGAGGAGCGACTGCAATTTCTCCCGACGGCAGCAAGCTGGTTTGCGCCCGGCACAATGGCGCGGCATCCTGGAACCTCCAAATCCTCGATCTCAGGACCGGCGCAATATCCGTAGGGCCTCAATTGGGAGCGGACCCGGGGCAGCAGATTAGCTGGTCTCCGGATGGCCGGCGGATCGCATTCGAGATGCTCCCACAAGACTCCCCGACAACCTCGATGATTTACACAATCTACATTCTTGATCTGGAGACTTTCGCCGTTAAGCCGGTGAGCATCGGTCATTCTCCCTCATGGTCACCTTCAGGAGAATGGATCGCTTACGTTGCCTACGTTCCACGCAAAGATGGGCAGTCGCCTCAATGGTGCCATGCAGGGCAATGCTACGAGCCTGACGATTCAGTCAGTCTAATGACTCCTGACGGCACGCAATCACGAACTCTTATGACCTACCGTTCTTATCTGTACGGTGCCCCGCCGGTTTGGTCGCCAGATTCCAAAACGCTGCTCATCAACAAATCTCGGAATGCTGAGATTGACAGTTACGACATCTACCTTTTGGATATCGCCACAGGCAAGCGCACAAGGAAGTTCAAAAACACGAAATCGGTTTCTGTCTGGGTCGAAGCTCATTAGAGCGCGCCCGAGAGACTCGCAATGGGAAAGCAAAGAAATAGGAAGCGGCGAGCCGAAGCTCGCCGCTTTTTTCTTGCTGATGCTTCCTTACTTGATGATGTCGGAGATGGTTCCAGCGCCGACAGTCCTGCCGCCTTCGCGGATAGCAAACCTCAGGCCCTTCTCCATGGCTACCGGAGTGTGCAGCGTGATCTCCAGCTGGATGTTGTCGCCCGGCATGCACATTTCGGTGCCTGCAGGAAGCTTCGCCGAACCCGTCACGTCGGTCGTGCGGAAGTAAAACTGCGGACGGTAGCCGTTGAAGAACGGAGTGTGACGCCCGCCTTCTTCCTTCGACAGCACATACACCTCGCCCTTGAAGTCGGTGTGCGGCTTGATCGATCCCGGCTTGGCCAACACCATGCCGCGCTCCACATCTTCCTTCGCAATACCGCGCAGAAGAAGCCCGGCGTTGTCGCCTGCCAGACCTTCATCGAGCTGCTTTTTGAACATCTCGACGCCCGTAACCACCGTCTTGCGCGTCTCGCGGAAGCCGACGATCTCACTCTCTTCGCCAACCTTCACCTTGCCGCGCTCAATACGGCCCGTAACCACAGTGCCGCGGCCCGAGATCGAGAAGATGTCTTCGATCGGCATCAGGAACGGCTGGTCAACCGCGCGCTCCGGCTGCGGAACATACTTGTCCACCGCATCCATCAGCTCGTCGATCTTGGCCTCCCACTTGGCTTCGCCGTTGAGCGCGCCCAGCGCAGAGCCGCGGATAATCGGAGTGTCGTCGCCCGGGTAGTCGTACTTCGATAGCAGCTCGCGCACTTCCATCTCGACCAGCTCGATCAGCTCTTCGTCTTCAACCGCATCGCACTTGTTCAGGAACACCACGATGAACGGCACGCCAACCTGACGCGCCAGCAGAACGTGCTCCTTGGTCTGGGGCATCGGGCCGTCGGTCGCTGCAACGACGAGAATAGCCCCGTCCATCTGCGCTGCGCCGGTGATCATGTTCTTGATGTAGTCGGCGTGGCCCGGGCAGTCGACGTGCGCGTAGTGGCGGTTCTTGGTCTCGTACTCCACGTGCGAGGTCGCAATCGTGATGCCGCGCTCACGCTCTTCCGGTGCGTTGTCGATCGTGTCGAACGAGCGAAACGTGTTCTTCGGGTTGTGCTTCGACAGAACCTTCGTGATCGCCGCTGTCAGCGTCGTCTTGCCGTGATCGATGTGTCCGATCGTCCCGATGTTTACGTGCGGCTTTGACCGGTCAAACTTTTCCTTGCCCATAATCTCTCCGTCTCTATTGTTGGCCGGCGCATTGCACCGGGGTTCAGGTGAATACTTCAACGAAAGTTGCAAAACTAAACTTGAGGTGGCCGCGAATCGCTCAGTAGTACGCGTACAGCTTGAAGAACTTCTCTCGCAGCTCCGGTGCGACGTGCTCCAGGCTGGCGAGATAGAGTTCGCGAATCTGGCCCTGATCGGCATTGCCCAGCCGGCTATACTCCGCGGCAGTAGTAGCCCCGAGATTGCCTTTGCCGAGGACATCTTCGAAGTCGCGGATGCGCAGCTTCAACCGTTCCAGCGACTTCAGGAACTCTGCTACATGGCCCGCGGAAAACGAGGACTCAATAGCGCTCTTCACCGCATGGAAGGTCTGCGGATCGGAGATGGGAAGTACGGGCTGCTCATACAGACTGCTCAACACACTCTCCTGCGACCCGGAAGTTGGATCGCGTTGAAATCTTTGGAGCGGGAGACGGGAATCGGACCCGCGACCAACAGCTTGGAAGGCTGTGACTCTACCACTGAGTTACTCCCGCTTGATGTCCGGAAGTCCGGTTGTGACTCTAGTCCTGGGCTAAAGCCCGGACCTACCGCTACTCCCGCCCTACGGCACACCAAAAATCTGGAGCTGACGGAGAGGCTTGAACTCTCGACCTCTCCCTTACCAAGGGAGTGCTCTACCACTGAGCTACGCCAGCCTGCTGCAAAATCTTCAACACAAATTCACTAAACTTCGTGCTTCTACAATCCTACCGCGAACGCAGCCGTCCGAGGATGATGCGGAAGGCAAAAAAACCTAGCAGTATCCAGGTCAGCGATTGAAACTTGCCCGGCTCCATGGTTCGCCACGCCATAAACGCCAACATGGCCAGTACAGCCAGCGCGATAACCATTCTTCCGCTGCCTGCCGGGCTTAGATCCACAACGCTCACCACGCACTACCTCAAAACTAAATGGTGCACAGGGGAGGATTCGAACCTCCGTAGCGCATAACGCGGCAGATTTACAGTCTGCTGCCATTAACCACTCGGCCACCTGTGCACATCCTGCCCCGTCACGTTCGAACGCAGCACCCATCTCAACCCGTCAAGCCCGTCGTCGATTCCACTTGCAAATCGAGCGGGTACCAAATCCCTGAAGGAATGACCGGAGGTCTGCAGCGCCAGAACGGCAAGAGCAGTACAACCAAATCCGTCTTTCTTTTCCCGCTGCGGAAGACTGGAGCTGGCGAAGGGACTTGAACCCCCGACCCTCTGATTACAAATCAGATGCTCTACCAGCTGAGCTACGCCAGCACCCACAGCAATTTGCTCTCTGTAAGCCCCACCGAATGACGCACAGCAGTGCCCGCGCAGAGTGCGCCGCAGAGCTAACTTTAGCATAGCCAGAACCCCGGGGCAACGGCCCCCGCGCTGGCTTACCACGACTTTGTTGAAGACGTCCAAAATCACAGCCATGCTAGCCTATCGACGACCCGGATCCGCTCATCCTATGCCCCTTCGGAACACACTGCTGCTGCGCTTTCTGCTGTTCGCTCTCTGCATCTCCTTTTCCTTTGTCGTTGTCGCGGCCGCACAGCATACCTCCGACGCGCCGCAGGCAGTTGACGGTCCTCTGATGGCAGCGAAAGCGCCGTCGATGACGAACGAATCCGTGATGAAGATGGCGAAGGCCGGCCTGGGGGACGATCTCATCGTCGAGACCATCAACACACAGCCGGGCCAGTACACCACGGACGCCGACGCTTTGGTGGCGCTGAAGACCGCAGGCGTCTCCGACCGCGTGATCACGGCGATGATCAACAAGACCCGCCGACAGATCACGAACGCGCCCGAAAAACCGGTTGAGCTCTCCGACGTCAACGAGATCGGCGTCTACTACAAAGACCACACCGGAAAATGGATCGCCATCGAGCCCGAGATTGTCCACATCAAGTCCGGTGGCTGGCTTAAATCGACCGCGACGCACGGCATCATCAGGGAAGATCGCAACGGACACCTCAACGGCCGCGAATCGAAGCTCGCCCTGCAGAGCCCCATCGAGCTTCTGATCTACGTCCCGGAGGGAGTCTCGGCCAACGAGTACGACTTCCTTCGCTTCCGAATCAACTCCGACAACCGCGAGTTTCGCGTTCTGACGGGAGGAGTCTTCCACTCGACCGGTGGCGCCGACCGCGATGAAGTGAAGTTCAACCCGGTCAAAACCGCTCCGCACACGTACCAGTTCACCGTCGACCAGAGCACAGGCGGCGGAGAATACGGCATTCTGCCGCCCGGAACGGGCAATGTCACTAACGGCGGCAAAATCTACACGTTCGCTATCGTCGAGTAGATCGCCGACACAGATATCTTCGTCAAATGCGGGAAAATCGGACCGGAAGATGGTCTATGCTTAACTGTGAAGGCGTGGACGTCGCGACTTCGCAACAACAATGCTGACACTTCGGCTCACCGGCCATGTCCTTGATGCGATTCTCGATGCGTAAACGCACCCGCTACTCTCTGCTGTTGATGCTGGCGCTGATGATTGCGCTGGTGGTCGTGTTGATGCTGCGCAAGTCGGCTCCTCCGGAGGTCGCGCGCCTTCTTCCCGAGTCCGATGCGATCGTCTATGCCAACCTGAAGCCGCTGCGTGTGGCGACTCATTTCGACCGCACCCAGGTGCCTCGCAACCCTGAGTACCAGCGATTTATTGATGCGACAGGCATTGTGCCGGAGCGCGATCTCGATGCGGTTGCCTTCGCTCTGCACCGCATGGACGATCCCAATGGACCCAATGGACCGGTAGGTTACTCGGAGGTGTTTGAAGGGCGCTTTGATGGGGAGCGTCTCGCGCGCTACCTGGCAACCATCGCCACGGCGAAGGAAACCTACGCAGGCCGTGACATCTTCACCATTCCGATGGGCGACGGGAAGCTGACGCGGCCATTACGGATTGCGCAACTCGGCTATGACACCATCGCTGCATCGAACATGCCGACCACCGAGCAGATTCACTCGATCCTCGATCGGCACCGTGCGGCAGCGTCGCCGTTTTCCGGCTCGTCGCTGCTGTCGGCGCGATACCGCGACGTGCCCGCGTTCTCCAGCGCATGGGCGATCGGCCACATCGGGATTCCCTTCTCCGACCGCGGCTACATCAGCGTCTTCGGCCTGCAGCTTCCGCTTCCGGAAGACACGACCTTCGTCGCGAGCCTGCGCTACCTGGGCACGCTGCATCTGCGCATCGAACAGATTGCTCCCACGGAGGCCGATGCGGCCCATGCAACCCAGACTCTGGCGACTCTGCTGGTGCTGTTGAAGTCGATTCAGCGAACTCAGGCGCAGATGCAGCCCAACGCAGCCTCCGACTTGCCCGCTCTGGAGCTGATCGATTCGACGAAGATTGAACAGCACAAGGATCGGGCGATCCTGACGGCAAATATTCCCGTGGAGCTTCTGAAGAGGCTCATGACCCCCTCCCCTGAGGGGAGGCAATGACCGATGACCGACGCCCAGCCTCCGGCGGCCACCAGGATCATTCTTGTCCGCCACGGTCAGAGTCTGGCGAACGCCGGCGGCAAGACGGTTGACCACGTCACGAATCCGCTCACCGAAACCGGCCATTTGCAGTCCAGAAGCTTCGCCGGCAGTCTCGACTGCAAACCGACGCTCTTCATCGTTTCCCCGTTCCTGCGCGCGCAACAGACCGCTGAGCCGCTTCGCCAGCGGTTTCCCGAGGTTCCAGTGGAAGAGTGGCCGGTGCACGAATTTTCCTTTCTCAATCCCGCGCGCCACCACAACACAAGCGAAGCAGACCGCGAACCGCACGTCTTCAACTATTGGAAGCACCGCGACCCAGCCTATATCGACGGCGACGGCGCCGAGTCCTTTGTTGCATTTCTGGATCGCGCACGCGAAGCGATCCGCCGGCTCGCAGCCAGGAATCCCGCCGGCTGCATCGTCATATTCACTCATGGATTCTTCATGCAGGCCTTCCGTCTCGTCCTTCTCTTCCCCGACGCCACGGATGCCGAGCTGATGTCAAACTTTCGGCGCTTTCATTCCGTCAACCTTATAGAGAATGCCGAGTCGCTTGAGTTCGAGATTCGGGACAGCAAAGTTCGATTGATCGGCCAGACGCATCTAAAGGACTTCATACTCCAAGGAGAAAACCCTCATGCGTAGATTGACCCTCCCTGTTATTCGAACGCTGGCCCTGGCGGCCGCGGCGTCTTTCCTTCCTCTTTCGCTCTGCGCGCAATCAAGCCCTGTCATTACTGGGCAGGCAGCCTTCACGGACTACACCCAGGAGCATCCCGGTGTCCGCCGCAAGCTCACCGTCGCCGACCTGCCGCAGCCTAAGCCAGATGAGTCGGTCGACAATGGGCCGAGCGTGGTTCCGCGGCCTGACGGGGCGTGGCCGGTCGCGCCCGCAGGCTTCAAGGTGGAGATGTACGCGCAGGGCTTCTCCGAGCCACGACTGATTCGCACCGCTCCCAACGGCGATCTCTTTCTGGCCGACAGCCGCGCAGGAAAAGTGATCGTGCTGCGAGGCGTCAGCGCCGACGGTAAGGCGACCACGACCGAGACCTTTGCGGCCGGACTCGACCATCCCTTCGGCATCGCTTTCTACCCGCTGGGCGATAACCCGAAGTGGGTCTACGTTGCCAACACAACCAGCCTGGTTCGCTTTCCCTACAAGAACGGCGACCTGAAGGCCGCCGCAGCGCCCGAGACCGTCGTCCCTGTGCTGCCCGGTTATGCCCAGTTGCGCGGCGGAGGCCACTGGACGCGCGATGTCGCCTTCTCCAGGGATGGCAAGCGCATGTTCATCTCTGTCGGCTCCGCTTCCAATGTGGACGATCCCGATACGCATCCGCGTGAGTTTCATCGCGCCGATGTACTGGAATATTCCCCCGAAGGCAAGTTCGTGAAGGTCTACGCCAGCGGCATTCGCAACTGCGTCGGAGAGGCGATCAATCCAACCACCGGCCAGCTATGGTGCTCCACCAATGAGCGCGACAACCTCGGCGACAACCTGGTGCCCGACTACATCACCAGCGTAAAGGAGGGCGGATTCTACGGCTGGCCCTGGTACTACATGGGCGGCCATCAGGACCCGCGCCTGATGGGAACGCATCCTGAGCTGAAGGACAAAGTCCTCACTCCGGACGTCATCCTGCAGCCGCACTTCGCTTCGCTCGAGCTCACGTTCTACACCGGCAGACAGTTCCCCTCGGCCTACGGCGGGGACGGCTTTGCCGCCGAACACGGATCGTGGAATCGCGCTCACCGCGCCGGCTATGAGGTGATCCGCATCCCGATGCACGATGGCGCCGCCACAGGGGAGTACGAGGATTTCCTGACTGGCTTCGTTACGCCCGACGGCAAGGTCTGGGGCCGTCCCGTCGGTGTCACCGTGGCAAAAGACGGATCGCTATTTGTAACCGACGATGGCACAAACAGTGTCTGGCACGTCATCTATGCCGGCAAATAGTTTGTTTCAAAAGAAGAGCGGCCGACATCTTCGGCCGCTCTTTTTTAAAACTGCGTATCCTTCAAATCGCGGATTCGAACGCGTATTCCAGGGAGGAGCGGGCCGCGAGCACAGGCTCAAACGCCAGGTCGCGCTCGCCCGACACCAGGGAAACCAGGGCGTCGAAACAATTGGCGTCGAGCTGATATGGAGCGAACTTCACCATAATCGCGAGCGTATCTTCCAGCTTGATGCCCGCGCGGTAAGGACGATCCTCGGATAACGCTCCGAATACATCGGCAACCGCGACAATGCGGGATTCCAACGAGAGATCCGCCGCCGTCAGGCGATCGGGATAGCCGGAGCCGTCGAGTTTTTCATGATGCTCGCCTGCGATGATGGCCATCTCGCGGAAGGAGCGGACCCGCTCCAGAATCAGGCGGGTAATCCGGGGATGCTGGTGGACTGCCTTCCACTCACCGGAAGTCAGTTCGGTCTTCTTATCCAGAATGGTGTTCGAGATACTTAGCTTTCCGATGTCATGCAACAGAGCGGCGCGACGAACCAACTGAACGCGCTCCGGCGGCAGACCCATCGTTTCGGCAATACCGAACGCCGCATCGGCAACGCCCATGGAATGGCGGAAGGTAAAGTGCGACTTGGCGTCGACGACATCGGCAAACGCCTCGCATATTTGATCGACCTGGCCCGGGGCAAGTTGATGATTGCCGCCGGCATCGAGATCGAGAACTGCGCGCCGCGTGTCTTCTTCACAATCGCCGGGCAGGCAGTTGGTCCACAAAGCGCCGCGCCGGTGCAGCGAGACGGCAACCCGGACGAGTTGTGGATCGAACCATGTGCCGCTGCGCTGCTCGAGCGTGTCGATCGCGTTCTGCGCACCCCGGCCCGCGGAGAAGATGTCAAGATGCTGGGCGATCGCGCAGATGCGTGCCAGAAGCGGGATCTGCTCCCCTTTTACGCTGTCGGGAAATCCGCTGCCGTCCCAGTGCTCGTCCAGGCTGCGGACAGCCTCGGCGGCGAGCCGGCCCATGCCAAGCTTGGTGATGATGCTGGCGCCGCGGTCGCAGCGCAGCCCGATCATCTCCTGGTTGTTCTTCTGCTGTGTCAGGCCGATATGAAGAATCCGTGCAATCTTCGCGGCAGCGCCGGAATGTGGGAGCACGTTCGCCCAAAGCAGTCTCAGCGTGGCGAGGTTCGGCCGGTGCGGCCTGGTCCAGTCTTCAAATTTCAGACCGGCCTTCATGGCGCGGTCGTCGCCACCGACGATCTGGCAGAGGCGGCTGGCATTGCTGCTGCAACCAATGTCTTTCAAGAGAAGCGCAAAATAGAGGCCGGTGGTCTGGTCGGAGGGAAGCTTTGCCTCCTCGGCGATGCGCATGCCCAGCAGACAACTGCGCAGAGCGTGCCCGTGCACAGCGCCTTCTGTCAGATCCAGCGCATAGGAGAGCGCGGAGATGATCTCGGACAGAGAGATCGAGCCGTCCACGTCCTGTGCGCAGCGTCGAAAAGAAGCGGAGGTTTGAACCATGCTAAGTCCCTTCCCTCACGAAGACAGGGGCATCATCTTCAGAGGTGCAAGGCCGGAAAGACGCGTGTAACGACACGCCTGCCTTACTTCCACCGTGACTATATCGGCGAAGAAGTCGATTGAACATGACCAGAAAGATGCACGAAAGTAACCGGAAATCCGTATTTTCACTGCCTTCGCAAAGGTATTGGGCATCCAGTTGCTTCGCGCAGTCACTGGGGCGGCCCACAAGGACTTTTCGCGGCGGCGAGAAGCCGCTCCCACCGGCTAATTCATCGAGTTGCGAAGGTCGATCAGCCTTTTATCTGTATTGTTGAGCCGGATTAGCCCCTGGCGCGGATATTCAATCTCCATCGTGGCATAGATCGTTCCCGTCACCGCAATCGCCAGGGCGATCATGTAGAACCAGCTCCGGCCACGCATGGTCATGCTATAGCCCGCGAGAAAGGCCGACCCGCAGCTGAACGCAAAAAGAAGCAGAAAGACGATGTCAGGGGGATGCATGTTGAAGGCGTTCTGGCGCGTACCGGTGATGTCGATCATCGCGTTCAGAGCGGGAAGAAGGAGCTTGGCCGCATCGGGGTGCGCCTCCGGAGACCTGGTGGCGGCGACCGATTGCCTCCAGATCTCGCGTTGCAACTGCTCCGTAACCGGGGAGATCTCCTCGCTAACGCCGTTGTAGAGGCCGAAGCGCGAGGTAGTGTAGTCGCGGAAAAGCTGCCGCAGAGCCGGTTGCGCAGCCGGAGGCAGCAAATCGAGTCGAAAGTATGCGACACCAATAGCGTTCGTCTCTTCGACCAGCAGCTCACGGTGAGCATCGTAGCGCGTCACCGCACCCGAGAAGGTAAACGCCAGCAGAAGACCAAACAAAGCGAAGATGGCGCCTTCAATCGCCGCGCTTTCGGCCGGAGCTTTGTGATGAATCCGGAAGCGGCGGCCCAGATCCAGCAGAATCAGCATCGCGGGAAGCAGGAACAAGGCGGTGGTCGGATGCAGGTTCATGAGGGTAGAGACACGATAACAAAATCCGCCATCCGAGGTGTCATCGCGCTAAAAAAAGCGGGGCCGACTCGTTGAGTCGACCCTGCCGTTCCTTTATAGAGGAACCCTTAGCCCTTCGGTACGTCGCTGCCCAGGTCCGCGATCGTCGTCCGCAGATACTTATGCGGATTCACCGGCGTGTTGTGGATACGGACCTCGTAGTGCAGATGGGAGCCGGTAGTGCGGCCGCTGTGCCCGACAAAGCCGATAACCTGGCCGCGAACCACCGTCTCGCCGGCAATCACAGCAAACCCCGACATGTGCCCGTAAACCGTCTCAACCCCGTGTCCATGGTCGATGACGACCTCTCGGCCGTATCCGTTGGACATTTGGGCCTCCTGCACGGTGCCATCGCCGGTGGCGCGAATGGGAACGCCATTCGGCGCGGAGATGTCGATGCCGGTATGGAACTCGCCTTCCCCATTACCCTGAATCGGATCTTCCCGCTGACCGAAGCTGCTGGTGATCGGACCCATGATGGGCCAGAGCGTAGGAACGAAGGCAGAGTCGATCCCGGAGCCGGCTCCGAAGAGATTGGTCGTGGAGACGAAGCCGCCGGGACCACCGATATTCGACACCGGGCGCATCGTCATGCCGTTCATCGCAGAGTTGCGCAGAGCATAGAAAGCGTCCACGGACTTGTAATACGACTCGTCAGAGCCTGCGAGTGGAGCAGTCGCAACCGCATCGGCCACACCGGCGGATTTTGCGTGGTTCTTGTCGGTGAGCCGGCCCATCGGGACAGCCAGCTTGCTCGCCGTGAGCCCATAGAGCGCCGAGACCTCGCTCGCCAGAGAACCCAGAGAAGCCGCTTCGACATCCTTCTCATGCGCGGCCTTTTCAAGGTGCGCATAATCTTTCTGAAGCGAGTCGTGATCCTGCCGCAGTTGATTGAAGCGAGCAGTCTTGATCAGCATTCGGGAGTAAGAACCGGCCAGTCCGGTGATCGTAAACAGGCCGATCGCAGCAGCCGCGATAAAAAGATAGGCGTAGTGAAGAGGAACCGGAACCTTATTCAGGTTGCCGTCTTCGTCGCGGCTGACGAACATGATGTAATAACGTTTTTTAAGCTTCAAGCAGAAACCTTGGCCCAGATTTTGACCGCGAAGCAAGCCGCGGCTCGGAGAGGATATGCAGTCATTGAAATCAATTCAGGCAAATGAAATTCTCCAATCGCCATTCCAGATTGCAATTCTCTCTTGAGCGTCCTCTACGAGGGTAACAAACCGGGTACCCGCGTGCAACCACGGTTTCACCGCTGATCTACCACGGAAATACCACCAAAGTACCATCCCGTGACGACCATTTATCCTGACTTGTAAGATGAAAAAGCGCCGCCAACCGATGCACGAGCTGGACTTGGTCGAACAGATTCGCCACGATTTCCACACAACGACCAAAGGACTCACATTAGGCATCGGCGATGATTGTGCAATTCTCCGCGCACCGTCAGGATCTGAAGTGCTTGTGACCACCGACTTTACGCTGGAAGGACGGCATTTTCGCCGCGATCTGCACCCTCCTGAATCGGTGGGGCACCGCTGTCTGGCGCGCGGATTGAGCGATCTGGCTGCGATGGGAGCCACTCCGCTGGCAGCCTTCCTCTCTCTCGCGTTGCCGGCAACGATATTCTCGACATCCGCCGGACGCGAGTGGGTCGCGCGCTTCTTCAACGGACTGCGCGCCCTGGCCGAGATGCACCGCGTACCGCTTGCCGGAGGAGATACGTCGGAATCGCCCGGCAGAGATGGACCGATCCTCGCCGACATTGTGTTGATTGGCGCCGCTCCGAAGGGAGAAGCGCTAAGGCGAAGCGGCGGGGCCGCGGGCGATGCGTTGTATGTGACTGGGCAACTTGGCGGCGCAGCAGCGGAGTTATCGGCCATGCTGCGACGACAGAGGCGGATCCTCAAGGTATCTGCGACAGACGACCACCCACAACTATTTCCGGAGCCGCGTCTCGACGTAGGCGAAGCTCTGTTGCGGCGGGAGTTGGCAACAGCGTGCCTGGATTTGAGCGATGGCCTGTCCACCGACCTCGCTCATCTTTGCCGAACCTCCGGAGTGAACGCAGAGATTGAGCAGGCAGCACTCCCCATCCATCCCCTGGCGCGCAAGGCAGGGCCGGCTGCTGCCCTGCACGCTGCGTTGCATGGCGGCGAGGACTACGAGTTGCTGTTTGCAGCGCCGGCTTCGGTTTCGATGCCCGTGTCTCTCGCAGGAGTGCCGATCACGCGGATAGGAAGCCTGACGCGTCGCCGCTCCGGGCGACCCTTGATGAGCCTGCTTGCTCCCGATGGCAGCCGTGCCGAGTTGCAGCCTGGTGGATGGGAGCACTTCTCGAAGACCGGACGAAGCAGGAAGAAACTGGGCAGGAAGAAGAGCAGCCGTTGACCCTGCTACCATCAATCGGTTCGGCTCCCGGGCCGGCCTTCTGAACTCTATGCGCGACGCCACAAAAATCATCCGTTCTACGCTGACGCGGTTTGCCCCCGGCGAGCCGCTGCACTCCGGGCCTGTCTTCGCTGCTCCGTACTACACGCCAGGCGATCCTGCCGATACGCCGTACACCTATGCGCGGTCGCACAATCCGACGTGGACATCGCTCGAGAAAGCTATCGGGCAGATGGAGTCCGGCAAACTCACGTCCGGCGAGAGCTATCGGGCGAGTGCGCTGGTATTTGCCTCCGGCATGGCGGCATGCACGGCGATCTTTGGTGCAGTGCTGCGGCCGGGCGATGTTGTCGTTCTTCCCTCCAATGCCTACTACACGGCGCGCCTCTTGATGCAGGAGTACTTCACTCAAATGGGCGTGGTGGTGCGCATGGCTCCCACCGCAGGAAACGCGCAGGGAGAACTCCTCGAAGGTGCGCGGCTGCTCTGGCTGGAGTCCCCGAGCAACCCGGCGATGGAGATCTGCGACATCGCGATGCTGAGTGAAAAAGCGCATCGTGCAGGAGCTCTGGTCGCAGTCGACAACACGACACCGACGCCACTGGGCCAGCTTCCACTCGCTCTTGGTGCTGATTTTTCTGTCGCATCGGACACCAAGTCGATGACCGGGCACAGCGATCTCCTGTTGGGCCACGTGGCAATGCGCGATCTTGAGCTGCGAGCGCAGATCGATCAGTGGCGAACCCTGACCGGCGCCGCTCTGGGACCGATGGAAGCCTGGCTGGCGCTCCGTTCCATCGCGACGCTGCCCTTGCGGCTGGAACGCTCCTGCGACAACGCCCAGCGGATCGCCGAGTTTCTCACCACCCGCGAAGATGTGGTCAGCGTGATGTACCCGGGCCTGCCGGCTCATCCGGGACATGCGATTGCGAAGAAGCAGATGCGCTACTTCGGGCCAGTGCTGAGCTTCGTATTGCGCGATAGAGCGGCGGCAGAAAAATTTCTCGCCAAGTCGAAGCTGTTGACCGAGGCAACCAGCTTCGGCGGAGTGTCGACCACCGCGGAGCGCCGTGCGCGATGGGGCGGCGACGCGATTGCCGAGGGGTTCATCCGTATGAGCACCGGATGCGAGGCGGTCGAAGACCTGATCGAAGATATCGCGCAGGCCCTGGATGCTTCTCGATGATCGTCCGACCTTACTGGATCACTTCCCAACTCGCGATTGTGCCTAGACCGCGAGGTGACGATTGGCTCGATGACGAGATGTCTGGCGCTGCGAGAGGCTGGTATTGATGTGGTGGTGTCGATGCTTCGAGAAGGATGAGGCGCGGAAGCGGGTCTGGAGCGGGAAGCCTCCTGCGCACAGGAAAGGGTCTTCTATTCATTAATTTCGCTGATACCGGATGGCGGCGTCCCGCTTGATACGTTTTCATTTATGGAATTTCTCAAAGACCTTGAGAATCTTCTGGCGCGAGGCAAACGGGTTGGCGTTCATTGCCGTGCCAGCATCGGCCGCTCATCCGTCACTTCGGCCAGCTTGTTGATTCGATCAGGCATACCACCCGAGAGAGCATGGCTACAAATCTCGGTAGCTCGGGATTGCGAAGTTCCGGACACAACAGAACAACGTGATTGGGTTGAGTCCCACATGAGACTGAACTTGTGACGTCTGTGCTCGAATTCCCGCAAAACTGGAGAGCCGAAATTCTCAAGACGCCTCCACTGATCGCGCCCGCACGGCAGTTTGTCTACCCCAGACAGATTGCCGGAGAAGAAGATGCCCTGGCCCGCGGCGCGTTGCAGTTGATGGTGAGGCCAGCGAACGGTGCCACGTTTCTGGCAACGTGCGCTCTGGGGTTCACCGATCCGGCGATGCCCACTGGCGTGTTTGCCTGTCCCAATCCCGGCGAGATGTGCGCCGTTGCAGGCGGCTATGCCTATGTCGTCGATACCGCACAGCCGGAGCAGTGCATCCACATCGCGCTGAAACCCGTAGCTGAGGTGCGAGTGCTTTTGGCGCAGGACTTGCTCTTGTTCATCGGCTTCCATTCCATGATGGCGTGGGGACAGAACGGTCTCGCGTGGGAGTCGGGGCGCCTGAGTTGGGAGGGTATTCGCATCACCGGCATCGATGGCGATGTGCTGCACGGCACGGGGTGGAATCTGATGACGGACCGTGAGGTCGCCTTCTCGCTCGATCTGCGTACCGGGCAGCATACGGGCGGCGGTTTTACTCAGCCGCAAGAGCAAAAAAGCTAAGCGCGGCATCGCCCTGTTTCAGCAGGCGCGTGTGTTCCAGCGCACCATAGCGAATCGACAGTTTCGCTTTGCTGCTGTGCTCAGCAATGACAAGCGCATGCGGAGCAAGGATCGCCCGCCCGCGCACGCTGCCGAAAAAATTAAGCGTGCCGGAGTATTCGTCCTCAGCATCGTACGGCGGGTCGAGATACACGAGATCGACAGGCTGCGTCAGCTTGCTGAGTCGTTGCAGCATGGCTCCAGTGCCACGATCCTCCAACGTAAAGTCTCGATTAATCTTCAATGCTGCGAGATTCTGCCGCAGAGACGCCAGTGCAGGCTCGGCGTTCTCCGCAAACCAGACATGCGCTGCACCACGGCTGAGCGCCTCGATTCCAACGGCCCCAGTACCGGCGTAGAGATCGACAAAGCGGCAGGCATCGAGTCGCGGCGCCAGAATATTGAACAGAGTTTCGCGCAGACGGTCGCTGGTGGGACGGGTCTGCATACCGCGCGGGGCGATCAGCTGACGTGAGCGGTAAATACCAGCGATGACGCGCATCTTTAAGCATGGTAAGCCAAGGATGGTCGGAGCAACATACGCTGCGCATACAATAGGGAACATGCGCGGGTGGTCTTTTCCGGTCGGTAGAATTCTCGGCGTCGATGTTCGCGTCCACACGCTGTTCCTGCTTCTCCTTGGGCTGTCGATCAGCTATGCCTCCATGGAGGGGGCGTCAGGCGCACGCGGGTTTGCGCTGTGGATGCTCTTGGTGCTGGCAGTTGTTGTGCGCGAGGTTGCGCGCGCCGTAGGAGCCGCCTGGTTTGGGCTGGAGCTTCGCAGCATCCTGCTGCTGCCTACGGGCGGCCTGTTCAGCTATGCGACGTCGGAAGCCACAGAACTTGCGGCCACTCCTGCCATGCAAAAGAAAATGGGCGTCATCGGGCCGATTGCAAATATCGGATTCGGCCTGCTGCTGGCGGCAATCGCGCTGACGATCTCGCCCCAGGTTAAATTTTACGAGCAGCCATGGTTGTCGCCGTCTTACCTTTTGCGAGCCGCAGTGTGGATGAACGTATTGTTGGGTGTCCTCAATCTGATGCCGGCAGCGCCACTGGATGGCGGGCGCGTGTTTCGTGGTGAGTTCGCCAGGACCAGAGGCACGATCAAAGGATCGCGCGCTGCTGCCGGGCTGGGACAGATCGTGGCCTATGGGTTGATCATCGCCGGGATGGGCGCGATGTTGTCCGGAAAGACAGCAGGCATGTGGCTGCTGGCGCTGGGCGGCTTTCTCCTGATTGGCGCGCAGATGGAGGATAAGGGTCTTCTCCTGCAGACCGATGTCGACGCTGTGCGGATGCGCGACGTGATGCTGACGCAGTTCTCCATGCTCTCTGCCTCGGACACGCTGGAAGATGCGTTGCAGCGATCCGTGCACACGCTGCAGGATGTCTTCCCTGTCGTCCGCGGGGCCAACCTGGTGGGTGCGGTGTCGCGACAAAGCATCGTCGACGCTCTTCATAGCGATGGCAACGGCTATGTGCAGGGCGTGATGACGCGCTCGTTTCAAACCGCGCAGCCGGACGACTCCCTGGTAAAGACTCTGCGCCGCATTATGGCCGGACAGGGCGCCCAGATGGTGCCGGTGCTGGAAGGAGATCGCATCGTCGGCATTATTACGCCGCAGAATCTCGCTCACTCGATGGGTCTGTTGAATCAGCGCCGCAAGATGCGGCCTCAGGAATAATGTCCGTCGATCACGAAACCGGTTCCGGCAAGCCGCTGGCGCCGGGACTGTACCTTGTGGCCACGCCAATTGGAAATCTGGAAGATATCAGCCTGCGTGCGCTGCGTGTCCTGCGGAGCGTGGACCGCATCGCCTGCGAAGACACGCGGCAGACGCAAAAGCTGCTGAATCATTTCGAGATTCGTACCCCCACCGTGAGCTACCACATGCACAATGAAGGCGCCAGGGCGGATGAGCTTACGACGGAGTTGAAGCTGGGGGCGCGCATCGCGGTTGTCAGCGACGCAGGCACGCCGGGGATTGCAGATCCGGGAGCTCAGATTGCTGCTGCAGCAATCGCTGCCGGCATCGACGTCTTTCCCATCCCTGGCGCGAACGCCGCGATCAGCGGCTTGATTGCGAGTGGTCTCCCGACGGACCGCTTCACCTTCCACGGTTTTCTTCCGGCCAGGGCAGGCCAGCGAAAGACCGCTCTCGAAGAGCTGATTCCCGGCGATGTGACGCATGTCTTTTATGAAGCGCCACACCGCATTCTGGACACCCTCGCCGATGTCGAGGCGGTCTTCGGGCCGTCTCAGCACGTAGTCCTCGCACGCGAGCTGACAAAGCTCCATGAAGAGTTTCTGCGTGGCCCAGCCAGCCACCTTCACTCGCAACTTGCCGCCAGAGCCAGCATTCGCGGGGAGATCGTGCTGATGTTTGCCCTGTCTCCGGCCGGCAGTGCCTCAGAAAAAAAGAAGGCAAGCCTTGCCGTCGAAGTTGCGACTCTGATGAAAGTCGAAGGAATCGCCGAGATGGACGCTCTGAAACGCATCGCCCGGGAACGGGGCATCGGCAAAAGCGAAGCCTACCGCGAACTGCAACGCGAACAAAAGCGTCTGCGCTGACAATCCGCTGTGCTCTTACCCCTCCGGGTGAGACCCTTACTCTCGACCCTTAACACGGTCGTAGTTGTACACGTTGCTGGTCGTCCCGAGTGCTTCGTTGTACAGGGTCGTCCCGCCGGTCACGTCGTTCAACTCTTCGCTGAATTCGTGAAGCGACCGCAGATGATCGGCCGTGGCAGGAATCTCCAGCTTGCTGGTCTTGATGAACTTTTGATAGCCGCGATCCAGCAGCCGGGCGATCTCGCCGTTCAACAGCCAGCCGGGGCGGGCGAGAATCTCAACCGTGCCGTCTGGAGCCGCCGCAATCTCGGCGGCGCAGCCGTATTTCCTTACCTGGACAGCGTTTGCGATACGTCTTGAACCCTCCTGTGCGGGGGCAACATCGAATCTCTGACCGCCAAGCAGGGAGAGCACGTCGTTGAAGGTTCGCGGTTGGACCTTTTTTGTCATAGGTGCGTTACGTTAGACTCAATATAACTGTCGCACATTCGCTCATGGCGTTCAATTGAAGCGCGGCGCGAAACGACTCTCATGAAGACGGAAAAGACGGAAGCTGCATGATCGCCACAGTCAAATCGCTTGGGACCACCATCCTCCAACGTATCGGGAATACTCCGCTGGTGCGGCTGGAGCGACTGACCGCCCATCTGCCCGGGGTTCAGATTCTGGGCAAGGCAGAGTGGACCAACCCCGGTGGTTCGGTGAAGGACCGCGCTGCATCGGCGATTGTCACCGACGCATTACGGCGCGGACTGCTCGACAGTAACCGAGGCCTTCTCGATGCGACCAGCGGCAATACCGGCATCGCCTATGCCATGCTCGGCGCTGCGATGGGTTTTCCAGTCACGTTGTGCATGCCGTCAAACGTCTCGGAAGCGCGAAAGCGATACCTCCGGGCCTACGGTGCCGAGATGATATGGACCGATCCGGCGGATGGCTCCGACGGGGCAATCCGCAAGGCCCGCGCAATGATCGCCGAGGAGCCGGAGCGGTACTACTACGCCGATCAGTATTCGAATGACGAAAACTGGCGGGCACACTACCGCACCACCGGCAACGAAATCTGGGAGCAGACCGATGGGCAGGTCACCCACTTTGTCGCTGCCCTGGGCACCAGTGGAACCTTTATGGGAACCACGCGCCGGCTGAAGGAATTGAACCCGAATATTCAATGCGTCTCCATGCAGCCCGACTCGCCCTTCAATGGGCTTGAGGGGTTGAAACACATGGCGACGGCGATCGTGCCGAAGATCTACGACCCCAGCCTTGCCGACCAGAATATCGAAATGGCCACCGAGCGCGCATACGCCATGGCGAAGTATCTGGGGCGAAACCTGGGAGTGTTGGTAGGCGTATCTGCGGCAGCCGCCACTGCTGCAGCGTTGCAGCTGGCCGAAGAAGAGGCGGCCAAAGGACGCGAGGCGGTCATCGTCACCATTCTGTGCGACGGCGCCGACAAATATATGGGCGAACGCTTCTGGACGGAGGAGTAAGCCAATGCTTCGAATCGTGTACGCCGACTACGAAGCGTTGCGGACGCACGGCGAAGAGACTTACCCGAACGAGTGCTGCGGCGTGCTGCTCGGCAAGAACGTCACCGGAGAAGGCAATGGCGCCGCGGCAGTCAATCACGTCCGTCAGATCGTGCGCGCCGGCAATACCCGCACCGACTCCGCCCACAATCGCTACCACATCGCACCCCAGGAGTTGGTGAAGATTCAGCGCCAGGCACGTGGCCTCGGACTGGACATCGTCGGCTTCTATCACTCGCACCCTGATCATCCGGCGCAATGGTCGAAGACCGACTTCGCCGAAGCCCACTGGCTCGGCTGCTCCTACATCATCACCAGCGTCGAACACGGCAAAGCAGTCACCACCAATTCCTTCTTGTTGAGCGGAATAGCAGAGGATGACAAAACGTTCGAGGATGAAGCGATCCAGATCGATATCGCCCACAACGTCGCCGAGACGGTGACGCACAACCAGAAAGGTCCGGCATGAATATCCACATTCCTACGCCGTTGCGCAGCTACACCGGCGGACGTGAGACCGTCAGCATACCCGGCACAACCGTCAACGCAGTGTTCAGCCAACTCACGGCCACCTACCCCGAATTGAAGCAGCATCTGTTTACTCCCGAAGGCAAGCTGCGGTCGTTCGTCAATGTCTACCTGAACGATGACGACATTCGATACCTCGACGCCCAGCAGGAAACCACCGTCAAAGACACCGACGAGCTGACGATCATCCCATCCATCGCCGGCGGAATGAACTGTTTTGGCTTTTGGAAGGGAGCGCAGGGCTTCAGCCCTGAGAAAAGCTGAGCGGAGCCCCCGCAAAAAAGGCTCCAGCACCCGAGACCGAAAGAGGACAACGACCATGCCGACAGCCATCGAAGAAGCCGTCCAACTCCCCAAACTCTCCAACGACGAGATCGCACGCTACTCCCGCCACCTCATCCTGCCCGAAGTCGGCATGGCGGGCCAGCAGAAGCTGAAAGCCGCCAAAGTCCTCTGTGTCGGCACCGGCGGCCTGGGCGCTCCCCTCGCCATGTATCTTGCGGCGGCTGGAGTCGGCACCATCGGACTCGTCGACTTTGACACCGTCGACGCCAGCAACCTCCAGCGTCAGATCATCCACTCCACGGCCACCGTCGGCAAGCTCAAAGTCGACTCCGCCGAGATCATGCTCAAGGGCCTCAACCCTCACCTCAACGTCGTCAAGCACAACACCATGCTCACCAGCGCCAACGCGCTCGAGATCCTCAAGGACTACGACATCATCGCCGACGGCACCGACAACTTCCAGACCCGCTATCTCGTCAACGACGCCTGCGTCCTCCTCGGCAAACCCAATGCCTACGCCTCCATCTATCGTTTCGAAGGCCAGGCCAGCATCTTCGGCGCTCCACTCGGGCCCTGCTATCGCTGCCTCTATCCCGAACCGCCGCCGCCCGGACTTGTCCCCTCCTGTGCGGAAGGCGGCGTTCTCGGCATTCTGCCCGGCCTCCTCGGCGTCATTCAGGCGACCGAAACCATCAAGCTCATCCTCGGCATCGGAGAGCCGCTCATCGGCCGTCTGCTGCTGGTCGACGCGCTCGGCATGACCTTCCGCACCCTGAAGCTGCGAAAGAATCCCGACTGCCCCGTCTGCGGCACCAACCCCACGGTTACCGAACTCATCGACTACAACCAGTTCTGCGGCATCGCACCGCCTAGCGAGGTCGGCCCGTTGGAGATCGCACGCGACAAGGCAGTTGGCGAGCATCCCATCGTCGACGGCATTCAGCAGATGTCAGTCCAGGAACTGAAGCGCAAGCTGGACGCAAAAGAAGACGTCTTCGTGCTCGACGTTCGCGAACCGCACGAATACCTCATCTCGAACCTCGGCGCTCCACAGATTCCCGTCGGGGAAGTTGAGCGTCGCATCGGTGAGCTTGCCGCACAAAAAAATCGCGAGGTCGTCATTCACTGCCGCTCCGGCGCTCGCAGCCAGAAAGCCGCGCTCATCCTCAAGCAGGCTGGCTTCACCAACGTCTCCAACCTCGCCGGCGGCATCCTTGCGTGGGCCGACAAGATCGACCCATCCATGCCGAAGTACTAATTTCCTAAAACCGTATTACCGGCAACTTCGAGGCGAACTTGCCGATAATACGGCTTTGAAAGCTGAGTAAACTGTGCCACTCAGTGAACGCAAGCGCGTTTATCAGGAGCAATCTTCCGTCTTCGGCCCTACGATCGATAAGGTCATGCGCTAGTGCGGAACATAGGGCGGCCCGTACACCGGCGGATCGGGGACGTGCATATGCCATCCCATCATTCCAGCCCACCTGACCTTAACCTGATCAGCGGTTAGGCGTTGAAGGATGCTTCCGTCAGTTGCGTTTATACGATAGCCCATAACCTGGCACATAATCCCACCATGCGAACTGCTGCATGGTACCTCGGCGAAGACGAAGATCGAATCGGAATCAGTTGCCCACCCCACGCCGGACATATTCCATTGCGGGTTTCGCGCTTCCGAAGCGCATTCCGTCTTATCGCGGTTTGCAGCCTTGCAAGGTGGAAAGGTAGCGACCATATCCTTTTCCGCTTGACCGGTAATTACATGCTCTTGGGGTTTGCCCAACCTTATCTGATATGCAGTGACAAAAAAACCGGCGTAGGCGCTTTCGCTGCCATTGATAAAAAAGGCACTTGAATCAGGTGACCATAAGAGTTCTTTTGCGCCGTCACGAAGCGGCAAGGTAGCGCGGCCCCCGTTTGGGTCGGTGACCCGAAGAGAGAAGGTCCGATCACCGTCCCCGTGCTTCACGCACAGCACCTCTACTGACCGCTGTCGATCTGGCGACCTGATCAATTGGTTGTGAGAAGAACAGCTCAGGCCAAAAGGCGTTGCGCGTTTGGCCCAAGTTGCATCGTCCGAGGCTGAAACCTTTGGGACGAGAACGCTTGTTCCTGCCAAAAGACACAAACATATGCCAAAAAGGCTCTGAACGATCCTGCCCATGCACGTACCTTTGTACACCCGCTCAGTATAAGAGCGAATAGCGAGAAGACGCGCGACTGCATTGGCGGCCGACAATTGAGATTGGCTGGCAACGGTTATTTCTGCGCTTAGGTGACTGTGCAGCAGTCGGGGAGCGCTCTTCGCGTGTTGAATGCTGGAAGCCGCAAGCTACCGAAAGGCACCGTCGTTATCTTCCCGGAAGCCGGCTTGTCGCTTTTTTGCCATTCCTTTTGTCCTTTTGTTTGTTGCCTTTGTAACTTTTTTCTTCAAAAACAACCCAAAAATCCCTTGTCAAGCCCCAAAACCACCTAACTCACTCAATCAAAATGACATAGAGTTGGCATTTTAGATAGCGTCCATCCGCTATACTTAAAACAGTAGAGAAAAAAGCCCCGTAGGGACACAACTCCCTTCGGGGCTAAGTCGTTTTGATGCACTATTTTGGACGCAACTCTTTTGTTATGACGATTTTACAGACAAGCACAACCCGTAAAGGACATAACTTACTTGACGCACAAGGGCGAAGAGGAGGAGAATGCCTTTGAGGAAGGCGAAATATGTCCGAGATTGAGGAGGAGTTGGAACGAATTCAGGAGCCGAACATCATGTTGCAAAAACTATGGTGTTGGCAGGTTGTCGGGTGGGTCAGCGCATTTCTCTTGGGCGGGGGTATAGCTTTTATGCTCGCCAACCATGCATGGGTCGCTGATGGGTTTTTTATCGCGGGTACTCTGCTTCTCTTGTCCAAATTCTGGACGTGGGAAGACACGCGACAGCAAACCCCAAAGCGGGAAGCGGCAATAATTTCAATAACAACAGTGCTCTCCCTCAGTTTACTTGTGGGTGTTTGTGTGTGGAACCACAGCATCAACCCGTCTGCTTCTAAGGTTCCGGGCAATACAGAACTCACATCTAGCCAACCTCCTACCAAGGCAGTAGACCCGCCTACTGCTGCGACACCGGCACCCGTCAAGCCTGCTATAACCTCGGCACCAACAAAGCCCCCAAAAACCATCAAAGAAAAAGCTGCTGCTTCGCATTCTTCATCTATTCCCAGCCCAACGCCTGCCAATGGCGAAGTTAGCGGATCAGACAATACCACCTATGGAAACGTACCGATTCGGAACATAAACGGCAGCCGCAATACTTTCATCGGTCCGACAAACGGGTCAAACATAAACATTCCGCCCGGAACTGCTGCTGGCTACAACGCGCATGCCGACCCCAGTTCGGTGGCGATAGGTTCTGGAGCCGGGGCGCAACAGCCAATTCCGCCAGTGGTGAACTATGCCCCCGGTGGATTCGCTACAAGCGGAGGCACGTTGGTTAATCCTCAAGTGATAAATACCAGACCACCCCCCCCACAAATTGTGGCTTCCGTGTCAATTCCAATCGCGGCTGAACTCCCTGATTCTTCCCCAGCAAGGCGTTCTCTTCCGCGAGGTGCTGATAGACCGGGAGCGTCAGTCACCATCACCCTAGAAGGAACTTTTTATAATCCGGCATTTGTCGCCGACTGCGATACCCCTTGCGAGTTAGTTAGGGCATGGGATGAATATAACTACGGAGAGACATCAGTAAGTACGGAGTACACGCCTATAGGCACACGGAACCGAATGGCCGCTGGCGTTGCATATAAGACAAGTCAAATGCTGCCCGGTTCAAAAATAAGACTGGAATTCAGATCACTAAGCGACGCGCCTCTTACCGTCACAAACGTTAGAACCTACGTATCCAAATAGAGGAGTGCGATGAAACACGAATATCACGAAGGCCCGGAAGCTCTAGAGCGTTTTGAAAAGGGGATGACCGCACTGTTTCGTGCGCCGAAACCAGGTTCGAAGCCAGCCGCGAAAAAGGCAGTCCGCAAGCGGTCTACCAAGGCTCAAAAAGGTTCAACTGTACGGGGAGGTTCTCGGTCTTAGCTCTAACGGCAAGGACGGGTTTATGGCCTCTCTTACCACGTCCCTGCCGTATCTGAGTGAGAAGTAGCACTGCCAGTGCCGGTCAATTCGTTGTACGTAAGGCGATGACCTGCCACGTTTCCCATCGCTTTCTCGAAGCGAAGAGTATCGTTCATTTTTCTACCGCTGTTGTTGAAGCGAAAGACTTGCTCATTGAGGTACGCATCAAGGTGAAAAGGTTCAACCGCAACATACGTTCCCTTCAAAGTCCGCTTCAACAGACTCCAGAAGTTTTCGATGCCTTGCGTGTGTACCTCGCCGTTCACATATTCCTTCATGTGATTCACCGTCTTGTGGACGAAGAGATGGGTAGCATTCAGGCCATCGTAGCCGCTCCACTGATCGGTGTAGATGCGCGAACCCCAACCAACATTTTCCAGAATCTTGTTTTGCAGCGTCTCTCGCTTTGCATTGGGAATGACCATTGCGCGAACCTCGCGAGTGTTCCGAGTACGCATACCCATAACGACGGCTTTCTTCTCGCCGTTCTGGTAAGCGATGCGACGCTTCGTATGCATGTTTTGAGCCTTGCCGCCGATGTACGTCTCATCAATCTCAACTGGGTCTTTGGCGTAGCCGCTGAGTTTTCCCCGTCTGGGCTGCATCACCTCACGGATGCGGTGCAACATAAACCAAGCCGACTTCTGCGTGATCCCGATGGTACGGGCCATCTCGTAGCTAGAAACCCCATTCTTGCAGTTGGTCATCATCCAGAAGGCAATCATCCACTTGTCGAGTCCGATGGGGCTGTCCTCGAAGATCGTCCCAACCTTGAGGGTGAATTGCTTCTTGCAGGGATTGCAGTACCAGATTTTGCGGGTCTTGATGAAGGAATGCTTCTCCTGACCGCACCGTGGGCAGGTTACGACCCCGCTAGGCCACCGCAGATTGAGGGCGTACTGAAAGGCCCGGTCAGGATCGGAGAAGTAAACAATGGCTTGCTGGAGTGTTTTCGGGCTGTCCATGACTTAAAAGTACGCCCAAATAGTTTGTGTGTCAAGTCTATTATTACCCCCGTAAACCATAGAAACGAGATACTTTACACGCGGTCAATAGGGGGGAGGGGGTACCCCCCGGTCCAGGAGCCGATCCGGGACCAGATCAGGGCGTATGCCGCGCCGTCTTCAACGCGGGTCCGAGAGCATCCAGCGATCCGTCGACCTGCGGAGGCTTGAGACCCAATATCTCCGCAAGGATCAAGAGCCGCGATCACTTGGATGCGACGCATGGAGACGGCTTTGGCTTCGGTGCAAGCGGCGCGTATTCCGGACCAAGCTTTACGATCGCTGTGCGCAATCGATCCTCGTCCATCCCGGTACCGTCATAGGTGATTTTCCCCTGAGCATCGACCAACATCGTCCGCGGAATGCCGGATGCGCCGACAAGTTTTTCTATCTGCCCGTTGCCGTCATGAAAGTTGGGCCACGTATACCCTTTCTTCGCCAGGAACTTGTCTGCCGTATCAGGTTCTTCGTCCTGATCGACTGTAAGAAGAACCAAGCCCTTGTCTTTGGCTTCCTGATAGATCTGGGCGATTCGAGGCAAAGCGGTGAGGCAGGGACCGCACCACGTGGCCCAGAGATCCAGCAGAACCGGTTTTCCGCGCAATGAGTCGAGAGCAACCACCTTGCCATCCGCAGACTTCAGCTTCAGAGATGGGACCTGATCGCCAGCCATGGTACCCTCGAAATCATTCCTCGGATCGGGAAAGTTCTCGATCAACTTCGCGTCGGAGGGTGGGACGAATGCGAAGAGCCCGTCAGGCACTGGACCGTTCAGTTCGGTGGTCGTGTAGGTCGTGGTTATCTCATCTTCTATCGGAATGCGGGCGGCGCCGCTTATCATGTAAGTGTGGGAGTGCTCGATCGTCTTCAGAAATGTCTGGTGGGCCTTGTCAATCCAGATTGTTCTCTCGAACGTGTACTCGGGAGTGACGCGTCTCTGATCGGAGTTTTGAACGCGCACGACATTGCAGGCGACCTCATGGCCATTGACGATCAGATTGGCATCGGGAAGGCGCTCCGCCGACTTGAACGATTTTGCCAACGTGCCCAGACTGCTCCTAAGGTTTTTGGCGCTCCACATCGCATTCTCAGACATTCCCGATATCGTTGGCTGGGTCGAGACCCCAATCGACTGCGGCTTCGCTGTATACCGGTGCTCGTCCGCGCGATAGGTCCAGACAGTCTTCCCGTCTGATACTTTCATGGCACTCCCGCTGCCTGAGTGGCCTTCGAAGTGGAAGCGATTTCCGGGAGTCTCGGCGGCCGTAAGGATCGTTTTTTGCCAATAATGAGCATATTCGGTGGTTGAGGCACGCTCCTCTACCGACTCGAGGTAATAGGACTTGGCGTCCGAATACCGCTGGGCAACCTGGTTGAGCAGTTCAAGGCCTTCTGAGGGATTCGCAGAAGGCATAGATTGTGAGAATGCTGTCGCCGCACCAACAACGAGTAGCAGCAATGCGATGATGAACCCTGGACGCCTCATGAAGCCTCCAAATCCTGGGCCACCATTCTACGAGAAACCGTAGTGGATTGTTGCATTTCCCGACTTTGCGGGAATTTGTCCTGAATGTATTAGTTATGGTCGCGGTGCCGGTGGTCCCGTTTGCTGTACTGTGTAATCGCTTGGGATAGTAAAAAGAGCAGGGTCGGGCTCGACTTTTTCAAGATGAGAAACGGTTAGAATGGTCGTTCCAGAGCGTTGACTCACGGTCTTTTGCTCCAGCACGACACCCAGACTGTTGGATATCCACTCCTCATCGACCATCGTATCTGGTGCCCCGTTTCCGTCGGCTGGGGCAGGAACGGTTCTCGTGAAGCGAAGCCCATCCGCAGGGAAACCATCTATGACACGAGAAGGTAGTAGCTCCACCGTCCAGCCTCTGCCCGGTGGCGGAATCATGGGACGAGGCGTGTTGATCACGATGAAGTTCTTTGGCACAACGTACATCAAAGTATGCGTATTCTTGCTGGGGTCACGTAAAGATACCGACATTGGTAGTCCATTGTCATAGAAAGCCTCTTCACGGACACGGCCTGTTGAGTCGCGACAAACGTTCGTTACCCCCACGTGTGTCTGCGGCGCATTGTTTCCATTGACGCTTGTGTTCGTCACAGTGAGCTTCAGTGTGTACGGCGTGTTCGTCCGGCCCCAGAAGCTCGGGTCAAGACTTGGCGGAATGACCGGTAGACTCTGCGACAAGATGGAACTTACCGGTAGAACGCAGATGATGGCTAAGGCAAAGCGGAGGCCGGAAGTAACGCTCATGATTGCTCCCTTTGAACGAGCATCAATCAGCTTACACGTGGTAGCTTGTGTTGAAAATCCCGGAAAACGGGGCGGTCTCAATGGGTCGACGCAACACTCAGCTCAAACCCACATTCAAATGAACACAAGAGCTAAAAGCGCTGGCTAGGATTAGATCAGCCGGAACCTTACCCTGGCTAGGTTTTGGCCACATCAGCCAAACAGGTCGAGCCTTCAGGGTAAGCATTTGTAGATCAGGTGATGAGCTAGGTGTTGCATCGACCGGTTGAGCCTCGCAGGGGTTTTCGGCAACTTCTTTTTGTCCTTTTGTTTGTTGCCTTTGTAACTTTTTTCTTCAAAAACAACCCAAAAATCGCTTGTCAAGCCCCAAAACCATCTAACTCACTCAATCAAAACGACATAGAGTTGGCATTTTAGTTAGCGTCCATCCGCTATACTTAAAACAGTAGAGAAAAAAAGCCCCGCAGGGACACACTCCCTCCGGGGCTAAGTCGTTTTGATGCACGATTTTGGACGCAACTCTTTTGTTATGACGATTTTACAGACAAGCACAACCCGTAAACCATAGAAACGAGATACTTTACACGCGGTCAATAGGGGGAGGGGGTACCCCCCGACCCAGGAGCCGATCCAGGACCAGATCAGGGCGTATGCCGCGCGGTCTTCAATGCCGGTCCGAGAACATCCAGCGATCCGTCGACCTGCGGAGGCTTGAGACCCAATATCTCCGCGATAAACGGATAAATATCGACATTCTCAAACGGCTTGAGCTGAACGCCGTGACGAATGTCAGGGCCAGCCGCGAAGAAAATTGCCTTCATCTCCGGCATCGTGCGCGGATCGAAACCGTGTTCTCCACGGAGCTTGTCGGAATGTGATGCCTGCGAAGAAGAGGCATGCGCGCGCAAATAGAAGGGGCCGTTCGGCACGATGACGGGATCGCCCTCACGCGGGTTTGCGTCGAAGTGAAGCCTGGCCGGCACGTCAGCACGGCGATAGACCTTGAATCGCGGATCGGGATGCGCGAGGAACTGCTCGTAAACTTCCTGGACATCGGCATCCGGATTCGCATAGAGCAGAGAGCCCTGGGTGTGAAATTGACTGAGGTCCGCAAAGTCGGAGAGCGTCACAGGATCGCCCTGCAACGTGACCATTCCATGATCGGCAACTACGACGATATCGACTGGGAGATGCAGCACGGCAATCTTCGACTGAAGATCACCGATCATCGTGTCCACATGATGAACCGCCGCCCGCACCTCCTCGGAATCGGGGCCGTAGTTGTGTCCGGCGTGGTCGACATTGGAATAGTAAAGCGTGATGAAGTGCGGTCGCAGATCGGGCGGCAGCTTCAGCCACGCCACCACCTGATCGACGCGCTTTTCATCGTCCAGCTTGTCATCGAAGTGCAGATAATAAGAAGGACGCTTACCCTGAATCTCAGCCTCGGAGCCCGGCCAGAAGAGACAGGCCGAGCGCATTCCCTGTTGCTCCGCCAGCACCCAGAGCGGCGTGCCGCTGTACCAGGTGCCATCGCTATTGGACTTGGATTGCGTGTAGACATACGTCTCTTCGCGGGTTGGATCCCAGAAGCTGTTGGCGACAATGCCGTGGTGCTCAGGATAGAGACCGGTGACGATACTGATGTGATTCGGGAAAGTAAGCGACGGATAAGCGGGCAACATACCCTCCGGTGCGCTCGCGCCTTTGAATCCGAGCTGCAGAAGATGCGGCGCACCGAATCGCCGGGGATAGTCGTAGCGAAAGCCGTCGAGCGAGATGAGAACGACATAGTGCTTCGCCTGCTGTTCCGCCGTGTTCGGCGGATTCGGTACGGTGATGACCGGCGTTGGATCCTGCGCGAGTGCAAACCCTGCAGAAACAACTCCCGCCAGCAGGCAACATCGAACAAACGCAACAACACGCCGCATCTGCATCTTCTTTATTCCGCCTTATCTTCTATTTCAAGCATTTGCAGACACAGCGGTCGCTCCAGCATACAGTCCATCCGGGCAACAGAAGCCAGCGCCCGATCGATCGTCGAGGTCAGGCAAGGCTCTGTTGTCACCACAAAAGGCAGGCGATGCTTCGGATAACCTCGTCGCTGTAGCAGCGAATCGATATTGGCCCCCACCTTTGAGAGCGCACCGGAGATGGCATAAACAATTCCCGGCTTGTCATCGACGACAAAGCGCAGATAATGAGGCGCCAGAAAATCGCCCGTTACCTCGCGTTT
Organism: uncultured Acidobacteriaceae bacterium; assembly: GCA_963730135.1. Taxonomy (GTDB): domain Bacteria; phylum Acidobacteriota; class Terriglobia; order Terriglobales; family Acidobacteriaceae; genus Edaphobacter. The sequence goes on from CAVSQQ010000010.1 coordinate 751,410, forward strand.
GCGTATCGGGAGCTGCACAGACTTGCAGCCTTGCGCGACGGCCAACAGATCCGACACGACGGCTACCGCAGTCGGCTCGCCGCCCGCGCCGTGGCCCGAGAAAACCACATCACCGCCAAATCGCCCACTGACCACCACCATATTCTGTGTGCCATGCGACCACGCCATCGGCGAAGCGAGAGGGACAAGCATCGGTGCCACCCGCGCATGCACCAGCCTGCCATCGAGCTCAGCGCGAGAGACCTGGCGGATGGTGCAGTTCAATTCCTTCGCGTAGGAAAAATCAATCGACTCGATCGTCGAAATGGTCTGCGTCGCAACCGCGTCGGGATCAAGCTCAGCGTGCATGGCGATACGCGACAGAATGCAGAGCTTGGCGCGCGCATCGAAACCATCGACGTCGGCGGAAGGATCAGACTCCGCATAGCCCAGCTGTTGCGCATCCGCCAAAACCGTTGCGTAGTCAGCGCCGGCTTCCATTCGGCTCAGGATGTAGTTGCAAGTGCCGTTGACAATGCCGCTCAGCCGAGTCACCTGATCGCCGCCAAGTCCTTGCAGCATTCCAGGAATCACCGGAACGCCGCCTGCAACGGCCGCTCCATGCACTAAATGGACATTGTGCTGTGCCGCAAGCTTTGCAAGACTCGTTCCGCGATAGGCGATGAGCTGCTTATTCGCAGTAACGACCGATTTGCCTGCAACCAGCGCCCGGCGAATCCAGCCTTCAACCGGATTCAGGCCCCCCATCAACTCGACGACGATATCGACATCCGATCGGAGAATGACATCCACATCTTCCGTCCACACGACGGACGCCGGCACCACCCGCGCAGCCAAAGAGTTACGTTTTCGCTCAATGTTGCGGTTGAAGATATGCGTCAACTCAAGATCAGGAAACTTCAACGTTGCGAGAACACGCGCAACCGAACTCCCTACAGTCCCAAATCCCAGTAATGCCACCCTCACCACGGAATCCGTCTTCGTCTTGTTGACCGCAGCCTTCGATTGCTTCGTTGCCATCACTTAGTAGTCGATTCTGCCGGCTTGAGCTCGCCAGGCATCAAAACTTGAGATTGCCTTCTCTGGCAAAAGGTTCAAAGTCGGGATCTTGCGTTGATTGGCGGGCCGCTTTAGCTCTTCGTAGAGAAAGGCATCGTCAAACCCCGCCGCTGCCGCATCGGCAGCAGAACTTCCATAAAAAATCGCAGCGCATCGAGCCCAGTAAATTGCCGCGAGGCACATTGGGCAAGGTTCGCAGCTTGTATAGATATGGCAGCCAGTAAGATGAAAGCGCCCGAGGGCGGCACACGCATTGCGAATTGCTACAATCTCGCCATGCGCGGTCGGATCGTTGGTTGCAGTCACCATATTTGTTCCGGTCGCAACGATTTCGCCGTTGCTCACGACCACTGCGCCGAATGGTCCTCCGCGGCCGGAGGTGACGTTCTCCGTCGCCAGCGCGATCGCTCTTTCCATAAAGATTGGATTGCCCTGCATTCGGCTCGGTATCCTTGTTGCACGCTGTCTGCGGCTGGAGTTGCGGAATAATCAAATTATGGCATAAAACACTATATCATCAGTAAATTTACTATTTTTTGGTTCGCGTACACTGCCTGTACACCAGAATATAACCCCATTATGGACAACCTTCTGAAGTCTGCCTACGGAACAGTTCGACCCTACACACGGCACGTCGCTGGATGTACGCATGAACAAGATGATAATTCATGCCGCTGCCCGAAATGGCTTTATGTGTTCACGCAGGAGACGAAGGAGAAGCGTCGACACAGTCTCAATACTCCGTCATGGCCTGAGGCTCTGCGTGAGGCCAACGATACTCTGCGGGGACTGGACCCGGAGATTGCTGCATCGAGAATGAAGGTGAAGGACATCGCTGCCCAGTTGACGGTACGCGAGGCCATGCACCTTTGGGTGGCTCGCACCGAGAACAAGCTCGGCAAGGACTCGACGACCATCGGGCAATATCGGCATCTGGAGGAATTGGTCTCAGAGTGGGCGAAAGAGCTCGGCATCAAGTACGCGAAAGACATCACCAGCCACCAACTCGAAACGTGGTACGCGTCGCAGGAATGGACCTCGCTTGCTCCTACGACCAGGAAGCAGCGATGGGCGGTCCTGCGGGTGATGTTTGCACACATGGTAAAGATGAAGGCGATCCCACAATCCCCCGCTGACCCGATCGAGGCGGCGAACGTCACCTCTGACCATGTGCAGGGACCCTACACTGATGCACAAGTGAAAGCGATCCTCGCGCATGTCGAGGATGTTCCTCAGACTGTTACAGACAAGGCAGCTTACGTGAAGCGGCTCCGCGCCTTCATCAGGCTCCTTCTTGACTCCGGCTGTGATGTGTCAGACGCACTCCAGTTCAGGCCGTATCAACTCGAGAAGATGCGGATAGAAAAGCGCGACGTGTGGGTCTTCAGGTATAAGCGACAGAAGACGAAGCAGCTGGCAGTCATTCCGATCACCGCTGAGCTGGCGAAGATGTTGTTGCATCTTCCGCTGGAGCCGGGTGTCTCCGAGGAGGCACCTTTCAGGATTCGGGGCATCAGCCTTAAAGCAGCGCAGAACCGCTGGTCGCGTCGCGTGCAATATACCATCTCAGCGGCCGAGGTAACCCACGTCGATCTGCCAAACGGTAGAAAGAAAGCGGCGAACGTAAAGCAATTCCGTCACACCGCTGCCGTGCGCTGGCTGCGCAACGGTCAGCGGGTCGAGGAGGTAGCAAAGATGCTAGGCCACACCGATGTCGAGATGGTTAGGCGGCACTACGCTCCCTGGGTGCGAGATATGGATGTGGCACACGTTTCGCGGGTCGTCTCGCAGTGGAGGTAAGCGAATCGTGAACTCGAGTGGCGACCGACTCAGGTATCCGCATCGAGTAATACGAGCGGACCAGCTTCTTCCCTTCCCGGCGCGAAGGCTCGCCGAGCCTGATGACACCTTCCTCTTCGGCGAAGAGTTCCCTGACTGTGGACGGGCTCATATTCCACAGCTCTGCTAACTGCGTCGGGGTAAAGTGTCGCTCGGTGGCGAGGTGGTGGTAGGACGAATGCGACGTGGTGCTGTTCTGGTTCAACGGGTCTATGCCTTCTCAATACAGGAGTCCACACGAACTGCTCGTGGGTCGATCACTGTAAGAGGCATGACCTCCAAGCGGAGGCTCCGGCGGTTGCCTGACCCTTGCGGGCCGATCTGGGATGCTTGTCTAAGTGCCAGACAGCTTCGCCCTACGGATACCCAGATCCAAACCAGCCCGAAATTACCAGGCCGTCTTGGCACAATACACGAGATCGACCCCGGATTGCAAGCGGGCTATATCCATAGTTGTCGAGAGCGGTCAAGCGTGGCATCAGTCAATCAGCCCAGGTGGGTGGGGTAAAAGCCCTGAGAGATCGCCCGGTCGCGCTCATTAGGTTCTCCCTGCTCGATTTGCTCACGACAAGTCCTTATTGGTTGGTCCCCGCGATTTGGAGAGTTGTGGTGGCCTCGACGTGGCCGCCCATTCAGTCGAGGTGATGCTATTGTCGGCGGCGGCCAAGCAATTGCAGAAGAGGGCTATCTATCGACGATGGCTTTCACGGCGTGGGGGAGAATAGACGGCTGACAGAAGCCATTGAGTCGTTCCGGACAGGCAATCGGACTCTCCTGGGGCCCCTGCAACTGACGTTCTTTGACACCAATCCGGATGTGATGAACGCCTGAGCCCAGGGCGAGGTGGAGGGTCAGGAGAACCGGTACAACCCGTTCCAGCAGATCAGAACCCTCAGAGAGCCTTTTGAAACAGGGTCAGGAGCTCTTCTGCTTCTTGGCAGCACGAGTGCTATGCCCGGGCTTGCCCGAGAGTTTCCGGGGCAACGCGTCGGCCATCGCGCGGATGGCCACCGATTCGGCCGTGAGCAGGGCCTTGGCGGTTGAGGATCGCAGTTCGCTGTACAACCTTGGCAGAGGAGGCAGGTTGCCCGGATTGCCGATCGGCTCGGCTGCACCCGCAAGCTCCATCTTCTTGTCGGCCGACTGGCGGAGGAAGTCGGCAGCCAGCCGACGATCGCCACCTCCCAACAATGCGAGGAGCGCCACGCGGAGGTCGGAATCAACGTCACCGCTGGGTCCGTCCACGATCAGGGCGAGCCAGCCGTCTTTCAGGAGCCTCTTGCCGGTTGCAGTGACCTTGTAGTCGGTTCGACCACGGGGGCCGGGCTTCCCCTGGCGCACGAGCCGCGCATCCAGCAGTCGCTGGAGCGCGGGTATCGTGGCACCCTGGGAAAGGCCAGCCGCCTTCTGTAACTCGTACGGAGTCGACACCCCGCTGTCGATCAGCGCCAGGACAAATAGATCCAGGTCGGTCCTGCGGCGCTTGTCACGAGTCTCAGACATGTGCGATCAGTATACGAACCCCTTACTATGATCGAGCCCAGATCGAGATCTGGCGAAGTATCTCGTCTTGCAGTTCCTCCTCCCGTGGCAGACAGCAGGCGAGCCATCGGGCAAGCCACTCGGCATAGAAACTTAGCTTGGCCGGCATATAGTCTTCGACGGCGTAGGTTGGTCGAGTTAAGGGAAGGAGTTCATCCGGACTCTTGGTCGGTACAGGAAGGTGACTCTGTGAGTGTCTATGGTAGTGCAGGAGCTTGCCAGCTTCAGGCAGAACAAACGACTCAAGGTCAGGCAGGATGAGGCTCTCCTGCGTGACCCAGAGCTGCACAACCTTGAGCATGTCTTGCCGTTGCCGTCGGCGCCTTTCGTCGGGGCTGAGCTCCCGGACCGGCCATTTCTGTTTGGCCCTCTTCGGCAAAGGCACCTTCGCCGGACGCTTATCCTCTGGTGTTGCGAGGAATTTTCGGTCTCGACGAACTGTTCCCTCGTCGACGCCGAGTTCTTTAGCGATGGCGCGGTTGGATTTGCCGGCCTTGACCCCGAGCGCCACAAGCTTGCGACGCTCGGTCGGGGAGAGTCGGATAGGCGCAGTCTTTGTTGTGTTCATTGCGGAGATCCTACCAAGGAGACAGACGCCAGCTCCTTCTCGAGCAAGGCGGACATGCGGAACGGGTCGGAGAGATCTTTGAGACAGAGCCGATTCCCATTCCAAATAGTTTCGAGCAGCGGATTCAGTTCTGACTGTTTCGGCGGTTTGACACCAAAGCGCGCAACAGCGGGCAGGGCAATGATGAAGAACAGAGCGCGAGCCTCGACAGGCAACTCGGCGAACGGTACATGCGAAAGAGATGAAATAGTCATTCTGTGATTGTGACTGATCGAGACTTTGAGTCAAAGGCATCACTGCCAGGCCATCTCTCCTTAGCCCGTGTCTTTACCGTCGATCCAGGACCACGCAACGGGCAAGGTTGACAGTTGGTACCGAGCCTAAGGCGTGTGCCCTCGTGCGCCGGATGCGGGCGCGAGCCGTCGGGTATGCCCGAAGCGAAAGACCACTTGTTGGAATCGACTGATGTAGGCTTCGCCTTACTTAATCCTAAGACCCATCGCCTGCAGTGCCTGAAAGGGTCCACAGACCAGATCGCTGGCGCCCTGGAAAAGGGACTGGGAATGCCGGTTGTTAACGAGTCAGGCCCTTCCGGAAAAGCAATGGCCAGTTTAGAGCTTGATTCGATGGACCTGGCATCGGCCAAAACTGCTTTCGAAAAAGGCTGGGTCTCACACTGATCCCCGAAAGACGTCTCATCGAAAAAGTAATTCTCTCACCTATCGCAAATACGTCGAAGCCATCGGCTCAGAATTCCCAATGACAAACTTGATCTGCTCAGCGATGTTTGCCTAATCGCCCCTCAGGAGTTTTTCATACTTTTCCCCTAAGGCAATACACTGATCGAGAGTTTCCTCTGACGGCCTCCAGTTGGGGTCAGGGTCTGTGGCTCGGAGCATTCGTTCTGTTCATCCCACGAGATCCAGTCGTCGTTGTTTGGATCGCGAGATAGCCATCCCTGCGGTCCTTTAGCCCAATTGAATCCACCTTGTGGAATCTTAAAGCGCGACGGGTTTCTGGAAGCCCACGAAGTTCGCGCCACATGTGATAGACCAAGAACAGCCCAAGGGCGAATCCAACGCCGATCTTTAGCCCGAGCCAAATCGTTTCCATAGGTTTTCACCCTTCAGTTTTCGCGCGTGCGGGACTATGGTGATCTTCGCAAGTCAGTCTATATTGCCGTGATCGATTCGAGACCATCCGACCGAGTGCCGGTCCACCGAGTAGCTACGCGAAGCGAGGGAATGGCTAAAGCGAAGTAGTCAGCGCCCGTAAGGTCTGACGATTACTGGGGGTTTTTCAAAAGCTGACGAGCGCCGAATATCACCGAGTTTTTCCACCCCTAGCTCATTGAAAACACGAGTCGGTAATCATAATGGACCAGTACGCGCGGGCGCGCGCGATATTAGTTAAAATCAAGTCGTTTTCAAACGGGAGGACTGTTGTCGAGGATTTCGAGCTTCTTCACCTCAAAGTCGCGGAGATTCTGACCTGCTGATTCACTGATATCCAGCTAAAATCCCATCATTCGGCGAGGGATTGGCTGGCCATGCAACGGCTCGAACTTCGGTTGATGAAGGAGGCGCGCTGGTAACTAACCGACACGACGGCTGGCTGCGCGCGCAAGCGAGTTACGAGTTATCTGATGGTATCCCTAACGAGGCATACGAACTGCGTAACGCGGTTGTAACTGCCGCCCAAAGCAACAGCAAACGACGGCAAAACACGGCACAAGACAGCAAACGGCCAGAATCTGCGCATTGCCTCTTGAAAAACTGCCCAACGTGTTCGATAGTCTCCATGCATTTCAAGTTAATGGGCGACGGAAGTAGTGTTTGCGACTCCGGCCCCGGCCAAACGAGAGTGTAGTTGGGTGCTGCCGCCGACAAAGCACTAGACGGGGTGAAATCGATGGAATTCGACACAGACCGGCAGGGTTTGGCCGATGAAACGAAATTAGGTGGATGTGCGGGCGGGAGTGGGGGTCATGCCTGCGGGCGCGAAATCGATCCTAGGAACTCATTCAAATAGGAGGTGCATCATGCGTCAAACGATCTATATCGCCGCGTCCTTAGTCGCGGTAGTGTTGTCAGCGGCACCCGCTTTAGCGTTCCAGGTACCTCCTCCGCCCGCAGGATTGCTCGCGCCCATAACAATTCGCACCTCTTTGAACAGAGACTGTCTCCAGCCAATCAACAAATCGACGCTTCAGGGCTCGGCGATCGTCCAGGTGGAATGCGGCGCTGGGGCTCCCGGGCAAGTATGGATAATCAGTGGCGCTGGGAACGGTAGTTCTCATTTGATGAATGCCCTCACCGGCCTTTGCCTGGATGCCCGAGGTTCGGCAACTAATCGAACGCCAGTGCAGCAGTGGACGTGCAACAACATTACCAACGAAAACTGGGAAGTCGTTGGACCTGCCTATATCGTAAATTTGAAGTCAAGGGTTTCCGGTACCAGTAACTACTGCCTGGACGTACCTGGAGGGCAGACGACTGCTGGGCTTGCCATGCAGATATACAGTTGCAATGGAACGGCCTCGCAGCTATGGCTGATTAATCCCAGTGATTTCGTAACTGTACCCCTGGTGACCGGGAAAGATACGCGGACTGCTTCCGATGAGATCTACGTGTACGGTCTTACACCCTATTTGACGAAGTCAAAACTTCGTCCACACAATGCAAATCTACACGCTCGGGTGTTGTAGTGGGGCAAGAGTTCGCGCCTGGAACTGTACAAGTGAAGAAAACGCTTGTCTCGCTTACCTATTGTCCGTAGTTAGTTCGCTAACGACTCGACGACTAAAGAAATCGGGATACGTTGTCGATCAAGATGGAATCTCGCTACGAAGAGGCTCAGCCGCAACATAGGAAGCCGACGAACGCAAGGGAGGGCGCGATGGGAACGACTCTTCAGCAGGGACGACAGGCCGGTCTCTTCGGGAAGCGTTTTACCGCATCATTCGGGATACTCGCACTGGTGGCGCTAGTGATCTCGCCCGCCGCTGCGCAGCCGCCCGGGGCCGGTATCATCACGTCGCCCGGAGGCGCTTTCGACCCGTGTCAATTCGCCCCGCGAGTTTAGTTTCTCTGCCGAGTCGCCGAGCATTGGCCTCGGCACGAGTACGAACCTAAGTTGGAGTGTTCAAATGCCCCGTGGCTGTGGCTACTCCTTCTCGATGATTATCTTGGCAAGACCGCAGATCAACCTGAGCGCTGGCGCTCCGCAGGATTGGGCCATCTGGACGTCGAGCATGGGAGCCGGGGCGCAGCCCCAAGGGTCGCTGCAAGTGCAGCCCGCGTTTAACACTGTCTATACGCTGATCGTTGCGTGGGGGCCCAACAGCGCGATTTATTCCGCCCAGATCAAGGTCGCCGTGAGCCTGCCCCGGGCCAATCTGAAGTGTTTCGACGTGGCGAACCCGTCAACCTCGCTCGTGAGGGCACCGAGACTATGCCGCAACCGGGTCACAATCGATGCGGACAATCTGGCGCCCCTGCTCGTGCAAGCCCTGGGGACGCCGAATACCACGGTGATCGTCGCCGACGGGGTAGAGCTAGACCTGACCCCTCATCTGGGAGGACCGATCACAATCGCGAAGGGGGTGCAGTTGATCGGCGGACGAGTTGCTGAACCCGGAAAACGGTTCAAGCCGGGACCTCGCCTGTTTGTCACCCCTGACCCGAATCAGTGGGATCCTGTCAAACGTCGTACGAGTCCAACTGGCCTGACCCGTTGTTCCTGATTGGTGGCGATAACGTGCGTATCAGCGGTGTACGCCTTGAAGGACCGGGAGCGCCTCCCGATGCATGGCGAGCCCAGATTGTTCGGCCCCAGTGTTCGCCTCCGTCCTCGTCGTGCGCACTGGGAGACAGGAGGGGAATCTATGTTCGTTGACCAGATCAACATCGAAATCGACCATAACGAGTTCTCCGGCTGGAACACAGCTGCGGTGGAAGCGGTGGCCATCGAGCCCGCTACTGGGCCAAACGATCGGGTGTGGCAGATGTGGACGAGTCAGGTGACGGGCGATTCGTCCGGGATCCACTATCCTGACGGACTCGAGCCCGTCAACATCCACGATAATTACTTTCACGACAACTATTATCGAATCAGTCCAGCGCCGTGGAGCACCTGTAGCCAGGCGAACCGCGACGCATGTATGCCGTACTTTGGCTACGGTGTCGTGGCATCGGGAACTCATGTGCTGATCGAGCGTAACGTGTTCAATGACTACTTCCATGCCATTGCCGCTAACGGATGCCCTGGGAGCGGGTACCGGGCCTACAGGAACCTCGTGCTCAACAATGGCGGAGGCTCACGTAATCAAGCTTTCGACGCGCACTATCGAAGGGCGACCTGTGGCGTCCCTAGCAGTGCCGCCGGTCATGACTTCGATGTTCGTTGGAACTCCTTCCTCTACAGTGACTGGGCAGCATTGTATATAGACGGCGCGCCGGACGTTGGCGCCTTCGTCAGCTCCAATGTCTTTACAAATGACCATGTAAAGGACGACGCTGTGAGGGTGGGACATTCATGGAGATTGGGACAAGGTCTGGCTAGACGGTACCAATCTGGAAGGAGTGAAGTCCTGGTCCGATGCCAGTCATTTTTCAGCTAACTGTGATTTCGATGGTGACGGGATCAATGACACTTTCATCACAACGGGCGAAACTTGGTGGTTCCAAAGTGGCGATCAGCGCAATGGCCCAACACCGTGGGTGTACTTGAACACCAACACCTGGCTCGTCGAGAACGTCAGCCTCGGATACTTCAGCACTGATGCTGTTCGTAACCACGTATGTGATGTCGCGACGATTGATGGCGGTTACAAGGGAGGGACAGGCCAGTACGGGCCGTTGAACTAAGCAGTAAAGCGACAAACCAATGACGGAGGGAGGGTGAATTGCTTTACCTCACAATCTGGTTCAAAATGATTCGCGCAAGCCCAACGCAATCTGAAATGACTCCGGAAAGACGCGGGGAAGACTCCTTGATGTCTTCCCGTGCCAGACGGACGGCGGCGATTATTGAAGCCGCAATGACAAGCGTAGAAGCGAATCGGTCTCTAATCTGCGCTTGTCTTTCCTCATATGCGATTGCGCGTTTCATTTCACCCATTGAGGAAGCATAGGCGAAATAAAGGCGAAAGTCAGTCGCAAGTTATTGGGGTCTGTGGGAGAAAATGTACTAGGGATTGATTTATGTGTGGAAGATACGAACGTCGAGGTGACAAACAAAGGATCGCCGAGGCCTCCCACACGACTTGGCAGCCTGTAGAGCAGCTTTGGTGCGAGACGAAATCATTGAGGTCTCGTGCTCCGCGACTGCGGCCAGGATGTGAACGGTGAGACGATTAGCTTCCGGAAAGTCGCAAGCGAGGAAACGCGTGTGAGCACCACCGTACGCCAGCAATCCGCCGCCAAGAGGCGAGACGACTCGCTTCCGGTAATAGGGCACCTCCGCTCCAAGGGCGCTATGTCGCTGCGGTCCATTGCAGAAGGACTCAATCGCGCAGGCCTAACCACCGCGCGGGGAGGGAGCTGGACCGCGACCCAGGTTCTTCGCACGCTCGGTGAGTCACCTTCGTCTGAAGGAAGAATTCCGAACTTAGTTAGTGAACTTCGCCGACGCGAGGCTCAAGCACCGAGACTTCAAATCCTTCGCCATTTGCTAATGGTCGTGATGGAAGAGATAGTACGTAGCGAACGGTTCTCCGCACCTTTTCAAGTCGGAGCTTGTGAAGCGATCAATCCGCCTGAGAAGTATGAGGCGCAGTTCAGCTTGAATCAAAGTTGTTATCGACGTCAAGCGCCGTCTTGAGGCCAATATCTTTCCGATACTCGGCAAGCGTCCGCTTGACCAGATAGAAGCGCCTGAGCTGTTGCAGGCTATTCGCAAGATTGAAGACCGTGGTTCCTACGATCTGGCCCACAGGGTTCTACAGGTATGCGGACAGGTATTTCGCTACGGTATCGCCACGGGACGCTGCACCCGCAATCTGACCGCCGATCTTCGTGGCGCTCTGACTCCTCACGTCAAGCAACATCAAGCAGCCGTCCGTCCAGAGGAACTGCCTGACTTGCTGAAGGCGATTGCCGGGTATGACGAAATAGGCGGCAAGCAGACTCGCCTCGCGCTGCAGCTGTTGGCGCAAACCTTTGTCCGCACCAATGAGTTGATCGGCGCGGAATGGGCTGAGTTCGATCTGGATCAGGCGCTCTGGAGTATTCCCGCTGGTCGAATGAAGATGAAGACCGAACACCTCGTCCCGCTTTCCAGACAGGCTCTTGCCATCTTGCCGGAACTCAAGGCAATTGCGGGCGGCAACCTTCGTGAGCTATGGCGCAGTGGCCCGCGATCGTCAAGGCGAGATCCTACGAAGCCTGGCAACTCCGCAGCAGACGGTGCAATCGGATGCTAGCGAGATTGCGGAGGCAGTGATCCAGAAATTTCGTGATTGTGGCTTGGACGTGAGAGTCAAATAGTCGGCTGTCCAGAGAGGACTTGAACTTTTTGATCTTTTGTCTCTTCGAACTTTCTTCCATCTTGAAGGGCGGCTATTTGCCAATGGAGAATTAGAAGGTTTGAAATTTGTGAGTGCAGGCTTTTCTGTTTACTAAATGTTTACTACAGATCAATTACTAAGGTACTGCCAGTGCGAGCCGTTGCAAGATAGAGTCATTTTTCTCATTTTTTGAGTGAGTTAGTTCTTTCCTTCGATCCAATCCTGCGCTATTCTCCGGCACTAGCAGCTATCTCCCGACGGATGCGAAGCGTCGGAAGCGGAGTCGTAAACGAGATGCGATCAAAGTTCAGGTGTTCCTACACCTTTTTCTTCTGCCTTTTTGTTTCTACAACCGCAATTCTGGCACAGGATCTCCCCGATGTGGCGCTGGGACTTCAGCCCTATGTTTCTTATCATGGGGGCGGTCTCGACAATGTGAGCACGTTGAACGGCAGTCTCACGGTGAAGATACCCCTGTTGTCCTATCCGCAGAAGGGCTCCTCGCTGACGTTGAGCTATTCGGTCATATTTAACTCATTTGGCTATCAAGAGGTGGATAACTGCATAGCAGTACCCGATCCGGACGGTTCTGATGACACTATTCCGTTGCACAACGGATGCATGGCAAGTATTCAGTATCTCCCTGCTGGGTTGCGCAACTCATCCGAAGGACCTCAGGTGGTCGTCGACCAGTCGCTAAGAGTTGCAGGAAATCGTGAGGCTGAATCTGTCCAAGTTACGAACCCTCCAGTCCAAGGCCGTTACTTCATCGTTACCCCGGATTTGGCGCAGCACCCTCTCGGAAGAGCGGCCGACGGGACGTTCCGCTCTGTGGATGAATCCGGCTATTCGTTCATATCGCCTTCTCCGACCAATTATCCGGCGAGCCTTGGAGTCCCAGATCCAAATCGTCCTTCCGACAGCAATTCTTATGTAATCGCAAGCGCTAGTACTGCCGGCGGCACAATTACCGACTCCCACGGTAACGTGTACACCGGTAGCAGTATTACCGACCCAGACGGCAATGCGATAAATTTCTCATCCGACATGAGTAGTGATGCGCTGAGCTTCACGGTGACGGACAGCACCAATCGAACAATTCCTGCCGCAACTGCTACGGATCGGAGTCGATGTCCGACCTTGCCGGATGCAGCATCGCAGCCGTTGGTGAGCGCGTCTATTTGGACCATTCCTGGCAGTGGATCGGGCGGGATGATATCGTACATCTTCTGTTATGCGAAAGTGACAATTTCGACTAACTTCACTGCGGACGTTGCTAGTCAAAACTTCCATCAACCGATTAGAACGCCAACGATGTTGCAGTCCATAGTTCTTCCCAACCAACAGTTTTGGGGATTTATCTACTATGACTCCACCAATCTGGGCACAAACCCTACCGGAGCATCAGGTCAACTCATGAAGTTGATCTATCCAACGCACGGTTCCGTTGCCTACACCTACGCTCAATTTGGTGGATTTTGTCCCACGAATCGAATCTCAGGACTAAATCCCCAAGGGATTGGTGTGCAGCTTTACGCCAACGAAGTTGCATCACGCACAATGACCGACGCAGACGGGACGGTGCTCGGATCCTGGAATTACAGCTATGGGGATTTTGAGCCCGGAGTATTTACGACAACCGGTTCGATTGTTTCTCCCCCGTCCGTTCTCTCGCCTTCCGGAGATATCACGATCACGAAATTCCAACTCGATCCAAACAGCGCCACGGAGTCCGACCTTTCTTGCCAGTATTTCGATGCCGGGAAGAAAGTTTATCAAGGGAACTCGCCAACCGGCACTCCTCTTCTGGAAACTTCGATAACCTACCAATTCCTAAATCCTTCGGGTCTGCCAGCGGTTTCGGTCCCACGAGAACAAGTGATAACGACAACGCTCAATGGAGTTTCGTCGACAGTAACGAAGCAATATGATCCGGGCATCTCCTTTGCAGAAGAGACCTGTACCTTTGATGGCCTCACCTGTGGAGCCGACAATCCCTTCACCGAATCGATTGGCGGTCCAATCCTCACAACCTACACTGACTTTTCGGGCGCGGTACTCAAGCAGGAATCGACCGCTTACCAGTGGAAGCAGACGCAGGGCGATTCCATGCCGTACCTTACCGCGAATCTTCTTGATATCCCTTCTGCGACTCAGATTCAGGACGGGTCCGGCTATGTTGTTGCTTCGACAACCTATGCCTACGACGATCCCTCTTATTCCCCAGGCGGTCAACGAGGGCATGTGACGACGACCACAAGCGTTCTGAATACCGGGGCGTCTCCGACGACGCATACGGGATGGAATGGCGCCGGCCAGAAGATTTACATCATCGATGCAGATGGGCATATCAACAGCGCCACGGGCCATACAGTGGACTATCAGTACAGTCGGTGCAACTACTCCTATTTGAGCGGCGCCACGAATGCTCTGAATCAGTCCACATCGGGTGGGTACGACTGCAACACCGGTCTGCTTACCAGCTTTACCGACGCGAATCTCCAGACTTCGACCTTCAGTTATGACCCGATGAACCGAATCCTTACGGCGTCTTATCCGGATGGCGGCGGGACTACCTTCAACTACGATGATTCGATCAACACCGTCCAACGGTCAATACTTGCCACTCCGGACCCCACGGAGACGACGACGGTAGTCTTCGACGGCTTTGGCCGCGAGATTCACCGCCTAATGAGCGATTTGCCTTCCGACGACACCGTCGATACGACCTACGACTTGAATGGCAGGGTGTCTTCCGTTTCCAATCCCTACCGTTCGACCGGCGACTCGACCTATGGGATCACAAACTACGTCTACGATGCGCTGGGGCGAAAGACTCTGGAGACGGAAGCTGACGGTACGAGTCAGTTAGCGTGGAACTACTCCCAGGCACCCACGGTTAAGTCCACGGACGAAGATGGTAATTCTTGGTTTCGAACCACAGATGCGCTCGGGCGATTGACTGGTGTGGTAGAGCCGAATGGGGCATCCACGGCCTATAGCTACAATCCGCAGGGCGATTTGCTCAACATTACTCAGCCAGGTATAGCCGGTGAGACCGCTCGCTCTACGCGAACCTTCCGCTATGATTCATTGTCTCGTCTAGTTGCTGCATCTAATCCGGAAACTTCCTCTAGCGCCAATCCAGCCTCATTGACCTGCGTTCCTGGCGGCCCGTGGTCCACCTGTTATACCTATGATCTCAATGGAAACCTTTTGACGAAGACCGACAACAGAAACATAACCATTAGTTATTCATATGACGGGTTGAATCGCCTGGTGGCGAAGACGTACTCAGGAGTGGGGACCGGAAGTGTTACGGCTGCGACGACATTGTCATCCTGTTTTCAGTTCGATACAAGCTCTTTTGCGATTGGACCAAGGAATTTCATTGGCCGCCTAACGTCTGAGTGGACGCAATCCGGGTCCTGTCCGGCAACGATCCCAGCGGCGGGCTACAAGACGATGCGGTCAATTCTCGCTTACGACCAGATGGGACGCGTGAAGACAGAACAGCAGTGCAATGTTGGGACCTGCATAACACGACTGCCCTATACGGCTACTTCCTCCTACGATTTGGCGGGCAGAGAGATTACCTATACGAATGGCCTTCAGAGTCTGAGTTTCACCAAATCCTACGATCTAGCGGGACGATTGCGGACGGCAATGAAAGACGCTTTCGAAAATATTCCTCAGGACCCGCTTATTTCCATTGGCAATTACAATCCCGCTGGAGCTATCCAGAACATGACTCTGGGCTTCGATACCGTGGTGACCAAGACCTACGACAGCCGATTGCGCCCAACAAGTGAAACTGCGACTCATCCATAGCAATATTGCTGTCTTCGAACTATGCCGCACGAAAACAAGAGGTCGACGATGCTTCCACAGTTGAGAAAGATTGCTCTCCGTTTGATACGGTATTGTACCTATTGGCCAGTGATGCTCCTTCTGGTCTTGGCCATCGTGGATGCGACCGCTGTCTCGCAGAACCGGCCGGAACTGCGCGGGTATGTGCGTCACGGCAGGCACGACAACGATTCGGTGTACGGTGGACAGCAGCCTATCAGTGGGGCTCATGTCTACATTTTCGCGATTAATGAGAGCGGATACGGACTCAACCCGATATCTCTTTTGACCACTGGCAGCGATGTCTCGTTTGACAACCTGGGAAATGGATATGTCACATCCCGAGCGGACGGAGGTTTCAGCCTGACCGGACGTTATAGCACGTCTACCTGCCCTACTCCGGGCACCCCAATCTATTTACTCGCTCTCGGCGGAGATCCAGGCGTGGGAAGTAACAACCCAGCCATAGCGCTGGTCTCAGCCCTGTCGGTGGCCTGCGGCGATCTTCCGAATGCCGGTTCGGTGGCAATCAACGAACTAACGACGGTCGCGGCAGCCTTTTCATTATCGGCCTTTGCCAACCCGGCAACGAACAGCTTCGCTTCCAGCAGCATGAATTTGTCGAATCTGCAACAAGGCTTCACCGCCGCTAACGTTTTGGTCAACAGCCTCACAGGCGTTGCAAACCCAGTCACTCAAGATAAGACTTCTCTGCCCGTGGCAAAGATCAATACGATGGCCGACATCCTTGCCGCGTGCATGAATACGACGGGTACGACTCCGGCATGCAACACGCTTTTTGCTGCTGCGACACCTCCCGGCGGGACTTATCCTGTGAATACTCTCCAGGCGGCCTTCGGCATTGCGGAGAACGTGACATTGAATGTGAACGCAATCTTCAATCTTCTGCCTGCGCCAGCGGATGCCGCATTTGAGCCAACATTGACATGGAGTCCGACCGATTGGACAATCTCTGCCGGTATCCCCACGACGACTTCGATCAACCTCGGCGTAACGCAAATTCACGACACGGATAACCTCGCAATACCGGTTTCCGTGAATTGCAATTCTACCTGCGGTACTGTGGAATTCCGAATTGACGGAATTGATCTCACGGGACCTATCCCAGTTGACGGCAGTGGAAACGCGATGGGAGTTTTTCCCGGCTGGCTCGGCTTCGGTCCTCACGTGGTGCAAGCCTTCTTTGGCGGCAACCCAACCTATGCGGCTTCGAATTCGAATACAGTAACGATACAGATTCTGTTTCCTCCCGGGGCTACTCCGACTTCGACCGTCGCTTCGACACAAGTGCCGCAGATTCTGGCCGGCCAACAACTGGCGCTGGACGCTCAGGTGAGCTGCAATACGAACTGTGGATATGTTATCTGGTATTTGGATGGCATTTTCATTGGCACCGGAAATCTTGACGCAACGGGCAACGTTCATGGACTCACTCAGCCCAATGTGCCGGTCGGGATTCACACTTTGGTCGTGCAATATCCCGGCGACGCAAACGACCTTCCGTCTACCTCCGCTCCCGTGAGCTTCACGGTTAGCTCTGGATCGCAGACACCCGTGTACAGCTACGCTATCTCGTCTTACCAGCCGAACGGGAATGTCCAGGCATTCAACGATTCGGTCAATGGCTCGTGGAGCAACCTCAGCTACGACAGCCTGAGCCGGCTGACTGCGGCCACGCAAAGTGTCACCGGACAGGCGACGCAATTTCTGTGCTGGAGCTACGATTCGTTCGGCAACCGGCTGACGCAGACGGCCGGGACCAACCCCTGCGCCTCGCCTGCGGCGACGGTGAGCTACAACAGTAAAAACCAGATCACTTTTGTGTCGAATCTGGCACCGATCGGGTTCGGCTACGACGAGGCCGGGGACGTCACCAACGACGGGTTAAACGAGTATCTTTACGATGCCGAGGGCCGAGTCTGCGCAGTGGGGAGGGCGGGCATATTCATGACACAATATGTCTACGATGCGGAAGGACAGCGGGTGGCTAAGGGCAGCATCACCTCCTGGAGCTGCGATACGACCTCGAACGGCTTTATGCAGACCAACAGCTATGTCCTGGGCCCGTCGGGCGAACAGGTGACCGAGATGGACGGCAATGGCAACTGGCTGCACACCAACGTCTATGCTGCAGGACAACTGATCGCCACGTATACGAATGCTTCGCCCGCGGGTCAGTCCGTCACTCCAAGCCTGCACTTTCACCTGGCCGACTGGCTCGGCACCAACCGGGTGCAGCTTACCAGTACGGGAGAATCGGAACAGACCTGCCAGAGTCTTCTCTTCGGAGATACTCTCAACTGCGCCGGTGTGGCCGATGCCACCGAACATCACTTCACCGGCAAAGAAAGGGACTCAGAATCAGGACTCGACTACTTCGGGGCCAGATACTACGCAAGCTCAATGGGCCGATTCATGTCGCCGGACTGGGCAGCGAAAGTTTCCCCTGTGCCGTATGCGAAGCTTGACGATCCGCAGAGCCTAAACCTGTACGCCTACGTGCGAAACAATCCGCTTTCCGTCGTAGATACTGATGGGCACGAACTCATCGTTGCGGCGGCCCTTCAACAGACAGTAACAACGATGCGGCAGCAGTCGCCGTCGTTCAATGCTGAGCTGTCCGCTCACGAGGGTGCAAATTCTCCTAATCTGACGATTAATTTCGGTGCAACGCCGAATGATCCAGGGGGACAGCCATCTATCGGAAATACCTCAGCTATGCTCCAACCTCTCTCCACAGAGGCAACAATTTCCCGTCCTGACCTAGACGGGGGGCCGGAGTATCAGTACAAAGGCGCCACGGTCACGATCAACGACTCTATCAGTGGCGATTCCAAGCAGGTAGGAGACACGCTCGGACACGAGGTGGGTCATGTACATGATGCGAGAACGAATACCAATGAATTTGGTGACGAGTCCCACCACACAGCGGCGACCCATGGCAAGACTCCACACGATCAACGTCCAGAGGAGAAGACAGCAAATGCTTTCAAGGACAAGGTGAATGCTGAGCGGAAAGCAACACAGAAGGAGCAAAAACATGATAATAAAGACAATCAATAGCTCCGCCGTAAAGGTCGCGCTTGCAACCATCGTTGTACTGGGATCGTTGCTCATAGCGCAGGCGACAGCACAGAAATCTCAAACCGAAACGACAGAATCCTCGCTTGCGCAGGTGGCGACTGGACTACATACCGCCTATGGTGCTGTACGATTCCACCGGGAAGAGCGGTACGAAGATCAAATCGTAGGGAGCGACTCGAAACCAGCTCGCGCGCCCCATATATACCGGCTCGAAGGGCAGCGGTTCGACCGTTCAAGCGGAACATTGATCGAGAGACTCCCTAACAACGTGCCCACAATGTATGTCGCAACTGCCGGTGCTAGTCGGGCGGCGTACCCATTAGCTGGCTTTCCAAATGCAGAGCAAAACTTCAACAAGTTGATTGCGGATCTCCATGAGGGAGGAGTCGGAGGCAAGCAAGGCGCTGAGTCCCGAGGTCTATTATGTGCAGAAATCGTCTACGGCCTCTCGTCCGACTGGTGGCTAGACGGATCATCAAACGCGAAGCTGAAGGCAGCAGAGCACTTCTTCAGCACGGGCAGCGATGACGGGCTTAGCTTAGCTGAGAAATGGTGGACCGCTGCTAAAGGAAATCGGGATCTGCTTAGGATATCCACCGTAAGGTCGAACGACGTATTCTTCGTAGATGTTCCCGTTTTTTGGGCACCCGTGGGGAGCGACTCTCCACCCGTGGTAAAGCTCTATCGGATCAAAGTCGCCTTGGATGGAAGTTGCGCCATGCCTGACCGCCCCTCAATTATCCTGCAATAGTGGGAGAAGAAGGCCACGCTGCTTCGCACGGGTGGGTTGCGACACATGACTACGATGCAGACCGGATCTATCTACGACTGCACTCCACAGCTTGTGCATTTGTGCGCGTTTAATGCATCCCTGTTCACCGGCAAAGAACGCGACGTCGAATCGGGGAATGACTACTTCGGGGCCAGATACTACTCCAGCAGCATGGGAAGGTGGATGAGCCCTGACTGGGCTGCCAAACCAGAAGCTGTGCCGTACTCCAGCCTCGACAATCCTCAATCTCTAAACCTGTATGGGTACGTGCTCAACAATCCCCTCAGCAAGGCTGACCCAGATGGCCATGCGGGTTGCCCGCCAGATTGCGGTGATCCGACAGCGCCAACAAACGTCTCAGCCCCTACACCGTCATTGTTCAGCAGGTTTGTGGATGCCAATGTGTCCTTTCTCCACTCTGCTGCGGTCTTGTATTCAGACCTAATGAACCCTACGAAAAATTGCCCTCAATGCAGCATGCAGATGGTTCCGTTGGGAATGCCAGAGGAGGCTCCAGGTATCCTGCAGAACGCAGCGCAGGGGCGGGCCTTCCAGGAAGCTGTTGCAGCCCAAACGGCAGTCACGGATACGAATGTTGTGCAGAACGTAACAATAAAGACTGAGAGCGGAGTTAAGACGGTGATGGATGTCGTTAGTAAAGACGCTTCTGGAAACGTAGCTCTTACGGAAGCGAAGTCCTCAGCGACGGCTAGGCTCACTCCCAACCAAGCGGCAGCACATCCAGAGATCGCTCAGACTGGTGGAACTGTGGTGGGGCAAGGTAAACCAGGTTTCCCCGGAGGCACGAAGATCCCTCCTACCGAAGTCAAGGTTGTGAGACCAAATCAACCACAATGAGCAGATGGAGAGGCATAGCGCATGTCTGTTGATCAATTCGATATTGTAGATGTGGCGAGCGTAAACGAAGCTGGCGAGATGGTCCTAACGATCAGTGACCATCTCGATTGGTCGGATACAATCGAACATCAGAGCACGCTCCAGAAGAAATTTAATGCCTACCTCGCTTTCGTCGAGGGAGGAGAAATGCTTCAGAAGTACCCCGATGCAAAGGCGCGACCAGTGGTTTTAAGTGTGGTTTTTAAGTTCAGGCCAGATCAGGAAGGTCTTCTATTTCTTACCCGAGCACGACAAGTTATCGAATCGGCTGGGTTCAGTTTGCGCCATGAAGTATTTGCCGAATCGTATGACAACTAAAGCAGATCAAAACCAAATCTTGGGCGAGAGTGATCCCTTCTCGGATCGTCGGCAATGTGTTTACGATGCCCACATGGTGTCACGATTTTAAGCAGACATACCTACGATGCAGTTCCGCGTTATGTGTTTGAGCAGTGTTTTTCAACACACTTCAATTCTACCGGCAAAGAAAGAGACGCAGAAAGCGGCTTAGACTACTTCGGAGCAAGATACTACGCCAGCGCAATGGGGAGGTGGATGTCGCCCGACTGGAGCGCAAAGGAAGAGCCGGTTCCATATGCAAGGCTGGACGATCCACAGAGCCTCAATCTCTATGGCTACGTCGGCAACAATCCGCTGTCAAGAGCAGATGCAGATGGGCACTGCGATGCAGACGGAAGCAACTGCTCTGCCTGGGACCAAATTGCCGGAGCTGTCGGGGGGGCCCTAAACATCATACCCACCGCACTTAATCTTCCGGTCAAGGGATTCAATGCGGTGTCAGGGCACTTTGGAGGTCCTCAACTTGACGAGTTCCAAACGATTCAGCCTGATGCTCATGCTTCATCAACTGGCATAACGACCGGTACAGTAGCCAGTTTTGCGATTCCCATAGGGGGTGAAGCGAGAGAAGGAACGTGGTTGTTAGGCCAAATCGGAAGTATTGAAAGCAGAGTTGGGAACATCTTGACGAAAACTCTAACCGCAGACACTTTGAGCGCGGCGACACGCGAGGTCAATGGAGGCATGTCGGTCGCGAAGGAAGGTGGAGGTCTTTTCAGCCACGTAACGAAGGTTGAACAAGGAATCAATGGCCTGAATCGTCAACTTACGCATGCGGAAGGGCTCCTGAAGCCCTGGCCTGAGCGAAGAGGCTGGCGCAGCTTTGCGGAGTCAAATCGGCAAAATAAAAGACGGTCTCTCTAAGGCGCAAGCCGCGATCAGACCGCAACAGTAGTGAGGGTTACTATGTCAGGTGATTTATTTGTGCGGATCGAGAGTCTCGAAAAAGGTTTGCTTTCAGTGCAGGAGCAACGCAACTTGGCGGCAGACTTAGGAGCTGTGGATGATCCGTCTTCTGAAGGAGACTCTTATATCCCTCTTGGGCAATCATGATCCTATTGTTCGGTATAACGCCATCGTTGCTCTTGGTCTTGATCGTGGAGTCCGCTCGGCCGCGCCAATTTTGAAGACTATCGCCACGAGTGATCCTGATGAAGAGTGTCGAGATGCATCTGTCTCCGCGCTTGGCAATATGTTTCAGAATACTAAGGATCACGAGATACTCTCAATTCTGGGTTCGCTGGCTCTGCAAGATCCTGATGAGGCTATCAGGCGATCCGCATATAAAGCGGCCCTGATCGTTTACGGAGTTTCTCGGGATGAGCACCTATCTATTCTGAAGGGTCAGAATCTCGTCATCGACCCTGACAAAATCACACTAATGCTATCGGCGTGACGGCTTTCGAAGCTGAAATCGTGGTAAGAAACGTGGTAACTGCCATGGGTCATAAATTGAATCCCCTTTATTCATAAGTAAAATTCAAACTATTGCGAATCCCTCCGCCTTCGGACTGGCGAAATCAGGCATCCCGGCTCTCTGGCTAGGGTGCGGAATGGTGGGGCTAAGGAATGCAATCGGGGTGCGGAATTCCGCGAACCTGAGTAGCTCGCGTGCGGGGGATTTTTATGTGCTCCGAGGTGGATCTGGAGTAGTTGCTTTGAGGCGACCTGTTTGTGTACTCCGGGCGGATGGAGGAAAGATGGAAGAGGCTAGTATTATCCGGTAGTTACGGCCTGATCAAGCCGGCTTTCTCGGTCAAGTACGAAACTCGCTTGAGGGGATAGCCCAGGTGATCCATGCTGAGACGGATGCCATCTATCTCGTTACCAGCGAGGCAGTTAGTGCCGCAAGGAGACGACAAGGCATTCCCAGGGCGGCAGGGCTGACTGGAAGATGGGATATGTCTGGATAGGGGAAGCCGAAGAGGGAGTCGGTGAAGAGATTTCCACAGCCCCTTTTCCTGAACTGACCCCATTTTTTCTATACTAGGGGGGTGTTTTGAGCCTTTTTGGTGCGGAAACGGTGCGGAATCACCTCCGAAAGGGTCAAAAAGAGCCGTTTTCGACCCTCTTATGTGAATTTCCGCGCAGTCCAAAACAGGCCCTGCGCGGAGGTTTTCCACAGGTTTGGGAGGCTTTTTGGCCCTGGGGAGAGGGCTGGTTGAAGCATGCTTCCCCGGCAGAGAGAGGAAGTCCCGTAGAATGCGGTACTTAGGTATTTGGGCGGGGATGGGGCGCGGAGTGGGATGCTTCCCGGGGAGAGATAGGAAGTCCCCTAGAATGCGGTGTTTAGGGTCGGCGAGAACTGAGGGTCCAGAAACTGGGTCGCCGAGAACTTGCCGGGGGCGAGACCGGGAGCAGGACGACCCGGGGTTGTGGAGCACTGGCGCTGGAGGATGGGGCTGGAGGGATGAGCCGGAGAGCCGGGGTTGTGGTGCTGGTGGTGGTGGGTAGTCGGCGCCGGCGGGTGAAAAGGGCGTGCACTCGTAGCGGATTCCGTAATTCAACATCAGGCGGTCACGAGAACTCTGGTCTGGTCGATTACCTTGTTGCGTAACTGCTCATCTTTGGTTTCCCAGGCAGCCAGCCAACGGGCCAGCCATAGCGCACAAACCTCCTCCCGTCTGGATAGACTTTGGGATTTGGCCGCGTCCATTTCTGGCGGACGGGTGTAATCACGCAGTTGAACAGCACTCATCGGCGATTCGGGCAACCCCCGAGCGTAGAAGTCCGGGCGGCTTGCTGCCAGGCTGTTCCGAGCTTTGTCCAGGACGTTTGTTGCGCGCAAGTAGTCGGGGTCCCGTTCGACTAACCAGGATTGCACCAACTGAAGCATCTCTTCGAGACGCTGTCGCCGCAGTTCCTCGGGGCTCAGGGGAATCTCGGGGCTCGGGTGTTTCGGCTGTCTCGGCTTGAGTGGCTCGGGCAGTACAATCCGCGGGGAAACGTCCTTGTTCCGCGGCGTGGGCTTGTGCGACTTGATCGGATTCTGCGACGCAACTTTCCTATCCGAAGTCGCATGACTGCTGCCTTTCCAGACCACAGCTGGCTTCCTTCTAGTGGCGGTTGGCTTCTTGCTTGCAGGAATGCCCAGGACCTCCAAGTCGCGGCGGATTGTTGTCTCGGTTACGTTCAACTCCTGTGCGATCAAACGCTGAGATTTGCCGGCCTTGACCCCGATCGCTGTCAACTTGCGACGTTCCGGCGGGGAAATCTTGCGGGGAGGGGAATTTCTCTCAGAAGGTTTCATCTCACCATTGCTGTCCAGTCTGTGCGGCGCCTGACGTCGCGGAAGCGAACCGCTACGCGATAAGGTTGGTGGACCCTGATCGGCTGGTTCCTGGTCATACTCGACCCCCAGAAACTTGATCATGTTTCTCTGCCTATAGAGGACGCGAACACGGTTCAGGAACCACCCGCGCTTGGGCTTCCGGTCTTGCTCGTAAACTCCAAGGGACCCAAACGGCAAGCGAGCGACTTCTCCGTTCCGCAGAGCTTCTGCGATTGCCCCAAAGATCTGGTTAACAACGGCGCGTGCCTGCTCGCGGGTAAGGTTTGCGTGCTCTTCGAGCTGCGTGTTCATGAGGATACTGATCAGGTCTGCGCGGGTCATATCTCCTTGTTGTGCCCGATTCTCATCGTTGCAGTCTTCTCGTCGAATGCCAAAAGGCACCCAGAAGTGCGACATTTGACCTTCTGAGTCCGCGGCAAGCGAGCCTCCAAAGTGCGACATATCGCACTCTTTAGTCTATAACTTCCAGTGGACCTCTTGAAACAGGTGTTTTCGGCCTCCAGACTACACAAATCCGCGCGCCAACTCGATGAGCTGAATCAGGGGTCATTGGGGGGCAAAAAGAGGACCCTGACCAGGGGAAGACAAGGCCTTCCGGGGAGGGGGAAAGAGGGGTGGTGAACTGTCGGTAGAGGGAGAGGCTGGGAAAGTCCGGCCTCCGGAACTTGGGTGCCAGGGGGACGGAGGTCATGAGGGGGCGGAGTCTGGATCCGACGGGGGTATGTGCGCCCGGGGGGAAGCTAAGTAGCGAAGGATCCCGGAGCAGGGACAGGGATGGAGGGGACCGGGGGCCTCGCGCGGGCGCGGGGGAGTTATATGTTGTTCGGCGGGGGAGGGACCTAGTCTGATCGCCAGGATATTCGTTCAGCTCCACTCCTTTAAAGGAGGCGCTCTTCACCGTCCCCTCGATCTGGTCGACCGGAGCATCGAAGCGGCGCTGATCGACCTGCAGCGTCGACTCCTTGGTCTGGCGGACCTGCTCGACGATCTGCTCGTAGTGGGCCCGGAGGTCGGGGTCCCCGTGAGACTGCTTCTCGACGATGGCACGGATCCGGTTGTACTCGCGGGAGTAGGGAGCCACGTCACCGAGGATGCTCAGCTTGGTGATGTCCGGGTAGTCTTCGGGATCGACTCCTTCGAGCTCTGGATGGAGGGCCTCGTAGCCGGCGCCGGGCAGGCGCGCGTAGCCCTCGTCGACCTTGACGTACGGGTCGCCCTTCTGGAAGTTGATGAGGTGATCTTCGCCGGGGATCCAGGAGGGCATCTGGTTCTGCGATCTCGTTGACCTGGGGAGTGAAGCCTTCATGCTGGATGAAACGGCGCAGCGGTTCGGAGTAGCCGACGAGGCCGTTCTCGGTCTCAGGCGAGACGAACATGCCGGCGCCCAGGTTGCGCTCGTAGTACTGGCGGGTGAGCGAGTCCATCTGGCGGGAGCCCTGCAGGTAGACGTCCTTGCCCTTGCTCTGGTCCAAAATGGGACGGTTTTGATCGGAATCGTCTACATATCTCAGATATGTATGCTATGCTTCAACTCCCTCTATGAAACGCGCCGCCCTCTATATGCGAGTCTCCACCCTCGACCAGCACCCCGAGACCCAGCTCTACGACCTCCGCCAGATGGCCCAGCAGCGTGGCTATCAGATCGTCGAGGAGTATACCGACAGGATCAGTGGAGCCAAAGCTAAGCGTCCTGGACTCGACTCCATGATGCGCGATGCCCGCCGCGGACGGTTCGACGTCGTCCTGGTCTGGGCTTCCGATCGTATCGCCCGGTCGGTGAAGCACTTCCTCGATGTGCTCGATGAACTGAACCGGCTCAACGTCGAGTTCGTCAGCTTCCGCGAGCAGATCGACACCGGCGGACCGCTGGGCCGAGCTGTTGTTGTCATCATCGGGGCCATCGCCGAACTGGAGCGCAACCTGATCATCGAGCGAGTACGGGCCGGCATGCGGCGGGCCAAGCTCGAAGGCCGCCACATCGGACGTAAACCACTTGTTCTTGATCGCAACGCTATCCTGCGGGACCGTCAGCGGGGCCACAGTCTCAGCCAGCTGGCGAAGGGCCACCTTGTCTCCCGCGCCACCATCCACCGCGTGCTCAAGGAGCACGCCTCAACCTCTGGAGAAGTCTGCATGAAAGAAACTACCGTCTGGATCCTGATGTACATGCTGCTCGTCGCTGCCTTCGCCTACATGATCGGCTGGGTCTCCGGCGAACTACTCACCCGCTGCAAGAATGCAGAGAAACGACTCGCTGAACTCCGCGATCAACCTCCACAAACCTGCTCCGGAACGCAGGAACACCGGCGTCAGTTCAAAGAACTGCGCAGCGTTCTGAACGACGCCCACAAGCATATCGTCGCTGTCTCAAAAGCCCTCAAAATCCCCGCCCGCTAAACCACACAAAATCAATGGCCGGATCTCACCGATCCGGCCGTTCCATAAGGT
>CAVSQQ010000011.1:0-460416 GCA_963730135.1 uncultured Acidobacteriaceae bacterium
CGAAGACAGAACCTTCCTCATCGACTACTACAAAAACGACATCCAGAATCTCGCAAAGATCCTCAATCGCGACCTCAGCGCCTGGCTTCACTAAGCGGCGTTCACCTCGCCGTTCATGCGCGAAGTCGATAAACGCGTGCTGCGGATCGGGGTCACCAGCCTCACATCCACCACGTCCCCGACATCCAGCCCATTCGCCACGCACAATCTTTCCTTCTACTGGCGGATCGAACACCCGCACATACGTTCCCTTGTCCTTCGCTCCCGTGATCACCCCGTGGAACATCTTTCCGATGCTCCCCGCCAGCGCCACCGCCGCAATCCGCTTCACCATCGCCCGCTCCACCTTGCGCGCCGCCGACTCGCGCTCGTTACAGTGCGCCGCAATCGCCGCCAGCTCCTCATCGCTATATGGAGCAGCCTCTCCCTTCATCCACGCCGTCACCACCCGCTGCGTCACCAGGTCCGGGAAACCGCCGGTTTGGCGCAGTCGAGTGCGCGTAATCCCGCGTCGCCAATCCGAAGTGTCCAGCGGCTCCGCCTCATCGCCCTTCGATACACATATTCCCCCGCCCTCGGTCCCCAACTTAATCGCCAACGCCAGATCCGGGTAGTGAACCGAATCTGCCACTCGCTGAGCCTGCAGATGTGTTCAGCGCACCCGAATCAGGCTCCGCCGGCAGCGTCGTACCATGCCGCCCCACTAGGTCCACAATCCGCGACCACCGCTCCGGTGATCGCACCACCCTGCGAAGGCACGACCGCTGCGCTGTGCGGCAGTGTCTTCGCCATCGTTTCGTTCGCCGCAATCATCAATTCCTCAATCAGGTCGCTGGCACGATTGTGAAACGCCGTCTCGATCGACTGCACCTTGCCATCGGCCACCACCGGATCGGCTTCGGCCTGGTCGAACTCCAGCGCTCCCTGCTTCACCCTTTGCGCCCGCAGCGCCACAGTCGCCTCATCCTGCAACTTCAACTGCGCCTGTACTGCGATGCGGCAACCTTCGCATCCGGTGCCGCCGTCGCCTCCAGCCACGGACCCACACGGCTGTAAGCAAGCTGTGCCTTATTCCGCACCACGGCTTTATAGATGCTGGACTGGACCATGTTGCCCTCGCCGTCCACCACAAACTCCACCACGTGCGCCGCGCGATCCTCGTTCTCATTCAGCGAGGTCATGTCAGTCGAGAGCTCCATCGGCAGCATCGAAAAATTCTTCACCGCCGTATAGACCGTCTGCGTCGGGCTGCAGCGTGGCGGTCGATCGGAGTCCCCTTCAACACCGCCGCAGACACATCCGCGACCCCCACTTCTACGCGAATCCCGCCATCCACCCGCTCCGCAACCTCAGTCTGTTCATGTTCCTCGCCGACGTATCGTTGTCGATCGAGATCAGCAACAGCGCCGCCACACCTCGATCCTTGGCCGGTGCGTCGTCCAGCGTTGCGCGAATCTCCGCCACCTGTGCATCGGTGCCGTCTGGAAAATCAGGATGGAAACCCTCGCGGATCATCTCCGCAGAAGCTGAAGCAACCAGGTCAAAAGTCGAGGTAGACATGCAAGGGGAAGCCTATCACGCAGCCTGGCTACTTTGCTGCGTCCTGCTCCAGCGCATCAGCCAGCAATCCAGCCCATCGCGCTACCTGCTCCGCATAAGCGCCCGTCACCGCATCGCGGCTACCCGCCAGCACCGCGAGTTGTACTGCAAAGTTTCCCACTGTCGAACTTTCCGCCGCGCCACGAAACACTTCCAGCCCCGTCGTCGCCGTCAGACCATTCAGATAATCGTCTGCTCTCGCCCCGCCTACGACAAACAGCCGCTTCAATTTTTTGCCGCTATGAAACGCCACCCGGTCCAGCACCTTCGCATACCGCGACGCCAGGCTATGAAAGATCAGACTGGCAAACGCCGGCGCATTGTCCGGGCTCTCATCCAACGCATCGAACCCCTTGCGCACTCGCTGCGCGTTGATCCGCTGCGGCATCCGCCCTGCCAGCAACAACTCAGGATCATCCACCTCCAACAGGCCATGCACCTTCGCCGTCTTCTCCGCTGCCGTCACCAGTTCCTGCGCCGTCCACACCCAACCATCCGCCGCCCATCGCTCGATACACTGCCGCAGCAGCCACATCCCATTCAAATTTTTGTGAAAACAAATTCTCCCGCCGACAGCCCCAAGGTTGGTAAAGTTCTCCGCCGCCTCGCCTATTCCTGGTTGCTCCAGCACCGTTCCCACCAGCGACCAGGTTCCCGAGCTGATATACGCCCAGTCATTTCCCGTCGCCGGATTTTCTCTGGAACCGCCGATGCCGTGTCATGGCACGCCGGAGCAATCAACACCGTATCGCGACAGCGCCGGCAACTCCGCCAGCGGTCCACTCAGTCTGCCGATCTCCGTGCCCGGAGGAACAATCTTCGCTGCCGCCGCCAGGTCCAGATGCGCCGCGCTGAAGATCTCCCGGCACCACTGCCGCTGGTATAACTCCACCATCTGCGTGTGCGTCGCGTTGGTATGTTCCGCCATGTGTACCGCCCAGACGCGACAAAATATACTCCGGGCAGATTCAGCCACTGCCGTCCTTCCGGCAACTCCTGGAACTCATCCGTGATACAACTGATACAGCGTATTGATCCGCATCAGCTGAACGCCCGTCAGCTCACGCAGCCTCTCCGGCCCGATCTTGCGATGAGCGCTCGCTCCGCCTTCACCGTCCGCTCATCGCGATAGCAGAACGGATCCGCCAGAGCCTCCCCCTCCGCATCCACCCGCACATACTCCATCCCGCCCACCCATCCACCGCCAGCGACCGCACCCCTTCGTCCGCAAGCCTCGCGCACTCCCGAATTCCGGCCTCCAGCCCCGCCTCAATCATCGCGAGGTCCCATCGCAGCCCGCCATCCACCTCGCGTGGCGCGTTCTGAAACCGCCGCACCAGCGTTATCACAGGCTTACCCGAGACCCAGCGCAGAAAAGGTAAACGCGGCAGCTCTCCGCACCCAGATCCACCGCAATCGACGCCCGCTTGTCCGCAGGCAGCAGCGTTGTACGCCGGCGTTCGCCTCATCTCCTCTTCCTCTTCATCGCAGACTCGTCATCGCAGATACGCCTCGGTCAATCCGCCATCGACCGGAATCAGATGCCCCGTCGTGCATCGCGCCAGCGGACCGGCCGAGAAATAGAATCGCCTGCGCGCAATCCTTCGGATCGATCGGCTGATGCGCTGACGTTCGCGTCGCATAGAACTTCGCCAGCTCATTGCGCAGCTCGTCGTCCGTCATCTTTTCTTCAAACGGCAGCTTGTACTTCTTCAGCGAAGCGATCACGCGATCGCGGGGAAACATCGTCGAGCCCTTCACCACCGTCGCCGGCGAAATCCCATTCACCCTCACCTTCGGCGCCATCGACACCGCCAGTTCGCGCACCAGGTGACTCAACGCGGCCTTGCTCACGTCGTACGCCTCGCTCCCTCGCTTCGCGACAACTGCATTCGCGGAGGCTCGTCAGCACCACACTCGCATCAATTCCCTCTTCTGCGAAAGTCTTCCCCGCTTCATCCGTCAGCAGATAGTTCGCCGTCACATTCACCTCAAGCGTCAACCCCCACTGCGCATCGCTGATCACCCCATCCGGCGAAGAAGG
This sequence comes from uncultured Acidobacteriaceae bacterium, assembly GCA_963730135.1. Lineage (GTDB taxonomy): Bacteria > Acidobacteriota > Terriglobia > Terriglobales > Acidobacteriaceae > Edaphobacter. The sequence goes on from CAVSQQ010000011.1 coordinate 3,644, forward strand.
AAACAGCGCAGCAGTATTGATCAAAATATCGATCCCGCCAAACTGCTTGATCGTCGCATCGAGCGCAGCCTTGATCGTCTTGCGATCGCGGATGTCGATGCTGGTCCACCCAACCGCCTCCTTACCCGAAATCGCAGCGGTCTCAGTGGCAACCGCCTCGGCGCCCTTCACATCTCGGTCGGCAATCATCACATGCGCCCCACGCTCGGCAGCCAGCAGCGCAACCTCACGCCCGATCCCGCTGCCTCCGCCAACAATCAGCGCAACCCGTCGGCTCAACTCCTTCTCCGGCGGCTGTCGGCGAATCTTCGCCTCCTCCAGCTTCCAATACTCGATCCGAAACGCCTCGCTCGGCGGCAGCGCAACATAGCTTGCATGCGTCGCAAACTGGTCCGCCGAAGCCGCCAGTCCCGCCTGTGGAATGTCCTTGCAATCAACCCCCGCCCCAAGCGCACCCGCACCCTGCATCACACCAATCGCATTAATATAAAACTCGCCCGCAATCCGCGACTCCGTCTTATTTTTTCCAAAGCTGAACATCCCCACACCCGGCACCAAAACAATCGCCGGACTCGCATCGCGCAGTGCAGGCGAATCCTTCACCGCATGTTTCTTGTAATACTCCGCATACTCCGCGCGGTACGTCTCCAACCCCGTCTCCATCAACTCCTTCAACTCAGCGGCTGCGCCGGCGATTCCGCCATCGCCCGCAGGATTCCACTGGATAAACATCGGCCGAATCTTCGTGCGGATAAAGTGGTCCGGGCAACTCGTCCCCAGATGCGCCAGCTTCTCCGCCTGCGCCGAATCCACAAAGTCCATTACCTGTTTCGAATCCGAAAAACTCCCGATCCACCGCTGCTTCCGTGACACCGCTCCGCGCAGAAATGGCATGATCTGCAGGGCAATCTCCGCGCGATCCTCGCGCGTCTTCACCTTGCCGCCGCCAAACACCTTGTAACCCGCCGCAGCATGCCGCTCAATAAATTGCCCCAGCTGATCGATGATCGTAATCGTATTCAGATAGCTCTCGCGCTGCGTATTGCCCCACGTAAACAACCCATGCCCACCCAGCACCACCCCATCGCACCCCGGCGTCTCGGTAACAATCTTCTTCAGCATCATGCCCAGTTCAAACCCAGGCCGCTGCCACGGCAGCCACGCCAGCTTATGCCCAAACTCTTTGTTGAACTCCTCCATCTTGATCTTTCCATTCGCCGAGGCCGCCAGCGCGATCCCCCAGTCAGGATGCAGATGGTCCACATGCGCAAACGGCAAAAATCCATGCAGCGGCGTATCGATCGAAGCTGCAACCGGGTTATTCCCAAACGTGCACAGCGGATACATCTCCACCATCTCGTCTTCCAGATCCACCCCGCGATACGCCTTCTCCAGCGCCAGCAGCTTATCCATATACAACGTCGCAAATCCCGCGCGCTTGATGCTCCCCAGGTCGCCCCCGCTCCCCTTCACCCACAGAATCTGCTTCGTCTTGCCGTCCAACGGATCCACCTGCTCCAGCTTCGAGTCTCGTGTTCCCCCCGCCGAAGTTCGTAATCCGCAGATCCGAACCCAGCAGATTCGACCGGTACCGCAATAACTCCGGCGCATCCAGCTTTGCCGCAACCGCCTCATCCCATCGATCTTCCAAAAACCGAAGACCATTCTTCGCTGTCATAATATGTCCCCTGTGTGCCGGCCAGACCCCGGCCACGACTATCATTCCACACGAAACACCAATACGGCAACTATTTCGTATGTGAAAATCAACGCCCCCGAGCCCCACGTCAAACCCGACCCGACAACCGCCCTAACTCAGCAGCGACTCCCGCGTCACCATCCGGTGCGCCACATAGTTATACGGAGGCACCGTCTGCCCCTTCAGAAGTGACAGCCCCAGATGAATCAGGCTCGGCCCATACGAGCTCGTCTCATGCGAAACCGACCCGATCAGCGGCGACTTATCCCTTCGCATCTCGACGATCGCCTCGGCAATGCAATCCTGCCCTACAATCGCCACGTGTTTGTCGCGCTTCTGCTCCCGCACCGCATCCACCGCGCCCAGACCGCTCGAGTCCGTCGCCGCCGCAATCAAAATATGTTTGTCCTTCGGATGCCGCTGCAGAAAATCCGAAACCAGCTTCCTGCTCCGCTCCCGCATTCCCCGCCCATCGATCCGCACAAACACCTCCACCGGCAGCTCCGGATGGCCCGCCCTCACACCCTCGAACGCTCCCGTAATTCTGCTCTGCACCAGCTGCCCCGCCTCCGGCAGATCAAGTCCGATCACCCAATCGACCATGCCCTCCCAGTGTTCCGTCGCATGCGCCGCCAGCAACTCGCCCGCCTCAATCCCCACCCGGTAGTTATCCACTCCGAAATACGTCGCATGGGGATGTGGAATATCGATCGCGATCAGCGGAATCCCCGCCCCTGCGATCTTGTCCCCAATCATCGGCGCAACCTCTTGCTCCACCTGAAACTCAATCACCAGGTCTACCTTGCTTTTGACAAACTCCTCCGCATTCTTCAACGCAGTCGTCGCGTCATAGCGGTTATCCAGGATCAGCAGGTCCACCCCCACCGAAGCCGCTGCATCCTTCAAGCTCTCCGTCACCTCAACCGAGAACGGCATGTCTGCGCTCTGTCCGCCAAACCCGAACCGCAGCTTCTTCGGCCGCGTCACCTGCCGGTACAACCCATCTGGCGACTGCGACAGATACCCGCGGTGCACAAACGTCTTCAGCACCCGGTACACCGTCGTCTTCGAGATGCGCGTCTGCCGGTGGATCGCCTCCAGCGTCATCGGCTGGTTCTCCGCCTGCAGCAGCTCCAGAATATCCAGCGCCTTCGACAGCACAGGAATCAGATACAGTCTCTTCGTCGTCTTCCGAACCGCCATAGTCTCCCGTTCGAGGACCACACACTCAACCGCTCCATTATGAAGCAAATCCGTCATGTTTCGTTAACGAAATGAGAATCCAGTAGAGAATATCGCGCATCCGTAGCCTGACCACAAGAAGAAATCGTCATTTCGACCGGAGACGCGAAGCGCCGGAGTGGAGAAACCCCCGCATTTCGTTTTCGTAGCCTGACCACCACAAGAAACGCTCCCAATAAATCGTCGTTTCGACCTGATCCCATCTGCAAGAATTCGTCATTTCGACCGAAGTGGCTCACAGCCTCATCGTGAGCAGCGTAGCGGAGAAATCCCCGCATTTCGCCTTTGCCGTTGCGTGTTTTTACGCTGTCATGGCAACCGCTGCAAGCTTAAGCACCGCTGTCATTCTGAGCGAAGGCCCTCGCAGTCTCACCGCGAAGACCGCAGTCGAAGAACCCCGAAGAACTTCACCCGCCACAACCGTCATATCCTTTTCAACAACAATACTGAATCCGTCCAATGGACCCGCGGCCGGCGAACCTTTTCAGGACACACGATCATCACATGATGTACCGCAACATGGGCCTCGCGCACCTGTGCCGTCGAGTCCGTGTGCCACTGTTTTGCTTAAGGGCACGGATTTATCCGTGCCGTAAGCGCTTCACTCGCAATGCGGCTTCAGCCGCTGAGGTACGTTTTCTTCCCGCGAGTCACTTTTTCCGCACCCTCTGAAGTCCAAAGTACGTAACGACCGACTGTCTTCTTCCGATACCTCGACGAAATCACCTTCTACGGCGGGTGCGGGGTGCGCCCATCTTCGGCGCAGCCTCATCGCGCCTGAGGTGGGTCATTTTCGCGGCAGCGAAAATCCAGTATCCATCAAGGCCTCGTAAGCCCCAAGAAAACAGTGGCTTATCACTTGCCTTAATTTTTTTCTTCATTTTCCGCCCAAAAATCGCATGTCAAGCCCCAAAACAACCTAAATCGCACAAACAAAAGGATATCGAGCTGGCATGTTAGTTCACTCCCATCCGCTATACTAGATATAGAGTCAAAGAAAAAGCCCCGGCCAACCACCGGGGCAACACATTTAACCCATAACCCCTTTATTTAGACGATTTTGGCCGTAACCCCAATGCCTGCACGAATTTAGCGGAAGCAATTAACGCCAAACCACTGATAAGAGATACTTTACGCGCGGGATAGGGGGAGGGGGGGTACCCGTCACAGGAGAAAATCGACGCACGCATAGCTCGACCTTCAAAGGCTCCGCCACAGATGTTCCTAATTATCTTGAGTCGGCCTTATAGATGGTCTTGCCTTCCTTGAGGGTCTCGACCACTTTGATGTCTTTGATCGCGTCGGGTGAGGTGGTAAGCGGATTTCCAGAGAGGATGACCAGGTCTGCCAATTTCCCCGGTTCGATGGAACCCTTCGACGCTTCTTCGTTGTACTGGAAGGCGGCGTTGATGGTGATCGCTTTCAGCGCTTCCATCGGGGTGACGCGCTGGTCCGGTCCGATGATGACGCCGCTTCGTGAGATTCGATTGACCGCTGTCCAGATGACGAACATCTGGTCGAGTGGCGCGACGACAAAGTCGGTGTGGTTGGTGGGCCGCAGGCCTTTGTCGATGGCGGCGCGCATGGGACTTTCGTAGAAAGCCTGTGCCTTGCCGCGATTCAAAACGTGGGTGTCGCCGAAGTAGAAGGTGTGTTCGGTGTATAGAGAGGGCGTGATGGAATAAGCCACGTACTTGTCCAACTGGTCGGCGCGAACAAACTGCGAGTGGATGACCGTTGTATGCCGTTGCTTCGCGAGATCGTCTGCGGCGGCATACTCATGAGCCTTGAGGAGCATGTCGATAGTCGCGTCTCCGTTGGCGTGGATGTTGAGGGGAATGCCGAGGTCATACACCTTTTTGAACCACGCGTTGACCTGCTCCTGAGGGAAGGTGGGTTCGCCGCGCCAGTTCTTTTCGCCGCCCGGGCCACCCGTGAGGTAAGGCGTGGTAAAGTAGGCGGTCTTGCCCTGGGGCGAGCCGTCCATTGTGATCTTCACGCCGCCGAGTTTCACATGGTTGACGTATTTGCCGAAGCTGCTGGCTGGGTTATTCTCAAGGACTTTGTCGAGGTCGAGGATGAAAGGATAAGCGACGATATCGACGATGTGAACGCCGGATGCGGCGACTCGTTGCATAAGAGCTACGTCGGAGGCATGAGTCAGACCCTCCTGAGCGGTGGTGATTCCGGCAGCGGCGTAGAGCATCTGTCCAGCCTCACTCCATTTCGCCTCCTCGTCTCGCGTCGGCGGAGTTAACGCAGAAAAGACCGGGAGATACGCAGTCTCCATGATCAAACCAGCAGGTTCGTTCGATCCGGGTTTGCGTAAAATGATCCCGCCGAGTGGCGTTTTCGTCTTAGCGGAGATGCCGTACTTTTTGAACGCCGCTGAGTTGAGGACGGCGCCGTGCATCGAGACGTGGTTTACCATCACGGGGTTATCCGGAAAGTCCACATCAAGATCGTCACGGCTTAGGCCTATGCCCTTCGGCATCATGTTTTCGTCATAGCCATAGGCCTGGATCACTACGCCTTTGGGGATATTGTGTTCGTCGCGGAATTGCTTCAGGGCTGCAACGATGCTCGGAATGTCCTTACCTGGACCTACTGGCGGCGCGTAGACGTTGACCTGATTGGCTACCGAGAGCGAACTGATGTAGTGGCTGTGAGGATCGACGAAGCCAGGCAAGAGCGTCTTGCCGCCGAGATCGACCATTTTTGTAGCTGAACCCTTGTGATTTTGTTCGATTTCGGAACGGGTTCCCACCATCAGAATCTTGCCGTCCTTTACGGCTACGGCCTCCGCGTTTGGTTGGGCGTCGTTAACAGTAACGATGGGGCCCCCAAAATAAATAGAATCAGCAGCCGATGCGGCATCAGGGCCTGATTTACAGCCAACCCCGAAGCCCAGGACGATTGTCAAGGCTGATAGCAGGACCTTGTTCATTCATTCACCTCTCGGATTTAATTGCGATGGACCAACGACGCTTTGGCTATCTAGACTTCGGCCCAAAACGTACTGAGAGATTCTGTAGATACGGAAAGTTTCGCAAGACTATCACACGTAGGCCTCCCCCGAGTGGGAGGCCTCGATGCATCGTCAACTACGCATAACTCGAGACGCTCCGCGCATTTTTGCTCCCGCGCTCCCGCGTGATCTTCTCCACATAGCCGCTCTCCGCCAGAGCCTTCAAAGGCTCAGCCGGCAGCCCCCGAGCCACCCGCCAATCCCGCACCACCGGCCGCACATCCTGCCAGAAACCTCCGCGGAAACACTCCTCCGCCTCAACCAGACGGCACTCCTGCTGCAACTCGGCAAGCTTCACCTGATCGACCAGTGCCGCCTTCGCATACAGCTCCTGCGCCGTCATCACCGTCTGCACCATCGCCTCCATCTTGCCCTTCAGGTTGTGGCTCTGGTCGATCATGAACGCGACTCCCGCGCGCTCCTCCTCCGCCACGCTCAATATCTCGTGAAAGATCCGGAACACCTGGTACGGATCGATCGAGCCCAGCGTCAGATCGTCGTCCGCATACTTCCTGTCGTTGAAATGAAATCCACCCAGTTCGCCCAGCCGCAACAACCACGCCACAATCTGCTCAATGTTGGTCCCTTGCGCATGATGTCCTGTATCCACCAGCACCTTGGCCTTTGGCCCCGCCCGCCGCGCCAGCTCCAGCGCCATTCCCCAATCCGCAATATCCGTATGATAAAAAGCCGGCTCAAACGGCTTGTACTCCACCAGCATCCGCTGCTTCTCTCCCAGCGCCGCGTGCGTCGCGGCCAGCACCTCTTCCATCCACCCAATCCGCTTGCGAATACTCTGCGTTCCCGGATAGTTCGACCCATCCGCAATCCACAGCGAAACATCCCTCGATCCCAACTCTCTGCCGATCTCCACCGAATCCACAAGATGCGCCAGCGCATTCCCACGAATCTCCGCGCTCGGATTCGCAATCGACCCGTACTTATACTCCGCATCCTGGAACAGGTTCGGATTGATCGACCCTGCCTTCACCCCATACTTCTTCTCCAACCCCTGGATCGCAGGGATATCCGCCTTTCCTCCCGGCAGGTCCCACAACACATGCAGCGCCACCGTAGGACTGGCGCCCGTCAAGGCATTCACCTGCGACGCATCGCTGAACTTCTCCTCGATCGTCGTCGCGGCTCCGCCCTGCACAAACTTGCCGAACCGGGTACCGGTATTGGCGAAGCCCCACGAAGGAACCTCAATCCGGAAGCCGTCCAGAGCACGCCAGATTCTCTGTGCATCCCGCTCTGCCGCACCTGCGCCGTTTTTTGCCATGGTTCAATTCCTCACCCGATCAGCTTTTACAAGATAGAAATATACTCTCTATTGAAACATTCAGCAGAATCTACCTTTCCAGCGCAATTGTCAAAGGGATTTTGTTCCCCCGCTTTAGCCGGCCAGGATGACATCCAGAAACCGCGGCCCGTGCACTCCCTTGATCCGCGTCATCTCAATGTCAGCCGTCGCCGATGGCCCCGAAACAAACGTAGTCGCCAATCCGGCAGTTGCCTCCAGTCGCTCGATAGCCTCCGGAACCGTCTCCACCACATCCTCCACCCGCACGACACACAGGTGATAGTCCGGAACCAGCGTCGCGGCTCGTCTTCCCTGTCCGGCTACATTCTGCAACACCACAGTCCCCGTCTCCGCAATCGCCAGCGTCGCTCCCGTCATCACGCCGTCCATCACATCCAACTCTGCGGCACTCAACCCCTCATCCACAACATACTCAACTCCGCCCGGCAGCCACTCCGCCAAAAGCCCAGTCGGCACCACCATGCGTAGCACCTTCCGCTCTTCCATCATCCTCGCTGCGGCCGCCCGCACATCGACATGCGCAGCCCTCACGACCCGAGCGTCATAATCCCGCAGACGATCCTCCAGCAACTCAACCACCGCCTCGCACGGCCTGCTCGCCTCCCGCCGATATCTTCGCTCCACCGCACTCCAACCAGCCCGTGCAGCTTCCTCACCCGCAGCCCCGCCCTTCGCCGCGCGAATCCGCCGCAACACCTCGTCCCGCGCCGAATCCGTCACACTCTCAGCTCCCATTCCCGCCTCGCCTCTCCCACCAGTCACGAAATGTCTCCTTCGGCATCTCCTGCAAATCCCTCGCCTGTGTCCATCCTCCCAACTGTCCCGGCAGCCACCCTATCCACCCATCCTTCCTCACCAGCGGCCACTCACCAATCCTCCCAAGCCGCTGCGCCGCGCGGAATCTCCTCTCGCTCAAAAAGATCGCTCCCATCACACGCATCGCCAGCGCCTCTGCGCTCAGACCTTTCTGTTTCACCACCTTATTCCGCAGATGAATCAGCACCTCCGGAATATTGATCTTCACCGGACAAACTTCGTAGCAGGCCCCGCACAGCGACGACGCAAACGGCAGCGACTGCGCATGATGCATCTCCTGCAACTGCGGCGTCAGGATCGCCCCAATCGGCCCCGCATACACCGATCCATAAGCATGTCCGCCCGTCTGCCGGTAAACCGGACAAGCATTCTGACAAGCCGCGCAGCGAATACAGTTCAGCGTCTGACGGGCTTCTTCGTCCGCCAGAATCTCCGTCCGCGCATTGTCCATCAGCACCACATGAAACACATGCGGCCCGTCCATCGCATCCACTCCCGTCCAAATCGAGTTATACGGATTCATCCGCTCACCGGTAGCCGAGCGCGGCAGCAACTGCAACAGCACCTCCAGGTCCCTGTATCGCGGAATGACCTTATCGATCCCAGCAACGGTGATCAGCGTCTCCGGCAGCGTCAAGCACATCCTCCCATTGCCCTCGCTCTCGACGATGCAAACTCCGCCCGTCTCCGCGATCAGAAAATTTGCTCCGCTCACTCCCGTCTTCACCCGCAGAAATTTCTCCCGCAAAAACACCCGCGCCGCATCCGCCAAATCCTGCGGCTGATCTCCCAACTCAGGAAGATTCATCGTCCGCCGAAAGATCTCACGAATCTCATGCCGATTCTTATGCAGCGCCGGCACCACAATATGCGAAGGTCTGTCCTCCCCCAGCTGAATAATCAACTCCGCAAGGTCCGTCTCAAACGGATGAATTCCCGCCGCCTCCAGCGCCGGATTCAACTGAATCTCCTCCGTCGTCATCGACTTGATCTTGATGACCTCCGATCCGCTCGCCTTCACCAGCGAGACGATGATCCGCCGCGCCTCCTCCGCATCGCGAGCCCAATGCACCACGCCACCCGCCCGCGTACAGTTCGCCTCAAACTCCTCCAGATAAAAATCCAGATTCTCCATCGTATGCTGACGAATCTGCCGCCCTGCCTCGCGCAACTCCTGCCAGTCCGGCATCTCCGCGACCACGCGAGCGCGCTTCGCCTGAATCACATCTGTCGCATGGCGAACATTCTTCCGTAGCTGCGTATCTCCGAGCGCCGTCTTCGCCGCCATCGGAAACGTCGGCGCCGTCTTCGGATCCAGCGCAGTCCCACTCACTCCCCCACCCCTTCCCCAGCCAGAATCTCCGCCAGGTGCACTGTCCGCACACCCGTCTTTTGCCGATGCAGCGCCCCTTGTATATGCATCAGGCAGGAGTTGTCACAAGCCGTACACGCCTCCGCACTCGTATTCAAAACCGCAGTCACCTTCTCCTCCAGCATCGCTCCCGACACATCCGCATTCTTCACCGCAAACGTCCCGCCAAACCCACAGCACTGTTCCAGCCCCTGCAACTCCACCAGATCGATCCCTCGCACCGCCTTCAGCAATCGCATCGGTCCATCGCCCAACTCCAAGTTCCGCAGTCCATGGCAGCTCGCGTGGTACGCCACCCGGTGCGGATAGTAAGCCCCGACATCCTCCAGTCCCAACCGCTTCGTCAAAAACTCCGAAAACTCAAACACCTTCGGCAGCAGATCCGCTACATCCGCAATCAACCGCTTATCGCCGATCTCGGCGGCCATCTTCGGATAGTGATCCCGCATCATCGCCACGCAGGAAGAGGAAGGCACCACCACCGCCTCTGCATCGCGAAATTGCTCGACAAATCGTGGCAACAGAGGCAGCGCCTCCACCTGGTAACCGGTGTTGTAATGCATCTGTCCACAGCAGGTCTGGCCTGCCGGAAATTCCACCGTATGTCCCAGGCGTTCCAACACCCGCACCACGGCTTTCCCGGTCTCAGGAAACAACGTGTCGTTATAGCAGGCAATAAACAGCGAAACTCGCAGACCAACCTCCGTTGAAACGACCCGTCACAACAAAATTCAATAGAGAGTATATTTCCCCGACGCAACTCGCGTCAGGTACGATAGTACCGCTCGACAAGAAAACCATCCTTCACCACAACGAGGCCTCGTGGGAACGAATCCGTTCATTGGCGTCATCTATCACTGGATTGGTGGGTTCGCCTCCGCCACCAACTTCATCCCCTTCCGCGGCATCAAGCGCTGGTCATGGGAAGTCTACTGGCTCATCCAGGGCTTCGCCGCATGGATCGTCGCCCCCGTCGTCCTCGCCTATCTCTTCGTCCCCAACGTCTCCAGCATCCTCCACGCCGCCTACGCCCAGGACACCGGCAGCATTTACTATCCCTTCCTCTGGGGTCTTCTCTGGGGAGTCGGCGGTCTCACCTTCGGTCTCGCCATCCGTTATCTCGGCATCGCCCTCGGATACGCCATCGCGCTCGGCCTATGCGCCGCCTTCGGGACTATCATCCCGCCGATCTATCACGGCGAAATATTCACCATCCTTCATCAGACCTCCGGACAGATCATCCTCTTCGGCGTGCTCGTCTGTATCGCCGGCGTCGCCGTCAACGGTGCGGCCGGCGTCTCCAAAGACCGCGAAGTCACCCCCGAAGAAAAGGCCGAAGCCGGTGAAACCGACTACAACTTCGCCAAAGGTCTCGCCGTCGCCATCTTCGCCGGCATTATGAGCAGCTTTTTCGCCTTCGGCCTCGACGCCGGCAAACCCATCGGCAGCCTCGCAAAGACTCAGTTGCTCGCCAACCACCGCCTCGACCTTTGGCAGAACCTTCCCATTCTCATCGTCGTTCTCTGGGGAGGCTTCGCCACCAACTTTGTCTGGTCCGTCATCCTCATCCTCAAAAATCATTCTGCAAAACAGTTCTTCGGCGCTCCCGGCATCAATCCCATGCGCGCTTCACACGCATCCGGCGACACGCTCGTCGACCTCGATCCAACCGATCCCTCCACCTTCGATCGCCTCGCCCCAAAGACCATCGTCTCCAATTATTTCTTCGCTGCTCTCGCCGGAGTAGTCTGGTACTTCCAGTTCTTCTTCTACTCCATGGGTCAGACCAAGATGGGCAAGTACGACTTCTCCAGTTGGACTCTGCACATGGCCAGCATCATCATCTTCGCCACCCTCTGGGGACTCTTTCTCAAGGAGTGGCGCGGCACCAGCCGCCGCACAAAAATACTCGTCGCTACCGGCCTGTTTTTACTCGTCGGTTCCACCGTGATCGTCGGCTACGGCAACTACCTCAAAGCTCTTGAAACCGCCACAGCGATTACCCATTAAAAACCTAACGTCGAACAGCTCTCTTCGTGTCTTCCACCGGGACTCTCATTCTCCCGGACTTTCGTTCCCATTTTGGGCTTGGCGCAAAAACAAATCATGCAGATCTTCTCAAAACAGTTCGTCCCAAACTTAAACTTGGACCACATCGCAGCCGATGAGGTAAACCATGTATTCCAACGGAAAGATATGTCCTCACTGTCACACTGAATCCCTTCACCACTCGCATCGCCCCCTCAGAGACTGGTTACTCGGCATCCTCCGCCTTCGCCGTGTTCGCTGTATCTGCTGCTACCAGCGTTTCTACGTCTCACGAGCCGCCTATCGCGCCGACATGACCCGCCGTCGTCTAAACTAGAAGGGATATGATTCCTACCTTCGAATGGCTTCCCACAGGCGTTAACTTCCTCGACCAGACCAAACTCCCACTCGAAGAGACCTACGTTCTCGCAACCGACTATAAACAGGTCGCCACCGTCATCCGCGACATGATCGTCCGCGGCGCTCCCGCGATCGGCGTCTCTGCCGCGATGGGCATGGCCATCGGCATCGACCGCAGCACCGCAACAACATTGCCCGCTCTAACGGCCGAAGTCGCCGTCATCGCCAGGACCCTCGCCGAAACTCGCCCCACCGCCGTCAATCTCTTCTGGGGCATCGACGAGATCCGCAATCTCTACAACAATCTCGTCGCAAAAAACACCCCCATCCCCGACATCAAAGCCGCCGTCGTCGCCAAAGCCTGCCGCATGTATGACGAGGACATCGCCGCCTGCAAACAAATGGGAGCCCACGGCGCATCCCTCTTGCCGAAAGAAGGCACCGTCCTCACCCACTGCAACGCCGGAGCACTCGCCACCTGCGGCTACGGCTCCGCGCTCGGCGTGATCCGCGCCGCCATCGAGCGTGGCCACAAGATCGATGTCTTCGCCGACGAGACCCGCCCCTTCCTCCAGGGTGCCCGCCTCACCGCGTGGGAGCTGATGAAGGACAACATCCCCACCACCGTCCTCTGCGACAACATGGCCGCTGCTCTCATGCGCCAGGGCCGTATCCAGGCTGTCATCGTCGGAGCCGACCGCATCGCCGCCAACGGCGATGTCGCTAACAAGATCGGCACGTACGGCGTCTCCATCCTCGCCAAGGAACACGGCATCCCTTTCTACGTCGCCGCCCCCTGGTCTACCCTCGATCTCCAAACCGCCACCGGCGATCTCATCCCCATCGAGCAACGCTCCGCCCGCGAAGTCACCCACTCCAACGGCAAGCAGATGACCCCTCACGGCGTAGCCATCGAGAACCCCGCCTTCGACGTCACTCCCGCAAAATACGTCACCGCCATCATTACCGAACGCGGCATCCTCCGGGCTCCCTACGAGCCATCCATTCAGGCCATGGCCAACCAGTGCCCCGAAACCGAGTTGGCAAACACCTGATCCGCGACACTTAGACTCAACAAAGAGCGCGACCAAACCGTTCGGCTTGTGTTCAATAAACATGCTTTTCGGGAGACATTATGCCGAGCGCGCTAAAGTGCATTTTTATTCCTGCCTTAACTCTGGTTCCTCTGGTCTCGGCGCAAACGCCAGCAACCACCCCGGCCACGACAACTCCTGCCCGGTCTCAGGCTGAGCCGCAATCACCCATCGCTACGCTTCACACTGCAGCCAAGCTGGTCGTTGTCGAAATCACGGTCACCGACAAGAGCGGAAACCCATTACACAACTTGAAAAAAGAAGACTTTACTGTCCTCGAGAACGGCCACCCCCAGACAATCGGTAGTTTCGAAGAGCATGTCGCTCTGTCCGCGGCTGACGCCGTCAAATTCCCACCGCTTCCAAAGCTGCCCCCGGGCGTCTTCACCAATATCACCCCCGCGCCGATCAACTCGGCAGTCAACATCATGTTGATCGACTCCCTCAACACCCCTTACGATGACCAGTCCTATATGCGGGCCCAGTTGGTGAACTACATCAATCACGCGCCCCCCGGCTCCAACACTGCCATCTTTACCCTCACAACCGTCCTCACCATGCTTCAGGGCTTCACCTCCGATCCCAACATTCTGCAGCAGGCCGTCGCAAAACAGCTTAGCCATGCTTCGCCTCTGCTCGATAGAACTCAGACTGGGGAAGATTCAAGCAACGTAGTGGCAGCTTCAGCGGCCGGCCCTGGCGCTGCTGCTGTGGCCGCTTTCCAAAAGTTCGCGAGTGACACTAGCCCGAGCGCCCAGGTCGTCGATCGTAAGAACCTCACGCTCGCAGCATTCAACGTCCTGGCCCGCTACCTCAGTAACATTCCCGGGCGCAAAAACCTTGTATGGTTCTCCGGATCGTTTCCCCTCGCTCAGTTCGCCAATAACAGCCTCGACTCACCCAGTCTCGGCTCCGACGAATCGGCATTTCGCCAAACCTCCGTCCTTCTCGCCCACAGCCAGGTCGCCGTGTACCCCGTGGACTGCCGCGGCGTTCAAGCCTCTCCCACACTCTCGGGGGAATACCAGGGAAGCACTGGCACCCACGGCAATCCCTCCGCCTTCCTCCGCGACAAGTCCTCCTTCGAAAGCAACATGGCCGCCGAACGCTCAACCATGGAGGACATCGCCACAAACACCGGCGGACGCGCCTTCTTCAACGAGAATGATCTGGCCAAAGCGACTGCCAAGGCCGTCGAAACCGGCTCCAACTACTACACCATCTCCTACACTCCTTCCAATGAAAATTGGCACGGCGAGTACCGCAAGATTGAGGTCAAAATTCCCCCGAAGGGATATACCCTCGCTTATCGTCACGGCTATTTTGCCGTCGACCCCAACTCTCCCCACAACGCTCTGCCCTCAGCAACAGCCGAAGCAGGAAAAACGCCTGGCAAAACTTCCGCCCCGGACGACAATGTGCGCCTTGTCCGGGCAGCCATGGTTCACGGCGCTCCCGGCTCAACCGAAATCCTCTACAAAGTCCGCGTCCTCCCCACCGGCGAACCACAGGATCACGTCGCCCCCGGCAATGTCCTTAGTTCGTTCGGTGTCAGGAAAGCCGCCGACCACGGCGACCGCGGTAATCTCTTTGACCGGTACGTCGTTGACTTCGATGCCGACGCCACCGACATGCTCTTCCCGCCCAATCCCAACGGCGGCTACGACTGCAAGGTCGAGCTCGTCATCGAGGTCTTTCAAAACGGCGACGGCCAACTTGTGAACACCGCCTCAGGCGCACTCATCGCAAACCTCTCTCTTGCCCAACGAAACGCACTCCTTCGCAATGGCTTCCCGTTCCGCGAACAGGTTAGCGTTCCAATAAAAGGCGACTACACCCTCCGCATTGCCATACACGACCTCAACAGCGATCGTATCGGCGCCCTCGAAGTTCCCGTCGCCTCCGTCAAGAATCTGCCTCGTTCGTAATCGGCCCCTGCCGCGGCGCCGGGCCCAACATGGCGCCGCACCCAAAATCTTGAGTCCGTCTCACTACTTGCGCTCAAGCGAATTCAACAGGATAGGTTTCCTCAACCGCGTTCCCAAACCCCATATTCCATAATTTGACAACACACGCGACTTGAGCGCATCGCTTGTGTTTGAATAGAAACGCTTCCCGGGAGTCCCCTATGCCAACCTCGTTCCGGTACTTCCTCGGCTCCGTTCTCACTTTGGCAACATTTGCCTCGGCACAATCGACCCCGTCAGCGCAAACACCCCAGCCCGCCACATCTCCCACAGGCTCGCCCGCCACATCGCAACTTCAATCTCACCCGCCCGTGACCCCGACAATTCACTCCGCGGCCAAGCTTGTCGTCGTCGACGTCACTGTCTCTGACAAACATGGAAACCCGTTACACGATCTGAAAAAGGACGACTTCACCATCCTCGAGAACGGCAATCCCCAGGCGGTCCATACCTTCGAAGAGCACGTCGCCCTCTCCGCGGCGGACGCCGTCAAGTTTCCCCCGATGCCCCAGATGCCGCCCGGCGTCTTCACCAATATCACCCCCGCGCCCGTCAACTCGGCCATCAACATCATTCTCATCGACACTCTCAACACGCCGATCGACGATCAGGCCTATCTGCGCTCCCAACTGGTGAACTACATCAACCACGCCACCCCCGGCGTCAGCATCGCCATCTTCGGCCTTACCACCCATCTCACCATGCTTCAGGGGTTCACCTCCGACATGGATGTCCTCAAGCGGGTCGTCTCCAAAGAGGCTGGAAAAGCCTCTCCTCTGATGGCCAGGACGCAGACCGGTGAAGATTCTTCGAATATCACAGCGGGCTCCGTAGTGGGTGGCGCGGCAACAGCCATGGCGGAGTTTACAGCCTTCCAGGCCACCACGGTCCAGGGAGACCCTCAGAACTATCAGCGAGCGGTTCTCACCCTCCAGGCCTTCGATATATTGGCGCGCTATCTCGGCAACATTCACGGACGCAAAAACCTCGTCTGGTTCTCCGGATCTTTTCCTTTGGACCTGCAGCCTAACGATGCCATCGTGGAAAACGGCGTCAACTCTTTCGCGGGAAGCAATAACGAGACCGAGGTCCACCGCATTATTAATATGCTCGCCCGCGGCCAGGTAGCCGTCTACCCCGTGGACTGCCGCGGCGTCCAAGCCTCTCCCACCCTCTCCGGGGAGTACCAGGGAAGCACTGGCACCGGCGGCAATCCCTCCGCCTTCCTCGGCGACAAATCCTCCTTCGAGCACAACATGGCCACCGAACACTCCACCATGGAGCGCCTGGCGAGCAACACCGGAGGTCACGCCATTCTCAATGAGAACGACCTCACCAAAGCAACCGCCGAGGCCATCCAGATGGGCTCCAACTACTACACCATCTCCTACATTCCCTCCAACGCAGACTGGAAAGGGGACTTCCGCAAGATCGCAATCAAGCTCGATAAACAGGGATATACCCTGGCCTATCGCCGCGGCTACTACGCCGATGATCCAAACTCCCCTCAAAATCAGGTCACCGCAACCACGCTCGCAAACGGCAAAGATGCCGCTAAAAAAGGACCGCCCACCCAGGACAATGGTCGCATCGTCAGAGCCGCCATGATGCACGGCGCTCCCGGCTCAACCGAAATCCTCTACAAAGTCCGCGTCCTCCCCACCGGCGAACCGGAGGACCTCGTCGCTCCCGGCAATGTCCTCAGCCCGTTCGGTCTCAAGAAAGCCGCTGGCCGCTTCGATCGCTACGTCGTGGACTTCGATGCCGACGCCAGGGACATGCTCTTCCCGCCCAAACCCGAAGGCGGCTACGACTGCAGGGTTGAGTTCGTCGTTCAGGTCTATCAAAACAGCGACGGCCAGCTTGTGAACACCTCCTCCAGCACCCTGGCCGCCACCTTGACGTTGGCCCAGCGCAACAAACTCATCCACTACGGCTTCCCCTTTCATCAGGAGGTCAGCGTTCCCCTCAACGGCGACTACAGTCTCCGCATCGGCGTACACGACTTCAACAGCGACCACATCGGCGCCGTCGAAGTTCCCGTAGCCTCGGTGAAAAATCTGCCTCCGTCGCAATACACTCCTGCCGCGGCAAAGTCGGGCCCGAAGCCCTTGAACCCGTCCCACTAACTCCCCGGTTAACCAGAATTCCGACAGCTTGCGCGCCGGAGTATTCAACATGAAAGGTTCACTCAAACGCGTTCTCGGTCCCGCTCTTGCCTTAGCCACTCTGGCATCCGCACAATCGCCAAAACCCGCTTCGGACCACCCGCCACAGTCCCAAACTCAAACCCAGACTAAAGCTCCACCCTCCTCCGGCATCACCCTCCACGCCCAGGCCAAACTCGTCATCGTCGACGTGATCGTAACCGCCAAAAACGGTGCTCCTGTCCACAACTTAACGCAACAGGACTTCACCCTCCTCGAGAGCGGCAAGCCACAAACTATCGGCTCCTTTGACGAGCACTCCGCGCTCAAGGATGGGGAAGCTCTTCAATTCTCACCGCTCCCGCCAATGTCTCCTGGCGTCTTCACCAACCTCACTCCGGCTCCAGTCAACTCAGCCGTCAATGTCCTCCTCATCGACTTCCTCAATACTCCATCGGAAGACCAGGCGTACATGCGCGCCCAGTTGACGGATTACCTCAATCACGCGCGCGCGGGAACCAGCATCGGCATCTTCACCCTCAACAACCGGCTTCACATGATTCAGGGCTTCACTTCCAATCCTGAAGCGCTCAAAATGGCCGTCAATATGCAATCCGGCCAGCCGTCTCCCTTACTGGGGAAAGCGCAGGCTGGAGGAAACATCTCCAGCTTCATGCCTCTCACCGAAGGCAAAGGCAGCGGCGGAACGCCGAATGGTGGCAACACCATGCCCCCCTCGGTGCAGGCCCCGGCAATCGCAACATCCATTCAGACCCTCCAGCAATCGATTCAAGGCAACGCGGAGGGCTATCAGAGCCAGCGCCTTACCCTCGATGCCTTCAACGTCCTGGCGCGCTATCTCGCCAACATCCCCGGACGCAAAAATCTCATCTGGTTCTCCGGTGCCTTTCCCATAGAGTTCCTCCCCAACAACGCCCTCAACCCCACCTCCTCCATCCAGGACTCCATCGTTGGAGAGAACACCTTCAGCCCCAATCCCGGAGCGACCCCCGTCACCGATCCTTTCGCCGGCTCCAACGTCGAAGCCGAGTTTCGCCGCACCACCGATCTTCTCGCCCGCAACCAGGTCGCCGTCTACCCGGTCGATGCGCGCGGAGTCATCGCATCACCCGACACGCAATCCGACAGCGGCACCACCGTAAACAACAACGGCAATCCCGCCGACATCCTCAGCACAAAAGCTTCGTTTGAGCACGACCTCGCCGCGGAACACTCCACCATGGAACGTCTCGCCTTCGAAACCGGCGGCCGCCCCTTCATCAACGATAACGACCTCAGCAAAGCCGTCGCCAAAGCCCTCGAGATAGGCTCCAACTACTACACCCTCTCCTACACGCCCACCAATCAAAACTGGAACGGCGATTTTCGCAGGATCCAGGTGAAACTCGCCCAACAGGGATACACCCTCGCCTACCGGCGCGGCTACTACGCCACCGATCTCGATCAGTTGCAGACCACCGTCACCTCCACCGGCGCAACACCAGCCGCAACCGCCAAGGCGCAGGACGACGCCCGCCTCATCCGCGCCTCCATGGTCCACGGCGCCCCCGGCCCCACCGAGATCCTCTACAAGGTCCGAATTCTCCCCACCACCGCCATCGAGGACACCCCCGCCCCCGGCAACGTCTTGACCCCATTTGGTGTCAAAAAAGCCGCCGGACAACTCCGCCGCTACCTCGTCGACTTCGATGCCGACGCCGGCGGCATGCTCTTCGCTCCCCGACCCGACGGCAGCTTCGATTGCAAGGTTGAGTTCGTCGTCCAGGTCTATCAGGACGACGGCCAGCTCGTGAACACAGTCACCAACGCGCTCATCGCCACCCTCACCACCGCGCAGCGCAATAAGCTCATCCATGGCGGCTTCCCCTTCCACGAAGAGGTCAGCATTCCTGTCAACGGCAGCTACAGCCTTCGCATCGGCATACACGACTTCAACAGCGACCACGTCGGCGCTCTCGAAGTTTCGGTCGACTCCCTCAAAAATCTCCCCCCGGTTCCGGAAACACCCGCCAAGGCTATTCCCGCGCCCGCAGCGGAAGGTCAAAAGCCCTCAAGCCTGCAATAGAGATGAAACCGATAACCTCAATCGCCGCAACCAAAAACCAACCACCGGAAACTCGCCGCTCCTCACCCACCTGACACCGACGCCTCCGCAGTCTTATCCTTATCTGTAGGCAATCGGTGTGATACCCCCCATCCTGAATCCGCGCAGGCGCTCTCTGGTTCGCGGCTCTCTTCTCGTCCTGCTCAGTCTGGCGGCCGCCTTATCTCTCGCCCGCTTTCCGCAAAACCATCCCACGCCGTTCCTCATCTTTCCCGTCCTCATCGCCATGGCCGGCACCGCGGACACCGTGCGCTGCATGCAGTCCCGCTGGAGCTTCTACCACGGCGGCGTTCTCCTCCTCGTCTACATGGACCTTATGGTCGTATGCATGATTCTCTTTCTCTTCCTCTACCCTTACGCATTCTGGATCGCATCTTCGAATTAGTCTTCCACCCGCGTCTCCAGCGAAACCCTCTACAATCGCATCACACCACTGGAGACACCCGACGATCATGCGCGCTCACAACCCGCCCCGCATCACCTTCTTCGCCGCAATCGCCATCATCCTGCTTCTCGCGTCCGCCGCCACGGCTCAATCCCCCCAAAAACCCACCGCCGCAACCGCTGCCTGGTGGGCCCAGACCACAGCGCTCTCCAACGACTCCATGGAGGGCCGCGACACCGGTTCCGAAGCCTACGAGCGCGCCGCAAAGTACGTCGCCGCCCAGTTCTTCGCCGCCGGCCTCAAACCCGCAGGCGACCCCGTCGATGGAAAAGCAACCTTCTTCCAGCGCGTCCCCATGCATCAGACTGACCTTCGCGAGAACATATCCTCCGTCGAGATCATCAACGCTGCAGGCAAAACGACCACTCTCCACTTCTCCACCGACGTCACCACCACCCCGCGTCAAAATCCAGACAGCAACGACGGACCGGGTGGAGGCAACGGAGTCGGCATCGATGCCCGAACCTCGCTGATCTTCCTTGGTTACGGCATGCCCGACTCGGATCTTGATTTAAAGGGAAAGGTTGTAGTCTTCTTCAACAACACTCCTGCCAACCTTCCTGCTGCCGATCGCGAAACTTACTCCGGCCGCCGCCTGCGCGCTCTCACGCAAGCCGGAGTCGTGGCCGCCCTCTCCATCGACAACCCATCTGCCATTGAGCCCTTCCACTGGCCTTCAGCCTACGCTCGCAGCGTCACCCTCGCCGGCACTCACGCCCCCAACACCCATGCGCCAGTCATCATCCGCGTCAACCCCGCTTCCCTCGACGCCCTCTTCGCATCATCCGGCCACAGTCCAACAGACATCGTGACTGACGGAGGCAAGGGAGTTCCACTAGCGGCCTTCCCGCTAAACGTCACAGCCCACATCAATATCTCGACCACCGACAAGGACATCTCTTCCCCCAACGTTCTCGCCATCCTTCCCGGTAGCGCCGCGGCCACCGAAGCAGCCCCCAAGCTCGCCACCGAGTACGTCGCCCTCTCTGCTCATCTCGACGGCTACGGCTACGGCACACCTGTCCTCGGCGACAACCTCTACAACGGCACCCTCGACGACGCCGCCTACGTCGCTCTCCTCATCGAGCTCGCAAAAGATCTCCAGCATAAAGCTCCTGCCCGCAGTCTCCTCTTCTGCATCTTTACCGGCGAAGAAAAGGGGCTTCTCGGCTCCGCATACTTCACACAACACCCAACCGTCCCCAAAGAAGATATCGTCGCTGACTTGAACCTCGATCAGCTCCGCCCCATCTTTCCCCTCAACATCCTCACCATGGAAGGCCTCAATGACTCCACCCTCGGCGAAACCGTCCGCACCGTCGCCGCGCCGTTCAAAATCGAGATTCGTCCCGACCGCGAGCCCGAACGCAATCTCTTCCGCCGCGCCGACAACTACAACTTCGTCCGCATCGGCGTCCCAGTCGCCGCCTTCGTCTTCGGTTACGACAAAGGCTCGCCGGAAGAGATCATCTACCGTGACTGGTACGCTCGCCGATACCACAAGCCCCAGGACGACCTCAAGACCCCCATCGACTGGGATGCCGCCGCGAAGTTCAACCGCTTCTATCAGGCCCTCGCGCTCGCCGTCGCCAACGCACCCACCCGGCCCCAATGGCTTGCCTCCAGCCCCTATTCACCCCATCCCGCCACCGCGCAGTAAACGCCTACCCTGCGCTATACTCGCCGCACCGGAACAGGCAATCATCGTCGACGTTCCAGGCAAGATCGACTCTTCAAGGAGATTTACTCATGATTAAGGGATTCCGCGATTTCATTCTGCGTGGCAATGTCATGGATCTTGCCGTCGCCGTCATCATCGGCGCCGCCTTCACTGCAATCGTCACCGCGTTGACCGCCAATATCATCAGTCCTCTGCTGGGCGCCTTCGTCGGCAAGCCAAATTTTGACGGCCTTGTCCTGCACGTTGCAGGCGGTCCAAACGGAGCCGTCGAATACGGAAAGTTCCTCACCGCAATCCTCAACTTTCTCATCCTCGCCGCCGTCGTCTACTTCTTCCTCGTGCTGCCCGCGCAATATCTGCTGAAAAAATTTCATCCCGCAGCGGCTCCGCCCGCAACCAAGCCCTGCCCGCAGTGTCTCAGCGATATCCCGCTGGCCGCCACGCGCTGCAAGTTCTGCACCCAGGCCGTCAACTCGTAGCTCTCGACAGCATCGACGCTGCGACTGAGCCCGACAGCACCATACGGTAGACGAGTTTCGTCAAGGTAATGGCCCTTCTACAAAGGCCGCTCATCCCCGGCCCGGCCCGAATACCGTCGCCGCCAATTCGCAATCTCCGTCATCTGCGTTACTCTAGCTCTTTCATTCACTACCAACTGAGGTCCGCGCTTTGAGCCGTCTTCGCATCCTGTCCTGCCTTCTTCCCCTCGCCTTCATCGCCTCGGCCCAATCTCCCACCTCACAGGTCTTCGGATACCGCGACTTTACCCAGCAGGCAAAATGGGACTCGGCCTTCATGGCCATCCCCGACGCCGCCCTCGCCGGCGCACACCTCAAAACCCTCACCTCCGCTCCCCACTGGGCCAGTTCGCCCGAGGACTACGCCACAGCCGTCTACGTCGCCGGCAAATTCAAAGCCGCCGGTCTCCAGACCGAGATCGTCCCCTACAAAGTTCTTCTCAACAAGCCCGTCAAAATCCTCATCGAAGCTTTCGACGCCTCCGGCAATAAATTAATGTCAGGCCCCACTCCCGAGCACGTCGATCCCAATAAATACGGCGGCGACCCCTACCAGGACGATCCTCGCATCCTCCCCGCATTCAACGGCTCCTCCCCCTCCGGCGACGTCACCGCAGAAGTCGTCTACGCCAACTACGGCACCCTCGCCGACTTTCAGCGCCTCGCCAAACTCGGCATCAGCATCAAAGACAAGATCGTCATCGTCCGCTATGGCGAAAACTTCCGCGGCATCAAAACCTATATCGCCCAGCAGTATGGAGCCAAAGGCGTCCTCATCTACTCCGATCCTGCCGACGACGGCTACTTCCGCGGCGACCCCTACCCCAAGGGCCCCTGGCGTCCAGCCTCCGCCGTCCAGCGCGGCTCCATCCAGTTCCTCCCCATCTATCCCGGCGATCCCACCACCCCCGGCATCGCCGCAACTCCAGACCTTCCCGCCTCCAAACGCATTCCCGTCGACAAACTTCAAGCCAACCAACCCAGCATTCCTACCAACCCGCTCTCCTATAAAGATGCCGCCCCCATCCTCAAAGCTCTCGGCGGCGAAGAGTCGCCCCGCGACTGGCAGGGCGCGCTCCCCTTCACCTACCATCTCGGCGCCAGCGCAAAAACTTCAAACACCACCCCCGTCACCGTCCACATGCACCTCGAGCAGGACATCGCCCTCCGCACCATCTGGGACGTCATCGGCACCATCCCCGGCTCAAGCCCAACCCAGAAAGATGACTGGGTCGTCGCCGGCAATCATCGCGACGCCTGGGTCTACGGCGCCGTCGACCCAAACTCCGGCACCGCCGCCATGCTCGAAACTGTTCACGGCCTCGGCAGTCTCCTCAAGCAAGGCTGGAAGCCTGAACGCACCATCGTCATCGGCAGTTGGGACGCAGAAGAAGAAGGTCTCATGGGCTCCACCGAGTGGGCCGAGCAGCACGAAAAAATCCTCGCCCACGCCGTCGCCTACTTCAACACCGACGTCGGCGTCTCCGGCCCCGACTTCAACGCCTCCGCAGTCCCCTCCCTCAAACAATTCGTCCGCGAAGTCACCAGAGAAGTTCCCAGCCCCAAAGGCGGCACCGTATACGATCAGTGGAAGGCCGAACAGGCCGCCAACGCCGCCGCAAATCGCCGCCGCCAACGTCCCGCCACCGCCGACGCCGACGTTCGCATCGGCACCCTCGGCTCCGGCTCCGACTACACCCCCTTCATCCAGCATCTCGGCGTCCCCTCCACCGACATCGGCTCCGACGGCCCCTACGGCGTCTACCACTCCACCTTCGACGACTACGCGTGGTTCACCAAATTCGCCGACCCCACCTTCGTCTACGAGCAGCAGCAGGCCCGCGTCTTCGGCCTCGAAATCCTCCACATGGCCTCCACTGACGTCCTCCCCTACGACTACGAGCTCTACGGCAAGGAAGTCGTCGGCTACGTCGAAGCCGCCCAGAACCTCGCCGCAGACAAGAAGCTCACCCTCGACTTCACCGCAGCCCTCGCCGCCGCTAAACGCTTCGCTGCCGCAGGTGCAGCCATCCGCGCAACCCAGGCCGCTCCGCCCGCCGATCCCACCGCCCTCAACCAGGCCCTCCGCGACGCCGAAGATGCGCTTCTCAATCCCGCCGGCCTTCCCAAACGGTCCTGGTACAAACACACCATCTACGCCCCCGGCGAGTTCACCGGCTACGCCGCCGTCGTCATTCCCGGCGTCAACGAGGCCATCGAAGCCGGCGACGGACCCGGCGCCCAATCGCAGCTCACCCCCCTCGCCGACGCCCTCAACCGTTCCGCCGCTATCCTCGAGGCCGCCGCAAAATAATCACACCCATCCTCCACGCGCCAACGGTTGTCGCCGGTCGACCAACTCCTTTTTTCCTCAGAAATATCCACGGTTTCCTGCATCTGCAACTTTCGTTGTATCCGGCCCACCTGAAGTGGGGATGTTTCCTTTCAGCCATCAGGCACATGATTACTCAAAGACGGCCATAGCCGCCAAAAAGGAGACTCCCCCCAATGGTCCACGATCTTGTTCTTGCATTGGTTTTTCTCGCTATGATCATCGCGCCTGCACTACTTGCCATGCGCTCTGAAAAAGAAGAGAACGACATACTTTAAATTCATCTTTGCGGCGGTGCCCCGGGCTCTTCTCATGCCCGCGCTCCCGCACACCACACTCGTAGCCTCCACTCCGAGTACAGCAGATCAAAGCCTCTGCTGAAAGAAAGATGCCGCATCCATCCACGGGTGCGGCATCTCTCTTTCTAACCACGATCCACTTACTACGAATCACTGTCTCAAAGCCATTTGCTCCGTAACGATCTGTGTCAGGTCGGGCTTCACCAAGCCATGCTCCCGCGCATTGAACTCGTCCACCTTGCTCGACCAGTTCATGCTGCAGAACTTCGGCCCGCACATGCTGCAGAACGCCGCTTCTTTGTAGTAGTCATCCGGCAGCGTCTCGTCATGCATCCCCCTCGCCGTATCGGGATCGAGCGACAACGCAAACTGCTTGTCCCAGTCAAACGTGTACCGCGCATGAGAGATCGCATCATCGCGATCCCGCGCACCCGGTCGATGCCTCGCCACATCCGCCGCATGAGCAGCAATCTTGTAAGCAATAATCCCGTCCTTCACATCCTTCTCATTCGGCAATCCCAGGTGCTCCTTCGGAGTCACATAGCAAAGCATGGCCGCGCCATGCCACCCGATCATCGCCGCGCCAATCGCACTCGTGATGTGGTCATACCCCGGAGCGATATCCGTCACCAGCGGCCCCAGCACATAGAACGGGGCCCCATCGCACAGCTCCACTTCCTTATCCACCTGCAGCTTAATCTGGTCCATCGGAATATGTCCCGGCCCTTCGATCATCACCTGCACATCGCTCTTCCACGCCTGCCGCGCCAGCTCACCCAGCGTCTTCAGCTCCGCAAACTGCGCCTCATCGCTGGCATCCGCCAGACAACCCGGCCGCAGCCCATCCCCCAGCGAATAGCTCACGTCATACTTCGCCATCACCTTTGTGATGCGATCGAAATTCTCATACAGAAAATTCTGTTTATGATTCGCCGTCATCCACTGCGCCAGAATCGCGCCACCCCGGCTCACAATTCCCGTAATCCGCTTCGCCACCATCGGCACATACTGAATCAGCACGCCGGCATGGATCGTAAAGTAATCCACTCCCTGCTGCGCCTGCTCCTCGATCACCTCGAGGTACATATCGATATTCAGATCCTCAACCCGCTTCACCCGGCTCAGCGCCTCGTACAGCGGCACTGTCCCAATCGGCACCGGCGAGTGCCGCAGAATCTGCTCGCGAATCATCGGAATATCCCCACCCGTCGAAAGGTCCATCACTGTATCCGCGCCAAAGTGCACCGCCGTATGCAGCTTCCGCAACTCCTCATCCACATTCGACACCAGCGCAGAGTTCCCGATATTCGCATTGATCTTGCACAGCGACTCCACTCCAATCGCCATCGGCTCCAGCTCCGGATGATTGATATTCGCCGGGATAATCATCGTTCCCTTGGCGACTTCGCTCCGCACCAGCTCTGCCGAAATCTTCTCCCGCTGAGCGACATACGCCATCTCCTCGGTAATCATCCCCTTGCGTGCAAAGTGCATCTGCGACATATTCCAGTCGCCCGTCCGCTCCGCCTCAGCCTTCCGCTTGACGATCCACTCCCCACGCCCCGTCGGCACCTTGTAATCGTTGCCATGCGAATGTCCGTTGCCGTTCGACGTTGTGCCGTTTCCGTTTCCGCTCATAAATGCCCCCTGCTTTGAAAGCCATGTTATCGAGTAAGTATACGATGCAAAAACCATCCAGAGGGAGGCGTCAGCTCCCCACTCAATCGGTATCGTCAGTGCAAATCGGTGCTATAGGGAATCATCGAACTAGGACGGCTTCCGCCCCACACAAGCCGTATAGGTTGCAAGAAAACGGTCCCGCATTACGCGATACTCCTCCAACGTCTGAAAACTCCTGTCCTTCGGCTCTTGATTCAGGAAATAGATCGTCGTCACCATTCTCGAAGTGTCATCCAGCAGTAGATATATCCCCAGTACCCCGCCTTCCAGCTTGTCTCTGTCCAGCCCTCTCACATCCAGGCCGTTCAGCATCGGCTTCAAGCCATAATTCCGCGTGTTCCCATCGCCCGAAGTCAATATGTAGTCAAAGTTATCAATCAGAAATTGCCGCGTCTCTGCATAGTTCTTCTCCGGCAGTATCTCCACCTTCACATTGGCATAAAAATCCTTGTCCGGATAAGCGAACATCACCCTCAGACCTTCAACCATCTCGATCTGCCTTGAAGCTTTCGACGTTGGCACCGTCCGCTCATGAATCCCCGGTGCAAGTGGCGCTGTTTCCACAACCGCCAGTCCATCGCCGAACTTGCACGACGTATAGCGATCAAACGCTGAACCGTCGGAACGAGGTAGAGTCTGCGCCATCAACCCGCACACGCAGAGAAAAAATACGCCCACGCCAGCGAGCAAACCCCTGCCTTTTCGCATAAGAAAACATATCGTATTCGGCTTCCCACGCGAGATAAAAGTTGGCATAAGGTTTCCCCATTCGTTCAAATAATAAAGAGAAGAAACTTGACAAACAGTGCCTGTCCGGTTGGCGCTCTCTTCAAGGAAATACTTTTGGACACGGGGCGCATCAACCCTAAAGTCCACCCCTAAGTCTAATTTTTGGAAGACTTTGCACAAAATCGGACGGGTGGGTGGTCACAGGCGCTTCCAAATGGAAGTACACTGGTAGACGAACGATATGGCACAAGCAAACCAGAAGAGCCCAGTCAAATTTATCGTCGCGGCCGCAATTGTCGTGGCCACCATCGCCTACCTTTCCTTCACCGGAGGACGCGATAACAAAAGCTACTACGTCACCATTAGTGAGCTGCAGGGCATGGGCAATCAAGCCTACGTCCGCCATCTCCGTGTCGCCGGCAACGTAGCCCCCGGCAGTATCCACCGCGTCGGCACGAACGCCACCTTCGATCTCCTCGAACAGGGCCGCAAGCTTTCCGTCGTCTATCAGGGTACCGAGCCCCCGCCCGACACCTTCAAAGACGACGCCCAGGCCCTCGCCGTAGGAACCTACGGACACGACGGCGTCTTCCACGCCACCGAACTCCAGGCCAAATGCGCCTCCAAGTACGCCCCCGCCGCCACCCCAGCCGCTCCTGCCACCACAGCAACCGCCCTACCCGCAGTCCACTAAACCGCCAACGCAAAAATATGATGCAGACGGCAGCACCAACTCGCAGCGCATCCTCATTCGCTGCTGAGTTGACCTCCGTCTCGAAGATCTATGGATCATTCGCCGCGCTCCGCAACGTCTCGGCAACCTTCTCCGAGGGCTCCTGCTCCGTCATTCTGGGCGAAAATGGCGCCGGCAAATCCACGCTGCTTCGCGTCGTCGCCGGGCTCATCAATCCCACCCGAGGCAGCGTCGCCGTCTACTCCGGAAAACCACATCAAAACCGCCACCGCGTAGGCTACATGAGTCACTCCACCATGCTTTACGACGAGCTCACCGCCATGGAGAACCTCACCTACTTCGCCGGCCTCCATCGCGCAGGTGGCTGTGCCTGCGTCGGCAGCCCCGAGATGGCTCTCCGCGCCGTCGGTCTCGACCCAAACCTGAACCGTCCCGTCGGCCAATACTCCCAGGGCATGCGTCAGCGCACCTCACTCGCCCGTGTCCTGCAGAGCGACCCCCAACTCCTCCTCCTCGACGAGCCCTTCTCCAATCTCGACGCCGCTTCCACCGCTCACATGGTCGAGCTCCTCGCCGACTTCCGCACCTGGCCCGCCCCCGGCGGCGGCGGCCGCACCATCCTCCTCACCACCCACCAGGCTGCCCTCGCCACACCCATCGCCGATACTATCCTCACCATGCGCAACGGCGAGATCATCGAATCCACCAGCCACCACGCCGAGGCCGCAGAGTGAAGGCTGCGCCAACCAAAACCAACGCCGCCCGTCTCCTCGACTCTCTCGGCATCGTCTACGAGCTGCGCCCCTATGAGGTCGATCCCAACGACCTCACCGCCATCTCCGTCGCCCACAAGATCGGCCTGCCCCCCGAACAAGTCTTCAAAACTCTCCTCACCCACACCAACGCCGGCGATCATCTCTTCGCCGTCATTCCCGGTGACGCCGAACTCGACCTGAAAAAGCTTGCCCACGCTGCCAACCAGAAAAGAATCGAACTGGCCCCCCTGAAAGACGTCGAACCCCTCACCGGATACATCCGCGGCGGCGTCACCGTCATGGGCGCTAAAAAACCTTTTCCTTCCTATGCGGACGAGACCATCGAGCTCTTCGATATCATCTCCGTCTCTGCCGGTCAGCGCGGACTTCAACTCCTTCTCGCTCCGGCCGATTATCTCCGTGCCGCCAACGCCACCCTCGCCGACCTCACGAAAACTCCGGCATGAACTATCTCCATCACGTCCTCGACCATCTCCGCAAAGACCTCCGCCTTGAGTGGCGCTCCCGCGATTCCATCAACGGAATGCTCTTCTTCGCACTCCTCGTCGTCGTCGTCTTCGGTCTCGCCTTCGACCCCACCAGCTATCCCACAACCACTCGCCAGATCTCCGGCGGCATCCTCTGGGTCGCCCTCCTCTTCGCCTCCATCACTGCCCTCAACCAGTCCTGGGCGCGCGAGATGCGAAATCAGGTTCTTGAAGCCCAGCGCATGGCCCCCTCGCCTGCCTCCGCGCTTTTCCTCGGCAAAGCCATCGCCAACATGCTCTTCGTTCTCGTCGTTGAAGCAGTTCTGGCCCCTATCTTTATTGTCTTCTTCAACCTTCACGCTCTCGGAAACCTTTGGCTCCTCGCCCTGATTCTTCCGTTGGGCACCTGGGCACTGGTCGTCAACGGAACTTTTTTTGCCGCACTCGGCCTTCGTGCCCGCAACCGCGAACTTCTCCTGCCGCTGCTTCTTCTCCCCATCTCGCTGCCTGCACTCCTTGCCATGGTCCAGGCCACGACCGGCGTCCTCACCGCGGACCTTGATTCCATCCAGATCGCCACCTGGATCAAACAGTTGGCCGGCTATGACATCATCTTCACCACCATCTGCATCCTGCTGTTCGAGACTGTGCTCAATGCCGAATGACCGCTTTTCGCGATAAACTAACACCATGGAGCAGCGTACCCCCTCTCTCCGCAAAGTCGCCTGGCTCTGGTTCGGCATCGCCGTTGCCGTGCTCGTCGTCGGCTTCCGCGAAGCGATATTCCTTACCCCCACCGACGCAGCGCAGGGCGACGTTGGACGAATCTTCTACTACCACGTCCCCATTGCCATGTGGATGCTCCTCTTTCCCTACCTGAACTTCGCTGCGTCCCTCGCGTATTTATTCTGGCGAAGCCGCGACCCGCTCAAGGCGCTTACAGCCGATGCCTTCGCCCTGGCCGCCGCGGAGGTGACCGTCGTCTATGCCAGCATCACCCTGCTCACCGGCATGATCTGGGGGCGCGCCGCCTGGGGAATCTGGTGGGCATGGGACGCAAGGCTGACCAGCGTTCTTCTCCTCTGGCTCCTCTACGTCAGCTACCTCATCCTCCGCCGCTTCTCTTCGACGGGACAAAGCCAAACCCTCGCCGCGGTCCTCTCCGTCTTTGCCGCTGTCGATGTTCCCATCGTCTATATGTCCATCCGCTGGTGGCGTACCCAGCACCCCGCACCCGTCTTCTTCGGCGGTCCCAACGCCGGTATGGACAAATCCATGCTTCCCGCTTTTTTCTGGAACCTCGCCGGCTGGGGCATCTGGGGCATTTTCGTTCTGCTCTTCCGCTTCTCCCTGGAACGCCGCCGTCAGCTGGCCGATCAGGAACACGCTCTTCAGGCGATTGAAGCTTCTCTGGAGATTCCTCAATGACCTGGCACTCGCTATTCGATTTGAGCACGATGGAACACAGGCACTTGCTCGCAGCCTACTGCGTGGTTCTGATCCTTCAGGGGGGCTTCGCAGGTTGGATCGCCTGGAATTGGTTCCGCTCCCCAGATAAGCGGCCATTTAGATAAGCGCATTAGATAAGTGACATTAAAAAAATCAACGAAGCCACAAGAAACCTGTAGCTTCGTTGTCCGAGAATGAATTGCAAATGACGCGAAAGATCCGAAGGTGATCTCTCTGCATCAGTTTCATAGACACATAAGCGTCGCAAAAAGTTTCGCAAGCTCGCTAAATTCCCTGTCCGCGCACCTCCTGCCGCTTGCTCCACCTTCGCCTCCTCGATAGACTCCGAACAGTGCCGACGACCCTCCGAATCTCTCTTGCGCGATCCACCGCTGCCGTCTGCGCGCTCCTCCTTGGGCTCTCAGGTTGCCATAAAAGCGGTTTTCCCGACGTTCCTGACGGCTATCGCGAGTTCGCCTACATCAGCAATGGCGGTTCCAACACGGTCACCGTGCTGGACCTCGTCTATCTCCGCCAGGACCGCACCTTACAGGTGGGAGTCAACCCGACCGCAGCGGTCGCCAATCCGGTTCGCAACGAGATCTACGTCGCCAACACCCAATCGGGAACCGTCTCGGTGATCGACGCGGAGAACAATCGCATCGCCGTCACGATGTCCGTGCACCGTCTGCCTTCGTTCATCGCCATCGATCCTTCGGGCCACCGCGCATACGTTACCAACTCCGGCTCCAACTCAGTCAGTGTTCTCGATCTCGATCGCCGCCGCGAAATCGCCGTGGCCGGCACCGGCGAACAGCCCGGGGTGGCCCGCATCTCTCCCGATGGACATAGCCTGGTGATCACCAATCGTGGCAGCGGAAGTGTCTCTGTCTTCGATATCCATCCCTACGACGCAACTGCAACATCGGAGTTGCCTCCGCGTCTTCGCGCTGCCTTTCCCGGCTGCCCGGGTGCGGCAGACGCAGTGATTCTGCCTGATTCCTCGAAGGCTTTCGTCGTCTGCTCCGCAGCCAATCAGGTCATGGCGGTGCGGCTTGCAGCAACGGCTGGGTCGTGGCCTGCCAAACAGAATCCTTCGCTGATGACGGATCGCATGCTCGCGCTTCTCGACGTCGGCAAGACTCCCGTTCAGCTTGCGTTGAAGCCGGATGGCGGTGAGATCTTCGTCTCTAACTCCGGCTCCGATAGCATCTCCGAGATAGCGACGACAACCAACGAGGTTGGCGGGACATACATTATTGGCGGAAGGCCTGTGGCGGGAGTGATCAGCCGGGATAACACGTTGTGGGTTGCGAACTTCGGCGCTGACTCCATTGCGTTGTACAGCATTGACGATGGCCGGGTGTTGCCGATCGGCGTTCATACCGGTTCAGCGCCCGATGCGCTGGCTTTCTCTGAGGATGAGCATCTTCTGCTTGCGGCGGACGCTCATTCCGGGGATGTTGCGGTGATTCGAACGGGTGGGCAGGGTGGGCCGGCGCTCTTTACCATGCTGCCGGCGGGCGTTTCTCCCAATTCGATCGCGATCAAGGCTATACAGAAAAAGCCTTAATTTGGCGAAAAAAATTCGGCGTGGTGAGAGCGGCTTTTTGTCGTTTTATGGGCGTTTTTGGGGGGTGTTTTGGGAAAATCGCGTGTTTGTGCGTGGTTTTTTGCTGGTAAAAGTGTGGTGGATGGATGGTGAAACGTGGTGGTTTGACAGCGCTTAAATCAGCCCGGAAAATTTTCCACTTTTTTCAACTTTATTTTTAGATTGGCACGATACGGGACAATCAGCGGACACCAGGCACTCAGGCCTGGCGCGCCAGGACCAGGGTGATGTCGTCGGGCTGCTCTTCGGCGCCGATCCAGGCGTCGAGAGCGAGCATCACCTGGGTAGAGATCACGTGCAGCGGCTGATCGCGATAGCGGCTGACGACCTCCATCATGCGCGTCTCCCCAAACTCGCCGAAGTCGTTTTCCGGCTCGGTCACGCCGTCGGAGTAGGCGACCAGGATGTCTCCCCGCTGCATCTGGAAGCTGTCTTCGTCGTAGTGCATTCCGTCCATCAGGCCCACGACGGTTCCGCCCTGGTCGAGCCGGCGGATGGTACCGTTGACGCCGAGAACAAGCGGAGGCAGTTGTCCCGCGTTCGAGTAGGTCAGCTTCGCCGACGCCGCGTCATAGTGCGCGAGGAACAAGGTTGCGTACTTTTCCGGCTGGGTGCTGCGGTAGAGGTGCCGGTTGAGGAGCGAAAGGATTCGTCCCGGCGATTGGAAGAGCTCATCGCACTCGCCGCCGCGGCCTTCGCGGCTGGCCATCAGGCCGGCGACGGTGGATTCGCTGTAGACGAGCTCCTCGCTGGCGAACCGGTAGGCGCGCACGGCTGAGTGCAGTGTGGCCATCAGCAGGGCCGCGGAGATTCCCTTGCCGCTGATGTCGCCGATCGCGATACCGACTCCGGTCTCCTTACGATCGACAACTCCGTCGTGCGCCTCCTCGTGAAAGACGAGAAAGTCGTAGTAGTCTCCGCTGACCGAACGCGCGGGACGGCAGACGCCGTGGAGGTCGAGACCGACGATGCCGCGGGCATGGAGTGGAAATAGATTCGCCTGGACCTCCTGCGCGATGGATATCTCGTTCTGCAGCCGCTCCTTCTCTTTCTGCTCCTGCAGCAGCCGCTGCAGCGAACCGGTCATGGTGTTGAAGGAGCGGCTCAACTCCGCGAGCTGGTCCGTGCGAGTGACGCCGATGCGGTAGTTCAGATCGCCGCTGTCGATGTGCTGGGTCGCACTGTAGAGATCGGCAACCGAGGCGGTAATCGTCCGGCTAAGCCGAATGGCCATCCAGAGGGCGAGCAGCTCGATGATCGCGAAGACGAGACAGAGCAGGAAGATTGCGAGACGCAGAATGCTGGTGATGAAGCCGCTGAGAGAGGCTCCGAAGAGCTGGTTGTAGAGCAGGGATGGCCGCGACTCAACCGCGATGTAAACATTGTCCTGCTCGCCCGTCTCCCAGTCGGTGATGGACTCGGTGGAGGTGAATCGCACGGGAAGATCGGCAACGTTCACCGGCGGCGGCTCGGTTCCGCCGACGATCCATCTTCCCGCAGGCCTGGTCTCGGCCGGCCTCGAAGCGGCCGTGCTCGAGCCCGCAGGCGTCGAAGCGGCAGGAGCACGATTGGAGCCGGGATTACCGGAGGACTGGCCACCGTTGAGGAAGGAGGACGCGCTTTGTCCGCTGCCGTTTCCCGGCGCGCGCTCCGACGACAGGCTGGCACGTCCCAACCCCGTCGCAATCAGGTCGAGGACAGCGCCATCGACAGGAACACTTGTCATCAGGCTGAACATGCGTCCATCCCTGATCCTCTGTTGAT
Source organism: uncultured Acidobacteriaceae bacterium (assembly GCA_963730135.1). GTDB lineage: Bacteria > Acidobacteriota > Terriglobia > Terriglobales > Acidobacteriaceae > Edaphobacter. Next base: position 37,292 of record CAVSQQ010000011.1, read on the forward strand.
TGATGGCGACGAGGTAGAGTTCACCTCCGTCGAGAACCAATCCGGAGAAATGTCCGTGGGGAAGCTCGGTTGCCCACGGCGGCAATCCGAACGGCGTTTTACCGTGGGTCTCCAGGCCAAGCGTGACCGGCGCTCCATTTAGGAATGCCCTGGTCTCGCGGTGGAACTTGATTCGCGGCAGATCCGTGGCGGTCACCCGCTCGTTCTCGCCGGTGGCGGCCATGGCTGTGGCGGGCGCCGGCGATCCCGGCGTCATGCGCTCCAGTATCGGCGCAACCCGGTCGGCAAGGTGATCGTTCTCTCCAGTCAGCTGGCTCAGTTCGCCGAGTAGACGCGAGTCGGCGAGATGGATGGCAAACTGTCCAGCGGCGATATATGCCATGACCGACACCAGGGTGACAAAGAGCACGACGGGCGCCAGCCCGATCAACAGGTAGGTGAGGACGAGCTTGTTGCGCAGGCTCCACAACATGCGCTTGCGCACCTGCCGCGCAATCAGGGGCAAGCCGACGGCCACCAGGGCCACGCCGACGAAGAACTGCATCACGGCGAGGAACGTCCCGAACGCTCCCGGAATCCAGCGCCCGAAGACAAAGATCGCTACAAACCAGATGGCAAGCCAGAGCGCCGCACCGGCGAGTCCTGTCGGCAGCCGCCACCTCACTTCCGAGGGAGTTTGAGGCGGGGCCGGGCTACTCGGATTTTGCATGTTTCGCCGCCTCCTCCGCCTTCGCCTGCCTTGCCAGCTTCAACGTATAGCGCGTGGCCGAAAAATGGGCTCCGGCGAGCAACAGAAGACCGGAGAGAAACGCCCACATCATCAAGCCTACTGAAATATAAAACGGACCGTATACCGACTGGAAGTCCAGCCAGGGAAGAGCCCGGATGTAGAGGATCTTCGCCAGTTGCCATAACAGCCCGACCACAATCGCGGTAGGAAGGACCGCTCGAGCGGGAACCTTTCGGTAGGGCAGCACCCAGTAGATCAGGAAAAAGAGCAGAATGCTCGCCAAGCCGGCACAGAGCCGGAGAAAACCGAAGGACACGAAGTGGAAGACAACATTGTCGATGTGCCCGATGAACACCCACGACAGAATGGCCTGCTGACCTGCCGTCGACGCCACCGAGGCCATGGCCAGCACGCCCACCGCGAACGCCAGCCCAAGCGATACCGCCTGATTGTGCAGATAGCTGCGATTGTGCCGCACGCCCCAGACGCGATTCAACGCAACCTCCAACGGCAGGAACACGCCGGTGGACGTAATCAGCAGCATGACCACGGAAAATATCTGCGTTCCCTTGTGCGGATGGGTCAGCAGCTCCATGTTGCGCATCACGAAGTCCTTGCCGACCGGCAGGAGGCTCTTCATCATGTCCCCGACGACCGCTTCCATGGAGCGCGAATGGAAGACGTTGCGGCAGAGCGTGAGAAGAAGCACGATGAAGGGAAAGAGCGAGAGAATGACGTTGGCCGCAACGCTGAACGCGTAGGTGTGGACCTCGGTCCGGGCCATGTAACGGCCGAGCGCAACGATCTCCGGCCACACACCAACTTCGGGGACAACGGGCGTGACCTGCTCAATAGGGGTCGGCGACAGTTCCGGTTGATTCGACTCGGGTGTTTCGGTTTGATCGGGAGCAGTAGGGGACATAGGAAGATCGTTATGGCACCACGCGAACCGGAGTCCGCTTACTCCGATGCTAGCAGAGGGAGCCGCGTCGTTTTGGCTTCGGCAAGTACTGTAGCTGGTCAGGCCAATCCCGGTTTGATTGCAAGGGGTTGGCAGGTGTTATCACAGATCTGGAGAGTGAACAGCACGGGAGCCCGTCTCACGCGCTCATAATTATTTATCCGAATTATTTATCCGGCAGAACCGAACTTTCAGCGACCCCAATGCCTCTCTCAAGCATGCACACCCAAACTGGAGCGAAGGAGCCCGCGACGCCTGACCAAACCCTGCTGGTCCTTCGCGCGCAAACCGGCGACCGGACCGCACTGGAACAACTTCTCCGCGACGCCTATGACCCGTTGCGCCGCTACATCACCCGTCTGGTCGGCGCGGGCCTCGCCGACGACGTGCTCCAGGAGACTTCGCTCCAGATCTTCCGCAAGCTCCAGTTCCTGCGCGAGCCCGCCGTCTTCCGCCCATGGACGTTTCGGATCGCTTCGCGCATTGCCTTCTCGCATCTGAAACACGCCCGGCGCTGGCAACCTCTCGACGAGGCACCGCCGGAACACCTCACCGCCGTCGATCCCTGTCTCGGCGAACTACCCGACGAGGCCTTCCTGACACTGCTCGAACACGTCTCGCCCGCCAGTCGAGCCGTCCTTCTGCTCCGCTATCAGCACGACCTGACACTCGAAGAAAGTGCCGCCATCCTGGAGATTCCGATCGGCACCGCCAAGTCTCGCCTCCACTACGGAGTCACCACCCTTCGCAAATACCTCACCTCCGAAAGGAACCCAGCATGAGCCCCGAACACCAGCAGCCCAACTCCGAAAATACCAACGCGGAACTCGCGTTCGTGCAGCAGGCCCTCGCAGCTGCCGACCGATCCGAACGCTCCTCGCGCATTATCGTTGGCGTGCTCGTCATCCTCGCCGTCGTCGCCTTTATCTGGATGCACCTCCACATGTTCCCGCCACAAAGCCTGGGCGGACTCCTGCACACACTCCTTCGCGTCGACCTTTTCTTTCTGCTCCTCCTGTTCGCCATCGCGATGTACCTTCGTCAGGTCATGAACAAGAATACCCGCACCATCCTTCGGGCGCTCGCCAACACCCGTCAGCGTTGACTTGATTGAAGAACGAAACGCGGGCCGCGGAGGCCCGCCTTCTTTCATGTTTCTCAGCTCATGTTGATTCGCTTGATCGCCCAATCCGCGGCTTCGGCCAACACCGGATCATCGGCGGAAGACCAGGCCTCGAGTTGGGCGGCAAACCGTTGCTCCCCGCTGTTTCCCATGGCGATGGCAACATTGCGCTGCAATCGTTTGCGACGGGTTCGTTCAAGCGGAGAACCCTTGAACCATCGTTTGAACTCTGCCGCGTCCATCCCGGCCAGCCAGTCGAGCGCGGGATTGACCATCTGCGAACGCGCCAGCATGCCGTCGTTGGCCGGGGCGAGAGCGGGAGCCTTGCGATTCCAGGGGCATACGTCCTGACAGATGTCGCAGCCGAAGACCTGGCGGCCGATGGGCTCGCGAAACTCCTCGGCGATGCTTCCCTTCTTCTCGATGGTCAGATAGGCGATGCAGCGCGACGCGTCCATCTGGTGCGGAGCGATGAGCGCATCGGTGGGGCAGGCATCGATGCAGCGTGTACAGCTTCCGCAGCGATCCGCGGCGATGGCCGGGTGCGCCCCGGAGGCGACCGGCAGCGAGGTGACGATGACCCCGAGCAGAAGCCACGAACCCAGTCCCTGATTAATGACGCAGGTGTTCTTGCCGATCCAGCCGACTCCGGCGCGGGCCGCGATCGCACGCTCGGAGATGGGGCCGGTGTCGACGTAACAGCGCGTCTCGCAGGCGGAGCGTTGGTGCAGGGCGGCTTCGATGCGATGCAGGCGGTGGAGGAGCTGATCGTGATAATCGGTGGGTACGAGTTCGGCGGCGGCTGTGTTCTGGGCGACTGTGTTCTTGGCGGCGGCCGGCTCGGGATTTGCGGTTCGTCCGCTCCAGGCGTAGCGGGCGATCCATCCGGCGCCGGGCGGTGCGGGATCGATTGAGCGAGGCCCGGCGGCGTTGTAATTGAGCGCACAGACGATGACGGAGCGCGCCCACGGCATGGCCACGGGAACGCTGCTGCGCACCAGCACTCCCTGTTCGTCGCGGCGCTTCAGATACTCCATCTCACCGGCACGGCCGGCGGCAACCCATGCGGCAAAGCGCTCCGCATCGAGTTGTGCCATGTCGTCTCCGGATGGCGAGGGGTCGACCGAAGCGATGCCGGCGGTGTCGAAGCCCGCGTCGAGGGCCTGTTCGCGCAGCCAGCTCTGCAACTCGGGAGTCCATTCGCCGCTTGCCAAAGTTCTTTACCCCCGCGGCGCAGACAGCGTCTGGCCTGCCATCAGGATAAATCGGCGAGAGCGGCTGCGCGGCCGGCGGCTGGATTGGGATTTTTCAGGAAATATAGACGAGGAACTCCGGCATGTCCGGAAGGTTATCGAGAAACGTCCCCTCTTTCTTCCCGTCGGAGGAAAACCGTCGCACCCGCTGTTTCTTTCGCTCGGCCACGTACAGATCGCCGTCGGGACCAATGGCGAAGCCAGAGGGAGCGTCGAGCTTTCGGTCGATCACCACGCGCGCCTTGATCTCGCCGCTGAGCGGCGTGGACGTCATGTCCAGCGCGAGGATGCTGCCGGTGCCCGAGGCGCCGATGTAGAGGGTTTCACGATGCAGGATCATGTGCACAGGCGCCTTAAGCTCCCGCCCGGTGATGTGAGCCAATAACTCGCCGGACTCCACATTGAAGACTTTCACTGCGTCGCCGGCTTCGTCCGCCACAAACAGATGCTTCCGGTGCACGACAATGCCGCGGACCGAGTGGCGTGGCATGCCGTGCTTATCGAGCACCACCTTGAGACCAAGAGGCGATGGCACATCGAGCGGCGTACGGTCACCGTATTCGGGAAGTTTCCCGTGGCTGGAGGCGACAAAAGTGCCGGGGAGAAAGTTCCCGTTAGGAAATTGCTTGCGGAGGTGTGGGGCCACCGGAGCAGGTTTGCGGGTCTCCGGCACAAGCGACACCACCGTGTTCGTATCCTGGCAGGAGACATAGAGGCGACCATCGTCCCCCAGCTCCACATCGAAGGGGTGCACCATCGCCGCAACCTGGTCGGTCTTCGCGAGCACCTCCTTGAAGCGGAAGGTATCACCGTGCCGTTGGTAGAGCGCAATGTGGCTATCCTTGCGCCATGCGTTCGCGATATAGAGGTCGTCGCCGACCAATGCGAAACCGCGGGCAATGTGCAGCGGATGCGCGGCCGGCGATGGATCGAGCAGCAGCGGATGCTTCTTGCGCGGGGAGCCGTCGTCCTCGAAGACATCGATGTTGTCGATGCCGTGCCGCGATTCACCTCGATAGCTGATCCACCACACAGTTCTTTCCTCCCGAACACGATCGCTGAATATTGTCACAGTGGAAGTGCTCGAAGAACAGGATGCAATCCTTGCTGAACTCCGGGGAACTAGCAAAAGTACCAATCAGCGCGAATGACGACATCGCGAACAAGCGCCAGAAAACATTAAGAGCAAGCAGAGCGTTCGGCATTTGCCGAAAGAATTCCTGGTTGAGTAATGCGGGCCATAACTTCTCTCCCGCACTCAGGGTTTGGGGACCACCATCGAGACCCAGCTCTTACGCTACATTGCTGTAATATCCTCATAACAAGAGATTTGAGGCAGAGATATGTATCCTCGGCGTTGAACGGCTTCTCTCGTAAGGGTCTGACGCCCGTTTCCCTGGCACAAACGCCGCAGAAATTCAGGATGGTGGATGTGAACGATAGCAAGATGGCAGAGGAAATACTGCGAGAGAGCGAGGCGCGGTTCCGGGATTTAGCCGAGCAGAGCCGCACCACCCACTGGGAAGTGGATCCACAGGGCCTGTTCACCTATGTCAGCCATGTGTCTCATGCTTCCTGGGGCTACCACCCGGACGAAGTCATGGGCAAGATGTACTTCTACAACATTCATCCGGAAGAAGGACGCGAGGCGTTCAAGGCGGCTGTCTTCGCTATCATCGAGCGGAAGCAGAGGTTCCGGGACTTAGTCCACGTTATCGAGAGGAAAGATGGTCGCATTGCGTGGGGTTCCACCATCGGCATCCCCCATCTGCACGCCGACGGAACCCTCCGGGGCTATCGAGGCAGTTGCACCGACATCACCGAGCGCAAGCTGGCTGAAGAGGCGCTTTCAGACATGAGCCAAAAGCTGATCGAAGCACACGAGCAGGAACGTAACCGGATTGGGCGAGAATTGCATGACGACATCGTCCAACGACTCTCGCTCGTAGCAGTACAACTCGATCAGGTTCAGCAGGACATTCCTGACTCGGGATCTGAGCTCGGCAGGCGAATAGGCGATCTACGAAACCAAACCACCGATATAGCGAATGATGTTCAATTGTTGTCGCACGAGTTGCACTCTTCGAAACTGGAATATCTGGGCATCGTTGAAGCGACGAAGAACTTCTGCAGAGAGTTTGGTGAGCGTCAGAGGATGGATATCGATTTTCAGAGCCACGATATGCCCGCTGCCTTGCCAACCGACATTTCTTTCCCTTTGTTCCGCGTTCTGCAGGAAGCCCTCGGCAACGCTGCGAAGCATAGTGGGGTAAAGAGCTTCGAAGTGAAACTGTGGGGAAGTTCGGAAGAAATTCAACTCACAGTCAGTGATCTTGGTGTAGGTTTTGATTCAGAAACTATAACGAAGGGCACCGGGCTTGGCCTCACGAGCATGCAGGAGCGCCTCAGGCTGGTTGGGGGAGAGCTTTCAATCAATTCACAACCACAGCGCGGCACTACCATCCACGCTCGTGTCCGTCTCACCTCGGGAGGATCATGAGGAAACAATTCTTGTCTAATCCCGGGACGGGGCTGAGATTTTCTTTTTGGCCGACGGCATTGATCGGAATTGTGGTCATCAAAGCCGTACTTTCACTCGACGTAAAGCCCGGATCTTTTCTGGTTTCGTATAGCGGATTCAGTTATTTCCTGCTGCTGCTTTTGGCAACCAGTTTCGCTATCCGCAACGGAATGCAGAACACGCTGGGGGAGCGGCCATTCTGGGTGTTCCTGGCGATTGCCTACGGCCTCTGGTCGCTGGACCAATGCCTCATGCTGTACTACGAGCTTGGACGGCACATCGAGGCGCCCGACAATTCGATAGCCGATCCGGTGCTGTTTCTACACATCGTACCGATCATGGCAGCGGTGGCAACCCTCCGATATCAAAACGTGTCCGACGGCAAGCTATACCGGCCGATATTAAACTCGCTTCTCCTATTGTTTTTCTGGAGCTTTCTTTACGGGTACCTTGTTTTTCCATACCAGTACTTCCCCAACCCCACCAGCTACGCCCGGCGCTTTGACATTCTTTACCTTTTAGAAAATCTGGCGCTAATGCTCCTCGTGGGTATTTTGACCCTTCGCGCGCGGGCTCCCTGGAAGTCAATCTATCTTCATCTTTTGGGCGCATCCACCCTGTACGCGTTCAGTTCCATCGTCGCCAACCTTGCCATTGACTCGGGCGGCTACCTCAACGGCAAGCTGTATGGTCTGGGCTTGACCGCCTCTGTTTGCTGGTTTGTATGGATACCGCTGCGAGCCGGCCAGGTAAAAGAAGAAGCAACAGCCATGCGACCCGATAGAAGTCAAAGCTCACGTGGATCAGTATGGGCAATGCTCGTTGTTGTGCTCGTCTCTATCCCGATTATCTGGGAACTGTTCCAACGGAATGAGAACAACGGTCTGCGCACTCTTCGCCTGCTGGTCGCCACTGTCGCGATTCTGTGTCTGGCGAGTGCCGCCTTCATAAAGGAGTACCTTGCGGGACGTGAACAGGATTTCCATGTTGGTTTAGCCAACGACAGGCTGCGTCTGGCAATGGAAGCGAGTGCATCGGTAGCGTGGGACTTTGAGGTCAAGAGCGGACGGAACGTTTTGTTCGGTGACCTGCAAACCAGCTTTGGAATACCTTTTGATGTTCGCGAAACGACCAGGGAAGAGATTATTCGTTACATACATCCGGATGACCGGACGAAGGTTTCGGAAGCGATCGCGGATGCAAGGCAAAACCAGAAACTGTACGTGGCAGAATTCCGTGTGGTACGGCCCGACGGGACGGTTCGCTGGGTGGTAGCGCGAGGCAAGTTCTACTATGCAAGGAACGGTAACCCCGAGCGAATGCTCGGCGTGTCGCGAGATATCACTGAGCGCAAGTTGGCGGAAGAAGCCATTTCCAGCATGAACCGTAAAGTGATTGAGGCAGAAGAACGGGAACGTGACCGGATCGCAAGGGACCTTCACGAAAATGTCGGTCAGCGTCTTGCTTTATTGGCAATAGCGATCGAACAACTCAAGAATGACTTCCCCCATCAGACCGTTGAACTTCTCGATCGCATGGATGCAGTATCGAGGAAAACCCTGGAGATATTGACCGATGTCAAAGCTTCGGCACACGAGTTGTACTCTCCGAGGCTGCAATATCTCGGCATTGCTGCGGTGATCAGAACCTTCTGCGAAGAGTTCGGGGAGAGGAAGGGAGTGGAAATTGATTTCACGAGCCATGGTTTCCCCAGCGTCGTGTTACCGGACGTTTCGATTTGCCTTTTCCGGGTTCTACAGGAAGCGTTGCACAACGGGGTGATGCACAGCGGGGTGCAGAAGTTCAGTGTGCAATTGTGGGGTGAGCCGGATGCAATTAACCTGAAAGTAAGCGACTCGGGCGTTGGTTTTGACCTCAGGGCCGCAGCGAAGGGCCGGGGGCTTGGTCTGATCAGAATAGAGCAGCGAGTGAATCTAGCGGAGGGAACGTTTTCGATCGAGTCGCAACCCGAAAAAGGTACTACCGTCCACGTTAGCCTGCCTTTGCGCTCTGGAAACGATTCCAGGCGTGCGGCTGGCTAAACGCGCCTGAACTTTCGCCTGTTCACCGGGAAGAAACTGCCGAGTGCTCTGCACAGATTCTCTCGTAGATGTGGCGTTGCTGTTCCCGCTGAAAGCTGTTCAATACATATCCGCAAAAAATATCGACGTTGCAGCTCTTGGCGACCTCGTCAAATAAGTGTTCGACCTCAACCGCTGCCTCTGCCTTCCCTTGCTCCCACAAGGTCGGGGCACATTCACCACAAGCTGCAAGGCGGGGGCGATCCCCGCTCGATGCCTTGGCCGCGGCGGCGAACAGATCGCCCACAATCTTCATAAATCGAGCCCGGTCAGGCAGATCATTCACCATAAACGTGGAGAGCGTGTCGGCAACATCCAGAGGAACATAGCGCCCCTGTTCCACAGCGGCGACAATATCCACTCCATTTTCCAGCAATTTCTGAAGAAGACTCTCTCGATGTGGCTCGGTTGCAACCACGATAACGGCACTCCCGGATTTCAGAGCGGCTTGGATGAAACGAGCGAAGCCAACTACAAATGCTGCATCATCAGAATAGAATTTAACCTCGTGGCTGTGCGCGATCTCCGTTCTTTCCGGCGCAGGTGATGGGTGAGGCTCATCGGGCTGGTCGAAAGTTTTTGAATCCGGCGCAGGGGTGAAATAGTGACCCGATAATCCGCTGCTGACAAACTGCCTGCCTTGAAGAACCGATTCCAAAGCGTCGGGCAGTTCGCGCCCGGCATGCGACTTGACCACATAGCCCAATGCCCCCACGGCGAGAGCTTCCTGCACCACATCGGCAGAAGATTCCTGGCTCATGAAGAGTATTTTGCTTTTGGGAGACAGCGTGCGGATTCGCCGAGCTGCATCCATTCCATTCAGCGATGGAAGCCCGATGTCGAGAATAATCAAGTCCGGTTGGAGTTCTTCGGCCTTCTGAACGGCCTCTAATCCGTCTGCGACTTCTTCGACGATCTGCAATTCCGGTCTTTTGCTCAGCGTCGAACAAATCAGACGCCGAAACGGTTCAAAATCTTCGACCACGAGAACTCGGACTGAGGGCATCTGCAATTTGCCTCCCCTACGGAGTACAAACCCGACTCTGTGAGTCTGGTTGCTAGTCGTATTCACAATCCTTCACAATGCGATGTTCCACAATTCAGGTGGATGCCCACTTGCATGGACAAAACCAGCGCAAATTCCGGCTGGAGGACCGGTGCGAAAAGTGATATCTAATACTACAACCGGTATGTTCGATGTGCCTGTGCATTTTGAGGCCGCTTCTCTTGGCATGAGACGGCTCTTCCGAGGAAGGAAGGCCCGCCGGCCTTTGCGCGGCCCAGCTACAGTCCCGATAACGTGGCGGGTTGGCAGAGCCCGGCGATATCGGACACCGAATCAAGACGAAATTTTGCACTCGGTCTTTCTGGAGACTTGTTAAGCCCATCGTTCCAACCGATCGGCTAACGGCCTCCATTCGATCTCGCAAATGAGCTCCCCGGCAGTGATTGACCGTAGGGAGCAAGCGCAGGTGGCGGACGCCAATCTCGCTCAAGGCTTGGGAGGCGGGGCTGGTTTTGGAATTCGCAAGGTCCATTGGAGACCGTACACAAAGGTGTTTCCAACAAAGTGAGAGTAGGCGGTGTACTCGTGTTCGCCCTTGACGTAAAAGGTCAGATTCTTCATGGGGAGGATGTACGTCGCCTGTCCGCCGATGGCGTGGACCGAGTAGTAGGGGAGGGTGCTGGCTGGGATGGTCAAATTCGTCGACCCAATGGGTACAGTGCCGCCGTTTGCGGTGATTTGCCACTGGTCGTAGCCGATCAAGCCAAACTGTAGTAGTTGGCTAAAATTCTTTTTCAATGGGAGGACTTGACCAAGGCCCCACTCAAAAGAGAAGGCCTGCCCCGGCGTCTTGTTGGTGCCGTTCGTGCCCGCCCTGACTCCGTGAGCCTCCCAGTCGGTGAAGATGTTCGCACTGGTACCTTTGTTCTTGGTGATGTAGTAGGTTAATCCGTCGAGCAGGTGATTGCCGAAATATCCGGTCCCGACATTATCCGAAGCGCCGGGGTTATAACGCCCCGTGGGAAGAATCATTGCCTCTTGCACCTGGATGTCCGCTCGCTTCAGGTGCCAGCCTATAGCGATGGGTGTAACCAGGAGATCACTAAGCCCGCTTCCACCTGCGACGGCGTTGAGATTGGGGATGCCCGGATTTTGGGTCGCAATATCTGCTGCGAGAGAGCCGGTTGCGGGCGTAAGTATAAAATACGTGAGGATATTTCCATGCAGAACGTTGAGGTGCGGTACATACATGAAGAAGTTTTCAACTGCCCAGACGTTGTAATTTCCTGTGACGGGGATCGCACTGCCATTTGGCCCATTGAATGCGCTGGAGCGATAGTTGACACTTATGTTCATGTAGGTGAACCCTGGGGCCGGTATAATCCCCGCATTGAGCCCGACCTGGCCAGGCAGCCACTGCGGCTTCTGCTGAGCTTGCAACGGCCAAGCACAATTCAAGAGCACCAATATAAGAGTGGCAAAGCAAATATTTCGAAACATGGTATGTTGCCTCCTCGTTGTCGCAATCGCTATCGCTATTAGGCTAAGTTCCAGGTTGCGGTCACCCTGTGTGTTGCCTGTAGCCACAGGTCGCTGCACGGATGCACAGTAGATGGCGGCCAAAACAGGACTCGAGAGATCTGTAGACAGTCGCTTTAGTCGCGCGATTCCTTTACTGATGTGAGAAACGTCGGGCAGCCACACATCGAATAAATCCCTTTAACCACTACGTTTTTGCGAACTCGGAGTTGGTACTCTTCACGTTGGATTTAGAGCCTGGGGATTCTGCTCACCCAAGCGAATGGCGTAACTATACCCGCGGAATCTGCTCATGTACCCTAGCACTCTTACTAGAATTTCATTTTTTATCCCGCAATTACTGCCTCGAAATCTACTAACTATTTACTGGCGCTAACCTTAAGTCTTGTTCTTTCCGGCAGGCCAGGCATAGCTTGGCGTTTTTACACTTCTGGGAACGTCGTGTGTCCCACTTTGATCTTCCTGCCATGCTTAAATGTGATGAGTGGTTGACGGAACCTCTGATAAGGGACACCTTAATAAGAGCCTTAGGATGCCGGTCTTCTGTTCCGTGCGACGGGCGAGTCGCTCCACGAATCGCGTGGCTGCTTTCGTTGCTGGTTTCCAAGCACGCTCAAAAAGCCGAAATCGAAGGGTACACCTGGCATTGCAACCGCCATACCTTTGCCAGTAGACTCGTAATGGCCGGGGTAGATCTGCGGACGGTGGCAGAGCTGCTCGGCACAGAACGCTCCAGATGGTCATGCGGACACCAGGCGTTCTGCGGCGAAAGCGATCAACCACAAGGCGATTCGCAACTAGTTGACAAGTAGTAGGTTATAACGCGGAGAGTTGGCAGAGCCCGGTTGAATGCACCTGACTCGAAATCAGACATAGGCGCAAGTCTATCGGGGGTTCGAATCCCTCACTCTCCGCCATATTCCTTATAAGTTATTCATAATAGTAGTCAAATACAACAGAATGAAGACTTTGTAAGGTTCTTTGTAAGGTGCCTGTGTCTTTACAGTTCCCTGCTTTTCCCTGTATTCCGTCCGTTTACCTTACAAAATGGGAACTACCTTAAGCTCTCTCATCCATCGGCTCGGAAAAAACGAGCGGCCTCGGCCTCATCACCGCGACCCACCTGCTCGAGCAGGAACTCTCCACCCTGGCCGTCCCCACCACCTTCGTCCGCGCCGGCTCCTTTATCGAAAACGCCCTCGGCAGCTTATCGACCGCGGCGAACACTGGCGTCTTCTACAGCTTCTATCAGCCGGTGGACCGCCCCGTACCCACCATCGCCACCGCCGACATCGGCCAGCAGGTCGCGGAGCTCCTCACCACCAACTGGACCGGCAAAAGAGTCATCGAACTCGGCTCACCGATAACTCCCAACGACTTCGCCGTCGCCATGAGCGAAGTGCTCGGCAATCCCGTTACCGCGCAGGCGATTCCGCGCGACCGTTGGGCCGCCACCATCGAATCCTTCGGCCTGGCCCCCGGCACCACCTGGGGTTACGAAGAAATGCTCGACAGCATCAACTCCGGCTGGATCGACTTCGGCGTCCCCAGCACCGAATCCGTCCCCACCACGACAAAGCCGGCCGAGGTCTTCTTGCTGGCGAAATGATCCTAGCCGGATCTCCACTCACGCGCGCAAACTGAAATCCGTCCCCGGAGGGACGGATTTCAGTTTGCAGCTTGTCTACCTTAGCGCTTGAAACGACGCCGTGCCGCACCGGCCAGACCGGCAATACCAGTGCCGAGCAGCAGGAACGAGCTGGGTTCCGGAGCCGTCGTCGCAACGCTGACCGAATCCAGTGTAAAGAAACCTGGATCGTTCCGCGCTGTGAACGTCAGCGCGGTGGGCGCACCGGTTCCCAGCACCTGGAACGTATACAGGGTGTAGGCATCCGCGGGAGTCATCGTCTGCGACAACAGGGTCGTCGATCCGAAGGTCGCCAGGAAGCTGTTGGTATCGGTGGTTGGAGTCGTATCGTTCATCAATGCGAACTCGATCGTGTATGTAAAGCCCGCCAGGGTATTGATGGTCTGTGTCAACGTATCAGTTGAGCCGAGCGGAGCGATATAGGCCTCAAACGTTCCCTCGTAGGAGGCGAAGTTATCGACGCCGGCAAAGACAGGATTGTCGGTAGTCGCGGTCCCGGACCAACCGGTGAAGTCGCCTGTTTCAAAACCGCAGTTCTGAATCTGGTTTCCAAAGGGGCCGGTGCCCCCGTTGGGAACGCCGTTGCACGTAGTGTCTGCCTTGGCATTGCTGGCGCCAGCCAGGCTGAGTAGAAGTGCAGCCGCAAGAATAATCGTCTTTTTCATGAATTTTTTCGTCCTTTATGAAAGTGTCAGTGGGTCGTTGAATGGGAGACCGCGCTAGAGAGGAGGATGTGCAAGCAGATAGGCCTTCCAGGCGTTGACGATGTTGGTGGCGTTCGTCGTCCCGATACCGGTAGCGAAGTCCCAGCCTACGTTCGTGCCGTAAGCAGGATTTCCAGCCGCGATGGGCTTCGAAAGCACACCCTGCGTGCTGCTGGGAAGGTAGCAGTCGTGAGTGCCCGTGCAGTTGACGGCCATGTCGCCCTGGGTGACGTCGTAGAACACGCAGTCCGAACCGACAGCATTGCCCAACGAAGAGTTGCAGCTCGGCTTGCCGGTCGTGCCGTATTCCTGATTGGCAAGGGCGTAGAGCATGGGATTGGGATTGCCAACGCCTGTGGTTACACCGAGATTCTGGTTGATCAGCGCCTGGATACCGGCCCAGATCGGGCTTGATACCGAAGTGCCGCCAAAGCCGGCCCATTGAGCAGGATCGGCCACGCAGGGAACTGCCCCGCTATTCTTTTGCGCGGGATCAGACCAGCAAACATCGTAGTAGGCCACCCAGAACCCGTTGGACGCCATCAGCGAAACGTCCGGTGTATCGCGAACGCCGTCCGTGGGTACACCAAGGAGACTCTGCCAGCTTGGCTTCGCATATCCGGCGCACGTTCCGCTCACGACACCACGGTTCGCAGTCCCGGTTGCAACCGTGCCCGTCGCGCATCCGCTGGGACCGCCGCTACCACTGGCCGTCGTGCGAAGGCTGGTGCCAAACTTGGTGGTGTTGTTGCAGACGCTGGTTGTACCGGTTGTTGGAACACCCTCGAACGCCGAGAGCAAGGCTCCGGCGCAGGAATCGTTCCACGGGATTTCAGGCATGTACGAAACTGCGGTTTGGAAAGCAGCGCCGTTTGTCGTGTTGAAGTAACCTCGTTTTCCGGCAGCTTTACGCCAACGAATCGGGTCGACGAATGCGACTACAGCGGAGCTTGATCTCGTGTGTGCGGGGGGCGTACCGTCCATTCATGCCTACGCCTAATGAAGAACTGTACCCTTGGCTCTCCACATTAAAGCGAAAAGAATTCCTGGCGACGGCCGATAGCCGCATCGGGGCCGTGGGAGCCCTTCTCGAACTTCGCGATGCGGCTTTGTTCCGGGTTGACAGCTACACCGTCGATGATTGGGGAGCCAAAATTGGCATTACACATGTTCCGATGCCTGGATTCAGGTCCGGGCCGACGGAACCGATCAAGATCAGTGGCTGTTGGGATGGGTTCTTCACCGACCCCAAACGCTGGCAGGCGCGTTATGGCTGGAAGTTCCTGTTCGGGGACGTCGAGATTCAATCCGTCATCGCCGCAGGGGCCGAGGCAGCGGCTCGCGGCACGCTGCTAACCTGCAGCCAGGTTCACCTCATCTTCAACTGGTATCAGGCGCTCCGAGGAAAGGAAACAGAAAAACCTCGACTCCACGGATATGCCAAGCCTCATGGATCTCCTCTTCAATTCGCCGACGCGACCAGTTCCTCCTTCGGCTGGGACCAATTCACCATGATGGCGCATGAGCCGAGAAACGACACCAAGACCTCTTACGAACTGCCTTCAAAGTCGGGCGGTCTCAACCGGTCGATGCAACACTGGCTTGAAGTTTACTCGCCGGAGTTTGAAAGCCCAAGGTCTCTCGCGGGCGTTGATTGAGACGCAGAGCTACCTTGTTGAGATCGGCTTGAGTGTAGCCGGACAAGTCTGTCTTCTTAGGGAAGTATTGTCTTAGCAGGCCGTTGGTATTTTCATTGGTGCCGCGTTGCCAGGGACTCTGCGGATCACAGAAATAGACTTTCACATTCGTGTCTACCGTGAAGCTCTTGTGTTTGGCCATCTCGTGTCCCCGGTCCCAGGTCAACGATCGCCGCAGAGTCGCGGGGAGTTTAAGCACATGCTTGCTCAGCGCGGCGACGACTGTCTCTGTATCTTTACTGGGCACTTTGATGAGCATGACGAAACGCGAGTGTCGTTCCACCAGGGTTGCGATGTGACTGTTTTTGTTGCCTGCGAGCAGATCGCTCTCCCAGTGACCAGGAACAGCGCGGTCTTCAACCTCCGCAGGTCTTTCGCTAATCGAGATGGCATCAACGATCTGACCGCGGGACTGCCCCGCTGCCCGCGAGTGCCGTGAGCGACGTATAAGCCGCTTGGACCTTAGGTGCTGAACCAGCTCTTTTTTCAGCACTCCACGGGCCTGGATGAATAAGCTGCGGTAGATGGTCTCGTGGGACACACGCATGCTCTCGTTGCTGGGATAGTGGACCTTCAGCCATTTCGAGATCTGTTCCGGCGACCAGTCCAGGATCAGTTTACTGGCCACGATCGTCCGCAGTTCCTCGTGGTTGGCAAGAAGACACACCTTGGGTCGCAGAGCTGACTCCCAGGCCTGACGATCGGCTTCACTGGCTCGATAGAGTGGACGCCCGCCATGACGCGCCACCTCCCGGCTCACTGTTGACACAGGCCGTTGCAGCCCGCTGGCTATCTCCCGAATCGACGAACCGGATGCGATTCCACGTGAGATGTCTTCCCGCTCGGCCAGCGTCAGCGTTCGCGGTGAACGCCGACGAGCAGCAGGAACGATCCCGCCACGCTGCGTCAACAGGAACCGAATGGAACCATGCCCCTTACCGAAGGCACGCCCAATGTCATGCAACGACTCACCAGCCCTCCAGCGGCGCCACATCTCGATCCGCTGCTCCGTGGAAAGTCTGGTCCGTTTTCCTTGTGCCATAAACACCACCGTTAGAAAATGAATTCATATCAGATGGTGTTGCATCGACCGGTTGAGACCGCAGGACTTTACATGCACTAGATTACTTCCGGTTTGCCGGTAATCCATCCAGAATCGCCAAGATGACTGGGCCGCCATACCTCCCGGTTAAACGAACACCGACATCCATGTAATGGAGTTGTTTTCGGTCCGGCGGTAGCGTTGAGGTAGGTTGGGCAATCGCAGCCCAGGAACGATGCCCCCTTCAAATACACATTCGATTACTTCAGGCTGCGCAGATAGGCAACAAGGGCACGTGTTGATGCTTCATCCAGATCGACTGGTGGCATTCCTCCGTCAATCATGTCAGGTGTCCGGTGGTGCAGCAGGAACGCCAAGCGATCAGCGGAATACTTCTGGCCTACGCCGATGAGCGTCGGCCCCTTATCTGTCCCTTCGGTCCTGACTCCGTGGCATTCGCTACAGGGGCCAGCCGCATATATAGTGGCGCCTTTGGCTATGAGGGGATCGGCAGACACCGGCGCCGGTGTAGGTGCAGTGGACGCAGCCACCGGTGTAGGTGCACTGGCCGCAGCGTCCGGTTGAAACGGTTGACGCATGTAAAGGATCTCGGCGTGTGTCTGGCGCGCTAGCTGCGCGGCCACGTTCGGATCCTTTGCGTCGTCGTGATAGCTGAGGGCTCCGAGGCCGGCATAGCAGACAACAAACATCGTGAATCCAGCAACAACTATAGGACGCCGCCAGGGCCGGCGCTCGCGCCCACGGTCAAAAAACGGAATCGCGGCAAACAACATCGCGAGCAGCCCCGGCAGAATAATCCCACCAAGAAGAGACCATTTGCCGCCCACCAGCTTGAGCCACTCAAATATTGGCAGGTAATACCATTCAGGCCGAGGTATGTAGCTGGTATCTGACGGAACGGCTTCCGGGCCAAGATGAATCGGAACGAAATATGCAATCAGTGCCAGAGCCAGAACAATCAGCAGGCTTGCAGCCATATCCATCCCGAGTTGCCGGGGATAAAAATTCTGCGTCGGAAGTTTGGGATCAAAGGGATCTTCGTTCGTGGGACCTGCAGCGCCTGCCTTACGAAACAAGAAGACATGCGTGGCAATGAAGCCAATCAGAAGACCAGGCAAGATGAAAACATGCAACACATAAAAACGCGATAGGGTCAGCGTCCCCATCTGTGAGCTGCCGCGGAGCAGTCTCTGCAAAGTCGATCCGATCAGTGGGACTTCGCTGATAATGTTCGTTCCAACCGCGGAAGCGAAGTATGCCTTTTGATCCCAGGGCAACAAATAGCCGGTAAACGCCATACCTAGCATCAGAGCAAGGAGAAAACATCCTGAGAGCCACAGTAATTCGCGCCGCCCTTTGTAGGAGCCGTAAAGGAGCGTCTGCGATATGTGTAGAAATAGGACGATGACGATAGCCGTCGCGCCATAGGCATGGATGCTGCGTAGAAACAACCCCGAACTGACCACCTTGGAAATATAGGAGACGGTAGTATGTGCGTGATCGGAAGAGGGCACGTAGTACAGAGCGAGGAAAACGCCGGTGACCACCTGCGAGAGAAACAGATAGAGGAGTCCTGATCCGAAGATGTATGCCCAACGAGCACCTCCGGGGATCGGTTCGTCAAGCGCCTCATGCAACAGCGATTGGACTCCCGTACGTCGATCCAACCACTTCATCCAGCCAGAAAGAGGTCTTGGATTATGTTCTGGCAACGTATCCTTTATCTCCGACATAGACCTGTCCTCTCACCCTACCGGTTCTTTTTCAGCGTCAAGTTGACGGAAGTACTGAAAGCGGACCTTGAGAACACCGTTGTCAACTTTACTTTCGAGCTCATCCATCGCGCGGAGTGGGGGTCCCGACACGTGCACCCCCGTGCGAGTAAAAGTGCCCCCATGGCAGGGACAGATGAAGCTGTCTTTTGGTTCGACCCAGCGCAGAGCGCAACCCAAGTGGGGGCATACGGAAGAAAGCACCTTAAGCTGACCGCTCCCTACGGGCACAACGTAGACTCCGTCGTGTGCAACCGCGCTGCGCCAGCCATCGGTCCTTTGGACGTCAATCGTGCGTGCAACAGGTGCGTCGAGCGAGTCAAATTCGTCGATCTTTCCTACGTCGGACCAGGACGTTTCGTCCTCTTTCGCGCGCAGCGGAAAAGTAGCAAAGCGGACAAGTGGAATGGCCAATGCTGCACTTACCAGACCGCCAACGGCAATGAATAAATTGCGGAGAAATGACCGGCGTTCTGGCACTGAATCAGGAATATGTGCTTGGATGGACATCAAGGTTACTCCTCGGGTCTAAGACGGAAGTCGATACGTTCGGCATGGATTTCGAGTGGACGATTGCTTGAGTCCGCGAGCCTGAGAGGCTAGAACTCCGCGCGAAAACTGGAAAGGGGTGCCCATACCAATTGAAAATACCGCTGCTACTGCGGACGTGTGAGCTATTGCAACTCTTGGCGTATTCATGCAAGTCATAGGCTTCAACCGTGTACGCTTGGAAACTCAAATCCGCATTTTTCTAGTGGGCTCTAGTCAAGCCATCGCCAGTGAAACCAGTACACCAAATGAAGTTGTTGGCTATGTCATGCATTTGTAATCACTTTGTCATTAGCTACCCACAGGCGTGGGGCTAATGAAGAGTGCGGTGGTCATGTCTCTTCGCTGCCGCTGCCGCTGCGCTCTCGCTCTCGGCGCGCTCGCAAAAGGCTACGCACTGGGGCAAGGCGGCCTTGGCGCTTTATATCTTGAAGGTAGAGGTGTTCCTCAAGACTACGCTAGCCGTGTTTGGTGAGAACTACGTTCGCGATGTTCTTTTTAGGAACTTCGAGAGCGAAGCGACACATGCATCCTCTCCCCAAAATCCAAGGAGTTACCTTGACGAAGTCTGTTTTTTCCTGCACAGCTTCAATAGTTGCAAAGGTGACGATCCTACTTTGCTCGGCTCCACTCATCGCGATAAAGCAATGATGAGCGGATATCCTCTTGCTTCCGAACGAGGGAGACCTCTACAGAAATCAAGCGGTGTGGTTCTCCTTCTTCATCCCTCTTTGTACCATCGTCATTCCCGCAAAACGGGTTTCGGAAACTACGAACGAACTGCACGAAAACCCGTGCGGTCTCAACCGGTCGATGCAACACCATCTGATATGAATTCATTTTCTAACGGTGGTGTTTATGGCACAAGGAAAACGGACCAGACTTTCCACGGAGCAGCGGATCGAGATGTGGCGCCGCTGGAGGGCTGGTGAGTCGTTGCATGACATTGGGCGTGCCTTCGGTAAGGGGCATGGTTCCATTCGGTTCCTGTTGACGCAGCGTGGCGGGATCGTTCCTGCTGCTCGTCGGCGTTCACCGCGAACGCTGACGCTGGCCGAGCGGGAAGACATCTCACGTGGAATCGCATCCGGTTCGTCGATTCGGGAGATAGCCAGCGGGCTGCAACGGCCTGTGTCAACAGTGAGCCGGGAGGTGGCGCGTCATGGCGGGCGTCCACTCTATCGAGCCAGTGAAGCCGATCGTCAGGCCTGGGAGTCAGCTCTGCGACCCAAGGTGTGTCTTCTTGCCAACCACGAGGAACTGCGGACGATCGTGGCCAGTAAACTGATCCTGGACTGGTCGCCGGAACAGATCTCGAAATGGCTGAAGGTCCACTATCCCAGCAACGAGAGCATGCGTGTGTCCCACGAGACCATCTACCGCAGCTTATTCATCCAGGCCCGTGGAGTGCTGAAAAAAGAGCTGGTTCAGCACCTAAGGTCCAAGCGGCTTATACGTCGCTCACGGCACTCGCGGGCAGCGGGGCAGTCCCGCGGTCAGATCGTTGATGCCATCTCGATTAGCGAAAGACCTGCGGAGGTTGAAGACCGCGCTGTTCCTGGTCACTGGGAGAGCGATCTGCTCGCAGGCAACAAAAACAGTCACATCGCAACCCTGGTGGAACGACACTCGCGTTTCGTCATGCTCATCAAAGTGCCCAGTAAAGATACAGAGACAGTCGTCGCCGCGCTGAGCAAGCATGTGCTTAAACTCCCCGCGACTCTGCGGCGATCGTTGACCTGGGACCGGGGACACGAGATGGCCAAACACAAGAGCTTCACGGTAGACACGAATGTGAAAGTCTATTTCTGTGATCCGCAGAGTCCCTGGCAACGCGGCACCAATGAAAATACCAACGGCCTGCTAAGACAATACTTCCCTAAGAAGACAGACTTGTCCGGCTACACTCAAGCCGATCTCAACAAGGTAGCTCTGCGTCTCAATCAACGCCCGCGAGAGACCTTGGGCTTTCAAACTCCGGCGAGTAAACTTCAAGCCAGTGTTGCATCGACCGGTTGAGACCGCCCGACTTTGAAGGCAGTTCGTAAGAGGTTTCCGAAATGTATGGTCCGCCGTCTGACTGCAAGGGAAAAGTGATTCGGGGAAGAAAGTCTGCGTCAATGTATCCGGCCTGTTGGTGGAGATATGTCTCCTGGCCATGATGAGATACGCCGCGTGCCTGTCCTCAGAAACCCCTCGGCCGTGTGAAGGCCCAAATCGGAAAACAGGTTTCAGGCACGCCGTTGTGACTGTTCTTTCATCTTCACTCGCCCGGTGCAGACCTTGGTGGGAGAACTTGTTGATAGTTATGGTGAGCTTGGCTTATGCGGCCATTGCGTTCGGAACAGCCCGGTAATCCTGACCGCTTGCGAGGACTGCCCAAGCGATCCTTGCCAGCTTGTTCGCCATCGCGACGATCAACACGTTGCGTGGCGCTCTCATCTCCAGCGCCGTTATCCATGTGCCCATCGCGATGCGGTCTCGCTTGGATCGCAGCACAACCGCCCGAGCCCCATGCACCAGAATCTTGCGCAGATAACAGTTGCCGCGCTTGCTGATCCCATACAGCTTCGCCTTGCCACCGGTCGAGTGCTGCTTCGGCACCAGACCTATCCAGGCCGCAAACTCTCGTCCCTTCTGGAAGGCTGCCCCGTTGCCGATCGAAGCTACGATCGCGGTTGCGACCAGCGGCCCGATCCCCGGGATCTGACGCAGCCGGATGCAAGCTGCATCGCTTGAAGCGATCCGCTCGACCTCTTCGTTCATCTCGACAATCTGAAGCTCCAGATCCTTCCACTCGCTCCAAAGCATCGCGACGAGGTTCCGCATCCTCGGGGTAAGGTTCTCGTTCGCGTTCTCCAGTACCTCGGGGATGGCTTCCCTCAACCGGATAGGGCTCTTGGCGAACACCATGCCGCGCTCCAACAGGAAAGCGCGAATCTGGTTGATCACAGAGGTTCTTCGTATCATCAGCCGGTCTCGCACCCGGTGCAGCGCCTGCAGGTCGAGCTGGTCGTCCGTCTTGATCGGGACGAACCGCATGTTGTGCCGATCGACCGCTTCGGCAATCGCCTCGGCATCGAGGAAGTCGTTCTTGTTCGACTTCACAAAAGGCTTCACGAACTGCGCTGGAATCAGCTTCACGTCATGGCCCTGCGCTCGCAGCGCACGGCCCAGAAAGTGCGCTCCGGAACATGCCTCCATCCCAATCAGCGACGTCTGCAGGTTCGCTGTGAACGTGATCAGCTGCTTCTGAGTGAACTTCTTCTTCAGCAGCACCCTGCCGTTTATCGCCAAGCGCCACCAGGTGAAAGGTTGTCTTGCCAAGATCTATCCCTACCGAACGAATCTGCATATCGATGATCCTCCTTGTACCTGCCAACAAGATCACCCACACCGTGGTGAGAGATCAATCGGCGGACCATCTCAGTAACCCCGTTTTGCAGGGAACTGTTGAACGCGTACTGGAGCGTAGATGCGAAAACCATGGATTGCTGTCCTCTGCCTTACGCTTGTCGTTGCAGTTTTACCATTTGCATCATTCCTGTTTGTTTCAGGAAAGACTGTCGATTCCAACATCCTTGATTTCCATCCAACCTCATTTGCCGCCAGAGCGGACGCCAAGTTCTTCTACTCAATTGCGGATGAATTGAAGTTCGGTGACGAAATTACGGTTCTGTCACCAACTTTGATGCGAGGCAGGATTACGAATTTTTTGGTCGCACCAGACACCACGACCATTGCGGTTGTCGCGAATGGGGTCTTGCTCATTGCAGATGGAGAAGATCAGAGCGTTACAAAGATGACGGAGGTGGATTCCATTTACAAAAAGCCAAAGACCGGTCAATACGAAACGCTTCCTAAATACTTGCGTGTTTACCAGACGCTGAATTCAGATCAACTGACAACGTACCGGATCAGTTCCGGAGGCATCTTAGCTCGTTGAGTACGGCGCGATTCTGCTTGGGGTGGCGATGGAGCTCTGTTTTGCTGTCTCCTCTTCAAGCCTCCCGCAAAGTCGTATTTTCGGAAACTTGAGATTTCTGAACAGTTTTGCGATGGGCTCGATGATTGAGGCGCGGTGAGGAAGACCGCATCCATAATCCAGAAGCAAAAGAACAAACATCAGTCGAACAGGCCGATACTGGCTTAGTAATCGATGCCTTTGATGAAGTCCTTGGTGGGGACGCACTGGAAGCGGTTGGGGTCAGCTTTGACGAGGGTATCGGCGTACTGGTTCCAGACGGTGGCGCGTTCGTTTCGCTGGCTGTCCTGAATTACGGTCTGGTCCAGGAGGTAGTTGCTGAAGTCCTGACTGTGTTTGTCGCGGCTGTCCCAGTTGGCTTCGACGGAGGCGTTGTGGGCGTCGTTGGCTGCGTGAGCGGCGTCGGCCTGACGGCGGGCGGCGTCGCCGATCTCGTGAATGTGGGCGATGGTGGCCTGGGTCTGTGCGTTGAGGACGGCGTCGTTAGTCTTATAGGTGGTTTCGATGGTGGCGAGGAGTGGGCCATCAATATTCGCGCGGCTGATGGGCGTTGCGGTCTGGTAGATGGCGAGAATCCAGTTGCCGTTGAGAGGGCGGCCTGCGCAGAGGATGGAGCCCTGGGCGAGAAGTCCCTTGCCGTCGTTGCGGTCTACGTCACCAGTGGCAAAGACGCATGATCTGGGGCCTATGTCGCCGTAGGGCTTGACGCTGGTGAAGTGATAGGCGGGGGCTGGGGCACCCATCTTCTGGTTCAGCTGCGCGGCTACGGCGGGGAAGGCTTGAGTGAGATCTTCGCCCCAGGGGTAGACGACGATGGCGCCGGGAGGTCGCACACCCGGGCGGTAGAGCGGGTTGGTGCGGGGGTCCTCGACTGAGTAGGAGAAGAAGTGAATCTGCTGGCCCTCGGGTCCTTCGGCGTGGAGCTGGGCGTGGCCACCGGCGGTGATGCGCCATCCGGCGGGGAGACCGATGCTGGCGCTGTCGTCGGGGAGTGATGTCTGCTGAAGGGCGGGAAGTGACGACGAAGTGCGTGCTCCGTCCTCCGCCGGGGATGCCGGCGCTGAGGGTGATCCTTCGGGGTGCCAGACGGTGTTGAGCTGCTTCATCATCGGGCTGAGGCTGGTGCCGAAGTGCGAGGCGTCGTCGTAGAGGATCGCGGCGGAGGGAGTTGCACCCGGAGGCATGGAAACGATGACCAGGCCGGCGATGGGTTTGTTGCCGAGGGTCTTTGCAGTGACGGTGAAGAAGGTGGCGGCGGAGCTACTGCCTTTCGCCTGGAAGAAGCGGCCAATCTCTGGGCGGTTGCCGAATTGGGAGTGGATGGTGCGGAGCATGACTCCCATCGCCGCGGGCAGAGAGGGTTGTTGGACGAGCGGGCCGTAGACGACCTGGCCGCCTCCGGCATTATTGATAGTTTTGAGGACGCCTTCGCCGGTTGTGGCCGCGGGTTGTGCCGGGACGAGGGCGCTGTGGCTTGCGAGGAAGAAGAACAGCGGAAGCGTGAAGGCCGGGCGAGGGATGAGAGAGATCAAGGAGAATCTCCTGTGCGATCGCATCCGCTTGCTGGCTCGGCGGTTCCTCGGATGGAGATATACCGAGGATTCTATGCGCAGGAGTTTGAGTTTGTACAAACGAGTCCTCTCTTGCGCAGCGATCGCAGGTGGCGGGAGATATCGTCAGGGGTCAGGTCCTCAGCAAATGTCTTGCCAGCAACCAGGAGGAACTCGTCGCCGGCCTTTCGATAGACCTTTGCTGCAACCATCGAGCCCCGATCCTCTGTGGCGGTCACGAATCGGTTCAGCTCACGGCGGAGGCTTCTTCGTCCTGGGGTTTCTTCGATCTTCACGCCCGCGACAGTTGCTGAGTCCTTGGCTGCCAGAAGATTGATCGCCTTGTCCCGCGCTGCCGAGGCATCTCCGGCATGCTCGCCTGCTTCCACATAGACCATGCGAGAGCCCTCGTAGCTCCGCAGCTGATACCGACCCACCTTGAACTCTTTTTCCTTGCCGTCGACCAGGACGAAACCGGGCTTCACTCTACCGTTCTTGCCAATAACTGCGGGGTACCGCCTCCACCCCTTCTCCGTCTTACACAGGCGGACAAGAGTGACATTCCGATTCGCCATCCGAGAGCCCTCACACAGGCAGAGTCCGCCCATTTACCTTACAAACACCTTACAAAGGACTCCTGTTGATATACAACTATTTTATTTACATGTACTTACGTAGATACTGCAAAGAGTCCCTCACTCTCCGCCACTTCCTTAGTCGATCCCTATTCAAAGCCGCTTCCTCAGGCGTTCGCTCAACGCGGACGCGCCGCGATCAGCTCGACCTCACCGAGCAGACCTGCCTCGGGCAGGACCTGCGGCCGGCCGAATGCCCCTCCACCACCCGGTGGCGTGCGGCCGCCTGGTTGAGCGAGAATGCGTTTGTCCGGCGCAAGAAGACGATCGCCGATCTGTCGGTTCGTCCACTCGTTGGTGACTTTGATCTCCACCTTGTTCGCTCCGGGCTTGAGCGCTGCAGTGACGTCGACCCGATACGGCGGCGCCCAGACAAGCCCCGCGGACACGTCATTGACCTGCACTTCGGCGATGTCGCGCACCTTGCCGAGGTCAAGATAGATATGCTGACCGCGATGAAACCATGACGCAGGCGCCTGCACCGCCGTTGTATAAGCCGCAGTGCCGGAGAAGTATTTGATGCCGGGATCGGAACTCTCGGTCCACGAAGCGAGCTTCGCCATGCGTACGCCGGAAGGCGCGCCCCAGTTAGGCGGAAAGCGCACCTCCCAGGGACCGGCCAGCTTTGTCAGCTCGGTCTCCGGCACGCTGGGTTCGATGCGCGACGGAGCGGCGGCGGCATGACGAAAAACCACGAAGACAGATTCGCGCTCGGCAAGATCGAGAGGCACAACCGTGAATCCGCCTTGCGTGCTGTAGCTGACCGCTTCCGTCTTTCCGCTCATTGGCCGCCACAGTTGCGCGTCATAGCCGGTGACGCGGAAGCGAGCCTCGATGCGCTGCGGCGAGTCGGACTGATTGGCGATGTAGTAGATATCCGCATCGGCGGTGTGGCGATGAATCCATACGGGAGCGGCGTCGAGCGAGCCGCTTGCAGCGAAGTCCTGCGGGGTTTTGAGACGTTGCAGAACGTCGTCGAGCGACAAGCCCCAATACGTCGTCCCCTTGCCGAAGATGTGTTGCGTATCGGTGACGCCGTCGGTGTCTCCCCAGAGATCGGTCGCCAGGTTCTTCACTGCGGTGTCGGCATCGGGATAGTGCAGCAGGCTTGGCGAGCGGGTGGGCCGCGGTCCCACGATGGTGGCGCCAGCCGCAACCAGATCATGCAGCTTGCGCAGCACCTCGGGAGTCATCTGCGTTGTCGGCGGAAGCACGAGGACGCGGTAGCTCATGCCGTCGGTTAGAGTGATGCGGCCATCCGTGGCAACGCTTGTGCGGTGGAGCAGGACGTCCGTGTTGATGTAGTCGTAGTCGTAACCGGGAGGCGGGGCGGGAAGCAGCCCTGCACCCCAGAATGGCATGGTCGAGGGAGCGCCCTCGGGCAGCAGATACGCGAGGTCGGCGACCGGGCTTCCCTGCTGCAATAAATAAGAGACGCGCGCAACGTAGGTCATGAAGGGCTTGGCTTGTTCCGCCCAGGTGATGTTGCGATTGATGTGCGTGCCTACCATCGTGTTGCCAGGCTTCGTGTCGAGCGGCTGCTCGGCCGATGTGTGAAAGACAAGTCGGTTGACTCCTTGCGCAAACCAGTAGTCGGCGACTTTTTTCAGCGTGTAAGGCGATTCATAGCCGCCGCCGGTGAACGACTCCGTCGCCACGATCGGCTTTCCGTACACGTGAGCCGCCGAAGCTGCTCCGCGAACGTCGACGTAGTACATCGACTCGGGGTGCAGCGCATGAACCCAGAACTCAGCCATGGGAACGTCAACTTTGCTTTTGTTCAGCAGCGTGTCTTCGAGAATCTCGAGGGCAACTCCAGAGGCCTCCGCGTAGGCGCGCATGCCTTTCTGTTTCAGTTCGCTGTCCATCGTGCCGTAGAACTCGTCGGCAAACATATCGGCGAGCGTCCGGCGAAAGTCCCACAGAAAGCGGTCGCTGACATCGGAGTTTTCCACCACGCGCCCGGCGAGCACAGGAAGATACGGAGTCGGGTCGTATCCGCGACGACGCTGAAACTCGGCGATCATCTCATCGGTCCAGTTCTGCATGCCGGCTTCCCAGCTATCCATCGTCATGTACTGAAGCGCCGTGCCCGTCAAATCGCCAAGCTGCTGCTGGATCGGATCCATGTAGCCGTGAAAGTACGATTGAACGTACTTCGCGCTGAGCTTGTCCACCTCGTAACCCAGACCGGACGCGGTTGCCGGACGGTTCTTCGCACCGGTCAACGAATAGCCCATGCGCAGAATCGTCCAGTTCCCTGCCGGCACCTCCCAGTGCAGCACGCCGTCCTTGTCCATCTTTGAGGTGAGGTCGACAATATCGTTGCGCGATATCTCCGCAGCAGCCGGCGCAGCGGGCGTCGGCACAACGCTGTAGACATCCATCAGGCTGCCGAAGGCTCCCTTGTCCTCCCATCGATTCACGCGAGCGCTGGAGTACAGAATCGCTTCGGTCAACGTATATTGCGGAGCCGGTATCGCCGGACCGCCGTGAATCACCGCCGCAGGCAGCAGACCCGCGCCATCCAGCTCCACGCGGAAAAACTTCGCCGTCACCGCGGGAAAGGCATAGGTGCGCACCGCTGCGCCATGATATCCCTGCGGTCCCGGCATCACGACGATGATGCGGAAGTTCGTGCCATCATCGCTTGCTAGAATTCTGCCCACAGGAATGCGGTTGTGGCTGCCGATCGTCATCGCGCGAGCGGTGTATGGCGCAGAAAATTCATACTGAAGCCACGCCGGGCTTCCGTCGGTTGGAGTCTTGATCTCGATCGCGGTGTTCAGGCTGTCGTCCAGCAGTGCAGACCCGTCGATCGGTCCCAAGCTTGTCGTCACCCTGGGGTGGAGCGATGCCATGGGCACTTCATCGGCTGGCGTTCGATAGGCAACGACGGCGCTGTCGGCGTAAAAATGCGGCGGATTCGCGTTCCGGGCCCCCACCGAAAGATCGCGCACCGGCCCTTCGTTCGAAGGAGGCTGCGCCAGCTTGCTGTTGAAGCTCATCGGCCCCTGCAGGCTCGTCTCGCTCCACACCAGCTTCTTCATCGCCTGCTCCGGCTTCACCCACGGACCGCCGGCCTCGCTCCATCCCGGAGAACTGAAGATAGACATCTCCAAACCAAGCCGTTTCGCCTCCTCGGCGGAGTGGCGCACCGCGTGATACCACTCCGGTGAGCCGAAGTTAATCTTCTTCTCCACCTCCTGCCCGCTGCCGGCAGCCACATCCACAAGTTGAAATCCCGCGATGCCGGATCGCTTCATCCACTCCAGATCTTTTGTGATGCCGTCTTCGGTGACGTTGCCATTAGTCCAGTGCCACCACGTGCGCGGCTTTGCCGAGTCCGGAGGATTCTGAAAGGCCGCCTCGAGCGCATCGCCGGAACTTTGCGCCCCGCCGGAGTTCTGCGCAAAGGCGACGCCCGCCGCCGAGAACAATCCCACCGCAGCCATCGACAACACCACAGCTCTGCACCTGCGCATCGCTCTCTCTCCTCGCGTCATCGGTTATCTATGGTTATTGGTTATTGCTCTGGATGCAGATGCATCTTGAGAAATTCGATATAGATGTCCCAGTCGGACGGAACCATGCCGTGACCTCCATCATGCATGTAGTAGGCGAGGTCATGCAGGATCGGTTGCTTCGGCTCCGGCCATACATCGGTATCGAGCCCATCTTTACCCAGCAATTTGTAGACAGGCCCTGCAGCGACTGCCGCAAGAAATTCGCCCTTCGGATCGGACCAGTAGTCTGTGCTGCCGGTCTGCAGAAGCAACGGCCGCGGGGCGATCAGCGCCACCAGCATATGCGCATCCATTGGAGCCTTGTCCGGGAATCCGGCCCACTTCGCATAGTTCTCGGCAAACTGGTAGGGATACCGCGTGGGTGCGGTCAAGTGCGCGATCGTCTCGCCATAGTCGCGGCTGCTGAGCGCGGCTCCGCCCTCTCCCGAGCAGCTTGCAATCACAGCGGCAAACCGCTGGTCGTGCGCGCCGGCCCACATCACCGTCTTGCCCAGCCGCGAGACGCCGTGAATCGCGACACGCTTCGCGTCGATGCTCTTGTCCGTCTCAAAGTAGTCTTCGACGCGGCTCATCCCCCATGCCCATGCCGCGATCGATCCCCAATCCTCCGGCCCGCGCTCCGTCTGTCCCGGCTTGAGATAGCGCGCACGGATGCCGTTGGAAAATCCCTTCAGATAATCCGGGTCGACGTCCCCGTAGTAGAACGTCGCAACGCCGATACCCGCGTCCAACATCGGCTCGATATTGAGACGCCCAAATCCGCGGCCCTTAGGCGCTGGAATCTTCGTGTTCGTCTTCGGGTCCCACACCTCGCCCGGTGCAACTCCGGGATCGTCCACTGCGTTCGACACGTCGCCGAAGTTAATACTGAAGAACATCGGCACCGGTTTCTTGGCGGCCGCCGGAAGATAGATCAACAGGTTGATCTTTGGCCAGCTGTTGTCTTTGGAGAAATAGATCGTCACCTGCTTGCGAATTGCCTTGCCGTTCAACGCCTGCGTCCCCTTGTCGACGACCTCGAAGCTCTCATCCGCCGGCCGGCCCGGCGCGCGCCCGTACTGCTGGGTCTCGAACATCTCAACAATCTCGGGGCGCCGCTTCGCATACCAGGTCTTCGCATCGCGCACCGGCTTGCCGTCGTTGAGTTTCAGCGGATCGACAAGCGTATAGGTTCCGACCTTCGCCTCGTCGTAGTTCACTGGAATGCCCGCAACCACCGTGGGTGCAGGCCTTGCTGCGGGTGTCGGGGGCGGCGCCTGCGCCTGCAGGGCAATCGCCGGAATAACAAGCAGGAAGATAGAGGATGCATTCTTGAAAAACATCGGGGCTCTCTCGCGCATCGGAGATCTGGAATTTGTTTCAGGAGGGAAACAAACCACATGCAAACCGTAGTTCGACGCCGTATGCTTGTCAAGCGCTTCCCTGGTGTCTCGACTGCCAAGCAGATATAGCCTGGTCGATGCGCCACTCTTCGTTCTCTCCTCGCCATCCCGCATAATGAATAACCAGGGAGTCTTCATGGGGCTATTCCGCAAAAAGCTGAAACAGGAACACAAGATCATGTTGCAGCACGACCGCAGCGCCGGAACGCTGCAGCCGGAGACGCATCGCGCCACGCCGGAGTGCCCGAAGCCCGAGCAGTGGAGCATGATCGACTCCATGACGGCTGAGGTCGAAGTGCTCGAGTTCATCGCCACGCTCGTCACCACGATCAAACCTCGGCTCGTCGTCGAAACCGGCTCCTTTCTCGGCGTCTCCACCGAATGGATCGCGAAGGGTCTCGAACGCAACGGTTTCGGGAGAATCATCAGTTGCGAGTTCGACCCCGTCGTCTACGCCCGCGCCAAAGAGCGCCTCGCAGCCTCGCCGCTGAACCGGTTCATCGAGCTGCGCAATCAGTCCAGCCTCGAGATGAACGTAGACGGCGTCATCGATCTATTTTTCTCCGACTCCGACATGCCCATCCGCGAGCAGGAGGTCAAGCGCTTCCTGCCGCAGATCAATCCCAACGGCATCATCCTTATGCACGATGCCAGTTCGCACCATAAAATCGTTCGCGACGCTGCGCGCTCGATGGAGGCCGAAGGCCTTCTGTCGGTCGTCTTTCTGCCGACACCGCGCGGCCTGGTCGTCGCTCAACCGCGCGCGGGCCGCAGCTAAATGTTGCGACCGCGCCCGCACGCCATAGAGGAATCGGAAAAGTCTTCGCCCTTTCGAGCGCCATCGTCCATATTCTGGGCGGGCCTTCTGGTTCGCGTGCTCTACATCACCATCGTTCACACCTACCGTATTCGTCCGGAGCAAGACCACCTCCAGTTCGGTTGGGAGATGGGCCGCATCGCTCGCGCACTCGCCACAGGTTTCGGTTATGCGGACCCGTTCACGGCACACTCCGGCCCGACGGCCTGGTCGCCTCCGCTCTATCCTCTGCTGATCGCCGCTGTCTTTAAAATCTTCGGCGTCTATACCGCGGCGTCGGCCTGTGTTCTCCTCGTTATTAACAGTGTCTTCTCCGCGGCAACGTCGTCGGTGATCTATGAGATCGCCGCACGCTGCTTCCATCCCACCGGCCGCGCACGAAAGATCGCACTCTGGTCGGCGTGGCTCTGGGCTCTCTATCCGGCAGCCATGCAGTTCGCCGTCCGCTGGATCTGGGACATGTGCATCACCGCATTTCTCTTTTCGAAGATTCTCGCCATCGCTCTGCGCGTTCGCGGCGTGGGAGAAGACTCTCCTGACGCTACTTCAGCCGCGCGAACCAGCACGACGGCGCGCTGGATCGCCTTCGGGATACTCTCCGGCCTCGTGCTCCTGTTGAACTCCACGTTGCTTCTCTTTCTGCCGGTCTGCGGTCTGTGGATGCTGTTCGGAACGCTGAAGTCCCGGTCGCCGCTGCTGCCAGCGCTCCTTCGTGCCGCGCTGGCGTGCGTACTCGTTCTCGCGTGTCTCGCACCGTGGATGATTCGCAACAGCATCGTCTTCCATGCGTTCATCCCGCTGCGCGGCAACCTCGGCGCGGAACTCCATCAGTCCATTCTCAAAGAAAATGAAGCTTTCCCATGGGGAGCGACGATCCCGGTCTGCGAGCAGTGCCCCGTCTTTCAACAGTACCGGCAAATGGGCGAGGTAGCCTACGTTCGCCGCGAAGGCGAACTCGCCCGGCAGGATATTCGCGCGCATAAGCTTCGCTTTGTCGAGTACACGCTGAAACGGTTTTATTTTTTCTGGGTCAGCGTACCCAAGCCCCCAGAAAAAGGCGTATTGATTGAAGCTGTCCGCGAGGCCAACTACTGCTTTCTCAGCATCAGCGCGCTTCTCGGCCTGGCGCTCGCGCTGAAGCGGCGCATTCCGGGAGCGGTTTTGTTCGCGTGGGCGTTCGCGCTGGTCCCGCTCACGTACTACTTCGTTACCGTGCAGGCTCGTTTTCGCCATCCGATTGAACCGGTCATGACCATCCTCACCGTATTTCTCTTTCAATCGGCGACAAAGCGGCAAAAAAACGTACTATCGAAACTGACATGACTCATGTGCTCATCACGGGCGGATCCGGCTTCTTTGGCGGCGTTCTAAAGCGCAGGCTGCTCGCCGAGGGATACGCCTGCACCAACATCGACCTCGTCGCCGACGGCGATGCGCAGGCGAATCTCACCAGTATTCAGGGCGACATTCGCGATAGAGCGCTGGTTCAGAAAATATTCGCTTCAGGGGGTTTCGCCGCGGTCTTTCACTGCGCGGCGCAGCTTGCTCACGACGCGGTCGACGACGATCTGCTGTGGACATCGAACGTCGATGGCACCCGCAACCTCGCCGAAGCCGCGAAAAACTTCAGCGTCCGCAAATTCATCTTCATCTCCAGCAACTGTCTCTGGGCCAGCAACCTCGGCCACGACGTCGCGGAAGATGAGTCCCCGAACCCTGTCGAGCTCTACGGCCGTTCCAAACTTGCGGGAGAACAGGTTCTCGCCGGCTACACCAGCGACCTCGACGTCATCACCATCCGCTGTCCCACGATCATCGACGGCGGTCGGCTGGGCCTGCTCGCCATCCTCTTCGAGTTTATCGACGATGGGAAAAAAGTCTGGGTCGTCGGCGACGGGAGCAACCGCTATCAGTTCATCTACGCGCAGGATCTTGCGACAGCCTGCATTCAGGCGCTGGCTTACCAGGGGTCCAATCTCTTTCACATCGGCTCCGACAACGTCGTGTCGCTGCGCAAAGTCTATGAGGCGGTCATCCGCGCTGCCGGCAGTCGCTCGCGAGTCGCGTCGCTGCCCAAGGGTCCGACAATCGCAGCGATGCAGCTTGCTCACAGGCTCAAACTTTCGCCTCTCGGCCCCTATCACTACCGCATGATCGCCGAAAGCTTTGTCTTCGATACCACGCGCATCCGCACGCAATTGGGCTGGACCCCCACCGTCACCAACGAAGAGATGATGATTCTTGCCTACCAGTACTACGCCGCCAATCGTAACGAGATACACGCACGCACGCAGGTCTCGGCGCACTCCCGTCCGGCGTCGATGGGCATCATCCGGGCGCTCAAGTGGTTCTCCTGATATCGGGAAAAAAGAAACCCGCACAAATCATTACTGCGTTTTTTCGCTTCGCGCCTGACGCCCAATCTGCCACGCCTTGGCGTACTTCCAGCTGATGTACGCCGAGTGGTACAGATGCAAAAGCAGTCCTTCGCTGCCGTCGAGAAATCCCAGACGAAAGATGTAATTCCAGATAAACGTCAGTTGCGGCACCAGAGCCGCGTTCCACACAAAAGCCGGCCAGGAGCGGCTCACGTTGCCCTTTGCCGCGACAATATGCGCGCCCAGCGTGCTGTACCGGTTCATGTGTTCCAGATAAATATCCAGGCTCGGGTAGCCATGATGCAGAAAATCATTCCGCATCGTCTCCACTCTGCCTGCAACAGCGACCGACTCGTGCACCGGCCGATCGGTGAAGTGCGCGGGCCCGGAGCTGGTCACGCGGCGAAAAAGCCTCAGCTTCAAATCGGGATAGTAGCCGCCATGACGCATCCAGCGCCCGAGAAAGACGTGCCGCAACCGAAGCCGGTAGCCGTCCACCTGCGGCGTAATCTGCGCATCCGCTTCCAGCATCGTCCGAATCTCCTGCTGCAGCTCCTCCGTCAGCTCTTCATCTGCGTCGAGCGACAGCACCCAGGTTCCGGAGCATTTGTCGATCGCGGAGTTTTTCTGCGCTGCGAATCCCTTCCAATCTTCCACGAAGACCTTCGCCCCGAACGTCCTCGCAATCTCCACCGTGCCATCGGTCGAGCCCGAGTCGACGACAACGATCTCGTCGGCAAACCCCACGCTGGCGAGGGTCCGCGCCAGGTTGTCCGCTTCGTTCAGAGTGATTATCGCTACAGAAAGTATCGATCGCGCCATGCCCTGCCTATTCTATTGGCCTCGTGGTCGCGGCCACCGATTAAAAAGAGCATTTCACAGGCAAAAGTCGCCGCCTTACTCTCGTGATTGCTAACACTTAGGTTGTATTGGCCAGCTTCATTGCCGACCCTACAGTGACTCATAGAGAGGTATCTATCAGGTGAACCTGCCTGTTACTTTCGCATTGCCCTGCTGAGCTGTCTGAGGCACTCATGTCTGAATCGACCGAACGGTATAGAACCACGGGTTCAGGACTGGTAGCGGCTGCAGCGACCCTTCTTACTCTGGTTGGCTGTGTCGCTGTCTTCGTCCAGTCACACCTGGGATTGTCGCATTACCACGTTCTGTCGCTCACGACAGGCGCCACCTTCGAGCAGATCGTGGGGGTCGCGTGGCTTGCTCTCGGCGTCTCGATGACCCTGATCATCTACGAATGTCGAAAGGAAGTCTTCGTTCGCTGGATTGCCGGAGCTTTTCTGGTCGTGCTGATTGCCGATCTTTTCCAGCGCCAGTTGGGACCGGCCGCGTTCCCCGGCGAGCATCCGCTGCTCGTCCGATTCCTTGCCGTCGCCGGCTCCATCGCAGCGGCAATTTTTATTGCCGGCCTTCCCTTCTTTGTAAGGCGATTTACACTCATCGTCCGTGACGCCGCGCGTTCCCGCGATAATGAGCTCCGCCTTATCGCAGCCGCAGAGTCCAGTACAGACGCAGTCTGCATGTATGACAGCGTTCGCGACGCCAGCGGCGAAATCTGCGACTTCAAGTTCATCTTCCTCAATGGCAACGCCGAAAGAATGATCGGCATGAAACGAGAGCAGGTGCTCGGGAAAAATCTCTTCGATGTCTTCCCGTCCATACGCAACACCGAGCACTTTGATCGCCACCGGCAGGTCGTCGAAACCGGAGAGCCCGCCGTGGTGGAATTCACCAGTAAGACCTTCCCCTCCGGAGGCGCCCCTGGCCGTTACCAGGTTCAGGTCGTAAAGCTGGCCGACGGAATCGCAACAACCATCACCGACGTCACCCGGCACTTTCAACACAAAGAAGATCTGAAGCAAGCCCTCAGCTTCAATAAATCCATCATCGCCAGCTCGCCCTTCAGCATTATCGTCACCGACAAGGCCGGCCTTATCACCTCCGTCAATCCTGCTGCCGAACGGATGCTCTGGTATCAGGAGAGCGACCTTCTCGGCCACAACACCATCGAGCTTCACGACCCCAAAGAGCTGACGCAGCGCGCTGTCGCCCTGTCCGAACAGTTTGACGCCGAAGTTTATCCCGACCATCACGTATTTCGTCTCGCACCGGAACAGGGTCTCATCGACGAGAGAGAGTGGACCTACATCCGGAAGGATGGATCGCGCGTCCCCGTGCAGCTCGTCGTCTCTGCGCTTCGCGACAGCGACGAACGCATCACAGGTTTTGTCGGAATCTCCTACGACCTGACTGAGCGCAAGCGAGCCGACGAGTACATCCACCACGTCGCCCATCATGACCCGCTCACCGGCCTGCCCACACGCACTCTGCTTCGCGACCGGCTCGAGCTCTTCATCGAGCGTGCCCGCCGGTCTCAGGACAATCTCGCAGTCATGATGGTCGACCTCGACAACTTCAAGCGCGTCAACGACTCGCTTGGGCATCAGGCCGGAGACACCGTCCTCTGCGAAATCTCCAAACGCCTCAAATCCTGCGTTCGCAAGTCCGATACGGTCGGGCGCATGGGCGGAGACGAGTTCGTTATCCTGCTTCCCGATCTTCGCTCCGACAAGGATGCCGAAGATATCTGTCAAAAGCTCCTCGCCTCCGTCGCTCAGCCGATTCGCATCGGCAAGCACGAGATCATCGTCACCGCCAGCATCGGTATCGGCCTGTTTCCCGGCTGCGACGATGTCGATACCCTCTTCAAGAACGCCGACCTCGCAATGTATCGCGTCAAGGACAACGGACGAAATGGCTCGCAGGTCTATGCTCCTGGAATCGGCATGCAGGGCCTGCAGCAGTTGCAGATGGAGTCCGCGCTGCGCAATGCGCTCGAAGCTCAGGAGTTCGAAATCATGTATCAGCCGCAGATATCCTTCGCCGGCGGCCGAATGCTTGGCGTCGAATCTCTGCTGCGCTGGAATAGTGCGGAATTCGGTCTCGTAGGGCCGGCCACCTTCATTCCACTCGCTGAAGAGACCGGACTCATCGTGCCCATAGGCGAGTGGGTGCTGGTGCAGTCCTGCAAGGAGATCGCTTCCCTGCAGCGTCTGCTTGGCGTCGAGTTCTCGGTGGCCATCAACATCTCTCCGCGCCAGTTCCAACAGAAGGACTTTCCCGCCACCATCGAACGCGCTCTTCAGACCAGCAGACTCAAGCCGGAGCAACTCGAACTGGAGATCACGGAGCATCTTCTGATGGTCGACTCCGAGGAATCCCTCGAGATCATGCAGCGCGTCCGCAAGCTTGGCGTCCGTTTTGCCATCGATGACTTCGGCACCGGCTTTTCCAACATGGGTTACATCACCCGCTTCGCCGTCGACCGTATCAAGATCGACCGATCCTTCGTCTCACGCTGCGACGTCGACGAAAATAGTCGCGCCGTCACAGCGGCCATCATCGCGCTCGCCCATAGCCTTCAGATCGAAGTCATCGCCGAAGGTGTGGAGTCAGAGAAACACGTACAGATGCTTCGCCAGATGTCCTGCGATCAGGCCCAGGGCTACTTCTACTCTCGCCCGCTCAAACTGATCGATATGCAAAACTTCTCCCTGCGCAATATTCGCGAACACCCCGAGGCCAGCGGTGCACCGTCAGGCAGTCACAACACCGATCTGCGCCGTCTATCGGCCGTCGGTTCTCTGGCGGGAGCCTGAATCCTTCACCAGACGTTGCAGCCAATACGAGTTCGGCTTTTCCGGTTTCTGATTTCTGATTTCTGTTTCTGATTTCTGATTTCTGATTTTCGGCGTTTCATCTTACAAGGATCCTCATGAGCGAACTGAACAAGAATCGATGCATCATCCTGCTTCCCTCCGGCCTCTACTATGAGCGTCTCTTCGACGAAGTCCTCGAGTTCGCCGTCCTCGAAACCGGATCGATTCCCTCCCGTCTCCTGCACAGCACGCACTCTCCAATTTCGATCAACGTCTTCGTCGACGAGATCGAACAGGCCGGCGCGCTCCTGGCAGACGTCTCCCAGAACACGGCGGAGATATGGATGGCAGTAGGCTGCGCCGTCGCACTGGGGATACCGCTCTGCCTCATCTCCTCCCGGCACGAACTCAACCTGCCTCCGGGCATTCAGCATCTTCCTCTGATTCCCTACCCGGCAGATGCCTTCCCCAGCGACTTTACCCAGCTCCAGCACAACGTCATCGCGCAGCTATCGGCCATCATGCCGCAGATGCCGCCCATCGCCTCCGCAGACAAACCTTCCCCAACCGGAGTCGCGCCTCGATGCCCCGTTTCTGCAGCCTGTCGAGGCCAACCTTCCCTCCGGCGATCTGGTCTCCTACGAGATTCTGGCGCTCACCATCCTCGATCTCAAGGCCACTGGCGCCGGCCTCAGTCCTCGCGCTCTGGGCCTGGAGATGCAGGCCAGCGAATGCGGCCATCTCACCAGCCATGCCATGAACGCCCTGAAGCGCAGAAGGTTCATCGAAAGAAAGCCCGTGCAGATCAGCGAAGGCAACGAGTTCCACGTCTCCGAAAATCTTTTCATCACGCGCATCGGCGAGGACTGGCTGATCCGCCACGGCAAACGAGCCACCGCGCAACGCTCCGGCACACATTCGCGGCAGATGTTCCTCAACAGCCGCTAATCGCCATTCGGCAGCGTCGCCCCAGCAGGCCGCCCCAGCGATACATGCCGATACTCCGGCGAGTAACCCAGTTCGCGCGCGTAGTTCAGTATCCGCTCGAAGTCCAGGCTGATCGTCGCGCCGGCCTTCTGCGTCACCTCATCTTCAATCGGCAGGTCGAAGTCGTTCGCGCCATAGTTCAAACCCTCCAGCGCCTGCTGGTTCTGCGTCAGCACCGACGTGCGAATGCGGGGAATATTGTCAAGGTAGATCCTGCACAGAGCAAGGTGCCGCAGATACTCCGCAGTCGAAATCTCGATCCCGCCAATCTGCGTGAAATACGGCTTGAAGGTCCAGCAGAGAAAGCTCGCCAGCCCGCCCGTCTGGTTCTCCCCGGTCTGATCGTTGGCAGACAAAAGCTCGTCCTGAAACTGCCGCGTACGCTCCAGGTGCTCCAGCCGCTCCTCCAGGCTCTCATCGAACCCGATCACCATCGTCGCCGTCGTCTTCAGCCCTGCCTCAACAATCGCTCGCTGCGCGCTGAAGTACTCCGCCACCGTGTACTTGAACTTCGAGTGCCGCGCGCGAAACTGCTCCGTCAGAATCTCTGACCCTCCGCCGGTAATCCATCGCACCCCGGCGTCCTTCAGCCGCGCCGCAGCCTCCGCGTAGCTCAGTTTTGCGTGATCCGCCAGGTACAGAAACTCCGCAATCGTCAGCGCATAAAACTCCAGCGCATCCCCATACCGTGCACGAATCGCGGCAAACAATTCGCAGTAGTAGCTGAGTGGCAGATGCGGATTGAACCCTCCATTGAACGCTGCCAGGTCCCCGCCCAAAGCCAGCAGCTCATCCAGCTTCGCAAACACCTCGTCGTGGCTCAGCACGTAGCCGCCATCCTGCGTGGGCAGTTTATAGAAGGCGCAGTAGTCGCACTGCGCCACGCACACATTGGTGTAGTTGATGATCCGCATCACCATATACGTGCAGGAGCCCGGCGCATGAAAGCGGTCCCGCACCAGGCCGGCGAGCAGGCGCAGGTCGGCGTCGGAAGCATTCTCCCAAAGCCACCGAGCCTCGTCTCGTCCAATCCGCAAACCCTCCGCGATCTTCGCGCCAATCCCGGCGATCGTCGTATCGAGCGAAGCGGCTGAATGGCTCATCTCCTTAGTGTAGTGCGATCGTAGGACAGTTGCGCCGATTCCCGGGATTCCGAGGAAGAAACTATTTCCCATTCGCATCCGTCACAGTGTATAAATCTTTCGCACCCTGCCCTGCCCTCATCTCCGTCTCGCAGCGGGCGGCGCAGCGACGTGAAACCATCGCAGGAGAGTTCCGCCAATGCCGTCCCGCACTCGTTTCACCGTCTTACCTCTCGCACTCCTCGTCGTGCTTGCTCCCTGCGTGCTTGTTCCCATAGCTCGCGCCCAGCTACAGCAGCCGCCGCCCAAAACATGGGTCGACCGCGACACCGGCCATCGCATCTGGCGTCTCAGCGACCAGCCAAACTCCGGGGGCTTCTACTTCAACGTCAACGCGTACACTCCCGACCACAAGCAGATGATCTACACCGCGCCGGACGGCATCCACGTCCTCGACATGGCCACCCGTGAGAGCCGCCTGCTAGTTCCCAACCCGCCGGCCGCGTCCACACCGGAGCCCGCCGCCGTTCGCGGACCCGGCGCAAATCACAACGTCCACGCCCTCGTCGTCGGCCACAAGACCAACAGCGTCTTCTTCACTCAGCTTGACCCCGCCACTCAAACCACTGCCGTCTATAAGGCCGACACCAACACCGGAGCCATTCGCAAGCTCACCGACCTGCCGCCGAAGATGGGCATCGTCAGCGTCAACGCCGACGAGACGCTCGCCGCCGGAACCTACATCGAAGGCGACGCCACCGGCAAAGAGTACGGCTCCAACGCCCCCACGAAAGCTCCAGCCCCCGACAACAAAGTCGCCAGCGCCGCTCAGGGCCCGCACTACCAACCGGATAACAAGGGTTTGATGATGGAGCGCCGCCTCGCCGCCCGGCTTCCGCTCGTTCTGTTCACCATCCGCCTGGAGCCTGGCCCCCACGGCGAAAAACCCGGCGAGATAAAGATCCTTCTTCACTCCACTGACTGGGTCAACCATCTCCTCTTCTCCCCCACCGACCCCGATCTCCTCATGTACTGTCACGAAGGCCCCTGGCAAAAGGTCGATCGCATCTGGATGATTCACACCGACGGTACCCACAACACCCTCATCCACAAGCGCACCATGGCCATGGAGATCGCCGGCCATGAGTTCTGGGGGCTCGACGGCGAAACCATCTGGTACGACTGGCAGTTCCCCAAAGGCGAAGACTTTTTTCTTGCCGGATACGACCTGAAGACCGGCAAGCGCACCGCCTTCCACATGCAGCGCAACGAGTGGTCGATTCACTTCAACCTTACCCGCGATCTCGACCTCTTCTGCGGCGACGGCGGAGATCCCGGTCAGGTCGCCAAAGCTCCCGACGGCGAATGGATTGAGCTCTTCTACCCGCGCATGATCCCGATCGGAGAAGGCGCGCTCAACGGCCCGGACTTCTGGCAGCCCGGCGTATTCAAGTCCGAACACCTCGTCAACATGTCCCACCACTACTATCGCGAAGAACCCAACGTCCGCTTCTCCCCTGACAAGTCGCTCGTCATCTTCACCAGCAATATGTTCGGTCCCAGCTATGTCTTCGGCGTCGAAGTCAAAAAAGCCGTCGATCCTCCCGCTGCCGACGTTGTCTCAACTCCCGATCTCGCTCGCAAGTTCAATCCCAAAGATCCGCCAACCAGCACCACCGAA
The DNA here is from genome assembly GCA_963730135.1 of uncultured Acidobacteriaceae bacterium. GTDB lineage: Bacteria > Acidobacteriota > Terriglobia > Terriglobales > Acidobacteriaceae > Edaphobacter. The sequence goes on from CAVSQQ010000011.1 coordinate 77,640, forward strand.
AAATGATCCGTCGATCCATAAATCTGGGTGGCCCATCCTTTTCGGCTTTATCGAAAAGGGTGGGTTATTCGCGCGAATGCGCGAACCGCTTCTCCTACAAGAACACGATGAACGAGTTCCCGATCCTTTCCGGCTTCATCGGAGATGGCGGGAAGTAAAATCTCCCCAGTTACCTTCAAAGGAACTCCATGCGCCGCAGTCTTCTTCTCGCTACCGCCATCCTCACCACCCACGCCTTCGCTGCCCTGCACTTGACTCAACCCCGCGTCATCCAGCCATTCGACTCCGACTGGCGCTTCACCCAGTCCGACCCCGCTAGCGCGCAATCCCCCACCTTCGACGACTCCGCATGGAAACCCGTCACCCTCCCGCACGACTGGTCCATCGCTGGCCCTGTCGAAGAGAACGCACCCAGCCGCGCCGCCGGAGGCTTCTTCCCCACCGGCATCGCCTGGTATCGCCATCCGCTCGAAATCAAAAAACTCGACCCCGCCAAACGCATCTTTATCGCCTTCGACGGCATCATGGCCAACTCCGACGTCTACTGCAACGGCGAACTCCTCGGCCACCGCCCCTACGGCTATGTCAGCTTCAACTACGACCTCACCCCACACCTCCACGCGGGCAAAAACATCATCGCCGTCCGCGTCGACGACTCGCAGCAGCCCGCCTCCCGTTGGTACCCCGGCGCAGGAATCAACCGCCACGTCCGCCTCGTAACAACCGACTCCATCCACATCGTTCCATGGGGCACATTCGTTACCACACCGGAGATTCAGAATTCGGATGCCATCGTCAACGTGCGTTCCACTATCGTCAACGACTCCGCCGCCACCGCCGAAGTTACCCTTGCCATCACCATCGACACGCCCGGCAACGTCGAGACCGCCTCGTCCATCGGCCATATCGCCAGGGTCATCCCCGCGCACGGCACCGCCGACCTTGAAGAATCCCTTCACGTCGCCAATCCCGATCGCTGGGACCTCGCCCACGGCGCACTCTACTCCGCGCACATCACTCTGCTCAGCAACAATAAACCCATCGACGACGAAATCGTCCCCTTCGGCATCCGCGAATTCCACTTCGATCCCGATCAGGGCTTCTTCCTCAATGGAGTCCACCACAAAATCTACGGAGTAGCCCTCCACACCGATGCCGGAGCACTCGGAACCGCGGTCCCGCTCGCCGCATGGGAACGCCGCCTCACTGCTCTCCGCGCCCTCGGCGTCAACGCCATTCGCACTGCGCACAATCCGCCCGCGCCCGAGTTTCTCGACCTCGCCGACCGCATGGGCTTCCTCGTCATGGACGAGATGTTCGACTGCTGGACCGTCGCCAAAAATCCCTATGACTACCACCTCTACTTCAAAGAGTGGTCCCTCCGCGACACCGCCGACACAGTGAAGCGCGACCGCAACCACCCCAGCATCATCCTCTGGTCTGCCGGCAACGAAATCCACGACACCCCCAAACCCGACATCGCCATTCCCATCCTTAAATCCCTCGTCGCCACCTTCCACGCCAACGACCCAACGCGTCCCGTCACCCAGGCTCTCTTCCGCCCCAACGTCTCGCACGACTACGACGACGGCCTCGCCGACCTCCTCGACGTCATCGGCCAGAACTACCGCGAAAACGAAATCCTCAAAGCCCACGCCGACAAGCCCAGCCGCAAAATCATCGGCACTGAAAACACTCACGACCGCAACCAGTGGATCGCCATGCGCGACCACCCCGAATACTCCGGCCAATTCCTCTGGTCCGGCATCGACTACCTCGGCGAAGCCGGCCGCTGGCCCTCGATCGGCGCGGGCAGCGGCCTTCTCCTCACCACGTCGCTCCCCCGCGCTCGGGCCTTCGAACGCCAATCCTGGTGGGCCGATCCGAGCACACGACCCATGGTTCGCATAGCCCGCCGCGTGCAGGCCGCACGCCGTGGCCCCGTCGATCCCGGCTACGCTTCGCCCACCTCCAACAATCAAGCCGCCACCACCGCACCCACCGCACCACTCGACCCCACGACTCGCTTCGGCCAACCTCTTCTCCTCGACTGGACACCCAAGGACGAATCCCCACACACCGAAAACGTTGAAGTCTTCACCAACGCCGAAGAGGTCGAGCTCTTCCTCAACGACAAATCTCTCGGCACGCAAAAACTCCACCCTGACGCCAGCCCCATCACCTGGCAGGTCCCCTTTGAACCCGGCACCCTGAAGGCCATCGCCCGCATCAACGGAAAAATCGTTGCAACCGACGAACTCCGCACCGCAGGCAAACCCGCTCACCTTCTCCTCACCACCGGCCTCACCGCAGCAGAGCTTACGAACCAACCCGCACGCGAGACCACGCCGTCCCTTGCGCCCGACTGGAACGACGTAGTCTACGCCACCGCCACCCTGGTCGACGCCAACAACACCGTCATCCCCGACAGCACCACCGTCATCCACTTCACCGCATCAGGCCCGGGCAAAATCATCGCAGTCGACAACGGTAATCTCCTCGACCACGATCCCTTCCAGGCCACCGACCGCAAACTCTACGACGGCCACGCCCTCGCCATCCTCCGCGCCACCGCGTCCAGAGGCAACATCACCCTTACCGCGACCACAGAAGGCCTGCCCCCCGCAACCATCACCCTTCACCCAGCCCCGTCGCATGCATCCGCCATCGAACGCAGCTTCTGACACGCAAGGTCGTCCCATGTGGAGCCGCCGCCGCTTCGTCATCGCATCCACCGCAGCCGCAATCACGCCCTTCGCGTCGGCGAAAACCGCAGCTACGCCTCTGATCGACGCGCACGTTCACGTCTGGAAGCACGACCCCGCGTTCCCCTTTGCATCCGCCGCACATCCACCCGCTGAGGACGCCTCCGACGAGCAACTCCTCGACCTCATGCAAGCCAACCACGTCGCCCGTACCGTCCTCATCCAGGTCATTCACTACCAATGGGACAATCGCTATCTCGCCAGCGTCCTCAAACGCTACCCACGCACATTTCACGGTGTCTGTCGCGTCAACCCGCAAGATCCCAACGCACCCGACCAACTCAGCCGCCTCACCCACGAGCATGGCTTCCGCGGCGTACGCCTCAGCCCGTCAGCCTCCACCGAAGGCGACTGGATTCGCGGCCCGCTGATGCCGCCTCTCTGGCGCCGATGCGCTCAACTCAAAGTCCCGATGACTGTCCTCGCCCCAGTCACTCGCATGCCCGATCTGGCGCCACTGATTGAGCAGAATCCCGACCTCACCGTCGTCATCGACCACATGGCCGACTCGCCGCTCGACCAGCCTCTGAAACTCGATTTGCTCCTGGCGCTCGCACACTACCCCAAAGTTTTCGTCAAAATCTCCCACATGTGGTCGCTCTCGAAACAGCCCTACCCCTATCTCGACGCAATCCCGCAACTCAAACGTCTCCACCAGCACTTCGGCGCATCACGCCTCATGTGGGGAACCGACTGGCCCATCTCCCTCAAAGACCTCCCCTATGCCCAGGCGGTCGCACTCTACCGCGACCACCTCGACTTCCTCTCCCCCGAGGATCACCGCCAGATTCTCTACAAAACCGTGCAGCGTGTCTGGCCCTTCGACCTCCACTAACCCCGGCTCGGACTCTTCCCCAGCAGCTCTCGCGCAATCACCATCCGCTGAATCTCGCTCGTCCCCTCGCCAATCGGGCACAGCCGCACATCGCGATAAAACTTCTCCGCCGGATAATCTTTGATGAACCCATACCCACCGTGGATCTGCACGCCCTCATCGCAGATCCGGCATGCCGCCTCGCTCGCATACAGCTTCGCCATTGCAGACTCAAGCGTCACCTTCTGGCCTGCATCCTTCATCTGCGCCGCACGCATCGTCAGCAACTGCGCCGCATCCCACTGGGTCGCCATATCCGCCAGCTTGAACTGGATCGCCTGAAATTCGCTGATCGCCTTGCCAAACTGCCTTCGCTCCTGCGCATACTTCATCGCCGCATCCAGCGCGCCGCGCGCCATCCCCAGGCTCAGAGCAGCAATTGAAATTCTTCCGCCATCCAGCACACGCATCGCATCTTTGAAGCCTGCGCCCTCTTTGCCGATCAGGTTCTCCGCCGGAATCTCGCAATCCTCGAAGATCAGCTCCGACGTATCGCTCGCCCGCAGCCCCAGCTTGTTCTCTTTCCGCCCCGGCCGAAAGCCCTTCGTCCCCTTCTCCACCACAAACGCAGAAATTCCGCCGCTCGCGCCCTTCTCCTTATCCGTTACTGCCAGCACCACCGCGCAGCCCGCATAACTCCCGTTCGTAATAAAAGTTTTGCTCCCATTCAGCACCCACCTGTCGCCCTTCTTCACCGCCGTCGTCCGCGCACCGCCGGCATCCGAACCCGACCCCGGCTCCGTCAAACCCCACGCGCCCAGCCACTCGCCGCTCGCCAGCTTTGGAATCCACCGCTTCCTCTGCGCATCATTGCCCGCAATCATAATGTGGTTCGTACACAGCGAATTGTGCGCCGCCACAATAATCCCCACGCTGCCATCCACACGCGACAGTTCCTCCACCGCCAGCACATATTCGACGTAACCCATTCCGGCGCCGCCCAGCTCTTCGGGAAAGATCACCCCAAGCAGCCCCATCTCGCCGAGCTTCTTCACCACTTCATGCGGAAACTCGCTCTTCTCATCCCACTCGCTCACATGCGGCGCAATCTCGCCCTCGGCGAACGATCTCACCGAGCTCTGCAGTTGCTTCTGCTCTTCCGTCAATCCAAACATTTTTTCTTACCCCCCGTTCACATAACGACTGGTTATAGAAGTATCACATCCACGCATACTCTGGCACGCATCATCGCGCCGAGCGACGCGAGACCTATGAAGCCCGCATCACGAAGGCAGGGTAGACACGCCACGAAGTGGCCGCTCGCCGCGCAGGCGGCCCGTCCGGCAGGACACGTAGCTAAATCCTATCCAGCGCCTGCCCCAGGTCGGCCACAATATCCTCCACATCTTCGATCCCCACCGACACCCGCATCAACCCATCCGTGATTCCCAGCCGCGCACGCCCCTCCGTCCCCACTGCCGCATGGGTCATCGTCGCAGGATGGCAGATCAGAGTCTCCACTCCGCCCAGCGACTCGGCAAGAAATCCCAGCCGCAGCGAACTCGCAAACCTGTTTGCATTCTCCAGCGAGCCCAGCTCCATCGAGATCATCGATCCAAAACCCCGCTGCTGCCGCTTCGCCAATTCATGATGCGGATGCTCCGCCAGCCCCGGATAAAACACCTTCTGCACCTTCTTGTGCTGCTTCAGAAAATCGGCAACCACGCGCCCATTCGCATCATGCTGCTTCATCCGCACCGCCAGCGTCTTCACGCCGCGCAGCAGCAGATAGCTCTCAAACGGCGACAAAATTCCGCCCGTACACTTCTGCACAAATCGAAACCTCTCCGCATGCTCCGGCTTCGTGCATACCAGCACGCCGCCAAGACCATCCGAGTGCCCATTCAAAAATTTCGTCGTCGAGTGCATCACAATATCGGCGCCCAACGCGATCGGCTGCTGCAAATACGGTGACAGAAACGTGTTGTCCACGCTCAGATCCACACCCTTCGCATGGCAGATCTTCGCCACTGCCGCGATATCCGTAATCGACATCATCGGATTGGTTGGCGTCTCGATATGCACCAGCTTCGTCGCCGGCGTAATCGCCGCCGCCACATTCTCCGGCACGCTCGTGTCGACATAGGTAAAGGTGAGCCCATAGTTCGCCAGCACCTTATCGAACAATCGCCCCGTCCCGCCATACATATTGTCCGTGCAAACTACATGATCGCCGGATTTCATCATCGTGCACAGCGCCGTAATCGCCGCCATCCCGCTGCCAAATACATGCGCGCTTGTCCCTCCTTCGAGCGAGCGCAGATTCTCCTCCAGCGCATCCCGCGTGGGATTCGTCAGCCGCGCATACTCATGCCCTTTGTTCTTCCCAATCGCCTCCTGCTGATACGTCGACGTCAAATAGATCGGCACGTTCACCGCACCCGTCAGTTCATCCGGAGCCTGTCCATCATGAATCGCCCGCGTCGCAAACCCCAGCTTCTTTGTCGCTTCCATCGCTTCCTCTTTCGTCTTATTTCTTCGTCTTCTTCGTCGCCACCGGCGGCCGCCTCGATCTTTGCTTCGCCGAAACCGATTTGATCACCAGCTTGTACTCTGTCGTTTCATCGAACGGCACCTCGGCCATCTTCACCGCTGTTGCCATCATAGCTTTCACGTCCGGCCGATCCAGTGTCTTCTCATTCTCCAAACGAATATGCCGCACAACGGATCCCTCTCCCTGCAGCAAACCATCAGGATCGGACAGCTTCGCACCCTGCAAAAAGAAAAAATTGATGTGCCTGGGATAAATCGCAATCGAAAAAATTCCCTCCGACGCACGCTCACTTGGCGAGAACCCAATCGCCAGCGCGTTGTAGTTGTCGTACACCAGCTCCTTCGCATGCGGCAGCCGTTTGCGAAGCTTCGCTAAGGTCTTTCGCGCAAGCTCTGCAACCTCCGGCGTAAACGCATCCAGAAAACGATCAAGCTGCCTCTCCGCACTCTCGGTCTTCATCGCAAATCTCCTGATGTTCTTTCAATCGAACAGGCCTTTGCTCAAGTACCGCTCCGCCGAATCCGGAATCACCGTCACCACTCTCTTCCCCGCCCCCAGCTCCCTTGCCACATCCACCGCCGCGTACAACATCGCCCCCGCGCTCGAGCCCGCAAACACACCCTCTTCCTCCGCCAGCCGCTTCACCATCGCGAACGCCGGCTCATCCATCACCTTCATCACGCGGTCGCACACGCTGCGGTCAAACGTCGCAGGAATAAACGACACGCCAATCCCTTCCACCTTATGCGGCCCCGGCTCGCCACCCTCCAGCACGCTGCCCTGCGGCTCTACCGCCACGGTCAAAATATCCTCGCGTTTCTTCTTTAAAAATCGAGCCACCCCGGTAAACGTCCCCGCCGACCCAACCCCCGCAACCCATGCATCCACGCGACCATTCATCTGCGACCATATCTCCGCCGCCGTCGTCAGCTCATGAAAGTCCGGGTTCGCCGGATTCTCAAACTGCAGCACCGCCGAAGCGCCCGGCGTCTCCATCTCATACCGCAACGCCTGTCGAATCGCCCCCGTCATTCCGTCCGCCTCAGGCGTGCGCACCACCGTCGCGCCAAGCCCACGCATCAGCTTGCACTTCTCCTCCGCAAATCCCTCCGGCACAAACAGCATCACCTTGTAGCCGCGATTCACGCCAATCAGCGCCAGCCCCACGCCTGTATTTCCTGCCGTCGCCTCGACGATCGTGCCTCCCGGCTGCAGCACTCCGCGCCGTTCTGCATCCAGCACCATCCCAATCGCTGCACGGTCCTTCACGCTTCCGCCCGGATTCAGAAACTCCAGCTTGGCCCATATCTCAGCGCATGCTCCACCACTTGCCTGTTCCAGCCGGCGCATCCGCAACATCGGCGTCTGTCCCACCAGCTCCAGTACATTCTCCGCAACCCTCATCGACCAAACCTCACACAAATTCAATTCGCCGACGAAGAACCTGACCGTTGGCGCAAAACACACCCTTGCTCTTTTACATCAATCGCAACAGAGCTGGCTCGGGAGATGTTTTTTGCCGGGGAGCCAGCATCTTCACGCCCGGCACTGCGTCAGGGTTTCTTTGCCGGATCGCCGAACTGAGCGCCCCCGCTCTTGTCCGCGCCCGCGATCACCCGGGGATAATATCCGCTTCGCGTCCGCACCGACAGCCGCGAAAATCCCTTCGCCTTCGCCTCGACGTGAACCTCGCGGTACCCGCCCAGCGTTGGCGACTTCGTCGAGTGGTACGAAATGGTGTACTGCGTCCGAATATCCTGGGCTACCTCCGCCGCAATCGCGTCGACATCTTTCAACGACTTCGGAAAGTAGGCCGCTCCACCGGTCTGCTCGGACAGCGTCTCCAGCACCCGGCGCGCATGCCGCGACTCCCGTTTGTCCGTATCCTCACCAAACAGCAATCCAACGCAGTAGATGACCGGCCCGTCCAGATCCTGAATCCTTCGTATCGTCTGTTCCAGGGTCGCGCTCGAGGCGTTGTCTTCGCCGTCCGTCACCACCAGGAGCACCTGCTTGGGATGCTTTGCATTCTTCGCCAGATAATCTGCCGACGCCACCAGCGCATCGTAGATCGCCGTTCCTCCGCTCGATTTGATGAACCCAAGTCCCTGCTGAAGCTTGTCGATGTTGTTCGTAAAGTCCTGATCGATGAATGCCTCCCACGAGAAGTCCACCAGAAACTCTTCATCGTCGGGATTCGACAACTTCACAAAATCCAGCGAAGCCTTTTCCACCGCCGCGCGCTTGTCGTACATCGATCCCGAGCTGTCGATCAGCAACCCCAGCGACACCGGCAGATCCTCATGCCGGAACGAAGAGATCGTCTGCTGCACGCCGTCTTCATATACCGTAAAAGCGCTCTTATCCAGCGTCTGAACCGACCGTCCGCTCGCATCCAGCACCGTCGCATTCAGACGAACCTCGTACGCATCCTCGCGCAGCGTGTACTTGCCGCCTTCCCGTTCGATCTTGCTGGTTTGTCCGATGCCCTGCGTCGGGCTTGCCGCCGGCGCATCATGGTCTGGCGAAGGCACCGGATCGCGGTCCACTGTCAGCGACGGCTCCTTCGCCGCAGGTTGTGGTTTCGCTGGCGCCGGCTGCTGCGCATGTCCGATCAAAGTGACACACAAGAGTGACGCCAATAAAAATTGCGCCTTTCCGATGTTGACCTTTGCTCGTGCCCTTTTAGTGTGATGGGGCATAGTACTCCCGCCGAAAATACGGCTTAATCTTGGCTGGACTCACGCCGGATGCAATTCGAATCTCCACCTTAGGTAGCTTCCCATCTCTTTGAGAATGAGTCGACGTATATTCCGCCCTGTTCGGCACAAGAATCTGGCCTGACAGTCGTGGACACCCAATGCTGATTGTAAACAAAGCCGGAAGCAGGACTGCGCAGTAAAGATTGGGCCGAGATTTCCAACTTCTACTGCGAAGGTGCATAGTACCCCTGGCGATTATGCACGGTCAGCGCGGGAAGCCCCGGCGGCGGCACGAGTCGTATCTTCAATTTACGCCAGTTTCCATCCTGCTTCACGTCCGTCGGTCGGTAGCCGATCACATATTCGTTCCGCAGCTCCGCGCTGATCCGCGACGCGATGTCGCCCAGATCATTAATATCCAGCACCCGGAACATCCGCCCCCCCGTCATATCGCAGATATCGTTCAACAGGATCGGCCCCATCTGCTCTTCGGTCGTCGGAGCGTACTGGTCGAAGATCCCGATCGCATAAATCTGCACATCGCTCTCCCGCACCACCCGCCGCAGCTCGCCCTCCGTGTAGCGGCTGCGGTTGTCCCCGCCATCGGAGATAATCAGCAGCGCCTTCCGCTCATACTTGGCCTGCTTCAGCTTATCCACGCCCAGATAGATCGCGTCGATCAGTGCCGTCCGGTTCTCCGGCTTCAGCATCACCATCCGCGCCTCCACGTCATCCACGTCGGACGTGTAGTCCACAATCACCGCCGGCCGATCGTTGAACCCCACCACAAAAAACTCGTCCTGCGGATTCGAGGTTCGCAAAAACTCGCTCAGCGCCTTCCGCGCACGCTGAAACTTCGACGACATGCTTCCGCTCAGGTCGAAGATGATGCCAATCGTTACCGGAGCATCTTCCGTAGAAAAGCTCTTGATCGTCTGGCCGATATTGTTGTCGTAAACCTCAAAATTTTCCTTCTCCAACCCCGTCACCAGGCGGTTCATCGGATCGGTTACCGTTGCCGGCACCAGGACCAGGTTCACATCCACCCGGATCCGCGCATCCCGTCTCGACGTCGCCAGCCGCGCAGCGTTGTCCGCCCCTTCGATCACCGGCTTCGTGTTCTCAGGCGTCTTCGGCGGAGGAGGCGGCGCCGGCGTATGCACTTCTCCCAGCGGATTCTCCTGCGCCCCGCACACCGCGCTCCCCACCCCACCCCAAACCATCGCTCCCACCATCGCTACCGCAAGCCCCAACACCGCCTGCCTTAACCAGCTTCGCTCTCTTCCGTCCCTGTTTCCCATATAGCCACCTGCGCCGCTACGCGCCCCGTCGCTTCTACGATCTCCGCCGCATCACCGGCTGAAACCATTACTTCTACCCCAATCCTCTCGGCCTGTAAACCTCTTTGTCTGCGGCTCGCCAGATGCCCTGCACAAGCAAATGCCTGCTGAAGCAAATGATAGACCCGGCCATCATCCTTTATGTCACAGTTTTATCTCGCAACTGCATTTTCCCGGGCGTCCGGCCTGCCAGTCTCTTCCGCGAGCCCTCCGGCTCGTTCTTCGCCAAAGACCGTACAATCTCTACATATCTAAGACGTCGGGAGAGACAAAACAGCATGGCCCGCCTTTACCCCTTTCGCGCCCTCCGTTACGACCCCTCCCGCGTCAACATGGAGGCGGTCGTCACCCAGCCCTACGACAAGATCACCCCGGCCATGCAGCAGCGCTACTACGAAGCCAGCCCTTACAACCTTGTCCGCGTCATCCTCGGCAAACACGAGCCCGGCGACGACGACCACAACAACGTCTACACCCGCGCCGCCGAATACCTCCGCGATTGGCGTCGCGACCGCATCCTCGCCGAAGAGTCCGAACCCGCCATCTACGGCTACTCCCAGACCTATCTCGTTCCTGGCACAAACGAAACCCGCGAACGCCGCGGTTTCATCGCTCTCGGCCACCTCTACGACTACTCCGACAAGGTCGTCTACCGCCACGAACAAACCTTCCCCAAGCACAAATCCGATCGCCTCGCCCTCTTCAAGGCCACCCGCGCCTACTGCGAGCAGATCTACATGCTCTACTCCGACCCCGCCTTCACCGCCGAAAAACTCATCTTCCAGGGCTCATTCCCCAACGGCTTCGACGACAACCCCGCCGACCTCGCCATCACCGACGAGTACGGCGTCGTCCACCAACTCTGGAAGCTCACCGACCCCAGCCTCATCAATCTTCTTCTCACCGCCATGGCCGACAAGAAGCTCATCATCGCCGACGGCCACCACCGCTACGAAACCTCCGTCGCCTACGCCCGCGAGCGCTCCGCCCAGCTCAAACTCCCCCTCAACCAGCCCCGCGACGAGGACGAAAAGCTCAGCCCCAGCCACCTTCCCCGCCCGCCCTTTCCCGAGGCCGCCATGATGATGACCTTCGTCAACATGGACGCCCCCGGCATCACCATTCTTCCCACCCATCGCGTCGTCTCCGGCATCGAAAAATTCTCCTCCCCCGACTTCATCACCAAAGCCAGCGCCTTCTACACCATCACCCGCATCGCCGAGCATTCCCCCGCCGCCGACCTCATCGATCTCCTCCGCCGCACCACCGGAGACTCCTTCCTCGCAGTCACCGGCGACGGCAACTACCTCCTTACCCCCCAACCCGCACCCATCGCCCCACTTCTCGCAAATCTACCGCCGAAGCAGCGCCAGCTAGGCGTCGCCCAGCTCCACACCGTCGTGCTCGATCATCTCCTCGGTCTCACCGAAGACAAGATCCGCGCCACCGGGCACATCCAGTATCTCCGCGAAGCCGCTGAAGCCGTCGCGCTCGTCGAATCCGGCGAAGCCGACGTCGCCTTCCTCATCAAGCCCATCACCCTCGATCAGCTCCGCGACGTCTCCCTCTCCGGCGAAGTCATGCCGCAAAAATCCACCGACTTTTACCCCAAACTCCTCAGCGGCCTCGCCATGTACGCCCTCGATTAATGCTCGGCTACCTCAAATCCGGGTGCCCCATCTTCGCGACAGTTCTATCGTCACTAAGGTGGGCATCGAGCGAAAGCGAGACCGCTTTCTTCAATTAGGGGTCATTGATCCAGTCCTGGCCACCCAAAATCCGGGTGGCCCATCCTTCACGGCCTCATCGTGAAGGGTGGGTTATTCGCACGATGCGCGAACCGTTTTCCTTCCACATTCAAAAAGAATCGTCATCTCGACCGGAGTTGCGCAGTCTCATCGCGCAACGTAGTGGAGAGATCCCCGCATTTTGCTTTTGTCGTTGCTTGTTCTGTTCAAAGCAGAACCCTTTACAATCAACCAGACGACTTTGCCTCTCTCCTGCAAACATCTCGTGCTGGGCCTCGCCGTCGTTCTGCCGATGAGCCGCGTTTCCCCTGCCCAGCAACCCGCCACCCCGCGCACCATCATCCTCATCGACCCCGCCCACGGCGGTCCCGACTCCGGCGCACAGCTCCCCGGCAATGTGCTGGAAAAAAACGTCACCCTCGCCTTTGCCGCTCGCCTCCGCTCCCTGCTCACCGCCGGCGGCTACTCCGTCATCGCCACTCGCGACGCTGACCCCGCCGTCCCCTTCACCAGCGACCAGCGCGCCGAGATCGGCAACCACGCCCACCCCAGCGCCTGCCTCGTCCTCCACGCCACCGCCAGCGGCTCCGGCGTCCACATCGTCACCTCCGCTCTGCCCCCGCCCAGCGACTTCGATGAGCCCCGCACCACCATCCCCTGGGACACCGCCCAGGCCGCCTCCATTCCCCAAAGCCTCGCCCTCGCCAACGAGATCGGCAGCGCACTCCAGCGCGCCAATCTGCCCGTCATCCTCAGCCGCTCCTCCCTTCGTCCGGTCGATAACCTCACCTGCCCCGCAGTCGCCATCGAGATCGCGCCCCTCGCTTCCGACTCCGGCGCCACTCCAGTCACCGACGCCAAATACCAGCAGTCCATCGCCAAAGCCATCGTCAACGCACTCAACACCTGGCGCAGCCACGGCAACGCCGCCGCCGGAGCCGCAAAATGATCCCCCGCTACCAACGCATCCTCTTCTGGATCCTCGTCGGCGGCATCCTCCTCATGGCCGCCTTCCTGCTCCGCGGCTGTCAGCAGGCGCATAAACGCCTCGTCGCACTCAACGACGTCACCCCCATCGCCGCACCCACCGCCACCGGCACAGAAGACGTCACCCTCTACCTCGCCAACGACGCCGACGCCTCCATCACCCCCACCACCGCGTCCTTTGCCCTGCCCGAAGCCCCCACCCTTCGCGCCCGCGTGCTACTCGATCATCTCCTCTCCACCTACGCGCTTCCCGACTCCAACCATCCGCTGCAGGGCGGCCCAGCCATCGACGATGTCTTCCTCCTGACCGAGTCCCAGCCCATTCCCGGCGTACAGGCCGGCCAACTCGCCGTCGTCAACCTTCGCGGCTCCTTCGTCGACACTCACCCCTCCGGCATCCAGGTCGAAACCCTCACCGTCGAATCCATCATCGGCACCCTCCACGCCGCCTTTCCCCAGATCACCGGAATCCGCTTCCTCGTCGATGGCCAACCTCACGACACCCTCGCCGGCCACGCCGACCTTCTCCGCACCTATCCCGCCACCGACACCGCCACCCATCCCACGCCTCCAACTGAAACCAAGCCCTGACAAAGGAGGAAGAAACTGACAACTGAGAACGGACAACTGACAACTGTGAATCCCACCATCGGAGTCTTCGACTCCGGCTTCGGCGGCCTCACCGTCCTCCGCGCTCTGCTTCCTCTCATTCCCGGCGCCCGCTACCTCTACCTCGGCGATACCGCCCGCCTGCCCTACGGCTCCAAGTCCCGCGACACCATCGCCCGCTACGCCGTCGAAAGCGCAAAATTCCTCCACGACCGAGGCGCTGAACTCCTCGTCATCGCCTGCAACACCGCCACCGCTCTCGCCCTCGAAGACATTCAGCGCGCGCTGCCCATCCCCGTCATCGGCGTAGTCCAGCCCGGCGCACAAGCCGCGCTCTCCGAAGGCAACACGGCCGAATCACCACAAAACCGGGTGCCCCATCTTCGCGACAGTCTCATCGCCGCTAAGGTGGGTGAGCCACCGCAGTCCTCAAATCAAACCACCCCAAAAGAGGCCGTCATCCTGAGCGCAGCGAAGGACCCCTGTATTTCGCTGGAACCACCACCAATCTTCCCCCGACCCCACGTCCTCGTCCTCGCCACCGCCGCCACCGTCCAATCCCGCGCCTACACCCGCGCCCTCAACGCCCTCAACCTCGAAGCCTTTGAAAAAGCCTGTCCTCTTCTAGTCCCCCTAGTCGAAGAGGGCTGGATCAACCACCCCATCACCGACGAAGTCCTCAAGATCTATCTCAACGAAGCCCTCACTGCCGCCCCGTCAACCAGCACCCTCCTGCTGGGCTGCACCCACTACCCGCTTCTCGAACCCGCCATCCGCCGTACCCTCGCCGCCCTCAACCACCCGCTCACTATCATCGACTCCGCCCAGGCCACCGCCCACGCCGTCGCAACCCACCTCCATCCGCCGGCAGCCACCAACCAACAACCACCGGCAATCAACCGACCGGAACCACCAATCACCTTCTACGCCACTGACTCCATCGAAAAATTCGAGCGCCTCGGCTCCGCCTTCCTCGGCCAGCCCGTCCTCGGAGTCCGCCACGTCGACCTCGGCGGCTGAAAAAAAACGGTTTTGCTTAAGGGCACGGATTTATCCGTGCCGTAAGCGCTTCACTCGCAATGCGGCTTCAACCGCTGAGGTACGTTTTCGTTCCCGCGAGTCACCTTTTCCGCACTCTCGTTAGCCCCGGGTCTTTTCTCAGTTCCCGCGTCAGCACAATGCCCCGACCCACTATACTGCTGACAAAGCCTCCAAAGAGGCTCAAAAAAAGACCGTTGAGTGGTCAGGACAACTCCTTTATTTCTAAGACTTTGCAAGGGACAACCCCTGAAAACAAAGACTTTATTCGACGTAGCTCTTGGCATGTCCAGACCTAAGTCTCTTATTTCCAGGACTTTGACGCATTTCACCGGGGAGGGGGACCCTCCCGGAATGGAGCCGAATCCGAATGCCGTACCTCCTGAAGACCGAACCCAGCACCTACTCCTTCGACGACCTTCTTCGTGACGGCGAAACCGTCTGGGACGGCATCTCCAACAACACCGCCCTGCTCAATCTGCGAAATATGAAGAAGGGCGAAAAACTCGTCATCTACCACTCCAACGTTGGCAAAGCCGTCGTCGGAACCGCCAAAGTCGTTTCGGTCGATGCCACCGATCCCAAAGATCCCAAGGTGCGCATCCAGCCCGGCAAGCGCCTCAAACAGGAAAAGACCCTCGAAGACATGCGCGCCGCCGCCGTCTTCAAAGACTCCATCCTCTTCCGTCAGTTCCGCCTCTCCGTCGTCCCAATCACGGAAGCGCAATATGACTGGCTCACCTCCTGAACCGCCACGAATAGCCCGGCCGGATACAACTTAAGTGGTTTCGCCCATTGAAGATACCCTCGCTAAAATTGGCTGCGAGGCGAATCTTCAAAAATGACTTTGTTTCCCTCATTTGACAACCGCACTCTGCTCACCTGTCAGCTGCTCCTCGCGGCCGCATTCAGTATCGCCTTCGTTGCCATCCATCGACTTCACCCCAATATGCGTGGCGTCCGCTCTATCGCCTGCGGCTTCCTGCTCGGCATTCCCGGCCTCATTCTGCTTCTCTCTCGGGGATTCCTCAACAGCGTCTTCTCCGTCGTCCTCGCCAACTCCTTCATCTTTCTCTCGCTCGTCCTTTTTTGTCGCGGCATCCTCAGTCTGATCGGTAGCTCGCGCAAGATCTTTCCCATCTGGTTCTCAAGCCTGGTCTCCATTGCGCTCATCGTCTACTACAGCCAGATTCAGGACGACATCGTTCCCCGTCTTATCATCATCTCGTTCAACGTCGCGCTCATCCGCGGATTGCTCGCGCTCGAGCTTTTCCGTCTGGCTGACGGCCGCTCCATCATTCGACTCTTCGCCTATTGCATCACCTTCTTCGCTATCCTGAGCTTCGGCTGGGGCGTCATCGCGCTGTTTCACGGCGCGCCCAGCGATCTCATGCAGCGCGATCATGTCCAGACCTTCACCCTCCTCCTCACCATCTTCTCCTCCTGCCTCACCGGCCTCTTCACCCTCACCATCTGTCACAATTACGTCCTCGCCCTCGTCCGCGAAGAGTCCCAGCTCGATCCCCTCTCCGGCGCACTCAACCGGCGCGGCATCGAACACAAGCTCGATATCGAGCTCAAGCGTCTCGGACGCGGTGGCCGCCCTCTCTGTATCGCGCTCATCGATATCGACTACTTCAAGACCATCAACGACACCGAAGGCCACGCCGCCGGCGACAACGCTCTCCGCGATGTCGCCACCGCGATCTCCGCCAGGCTTCGTGCCTACGATCTCTTCGGCCGCTTCGGCGGAGACGAGTTTCTCCTCGTTCTCCCTCAAACCTCCTCCACCGGAGCTCTCGTCGTAGCCCAACGCATCGCCGACGCCGTCCGTTCTTTACCCTCCGTGCGCGGCGGTCCGAACCTGACCATCAGCATCGGCCTCAGCGAGGCTGTCACCGGCGACTACTCCACCCCTCTGCTCGCCCGCGCCGACAAAGCCCTCTACGAAGCCAAGCATGCCGGACGAAACTGTATCCGCACCGTTCTGCATGACCCCGAAGCAGACTCCGGCGGCCAGCCGCTGATCGACATGCTCCTCTCCCCCTCCGAACCCACCCTCCTCAAGTCCTAGCCGACACCCACCCACCCCCACGCGAAATCTCTCCTGCGCTGATATCCTCAAGCCTGCGCCACTGAACAGGAGACACTTCTCATGATCGACCTTAAGGGCAAAGTCGCCGTCGTCTTCGGCCTCGCCAACAAACGCAGCATCGCCTGGGGCATCGCCCAGAAGCTGTCGGAAGCCGGAGCCACACTCGCCATCTGCTATCAGACCGAGCGCCTGCAGCGAGAAGCCGAAGAGCTTGCCGCCGAACTGCCCGGCACAAAAATATTTCGTTGCGATGTCGCCATCGACAGTGACATCGACAGCGTCTTCGATCAGCTGAAAACCTCTTACGGCAAGCTGGACATTCTGGTCCATTCCATCGGCTTCGCACCCAATATCAAGAACACCGTTCTCGAGACGACTCGCGAGGACTTCCGCATCGCGCATGACGTCAGCGCCTATTCGCTCATCGCATTGGCACGCGCTGCAGCGCCCCTGATGACCGAGGGTGGATCCATCCTCACCTTGACCTACTACGGTTCCACTAAGGTCTTTCCCAACTACAACATCATGGGCGTGGCAAAAGCCGCGCTCGAAGCCGCGGTGCGCTATCTGGCCGCCGACCTCGGCGCCAGGAATATCCGTGTCAACGCCATCTCCGCCGGCCCCATCAAAACCCTGGCCGCACGCGGTATAAGCGACTTCACCAAAATTCTCAATGCCGTCGAAGAACGGGCCCCGCTCCACCGCAACGTGGACCAGCTGGAAGTCGGCAACACCGCCCTCTTCCTCTCCAGTCCCCTCGCCAGCGGTATTACCGGCGAGATCACCTACGTCGACTGCGGCTACAATATCACCGGCCTCTAAAAAAAAATGTTGTCATTCCGCATCACGGACTCATCTGAAGTCTGGGCATTGACTCCTCGCGCTTCTACAAAACAACCACTCAGGAAAGGATCATGATGAAAATCTCCGAAATCCTCCTCCAGGACTACGACACCGAAGTCTCCAACACCCGCCGCACCCTGGAACGCGTCCCCGAAGGCAAAAACGATTGGAAATGTCACGACAAATCCATGCCTCTCGGCAAACTCGCCATGCACTGCGCCACCATGCTCATGTTCGGCTATTACGTCCTCGAAGATGACGGCATGGACATGGCCAACTCCAAACGTCCTCACCCGTCACTTGACTTCACCACCCGCGAGAACGCCCTCAAACAGCTCGACGAAACCTCCGCCAAGTGCCGGGCCGCGCTTGCAGCCGCCAGCGACGAGCGCCTGTCTGCTCCATGGAAGTTCAGCTTTGGAGATCAGCTCATCTCCAACAGCTCGCGTTCTCTCAGTTTCCGCCAGATGTGCTTCGACCATCTCATCCATCACACTGCGCAACTGGGAGTCTACCTCCGCCTTAACGATATCCCCGTCCCCGCGCTCTACGGCCCATCCGCCGACGAGCAGTGGTCGCCAAAATAAATTCCCCGCGATGGGTTTGCTGTCGCAGCAAACTCATCGCTTCAGGGCCGCTTGTAAACCGTTCCGTTCTTCATCACAAACCCCACCTTCGTCGTCACCGAGATGTCCTCCAGCGGATTTCCCGGCACCGCGATCACGTCGGCATAATACCCAGCCTTCAGCTCCCCGATCTGCCCGGCCCAACCAAGTAACCTCGCACCGTTGATCAGATCCGCCTGCAGCACCGCAGCGGTCTTCATCCCGTTCTGCACCATCAACTCCAGCTCCCGCGCCTGCGTCCCATGCGGAAACGGCCCCACGTCGCTCCCTACCGCCATCGGAACCCCTGCAGCCAGCTGCTTCTTGAACTCAGCCACGTGATAAGCCATTTCCGCGCGCTCATTGGCCGCGCGCGCCGGCGTCGCCGCATGGTCGGCAAAATACTCCGCGATCGCAAAGGTCGGCACCGCGTAGATCTGTTTCTCCTTCATCGCTCGCATCGTCGCCTCGCTCAACTGGTAGCCATGATCGATCGACTCAACTCCTGCAGCCACGGCATAGGACGCTCCTGGCTCCCCTGTGCAATGCACCGCCACCCCGCGGCCCGACCCGGCAACCCCGCCCATCCGCTCCGCCTCCTTCACCGCCGTCGCCAACTCCGTCTCGGTGTACTGATAGGGCGTATGGAATACGCCATCGCGAAACGAATCTCTCCCCGACTCATACATCTTCGTGAAGTCCGCACCGCCCTTGCGCTGCTCCCGCATGACCTTCACAATCTCCTCACTCGAATCGGCATAGTCCGCATTCGAAAGCACCTTCTGCGCCGGGTTATAGCCAATCGCATCTTCGTGCCCACCCGTCAGATCGATCGCGTTGCAGCTCATACGCATCCGCGGCCCCGGTATCAGGCCGTGATTGATAGCGTTCCTCACCGCCACATCCGCGCAACCCGCTCCTTCGGTCCCCATATCGCGCTCGGCCGTGAATCCCGCCATCAGATCCGCCTTCGCTGCCCCAGCCGCGATCAGTGTTCGCTCCGGCACACTCTCCTGAATGGTCTGCAAATCCTCCGCACCTACATGCAGAAACAAATGCACATGCGCATCGATTAGCCCTGGCATCAGTGTCGTATCGCCCAGGTCGATTACCTCTGCTCCCGCCGGACGGTCCACATGTGTGCCCGCCGCAACGATGCGGTCGCCCTCCACCAACACCTCACCCGGCGTTTCAATCCTTCCGCCTGCCACGTCGAGCATGCGGGCTGCATGCAACACCACCACGTGCGAATGCTCTGCTGACTGCGCCATAGCTGGCAACGCGCACAATGCCGCCGTTACCGTCAACATCAAGGTCTTCCCATGCAATGTTTTCATATGCAACGAGAATATCGCGAACCGTCTATTCCCTTGCAACAAACTGATGCCGATTATGCGAAAAAACGCGAGTAGACACCGCACTGCAAACGCAATGTGAAACAAGTCTCCCGCCTATCCAGCCTTCTCCGTCAGCTCAGCCCACCGCGCATACAAATGGTCCGCCTCCTTCTGGGCCGCCTCCATTTCTGCCAACGCAGACGTCAACCGCGTTGCATCGATCGCCACCGCAGGATCCTCAATCATGTGCCGCGCCTTCTGCAACCGCTCCTCAGCCGCCTCCACTGCCGCCTCGATCCCCGCAAACTCTCGCGCCTCCAGATAAGACAGCTTCTTCTTCCCGCCTGTGGCGGGCGATGTCGCAGCCGAGACCGAAGCAACCGCCTTGCCCGTCATCCCCGGTGCGATCGCCTCCTCCACCGCCGTCCCGCGCCACTGCTCCCATTGCGAATAATCCGCAAACGTCTCAGCCGCGCCGCGCCCATCCAACCCCAGCACAATCGTCGACACCCGATCCAGCATGTAACGATCGTGCGTCACCAGCACCAGCGCGCCAGTAAACTCCAAAAGGCTTTCCTCAAGAATCTCCAGCGTCGCAATATCCAGATCGTTCGTCGGCTCGTCGAGCAGCAACAGATCTGCCGGCTCCAGCATCAGCTTCGCGATCAACACCCGGGCCCGCTCTCCTCCACTCAGCCTTTCGACAGGCTGGTTGAGTTGTTCGCTGGTGAAGAGAAACTTCGTAGCATAACTCGCTACATGCACCACGCGGCCCTGGTACACCACCGAGTCCGAATCAGGAGCCAGCGCCCGCCGCAGGGTCACACCCTCCTCCAGAACGCGCATCTGGCTGATGTAAACAATCTTCAACGCAGCCGCCCGCTTAATCGTTCCTGCCGCAGGTTCCAACTCGCCGGTAAGCAACCGCAGCAGCGTCGTCTTTCCGCTACCATTCGGCCCCACCAACCCCACGCGCATCCCGGAAGTAACCAGAAAACTCAGCCCCTCCACAATCTTCCGGTCGCCCAGCACAACCGAAACATCCTCCAACTCAACGAGCCGCTTCGTCTGCCGGTCTGTCGCCGAGAAATCAATCCCAGCGGTCGCGGTCTGCACCCGCGCATTCACATCACGCAACTGCCCGATCAACTCCTGCGCATTGTCGATCCGCGCCTTCGCCTTCGTGCTCCTCGCCTTCGGTCCCCTCCGCAGCCACTCCACCTCGATCTTCACACGATTCTTCAGCGCATCCTGGAGCTTCGACTGCGCCTCCATGTACGCTTCCTTGCCCTCCAGAAACTTCGAGTAGCTCCCCTTCACTCGCAGCAACCCATCCGCATACACACGGTTCAGCTCCACTATCTCTGTCGCAACATTCTCAAGAAAATAACGATCATGGCTGACAAGCACACAAGCAAAATCACCCTCATTCAGCAACTCCTCCAGCCACACAATTCCGGCTAAATCCAGATGGTTCGTCGGCTCATCGAGCAGCAGAACATCCGGATGCGTCACCACCGCCTCCGCAATCGCCAGCCGCTTTCTCCACCCACCACTCAGCGTCGCTGCCTCAGCGTTCAAATCCGGGAACCCCGTCCGGCCCGAAGTCTCCCGCAATCGCCCCTCATGCTCACCCTCTGCCACCCTGGCCCGCACCAGCGCAGCCTCCAGCACCGCGCGCACAGTCAATCCCGGCGCAAACACCGACTCCTGCGCCACGTACCCCACCCCGGCCCGCTTCCGTACCGCAACATCGCCCGCATCGGCGTCTTCATCGCCAGCCAACACCTTCAACAATGTAGATTTCCCCGCCCCATTCGGCCCGATGAGCCCAATGCGATCCCCATCACTCACAGTGAAACTAATCTCGCGAAACAGAACAGTCGCGCCAAAGGACTTGGTCAAACCCTGCGCATTTAATATCGGTGGCATCTCTTCAGTTTACCGTCTAGCCAAGCAAGCTAGGTAATATCGATGTCGACTAGTCGCGCAGCCAGAACGCATCCTCACTAGCTCGCAGTACCTTCTTTCTACGTTGCATAAGCTTCCTGTGTTCCATAAGCTTCTTTATCGGGACATACACTAAGAGTGCATACCATGATGTATCGATCAGCAACGATCCAAATACGAAACGCTCAACTCCAACTCCGAAGGCGCGCACAGGCCATAATTTATCTAGAAACTCGCACAGCGCGCTTCCAGGGGAAATGATCGCTCCGATCACTCCGTCCCCAACCTTATCTGACAGCGCAAACGCGAATAAAGTAAGCGCAAATCCGACAGCGACACTCGCTATTAGACGGCTCCGTCTTCTCGTATAACTCATGTGTTAGTTAGTCCAGATCAAAATCCCGCAGCGGTTTCTCCGTCAGCGGAGTCTCCTTCGCTTTCTTCACCGCCTCGGCAAACTTTTTCGCCATCACGTCGTCCTTGTTCTTCTGCGCATCCACACTCTGCGCAAAGATTGAATCCCGTCGCGCATCCGCCTCCCGCAGAGCCTTCGCCGCCTCGCCAAAGTCTTCAAACATCTTCTTCTTCGGCGCCGACTGATGCGCAATGATCGCGCGCGTCGCCGGATCCACCTTCAGCATCGCCCCACAATCCGGGCACATCACCTCAAACGGCTGATCGCTCAATCCCATAGAACACCCCTCACGCCTATTCTAAAACCGATTGAGTTCTACAGCCGTACCACCACATGCCCGGGGCACTGATTTCCCGCCACCTTCACCAGCCGTTCCACCAACCCATCCCCATACTTCGCCATAAACCAAACCCCGGCCACTACGCGCTCCTGAGGATGCCCATCCGGAAACACGTTCAGAGTAATCGCCTCGGCATGCTTTCGCAGGCTCGCCTCCTTCTGCAGCTCAAACGTAGCCGCCATTCTCCGCAACCGGTTCATCTGGTACAGCATCTTCGATCCAGAGACCTTCGCCGCCCGCCCAAGCGACTCGTCCATACCAGCCAAATACTCCGTCAACGCCGTAAGCTCCGTCTCCATCGCATTCCCCGCTGCAGCTAGCTTTCGCTTCCCTTCAATCGGCATCGCCCGCGCACCAAGCCGCTGTGCCAGAGCCTCTGCCGTCGTCATCGCCTCCGGCAACTGCACCTCATCCTTCTCCATCGCCGCAGCGATCGCCGGCTCCAGTAACGTCGCACTCAACCGCGGCAATGCCGGAGTAATCCGTCCCAATATCGCTTCATACAAAACAGCACTCTGCGCAAAGTAGGCAATCTCCGCCTGGCCGCCCACATATGCCGCCGTCGGCAGAATCGTATCCTGAAACACTGGCCGCAGCAGAGCATTTGGGCTCAGCCTTTCCGGTGTCGCCTCCAGAATGGCAACCAACTCCGCAGTCGAATAACTCTTCGCCCCAGCCTTCCACATCCCATCCCGTTCGCGCCGTAACGCCTGCCGATCCCAAACTCCACGCCCGTCCACATCGCTCAGGAGAAACAACAGGGATGCGCCAGGATTCACCAGCACCTGGGCATGATACCCAGCCGCTTCCAGCTCCTTGCTCCGCTCCAGCAACGCCTCTTCAAGCTCGGCCGCATGTTCAATTGCATACAGAAGGGTCGAGGCGCCAAGAGAATGAAAATCTCGCCCAGCCGGGTCCATCACGATCAAACCCTGCTCTCCAAAAATACGAGTCATAAGCCGCCCGAAGGCGCTGCCAAAAGTGGGGCCGCTGTTGTCTTCAGGCCGATAGCCATAGCATTCGCGCAGTAACTCACACACGGGAGCATATCCCAGCAGTTCGCTCGCGTGATCCAGCAATTCATTGACATGGCCTTCAAGAATTACGCTGCCGGCCGGAACGGCATGATGAGGAAAACGCGTATTCGTCGATAGCGTTTCCACCGACGTCTTCGTCAGCAACGAAACCTGGTCTACCTCCGCCAGATCGTGATCCTCGGTTGCCAGCCAGAACACCGGCACATGCTCCACGCCGGTTGCCTGTGTCGCCTCCTTCGCCCGAGCTACCGCCGTCGCTGCCTTCAGAATCGTGAACAGCGGCCCCCCAAACAGCACCACCTGTTGACCCGTTACCACCGCCCGCGCGCCCGCCCGCAGCTTCGCAATATTCGCCTTTGTGGCACCCCCCGCGCCAAACTCCACACCCTGCTTCTCCAGCAGATCAGCCAGCAGCCCGCCGTCCCTCGCGTCCACTGCCTTTCCGTGCCACTTCCCCGCCAGTGGCTCCGCCCCATACCAGCGCCGAACCGCCGCGTCGCTAGCGCTATCCGCCATCGCGAGATAAGCGCGATAGAGCTCCGACACATGTGGCAATACCGTGATGGGAAAACACTCAACGCTCATTCCAGATCTACCTTCAATTCGATCAGCCGCACCATCGCACACCTCTGCCGCGGCATATCCATCCTTTTTTCGTGCACCCGTTGGATGCCCGCCACCTAAGTCTAGATGCAGGATGATACTTTAGCCCTATGGCCGCCAAAATAAAGAAACCTGCCGCCTCCACGTACTCGCCCTCCACCAAAGGGAAGAAGCCTTCAGCCAGGCCTCGTCTCATCTCCTCCAAACTCGCCTTCAAAGGCAGGGTCTTCTCCGTCGTCACCGACAAAGTGGAGGAACCCGGCGGTCACATCAACACTCGCGACGTCATCCGCCACAACGGCTCCATCGTCATCCTTGCAGTGGATGAGTCGAAGAACCCCGCCGACCCCGATATCATCTTCGAACGCCAGTACCGCCATGCTGCCGGACACGTCCTCATCGAGCTTCCCGCCGGTCGAGTCGAGCCCAACGAAGCTCCCCTCGCGGCAGCCAAGCGCGAATTGATCGAAGAGACCGGTTATCGCGCAAAACGCTGGACTCTGCTGACAAAATATTTCGCCAGCCCGGGATTCCTGAGTGAGTGGATGCAGATTTATCTTGCTCGCGACATCCGCGAAGGCGCCGCTGCTCCAGAACCCGACGAGAACATTGAGGTCTTCCGTTTGCCCCTCTCCCAGGCTCTCGCACTGATCGCCGCAAACAAAATCCACGATGGTAAAACCCTCGTTGGGCTGATGCTTTACGATTCCGCCCGGCGCGCCGGACGACTCTGACATCTCGCCTCAAAATCCCCATAAATAACCCATTTGATAAAAAGAAACCCCAGCGGCATCTTCCAGAAAACTCTCTCGGCATGTTTTGCGTCACAATCTCGTGAGCTTCTTTACCGTTGAAGCGCTTTCACTTCGGGGTAAAGGATGACTCAGACACAGAGAAGCTAGGGAGCGGTACATTGGCACAATATAAGGGCACGGTAAAGTGGTTCAACAACGCAAAGGGCTATGGGTTTCTCGGCCGCGAAGGTGGGGCCGATGTATTCGTCCACTACAGTTCTATCCAGCGCGAGGGCTACAAGAGCCTGAAAGAAGGGGATGAGGTCGAGTTCGATATCATTCAGGGAACAAAGGGCCCCCAGGCGGATCAAGTGTCTCGCCTCAAAGAAATAGCTCACGAAGCAAATCCATAAGAATTCCCTTCCTTGTCGACGCGGTACTCCCGTCCGCGTTCTCGATTTTGTGTCTCTGCCTTGAGTCCCACTCCTGGGTATTGCATACTGGCTCAGTGACCGCGCACCGCATCGGCCTCTGACTGCTCCCCCATGGACAATATCTCTATCGCCCGCCTTCTGGATGAAACCGCCTCCCTGCTTGAGATTGATGGCGCCGATCCTTTCCGCATCCGCTCCTACCGCCGCGCTGCCGAGGCCGTAGAGCAGCAAACCACGCAGCTCGCCACTCTGGTCGACGACCCAAAACAGCTTCTCGCCATCCCCGGCATCGGCAAGGGCATGGCAGCCAACATCCAGGCGCTGCTAACCGCCGGCACCATTCCGATGCGCGAAGAGCTTCTACAAAAATACAAACCCACCATGCTCGAACTCCTTCGTCTCCCCGGCATGGGCCCCAAGACCGTAGCCCTCGTCTGGTCCGCCTGCCAGGTCTCCGACATCGATGGTCTCGAAGCCGCTGCCAAGGCGGGACATCTTACCAAGCTTCCCCGAATGGGCGAAAAGTTCGTCACCAAGCTACTTAAAGGCATCGAAGACCACCGCAAAAACTCCAGCCGCTTCCGCATCGACAAGGCCCAGCACCACGCAGAAACCATCATGGCTCTCATTCGCACCTTTCCCGGCATCGACGAGATTACTCCCGCCGGTTCGCTTCGCCGCGGACGCGAAACTGTAGGCGATCTCGACCTCCTCATCACCGGCCCTGCCTGCGAATCCGATGTTGTCTCCGCAGCCGTCGAACACGTCGCCGCGCTTCCGCTCATCGACAAGCTCATCGCCAAGGGCCAGAACAAGGTCAGTTTCACCCTCCGCAACAACCTTCAGGTCGACGTCCGGCTTCTTCCTCGCGCCAGCTACGGAGCTGCTCTGCAATACTTCACCGGCGGCAAGATGCACAACGTCGCTCTTCGCCAGCGAGCGATCAAGCGCGGCCTTACCTTGAACGAGTACGCTCTACTGCGCGTCGAGGACAACGTCATCGTCGCCGGCGCCTCCGAGATCGAGATATACAACGCACTCGACCTTGACTACATTCCACCCGAACTCCGCGAAAACTCCGGCGAGATCGAGGCCGCGGCCGCTCACACTCTTCCGCACCTCATCACTCTCGCCGACATTCGAGGCGACCTCCACATGCACACCGAGGCCACCGATGGCCGCGACACCATCCTTCAAATGGCTGAAGCCGCCCTCGCCCGCGGACTCAAATACATCGCCATCACCGATCACAGCAAAAACCTCGCAATGACCAACGGTCTCGACGACAAGCGCGCTCTCGCCCATATCAAAGCCATACGCAAAGTCGATGATCAGCTTCAAGACAAAACGAAAGGACAGATTCGCGTCCTTCCCGGCATCGAAGTCGACATCCTCGCCGATGGCTCCCTCGATCTCGACGACTCAACTCTTGCACAGATGGATATCGTCGTCGCCAGCGTTCACTCCCACTTCAATCAGCCTGTCGAAGAGATGACCGCACGTGTCATCCGCGCGATCGAAAACCCCCACGTTCGCATTCTCGGCCACCCTACCGGACGCAAAGTCCTCAGCCGCGAGGCCTACGCCATCCACATCGACGCAATCCTCAAGCGCGCCTCCGAACTGGGTGTAGCTGTGGAGCACAACGCCAGCCCCGCCCGCTCCGATCTGAACGATTTAAACCTCCGCCTTGCCAAACAGCACGGCTGCAAAATCGTCGTTGACACCGACGCTCACTCCACCGAAGAGCTCGACCAGATGCGGTATGGCATCACCCAACTTCGCCGCGCCTGGCTCACCCCCGCCGACATTCTCAACACCGAACCAACCGCCCAGGCGCTTTTGCGGAACATGCGGCCGAAGCCGTGAACGTGCCGTCTTCAGGGCAACTGCGCCGGGCCAAGAAGCGGGGCTTTCACCGGAGTCGCTACACCGACGAAAACCGTAACCGTATTCGCTCCGTTCGAGTTGGTCACCCAGAGATTGCCACTCTGATCGACGGCAAGCGCAAATGGAGCTCCGAGATTCGCGTCCGTTCCCAATCCTGCCGCAGGCGATAGCGGCGTGCCGGGCGTAGCAGAGTTGTAGCCCGCGAACTCACTCACCGTAGCAGTGTGAAGATTCCCAACCCATACGCGGCCTGCGCCGTCAATTGCAACCGCATCCGGATGATCCACACCACCACCCGTCTGTCCGTTCAACAAGACCGCTCCTGCACTCGATACCTCACTGATGCTGTTGCCGAAGTAATTCGCCACCCAGACATTGCCCCCCTGATCCACCGCCAGTCCACTCGCGCCGTTGCAACAGCTGATTTGCATAATCTTCGAGCCATCGGACGACACCCGCGTAATCGTACTCGCACTCTGGTTGGCCACCCATGCGTTATGACTTGAGTCGACAGCGACTGCCACTGGAAGAAACAGTTGCCCCGAGCCCCACGCCGTAGTCCCATTGACTGCCGACCCACTGCCCGATAGCAAGGACACCAGCGAATCGCCGTAGTCGACCACCCATACATTTCCTGTCGTATCCGCGGCCAGACCTTGCGGGTAATATACCCCGCCCGCACTGTATCCACCCGCGCCAGAGAGCACCTGCCCGCTGTTGCTGAACTTCACGACATTTCCAAAGCCGCTATTAATGCTGTTGCTGCTCTGCTCGTTCGCCACCCAGATGTTGTTGCTGGAGTCCACCGTTAGCCCATAGCTCTCCAGCAGAGCCGCTGTAGAAGACGCGATCTGCTGCACCGATCCCGATGTGCCAAGAGGCGGCAACTCCGTAAGTACGCTGAAGTAGCTCGCTACCCAGGCATTGCCGTTGGAATCGAAGGCCATCGCCGTAGGCAGGTCCATGCCGCCGCCGCTCCATGTCACCGCGAGTGTCCAGTCCGGCGTCGCAGCCGTCGGAGTAAACGGTGGATTAGCGGCCACCAACTGGATCGCAGGGACATTAATGGCTGGATTCCGCAACATATTGTAGATCGCATCAAGCGTGTTGCTTGGAGCGGCCCCCCCCGGAACTGTGCCTTCTGTGATCACCGCGTCACACAGCACCCCGCTCTGTGTCCCAGTACAGTCATTTAAAATATCCGCGAGCGAATTGATCTTCGCCGAGGGAATACTTAGCCCAGCCGGCAGCGACGCCCCAGGCGAACTCCCCGTCGTCATATTCGCCAACTGATTCGCTGTCCCAAACGCATTCGCCAATCCAGCCGCATTCGTCGAGCTCGAACCAACATTCCCGCCACTAGAATAAAACGCCGCCAGCGCCGCAACCGAAGCAACCGTCGTCACCTCATTCACCACGACTGCTGTGCTAGCCGTAATGGCGCCGCAACTGCCCAGGGCAGCCATCATCGCCAGCGCGGAGTTGCTCGTCGAACTCCTGTTTGGACTCCCACCCCGAGCCACCAGATAGACCTGCGTCGAAGAAGTAGCGCAGGAATAACCCGTCGGAATCGTAAACCCACCCGTACTGCTGGTCGTCACCGGCGTCGTCAGCAAAGCCGTCGCAGCCGACCCATATCCGCCACTGCCTGCCGCATAGAGCTGCACCGCAGCTCCGCTTACCGGCTGCAAACCGGCCATCACCTTCCCGCCAAAACTGACTCCAGCTCCGCTGGCCCCCGTGCCGCCGCCGCCACCTGTGCTACCTGTGCCGCCGCCTGTCGCCGCTGGAGTATTGCCGCAGCCCGACGCGAGCAGCAGAAGCGAACCCGTCAGTGCAAATAATGAGCAGGACAACCTGTAGGAGAGATATGGAATGCGATTCACAAGAAGAAGTTTAGACGTTTTCACTACCCCGATGTAAGCAAAGGGCAAAGATGAAAACGGGATCCCGCACCTTCAGCGGGACCCCTGGTTGGTAACGCGACAAACTAGGGCTTCTGCGCCACTTTGTTGTTTTTCAGCGAAAGAGCGATCGGCGTCACGGTCGGTGCTCCAGCGCCCACGATCTCGAAGACAGAGTTTGCGGGACACCACCCGTAGTGACGTTATTTGCTATCCAGACATTGCCGGACGGATCGAGCGTAATGCCATTTCCCTTGGAGAGCCGGAATGAGCGAATCCCGAACCTGGAGACAGAAGCGGTCCCGCTACTGTTGAACTCAGTCACCGCAGAGGTGCCGTCTGTTTGATCACCCACACATTACCTGCACCATCGACGGCTGGATATCGCGGAGCGTTGAACGAGGTGCCGCAGCCATAGTTGGTTGCACCGTTCACCGTCGAACCCGGCAGCGACAGGATCGTGAGGTTATTGCCGAGAGTGTTTACGGTCCATAATCCCCGAGTACGCCGCCAGACCCAAGGCTGATTTATCGGCCCATTCGTGACAGGGGTATAAGTATTTGCGTCGCGACGAAGTCACCGTGCGCCGAAGAACATCGGAACTGCGCCGCAAGCCGCTCGTATCGATGTTGGAGATCTGCACCAGACTGAGGAGGCTGGGGGCGAGTCACGTTACCGCTGCGAAGCCCACACATTTCCGAACGTATCGACCGCCATATACTCCGGCAAAACATTGCTTGTGATCGCTGGGAATTGAACCTCGGGAGCTGTAGCCAGATTGCCTCCAAGGAACTCGACGAATGAGTTGTGGTAGTTGCCTCTCGTCTGGCCCACGAAGACGTTATTGTTTCCGTCAATAGCAATACCGAAGGCAGAGTTGGCTGTCCCTAGAGAGCGTGACAGTGCCCGGGCTGGTGCTGTTGTTGTATTCAAACACAGAAGCGCCGAACCCGAACTGGTCGGGACCCACACATTACCGTTGGTGTCGATCGCTATGTTGCGTGGAGTAGCTGAAGCAAGCCGTTCCCGCCGTGGCTGAGTCAACGTATTCACCAGCGGAGAGCCGGTTGGCCCAAGTTCCATCAGACTGCCGCCTTGGTGCTCTCTCCGATTCTGTTGAGCGATCCAGATATTGCCCGAAGCGTCGGCGGCCACCTCCAAAGGATCGAGCAGCAATGTCGAGGTTGCAGTCGACGATACTGAATCCCAACAGTCCAGTCCGTAGGCTGCGTCGCCCAGCCGACAAATGGTGCCGTCGCGGTCTGCAATCCATAGAGCGCGGTCAGGTTGGCTGAAGACCCGGCAGAGTTATTGCTCGTCGGGTTTAGGCTCATGTAGACCGCAGCCTGCAGGGTGTCGGTCGGCACAGTCCCTGCCGTCGGCGTCACGTCTGGAAACAGCGTCGTCTGGCACGGCGAAGATCCCCCGCCATCAGAGTTCACGCATGCAGCCAGAAGGTTGGCGATGGTGTTCAGCTTTGCAGACTCCGGGGTCGCGGTAATGCTGAGGCCATTTCCCGTTCCAGTGCCGTTCAGCGTGGCCGACGTCACCGCCGCACCCGTCGCTATGTTCACCAGGTTGTTCACCGTCGCAAACGCATTCGTCAGTCCTGCAGGGTTCGAGGCCGATGTGCCGATGCGGTCCGTGCTCGAACTGCCAAAGGTGGTCGTAAAGAACTGTCCCAGCGCAATGGCAGTCGCTGCTGTGGTCACTTCATTGACGCTGATGAAGGTGCTGGAACTCAGAAGGGAGCAGTCCCCCAGTGGAGCCGCAAGCACGATAGAGCTATTGCTGGACCCCACGCCCGGATCCCCGCCAGTAGCGGTAAGGTAGACAAGCTGACCCGCCGTACACGGGTAATCATTCGAAATGCTGAAACTGCCATCAGGCCCCGACGTCACCGGAGTCGATAGCAGATTGGCTCCCCCGGAAGATCCGTAGCCCGATGATCCCGCCACGAACAACCCGATTGTCGAACCCTTGATTGGAGATTGGCCGCCATGCACCTTCCCCTGAATCGTTGCGCCCATTACGGGCGTATTGCTGGGGGCGCTCATCATGTTCATGTTGGAGCAGCCGGAGGTAAATACCACGGCCGCGGCGATCGCGACCGCCAACGAGACAGGCAGACTGGCCTTCAATGAAGCCCGAGAGGTGATCATAACTTTGTGCGACTCCGATCCAGATGGAAATTAAAAACCTGTGTTGTCTGTACTTTTTGCCCTGCGCATTAGAACGTTCAGCTCTGTCGTTTCGCCGAACTCCCAACATTCACCACCGATTTCTCGTGCATCCGTGGTAAGACCTCTGATTGCGGGCCCATTCTACTTCCACACTCTTGCGTTTGGAAAGAGCTTTTTGCAAATGCCATCAAAAATCGAAATTATGATGATTTTACAGAGCTCAAAGCGGGCGTATCACTTAAACTCCGTCACCGTTTTGTATAGTTGCCCTGGCGCAAAGAACGTTACTGGTACGACCGAAAAGGAATTTTCGGCATTGACAACTCGGCTTTTCTGCCAGTACCTTCCCCAATGGAGAACCTCAATGAAGAAATCTACCCTCATGTTTGTCGGCCTCGCTCTCCTCGTCTCCATCGCGCTTCCGCTTCACGCCCAGGATGGCTGCGTCAACTCTCCCGAAAATCCCACCGCCATTCTCGCTGTAGTTGGCTCTGCCGGAGTGTTTTTCGCCTCGGCCCGAGCCCGCATCAAAGCCCGTCGCCGCTCCTCCAAATAGCCCTCGATCTCTCTCGCGCCCGGAGACGTATCTTCGACGAAAACCGGCGCAATCGAGCCCCTGCAAACGGTTCTCTGCTCCTATCAGCAAAGCAAAACCCTGGCGAGCGCCAGGGTTTTCACTTTTGCCTCATCATCCCGCCTGCCTGAAAGAAAATTACTTCGCCTTCCTCAACCGCTTCACCACCCCCGCAAGCGAGTGCTCATTCATCGCCTTCACCGCATCTCCCCGCACCTTCTTCATCCATCCGCTCACAGCTTTGTCGTCCACGCTCAACCAATCTCCTGCGACTGCCTCAAACACAGCACCCAGCCCGATCTGCTTTGGCGGCAATTTCAACTTTGCGCCTCCATGCGGTCCCTTCCGCTGCACAATCAGTCCCGCCTTATGCAGTAACAGAAATGTCCTCCGCACCATCACGGCACTCTCCTTCAGCGTCTCTGCGATCGCCGTCGACGTATGCATCGCATCCGGCTCGCTTGCCAGCACCGCCAACACTCGCACGCTCAATTGAAACCGTCCGCTCTGTGCCATGCTCAAAAAGCTACCACACCTGTCCCATCGTCGTTGCCTGTTTTTATCCTTCCTTCTCCCGGCTGATCTGTCGTTCTCGGGCAAGCATCCCGTGTAAACTCTTTCAGTGAATATCCTCTTTGTCGGTGATGTCTTCGGCTCCGCTGGGCGCCACATCGTCCGCGAACACCTTCCTCACGTCCTTGAAACCAACGCCGTCGACCTGCTCATCATCAACGGCGAAAACGCCGCCGGTGGCTTCGGCATCACCCCCTCCATCGCAGAAGAACTCTTCGACCTCGGCGCCCACGTCATCACGACAGGCAACCACATCTGGGACAAGCGCGAGATCTTCGAATACATGACCGTTCCCGCCCACTCCCACGTCCGTGGCCGCCGAGTCCTCCGGCCCGCCAACTACGCCGTTGGCACTCCCGGCTTCGGCGTCTACGAGGGCGAACTGCCCACCGGCCAGACATACGCCGTCATGAACCTCCAATGCCGCGTCTTCATGTCCAGTTGCGACGACCCCTTCCGCAAGGCCGACGAGCTTCTCGGCAAGATCGAAGCAAAAGTAATTTTTCTGGACCTCCACGGAGAAGCCACCAGCGAAAAAGTAGCCCTCGGCTGGTATCTCGATGGCCGCATCACCGCCCTCATCGGCACTCACACCCACATTCCCACAGCCGACGAGCGCGTTCTGCCCGGCGGCACCGCCTACCAGACCGACGTCGGCATGTCCGGCCCCTACGACTCCGTCATCGGCGTGGAAAAAGAGTTAGTCCTGGCGCGTTTCCTCACCGGCATGCCCGGCAAATTCGAACCCGCCAAGGGCAATCCAAAGATGTGCGCCGTTCTCATCTCCTGCGACGGAGCAACCGGACGTGCCCACACCATCCAGCGCATCATGCTTGGCGAGTAGCAGCCGCTCGATCGCGCCCACCACCCTCGGCCGGTCGTCTTTAGCTGAACGCTGCCATCGCAGAGCTCATCAGGATCAAAGCACCGGCGACTACAGCCAATCGAAGCCAGAACTCGCGTGTCGTTTCCATGCCCTGATCATGCAAAACTCATTGCATCCTATGCACTCCCCCAAATGGGTCATCCCACCGCTGTTGCTACAACCCGGCCTGATC
This sequence comes from uncultured Acidobacteriaceae bacterium, assembly GCA_963730135.1. GTDB lineage: Bacteria > Acidobacteriota > Terriglobia > Terriglobales > Acidobacteriaceae > Edaphobacter. The sequence continues at coordinate 110,772 of CAVSQQ010000011.1, forward strand.
CAGCAAGTTGAATCGAATCATCGAGAAACCTACCCGGCCTGACTGCATTTCATCTGCGCTAAACTGACCCCACCACTATGCGCCGACTATCCCGCCGCACCTTCCTCCAGTCCGCCACCGCCGCTTCCCTCGCCACAAAACTCCTCCCCGCCTCTGCGCAACCTGCCGCACACCCGCAGATCCCTTATCCCGAGAACGGCACTCTCATCCCCGACGACGACTGGCGTCTCTGGATCGACGAACAGGCCGAGTGGAAGAACGACCCCCTCTTCCTCCCCGAAGATATCTCCTGGCAGAACGGTGTCCTCTGCGGCAAAGGCTCTCCCCTCACCGTCAACGAACCCACCGGCGGCTGGGGTCTCCTCGACCACCTCACCGGCATCAACATCACCCTCCCCACCACCGTCGAGCAGCACCACTGGGCCAAATTCGGCCAGCGCCCCTACACCCCCGACGAGTACCGCTACGCCGCCGACGACCCCATCCCGCAAAACGGCGCTTACCTCGGCGTCTCCTGGTGGGGCCGGCAAATTCACATCCCCGCCGACTGGAAGGGCAAGCGCATCTTCCTCCATATCCGCGGAGCCCGCCTCCGCGCCGAGGTCTTCCTCAACAAAAAACTCGTCGGCTACTCCATCATGGAAGAGCTCCCCTTCGAGTGCGACCTCACCGACGCTGCAAATCCAGGCGGCTTCAACCTCCTCGCTATCCGCCTCACCAACCCCTTCGGCCGCTACGACTGGGTCGACGGTCTCAACGCCCAGTGGGGAGCCGTCAAACTCTACCGCTCCCACGGCTTCGCCGGTCTCGACCGCGGCATGACCATTAGCGCGCAGGCGATTCCGTGCCGAATAAAGGACGTCGCTGATCTTCAATACGCCCGATCCCGGCAGACGATTAACCTCGTGTGGTTGTGAAGGAGACAGCACAACGGCAGGTTACACATCTATCTTCGGATCGATCACGTGTGAGCTTATCGATGGTCAGACAGGAAAATCGTCGATCGGCAGCTTCTCGTGAAATTATGGGGCTGCCACGGATTCATTTCAGTTGGGGTCCATTCCTCCTACTCAAGCCCAGAAGGAGCAGATCGTAGAATTTCCGATTCTATCGGCATCGCTAACATTCAAAGATGTTGAACAGTGGGACTTGGATACATCCCAATCTCTACCATCTCCGTCTGACGATAAGAACGCTGCAGACCACACCGAGACACCCGCACCATCGCCTTCGGCTTCCGCTCCTTCGCCCCCACCGGCCTCGGCACCAACGCCATCTTCCGTCTCAACGACCGCCGCATCAAGCTCTACACCGCCATCTCCTGGGGGTTCTGGGGACTTAATGGTCTCTTCCCCACTCCCGAGCTGGCCGAAAAAGAAGTCACGCAAGCGAAAAAATTAAACCTCAATTGCCTCAACTTCCATCGCAACCTCGCCAAGGAAGAAGTTCTCCGCGCCCACGACCGCCTCGGTCTCCTCCGCTACATGGAACCCGGCGCCGGCAAGTTGGCCATCGGCGCACCCGGCCCCGACACCATCAGGCGAAGGAGCCATCGCCAACCCCGGCGTCAAGCTCGCCAAGCCACAGACCGACGCGGACAAGTTCGCTCAGCGCTTCATGTTCGTCAAATGCGTCGAGATGGTCAAGGCCTATCGCTCCCATCCCTCCGTCATCCAGTACACCCTGCAAAACGAGATCGGCGCCGACCTCAACAACCCCGTAGTTTTCGAAGTCCTCGAAGCCATGCACCAAGAAGACCCCAGCCGCGCCGTTGTCCTCAACGATGGCTTCTCGCCCCCACCGCGCAACGCCGCGCAGGCCTGGTACGAGCCTTGGAATAACACCATCCATCGCTCCGACAAGGAACCCTTCGCTCTCTGGTGGAACAATCACCAGGGCGCGGGCGACCAATGGTACGACGAGTTCTACAAATCGCCTACGGACTTCACCTATAAAGCGCCTTACCAAAAATATTTAACTGAATTCGGCGAGATGGAAGGCTGCGCCACACCCGACAACCACGCCCTCATGGTCCACCAGATCACCGAGACCTACCTCATGTACGGCGGCAACAGCTACGACCTCACCGACCACAAAGAGATCCTCACCGCCTACGACACCTTCCTCGACAAATGGAACTTCCGCAGCGCCTTTCCCACCGCCGAGCAGCTCTTCAACGCCCTCGGCAAAAAATGCTACGACACCTGGCAAAACTATCTCGAGAACGCTCGCATCTCCGACGATCTCGACTTTGCCGTCATCTCCGGCTGGGAGTCCACCGCCATCGAAAACCACTCCGGCATCGTCGACAACCTGCGCAACTTCAAATCCGACCCAACCCCCATCAGCGGCACCCTCACACCCATCCGTCCCGTAGCCAAGCAACACAGCGCCAGCGTCGCACGCGGCGAATCCGCCATCTTCGACCTCTTTCTGATCAACGACACACCGCAACCCGCCACCGGCACTCTGACCTTCACTGCCATCACGCCCGTCCAACAAACAAATCAGGCTCATCACACTTCCCGCACCGCAACACGTCCCTGACCAGTTCAGCTATCTCCTCAAAGAAGCCTTCCAAACCCCGCCCCTCACCGAAGAAGGCCTCTATCGCTTCAAATTTGCACTCTCCTCTGCACCACTCTCCACTCAAACGAAAGAGATCTGGGTCACAGAACCACCTGCCTACAAACGCGCTCGCGCACTCGAACATCGCAGTCTCAGGAATCACACCCGCGCTCCACAAACAACTGACCGATCTCGCTCCACGCCTCGGCCTGGAGGTAGAAGACTTCACACCCGGGAAAAAATACGACGTCATCCTCACCTCGGGCCTCACACAAAAATCTTCTGCTACGCAGAACTCCGGCGACACTACCGGCCTCGAAGCCAAACCCACCAGCGATGTCGGCGGAATCCAGTCGACCACGGAACTCGGCCATATCGACCCCACCATCCTCGAAGCCGTTCGCGCCGGCACACCGCTCTTCGCCATCCCACAGGCCGATACGCTCTCAGAGGGAGTCGCCAAACAACTCGCCGCCGCCGGGGCCTTCACCTACAACGGCACCGTCGGCGACTACCGCGCCCCCTGGATGGGCAACTGGTACTTCGTCCGCGAGCACCCCATCTACGCCGGTCTCCCCGTCAACCACGTCATGGGTTTCCACTACCAGGTCAAAGGCCGTCAAGCCAACGGCCTGCTGATCGAAAAGCATCCCGACAACCCGAATCTGGAAATCATCGCCGCCTACTCGCGTGACCACGACCGTCGAATCGGCGCCGGTACCTTTACCACCACGTTAGGCGCCACAAAAATCCTCTATCACCGCGTTCCTGACATGCATCCGGTTCTCCAGCAACGCTTCCTCGCCAACGCCCTGGCCTGGCTCACCAGCTAAACCCGCAACCGTCATAAGCGAACAGGGCAAACAAAAGAGGCAGCCCGCAAAGGCTGCCTCTTCCAATCAAACCATTAGTCTAGTGATGCGGCGCCGTGTGATGCACCGGAGCCCTGGCAGGAGCCTTGGCCGGTGTCTTCTTCGGCAGAACCACCGCTCCATCGCTCATGGTGATCATGATCGGGTTCGTCGTATACGAAGCATACGTCCCGGTTAGCGTCACCTTGGATCCGACCGCAGTGGCAGTCGCCACGTCGGCAGCATTCTTCTCGGCATCGGCAACAGCCTTCTTGTAAGCGGCTTTTTGAGCTGGCGTCGCCTTGGCCGACGGCTCTGCAGGCGGCGCAACCGGTGTGATGTTGAAAATAAAATCAGCTGTCTTCGACTGCACCGCATCATCCGAAACCGCAGCCTTAATAACCGTGGGCGAAGACTCGATCACCAGAACATCCGGCAGTTGCACTGACTTGCCCTTGATCGTGTCCCACACCTTCGCAGCATCCTCAGGCTTGCCGTTGGCCAGAATGAACTCTTTGTCGCTGATGGCCAATACCGACAGATCCGGCGTCGTCGCAATGACATTCGCCACAATATCCGCAGGCGAAGGAGCAGGCTTAATCTTGAAGTCCGCAGGAGGATTGAGATTCGTCTGCACCGCTGCGGTTACGGCATCATAGCCATCGTCGGCGCCGTGGTACTTCTTGTAGCAAAACTTCGCCAGCGGCAACATCTGACTCTTATATGGCTCGGGTGCGAAAGCCGCAGCCCGCGTAGCGTACCAGGTGCAGTTCACATAGTCAGGCGGCGTCGACTGGTAGTAAGCCTGACCCAGTTGATAAGTGTCGGTCAGAATTGGCCCTGGTTTGGACGTATCCGCCACCGGCACGCTTGCCAACTCCAGCTTCAGATTGGTGATCGCCGTTGCCGCGTCTTTCTTGTTCAGCGCCGCGGTTGCAATGGCTCTGTAGAAAACGGGCTTGGCCTGGGACTGTAAGGTCGTGAAGTCGCTTGCGCTCATCTCGGCGGGCTTGGGAGCCGCCAGTCCCTTCTGCGCATAGTCCGCTGCCTTGTCCAGCGCAGCCTGCTTCGCTGTCGCATCGGTAATAGAGTCGGCCCCAGTCAAACGAAAATAGGTCTCAAACGTCAGCCCGCGCAAATTGTTCGGATCCACCTGCAACAGCCGGTCAGCCGCATCCAGTGTCTTGGCCGGATCGAACGCGCTGTACGCCAGCATCAACTGCTCCAGCACGCTGGCCTTTACTGCCGACTGCGGATAGGCGGCCAGGTAGGCCTCCAGTGCCGGCGCCTTAGCCTGCGGCGTCGGTTGCGTAATCGCGCTGTTGTATGCGTTATATTCCGCCGGAGACATTTGCACACCGGAACTCGTGGTCTGCGCGTTCGAACCAAGGTTGACCTGGGTTTGTGCTACAGCAGAGCCCGCAAGACCTGCCATGCCCACAACAGCCAGGAGAGACGCAACGACTACCTTCTTCATTCCACACTCCTCAAATAAATCTTCTCTTCAAATGTGTCACCGATGCTTCCGGGGTCACCTGTACTTACAGACAAAGCACTGCCTGATCATAGTGCATCCAGCCAGAGTCTTCGCCATGCCGGCCCTTCGACCGCGCGATTTGAAGCGTTCGTGGCATCTTGGGATGATGATGCGGATTATAGAAACGCGGTTGCGCAAAAGGCAAGCTTACACCCGCTTTGCCTCCGAAACCACGCTGTACCAGAAGTACCCTGACATCCTGGAACTGAGAGACGACGTCCGCGCGGATCCCGCATGCGAGGAACATCCACTGAAGAGCTGCATCTCTATAAGCCCTTGCGGTCGCCATGAATCCCCGGAATATACTTTCCTCCCACACGCCATCTCGCATCGTAGGCCACGCTACGATTTCGCGCGTACACTATGCCCTGACGCCTTGCCGACACTAGGGCCAAGGCTCGTTGAAGCCACTACCTCCTCTGGCCGTATCTTGCTCTACCAGCCCATTGATTGTGTTATTTCCGCCTTATCCACAACTGGTGGTGTTGTTCCCGTTGATTCTATGCAAGAACGCAGCTAAAGTTGTTCCAGTCATACAGGAAGGCGAAGCCTCCCCATTCTTCGCCCCCAGAGGTCGCATTTGCTCAAGCTCAAGAAGGTTCAAATACTCGGCTTCAAGTCCTTCTGTGATCGCACCGAGGTCCAGCTCTCCGGCGAAGGCATTGCCGCCATCGTCGGACCGAACGGCTGCGGCAAGTCCAACATCTCCGATGCCATCACCTGGGTCCTGGGCGAGCAATCCGCCAAATCGCTCCGCGGCGTCAAGATGGAGGACGTCATCTTCGCCGGCACGCGCGACCGCAAACCCACTGGTATGGCTGAGGTCTCCCTTACCCTCGTCGACCCCGAGGTCTACGACGGAGCCAGCCTCGACCTCGCACCCGAGATCGTCATCGACGACAACCTTCCGGTCGACTGGGACGAGACCAGCCTCCGTCAGCAGAGCGCCGTGGAGACAGAAGAAGCTGTTGCCGAAGCCCAGCCCGGCACGATCATCGAAGGCGAAGCCAAAGGTCCCCACGTCGTCGAGCCCACGGCGGAAGCAGACGCCGCAGCGGAGCTCGCCAACTCGAACAACGTCGTGCTCAAGATCCGCCGGCGCAAGTTCGGCCGCACCCCGGTCCGCGCCGGCGAACTTACCGTTACCCGCCGCCTCTTCCGCTCTGGCGACAGCGAATACCTGCTCAACGGCAAGATCTGCCGCCTGCGCGACATTCAGGATATCTTCATGGGCACGGGCCTCGGCGGCGAATCCTACGCCATCATCGGTCAGGAACGTATCGGCCAGCTCCTTAGCTCCAAGCCGCTTGATCGTCGCGCAATTCTCGAAGAAGCCGCAGGCATTACACGATTCAAGACCAAGAAGCGCCTCGCCGAACTCCGCCTCGAAGCTGCCCGCCTCAATCTCTCGCGCGTCAATGACATCTTTGACGAAGTCACCCGTCAGATGAACACCCTCAAGCGCCAGGCCTCCAAGGCCGAGCGTTATGGCGCACTCCGCGACGAGCTCCGCACCCGCCTCCGCGTCGTCCTCTCCAGTCGCATGGCCCAGCTCGATATCGAGCAGGCTGCCACCACGGAGAAGATTACCCTCCTCGCAACCCAGATCGACGCGCAGGCGGCGACCGTTGATGCGATGGATACCGAGCACACCGAAGGCATTCGCACCGGCTACACACTTGATCAACAGATCCGCGATGCGAACGCCCAGGCAAACCAGTCCGCTGTCGAATTGGAGCGCATCGCGGCACGCACCGCAGCGAATGCTGACCGTACCGCCGAGCTCACCAATCGCCTCGCTGCCGGCACGGACGATCTGGCGCAGGCTCAAACGCAACTGGCAAGCCTCGCCGGTGAATTAGAACAGCACCGCAGCTTCCTTGAAACCGCTACTACTGAATCCGACAGCTCTCGAGAGGCCGCGCAGAACCACCAGGCCCATGCCCAGGAGGCCGTTCGCGCCGTAACGCTGGCCGAACAACAAGCAGAGCAAAACCGCCGAGCCTCCATGCAGCTGATGCAACGCCTCAGTCAGACTCGCAACGAAGAGGCGCAGGCGGCGGCAGCCCTCGCTGGCCTCGAACAGGAAGCCGAACGCCTTCTCTCCGAGTCTGACATCGCAAGGCAGGAACTCGAGACTCTCGGTCTGCAACGCGGCCAGGTTGCGCTCTCCTTCGAGTCCGTCACCGAACGCCTGAAGCGCCTCGAAAACGAGATCGCCGAACTTCGCCTCCACACCGAAGCCAGCCGCGCCGAAGAAGCTCAATCGAAGCGCTTCGGTGACCAGTTGCGCGGCGAAGTCGCAACTTTCAACGGCCGCCGCAACTCCCTTGAAGCCCTTATCAAGGAGCATAGCTACTCCACCGACACCGTCCGCAACATTTTCAAAACTGACACGTACAAGCAGAACACCAACGGCATGGCCGCCGTAGGCACCCTGGCCGACTTCCTTGAAGTTGACGGCAAGTATGAGAGTGTCGTCGACGAATTTCTCCGCGATGAGCTTAACTACATCGTCGTAAAATCCTGGGACGCCGCGGATGCCGGGATGCATCTACTCGAGACCGACGTCAGCGGCCGCGCCACCTTCCTCGTCCATCCCAACGATGCTCAGGCTAATTTCGCCTTCGCCGAGGGAATGCCGAGCGCGGCCCAGACCAACATCGAAGGAGTTCAAGGCGTCGTTCCACTCAAGGAATGTGTCCGGGTCCTCGACGGCTTTGGCAAATCCCTCGAAGTTATCCTTCCCAAACTCCGCGAGGGGTTTGTCGCGCCGGACTCCTACACGGCACGTTCCCTGGCCCTTTCGAACCCGCAGGCATTTTTTCTCGCTCCGTCCGGTGAAACCTTTCACAACGTCACCGTAACCGGCGGCCGTGCACGCTCGCAGGGTCCATTAGCCCTCAAACGCGAGCTTGCCGAAGTTCAGCAGAAAGTGGAAAAGGCCGAACAGGAGTTGGCCCGGACTGACCTTCACACGGTCGGCCTTCAGCATCAGATCGCCACGCTCAACGCCACTATCGAAGGCAAGATGCACGAACTTCGCGACGCTGAGCGCGAATCTGCCAACTCCGGCGCGGCTCTCCGCCAGATGGAGTCAGAGGTCGCCCGCATTGAGCGCCGTCTGCAGGAATGGACCCTTACCAGCGAGCGGAATCGTGACGTTCGCAACCAAAAAGCGGACCTCATCGCACGTCGCCAGCAGGAGGCTGCGGCCTTCGAAGACGAGCGCATTAGCCTCGAGACCGATCTCACCGGAATTCAAGCGCAGCTCGACGACCTTCGCTACCGCCGCGAAGAACTCCAGCAGTCTGCCGCCGCTGCCGCCGCGTCACTCGCCGGCCTTGAGGAACGGCGCCGCAACGCTGCCGCAAACTTTGAGCAGACCAGCCGCGTCTACAACGGCCAGAGCCAGCGCATCCAGCAGCTGGATCAGCAACTCGCATCCGCTGCAGCAGAAAAACTTCGCCGCGAGGAAGAGACAGCCGCTCTCGCCATCCAGCACACCGAGCTCTCGGCCCTCCGCGCGACCGCCGTGGCTGAGGCCACTCATCTCACGGCAGAAGCCGCTGATCTCCGCGCCGCCATGGCCGAACTCGACCGGCGTCTTCGCACCCTGCGTCACGAGACCGAGGAGTTGCGTGAATCGCGTGCGGCACTCACCGCGCGCGCCGCCAAGCTAGCCTCCGACATCGAACACATCGAGGCAACCTGCCTCAATGACCTCGGCACGGAAGCCATTACCCTTCGTGAAGACCAGACCATCGCTCGAATCGGAGGCGAGGTCCTGCACACCGAAGAGGGAGAAGCTCGCGCCCTCAAGCAACGCCTTGAGGCTATGGGCCCCGTAAACATGATGGCTCTCGAGGAATACAACGAAACCGTCGTCCGCCATAGTTTCCTCGAAACCCAACGCAAAGATCTCCTCGACTCTATCGAAAACACCCAGGCGTCCATCAAGGAGATCGACGACGTTTCCCGTATGAAGTTCGATGAGGCCTTCAAAATTATCAACGAGAACTTCTCCGAAACCTTCTCGAAGCTCTTCGGTGGTGGCCAGGCCTTCATGAAGCTCACCGACGCGGAAAATACGAACGAGAGCGGTATCGACATCGTCGCCTCGCCCCCAGGCAAAAAGCTCCAGAACATTCTCCTTCTCTCCGGAGGAGAAAAGGCCCTCACCGCCCTCTCATTGCTCGTCGGAATCTTTCAGTTCCAGCCCGCACCTTTCTGTATCCTCGACGAGGTCGACGCTCCGCTCGACGAAACCAACGTGGGCCGCTTCGCCAAACTCATTCACGAGATGGCTGCATCCACTCAGTTCGTCGTCATCACTCACAGCAAACGCACTATGGCTCAGGCTGACGTCATCTACGGCGTCACCATGCAGGAGCCCGGTATCTCCAAGATCGTCAGCGTCAACCTCAACCGCCGCGACTCCTCCGACACTCGCCGCGCAGTTGCTTGACGTCAGTATCTACCAATCCACTTTGCGCAGCTGGAGCGATTAATACTCGCTCCAGCATTTTTTCCCAGCATCAGGCTCTCGATGGCGCGCCCTGACTCTCTGCATCGAAGTCAGGCCCCTTTTTCTGATTGCTGAATCGCAACTTCTTTGAAAACGGCTAACCTACTAGAAGGCATGTACATTCCCATCACCACCGCTGCTCTCGCACTGCTGACGATTGCAATGATTCTTCTTCGAGTCTTCTGGCTGCGTCTGCCCTCACGATTGAGATCCTTCCTCATCTATGCGTCGATCTCGGCGATGGCCGTCCAGGCTCTGGCTGTGTTAACCAAGTGGAATACAACGTCTGACCGGATGAACGCCATTATTAACTGGCTGGCCATCGCCGGCTATGAACTCGTTGTTCTACTCTTCTCCCGCCTGTCTCCACGGTGGCTTACTCTGCCAAGCGCAGCCGTTCTTCTGGTTCCGATTTTTGCTTCGAGTATTCTCATCCCTCTTACCCACCTCTTCGAAACCGAATCGTATCGGAGAGGCAACATCGAAGATCATCTCTTCTACGAGGTCAACCCGTGGATGGATCCAGGAGGCGGCAACACGGGCGTCGACGTAAACATTTACCACCGTCTCCCCTTCGTTCCATTTCTGCGCCACCGGCTCCAAACCATTCCTTTCAATAACCAGGAGTGCGATGCAGACCATGCCTTTGCAGTCTCTCTTCCTTCAACAAACACTATTCTGGGGCGTTGTCCTTACTGGCCTTCGCAACCGCCCGGAACATTCGACAGAGCGTTGCCGCTTCGCTGATCTCGTCCAACCGCGTTTCCTGCCTAAAGAGGTGGTACCGTCTACGTAATGCCAACAGCCCTTCTCCAAACCGATCTCGGCTCTTTTCCCCTCGCCGCCCGCGGCAAGGTACGCGACATCTATGCGCTGTCCCACGATAGGCTCCTCTTCATCGCGAGCGATCGCATCTCCGCATTCGACCACGTTTTGGGCAGCGGGATTCCCGACAAAGGTAAGATCCTCACACAGCTCTCGCTCTTCTGGTTCGACTTCCTGAAAGACACTGTTCCGAACCATCTCATCGCCGCCGATGTCACGCATTTCCCCGACGAATTGCAACCATTCCGGAGCCAACTGGACGGCCGCAGCATGCTCGTCAAGCGAGCGAAGATGTTCCCGGTAGAGTGCGTCGTCCGTGGCTATCTTTCCGGCTCTGGATGGAAGGACTACCAGCAGACCGGTGCAATCTGCGGCATCACCCTGCCTCGCGGCCTCCGCGAATCCGACCCTTTGCCCGAGCCAATATTCACGCCGGCCGCCAAGATCAACACCGGCGGCCATGACGAAAACATCTCGTATAGCACCGTGGAACAATCCATCGGCCCAACCCATGCCGACGCTCTCCGCACCCTCACGCTCGAAATCTACGACAAAGCTTCCAGGCACGCGGCCAGCAAAGGCCTCATCCTCGCCGACACCAAGTTCGAGTTCGGTCTGCTGGACGACATAATCATCCTCGCCGACGAAGTTCTCACTCCCGACTCTTCTCGTTACTGGCCCGCAGCCACCTACAACCCCGGCGGCCCGCAGCCCTCCTTCGACAAGCAGTACGTACGCGACTATCTCGAATCGATCCACTGGAACAAGCAGGCCCCGGCGCCGGCTCTTCCAGACGAGGTCGTCTCCCGCACCCGCGAAAAGTACCTCGACGCCTTTTGCCTGATTACCGGCCGCACCGGTCTCTGATTACCTGAAGCCCATGAACCTTTTCGATGGCTCTCTCGTTGCAATGCTCGCCTATTCCACAATCATCGCCTTCGTGCGCGGCATTATTCTCGAACTCTTCTCCCTGGGCGGTCTCATCGTCGGAATTCTGGTTGCCAGCTGGAACTACAGCCACGTTGCCGGAATTCTTTCACGGATGATCACCACGCCTTCAATCGCCCAGATCATCGCGTTCTTCGTCATCGTCGTGGGGATTATGGTGCTCAGCACCCTCCTCGGCAAAGCCCTGAACCGCACCGCCCACGCTATCGGCCTGGGCTTCTTTGACCGCCTTTTGGGTGCTATCTTCGGCTTCGCTCGAGGTTGCCTCTTCGGGGTTGCCATCCTGATGGCCGGAGCCGCCTTCCTGCCACATTCTGCGTGGATTGCAAATTCCCGGCTCTCTCCCTATTTCCTTGCGGGGGCGCATGCGGTATCCTTCGTTGTACCTCACGATCTTCAGCAGCAGATTCTGAATGGCGCCCAGCAACTCAAGCACAATGCGCCTGACTGGATCAAACCGCTCTCGTAGAGGCACAATAGGAGTGTGGTTCCAGAAAGGAACCGCAAGCGAGGATTAACCTTGAAGCGCGAAATGGACGGTCTGATTACGCAGATGCACAGTGCCGGCATTCCCTATACGGAGGCCGTTCGTCAATTTAAAAAGCGCTACATCCTCGAAGTACTCGCACAGCACAAGGGCAATCAGTGCAAAGCCGCCGAAGAACTCGGTATGCACCGCAATACCCTCAGTCGCACTCTCGCCGAGCTGGACATGGACACCGCGCAGATTCGCAACGGCATGCGCCGCCCCCCCACCAGCGAGCGTCCACGTATTCAAAACATTGCCAGTGCCCGTTAGCCGCAGGTTCCGTCTAACCAGTAGTCGATGAGAGCCATTCTTCAGCGCCGGACCTGCACCGTTGCCAGTTGCGCAAGTGCCATCGCACTCTGCATCTCTTTTGCTGCGCACGCCCAGGCCCCCGCTCCCGCAGATAAGACTCCTTCGGTCAACAATGCAGTCGAGCCTGCGATTGGCGCACCCACAAAACATCAAATCCAGGCCGCAGAAGATGCTTATCTCACTGGCGCACGTTTGCTGGACCGCAATGATTTGACCGGCGCCGAGATTCAGTTCGACAAAGCCGTCAAGCTCAACCCCTCCAACACCGACTATGCCATGGCGTATGCCGTCACCCACCAGCGCCACGTCACCGAACTGGTACGGGAGTCCGGCAAGGCCCGCCTTCTCGGTCAGAATGAAAAGGCCGAGACCCTCCTGGCTGAAGCTCGCCTCCTCGATCCGCAGAACAGCATCATTGGTCAAAATATCGATCCTGGTCCACTCCCCAAAGTCTTCCATCCTGAGATAGAGCCCTGGATACGCGATGGCCCCTCCGTCGCTGGCCCCATCATTCTTCTGCCCAATCCTGGCCCCAAGAGCTTTCACCTTCACTCTGATGAGCAGCAAGTCATACGGCAGGTTCTCGCAGGTTATGGTATCCGCGCCGCCTTCGACAGCTCCGTTCAACACGAGAATCTTCGGTTCGACCTCGACGACTCACCCTACAGCCAATCCGTGCCCATTCTGCTCTCCATGGCGCATCTTTTCGCCGTTCCGTTGGACGCGAAAAGCGTGCTCATCGCCCAGGATACCGCGGAAAATCGCCAGCGTCTCGAACGCCAGTTGCAGGAGACAATATACATCCCAGGCATGACCAGCGAAGAGATGGATGAGCTCGGCAACGTCGTGCGCAACGTCTTCGACGTCAAACAGCTCACCGTAGATAAAGGCTCCGGCACCCTCGTGATGCGTGCTCCCGAGGACACGCTCACCTACATCAATTTCACCCTCGCGGATCTGATCGATGGCGGAAGCGAGGTAATGATCGACCTCCGGCTTTATGCCGTCGATAAGACAAACCAGCGCAATGTCGGCGCCCAACTCCCTCAGCAGGTCGGCATCTATAACGTTGCCGCAGCAGCAAACAGTGTGGTGAACGCCAACCAAAGTATCGTCAATCAGGCCATCGCTCAGGGTCTTATCCCCGCAGGCTCAAGCAACATCACCATCGCACTCGCTCTTATTGCTTCCGGCCTCGTTCAGAACACTCTTCTTTCCAGCACTGTCGGCTTTTTTGGAGGTGGTCTCACCCAGACCGGCGTCACCGTAAACCAAAATGCCGCGTTTAATCTCGCCCTGACCGACAGCGACACTCGCGCTCTGAACGATATTCAGATTCGGGTCGGCGATCGCCAGCCGGCAACCTTCCGCATTGGAGAGCGCTACCCCATCACCACCTCAACCTACTCCAGCGGCCTTGCCACCACTTCATCAGCACTCGCAGGCGTCTCCATCAACGGAGTTAGCGCCACCAGCCTGCTCAACGCGGCCGTGGGCACTCCCATTACAATCCCTCAAATTCAGTATGAAGATATCGGCCTCACCCTGAAGGCCACGCCAACTGTACAAAGATCGGGCGCCATCAAGATGCACATCGATCTCAAGATTGAAGCGCTCGCGGGCGGTTCGGTTAACAATATCCCCATCCTCAACAGCGAGCAGTTCGCCTCCGATGTTACCGTTGACGACGGTGACACCGCTTTTCTCGTCAGCAGTCTCACAAAAAGCGAGTCTGCCAGCCTTAGCGGTTATCCGGCACTCTCCGAGTTACCTGGCTTTCAAGTGGCAACTGGAGTCAAGACCACCATGACGGACTCGAGCGATCTCATTCTCCTCATTACCCCGCACGTCACCCGCCGCCGTCGCAACCTCACAGCCGGGCCGCGTATCGCTGTCAATTTGCGGGAACCATCAAGTTAGGGTTGCCCTCCACTGGTAGCCACACGGTAAAAATAGTCCCATGGTTTTCGCCACGCCGTGTCCGGGTGCGAATGTGACCGCGATGCTTCTCCACGATACCCTTGCTGACCCAAAGTCCAAGCCCCGTCCCCATCGTCTCCTTTGTCGTCTGAAATGGTTCGAACATGTGAGCGTTCATCTCAGGACTAATTCCCTCCCCCGTATCTGCCACCGTTAACCGAACTCCCATCGCCCCCGTACGCCAATCCTGCTGCGGATGCAGCCGCATGCACATGCGTCCTCCTCCGCTGCTCATCGCCTCCAGCGCATTTCTCACAAGGTTGTTCACCACTTGGCGAATCTCTCCTTCTAGCACCATTACCTTCGGCGACGCCACCAGTTTCATATCCGCATCGATGCCTAGCACCGAAATCCGTCCGGCATACAAGGCCACTACCGTGCGCAGTAATTCGGCCATATCCACCTCCGCCGGCTTACGGGGCTGGCGGTTGAATCGCAGGGTCTGCAAGGTGATCTCGATCACGCGGGACAGTTCACATTGAGCCAGAGAAGTGTAGCGGCGCACGTCCTCCAGCGATTCGGACTGCCGGATCAGATACAGCAGATTTGTAATCGACTCCAGCGGATTGTTAATCTCGTGCGCAATCGACGAAGCCAGTTGTCCAACAGCCGCCAGCTTCTCCGATCTCCGCAGTGCCTCGTCCTGCAACCGCGTCTGCGTTACATCGGTGTTCACCGCGACGCCGCCGAGTATCGCTCCATTGAGGAAAATCGGCGCGGCCACACTGCGTATCCAGCGATCTGAGGTACGCATCGTCTCGGTCGACGACTCGCCAGCCAACGCTCTCTGCAGCGTCTCCAGTTCCCGCGGAAATTCCCCCCCACTCATCATCTTGGCAACCTGGTTGGATCGTATCTTGGCGTCCGCTGTTGCGATGTACACTCCGTGCGGCATACTTTCAATCACCGCGTCCAACTCTGCCGTCTTCCGCTCTGCCAGTTCATGAGCTTTCCGTAGATCCTCCTGCTGCTGTCGCAACTCTGTCAGATCGCGAATCGCAATCACGACGCCCACTACGCAGCCTCCGGCCCTCACCGGCTGCGCCGACATCTCGGCAAGGAAGGAACTTCCATCTTTCCGGAACATCGTATCTGTTATGTGGCTCACTCCGCTGTTCCTTCGCACGACATCGAAGATGGGGCACTCTGTCCATGGATAGACACTCCCGTCGGAGTGGTGATGGTGAACCAGCCGGTGGATGTTGTTGCCAACCAATTCTTCGTTGGTAAAGCCGAACGTATCGAGTGCGATGCGATTGACAAAGGTGCAGATTCCGTCTAAATCCAGCCCCCAGATACCTTCGCCGGCAGAGTCCAGTAGCGCCTGCCACTGCTGCATTTGTCCTTCAAACTGTGCTGTTGGCATAATCAAACTCATTCACCCCACCTGCTCTGGCGCCAACCGTGCGCGGCACCAAATAAGATGCAAATTGTCGCGCCAACGTGCATCCATGGGAATTTGGAGTAGCGCGGCGATACGCCAATCCGCGTTGACCACATGCAAGTTGGCCGCTATACTTGATATTGGAAGAGCGGGAGTAGCTCAGTGGTAGAGTGCTTCCTTGCCAAGGAAGATGTCGCCGGTTCGACCCCGGTCTCCCGCTCCAAATAAGCTCTGCCTGCGATACACTTCTCCCACAAATTCACCGGGGCAGAAGTCGATAAGCCCACCCGAGGCGCGGTACCCAAGTGGTAAGGGAGAGGTCTGCAAAACCTTTATGCGTCGGTTCGATCCCGACCCGCGCCTCCAATTTCCCTGGTGAAATCGAATAATGCCTCACACAGCCGCAGATGCCCTTGTTATGTTCAACTGCCACCCTCCGTCGGCTTAGATTGAAGGCACAACTGCTCCGGCGTGCAAAGTGAACCGCAACATACGAAAACCGAAGTTTAGTAGGCTGCGATACCCGTGATGCTCTGCCCAATGATGAGCGAATGAATGTCGTCAGTACCTTCGTAGGTCTTCACCGACTCCAGATTCATCATGTGACGCATGATCGGATAGTCGTCCGCGATCCCGGCGGCACCAAGGATGTCGCGGGCCATGCGTGCACATTCAAGAGCCATCCAGACATTGTTCTTCTTCGCCATAGAAATGTGCTGGAAGGCGATCTTCCCCTGATCCTTGAGCCGTCCCAAGTGCAGCGAAAGCAGTTGTGCCTTGGTGATCTCAGTGATCATCCACGTCAGCTTGTTCTGCACCAGTTGATGGCTTGCGATTGGCTGGTCGCGGAATTGTTTGCGCTCCTTCGCGTATTGCAGCGCGGTATCGTAGCAAGCCATCGCTGCGCCAATCGCGCCCCAGCCGATCCCATACCGTGCCTGGCTGAGGCACATCAGAGGAGACTTCAGACCATCGGACTTCGGCAGCATATTTTCCGCCGGGATGCGCACATCCTGCATCGATAGGCCTGACGTGACCGACGCTCGAAGAGACCACTTGCCATGCACATCGTGCGCAGAGAATCCAGGACGATTCGTCTCCACGAGAAATCCGCGTATTCGCCAGTTGTCCGGAGCGACCCCTGTCTCCTCGAGCTTCGCCCAGATCACCGCGACATCCGCAATGCTGCCGGAGGTAATCCACATCTTCTCGCCGTTCAAAACGTAACTGTCGCCATCTTTGCGAGCTCGCGTTCGCATTTCCCCCGGGTTGGACCCGAAGTCCGGCTCGGTCAGGCCGAAGCAGCCCAGTTTTTCGCCCGTGGCCATCTTCGGCAACCAAAAGTCCTTCTGCTGGTCGGAACCAAAGGTATAAATGGGATACATCACAAGCGCGGACTGTACGCTGACGAAGCTGCGGATTCCGGAATCTCCTCGTTCGAGCTCCTGCATCAGCAGTCCATATTGAACGTTATTCACGCCCGCGCAGCCATACCCTTCAAGCGTCGCCCCGAAGAAGCCAAGCTCGCCCATGGGTCGCACCAACTCGCGCGGAAACCGCCCGTCGCGGTTACACTGCTCAATAATAGGAATGAGGTTGTCCTCGACAAAGCTGCGCGTGCTCGCGCGGACGATAAGTTCGTCGTCTGAGAGGAGGCTGTCTAACTGGATGAAATCAACGCCTTGAAACTTGAATGCCATCGCTGTTCATTCTAGCCTGACCTGCGTTGGTACGCGTCAACGTACCACAACTCGCGCTTTCGGCATCTAACTTGTCATCTAAACTAAGGGGAAAATTGCATGCCAAAACCACCAACCACTCATCCGGATGACGACATCAACAAAGGCGCGGTGGAAGACGACGCTCCCTATCCGGATAACGAACGTCGTCCCCAGCACGGCTCCCTGGCGGGCCAGCTCGGACACCGTGATCAGAATAAAATGTTGAAGGACAACGATACCGACTTCCCCGAACCCGACGCCCAGGGCGAAATCAGCAGTGAATAAGCAATGACAGCCTATCAGCCGATGTAGGCCGGAACTACATCAGACGCTGCATCACATCTTCCAGAACAGCGCGGGACGGTCTTACTCGCTCGTCGGGCAACGTGCCAAGCGGTTCGTCCACGAGATTCAACATATCGGTGAAGCTGGGCTTTTTCGTATCGACGTAGAAGATGCCGGTTAGAACCTCGTCCTTTGCGTGCGCCGTCATCAGGGCAGAGATAGCAGCGATGCGATTGGTCGGATCGAAATCCGCATGGAGCTTGCGCAGGCGAAGATGACTTCCGTCGTGCATCTCCACGTTGATCGTCGTCCCAGGATCGTAGTCGACGTCAATCTCCTGAAAGTGCGGCACGAAACCCACCTCGGAAATCGCCTCCTCGTGCTCCTGCATGTACTTGTAGCTTCGGGTCGAGCCCTCGTGATCGTTGAACGTAACGCACGGCGAAATTACATCGAGCACTACCGTGCCGTTATGCGAGATCGCGGCCTTCAGCATCGCAAGCAGCTGTTTCTTATCACCGGAAAATGAGCGTCCCACAAACGTCGCGCCCAGTTGAATTGCAAGCGAGCAGGTGTCGATCGGCGGGAGATCGTTGATCACGCCCGTCTTCAGCTTCGAGCCGATATCGGCCGTCGCAGAGAATTGGCCCTTAGTAAGGCCATATACGCCGTTATCCTCGATGATGTAGATCACCGGGAGGTTGCGGCGCATCATGTGCACAAACTGTCCCACGCCAATGGAAGCAGTATCGCCGTCACCGCTGACGCCCAGCGCTTTCATCGTCCGATTCGCCAATAGCGCCCCCGTCGCGACGGATGGCATACGGCCATGCACGCTGTTGAACGAGTGCGAGCGGCTCATGAAGTATGCCGGGCTCTTGGACGAGCACCCAATGCCGGAAAGTTTCATCACGCGCTCGGGCTGGATTCCCATCTCATAAAATGCATCGATGATGCGCTCAGAGATTGCATTATGTCCGCAGCCGGCGCAGAGCGTCGTCTTGCCGCCGCGGTAGTCGAGCACCTGAAGGCCGAGCCGGTTTGTCTTGACCGCCGGCTTTGGCGCTTCCACAGGAGCAGAGGTAGAGGGTGTCGTTGCCATTTAGATTCCTTCCTGCGTAACAAGGTCGTCGGTGACGGAGCGCGCATCGATCGGCAGTCCGTTGAAGTGGCGAATGCTGCGTAATTTCACGATCTCTTCAGCCTTCAGATCCAGCTTCAGCAGACTCATCATCTGCGCATCGCGATTCTGCTCAATCACGTAGATGCGATCGTGCGACGCCACAAACTCATGCGTCTCGCGCGAGAATGGATAGGCGCGCAGCCGCAGATAATCTGTGTCGAGACCATATTCCTTTCTCAATTGATCACGACTCTCACGCATCGCAAAATCAGATGAGCCGAATGCAATCAGACCGATCTTCGCCTTCCCGGTCTGCACCACCTCCGGGCGTGGGACAAGCGTACGCGCCGTCTCAAATTTCTTCGACAGCCGCTCCATATTGTTGAAGTAGTCGTCCGGCCTCTCGGTGTACTGCGCCTTCTCGTTGTGGCCGGAGCCGCGCGTAAAGTAAGCAGCTTGAGGATGGTCCGTGCCCGGCAGCGTGCGGTAGCCGATACCGTCGTCATCCACGTCCTTATAACGAGCAAATCCGCCCAGCCTCGTCAGGTCGTCCGCACTCAATACCTTTCCCCGATTCAGCGGCTTGTCGGGATAGGAAAAGGGTTCGGACATCCAGTTGTTCATGCCAAGATCGAGGTCAGACAGTACAAAAACCGGCGTCTGCAACTGCTCAGCGAGATCAAATGCAGCCTGCGCCATCTCGTAGCATTCCTTCACGCTGCCCGGAATCAGCATCACGTGTTTTGTGTCTCCATGCGATAAAAAGGCGACCGAGAGCAGATCCCCCTGCTGATTGCGCGTCGGCATGCCCGTCGACGGGCCCGTACGCTGCACATCGAAGATCACCCCGGGCAGCTCAGCATAGTAGCCAAGCCCGGCAAACTCCGCCATCAGCGAAATTCCAGGACCGGACGTCGCCGTCATCGCGCGCGCTCCTGCCCATCCCGCTCCCAGCACCGCACCTATGGCTGCAAGCTCATCTTCCGCCTGTACGACCGCGAAGGTGGCCTTGCCATCCTCTCCGATGCGGTAACGTTTTGCGTACTCGATGAAGTTTTCCACCAGTGAAGAAGATGGCGTGATCGGATACCACATTGCGACGGTGCATCCGGCAAAGATACAGCCGAGCGCCGCAGCAGCGTTTCCGTCGATAATGATTTTGCCCGCGGTCGAATTCATCGCCTCCAGTACGAACGGATCCTTCTTCGTAAAGTTCGCTGCCGCATACTCATACCCCGCCTGCACCGCGGCCCAGTTCAGATCTGCCGCCTTCACTTTTTTGGCAAACTGCTTGCGCAGCGCGCCTTCCACCGCCGTCATGTCCATCCGCAGAAGCTGTGCCGCGACACCGACGTAGATCATGTTCTTGACCAGCTTGCGCAGTTTGGCCTCAGGGCAAGCCGCTGCTGTCAACTTGTCGAACGGCACCGGATAGCAGGCTATATCGTCGCGAAACTGCCGCAGGTCGGCAGCCTCTTCATAGATCGCAGCAGCCCCGGCCGGCAGCGAAAGCATATCCTCTTTGGAGGTTTCCGGGTTCATCGCAATCAGGAGGTCGATCTCCTTCTTGCGCGCAACATAGCCGTCTTTACTGGCTCGGATGGTGTACCACGTCGGCAGACCAGCAATGTTGGAAGGAAACAGGTTTTTACCGCTGACCGGAATACCCATCCGGAAGATCGTCCTCAGCAGCACCAAATTGGCTGACTGCGATCCCGATCCATTTACGGTAGCTATTTGAATGCTGAAGTCGTTGACGATGGCCTGCGGAGTCTGTTGCTGCGTGTCCGGCTTGCTCAAAGTGCCGCCTTCGGCACCGGCTGCCAGCGCGACGTTTTCTGTCGCCATGAGTTGTGCTCCCCCTGGATGGAACGTTGGAGTCTCGCGAACGAAACTCAATACCACATTCATTCTAGCCCCAGTTGAGGACGCCCTGCCGAAGGAATTCAGATGGCACCGGTGTCGGTGTGCTACATCAGGAAACAACACACTGATCTGGCGCCTTCATCGGCATCGATAGTCCAAAATGCACGATGGAGGATCCCATTGGCTCCAACGCATCGGCCCTCATTCGCAAGACCCGCGCAATCAAATCCGGCCTACGCGCCCTTATGTATGGCCGAAGCCTCGTCTTATAGAAGACTAAGGTATTTCGTCCCTGCCATTTTTTTGACGCGCCGCATTTCACTTGGTAAGGTGGCTGTCATCAATGGTATGCATGTGACAAGCGTGTTCTACAATTCGAATCGTCAGCTTAGCTGATAAGACCCGCTATCTCAGGTATTTATGAATTCTTCGGCTCCCGACTCCTACCTGCCCATCGTCATTCTGGCGATCGCGGCGGCTGGCTTTGCCATAGCGCCACTTGCTTTGGCCTGGCTCTGGTCAAAAAAGTTTTCTCCGCGGAAACCCGGGCTCTCCAAAAACACAACCTACGAGTGCGGCCTCGAGTCGAAAGACGATGCGTTCATTCAGTTTCGGCCGGAGTATTACCTCTACGCGATCATCTTTCTCATCTTCGATGTCGAAACCATCTTCTTACTGCCCTTCGCGGTCGCATTCGGCGGATTATCAATCGGAGCGTCTATCGCCATGATGGTCTTTCTGCTCCTCCTGGTTGAAGGACTGGTGTGGGCGTGGCAGAAAGGTGTATTGACCTGGATATGATCGACCAGAAATTGAAGATCGAATTGAGCAAACAGGGTATTGTCACCACGACCCTCGAAGAGCTCTACAACTGGGGACGGAAGAACTCCGTCTGGCCTATGACCTTCGGCTTGGCCTGCTGCGCCATAGAAATGATTGCGACCTCGATGGCGCGATACGATCTGGCGCGGTTCGGGGCAGAGGTATTCCGGCCGTCACCCCGCCAGGCCGATCTGATGATCGTCTCCGGCACCGTCACCAAGAAAATGGCCCCCCAGGTTGTGCGCCTCTATAACCAGATGGCAGAGCCAAAATACGTCATCGCCATGGGCGCGTGCGCGATCTCGGGTGGCCCGTTCAAACAGGGATATAACGTGTTGAAGGGTATTGACCGCTACATCCCCGTCGACGTGCATATTCCCGGATGCCCACCCCGGCCCGAAGCTCTCATTGACGCGTTCATGACCCTCCAGAAAAAGATTGATCAACAGGATTTGACCGGCGCCAATAAGCCGCGGCACCTCGACGCAGCCGCGCCCAGCGAGTTCATCGTGCCACAATACGGCGCCCACGATCTGGTTCCTCCGAACAATCCCAGCGTCTGGAACATTCTCAACAACGTACCTTCACGCGTAACAGGTAAAGACAATGCTGGAGAAGATTAAAGCCGACGTCGAGGCTGCGGTTCCAGGGTGCCGTTTGGAGATTATTCCCAACGGCAGCCCCTCAGGCCAGCATTCGCTGCTCCTCGCGCCGGAGCACGCGCTTGAAGCAGCAACCTTCCTCCGGGACAGTGCGCAACTGCGTCTCGATTACTGCTCCAACGTCTCCGGCGTGGATTGGCTGGATTCGGAGATATCGGAAAAGATCAAGGTCAAAAAGCTTGTCGACGGCGTAGAACAAGAGGTCGAGGAGGTCAGAAAAACTCAAACTCCAGGATATCTTGAGGCTGTCTACCACCTGTATTCGATGGAGCACAAGCAGGGCCCGGTTATCCTTCGTTTACGCACGCAAAACCGCACCGACAACGTCCATCTGCCCTCGCTTACTCCAGTCTGGCGAAGTGCGGAATTTCAGGAGCGCGAGATTTTTGACCTCTATGGGATCATCTTCGATGGTCATCCCGATCTGCGCCGTATCTTGATGTGGGATGAATTTGAAGACCATCCCATGCGCAAAGATTATGTAGAGCCCGACGACTACGAGTACGAACCGACGCCGCACGACAACGTTCTGCTAAAGGCAACCCAGCACAGCAAATGACAAAGGTAATTACAGAACTCGAATTCGAAGACCTGCCCCAGGAGCTTATTGACAGTGGCAGCGAAGGCGAGCTGCTTGAAATCGCGCTGGGACCGCATCACCCATCCACTCACGGCGTATTCCGTATGGATGTCGTGCTCGATGGGGAGCGCGTCGTGAAGCTCAGACCCGTCTTCGGCTACCTGCACCGCAACCACGAAAAAATTGCCGAAACTGCGAGCTACCTCTCTTCGATGCCGTATACCGATCGGCTCGATTACATGTGCTCGCTTACAAATAACTGGGCCTACGCACTCGCGGTCGAAAAACTTGCTGGCCTGCAGGTCCCCGAACGAGCCGAGTACATCCGCATCATCACCGCTGAGCTGACGCGCCTGCAAAACCACGCTGCCACCATCGGATTCCTGACCCAGGAGATGGGTGCAAGCGGCACGCCCTTGATGTACGCCTTTCGCGAGAGGGAAAAGATACTTGACCTCTTTGAATTGCTCACCGGTTCGCGCATGATGTGCAACTACATGCGCTTTGGCGGCTGCCGCGTTGAACTTCCCTCCGGCTGGCTCGAACAAGCCCAAAAAGTTGTCGACGCGTTTCCACGGTTCCTTGATGAATACGAGCAATTGCTCACCGGAAATGAAATTTTCATGGCGCGGGCACAAGGCGTAGGTGTGCTCAAGAAGGATCTCGCCATCAACGCCGGCGTCACCGGCCCCATGTTGCGCGCCTCGGGTGTGAACTACGACATCCGCAAGGTAGACCACTACGGAATCTACGACCGGTTTGACTTCAAAATCCCGCTTGGCGAGCACGGCGACGTCTTCGACCGCTACATGATCCGCATGCTCGAGATGCGCGAGTCCCTGAAGATTCTCAATCAGGCGCTGCGTGACATTCCAGGCGGCCCCATCATCGACCCAAAGGCGAAGATTCGAGGATTTCGCCCGAAACCCGGAGAAGCCTATGGCCGAATTGAGTCGCCGAAGGGCGAACTTGGCTTTTACCTGATCAGCGACGGCTCACCAAATCCCTATCGGTATCGCGTGCGTCCGCCCAGTCTGATCAACCTCACTATTCTCGAAGATATGTGTCGCGGCTATAACGTGGCCGACACCATCGTAATTTTTGGTACCGTGGATATTGTGCTGGGAGAAGTTGATCGCTAACACACGTAGATACAGGTTGATAATCCTGATTATTGGAACAAGAGGTTTAAGTCATGGTCGGTGAAGGAATCCTGAAAGGTTTGGCGGAGACAGCGAAGAATTTCTTCGGCAGTTACGTCAGCAAGGACCGGTTGACCACCATCCAATTTCCCGAAGAGCGTGCCCAGCAGGCAGAAGCCGCCCGTAACTTTCCCTTCCTCGTCTATGACGGCGACGACTGGCAAGCGGGGCTGCGCTGTGTCGCCTGCCAGATCTGCGAAAAAGAATGTCCGCCAAAATGCATCTTCATCGAAAAGAGCAAAGACAAGAAGCCGGACTATATCGGCAAACCTCAATTTTTCCCGGCAGTCTTCAACATCGATGTCTCCGTCTGCATGAGTTGCCAGATCTGCGTAGAGGTCTGCCCCTTCGACGCCATCGAGATGGACACCGCATTCGAACTGAGCACAGATAACCGTTTCGACGGCCTGCTGTGGCGCAAAGAGAAACTGGCCAAGCCAAACGAGTATTTTCAGAAAATCCATCCCGTCGGCGCTGCCGAAGTCGATGAACGCCTGACCGAGGCAAAGATCAAGGCAGAGGCCAAAGCAAAACCTGCCGCGGAGCCACCCTCAGCAGCGCCTACTCCTCAAACAAATCCAGGAGCCGACCCCACGAAATGATGGCCCATGTCTGAAGCGATAGATCAAATCTTCGTCATTCTGAAGCACTGGCTCGTGGGTCATTCGCCCCTCGACCTGCAGCCGATCGTTGCTGCCACCCTGTCCGTGGTGTCGATCATCGTCGTCTTCGCTTCCCTGTTTGCTCTCACCACGATCATGGAACGCAAGGGATTGGGCCGCTTTCAGAATCGCTATGGCCCGAATCGTGTGGGACCTTACGGGCTTCTTCAGCCTCTTGCTGATGGATTGAAGTCGCTCACCAAGGAAGATGTCGTCCCGCACGCTGCGGACAAGGTCGTACATCTTCTGGCGCCTCTGGTTTTGGTGGTGGCTGCTTTCATGGGCTACGCGGTTCTGCCGGTCGGTCGCAATATGGTGACCGTTAATCTGGACGCCGGTGTGCTCTATTTCTTTGCCGCTGGCTCCATCGTCGAACTGGCGATTTTTATGGCGGGCTGGTCGAGCCGAAACAAATATTCCTTACTCGGCGCAATGCGCGCCATCGCCCAGATGATCAGCTACGAAGTCCCGCTCATTCTCTCGGCAATTGTGGTCGTTATGACCGCCGGTTCCCTCTCTACCGTTGCCATTGTGGAGAGACAGGCCGGCTATACCGGAATCTGGCCGCACTGGTTCGTCTTCACTCCATGGGGATTCGCCGGATTTGTTCTCTTCATGATCGCTGCTACAGCCGAATCCAACCGCTCACCCTTCGACCTCCCCGAAGGCGAATCTGAAATTATCGCCGGCTATTACATCGAATATTCCGGGTTCAAGTTCGCCTTGTTCTTTCTCGGCGAATATATCGGTATGTTTGCCATCAGCGGACTCGCGATCACGCTCTTCCTCGGCGGTTGGTCGGCCCCGCTCTCCGTTCTCAGCTGGATTCCTTCGTATCTCTGGTTTTTTGCAAAGCTCGTTGCTCTCATCGCAATGTTTATCTGGATTCGTGCCACTCTGCCGCGCCTGCGCATGGATCAGTTGATGAACTTTGCCTGGAAGTTCATGCTGCCCTTGGCACTCATTAACCTCGTTACTGCCGGGATCTGGCACTTCATGCTCTCCGGCCTCTTGCGATGGCTTGTTTGTCTCATCCTCGTTGTTGTTCCATACGTCCTGCTCGGCCGCGGGCTGATGCAGTCAAATAAATTTGAAAAGCGGACCTATCGATTCGCTGAATAAATAGTTAATGCAGCTCTCGTGTGATTGCAGTGAGGGAAAATGGATTTGCGCTGGACGCGGGCCAACTGATGAATACAATGCCAAGTAGTGAGACAACAATAAAACCAGATCAATCCACGACGACGTGCCCGGAGAAGTGACCCTGCCATTTTTCATCCTCGGAGTGCTGACAATTGCCGGAGCCGCGGCTGCGCTGACTCTACGCAACCTCGTGCATTGCGTTCTGGCGCTGATTCTGGCCTTCGCCGGCCTCGCCGGCCTGTATCTCGAGCTCGCCGCGCAGTTCGTCGGCTTCGCGCAGATTCTGGTGTACGTTGGAGCGGTAGCGATTCTCGTCGTATTCGCCATCTTGCTTACGCGCGGCGCGGATCCGGCTTCACAACCCATTGTTTCAGCCTCCTGGATCGGAAGCGCTCTTGTCTCCGCGGTCGTCTTTGGAATCCTGGTCGGGACGATCAGTTCCACCTCGGCAATCCGGCATGGGTTATCGCCGCAACCCCAGGTAACTGTCAGCCAAATCGGCAATACTCTGATGTCAGGATATGCATTGCCGTTGGAGGTCATCGGCCTGCTCCTGACGGTCGCGCTTCTTGGCGCAGTGACCATTGCCATGCAGGAAAAGCGAGGTCAGAAATGACGCCGCTTGCGCATTACCTCATTGTTTCTGCGCTTCTCTTTTCCATCGGTCTGGCTGGCGCGCTGACTCGCCGTAACGCCATTCTCGTCCTCGTAGGAATCGAGCTGATGCTCAACGCGGCAAATTTAAACTTCATCGCATTCTGGCGCTACGGCCCAAACCCGCAAGCATTGACCGGGATCATCTTTGCGATCTTTTCGATCGGCGTCGCAGCGGCGGAAGCTGCCGTCGGTTTGGCCCTCATCATCTCTATCTACCGCCAATACAAAACCACCAACCTCGACCAGATCGATTCGATGAGAGGATGAGTTGCGAATAAATCAAAGAGCACTGCAAGATCGACAATCCACCATCGCACCATCGATTGAGACGACATGACTTGGATTGTCCAAAATCTCTGGCTTATTCCCGCGATGCCGGTTCTGGCAGCCGGCCTCAGCGCCTTTGCCAAACAAAGAAACCGCAGGTTTGCGGCGAGTGCCGCTATTGGGTCCATCTTTGTGTCGTTGCTGCTCTCCGTCGCCGCGTTTGCGCAAACTCTTCAACTCAGTAGCCATGGAATCGAAACCAGGCAGATCTTCAATTTTTCATGGTTCCAGGTTGGCAGCGAATGGGTCAAACTAGGTTGGGTGCTCGACCCGCTCACAGCCGTGATGCTGGTCATGGTCACATTCGTCGGCCTGCTGATTTTTATATACAGCGTCGGCTATATGGCCCACGATGAAAACTTCACGCGCTTTTTTTGCTTTTTGTCGCTCTTTGCCGGGGCAATGCTCGGCGTCGTCATCGCAAACAGCCTGCTTTTGCTGTTTATCTGCTGGGAGATCGTCGGCCTTACCTCCTACCTGCTCATTGGCTTCTGGTATCGGAAGCCGAGCGCCGCAGCAGCGGCGAAGAAAGCATTCATCACCACCAGGATCGGCGACCTGGCATTCCTGCTCGGCATGGTCTGGCTGTATTCAGAAGCCGGTACATTGCTCTTTTACGATGGAGGCATCGGCTGTCTTGAGCATTCTGCACTCGTCGCCCTTGTCGCGAAGACGACGAGTATCGGCTTAGCCGCTTCCACCGGAATCGGTTTGCTGATCTTTTGCGGCGCGGTAGGAAAATCCGGCCAGGTGCCGCTTCACGTTTGGCTGCCCGACGCTATGGAAGGCCCAACCCCAGTCAGCGCTCTTATCCACGCGGCAACAATGGTTGCGGCTGGCGTCTTTCTCATCGCACGAATCTTTCCGTTGATCAGCGCTCATAGCGGAATCGGCCTGCTCGCCACTCCCGCCCCCGCACTCACAGTCGTTACCTGGGTTGGTGCTATCACCGCCATCTTTGCTGCAAGCATTGCTATCGCGCAGGATGACATCAAGCGCATACTCGCATACTCTACCGTCTCTCAACTCGGCTACATGATGGTTGGCTTGGGAGTTGGCGGCGTAGCAGTAGGCATGTTCCACCTCATCACTCATGCCTTCTTCAAATCTCTGCTGTTTATGGGCGCCGGATCGGTCATTCACGGCTGCCGTGAAGAGCAGAACATCCGCCGCATGGGCGGCCTGCGCAAACTCATGCCCGTCACATTCGCTACGTATGCCGTGGGCATGCTCGCACTGTGCGGCTTTCCGTTTTTCTTCTCCGGCTTTTGGAGCAAAGACGCCATCCTCCACGCCGCTTCGACCTGGACCGTCTCCCGCATTCCTTTTTACCTTGCGGCAATCGGAGTCCTGCTGACCGCCTTCTACATGACCCGGCAGGTCTACTACGTCTTCTTTGGAAATTCACGCCAGGTCGCCGCAGCCAGCGATGCACATCACCCCACCGTGCCTGACGTCGCGACACTTCCCCACGAGAGTCCTTCGGTCATGACGCTTCCCTTGGTCATTCTCGCGGTGTTCTCCGTGCTGCTCGGAGTGATTGGCACGCCCGCATGGCCATGGTTCGCTTCTTTTCTCGATGGCCGGCACACTCAGTTGGACCTCAGAGGGTTCGCCGAGAACGGCATTCTGCCCATCATGCTTTCATCCACGATCATCGTCTTTCTTGGTCTCGGCCTCGGCTGGTGGTTCTACGGACGCAAGCCAGTTGAAAGCTTTGGGACTGCTGATCCTCTCGAGCAGCTTCAACCTCAAATATTCAATGTTCTGCGCAATGGCTTCTTTGTCGACAAACTCTACGAAGCCACCGTCATTCGCTTCAATACATGGTGCTCACATGCCTGCGATTGGCTCGATCGGTGGATTTGGGGAGGCGCGGTACAACTCGTCACTTATCTTGTACTGGGGCTGTCAGTCTTAGACCGCTCAGTGGACACATTCGTGGTAAATCCTGGCTTTGATCAAGGCTGTCGAAGCGTAACTCTGGGAGGACGCCTTCTCTCGCGCCTTCAAAACGGCCGCGCCCAAAATTACCTGCGCATCGTCGGCATAGCCTTTATTGGCCTTGTTCTATTCCTGATCTGGGGTAAGCGCGGATGAACCAGCTTCCCCTGATCACAATACTTACCGCTGTGCCTCTGATCGGCGCGTTTGGAATCCTCGGCCTCGGCGAGCAAAATGGCAAACTTGCGCGTCGCATTGCGTTGACCTTCAGTCTTGTTGCGCTCGCGTTGACGTTGATCTTATGGCATCGTTTCAACCCGGTCTCCGGCGGTCTCCAATTCGAAGAGATTCACGCCTGGATTCCAGCGATTGGCGTGCAATATCACGTCGGCATCGACGGACTTGGCCTCCTCATGTTGTTGCTTACCGCGATTGTCGTGCCCATGTCCATGGCCGCATCCTGGCCGATTCGACAGAATGCTCCGCTCTATTTCTCGCTCATCCTCTTCCTTCAGGCAGGACTCTTTGGAACATTTTCAGCATTGAACTTTTTTCACTGGTTCATCTTCTGGGAGCTGAGCCTCATCCCGGCATTCTTCCTGATTCGCCTTTGGGGAGGAACGCAACGCGCCACCGCAGCAACTCAATTCTTCGTCTACACCATGATTGGAAGCGTCGCGCTGCTCTTGGCATTTCTCGCCATCTTCCAATGCACCGGCATATTCGACTTCATCACCCTCTCCGAATCGGCCCGCGATGGGCTACTTCTACCTGCACTAGTAGCGAAATTAAGTTGGCACTCACTCGGACGCCAACAGATTGCGCTGCTCATCTTCGCCGGAGCATTTTTAGGCTTCGCGGTCAAAGTACCCCTGATTCCATTTCACACCTGGGTGCCTTCAACCTACGCCGAAGCGCCCACTGGCACGACGATGCTGCTCACCGGTGCAATGTCGAAGATGGGAGTCTACGGTTTTCTGCGAATACTCCTGCCAATTTTTTACGTCGAAATGCGATCCGCCCGAACCGCTCTTCTGTGGCTCGCCGTCGCCACGATCGTTCTTTCGGCATATGCCGCCCTGGCACAAAAGGATCTCAAACGCATCCTCGCCTACTCTTCCATTAATCACCTCGGATATTGCATTCTCGGGATCGTCTCGGTTGCGACATTCACTGGCGACAACGCCGCCTTCGCAATAGATAAAACGGCAGCACTTAACGGTGTGCTTCTACAAATGTTCAACCACGGCCTCACCGCCGCGACCCTATTTTGGTTTGTGGCTTTGCTCGAGAAACGTACTGGCGGCTTGCGTGGTCTCAATGACTTTGGCGGCCTGCGCAAAATCGCTCCCGTCTTCTGCGGCCTCATGGGTATCGCTCTGTTTTCCTCTCTCGGCCTTCCCGGGCTCAACGGTTTTGTCGGTGAATTTCTGATCTTCAGAGGCGCATTTCCACTGGCGACTTGGGCAACCTCACTTGCCGTCCTGGGATTGCTGGCGACGGCAATTTTTATTCTTACGATTCTTCAGCGTGTTTTTTCGGGACCGCTCAATGAAAGATGGGCGAAGCTTCCTGATCTTACCGTTGGGGAGCGGCTGGCGCTGCTGCCTCCGCTCGCATTGATGTTTATTCTTGGGCTGTATCCGCAACTAATCCTCGGCGTCATCAACAGCACCAGCATGCAGCTGGTAAGCCACCTGAGGTTTTAGCCGCCGGTGAGAAAGGAGAAGGCCAATTTGAAGATGACAGAGATGGAGCGCAATGCGGGCTCGCCGGATATCTCTGTTTTGGCAGACTAATTATGCTCGCCTGGACCATTTACATTTCGTTCCTCGCAGTGCTGGTGCTCATGCTTGCGAAGGTGAGTCCGTCCGCCGCGCGAATTATCGCGTTGCTGGCTGCCATAGCGGGACTGGTGGTGACGATAGTTGGATTCACCCAGCAAACCAACGGCTCCCTGATAACGGTTGCGCGCGTGCCCTGGATTCCATCGCTCGGCATCGAATATCGTCTCGCAGCAGACGGCATCAGCCTGACGTTGCTGCTGCTGACTGGAATTGTTGCGATCGCCGGGATTCTTTTCTCGTGGAACGTTGAGTACCGCGCCAGGGAATTTTTCGCGTTCTACCTCGCACTTATCGGTGGCGTATATGGCGTCTTTCTGAGCTTCGATCTTTTGCTGCTATTCGTTTTCTACGAAATTGCCATCATCCCGAAGTACTTCCTCATTGCCATCTGGGGCTCGACGCGGCGCGAGTACGCCGCAATGAAACTTGCACTCTACTCCTTCGTCGGCAGCGCGATGGTACTCATCGGACTGATAGCCGCATATGTAGTTGCGGGCGCAAAGACGATGAGTCTCGTCGATCTCGCGCAGTTTCCGTTCCCAATTCATTTTCAAATGTGGGCCTTTCCATTGGTTTTTGTCGGCTTCGGAATATTAGCCGGCCTATGGCCGTTCCACACCTGGGCCCCCACAGGCCACGTCGCTGCCCCTACTGCCGCCTCAATGCTGCTCGCCGGCGTAGTCATGAAGTTGGGCGCCTATGGCTGCTTAAGGGTTGCCATGACACTTTTCCCCAGAGGGTTGGACCCGTGGGGATTTCATGTGCTTGGCTTTAGCTCCTGGCGTGACGTCTTTGCTCTGCTCGCGCTCATCGGCATCGTCTATGGCGCGACGGTCGCTCTCGTGCAAAAAGACTTCAAGTTCGTCATCGGCTATTCGAGCGTCAGTCACATGGGCTTTGTCTTATTGGGCCTGATGACCTTGACTCAGATTGGCCTTAGTGGTGCCGTCCTGCAGATGTTTTCCCACGGAATAATAGCCGGGCTCCTGTTTGCCGTCGTTGGAAGAATGGTCTACGACAGAACGCACACTCGCGACCTCGACGACCTGGAGAAGATGAAGCTCTACACATTCATCCCCTTTGCCGCGGTCACTTTCGTTGTCGCAGGCATGGCATCCATCGGCTTGCCCGGCTTTAGCGGATTTGTCGCGGAACTCCAGGTGCTCATTGGCGCTTGGCGCGCTTTCCCGATGTTCGCCGTCCTTGCCGGAATAGGAATCCTCGTTGGCGTCGCCTTCACGTGGCGTGCAATGCAAAAGGCGTTTTTCGGGACACCCGCAGCCGACTCCGCCGGCCTGCATCCTCATCTGCCGCCGATCTCCGCTCCCGAACGCATCGGCGCTGCCATTCTCATCTGCGCAAGCCTGCTTATAGGGCTCTATCCACAGCTGATCCTTAGCCGAATCATTCCAGCATTCAACTCGCCGCTATTCGACAGCCTGCGGAAAGGGATCTGGCAATGATCGCGATAGACTACTCCGCATTGTTCAAGCTGGTCCTGCCGGAAGTAATCCTCGTTGCTGCCGCGCTTGCTGTCCTGGCGGCAGATCTCCTTTATATGCGCGGCGCTCGCACGCGCGCCCGGTTTACTCTCGCTGCCGTAGTTTCCTGCGTCGGCTGCATTGGCTCAATCGCTCGAATTTTATCCGCTCCAGAGCAAGCGAACGTCTTCGATGGAGCGCTCGTTCTCAATCCGCAGACAGCGCTAATTCAAATTGCGCTACTCGTCTTAGCGATGCTTGTGATCCTGCTATCAATCGAATCGAAATTTACCGCACACGTCGGCGAATACGTGGCTCTCATTCTGTTTGCCACAACCAGCATGATGTTTCTGATCAGCTCGCAAAACCTTCTTCTGATCTTCATTTCGTTGGAGCTGCTGAGCCTGTCGCTCTACGTTCTTGCTGCCTTCAATAAGCGCAGCGCACGATCCGCGGAAGCGTCGTTGAAGTATTTTCTCTTCGGCGGAACGTCAGCGGCGTTCTTGCTCTTCGGACTCAGCCTCGTCTACGGTTTGTCCGGCTCAATCAACCTCGTGGGAATCGCCAACACCCTTAAGGGCCCGTCTCTCGATCCACTTCTGGCTGTAGCCATCGTCATGATCGTCATCGGGTTTGGGTTCAAAGTGGCTGCAGCCCCATTTCACTTCTGGGCTCCCGACGTCTATGAGGGCGCGCCCACACCCAGCGCGTCCCTTATCGCCTCCAGCTCGAAGGTCGCCGGCATCATCATCTTCTATCAGGTGATGGTCGTCGGTTTCGCGGGCGCAGAGGGCAGCGGCACCTGGGCCGTCTATCTGCCTGGATGGGTTCCCGTGATCGCAGTTCTCGCCGCACTCTCCATGGTGCTCGGGAACCTTGTAGCCATTATGCAAACCAGCGTGCGGAGATTGCTTGCTTATTCGGCGATTGCGCACGTAGGTTACATGCTCGTTGCCCTGGCAGCGCACACCGAACAGAGCTTCGATGCGTTACTGTACTACGCCTTCACCTACGCTCTTACCACCGTTGGCGCGTTCGGCGTTGTCGCCGTCGTTGAAGCCACAACCGGTGCTGACAAGCTCTCCGATTTCTCCGGTCTCAGCCGGCGCGCTCCCGTATTGTCTTTTTGCATGCTTATCTTTCTGCTCTCCCTCGCAGGAATCCCCCCCTTGGCCGGATTCTTCGGCAAATTTTACGTCTTCGCCTCCGCGCTGATTGCCCAACCCCAAACCCTTGGCCTTCTGTGGCTCGTAATTCTCGCAATCGCCATGAGCGCCGTGTCGCTCTACTACTACCTCCAGGTGCTCAAACGAATCTATATTGCCGATCCTGCGCCGGATGCGGGTCCCATTCCTACACCACTCGTCAGCCAGCTCGTGATAGGCCTGATTGCGTTTGCCGTTGTGCTTCTAGGGTGCACCCCACATATCCTGCTGGTGTGGCTGCAACTAGCAGCAGCTCATATCGTCCCGTAGAGGCGCCGAATGAGTCACCCGAAAGACTTGTTTATCCCCAATACCGCTAGCGATTCCCCGCCAATCTCCAACGCCTCATGAGCCCGTCCGCGTCAGCGCCTCAATCTCTCCCGCAAACTCCGGCCATCCCGCACACAACCGCTCCCGCACTCCCGTCTCATAGTCCTCAAATTCAAACCCCGGACATACCGTACATCCCAGCAACGCCCATCGCCCACCTGCCATCAGCCGCGAACCCTGCCACACCCCGCGTTCTACAACCACCTGCGGCCGCTGCGCCTGTAACAAATCATTACCAATCACCACCGTCCTTCCCCCTTCGCCCTCCTTCAGGAGCAGCAGTTCCACCGCATCCCCGGCGTAAAAATGAAATACCTCATCCGACCGCAGGCGGTGCATCTCGCTGAAAGTCCCCTGCTCCAGCAAATAATAGATCGCCGTCCCTGTCCGCCGTCCCTCCGCATACCTCCCATCCTGAAACGCCGAAGCCGCAATGAACTCCCCACTCTCATAGGTCCGTACATACCATCCACCTTCACGCGGATGCGGCCTCAGTCCAAGTATTTTCTTCACATCCTCTGCCCGCATCGCTCTCCTCTCACGCTATGCCGTGACACTCCGTCCATTCTAGTTTCAAGGAATTCCCCAGCCGGACAGGAGCATCATCTGAAGCCTATTCACACCCGCGCGGAGCGCTACTTCAGCTACTCCTCGCTTTCCTCACCGTCGCAATCATCCCTCTAACCTGGTTCATCGCGGACGGCCTAAGCTTCGGCCTTCCATGATCGCGTCTCATAAGAGTCCGTCATTCCAAGTTAATCAGATATGGAAATCTAGCCTTATCGGCCCTCAGCGGTGCTTTGCCTTCAGGTGGTGTGTCGAATCGTCGTCCGCCTTGTGAAAGCGGTAGAACCGGGAGTCGCAATGTTCGCACCGGAACGGGTACAGAAAGATAAGACTCAACACCGCCTCCAACACGATCCGGTGGGAACGCCTCACAGCGTCATTGCACCGGCACGTCGGGCAATTTGGCATCATCACGTTAGAGCATACGCGCATAGCGCCTTTGCCATCTTGCACGCTCAATGATGTGATAGGCCTCTTGCTGAATCAGCACGCGCAATGCCACTTCAAATGAAGAATCAGGGACAACCGCAACACCACAAAAGTGGCAGTTGAATTCGCCGTGCCTGGATCCCTTAGCGGCTCTCGAAAACCTGGAGTCACGTATCGTCAATTCAGCATGAAAGCTGAGCCCGCGGAACTCACGAACATGACTCCTATCAAACTAATCCTCGTAGCAACACTGATATCGCTCTCCACCCAAGTCCAGGCCCAGAGTTGCCTCAGCGGGCTTCCCGACACATTAAGAGTCACCGTCGAACAGGATCACTGGAAGATCGTCTCACCCTTCGATCTTCCTTCAGACGACTGGAAACTCTGGAAAAATGCTCATCAGGGTCAATGCCCTGGCGTAGCCGTCGGAAACTTCTATCCCAGAACGGACTCTTCCTACATCGTAGCCCTCATCCAGGGAGACGACCAAAAACACTTCCTCGAAGAAGTCCTGCTCGTAACCACGCGCCGGGGCCAGACCATCACCGAAGTCGTCGTCAGCCCCGTTCAAACCACAACTCCAGCCGTCGTATGGAAGCTTATTCCAGGCCACTACGCTGGTATCGACGGCAAGAAAGCCTCTATCTCCCGAGACTCCTTCGTCTACGAAAAAATCGCCTCCTCGGCGACACAGTTTTACTACCAGGGCAGCAATCTCAAATCCTTCCCCATCTCCAACTGACGCGGTTCAAGCCGAGCCTCTACGGATCAAGGGACTCCGAAAACGCTACATAGGGGTCTTCCTATGTAGCGTCACGATGAGAGAAAAACAGGATCAGTGCTTGCCCAGGGTCGGAGGGGTAGTCGAACTACTCCCAACCGCCGGACCCGTCGCACCCGAACTCACGCCATCCAACGTTGCTTGGTACGCAATGATGTTCTTCAGCGTCTCATACGGAACTCCCGTCAGTGGCAGCAAGTGTCCGTTCGCCGCCAGCATGGGGGTCTGGTCGACACCAACCTCCTCCGCCAGCTTGATCGACGCATTGACCTGGTCCTTGGTCGCCTGCGTCGCAGCACACGCGTCTACCGCCGCCGGATCCAATCCTGCCTTGGTCACTGCGGCCTTCAGTGTCTGGTCTCCAGCCTCCGCCGTCAAAGCCTCCTGCGTATCGAACACCGCGGCCGCATAGACAAAGAAAGCGTCGTTCTTCTGCTTCTGAACGCAGTAGCCGTACGCCGCCGCCTTGAACGCAAACGGATGCAGATCGACGATCGGAAAACTTTGATAGACCACGCGGGCATTTGGGAAGTCCTTCACCAGTTGCTCCATCGTGCCCTGTGCTTCCTTGCAATGCGGACACTGCAAGTCCGCAAACTCCACCAGCATAAAGTCTTTGCCCGTGGCGCCGCGCGAAGCACCGTCAGCATGGGCCTCCAGTGTCTTCCGCGCATCAGCAAACGGCGTCACGCCAAAAGGAACAATCGCGTCGCCCGCCACCGCGTGCTTTCCATCCGGCGTCACAAAGAACGCCGTCGGCTGCACCTTCGCGCCCGGAGCCTTATCCGAAACGAAGACAATCACCTTACTGACATTCGGCGCAGCTGTCGTCTGGATCGCCTCCACCCTCCAGATCCGATTCGGGTCATACCCCCAAAGCGCCTTCAGAAACCCATTCACCGTATCCACTGTCGGCGCGGACGCGGTAAAGAACTTCGGATTCACCGGAGGGAACGGATCGGCCTTCACCGTTTGCCCCATGTCCTGCAACTGCAGCGGAGCCCCAGGCTGCTGTGGTGCCGTTGCTTTAGGAGCCGGAGCCGTCTGTGCCGCTGTCTGGGCTCCAGCCACTGCCGTCGCGCTGAGAGCCATTGCCAATCCTGC
The DNA here is from genome assembly GCA_963730135.1 of uncultured Acidobacteriaceae bacterium. Lineage (GTDB taxonomy): Bacteria > Acidobacteriota > Terriglobia > Terriglobales > Acidobacteriaceae > Edaphobacter. The sequence goes on from CAVSQQ010000011.1 coordinate 146,972, forward strand.
CAACATCAAATATGAATTCTTCAAAGAAACCATCCTCCGCTGCCGCTTGTCCGCGAGCAGCACTCCTATTACACCTGAACTTTGACCGCAATGGGAAACCGCCGTCCCATTCCGAACGACTTTCTCGTCACCTTCAATACTGGAGCAGCCTGTTGCCGCTTATACTCGCTCCGCTCCACTAGCTGTAAAACAGATCTCACCAGCCCAACGTCAACCCCCTGCTCCTCTGCAATCTGCTCCGCCGAGCAATATCGCTCCACATATGCCTCAAGAATAGGATCCAGCACCTCATACGGCGGCAGCGAGTCCGTATCCCGTTGCCCCGGCCGCAACTCCGCCGATGGTGGCTTCTCGATCGTCGCCCACGGAATAACCTCCTTTACCCGATTCACATACCGGCTCAACGCATACACCCGCGTCTTCATCACATCGCCAATCACCGCCAGCGCGCCCACCATGTCGCCGTACAGAGTGCAATACCCCGTCGCCATCTCGCTCTTATTTCCCGTCGTCAACACCAGAGCCCCAAACTTATTCGAAAGCGCCATCAGCAGCGTTCCCCGAATCCGCGGCTGCAGATTCTCCTCCGCCAGTCCAAACGAGGTTCCACCAAACAACGGCGCCAACACGTGCTGGAACTGCGAGAAGACATCGTGAATCGGCAGCAATTCGAACCGAACCCCAAGCCCCCTCGCCAGTTTCCGCGCATCCTCGATCGATCCCAGCGACGAGTACTCCGTCGGCATGCCAATCCCGACAACGTTTTCGGCTCCCAAAGCCTCCACCGCAATCGCCGCCACCAAAGCCGAATCGATCCCCCCGCTCAATCCCACCAGAACCTTGCTAAACCCGCACTTCCTCACATAATCCCGAGTTCCCAGCACCAGCGCATCCCACAACTCCGCCACCCCTTCCACCGCTGCGTCTGGTACAACCGCCGCTGTCTCCTCCGTATCGAAGACCACCAGATCCTCCGCAAACGATGCTGCTCTCGCCGTCACCTCCCCATCCGGCCGGATCACCACCGAGGACCCATCAAACACCAGGCTGTCATTTCCTCCCACCTGGTTCACCATCGCAACATATGCCCTATGCCGCACCGCAATCGCCGTCAACATACTCTGGCGCACTTGCGTCTTTCCCTGCCAGTACGGCGAAGCCGAGATATTCAGAACAATCCGCTGGCGCCCCACCAGCTCCTTCCGCGCCTCCCACTTCTCCATCAACCCCTCCACAGGATCCACCGGATACATCTGCCGCGGCCAGAAGCCCTTATCGTTCCACGCATCCTCGCATATCGTTATCGCCAATGGATGACCTCCAACACAGACCAGCGACTGCTCAGTTCCTGCCTCAAAATAACGCTGCTCGTCGAACACGTCATAAAACGGCAGAAGCATCTTTTGCTGTACGAAGCGAACCTTGCCTCCATCCAGTAGAACCGCCACATTCCGAACCTGCTTCCCCACATTGGCCACTGCTGCCATCACGGTCCCACACAGAATCGCCGGACGTCCAACTTGGCCAGTCCATCCAGCCAGCTCCGCCACAGCCTGTTCTGCCCGCGCAATAAAGACCGTTTTCTCTAATAGATCCGCCGGCGGATACCCACATACCGCAAGTTCAGGAAACACCACCAGATCGGCGCCCTTCTCTTCGGCACGTGTGGCATAGTCAAAAATTTTCTTCGTATTTCCGGCGAAATCTCCCACCGTCGGGTTGATCTGGGCAAGCGCTATCTTCACCCTTAAAGTCTAACCCGTGCCAGCCTCTGCCGCTTAGGAGCCTGTCCCGCTCAACACCACGCCCACCGTCCGCGCCAGAATCCTCAAATCCATCATCAGGTTCCAGTTCTCCACATACGCCGTATCGAGCGAAATGTAGCTGTCGAACGATGGGTCCTGCCGGGCTTCAACCTGCCACAACCCCGTAATCCCGGGCAGCACATCCAACCGGCGCAGATGCGCCAGATCATACTGCTCCACCTCCGCCGCCATCGGTGGCCGCGGCCCAACCAGACTCATATCACCCTTCAGCACGTTATAAAACTGTGGCAACTCATCCAGCGAATACTTCCGCAACACCCTGCCCACCCTGGTGATACGAGGATCCTTGGCAATCTTGAACAGGACGCCATCGCGCTCGTTCATATGCGTCAGATTTGCCTTCAAATGGTCCGCATTGTGTACCATCGTCCGAAACTTGTAGCACGAGAACGCCCGCCCTTTGCGTCCGATTCGCTGCGCCTTGTAAAAGATTCTGCCCCCCGAATCCATCCGGATCGCCAACCCAATCGCCAGCATCACCGGCGCCCCCACCACCAACGCAACCGACGAGACCGTGATATCCAACACCCGCTTCACCAGAATTCCGCCAATTGGAAAATCCTTCCGGTGCAGTGGAATCGTCGGAAACTGCCCGACATACTCTACCCTCGCATTCCACGCCAGCCCATCGTACATATCCGGCACCACCCGGACGTCGATTCCGGCAACCCGCGCCTCTTCCACCATCCCGATCACAAGCTGTTTCTCCGCAGGGACCGAAAAGAAAATCTCATCCACAAACAGTGACCGCGCCAGCGACAGGCAATTCCGCACATCCCCAATCACATCGGCGTCGCCTGACTCCGCCTCGCGCTCGCTCAACGCAACAAATCCCTTAAACCGGAACCCCAGATATTGCAGCGATTCAATATGATTCTTCAGCGCATGCCCAACCCTTCCCGCCCCGATAATCAGCACATTCCGAGTCTCCACCCCAGCTCGGCAGCGCCGGTAAATCATCCGCCGCCATAATGCCCGCCGCAGGCAAAGCAACCCCGTCGTGAACACCACCATCAGCGATACCACTAGCCGCGATATCGACCCGCCGCCGCTCGACAGGTACAGCGTGCCGCACAAAAGCAATCCGGACGTCAGCGACGCCTGCATCGTCATCCTCTGCTCATGCAGTCCGCTGCGGTGTTGGATCGGCCCGTACAACCCATAGGATCGTGTAAAGAAAACCAGACACACACCAAACCAGCCAACGTAAAAGAACAGTAGATTGGGGGAGGAGTGGATCAGATGCGGCAGAACATGCAGCGTGGACACCTCCGTAGGCATAACCACGCGGGACCGCAACGCCAGCATTGCGCCAACTACCACCGTCAGGATGTCCAACGAGGCCCAGACAGAGCTCGTTACCGAAGGCCGGCGGAATACTCCACCCTTAGCCGCCGATACGCGCCTGCCACTTCCCGCATATTTTCTTCCTGAAACAATGACCTGCTGAAGATAATCCGGTGTCGCCATTCGCGAACGCCTTTCAACTAAATATTCCCCGGTACAAAATCGGTTGAATGCCTGAATTCGATCTCAGGAATTTCCCGATCAAAAAATCAAATTGTGGCCAGCAAGACAAGAACAAAAGCAGTACAACAGCAAGGCACACGCGGGCTCACTCGAACTCGCATCAGTTCTCTAGTGCTACCTCATCGAAACGCGCTTGGCAATACAACTTGCAGCATACGTCTCAGGCTCTGGCTTGGCAATAAGTCAAAACATTTCTTTGCGTTAGGCTATAAACCATTTATGTACGTCCCATTTTTTCTCGCTCCGCGCCACCCTCTCCGCGCTCGCCTAGGCAGGAACTACCAGCTCGTCCAGGGTAAGAAACTCCTGCACAATGGGGTCCTTGCTGCTCTCCATCTCCTCCATCGTGCCAAAGAAAACAGCCTTGCCCGCGTTCAGAAATACCACGCGGTCCGCCAGCTTCTTCGCCAGCCGCATGTCATGCGTTACCACAATGCTCGTCAGATGCAATTGCTGCTTCAACCGCTCAATCAGATTACCCAGAAGATGCGCCATCAGCGGATCCACCATCGTCGTCGGCTCGTCGTACAACACCGCCTCCGGCTGTGCCGCCAGCGCCCGCGCAATCGCGATCGACCGCTTCATCCCCGTCGACAGGTCCGACGGCAGCAGATTCTCCATCCCTGCCACCCCCACCATCTCCAGCAGGCCCTTTACCACCTGCAGAATCTGGTCCTCTGCCATCTCTCCACGCTCTCGCATTGGAAACGCGACGTTCTCACCCACCGTAATCGAGTCGAACAGAGCCCCGTTCTGGAAGACCATCGTCACCTTCCGCCGGATATCCTGCAACTCCCGCTCTGTAAATGCACAAATATTCTCTCCCGCAACCTTGATAACCCCTTTGTCAGGCTTTAAAAAACCCAGCAATATCTGCAACGACACGGACTTACCCACTCCGCTTCGCCCAAGAATGCACAACGTCTCACCGGGCAGAACGTAAAAACTCACATCCTCCAGCACCACAAAATCGCCAAATGACTTGTACACATGCTCGAACGATATATAAGGTCCCGGCTTGTTTTTGATGTCCGGAACAGCCTCTGCCGCAGCCTCATTCTGCTGCGCCGCCTGATCCATAAACTCGCCAACCTCAACCGACACATCCTCCGACACGCTCTCGACCAGCGGAGTATCCGCAGACACTTCGAGCTGTTGTTGCTGCTCCGTTTTACCGTCTTTGCTGTCTGATTCCGCCATAGCATCGACTCCGCCCCACAAATTCCGATCCAAATCTAGCCTAACCCATCAGCCGGCCATTCTCGATTAAGTATCCAGCCCATCCAGGTGCCGCTCCGCCTCGGCAAACTCCTCCGGCGTATTCAAATTCGCAAACCAGCAGGACCAGTTCTTGCGTTGGGCATCTGTCGCGGAAAGCCACGCGTCGGCCCTGCCATTCGCAGCCGGAGCATAAGGATCATCCCACTGCATCTCCACAAAGACCTTCTTGCTTGTAGTCTTCAGCTTGGACGCGATCCCTTCACTTGCCGCCCGAAGCGCAGGAAGCAGTTTCAATTCCCCACGCTCCAAAGATGCCGTCAGGTAAGGCGCTAACTCCCGGTGAATGATCAGTAACGCTGGGTGCGAAGTGGCGTCGACTGAAAGCATAGACAATCGAATATCGCCAATAGGTTCATGCAGCACCGACCAAAGCCAGTCATCCAGATAAAAACTCGGCAAAAAAGGCAAATCCACAGGGAGTATCAGATTCCAGTCATGCGTTGAACTTAGAAGGGCCGCCTCAATGCCGGCCATTGGGCCGCACCCTCCATGCACGTCTCGCACCAGCGGTCCGTACTGCACCAACTCTGGATTATTGCTGAGAACACTCACATCGGCGCATAGCCGCCGCAGCTTTGTCACCGCATGGAGAACCAACGGCTTACCCGCCAGTTCCAGCAGCGCCTTATCCCTTCCCATCCGCGAGCTTTTGCCTCCGGCAAGGACATATCCCCCTACTGGCGGCAAGCTGCCCCGCTTCATCAACTCGCCACACCGCTCAGGAAACGCACGATCGACTCGATCCCCCGATGAAAATTCGCCAGATGAAACTTCTCATTCGGCGCATGAAGATTATCGTCCGGCAGCCCAAATCCCATCATCACTGTCGGCGTCTTCAACTCCCGCACAAAATCCCCCACAACCGGAATCGACCCTCCCCCTCGCACGAATACCGTCTCCTTGCCAAAGACCTCATGCATCGCCTCGGTTGCCGCCTTCACGAATTTGTTATCTGTACTCACCACAATCGGATCGCCCGAATGAATCAACCGCACCTCCAGCACAATCCCCCTCGGCGTCAGCGACTCCACAAACTCCTTATACTTCGAAAAACTCTCCGCCGGCGTCATATCCGGCACCAGGCGCATGCTCACCTTCGCCACCGCCTTCGCCGGAATCACCGTCTTCGCTCCCGCGCCGATAAATCCGCCCGGCATCCCGTGAACATCCAGCGTCGGCCTCGCCCACGTCCGCTCCAGCACGCTCAATCCCGGCTCCCCGGTCAACGAAACTGACCCCACCTCGGTCTCCCGATAGTGCTCTTCATCAAACGGCAGCGCCTTCCACGCCTTCAACTCCGCCTCCGTCGGTTTCTCGACCTTGTCGTAGAACCCCGGAATCAAGATCTTTCCCTTCTCATCCTTCAGCTTCGCAATCACCTGCGCCAGCGCCACAAAGGGATTCGGAGCCGCCCCGCCATACATCCCTGAGTGCAGATCCGTTCTCGCCCCCCGAGCCTCGATCTCCGTATAGATCATTCCACGCAGCCCAACGCACAACGTCGGCAACTCTGGCGCAAACATCTCCGTATCCGAAACCAGCGCCACATCTGCCTTCAACTGGTCCCCATGCTCTCGCACGAAAGCGGCAATCCCTTCCCCGCCAACCTCTTCCTCCCCCTCAACGATCACCCTTACATTTACCGGCAGCTTCCCGCCACCCGCCGCCATCAGCGACTCCAGCGCCTTCACATGCATCCACATCTGCCCCTTATCGTCCACAGCCCCGCGCGCATAGATATTCCCATCCCGCTCCGTGGGCTCAAACGGCGGCGACTTCCATTCATCCAGCGGCTCCGCCGGCTGCACATCGTAGTGTCCATAACAAAGCACAGTCGACCTCCCTTCCGCGTGCAGCCAATCCGCATAAACCAGCGGATGCCCCTTCGGATGCTTCGCACTCGTCGTCTCGATCAGCCTGACGTTCTCCATCCCAATCCGCTTTAACTCCGTCGCAACAAATTGCGCCGCCCTCCTCACATCGCCGGCCCGCTCGGGATCAGTCGATATCGACGGTATCCGAAGCAACGCCTTCAACTCCTCAACAAACCGCCCTTTGTTTTCCTGCGCAAACCCAACCGCCGCCGTCGTCATCTTTGTCATCACTCATTCACTCCCCAGGAAGCATTCCTCCGCTCGGCCGCAACCTTCCACCGAAGCGAAACACAAGTATATAAACATCTCCCCCACATCCGGCCCGCAACGCAATTCGCAGACTTCGCGATATCATTCTCATCCGTGGAAGCATCTCACCTCTGTAGGCATAGACATTTCGCAGCAAAAGGATGGTCGAAACATGACAACCTCCCATCAAGACGGCACCATGATCGATAAAATGGCGAACTTCGACCTTCTCCAGGAGATCGCCAACTCGGAACGGGAAAAACCCTGGCAATCCGGTCACAATGCGAAAACTCTTTTCAAGAAGCATGACCTCAGAATCGTCCTCATCTCCATGGAACCTGGGGCCTGCCTCAAGGAGCACCACGCCGACGGCACCATTTCCATTCAGGTCCTCAAAGGCCAAATCCGCTTCAACGTCGCCGGCAAGTCGCATGACCTCAACGTCGGAAACCTCTTCACTCTCGCTGCCTCTATCCGTCACGACGTCGAAGCACTTGCTGACTCAGCTTTCCTTCTCACCATCTCCTGGCCCAGCGCCGAAGAGTTAGCCGCCATGAAACATAGGGGCTACGGCAGCTAGCGCCCATCACAGAGTGGAGGATCCCGCAATGGAGCTAAAACTCAAGCGCGTCTACGAAGAGCCAGCCAAAGATGACGGGACCCGCATCCTCGTCGATCGTCTCTGGCCCCGTGGCTTGACCAAAGATAAAGCGCACGTCGATCTGTGGCTCAAAGAAGTCGCCCCCAGCAACGAACTCCGCAAGTGGTTCGCGCACGACCCCGCCAAATGGCCCGAATTCAAAGCGCGATACAAAGCGGAACTTAGACGTAACGGCCAGCAGTTGAGCCTCCTCAAACAAGCCGTCACCAGAGGCACCACAACTCTGCTCTACGGCGCCAGGGATACAGAACATAACGAGGCCATCGTCCTTCAAGACCTGCTCAGCCGCTGACAATTCAATTTGCCGGAACAACTTTCTCTGCCGCCACCGGCTCGCCCGCCAGAAACTTCGCAATATTCTCATTCAAAAACTTCGCATCCGCAGGATCCGCCGCCGCCCCCGCTGGATGTCCCCACAAGGAAGGAATCGGCAGCAGCGATACCGTGTGCATAAACTGCGACTCGTACCGCGCGTCCCCCACCGGAAAATACTGGTCCGTCATCGACGGCATATAAAGAAACGGCGCCTTGATTGACCCCAGCGCCTTCTTTTCATCACCACCAAATCCCGGCGTAGCCCCAACATCATTCTTTTCCCACGTCCGCATCTGCAGAATCAGATCATTCGCATCCCTGCCGCGAAAAAAATCCGTTCGCATGCGATTCAGAACATCCTCAAACGTAGTCCCCGGCTTCGAATTCGTCCTCCACAACTCATCCCGCCACCATTGCGGCGAATACAACCACGCCGCCCACACCAGCCCCGTCGCTTCAATTCCAACTTTTGGCTCTTCTTTATAGTCTCCGCCTTTGAAGTTTTCATCCGCTGTAATCGCCGCGATCTGCCCTTCCAGCCGCACAATCCCATGCCCATACGTCTTCGCCGTCCCTGAAGTAGCCACCACGCGATCCATGAAATCCGGATAACTCACAGCCCATTGAAACGCCTGCTGCGCCCCCATCGAAAAACCAATCACAGCCTTCAGGTGCGTGATGTGCAGATCTTCCGTCAGCAGCCGATGCCCCGCCTCGATATTGTCGCGAATCGTCATCACCGGAAACCGCGGCCCATGGAATGGCTCCGGAGTGTTGCTTGGCGAAGACGAGCTTCCGTTCCCAAACAACTCCGTCGTCACCAGAAAAAGCTTCTCCGGGTCCAGCGCCTTGCCCGGCCCCATCAGCCACTCATATCCATTCAACCTCGCCATGTAATGCGAAGGCAGAAGAATCGCATTGTCACGCGCAGCGTTCAAATGTCCATAAGTCCCATAGACAACGCGCGCCTCTGGCAGCACCACACCGCTTTCCGTCTTGAAGTTCTTAATGACAAACTCATGCCGCACCGGAGCCTCAAGCCTCGGGGCCTGCGCCCACGCAACTCTCCCCATCAACCCAATCAGCAATACCCAAACAATTCGCATGCAGCAAATCTTACCCGCAAATAAGCGTCATGGCTCCGAAAAAACCTGACAGCACGATTTTTTCTCAGAGTCCAATCGCCGGTACGCCTTATCAACCTGTATATTCGTACGAATCTCAATGCAAAGATGCTGATTCACCATTAGGAGACGTGTCCCTTGAAACTACCTGCACCTGGGTCCATCTCGCGCCGACGAGCCATCTCCATGGGCTTGGGCCTCGTCGCCGGCGCCGAAATCGCGGCCATCCCACTAGCTCACGCGCAGTCCAAAGCCACCACTTTCGTACTGGTTCACGGCGCCTGGCACGGCGGATGGTGCTGGCGCCGAGTCGCCGATCGCCTAACCGCCAACGGCCATTATGTCGTCGCGCCTACCCTCTCAGGCGTTGGCGAGCGTTCGCATCTGCCACCCGATTTGATTAACCTCACCACACAAATCAACGACATCATCGGCGAAATCAAATGGAAAGATCTCGACGGGATCGTACTCGTCGGCCATTCGTATGGAGGGATGGTCGTCACCGGTGTGGCCGAGCAGCTTCAGAACCGCATCGCCGCCATCGTTTATCTCGACGCTTTCATGCCTGCCGACGGCCAGTCACTGTACGATCTCACCCACGCGCCCAACCACGGCCCCGCGCCGACAGAAAAATTCAGCCCGGCCCACCCCGCAGCTTACTTCCACGTCAACGCAACCGACAGCGCATGGGTCGACAGCAAGCTCACTGCGCATCCAATGCAATGCTTCACCGAGAAACTGAAGGTCACAGGCGCCTATCAGGCCATACCAAAGAAGGTCTACATTCGCGCACCTCTCTTCAAGAGTTCCCCCTTCGACAACGCGTTAGCCCAGTGCCGCGCAGATCGTTCGTGGAAGACCGAAACCGTAACCTGCGGCCACGACGTCATGATCGACCAACCGGCAGAACTGACCGCAATTCTCGAGAAGCTCGTCTAACCCGCGCAGCCGCCCTTACCGTCCCCTCAAAAATCCTTATCCAACTGGCGCATCTGACGGCACAAGCGAACAATAGATCCATGACCACCTCCGAAGACGCAAAACCCGTCGGCCAAACCTGGAACACCGAGGCCTACGCCGCCAACGGCCGCTTCGTCGCCAACCTCGCCTCCGACGTCGTCGCCCTTCTCAACCCGCAATCCGGAGAACAAATTCTCGACCTCGGCTGTGGTGACGGCGCTCTCACCGAACAGCTCGCCGCCACCGGAGCCATCCTCACCGGCGTCGACGCCTCACCCACCATGCTCGCCGCCGCCCGCGAACGCAATCGACACAACGCCTTAGGCGTGATCTACGAGCAGCACGACGCCTGTACTCTGCCCTTCCACGCGCAATTCAACGCCGTCTTCTCCAACGCCGCTCTCCACTGGATCGCCGGCATCTCCGGCCACCAAGCCGCACTCGCCGGCATCCATCACGCTCTGCGCCCGCATGGCCGTTTCGTCGCCGAGATGGGCGGTCACGGCAACATCGCCGCGATCCGCACCGCCCTCCGGGCCACTCTCGCCCCGTTCCATATCGACGCCGAAGCAGCAGCAGCCAGTTTCTACCCCGCAGCCTCCGTCTACCGCCGTCTCCTCGAAGCTGCCGGCTTCACCGTCCAGTCCATCAGCCTCATTCCACGCCCCACCCCACTCCCCAACGGCATGGAATCCTGGCTCAACACCTTCCGCAACGGCGTACTCGATCAACTCAACCCAACCGACAGAGCCGCTGCCCTCGCCAACACCATCGCCCTGCTTCAACCCACCCTCCGCGATGCCGATGGCAACTGGACCGCCGACTACGTCCGCCTCCGCTTCCACGCCACAAAAAATAACTGACGAGTCTCTACGCTCCAAGGTTCGCCAGGCAGTGCGTCAGCGTTTTATTCAACGCCGCAATCGCACTGTCCGGAATTCCCTCCCACACCTTCTTCTCAATCACCCGCGCGAGTCTCTCTCCCGTTTCCAGCAACTTCACCCCCCGCGGAGTCAGCCTCGCAATCAGGATCCGGTCATTCACCGCATCTTTCATCCGGACGATCCACCCGCCATCCTCGAGTCTCTTAAGCAACGCCTGCGCGGACTGCGGCGTTACATGGCAGAATCGCGCCAATTGCGCCCCAGACGTTCCCGGTTCGTCCCGCACCGCCTTCAACATCACCCACTCTGCCGTCGTAACTTTATTCGGACGCAGCATCTCGTCCATCTGACCACGAAAATTGACAATGATCCGCTTCATCATCCGCGCAGCCAGCCGTCTCTGCGCCCACTTGTCTTTTCCGCTTTTGTCCCGGACAGTCATATCAGTCTCCTGATATCATATCAGGAGACTGATATGGCCACGATGACCCTCAGCCCGCCTGCACTCTGGAAGCCCCATCACAATAAGTGGGCGGTCGCCCTCACCGTCACTCTTGCCACCTTCATGGAGGTTCTCGACACCTCCATTGCCAATGTCGCCCTGCCCCATATTGCCGGAACCCTGGGAGCCAGCCAGGAAGAAGCTACCTGGGTTCTCACCAGCTACCTCGTCTCCTCCGCCATCGTCCTGCCCATCTCCGGCTGGCTCTCAGACCGCTTCGGCCGCAAACGTTTCTACATGACCTGCGTGGCCCTCTTCACCATCTGCTCGATCCTCTGCGGCATCGCCAACACCCTCCCACTGCTCATCATCGCCCGTATCTTGCAAGGCGCAGGCGGAGGAGGTCTTGCCCCCAGTGAACAGGCGATCCTCGCCGATACCTTCCCCGTCGAAAAGCGCGGTCAGGCTTTCGCCGTCTACGGTATGGCCGTTGTCATCGCTCCCGCCATCGGTCCCACGCTCGGCGGCTGGATCACTGACAACTTCAACTGGCACTGGATCTTCTTCATCAACATCCCCGTCGGAATCCTCTCGCTCTACCTCAGCAATCGCATGGTCGAAGACCCGCCGCACCTCAAACTCCGCCGCCAACAGGCCAAGCACCTCCGCGTCGATTTCCTCGGTCTCGGCCTCATCTCTCTCGGCGTCGGCTGCCTCGAGTTCACCCTCGACAAAGGCCAGGAAAAGGATTGGTTCGGCGATCCCATGATCCGCACCTTCGCCATCCTCGCCGCAGCCACCCTCATCTTCTTCGCCTGGTGGGAGTGGAACCACCCCGACCCAATCGTCGACCTCAAGCTCCTCAAGAACCGAAATTTCGGCACCGCCGTCTTCCTCCAACTTATCCTCGGCATGGTGCTGTTCGGTTCCACCGTTCTCATCCCTCAATACCTTCAGGTTCTCCTCGGCTACACCGCCGAGCGCGCCGGCATGGTCCTCTCCCCCGCCGGCTTCGTTATGATGGCCATGATGTTCGTCGCAGGCCGCAGCCTTGGAAAAATCGATCCCCGCCTCACGGTCTGTCTGGCATATATCGTCACCGCCGCCGCCATCTACAACCTCACCCGCCTCGACCTCAACGCCGCCTTCGGAACCGTCACCCTCTGGCGAATGTTGCAGGTCATCGGTCTGCCCTTCATCTTTATCCCCATCAGCACGCTCAACTACGTCGGCGTGCCCTCCAATAAAATGAACCAGATCTCCTCGCTCTCCAACTTCGCCCGCAACCTCGGCGGCAGCGCCGGCACCGCACTCCTCACCACGTATCTTGCCCGCAGTGCGCAGGTCCATCAGGCAAATCTCGCCGCCCATTCCGTTCCCGGCAGCGTCCCCTACCAGCTTTATATGGACCGCATGAAAGAGATCCTGATGTCCCGCGGAATTCCTGCCGCCAACGCCTCGCAGATGGCCGTCGGCCAGGCCTATCAGCAAATGCTCCGCCAGGCGTCCATGCTCAGCTACAAAAACGCCTTCGCGATCATGGCGTTTGTCATCGTGCTGTTATCTCCACTCCCATTTCTCATGCGGCTTCCCAGCAAAACAGCAAAGCCGGACCCCGAGGCTCTGGGCGGTCACTAATCCGGATTCACTGCATCAGCCGCAGCGCTCGTTCAAACGCGATCGGTGTCACAGTCACGCCGCCTTCAAACGGCCTCGCCAGATCCGCAATCGCAGCCAGCGCCACCGACACCACAAACGTCAGCGCCAGTACCTGGCAATAATGTAGCCACTTATTGTCATTCCCCAGCATGCACGCCGACCCCACCGTCGCGCCCGCCCCCGCCACCAGCAATAGCCACAATATCCCCGGCAACCGCTCCTGAAACTCCTCTTCTCTCAGATTCCGCCGCTCCGAAAGATCCTTCAGCGCAATCGCCAGATGGTCTCCCCCATCCTGGCCGTTTCCCTCAAGTTTCATCTCCGCTAACGTCTTCCACATATCTCCCACCACTAGCTGGCTCGCCTGGTCGCTGTGCTGCGTCTCCATCGCCGGCCAGTCCTGGTTGATGGTCGTCTCCGCATACTTCACCCCCAGCGCATGAATCGCCTCCCGCTCCGGCTGCGGTAACCCTGCAGCGATCCGCGACACCGCCAGCAGCGCCGAAGCCTCCATGTTCGCGTTCACCTCCGCTTCGCGAAAATCCGTCCACACCGTAAAGAGCATGAACCCCAAAATCACCCCATAGGTCGTCCCCAGAATTCCCAGCTGCCATCCCGTAACATCGTTCACCAGCTTGCGGCTCGCAATCGGCCACAAACGATTCAATATTGCAACCAGCGCGATCGAAGCCGCCAATGCGCCGATAACAAACAACCCACTCTGTACATAGCTCAGCATACGGGTCCTCCACTCGAATCCTTCAACCGACAGCCAGACTACATCAGTGTTACCCTATCGCCCATGAACCACTCCCCACGCCCGCAAAAGCCCCCGACCAAGCTCCTCCCCATCGCACTCTCCCTCCTCCTCATCGCAACCGCCTCCGCCCAGACTCCCGCCACGCCTGACGCCCCTCCCCAAACCAAAGTCGCCCACGACGCGCCTCTCAACCCCGCTCTCCCTACGCTCTTCATCGTCGGCGACTCCACTGCCCGAAACCAGGCCGACCTCGGTTGGGGCGATCACATCGCCCACTACTTCGACAACACCAAAATCAACATCGCCAACCGCGCCAAAGCAGGCCGCAGCTCCCGCAGTTACTACAACGAAGGTCTCTGGGCCAACGTCCTTGCCGAGATGAAACCCGGCGACTTCGTCCTCATTCAGATGGGCCATAACGACGGCGGCACCACCACTCCAGAGACCGACACCAAGGCGCGAGCCAGCTACAAAGGCATCGGCGACGAGACCGCGCAATACACTCTCCCAAAACCCTTCACTATCGGGCCCCTCGTCGGCCAGACTACCGAAACCATCCACACCTACGGCTGGTACATCCGAAAATACATCGCCGACATCCGCGCGAAAAAAGCCACGCCAATCCTCCTTACCCTCACCATCCGCAACATCTGGATTCACAATGCCGATGGCAACCTTCGCATTGAACGCGACATGGGCTTCCGCGACTACGAAACCCAGCTCGCCGCATCCGAGCAGATCCCCCTCGTCGACATGGCCACCGTCGAAGCTGACCGGTTCGACGCCCTTGGCCCTGAAAAAACTGCTCTACTCTTCCCGATCGACCACACCCACACCAGCCCTGAAGGCGCCGAACTCGCCGCTGAATCCGTCGCCATCGCCCTCCGCAACGCCAACCTGCCACTCTCTGCCTATCTCAAACTCAATAGCTGATCCACCCAAGCTAACTCACCGATCGTCTGAACACATCCCGCCGGTTGTAATGCCCCGCCACATCCAGATCAAATTTGCCCCGAGCAATCTCATCCATATCAATCTCCGCCACCGCCAATCCCGTCTTCTCCATCGGCCCGGCCAGAACATCGCCATACGGCGAAACAATCACGCTCTGCCCCTCAATCGGCACTCCTACTCCCCGCAGATCCTCCGGCCAGTCTTCCTTCGCCGTCTTCTGGCAGGCGCTCAACACAAAGCATCGCCCCTCATAAGCGATATGCCTCATACTCGTCCGCCACATCTCTCTTACATCCACCGTCGGCGCACACCACAACTGCACACCCTGCTCATACAGATGTTGCCGGTACAACGGCATGTAATTCTCCCAGCAGATCGCCATCCCGATCCGCCCAATCTCGGTCTCCACCACCTGCATCGTCGATCCGTCACCCATTCCCCATATCAGCCGCTCCATCGCTGTCGGCATCAGCTTCCGATGCTTCCCCGCCAACCCCTCCTCCGGCGTAAACAACAGGCTCGTGCAATACAGCGTCCCTCCATCGCGCTCGATCACCCCAATCACAATATGTAGCTTCCATCGTTGCGTCCACTCCGCCAGCATCTCCGTCTCCACTCCCGGACACGCCACCGCCCCCTTAAAATAACGCAAAAACATCGCCTTCCCTGCATCGGTCCGGCTCCCCACAACCGCTCCAAAATCCAATCCTTTCGGATACCCGCCCAACAGCGCTTCAGGAAATACCACCAGCCGCACTCCCGCCGAAGAAGCCTCTTCGCAAAGCCGCTTCACCCGCTCTAGAGTAGCCGCCGTATCGAACAACACACTTCCAACCTGTGCAACCGCAACCTTAAGCATCCCAGCAGTCTAAATGCTGCCTGACGCATCTCGTAGGGCGTCGCCTTCTCCCTAACAACCCCCTCCACGCCTCATACCATTTACACTAGTATTTGGGACAAAGTGCGCCCCGAAGGATACAGTTTTGTTCAATAAGGTTGTAGCTAAGGTCTTTGGCACCAGCAACGAACGCGCCGTCAAGCGCATGATGCCAACCGTTCGACAGATCAACGAGCTCGAGCCCGCCGTCCAGGCTCTCTCCGACGAGGCGCTCCGCGCCAAAACCGCCGAGTTCCGCGAGCGTATCGCTGCCGCCATCAAGGACATACAGGACGATGACGACCGCATCGCCGCCGAGAAGAAAGTCCTCAGCGATATTCTCCCCGAGGCCTTCGCCGTCGTCCGCGAAGCCGGCAAACGCGCCGTCCAGATGCGTCACTTCGACGTCCAGCTCATCGGCGGCATGGTCCTCCACTCCGGAAAAATCTCCGAAATGAAGACCGGCGAAGGAAAAACCCTCGTCGCCACCCTCCCCTGCTACCTCAACGCCCTCGCCGGCCACGGCGTCCACGTCGTTACCGTCAACGATTACCTCGCCAAACGCGACGCCGAGTGGATGGGCAAGATCTACGGCTTCCTTGGCCTCTCCGTCGGCGTCATCGTCCACGACCTCGACGACCAGCAGCGCCGCGACGCCTACGGCTCTGACATCACCTACGGCACCAACAATGAATTCGGATTCGACTACCTCCGCGACAACATGAAGTTCGAAATCAAGGACCAGGTCCAGCGCGGGCACTTCTACTGCATCGTTGACGAAGTTGACTCTATCCTCATCGACGAGGCCCGAACTCCGCTCATCATCTCCGGCCCCACCGACCAGACTACCGACAAGTACGCCCGCGTCAACATCATCATCCCCAACCTCGAGGCCGGCGAACTCATCGAGACTCTCGAAACCAAAACCTGGTCCGGCGACTACGTCATCGACGAAAAGGCCCGCGCCGTCACCGTCACCGACGAAGGCTGGGAAAAAATCGAGAAGCTCCTCGGCATCGGCAACATCGCCGACCCCGAAAACTGGGACCTCAAGCACCACGTCGAGGTCGCCATCAAAGCCCACGCCCTCTACAAACGCGATGTCGAATACGTCGTCAAAGAAGGCGAGGTCATCATCGTCGACGAGTTCACCGGCCGCCTCATGCCCGGCCGCCGCTGGTCCGACGGTCTCCACCAGGCCGTCGAAGCAAAAGAGGGCGTCGCCATCCGCAAGGAAGACCAGACCCTTGCCACCATCACCTTCCAGAACTACTTCCGCATGTACAAAAAGCTCAGCGGCATGACCGGCACTGCCGAGACCGAAGCCGCCGAGTTCGACAAGATCTACAAGCTCGACATCGTCGTCATCCCGACCAACCGCGTCATGCAGCGCATTGAAAACCAGGACGTCGTCTACCGAACTGCGCAAGAGAAATACTTCGCCGTTGCCGACGAGATCGCCAAGCTGCACGCAGAAAAGCAACCCGTCCTCGTCGGCACCACCAGCATCGAGAAGTCCGAACTCCTCTCCGAGATTCTCAAGCGCAAAGGCGTCCGCCACGTCGTCCTCAACGCCAAGTTCCACGAGAAGGAAGCCGAAATCGTCGCCCAGGCCGGAAGGTTGGGCATGGTCACGATCGCCACCAACATGGCAGGCCGTGGCACCGACATCCTCCTCGGTGGTAACTCCGAGTTCATGGCCCGCCAGGATCTCGTCCGCAAGCAGCAGGCCCGCGCTGTCTCCGCTGCAGAAGGCGCCATCTCCCCCGTCGCCGGTCCCGGCATGGTCCGCTTCTACTACACCGGCCAGGAGTTTGAAACCACGCAAGCCGCCTGGGACGCCGCCATCGCCGCCCACGAAACCGCCGCCAAAGCCGAACACGATGCCGTCATCGAAGCCGGCGGCCTCCACATCCTCGGCACGGAGCGCCACGAATCCCGTCGCGTCGACAACCAGCTTCGCGGACGCGCCGGCCGTCAGGGCGACCCCGGCTCTTCACGCTTCTTCCTCTCGCTCGAAGACGACCTCATGCGCATCTTCGCCCGCGAGTGGGTCTCCACTCTCCTCCAGCGCCTCGGCATGGAAGAGGGCGTCCCCATCGAGAGCCGCATGATCTCCAAGCGCATCGAGGCCGCGCAAAAGGCCGTCGAAAGCCAGAACTTCGAGTCCCGCAAGCATGTCCTCGAGTACGACGACGTCATGAACAAGCAGCGCGAAGCCGTCTACGGCCTGCGCCGCCAGCTCATGGAAGGCGTCGACCAGAAGCAGCTCATCACCGACGACTACCTCTCCACCATCCTCTCCAACGTCCTCGACGAATTCGCTCCCGAGAAAGCCCACGCCGACGAGTGGAAAATCGAACCCCTCTTCGCCCAGATCTACGATCTCTTCGGCGCCCACCTCGAAAAAGAGATCGACACCTCCCAGCTCGGTCGTCACGAGCTCGGCGAAGCCATCTTCGACAAACTGCGCGCCCGCTACGATGTCAAAGAACAAATCCTCAGCTCCCCGCAGATGCGCTACCATGAGCGCATCGTCATGCTCTCCGTCCTCGATGGCCTCTGGAAGGATCACCTCCTCGCCATGGACCACCTAAAGGAAGGCATCGGCCTTCGCGGCTACGCGCAACAAGACCCCCTCGTCGCCTACAAAAAAGAGTCCTTCGAAATGTTCGAAGGCATGATGATGCGTTTCCAGGAAGACACCGCCCGTCATCTCTTCCGCATGCAGATCATCGGTCCCGACGGCACCCCCATCGAGTCCCCTGAGCAGCTTGCCACCGCTCAGGCCCACGTCACCGCGGCACAGGCCCAGCAGAAGCTCGCCGGCAACGCGCCCGATGTTCTCCCCTCCGGCGCTACGCAACACACCAACACGCCCGCCGCCCGCCAGCCGGCGCCAGTCTCCAATCGCGCCCCCTCCACCACCATCGACGCTCTCGAACGTGAGTTCCACAAAAAGAAGCAGCGAGAGCTCGAACAGGCCCGCTCCATCAGCTCCGCTACCGCAGATACCAACGGTAATGCCCCTCGCCGCACCGGCGAAAAAGTAGGCCGCAACGACCCATGCCCATGCGGCTCCGGCAAAAAATTCAAAAAGTGCCACGGCGCCGACGCCTAAGACCTGGAATCATTCACGTATCGAAAAATAACCAGCCTTCTGGCTAGGCTCAGCAAACGAGGCGTAGCGAAAGCTCCAGGCTCAGCCACGCCATCTCTACTTCTCCAGATCATCCAGCAACAACTTCGCCTTCGTCGCCAGCGTCTTCGCCCCCTCCGCGTCACCCGACTTCAACGCATCCTGTGCGTCCTTCAAGAAGTTCTTCACCTTGCTCACCTGTGCTTTTTCATCCTCCGCCTTCTTCGCCGGCAACGAATTCAGACGTTTCTCGCTCGAAGCAATCAGATCCGCCGCCTCCTGCTTCGTCTGAGGATTCGCCTCGCCCCCCGCCGTCAACGCACCAATAGCCGTCTCCTCTGCCGACGCTGGCGGCGTTGCAGCGGCAACCTGAACCGGCGGCGCTGGCGTTGGCGCCACAACCTTCGCTACTGGCTTCTTTTTCTCCCGCTTTGGCTTCATATTGGACGCGACCGGCATCGGCGGCAATTTAATCTGCGGCGCCTCCACCATCGGCAGGTCCGCAGGCTCAGGAATCTCCAACAGAGCCACAGGAGCCATTACCAGCGGCAATGGCGCAGGTTGCGTCTTATGTCGACACCCTCCCAGCCCCGCCGTCAGCAAAGCGCAAAGCAGCGCACCAGCCAGCCTTCGCGAAATGTTCATCTTCCTCTTCAAACTTGCTCCTCTAGCCCTTTATGAGAGGCACCCGCTGCAACCACCTTACGTCCCTCCACTCCAACTCCCGCCGCAATGGGTAACCGGAATGTAAATACCGTCCCCCGTTCCGCAGAATTTGCATCGGCGTTGGACCGTACGTCCATCGCTCCGCCATGCAGCTGCAGAATCCGGTACGTCATTGCCAGTCCGATCCCGCTGCCTTTGGGTTTTGTCGTAAAGTACAACTCGAAGATACGCGGCAACAACTCCGGAGGGATACCCTCGCCTTCATCCGCCACCTCCACCACCGCAAACTGATTCTCCCGCCGCATCGTCACCTGCATCGCGCCTCCGGCCGGCATCGCCTGCATCCCGTTCAGCAGCAGATTCAGCACAGCCTGCTGCATCAGCTCCGCATCCGCCCGCACCATCAGCGGCTCGTGCGGAGCCTCCACCGCCACCTGCACTCCGTTCTCTTCCATCTCCACGGCCGTCAGTTCCATCACCACACCCACCACCTGCCGCAGGTCATGCTCCCGCAGATGCAGTTCCATCGGCCGCGAAAAATCCGCCAGCGTCTGCACCACGCGATCCAGCCGCTGCATCTCCCCCGACAAAATGTCCACATGCCGCTGCGCCCCGGTAAAGGCCTCCTTCCCGCCGCCAATCAGCTTCCCGCGCAGCAGCTCCAGGTGAACAACCATCGCATTGATCGGGTTCTTCACCTCGTGCCCAACACCGGCCGTCAGTTTGCCGATCGCCGCCAGTCTGCGCGCCACCTCCAGCTCCTGCCCCAACTGCGCCGCCGACTCCATATCCCGCAGCGTCAACAGCGTCCCCATGTTCCCGCCGCCGCCCAGCCCATCGTCGATCCGGTCTACCGAAATCTGCACCTGTCGCCCATCCTCCAGCGTGACGCCTTGCGCGCTCACCTGCCCTCCATCGGCAAACGCGCCCAGCACCGCCGCACCCAGCGCACTCTCCGGCGCAAAGATCTCCTCCAGCCGTTTCCCAACCATCTCTTCGTTTCCGCCACTGCCCGGAGTAGTCACGAAGTACGCGACTGCATCCGACACCATCACCGCCCGCCGGTCCGCCGTAAACAGAAGCACCCCATCTCGCAGCGTATCCAGCATCTGGTTCAGATTTGCCTGCAGCGCCGTATACCCCGCCTCCTGCGTCCGCATCTGTTCGCCCAGCCGCTCGATCGTCTTCGTCACCCGCACCACCGCGTCGCTGCCGATCCCGCCCGTCAGCGGACTCTAGCGCAACCTCGCTCCCCGTCGTTCTGCCCGCCAGCGTCAGGCTCTCCAGCCGGGTACTAATCGCTTCCAGCGGCCGCAGCGCAAGATTCGCCAGTACGCCGGCCGCCAGCATCGCAGCCAGAGCCGTCGCGAAGGCAAACCACAACGCCGCACGCAGCCAGGGCTCATATGAGTTCCTAAGAAATGTCGACTGCACTCCAATATGCGCCACCAGAAAAGGCTTTCCATTCCGGTCCAGCGCCTGCGAAATATCCAGCACACGCGGTGTGCCGAACACCACACTAAGTTGGTGAGCCACTCCACCGTTCTGCAAATCGGCAAGACCGAAGCGAGGCACCGCCGGCTGGTTCAGCGCATCCGGGTCCGTACTCACCAGCGTCATCCCATGAGCGTCCGTTACGCTCACGTCCTGCACCGTCTCCGAATAGCGGACAATCGTCGTCATCACATCGGCCAGCGGCTGATCGCTGCGCAACGCCTCCGTTACCGCTGCATGCAGCGCCTCGTCGCTCCGGTCCAGCGGCGGTTTCGCCGTCAGCCCAGACTCCACCGCCTGCCGCGTCATCAGATAGACCTGGTGTGCCAACATATCGTTCGCCGTCACCGTCTGCTCGATCCTCTGCCGCATCAACTCGCTCACAAACAGAGCCGACAGTATCAGCACGATCGCAAACGTCAATCCCGTCGCCGCTACCACCAGCTTCGTCTTGAGCCGCATCTCTACTCCGTCGCAGCAGCCGTGTTCGAATATTCCTTCAGCTTATTCTGCAGCGTCTTCGAACTGATCCCCAATATCTCGGCAGCCTTCGTTTTGTTATTATGCGTCGACACCAGCGTCTTCAGGATCAGTTGCCGCTCCGCCTCATCCACCGTTGTCCCGACCTGTACCCGCACTGTGTTCGACTCATCCATATACCGCTGCACGTCTCCCGGCTGCACCGCCGCCCGCGCACCAGATCCATCCGCGCCTCCGGCCCGCGTCGGTGGCGGAGCAAATCCCGGCTCCGCAAAATGAGGCGGCAGATGCTCCTCGCCCAGCATCCCGCTCCCCGCCATAATCACCGCCCGCTCGATGGTATTGCGCAGCTCCCGCACATTGCCCGGCCACTTGTACTCCTCCAGCCGCCTCATCAGCGAGTCCTTCAGCCCCGCCACCGTGCAGTGATGGCGCTCGTTCATGTCGTCGATCATCTTCTCTGCAATCGCCGATACATCCATCAAATGATCCCGCAGCGGCGGCATCTGAATATTGAAAACATTCAGCCGGTAGTAGAGGTCTCCGCGCAGATCTCCATCCGCCACCGCCCGCTCCGGATCTTTATTCGTCGCCGCCACCACGCGCACATCCACCGGCGTCTCAATCTTGCTCCCCAGCCTGCGCAGCCGACGGTCTTCGAGCACGCGCAGCAGCTTCGCCTGCGTCGCCATCGGCATCTCGCCAATCTCGTCCAGCAGCAGCGTCCCCTCTTCGGCCAACTCGAAGCAACCCGCACGCCGCTCCAGCGCCCCGGTAAACGCGCCCTTCTCGTGCCCGAAGATCTCGCTCTCAATCAGCGTCTCCGGAATCGCCGCGCAGTTCACCGCCACAAATGGCTTCAGCCTTCGCGCGCTCAAATCATGCAGAGCCCGTGCCACCAGCTCTTTCCCCGTCCCACTCTCGCCCGTCACCAGCACCGACACATTCGACGGCGCCACCCGCTCAATCAACGTAAAAATATCCTTCATCTGCGGCGATGAACCCACCAGCTCGCCCAGCACGCCCGTGTCTCGCAACTGGCGCCGCGTAGCCTCAAGCTCAACATCAGCCTCGCGCTGCCGGCTCGCATTATGCAGAATCGTCTTCAGCCGAACCGGATCCACCGGCTTCGGTATATAGTCGTACGCCCCCATCCGCATCGCTTCCACAGCCGACTCGATCGACCCCTGCGCCGTCAGCATCACCACCGACATCCGCTGCGGAAGCTCGCCCAACCGCGTCAGCAGCTCCATCCCATCCATCCGCGGCATCTTCAGGTCGGTCACCACGATCGCTGGGCCCCACGCAATCGCCTTCTCCAGACCATCCATCCCATCGGCCGCGCATTCCGCCCGGTAGCCCCAGCTCTCAATGAGCTCCGTCAGGCCGGTCCGCGCATGGACCTCATCTTCAACAATCAGAACCTTCTCCAAGACAGTCACCATTCCTTGTTCAATACCTGCTGTTCACAATTCGACAAGTCTTTGCATGTCAATCATCTTTGCATTTCAATCTAAGATGCAAACCGCAACGTCGTGCAGTCTGTTTCGCCCGCAACATCCAAAAAATCTCTCGCGGTAACCAATCCCGGCACTGGACTCCGAATCCCTGGCGCCGGCTCCCTCTCTAAGGATATCCTTGAAACCATGCCAGAACTCGAAATTACGCCCCAGGCAGTTGCCAGTCAGCTTCAACTACCCAACGCGCCCCTCCTTCTCGACGTTCGCGAATCCTGGGAATACCAGACCGCCAGCATCCCAAACTCGCTCCTCATGCCTATGGGCGACGTCGCCTCCCGCGCCCACGCCGAACTTGATCCGGATGCTCCTATCGTAGTCCTCTGCCACCACGGATCGCGATCGCTCAACGTCGCCCTTTGGCTCCGCGATCAGGGATTCAGTCACGCCCAGTCCCTCGCCGGCGGCATCGACGCCTGGTCCCGAACCATCGACCCCGCCATCCCCAGATACTAATTCCAGATACTAGCGTCACTTACGCCAACGCAACCAGCACAACCCAAACCGGCTTCCGGCACCTGAACCCTTCATTCTGCCCGAACCACACAAACCAATCACTTCGCCCGCGGATGCGTCTCGTCATATACCTTCTGTACCTGCCCCACCGTCAGCTGTGTATACCTCTGCGTCGTCGACAGCCGCTCATGCCCCAGCATCTCCTGAATCGCCCTCAGATCCGCACCCTCCTCCAGCATGTGCGTCCCAAATGCATGGCGCAGCGTATGCGGATGTACATCCGCCGCCAGTCCCCGACTTAGTGCAATCGCCTTCACGATCCGCCCCACACTCCGCGTCGTCAATCGGCAATCCCCCCGCATCCTCAGGTTCATCATCAGCGGCCCATCATGCACCAAAGCCCCTTTGCCCGCAGCCAAAAGCTTAGCCTCACGCAACGGCAGATAAGCCTTCAACGCCACCGCCGCCTCATCGCCCAGCGGAACCAGCCGCTCTTTCTTTCCCTTGCCTCGCACCAGCACCGCATCGTCCTGCCACTTCACACTCCCCATATCCAAACCCACCAGCTCCGAGTTCCGAATCCCGCACCCATACAACAACTCGAAGATCACCCGATCCCGCTCCTGCCACGCCGCGGCATCCTGCGACTCCTTCTTCGCAGCCCCCTTACCCTCAAGCGAATTCAAAACCCGATTCACCTCTTCCACACTCGGCACCCGCGGCAGATGCTTCGGCAGCTTCGGCGTACTCACCAGCAGCGCAGGATTCTGCTTCACCTTCCCCTCCTTCGCCAGCCACTTGAACCAGCTCCGAATCGCCGCCAGCGCCCGCGCCGCACTCGCCTTCGTCAATCCCCGCTCATACAACACGCCAAGATAAGCCCGAATATGCAGATGCTCCACCTGCTTCACCGACGCCCCATCCCCCAGCGTCTCGCGCAGATAATCCGCAAAGCTCCTCACCTCCCGCGCATAAGCCCGCACCGTATGCTCCGACGCCCCGCGCTCATTCTTGAGCATCGCAAGAAACCCTTCCGCCAATCTCTCCACATCACTCATAACGTCGCAACTCCAGGAACTCTGCATAGCCACATCATCGGGTGCCCATATCTCGATTTTGAGATGTGGCCATCGCGCAAAGCGCGACCGCCAATGCCCATCTAACCCGCAACAACCCTCCGCTTCCCTCGCGGATGATGCTCCCGATGCACCCTCTTCAAGTGCCCCAGCGCCACATGCGTATAAACCTGCGTCGTAGCAATATCCGCATGACCCAACAGCGTCTGCACACTCCGCAAATCCGCCCCATGCTCCACCATGTGCGTCGCGCAACTATGCCGCAGCATATGCGGACTAGCCTTACTCCCTCCGGCCGTCGCCCCCCTTACCATCTCCCAAATCCACTGCCGCGTCAGCGCCCTTCCCCGCACACTCAAAAACAAAGCGCGAGCCATCACTCCCGGCCTAACCAACCCCGGCCGCCCAATCGCCAAATACTTCTCCAGCGCCTCCACTGCACTCCGCCCCAGCGGGACAATCCGTTCCTTATCTCCCTTGCCCCTCACCTGCGCTCGCCCCTGATCCAGATGCACATCCTCCACTCGCAGCGCGACAATCTCCCCCACTCGCAACCCACCCGCATACAGCAACTCCAAAATCGCATGGTCCCGCAGCGCCAGCGAATCTGCATCATCACTTCTCGCCGCCGCACCACTCCGCTCCAGCATCTCCGCCACTTCGCCCTCTGCCAGCGACTTCGGCAGCACCTTCCAGCTTGCCGGCGTCTCCACATTCACCGTCGGATCGTGCGCAATCCGCTTATCCATCAGCAGCCACCGATAAAACCCCCGCAGACAACTCAGCTTCCGCGCAATCGACCGCGACTCCACCGCATGTCCTCGCAGCCCCTCCATAAATCCGCTCACATCCCCCTGAGTCGCCCCCACCAGTAGCCCCTCTCGCCCCTCAACATGCTCGGCAAACTGCTCCAGGTCCCGCCGGTACGCCTCACAACTCGCCGGCCTCAGCCCCTTCTCCACGCGCAGATACGCCACAAACTCCCGCACCACCCGAGCATTCCCGTTCACCTGGCCCACTCCCTGCATAGACCTCGATTATCTGCGTCCCTTCGCCAGGAAAACTCCCCACCACCCACCCCGTATCCACCTAGACAGCACCAAGTCCGCCACTTCCCAACCCAAATTCCCAGCCAGGAGCCCATCAAGCTCCCGCCACCATCGCGTTTGTAATCCTTTTGCACTAACTTGCCCCACCCTGCGACCAGATGGCCCTCTTCCCACGTCCATACCTCAGACTGACGATCCAATCCCTGAGGAACCCTCCCCATGCGCCACCTGCTCCTTCGGACCGCCCTCCTCATCGTAGCCACCGTTACACCCCTTTGCGCGCAGCAGAACCTCACCCTCGACCCCGCCCGCAGCGAAGTCCACGTCACCCTCGCCGACAGTCTCCACGTCATCCACGGCGTCTTCACCCTCCAGAAGGGAGAGATTGCCTTCGACTCCGCCACCGGAAAAGTCTCTGGCTCCCTCCTCGTCGACGCCCTCAGCGGCAAAAGCGGCAACCCCATCCGCGACCACCGCATGGTCAACGACGAGCTCAAAGCTCCCACCTTCAAAACCATCGCCTTCACTCCAACCCGCTTCACCGGAACCTACAACTCCACCGGCGACTCCGCCCTTCACGTTTACGGCACCTTCACCCTCCTTGGCACTCCCCACGAGATCGAACTCCCCATGCAAATTCAAGTCAACGGCAACCAATTCCACGCCGTCGGCTCCTTCTCCGTGCCCTACGTCCAATGGGGTCTCACCGATCCCAGCAACTTCATGATCCACGTCAAAAAGGAGATCCAGGTCGACCTCTCCCTCGTCGGAATCCTGCGCCACTAAGGTCTTTAAGTCGTCATCCTGACCCTGAGCTTGTCGAAGGGGAAGGACCCTGTATTTGTTATAGGACTGCAATGTTGCTTCAGAACGCAGTTTCACTGGCGCTGATAAACTCTACCTAGTATGTTTGAAAACCTCAGCGACAAACTCCAGCGTTCCTTCAAGACCCTCCGCGGCCAGGGCACCATCTCCGACGAGAACATCTCCGACGCCGTCCGCGAGATTCGCCTCGCCCTCCTCGAATCCGACGTCAACCTCACCGTCGTCAACGAGCTCGTCGAACACATCCGCGACCGCGCCATCGGCGAAAAGGTCGCCACCGCTCTCTCCCCCTCCGAGCAGATCGTCAAGATCGTTCACGACGAACTCATCAACGTTCTCGGCCGCGACACCGCCCGCTTTCAGAAATCCTCGCAGCCTCCCAGCGTCATCCTCATGGCAGGCCTACAGGGTTCCGGTAAAACAACTACCAGCGGAAAGCTCGCCCAATGGTTGAAGAAAGCTGGCCACCGCCCCATGCTCGTCTCCGTCGACGTCTACCGCCCCGCCGCCCGCGAGCAACTCAAAGTCGTCGCCACCTCCATCTCCGCCCAAATCTACGAAGGCAAACTTTCAGACTTGTCATCCTTCGCCGGAGGCGGAGGACCTGCTTCTTCGCAGCAGCACGGAACTCAGGAAGTCCTCCGCCTCGCCAAAGAAGCCAGGCGCGAAGCCGCCAACTTAGGCTGCGACATGCTCATCGTCGACACCGCCGGCCGCAACCAGATCGACGCCTCCCTCATGGACGAGATGGCGCAACTCAAAAAACTCCTCAACCCCAGCGAAATCCTCTTCGTCGCCGACGCCATGACCGGCCAGGACGCCGTCAACTCCGCCAAGGCCTTCAACGATCTCCTCACCATCACCGGAGCCATCCTCACCAAGATGGACGGCGACGCCCGCGGCGGCGCTGCCCTCTCCATCCGCCACGTCACCGGCGCGCCCATCAAGTTCCTCGGCACCGGCGAAAAGCCCGACGCCTTCGAGCCCTTTCACCCCGACCGCATCGTCTCCCGCATCATGGGCCACGGCGACATTGCCACCCTCCTCGAACGCGCCGAAGAGCGCCTCGACCGCGGCAAAGCCGAGCAGTTCGCCAAAAAAGCCCTCTCCGGCGACGGCTTCTCCCTCGACGATTTCCGCGATCAGCTCCGTCAGATCAAAAAGATGGGCAGCATGAAATCCATCCTCAAGATGCTCCCCTCCGTCGGCCCCTTCGCCGGCATGCAGCAGGCCGTCGACAACGTCGACGAAGGCCAGTTCACCCGCGTCGAATCCATCATCAACTCGATGACCGCCAAAGAACGCACCGACCACGAAATCATCAACGGCAACCGCCGCAAGCGCATCGCCCGCGGCTCCGGCACCACCGTCCAGGACGTCAACAACCTCCTCCGCCAATACGCCCAGATGCGCAAGATGTTCAAGTCCATGGGCTCAGGCGGCGGCATCAAAGCCCAGCAACGCCTAATGTCCCAAATGCAAGGCCGCCAAAAATTCGGCAGGTAAAGATCAACAAATGACGATTTAGATTGGCGGGTGGCCCACATCTCGACGCTTCCCACAAACTTGGGTGCCCCATATCTCGATTTTGAGATGTGGGCATTCGCGCCGCGCGCGAACCCGATACCCTAAAATCAACCCATGCCGCTCGGGCTCAAGCGATACCAACAAGAAGGCGACGACCACTTCATCACCTTCAGTTGCCACAACCGCAAACCCTACCTGAATACCTCATCCTCCAGAGACATCTTCCTCGACTCTCTTGAACGAACTCGCCGTCATTACCAATTCGAAATCCTCGGCTACGTCGTCATGCCGGAGCACGTTCACCTCCTCATGAGCGAACCTCACGGCGATCCTCTCTCAAGAGCCCTCCAGGCCCTAAAAATCTCCGTCTCCAGACGCCTCAGGGAACGTCCTTTCTGGCAGCCTCGCTACTACGACTTCAACGTCTTCACTCACAACAAGCGTGTCGAAAAGCTAAAGTACATGCATCGCAATCCAGTCATCCGAGGTCTCGTCACCCGTCCAGAGGACTGGCCGTGGTCGACCTATCGCCACTACCGACTCAACGAACCTACGCCAGCACTAATCACCCAAGCTTGAATTGAGCCACAAACTTGGGTGCCCCTTATCTCGATTTTGAGATGTGGGCATTCGCGCCGCGCGCGAACCGTTTTCTTCTACTCAGGCGGAGAGCTCCACGTCCTCGTGCAGACCCCTCCTCCCCTGAGCCTGGAAGTTGACAAAACCCACCCGCTCAAACCGGGGTGACAGCGAACACTGAGCATTAAGTCCGCCAAGTAAAACAGAAGTCCAGACCTAAAGTCTCTCGTTCTTAGACTTTGACACACTTTCGGTAGGGTGGGGGGATCCCGGCGGGCATTCGCGCAAAGCGCGAGCACTCAAATCCCAAGAATCTCTTTGCAACCCGAAACCCACCACCCCGGCGAGCCGCGCCAGAGATAGATCGCCACGTTCTGCCCAATCACCAATGCCGGGATCCCATACAAATAAACCTTGTGCACACGTCTATCCACAAGAAGGTCGCGTGCGACGCCAAGCAGCATCACCGCATCCACACAAACCCAGAAGAGATTGTGAATGAGCAGATAATCGAAGCGGGCGAAAGCTGCACCGAGCAGCTCACACGTGGCCAGCACCAGGAAGCGCCGGTGCAACTCCGGCTTGCCGCGCCATACGATCGCCAGTCCAAGCAGCGTGCCGAACGCCGCCATGTCGAAAAACGGGATGCTGAGAAATGCGGGGTCGGGCCGGTGAAGTTGCAACGCATCGAACCGCCCCATCACCACGGCAATCACCGCCCCCAACGTGACCATCATGGCCCCGAGAACAGCCCCAAACCATCCTAGCGTGCGATGAACCCTCACCTTTCGCACGCGCACCAGCGCCGATTGCAGGATAAAGAAAACCACCCACCCGGAAAATGCCGCGCCATGAATCCACAGCAGGACAGGCCTCGGCGGAGTGGCATGAATCAGATTCCGGTCGACCGTCCTGCCGAAGCCGGCCACCACAATTCCCGCCACGACCAGCGAAAGGAAGAAGTAGAAGTAGCGATCCACCAAACCGCCTCGGCCGAGTATCTGTGAAACCGGGCGCACCACAACAGACTGACTGGCTGAAGCCATCAGAGCCTCCAAATACTTACCTCAGGTCGAGGGGAGGAGGTGCGCATGACATGCCTGAAGAAGTTGAGCCACTCTATCACGCCGCTTCGGAGGGCGGCCCATACATAAATGACATACGCCTCCGGTCACCATTCACGGCATATCTGCACACTAGACCGCTTCCCGAATCAGCATTGGCGCTGATGGACTTTACATTTTCGCCAGATCGGATTGAACAAGTCTGGTCATGTAAGAGAATTGGTCAAAGCACGAGGTGTCGTAAATTTACTGATGCAGGTTTCACTCAGGTTCGTATTCACGATGAAGAAACAGAGACTTTAGGCATCTTGTGGAACACCTACGTCCCCGGAAGACGTTCCCTAAGGCATCACTTCATCTCTTCCATCGTCCCATCCGACCACTTCGTCACCGGAACAAAAAACGTCGTCACCGGCTCCGTGTCACTCTGCGCAGAAAACACCGGAGACCCATCGAGGTCCGCTCCCCACTTTGCCGCATCCGTCGTCGGCTGAAAGAACATCAGGTGCGGATGCCAGTGGCCGGCCGCGTCGTTCAGGTAGCCCTCCTTCGACATCATGTAGCACATCGACCCCCGCTCCGGCGCCCCGAACACACCCTTCGCCACCGCCTCCTTGATGCGCGCCTCCACCTGGTCCTTCGGCAACCCCGACAGCACCAGTTCAGTCCGCTTCAGATACGCCGGCAGCACCGACCGCGCCGCAGCGGCGTTGAAGCAATGTGGCGCACGCATCTTCGGATTCCAGAACTCCGCGTTGTCGAAGTTGTTCGCCCACGCGCGCTCCACCAGGCAGACGAAGCCGTTCTTTCCCTTCATCGCAGTCTCGTAGCCGCGGCTCCCCAGCACCATCACCTCGGCATCGCCGCTCACGGCTTCATTGGCCGCGCTGCGCGCCAGCGCAACCTCCGCCGCGCTCGCCATCCGGTACTGCTCTACCGGGGCCATCGCCGGATAAGGCGTCTTCGCTCCCTGCCCCCATCCCACACCAGCTACGCCAAGAAGAATCACGCCAGACATCACCGCTCCAACCGTCCGATTCACCATCTGCCCAGCCTCCTGAAGAGTCATCCCGAATGTTTCGTTCGTCATTCCCCAAATGTGGACACCGTTCACATGGCAGCAATGTTATGCGAACAATCTGTACACTGTCCACTACGATCGATGGCGAAGCCCGCAAAAACCCGAAAACCCAAAAAGCCCCGCCCAGCGCCTCCAAGAACCACCTTCCGCCATGGCGATCTCCGCCGCGCCCTGCTCTCCGCCGGCATCGAGCTCGCCCGCACCGGCGGCCCCGCAGCCGTCATCCTCCGCGAAGCCACCCGACGCGCCGGCGTCGCCCCCAACGCCGCCTACCGCCACTTCTCCAGCCACGCCGCGTTGATCGCCGCCGTCCGCGCCTACGCCCTCTCACAACTCGCCCGCGCCATCGAGGCCGAGATCGCCGCCATTCCGCCCCGTCGTCGCGGAGCCGCGCTCGCCCGCGCCCACCTCCGCGCCGTCGGCATCGGCTATCTCACCTTCGCGCTTCACCAGCCCGGCCTTTTCCGCACCGCATTCTTGAACACCCAGCCCGTCGCAGGCGACTCCGGCGCCAGCGGCCTCAACCCCTTCCAACTCCTCTCCCGCGCCCTCGATCTCATGGTCCTCCACCGGCTCCTCCCACGCAGCCGCCGCCCCCGCGCCGAATACCTCGCTTGGTCCGCCGTTCACGGCCTCGCCTTCCTCGTCATCGATGGCCCGCTCCACACCGCCTCGGCCGCCGAAATCGCAACCCTCAGCGAACGCCTCATCCTCATGGTCGAGAAGGGCCTCTCCTGAACTCCGGCAGCACGCTAAGGCAGTCATTCGCGCTAAGCGCCAACTCGATCAACCCACCCGCAAAGCCGGAGATTCCTCAAAACAAATTCGCCTTGAAGCCATGCCCGGCATCATATACGGTGCTTCCATGACCTGCCCCCTCTGTGCCGCTTCCTGCCGCCCGATGATGAGCCATCCCGAGGCAGAACTTTATCGCTGTACCAACTGTTCCCACGCCTTCACACTTCCTGAAAGCATTCATACCCCGGAAACCTACGAAGCTGCGTACTTTGAAAAGATTCACAAACGCTGGTTCGAGCATCCGAACTTCAAATTATTCGAACTCATCCTGCGCGAAATTCCTCAAGCAGCATCCGTTGCCGACGTTGGCTGCGGACGCGGCGATTTCCTTCGCTTTGCCCACACCCACCGGCCGGACTTGACTCTCACCGGAATTGATCTCTCCCACAATGCCGATCAACCTGGTATTCGTTTCATTCAGGGAGACATTTTAAAACTCCATATCGAGGCGCGTTTCGACGTTGTCGTCTCATTGGCCGTCATCGAGCATATCGCCGAGGTAAGCGATTTCGTCCGCTGTCTGCAGCAACTAACCAAGCCCTCCGGGACAATCATCGTCATGACCATCAACGATGGAAGTCTGCTTTATGCAGCGGGCCGCCTAGGCCGATCGGTTGGAGTGCCCCTGGCATTCAATCGGCTGTACTCGGTTCACCACCTGCACCATTTCACCCGGTCTTCCCTCGCCAGCCTTATGAGTCGCGGTGGCTGCGCCGTGCGAAAACATCTGGACCACAATGCACCGGTAAAAGCAATGGATATGCCCGTCAACAACCGCTATCTCGATTCTGTCCTCCGAATGGGGCTTCACGCTCTCTGGACAGCGGGCAAAGTAACTCGCCGTAGCTACGAGCAAACTATCGTCTGCATCGCACCGGACCGGCCGGCTGCCGGCTCCCAGACGAACTAGACTCTGTCCAGGACCTGACGCACCCACTCGCCCGCGAAGAGTCGCACGAAGAGTCAGATGCCATCACAAAGTCAAAAAAGCCGCTACATCCTGCCTCACAATCTGACCGGCGAGCGTCAGCGCCTCACCCTGATGTCCGATCTGCTCGATCCGCTGCACCGCAGCCTCCTCGAAAAACTCGGCCTGCGCCCCGGTTGGCGATGCCTCGAGATCGGCTGCGGTAACGGTTCTATCTCCCAATGGCTCGCAACCAAAGTCCGCCCCAAAGGACACGTCACCGCCACCGACATCGACCTGCGCTACATCGACAATCTTCGCGCACCCAACCTCGAAGTGCGCCAGTTGGACGTCCTCAAGGACAAAGTCGAACCCGGCGCCTACGACCTGGTGACAGCGCGCGCCGTCCTGCACCACATCCGGTCCCCCAAAAGGGCCGTGCAGCACATGGTCCAGTTCCTGAAACCCGGCGGCATCCTGCTCTCCATCGAGCCCGACTTTCTTCCCGCAACCGCCGCTACTCCCCAGCCCTTACGCGCCTTCTGGCAAGCGTGGCTGGATTGGTCGCAGTCGGTAGGCGTCGATTACTTCATCGGACACAAGATGCCCAGCCTTCTTTCCGCATCGGGCTTGGACGCCGTCGGCGCCGAAGGCACGACCGCGCTCTACTGCGGAAATTCTTCGTGGGCGCAATACTGGCTTGAAACCCTCAACGAGCTGCGGCCCCGCCTCATCGACTCCGGCTACCTGACCGCACCCCAGCTCTCCCGCTTCAAGCGGCTCTACTCCGATCCGCGAGTCTGGACGAGCGCCATCACCTTTGTCGCATCCTGGGGAACGAAACCGCGGACGCATCGCGTAGAAACTCCCTGACCCGACAACGACCCAGGTCATGGCCCAAACATCTCCAACGCATTAAACTAGATACGTGGAGAACAACATGAACCCCGGCACACCGATCACCGAACAAGAGATCAGCACCCTCGTCGACCGCTTCTACGCCAAAGTCCGCCTCGACCCTGATATCGGCCCCATCTTCAACGCTATCGTCGACGACTGGCCCTACCACCTCGCCCTCCTCAAGGATTTCTGGTCCACGGTCATGCTCACCACCAGGCGCTACAAAGGCGACCCCATGATGCGCCACCTGCAGCTTCCCCTTGACCCAGATCACTTTGAGCGCTGGCTCGCTCTCTTCGCCGAAACCGCAAAGGAAGTCCTGCCGCCCGACCACGCCGCCACCATCATCGCCAAATCACAGCGCATCGCTCAAAACTTCAAGATGGGAATCGCCTTCCAGAGATCGAAGGAAACCATCGGCAAGCCGCTTTGATGCAATCCAGACCGGCCTAAAACGCCGAAAACAAAATATTTTGTCACCGATAGGACCACCTGAATTTGCATCACACTCCTATCCGGCGAAACTTCGCCGCACGGAGAAAGTGCAATGCTTATCCTTCTGATCGTCTTGATTCTTGTGTTCGGCTTCGGTGGTTATCGCATGGGACCAGGCATCGGCTACTACGGCGGAGGCGGAATCTCGCTCATCCTCCTCATTGTTCTCATTCTGCTCCTCATGAAAGTCATTTAGCAGCAGCGTTGTCGTTCCCCTAAGAAGTCTCCGCCACCCGCGTGACGCGCACACCCTGCGAGTTACGCGGGTGGCAGTATCTGCGGCTATCTTCCTTAAAGCTCATCTGGAAACGCCCCCTTCACCATCCTCACCACCTCAATCACCTCACCGCCGCCAACCGGAACCTTGATCCGCGCCACCTCCCGATACCCCTTCAACCGATAAAGCGCCACCCCGGTCAAGGTACTTCCCATCTCAAAACTCCTGAATCCCTCCCTCCCGGCCGCACCCTCCGCGGTCTCCAGAATCACACTCCCCAAACCCATCCGCGCAAACTTCGGATGCACAAAGATCGCCCTCACCTTCGCCGCATCCATCCCCGGGTCGAGCCGTCCCGGCGAAATCTCTTCCATCTGGTGATCGCCGCCATACAGCGTCTTCCGAAAACTCCATCCACCACACCCCGCCAGCTCCCCACTCTCAGCGAACGCCACAAAATAAGTTTCATCCGCAATCAACTGGCTATCCACCGTGAACACCGTGGCCAACGCCCCTTCAATCTGTGCCGCCGAATAGTCTCCTGCCTGCAGGCCACGCACCGAGGTGTCGATGAGCTTGCGAATCGCCGCAACATCCTCCACCGTCGCTATTCGCAGATGAAACTTCCCCATTCCCGCAGTATATGAGGGGCCCCTGCACGCTCGTTCAGTGAGGAGCCACACCATCCCTCTTCTCATCTCCACTCAAATGCAGGAACCGCCCCACCGCCTTGGTCGATCTCTTCAGCGCCTCGCCCACTCCCTTCGCACTCTCAGCCAGCGCTCCTTCCGTCTTGTCATCCGCTGTGCTCAGCGCTGCGCCGGTATTCGTGCCGCTCGTTCCCACCCCATTCGCTACCGAGTTCGCCACATGAATCGTTCCCTTCACCGATCCATGCGCTCCATTCATCTCCACCGGCAAGCCTCCGCTCCGCTCCACCCCTGCAATCGTCGCCGCCGAAAAATCGTTCTGCATCTTCGCCGCCAAAGGCCACTCCGGCGACCGCACCCATACCGCCCCATGCATCACTGCCCCCGGCTCGCCCAGATTTACGATCCGCGTTACCACCAGCGGAGCCATCGCAATACACCGATCCCCGCCACACCCCTGCGTACATTCCGGCTCGCTCAGAAAAGCTCCATGTTTGCCCGCCGAAAGCCACACCGTCGCGCCTCCCCTCTCCGCATCCAGAGCCTTGGCAGCCGCCACCTCACTCGCATCGCACACCGTCCCCTCATGCGCCGCGGCAAACCAGTACACCGCCCTCCAATCGTCTGCAGGACTATCCATCGTCTTCGCTCTCAGCAACACCGACACATGTTCTGCATCCAGCGGATGCCCCATCCGCCCGCAGTCCACGCTCCACAAATCGTAGAAGTGAACCTCCACCAGCGCGTCCCCATCCTTCAAACCTGCTCGCGGAGTCACCTGCCCGTAGATCGTCCCATCCCGTTCCATCACCGTCGGTTTTGCCACCCCTTCCCTAAACAGCGCCGGCTTCACCGCACAATCCGTTCTGCTCACCTGAAATCGCGGCACGAATCTCTCCAGCAGCGCCTGCTCCTGTGCATCGCTCAACCCATCATGATCGCTGTCGACAGCCGGCCCCTGCGCATAAGCCAATCCGGCAATCAGCACCCACAAAAACACCCACGCGAACAGCGCCACCCCTGTCTGCAACCCGAATCCCCGCGTCTTTTTCATATCTCCTTCATATCTCACTTACCGCCTCATCGCCAGTCGCATCGCAAAACATCTCTTTTCCTTGGATGCGTCTACCCTTCGCGCAGAAAAATCGTCGCCATCATCTTGTCTGCCCTGCACGCTTCGTTCTAGACTCCTCCCCATGACGAAAACAATGTCTTGTGCCCTCACTCTCGCCGTCGCCCTGCTCCTTCCTCTCGCCGCCGCTCCCATCCACGCGCAGGATTGGGCAAAGGCCCGCCTCGACGCCTCGCCTCGCCACCACGAGTACGTTGCTCTCAAGCACGGTGACCGCACCGTTCAGGCCTTCGTCGTCTATCCCGAAGTCAAAACCAAAGCCCCCGTCATCATCCTCATCCACGAAATCTTCGGTCTCAGCGACTGGGCCAAGGAGATGGCCGACGAGCTCGCCGGGCAAGGCTTCATCGTCGTCGCGCCAGACCTCCTCACCGGCTTCGGCCCCAACGGCGGCGGCTCCGACGCCTTCCCCAGCATGGACGCCACCACCAAGGCCGTCTCCGGACTCGACGCAGCCGTCGTTAACGCCGACCTCGACGCGGCAGCCGACTACGCGAAGCAGATTCCCGCAGCCAACGGCAAGATCGCCGTCGCCGGCTTCTGCTGGGGCGGAAGCAAATCATTCGCCTTCGCTGCGCATCGCAAAGACCTCTCCGCCGCCTTCGTCTTCTACGGAACCAGTCCAGCTGATGTCACCACCATCACCGCTCCCGTCTACGGCTTCTACGCCGGCAACGACGCCCGCGTCGGGGCCACCATCCCCGCCACCACCGAAGCCATGAAAGCGGCCGGCAAAAAGTACGACCCCGTCACCTACGAAGGGGCAGGCCACGGCTTCATGCGCGCCGGCGAAGCCCCCGACGCCTCACCCGCCAACAAGGCCGCTCGCGAGCAGGGCTTCACCCGCCTCGTCACCCTCACCAAAGAGATGAAGAGCGCGCCGATGGCCAGCAGCGCAACCCACAACAAAACCGTAGCCGCCGCCAAAAAACCAGGAGCACCTGTCGCCCTGTGCCACGACTCATCCATGAAAATGGCAGGTTCAATGTAGCAACGAACAAAGCACCTTGGCGTTTTTTTTGGACACCTCGGGTTAGTTATACGGTCACGAAGTAATGGGCGAAGAATCATCCGGCCAGAACGGCGGGTGATCCTCGCCCATTTGACTCGCGGTTCTCTCTCCCTACTGCCGCGCCATGGCGATGCGGATTGCATCCTCCGGGGAGACGAGATGGTCGACGCTCTCAGCATCCTTGGCAATGGCGAGTTGGACACCCTTGATCCGACCCGAGAACTCATTCCCTCGCGATCCGTAGTCCGGTGACACAGGCGCCCCCGTGTCCACGCCTACGTCGCAGCCGTCATCGGCAGAGAAGAGCATGGGTTGCGTGGCGCCGACTCTGCCCTCACCGACCTTTTTGCCATCCACGTATAAGGACACCGTGCCCCCCTTGGCGAGGCCACCACCGTCGTAGGCAAACTCCATGCGTACCTGATGTTCGCCCGGAGGCAGCGTGCTGGCTGATTCGGCATAGAACTGCTGGATGCCGAAAAGGTTGTAACAGTATTTGAGCTTGCCGCCCTTCGCATACAGGCTCCAGCCGCCAGCGTTGCCGCCTTGCGCGACGATGACGCCTTCCGCCCCGGTTTCGGGTACAGTGATCTCCGCTGTTACCGAATGGGATTTGTTCTTGATATTGAGGACCGAGTTTTCCGATAGACGCCCCATGCTACCGAAGAGGATTTGAGTGTTGCCCTTGATCAGCACCGGCCGCCCCGCCAGATCTGAGTTAAACCGTTCAACTCTCCGGTCATCGAGGGGCAATACGTTGTAACGTGCTGCCTCGATCAGCCACAGGCGCTGCAGTTCGTGAAGCTTTTCGGGCATCTTCTTGGCCAGATCGTTCGCCTGGCTCCAGTCCTTACTGGTGTCGTAGAGTTCCCAGGTGTCGTCGTCAAATGCCGGGAGCTTGTCGCCGAAGCGCCATGGGGTACTGTGTCGCGTCACCGCGGTCCAACCCTTGTGGTAGATGCCGCGGTTGCCCGCCATCTCGAAGTACTGTGTCTCGTGCCGCTCGGCAGCCTTGGCATCGTTGAACGAGTACGCCATGCTCACGCCTTCGATCGGGTGCTGCTGCACTCCATTGACGAAGAGCGGCTGAGGCAGGCCCGCAGCCTCGAGGATGGTTGGCGCGACGTCGATGACATGGTGAAACTGCGTGCGGACTTCGCCCTTCTTCGTGATTCCCCTAGGCCAGTGCACGATCGTGCCGTTGCGAGTGCCGCCAAAATGCGATGCGACCTGCTTGGTCCATTGATATGGCGTATCCAAAGCGTGCGCCCAACCCACAGCATAGTGGTTGTAAGACTCCGGCCCACCCAGCTTGTCCAGCCGCTCTATCAGGAACTCAGGGGTCTCCAGCGCGGAGGCACCGTTCAGACTTATCACCTCATTGTAGGTGCCATTTATCGTTCCCTCTGCGGATGCGCCATTGTCGCCATTGATGTAGTAGATCAGCGTGTCGTCGAGCAGATTGAGTTTCTTCAGCGCATCCACCAACCGGCCAATGTGGTAATCGGTATACTCCAAGAATCCGGCGTAGACTTCCATCTGCCGGATGAGCACAGGCTTGAGCGCTGCGGGCATATCGTCCCACGCGGGGATCTCTTTGGGCCTTTGCGTGAGCTGACAATCCTGCGGAATGACGCCCAATTTCTTCTGTCGTGCGAAGATCTGCTCCCGCAGCTTGTCCCAGCCCTGGTCGAACTTGCCTTTGTACTTATCCGCCCATTCCTTCGGGACGTGATGCGGAGCATGGGTCGCACCCGGTGCAAAGTAGATGAAGAACGGCTTATCAGGAATGAGAGCCTTCTGCTGCCCGATCCAGTTCATGGCCTTGTCGGTCATGTCCTCCATCAAGTGGTAGCCCTCTTCGGGTGTCTTCTTAATCTCGATCGGGGTGGTCCCTTCATACAGTGATGGGTACCATTGGTTCGCCTCGCCGCCGATGAACCCGTAGAAGTATTCGAATCCGCCTCCCCCCGTTGGCCACGCATCAAAGGGACCGGCGGGACTGGTCTCCCAGACCGGCACTTCATGACACTTGCCGAACTGCGCCGTCGCATACCCATTCAGCTTAAGAGTGCGGGCGAGTGGTGCGCAGGTGTTCGGCAGAAGTGAGTTGTAACCAGGTGCCGACGTCGCGATCTCGGTAATCCCACCCATCCCCACCGTGTGGTGGTTGCGTCCCGTCAACAGAGCCTGCCGCGTCGGCGAGCATAGCGCTGTCGTATGAAATCGATTGAACTTGAGTCCCTCACTCGCTAGCATCTCAGCCGTCGGTGTATTGCAAGGTCCGCCAAAAGCACTCGACGAGCCAAACCCGGCGTCGTCAATCAAGACAATCAAAACATTGGGCGCACCTTTGGGGGGCCGCAATGGCGTGATCGGCGGATACTTGGTGTCCGGGTCTTTCGCGTCATAGGTCACCAGGCCCGTGCGCGGTTGATCCGGAATTGGAAGTACTGTTCGGTGCACCTTGTCTTGTGAGCTCACAGGCCCTCCTTAACAACTCGATCTCGTTGTGCAGTCGTGGGTCATTTTGCCCTCAGACCTTTGCGCTTAGACCTTCGGTTTATCTCTTCGCCCAAGCACACTTGCGCAGCAAACTATAAAACCGTCCGCCGCTACCGATAACTAGCAAAACTGCCAACGCACCCATAAAAAATCGCAGAAGCCTCAGAATTTTGCCCGGACCGACGCGCCCATCCGGAAGCTATTCCGTTCACTCCCACTGCCGTAAGTTCTCGAAAACGAGGTTCCCCATACCCACTCGCTAAGCGGCTGGCTCTTGACACCTCCGGTATAATTAACCCAGTCATCAATCAGTCCGGCTTCGGCCGGACTGCAACATTTAACCCGCAGTATTTGCCGCCGAAGTCCAGACCTAAAGTCTTTCCTCCTTAGACTTTGGCACACTTTGGTAGGGGAGGGGGGCCATGTCCGCTAGCACCAAAGAGCCTCTGCAGGACCAGCTCGACCGCATCACCCAGAACACCCGGGCCCTCGTCCAGCCCGAGCGCCTCGCCGTCTCCGAAAAAGCCACTGCCGACCTCTTCGACACCGGCATCGAAGACCGCGTCCTGAAGGTCGGAGCCCAGGCCCCCGCCTTCGTCCTCGAAGACGTCCGCACCCGCAAACCCGTCCACTCCTCCGACCTCCTTGCCCTCGGCCCCCTGATCGTCAATTTCTTCCGCGGCCGCTGGGACCCCTACTGCGTCACCGAACTCGAAGCCTGGCGCGATCTCCACGCGGACCTCCGCAAACGCGGCGCTCTCTTCGTCGCCATCTCCCCCCAGACCACCCGCCAGAATGACTTCGCCCTCCAGCAGCATGGCCTCAACTACCCTCTGCTCTCCGACCCCGGTGCCGCCGTCGCAGAAAAATTCGGCATCGCCTACACCATCCCGCCCGATCATCGCCGCTACTTCCAATCCATCCTCATCAACATTCCCTTCAACAACGCGGGCCTCAGCTACCACAACGCTACCGAAGCCAGTTGGAGACTCCCGCTCCCCGCAGTCTTCGTCATCGATCAAAACAACGTAGTCCTCTTCGCCGAAGCTCACGCCGACTTCCGCGTTCGCCCCGAGCCCGCCGACGTCCTCGCCGTACTCGATGCCAAACACTCCAAAATCCAACCAGCTAAACTAAACCCATGATCGACGAAGCCACCTTCCGCCGCGAGTCCGACCGAGCTCTCGAGTCCCTCAAGCAATCCCTCATCGCAGCCGAAGACGACCAGGGCTCCTTCGAGTTCGAAGACAACAACGGCGTTATGAATATCATCTTCGAAAATGGTTCCCCTAAATTCGTCATCACCCCCAACACTCCCATTCGCCAGGTCTGGATCTCCGCCCAGGCCACCAGTTTCAAACTCGATTGGTCCGAGAGCGCACACGCCTTCGTCCTCGCCAAAACCGGCGAAGACCTGAAAACCCTCGCCCAGCGATTGCTCCGCCAACATCTCAACGACCCCACCATCACCCTCCCCTGATCGAAACCTCACTACAACTTCGCGCCCGGGGCTGCATCCTTCGGGCCACGGGCCCCTTGTTATATTCACGTTACAAAAATCATCACCAGCCTTACAGTAAGGACATCATCGTGTCGCAAGCGCCGCCTTAAGTTGGGATGATAGCCGCCATGCCGCCGCCGAAACTGTCCGTAGCCATCATCACGCTCAACGAGGAATCCAACCTCGCCCGCACCCTCTCCAGCGTTCAGTTCGCCGACGAGATCATCGTCGTCGACTCCGGCTCAACCGACCGCACCTTGGAGATCGCAGCCTCGTTCCATGCCACCATCTTCCACCAATCGTGGAACGGCTTCGTTGCACAGAAGAACTTCGCTCTCGAA
Source organism: uncultured Acidobacteriaceae bacterium (assembly GCA_963730135.1). GTDB lineage: Bacteria > Acidobacteriota > Terriglobia > Terriglobales > Acidobacteriaceae > Edaphobacter. The sequence goes on from CAVSQQ010000011.1 coordinate 187,779, forward strand.
CAATGCACCGGCGACTGGGTTCTCTCGCTCGACGCAGATGAGGCTCTCACTACGGAACTCCAGTCAGAGATCCGCTTCCTCTTCTCTACTGATCCCTTCGCCGACGCTTACCTCATCCGCCGACGCAACCTCTTCCTCGGCCGCTGGATTCGTCATGGCGGCTACTACCCCGACTTCAAACTCCGCCTCTTTCGCCGTCACGCCGCCAACTTCGCCCCGCCAGCCCGCTTCACCGATCGTCCCGTCCACGAGACGATCGCCCTCCAAGGTATCCTCGAGACACTCAGCAACGACCTCATCCACCACGCCTATCCCACCATCGACAGTTACATCGATCACCTCAATCGCTACAGCACACTCAGCGCTCAGATCGTCATTGGCAAAGGCCACCCCAACCCCACCACCCCCATTCTCGTCTACAACACCCTGCTCCGCCCGGCATTCACCTTCCTGCACAATTACTTCTTCCGCCTCGGATTCCTTGATGGCCGTGAGGGCTTTCTTCTGCACCTCTATCACTCCTGCTACACCAGTTGGCAACATGCAAAGGCATGGCAGGCCGCCCGCAAACAACAGCCCGCGTCAAAGCAAGTTCTCGAAAGCGTCTGACGAAATCGAGTTGCCGCAAAGCATCTCTCGAAATCCAGCGGTCTCTCCTCAACTGAACCTGTCGCCGCTTGTGCTAAAACAATCGCATGCCTAAACGTCTTGCCCTGGCGCTTTTCGCCATCTCCGCCACGCTGCCTGCCCAAATCATCTCTACCCCGGCCATCTCCACCAAAATTGCGGGCATGAAGCATATCGACGGTTATCTTCCGCTCGACTGGGACGCCAAATCTGGCAAGCTCTATCTCGAAATTCCTCATCTCGATTCCGATGGCAATGGCCCCGACATCCTCTACACCCACTCTCTTCCCTACGGCACCGGCTCCAACGACCTCGGTCTCGACCGCGGCCAAATCTCGCAGGGCCAGGTCGTTCACTTCCAGCGCACTGGTCCGAAAGTTTTATTGGTTGAACCCAACCTACAGTTCCGTTCCTCCAGCACCGACCCCGCAGAACTTCTCGCCGTACGCCAATCCTTCCCCGAGTCCGTTCTCTACGGCTTTAAAGTCGAAGCCGAAGATTCCAACGGCACCGTCCTCGTCGACGCCACTGACTTCTTCCTCCGCGATTCCCACGACGTAGCCGGCACCCTCACCCGCACTCAACAAGGCGCCTACAAGGTCGATCCCACTCGCTCCACCATCGCTCTCGATGCCACCAAAGCATTCCCCAAAAACTCCGAGGTCGAATCCATCCTCACATTCACCACCGACGGGCCCGCACGCGGCGAATTCGTCCGCGACGTCACCCCCGATCCCCACGCCCTCACCATCCGCGAACATCAATCCTTCGTCGAACTGCCCGGCCCCGGCTTCACCCCGCGACGCTTCGACCCCCGCGCAGGCTACTTCCCCACCTCCTACCGCGACTACAGCGTCCCCATCGGTGACAAGCTCGACCAGCAGTTCATCATCCGCCACCGCCTCATCAAAAAGGATCCCGCCTGCAAAGCGAACTGCGAAGCCGTTACTCCCATCCAGTACTACGTTGATCGTGGCGCCGCCGAACCCATCCGCACTGCCTTGCTTGAGGGCGCCCGCTGGTGGGACCAGGCCTTTCAGGCCGCCGGCTGGGCCAAAGGCACGTTCCGCGTCGACATCCTGCCCGCCGGAGCCGACCCCATGGACATCCGCTACAACATCATCCAGTGGGTCCATCGTTACACTCGCGGCTGGAGCTATGGAGCCTCCGTCGTCGATCCCCGCACCGGAGAGATTCTCAAAGCCAACGTCACCCTCGGCTCCCTCCGCGGCCGCCAGGACTACCTCATCAGCGAAGCTCTCCTCAGTCCCTACCTCAACGGCAAGCCACTCCCACCGGCCAGCGACCCTATGCTTGCTCTAGTCCTCGCTCGCACTCGCCAACTCGCCGCACACGAAACCGGCCACACCCTCGGCCTCGCCCACAACTTCGCCGCGACCTCCGAGACCAACAACCCCGAGCAGTCCATCTCCGTAATGGATTACCCCCATCCCTGGATCACACTCAACGCAGACGGCATCCCCGACATCTCGCATTCCTACCCTGCCGGCATCGGCGATTGGGACAAGATCGCCATCGACTACGGCTACCGCGAATTTGATGCCAACGGAAAACCCTCCGAAGAACCTGCCGCCCTCAACGCCATTATCGAAGCATCGCAGAAACGCGGCCTCTACTTCATCACCGACGAAGACTCCCGTCCTTTGGGCGGCGCACATCCCCACTCCCACCTCTGGGACAACGGCCCCGATCCCGCCGACGAACTCAACCGCGTCATGACCATCCGTACCGCAGCACTCAAGCGCTTCGGTGAAAACGCCATCAGGAATGGCACGCCGATGGCCCAACTCGAGGACGCCCTGGTCCCCCTCTATCTCCTCCATCGCTACCAGACCGAAGCTGCTACGAAAGAGATCGGCGGCCTCGACTACCGCTACAACCTGCGCGGCGACGGCCAGTCCAACCCACAGATCGTCTCCCCCGCCGACCAGAAAAAGGCCCTCGCCGCAGTCCTCAAAACCCTCTCCCCCGAAACCCTGACCCTCTCCGAATCTCTCCTCAAGATCATGCCGCCTCGCCCACCCGGCCTCGAACACACGCGAGAATCCTTCTCATCGGAGACCGGTCTCACCTTCGATCCTGTCGCCACCGCAGAATCCGCCGCAGACTTCACTCTCGCCGGCCTCCTCGATCCCGCCCGCGCCTCACGTCTCGTCCAGTACCATGTCCGCGTCCCCGACGCTCCCTCCCTCCGCGTCGTCCTCGATGCCATCTCGAAAACCACCGCTGAGCGCCCCGATGAGGGCCACCTCCTGTCCTCCGAGGTCGAACGTGCTGTCGAATTTCGCGCGCTCGAAGCCATGCTGTCCCTTGCGGTCAACCCCCACACGTCAAGTCAGGCCCGCGCTATCGTCCGCTCCCACATCGACGACTTTCTTAAGCAGATGACCGCCGCTGCTCCACTCACCGACACTGCCGAAGCCATACACCGCGCCGCTCTCATCGACCGCATCAACGAATTCAATCGCGACCCCGCCAAATTCGTTCCCGCAAAACCCATCGAAGCCCCACCCGGCATGCCCATCGGCGACGACGAAGACTTCTAACCGCCGGTGCCTTGGCAGCAAATGGATGCCAGTTCCACCAAGCCCCAGCTATACTCAATCTTCGATGCCTACTCGCCCACCCATCCGTGTTCTCGTCGCCAAACCCGGTCTCGACGGCCACGACCGCGGAGCCAAGATTATCGCTCGCGCCCTCCGCGACGCCGGCATGGAAGTCATCTACACCGGCCTCCGCCAGACCCCCGAGATGATCGTCTCCGCCGCAATTCAGGAGGATGTCGACTGCATCGGCCTCTCCATCCTCTCCGGCGCCCACAACGTCATCGTCCCCCGCATCATTCAACTCCTCCGCGAACAAAAGGCCGAAGACATCCTCCTCGTCCTTGGTGGAACCATCCCCGACGAAGATCAGCCCAAATTAAAAAAGAACGGCGTCTCGGCCATCTTCGGACCGGGAACGCCGCTCGAATCCACAATCACCTTCATCCGCCAAAACGTAAAACCCCGCGGCCTTCTCACCGCCTAGCACAATCCGGGTGCCCTATATCTCGATTCTGAGATGTGGGCATTCGCGAAGCGAACCGCCTTCTTCACCAGGGCAGCGGTTTCCCCAAATGAAAATAGCCGCCCGAAGGCCCGCTATCCTGCAGCGTCGCCAGCTCCACTGACGTCTTCGCTCCAGTCTCAACCTCCAGCATCGCGCCCTCCCCGCCCATATCCGTCTTCACCCATCCCGGATGCGCCGAGTTTACCTTAATCTTGGTGTCCTTCAGCTCATGCGCCAGGTGAATCGTAAACGAGTTCAGTGCCGCCTTCGAAGCGTCGTACGCAAACGTCTTCGCTTCGTAGATCGGAGAGTCCGGCGTCGCATGCAGCGTCTGTGAACCCAGAATGCTCGACAGGTTCACAATCCGGCCCCCAACACTCTTCCGCAGCAATGGCAGAAGCGCCTGCGTCAACCCCACCACCGCAAAAAAGTTCGTATCGAACGTCTTCCGCAACATCTCCTGCGACGTCTTGGTCGTCTCGTTGCCCTTCCGGCCATCCAGCATGACGCCCGCATTGTTGATCAAAATATCCAGCCGGCCATAGTCCTTTTCAATCAACTTCGCCACAGCGGTATGGTCCGCCGAGTTGCTCACATCAAGCTTCACCGCCCGCGCATCGACTCCATCCTTCTTCAACTCGGCCGCCGCAGCCTCCCCTTTCGTCAGATCGCGTGCTCCCACCAGCACCATGATCCCCAACTTCCCCAACTGCCGCGCCGTCTCCAACCCGATCCCTTTGTTAGCGCCTGTAATCAGAGCGACCTTTTTGTCCGAACCCATCCCATTACCTCGTCGTCAATCTAGCTGCTCTTATTCAGATGAGATACGCCGCAAAACGTTCCGCATATTTCTTCGGTAACGGCCGTTTTTTCATATCCATCCCCACCACCACATGCGCCGTCTCTCCCTCGCACAGCAGCAAGCCATCCTCAGCCCGCAGAATTCTGTACCCAAACTTCACGATCGCCCCCCGCGCCGCCAGCAGGCGCGTCTCGATCAACAGCTCGTCGTCATATCGCGCCGAAGCGCGATACCGCGCATGCGCATCCACCACCGCAATCGCGCAGCCGTCTTCCTTTTCCATGTCTTTGTAATTCAGGCCCATCTGACGGATGAGCTCCACCCGCCCCACCTCAAACCACACAAGGTAGTTCGAGTGATACACCACCCCCATCTGGTCCGTCTCGGAATACCGCACCCTTACCCGCGTTTCGCTCGCAGGCCTCACACCCTCAGGTTGGCTCATGCACCTAGTCTACTCAATTATGAAAATGGCCCTTAACCTTCATCCATTCCTCATCTCATCTGCCCGATCTTCGGTCGCTCTTCCACTCCGGCTTCCTCTTCTCCAGAAACGCCGCCACCCCTTCGCGAAAATCGTGCGTCGCCCTCGACTCCGCATTCGCCGCCATCGCCGCAGCAACCGCTGCCTCCAGCCACGCCCTGTTCTGCGTAGCCAGCAATCGCTTGGTCGCCGCAACCGACTCTGGACTATTCGCCTTCAACACCGTCGCCAGTTCCAGCGTTCGCGCCTCCAGCCGCGCCGCCTCCACCACCTCGTTCACCAGCCCAAGCCGCAACGCCTCTTCGCTTGTAAACAGCCGCCCCGTCAACAGCAGGTCCCTTGCCGTCTTCTCTCCCACCTGCAGCACCAGGTACGCCGACACCACCGCCGGCACAAACCCGATCCGCACCTCCGTATACCCGAACTTCACCCCCGGCGACGCCAGCGTAAAGTCGCATATCGTCGCCAACCCCGTGCCTCCTGCAACAGCCGCCCCATGCACCACCGCAATCGTCGGCTTCGGCAGCTCATACAACGTTCGAAACAGTCGCGCGACCCGCTCCGCATCCGTCGTATGCTCTGCTGCGGACCTGTCGTTCATTCCTTGCAACGCACTCAAATCCAACCCCGCGCAAAACGCCTCTCCCGCCCCGGCGAACACCACGACGCGACAATCGCTCGCAGCCGCCTCTTCCATTGCCCGAATCAACTCCACCAGCATCTCCGGCGTCATCGCATTTCGCCGCTCCGGACGATTCAGCGTAATTCTCCGAACCCCATCCTCATCCGTAATCAAAATCGTCGTATAACTCATCGCTCTCCACTTCTTGTGTCCTGCGTCTTGTGCCCAACCACTTAATTGGATGAACTGACGTTCTTGCATTTATGTACGAAATGACATCTTGCTCCAGGTACGAAATGACGTCGTTGCCAAGGTCGGGGTCCAATCTCTAAGATGGACCCGGACTGCTTCCCTGAAGCCAAATTAGCGCGTCTCACTGCACATGCGCACCATACTTCCGCGCAATCTCCGCACTCGCCGCTATCAAGCCATCCAGCGGCCTCATCGGCGGCAACTCCGCACCCAACGCCTTCAGTTCGGCAAGCAAAGTCTCCGTCGCCATATTGCCCACCAGCGCGTCCTGCGCAAAGGGACATCCACCCAATCCGCCAATCGCCGCATCGAACCGCCTGCATCCCGCCTCATACGCCGCCCTCACCTTCGCCGCCGCATTATCAGGCCGAGCATGCAGGTGCACTCCAATCTCGATAGCGCCGCGGCCACTGGGATCGCCATGTACTGCCATCACGTCGCTCACCAAATCCGCAACCTGCTTCGGAGTCGCCAAGCCCACCGTATCCGCCAGCGAAATCTGCGTCACCCCGTTATCCGCCAGCAGATCGCAAGCCGCCACGACCTCATCGATATCCCACGCCTCGCCATAAGGATTCCCAAACGCCATCGAGATATACGCCACCACATCCATCCCCGCCTTATACGCCAGCGTCCCTACCTTCTCCAGCTCCTCCAGCGACTCCTCCGGCGTCTGGTTCTGATTGCGCTTCAAAAACTCCGCCGAGATCGAATACGGAAAACCCAGCGTCTGCACGCTTCCCGTCTTCACCGCCCGCTCAGCCCCCTTCGCATTCACCACAATCCCGATAATCTCCACATCATCCGGCGGATCCAGATACTCCAGCACCAGTTCCGAGTCCGCCATCTGCGGCACCGCCGCCCGCGAAACAAAACTCACCGCATCAATATGCTTGAACCCAGCCGCAATCAACACCCGCAGATAGTCCGCCTTCACCTCAGCCGGCATATTCTTCGGCAAACCCTGCCAGGCATCGCGCGGACACTCAATAATCTTTACTAAATCACTCATCTCACTTCCCACTTTCGAATATTCCGTTGCTCCAAGAGCTAGCGGAGTTACGCTACATTACTAAGCCATAGTCCAACATGTGCCGTTTGTTGAGGTGTCCTTCGTGAATAAGATTTCGTCTTATGTTTTTTACTTCTTGTGGATCGTCTACGCGATTTATAGCGTGCTTTGGCTAGCTGGCTTTACCTTCTCTTATGGAAAAAATGACACACGTTCCGAGTTACTCTTTGCCGCTTTAACCTTCATTATTGATATTCCAATTTTTTGGTTCATCAATAAAAACTTGAAGATCGGTCTGTGTCTGCTCGCAATTACCGTTGTCTGCAGCCTCACACTGGCCCATTCGTTTGGAATTTTAAGTTGGTTCAGCTACTCGTTCTGGTACGTTCCAAAAATTCCTGTTGCAGCAGCGGCTATTTGGTCTAACTGGTCCCGTCGCAAAAATAAAAGAACCGTAACACTTCGTTCGGGTGTTTGACGTCTTCTTACCAAGGTTTCACGTCTGCAAAACCCCCGGATTAAACTTCGCCACATCCGGATTCAAAGCCGCCGCCTCCAGCGCCGTCATCAGCACCTCCCGCGTCTTCACCGGATCAATAATCGCATCGATCCAAAGCCTCGCCGCCCCATACCTCGGATCGGCCTGCGCATCATACGACGACTTGATCTCGTCATACAGTGCCTTCTTATCCGCATCCGTCAAAACCTTTCCTCCGCGCTCCACCTGCTTCGCCCTCACCTCAGCCAGAGTCGTAGCCGCCGAAGCCCCACTCATCACCGCATACCTCGCCGTCGGCCACGCAAACAAAAACCGCGGATCATACGCCTTCCCGCACATCGCATAGTGCCCCGCCCCAAAACTCCCACCCACAATGACAGTAATTTTAGGCACGACCGAAGTACTCACCGCTGAAACCATCTTCGCCCCCGCACGAATGATCCCGCTCCACTCCGCATCCTTCCCCACCATGAACCCATTCACATCATGCAGAAAAATCAGCGGCACCAGACTCTGGTTGCAATCCATAATGAACCGCGCCGCCTTCTGCGCACTCTCCGTATAGATCACCCCGCCAAACTCCGTCCGTTTCTCTCCCGCCTGCGGCCCCACCGACACCGTCTGCGACTGGTGCATCTTCTGATTCGCCACAATCCCCACCGCCCGCCCGCCAATCCGCGCATACCCACACAGCACCGTTCGCCCAAACTCCTCCTTGTACTCATCAAACTCCGACCGATCCACGATCCGCGCAATCACGTCATGCATGTCATACACATTCGTTGCCGCCTTCGCCGGATCAGGATCAATCAACCCATACAAATCCGCCGCCGCAAACCGCGGCCCATCCTTCACCGCATCAAACGCCACTCGCGAGAACACTTCACCCTCTCCGTCTTTACTGACAACTGACATCTGAGAACTGGCAACTCTCTGCCCAATCTTCCCCACCAAAGACCGCAGCCGCGCAATACACAAATGATCGTTCGGCTCCTTAAAATCCACCGTCCCCGAGATCTCCGCATGCATCGCCGCCCCACCCAGCGTCTCCGCATCCGTCTTCTGCCCAATCGCCGCCTGCACCAGCGACGGCCCCGCCAGAAACAACCCGGAACCCTCCGTCATCAACACCGTATCTGTCATCACCGGCAGATAAGCCCCACCCGCCACACACATCCCCATAATCGCCGTAATCTGCGGCACCCCCAGCGAACTCATCACCGCGTTATTCCGAAACACCCGCCCAAAATCATCCGTATCCGGAAACACATCCTCCTGCAGCGGCAAAAACACCCCCGCCGAATCCACCAGGTACAGCGTCGGAATCCGGTTCTCCAGAGCAATCGTCTGCGCCCGCAGCACCTTCTTCGCCGTCATCGGAAAAAACGCCCCCGCCTTCACCGTCGCGTCATTTGCAATGATCATGCACAGCCGCCCGCTCACCCTCCCCAACCCCGTCACCACCCCTGCCGCCGGCGCCCCACCATACTCGCCGTACATCCCACGCGCAGCCCACAGTCCCAACTCCAGAAACTCCGTCCCCTCATCCAGCAGCAGCTTCAGCCGTTCCCGAACCGTCAGCCTGCCCTTCGCCTTCTGAGCCTCGGCCGCCTTCGCCCCGCCACCCAGCCGAATCTGATCCTCCTCTGCCCGCAAAGCCGCCATCAATACCCGCAGTGCCTCGCGATTCGCGCCAAACCGCGCCGCCTTCACATCCAGCTTCGACCCCAACACATTCTCCAACGTCCAATCCTCCGCGGCGCATAAACCACAAAACACACCCGCATAGCATCTTAGCTACACATCGCACTTACCGTCTTGCACAGACACGTGTAGCCTATCCTCGTGACAAATCTTCGTGACAAATCCCTGACACGTTGACCGGAGCCGGTATGACCATCCGCACCCAACTCGCAAGCCTCCTATTCCTCGTCGGCGCGCTCCTATCGCCAAGCCTCCACGCCGCTCAAGTAGCCCCGGCCACCCCCTCTGTATTAGACAAGTCCATCGATCTATCAGTCGGAGACCACGTCAAAGTCCGCCAGATCCTCACCCAACTCCAGCAGGCCGTCGCCAGTCACAACGCCGCCGCCGTCGCCGCCCTCGTCCACTTCCCGATCAAGGTCAACCCCGGCAAACACCCCTTCGCCGTCAAAAACGAAAAGGCCTTCGTCAAGGATTACGACCGCATCTTCACCCACGACATTCAGGACGCCATCCTCAAACAAAAATACGACGATCTCTTCGTCAACTCCCAGGGAGCCATGATCGGCGGTGGCGAGGTCTGGATCTCCGGCTTCTGCCGCGACAAATCCTGCAAACAATCCGACATCAAAATCGGCACCATCCAGGACACCAAAAACCTCAAACCCTAGCCGCGTATCGGACAGAATATAAACGCCGGGCGCCCCATATCTCGATTCTGAGATATGGGCATCGTCCGAAGGACGACCGCACTCCTCGCCCCTTGCACTACCATCAAATCACCATGCAACTTCAACCCACCGACGCACTCCTCGTCGTCGACATCCAGAACGACTTCATGCCCGGCGGCGCCTTAGCCGTAGCCGAAGGTGACCAGGTCGTCCCTCTCATCAACACCCTCGCCAAAAAATTCGACCACGTCATTCTCACCCAGGACTGGCACCCCCCTCAACACATCTCCTTTGCCAAGACCCACGGCAAAAAACACTTCGAAACCATCGAAGCTCCTTACGGCCCCCAAACCCTCTGGCCCGAACACGTCCTCCAGCACACCGAAGGCGCAGCCTTCCACCCCACCCTGCACATTCCCCACGCCGAACTCATCCTCCGCAAAGGCTTCCGCCGCCACATCGACAGCTACTCCGCCTTCCTCGAAAACGACCACCGTACCCCCACCGGCCTCGCCGGCTACTTGCGCGAACGCAACCTCACCCGCCTCTTCCTCTGTGGCCTCGCCTACGACTTCTGCGTCCGCTACTCCGCCATCGACGGCCGCGCCCTCGGCTTCGAAACTCTTGTCATCGAAGACGCCACCCGCCCCGTCAATCTCCCCAACTCTGTCACCGAAACGAACGAAGCCCTCGCCGCAGCAAGCGTCCCGCGCATCCAATCGGCAGAGATCCTTCGCGCGTGACCATCACTTCAACAACCAATCCATCCAATCCAGTCTGGCTCGAAACTCAGGCCGAAGTCGTCACTTGCAGGTACGAATCCGGAGCCGGGCAGCTACTCGCCTTCGGAATTCCCACCATCAAATACTTCCTCGTCACCTTCACCTACTACGCACTCGGCAAAGCCTATACAGACGAGTTCGCATCACCCACTTACCTGGAACAAGGCGCAACCTTCCCGATCACCTATAATCCGTTGGCCCCACAACAAAACAGCAAATCCGCGTCCTCCCCCGCTACCCGCACACCACTCTTCGCCATCGGCATCACGGGCTCCGTCATTCTCTCCCTCATCTGGTTCGCGATGATGCATAGCTGCAACTAGCCGGAGAAATCTCACCGCTCCAACAAATCCCCGCTGACTATAATCGCCCGATGCGCAATCGCCTGCCATTCTTCGCATCCCTCGCCATAGTTCTGGGCCTTAGCAACATATCCTTCAGCCAGATTACGGAATCCGATCTCGACGCCGTCGCCAAACGAGTCATCTCGCAGGACCACGTCATCGGCGCCTCTGTCTTCGTCGCGCGAGGCGACAAAATCCTCCTCAAAAAAAGCTATGGCTTTGCCGACCTCGGCCTTGAAGCGCCCACTCCAACCGATGCCGTCTATCACATCGTCGGCCCCATGCTCCCGCTCACCGGAGTCGCCGTCATGCAACAAGTCGAACGCGGCAAGCTCTCCCTCGACGACGACATCGCCAGGTTTCTCCCCGACTTCCCCCTTCAAGGCCATCACGTCACCATCCGCCAACTCCTCAGCAACACCTCCGGCATCGTCGACTACCACTACCTCGGCGATCCCCTCGAATCCACCTACAGCCAGCCCAAAGCCCTCGACGAGGTCGTCGCCCTCTTCGCCAACCGGCAATGGACCCACCAACCCGGAACCCAGTGGGACTGGTCCGTCTCCAACTTCCAACTGCTCACCGCCATTCTCCAGCGAGTCACCGGGCAAACCTTCGAAGACTACATGCAGCAAAATCTCTTCATCCCTTCAGGAGTCAAAGCCACCACCCGCTGCAATAGCTCCTCCGTCATCCGCGGTCTCTCCCATAGCTACCAGCAGATCGGCAACAACTTCCTCGCCGCCACCGAAAACAGCGACGCCGTCAGCTACGATCTCCGCTACTGCAGCACCGTCTCAGACCTCTTCCAACTCTGGCGCGCCGTTCGGCAAGGCAAGCTCCTCAAGCCCGAAACTCTAAAGTTGATGAGCACCGCGGAAGGCCCCGGAATCAACATGACCGCCGCCGACCCGAAGCAGCACTACGGCCTCGCCCTCCTGCTCGGGCACGAAGACGATCACCGCGACATCGGCCAGAACGGCTCCCTCCTCGGCTACAGCGGCAGCCTCTACGAATTTCCCGCCGACGATCTAACCGTCATCGTCCTTACCAACACCTCCGGCCAGAACGCAAAAGCCATCGGCAGCGCCTTGGCCCGCAAAGTTCTCGGCCTCCCCGAGACTCCAGCGCGCCGTACACCCGCGCCACAAAGAGTCCTCGCCGACAACCCAACCTCCGCAACAGAGCGCAGCCAGCTCACAGGAACCTTCCAGCTCAAAGTTGCGCAAGGCGGCTACCATGACTCCTTCCAACAGTACCGCCGAACCTTTCGTGTCTTCGACGAAGACGGTCATCTGATGATCGAAGCCCTCGGAGAACCATCCGAGCACCTGCTCAAACAATCAGGCGGCACCTTCGCCATGCGCTCCGAACCCGAGCACCCCGTCACCTTCGTCAAACAGGACAATCACCCGCTCACACTCAACCTGACCAACTCCGGTCTGACATTGAATGGTGAACGTGTCGGCTCCCCAGACGTTGAAACCTTCCACACCCTGGGAATCAGCAAGCCACCCGCGCCGAATATCACCTCACAACGCAACTCCCTCCAACCCTAACTCCCCCGCCCGCGCCTGCATCGCCCGCAGACAATTCCCCACATGCTCCTCCACGCTCAACCCCAGCAACTCCGCACCGCTCGTAATATCCTCCCGCATCACTGCCCGGGCGAACGCCTTATCCTTCATCTTTTTCTTCACCCCCGCCACTTCCACCTCGCGGATCGACTTGCTCGGCTTCACCAGCGCACACGCCGTCAAAAATCCCGCAAGCTCATCGCACGCAAACAGTGCCTTATCCAGATGCGACTCCTTCGCCACCCCCGAATAATCCGCATGCGCCAGAATCGCATGCAGCACACTCTCCGGCCACCCCTCCTCCCGCAGATGCTTCACTCCAACAAACGGATGCTCCTCCTTCGTCGGGTGCGCCTCGTAGTCCATGTCATGCAGCAAACCCGCGCTCGCATACATCTCCACAAACTCCTGCGCGTCCGTTCCACTCAACCCCAGCCGCTCCGCCTCCATCACTCCATACGCCTCGACGCAAACCGAAACTGCCATCCCATGCTTCCGCAGGCTCTCGCCCTTCGTCCACTCCTGCAGCGTTGTCAAAGCCTGCGCGCGTCCTAACTTCTCACTCATTCCAGCCTCCGCTTAAAATTAAATCTCCCATCCATAATCACAAACCGATGTTCTTCTACGTTATCAACTTGGTTCCAACTTCGGTTTTTTTAGGCATTTCTCCGTTAATCACGGGTTTTCCGCTTGACTCTCTATTACGCCAGTGTCAATCTAGGCACATCGCACGCTCCGTTATCGGACGTGTGCTGCGGTCCTCGCTCTGGGTCCGCCCGCATTACACAACTTATGGCAACTATGATGGCACCCGTTGAACAACGTGAGGTCCTGCGTTGTGACCATTGCAGCTTGGTGCAGTTTCGGACAGCAAACGCTCTGTGCCGTCGCTGTCACAAATGTCTCGAGGTTGAAGAGCCAGAACCGGCTCCCGCACCTCTGGCACTCGTCACCGCCCCGGTCGCTGTTGAGGGCGGCATACAGGTAGCGACCGCAGTTCGCGACCTGCGACACGTCCGCAATCTCTCGCAGCGGCAGCTCGCTACCCGCATGGGCGTCCCCCGTACTTACATCTCCAAGATCGAGAACGGCAAGGCAATGCCGACGCTCTCTTCTCTCGATCGTCTCGCCAAAGCCCTTCAGGTCGACATCTCCACCCTCCTGCGAGACTCCAACACGCGCCATCGCGACGAGACCGCGGTCCTCATGACCGATCCCTTCCTCGCCGAGATCGCCATGTATACCTCGCAGCTCGACGACCTGCAGCGCTCCATCTTCCTCAATCACGTTCGCGAGCTCGCTGCCGGCCGTCGTCGCACCGCCTAAGCAGCTTCTTCGCAACTGATCCTCTCCAGGGAGGGTGCCACCTGCAATGCTGGCGCTCTCCTCTCCTCCTTATTCCCCAAAATCAGACGTAAACGCTTCGTGACCCACAACGGGACAACCATCGCGATCCTGCTCACGCGGCCCGATTTGAAAGACGTTCATTGCACACCCCCCATCGGTGTGCTAGCGTCAATAATTGCGAGGTCGCTTTTGCGCGCATCAACACCCCTATCGACTCCCCTCTCATCACCCAGCCGCGTCCCCAATCGCAGCCACGAACTGGCTCCCCAGGAACTGACCGCTTACCGCCAGCTCGACGCAGCTAAAATTCCCCAACACGTCGCCATTATCATGGACGGCAACGGCCGCTGGGCCGGCAAGCGCGCCCTCAAGCGCTTCCTCGGCCACCAAAAGGGCGCCGAATCCGTTCAGTATGTCGTTGAAACCGCCTCGCGCATCAACCTTCCCTGGCTTACCCTCTACGCCTTCTCACTTGAAAACAACCTGCGCCGCCCTAAGTCCGAGGTCAGCTTCCTCATGAAGCTCCTGAAAAGCTACCTCGTCGGCAACGTCAAGCGCATGAATGACAACAACGTCCGCATGGCCTACATCGGACGCACGCATGACCTCCCGCAGGAAGTCCAGGACACCATGCAGTGGGCCATGGAAGCCACTGCAAAAAATACCGGCACCACCCTCACCCTCGCCCTCAACTACGGAGCCCGCTCCGAAATCGTCGATGCCGTCCGCTCCATCCTCACCGATCTCACCACCGAAGCCCACACCCGCGGCTGTTCTGTCGACGATCTCCTCGGCGCTGGCGCCCTAGAAGCTCTCGACGAGTCCACCATCGCCCGCGCCCTCTACACCCGCGATATGCCCGACCCCGATCTCATCATCCGCACCTCCGGCGAGCAGCGCATCTCCAACTTCCTCCTCTGGCAGATCGCCTACTCCGAGATCTACGTCACCGATCGTCTCTGGCCCGACTTCAACGGCCTCCATCTTCTCGAAGCCATCGCCGCCTATCAGCGCCGCGAACGCCGCTTCGGTGGCCTCGGAGAATCCTTCACCGATGAAGCTGTCGAAACTCTTCAGCCCGCCGACGAAGTCGCCGCCGAAATCAAAGACCACCTCATCCCCAAATCAGAAATCAAGTCCGAAGCCAAGACCGAAACCAAATCCGACGCCGTCCTCACCCGTCGTTAGCTCTTTCTTCATCCCCTGCACACATCCAATTCTTCATCCCCCGCACACGGCCAATAAGCAATCGCCATCTCGACCGAAGCAACTCACAGCCTCATCGTGAGCTGCGCAGTGGAGAGATCCCCGCATTCGTCTTTTGCCGTGGTCTGTTCTTTCATACCCAGGTCGAGCAAAAGCCCTGCTGTACCTCGCTTGACGCCTGGAACTGTTCTGGAAATTGAGGCAAACAGGCTCGATTCAACCATCCGTAGATAGTATCCTCATTCAGACCCAATGAAACGAATCCTCACCGCCACAGTCCTCATCCTCGCCGTCTTCGCTCTCATCTTCTTCGGACAGCTTTGGATGATCACTCTCTTCGCCGCCGTTGTCGCCGAGCTGGCTGCATACGAGTACCTCAAACTCGCCGCCGTCGGCGCTGAATCCCACGGCGTCAAGCTTCGCATCCCCGTCTGGTGGATGGCCCTCGGCACTGCCCTCGCCTTCGTCGTCACCCTGCCCGACTTCCCCGTCGAAGCCCAGCTTCCCGTTCTCAGCGCGCTCACCCTCGCGCTCTTCGCCTGGAACGGCTTCCGCGCACCTCTCATTCAGGTGCTTCCCGATACCGCTCAGGGCCTCTTCGGCCTCATCTACATCGCCTACCCCCTCACCCTCGTGCCTCTGCTTTGGAAGAGCGAGGACGGCCCCGCCCTCGTCCTCTTCCTCATGGTCTGCGTCTGGGCCGGCGACATCGCAGCTCTCTACTTCGGCCGCGCCTTCGGCAAACGCAAACTCGTTCCACGGCTCAGCCCAGGCAAAACCTGGGTCGGCTCCGTCGCCTCGATCGTCGCCAGCGTACTGGTCGCTGCACTCATCGTTTACATCGCTGACGCCCTCACCGCTCGCGGCAACACCATTCTTCACATCTCCGAACCCCTTTGGCAATCCCTTGTCCTCGCCGCCATCCTCAACATCGCCGCTCAGTTAGGCGACCTCCTCGAATCCGCCATCAAGCGTGGCGCCGGCGTCAAAGACTCCGGCACAATGCTCCCTGGCCACGGCGGCATCCTCGACCGCATCGACGCACTCCTTCTCGCCGCCCCCGTCCTCTGGTTCATCCTCCTCCTCAAGGACTACTTCGGCCTCGGACGTTTCTAACCCACAGATCGAAGCTAGGGTTTTCCCCAGTTACGCAAAAAATTCCCAGGAGCTACCTTCATACGCAACACAGCCGATCCTGCTGTGAACGTTTTTTTGTCTCTGAGAAGCACCGCCGTTGCCCCGTATAGGACCAAGGGCTTGCTCACGCGGGAGGCGTTCCCCAGCATCAGATCGGCGGCCCGTTTTTAAACCTGGCAGTTATCTCCGCAGATTGGCCATGCAACCGCCCTGTCAGGAGCTTCACCGGAAGTGATTCGCGAGGTAGAACGATATGAGCTTCTTAAAGCGATTCTCCGTAAATCAACTGACCTTAGCCGCAATACTCGTTGTTCTCGCAGGAGTCATATTGTGGGCTTCCTTTGGATCGAACATTCTTGCGAAAATCGGGCAACCGCCTCAAACGACGCCGGAAGCAAAAGCAGATTCCAACATCGATCCCGCCGCCATCGACACAGTCAAGAAAATGGGCGCCTATCTTCGCTCCCTCAAGGTCTTCCAGGTGCAGGGAGCCATCACCCACGATGATGTCCTCGAGGACGGACTGATCGTTCAATCCAACAGCAAAGTCGACATGCTCGCAGCCAAGCCCGACCGTATGCGCGTCGATGTCACCGGCGATGACAAGCAGAGGCTCTATCTCTACGACGGAAAAACCTTCACCGCGTGGGGAAAGCTGACCAACTACTACGCCACCGTTGCCGCGCCGCCAACCATCGCCGAACTATTCAAGCAAGTCCAGGAAAAATACGACATCGAACTGCCTCTTATCGACCTCTTCAAATGGGGAACCAATGAGGACGACATCAATAAGATCCAGACCGCCGTTGACGCCGGCCCCACCACCGTCGACGGCGTTACCTGCGAGCAGTATGCCTTCCACCAGGAGGGCGTCGACTGGCAGATCTGGATTCAACTCGGAGACTATCCTCTCCCGCGCAGGCTGGTCATTACCACCCTCGGCGACGAAGCCCGGCCGCAGCACAGCATGACTCTTACTTGGAACCTCGCCCCTTCCTTCAATAGCGCCGCCTTCGTCTTCGATCCTCCGCCCGATGCCAGGCGCATCCTCTTCGAAGGGCAAACTGCCGACACCACCGAGAAAGGGAAATAAGGTGAAACCTATGAAGCGATCAACTCAGATCTTCGCCCTGTTTGCCATCGCTGTCCTGGTATCCGGAATGACCCTTTTCGCGCAACGTGGAGGCCGCGGCGGTGGAGGTGGTGGTGGGGCCGCCCGCAGCAGTGGCGGTGGCGGTGGAGGTGGTGGCGGAGCCGCCCGCAGCAGTGGTGGTGGTGGCGCTGCCCGTAGCGGCGGCGGCGGAGCCGCGGCCGGTGGCGGTACCCGCAGCAGCGCTCGCACCAGCGTCAACTCGCCCCCCGCACAGGGCGCAAATCGCGGTAACCAGGGCGCCAACCGCTCCGCCAACGGCAACCAGGGTGCCAATCGCAACGCCAACGCTAACCAAAACGTCAATCGTAACGCCAACGTCAACCAGCAACGTCAACGTGAATCGCAACGTCAACGTAAACACCAACGGTAACTACAACGGCGGCGGTGGAGGCTATTACGGAGGAGGCTGCTGCTATAACTCGAATCCCATCGCCGCGGCTGTTGCAGTCACAGCCGCAGTCGCGGTGACCGCTGCCGTCGTCGGGTCGGTCGTGAACCAGCCGCCGGCTGGCTGCGCAACACAAATCGTCAATGGATTGGCCTACCAGAACTGCGGCGGCACCTGGTACCAGCCTCAAATGTCAGGCAGCTCGACGACCTACGTCGTCGTCAACGCGCCATGATGACCCCGCCGGCCCTCAAACACGAACCAGGGCCAACTGAGTCCAAACATCTTCGCAGACTCAAGAAATGGCGCGCCTCCCCTCGCCTCCACCTTCGAGTCTGCGAAAATAGCCTTTGTGAAGAAACTCGCCATCCTCGGATCCACCGGCTCCATCGGCCACAGCACTCTCTCCATCTGCGAGTCCTTTCCCGACCGCTACCAGGTCGTCTCCCTCGCCGCCGGCAACAACATTGACGTCGCCTACGAGCAATGCCTTCGCTGGCGCCCCAAAGCGATCTCCCTCGCCACCGATGAGCTCGCGGCTACCCTGAAGACCCGCCTCAAAGCAGCCGGTATCGCCAACATCGAAGTCCTCCACGGCACCGCCGGCAGCGTCCACGTCGCCACCCTTCCTGAAGTAGACTTCGTCGTCTCCGCAATCGTCGGTGTCGCCGGCCTTGAAGCCACCTACGCTGCAGTCTGCGTCGGCAAAACCATCGGCCTCGCCAACAAGGAGTGCCTCGTCGCCGCCGGCGAGCTCATCATCGCCGCCGCAAAAAAACACAACGTCGCCCTCCTTCCCATCGACTCCGAACACAACGCCGTCCATCAGTGCATGCGCGGCGGAACCCCGCAGGAAGTAAAACAAATCTGGCTCACCGCCTCCGGTGGCCCCTTCCGTAACACACCCCTCGCCGACTTCGACAGCATCACCCCCGAGCAAGCGCTCAAGCATCCCACATGGGTCATGGGCCAGCGCATCACCATCGACTCCGCTACCATGATGAACAAGGGCTTCGAAGTCATCGAAGCCTGCCGCCTGTTCAACCTCCCGCCAGAACAGGTCCGCGTCACCATCCACCCCCAATCCACCGTCCACTCCCTCGTCGAGTTCGTCGACGGCAGCATCCTCGCTCAGATCTCCGTCACCGACATGCGTCTCCCCATCCTCTACGCCCTCGCCTATCCCGAGCGCGTTCCCTCCGAATTGACCTTTGACCTCACCACCCTCACCCAGCTCGACTTCGCCATCCCCGATCTCGACCGCTTCCCCTGTCTCCGTCTCGCCTATCAGGCCGTCGCATCCGGCGGCCGCTCCTGCATCGCCCTCAACGCCGCCGACGAGATCGCCGTAGCTGCCTTTCTTGCCAAAAATATCCCGTTTATGGGCATTCCACGTACAATAGAGACAGTGCTACAGCTAACTTCCGGGCCACCCCCGGCGTCTATCCGCGAAGTACTCGAGGCAGATCTTGCCGCGCGTCAGTGTGCGCGCGAAGTGATTGCCGGCCAACTCATCGGCAGCCGACGGTAGACCAAATTTCAACAAGGTAACGAGGTCTTTCTCCACTTCATGTCCACAGTCATCGAACTTCTTATCGTCCTTGGCATCATGGTTCTGGTCCACGAGTTCGGCCACTTCGCCGTCGCCAAACTCTGCGGCATCCGTGTCGAGGTCTTCTCCATCGGTTTCGGCAAACGCCTCTTCGGCTTTCGCCGCGGAGAAACCGAATACCAGGTCGCCGCCGTTCCCCTCGGCGGCTACGTCAAGTTTTCCGGCGAGATGGGTTTTGACGGTAACCAGCTCACTTCCGGAAGCGTAGCGCCCACCGATCCCGGTGACTTGAATGCCCACCCCCGCTGGCAGCGCATCCTCGTCGCTCTCGCCGGCCCTGTCGCCAACTTCCTCCTCGCCTTCGCCCTCATGACCGGCGTCTCCATGCTCCACAATGAGGTGCAGGAGTTCCTCGACGGTCCCGCCATCACCGACTACATCCAGACCAAAACGCCCGCCGCCAACGCCGGCATTCGCTCCGGAGATCTCATCGTCCACTTCGACACCGTCGAGAACCCCACCTGGGAAGACGTCGCCAACCGCTCCATCCTTAATCTCAATCAGACCGTTCCCCTCGCCTATATCCACGACGGCAAGCGCATCGAATCCACAATCTTCATCGAATCCAAAGGCCAGCCCGAAGACTTCTCTCCCTTCGAGCAACTCGGATTTATCCCCAGAATGCAGAACACCCCCGTTGAGGTCAATTCGCTCGAGGGCAACATGCCCGCCGTGCGTGCCGGCCTTAAACCAGACGACGAAATTCTCGCAATCGACGGCCTCCAGCTCCACTCCGTCCCCGCGCTCCTGAGCTACCTGCAGGATCAGGCCGGCAAGCCCGCCTCCCTCACCGTCCAGCGCACCGTCAACGGAGTCACCAACACGCTCCCCATCCAGATCACCCCGGAACTCGCCGACACACCCAACGGTCCCAAGGACTATCGTCTCGGTTTCGTCGCAGTCCTTCCTCCCGTCCGCGTCGAGCGCCTCCCGCTCGGCAAAGCCATCGTCGCTTCCTGGCAATTCAACAAAAAAGGTTCTCTCTTCATCGTTGAAGTCATCAAGCGTCTCTTCACGCATCAGGTCTCGGTGAAAAGCCTGCAGAGCCCCATCGGCATCGGCCAGCAGATCCATGAAGCCGCTCAGATGCCCGGATGGATGCCTCTCATCGGCACCTGTTCTCTGATCTCGCTCAACCTCGGCATCCTCAACCTCATGCCCATCCCCATCCTCGACGGCGGCATGATCCTCTTCCTCCTCATCGAATCCATCATGCGGCGCGACGTCAATCAGCAGATCAAGGAGCGCATCTACCAGGTAGCCTTCGTCTGCATCCTCGCCTTCTTCGCCTTCGTCATCTTCAACGACCTGACCCGTCTCAACCTCTTCACCAAGCTAAAACCCTGACCAGCGCAAAAAAGCGTAACAGTGATAAAAGAGATCAAAGACGAATAAAACCAGATAAGCCACAGATCCCAACTTTTCCGATTACTCGTATTCTTTCTTTATCCTTCTTATCACCGTTACGCCGTTACGCTCATTGCCTCCCGCAACTCCGCTACAATCTCCCCCACAGCCTTCCGCGCATCCTCCTCACGGTCCGGAGGAAAGCTGATCGCCCCCACGCGAGCATGCCCTCCGCCCCCATACCGTTCGCAGATCGCCGCCACATTCACCAACTCTGAACTCTTCCGCTTGGTCCACGGATTCGTTCCCACCGACACCTTCGTCCGAAAACTCGACTTACTCAACCCAACGTTGTACGTCGCCTCCGGAAACAGATAGTACGGAATAAATTTGTTATATCCCTCCGTAGGTTGATCCGTGATGTCGAACGTAATCACCCCGCCCTCCACGACAGCCCGCTGCTTGATCAACTCCAGCGCCGCCCAATGCCGCTCCATCAGCGGCCCCAGCAGCTCCTGCACAAAATCCTGATCCAATACCTGCTGCAGACTCATCTCCGTCAGCAGCGGGATCAGCTTCGGCACCAGCGAATGATCCGCCGCGCTCTCAATCATCATCGTCAGCTTCATCGCCGGCGCATCCATCTCCACCGCAGCCTTCGCGCTCTCATATCGCGCCCCATCTACTATGTCCGCCCACTTGATCAGTTCCAGCAGCGGAGCCGTATCGAACCCAAAATTCACCTGCGTGATATCCGCAATCAAACTCGTGCACGAAACATAGTTCGGATTAAAAAACTTCCGCATCCGTTCCGACCCATCCGCCTGCCCCGCCTCAAAATTCCTCTGATCCTCCGCCGTCAGGAACGCACTCTGGTGATGATCGAACCACCACGTCACCTTCGGCGAAGCGGAATACTTGAAATCCACAATCGCGTTCTCTCCACTCCCAAACGCCTCTTCATCGAACAGCGCCCCCGCTCGATGCACCAGTCCGTGATACGAATACCGATCCGCCGTCTTCACGCACTCCCGGTGAAACCGCGTAAACAGCGAAGCCGAGCAAGCTCCATCGAAACATTTATCGTGATAAAAAATCCTGCATTCCAAAACCGCACTCTCCCAAATCAGACACTGATTCTGTAGCAGCGAAGCTCCCAGCATAACGCAGGCTCCTCTTCTAGGTAGCCCAGGCTTTAGCCAATCTCACGACAAAGGAATCCCCTGATACTGACTCACCGCCAGATCCAGCTCTCTCTCCAGCGTTCGCAGCACATCGTCGCCAATCCGTCCCTTGTCCCGCAATCCAATCAGCGTGCGCCGCTCCGCTTCCAGCGTTCCCTCGGCAACCATTCGCATCTTCGAGTACGTCTCCCGATCCATCCCCCCGATGCTCTCCTCCGCACTCTCGCCGACCAGCGCCAGCTTGTGTCGATACCGATGCACCAGGTCGTCATACAAATGTTCCGCCTCGCCCCCGCTTCTCGCCCGCTCTTCTTCCAGATGCCGAATCGCCGCCTTCAGAACGATTCTCCGTGCCGCCCGCTCCTCAGGATCCATCCCCGTCACCCCGGACAACCCCAGCCCGCGAATCAGCGCCGGCAACGTCAATCCTTGCAGCACGAGGGTCACAAAAATGACGCAGAACGCCAGAAACACAATCAGATTCCTCGCCTCAAACGGCTTCCCGTTCCACAGCACCTCAGGCACAGAGATCGCCGCCGCCAGCGCCAGCACTCCGCGCATCCCCGTCCATCCCACCACAAACACCTCACGCGGCCGCAGCTCCTCATCCGTATGTCCCAGCCACCGCCGTTCCACAAACGACGCAATCTTCACCGCCGGAAACACCCACACCATTCGCAGCAGAATCAGCACTCCGCTGAACACAACGCCATAAAAAATTAGCGTCCCTGTCCCATACCGTCCATGAATCCCCGCCAGCACATACGGCAGTTGCAGTCCAATCAGCACAAACACCAGCCCATTCAGCATGAACACCAGCGCCTCCCACGCTCCGTTCACCTGAAGACGCACCGCCGCCGAAAAGAACTGCGTACTCTTTCGGCTCATATAAAGTCCGCACGCCACCACCGCCAACACCCCGGAAGCATGTGCCCGCTCTCCCGCCAGGTAGGCCGCATAGGGAACCACCAGGCTCACCACCAGCTCCACCGGCCCATCGTCGATAAATCGCTCCGCCCAACCCACCACGACACCAATCAACAGCCCGATCACCAAACCGCCCAACACCAGGTAAATCAGCCGCACCAGCCCAGCCCCCACAGTAGGTGTCTGTCCCCGAACCATCAGTGCAATCCCAATCTCCAGCGCCAGCAAACCCGTCGCATCGTTCAACAAACTCTCGCCCTCAAGGATGTCGACGATTCTCCTTGGCAAGCCCAGCGTCTTCGCAATCGATGTCGCTGCAATCGCATCCGTCGTCGCCACCACCGCGCCCAGCAGAAATCCTGCCTTCCAATCCAACGCCGTAATAAACCGGTCGGAAAACTCCGCCACTCCCCAAACCGTAAACCCCACCAGCCCCACAGCCAGCAAGCCGATCACCACGCCGTTCCGTCGAAACTCCCGCCACGACATCGTCCACGCTGATGCATACAGCAACGGCGGCAGAAAAACCACAAACACAATATTCGGATCCAACGGAACCCGCGGCATCCGCGGAAAAAAGCTGATCACCAGGCCTGCCAGCACCAGCACAATCGGATACGGCACCTTCAACCGCCGTGCCATCGCCGCAAATCCCGCCACCAGCACCAGCAGCAGCAGAATCACGATCTCGACCGCATGCAGACTCTCACCTGAACTTATCGCCGGCCCCATACTCCAACGTACCGCGCCGAACCCCGGCGCACAACCTCCCACTCAGTAACCCAAATTTAATTCCTCAGCGATCCGCAGCGCGACGACCCATCACCACCCTTGCTTCCGGGCACGCCAACGCTTTACGGTCCGCCAAATCATCACTCTATTGCTTGTAGGTACCTCAAGACTTTAGCCTTGGGCCTCTCAGCGAGCGATAGAAATGGGGCTTCAGAGGCTGCTGAAGAAGGGCTTTCTGTTTTGGCCTCTGGGGGGGATGAAGCGGCTAGGTTGAGTGCTTTGGCCGGAAAATCACGAATCCGCCGCAGCGGATACCTCTCCCCTAAACTGCCCTAGCTGAACAACTCGTCCTGAAACCCATCATCGCCGCGCATACACACTTCTATCAGCCCAACCTGTTTAAATCCCTTGCCTTTTTCAGCACCCTCGAAGCCCATTCAATGCAAATCTATTTCGTAGGGCTAAAGCCCTACGCTTAATCCCAAGTGCGACGACAAAAATGAGTTGATCCTCAAATTAGTTGATGCTGGCACCACCGACAGCGACTCAATCAGCGTTTGCGTAGGCTGGGACAGGGGCTTCGGCGCGCTTGCGGGTGAGGAAGTAGGTGAGGAGGATGGCGGCGCCGATGGCTCCGACGACGGCGTCGGTTCCGGCGAGGCCTCGGGGGCCCCAGAGTTTGCCGCCGCGACCGTCGAGGGCGGTCATGTAGACAACGGGCACGTTGCCGAGCGAGTTGATGATGGAGTAGCGGCCGCTTCCGCTCTTGCCGGACTGGCCGAGGAACTCGAGCACGACGGCGGTGAACATCGCGTAGCAGGCGCCGATGGTGAAGAGATAGAGGGTCGCTCCGAGGAAGTAGGTCGAGGGACTGAGCGGGCCGAGCCAGAGGATGGCGATCAGCGCCTGGTTGAGAAGGCAGATGGAGAGATAGGCGACCGATGCGCGAATCCGGGCGGGAAAAAGGGTAGCGGCGAGCGCGCCCGAGGCGGTGAGGAGAGCTCCAGCGACGCCGTTCATCCATGCGATCTGCTGGACGCTGACGTGGTAGTCCTGCGCGACGCCGGGAAGGAGGCCGATGAGAGCCCCGCTGGCCATTGGGAAGAGCAGAACGAAGGTGTAGGGGACGGCACGCCAACACAGGAAGGTCGACTTGAATTCCTGCGAGATGCCGGCGAGTGTTTTCTGGATGCTCTGCTTCTCCTGTTTTACTTGCTCCGGGGCTGCAAGGGCAGCGAGGGAAGGAAGGGCGATGAGGGCGGCGGCGACCCAGCCGAGTGGTCCCATGCCCATCCGTTCTCCGAGTCGCGTGAAGATGAAGATGCCCAGGGCGCCGAAGGCGAGTGCTGCGGCCTGGTATACGCTGCTGGCTTTGCGGCGTGTCACTTCGCTGCGGAGAGTGCCCATCATTCCACCGCAACTGGAGACGATCAACTGACCGAAGCAGGCGCTGAGAAACATGAGGGCGACGGATGCAGGGGAATCAAGCCTGCGGCCGTGGAAGGCAGCGGCCATGGTGAGTGCGGCGGCGACGGCACCGACCATGAGCCAGGTGCGGCGGCGAATCCAGAAGTCGGTGATGGGACTCCAGAGGAAGTAGATGGTTTGGGGCAGGATGAGGAGCGAGATGATCTCGGAGCTTCGGCCGATACCGACGCCCTGCTTGCGAAGCAGATAGGAGAGAGCGCCGGCGATGATGCCGAAGGCGAGGACGGCGTTGGGTGCGATGAGGAGGCCGAAGAGCCAGGGACGTTCTTTTGTGGCGGGAGGATCGAGGCCTGCGACTTGCTCCAAGGCGGGTTCGTGCATGCGAATGACGGTAGCACGGGGTTTGGATTGCGTGGAGGATTAAATGCAAAGGCCCCGGTCGGGCCAGGGCTCTTTGGGTATGCGTCGGAACAGAGATTAGACGAGCGATTGGGCGGTCTTGACGGCACTTTGGACGACGTCACTCGCCTTGTCGACGACATTCTCGACATGGCCGCGAGTCCGTTTGAGGGTTTTTTCGGCCTCTTTGCTGAGACGCTCTGCCTGCTCCTTGAGGTAGTTGGCGGCATCTTCGAGGTAGTCGCCTGCGTCCTCGACTCCCTTGCGGAGTTGCTTGCGGGTCTTGACTCCGGTTTGTGGAGCGTAAAGGAGGGCGATGGTGGCTCCTGCCGCAACGCCGATGCCGAAGGCAACCCAATAGTTTTTAGCGCTCATAGCGAACGTACCTCGTGCTTTATTTGGCTCACTTGCATTGGATTCTAACCGATGGCGATTGGTTGGTTTTTGCTGGACGGTATCTGAATGGACCGGGGGCTATTAAACCGCGAGGCCGGCCAGTTCCCTTGCCTTGAGGAAGATTCGAGTGAACATGGTGCGATTGAGGCGGCCTGTATTGGTATTGCGCAGAGAGGGATGGTAGGTGGCGAGCAAGTGGAGGCCGTTGGGCAGGAGGTATTGCGCTCCGTGGGCGAAGCGGTAGCCGGACTTGCGCGAGATGACGCCGGTCTGGAGGAGGAAGGCGAGATAGCCGTCAAAGGCGATCTTTCCGAGGCAGACGACGACGCGGACGCGGGGCAGGGCGTGGATCTCATCGGCGAGGTGAGTGGCGCAGTTGCGGATCTCCTGAGGAAGGGGCTTATCGCCGGGCGGGGCGCAGCGGACGACGGAGGCGATCCAGGCGTGATGCAGCTTGAGGCCGTCGTCGCGGGCGATGGCGCGGGGTTTGCTGGCGAGGCCAAGCTCGTGGAGGACGGGGTACATGAAGTCGCCGGAGCCGTCGCCGGTGAAGGGGCGGCCGGTGCGATTGGCTCCGTGAGCGCCGGGGGCGAGGCCGAGGATGAGAATGCGGGCGCGGGGGTCTCCGAAACCGGGGACGGGGCGAGCCCAGTAGGTCTGGTCCTGGTAGGCGCGGCGTTTGGTTTCGCCGATGCCGCGGCAGTAGAGGCGGAGGCGGGAACAGCGTTCGCAGGTGATGATGGACTGGTGAATCTGCTGGAGGAGTTGCGGGGTGATTTTTGCGCTGGAGGATGTCACAGCATCTGATGATAGTAGAGTGGGCGGGGCGGTGAGTCGGCATAATCCCGCTGCTTTCGTAGAATGTAGTTTGCAAACGAATAGAGGATAGGCAAACGAGTTGGAAGATCCAAGACTTAGCAGAATGTACTGGGCGCTGCTGAAGCAGGGGGTGGGCCGATGGCGCAGAAGGTTATGGCGGGCTGCGGTGATGCGGTCCGGCATATTGACGTTCATGATGCTGACGCTGGTGCTGGTGGTGCTTGCGTTTGGCTGGCATGAACACAGGATGGGCCAGTTTGCCCAATTGAAACGAGAGCTGGGAAAACGGCCAACGCCGGTGGTTTCCGTGCGTCCGGGGGGACAGGATGTTGTGAAGCTGGAGCGCTCGCAGATGGTGGGGGGCAACGGGCCGCAGTTTCTTTCGGCAACGCTGCTGCCGGGCCGGGGAATGAATTTGCTGCAGATCACGGCGTATCTGCCGCAAAAAGGAGAGGTGAACCTGCTGGCGTCTCCAACACTGGAGGAGGCAGGTAAGCAACTGACCGGGGTGGGGGCGGATGCGAACGGAGCAAACAGCCTGGCGATGGGAGCGGCGATCGAAGCGCCGTGGGCGAGCCGCATTTCGGGCGAGGAGACTCCGGATGGGAAGAACCTGACCACGATGTGGCGTGGACAGCGGCTGGTGCTGCCGAGGGATGCCAAGGACAGCGAAGGGGAGGGGGAAGCAACGGCGGTCGGAGGACTGCTGCTGAAGGAAGCTTCGGACTCGATCAATAGCAGTGTCATGCCGGATGGCGGAGAGACACAGGCTACGTTCCGTTCGGGCAACTTTGGCGATCACTGGCCATCGCAGACAGAGATTTCGACGACCGTGGAGTTGAGCGGCAAGCTGCTGACGGTGAGGGTGGTCGCACGCAATACAGGCAGTACGGCAGAGCCGATCGGGATAGGGTGGCATCCGCGATTTGCGATTCTGAGCGGGCATCGGGGACAGATGATGCTGCGGCTGCCGGAGGGGCTGCGGGTTGAGGTGAAAGACCGGCGCACCGGGGAGTTGAGCGGACGTCTTTTGCCGGTGGAGAAGACCGAGTATGACTTTACGGGGCGCACGGGCGCGCAACTGGGAGCGTTGAACCTTGACGACAGCTTCGTTCACCTGAAGACGAGATTGATGGAAGACGGGCCGGTAGCGGAGCTGCGCGATCCGGAGAGCGACTATGGGCTGCGCATCACGGCGATGACGTCGACGATCAAGGCGATCCGGGTGTATGCGCCGCTGGATGGCTCGTTTATCTCGATTGAGCCGCAGTTCAACTACGACGATCCGTTTGGGCGGGAGTGGGCGAAGGATGAGGATACGGGAATGGTGGTGTTGCAGCCGGGGCAATCGACGCAATTCAAGATTCAACTGGAGATCTTTTCGTTGAGTTCGAGCCAGCCGGATCGCATGTAGCGGAACACGGCCGGGAGTGACTTCGCGCGGGGGCGGGCGCTGGTTTGACCCTCTGTATCGAAGCCTCGTACAGTAGTAATGAGGCTTAGACCGCGGTTGTATCGCATTGCGAAACGGCGCGGCAGACCAAGACGCTTCCTGGAAGGCAAGGATTTTGACCCCAACTGAGATGACAGATACGAATGCGGCTGCGGATCAGCAGCCCGAAGCAGCGAATACGCACGATCACGATCATGCTCATGAGCACGCGCATGAGCCTGCTCCTGCGCTGAACCCTGAGCTGACCCGTGAAGTTGAGGTGGAGGCCGGGGCGGATGAGGTGTCGAAGAGTTTCAGGACAGTGGTGAAGAGCTATCAGAAGCTGGCGCGGATTCCGGGCTTTCGCGCGGGCAAGGTGCCGGAGTCGCTGATCCGGTCGAAGTTTGCGAAGGATATTCGTCAACAGGTTCTGGAGAGCCTGGTTTCGGAGCGTTTCCGCAAGGCGATCGAGGAGAGGAAGCTGCGTCCTGTGTCCGAGCCGCAGCTGCTGGATATGCAGTTGGTCGAGGGACAGCCGTTGAAGTTCAAGGCGGCGTTTGAAGTCGCGCCGGAGATTGATATCACGGGTTACGACAGCGTTCGGGTGAGCAGGCCGGATGCTGCGCTGACGAATGAGGAATTCGATTCGGAGTTGAGCCGGGTGCTGGAGAACCATGCGACGGTCGAGCCGGTGGAAGAAGATCGCGCGCTGGTGGACGGAGACTGGGCGGATATTCAGTTTCGCGGCGAGGTGAAGGACCTGGCGCAGACTGTGACCGAGGATGGGGTGCAGAATGCGTTCACCTCTCCGGCCCAGGCGCCGATTACCGGCGAAGATGTGCTGATCGAGGTTGGCGGCAAGAATACGCTGGCGGCGTTCAATGCGGCACTGCGCGGCGCAAAGGTGGGCCAGGAGCTGAAGTTTGAAGTGGATTATCCTGCGGACTTCGGTGACCGGCGGCTTGCGGGACAGAGTGTGAGCTACGACGTAACGGTGAAAAGCATTAAGCACAAGAGCTTCCCGGAGCGGGATGCAGAGTTTGCCAAACAACTTGGGAACTACGCGAGCTGGGAGGAGTTCGAGACGAAGCTTCGCGAGCATGCGGCGGATCGCAAGCGGAATGCGCTGGACGATGCGGCGCGGGACAAGATGCTGGGCGAACTGATTCAGAAGTTCCAGTTCCCTGTTCCTGAGTCTTTCGTGCAGCAGCAGATTGAGGCGCGGCTGGATCGTGGGCTGCGTGCGCTGGCGCAACAAGGCATGTCGGTGGAGGATATGCGCAAGCTGGACTTCGTTCGTCTGCGGGAGCAGCAGCGCGATCAGGCGATCAACGAGGTGAAGGCGTCGATGGTGCTTGACCGGATAGCCGACGCCGAGGGCATCAAGGTAAGCGACGAGGATCTGGACCGCGAGCTGCTGATGCTTTCGATACAGTCGCGAGAGCCTCTGGAGGCTCTCCGTGAGAGACTGACCAAGGATGGCGGCCTGACCCGTATTCGCGAGCAGATACGGCGCGAGAAGACTGGAACCGTGCTCTACGAAAAGCTGGCGTCGTAGGCACACAAACAAAGCGAACATTTGTTCAAAGAGATTTTTGAGAAAGAGAGCGATATGGGATTAGTACCGATGGTGATCGAGCAGACGAGCCGGGGCGAACGCGCCTACGATATCTATAGCCGTCTGCTGCGCGACAACATCATTTTTCTGGGCACACCGATCGATGACAATATCGCAAATGTGATCATTGCGCAGATGTTGTTTTTGAGCGGCGAAGACCCGGAGAAGGATATACAGCTGTACATCAACTCGCCTGGCGGGTCGATCACGGCGGGCCTGGCGATCTACGACACGATGCAGTACATCAAAAACGATGTGGTGACTTTTTGCATCGGACAAGCTGCGAGCATGGGCGCGTTTCTTCTGATGGCGGGCAAGAAGGGCAAGCGCTTTGCGCTGCCGAACTCGCGGATACTGATTCATCAGCCTTCGATGGGCGGGTTGAGCGGTCAGGCGACGGATATCGACATCCACGCGCGGGAGATACTGCGGATTCGCGAGATTACGAACAAGCTGATGAGCGCCAGCACGGGCCAGACGCTGGAGCGGATTGAACGGGATGTGGAGCGGGACTTCATCATGACGGCCGCACAGTCGAAGGAGTACGGCATCATTGACGACATTATCGACCGGCCGCGGACGTAAGTGGCTGGGACGTAACTTAGTGGGGAAGCGTTTGCGGGGAGCCCGGTCGTGGGCTTGGGCTCTCCTTGCAGGTTTGATTTGGTTGATTATGAGCAAGTCTATGGCCATTTTGGGGTACAGCACCAGGTACCCTGGAGTGTGCCTGACGAGATGAAACAGGTGTAAACTTTAGGGGTTGCTGGTTGCGCGGACCACTCAGGAGTTGTCGTATTTATGAAAACGTCACGGGGCTCAGACGAATCACTTCGTTGTTCTTTCTGCCATAAGTCGCAGGACGCCGTTGCCAAGTTGATTTCGTCTCCATCGGATTATCCTCGGGCGTACATCTGCGACGAGTGCGTTGCGGTGTGCAATTCCATTCTTGAAGACGATCGTGCGGAGACGCAGCCTGGGGTGGCGCCGGCACACTTGCCGAAGCCGCAGGAGGTGAAGGCGTTTCTGGATGAGTACGTGATCGGGCAGGACCAGACGAAGAAGAAGCTTGCGGTCGCGGTGTACAACCACTACAAGCGGATCCAGATGAACAAGACGCGCGGCAACGATGTGGAGTTGGCGAAGTCGAATATTCTTTTGGTGGGACCGACGGGCTCGGGCAAGACGCTGCTGGCGCAGACAATGGCGAAGATGCTGGATGTGCCGTTCGCGATTGTGGATGCGACGACGCTGACCGAAGCCGGATATGTGGGCGAGGACGTCGAGAACATTATTTTGAAACTGCTGCAGGCTGCCGACGGCGATGTGCAGCGAGCGCAGAGCGGCATTATTTATATCGACGAGATAGACAAGATTGGGCGGAAGGACGAGAATCCTTCGATTACGCGCGATGTATCGGGCGAGGGCGTGCAGCAGGCGCTGCTGAAGCTGCTGGAAGGCACGGTTGCCAACGTACCGCCGCAGGGCGGACGCAAGCATCCGCACCAGGAGTTTACGGCTGTTGATACGACGAACATTCTGTTCATCTGCGGCGGGGCGTTTGTCGGCCTGGAGAAGGTGATCGGGCGCCGGGTGGGCAAGAAGGCGCTGGGATTCAAGGCAATTGCGGACTCGGATGCAAAGGACGGCGATGTGACGCCGATTCGGGCGCAGCGCGATGCCGAGTTGCTGCGGCAGGCGGAGCCTCAGGATCTGTTGAAGTACGGGCTGATCCCGGAGTTTGTCGGTCGGCTGCCTGTGCTTGGGATTCTAGACGAGCTGGATGAAGCGGCATTGATCGAGATTCTGACCAAGCCGCGCAATGCGATTCTGAAGCAGTATGCGAAGCTGTTCGAGTTTGAGAATGTGAAGGTGACCTTCACCGACGAGGCTGCGCGAGAGATTGCTCGTGAGGCATTGCTGCGAAAGGTTGGCGCGCGCGGACTGCGGATGATTCTCGAAGAGCTGATGCTGGACCTGATGTATTACGTTCCGGGGAACAAAAAGGTCAAGGATCTTTCCATTACGGCTGAGATGGTGAAGAAACACAGTCTGACTTTGCCGATGCTGCTGGAGAAGGCGGGCTAGAGCAGTTGGCGGTCGGGAAGTGCTGGTGGCCGGCTGTGGTATGGGTTGCGATTGCGGATTGTGACCCAGTTGGGGTCTCCAATTCCACAGACGTTGCACTTTGCCGAGGACGCAATATGCTCCGACGAATTACAATCACCTGAAGCCACGATGCCGATGCATCGTTGCCGGCGTTTTTACGTCTAATTGGAGAGCGATGACAAACCAACCCAAAAAAGCGCTGAGCGGCGATATTCGCAAGCTTCCGATGATGCCTATCCGCGACATGGTCATCTTTCCGCATATGATGACGCCGTTTGTTGTGGGACGGGAGTCGAGCGTACGTGCGCTGGAAGAAGCGTTGTCGGGCGACCGCAAGATCTTTCTTGCAACGCAGCACGACGCCTCTGTGGATGAGCCGAACGCAGACGATATCTACGAGACGGGGACGATAGGAAATATCGTTCAAAGCGTGAAGATGCCGGACGGCAATATCAAGGTTCTGGTGGAAGGCGTGGAGCGCGCCCGGGCAACCGAAGTGAACGACGTCGACGGTTTCTTTGTTGCGACGGTGCGCACCGGCCAGACGCAGCTGGATTTGACGCCGCAGGTGGAGCAGTTGATGCAGCGGGTTCACTCGCTGTTTGAGCAGTACGTGAAGCTGCAGCAGTCTCTGAACTACGAAACAGTGGCGGCCAGTGTGCGGGCGGATGAGCCGGCAAAGCTGGCCGATACGATCGCTGCCAATTTGCAGCTTTCGATCGAAGACAAGCAGCAGCTGCTGGAGGTGTTCGATCCGGAGAACCGCTTGTCCAAGGTCGCCGATGTGCTGGATGTGGCGATCGAGAAGCTGAATATGGACCGCACCATTCAGTCGCGGGTGAAGCGACAGATGGAGAAGGCGCAGAAGGAGTACTACCTCAACGAGAAGATCAAGGCGATCCAGAAGGAGCTTGGGCGGGGCGAGAAGTCTGAGTTCGACGAACTGAAGAAGAAGATTGAAACGGCGGGGATGCCCAAGGATGTACTGGAGAAATCGCTGCTGGAGCTGAAGAAACTGGAGGCGATGCCTCCGATGTCGGCGGAGTCGACGGTTTCACGGAATTATCTGGACTGGTTGCTGGCGGTGCCGTGGAAGAAGCGATCGAAGGAGATTCGCTCGATCGAACATGCCGAGCAGATACTGAACCAGGACCACTACGGACTGGAGAAGATCAAGGAACGGATTCTGGAGTTTCTTGCGGTGCGGCAACTGGTGAAGAATCCTAAGGGATCGATACTTTGTTTCGTCGGGCCTCCCGGAGTGGGCAAGACTTCGCTGGGGATGTCGATTGCCAAGGCTACGGGGCGGAAGTTTGTGCGGATGTCGTTGGGTGGTGTGCGGGATGAGGCGGAGATTCGCGGGCATCGGCGTACTTATATCGGGGCTTTGCCGGGACAGATTATCCAGTCGATGAAGAAGGCCGGGACGAAGAACCCAGTGTTCATGCTGGATGAGATCGACAAGATGGCTTCGGATTTCCGCGGCGATCCGGCGAGCGCGTTGCTTGAGGTACTGGATCCGGAGCAGAACAGCTCGTTCCAGGATCACTATCTCGACGTCGAATACGACTTGTCGCAGGTGTTGTTTGTTGCGACGGCGAATGTGTTGCACACGATTCCCGGGCCGTTACAAGACCGCATGGAGATTCTGCGACTGCACGGCTACACCGAGCTGGAGAAGCTGGAGATTGCCAAGCAATACCTGGTGAAGAAACAGCGCGAAGGGACGGGGCTGACCGAAGAGCAGATTATGTTTGAGGACGATGCGCTGCGGCAGATTATTCGAGGCTATACGCGAGAGGCCGGAGTCAGAAACCTGGAACGCGAGATTGGCAATGTTTGCCGCAAGGTCGCGCGCCGCGTGGTGAAGAACGGGGCGGAGCACAAAGAGGTCGTGACTGGCGAAAATATCAGTGACCTTCTCGGCGTGGCGAAGTTCCGCGATTCGCAGGCGCATGAGAAGAGCGAGGTTGGCCTGGTCACGGGCCTGGCGTGGACGGAGATGGGCGGAACGATTCTGCAGACCGAGGTTCAGGTGCTCGACGGCAAGGGCAAGATGACGGCGACGGGGCAGTTGGGCGATGTGATGCAGGAGTCGGCGCAGGCTGCGTTAACGTATATTCGCTCGCGCTCGCATCATCTTGGCCTGGCGAAGGATTTTTACAAGAACGTCGACATCCATGTGCATGTGCCGGAGGGGGCGATTCCGAAGGATGGGCCGTCGGCTGGAATTACGCTGGCAACGGGGCTGGCGAGTGCGCTGACCAAGATCAAGGTGCGGCGCGATATCGCGATGACGGGTGAGATTACGCTGCGGGGCAAGGTGCTTCCGATCGGGGGGTTGAAGGAGAAGCTGCTGGCGGCGCATCGCGCGGGAATCTTCGAAGCGATTGTGCCGGAGGAGAACCGCAAGGACCTGGCCGATCTGCCGGAGTTGATTACGAGCAGCATGAAGCTGCACTTTGTGGAGGAGATGGACCAGGTACTGAAACTGGCATTGGAGGGCAATCTTCCAGAGTTACAGGAAGAGATGCCGGAGGCGCTTGCCGCCGACGTGCTGCCGGTACCGCCGATCGATCTGCCTCAGCCTGTGGCTCATCAGTAGAAATACTCTTCTAAAAGGAAAGGCCGAACTCAATTGAGTTCGGCCTTTCCTTTGCTCTTCTGTTGCCTTGGACACTCGTGTCTCAGACCGCTCGCCGGCCACCGACGAAGTTCATGATGATGGAGATCAAGGCGAAGATCAGGAGCAGGTGAATGAAGAAGCTGGTTACGTGGAGAACAAAGAATCCACCGAGCCAAAGCAAAACCAGCACCACAGCCAGGATGAGAAACATGAATGGACCTTCTTTCTTGGTACAGATTGACGCGCTTCGGCGCGATGGTACAGGTGATAGGAGCCGTACGCCGGTGGATTCGTTGCTCTGCGGGGGTGATGTAAGCCGAATCGGATCGGGTACCCGCCTTCCCTGCTGGGGTACCCCCCCCTATTGCCCGCGCGTAACCCATTTTGATTCTTCGGTTTACGAGAGGTCAATCGCTCTAAAATCGTCATAATAAAGAAGTTACGGCCAAAATCTTGCATCTAAATGAGTTAGCCCCGGTTTATGGCCGGGGCTTGCTTGTTTTCGATCTATATATCCAGTATAGCGGGTTGAGCGTAACTAAAATGCCACTCGGATGTTGATGGATTGGAAGGGGTTAGGTTATTTTGGGACTTGACATGCGATTTCTGGGCCAAAAACGCAAAAATAAATTTTCGGACGTCACGCCGGGAAGTTGAGGGACGGGAGGGCGGCGATGATCTTCTGGGTTTCGAGGGAGACGGTGATGACCTGGCCGATGAGGCGGAGGATGAGTTCGTCTACTAATGCACCGTCGGCGCGTAGGGGTTGTTTGTTAGTGCCTTTGAACTGGTACTCCTCGACCAGGTGCCAGTCGTAGGGGCTGGCGCATTTCTTGAGGAGGTCGGCGAAGGCGGAGCGGGTGTTGCCTTCGGTGGTGTGTCCGTGCTGGTGGAACTGGGCGAGCGCGGCGTAGTAGGCGAGGACTGGTTTGTGGGTGGGTTTGAGGGGGAAGAGGCTCATGGGTTCGCTAACGGCCAAGGTAGCACAGGTCGATTTGAATGGGCAGTGGCTGGTGTGGGGCGCGAGGTGTGGCGTACGACTGCTTCTGTAAAGAAAGCGGAGGGATTGGTTTCGAGGAGAAGTATCCGCCGGAGCTATTGGCTTTGGGGTTGGATGGGAGCTGAGCTTCGGGTATAGGTTGAGTTTTTTAATTTTTGCTGCCGCGAAAATGGCCCACCTTACGACGATGAAACCGTCGCGAAGATGGGGCACCCGGTTTTGGGGCTGGTTGGAAATGTGTGGCCACCACGTCCAAAAGCAAATGCGGGGATCTCTCCACTGCGCTGCTCACGATGGTGCTGTGAGCAGCTTCGGTCGAGATGACGCTATGTGCGGTGGTGAGATGACGATGTGCGGTAAAAGCACTCCGATTAGACTGCGCCGCCGGCGATGGAGGGGATGAGCATAATTTCGTCGCCGTCCTGGAAGGCGTAGGTTTCGCCACCGAGGAAGCGGATGTCCTCGTCGTTGACGTAGATGTTGATGAAGCGGCGGAGTTTTCCGTCTTCGCCTTTGATCTGCGTGGAGAGCGCGGGGAAGGTGTGGTCGATGTCGGTGAGGAGGCCGGGGAGATTCTGTGCGGTGGAGTCGAAGTGTTTGCGGCCGCCGGTGTGGCGGATGAAGGCGGCGGGCAGGGTAACTTTGATGGACATTATTTGGCTCCTGCAGTGGCAAGTTCGATTTCGTGGGTGCCGTCGAGTTCGCGAATGTAAGCGTCGAAGTCGGCAAGGCGCGGGCGGACGGCGCGGGCGTCGAGGTGCGCGTAGCTGTGGGCGAGGGCGTCGGTGGTCTTGAGGCCGTTGCCCGTGATGCAGGCGACGGTGATTTGATCGCGGCTGATGCGGCCGTCGGCATAGAGGCGGGCGGTGACGGCAGTGGTGACGCCGCCGGCAGTCTCGGTGAAGATGCCTTCGGTCTCGGCGAGTTCCTGGATGCCGGAGACGATCTCGATGTCGGAGACGTCTTCTGCCCAGCCACCTGTTTCCTGGATCATGCGGGAGGCGGCGGGGCCGTCGTTGGGATTGCCGATAGCGAGCGAGCGGGCGATGGTGTTGGGGCGCTGCGGGAGGACTTCGTCTGTTCCCTGCTTGACGGCGGTGGAGATGGGGGAGCAGCCGGTGGCTTGCGCTCCGAAGAAGCGGACGGGCTTGGCGTCGACGAGGCCAAGGTAGGTGAGTTCGTTGAAGGCTTTGCGAATTTTTCGGATGAGCGAGCCGCCGGCCATGGGGACGACGACGTTGTCGGGCAGGCGCCAGCCTAGTTGTTCGGCGATCTCGTAGCCTACGGTCTTGGAGCCTTCGGCGTAGTAGGGACGGAGATTGACGTTGACGAAGCCCCAGTTGTACTCGTCGGCGATCTGGGTGCAGAGGCGATTGACGTGGTCGTAGTTGCCGTCGATGCGAATGAGGCGTGCGCCATAGACTTGCGTGTTGAGAATCTTGGCGGGCTCGAGGTCGGCGGGGACGAGGATGGTGGCTTTGAGTCCGAGGCGGGCGGACTGCGCGGCGACGGCGTTGGCGAGGTTGCCGGTGGAGGAGCAACCTACGGTATCGAAGCCGAACTTGCGCGCGTTGGCGAGGGCGACAGAGACGACGCGATCCTTGAAACTGAGGGTGGGGAAACAGACGGCGTCGTTTTTGACGTAGAGATTGGCAGCGCCGATTCGTTTGCCGAGATTGCGGGCGCGAACCAGCGGAGTGAAGCCTACGGGGAGGTCGGGCTGGAAGCCTTCGGGGATGGGGAGAAGCGCGGCGTATCGCCAGATGCTGGCGGGGCCGGCGGCGATATTTTCTTTGGTGAAGATACCGCGGGCGGCGTCGAGATCGTAGGCTACTTCGAGGGGAGCGAGGCAGTCGGGGCAGGCGGAGAGGGGTTGGTTACCGAATCGTTTGCCGCACTCGTTGCACTTGAGCTCATACCGGCTACAGGAGTAGTTCATGGTGCTCTTTCCGAGGGGAAAGGGCTGAGCTTTTGACTTTTCTCTTTTTGGGGATGCGGAAAGGAAGGTGAAATGCGGGGTGCAGGCCTTAATCCGGACTGCGTGCTCCGAATCTCATGTTCCCTGCGGCGTACAGCTTCCCAGGAGAGAGTTGACACCGGTACGCCTTTGTTCTGTCCGGTTGTCGTGGCGTCAAAGGGCTCGTCCCTCAACCACTCTGCATGAAATTCAAATCTGCCGAAGCAGACTGGAATACTTTGTTTGTATCACAGCATGTAGAGGGCCGCAACTGGGAGCGGGGGTGACGCCGAAGTGGTATCGACCCTGGGCATGGGGGTGGGTGTACTGGAAGGGCTTGAAGACAGTTCCCTGGGAGGACCCCGATGAAGCGATATCTGAGGTTTGCGGCAAGTTTCTGGGTTGGCGCGTTTCTTGCAGTTGGTTCGATGGCGATGGCACAGACGACATCGACTGCAAAGGCGAAGAAGAAGAACGGCAGTTCGACAGCGAGTACGGCTCCGGCGACAACGACGAGTAGCTCCGGGCAGACGCAGAGTGGGACGACGAGTCCGGCGGGAGCCACGCAGACGAGTGCAGTCGCGCATGATGTTTCGAGTGGGACGACAACTCCGCCGGCGCCGAAGACGATGGTGGGACCGGACAAACACACGATCGTCATTCCGCAGCTGTAAAGGGGCGAGAGAATCAGTCTTTGTTGGGGACGATGTCGCGAACGCCCTGAGCGAAGGCGGCGGGATCGAACTCGGTACGAAGAATTTCATCGGGGCAGTCGGTCATGATGGCGACGCGCCAGTTGCAGACGAAGGCGACGAGCTGTATGGGCTGAGCGGTCTTGATCTCGGAGCAGAGATGCTCTGCGTGCGGGATGCCGGTCTCGCCCTCGACGTCGATGAGGACCAAATCGTATTGGCGAGCCCAGAACATGGATAGGGCTTCGGTGTGGCTAAGGGTGGAATCGACGTGAAATCCTGAGAGGGCCAGAATCCGGTCGCGAAGGGGACGAAGGGTTTCGCGCGTGCAGACGTGCAGGATGGAACGCTTACTGTTATCGGGGGCGTCGATCGGGAGTGTCATGATTGGGGCCGAGGGTACACTTTACCTGGGTGTATTCGCAAGGAAACTTTTTGATGAAGAGATGAGGGGCCACGACCGCTGTTTTTGCGGTCGCCGGAGTGGGTGAGAAGAATTTATTGGGGGTCGTAGTTGAGGTTTGGGCCCAGCCAGCGCTCCACTTCAGCGACGGTCATTCCTTTGCGCTCGTGATAGTCGACGACCTGATCGCGGTCAATCTTCCCGAGCGAGAAATAGCGTGACTCCGGGTGGGCGAAGTAGAGGCCGCTGACGCTTGAGCCGGGCCACATGGCGAAGGACTCGGTAATCATCATGCCGGTGTTGGCCTGGACGTCGAGCAGACGCCAGAGTGTTCCCTTCTCGGTGTGATCGGGGCAGGCGGGATAGCCTGCGGCGGGCCTGATGCCGCGATATTTTTCCTGGATGAGATCTGCGGGGGTGAGATTTTCCGAACCCCCGTATCCCCACTCGTTGCGGACACGCTTGTGGAGGCATTCGGCGAAGGCTTCGGCAAGGCGATCGGCGACAGCTTCCGCCATGATGGCGTTGTAGTCGTCGTTATCGGCTCTGAACTTGTCGCAGAGTTCCTTGAGGCCGATTCCACTGGTCACGGCGAAGGCACCGATGTGATCGGGCAGGCCGGTTTCCTTGGGTGCGATGAAGTCGGCGAGTGAGCGGCAGGGTTCGTTGCCTTCGCGGTTCGCCTGCTGGCGAAGGAAATGGAATCGGTCGAGTACTTCTGTGCGTGTGTCGGCTTTGTACAGCTCGATGTCGTCACCGACGGCGCTGGCAGGAAAGAAGCCGTAGACTGCGCGCGCGGTGATGAGGTTCTTTTCGATGATGCGATCGAGAAGAGTGTTGGCGTCGGCGAAGAGCTGACGGGCTTGCTCTCCCTGCTCGGCGTGCTCGAAGATGCGCGGATAGACGCCTTTGAGCCCCCATGCATGAAAAAGCGGGGACCAGTCGATGTATTCGCGCAAGGTTGCAAGAGGAAAGTGATCGAGAACGCGCACGCCAGTGAACGCGGGAGTGGGCAGATCTTCGGGACGCCATTCGATGGGAGTCCGCCTTGCGCGCGCGACGTCGAGGGGGACTACCTGCTGACGCGGCGCGGCGTGAGCTTTGCGGAGTGCTTCGTATTCGGCGCGATGTTGTGCGACGAACTCGGCCTTGCCGTCCTCGCTGAGCAGACTGGTAGTGACGGGCACGGCGCGGCTTGCATCGAGCACGTGAACCACCGGCTCGCTGTAGTGCGGAGCGATTTTGACGGCGGTGTGTCTTCGGCTGGTGGTTGCGCCGCCGATGAGAAGAGGCAACTTGAAACCCTGACGCTCCATCTCGCGGGCAACGTGAACCATCTCGTCGAGCGATGGAGTGATGAGGCCGCTGAGGCCGATCAGGTCGACTTTTTCCGCCCTGGCGCGCTCAAGAATCTTTTCGCTGGGGACCATGACACCCATGTCGATGACTTCGTAGTTATTGCAGGCGAGGACAACGCCGACGATGTTTTTGCCGATGTCGTGGACATCGCCTTTGACGGTGGCGAGCAGGATTTTTCCCTGCGCTTTGACTACCTGGCCGGAGGCGGCGAGCGCAGCTTTTTCGGCCTCCATGAAGGGCGTGAGATGGGCAACTGCTTTCTTCATCACGCGGGCCGATTTGACGACCTGCGGCAGAAACATTTTGCCGGCACCGAAGAGGTCGCCAACAACGCCCATGCCATCCATCAGGGGGCCCTCGATGACAAGGAGCGGGCGGCCCAGCTTGAGGCGGGCTTCTTCGGCGTCGATCTCGATGTAGGTGTCGATACCCTTGACGAGCGCGTGAGAGAGGCGCTCTTCGACGGTGCCGTTGCGCCACTCTTCCGCTTTCTTTTCATTTGCTACGGAGTCGCCGCCTGCGGCCTTCAGCTTTTCGCCGTAGTCCACGAGGCGTTCGGTTGCATCGAGACGGCGGTTGAGCAGCACATCCTCGACCATCACCTTCAACTCGGGCTCAATCTCTTCGTATACCTCGAGCATTCCGGCGTTGACGATGCCCATGTCCATGCCTGCGGCGATGGCGTGATAGAGGAATGCGGAGTGGATTGCCTCTCGCACTTTATTGTTGCCGCGAAAGCTGAAGGAGACATTCGAGACGCCACCTGACACTTTGGCGTGTGGGAGATTGGCCTTGATCCAGCGAGTCGCGTTGATGTAGTCGACGGCGTAGTTGTTGTGCTCCTCCATGCCGGTGGCGACGGTGAGGATGTTGGGATCGAAGATGATGTCTTCGGGCGGGAAGCCGACCTCATCGACGAGGATGCGGTAGGCACGCTCGGAGATGCGGATCTTCTCTTCGAAGGTTGCCGCCTGGCCTTGCTCGTCGAAGGCCATGACGACAACGGCTGCGCCGTATTTGAGCACGGTGGCGGCGTTCTGGCGGAATTTCTCTTCGCCTTCCTTGAGCGAGATCGAGTTGACGATTCCCTTCCCCTGCAGGCATTTCAGGCCTGCCTCGATGACCTCCCACTTTGAGGAGTCGATCATGAAAGGAACCTTGGCGACTTCGGGTTCACTGGCTAGCAACTGCAAGTAGCGCGTCATGGCGACGGCGCCGTCGATCATACCCTCGTCCATGCAGATGTCGAGGACGTTCGCTCCGCTCTCGACTTGTTGGCGGGCTACGCTGACGGCCTCTTCGTACTTGCCTTCTTTGACCAGCCTGGCGAACTTGGGCGAACCGGCTACGTTGGTGCGCTCGCCGATCATGATGTAGACGCCGGGCTGCTGGGTGAAGGGTTGGGAGCCGGAGAGGCGGAGGGGTTTGGTCTGCTGCGACTTTGCTTCGTTCGTCGCCTCGTTCGTATTGGCGACTCCGCTCACGCTGCGACCTCAAGCTGGGCGAGCTTTCGCGGGGCTTTGCCTTCGAGGGCTTTGGCGATGGCGGCGATGTGTTCCGGCGTGTTGCCGCAGCAGCCGCCCGCAATGTTGATCAAGCCTGACTTGGCAAAGTTGCTGAGATGACGGGCCATGTCTTCCGGCCCAAGGTCGAAGCCGGTCTCGGAGAGCGGGTTGGGCAGGCCGGCATTCGGGTAGGCGGAGATGGCAACGTTCGCCTTGTCGGAGAGCTCTTCGAGGAATGGATACATCAGATCGGGGCCAAGAGAGCAGTTGAGGCCGACGGAGAGGGGTTTGACGTGTTTGACTGCGTTCCAGAAGGCTTCGGTGGTCTGAGCGGAGATGAGCGTTTCGCCGCCGCGTCCGACTGCGGCCGAGATCATGACCGGGAGCTGTTTGCCGTCCTGATCGAAGACCTCGCGAATGGCGACAAGTGCCGCTTTTGCGTTGAGCGAGTCGAAGATGGTTTCGACGAGAAGGAGGTCGGAGCCGCCTGCAATGAGAGCGCGTACCTGCTCGGCGTAGGCAGTCTTCACCTGGTCGAAGGTGACGACGCGGAAGCCTGCGTCGTCGGCGTCGGGGGAGTTTGAGAGCGAGACAGTGAGCGGGCCGATGGCTCCGGCGACGAAGCGTTGCCGTCCGGTTGCGTTGGCGACGCGGTCGGCCCATTCACGACACTGCCGGGCGGATTGCTCGTTGATCTCGGCGGCGAGGCTGGAGAGCATCGGATCATCGATGACTTTCTGGTAGAACTCGGGGTCTTTGCGGCCGCCGTGTTCGCGGGGATCGTCGACGAAGAACTCGCTCTGGGTGATGCTGGTGGCGCCGAAGGTGTTGGTCTCGATGATGTCGGCACCGGCTTCGAGGAAGCGGCGAT
Source organism: uncultured Acidobacteriaceae bacterium (assembly GCA_963730135.1). GTDB lineage: Bacteria > Acidobacteriota > Terriglobia > Terriglobales > Acidobacteriaceae > Edaphobacter. The sequence continues at coordinate 229,871 of CAVSQQ010000011.1, forward strand.
GAATGTCGCAGATCAGCTCGGGCTTCGTCAGGGAGAAGAGGTCGCCGTTGTTCAGTAGGTCTTTCTTTGAGTTCTTGAAGCGCCCGCCGCGGATGTCGGCTTCTGTGGCGCCGTAGGTGCGGATGGTGGTGCCCATGGCTCCATCGATGATGACGATGCGGTCTTCAAGAATCTTTTCAAGAGGGTGCCGGTTTGGAGTGGCCATGTTTATTGGATGTCCTTCCCTGAGTGCGCGGTGCGTTCTCGCGTTGATGGCGGTGGAAAGCCAGGGGGCTGTTGATTTTCTACGCTTCAGCCGGCATCTTCAGGCGAGGATTTCGGCCTGATCTTTTGCCGAGGTCACGACGTCCGGCAGCTGCGGCGTGGGCACAAGAAGGTCTTCCTTACGCATGACGAGATTGGTGGCGTTGAGGCTGGCGAGTTCGAAGCCGTGGCCGTGGGTGATGGCGTCGGTGGGGCAGGCCTCGACACAGTAGCCGCAGAAGATGCAGCGGTTGTAGTCGATGTTGTAGACCTTGGCATAACGCTCAGCTGAAGAGATGCGCTTTTCTTCGGTGTTGTCGGCGGCTTCGATGTAGATGCAGTTTGAGGGGCAGGCGGCGGCGCAGAGGAAGCAGGCGACACACTTCTCGAGCCCGTTTTCGTCGCGCTGAAGCTGGTGCTTGCCGCGAAAACGCTCCTGAAACTTAGCTCCGCGCATGGGTCCTTTGCCGTCGGGGTAGTTCTCTACCTCGGTGGGCTGAAAGACCTCTTTCAAGGTGATGCTCATTCCCTTGGCGATGGCTGCGGCGTCACGAACGATAGACATACCTTGAGTATACGACGGTTGCGAGTTAGGCTGAAAGCCATGAAAACCTATGCGGCAGGACTCAAGTGTGTGATGGTCCTTTTTGTTGTGGCGCTGAGCCCCATGTGTTTGCATGCGCAGACAGCGCCGAAACCAGCCATGGGCGGGATGACGGAACCGGCCCATGCGCCGCAGTCGACGAGCCTGACGTTAACCATTGACGGCAAGACGACAACTCTGACAGTCGCCATGCTGGAGGCGATGCCGCAGACGACGGTGAACGTTCATAACGAACATACGAAGATGGATGAGAGCTATACGGGGGTGTTGCTGGGGGACCTGCTGACGAAGTACGGATTCCCTGTCGACAAGACGACGCACCGGACGATGCTGCGGAGTTATCTGACGGCCGAAGGGACGGATAAGTATTGGGTGCTGTTTTCGGTGACGGAGGTGGAGAGCTCCGAGCATGATGCAACTGTGATTGTGGCGACGCGCATGGGTGATAAACCGCTGGGTGAGGATGGACAGCTAAAGCTGATCGGTAGCGGGGACAAGAAGCCGCAGCGGTGGGTACGGAATCTGACGGCAATTACGTTGAAGAGTGCGGAGTAGGTGCGCGCGATTTTAATTCATCGGCCGAAGGCGTAGGAGAGCTTGAAGAGGCCGTTGTCGACACCGGGATTGGCGTCGGCGGTCCCGGCGTTGGAGAAGTGCTGGATCTGGTATTCGAAGCGCATCGATCGTGCGGGGGAGAGGAAATATTCGAGTCCCGCTCCGATTGCGAAGGTGAAGTTGAAGGAGCCGGCGGTATCGACGGGAATTTTCTTAGCCGAGAGCATGTAGCCGGCGAGAAGAGTGCCGATGGGCTGCAGGCGGTGGCGAGGCAGGAGATTGATGCTCGTTCCAAACGGCGACAAGCCCTGGGCGTAAGTCCAGCGACGGCTACAGTTCTGAACCAGGGTGCCGGCGGTGAGTATTCCGTCGACGGGATTGAGAAACGAGAAGCTTGATTGTGCGGGAACGCATTTGAAGGCTGCGCCGAGTTGATTGGTGAAGGTCGTTGTGGGTGGAGGCGAGGTTTCGGTTTCGGTGACGGACTCGGTGGGATCGCTTTCGAAAATAAGCGGACGAAATTCTGCAGCATATTTCCAGACGAGGAGGTGGTTCGACGTGAGGCGGCGTTCGTAGCCGATGCCGAACGCTGCGAACTTTCGGTCCGGTGCGCGACCGAGAACAATGTGACTGGAGTCGTTGGCATATTCGACGAAGGCGGAGAAGGTGTTCCTGCTGCCGAACGCGGGTCGTTCGCCGCTCTGTGCTCTGACTGGTGAAATCAAGCCTAGAAGAATTGCAAAAACTGCAAGTACAAGTCGTTTCATTCGCTCCGCATCGATTCGATAAAGTACGCCGATTTTATATCGGGGGGCGCGGATGGTTCTCCTCGGCCGGGCGGATTATCTATCTTATTTTCGACCTTATTTTCGGTCTGATTGGTATGTCCAAACCTGTGCGATTACAGGTCTCATAAGGGGTGGGATTTGGCTCACTTTACGGGAATCCGCCTATAAACTGCAATTTCTCAGATTGTTGGCTTTAACGCCGGTAATTATTTGTTCTTGACAGGTCTGACCACATGGGCGTACTTTGGCGCGCTATGCAGGACTGAACCTCTTCCCTCGGTCTGGAACAACGCTGGTGCGTCGTGGTGAGAAGCAGGGCGAGATGGCACTTGCACCTGATCCGCCGATCGATCTCGATGTAACCAAAAATCCAGAATTACCGAGAGGAATCCTATGAAGAGTCGTTCCTTGTCGATTTGCCTTGCGCTCACCGCGGCGGTGGGTGCTCTTTCGTTATCTTCGGTTGTCCGGGCCCAGACACTGGCTACCGGCGATACGCGTACGGTTGCCCAACCGACTTACCCAGCGGTCTGCATGACGCTGACTGCACAGTTCACCAGTTCGCAGCGCTCGGCGCCGCCGACTTCGGATGATACGACTCGCCTGCAAAATGCGCTGACGAGTTGCGAGAATACCGGCAAGAGTGTCGTCCTGGCTGTTTCGGGGTCGAAGAACGCTTTTTACTCGAACCAGGTGAATGTCGTCGGGGAAGCGCTGGTGGTCAACTCTGGTGTAACGCTCTACGGCAACAATAGCTACTCGAGTAAATCGGAGCTGCTGGAGATAACCGGCAATAACTCCGGACTGTATGGCCCGGGGGCCGTGGATGGGCGTGGCGACATCATTACGGGCACGCCCCGGCTGGTGCAGACGAAGAACGTGAATAACCTCATCGTCTACAACGTCACACTGCAGCAGGCTGCGCATCCGAACCTTTACGTCGAGGGCGGCAACGGCTTTACCGCGTGGAGCGTGACGATTCGCACGCCGGCCACACGGGCGAATGCGGACGGAATCGACATCGACAGTCTTACCAATGCGACGGTGAACCAGTCGTCGATTGAGGCCGGCGATGACGGCATTGCGGTGAAGACGAATTCGGCGGCTGCTTCCAATATCACGGTTGAGAATACGCGGCTGTATGGCACGCATGGCCTATCGATCGGAAGCCAGACCTTCGATGGCGTCACGAATGTGTTGTTCAACAACGACTACGTGTACGGCAACGACCTGTCGGGCACGGCGTCTACGGATGCGAACGCAATCAATATTAAGTCGGATCCGGAGTGCGGCGGTCCGGTGAACAAGGTGCTGTACAAGAACATCTGCATCACGAATGCAAAGCACCTGATCGTGTTCGATACGGGCTATGGAAGCTGCAGCGGGACTGCGGGCGCTCCTGTGTACACGAACATTGTGGTCAACGGGGCGAAGTCTGTCAGTTCGGTCTCGGGTGCGTATACGCGTATTCGCGGAGTCAGCACGAGCAACCTGATCAATGCTTATCTGGCGAATATCAGCCTGGATGCTACGGCACAATCGAGCGATCAGTACGCGAAGGTTGACCTGGACAACTCGAATATCACTCCTTCGGGAACAGGGGTGACGACTTCGTCTTTTGTATTGAGCGGAAGCGTTCCCAGTTGTTCGTTCTAGCGTGGTTGTATCAGGATGAGCGGCTGGCTTTGTCTTCGCCAGCCGCTCGTTTTATGTTGTGAGGGTCGCTACTCGATGCCAAGTTTTTTCCAGAGCGCGTCGATTTTGGATTTCACTTCAGGGTCCATGGTGAGCATGGCGGGCCAGGGGCGGTTGAACCCCTCGGCGGCCCATTTGCGGGTGGCGTCGATTCCCATCTTGCTGCCGTAGTTGGGGAGGCGGCTGGCGTGGTCGAGTGAGTCGACGGGGCCGAGGGTGAACTGGATGTCGCGCTCGGGGTCGATGTTGTTGGTGGTGCGCAGGGTAACTTCGGCGAGATCGTGGACGTTGCAATCTTCGTCGACGACGATGATGCACTTGGTGAACATGGCCTGACCCATGGCCCAGATGCCGTTCATCACTTTGCGCGCGTGGCCTGCGTAGGATTTTTTGATGGCGACGATCATGAGGTTGTGGAAGACGCCCTCCGGGGGGAGATTGACGTCGACGATTTCGGGAAGGGTGAGTTGCATGAGCGGGAGAAAGATGCGCTCGACGGCTTTGCCCATCCAGGCGTCTTCCATGGGGGGCTTGCCGACGATGGTGGCCGCGTAGATGGGGTCTTTGCGGTGGGTGATGCAGGTGATGTGGAAGACGGGGTAGTTCTCCTGCATGGTGTAGAAGCCGGTGTGGTCGCCGAAGGGGCCTTCGGTGCGGAGCTCGCCGAGTTGGACGTAGCCTTCGAGGATGTACTCGGCGTTGGCGGGAACTTCGAGGTCGACGGTTTCGGCTTTGACGAGCTCGAGAGGTTTTTGGCGGAGGAAGCCGGAGATTAAATATTCTTCGACATCAGGGGGGGCGGGGACTATGGCGGCGAAGGTGGTGGCGGGGTCGGTGCCGATGGCTACGGCTACTTCCATGCGGTCTTCGCGGATGCGGGTGACGGTGGTCTGGGCGAGGGTGTTGAGAGAGGTGGCGGCGGTGGTGCCGCCGGCGGTGATGGCCATGAGATCGACGTGACCGGTGGGGTCGGGCGTGGTGGCGCGGAGGCGGTCGCGCATGTGCTCGGCGGCGACCTTCTGGCGTTGCCAGTGCATGCCGGTGGTGTTGGCGTCGTAGACCTGCATGCGGTACATGCCTACGTTGCGCTTGCCTGGCTGCCCACCGGACGGGCGCGGGTCGCGGGTGATGACGCAGGGGAGGGTGATGAAGGGGCCGCCGTCCTGTGGCCAGGTTTTGAGGATGGGGAGATCGAGGAGATTGACGTCTTCGCCGCGATGGATGACTTGCTTGCAGGGAGCGTCTTTGGCGGCGATGACTTTGGGGAAGAAGCTGCCGACTTCGGCCAGGGTGGGGAGGAGCTTCAACTTATCCATGAAACTGGTTGGGGTTTCGGGTTTGAGGAGGGTGCGGATGCGATTGGCGATGTCGTCGAGCGATTCGGTTTCGAGGGCGAGACGCATGCGGCGTTCGCTGCCGAACTGGTTCATCAGGACGCGTGCACCGGGATGACCTTTGACGTTTTCGAAGAGGAGAGCGGGACCCCCTGCTTTTGGAGTGCCCTTGCCGAGTTTGGCGGCGCGGTCGGCGATCTCGGCCATCTCGAGGTCGGGCGAGACCTCGGCAGTGATGCGTTTGAGCTCGCCGGATTTTTCCAGTGTCTTGATCCAGTCGCGCAGATCGGTGTAGGCCAAGTGGCTCTCCCTGGGGTACCCCCCATCCCCGGCAAAAGTGCGCAAAGTCTAAGAAAGAGAGACTTTAGCTTTGGACTTCGAGGCTGGTTCTGAGGGTCTGGTGTGTCGCTGTACCAGTTTAGACCCTTCTGGGCGGGCGTGATCTGTCAAGTTTTTGCGGTGCGGGTGGAGTGATGTCTCGTGCAGTCTGGAGCCGGGTCTCTAGCATTTTTTGGAGTACCGCATTCTCTCGGGGACGGATACGGTGTGATGGTGCAGTCTTCGAGTTGCCGCGGCTGATTCACTCAAGTGGCTTACAAGGGGCTTATTCTCGCTGCGACTGATTGAAAAGGGGAGATTCGTCATGACGGTACAGAAGGAATCCGTAGTCTCGGCCCACCTGAGGGCTCCGCGCGCCGGCGCAGTTGCCGGAATTGTATTCTCGATCCTGCTTGGCACCAGTTTGACGCTTCTCCGGCTTTCGGTTCCTGACAGCCCTGACGATCCGGGAAGATGGCTTGCCCACAGTGCAAGGTCCGTCGAGTTCGCCGTGGGTCTTCTACCCTTCGCCGGAATCTTCTTCCTGTGGTTCATGGGCGTGCTGCGTGACCGAATGGATACCAACGAAGACCGTTTTCTGGCTACCGTGTTCCTTGGGGGCGGGCTGCTGTTTCTTGCCATGGTCTTCATCTCTTCGGCGTCGACGGCTGCTCTGATCATGGCGTACGAGGCAATTCCCGGGAGGCTGATGGACTCTGCAACCTACACGTTCGATCGCAGCCTGACCTACGAGATTGCCAATGTCTACGCGCTGAGGATGGCGGCAGTCTTCATGATCTCGACGTCCATGATCAATATCCGGATCGATATATTTCCGCGATGGATGTCGTGGCTAGGCTTTGCCTGTGCGCTTTTTCTGCTGATCGGTGTAGGACGCTGGGCCTGGTCACCCATGGTCTTTCCGGTATGGGCTTTTATCGTTAGCGTCTATATCCTGATTGCGAATTTTCGGACGGAGCCGACGGTGCAGACGACAGCGTGATTCCAATCCCGGCTGTCGAGAGTGGGCAAAAGAACAACTCGAATCCGGTTTTACTGCGCGGCTGGCTGGCAACGGCTGTGATCTGCCATGCCATCGTCAGTTTATGGCACGGAGTGGAACACATCCATGCGCGCGTGTCTTTGACAACGATGCAGCAGGTGTTTATCGGCGTCGTCGTGGGGCTGCTTCCGCTGGTGGGCATGGCGATGCTTTGGGCGGGGAACCCGAGGAAGAAACGCGGCGGGGTGTGGTTGATAATGATATCCATGTTCGCGTCTCTGGTTTTCGGTTTTCTGAACCACTTTGTGCTGAGCTCACCGGACTATGTTCTGAGTGTTCCGATGCAGTTGCGCAGACATGGATTTGTTCTGTCCGCCGCGCTGCTGGTTGTGACGGAGACCGTTGGCACCCTGATCGGCATTGTGGCGTTGCTGCGATTGCCCGCGCGAGCATAGCGGGAGTGCGGAACGATGAAGATACTGTTGGCAGGCGCTTCGGGCGCGATGGGACAGGCGCTGATTCCTCGTCTGAATCAACTCGGTCACCAGGTGGTTGGCGTAGTACGGAAGGACTCCAGTGCTGCCGGCGTTGCAGCACTCGGCGCTGAACCCATGGTGATGGATGCGCTGGATGCGGAGGCGGTTCAGCGTTCGATGGACCGGGTGAGGCCGCAAGCCGTCCTGCATCAACTGACCGCAATTCCCAAAAAGATAGACATCCGACATTTCGATAAGGAATTTGCGGTCACGAACCGGCTGAGAACAGAAGGCACGGCAAATCTGATGAAGGCAGCGGTCAACGTTGGTTGCGAGATCTTCGTTGCGCAGAGTTTCGGGGGATGGACCTATGCGCGAACGGGAGAGGCGCTGAAGACAGAAGAAGACGCGTTTGACCCGAACCCTCCAAGCCGTCTGCGGACAACGCTAGAAGCACTGCGATTTCTTGAGGAGACGGTGCTGGCAGAGAAGAGAATCAAGGGTGTTGTCCTTCGCTACGGCTACTTCTACGGGCCGCACACTGCGATCGGGTTGGGGGGAGACACGATCGAAGAAATTCGCAAAAGGAAGGTTCCTCTTGTCGGAGGGGGAACGGGAGTGTGGTCGTTTGTGCAGATCGACGATGCTGCAGCCGCGACGGTGGCCGCTTTGCGTGCTGCGAAACCTGGGATTTACAACATCGTCGACGATGATCCGGCGCCGGTGTCGGAGTGGCTTCCGTTTCTCGCGCAGGCGGCGGGCGCAAAACCACCGTTCCATGTGCCGAGCTGGCTTGCGAGAATGCTGGTTGGAGATCACCTGGTGACGATGATGACGGAGGCGCGCGGCGTATCCAATGCCAAAGCAAAGCGGGAGCTGGGCTGGACGCCGACGTGGGCGAGTTGGAGACAGGGATTCCCCGATGCCTTGCGATGAGGACTCAGATTTTCAGGAAGATGCGTTTGCGGTAGAGGAGCCAGTTGGGGATGAAGCAGACGGCGACGAAGGCGAGACCGAAGGCGAGGGAGGTGTTTTTGGTGCTGCCGTTGAAGGCGAAGAGGTGGTGGTAGATCCAGAACCAGGCGGTAACGGGTTGACCGTTGGCACCAAGCTCGAAGGGGAGTTTGATCCAGATCATGGTTTCGACGAGGAAGACGGAGATGCAGAAGACGGTGATGGCGTTGGAGCCGAAGACGAGCCAGGGAAAGGTGAGGGACTTCCCTGCCCTGGTCTGGTTGAAGCGGCGGATGTCGATGAACCAGTAGAAGAGCGCGAGTAGGAGGAGAGCCCAGCCGGCGCTGAAGAGGACATAGGAGCTGGTCCAGAGATTTTTGTTGATGGGGAACGAGAGGTTCCAGAGCATGCCGGCGGCGAGAGAGACAAGACCGGCGAGAAGCAGGCCGATGGCGCATTGCGATTGGGTGATGGTGGCGGTGGTTCGGATGAAATGCGGGGATCCCTCCACTACGCTTCGCTCCGGTCGGGATGACGCTTCTTTGGCCAGGGGAACTGAATGCTTCGGTTGGGGTGATGCTTCTTTGGGTTTGTTGTTGTTGACGCGACGAAGCCAGAGCGCGGCGACAGCGCCGAGGAGCGTGGTGGCGATGGCGGGAAGGGTGCTGAGGAAGCCCTCGGGGTCGCGAGTGTGCTCGTAGAGACGGCCGGTGTGGAGGGTGGCCTGGGTGAAGGCGATGATGTGACGGTCGAGCCATGCGGCGAGGTTGCAGTCCGGGTCGAGGATGGGGATCTGGTGCGTGGGAATGCCGCAGCCGGGAACGGGAATGAAGCGCATGAGCGCCCAGTAGCCGATGAGAAGAACGGCGCAGATGGTAAGGAGCCTATCGGCGCGCTGGGTGATCAGGCAGATGAGGCCGGCTGCGAGATAGCAGAAAGCAATGCGAGTGAGGACTCCGTAGAGGCGGAGGTGGGTGTAGTGGAAGTGCGGGTAGAGGCCGAAGAAAAGATCGATGGCGAAGATGATGGCAGCGCGGCGGAGGACGTGGAGAGCGAGGGTGCGGCGGGTGGCACTGTCTAGTTTGCCGCTGGCGACTCGGCTGATGCGGGATTGGAGCGAGAGGATGATGGAGGCGCCGACGATGAAGAGGAAGTTGGGGAAGACGAGGTCGGTGAGAGTGAAGCCGTTCCATTTGGCGTGATCGAGCTGGGTATAGGTGTGGGCCCAATCGCCGGGGTCATTGACGAGGATCATGAAGGCGATGGTGAGGCCGCGAAGGATGTCGATGGAGAGGACGCGAGACGGGGCTGTCGCGGTGGCCGGTGACATGAAGATCATCATCGCTCATTGCGACGGGATTGCGCGAATTTGTATGGGGTTGTTTGGACGAGGTCGCGATGCGGCCGCACGCTTGTTTTGGGCGTGAATTTTATTTCCGGGAACCTGGGTGGGCCGCCGGTGTCTAACGTAGTAACGGCCGCATTCCTCGCTGGATGCGCACCTCGAAGTTCGATTGGAGGGTGCGTTTATGTTTGAGGAGAGTCTGGTTGCGTCGCGCGGTCTTCCAGTGTCGGCGAGCAAGCGATGGACGGCGCTGATGTCGGTTGGGTTGCAAGTAACGGTGGTGGGAGTGGTGATTGCGCTGCCGCTGTGGCATCCGGAGGGGTTGCCGTTTCGGATGGAGGCGCCGAAGGTGCTGATGCCGCTTTTGCCGAAGCCTCCCGTGCCGCGGGTGGTGGAGCAGACGACTACGTCGCTTTCCAGTGCGGCTGCGCAAAGTACGACGAGGCCGATGATCTTTCCAACTCTGCTGCCGAGTCGAGATGCTGCGCCGGAAGCGCCTTCGCTTGCAAAGATAGGGCCCGGAATGGGAGTGCCGGATGGAGTACCGAACGGGTTAGGAGTGAGTGCGGGGAACGGACCTGCCGTTTCGGTGAGGCCGGAGCCGAAGCCAATGGGGCGGGTGCGAATCTCCCAGGGGGTTTCGGCGGGGATGCTGCTGGCGCCGATTCGTCCGGTGTATCCGATGATTGCGAAGGCTGCCGGAGTGCAGGGGACGGTGATCGTGGAGGCAGTGATCTCTCGCGCGGGAACGATTGAGAGCCTGCATGTGGTGAGCGGGCCGGCGATGCTGCAGAGCGCGGCGATCGATGCGATACGGGAGGCGCGGTATCAACCTTTCCGGTTGAATGGAGAGCCGGTGGAAGTGGAGACGAAGATTACGGTGAATTTTCGGATTGGGGGATAAAGGCATACCCCAGGGGCTAAAGCCCCGTGTTCTTTTGGGGAGTTGGAGAGACCCAAGGCTAAAGCCTTGGGGTACCTAGAAGCAAAAGTACTAACGACAACAGCAGGTCCTCCGCATGCGGCGAAGGATGACAAGGAAAATTAGCGGCGAAGGATGACAAAGAGAAAATGAGTGGCGAGGGATGACAAGAGGAAACTATCAGGAAAAAGACGCAGAGCTGGGAACGGACAACTGGGAACGGAGAACTGGGACTAGACGAGGGGGACTGCGGAGCCGGTGTCGGATGTTGAGGGGAGGATTTTTTGCACGAAGGTACTGTCGGGGGTGTCAGTGACATAATCGACGAGGGGGTAGCCGGCCTGCTTCCATCCGTCGAAGCCTCCGCGGAGGGGGCGGACGCGATAGACACCGAGCTTGTGGAGCTGGAGGGCTAGTTTGGCGCTGGTCTCTTCGCTGGGGCAGGTGCAGTAGAGGATGACGTCGCGATCGCGGGGGATGATTTCGCTGTGCTGTTTGATCTCGTTGGGGCCGATGCGCAGGGCGCCGGGAAGCACGCGAGGGTCGGGGAGATAGTCGAGCGGATGACGGAGGTCGACAATGAAAGGCGGTGGGGTGCCGTCTTTTTCCGCCTCGTCGAGCATCTCTTTGAGTTCGGAGGGTTCGAGGCGGAGGGCGCGAACCTGCTGGAGGAACCTGCGCTGCTTCCAGATGCGGTGAGCGAGGAAGCCGAGGACCATCGCGGCAAAGATGAAGATGGCAGAGTGGCCGAGCCAGGCGAAGAACGGCGCGCTCCTTTTGGCGAGGTCGCCGAAGAAGCGGCCGGCGAGGATGAAGGTTTCGCCCCAGATGAGCGAGCCGGCGATGTCCCAGGCGAGGAAACGCGCGTAGGACATACCGGTCTGGCCGGCGATGGGCGCAGCGACGGTGGAGAGGCCGGGGACGAACTTGGCGAAGAGAAGGGTGACGGCTCCGCGGCGGGTGAAGTAGTTTTCGGTTTTGCTGACGCAGGTGGACGCTTCGAAGGAGAGGCGGCAGAGGAGCTTGAGGACGCTGTTGCCATAACGGCGACCGAGCGAGAACCAGATGGTGTCGGCGATGATGCAGGAGACGAGCATCGCCAGGGTGATGCCGATGAAGCTGACCCGATGGGTTGCGCTGAGGGTTCCGGCGGTGAGGAGGACGGGAACGCTGGGGATGGGAATGCCGATCTGCTCCACGAGCACCCAGAGGAAGATGATCAGGTACGCGTAATGGACGAAGAAGACAATCGCGATGGGCATGGGAGTTTTCTTTAGTCTGTTTTCTTTAATCTATAGATGATGCGGACGCGGAGTTGGATGCGAGTCTGGTGTTAAGGATTTAAAGATACACAGCCCGGAGGCTTTCTGGCAGGCCGGGCTGTGCAGGGTACGCGGTGGGTCGGATTTCGGATTTCGCAGATTTGGGAGTGCGATTTATTTCGCTGCGATTTATTCGGCTGGGACTTATTTAACAGTGACGTCGGGTGTGACGGACATGCCGGAACGCAGAGCGAAGTCGCCGTCCTCCTGCTGCAGGTTAGTGAAATCAATGCGGACGGGGATGCGCTGGACGACTTTGACGTAGTTGCCGGTGGCATTTTCGGGCGGGAAGAGGGAGAGCTTGGAGCCGGTCGCTCCGCCGATCTGGGTGACTTTACCGTGGAATTTGCGGCCACCGAGAGCGTCAACCTTGATGGTGACGTCCTGACCGGCACGCATTCTCGCGAGCTGGGTTTCCTTGAAGTTGGCGGTAACCCAGAGGTTGGTGAGGGGGATGATGGTGAGGAGATCCTGCCCGATGCTGAGGTTGGCGCCGACCTGCACGTTCTTTTTGTTGACGATGCCGGTGGTGGGTGCAGTGATGTGGGTGTAACTGAGGTTGAGCCGGGCCTGATCGACCCTGGCTTGAGCCTGTTTGACATCGGCCATGGCCGAGGTTGCCTTGGCCTGCTGGGCGCGGACCTGGTCGGGGCCGTTCTTCACCGATTCTGCTGCGGTGAAGCGTGACTGGGCCAGCTTCTGAATGGCCTGGGTGACCTGGGCCTGGCTGCCGATCTGTGTGGCTTCGGCTTCGAGGACTGCGGCCTGGTTGGCGGCGTCGGCAGCGACTGCGCCATCGTACTGCTGCTTGGAGATGACATCCTTCTGGACGAGCGGAGTGTAGCGCTCGACGTCGAGGTGGGATTTGACTGCGTTGGCCTTAGCAGCGGTGACGCGGGCCTCGGCGGCAGCTTCCTGTTTGCGGGCCTGATCGACGGCGGCGGTGGCTCCCTGAACGTCGGAGCTGGTGTTGCTGACGCTGGTGTTGACGGTGACGCTGGTGATGGGGACGTTGACGGTGGCCTGGATGGCGGCGGCCTGAGCGCTGGCGAGGTTGGCCTGTGCCTGTTCGAGGGCGACCTGATAATCCTTGGGGTCGATCTCGGCGATAGGATCGCCGACTTTCACCTGCTGGTTGTCGTCGACGTAGACCTTGATGACCTGGCCGGTGACGCGAGAGCTGACCTGATAGAGATCGCCGTCGACCTGGGCGTCGTCGGTGTCCTCGGTGAAGGTGGAACGCCAGTAGAAGAAGGCTGCGCCGATGATGAGGAGAACGACGACGGCGATGATGATGAATTTGCGGCCGGAACCCTGCGCGGGGGCATCTTCTTCGTCGGGCTTGCGTTCGGGCTGCTTGTCCTCACTCTTCTGAATCTGCACGGTGCCGCTGATCTGTGCGGTCTGGGTGTCCTGATGTTCTGTTTGCTCTGGCAAGTTACTTTCCTCCGAGATAATCTTTGTAATTTGTCTGCGCGACGCCAAGGGCACGGGCGAGGGCCAGCTTGGCAACGTTGTGCTGGTAGAGCGCGCTGATGTATTGATCGTTGGCCTGCTCAAGCTGCGACTGCGCCTGGGAGACGGGGAGATTGTCGGCGACGCCGGCGTGATAACGCTGCTGGGCGTCGCTGAGCGCCTGATTGGCGAGTTCTACATTTGAATGGGTGGAGTCGACCAGCCGGGCAGCGGTTTGAATATCGAGGATGCTGTCGTGCACGTCCTGATTGACCTGTTGGATCTGATCGGAGAGTTTGGCCTTGGACTGCTGAAACTGGGCGTCGGCGACTTCCTCCTCGCCGCGGGTCCTGGCGATCTGGAGGACGGGAACGCTGATCTGGCCGGTGGCGGAGAAGGTTCCATGGGAGTGGCCGGGGGTGGTGCCGATATCGCCGTAGTCGCCGGCGGCGCTGGCGACGGGATATTGGTAGGCCTTGGCTGCGTCCTTTTCCGCGACGGCAGACTTGACCTGTTCGGCGTAGGCGGCGAGGTCTTTGCGGGTTTTGAGGGCCTGCGCAAATGCAGCCTGGGGATCGACATTATCGAGGACCTTGAAGGGGACCAGGTCGGTGAGACGGAACTGCTGGTCAAGGGGAAGGCCGATGGTGCGGGCGAGAGCGAGCTTATCCTTCTCAAGATTGTTCCTGCTTGAGATGAGGCTTTGCTGCTCGTTCTGATAGTCGACCTGAGCGCGGAGGACATCGAGGCGCGGGCTGGTGCCGGCGTCGTGGGCGGCTACGGCCTGATCGAGCGAAATTTTTGAGGTGGCGAGTTCTGCGTTGACGGCTTCGATGCGCGCTGCGTCCGCGATGCAGAGGAGATAGGCATTGCCGACGGTGAGGACGACGAGATCGCGAGCATCTTCGGCGGTGAGGTGGGCGGCGTCGAAGTTATGTTTCGCAGCGATGTAGTTCTTCAATGCGGAGACGTTGATGAGGTTCTGCGTCAGGTAGGCGCGAAAGTCGACGACCTGAAAGGGGCCGACGATCTTCGGTACGCCGGGAAACGTGAGGCCAAAGGCGGCGAGGTTGATCTGCTGGACCTGGATGCTAGCTGTGGCGTCGACGGTGGGAAGCAGGGACTGGAGCTCCTCGAGGCGCTGGCCGTTGGCGTTTTTCACGGCGGAGGTCTGGAGGATGAGGCCGAGGTTCTGGCGGAGACCGCGCTGGACGGCGTCGTCGAGCGAGAGATCGAGGACGCCCGGGGTGGCTTTGCCGCTGACGATGCTGCCGTGGAAGGAGTCCTGGGTGGGCTGGGCATCGTTTTGTCCGGAGGCGCCGTAGAGGTTCTGCTGAGCATTGGCGGCCGGGGAGCTGTCGGCGGCGGTGCTGGTTCCGGAGGGCTGCTTCTGCTGCGCCGGACCGGTAGACTGAGCGAAGCCGTTCGCCGGCGCGGCCAGGAACAGGCAGCCCAGAAGCAGGGCGAGCCCGGGACATGGAAGCATCGCAAGAGCGCGAGGCGCTGATTTACTTTTGCTCATACGGTTAATCTTAACCTGCATCCTGAATTCTGCACTTCGACTAGTGTATGGAAAACGCGAATTGAGTCTGGGGAGTATCGGCTTTCACAAATCTCTGTACCAGTATCCGATGCTGCCGCGGGCGAAGAATCTTCAAAAAAGATGCATTCGGTACACTCTGAATTGGATTGGATTGAGGACGATACAAGATGCTTCTAGGGATCGATGTTGGAACCGGGGGTACGCGGGCGGTGCTGATCGACCGAGCCGGCAGGGTGGTGGCTTCGTTTGCCAGTGAACATGCGCCGATTCGCTCCGAGCACATTGGATGGGCGGAACAGGAGCCGGAGGACTGGTGGCGGGCGGCGCAGGAGGCGATCGCGGGCGTGATGGCAGAGAGTGAAGTCACCGGCGCCGAGATTGAAGCCGTGGGGCTGACGGGACAGATGCATGGGTGCGTGATGCTGGGCGCAGCGGGCCAGGTGCTGCGGCCGGCGCTGATCTGGGCCGACCAGAGAACGCAACCGCAGTGCGACTGGCTGACGGAAAAGATCGGATTTGAACGGCTGATCGAATTGACGTGCAATCCGGCACTGCCGAACTTTACGCTGACCAAGCTGCTGTGGGTGCGGGACCACCAACCGGAGATCTTCGCGCGAATCGCGCATGTGCTGTGCCCGAAGGACTATGTGAGGTACCGGCTGACGGGCGAGTTTGCGATGGACATGCAGGAGGCGAGCGGGACGTTGCTGCTCGATGTAGCGCACCGGCGATGGTCGGCGGAGGTGGCCGAGGCAGCGGGAATTCCGCTGGCGTGGCTGCCGAAGTTGTTTGAAGGGCCGGAGATCAGTGCACGAATCAGCGCGGCCGGCGCGGGCGCTACGGGGCTGGCGGCTGGAACTCCGGTGGCTGCCGGGGCGGGCGACCAGGGAGCGGGTGCTGTCGGGATGGGGATTCTGGCGCCGGGGTCGGTTTCGGCAACGATCGGGACGAGCGGGGTGGTGTTTGCGGCTACCGATTCACCCATAAAAGATAGGTTGGGACGACTGCATACGTTTTGCCATGCCGCTCCGGGACGGTGGCATGTGATGGGAGTGACGAACGGGGCGGGACTGAGCCTGCGCTATTTTCGCGATACGTTTTCGCCTGGAGAGAGCTACGACGAGTTGACGGCACAGGCGGCCGAGGTGGCGGCGGGGTGCGATGGATTGATGTGGGCGCCGTATTTATTTGGAGAGCGGACACCGCATCTGGATCCGGAGGCGCGGGCGGCATTTGTGGGGATCACGGCTTCGCATACACGCGGGCATTTTATTCGAGCGATACTTGAAGGAGTTGCCTTTAGCTTGAAGGATACATTTACTTTATTTCAAGAGCTTGGTGTGCCTCTGAAGGCGATCCGGCTGGGCGGCGGAGGGGCTCGGGGGAAGCTGTGGCGGCAGATCCAGGCCGATGTGTATGGTCATCCGGTGGAGTTGCTGGAGGCGGAAGAGGGCGGAGCGTTTGGCGCGGCGTTGCTGGCCGGGACAGGCATTGGCGTGTGGCCGAGTGTGGAGGCGGCCTGCGCGGCGACGGTACGGGTAGCAGAGACGGTTCAACCGAAGCATGCCACGGTGATGGCGGAGGCGTATGAGCGGTACCGGCGGATTTATCCGGCGTTGAAGATGATTCAGGGAAGGTAAAGTCGTGAGGCGAGGGCGTACCCCAGGGGCTAAAGCCCCACCATCATAATCGGAGGTTGAGAGGGCCAAGGCTGAAGCCTTGGCGTACCCAGAAGCGAGAAGCAGATCCTCCGCTGCGCGAAGGATGACAACAAAAAAGCAAAGGCAACAACAACGGCAACAAGCAGGTCCTTCGCCCGTTCGACTTCGCTCAGGGCGGGGATGACAACCAGGAAGATCGGAGTTTGAGATGAGTTCTGATATTGGAGTTGCGGTTATTGGGTTTGGTTTGGCGGGACAGGTATTTCATGCTCCGTTTGTGAGCGCGGTTCCGGGGTTGAAGCTGGAGGCGATCGTGCAGCGCACTGGCGATACCGCGGGGAGGATGTACCCTTCGGCGCGGATTCTGCGGTCGGCAGAGGAGGCGATGCGGCATCCGGGCGTGCGGCTGGTGGTGGTGGCGACTCCCAATGAGACGCACTTCGATCTGGCGAAGCAGGCGCTGCAGGCGGGAAAGCATGTGGTGATCGATAAGCCGTTCGCGGCGACGAGCGCGCAGGCTGCGGAGTTGATGAATCTGGCGGAGAAGCAGGGTGTGGTGCTGTCGCCGTTTCATAATCGGCGGTGGGATGGGGACTTTCGCACGGTGCAACGGCTGCTGGCGAAGGAGGCGCTGGGACGGCTGGTGACGTTTGAGTCGCACTTCGACCGCTTCCGGCCACTGCCACGGGAGAATACGTGGAAGGAAGGGGCGAGCGCGGCGAATGGGCTGTTGATGGATCTCGGCCCGCATCTGGTGGATCAGGCGCTGGTGTTGTTCGGGCCGCCGATGGCGATTACAGCAAGCGTGCGAAAGGACCGGGACAGAACGGAGATCGAAGACGCGTTCGACATTACGCTGGAATACCCGCGACTGCGGGCGTACTGCCGGGCGAGCATGCTGGCTTGCGATGCTGCGCCGCGATTTTTGCTGCACGGGACGAAGGGGAGCTTCAAGAAATTCGGGCTCGACCCGCAGGAGCCGGCACTGGTGGGCGGGGCAAAGGTTCCGCGGATGGGCGAGGGCGAGTGGCTGGCGGAGCCTGAGGCGGAGTGGGGGATGCTGACGGTGGCTCCGTTGCCTGCCGACCCCGGGATGCTGACGCGGAAGAAGGCGAAGACGGAGCTGGGGGACTACCGGATGTACTACGCCAATGTTCGGGATGCGATTAATGGTGTAGCGGAGCTGGCGGTGACGCCAGAGGATGGGTGGCGGGTGGTGAAGTTGCTGGAGATGGCGCGGGAGAGTTCGGAGGAGGGCAGTACGTTGGAGGTGGAGTTTTAGGGATGTGTGGATGAGCAGACCGTCGCGAGAATTCGCCTAATTCTCGATGCTGCCTGGACGCTTAATCATTCCCGTCAGCGAGGAAATGCAGCACTCGTTGCAGCACATGAGCTGCTGCATCGGCGTCATAACCGGGCCACTTGGGGTCGGCAAGATGGTGGCATGCGCCAGCGTAGGTGTGTTCCTCGAAGCCAGTTCCGGAAGCACGCACTCGTTCGGCCAAGCGGTCGACTTGTTGGGTTCTGCGCGGATCGTCGTGAGAGAAGTGCACTTGAACTGGAACTGTTGCCGGCCACACGCTCCAGTCGAGATCCCTGATCATCAGCGGCGCGCCGATGAGGATAGCGCCCTCTGCTCCAGGTCGCGTGGCTGCCAGCAATTCGGCGCATGCTCCGCCGTTGGAAAAGCCAATGTAGACAAGATTCGACGGTAATTCCTGAACAGCATCCGCGGCGCGCTTCAACATGCCGTCGAAGCCGATCTCCTGAATCTTGCGCACTGCGCCAGCCACATCATCGAAGACTTCGCCGTCGTACAAATCCGGCGTGTGAACTCTGTGTCCGGCATCTCGCAGTTGTTGTGCCCATTGCAAGACACCAGGGCGGAGTCCAAGCGCGGAATGAAAGACCACAACTTCGCGGCTCCCCATCATGCCTCCAAGGTGAGACTTCCCCACTATATCTTGACGTGAGGGAGAGGAATGCGGTTCGCGCGTAGCGCGAATGCCCACATCTCAAAATCGAGATATGGGGCACCCGATTCTGGGGTTTGAGTAATTTATTGGCCGTAGGTGGCGGTGGTGCCGTGTTTGCGGAAGTAGTGGCGATCCAACAAAGCTTGTGAAACGGCAGTGCATTCGGAGCGGAGAGTGAGGGTGTTGTAGGCCATTTTGGCTACGGCTTCGAGGACGACGGCGTTGTGGGCGGCGTCGTGGGGGGTGCGGCCCCAGATGAAGGGGGCGTGGCCGTTGACGAGGCAGGCGGGGATGGCGAGCGGGTCGATTTTATTTTGCTGGAAGTAGTTGACGATGGCTAAGCCTGTTTCATGGACGTAGCGGGCTTGAATCGCTTCGTCGGTGAGGGGCGGGGTACAGGGGACGGGGCCGTGGAAGTAGTCGGCGTGGGTGGTGCCGAGCGGGGGGATGGCGAGGCCGGCCTGGGCGAAGCTGGTGGCGAACTCGGAGTGCGTGTGGACGACGGCGCCGATGGTGGGAAATTCGCGGTAGAGGAGGGTGTGGGTGTCGAGGTCGGAGGAGGGTTTGAGTTTCCCGTCGACGATTTTGCCGTGGAGGTCGGTGACGACCATGAGTTCGGGAACGAGCTCGTCGTAGTCAACGCCGGAGGGCTTGATGACGACGAGGCCCTGGGCGCGGTCGATGCCGCTGGCGTTGCCGAAGGTGTAGAGGACGAGGCCGCGCTTGACGAGTTCGAGATTGGCTTCGAGGACGGCAGTGCGTAGTTCCTTGAGGAGCATGACTTTCTCCGGTTGAGGTAAGGGTAAACGTTTTTTGGATTTATCGGGAGATTTGGCTCGACCGCGGATTCGTTCCGAGGACACGGACAAGGCGTAACGGTGATGAAAGGGATAAAGACTGATAAGAGCGGATGGCTGACCTTGCCAGCTTGATAGAGTAAAGCTATGTCGAATGATGAAAAGGCGAGGATTGAAGCGTTGCCGCGGGGCTTTGTGTGGGGTGCGGTGAAGGCAGGGATCAAGGCGAGCGGCAAACTGGATCTGGCGGCGGCTGTGGCGGCGAAAGGCGCGACCGGGGCGGCAATGTTTACGAAAAATCAGGTGGCGGCGGCTCCGGTTACGGTGGGACGGAGACACCTGGCGGCGACCGGCGGGCGGGTGGGCGCGGTGCTGGTGAATGCGGGAAATGCGAATTGCGCGACCGGACAGCCGGGGATCGATGCCTGCGTGAAGACGTGCGCCGCGGCGGCGGAGAGCTTTGGCTGCATCTTCGATGAGGTGTTCCCTTCCTCGACCGGGATTATTGGCGTGCCGTTTCCGGGCGAGAAGGTGATTGCGGCGATGCCTGCGTTGAAGGCGGAGCTGGGAGATACGCCGGCGCATGCGGAGAGGTTTGCCCAGGCGATGATGACGACGGATACGAAGATGAAGGTCGCGGGAGCGGTGGTGGATGTGGGTGGGGTTGAGGTTCGGCTATGGGGTGCGGCGAAGGGTGCGGGGATGATCCATCCGCAGCTGGTTGGGTCTTCAGGGCCGCCGCACGCGACGATGCTGGTGTATCTGTTTACCGATGTGGTGGCGGAGAGCGAGGAGTTGGGCGACTTGCTGGCGCCGGCGGTGGAGCGGAGTTTTAATTCCATCTCGATCGATGGGGATACATCGACGAACGATACGGTTCTGCTGGTGACGAGCGGGGCAAGCGGGGTGAAGCTGGATGCGGGAAGCGGCGAGACGTTTGCGGATGCGTTGGCGCTGGTGTGCGGATCGCTCGCGCACCAGATTGTGGATGACGGTGAAGGCGTGGGGCACGTGGTGACGCTGCATGTGGCCGGGGCGCGGACGGAGGCGGAGGCGAAGCAGATTGCGAAGGCGATTGCACATTCACCGCTGTGCAAGACGGCGTGGTCGAGCGGCGATCCGAACTGGGGACGGTTGCTGGCGGCGGCGGGATATAGCGGCGTGGCGTTCGATCCGGCGCAGGTGACGATTGCGATTGGGACGGTGCCGGTGTTTGAGTTGGGAGTACGTGCGGAAGGATTCGACGAGGCGGCAGCGCACGCGGCGATGCTGGAGCGGGAGTATACGATTCGACTGGATATGGGGCTGGGCAGGGCGGAGTGTAGATTTTTGACCTGCGATCTGACGGAAGAGTATGTGCGGATCAATGCGGACTATTCGACTTAGCGCGGGATAAGAGAGCGAGGTGCCGAAATGCGTTTTCTGCGATTTATAGGATGGCTTAGCGTGGTGATTGTAGCGGCGATCTGCGTGGCGCTGGTGATGGGGAGCAGGGTGCCGGTGGCCCATACGGTGACGGTGTCGGAGACGATTCCAGCTTCGCAGGAGAAGGTCTGGAGCCTGATCACCGATACGGCGGCGCAGCCGAACTGGCGGACGGGGCTGAAGTCGATTCATCCGCTGCCTTCTGAGCACGGGGCAACGTGCTGGGCGGAGGTGGAGAGTGGTATGACGATGCCTCTGTGCGCGGATGTGCGGGAGGCTCCGATGCGCCAGGTGGTGCGGATCGCCGATCCGAAGCTGCCGTTTGGCGGAACGTGGACGTATGTGCTGGCGCCGATGGGCGAGAACGCGACTCAGGTGACGATCACGGAGAATGGAACAACGGGGCCGATGATGTGGCGATTCGTCGACCACTATATTCTGCACGAGGATGGCGAGATCAAGCAGTATCTGAGCGACCTGAAGAGGGTGGCGAGCCAAGGCGTTCCGGTGAGCCGATAGCGGGTCGATTTCACGAGGCGTGTTCACGAGGCGTGGATGCGGCAGTGCGAAGAGCGAGCGCGAGATGACGTTTTCGCGCAAGCCTTATATCGTTATAAGTGAGCGTGATTGCGCCCCGGTAACGATGCCGCGATTCGAGAGCGACTGGAGTATTGACGAAGATCATGACGATAAAAGTAGACGAGACGGTCAAAGAGGATTTGAAAGCCGAGGTATCGGAGTGGATTGAGGCGTTTGACGACGTCGTTGCGCAGGACTGGGAGCAGGGCGCGGAGCTTCTGGGGGCGTTGCGGCAGCGTGCGCGCGAGGCCGGAGTGCCGACGCCGAGCGAGATGACGACGCCGTACCGGAACACGATTCCGAAGCACGATGAGGTGCCGTATCCGGGCGACAGGAAGCTGGAGAAACGGGTGGAGTCGCTGCTTCGCTGGAACGCGATGGCGATGGTGCATGGGCAGAACAAGAAAGATGCCGGGATTGGCGGCCACATTTCGACGTATTCGTCGCTGGCTACGCTGCTGGAGGTTGGTTTCAACCATTTCTTCCGGGCAAACTACGGGGACCAGCCGGGCGACTTTATTTATTTTCAGGGGCACGCTTCGCCGGGAGTGTATGCGCGGGCTTATCTGGAAGGGCGTTTCGATGAGGCGCGGCTGAAGAACTTCCGGCATGAGCTGCGCGATACGCCGGGGCTGAGCTCGTATCCGCATCCGTGGCTGATGCCGGATTTCTGGAATTTTCCGACGGTCTCGATGGGAATCGGGCCGTTGAATGCGATCTATCAGGCGCGGTTTATGCGTTATCTGGAGCATCGCGGTCTGCTGAAGCCAACGGAGCGCAAGGTGTGGGCGTTTCTTGGCGATGGCGAGACGGACGAGGTGGATTCGCTGGGCGCGATCTCACTGGGCGCGCGGGAGAAGCTGGACAACCTGATTTTTGTGGTGAATTGCAATCTGCAAAGGCTGGATGGCCCGGTGCGCGGGAATAAGCGGATTATCGACGAACTGGAAGGGGTATTCCGCGGGGCGGGATGGAACGTCATCAAAGTGATCTGGGGTTCGGATTGGGATGCGCTGTTTGAACGCGACCATACGGGGCTGCTGCTGCGGCGCATGGAAGAGTGCGTCGATGGCGACTTCCAGACGTTCAAGGCGAAGGACGGAGCGTTTTTGCGGAGCCACTTCTTCGGCAAGTATCCCGAGCTGCTGGAGCTGGTGAAGGACTATACGGACGAGGAGTTGTTGCGTCTGCATCGCGGCGGACACGATCCGGCGAAGATCTACAACGCGTACAAGTGGGCGATGGAACACAAGGGCGGACCGACGGTGATTCTTGCCAAGACGGTGAAGGGTTATGGGATGGGAACGTCGCAGTCGCGCAACGCGACGCACAATGAGAAGAAGCTGACGGATGAGGGGCTGGCAGCGTTTGTGAAGCAGTTCTCGATTCCGATTCCGGAGCGCGCGGCCAAGGATGGGTCGTTTTACAGGCCTGCTCCGGATTCGCCGGAACTGGTGTACATGCAGGAACGGAGGAAGGCGCTGGGCGGCTATCTGCCGGTGCGCCAGGTGACGAAGCTGGAGTTCAAGGCTCCGCCGCTCGGCGCGTTTGCGGAGTGGACGAAGGGTTCGAACGGCCGCGCGGTTTCGACCACGATGGGGTTTGTGAGCATTCTGCGGCACCTGATGAAGGACAAGGCGATCGGCAAACTGATTGTGCCGATTGTGCCGGACGAGGGACGGACGTTCGGGCTGGAGTCGGCGATTAAGCAGGTGGGCATCTATGCTCCGGAGGGACAGAAGTACGAGCCCCACGACAAGGACATGCTGCTGAGCTATCGCGAAGAGCAGGATGGGCAGATTCTGGAGGAGGGGATCACCGAGGCGGGCTCGATGGCTTCGTTTACCGCGGCGGGGACGGCGTATGCCAACTACAAGGTGCCGACAGTTCCCTTCTATATGTATTACTCGATGTTCGGATTCCAGCGCATCGGCGATATGGTGTGGGCGTTTGCGGATTCGCGAGGCAAGGGCTTTTTGATGGGCGGCACGGCGGGACGAACGACGATGCTGGGGGAGGGGTTGCAGCATCAGGACGGGCACAGCTTTGTGCTGGCGAGCACGGTTCCGACGTGTCTGAGTTACGACTCGGCGTATGTCTACGAGCTGGCTGTGGTGGTGCAGGATGGTATTCGCAGAATGTACGAGAACGGCGAGGATATCTTCTATTACCTGACGATGTACAACGAGGACTACGCCATGCCGGCGATGCCGGAGGGCGCGCAAGAGGGCATTCTGCGCGGGATGTACAAGCTGAAACCAGCGGCGCGCGAGGCGACGGTGCAGTTGTTCGGCAGTGGAACGATCGTGAACGAGGTTCTGCGCGCCCAGGAGATTCTGGCGACAAAGTATAACGTCCATGCCGATGTATGGAGCGTGACCAGCTATACGGAGTTGCGGCGGGACGCGCTGGCGGTGGAGCGATGGAACCGGCTGCATCCGTCGGAGAAGGAGCGAGTTCCCTACCTGCTGACTGCGCTGGCGGGAGCGAAGGGGCCGATCGTGGCGGCTTCCGACTACATGAAGTCTCTGCCGGACTCGCTGGCTCCGTGGCTGCCCTCGCGGCTGGTGACGCTGGGCACGGATGGATTCGGACGGAGCGATAATCGCGAACATCTGCGGAGTCACTTCGAGATCAATGCGGAGTCAATCGCGGGGGCGGCCTTGTCCAGGCTGGCACGCGAGGGCGCGTTCGACGCAAAGGCTGCACAGAAGGCGATGGGCGAGCTGGGGTTGAATGTGGACGGGATCGATCCAGCGAGAGCTTAGACGGGTGCGGGATCATGGCCCAGGCGAGAGGGTCCTTTCGGGACCCTCTCTTTTCGTAGAGTGAGAGATGGAGGACGGTTGAGCGAGATGGGACTGCACGAGAATCCACTGGTACCGAATGCGAAGTTGCGACAGATGTATGTGGCGATGGTTGAGGCCAGGGTTCTCGACGAACATCTTGCCGGGTTGGCGAAGCGCGCGAAGAAAAAGGACAAGGGCGGCAATGGCCGGCGCAGCGGGTTGAACGGGATGTCGATTCGGGGGCACGAGGCTTGCCGGATCAGCACGGCGATCGATCTGGGCCCGGGCGATCTGGTGAGCGACTCTCAGCCGGGCGTTGTGATGGAGCTGCTTGCCGGGGCGACGGTGAATTCTGTGCTGAAGCGCGCGGCGGCTTTGCATGCGGGCAAGCGGCCTGACCGCGCGATGAGGCGAACGGCTTCCAGGCGGCTGCTTCCGTGGGCCGGCGATGCGGAGGAACGGCTGCGGCTGGCGATGGGTGCGGCTCTCTCGTTCCGGGCGCTGGGGCGGGAGAATGTTGTCGTCGCGTATGCCGGCCGCGGCGAGGTGGGCAAGGGCGCATGGCGGAGGGTGCTGGAGCTTGCGGCGAAGCTGGAGCTGCCGATGATCTTTGTGGTTCTGCCGGCGGCTGAGGGCGAGAGCGAGGACGAGGTGGCACATCTCAGCCCGAGGACAGCCCGCTGGGGAGTACCTGGAATCCTTGTGGATGCCGGGGATGCGGTGGCGATCTACAGGGTGGCGCAGGAGTCCCTGGGGCGGACGCGGGGAGGCGATGGACCGGTGCTGATCGAGTGCGCCGGGTTTCGAACGAAGGGCTCGGGCGGGCGCGCGGCAGGCGACCCGGTGAGCAAGATGAAGGATTTTCTGCTGAGCCGCGGGGTTGCGACGAGGGGGTGGCTGGATGGCGCCGGCGATGGGCTGCGGCGACAGATTGGCTCGGTACAAACTGCGTCGGCGCGGGGAACATCGGCAAGGGAAGCAAAACCCTGAACCCCCGGACTTAGTTCCTGGGCTTAGGGAGACACTAATTTGCAACTGCGAATTGAGGGGTATCCGCGATTACACTCAAACGGTGTAGTCGATTACAGGTATTGAGGTGCGAGTGCGGACCACGGGCCTTCCTTTTTTTGCGGCGCTGATTTTGTGTGCCGCCTCGACTGCAGTTTCGCAAACGCCAACACCGCCTTCCACCCCTGGATCGACTGCTGTGCCGCCGCCGGGATCGTCTCCTGTTCCGACTCCCGCGGAAACAACTCCGGCAGCGCCGGCGTATGCGCCGCAGCCGCAGGCGAAGAGGCCAGAGCAGGGTCAACCTCAGGGTCAACCACAGGCTCTACCACAAGGGCAATCCCAGATCGCGCCTCAGGCTGCTCCAGTGCCAGAGAAGAAAGGGCCGCCGGTTGCGCCGCCAGCACAGCCGACGCCGGAGGCTCCGTACACCGGATATGTTCCGTATGCGCCGGTGCCGGCGAAACCTGCGCCAGACCGGCTGGGGTCGGTTTATATCCCGGTGGATAGCTGGGTGTATCCGGCGCTGACGCGGCTCTACGGGATGGGATTCGTGGACACGATGTACGTGGGGATGCGGCCCTACACGCGGCGGAGCGTGCTGCACATGTTGCTGAAGTCCGAGGATGCGATTCTGAGCAGCGACAATCTGCAGGCGCAGGATATTCTGGCGAAGCTGTTATATGAATTGAGCGCGGAGTCGCCGAACAACGATATTCCTCGCGGCTTCGTGTATGGGCTGGACTCGTCGTACACGCGGTTTCTGGGGATCGGCGGCCCGATTCTGCGCGACAGCTATCATCTGGGGCAGACGATCAGCAACGACTACGGGCGGCCGTACCAGACGGGGCTGAATGCGATTGCCGGGGCATCGACGATCGAGGAGTGGGGACCGTTTTCGCTGTATGTGCGGGGGGAGTATCAGCATGCTCCGTCGGCGGATGGCTACTCGGTGGCCCTGGCGACGCAGCTGTCGAGCCTCGAAGAGATTCCGTACACGGGCCCGCAGCCGACGATTCCGGTTGGTCCGATCGCGGAACAGAATCCATTTCGGCTGGTGGAGGCCTATGGCTCGTTCCATCTGCTGGGGCATGAGATCTCCGGGGGCAAGAGCGACGCGTGGCTTGGGCCGGCGGCGGGCAGCTCGATGGCATGGTCGAATAACGCGGAGAATATCTACTCGTTCCGCGTCAATCGGGTGGAACCGTTGAATATTCGCTACCTGTCGAAGCTGCTTGGACCGGTGCGGTACGACTTTTTTGTGGGAAGCCTGAAGGGACACACCGTTCCGCGATCGCCCTGGGTGCATGCGGAGATGTTTTCTTTCCGGCCAACGGATAACTTCGAGTTTGGGTTCGAGCGAACGGTGATCTGGGGCGGCGAGGGTCATGCGCCGGTGACGCTGCACACCTTCCTGCACAGCTTTTTCGACACCAACGATACTGCCTCTGACGAGAAGGTGTCGCGAAACGATCCGGGAGCGCGTTTCAGCATCTTCAATGCTTCGTACCGGCTGCCCTACCTGCGCAAGTACGTCACGTTTTACGTGGACTCGATGGCGCATGACGATGTGACGCCGATCAGCGCTCCGCGGCGAGCGTCGTACCGGACGGGGCTGTATGTTTCGCAGATTCCGAAGCTGAACCGGCTGGATTTCCGAGTCGAGGCGGTGTCGACCGACCCGGGAGTGGCGCCGGCGCATGCCGGAGAGTTCGCCTACTGGGAGATCATCCAGTTGCAGGGCTACACCAACAAGGGCTTCATCATGGGGGACTGGATAGGCCGCGAGGCGAAGGGCGGGCAGGCGTGGTTGACGTATCACCTGTCCGGCAATGAATGGGTGCAGTTCCAATATCTGAACAAGAAGACGCCGTTTAACTTTATTCCCGGCGGAACGACACAGAACCAGTTCACGGCGAGCGTGGTGAAGCGGTTCGGCAAGAATGTCGCGCTGGACGCGTGGGTGCAGTATGAGGGCTGGAAGGCCCCGATCTACAAGGATGGGTTGCAAAAGGATACTTCAGTCGCGGTGCAGTTGACCTGGTATCCGAAGCTGCACAACTATCCAGACCTGCACTGATCAAGCAAGGAAGATGTCAGAGCGTACATGACTTGAAGTAGTCCAGCGACTTCTCGAGGCCGTGACGCAGTTTGATCTTCGGTTCCCAGCCGAGGAGTTCTTTTGCGCGCGTGATGTCGGGGCGGCGGCGTGCGGGGTCATCCTGGGGAAGGGGATGGAAGAGTATCTCGCTGGTGGCGCCGGTGACGGCAAGAATCTCACGAGCGCACTCGAGGATGGTCCATTCGTCGGGATTGCCGATGTTGACGGGGAGATGCTCCTGGGAACGCGCGAGGCGGAGAATGCCGTCGATGAGATCGGAGACATAGCAGAAGCTGCGGGTCTGCGAGCCGTCGCCGTAGATGGTGAGAGGCTTGCCCTCGAGCGCCTGCATCATGAAGTTGGAGATGACGCGGCCATCGTTGGGCTGGAGTCTGGGGCCATAGGTGTTGAAGATGCGGACGAGGTGAGTGTCCACGCTGTAATACCGGCACCAGGCGATGACGGCGGCCTCAGAGAAGCGCTTGGCCTCGTCGTAGACGGAGCGCGGGCCGACGGGATTGACGTTGCCCCAGTAAGTTTCGACCTGAGGATGCACCTCGGGGTCGCCGTAGCACTCAGAGGTTGAGGCGTGGAGATAGCCGGCGCCGTATTTGCGGGCGAGGTTGAGTGTGTTGATGGTTCCGGCGGAGCCGACGAGCAGAGTCTCCGGGCCGAGGCGGTGGTAGTCTGCCGGGCTGGCAGGTGAGGCGAAGTTGAAGATGAAGTCGACCTTGCCGGCATCGAATGGCGTGGTGATGTCCTTTTCGACAAGGCTAAAGCGGCTCTCGTTTTTGAGATGGCGCAGGTTTGCGAGGTTGCCGGTGCTGAGATTATCGACACCAATCACATTGTGTCCCTCAGCGAGCAAAGCGTCACATAAATGGGAGCCGAGAAAGCCGGCCGCTCCGGTGACAAGAATAGTTCGAGACATCATTTATTCCCTTTCGTCGGTGGAATCATCTCTGATTTTGCCACGGCCTTTTTTGGAACAGTGTGCAGGCCGCGGTCGTGGCGAGCCTGGGCGATGAGCGCAGCGGGCGATGCTCAGGTTTTGGACGATGGGGGTGCGAGGTCGCGCGCAGGATATGCCGCGGGCCTGCCAATGCTGAGGTAGGTGAAGCCGTGGCTGACCATGACATCGGGATCGTAAAGGTTGCGGCCGTCGATGATGATGGGATAACGGAGGGTCTTGTTGAGACGGTCAATATCGAGGGCGGCGAACTCAGCCCAGTCGGTAAGGATGAGGAGCGCATCGGCATCCTGCGCCGCCGCATAGGCGTCTGTGACGTAGCGAAGATTGGGACCCGGGGGAAGAACTTCCTGGGTCCGTTTCGTTGCCGCGGGGTCGTAGGCCGAGACGGAACAACCCTCGCCCAGCAGCAATTCGACGATGTCGACGGCCGGGGATTCGCGGATGTCGTCGGTCTCTCCCTTGAAGGCGAGGCCGAGAACGCCGACGCGTTTGCCACGGAGGGTCCAGAGAGCGGAACGCACCTTGTTGAGAAAACGAATCTTCTGTTGGCCGTTTATTTTTTCGACTTCGGAGAGGAGATTGAAGTCGATGCCGAGCTGTTCTGCTACGGAGCGGAATGCGGCCACGTCCTTGGGAAAGCAGGAGCCGCCGTAACCGATGCCTGGGCGAAGAAATTTGGGGCCGATGCGGCTGTCGAGTCCCATGCCGCGGGCGACCTGTTCGACATTGGCGTTGGTCGCTTCGCAGAGGTTGGAGACGGCGTTGATAAAGGATATTTTGAGTGCGAGGAAGGCGTTGGAGGCGTGCTTGATGATCTCGGCGCTCTTGGTGGAAGTCAAAAGGAGGGGCGGGGGTTGGGCGACGCTGCAGAAGCCGGTGACGGCGTCTTTGCGCTGGTAGTAGTCGCCGCCGGTGAGCGGAAGGTAGATTCGCTTGAGCACGGCGGCCGCGCGGTCGCTGTCGGCGCCGACGACGATGCGGTCGGGATGCAGAAAGTCGGCAACGGCGGTGCCCTCGCGAAGAAATTCGGGATTGGAGACGACGTCGAACAGGTTGCGGGCGACTCCGTTGCGTTCCATCGAACGGGTGATCCACTCATTGGTGTAGACGGGAACCGTGCTTTTTTCGACGATGACCTTGTAGCCGGTGATGGAACGGGCGATCTCGCAGGCGACGGCCTCAACGTAGGAGAGGTCAGCGTCGCCGGTCTCGCTTTGCGGAGTTCCGACGGCGATGAAGATGGCCTCGCACTCGCGGGTGGCTTCGGCGAGGTCGGTCATGAAGCGGACCTTGTTGTTGCGATATTTTTCGAGGAGCTCGGGGAGGTAACGTTCGTGGATCAGGGAGTCGCCGGCCTGGAGAGCGGCAACCTTGCGCTCGTCGTTGTCCACGCAAATGACGTCGTGGCCCATTTCAGCAAAACAGACGGCGGCAACCAGACCGACATATCCCGATCCGACAACGGCAATTTTGATGTTTTCATTCATAGTGTTGCGGTGATGTCCCTCGTATTCGAGAATATCTGAATGCCGGCGACTTGCCGAGTATCTAGTGAGTAAGTACAACTATTGTCCAATGCGGAGCGAGCACATCTAATCTTCCTTCTGAAAGGCACAGTCGGGTAGACTAGGAGAAATGGGTCCAGAAAATACGCAGCCGTCTCTCGTGGGTGTTCCGGAGACAAATCCGACCGGCTTCAGCACGACGGTTACAGATACTACGCTGTCTGAAGCTCTGATCGTGCTGCGGAAGCGACGTTGGATCCTGATTATCGCCGTCATTTTGGGATTGGCGTATGGAGTATTCCAGGCCGAGACGCAACCGAAGATGTATGAGGCGTATGGCCGGATCCAGGTTCGCTCGGGCTCGTCGAACGAATACCGGGTGGGCGCGTTCGAAGGCTACGCCGGGGATAACAATTCCAAGCTGCTGACCGAGATCGAGATTCTGAAGAGCGATTCGCTGATGTTGAAGGTGTGTCGCGAGATGGACCTGTCGAATAATCCGGATTTTCTGGAGAAGAAGGGGCCGGTTCCTCACACGACGCTCGATGATGGCGAGACCCGGCAGACTACGGTTCACCGGCTGCAAAGCAATCTGCACGTCGCACTGGTTCAGAAGACGGACATTATCCGGATCAGCTATAGCAGTCTCAATCCAAAGCTGTCGGCCGATATCGTCAACCAGGTGATCTCGGACTACATTCAGCGCAGCTATCAGACGCGATTCGAGTCGTCACGGCGCGTCTCCGATTTTCTTTCGGGCACGCTCGAAGGCCTGAAGCAACAAGTCGAGACGTCGCAAGAGCAGATGATGGACATGCAGCGGCGACTGGGGATTCTCGCCTTCGATCCGACGCATAACCAGATCAGCTCTCAGCTCGACGATCTGGCCAAGGCTTCCGGGGCGGCGAAGCTGGCTCGAATTATTGCGGAGGCGCGTTATCGGGTCCTGAGCGGAATGGATCCGAACACGATTGAAGGCGCGATGGACCTGACGCCGGGGACGGCGCCCGGAGAACTGGCCCAGCTGCGCGGACAGCTTGCCGGAGCGCGGGCAGCGTATGCGCAACTGGAGTCGACGCTGGGGCCGAACCATCCTCAATCCAAGGCCCAGAAGGCGCAGATCGATGAACTGACCAAAGAGATCGATGCGGAACAGAATCGCCTGATGGTCCAGGCCAAACAGGCTTACGTGGTGGCGCGGGCCAATGAAGATCAGACGACAGCGGCGCTGGAAGCACAGAAGGCGGACGCCTATAAGCTACGCGATCTGCTGGTGGAATACACACTGCGTTCGCGGGAGTTTGAGGCGAACCGAAATCTGTACGACAGCCTGCAGCAACGTCTGCGGACGGCAAGCGTTCAGTCGGGGCTGGAGTCGCTGGAGATCGACGTTGTCGACAAGGCATTGCCCCCGGCGAAGCCGGTTCTGCGGCCGCAGTCGACGGTCATTCTCACGGCGCTCGTCTTCAGTCTTGTCGCCGGAATCGTGATTGCCTTCCTGATGGAGAGCCTGGACACGGGACTGCGGAGCATCGCAGAGATCGAAAGCATCACCGAGCTTCCGTCGCTGGCCATCATTCCACGAGCGCGGCGTTCCTCTGTCGATCAGGCCGGAACACTAACCACAGCGCAGCGGAATATCGGCATTTTGAGCCAGCCGAAGTCGCAGTTCGCCGAGGCGTTCCGATCGCTGCGCACATCGCTTCTGCTATCGACTGCTGGACATCCTCCGAAGTTCATCGTGCTCACCAGCGCTACGCCTTCTGAAGGCAAGACAACCGCAGCCAGCAATCTGGCGGCTATTCTGGCACAACGGGACACGCGGGTTCTGTTGATCGATGGAGACCTTCGCCGGCCCAACATTCATCACCGGTTCGGGCTGAATGGCAAGATCGGCTTGACGACGGTGCTGACCGGAGCCACGACACTCGAGGAGACAGTGCAGGGTGTGGCGGAGATTCCGAATCTCGACATTCTGCCAAGCGGACCGGTTCCACCGTTCCCGACCGAGATGTTGAGCTCGGGCGCCATGGACACGATTCTCCGTCGGGCCGGCGAACTCTACGATTATGTCGTCATCGACTCTCCGCCGATTCTCTCGGTTACCGACGGCGTGATTCTTTCCCGACAGGCGGATGCCGTCGTGCTGGTGGTGCGCCACGGCAAATCGAGCAAGCATGTGGTGCGTCGCGCCAGAGACATTCTGCTGCGCTCAGGCGCAGGCATTACCGGCATTGTGCTGAATGCGGTTGATCTGAATTCGCCGGAATACTATGGGTATTACGGCTATTCCGGGTATTCGTATTCAAGCGTGGATTCTGACAGCTGGGAGGCGCAAAAAGTCTCGGCAGACGGTGGGCGCAAGACCGGGGAGAATGAGCGATGAGACCAGGACATCCTTACGCGGAAGTTGTCCGTCGCGGCGCATGGCTGGCCTTCGCTGTCGTTCTGGCCGTGGCTCTGACGAGCCAGCGCGCGGAGGGTCAGTTCAGCGGGCCTGCGCTTGGAGGGTCGACGCCAGTCAATCCGCCGGTGACGATTACGACCGATCCGGCAATTCTGTATCCGAAGAACCGGGACGTTTATCTGGGGCACGACGATACCATCGCGGTTCGTCTGTACGGAAGCGCCGATTATGCTTCGACGGTGCGTATCGGACTCGACGGTCTGATTCAACTTCCTCTGATCGGCAGTATCGCGGTCGAAGGTCTGACGGTGCGTCGGACACAGGACCTGATTGCGGAAAAACTAGTGGCCGCCGGGATGTATCGCGATCCCCAGGTGTCGGTTCAGATCGTCGAATCGCCGAACCAGTTTGCAACGATTGTTGGAGAGCTGCATGGAGTGGTTCCGATCATTGGGGAGAGACGGCTATACGACGTATTAGCTGCTGTTGGCGGCGGTGGCGGCGGATCGGCCACCGGTACCACCGTCGTGGTGGGAGGCGGCGGGCTGCCGACGACGGCAAGCCACATCATTACGATCAATCGGCCGGGGGTAGCTGAGCCGATCGTGGTGGACATGGGAACGGATCCCGCAAAGAGCGCTCAGGCGGATATACCAATCTTCCCGCGGGATACGATCGTGGTTTCGCGCGTGGGTGTGGTTTATGTCTTAGGAGCATTCAAGATTCAGGGCGCGATACCGCTGCAACAAAATGCGCCGCTGACCCTGATGAAGGTGGCGGCGCTCGCCGGCGGTCCGGGGTTTGAAGGCCAGGAGAGCGATCTTCGCATTATTCGCTCGGTCGGGGTCGATCGCCAGGTTGTTCGTGTCGATATCAAGAAGGTCATCAACGGTCAGGCGCCCGATCCTGTGTTGCAGCCTGAAGATATTGTCTTCCTGCCAACCAATTCAATGAAAGCGGCGATTAAATCCGGTGGAATCTCTACCTTGCTTGGCATCGCATCGATCCTGATCCTTGCTATCAAGCAGTAGCTGTGTTGCCGAACAGGCGCGACGGCCTGAAGTTTCGCGTGAGACACAACACGATATGGTCTTACCCTCGTCAGAGATTGGCAAGAGATTGAAGAGCAAAGTGCGGCTGGCCTACCTGGTGAGCCATCCGATCCAGTATCAGGCTCCGCTGCTGCGCCGGATCGCGCAGGAACCTGACATCGACCTGACTGTCTTCTTCGGTTCGGATTTTTCGGTTCGCGACTACAAGGACCAGGGATTTGGCGTGGGCGTCAGGTGGGACGTGCCGCTGCTGGATGGCTATCAACATGAATTTTTGCCGGTGCTGCGAGACACTGCAAATCCCGGCGTGATGAGCCCGCTGAACCATGGCGTCTTCCGCCGGCTGCGAGGAGGCAAGGCAGCGCCAGGCTTCGATGTGCTGTGGGTGCACGGCTACTCCTCCATCAACGCATTGCAGGGAATGCTGGCCGCGAAGGCGCTGGGGATTCCTGTGCTGGTTCGCGCGGAACCATGGCTGGGAGACCGCGACCGGAGCGCGTCCACGCTGGCGGCAAAGAAGCTCTTCTTCAAATTGCTGGTGGGGCTGACGGATGGAGCGCTTCCGATCGGGACGCGAAATGCGGCCTATTGGCGTCACTATCTGGGGGAGGATTTTCCGTTGTTCCCGATGCCCTACGCGGTCGACAACGACTACTTTCGCAGTCGCAGCGAAGAGGCGCGCAGCGGACGAAGCGTTCTGCAGAAGGAGTTGAAGCTGGACCCGTCGAGGCCGGTGATTCTGTTTGCGTCGAAGCTGCAGCAGCGCAAGCGATGTGCGGACTTATTGGCGGCTTACCGGAATCTGGCGAAGGGGGCGATCAGCGGGACGCTTCCCTACCTTGTGATCGTGGGAGACGGCGAGGAGCGTTCGGCGCTGGAGAAAGAGGCGGCGGAGAGCGGGCTCGAAGGGGTTCGTTTTTGTGGATTCAGAAACCAGTCGGAGCTGCCCGGGTTCTTCGACATCGCAACCGTTTTCGTGTTGCCGTCGCGGCACGAACCCTGGGGGCTGATCGTGAACGAGGTCATGAATGCGGGACGGGCTGTGATCGTCTCTGACGATGTGGGATGTCAGCCGGACCTGATCGAGGATGGAGTGGAAGGCTGTGTTTTTCCAGTAGGAGACGTGGCGGCGTTGACGGATGCTCTGCGACGTGTGCTGGCGGCGCCGGAGACTGCGGCTGCGATGGGGCAACGAGGTTTGGCGAAGATTCAGACGTGGGACTTCGAGGAGGATGTTCGCGGCCTGAGGCGGGCGCTGGCGCAGGTCTCGCGGAAGATACCGGCGTGGTGACATCGCAATTGCAGTGGCAGACTGAGGACAAACCTGCTGGTACTCTGAACAGTGATGGAAAAAGACTGATGCGGATTCTCCACATTATCGGAACGCTGGATCCAGCCGCGGGCGGCCCTACGGAGTCCGTAAGGGTCTTGCTGAGCTATGGTCCGATCGGCTACACGGGCGAAGTGGTGACGCTCGATGATCCGTCGGCGCCGTATCTGAACGACATCGGCTTTCCGGTGCACGCGCTGGGGCCTACCAATACGACGTACGGGTTCAATTCCAAGCTGTTGCCGTGGCTGAGAAATAACCGCCATCGTTTTGACGGCGTCGTTGTGAATGGGCTGTGGCAGTTTTGCGGATACGCGGCGTGGCGAACCCTGGCGGGCAACACTCCTTATGTTGTGTTTACGCACGGCATGCTGGATCCCTACTTCAAACACGCGTTTCCGTTGAAGCATATTAAGAAATGGCTCTATTGGGTTCCGGCCGAGTACTGGATTCTGCGCGGGGCGTACCGCGTGTTGTTTACCTCGAAAGCAGAAAAACGGCTGGCGGAGGAGAGCTTCTGGCTGCATCGCTGGAATGCCTACGTGGTGCCCTACGGGGCGAGCGGCCCAAAGGGCGATCCGGAGGTTCAGAAGCAGGCTTTTTTTGCGAAGTGTCCTGAAGCAAAGGGCAAGCGGTTTCTTCTTTTTCTTGGCCGCATCCATCGCAAAAAAGGTTGTGACCTGTTGATCGACGCCTTCGCGAAGGTTGCTGCGGACGATCCCGATCTCTATCTTGTGATGGCCGGCCCGGATCAGCAGTTGTGGAGTGCGAAGCTGAAGGCGACGGCCGCAAGTGCGGGGATCGGGGACCGCATCTTCTGGCCTGGCCTGATCACCGGCGACGCAAAGTGGGGCGCCTTTTTCGCATCGGAGGCCTTCATCCTGCCTTCGCACCAGGAGAACTTCGGCATTGCTGTGGCGGAGGCTCTGGGGTGCGGCAGACCTGTGCTGCTTGCGGACAAAGTGAATATCGCGGAGGAGATCGCCGAGGATGGCGCCGGGCTGATGGAACTCGACACGGCAGAAGGGACACTGCGGTTGCTGCAACGGTGGATCGGGATGACGCCAGAAGAGCGGAAGCATATGGCGGAGCTTGCCTATCAGTGTTTCCATCGGCGATACGATATGCGAGAGAACGCGAAGGCGATCATCCGGCTGTTCGGAACAGCCACAGTCCATTCTCCGGCAGTGATCGAGCAGGAGCAGGTATAACGCTATGCCGAAGCAGATCCACTACAACGCGGCGGAGCATATTTCATGCGGAGACTGCGGCCGATCCGTACCTGAGGCCGGCATTTTCCTTTGGCGATCGGCTGCGGCGGCAGAGCTGGAACATCTGTTGGGCTCTTCTGTATAGAACGTCACCGCGACCGTTACATTCCTGGCGATCGTTTCTGCTGCGCCGGTTCGGCGCGGCGATGGGGCCGAACTGCCACTTTTATCCGCGATCGCGGGTGTGGGCGCCGTGGAATCTGATCTGCGCAGACCAGGTCACGGCAGGAGACGGCGCAGAGATCTACAATCCTGCACCGGTCACGCTGGGATCGCACGCAATTCTTTCGCAGGATGCTTACCTCTGTGGGGCCACGCATGACTATGACGATCCGGCATTTCCGTTGATTGCGTATGCGATGAATATCGGGGCGTACGCCTGGGTCTGCGCTCGCGCATCGGTAGGGCCGGGGGTAAATCTGGGTGAGGGCGCCGTGCTCGGGCTGGGATCGGTCGCGACGCGCAATCTGGATGACTGGACAGTGTATGCGGGAGTGCCAGCCATCAAGGTGAAGGAGCGACGGCGCTTCGATGTGGGTGCTGCGAGTTAGCTAACCGCGCAGCTTGGCCAGCAGATCGGTGGGGTGAACCGGTTTTGCGAGAATCTCGAACTGGTGGCCCTGGGCGCCGGCTTTCTCCAGCAGATCCGCAGTGGCGGCCTGGCCGGAAAACAGAAGGATCTTGCACTTCGGCAATCTGCTGCGAGTGATGATTGCCGCTTCGATGCCGGTCATTCCCGTCATAATTACGTCGCTGATGAGCATGTCGGGCTGGAAGCTCTCGAGCAACTCGACGGCCTTTTCGCCGCTGAATACGGCACGTGCCTCGAAGCCGGCCTGATTGAGAATAATAGCGAGAGTGTTGGCGATTACCTGTTCGTCGTCGGCGACCAGAACTTTGGGTTTCGCTGTTGCGGCGGCTGTTGAATCTGCCATGCTGAGTATCCTCAATCAATAGATCGAAAAATCAAATTTTAATATTACGTTGGCTGGCATCCATCGGACTTTGGAACCTACACAATAATGATACGCTGAGCAAAGAGCCGGTTGACCTTAAACCGGCACAATTCATACAGAACGCATACGTACGGTCAAAATTATTATGCAGCCAGCCATCATACGCGCCGAACGCGTTGAGAAATATTACGCGCAGCCGAGCGAGAACCGCATCCAGGTGATCTCGCCGACCGACCTGTCGATTACAGCAGGCGAAATTGTAGCGTTGCTTGGCCCGTCGGGCTCGGGCAAATCGACGCTGCTGCGCATGTTGACCGGCCTGTCTGTGCCTTCGGCCGGCGAGGTTTACTGGCACGAACAACCGATTGCGACCGCAGACGTAAATGTTTCGATTGTGTTTCAAAGCTTTGCGTTGTTTCCATGGCTGACGGTTTTGGAAAATGTGGAAGCGCCGCTGAAGGCGCGCGGAATGGAGCCGGCAGAGAGGCGGAAACGCAGCCTGAAGATTCTCGATACGGTGGGCCTGGACGGTTTTCAGGCGGCGTATCCCAAAGAGCTGTCCGGCGGAATGCGGCAGCGCGTGGGGTTTGCGCGTGCGCTGGTGGTCGAGCCGGAGGTCTTGTTTATGGATGAGCCCTTCTCTGCCCTCGATGTGCTGACGGCGGAGAACCTGCGCAGCGAACTTCTGGAGCTGTGGCAAAACAAGACGATCCCAACGCAGTCGATCTTTTTGGTGACGCACAATATTGAAGAGGCGGTTCTGCTGGCCGATCGCATCATCGTCCTGGGGCGAAATCCGGGACATGTGCGCACCGACTTCAGAGTGGCGATGGAGCATCCCAGGGACCGGAAGTCAACGGCGTTTACGCAGCTGGTGGACTATATCTACAAGGTTCTGACACAACCCGATGCGCAGCCGCCGGCGCTGCCGCAGACCACGAGCGGAAAGAAAGTCCGCGATCAGCGGGAGATGCACTATCAGATGCTGCCCCATGCCCGCCCAGGCGGTATTGCCGGACTGCTGGAACTGGTGCTGGACCACAACGGCAAAGACGACATCTACCGGCTGGCGAGCGATCTGGCGTTTGAGATCGACGACCTGCTGCCAATCGTCGATGCTGCGCAACTGCTGGGCTTTTTGAAAGTGACCGAAGGCGACGCCGAGATCACGCCGACCGGCGCGGAGTATGCCAACTCGGAGATTTTGCGACAGAAAGAACTGTTTCGCAACGCAGCGATGGAAAATGTACTGTTGCTGCGGCAGATTGTGCGCGCGATTGAGTCCAAGAGCGACCGCAGCGTGCCGGAGGAGTTCTTCCATGATGTGCTCGACGAGCAGTTCAGCGAGGATGAGACTCTGCGCCAACTTGAGACTGCAATCAACTGGGGCCGATACGCCGAGCTGTTTGACTTCGATGCGTCACGCCGGCGCTTTATCCAATCCGAGAAGCTGCACAACGACACAGAGCCGGCCTCGACGGCAGAGATCGATGCATGATGAGGTTTCCGCACGGCTTCAGTAACATTCCCGGGCGGGAGACGCTGGCGCGCTCGCAGGCATTGCAGCGCACATGGCCGTTTGTGCTGGATATGTGCGTCGCAGGAATCGGACTGGCCTGCTTTTATGGCGTAGTCGTAATTGCGCGCTACTGGTTCGGGCATCCCGAGCCGGAGATCGTCATCTCGCAGAGCCCGCGGGCGCTTCCGATGTATGCGTTCTATTCGATTGTGAGGATCGGGCTGGCCTACCTGTTGAGCCTGGCGTTCGCCATCGGTTATGGCTACGTTGCGGCGTACAACAAACGAATCGAAGCGCTGATGATTGCCGGGCTGGATATTCTGCAGTCGATACCCGTGCTCAGCTTTCTGCCTGGAGTGATGCTGGCGATGGTGGCGCTGTTTCCTACGCGACAAATCGGCGTCGAGATGGGTGCGATTGTGCTGATCTTCACCGGCCAGGTGTGGAATATGGCGTTCAGCTTTTATTCCTCGATCAAGAGCATACCGCGCGAGCTTTCGGAGGCGGCGAGCATCTACCGATTTTCGCGGCTGCAGCGCCTGGTGCAGCTGGAGCTTCCTTATTCGGCGATCGGTCTGGTGTGGAACTCGATGGTCTCGGTGGCGGGCGGATGGTTTTTTCTGATGGCGTGCGAGATGTTTGTTCTGGGAACGCGGGACTTTCGGCTTCCGGGACTGGGCTCGTACCTGCAGACGGCAGCCGGTACGGGGAACTACGTCGCGATTACCTGGGGCCTGTTGACGATGATCGCAATTATCGTCGCAACCGACCAACTGATCTGGAGACCGGTGATTGCGTGGAGCGACAAGTTTAAGTTTGAACAGGTGGAGAGCGGTCCGCGGATGCGCTCGCCGCTGTTGCACCTGGTGCAGCAATCGCGCGGTCTTCGGTCGCTCCGGCAGCATACGCTGCTGCCGATGGAAGAGGGACTGTACCGGCGATTGGCAAAGGAGCGCAACGAAGCAGTAAAGGAGAGCGCCAGAGCAAGGGAAGGCACGACGGAGAAACGCGGCAGATTCCTGGCGTGGCTCAGGGGATTGGTTCTGGCCGCGGCCGGAGTTGCAGTGCTCTATGCGGCGTGGGAGGCGTTGAGTCTTCTTCGCGAGATACATGCATCGCAGTTCGGCGAGATCATGAAGGGAGCGCTGGCGACGTTTCTGCGGGTGAACGTGTCCCTGGTTATTGCGGCGGCGTGGACGATTCCTGCCGGGGTTGCGATCGGCTTCAATCCCCGGCTGGCGCGCATCGCCCAGCCGCTGGCGCAGATTGCCGCATCTGTCCCGGCTACAGCCCTCTTCCCTGTTCTCCTGCTTGCGCTGATTCGGGTTGGCGGAGGGATGGGGATTGGATCGATTGCGCTGATGCTGTTGGGAACCCAGTGGTACATTCTGTTTAATGTGATCGCAGGAGCGATGGCGATTCCCTCCGATCTGAAAGAGGTTGCTGCCTTGTTCCACTTCACGACCATTCAGAAGTGGAAGACGGTCATCCTGCCGGGGATATTTCCGTTCCTGATTACTGGATTGGTGACAGCTTCGGGCGGCGCGTGGAATGCCAGCATCATTGCGGAGTATTTCCGGCTGCACAATCAAACTTTGCAGACGGTGGGGCTGGGAGCCGTGATCAGCGCGGCAACGGACAAAGGACAGTTTCAGATTCTGCTGATGGCGACAATGGTGATGGCGACGATGGTGGTGACGATCAACCGGCTGGTATGGCGGCCGCTCTATCGGCTGTCGGAGACGCGGTACAAGCTTGGGTGAGAGCTAGGGCCGGTTGGGCAGCAGCGGTTTGCGAAAGGCAAAGATAACCGCCAGCAGCGGGGGCGCCAGCAGAACTCCCCAGAAGGGGATGAGGATACCGAGCACGATGGGTCCGAAGAAGGCAGCCCACCAGGGAACCCTGGTGGTGCGGTGCAGAACATAAGGGCCAATGACGAGGCCTTCAAGGATCACGATGAGACCGTAGAGTCCGAGGACCAGGCCGAGGCGCCACTCGTCGTGGCCGGTGACGGCGACGGCGAGGACGGGGCCGATCAGGGCGATCATTCCTCCAAAAGTGGGGATGATTTGCAGGAGCCCACCGAGGATTGCCCAGAACGGCGCCCACGGAACGTGAATGAGTTCGAGGCCTATGAGCCAGAGCACGCCAACGATGAGAGCGTCGAGTGTAGCCGCACGCCACCAGTTGAGCAGCGCGGTTCCGGCGGTTTTCAGATGGGTTCCCGCGTTGTGGGGTCTAAGGTCCATACAGCCTGATTGTCCCGTGTTGCATCTGACGTGCTGGGACAGAACTATAACTCAAGGCCTGGATTCGGCGCTGCGAAGTATTTTGCGTTGCCGGCATCTTGCGCGTGGGCTGATTAACAAGCCACAAAGAGAGAGCGATCGCGATGGCAGTGATGATGCAGGCGTTTTATTGGGATTCCCCGCAGAAGGACAAGCAGGAGCACAACTGGTGGAACTTTGTCGCAGGAAAGGTGGAGGATCTGAGTAAGTCCGGCGTCAACGCATTGTGGCTGCCCCCGGTCTCAAAGGCGTCCGACCATACCTCGATGGGGTACGACCCGTATGACTACTTCGATCTTGGCGATTTCGACCAGAAGGGCGGGGTGAAGACGTTATATGGCAACCGCGCTGAGCTGGAGGCGTTGATCGCAAAAGCGCACAAGCACGGAATCGGACTCTACGCGGATATGGTGATCAACCACAACTCCGGCGCAGATGAAGAAGAAGTAAATCCTCTTGACGGGCAGAAGCGATGGACGAAGTTCAACCCGAAGAGCGGGCGCTTTCCGCGCGATTGGAACTGCTTTCATCCGAGCCGTTATGAACAGGTAATGATGCCGAATGAGGAAAACTACGCCGGGTTTCCGCACCTCTGCCACCGCAATCCGCTTGTCTATGCCGCGATGTTTGAGTATGCGCGGATGCTGATTGAGGAACTCGGCTTCGATGGATTCCGTTTCGATTTCGTAAAAGGATTTGGCGCATGGATGATCGGCGTGCTCGCCAAATATCGCTACGTGAAAGACGGAAAGGAATTCACACCGTATATCGTCGGAGAATACTGGTCAGGCACGGAAGATATCGACAAGTGGCTGGAGCGGGTCAACAAGCTGACGGACAAGCAGATTGCAGCGTTCGACTTTCCGCTGCGCTACAAGTTAAAGGATGTCTGCGACACGCCAAACTACGACCTGCGCAACCTGACCGACGGCGGGGCGGTGGTGATGAAGCGTCCACTGCACGCTGCCACGTTTGTCGATAACCATGACATGGGCGATAACGCGATCGTGAACGACAAGATGATGGCGTACTCCTTCATCATGGTGCATGAGGGATATCCGAGCATCTTCTGGTACGACTACTACAACAATGGATTGGCGCGGCCGGGCACGCCGAACGGAATCGATGCGCTGATTGGGGCGCATCATAAAAATGCCGGTGGCGACTCGCAGATATTGCACGCCGATCCCGATCTGTACATCATGCAGCGGGTTGGATACAAAGATGACACGATTGACCAGCCTGGCTTGGTTTATGTGCTCAACAATCTCGGGGACAAATGGTCCGGCACGTCGGTCAAAACCAGGTGGGCGAATCAGAAGTTTGCGCCCATCGCCTGGGACGGCCACGATACCGCGCATCCCGATGAACGGACCACGGATGGAGACGGCAACTCGGAGTTCCCCGCCCCACCGCGCGGGTTTGCGATCTACGCGCCAGTCTAGGCCGCCCCGGTCTAGCCCGGCTCCCGGCTGCGGATATTTAAAGAACTCTATCCGTGCCAATCCGCGCAATCCACGGCAGATTTTCCTTCTTTTTCAAGTGATATTCTGAAGGCTATGAAATTTGGCGTTCTGGTCTTTCCGGGATCGAACTGCGACCACGACACGCATCATGTC
Organism: uncultured Acidobacteriaceae bacterium; assembly: GCA_963730135.1. Lineage (GTDB taxonomy): Bacteria > Acidobacteriota > Terriglobia > Terriglobales > Acidobacteriaceae > Edaphobacter. The sequence goes on from CAVSQQ010000011.1 coordinate 271,684, forward strand.
GTCGATGCGATCGCCCATCAGCCGGTGACCTACCTGTGGCATGCGTCGGAGGACCTCGAGGGCTGCGATGCCATCGTCGTGCCGGGAGGATTCGCCTATGGCGACTATCTGCGCACCGGGGCAATCGCGAAGTTCGCTCCGGTCATGCAGTCGGTCGCGAAATTTGCCCGCAGCGGCGGCCTGGTGCTGGGGATATGCAACGGCTTTCAAATTTTGTGCGAGGCCGGCCTGTTGCCTGGGGCCTTGATGCGAAATGCAAGCCAGCATTACATTTGCCGGCAGACGTTTTTGCGCACCGAGACGAACGACTCTCCCTTCACCCGCCGCCTGACTCGAGGCCAGGTATTGCAGATGCCGATCGGGCATATGGAGGGCAACTACTTCTGCGATGCCCAGACGCTGGCCGCGCTGAAGGCGGAGGACCGCATAGCGTTTCGCTACGCCACGCCGAAGGGCGACGTTACCGCGGAGGCGAATCCGAATGGATCGCTCGAGAACATCGCCGGCGTCCTGAACGAGGGACGCAATGTTCTGGGGATGATGCCGCATCCCGATCGCTCCAGCGAAGCGCTGCTTGGGTCTGCAGACGGCTTGCTGCTGTTTCAGGCGATGGCGGAATCTCTGGCGGCGGCGCGGTGACGGCGCGATGATCGATATTCACCATCACCTCTTGTGGGGCATGGACGATGGCGCCGCGGACCTGGAGACGTCCATCGCGATGGCGAAGATCGCCGCAGAGGAAGGGATTACGCACATCGTATGTTCCCCGCACGCCAACGGCTCTTACGTCTATGAGCCGGGCGTGATCGCGGAGAAGATCGCCGAGTTGCAGCGGCTGCTCGATCGCGAGGCGATCGCGGTAAAACTCGGCCGCGGATGCGACTTCCACATGTCGTACGAAAATATTCAGGAGGCAAAGCTCGATCCCGCGAAGTTCAGCATCAACGGATTGGGATATCTGCTGGTGGAGATCCCCGACTACGGCCTGCCGCGCGGCCTGACGCAGATCTTTTACCAGCTGCAACTCGCCGGGCTGACACCGATTCTGACCCACCCGGAACGCAACCCGACGCTGCAAAGCGATCAACCGCGGCTGGTGGACTGGCTGCGCGGCGGAGTGTTGATCCAGGTCACAGCCGGCTCGGTCATCGGTCGCATGGGAAAGCAAGCCGAGCGCATGGCTCACGATCTGCTTGCGAATCGCTGGGTACACTTTCTTGCCACCGATGCGCACAACACAACGTCGCGGAAACCGAAGATGCGCGAGGCGTTCGAACTGGTCGCGCAAAAATATGGGCCGGACTACGCGCACCTTCTCTGCGTCTCAAACCCGCTGGCGGCTTTTCTGGGGAAGCCCTTGCAGCCACAGCCCGAGCCGCTCAATCTCTACGAGAATCTGGAAGAGAAGAGCTGGTGGCAGAGATTGACGGGACGCTAGAGAAAAAACTACAGGCCGAGTCCGCCATCTACGGCCAGAATCTGTCCGGTGATGAAGTGCGGAGCGGTGGCAAAGAAGACAGCCGCTGCGGCTACATCGTGCGCGGTGCCGTTGCGTTTCATCGGAGTCTTGCGCGCGAAGTGCTCGTACGCTTCGTCCACCTCGCCCTGAACGATCATGCCTGGAGCGATGCAGTTGACGCTGATCTCCGGCGCCCAGGCCTTGGCCATGGTCTGCGAGAGCATGTGCAGCGCGGCCTTGGACGTGCAGTAATGCCCGTGCGTCGCCCAGGGGTGCAGCCCGCCGAGCGAGCCGATGTTCAGAATGCGGCCCCGAGCGGTGCGCAGGTGCGGATAGGCAACCTTCGCCATCAGAAACGGCGCGCGGGTGTTGGTCGCGAACATGGCGTCCCACTGCTCGACCGAGATTTTTTCCAGCGCTTCGGATTCGAAGACGCCCGCGTTGTTGACCAGGAGGTCGAGCTGACCAAACTCTTCGATCACCGCAGCCACAGTTTGCTGAATGCTCTCGGGGTCGCCCAGATCGCAGCGTACTGCCAGCGCTTCGGCCTCATGCGCGGCCAGCGCTCGTACCGTCTTTTCGGCCTCGGCTTGTGACGCAAGGTAGGTGATGGCGACGTGGGCGCCGCGTTCCGCCAGCGCCAGCGCGATCGCGCGTCCAATGCGTTTGGACGCTCCGGTAACGAGCGCAATCTTTCCCTTTAGCGGCTTATCCATAAGTTGCAAATCGCGAGGCGGTTACTGCTTGGGCGAAGTGTCTGACGAGGCGTTGGGCTGGGGCGTCGCCGGAGGTGTGGGCGCCGGCTTGGCGGCCGGGGAAGGCGTCGTGGGCCGGACTGGCTCCTGGACGCCAGGTTTTCTCTCGGCGGCTTTGCCGCTGTTGTCTTCGTAGGACGAGATCTGCGCCTGCGGCCGCGCCATGGAAACCGATATCTGCCGGGTTGGCTCCGTGACCAGATACTCCTCTGCATAGGTGGCAAAGCCGGTGGCAATCACCTGCACGCGAACCGTGCTGCCGGTAGGAATCACGTCGATCGTGGCCTTGCCGTCCGGGTCGGTCTTGACCTCCAGATTGCCCTGGTCCTTACCGTCCAGCGTGGAGTCGAAGATGACCGCGGCGTTCGCGATGGGCTTGCCGTTGAACTTCTTCAGGACGGTGACTTCGATGTGCGAGGTTGCCGGCGGGGCCTTATACTTTCGACCGCGTTTCGCCGTATCCTGCGCCTGGGACGCGGGGGGAAGAGCCAGAGTAACTGTGAGTACGAAGAGCAGAGACAGACCTAGAGTGCGAGAGAAGCGCATAGGCCCTATTTTACGCTGTCGCGAGGAGATATGGGGTTTTCGGCGGTTTGGTGGTGCGGCCGGCGAATCCTGCGTGACTTTCACTCAGATTTCACGTCCGCAAGTTGACATATCTCAACGATAGGACTATCGTTAGCAATCGGGAGGCTTGAGTGCTAACGGCTGTTTGAGACTGCTCAAACGCGCCTGGTCCGGGCCAATTCCACATCATCTGCGACGCTGGTCACGAACTTCGCTGGCTGAGTCGCGTACTGCCAACGCGGACGGGCTTCCGTTCGCCAAAATCGCAACAGCAATTCGAAACAAGGAGATGCAAAGCAATGGCGAAGACATCGTTTACACCGCTGCACGACCGGATTTTGGTCCGGCGCATTGAAGAGGGCGAAAGCAAAGTTGGCGGCATCATCATCCCGGATTCGGCAAAAGAGAAGCCGCAGCAGGGCGAGGTCCTCTCGGTCGGCAAGGGCAAATCGAACGACGAGGGCAAGGTATTCCCGCTCGACGTCAAGGCAGGCGACAACATCCTGTTCGGCAAGTATTCGGGCACCGAGATCAAGATCGACGGCGAAGAGCTGCTGATCATGCGTGAAGAAGAAGTCCTCGGCATCCTCAAGAAATAGCACTTCGTGGCATTGCATGCAGCAGACGCGGCTTCGCCGCAAAAACTCAACTTAGCAGTTCATCTATAAATTTTGATCGGCTTTCGAGCCGGTAACAGGAGCAACACAATGGCAAAACAGATTCTGCACGGAGAAGATTCGCGTCAGGCAATTCTGCGCGGCGTCAACATTCTCGCCGACGCGGTGAAGGTGACGCTCGGACCGAAGGGTCGCAACGTGGTTATCGAGAAGAAGTTCGGTTCGCCGACGATTACCAAGGACGGCGTAACCGTGGCCAAGGAGATCGAACTGTCGAACTCGCTTGAGAACATGGGCGCTCAGATGGTGCGCGAGGTTGCATCGAAGACTTCGGATGTGGCCGGTGACGGCACCACGACCGCTACGGTCCTCGCCCAGGCGATCTATCGCGAGGGTGTGAAGACGGTTGCTGCCGGTGCAAATCCGATGGCGCTCAAGCGCGGCATCGACAAGGCTGTCGAAGCCATCATCGGCAAGCGCGATGAGAACGGCGCCCCGGTTGGCGGCGCGCTGAGCAAGCTGTCAAAGCCGGTCTCAGGTGACATGATCGCCCAGGTCGGAACCATTTCGGCGAACTCTGACTCGCAGATCGGCTTCATTATTGCCGAGGCGATGAAGAAGGTTGGCAAGGATGGCGTGATCACGGTGGAAGAGTCTCGCACGATGGAGACACAGCTCGAGGTCGTTGAGGGTATGCAATTCGACCGCGGCTACCTCTCCCCCTACTTTGTGACCGACGCAGAGCGGATGGAAGTTGCCCAGGAGAACCCCTACATCCTGATCTACGAGAAGAAGATCTCGTCGATGAAGGACCTGCTTCCCCTGCTCGAGCAGATTGCACGGACGGCGAAGCCGCTCGTCATCATTGCTGAGGACGTGGACGGCGAGGCGCTCGCGACGCTCGTGGTCAACAAGCTGCGCGGCACGCTGAATGTCGCTGCGGTCAAGGCTCCCGGCTTTGGCGACCGTCGCAAGGCCATGTTGCAGGACATCGCAATTCTGACCGGCGGCAAGGCGATCACCGAAGACCTCGGCATCAAGCTCGAGGGCGTCAAGATCGAGGACCTCGGCACTGCGAAGCGCGTGACCATCGACAAGGACAACACCACCATCGTTGATGGCGGCGGCAAGGATGGCGATGTCGAAGGGCGCGTGAAAGAGATTCGCGCCCAGATCGACAAGACCACCTCCGACTACGACCGCGAGAAGCTGCAGGAGCGGTTGGCCAAGCTGGTTGGTGGCGTTGCCGTGATCAAGGTTGGCGCGGCCACCGAGACCGAGATGAAGGAAAAGAAGGCTCGGGTTGAGGATGCGATGCATGCGACCCGCGCTGCCGTCGAGGAAGGTATCGTTCCGGGCGGCGGTGTTGCTCTGGTTCGCTGCGCGGCTGCGGTGGATACGGTCATCAAGGGCCTCGAAGGCGACGAGAAGATCGGCGCCAACATCATCCGTCGCGCGCTCGAAGAGCCGTTGCGCATGATCGTCTCGAACGCCGGCGAAGAGGGCGCGGTTGTGATCGGCAAGATCCACGACTCGAAGGACAACAACTTCGGCTACAACGCCGGAACTGGAGTCTACGAGGACCTGGTGAAGGCCGGCGTTATCGACCCGACGAAGGTGACACGGACTGCTCTGCAGAACGCGGCTTCCATCGCCGGATTGATGCTGACTACCGAAGCGATGATCTCCGACATTCCCGAGAAGAAGGAAGCGGGCGGCGGCGGACATCAGCATGGCGGCGGCGGCATGGACGGCATGTACTAAGCCTCAAACCGCAAAACGAAACTCAGAACCCCGAAGCAGACAATCGCTTCGGGGTTTTGCTTTTTGGCGACGCGCAATATTTTTTGCATTTTCCACAGAAAAATTCAATTCAGGAGGAAAATTTTTAGACCGCTAAAACCCACCATCTGCGCACCACGTTTCACCACACACTTCACCACAACATCACCACAAAAAACCACGCGATTTCACCTCTGTTTTTCAAAATACCCCTGTAAAACACAGGAAAATGGCCACGACAACTTTTTGCTGCTGCGGAATTTATTTTCGCCCCCGGTGACAGGCGGTTTAGGATGGCTGCAGTCGGAGGTGAGGGGCCATGACGTTATCGCGGCGGGAATTTTCCAGGTTAGGCGCGCTTGGACTGGCGGCGCAAATGCTGCCATCGAGGGGCTTTGCGTCTCAGGGCAGCGACCGGAAGATCGGATACTGCGTCATCGGGCTGGGCACCATCGCAGACCACTTTATGCGCGGAATGCTGGTGAGCTCAAACTCGCGGATTACCGGGCTGGTGAGCGGCCATCGCGACAAGGCAGAGAGGATCGCCGCGCAGTACGGCATTCCATCCACCTCGATCTACAGCTACGAGGACATGGACAAGTTTCGCGATAACAAGACGATCGATGCGGTCTACGTCGCGCTGCCCAACAGCATGCACGCAGAGTATACGATCCGCTCGGCAAAGGCAGGCAAGCATGTACTGTGCGAGAAGCCGATGTCGACCACAGTGAAAGAGGCGGAGGACATGATCGCCGCGTGCACGGCGGCTCGCGTGAAGCTGATGATTGCGTACCGTTTGCACTACGAGCCGTTGAATCTGAAAGCAGTCAAGTTGATTCGCGACGGCGCGCTGGGAGCGGTGCAGACGATCAATGGGGCGTTCGGCTTCAACGCCGCTCCTGGAGCGTGGAGGTTGAACAAGACGCTGGCCGGAGGCGGATCGCTGTTCGATGTGGGGATTTACGTGTTGAACGCGAGCCGGTATCTGACCGGAGAGGAGCCGGCGAAGTTTACCGCGGTGACTTCGACGGTGGACAAGGATGGGCGCTTCGACTCGGTAGAAGAGAATGTGTCGTGGACGACGAAGTTTCCTTCAGGCGCAGTGGCGACAGGGAGCTGCACCTACGGCGGGCAGATGCCGGGTTATTTCAAGGTATTTGGATCGAAGGGCTGGCTGGAGATGCAGCCGGCGTTCAACTACGACGGCCTGAAGTTGCGGGCTGAGTATTTCAGTGGAAGCGGCGCGCCGACGGTGATCAATGAGGAGAATCCGGAGAAGGACCCGCTGCAGTTCTCGCGCGAGGCGAACCACTTTTCGGACTGCATTGTGCAGAACAGGACGCCGAAGAGTTCGGGCGAAGAGGGTTTGCGGGATATGAAGTATATCGAGCAGATCTATGCAGCGGCTGGAGGGAATGTCTGAGCGAAAGGGCAAGGACAACAGCAGATCCTCCATTCGACTTCGCTCAGGGCAGGCTCTTCGGGGATGACAGCAAAAAAGCAAACGCAAAGCAAAGGCAAATGCAGGGGTTTCTCCACTGCGCGGCGGACGGTGGAACTGTCCGTCGCTTCGGTCGAAATGACGATTTTTGGGGTGGTTTGGGACAGAAACAAAGGCAAAAGCAGGTCCTCCGCCTGCGGCGAAGGATGACAACTAAAAAACAAGGGCAAAAGCAACGGCAAAAGCAGATCCCCCATTCGACTTCGCTCAGGGTAGGCCCTTCGGGGATGACAAGAAAAGTCAAGGCAAGGACAACAGGGCGATCAGGGTTGAGAGAGGACGACGGTACCCGGACGAACCTCCTGGGGACCGCGGAGTTTGGTTCCGGGGAGGCTGGTACCGAGCTTGAGCGAGACCATCTTCTTGTTGGCGTCGACAGGGAAGGTGGCGACATAGGTTTCGACAATGGCGTCGTGAAATTGTTTGAGGAAAGGGGCGAGAGAGACGGGGCTTCCGGTGCCCTGATAGTAGCTCGCGCCTCCGGTGCCCTGCGCCATCTGGAGGAGATAGCCCTGGCCACTGAAGCTGCCGCTGCGACCGCGGCCGAAACCGGCATCGTTGTAGTAGATGGAATAGACCGGGACGCCGGCGCGCTGTGCATCCGTGACTGCGGAGGTGACGTAGGGGCTGTTCTGGTTGGTGATGCTGGTGCTGCCGTTGTATGGATCGACTCCGTTGGTGATCATCAGGACGAAACGTGCCTTGTGGGCGGGGCGCGGCGCCTGCGGAGTGGTCTCGCCCTCGGTTTGGCCGGGCCAGTTTTTCACGAAGTCGGACAGGCAGAAGTATGGACTGGCGCTGGCGCCTCGCACGCCCATGGGAATGCGAAGGCCCTGGGCGACGGCGGCGCGGTCGGACGAGAAGCCAGGCATGTTATCGGCTGAGACGACGCGTCCGTTCTGCATGTAGCCGACAAAGACCTCAGTTCCCTCGGGCAAGCCGGTGACAAAGGCGCGCAGGTTACCCAGTTCGCCGCCGATGCTGGTGCGGAGGCCGTCGTCGATCAACAGAGCGACCTGTGCTCCGTTGGGAGGGACGGGGGCGAGACTGAGGAGGTTGGTGGCGCGATTGTCGACCTTGAGATTTACGTCTTTCGCGGTGGGCGTGGTGGGAGTTTTGGAGTCGAAGGCAACCAGAGCCTGGGTGGGAGCGGGGCCCTCCTGCTGGGCGAGAGCTGTGATGCCGGGGAGGCTGAGTGCTACGAGTGTAAGTCCGAGTTTCAGTGCGAGAGCGGGTTTGGTCATTTGGCGTCGGTCCTTCCTTCTGCTGAATTAGACGCAGAAAAGCTCTGCAGCGCTTCGAGAAAGAGCCGCAAGTTACAGAAAAAAAACAAGATTCCGGAAGGCAGAGGGAGCCTGTTTGGTTGAACACGGATTTGAGAAATTCGATGCGCTGTTGGCCCGAGGTCAGTTGCCGCCGATACGGAACTTCATGCCGGCGCGGATGGTGAAGGGCAGTCCCGGGTAGCCGATGGGACCGATGTGCTGCTGGCCGAGAAGGTTGTCGAGTTGAGTGAAGAGGCTGATGTTTTTCGTTGCCTTGAAGACGGCGTTGAGATCGAGTTTGGCGTAGGCAAAGTCGAGATTGCGGTTGGGAAGCAGGAGCGTATTGCCGCCATTGCGATCGTTGTTGAGCTGGAAGGTGGAGTCGTCGCTGCGGCTGGAGAAGGCGCCCTTGAAGGCGACGGAGAAGCGGTCCGCGACGTATTCGGCGGCGAAGAAACCAGTGCTGGGCGGGCGGCGAAAGGGCCGGTTGCCGATGAGAGGAGAGAGTGCGCCGATGGGTATGCCGGGGAGCGCGGGATTGATGGCGGGGACGACGGTGTCGGATGCGAAGGACTGCAGCACGACGGAAGCGAGATAGGTGTAGCCGCCGTGAAGGAAGAGATAAGTGAGGGCCTGGTACTGGAGTTCGACTTCCAGACCCTGAGTGCTATAGGCGAGAGAGTTGACCGAAGCGGGGGGGAGTTGCGCGGCGATGGCGGCGGGGATGTTGAAGTAGTGTTCGAGACCGAGGGGGCCGATGAACTCGAGCTGATGGTTGAAGACGTTGTGGAAGTAGCCGGCTTTGAGGATGAGCTTCTGGTTGAGGATGTTCTGGTCGACGCCGACGTCGAAGGTGCGGGAACGTTCGGCGGTGATGGGGGCGATATTGAAGGTGGGGTTGCCGGTTTGCTGGAGGAGGGTGGAGAGGCTGCTGAGTTGCGCGATGAGAGAGGGCTCCTGCAGGCCGGTCGCTGCGTTGGCGCGAAGGAGGGTGCCGTGAAAGGGATGTGCGCCGGGGCGGACCGCGTCGAAGGTAAGGCCGAAGCGCGGAGTTCCGACGAGGCCGAGGAGCTGGTTTTGTTCGACTCCGCCGCCCAGGGAGTAAAAGAGGCGATGTGCGATGTCGCCCTGAATTTGCAGAGTGTAGAGGTAGTTGATTCGTTCGATTTGCTGATTGGCGGCAGCGGTGAGGAGTCGGCCGCGTTCGTCGTCGTAGTGAAAGGTGAAGAGGGCGGCGATGCGCAAGGGAAAGTTGTAACCGGACTGGTAGTAAAACTCGTCGCGGTTGGAGACAGCATCGAAGACGGGGAGGATGAAGGCGGCCTGTCCGGTGGCGGTGTAGCCGTTGGCTCCGCGAAGGGTGATGGTGTTGCCGTAGTAGGTAGTCTGGGGCGCGCCGTTGACGATGGTGGTAACGGCCTCGCCGGTGGGGGTGAACTGCTGAACCTGTTCGCGCTTGCGAGCGATGTCATAGCGAGCGAGATTGTGCCAATTCCCTGCCAGAACGTTTTCGATGGTGAGGCCGGAGTAGATGTCCTGGTCTGCCTGCTTGCCGGACGAGGAGATGCCATAGATATCGTGTGCGCTGGGGAGGCCGGTGGCGGTGTCGGTATTACGGAGGGTGAAACGGGCTGTGGTGTTGGCGAAGATGCTGTAGCCGATGTTGGCGATGCCGTTGATGGTGTGGTACTCGTCGAGCGGGAGGGCATTGGAGGTGTCGAATCGGCTGAAGGCGGCGAGGTAGTCGATGGGTTTGAATGTTCCGGAGACGATAGCTTCGTTGCGATAGGTGTAGAAGTTTCCTGCGTCGCCGGTGTAGTTGAGCGTGGGGTTGTAGGAGGAGCTGCGAGTAGTGGCGAGATTAACGATGCCGGCTTCGGCTCCGGTGCCCTGGAGAGCGCTGTTGGCGCTGCGATAGATCTCGGGGCCGGTGAGCGCGGTGGTGGCGACGGGGCTGTAGTCGAAGTAGCCGCCGATGTTGGTGGAAGGGACGCCGTCGGTGAGGACCGCGTTGGCGCGGGGGCCGCCGCCGCGAATGAAGAGAGTGACGGGGCCTCCGGTCTGGCCGGTTTGAACCACGTTTGTCCCTGTGGATTGGCGGAGGTCGTTGACGATGGCGACCTGGGTAGCGACGGCGGATTGCGAGATGAGCGTGACGCCCGCGGGAGTTTGCTGGATGGGTGTCGGGATACCGGAGGCGGTGACGACGAGTTGTGGCGAGACGGTGGTGAACTGCATGACGATGTTGGAGGTGATGACGGCGGTGCGGCCGCCGTAGAAGTCCTGGCCGATGCTGGGGGTGTAGGGGGCGGCCGAGGCAAGGAGGAGGAAGTGACCTGTGCTGGTGCTGCGTATCTCGTAGGTTCCGTCCATCTGCGTAAAGGCGAAGGCAACGACCTGCGTGCCCTGGAGGAGCTGGACCCTGGCGTTGCCGAGAGGAACGCCGAAAGGAGTGGTAACGGCGCCGCGGACGATGACTGCTTGTGCGGGGAGAGTGAGGACGGCCGCAGCGACCAGAGTGAGGAGAGTCAGCGTCGCTTTGCGGTGGTGCGGGTTGGGCATGTTGAGATTGTAAGGGTCTGCGGTGAAGTCTGAGGCAGCGCAGACTTACATGACGCAGCGAAATATTCTGGCCGGGATAGAGGTTCGCGCGTAGCGCGAATACCCACATCTCAGAATCGAGATATGGGGCACCCAGATTTGTGGCAGGCCGAAGTGAGGTTAGGGGATGAGAAGAAGTTTGCCGGTGGTCTTGCGGGATTCGAGGTCGCGATGGGCATGAGCGGCGTCGGTGAGCGGGTAGATGTGCTCGAGGCGAAGCTTGAGAGTGCCACCGGCTATGCCGTCGAAGACGTATTTGGCGCGGGCCTGGAGGTCGGCGGTGGTGGCGATGTAGTCCTTCATGGTGGGGCGGGTGACGTAGAGAGAACCCATGGTGGAGAGGCGGATGAGGTCAAAGGGCGGAACGGCTCCGCTGGAGCCTCCAAAGAGAACCATGAGGCCGCGGGGGCGCAGGCATAGGAGGGATTGCTCGAAGGTGGATTTGCCGACGGAGTCGTAGACGACGGGGAGGAGGCGGCCGCTGGTGAGTTCTTTGATGCGAGCGGCGAAGTCTTCTTTGGTGTAGAGGATGATCTCGTCGGCTCCGGCGGCGCGGGCGAGTGCGGCTTTCTCGTCGGTGGAGACGGTGGTGATGACGCGGGCGCCGAGGGCTTTGGCCATCTGGATGAAGAGGAGGCCAGTGCCGCCTGCTCCGGCGTGAATGAGGATTTCGTCACCGCGCTGGATGGCGTAGGTGGAGTGGGTGAGGTAGTGTGCGGTGATGCCCTGGATGAGCGCGCCGGCGGCTTGTTGCGAGGTGACGCCTTCGGGGACGGCGACGAGTCGGATGGCGGGAGCGACGGCGAGCTGGGCGTAGGTGCCGGCGATGCCGCACCAGGCGACGTGATCGCCGGGTTTGAAGGCGGTGACATCGGGGGCAACGGCGACGATGGTGCCGGCGGCTTCCTGCCCGAGGGTATAGGGGAGATGGGCGGGGTAGCGGCCTTCGCGGAAGTAGGTGTCGATGAAGTTGACGCCGGAGGCTTCGATGCGGATGAGCGCTTCGCCGGGCCCGGGGGTCGGGGTGGGGAGATCGCGGAGAGTGAGGACGTCAGCGGAGCCGGTGGTGAGGATTTGGATGGCTTGCATAGTGGATGCCAGAGTACAACACTGTGGCCGATTGCGGGGAGCCGCTCTTTTTTGTGAGAGATGGTCTTTTATGAGAGGTGATCGGGGAACTTTGTGATGAGTGACGTCATAATCTTGTAAAAAATCCCAATGATTCGGGTTGCGAAGCCTTTCGATGTCTCATTTCATCTAAAATTAAATGATCTATCGCGAAAAGCCGGAAATCGATGCCGGAATGCTAAGCGCGATCGAGAGGTTCGTCCTCGATTTCGACAGATTTGAAGAAGGAAGGTAAAGCACATGCCCAGCCAAACGCCTCTACCGATCGCGATTTACTATGAGCAGCCGAACTGGTTCAAGCCGTTGTTTGCGGAGCTCGACCGGCGAGGAACGAACTACGTGAAGCTCGACGCGGTGACGCATAGCTATGGGCCGGGCGATAAGCCTGAAGAGAAGTATGCGTTGGTGCTGAACAAGATGAGCCCTTCGGCGTGGAATCGCGGGCATGGGGACCAGATTTTCTACACGCTGGGATTCCTGGAGCATCTGGAGAGCCGCGGGGTTCGTGTGGTGAACGGGGTAAAGGCATTTCGCAGCGAGCTGTCGAAGGCGACGCAGCTTGCGATGCTGGAGGGGCTGGGGCTGGGGTATCCGAAGGCGCGGGTGATTCATCGGGCTTCGCAGGCGAGTGCAGCGGCGGAGACTTTGCGCTTCCCTGTTGTGGTGAAGCCGAATATTGGCGGAAGCGGCAGTGGGGTGGTGAAGTTCAACACCAGGGAGCACCTGGCAGAGGCTTCGGCAGCGGAGAACGGGCTGGTGCTGGGGATGGATTCGACCGGGCTGGTGCAGGAGTTCGTGCCGGCGCGCGGGTCGCATATTGTTCGTGTTGAGGTATTGGACGGAAAGTATTTGTACGCGATTAAGATACATATTACGGGCGAGACGTTTGATCTTTGCCCAGCTGACATCTGCAAGATGCCTACGGGGCAGGAGCTGGTGAGATCGGCTTGCCCGGTCGATGCTCCGAAGACGGGGCTGACGGTGGAGGCATTCGATACGCCGCAAGAGGTGATTGAAGAGGTAGAGCGGTTGATGGCTGCGGCCGGGATTGAGCTTGGCGGGGTGGAGTTCATGGTGGATGATCGCGATGGCGAGCGGGTCTACTACGACATCAATGCGCTGTCGAACTTCGTTGCGGATGGACCAAGGGTTGTCGGGTTCGATCCGTTTGCAAAGCTGGCGGACTGGCTGGAGGCCGAAGCGAAGATTGTGAATGATCGCCGCGTCGGTGTGCAGGAGCTAGCCGAGGTAGGACGGTGAGCCAAACGACCAAGGCGGTGACACAAAAGATCAGGACGGGGATGCGATACGGATTCTGGCTGCCGGTGTTTGGCGGATGGCTGCGCAACGTCGATGACGAGCAGATGGAAGCAAGCTGGGAGTATGTGCGCAATCTGACGCAGCGGGCGGAGAAGATCGGCTACGATCTGACGCTGATTGCCGAATTGAACATGAACGATATTAAGGGCATGGACGCGCCGTCGCTGGATGCGTGGTCGACAACGGCGGCACTGGCTGCGGTGACGGAGCGTCTGGAGCTGATGGTGGCGGTGCGGCCTACGTTTCATAATCCGGCGCTGCTGGCGAAACAGGCAGCGTGCATCGATGCGATGTCGCATGGGCGGCTGACGCTGAATGTGGTTTCGAGCTGGTGGAAAGACGAGGCGACAAAGTATGGCGTTCACTTCGATGAGCATGATGACCGGTATGCGCGGACTTCGGAGTGGCTCGATGTGGTGAACGGGTGCTGGAATGAGCAGGGGTTTTCGTTCCAGGGCAAGTTCTATGACGTGCGGGACAACGTGCTGACGCCGAAGCCTGTGAGCAAGCCGCGGCCCACGCTGTATGCGGGCGGCGAGTCGGATGCGGCGAAGAATTTGATTGCGGCCAAGTGCGATGCGTACCTGATGCATGGCGACGCTCCGGAGGCGGTGGGAGCGAAGATCGCAGATATGCGCGAGCGGCGAGAGAAGCTGGGGTTGGGGCCGATGACGTTCGGCGTGGCCGGGTACGCGATTGTGCGGGATTCGGAGGCCGAAGCATTGCGCGAGGTGGAACGGATTACGGACGTGAAGCAGTCGGCGCGAGGATATGCGAACTATGAGCAGTGGGTGACGGGTTCGCAACTGCAGACGAAGGTTTCGCTGAAGGATTATTCGGTGTCGAACCGCGGGCTGCGAAGCGGCTTTGTCGGGACGCCCGAGCAGGTTGCGGAGCGGATGGAGGAGTTCACTGCGGTTGGCGTGGACCTGGTGCTGCTGCAATCGAGTCCTCAGGCCGAGGAGATGGAGCGGTTTGGCGCGCAGGTGATCCGGAGCGGGGTTACGGTCTAAATTCTTCTCTGTAAAGAGGGCCAAGCCTAAGGCTTGGCTTACCTAAACGAGGGTATCTGACGGGTTAATTGATCCGTTGAGATGTGGGTTCAGGAGTTGTGCGGAAGAGTTATTCTTTGCCATGCTTCTTCGTTCCCTATTGCTGACGCTTGTCTTTACCTCTTCCGCCATTTTTGCGCAGGAAAATCCTGACTGGACGACGAACCACGCGCCGTTTCGAATTATCGGCAATGTGTACTACGTCGGGAGCAAGGATCTGGCGTCGTACCTGATCACGACGCCGCAGGGTCTGATCCTGATCAACAGCAATCTGCCGAGCAGTGTTCCTCAGATCAGGAAGAATGTCGAGGCGCTGGGGTTTCACTTCAAGGACATCAAGATTCTACTGATCAGCCATGGTCATTGGGACCATGCTGCGGGAAGCGCGGAGTTGAAACGGCTGACTGGCGCGAAGTACATGGTGATGGATGCCGATGTGCCGCTGGTGGAGTCGGGCGGGAAGACCGATTTTCAGTATGGCAGTTCGCCGGGAAGCCAATTTCCACCAACCAAGGTAGATCGCGTGCTGCATGACGGGGACGAGGTGGCGCTGGGCGGAGCGGTGCTGGTCGCGCACAAGACGCCTGGACATACGAAGGGTTGCACAACGTGGACCATGAAGGTGCGGGACGGCGGCCGGGATTACAATGTGGTGATTGTGGGGAGCCCGAACGTGAATTCGGGATACAAGCTGGTTGGAAACACGAGCTATCCGACGATTGCGGCGGACTACGAACTGACGTTCCGGACTCTGCGATCGTTGCCGTGCGACGTGTTTCTGGGAGCGCATGGGGGCTACTTTGGGATGGAGGCAAAGTTCGCGAAGATGGAGCCAGGAGGGGTGAATCCGTTTGTCGATCCTGAAGGATACAAGAGCTATGTGGCGGAGCGGGAGCAAACATTTCGCAAGGAACTGGCGAAACAGTCAGGGAAGACAGCACATCCTACGTAACGACGGGGATTACGATCCGTCTGAAGTTGTAGGGGCGTGGCGGAGATTGTCTTTCGTCCTGGGAGAGGGAGTGTTAGCCTTATGCAACTTTGGCTGAATGCACCGTTCATGAGGAAGCGCATTGAACAAAGGTAACAAGGGTAAGCGAAGTCTGGATGCAGCAACGGCGGGCCGGTGGGCGGCCGCGGTAGGCATATTAATCCTGGTGGCCGGATGTCACCGGCAGGCCGGAGACCGGACAATTCTGGAACGGATTCGACATGCGGGACGCTCAAAAATAGTGATCCTGGATCCTCAGCAGCTTGCTGAAAAAGGCCGCACGACGATCGTAGCGGAGTGTGAGAAGCAGTCGTACGAAACGGCAAGTAAGGGGTTGATTGTGAGCGAGACGGGTCTGCATGAGGACCTTTTCGCACTGCGGGATCGGGAGACGTATGCCGGCGTGGGATATGGGCTCGAGGCTGCATTGAAACTGGAGAATCTGCTGCGGGCGGAGGCCAAGGTTGCAGGTCATCCAGCAGAGCAGGCTAATTGCATTGAAGAGTTCGCGGATCACCTGGAGGCGTTGAGCGATCCGCTGGTGGAGGCGGACGAGAGGCAGAAGGAGCTGGATGTGTCGGCTTTCAAGGACGCTGCGAAAGAAGCTCAGCGGCAGGCGGACAAAACGCTGGTGGATGCTGACAAAGCGACAGCGCCGGAAGCGGAACCATCAACGCCGCGACCGCACTGAAACTGGGGAATTATTGCAGGAGACTCTCTTCGGAGCGCAGGCGAAGAATGCGATCGACCGCGTAGGGTGCGCGGTGGGAGGCGGTGTAGAAGTGACGCACCTGCAGCTCGCCAAGCAGGCCGATACCCATCATCTGGATTCCGGCAAGTATAAGAACTCCGGCGATGACGAAGATGGGGCCATGCAGTGCCATGATGTGCTGGCTGGTCACGACTTTGAGGATGAGGAGCCAGGCGGCGAGGCCTGCTCCGGTGACCATGCCGAGGGCGCCGAGGGTGCCGAAGAAGTGCAGGGGGCGGGTCATATAGCGGAGCAGAAAGCGGATAGTGAGTAGATCGAAGAAGACGCGGAAGGTGCGTGAGATGCCGTAGTGCGACTTCCCTGCCACGCGCGCAGGATTGGAGATAGGTATCTCGCAGATGCTGGCGCCGTACCAGGAGGCGAGTGCGGGGATGAATCGGTGCATCTCGCCGTAGAGGGGGATGTTCTGAATGACTTCGCGGCGATACGCCTTGAAGGTGGTGCCGAAGTCGTGAATGTCGACGCCGCTGAGAACAGCCATGAGCCGGTTGGCGATGTGAGAGGGGACGCGGCGGAAGAGAAAGTTGTCGCCGCGATGCTCGCGCCATCCACTGACGACGTCGTAGCCCTCTTCGAGTTTGGCGAGGAAGTTGGGGATCTCATCGGGATCGTGTTGGAGATCGCCATCCATGGCGAGGATGTAGTCGCCCTGGGAGTGGTCGAAGCCGGCGGCGAGGGCGGAGGTTTGACCGAAGTTGCGGCGAAGCTTGATGACGAGGACACGGCTGTCCACGGCCGCGATCTCCTCGAGGAGGCGATAGGTGCGGTCGCGAGAGCCGTCGTCGACGAAGACGAGCTCGAAGGTTTCGGCGATCTGCTCCATGACGGCCTTGAGGCGGTCGTAGAGCGTGGTGACGCTTTCCTCTTCGTTATGAAATGGAACTACGATCGAATACTTCGGCACGTTGTAATGATACTCCTGCGGTGAAATTTACCCGACAAAACTGATTTCTGACGCAGATGACAGATGGGAAAGGGTTTGGGGCTTCCGGTAAGAGCAGAGGCGCCGGTCGCTAGATAGTAACGGCGGATAGTCCCTTTTTATCGCTGAAAGATTCGGTTGGGGGGATGATATAGGCATAGACGCGACGACAGGTGACAGTGTCTATGATGCGGTTCGAGGGATGCGGTTCCGGGGGATGAGGGTGCCGCGGTGGAGCGGGACGGAAGGAAGCACGGGAAGGAAACATGGGACGACGCATTATGGTTCTCGTACTGGCGCTGGTGGTGGGTTTATTCGCCTACCTTGGCTACAACTCCTATGACGCCAAGCGAGCAGGGCTGAGCGGCGACGTGTTTTCGAACGATACTTCGGGGGGAAAAGCAAAGATTGGCTCGGCCTCGCAGCCGGCAGCGTCCGCTGGGGGACCGGCGGTCGTTTCTTCTCCTCCAGCAGTGGAGACGCCTCCTGCCGCGCAGACGTCTCCGCCAACGGCGGAGGCTGCGCCGGATGAGGCCAGGACGACGCGGGATGGGATTCCGGAGGACGATTCGATCGGTCCAAATCCGCCGGATGGCAAGGTGTTTTCAGGTGCGGGCAAGTATCAGCTTTATCGCCAGGGAAACCTGACCTGGCGGATGAATACCGAGACCGGCAAGAGCTGCATTCTGTTTGCGACGGATAAAGAGTGGAAGAAGCCGAAGGTCTATCAGGCGGGTTGCGGGAGCCGCTAGTTCACTGGGGATGGCGATAGTGCGGCTTAGAAGTGCAGGGTCAGCACATAGTTCATCATGACAGGTTTGCCCATAAATGATCCGGGAACGAACTCAGCCTGCTGCGCCGCGGCGGTTGCTGCATCGACCAGCACATCGTCGCCAAGTTCAGCCCTGATGTCGCCGGCTTTGCCACTGGCCAGAACATCGACGATGAGCCGGACCTGGCCATGACTTCCGTGGCAGGGCTTCCCTGCCCTGCAATCCGGGCTGGGCAGACTAATCAATCTCGGAGGCGTGATGGGGGGTTTGCCCTGTGCGCGCAGGGCAGACAGCGGCGCCATGAGAGATAGCACGAGAGCTGTATAGGTCGGGCGCATGGGTCATACTCTCATGAGTCAACATGAGATAAGCCAAGTTTTTGGCGGGAGAGTCTGCCACTTTCGTTCGCAAGCGGGGAGGAAAGGACAAGCGCGGGGCTAGCTATTTGTCATTTATTCTCAGGTACTTGAAGCGCGATTTTGCCAGCTTAGGGCTAAATGAGAGAAATGAGCAGGATGGGATACACGCCCTTTCAAGCTATTTTGTACTGATCGTATATCGACGACCATGGACCGCGAATTCCACGCGCGTTGTAGCCAATGCGTACACATCCGATGAGTCACATTGATTTAGACTTCGAGTGTTCCGAATTTCCCCGAAGTGAATTTGTTCGGAGGTTCCTCTGTGTCAACAATAGCGCCTATTGCTCAGCATGTGGACCTGAAAGAGGGTTGCGTCTTTCAGGAAACGCGCGAGGTGAAGACAAAATTCAGCAAGACGTTCACACCACTTTCTTCCCCCTGGACGACGGCATTCGGGAGATTGTGGCTGACTGGGTGCGATTTCTAAGGGAAGAGAAGCTGTGGGGCAATGACGATCCGCTGTTTCCAGCAACGCGCGTCGTGTTGGGAAGCACGCGCCAGTTTGAAGCAGCGGGATTGGAGCGGGAACATTGGAGTACAACTTCGGCGATTCGGGCGATCTTCCGTGAGGCATTCGAGCGTGCGGGCCTTCCATATTGTCATCCACACAGCCTGCGGAAGACTCTGGCCCGGCTGGGCGAGCAAGCCTGCAAATCACCGGAAGAGTTCAAGGCGTGGAGCCAGAACCTTGGTCATGAACAGGTGCTTACAACCTTTATGAGTTATGGCAAGGTGGCGGCTGAGCGGCAGGCGGAGATTATCCGGGGAATCAGTATGTCCAAGCCATCAACTCAGAAGACTTCGCGGACGCAGTCGTCAAAAAGCTGCGGGATGCAGGCGCGGGCTTTCCAGCGGGACAGTGATGCGTTCACGCTATGCCACAGAGTCGCGAAAGGGCAACACCTTGCCGCCGCGCTGGGTCTGCTCCAAATAATCGGCCCACCCCTGCATCATCTTCGCCCGTGGCTCAAGGTAGAGCGCGTGGCGCCTTCTACGGCCAGGTGTCTTAGTTTTTGCCTGTCCAATTGGCTATCGAATGAAATTTAAGTCATAAAACTGTCCGGTGTACCCACTGGCGAAGCACGGCAAAGCACAGCATTCGGCGGCAAATCAAGGTTTCGTAGCACTTCCGCGCTTCGCCGCTTGAAAGTACTCGCAACCTGTCCGATTGTGTCCACAGGAACAACAACGAGAACTCCCTGCGGCCTTGTCGAGGCTAGAGTATCAGGGTTATTTCCGGTTTGACACGATTCGCTCGGAACGTGAGCGAACAAGTGAGACCGCAAGGGTACTTGGGCCGGCTACACGTTCATCGTCGGAGCCAGGGTCTTCTCTTTTGCTCACGAGGGTAAGGTAGGGCGGACATGATTGTTGTTGACAAGTAGCACGTTAACTGTGAGGATACCCCGACCACCCAAAAAGTATTGTTCCGTCATTCCTTTTTGCACCACGGAGATAGTGTGACCTTTAAATCTCGCACGATTGTTCTGCCTCTTCTCTTTGTTGTGTTCGCGTTTTTCGCGTCACTTGCCAGTGCGCAACTTCAACCGCAATTATCGGCCCATCGCTCCGTCCGCATCACGGCAAAAGTCGATCGTAATTTCATGGCGACTCTGCATGGAACGCATCCGAGAGCTGTTGACCGCGCCGCAGTCGGCGCGCGGTTGAGCGCTGAAACGCAGCTACAGAACATGATTTTGGTTCTTCAGCCTTCCGTGGAGCAGGACTCGGCGTTGCTGTCGCTGCTGGACGCGCAGCAGGACAAGAATTCAGGCAACTACCACAAATGGCTTACCCCGGACACCTTCGGCGAATACTTCGGTGTGGCGCCGGCGGACATTGCCACGGTTTCGGCATGGCTTAGCGACAGCGGTCTCACGGTGGACAACGTGTCGCGCGGCGGCCGGTTTATTACTTTTTCGGGTACGGTCGGTTCGGTAGAAACGGCTTTCCACACCGAGATGCACCAGGTGACGGTGAACGGCGAAACGCATATCTCGAACATTTCGGATGTGTCGGTGCCCGCGGCGTTGACGCCGGTGGTGAAGGGATTGGCACGGTTGAATGACTTTGTGCCGAAGTCGCAGGCCACGCAGGTGCAGAAGGTCACGGTGCAACGGAATCCCGTGGTCTCGAACAGCGTGATGCTACCCCAGCCGAACATCCTTGCAGGCAATGGAGCGCACTTCATGGGACCCGGCGATATGGCGAACATTTTCAACGCCACACCGCTGACCGCCGCAGGCAATACCGGCAAGGGAATCACGATAGCCGTGCTTGCGCGCAGCAACATTGCGCTGGGCGATGTGGCGGCGTACCGCTCACTCTTTGGCCTTCCCGCCAACAACCCCAACGTCATCATTGTGGGCAGCGACCCCGGCGTGAACACCGATGACATCGAAGCTTCTCTCGACGCGGAATTGGCCGGCTCGCTGGCTCCGGACGCGACGGTCGACTTCATCGTCAGCAGCGCTTCGCTGGTAGGCGGCGGCATCGATCAGGCCGGGCTTTATGCGGTCGATAACAACATCGGCGACATCATCACGCTGAGCTACGGTGGTTGCGAGACCAACGACGGTGCATCCGGCACAGGCTTCTGGAATGACCTATGGGAACAGGCGGCGGCGCAGGGACAGACGGCGTTCGTTTCTACCGGTGATAGCGGAGCAGCGGGTTGCGCGGCTTCCAGTGCACGTTCCGCCGCCGCGTCCACTGTCGGCGTAAACGCGCTCGGATCCTCGGCGTTTAACGTAGCCGTTGGCGGCAGCATGTTTGTCGATTTCGGCACGACCCAGTATTTCAACGACTCGATCGCGGCCGCGGGGCCGCCCACATATACCTCAGCCACGGGCTATATTCCGGAAGCAGCCTGGAACGAAGGCCGCCTGACGACCACCGACCTGAACGCGACCTCCACCGGAACCGTGACGGGCACGGGCATTGCGGGTGGTGGCGGTGGCGTCAGCATCTACACGGCACGTCCTTCGTGGCAGACCGGTTCCGGCATTCCCTCGACCGATCCAACGCCTATGGCCTCGGGCTCTCCGATTACGGGTTTGCACCGTTTGGTGCCGGATGTGGCGTTTGTGGCAAACAGCGGCCATGATGCCACGGTTTTCTGCGCTGAGGGTGTTTGCGGCGAGACCTCCACTGGCACTCTCACCAGCTTCGACGCGGTCGGTGGCACTTCCGTCGCGACACCGGCAATGGCCAGCGCCCAGGCGCTGATCGATGCCGCCAACGGTGGCCGTCAGGGCAATGCCAACTACTTTTACTACGCTCTGGCAAACAGTCAGTACAATGGTTCGACCACGGCCTGTGAGTCGGTGAACGGAACAGTGGCCGACCCAATTGTGGTTCTGCCGGCTTCCAGTTGCAACTTCCACGACATTGTCGCGGGGTCGAACATCGTGCCCATTGCGACCACGGGAACCAGCGGCTTCGGCTTCCCCGCCGCTACCGGCTTCGATGAGGCGACCGGCCTCGGGTCAGTGAACATCGCCAATGTGGCGAATAACTGGCATACGGTCACCTTCAACTCCACCACAACCACCCTCAGCCTGACGCCGACCACCCTGACGCATGGGGCGGTTCAGAACGTATCCATCCAGGTAAGCTCGGCCAGCGGGACACCGACGGGCGACGTCAGCATCATCGCCTCAACGTTGACCGCAACGGGTTCGCCGATCGTCCTCCCGCTGAGCGCCGGCTCGGTTTCGAGCAATATTCTTAGCCCGCTGCCGGGCGGCACGTATACAGTGCATGCTCATTATGCCGGGGACGGCGTCTTTGCTCCCAGCGACTCGGCTCCGGTCTCTGTCAATATCAGCAAAGGAGATAGCTCCTTTGCATCGTTCCAGACATATCAAGTCACCTCGGCAGGAGCGGTGAATCCAATCGTCAGCATGCCTTTTGGTTCCGGTGAGATGTACCTCGATACGGAACTCGCTACTAGCGCGGGCACGCCTAGCGGCACCGTTGTTTTCACCGTGAAGAGAAATGGTGTCAGCATGCCAAGTCTCACCACGTCGCTTGACACCCTCGGTACGACCTACCTGCTGGCCGGTCCTCCGTTCCCTAACTTCTTCCTGTTACCGAACTACAGCACCTTGCCTGGTGGCTCTTACAGCATCACGGCGAGCTACGCCGGTGATACGAGCTTCAATGCGAGCACGGCCACCACAACCTTCACTATCGCTCCCATCAATCCCACGGTCAGCTTTACCACTAGCACGGCCGATATCACGGTCGGCGCGACGGCGACGCTGAACTTTAGCGTTACCGTGCCAGCCTCGGCACCGGGAGCGACCGGAACGGTGACCTTTGGCGACACCACGACCAGCACCTTGCTGGGCAGCGCGACGGTTGTCAACGGAAAGGCAACACTTTCCACGACGGCTATCACGACCCCGGGCGCCCACAGCATCACCGCGGTTTACAGTGGAGACGCAAACTACAACGCAGCTACGCCAGCGGCAGTGACCGTCACTGTGACCGCGACAACCGCAACGACAACTGTGCTGACTGCGTCGGCTGCTTCTGTCGGGCTGAGCACCACCTTGACGGCAACGGTTACACCGGTGCCGACCGGCGCCGCATCGTCGGCGTTCTTCTACGACGGGGGCGTGCTGCTCGGATCGGGTACCGTTTCAACCAGCACCGGCAGAGCAACTCTGGCGGTGACAAACTTCACAGCGGGCAACCATAGCCTGACGGTGAACTATGCCGGCAACAGCATCTTTCTCGCCAGCAGCGGATCGCTGACGCTCACCGTGGCCAAGAACATAACAACCCTCGCGCTCTCCGGAAACATAAACTCAACCTACGGCCAGAATGTTCTGTTCCTGGGCGCTATCGGTCACGCCAACCCGACCGTAGCGGCTCCGGCTGTTGGTCTTACCGGTGTCGTTAGCTTCTATGACGGTTCGATCAGCCCGGCGAATCTGTTGGGTTCGGCTGCCCCGGTCTTCGGAGCGGGCGGCGTAACCGCTGATTACAGCGCAACGTTCGGGATTTCGACCCTGAGTGCGGGGACACATAACATCGTGGCCGCCTACGCAGGCGATTCGAACTATATGGCCTCCGTTTCGACGACAGTACCGCTCACCGTTGCGCAGGCCAACCAGACGATCACCATCACAGGCTTGCCGGCCACGGCGAACTTTGGTTCCAGTGGTCCTTACGCTGTGAGCGCGACATCGACATCCAGTCTACCGGTGACGCTCTCGGTCTCCGGTCCGGCTACTTTGTCGGGCGGGATATTGACTCTTACCGGCGCAGGGACGGTCACTGTGACGGGCACGCAAGCTGGTAACGACAACTACAACTCAGGCACCGCATCACAGACGATTGTTGTCGGCACGCTTCAGTTGACGACGACAGGTGTGATCAGCGGAAACTCGGCAACGGGCTACTCGGTGCTGGTAACGGTGAAGAACACCGGCACCGGTACCGCAGCCAACGTTCAACTGACGACAGCAACTCTGGGTGCGACGAATGGTTCCGGCCTGCCGTTCGCGCTCGGTTCCATCCCTGGCGGCGGATCGGCATCCGTCTCGGTCAGCTTCCCCGGTTCGACCGGCTCCGATGGAGCGGGCGTAGTGGAGAAACTGGCAGGCACCTTTACCGGCGGCACGTTCATTGGGTCATTCAGAGCACAACTTCCCTAACTCGCAGCCAGCACCATAACTAAATTTTGTACGGAGATGAATCATAATGAAATACAAATTGACTCTTGCTGTAATGACGCTGCTGCTGCTGACGATCGGCGTAATGCCGGCCGCACTCGCCGATACCCTCAACTTTACTCTGACCCAATCGGCTGTGGATGCACTGCCGGGCGATACCGTGACGTTCGAAGCCACGGTATCGGCTCCGATCACCAATGTGGCAGACATCTTCCTCAATGGTGATTCGGGTAACCTCGGCGCACTCTCGATCGACGACAGCGATTTCTTCGCCAACGCGCCGTTCTTCCTTAACCCGGGTGATTCCGATACGTTCGACATCTTTACGGTGACGATCCCGGTTGGCACTCCGTCGAATACGTATGTCGGCTTCTTCGAAATCCTGGGCGGCGCTGACATTGACGCGAACGACACGCTCGGCATCGTGAACTTCTCCGTCGCCGTAAGTCCTGAACCGTCCAGCTTCCTGCTGCTCGGCTCGGGTCTGGCGGGCTTGGTTGGAGTGGTTCGCCGCAAGCGAGTGATGTAGAACTCGGAATCCGGACCGAGGCTGCCGGCGATGGCGGCCTCGGTCTTTTTGCGTGGATTTCAAGGCGCCGCAAGGGACGAAAGAAAGACATTCGGGACCTCGATAGAGTCGCGCGGCGGCCGCTTCCGCGGACTAGACGAGGATTGAGTACGGGAATCCCGGCGATGTGGGTGTCCCGAAACAAGGTGATGGTGGGCAGTGAGGGACTCGAACCCCCGACATCCTGCTTGTAAGGCAGGCGCTCTAACCAACTGAGCTAACCGCCCGTTCCGATTCCGTTTGGGCCAAAGTCAGTGTATGGGAGTAGTGGGTGGGATGCAATGTTCCGGGCGATGGGACAGACGGCGAACCCCGTTGGCGGGTTACGGTAAAATAAACAATGAATACCCCTGGGGGGTATACGCATCTACTCCTCAAGAAGGGGAAAGATTATGCGGGAAACGCTCCGGTTATCCATCGAAGGAATGCATTGCGGGGGCTGTGTGCGTAGAGTTACTGCGGCACTGGAAGGGGTCAAGGGAGTCGAGACCGGCAAGGTGGAAGTAGGGTCGGCGCTGATGACCTTCGATCCAGATCAGGCAACTGCAGAGGATATCGAAGCCGCCATCAATCGCATCGGCTTCGCGGCGCGACGCGAGAGGTAACGATATGGCGATGCATCGCCCATGGAACGCCGGTGATAAAGGAAATGAGACTGCCGCGGTGTCGCCGGCTATAGCAGAGCGTGTGACGATTCCTGTGAGCGGGATGACCTGCGCGGCGTGCCAGTCCTTTATCCAGAGGACGCTGGCGGGCCGGCCTGGCGTAAAGGACGCGAACGTCAATCTCATGCTGAACAATGCGACGGTCACGTTCGATCCAGGCGTGACGTCCGCTTCAGCATTGGTGGACACGATTCGCGGCACCGGGTACGGCGCGGAGATTCCCGCCGGAGAGGTTTCGGTTCTTGCGGAACAGGAGGGACACGATGATGCGCAGTTCCGCGAATACAGACAGTTGCGTCTGAAGGCAGCGGTGAGCTTGATTGCGGGGTTTGCCGCGATGATATTGTCCATGCCGTTGATGAGCGCAAACAGCGCGGGCGGGATGGAGCGAATGAAAGATCCGTTGATGAGCTGGAATCTGCGTGTGCTCGATCCTGCGTTGCGTGGAGCGCTGCCCTGGATATATGAGGCGAATGACGACGCGATTCGCTGGGGTCTGTTTTTTCTCTCGGCGTTGATTCTGGGCTGGGCTGGACGACGCTTCTATACGAAGGCCTGGTCTGCTCTGCTGCACAGGACGGCGGATATGAATACGCTGGTGGCGCTGGGCACGGGGGCTGCCTTCCTTTATTCCACAGCAAGCACGATTGCGCCTGGATTTTTCGTTGCGCACGGCATTGCACCCGACGTTTATTTTGAAGCAGCGATTCTGATCGTCGGATTGGTGTTGAGCGGCAATGCGCTGGAGAGCCGAGCAAAGGGCCAGACGGCAGGCGCTCTGCGCAAACTGGTGCAACTGCAACCGAAGACCGCAACCGTTCTGCGAGATGGAGTGGAGCGTGATCTGCCTGTTGAGTCGATTCAGGAGGGCGACGTGATTTTGCTGCGGCCTGGAGAGCGCATTGCCACGGATGGCAGAGTGATCTCGGGTAAGAGCAGCGTGGACGAATCGATGCTGACAGGGGAATCGTTGCCGGTTGAAAAGGCCGTGCACGACAGAGTGATCGGCGGGACGATTAATCAGAACGGATCGTTGCGATATCGTGCAAGCGGCCTGGGAACAGGAAGCACGCTGGCGCAGATCGTGCGGCTGTTGCGGGAGGCACAGGGATCGCGCGCCCCGATTCAGCGAGTCGCCGATCGCGTGAGCGCGATTTTTGTGCCCGCGGTACTGTGCATTGGAGTCATTACATTTGGGACGTGGAGGTTTTTTGCGCCGGGCGCGGGCGTGATGCAGGCCTTCGCTGCTGCTGTTACGGTTCTGGTGATTGCTTGTCCATGCGCGATGGGGCTGGCCGTTCCTACGGCAGTGATGGTTGCGACCGGGCGCGGAGCTGCGTATGGAATTCTCATCAAAGGCGGTGAGGCCCTGCAGCGGTTGGAGAAAGTCGATACGGTCGTGCTCGATAAGACCGGCACGATTACGGAAGGCCGCCCGGAGGTTACGGAGGTGGTTCTGGCTGCGCATATGAGCCACGAAGCGACGGGGCAAGATGACATCGATGCCGAGAATCATCTTCTTCGAATTGCCGCTGCGTTGGAACATGCGAGCGAACATCCTTTAGGGGAAGCCGTAATGCGCCATGCCAAGGCACGCAACCTGAGTCACGCACGCGTCGAGGAATTTGAAGCGTTGACGGGCCTTGGGGTTGCCGGAAAACTGGACGGGGAGAGCGCGCTGGTTGGTAATTCGGCGCTGATGCAGAGGTACGGCGTCGCGACGGGTTCGCTGCACGAGGAGGAGAAGCGGATTGCGGAGGAGGGCAAGACGCCGTTGTGGATAGCGATCGGCGGCAAAATCGCGGGCATTGTCGCGGTCGCCGACGCGATCAAGCCGACTTCGATCACGGCTATTCGGCAGCTGCATGCGGGGGGGCTTCGCGTGGTGATGCTGACGGGGGACAACGAGCGCACCGCGAATTCGATCGCACGCGCAGCCGGCATCGATGAGGTGATCGCCGGCGTGCTTCCCGCGGGCAAAGTCGATGCCATCAAACGGCTGCAGGAGGAGCATCGAGTGGTTGCGATGGTCGGGGACGGCGTCAACGATGCCCCGGCTCTGGCGCAGGCAGATGTGGGACTCACGATGGCCAGCGGATCCGACATTGCGATGGAAGCCGGCGATGCCACGCTGATGCGCAGCGACCTGACGGGAGTGGCCGCGGCGATTACGCTGTCGCGCGGCACGATGCGCGTGATGCGGCAAAATCTGTTCTGGGCGTTTATCTATAACATCATTGGTATTCCGCTGGCCGCGGGCGCACTGTATCCGGTGTGTGGTTTGCTGCTGAGCCCAGTGCTTGCCAGCGCGGCGATGGCGTTGAGCTCATTCAGTGTTGTTACCAATAGCCTGCGGCTGCGACGGCTGAATCTGGCATGAGGAGAAATGCGATCATGAAGAAGGACACTGTGAAACGCGGCGCTGTGACTGAAGATATGTTTGCACGCACCGCGGACGTGCCGGGACGCAAAGCAGCCGGAGTCGATCCCGAAATCAAGGCTTCGAACCTGCGCCGGCTGCGTCGCATTGAAGGGCAGGTTCGGGGACTCCAGCGCATGGTCGAAGAGGATCGCTACTGCGCCGACATCCTTACGCAGGTTTCTTCCGCGCAGGAGGCTTTGAAGGCAGTGGCACGCGCCCTGATGCGCAACCACCTGAGCCATTGCGCTACCCATGCCATTCGCACGGGGTCGCCAGAGGAGAGGCAAGCGATGTACGACGAGTTGCTGGAGATGATTTACAAAAATGCGCGGTAACGTAGAAGGGGAATGCACTGTGACCGGGGTCGCTGAGTCGAAGAGGCAAAACTTGGTCAATGATGAGCCTGGCGTAGCCAATATTTCGCACGAATCTGATAGACTTATTTCTGTTGTCGCGGTCTGAAGCCCATTGTTGGACGGGTAGCGGCCTTGCTCTTCAAGCACGGCGACAAAGTATAGTTTGGGGACGTAGCTCAGTTGGTTAGAGCGCTGCCCTGTCACGGCAGAGGTCGCGGGTTCGAGCCCCGTCGTCCCCGCCATAAACCTTAGAAACATAGGGACTTATGGCAGTGACATCTTCTTTCATACCACCTCCGAGGGTGCTGAAGGGTGCTGAGTCGAGCCCCCTTCAAGCAGACCTTTGAAGGCCAGGTTCTGAGCCACCCGTTTTTCCTCCCCAACAGCCTGCTGGTACACCTCCAGAGTGATCCTGGAGTTGGCGTGTCGCAACAGCTCCTGGGCCGTCTTGAGGTCAACGCCCTGCTGCCGGAGCATGACAGCCAGCCCATGACGGAACGAGTGATAGCCGATCCGCTTCGTGACTCCAATCTGCTTCGAGTGCCGGCCGGATATGACGTCGAAGGACCATATCCGGCTGCAGCGGTTGCGACCCATTCTTTGCAACAGAAGGAAACAGGTAGTCTGCATCAGCGCGGTAGAGGGTGACTGACCGCCACTTGCTTCAGTTCTTCCACCACCAGCTGGGGGAGTGGTACAGGCTTCCTGGATGCCTCCGTCTTGGTGTCACCCTCGACGTTGTGCCAGACGGCGTGCGTGACGTTCGCCTGGAGCAACTTGAAGTCGATATCCTGCCAACGTAGAGCGATGAGTTCTCCACGGCGCAGACCAGTGCTGCCGGCAAGCAATACCAGGACGACGCTCGCGCTGAGAGAGCTTCAGGAGAAGTGCCCGGAACTCCTCGCCGGTAAGGATGTCTGGAGTCCGAAGCCGCTTGGCTGAAGTTCGAACCGCAGTGATGGGATTCCTCGCTGCCCACTCATACCGAATGGCATGGGCGAACAGCGCGGACATCAGGTTGCGGATCTTGGTCTTGGTGCCGGGACTCGCCGGCTTCCCATTGACCTTCTTCAGGTTGCGAAGCCAACTTTCGACCTCGATACTCTTGATTGCTGAGAGACTATGCTTTCCCCACTTCGGCACGATGTGCAGAGTGAGGTAGTTCTTGTAGCCCTCGGCGGTGGAATGGGCTTTGAGTGGAAGCTCAACGCGCTGGTAGTGCGCGACGAGTTGTTCCAAGTTCATGGGAGCGAATGCCGCTCCATCGTTGACGTCGACCCTGAGTTGCGAGACGGCCTTTTCCGCGTCCTTACGTTTGGGAAATTCGACCACCGTGCCCACGATCTTCTTCTTGTAGGCACGGCGGCCGCCTTCCTCGGCGTAGTAGCGGAAGACCCATGCGTCGGGTTGGCTCTTGCGTTTTAGCAAACTCAGGGAACCTCGTTGGTAACGTTGCGCCTGCATGCGGATATTCTCCTTTGCACGCGCAAAATGCACGGCACACGATGTCTCGAAAAGGGTGTGGGGTCACTCGTGTGCCGCAGTAGTTGAGGGTATTGTTAGCGACCACATTCGTTACCTGGTTAAGGCTCATTGGCCGTTCAGCTTCGTTTAGCAATAAGGTCCCAGGGTCGTCGCCCTCAATCAGGTGGCTCCGGAACTGAGTCAGATACTCCTCCAAGGGGTGGATCAGTTGTCGGGGCACCAAAGCATCCACCGCACATCCGGTTTTAGTCTCCTCTTCTGTGAAATGGAATTGCCATAACGCCACGTTGGGATTTCTCTGTCTCTCATCGATCGCCCAAGCGGGCATGTCAATGGTGGTAATCGTTGGCACAGCTCCCTTGTAAAGGTTTGGCGTCGGCCCACCGATTCGACACTCCCGCATGTTCCGTTGACGCCATGGAAGGACACTGAGCCATCTGATCATCAATTCATCTCGAACCACCAGAGCGAGATCCTTGCGTCCTCGTTTAGCCGCCTTGGGTCGCTGTGCACGGATCTTATCTGGAATGGTTTCAATGACCGCGTATTCTACGCACTTCTCCGCCTTCCGCTTCTGTAGCACTGAATCCGAATCGACCGGAATGCCATCAAGCAAGGGCTTGAACCAATCCAACTTGACCTGTTCGTAACGGGGATGTTGACGCATAGTGCCATCTAGCAACCGCAGGGTGTATTTCAGAGTCTGCCCCTTTACCTGACGTACCATGAGGCACCACTCGATATATGCACCCACGATATGCCGCTGGGCTAATTGCGGCAGCGAGGTGATATCGGTTTCGCGACGGATGTTCACGGAAAAACCATAGAGTGAACAAATTGGAGTGCCCGATCTTTTGTGCCGTTGGAAGAGTTAGTGTAACGCAGCTATTTCTGAGGTCAAGTAGCCGCCGTCGGGGGTGTGGAGAAGTGGGAAGCGCGTAGCGGTTTCCACTTCTCCATACCCCTTGTCGTTTGTCAGCCGGGCCTCGGGTGCTGGTGGTCTGTAGCCCAACGAGGAGTGTGGTCTGATGGTGTTGTAGTGGACGCGCCAGCGTTCGGCCAGCGCACGCAGTTCTTTCATCGAGTAGAAGATCTCGCCGTTGAGGAACTCATCCCTGAGTTTCGAGTTGAAGCTCTCGCAGTAGCCGTTCTCCCACGGCGAACCGGGTTCGATGTACAGCGTCTTTGCTCCTGTTTTGGCCAGCCATTTCCGTAAGTCTTTGGCGACAAACTCCGGCCCGTTGTCGGATCGAAGGTGTTCCGGTACACCCTTCACCACCATGACATCGGCCAGCGCAGAGATGACCCTGGCGCTGGACCAACGGCGTTCCGCCCGCACCAGCAGGCACTCGCGAGTGTGTTCATCGATCAGGTTGAGCAGGCGCACGCTGCGCCCATCATGCGTCCGCGCACTGACGAAGTCGTAGCTCCACACATGGTTCGCGTGCATGGGCCTGAGCCGCACGCACGATCCATCGTTGAGCCACAACCGGCCCCGTGGCTTCTGCTTCTGTGGAACCTTCAGCCCCTCGCGACGCCAGATACGCTCCACCCGATCCTTGCCAACCCGCCAGCCGGCTCGCTTGAGCAACGCCGTGATCCGGCGATAGCCATAACGACCGTATTGGCTGGCAAGCTGGATGATCGCCTGCGTGAGTGCATCTTCGTCTTCACGCCGTATCGCCTGATAGCGCTGCGTACCGCGCGGCTGGTTGGCCAGCCGGCAAGCCCTGCGCTCCGTCAGCCCATGCTTATGCTGCGCATGAGTTGATGCGATCCGCCGTCGCTCAGGGCTTAGAAGTTTCCCGAGGCGAAGTCCTTCAACACAAGGTTGTCCAGGCTCAGGTTTGCAACCAGGCGCTTTAGCTTCGAGTTCTCCTGCTCCAACTCTTTCAACCGCTTCGCCTGGTCCACCTGCAGCCCGCCGTACTCCTTACGCCAGCGGAAGTACGTCTGCTCGACAATCCCGGCTTCCTTACACGCCAGAGCCGTTGTCTTGCCGTTCGCTACGGCCACTTCGATCTGCCGCAGCAGGTTCACCACCTGCTCCGGCTGGTACTTCTTGCCTCGTCCCATATGCTCTCCTTGTCCAGTGTCTCTCTTCTCCACTGGCACATTTCAAGCCGGGCACTCCACATGAATATGTCAAATATGGAAGCTGGTTAGCCGCACCTCGATCAGAGGACCTGTTTGATCCTCCCAAGCTGCTGATGCGAAGGACGGATGACAAACTGCGTGTAGCCTTGGATTCTTCCGATGCCATTTGCGTAAATTCTTGTCACGTAATCAAGTTCAAGGATCATTATGACAATTTGGATCGAGAGTATCTCTTTCTTCTGGCCGTCCTAAGTTTCCCCATTTTGCCAATGGGTCTTTGAACAGTCGAATCCCCAGATGGTTGGAAAGACATTTGCTGAAATCAAGGTTGTTTACGTTGAAAGGCTCCCCATACCGTCAGCAACCGCTGCGGAAAAATCGAATCTTGCAAAATTGGCGAAGCGAGCTTCCGAGATGGCAGACGAACACGATGAGGAAGGCCTAGCAAGCATTGATCGGCAGATTGACGAGATCGTTCACCGACTTTTTGGGTTGAGCACGGATGACATAGTGGGGATCGAGGCAGCGTTATCAAATACGCGGTCTGTCACCCGCGATGAACCAGCGAGTGTTGTCGACGAAGATTAATCACCGAAGAACTAGACACGGGAGAGAAACCAAATGGACGAAGTGGAGATGAAAGCGGAGTTGGAGCGCCTGAAGGCCGAGAATGCCCAACTCAAGAACAAAGACAAGAGTGGCATTAGTTTGAAGGTGAGCGAGAAAGGCGCAGTCTCTCTGTACGGTATGGGTCGCTTCCCGGTCACGCTCTATAAGGAACAGTGGCTCCGTGTCTTGGAGAGCGCAGCGGAGATAAAGGCTTTTATCCACGACAACGAGACCAAACTGAAAACGAAGGAGTAGGCGCTCAAAGCGAAAGGTCACACGTTGGCTGTGGGTTTCTACGAATGAGCCGCCGAAGCTCCTACTCTTGAACGATGGTGCGCATCAAAGCGGGAGCGATACGCTTGCACCAGTTGTTCCAGAGCAGCTTTTGCTTGCAACTCTTCTACGCGATCTCGCGCATTGAGAGCATTCCAGGGGTTTGTGCCTACTGGCGTAAAGATCGTTTTCCGGCCTTCATAATGACGAAGTTCGAAATGCCCTTGCGCATAATAGCGCTCGACGCCACCCTCTATGACGAATCCCATTCGGACGCGACCATTCTTTGACTTCAGAATAGGGAAGCGACGCCAGCCTCTTGGGGTGTTGCAGTACCAGAGAAGTGAAACCTTTCGGTTTGCCATGATTGCCTCTCTTGCTCGCCCCTATGCAGAGCTAAAGGGATGCTCAGTCTTGTAACACAAAGAGACAAATGAAATGGGAGATCTTTTGGTCTCGCTTCGAAGAACGTGTAGTGCTTCGTTGCTTGTCGCACTAAAGTCGCACTAAGGCTGCGATGTACTTTGTTTTCAGTGCGGTGAGAGCAATCCTCAAAGTGCTTTAGGAATTGGCTCTATCTTATTGATTACAGGTTAATCGTGCCCATTACCAGATTTGGGTTCGAGCCCCGTCGTCCCCGCCATACATTCCAAAAGAGTTACGGGACGTATGGACCTAAAGTGACATCGAAATCTGGGTTCGATATGGGTGCAATAAGGGATCTACCGCCCATTTGAGAGTGTTTTTCATCCTTCATTTCACCCGGATTTGGAACCATCATCTTTACGACCTTGCTCTGTGCGATGAATTGTTATTTCCATACGGTCAGGAACGCGATTCCATAGGTCGTTGTAACGTAGCACCACAGCAAGGAGCATGCTATATGCATGAAGGTGCGAAAGTGATCGCCTCGCCAGATTGCGGAGTCGTAGGCGACGAACTGGACCAGCAAGCGGCACAACCAGAACGTCGCCATGCCGGCCAGGATCGCGCGGCTCAAGGTACCGGGGCGAAGTAGAGCGTTGGCGCAAAAGAACGATGCCGCGCCAAACAGCACAACTACCAGTCCAATGAAAAAGTTGTGCACAAAAAAGACTCGCCGCGTCAGCAGGGAGACGCCTGCCAACTCCTGTTCCCAGCCGAAGAAGCGGTTGAAGAAGATGTGGCTTAGTCCTAACAACATGAGCAAAGCCCCGACGATTTGCAGATTCAAGTAGAGAGTCACATCGCCCTCCGCAAGACGTAGACATGCACAAAGGGTGTCATGGAACGCTCAGTTACCACTGTCAGGCCCGCGTCGGACGCGGCCTTCCGCCACGCACTTTTCGAGAAGAAGTGTAGAAAGCCGGGACCGAAGGCCAGGAAGTTGCGCCAGTCGCGGGAGTGTTCTATCAGAATGAACTCGCCGTCTGGAGTCAAAATGCGCGCGATTTCTCCAAACAATTTCACTCGTTGATCGTGGTGGCGCAACTCGTGTGCCGCAAAGATAGAGAAGGCTGCATCGAACCACTCGGCAGGATAGGCCAATGAGTCGTGGCACATCGACGAAGAAGGAACCGTATGATGCGCGACTCGGCGCGCAGCCTGTATTGACGTCTCAGTCATTACAAGGGGATCGAAGATGTCTACCACCTGACTGACCGCGTCAGGAAAGATTGCCGCAAGAATGGCGCTCGTTTCGTGCAGGCCGCAATGAATGCTAATCCATCGCCGTGGCGCCCGAGAAAGCACCGAGCAAATCCAGCTCAGATCGTAGAGCGGAAAGCGGTCGTAGATATAGTGCGACACCAACAGCGATGAGGTCAGCCAGAACAGCACGGGTGCAGTGCCCAGCAAAAGTATTATGCGGCCTGACTTCGGCAGAAACGGCAGCGCCAGCAACGCCACACCAACGCATCCCGCCGTGGCGACGTAGAACCGCCAGTTGAATTGCAGTATCTGGACTACGCCTTGATAGCGCCGTCGGGACCGAATGGTGTTCATGCGAGCCGGGTTCCCCTTTGCCATTGATACGGGACATCTCTCACGTGAAAGGCGTTCGCCAGAATTGGCGAGGTGCCCCGGAACGGTTCGTGATCAAGGAATGTGTTCTGCCGCACCTCAACTTCTACGGGCTGGGGATTCCAGCTTTGCCTCATCGCGTGAATACCGATGATCGACTGGGTTTCCTCCTCATAGTCGAAGGTATAGGGCAGAGGACCCGCAAATCGACGCGCCTCGGCCAAAGTGTCGAACGGAGACCCGCTAGGTAGAGGCTGTGGACTCCCCGATAACCGTGCGAACACCTCGAGGTCAGCTTCGGACCGCTGGGTTCGGATTGTCCAATGGATTCCGTGATTGTCTTCCTCAAAAGTCGATTGGCACAGGCGATAGTTGTAATGTGTCAGCAAATTGCCCGCACAAACCATCCACGCATGATCCGTATCGCTTCGCAGGATTCGTAATCCTCGCTTCGACTGCATACCCCCAGCCAATCGAGTGAAGATCCGGTAGCCGCTGAGAAAGAAATCTCTGCCGATTGCGGCTGGGAGAAAACTGGGCCGCAAATGCTCAGTCTGCACTAAAGCGACGGCTAGAAATGCGTGCCCTCGAAAGGTATCAAGCACCAGGCCGTGAGGTAGCAATGGCTGGAGGGTTTCCGGCGGGAAAGCATACGTCAACACCAACGAATGACGAAAGAACGCTGACACTGGGATCGGATGACGTTTCAGCAGATGTAGCATGATTTGCCTCCGAGGCTAAATTCTGCGGTGCGACTTACCTCAACAGCGCCCCAGAGTAACGAGCGGTCTAGTGACGCCAGGTTTGCGAGAGTATTCGGGCCGGGCTCCGCGAAGGTGCGAGCGACAACGATGGCCTCCGGTGCCGCGGCCCGGCCTATAGCGACTCGCAAGCGCCGCAGATAATCGGGCGATGCTCCGTCGCCAATATTTGACAATGAGAACCCATTGAATGCTGCGGGCGGGCAACGTTCCAGAAACTCTGCCGCGTCGGCACAGACGAATTGAATTGGAAATTCTGGCGCATCCGGTTCGACCGGCGGCCTCCCTAACAATAGGGACGCCGCATACGGATTGCTTCTGTTGGAATGCGTGGCCCAGGTGCGTCGCAGGCGCTGGCGAAGGCGCAGCCCGAAGTCCTGCGGGAGCGATTCAATGAACGGGCCGGCATAGCCTATGCCGAGCAGGCGCGGTGCGAGCAAGGTATCCACGGCAACGCGCCACGCATGTGTGTCTAGCCAGCGGTCCCAATATTCGATTTGCTCTCGAGGGTCCGACAGGTTCAGAAAATCTGTCAGCTTTGCGGAGCTCCAGCCGCCGAGCTTTGCCAAATTGCGACCGAGTGCGAGCAAACGCTCGGCGATGCCCATCCGCAGCAGTCCGCCCGCGGCTCGGGACTCGGCGTAATCGAGTTGCAGCGGGTTAATATCTACAGCCGTGACGTGATGTCCGGCCGCGGCAAGAGTCCGAGCCGTGCATCCCGCGCCGGCGATGCAGAAGACGCGGCTTCGCGGCATAAACACTTGCAGTTCGATGCCGGAATCTTCGTACGTTTGCCCGAAGCTCAGTTGTTGCAACCGTGCCTTGAAGGGTCCGTGTCGCCATGGTGTCGACGCCGTCTCAGTTGTGGGTAGCATAACGACGATCCTCCGAGGCAATCCAAACAAGCACCAGAAAAGCGAAGTTTTGTACGATCATGCCAACCGGATCGGGAATCAGATGCAAGGCCCAAATCAATCCGCCGCTATTCATTGCTGCAAGAAGTGTGATCTGCACGATTGCGGCCTGACGCATCCGCTGTCCTGACAAGACCCACAATGCAAGGCCGCATTCGACCAGACCCAACGTAACGAGCGCGACGCGGACTTGCGGGGCGCTAAGGAACGGTACGGTAGAGATCACCGCTTCCTGGCGGGAACTGCCACCGAGAACCTTGCACCACAAGCCCTGGTAGAACCAGACCATGGCAATCGAGAGGCGAATCAGTTGGTCAGGCACCGTCCTGCCCTCCTTCCACCAGAGCAATGAGTTCCACGATCTTTGACCGCAACGGCTTCGCAAGCGCAAAACCAGACAGTTTCAGACTGCTAACCAGGAGCGCCAGACTCTTCTCGCGCAAAGCATGAGTCCGCCGTTGATGGGGCGAGCTATCGTAGATCCAGTGCAGGATCAATCCCATTTGGTAGAGCCAGAGGATCTTCGGCAGGAACGGAGCGAGGTCCCCCGGCACCCGAAGTCCACCCGACTTGGCGGCGATCGCCCGCGCGAAATACATCTGGTCGCGCTCGCGGATGTGCCGGGTCGCCTCACTGAAAGGCGACAGACGGTTCTGCGGGTCGGCAGCGTGCCGGAACAGGGCGCCGAGGAAGGTTCGGTTCGACTGGAAGTACTCGAACTTCACCGCCATAATTGCAGCGATGCGCTCTTCGAAGCTGGCTGCATCCTCCAGCGCCGCTTCCATTCTGGGCGCCATCGCTTCGATGGCCTGTTCATAGAAGGCCATCACTAAGTCTTCCTTCGATTCGAAATAGTAGTAGGCCGACCCGAGCGAGACCTCCGCTTCGGCGGCGATTCCGCGCATGGTTGTTTGCTCGAACCCCCTGCGGCGGAAGTGGTCCAGTGCCACTTCGAGGATGCGGGCGGAGGTAGCTTCAGCCTTTTTGGTCAATGTCGTAGTTTTCGTTGTTTTGAACATGTTCAATAACAGAGATAAACCAAGGAATGGCGTATGTCAAGACTTTTTTGAACATGTTCACTAATTCCCTGCCGACAACCTTCTGCTCGAAACCTGTTATGTATTCCAGATGAAAGGGGCGCTCAATGCCCATGCCGAGAATCAAAACAGCTATATCTTATTTGCTCACATCCCTGCTCCTGATCTTAGCCGTGCCGGCGTGGGGTGCCGACAAGAGCAAAGACGAAGAGACCATCAGAAACGCCACCTTGGTGTTACAGACAATGCTCGACAGCAAGGCCGTTCCGGCAAGCCTGCTGGTGACCGCTAAGTGCATCATCGTTCTGCCCAGCGTGAAGAAGTTCGCCGTTGGCGTTGGCGGAAGCGGCGGCCGGGGCCCAATGACTTGCCGCGATGGTCAGAACTTTACCGGCAACAAGTGGTCGGCGCCCGCCATGTTCACCATCGGGGGCGCCAGCGCCGGGCTCCAGATCGGTGGGTCGTCCACCGACTTCGTTCTTCTTATCATGGGGCCCAAGGCAGTGAACAAGGCACTGGGGGGCAAGACCAAGCTTGGCAGCGACCTGACTGCGGCCGCGGGGCCCAGCGGCGCCACCACTACTGGTTCGGTCGGCGGGGCCGACATTTTGAGTTATGGCCGCGCCACCGGACTTTTTGCCGGCATATCACTGAATGGCGCCAGCCTTGAGCCGGACTCCGGCGCCAACCAGCGCGTTTACGACAAAACGATCAGCGCACGCGATATCGTGACCGGTGGCGCCGTTAAGACCACGCCCGCCGGCCAGTCTCTGATTTCGCTGCTAGACAGTAAAGACTGGTAATGAAACGCCCGCTTCCCTGAATCGGCATCGCCTTGTGCGTTCTGGAGTGTGAAGCCATCCATAAGATGGCTCACTCCCGCACCGGCGCTGCCACATAAAACCCGTCCCCATCGTGGCATCTGGCAGCCAATCGCCTTCACTCCCGGCAAACGTTCCGCCCTCCGCAGGCTCCCGTTGGTCCGCCTCGCAGATCTTTATGGAATGGGATGCCATGACGGGCGAAATCGCTTCATCTTCAGAGGTTAGTTTGGTTCGGGTGGGAGTCTCGGAGAGAGCGATCTGCGGTCAACTCATGGGTTAGGCGGGGTTCTAGTTAACATCTTACTCATAGAGAAAATGGGGGTAGTTTTGGAGGCCCCTTTCTCCGTCCGATCTTTGGCATTATTGGCTCAAGGGTATCCCAGTCTCCAGCATCACGGCACATAATGAGTAAAGACGAGGTCGGTCGCTTTGGCCTTCTCGTGGCAGGGGAAGCAGCTTTTCATAAATGCCGCGTCGCCGTGTTTGCCGTTAGCGAAGTGACCGAATCCCCAACCGCCGGTTGCGGCGTATTTTTTTGAGTCCTTGACCATAAACTGAACGTTCGTGGGAGCCCCGGGAACGAAAGATTGGACCTGGCCAAAGATTTTGTTGTTTTCCGCCGATGGTACGTAACTGTAATGCAACGCAGCAAGGATCGTGCCGTCCGGGAACGGGAGCTTCCCTTCCCGATAGGCCTTGATCGCTACGTCGTTGCCCAGGAGGGCACCTAAGCTATTGAGATTTCCTGCTTCGTGGGCCGAGGAGATCCATCTCCAGTCGCGGTACCCGTGAGGCATTTCGGTAAGGAAGACCGGGGCGATTTCCCCGCTCGCGTGTCCTGGTTTAGGGGCAATGAGGGCGGCAAGGCCGACCATTGCTGCAACGGCAACCAGAAAAAATGTGAAGCGTTTCATAAGGGATCCTCCATCCGATACCTAGATGAACTGAACACCCGTTCTGACCACTTTGTCTTAGATTTGCCTAGAGCCCATGTCGACGCCTTTTCGACCGTCAGTAGCTTCGGCGAAAACTCACACTCGACAATGATACAAAAACCCTGCTCGCGGCACCGGTGAAGCGGTGTGAAGTTGTAACGTCGCATTCGAGTGCCGGATGGTCGCCATCAATCAGAAAATAGACGGTTTATGATATGTGGACCCACGAAAAAAGATGGGCTCGGGAGGGATGCCGTCCCATTCGATCGAGCATTAGGTCTACACTTATCAGGTGAAGGTTTTAATCCAGGGAGATGACCGGCAGGCACTGCGTTATCTATTTGGGAGTGTTCTTTGTTGTCTGCTGCTGCTCTTCGCGGTGAGTGCGAAGATCGCGCCGTATCATACACAGCGCGCGGCCAAGCCAATTGCGGCGACGAAAGCATGGCAGAATAACGCGATACCATCCGCGGATACCAAGCCCGCGGCACCCACACTCTCGCTTCTGGATATCTTCACCGTCATACTGAGCTTGCTGTTCGCGGCGGTCTCGACGGTTTCGGTTAGCAGACCGATTATTCCGGCTCCGTGTTGGTTTTCTCCGTACCTCTCCGTAAGACCCCCTCCGACCGCCTAAAAAAATCCTCTCTCGGGCTGCACCTTTGGGTGCAGATTTTGTGCCTTTTTCTCAGGCACGGCTGTCATTCCTGCCAAGCGAGTGTCCAAAATGAATTTCTCTTCCATTTTGCGGACAAGAGTCTCTAAAAGTCTCTTATTTGCGCCATGTTTTCTGCTGCTCGGACTGGGTTGTCGTCACGGCGACGACAGCAAAAGTGAGTCCGCGCCATCTTCTCCGATTGCTCCAATCGCTGTTGCGGTGCGCGCTCCATTGACGAACACGTTGAACGTCGCCGGCGAGTTTCTACCGTTTCAAGAGGTTGAGTTGCATGCGAAGGTGGCTGGTTATATTCGACACATCAACGTCGATATAGGCGACAAAGTCAAAGAAGGCGAGGTACTCGCAACGCTGGATATTCCCGAGCTGACGGCGCAGGTGGAAGGGGCAGATGCTGGAGTTCGGCAATCGCAGGATCAGATCACGCGGGCGAAGAGCGAAGTTCAGCGAGCGGAGGCCAATTATTATGCGCTTCACTCGGCAGCTCAGCGTTTGAAACAGGCATCGGACGCTCGACCGGGGTTAATCGCTGATCAGGAGCTTGAGGATGCGCAGGCGAAAGACCGGGAAGCTGCCGCCCAGGTGGACTCGGCCAAGTCTGCGTTGTCCGCAACACAACAACAGCTCGGGGTATCGCAGGCGGATCGACAACACTACTCGGCTCTTGCGGACTACTCTCGCATCACAGCGCCGTTCAGTGGCGTTGTTACCTGGCGGTATGCCGATACGGGGGCGCTGATCCAGGCTGGGACTTCCGATGCCGGTTCGATGCCTGTCGTCAAGGTGGCGCAGGTGGATGTCCTTCGCCTGAGGCTGCCCGTCCCGGAGTCGCTTGCCGCATATGTTCGTGTGGGCGACGTCGCTTCGATACATGTCCAGGCGATAGGCAGGACTTTTACAGGGAAGGTTACGCGGAATACCGCATCGTTGGACCCTTCCACACGGACAATGCAGGTGGAGATCGATGTCCCAAATGCGGATGGGGCGCTGACTCCGGGGATGTATGCCGAGGTCTCGCTGAATATACAGAGATCTGGCGATGCTTTGGTCGTTCCAGTGCAAGCGGTGGATCAGAGCGGCAGTCAACCGTTTGTGATGCTCGTGAACGCTGCCAATCGCGTGGAGAAGCGAACAGTTCACGTTGGAGTCTCGAGTGCCAACCGCACGGAAATACTCAGCGGCCTGAACGCCGGCGACAAGGTGATCGTTGCAAATCTGACAACTTTCCAGCCAGGGGAAGAGGTCACCCCGAAACGAAGCGCGATGGGCGAATTCGCCGGCGCCGGGGAGGCCCAGTAACCATGCCCGGTTTCGCTATTCGGTACCCGTTCTTCATCATCATGCTGTGCCTGATTGTTGCCGTAGTGGGAGCAACTACGGTTGCGAGAATGCCTGTCGATCTTTTTCCCGACATCAATATTCCCGTCGTCGTGGTGGCGACATTCTACAACGGCATGCCACCGGAACAGATTGAATCGAATATCACAAATCCATTCGAGCGATTCTTCACCCTGGGCAGTGGCATCGATCACATCGAGTCGCGATCACTGACGGGAGTCAGCCTTATCCGGGTCTACTTCCAACCCGGAACCAATGCCGACGCCGCGGTGACAACCATCTCCAATCTTGCCATGGCGCAGTTAAGGCGATTGCCGCCGGGCACTCTCCCTCCGGTGGTTCTGAAGTTCGATGCTTCGAGCTTGCCTGTATGTCTGATCACGCTGAAGGGGGAGGGGCTGAACGAGACCCAGTTACACGATCTCGGACAATTCAACGTTCGCAATCAGATTGCAAATGTTCCCGGCGCGTCCGTGCCTCAGCCCTTTGGCGGCAAGTATCGACAGATTCAGATCTATGTCGACCCTGTAAAGCTGGAAGCTCACCAACTGAGCCCGATGGATGTCGTGCGCTCGGTCAACCAGGCGAACGCTATTCTGCCATCAGGCGACGTGAGGATCGGTCCGAAAGACTTCAATATTTACACGAACTCACAGTTCCCGACGACCGAGGAGATCGACCGTCTCCCTCTGAAAACGGTTGGCAATGGGCAACTGCTCGTTTCCGACATCGGCGAGGCGAAGGACGCTGCTGCCATTCAGACGAATATCGTTCGCGTGGACGGTCAACATTCGGTCTATCTGGCCATTCTGAAACAGGGCGGCAGCAGTAATACGATCGCGGTGGTCAATGGAATTCGCCATGCGATCGCGGATCTGCTGGATATTCCAAAGTCGCTCAAGACGAGGGTGGTCTTCGACCAATCGGCATTCGTGAAGACGGCTATTGCAAACCTGGGGAGCGAAGGAGGGATCGGACTTGTCCTGACCGGGGTGATGATTCTTATCTTTCTTGGCAGCATGCGCGCCACACTTGCCGTGATGCTGTCGATTCCGTTGTCAGCGCTGGCTGCATTTCTCGCGCTCAATGTAATGGGCGGCACAATCAACTCGATGGTGCTTGGCGGTCTGGCGCTGGCTTTCTCGCGTCTTATCGATAACTCCGTGGTGGTGTTGGAGAACATTTTTCGACATCTCGAGATGGGAGAAGCCCCGGAAGAAGCAGCCGAAAAGGGCGGCCGGGAGGTTGCACTGCCAGTGCTCGCGGCAACGTTCACAACGGCAATTGTATTTTTTCCGGTTGTGTTTCTTTATGGAGTGAGCCGGTTTCTGTTTACAGCGCTGGCGCTCTCCGTCGTCCTGTCTCTCTTTGCGTCGTATGCGGTGGCTCTCACGGTCGTGCCGCTGTTTTGTGCTCGCTTTATGCGCAACGCTCATAACGAGGCAGTTCATCACGCGGGTGGGAATTGGTTTCAGCGATTCGTGCGCTGGTTCAATCGTCGTTACGACCGGACATTGATGCACTATGACATCGCTGTTCGGAAGAGTTTGCTGCGGCCTGCGGCGACCGTCCTTGGGGTTCTCGGGATATTTCTTCTTAGTCTGGGACTGTTCCCATTTATGGGATTGTCGTTCTTTCCCCGAACCGATCCGGGACAGTTCGTCATTAACGTGAAGGCTCCCACCGGTACCCGGCTGGAGCTTACCGATAAATACATCGCGCGAGTGGAAGAAGATATTCGCTCCGTAGTTCCGAAGGATGAACTGGGCATGATCGTTTCGAACATCGGCATCACTCCCGATTTTTCGGCGATTTACAGCAGCAACTCGGGGCAAAGCACTGCTTTTGTGCAAGTGAGTCTGAAGGAGGGCCACAAACGCTCGAGTTTCGCTTATATGGGGCTGGTCCGAGACAAGTTGAAAAACGATCTTCCGGAACTCTCCACCTATTTTCAGACCGGCGGCCTGGTGGACGCTGTCGTCAATCTCGGTCTTCCGGCTCCGATCGATATTCAGGTTGGCGGCAACAATATGAAAGAGGCTTATGCAACGGCAACCAGGTTGGCCAACAGCATAAGAAATCTCAAAGGAGTGAGCGACGTTCTGATTCCTCAGGACCTCGACTATCCCGGTTTTCAGCTCAACGTAGATCGCGAAATGGCTGGACACCTGGGTCTCAGTTCGAGCGAAATCGTCGACAATGTCATTACCGCGCTCACGTCGAATGGAATGATTGCGCCCAGCTACTATGTCGACCCAAAGAACGGTAACAACTACCTGCTGACGGTGCAGTTTCCTGAAACGCAGGTGAAGACGCTCACGG
The DNA here is from genome assembly GCA_963730135.1 of uncultured Acidobacteriaceae bacterium. Lineage (GTDB taxonomy): Bacteria > Acidobacteriota > Terriglobia > Terriglobales > Acidobacteriaceae > Edaphobacter. The sequence continues at coordinate 314,581 of CAVSQQ010000011.1, forward strand.
ACTTTCGGCAGATTCCCGTGCGGTCGCGGGACGGGACACAGACAGTAAATCTCGGCGCCGTCACCGATATCAGCCCGATCGCAACACCGACCGAGGTAGATCACTACCAACTACGACGAGTGATTGATGTTTATGTAGCTCCCTCGGGCGAGGACCTGGGCGGACTCGCAAGCCGTGTGGACCGAGTTATTGCCGACACGAATGTTCCCGAGGATCTAAGAGTGACGATGCGCGGCTCTGTGGAAGGAATGAGGAAGTCGTTTGCCAGCTTCAGTCTTGGGCTGATTCTTTCGATCACCCTGGTGTATCTGATCCTGATGGCGCAGTTCGCGTCGTTTGTCGATCCGCTCATCATCCTGCTTGCGGTTCCTCCAGGAATTACCGGGGTCATCATCTTCCTTCTTTTGACGCATACGACATTGAACGTTATGTCGCTGATGGGCGTCATCATGATGACGGGCATTGTTGTGTCCAATTCGATTCTGATTGTGGATGTCGCACGAACCCTGCGCTCACAAGGAATGCCTATCGACGAAGCCGTTTCCATGGCGTGCCGTCTTCGCCTTAGACCGGTGTTGATGACGTCTTTTGCGACGATTCTCGGGATGATTCCGATGGCGCTCGCTCTGGAAGCGGGCAGCGAACAGTACGCGCCGCTGGCGAGAGCGATCATTGGCGGTCTCACGGTTTCGGTCATTGTCACGGTGTTCGTAGTTCCAGCCGCCTACCTGTGGGTGCATCGCAAGGAAGAGCGGCCCGCCAATCCGGCTGGAGAGGGAGCGTAAATGAAACTGAAATATCTTGCCTGCTACGTTTTTGCAGTTTTCATTTTGCTCTCGGCATCCATACGAGCAGCCGCGCAGACGCCTGCACCTCCTGTCAGCAGGACGCTGACGCTGACCGACGCGGAACAACTGGCAATCAAAAACAATCCCAGAATTGCGGTCGCTCGCCTGCTTGCGCTCGCTCAGGGACAAGTGACTCGCGAAGTTCGTTCCGGGGAGCTGCCTACGCTCTCTGCAAACCTGACGGCCGTGACCTCGCATCAAAATAGCCGAATTACAGCGGGCGTTCTCAACAATCCGATTGTTTATCAACGCGCGGCAGGAGGCTTCACGCTCAGCCAACTGATTACGGATTTCGGTCGGATGCGAAGCCTTGTGGGCAGCGCAGACCTCCGTGCGAAGGCAGAGATAAGTGCGCAGGCTGCGACGACTGCAGACGTAAGGGTCGCGGTAGATGAGGCGTTCTATCGAGCGCTCGGCAGCCAGGCCGTTCTTAAAGTCGCGAATGATACAGTTTCGGCTCGTCAAACGACATCGGACCAGGTAAGCGCCCTGACCAACGCGAAACTAAAGTCGACGCTGGATTTGAGTTTTGCCAATGTCGATCTAGCGCAGGCAAAGTTGCTTCTGCTCGATGCTCAAAATTCACATCAGGAGGCGATGTCAACGCTCAACGCGCTTCTCGGAGAAGAAAGACCGATCTCTTACACTCTGGTCGACAACACTCCGGCCGCCCCTCCGCCTGCGCCTGATGATCCTGAACCATTGGTCACGTTAGCGTTTCAGTCCCGACCCGATCTACTGGCGCTCAACCAGCAGCTTGCCGCGGATAAGAAGTTCAGCGCTGCAGAACACGACCTTTGGAAGCCGACGATTTCGGCGCTGGGTGCGGTCGGCGGTACACCTGTCCGGGCAGACGAGATCACGTCCTCGTGGTATGGAGCGGTCGGCGTAAATTTAAGCATTCCGGTTTTCAATGGCTTTCTGTATTCAGCGAGAGCCAAAGAAGCGGATCTCAGGGCTAGTGCCGCCGACCAGCAGGTTCAAGATCTGCGGCAGACCATCGCGCGAGATGTTCGCAACACCGTGCTTCAGGCTCAATCCAATTTCCAGCGAATTGCAGTAACGAAGCAGTTGCTGGATGAAGCGAATTCGGCCTTCGACCTTGCTCAAACCCGTTACAAAATTGGCCTTTCGTCCATCGTTGAACTCAGTCAGGCACAGCTCGCGCAAACGCAGGCGCAGATCGAATATGCCAGTGCGCGGTATTTCTACCAGGGATCTTTGGCTGCTATCCGCTATCAGACCGGCCAGTGAGTCTCCGAGCTTTGCGACCGCGCTCGATGTGCTGAACGCGCGCCCATTTGCAAGCAGGCCATCCGTGCGATTGGCGATGTGGTCTTACTTCACCTTTTTGATGTCGTCTGGTTTCCAGGTCTGCTCGAGGAAGGCTTTGGTGGGACCGTAGAAGCGGAGAAGAGTGAACCAGCCTTTTTGGGGGATGGTGGCGATCCAATTCTTGCCGGCTCCGGGGGACTTGGGGCCAAAGTAGATATCGGTCGATCCGTCTGAGTTCTGGATGGGTTTATCCATCGTGTTGATGGATGGAAAGGGCTGGCCATTGTCGAGTCCGACTCCGGTGATGGGATCGTACACGGTGACCGACCAGAAGTTTGCTGCGGGAATTTCTGGTGGAAGATGCAGGACATAGGCCTGGCTGCCACGCAGGAAGTTGCCGTCGGCGTCCACGTATGCCGCCGCAGATTTAACGCCGACGCCTTCTGTGCTGGCGGCGTTGGCGGGGCTAGGGGAGTGGCCATAGGTGAAAAAAACTGTCCGCGCGTCGATGTTGTTATAGCTTCCGGCGTTGAACTCTGCGTTCGTCGATAACGGGTTGATCCAACGGCGATTGGCGTAATAGACCCCGCGGGAAACCATGTCAGGAGGTTGATAGGATATCGCGTGACTCATGAGGGAGGCCGTGCGAGCGGCCTTGTCGAGCAGATCGAGTGTGGGCCGATCAGGCGAAAAAGACCGATCCTGCACAATACCGATGCTGGCGAGGACACCACGCATCTCCATGTCCGAGGGATTGACGACCTCGTAATCGATAAAGCGCGAAAGCATGTCGAAGGCGTTGCCGTCCTGAGGGTAGAGCATGTTTGCAGGTATAGCTGAGGCATCAGGAAACTCCATGGGCGTGGCCGTCGCTTGCTTCCCCAACGGGTAAACACGGATTTTTTCCAGAAGCTTGACCGGTTCGGCGAGTTGATTGGGATCTTTGAAGACGCTGCGCCAGCAAACAGAGACTCCATAGGTGCCGGAGCGATAGGTAAAGTAGCCGGAGGGGACGGCGCCACTGTAGTTCGGCGGGAGAATGAGATACTTGCCGCCCGAACCGTGGTCGGGTCCTGATGAGCCTACGTCGCCGGCCCAGTCATGGCGATCGATCTGGCCCTCCGATGGGAGGGGGCGCTGCCAAGAGTCTTCGAAGACACCCTGAATGCCGGATGGGACCTCGATAACCAGCGGACCATCTGCCTTGAGGTCAAGATATCCAAGCGCGTAAATAGCGTCGAAGTTCGGAGTAGGAATGAGGGTCCTGGTGTTAAACCGTTCCTTGAAGATGGGCAGGACGTTGTAGCCTTTGCCGAAGACCTTCTCTGAGCCCTCTTTCATGGCGTACATATTCAGCGCGGGAAGAGCCCAGAGATAGGCCTGGACTCCGCGCTCGAAGAGAAGCTCCTGCTTCAGCGTGCCGATGTCCGCCCTCAGCGGATAGCTCTCAATGTAGGGTTCGTCGGCGAGATTGTCGTAGTGAGAGGGAGGCAACTGGGTGGCGGTGCGGCAGGCAGAGAGGCCAAGCACGGCCAGAGAAACGAGGCACAGCTTCTTCATTGTCCAATGCTCCTACTTCACTTTGTCGCGGCCGGCTGAGTCCAGTCGTCGTGCAAAATTCTCTCATGGCGCCGGAAGACGCGGAAATATGATTTTGATCGCGATCACAAATAGAAATCCTACAACATAGCTTTGAAGAGCATGTTTAGAACATCCTCGAAAGCCATCGTCGTGAGAACGAGTGGCGCCATCGGTATGAGGCAAGCCAGCGCGAAAGCAATGGGCGTGCGGGAACCGGTTGGCAGCAGGCCCATCTTATCGATGATGGAAAAACTGTTCCCTAAGTCAGCGAGCGATTGGATGTCGCCCGTACCCAATAGCGCTTCGCCTCGCGGAGGTGGCGCTTCTATCCATTTCTTCTGGAAGGATAATGTGTATTCCAATGCCAGAGTGCCGTACAGAGATAATCCGGTTCTCTTTGTCTCCAGGAGAATTCGACCAAACACACATATGGGAGCGAGGAGGACGGCGACCGAGAGGATAACGTAAATAACGATCGCCGGAGCGAAGTGGGAAAGCGGGATTTTATCGTAAATAATGTCATTTGCGAGTACCCCCGCGGTTGCGAAGGAGTAGCCGAAGGCGATAATCGCGGCGTATCGATGGGCTTCCCCGACAAAGCCAAGCCCTGCCGCTTCATCGGGATGCGTTGGCACCAGTTGAAGTCGCAACCTGGTCATGCGCCAGAGAAATTGCCCCCACAGAAACAACCTCCACATCCAACGGAGGACCAGGAACTGAAACAGAGGAACACAAAACAACGCAAACCACCAACCGGCCCACGTCAACGAAACTGTGGTGCCAACCCAAATCGACTGCCAGGTGGAAACGTGAACCGCCATTGTCCTTAGCGAGATAAATGTGCAGAGGTAAGCCAATAAAGCGATTACGATTTCCGCGATTACAGAGTCGCGCCATCTGAGTCCTCGCTCGACTGCACTGTCAAAGCGCTTGAAATCTTCTTCGAGGACAAGGCCGGAATTGATGAAATGGATCGAAGCATTTCCGAAGCGTGGTCCTAAAATAGCCTCGGCAACAATCAACAAAGGCACTCCCAGGAGGAATCGTGCATGGGCGCCGAAGTCGTTCAGAAAAGGTTCCATGACGCGATGTCCGGTTGCAGTTCCCTGCACTGCCGAGAGCACGAGCAGCGAAACCCATGTAAGCAAAATAGAGAGAAATGCTCTTCGCACGATGCTGGGTGGCTGTTCCCGGATAAGACCCAGCCGCTTTTCAATACGGTAAGTGGGCCCTCCCTGCGTAAGCAGAAGCACCGGATGGGTTGTTCGCGCAGAATCAGGCATCGAACCTCCATGGCAAGATGCAATCAACTAATGGAATTAGTTTAACTTGGCGCCATTTGCAAGAATCTTTTCAACAATGACTATGCAACCCGAAAAAAAATGAGGAATGCCTCGCGGACGGTTGGGTCACCGACGTAGGACGACATTAGCAATAATAGTCACTTTAGGGGCGGATGCCGCCGAGAGTTACGTAAAACCATCTAAGGCGCGAGGAACCTGAGGATATCTTTTTCATCCTGAGCGCTGAGATTTGCTCGCACTCTCATGTGTCGCACCACGGTGCCGGTAATCGAAGGCGATAATTGTTCCGGGAAAGTATGACATCTCCCACAGTTCGCCTGAAATTTCTTCTGACCGACTTCGGCCTGCGCGCTGTCCGGCTTCCCAGATTTGGCGGGGGCGGTTCCTGGCTTCGACGACGGAGCGGTTTGAGCCAGAACAAACGTCGTGCTCAAGATCGATGCCGTCAAAATCAACAGTCCGGGGATATTTTTGTTCATTTTGATCCGCCTTTCCAGACCGGAAAAAGAAATCGATACGTCAGGGTCGTCTCCCAGACATTCTTATTACCTGCACTGGAAAACTGGCGGGCGTAACTCGTATCGAGCCTCACTTCATGCGGGAAGTAGTAGTCGAGCCCGAAATCTGCGCGCTGCGTATTAACCGCGGGAAGTTGATCACCCTGACCGGGACTATCGCGGAAGGTCTGCTGCATGCGGAATACCGGTTCCAAACGCCCCAACCAACTCTCAGGACCGCTCCATTGAGAGAGCCGATAGCCTACTTCGGCCCAATAGCCCTGCGCATGCGGACCGTGCGCATACTCCGAGCGAAACGCCAGCGGTACGCGGTACGGTTGCCACCACACGTCCACTCCCGACGAATTCCCCTGCTGACCCTGGAGAAGCCGCGAGTAAGACGCCCCAATTTCGAGTCGCTGATTGGGAAGGTACATCGCCACTTGACCGCCGGAGGCACGCTCCCCCGAGAACTGCTTCACGCTGCTCGCAACAGAAAAGTATGCGACATAGTTCACCTGGATGCTCGGTGTCGCATACGCAGCGCCACGCAACATCACGCCCACGCTTGAACCATGCTGATTCCCGATTGGGTAGATCAGCGGAGCATCCTGAAATTTGCTGATCCAAATGGGAGTCAGTCGCTCGTTATAGGTGAGGAAGGGGGTTAGAAAATCGCCAACGGTCGCAGTGAGTTTCGGCGTCGCGATGTAATCCAATTGAAGGTACTGCAGGCCGGCAAAGAAACTGCTCCCATAAGGGCCAGTTCCATTTTTCGGCGCAAAGGTATTTTCAAGGTATGCTCTCGACTCAACCAGAAGATGCTGACCAATCGGCACCGCTGCGACCGGCGAGATCACAGGTCCGTACGACGTAATTCCGGCGTTGGTCGTTGTCAGAAAACCGACTCCACCTGAGATCAACGGCGCATCTTGTGCATTTGCCTCAAGTCCTGAAAAAGACAGGCACAGCAACACGAGCAGAGGCAATGTTTTACTCGCGATAAGGAACCCACATTTCATTCGCATCAACAGATTCACCTTTTACCAAACACCTCACCATTCAACTCAGACTATCGGGCGTTCGAGGGCGAATTGTCACAAAGCAGTTTTTGTGTTGTCACATGTTTGTAAAGACGTTATCGAACGCGATACACCCGCTCCCATGTAGATTCACGAGAAGATTCACGCGTTGCATTGTCCTTTAGAAAGCGGCCCGGTGTCGTGTTTGCCCAAAGCATAACGAGTCATTTGACACTTAACAAATCAGCGGTCGAAAGCACTTATAGTGTGGTGGCCCGGGGCAGAGTCCAACTGCCGACCTTCGCGTTAGGAGTGCGCTGCTCTATGCAACTGAGCTACCGGGCCACGCTGCTTAGTGTATCGCGGGGGTATAGCACGCTCCGATGATAAACTTGGGAGTGGAGAGTTTTATGCCTGAGATACAGCGGCGACGCGCGGTAACAGTGAATATTGGCGGCATACGAGTCGGCTCGGACTCGCCCGTTGTCGTGCAGTCGATGACGAATACCGACACGGCCGATGTCGAGAGCACCGTGCAGCAAGTTGCTGCGCTGGCGAGAGCTGGATCGGAGATGGTTCGCGTTACAGTGAACAACGACGATGCGGCGAAGGCTGTTCCGTACATTGTGGAGGAGTTGGCAAAAAAAGGCTGGTCAACGCCGATTATCGGGGACTTCCACTACAACGGGCACCAACTATTGAAGAAGTATCCGGCGACGGCGAAGGCGCTTGCGAAATATCGCATCAATCCGGGAAATTGCTCCATCGGGCGTAAGGATGATGACAACTTCCGGACCATGATTGAGGTTGCAGTCGAACATCAAAAGCCAGTGCGCATCGGAGTGAACTGGGGTTCGCTCGATCAGGCCCTGCTGACAAAAATGATGGACGAAAACTCCAAGGCAGCCGATCCGCTGCCCGCGCGCGATGTCATGATGGAAGCGATGGTGGTCTCGGCTCTGGATAATGCCGCGGCTGCAGAACGGTATGGACTGCGGCGCGAGCAGATTCTGCTATCGGCCAAGGTTTCGGGTGTGCGCGATCTGATCGATGTTTATACGGAGCTCGCGCGACGTTGCGACTATGCATTGCATCTCGGGCTGACAGAAGCGGGTATGGGGATGAAGGGCATTGTTGCTTCAGCTGCCGGTCTTGCTCCTTTGTTGCTGGCTGGCATCGGGGATACGATTCGCGTAAGTTTGACCCCTACTCCTGGAGGCGATCGCTCGGAGGAGGTGCGGTGCGGGCAACAGATACTGCAGTCGCTGGGGATTCGCAGCTTTATGCCTCAGGTGACAAGCTGCCCCGGTTGCGGGCGAACGACCTCCACCTACTTCCAGGAGCTCGCAGAACGGATTCAGAGCTATCTTGTCGCTTCGATGCCGGAGTGGAAGAAGCAGTATCCGGGGGTCGAGGAGCTGAAACTTGCAGTGATGGGCTGCGTGGTGAACGGACCCGGAGAATCGAAGCACGCCAATATCGGCATCTCGTTGCCGGGGACATTTGAGGAGCCCAAAGCCCCGGTGTATATCGACGGACAACTATTCACCACATTAAAGGGTGACCGCATCGTCGAGGAGTTTCAGGTGATTCTCGATAAATACGTCGAGGGGCGATATGGCCGGGTGATGGTGGAGGCTTAATTCCGATCTTCGCTCGCGACCACGGAACGCACACCCAACCAACGCATCAAACCATCAGCCGATGTCTCCGGCGCCAGAAAGCGTCTGTTGTTGCGCATTAATGCTCCCGCCGCCAGCCTGCCGCTGCGAACCGCGCCCTCCATCGTCGAGGGCCATTCTGTTGCCGTCCAGTCACTGGCAAGAAATAACCCTGGCCACTCCGTTGCTTGCCCCGGGCGAAATTGATCCAACCCCGGCACCACGGAAAAAGTGGCTCGAGCCTCTTTCAGCACACCGCTCTTAATAAGCTTCGCCTGTTTGACTTCAGGAAAGAATAGCTGCAGTTCCTTCAGCGCACTGGACAGAATCTCTTCGCGCGTCAAACCAAGCTGGGCTCTCGATCCTGAGATCACCACTTCGACATAACTGCCCTTTTCTGGAGAGTACCCGCGAATTCGCGACTTGTGGAAGAACCACTCAATCGTCGTGTCCAGCAGCCACGCGTGATCGAGGTCAGTGATCTGGCGGTCATACCAGAGCAGAATCGAAGTGAATGGCGAATGGACCTGCCGCGCCATCCTTAACTCCAGCTCGTCTTTCGTTTCCCGACCTCGTCCTGCGTACTGCTCATTCAACCGAACTGCTGGCAGCAGCTTCTGCGTCTGTTCGAATGGCAGCGCAAGGATGATCGAATCTGCAACATAGACAGTATCCGCGATACTTACGCTCCAACCCCCATCCTGGGTCTGCGTGATCGCTTCGACGCTCGCTCGGAGCTGCACCGTGCCGCCATGGGACTCGATCAACCGTGCAACGGCCAGATAAAACTCGCTCAGCGGAACCGTCGGAATCCCCAGGCGTCCACCCGTTGAAGACTTGATGAAAAGCTCATGGAAGATCTTGCCGGCGTAACGAGTCGAACAGTGCGCGACACCGTCATTGAGCGTTGCCGTCAGGATCGGAAGCCAGAAGTGTCTCGTGGCGAGCTCGGTCTGTCGGGTTCGCTTCAGCCAGTGCTCCACGCTCTCGCTGTCTTCTGCCGGGTAACCCCGAAAGAACTCCAGGAGGCCGCGAGCCACCGCCAGCTTGTCCTTCCATCCCAGCATTGACAGGCCCGCAAAACTCGGGGCGAAGTGAAACGGCGCCGGCAGACCGCTAACGGCAATCGTGCTCGATCTCCCCCCCGGCTCGAGAAAAGTTTGTTTGTCGTACCAGCGAATCTTGTCCACGCTTCCTGACTGTTCGCACAGCTCGATGAGATTGGTACAACAGCCAACCAGAACATGCTGGGAATCGACTACTTCCTCGAGTGCCGGGTGCTCGTAGGAACTAGCTCTACCGCCAACATACGGTTTACGCTCAAGCACTGTGACCTTCTTCCCTGCCCTGGCCAACGCAACCGCTGCAGCAAGACCGGCCGCGCCCGCGCCGACCACAATGACGTCACTATGTTCTCTTCCGCTCACGAGCGCACCCGGTTGCGCGCAGCCATCGCCATACCCCGCGCCAGAATCGTCATTTTTTTAAAGGTTGGAACACTGACACGCTCAGAGAAGACATCGTAGTTCCTTGCGGCAATGCGCTCAAGCAGCTCTCGATAGATCGTCACCAGGACCCACAGTGCCGCACGGCTATCCCGATCGATCAGAGGAAGAAGTTCCTCAGCCGAAGCATAAAACTCCCGTGCTCGAGCGGCTTCCTGCGCAAGCAACTTGATCACAGCGTCGGGTCTCTCTCTCTTTTGAACCGCCAAGGCCAGTTGTTCTACAGAGATCAGGTTCGCCTCAATATCCTGCAGAGGAAGGTAAATCCTTCCACGGCCGGCATCTTCGCTCACATCCCGCAATATATTCGTCAACTGAAACGCGACGCCCGTTCTCTCCGCCAGCAACTCCGCTCGTGGATCGCTGTACCCAAAGATCCGGATACACACGAGGCCGACCACCGACGCGACCAGGTAGCAATAGCGATACAGACCGTCAAAGGTTGTGTAGATCTGAAATGTTCTCTTTTGACTTTCGCCCTCGGCAATGGTGGTGTCGGTGAAGGTCACGACATCCCGCTGACTCTCCTCGAGATCCAACGTCGTGCCTCGCACCAGATCTTCGAGCAGCGCATCGGGAATCGCGAAGCGCTTCTGCGTATCGTTCAGCGCAACAAACACAGGATCATCGGACACGCCGCTTCGTCTCGCTTCCCGCCACGAATCCAGCCATTGCGACATGACCTCGCGCCGCTCCATCACCGGCAGCGATTCATCGTCCGAAATATCGTCGGCGCGCCGCATAAACGCATACACCGCGCACATCGCATTCCGCTTATGCTCCGGCAGAACACGAAAGGAATAGTAGAAATTTTTGGCCTCTCGCTGCGCAATCATCCGGCAGACAGCGTATGCCTCAACCGTTGTCACGCGGCTATCCCCGCGCGCAACTTACCGAAGAACGCTTCCATGAGCAAGGTCAATTTTCGGGCCTTCGACACCACGGGTCTCCCCCGCAGAACATCGAAGTTCTCTGCAGTGATGCCATCCAGGATTGCTTCGCCGCCTTTACGGAACAAGTCCAGCGTTACCGACAGATCCTTGTCGACATGCTTGCTAATCGTTGCGCCTTCGAGCAGCATCTCGCGAGTCCGCAATACCAGGCCCTGCATCATCGCACGAAACTCAGGCGTAAACACTCGTCCCTCAAGCTGTCCCTCATCAACTCCGAACCGCAGCATGGCATCGCCAGGAATGTAGCGTCTGTCGCGCTCCGCGTCTTCCACGACGTCCTGCCAGAAGTTCGCCAGTTGCAACGCCGTGCAAACCTTGTCCGAGAGCAGCCCGAGCGACTCCTCCCTATACCCGCAAACACACAGAACCAGCCGCCCAACCGGATTTGCCGAATAGTGCGAATACTCCAGCAACTCCTCCCAGCTTTCGTATTCGGTCTTCACCTGATCCATGCGAAAGGCGTGTAGCAGATCCGCGAAGAGCCCACGCGGCGGGTCACACTCCCGAATCGTCTCATGCAACGCAACAAATACCGGGTGCATCGAGCGCCCAGGCGCGTCATAGCACTCATCCAACATCGCGCCCCAGGTGTCGAGCAGACGAGTGGCAACCAGCGGGTCAGCGACCTCATCTCCAAAATCGTCCGCCACTCTGCAGTATGCATAGATGCTTTCGAAGTGAGGCCGTACCTTGCGGGGAAGGAAAAACGTCGCGACATGAAAGTTCTCGTAGTGTCTCGAAGCGAGATTACGGCACCACGCCTGCGCCTCCGCAAGCGACGGACGCTCGATCGGCGTCAGGTACTCCAGCGGAGCACCCAGAAGCGCATGCTGTGTCACAATCCCATCGCTCACCGTGGAACCCCGCCCGGAAAGACTGCGGTCTTGATCTCCCGCGAGTCTCCAACCCTGTTCATCATCCGCGCAAAGAGGTCCGGGACCTCGTCGAGTCCAGCCCGGCCGGTGATGTACTCCGCACATTTGAATTTGCCACTGGTGACCAGGCCAAATGCGGTCCTGCACGTCGCGGGGGTGTGATGAAAGCTGGACTTCAGGGTGATGTCGCCATAGTGCAGGCGGTTTGTATCCAGTTGCACCTTCGTTCCACGCGGCGGACCGCCGAAGAAGTTGACAACGCCGCCCTTGCGCACCATATCAACTGCCCACTCCCAGGTCGTAGGGCTGGCGACCGCCTCGATTACAACGTCTGCACCACGGCCCTCGGGAGTCAGGGCGCGAGTCGCCGCCACCACGTCTTTGTCGGGACTGACCTGAACGACGCTGCCGGCGCCAAACAACCGGGCTGCAGCGATCTGTTTCTCGCGTTTTACGACCGCAATCACCTTTATCCCCGCCAGCTCGGCCACATGCAGGAACATCAGCCCTATGGGACCGGCGCCGATCACAACCATGGTGTCACCGGCCCGTGCGCCGCTCTCCTCAAGCCCCCGCACCACGCACGCCAGCGGTTCAGTCAAAGCTGCATGTTCCAGCGGGACACCATCCGGCACGGACAGGGTATTTTTCTCCACGATCCGCGCTGGAATCCGGATAAAGTCAGCATAGGCGCCGTTATTGAACACAAGGTTCTCGCACAGGTTCTGCTGTCCATGTTTGCAGAAAAAGCATGCGTCGCAGGGAGCGGAATTGATCGCGACGATCCTGTCTCCCTGGCGAAACGCGCTCGCGCCGGCCCCGACCTCTGCCACCACCCCGGCAAACTCATGTCCAAATGGCATTGGCGGCTTGAGCATTCTGGCGTGGTACCCACGCCGGTAGACCTTCAAATCCGTCCCGCAGGTCAGCGCCGCGCCTACCCGGACCACCAGCTCCCCCGGGCCGGCCAGAGGCACCGGCACGCGGTCCAGCCGAAGATCTTCCTTGCCATAGAGCACCGCGGCCGTCATCTCAGCTATCATTCTCTCTATCTTCTCATTCCGCGCCGGTTCTATGCATCCCGGCCCCTTTCGCAGTCCTTCCATAGACATACATCTCCAACCCGGGTCCCGCATCTGATAACCTGACCCACAGAACAAAATGCCCTTTGTCTCTCCAGAGAGCTTCGCCAAGGAAACCATCGCCTCCATCCAGGACTACTCCATCCTGTGCTGGCGCGCGATCTCGAACCTCTTTTCCCGCCCGCGTTATTGGGCCGATATCTACACTCAGATGGACTCCATCGGCGTAGGCTCCATGCCGATCGTCGTCCTCACCGGCTTCTTCACGGGATGCGTTCTGGCTTTGCAGTCGGCAACCTCGCTCCAGGCGTTCGGCTCCGTCAGCCTGACCGGCAACCTTGTTGCCCTGTCTATGGTTAAGGAACTTGGCCCCGTGCTCACGGGTCTGATGGTCTCCGGCCGCAACGCATCCGGAATGGCCTCAGAGATCGGCTCCATGAAGGTCACCGAGCAGATAGACGCCATGCGAGCCCTGGGCACAGACCCCATCCGCAAGCTGGTCACCCCCCGTCTCTACGCAACGGTGTTCATGCTCTTCTTCCTGACCATTGTTTCGGATGCAGTCGGTATCGCGGGCGGCGCGTTGGTCAGTGTCACCCTGATGGGCCTCAATGCCTCCTCCTACTTCCACAACTCTTATCGCGCGCTACAGTATGGCGACGTCGTTCAGGGCCTCACGAAACCGCTCTTCTCCGGCTTTATTATCGCCACGGTCGGCTGCTACTTCGGCATGACGACAAAGGGCGGCACCCAGGGCGTCGGCAAAGCAACCACCCAGGCCGTCGTCTACTCCTCTGTCTTCATCATCATCGTCGACTTCATCGTAAGCCGCGCGATGATCGGCATCTTCGGCAGGTAACCGGACCATGCCAACCGATATCGCTCCCGGAGACACCTCCCAGACCCAGCAAAACCCTGACTCGGCTGATCCCGTCGTCGTCTTCGAAGATGTTTCGATCACCTTCGACGTCAAGCCCGTTCTGCAGAACATCTCCTTCAGCGTGCATCGTGGCGAAACCCTTATCATCCTCGGCCCGGCGGGTGGAGGAAAATCCGTGCTGATGAAGCTCGTAAACGGCCTCATTCGACCGGATTCAGGCACCATTCTTGTCTTCGGGGAAGACGTCACGCGCATGAAGGAGACCGATCTCTTCAAGCTCCGGGGGCGCATCGGCATGGTCTTCCAGGAGTCCGCCCTCTTTGACTCGCTCCCAGTAGAAGACAACGTGGCCTACCGTCTCCACGAAGAGCGCGTCTCGGAAGAAGAAGCTCACAAAAGAGTCGTGGAGGCACTGCAGTTCGTCGAGCTCGAACACACCATCGCAAAGTTTCCCTCGGAGCTCTCCGGCGGCATGCGACGCCGCGTATCCATCGCACGCGCCATCATTGCCAAACCAGACCTCATCCTCTATGACTCCCCCACCGGCGGCCTCGATCCGATTACGTCAACCACCATCATCGAGCTTGTCATCAAGCAGCGCGACGTCACCCACACAACATCCCTGCTGATAACGCACCGGCTGCAGGACGCTTTCCTGCTGGCCAGAAACCGATTCAACCAGCAGACTGGCAAAATTGAACCGATCCCCAACGGCGGTGTCGACGTCAACACCAAGTTCCTTGTCATCAATGAAGGCAGGGTCGTCTTCGACGGAACCACCCAGGAGCTGGTCCACTCCACCGACCCGTGGCTAAGGGAATATCTCTCCTAGTTTATCTCTCCTAGCCGGATCACGTGGTTGCGGCCACGCGGCGGAGATCCTACAAAGAACCCTCGCCCTTTCCCCTCTTCCACTGTTCATACGTCATGCGCGGCATCATCAGGAATGCATCTCGCGTCCTTACATATGCACCCAATCCATTCATTCTGCCAATGGCATGCAGCTCTTCCGCCAGCACATAGGGGCCAGCCGGATCGATGAACCTGTCTTCGACGTAGACCGAAACCACCCTTCCCAGAATAATCCTCGACCTGCCAATTTCCATCGTCGTGAACTCTCTGCATTCGAGCGCCGCATGAGCCTCCGCAATGCGCGGCACCTTGACCACCTGTGATGGCGCAGTGGTGAACTCCGCCATCTCGAGTTCATTCACATCGGCCGGAAAATCGGTCGCGCAAACGTTCATCTTCTTCATCAGGTCTTCCGTCACCACATTCACCACAAACTCGCCGGTTCTCCGGATATTCCATGCGGTGTCCTTTGGGACTGGGCCACCTGGAGACCGGTTCGTAACTCCCAGACCGAGGATTGGGGGATCGGTGCACAGATAGTTATAGGAGCTGAAGGGCGCCGCATTCAGCTGCCCATCCTCGTTCATGCTCGTGACCAGGGCAATAGGCCGCGGCGCAACCAATCCGACCAACAGATTATGGCTTACGCGCCCCTTGGGGTTTTCCAAATCAAAGATCATCAACCGTCCCTCTACTCTTCAGCAGCCTATCGTAATCGTCCACACCCTGTCGTGGCCGCTGCCGTATTTCACCCATGAACCATCTTCAGAACCGCAGCCTGCACAATACCCCATGCTTTGCTCTGCGGATCGATCACATCGAAATGATCGGCCGACGGGATGATCGTAACCGCCACGGTATCCCCATGGCGCCGCGACCTCTCCGCCCATCTGCCAGGCAACTGCGGAGGAATCTGGTCGTCTTCCGAACCCTGGATCAGCGCCTGTGGCACACCCAGCGGAAGCAGGTCCCCGGGATTCCCCGCCCTGTAGCGGTCCTCAAGCCGTTCGGGCGGGCCGCCCATGAGGGCGTACACCTCGTCCTTATCGTGAGCGAAGCTGGAATTACCAGCCAGTTCGCACGTAAGCCGCAGATCGACGGCCCCCGCCAATGCAATCGCCCCACGCAACGCCACCTTCGGTTGTGGCAGATAAATCGCACTCGCCTCCGGGATGTGATGCCTTCCCGCCAGCCAGAACGCGAGGTGGCCGCCCGCCGAATGCCCCATCGCGATCACCCTGTTCAGGTCCACGGGATAGCTCTTCACGAGCGTTGCTACGTAGTCGCAAGCGGAAGCAACATCCTGAAACGTTGCCGGCCAGCCGCCTCCAGTAGCTCCTACCCGTCGATATTCCACGGACCACGTCGCCACCCCGACGGACTTCAATGCCGCGCAGAGATGCCCCGCATAAGTCAGGTTATACGCTGACTTCCACCATCCTCCGTGCAGGAAGATAACCAGAGGCACTGGATTTTTTGCGGCACCCGGCGGAAGCCGGAGATCGCCGAACTGAAACTCGCCCGACCCATAGCGAATCCGATGATCGGCAGGCGGAGGGGCTACGCTCATCACATCCATATCGGTAGAACTACCCCAGTCCCTCGGCCGGATGAGCTAGACCTCAAATCCAAAAAATCCGAAACAAAGGGCAACAATCAGGCGGCGAATCTCATTGTTGAGCGGAGCTTTTGGCCGTGTCCGAAGAGGCTGGACTGGCAGGCAACGTATAGATCACCTCGCCCGGACGCGCGTAATGCAGTTCCTCGCGAGCCGAGTGTTCAATCGCGTTCGGATCATTCTGCAACCGCTCAACATGCCCCTTTAATGCATCGTTCTCTCGTTGCAAACTATGCAACTGACGATCCAGGCTCCGAGCATCCTGCCGCTTCTGCTGGTAAACCGTAATCCCGTTTTGTCCGAAGATGACGTGGTATCCCATAGCCAGCGCAAGCAACGCAGCCGCACCCGTCGCCACCTTTCGCCAACCCACATGGCTTCGTTCGTACAGCCGCACAAGCGCGCTCCGGCGTTTCGTCTCGGTGCGCGTTTTGTTCGACATGGACATACAAAGCTAAGTACAAACTTCACCCCATTTACCGTCAAGTGGAAAACCGCTTTTACGTGGAAACGTACCTAGTTCATACCGCCTTTCGCGAGGACCACCCCGATCGCTGCTTCCATGTTGCCGTCAATGCAGCAAATCGGCCCCTCTCATCGAATAAGCTGCACGAATCCCATGGCCTTGTTATCCTTCTTATGGATATGTTTGTCCTCTTTGCCATCTCGGTCCTCTGTTGCTTGGCTCTCGTGCTTGTGGCCATCGCTGGCGCCCGGTACGTGCGCAGTCGGCGGAGATCCGCTCACCCGCAACATGATTTTTCCCGTCATCTCTTCGCGGCGGCCGACGATCAAAACTCTCGCATCCCTCGTTCCCTTCCACAACAATCGGTACGGGACGTTATGGGAAAAAACTGGAACCGCCAGCCCGAAGTCCTGACCCTTCCCGAAGATCACCAATCGATCTCGACAAAGCGCTTCTAGCACGAAAGGACCTGCTCTATGCAATCCGCCATTCCTTCCCAGCTTAGCCTCAGCCAACCCTCCGAATCGCTCCAGAGATCGCTCGCCGGCAAGGTCCTGCTGGTCGTTGGGGCGACGGCGTTCGTAGCCGCCTGCGCCCACATCTCGCTGCCGCTGCCCTTCACACCGGTTCCGCTTTCCCTGCAGAACTTCGCCGTCATCCTGGTCGGCATGGCGCTCGGCCCGGTCGCCGGCTTCTCCGCGATGGTGCTGTATCTCGCCGAGGGAGCCCTTGGGCTGCCCGTTTTTGCGCCGAGTGGCGGCTTGACCGGCATAGCGCATCTGCTCGGCCCTACCGGCGGCTTTCTCTTCTCCTACCCACTGGCCGCAGCCGCCGCCGGCTGGGTAGTTCGCGCGCTGAAGCCCCTCACCTCAAGCTTCAGAGGCGCCCTCGTTGCCGCCGCCGTCGCAACGCTGCCTGTCTTCCTCCTAGGCGCTACCTGGCTGGCCCACTACTTCCATCTCAGCGCCTCCGCGACGTGGTCGCTTGCCGTCGCTCCCTTCATTCCCGGTGAGATTGTTAAGATCACCGCTGCTGCCGCCACCTTTAGTGCGCTACAGCGCTGGCGTCGTTCCTAACCAGCGGCCAAAAGTTCCTCCCCGGGCCGAGCCGTTCGTAGGAACTCGGCGCATTCACCGTCTCTCACCCAGCAAGGACTATGCGCATCATGACTGCCACAAGTACCGCCATCAAAGAAATCAGCATCGCCCACAGCCCCGACTCCGACGATGCCTTCATGTTCTACGGCCTCGCCACCAACAAGGTGCGCGTCCCCGGGTTCAAGTTCACCCACACCCTTACCGACATCGAGACTCTGAACCACCGTGCCATCAACGAAGCGTTTTACGATGTCACCGCCATCTCCTTTCACGCGTACCCGTACCTGCAGGAAAACTACACGTTGATGGCCTGCGGCGGCAGCGTCGGCGAAGGCTACGGTCCGATGATCGTCTCCCCGCGCAAACTCACCTTGCCTCAAGTCAAGAAGACTCGTATCGCGGTGCCCGGCACGCTCACGACTGCCTATCTCACTCTTAAGCTTTTCGCGCCCGATATTGAAACTGCAGTCGTACCGTTCGATAAAATCATCCCCGCCGTGGTCGCGGGCGAGTTCGACGCCGGCCTCATCATCCATGAAGGCCAGCTTACCTACGCCAACGATGGCCTCCTCAAGCTGCTCGACCTCGGCCAGTGGTGGCGCGAACAAACCGGCCTGCCCCTCCCCCTCGGCGGCAACGCGATCCGCCGCTCGCTCGGCGCAGACACACTCCTAACCACAACAAATGCTCTGCGCGACAGCATCCAGCATGCGCTCGATCATCGCGAAGAAGCCCTTGCCTATGCCATGCAGTTCGCACGCGACCTCGACCCCACTCTGGCCAATCGCTTTGTCGGCATGTACGTCAACGAGCGCACACTCAACTACGGCGAGGACGGTAGAGACGCCATCCGCAAGCTTCTCGAGATGGGGTACGATCGCGGCATCATTCCCCACCGCGCCAACGTCGATTTCGTCGGATAGCCTGCAAATTTTGCCGATCAAGCTGCCGCTTCAGGAGGCAGTTTTGTCGCGCAGGCTGTGTTATCTTTAAGTAGTTGCTTGAGTTGCAGTCTGGCCTGTTTCACGGCGCGACAACGCATTCAACAACCTCCTTCTCCAGGAGCAAAACCAAAGGACGCGTAGCTCAGTTGGTAGAGCATTCGACTCTTAATCGACTGGTCGTAGGTTCGATCCCTACCGCGTCCACCATTCAAGCACCACAATATAAATAGCTTACGGGCGGTCTGAGGCGATCCGGAAAGAACCTCGGAAACCCTCGGATCGTTGCCGTTATGGGGCAAAACAGGGCTCCGTTGGGCATACTTAAGGCATACTTTGGCCATACTTCTGAATCTCGAAAACTATGTTGTCATGGATGCGAGCAGGATCCCTGCTCCATCGCCGACACCATCGAACGCTGGGGGAGAATGCTCACCGTAAAAGAGATCGCCCACCTCCTGTCGGAGTCGCCGAAGACCACCTATAGCGGGTGAAGCGCGGCTCCACGAACTACCATGACGTAAGGATCTGAGCACAATGTGTTTGAACGCCGACGCACCTGAGATTTTGCCCATCTGCACTGCTCTGCATGGCTCCGCAATAGGAGTCTAACAACTTTGTTTTCTGGATATTCTAAGGATTCTGATCTCGCACCGATCCGCACTGAATCGCATGGAATCCGGAATCGAAGGGACACCATATCGGACGCCTTGTGATCAGGGTTTCACCGACCAGTGCGCATAATTCGCTTACCAGCGGATTAGTTGAACCGAAATCAAAATGCTTTGATCACGGAAGTAAACCAGAAAGATATTTCATGCCTTCAAACGCAAGTTCCTCGGGAGTAACCTCGACACTTGCCCAGAGATAGCCAGGACTATGTTTCTCTTTTGGGTTATGACCGAAGCCCTCAATTAGTAGATAACCGTCATAATCAATCTTTCTCAGCGCTAGAATAATCTCATCGAAGGGAACATGCCCTCGTCCTAGCGGGCCCCGGTCGTTCTCACTTATGTGCACATGTCTGAGATGCTTGCCAAGCGAGAGGATCGCCGCGGGAATGCTCCTCTCTTCGATATTGGCGTGAAAAGTATCGACGATGACACCGATGCGGGGGTTCCCCATGCTTTCACATAAATGTTTTGCTTCCTGGGCCGTGCGCAAGAAGAATGTTTCTGATCGATTCACTGGTTCGATGCAAAGAGTCATGTCAGTCGAGTCCAGAACACTCTCAAGTCTATGAAATGCTTCAAGTACCCACGACCATTCTCGCTCAGTTGGGCGATGTCGAGGCAGATACCCAATAGGGGCGCAAACCGGGCCGCACAATATCTTGCTGCCCATTAGCGCTGAAGCTTGTACACAACGAATTAAGTGCTCGATGGATTCACTACGGATCTTCTGGTGCGGACTAATGGGATTGTAGGGTTTCGGAAGAATTGCACAGACAGTGCATTCAAGATCATTTTCCTCAAAAGCATCTCTGATCCTCTCCGTCGGAAGGGCTTCCGGGTCGAACATCGGGACTTCAAGTGCACTGAATCCCATGGATTTGATCTTTGGCAATAGCTTCAGGTGCGAGTCGGTGAAACGTGCCGTCCAAGCAAAAGCGCTAATACCAATCTTCACGAGGACTCCTCACGATGCTGATTATCTATCAGGTGCTTCAAAGCCGGCATTTTCCCTGTCATTCGCGAACTATCTTCAACGGTCACCTGAGCTTCAGTTTTGCTTGAATTGCTTCGAGTGAGATACCTTTTGTCTCCGGATAGATTAACAGCACAACTACAAATTGCAGCAACATCATGACCGCAAAAAACGCGAACGGTGCAGCCTGAGACTTTGCTGCAACGTATGGGAACACACCAGCAATGATTGCATTCATAATCCAGTGAGACGAGGATCCGAGACTCTGACCTTTGGCGCGGATCCGCGAAGGAAATACTTCCGCAATATAGACCCAGATCACGGCTCCCTGCGAAATGGCGAAAAAGACGATAAATACGACAAGGCACCACACCAGAAGATCCTGATGGGTATGAGTATAAAAAATCGCCGCCGTCCCGCTTAATGCAATCGCCGTCCCGATCGAACCTATAAGCAGAAGCGTCGTGCGACCAACCTTGTCGATCAGGCTCATACCAAGAAGCGTTGCTAACAGATTGACCAGACCTATTCCCACAGTTTGCAAGGCCGCCGAGGCTTCGCTAAATCCAGCTGAGGCAAAAATGTAATTGGAGTAGTAAAGAATCGCGTTGATCCCCGCGAGTTGATTGAAGAGACCTATTGAAACGGCAAGAAAGATCGGAAGCCTGTACTTTTTTTGAAAGAGAGATTCCTGTCCGATGCCCCGTTCCAAATGGATCGAATCGATGATTTCTTTGAGCTCCGCTTCTGAATCGGGAGAACCCATCAGTTGGAGAACCTCTCGGGCTTCATCGGTCTGATTTGTCGTCACGAGCCATCGAGAGCTCCTTGGAATGCCATAGAGAAGAAAGAGGAACACAACTGACGGAAGAAGGGCAACCCCAAACTCCCACCGCCACTGAGCTGATCCAAAGTGCTGCAGGGTAATAATGTAGTTCGACAGGTACGCAAGCAGGATTCCGAGGACAACATTGATCTGAAACAATCCCACCATCCTGCCGCGCAGTTTGGCGGGAGCTAACTCGGCAATGTACACCGGTCCCAGAACAGACGAGCCACCAATGCCTAACCCTCCAATAAACCTCGCGATCATCAACACTTCCCAATTCCAGGCAAAGGCGGAGCC
Organism: uncultured Acidobacteriaceae bacterium; assembly: GCA_963730135.1. Lineage (GTDB taxonomy): Bacteria > Acidobacteriota > Terriglobia > Terriglobales > Acidobacteriaceae > Edaphobacter. The sequence goes on from CAVSQQ010000011.1 coordinate 335,811, forward strand.
AAGAGCGGAGATAGTGTACAGAATTGCCATGATTCGCAGCGATTCCCGTCCACCCATTTTTTGACCAAGAATGCCAGAACACAAAGCCCCAATGACTGTTCCAACCAGACCGATGAAGACGGTCATTCCCAATGTGATCGGGGTAAGGCGGAATATCTCTGATAGCTGCTGGGTCGTGCCGGCGATAACAGCGGTATCGAAGCCGAAGAGTAATCCGCCGAGTGCTCCGACGATAGTGGCTTTCAGTAAGTAGCGGTTCAAGATGTCTCCCATCCACCGGGTTATGCTAGGTGTTCATAGTTGTGAGGCGATCGTTGGAGATCGGTGAAACCGTCCAGGCCTTTAGGGTGCCTTCTGTTCCACTCCCTCGGATCGCAATGTCTGGCGCATCTGTTCCGGAATAGTAGAAGCGTTTCGTAAATCCCACGCGTTCGCTCAGTATCATCTCAATAACAGAGCCATCGACAAATGCGTGCACCCTAGGAACATCCGAGCGTTGTAAGGAAACACTCCTTCCATCAATGATCCAGGCGTGTTCTTTTGAGGAGTATTCAATACGAAGCAACTCAATTGAGCCGAGCGTCATTGAGACTCCATGTCTCTTTCTTTCTTCCCAACCCACGACATTTCTCCTGTGGCGTTTTTCAACGTTACTGCAGAATTCGAGCCTTCCTCAAGAGGACCTCGCCGCAGAGTCGCTGCCTGGGGTAAAACTCGCATGCGAAGTGAGCCGTCAGAATCCAGATTCAACACGCGCGGCAGGCTCATCATCCCAGACCACCCTGCTTCGATCATCTCTGCCTGTGACCGGCGTTCTGGAATCCAGCCCCAGAGAATACGCCGTCCTTGAGCATCGAGCTGGGTCTTAGGAGCATAGAAAGAGTCCAGATCCAACAACCCACTTGTCTTTGCTTCAAATTTCATGGTTGCTTTATCAAGAATCCCAGAGTGCCAACGGGCTCTCCCCATCGACGAATAGACAAGAACATGTCCGCCGTCCAATGGGAAGAAGTCCGGACACTCCCACATCTCGCCATCTCCAACAGGATTCGGCGTGTATCTTCCATTCCATATACCACTAATAAGAGGATGGACGTATTCCCAGTCCTTCAAGTCCTTGGATCGATAAAGTAGTACACATCCTCCTACCCTTTCGATGCCGGAACCGACCGTCAGGAAATAATTATCGCCCTCTTTCCAGACCGACGGATCTCGAAAGCCGGTGATCGCAAGCCCGTCCGGAGGCGTTGGAATCACCGGCTGTGGCAGCTTCGTCCATTGCATAAGCATGGGGTCTTCGGACCAGGCAAGACATTGCGATTCGCGAAGGCCCTCATTTCGTACTGTCTCGTGGGCTTTGTCTCTAACCACCGCTGTGTAGATTGCGTATACCCGCGGTTTTCTTCCCCGCTCGGTCAGAATCGCCGATCCAGAGAAACAACCCGCCGCATCTGGCCCGCCTGGGGTCCTTGTGAGAACCACCGGATAAAGCTTCCAGTGGAGCATGTCGTCCGAGATAGCATGATTCCAGCTCATATTGCCCCAGATGGCCGCTTCCGGGTTGTACTGAAAAAACATGTGATATTTCCCCGCAAAGTATATCGGTCCATTCGGGTCGTTCATCCAGTTATGAGTTGGCAACAAATGGAATTGAGGACGGCGTGGATCCTGTGAAAGGCGAGACGATAATGCGGACGAACTCCCGGGCGCCTGGAAGAACTCGTCCAGCGAAAGGGGGAACATCCCGTACGCGGAGCCTGCATACTGAAGAAACCTTCTTCTTGTCGTCTGTTTCATGCCCGCCTTTGTTGTTGATCTACCGTTATGGTTCATTACCTCGTAATCCGTTGTCGCGGCGGCATCGACGTAGGAACTCTGCAAGACTATCTGGGCCGTAAGCTCCTCATGAAACGCCCCCTCAATGCGTCAAGCGCTCTGTGCCTGCCAAGATTTCCTGCAAGTTCTGCGGGTCGATCTTCGGTGTCGCTCCCATCTGCGTCACAACCCAGGATGCGAACCGATTTGCGGATTCACTGATTTCAGTCAAGGGACGGCCCTGTACGAACTGATGTGCCAGACACGCCGTGAATGCATCACCTGCTCCAACTGTGTCCACCACGCCCACAGCTAACCCCGGGTGTTCCACTACTTCATTTTCGGAGATCAGAAGGCTGCCGCGATCTCCGCGCGTGATGCAAACCACTTCCAACTTAAATTCGCTTCGCAGCCATTTAGCAAGCCGCTCTACATCATTGATGTTGTTGGCTAGAAAAAACGAGCCGACTCGCCGCATTTCGTGGTCGGTGAGTTTAGCGATATCGGCGCGCAAAAAAAGCTTGTGGAGAACATCCATGGTGTAGAACGATTGGCGCAGATTTACGTCGAAGATCTTCACTGCTCCTTTTCGGGTATTGCCAAGAAATCGGTCAATCGTATCTGCAGAAATTGACGAGCGCTGAGCAAGTGAGCCGTAGCAAACCACATCTGCCAGTCGTGACAACTCCTCCCAGGCAGCTGTCCAATCGAGAAAATCCCAAGCGACTAATTCCTTGATGGTGAATGTCGGCAGGCCAGCCGAATCGAGTAAGACTGTTGCACTCCCGGTTTCATGTTCTTCATCGCGTTGAATATAGTTGGTCGTCAGCCCAAGGCTATCCATGACCTCGCACGCTTGCTGACCAAGAATATCCCTTCCCACTCGGCTTGCTACGATCCCGCGATTGCCAAGCACGCTCGTCATGTATGCGAAGTTCGTCGGGGCTCCCCCCAGCATTGTTCCTGATGGCAAGAAGTCCCACAGGACTTCTCCCAATCCAACCATTAGGACTGGCGTGGTCATTGGAATAACCTCGGGGCGAAATCAGCCAAGTACTTACGCCATACGGTCCAGACGTGCGCCCCAGAACTTTCTACCCAAACGTGGTTGATGCCAGACCTCTGCAATGCCTCATGAGACTGTTTGACTGGACCGAAGAGGAAGTCGTCGGTTCCGATTCCCAGCCACAACAACCGAAGCTGCCGGTTCACTTTTACACTGTCAGCCAGAATGCCGTCGTAGTCCTTAGTGACATCGGTAATTGAAACTGCAGGACTAAAAGCACCTAGGTACGCAAACTTGTCCAGATGGTTCAAGCCAATCCGGAGTGCCTGAGCACCACCCATCGAAAGCCCCGCAAGGGCACGATGATTGCGATCCGGGATTGTACGAAAGCTAGCGTCAATGAAGGGAATCAACTCCGTCGAGACGATACCGTCCAGCAATGAGTACCTTTCCTCCATAAAGAAGCGAGCTACTTGCTGGGCGGGTGGCACGGTCGATTTGACGCCGGGTTGGGGGATGGGAAGGTTGTAATGCACTCCCGTCATACCATTGTCGTTAACAACGATCATCGGTTTGGCTTGATGTGTCGCGATGAGATTGTCTAGTATGAAGTTCTCATGGCCCTGATCGCTCCAACCGGCCTCGTCCTCTCCGAACCCGTGTTGTAGATACAAAACCGGATAGTGCAATTTTGACTGATCGTAGCCTGGCGGAGTATACACGTATATTCTTCGCGTCTGGCCCGTTAGTTTTGAACGATACCATTCCGTTCGCACCGTTCCGTGAGGCACGTTCTTAATCGCGAAGAACTCTGATTCCGGCGCCGGAATTTCAAGCCCACTCACTTCTTTCTGAGCCGCAAAGAAGACTTTGCTGCCCGGATCGTTTGATATAAAGCCATCCACCGAAATCGCGTAGTAGTGAAAGCCTGGCAGGAGCGGTTTGGTCGTCACCTCCCAAAGGCCATCCGCACCTTTGGTCATCTCATAAGTAGATTGACCGAGTTCCAGCAACAACTGGACTCTTTGCGCTTGATCCGCTTGTACACGGAACGTCACAGTGTGATCTACATGGATTCTCGGATATTCCGCCCCCGGGATATTGGTTGGCGCGGAAGATGAACTGTCGGATTGACCGAAACAGATGCTGCAACCAAGAACCATGGCAAACAACGTGTTTCTCAGTTTCATATTCCTTCCCGCTGGTTCTTTTCTCCCGAAGCCTGCCGCAGAGCTAATGTTTACCGGTATGTAATGCTGCAATGTCGATCGCGCTAGCCATGGCCTTGTAACCTGCTGTGCTCGGATGAAGATGGTCTCCAGATTGGTATTCTTCGCGGAAACGGGATGGATGTGCTGGATCACGAACTGCGAGGTCGAAATCGACGACTCCATCGAAGGCTCCGCTGGAGCGAATCCATTGATTCACTTCTTGACGAATAGCTTCTCCATCTTGGCTGAAGTAATCGGCGCCTTCATATGGTGTCAAAGTTGCACCAAACACCCGGATTCCATGCTGATGTGCGCGATCGATCAGTTGCTTGAATCCGATGATGAGTTCATTGGCGCTTACTGCTTCAGCGGCGAATGGACTAGAGGGCTGTGCCGCGGACTCCTTCGTGCCAGGCGGCTTCATATGAGGCCATCCGATATCGTTAATCCCTTCCAGAATCATCACGTCAGTCACGCCCGGTTGTGCGAGTACATCCCGGTCGAAACGCGCCAGCGCATTCACTCCAGCACCGTCATGCCAGATACGATTCCCACCGATCCCTTCATTGAGGACCGCCATACCCGGACGTCCCGGGGGTTCCGCCAAGCGTCTCGCAAGTTGGTCTGGCCAATCGCCGTATTCACCTTGCTTTGCTCCTACTCCGTCGGTGATCGAATCTCCGAATGTTACGAGGGCGGCGTAGCTATCTGGCCTGGAAACCTCTAGATCGGCAAGCCAATACCAGGACGTTGTCACGGAGCTATTCTGCAGTTCGCTCTTTTCAGTGGAGTCGCCTCGTCCCGTGACGTAGGTCTCATGTTGCGCCCAAAAGTGTGTTGTTGTTCCTGGCGTTCTGTGGGGAAGGTAGATGCTGATGGAAACTTCGGAAAAGGGAGAGACTTTCAGATCGACGGGATCGCTCAACATCGGGGCCCCTGCTGGAATCTTCACCGAAGTTGCTCCGCCAAAGGTAAGTGGATGATTCGATCCCGGTAAGATCATCGAACCGTGGTCTGTCAGTGCGATATTGGCAGCGCCAATCTCCAATGCAGACGTCCCGTAGGCATTCGAAAACCGGATGCGAACGCGCTGCCCACCAATAGTCGGCCGCACGATCATCCTTATGGTCTGGTTGTCGAAAACCGGAGCGGGGGGCAAGCCTGGAAAGGTCAATGGCGTATGGATCGCTGTGCTCCACGAAGTGACCCAATGCTCTTGAGATCTCTGATTCTCAGCACCCAAACTGATCCCGAGGGACACTGCGGCAAAAATAACAAGGGTTACGCTCGATGTATTCTTTGGCATATCCGGTCTCACTCTTCTAGGCTGAAATCCAGATGGATCGCCTGATGGAATAAATTTGATTGGCACTTCAATGCAAGCGTTTGCAACTAACGCGCGCATTCTTCCGCGCGGCGGCAGATACTACGTCCCAAGGTTTCGCTCGAAGAAGTTGATCATTACGTTGAAAGCGTCCCGCGATTCCGGCACATCGGCGTTGTAAAAGAATCCGTGAAATAGTCCATCCCACACATGAAGCTCCGTCTTGACGCCTCTTTTTGTCAGCTCTGTATCCGTGTGGATCGTTCCACTCATCGCGAAGTCCCTAGTGCCTGTAATCAGCAACGTCGGCGGAAACTTCGCCAATATCTCGGGTGAATTCATTGGCGATACCAGCGGATCGTTCATATTCGCCCCGCTGAAATATCCAAGTTGTGATTGGCCGGGAGGGCGCGTAGGAGGCATCCGTCCTTCTCCGAAAGGAAACGCTATATATGTCGCGTCTCCGCCAAACGCGCCCGCGGAGGCACAGTAGATGCCCACGGCTCCCGGCGTTGGCAGTCCATGCGTTTGAAACCAAGCCAGAGACATGGCAGTCAACATGCCGCCGGCCGAGCATCCATAGATGCCGATGTTCTGCGGCTTGTAAGCCTTCAGCAACTCCCGGTAGACGCTCGCCACATCTTCGCTGGCGGCGGGAAACTTATTATCTGGGCCCTCGCGGTAATCCACCGTGACAACTTTGATCTTCATGAGCGCGGAGATCGGTATCGACTCGAGCTCCGCACAACCCGGCCAGCAACCGGAAAATCCGCCACCGTGAAGGTTGATCAATACCCGTTCTTTGTTCTTTTCGGATATGCCAGACCTGGGAGTGTAGGTATAGGCGTGCACTCCTCCCAGAGAAGCGTCCTTGCGTTCGACGGCAAAGATGGTCTCATCTCGTTCCAGGTAGTGCTTCATGAAACGAGGCACGCCCTGATCCTGCTTCAAAAGCTCAGGATTCTGCATATCTCTCAGATGTTCCGCAACGTAGGCTTTGGCCTGGGGGCTCAGGAAGCTGGAAAGCGGCACAGTGTAACCCGGAATCTGCACCGCGCCGTCCGAGTCAACAGTGACTTTTGGGGCAGACTCCGGCGCGCCCTGTGCAAATAGTGTTGTCGAAGCCGAAAACAAGATGCACGGAAGGATAACGACAAAAGCGAGTGTTTTTTGAAGAGTCATCAGGATTCTCATCATTCCCCAGTGCTGGAGTGGCGCGGCACACCTGAGTTTCAGGTGCGCCGCATCGATTGCCGGATCGTTTTAGTAAGTAAGTCGTAAAGCAAGCTGAACCGTGCGTGGAAGACTGCTTTGATGGTTCACCACACCGAAGCTAGGTCCCAGACCTACGCCGGGTTCGGCAAATTGAGGGTGATTGAACAAGTCGAATATTTCGGCACTAAACTTCAGGTTAAATTTCTCGGTTAGGTTGAAGGATTTGTTGGCTGAAAAATCGTAATTCGCCACTCCGGCAACCCTTAGGCCCGTATCAACCCTGGGTTCAGTTCCATACGAGAAGGGCCCTGGCTCCGTGAAGCAGCTTGTGTTGAACCACTGCTTAGCTGTGACCGAACGGGGCCCGGATACTCTCTTGTTGCATCCTGGAATGTAGTTCGGCCTAATAATGCCACTACCCACGCCGAACCCCGGAGTGCCGCCTCCAAAGTTTTGCGCAAGCGTGTTCGGGGTCGCCGTAAGCGCGATTGGAACGCCGCTCCTGAAAGTTGTGATTCCATTGACGCGCCAACCACCGATGATGGCGTTCGTCACTGTATTGATGTGCGAGAGGTACATCTGTTCATGTCCGAAGGGCAAATCGATCCCATAGTTTAGGACGAAGTTATGCCGGACATCCTGCTGGCTCACGGACTTCTCAGCTTTAAGGTTGTAGAGATCCTGAACGAGTCCTGTACCTCCTTGGCCGTCGAGAAAGGAACTCGTATTGTCGGTATCGCTGAGCAACTTCGCCCACGTGTATGCAGCCTGAATAATCCCTCCATGGCTAAAACGCTTCGTGAAGTATGCTTGGAGTGCGTTGTAATTGGAAGCGGCGATGCGAGCGTCTTGCCGCAGAACTCCGAGTGGATATTGAGGATAGGGCATCAAGAGTCTGCCCTTTTGGATAGTAGGCCCCCCCGCCACCGATCCTGCAGGCAGTTTCCCAAAGAACGGGTTCGGAACCGGAGTCAACAGATCATTGCCCAGAGCTAGATACTGGTCAGGAATCTGATTAATTTGCAGGCCGGAACCCGTGAAAGGCGACGCAATAATCAGATGCGTTCCTTTGGATCCGGCATAAGCAAGACTTGCCGTCGTGCTGGCTCCAAATGCGCGCTCGACCGCCAGATTCCACTGTTGCGAATAGCCAAGCGGCTGGTCGGGGACTCGTGCCCATACGCCGCTTCCGAGGAGGTTGTCCACTCCCTGTTGAGAATGGCCGAGGGCGGGCGTGATTCCCGTTGGAAATGGATTCGCTACTGTGGCGCCAATCGGTTGGCCGACAGTGTTCACGTTGTTTGTCGCTGACCTGGTGAGCGAACTCAGCTGAGGGCCGTCCTGATCCAGAGCCGCCGGAAAGAAGGAAATGCCATAGCCCGCGCGGACGACGCTATTCGGGTCAACGCGATAGGCGAGTCCTACACGCGGGGAGAATGTCTTCCAATGGAGTGATTCTTCCCTTCGAGAAGGATAGAGCGGTGAAGCCACCAATGCGGCTGCGCCCTTGATCGGCACACTAGTACCCAGCGGATTGGTATACGAACTGATGCCGCCGACTGTCAGGGGCGCATTGGGAAGAAAGACGGCATCGATGTTGTTCTCTTCTGAATATGCGCCCGGCTGTTCCCAGCGAAGCCCGGCAGTGACTGTCAGTTTAGGCGTCGCCTGATAGGTATCCTCGACGAAGAGGCCGTAATTATGGAGGAAGGCGTAAGTGGCGGTTGTCACTGTCACGCTTGTCTGTGAGGGGATACCAAGCAGGAATGAGGCGAGAGCATTGCCCGTTCCAGCTATGCTTGGATTGGCCGTGAAACCGGGGATCGAAGTCACAGTAACTCCCCCGCTTCCTGGATATGCTTCCCAGAGTACCTGACGCCAATTGCCGCCAGACTTAATGCTGTGTCTCCCCACAATCTTCGTGAAGCTTCCGTTGATAGCCCAGATGTTATTGTTCCAGTGCAATTGCGAAAGGTTCGGCCCCACGTTATAGCCCTGAATTGCAAGTGCGGGAAGAGAGTAAAGACTAAGTCCGGATTGGCTGGGAATGGCCCCCCATTGACTGTTGATCGTCGACATGTTGAAGCCGTTGCTCAACGGATCCTGGAAGTTATAGTTCTCCAGATAGGAGAAGCGCACTTCCGCAATCGATGTCGGAGAAAACACGTGATTGTCTCCCAGAACTGCTTCCTGGGTGAAGTTGCCGGTAGGCCCCGCGCCCGTCTTGTTGTTGAAAGGATCGACCGCATTATTGTGCGGGTTCCAGAACGAATAGCGTGCGAAAACTGTATCCGCGCCAAAGATAGCGTCGATGCGAGCGTTATATTGGGTTTGAACTCCCACTGCGGGTACTGACACAAACGTGTTGTTGACGAAGGGGGTCTGCTTCACCATCGATTCATTCGGCGTCTCGAGCTGAAGAATCTTCAGAGCTGCAGGATCTATCCTGCCAGCAATACTGTTGCCCGGGAACGGATTGCCGGTTTTGGGGTCATAGATAACCTGTGGGTCTGCAGAAAAATCTCCGTTCAATTCCGCCGTCGTCGGCATAACGTAACTTGCCGGACTCGCGGAGCTCAAAGATTCGTGCTCCCAGCCAAAGAAAAAGAAGAGCTTGTTCTTCAAGACAGGCCCGCCCAGATTTGCACCGTATTGATTTTGATGGAGTGGCACCTTACCTAAACCCGCGTTGTTAGAGAACCAGTCGTTTGCATCAAGCGCGTCATTGCGAAAATACTCGTACGCGGTGCCATGAAATTGATTCGTTCCGCTTTTGGTGGAGATCTCAACTACGCCGCCACCGTAACCACCAAATTCCGCACTGACATTATTAGTCGAGACCCGGAACTCCTGGACTACATCTTGCGTTGGGACGAGCGTGTTGACATTGTTTTCCGAGATATTGGATCCAACGCCATCGATGAAGAAAAGGCTCTGCCCACTGAATGCGCCACCGATCTGATAGTTTCCGTATGAAATCGCCTGTGTATTCGGGCTGACCTGACCGGTCCCGCCGTTCGCCACGGTGCTGCCTGAAGTCCCACCCCCCGGCACCACCCCCGGCACGAAGTCGAGAAGGTTGTTCACGTTCCGGCCGTTCAGGGGCGCCTCTTGCACCTGCCTACCCTCAATCACTCCACCCAACGACGCGTTATCGGTTTGGAGGCCGGCTATGACACTCGTTACGGTGACGGTCTCGGTCACCGCTCCTACCTCCAGCTTCAAATCGGAGCGGGTTATTCCGCCGATCTGGACATCGACTTGATCGGCCGTTGAAGCTTTAAATCCCGAGTGCGAAACGGTCAGGCTGTAAGAGCCCGGAATCAGGTTGATGAACGTGTAAGTGCCCGCGGAACTGGTCACCGCTTTCTGCTCCGCGTTCGTCCCCTTGTTTGTCAATTGGACCTGCGCCCCTGCAATGAGTGCGCCCGCGGAATCCGTGACGGTTCCAACGACGCTCCCGTAGCTCGTTTGCGCTTTCACAGAATTTGGATTGATCGCGCCGCTGATCGCAAGGACCGCAATCCAAACGTAGTTCGATACGGATTTATGCCAAGCGGATTTTCTTGGTCGTATCGTCTTCTGACTCTGCAATGAACAAATAGCCTCGTACATGCTGCCTCCTGGAATTCTTCACTTGCGACTCGGATCTACAGCTCTGACACGCCCTGATTTCCCAACACCTCGGGAGAGACAACGGAGCAGGTTGAAAATCGCAGAGAGTCAAGCTGGCTTGAATCTCCGAGGCAACTTGTATATGTATGCAGGAATAGTTGTCAACAAATTTTGCAGGGTATTCAATAAAAGTACCATATACAACTTGTCTTCCGTGGCGAGATCTCACGATAAAAGCGACTCAGCGAATGGAAGTTTGGGCCAAACTTCGCGATTCAATTTTGTTCATTGAAGTGGCTTGGATGTCGCAGACACTCATCAGTGGAGCAATCGAAAGCCCTCTACGACCCGCAATGACTGCTTGAGCGAGAGGAGTTCTATATCACGCCCTTCTGACTCAACCCCACCCCTTCGTTGTACTACTCCTCAGATTTAGTTCCGCAGGACTGCCTGACGACCATCTGGCAACCGAGCAAAACATCCCTCGCAGGAAGATCGGGATTAGCGATTCGATCGAGCATCACCGCGAGCGCGATTCTGCCCATATCTCGGCAGGGTTGACGCTGTGTGGTAAGTGGCACGGGAAGGAGGCTCGCATACTTCACATCGTCGATCCCAACAATCCTGATATCTTCAGGAATTCGTTCCCCTATCGACATGAGAGTGTGCATAAGCTTGCCGGCGGTGAAATCATTGGCACAGAGGAACGCGTCGGGGCGATCCTTCTTCAAAATTGCTTTTACGAATTTCTGATCCGACGCGTCCCCAAGATTCACCGCCTCGCGATTCGGAGTTTGTGCAACAGCCTGAATCGCCTCCTTGAAGCCCGCAATACGGGCATCTACGGTAGCTGCCGAATTCGGCCTCGCGATGAAAGCGATGCGTTTTGCGCCAGCCGCAATCAGATGTTCCGTGGCTTGGTATGCCGTTCGCCGATTGTCGATTCCGACGAGGTCGTATTTGCTTCGACGCGGATATGTTTCTACGCATCTGTCGAGAAGCACGACCGGGATTTTAGCCTTGTCCAGCGCTTCAACAATTTTATGATTTGCCCGAAACCGTCCGGTCGAGAACTCCACCGGAGCAAAGAATACCCCTGAGACTTTTTGAGAAATGTAGTGCTGACAAAGCTGCTCTGCCACTTCTTCCTTCTCGTTCTCTTTCGATGCGGAGTTCCCCCAGAGGAGGGAATGCCGAATGGCATCTTGAGACTCCATCATTCCCTTGCAAATCACCTCGAAGATCTCTGTCTGTCCGAGTTCAGGTATCAGCAATCCAAAGACATGGCTCTTTGAGCTCGAACTTTGAGCAACAAACGTTCCGGAGCCGACGCGGCGCACTACTAGCCCCATTGTTTGTAACTCATGCATCGCCTTGAAGACTGTCATTCTTGAGGCCCCATAGCGCCTGACCAGTTCGGTCTCGCTGGGCAGTCTTTGACCGGGAGCGTACCGGCCCGATCGAATCTCCTCTTGGATCTTTTCCAGTATGTCTCTGTATTTGTGGGTTGCCATTACGGCTTATCTCCGATGCTCGTACGTGTCGAGCCATCTTTCTAGCCGGTGGCCCAAAGCAATACTATTCGATTACCCTAGACAATGTATAGGGTAAAAGCACCTAAAAGAATGTCAGATCGTGCGGTAGATACTGCTCGCTCAATTCGGAGCGACGAATCGTTCTATGCCAAAGCGGCAACGGGCACTACGGCTAGAATATGGGCGGTTGACACCGATGTCGGCAATTTGCGAATTCACTTTGGCTGTTGGGGATATTCATGGGAATTCCATTCTGCGAATTTGACCCCCGCATAAACAGATCGTCGGGGACAGATTGGTCTCGCCCCAAATTTGCTGTGCAAGACTTTTTCGGTCACCACCAATGCCTGCCGGTAGACACCGGGCTATTGGATTCTCGAAGCGATGCTCGAAACAATTCATCCCTTGCGAAGAAACACACTCTCAATGTGGCTTTTGGCAGCAAGGTCGTTTTCAGCATGCTGAATTTGCTCTGATTGGTGCATTGAACAGAGCTTTGCGACCAATGATTTGTTGAAACTGCAATTCTCATCGCGCTCTCGATGAGTTTTTGCCGTGTCACCTGATGGGGTTATACAGAATAGTCGCATTTTGGGCCTACCATATCGATTTGATAGATATATTTGTCAACATGCGAACCACTCTCGATGAATGGGAGATCCTGCAGACCGTCGTCCAATTGGGCGGTTTCGCGCCTGCGGCCAAACAGCTCAACCGCTCCCAGTCGACCATCAGTTACGCCATCGCCCGCCTCCAGGATCATCTCGGCATCCGACTGTTCGAGATCAAGGGCCGCCGAGCGCACCTCACCGAACTGGGCCGCATACTGCTCGCGGACGTCGAACCGCATTTGGCCGGGTTTGAACGAATCGAGCAACGTGTCCGCTCCCTCGCATCCGGTGGCGAATCCGAAGTGCGGCTCTCAGTCGACAGCATCTTTCCGAATGGGCGCCTCTTTGCCGCGCTCGCCGAGTTCGCTCGGCTTTTCCCCTACGTTCAGCCCAAGCTCCGGCAGAGCACATTTCTGTCCGCGGACTCTGAGCTTTCCGTCCATAACGCGCAACTTTGCATTACCGGCCTGATCTCGCGAGAATTCTTCACCAAACCCATCCTCGCCATCCGCATGATCGGTGTCGCGCGGCGCGATCACCCGCTTCACGCTGTCAAGCGCAAGCTCAACCGGTCCGATCTTATGCAGCACACCCTGGTCATCATTGAGGGCGCCGCATCGGGAACACTCAAACACCAGCCCCGCGTGCCTGCTCAGCGCGTTCTGCAGGTCACGTCCATCGAGGCCGCAATCGACGCCGTTCGCAGTGGACTTTGCTTCGGCTGGCTTCCGGCCTACCGCATCGAAGCTGAGTTGGCCAGCAGCGAATTACTTCCGCTTCGTCTGCCCGCAGGCGGATCGCGCGAAGTCCGGCTCAACCTGGTGTGCAAGGACCACAGCTCTCTCAGTCGCGAAGTGAATATCCTGACCGACCTGCTCGGGTTTAACAAGGGCCTCGAAGAGATCTGATCGAATTTGACGGAGTGCCCGAGCGCCCTCCTTTCACGCGTGACTCATCGATCAAATCGATAGGCATTAAACGATTTATTCGCCTTGTCTGTCATTGCTTCCGATCTATATATTCGATGATTCTGAGCGATGACTTGAAAATGAATAGCCGAACGGGAGCCCAATTGTTGAGCTGGCGAATTGCCCGGCTTGTACAGCGCTTTCGCGCTCCGCTGCAACTCGTCCTTAAAGGAGGTAATTCGGTGCGTCGTAAAGCTGTTATTTTCGGCCTCGCCGCGATTCTTTCTCTGCCGGCTCTAGCTGCCGACAGCATTCATCTCTCGATCGACGCGTCGAAGCCCGGTCCGAAGATCGATCGCAACATCTTCGGCCAGTTCGCCGAGAATCTCGGCCACGGCCTTTACGAAGGCATCTGGGTCGGCCCCGACTCATCCATCCCGAACACCCGCGGGATCCGCAACGATGTCGTCGCCGCGCTGAGGGAACTCAAGGTGCCCAACGTCCGCTGGCCCGGCGGCTGCTTCGCCGACCAGTATCACTGGCGCAAGGGAATCGGCCCGCGCGACAAGCGCCCCGCCACCGTGAATTCGGCATGGGGCGACGTCATCGACACGAACGCCTTCGGCACCGACGAGTTCATGGACTTCATCCAGCAGATCGGCAGCACGCCGTACGTGTCCGTCAACGTCGGCTCAGGCACGCCGCAGGAGGCGGCCGAGTGGCTGGAGTACATGACCGCCGCCGCGCCCACGGCTCTCGCCAAAGAGCGTGCCGCCAACGGCCATCCCGAGCCCTACAAGGTCGGATTTCTCGGCATCGGCAACGAGAGCTGGGACTGCGGCGGCGCGATGACGCCCGACTACTACGTGAGCCTGATGAAGGTATACAGCCGCTTCGTGCTCAACATGAATCCGGCGCAGCGCGAGCAAGGACCAGATGCTGAAGATCGCCGTGGGTCCTGGCACGCCGGACACCGAGTGGACTGAAGCCGTGATGAAAGCGTGGAAGAAGCACACCTGGGCTGGGACATCAACGGCGTCTCGCTGCACTGGTACACGGTTCCCAACGGCTGGCCACCCTCGACCGCCTCGGAGAAGTTCGGACAGGACGACTACGCCAAGAGCTCTGAAATCCACGCTCTTCATGGATGAGTTCCTGCGCAAGCAGGAAGCCGTGATGGACAAGTACGATCCGGAGAAGAAGGTGACCTTGGCGGTGGATGAGTGGGGAGCCTGGCATGCGCCGCTGCCCGGCTCCAATCCGGCATTCCTCGTCCAGCAGAACAGCATCCGCGATGCATTCTGGCCTCGCTCAATCTGAACATCTTCGCCCGCCACGCCGATCGCGTCCGCATGGCCAACATCGCCCAGATGATCAACGTGCTCCAGGCGATGATCCTCACCGACAAGGAGAAGATGGTCCTGACGCCGACCTATTACGTCTTCAAGATGTACGTTCCGTTTCAGGACGCCACGTTTATTCCCGTCGCCTTCGACGCGGGCACCTACACCCATGGCGGCGTAACCCTGCCGCGCGTCGACGCCATCGCCGCAAAAGGCGCGGACGGAAAGCTGTTGCTTGAGATCACCAACCTCGATGCGGAAAACCCCGCAACGATCGATGCAGACCTGTTGCCGGCATCACGGCAAAGTCGGCGAAGGCGGAGACGTTAACGGGAGCCGCAGTGGACAGTGTCAACACCTTTGACTCACCGACTTCAGTTGCGCCGAAGCCGACAGCGGTGAAGATGCAGAACGGCAAGCTCTCGCTAACGGTAGAGCCGCGATCAGTGACCGTCGTCTCGATTGAGCCGTAGTCGCGAACGCGCTCGCTTGAGAGCCGTGGATGATTGCTGCAGTCGATTCGAAGTTCAACGACCGGCCGCAGTCGTACGCAAAGCCTTCAGCGTGAACATTTATTCCTACCCGGTGCAGTAGCCCAGGTCTTTCGAGAGAGGTCCAGATGAAAACAATGAATCGGATCCTTGCGTGCGCAATGCACTGCGATCTGCAGCGTCGCGCCAGCCAGCTCGCCTGGCCCAGGTGCAAACCAACGTTCCCGACGTCGTCCCCGGCGCAAAGCCGGTGACGGTGGAGCACATCAAGATCCACGGCACGGCACTCGAAGGCAATCTCGAAGGCGACGCCGTCGATCGCGACGTTATCGTCTTCCTCCCGCCCAGCTACGAGAAAGACAAGAAGCGCCGCTATCCCGTGGTCTACGCGCTGCACGGTTACTCCATCGGCGCCGAGCAGTGGACGCATGAGATCCACGTCCCGCAGACCATCGAAGGCGCGTTCGCACATGGCGCGCAGGAGATGATCGTCGTCCTGCCCGATTCCAAAACCATCTATAACGGCTCGATGTACTCAAGCTCCGTCACTACCGGCGACTTCGAGAAGTTCATCTGCGCACGACGTGGTTGCCTACATCGACGCGCATTATCGCACCATCCCCAATCGCACCAGTCGCGGTCTCGTCGGCCACTCCATGGGCGGCTATGGTGCGTCGCGCATCGGCATGAAGCATCCTGACGTCTTCGGCGCTCTCTACATCATGAGTCCCTGCTGCATGTCTCCGATGGTCGGCGGCGGACCAGGTCCTGCCGATCAGATCAAGGAGCGGGCGATTGCCAGCGAGAAGAAGGTTGCGGCGGCCAAGTCTCCAGCTGACCTGGCGGCACAGTCGCCCGGCTTCGCCTCCGCGCAATATGCAACGGCAGCGGCGTGGGCTCCCAATCCAAAGAACCCTCCGCTCTACTTCGATCTGCCAACCAAGGACGGCGTTCCGCAGCCGGAGATCGTGGCGAAATTCGCGGCCAACTCACCGCTGGCTTTTGTCGATCAGTACATCGGCAATCTCAAGCAGTACCGCGCCATCTCTATGGATGTGGGCGATCAGGATGGCTTGCGCTTCGATGCCACCAAGCTGCACAACATCCTCGATAACTACGGAATCGCAAACAGCTTTGAGATTTATTCCGGCACGCATATCAGCGCAGTCGCCGATCGATTCCAGAACCATGTGCTGCCGTTCTTCAGCAAGAACCTCTGCTTCACAGCCGATTGCCGTTAGATGGCAGAACGTCTGGCGAACAGAAAGTCGAGATCGAAGATGCTTTGGAAAGCAGGAATTCTCCGCAACGTGTCGTGATGGTTGGGAAGTCATGCCCATCCTGTTTCTCTTCTTTGCTACCTCGTCGATGGCCGATGCACAAATGCCCGGACAAAAGGCGCCTGGTCCTCCGCCCGCGCAAATCGAGCAGACAAGCCACGGCATCCGCGCCACTGCGGGCAGTGAAGTCCTCGAGGTCACCGTGTGTTCTGACTCGGTGATTCACGTCGTCGCTACGCCCGAACCGTCCGCCCCCGCGTCGCCGCGCCCGTGGATGCTCGACGCACAGCAATCCTGTCCGGGAGCGCCGTTCACGTTTGCGCAGGACGCGAAAGCGGCCAGTTTGAAGACTGCTCAGCTTGAGGTGATCGTCAACATCGAACGCGGCAATCTCTCCTTTCGCACCATCAGCGGAGAATCGCTGCTGAACGAAGGCAACAGCATCCCGCGCACCTACGAGCCGGTCGAGCTCAATGGCGACCACACTTACCGCGTCACGGACCGCTTTTCTCCTTCGATCACCGAAGCGCTCTACGGGCTCGGCCAGCACCAGAGCGGCATGTTCAACTATCGCGGCGCCACAGTGGAACTGGGGCAAAACAACACCGATGTCGCGATCCCTCTGCTGATTTCGAGCAAGGGATACGGGCTGATGTGGAACACGGCGGCGCTCACCTACTTCGACAATCGATTCCCGCTTGAGATGAAGCTGACTTCCATCGCTGGCAAGTCGATCGATTACTACTTCCTCTACGGCCCGGAGATCGACGCCATTCTTCACGAGTACCGCACCATGACCGGCCACGCGCCCATGCTGCCGAAGTGGGCCTACGGCTTCTTTCAATCGAAGGACCGCTACGTATCACTCGACGAGATTCGCGAGATCGCGCAACGCTATCGCCGGGAGCATATCCCGCTCGACGCCATGGTGCAGGACTGGTTCTGGTGGAAGACCGAAGGCGATCCGGTCTTCAATTCCAACTATCACGACGTAGCGCAAGATCTCGAGGCCCTGCACAAAGAGAACGTGCACGCCATGATCTCTGTCTGGGGCCTGCTCGATCCCAAGTCCGAAACCTACAAGATTCTCGATGACAAAGCATGAGCTTGTGTCCGACGCGCACGTCTACGACGCCACCAACCCCGAGGCGCGCGACATCTACTGGGAGCACCTGCCAGGCAAGCTGCTGACGCAGGGATGGGACGCATTCTGGCTCGATAGCGCTGAGCCGGAAGAATACTGGCCGCACATGGGCGACGCCATCCTGAGCAGCCGACAGCTCGCCATCGGCAACGGTGCGGAATTCACGAACGTCTTCCCGCTCGTGCATACTCTCGGAGTACAAGATCACTGGAAAGCCCAAGACCAGAGCAAGCGCGTCTTTCTTCTCACGCGCTCTGCGTTTCTCGGGCAGCAACGCGTAGGCGCTGCCGTCTGGTCGGGAGATGTCTACGGCACCTACTGGGGCTTGAGCCACCAGGTTCCCGCCGGTCTCAATTTCGCGCTCTCCGGATATCCATACTGGACCACCGATATTGGCGGTTACTGGCCGCCACACGATGACCCTCTCGCGGACCCCGCATTCCAGGAGCTCTACGCACGCTGGTTTGAGTACGGCACGTTCTGTCCCATCTTCCGCACGCACGGGCATCGGCCGCATAACGAGCTGTGGAGCTTCGATAAAGTCGAGCCCATCCTGGTGAGCTACGATAGGCTCCGCTACCGGCTGATGCCGTATATCTATTCGTTAGCCTGGAAGGTAGCGACCGATGACTACACCATCCAGCGCCCGCTCGTCATGGACTGGCGCACGGACCCGAAGACATGGAACCTCGGCGATCAATTCATGTTCGGCCCTGCCATCCTGGTCAACCCGGTGCTCAAGGCCGACGCGACCAAACGCAACGTCTACTTGCCTCCAGCTGCAGCATGGTACGACTTTTGGACGGGCAAATCGTTTACTGGCGGCCAAGAGATCGAAGCCGATGCGCCCCTCGATCGCATGCCGCTCTTCGTGCGCGCGGGTGCCATCCTTCCCATGGGCCCGCAGATCGAGTACGCCACGCAGGATCGCCGCAGGGCCGATCGAGCTCCGCATCTATCGCGGCGCCGACGGCAAATTCGATCTTTATGAAGATGCCGGGGATGGCTACGAATACCAGCAGGGCCAGCATTCGGTAATCACCTCTCCGCTGGGACGACCGCAGCTCGGTTCTCAACATCGGCCTGCGCCAAGGCTCGTATCCCGGAATGATCGAACACCGCAAATTCCGCGTCGTGCTGGTCGGCAGCGGACATGGCTCAGGCGTGGATGTGACCAGTGTTCCGAATGCGGAGATTGATTACTATGGCAAGGAAGTTCAAACAACCGTCAAGTAAGATTGCCGCTACAACGCTATCGCAATTCACAACAGCATACGCAGCAAAGTTCTAATGAAGTCGACGTTCAAAATTCAATCTGGAGAAGGTATGAAAAACCGCGTGACGCGAATTGTCGAGTGCATCTTTGCTTGTGCGGGAGTGCTCTTGTTTGGCTCAGCCCTACAAATTGCAGTTGCGCAGGACTCCGCGAATCTGCCCTACATGAATCCCCAGCTTTCACCCGAGCAGCGCGCGACCGACCTGGTGCGCCGCATGACGCTTGCTGAGAAGGCTTCAGAGATGCAGAATAATTCCGCCGCAGTGCCCCGGCTGAAGATTCCCGCTTATCAATGGTGGAGCGAGGCCCTTCACGGTGTCATCAACGACGGCGTAACCGAGTATCCGGAGCCGATCGGTCTTGCCGCCACTTTCGATGCGCCGGGGATTCACACGATGGCGGCACAGATTGGGATCGAAGGCCGCATCAAGCATGTGCAAAACGCGCGCGAAGGACACACTGGCATCATGGGAGGCCTGGATTTCTGGTCGCCTAATCTCAACATCTTCCGCGACCCGCGCTGGGGCCGTGGACAGGAGACCTACGGCGAGGATCCGTTCCTCACCGGTCGCATGGGTGTTGCATACGTAACTGGATTGCAGGGCGATAACCCCAGATACTATCTCGCCATTGCCACACCTAAGCACTTCGCGGTGCATAGCGGACCGGAACCAACACGCCACTTTGCAGATGTGGACGTCAGCAAGCACGACGAAGTGGACACCTACGAGCCTGCTTTCCGCGCTGCCATCGTGGAAGGCAAGGCCGGATCGGTGATGTGCGCCTATAACGCAATCAACGGTGAGCCCGCATGCGCCAATCAGTACCTGCTGCAGCACCAGTTGCGCGGCAAGTGGGGTTTCCAAGGTTACGTAGTGTCGGACTGCGACGCCGTCAGAGACGTCGCGGCCAATCATCGCTATCGTCCGACTCAGGCGCAGGGCGCCGCGATCTCGGTGCTCCGCGGAATGGATAACGAATGCGTCACTTTCACTTCCCGATTCGGTGAGCCAGTCGAAAAAGCCTACATCGATGCCGTTCAGCAGGGATATCTGCCGGAAAACGTTCTCGACACCGCACTCATTCGCCTGTTCAGCGCGCGAATCAAGCTCGGTATGTTTGATCCTCCTGACATGGTTCCCTACACAAAGATCGATGAGAAGGAGCTTGATAGTGCGGAACATCGCGCCGAGGCACGCAAGCTGGCAAACGAGTCCATGGTTCTGCTCAAGAATGACGGCCTGCTTCCGCTGAAACCGGGAATCCGGAAAATCGCCGTGGTCGGGCCGCTTGCGGACCAGACCAGGCCGTTGATCGGAAACTATGCAGGTCAGCCCACGCATATTGTCTCCATCCTCGATGGCCTTCATGCTGAGTTCCCCAACGCAACCATCAGTTTCGTCCCCGGTACGCAGTTCCTTCGCACGGATGGAACCGCGGTGCCGGAAGCTCTTCTGACGACTCCCGAAGGCAAACCTGGCCTCAAGGCCGACTACAACGAAGGCATGCGGAGGGGCCAGCCGGCGCCGGGAGAGAAGCCGCCGACACCGATCGTCAGCCGCACTGAAGCCAACGTCAAACTCACCGAAAGCAATCTTCCGAAAGAAGTCGCCGGGAAAAAAACTTTCGGCGTGCAATGGTCGGGATTCCTGACGCCCACGGAATCAGGCGATTTCATTCTCGGCCTTCGCTGCGAAGGGTTTGGAAGGCTTACGGTCGACAACAAGCAGGTAGCAACGGCGTTCGGTGGCGGTGGGGGACTCTCATCAGGAGTTGGTCGCGTCCACCTCGAGAAGGGCCACAAGGTCCCCCTCGAAATCTCCTATGGCAGCAGGAACGGCAAGGCGCATGCCGAACTCATCTGGACCAAGGCGAATAACGCGCCTTCGCCCGAAGCGATCGCCGCCGCGAAGAATGCCGATGCCGTCATTGCGGTGGTCGGCATTACAAGCCAGCTCGAGGGCGAAGAAATGCCGGTCAGCGAACCCGGCTTCCTCGGGGGCGATCGCACCAGCATCAATCTCCCCCAGCCGGAAGAAGACCTGGTGGAAGCGGTAGCCGCTACTGGCAAACCCGTCGCGGTCGTTCTCCTGAATGGCAGTGCTCTGGCTGTCAACTGGATCAACGAACATGCCAATGCCATTC
This sequence comes from uncultured Acidobacteriaceae bacterium, assembly GCA_963730135.1. Classification (GTDB taxonomy): domain Bacteria; phylum Acidobacteriota; class Terriglobia; order Terriglobales; family Acidobacteriaceae; genus Edaphobacter. The sequence continues at coordinate 356,730 of CAVSQQ010000011.1, forward strand.
TTGAGGCGTGGTACCCCGGCGAAGAGGGCGGCGCGGCAGTGGCTGAGACCCTGAGCGGGAAAAACAATCCAGCCGGGCGTCTGCCGGTTACTTTCTACACGGGCGTCGACCAGTTGCCCAACTTTGAAGATTACGGGATGGCGAACCGGACTTACCGATATTTCACCGGTAAGCCGCTTTATGCATTTGGCTACGGCCTCAGCTACACGAAATTCAGCTACAGCGATCTCAGCGTGCCCGCGCAGGCAGTTGCTGCCGGACAGCCCGTGGGCGCCGATGTGACGGTGACCAATACGGGAAAGGTCGCAGGGGATGAGGTCGTGCAGCTCTTTCTCAAGTTCCCCCCAGTCAAGGGTGCGCCGCTTATCGCCCTGCGCGGATTCGAGCGTATTCATCTCGAACCGGGCGCAAGCCAGAAAATCCATTTCGATTTGAAGGCACGCGATCTAGGCATGGTAACCGAGGATGGTAATCCGATCATCGCTCAAGGGGACTACACCATCAGCATCGGTGGTGGCCAGCCAGACACCGTGGCGCCAGCTGTGACAGGTCACTTCCACATTGACGGTCAATACGCCTTGCCCGAATAGTATGATCGGCACACATTAGCGATCACTGAGCAGTTAGATAAAGTTTCTTCAGGAACTGACAGGAGTAAGAGTGCAGCGACGGAATTTCTGTAAACTTCTGGCCATTGCAGCTGCGTCCAAGGCAATTCCGGATTTTGGGCAAACCCAACATAGCAGTCCATCAGAATTGCCGCCTGGTTTTAACCAGTACACGCAGGATTATGCCCAGTTCTGCGCGCTATCTCCGGAAAGAAGCGTCTTTTATGAGGTCAGCAACGGAAGAATCATTCAGTCAAAGCTCGACAACGCCACCTGGAATCCACCAGAGTGGGGCCATCCACCCGATCTACCCATCCCAGGCGGCTCATGGGACGGCGTCCCGATGGATTCCCCCATCCCCAATCTTGCGGGAGAAGGCCCCTATAAACCTACATGGGATTCCCTGCTGCAATACGAAGCGCCTGAATGGTATCAGGACGCAAAATTCGGCGTCTGGGCGCATTGGAGTCCGCAATGCGTGCCCGAGGCCGGAGACTGGTACGCCCGCAATATGTACGTTGAAGGACAGCACCAGTACAAATACCACTTGGAACATTACGGGCCGCCATCGCGTTTCGGTTACAAGGAGCTGTGCGCCCAGTGGACCCTGCTGAACTGGGAGCCTGACGAGCTCATTAGCCGCTACAAGAACGCCGGCGCCAGGATCTTCATCGCGCTGGCCAACCACCATGATGGCTTTGACGCTTGGGACTCGAAGCACCATCCATGGAATGCTGCCGCCGTTGGCCCGCACCGAGACGTTATTGGCGCATGGGCCGCCGCTGCGCGCAAGCAGGGACTGCGGTTCGGCGTTACTGTGCATCAGGCGCGCAACTGGTGGTGGTTCCAGCCATCGCACAGCGCAGACAAGACCGGGCCGCTGGCCGGAGTCTCCTACGATGGAAAACTCACTGAGGCCGAAAGCAAGGAGCAGTGGTGGCAGGGTCTCAACCCACAGCTCCTCTATGGCGTAAAGCACCCTTTTGATGCACTGCCTGACGTCTCCTACGTCAGGAACTTCTACGACCGGACTCGCGATCTGATTGACCAGCACAATCCCGACCTTCTCTACTTCGACAATTCGCTACTTCCGCTGGGGTGGGGCGGCATGAACATGGGCGCGTACTTCTATAACCACAACCTAAAGTTGAATGGTGGCAAGGTGGAAGCTGTCTTGAATGTCAAGGACGTTCCTGACCGCCTTGCAAAAGCTGTGATCGCCGACTACGAGCGCGGACTTACCAGCGGGATCATGAAGTATCCGTGGCAATCGGAGACCTGCATCGGTGAATGGCACTACGCTCGCGGTCTTCTCGAGAAACCAGGAGAATACGGTGGCTATTTGCCTCCCCGCGATGTAATCCATTGGATGATCGACACCGTCAGCAAAAATGGGACGTTCATTCTCAATGTCCCAGGCAAGCCGGACGGCACGATTGACAGCAAGGAAATCGCCGTGCTTGATGGCATTACCGCGTGGATGCAGATTAATGGCGAGGCTATCTATGAGACGCGTCCGTGGAAGGTCTACGGGGAAGGGCCAAACCAGGTAAAGGCCGGATCTTTTCAGGGACACAGCATCAGCAAACTAGGACCAAAAGATATTCGCTTCACCCGCAATAAGGCCAACAACGTTGTCTATGTGATTGCGCTGGGCTGGCCCCAGGAAACCATCGCGATTCAATCGCTCGGGTTATCCGCTGAGACCAAACCGGGCAAAGTGGCAAAGGTGGAACTTCTTGGAACAGGTGAGAAAGTAAATTGGAAGCAGGAATCCGATGCTCTCCGCGTCAATCCGCCGAAAGGGTATCAACCCAAGGTAGATTACGCGGCCGTGCTCAAGCTGAATTTCGCCTGAACAGAGCGACGCGTCATAATCGTTTGCGTCTCTGCGCGCCTTGTACCTGCTCGCGATAGAAAGGTTTGCAGTGCCGGCAATCACACCCACTGCCGCACTGAACCAAAAAGCAGCGCGCCACCCATGCGCGGCGATGATCGCGGCCAGCAGTGGTGGAGTCAACCCGGCTCCGGCTCCTACCCCGGAAAAGATGACGCCGTTGACCGTGCCGCGCTCGCTGACGGGAATCCATCGAGCGACAAACTGGTTTGAAGCGGGATAAATGATTGCCTCGCCGACGCCGAGCGCGAAGCGAACCGCCATCAACATCCAGAGGGCGCCACGCATCCGCGGAGGGATCAGCGCGGTCGAAAGCGTGAATGCGCCCCACCACAGCACTCCCAGGGTAAGGGCGCTTCGCGGCCCGAGCCGTACAGCAATCCACCCAGCCAGCACTTGGGATGACGCATACCCGATCAGAAACGCGCTGATAATCCAGCCCAGCTGCACATTGCCGAGACCGTATTCGAGGCTGATCTGCGGTCCGGCGATGGATACGTTCGTCCGATCGAGAAAAGCGATGGCACTAAGCAAGAAGAGCCAGAAGACCAGCCCGGCGCGAAGTGGCAACTTGACCATGTTTAGGAATGCTCCAATCATCGCGAAATCAGAGAATCATATGCCCCATAGTCACTCCATCGGGAGTCAACGCGGCCGGGAGCAGCGGCCTTGAATCGAGCCTCGACCGCAGAGCACCTCAGAGTTTCCTTTTACACTGCCGAAGCCTCTTCAGCGGGCCGCCGAACTTTCATCGCAATGAGGATAAACTGCACCTCGGCAAATTGGCATTGCTAGAAATGCTGGGTCACGTGATGTGTCAAAACGAAGGAAGCTTTCCAGACATAGAAATAATCGAATGATTCCTATGAAGAAAATCGAACTATTACAAGATTCCATTGACAGTACCTAAATCGTCTCTGTAAGGTTCGCGCCGTTAGGGCTTCTGCGTGAAATCGTCGCCGATCGTTTTCAGCGTTTCGTTGTTGGTAAATGCTTGCTGCCGCAATTCGCCCAAGTCGACCAGGAGAGGGTTCCCACAGGGGTTATGGCACACATTTCAAGGAGGTCTTTGCTGAAGGGCGCGGCTCTCCAGGCGATGGGATCGCTTTCTGTCTTTTCTCTTCCTGCCTTGGCAGCGGCTGTTGAAAACAACAGCACGCCCTACCAGCGGCCCAAACTCAAAATCACCGATGTGCGCACCGCCCAAGTACTCGTGCATGGACCACAAACGCACATAAGGATCTATACCGATCAGGACATCTACGGCCAGGGGGAAGCGACAGATGCTGCAGTCGGAACTTCGTCGCTGATCCGCGGCTGGAAGCGCATGCTCATCGGGCGCGATCCTCTCAACGTTGAAGCAATCTGGGAGCGAATTCGCACATTGGGAATCTTTGCTGGAGCTCAAGGCGGGCAATATATCACCGCTTTATCGGGGCTCGAGATTGCGTTATGGGATCTTGCTGGCAAGGCGCTGGGACTGCCCGTTTATCAGCTTTTGGGCGGAAAGTTTCGCGATAAAGTTCGTATCTATTGCGACTCGGACATGGAGGTTCCAATCGGAGAGGAAGCTGATCGCAAGCTTCCGTGGATCAAGGCTCAAGGTTTTACGGCGATGAAAATCGATCTCGACGACGCCAGGGATCCTGCGCGCTTCGACGCAGTCAACTTCACGGCGAGCAACGGCGAGATCGATCGCATGGTGAAATGGGTCTCGCATGTGCGCGAGGCAATCCCAGCCAATATGGATCTGGCCTGCGATATGCACGGCCGCTACGACGCACCAACGGGGAAAAAAGTGGCCAAAGCACTCGAGCCATTCCGGCTGATGTGGCTCGAGGAACCGGTTCCTCCGGAAGATATAGATGCAATGGCGGACATCCGTCATTCAACGTCCACACCAATTGCGTGCGGCGAAAACCTCTATTTGCGGTGGGGATACACGCAATTGCTCCAGAAAAGAGCGGTGGACATCATCCAGCCCGACTTTCAAAAGGTGGGTGGAATTGCCGAAGCCCAGAAAGTTGCCAATCTGGCGCAGGCTTTCTACATCCCAGTCGCGCCGCACTGCGTAGTTTCGCCGATCGGAGTGATGGCTACTGCGCATGCCTGCACAACCTTTCCCAACTTCCTAGCATGCGAGTGGCATTGGATTAATCATCTCGATCTCTGGAAGTCATGGGTAAGGGAAGGCGAAATCATCGTGAATGGTTATGTCACTCCAACCGACAAGCCAGGCCTCGGCGTAGAGATGGATGAAGAAGTAGCAAAAAAGGCACAGATTCCGGGAACGCCGTGGTTCGAAGCTGAGAAGTAAACATGGAAGAAATTTCATCAATCCGTGGGAGCGGGAAAGCGAGAAAAGGATGCAGAGAATCCTCGCAGGTATAGCGGTCGGAGCCCTGTTACTAACGTTCACTCCGTGCCTCATGGCGCAGGAGGGATTTTTCACGCCTGAAGATGTGATCAAATACACACCCGATTGGCATGGAGAAAGGTTCCCGGATGGACGCCCCAAGGTTCCCGACGAGATTCTCGATCGCATGAAGAACGTCACCCTGGAGGAGGCGTGGGCCACTCTTCGGTCGGCGGGTTTCAATCACCAATATGAAGACGGGTGGTATTGTATTCATCCCGATCAAATATTGGTGGGCCGCGCGCTGACCGCCGTGTGGATGCCCGGACGTCCCGACATTCAGAAGGTCATCGAAGATCAAGGAGCCAAGCAGCATCGCAAGGGAGCGATGAATGCGTGGCCTGTCGACATGCTGCAGCCGCGCGATGTCTATGTTTCCGATCACTTCGGTCTGAAGCAAGACGGACCATCGATTGGCGACAACGTGGGCAACGCGATCTACGCGCGATCGGGAAATGGAATTGTTTACGATGGCGCCGTTCGCGACATCAATGGACTGAACGAGTTGCCAGAACTTCACTTCATTCGTGCGTTATTACGATCCTTCGCACCATTTCGGAAGTCTGGCGAGTGGGCCACGGCTGAACTCGACGATGGTGAGCATCAATGGGCCAACCCGGATTGGACATGCCCTGGCGATGCCGGGAGACGTGGTTCTGGGGCGCAATGGCGGTGTGCTTTTCATACCCCCGCAACTGGCCGAACGGGTGGTTACGTATTCGGAACGCACGCACCTTGAAGACATGTTTGGACACCAGCGCCTGCGCGAGAAGAAGTACACCGCCGGACAGATCGATGCCAAATGGACGCCGGAGATCGAACAGGATTTTCACCAGTGGCTTAAGGAGAACGAGGATCATCTGCCGGCACCGAAGTCCACGATCGAAGGCATTCTGAACGAGAAGTCAAATTCTAAGGATTAGTAAGCGTATTGACCACGCGTCCTGCTTTCCTGAGTTCGAGACCGTGGCGTTAATTGCAGTCAACTTCGAAAGGGGGCTGCTTGTCTGCAGCCAGAGGTCAGAGTCGCCATGTCGAATCATCATGTCAGCAATGCATTAGGACGGGTGTGCAATGCGCGGTTTCTCTTTTCGAAATCGCACGTCACCAAGAAATCGGGAAGCGGTGAGCAGTCTTTGCTGAGAGCCGAGGTGCCGAGTCGGCGCTCTGTGCCCATTGCATCGATCGCAATGGCAATTGCTATCGCAATGGTGTCGTCAGCCAGCATGTGGGGGCAGACCTTTGGCAATGTTTCGGGTCAGGTCGGCGATACGACAGGGGCTGGGATTCCGCAAGCGGCTATCACTCTGACGAATGTTGCGACAGGGGCGGTCCGGTCCACAACCACCACTGGTGCAGGTGACTATGCGTTCACCGCAGTACCCCCGGCGGTTTACACCATTCAGGTGACGCATACTGGGTTCAAGACTGCTACGAGCAGTAATATTCAGGTTGATGTGCAGCAGTCCGTTCGCCAGGACTTCACTTTGGAAGTCGGACAGGTCAACGAAACGGTCAAGGTTGAAGCGACTGGCGCGTTACTTCAAGCAGAAAATGCCTCGCTGGGCACAGTGGTTGATAACGCATCGATTAATCAGTTGCCATTAAACGGCAGAAACTATCTTTCGCTCGTGCAGCTTTCGTCCAATGCGAACACGCTGTCGCCGGCATCCGGTCAGGCAGGTTCGCGTTTGGGCGGCGACCGTGCCAGTCAGGCGATCGCGGTCGGCGGTCAGCGCATCATGTTCGATTACTATACGTTGGACGGCGTGACCAACACCGATCCTGACTTCAACACCTATGTCGGTCTGCCTTCCTTGGATGGCATCGCCGAGTTCAAAGTGCAGACGGGTGTCTATTCGGCGGAGTTCGGTCACGAAGCATCGCAGGTGAATGTGCTCAGTAAGAGCGGCACCAACACCTATCACGGCAGCATCTACGACTTCATTCGCAACAACGTCGCGGATGCAACACCCTATTTTTTCCCCTACAACGTCGCCCCTCCTCCGGTATTTCCCTACAAGTGGAACGATTACGGATTCGAGCTCGACGGACCCATTCGAATTCCCAAAGTCTACGATGGCAGAGACAAGTTTTTCTTCATGGTCGATGACGAATGGAGAAACATCCGTTCAACGAATCAGGGACAGGCCGTTGTGCCGACGCCAGCCGAGGCGGCCGGCAATTTCCAGGGTTTCACCACTGCTGCCTCTGGTGCGGTCACCATCTACGATCCCGCGACTGGGGATGCCAACGGTCTCGGAAGACAGCCGTTCCCCAATAACATTATTCCTCCGGGAAGAATCAGCTCCCAATCAACAGCGTTGCTGAAATATCTTGGGACAAGCTCGACGCCCTCAACGGGGAACAACAACTACTCATATGCCACCACGCAACCACAGAATCGTCAGGGGCTGACTGTCCGTGGAGATTACATCCAATCGCCGCGATTACAGTATTCCTTCCGATACAGTTCCGGCGATGAAAACATCGTATCGACTGGATTGTTGGGAGCAGGCAGCAAGATCATCACCAACTACTATCAGTACTCGGGTTCCAATATCTGGACAGCGACGCCGCACCTCGTTAACGAAGCACGCTTCGGTTATACCCACTTCTTCAACTCTCTCGGCTTGTTGTCCGCCTACACCAACGATGTGGTCAGTAGCATCAATATCCCGGGCCTCAGTGGTGGTGCACCGTCGACGTGGGGCATTCCGGCCGTGAGTTTTGCCTCGGGTCCGACGGGTACAACGAAGAACATCTGGAGCAATTTTGGGGATCTAGGCGGGGATGGCCCCTACGTCGTAACCGATCCGACATGGCAGATCGTCGACAACGTTTCGTGGGTGATCGGCAAACATTCGCTGCGGCTAGGGTTCGAGTACAACCGCCAGACATTCAACCAGTTGGGCAATCAGTTCTCGCGCGGTCAATTTGCCAGCCAGCCGCTTGCTACGGCATTGGAGACGAAGAATCCGAGCACGGGAGCGGTTACGCTTTCCGGAGGTGACGCGCTCGCCGACTTCCTGCTCGGTAATCTCCAGTCTTCGACAGTTGCAGTGGCTGTGGCGGATGCGAACTATGTGCGCAATGTCGAATCGGCTTACGTCGAGGACACCTACAAGGTTTTTCCCAACCTCACGATATCCGCCGGCTTGCGGTACGAATTGACTCCTCCATGGAATGACACGTATGGCAATAACTTCAATGTGAATATCCAAGTGATGCCGAAGATGGGTGATACCAGCAGCACATACCCGCAAAGCCAATGGCCTTTCTATGTCCGCCAAGGCAATTGTTCACCTGCAGATGTGTATGACGGGCTTTCGATCAGATGGACGACGACCCTTGGTCCGCCGCCGGTTTGCAGTAATGGATTGCTTCCTAATGGCCCGCTCTTGGATACCCGGTACCTGAATTTTGCTCCGCGTTTCGGCGTCTCTTACTCGCCGACATCCAAAATGGTGATCCGCACTGGCTACGGAATCTTCTACACTCAGGACATTGGCAACGCATACTTCGACATGGCGCGCAACATCGCCGGGCGCGTTACGTATACGAATACCAATTCAACTGCGCCTTATGGCAATTCCAGTCTGACTTGGGCCAACGCTACGCCGGGCGCAGGTGGTGGAGCAATCTCGAATCTTGGTCCAAGCACCGCATTCGCGAACGCGGTCAGCCATAGGACTAGTTACACCGAGCAGTTCCTTTTGAACATCCAGCAACAGGTAGGTAAGGATTGGGTGTTCGAGCTGGGATACCAAGGTGCTTTGAGTCGTCGTCTCTATGGGTTCCTGAATGCAAATCAGGCCACTCCATATGGATACATTGGCAACGGCGCTGCAAGTTCCGTTTCGTCCCGGACGCCTTTCGCAAACATGGGTGGGATCCAATATGTGCACGATGAAGGAACAGGCAATTACAACGCGTTTAGCGTCAAGGCTACACGTCGCTTTAGCAACGGTCTCAACGTAATAGCCTCCTACACATGGGCCAAATCCCTGGACGATGCCAGCGGAATCCGCAACCAAGGCAACGATCAACTGTATCCGCAGAACAGCAGATGTATTTCCTGCGAATACGGTCCTTCCGCGTTCGATGTCAGAAATCGCGTCGTCGGCTCTGCGCTTTATGAACTGCCCATCGGCCCCGGCAAATGGTTGAACACCAATAAAGTCGTGGGTGTGTTTGTCGGCGGCTGGCAAATAGGAGGTATCTTCACCCACCAGACCGGGGTCGTAGGAAGTCCGCAGGACGGATTTGACAATTCCAGTATCGCGTCACCGTTCGGCAATTTCGACAGGCCCAATCTTACAGGGACAAGTCCGTACCTGCCCTCTGGCCAGAGAAGCCTTAATGTTTGGGTAAATAAGGCTGCTTACACTCCGGCGGCGGCGGGATTGTTCGGCAACGCCCAGCGCGGCAGCTTTACATCACCGGGATTCACTAACCTGGATGCATCGTTACATAAGGATTTCCCGATGCCTTATAAGGAGCGCCATCTGCTGTCGATCCGATTTGAGGCGTTTAATACCCTCAATCACCCGAACTGGAACGAGCCGACTTTGACTTACAACTCGGCCACTTTCGGCCGTATTACTGGAACAGGCACTATGCGGCAACTGCAACTCGCTGCGAAGTACCAGTTCTAACTAAATTAAATGCCGGGGGCGGAGTATTCTGCGAAGGCCTGTTCGGTCTCGCAAGCGGGGTTACTCCGACCTCCAGAGCGGAGAGGAAACGATCAGGCTGACTTCGAAAGCAGCCTTACGTAGCCGCGAACGACGGCACCACGGCTTGCCGGAACGCCGCCGTTCAGTATCCATCTACAACACCGGAAACCGATAGATGTTGACACTGATTGGCGCCACAGTGATCGCCCCGCGGACGCTGCTTGCCGGGCTCTCCTCCACCTTAACCTCCGACGGCTGGCCAACGCGGTTAACGGCATCCAGGGTGCTCCCGGTCAACTTCCACAGTGTGCCAGAGTCTCCAACTTTCATTCCGGCCACACTCAGATCAAAGTCTTGCTTCTGCTCCGTCGCGTTCACTACAACAACATTCAAGTATTTGCGATCCGGCGTTAGCGTGGCGATTACATCCAACGGATAAGTCGGGCTGCCTGAGCTGACCTTCGGCTCGTCGCCAAAGTTCGTATTCTGTGCCGGCTGTGGCGAATTGCCGGAGACAGCGAGCGGGACCGTGCCCGGAAGATGCTCGCCGTATAACTCGTACACGACCCCGAGAGCGTTGACGGTGGAAGCGGTCGGTGTGATGTCGAGCGACGACGTGCCCATCGTATGCGCTCCCATGGTGATGAAGTCCGTGTGCCGCAGCATCTCATTGAAGAGCATGCCGTAGGCCAGAGCTGTTTGGAGAGTCGGCCCCCTGAATCTGGCGCTACCTCCTCCTCCCAGGCCGCCGTAGGCGTACTCATCAATCGAAAGAAAGATCTTCTTGTCTACCATTTGTGGAAAGCGCTTCTGATATCCCTGCCACTCTTCGACGTGACGCCGAATAACGTCGCCGGCATAGCGTGCGTATTCAAGCGGGGTTGGTTCATAGGTCACGTACGCGTCGCTTGCAGGTGCGTCAGGCGGCAACGCCTTAGCTTTAGTGAGGTCGAAGTGCCGACCGGGCCCTTCGTACCAATGCTGCGCGATGCCGTCGAACGTCCCCCAACTCTTCGCCAACAGGCCGCCCGTCCAATCGGTGTCCGATCCAAACATTGGTTCCAGGTTATCGACGTATTTCGCGCGATCCGCGCCCTTCAGCCACATGGGTTCCATCATCTTTGCCGACCCGATTAGAGTAATTGTCGGATCAGCCTTGCGCATTTCCTTGGCGAAATCATTGTTCTTGATCACGTAGTATTTCAGATCGGTGTAGCCGATCTGAAAAGTTCCCCATGGCTCGTTACCGATATTCCAGTATTTGATGTGATATGGCTCGGGATGACCGTTCTTCGCGCGGATTGCGCCCCAATAGGTGCTCGCCGAACCGTTCAGGTACTCGACCTCCTCTCCGGCGGAGTGAGCGTCGCCGAGTCCCGCGTTGACTGTGACGTAAGGATCGACGTCGATCAGCTTGCAAAAGGTCATGAACTCGTCCATTCCCACGTCGTTCACCTGCATGGCATTCCACGCGTAATCGAACATAGGCGGCCGTTTGTCAATATCGCCGATGGCTTGATGCCAGTCCCAGTCAGAGAGAAAATTACCGCCAGGCAAACGCCACATGCCGGAGTGAAGCTGCTTCAGCAGAGCGATCGTGTCGGGCCGGAATCCCTGGACATTGTCGCCAGGCATCAGTGACACTGCGCCGATGTGGAAGTCGCCCGAACCTGTTCCGGCAATCTCGAGTGCAGCAGCGGAGGAATCGGCCGTGGCGGAAAAGCCGAGGGGGAACTTCTTATATTCCTTTGTGAGCGTGAAAGAGGCGGTCTGCTTGTTGTTCTCTCCGGCGCCCCAAAGGAGGGAGACTTTCACCTTGGTTCCCGGGGTTCCACGAAGATAGATCCGACCTGTGTACTGCTTGCCGCTTACTACTGATAATCCGTCCTGGCGAATGCCGTGCGGAGTCGCAGCATCGAGAGAAATTTTTGGGCTATGATCGCCAACAAACGGTTCGTCCGTATCCATGACGACAATGTCATCTGGTCCGATTGGACGCCATTTGCGGAGCTGCTGCCGCATCGGATTGCCACTCTGAGTTCGAGGAGGCTCGGAATCCTTCGATGAGATCGGGAAATAAAACTTGCGATCGTCGAGGAGTTCCGCCCACATGCTGCGATAGATGAGTGTGCCGATATGCTCGATGAAACTACCAAACACATATTTGGATACTGGATTAGCGGTCTGCTGTGTATTGACTGTGACGATCAGGGGCTTGGAGATATTCGACTGAGAGTGCTGCGCGACTGCTGACAAACATCCCAGCAACGATGCGGTAAATATGACACGGTTTTTTCTCATTCTTGGGCCTCTTGTTCTCTGCGGCACAGGTCTTGTTCGTGTCGTTGCTTTGTTCCCCTCAAATCATTTCTGATCGGATCGATAATGCGGAGGAGTTCTGCACGGGGAAGCGATAGACATTGAAGCTGGTTGAGCCACCAAGACCGCCTTGGCAGCCGAGCCTAGGGAGGTTGATAGCGCTTACTCCTTGGATTTCAAAACCAGCAGCATGGTATTGCAGGAAGGTTGTGGGTGAAAAGCTACATTTTTCGAACTAAATCGGTCGAGATTCTCGATTTACGGGGAACTCATGCGCCGGGTTTTCATCTTGACAGCTGGAGACGATGTCGTCTACGGTATTCCGGCGGAATACCATTCCCCTCTAGGTCCGCTTGTGTTCGTCTGCGGCAGCTCATGGTTGTGGCCAATGTTGCCGGGGGTCAGCCCTTCGCGAAATTAGGATCATTTAAAAAATTGACTAACGGAGATACGATGAAACCATCCAAAAATGGCTTGTTGCTCAATCGCCGCGAGGCGATGTTTCTCTCGGCTGGTGCTGGCCTGGGGCTCGCTTTATCCAATGAGGCCCATGGTTCCGACAGCATCAAGACGGGCGTTCACCAGGAACCCGATGGATGCAGTACCCCGCGCTCAGCAATCGCAAATACTCAGTACGGAAAGGTCCGCGGCTTTGTTGCCGGTGGAGTCGTCACTTTTAAAGGTATCCCCTATGGCCAGACCACAGCGGGTGAGAACAGGTGGCTGCCGGCGAAACCGCCGACGCCGTGGAAGGATGAATACCCGGCGCTGATCTACGGTGCAAACTGTCCGCAGAACCTGCATGACTGGACTAGCCAGGAGCAGGTGTTCCTTCAGGACTGGGATGACGGCTGGCAAAGCGAAGACATGCTCAAGCTGAACATCTGGACTACCAGCCTGACAGGCAAGCGTCCCGTGATGTTTTACATCCATGGTGGCGGATTCTCCTTTGGGTCATCATACGAATTGCCCTCGCACGATGGCGCCCAGATGGCGCGGCATCACGATGTCGTACAGGTTTCCGTCAACCATCGCTTGAATATCCTCGGATTCTTCGACCTTTCCGAGATCGGCGGCCCTGCGTACGAAGATTCGGTGAATGTTGGCATGACCGATTTGGTTGCCGCGCTGAAGTGGGTCCACGAAAACATCGCGAATTTCGGAGGAGATCCTGATCGCGTCATGATCTATGGTCAGTCCGGTGGCGGATCGAAGGTCACCACGCTTATGGGCATGCCTTCCGCTGCAGGTTTGTTCCATCGCGCGTCCGTACAGTCGGGCGGCGGCGGAAATATCCCTACGCGAGAGCAGCAACGCGAAGTGACTCGTCTTGTCATGAAGGACCTCGGGCTCGCGTCGAACGATATCGCTTCCCTGCAAAAGATGGATTGGGCCAAGTTAGCGGCGGCCGGCAATTCAGCGATCGCCAAGATTAACCCTCCTCTGCCAGCAGGAGCTTTCGGGCCCGGAGCACCTGGAACTCCGCGAGTGGGATGGTCGCCTTGCATCGATGGAAAGAACATCAATATGCGCTCCTTCTTCGATGCTGCGCCGGACATTTCGAAGAACGTACCGATGCTGATCGGTTCTGTCACCGAAGAAGGCAATCGCATGCGCTCTCGGCCGTCGGAAGATGAATGGCACGCTAACCTTGCCAAAGCGTACGGCAATGAGAAGGCGACCGCCATCATAGCCGCGCTCAAGAAGACGTATCCAGAGAAGAGCGTTCGCACCCTGTCGTATATGTGCAGCGGCGCCCCGGGGTTGAATGGTCTGGCCATGCGTAACAATGTTGTGAAAATGGCGAGGCTGAAGTATGAACTTAAGGCCGCGCCAGCCTACACGTACTACTTCAAATGGCAATCGCCGATGCTGGAAGATGCTGGTGCATGGCACACTGCCGAACTTCAATTCTGCTTCGATAACACCAAGCGCTGCGAACAAGGTACCGGGAACACACCGGAAGCGCAGGCACTCGCGAAAAAGATGGCCAGCGCTTGGGCCACGTTTGCCGCATCCGGGAATCCGAGCATTCCCGGGTTAGCCTGGGCTGCGACTGATCCGGTCAGCAACAAGACCATGATCTTCGACAACCAATGTGCCCTGGCCGACGATCCGGACGGAGAGGCCCGCAAGATCATATCCGTCTGAATTGATGCGCGGAAGAGCTTCTGCTGCCGATCCTGACCGGAGAAGAGGTCCTTGCTCTGCAGGTCCTGATCCATGAGATCACTTCGGTGCTTGCCAGGTTCACCCGGCGATCGAGGGGATCTCAACGCCATTATCCTGTGCTGGAGCGAAGCCCAGACCAACCGACAGGTGAAGGCTGAAGTTTCGAGCTCCAGTTGAAGTATCGAGCGTCACTCACTCACTCAGATCGTCGTGAAATGGCAGAAGAGGAAGTACCTTAAATCACGCGCAAAGCCAGAGGATCTGGCCAAGGCACTCCTGTCGGTCTATTAGTCCGAACCAGAAGATCCGTAGCAAATCCATCGATCACTTAATTCGTTGTGTAAAAGCTTCGGCGGTTATGGGCAGCAAAATAATCGGAGGCCCCCTTTTTGCTCCGATTGGATATCTACCTAAACATCGCGCAACTGAACGAGAATGGTCGTGGGCTGTTGAAGCATTTCGGAGACTTGAGAGTGTTCTAGACGGCTCAGGCACGTGATCTACAACGCTGCCGATGGAGACACCGTCATAAGAGAGCGGTACAAGCAGAGGTTTACCGCCGCCGACCTCATCCGGTACCTCGCCTGCCGCCCCAGGTAGCGAAAGGCACAACGAATCCAAACAGGCAGCTGCACCGATCGGCCCAGAGATTCATCAGGTGTACTGCAAAGGGCCCTTATGAACATCGACATGCTGTTAAAGAGTCGACCAATCCTCAACGACTCGAGCAATCCACGCTCGATACCGCGCAAAGATCCTGTCAACAAAGACTCTAATTCTGGTGACGCTATGGTGACGCCAGAGTGTAAAAACTACACCAAAGTCCGCCAAGCGAATTCATTTCCTTCAAAGTACCTAACTATGCATATTTACTGTGGTTCTGCAAGCAGGCCGAGGACGAGGGACCGAAGTGCTGGCAATGCGGCGACATAGGACGATCCCAGAGCGAGCGGTTCGTCGACTGCTGGGAATGCAAACTGGAGGAGGGACGATGAGGTCACGGATGAAGGGCGCCAGAGCACAGCACAGGGAGATCCGCGAGGTGGAAGCAAAGGCTAAGACCGTTGCTGAGACGCAGGACGTGAAGGCCGCGAGGCGCAGGGAACGAGAGCATGCCGCCTGGGAGGTGGTACGAGCACAAGAATTGCTCGAAGAGAACAAGAAACGGGCGAGTAAGGAGCCGACCACTGATTTCATAGCGATTTTACGAGATACTTCGAATTATTACGAACCGAGTTATAGGTCTGCAAAACCAGTATTCATGGGTTCAACTCCCATCCGGTGCTCCAATATTTTCAGTAGCTTATGACTCAATCAAGAAACGCGATGCAGACTCCTGTAGCGGAAAATGTAGCGATCGCCGCGCTTTTCTGTGTTCTCTGTCCTACTCTGCTGAATGCAATCAATTCTGCCACCTAGTGCAGCGTAAGGCGGCCACCAAGCGCAACGCTGTGCTGCCATCCAGTGCAACTGAATGCTGCCACCTTCGGCGATCACACCCCCCGAACTGGATGTTGATGTGGATCGCGAGTTGCGAAACAGCTCTCCGCAACTCGCGAGTTAAGTTGTTTAGAGAGCGGCGATGCCGTTGAAGCCGACAGACTTTGGAAGGTTTCCGGCCTGACCGAGGTTGGTGAGGGAGCCATCCGCGTTGATGGCGAAGACGCCGATGTTTCCTGATTTCGAGTTGATGGAGTAGAGATACTTGCCGTTAGCTGTGATGGCGATGTCCAGATTGACGCTACCGGAGGGATTGTTACCGACGACGGTTCCGCCGATGGGGGTGAGGATGCCATTTTTGTCGATGTTGTAGCCGGAGATGTTATCGCTGGCGGAGTTCGAGGTGTAGACCTTGGTGCCGTCAGGCGTGATGGCGTCCCAGCAGTTGCCGGCGGCGAAGGTGGGGAGGCTGTGGGTGATCGGGGTGAGTGTGCCGTTAGTGTTGACCTTGTAGGAGGAGGTTGCAGAGCCGTTGGTGGCGCCGGCTGGGCCGGTTTCGGAAACGATGGCTGCTCCGTTGGGGGCAAAGGCTACAGAGAAGGTGCCGGGGGCGGGGTTGGGGTTGACGACGATAGGCGAGAGAGTGCCATCGGGCTGGACGTGGAAGACGTCGATGTTGTTGGCAGCGCGCTCTGTGACGACGAGGAGCTGGCCGTCGGGGCTGAAGGCGAGCGATGCGCCTCCGCTGGTGGTGCCAGTGAGGAAGGCGGTGGAGTTTTTGATCTGGTCGAGTTGGCCACCGTTTTCGAGATGAAATCCGACGAGGCTGCCAGCGCCTCCGCTGTTGAGCACGTAGACGAGGCCTCGTGATTCGGCGATGGCAGAGGGCTGCGCGCCGCCGGAGGGAGTTTTGCTGCGGAAGTCGAGCTCAGATTTATGGACGTTGAAGACGGTGATGTTGCCGCTGCCTGCGTTGACGGCGAAGAGAAGGGAGTGGTCCTGGCTGAGGGTGAGCGAGCCCTGAGATGCGAGCGGGTCGGTGATGCCTCCGCTGCCGCGGCCATGGGTGTCGTAGGAGACGCTTTCGCCGAGGGTGCCGTTGGCGTTGCGTTCGAAGGCGATGACTTCGTTTTTGTTGGCGGCGTTGGTCATGACGAAGACGGCGCCAGCTGCGTTGTTGTGTTGGGCTGAGGCGAGAGTTGGAAGTGCGGCGCCAACTCCGACGGCGAACATCAGGAGACTTCGAGTTACCTTTAACATTTGTGGCTCTCCTTGGTGATGACAGCTTGCGCAGGCCGAGGAAGCACCTTGAGCGACTCGTTGGAATCGCTCTGACGGACACACCTCGGGGTTGCGCAACCGTTGGAGGGTCTAAAGAGAGAAAGGTTACACGGCAAATGAAATTGTCTTCATGAACCGATCAGATTCAGACGATATTCATGGATGATTAATCGGAAACAATGCACGCGTCGTGCGCTAGTTCCTAAGCCGCATCTGATTTCTAGCTTCTTAACCGAGAGCTCCGTACGTCTAAAACTTGGTACCAAAATGTTCATTCAAACGAGTAGTTCACAGAATTCGGAACCAGTTTTGTCTGAGAGCCCCGTGGGCAAGCGGAAATGGCTTGTTAGCATGACGAGCCTCATATTTATCGTTTTGCAGAGTGCCTGTACGGTCGTCATTGCGATCAGCGGTGTTCGTGTCGCCATCGGCTTGAGTGCGCTTGCAGGCGCCACGATTGGCATCCACGCACCGGCGGGCGGCTTTCATCGGGACGTGATTCGGATTCCGATGATGATCGCGGCGACGATCGGCTCGCTGATCAACCTCTATGTCATTTGGCGCATTCGCTCACTGCGCGCCAGGCCTTCTTCGCAGTGGCGGCTGGTGGCCGCAACTGCGAAGCAGCGGCGATCGGAGCTCTTTCAAATTGCGCTTGCGATCATCACGTTGGTTCTGGTAGCTGCTGAGTGGATCACCCATCCCATGGTTCATCGGGTTCCGTAGAGCTTACATTTTTTGTCATTCCTGCTCATCGGTGTCTGAAGGTGCAGGAGAAATGCACCGCATTTCGGCCTCGAGTTTCGCGTGGAGGCGTTCACTGAAACCGAGCGGAAGCTCAAAGACGCGCTCGTCCGCGGTGAGGATCAGGATGTTTCGTATCGAGTCGAGAATCGCTGAGCAAATTTCGCAATGCTCCAGATGTTTTTGCACCTGCTCACGGATCTCTGGAGGGAGAGTTCCATCGAGATAGTCGGAGATATGGTCCCACACGTGTTTGCACTCTATGACCATGAAAACCACCTCCTTTTTGGATTTGCCTTCTTCAACTGTGGAACCAGCTTCTTCTGCAGCATGATACGCGCGCGATGTAGCCGTACCTTTGCCGATGCGACGGTGATACCAAGCACCTCAGCAGATTCGTTTACGCTCAACTCGTCGACATCCCGCAGCAAGAATATCTCACGGTAAATCAATGGCAGATCGGTGACCGCTTGCTGTAATAACAGGCGGAACTCCTGTCGCTCCAATACCTCGGACGGAATCTCGCGCCAGTCCCGCAAGAGCGCCGGGGAGACATGACCTTGCCCTTCCGGGGGTTCATCCAAAGACTCCATCTTCATCGTCTTTTTGCTCCGAAGACGGCTTCGGGCTTCGTTTAGGGCGATGCTTACCAGCCATGTACTAAACTTTGAGTCCCCGCGGAAGTGTGCAAGGTTCCGGAATGCCTTGAGAAAGGCCTCCTGCGCGGCGTCCTCCGCATCGGCTTCATTGTGGAGCAAAGACAGCGCCATGATGTAGACGCTTCGCTCGTGAGTGCGAATCAGATCATGAAACTCGTTGGTGTTGCCAGCGAGAATGGAGGCAATGATCTGGGCCTCGTTCTTGTTGTCGGTGGTTGCGATCATTGCCTTTCGATCCATGCTCGGCAGGGTTTTACTAACAAGGCATCCACGGAGAATACCCCTGCGCCGAATACTAAGACCATGGCGGATGCGAACAGAAATGTGTACGGATCAGCTACGTAAAACTTGCCTGGATCGGAAAAGACCGAGAAGAGCGCCTCGCGGTCGGCGGTCCAGTATGCCACCAGCATATTCCCTGTGAGGAGCAGTCCGGTGAGTTTTGCACCGAGTCCCATAATCAAGAAGATTCCACCAACGAACTTCAGACCGGAGATAAAGTGCGCGTTCAGGTCAGGAAAGGGGATGTTCAAAGTCGCGAAAAAGCTGGTGATCTTGTCCAGATGATGCAACTTACCCCAACCCGATTGAGCGAACTGCCATCCCCAGTAGAGCCGCACCACTAGGAATGGTGATTGAAGACAAGGAACCAATGCCGAAAAACGGGCATATACTCGCGGAAAATTTTTCATCGCACCTCTGTCTCGACGGGCATCCAGGAGCGTGAAGGCCAATCGATACCCGGACTAAATGCAGGCTATGAAAGTGAGCTTCTTATGGTCTGCACAACATTAGAACCCTCACCATCCAATTGGTTACGAGAATTCGAAGGATGTTCGGACCTGCAGGCAGCAGAGCAGCTAACGAGAAGGCCAATCTTAAAAGAACGTACCTCGTTAAGTTCGGATCGTCGGGCGACGGGATTGGATGCGTGAACAGCTGCATGCTTGGGTTGCACGACAGAAACACGGTGGCCACACGAACAGTTGGACGCTGGTTTTCACCGCTTCAGAATATGGAACAGCTTTGTGCCTTCGCGGCCCATTAGATCAGAACCACCACTGCAAAAGTTATAGGAGAGCATGTACCACATCTAAGAAGTACTTGGCGTTTTGCCGCACCTTCTTACTATCAGTGTTTTGTTTTTGTGAATAATCCCAAGATTCCAATTTCTGTAGGCTAATTAATTGATCAAGCAGTATCACCAATGATCTACTATCTATTGGTCACTGATTTTGGCCGCTTCGTCCCTAAAATATTTACATCCGTCCCAGGTTGTGGATAACGGGAGGAAGATTGGTCGACTCTATAGGTTAAGGAAGGCAACGGGAGTTCTTCCGGTCCCTGTCATCCATCTCTACTTAGAGTTCTTTCCTTGTGAACATAGCACCGTTCGTCCCAATTCGGGCTGGCTCGATTCCGTTTCTCTCAGTTTCGAAATGAGATATCTCCGTGGGTTTCCAGTCCTGTTTCAGTCACAGGATAACGTTATGACCACATGAATTTTGAGCTCGTCCTTGTTAAGGAAAAATGAACGATGGTCCTGAGATTGCCTCTCTGTCATTGCTAGTTGATTCGTGACTAGACCTCGATCGACTAAGCATCGGGAGGCAAACATGCGACGGATATCCGCTTTTCTTGCCACGATCACGGTACTATTGATTGCAGGGGTCACCTTTGGTCAGTCCACTAGTGGCGACCTGGTTGGCACTGTGAAAGATCCCTCCGGAGCTGTCATCCCGAATGCGACAGTCACGGTTACGAACGAAGGCACCGGTGTTGCGGTTTCCGCAAGTGCCGGGGCTGCCGGAGAATTCCGCGCGGCCAACCTTCTCCCGGGCAACTACGATCTAGTTGTCAACTCCGCCGGCTTTCAGCCCTACACGCTTCGCGGTCTCACGATTGAACTCAACAAAACCTCTACGGTTAATGTGACCCTTTCGATCAGCACGAACGCTGTCGTGGAAGTCACCGCCGAGGCTGGCGTAGCTCTCGATACAACCACGACGAACCTGTCGCAAGTTCTCGGTAATACGGAACTTTCGGACCTCCCGTCAACCTCGTCGGGCGGATCCACGGGCTTTGGTGTTTTGAACGCCTCGCTTCTAAGCCCGGGAGTTGCCTCGAGCGGCGGTATCGGTATCGGTATCGGCCCATCCATCGGCGGACAGCGTCCCCGCAACAACAACTTCACCATAGAAGGGATCGATAACAACAACAAGGCGATAACCGGTCCGCTCATTTATCTGCCCAACGATTCTGTCCAGAGCTTTACCCTCATTACGAACCAGTTCTCCCCAGAGTTCGGCCACTCGTCAGGCGGTCAGTTCAACACAGACGTTATTTCCGGGACCAATCAATTTCACGGCCGTGTCTACGAGTACTTCCAAAACCGCAACCTGAATGCCGAAAGTGGAACTCAGGGTGGCAAGCCTGCCGTCAACCCTCGCTTCGACAACAATCGTTACGGCGGACAGGTGGGCGGACCGATCCTTCACAATAAGCTCTTCTTCTTCGGCGGTTATGAGCGCAACTCGATCGGGACCAATCCGGCTACCTTCTCCTGCGTCCCGACCGCAGCCGGGCTCGCTACACTTAAATCCCTGGGCGCCACGTATGGCTTTAATGCAAACAACCTCGCCGAGTACATGAAGTACACTCCTGCAGCCACCATCACCAGTGCCGGTGGTGGACCAGTTGATGCTTCGCATGACCAGTCCTGCGGCAACTCGGCTACAGGACCCCAGTTCCTCTCCGTCTACCAAGGAACCGCATTTGACGCCGGGTCCGGCATCTATGGTGGCGCGTCGCCCTCCACCAACATCCCGTTGGGGAACTATCAAACCACTGGGGGGGCGCCCTCGAACTTCGACGTAGTGACAACAAGCCTCGACTACACCATCTCGAGCAAGGACAACATCCGCGGACGCTACCTCTACAATCGCTTGGATAACACGGACACAAACACCGGCACTATCCAAAACGAAGTGTTTTATACTCCTCAGCCATTCCGATACCACCTTATCGCCCTCAGCGAATACCACACCTTTACACCGAACCTCACTAATGAGTTCCGCCTTGGTTACAACCGCTACTCGAACAGTTTGATTGCGGGAAATTTCACTTTTCCTGGCCTAGACTCGTTCCCCAACCTCTACTTCTTCGATCTAGGAGGGGTTAACATAGGTCCCGACTCGAACGCCCCCCAGTTCACCATCCAGAACCTCTATCAGCTGACCGACAACATAAGCTACGTCAAGGGCAGGCACACCTTCACGATTGGCTTCGACGGACGAAAATATATCTCCCCGCAGGGATTCACTCAGCGAGCCCGTGGCGACTACGAGTGGGATAACCTCACCGAATACTTACACGACCTCGCACCAACCAGCTTCGGAGAGCGTTCGACTGGGAACCTGACCTATTATGGCGACCAGACCGCGCTTTATGGCTACGTAAACGACACATGGCGCATGACCCCGAAGATCACCCTTAACGGTGGCCTCCGGTATGAGTTCACGTCAGTCCCTTTCGGCGAGCGAGCGCAGGTCTTGAATGCGGCAGCCTCCATTCCCGGGGTCATCACCTTTGGCACGCCACAGCCAGGTTACAAGAACTTTGCTCCTCGCTTTGGCGTCAACTGGGCTCCGGATGACAAGACCTCAGTTCGCGCGGGGTTCGGCATTGCATATGACGTGCTCTTCGACAACCTTGGGACACTCTCCTTCCCGCCACAGTACTCGGCAACGAACGATGTCGGGAGTGGCATCAATCCCAGTCCTGGCGACCCCAACTTCCTTGCGAAGGGAGGCCTTCCGCCCGGAACGGGATCTGGCGTAACGCAGTACTGCATTAACAACGTCACCAATCCGTGTGTGCCTGATCTTGTCGCCCAGAGAGCAGCCACTTCGGCATACATTCCCAACCAGGTAATACCGTACGCTGAGACCTACACGCTAACCGTCCAGCGCAGCTTCGCAACCAACTACACCTTCGAGATTGGATATGTAGGCACCCGCGGCATCCATCTACCGACACAGGACCAGATCAATCGACAGCCCAAAGTCACCACCGCCAACCAGCTTCCCACCTCGCTGACTGGTTCTGCAACCGTTGTTGCTCCTACGGGCGCCAGCACACTGGCTAAAATCACCGCACTCTCCAACATCGTGCCGTCTTTCCTTGTTCCTGGAGGCGGTTTCACCGGAAAAATTACCTCCTACCAGCCGTACTCCGGCTCCAACTACAACGCTTTCGTTGCAAACGTGACCCGCCGGTTTACCGCTGGCTTGCAGGCGAATCTCTCCTACACCTGGAGCAAGACGATGGATGACGCGACCGCCGAGGTCTTCGCCACCACACTGACTCCGCGCCGTCCCCAGAACTCGCAGAACGTGGCCGCTGACTACAGCCGATCAGCGCTCGATCGTACCCATCGCATCTCCCTTGAAACGGTCTACGATGTGCAAGCCTACAAGCACTCGAGCTCGTTTCTGCTCAAGAATGTCGTAGGCAACTGGACAATCTCGCCCATCTATACCTACGAATCGCCTGAGTATGTCACGATTCTTTCTGGCATCAACTCAAACCTGAACGGCGACAGCGCGGCCTATATCGATCGCTTCATCGTTAACCCCAACGGCAACAGGAATATCTCGTCCCTGGTGACCCCACAGTTTGCCTCTAATCTTGCGGGCCTCTGCGGGGCAGGCGTAACGCAGTGCAACGCAAACCTTGTTGGCTACGTTGCCACTACCCCGAATGCTTACTACATCCAGGCCGGCTCCGGCACTCTGCCGAATGGGTCGCGTAACACAATGCCCACCCGCCCGATCAATAACTTTGATCTCGCGGCCTACAAGCGCCTCACCTTCCGCGAGCATTACTCGTTCGAGTTCGGTGCCCAGGCCTACAACGTTCTCAACCATGCTCAATACACGCCGGGTACGGTCAACAACATCAATCAGACATCCAATGTGAGCACTTACATCAACTTCCAAACAGTTGGTAATGGATTCTTCGGGCAGCCAGGAAAGGTCTTCCTGAACAACGGGCGCACCATGCAACTGTCCGGAAAGCTGTTTTTCTAAAGTTGGCCTATCGGAGAATTGAAGCGGACAGACAAAACCTGTTCCTGACTATGTCCCTTGCATCCGACTGCATGGGGCTTCAATGCGCGACAGGCCTTGGGTTATAGCACCCAAGGCTTGTCGGAAAATATTCGAACCTCTTACATCCAGAGTTTCCGTCACCAGAAAACGAGAGTCGTTACCAGAGGCTGGTGAAAATGAACTTGCTGCCAATGTGTTCGCGGATTCGAAGACCTAGACCCTGAGAAAACGGCCAGGGACGCTGAACACCTTTGGGATACAGCAAAAGGATCTTTCCCCTCATCCTTGATCTACATGCCGGCACTCGTTTCTTCATGTCCCTGAACAACTGGTACGTGCCAAGTATTTTCACTTGAGACGACGTTTCTCTTGCTTCTCTGTGGAAGTGGTTTATGGCAACCAACTGAAAAGTTGTGCAAAATATATTTCGTCGAGTCAGCACAGTGGGGGCTTGGGCAATCTGACGTTTCTCACAGAAAATAAATGACTTAATGACCTTGAATGCAACTTCCTCGGTTGTGGGTTTGGAATTTTATCGAGTTCCTGAGAATATCAAGCACAACGTCCATTTAGGTTTGATGTTATCGATGCAACATGTTTATGCTCCTTTGCATCGGACAAAAGGATTCGAAATTCGCCTGATTTTCCCTTTTGACTCGCATGGTGTCGCTCCCAGGGGTCAATTTCTGTCTTGGTATTCGTGCAGGAACCTAACCAGTAAGGACCCCGCTTGTGAAAACTGATGGCCGCAGATCATCTGGAAATAAGGCCCCAATAGGTCTAAACACATCCAACGGTGAAGTTGTTACCCCCGTGAACTCTACGAATCTCGACATCCCATCGCTTTTGATGGTGTTGAGAAAGATGCGCGACGGAGATTTTTCAGTTCGGCTGCCAAGCTCCTGGGCAGGTCTTGAAGGGAAAGTCGCAGACACCTTTAATGACATCGTTGCGGCCAATGAGCAGATGGCGCGCGAATTGAAGCACATGGGTCAGGTGGTCGGAAAACAGGGCAGAACACGGGAACGAGCTCGCTTTCAGCAACTGCGCGGATCCTGGGGCGAGATGGAATCCTCAGTCAACACATTGGCTGAGGATTTATTGCGACCGACGACCGAGGTGACGCGCGCGATTGCTGCGGTTGCTCAGGGAAATCTGGCTCAGACGGTCAGGCTGGATGTAGACGGACGACCGCTGGAAGGGGAATTTCTTCGGTCGGCCAACATCGTTAATACGATGATTCAGCAATTGAGCGTGTTTACTTCCGAAGTAACACGCGTCGCCCGCGAAGTAGGCACGGACGGCAAACTGGGCGGTCAAGCCGTTGTACCGGGAGTCGCCGGAACGTGGAAAGACCTTACAGACTCGGTGAACCTGATGGCCAGCAACCTGACTGGCCAGGTCAGGAACATCGCCGAAGTGGCTACGGCGGTGGCCAGCGGCGACCTATCCCGCAAGATTACCGTAGACGTGCGCGGGGAAATTTTGCAGTTGAAGGAAGCCATCAATACGATGGTGGATCAGCTACGTTCGTTTGCTTCGGAAGTTACCCGTGTAGCCCGCGAAGTTGGTACGGACGGCAAGCTTGGAGGACAGGCCGTTGTGCCAGGCGTTGCCGGCACGTGGAAAGATCTTACGGATTCAGTTAACGCGATGGCGGGAAATCTCACGGCCCAAGTAAGAAATATCGCAGAGGTGACGACTGCGGTGGCTCGTGGAGACTTGTCACGCAAGATTACGGTGGACGTGAAGGGCGAGATTCTTGAATTGAAGGACACCATTAACACGATGGTGGACCAGTTGAATGCATTCGCGGGTGAAGTAACGCGCGTCGCCCGCGAAGTTGGAACGGAAGGCAAGCTCGGTGGTCAGGCGCAGGTTCCCGGCGTTGGTGGAACTTGGAAAGATCTCACCGATAATGTGAACTTCATGGCCAGCAATTTGACCGGCCAGGTGAGAAATATTGCAGAAGTTGCGACGGCGATCGCGAACGGAGACCTTTCCCGCAAGATCACGGTAGATGTGCGCGGCGAAATTCTCCAGTTGAAAGAAACCTTGAACACGATGGTGGATCAACTGAATCGGTTTGCCGGCGAGGTAACCCGTGTAGCCCGCGAAGTCGGAACGGAAGGACGTCTTGGTGGTCAGGCGAACGTGCCTGGGGTCGCTGGTACCTGGAAGGATCTCACCGATTCGGTCAACTCGATGGCGGGAAATCTGACCGGTCAGGTACGCAATATCGCCGAAGTCACGACTGCCGTGGCTCGCGGCGATCTCTCTCGCAAGATCACAGTAGATGTAAAGGGCGAAATTCTGGAGTTGAAGAACACCATTAACACGATGGTGGACCAGTTGAACGCATTTGCGGGTGAAGTGACGCGCGTCGCCCGCGAAGTTGGAACGGAAGGAAAACTCGGCGGACAGGCGCAGGTGTTGGGCGTCGCCGGTACATGGAAGGACTTGACCGACAATGTTAACTTCATGGCCAGCAACCTTACAGGCCAAGTGAGGAATATCGCCGAGGTGGCGACTGCCGTGGCCCGAGGCGATCTGTCGCGCAAGATCACGGTGGATGTTAAGGGTGAGATTCTGGAACTCAAAGACACTATCAATACGATGGTGGACCAGCTTCGCTCCTTTGCTTCGGAAGTTACTCGCGTTGCCCGCGAGGTTGGAACGGACGGGAAGTTGGGCGGGCAGGCGCTCGTCCCGGGTGTGGCCGGTACGTGGAAAGATCTCACGGACTCTGTGAACTCAATGGCCAGCAACCTGACCGGCCAGGTGAGAAACATTGCCGAAGTTTCGACCGCAATTGCGAATGGAGATCTCTCAAAGAAGATTACTGTGGACGTGCGCGGCGAAATTCTGCTGCTGAAAGACACGATCAATACGATGGTCGATCAGCTGAACGCGTTCGCAGGCGAAGTGACACGCGTTGCCCGCGAGGTTGGAACGGAAGGGCGGCTAGGCGGCCAGGCTCAGGTGCCCGGAGTCGGAGGGACGTGGAAGGATCTTACAGACTCAGTCAACTCGATGGCCGGCAATTTGACGGGGCAGGTGAGAAACATCGCTGAAGTCACAACGGCTGTAGCTCGTGGTGATTTGTCGCGAAAGATCACAGTCGATGTGAAGGGAGAGATTCTCGAGCTCAAAAACACCATCAATACCATGGTGGATCAGCTCAACGCGTTTGCGGGTGAGGTGACTCGTGTTGCTCGCGAGGTAGGAACAGACGGGAAGCTCGGCGGTCAGGCGCAGGTTCCTGGTGTGGCTGGAACGTGGAAGGACCTCACTGACAATGTGAACTTCATGGCCAGCAATTTGACAGGACAGGTGCGAAATATCGCCGAGGTGGCAACCGCGATCGCAAACGGGGACCTCTCCAAAAAGATTACCGTGGACGTGCGCGGCGAGATACTGCAACTCAAAGAGACACTGAACACCATGGTTGAACAGCTTCGGTCGTTCGCGGCCGAAGTTACGCGTGTGGCTCGCGAAGTTGGAACAGAAGGCCGGCTTGGTGGGCAGGCGAACGTGCCAGGAGTGGCAGGAACCTGGAAAGATTTGACTGATTCCGTCAATGCAATGGCGGGCAACCTTACGGGCCAAGTTCGTAATATCGCTGAAGTAACGACTGCCGTGGCGCGAGGGGATCTCTCACGCAAGATCACAGTGGACGTCAAAGGCGAAATTCTCGAATTGAAGAACACCATTAATACGATGGTGGATCAGCTGAATGCTTTTGCTGCAGAGGTGACACGCGTCGCTCGCGAGGTCGGGACGGATGGCAAACTAGGCGGCCAGGCTCAGGTGCCTGGCGTCGCCGGAACATGGAAAGACCTCACCGACAACGTCAATGTGATGGCTGCGAACCTCACGGAACAGGTACGCGGAATTGTTAAGGTAGTGACGGCCGTCGCGAACGGCGATCTCACACAAAAACTTATCGTCAATGCCAAAGGAGAAGTAGCTGCTCTTGCAGAGACGATCAACAATATGACGGGCACGCTGGCGATCTTTGCCGATCAGGTGACGACGGTTGCTCGTGAAGTGGGCGTGGAAGGCCGGCTGGGCGGCCAGGCAAATGTTCCGGGGGCAGCAGGAACATGGAAGGACCTTACCGGCAATGTAAATCTACTGGCAGATAACCTAACCAATCAGGTTCGTGCGATTGCAGAGGTCGCCACGGCTGTGACGAAGGGCGACCTTACGCGATCGATCCAAGTGGAGGCCAGAGGCGAGGTCGCCGAGCTTAAGGACAACATCAACACTATGATCGATAACCTTCGTCTGACAACCGATCGCAACAATGAACAGGACTGGTTGAAGACGAACCTTGCGCGATTCACAGGTATGCTACAGGGCCAACGCGACCTCGGCACAGTGGGAAGAATGCTTCTCTCGGAATTGGCTCCCCTTGTCAATGCGCAGCAGGGCCTGATCTATCAGACTCAGGAAGAAGATTCGGAGGGAATGGTTCTACTCTCAGCGTATTCCAGCTCAGCTGACGGGCATCTTGAGAGAATTGCGGTTGGAGAAGGGCTTATTGGACAGTGCGCTCGAGATAAGCGGCGCATGCTGATCAACGATCTTCCGCAAGGAACATTGCCGATTCGTTCCGGTCTGTTTGAGGCGGTGCCACGCAACGTCATCGTCTTACCAGTTCTCTTCGAAGACCGAGTAAAGGCCGTTATTGAATTGGCAACCCTTAATGCCTTTACTGCCTCACATCTGGCTTTCCTCGAACAGCTCACTGCGAGCATAGGCATCGTGCTGAACAGCATTGAGGCTACGATGCAGACCGAGGCTCTGCTGAAACAGTCGCAACAACTTGCAACTGAACTTCAGACTCAGCAGAAAGAGTTGCAGCAGACGAATGAGCAGTTGGCTCAAAAGGCAAAACAACTTGCCGAACAGAATGCTGAAGTGGAACGCAAGAATCAGGAGATCGAGCAGGCTCGCCGAGCCTTGGAAGATAAGGCCAAGGAATTGGCGCTGACATCGAAGTACAAGTCTGAGTTCCTGGCAAACATGTCGCATGAGTTGCGTACTCCACTCAACAGTATTCTGGTTCTCGGTCAGCAGCTTAGCGACAATCCCGAGGGAAATCTGACTGCGAAACAGGTGGAGTTCTCAAGGACCATTCATGGCGCCGGCACTGATTTGCTCAACCTGATCAGCGATATCCTTGATCTTTCGAAGATCGAGTCGGGCACTGTTTCCGTAGAGGCGGAGGATGTCTTCTTCACGACTCTACTTGAGATGCTTGCGCGCCCCTTCCGGCACGAGGCAGAGAACCGACGGCTCTCTTTCGATATCAATTCGGATCCGAAGTTGCCTCGCAGCCTTGTGACCGACTCCAAGCGGCTTCAGCAGGTTTTGAAAAATCTTCTTTCCAATGCATTCAAGTTCACAGAAAAAG
Source organism: uncultured Acidobacteriaceae bacterium (assembly GCA_963730135.1). Taxonomy (GTDB): domain Bacteria; phylum Acidobacteriota; class Terriglobia; order Terriglobales; family Acidobacteriaceae; genus Edaphobacter. The sequence goes on from CAVSQQ010000011.1 coordinate 385,478, forward strand.
GGAGCGTAAAACTCTCCGTCTCATCAGTGACCTCGGGCTGGAGTGAGGATCATCCAATTCTGGGTGGAGCAGGAACCGTTGTCGCGTTTGAGGTAACCGACACAGGAATCGGAATTCCGATCGAAAAGCAAAGAATCATCTTTGAAGCCTTCCAGCAGGCAGATGCTGGGACGAGTCGGAAGTATGGTGGAACCGGACTTGGCCTCGCCATCAGCCGCGAACTTGCGAGCTTACTGGGCGGTGAGATCCAGATACGAAGTACGCCGGGACAAGGAAGCACGTTTACGCTGTATTTGCCACAGTCCTACGTGGGAGCTTCTACCGCTGCAATGACGCAAGCCGAAAGAGCGGCAGCCGCCTACATTGTACCGAAATTGCAACTATCTTCCGCGGTGACCGAACAGATCGTAGAACGAATCGAGGATGATCGAGATATCTTGCAACCCGGCGATAACGTGCTGCTGATCGTCGAGGATGATCTTCACTATGCGAGGGTATTGGGTGATCTCGCTAGAGAAAAAGGTTTCAAAATCCTGGTGGCGACACGCGGATCTGAGGCACTTGCCTTTGTGCGTGAGTTTCACCCCACTGCAGTTTCGCTGGATGTATTTCTTCCTGACATGCTGGGCTGGGCGGTATTGAATCACTTGAAACAAGACCCTCAGACCAGGCATATTCCCGTACAGATCCTGACGATGGATGAGGATTGGCACCATGGCCTATCGCGCGGTGCGTTTTCGTTCGTTACGAAACCCACCACACCTGAAGGACTGGAAAACGCCCTGCATCGAATCAAGGAGTATTCAAGCCGGAGACGCAAGAAGCTGCTGATTGTTGAAGACAACCCTGCTGAACAGCTCAGTACCCGAGCTTTGCTGGGTCATGACGATATCGAAATTTCTGTGGTGGAGAGTGGCGAATCGGCTCTTTCCTCCTTACGTGACGGACAGTTTGATTGTGTTGTGCTTGATCTTCGACTGCCTGACATGTCGGGATTCGATGTTCTCGAGAAAATTCACCAATCTGCCGCTTTGGCTGAGATGCCTGTCGTAGTCTTTACTGGGAAAGATTTGTCCGCGGAGGAAGATATGCGTCTCCGCACGCTGGCGCGCAGCGTGGTGGTGAAGGACGTTGAATCTCCGGAGCGACTATTGGATGAAACTGCACTTTTTCTCCATCGGGTCGTCTCAGATCTGCCGCCTGAGAAACAGAAGATGCTCGACCGCTTGCATCGTTCGGACGAGGCGTTAATCGGACGGAAGGTTCTGGTAGTGGATGACGACGTCCGCAATATTTTCGCGTTGAGCAGTGTCCTGGAACGAAGAGGGATGACTGTTCTTACAGCAGGAACCGGACGCGAGGCGATCGAATTACTGGAGTCGACCGATGACATCGCCATCGTCTTGATGGACATTATGATGCCTGAGATGGACGGCTACGAGACGATGCAGGTTATCCGGCAGAACGCCGATTTTCGACGTCTGCCGATTATCGCTCTCACTGCGAAGGCGATGAAGGGCGATCGGGAAAAGTGTCTTGAGGCAGGGGCATCAGAATATATGGCGAAGCCCGTCAACACCGATCAACTGCTGTCCGGACTAAGAACGTGGCTTCATCGATAATATGATAAGTCAGTTTGCAAAGTTGAATTCCTCACAGGTCTCTATGCAGAATCTGGTTGCGAATCAGCCTACGCCGTCCATGCGATCGTCCGATGGCCGCTCGCCCGTCACAATTTTGATGGTGGATGATGAACCGGCGAAGCTCTTGAGCTATGAGGTGATCCTTAAAAATCTGGATGAGCACCTCGTTAAGGTGACGTCGGGACGAGAGGCCCTGCGGTATCTGCTGAAATCGGACGTAGCAGTCGTGTTGATGGATGTCAGCATGCCAGAGATCGACGGCTTCGAATTGGCGGACATAATGCGCCAGCATCCTCGTTTTCAGGAAACTCCAATCATTTTTGTTTCCGCCGTGCATTTGACGGAGGTTGACCGAATTCGAGGCTACCAGCGTGGAGCGGTTGACTATATTTCCGTGCCGGTGATACCCGATGTACTGCGGGCGAAAGTGAGTGTGTTCGCAGACTTGTATCGCAAAACTCGCCAACTACAGCAGTGGAATCGCGAGCTTGAACTGCGGGTTGCTGAACGGAGCGTGGAACTCAAAATACTCAATGAACAGTTGCAGGAACGAGTTGCGGAACTGGAATCCATCATGCGGGTTCTTCCAGTCGGCGTGGCGGTTGCGCATGATGCAAAGTGTGAACTGATCACAGGCAACGCGGCGTTGAGCGAATTGTTTGGAATGAGAGCCGGCGACAATTTGTCACGAGGCTCAGGAGGGGCTTACACAATCTATCGCGACGGGAAAGTTGTTCGGGCCGATGACTTGCCTGTCCAGACTTCAGTAGAGACAAGAACATCAACGGGTATGACTGAGTTAGAAGTCCACTCCGGAGATAACCCACCATCCTTCCTGCTGGCCAGCGCTTCGCCACTCTTCGACGAAGTTGGCGAAGTACGTGGCGCTGTGGGAGCGTTCTTTGACGTGACGGAACGAAAGAGCATGGAAGATACTCTTCGCGAGCGGGCAGAGTTGCTGGACCTGGCTTCGGAGGCGATCATGGTGCGCGATTCATCCGGTGCTATCCGATTCTGGAACGCCGGAGCCGAAGCGCTCTACGAATGGGGACGCGATGAAGTTGCTGGTTTGAACGCTCATGAACTGCTGAGAACAAAATTTCCGGTGGCAGAAAAGGACATCGCAGGGGCTTTAGCATCCAAAGGCCGCTGGGAGGGAAATCTTATTCAACGAAGCAAGAATGGCAGAGAGATAGTAGTTGCCAGCCGACAGGCTTTGAAGTTGAATAGCGCCCTCGTACTCGAGATCAATCGCGACATTACATCACAGCTCATCGCCGAAGAAGCGCTCCGGCGAAATGACCGTCTTGCAGCCATGGGGAAAGTGGCCGGCATCGTGGCCCACGAGATCAACAACCCGCTTGAAGCTATTACGAACGCCTTTTATCTGTTGCGGTGTCATCCATCCCTGGATGACGAGGCGCGGTATTATGCGCAGCTTGCCGACAAGGAACTCGAACGAGTCTCTCATATTACCAAGCAGACATTAAGTTTTTACCGCGAGTCCCAACGTGCGATCGAGGTTTCCGTCGCTGACTTACTGGACGATGTACTTGCGTTACAACGGCGTTCCTTGCAGATAAATCGAATCACGATCGAGAAGAACTACAGCACGAAAGGCAATGTGCAAGGTTTTCCGGTGGAGTTGAAGCAAGTTTTCATGAACCTGATCAGCAACGCGATTCAAGCCATGCCCGAAGGTGGTCGCCTACGCGTAAAAGTGGCACCTGCAGCGAAAGCGACTGGGGGAGAGTCCGGTGTACAGATATCCATCCTGGACAATGGTGTAGGAATCTGCGCCGAAGATGCAGGGCGGCTCTTTGAACCGTTTTTTACGACGAAGGCCACCAAAGGGACCGGACTAGGATTGTGGATCAGCAGAGGCATCGTTCAGAAACACGATGGCACCTTAAGGTTTCGCAGCATCTTTCTATCCTCCGCAAGAGGAACATGTTTTCAGGTTTTTCTTCCGGTCTACGATGTGCATGGCACCTGAGAGTTCGCCCGCTTTTGCGAACAAGAGGTGACGGATTCGGTGCCTATCGAAGAAATCAACGCGACCTCCTAGTCGATTTCTGCTTTGCTATCGAACCCGCCACGTAGATACTGCCAGTATGTCCGCTACCGCAGCAGTCATGGGGAAGATCGGCCTTCCGATTCCATTGAAAGAGATTGCCGCAAGCCCTTGGGACGTAATCGTGGTAGGGGCTGGCCATAATGGGTTGGCTTGCGCTGCTTACCTGGCACGATCTGGTCGTCGAGTCCTTGTGCTCGAGAGTCGCGAACGAGTTGGCGGCGCGTGCACCATTGAAGAGCCGTTCCCTGACGTGCGAATGTCACCCTGCGCTTATCTAGCCGGACTTCTACATCCTCTAGTGATCGAGGAGCTTGACTTGCCGGGACGCGGCTTCCATTGGACACCCGCCGTGAACGGCCTCTTCGTTCCCTTTCTCGACGGGAGCAGCGTTCAGCTTTGGGACGATGAAACTCGATGTGAGGAGGAAGTTCGCCAGTTTTCGCCTAAAGACCTGGACGGCTGGCGCGCAATGAACGAAGTCATTCGAAGATTGCGCGATGCGCTTCGACCTGCGAATAGTGCCGTTGGAGAAGAGGCGAGCGATCTATGGGTTGGCGATGCACCGACGCGCGAGCGTCTCGAGGAGCTTCTCGGGGGCGATACCGAAGCGTACGATCTTTTGTTCAACTGGTCGATGGCAGAGTTTGTCGAACGTTACCTAATCGACCAACGGCTTCAGTGTGCCTATCTTGGCCAAGGTGTAATCGGCACTTACGCAAGTCCCTTCGATGCTGGAACTGCTTCGATCCGTTTTCATCATTCTTCAGGCCGGCTCGGCGGCATGCCAGGGATGTGGGGTTATGTAAAGGGGGGGATGGGGATGGTGTCTTTCTTCTTTTGCGATGCCGCTCGCGAAGCTGGAGCCATTGTAGCCACGGGCGTCAACGTTGCACAGATCCTTCCCGGGGAAGGCGTCTTGATTGAAAGCGGAGAGCGTATCGAGGCTCCTGTTATCGTTTCAAACGCCGACCCCGTCCGAACGCTGCGAATGTTAGATTCGCTTGCTGACGCGGCCTGGGCTGAGAAAGTCCGTTCGATCCCAATCGAGGGATGCACGGTAAAGCTCAACGTACTGCTGAACAAGTTGCCAAGCTTCACAGCTCGTCCCGGAACACTGGAGCCGCACCACTTCGGCCAGATTAACGCGCCGCTGACGAAGGCCGAGTGGAAGGCAAGCTATGCCGCAGCTCGAGAAGGCCGGCTCCCAAAACAACTCTGGTGTGAGCTTTACTTTCAGAGCGTACATGATGAAAGCGTCGCTCCGCGTGGCTTTCATACTATGAGCGTGTTCGCACAATATGTGCCGTATAGATTCCAATCGGGCAACTGGGATAAACATCGGACCGACGTGAGGAACCTCGCGCTAGATGCAATCGGTCGTTTCTGCAACAACCTGAAGGAAGCCGTGGTCGATGCGCAGGTGCTTGGGCCACCTGATATTGAGCAGAAGGTCGGCCTCACGGGTGGGCATATCTTCCAGGGTGAGTGCCTACCCGCATATATGTGGAACAACCGCCTCTCATCGAGAACTCCGATGGAGGGCGTTTATCTATGTGGCGCTTGCACGTTTCCGGGAGGTAGCGTCATTGGGATCAATGGACGCAACGCGGCGATGGCGGTGCTACGCGATTTGGAGGAAACGGTCTCTTCTTCGAAAGGGAAAAACCTTCGACCTGCCAGATCAGAGGGTGGCTCGACATTATCCGAGCAGAGTTAGGTTTAGATTTTTCTACCCGCCACCGGGAAAAGAAGATTTTTGTTCCTATCGAGCGGGGTAGAGAGCACCATGCTTGTTGTGGGACTCCCGTAGGGCAGCAACTTCTCGATCAAGTCTTCAAGCTGAGCGACGGAAGCAAGCATCACTTTAAGAAGGAATGCGTCACCTCCAGTGAGGTGATGGCACTCCCGCACCGCATCGAGCGTAGGCAGGAATTTCAGGAACGGCCTATATCGATTCCCATCACATGTGAGTCGCACGAATGCAGTGATGGATAGTCCGAGCGCCTCGAAATTAATGTCTGCGCGGTAACCGCGGATTAGTTCGAGGCTCTCCAACCGTCGGATACGCTCCGTCGTTGCCGAAGGAGAGAGCTTGATTCTCCGACCTAGCTCTGCGACTGAAAGACGTGCGTCGGAACTAAGTTCCTGCAGAATCTTTCGGTCAATCGCATCAATTCCAATGTGCTGCATGGACTTTTCTCCCAGGGTTAGTCTCCGACGGATATATGATTCATTCCCTATTCCAATTCTATCCGTGTATTCTATGTTATTTTTTGTTATTTTCCGTGGAATCAATAGATAAATTAGCTTTTTGCCGTGAAATCGTTATTACGGTTGAAGATCTAATTTCATAGCATTGGACCATGATTAGACTTGATGGCCACTCTCTTACGTTAGAAGACGTGGTGGCGGTGGCGGAAGAGATCGAACCGGTACAGATCGCATCAGAAGCTTTGACGCGCATGCAGGATTCACGCAGCAAAGTGGACGCAGCAATTTGCGGTGCCGCTCCTGTCTATGCTCTCAACACCGGCGTGGGTCTCCTCGCCAATATTCGCCTGGACAATACTGAAATTGAAGCGATGCAGATCAACCTGATTCGATCCCATTGCTGTGGAGTCGGCTCCCCTCTCGCAACCTCTGTTGTGCGCGGGATGATGCTTATCCGCGCCAATGTGCTTGCGAAGGGCCTTTCGGGAATACGCCCCATCGTCGCGGAACGGATCTGCGACCTGCTCAATCATCAGATCACTCCTGTTGTTCCTTCTCGCGGGAGTGTTGGGGCAAGCGGTGATCTCGCCCCGCTCGCTCATATGGCGCTCGTATTGATCGGAGAAGGATACGCTGAGTATGAGGGAAACATCTTGCCCGCTCAAGTTTGTCTCGAACGTGCAGGATTAAAGCCGCTTTCGCTCCTCGGCAAAGAGGGTATCTCGCTACTGAATGGCACCCAGGCGATGCTGTCTATCGGCTGCCTCGGATTGAAGGAAGTGGAAGATCTCTTTTATTCCGCGCAGACGACTGCAGCTTTAAGCGTAGAAGCGCTACGCGGCACCCCGGCGGCCTTTGATCCTCGTTTACATGCAGCGCGGCCTCATCCTGGTCAGGTCTTGAGCGCTAACCACCTGACCGATCTTTTGCGAGGAAGCTCAATTCCCAGAAATCATGGGGAAGGCAGTCGCATTCAGGATGCCTACTGTCTCCGCTGCATCCCTCAGGTACACGGCGCTGTTTTTGACACGCTCACATATGCCAGAAGAGTTTTTGAGATTGAGCTAAACAGTGCCACGGACAACCCGCTTGTTTTCGAAGATGGAATCGTCTCAGGAGGCAATTTCCACGGTGCTCCACTTGCGCTGGCTCTCGACTATCTCTCGATAGCACTGTGTCAACTGGCAGGCATCTCTGAGCGACGTACGGAGCGGCTCCTCAATCCCAGTCTCAATGAAGGTCTTCCAGCGTTTCTTGCGTCTCAGCCTGGTCTGGAATCCGGACTGATGATGGCGCAGGTTACAGCTGCGTCACTTGTCGCGGAGCTACGAGTCCTGGCCACGCCAGCATCGACCTGCTCCATCCCGACCAGTGGCAACCAGGAAGATTTCGTCAGTATGGGAATGACTTCAGCTCTTAAGTTCGAACAAGCTGTCGCGCATGCCAGAATGGTTGTGGCCATCGAGTTACTGACAGCGACTCGTGCGCTCGATCTGCGAGGAGACACGAGCACTGCTGAACTTGAAGAGACGAGAAGGCTCTTTAGGAAACACGTTCCTTCATGGCAAGAAGACTGTGTTTTATCGTTATGGATGGAACATGCTTCTGACTTCTTAGCGACCAACCCTGGACGAAACAGAAAGGTTGAACCGGAGGAGGTTCTTCGATGACTCAGGCATATTCCCCGGTTCGGGCGCCTCGCGGCAACACGAGAACAGCAAAGGGATGGATTCAGGAAGCTGCCAAACGGATGCTTATGAATAACCTCGATCCCGAAGTCGCCGAAAAGCCAGAAGAGCTGATCGTGTATGGCGGACGGGGTAAAGCCGCGCGCAATTGGGAGTGTTATCACACAATCGTCGAAACGCTCAATCGTCTTGAGAACGAACAGACGCTCCTGGTGCAATCGGGCAAGGCGGTCGCAGTTTTGGAAACTCACCGGTTGGCCCCAAGAGTACTTATTGCGAACTCGAATCTGGTGCCGCGGTGGGCCACTTGGGAGGAGTTCGACCGACTAGATGCTGCGGGACTGATGATGTATGGCCAGATGACGGCTGGTTCGTGGATCTACATCGGCACTCAGGGAATTCTGCAAGGAACATATGAGACCTTTCGCGGAGCGGCGCAGAAGCACTTTGGTGGTACGCTTGCGGGCACAATCACAGTCACTGCCGGTCTTGGGGGAATGGGTGGTGCGCAACCCCTTGCGATCAAGCTCGCAGGTGGGGTAAGCATCTGCATCGAAATCGACCCGCAACGAATCCAACGCCGTCTTCAGACCCGGTACCTCGATACCGCGACGAACTCGCTTGATGAAGCGATTCAGATGGCCGGGGCGGCAAAGACTCGTCGCCAAGCGCTCTCAATCGGCCTAACCGGGAACGCTGCGGAGATACTCCCGCGGATGGTAAAACTAGCATTTATCCCGGATCTGGTTACCGACCAGACCAGCTCACACGATCCGATGTGGGGTTATGTTCCGATTGGACATCCGGACGAAGACCTAAACGCTTTGCGTTCCCTGCAGCCGCAAACGTACTTTGAGCGCGTACAAGCTTCGATCGCTCAACACGTACAAGCCATTCTGGAGATGCAGCGTCGTGGTGCCATCGCTTTCGACTACGGCAACAATATTCGCGCCCAAGCTAAGCTTGCAGGCGTCACCGACGCTTTTTCTTACCCAGGATTTGTTCCTGCCTTTATCCGTGACTCTTTCTGTGAAGGCCGCGGCCCATTTCGCTGGGTTGCTTTGTCGGGTGATCCCTCTGATATTGCGAAGACCGACGAGGCGCTGTTGAAACTTTTTCCAGAAGATCAGCGGTTGAAAGAATGGCTTGCGTTTGCTGGGAAACAGATCGCCTTTCAAGGGCTCCCAGCTCGAATCTGCTGGCTCGGATATCGCGAACGCGATCGGGCGGGCTTGCTATTCAACGAAATGGTCCGCAATGGACAACTCGGCGCGCCGATCGTGATCGGGCGAGACCATCTTGACGCAGGTTCCGTTGCGAGCCCCTTCCGCGAAACTGAGGGAATGCTCGACGGCTCGGATGCTGTCTCCGATTGGGCCTTGCTCAACTTCGCTACAGGAATTGCCAGCGGAGCAGGGTGGATGAGCTTTCATCATGGCGGTGGTGTGGGGATGGGATACAGTCAGCATTCAGGTCTTGTTGCAGTCGCGGATGGAAGTGATGAAGCGGAGCAACGTCTGCAGATGTGCCTGACCAACGATCCGGCGATGGGTGTGGTTCGTCATGCCGACGCAGGATATGAGCTGGCAAAGGCAGTGGCTGGACAACGTGGACTCGACATGCCGAGCGCCAAATGAAGGTGGACCTCTTAGTCTCCGGGATCTCGCAGCTGGTGACCGCAAAAGGGGCCGGACCGAAACGCGGCCGAGCGATGAACGAGTTGTCAGTTGTGGGATCCAGTGCCATTGGAATATCGGCCGGGATGATTGTCTGGACGGGCAGAGAGTCTGATTGGCAGGGCGAGGCAGAGGCAACCGTCAATGTCGGCGGCCGCGCTGTCGTCCCTGGACTGGTCGACCCGCATACGCACGCAATATGGGCGGGAGATCGGCTGAACGACTTTGAGGCGCGCGCAGCCGGGAGAACCTATGAAGAGATTCTCATAGCAGGCGGCGGCATACGAAGTACGATTCGTGCAACGGCTGGGTCTTCGCAAGAGGACCTGGTTGAGCTAGCGATACCGCGAATCAATTCGCTTATCGTTTCGGGAGCAACGACTATAGAGGTGAAGTCGGGCTATGGATTTACCCCAGCGGCAGAAGTTGCAATGCTGGAAGCAATACAGTCTCTCTCGAAAGTTTCGCCCGCACACATTGTTTCTACCCTACTCATTCATATTCCACCGGCTGTTTCATCAGATCGAGCTGACTACATTTCGCAGGTATGCGAAGAGCTGATTCCTGAGATCGCGAAACGCAAGCTGGCGATTGCAGTCGATATCTTTATTGAGAAAGAAGCCTGGCAGATCGTTGAAGCCGAAAAGGTATTCGATCGTGCGCGGCAGTATGGGCTCTCGATCAAATTGCATAGTGATCAATTTCATTGCATCGGAGGCGTGGAGCTTGGTATACGGTGTGGAGCGCTTAGTATTGATCATCTTGAAGCTTCGGGGCCGAAACAAATTGCAGCAATCGCATCAAGTTCTAGCATTGCGACCGTTCTACCGGGAGTCTCTCTGCATTTAGGAATACCTTCGGCACCGGGCCGGAGGCTGATTGATGCCGGAGCTGCAGTTGCGGTCGGGACGGATCTGAATCCCGGTTCAAGTCCTTTATTCTCGATCTCTGAAGCACTAGCTTTATCCGTGCGACTCAATGGTCTTACCCCCCAGGAGGCTTTCGTGGCAGGGACAGTAAACGCTGCTTGTGCCCTCGGCCTCGAGAACGTGGGCCGTCTTGAACCGGGATGTGTTGCAGACTTCCTTGTGCTTCGTAGTGAGGACTGGCGCGAGCTTGTCTACGTACTAGGAAACAATATGGTCAAGGAAGTTTGGATTAGCGGAAAGCGAGTTCAGGGATGAATACGCTCTATCGTCCGGAGCTGCTCTATTCGAATGGAATATTTATTGCCAATGGCGAGATCTTGGTCAGTGAGAATGGCAAGTTTCTGACGGTTCCTCCGAGACTGGATGACCGTTCGACGCGGGTCGTCGATCTGCCCGGCAAGGCATTGCTTCCTGGATTCGTCAACGTTCATTCTCATTCCTTCCAACGGCTCATTCGGGGCAAATCGGAGTCAAGAGTTCTTAGTGGCAAGGACTTCTGGTCATGGCGCGGAACGATGTATCACGCTGCAAGCCAGCTCGAACCCGGCGAAGTGTATGACGTGGCTCGCATGGTATTTCTTGAAATGGTTCTTGCCGGGACAACGACTGTTGGCGAGTTTCATTATCTGCATAATTCTCCCGACGGACAGCCGTATGACGATCCCAATCTGCTGAGCAAGCAGGTGATCGCCGCGGCTCATTCGGTCGGGATCAGAATTGTTCTTCTGCGGACCGCGTATTTGCGCTCGGGATATAACCTGCCACCTGATCCTGCCCAGAGTCGTTTCTTCGAATCGACTCCAGTCTTTCTCGCAAACATGGATGCGCTCCTTCGCGATTCTTCGGCGCCTTCATATGAAGTTCGGTTTGGGATTGCGCCACACAGCGTTCGTGCTGTGCCGTTTTCTGATCTGAGAGAGATTATTGCGTGGAGTCGAGCGCATGGTCTTCCCCTACATATGCATGTATCAGAACAGGTGGGGGAGAATGAGGCTTGTTTGCTGGAGTATGGAGCGACACCTCTCGAGCTGCTGAGCAGAGATCGGCTTCTTGGGCCTGACTTTACGGCGGTTCATGCGATCCATATCACAGGAGATGAGGTTGGGATGCTGGCCGATGCTGATGCAACTATCTGTTCTTGTCCGACTACGGAGCGGAACCTAGGGGATGGGATTCTGGCAGCGGATCGAGTGATGTCGGCGGGTGTTCGCGTGTCGCTTGGGTCGGATAGCCAGGCGCAGATCGATCCGTTGGAGGATGCACGGGAGTTGGATTACCACTTGCGACTCGAACGACAGGAACGCGCGATACTTGATCCGATGTCGGAAAAGACCTTGGCATCGCGGCTCTTTGATTGCGCTACGGTGAATGGTGCGCGTTCGCTTGCAGTTCCTTCCGGGGATATCGTGCCTGGACTGTATGCGGACTTCTTCACAGTAGATTTGAAGGACGCGTCGATTGCCGGCAATTCGGCTGAGGCTTTGCTACCGATTCTTGTGTTTTCGTTGAACCGGTCAGCTATCCGCGATGTTGTCGTGAATGGAAGATTTGCCGTTTGTGACCGTAAGCATGTCCTTCAGGATGAGATCGTGTCGCGATACCAAGAGGTTCATAAAAAGGTTTGGCGTGATGGTAAATCATTCCGATGAACGCTGTTGTTGAGCATCTTTCGAATTTGATCCGGTTACCCACTCCCTCCTCGGTGTCGAACAGGCCGGTGGTGGAGTATGTGGCACAGGAATTGTCTCAAGTGGGGTGGGCGTCGCGTGAGATGTGCTATCGGGATTCATTCGGAGTAGAGAAGGTGAACCTCATTGCGTGGCCGCTGGGTCAGGATAGTGAGGGTTCCGCGGAGCTGGCGTTCGTGTGTCATACCGATACGGTTCCGTATGCAGCAGACTGGGCGGGAGCACTAGAGCCGGTAGTAGCGGATGGTTTGGTTCGCGGGTGTGGGGCTTGTGATGTAAAGGGATTTCTGGCTTGTCTGCTGGCGGCAATTGAGGAGAGTGAGGCTTCCGAGTTTGTAGATGGGTTGCGGTTGATCTTTACTGCGGATGAAGAGGTTGGTTGCGTGGGTGCGGCTCATCTGCTTGCGTCAGGGGCGATTCGACCAAGACGGGTTGTGGTTGGCGAGCCTACTTCGCTGCATCCTGCCCGAGCTGGGAAGGGATATTGTCTGGCGGAGGTGACCGTGTATGGAGAGGAGGCTCATAGTGCGCATCCGGAGAAGGGGCGGTCTGCGATCTATCGGGCGGCACGACTGATTACTGCGATTGAAGAGTACAGTTCCAAGCTGGCTCAAGAGCAGAATCCCTTCTTCACCCCCGGTTTTACGTCAGTGAATGTGGGGACGATTCAGGGCGGTACGGCGAAGAACATTGTCGCTGGGCGGTGTCTGTTTCAGTTGGAGTGGAGGCCGATTCCAGGTCAGGATGTTGATGCGGTACCTTCGGCGGTTTTGCGAATCGCCGATGCTCTTCGTGTGGATGATCCGACGTTTCGATGCGAGGTTTGTGTGGTCCGACGACAGCCAGGGTTTGAGTCGGCCCCTGATTCTTCGCTGGTTCAGTCGATTGAGGCGCTTACGGGAAGGGCTGCCGTTTCGATTCCGTTTGGTTCAGAGGCTAGTTTGCTGAGTGTTGTTGCGGACGAGGTGGTGGTTTTTGGGCCGGGAGATATGACGACAGCTCACAGCAACCGGGAGTGTGTGTCTTTGAACGAACTGGATGAGGCAGTGAGTTGTTTGCGTGCTCTCATGACCAAGGATAAGTGAAGTCTCTATTTTTAAAAGATTCTCCGATTCCTTCCTCCCTCTCATTCCCCATCCCAGGCTTCGTTCGCTAATTCCCAAGTGCTTATTTTTTTGCGATGGCATAGTTAACCGTGATGGTCGTGTCGACCTCGGTGGGGACGTTGTTGACGAGGTAGGGGGTATAGCGCCACTGCTGGACGGCGTTGATGGCGCTCTCGTGGAAGATCTTTAATCCGCTGATGGGCTCGACGGTTTTTACAGTGCCGTCTTTGGAGATGATGGCGTGAAGGGTAACCTCACCCTGGATGTGGGCGGTTTTGGCAACGGGCGGGTAGGCCGGCGCAGGGGATGAGACCAGCTTGGCAAACATGACCGCAGGGGGAACTTTGACAGGGCCGGTTTTGATAGGCTTGGGCTTCTCGGCCGGTGGCACGTTTTTAGCTGCGGGGACCGCCAAAGAGGGTGGCGGATTGGCAGGGGTGATCGCTGCGGAGGTCGTGGATGCTCCATTATGTGCGGTTTCCATGCCTGCTTTTGCTGCGGTGTTTTGAGGATCGAGGCTCAGGGCCTGCTGGAAGAAGGTCGCGGCGAGGTCGTATTGCTTGTTGGTGAGAGCGTCGTTGCCCATCGCGACGAGTTTAGCCACGTTGCCTGCCGTGTCGGACATTGCGGCTGTGTTTGGCGGTGGGATCTGTGGAGTTGGGGTAGTCGCGGTTGCTTGTTCGGGGGTTTTGAACTTGCTCATGATCGTGCGATAGCCGAAGAAGAAGACTACGACGAGAAGGAGCATGACAGCAAGCGCGATTCCTACGAAGAGAAGTGCGTTGCTCTTCTTTATGACCGGCGGAGGTATAGGCTGCGGGACAGTGGTGGGAGCAAACGGAACCTGAACGGAGGGTGAGGCCTGAGTGGGGGTGGGCACCGCTGTCGGCGTGAATGGTGGCGGGGTTTCTGGCGGAGCCGATGGTAGTGGCACGGGAGTCGCGGATGGTGGAGGAGACTGCATCACCGCAGTGGCAGAGTCCGAAGTGAATGGAGGAGGCGTCGCTGGTGACGGTGCCGAACCTTGTTTCTGAGTGGTGTTGTACCAAGCCTCGGGATCGCGCATAGCTTCGAGCATCTCGCTTGCGCTCTGGAAGCGGTCTTTTGGTTCTTTCTGCAGAGCTTTGAGTACGAGGGCCGAGATGGCCGCGGGAATGGGGATGGGGAATGATTCCGGTGGCGCGGGCAGGGTGTGGAGCTGCTGAATGAGCATGCCCATGGGCGTGTCGGATTGGAATGGGTGAGCGCCGGTGAGCATTTCGTAGAAGACGAGGCCGAGTGAGTAGAGATCGGCGCGTCCGTCAATCGCGTTTTCGAGGTGGCCACTTGCCTGTTCGGGCGACATGTACTCTGGTGTGCCAATGATGAGGTTCTGCTGCGTGAGAACAGAGGTCATGCCGGCAATGGCGTTGTCACTGACTTTGGCGATGCCGAAGTCGAGGACTTTGACGACCCCTTCGCCGTGAGTTCCGCGGAGGAGAAGGATGTTGGAGGGCTTGATGTCACGATGGACGATGCCGAGGGTGTGCGCGGCGCTGAGCGCGGAGGCAGCCTGACTGATGATGTTGATGCAGCGCTCGACGGGCCATGGCCCCCCGTGCTGCTTGCGGACTTCGTAGAGTGAACTGCCTTCGACGTACTCCATGACGATGAAGGGGCGCTCGTCTTCGGTGTAGTCGAAGTCATCGATGCGGACGGCGTTGGGATGCTTGAGCTGGCGGGCGACGATGGCCTCGTTGCGGAAGCGTTTGACGAAGGCGGGGTCGTGCATGAACTGGCGATGCACGACCTTGACGGCGGCGAGCTCCTGAAATGCCTTGTGTCGGACCTTGTAGACGGTGGCCATGCCCCCGACACCGAGCTCGCAGAGTACCTCATATTTGCCGCGAAGAACAGTGCCTGGAACGATCTCAAGCGTGTCGGCGGTAAGAGCAGACTGATCACGCGGACAGGTCTGGTAGTCGTCGGGATAGGTGTTTCGGCAGGTGGGGCAGAGTTTCATGGCTGTTTCTGAATATGGTGAAGTTTAGCCGATAGGAGATAGTACTTTGAAATGAAATGCATTGCACGATTGGCGAAATTGAGACGCGATGAGGCGGATGCCTAGTTCTGGCCTTTGTTGTGCAGGGCTTTGGCGAGGCCTTTTTTGGCGAGGGCGTTGCTCGGATCGTGACTAAGGACGGTGTTGTATTCCCGGATGGCGTCGTTGTATTTGCCGTCGCCGGTGTCCTTGTCGGCGCGGGCGATCAGGAGATCGATCTCGTGCTGGTCGAAGGTGACGGGTCCGTTGCGTGGAGTCGGCTTGGGTTCCTCGGGAGCCGGTTCCTTGCTGGCGCGTGTGCGGGGCGGCTCGTTCGGCTTGGTAGAGGCCTTTGTTGCAACTTCGGATTTGACGGTGCCCTGTTGTTCAGTTTGCGGAGCAGTTGATGTGACGGGTTTGGCGCCGGTTGTAGCTCTGGTCGGAGGTTGGGGTTGATTCGCCGGTTTGGATGAGGATTTAAAGATCGGGCTGAAGATGAGGATCGAGGCAAGGACGGCAACGGAGGAGACGCCGATGATGGCCCAGCGTGGATTGATCTTCAGCGAGAGTGAGTTGCTGACGCCGGGGGAAACGCTTTCTTTGCTTGCGGCAACGATCTGATCGATGACGGCTGGCGCGGCGTTCTTTTGAGCAGCCGGGGGCAGGGAGAGAACGGGCTGATCCGGGATGGCGGGTGGGGCAGTTGCGAGAGGGAGCCTCTCTTCAATGCGAGGGGTTTCGACCGGCTCGACGACGAAGCCTTCCATGTGTTCGGGGGGAAGGAGTTGGAGGATTGTCGGAGGCTGCTCGGGTCTTCGTGAGAGCGGAGCGCCTGCTGGGATTTTGAACTGGAGACCGGGGATGGACTTTGCATTTTCGCAGATGCCGCCGGTGAACAATATCTCTCCCGACTGAGCTTGCTTGACGGTATTGACGCAGCTGAGGATGCCGGGGTCCGGATCGGCTTCCGCTTCCTTGAGGTTGGTGAGGGTGAAACAGGCGTAGAGGGGGCGGTCGGCGTAGGCTCGGGAAAATCCGATGACGAGGCGTTGGAGGCGGCGGGCGGCATTAACAGCCTGAACGGTTTCGGGGAAGGATGCGGAGAGGGAGGTTGTCGAGGAGTCGCGAAATTCTCCGCCGACGGCAGCGACGAGATCGCCGACCATGGCGAGTGCAGAGGGGAGCACGTTAATTTCGCCGGAACGAGCAGAGGAGCGGTCGGAGGATGGAGTGTCGGTCCAGAGATCGACGTGGAGCAAAGTTCTAGATGCGTCAGAAGCAGGGCCCTCTTTGGTGCTCTTCTTTACGGCGGTCGCTTTGGTCTGCTTCATCTTGGTGACGTTATCCCATGACACATTTTGCCAGCAAGAGCCTCGGACGACCAGAGACTATGTTGGACCTTCGTTGATACCTATGCGATGTGTGTGGATCAGTTTATCTCAGGGAGCGGGGATGTGAAGGGCGGAATCCCTCGAATGTGGGACAGGAAGCGAGAAATTCCTTAGCGCTCACCTGCGGGTGGCGATAGAATGGCCGTACACTCGTTTATCTGGCTGTACTGTAGCTTTTGGGGAGTTTCATGTCTCATCGTCTGCCTGGTTTTTCGCGGTTTTTGCAAGGGTCGTTCGAACGGCGTTTCGGCCTGTGGTTGATATTTTCGGTTGTTGCGATCAACGGCGCCTGGGCCAAGGATGCTCCGGTGATGGGAATCCTGGTGTATGGGAGCAGCGGCAAGCTGGCTTATGCACAGGTTACGGACTTTCTTGTCAATGGAAAGACAGAGCTTCGCGCGTGCACGACGGGTGCGGGAATCAGCAAGTCTCAGTACAAGAGCCTGGTGAAGATCAATCTGGCTACGGTGAAGACTCTGGAGCGGCTGCCGGATGGATCGCTTGTCGCCAGGGTGGGCGATGCGGCCCTGGGTTGCGTGGTGCCGGGGAATTTCAAGTTCGACAAAGACGCCGCTTTGAGCGCTGCGGACCTAGCGGAGAAGTCGACTTACACGGGACAGGTGGTGGGGTCTTCGCCGGCGGGACAGACTACGTTGCCGCCATTTGCCGCGGGCGTGAAGATGGTGTTCGGCAGCGCGACGGATGCGGAGTTGGCGGAGTATGTACTGGCGGATCGGGCGGCGGCGATTGGAACCTGGCAAACCTATCTGACTAAGTATCAGGCTGGCGCACATGCGACGCAGGCGAGGGGAAGCTTGCTGGTGCTGCTGGTGAATGAGGGGAACGTAAAGCTTGCGTCATACAAGAAGTCGAGCGGGTCGGCTGCGCCGGCTTATGGAGATCTGCAGGCTGCACGGGAACGTGCGGACCAGGCTTTCGAGTTGCAGGGCAATAGTGAGACGGCGACCAAGTTGAGGACGGATGTTCGGGCAGAGCTGAAGATTCTTTGCGATAACGGTTCGGTGAAGCTGAAGGAATTTCAGGACGCAACGCGGGCGAAGACACATGGGTATCCGCTGCTGGTGAGCGCGAAGGATCTCTCGGACCATGTAACGGCTGTCGATGCCAAGTATCCGCCGGGATTGACGCTAGCTTCGGCGGTGAGTGCAGAGACGAAGGTGCTGGATGCGACGGTTCAGGCGGCGAACTCGCAGGTGACTCAACGGCAATTCGACACTGCTTACGCAACAATCAACAAGTACTTGTCCTTCGAGGATGAGGAACCGCGCCTGAAGCAGATTGTGGCGGCGGTTTATAAGTATCACCTGGAGAAAGGCAACGCGGAGGCTGCGGCCGGGAATTGGACAGATGCGGTCGAAGATTTGAAGACGGCTTCGGAGATTCTGCCAACCAGCGATGCCAAAGAGAATCTTGCCAGGGCGCAGGCGGGACTGCTGGCGGCTCAGAATAAGGAGGCGTCTGACAAAGCTCTAGCGATCAGCAAGGTGCGGGTCGACGAGAAGGACACGATCGGCGCGTACGAGGTGCTTGCAGACCTAAATGAGGCACAGCGCGCGCTGGTGAAAGAGCAGATGGAGGCGTTGCAGGGTGCTTATGTACAGAGCGCCCTGCAGCGAGCGAAGGAACTGCAGACGGCGCATACGCCGATCCGTGGCAGAGCAGATGAAGATGGTGTGCGGATGGCCTATGCGTATCTGCAACGCGCGAGCAAGCTGAGCGATAACCCGGAGATCGGACTAAAGCTGGATGTGATGTCGGAGACGATCAGCAGCTATTACGTCGACATGGGGAAGAAATATCTGA
Source organism: uncultured Acidobacteriaceae bacterium (assembly GCA_963730135.1). Classification (GTDB taxonomy): domain Bacteria; phylum Acidobacteriota; class Terriglobia; order Terriglobales; family Acidobacteriaceae; genus Edaphobacter. Next base: position 403,731 of record CAVSQQ010000011.1, read on the forward strand.
ACAAGCCGCTGTCATCGGGCGTGGGATTGGGATGGTCGTATCTGAACGAAGCTTCGCAGTATAAGGCGAACCTAGATTCTGTTCGCGATGAGATGACGACCAATACGTCGGCATACCAGATGCGGGCACGCCTTTCGATCGGGGTTTTGTTCCGAGACCAGACTTCGCGACGCGATAGCGCAGGTTTTGCCGATCAGTTGCAGCAAGCCTTTGCAACTGGATTGGAGACCTCCGGTCTGCCGGTGAAGGTGATTCTTCCCGGCGCGCCCAAAACGCTGGAGCCGAACTTCCAGTTTGTGGGCGAGATTCTACAGCACCGTACGATTCGGACTGCAAAAAAGGAGACGCTGCAGTCGCAGTACCGGAGTGGGTCGCGCGAGATTCCGAATGAGGCGTGGAACAAGGCCGACCAAGAGTTCGAGGCGGCGAACCTGAACATGCAGAAGGCACAGGGAACTTTGTCGGCGGCTCAGGTGAAGAACAATAAGAAGCAGGTGCAGGAGGCGAATACTGCGTTGGCCTCAGCGCAGGATGCGGTACAGACGGCGCGGGCGAAGATGAATGCCCTGCCGAAGACAGTCACCGACAGCATCGTGAGTCCTTATAATTACACGCGGACGACGCTGGAGTTGACGAATATTGTTGAGCTGTCGTTCCGGATTCTTGACTCGGCCGGGAACACGCTTGGCGAACCTATCCGGGTGATCAAGGGGGACCAACCGAAGAAGTTCGTCATCCTGGAAAACATCAAGCCGGACGACACGGCCGGGCTGAAGGAGCTGGATGCAGCGCCGGATGAGACGCAGCTGATGACCGACGTTGAGATCGAAGCTCGCGACACTATGGTAAAGGCGGCTCGCGACAAGGTGCAGGAGCTGCCGCAGAAGATTCTTGCCCAGGCACGAGCGAAAACCGCGAGCAATGATCTGGACGGCGCGGGCGAGTTGTACGTTCTCTATCTGAATTGCACACCTTCGACCCCAACAGTTGAGCGGAGCGAAGCTGCAAGGTTCCTTAACACAAATTTCAATATTCGCAATACAGTGAACCTTCGCGCGTCGACCCAATAACAAAGAAGAGCCGGGACACACAGCAGGCATGTCAAATCTCACCTCGATCGGCAAGTACGAGATTCTCGCGACGATAGGTCGCGGCGGTATGGGGGTGGTGTATCGCGCGCAGGACCCGCGAATGGGCCGACAGGTTGCTATCAAGACGGTGACGGAGGGCCTGAGCAACGACGCGGGCATGCTACAGCGGTTCTACCGCGAAGCCGAGAAGATGGGGATGCTGAAGCATCCGAACATCATTACGGTCTACGACCTGGGCGAGCAGGACGGATTTCCTTACATTGTGATGGAACTTGTGGAGGGTGAGCCTCTGGACCGTTTGATTCAGGGGGATCATCCCGTACCGCTGATCTTTAAGCTGCGAATCATGGAACAGGTTTGCAGTGCGCTGGGATATGCGCATCAGAATGATGTTGTGCATCGCGATGTGAAGCCGGCCAATGTGATTGTGCGTCCTGACGGCGTTGCGAAGCTGCTCGATTTCGGGATTGCACGGCAGGAGAACAACAACGTCGACCATAGTCTAACGGCGACGGGCGGAGTGATCGGAACGGTGCCGTACATGGCTCCCGAGCGGTTGAAGGGAGCTCCGTTTGATGGGCGATCGGACATCTTTGCTGCAGGCGTGCTTCTTTATCAGCTTTTGACGGGACATCTGCCATTTATCGGAGAAGACCTTGCACTGGTGAGCCAACTGCTCAACGAGAAGCATCCTCCGCTGAGTATGCATCTGCAGGATTATCCGGAGACGCTTGATGTGATTCTTGAGCGTTCGCTCGAGAAAGATCCTGAGGCGAGATATCAGTCTGCGGAGGAGATGGCCGCAGACCTCTACGCGGTTACCGAATCGCTGAAGAAGGACTACTCCGAGCAACTAATGACGGAGGCTAACAAGCTTTCGGCGGGCTCGGATTTTGTGGCGGCGCGCAACACTCTGGTTCAACTGCTGAAACTGGATCATCAGCATACGCAGGCAAGGCGGCTTTTGGTCGAGGTGAACCTGCATCTGACGAGGCAGGCACGGGCTGACCAAGCGCGGGAGAAGCGGGAGCAAGCCGACGCCGCTCTTCAGGAGAGGAATTACGACCAGGCGATCCGTTTGCTGGAAGATGCCGCTAAGATGATACCCGGCGATGCGGATGTTGTGCGCGAGTTGGAAGCCGCAAAGGCCAAGAAACAGAAGAGCGATCAGATTCTGGGCTATCTGCGACAGGCGGATGCGGCGAAGCGAAGCGGCGACTACGCCGGAGCACAGGCGATTGTCGAGAAGGCGATCCACCTGGATACGTCCAACTCGCGGCTGCGAAGCGCCTACAACGCACTCGTGCGGCAGGCAGCGGAGGCAGCTCAGCACGCAAAGGTGAAGGCGCTGGTGGACGCTGCGAAAGATTTGTTGAGACAGAGAAACTATCTTGCGGTTCTGAACCTGGCGGAGCAGGCCGAGCAGATCGATCCGTCGAACCTGGAACTGGAAAGTCTGACGAGCGCGGCGAAGGAGGGTCTGTTCCAGGAGGACAGGCGGAGGGTGCTTGACGAGATTGAGGGGCAGCTCTCGGCGATGGTGACGTACGACGACGTGAGGCGCGTAGCACAAATGGTGCGTGGGGCGCTCGACAAGTCGCCGGCAGATGCGACGTTGCTGCGCTATCAGGCTCAGATCGACCGGCGGTTGCGCGAGTATGAGGCAAAGCGGCTGATCGAGGAGACGGTGAAGCAGTGCAGGGCCGCAATGGACAAGGCCCCGATGGAGGCGCTGGAGGTAGTGGGCAAGGCGCTGGAACAACTGCCCGGTGATGAGAGGCTGACGACGCTTGAGGCAGCGATCCAGGATCGCATTGCGCAGCGGGCAGCAGACGAGATGAGGAGCGCGATCCTGCTGCAGGCCAAGGAGGCGCTGAAGGAACGGAGATTCTCTGAGGCGGTCACGGTATTGGAACAATGCCAGGGATCTCTCCAGACGACGGAGATTACTTATCTGCTGGATTTTGCGCGCGAAGAGGCACAGCGGGATCAGAGGCAGCAGTTTATCGGCCACACCTACAGTGAAGGACAAACTCTTCTGAAGGACGAACGATATGAAGAGGCCGTGGCGCTGCTTAGTTCTGCGTTGCAGTCAGCCGAGGATGCGAGACTGCGGGCCATGCTTGAACAGGCGCAGACCGCACTGGATCAGAGCATTGCGGAGCATGCAGCGGCGTTGGAGTCAGTGAAACCGTTTGCGCAGGCGGAGTATCACGAACAGGTGATTGGGTTGATCCAGACGATGCCGAGCCGACCTGCGACTTCGACAGAGATACAAGCGTTGCGGGCCTTGTCGCAGGAGGCATGGAAACAGGAATGGATTGAGATGGAAAAACTGGGACGTGCTTATGCAGCGCTGGCATCGGGCCAACTGGATAGCCTGCCTGATGTGGCGGAAGCAAAAAACTCGGCTGCGCTGGGAGCTATGAACAAGGCGTTTGCGAACCGGCGGCTGGCTGCCGTGGATCAGATTCTGTCGACTCAGATCAGAGGGATTCGAGCGGCCAAGGAAGCGGGAACGGTGATTCCTGCGGAGGTGCTTGCCGCGAATAGGAATCTGCTGCCGTTCGCCAGCGAAACCGTGAGGACGGAGTGGAACGTGATTGCGGATCCGTATCTTGGCGGGAAGAGGGCAGGCAAACTACTTGGGCGAATCGGGAAGAGAAGCTGAACCTGGAGACTCAGCGACGCCGACGCGAGTCGTCGCAAGGGCGCCTTCGTTTTGTTGCAGAATGAGCATGGTTTCGGGGTCTTCGGATTCGAGGAGCCATTGGCGGACAGGGCCGAAGAAGATCGATGCTTCCGCGGGAAGGGCGGTTGGCAGAAAATCGCGAAGAACACGGGGATCGTAGAAGCGGAAGTAGACTTCTTCCCCGCTCTGCAGCTGGATCATAAGGAACTTCCGGAAGTGGTGGCGGATCTCTTCGAAAGGCGCAGAGCTGGTGAAGTAGCTGGCCCAGCCTTTGCCCCAGCCGAGATCGAGGAGAGCTTTGGTGAAGGGTGAGTCGAGCGGGAGTTTGATGAGGTAGGGGGCCCAGTTAGCGAGTTCGGTGGCGGATTGACCGTCGTAGAGGCATTGCTTCTGTTCCTGTGCGAGAGCGAGAAGCGAGGGGATGGTCTGGTCGCAGGCGGCGTCGAGGAGACAGTAGAGCGGCGCCGCGAGGCTGGCGAACTGGTTGAGGATGGCGGCGGTTCTTTTTGCGGTGCCGGGTAGGGGTGGGGCGGGGGGGCGACGCTCCGGTTCGACTACGAGGCGTATGGTGATGGAGCCGGCGGTGATGACATCGCCGGGACGCAGTTCGGACTGGGTGATGCGTCGTCCATGGAGGAAGGTGCCGTTGCTGCTGTTGAGGTCGCGGAGGAGGACGCTGCTAGGGGTGGCCTGGAAGGAACAGTGTGTGCCGGAGAGAAAGTTGTCTTCGGGAAATGCGATCGTCGCTGTCGGGCCGCGGCCTACGGTGAGCGCGTCGACATCGAGCGGATACTTCGATCCGGTTCGAGGGCCCGCGACTATTTCGAGGAGGAACTTCATGAGATCAGGAGTTGCATTTTTGAACGAATGGAGCGCCGGTTTGAGCAGCGGAGGCAAGTGCGCCTGCCTGACCGGAGACGCCGATCTGCACGGTCGGAGCGCCGATGACGATGACTCCGCCGTGAGCAGTTGGGTCTCCCATGCGAGCGGCCATGAGACCTCCGATGAGGACGGTGGGGGAGCCCATGATGATGGTGTCGGGCGGTCCGACGCAGGTGAGCATGTCGGTCACGCGGGCTGCGGGGAGGTATTCGATAAGGACAGTGGGTTCGCCCGGTGCGACGATGGGACCGCCTACGTGCGGGACGATTCCCGTGACCATGGGGCAAACGTGCATGTCGGTTAGTCGGGCGGCTGGAGGCATAGGTTTACGTCTTCGATTCTGTATTCATCGCCCGGGCGACGGCCGAAATTTGATGAAAGATTTCAAATACATCATCATTATCAAGGCCTTCTATCTCCCTTACCGTGAGAATACCGATTGTAATTTCCTTAAGCCGACTCCTGTCGGAATTGATCCCACGCTCAATCCCAATAAGATATGAGATCTGCTTTTGCACTGATTGCAGAGGGGGATAATTGGGATATTTTTGGAGCAAATCGTTGCACCGTTGCAGACCCATTTCAAACAGCGCTAATCTTTCCGTCATAGTTTGACTCTTAGCATATTGTTAAGATCTTTGGTGGGTACGAAAAACTGAGTTCCTCCGCCAGCAGCGGAATAGGGTTGAGTTGCATCTGTTCATGTATCAACGATAGCAGCTGCAGTACTTTGCAAAACGGTAATAGGTTTGGCAGGCACAAATGTTGTTGGGACACGATGTGCAGGATTCAGGTCAACCGAATCTGCTGACGTACCGAGAGGAGCAAAGTAATTTCCTACGACATTGTCCTTAACATATTGAACATATGTGACCTCCGGAGATAGTTGAGTTACAAAGACCGGCTTAGAGAAATCTATCCCTTCCAAATGATCTACTGTCCTTGCTGAACTAAAGCCGCTGTCAGTGTAAAAACGGAGAGCGGTCTCGTAGCGAGAGAGTTATTCAAATCGCGATGATGTTCGAGCAGTTTGACTATCGGAGATATTTTTGAGAATTTGAGCGCGCGCTGCCGCTGCGGTGAGAGACGGCAGTGGAGACGCCAGGGTTGCAGAGGCGGGAGGCGGTGGGGCGGTGGCGACGCAGGATAGCGTAACTTGTTTGTTAAGAGTGGGGTTGAGTTGACCGCTCGTTGCGGCGGCTGCCGGTTCGCCACCGGGAATTGCAGACGGTGACGGTGGGGTTGGTGCAGTGGCTACCGTAACCGATGGGACGGCTATGTTCGCGAGAGACGGCGAGGAGTGCGGGCCGATTGGGCCCAGAGGACTCAGTCCGAGAGGGTCTGCGCTGTTGATCGGATTGTTTTTAGCGAAGCGGTAGAAGTTGAGTTCGGCGAGGAAGCCTAGCGGGTCGCGTGTGAGGTACCGTCCCAGTTCGGTGGAGTAGTAGCGAAATCGGTTGTAATGGAGGCCGGTTTCTTCATCGAAGTACTGACCAGGGGTGCGGAGGGGGGTGCGAAAGGTTCCGTGAGCGATACGAGCGGCGCCGAAGCTGGAGTAGTCGGCGAGCCAGACTGTGGAGCCGTCGGGGGCGGAGACCATGCGGGGGGTGCCGAGGTGATCGCAGTGGTAGCCGTAGATCTGGCCGTCGACGCGGACGGCGAGCGGAGTATAGGTTCCGGGGTAGTAGAGGTAGTCGTAGCGTATTTTGGTTTGGGCTGTGGTGATAATTTCCGCGATAAGTTGCTCGCCTGCCCAGAAGAACTCAATGGTGTAGCCTTCGCGTTGCTTGCGGGTGCGTCGGCCGAAGGCGTCATAGGCGTAGGTGGTAACTATGCCGGTGGGTGATTCGGACTGTGTAAGGAGGTTGCGGGCGTTCCAGGTGAAGCGCCAGAGGCCTTTGGCCGTGTCCATGTGGACGAGGTTGCCGCGGAGGTCGTGCTCGTAGCGGCTGTGACCGAGAGAGAGAATCTGGTTGGCGGGATCGAATTGGGCGGTGGTGCCGTTGATGCTGATTGGATTGCCCGCTCCGTCGTAGGCGAAGCTCTCGCTGGGGGTTTCTCCCTGCGAATCTGCGGCAAGGAGCTGGCCTTCGGGATCGTAGCGGAAATCGCGGTAACCGAAGGCGCTGTCGCGGATGCTGGCGACGCGATCTTCGTTGTCGTAGACGAAGCCGAGGGAGAAGAGGGCTTTGCCTTGGCCGGAGACGGCGATGTTTTCCGGGCGGCCAAGATTGTTGAGGAGAGTGAGGGTGTTGAGGCCGTTCGGCGAGGTCAGGGCGTAGCCGCGATCGTTCGCGGCGTACTCGGTACGGTGTTCGCCTCCCGCCCAGTCGCGAACGAGAGTGAGGCGCGAGTCGGCATCCCATTCGTATTCGATCTTCTCGTCGGTCTGGCCTGTCATCGAGATGAGACGGCCAGCCTTGTCATATTCGTAAAGGATGGTGTCTTCGCCGCTTTGCTCGGATTCGAGAAGACCAACGCCGTTCCATGCGAAGCGGCAGATGTGTGGAGATTTGCTGGAGGCGTTCGCGTAGGATGCTTCGACGGTTCGGCCCTTGTCGTCATATTTGTAACTGATCTGGTCGCCGTCGCTGTACTGCAGGATCGTTGGGCGACCTCTTCCATCGGGCTCGAGATTAACAGCTGTTTCTTTTGTAGCTATTTTTGTTACAAATCCATCTTTACTATAAGAGTAGGACTCGGTCGTTTCATTGGGGAAGACGGCGATGTCAGGACGGCTCCACTTATCGTAGATAAATGCCGTTTTGTTGCCATTGCCGTCGGTGAGTGAGGTGAGGCGGCGGTTCTCGTCGTATTCACAGATATCGCGGAGGCCGAGGCGGTTGGTTGTGATGCATGGCGTTCCCAATGGAGTGTATTCGACTGCGGAGAAGGTACCGTCTGGAAAGGCGGCTGCAACTGTTTGCCCGAAGTCGTTGTAGTGCAGCTGGAGGCGCGGGCTTCCATTGCTGGAAATGGTGGCGATCTGGCCTGTGGGAGTGTAGGTGATGCTGAGCTCATGACCGGCCGGGTTTTTAAGGATGGCTGCCTTGCCATCGGGATAGTTGGCGATCTGCCAGAGGCGGCCGAGCGGGCTTGCTACGGCTGCGATGAAACCCTGTTCGTCAAAACCGAAGCGGGTTTGATGCTCGAGGGGGTCGGAGGCAATAATGTATTTTTTCTGTTCGCTCCACCACGCACGTGCTGGGGTTTCGGCAAACGTGGCGATAAGCCCGTCGCCGATTTTTTTCCTGCGGAGTGCTGCGAGTTGTTCCTGTCTGAGCTGAAACATCTCCGTGTGGTTCCTGCTTTCCTACATTTTGGTGCCTTTGGTGCCGTCGTCCGCCTGATCAGGAGCTTTTGGCGATGCCGGATCGGTGGTTTGTACCGGCGATCCAACTCCGGGTGCGCCTCCGCTGTTGATGAGGACCAGGGTTCCTGAGATAGCAACGCCGGCCGGTCCGATATTAATGAAGCCGCCTGCCGCTTTCAGGGTCAGTTCCAATCCTGATTCGATCACGACGTTCATGCCGGCCTTGATGTAGATGGTCTGCCCGGAGTCGAGCCCATAGCCCATGCCGACCTTATGGTTGTGATTCATGCCGACATCCAGAGATTGGTTGGTCGCGATCTTTTCGGTTCGATTGCCGCCGATGTTGATATCAACGTTGGCGCCGATGTTCTCTGTGCGGTTGCTGCCCACATCGATTTCGGCGTTGGCACCGATTTTCTCGATCTGGGAGCCGACGACGATGAGCGAGTCCTGTCCGCCGATCGTGGTGCGGAGGTCGTTCTCGATGGTGTGGTCCATGTCTTTTTCGGCGTGAAAGTAGATCTGCTCCTGCCCCATCTTGTCTTCGAAGCGGAGCTCGTTGGAGGTGGAAGCCGAGCCGCCCTTGCTGCTGCGCGTCACGATTCCGGTGCGGGTTTTGTTGGCCGGGAGCACGTACTTCGGCATGTTGGTGCCGTTGTAGACGGAGCCAATGACGATAGGGTTGTCGGGATCTCCATTGATGAATTGAACGATGACCTCATCGTTGACTCGGGGCCAAAAGAAAGTTCCCCAGCCATTGCCTGCCCAGGGCTGTCCTACTCGGAGCCAGGTGCTGTCAGGGCTGTTGGGCTTGCGGTCGCGGTCCCAGAAGAACTGAACGCAGACGCGGCCGTATTTGTCGAGATGAATCTCCTCACCGGCAGGACCTACGACCATCGCGGTTTGAGGGCCGTAGATGTGAGGACGCGGCGTGATGGCGGGAGGACGGTAAAGGACATCACTTGCGATTGCAGTGAAGTGATTGACGTAACTTGTCCCGGCAGCCGGTTGAGAGCGATACGAAGGCACCTGGTCTGCGTGATGAGAGACTTCGGTAAGGAGAAAGGTGCGATTCCAGACGTCGCGAGGATGATCGGTGACGTCGAAGGTGTATCCGCAGCAGAAGCTGCGCGCGGTGGATTCGCCGCGGAAGATCTCGGAGCTTGCATCGGCGGCGCCGGTCTGCGCGGTTAAGAACCCGGTGCCATGATTTGGGGTCGTGAGGACCTTGGTTGTGTCTTTGACGTAGCCATCTTCGCCCGCGGGGTAGGTGTAGACCTCGAATGCATTCTTTCCGAAGGGGCTGGTACTTGATTGAGAGCTGATCTGATGAGCTTTGTAGGTGCGGAAGTCGTAGTCCCAATAGGTATGCAGGCCGGGGACCATGGAAGCCGTTGCGCTGAAGTCATAGAGCAGTGAGGCGTAGCTCTCTTCGCGATCCTGGGTTACGGGATAGTATTTGACCGTGTGGGCGAGAGGGCAGTCGGCATAAGGGCTGCGACTGTTGGCAAAGATTATCTTGTTGTCGCCATCAGTGTGTTCGAACCAGTAAAAGATGCCGTGCTGCTCCATAATGCGGGAGATGAAAGCGAAGTCCGATTCGGAGTATTGGGTGCAGTAGTCAAGCGGCTGGAGTGTTCCTTCCGTCTGATCGGCCATGCTGAGACCGTAGGGTTGGATGACTTTTTTTACTATGTCCATGACGGTCTGGTTCTGAAAAACCCGGCAGTTGGTGCTGAGCCGAAGCTGCCACAGGCTTGGGACGATCTGTGCGCGGTAGACATCGAACTCCTTGTCTCCGGACATTTGTTCGAAGGAGGCGACGAGGCCATTGATGTAGCGCATGCCCTGAACTTCGAGCAACGCTATTTCAACCGTAACTTTGGTTCCAACGATTTCTTTTGGATCGACGTCGGTCCCGGCAACGGCGAGCAGATCAACCTGAAAGTCGAAGAGATTCGAGATTTTTTCAGAGCCTCGCAGAGCTTCGATGAGGAGCAGGTCCTCGCCGAGGGGGCTGGAGAACTTCATCAAGCGTCCGGTTTGTTTATAGCTTGGCATGCTCACGCTACCGCGTTCGTTGTTGGTTGCTCGTTGAGTTAATGAGGAGCGGCGCTGTTATGCGACGACCGCAGCCTCGTGCCAGTTGTAAGTCATTGCACCATCTTTTACCGAGATGTCGACTTTTTCGGTGCTGACGCCTTCGGCCATGCGGCCGAGGATTTGACGGGACATCTCGGGCAGCATGGTGTTGGAGAGAATGTTGTCGACGTTGCGCGCACCGCTCTCGACTTCGGTGCAACGGCTGGCGACTTCGTTGAGGAGAAGGTCGTCGTAGTTGAGCGTGACTTTGTGGGTTTCGGCGAGACGCTTTTGAATTTTGCCGAGTTTGAGGCGGATGATCTGCTTGAGGGCCTCGTCTCTGACCGGAAAAAAGGGAACGATCATCAAGCGGCCGAGGAAGGCTGGTTTGAATATCTTGTTGAGCTCTGGTTTGATGGCGGTGAGCAGGCCGTTAGAGTCGGGCATAGTTTCCGGGTCAGCGCAGAGTTTGGCCAGCGTGTCGGTTGCGGCGTTGCTGGTGAGGATGATGATGGTGTTGCGGAAGTTGATCTCGCGGCCTTCACCGTCTTCCATGCGGCCCTTGTCGAAGACCTGAAAGAAGAGTTCAAGCACGTCAGGGTGGGCCTTTTCAACTTCGTCGAGAAGGACGACAGAGTAGGGGCGGCGACGAACAGCTTCGGTGAGGACTCCGCCTTCTCCGTAGCCGACGTAACCCGGAGGCGAGCCTTTGAGCGTGGAGACGGTGTGGGCTTCCTGAAACTCGGACATGTTGATGGTGATCATGTTGCGCTCGCCGCCGTAGAGCAGATCGGAGAGGGCGATGGCGGTCTCGGTTTTGCCTACGCCGCTGGGGCCGACGAGCAGGAAGACGCCGACAGGCTTGACTGGGTCGTCCATGTTGGCGCGCGAGGTGACGATGCGCTGGGCGATGATGGCGAGGGCATGATCCTGACCGATGACGCGCTTTTTGAGGTGCTCGTCAAGGGTAAGGACGGTGTCGATCTCGTCCTTCATCATCTTGCCGAGGGGGATGCCGGTCCAGTTGGAGATGACCTCGCCAACGATGTGCGAATCGACGGAGACGCGCATAAGTCCGCGCTCGCCTTGCAGGGCGGAGAGCTCGGCTTCGGTTTGACTGAGTTTGGCGCGAGTAGCGGTTTGGTCGGTCGCACCGTTGGATGAGGATTTTTCGAGTTGCTCCTGCAGGTCGCGAATGGTAGAGACGAGGGATTTTTCTTTTTCCCAACGCTCTTGAAGGACTTTGAGTTCTTCTTTTGCTTCGGCGATTTTGGCGTCGAGCTCGGTGATACGTTCGGCGTGGTTGGCGCCGATGGAGTTCTCACGTTCGAGGATGCGTTTTTGAACTTCCAGGCTGTCGATGCGGCGCGTGGTGTCTTCGAGGGCCGGAGGGGTGGAGTTCTGGCCGAGGGAGAGGCGTGCGCATGCGGTGTCGAGGACGCTGACGGCTTTGTCTGGGAGCTGGCGGCCAGCGATGTAGCGGTGCGAGAGCTTGACGGTGGACGTGACGGCTTCGTCGAGGATGCGGAGGTTGTGATGCTTTTCGAGTGACGCGACGATGCCGCGAAGCATGATGCAGGCTACGTCTTCGGTTGGCTCTTCGACCTTCACGACCTGGAAGCGGCGGGCGAGGGCGGGATCTTTCTCGAAGTATTTTTTGTACTCGGACCAGGTGGTTGCGGCGATGGTGCGGAGTTCGCCGCGGGCGAGCGCTGGCTTCAGGAGATTGGCGGCGTCGTTCTGGCCTTCGGTGCCGCCTGCACCGATCATGGTGTGGGCTTCGTCGATGAAGAGGATGATCTTTTCGGTGGAGGATTTGACTTCGTTGATGAGGCCCTTGAGACGGTTTTCAAATTCGCCTTTGACGCTGGCCCCAGCCTGCAAGAGAGCGAGATCGAGGCTGTGGAGGTGGACTCCCTGAAGCGCGGGTGGAACGTCTCCCAACGCAACGCGATTCGCGAAGCCTTCGACTACGGCGGTTTTTCCCACTCCGGCTTCGCCAGTGAGGATTGGGTTGTTCTGGCGGCGGCGCATCAGGATGTCGATCATCTGGCGAACCTCGTGATCGCGACCGAGGACCGGGTCGATCTTGCCGGCTTTAGCATTTGCCGTGAGATTGACGGTGTATTGATCGAGAAAGGGCGTCTTGCCTTTCGCAGCCGACGGGCCATCGGCGTCGGCTCCGCTGGAGGATGCGGATGAGCCGGCCATGAGCGGGGTTTCGACTTCGCGGGATTTGGCGACGATGTCGTAGAAGTCGGCGCGGAGACCTTCGGGTTGAATCTTCTGCAGGTCGCGGCTGATGTCTTTTGCGAGGCGTGCGAGCTCGTCGTTGGAGAGCAGGGCGAGGATGGTGAAGCCAGTACGGACATTGCCGGCGTCGAAGTCAATGCTGGCGATAGTCCAGGCTTCGGCGAGCATCTTGACCAGCGAGGGACTGAAGGCTGGGGTGCGGGCGTTGCCTGCCTTGAAGTTGTCGAGGCTGCGTTGAAGGTCAGCGGTGAGGCGCGACTTGTCGATGCTGTAGTGCCTGAGGATGGCGGCGACGTCATTGTCGCTGCTATCGAGGGCTTTGAGGAGATAGTGTTCTATCTCGATGTCGTAGTGGGCTCGCGTGACAGCTAGTCCTGCGGCGCCTTCGAGGGTTTGCCTGGTTGAGTCGTTCAGTTTGCCGATCAGCGATTTCAAATTGATGCTCATCTGTCACCTGCTATTTCTTAAATTGCAAATCTTACTGAATCAGATAGGTAGCGTCTCCGGGATCGCGGCGGAGCGGCTTTGTCTTGAGCCAGCTTACGAGGCCGAGCCTGGGTTTTTGATCGCTTTGATCGCCGAGCTGGCAGCCGGGCGCTTCTTCGCGGTGGAGAATCAGCTTAACTTCGGTTTCGTAAGCACCGTTCGAATAAAACCTGAGCCATGCTGTGAGATCGTGATGGGCGTAGTGCCCCGGAAGAAAGTCGATGTAGCGTTCGAAACTCATGGGCCCGAGTTCGACGCCGATGCGGCCGTGGTGATCCCAGACCTCTTCGCCGACGACGACGCCGACGCCGAGACGCTCGCTTGCTCGGTTGACGCCGGAGAAGCGGGTGCGGTTTTCCGCGGGGATGGTGCGCCAGGTTCCGGCAAACTGATGAATGGCGACGGGAACGGCGAAGTAATCTTCGAGGAGGCGCTTGAGCGAAGCAGCGGTGCGGGTGTGGCGTCCGAGCAGGCCGACGTAGTTGAGGCAGGCTATATCCGGAACGCCGACGCGTCCGCTGAGTCCTTCGGTTCCGAGGCCGAGAAGATCCATCAGGCGTGGCGAGAGAACGTCGGAACCGTCTTTCTCGTAGCCGATGAAGAAGCGGTACTTCTCCCAGCCACGATAGAAGAGAGAGATGATGCGATGGTTGAAGATATCGAAGAAGTCCGCCATCGCGAAGTCTTTGTCTTTGGCGCGCGCGAGGATGAGTTCGGAATAGACGACCGGAAGTGGCGAGATAGAAGCGGTGAGACCCATGAACTGAACGGTCATCCGCAGCTGGCCGGATGGAGTGCGCTCGATGTCGTAGAGCTGGCTGGGTGGAAAGGTGAGCGAGGTCAAGGCGGCGAAACGCAGCGCTTCGCCGTTGGGAGCGACGAAGTAGCCGACGGGCTCACGGCCTTTTTCCATGCGCTGAAGCATACGCACAGCCTGAAAGAACTCGACGCGAAAGGGCTCGTCGTCGAGAAGTTGCCGGAACATCCGGAACTGAGCTTCATCGGTTTCTAAAGCAATACTTGATTCCCTGCTCTCGGCGGCCATTCTTCCAGCGGCTCCTTTCGTTGATTTGTGCGCGCGGTAAGCTGCGAGAAGCTGTTCATGGAAGCATACCCGGCGAGGAAACGTTCAATGACAGCGCTGAAGAGATAGGCGCCGCCGCCAGCGAACTGTTGCTCATCCAGCTCGATCTCGACTTTAGTTCCACGTGCAGGGACCAGGCCGTAGTCGGATTCGACGAGTGCGAAGTGGGGCGATGAGCTCATCTTCGTGATTGCACCGATGTGATTTTCGAGATGTGCGGAGTCTGTGAAGTTGTGGAGGCGGAGAATCTCCTGCAGGGCGACGCGGCCCTCTTCGGTGAGCGAGAGATAGTTCAGCGAGAGTTGCGAAAGCAGGCGCCAGACCTGGCCTTTGCCGTGGGGCGGGTCGTAGCTTGGCGTGGGACGGCGGAGCGCAGTCAGCTTGCGCGCTGCGGCGTTGCCTACCGCTTCGAAGTCGCCGTCTGCCGCGCCAAAGGTAAAGCGCGAGGGCAGGTCGAAGTTGGTGCACTGGCAGCGGACGGTGAGGACGTCAGCCTCGTGATCTCGGATCTGACCCGTCATGTCCACGACTGAGATGGTCATCGTAGAGGGCTCGCGCTCGCCTAGTTCGTTGAGATGTCGGGTCGCAGTCCAGAAGGCGATGTCGTTTTGGTCGCGCATCTGGTGGCGATAGGTGTGGACAGGTTCGAGTGTGACGGATTGCCGCAACTTTGGATTGGAGGCGATAACCTCTTCGATGCTGAAGATCTCCATCATTTCGGTGTGGCGGCCGTCGGGAACGATCGTATAGGCGTGGCGTGTCTGGTCGAGGAGGATCGGTTCGGCGGTCTGTCGAAAGAGATTGATGACCGGGGTGCAGCTGAGGCGGAAGGTGCGAGCGTTGACGCCGAGTTCGAGGACCTGCTGACGGTCGGGGCGTTCGAAGCGGGAGAAAAGGAAGATGATTTCGGCTTCGGTGCTGAAGCCTGTCTCGGCAAGAGGCTCGAGTCCGTTGAGATCGAAGAAGAGAAATTTTTCGGGCAGGACGAAGTACTCCTGAAGAAGGCGGTGGCCGTCCATGGAGCGTCGTTCGTACGGGAGCACATTTTCTTCCGGGCCGAAGCCGACCATGCCGAGCTGATCGCAGGAGAGAGAGGTGACTCGCGTGGGTTTTGCTGGGTCGCGCAACTGGATCTCGATGCAGTGTGCGGCGATCATCTCGTAGAGCGGATAGACGACGCTGGCGTCGCCGGAAAGATGGAAGCGAAGACGCGAGAGGGGTAGGCCCTGAAAGACGACATCCTGGGAACAGCGTAGGCGCAAGCGAGCAGCGGCGACAGCTTGTGTGGGGCCGGTTGCGCGGACGGGGACCTGCAGGCGTTCGGGCTGGCGCCACTCCGCTTCGGCGACGGAGAAGGGCCAGAGCTCGACGTCGTAGGCGGTGCGATACTGACAGGCTAGCCCGTCGACGGTTAATTTGGAGAGCATCATCGTACCGCGGGGGACGACGATGCCTGCGGTTTTGCTGCCCTGGAGCGGGTCGGGAAGGCACTCGACCACGGTCATCGAGGGGAGTGGACGCAGGTAACCGGGATGAATGATGTTGAGGAGCGACTCGACAATCTCGGGAAAGTCATCGTCGATGCGGCGATGCACGCGGGCGGCCATAAAAGCGAAGCCCTCAAGTATCCGCTCGACGTGCGGATCGGGTGAGGTATCTTCATCGAGGAGGAGGCGATTGGCTACGCGAGGATACTTGCGCGCGAACTCTCCGCCCATCTGGCGAAGGTAGGTGAGTTCGCGTTCGTAATATTCGAGCAGCTCTTCGCGCATGGGCTACTTTACCTCGTACTCCCCGCTGGAGAGTTCGAGGACGGTGTCGAAGCTAATGTCCTCGGGCACGCTATCAAACTGAATGCGACCTTCGATGTGAAACCGGAGGTGGCGGTTGGCGTTGTCGCTGCGAACAAGAAAGACCCTCGGAGATTGAATGCGGGGCTCGTACTCGCGCAGAGACTGCACGATGGAGAGTACCAGGGCGTTTTCGTCGCGTTCGGCCGAGCCTGTGAATGAGTTGATATCGGCGAGGCCGAAGTGGATGACGCTGGCGGAGGATTTCGGGTAAGAGTGGATGTTATCGATAGGCGGTCGACGGGTGTTAAGGAGCCATTCGACGTCGCGCTTAAGCGAGTCACGGTACATGCGGATGGAGTTGGATCGCGTAGTGGGCCATTCATCGGCGTCGATGAGGCGATCGAGGAGGGACTGAGTTACGAGATTTTCTGTCTTCTTCGCCATCGCTTCCTTTCTCCAAAGTTATTCATGCCGACTACCGTCCGGAGTTAATTGCTGCCTGTGGATCGAGTCGGCATAGTCTTGCAAAGATGGCTTCACGGTCGTCGACAGAGTTCTTTCGCCGGTCGAGACAGCGGAGCAGAAGGCTGAGCGGATGAGCGAGCATGGTGCCGCTTTCCCAGGTTTCGAGGCCGCGCCTCTCGATTTCGCCGGAGATATCCATCAAAACCGGGTAGGCGATTGCATCTTGATTGGCCGTGAGACAAAGCTGTGCGACCTGCACTCTGCGTTGGAAACGCATTCTGCCGCTGGGTTGAAGCTCGGAGTCACGGACAAGCATGGAGATGGCTTCGCGAGCCTTGCCGCTTTTCAGGAGCGCCAGAGCAGCTTCGTAGATCTCCGGGCTTTCTTCGGCTTTGGCTGGTTGCGAGAGGACTTCAGATACTAAGACTTCTTCTCCAGGAGTTGTGGCCGTTTCGGTTACGGAGACGGGCGCTGGTGGCAGGATTTCTGCATCGATCCACTGCTGAGTTTCGAGGTTGGCTGCGGGCGTGTCGTCGTCGAGGGTCCAGAGGCGGAGTTCCGGGATGTCCTGGAGGATTGCTCGTGTGGTTGCGACGACGGAGATGGCGATTGCGTCATAGCCTGCTCCGCGCGCCGCGCGCCAGATGTAGCGTTGAAGGTCGAGCCAGGCGCGTGCGCTTTTATCCCCTAACGCCGCGAGAGAGAGTCTGAGAAGCTCGTCCCAATTGCCGTCATTAGCGAGGCGGCGGAAAGCTTGTCTTGTTTCGGTGGATGGTGCAATGGCGAAGTCGAAGGGCGGAGGGGAACTCTGGCGACGGGTTTCTCCCAGACGAAGACCGGCGCAGACGAGGTAGGGAACGGGGGAAGAGGTGTCGGCTGCGCGAAGAAACTCGGCGCAGGCGGTGATCATCGAGTAGGCTTCTTCGGAAGTTGTGGGAGCGCCGAGCGATGTTCGAGGCCGAGCTGTTTTCTGAGGAACGGTACTGGCTGCGGAGTCGGAGGCGACCCCTGCCGATGTCTCGACCGGTTCTTCGATGATTTCGCTTTGTTCGACCTGGTCGGGTTCGGTTTTGCGTTTTTCGTTGAGGAGCGCGGCGAAGACGAGCTTTTCTTCTTCGAGGGCTGAGCGGAGCTTGGCGAGATTCGGGTAGTCGCTGCCGTATTTTTCTTCGTGGAAGCGCTCGATGTCATCGAGCAGTGGGAGTGCGTTGGTGAGGATCTCTTCGGTTGCAACGTAGAAGGTCTTTGGAGTTACCGCAAAGCTTTTGTCGAAGTCCTCTGCAGTGACTTTGCCACGCTGGATGGCTTCGTTGCGGGCATCCATCTTTTCCGTAGTGGCGGCATCGGCCTCGTAGCCGACCGTGCGTGATTCACGATATTGCAGAACGTTGAGGCCTGACTTGGTGACCGGAGCGCCCCTGAGAGCGAGGTACATGCGGGCGGCGTAGGCCTCTATCGCGCCGACGCGGCGGCCCATGTCTCCGTCTTCATCGATGGCAGGATAGAAGGTTGGCCAAAACTCTTCCTGTATTTTTTTCAGGAACTCCAGGCTGGAAATCAGAACCGGATAGCCTTCGCGCTTAAAGTGCGATTCGGCGAGCCAGGTTGCGAGACGAAGATCTTTAGTGCGTTTGGCGATGGCTTCGCTTGCCAGCTTGATGACGACTGCGTGGTCAGCTTTTTTCTGGGCGCGAGACCAGTCGCCGGCGGGCATGTCATCCTCGTCTTCGGTCCTGGCTTCTTTGATTTGATCGAAGATCTTGTCGTAGTACAGGTCGGTGCCGGAGGGGTTGTCGCCCTGGATTGGCTCGAGCAAATCCTCACGCAGGGGCATGCTGAGACTCCTCCGCCGCATCCCACTGAATGCTACGAAATTCGAGGATGGGAATCTCTTCCCCATCGACGAGCAGCATCCTCTGGCCGTAGGGGACTTCATCCACCGCATCTTCCGGGGTTGCGTCCTGCCAGACGGTGGTACGACCGAGCTGAACCGCTTCGTCGGGGTGCTGCGAGGACAAAGGTGCGAGAACCGGGATGAGAACTTCGCCGAGATCCTGAAGGCGAAAGGCAGGACTGGTTTCGACGCGGGCTCTCGCCCAGATGAGGTCGCGCAGGGTTTCGGGTTTTTCGATCTCAAGACGCCTCATGTAATGAAATGGAATCCAGGTGTAACTGCCCGCGATGAAGACTTCGAGGTTGGCTCCGATGCGCGGATCGGCATCGCGGAGGTCGGAAAAGGATTCGCCGTTCCAGATGCCAGAGACAGGACCCGCGCCAGCGTCAACCTTGGGAAGATCGCGCTTCTGGAACATCTCCTGGCGGGTTTTTTCGGCGTGGAGCGCGCTGCGATACAGGAGGGTTCCTGCCAATGCCTGGTTGTTTGTGTCGGCCAAGACATTCAGCTGTTTTTCTGCGCGGTCATATTCGCCGGCGAAGCAGAGGAGTTCGAAGAGGAAAGTACGGCGCTTGATGTCGAGAGGATTTGCCCTCAATTCGTCACCAAGCGCCTTGATTGCCGCTCGAAGTTCCCCCGACCGGTACAGTTCGAGAGGAGTCATGCCAGGAATTAGGTAAGCTTATTCTCTTTCACGTTGTAGGTGACGGCGCCGGTGCTGGCCAGGTTGCCCTGGTCGTTCTGGACCGAGTAATCAATCTTGATCTCGTTATAGCTGAAGGACACCGATACGCTCGGGATTTCGCTGGAGCCGCTGACCTGGAGGCTGGTCACAAACAGCTCTTTGAAATCGATCTTGAGAAATGGCTTGCCTGCTCCGCCGGCCTTGTTTGCGGTCATAGTCCCGGTCTTGATGTGAGTCCCGGAAGTAAGCGACTTGAAAAATTTTGGAGTCGCCTTATCAAAGAAGGTCATGATGCTGAAATCACTGAGGTCCGCCTTGCCAGCACCGGAACCACCGGTACCGGCGACAGAGGTAATCTGCGATGCGCCCCAGCTGAAGGACATGATCTGAATCTCGTTTTTGTGATTGGAATCAGACGATTCACCATCGATCCCGTCAAGCTTGAGAAAGTAATCTACAGCCATTTAAATCTCCTTTGCGTACCAAGGTTAGGTCAAACGTAAAATCAACAAATGGGCCCGGTAGTTACCTGCCAGCCGGCGCAGGTAGGTCGGCTACCAACCGGAGAGAGACAGTCAACTCGTCCAACTGGAAGTGAGGCTTGAGAAAAGCAACCGCCCGAAGAGCACCTGCATTCCCGGGGACTTCCATCACTTCAATACGCGCCTCGCGCAAGGGTTTGGAGGCCTTGGCTGCAGGCGAAGCATTGTCATCGGCGACGACGTAATTCATCACCCACTGGTTGAGAAAGGCTTCGGCCTGTGAGCGGCTCATGGTGCTGCCGAGTTTGTCGCG
This sequence comes from uncultured Acidobacteriaceae bacterium, assembly GCA_963730135.1. Lineage (GTDB taxonomy): Bacteria > Acidobacteriota > Terriglobia > Terriglobales > Acidobacteriaceae > Edaphobacter. Next base: position 423,246 of record CAVSQQ010000011.1, read on the forward strand.
CATCATGGCCTTGAGGTAATGGGCAAACCGCGACATGGCGAGAATGTACGGCAACTGGGCGGAGAGTTTGGAGTTCGCGTTGGCCTCCGCCTTGTCGTAGACCTTGGGCTTATTGACAGTCTGGACGCTGAAGAATGCGGCATAGTCGGTGCCTTTGCAGTGCACGAGGGGGACGAAGCCCTGATCGGCCAGTTCCTTCTCGCGCCGGTCGGTGACGGAGACTTCCGTCGGGCACTTGAGTGCAATGTCGCCTTCGTCGGTGCGGAAGTTATGAGCAGTGAGACCTTCGACGAGGCCTCCGTTTTCGACGCCACGGATCGAAGCGCACCAGCCGAACTTCGCAAACGAGTTGGTCAGGCGGGCGGCGAGACCGAACGCTGCGTTACCCCAGAGATATTTGGAGTGATCGCGTCCGTCGACAGCTTCTTCGTAGTTGAAGGCTTCGATCTGCTTGGTGTCATGACCGTAGGGCTGGCGCATGAGGATGTGGGGCAGGGTCAGGGCTACGTAGCGGGAGTCATCGGACTGGCGGAAGGACTTCCACTTGGCGTACTCGGTGCTGTCGAAGATCTTCGACATATCGCGAGGGGCGCCGAGTTGCGTGAAGTCGCCGAGATTGAGAAGCTCGGGCGAGGCTGCGGAGAGAAATGGCGCATGGGCCGCCGAGGCGACCTGGCCGATTCGCTCGAGCAGTTCGATGTCTTCGGGACCGCGGCCGAACTCGTAGTCTCCGACGAGTGCTGCGAAGGGCGCGCCGCCAAAGACGCCGAACTCTTCCTCGTAGACCTTCTTGAAGAGGGCGCTCTGATCGAACTCGGGCGCGCGCTGCAAGTCGCGCAGGAGGTCTTTCTTGGAGACGTTGAGCACCTTGATCTTGAGTTGGTCATCGGTTTCGCTCTGATCCAGCAGGTACTTGATGCCGCGCCAGGTGGCTTCGAGCTTCTGGAACGACGGGTGATGGATGACCTCGTTCAGTTGAAGGGAGATGAGGCGGTCGATCTGGGCGAGGCGAGCGCTGATGGTTGCTTCCGCATCCTTGGTCAGCGTCATCTGGCCGTCGAGCACCTGGCTGACGAACTCCTTTACGAGATCTTTTCCGCGCTGGAGTGAGCTGGCATCGCGATTGAAACGCCCCTGGGTGACAATCTGATCGAGTAGCGAGACTTCTTCTGTTGCGCCGGTTGCGGGTGCTGCGGCCGCTGCGGCCTTGGTTGGGCTAGCCATTGTCTTCCTCCTTGCCGGCGGCCTTGACTTCAGAACGCAGCCGGTCGCGATCCTCGGTGCTGGAGACTGCATCGAAGAGCATCTGGTCGAGTTTGTCGTTGCCCTGCAGGGTGCCGCGGAGGTCCGAGAGGCGGGTACGCAGATCCAGCAGATCTTTGAGGGGTTTGACTTGCTTGGCCACGTTTTCCGGCGAGAAATCGTCGAAGCTTTCGAAGTGCAGGTCGACCTTGACCTGACCGGCGTTTGGGTCGTCGCTGAGCTTGTTTTCGACCGAATAGGCCAGGTGGGGGGCCATGCCCTTGAGGACGCTGTCGAAGTTGTCCGGAGTGATCTCGACGAACTTCCGCTCCTTCAAGGCAGCCAGCGGAGTTTCGGGTTGTCCGGTTAAATCGCCGAGCACCCCCATGACGAAGGGCAACTCTTTCATCTCGATTGCGTTGCCGACCTCAACGTCGTAGGTGATGTGGACGCGCGGTGACCGGACACGGTCTAACTTGTGCTGTGTGCTCTCTCTAGCCATAATATGTACCTGCTTCTGTGTCGCGTGGGGTGCACCTAAATTGACCACAGACGAAGCCACATGTCAAGATTTTGTCTCGCACTGGCTTAATGACTGACCAAGACCCAAGAATTACTGGCTGCTACGATCGTAGATCGTATAAGTTTCACTGCCAGAGTCGAATAGATTGAAAAAGTGTACGCCATCGTGGGATAGTGGAGAGCACAACGGGGATTAGTCAACGTGCGACAACTACAGCCGGTTATCTGGTCCAAAGGCACCTTTCTGTCGCCGCAGCATCTTCAGGCGCAGGAACGGTTCGTTGAAGATACGGTACGGTTCTATCTGGATTCACTGTCCTCGAAGTCGTGGGGATTTCTTTCTCTGCAGTTCGACGCCAAGGCTCTAACGGAAGGGAGTCTTGTGGTGACGGAGGCCGTGGGGGTGTTCCCTGACGCGCTGCCTGTGGATATTCCCGCGTCCGACCCTGCGCCTCCTTCTCGGCGGTTGGAGGATTGTTTTCGGGATGGACGGCAGTCGTGCCTGTTTTATCTTGCGATTCCCGAATACCTGCAGGGCGGGATGAATGTATCACTGCAGCGAGGACGGGTGAGCACACGATATCTCGCGCATCTGCAGATGATGCGCGATGAGAACAGCGGAAGCACTGAAAAGGCCGTGCAGGTGGCACGCAAGAATCTACAGCTTCTCGCGGAGGGGGAAAACCTGGAAGGGTCGGTTCTGCTGCCGTGCGCGCGAGTGATCAAGACCGAGACTGGAATGTTTCAATTCGACCAAACCTACATTCCCTCGCTGGTGGATTGCCATGGAAGTAATTCACTGACGGGGATTCTGCGGGGAATGGTTGAAGTATTGGTGACGCGCAGCAGCCAACTGTCGGGAGGACGTCGGCAGAAGAACCAGTCACTGGCGGATTTCACCGCTTCCGATGTCGCGAATTTCTGGCTGCTTTATGCGATCAATACTCACCTGCCAGGGTTACGGCATTATCTGGAGGCAGGGACGGTGCAGCCGGAGATTCTTTTTCGGGATTTGTCGGATTTTGCCGGTGCACTGACTTCTTTTTCGAACGAGATCGATCCCCGAGACCTGCCTGCTTATAACCACGAGGATCTGGGAGCGTGTTTTGGGGAGCTTGACCGATTAATCCGACTGATGCTGGATACCGTCGTGCCGACGAATTTCGTCGCGCTTCCGCTGAAGTTTATACGTGACACAATCTATGCCTCTTCCATCGACAAGGACTCTTATTTCGAGGGCTCACGCTTCTATCTTGCGGTCTCGGCGGACGTGCGCGATGCGGACTTGATCGATCGAGTACCGAGGCTGCTTAAGGCTGGTTCGGCGGGGAATGTCGAGGCTTTAGTGCGTCACGCGCTTCCCGGGCTACGACTGCGGTATGCTGAGACCCCGCCGCGTGCGATTCCCGTGAAGCTACGGCACCACTACTTCACGATCGAGCAAGAGGGAACTGAGTGGGAGTCGGTGAAGCGAGCGCGCAACTTTGCTGTTCATGCTCCTTCAGAGCTGCTTAATCCGACAATGGAGCTGATCATTCTGTTGCCTGCCGCGCGTGAAGTGTAACGCTCACCTAGCGTTTCATTAGGAAGATCACCGCAACCAGCACGACCACCAGGGCAAAGATAACTCCGATCAGGATCAGAGGCAGAAGCGGCTGAGCTTTTGCGGGTGGAGCAGGCATAGGCGGCTGGGGCGCGGGTGGCATCCACTGTGGTGGCGCAAGATTCGGGGCTCGGAAAGGCTGAGCAGGAGGCATGGCGTTACCATGGCCGAAGTTGAGCGGAGGCAGAACATTGGGATGAGGAAATTGTGCCGGGGTTGCGCCGGGAAAGCCGGGAACCTGCGGCATCGACGGCAGAGGAGCGGCTGGAGCGGCCTGGGGGGCTGGCTTCGGCACTTCGAGGGATTGTTCTCCCTGCTTCAACGCTTGTTCGCGCAGCGACGACGCTTGAATGATACGAGTGAAATCGCTGGCACCGCCGACCGCAGGCTCCAGTGGTGCGGTTCGTCCAGGTGCGGCGAACTCTGTTCTGAGTGGCTGGCCGACGCTCGTCGCGGGAGATATGGATTGCATTCGCTCTACCGGATTAGTCGGGGCTTGCTGCTCTCCATAGAGCGAGGTGAAGACATCTGGTTTTTTCGAGGGTGGTTGAGGAAGAGGTTCGACGGAGCCAGATTGATCGAGATTCCTGAGCAGTTGGGTGAGATTGCTTCCTTCCGAACGCGGCGCCTCGGAGACTGGTGGAGTATAAGGCGGAGGAACGATAGGGTTACTTTGCGATTGGGGAACTTGTCCCCAGGTCTGCGGTGGCGGATTGGGGCTGGCGCTCGGCGTTGGAGTGCCTTCAATCGCGCGAAAGATCTGGGTAAAGCTGGAGGCGGCCTGCCGCTCCGGACTGTCTACCGGCGCGGCAGCCATCGTGGAGAACGGCCTCTGGGCTACCGGGGTAGGTGGTTGGGGATTGGTGCCTGGGTCGATGGCTCGAAAGAGTTCGGTAAAGCTGCCACCGGACGGAGTTGCACGGGTATTCGCGGGACTCGGTGAGGGATTCAATGATCTCGGAGCCGCGACGAGAGGAGGTTCGTTCGCCCTAGAGGAGACAGCTTGAAAGAGTTGAGTAAAGCTTCCAGGTAAGTGCGGCTCCGCAGGTGCAGGTATCTCGGGAATTTGAGGTTCAGGGCAAATGGGTGATGTGACCGTGGAGCTTCCTTGGTCGATCGCCTGAAATAGCTGTGTGAAGCTACCGGCATCGGGAGTCGAAGTTGTGGCCGCTGACTGGTGAATCGCGGTGGCAGGTGCAGAAGAGGATACAGAAGGCCCCGCTGGCTCAATTGTCTGAAAGAATTGCGTGCGGGTGCCGGGTGGCTTTGGCATATCCACAGAGCTTGGAACAGGCGCGGGAGAGGATTGAGTAACATCTGCTCGTTCCGCTGGTTGATCCGGGGCTTTGGAATCGAGCGTCTGGAACAACTGGGTGAAAGAACCAGCAGACGGAGCCGGTTCGACCTTCGACTCGCTGGCAGGTGTCGTCCGGATAGGGGGAAGTTGAAAGACAGTGGTTGTCGCAGCCGACGGTGCAACTTTTGCAGACTCTGCAGTCGGCTGAACCGATGTTCTGGGATTCTCCGCAGGAGTCATCGGGTGCCTAGTTTGAGCCTGTGGCCACCCAGGCTCGACCTGCTCAGGAGGAACTATCACAGGAGGGATTGGTTGGGATAGCTGATCGGCGTCGAGGGCTCGGAGGAGACGGGTAAACGAGGCTGCTGAGGGCGAAGGTGCCTGAGAAGGCGCAGGACTTGTCTGAATTGATGGTGGCGCAGCAGCCGCCTCCGGTTTCTCGCTCAAAGCTTGCAGTAGTTGAGTGAACCCGGCACTCGCCGGAGACTTTACGAAACTATTTCCGGCATCGGGCTTAGTAGGCGGAAGCTCGCTTTTCACAAGCGAGGACGGAGGAAGCTCTGCAGCGCGAACCTTTTCGTCGGCTGCAAGGTTTCGAAGACTGCTCAGGATGGAGGGCGTGCCTTCGATTGCGACACCAGTCGCGGGAAAGATGATCTCGTGTACGACCGGCATTGCGATTTGCAGGGGTGGTGCGGCCTCGGTGGGTGATGGTTGTGGGGGCTCGGGAACGGTTGCTGGGGACGGCAGGGCGACCGGCGGATTCGCGTCGGGGACGGCGTCAAACACGCTTGTGGCGCTGACCTTGTTGCGGTCTTTCTGAGAGGTGAGCTTGTTGTCAGACGCTGACGAACCGTCTGCTGCGGGGTCGTGTTCCATTACTTTTATCTCCTGCCCAGACAATCGGTTGTGAGCGAACTCGCCGGCGGCGAGGAGCGCATCGGAAGCTTGACAGTCACCAGTAATATTCCTACTATACCGCTACAGTCAAAGAGATTTGTTTACGCTAAGACGTGTTCGATTTCCCTGCATTCACAGATTTCTCCTCCGTCTTTTAGGCGGTGCGGCGATAGTCCACGCAGGCTTTTCAGCAGGATTAACCGCGTTACGGGCGACCGTACGCCTTACTTCGGTTTGCATCTGACAGGTTGCGTCCTATGAAGTTTCTGTCTCGCGTGGTCTGGTCGGAGGGGATGCATCTTGGCCCGCACCACTTCCAGACACAGAGCCGTTACTTTGAAGATTCGTTATGGTTCCTCAGCGCCAATCTCCGGCGCAACCCGTGGGGTCTGCTCAGCCTGTCGCTGGACAACGATGCAGTGCAAAACGGGTTGGTGATTCTGCAGCACGCTTCCGGCGTCTTCCCGGATGGCCTGATCTTCGATATTCCAGAGAGCGATCCGGCTCCGGCTCCCGTAAATCTAAGCGATCTGTTTGCGCCGACGGATAGTGAGATCATCTTGTCAATTGCGGTGCCGATACGGCGCGACCAAGGTCTCGACTGCGATCTTGCCGGAGGCACCGATGCGCGCTACGGTGCGGTCGAACGCTCCCTGCGCGATGAAAGCATCTCCCAGGATGAGTACACGGTCGCCTTCGGCCGGAAGAACCTGGATCTGCGGTCGCTTTCGCAACTGGCTCCTGACACAACTTCGTTTCCGATTGCGAGGATTCTGCGGGATGGGAAAGGTGGATTCGTTTCGGACCCTGAGTTTATTCCACCATGCCTGCGGATCAGCGCCAATGAGAGTTTGTTACTGCTCCTGAAGCGGCTAGTGGAATCAATCGAGGAGAAGGTTAAGACGGTAGGGCGAGGAAAACGCTCGGGTGGCCAGTTCCGCATCGGCACTTCGGCGCTTGAGGTTTCGAATCATTGGTTCCTGCATGCACTGTGCTCTGCCCTGCCAGCGCTGCAGCATCATCTGACGGTCAAGCGCAGCCATCCGGAGGAGGTTTACCGCGATCTGGCGCGGCTCTCGGGAGCGCTGTGCACGTTCGCCCTTGAATCGAACCCTGGCGATATTCCGAAATACAACCATTTGGAACTGTCGGAGACTTTTCGCGCACTTGACAAACACATTCGCAGGCATCTGGAGATTGTGGTTCCGTCAAATACGGTCACGCTGGATTTTCAAAAGGCCGAGATGTACATTCATACGGCTCCAGTGAACGATGAACGGTGCCTGCGCCGAGCGCGATGGATTCTCGGAGTGCGATCGAATGTGGGAGATTCGACCGTGATTCGGACGGTGCCGCAGATCGTCAAAGTCTGCTCGGCTGAGGGTGTGGGCAAGCTGGTACAACGGGCGCTGCCGGGGCTGGAGTTGTCGTATCTGCAGGTACCACCGCCGGCGATTTCTGCACAGGCGGACATGCATTACTTCACAATTAATCCGGCAGGCGCCTGCTGGCAGCATATTCTGCAGACTAAACAGGTCGGCATCTATATTCCCGGTGAGATTGGCAATGCGGAGTTTGAAGTGACGATTATTACGGAGCCAAGCGCATGACGACTCCTCCGGCGATTCCACCGACTCGCACGAATAACCTTGCGCTGGCGTTTCAGGACGTCATCACGGTGATTCTTCGGATGCGTTACCGCGTGCAGCGCATCTCGGATGCTGCTGGATTTCGCGCGAGCATTCGCAACATGATTGCCTCTGCTGTGCAGGAAGTCAGGGCCATGGGGTACACCGACAAGACGTCGGAGATGGCTTTGTACGCGATCATTGGCTTCCTAGACGAGAGTGTGCTGAACTCGCAGGACCCGACGTTCTCGGACTGGGCGCGACGGCCTTTGCAGGAAGAGATGTTCGGTGGGCACTTCGCCGGGGAATACTTCTTCCGGCATGTCGACGATCTACTGAACCGGCCCGAGTCCTCCGAGGTTGCCGATGCGCTGGAGTTGCATGCGCTTTGCCTGCTGCTGGGCTATCGCGGCAAGTTTGCTTTCGGAAACGCGGGCGAGATTCACTCGATCCTTGCGCGGATTCGCGATAAGATCGCTCGCATTCGCGGGCCGCTTGTTCTGGCGAGTGTCGCCGCCGCGCCACCAGTAAAGACTGCTGTGATTCGCGACCGCTGGGTGACGCGACTGGCAATTGCAGCGTTGCTGCTGGTGCTTCTCACACTGATTGCGTTTGCAGGCTACTGGGCTGTCCTAGGGTCTGGAGTCACTAAGATTGAAACGGCTTCGATCATCGGCCCGTCTGTTGCGAAGAACGTAGCGCCAGCAGTAGTTGCGAGGATGGCGCTATGAAGAAATTCTGGGTCACCGCGCTGATCTTCGTCGTCTATGTGGCGCTCGTGATAGCGGCTGGGTTCCTGCTTCACTTTGAAGGAACCAAGCTGGTGTTGTTCTGCGTCGTTCTGGCATTGATCGGAGCAATCGCTTTGGCGATTGTGCTTTGGTATCTCAACAGCATTGCGCCGAAAGATAAGCCGATCGAGGCCGCCAATTCGGCCGACAGCGGCAATCTCGATGCACTTATCCGGGATGCGAATCAGAAGTTGAAGCAGGCAGCACGTGGAAGCGCGAAGTCGCTGGCGCAGATGCCAGTCATCTATGTGATCGGCGATGAGAATGCCGCGAAGACGCAGACTGTTCTTCAGTCGGGGATTGATCCCGAGCTGATTGCGGGCCAGATCTACCGCGATCAGAACCTGATGCCGACACAGCTGGTGAATATCTGGTACACGGGCTCTGCCGCTTTTGTTGAAGCCGGTGGCAAGCTGCTGCGCGACTCGGCACTGTGGCAGCGGCTGGTTCGCCTCACGCAGCCGGGGAAGATCGGCACGGCACTTTCGAAGTCGGCGCTGCAGCCCACGCGAGCGGTGGTTCTTTGCGTCAGCCTTGAACGCATTATGGCGCCGAATACGACTGAACAGATTCGTGCGCTGGCGCAGAGAATGAACGAGCGGCTGCGGCAGCTTTCGCAGACTCTCGGCATCTCACTTCCGGTTTATGTTCTGTTTACCAAGCTCGACACGATCGCTCCGTTCGGAGATTACGCCGGAAATCTGACCGATGACGAAGCGAAGGCGCCGCTTGGCTCTCTGCTTGCGAAGCTCGATGTCGGCGCGGGCTTGTATGCCGAGCGAGCCACTACGCTCGTAGGCAATCGATTCGATGAGGTTGCGTTTTCTCTCGCGGAGTTTCGGCTGGCCGTACTTTCGCGCGGAGGTCAGCCGGAGGCACTTGCCCGTTCGTACGAGTTTCCACGCGAGCTGCGCAAACTCCGTGCGGGCATCGTCGATTTTGTTGTGGAGGCGGCGCGTCCGAGCCAGCTCGGCGTTAACCCTTATTTGAGGGGCTTCTTTTTTACCGGCATGCGCGCGCGGATCGTTGAGGATGTCATTCAGGTTCAGCCTCAGGCCGCACAGGTGCCCCATATGGAAGCAGGGGCAACGCAGGTGTTTTCGCTTTCCGCGTTGCAGCAGCAGGCAGCGACAGCAGCTCCACAGCCGGTGAGCAGCTCGCGCAAGATCGCTCAGTGGGTTTTTCTTCCCTATCTTCTTTCAAAAGTCGTGCTGGGTGACAAGACTGCGCTTGAGAGCAGCCGCGCTAGTACTAAGGTCAGCGGAGTCAAACGTGTGCTTTGGGCTGGTCTGGGTGCTTTGGTCTTCGCTTATCTCGTGCTGCTGACGATTTCGTTTTTCAACAACAAGGGCCTCGAGGACCGGATCACGGCTATCGCTCATCGTCCCGTATCTCGATTGACCGACAGCGGCATCGCATCACTTGCGGACTTGCAGAATCTCGACCAGCTCCGCGAGTCTTTGATTCAGCTCGACGGTTATCACAACAACGGTGCTCCGCTGATGTATCGATGGGGACTCTATAAAGGCGATGCGCTGTATTCTGCCACGTGCCATCTCTATGGACAGCGATTCCGAAGCCAGCTACTGGCCCAGACGCAGGCAAACATCATCACTAGACTGACAGCCGTGCAATCGCCGCCCCCGCCCGAGGCAGACTACAACTCAACCTACCGTCCGTTACGCGCGTACCTAACAACAACGAGCAATCCGGAGAAGAGCACTAGCGATTTTCTTCCGGCTGCGCTGAAGGATGAGTGGCAGGCCTCGCATACCGTTCCACCGGACGTGGTGCGACTGGCACAGAACCAGTTCGAGCTTTATGCGACGCTGCTTGCAGAACCGCAATCATGCGTGGCTTCGACTGGCGGACCGCCCGATATGCCTACCGTGGAACATGCACGCGAATACCTCAGCCGATTTGGAGGGTTCCAGCACGTTTATCAAAGCATGTTGTCGGCAGCAAACCACAAGTTTCCGTCGATTCGATTTAACGATAGGTTCCCGGGATCTGCGCGGTACATTGTGGATACCTATGTGGTGCAAGGCGCTTTTACCAAGGCTGGATTCGCATTCATGCAGGATGCCATCAAGCATCCGGATCCATACTTCAGCGGCGAGGAGTGGGTGCTCGGGCCGCAGAGTTCTACTACCGTTGATCGGACGACGCTTCCGCCTCAGTTGCAGGAACACTACTCAGCTGACTTCCTGCAGACCTGGCGAACCTTCATGACAAAGGCTGTCTTTATTCCGTATCAGAATATGCAGGATGCAGCGGCGAAGCTTTCCGTGCTCGACAGCAACTCATCGCCTTTGCTGGAGTTGTTTTCGTTGGTGTCGCTCAATACGGCTGTGGGTGCCCCGCCGTACGCCGATCCGTTCCAGGCACCGCAGGCAGTCGTTCCGCCAACGAATGGGGAGAACAAATACATTGCACTCACCAACCAGGCCTATATTCAGGCCCTTCAGGGTATCGAGCAGGCGATTAAGAATGTGAGTCTGAATCCTCTCAGCGCGAATGATCCTACGGCTGCGATGCCGATCATCCAAGCCGCCGGCTCGGCCGATCAGGCGGCGGAGACGCTGCGCGGAACTTTTACACCCGATAGCCAGGGCCACATGGATTCAGTCAGTTTCGCTCTGCTGGAGGCGCCAATCAAATCCGCGAACGCTTTGGCTGCGAGAGCTCCTGCGGCGGCCGCAGGCGGGGGAGCGAAAACATTCTGCGCGCAGATCGCTCCTGTGATGGCAAAGTTTCCGTTCAATCCTCAATCGCCTATCGATGCTACTCCCGAGGAAGTTGCTCAGATCTTCCAGCCGCAGCAGGGTGCTCTGACGCAGTTCTATAACAACACCCTGCGCCAGCTGATTGTTCAACAGGGGACGCAGTATGTTCCTGCGCCGGGCTCGACGGTCAGCATCAGCCCCGCATTTCTAAACTTCTTCAACGCCGCAGAAAAGCTGTCGTCCACTCTGTACGCCGGCGGCGGGACACAGCCAATGGTGAACTTCACGCTATCTCAGGTAAAAGCCCCGGGAGTACCCGATGCGGTGCTTAATATCGACGGGCAACAGATTACGGCAGGCGGGCAGACGACTCATTTTGTATGGACTTCGCAACCTTCTAGCCGAATCACACTGACTTCAGAGGCGAACAGCGCTCCGGTGATGACGGGACCGTGGTCAGTGTTTCATCTGGCTTATTCGGCCACGCATCCCGCGCCGAACCGGCTGGAGTTCAGCTTCCAATTCAACGGCAGAACCAACCAGGTAGTTCATTTCGACTCGAGTGGGCCGGGCGCTGATCTTCTAAATCCTGCGTTTATGACTCGTCTCCACTGTGTTTCCTCTGTTGCGCATTGAACGATATAGTGCAAGGAAAGGTTGTAGGTTGTTCGAAACTCCGCGCTACTCCGCTTAGAAACTTTTAATTCCAACCGATGGCTGACCTGCTGCAAGGTTTTGTAGGAGTAAAGGGTGTCTTTTAAGGTTTCAGTTGCTGCGCTGAGCGATGTGGGCTGCGTTCGCAAGAACAACGAAGATGCGTACGGATACGATTCTGTCCGGAACCTCTTTGTTGTATGCGACGGTGTCGGCGGCATGAACAGCGGCGAAGTCGCGAGCGATCTGGCCATCTCGACGGTTCTGAGTTCCTTTGCATCGTCCGAAGGAGACGGTGCTCCTCTTGAACTACGGCTGAACCATGCGATTCTGGCGGCGAATCACACGGTTCGTCAGGCGGCGGAACATCTCGATCACAAGGGAATGAGTACGACGCTGGTCGCTGCGGTGATCGAACAGCAAAAGCTGCTGGTTGGAAATGTCGGGGATAGCCGTGTCTATATGATTCAAAACGGTCAATGCATGCAATTAACAGTGGACCATTCCTACCTGAACGAACTGATCCGGAGCGGCGCGATCTCAGTGGAAGACGCCGGGAAGGTTGATCTGCGGGGGATGGGCTCGATGATTACCCGCGCAATCGGCGCAGCGCAGATGGTCGAAGCGGATTTTTTTTCCGTGAACCTGCAGAGCGGTGACATGATTTTGCTTGCCAGCGACGGGCTCTCGCGCTACATCCCGCAGTCTGATATTGCGGATCGGGTGTCTACGGACGATCTGCAGTTGTCTTGCGAGCGGTTGATCAAAACGGCAAAAGAACGTGGAGGCGCGGACAATATCACCTGTATGCTGCTGCACTTCTCTGCTGACGTTTAGGCCTTTGTCGCGAAATGCCTTTTGCGACGACGCTGGCAGGCCTTCCCGTCATCATGCTTTGGAGGCATCCTGTCCCTAGGTAGGAGCCGATCTCGCTCAAGTGGATTAATCCGATGCAAACGCGTAATGCTTTGGGAAGACCTACCGAGGCGGGGCTTGCTCCTTCGAACCGGCACCGTTCCAATCGATGATGTTGGCCAGTTTCCAAGGATTCTTGCGGAGTTCGAATTGAAGTTGACCCTGTTTATTGATGATCAGCTGGGCAGCAGGATAGAGTAGCCCGGTGCTCTTGTTCTTATCTGAATCGTTCAGGTCAAATTCGCCGGCAGTCAAATCGAAAGCAGTGCTTTGGGTGTTGCCGTAGGCTTCGGCGAATCTGATCGGTCGATTAGTCGCGAACCGAATCTTACGACCGGTGGGCGAGGGAATCAGAGCAATGTAGCTGAGGTCGTAGCCGACCGTGCCGGTAATGGCAATCCGGCCAACCGGCTTCATCTTTTCGAGCGCTTTGACTAGTCCCTGACTTTGGCCTTTTTTAAACGCGTCGACGAGAACCTGCCTGTCCTGTTCTGTAGAAAATTGATTGATGATCACCTTGACAGCGACCATTCTACCCAGCTGGGTGCTGGTGCCCATTGCGTTAGAGTCAATCGTCTCTGTAGTCCTGTCATCCGCAGAAATACAGGGAACAGCGGCTGTCAGGGTTAGTGCGAGTAAAAGACCGGTGTAGGCTAATTTCCCAGCGGTAGAGCGCTGGGTCTCGAGGGCCATCACTTTATCTAACATAATTTCCCCTTTCAGGGCCGGCTGACGGGCTATGACAAGAAGGTAGACACTATCGCGAATGCTCAATGCGAGACTGCCAAGATAATTCCTAGGTCATTCGTGATTTTGTCCGAGACCAGTGCGAGCCGGAAACCCGGTATTCTTCACGGTGTGCCTGCAATGGCCTTATTCTGCAGAACACGCACCACTACGCGACGATTCTCAGCTTGGCCTTCCGTTGTCTTTGCGTTGCCGACTTGCTCGCTCTCTCCCATCGCGCCCGGCGCCAACATTCTGGTCAGAGGAACGTGACCCTGCTGAATCAGGATGTTGGTGACGGCGTTGGCGCGGTCCTCGCTAAGTTTCTGGTTCACCGCAGCACTACCAGTGACAGAGGCATAGCCCCTGACCTCGATCATGTAGCCTTCGATCGTTTTCGCCTTTTCTGTCAGTGCCATTATCTGTGAATTGTATTTCGGATCAACGTTGACCTTACCGTTCTCGAAGTAGACTGTCGTCTCGTCGAAGATGTAGTAATCGTCCAATTGACCGAAGCGCGCGACCGCAGCGTCGACGGCTGCCTTATTTGCGGCGATCTTAGCCTCTTGTTCAGTCAACTGCGCCTGCTGTTGCTGCTAAGGCTGCCTTTTGTTTTTCCAACTCCTCCTGTTCTGCTGAGTTTGTACCTTTGTTTCGTGCATACCGGCATCAATGGCTTGGGCCTGTTCCAGATCATTGCCTTTGAACCTGACTGTTTAGCTACCAATTGGTTTTGATCGTTGTAGGTGCCTTCTACCTTGACGGCAAGACCCGGAATGAGAGCAGCCATTGACATTTCCTTTTTGCGTGCCTTGAGCATTCCCTGCACCTGAGCTACGTCGGTGCTATCGGTCAACAGGACGACGAGCTTCGGAGATTCCGAAGTTTTCAGGATCATGGTGTCGCCGTTTCGCGCCTTGGATCATACCCTCCACCTTTGTGGTCTGGGCAGTAACTGTTGTGCTCAACAATGTGACACCTATGAGCGATAGAACTGCAACATATTGAATTCTAAGTCGGCTAGAATTGGGTCATAATCTCTCTCCGTTCTGAGCGTGATCGCAAAAATCCGGGCAATCGAGTTTCAAAGCGCCACCGATAAAAAGCGCCACCGATAAATGGGCAGTGGCAGTCCCTGAGAATACTGGACTGACCTGCTCTTATGCGTTTTGCGTCTAAGTCCATACTTCCTCCAGGATGAACCTCGACAAGCACACTTAGTCATTGGTTAGCTGAGGCAATATCCTGCGGCCATTCGTCATTTGTCCGATGCCAGCTTGGATCCGGGTTGTAGAGCTCCATGTTCTTCACAATATCGAGTGAATTGGGTCCCAGGTCTTTCTGATAAACAATTCCGTCATTGTTCACAATGAAGGTCTTTACACCGGTCACCCGGTATTCGGAGGGAACGGCCACCAGGGCGAATCCACCGATCATCACTCCCTCGATCACATAGTCCAATCGTCCCATCGGCGCTGCTGGACCTTGCCCCTTCAGGATTTTGAAGTAGTAACCGTGGAATCCTGGCGTTGCCGATGGAGTAGCCCTCAGCCAATGCTTTGGCGACTGCCTCACCGATCGGACCAGCGGATGAGCCGTCCGCATTCTGCCAGTACAAACCGTCTTGCTTCCCGGGGCTGCTGATAGATTTTCTGAGCGTACTGGTTGATGCCAGAATCGTCATGAATTTGCAACGCGTATTCCTTCTGGGCTTCTACGAAACCACGACAAACCTGAATAGCGTCGAGTTCATTGGCTCCGATTCGTCGAAACAGGATTTCCTGCCGGCCTGACTTGGCATCGAAATACCATTTCCCGTTCTTCTTGACCAAGGGCACTGGCAGAGGCCACTGCTCTTGACCGACAATGATGGTCGCCAGATTCGGCTTCGACGGATCCTTGCTTTACTGTGTGACTGACTTTGCGCTTTCTCTGCAAATGCAACGGCGTTGTTCTTGTCCCGGACTGGATCGGCAGAGGAGATGAGGTCTTCGCCATCCGGCCCAAATATCGCCATCAACTGCGGTACATCGTAGGCAGCGGCGGCTTTGATCAGTTCTTCCGCAGCTTGTTGTGGAGTCGCGAACGCCTTCGGGTCTTGCACGGTTGGTTGGTGTGCCGTCTGTGCCTGTGCCTTAGCTGTCACCGGCACAAAACACAACCAGGCAACCAACACAAGAACGTGAGAGTAGTCGGTCTGTTAGGGCGAAATAGTCTGGATGTCATATTTTCCTCGTTACATCTATCTCCGCCGTCCACCGCCGGAACGGCCGCCTCCCCGCCACCACGGGACCCTCCCATACTGGAAGAGCCGCGCGAGCTACTTGCGCGAGCCTGGGTTCCGCTCATGCCGGCAGAAGCGCCACCAAAGGCGCTTCGGTTCGTCGCGCTTGGGTTCGGCGATACTTGTCGATTGCCGACGCGGTTTGCTCCGCCGCCTCCACGATTCAGTATCCCTGGTGCCTGCGCTGGGACCCGCGCCGCGGTTCGACATATCGCGGCCCCCTGCAGGCTGCTGCCGAGCTTGCGCGACCTTGGTTCTGCCGTGCATTTGCCTGTCGGTTGGCCACGGAATCGCCGCGTGTAGTACCACCGAACCTATCCGCAGTGGCTCGGTCGGAGTAAGGGGCGCCGCCACGGTGCTGCGGGTTATGTTGCCAATTGCTATTGACCGCCGTGGCAGGTTGAGTGGATGGGCGATTGCCGTTGCCGACGGTTCCCATTGTCGACGTTGCCATTGCCGATGTTCTGTCCTGTTGCTGTTGTTGACGAAGTTGTTGTTGTGATTGATGTAGACGTTATTGTTGCCACCCCATCCGCAACCGTAACCCCAGCCACCGCCCCACGCCGCTCCCATGGCTATACCTATCGCCAAACGAAATCGCCATGCCGGCCGCGTAATATCCTACCGGCGGATAGTATATCGGGGGGTAGGGATAGACAGGCGGTCCGTATACTACGGTCGGGTTATAGCTTGGCACGTAAATAACCTGCGGATTTGCCTGCTCAATCACGATCACCTGTTTGTTCTCGACAACCTTGGTTTCAACCTTCTGTTGCTCCGAAGACTTCAGATTCCCTGCATCACTTGCCTTTTTGCGCATGCGCTGCACCGCATCCATGACGTCGTTTTGCTGCGCAAGAAACGCATTCCCCAAGTCCGCAGTCCACTTGATGTTGTCCGCCAGTTGCTTGACTACATCAGGCAGCGCGGCCATTGCCTGTATGCTCGGGTCCCAGTCCTGCTTCTGCACCGCATCGGCGAGTGCTTTGTCTTTGAGATCCTTGTGCTGGTCCAGCCATTGTTTGAGCTGAATCACTTCCAGAGGATAGGTGGACGCCACCAGAGTCTGGCTGAGCAATGGATCAGGGTAGAGAGCGATCGGCGCCACCAACGAATCCAGTTGTTCCGGCGGTAGCTTCGTCGCAGGTTGCTGTGTTGGAGTCGCAGGTTGCTGTGTTTGCACTGCCATTGCGTTTCCGGGCACGAGCACCACAATACAAAGGATCGCTGTGAGCTCTCGGATGGCGTGGATAATCACGTTGCTGAAATTGCGTTTAGCACCCATAGCCGTCACCTTTTCGATCCTGCTGGGGCTGTTCATCGAGCTTGGAATAAGCTGCATTTCGGTCGGCTCCCTAAATTTGGACTTGTCATCCGGGGCACGCGCGCATTCTTGTCCGATCTTATGCCAATCATCTGGAGTCTCCGGAGGAGCGAAGCCCTGGGCAATTTCCCACGCCCTCACTTTGTGTCGGGCCCCATCGAAGATCCGCTCATAGTTCCCCTTGAGCACTTTCTCGCGCGTTTTCTCGTCTAGAAGTTTCCACAACGGCTGATACTGGTAATAGACCCTTAGGTACTGCTCCTGATTCTGTGGCGCCACCTCGTCAGTGCCGAACAGGAAACGGTCCGGGTAACGATTGATGAGATCGGCAGCAATACGAGTCGACTCCGGAGTCGCTACCAGGTACTTGGCCACTTCGTTCCAGGAGATATCAAAGTAGACATGACTGAACTGCGGATCGGACAGGATCTCTGCCAGTTGAGCCGCGTGGTTCTTTACCGGCCGAACGACCCGGCCCATCCCTGTATGGGCCCAGATGATGGTTGTGTGTTGGGTGCTTCTTGAGAAGGGCTTTCATCTGGTCCAGATAGACTGGTTGCGATCCTTCCTTCGCGAACGGCACATCCATATCGTTGTGTATCAGCACCACGAGTCCGACCGTCCCGGCAAAGTCGAGAATACGGTCAAGCGCCGGGTTTAGCAGACTAGCGGTCTCGCCCGCAACTTTGGCCGACACGAACTCCTTGTGAATCGTGAACTCTCCGATGCCTGAAAACACGCCTGGAAAGGTCTGAAGCACCCGGCGAATGTGATCAGCGGCGTACATGTCAGCCGGGTTGAAGCCGGTGATCATAGGATCGAAGCGTGCCTGCTCTTCTTTCGACAGCGACCGGTACGCCATCGCAATGTAAGCATCGGTGAAGGAGTAGTAGTAGAGCGGTGCATCCGTCTGCAGGTAGTAAGTCGGAGCAAAGTCGCCGGAGTTCTGATAGGACCATTCCTGTTGCAAGGGAATTCCAAACAACGCCACGCGTCCGACCTTGGTGCCCATGATCTTCAGGAATTCGTGAATGTCGGTGCCTTGCTGGATGTAGTTAGTGAGGTGAAAGTGGGTGTCATTCAGTTCAAACTTGTCTGAAGAGCTGGGTTGTGCGACCGAAAAAGTGCAATACAGCAGCAACGACACGCCCAGGCTTGAAGCGAACTGGACCACTCCACGCGGCCGGAATCCAGATTTCTTTTTCATCGACGTGTTCTCACAAATTGCCTTCAATTTCAGACGACCTTCCCTCTAAAACGCCAGTTCGAGATTTGTGTGGAAGATTGGTCCAGTGCCACCGAGCGCGAAGGGAACCGACGGGTAGCCGACTGGGGATCTGTACGTGTAGAGAAACTCGGTGTTCCACCGGATAACTCTGTTCTTGTAAGGGAAATAATTGACGCCCGCACGGAAATCCCATGGCCGCCCATAATCGCCAATCACTTCCGATCCACCTGCGTATATTTGGAGCGTCTTGGGTATTACCATCGCTGAGGCCTGAAGCTGGTAGCCGTAGTCAGGATTTGGTCGCAGGCCTCGATGTGTTGGTGCCTTGGAAATTGCTCAACCGATGCTTGTAATACTCTCCCTCTAGCGCATAGCCGTGATACTTAACACCCCAATCGATCGATGCCATCTTGTAGACCGCGTCCTTGATCGCGATCCCCGGCCCGAAGAGATTGGGCGTGAAGATAATGCTGCCGTCAGAGAGCCGGAGTTGGGTGTTCTCGAACTCTTCGGCGTTCGGTTGGCTTTGCTTGTTCTCTTTGCTATAGGTGAAATGACCAGCCAGCCGGGTAGCCACTTTTTCGTGATTTTCAAAGTCGCCGAAACCCTGGCCGAATTCACCTGTCGTCGGCATCCAGACGAGCGCAGTAGCATTCGTCTGGAAATAATTCGGTAGTTGGGCTGCGCTCACTCCAAGGGTGCTGAGGTTATTGCCGATCATCGTCTGATAGCTAAATCTCTTTCCCAGAGTGCCGCTGGCTCTGACGCCCGAGGTGTACGACGGGCGCATGTACTCATCGGCGATCAGACGGGTATCCACCCCTAACCAAAACGGAAAGTTGCCTTCGACACTCCGCGTACCCGGCAACGACATGATTCCTGCCGTTATGGTGAGATGATCGTTGAAGGTGTAGTTCAAATTTCCGGCGAGTACCACCTGGGCACCCAGGCCCTGCGAAGCGTTTGAAGTCCAGGCGTAAAGAAAGTAGCGGAACTTCGGATTCATGACCCAACCCAGGAACTTCATCTGCACCTTCTGCAGTTGGAAGTCCTGGCGCTGTTGAAGGTTTGTGGTGACGCCAAATGCATTCGTGTAGGTTGGCTCGCAGGGCTCGCTGGTTCAGATAGCGTCCGTAGGAATAGATGCTGAGATTCAAGTCACCATACTCTGTATTAGCCAGCTTGTAGCCGAAATTGGGAGTGTAATTGCCCCACTTAGTTTTGCTCGTCTCCTGGCCGGCGACGACATTGGTGTCTGTCCCGCTGCGCCCGCTTGAGAATTCGAAGATGGACGATCCTGGTGCGATTCGACGAGATTGTCGGAGAAGGGCGACTTGTCTGGCGAGTTCTGCGCTGCGTGTTCGCGTCGCGTCAGCCTGCGAAGCATGAGACTGCTCGGCCAACGCTCGACGCATGGCCGAGATCACATTCATCAACTCGTGATTTTGTTTTTCAAGCTGCTCGTTTTGTTGAACCAACCAATCTACTTTTTTCAGCATTTCATCAGCCGTTGGAGGATTGATCTTCGGATCGGATCCCACGGAATCAATGGTGGATTGTCCATTCGCGAAGGTGGAGCAACATGTGATCGCAAACAAAGCTACAGCAAGTGATACAGAGGCCGGACCGTAATGTCGCGATCCACTTAGGGAGCTTCATGATTCGCTCTCCGTACATCTGCGAAAGGCCTTGAGATTGAGGCTTATCTCGCGATTACAAGTCACGCAAAAAATCCAAAGGAACGTTCTGTTAAGCGACTATTCGTGTATTTCTACTTCTTAATTCGATCGATCAGGCAGCACTTACTTCCAACCGACTGACAACGGCGAATAGAGGTTGTAGTTCAGCTTTTGAGACACGTAGTCGATTACTTCTTGCGCTTTGACACTGTTCCCAGCCTCATCCAGCGGAGGTGCAAAGACGGCAATTGCGCCCTTCCCAGGGACGATCGCTACGATCCCTCCGCCAACTCCACTCTTTGCAGGAAGTCCTACATGCCAAGCCCAGCCACCGGAGCCGTCGTAAAGGCCGGCCATCGTCATAGTGCTGAGAATGTAGGGAACATCTTCGGCCTTGATCACCTGTTCGCCAGTGGCAGGGTTGATTCCGTTGTTTGCAAGAGTGGCGCCCATCCGGGCAAGTTGAATCGCGTTTACGCCAACTGAACACTGCTTGGTATAGATGTCTACCGATTCGAACGGGTCGGCATAAATCCGGTCATACTTGGCCAAAAGCCAAGAAAGAGCTTTGTTGCCGGTGTTGGTGGCTGCCTCCGATTTGTAGACTTCGTCAATAAGGGACAACTTTTCTCCGGCCGCTCGACTGTAGAAGTTCAAGATCTTGTTCCACTTTTCATCCGCATCCTTACCGGTAATCAGACTGGTCGTGGCAATTGCACCTGCGTTGACGTAGGGGTTGCCCGTGTGTGTCTTCATATCCACAACTGCTTCAGGTGAGTTAAATGGACGTCCTGTAGGCTCCGAACCGATTTTTTCAAAGACCGTGTCCGCCCCCAGAGCTTCCATAGCAAGCGCCTGCGTATAAACCTTGGAGATCGATTGGATGGAGAAGGAATAGGTCACGTCACCCTTGGTAATAACCTGGTTGTCGGTAGTGACGATTGCAATGCCGAATAGCTTGGAATCCACCTGTGCGAGATAAGGAATGTAATCGGCGTTCTTCCCTTTGGTTTCGTTCTTGAATTTGTCGTAGGCCTCCTGAACGACGGAAGCCACGAGCTCGCGCCGGGGCGCAACTGGACTCGATCCGCCTTTTTGAGCGAAAAGCTGAACCGGAGGGACACTTGTTGCGATTGCGGCCACAACGAGAAGTGCTACTGGCATTCGCTTCGTCTTCATCGTGATGTCTCCTAAATTCGCTGCAAATCCAACAGAGTAAGGCTTGCTATATCCGTGTTTCAGTAACTAAACAGTTTTGAGAAGTTGTACTTAAAGGAAACCTGCACCCTGAAGTCGTTCGTGTTGAAACCATCCACGATAATTAACCCGTCGGCCAAACTGGAACTCTCCGCCCATCATGACGTTTTTGACTGGGTAGTAGAGAAGGTTGGCAAGCGCATAATCCCCTTGATGGAAGTCATCAGGATTTTGTCCGTTGGTGTTCCAGATATTTACGAGAGAGTAGCCGGCTGCGGTACTGAATTTCTTATTCCAGTTATGGTCCAGGAATGCGACAGCGCCTAATACCGGCAAGGGTACACCCTTTACCGGAGCGGTCGTGTTAGAAGAGGTCCGAATTGCAACATCGGCTGGGGCATCGTTCATGTAGTTTTCTACGCCTCTGCCGTACACAACCTGCATTCTGGCGGTGCTCTTCTCTCCCACTTTAAGATTTGAACTCACGTTAAGTCCCCAGCCGAGGACGGTACGACTAAGATTCTTTGTCGGCGTTGGAGCGAGATCCGCCCAGGTGATCTTTCGGAAGATAGTCGCCCCTTGAACATATCCCCAGTGCCGGGCAAGACGGCCTTGAATCGATAAATCCGGCAGGTTAAATTGTGGTGCGACTGATTGCAGTTCAATACGGTCGGAATATATGCCCCCATCGGCGCTGGCTCCCGGCCGCTCCGCTGCGACGATCACACGGCTATCACCCTTGATCGGCATCCACCGGAATTGAACGTTGCGAAAGAAGACCATTCCGCTCGGTCCCCAGTACTCGAGTGAGTTAGGGAAGACATCGATGTCCATGAACGGACTCCATGTTTGACCTGCGCCGAATTTTCCAAGCTCCCCATACGCCTGACGCAAACGGAATGTTGTCTGGCCCTGATCGACACCCGTCCCGAAAAGCTCGAACTCGAACCACGTCTTCAGGGCTCCCAGTGATGTTGGCGTTTCGGTCTTAACTCCAAACCTCGTCTGGCGAACACTGAAAAAGACACTCCCATCCGGCCCGAATTCGTTCTTAAAAGCGGGCAACTTAGTTGGTCGTACGACGTCAAACCAGTTTGGGTCGATTTGTTGAAAGTTGTAACCGGAGTCGAGCATCGTGTGTCCGTAAATCTCGTAGGTCCTCTCCCCGACAGGCTCTTCTTCTTCAGGAGCCCTGGCCACGATGGTTACGGTTGGAGGAGCAGTCGGGGCTGGTTGCTTGCCTGCCTGCTGGCCTTGTCGCTCGAGCGTATTGATCTCCGCCTTGAGCTCATCCATCATCAGGTCCATTTGCTGGAGCTTGTCCCTAAGTTGCTGTATCTCTTGTTGTCTGCTCTGGGATTGAGCTGGAGCGGATCCAATCGCGATAGCAAACAGAGAAATTAGTACGAGAGCAGCGGGTCTAGTGGTTGTCCGATTCGTTCGAACATTCAATCTCATAAAGACTCCTGCTCAACAGACTTCTCGCTTCTCGCAAACACTTCCCCGCCACTCATACTGATATGCGTAATGATTGGTGAAAACAATTAGGGAAACCCCTAAGCACAAAGGCCTCGAGTACTGGTAGTTCAACCAGATGTCACCGTCATCTCGAAGAGATAAAATCCGGGTTCAATTAGTCAATTCAGATTCGGAGATGTTTATCCCTTTTCTGTCGCTGGCTAGTGGAATCGCGAGAACCCAAGAAGCGTCGAATTGTCCGATACACGTTTGGACCGGATATCCGACGACATGCGGTATTGTGCGCAAGAAAGCTGAACCTCGTGCTCTTAACTTTCGTCTGGTATTCCAACCTGGAGGAGGTCCTGAACTCAAACAAGCCCGGCGAGTTGCTATTTTTCTACGAACTTGGACTTTCTACTCCCTGCCGCTATGTTCGCAGATCGCGAGATACGTGATGTTCTGGATAATTCATTCCACGAAATCGAGCTATATCCCGAGTATCTCGAGACGAGCCTCTCCGGTTTGGACTTGTGTGAGGCAATATCAGGAAAATGCTATGAACCGCGCGTTCCTAGAGAGGCACCTGCAGCGGTTGATTTTGAGATACTCCTCAGAGAAAGGCCGATCCCTGCGGTTTCTGCTGATCGCAGCGTTGGTACCAACCATCCTCGCACTCGACCTAGTGCTTGGACGGATTTCTCTCGGACTTCTCTATATCATCCCGATGGTACTGGCCTCCGTATCCATGCGCGAGGGAAAAATTGCCATGCTTGCCTTGCTCTGCGCCATATTTTCCTGGTGGGGCGACACATCCGCTTCGCGCATCGACAGGGCCCTGTATTTTATCTTTTCGTTCATCAGCTACGTTTGCGTGGCGTACTTCGTGACTACCCTGCTGCACAGTCACCGGATGGCGATTGACAATCTGAACTCGGTCGAAGAAGAACGAGCCTTACGTCGCGAAGTGGAGGAGCGTGCAAAGAACCGGCAAATGGAACTCAGTGGCATGTTGATTAACGCACAGGAAAAAGAGCGCAGCCGGCTTGCGTCGGAAATCCATGACGACTTTAGCCAGCGTCTGGCGCTCATTGCACTCGATCTGGAGAACGCAGAAGAAATAATAGGCATCTCGCCGGATGAGGCTGTCCAGCAGTTGCACCGTGTCATGAATTCTGCCAGCGAAATCGGCGCTGACCTCCATACACTTTCACACCGCCTGCATTCCTCCACGCTGGAGAGATTGGGGCTTGTTCCTGGTGTCACTTCTTTATGCAATGAGTTCGCGGTCCAACAGAAAACGGAAATTGATTTCCTTACAGACGATGTCCCTCGCTCCGTTCATCCTGATGTGTCTCTGTGTTTATTTCGCATTGTTCAGGAAGGACTTCGTAATTTAAAGAAACACAGTGGCGCAGCCAAGGCACAAGTGCGATTGCGTAGGGTCAGTGACAAACTACTTGTATCTGTCTCCGACGAAGGAGTAGGGTTCGATCTTCATGACCTCGGGAAGAAAGAGGGCCTCGGCATCCGTAGTATGGAAGAACGCGCACACCTATTGGGAGGACGATTCGAAATTTATTCGAAGCCTGGAGAAGGAACAAGAATCGAAGCATCCGTGCCTCTACATCCGAAATGAGGGCTGGCAACAGGCTGGACCCGCGAACTAACGACAAGAGTAGTAAGCAATGGTCAGCGAATCATCTGTGATATGCTCCCACTTCAATTGACTTCAGCAATGTACGATTGCCGTCGCTGACTTCATTCTGTCACTCTGGCAATTTACTCTTCGAGTAGCTTTTCGGAGAATCTTCCGAAAAGTCTTACCCTCCCGGTCGTATTTGGGCCCGGATTCCGAAGTTCCTGGGTGGCTTAATGGAATGTTCACCAAACGACTGCGCTTCGTCCACGGATCCTCATCGCTGATGATCATACGATCTTCGCTGAAGCTATTTGTCTCTATCTGGCAAGAACGTTCAACGTCGTGGGTGCAGTAGCCGACGGGCGGGCCATGCTGGAAGAAGCCATCAGGCTAAAACCAGATGTAATTGTTACAGATGTCGCGATGCCCCTCCTGAATGGACTGGACGCGGCTCGAAGAATCAGGGAAAAAGCTTCGAGTATAAAATTTGTCTTCCTGACAATGCTCGACGACGCGAACCTTGCTGCCGCGGCTCTTGAAATCGCACCGGTCGCGTTTGTTCTAAAGCGCTCAGGTGGACGGGAACTCCTCAAGGCGATCGATCAGGTTTTGCATGGTCACCCCTACATAACACCTGAGTTGAAAGCTGAAGATTGGGTTGCAGCAAAGGCCAGGGCCCGTCAATTTTCAAGAGAGCTGACCAAGCGACAGCGCGATGTAGTGCAGTTGTTCGCAGAGGGACGGTCAATAAAAGAGATCGCTGCGATTCTCATCTTGAGCGAAAAGACCGTGGAGTTCCACAAGCACCACATTATGAAGGCGTTCAACATCAAAACCAACGCTGGTTTGGTCCTATTTGGGTTGAAGTGCGGTTTGATTGCAATCCTTCCCGAATCGGATACTGTCTTACGACCGTGCAACGATCATCCTGCAGTTCCCTATCATGAGCTTCCACAACTTGGGGATTTCCCCAGTGGTGAATAGTCCCACATTCCTTTAGGAATCATCCTGAGACTTTTAGACTGCGCTCGCGGGCTTTGACGCGGCGAAAGCGGCGTCCCTATGCCCTAAACGGAGGTTAATTTGGTACGCCCACGGATACTGTTGGCCGATGATCATCCTGACGTACTCAAAGCCACAAATGCGCTTTTGCAGGCTCAGTTTGACATAGTGGGAAATGTAACGGACGGCCCAACCTTAGTATCGGAGGCCGTTCGTCTTGGTCCTGACGTAATTGTGGCTGATATAACCATGCCGATTCTGAGTGGAATCGATGCCGCACATCTACTGCATGAATCCGCTCCGTCCGTCAAAATTGTTTTCCTGACAGTCCACTCAGAACCGCAGTTCGTTGAGGCATGTATGGCAGAAGGTGCATTAGGATATGTCCTCAAGTCCCACATGAAGGCGCACCTGATTCCTGCAATACAAGCGGCCCTCGTCGGACAATCTTACGTTTGTCCATTTGTTTCTAAATGATGTGAGACCGGACCAAACCTTCCGCAGGAATTGATCCGTCGGCGGCGGGGATCGAATACTTCCATAGAAACTCGCCGGATTTGAACTCACCGAAGAAGGCCAATCGGCCATTCGGGAGATCCGCAAAATCAGAACAGCCACCAAACGATTTTGCCCTCTCGATTTTCGAGAAGCCATTTTCACATAACCTTTTGTTTTGTTGGTGCCGGGAGGGGGGTCGAACCCCCACGGGCCGAAGCCCGGCGGATTTTGAGTCCGCCTCAACCATCTTTGCACCGCACTGCACAAACTCGCAATTTATCGAATAAATACCTATATTTCAAATAGTTACAAGGCATGCCGTAGATGCAGCGCACTGCACTGGACCTGCACCAAAGTAGGAAACGAACATGCACCAAAATCTGCATACGTTTAAGGACGCTGTGTTGTCGTTGGGTGGTTAACCTTAGCGGAGTTGCGTGGTGTTGAATCACGAGACAGCACCCCTCTCTGTGAGGAGGTTGGAATCAATCGTCAAATCGGTGACTTTTTAGCGTCGCAGTCCACTTAATAGCAGCATCTTTGCCGCCCCGTTTCTCGACTTCGCGCAGCACTAAATCGGCGAACTCCGCACTGACTTTCAATGGATACAGAAGATCCCAAGGATACTGAGGCATTCGATCTGCGCTCAGCCCCAGTAACAAACGTCAGGTGGCCTTCCCAACTCTGGCCCTTATTGCTCCTGCGCAACGACCTTTTGCGGACACAAGAACAAGCTTAAGGATTGAGCTGGGAGCTCAAACGGCGGATCGCATTCTTCCCGATTCTAGAGCCAAGTCTCGGTGTAATTGGAATGATGGGATATGTGGTTCTCCGCTACCAGGAGATGGGAAGTACAGAAGATGCGCCTCGCATCCCAACATTCAAAGGTTTTCGCGAGAAGTGGATCTGTAGGAGAAAAGATGATTTCGCTCAAGATAGACAAAGACAACGCTGCTCCCATCCGACGACCTGGTTGGGAATCTCCATCCTGGCAACTGCACCCGACGCCAGAAGTTCCCATCCTACAAACCACCTCAACTTTGGTAAGTGACTACAAGGGTCTTTCAAAACTGGCAGAAGTGAATCTGACAAGTATCCGCCCAGAACCAAAGATGGAGTACGAAGTTTGGGAAGACGGGGAGTGGCTGTCAGTTGAGAAGGGTGAGGAGATGTCAGGCGGGATTCTTCGCTACATCAAGGACGGCTTCGGAAAGACAGCACTACCGGGTAACTGGCGCGGAAAGATGACAAACGAGTACGCCGAAGAGTTAGCACAGTATGAAAACCAACAGGTGGTACTTGCAGCCAGGAAGGTTCGGAGTCAAGTTCGGTGGGGCATAGCCATCGTTGTCATGTTCGTCTTGATTATCTTGATGTACTAGGAGGTAAAGTGCCAGACCACGAAGAAGCCTTACACCGAGTTCTCAGGGAACACCATTCCCACAGTAAAAACAGTCTCATTTGGAGTGCCGTTTCGTGTCGCGTTTTTTCCCGCCCTCCAATACCTGATCGTAGGTCCAATAAGGATTTCGACGGGTTTACATCCACTGTTTAGTGCTTTGTTATGTTCCGCTAAGTTTTTGAAAACCGTCACTACTACAATTCACACGCTGGAAGTCCTAGGCTCGAATCCTACTGTGCCCGCCATACAATCAACAGCTTAGCCAAGTACGAGGGTCCAATAAGCGCCCATGGGTACGAATGTGACTAAGGCGTTCAACCTGCGCTCCACACAAGTGTGGCTCTAATTGCTCCTGCGCAACGACCTTTTGCGGACACCAGAATAAAGTTAGAGATTGTCCTGGAGTCTCATTCGGCGGATCGTATTCTCCCGGTGGATCAAGTCACAGGGCACGGCACTATAGCAAGACATCGAAGGCATTAGGCATCGAGAATGCCGAAAGAACTTACCGTCGAGCAGCTGACCGCACCTCGCGGCAGCCCATAAAAAGATGTCGAATCAAACCTTGATGCTCTGTAGATACAGAGCGCGCAGGGAGAGGATTGCCGCGAGAGTACGAGGGTGCCACAGCAGCCTGACCTTGGGGGACGCAATCGTCCCTCATCCACATCCACCACCCTAAACATCTTTCTACTGGAGAAACTTTAACATGAAGTCTTTTTTTAAGAGTACAGCCGTAGTACTCGCATTGTTGATCCCATCATCGTTTGCCTTGGCGGACTCCCTACAGTTGACCGGCGTGAACGGTTCGACCACCCCCAACGGTGCCGATTACACCGGCCCTTACACCATCGCCGTTAACGGTGTGGCCACCAACATGTTCTGTCTCGACTTCGATCGCGACATCACTATGGGCGAGACATGGACCGCTACCAGTTCCGTGGTCAGCACCAGCTCTCCGACCAATGTCCAGGCGGCTGCTCTCATCCTCAACGCCATTAATATCCAAGGACTCGACGCTGTCGACGGGCAACTCGAAATCTGGGCGCTCGGTGACCTTGCTGGTGCGCGGGCGGCAGGTCTAACGCCTGATGACGAGAAGCAGATGAACAGCTTCCTGTTCGTCGCCGAGAATGATTCGACTCCGGGTGAATTCACTGGGATCAACTCCTTCTACAGCGAGTTCACTCTCGAGACTGCTGTCGACGGCTCCCAGAGCTCTGGTGGAACCCCGCAGGACTTTATCGTTCAGAACCTCGATCCTGCACCGACTCCGGAACCTTCGTCGCTATTTCTCGTCGGCACCGGCTTCATGGGCGCTGCTGGTATCGCCTTCCGCCGCGCCAAGTCGCTCGCTGGTAAGTAACCAACAAGCCCCCGCAAGGGGGCTTCAACCTCATCATCGATAACGATAAGGAAGACATGGCCACGAAGTTGGCCGACATTGTCCCTTTGAGGAGGCATTTCTCCTTTTTCACGCGAGCACCGCACCCTCCGCAGGGGGCTTGAGTAGCTGAAGCGGTCCATAGACAGGAAGGCAGGTCTCGGGAGTTATAGGTTGACTGCTGGAGAAGATGGTTAGTGTATTTGGGTGGTGAGCGGGGGGTGTGGGACCTTGGGTAGGGTGCGGAATAGTGGGTTAGGCGAGGCGATCGGGGTGCGGAATTCCGCAAGGGGAACCTGAGTAGGCCGAGACTGAGTGGGGAATGGGAAAACGGAGGGAGTCGGGGTCCAGGCGCCTACGAAGGGTTTTTATGCGTGCGGGAGAAGCTGAGTAGCGGAGGAGCTTTCCGGGGAACGGGAGGATGTCGCCGAGGATGCTCAGCTTGGTGATGTCCGGGTAGTCTTCTGGATCGACGCCTTCCAGTTCCGGGTGGATGGCGGCGTAGCCGGCGCCCCGCAGGCAAGCGTATCCTTCGTCGACCTTCGTGTACGGGTCACCCTTCTTGAAGTTGGCCAGATAATCTTCGCCAGGGATCCAACTCGGCATGTCGTTCGCAATCTCGTTGACCTGCGGAGTGAAACCTTCATGTTGAATGAAACGGCGAAGCGGCTCGGAATAGCCGTCGCCAGATGGCCACCCAGCATGGCTATCAGATCGTTGTGGAGTATACGGACAGGATCAGCGGAGCCAAAGCGAAGCGTCCTGGACTCGATGCCATGATGCACGATGCCCGCCGTGGCAGATTCGATGTCGTCCTGGTCTGGGCTTCGGACCGAATCGCCCGGTCGGTGAAACACTTCCTCGATGTGCTCGATGAACTCAATCGGCTCAACATCGAGTTCATCAGCTTCCGCGAACAGATCGACACCGGCGGCCCGTTAGGTCGCGCTGTTGTCGTCATCATCAGAGCCATCGCCGAGCTCGAACGCGACCTGATCATCGAGCGGGTGAGAGCCGGAATGCGCCGCGCAAAACTTGAGGGACGGCACATCGGTCGAAAGGCGCTTGTTCTCGATCGCAGTGCCATCCTGCGCGACCGTCAGCGTGGACAGAGCCTCAGCCAACTGGCAAAGGGCCACCTTGTCTCCCGCGCCACCATCCACCGCGTACTTCGTGACGCCCAAACCAACCTGGAGAAGTCCGCATGAAAGAAACCACCATCTGGATCCTGACGTCCATGCTGCTTGTCGCTGCCTTCGCCTATATGATCGGCTGGGTCTCTGGCGAACTACTCAGCCGCTACAAGAATGCAGAGAACAACTCGCTGAGCTCCGCGATCAACCTCCACAAACCTGCTCCGGAATGCAGGAGCACCGGCGTCAGTTCAAAGAACTGCGCAGCGTCCTGAACGACGCCCACAAGCATATCGTCGCTGTCTCAAAAGCCCTCAAAATCCCCGCCCGCTAAACCACACAAAATCAAGGGCCGGATCCACCCGATCCGGCCGTCCCAAAAGGTGTGGGTTATGAGATCGTTCCTTCACCGCCTACAGCCGACTTAACGCGCTTAATGCCCTCCTTGTTTCGCTTTGCCCGGCTGTCTCGACACATTCGATTGGCGTTGTGGCTTTACGGCGGTTTTCGTCTAAACCTGGAGCACATCGCCTTCCCGGGCAACCATTTCATACAACACGGGATTGACGAAGAATCCGATGAAGAGGCGAGAGATGAGACCAGCAACGATGACTATGGCGAAGGGCCTTTGAGTATCCGATCCAATGCCCGTGGAAAGAGCCGCTGGCAGCAATCCAAGGCAGGCAACAAGAGCCGTCATCATGATGGGGCGCAGCCGTAAGAGCGAAGCTTGCCGTGTTGCAGAACGAATATCCAGTCCTTCCTTCCGGAGTTTGTTGATGTAAGAGACCAGAATGACCGCAGTCTCCACAGAAACCCCGAGCAACGCCAGAAGACCGAGCACGGACGAAACGCTGAAGGGAGTGTGCGTGAGCTTCAGCGCAACCAGCGCACCCACCGGCTCGGTCATGATGACGCCCAGAGCAATCGTGACCGGGAATTTGAAGTTTCCGTAGAGCGCAAACAAGATCATGAAGATCAGCACCAGGGCAAGTGGGCCGATAAACAGCATCTGTGATTTAGCCTCGAGAAGCTGGCTGTATTCGCCACCCCAGGCCGCCCGATACCCCGGCGGTATGATCACTGCCTTCTTGACCGCTGCCTGACCGTCTCGCACCGCTCGTTCTAAATCACGCCCTTCGATGCTGTACTGAACGCCGATATAGCGGGAGTTGTTTTCGCGATAAATAAAGGACGCACCGTTGCCCTGAGTGATCTTGGCGAGCTGGCTGAGCGGGATTTGCTGACCGTCCGGCGTACCGACCAACAGATTTCCGATCTCATGCGCGTTACTGCGGAACTGCGGTTGCATCCGGACGACTAGATCAAACAACTTCTCCCCTTGAATGACTTGAGTGACCGCCTGCCCGCCCACCGCGGCCGAGATCACAGCCTCCACATCCGAAACGTTGATCCCGTAGCGTGCGATCTTGTCGCGATCTACGTCGACAAGGAGACTGGGCTGGCCAAGTTCTCGCACCACCGTAAGATCGGTGAAGCCAGGCACTTTGGAGAGGGTGTTTTTGATCTGTATTGCTTTGTCCTGCAGTACCGTCAAATCGTCGCCGTATATCTTGACCGCCAGCGAACTCTTAAGGCCAGTCAGCGCTTCGTCCACAGCATCTTCGGCAGGCTGAGTGTAGTTAAAGATGATTCCGGGGAAAGCGGTCAGTTTCTTATTGATTGATTCGATGAGTTGCTTTTTATCGCTGAGATCGCCGGTCCACGCCTTATCTTTGTACGACTTTAGGCCAACATAGAACTCGCAATTAAAAAAGCCTGTGGGATCAGTGCCATCGTCTGGCCGTCCCAGTTCAGAACCCACCACAGTGACCTGCGGATAAGACATGAGAATGGCACGTATCTGAGGCGCGATGGTGCTCGCCTCTTCGAAGGAGATCGTGTAGGGCATTGTCGCTCGCACCCAAAGTGCTCCTTCATCAAGGTGAGGCATGAACTCGCCTCCGATGAAGGGCACCAGAAGCAGCGTTGCCAGGAAGATCAGGGTAGCGATCGCAATGGTCGTCTTGGGTCGATTGAGCGCCCAATCCAGTGGCGCTGCATATTTCCTCTTCATCCATTCGAATGCGCTATTGTGCTTCTCACGCACGCCCTTCTTGAACCAGTAGGAAGCGAGCACGGGGACCAGCGTCAGCGTCAGGATAAGCGCGCCGATCAGCGCAAAGGACATCGTCTCAGCCATGGGGTGAAACAGCTTCCCCGACGGTCCACTTAGCGCGTAAATGGGCAAGTATCCAGCAAGAATGACGGCTACTGAATAGAAGATCGGGCGATCCACATCTTTCGCAGCGGCAAGAATAACTGTGTTCAGGTTGTATTGCTGTCCTTCCCGCAGCGCCAGTTCGCGGTAGATGTTTTCGATCATCACCACGGCGCCATCGATGACAATGCCGAAGTCAATCGCGCCGATGGAGAGTAGGTTCGCCGCGACGTCGTGCGCGTGGAGCACGATGAAGGCAAATAAAAGCGAAAGCGGAATGGTAACGGCAACAATCACGGCTGCGCGGATGCTGACCAGGAAGAAGATCAGCACGACCAACACCAGCGCCATGCCGCGAAGCAGATTAGCCCTCACTGTATCGGTAGTCAGGTCTACCAGCTCGCTGCGGTCGTAGTAAGGATGGATCTTAACGTCAGGCGGCAGAATCTCGCGGTTCAGTTCGTCCGTTTTTGCTTGAACTCCTTTGAGTACGTTTTGCGTCTGCTCCCCGCGCAGCATGAGGATGACGCCCTCGACCGCATCGTCGTTCTTCTGGAAGCCAAATTCGCCGAGGCGCGGAGCGTGTCCGATCGTCACATCTCCGATATCTCGCACCCGGATTGGCACGCCTTTGTTGGCGCCAACAACGATGTGGCCAATGTCATCAGTGTTCCGTACCAACCCAATGCCCCGAACATAGTAGAACTGTCCGCCCTGAGAATAGAACCCACCGCCGGCATTCGCGTTGTTGGCAGTCAGAGCGGTCACCACCTGCGGAATCGTGAGGTGATACCCATAGATGCGCGCCGGGTCAAGCAGTACCTGATACTGCATTACGGTTCCGCCGAACCCTGAGTCATCCGCTACGCCGTGAACCGAACGATACGCTCGTTCGATTACCCAGTCTTCAATCGTCTTCAGTTCCTGAGGGCTGCGGTCGGGGCTTTCCAGCACATATCGATACACCAGGCCACTGGGACTGAACAACGGCGCCATGCTTGGGGTTACGCCTGTTGGCAACGTAGCTTGAGCGAGACGCTCAAAGACAATCTGCCGCGCAAAGTAATCGCCAGTGTTGTCCTCGAAGGTGAGGATAATATCGGAGAGCCCATACAGCGAGATGGAACGCATCACCACCATGTGTGGGACGCCGTTCATCTGGAGTTCAAGGGGAAGCGTGACCAGCCGTTCAACTTCCTCTGCGGCATGATCTGGCCATTGGGTGATGATTTCGACCTGCGGGGGCGAGAGGTCTGGATAAGCATCCACGGGCATCCGCTGAAACGATATGATTCCACCGACCGTGATGAAAGCGGTCAGCATCAGTACCAGAAACCTTTGTCGCAACGCGGCTTGGACTATTCGGTGGATCATTCAGTTGTGAGGCCTGTATCCTTGCCAGAGGTCTTTGTTACATTCCTGGAACGGTGTTCAAAAACCGCGTGATCCTGCTAGCGCTGCAGCGAGTTCGCGAACTGCAAAAACAAGCTGCCATCTCCGATGACCCGGTCGCCCGCCTTCAGCCCGCTGGTAATTTCGGTCTGTCCATTCAAGCTTTCCCCGAGCGTCACTGAGCGTCTGCCAAACTGGTTCGAAGAAGCCGCAACATAGACGAAGGGCTGATTTTCGCTATCGCGAAGGACGGCAGCGTCGGGAAGCGCAATGGCATTGGGGATCGTACCTGCGTTTACGGTTGCCACCACGTACATGTCTTTCTTCAGTTTTGCGTCGGGGTTGTTCGTCTCGATGCGCGCCTGCAGGGTACGTGTGCTCGGATCCAGCGATGCAGCAACATAAGAGATGCGCCCGTGGAAGACTTCTGGATAGGCATCCGTTTGAATGGTGACCGCATCTCCGACGCGCACGTACGGCAAATCCTTCTGATAGATATTGACGAGTACCCACACGGTGTTGATGTCGGAGAGCATGAAACATTGTGTAGTGCCTGGCTGAATGAGCTGCCCCGCAGACACATCCTGCTCGACGACAAGGCCGCCAATCGGCGCCCTCACAGGAACTTCGAAAGAAGGCGGGGCTTTCAGGAGTGCATCGGGATCAGTAACTCCCATGACCTTCAATGCGGCTTGTGCCGCTGCCAGATCGCCGCCTGCCTGCACCTCGGCAGATTCGGCTTGCTCCACATTCTGCAGTGCAATCGCGTGATGTTGGTACAAGTCGCGGGCTCGGGCGTTGGCCATCTGGGCGAGGGCGTATGCATCCTTGGCCTTCAAATAATTTGTGCGAAGTTGCGAGTAGTCTGGACTCGCCACGTACAACATAGGCTCGCCCTCGCGTACTTTCTGGCCGGGAACGACCACGACCCGACTGACCGGTCCGCTCACCTGCGTAATGACTGGCGTTGTGCGAAAACTGTTATAAGCCACGGCCCCCGTCAGCCGGAGTGATCGAGTCAGCGTCGTGGGTTGAACTGTCAGCACACGGACATGCGACATCTGGTCTTGCGAGATGGCAAACAGCTCCGCATTATTTGAGTTTGTTGCGCCATCCGACCTGACGGCATTCGATCCTGGCCCGTTGCAGCCGACAAAAACCAGCATCATCGCCGTTGCGACGGCTAATTGATCTTTACGCATACTCATGGCAGATTTCTCGTCCCCACTGCTTCCTTCAACTGTTCCAACGCGGTCATATAAGAGCCCAACGCCTGACGATAGGCCAGCTGAATGGACCGGTAGCTGCGCTCTGCATCGAGGAAATCCAAGAGACTTGCGGCTCCCCGCTTGTAAGCATACTCGCTGATGTCGCGCGAATCCTGCGCCTGCTTGAGGTATCCGGAACTATAGAGTTGCACTACTTCGTCGTTGCTTCTGACCGCCTCATACGCATTGGCAACATCGGAAAGAACTGTATCGCTGGCCGATTGCTGCAGTTCCTGGGCCTGCGTGAGGGCGTAGCCGGTACGTGCGATCTCTCCTTGATTGCGGTTGAAGATCGGCAACGCAAAATTCACGAATACCGAAGCTGTGTTCTCGCCAGAGACATGCGTATAGTCGAACGTGCCATTTACATCCACCTTGGCGTTCGCTTTGGCAAGGAGGATCTGGCTTTGCGCGGCGGTTATCCCGAATTTCGCGGCGCGGAGGTCAGGACGCATGTCCAGTGCTTTCAGCTGCAGGTCTTCCATGGTGCCCTTGAGCG
This sequence comes from uncultured Acidobacteriaceae bacterium, assembly GCA_963730135.1. Classification (GTDB taxonomy): domain Bacteria; phylum Acidobacteriota; class Terriglobia; order Terriglobales; family Acidobacteriaceae; genus Edaphobacter. The sequence continues at coordinate 457,861 of CAVSQQ010000011.1, forward strand.
GTTGGTACGCCAGATCGCCGATCACGTCATAGTCGGCCGGCACAGCGTTGTAGCCCAGCAATTCCCGCAGGCTTACAAGCGCCTGCACTCTTGCCAGACGGGCAGAGGACACGTCGGTCTGGAATTGCAAGAGCTGCAGCTTGATTTTAAGATAATCGCCTTCGCCAATATATCCCGCCTTCAATTGTGCATCGCTGATATCGACGGTCTGCTGAAAGCTTTGGAGATCCTGAAGCGCGAACTGAAGAGTTGATTCTGCCAATAAAACACCGACGAACTGCTGGCCTACGTTGAAAGCCAGGGTTCGTTCGGCGTCGGCGACCTGGGCACCCGTGACTGCCGTTTGATCGCGAGCGGCTTCCAGGCGCCGTGGCCGCTTGTGACCACGTTCGAAGAGGTAACCAATCCCAATATCAAACTGCTGAATCTGGTCCAGATTATCCGCAGAAAAATATTGCGGATCGAAGATTGGGACGAACTGGCTATCAGCTCCCAAAGTCGGATTGGGACGAAGATTGGCAGTGATCTCCTGTGCCTGATTCTGAAGAACCAGAGTTCGAGTGGCCTGGAGGGAATGGTTGTGAGTAAGCGCCAGATCAATGGCCTGGTCAAGGCTGATATACGTCGTATTTTGTCCAACACACGTCCCCACCAGCATCAGGAAAAAGCTCGCAGCCGCGGCGAATATCCGAAAGTACCTGGAGCGCATGAAGGTTGGGATCAAAGCTCACTGCCTATAGCGTAACGGAACTCGCATGGATGCTTGAACCTAAAGAGCACTACGGCAAGGTCCATCAACAGTATCATTCTGCGCCTAAGACTACCACTCACTGCCCAGCGAAAGGATTGAAATTCATAGCTTCAGGTTTGCTCCATACTCGTGATTCTCTTCCAGCGGTTCAGACAAGAATCGGCTGGCCTCGTTGTAATCGAGGACGCGGAGAGGGCCGGAAAGTCAACCCGGGCCAGACTGTGCGCCGTTCGCAATTATTCACAAGCTCAGCAATTGTTCCATCAAGTATTGTGATGGAACGAACTTCTAAGAACAATTGATAGTTGCCACATGTGCAGGGTTCCGGGCCGGATTAGTCCTGTTAAGTCGGCTGTAGGCGGTGAAGGAACGATCTCATAAACCCACACCTTTTGGGACGGCCGGATCGGGCAGATCCGGCCATTGATTTTGAGGGGTTTAGCGGGCGGGATTTTTGAGGGCTTTTGAAACAGTGAGAACAAGCTTGTGGAGGTCATTCGGAATCGACCGAATCTGCTTGAGCTGACGGTCCAGGGTCTGAGGGTTGGAAGAAGCCTGTTCGAGACGCACGCGCATCTGTTCGACTTCAGTTTCGGCGCTTCGGCGGCAGCAGAGTTGCTCGCCACATCTCCAGCCGATAATGAATGCGAAGGCAGCAACGATCAGCATATAAGTCAGGATTCCAGCAATGTTTTCGGTCACGCAGATTTCTCCAGGTTGGTTTGAGCGTCACGAAGTACGCGGTGGAGGTGCAGAATCGCTCCGGTGGCAGGTGTTTTCATGGTGCCCGGCTCGCCGATCACCATACCCCAGATATTCGGGACCACCGTCCAACCGGAATCAATCGCCTTGGGCTGAATGACGGCTCTGCGGTTCGTGACGGCCGCGAGCATGACTACAACTCATCCCTGAGAGGTCCCGGTTCTGACCAGTCATGAGCGAAGCTTGCGCCGTTCGGTCTCACCGTGTGTAGCTTCGGTATAAGCGCCAAAACGTCGCCGGCACCCGCTTCCGGATGCAATGCCAGCCAGTCGGAGCAGTCACCTTTTTCACACAGCCCGAGCTTAGCCATCGGTGCTGGTGCCCCCCGAGGTGACGGCCGACAGCCCCAGCGCATGAAGGGAATCCACGTCCTTCTCACCCTCCACAACGAAGACCTTGCCCTCGAGCGCGAGCGCTGCCAGCCCATACAACGGCCAGCCCTTCGGCGGCCTCTTCCCCTCAGGCCTCTTCAGTTGAAATGCGCCGTCTACCTCGGACATCATGCGGAAGGTCTTTCCACCATCGCGCCATCTGATCCGCAGATTGCAGAATGCAAGCGTCCGTCTTCGTTCGAGTATTCATAGACATCCACGAGCGTCCCTAAGCTGCTAGTGAGCCGGGCCGCGGCCTGCCGGGGAGTCTCTGTCATCGGCGCTGCTCCCATGCATTCAGCGCCTTGGCAGCCTCAACAAACCCCATCCCGGTGAGCATGCGATGGAATGCCAGCACATCTCCGCCCGTGCATTGCATATGAAGCAGCGAAAAGCGCCGCTGTTGACGTTCACACGCACGAAGGATGCCGGTCGTTATGGAACGGGCAAACCCAAGCAAACACGATTGACGGAATCTTTGCCAGAGCCATACTGTCGCAAAGCAGCCGTCAGGAGAAGGCAGAGGAAGAGGCAATAAACACGGGTGTAGGTACAAAATTTGGCACAAGGGTAGCAGCAACCAAGAGGCGACTTCTCGCTGTACACCCTAAATAATTGAATTCTATGGTGCCGGGAGGGGGGGTCGAACCCCCACGAGGTTGCCCTCGGCGG
>CAVSQQ010000012.1:0-17729 GCA_963730135.1 uncultured Acidobacteriaceae bacterium
ACCCACCCACTAACCCCACCCTTTTGTTTTTCCTTCATCCTTCCGCAAAGCGGGAGGACCTGGTTCGCAGAACAAGCTGTCATCCTTCCGCAAGGCAGGAGGACCCTGCTTCTGCCTTTGTTGTTGCCCTTCCCTTTCTGCCTCTCATCCCCCAAGAGCCTGCCCTGAGCGAAGCCGAATGGGAGATCTGCTTCTGCATTTGCCTTTCCCGTCTTCCCCCACAAAAGAACCGTCATTTCGACCGAAGCTGCTCACAGTCCTATCGTGAGCAGCGTAGCGGAGAAATCCCCGCATTGGCCTTGTCCTTGCCTTTGCTGTTTTGCTGTCATCCCCGATGAGCCTGCCCTGAGCGAAGTCGAATGGGAGATCTGCTGTTAGCAGGCTTCCGAGAAGAGCCCGTTTCCCTTAAGGGCACGGCTTCAGCCGTGCCGCAAACATTGCATTTGCAGTGCGGCTTCAGCCGCTGGGGTACGTTTCGCGAAGCTACAAGATCAATTCGCCGACGGCCGCTCCGCACCATTCACCACTCGGACATCCGCCCGGAGCCTTCACCGCTTCCAGCCTGCCAGCCGTTTATTCGCCGGCCCTCATCGACCGCCAATGCTTGCCTTTTTTTGGTTGGCAGCGCAACGAAGGGATTATCTCCCCAGCATCCGGAATATTATCAATCGTTTACAACTTTTTTCTTCAAAAGCAACCCATAAATCGCTTGTCAAGTCCAAAAACCCATAACCAAAACAAAACAAACAAGATAAAAATGAAATTTAGTTACCATCAACCCGGTATAATTAAACTATAGATCAGAGCAAGAAAAATGCCCCGGACTCCCTCCGGGGCTATCTTGTTGATATAGGCGAATTTGTACGCAACCCTTTTGTTATGACTATTTTACAGATATCTATCTGTCGTATGCTATTGAATGTAGGAGATTTACGCGCAGGCAATAGGGAGGGGGGATACCCTCCGCCCCTGGCTCTACAATCAATTCCAAACCGTGAAAGGGAGCAGCAGTGAATCGAGTCGTCATCACCGGCCTGGGCTGCATCACCCCCATTGGCAACTCTGTACCTGAATTCCGCACTGCCCTCTTCGCCGGAACCACCGGCATTGCCCCCTTTCCGCCCTACCCCGAAGCCCCTGGCCCAACCCAGGGCCTCCGCTTCACCCAATCCGCCGCCGTCAAAAACTTCGACCCCAAAGAACACCTCGACTCCGGCATCATCACCGCAACCGACCGCACCACTCAGTTCGCCATCGTCGCCGCCCGTCAGGCTGCCGTCGAATCCCAGCTCACCGACCATCACCCAGCGGAAAAAATCGCCATCATCGTCGGCTGCGCCTGCGGTGGCCGCCAGGCCGAGGAGACCGAAACCATCAAACTCTACGGTCGCGACGCCCGGGTCCATCCCCTCACCGTCGTCCGCACCATGGCCTCCGCCGGCGCCAGCAACATCTCCATCGACCGGAAGATCACCGGCCCGACCCTCAACATCTCCACCGCATGCTCCTCCGGCACCCACGCCATCGGCCTCGCCTTCCAGATGATCCGCAGCGGAATGGTCTCGGCAGCCATCGCAGGAGGCCATGAAGCCCCACTCACCTTCGGCTTCCTCCGTGCCTGGGACAGTATGCGCGTCGTCTCCCCCACCCAGTGCCGCCCCTTCTCCGCCGACCGCGACGGCATGACCCTTGGCGAAGGCGCCGCCATGCTCACCCTCGAAACCCTCGCCTCCGCCCAGGCCCGCAAAGCACCCATCTACGCCGAAATCGTCGGCTTCGGCTTCTCCGCCGACGCCAGCCACATCACCCAGCCACTCTCCGACGGCGCTGCATCCGCCATGCGCCAGGCCATCGCCGACGCCAACGCCACCCCAGCAGAAGTCGGCTACATCAGCGCCCACGGCACCGGCACCCAGGCCAACGACACTACCGAAGCCGCCGCCATTCACGAGGTCTTCGGCGACCGCGCATCAAAAATTCCCATCAGCTCCACCAAGTCCCTCCACGGCCACTCCATCGGTGCCAGTGGCGCCCTCGAAGCCCTCGCCACCGTCCTCGCCCTGCACGAGGGCCTCCTCCCCGCCAACGCCGGCGTCACCCAGATCGACCCCTCGCTCAATCTCGACGTCATCCTCGGCGCCCCGCGCAAGACCACCCCAAATCTCGTCCTCTCCAACTCCCTCGCCTTTGGCGGCCTCAACGCTGTCCTCGCTCTCCGCCCCCTCTAAATCACGTCGCAATCGCGCTTGACGACTTGCCCGGCGCACCGCTCTTGGCTACGCTCAAACCATGAATCGTCGAATCCTCTTCCTCCTCCCCATACTCCTGCTCGGCCTCATCCCCGCCTCCCTCCGCGCCCAGGCCAGGTTCGCCGTCTACGGCACCGGCGGCACGGAGAAAAGCGGCCTCCAGCACTCCGGATGGAACACCGGAACCACCTTCGGCTTCTACTACGGAATCCGTCACTTCGGCCCATTCGATTTTTCAGCCGACGTCCGCGGTGACCTCTCCCACAACATCGCCAGCGGCATCCTCGGCCCGCGCCTCGCCGCAAAAATCCCCATTTTCCCCATCATGCCCTACGGCGAAATCCTCTTCGGCGAATCCTCGTACAGCACCCAAAGCAACAGCGTTCGCAACGCCAACAGCTTCACCTACCGCTACGTCGGCGGCGTCGACTTCACCCTCATTCCCCACTTCGACTGGCGCGTCGTCGACTACAGCTACAGCAGCGGCATCTCGCAGTTCGGCGTCAACGTCCACCCCAAAACCATCACCACCGGATTCGTCGTCCGCTTCTAGCATCTCGCACCAGTTGCATCCCGCGATACCATAGCCAGCAGATGATCTCCGTCCTCATCCTCACCCGCAACGAGCAGCGCGATCTTCCCGACTGTCTCGCCAGCGTCTCCTGGTCCGACGACATCCACGTCTTCGATTCTCACTCAACCGACTCCACCGTAGAGATTGCCCGAGCCGCCGGTGCGCAAGTCCACACCCGCATCTTCGACGACTACGCCACGCATCGCAACGCCGCGCTCTCCACCGTCCCCTTCAAATACCCCTGGGTCTTCCTCCTTGATGCCGACGAGCGGCCCACACCAGAGCTCTCCCGCGAGATGGAGCAGCTAACCCTCGCGTCACCGGACCGAATCGCGGCCTTCCGCGTCCGCCGCCGCGACCACCTCTTCGGCACTTGGCTCAAACACGCCCAGCTCTCTCCCTACTACATCCGCCTCGTCCGTCCCGGCCGCGCCCACTACACCCGCGCCATCAACGAGGTCCTCGAGATCAACGGTGCCGTAGCCCAGCTCAGCTATCCCCTCGACCACTATCCCTTCTCCAAGGGCATCGCCAAATGGGTCGAGAAGCACAACCTCTACTCCACCATGGAGGCCGAGCTGATCGTCCGCAACCAGGGCCTGCAAAACCCCTCACTCGTCACCGCCCTCCGCCACCCCGACTTCCACACCCGCCGCCTCCACCAGAAGGCCATCTTCTACCGCCTTCCCGGACGCCCCCTCCTCAAGTGGCTGTACATGGTCTTCCTCCGCGGAGCCATCCTCGACGGCGCCGCCGGCCTCACCTATGCCACGCTCCAATCCTTTTACGAGTACCTCATCGTCCTCAAAACCAGGGAACTCCGCCGCGGCGGCGCCTGATCACTTCAACGCCGCAGCCACTGCCGTTCCTGCCTTCGGATCCGCAGCATCCCAATCGAATCCCAGAAACTTCGCCAGCGTCGCTGCCACCTGGCTCTGCGTCACGGCAGGAACATTGGCGCGGTTCCCCATCATTGGAGTCTCCGGTCCCATGAACCCCATAAAAATGTACTTCGAGTCCGGAATCTTCTGTCCATGGCTCGTCCAATCCTCCGGCCCGCTCCCCCGCCCATGGTCCGTAAGAAAGATCAGCGTGGTATTCCCCCGATACTCTGGCATCTTCTGCAACGTCGTCCACAGTTGCTCCAAATAGCCGTCCACCCGATGAGCAGCGTCCAGATACTCCCCATAATTGCCCGCATGCGCCCACTCGTCTGTCTCGCCCAGAGACAAAAACACCACCCGAGGCTTCTTCGCCTTGATGTATTCGATTGCCGTATAAAACACCGGCGCGTCGAACGGCTCGCCCTCCCACACCTGTGGCGTCTGCGCCTTCAACGAGTTCATCAGCTCAAGGCTGGGAGTCATCGGCGTCATCGCAAACGGGTCATACCCCGCATTCACCGTGCATCCGCACCTGCCCGCATTCACAACTGCTGCAATGACGTTCCACGCACCAAATACTGCGACCTGCCCTTGCAGTCCGGCCTGCTTATTGAGCCACTCCAGCACCGTCACATTTGGGTTCGGCACATTGGCATTCGAGTTCACCCTCGGGTCCCCATGCCCCGTCAGCGTCTCGTTGTATCCCGGATACGAAAAGTTGAACCCGTTCGTCACCGACGCATCCGAATGTTCATCCCGGTCTCCATACATCTGCCCCTGCGGAATCACCGTCTTCCACAAAAACGGCATCAGACGCTCCCGCCGCTCCTCCGCCGTCCCCGCAAGATACTTCTCGCGCAGCTCCTTTACGTCCCGTCCTTTGTAGTACCGCTTGGGCACCAGAAGGTTCTCATCCGCCCCGCGAAACACCTCTTGCCACCGCAAACCATCCGACATCACCAGAATCACTCGCGGTTCCGCGCCAGTATCCTGCGACCAGCCATGAACTACGCCAATCGCGCCCAACAACACCCCAAGCGCGACCGTCAGCGTCACCCCGCCCAACCCAGTATGCCTATCCATTCGTTGCAAGAGAATCCCCGGATTCCGCACTCAGACAGTCGGCGCGAATAAGCTAATGCAGCGCACCCATCCTAACCCACGTCCCCAACCCAGGCGCTCAACCACCGTCAACTGACCGTCAACAGTCACTGCCTCACGCTGCACAGCCCACCCATAAAATCACGCTGGGGAACACACCGTGTGACACACACCTATCCCGTCGCCTCACGCACCGGGGCGACCCTCGTCGCCCCAGTTGCATTCGGCCAATAAAAAGCTAAAGCAGTTTGACTGAATCGACCTTGATCGTGTCGCCCTTCACATCGCCGGTGACATTCACCCGCAGATGATCGGTCTTGTCGGTCGCCTTCAACTGCTCGACGATCTTCGCATTGCCGTCCGCATCGAACTTCAGGAACTGCTTGTCTGCGGTAAGAATGCCGAAGCCGCTCTTCTCACAGGCCAGTGCGCAGGCTTTGGTGTGAGCATCCGCATCGGCAGCCGCTTTCTTTGAGCACGACACATCGACGACGGAAACATCAGTGAACGTCTTGGTCGCAGCGAACGCTGGAGTGGCCAACAGTCCAATCGCTAAGAGTGAAGCAAATATCTTCATCACATTCTCCATTTCATATCGAACAAGGTTGAACTACAGGGTTTCAGCAAGTTGGGGACTTGGACTCGAACCGTCCCGCTTTGCTGCTAAAGCATACTCCTCACGTACGGTCGTGAGCTGTGACAGTGCAAACGCGCCCACGGCAATCTCCAGGTCGCGCACCGCAAGGTCGTAAAACATTCCGGTAGTGATCAGGTTCGCCGCAATCGCAATCAACCAGACCATGACAATATAACTGCCGATCTTTGTCCAGCGGCTCAGTACGATTATTCCGGCAATAATTTCCACCACACCAACAATATGCATAAATGTGGCCGTGCTCACAGGCAACACCTTCGTCGCGTAAGGGCTCAAATACATCCCCCAATCCGCCAGCTTATTGAAGAATTTATCCACTCCGGAGATGATCGGCATCAACCCCAGCGCAATCCTCAGCGCCCACCAGCTATCATTCAGGCGATGATCGAATAGTTTCATCTTCTACCTCTCATGCAGAAGAGTTGCCTGGCGCACAATCGGTTACAGCCAAACCCGGAAAAAATCTCCAGGCACACCAAATCCGCCCATAAGTCACCTTTTGTAACCTTTTCGCCGTCCCCACACTCTATTGGGTAGAAGCAAAACAGCTCCTATGGAAATATTCGAACGATTGAAGTCGGAGAGCCTCACGGATGAAGAGGTCGTGAACCGCGTCCGGGCGGGAGAGACTGCTCTGTACGAGGTCATCATGCGCCGCTACAACCAGCGCCTCTACCGCATCGCTCGCGCCATTCTGCACAACGACGTCGAAGCCGAAGACGTCATGCAGGACGCTTACGTTCGCGCCTACACCCATCTCGACCAGTTCGCCGCCCGCGCGCCGTTCGCCTCCTGGTTGACGCGCATCGCCGTCAACGAGGCTCTCGCCCGCCGCCGCTCGTCCAAACAGCATCAAGAGGTGGACGCCACAGATTTTGACGGAGAAATATCAATGCAGGATCTCTACAAATCTCCCGATCCGGAACAGAGCGCATCGGGCGCACAGCTCAGAGAATTTCTGGAGCAGGCCGTGCTCGATCTGCCCGAACAGTATCGGACCGTCGTCATGCTCCGCGACATCGAAGAACTCAGCACATCGGAGACCGCCGACGCCCTCGATCTCACCGTCGAAAATGTAAAGATCCGTCTCCACCGCGGCCACGGAATGATCCGCAACTGGCTCTTTGAACGCATCGGCGCAAAAGCCAAAGAAGCCTTCCCCTTTATGGGCGTGCGCTGTGACCGCGTCGTGCAGGGAGTCTTCGACCGCCTCACAAATTGCGACACCTCAGATTCCCAAATTCAGTGAGCCCGGCTCGCCCCAGCCTCTACACCGGCCATCTCCACTCCCGAATCTTCTTCGCATCAATCCCATTGGCATGTGCGTAGTTCACGCTTTCGATAATCTGCCCCTTCAGCCACTCCTTCGTATGCGCGGCCGTCACCTGCAGCCGCGGCACACGGTCAATGACATCGATCGCCAGATCGTACCGGTCAATCTGATTTAAAATCGCCAGCTCCAGCGGAGTATTGATACTCCCTTTCTCCTTATATCCCCGCACATGGAAGTTATCGTGATTCGTCCGCCGATAGGTGAATTTGTGAATCATTGAAGCGTATGCGTGAAAGTTAAAGATCACCGGCTTGTTGGTCGTGAATAACCCATCGAACTCCCGCGACGACAACCCATGCGGATGCTCCTCCGCCGGCATTAGCCGGAAGAGATCCACCACATTCACAAACCGGATCTTCACTCCATCGCATCGCTCCCGCAGAATCGCCACTGCAGCCAGCGCCTCCGCCGTAGGAATATCTCCCGCGCAGGCCATCACCACGTCAGGCTCTTCGCCCGCGTCGTTGCTGGCGAAGTCCCAAATCCCAATCCCTTTCGTGCAATGCCTTACCGCCGCGCCCATATCCAGATACTGCAGGTGCTCCGCCTTGTCCGCAACGATCACATTCACGTAGTTGGTGCTTCGCAGACAATGGTCCGTCACGCTCAACAGGCAGTTCGCATCCGGCGGCAGATAAATCCGCGTCACTTCCGGCGACTTGTTCGCCACCACATCCAGAAATCCCGGGTCCTGATGTGTAAACCCGTTGTGGTCCTGTCGCCAGACCAGCGACGTAATCAGCAGATTGATTGAAGAGATCGGCGCTCGCCACCGCAACTCCAGTTTGCTCTTCTCCAGCCACTTCGCATGCTGGTTGAACATCGAATCGATGATGTGCACGAACGACTCATACGTCGAAAAAAATCCATGGCGTCCCGTCAGCACATACCCTTCAAACCATCCCTCCAGCGTATGCTCGCTCAGCATCTCCATCACGCGTCCATCGCGCGCCAGAAATCCTCCATCCGCATCCTCGGGAAGCATCTTCTCCTCCCACGTCTTCCCGCTCGCCTCGTAGATCGCCTGCAACCTGTTCGAAGCCGTCTCATCCGGCCCGAACACGCGGAAGTTCGTCATATTCTGCTTCATCGCATCGCGCAGAAACTCCGCCACTACACTCGTCGGCGAAATCGAGATCTGCCCCGGCTTCTTCACCTTCACCGCATAATCGCGAAAGTCCGGCAACTCCATCGGCTTCCGCAACAACCCGCCATTCGCATGCGGATTCGCAGTGATCCGCCGCAGTCCCTCCGGAGCCATCGCCCGCAGCTCCGCCTTTAACTTGCCCGCCTCATCGAACAACTCCTCCGGCTTGTAACTCCGCATCCACTTCTCCACCAGCTTCAAATGCGCCGGGTTCGTCTTCGGGTCCAGAACCGGCATCTGGTGCGCCCGCCACGAACCCTCCAGTTTGTGCCCATCCACCTCCTTCGGACACGTCCATCCCTTCGGCGATCGCAGAATAATCATCGGCCATCGTGGCCGCTCAACATCCGCTCCCTGCCGCGCACTCCGCGCCTTCTTCTGGATCGCGCGAATCTCGTTCACGCAGTCCTCCATCACCTTCGCCATTAGCGGATGCATCTTCGCCGGATCGTCACCCTCCACAAAATGCGGCTCCCACCCATATCCTTTGAACAACCACGTCAGCTCTTCATCCGTCATCCGTCCCGGTATCGTCGGATTCGCAATCTTGTATCCGTTCAAATGCAGAATCGGCAACACCGCGCCATCGCGTATCGGATTCAGGAATTTATTCGAGTGCCAGCTCGTCGCCAGCGGCCCCGTCTCCGACTCGCCATCCCCCACCACCACCGCCACAATCAGATCCGGATTATCGAAGGCCGCGCCAAATCCATGCGACAGGCTGTACCCCAGCTCTCCCCCTTCATGAATCGACCCAGGCGTCTCCGGCGTGCAATGACTGCCAATCCCGCCGGGAAACGAAAACTGCTTGAAGAATTTCCGCATCCCCGCCACATCTTCACTCTTATCCGGATACACCTCCGAATACACGCCCTCCAGATAGCAATTCGAAAGCGTCGCCGGTGCCCCATGGCCCGGCCCGGAGATATAAATCAAATCGAGGTCGTACTTTTTGATCAGCCGGTTCAGATGCACCCACGTAAACGTCTGTCCCGGGTCCGATCCCCAATGTCCCAGCAGGCGATTCTTGATATGTTCCGCCTTCAACGGCTCTCGCAGCAGCGGATTCTCCAGCAAATACAACATTCCCACGCAAAGGTAATTACACGCCCGCCAGTAAGCGTCTATCTTCCGCAACTCCTCCGCCGAAAGCGCCTTGCCACTCTGATTTTTTTCCTTCACCGATTCCTTGGTCACGCTGCTCATAAACAACTCCTTCGCGTAAAGTAAGTGGGAACCGAAGACGATCCATCAATTTGTAACTAAATGTGGATCAGATAGGTTCCTCAAATCGCGGCCTTAGCTTCTAGGTACGCCAAGGCTTTAGCCTTGGCCTCTTGCACCGATAATCATTGGGGCTTTAGCCCCTGGGGTATCGCTTCTTCTCTCTGACCACAAAAATCCAAACACCTTACGATTTGCTGAACACTTCCCTAATCCCGCGACCGCGCCATGCGCGCCACATGCACCGCAATCATCCAATCCTCTTTTGCCGGCGCCACGAGAACCATCGGTACTAAGTCAGATGCACTGATACACCGAACCGCGTCGCCCTCAATCTCATTCCGCTCAGAATTAATCGAAACTCCAAAACTCTGCATCCCCTCGACAATTTCTGCCCGCGACCGCGCATCGTTCTCCCCGATTCCGCCCGTGAACACCACCGCATCCACCCCGCCCATCAACGCCACAAACCCGCCCACCGCCTTCTTCACACTCCGCGTAAAAATCTCCACCGCCAGCTTCGCCTTCGCGTCGCCCCCGCCTCCCGCCTCCCGCACCGCCTTCATATCGTTCGCCATCCCCGACAACGCCACCATCCCCGCATCGTGGTTCAGCATCTTCTCGAGTGCGGAGAGCTTCCGCTCCATCTGCCGCGCCAGGTAAACCACCAGTCCCGGATCAAGATCCCCCGGCCGAGTCCCCATTACCACACCGCCAGTTGGCGTCAGCCCCATCGTCGTATCCGCCGAGCGTCCATCCACCACCGCCGTCACGCTGCATCCACTCCCCAGATGAGCAATCACCATCCGCCGCGGAAACTCAATCTCCTTCGACTCTCGCAACTGCCGCACGATCGACTCGCAGCTCAGCCCATGAAACCCGTACCGCCGCACCCCTCGCTCGCGATACTCGACTGGAATCGGATAGGTCGTCGCCGCCTCCGGCATCGTCTGGTGAAACACCGTATCGAAACACGCATAGTGCCCCACATCCGGAAACCGCTTCATCATCTCCCGGATCACTTCTATTGCCGACGGATCATGCAGCGGCGCAAACTCCACCGCCCCCTCCAGATCCCTCATCACCGCATCGTCAATCCGAACATGCGCCCGCAGCTTCGCCCCCGGATGCACCACCCGATATCCCACTGCATCCACCTTCGGCAACCCTGCCCCGCTCACCGCCTCCACCACCAGCCCGATCGCCGCCACCGGCGTCTCCGCCTTCACGCTCTTTCGTCCTCCGCTCAAATCGCGCCCATCCGCATCACGAAACGCGAACGCCGCCTTCCCCCCGCCAATCCCCGTCACCTCACCCTCATACAACGACCGAGGTTCACCCATGTACTCTTCTGGAGCCGTAACGTCAACCGACATCGCGTCCTCGAGGAGGACCGGCTTCGCCTTGCGCGCTGCTTCCTTAAAGGCCATGGAACCCGCGATCTTGGACGCCATTTCGTTCCCCGACTCGAACAGGGAAAACTTAATCGACGAAGACCCGCTATTGATCACCAGTATGTGCACAGCACCGCCCCGATCTATGCCACTTTCCTACGTTACACCCGGCCCCATCACCGCCCGGTGAATCAGCCGGCAAGCCCACCTGCCAACCCCGCGCCCAATCTCGACTCCACCTCACGCCTCCTCAACTGTCCGGCATTTGTCTCGCGTTTGTAAAAAATTTGCAGTCTCTTCCCTGTCTTCCACCATGCGGCAGCCTCTCGCAATAGACTCACAGCAGCGCCAATCCCGGCAGCACGCCGCACTTGCAATCCACGTCAGCCTCCGTGACCACGACCATCCAGCAGCCTACGTCGTCAGCTCCCAATACCACCCACAGCGGCTTTCCGCTCCTGCCCAGCCTGATCGGTTTCATCTTCGCCTTTCGTGTCTGCCTCACCGTCCTCTGGTTCCAGGACAATCCAGAGCAAGGGTCCGTCGTATCCGTCGCCCTCAGCATCATCGTGCTTACCTTCGCAGTCCTTTCCACCATAGGCAGCACGCCCTCCGTCCGCGCCTCATCCTTCAAAACTCCCACCCTCCGATTGATCGCCGCATTTCTCGGTCTCAATCTTCTCAGCATCCTATGGACCCCCGCGCCCCTGTCCGCCGCCGCAGGCTATTGGTGCTCATGGGTCGCAGACATCGCCGCAATCTGGTTTGTTCTGCGCGATGGCACCGTCGAAGACCGAGCCGCCGCTGTCATGAAGGGCTATGTCTGGGGTGCCTGTCTGGTCGCCATCGTCGCCTGGGCACTCCCTGCCCGCCAGGACTTGCGCCTCGGAGATGAAGACTTTCTCCACCCCAACGCACTCGGCTTTCTCTTCTCCATCGCGATCCTGCTGGCCTTTCACCTCGCCCGCAAGGCTGCCATTTGGACGTGGCCCGCGCTCTTCCTCAGCACCACCCTCCTGCGGACCCTCAGCAAAACCTCCATCATCGCGTTCGTCGCCGCCTTCGGCTTTGCCTTGATCAAGGACTCGACCTTGTCCCGCAAAGTAAAGGTCTGGATTGGGATCGCTGCCGGTCTCATCCTGGTCTCACTCTGGGGCGTCCTCGAGGCCTACCTGATCGCCTACACCGATGGCGTCGGCCCCGAGACCCTGACAGGTCGAACCTTAATATGGGTATCCAGCCTCGAATATGCGATTAAGAAACCTATTCTCGGAAACGGCTTCTACTCCTATCGATTCATCATCCCCCCCATCGGCATATTCCAGGCACAGCAAGCCCATGACGAACTTCTCCAGCAGTTTTTCGCCTTTGGAGCGATCGGAGCCATCCTCACAGTCGCGATCTATTGGGTCTTCTTCCGCCAGATACGACGCTCTCCGCCCTCCCACCTCAAAACCCTTGCTGGCACTGTTCTGATCTTCGCTCTCATTCGCGGCCTCACCGACGCCCAGACCTTCGACCTCTCCTTCCCCTTCTGGCTCATGACCATGTTCTCCATCCTGCTCGCCTCCACTCCGCCGTCCGAAGACCCCGCCTCCGCATTGGTACAGTAGTGCGACAGGAGTGCAGCGTTGCAGCAGCTACCCGGAAAGCAATCGAAAAGGATCGTCAGCATTCAGGTCTGTCGCGGACTCGCCGCCCTCCTTGTCGTGCTCGCTCATCTCCACGGCATCGAAACAAAATACTTTGCCACCGATCGCCTGCCTCTCCTGGAGCACGGCGCTCTCGGTGTCGATCTGTTCTTCGTCATCAGCGGCGTCGTCATCGCCTCGGTCGCAGCCGGAAGATTCGCCCAGCCCGCCAACGCAGGCGTCTTCCTCTACCATCGCCTCGCGCGCATCTTCCCCATCTTCTGGATCTACACCACCGTCACCCTCATCGCCCGCCATTTCAATCCCCTCGCCGCCGCTCAGAACCCCGCCTGCACCCAGGTCCACTCGTTCCATCACCTCCTTGCCTCCTACCTCCTTATCCCCACCCACCTCCAGATGATTCTTCTGCAAGGCTGGACCCTCAGCTACGAGCTTTACTTCTATTTCATCTTCTTTCTCCTTCTCCTCCTCGTCCCCGAACGCGCCGCCCCCTGGCTCCTCGCTCTGTGGGGCATCGCCGTCGTCGGGTTGAAGCTCCACATCGGCCTCTCCCCCATCCCGGTCATCCAACTCCTCACCAGCCCCTCCGTGCTCGAATTTCTCGCCGGCTGTGTCCTCTTCCACATCTACCGTCGCGGTCGCCTTCATCCCTCCGCCGGCATGTTCTCCTCATCTGTTCGCTCCTCTGGCTCACCGCGATCATCGTCTGCACCGCACACCTCCATCCCCTGCAGCCGGAATGGATCGCCGACGGGCCCTGGCGCCGCACCCTCCTCTACGGCTCCTTCGCCGCTCTCTTCCTCCTCGGCGCCATCGAGCTCGAACGCACCGGCATCATCCACTATCTCCCCCTCCTCTCCTCCATCGGCGACTGGTCCTACTCCATCTACCTCGCTCACGTCCTCGTGCTTGAACTCATCGCCCGTCTCGTCATTCATCTTCTGCCGCACCAGGCCTCCATGCTCCTCATCGCGCTCATCGGCCTTCCCGCAGTCGTCGTCTTCGGCTACCTCAGCTACATCTGGCTCGAATACCCGCTCATCCACCGCCTCTACCGATCCGCTCCCCTCCCAAAAGCCCCGTAACCTCGTCTCTGCCAACCGCATAACCCAAAAGTCCCACACCGTGCTCCAAGCAGAATCTTCATCCCCCGTCTAAACTCAATCTATGTGTGGAATTGTTGGCTACATCGGGCCCCAGCCCGTCGTCCCCGTCATCATTGAAGGCCTTCGCCGACTCGAGTACCGCGGCTACGACTCCGCCGGCATCGCCGTAGCCGGAGGCCCCCAGGGCCTCGAACTCCGCCGCGCCCCCGGCAAGCTCCGCAACCTCGAAGTCGCCATCTCCGACTCGCCCATCGACGGCTCCTTCGGCATCGGCCACACCCGGTGGGCCACCCACGGCCGTCCCACCGAAGAAAACGCCCATCCCCACCGCGACGGCTCCGGAACCCTCGTCGTCGTCCACAACGGCATCGTCGAAAATTACCTCACTCTCAAGAACGCCCTCATCGCCAAAGGCCACAAGTTCGTCTCCGAAACCGACACCGAGATCATCGCCCACCTCATCGAAGACGAGTTCAACTTAGCGGCGGCCACAAAACCGGGTGCCCCATCTTCGACGACGGTTTCATCGTCGTCTAAGGTGGGGTCTTTCACTTCCGCACCCGAGGCCAACACCTCCGAAGCCGTCCTCACCCTCACCAAACCCACCATCCCCCTCGAAGAGGCCGTCCGCCGCGCCGTCAAGCGCATCACCGGAGCCTTCGCCATCGGCGTTCTCTCCGCCTACGAGCCCAACAAGCTCGTCGCCGCCCGCATGGGGCCGCCCGCAGTCATCGGCATCGGCGATGGAGAATTCTTTCTCGCCTCCGACGTCCCCGGCATCCTCCACCACACCCGCAACATCCACTTCCTCGCCGACGGCGAACTCGCCATCCTCACCAAAGACGGCGTAACCCTCACCGACTTCGAAGGCGCACCCATCCCGCTCAAAGTCCAGCGCATCACCTGGGACCCCATCCAGGCCGAAAAAGCCGGCTACAAGCACTTCATGCTCAAGGAAATTAACCAGCAGCCCCGAGCCATCCGCGACACCACCCTCGGCCGCGTCTCCCTCGACACTGGCCGTGTCTTCCTCGAAAAACTCGACATCACCGACGAAGAGATCCGCAACGCCTCCCAGATTACCATCGCCGCCTGCGGCACCAGCTGGCACGCTGGCCTCGCCGGCAAGTTCATGATCGAGCGCCTCGCCCGCCTCCCCGTCGAGGTCGACTACGCCTCCGAGTACCGCTACCGCGACCCCATCGCCGACCCCCACGCCATCGGCCTCCTCATCACCCAATCCGGCGAAACCGCCGACACCCTCGCCGCCCAGGCCGAGCTCATCGCCAAAGGCTCCAAAACCCTCGCCATCTGCAACGTCGTCGGCGCCGCCATCACCCGCCGCGCCAACGGCACCATCACCACCAACGCCGGCCCCGAGATCGGCGTCGCCTCCACCAAAGCCTTCACCGCCCAGCTCACCGCGCTCTTCATCCTCGCGCTCCATCTCGCGCAGGTCCGCGGCACCATCACCGACGCCGAATCCCTCAAACTCGTCGACGAACTCTCCCGCATCCCCGGCAAACTCGACGCGATGCTCAACCTCAACGCCACCAACACCACCGGAACCTCCGAAGGCGTAGCCGCCCCCGCAAAATCGTCGTCATCCAACGCTCCGTCTGGCGCAAATAAAAATGCGTCATTTCGACCGGAGCGCAGCGGTGCCGACAACCCCGACCTCACCCGAAATGCGTCATTTCGACCGGAGCGAAGCGGAGTGGAGAAACCCCCGCATTTTGTCTCTGAGCCCACATCCTCACAGACAGGATGGGCAGGCCCCGACCGCCGCACCCGCACCCGCCTCCCCCTCACCAAACAATGCGAAGAACTCGCCCGCCTCTTCCACACCGCCAACGACTTCCTCTTCCTCGGCCGCGGCATCCACTACCCCATCGCCCTCGAAGGCGCACTCAAGCTCAAGGAGATCTCCTACATCCACGCCGAAGGCTACCCCGCCGGCGAGATGAAGCACGGCCCCAACGCCCTCATCGACGAGACCCTCCCCGTCGTCTGCATCGCCACCAAAGACCCCAACGACCCATCGAGCGTATTGAAATACGAGAAGACGCTTTCCAATATTCAGGAAGTCACCGCCCGCAGCGGCCGCGTCATCGCCATCGCCACCGAAGGCGACCACGAGATCGGCCAGCTCGTCGAGCAAACCATCTACATCCCCCAGGCCCCCGAACTCCTCCTCCCCCTCCTCGAAGTAGTCCCCCTTCAACTCCTCGCCTACCACATCGCCGTCCGCCGAGGCTGCGACGTAGACCAACCCAGAAATCTGGCGAAGAGCGTGACAGTTGAATAAATGTGCGAAACGTACGACATCCCAGCAGATTTTGGGCAAGTGAAATATAGTTCCGATAGTTCCCAATTTAATAGCTTAGGATTCTTAACCTCAATTTTCTAAATTGGGGAATCTAGTGACGGTATCAGTGGAGGGTATGCGGTCCGTTGCATTTGCACTATTGATCGAAAGAGACTGATCTTTCTTTTGAACGCTGCAGTTCCGCATCTCGCCATTAAGATCAGGGTAGGTTCCGCTGGGAACTTCGATGCAATAACGTGTCCATAGTTTCGTCCATACGGAGCCGTCTGAGTGATACCCCTGCTCTAAACCTTTTATAAAATCAGCCTGCTCCTTGCAGTTGTCTGCGCCCCTGCAATTGAGAAGCGATAGTCGCTTTAGCTCCAGAAAATCCCGGCTCATTGCTTCCAACCAGTGACGATGCATTTGTGGCAATGAACGAGTTGCCACCAATGCCACGATCGTATTTGGGGCATTAACTTTACAAACATACACTTCGCCGAACACTACCTCCGTAGTGCATATCGTTTCATCGGGTTTTATGTCTCCCATTTGTCTCGCAGACGAATGCAGGGAACTGCTGCCCGCATTCACGTCATTGTTCAAGTCAACAAAAGCCATCAAGCCAGGGTCTATCCCAACGGATTCGTTCGCTGACACCGAAGATGGTGCACTATCGTCTTTCCATGAGCCCACAACACGGTACTTAACCCGGTTAACTTGGTGGCTAGCTTCTCGCTGGCCGGGACTCATACCAGTTTCATCCCAATCCTTTTGATTAGCATAAGTGCAATAAATCCAGATCTTATCCTTGTCGCGCTCTGCCCGATACTTTCCGGATGCTAAGTGCAGGCAAGTACGAAAGCCCTCTTGGCACCACAGCGTCAAATGAGAATTATCGGGCATTATCACCCGGATATCCTCGCTGTAACTGTAGCGTGTGCCGGAATAAGCCGCCCTGCCTGCTGTCGTTGTGGTCGTGCAGTCTGTATTGAGGTTTGTGGTAGTGCCGGAGCCGGTGGCAGTTCCGTTGCAGTCAGTCGTGGAATGCGATGGCGTTCCGGGCACGTAGTAGGTCTGGATACTATTGGTCTGAACCGAATTTACAAGTTCAAGTTGGAATTGCGGCTTGCTTGCTGCGTATCCGCTGAAAGACGATAGGGCTAGAAGCGTTACGACGCCGTATGTGCGCAATGTCTTGCAAGACGGTGTAATCTTAAACAGGTTCATGTGGTAGGTGTATTCCTATAGGAAAGAGTTCTTCTCAGAGGGAGGATGGCGCGCATTGGATGGGTGGCCCCCCATGAATTCCGAGCAAGCTATAAATCTGAAAGGCTTTAAGAATTGTCTCAATAATCTTCAGGACGTGTCGTTGCGCTGGAGCAAGAATATTTTCGAGTTTGAGTAAACGTGAACAGACCTTCACTGGCGGGTGGCCCATACATAAAATCCAGTCCATACCTCGGGTGCCCCATTCATGCAGTCTCACCGCATGAGTGGGCATTCGCGCGGACGCGCGAACCGTCTTCCTTCCCCAACGATAAAATCCAACCATGCCACTGGGCCTCGAACGTCGTCACAGCTTAGGTCATCTCCACTTCATCACCTTCAGTTGCCACCACCGACTTCCCTACCTGGAAACTCCAAAAACCAAAGAAATCCTCGAGCAGATCATCGAACGAACACGGCGCTCCCACGACTTCCTCCTCTACGCCTACGTCCTGATGCCCGAACACCTCCACCTCCTCCTCAGCGAACCAAAAAACCACTCACTTTCCTCCACCCTCAGAGTCATCAAAGGCGAGTCCTCCAAACTCCTCAAAGGCACCCGAAACCACTTCTGGCAACCCCGCTACTACGACTTCAACGTCTTCACCACACGCAAATTCAAAAAAAAGATCCAATACATCCACCGCAACCCGGTCACCCGAGGCCTGGTCTCCAAACCTGAAGACTACCGCTGGAGCAGCTTCAATCACTACGCCACCGGCGAACCCAACCCCATAGAAATCGAATCCGAATGGACCTCCCGCCGACGGGCAGTCCATACATAGAAACCAACCATACCGGGGTGCCCCATTCATGCAGTCTCATCGCATGAG
>CAVSQQ010000013.1:0-1479444 GCA_963730135.1 uncultured Acidobacteriaceae bacterium
GATTTTGAGTCCGCTGCGTCTGCCAGTTCCGCCATCCCGGCTCTTCAAACCGCGCTAAGCAAAAGCCCTCTTTCGCCGCGCTCCCCACCGTCTCGATGCAGTTCCTGCGAGGCCGGCGAGTCTTCGATTCAGCCAAACCAGCGGCTTCCTCTCTCTTCTAGTATCGCATAGCTCTTCCCTGCCCCCTCGTTCAGCCTCGTCGACCTGGCCAAAGCCACGCTGCCCCGCGTACGCCACTCGAGTCTCCATACATCGCCGCCACAATCGGAGTCGACACCTCGCCCCCAAACACATACGCCGGCAGTTTTTTCGGAAGCGCCCCATAGATATGTTCCACCCTCGACACGCCGCCACCAATCACGATCACATCCGGGTCAAGAATATTAATCACCTGCGCCAGCCCGCGCGCAAGACGATCTTCAAACCGCTCCATTGCAGCAATCGCCTCCCCGTCGCCTGCCTCAAACTCCGACACAATCTCCTGCGTCGTCCGCGCTCTCCCGGTTACGGTTTTATAGTCCAATGCGATCCCCGTGCCGGAGACCCACATCTCCATACATCCCCGCTTTCCGCAATAACATGCGGGGCCCGGATACTCCTCCGGCCTGGGCCACGGCAGCGGAGTGTGTCCCCACTCCCCCGCAACCCCGTTCCGTCCCGCATGAACGCGCCCGTCGATCGCAACGCCGCCACCGCATCCGGTTCCGAGAATCACTCCAAACACAACCTGCCTGCCTGCCGCTGCGCCGTCGGTCGCCTCAGAGACCGCGAAACAATTTGCGTCA
Source organism: uncultured Acidobacteriaceae bacterium (assembly GCA_963730135.1). GTDB lineage: Bacteria > Acidobacteriota > Terriglobia > Terriglobales > Acidobacteriaceae > Edaphobacter. The sequence goes on from CAVSQQ010000013.1 coordinate 786, forward strand.
TTGGCTACCCGCACCTCGCGGTCCAGCGCAGAAGCCAAATCTTTGTCCAGCGGGCGGCCATTCAACCAGGTCGAGTTTGCATTTTTCACCAGTCCGGTAACTCGTGAAATGCTGCCAGGAATTCCCGCCCCCACCGTGCCGCTCTTTGCCGTCTCCTCTTCCAGGCGGCGCACCAGCCCCACTATCGCCATAATTGTCGCGTCGTAGTCGTCGCGCGGCGTGTCGATACGATGCCGCGCCAACTCGATACCCTCATCGTCAATCGCAAGCGCTTCAATCTTTGTTCCACCCACGTCAATCCCAATGCGCATCTCTGTCTTTCTCATCGCACCTTCTCACCGCGCCTTTGCCCTGTCGTCACAATCTCTCGCATAAAGTGTAAGTCAAACCACACCCCGCGCCTCCCTCGCGCTAAATCGAGCATCCAATGGACCATATGTTTTGGACAGGACATTCCATCCTACGAGCCATCCGCCTGCGCGCTGTGTTCCTCGCCACAACGGCGCTGTTCGCTGGCAATCTCACCGCTCAGTCCACGACGCAAAACACACCCCAAGCACAGATCTTGCCGTACATTGACCACGCATGGGATACCCTCACGCGCTCCATGACGGATTGCAAGTCGCTCGTCGACCCCAAGGTGAAGTCGGCGCCGGTCCTCTACCTTCCCGCAGGCATGGAAACACCGCCGGCCGTCGCCTACGCGCACAATCAATGCAACGTCGAGATTCAGCACTTGCCCCGAAAAATTAATCACATCGGAGATGTGCTAGTCTCCGAAATCCCCCGCGAGGGCCTCCTCTACCTGCCTCATCCGTACGTCGTGCCAGGTGGGCGATTCAACGAAATGTACGGCTGGGACAGCTACTTCATCATCCTCGGCCTGGTTCATGACCATCGCACCGGCCTTGCGCAAAACATGGTCGAAAACTTCTTCTACGAGATCGAAAACTACGGTGCCATCCTCAACGCCAATCGCACGTATTTCTTCACTCGTTCGCAGCCTCCGTTTCTTAGCTCGATGATCCGCGAGGTCTACGAGCACCCCGGCAAAAAGCCTCTCACCAAAGCCTGGCTCGCCAAAGCCTACAGCTTTGCCCAGCGCGACTACGCCCTTTGGTCTTCGCCCATCCACCAAGCCGGAGACACAGGACTCGCGCGCTACCACGACATCGGCGAAGGGCCCGTCCCCGAGATGGCAGACGACAGCAGCTACTATCCCGACGTCATCCGCTGGCTCATCGCCCATCCCGAAGTCAAAACCAACTACCTTCTCGATGCTCCCGACAACCCAACTCCCGCCCAGGCCGCCTCTCTCGCAAACACCAGCTGCAACATCGAAGCGTCCATAGTCTGCGCCCACGCCTTCGTCCATGGCCATCGCCTCACCGCAGCCTTCTATCGCGGCGACCGCGCCATGCGCGAATCCGGCTTCGACACCAGCTTCCGCTTCGGCCCCTTTAGCGGCTCAACCGACGATTACGCCCCCGTATGCCTCAACAGTCTCCTCTATGAATACGAGCAGGACATGGCCCACTTCGCCACCCTCCTCGACCGTCCCGCCGAGGCAGCCACATGGCTGCAGCGCGCCGCCGCAAGGCGCGATGCCATCGACAAATATCTCTGGAACCCCACACTAGGCATGTTCTTCGACTACGACTTCGTCACCCACACGCAATCGACCTACGACTACCTCACCGCCTTCTACCCGCTTTGGTCAAAACTCGCCACCCCCCAACAGGCCGCCGCCCTCCAGCATCATCTCTCACTCTTCGAGCGCGAGGGCGGCCTCGCCATGAGCGACACCGACTCCGGAACCCAGTGGGATCTCCCCTTCGGATGGGCCCCCACAAACTGGCTCGCCATCCAGGGTCTCTCTCAATATGTCTTCACGGGCGACGCCGCGCGTATCGCCACAAAATTCTCCCGGACCATCCTGCAAAATTTCCTCCACGACGCCACCATCCGCGAGAAATATAACGTGGTCAGCGGCTCGGCCAACGTAGCCGTCGCCACCGGATACAAGAGCAACGTCGTCGGCTTCGGATGGACCAACGGCGTCTATCTTCAGATGCACGCCCTGCTCCTCCATCAGACAAAACCAACCGCCACCGATCCCACCCCGAATCGCCCTACGAATCACCTGCCGCAAAGCACGCCGCAAAGCCCCCCGCCGCCCGCTTCACCCTAAAACCTTCTACTGCACCTTCCCCAACGGCCGCAATCGGCGCAACTCATTCGCGCACGCAATCGCGTTTAATGCCGCGAGCTTCAAATTGTCCCCCGCCAGCCATATCCAGAAACGCCTTCCGTCGCCGGAATCTTGCTTCACCTGAACCATGATGTCTTCCTGTCCTGCCGCGCTCAGATTGCTCGGCGGATCGGAGCTCTCACTCACAACATCGACATGGTCCCCAGCCAGTGCCGCTTCGATTTCCCTCTCCCTCGCGCTCTCTCCCAGCTCAATCAGAAGCGACATCACATACCCGTGAAACACCGGCGCCTGCACCAGCTGCAACGCAAGCTCCGGCAGCTCTCCATCCGACAATATCCCGTAGTGCCGCCGGATTCGTTGCTCCGTCATCTCCAGCTTCACCTTCGCCGACTCGCCCAGCTCCGGCAGCAGGTTGAACGCCACCTGCGCATCGTACTGCTCTCGCGGTAGCGTCTGGAACGACAGCAGATTCACCGTCTGCTGATGCAGCTCGTCCATCCCCGCCCGCCCATACTCCGACGCCGGCTCCATCACCGTTGCCGCCACGCTCTTCAGCTTCAGCTTCGACTGCAGCCTCCCCGCCATCACAGCCAGCATCATCGCAACCGGATGCGCCGTTACCACCGCCGGCGTATTCAGGTCCGGAAAATTTTTCGCGCTCTTCTCCCCCAGCGCCTTCGTCGCCCACGGCGCCTGCACCAGAACGTCTTTCTCCCCCTCCAGCGCATACGTCAGATCGATAATGTTAGCCCCGGCGCGGCGTGCGTCCTGCCAGTGATTCTTCGTCACTGCTGCGTCGCCCGCAAAGAACACGAAGTCCATCTTGTCGAACGAGGTCCGTTCCAGCCGCTGAATAAACGAAACCTCGTCGGCCATGGACGTCACCTGTCCCGCGGCATCTCCGATATCCAGCAGCACAACATCGGATACCGCCAGCGGCGACGCAGACAACTCATCGCTCAGTTCCTTGCCTGCCAGCGACGACGCCCCGACAATTCCGATTCGATACTCTCTGTTCGTCATGATTTCCTGAAACTCAACTGCATCTTCTGCCTCAGCAGCCAACCGCCGCCGCGCTCCAGTCCCTTATTACTGGCCTGCAACCGAGGACCGCCGCCGCTCTCTACTCCACGAATACGCCAGCCGTGCCACCACCCCCGATACCAGGTAGGCCATCGCAATAATGATCAGCATGTACTCCGAATACAGCACAATCAGCGCGCCGATCGTCACGATCCATGCCACCACCTGAAAAGGACGGCGTCCTCCCGTCGTCAGTTCTTTCGCGCTCCAGAATCGCCAGTTGCTCACCATCAGAAAACTCGTAAACAGCAGAAGGCATAGCCACACCATGGCCACCCACGGATTATCGATCGGCGACCCTCTGTGAAAATGAACCACAGAGCAGATCACGCCCGCGCCCGCCGGTATCGGCATGCCCACAAAATATTTCTTCCCCGGCCGCCCCGGATTACGCGGCTGCGGATTCGTGCTGATGTTGAACCGCGCCAGCCGGCTTGCTCCGCAGATCAAGAAAATGAAGCAGACAAAAATTCCAATATGCATCAGTTGTCCCCGCAACTGCGGGTGCTCCAGTTCAGGCAGCATGCGAAAGCCCCACATATAGGCCAGCAGACTCGGCGCCAACCCGAACGTAATCACATCCGCCAGCGAGTCAAGCTCCCTGCCGAAATCGCTCGCCGTATGCGTCAACCGCGCGATCATCCCATCCAGCCCGTCGAACAAAACTGCAATCCCCAGCGCCAGCGCTGCACGGTCGAAATAGCCCGTGTCCACCGCCGACCCCTGGATGCTCTGTGTAATCGCATAGTAGCCCGCAGCCATGTTGCCCGCCGTAAACAGCGACGGCAGAACATACATCCCACGACTCGGCTGGTGTCTCGCCTTCCCGCCGGCGCTCTGCGTCTCGTCCATCAGGCCACCACTGCCGCTGCAGCCATCTTCGTCGCTGTTGGAAGTTCCGGAAGCACAGCCAGCACCGTCGTGCCGCCCTTCACCCGCGATCCCGTCTTCACCTTCAAATTCGCCGCAGCCGGAATCAGCACATCCACTCGTGAGCCAAACTTGATCAGCCCCATTCGCTGCCCGCGTTCCACCCGGTCCCCCACCTTTAAATTGCACACAATCCGCCGCGCCAGCAATCCAGCAATCTGCTTGAAGCTGACCTCGTATCCCCCGGCATCGATCGTAATCAGCGTCTGCTCGTTATGCAGCACCGACTCCGCCTTCATTGCATTCATAAACGCGCCCTTGCGAAACTCGCACACCGTCACCACCCCGCCCACCGGCGTACGATTCACGTGAACATCGAAGACATTCAAAAAAATGCTGAGCCGAAGCCGGCTTCCGCTCACCGTCTCAATCCACTCCGCTTCCGTCACCACCCCATCACCCGGCGAGACAATCTGTCCCGCCCCCTGCGGAACCGTCCGGTTCGGATCGCGAAAAAACCACAGGAAAAATAATGCCAGCACGATCGGCAGCACAAACAGCCACCAGGGCATTTTCATCTCCCAGAGCACAGCCGCCACAACCCCGAGCCCTAAGGCATAGAAGAACCCGTCTCGCACCATAAGTATTCGATTATAAGGCCACGCACACCTTCACCCGGAGCCCCCGTCCGGCTCATTCCTCGGCCAGACCCTCTCACCCTGAAGCTATGTTGCTCCCAGCCGCCGGAGCCGCTCCATCTCATCCTTCAGGCTGAGTTTCAGCTTCTTCAACCGCACCTCTTCCAGTTGTTCCACGTCTGTCAGGAACAGCTTCGAACGCAGCGTATCCAGCCTGCGCGCGTACAAGCTGTGTTCCTGCATAAGCTGTTGAATGGAAGGAAGGGATGCGGCCTTGGGAAGCTCCGTGAACTTGGCGGTTTGCACGTTGGGTGTACCTCCAGCAGCAGACGATTCACCGAATGGCGAAACGCTATCACAGACCCGGCAGACCCCGCAATGTGGATTACTCGCTCTGCAATAAATTGAGCCGCATCAGTACTGCATCTTCTACCGGCTCGCGATAATATCCCCCGCGCCGCCCCACCTCGACAAACCCCATCCCGCCGTACAGCGCAATCGCCCCCGCGCTCCCAGCCCGAACCTCTAGCTCCAGACTCTTTGCCCCCTGTTCGCGGCACCACACCGCAACCGCGCCGCATAACGCCCTTCCCACTCCCATCCGCCGCGCCGCCGCATCCACCGCCACGCTCTCCAACTCCGCCGCCACCGCGGCGTTCCCACCAATCACCTTGCCCACGGCAAATCCCACCAGCCCGCCATCCCCCTCCGCAAGCAGCAGGCGCCGCTGCACCTCGCTATCAACATCTCCATCAGCATTAACCATCGCTGCATACTCCGCTTCCTTCCAATGCGGAGCCTCCCGGGTCGCCCGTTCCAGGGCCACCACTCCCCTCAGATCCGCCGCCTCGGCAACCCGAATCCGAAATCCCGCCACCCTCACTTCGCCGCTCTCGACAGCTCCGGCTTGGCAAAGATCTCCGCATCGGTCTGCCGCAAATAGTTCGCATCCAGCGTAGCCGCATCGTCAAAATTCCCCGCCGCAATCCGCTCCAACGCAAACCCCAGAGCATCCGCAGCCAATGGCTCCTCCACCACACGCGGCCCAAGCCCGCTCAGAGCCTCCGCCACCTTCGCCTCACACACCACCACCACGCCGCCCGCCGCTGTCGCCATCCCGTCCGCCCCACGCACCAACATCTCGCGCACCCGCCGCCCCCCAACATACTCCCCTACATAAAACTCCCCCCGCCCCGCATCCAGCACTGCAAACACCGGCGCCTTTCCCTCAACCCGCGCCGCCAGCAACGCCAGCCGCGACACCGCAATCACCGGCACTCCCCCCGCCTCGCTCAATCCCTTCGCCGCGCTCACACCCACCCGAACCCCCGTAAACGACCCCGGCCCATGTACCACCACCACCGCAGCCAGTTCGCTCAACCTCCACTCCCGCGCGCCCATCAACCGCCGCACCGCTGGCACCAATCGCTCCGACGAACTCCTCCCCGGCAAAACCTCCGCCGCCACAATCGCCCCCGCGACCTCCGTATCCGCCAGCGCCACGCTGCCCTCCGCCCCCGCGGTGTGGATGAATAAAATCCGCATCAATCCCCACCTTTAACGGAAGAAGACCCGGCACCATCCCCTGGCGAGTTTTCCCGCTCTGACGAAACGATCTCCAGCAACACCCCTCCCGTACTCGCCGGATGCACAAAAAAATATCGGTGCCCTCCCGCTCCCACCCGCACCGCATCGCTCGCCAGTCTCACACCCTCCGCGCTCAACCGCGCAAACATCGCATCGATGCCGTCCACATGCACTGCGATATGATGCAGGCCCTCCCCGCGCTTCGCCACAAACCTCCCAATCGTCGAATCCGCCTCCGTCGCCTCCAGCAGCTCGATCCGGCTCTCTCCCAGTGGCAGCATCGCCGTCTTCACCTTCTCGTGCTTCACCGTCTCTTCATGGCTCACCACCAGCCCCAGCGACTCGTAGAACCCCCGCGCCGCATCGATACTCTTCACCGCCACGCCAAGATGATCCAGCCGCAGCCCCCTCAACCCTCTCGCCCCATCCACCCTGATCCGTCGCCCCACCTTCTCCGCCGCACACCGCCTCACTGCCTCCATCAACTCCCCAACCCCCGCTCCCGTCGTCGCCACCGTCCGCACTACCGGCGGCATCCAACCCGCACTCTTTGCAGCCAATCCCTGCATCGCAACAATCTCCTGCTCCACCAGCTCCGCCCCGCCGCGATCGCTTTTATTCACCACAAAAATATCGGCCACCTCCATCACCCCGGCCTTCAAACTCTGCACCTCATCCCCCATCCCCGGCACCAGCACCAGCACCGTCACATCCGCCAGCCCAATTACGTCCACCTCGTCCTGACCCACCCCCACCGTCTCAATCAGGATCGTCCCTCGCCCCGCCGCCTCCATCACCGCACAAACATCCGCCGCCGCCGCGGCCACTCCACCCACTGCGCCTCGCGAAGCCATGCTCCGGATATACACGCCGTCATCCCCCGCGAAACCCTGCATCCGAATCCGGTCTCCCAGCAGCGCTCCGCCCGTATAAGGACTCGACGGATCCACCGCCACTACCCCGACAGTCTGTCCTTCTGCACGCAGCCACCGCGCCATCTGATCCACCAGCGTGCTCTTCCCCGCTCCCGGTGGTCCCGTCACCCCCAATCCGCAGCGCTCCCCCGCAAACTTACGGCAAGCCGCAAGCAGCTCTGCCGCTGCACCCGTGCCATCCTCCACCACCGACACCGCCCGCGCCAGCGCCCGGACATCCCCCGCCCGCAGCCGCTCCATCATCGGCGCAATCTCAAACCCGCCCGTCTTCAACTCTTCGCTCACGTCAGCGATAATACCGTGCAGCCCCACTCCGCCGCAGGCTGGCCAAATTCTTCCCGTCCCTCCTCAACTTTTCCCCTACAATCGCTGCCATGCCCAACACCTGCGCAACCCTCGTGAACCGAGCCCGCCGCACCCTCGCCGCCGTCCTCTTCACCGCATTCGCGCTCGTCCCAACTACTCTCGTCCTCGTTCGCCCAGGCCACCCAGCCCAACCCTGCATCCCGTCCCCTCCATTCAGGACACCGAAACTCCCGCCCAGCGCGACGCCCGCATGGCCTGGTGGCGCGAAGCCCGCTTCGGCATGTTCATCCACTGGGGCCTCTACTCCATCCCCGCCGGCACATGGAACGGCAAACAGATCCCCGGCATCGGCGAGTGGATCATGAACAACGCCTCCATCCCCGTAGCCGACTACAAAGCCCTCGCCCCAACAATTCAACCCCACCGCCTTCAGCGCCCACGACATCGTCGCCCTCGCCAAATCCGCCGGCATGAAGTACATCGTCATCACCTCCAAACACCACGACGGCTTCGCCATGTTCGACTCCAAAGCCGACCCCTTCAACATCGTCGCCGCCACTCCCTTCAAACGTGACCTACTCAAAGAACTGGCCGACGAGTGCCGCAGGCAAGGCCTCAAACTCGGCTTCTACTACTCCCAGGATCAGGACTGGACCGCCCCCGGAGGCGCCGCCTACAAAACCGGCGACCACCAACCCCCCACCTTCCACTGGGATCCCGCGCAGAATGGCGACTTCGCAACCTACCTCCACACCAAAGCCATCCCCCAGCTCAAAGAACTCCTCACCAACTATGGCGGCCCGGCAGGAGATCCGGACTTCCCCGCCGTCATCTGGTTCGACACCCCAACCAAAGACATGACCCCCGCCCTCGCAGCCGAGATCGTCACTCTCCTCAACCAGCACCCCAACCTCATCTGGAACAACCGCCTCGGCGGCGGCTACAAAGGCGACACCGAAACTCCCGAACAATTCATCCCGCCGCAGGGCTACCCCGGCCGCGACTGGGAGTCCTGCATGACTATCAACGATACCTGGGGCTACAAATCCTACGACACCAACTTCAAGTCCACCGAAACCCTCCTCCGCAACCTCATCGACATCGCCAGCAAAGGCGGCAACTACCTCCTCAACATCGGCCCCGACTCTCACGGCAACGTCCCCACCGCCGAAGCCGACCGCCTCCGCCAGATGGGCCAGTGGCTCGCCGTCAACGGCGAAGCCATCTACAACACCCAGCCCACTCTCTTCGGCGCCGAAGCCGGCTCCTTCAGCGACACCGAAAAAGACAAAAACGGCAAACCCAAATTCATCGCCGCCTGGAACTGGCGCTCCACCACCGCCCCTAACAAAATCTACATCGAAATCTTCAACTGGCCCACCACCGGCGCCTTCCACCTGGACAACATAGCCACGCTCCCCCGCAAAATAACCAGCGCCTACCTCCTCGCCGACAAAACCCGCAAGCCTCTTAAGATCACCAGGGTCGGCGAAGGAATCGACATAGCTGTACCCGCCCAGCCACTCGACCCCATCGCCACGGTAGTAGTTCTCAACACCACCAGCTAGGTCTCTTCAAACCATCGCAATCAAATGGGGTACACGGAAAGACTGGGCACCCCATCGTTCACTTGGCCGGATTCGTATTCGTAGGCACCGATCAACTGCTGCCCGACCCTGCCCACCTATCGTCGAGCCGCCCCAACCTTGCGTCTCCGCATCCATAGCAGCAACCCCAGCGCCACACCCGTGAGCGACAGAGTCAGGCTGCCGGGCTCTGGAACCGTAGACGGAACTGCCGTGATCGTGAAATCACCGAAGTCTGCCGCGGGCAAAGAATTTCCCAGGTTAATGGCAACTGCGGACTCACAGGGTCCGCTAGAGTCACAGCCTGTGCGGGTGGCTAAGAAAGTAAAGTGGCCTGCACCACCAAACTCGGCCGACCAACCCGAGTCGCTACACGTACTGAGAATTGCAAACGTAGCAGCCGCGCCGGTATTCGTCCCAACGCATGCCGGAGTGCTGCCGACAACGGTGGGATTATTTGCGCTGCTTGTCAGGTTGAAGACGAGACTGTCCCAGTCCACGATGAAATTCGTGAACTGCGGAGTCGTGGAGTCGTAGGTAAAGCTGCCCGAGGTCGGAAGTAGTGTCCCGCTCGTAAGGGTAAAGCTGATGTCATACGTCGTCAGGACGTCAGCCCTCACCCGCAGCGAGCAGAAGATCACCAGCAGAAATGCACAAGCGGTCAGGACTTTCATTGTCAGCCAACGGCGACGATGTCCATCGGTGAGTATCGGAACGGCGCAGGCGGAAAGCAGACGGTTGCGGACAGACATGGCGGGACCTCATCTCTGTTGCTGAAAATGCTCCTGAATCTGCATTTCACACCTATGCCCCGGATATGCGCAGATCCTAGGTGAAAATTCGGAAAATAATTTCGCCAATTCCCCATCCACCAACACAATCGTCATTTCGACCCATCCCCATCCACCAACACAATCGTCATTTCGACCGAAGCGACGGAGGAGTCTCATCCCTCCGCCGCGCAGTGGAGAAATCCCCGCATTTGCCCTTGCTCTTTGCCTCTTTTTTGTTGTCATCCCCGAAGAGCCTGCCTTGAGCGAAGTCGAATGGGGGATCTGCTTCGTCCCACCTCAATTTGAAGTATGGCAACTTCGCGCGAAGCGCGAACCCGGAGGGAGCAGGGGCCTTCAGGCCCCTGAAGACCAGTAACAAAAAGGGGCTTTAGCCCCGGGCCCTTTGCCCTTTCACTTGTCATCCTTCGCCGCAGGCGGAGGACCTCCTTCTGCCTTTACCCCTCCCGCACAACAACCCGCCGCTAACGTTCTGCCGGCAGCTCGCGTTTCCGATACTCGTCAAAGTACGCCGTCATCGACTGCGGCATCACATCGCGATACAACCCGAACTTGAAGTAGTAAATGCTGGGCGAAAGATATCCCGTGGCCGGCGACTCCGGGTTCGCCGTCGCGCCCGTGTAGTCGAGTACCTGCTTGCCATCGAGCCAGACCTTCACCCGCCCGCTCGGCCCCGGCGTGAACCGTGCCTGAACACGAAGATCGAGCCAGCGCCCGCGAAGATCGCGCTTCTCCTCCCACAGCGTGATCTTGGTGTCCCCAAGAGCGCGCGTAATGCGAAGCACTCCCCCGATGTACCGAACCGCCAGCACTGGACTGTCGTTGCCGCACGGCACGTGCTCTGACTGCGTCGCGGCCGGCGTCGCGGCCGGCGCCTGCGTTCCGCTCGCCAGCCGGGCCTGCGCTTCTTTTCGCACGCCGGATATGCATTGCTGCTTCCATTGAGCCACCACCAGGCGAACCGGAACGATTGGAAAGTCCGGCGGCAGATACATACTCCACGAGTACTCGTACAGCTTGTCCTCGTTCGAGAACAGGCGTCTTACCTCCCCAACTTCATCGCGCTCATTGTCCGGATCGCCATCCTTACCCACGGAAAACCGGTCGCGCGCATGCAGATCGACGCGAAGCGCTCCGTGGCCCGCACGCACAATATCGGACTGCAGTGTGACAGCCCCCGGAACCGTGCGCGTCATCTCCCAGAGGTCGCTCAGCGTCGGCGACTCGAAGCCGTCGTAGACGTTGATCGGCTCAGCCGTCGTCTGCGCCTGCGAAGACGCAATCACCCCAAACAAAAAACATCCCGCCACCATCAGCTTCATCGTGTTCTACCCTCACCCTCTGACAACTGACAACGGACACCCATCAGTATCGCCACAAACACCCCCCAAACCACGCACTTTTTTTGACGCCGCGAATATTGTCGCACCGTTCCACCGCAACAAACTCGCGAGCGTCCTCCAAGACAAACCGTCCCGGCACTTCTTTCAACGGACAACCGACAACCGAAAGCCAGTCGGCCGAAAATCCCAACGCCTGGGGGTACATCGAGCCTTTGTCTAGCGGTCCATCTGTTCAAGAAGCGGCCCTAACAGATAGGCGAAGAAGAAGCCGCACGACCAGATGATGGCTGATCCCCATAAAATGACTCGGCTGACCTTGCTGATCTCTCCGCACGTTGCAGCGTCGTCTGCATCGCAGACTTCTCCCTGCCGCAGCCGAGGGACGAGGAGGTAGGTCATCACAAAGCTCATCGCAATCAGCACACCCGCGATGCTGAATGTCCAGATTTTGTGCCTGGAAAGACTAACCAGCCATGGAGCAGCCGACAGCAGCGAAGCTACTGTAGTCCCCATCCCCAAAAGCACGAGCACCGAGGGCAGCGCACAGCAGATAAGTGTGCTGAACGAACTGAAGAGAGAGAAGTAGTTGAGCAGTGCAGCCCGTCTCGCGCGTTGAACCGGGGCCTGGGAGTTGGCAATCATAGTCATTTCGCCTCCGTCACGGACTTGTAGCGCAGCGTATCTGAAACCTTCCCTTTGCCAGACTGCAGGAGTACTCCATCAATCAGCACCGTCTTACCAATCAGGCCGGAGATATCGATTCCCGCTGAGAGAGGCGTTAGTGCGTACCGGTCCTTTGTTCTTGTGACATCCAGGAATGGAGCCTGCGCGGAGCCTGACAACTGCCCGCGCACGATGATGGTTGCGTCCTTGTGCGTAAAGCCGTTCTTTTCGACGGCCTCATTGAACTGACGCATAGCCGCGCCGTTTCCCGGCGTGAGCTTGATGATGACGAGGCCGGTGTTCAGGTCAACGTCTACTGTATTCACGCCCTGAATCCCCCTCATAGAAACATGAATGGCATGAGCGCACGGAGCGCAATCCATCCCGAAAACAGTTAGATTGATCTGCTCATATTCAGCCTGAGCCGCGAGGGTAGAGAGTGCGAAAAAGCTTATAGCGAGAATCTTTTTCATGATCAGTCCTTTCAGTGGGAGCTGGAATGTGAGGAGTATTTGAGATAGCTGAGATTGATTGCGAAGCGGATACGCTCTCGCCCATAGACGGATTCCGACACATCGCGGAACAGCGGCCCTTGCACTCCAACTTCGATAGCGATGTCCTTGAAGATCGCCAGCACAGACGGCCCTAACCACACGGTTGTTGAACTGCTATCGGGAAGGATGACGCCGCCGGAACGAACCGCGCCCGTATGCTCCCCGGTGAGTTCGGCAAAGCCGCGATAGTCCCATTGGTCGTATCCACGGCGAAGGCTGGCCGGACGGTAGCCATAGACAGCACTCCATGAGAGCGTGTCCGGTCGTCGATCGTTCGATGCCTCGGCGAAACGCGTGTATCCGCCCCCAACCCAGAAATATTGACTACGAGAAGCCAAACCCGTAGCGACGGTGCCGGCAACACCCGGTGCCCGGTGTAGGCTGCCGAGTACCCCGAAATCCGGCTGAGGGCCCGGAACCACCAGCCCGAGAGAGGCAGTCGATTCGGTCCGTTTGCCCACACTTGTTACGGAGTGTAGGAATCGCCACGAAGCTCCCGCGGACCATTCGCTTCCGCTCATCATGCGGCTCTCTGGCAGATCGCCACTGCCGAACGAAGCTGGAAGAAATACGTTGACGGTAAGGTGTGGAGTGACGCCATAACCGAAACCGGAACCCGTAGAGAACTGCGTCCCTTGGGAACCATTCCGGCCAAAAATACCCGTATCGAAGCTCAACTCACGCTCCGAATTTACTGGAGTCGCATAGCTGAAGACGGGGCCGTGGTCAGCGGCAAATGCTGTGCCCGTCGCGAAGACGGCACACGCCAAAACCATTCGATAGTTCATGGAAGCTCCTGATCAAACCCAAATGAGGCGCACGCGCACGCAGAAGTGCGCAGGTCATTGGATCGAGGAGCAGGTCAGATTCTTAGGACAGTTGTCTTCGCAGTCAGAAGACCAGGCGGGGAGTGCTCATCAGGCATACGCGAGACGATAGAGGCTACAGAGTTAACCCGAGCCGAGAGCGAGGACAGGTAGGCCACGCAAACCCACTGAACATCGGTTGCCGGGGAGGTTGCCGCAACCTGCGGTGTGTCACCTGTCCGGACTTCCGTCTGGCAGCAACCCATCTTTTCCATGTGGCCGCACTGCCCGTGCATGGCTCGGCAGCACGCGCTCTCCTCGTGGTTCATCACCATACTCGTCAGGCAGGCCATAACAGGCGCAGCGGAGGTAAGCAGAAGCAGGATTGCAACGATGCTGGTAAGACGACGCATGGCTAGGTCAAGTATAACGTCCGGCTATCTCCTGCACCGGCAAGGCACGGCCACGGATCGCCTGTTCGTCAATCCGAAATCTTCCACCACAGCCTCTCAAATTGCCACGCGACCAGCTTGTGGCAAAAGCTCAATTCATCCACCAGCACTATCACCGCAAAAACCACGCGAATCACCACAACTTCACCACGTTTTACCATCAAAAAAACTACGTTTTCAGCTCCCCGGAGCCCTAAAAAACCCGCCACAAAACCGAACGAACACCCCGAAAAACCCGAAACTCACCACAACTCACCACAACTCGCGATAAAAACCGAAGACTTGTTTTATCCACAGCGAATTGGTTCGTCCTCCGCTCTTGACTTTCGTCTCTCCACGAAAACCACTCCAGCGCCAAAGCGCGACCCATACCAACCCAAGGCAACGCCCTGGATTGCGGTACCGCGGCTCTTCGAGGGCTGAAGAGGGTGCTGAAAAACCTGTTTTGCTTAAGGGCACGGATTTATCCGTGCCGTAAGCGCTTCACTCGTAATGCGGCTTCAGCCGCTGAGGTACGTTTTCGTTCCCGCGAGTCACTTTTCCGCACCCTATCTCTCCGCCAAAGGCCGCACTACTTCACCGCCGTCGGGTCCCAACCATCCGCCCCTGCCAGATAAACCTTCGTCTCATACTTCTTCGCCTCCGCCCCCGTCAGTTGCTTCGAATAAGGCTCCCGCGCCTTCGCATTCGCCCCCGGCCCCGTCGAGTCAAACTCCGCATACGTCGCCGTCGGCAACCGTGGCTGCGGCGCACTCTTCCAATCCGACCACCCCGCCGCCATAATCGGCGCCTCAATATCCGTGTTCATAAAGATCACCGTCGAGTAATCCCGCCACGGCCGCCCCAAATACACATCGCCCGCGCCTGGATCCGCCGTTATCTTGCAATGGTTGAAGACATACCCCGCATCCTGCCCAGCCCGCGTATTGCTCTGCGCCGTCAGATAGCCCCCCGGCGCATGCGCGATGCTGTGAATCTCGCAGTTCTCAAACACCGCCTTCGCGTCCCCGAAGATAAAGTCCACATGCCCTTCGATATAGCAATCCGAGTAATACTGGCGCCCCGTCACGCACTCGCTCCCTTCCTTCATGCAGCCCATGCTCGACGCGTACAGCGTGTCCTGCGCTCCCAGCAGACGCACATGCCGCAGCACCGCCCGGTCTGCCCTCACCGATAGCGCCACCGCCTGCGACGGCACATTGCTCGTCTTGCTGTAATCGTTCGCAATCGTCATATTCCCCGCAAAAAAATCGCTCCCCGTCACAAATAACGTCGGCGAACATCCCGTCCCGCACGTCGAAGCCGCACTGTTCCCAAACACCAGCACCACCTTCGTCCAGTCATCCCCATCCCCGCGCAACTGGATCTTCGGCTTATCCACGTGCACCACCTCGCGGTACACCCCCGGCTTGATTCGAATCACCGCCCCTTCCTCCGGAGCCGCATTCACCGCCGCCTGAATCGTCGTGAAATCCGCACCCGCCGGTCCCACCGTGATCGTCTTCAACGCCTGGCCCCATCCCCACCCGCCCAGCGCCAGAACCGCCACAGCAACCCCAATCGACCTGATCCGCCCCATAACCCTCCCGGTCCAACCAAATACATCTTTTTGACACAGACAGCCCAACACAGACTATCCTCACTCTAATGCCGATCCAAGCCGCCAGCCTGTCTCAATCGGGCTTTACCACCGCCGCCCCGGAAAAATCCAACGTTCGCTGGGTCGTCTGCGGCCTTCTCTTTCTCGCCACAACCATCAACTACATGGACCGCTCGGTCTTTTCCCTCATCGAGCCGCTCCTCCACCTCCCCTTCATGGGTTGGATTCCCGGCCTCGACCCCACCCACCAGGCCGTATACGACATCAACTACGGTCGCGTCCTGATCGCCTTTCAGATCGCCTACGGCGTCGGCTTTCTCTTCGCCGGCCGCCTCATCGACAAACTCGGCACCAAGACCGGCTACGCTATTGCCATCCTCATCTGGGGATGCGCTTCCATCAGCACCTCCCTCGTCGCCAGCGTCGCCGGCTTCTGCATCGCCCGCGTTCTCCTCGGCCTGGGTGAATCCGGCAACTTCCCCGCAGCTATCAAGGCCACCACCGAGTGGTTTCCCTCCGAAGAGCGTGCCCTCGCCACCGGCCTCTTCAACTCCGGCTCGAACGCCTCTGCTTTCATAGCCCCCATCCTCATCGCCGCCGTCACCATGCGCTGGGGATGGCACGCCGCCTTCATCTGCACCGGCTCCATGGGACTCGTCTGGTGCATCATCTGGCTTATCTTCCCCTACAACCGGCTGCGCCGCGGATCCACCCAGACCCAGGAAAACCTCGCCCCCGTCACCCAGGGCCGCCCCATCTACTCCGTCCTCCTCCGCCACCGCGGCTTCTGGGCCTTTTTTATCGGAAAAGGCATCACCGACCCCATCTGGTGGTTCTACCTCTTCTACCTCCCCAAATTCCTAAACGACAACTACGGCCTCGACCTCAACCACGTCAAATATCCGCTGATTGTCATTTACACAGCCGCCAGCATCGGCTCCGTAGCAGGTGGATGGCTCTCCGGTTTTCGAATGAAGCACGGGCACACCGTCAACTCGGGTCGCAAATTCGCGCTCCTCATCTGCGCCCTCTGCGTCATGCCGATCATGCTTGTACCTCACATGCACACGCTGTTCCCAGACAATGCGTGGCCGGCCATCGGGCTCTTCTGCCTGGCGACCGCCGCCCATCAGGGTTGGTCGGCCAATCTTTTTTCCACTCCTACCGACATGTTCCCTTCCACCAGTGTCAGCACAGTCGTTGGTCTGGGCGGCGCGGCTGGAGCAGCCGGGGGAGCCGTCTTCACTTGGATCGTCTCTCACTTCTTCTCGCTCCACCCTATGCTTATCTTCGTTATGGCTGCTTTCGCCTACGTTACCGCGCTACTTATCTTTCAATTGCTCGTGCCAAAACTCGGCGTCACCCAGACGGCTTAGCCACACCCTGCCAGCATCTCAATAAGGCGCCCTATCTGTTCGCTTAACTATCCCTTTCTCTCCGTGTTACTCTTCTCAAACTTAGGCGCAAGGAGCTTCATTCAGCGTGAAAAAAGAGGTCAAAGAACCACACGACGAGGTCACTGGCCACAGTCAACTCACCATGCAGGTCGTCGAGCATGTGCGCTCCCTCATCAGCAGCGGCGAGGTGCACCCCGGCGATCGTCTTCCTCCTGAGCGCGAACTCGCCCGCAAATTGAAGATCAGCCGCTCCAGCCTTCGCGCCGGAATCGGCTTCCTCTCCGCCATGGGTGTGCTCAAAAGCCGCCATGGTGCTGGCACTTTCGTCTCCTCCGGCCCTCCGGCGCTCGATTCCAGCTCCTTGTCGGTGCTGGGAGCGCTGCATGGATTTCTTCCCTGGCAGATGTTCGAGGCAAGGCTGGTGCTTGAATCCAATGTGGCTGCACTGGCTGCTGAGCGTGCTACAGATGAGCACATTGCCGAGTTGGCTGAGGAGGTTGCGGAGATGTATGCCGCTCTGACCGATCCCCATGAATATCTGATTCATGATGTGCGGTTTCATCGGACGATTGCACGGGCGTCGGGAAATCCAATCCTTGGCGCACTTATGGAGACCATCACCGCGAATCTTTATGAGTACCGCAGCAAAACCGTGGTGAATGCTGTCGATTTGAAGGAGTCTGCGGAGATGCATCGCGAGATCTACCGCGCGATCCGGTCGCACAGCCCTGCGCAGGCGCGTCTGACGATGGAGCAGCACCTGAATCTGGCCCGAATTGCCCAGGCGTCGGAGGCGGAGGCGTCGACGGCGGCGGCGGAGGCTCCGGAAGCGTCCGAACCGGAGACGAATCCAGCGGAACCGACCAGCTAAATCCTGGGATTTTTTCGGGCGTGGTGGAAAGGCGTTTTTTCAGGGGTTTTTGCAAAAAACGGGGTGCAGAACGTGGTTTTTTGCTGGTGAAATCGTGGTGATCTGCTGGTGAATCGTGGTGGGTTGACGGACACTTTTTGAGCCTCGAAAATTTTCCTCTTTTTTCAACTTTATTTTTTGGCCTGTGGTCGGACCAGCCCATCGGACCTGCCGGGCTGCCCTGCTAAACTGAGCCTTAGCGCATGTCCAAGCCAAAGTTCTATCTCACTACCCCGATCTATTACGTCAACGCGCGCCCGCACATCGGCCACGCCTATACGACGATTGCGGCCGACGTCATCGCGCGGCGTCACCGCCTGCTGGGCGACGACACTTTTTTCCTGACCGGCACGGACGAGCATGGGCAGAAGGTAGAGCGGTCGGCTGCGGCTGCCGGGGTCTCGCCGCAGGAGTTTGCCGACAAGGTTTCGGCCTCGTTCAAGGCGCTTTGGGACCGGATGGGGATCACCTACGACGACTACATCCGCACCACCGAGCCTCGCCACACCGGGGCCGCCAAGAAGCTGTTCCAACTGCTCTGCGACAAGGACGCGATCTACCTGAGCACGTACACCGGGCAGTATTCGGTGGGCGAGGAGATGTTCGTCGATGGGCCTCCGGGAACGATCGGCCCGGACGGGAAGCCTACCGAAACGGTTACGGAGGAAAACTACTTCTTCCGGCTTTCCAACTACCAGCTACCGCTGATCGACCGGATTGAGAGCGGTGAGCTGGAGATTCAGCCGGAGGTTCGCCGGAACGAGGTCTTGAGTTTTCTGCGCGGCAACGTGAACGAGGCCACGGAGAAAGGTGAGGTCGTGGCCATCGCGGCTTCGGGGAGTGCTTATGTGCCCGGAGCGCTGAAGGACCTCAGCATCTCGCGCACCAGCTTCAAGTGGGGGATTCCGGTACCGGGCAACGAGAAGCATGTCATCTATGTATGGCTCGACGCACTGGCGAACTATATGACCGCCATCGGCTACGGCAGCGACGATCCGGTTGAGCAGGAGAAGTTCAAAAAGTATTGGCCTGCTGACCTTCATTTAGTGGGCAAAGAGATTATTCGGTTTCACTGTGTCTACTGGCCTGCGTTTCTTCTTGCCGCGGATTTGCCGCTGCCTAAGGCCATTACTGCGCATGGCTGGCTCCTCTTTGAAGACAATAAAATGTCGAAGTCTCGCGGCAACATCGTTCGGACGGAGACGATTCTCGACGCCTTCGGCACGCTCAAGCCCAAGCCTGAAGGCCAGCCCGGTGCAGTTCTGAGCGATGAGTACTGGAAGCATGAGCAGGATCTTTTTGCTTCGGATGTTCTTCGTTATTTTCTGCTGCGTGAGATTCCGTTCGGCCAGGATGGGAGCTTCAGCTTCGATGCGTTGGTGCAGCGCTACAACAGCGACCTCGCCAACG
Source organism: uncultured Acidobacteriaceae bacterium (assembly GCA_963730135.1). Classification (GTDB taxonomy): domain Bacteria; phylum Acidobacteriota; class Terriglobia; order Terriglobales; family Acidobacteriaceae; genus Edaphobacter. The sequence continues at coordinate 19,932 of CAVSQQ010000013.1, forward strand.
GCTACGGCAATCTCGTCAGCCGCACGCTGACATTGATCGCCAAGACATCCTCTGGCACCGTAGAAGACTGTCTTGAAGCCAACTCGCTGGCCTTCTACATGCCAGAGCGAAAAGAGACCCCCAACCATCCGGCGAATGACGAGCTGCTATCAGCCTCTGAGGGCCAGCTTCTCGGCTGGCGGATGACCGAGATCGTAGAGACCTTCAAAAAGAAGATCGAACAAAATTCGTTTGCAGAGGCGCTTGCTACAACCTCTGCGGCGATTGCAAGCGTTGATCAGTTTATGACCAGCCGCAAACCATGGGCCGCGACTGAGACGGAGTTGTCGCAGCGAGGCCGTCGCTCGTCTCTCTATACTGCTGCCGAGTCGATCCGCATCATCACCGCTCTGCTTTATCCGATTCTCCCCTACGCCACCGCCAAAGTCTGGGCGCAACTGGGCCTTGGTGACATCGAACAAGCCGCAAAGAACGGCGAACTCAAGAATCTTGAATGGGGCGGTCTGAAACCCGGCACAAAGTTAGGTGAACTAGGCCCCATCTTCCCTCGCGCCCCCAAGGAACTCATCCAACTTATGACTGACATGGAAAACAACACGAACACCACGCCGAAGCCCGAGCCCTCCAAACTGATGGACGAGAAGAGCACCAATGCAGCGCAGGTCCCGGCTGATCCGACGCATCCGGGAGCGCCGCCTCGTACCTCGGCGATTGCTGAACAGAATCCCGGCACCATGGTCGGCGGCAGTCATGCCTTGACTACGGAGCGTCCTGAGACGCCATCGCATGCGGAGGCTCCGGCTTCGGGCGTCTTTGCGACTTCGACTGCGGCTACTTCGACTGCGGCTTCCAATATTCCCGGCACGCCGGAGGGCGTCCCCCAAATTGCGATCGACGATTTTGTGAAGATCGATCTTCGGGTGGCGCAGATTGTTGTGGCGGAGCGCATTCCCAAGGCGGATAAACTGCTGCGGCTTGAGGTCGATCTTGGCTACGAGAAGCGGCAGATTCTTTCCGGGATTGCAGAGTGGTATACGCCGGAGGAGTTGATCGGGCGGCGGATCGTGGTGATTGCGAATCTTGCGCCGCGGAAGATGCGCGGGCTGGAGTCGCATGGAATGCTGCTGGCCGCTTCGCATGGCGAGAACGGGAAACCGATTCTGGCCACGTTTGGGGAGGAGATTGCGCTTGGGTCGCGGTTGAAGTAAAGTTTTCCCGCTAACGTCTGGTCACACTCAGCACAGCGATCCGACAATAACGCGTCGGCACCATGAGCAACCCGCAGGTCCTTCGACTGCGCCTCTCGCGATGAAACTGCGAGAGGCTTCGCTCAGGATGACAACTTTATATGGCGAGGGACAGAACGAACAAAAGCAAAAGCGAAATACAGGGGTTCTTCGCTCCGCTCAGAATGACACCCTTTTGTTCCCGCTCTTTTGTCCTGCTCTTGTTCCTGCTCTTTTGTTCCTGCTCTTGTTCCTGCTCTTTTGTTCTGCTTCTGCTCTTTTATATCCTGCTCTCGTCCCGTTACAGCACAAGAGGGGCCGCCGCTCAGCTTTCTTTTGTCTGGACGCCGACTGCGACGACAAAGTAGCTGGCCATGGTGGTGCCGACGTTTCTGAGGCCATGCATCACGTTGGAGGCGGTGAAGACGACGCCGCCGGGTCCTACTGGTTCGGGTTTGCCATCGTTGAGGAATTCGAGATTGCCTTCGCGGATGAGCAGGAGCTCCGAGTGGCTGTGCCGGTGCGGCGGATGCGGCATTTTGCCGGCAGGCAGCGTGGTTTCGTGCACCTCGACGAACTCGCCTGTAGGGAGATAGCCGGACAAGACCTGACGGCCGGCGCCCCCGTTCGCGTTCTGCTTGACGGGAAGCTGATCGTAGTTGAAGACGACAGATTTTGAGAGCTTGCCGTCGGGGCCGGCCGCGGGGCCGGATTGCGCCTCGGCCATTACACTGCCCATGGCCGCGAAGGCCGAGAGAGCGACACAAAGATCACGCCGGTTCAGGTTTTTCATGCCGCTATGTTACGCGGTGCAGGTTACGCGGTGCAGGCGATAAGCGGCTTTTTTCGATGGAAGGCGTTTGCGGCAGGCTGAAGCCGGAGCCTTAACAAAGCTATCCCCCGATCCACTACACAAGACCGCACGGCGAAGTGCCGGCGGATCTTCGGCTGCACGCTTCTACTGAAAAGAAAACAATTCACGGCACGCCATTTTTCGGACCTCTGGACCGAGATTCACCATAGAATCAAATCCAGAATCCCAAAACTATGAGACTGACCCATCTGTTGTGTGCCTCTGTCCCTGCGACGATCCTGCTCCTCGCCAGCTACCCCGCTTCTTCCCAGACCGATTTGAATGATGCGTTCGCCAGAGACAGCCGGCAGCCCATCGACCAGGCGTACACGGATCACATTCGCAAGTACACGACCGATCCACAATTCTCCTCGCACCTGGTGGACTACCTGCCTGCGTCGCCCACGGTTCCGACGCCGGCCAAAGCGCTGGGCGATGTTGCCGGCGCGCCCGATATGCTGCCGTACGCGGAAGATGTCTACAAATACTTCCGCCAGCTTGAGGCAGCCTCACCGCGGGTCAAAGTTTTTTCCATCGGACACACGGAGGAGAATCGCGAGATGATCGCGGTCGCGATCGCCGACGCGGCGCTGCTGCAGGGTGCAAAGGAGAACGGAGATCGCCTGGCGAAGCTGGCCGATCCGCGCACGATAGGGCTGGACGACAGCAAGGCAGAGCCGCTCATCGACAAATCCTACCCGGTCTACTACATCACTGGCACTATTCACTCCAGCGAGACGGGGGCGCCGACGGCGCTGATGGAGTTGGCCTATCGCCTCGCGGTCGACGATGCGCCCTACGTCAAGTACATCCGTTCGCACATGATCGTGCTGATCACTCCCGTCGTCGAGGTGGATGGGCGGGATCGCATGGTCGATACCTACCGCTGGCACAAGGCGCATCCCGGGGAGAACTGGCCGCGCCTGGCTTACTGGGGCCATTACGTTGCGCACGATAACAATCGCGACGCGATGGGAATGACGCTGGACCTGACGAACAATGTATTGAGCACCTATCTTGGCTGGCACGCGCAGGTGCTCCACGATCTGCACGAGTCGGAGCCATTCCTCTACGACAACACCGTGGGAGACGGACCGTACAACGCGTGGATCGACCCAACGCTTGCCGATGAGTGGGCAGAGCTGGGATGGAATAACGTCGCGCAGATGCAGTCGTTCGGAATGCCGGGGGTCTTTACCCACGGCGACTTCGATACGTGGAGTCCGGGTTATCTGATGTTTCTTGCCGGCCTGCACAACGGCATCAGCCGGCTCTATGAGACGTTTGGCAATGGCGGCGCGGATACCCAAAAACGCATCCTGCAGCCGGAAGAGTACTCGCGCACATGGTACCGGCAGAATCCTCCGCTGCCTACCGTGATGTGGTCGCAACGCGATAACAACAATTATGAGGAAAGCGCGCTGCTCTCCACGCTGGCGTACTTCTCGCATAACACGCGGCACTTCCTGGAAAATTATTACCTGAAGAGTAAGCGGTCGGTGCAAAAGCCGACGCTCGCCGGACCGGCGGCGTATGTTTTTCCGGCCGATCCTGCGGAGTGGAACCGTCAGTTGCAGCTTCTGAATGTGCTGAAGCTGCAGCATGTCGAGATACAGCAGCTTTCAGCGCCGGTGACGAGCGCTATTCCTCCGGCGAAGCGCGGCGATAAACCGACGACGCAGACATTTCCCGCGGGCAGCTATGTCGTCCGGCTCGATCAACCGTTCTCGCGCATTGCCGATTCGTTGCTGGACAAGCAATACTGGGCGCCGGACGATCCGCAGAAGCATCCCTACGACGACACGGGATGGTCGTTCAGTCAGCTCTTCAACGTCAAGACGGTTCGAGTGACGGATACGTCCATCCTGAAAGCGCCGATGACGCCCGCTGCAGATTTCGCTGAGGCTGCCGGGAAGGTGACCGGTTCCGGATCGATCTACGTCATCGCGAACACGGGCCAGACTTCTCTGCTGCCGCTCGTCTACGCGATGAAGCCAGCGCGCGTCGAAACCACAGAGAAGGCATTCGACGCAGACGGCAAGCATTATGCGGCGGGTTCGCTGCTGATTACTCCAACCGACGAACAGGGGTTTGCGGCGAGTCTTCGCAAGCTGTCGCTGGACGCCACACGGTTGAACGCGGCGCCTTCCGTGGCTACACACGAAGCGGCCGCGCCGCGTATCGCCTTTATGCATACGTGGCTCGGCACGCAGACGGAAGGCTGGTGGCGGCAGGCTTTCGACAGGGCAGGCATCCCGTTCAGCTACATCAGCACGCAGACTGCCGGCTCGGAAGATGATCTTCGCGGCAAGTACGATGTGATCATCTTCGCTCCGGTGGGGCGCGCCTCGTCACAGGACATTCTTAACGGGCTGCCGAAGTGGGGCAACGCCCTTCCGTGGCAGAAGACTGAGCTCACTCCGAACCTGGGCGTGCTCGATTCGACGCCCGACATGCGCGTGGGCCTTGGCTACGATGGTCTCGCGCATCTGAAAACTTTTGTCGAGAAGGGCGGCCTGCTGATCACCTGCGAAGACACGGCGCAGTTTGCTATCGACGCCGGGCTTGCACCGGGGGTCAGCGTTGCTCCGGCTGGTGACGCGCGTGTCGTCGGCAGCGTGCTGAACAGCATCTTTGTTGCGCCCACGAGCCCGATTGCGAATGGATATGGGACGATGTTGCCAGTGATCAGCGCGAATGGCATGGTGTTCAACGTCAGCAATACCGTCGGGCGGCAGGGCGGCCGGATGCTGATGGATCCCTACGAACATCGGCCGACAGGACGCGGAGGGCCGGATGACAGCGATATCCCGCAAGGGCGGCAGTTGAACGAAGCCGAGGTGATGCCAAAGGTGCAGCCGTGGGAGCCCAGGCCGCTGAACGAAGACCAGTTGCGCAACAATCTGCAGGCGATCCCGGTCGAACTTCGGCCTGAGGTGATTCTCCGGTTCAGCGATCAAAAGACGCTTCTGCTCTCCGGGCTTCTGGATAAAGCGACCTCGATTGCGGAGCGCGCGATTGTGGTGAACGCTCATCTGGGCAACGGCAATGTGCTGCTGTTCGCAAACAATCCTGTGTATCGCGGAGAGACGGTTGGGAGTTATGACCTGGTCTTCAACGCGATCCTGAACTACGATCATCTTCGCCAACCGGCTGCGCCTGCGGCAGCTAAAGCGCCTGCGGCAACGAATTAGTTGCGGGCCAACTGCGCGGTGATTGAGTATGCTTTAGCGAGTGCGGAGCAATCTATCTGAAGGGGCACCATGATTAACAATAAGCCGAATGCAGACGGAGAGATCAGTCTGCTTCCTGTCGCCGAGGTTGCGGCGGCTGGCAGTCATCATGCGGCAGTAGCCGCTGGCTTCTCCGGCTGGCTGCTGGATGCCTTCGATTTCTTTCTTGTGACCTTCTGCCTCACTTCGATGGCGAAGGAGTTCCACAAGACCGACGCCCAGATCGCGCTCGTCATCACCATGACTCTCGCCTTCCGGCCGGTTGGCGGCTTTGTCTTTGGCCTCATGGCAGATCGTTATGGCCGACGCCTGCCGCTGATGATCAACATCGGATTCTTTGCGGTGGCGGAGATTGTTACCGGCCTTGCGCCGAACTACGCGACACTGATGATCGTTCGCGCGCTTTTCGGCGTTGTGATGGGAGGCAACTGGGGAGTCGGCACGTCCCTCGCCATGGAAGGAGTGCCCGTAGGTAAACGCGGCATGCTCTCCGGCCTGCTGCAGGAAGGCTATGCCGCGGGCTACGTGCTTGCGGCGCTTGCGTTCCTGTTTCTCTTCGGACGCGTCGGTTGGCGGCCACTGTTCTTTCTCGGCAGTCTTCCCGCGATTGGACTTGTGCTGTTCATCCAGTTTCGCGTCAAAGAGTCCACTGTGTGGCAGAAGGCAAAGACAAACAGCTGGAGCGAGCAAGTGCGCGAGAGCCTGTCGCATTGGAAGCTCTTTTTGTACCTCGTCGCCTTTTTGACGATGATGATGTTTGCCTCGCACGGCACCCAGGATATGTACCCGACCTTCCTGCAGCGGCAATGGCACTTCACTCCCCAGCGCCGCGCAGCGATTACCGCGATCTCCGGCGTAGGAGCCATCATCGGTGGCATCGTCTTCGGCCATTTCTCCGACCGATGGGGCCGTCGGCGAACGATTATTGCGGCATTTATCTTTGGCGCACTCGTTATTCCGATCTGGGCGTACGCTCCCAACCAGGGGCTGCTGATTGCGGGTGCGTTTTTGATGCAATTCATGGTGCAGGGGGCCTGGGGAGTCATCCCAGCCCATCTGGCCGAACTCTCGCCGGACTCGGTGCGAGGTCTGCTGCCGGGATTCTCCTACCAGACTGCCGGCCTCGTCGCCAGCTCGGTGGTGTATCTGGAGACGGTCTACGCGCAGAAGACCAGCTACGCCAATGCGATGGCGTTGACCGCGATCAGCGTCTTCGTGCTCGCTTCGATCATGGCTGCGGTCGGCCGGGAACGCAAAGGACATGCGTTCGGTTCGTAAAAGAAACAGGGCTGCGCGGCATCCGCGGAATTTACCTTGCTGATGCCGGGCAGCTCGCCATGCGCTGCTCCCACCTCATCCTCCTTTCGTCAGAATCAACAACAGACAGCAAAAGAAGTGAGGCTTTCCACCGCGGATTGCGCGCGGGACGGCATATATGACTTCTTTATGCCCTTTCTATGCCTTCTTTATAGGTCAACTGCTTGAATGGTGAAGGTCGCGTGGAGACGCGAGGCCGTGAGTGCGCCATCGATTCCCAACTCCGAATGACGGCGAGTTCGAGGATCAGGCAGGAGACAAGACCATGTGGGATTTTGGATGCGTCGTAGCAAGCGTACTGTTCTTCGCCATTGCGATTGGGTATGCGCGGGCGTGTGAGCGGCTGGGGACGAAGGAGAAAGTGAAATGATCCAAGCGCTTTTGCTCGGCCTGGTAACGGCAGCTCTACTTGTTTATTTGATATTCGCGCTGCTGCGCCCTGAAAAATTTTAAGAGGAATCTTCATCATGACGGCGAACGGCTGGTTTCAGATTTTTTTCTTTTTTGCGTTGGTGTTGCTCTGCGCAAAGCCTTTAGGCATGTATATGGCTCGCGTCTTTGAGCGGGAGCGCACCTGGGCGGATCGCATCTTTCGTCCGCTCGAACGGCTCATCTATCGCCTGACGGGAATTGATGAAAGTCACGAGATGGCGTGGACCGAGTACGCAATCGTTATGCTGCTGTTCAGCCTGGCAACGATGCTCGCCACTTATGCGATCGAGCGGCTCCAGCAGGTGTTGCCGCTCAATCCGCAGCATCTGGGCGCAGTCGCTCCCGACCTGGCGTTGAACACAGCGGCATCGTTTACGACGAATACGAACTGGCAATCGTATGTGCCCGAGACAACGATGAGCTATCTGACGCAGATGCTCACACTTGCTTATCACAACTTCTTTTCCGCCGCGGTTGGCATGGCGCTCGCAGTTGCGCTGATCCGGGGTATCGCACGGCGCGAGTCGAAGACACTCGGCAATTTCTGGGTCGACATGACACGCGCGTCCTTGTGGGTGTTGCTGCCAAGCTGCGTGATCTATGCGCTGTTGCTGGTGTCTCAGGGAGTCGTACAGAACTTTCGGCCCTACGACCAAGCCAAGCTGGTGCAGCCACAGATTGTGACGACTACAGGCACGGATGGCAAGACCACGACGCAGACCGTCACGACGCAGAGCATTGCGCAAGGACCTGTCGCGTCGCAGGAAGCCATCAAGATGCTGGGCACAAACGGCGGTGGCTTTTTCAACACGAACAGCGCGCATCCGTTTGAAAATCCAACGCCGCTCTCGAACCTGCTGGAGATGTTTTCAATCTTTGTCATACCTGCTGCTATGACGGTGACCCTCGGCAGGATGACGCACACTCCGAAGCATGGATGGGCTGTCTTCGCTGCCATGGCTGCGTTATTTTTCGTCGGCGTATTCGTGGCTTACTATGCGGAGGCGCAGCCCAACCCGCTTCTGCACTCAGTCAATCAACATGTTACCGCGACGCAGCCAGGCGGCAATATGGAGGGCAAAGAGGTACGGTTCGGCATTGCGAACTCGGCGTTGTTTGCCACGGTAACAACGGATGCAAGCTGCGGCGCCGTCAATTCGATGCATGACTCGTTTATGCCGCTCGGCGGCATGGTTCCGCTCGTCAACATCATGTTGGGAGAGGTAATCTTTGGCGGCGTTGGCGCAGGACTGTACGGGATGTTGATCTTTGTCGTGCTGTCAGTCTTTATTGCTGGACTGATGGTCGGGCGCACGCCGGAGTATCTCGGCAAGAAGATCGAATCCTATGACGTGAAGATGGCGATGTTGTATGTGCTTATCTTTCCGTTGTCGATTCTGGGATTCTCCGCGATTTCGCTGATGATGCCGAACGTCGGCCTCTCTGCGTTGGGGAATACCGGACCGCATGGGCTTTCGGAGATTCTGTACGCCTACACTTCGGCGACCGGAAATAACGGATCGGCTTTTGGTGGATTGAGCGCAAATACGCACTGGTACAACTTGTCGTTGGGCGCAGCTATGCTGATCGGCCGCTTCCTGATGATCGTTCCGATGCTGGCGATCGCCGGCAATCTGGCCAGGAAGAAGCTGGTTCCCCCATCGCCCGGAACGTTCCCGGTTCATACCCCGCTATTCACAGTGCTGTTAGTTGGAGTGATTCTCATCATTGGCGCGCTAACCTTCTTCCCCGCGCTCTCCCTAGGCCCAATCCTCGAACACTTACTGATGCACGCTGGTAAAACCTTCTAGTTGAAAGAAGAGAAGACAGAGAAATACATGACAAACACTCGTAAACGCTCACTTTGGGACACCAGGATCGTACGTCGCGCACTGGTGGATGCGTTCGTCAAGCTCAGCCCCCGCACGATGATGAAGAACCCGGTCATGTTCGTCGTCGAGATCGGCAGCGTCATTACCAGCATCTACCTGTTCCACGATTTTATGGCGCATCACGGCGCGCTTCGCTTCGATCTGCAGATTACGCTTTGGCTCTGGTTCACGGTGTTGTTCGCAAACTTCGCCGAAGCGATGGCGGAGGGCCGCGGCAAAGCGCAGGCCGATGCATTGCGCCGCGCGAAGTCCGAGACCACGGCCGTGAGATATCGAGCCAACGGAACAACCGAAGATATTCCCAGCGCGAATTTGCGCTCGGGAGATCTCGTGCTTGTCATCGCCGGGAACATGATTCCTGGCGATGGCGAGGTGATCGAAGGCGTTGCTTCGGTTGACGAGTCTGCAATTACGGGCGAATCTGCGCCGGTGATTCGCGAGGCCGGAGGCGATCGGTCCGCGGTTACGGGTGGAACCAAGGTGTTGTCGGATCAGATCAAAGTTCGCATTACGTCGAATCCAGGTGAGACGTTTCTGGACCGCATGATTGCGCTAGTGGAAGGCGCGGAGCGGCAGAAGACACCGAACGAGATCGCGTTGAATATCCTGCTTGCCGGTTTGACGATTATCTTCCTGCTGGCTGTGGTTACCTTGCAGCCAATCGCAATTTATTCGACTGCGCCGCAATCCGTTTTTGTGCTGATCTCGTTACTGGTTTGCCTGATCCCGACGACGATCGGCGGATTACTTTCGGCGATTGGCATTGCGGGGATGGATCGCCTGGTGCAGCACAATGTGCTGGCGATGTCCGGGCGCGCGGTGGAAGCGGCGGGCGATGTGAATACTTTGCTGCTCGATAAGACGGGAACGATCACACTCGGCAATCGTCAGGCGGCTGAGTTTCTTCCTGCGCCGGGAGTCAGCAAAGATCAACTTGCAGAGGCGGCGCAGTTGTCGTCGCTTCCGGATGAGACACCGGAAGGCCGAAGCATCGTTGTCCTTGCCAAAGAGTTGTATGCATTGCGTGGGCGCGAGCTGGGCAAGATGCAGGCGGAGTTTGTGCCATTCAGCGCAGTGACGCGAATGTCCGGGGTGAACCTTGACGGTCGTGTGATTCGGAAGGGTTCGACGGATGCTATCGCTGCTTTTCTGAAGGAAAACGGCGGCAGTTTGCCGAATGAGGTTCGGGCTATGGTTGAGACGATCGCGCGCAGCGGTGGGACGCCGCTGGTCGTTGCCGAGAATCGCCAGGCGCTGGGGGTGATCCATCTGAAGGATGTCGTGAAGGGTGGGATGCGTGAGCGGTTTGCGCAGCTGCGTTCGATGGGCATCCGGACCATCATGATCACGGGCGATAACCCGCTGACCGCGGCGGCCATTGCGCGCGAGGCAGGCGTTGACGACTTCCTGGCCGAGGCGAAGCCAAAGGACAAAATGGATCTGATTCGCCGCGAACAGGGCGAGGGCAAGCTGGTTGCAATGACCGGCGATGGCACGAACGACGCTCCAGCACTGGCGCAGGCCGACGTGGGTGTAGCGATGAACACGGGCACGCAGGCGGCGAAAGAGGCCGGCAACATGGTGGATCTCGACTCCAACCCGACGAAGCTGATCGAGATCGTCGAGATCGGCAAGCAACTCCTGATGACTCGCGGCGCCTTGACTACGTTCTCAATCGCGAACGATGTGGCGAAGTACTTTGCCATTATTCCGGCGATGTTTGCGGTGTCGTTTCCCGTGATGAATGCATTGAACATCATGCATTTGAAGACACCGCAGTCGGCGATTCTTTCGGCTGTGATCTTCAATGCGCTGATTATCGTCGGGCTGATTCCGCTGGCGTTGCGTGGAGTCGGATACAAAGCCATGTCGGCAGAGGCGCTGCTGCGGCGCAACCTGATTCTCTACGGCTTCGGCGGCATCATCGCTCCGTTCCTCGGGATCAAGCTTATCGACATCATCATCACTGCCATTCACCTGGCCTAAAGGATCTCTATGCGTCGCAATCTCATCACTGCCGTGCTCTATACCATTGTTACTACTGTTTTATTCGGCATCCTCTATCCATTCGTCGTGACCGGCCTGGCGCAGTTGATCTTTCACGATAAGGCGAACGGGCAGCTGATCCGGAAGGACGGCGAGCTTGTCGGCTCGAAAATTATCGGACAGCCCTTTACCGCTGCTCAGTATTTTCATTCACGGCCATCGGCTGCGGGCAATGGATACGATGCTGCGAACTCAAGCGGCTCCAACTACGCTCCTACAAACAAGAAGCTGATTGACCGCGTTGCGACGGATGTTGCGCAGTATCTGACCGAACATCCCGGCGCCGATGTGCCGATCGATCTCGTGACGGCCTCAGGCTCAGGGCTCGATCCTGATATCACCCCTGCTGCTGCTGAGTTTCAAGTGGCCGAGGTTGCCAGAGAGCGGCATCTCCCAGAAGATGCGGTTCGCAGGCTCGTGTTGGAGCACACGCAGCCTAGACAGCTTGGGTTCCTCGGTGAACCTCGCGTCAACGTGTTGACGCTGAACCTGGATCTCGATCGCTTGACGGCGTCTCGATAAAGGATGCGATGTGGAAAGAAGGATGACCCGAAAATACCGACAGTCCTGGAGGGGTGATAGCCTTTAGTTCGTGGGAAATGAAAATCTCAAGAACCGGCTCGCTTATTTCGAGGGAAGGCTCGAGGAGGCCCTGCGCCGGTCGGCCGCTAAAGAACCTCACCCCCGCAACTTCGATTCGGGCTATACAACCGAGACGTTTAAGACGTGGGGCGAGTCGATCGCGGTGCTTAAGGAACGAATCTCCGGCATTAAGCGGCAGTTGAAGGCAGACTGACGCGTGTTTCCCTACCAGATCGCGTTAGGATAGCCGCATGAGAAAGATGACACGGCGCGAGATGTGTGCAGGCCTGTCGGCGGTTGCGGCGACGGGTGGCTTCGGGCAGGTACCGGCCGCTCCTGCCGGGGCGGATGTGCTTTCGCAGACCAAAGTGTATTCGCTGAATCAAATGCCGTCGCGGAAGACGGCCAACGGCGGACTGAGCCGCGATGTGTTGCGCGGCGCACTGACAACGGGCGAGGTGATCGCGGTCCATGAGTCGGAGCAGCCGGCGGGTGTTGCGCCAAATCCACCGCATACGATTCAGCACACCGAGGTGATCGTGGTGCTGGAGGGATTGGTGGACTTTTTCCACGACGGCAAAACCGATAAGGCGGGGCCCGGGGGAGTGATCTTTGTGTCGCCCGGAACGCTCCATGGGCTGCGGAATGCGGGAGACGGGCCGGCAAAGTATTGCGTCGTGCAGATCGGGGGAGATGTAAAGAAATAGACCTTGGCGCTGGCGTTCCATGGACGCCTCGCCCATGCACTAACCTTGAAGACACCCCATGCCTCTGATCGACACCCACGCCCACCTCGATTTCTATACCGAGACCGCAACCGATCGCGACGAAGTTCTGCGCCGCGCCTATGCTGCCGGTGTCGAAACAATTTTGGCCATCGGCATCGGGGAAGGCCCCGCGACGATGCATCAGGCACTCGATATCGCTATCGCAACCAACGGCCGGGATCTGCCGGCGGTCTATGCCAGTGTTGGAATCCACCCCCAGGAGGCAGCGAGCGCCACCGGCGACGCGCTCGACAGGCTCGAAAGCCTCGCCGTTCGCGAACGATGCATCGCCATCGGCGAGATCGGCCTCGACTATTACCACCTGGACAATCCGGACATCGCCACCCAGCAACGGGCCTTCGTTGCCCAGATGCTGCTTGCCGCGAAACTCCGCAAACCCATCCTCATCCACTGCCGCACCAGCGAACTCGCCACCCCGCAGGCGAAAGAAAAGTTCGGTGATGCCGACGCATGGGAGGACCTGCTCGCCCTGATCGTCCAACACTGGGCGCCGACCGACCTGGGCGGCATCATGCACTGCTTCTCCGGCACGGTGGAGCAGGCCGAACGCTCCCTTGCCGCGGGCTTTCACCTCTCATTCGCCGGGAATCTGACGTACCCGAAGTCCCAGGCTATCCGCGATGCCGCCGAGCTCGCCCCCACCGACCGCATCCTGGTCGAAACGGACGCTCCTTTCCTCGCTCCGATCCCCCTCCGCGGACAACGCAACGAGCCCGCACTGATGGTCCATACCGCGGCAGCCCTCGGCGGCGCTTCGCGGCATCTCATTGGACGAGCTGGCGGCAATCACCACCGACAACTTCCAAAATCTCTTCCCCGGCACTCGTTAGTCGAACCAACCGCTGCCATAATAAATAGCGACCACATAAACAAAAGGAAGGCGATATGGCATCCGACAACAGCTTCGACGTAGTCAGCAAAGTAGAGATCCAGGAAGTAAAGAACGCGATCGATCAGGCGTCCAAAGAGGTCCACGCCCGCTTCGATCTCAAGGACTCCAAATCCAAGATCGAACTTGAGGGCAACGAGACGATTCAGCTTGCGTCGCAGGACGAATACAAACTCAAAGCCGTCATCGAGATCCTCTCGCAAAAGCTGGTCAAGCGCGGCGTCTCGCTCAAGAACCTCGAGTACGAAAAGCTCGAGCCGGCCGCCAACTCCACCGTTCGCCAGAAGATCAAGCTCGTCCAGGGCATCCCGTCCGAGAAGGCCAAAGATCATCGTCGCCGCCATCAAGGACTCCAAAAAGAAGGCCCAGGCCAGCATCCAGGGCGACACCGTTCGCGTCGTCAGCAAAGACCGCGACACCCTCCAGGAGATCATGGCAATGCTGCAGCGGCAAAGACATCGGGGTCGATCTCCAGTTCACCAACTTCCGCTCCAACTAACCGGGCGGGAGCGACCGGAACCGAACCGGCTTTGCCCGGCTCAATATTTTTTTGGATTTTTGACTCGATTCTGTAGCCAAATCAACATCCTGTTACTCTTAACCACGAGTGAGCACACTCTCCATCGCGACCGCTGCCGAGGTCTTCGACCTCCTCCGCGACGACCTCGCCGCTATCGAGCAGGAGTTCGCCAGCCAGTCCGCCTCCGAGCGTCGAGGTCATCACCGACATCGCGCAGTATCTGATCGCCGGCGGCGGCAAGCGCATCCGCCCGCTGCTGCTCCTGCTCTCCGCCAAGGCGCTTGGCTGCACCAGCCAGAGCCGCATCCGCCTCGGCGCCGTCGTCGAGATGCTCCACACCGCAACCCTGGTCCACGACGACATCATCGACGAGGCCGACACCCGCCGCGGCCGTCCCTCTTCCAACACCACCTGGGGCAACGCCAAATGCGTCCTCGCCGGCGACTGGCTCTACATGCAGTCCTTCTCGCACCGCCCTCGAAGAGCGCAACTTCCGCGTCCTCGAACTGCTCATCTCGCTCACCCAGCAGATGGTCGAAGGCGAGCTGCTCCAGATGCAGAAGCTCGGTCACCTGATCAACGAGGAAGAGTACTTCGACCTGATCTTCCGCAAGACCGCCTGCCTCTTCAAAGTCTCCATGCAACTCGGCGCCGCCATCACGCCAACGCACGATTTCAGCGATCCCGACGAGATCGAATCGCAGCTCGGCGAATACGGCCGCAATCTCGGCCTCGCCTTCCAGATCGTCGACGACGTCCTCGACCTCACCGCCGCCGAAGACGTTCTCGGCAAGCCCGTAGCCTCCGACCTGCGCGAAGGCAAGGCAACGCTCGCCGTCATCCACGCTCTCGAGCGCGGCACCGGAGCCGACCGCGAAGCCATCCGCACGGTCCTCGCCGATCGCAGCTTCGACCGCGTCTCCCACCCGCAGATTCTCGAGATCCTCCATCGCCACGGCTCCATCGAATACGCCATGGACACCGCCTGCGCCTACGCCGAAGCCGCCCGTCTCACCATCGCCGACCTGCCCGACTCCGAAGCCAAGCGCGCCCTGCTCTGGGTTCCCGGCTTCGTCACCACCCGCGATCGCTAGCCGCGGCTACTCCTCGTCCTCACCCACTTCAACACCGTCTCCCAGATCCAAATCCGCCACCTTCATCGCCCCATTTCTCTGCTCCACCAGCACTCTGAATCTTTCCCTCCGCCGCCTCCAGCTCCTTCTTGCAGGAGTCCGACAGCTTCACCCCTTCCTCAAATAACCGCACCGACTCCTCGAGCGACAACTCCCCTCGCTCCAGCCGCTCGACGACGATCTCCAGGGCCTTCAACTGCTCTTCAAAGCTAGCCATTTACGCGACCTCTACGAGCAATCCCAGCACCTCGGCCGCCACCCCGTACCGGCCGAACGGCGCGCTCACCTGAACTCCCTGAACCATCGGTCTTGCCTCTGCCAGCATCTCCTGGGCAATCTTTACGCCCTTCCGCACGAGCCGCCTCCGGACTGGTCGTCGCGGCCATCCGGGCCATCACATCCTCCGGCATGCTGACGCGCAGATCGTTCTTCATAAACTCCGCGTTGCGCAGACTCGTCAACGGCCAGATTCCGGCGATCACAGGAATCCGGAAGCCCTCAATCCGCCGCAAAAACTCCTCCAGCACCCGCATATCAAACACCGGCTGCGTAATGGCAAACTCTGCGCCCGCCTCCACTTTGAACGCAAACCGGCGAACCTCCTGGTCCATATCCTGCACTCCGGGGTTGGCCGCCACCGCGATCGTAAAGCCCGTGGAACCTCCAATGGAATTCTTCCCAATGTCCAGACCATAGTTCAGATTGTTGACAACATTCACCAGCCCGATTGCGTCCACGTCGAACACTGCGGTCGCGTTGGGATAGTTTCCCAGCTTCGGCGGATCGCCGGTCAGGCAGAGAATATTCTTCAGCCCGATCGACGAAGCACCCAACAAATCACTTTGAATGCTCAGCACATTCCGATCGCGGCACGTGTAGTGCAGAATCGTCTCGATTCCGACGTGTTGCTGAATCTGCACACACAGGCTCTGCGCGCTCATCCGTGCGCTGGCCCGCGGCGAATCCGGCACATTGATCGCATCCACTCCCAGCCGGTGCAGCATCTCCGCGCCATCCAGCTCCTTGGTGCAGTCAATCCCCTTGGGCGGCACGATCTCCACCATAGTGATGAACTCGCCCGCCGCCACCATCGCGCCGATCTTCGACCGCTCCGCCAGCGCCGGCGGCTCTACCTTGCTCGCAGCTTTGATCGCCGCCCTGTCGGCGCCGGCCTGCTCCATCGCCTGCGCCCCACCCTCCATCGCGTCCAGCGCACGCAGCGCGCTCTTCATCGCCCGCGTATAACTGGGAGTCGTCCCGCAGCATCCGCCCACCAGACTCGCCCCGGCCTTCACCAACTTCCGCGTAAAGCTCGCCATGTACTCCGGCGACGTCAGGTAGATCGTCCTTCCCTCCACCGCCCGCGGAATCCCTGCATTGGGCATCGCAGCCAGAGGCAGCGCCGTCACCGGACGCATCCGCTCGATCACACTGAGCACCGTCGCCGGCCCTGCGCTGCAGTTGCATCCAACCGCATCCGCTCCCCACTGCGTCAGCTTCAGGGCCGCCGTCTCTGCCGACGCGCCATCCAGGCAATTGCCTTCTTCATCGACGGTCATCATCACGACCACAGGCACTCCAGGCGCGACGCTCCTGGCAGCCAGAATCGCCTGCTCCGCCTCCGTCAGCGAAGTCATTGTCTCGACGATCAACAGATCGGCCCCCACTCCCGGCCCACCCTCGACCAGCGCCTCTATCTGCTCGGCAAATGCCGCCCGCGCCTCCTCCAGCCCCACCTTGCCCAGCGGTTCCAGCCTCACGCCGAGCGGGCCAATCGCTCCCGCGACAAATGCTTCGCTGGCCTGCTTGTCTCGAATCTGGTTGACGCACTCCCGCGCCAGCTTCACGCCGGCCACGTTGATCTCGCGCACCTTGTCCTTCAGCCCGTGCAGCTCCAGGCGAAAGGCGTTTCCGCCGAACGTGTTGGTCTCGATAACCTCCGCGCCCGCCTGCAGATATTCGGCGTGAATCTCGCGCACCAGCTCCGGCTGCGACAAATTCAACTCGTCATAGCACCGGTTGATGAAGACGCCGCGCGAATACAGCATCGTGCCCATCGCTCCATCGCAGAGCACCGTCCCCCCGGCAAATAGCCGGGCAACCGCGGCCTCCCCTGCAACGAATCCTGTCTTCGTCCCGTTCCATCCATCTGCCATGATTGTCTCCAACGCTTAACTCATCCTAAGCCACCGCCCGGACAGGCTCCAAACCCGTATCGCCCGGCCCGCAATCCATCGCCTTCGATCGTCTGTGTCCGCTGTTCCTTTGTTATACTCGGGGGTAGGGCAATGGCCGCCAAATACGCCGCAGCTCTCAGGTTGGAGTTTGTTACCGTTGACGAATCGAAGTCTCTTCACCCAGTCTCTCCGAGCCCAGATCGTTTGGGGCCTCCTCATCGCTTTTGCGACCGCCGGCCTCACCTCCTGCCATAGCGACAATTATCTGGCGTACAAGTTCCCGGAGTTTACCTTCGCCAACCGCCCCGTTCCGCCAAGCCTGCTGGCCAACCGCGTGATGATATCGGTCTCGGCCAACGGCGTCTCCACCGGCAGCCTGCAGATCGTCGACGCCAAGCGCGACCTTCGCAGCAATATTCAGAACACCAAGACCTCGTTCTCCGTCTCGGGCTATTCCTCCGGCTTCCCCAGCCTCATCCTCAACTTCCCCGCTGAGATCGCAGGATTTGTTTACTCCAATGCTTCGGGAGACGTGCAGATCGTCAACTACGGCAAGGAAGCCGTCAGCGGTTCCGCAGGCAGCCTTCCGGCCAGGTCCACCGGTCTGGCCGTCGCCCCCACCTTCGGTCACGTCTACTCCGCCGAGGAGAGCATCGGGCGAGCTCGTCATCGTCGACAACACCACCAGTCGCACCTTCGGGCTGATTCTCCCCAACGTATTCCAGGTGATCGTCAATCAGGGCGACACCGTCGCGCTCGCCATGGTGCGCAACTCCAACACGATCTATCGCGTCGTCAGGCTGAACGACAACCAGTTCCCGACCTCCACCGCCGCCGATGCCGCGATCGGAGCCGCCGACTGCGAGCCCTTCAATCTGCCCGTCTACTGCGTCGTTCCTGTCAATACCGGCACTCATGCCAACGCCTTCGACCGCCCCACCGGCGGCTACTTCTCGCTCGACGGAACCACGGCCTACATCTTCAACTGCGGCCAGGAGTGCGGAGGCAATGCCTCCAGCATCACCTATCTCCAGCAGGGCGTGCTGCAGTTCACCAGCGTGCCCACCACCGTGCCCGACGCCTCGGCCTTTACCACTCAGGTGATGGTGCCCGGCGGTGTCACCGCAGCCGTCTCCAATGGAACCACGCTCTACGTCTCAGGCCAGCAACTCCAGCCCGACGGACTGTTCGCCGGCAATCTCTCCATCATCAATCTCGCGACCAACACCGTTACCGGCCAATACTCCATCTCTGACGGCACCCACTCCAAGATGCTCTTCGCCGACAACAACACCCTCTGGATCGGCTCGCAGTTCTGCGCTACCGGAGAGCGCGCCCACCGTGCATCGCTTGAGCTCGCCGCGGGACAGAGCACCGACCAGGCCGCGAACTACAACTGCCTCACGCGCTTCGATCTTGGTTCTCTCACCGCGTCGATCATTCCCGCCGTTTCGCAGAGCACGTCCGCGCCAGTCACTGTTCCCTTCCCCAACACAAATCAGAATCAGTATTATTACGGCGATCTCACCGGCCTTTGCTGGGTCCAGGGCTTCAACAAGGTCTACACCGCGTATGGCGGCCAGGTTCACATCTTCAGCACAGTCGATGGATCGGAGATCGACAACAAGAACGTCATCGTTCAAGGCACAGCGCTCGACGTCGCCTACATGGACGCCATCGCCGACGCCGACAACTAACCGTCTAGGAATGTAAGGAAGATGCACGGTATAAGGCACCGGGGGGAGCAGCCTCTTGAAAGCAGCCGACAACCTCTCGTACCAAGCCACCGGAACCCAAGCCCCCGGAGCGCCCGCCTCCATCCCGGCAACACTCTAATGCCAAGCTCGCCGTCTGCTCCTGACTCTCCGCTCCCTGCTTCCATCGATATCCTCGCCATCGCCGCCCACCGCGACGACGTCGAACAGACCTGCGGCGGCACTCTCCTCGCGATGCACGCCCGCGGCCGCAGTACGGCTATCCTCGATCTCACCCAGGGCGAATCCGGCACCCGCGGCACCGCCTCCGAGCGTGCGGCCGAAGCCTCCGCTGCGGCGCGAATCCTGAACGTCACCCACCGCGAAGCCCTCGACCTGCCCGACGGCAACGTCGAGAACAACTACGAGAATCGGCTCAAAATAGCCGCCGTTCTCCGTCGCCTGCGCCCTCGCGTTGTCATCCTGCCTTACTGGCAGGGCCGCCACCCCGATCACTACACCTCCGCCACCCTTGGGTACGAAGCCTGCTTCGTCAGCGGGCTTGCCAAGGTGGAAACTCCGGGCAAACCCAATCCGCCCCATCGGCCATTCAAAATTCTCTACGCCAGCCTCTACGCCGACGTTCGACCCACCTTCGTCGTCGACATCACCCCGTTCGCCGAGCAACGCCTGCAATCTCTCCTCGCCTATCGCTCGCAGTACGCGTCACAATCGCAGGGCACAGGACTCTTTGTGCCGGAGGAAGAAATTCGCGAACGAACCTTCGCCGAGGCGCGCCACTACGGCCTGCTCGCCGGCGTGCGCTACGCCGAACCTTTCGTTCAGAAAGAGATTGGCCTTGTCGAGGACATCCTGCTCCTTCCCGTTCAATCCATCTAGCGAAGATCCACATTCAGCGGTGGGCTGCCTGACGATCAGCCTGCAATCGCTTCCTGACAAACTCGACCACCTCGTCCGTCACATACACCGGAGGCCGCATCGCCAGCACCGGCGTCCCCTCCACCAGTTTCAGCGAAACACCCTTCCACTCCGGCCGTCCCAGCTCACCCTCCGTCACCAGCACCGCATCTGCCCGGTCCAAAAAGTACTTCGCCGACTCCTTGAAGTCCGCCGTCTCCGGATCCAGCACGCTCAGGTAAAGATCAGGCCGTACAAACCGCAGAATACTGTTCGACTCAATCACCACGTTCTCAGCCAGCGCAATCTCCCTGCGAATCCTCGGCATCGCCTCGGCCAAATCTCCGGTCCGCGTTCTCACCCAGAACGACCGTACCGCTCCCGCCGCCAGATACCGCCCGGAATCCGTCGTCGTATCCCCACCTGCCCGCTCCTCACTCACAGCGACGGTGTGCTCCGCCGTCTCGCAGTCGCAGGGCTCCCCATTGGCCGAACACATCCCGTGCCCGAACTGCGTGATCTTGAACGCAGTCCAATGCATCTCCGGCATCGCCTCAATCAGGCCGGCTACGACGCTGGTCTTTCCAATATTTCTGGTGTGTCCTCCGACCACGACAATCGCCATCATCCACCACGCAATCTACCTGACAAATCTCAACGCGAACGGCGTAACGGTGATCAAAAAGATAGAGACGGATAAAAGCGATAAGGCAGATACAAGAGTTTATCTTTATCAGTTCTTATCCCTTTGATCATCGTTACGCCTTTACCGCTGTTTCAACCGCGCCAGATCCCGAAGATACTCCTTCAAAGGCCGCGCCGGCCGCCCCCAGAACACCTGTCCCGATCCACGCATCTTCTTTCCGCTCAACACTCCAGCCCCACCCCCCAGGATCACACCGGCCCCCACGGTCGCATGTTCTCCAATCCCTACCTGGCCCCCCAGAACCGCCCCATCTTCCACCACGCTCGACCCCGAAATCCCGGTCTGCGCTGCAATCACTACATTCTTTCCTATCAGGCAGTTATGGCCAATATGCACCAGGTTGTCAATCTTCGTTCCACGCCCGATCCGCGTCTCCCCCAGCGCCCCGCGATCGATCGTCGTATTCGCGCCAATCTCAACATCGTCTTCCACGATCAGCCGACCCTGCTGCGGAAAGATCAGATACTCTCCCGTCTCCCTGTTCCGCGCATAACCAAAACCTGTAGCCCCCAGCACGGCTCCTGCCTGCACTACGACGCGATCGCCCAGCAAGACGCCTTCATGCACCACCACCCGAGCCATCAAATTGCAATCGCTCCCCACTACCGCTCCATCCTCCAGCACCACACCCGGGCCGATCCGGCTTCCTGGCCCGATCCTCACATCCTTCCCGACCACCGCCGACGCATGCACACCCGCCACAAAGCCCCGTCCCCGCAGCCGTTGACCCACCACGGCAAACGCGTAGCGCGCATCCTCCACCCACAGCACCCGTGGGTCGAGCCGGCTCGGAGCTTCGCCCGGCAACTCCGCATCCTCCAAACTCCTGTTCGCCAGAATCGCCTCTGCCTTCGACTCCAGCGCCCTCGTCAGTGCCTCTCGATCTACCGCGAAGACCACAGAGCCCGGCCGCGCCCCCTCAATACTCGAGACGGCCGTGATCTCCCCGTCCAGTAGCGGCGCGCTGACTCCAAGCCAATCGGCAACCTTCCCTGTCTTCACCATCAATAGATCCTTTCATCGCCCGGAGGCCGCGTCTTCCATCGCCGGTGCATCCAGAGCCACTGCTCAGGATACTGCCGGATATACCGTTCCATCGTCGCCGTAAACGCCGCTGTGTTGGCAAGCGCGTCCTGTTCTGCATCATCGGTTCGGATCACCTCCAGCTCCTCGCCAAAGTGCAGCACATATCTGCTCTCGCTTGCTTCCCACAGCAGGAATCCGGGTACCACCGCCGCGCTGGTCTTCGCAGCAATCCGGGCCATTCCGGATGCAGTACACGCCTGCACGCCAAAGAACGGCACGAACACACCTTGCGGAGGGGTCATATTCGTGTCCATCAGGATTCCCACCGTCTCGCCTGCACGCATGGACGCGATCAGTCCACGTGCAAAATCGTCTTTGTGGATGACGCGGTTGCCATGCAGACAGCGAATCCGGTTCACAAATTCGTCGACCAGAGGATTGTCCAACCGCCGTATCACCATTCCCATTGGCATCCCCATCAGAGAATGGTAGAAGCTGGACAACTCCCACGCGCCCAGGTGCCCTGTCAGCACCAGAACGCCTTTTCCCCGCTGCTGCGCCGCCCGATAATTCTCCAGGCCTTCGTAGCGAATAAATCGGTTCGCCTTCGCTGCGGTAAGGTCGGGCATCTTGCAGAACTCGGCCAGCAGAAGGCCCAGATTCCGATACTCCGACCGCAGAATCGTCTCGCGATCCTGCGCCGTCATCTGCGGAAACGCGAGTTCCAGATTGCGAATCCCTACTCGGCGCAGCCGCCCCAGTGCTCGGAAGGCCAACCCGCCAATGGCAGCGCCAACCGCTCGAGCCACTCGCCTTGGAAGCAGACGAACGCCGTGAACGATGAGCCAGACCAGACCAAACTCCGCGGTCTCGCGGACGCTGACCTTGTCTCGCGACAACGTTCTTTGTTCCACTTCGCTCAAGCCCTTAGTCTACCGATTCCAACTCACTGCGTCTGAAAAACAGAGGGGGCGGCTATCGTAGCCGCCCCTCCATCCGTTCGACCCCGCGTTTATTGGTTCTTCGCGACGACAAAGTACTTTGCAATCGTGCGCGTAAACGGACGAGCCTCCTGCGGAGTTACCTGGTTTCCGTCGAGGATCGTCTTGAAAGGAACATCCGCTCCGTACAGCGCCCGCGTATCGTTCTGATTCTGCGAGAGCACCGTGCCATCGAGATTGATGCCGGCGAACAGTCCCTTGCTGCGCGAATAGCTCAGGAACTCCGCATTCAGCTTCCAATCCGTTCCTGCCTGAGCGTTACGCCCGACCGGACCGGCTGACGCTGCCGCATCTGCACCAAGCTTGACCTTGTTCTTCAACATGGCCTGTAGGCCCTGCTGATTCATCGCAACCAGCACCAGATCCGTCGCCTGGCCGCCGATCTGGAATCCAAAGCTGCCGCCCTCAAGCTGAACACACACCGGAGCGCTCCACCTGCCGCTCGATGTCCGGCAGGTTGCAACACCCTGGCCGTATTGAGCGCCAACCACAAACGCGCCTTTCTTGTAGCTTGGGATTACCACGACGCACGAGGCGCCGGCTAGAATGCCGCCCGGAATTGCCTTGTCCGGGGTTGCCATCACCTGCTCGATTACCTGGCTTGCAGCCGTCAAACGGTCCGCAACCTTGGCCTTGTCATCTTGTGCATGGGCCGACAGAGATACGGCCGACAGGGCCATACCACACAAAACCGCCGAGATTTTCTTCATCATTGTCCTTTTACCTTTCGAGTCCGCAATAAATTAAACAGCGCAAAAACTACATGTTTCCAACGATATATGAGATGTGGGAAAGGGGGGCGCAGGTTGTACAGCCTCCCCGCGATGACGTTACACCAAGCAACATGCCTTCTTCGCAAAAAAAATGGGGGTTGTAGAGATAGTGCCGGGGTTCGCCCCGACGCTCTCTCTACAACCCCTCTCCCAGGTCTGTGTTGCTGGATACCAATGTGCATCAGATCACCGGACCCGGCAACGGTACGAAGGTAGGTAGACCTTTGAGCGGTTTTTGTTAACTAAATCGTTACTAGGACACGAAGCCGAGCAGCACTACTTCGGAAGCAGTTTTCGGTTCATCGCCTCGACCGAGAGGGAGATGCGGTTTTTCACCCCAACCTTTCGCATCAGCGTTCCCACATGCTTCTTCACAGTAGCCAGATCGATGCCAAGCTCCTCCGCTATCATCCGGTTAGGCTGTCCGTCGACCAGAAGCCGCAGCACCTGCGCCTCGCGCATGGTGAACTTCGGCTCACTTGCGCTCTCGCCTCGCCTCTCCTCTGTGGACGACAGGTCCAGCAGATTGGCCAGCACTTTGCGTGGCGCCCACGCCGAGCCGTCCTGCACAATCTCGATTGCCAGCCGGACCTCGCTTCCCTTCGCCGTATGCGCCAGATAGCCCTTCGCGCCGGCGCCGATGATGCGCTGGATGTACGCGTGATCCTCCTCCAGCCCCAGCACAATCAAGCGCAGATGTGGCCGCGTGCGGCGGAACGTCGCCAGCAGTTCGAAGATGTGGTCCGTGCAGGCCGCGTCGATCAGAATCAGCGACACACCGGAGGCGTCAAGCGCGCCTGGAACGGACAGCGGAACAATCTCCACCGGGCCGCCCTTTACCGCACCCTCGGAGAAGATCTCCTGCAGCCCAAGAATCCGCAGTGGGTCCGTGGCTACCAGACCCAGTTTCAGAGGCCCTTGAGACTTTTGGTCTTTCATCGCTCGCAGCCTCATTCCTCAGCATTGTGTATTCAGCAGGCCGGCTTTCAGCGTTTACAGTTCCCACAGCACCAAGACTACAGCTTCGGCAGAACAATTCCCTGTTGGTTCTGGTACTTCCCTTTGCGATCCGCATAGCTGATCTCGCACATCTCGTCGGACTGGAAGAAGAGTATCTGGCACAGCCCTTCATTGGCATAAATACGGGCCGGCAGGGGTGTCGTGTTCGATATCTCCAGCGTCACAAACCCCTCCCATTCCGGCTCAAAAGGGGTCACATTCACAATAATGCCGCACCGGGCGTAGGTCGACTTGCCGACACAGATCGTCAGTACATCCCGCGGAATTTTGAAGTATTCGATCGACCGCGCCAGGGCAAACGAGTTTGGAGGCACGATCACACTCGGGGCTTCTACGGTCACAAAAGACCGCTCGTCGAACGCCTTAGGGTCAATGATGGCGCTGTTGACGTTGGTAAAGATCTTGAACTCGTCCGAGACCCGCAGGTCGTACCCGTAGGAGGAAAGCCCATAGGAAATGACCCCCTCCCGCACCTGTTTTTCGCTAAATGGTGAAATCATGCCGTTGTCCATCGCCTGCTGGCGGATCCAACGATCACTTTTAATGGCCACTGAGGTCTCTTTTCTCGCTGTATTGCAATTCAGGTCTTCTAATTCTGGCAGAAGGGTGTAAATTTAAGGGCGAGCGTAAAGCCAGTACCCTTGCCTCATTAGATTCTTCATCTTACGGCAGTGTTCTATCGTTGACAATCTCGTTTCGACTTTCTACCATCACGTTACTAAGCCCGGTCAGTTTCATTTTAATAAAATTACAGCCCAAGGACGGCGGCCCAGATGATTAAGCAGGATCTTATACAAAGGGTTGTTGAGCGTACCGGCCTGCCACGAACCAAAGCAGAGGCTGCGGTAGACGCTATCTTCGACAGCATGAAGCAGACCCTCATCGCGGGCGACCGCATTGAGTTGCGCGGCTTCGGTGTATTTACCGTCAAGCCACGTAAAACCGGCATTGGACGCAATCCCAGAACAGGCGCTGAAGTCACCATCGCCCCAGGCAAAGCCGTGCGCTTCAAACCCGGCAAAGAACTCCACCTGCTGGATTAGTTCGCTCACGTCGGTCTGCCGCCTTACATCAGATGCACCGCGTCTACGTCGACCACCAGGTTGCGTCGCGCGATGCCCTGCGTCTCCGCAAACGCAAGCATCGCTCGCAGCGTCGCACCCAATGCCTGCCGCTTCTCCGCCTTCACCACAAAGTGGTACCGATAGATCCGCTTCAGTCGCACGATCGGTGCTGCCGCCGGCCCCAGCACGCGTACCTTGTCCAGGCGCGCCTGCTGAAACCATCGCCCCAGCGCTGCCGCCCACGCCGCTGCCTCTTCCAGCTTCTCGCTCTGAATCACCACATTCGCCAGCACCGCAAACGGCGGGTAGTGCATCCATCGCCGATACTTCATCTCCTTCGCAACAAATCCCGGATAGTCATGCAGCGCCGCAAACTGAATCGCATAGTGATCCGGATGATACGTCTGCACCAGCACCTTCCCCGGCAAATCACCCCGCCCCGCCCGTGCCCGACACCTGCGTCAGCAACTGAAATACCCGTTCCGCCGCGCGAAAGTCCGGCAGGCCGAGTGCAAAGTCCGCCCCCACCACCCCAACCAGCGTCACTCCATGAATATCGTGCCCCTTCGCAATCATCTGCGTCCCCACCAGCAGATTGATCTCGCCCCCGTGCAGCCGCGCCAGCAGCCGCTCCATATCGCTGCGCCCCCGCACCGTGTCGCGATCCATCCGCCCAATCCGCGCCGCGGGAAATAGCTCCTGCAACCGCTCCTCGCCCTGTTGCGACCCCGCGCCCAGAAAATAAAGATGCTCGCTCTCACACTTCGGACAGACCTTCGGCACCGCCCTGCGAAACCCGCAGTAGTGACACTCCAGCCGCTGCCCCGGCTGTGCCATCGCATCGTTCTCGCTCACCTTCTTGTGATACGTCATCGAGATTGCGCAGTTCTCGCATTCGATCTTCTCCCCGCAGCTCCGGCACATCACCACGAACGAATACCCGCGCCGGTTCAGCAGCAGAATCACCTGCTCTCCGCGATCCAGCGTGGCCTGCGTCTCCTCAATCAATCTCCGCGAAAAGATCTGCTCCTGCCCCGTCTCGCGAAACTCCGTGCGCATATCCACCAGCTCCACCACCGGCAGCGGACGCTCCATCACGCGCTCGCGCATCTCCACCCGCACATATCGGCCCTTCTCCGCATTCGACCAGCTCTCCAGCGACGGCGTCGCCGACCCCAGCACCACCGCACACTCGTTCAACTTCGCCCGCATCACCGCCACATCGCGCCCGTGATACCGCGGCGTCTCCTCCTGCTTGTAGCTCGAATCATGCTCTTCATCGACGATGATCAGACCCAGATCCACCATCGGCGCAAACACCGCCGACCGCGTCCCCACCACAATCCGCGCCTCGCCGCGCCGAATCCTGTGCCACTGCTCCGCCCGCTCATCCGGCGTCAACTGCGAGTGCAGCATCGCCACTTCGCCCGCAAACGCCGCAAACATCTGCGCCGCCATCGCCGGAGTCAACCCAATCTCCGGCACCAGCAGCAGCGCCGACTTTCCCGCGTCGAGCGCCCGCTGCATCGCAGCAAAGTAAACCGCAGTCTTTCCCTGCCCGTAACTCCATACAGCAGATGCGGCCGAAACCCACCCTTCTCCATCGCCGCTGCAATCGTCCCCAGCGCCTCCATCTGCGCCTCGTTCAATGCGTGTTCATGCGCATGCTTCTTTCCCTGCGCCGAAACTCCACCCAGATGAAACTCTTCTGCCACCTCTTCAATCCCCACCAACCCGCGCTTCACCAGCGTCCCCAGCGTCGAGGCCGGCACTCCCATTCCGCGCAGTGTCTCCTGCAGATCCCGCACCCG
Organism: uncultured Acidobacteriaceae bacterium; assembly: GCA_963730135.1. Classification (GTDB taxonomy): domain Bacteria; phylum Acidobacteriota; class Terriglobia; order Terriglobales; family Acidobacteriaceae; genus Edaphobacter. The sequence goes on from CAVSQQ010000013.1 coordinate 47,033, forward strand.
CATTCGGCCACCCACTGCCGCCAGCTCCGCTAAAATCGCCGCCTGATTCTCATTCAACTTCGGCAGCCGCGTCTCCTCTACAAGCACCGCCACCTTCTCCAGCCGCCGGGCATCCCGCTCCTCCGCCACCGCCTCGCGCACCAGCCACTTCTTCCGAACCATTCCTTCCAGCAAACTCTTATTCGCTCCTGTAGCCGACCGCAATGCCGAGATCTTCGCTGCCTCTCCACCCTCCAGATAGTTCAACACCGCATACTCGCGATTCTGCTCCTCCGCCGGCAGCTTCGACCGCCGCGACGAACCCTTCGCCGCGCCTTCATACAAAACCTTCCGCCCCGCCTCCGCGATCCGGTAAAAAAACTGCCGCTTCACCTCCGCCGACAGCGGCAGCATCCCGCGCAACACCTCACCCAGCGGCGCAACATAGTACGCAGCAATCCACCGCGCCAGCTCCATCAACTCATCCGGCAACAGCGCCGCATCATCCAGCACCTGCTGCACCGGCTTGATCTCAAAGTCATCCGCAGGCGCATCCTCGTGCACCCTTACCACCACACCCATCAGCCTCTGCCCGCTGAACGGCACCAGCACCCGCGCCCCCACCACCGGAGCCACCCCATTCACCGAATAGGTAAACGTCTGGTCCAACGGCACCGGCAGCGCAACATCACAGTACAAAGCCATCCTTCCAGCTTAGCGGAATCCGCGCCCCTCTCCCGCGACATTGCGGCCTGTATACCCCACAGAGAGTCGATCCAAACAAACAGCTTCCGGATTGCCGGCGGCTCGGGGGTGACTGTCACTGTCTGCAAGCCGACTTCGCGATACTGCCTCCAACCTTGACGTTCTTGCTGCCCGCGGCTTCTTTGCGCATGCCAGCGTTTCGCCGATTCCGCGGTAACAAAGAGGAGGTGGTTCTAGCCGTCACTGTTTTAAGTAACGAAGAGCAACAGATCCTGATTTAAACACCTTTGACTCAACAAGTTTTAGTTGCAGTCTCTCCGGCAGCCTAACACCGTCAAACAACCGTCTTCCTTCTCCTGCAACGGTTGGCCCAACGACAAAACGATATTCATCAATTAGACCAAGCTCTATAAGGTGTGAAGGAATATCTACACCACCAACTAAAATATTCTTGCCTTTTTCTTGTTTCAGTTTGAGTATTTCGTCGTGAAGGTTCCCACGAACAATTCGCGTCTTTCTGTCTTCAACACTGTCCAATGATCGTGAAAAAACAATCTTGTTTGTGGTGTCAAATGCCCGAGCGAATTCGGTATCTGCTTTTGTCTCAGACTGGTTTTTGAGGACGTCAGGCCAATAGGGAATCATCAATTGATAGGTCTTACGCCCAAAGACCTGCAGGTCAACCTCTCGCACGAGGTGAGTAAAATATTCAAGTTTTTCTGCATCGACAAATTGTTTGGTGTGGTCGCAGCAGCCATCCACATCCCACCCCCATAACCGAATCTTCTTTCAACATCTCCAGCAACCTAAATCGCTGCCATGAACTGGCGCGCATCCAGGTACGACGCAACTGTCGCCGCATCGCCTTCAGCATCTGCCAGGGCTACATAGCCGTCCGGTCGAACCAGGTAGGCAGCATTGCGTCGGAGCCCCGCTCGCTTCATCTCCGAACACCACCGAAAAACATGCAACGGCAGCCTTCGCTCATCGCACATCGATCGCATCGCATCCGTGGCCTCGCCGTACACGTGCACCTGCCAGTTCAGAGAGGTCAGTGGCGCGAAGTTGTCACTTAGCTCGCCGGTCCAGTCCATCTTCACCCACGGCAAACGGTCTCCCCCATACACCGCTCCCGCACTCCCTTCGCTCAAACTGCTCCCACGGTAGTTCACCGCGATTTGTGAGACCGCGCGAAACATACCGCGTCTCGTCGCGCGAAACGCAAAGATCAGCGGAATCACAAGCGGCGCAACGTGCAGGCGTATCAATCGTGCGATCGCTCCCGAACTCGTCACGCCCGTAAAGGCCCGATCCGTGGTCGCAACCAGCCGCCGGGCGAACGCAATGCGTTCCGGCTCATAACTATCGAGCAGCGAAGCGTTGGCCCGCCCCTGCAGCACAGCGGCAAATTTCCATGCCAGATTCACCGCGTCGCCGATTCCGGTGTTCATGCCCTGACCGCCGACCGGGCTGTGGATATGGCCTGCATCCCCAAGTAGGAACACGCAACCCTTGCGAAAATGGTCAGCCACCCGATGGTGCACGCGGTAGGTTGAGAACCAGTTGACCGTCTTCACGTCGATCCGTGTCCATTCCACCACGCGCTTGCTCACGTCGCTCCACGAGAGCTCTTTCCCCTCACGTTCAACGTCATCGCGAATTGTGCCGATCAGCCGCGCCCGCTCCCCGCCCTTCAGAGGGAAGGCCACGAGAAAATCGGCCCGGTCGAGCGCAACGTGAAGTTCGCCGTTCACCGTTTGCCCGCTCGCTTCCACATCCGCGACATAGAAGAGGTGCTCGTAGGTCCCGCCCGGAAATCCAATCCCGATGGCTTCTCGTACGGTTGAGCGCGCACCATCGCAGCCGGCGATGTAGGCAGCCTTCCATGTTCCGGCAACTCCGTCACGCGATCGTAGATGCGCGTTCACCCCGCCATCGGTGTTCTCAAAGCCGATAAATTCTGTCTCGCGTTCCACCTCGACGCCTGCGTCGGTCAGAAGATCAATCAACAAACGCTCATGCTCGTCCTGCGGAAAGATCAGCGGATACGGATACGGACTGAGCCCCTCGCCCATCGCGCCAAAAACAACGTGCGCCGCCCTTCGGCCCGTTACCCAGAGATTCGCGGCGCTTAACTTCAGTCCACGCTCGACAGTCAGATCGGCAATGCCAATCTGACCGTAAAGCTCAAGCGTCCGTGCCTGCACGGCAAGTGCACGCGATGTGGTTCCGGGTTCCGATGTCTTATCAATGATTCTGACCTGCACCCCCATCCGCGTAAGCCACAGGGCCAGCACCAGGCCCGTCGGCCCTGCACCCACAATGAGAACATCCGTATCCCGAGTCGAAGATGACGTCATGGCCTTAGATCCCCAGGACTGACGCACTGTATTGAAGAATAAGCGTCAGCACTCACAGACTACCCTAGTCTGGAGAAGCCCTTTTGACCGTGTGCCCGCGGAATCCCTAAGTATCATTCGACGCGAGAAGCAGATTCTGCCTTAGCGGGGATCTTCAATCCCATCTCCCTCATCACCATCTGCATATCCTTCCACGCCTCGCCCTTCATCCCCGGATCACGCAGCAGAAATGCCGGGTGGTATGTCACCGCCAGCTTCGCCCCGCGGCAGCTATGCCAACGACCGCGCAGCGCGCTCAGCGATTTCTTCACGCCCAGCAGATACGTCGCCGCAGTCGCTCCCAGCGCCACCACCACCTCCGGCTGCACCACATCAATCTGCTGCAGAAGAAACTGATCGCACGTATTCGCCTCCACCGGCTCGGGAACCCGGTTCGCGGGCGGCCTGCACTTCACGACATTGGCGATATATACCTCCTCGCGCTTCAGCCCCATCGCCCGGATCATGTTGTTCAACAACTGGCCGGCCTTGCCGACAAACGGAATCCCTGAAGTATCCTCGTCCGCCCCCGGCCCTTCGCCGACAAACATCAACCGCGCGTTGGCATCGCCGTCGCCGAACACGATGGTTCGCCGTCCCGCATACGCCAGCGGGCATCGGGTACAGTCGCCAATCTCAGCTTGAATCGCAGTCAGCGCCTCGGCCTTATGCGCAGGAGCAACCCGGCTCTCCGGCAACGGCGCAAGATCATCGAAACTCACCAGTCCGGCTATTGGAACCTCCAGAACGGCAGGTCGGCTGCGAGTGGGCAACTCCTCCACCACCGTCGCAACGTCAACCGGCAGTCCTTGCAACTCACCCACAGAAGCAACGACTGGCCCGCCCCGGCGATAAAAGTCATGGACGCCCATGTCGCGAAGATAGTCCACGTAAGCCCGAAGCTGCTGCTCTGCCTCCCCCGCCATGGCTCGCTTCGCCTATTGCACGGGAAGATCGAGCGCCGGCTCCACAACCTTCTCCGGCAGAACAAACTTCACATGCCCCTGCTTGATCTCATCCTGCGCCACCCGGCAAGCCTTCATCGACTTCGCCGCGATCAGCGGTACCGCGCCCGACTGCAACTGCCTTGCCCGGCGCGCCGCACCCTTCACCAAGCTGTATTTGTTGTGGAAAGCATCTTCGATGGTCATGCGTTTCACCCCGTAGTCTGAAGTTATATCCCAGTTCAGCGAAAATGCGCTAATCATTCACAGTGGATAACCTGGTCCTTATCCCTCAAAGGAGTTCAATGCCGCCCTTAACCTTGGCGACGCAGCGTCCATCCTGCAGCTCGAAGCGATTGCCTGAACGCCATTTCGAACACCGCGCTCACACAACACAATTGCCCGCAACTCCTTCACAGCCTGGTCCAGAACATCATTCACCAGAGCATACTTGTAATCGCGCATCTGCTTCAACTCGTTCCGAGCCTCAGCCAGTCTCTTTTGAATCACCTGCTCAGACGTAACGTGTTCTGCCTCACTCCGGTTGCGCAGCCGCATCTCCAATACCTGCGGACTCGGCGGCAGGATAAAGATCGACACCGCCTCCGGCAGCTTCCTCGTCACCTGCACCGCGCCCTGCACATCAATGTCCAGCAGCAAGTCCTTCCCCGCCGCCTTCGCATGAGCGAGCGCCGAGATTGCCGTTCCGTAATAGTTTCCGAAGACCTCCGCCCACTCCAGAAAATCACCCGCTGCAATCATGCGCTCAAATTCCGCACGCGTCGTGAAGTGGTACTCGCGCCCATCTTCCTCCGAACCGCGTGGCGCCCTCGTCGTATAGGAAATCGAAAACTCCAACCCCTCCACTAACGTTCGCAACTGGCTCACCAGCGTCGATTTTCCCGAACCCGACGGCGCCGAAATAATAAAAAGTATGCCTGCCATGCGCCTCAATCACCCTGCTTCAAAGCCGTTCTGGTTCCAGTCTAACAACCCGCGGAAGTCGCTACTCCAGATTCTGAACCTGCTCGCGGCACTTCTCGATCTCGGCCTTCATCTCGAGCCCAAGCTCAGTAATCCGCAAACTATTCTCGCCTGTCGCTCCGCTGGTCTTCGACAGCATCGTATTCGCTTCGCGATTCAACTCCTGCAGCAGAAAGTCCAGCCGCTTGCCCAGCTCGCCACCCTCGTCCAGCATGGCAATAAAGCGATCAACATGCGTCCGCAACCGTACAATCTCTTCTTCAATGTCGCTCTTCTCCGCCAACAAGGCTGCCTCGGCAAGCAATCTTTCCTCGCTCACCGGAACCCCCTCCGTCAACTCCATCAATCGGCTCCGCAGCCTGTCGAACTGAGCCTCCCGCACTCCATTCCTCAGCCCGGCCATCTCCTCCGCAAACGACCGCAGACGCAATATCGAAGCCCGCAGTTCTGCAGCCAGCGCCGCGCCCTCTTGCGCGCGGGCCTCATTCAGTTTCTCCAGAAGAGGTGAAATCTGCGAGAGCACCGCTGTCTCAAGTCCCTCCAACTCCGCCCCTCCAACGCTGGTCTCCGCCGTCATCATGCCCGGTATGCGCAGCATTGCATTCAGATTCGGCTCATACACCAGACCATGCGACTCCGACGCCTCTCGATAGGCCTCGAGGTAAGCGCTCAGCAAAACGGTATTCAACTGGATCTCGGCATTCGTTCTGCGCTCCAGTTGCAACGTCACCTCCACGTGCCCGCGCCGCAGACGCTCCTTCAACATCCTCCGCATCTGTACTTCCAGGCCATCGCAGTAGGACGGCAGCCGAAGATTCAGATCGAGAAAGCGATGGTTCACACTCTTCATCGCCAACGTAAAAGAAACGCTGTCCCGCACCGAGCCGCGCAGGCTGGCGTAGCCCGTCATCGAATAAACCTCGCTCACGCAATCCCCTCCAGATTCGTCGTGACTGCAACCTCGTTACCAACAGACGCCGGGTCTTCCCCGCCGAACTGCATGTTATACAGCCGCTGATACGTCCCCGAATTCTGCATCAACTCTTCGTGGCTTCCGATTTCAGTAATTTGTCCGCCCTCGATCACCGCGATCCTGTTCGCCCTCCGCACCGTCGAAAGTCGATGCGCAATCACAAACACCGTACGGCCCCGCATCAGATTCGCCAACGCAGCCTGCACATACTGCTCGCTCTCCATATCCAGCGCCGAAGTCGCCTCATCCAGAATCAGAATCGGTGCATTTTTCAGAATCGCCCGTGCAATCGCCAGCCGCTGCCGCTCTCCTCCACTCAGCCGGGTCCCCTTCTCGCCAATCTTCGTATCGTACCCGTCGGGCATGTTGAGGATGAAGTTATGCGCCAACGCCATCTGCGCAGCCTCTTCTACTTTGCTTATCGGAACATCCGGTTGACCATAGGCAATGTTGTTCCGCACCGTATCGTTGAACAGCACCGTCTCCTGGGTCACCTTCCCAATCTGCTCTCGCAGCGAAACAATCGTCACATCACGCAGGTCGTGCCCGTCAAGCAGGATCCTTCCCCCATTCACGTCGAAGAATCGCGGAATCAAATTCACCAGCGAAGATTTTCCGGCGCCGCTCGGACCGACAAGCGCGATCACTTCACCCGGCTTCACCGCCAGGTTGATGCCGTGTAACACTTCCTTCGTCTCCCCATCGCTCTCATACGCGAAGCTCACATCTTCAAACCGTATCTCTTCCTTGAACCCCCTCAGCACAAACGCCCGCTTCTTCTCCTGAACATCATCCACCGCGTCCATAAACTTGAAGATCTCATCGCTCGCGCCGATCGCCTGCTGGAAACTGTTGTAGAACGCTGCAAACTTGCGCACCGGGTCGTATAACGTAAACACAGCAATCAGGAAGGTGATAAACGCTCCCGCGGTCATCTGCTTGTGCTGGATGCTCAGCCGGCCTAAATACAACACCAGTGCAATCGCGACTGAAGCAATCAGGTCCATCAGCGGGGAACTGACAGCCTGCACCTTCACCGACTTCAGATTCGCATCGAACAACCTTCGCGCCGCGCGGCGAAAGCGGTCCATCTCCCAAAGTTCCATGCCGAACGCCTTCACGATGCGATTGCCCGTAATCGTCTCGTGCAGGATATTCTGGATCTCCGCGAGTTTGTCCTGACCTTTGCGCGTCGTACGCCGCACTCCTCGTCCAATGCGCCACGCCGACAGAACCACAACCGGCAGGAACAACAGCAGTATCCAGGCCAGTTGGCCGCCAACGATCACTACTGCAGCCACCGTGAAGATCAACGTAAAAAACTGTTGCAGGAAGTCGCTCAGTACAGTCGACATCGCAAACTGCACCTTCTCAATGTCATTGATCAGCGTCGACAGCAACGTCCCCGTCGTATGTTTTTGAAAGAATGCCACTGATCGGCGCAGAACTGCGTCATAAAGGTCATTCCGCAGATCAGTGATCATTCCAAATCCGGCACGATTCACCAGATACGTGCCCGAATAATCGCAAACTGATTTCAACAACGCGGAGCCGACCAACGCTACCGCGACAACGGTCCATGCATTGTGAAAGTGGCTCGGCAGGAATCGCTGCAGGTTGATGACATGATTCGTGTGCGGAATGCGAAAGACAAGGACCAACCCCGGCGGCGCGTCCGGGCTTAACACATTGTCGAAGATCGGCTTCACCAGCAGAATGCGGAACGCCGCCATCGCGCCCACAATCGCCATCAGCACAACCGACACCAGCGAATACAGCGCATACGGACGAACATAGAGCAGCAATCGCCAGATGCGCTTCAAGCTGTCACTCTCCCGGTCGTTGCCATAGCAGCCCGCATCCCACTATTCTATTGCTCCCAACTCCATTGCCACACCGTTCGCTCGCAGGTTACTTCGGCATGTCCCGGTGAGAAGTCTTCACCCGATAGCCCTCATGCGCCAGCCGTTTCTTCATCTCTTCTGCAATAAAAACCGACCGGTGTTGCCCCCCGGTACATCCAAACGCCACCGTGAGATAGCTCTTGCCCTCCGTGATGTAATGAGGCAAAAGAAACTTCAGCATATCCATCGTCTTATCCAGAAACTCCCTGGTCTGAGGAAACTGGCGAACGTACTTGGCCACCTTCGGGTCCTTGCCCGTGAGTTTGCGAAACTCCGGCACAAAATGCGGGTTCGGCAGAAATCGAACATCGAACACCAGGTCCGCTTCAGTCGGCACTCCATTCTTGAATCCGAAACTGTTGGAAGAGATCATCAGGCTTTGGTCGCTCTCTTCACGTTCAAACTGCGCATTGATGCGCGCCCGCAGGTCGTGCACATTGAACTTCGTCGTATCCAGCACAATATCGGCAACGTTGCGGATCGGGTCCAGCCGCTTCCGTTCCGCCCGAATCGACTTCACCACCGTATCGCTGCGCCCCATCGGATGCGGTCGCCGCGTCTCGGAGAATCGGCGAATCAGCGCCTCTTCGCTCGCCTCCAGAAACACCACGCGCGTCGGCAACACCTTCCGAACGCTCTTCAATATCTCCGGAAATTCCTCCAGCCGCATTCCTTCCCGCACATCCACTACCAGCGCCGCGCGCTCAATCTCGCCCGACTGGCGCACCAGATCCGCAAAGCGCGCCACTAGTTGCAGCGGCAGGTTATCCACCGAGTAGTATCCGAGATCCTCAAACGCCTTCAGCGCAGACAGCTTCCCCGATCCCGAAAGCCCCGTCAGAATAACCAGCTCGCCGCGATACTCCGCAGCCGGGACGGCCCGTCCTTTTCCCTTGTCCTTTTTGGCGTCTCTATCCCTTCGCCGATGCGCGACCTTCTTGCTCGTCATGCTAGAAATCCTACACCCGGCCTACGGAACCTCGATCAGCTCCATCTTTCCGTCTCGCTTCCGATGCAACACCATCGCCTGACCGCCGTAGTCGCGAAACACGAAGACATCACGATCCCGGAAGGCAGCCTCCTTCACCGCTTCCTCCAGCGACATAGGCCGCAGCGCCACCCCATCCGTCGACCGAACAACGTGAGGCTCCGACAGCGGCGAGTGTGAAGGAAAAGAATGCACCAGCATCGGCACTGCCTTGCGGCCGCCACCGCTCTTCACCACCGTCTTTACCGCAACTGTCTTTCGTGCCGCGGGCGCCATCGCCTCGCTCCCCGGATTCTTCTCGCCGGCCTTGGGATGTCTCTTGATGGTTCCCGACTTTTTCTTATGCCGGATCGCCTGCTGTTCAATCTTTGACAGCGCATCGCGCAGCGCAGACTCCATCTCGATCGCCTCGCAACGAGCCACCAGCTTCAGATGCCTGGTCTGCACCGTCACATCGGCAATCTGACGGTACTTGTCCGCAGAGAGAATCACATGCACGTTTCCGGCGTTGCCAACGATCTTCGCGATCCGCGCCAGTCCCGCTTCGGCCTGCATCTTCAGCTTTTTTGTGACAGTGGTTTGTCTGCCGGTGTAATCGACGTCCATACGCTCACCTCGTCCATGCAATCGAAAATCGCAATCGATCGCAGACGTTTAGCGTACACGACGTTGGTGCGTACTTGGAATCTGCATGTCTTCCCGGTACTTCGCCACCGTTCTTCGGGTTACCTGGATTCCCTGCCGCTGCAACTCCGCCGCCAGCTGATCGTCGGTAAGCGGCTTCCGCTCATCCTCTTCTTCAATCAGCTTCTTCACCTTGCGCTTCAGCAAGACCAACGGCAGATCCCCGCCCTCCGGTCCGTTCACACCCTCGGAGAAGAAGAAGCGCAGCTCAAACACTCCCTGGGTCGTGTGCACATATTTATTCGCCACCGCGCGGCTCACCGTCGAAGGATGCACCCCAATCTCTTCCGCGACTTCTTTAATCATCATCGGCTTCAGCGCATTGACCCCATGCTCCAAAAACTCCGTCTGCCGCCGCACGATCACCTCGCACGTCCGCACAATCGTGTTCTTCCTCTGCTCGATATTCCGCAGCAATTGGATCGCAGACTTGTACCGCTCCTTCACATACTCCTTCACTTCTTTCTCAGTCTGTTTCTGCTGCAGCATCTTTCGATAGCCCTGGTTCAGTCGCAGCGTTGGCATATCCTCTTCGTTCATCACCACGACGTAAACGTCGTCGCGCTTCACAAACGCCACATCCGGCTCAATCAGTCGCGTTTCGCTCTGGTTGTAACGCTGACCCGGCCTCGGATCCAGCGTCCGGATAAACTCCACCGCCGCATTGACCTCCTCCGGCGACCGTCCGCAGCTCCTAGTAAGCTCGCGCATGTCCTTTTTCTGCAGCAACGCCAGACAGTTGGTTACGATATGCGTCGCGATGCTGAAGACATCCCCGTTTCCCGCACCGTTTTCCGCTGCAACGGGCTCGATCGCATCCTGAGCGGAATCGCCGGCGGCTCCATCCTTCGCAGCCGCCAATTGCCGGCGTCGAAAGACGATTGCCGCCTCACCCTTCTGCGCGCAAATCTGAATCAGAAGGCACTCCCGGAGGTCCCTTGCACCCACACCGACCGGGTCGAGAAAATTGACCAGGCCTATCGCTTCACGGACCGCAGCCAGCAGTAACGCCACATTCTCGTCCGCCGCAGCCCCCATCTCGAGCGTTTCGCCCGGCGCGAAGTTGGCGTCAGCTTCACTTTTTTCCGCACCGCACTCCCACGGATGGGAAGCTTTGCCCTTGGTCCCGCGTTCAAACGGGATCGGTTCCGGCCGAACCGGTTCTCTGGACTGCATCAGCGACTCGACCAGCTCCTCGTCGCTCGCCGTCAAATATCCGTCCTCGTTCAAATTCCCCACCACCAGCTCGGTCGCCGCCCGCACCTCCGGGCTCAGCGTCAACGAGCCTAGCTGCCACGCCAGATGATCGCTCAGCGTGCTCGGCTGAGAGAGAAAATTCTCAAACGATGGCTTGTCATACTCCTCAAAGTTCGAGGCCGTGCGAAATCCTGGATCGAGATAATCCTGAAAATAGCTCCCAAAGTCGATCTCGTCGAATGGATCTTTTTCCACCCGTTCGCCCTCGGCAGCCACCTCCTCGGCCGAACGCTCACGGTCCCCTTCAAGTCCTGCCCGCTCATCCAGCGAGACGGCAGACTCCTCCAACTCCTCCAACACCGGATTCTCCACCATCTCGGTGTTGATCATTTCCTTCAGCTCGAGCTTGTTCAGCGCCAGAACGCTGACCATCTGCACCAGTCCAGGCGTCAACACCTGTCGTTGTGAGACCTTCAGGTTCAGCTTCGGTTGCAGCAGCACGTTAACCTCTTAATTAGCCCGTTTGCGTTTCTTTTATCCAGTTGTGCCGTTTGGCGACCATCGTGCTCATTGTGCAAATCAAGCACCAATCTCAGCTTGGCCTCAGTCTACACGCCTTGAACTCATTCTCGCTGTAAGTCTAACGCTGCCAAAGGCTGCGTGAACTCCACCGATAGCTACCTTGGCTTACAACGGAAGTTGTACGTGCAACCTACGTCAATCCATCGAGAAATTCTCTCCCAGATAGATCCGTCGAACATCGGGATTGCGCCCCAGCTCCCCCGGCGTCCCAGTCGCAAATATCTTGCCTTCTGTAATGATGTAAGCCCGGTCAGTCACCGTCAAGGTCTCTTTCACGTTGTGGTCCGTGATCAACACCCCAATTCCGCTCCTCTTCAACCCGAAGATGATCTCCTGCAGATCCAGCACAGCGATCGGGTCAATCCCGGAAAACGGCTCATCCAGCAAAATGAACGCGGGCTCAATCGCCAAGCACCGCGCTATCTCCACCCGTCTGCGTTCCCCGCCGCTCAGCGCATAGCCGCGTGTCTTGCGAACGTGCCCCAGGTTCAACTGCTCAATCAGCCTCTCGGTGCGGGTTCGCCGCGCCTCCCAGCTCAACTGTTGCGCCTCCAGCACCGCCAGAATATTGTCCTGCACCGTAAGCTTCCGAAATACCGAGGGTTCCTGCGGCAGATAGCTGATACCGTAGTTCCTCGCACGCAGATACATCGGCAACCGGCTGATATCGTGGCCATCCGCCAGCACCCGGCCCGCATCCGGCCGAACCAGGCCCACGATTATGTAGAAACTCGTCGTCTTCCCTGCGCCGTTGGGTCCAAGCAGCCCCACCACCTCGCCCTGTTCGATTTGGAGGCTCACCCCCTTCACCACCTGCCGCCCGCCGTACGACTTGCCGATGTCCTCCGTCGATAGAGTCTTCATTGCTTGTTCTTCACCTGCGTCTCCGTGCGCACTCTCGCTCCCGCATCTCTCTCTCCTCCATTAGAAACCACGATGTTGTCGTCACCGGAATGGAATCGCATGGACGTACCCATTACGGTCCCTCGTTGATCGTCCACCACCTTCGGCGGGACCGCCCGAGTTCCCGTCAAAACAAACATCCCGTCGCTCGCCGTATAAACCAGCTGCTCCCCCGTCGCTCGCCGGCCCGGCTGCTCCATCTCGATATGGCCGGTCGCCACGATCCGCTCCACGCTGCCTGCCATAAATCCCGGCCCGCCCGCCGCCAGACCTGTCTTCGCTACCTCTGCCCTGCCTCCATCCTTTGGCGCCGTCTTTCCCGTCTGAGCGGGCTGCAGATAGACCACCACCTGTTGCCCCCGCATCGTCCCATCCCTGCTCTCCACCTCCACCCCGCCGCTAAACTCCGCCTTTCTTGTTTCATTGGAGTACGTCAACTCCCGGCTCGCCACCCGGACCACACCGTCCTTGCCCCCTCCCAGCAGTTTCCCCGTGGCCTTCGGTTTCGCTGCCGCCGCCTTGCCAGAAGACCCCGCAGATCCCGCGCTCACCAGGACCGTGTGGACCGCCATCGCACCCCCTTGGCCCTCCCCATGCGCCAGCAGACGCTGCTGCTTCCGGTCAAACTGAAGCACGGGAGCATCCACCTGCGAAGCCCCTTGCCACATCCGCGCCGGGCGCCCTGGCACCCCAGTGAAAATCGCGATCTGCGAATCATGCTTCAACTGCGCGCTTCCCGCCAGTACATGCACCGGCTCCTCCGCGCTTCCGTCCTGCCCGTAACTCGCCTTCACTGATCCATCCGCCGTCGCATCGCCGCTCTGCTGATCCGTCACCACCCGGTCTGCCCACAGCACACTTGTCCCATCGCTCACCTGCACATTTCCCGTCAACGTCGTCTGTCCCAATTCGTTACTCCCATGCTCGTTCCCAGCGCCAGTCTCCCTATGCTCTCCCTGTTCATAGACGGCCCGATCCGCTGTAGCCCGCTCCTCCGCCGGCGCATTCGCACTCCCCGGCTTCCGCGCTGGCAGCTCCGTCATCACCACATGCCCCTGCTCCATCGCATCGGAAACTTCATCCGCCCCGCCGCCACCCAGGCCATCCTTCCGCCCCTGCTGCCCCTTGGCCGCCGCGCTCCCGGCCCCAACCGTCGCCGGCCGAAAGTGCGCCACCAGCGAGTCCCCCGAGCCCGTGCTGACCGCACCCGTCGCGCTCACTCTTCGCAGCGTCGTATGTCCGTCGCCATGCACCTGTTCAATATGATCCGTGTTGCCCGCGTGGATAAAATGCGCCGTCAGCACATCCCCCGTCAGCGTGCTGCTGGTCGTTCCGGCCCCGGTTCCGGCCTTCGCCCCACCCGTCGCAACCGCATTCACCACCTTCAGATGGGCGTTGCCCGTAGCCTTCGCATCACGCAGCTGTGTCTTCCCCGCAGAGTCCGAGGCCAGCCCAAGTTCAGCCGCCGCCGCACTCAGCTCCCGCTCATTCCACCGTGCCCCCGCCGCATCCGTGACCCTGACCCGTTCCTGCAGCCTCACCGCGCCAGTCATCACGACATGCTCCGGATGCCCCTTCTTATCGAAAGCCGCCCGGGCCTCTCTCGCCTCTCCCTGCGCCTGCCGCGCTCCGTCATCCGCCGCATACGTCACGCCGCCCGACAGCACCGCGGACTGCGGCTTATTCTGCGTGTCCAAAACCATCTCGCCCCGCGGAGCCTTCACCGTTCCCCCCCGCCCTTGGGTCAGCGTCACCTCTCCCTCCGCCTCCAATCGTTCCGCCGATCCATCGCTCCTCAGATGCACCACCACACGCTGCGCCCCGGCCGTCCGATTCTCATCGCCCACCGACAGATACTTCGCCTGCGACAACACCATCGTCTGCCCCGGCCGATCCAGCACCGCATGCGATGCCGTCAGCACCACCGGCCGCTCATGTTGCAGACCCGTCACCTTTACCGCAGAGTGCAACACAATCACGCCCGTATCCGACGTGTAGTCAGCCCCCACGGCATGCCCCGTCATCCCGCCTGACTCAAACTCAATCTCATTCTCCGTCGCCGCCACGCCCAGCTTCCTCAGAAACACCAACCCGCTGGTCGTCACATGGATCAGGCGCGGATCGCCGCTCCGGTGTTCGCCGCCAACGTCTCCCGCGGCAACGTCCCCCGCAGCAGCGTCGCCCGCCCCCGTCCCGCCACTCTTTGCCCCCTGCAGATCCTTTCCCTCCGCATAGTCCATCTTCCCGTTCGCATCTTTGGCCGCCGGCGCCTGCAGATCGATATGCACCTCGCCGATCGCGCGAACCACCTCATTCTTCTGGTCATATTCAAACTCTTTCCCGTAGATCCGGTCCGCCCTGTCCTGCTTCCGCCCATACAACACAATCCCCACATCATGCAGAATCAGCTTGCCGTCGTCTGCGCTCTCCTCTCTGGCCGCATGAATCGTATAGATGGTCCTCGACCCCACCGACTGGGAATAGGTCACGTTATTCGCCTGCCGCCGAATGTTCATCCCAAGCTTCGCAGGCAGTTCCGTCAAAAAACGGTGCGCCCGATAGTGCGCATACCCCAGGAACGCAGCGATCACCACCACCAGCAGGCCTGCGCCAGCCAGCAACCAGATTCGCAACCGCTCGATTGAAATACTCATTCCCCTCTATCTTCTCATCCACAAGCGCAGCCAAAGTCGGCGCGCGGCAGGGGCTAAACTGTTCCCATGGCCGATCAGCTATACCTCAGCCTCTGGTTCCCCAACTTCCGCTTGGACTCTCTCCCCGCGACAATGGTCTCAGTCATGCGCCAGTTCGCCGCCATCAGCGGAGACACCCGCGTCGCCGCCGCCTCGGTCTACCCCATCGACTTCACCGAGGCTCCCACCTACCAGCGCATCTACGTCAACGACAACCGTGCCCAGGAAAACCCGGACACCTCCGGCTCCATCATCGAAAACGCCGTCGCCGAAGCCACTGAGCAGCTTCACGATGACATGGCCTACGAGTTCGAGATGCGCTGGAAGCTCTGGACCCCGGAAGCCGGCCTCGCCCAGCAATCCGGCTCCGCCGCCCTCGACACTCTCTGGAAACTTCAGCCCGCCACCGTCCGCATCCTCGGCTTTGGACCCCAGTTCGACAACGCCGGCTTCGACCAGAACGGACAAATCCGCGTCGACTTCGGCCTCGACACTCCCTGGCTCGCCGAAACCATCGAAGACCAGCAGCTCGACCAGGACGCCACCAAACACATCCAGCAAAACGTGGAGATGCTTCTTGCCTTCACCCTCTCCGTCGAAAAGAACTGCGGCATCAGCAGCCGCCTCCTCTGGACCGAGTCCGGCGAACCATTAGCTGAAAAACTCATCGCCCGCCTCCAGCGCGTCCACTGACCATCCCATTCCCGCGCCAATAAAGCGCAAATGCGTCTGCCACCGGCAATCTCCCCGGCAGCCATTCGCAGCATCCCCCAAAGGTTGCATTTCCAGCGTCGTGTCGTCCCGGATACCATCCGGCACGTAATGCTTGTGGCTGGCTGTTTTCCTCATGGATCATTACCGCCAGGAGCTTTGCATCGCAACTCGCAGCGGTTTTGATCGACTCAGCCGCCAAACGCAAGCGAGCTCTGCCTTATCTCTCTCGTCTGTCTGCCGGCGAGAGTCAACCAGGACAAAAATAAGATGGAAATTACCCAGCAACCCGACTCGACTGCAATGTACCAAAACTTTCGCGCGGAAGATGGCCCCGCCAGCTCCTCGAACTCTCTCTACGAAGGTGTCGTCGTCCCTCTCGTCTCACTCTTCGCCGTCGCCCTCTTCGTAGCCGGCGCGATAGTCATCAGCCACTAAGACGTATCCGACGAACCAATCTCCTCGCGGTGGTGGCCTCTAGGTAGGCCAAGGCTTTACCTCTAGGTACGCCAAACCTTTACCTCTAGGTACGCCAAACCTGTGGCCTCTAGGTAGGCCAAGGCTTTAGCCTTGGCACTCTCAAAACCTCGCAAAGATAGGGCTTCAGCCCCCTGGGGTATGCCCTACCCCACCACCACAATCTCCGAAAAGTCCGCAATCTTAGTGAATGTTTGAACAAGACTGTTCAACAAACCAAGCCGGGAATTTCTCACATACGGATCATCGTCCATCACCATAACTTCATTGAAGAACCGGTCGATCGGCGGCCTCAGTGTTGCAATCATCTCAAGGGCAGCGACATACTCGTGGTTCGCGGCCAGCTTGGTGAACTTTTCACCAATGTTACCCGCCGCCTCTGTCAAAGCGTTTTGCGCAGGATTTCCGATTACCTGCGAAGGAATCTCGACCCGAATATCGAAGATGCCCTTTTCCTTCGCCTGAGCAAGAATGTTCTTCATCCGCTTGAACGCAGCCGACACCGCCGCAAAATCCTCCGACCCGCGAACCGCCGTCACCGCCTGCGCCCGCGCCACCGCGTCGCGAACATCATCGGACCCCGCCGCCAGCACCGCCTTCACCACGTCGTACGCCTGCCCCTTCGCCTCGCGAAGATAAAACTCCAGCCGCTCCACCAGGAATCTGCGCATGGTATCTACCAATGGCGGGTTACCGTCCGTTGAGTTGATAGCAATCTGATCAAGCGTCAACGGAAGCACCACGCTACTCTCCGCTAGAATCTTCACAATTCCATTCCCCGCACGTCGTAGCGCAAATGGGTCCTTCGATCCCGTTGGCTCCAATCCGAGTCCAAACATCCCGGCAATCGAATCGGCCTTGTCGGCAATTGCCAGCACCGAACCCTCAATCGTCCGCGGCACCGAGTCTTCCATCGACTCAGGCTTGTACTGGTCATAGATTGCATCGCACGCTGCCGCCGAAACACCTTGAGCTCGTGCATATAGACCGCCGACGATTCCTTGCAACTCCGTAAACTCCTTAACCAACTCCGTCGTCAGATCGGTCTTCGCCAGGCGATTCGCCGTTATAAGAGCTGTAGCATCCAACCCAAGTTCGGGATCAACGATGAAAATACCCAGGGCGACGATTAATTTACGCACCCGCTCGGTCTTCTTCGCGTAACTCCCCAAATCCTTCTGGAACGTCACATTCTCCAGCAGCTTCACCCGCTCCTCCAGCGGCACTCGCTGATCGAACTCCCAGAAAAACCGCGCATCATTGAACCTCGCCCCCAGCACGCGCTCATTGCCATGCCGAATCACCGCCATCCCAGCCCCATCTGCCTCGGTATTCAACACCGCGAGAAAATGCGGAGCCAGCTTCCCCTCTTTATCCTCGAGCGCAAAGTAGCTCTGATGGTCCCGCATCACCGTCACCAGAACCTCTTCCGGCAGCGCCAGGTACTTCCGCTCAAACCCTCCCATCACCACTGAAGGCCACTCCGTCAACTGCGTCAACTTATCCACCAGCCCATGGTCCTCGCGCCAACGCAGCCCGGCCCCATCAGAATCGCCCGCTCGCGTCACCTTATCCAGAGCCTTCCGGATTCTCTGACGCCGTTCCTCCACCTCCGCAATCACAAATCCGCTCAGCAGTGCATCCTCATAATCACCCGGCGTCTTCAGCGCAATCGGCGCATCCCCATACAGCACCCGATGCCCGTACGTCACCGCTCCCGCCTCATAGCCGCCGAAGCGGACCGGCACAATCTCCGCCCCCAGCAGCGCCACCATCCATCGCACGGGCCGCACAAATCGCTCCGGCTTCCCCGGCCGCCAGTACATATTCTTCGCCCAGTAGATCCCTGCCAGCTCCTTCGGCAACTCCGCCGCAATTACCTCCGCCGCACTCCGCCCCACCTTTACGGATGTCGCCGCCAGATACTCTCCCTTGGCGTTGGTTACCGTCTTCAGCGCAGCAACATCCACCCCCGCCTTCTTCGCAAACGCCACCGCCGCCGGCGTCGCCGCGCCATCCTTGTACGCAATCTTCACCGAAGGCCCCACCAGCTCCTCAGCCATATCCTCCTGCCTCTCGGCAACATCCTTCACCCAAACCGCCAGCCGCCGCGGCGTGGCAAAACTCTTCGTCACCGCACCCGACCGCACCAGGCGTTCGCGCTCCAGCATCTTCACCACGCGCTGCTGCAACTCCGCCTGCGCTCCGGCAATCATTCGTGCCGGAACCTCTTCCAACCCAATCTCAAACAAAAAATCCGCCATGTCCTTTATCGAACCCCTGCTTCCGCTGTAGCTGCTGCCAGCGCTTCACCCTGCGCTGCATAAGCCTTCGCAACTCCCACGACCAGCGCACGAATCCTCGCCATCACACCGACGCGCTCCGTCACCGAAATCGCCCCGCGCGCATCCAGCAGGTTGAAAACATGCGAGCATTTCAGAGCCAGCTCATAAGCTCCAAGCACCGGAAACCGCCTCAGCCGCTGCGTATCCATCGTTTCAAAGTCCTTCACCTGCGAAAGCAGCCCCAGGCACTCCGCCTCATACAACTCCAGGTGTTTCCACAATGACCCCACGTCCGCATAATCGAAGCTGTACGCCGAAAACTGCTCCTCTGCCGGCAGAATCATGTCCCCAATCGTTACCTTGCGTCCCGTATCCGGCTCAACTGCCCAAACCACGTCATACACCGACGGCGCATCCTGCAGAAACATCGCAATTCGCTCCAGTCCCATCGTGATCTCAGCGCTGATCGGGTCCAGATCCATTCCGCCGCATTGCTGAAAGTAAGTGAACTGCGTAATCTCCAGACCATCCAGCATTACCTGCCAGCCCACGCCCCACGCGCCGCCCACCGGCCACTCCCAGTTGTCCTCTTCAAATTTAATATCGTGTTCCTTCAGATCGATCCCGATTGCCACCAGCGATTCGAGATACATCTCCTGAATATTCACCGGTGGCGGCTTCAACACCACCTGTAACTGTGTATGCCGAAACAGCCGGTTCGGATTCTCACCGTACCGCCCATCCGCCGGCCGGCGCGAAGGCTGCGCATACGCAATCCTCACCGGCTTCGGCCCCAGCACCCGCAGAAACGTATCCGGAGACATCGTCCCCGCCCCAACCTCGACGTCATACGGCTGCTGCAGCACGCACCCGCGGTCCGCCCAGAACCGTTGCAGCGTAAACAGCAGCTCCTGAAACGTCAAAGCCCGCTTCGCTTCACCAAAAACCGATCCAGTCATATCTCTCTCTTGAAATGTGGCAGTCTTCCGATTCTAACCGCTGGGCGCAGCCTGCCCTCGAATCATCCCCCAACTGTTCCAGCCCCATCCCTCACTGCGGTACCGTCATCGGCCTGCGTGTCCCCACCACCGGTGTGTGCGACGGGTCCGAGCGGACCGTCGACGGATCGGCCAGCACAGCCGGATCCGGAATATGCACCGATACCCCGGCAGGCCGAATGAAGTCTTTACTCCTCGCAATCTTAATTTCCTTCACATGCACACCAGCCGTCCCATTGGCTGGCGGCGGAAACTCTACGATGTAGCGCTCCCGCACCAGCGTGACGAACCGCTGCAGCGAGAAATCGAGCGTGCTCGGCGCAGACAGCAATACCATCCCTCCGCTCAGTTCGCACAAAGAGTGAAACGGATCCTCGCTGCTCCACATCAGTTTTGATGGCTCGCTCACGTCGCGATGAGAAGGAACATAGGTCAATCCAAACACCGCAACCCCGGCGGCCTGCGCAAGATTGTTCACCTCGTTCCACGTATGTTCGCTCGTCGTATCGTAGCCATCCGACACCGCCAGAATCACCCGCCGCCCCGGCAGCTTCGACATGTCGGCGACAACGTGCGCCAGCGCGTCCCACAGATGCACCGTCTGCGCGCACTTCACATTCGGGTCCATCCACGTCGCCAGCGCCTCATTCGCCCCGACTCTCAACGCTTCGCTCGACGCAGGCGCATCGTTCAACGACTGCACCAGGGAACAGTTTATCGAGTAGATCGAAACACGATCCTTCGCACTCAACGCATTCGGCGCAAGCGCTGCGACCGCGGCATTCATCTTCCCCATCAATTCAGAAGCGCCCTGCACGTCCAGTACAATCGATAGCGAGATCGGATCATCGCCCTCCTGACGCACATGGGTCGCGCGAAACCACGGGCCGGAATCGATGCTCACCGAAAACCGGTCCGGCGCGACCGGCGTCTTCAGCCGCTCCCGCTTCGGCCCCAGAACCAGGGTCGGTACCTGGATCAGATTCGCATACACATGCAGCGTGGGGATCGGTTCCTCAGTAGGAACCGGCGTACTCTGCGCCAAAACCGCGCCTCCGGTCCCCAGCACTGCAATCCCCGCCAGCCCCGCAAGCCCCACAGCGCACAGCAACATCCCCACGGCCCCGCAGCGCACGCCGGTACCGCCACCGTTCGCCATTCTGGAAGCATACCGGATTCGCACCGTCCCGCCTCCCCTTCAATGCGGCGCGCTCAACACGCGTCGATTCCCCTGCACCGGCGTCGACCCTGGGTCAGCCTTCACCGTCGACGGATCCGCCAGCACAGCCGGGTCCGGGATCGGCACCGAGATTCCCGACGGTCGAATGAACGTATCCATCCTCGAGATCGAGACCACAATATCGTGCCGCCCCGCCGTCGAGTTCATCGCCCGCGGGAACTCCACAATATAGCGGGCGCGAACCATCTTGATAAATTGCTGCAGCGTCTTTGCCACGCTCCCGCTGTCCCCCGTGAGCACCACTCCGCCACTCAGTTGGCACACCGAATTCAGGGGATCCTCATAGCCCTGACGTTGAAATCCCCCGAAGATAGAAGGAGCATAAGCATAAGCCAGGCCAAAGACCGCCGTTCCCGTGGCCTGGGCCGCATACATCGCCTCGTTCCACGTATGAAGGCTCCCTCCGTCACTCCCATCGGTCACCACCAGAACCACGCGCCGCCCCGGAAGCTGATCCATACCCGCAACGACAAATCTCAGCGCATCCCAAAGGTGCACGCCTTGCTTGCAATGTGGGGCGACATGCCTTTTGCGATCGGTCCATGTCTGCAACGCCAGATTCACCGCGCGCTCCAGGCCATCCTGCGTCGGCGGCGCTGCATTCGACGCTTGAATTAGCGAACAGTCCAACGCATAGATCGAGACTCGGTCCTGCGCATGAAGATAAAGTGGCGCAAGATTCGCGATTGCGCTGTCAATCTTGGGCAGCAGCTCCTCCTGCGGCCCACTGTCATCCAGCAATATGGAGAGGTCGATCGGATCATCTCCCTCCGGCCGCACATGCGTCGCGCGGAACGGCGGCCCGGAGTCGAGACTCACCGAGAACCGGCTCGATGCAATCGGCGGAAGCGGCGTCATATACCGGCTCAGCACCAGCACCGGTATCTGGATCAGATTCGCGTACACATGCAGCGTAGGGGCTTCCTCATCCTGCGCCGCAGCCACCCATCCGCCCCACCCGGCAGCCAATCCCAGCACACACAGCAAAACCCTCACGCTCTGCACAGCGGACCTGCGCCCGAGACCGCCCACGCGTGCCATGCCGGAAGTATGACATAACCCAACGTGCATCAGCCATGCGCCAACTCGCCTTGACCTTCTGCGCGCAGAGCCCTCCAACCTACCGCCCCAGCAGCTTCAGCGGAACCGCATCCCCCATCGCCTTGTACCCCGCCGGTCCCGGATGCAATCCATCTCCCGAATCATACGCAGGCGACAGATGATCTGCATGCGCCGGATCGCGCGTCAGCTTATCGAAGTCCACCACCCCATCGAAGTGTCCCGCCTCACGAATCCACGCATTGACCGCTTGCCTGTCCGCCTCGCTCTCCGGCCCCGGATGATAATACTTCGACCCGCCATACGGAAGAATTGTCGCTCCGATCACCCGTATCCCATGCGCATGCGCCCGCGCGATCATCTGCGCATACGCTCCCTCAATCCGGCTGACCAGCGCAGCATGCTCCTCCGGCGAAACATCGTGATCCCGCGTCAACGTTCCCAGGTCGTTCACGCCCTCCAGCACAATCACCGCCTTCACCGCCGTCTGCGCCAGCACATCGCGATCGAACCGTGCCAGCGCATTCGGCCCCAGTCCATCCAGCAGCAGCCGATTCCCTCCAATCCCCTCATTCAGCAATCCCATCGACCGCGTCGATCTGTCTGCCTGCATCCGTGCCGCCAGAACATCCGGCCAGCGATCATTCCCGTTCGTCGTCGCGCCATGCCCATCCGTAATCGAATCCCCCAGCGTCACCACACCCGCACCCTTGTCGTCTCCCACCACATCCACGCCCGACACCTGGTACCAATGCTCCACCGTCTTTGCCTCCGGCAAACTCGCAGCCGAAACCACATCGCCATGCGCCACAAACGATGTCGCCCGCGATCCCGGGTGTCCGGTCTCTCCCGTTGGCGGCTCGTCGAAGTGAATCGAAACCGCAAGGTTTGCAAGCGCCGCCACCGGAAACGCAACCGCATCCGATAGATACTCTGCGCCCGCCGGGATCGTCACCTCTTTCGCTCCCCCGAACGTCACCGGCGTGTCGCTCGCCGCATCAATCGCCCCGCTCCCGGCCTCACCCGCCGGCCGCGCCACATGCACCGCAGTCACCCGCAGCGGCGCGGTCCCAAACGCATTCGACAGCCGCACCCGCAACTGACTTCCGCCCACCGTCAAATGCACAAACTGCCGCAACGTCGCATCGCGCAGCAACTCCGGATCAAGCAGATTCGCCGTCTCCGGCACCTGCTGCGACGCCGCCCACGTTCCCACCCAGTGCACCCCCGGCTGTATCGTCTGCGCCCCTGCTCCTCCCACCATCAGCCACGCCGCCAGCCCGCAGACAACCCTCGTCAAGCCATGTCGCAAGTCACACCTCATCCTTCCTCCAAAAGACCGCAAGCAGCGGTTACTCCCATCTTCGACGCCACGAGATACACCCTCGCAGTCCGCAGCCTAAGCCCTCCCCAACGCCCTCGCACTCATCAATCTCTTCTCCAAATGCCGCTCCAGCGTCTCCACCGCAAACCGCCTCAACTCCGCTCCCCGCATCTTCGGCCAATCCTCCTCCGCCAATCCCTTCACCGTCCCGCGAAAGATCCTCTGCGCGTCCTTCACGGACTCCGCCGCCAACGCCACGCTCCCCGCCCGCCGGTCATCCCCGCACGTCACCCCATCGCTCGTCGCCGAATACCACACCATCCCGCCCCTCAAATCCGCCCCGCACACCACGCAATGACCCAGCTCCGGCATCCAGCCCATCAGTCGGCTCATCCACAACGCAAAGTACGTCACCGGCATCCACACCTTACCCACCTGCATCTCTTCCAGCACCGCCAGCACCAGCCGAAACACCGCATCCTCCACCGCCCCTTCCGGCAGCGCCTCTTCCACCACCTCCGCCACAAATTGCAGCGCCGCCGTCCTCGCGTAGTCCACCGGCCGGCTCAGCGGCGAGCTCAAAATCTCAAACCCATCCAGCCGCACCAGCTCCTGCTTCGGTCTCTCCGCATACGAAGCCCGCACATGCGTCATCGGCTCCAGCGCCCCGCCGAATCGCCGCCGCGACCGCAGCGCATGCCGCGCCACACCCTTCACCCGCCCTTGCTCCCGCGTAAACAGGCTCACCAGCAGGTCCGCCTCATGGAAAGGCCACACCCGCAACACAATCGCCTCTCCTACTCGCTCCATCATCCTTTACCGGCCAAACTGCCGCAGATGATGATCCGCATGCAGATATCCCCAACGCATCCAGTCTTTCGCCGACATCGGTCCAAACATCGGATGCGTCGGCGCGCAACGCACCCCATCCGCCACCTCCTCCATCCTCTCGATCGTCGCACTCATCAGCGCCTCGAACTCCGTATCCGAGTGTTGTCCCAGCGCCCGTTTCAACTCAGGCATCGTCTGAACATTCTTCGGCCAGCGTATACCCAATCGCAGCGCCGCCCACTTCATCAACACCGGCGGCGGCCCGCTCAGCGGCCCCACCGTCCGGTCCCCCAACGCAACCTCGTAAGCGCAGCGCAGATGCCGCACCATCTGCTTCGCCGTCATCTTCCCCCAGCGTGGCCTGTCGCTGACAGTCACGCTCCGCAACCTCGTTCGGATCTCCGACAGCACCTCTGCAGAAGCCAGGCTCTTCATCCCGCTCCCTCACCAAAAAGCAAAACCGCGCAGCCCCGTGGCCGCGCGGTCGCGAAAATCCGCATCATCGCTATCTACCGTCCAAAGTGCGCCGCATTCTTCGTCTGATACTCCGCCCACTTCTCCGGCAAATCATCCCCCGCGTAGATCGCCGACACCGGACAAACCGGCACGCACGCGCCGCAATCGATACACTCCACCGGATCGATAAAGAGCTGGTTCGCTTCGCCATACCCCGCCTCATCCTTCTTGGGGTGAATACAATCCACAGGGCAGGCATCCACACAGGCTGAATCCTTTGTCCCAATGCACGGTTCCGCAATCACATAAGCCATCTCGCTAAATCTCCCTTGTATCTGAAGCCATAACCAAAACCAAGCTTGGACTCCGATTCTATCAGCACACCCACTCTCCACCGCAACACACAACCTCTTGTACCCAGGACTTTCTTAGACCGCGTTCCCGCCTCCGCCCTGCTCCCTCACCCGCGCAGCCAGATTCTCCGGAAAGATCCTCTCCCCGGACCCTGCCATCTCCTCCGCCGTCCACCACCGCATCTCCCGCATCATTGCAATCTCTTCCGCCGTCACGCCCGCCAGCTTCGGCTCCTCGCGCCGGCACTGCGCCCGAAAAAGAAAATCCGTATTGTCCTGTATCTCCCCCTGATGCCAGAACCGGTTCGCATCCCGATAAACCGGGCCCTCCACCTTCACCGCAAGCCCCAGTTCCTCGCGCAACTCCCGCGTTGCCGCTCCCGCCTCCGTCTCGCCATCTTCGATCTCGCCACCCGGCAGCGCCCAGAAGACAAACTCCCCATCCGGCCGCATCGCCACAAACCGAATCAGCAACACCGCGCCACCCTCGTCGAACAGCATCACCCGAGCCGTTCGTCTCTTCCGCACTACTCCCGCTCCGCCCGCTTCTTCGCAAACTCCGCCGGCGTCGGAATCGCCTCCATCTCCCGCCCCGCAAACATCTCCGTAAACAAATGCACCATCTCCCCCTGAATCAGCCCGTTCGTCGCCAGCACCTCGCGGCTGTCCAGCGTAAACTTCCCGCCGTCAAAGTGCGTCACCGTCCCGCCAGCCTCTTCCACCAGCAAAACCCCCGCCGACGTATCCCACGGATTCAAATTAAACTCCCAGAACCCATCCAGCCTTCCGCAAGCCACATACGCCAGATCCAATCCCGCACTCCCCGCCCGCCTCACCCCATGCGACCGCAGCGTCACCTCCTGGTAGAAGTGAATATTCGGGCTATCATGCCGCTTCTTGCTCGGAAACCCCGTCCCCGTCAACGACTCCTGCATCGTCTTCGTCTTCGACACCGAGATCCTCTTCCCATTCAGCCACGCGCCCTTGCCCCGCTCCGCCGAAAACATCTCATCGCGCAGCGGATCGTAGACCACCCCCGCAACAATCTCCCCATCGGCGTCCGCAGCTAAACCAGCCCCTCTCCTCTCCAGCCCCAGAATCACGCAGAACGCCGGAAACCCATGCGCAAAATTCGTCGTCCCATCCAGCGGATCGACATACCATCGATACTCGCTCTCCAGCCCGCTCCGCGCACCCTCCTCGCCATACACTCCATGCGCGGGAAACGCCGCCTTCAGCTTCTCCACAATCAGTTTTTCGCTCGCCCGGTCGGCCTCAGTCACCAGATCGACATCGCCCTTGTACTCCGTCGCCACACCCTTCGCATAGAATCCCCGCAGCAGAGCTCCAGCCTGCCTTGCAATTCCATCGGCTACATGCGCAAACTCGAATCGGCTCACAATTCCCTCATCTCACTCATCACTCAGTTAGTATCAATGGAACCAGGGGCCCTCATCTATAGACAAAGGAAGCGCATGCCAAAATTTCTCATCGAACGCAACATCCCCGACGTTGGCAAATTCACCCCCGAGCAGCTCCTCGCCGCGTCGCAAAACTCCTGCTCCGTTATCAAGCATATCGGTCCCGACATTCAGTGGATCCACTCCTACGTCACCACCGACAAGATCTACTGCGTCTACATCGCGTCCAGCGAAGAAGCCATTCGCCGCCACGCCAACGAAACCGGTTTCCCCGCCAACGTCATCACCCCCATCGTCACCATTATCGACCCCACCACCGCCGAGGCCTGACCTCTACCGCGCATCCGCGTAATACCCGGCCCTGTAGCGGAGACTGTACTTCCCTTGCAGGGCCTCGTCCGTCATCCGCACCTCGATCTTCCGGAAGGAAGTATCCGCCCCGCGCTTCGGCGCATAATACCCCAGCAAATACTGTGTCCGCAGGTCATCCGATACATGCTGGAACGCCGCCTCCAAACCCTTCGGGTCGTTCACGTAGTAGTACTTCCCTCCCGTGTCATTTGCCATCTGAATCAAAGCGTGCTCCCCCGCAACATTCCTGCCCGCATCCGCGGCAATCGGCATCACGATAATCGAGAACACCATCGCTCCCGCCCGCTGCGCCTGCTCCATCGCCTGCGCATACTGCGCGCCCTTCACCGTGTCTCCGCCATCGGTAATCAGCACCACCACCCTCCGCCGCCCATCCGCCGCCGAAGTCCCCGCCAGCAGCTTCGACGCCAGGTACACCGCGTCATACAACGCTGTCGCATCCCCCTGCTGCACCCTTCCAATCCCATTCTCGATCGCCTTCTTCTGATTCGTGAACGGAACCAACTCCTGCACTACATCGGAAAACTGAATCAGTTCCAGTTCGTCCTGCTCCCGCAGCAGCGCATTCACAAAGTGCTTCGCCGCATCTTTTTCCAGCCGCTCGCTCGTCATCACGCTCTCGCTCGTATCGATCGCCAGCACAATCGACAGCGGAGTCGTCGCCTCTCTCTCAAAGACCGCGATCTTCTGCCGCTTCTCATCCTCCAGAATCTCGAAGTCCTCGCGTTCCAGCCCACCCACCGGAGTCCCGGCGCTATCCACCACATTCAGCGGCACATTCACCAGCCGCACCTCACTCTTGATCGTCGGAAACCCACCCTGTGGACTCTGCTGACCCGCCGCCGCGCCGCTCGGTTGCGGCTTGCTCACCGGCGGTTGCTGCACATCATCCGTGTCCTGGGGCGCCTGCGCTCCAGTCGGCGGCGGAGGAGGCCTGCGCTCAATCGGCGCCTGCGCCAACACCATCTGCGTCCCCAACACTCCCAGAAACACCGCAAAGACCAACCCGTTCGATCTCACTTCGCAGCCCCTGACCTTCCACTTCCCACAGAACCGGGTACTCCATATCTCGATTCTGAGATGGGTACATCGTCCGAAGAACGACCGCTTTCTTCCCCAAGCCCATCCGCCAATTGCGTCCTGGCCTCTGATCTCCGCGGAAGAGCAATCCCCTCCGGAAATGCCTCCCCATCCGCCCAACTCGCCCCATCCACAAACTGCTCCTTCTTCCAGATCGGAACCGTCTTCTTCAGCGTATCGATCAGCCATCGGCACGCCTCGAACGCCTCTCCGCGATGCGCCGAAGCCACCACCACCAGCACACTTGTCTCTCCTACTGTCAGCCTGCCCAGCCGGTGCACCACCGTCACATCCCGCACCCCAAACCGACTCATCGCCTCCGCCGCCAGTCCCCGCATCTGCTCCAACGCCATCTCGCGATACGCCTCATAGTCCAGATGCAGCGTCTTCCGTCCCCGCGAGTTATCCCTCACGATGCCGTCGAAGACGCACACCGCCCCATCCGCCCCTGCTTTGATCTCCGCAACCATCTCAGCCACCGGAATCACCGCATCTGTTATCTCAACCCGCATAACCGTCCTGTCCCTACTACCATCGCCTCTTACTTGTCATCCTTCGCCTTTTTAGGCGTCATCCTTCGCCTTTTTAGTTGTCATCCTTCGCCTTTATCGTTGTCATCCTTCGCCGCAGGCGGAGGATCTGCTATTGCCTTTGCTCTTGCCTTCGCCCTTCCCTCGCCTTTGCCTCTAGGTACGCCAAGGCTTCAGCCTTGGCCCTCTACCCTCAGCCGAATCAAGGGGCTTTAGCCCCTGGGGCACCTCTCCCAACAAACCGCCACTGACCGGAGGCAGCAACGCAACCTCATCTCCATCCTTCAACACATCTTCCGCCCGTGCATACTCCTGGTTCACGGCCACGGCAATCGAATCCCAGCTAAACCCGCGCAACCGCTCTCTGTAGACGTTCAAAACATCAGCAACGATAGCCTTATCTGCGATTTCAAGCCACTCCCCACCCCCCAGCCTCTCCCGCAACACCCCAAAATGAAGCACCCGAACCCGCATCCCATTGAGCATATCCGACTCATTTCCACGCGAGCCACTCTTTTCCGCAAAAGTCCGCTTTGATCAATTCTCCGTCGCCCCCCCCACATGCTCGATCACCAGCATCTTAACCTCGTCATTTCGACTCGCAGCGCAAAAGACTCGAAGCGCAAAAGACGCTCGTCATTTTCACCCCACCCACAAAAAGCTCGTCATTTCGACCGAAGCTGCTCACAGCTTTATCGTGAGCAGCGCAGTGGAGAAATCCCCGCATTTTGCCTTTGCCGTTGTTTGTTCTTTCGGTTGCCATTCCCGCAGCGGATCTGCTGCCAGGTCAGGATTCGAAGCGCAAAAGATTCACAACGAACCGATGGACGCATAGCCGGACCCATAGAAAATACTCCCGAATCGACCACATCGAACGTCCCCCGGACAATTGATCGCTAGCCCAACCAACCGCACGTCATCCGCAAGCGTCCAATCATTCACTACGAAACGCGGACTCGCCTTCCCTTCGGTCCAGCAAAACGAAAGCAGACCGATGCCACTATCCATCCTTCAAAAGCCTCACCGCACCACCCGGTTTCATCAATCGCGGCGCGTCCTCGGCCTCTCGCTTCTACCTCTTCTCCTCATCCCGGCGTTGGCTCAGGATCCAGCTCTGGTAACAAAAATGGCGGCAAACGAAGTCGCCGCCCGCCAGCAGGTCGCTCACTTCGCCTACACCTCCGAAGAACGCTCCACCCGCACCGCCAGTCATCTATGGAAAGAAAAAGTTGTCGAAACTACAGACGGTCCGCTCCGCCGTATCATCGCAGTCGACAATCAGCCTCTCTCCCCCGAACAGGCCCAGGCCGAACAGCAGCGAATTGACAGCCTCGTCAAAAACCCCAACACCTTCCGCAAAATGAACTCCGCTCACAAGGACGACGAGCTCCGTGCCACCCAGCTCCTTCAACTCCTGCCCACCGCCTTCATCATGACCCCGGCCGGCGAAGTTAACGGCTGCGTCCGTTTCACCTTCCAACCCAACCCCTCTTTTCAGCCGTCCTCTTACCTCGAACGCGCCTCACGCGAGATGTCTGGCACTGTCTCGCTCCAACAGTCTGAAAACCGGCTCTGCTCTCTCGACGCCAAGGCATTCAGCCCCATCGAATTCGGCTTCGGAATGCTCGGACACATCGACCAGGGAAGCCATTTCACTTTAGAACGCAAGCGCATCGACGAAGCAAATTGGAAGAGTGATCGTATCTCCGTCCACATCACCGGAAAGATCCTGCTATTCAAAAGCCTCACTCAGGATCAGGAAGTCACTCGCACCGAAATCCGCGTCGTCCCACAAAATCTCTCGCTGCAACAGGCAGCCCAGAGGACCAGCCAATAAGCGGCGATAACGAATCGGCTCGCCTTCACTACCTCATCAATCCGCTTTCATAGGCGTGCCATCCGGACGAAACGCCAACTCGCGGTGCTTGCCATTCTTGGAGATCGCGGATTCATAGCCATAGGTAGGCTCAAGTAGAATCCTCCGCTTCAAAAAGCTTCCGCCATTCCGACATTACCCCGGTCTTCAAAACCACGTTTGAGGTATTCACCAGGGTTGGCCCCGACAACTCGTTTGAACGCCTTACTGAACGCAGCGTCAGACTCGTAACCGACCAACCGAGCGACGTCTATGAGCTTTTTGTCACGCTGTTGTAGTAACTGCATCGCCTTCTGCATCCGCCACTCGGTTACATATTCCAGCGGTGTTTGTCCGAATAGCTCTTTAAAACGTACCGCGAATGCAGAGCGAGACATGCCCGCCGCCTCGGCCAGGGATTCGACCGTCCAGCGTGTATTCACACTGTCGTGAATGGCGCTCAGAGCAGTGCCCTTCTGAGGATCGAAAATCGCACGAAGCCATCCCTTGTTGCGTTCCGGTCCCGATGCGATATGCCCCCGGAGTACCTGGATAAACAGAACCTCAGCTAGCCGAGTCGCGACTACTTCAGATCCCGGCGCCTGTCCTGCCATCTCTGACGCAAGCGCCTGCATCGTGTTGTGAAGAGCTAGCGTACGTGCCTGATCGGCCTTCATCAGAATAAAGCTGGGCAATAACTGAGTGATTGGCTTCAGACTGGCGCGATCGAAACTCAAGGACCCACAGACGATTGTCGTCGGTGCGCCACCACCTCCATAATGAGCGGCCTTGCCGTTGGATTTGGCTGTCGACGGCGGCTTCTCGGCCATCTGAAATCAGCGGATCTCGGTGAGTGCATGATCGCCAATGCACTCACTGACAAGCCATGAGTACCGATAAGCCTCTCGTGGCGCGAGCCGCACACTACATTGGTGGCGGTATATCAACAGGATCTGCCGCTCACTCCGGAGGCAATCCAACCCTTTGAATGATCGACCTGTAACGCTCCTCGCCGTGAAGGAAATCATAGGCAGGATCAGTCTGAATCCAGACCAGCAGCGGAGAGCGTTCCCGATACCCGTCCTCAAGAAAAGAGAGCGTCTTCTCCTTGTCGCCGAGTTGGGCATATTGAAGAGCTATATCGAGGGGAGAGACATATTGCGTAGCAGACTTGTGCTTGAGATAGCTCAGCTCTTCAAGCAGAACGGCTCGATAGCCGCCCTTTTCGTAGGCGTGTTGACAGTTGCGGCCGAGATACCGTCGCCTTTGTCGCCGACAAGTAACATCGACTTCTCCCACTCCTCGGCGGCTTCCTTCAGCGCGCCTTTGCGGCGGTATGCCTCGGTCAGCACCCAGTGCAAACTGACTTCCTGCGGATTAGTTTCAAGTCGCATACGAGCATCTTTGATTGCAGCGTCGTATTGGCGCACGTCGATGTAGGTTAACGCCATGGCGAAGGGCCGCGCGAACGGATTCAACTCCATGGCCTTCTTCTGGAATTCGATGGCTTCGGCGGTGCGACCGAGTGCGGCACGCGTCTTCGCACGGAAGTGCCAGGCCTCAGCGTAGTTGGGATCAAGTTCAATCGCGCGGGCGATCTCCTGATCTGCCAACGCCCACTTCCACTGAAAGAACAGTGCCGCCCCTAACGAGAGGTGCCCCTGGGCAAGAGAGTCATCGAGTTCAACCGCCTTGCGAGCCGCTTCTTCTTCCGGCAGAAGAGAATCCTTGGGGTCGAGACCAGCCCCGAAAACACCCTGACCGTAATAGTCCGCAAGACCTGCCCAACCGAGGGCGTAGTCCGGTTGCAGCTCCGTAGCTTTCCTGAAGTATCTGCCGGCTTCATCGTTATTACCCGTGAACCAGAGATACCGCCCGCGCAGATAGGCGTCGTGAGCTTCAGGGCTGACATATCTGACGGGAGTGGGATGGGGAACAGCGCTGTTCAGCCGCTTTGCAATCGCCTGTGCGGCCTCGCGAGGCAGAGAAACCACATCGTTCGCGTCACGATCGTAGCTCTCAGCCCACACGTGGGTATCGCTCGGAGCCTGGATCAACTGGATCGTCATATGCACCTTGTCACCGGTGCGTTCGACCGACCCTTCGAGCACCCCATCGACTCCAAGCTCACGCGCTATTTCCTTCAAAGGACGGTGCACTCCCTTGTACTGCATGACAGATGTTCTGGAGATGACCCGTAGCGTAGAGTTCTTTGCCAGCATCGTCGTAAGCTCATCGGTCATGCCATCCGCAAAGTAATCCTGACCCCGGTCGCCAGATAGATTCTCCAACGGAAGCACCGCCAGCGAGCTGATCTTCGGTTTTACTGCGCCGCGCCAGGATAGATTCCTGACAACAAAGAAAATGACGATGGCCGCCGCACCCAGCGCAGCCAGCCAAATCCAGAACCGCCAACTCCGCGACGGCCCCGCCTTGCTGCCCGTAGAGCGAGCTTCAACTCCGCCGGTCTCCCGAACGCTGCTCTCGGGCGACGATGTCTGAGTTTCTTCCTCAGTCAAAGACGGTCGAACTTCCACGACTGATACTGCAAATCGATAACCCTTGCCTGTCACCGTCTGCACAAATCGCGATTGCGCCGGGTCATCATTCAACACTTCGCGAATCTTCCGGATCGCCGTGTTGATCCCATGCTCTGTGTCTACGAAGACTTCTTTATCCCAGAGACGTTCCGCAATCTCAGTCCGCGTGACGAGATGGCCATTTCGAGTCGCCAGCAGAACCAGCAACTCCATCGGTTTTCGTTCGAGCTTCAAGCTCCGCCCCGCCCGGTAGAGCTCAAAACGGTCGCAGTCCAGCTTGAAATCGCCAAACTCGTAGATGGTAGCGATGACCAAGGCAGACACTCCGGGGCCTGAAGTATAGCAGCCCAACCGATTGCTCTCGAACAACCCATTTACTTCCAAAAGGTTACCGCTTCACCTCATCTTCACCTCCACTTTACCTTCCCTCCATTGCACTTTTTCGCGGAGCGGAAGATAACTCGTTGCGAGCTGGCCAAGCCGGCGAAGGAGAAATTATATGAAGAGCACATTCAAATCGTTGACGGCCATTCTCGGTGTGGCCGCACTCACTCTGTTCCTGGTTCCAGCTTCGAACGCTGCCTGCGGAAGCCCCAGCCGGCCAGTAGCATCTCACATCAGCTGGAGTCCCGAACTGCTAAGCGCACAACCCCAGGGAGCACACTTTGTCATGCAGAGCGATCTGCTCGACCTCATCGACCCGATTGTCGGCATGTGGCATGTCAAGTTTGTAGTCAATGGCAATAACAGTACAGCTCCCAATGGCACCGAATTCGATGCCGGATACTCCCTATGGCATGGCGATGGTACCGAAATCATGAACTCGGGCGGCCGTCCGCCGGAAAGTGGCGACTTCTGCTTGGGCGTCTGGCAGAAGGTGGGCGATCACGCATACAAGCTGAACCATTTCGCGGCAGCCTGGGACATGACCGGATCGAATTTTTTAGGACCTGCGCAAATTCAGGAACAGATAACCCTCGATCGTACTGGGAACTCATTTAGCGGCAGCTTCACCGTAGACCAGTACATCGAAACCAACGGAGTTCTCAATCCAACGCCCGTAGCTCACTTCCAGGGAAACATTACTGGAACCCGCATTACCGTAAATACACCCGTACAAAGCGTCTTCTGAATCCCGCCGCGCGCCTTCACTCCGGACATACGCTGCTGGGGTGAAGGCGCATAACTAACCCAACTTGGCAATCTCGTTCTTGATCGTTGCGGCGATCTCACGATATTTACGCTGCAGCTCGCGCAGCTTCAGCAACTCACCCGTGGTATCAGGCGGGTTGAAGGATATGTAACTGCTTATACCCTCGATATCCCGCTCAACTTCCCTAAGCTGCTCGGATAGGAAGATTCGAAGGGACTCCGTAGTATCTGTACTCATATCTTTTCCTGATCGAACTGTGATGCCCTTGCAAAGTACCCGATTGTAAATCGAATGCGGAAAGTCCGTTGATTCATGCCGCAAACCATGATCCCGATTTGATCGAAGTCTTTTTAGACAAATTAGACAAACAAACTCGCCTCGCCCGGATACCAGACCTTCGTCCCCTCCACCCGCGCAAACTCCGTCATCGCATGCGGCCTCCGCGAGCTCCTCCCATCCGCTTCGACAAAAATATCCTCCACCACCCCACCCCGTGCCAGCACCGCATCCCCAATCAGCGACCGGTGGCACCTCCACGGCACCGCCTCCGCGCACATCACCGCCGCTGTGTCGAAGTCCGCAAGCTTCATCAGCCAATCCACCTCGCCATCGAACGCCGGCGTCTGCATATAGTCCGCATATCCGCGAAAGCTTTCGTTCCTCCACCCCGTATTCACGCTGTCCGTCTTCGCCTCCCGCCGCCCGCCCAACCCCTCCCGCCACACCGCCCGAATATCCGCCTCCTTCAGTGCGGCGAACAACCGCTCCTGGCTGAAATGCGGATGCCGCCGCGACCCCGGAAACCGCCGTACATCCACCAGGGTCGTGCATCCATTCTCCGTCAGCGCCCGCAGAAACGCATTCAACTCCAAAGTCGAGTGCCCGATCGTCATCATCCGCATCGCCTCGCGCCAGTACGAAAAATAAACTTCAAAATCGTGACAATTTTTTAGACGCTCAAAAGTGACCCTCAACACACCACAATTCACCAGCAACTCACCACAACTTCACCACAAAAACACCACGTTAAAACACCCTGTTTCGCAAGAACCCCCAGCAAAATCGCCCCTTTCACCACACAGAAAAAAAGCGGTCCGGCAACCCGCCGAACCGCCTGTTTTGTCCGCTCTGCCCAGCCGGATTACCCGGCCGCCTGCAGAACCCCTTCACGCACAACCTCATCCTCAATCTTTTCACCAGCCGTCTTCGGCAGCGCCACCGCCAGCACATCTTCAATGCGGCTGGCATAGTGAATCGTCACACCCTCAATCTGGTCTGGCGTTAAGTCCTCTTCTACCTGCTGTTTGCAATCGGTTGGCAGAATCACATCCCGCACACCTACCCGCTTCGCCGCGAGAAACTTCTCCTTGATTCCGCCGACCGGCAACACATTGCCGCTCAGCGTAATCTCGCCCGTCATCGCCGTCAGCGGGTGCACCGGAGTATTCGTCAACAAACTCACCAGCGCAGTCGCCATCGTCACGCCCGCCGAAGGCCCATCCTTCGGAATCGCCCCGGCAGGCACATGGATATGCAGGTCCGTCTCCTTGGTAAAGTCCTCATCGAGCCCTAACGACGCGGCATTCGAGCGCACCCACGTCAACGCAGCCTGCATGCTCTCCTTCATCACATCGCCAATCTGCCCGGTGATCGTGAACCCGCCTTTGCCCTTCATCCGGTTCGCTTCGATGAACAAAACATCGCCGCCCGCCGGCGTCCAGGCTAATCCCACAGCAACGCCGGCGCGCTTGGTTCGCTCCGCAATCTCAGTATCCACGCGCACTTTAATGCCGCCGAGAAACTCATGCACGATCTCCGGAGTAATCACAATCTTCTCCGTATGACCCTCGGCAATGCGTCGCGCGACCTTTCTGCAAACCGTTCCGATCTGCTGTTCAAGCTTACGAACACCTGCCTCTCGCGTGTAATGCCGCGCGATCAGATGCACGCTGTCCTTTGGAAACTCGATCTGTTCCTCGGTAATACCGTTCTCTTTAATCTGCCGCGGAATAAGGTATTTAATGGCGATATTCACCTTCTCCTCTTCCGTATAACCCGTCAACTCAATGATCTCCATACGGTCCAGCAACGGCCCGGGAATCGTGTCCAGCTGATTCGCCGTGCAGATAAACAGCACCTTGCTCAAATCAAACGGCTGATCCAGATAGTTATCGCGAAACGTATTGTTCTGCTCCGGATCGAGAGTCTCCAGCAGCGCACTCGCCGGATCACCGCGAAAATCACGCCCCAGCTTGTCGATCTCATCCAGCATGAACACCGGGTCTTTCACCTCAACTCGCTTCAGGTGCTGAATAATCTGCCCCGGCAGCGCGCCGATGTACGTCCGGCGATGTCCACGGATCTCCGCCTCATCATGCATGCCGCCCAGCGAGATACGCGAGAACTTTCGTCCCAGCGCCCGCGCAATCGACCGCCCCAGCGAGGTCTTACCCACGCCCGGAGGCCCAACGAAGCAAAGAATCGGCCCCTTCATATCCGGCTTCAATCGCCGCACCGAAAGGTAATCCAAAATGCGATCCTTTACCTTCTTCAAGCCATAGTGGTCCGCATCGAGAATCTCCTTCGCCTTCAGAATGTCAACCTCGCCCGAAGAAGTCTTCGACCACGGCAGCACCGCCAGCCACTCCACATAGTTCCGCGTCAGCGAGTAGTCCGCAGCAGCAGGATTCATCCGGCTCAGACGCCCAAGCTCCTTCAGCGCGTCTTTCTTCACATCCTCCGACATTCCCGCGTTCTCAATCTTCTCTTTCAGCTCCGCGATGTCCTTCTGAGTATCATCCTGATCGCCCAGCTCTTTCTGAATCGCCTTCAACTGCTCCCGCAAGTAATAATCCCGTTGCGAGGATTGAACCGAATCCTGCACCTCGGTCTGGATCTTGTTGCGCAACTGTTGCACCTCAAGCTCCTTCGCCAGGTGCTTGTTGATCCGCTCCAGGCGAGCCGAAATATTCAGCGTCTCCAGCAGCTCCTGCTTGTCAGTCGTGGTCAGAAACGGCAGCGACGACGCGATAAAATCCGCCAGCCGACCCGGCTCGTCAATATTGATGGCAATTGTCTGCAGATCGTCACTCAGCGTAGGAGACGAGGTCACGATCTGCTGGAACTGGCTCACCACGTTCCGCTGCAGAGCCTCGGCCTCGGGAGACTGTTCCGGCTCCACATCTGCCAGCGCCTCGTACTCCGCCGTCATAAAAGGAGTCAGCTGCGAAAACTCCCCCAGATGCACCCGCTCATTTCCCTCTGTAAACACAAAGAGGCTCTGGTTCGGCATCTTGACGACCTTGTGGACCGTCGCCCGGGTCCCAATGGCATAGAGATCGGCCCCCTGGGGCGAGTCCTGCCGCGCGTCCCGCTGCGCCACCACCAGAATCGTCTTCTCCTCACCCAGCGACTGAATCAACTGGATCGAGCTGTCTCTCCCCACCGTCAACGGCAGAACCGCATGAGGAAACAGCACAGTATCCCGTACTGGCAGAACCGGCGCCGGCCGTTTGCCCGATCCCTCAGGGCTGGGCTCCTCGCCGTTCTTTGCCGATGGCTGAATTACGCTTACGAAATCACTTGGCATTGAGTGTCCCTCTATCAGATTATCCACTATTCGATGCAGCAAGCCTTCCCTTGGTCGCAAATCCGGCCCCATCTCTCTAGAACGCCCGTACCTCTGTTATCGGCCGTAACTCCTTTTCCATCAATCGACAACCCGAATTTCTGCTCTCAACCTCCGCCCCGGGAGCAATTCCACAAAATAATCTGCTGGACCAACCACTTCAGGGCTAAACTGACCCCACCATGAAGCGGCCCATTGGACTCATTCTGTCCGCAATTCTGCTCAGCCTTGCAGCGCTTTTTCTTTTGCTCCTGGCTGCCCTGATGGTCGTCACCGGCCTCTACAGCAACCGTCAGCCAGCGCTTGCCGCAGGCCCGCACTTCGTGATCTATTTCACGCTTGCCTTCAGCATCGTTTATGCCGCCCTCGCTGTCTGGGCGATCCTGACCGTAATCGGAATCCTACGCCTCCGCTCGTGGGCTCGCTACTCCATCCTAGTCATTGGCGGCGGCCTTGCAGCCCTCGGTATCCTGGGGGTTTTTGGTATTTTGGTAAGTCGCTTGATGCTCCCGTCCCTGCAGGCCCAGCAACCAACCGTTGATCCTCACATTTTGTCGTTTGTCTTCCTCCTCATGGCGGCAGTCGAACTACTCATCGCTGCCGTAGGCGTCTGGTGGCTGGTCTACTTCAATCTGCGCTTCGTCCGTGAACTCTTTGCGAATCCACTCTCGCTCATGCCGACCGTGAGCAGCATCGGCGGTCGCTTCAGCCAAACCCCCACAGCGATCAAAATCATCGGCGGCGTCCTGCTGTTCTCTGCGGTCTGCTGTCTTTTCTGCGCCTTTCTGCCCTTCCCCGCATTCATTCTCGGGTTCATTCTGCCAATCCCGGCAACCCACATCCTCTATCTGTGCTTTGCTGCTCTTGTCGGCTGGATGGGCTACGGCCTCCTGCGCCTGAAGGAACCCGCCCGCCTCGCGACCATTGCGTTCCAGATCTTCGGCTGCATCAATGTAGGTCTCGCCTTGCTTCCGTGGTATCAGGCGCGACTTCGTCTTTACACGGAGCAGATCACTTCCTACATCCCCACGATCCCTGGTCAACCTCATGCCTCGTTGAGTTACACCACAACGTTTATGATGTTCCCCTTGATCTTCGGCATCCTCATCTACGGCCTCGTCCTCTGGCTGCTTCATCGCCACCGCGCCGTATTCAAAACACCCGCCCCACCACCGCCGATGATCGAAGCCTAAGCCGCCCGGTACCGCCCCAGCACCTTCACCATACGGCAGTGCCCCCTCATCGCAGCCAGCGCAGCCTCAGCCTTTTCCGCCGTATCGAATCGCACGTCCACGTAGAACACATACTCCCACGGGCTCCCCACCACGGGCCGCGACTCAATCTTCGTCAGATTCACCCCTGCATCCGCTAATCGCTGCAACGCCGCCACCAGCGTCCCCGGCCGATGATCGATGGCAAACGCCAGGCTCATCTTGTTCGTATGTGCGACGCTCTCCGCGGCGGGAGCATCCTCCCGCCGCAACAGATGAAATCGTGTGTAGTTCTCCGCATGGTCCTCCACCCCGGCCACCAAAACCTCCGCGCCATATACCGTTGCCGCAAGCTCAGGAGCGATTCCCGCCACGTCTTCCAGGCCCGCCGCCATCAAATGCTTCACGCTTCCCGCCGTATCGTAGAAAGGCACAACCTCAAACTCAAAATGCCATGCTAAAAACCTCCGGCACTGCGACAGCGCCACCGGGTGCGACATCACCTTGCGCACATCCTTCAGATTCACCCCCGGCATTGCAATCACGTTATGCCGTATCCGCAGCAGGCTCTCTCCGTCAATCCGGACCGGAAGCTCCAGCAGCAGATCGTAATGCTCCGCCACCGACCCATGCAGACTGTTTTCAATCGGCAGCACTGCCATGTCGACCTCACCGGCAACCAGCTTCGCCAGCACCTGCGCCGACACCGTGCACGGGATGATTTCCAGGTCGTTCTGGTTGCCCAGCATCTCGACCGTCGCCATATGGCTATTTGAGCCCAACTCGCCTTGAATCGCGACCTTCAATCCAGCCCCCCCGTCTGCCTGCACGAACTCCTTCATATTTTATTCGCACTGGCAACCTCAGCGGCCAGCCCGGCAACTTACCACCAGAAGGTTCGCCTTGCAATACATCATTACGAACCGGAAGCGAAAGCCGGCACTCGTTTAGGAGAACGAACATGCTTTGGACAATCACCGTAATCCTTTTCATCCTCTGGGTCGTAGGACTCGTCAGCAGTTACACCCTGGGCGGATGGATTCACATCCTTCTCGTTCTCGCCATTATCGTTCTCATCTTTAACCTGATGTCAGGTAGACGAGCCGTCTGACCCCAATCGCAATAAAACAGCAGCCCTCCCATTCACACGCGGTCGAAGGAGTATCGAAATGAACACCGACAAGGTAGAAGGAAAGTTCGACCAGGTAGCAGGCAAGGTCAAGCAGCGCGTTGGCGAAGCCGTAGGCAATCAGAAACTCGCCAACTCAGGTGCGGCCGAACAGATCAAAGGCGCGGCCAAGGAAACCTGGGGCCACGCCAAGGACACCGCAAGCGCAATCAACGACGACACCCAGGCAAGGGCGCAAGCCGAGGGCGAAAGCCGGAAGATGCGTGCCGAAGAGAAAGCGCACGAAATGCGCGACAAGATCACATCGACCGCACAGAACATCAAAGAAAAAATGAATGAGAAGTTGGACAACATCAAGCAGGAGCATCGCCACTAACCACGTTGGAGGCCCTCCCCATAAGAGCCCGCCACTCGGCGGGCTCTTCTATCGCCGCAGCAAAACATCCACCGCAACAAACCCGAAGAACACCACCGAGATCACGCCATTCAGGGTAAAAAACGCTGCATTCATGCGCCGCATATCTCCCGGCGAAATAATCGAGTGCTCATACAGCAGTAGAATCGCGACCACCGCCACTCCCAGCATCGCTACCCTCCCCAGTCCAAATAGTTCAATCAGCCAGCAAAGCGACAGCAGCATTCCCACATGCATCGCACGTGCGATCCAGAATGCAGGCGCCACTCCAAACGCCTGCGGCACGCTGTTCAACCCGGTCCTGCGGTCATGCTCAAAATCCTGGCACGCATACAGAACATCGAATCCGCCAACCCACAGCAGCACCGCCCCCGTCAGCACCACAATCCGCCAGTCAAACGATCCCCGCACCGCAATCCACGCGGCCGTCGGCGCAATCCCCAGCGCCAGCCCCAGCACCACATGCGACCATCGCGTCACCCGCTTCGTATAGCTGTAGCCCAGCAGCACCACCAGCGCAATCGGGGCCAGCTCCAGCGTCAGCCGGTTCAGCATCGCTGCGCCCAGCACAAACACCGCAACCGACACCAGCACAAATCCGCCGGCAAACTCCCTGCTCAACGCTCCCGTCGGCAATGCCCGCATCGCCGTCCGCGGATTCGCCGCATCCAGCCTCGCATCCGCCAACCGGTTGAATGCCATCGCTGCCGACCGCGCAGCCACCATGCAAATCACGATCCAGCCCAACACCCGCAGCGTAGGCCAGCCCCCCGCCGCCAGCACTGCCCCCGTCAACGCAAACGGCAACGCAAACACTGAGTGTTCCCACTTGATCATCTCAAGTGTTACAACCGTGCTCCTCCACAACGATGTCATCCTTCTATCGTAAAAGAATCGGACCCACCCCAACACCGTCAGCTCATCCCGAATACACAAAACCGCATCTATTTCGACGACTTTTCCCCCGTGCTGCCCGCCACCTGTAGATTGTTCACCACTTGAAAAACGCCCGAAACGCCGTTTGCCCTCATATTGGCCAGGTCCTTGTCTGCCTGGGAATCAACAACACCCGACAAGGTCACATTTCCATTCACCACCGTGATCCGAATCGGCTTCGCAGGATCGATCGCATACTTATTCAACGCCGGATACCCATAGATCGCTCGCGCCTCCGCCAGGCGAATGCGATCATCCATCGGCGAAACCGCTGCTACCTCAATGGTATCGATCACATCTTTTACTCCCGGATAGTTCTCCACCAGGCTGATCGCCGAGTCCTTATCGGGAGGGCCATACGCCGTCCCACCCAGCGTCACGACGCCATTTTTCACGCCAATCGTGAACGCATTGTAAGCCGTCGTCCCATAACCCACCCTGTCATAGGCCAGCCTCTCCGCCAGCTTGTCCCTTAGTGTCGTGTCTTCGACCATCGGGCCGCCAACTTCAATCTGGTTCTCGACACCTTTCACATTCTTGCGATGATGGGCACGATCATCCGCCTCCAGTTTCGAGCTGTAGAGATCCACCGTTCCGCCAAGCGTCACCACACCGTCCTGCACTGAAACCTTTACCTCTTTGAATCGTTTGTTATCCAGCGCCTTCATCACATCTGCCTGAATCTGCGCATCGTTCGCGCTATTCACGCCGTTGTTGGCCGCGCTCTGCGCCTCGGCTCTGCTGCCTCCCGCAAACAGCAACACACTGGCCACACACGACACACCCACCCGCCTCACACTCATCATCCAGCTCATTGTTCCTCCCGATTTGCCGGCCGATTCGATTCACACCCCGCCTGGAGCAAATCACAATCCATACGATGCAATTTCCGGCCCGGACATCGCCCTACCGATACCGTTTCCGCAATTTGTAGACAACGCTAAAGACGCCCGATTCGTCGCGCGTCACCACAATCGAATTATCATGATTCAAATCGTACTGCACCTGAATCAACTGCTGGGCCGACGTATTCACATTCGTCGCAAACGTCGCCGTCACCTGGCGCGAAATCTGCTGCTGCACCGTGATCCTCGCAGACGAGTTCCCCAGTGTGCCTACAAACGCCGGATCGATCTTCACGCTGCCTACGCCAAATAGTTTCTCCACCCGGTTGCTCACGGTCGCATTCAACGCGCCGCCCAGCAGGGCGCTTGTCGTCGGATCGGTGCCCTGCTGCATCTGGCGCTCCTGGTAAAGTTGCGCCTCCTCCTGCGTTCGCCCCAGCGCCAGCAGCGCAAACACATCCGTCTCGCTCAACGGAGGCTCGGATCGGTAGGTCGGCTTCAGGTTCGTCGCCGTCCCATGCAGCCCCACGGTAATGTCGTAGTTTTCTACCTGGGCCGTTGCGTCCAGATCGATAATCGGGTCGATCCGCACCGGATTCGTAAAGTAAATCTCTCCTCGCTGCAGTTGGTACTTCGTCCCTGCAAACGTCGCGCTCCCCTCGTTGATCTCGATTCGCCCCAGCACGGAAGGCACAGCCGCCGTTCCTCGTATCGTCAGGTTCACCGTTCCCGCCAGCTTCGCATAAGAATTCTGAAAATCCAGTTGTGGCGCGCTCGTCACATGCACATCCAACTGAATCTTGTTCGCTGGGGAATCCGGGTCCGCCGGCGCACTCACTCCTCCCGGAGACCCGAACGCCGCAAAATCCACATCTTGCCCGATACCAAACCGCGTCATCAGGATCGTACCGCTCAGCAACGCGCTCTCCGGCCCTCCCTGCAGCTTCAGATTCGCATTCGCCGTCGCGCTCAGTCCATACAGCCGCACCCGCACCACGTCGCCGGTTGCGGTCAGATCCGCATAGACGCCGTTGCGGTAACGAATCGACCCGCCGATCTTCAACGTCCCGCCGCCTGTAGTCGCCGTCAGACTCTCCACCTGAAGCCGGTCCTCGTTGAAGACCAGGGTCCCATTCATATTGCTCAAACCATTCGGGACTCCATCCAGCGCCACGTTCACCTTGTCGAACTGCACCTTGCCCGTCAACTGCGGATTCATTACCCGCCCGCCCGCAGCCACGGTAAACTCCACCTTGCCCGTCGAAATAATATCCGGATCGAACGTATGCAGCAGCGTCATGCTCACATTCCCGATCGCCTTTACATCCAGCTGGCCCCCCTTCGGATCCGATGCCCCGAACAACTGCGCCGTCCCGCTCGCCCGCATGTCCGTATCCTGTCCCGTAATGTGAACCTGTTCCAGAGTCGCCACTCCATCGCGTAAGCCCACTCGCAACGGTTCCGCGGCCTTCAACTCAATTCCCTGCAGCTTCAGGTCCACCTGGCTGAACTCCGCCTCCCCACTCAATTGCTTCGGAGTCTTCAGCGGTCCGCTCACCGTCGTAACGCCATCAATCTGCGACTGCGCCTTCATACTCCCCGGCCCGAACATCGCTATCGGCTTGCCGATATCCAGTCCCGCAACCGTCACCTTCGCCTGCAGCGGATAATCCCCCGTCAACCCCGCCTGCCCCGACGCCTCCACCTTCGCACCCACCAGCGTCGAGCTCGCCGTAAAAAATATCGTCGATCCCGTGCTATGTGCCTCGATGACCGCCTCGCCGATACCCTGCTTCTGGTAGGTCACGCCCGTTAGCGTTACATTCGCCTTCAACCCAGGCTCTGTCATCGTCCCATTTGCATCGGCCACGATACTCAGGACGCCATCCGCATCCGTCTTCGCCTTCTGCACCGTCACAAACTTCGACAGCAACAGATCGTGCCCTTCCACATGCCCATGCAGATGCTCGTTTCCCCAGTCATAGCCGCCGTTGCCGGCAACCTGCATACCATGCGCCTTCAACACCACGCTGGCCGCCTCGATATCTTTTTCATGCACTGTCAACTCCGCCACAGCAGACTCGTACGGCTCCCCATACGCCATGCCATTTGCCAGCGAAAGATGGCCGCCACCTGTCAAATTGCTCAATGTCCCTGTCGCGTGAGCGTTCAACGCCATCGTCCCCGTTAGATCGACCTTCCCCTGCTGCCCGGTTATCTGCAGCACATCCACCACCTGTGCCTCCGTCAGTTGCGCCTTCCCATCCAGCGCCATCCCGTCATCCCACACATAGGTCACAATCCCGCGACGCCCCACCACCTGCCTCGGCTCCAGCTTCCCCTCCAGATTCAACACCGCACTCCCGCGCTTGATCGTCGAACTCGTCACCAACACTCCCGTATTCGGCGAATACTCCGCATCCGCGACCACCGAGTCGAGCAGCACGTCCGTCGTCCCCAGCGCAACCTCCGCATTCCCCGCCTGCAGGTGGCCTTTTACATCCAGATTCGCGATCCGGCCCTTCGCCGTCCCATCGAACTGCAACGCGCCATGCAACTTCACCGGAATCGCTGCTCTCCCTCTCTTTCCATTCGCCTCCAGATCCAACGTCGTCAGCAACTGGTTGTACTCCGACAAATCCCGCACCACCAGGTCAACCCGCAGGTCCGTCATCGGATCGCCCTCATTCACCCCCAGCACAC
Organism: uncultured Acidobacteriaceae bacterium; assembly: GCA_963730135.1. Classification (GTDB taxonomy): domain Bacteria; phylum Acidobacteriota; class Terriglobia; order Terriglobales; family Acidobacteriaceae; genus Edaphobacter. The sequence goes on from CAVSQQ010000013.1 coordinate 91,520, forward strand.
CCGAAGCCTCGAAGCTTGTCTCCGGCATCTGCAGCGTCACCGTCTGGATCCGAACCGTCTCGTTCTTGCCTGTATAGTGCGCCACCGTCTGTCCCGTCACCGGAACATCGTTCAACGCGCCCTTCCGTTTCACGCCCGTCGGCGCGAACGTCAGATTTCCATCTACCTCCACCGTATCGGCAATATACTTGGCCGGGCCGCCCCACTCCACCTTCACCGGCCCGCTCACCGCCGTATCGAACCCCAGATCGCCATAGTGTTCCGGCGCTGTTACATCCATAATCGTTCGCAGTGGAATCTTAGCCAGCGTTGCCGTCAGGTAAGCATGCGCCGTCTGCACCTGCGGCACCTTCGTCGCCTTATCTGGAATCGGCTCTTTCGCCCCAATCACCTTCGCTGTTGTATTCGTCGTCGCCACCGCAGCCTTCGTTGTAGACGAGCTCGCCGCAACATCGGTCGCCGGCACCTCGCCCAGCCAGTTCGCTATCCGCAGCTCTCCAGATGCGCTCCCGCCCCCGGGAAGATAACCCGTCAGCGCCGTCAGCAAAAGCTCCGTTGGCGTCACGTGCAGCGTCGCACTGCCGTCAACATCGTGCAGCCGCACATATTCGTTTCTGTACGACGCCTTATAAATCTTCGCCGTCCCCACCAGCAGATATCCCGCGACGCAGTCCGGATCGGGAGGCAGAGTCTTCGCTCCCGGCTTAATCGCCTCCTTCGCGTGACTCCGTTCCCAGAATCGCGGGTGTTTCTGCGCCACCGCGGGTGTCGTCGTGCAGTTATGTCCCTTCAAATCCAGGTTCACCGTTCCTGCATTTAATCCATCGACGTTCGCCAGCACCGAGATCTGCTTCAACTCCAGCGAGCCCTTCGCCGTCGCCTGCCACTCCGGTTTTTCGAAGCGTTTGATGCTCCCCGTCATCTCCAGCTTTGAACTCTTCCCGCTGGTGAACTCCAGATGCTGCAACTCCGCCGCATCCCGCCCCAGTTCCGCAGCCAGATGCAGCGCGGACTGCGCCTCCACCTGCTTGGCCATCCTGGTCCGCAGGTCTTTCAGATCCACAGTCATTCCGTAGCGGTCTGTCGAAGCGATGTAGTGCACCTCGGCGCTCATATCCCGCGCCGCCATGTCGAACGGAATCGCGCGATCATTAAACAGCGCAACCCCATTCGTCACCATCACCTCCTCGGCCTTCAAGTCCAGCAGCGTATCCGTCAGCGAAGTCTTGCTCGTGTTCGGATGTTTCGGCTCCGGCTGATTCGTCTTCCCATCCTTGTCCACAATCAAATGAAACTGCGGATGGTCCACCCCCAGATAGTTCAATCGCACATGCGACGCAATACCCGTCCCCACCACATGCGAGAACAGGTTAAAGAGCGTGAGACGAAGCTCAACCTTATCCACCGACAGGTACGGAGCTTCCGCTGGCCCTTCCAGTCCATGAATCACTAGCCCGTCGGCCTCAACCGTAAGATGCCGCAGGTTGAAAGATATCTTCCTCAACTCCACGCGCCCGCCTGTCGCGTTCTCCAGAACGCTCACGACCTTCTCGCCAACCCGGCGATTGAAATCATTCGTCGTCGAATACCACGCGAATGTCCCGGCCAGCACCATCACCAAAATCACGAATCCAATGACGGTCCACGCCACCGCCCGGCCCATCCGCGTCGCCAGCGACCGCTTAACCTTGGCGATCTCCTCAACAACCTTCGCCTCAATGCGATCCTTCTGATCGTGTAGTTTTTTCTCGAGATCGCTCACGGCGCCACCTCATCCGGCGTCATCGTCCGCACGCTTCCCTGTGCCCGCAAAGACTTCAGCCAGTCGTCCAGCAGCGACCCAACCTCCTGCTGCAACAGCACCTCTTCAATCCGCGTTGACACCCGGTCCAACTCTGGCGGAGTCACATTTCGTTTCGCATACTCCGGCAGCATCGACTTTTCGTAGTACGCCTTGATCTCCGCATCCGTAATCTTGATCCCGTTCCGAAAGCGCACCTCAATAAATTTCAGCAACTGCATTCGCTGCAGCCACCGCGCTCTAAACTCCGCCTCCGTAAACCCGTGATCACCCAGATATTTCGTCCATCCCTCATCCGTCTCGCAGTGATATTGCTTGCACGCGGGTATGTCCTTCCGCAGCGTTGCCAGTTGCGCATCCAGGTCCTTGTCGGGAACGGCGTCCTCAGGCTGCAACGCCGCCTGCTGCAGAATCAGTGCCCGGTCCACTAGCCTCTCAATGATCTTGTCTCGCGTGGAAGCAGCCGTAGAGCGGTACGGTTGTACCTCCTCGAACCGCCGCTCTTCGTCCACATCGCTATCCAGGATCACGTCCCCATTCACCACCGCAACCAACCGGTCCAGCACCACGCCCGGCTGCGGCAGTGCGCTCGCGCCCGCAGCAGCCCCCGTCGCCTGATGCGGGACCGTCGTCTGCACGGGCACAGTCTGTCCCCACAACCGTCCAGCCACCGGTACAGACAACGCCGCGAACGCAGTCGCGCCCGCCAGCCACCGCCATCTCGTCGTCTGTGCCGTCAAACTCATCTAGAAGCTCTCTCCAATACTGAAGAAGAAGTTGAAATGCGCCGCATGTCCCTCATGCGGAGGGTTATTGTTGAAGTCATAAATCACGGGATAAACCGGGGGATTCAGGTTATAGCTGAAGTCCAGGCGAATCGGCCCCACCGGCGTCTTATAGCGCGCCCCTAATCCCACATCATGCGAAAAATAATTGAAGTTGCACGTCCCGATGCTCCCGGAAACATTCGAGCACGTCGCCCGGTTCGGCTGATTGAAGCGCAGAAAACTCGGAAACATCTGCGACGCGTTTTGAAACACATTCCCCATGTCGTGGAAAAGCACAAAGCTCAGACTATTGCCCACCAGCGGCAGCGTCGGCGCCGGCATCCGAAACTCAAGCGTGTTCACAAACGCAGCCGTCCCGCCCACCGGAAATCCTGTCTGCAGGTCCCGCGGCCCCGCGCCATTGATCGGAAACCCGCGCAGCGAATTCGCGCCTCCGGCATACAACCGCTCCGGCAGCGGCACCGCTGCGCAGCTCGGATTTGTGTCGAGTAAATTATTGCCTTCTGCGTCCGGATTCAGGCAAGCTGGATTGCCCGCATTCGGATTCGCTCCCGACGACTGCTCATACCCAATCCGGGTGCTCCGCGCAATCACATACTTCAGCTTGCCGAACTGATAATAGGTCGAGTTGGTTCCATCGATCTTCCAGAAGTCCGTCTGGGAACCGAACTTCGACGACGCCAGAAACGTCTGCAACGTCGTGTACTGCCCCTTCACCGCAACCAGCGGTCCCGGCGATCGCGTGTCATGGAACCACGTCACTCCCGGCCCACCGACGCGCACCGGTTGCGACAGCAGCGGAATCAGGTCCGCCGAAACCTGCAGGCTGTTCGGATCCACAGCGACCCGCCGGTACAGAAAGTCGTAGATAAACGTGTCCCGCCGCCTCAATCTCTGCGTCACCTTAAAATCACCCTGCAGTGTCGACGCCGCAAACGTCGTGATGTCCTGAATGTTCGAGTACCCGCCGGAAAGCGCCGCCGAAAGATTTTTGTGGTCCAGAAGATGAGGGTTCTGCAGCGTCAGGATCGCAACTTGCTCCAGCAATCCATACGACGAATGCAGCGACAGCGAGTCGTCCGTCCCCCACAGGTTGATTCGCGACACATCCAGAGACACCCGCGGGCTCACTCCCGCCTTACCTTCCTGCGTAAGCTGGTTGCATGGATTCAGCTTCAGTTGAATGCACGACGCTTCAGAGATCATGCCTGTCTGCGGCGTTCCCGTCTGCGCCTCCAGGCCGAACCCATACGTTACGTTCCACCGCTTCGCTTCCGTCAGTTGCAACAAGACGTTCTTCTGCGGCGCGTCCCCCGCTGGATTCTGCACCGCCGCAATCACCTCGTTGAACAGCGCAATGTTGTAGAGGTTTCGCTGCGTCTGCAGGAGCGCCGTCTGGTCCAGCGGATCGCCGGGATGCACCAGTATCTGCGACTGAATCACCTTCGGCTTGGTCTTCGCCACTCCAGACAACAGCACCCGGTCCACAAACACCTGCTGCCCCTCGGTCACGTTCAGCGACACATTCGTCGTATCGGACCCCGGCGTCTCCTTTGCCTGCCGGATCTCTACCTTCACCTGGTCGAAGCCGTTGCTCAGAAAATATTGCAGAACCGTATCCCGGTCCCCCGAAAGCGTCACCAGCGAAAACGGCTGCCCCGCCTGCGCATTCATCAGCGCCTTTACATCCTTCAAACGGCCGGGGTCCACCCCATTCACCGACACCGTGCCAAACTTCTGCTGCGGCCCCTCTACGATCGTGTACGTCACCGCAATCTCTCCAACCTTCAGCGGCTTTCCGTTTGACGTAGTCGTAAGGTCCTTCACATCCGTCGTCACCGTCGCCTGGTCGAATCCATTCGCGCGATACAGCGACTGGATCGCCGACACGTCGCCTGAAACCAGCGCCGGACTGTATCGCCCGCTCCTCTGATACAGGTCCCCCTTCTGCACTCGCATCCGTTCTCGCAACAGATCGTCCGCGAAATACTTGTTCCCCTTCAAATCGACGGAAACCACCTTATGTTTCACCCCGCGGTCCACCGTGAACACCACACTCTCTACAGTCGTTCCCGTCCCCACCACCCTTACGCCGACCTTCGAATCGAAGTACCCCTGCTGCTGCTCGAAATCCCGAATATTGAAGACCCCTTCGTTCAGCAGATCGTTGTCGATCGTCCCCTCTTCGTAGATCGGAACCAGTCGCTGCAGGCGGCTCTTCGATATCTTTGCTCCCTCCACCGCGACCTTCACCTCCGGCCCCTGGTTCGCATGAAACTCGAAGTCCACCTGTTTTTGCGGCTCGTTGTACGTCTGCTTCTGCAGCGTCACCGTCGCTTCCAGGCGATCCCTCTTCTGATACAGCTTCCGCAGCCTCACCAGCGCATTGCTCGTCGTGTCCCGCGTCACTCTGCTGCCCTGTTTCAGTTTTCCCTTCTTGCGAAACTCTTCCAGCGTCACCCCTGCGTCCGCGCCCGTCAGCGCCACCTGCCCAATCCGCGCCTGCGGCCCAATTGCAACCGTATACGTTACATTCACCTGATTGCCCGCAACGTCGATCTGCGAATCAGCCGACATCACCGGCTGGTAATACCCCTGCTGCTGCAGAATGTCCTTGATCCCCTCCGCCCCCGCCGCAATCTGCGAATCGTTGAACGCCGTCCCCGGCGAAAGCTTCGTGGCAAACTCCAGCAGCGACGCCAGCCGGTCGCTCTTCACCCCGTCGATCGTCACTCGCCCCACGTAATACCGCGGCACGCCCATATAGATCAGCGTTACCGAATCCCCCTTCCGCACCCCGCGAACGGTTATGTCCCGGTAACGCCCGCTCGCAAACAACCGCCGCATGCTCGCCCGCACCTGCTCCGGATCGAGCGGCGCCCCTGTCTTCTGCGGCAACTCCTTCGGCAGCATATCGCTCGGGTCGAACGTCACGCCTTCAAACAAAATCTCGCTGACGTGCAGTCCCTTCCATTCCCACACCGTCGCCTTTGGCCCCGTGGCATCTCCCATTGCCTGCGAGTCGCTGGCCTTAGCCGCCGCTGGAGCCTGCTGCGTCTGCGCCGGCGGCGCCGCACTCGCCTTACCCTGCGTCGGATTCGCCGTCGTCGCAGGCGAAGTCACAGGCACATCCTGCGCCGCCGCAACGCCGGCCGCCATCCACAATCCAATCCACACCGCAGCCGCGGCACGCCCGCACCTTACCTCTCGTACTCCTCGCGCGCGACCTCGTTGCATCTGACCCAAAAAACCACCCGTCATCCGGTTCTGATTGAGAATCCCTGCAATTCCGCATGATGTCAGAGCCACCACGCCAACATCCTGAGCCCATACATCGGCGGCAGACCCTTTTCTTCCGTAGGATGCCGGAACCTATAGGTGTGTCGGCGATTCCCTGCGCATCCGTCCTTCCCTATACTACGGAAAGACCAGCCATTTTTGGACGCGGCGCTGCCTATGTCAAAGCATCTCACTCCACACCTCCCCGCCCCCACACCTGGCCCCGCCACGAAAGGACACACCGGCGCGCCCACCGCCATTTTGCCCTCAGCCTCCTCCATCGCTGATCCCGACCGCTACTCCCGCCAGATTCTTTTTCCCGGTATCGCAGCCGCTGGCCAGCATCTCCTTCGTTCTGCTCACGTTGCCATCGTCGGCGTAGGAGCCACCGGCGCAGCCGCAGCCTCACTCCTCGCCCGCGCCGGCGTTGGCGCCCTCACCCTCATCGACCGCGACTTCGTCGAGCCATCCAACCTCCAGCGCCAGATCCTCTTCGATGAGGCGGATGCCCGCGAATCCCTGCCCAAAGCCGAGGCCGCCCGCCGCAAAATCGCTCTCTTCAACTCCACCGTCACCGTCCATCCCCGCATCGCCGACCTCGTCCCCTCCAACATCCAAGAGCTTCTCGCTCCCACCCATCTCGCCCCCGTCGACCTCATTCTCGACGCCACCGATAACTTCGAAACCCGCTACCTCATCAACGACTACGCCGTCCAGCAATCCAAACCCTGGATCTACGCCGCCGCCATCGGCGCCTACGCCGCTACCATGAACATCCTCCCCAAGTCGCCCTTCGCAGCTGAGAACGGAGAGCTGGCAACTGACAACGTACTTCCCACCGCCTGCCTCGCCTGCATCTTCCCCAAGCCCCCCATCGGCCCCGTCGAAACCTGCGACACCGCCGGCATCCTCGCCACCGCCGTCAACCTCGCCGCCTCCATCCAGACCACCGAAGCCCTCAAACTCCTCACCCATCAACCCCACCTCATGCGCCGCACTCTGCTCTCCTTCGATCTCTGGTCAAACCAGCGCAGCGAGATCACCACCGGCACTCCCAACCCAGACTGCCCCGTCTGCGGCCAGCGCATCTTCTCTCATCTCGCCGGCATCGGCCGCCCTCACATCACCCTCTGCGGCCGCAACTCCGTCCAGATCCATGAGCATCACCGCCCCGTCGACTTCGCCGCCATGCGCGACCGCCTCCGCCCTCACGGAACCGTCCGCTTCAACGATCTCCTCCTCCGCTTCGAGCACCCGCCCCACACTCTCACTCTCTTCCCCGATGGCCGCTGTCTCATCCAGGGCACAACCGACATCACCCTCGCCAGAACCCTCTACGCCCGCTTCATCGGCTCCTGAATCCCCCGCCGTCATCTCGACCGAAGCCACGAACAGCCTCATCGTCCGAGGTGCAGTGGAGAGATCCCCGTGTTTCGTCTTACCCTTCAATAACCCACAATCTCTCATCCACATAGCATCCAATTCGCCTTTTTCCTTACAACCCTTCCCGTCCACCATCCATCCAACCCCCAATGCACAATCATTCTTCTCCCCGTTTGCGGTAGGCTAAATGCAGGCGACAACTTACGTGAACGACGAACGAGTCCGGAGTCTAGCTATGGACGTCCAAGGCCTACAGATGACACAAAACCCAACTGCCCCGGGAATTTTCAAGCGCAATCCCCCCATCGCCGGCGAAGCAGACGCAATCGAAGCAGCCAAAAACGGAGACGCCGAGGCGTTCTCCAGGCTCTATGCCCTCCACAAACGCCGCGTCTACACCCTCTGTCTCCGCATGCTCGGCAACGTCTCCGAGGCGGAAGACATGACCCAGGAAGCCTTCCTCCATCTCTTCCGCAAAATCGGCAGCTTTCGCGGTGAGTCGGCTTTCTCCACATGGCTGCATCGGCTTACGGTAAATTTGGTCCTGATGCATCTCCGCAAAAAAGGCCTCAACCTCGTCTCCCTCGAAGAAACCATCAACCCGTCCGATGAAGATGCGCCAAAACGCGACTTCGGCAGCCGCGACCTCCAGCTCACCGGCTCCGTCGACCGCGTCGCCCTCGAGCGCGCTGTCGCCTCGCTGCCGCCCGGCTACCGCATGGTCTTCGTCCTCCACGACGTCGAAGGCTTCGAGCACAACGAGATCGCCACCATGCTCGAATGCTCGACCGGCAACAGCAAATCCCAGCTTCACAAGGCTCGCCTCAAGCTTCGCGAACTCCTCCGCGAACCGGAACCCAGCAGCGAAACCGCTGGCGTCAAGGAGGTCGCAGTATGACCGACCCCAACCTTCCCGATTTCGACACCATGACCCCTGCGGACTTCGAGAAACACCTGCCCGACCTCTTTGAGAATGGCAACGGCCATGTCAGCTCCGACCCGCGCTTCAAGACCTTCCTTCAGAAAAACCCGGTCTGCGCCGCCCTCGTTCGCGATCTCGAAGCCATCGCCGATCAGGCCAAGAGCCTCTTCGCGCCCACCGAACCCAGCGACGCCGTCTGGAACGGCATAGCAAAAAAACTCAACCAGCAAGGCTCGGACGAAGACGACCGCCCCCACAGCCAAACCTCCTAGGGCGCCATCGACTCACACCATCAATTCGACCGCACGCCCTGAAACGACCCCGTCCCTCCCCGGTCGTGGAACGTCCCGTTGAACGTATTCCCCTGCACCACTCCATCTACCCTCGGCCCATCCACTCGCCCGCGAAACACCAGCACCTCGCGCGTCTTCGTCCGCACCACCAGGTGCTGCACATCGATCGTGCCCTGCACACCGCCCGACTGATTCGGCCCCTTGAAATGCCCCGTAATCACCGCGCCCTTCTGCTCCAGATTGAGATACTTCGTCGACGTCGATCCATTCGGATCCTTGCAGTACAGCGTCCAGCTCCCCGCCGCATTCGCCGGCATCTGCTGCGGCGGAGGCGCCTGCGCCAACGCCCTCCCACCCACCATCACCAAAGCGACCAACGCAATCATCAGCGCATAGCAATATCTCTTCACCACATCCGCCCTCCACATGTCAGCAGTACAAAGAATCTATCGCAATCCCATCCCTTCACACATCTCCGAACCCACGCAACAAGATAAAATCCTCCTCAATCGCCACCATCCGCCCCCACGACGCCGAAAGGAACCGCGCCCGTGCCCAGTCGACTCACCCGCCGCGCCCTCCTGCAGAATCTCGCCGTCACCACCGCCGCCACCAGCCTCGGCATCCGAACACTCGAAGCCCAGCCCCAATACGGCGGCTCCAACGGCCAGCAGCGCGGCGAAATGGGTCATCTCGCCGGACAATTTCGTCAGCAATTCCGCGTCCCTGCCACCTCAATCGCCATCTCCCGCAATGGCCGCTTCGTCTACGACCAATCCGTCGGCATGGCCGACCGCCAGCACCTCACCCAGGCCACGCAGGACTCTCTCTTCCGCATCGCCTCCGTCTCCAAACCCATCACCTCTGTCACCATCTTCACCCTCATCGAGCACGGCAAGCTCCGCCTCACCGACAAAGTCTTCGGCCCCTCCGCCATCTTCGGCATCAAGTACGGCAAGCCACCCTACAAGCAGTGGGTCGCCGACATCACCGTCGACCAACTCCTCACCCACACCTGCGGCGGCTGGCCCAACGACGCCAACGACCCCATGATGCACAACGACGGCTGGGACCACACCAAACTCATCACCGAAACCATCGCCAACCACCCCCTCACCAATCAGCCCGGCACCCACTGGGCCTACTCCAACTTCGGCTACTGCCTCCTCGGCCGCGTCATCGAGCAGATCACCAGCCAGCCCTACGACGCCTACGTCAAAGCCAACATCCTCGCGCCCTGCGGCATCTCCACCATGCAGATCGCCGCCAACAAAGAGAGCCAGCGCGCCCCCAACGAAGTGGTCTACTTCGGCCAGTACGGCGAAGACCCCTACAAACTCAACGTCACCCGCATGGACTCGCACGGCGGATGGATCGCCTCCTCCACCCAACTCGTTCAGTTCCTCAACCACGTCGCCGGAGCCCCCGGCATCCCCGCGCTCCTCAAACCCGCCACCATCAAAATCATGACCACCCCTGCCCCCGCCTACCCCGCAGGCGACGCCCGCTACGCCCGCGGCTGGATGGTCCGCAACAACGGAGCCGGAAACTGGTGGCACAACGGCAGCCTCCCCGGCACCACCACCATCATGGTCCGCACCTCCACCGGCTTCTGCTGGGCCGGCCTGTGCAACACCCGCTCCCAACCCTCCAACGAAATCGACTCCGCCCTCGACCAACTCCTATGGAACATGGTCCGCACCGTCCCAGGCTGGAACGCCTAACAAAGTAAAAGTCCTAATTCGATACAGCTACAGATACGCAGAAAATGCATTCGACCTATCGGTGCGTTGTGGAGCTCCTGTGAAACTCATTTCGTTTCGAATTCGTAACTATCGTTCGATCAATGACAGTGGCGAGATCTTAGTCAGTAAACTTACGAGTCTCGTTGGCCGCAATGAGTCCGGTAAGAGCCGGGTGCCCCATCTTCGCGACGGTTTCATCGTCGATAAGGTGGGCCATCGCGCAAAGCGCGATCCGTATTTGCTTCTAGGTACCCCAAGGCTTCAGCCTTGGGCCTCTCCAGCACGCGCCGCGAAGCGGCTACCGGTCTGCCGAACGGCCGGAGCGAAGTCCGAAGGACGCAGCGACTGAATATTGCCGTTGCTTTTCGTCTGGGGGCGCCCACACCTAAATTGGTTGGCCGTGTTCCCCATCGTCGCAACGGTTTCATCATCGATAAGCACCCCCAGCTTGCTGGTAGGCGGTAAGGTGATGATCCATCACAACTATTGTCGCGGTGGCTACTATTCGCATCGCAACGATATGCTGGGATCGATGCGGGAAGCCCGTCGCGCCGGAATGTAGCTCGCGAAAAAAGCCACGCAGGCGAGAAGAGTGGGAACAGCCACAAACGTCACGACGTCCGTGACTCCGACACCGAAAAGCAGCGAGCGCATTAGGCGGCTTACGATCAGCGCGCCCCCAATGCCGATACCGACTCCCCAAAGCGCCAGGGTCATTCCGCCGCGAACGATCAGCGTCATAATGTTCGCCCGTGAAGCGCCAAGCGCCAGCCGGATGCCCACTTCGCGGCTGCCTTGGCCAACCAGATAGGCGAGGAGCCCATAAATTCCAATCACCGCGAGCCCAAGCGAAATTACCGCAAATGTCCCGAGTACCAGCATGGTAAAACGACGGCGCCCCAGAGAATTGTTGAAGCGCTCCTGCATCGTGCTCACGTTATAGAGCGGCAGATCAGGATTGAGTTCATGAATCTGCTGCTTGACGGCTCCGGCAAGAGAAGCCGGATCGTTGCTGCCCCGCAGTACAACGTTCATGGCGCGCGTCACATATTGCGTTTGAGGAAGGTAAAACGCGATGCGCGAGTCGGAGTCCAGCGTATATTGCTTCACCCGCCCAACCACGCCGACAACAGTGATCCAGGGAGAGTTTGTGTCGCTGATGCCTCCGATGTGGAAGCGCTTGCCAATCGCTTTCTGGTTTGGCCAGAGTTGTTGCGCCATGTAGTCGTCGACAATCGCCACATGAGGTTTGTCGGCAACATCATCGTCGCTAAACAACCGGCCCTCGCGAAGCGGTATCTCCATTGCCCGGAAATAGTGCCCGCTGACCATGCGGGTATCGGCATTGATGAACTTCTCACCCGGCGGGGGCACCCGTCCCTCAACGGTGACAGGTCCCCAGGCAAACATCTGGCTCAGCGGCAGCGATGTCACGGCCCCTGCCGAGGTGACACCCGGCAAGCTTTCCAGCCGCCGCCAAAGCTCATGATACGCAGCGAGAACCGCGTCCTTGTTTTTGTATCGCTCGCCCGTCATGGTCAGTTCAAGGGTGAGGACATTACGTGGATTGAAGCCGGGATCTACGCCCTCAACACGGGCGAAACTGTGAATGAGCAGTCCGGCGCCAGTCAACAGCATCGCGCACAGCGCAATCTCCGCGATCACCAGCGAGCGGCGAAGATTGTTCCCTCGTCCCCAGATTGCGCTGACGCCGGACGAGGTGCGGCTCGTGTCCTGCAGCGCGGTTTGCACGTCGAGCCGCGAAGCCCGCAGCGCCGGTGCCAATCCAAACAGAATCGCCGACAACACGCAAACCACGAACGTGAACGCGAGAGCGGCCACGCCAATGCCAACATCGTTCACCCGTGGCACGCTCTGCGGACCAAGGAGCCGTACCCAGTGCAACGCAAGAAATGCCAGACCGATGCCCAACGCGCCGCCGGCGAACGCGAGCAACACGCTTTCGGTCAGCAACTGGCGAACGATTCGCAATCGGGTTGCACCCAGCGCGGTGCGCACTGCAATCTCTTTTTGGCGGCCCACGGCGCGCGACAGTTGCAGGTTCGCCAGGTTTACGCACGCAATCAGCAGAACAAAGCCAACCGCTCCGAGCAACAGGTACAACGTGCGCCGAACGTTGCCTACCACCTGCTCGAGCAGCGGAACAATCCCGAATGTCAATCCGCCGTTGGGCGGATATACCTCGGGAAATTCATGCCTCAGGCGCGCCGTAATGGTATCCATCTCGGCCTGTGCCTGTTCCACAGAGACCCCTGGCTTCAGCTTGCCCAGTATGTTGTAGTCTTCGTGGTCGCGATTTTTTGCCGCGTTGGCAGGCAGAGGAAGCGGCAGCAATATCTCGGCCTGCTCCGCGCCGTCCACCGTAGGCATCACCTCGCGAGGCAGCGAAAACGAGCGTGGCATCACGCCGACAACTTCATACGCAACGCCGTTCAGTAGAATCTTTTTGCCAAGAATGCCGGGGTCGGAACCAAAGCGTCGCACCCATGTTCCGTAACTGAGCACAGCGGTCGCCGTTCGGTCTGGCAGATCCTCATCGGGAACAAACAATCGCCCGAGAGCTGCCCGTTGTCCCAGCATAGGGAGCAAACTCGACGAAACCCGAATCGTCCCAACGCGCTCCGGTTCGCCTGAGCCTGTCACGTTGTAGTTGCCGCCGATTGCGATCGCGACCTGCTCAAAGCCATGATGGCCGTTCTTGATATCGAAATATTGTGCGGTCGAGAACCAGTCTTCCGTTATGTCCAGGCCGGGAGAGCGGTTCCATAATATGACGAGTCGTTCAGCATCTGCGTACGGAAGCGGACGAAGCAACAGTCCATCCACAATGCTGAAGATTGCAGTATTCGCGCCGATTCCGATGGCCAGCGAGAGTATCGCCGCCGCGGTGAACGCGGGTGCAGCGGCCAGAGCACGAAGAGCATACCGTAAATCTCGTAGCAAAATGTTCATGCCGGCAGTGATGGTCTCCCACGGCCAATGTACGCTAACAAACGGACAAAGCGCACGACGCTCCATCGCACCAATGGACTATCGCTGAGCTGGCCACGCAGGTCGGAGTCTCGCGCTCTGTCATGGCAGAACGTTTTCGGCATTTCCTTGGAGTGCCCCAATGTCCTACCTGACAAGTTGGCGGCTGCAGTTGGGAGCCCAACTCCTCACCTCGACGAGCCACAGCGTTGCGCAGATCGCCGGGGAGGTTGGTTACGAATCGGAGCCGGCGTTTAACCGGGCCTTCAAGCGCGAATTTGGTCCTCCGCCAGCGCGCTTTCGCCTCAGATCCAAAGTTGCCGCTACCCACTAAGCCGGGCGTGGCTGTCCGGGCTGGTTGGCCCGCATCTAAATTTGGGGACCCCATCTTCGCGACGGTTTCATCGTCGATAAGTGGGCGATCGCGCAAAAGCACGATCCGCTCTCCTCAATGCCGCCAGTCATGTGCTGGCTTTATTCGTCATCGAAAAACCGTAGTACCGTCGCCAGCAATTGACACAGCGAATTGGATGTAACGCGAACCAGGACAGGGTGCGGTCGAAAGGATGGAACTCCGCCTCGGTAAATTCGATCGAGGTACACACCGGACACTCTTTAGGCGAACCCAGCACCCTCGGAAGTCCAGCCGGCCAGTTGAAGCGCAGTGAGTTCATTCCCTTGCCCCCATCCTGAATCTTTCTTCGCTAGTGATGCTCGTCATGAGATCCGGCGCGCACGTTCCTGGCTATGCTTGCCACGACGGGGCAAGAATAGGATCCGCAGTTAGCAAAGATCCATCGCCGCCAGCTATTCGTGAAAGGGCATCGTTGATGGTGTCTGTGGTGTTCTTCGCGGCGATGTGAAGGCTGCGAGTTGCCTTAGAGGTTGTCTGGCATAGCTTGTACTTGTTATCGACTGTTTCTTTGGCACGAAAGATCAATTCTGAGCGCACGTTAGCCTCCATGTTTCTTGCGGCGTTCAGACTAAGTTCTGCTGAGTTCGCGGGTGAGATGCAGGTTCTTCTTCGTAGCGACCGGAGGGCTACTCGGCACAGAGAACCGAAAACGGTCGTCTCTTGCCGTCGCCGGTTATCTCAGAGACAAGTGCAACCCTGTCGGCATTAAACGGGCTCACAATATGGTCTCCTAATTTTGGAATTACCGCGCCGATTTCATACTCCAGCGACGTGACTTTATTGGTGGAACTGTCCTTGAAGTGAACTGTAACTGACATGGTCGGCTGACCTCATTTCTGCAAAACATACGGCTGCGTTCGTTCACCTCGGCCTGAGACAGGACGGAATGATTGTGGCGAGGACTTTGACTGTGACTTCAGTCGAACTGCGCTCAAGCGAATTTGTTAGTCGATCCGAACCATGCGCCCATTGAGCGAGAGGCAAACATGAGTTTCTTCGGCTTGCTTGAGGTTTCTTTCTTCGCGGCTTTCCGCCACCGTCTTATAACACTCCGGGCAAATTGACTGCCACGTGCCATCGGTATTGCACCGGTGCGAAAATTTGATTTCGACGATCATTCACGCTACCTGCCGAAGCTCTTCCAGCCGTAGATTGTCAGCGTGGTGCCCGGGCGCGATCAAAGGCCGCTTTGGACAAAGCGGAAGGATTGCAGACGTGATACTTGTCATACCTTGCCAGATCGGCTTCAGTTCTTGAGCTGGCGATTGTGAGCAGGCACTTCAGGCAAATGGAGTCGAACGAACCGTCTCGATTTCGTCTATGCGGAAAAAAGGGGGGAAGGGTGAGGACCATGTTGTGGCCTCTCTTTCATCGTGAATCTCAAGCCTAGCCCTATACCGATGCATTGTCTACCAGTTCGGATCAACGTTGCTCCCGTTGGGTGCCGTTATCGAAAGTCAGACAGACCGGTTGGCCCATATCTAGCATCTGGGGGCGACTCACTTCTTCTTCGTCGTAGGCTTTGCCTTCAAAGTCCCCACATACTCAAAACTCAAATCCAGATACCGCGCCAGTTCCTTCGTCTTACCCATCAAACCATCCGGCACTGCAACGTACTCTTTCATCACCGCACCATAAGCCTCCAGCAGCGTCGTCCGATACTTCTTTAGAAACTTCGCCCGCTCCTCCTCCGGCAGCCGAATCCCCAGTTTCTCGGATCCCAACAGAATCGTGAACATATTTCCATTCACCGCCGTGTAGGGATTCGCATCGCCCCTCCGCTCAATCTCAGGTCGCATCGCAATCAGCTTGTCGTACAACGTCACCTTATTCGACGTCTTCGCCGCCGCCCCCTTGCTCATCTTCTTCGTCGCCATCATCCGCCTCCCTGTCAAAAAACCCAGCAAACTCGCATGTCAAGCCGAGAAACACTCCCATCCAATCGGCAAAATTTCATAACCCGCCCAAAATCATATACCTGCGAGATGAAAATAAATCCGCCAAAACTGGCATTTTAGTTTCACTCAATTCGCTAGAATTAAAGAAGCTGGAAAATAGAAAACAAGACTCGGCCAGAAGCCGGGTCTTCGCCTTTAACAGCAAGTCCGCAGCGGGAAGTCCAGACTCAACCCCTTTCCTCTTTAGACTTTGCATCAAAAAGTACCCTCGGGGGGCTGGCTGCTACACTTCTCTCCAATCAATTAAAAGGAGACCAGAGCATGCCGCAGAAAGTACGGCCTGACATCGTAGTTCGGATCGCCACACCGGAAGACAGCCTCGTCGCCGGACCGATTTGCTTCAACGCCTTTTCCGCGATCAGCTCAGCTCACGTCTTCCCCTGTGATCTGCCCAGCCCGGAGGCTGCCATCGGCCTGCTCTCCATGATGTTCTCAAGCCCCGGCTTTTATTGCACCGTCGCCGAACACGACGGCCGTGTCGTCGGCAGCAACTGCCTCGATGAGCGCTCTCTGATTCGAGGCATTGGCCCCATCACCATCGACCCCAGCGCACAAAACCTCGGCGTCGGTCGTAAGCTCATGCAGGCCGCAATGGACCGCGCGAACCAACAGGGCGCTGCCGGAGTCCGTCTGCTCCAGGCCGCCTTCCACAATCGCTCGCTCTCCCTCTACACCTCTCTCGGGTTCGACATCCGTGAACCTCTCTCCTGCCTGCAGGGAAAGCCGCTCCAACAAAGCATTCCCGGCTGCACCGTGCGCCCCGCAAAGCCCGATGACCTCACCGCCTGCAACGCGCTATCGCAGCGCGTCCACGGATTCGATCGAGGTGTCGACCTGGCGCAGGCAATCGAGCACGGCACCGCGCGCGTAGTCGAACGCGCAGGCCGCATCACCGGATACACCACGCACCTCGCATTCTTCGGCCATTCCACAGCGGAGACGAACATTGACCTCCAGGCCCTCATCGCGTCCGCAGAATCCTTCGACGGCCCCGGAATCCTCGTACCTTCAAGGAACAGCGCTCTCCTGCGCTGGTGCCTGACGAACGGCCTCCGAGTCGTCCAGCCGATGACCCTGATGAGCACCGGCCTCTACAACCACCCTGCCGGCGCCTGGCTACCCTCCATACTTTTTTGAGCCGCTGGGATATCATCCCCAAGCTATGAGTGACCCGCGACTATGATCGATGGATCGAGGAGGCACCGTTATGCTCCGCTTTGTTTTCGCATGGCTTCTGGCCTTCTCGACAGTCACACCTGCCCCGATAGAATCTGCACCCCAGCATGGGTCGGACCAGCCGGACCGGATGGGAACAGTCCACTTCGACACCTCATGCAGTCCCAGGGTGCGCGACGAATTCAATCTGGCGGTGGCGACGTTACATTCCTTTGGCTATCAGAAGTCAGAGCAGTTATTTGCTGACGTCTTAAGCAAAGATCCCAGTTGCAGCATGGCAGAGTGGGGCATTGCGATGAGCCACTACCGCCAATTGTGGGATCCGCCGACTCAGGACGATCTAAGGATCGGCCTCGAAGCCGCCCAAAAAGGTTTGTCGATGGGACCGAAGACTCAAAGGGAACGCGACTATTTGACCGCTATTCAGAGTTTCTATCAAAATGCCGGCTCAGAAAGTCACGGCATCCGAGCCAAACGCTATGAGACCGCCATGGAGTTGCTGCATACCCGCTATCCGCACGACAGCGAAGCTGCCATCTTTTATGCCCTGTCTCTCATCGCGAATGCTTCGCCCAGGGACAAGACTTACGCCAATCAGAAGAAGGCGACCCTCATCCTCGCACCGATCAGCCTGCAGCAGCCTCAACACCCAGGTATTGCGCACTACATCATTCACGCCGACGATAATCCGGCGCTGGCTCCGCTCGCTCTGGATGCGGCAAAGCAATATTCCCACATTGCCCCTGACTCGCCTCACGCTCTGCATATGCCTTCTCACATCTTTACCAGGCTCGGTTTATGGGACGACTCCATCACCTCAAACCTGGCCTCGGCCGCCAGCGCGCGCAGACAGAAGATGGCTGGCGACGAGCTGCACGCTCTGGATTACCTGGTCTACGCGTATCTGCAAACCGGGCGCATCACCGAAGCCCACAAACTCACCCAGCAACTTCCCGTTGTCGAGCGTGGCGATGCGGCTCGCTACGCCGGGCTATACGCAACCGCTGCGATACCAGCACGGTATTGGATCGAGCGTCAGCAGTGGGCCGCCGCCGCGGCCCTTCCCCTGCCTCCACAAACCGCCCCAACGGACGCCTATGCCTCGACTCACGCGACTCTGTATTTCGCCCGTGCGCTTGGCGCATCAAGGCTCGGAAACATTCAAACGGCGCAGGCAGCACTGCAACCGTTGCTTTCCCTGCGCGACACACTCGCGAAGACCGGCAACAGCGACGCGGATCAGGTGAATGTTCAATTGAAGATTGTGAGCGCCTGGATCAAGTGGGCCAACGGTGATTGCAATGCGGCCCTGCGAGAGATGAGAACTGCCGCAGCCATGGAAGACGCAACCGAAAAATCACCGGTCAGCCCAGGCTCCATCGCTCCCGCGTCGGAGATGCTTGGCGACATGCTGCTTTTGGCAAAGCAGCCAAAGCTCGCATTGGCAGCCTATGAATCATCCCTCAAATCCACCCCCGGACGCCTGAGAGAACAATACGGCGGCGCTGTTTCCGCCCAGCAGGCAGGTCTGCGCACCGCCGCGGAGCGGCATTACCGAAAGGTGCTCAAGAACTGCAGCCACGCCGATTCCGACCTTCGCGAACTCATGCAGGCAAATCGCTTTTTCCCCAAAGACTAGGTAGCCACGTCGAACAGCAACCACAAATCGGGTGCCCCATATCTCGATTTTAAGATGTGCACATTCCTGCGGAAGCACGAACCGATACAGCATGCCCCCAAACGAGCAAAGCCTGATCGCTTCTACTCCTTTCAGCAGCATTTCCCAATTGTCTTAATTGATAACTAGGACTTTTCCCAGTTGCGAAGCTGACCTTTGTAAGCCAGCATACTGGCTAGCATCTAAACAATGCCCCCGTAATCCGAGGGGTCCAATTCAATATGAATATGAGACTTACCCCTCCCGTCGTCGCCGTAGAAAGGATGCCTGAGGGCCTGTCCATTCATTTTGCTGACGGTAGATTCGCTTTCTACTCTTACGACCTCTTGTACGCGACAATCGAAACGGCCCAGATTGTATCGCCAGAGATGAACGACACGGTCGATCTATCCCTTGAAGACGACCGGGTGTGCCGGAAACGTGCGCAGCGTAGATGAAACCGGCCGCTAAAGTGGATTGGCATCTTCTCTCAGGTCGAGAATTAGACCGATTGCCACAGCGCAGGGAGATGACATGAATTCTCTTCCGAGAATCGTCCTGATCGGAAAACGGCCGGCCATCGCGGCGCTGTTCATATTTTGCAGCGTATGCGTGCCCCGCATCGCCGTGGCACAGGCACACTCTGAGCATGAGTGGGGTTACAGCGGCAGTGAAGGCCCTGACCACTGGGCCGACCTGAATCCCAAATTCGCCGCATGCAAAACCGGTCATAGCCAGTCCCCAGTCAATATTGTCCACACTCAGAGTGCTGCCCTGCCCGCAATTCAATTCGAATACAAACCCACCGCGCTCCACATCATCAATAATGGCCACACGATTCAAATCAACTACGCTCCCGGCAGTTTTATCAAAATCGGAGACAAGCGTTACGAACTAAAACAGTTCCATTTCCACCATCCCAGCGAAGAGACAATCCAGGGCAAGAGGTTTCCCATGGAGCTGCACCTGGTGCACTCCGATGCCGCCGGGAATATCGCCGTGGTCTCCGTGCTGCTCGAAGAGGGTTCTGCAAACCCGCTCATTGAAACGCTGTGGGGGCTTGCGCCGAAGGCGCCCGGTCCCGAGAAGATCGCCGCTAACTTGCAGATTAATGCCGCCGACCTGTTGCCTTCTCGCCAAAGCTATTTCACTTTCCCGGGTTCGTTGACGACTCCGCCGTGCACCGAAGGCGTACGTTGGCTTGTACTCGAGACGCCTTTAGCGATCTCGAATAAACAAGTGGAGACGTTTGCCAAAATCTATCCATACGATGAGCGGCCAACTCAATCCCTCAACGGCCGCACAATTCTTGAAAGTAAGTGATGGGCTGGGTGGCCCACCTCGAACAGCCGCCACAAATCGAACAAGCCCATATCTCGTTTAGAGATGGGCAATCGTGCGAATGCACGAACCGACAGCAAGCCGCCGAACCAAAAAGACCCGATCGCTCACGCCACCCTTCGGCCGCGCGTCTACACTACCAGCAGCGGCCAACGGCAAACCCAAGGACCACCCCCATGCAGCAGCCTACGGAACTCCCGACGCTCACCGCTCCGAGCTTCTATCTCACCGGCCGCCAGCCGCTCCGCCCCGCAGCCATCCTGCTCGCGGCCGTTGCCGCGTTCGCCGCTCTCTCCTCCGTCCTCTATGCCATGGAGCACAATCGGAGCGCCCACTTCACCTCCAACACCTCCAACCCCTCTCGCTCCGCCGACGCCACATCCGCAGCCACCCCCGACGACAAAGATGATCCAAACCAGATCGACACCATCGTCCTCGCTGATCCCGCCGACGCTCCCGTCCCCGCCCGCAAGGACAACCACGTCAGTCCCGTTCACGCCACCATTCTCGTCCGCCTGCCCCGCTACGGCGACCAGGTCGGCCTCATCCCCAACACCCCCGCCGGCCACCTGCTCTACAACTGGCTCGCAGCCTTCAACCACGCAAGCTATCCCGAGCTCGGCAGCGCCCTGCCCAATATCGCCCTCGCCTCCGCGGCCGCATCACAGATGGAGCTCCGTCAACATACCGGCGGCTTCAGCCTGCTCTCTGCCAAAGAGGTCCAGCCTGGCGTCCTCGTCTTCCGCCTCCGCGATCAGACACCCTCGGCGACCGAAGTTCTCGGCACCCTCCAGGTGCTTCCCGACTCCACCCCGGCCAAAATCGCAAGCTTCAGCCTCCGCGCTCCGAAGCACTCGAAAAACCGTAGATAGTTCCGGATTATGGATAGTTGCACAACGACCTTTCCAATTCAATTGAAGTTTTGAACTACAGCCCTCTCTCTTCTTTGTGAGTTGATAGATGTGCGAGAGTGGAGGTATGCCAGTTTTGGAGAGGAGAAAGACGCTGGGGTTTGCCGCGTGTCTGGTGGCGAGTTGTCTCTGGGGGTGCGGATTTTTCTTTGGCAAGATTGCGCTGGAGGAGATGAACTCCTCGTTCATGGTGCTGTACCGTTTTCTTTTTGCGATGCCGGTGCTGCTTCCCTTCCTGATTACGCATCGGCCTGGGCTGAACCGGCGGGAGTGGGGATGGCTGGCAGTGGCTTCGTTTCTTGGCGTGCCGCTGCAGTTTCTGATTCAGTTTTATGCGCTGTCGATTACGACGGTGAGCCATGCTGCGTTGATGGTGGGAACGATGCCGGTGATCCTGGCGGTGGGAGCGGCATTGTGGGCGCATGAGCGGATGGATCGAGTGGGTTGGATAGCGCTGGCGGGATCGACGTGCGGTGCGGGGTTGATTGCGATGGGCGGCGGGGAGCAGGCGAAGGGCGGGGCCTCGCTTGAGGGGGATTTGCTGGTGGTCGTCTCGCTGGTGATTGCGCTGTTCTGGATTTTGATTAACAAGAAGCTGGTGGAGAGTCACTCGCCGGTGGTGGTGACGACGTATGGTCTGGGGATTGGGACGCTGATGCTTCTGGTGTGGGTGCCGGTGCGTTATGGGATGCCACCGGTGGCGGGGGTGTCGGTGAAGGCGTGGCTGGCGTTGGCGGCGAGTGGGGTGTTGTGTACGGCGGCGACGACGTTGTTGTGGAACTGGGGAATGACACAGGTTCCGGCTTCGCAGGCGGGAGTGCTGCTGAATATGGAGCCGCTGATCGGGAGTCTGCTGGGCGTGCTGGTGCTGGGAGAGAGGCTGGGGCCGAGTGCGTGGGTTGGAGGTTGGTTGATTCTGGCTTCGGCAGTGACATTGACGACGCGGTCGAAGACACGGGTGCGGGAACAGATGCCGCTGACTTAGTTGTCGGTTGTCAGTTCTCGGTTGTCAGTTAGAAGCAACAGCTTTTTAGTGGTGTGGCGCCAGATGGTAGTGAGTGCTGTGCCTGCCACGATGAGGCCGGCGCAGAGACCAAGCCAGAGGCCGACGGCTCCGTGGTGAAGACGGAAGGCGAAGAGGTAGCCGATGGGGAGGCCGATGATCCAGTAGCCGATGATCTGGACGATGAGGCCGGCGTGGGTGTTGCCTGCACCGCGAAGGGCTCCGGTGGCGGTGATCTGGAGGCCGTCGAAGAACTGGAAGATGGCGGCGACGACGAGGAGCGGAACGGTTGCGGCGATGACGGCAGGATCTCGGGTGAAGCTGCCCGCGATCAGGTGCGGGAAGAGGAAGATGATTGCCGCGAAGACGGCCATGACGCCGGCTCCGAGGGCGATGGCTGTCCAACCTGCGGCGGCGGCTTCGCGCGGGGCCTTGCGGCCGATGGCCTGACCGACGCGAACCGCGGCAGCGGCGGAGATGGCAAAGGGCACCATGAAGGTGAAGCTGGCGCAGTTGAGTGCGATCTCGTGGCCTGCGAGAGGAAGCCGTCCCATCGTGCCGATGAGGAAGGTGACGAGGCCGAAGATACCGATTTCGACGAAGATTTGACCGCCGGCAGGGGCGCCAAGCAGAGCAAGGCGGCGGATGCGGTTGGGTTCAAAGTGGCGCCTCATGCTGCTGAGGCCATAGCGGTGGCGGCGCTCGATACGCCAGAGAGCGGCGATGAGGAAGAGTGCGAGGTAGCAGCGGGAGACGGAGGTGGCCAGACCGGCCCCAGGGACACCTAATGCGGGGATATGCAGCGGACCCCAGGAGTGGCCGAAGATCAGGAGCCAGTCGCCGACGGCGTTGATGAGATTCGCGGTGACGAGGGCCACCGCGATGGGACGGACGTGGTTGAAGGCCTGGAGATAGCGGCGGAGGGTGAAGTAGAGGAAGAGCGCGGGGGTGCCATAGTTGAGGGTCTTGAGGAAGGCGACGGAGCCGGTGAGGACGGCGTGGTCGATGGGGAGATGGAGCATGAACGCCGGAGCAAGCACGATGATGAGGATGAGCGCGAGGGCAAGACCGGCCGCGAGGAAGAGGCCGTGGAGGAGCCAGCGGTTGGCCTCGTCGAAGCGGCCTGCTCCGTGCGACTGGGCGAGGTAGGTGTCGAGGCCGAGGAGGACGCCGGCGATGCCGAAGGCGATGGTGTTGTAGAGGACCTGGCCGAGAGCGGCGGCGGAGATGGCGAGTGCGGGGTTGGCCATATGCCCGACCATGATGGTGTCGACGATGCCCATCGACATCCAGCCGACCTCGGCGAGGATGAGAGGAAGGGCGAGGACGAGCATCGGCCGAATCTGATTGCGAATCGACATGTTTGGCTGCCCCTCCCCCTGTATGGTTTTTTGCGCAAAGTTTTCGATCGAAACGAGATAGGCTCGGACTTTGCCGGTAAATTCTTGATTCTAATGATAATTTATGGCAAAGTCCTGATTCTATTGGTTTAAAGCAAGGCCGCGACCCGCACCCAGGATCGCGGCAGGAGTTTTTATCCCTTTCTTTAATTATAACCATTCGGACATGGGGAAAATGCCACGCGGATGTCTTTGTATTGCAGTTACTTAAGGTCTTAAGGGGGTTGACACGCGATTTTTGGGCTGAAAATGAGGGAAATAGTTGTAAGAGTAAGGAATGGAAGCAGATCCCCTGCGGGGATGACAAACAAAAATGCAAAAGGCGACAGCAGATCCTCCGCTTCGCGAAGGATGACAACTAAAAAGCAAGAACAACAGCAGAAACAAAGCAAGAACAACAGTAGAAACAATGCAAGAACAACAGCAGAAAATGCGGGGATCCCTCCACTGCGCCACTCACGATGAGGCTGTGAGCGGCTTCGGTCGGGATGACGCCGTTTTGGAGGCGTGAGGATTGGGAGGGTGACGGTTGGGACAACCGACAACGATGGCGAAGACAAACGCAACTGCTCTGGGCGACGCGCAAGAGACTACTTTGCGAGGCTGGCTTGCTGCATGTAGAGGACGGCGTAGGTGGCCAGCCAGTGCTGGCCGAGATAGCCGGCGTCGCCGATCTTCTGGAAACCGTGCTGGGCGTTGATGTCGGCGAGGCGGCGGTAGACGGGGACGCGGGGGTCGTGGGGCGGCAGCGCGGAGGCGATGCGGGTAAGGGCGGCGGCGCGCTGGAAGGCGAGGCCGATGAGGTGGGCCTTGGAGCCGAGGAGGCCATCCTTGTCTTCGGCGTCGGCGTTGGAGCCGGAGGCTGCGGTGCGGGAGGTGTCGATGTCGGCTGCATACACCTGGAACTGGGCGGAGTCGACGCGGGGAAGAAATGTATCGAGCCAGGTTACAAATGTTTTCTGGTCCATGACGCGGGACATGAGCATGGCTTCGGTGAGGCAGGGGGAGACGAAGTCGCCGTTGCCGGGCTCGTAGGCAGTGGCGCAGTTTTTATCTTTGGCGAAGAAGCGGAGGGCGGTCTCGTCGATGGCGGATTTGAGGGCAGGGTTGGGGGCGAGGTCCGTGGAGTCGAGGGCGAAGTTCATGGTGAGGACGGTGCTGGGATGGGTGCCGACGCGCACCGGATAGGGAAGATGCTGGAGATAGGCGATGTATTTTTCGGTGAGCTGTTTGTAGAGGGGCTCGACGTTGGCAGCGAGTTTTTTGGCGTCGGGATCGTTCCAGGCGGCGAGCTCGGCGTAGGTTTTGAAGAGCCAGGTGTAGCCGTAGGGACGCTCGAAGTTCTTGCTTTCGGTGTCCTTGGCGTCGGCAAAGAAGGCAACCTCGCCGGCGATGTTGGTGGGGGCGAGATGCTCGGTGAGGCGCTGACGGATGATGGGAGCGAGGGCCATTTTGGGGTCCTGCTTGAGGAGATAGATGAGGGTCCAGGTGGAGTTGACGGCAGAGTGCCAGTCGAAACAGCCGTAAAAGGCGCGGTTTTTGGTGTAGTCGTCGACGGTGCGGCGTTTGGAGTCGTGGACCCAGAGGTAGTCGTGGGGGTGGTCGGGGGCGTCCTGGGGGTGATCGATGCAGGAGAGCGGAAGGGCGGCGAGGGTGACGACCTCGGCTGAGTCGATGGCGGGGGCGGCGGTGTCAGGCAGGGATTTGAGATAGGCGGCGGCGCGCGCGGGATCTGGCTGAGCAAAGGCGGAGGGGGCGAGTTGAGCGGCGGCGACGGAGAACGCAAGAAGGGCAGAGAAAGTTCGCATGATGATCCTTGGCTGGGTAAGTCGGGACAGATTCGATAGTAGAAGATTTCGGGCAGGGTGCGACATTCATACGGTTGTAATGTTCGCTGGATTCCGATTCCCTACACTGTCAATCATGCGTGATGAACCTTTGACTTACAGTTTTTCCCAGGGCAAGAGCGACGGGACGACGGTGTTGAAGCTGGTTGGGCCGTTGACGTTATCGACGATGTTCGGGTTTCAAAATGAGTTTCGAGCGGCGACGCCGCGGGTGATGATCGTGGATTTAAGTGAGACCACGTATATGGATTCGGCGGGTCTGGGGCTGATTATGAACTACTACGTGGCGGCGGCCGATCATGGCCGAAAGCTGCTGGTATGCGGAGCCAATGAGCGAGTGACGGCTCTCTTCGAGATGACCCGAGTGCAGGGTGTGCTGACGTGTTTTCCCAGCCTTGAGGCGGCAGAGGCCAGTTTGTAGCCTGTCGTAGATCGCCGCTACTGCGGGGTGATGATGCCGCCGACCGGTGTTCTGGGTGGCAGAGCGGCTTTTTTCTGCTGGGGACGCTGGAGGTGCATGGCCTCGGCGGTCATGTCGGTGTACTTGAGGCCGGCACCGGTGTTGAAGAGGACGACTTTGTCCGTGGGTTTGAGGTCGCCGGAGGCGATGAGGGCGTCGTAGGCGGCGGTGGCGGCAGCGCCTTCGGGAGAGAGAAAGAGGCCTTCGTGTTTGGCCCAGTCGAGGATGCTGGTCAGGATTTTTTCATCGGGTGAGGCGATGGCAGCGCCTCCGGATTCGCGGACGATATCGAGGATGATGGTGTCGGCGTAGGGTTTGGGAACGCGGAGGCCGGCGGCAAAGGTGGCGGCGTTCTGGAAGAACTCAGCGGTGGGCTTTTGTTCGGCGTAGGCTTTGGCGATGGGGGCGCAGCCGCTGGATTGGAGGGCGTACATCTTCGGGCGTTTGCCCCCGTTTTTCGAGAGGTCGACCCAGCCGAGGGCTTCCATCTCTTCGAAGGCCTTCCACATACCGATGAGGCCAACGCCTCCGCCGGTGGGATAGAAGACGGCGTCGGGGTAGGTCCAGCCGAGCTGCTCGACGAGCTCGTAGCCCATGGTTTTTTTGCCTTCGACGCGGAAGGGCTCCTTGAGGCTGGAGATGTCGAACCAGACCTGGCTGGTGGGAGTATTGGTTTCCTTCTGGGCCTTGATGTTTTCCGCGACCATGCGGGCACAGTCGGAGATCAGGCCGTCGACCATGGTGACGTCCGCTCCGTAGACGATACCCTCAAGGTAGTTGGCGAGAGGGACATCCTGCGGCATAAAGAGGTGGGCGGTAATTCCGGCGGCGGCGGCGTAGGCTGCGAGCGCGCCGGCGGCGTTGCCTGCGCTGGGTACGGCAAGGTGCTGGAGGCCGTAGTGTTTCGCCATGGTGACGGCAAGGCCGAGGCCGCGGGCTTTGAAGGTTCCGGTGGGATTGGCGCCCTCTTCCTTGATAAACAGGCCGGGATACCGGCGACTATTGATAAGGGGGGTCCAGCCTTCGCCGAGGGTGACGGGCGTTACGTCGGGTAGAACACTTGAGTAGCGCCACATGCCGAGGCTGGCGGGCGAGGCTGCGGCTCGGGAGGCGATTTCGTCACGTTTTGCGGTCTTTTTGAGCTTCTCCATGTCGTATCGGACATAGAGGGAGCCGGCGCAGAGGGGGCAAACGGTTTGCGGGATGTCGGCGGCAACGTGGTGGTGACAACGAGAGCATTCGAGCGAAGCAATAACGGCCATATATTAGATGCTACCGGAATCAGGGTGGAAGGGTATAGCTCTCGGGTGAGAATATCCGGGGAAATTTATCTCTCTGTAATGTGGGGTTGAGGAAGGGGGGAAGCGCGGGAGGATACGGATTTGGACGATGGGCAATGGAAATACGTTCGTGGCGGTTTGTGGGCGGTTTGTGGCGAGACGATGTGACCGGAGGGTTAGCGTGAAAGGGCCGCAGAAGAAAGGGTTGCCAATCGTACTTCAATAGGCATACTATCCGTTTCGGTTCTGTGGAGTTTGCGATCAGCGGGGATTCGGCAGAACAAAACCTACAGCATGAAGAGCTTCCCGACAACTTTCGTATCTGTTTGAGTAACATAACCAACTTCCTGATGGGGCGGTTAGACCCCTCAGCGCGTTCTGGAAGGATAAAGACATGGCATGGTACGCCTATTGCATTGCGGAACGACAGGCTTTTCCGGAACTTTGCCGGCATCGCCGTCCGATGCCTCTGGTGGGGGTTTCGGGTATGTTTGGCAACCAGACTTTTCTCTTTCCGGCCAGTGATCTGGCCGTAATTGTTTCAGAACACAGCGCGGAAGATAGTGCGCGGATGGACCAGCAGGCGGCCAAGGATCACGCACGAGTGATCGCAGACTGCTTCAAGCTTTCCACGGTACTTCCCTTTCGGTTTGGCACGACATTCCAGGATGACGACGCGCTGCGGCGGTCGGTGCGATCGAATCAACGCCACTTTCAGGCCAACGTGGAGCGTCTGCGGGGCAAGGCGGAGATGCACCTGAAGGTTCTGGTGGATGACATCTGCCCGGGCAACTCGGCGCGCGACATGACCGTGGGGCAACAGTATTTGACTAGCCTGCGGGAGAGCGCGAGCCGGCAGCGGGAGCGGCAGTCGAAGGCGCGCGCGCTGTCGATCCAGATGCATCGCATGTTCCTGCCACTGGCCGAGGAGATTACGTGCAAGCGGATGGATACCGGCAAGATGCTGCTGGATATTGCCCACCTGATCGACAACAAGACAGTGGAGCGATACCAGAACAAATACACCTCGGCGACCCAGGAGCTGAAAGATTGCCGGATGCAACTCTCGGGCCCATGGCCTCCGTATCATTTTGTGCACCGGACCACGCCGCAGCATCAACACAGCGCGTAGAGCAAAACCATGACTCCCCTCCACGCTTGCCAATGCGAGCCGGTGGAGGGGAGTTTTCTTTGCGATTCTCTTCCCACAAGCACTTCGTTCCTGCGATGATCGTGTGAAACAGCAGGTTACCCGCGATGAACCCTCTCCCGGACACCCTTTGGCTTCTGCGGCGCATCGCACGTGTTAGCCGCCATGCACAACGGAATCAGTATGTTGGGGGGCGACAACCGAGAATGTTGTAAGGAGAACCTGAATGAGCCGCAATACCAAGATTCTTACTGCCGCGCTGCTGACTGTGGGACTTTCTGGATTTTGTGGAGTTTGCGCGCCGTCGCTGTACGGCCAGGAGCCAAATCCTACCTCCAAGATGGCGTCGCCGCAGGATCAACAGAAGATTGAAAAGCAGGACAACGGTATCTACCTTTACCGGGTGAAGGTGGTGCAGCGCGATCTCGACGCAGTGAATTACATGCATCGGAGCGGCTCGACCACCATCGCGTTCAAAGGAACGACTCTGCTTCCGCTGGCCAAGGGCGAGGCGAAGGTGACCAGCGAGCGCGGGGGAATCCATATCGAAGCGAGATTTCAAGGGCTCACTCCGGCAAATGGCTTTGGGCCTGAGTATCTGACGTATGTGCTGTGGGCGATCACACCGGACGGGCGGCCCAATAATCTGGGCGAAGTGCTGCCGGCAGGGACCAAGAACAACATCGACGTGACGACGGCGTTGCAGTCGTTTGGGATGATCGTGACGGCCGAGCCCTATTTCTCTGTGACGCAGCCGAGCGATGTGGTGGTGTTGCAGAACTTCATTCTGAACAACAAGACGAATGGCGTGCTGGAGAAGGTGAACGCGCACTATCTGCTGCTGCCGCGTGGGACCTACGCCGACACGGAGGGATCGAAGTCGAACCCGAATCCGATTACGCGCGACGAGAAGTCTCCGCTGGAGCTGTACCAGGCCAATAATGCGGTTCGTATCGCGAAGGAGGCGGGGGCCGACCAGTATGCTCCGGAGATCATGAAAGAGGCGATGCAGGATCTGCAAAATGCCACTGCGATCGACCAGAACAAGAAGGGGAATCGTTCTCTGGAGATCACGTTTGCGCGGCAGGCGGTGCAGCGGGCCGAGGATGCGCGTCTGGTGACGCTGCGGCGACAGGCGACGGAACGGGAGCAGGCGCAGGAGACGGCCAAGCGCGATGCGCAGACTCAGGCGCAACAGTCGCAGTTGGAGGCACAGCAGGCGGAACTGGCGGCAGAGCGAGCCCGGGCAGCGCAGGCTGAGGCCGATGCCGACCGGGCGCGCGCGGAGGCTGCAGCCGCCGAGGCGCAAGCGAGAGCTTCCGCGGCAAACAAGAAC
Source organism: uncultured Acidobacteriaceae bacterium (assembly GCA_963730135.1). GTDB lineage: Bacteria > Acidobacteriota > Terriglobia > Terriglobales > Acidobacteriaceae > Edaphobacter. The sequence continues at coordinate 120,656 of CAVSQQ010000013.1, forward strand.
GCGTCCGACGCCATCGCCGTGCGCGAGAGGCTGCGGAGTCAGCTCAACAGCGTGCTAGCGACGAGTGAATCGGCCCGGGGACTGATCGTGAATATGTCGGACGTGCTGTTCGATACCGGCAAATACACGCTGAAGCCGAATACGCAGATCAGCCTGGCGAAGGTTTCCGGCATTCTGCAGGCTTACCCTGGTTTGAAGCTACAGGTGGAGGGGTATACGGACAGCGTAGGAAGCGACCAGATGAACCAGAAGCTGTCGGAGAACCGCGCCGATGCAGTTCGGGACTTTCTGGTGAGCCAGGGAGTGCAGCCGGACAATATCTCCGCTACCGGCTATGGCAAGTCGAAGCCGGTTGCGGATAACGACACGGCCCAGGGCCGGGCACAAAATCGGCGGGTGCAGCTGGTGGTCTCGGGAGATGCGATCGGAGTGGAACAGAGCAGCCCGGATGCCGCTCCTGCGCCAACGACACCGCAATAGAACTGACTCTTCCCGATGGAACGAAAGGCTGCCGGTGCAGCCTTTCGTTTTTTTGGATATAAGAAAGTCATGGCATCTCTTAAGGGAAAGACCGTATTCATTACTGGGGCGAGTTCCGGAATTGGCAGATCAACCGCAATCGCCTTCGCGCGCGAGGGAGGGCGTCTGCTGGTCTGCGCCCGGCGATCCGCCCCTCTGAAGGAATTGGAGCAGACCCTGCTGTCGGCGGGGGCTTCTGCGGTTTACGTCTTTCCGCTCGATGTGCAGAAGCGCAGCGATGTGGAGGCGGCGATTGCGAATCTTCCTGAAGCCTGGAAAGAGATCGATGTTCTGGTGAACAATGCGGGACTGAGCCGGGGACTGGCAAAGGTGTACGAAGACGATCCCCAGAACTGGGAGGAGATGATCGATACCAACGTCAAGGGGCTGCTGTACGTGACGCGGGCGGTCGTTCCAGGTATGGTTGCGCGAGGGCGCGGCCATGTCATCAACCTTGGCTCGACCGCAGCTTATATTACGTACGCGAACGGCGCGGTCTACTGTGCGAGCAAGGCGGCGGAGAAGTCGATCAGCGAGGGATTGAAGATCGACCTGATGGGCACGCCGGTGCGGGTGACCTCAATCGACGCGGGCATGGTGGAGACAAATTTCAGCAGTGTGCGTTTTCGCGGAGACGAAGAGAGAGCGGCGAAGGTGTACCAGAACATTACGCCGCTGCAACCGGAGGATGTGGCGGACGCGATTGTGTGGGCCGCGAGTCGTCCGGCGCACGTCAATATCCATACTGTGGTGATGACGACGATCGATCAGGCCAACTCGACGGTCTTCCACCGTCACAGCTGATCCGGCCATGGAGAGCAACGATCAGAGGTGAATCGTCCAACCGAGCTCGGCGAGTTTCTCTTCGATATCGGCGAGCGCGTTGGTAAGCGCGGACCGCCGGTGCGGACTTGAGGTCCGTTCGGAGAGAATACGTTCCCGCTGCATCTCCAAAGCCTGCCGCTTGCGTTTGCGTTCCGCGATCTCCGCGTGATTTTCTTCCACGACGGGCTTCGGCGCGGCAGCCTGATTTTGCTGTTCTTCCACGGATTTGCTCTCCCATCCTCGCGACATAGGTTCATTCTACGCTGGACGAAATCAATAAATAAATAAGTTTCAACGACAGGTCGCCGGCGGGAGAGTTTTTAGAGAAGAATGATCGAGTCATCCGAAGCAGGATGGGAGGCGGGGATGCGCGGATATTTGATACGGCAGTTTGGAGTGGACCACCTGAAGCATGCGAAACTGCCGGTGTTGCCTGTAGCCCCGGGTATAGCGCTGATCAGGGTTCATGCGGTTTCGTTGAACTACCGCGATCTGCTGATGGTGAAGGGTGAGTACAACCCGAAGATGGCGCTCCCTCGCATTCCCTGCTCCGATGGCGCAGGAGAGGTCGTCGAGATTGGAGAGGGCGTCGACCGGGTGCGGATTGGCGACCGCGTCTGCGGAATCTTTGCGCAGCGATGGATGGATGGACCGCTGACGGCGGAGAGATCCAAGGCGGCGCTAGGCGGCGATATCGATGGAATGCTGGCGGAGTATGTTTTGTTGGCGCAGGATGGGGTGGTTCGGTTTCCGGAGCATCTGAGCTACGAAGAAGCAGCGACACTGCCGTGCGCAGGCGTGACGGCGTGGAATGCTCTGCATCATGCGGGAGAGCCTGCGCAGCCGGCGGTTCCTGGCGACACGGTTGTGCTTCAAGGCACGGGTGGCGTGTCGATTTTTGCATTGCAGTTCGCGAAGCTGCTGGGAGCGCGGGTGATCGGCACGTCATCGAGCGACGACAAATTGAATCGCGCCTACGGTATTGGCCTGGATGCGGGATGCAACTATAAGGCGCGTCCCGAGTGGTCGAGATGGGTCAGGGAGATCACGGATGGTCATGGCGCAGACCGGATTATCGAGGTTGGAGGCGCGGGCACTTTAGGACAATCGTTGCGCGCGGTTCGCGTTGGAGGATTGGTCGCGCAGATCGGTGTTCTTTCGGGCTCGGTGACAGACGAACGGCTGGCTCTGACGCCAATTCTTCATAAACAGATTCGCGTGCAGGGGATCAACGTTGGCTCGCGCGTTATGTTTGAGGAGATGAATGCCGCGATCGCCAGCGCGGGACTGCATCCCGTGGTCGACCGCGTCTTTGAGTTTGATGAAGCAAGGGAGGCGCTCCAGTATATGGAGTCGGGATCGCACTTCGGCAAGATCGTGATCCGGGTTGCGCAAGGAAGCCGGTGAAGCTGCGGGCGCTTGCATATAATCTAAGTGCGCCGGGGGACTCTTGCAGTGATTGTCGAAATTGAAAAGCTACAGAAGATCTATGACGGCAAGCAGCGTGTGGTTGCGGTCGACGGTATCGACCTCAGTGTGCACGAGGGCGAGCTCTTTGGCCTACTGGGGCCAAACGGCGCGGGGAAGACAACGACCATCAGTATTTGCACGACTCGGGCGTTGCCGACTGCGGGCCAGGTACGAATCGCGGGGATCGACGTGGTGAAAACACCTGCATTGGCTCGTCGCTGTATCGGCGTGGTGCCGCAATACAACACGCTCGACCGGTCATGCACGATCTTCGAAAATATTCACTTTCACTGTCTTTACTTCGGGTTTTCGCGTGCGGACGCTACGCGGCGGACGGAGCGGTTGCTGGAGCAATTTCACCTGACCGAGCGTGCCACGGCTTATCCGGCGCAACTTTCCGGCGGCCTGGCGCAGCGCGTGCAGATCGCGCGGGCCATTGCTCATCATCCCAAAGTTCTCTTTCTCGACGAACCGAGCGCGGGGCTCGATCCGCAGAGCCGGATCGCGATGTGGGAGGCGGTGCGCGGCCTGCGCGAAGAGGGGATCACCGTGGTGCTGACCACGCACTACATGGAGGAGGCCGACGAGCTCTGCGACCGCGTCGCGATCATCGACCATGGCAAGATTCTGGTGGAGGACACGCCGGCTGCGCTGAAAAACTCGGTTGGCGCGCAACGAGTCTATGAGCTCGATCTTCACGAGCGCAAAGATGTACCTGCTCTTGTGCAGCAGCTCCAGAAGCTGCCGGGCGTCGCCAGGGCGGAGTCGACAGCAAAAGGTGTTCGAATCCTCGCGGAAGGCACGGATGGACTTCTCTCCGATGTCGTCCGCGAAGCAAACCCCTATGGTCTTCGCGACATGACCATCACCGAGACAAGTCTAGAGACCGTCTTCATCCAACTGACGGGCCGCGACCTGCGCGAATAGACGAGAAACCGAGACCACCATGACTGAATTGGCTCAACTCGAACCTGGCTCTCAAAAGATCGATCCCCCGACGGGCCACGATGCCGATGGCGCCAGGACCATGCAGTATTTCCGCGCCTTCGCGGGTCTTTTTCTTCGCGACCTTCACGTGCTGCGGCGCGAACTTTTTCCTTTTGTGATTCGGGTCTGCATGAATCCGCTCCTATTTCTCTTTGTGTTCACGTTCATCATGCCGCACATGAGTGGAGGCGCGGCGATGAACCCAACCGCAGCGATGGGCGGCATGGATTTCAGCACGGTGCTGTTGCCCGGCCTGATGGCGGTGGCGATTATGTTCAGCGGAATTGCTGCTGTCGCGCTTCCCCTCGCGCAGGAGTTCGGCATCACCCGCGAGATTGACGACCGCGTGATGTGTCCGCTGCCGGTAGCAGCCGTCGCCATTGAAAAGATGTGCTTCTCCGCAGTGCAGAGCATGATCGCCGCCGCAGTCGTGTTTCCGATGGCGTATTACATTCCGTCAACGCCGGTGGTAGCGCACGTCAACAATTGGCTTTTCCTCATCGTTATTCTGGTTCTCGCGAGCCTGACGTCAGGCGCGCTCGGCCTGACGATCGGGACCAGCGTGCAGCCGCAGCAGATCGGCCTGATCTTCGGCGTAGTGGTGATGCCGATCACATTTTTGGGTTGCGTTTATTATCCGTGGGCGGCTCTGGTCCATCTGCGCTGGCTTCAGATCGGTGTGTTGGTCAACCCAATTGTCTACATGAGCGAAGGTCTGCGATCGGCATTGACCCCGGCGCTTCCGCACATGCCGAACGCGCTGACGGTGGTGATGCTGACGTTTTTTCTTGCGGTTCTTACCTGGTTCGGAATCAAGGGCTTCCTTCGCCGCGTCATAGGCTAGAGGGAGTGGCGAGCTTCTCTCGCAAAGCTCTGGCAATCAACTGCCCGTGAAAGCGCCCATTCTCGATGAATATCTCGTTGGTGCGCTCGCCCGCGACGATGACGCCGGCGAGATAGATTCCCGGCACATTGCTCTCGAGGGTTGCGGGATCGCACATGGGGCAGCGGTCGTTGTTCTCGTCCAAAGACACTCCCAGCCGCTCAATGAAACCGAAGTCGGGATGATATCCGGTGAGGGCGAAGACGAACTGGTTCGGAATCGTGATGGAACCATCTGGCGTTGCGAGAGTGGCATCATCCTTCGCGATGCTGGTGACGGTGCTATTGAAGAAGGCTTGAATTTCGCCGTTCTTCACGCGATTGTTGATGTCGGGAAGAATCCAGTACTTTACGTGGCGATGCATATGGGGGCCGCGATGGACCAGGGTCACCTTCGCTCCGTGGCGCCACAGATCGAGCGCAGCGATTGCCGCAGAGTTTTTGCCGCCGATCACCAGGACGTCGAGCCCATAGAAGGGGTGAGGCTCGTGGTAGTAGTGCTTTACCTTGCTGAGATCTTCGCCGGGAATTCCGAGATAGTTCGGCAGGTCGTAATATCCGGTCGCGACAACCAGCTTGCGAGCGCGATAGTGCAGCGGGCGGCTAAACCGATCTACGGTGTGAACGGTGAAGTTGCCGTCAGCACCATCGACTCGCTGGACTGTCTCATACTGGCGGACATTCAGGCGGTAGTGCTCCGCGACCTTGCGATAGTACTCCAGGGCCTCGTTACGATTGGGCTTCTGGTTTGGGCTGGAGAAGGGCATATTGCCGATCTCGAGCAGCTCGGGCGTGGTAAAGAACGTCATGTTCGCGGGATAGTGGAACAGCGAGTTGCACAGACAGCCCTTATCCATCAGAACAGCGGTAAAGCCCGCGCGTTGCGCCTCGATCGCACAGGCCAGGCCGGTCGGCCCGGCTCCGATGACAAGCAAATCAACAATCTCTGAAGCCGCAGCCTTGCCCATTCCTTCATTCTACTGAAGGAGGGCGAATGTCTTGAGGCTGGTTGCCGGTTGCTAACTGTCGAGGGTTACGAGTTTGTGAGCGATCGCGAACAGCGCAAGCTCGAGACGGGTAGACACACCGGTTTTGTCGAAGATATTCGACAGGTGGCGTTTAACGGTCTCTTCGCTGATGGTGAACTGTTTCGCGACGTCCTTATTGCTGCAGCCTTCGACGATGCAGGTTACGACCTCGAGTTCTCGCGGAGTCAGGCCGTAGGTTTTGCGCTCCGGCACGGCAGCAGCTTCCTTCATCAGGGCATTGAGCGCGGTTACGAGATTCGCGACCCGCTCGCCACCGATCCAGTAGTCGCCGGAGAGCACGGCGCGCAGAGATCGCGTCAGGTCGCCGGCCACCGCATCCTTCAGCACGATTCCGCGAGCGCCGATTTGCAGCGCCTCGATAATCTGCTGGGTAGAGATGGTGCTCGTCAGCATGATGATCTTGACCCGCGGCGACTTGTTCATAATCGCGCGCAGAGCTTCGAGTCCGGGAAGGCGGGGCATCGCCAAGTCGAGCAGGAGAATGTCCGGCTCGAGTTCGAGGGTCTGGGTGATGGCTACATCGCCGTCCTCAGCTTCGCCGACAACCTCGAAGCCGGGTTCGCTTTCCAGCATGTTTTTTACGCCGAAGCGCACGACGGGATGATCGTCAGCGACAACGATACGGATAGGCCCGGCCGCTACTGCATCGTCCGATTTTTTGTTTGTTTCCTTCATTACGCGTCTTCTCCTGACATTCCGCTGGCCCGTCTATGAGTGGTTTCGTGTGCGACCAGCATACCCCGGAGCCGTTGGCATGCCAGTACGAATTCATTGAGCGTAGCTATATGGTCATCAGACAAACCACGCATCTCCATTGATGTTGCAAGTGTTTGCAACTCAGTTGCGCCAACCATACCACAGCTGCCTTTGATCGCGTGCGCCTCTCGTTTATACGATGCGTCGTCGGTATGGGATGCGGCATGCCGCATCGCCGCGAGCCTCGTCTCGGCATCCGCGAGGCAGAGCTGATAAAGCTTCTCCAATTGAGAACGGGGCATCGACGCGGCGAGTTTACGGTAAACGGCTTCGTTCAAAACCGCCGCTTCAATATTGTCCGATCCGTTCACCGCAGTCGAAGCCACACCATCGATTGCTGCAGTAAAGGCTTCCATGGCAAACGGCTTCAACAGAAAATTGTCGAACGCAAGGTCCGAGCGGTCTTCCGGTTCGCTTGCACTCATCGCGAGCAGCATTGTCGAAGAGCCGCAAAGAGTGCGCAGCCGTTGCGCTAACTCCTTGCCGCTTGTGCCCTGCATCTGCAAATCGGTGAGGACGACCCGCGGGAGCGTAGCTGATGCCTGCAGGTGAAGCAGGGCCGCATCTCCCGACTCTGCCGTCTCCACTTCGTATCCACACCCTTGCAACATCAGAGAAAGCACTTCCCGGCTCAGATCATCGTCATCCACAACCAGAACGCGCACCGGCATCATGAGTTTGCTCCTCAGGGCAAAGACTACCAATTCATGGACATCCGTACCACACCTTTGCACGAATGGAGGTAAAGTAAATGCCATGGCCCCGGATGAGCACGAGAAGGAGCAAAGGCAGCCAAACCAGGAAGCCCAAGTGACCGCGGAGCTTGCCGGTTTGACCGCTCGCGTGGACTCACTGGAGCGGCTACTGGCTGAGTTGCGTGCGGAGAAGTTTGGAGCCCTGCGAGCCGCACCGCCTCCGCCGCCTTTTGCAACTGCGCCGCGTACCGAAAAGATGCCGGCGCCCAACGCCTCCGCTCCAGCGCCCAGGGCGAAGGGATCGCTCGAGGATCGCATCGGTTCTCAACTCTTCAGCCTGATCGGCATTGTGGCGTTGGTGGTCGCCACTGCGCTGCTTTTGAAATGGGCGATCGACAACCACTGGATCGGCCAGCTGGGGCGCGTCCTGATCGGGCTGATCGTGGGCGCGGCCATTGTTGTGTGGTCGGAGCGCTTTCGCCGGAAGGGATTCGGCGCGTTCTCTTATGCGCTCAAGGCGGTCGGCAGCGGAGTTCTCTATCTCTCCCTGTGGGCGGCCTTCCAGTTGTATCACCTGCTGCCAGCCGGCGTGGCTCTCGGCGCGATGGTCCTGGTAACAGCATGGAACGCGTACATGGCATGGTCGCAGAACAGCCAGATCCTGGCCGGTTACGCGCTGGTTGGGGCGTTCGCGACGCCTCTTTTGCTCTCCACCGGCGGCAATCACGAGATATTTCTCTTCCTCTACCTTCTTGCCATCGATATTGCCACGGTGATGCTGGTCCGGCTCAAACCCTGGCCGATTCTGTTGGTCGGCGCGTTTCCTGCGACCGTTGCCTTCTTCATTGGATGGTACGTGGAGTATTTTGGCGCCTTCAATGTCGGGCAGCCGGTGACGATAACGACAATTTTTATCGTTCTCTTCTTCCTGATATTTGTCCTTCCAGCGATTCACCGGATTCGCGAAGATGGGAAGGAGGTATCAATCACCGAGATTTTTCTGCCGCTGGGCAATGCGATGTTTGTCGCTCTTGCGCTCTACTCGGTACTTGTTGATTCCCATCACAAAGATCTGCTGCCGTGGATCGCGGTTCTGCTCGGGGCGTTTTATCTGGTGCTGATGCGTCTGCCCCAGACCCGCGTCACCTCAGCGGTTCATTTGTCGCTGGCGGTCGTCTTCCTGACGATCGCAATTCCGCTGAAAGCCAGCGGACACTGGATCACAATTGGCTGGCTGGCTGAAGGCGTGGCACTTCTGTGGGTGTCGGCGAGGCTCTCGCGCCCCACGCCGGAGTTGGCCGGAGTGGGAGCTCACCGCATCGTGCGCCGTCTCGCGATTCTTGCCTTGGCGCTCGGTTTCTGCGGTTTGCTGATTGAACCATTCTGGCTTTATTACGGGATCGATACTGCATTCCTCAACCGCCGCTTCGCTACTTCCCTGTTTGGAGTCGCCGTATTGGGCGCCTCAGCAGCGATCGCTCTTCGCGCCCGGCAACATGACCATGCGGATTCGCCAAGCTGGCGGCGAATTGCGGGCGCGTCGATCATCGCGCTCAACATAGCCGCGATTCTGGCGTGTATTCGAGAACTCGATACTGCGTGGCGCTATACTCCCGCCAACACTCAGGCGGATATTGAGAAATCGCTGGCAGTCTCTGCTTTTCTTATGCTGTATGGCGCGGGGTTGCTGGCGATCGGCTTCTGGAAACGTTCCGCATTTATCCGCTGGCAGGCGCTGATCCTGATCGTCTTCACGATTGGAAAGACGTTTATCTTCGATGCGCGCAGTCTGACCCAGGGGTATCACGGCCTCAGCTTTCTGGGCCTGGGAGCGCTGCTGATGGCTATCAGTTTCGCGTATCAAAAAGACTGGCTGGCGCTGCGCCAACGGTCGTCCGCAACAACAGGCGATGGGAACAAGACCTCGAGCGACGGTGTTCCTGGTGAAGGAGCGAATCGGTGAAGGCTGCCGTATTATTTGCATTTTTTCTCTGGCAAGCCACTCCGGGCGCTGCGCCAGTGACTGCGAGTCAGCAGTACTTCCGCTATCAGCGAAACATCACAGTGGCCGCCGGCGCCGGACAAAGCTGTGCCGTCATCGACCCATTGGTCTTCCCGCATGCGGCGCCGTCGCTGAAGGACCTCCGGCTCTACCAGGGCGACCGCGAAGTCCCTTATGCCATCACTCTGAGCGAACCGCAGCAACCTGACAGCGAAGCTGCGCGCGTTCGCAACCTTGGGCTTCGCGGCCGCAATATCGTCTTCGATGTCGAGATGCCAAACCGGCCGTATACGGAGATCACGCTCGATCTCGCAGGACAGGACTTTCTCGCGACGGCTACGGTCTCCGGCACGCGCGACCCGAACTATTCCAATCAGACTCGTCTGGGCGAGTTCACTGTCTTCGATCTGACGTCGCAGCACCTCTCGCGCAACACCACACTTCATCTGCAGGAGACGAACCTTCCCTATCTTCACGTTGAATTGGCGGTCTCGCCGGCGTCAGGCAATCGCACCTTCAACGTGACGCCGGAGAGGGTCCGCGGCGTGACTGTACCGCCCAGTCGCGAGGCTCAGTCGCTCTACACAACCGCAGCGACCACCACCGCCGTTACCCAGCACGGACGCCAGAGCGTGGCCACCTTCGATTTGCCCGCACGGATTCCTGTGGAGCGAGTCTCCTTCGATCTGACGCCGGGATATAAGTCCAACTTCAGCCGCGATGTTCGCATCACCGACCAGCCGGATGGCAGCTCTAATTCGGCGAGCGAGAATCTTGCCGGCACCATTCTGCGTGTGCACCTTACTCAGGCGGGACGCGAGATTCGCCACGAGGATCTTAGCGTTCCGGCAACGCTGGGCTCCAATATGCAAGGCCCGGCGACGGTTGCAGTCGCAGTGGAAAATGGCGATGACAGTCCACTTCCAATCGCCGCGATCCGGCTGGAGATGCGGCAGCGCAAGATCTGTTTCGACGCTGCAGGCGCACAACCTTTGACGCTCTTCTACGGCGATCCCGCCCTGACCGCTCCGCAGTACGACTATGCGCGCCTGTTTTCTCCATCGAACGCGATGCGGGAAGCAGAGCTGGGTCCGGAGCAGGCAAATTCTAACTTCCGCGATCGGCCAGACACGCGGCCGCTGACGGAGCGTCATCCGCACTTGCTTTGGGTTGTCCTCTTGAGTGTGATCTGCATTCTGGCCATCGTGGCGATTCGATCGTCAAAGACTGTGCACCACCAGGCCTGAAAATTTCTACCGAATTGCCGCGTCTACTTCACTGATCCAGTTCGGCGACTTCAAAATTTCGCGCGGCTTCGAGCCGTCTGCCGGCCCGACCAGGCCATCGTTGTACATCATGTCGATGAGGTGCGCGGCGCGTCCGTAGCCGATTCGCAGACGGCGTTGCAGGAGCGAAGTGCTCGCCTTGCCAAACTCGAATACCAGCCGCACAGCGTCGTCGTACATGGGATCGTTGTTGTCACCCTCGGCACCGCCATCATTTTCTTTGCCCGTGTCTTCCTTTGGCCCTTCGAGGAAGCCGTGAACGTACTCCGCCTCGCCCTGTGCGCGCCAAAACTCAGTGACGGCGGAGATCTCCTTCTCGGTGACAAAGGGCGCATGCACGCGCTGAACCCGGCTGGTTCCCGGCGGCAGATACAGCATATCGCCGCGGCCCAGCAGAGACTCGGCTCCGTTCGAATCGATGATCGTGCGCGAGTCTACCTTGGTCGCAAGGCGGAAGCTCATGCGTGTCGGAACATTCGCCTTGATCAATCCGGTGATGACGTCGACTGAGGGCCGTTGCGTCGCCAGCACGAGATGAATCCCGACGGCACGCGCCATCTGAGCCAGCCGCGTGATCGACTCTTCCACATTCGCGCGATCAAGCATCATCAGGTCAGCCAGCTCATCAATGATGATGATGATGTAGGGCAACGGCTCCTGGTTTACATCTTCGAAGAGATATTCGGTGCCATGGTCAAACAACTTGTTGAATTGCTCAATGTTGCGGACGTGGTTTGCGGCAAGCAGCTTGAGGCGCCGCTCCATCTCGCGCACCGCGTTGCGAAGGGCGTTGGCAGCGAGTTTTGCCTCGGTGATGATGGGGGTAAAAAGATGCGGAATCCCCTCGTACATTCCCAACTCAACTCGCTTCGGGTCGACGAGGATCATACGCACCTGCTCGGGGGTGCTCTTGAACAACACGCTCATGATCATCGCGTTGATCGCGACTGATTTACCGGAGCCGGTGGAGCCCGCGATGAGAACGTGCGGCATGCTGGCTAAATCGGCCGTAACGATGCGGCCGTTGATGTCCTTGCCCAGCGCGATCGCCAGCTTGCTCTTGCTTTGCGCGAAGCTTTCGCACTCGACGACATCACGCAGCCAGATGGTCTCTCGTTCGTGGTTTGGCACTTGAATGCCGACGGTGCTCTTGCCGGGCATTCTCTCAATCAGGATCGACTCGGCTGCCATGGCGAGGCAAAGATCGTCAGCCAGGCCGGTGATGCGAGCGACCTTGACGCCCGCCTCGGGTTTGAACTCGAAGGTTGTGACGACGGGTCCCGGATTGATTTGCGTCACCTGACCGTCCACGCCAAATTCGGCAGACTTTTCCACCAGCACCCGCGCTTCTTCACGCAGCGCTTCTTCGCGCACGATTGTGTGTTCTTCGTTGCGATACAGGAGAGAAGAAGGCGGCAGTTTATATCCACGCACACTCTTCGGTACGATCGTCACCGGCTTGATGTCGGCATCGGCGCGTCTGCCGAAGGAGATGTCCTGCGGCATAGAGGCTAAGGGGGACGCAGATGAAAATGCAGCCGCCGGCTCCAGCTTTTTCGCTGCGCGTACGGGGGCGGAATTTTTTTCCAGCGATTCTTCGATGCCGAACTTAGAGGCGCCGAAGTGGGAATCGTCATCGCGTGCATGGACAGGCGCGGCAGCCTTTGCCAGCACTTCAGCAAAGGGCGCGGCGGCAGCGGCGGCAGTACTGAACGCGGTAACCGGAGGAGCGTCAACGAAGGTCCGCGGCATGCCTTGCCACATCGAAGCCGGTTGCGACCCGGTCTCTGCCTCCTCATGCGGGACAAGAGAAATCGGCTCGATCCGTTTTTTCCGGCTCAGCCAACCAAAGAGGCCACCCAACAGGGTGTTGCTTCTCGGCTCGAGGCGTTTGCGCTCCGCCTCCTCGGCAAGCTCGTGGGCTCGTCGAGCTTTTGCCTCCGCCTGCTCGCGTTTGCTTCCATACGCCTCTTCGATCGCGGCATTAGTGCGGGAGCTCCGGCTACGACGTTGCGCCCACCAGTCCCACAGTCGCTGCACAAAGCCGAACCGGCTCGACGCCCACTCGCGGGCGGTGTTGAAAGTGAATGTGGTCGCAAGATAGAGCGATACCGCGACCATCAGAGTCAGCACAAGGGCCGCTCCGGGCAGGTTCAAATAGTGCACCATGAAATCGGCCAGCAGACGGCCCAGGGTTCCTTCGATGGGGAGCGAGTGCCTCCACAGCATCGAACCCGGCAGCAGTGCGATTGCAGCGGGTGCGAAGATGACCCACATCGCCAGCCCGATGGTTTTTGCCAGCGGCGAACCCGCAGGCCGCGATCGCGTCCAGCAGATTCCCAGCCGCCCTAACACCAGAGGCAAAAGGAACGCAGCTACTCCAATCAACTGCAACATGGCATCGGCAAGGTAGGCCCCCACCATACCAGTCCAGTTGTGCGCAGGCCGTCCTGTGACGTAGCGCCCCACGGTATTGAATGAGGGGTCGGTCGGGGTGTAACTGGCCAACGCGAGCAACAGCAACGCGGCGGCCACCAGGACGACCATCCCGATAATCTCATTCAGGCGGCGGTTGCGCGTCGGGGTGGAGACGAGTCGTATGGTTCTCATTGGGGAGCCTTCATTGAGGGCAGCGCACGGCCTCTTTCGCCCCGGCGTGCGGAATACTGCACACCGGATGATGCCAAACAGGACCCGCGAACCTCCAGAGCACCTTCGATTATCCCAGAGCCGGTCCCGCCCAGAGCAGCAAAGTGGGAAAACCTCTATCGGGGTATCCGAATGCAAACCCACGGGGGCTTTGGGCATCTATCCTTCAGTACTCGCCGCCGGGCGCATTCGGCTTGGCGGACCCTTAGAACCGGTTGGCAGGGGCGCGGGATTTTCGCGATTTCTCCTGCTTGCCGCCGGCGGAGGAGAATCGCGCACAGCCGGCGGACCCTGTCCCAACCGCAACACGATATCGGCAAGATGAGATGAGGGTTTCATGTCGACAGACGAAGGCAGACAACACGAGATGCAGCTCGCACTCAACTCACTGATCAGCACACTTCTCGACAGCCAGAGGGGCTTCACCGAAATCGGCGAACACCTTCAGGATGAGAAGATGAAGCGATATTTCCTGACTGAATCGCTGAAGCGCGCAAGTTTTCGCGGCGATCTCGAAGAGGTTCTTCACCAGAACGGCGTCCGTGACATCAAGGAGTCCGGCACCACCATTGGCGCCATCCAACGCGCGTGGGGCGGCCTGAAGGCAAAGCTGGGGGCCGGGGACTACACGCTTCTGGATACCGCGGAACAGGGTGAAGACGAAGCCAAGCGTGCTTACGCCGACGTGCTCGACCAGGATCTGCCGCTTCCCGTTCGGCAGTTGATTGCGGAGCAACAGGCGCATGTCCTTAACTCGCACGATTTTGTTCGCAGCCATCGCGACGCGCTTGCAGCGAAATAGCCACAGTCAGGCTTCTTCACACTCAAGAGATGGGCTACGGGATTAATCCGCGGTCCCTTTTGCGCCAGGCGCGGTCCTACACGTTCCCGCAGCCGAAAAAATGGCTCTGCCGGCGGGCGCGAAATTGCAACCGTTTGCAGATTTTTCCTTTCATGATGGAAACCAAATTCCACTCTCAGAAGCCGCGTATTTCCTGACGATTTCTAATTTACCGTCTGCGTGATAAAAAGCGGCGATCCGAATATCTCGATCAGAAAGTCTTTGCTAAAATTTTCTGCTGAAGTGGAGCAGGCGAGCGTTCTCGGGTTTTTATCAAATATCGCTACGGGAGGCGATATGCTCGCTTTTACTGCAGTGATTGGTGAGGCGTAAACGAGATACCGGCGCCGTTTCCTGAGCGGCAGCCGGTTGTCAGAGGGGCTTCGTGCGGACTTAATCCTGCTGCCCGTACGAAGCTCCTCTTGTCTTCCATAACTTTTCAGGACTGCAATCATCAGTAGCCAGCGCGGTACAGACCGAAGACGACGACCGACGCCACCAGGCAATAGATCCCGAAGAGGTACCAACGTCCCTCTTCAAGCCAACTACTGAGCCACTTCAGAGCAACCAGCCCGGCGAGGAAGGCAAAAAATGCCCCGAGCAGACCCGTCATCATGCTGCCATGCAGATCGATCGGTGCACCCGTGGCAGCGGCCTGGTGCGATGCCTTCAATAGGCGTAACAACTCCCATCCGACCGCTAGTGGCGTCAACACGACGGCTAACGCGAAACTAAAACGTTCTGCGCGTTCTTTACTGGCACCCGTCAGCATACCGGTAGAGATTGTTGCCCCCGATCGCGAAAAGCCGCGAAAAGGCAAAGACAACCCTTGAATCGCGCCCATCCAACCCGCCTGGCGCATTGTCACGCTGTCTCCGTAGACCTTTGCGTGAACGCCCATGCGACGCTTCTCCATCAATCCCGCGAACAGGATCAAGATGCCGGCGACGGCTAGAGCTGGCGCAATCCACTCAAGGTGATTAAAGAGATTCTCGATTTCAGCTTTAGGAACTCCCTTGAAGGCCACTTTTTCAATCAGTTTCTTAATTGGGTACCCAATAATCAGTGTCAACGAGGTCGCCCATATCGCCCGGATCGCAAACCGCTTGAACGCGTCACCACTTGAAAAGAAGGTTCTCTTCCACTGTTTCCAGAAGTAGACGATGACGGCAAACATCGTACCGGTATGCAGCATCACCAGCAGCAGCGTCATCCGCGGGTCGGATGGGGCGAGCCCCCCATAGTGTTTTTCAAAAATCTTCTCCGCAATAACAACATGCGCGGAACTGGATACAGGAAGCAACTCCGCAAACCCCTGCACAATGGCAAGAATGATTATCTGAAAAATCGACATGCTTTCATCCTAAAACGTCAGCATGTGTAAACCGTGAATCGAAAAATGCCCCGACCCGCGGAAGATACCTGGGGGTATCCTCAGTCACGATCGCTTCCGAAGATTGGAATTCCCTGCGCTACGCGAAACGCGATGCTGTCGCCACGTGCCGCGAAGTCGGTCTTGGGATACTTCTCGTTTAACTCCTGGGCGAGCGCCTCCGTCCGTTGCGCCGCAGCCTGCGACCGCTTGCGGTCTTCCTGCACGGCATACATCGTCACGACGACGCCCTGTCGGTACACGGCGTTATAGAGAGCCTCAGCCGCCTTGGGTCCATCCGGATATTGCTGCGCGTATTTCTGATAGAGTCCGGACTCCATCTCGGGGCACTTTGGCAAACCCTGCCAATCTCCACACAGCTTGTTGTCAAGCAGATCGTATGCCGCCAGCGCTGCAAATTTGGTGCCGGGATACGCCTTCATTACCTTGCGGAGTTCGCCCTCGTAGAGCTGCGGCCTGAGGTAGGCCTCCTGCTCCTTCGCGCTGGGAAGAGTGCTGATATCGAGCTTCTCCAACTGCCAGCGAATATCCGCAGATCGCCACGCGGCCTCTGCCGCGAGCGGTGAATTTGGAAAGTACTCCGCCACGCGTTTGTACAGCAGATGAGCCGAACCGGCAGCTCCTTTCGGCGCATGGGGCTGCTCTGCCTCATTTTCAAAATTTGCCGCCGATCCAAACAGAATGGCATCGCCTCCCGCAGTCGTGGGGCCGACAACTCCCTTGTCGCGAACCCATCCGGAGGCCGGCGTTACGTTCGCATCCTCGCCGAACTCAGGCTTATTTCTATCGTCTTCGTCCGCATTGTCATTGATATCGGTATTGGCGAAAACCTTCACCCATGGCCCGCTTCGTTCGATAATGACGACCTCGTGCCCCGGTGTTACGAGCGATATCTTCTGCGCATCGTTATCGGCCGCGACATAGACAACCGCGTCGTGCAGAACGGTGGCCCGCGCTGCCTTGTCGTAGTTCTCAGCCTGTTTTTCGGCTTTTGATTGTCCGGCTGCCGCACCCGTGGCCAACACGATCGCTACTGCAACCATCATCGCCGAAGATCGCCAAAGATACGAAAGCCGCATAGATCCCTCAATTAGACGCGAATGCGAACCGATAGGAAAGCCGGCCAACTGCTAGACGTTTCCGGCTGCCAGCTCGCCCTCCAGCTGCCCCCGGAGCGCCGGTTCCAGATTGCCCCCGCTCAGAACCACCGCTACCTTCTTCGCCTTCGGCAACTCGTCGGCGTGAAAGAGAGCCGCGGCCAGCGATACAGCACCGCTCGGCTCCGGCACCAGCTTCGTCACGCTCAGGATCACGCGCATGGCGGCGAGAATCTCGTCTTCGGTGACGGTTACGATGCCGTCGACAAATCGCAGCACATGCTCAAAGTTCAACACGCCGAGACTCTGGGTTCGCAACCCATCGCCGATCGTCCGCGTCGTCTTCTCGGCGGGCCATTCCACCAGTTTCCTGGAGTAGAAGCTCTCCTTCGCATCCGCCGCGAGCTCCGGCTCCGCGCCCCACACCTTCACATTGGGATCCGCGAGGCCGGCCTGCGCTGCCAGCTTTACTGCGGTTGCAATGCCGCTCAGCAGACCACCGCCGCTCACCGGCGAGATCACCAGATCCACGCCCGGCAACTGTTCCACTACCTCCAATCCGCATGTTGCCTGCCCGGCGATGATCTGGGGCGCATCGTAGGGCGGAATCATCGCATAGCCATGCTCAGCCACCAGCTCTTCGGCCTTTATCCGACGATCCGAGGAAGCCGGGCCAACCTCGACGATCTCCGCTCCCAGCGCCCGCGTCGCGGCCTTCTTCACCGCGGAAGCGTTGTTCGGCATCACGATGACCGCCTTCGCGCCCAACGCCCGCGCCGCATACGCCACACCCTGCGCGTGGTTGCCGCTGGAGTAAGTAATCACCCCACGCCGCAGCGCCTCTGGCGACAACTGCGACACCATGTTGTAAGCGCCGCGCAGCTTGAAACTCCCGATCGGCTGTTCACTCTCCGCCTTGATATACAGGTCGAACTCCGGCTCGGGAAATTTTCCCATCCGCAGACGCGCCCGCTCCACGCGATACAGCGGCGTTCTGGCCGCAACTCCGGCAATCCGTTCTTTCGCCGCTCGAATCTCCTCCAACGTGACAAAGTCGCTCATCGATCTCCTCTATTTTCTCTCCGCGGCATGCATCACCAAAGCAAAAAAATGCAGCAATCGCCACTGATCCCAAGCATCCGGTTTTGCTCCATCCAGATCGAGATGCGACAACACCGGACTGATCAGCTCTTCCTTCAGTGTTCCTCTGGGCAATTCCGTCGCCATCCACAGCGTCTCCGCTGCAGGAATAATATTATCCGCCTGCCCATGCAGTAGATAGACCGGCGTGGTGATGGTGCGCAGCTTTCCCTCCGGTGACAGCGCCTCCATCTCTCCCGTGTGCCTGGCATCGGAAGCCGCCAGCATCTTCTTCGTCGCAGCGGAGTTCGAATCCATCAACGCTGTCGCCTCAGCTTCCTGCCGCGGATTCAGCTTCGCCTCGGCACGCCCTTCGGCGCCCTTGTCCTCGTACAGATGTTCTCGTAGCACGGGCCGAATCGCCGGCACATCCGCGGCCGAAACAAAATCGCCCAGATGTTCATATTCGAGCACCAGAGGCCCGTACTCATGCGGTTTGAGTCGCTCGATCGACCCATCCGGACGGGTTTCCATTCCGGTCAAATAGTAGTTCGCGACATGCTCCATCGCATCCTGCGCCCCTACCGCAAAAACGAATTTGAAGTCCGGCCGATAGGACGGATCCTCCGCAGCAACCAATGCGAGCCCACCGCTGAAGCTAAGTCCCAGCACCCCCACGGGAGAACCCGTTTGACCAGCAAACCATCGCACTGACTCGCCAATGACGGCTACGTCACTTTTGTTGACGTGATAGTCCTTGATACCCGGCAGTTCGGGAGTGAGCACCCGCAGACCGCAGCTTGCCATCGCGCGCGCGAAGCTTACCAGCCTCGGCTCATTGATACCCAGATAATGCACGCCATGGAGCACCACCAGCCCCGGCGCGTTAGGACGCCGTTCCGGCAGATAGAGCCGTCCCCGCACCACGCCGGCTGCGGTCGTAAATTCAATGTCCTCGGAACGGATCGGCTCGCGCACCAATCTGCTGACGATCCATGGAACCGGCTGCCCACTCGCCTGGCGCAGCACCGCCATCGCCTGCAGGTGCGCCTTCGTAAACGGCCACGCCACGGCACACAACACAACGATCGATCCCGCCACCACCGCAGCGAAGATCTTGCGCCGAGTCACAATGGTTCGCGCTGCGGCTTCGAGTGCTTGACGAATCCGCCTCGCCAGCGATGTCCCACCGCCAGCGTAGTGTTCCTCACTATGTCGTCTGCGTTGCAGCATTCCGGCGATTCGCTCCAGGCGAAAACATGAGCCCACTTCATGATAATTGGAGACTTACTAGAAGATTCGCCCAAGCCCGAAGAACCACCTGCGATGGTCGCTGTCCCCGATGCTTGCTCCGCCATAAATTGGCCCGATCAAGGTTTTTAGAACCAGCGCTGCGGCAACGTCGTTGGGAAGATTCGGAGTCCCCGGCGCGCCGCCCCACACTTTGCCAATCTCATAAAATCCCGTCGCATAAATTGAATCTCCAATCACGGGATTCAGATTAAAGAGCCGATGGAGATAACCTCCCTGCGCCAGAAAATAATCATTTCCCAGCAACTCTCCGCGGTCGTACGCGCTCAATCGCAGCGGGCCGCCGAGCGAGAACCCGGCCAGTCCCAGATTCGTCGCCCCAAAGCTGGTTCCACCCGACCCGCTGCCAAAGATAATTCCGCGACTTTTCACCGGAATAAAGTGAGATATCGTTGTGTCCCATTGCGAATAGCCGACCGAACTATTCGGGCTTTGCGTGGAGTAGGTGTACAGCGTTTTCACCTCGGTGCCGCGCGTCGGAATCTGCACGCTGTCCTGTCCCAGATATTGAAACCGCGCGCTGCTCACAAATGGCGTTATATGAAACGCCTGCTCGATCGGGGATCCGATCGTTAGCGTCTCGCTGTACCACTGATAATCCTCTCCCAGTCGGAGCTCAGCTTTCGAGCCGAATTGATATCCAAAGTCGCCGCCAAACCCGTTCTTCTTTTCCGTGTACTGCGCCAGTTGCTGACTGCCGGAAAAAAATGCAGTCAACGTACGGCTGTAATACGCTCGCGGCGCAACGAAGAACCTTGTGCCGGCAATGACGGGTTTATAGAGCTCACCGCCGACTCCGGCCACCTGTCCTATCGACGCATCGATGCGCACCTCTGATCCAGGCCCGACTAAACCGAAGAACGTCGCCCTCCCGCCCAGCCCGAGCACAATGTCGTTGACGTTATTGGACGAGAGAAACACCCCGAGATTCAGAAATGGCGGCCCATAGTTCTTCAGCCGTGGACGCACCAGCAACCCCGTCTTGTCGTCTTTGTCGATGAGGTTATAGCTGATGCTGGAGTAGATTCCCGTCCCCTGCAGGTCGGTGATGGTCTTTTCAATCTGCTGCGTATCGATGGGCTTCTTCACATATTGCTTAAATTTATTCTCGATCTGGGCCTCACGCGGCCCCTGCATTCCATAGACATCCACGAACTGGGGCACGGGAAGAACTGTCTTGCGCCGGGAGTTTCGCTGCTGGATATAGGCGTTCCACTCGGCGTCGTTCACGGCAAATTTTTCGAGCTCACTGGCATGCTTCTGGGCCACCTCAAAGCCCTTCGGAATGATCTCCGCGCTCTTCTCAAAATCGCTCGAACTGAACTTGCTCACGTCGGCCTTGAGCAGAATATTCGCATTCTTCATGCTATTCAGTTCATTGGCGGCGATCATGATCTCCACATTCCTGCCTGCCACTCCCACCAGCGAATTCAGGGACTCCTTCTTGAACGGACCCGAATCCAGATAGACCGCGATCACAATATCCGCGCCCATATCGCGCGCCACATTCACCGGAAGATTATTGACCGCCCCGCCGTCGGAGTAAACCTGCGTGCCGTGCTCCACGGGCGCGAAGACGCCGGGAATCGACATCGTTGAACGCATCGCCTGCGCCAGCGATCCATCTTTGAACACATGCTCTTTCCCTGTCGTCATGTCGGTGGCAACGCAACGGAACGGAATCGGCAGGTCGTTGAAGTCCTTCATGTTGTAGTACGGCAGCATCTTCTCGTCCAGCAGCAGCCCCACTGCCGACCCGGAGTTGAGGCCGTTGGGGATGCTGAACCCATGCTTCAAACCAAATTCCAGACGATTTGGAAATGCCAGTCTGTCTTCTTTTCTTCTGTAACTCAACGCCGGGAACGGTACCTGCCCACTCAAGACTGCGTTCCAGTTGATGCCGCCGACAAAGGTGGCGATCTCCTGCGGACTCATACCCGACGCATACAGTCCGCCGACCAGGCCTCCCATGCTGGTTCCGGCCACATCATCGACGGGAATGTGGTGCGCCTCAAACCACTCGATCACGCCGATATGCGCGAAACCCAATGCGCCGCCGCCTTCAAACACCAATGCGACTCTGGGCCGCGATGGAGGCTCAATCACGGGTCGTTGAGCCGCCGCCGCGACAGGTCCAGCCACGATCGTAAGAAGCAGGGCACAATCCGAAAGAAGGCTAACGCACGATCGGGAAGGGATGGCCCGGTAGAGAAGATGCATGCTGGAAGGCCTCGCCGAGAATTTGGAAATTCATTCCCGCGGCACCCAGAGCCTCAATCGAACATCTTCGAGCTCGCCGCACCTCTAAGCCTAGCCAATCTTCCTACCGCCGTCACCGGCGATGAACCAACGAGGATACGTCCCGACACTCTATCGACAGGTGCGTTTGTCGTGCCAAAGTCCGGAATCAAATTTCCAGGATGACCGGCATGATGAGAGGCCGCCGGCTCGTGCTCTTCTGGATGTACCGCTTCAGGTCGTTGCGAATCTTCTCTTTGATCACGCCATAATCGGCCTTCTCTTCCGTGGACGAGCCGTCGAGCGTTCTCTGCACCACCTGCCGCGCCTCGGCAATCAGGCTCTCTTCGGCAATGGCGGTTCCCCGCATCACGATCTCGGGTGCGTTCTCCACCTTGCCCGTCCGCTTGTTGATCTGAATGATCGGCAGAACGATTCCGTCCTCGCTCAGGTGCTTGCGATCGCGAATCACCAGGTCCTCGACAACGTCGGTGGAGGCTCCGCCCGAATCGATACAGATCCGGCCGACGGTTATCTTGGCCGCCTTCGTCGCGGAGTTCCTGTCCAGCTCCAGTATGTCGCCGTCTTCGAGGAGAATCGTCTTTTCCACCACGCCCATCGAACCGGCCAGCTCCGCGTGACGTTTCAGGTGGCGATAGTCGCCATGGATCGGGATGAAAAATTTCGGACGGACCAGGTTAATCATCAGCCGGAGCTCCTCCTGGCTTCCGTGTCCGCTCACATGGATCAACCCGGATTGTCCATCGTCGTAGATCACGTTCGCATCGCGCCGCTCCAAATGGTCGATCACCCGGTAGATCGACTTCTCGTTGCCGGGAATCACGCGCGAACTCAGCAGGACCGTATCGCCGGAATCGATCTTCGCAAACTTGTGGTTGTTCACCGCGGCCCGGCTCAGCGCACTCATCGGCTCGCCCTGCGTTCCACTGATCATGATCAGCAACTTATTCGCCGGCGTGTCTCGAATCTGTCCCGGATTGATGATCAATCCCGCAGGAGGATCGAGATATCCCAGGTCCTGCGCGATCTCGGTCGAATTATCCAGCGACCGTCCGATGATGGCGACCTTGCGGCCATGCTCATGTGCCAGTTCCATCGCCAGCCGGATGCGATGGATCGAGGAAGAGAAGCAACTAAAGAACAGCTTCTTCCTGGCTTGCGAAAAAATCTCGTCGAGCCGAGGCCGAACTGCGCGCTCGCTCGGCGTATAACCATTGCGGTCGACGTTGGTCGAGTCCTGAAGAAGCACTAGCACGCCCTGCTTGCCCAGTTCTGCGAACGAATGCAGGTCGAACGGTTTATTGTCCGGCGGAGAAAGATCGATCTTGAAGTCGCCGGTATGCAGAACGACCCCAACCGGAGTATGAATCGCCAAGGCAACGCAATCCACCAGCGAATGGGTTACCCGAATCGGCATGATGGAGAACGGCCCCAGCGTAAGCCGCTTGCCGGGAATCAACTCGTTCAAATCCGCATCATCCAGCAGATTATGTTCTTCGAGCTTGCCCTCAACCAGAGCAAGCGTAAACTCCGTCCCATACACGGGAACATTCAACTCGGACAGAATCCACGGCAGGCCGCCGATGTGGTCTTCATGCCCATGAGTCAAAAGGATGGCGCGAACCTTTTCGCGGTTTTCAGTCAAATAGCTGATATCGGGAACGACAATGTCCACACCCAGCAACTCTTCTTCGGGAAACATCAGACCGGCATCAATGACAATAATGTCATCCTGCCAGCGGATAGCCATGCAGTTCATACCGAACTCGCCAAGGCCACCCAGCGCTACTATCTTCAATTTATCTTGTGCCATCAATCTTTAAGCTTACCATCGCAAGCAGAGATGGTCCGGCCGCCTGCTGCACAGCCTCTACAACCGCATGGTCACAGGCGTACCCGGCGATTCTCCCTTGACGCATGCGCCTGCTGCGAACTACCTTGCTCTATCGGGCCAAGTTAATATTCATCACCCATGGGAGCGTGGTCTATGCACGTCTCAGCTTCCTCGTCGCTCTGTCTCGCCTTCGGTTCGTCTTCTTCGCGGCATTTCTTTGCCTCGCCTGCAGCCAGGTGTTCGCCCAGGCGGCAAGTTCCGACTACACAACCGATCTGCCCTCAGTCGACCGGGTTAAGGCCGTGATCAAAGGCTCCGACCCCACCGACACCCTCGAGCGCCAGGTCGCTGTCTTCACCTATCTCTCCCAATACGTCGAGCGCATCAAGTACAACCGCACCGTCCGCGGCCCCTACACGCCTGGGGAGACGCGCGTCATCACCGCCTACAACCAAGCCGCCTACCAGATGTCGCAGAACTACGCGAAATCCCACACTCCCGACGAGGCCAAGGCGTTCGAGCGCAGGCACGGCCAGTATGAGATGGATGAAGCCTTCAATGACGATTGGCAGAAGCGTCTGATCGGGCCGCAAACTGCGGCTGCCTACAACGGCGCCGTAAACTCTCTCGCTGCGGGACAAAAGGCGCACTACAACCAGGAGATCGAGCAGAACAAGAAGGACACTGCAGCACAGCAGGCCGGGGCTAGCGGCGTCTCCAACGACCCTACCTCTGCCACGACGCGCCGCTGCCTCGAACTTGGCGGCGACTCTACCGCCTGTCTCGGCAAGGGCCTGACCAGCGGCATCATCAGCTTGTTCACTGGAGGCGCGGGCGCGGGCCTTGGCGACATGATGGGTTCCGGTCGCTTCGGCGTCGTCCTCAGCGGTAACTATCACACCTCCGTGGCCGCCACGGGCATCAACTTCACGAGCGACAGCGTCGGCATCAGCCGGTGCGGTGATCTGGAAGAGGTCGGCACCCCCTACACCATCCACAAATCTCCCGCCGCCGTCCAAATCGTCCTCGAGAGCAAGCCCCGCCCTATTGCTCTCTCCATGCGCCCTGACGGCTCACTCCTCGGCCCCGGCCTCGTTGACGTCACGGGCCAGGTCATCGTCGGCTATCACACCGTCACCACCACGCAAATGATCAATGGTGCACGCGCCGCGCCGAACCAATGCAACGGCCCGTACCAGACCATCAGCCGCGTTCCCGACTACGCTCCCAAGACCGTGCGCTGCAACATCGCCTCATTCGCTCCGCCGCAACCGGCGCCGCCGGCCTCGGCAACTCCCGCTGACACCGGAATCTTCGGCGCCCTCACCGGCATGATGGGCACCGGTGCCCCTGCATCCGAACCCGGCCTCCGCATGACCGGCAAATACTCCAGCTCCTCCGGCCTCCTGCTTGACTTCGGCGGCGACGCCGTCACCCTCGACTGCGGGCAGGCCCACATCAAAGCGCCCTACACCGTCGAAAACACGCCCGCCCAGTTCGTCGTCCATGTTCAAAACGGCGGCGGTCCCTTCACCCTCGCCGTCGCGTCCGACAACACCCTCCGCGGCTCCGGATCTACCGCCGTCAACGGTCGCCTCGTCTCCGGCATGAATGGCGACAACGTCACCTTCGCCCCGCACTCGGAAACCTGCGCCGTCGGCACCTTCGCCCCAAAGACGGGAGCTCCTTCCACTTCCATCGCAGCCAATACTCCCGCCGCCACACCTTCGCCCAATCAGCCCATCTCCACCGCCGTCACCCCGGCGGCCAGTTCCGTCGCCCCCGCGGGTTCCACCGGCATGAGTCTCGCCATCACCTCGTCCTTCCCCATCGCGAAGAATCCGCTCGCCGGACGCGTCGTGCAGCTGATGAGCGAGCGCTTCGACATCGCGCTGCGAAAAGTCGGCGCCCCCATTCCCGCCGACACGACTCCGGGCCAGGCTCTGAAGGCGTACTCCGGCAGTTGCCCGCCGCCCACCGGCTGCCCAGCCGCAGCCAAGCTTCTGCACCCGTACTACGTCGGCCACGCCACCTTCGACGGCGACGGCAAAGCCACCCTCACCGCGCCCCTTCCGCCCGGCTCCTACTATGTCTTCTGCTCTGCCATCGGCACCAGCGGCGCCCTCGTCTGGGACCTTCCCATCACCCTCAAAGCCGGCGACAACACCATCGCACTTACCGCGACGAACGCCGAACTCGTCCACTGACTTCGCATCGCCCATCTCCGATGCTTGCTGCTGGATTGACTCGCTCGCGGCGGCTCTGCGAGACTCACGCGTATGCGATACAGCGGGAAGATGGACTATGCTCAGACGCGGAAGATGCGGGAGCGGAACACGCCTCTCTACCGGCTGGCGCACTGGCCCATATGGATCTGGGTGTTTTTTCTCGCTCCCGGACCGCTGACATTTACGCTGTTTGCGCATGGATTTGGACGAGGTAATCTGGCGTGGTTGATTGCGGTGCTCGTTGGCACCGGCATTGCCGGTCTGCGCGGACAATTACCGGGCGTGGAGCCACGGCCCTATATCCTTCGCTTCGATGAAGACAAGCCAAATCCGCTCTACCGGCGCGTCTGTTACACGTTTGCGTGGAACGCTGTGCTGAGCTTTGCACTCCTGAATCTGACCGGACTGCTGATTGCCGCTGCGACGGGATCCTGGTACATGGCGCAAGTTTATCGCTATGCCTACTTTCCGGTGTGCGGAATAATTCTGCTGCTGGGCGCGGCAGGAAGGTTACCGCGCGTCATGTCTTCGACCAGGGGCGAGGGAACGGAGCGGCGATACTTCTACGGTTCTGTTTGGGCAGTGACGGTGTCTCAGGCGCTGCTGCTTGCGTTTTGGAAGACACTGCCGGCAACACGCACGGCAAGCGTGGAGAAGCTGGCTGTATTTTCCGGCGCACTTCTTGTGATGGGCGTCGCAGCCTATCGCGGCACGCTCCCGCGGACTCGCCCCATCGTACCGGGAGAGCTGATGGTCGCAGACTGAAGTCGGGTCGCGCAGCAAAGAGTCCGCTGCGTTGCTTCAAACGTTGAACATCTCCGCCACAAATCAGCGCAAGACGTCCTCTAACACCAGGGAAAGCTCGGTCTTATCGTCCCGATATTTCGCGATCACCGGCGCAGCCAGACTCAACCCCCACTCCGCTCCTTTACCCCTGGAAACCGCCCGTGAACCCGGCACGACCACCGCTCCTTCCGGAATAATCAGAGGCATCTCTGTAGAAGCTTTATAAATTTCGCCCTTCACCAGGTCATAGACAGGAGTACCCCGGGTCAACACCGTTCCCGCCGCTAACACCGCGCGCTTGCGCACCACAGTCCCCTCATAGACACCGGTATTTCCGCCGATCAGACAGTCATCCTCAATAATTACCGGGCTCGCATTCACCGGCTCTAACACTCCGCCAATCTGCGCCGCCGCACTCAGGTGCACGCGCTTGCCGATCTGCGCACAACTCCCCACCAGCGCATGCGAATCCACCATCGTTCCCTCATCCACGTAGGCCCCCACATTGACATAAGCCGGCGGCATCACCACAACCCCTTTGGCAACGTAGGCTCCAGTGCGCACGCTGACGCCCCCGGGCACCACGCGCACGCCATCGTCCACAACAAACCGCCGCACCGGATACGTGTGCTTATCAATGAAGCGCAGCGTGTCGCCGCCCAGCTCCGTCAACGTGCCAATGCGAAACCCCAGCAATATCCCGCGCTTCACCCATGCATTCAAGCGCCATCCCAGCGGCTGCGACGCGTCGGGCTCCGCAGCGCGAAGCTGGCCAGCTTCCAGTGCACGTCGTAACGCAAAGAACGCAGCTTCCGCTTCAGCGTTCCCGATCGCGGTCGCGCCCTGTGCGAACCAATAGTCAATCTGCTCCTGCAATGTCCCGTTCAAATCCAATCCTCATCTTTCCGGTGGAACAGCGATTCGTTGGCAATCTGGCCTAAAACATACGCAAATCTTCGCCGGTTGCCGAAACCCCAGCCAGCATTCCCAATTCGCCGATCATCCGCTCCAGCTTCCGTCGCGTTGCATCCGACACGGGAACCATCGGCAGCCGCAGTACGTCTTCTCCGCGCCCCAGCATTTGCAGCACAGCCTTCACCGGAGCCGGACTCGCCTCCCAGAAGTGCGCCTGCATCAGCCGGAAGAACTGCCGGTTGATGCGCCGGGCATCCACCCAGTCATTCTTGAGCGCCGCCCGAACCATTCGTGCCATCTGGCCGGGAATCACATTGGATGCGACCGACACCAGTCCTGCTCCGCCTAACGCCAGTATCGGCAAAGCAAGTCCATCATCACCGGCAAACACCTTGAAGTTTCGCGGCGCTGTGGTAAGCAGTTCCGTAATCTGAGCGAGATTCCCGCTGGACTCTTTAATTCCAATCACATTCCGCAACTCCGCAAGACGCAATACTGTCACCGGTTCAAGGTTCGCGCCAGTGCGCGAAGGAATGTTGTACAACAGCACGGGCAACTCGGTCGCCTCGGCGATAGCGCGAAAGTGCTGGTACTGTCCCTCCTGTCCGGGTCTGTTGTAGTAAGGATTCGCCGTCAGCAGTCCAGCCAATCCATGCACGCGCGACAGTTTGCGCGTGCGCGCAACCGCCTCGTGCGTTGCATTGTGCGTGCATCCTGCATACACCGGCACCCGGCCGGCCGCCGTGCCAACGACAACATCAATGACGCGCAGCCACTCCGGCTCAGTCAGCGTCGCAGCTTCGCCTGTCGTGCCGCATGGAATCAGGAAATCAATCCCACTCTCAATCTGCCAATTAACCAGCGCATGCAGCGCAGGCTCATCCACGCCGCCGTCCCGCCGAAAAGGAGTTACCAGCGCCGTCCCACAACCCATCAATTCCATAATGAATGTAAGTTTACCGCGTCACGATTGTGAATTTCGCGACAGAAGTTGCTCTCGAGCATCGAAGAGCCGAAAAAGCCCCGGCGATCGCTCGCCGAGGCCTCTGGCCTTGCCCCGTTACTAACCTCGATACAACTCCGTCGGCACCTCGAACTCAGGCAGGTGCAGCGAAGCCGCGCCGTTTGCCGCCCCCGGCGGGAGATCCATGCACTTAACAAAGGCGGTCTGGAACTTCTCCATCTCGGCCCTGGTTCCAACTGTCACTCGGACATAACTTGGCATCGCCGGCCACGTGCGGCCAACCGCGACATTTTCCTTCAGCATCGCAGCCTGGAACTCCTTGCCAGGACGCTTCACGTCCACCATGAACATATTGCCCTGCGAGCCAGGAACGAACTTGTAGCCATGCTTTTGGAGAAACTCCAACGTCTCCGCGCGTATATCGGAATTGATCTTCTTCCGCAGCGGCACGATGCCCTTGTCCAGCAGGCTGGCGCGGGCGGCGGCGGCGGTCGTAATCGAGACGCTTGCTGCCGCCTGGTTCGATCTGTCCACGGCGCTGAAGCGCTCGATCAGATCTGGTCTTGCGACGGCAAAGCCGGCGCGCAAGCCCGCCATACCGTAGATCTTCGAGAACGTTCGCAGCACAATGACGTCCTTATCCTGCGTCACCAGGTCGATACAGGACTCATCGTCGCAGAAATGGAAATACGCTTCATCAATCACGACGACCGAACCCTTGGGCTTGTTGTTCACCAGCCACACGAGGTCCGCTTTTGGCGTCATGGTGCCGGTCGGGTTGTTCGGATTCACAATGTAGTATGCGCCCGGCGACGGATGCGCCTTCACCATCGCTCTGACATCGTGCGCATAGCTGGAGGTCAGCGGAACAGCATACTTCGGAGCCTTCATCGTGTCCGCAGCGTGCGGTCCTTGCTCGTAGCTTGGGTCTCCATACACCAGAGGCTTGTCCGGACCTATATTCGACATCAGCGCCAGGTCGAGAGGGCCGCTCGAACCGGGATAGAACGCAGAGTAGTCCTTCTTCAGGTCGAAAAGTTCGTTGAAGGTAGCGATCGTCGACGAGTATTGATCGAAGTGGTAGCGGCCTCCCTGCGCCGCCATAACTGCTACCGCAGTCAGCGCGGACTGCGCGGGGCCAAGCGGATTTTCGTTTGCACTGATGACGACCGTGTCGGGGGAGAATCGCATGAGCCGCGCCCCGCCGCCACCTTTTCCCGGCTGGGCCGGCGTCTGCGCTCCAGTCTGCTGGATTGCAGCAAACGCGGGAAGAGAGGTGGCAGCCGCCGAGGCTGCACCAAGAATTCGCACAAACGATCTGCGTGAAATGCCTTGCGTCAAATCGGAGTTCATAAAGTTCTCCCGCGAAACCGCAGTCCTGCGATCTCGACCATTGGGAATGCTGCGACGGGAAGCTCATCGCACCCTGATTGAGCTTCAATCTACTGCGAATTCGCGGCAAACACCAGAGGATTCCGTCCGGCGTCAAGCGGAAGTCAAGGGAAAGACCCGGGGGAAAACAAAGGGAAAATCGCAGCCCAAAACGGCTAAACGACGGTGCTGGAACCCTTGCCGGGCGCTAAACCCACTCGCCCTTGTGCATCAGCGGCTCCGCGGTCCCGTCAGCGGCTACGCCATCTACATCCATCTCGCCGGACCCGATCATCCAGTCCACGTGAATCAGGCTGGCGTTTGCGCCCAGCGCGGCCAACTCCGCCGCGTCCATCTTCTCGCCGCCAATCAGGCAGGTTGAGTAGGCCTGGCCCAGCGCGATATGGCTCGCCGCGTTCTCATCAAACAGCGTGTTCCAGAAGAGGATGCCGCTCTGTGCAATTGGCGAGGAATGCGGAACCAACGCCACTTCCCCCAGCCTCCGGGCGCCATCGTCCGTGCTGATAAGCCGGTTGAGAACATCTTCGCCGGCCGTCGCAGTGGCCTCAACAATTCTGCCGTTCTCAAAACGTACCGCAATATTTTCAATCAGTGTGCCCTGATGCGACAGCGGCTTCGACGCCCGTACGGTTCCATTCACGCGATCTTTATGCGGAGTGGTAAAACACTCCTCCGTGGGAATATTCGGCTGGCAGTAGACTCCATTGCCTGCAGTCGTCCCGCCGCCCGCCCACAGATGGTTATCTGCCAGACCGACCATCAGATCCGTTCCCGGTCCCTTGAAATGCAGCGCATAAAATCGCTTCGCATTCAGCATCTCCATCCGCTTCTTCAGTCTTGATCCATGCTCCCGCCACTCCTGAACCGGGTCGTCGACGGCAACCCGCGACGCAATAAATATCGCGTCCCACAGCTTTGCAACCGCAATATGCTCCGGTTCACCGGGAAACACCAGCTTCGCCCACTCCGGCGTTGCACACGCCACGATGGTCCAGTTGATCTCGTGCTTTGTGATCAGCTCCATCGCCGGTTTGCCGGCCTTCGAAGCCGCGATATTGGCCCTCGACACCTTCGCCGGATCCTGTTTGGCAAGCAGAGCGGGATTCGCCCCTGCAATCGCAAGCCGCGCGGCACCGCTGCGGAAACCTGTCGCTATGGCATCATGCAACCAGGTCGGAGCGTAATCGAAGCTCGCGTCGGCGGCGTACTCGTACCGCGCCAGAACACTGGGATCGTCGGAGTACAACGTCGTGACCAGCAGCGCGCCCGCTTTATACGCATGCTCCGTAATCCTGCGCGCCAGCGGCAACGCCTCCAGCGGAGCGGACATAATCAGTTCCTGTCCGGCGCGAAGCCCAAGGCCAACCTGCACCGCAACCTCCGCCAGCCGGTCAAGCTTCTCGTCAAACGCCAGGTCTGCAAACTTCTTCGTCGTCGCCACTTCCGTCATGCTCATACGATTTTCCTCGCAACTCAATTACATCTGTGTGTAAACGTCCTGAAAGTCGTAGCAGCCGGTTCTCGAGGACAACCACTCCGCCGCTCGTACCGCGCCTTCGGCAAACCCGCGCCGCGAATACGACTCATGCGTCAGGACAAGCTTGTCGGCATCGCTCTTTGCCGTCAGCACATGAACTCCCGCGGCATCGCCAAGCCGATTCGACTCAACCGGCACATTCACTTGATTTGTACCGGGCGGTCGTCCCTTCATCGCCTCATCCGTAACTACTCTGGCAAGACTCAGTGCCGTTCCGCTCGGCGCATCCAGTTTCCCGATGTGATGGGTCTCCTCAATGGAAAACCCATACCCACCGTCCTTCAGCATCTCTGTCATCTTCTTTGCGAGCTGCAGCATCACCTGGACGCCAATCGAAAAGTTTGTGCCATAGAGCAAACCCGCCTGTTTCCGTTCGGCAAGTCCGCGCATATCGGCCAGCTTGTTGTACCAGCCGGTCGTCCCAACCACCATCTTCGCGCCGGTTGCCAGGCAGGCTCGCATATTCTGAATCACAGCCTCGGGCGTTGTGAAGTCGATCACCACGTCGAACCCGGCAACAAAGGGCGGCGTCAGCGCGGAGGCCTCGGCGTTCTCCTTCGCATCCAGCACATTGACGCTGTGGCCGCGCTCGGCGGCGATCTCCGCAACCAGCTTGCCCGTCTTGCCCGCTCCGAGAACCAGTAGACGCATCGTATGCTTTCCTAAACCTGAACCTTCAGTGGAACTCTGTTCACAACATCGAAGACCGTGTCGTCGGGGTTCGCAAAGAAATGTCCGTGGAGGCTCCGCACCGCCTCCTCCACATCTTCTTCATCGATCATGAAGCTCATGTTGATCTCGCTCGCCCCCTGCGAGATCATCCGCACATTCACATGGCTGATCGCGCTGAAGACCTGCCCCGCAATGCCGTTGTGGCCGCGAATATCCTCACCCACCAGGCAAACCAGCGCCTTATGGCCCTCCATCTTCACATCCGCGATCCTGGCCAACTCCGCGCAGATCTCCGGCAACTGTTGATTGCTGTCCACCGTCACTGAGATGCTCACCTCGCTGGTCGAAACCATATCGATCGCGCATTTGTATTTGTCAAAAACGTCGAAGACCGCCTTCAGATATCCATGCGACATCAACATTCGACTGGCGACGACATCGATGATGGTCAATTTTTTCTTCGCCGCAATGCTTTTGAAGGGATTCGCACACTTTGCTGCCATCGCGGTAATCTTCGTGCCTTCGTTCTCGGGATTGTGCGAGTTCAACACCCAGACCGGTATGCTCTTCTGCACGGCCGGCAAAATGGTAGCCGGGTGCAATACCTTCGCGCCAAAGTAGGCCAACTCTGCGGCCTCCTCAAAGCTGATCGTCTTCACGCGAAGCGCATCCGGGCAAATGCGCGGGTCTGTCGTCATGATGCCGTTGACATCTGTCCATATCTCGATTGCGCCGGCATGCATCGCACCGCCTACCAGTGCTGCCGTATAGTCGCTGCCCCCACGACCCAGCGTCGTTGTAATGCCTTCTGCTGTTGACCCGATGAACCCACCCAGCACCGGCGTCTTTCCAGCCTCAAGCAGAGGCAGCACCATCGCAGCGAGCTTCGCCTCGATTGCGGTCTCCTGCGGCACAGCCTTGCCATAGCTTGCGTCTGTCACAATGCAGCTTCGCGCATCCACATGAGCGCCCTGCAACTCGAGTTGTTCAAACGCCTCGGCAATCATCCTGCTCGAAAGCCTCTCTCCGAAACTCAGCACGAGGTCATTGGTGCGCGGCGTCAACTCGCCCACCGCGGCAATGCCTCGCAGCAGATCGTCCAGCGCATCGAACTCCTGATGCAGAGTCTGTTGCAGACGGCCAAAACGCTCTGCTTCCAACAACGCCGCCGACGTGTCGATGTGCCGATGCCGCAGCCGGGCACCGATCGCCAACGCCCCCGCCTTGTCTCCCCTGCCCGCAGCCGACGCGGCAGACAACAGCAGGTCGGTCACCTTCGCCATTGCCGACACCACAACCACTGTCTCCAGTCCCCGCGACCGCCGTCCGGCCACGATGCCCGCCGTCCGTTGCATCGCCTGCGCGTCCTCCACCGAGGTCCCGCCGAACTTCATGACGACCAATCTCTCTCGCGCCACGCTCAAGCCGTCACCGCCACTGCTTTGGCCGGCATCGCCTTCACCGGCGCGCCCAGCTTATCCAGCTTCCCTGTCCGCGCCAGAACCTCGGCGTTCAGAACAGCCGCGCCTGCCGCCCCGCGAATCGTATTGTGCGATAGAACGACGAACTTCCAGTCCAGCAGATTGCACTCGCGCAGCCGGCCCACCGTGGCTGCCATCCCGTGCCCGCGCATTCTGTCCAAACGCGGCTGCGGCCGATCGACGCTTGCATCAAACTCCACGGGCTGGTCCGGAGCAGTCGGCAGATGCAGGCCCTGCAGGGGCAGAAACTCATTCCACGCCGCCAGAATCTCCTCCCGCGTTGCCTTCTTCTTAAATTTGATGCTCACGCACTCGGTGTGTCCGTCCTCCACCGGCACGCGGTTGCAGTGTGCGCTCACCCTGGCATCCAGCAGCTCGACCCGTCGGCCATCCAGGCGTCCAAGCAGCTTGCCAACCTCCTCCTGCAGCTTCTCTTCTTCGTTCTTGATGAACGGCACCACATTGCCCAGAATGTCGAGCGAAGCCACGCCCGGATATCCCGCGCCGCTGACCGCCTGCATCGTACTCACAAACAGGCTCTCCACTCCGAATCGCTCTTCCAGAGGCTTCAGCGCCAGCACCAGCCCGATCGCGCTGCAGTTCGGATTGGTGACGATATAGCCCCCGCTCTCCCTGCGCCAGCTCTGCGTCTCGATCAGCGCAAGATGATCCGCATTCACCTCCGGCACCACCAGCGGCACATCCGGCGCCATGCGAAATGCGCTCGAATTCGAAATCACCGCGCACCCGGCCGCGGCGAACTTCGGCTCCAGCTCCCGCGCAATGTCGGCATCGAGCGCGGCAAAGATGATCTTCGGCAACTCAATCGCAGAACCTTCAGGAACGTTGGGCTGCAGTGTCATCGCCGCGATCCGCGCCGGCAACGGAGTATCCAGCTTCCACCGGCACGCCTCGGCGTACGCCTTGCCGGCGCTGCGATCACTCGCCGCCAGCCATGCGATCTCAAACCAAGGATGGTTGTTCAGCAACTGAATGAATCGCTGCCCGACCATGCCGGTCGCGCCAAGAATGCCAATCCTGCGTCTTTCCATATCTTCTAAGAATAACGCGCCGCCACGACAGCGTCACGGCCCTAGTACTCGCGATGGCTCCTTCGCCGGATCTGATGACCGCCGCCGCCCCAAACCAGAATCGCCACCACCAGGTGAAGCAGAAACCACAGAGTCAGCCCCTGGTCGACGTAGATCAGGTAGAGCACCAGAATCCTCGGCAAAAACAGCCAGACCAGCGGCGGGATAATCCCGGTCAACTGAAACGGAATCAGCACTCCCTGCAGCCACGCCACCAGCATCGCGATCCTTGGCAGAAACAGCGCAAACACAAGGAACCACAGTGGCAATCGATGCACCATAAACGACAGATTGATGCTGAAATTCGCTGTATGTTGTAGTGTCTCTGCCAGCACCGCCAATCCTGCACTCATCATGCCTCCGCTGCTTGATTGATTTTCACTTCTCGCTAAAGCTGAAGTCGGCTTTGGTCGTCGCTTTCGGCTCGACCGTGACCGTCATCGTCTGCTCGCCCATCTTCTCGTGGACCGCCGCCAAAGTATACGTCCCCGCCGGCAATCCGCTGATGCCAAAGTGCCCATCCCCGTCGGTCACGGCAAAAAACGGCGTTGCCGACACGTTGATAAACGCATTCATCCAGGGGTGGTTGTTGCAGCGCACCGGCATCATCACCTCCGGCTGGTTGAACTGCTTCACCTGCGGTGCGCCCTTCGCGCCCTGCGTGATATCGATCGGATGGCTCCCCGGCGCCGTCGGCAAGGTATGGATGTTGTGCATCGTCGCGTCCGAGTTGCGAAACTCGACCGAACCGCCGCGCATCACCGCAATCACATGCGGCACATACTTGCAGCCCGTCTGGTCCAACACCACCGGCGCCGGAATCGGTCCTCCGGCAAGCATCGCCGCCGGCGGCCCGCTCTTGATGTAGATATATACATTCGCCAGCTTGCCGTCATGCACAACATACTGCTCGGAGTCGTTTTCGCCACCCATCATCGAGCAGACCGGGTCCATGCTCATGTCGATCTCCACCCGGGCCGGCGGCTTGCCGGAAAAACGCACGGTTCCGCTCACCATTCCAAGCGTCGCCTGATCCAGCGGCGTAGTCGGCGGCGGAGCAGGCTCCTCCGCCTTGCTTCCCTTGCCAATCACCTGCCCCTGTTTCACCGCGTCGCTCGGCTTACAGCCCGCCAGGCCACCCAGTATGCCGGCCGCCAGCGCAGCCGTCATCCACCAACCGCACCTCTGCTTCATTTAACCTCGCTCCGTACCTGCGTCGTTCAATATCCAGCACAGTTGTCAAAATCCAGTACTGCCGTCCTTCAACCAACCGGCGCATCCATGGCCCTCAGTACTGCATCCGCAAATTCTCGTGTGCCGCTCGTGCCGCCGACATCCCTCGTCAGCGTGGTGCCCTCGCGGTAAACCTGCTCCAGCCCTGCCTGCACGCGTTCCGCCGTTGCGCCTTCATTGATGTGATGCAACATCAGCACCGCGCTTTGCAACAACGCCGTCGGATTCGCTCTATCTTTTCCCGCAATATCGGGGGCCGACCCATGCACCGCCTCAAAAATTGCGCACTCGGTCCCAAGGTTTGCCCCCGGAACCAGGCCGAGGCCGCCCACAAACGCGCTGCAGAGATCGCTGAGAATGTCCCCATATAAGTTCTCCGTCAGCAGGATGTCGTACTGATACGGATTCATCACCAGCTGCATGCAGGTGTTGTCCACGATGTGTTCGCGGTACTCCACCTCCGGAAATCCCTCCGCAACCTTGCGGCAGCATCGCAAAAACAACCCGTCCGACAGCTTCATGATGTTCGCTTTGTGAATCGCATGCACCCTCTTGCGGTCATGCTTGCGCGCATAATCGAACGCAAATTGCGCAATCCGGGTCGAACCCTTCTCCGTGATAATCTTCAGCGCCTGTACCACGCCGGGCACCACAACATGCTCCAGCCCCGCGTACAGATCTTCCATGTTTTCGCGAACGACGATAATGTCGAGGCCCGGATACCTTGTCTTCAGTCCGGGGAGGTTCTTCACCGGCCTGAAGTTGGCAAACAACTCGAATTTTTGCCTCAAGGTGACGTTGATCGAGGTGAATCCTTCGCCGATCGGCGTTGTCACCGGGCCTTTCAGCGCAACGCGGTTCTCCTCGATCGACTCATACAGCGCCTTCGGAATGTACTCTCCGGTCTTTGCAAATGCGTCCGCCCCTGCATCGTAGCGATGCCACTCGAACCCAACCCCGGTCGCTGCGCCGGCTGCCTCCAGGATGCCCACCACCGCGCCCGAAACCTCCGGCCCAATCCCATCTCCCGGAATCAAGGTGATCCTGTGGGTCTTCTTCGCTGCCGTCATCGACTACCGCCTTTTCTGCCGGGGTCTTTGCCACTCAGCAGCTCTTCCAACTCCGCCTTGAACTCGCGGACATCCTTGAAGTCCCGGTACACACTGGCAAACCGGATATAGGCAACCGTATCGATCGCCTTCAGTCTGCCCATAATCAGCTCGCCGACTTCGCTGGTCGATCGTTCCCGTTCCGGCGAATCGACGATGTAAGCCTCGGTCTCATCCACAATCTGCTCCAGCTTCGCCGCCGCGACCGGCCGCTTCTCGCACGCGTGCAACAGTCCGCTCAGCACCTTTTGCCGGTCGAATTTCTCCCGCCGGCCGTCCTTCTTCACCACCATGTAGGGAATCTCGTCGATGCGCTCATAGGTCGTAAAACGCTTATTGCAACCTTCACACTCGCGCCGCCGCCGAATCGAATCCGCGTCCTTGCTCTCGCGTGAATCAACGACTCGATCCTGGCTGAATCCACAGTAGGGACACTTCATCGGAATAATTCGATTCTAGCAGCGAGGCGCAGCAACTTCATTTCATCTGGCGCGTCTACAATTGCGTACGTTGCTCTACGACAGCTCTGAGGAGTTACCTTGCTCGCCCGGCCCGTGCTCGCCGCCCTTATCCTCTCTTCCACACTTGTCTGCGCCCAGCGGCCCGACACTAGCGTTAATACCATCAAGGTCACAACCCGGATCGTCGTCCTCGACGTCGACGTCTACAACAAGAAGACGAATCAGCTCGTCAACAATCTTTCCCAGGACGACTTCACTGTTCTCGAAGACAACGTCGCACAGACAATCCGCTCCTTCGATCGGCCCAGTTCGCATGCCATGCCCATGCCGGGTACCGCCGTCGTGCACTCCTCCGCCGATCTGCCGAAGATCGGTAATGCCCCCGTCACCGTGCTTGTGCTCGATGAGCTGAATACACGCTTCGAGGACATGTCCTTCTCCAGCAATCAGCTCATCAAATATCTCCAGTCGCAGCCCGAAATTCTGTCGCAACCCACCTCCCTCCTGGTCGCCACGAACACCCGCTTCACCCAGCTGCACGACTACACCCAGAACCGCGACGAGCTCATCGCCGCAGTCAAAAACCGGCCGGCCGAGATTCCCTGGAAGCTGGCCAACGGCAAGGCTGGCGCCGGAACCGTGGAGCGCATGGCGCAGACGCTGGCCTCCGTCGACCAGATCGCTCAAGCCTCCGCCGGGACGCCCGGACGAAAAAACATCGTCTGGGTAGGAGTCGGTTTTCTCAACTCCGACCTGGTCGGCCTCGACAACAAGACAGCCGAGACCATCCAGGCCGCCGTCCGCCAAACCACCGACATGCTCCTCACCGCGCGCGCAACCCTTTACATCATCGATCCCACGCCGAACGGCACCGCGATCGTCGATATCGAAACCCCCGACGATCTCCACATGGCCGCTGGCATCCTCGGCCACGATCCCTTTGAGTCCACCGTCACCTTTTTCAACTTCGCAACCCAGACCGGCGGCCGCTTCTTCGTCTCTCGCAACGACGTTCATAACGAGATTGCGCAGGCCATCAGCGTCAGCGACAACTACTACACCCTCTCCTACACTCCATCCAGCAACAGCACCGACTATGCGAAGTATCGTCACATCCGGATCGAGCTCTCCAACCCCGACCTCGTCGCCACCACGCGCGACGGCTATTATCCAAACGCCCTCACCACAGGGCAGCGGCCCGGCACTGCTGTCGCCTCCGCAGCAGCCTCAAAGGAACAACAGCATCAGGAGAGAGCCCAGATTCAACTCGATCTGCAAAACGCCATTCTGGGCACCATGAGCTATAACGGTCTCGCCGTCACCGCCGCGAGGGCGCCTGTCGTCCCCGGCACAGGCTCCGCAACCTATAACGTCTTCGTGACCACGGTTGCCAACCCCTCCAACAATCTCTCCTGGCGTGCCGCAACAGCGTCCGGCGCCGAGACGACCGAAGCCAGCGTTCTCGCCGCCTGGTACGACGCCAAAGGCAAACTCCTCGGCCACTCCGGACACGAGTTGACCGCGACCCGCCCCGGCGCAGCAGACGGGACCCCCGCCATCTTTTCCCTTCCTGTGACGGTTCCCCCCAATACCCGGCGTCTACGCTTCATCGTCCGCGACGCCGCAACCGGCCGCATGGGCACAGTCGACCTGACAACCTTTTAGAGAGAATTTTTCAGCTAAACCGCAGCTTCGGGCGTCTCAGCGTCCTTCCCCGCTGCTTCGCTCTCTGCCGCAACCCGTTTCAGGCTCACATGCTCCACCTGCGAATAGATAAAGCCCGTCGGAATGACGCAAAGGAAGGTCACCACCAGCAACATCGCCCCGCAGGCTGTGGCTGCCTCAATCGGAGCGCCGTAAAACGCGTGCATCGCCGTCGCCGTCGCCGCGATCTGCGTAAACCATCCAATGATCGGCAACTGCAAAAGCGACGCGCCGATACTCGCTGCCATCAACAGCATCGTCCTTGAAAACGTCAGTCCAGCCAACTCCGGCGTTTGCACGAACGCATGGGCCGTCTCCACATACGCCCACCCAATCATCCCCCACATAGCCAGCGACAGCAGCACCGCCACCCCAAAGTCCCGCTTCGACGACAAAGCATTCAGCCCCTCGCGAAACCCAATGATCTTCGTCGCAATGCTATCTCCCGCAGCCTTCGAGAGCAGTCCCACCGTACCCCTTGCAAATGACGCCACCGCTCCGCCAGCCCACCGCACCAAACCCGCAAACACGGCTATCGCCAGCGTCAGCCACAGACTCACCTTCCCCGCCCGAACAAAGACCTCATGGTGGGGAAGGTCTTTCGGCGTAAACGCCAGCGCGCAGGAAAAGATCACTGCCGCAGCGCCCAGATCGAACATGCGCTCGATCGTGTATACAGCGATCTGCGAGCTCAGCGGCAACCGCGTGCGGCGCGCCACCAGGTACGGCCGCGTCAAATCCGCCAGCCGGCCGAATAACGCAACCGCGGTAAACCCGATAAACTGCGATCCGAGCAACGAAGCAGCCGAGACTTTCTTCGTCGGAGAGACAAATACCGCCCACCGCACCGATCGCAGCCAGAATGTCGCGTAGATCAGTGCAATTCCCGCCCAAATGTGACCCCAGCTGACGTAGCGCAACTGCTGCCAGAACATCGCCCAGTCGAAGTGCACTTTGCCCCAGGAGAAATAGACCAGCACAGCGAGCCCCACAACTACCACCAGCAACAGAACTCCATTGCGCTTTGTCATCTGCTCTCTCTTCGTCCGCGCTTCAGCGGAGGTTATCTGGTCTGCGCTATAGCAGCGGCCATCTGTTTCCGCCGGTTGAACTCACGGATTACCCGCGCGACATACTCCTGCGTCTCGCGATAGGGAGGAATACCGTGATACCTATCGACAGCACCCGGCCCCGCGTTGTAAGCCGCCAGCGCCCACGCCACGTTGTCGTGGTATCGAGTCAGCAGCTCATCCAGATACGCGGTTCCACCAGCGATATTCTCGTCCGGCTTGAAGGAATCGTCGACACCCATCGCGCTCGCCGTCCCGGGCATCAATTGCATCAGTCCTTTGGCTCCCGTCCGCGAAACTGCTTTCACCTGTCCCCCGCTCTCGGCCCGAACAACGCTCGCCAGCAGTTCGACGTCGATATTATGCTTCGCGCCGGCGTGGGCCAGCATCTCATGCATCTCTTCGCTGGTGGGTGCAGCCGTGTTGGGTGCAGCCGCGTTGGGTTCAGCCAGGTTGATCGCAGGCGGCGGCAACTTTACTGCGGCCACGGGCGCCGGCGCATCCGCGACCGTCTCCACCCGAACCACCAAATCCGCCGCGACCTCAAGATAGTTTGAATCTTCCGCGGAGGCCGACCCATTGTCAGCAAGGTACAGCCGAACCTTGTCCCCAACGGTTTCGCGCCGGACACAGTCCACGGCAAAACCATTCTTCAGCGTCACGTGCTCCAGCGCGCGACCGAACGGACAGATAACGGTCATCGCCATCAGTCCAAACCAGATCGGACCGCGTTGAAATGCACGGAACGCAAACGCTTTGAGCTTTAGGTTCACCCTCAAAGCCTACCATCGCCTCCGGCCGATCCGCAGCCAAAATACTCCAACTAATTCGCCATTCCCGCGCAGGACCGGTTCGATCGGCTTCACCACCGCTGCCGTCGTGCCGCAGACTCGGAAGTGAAGCCCCCACAGGCTTTCGGGACGACTTTTCGGGCTGGAGGCCGCCTACCAGACGCAATATCTTTCCAGTGGCACGAACAATTGGCGGCATATTAGCCTCAAATACGTTGCCAGCTACGCTATTTTTAATGAATGAGCGTTCACTACGAGTCCCTCCCCGTCCGCAAACTCATCTTGCGCCTTAGCTTGTTTGTTTTGAGCATGGTCGCGGTCCTTCCGGCAACCGCTCAGACAAGCGCGGCCAAGCCAGAGCCCGACGTCATTGTGTTTATCAATGGCGATCAGTTGACCGGCACCCTGGAGCGCGCGACCGGGGACTCGTTCGTCTTCAAGAGCGACGTAGTCGGCGAGGTTACTGTTTCGGCGGAGAAGATCAAGGAGCTTCACACCAATGGGAAGTTCGTCGCGCTGAAGAAAGACGAGAAGATTACCCGAACCTCCAAGCAGCCCAGCACAATCGCGTATGGGGACAACGCCCTCACGATGTCAGCGACGTCGTCGAGTGCCGTTGAGGTCATCCCGGTCAAGAATCTCGCCTACCTTATCGACAGCACAACCTTCAACCAGGAGGTCACCAGCAATCCGGGCATCTGGTACGGATGGCATGGAACCATCTCCGGCGGCATTACGCTGATCGAGGCGACGCAGACCGGCCAGAACTACAACGCCGCGCTCAACCTGATACGACAGATCCCGACGATTGCGTACCTGCCGCCGCGGACCCGCTCGACGATCAATCTGCTCGAGACCTACGGCAAAATCGATCAGCCGTTTGTTCCGACAACTCCGCCTACACTTGCTTCGGTGACGAAGACAAACATCTTCCACGCCGATGCCGAGCACGATAAGTACTTCACCAGCCATATCTATGGACTGGTTGGCACGTCGTTCGACCACAATTTTTCCCAGGGCCTGAATCTGCAGCAGATTTACGGCCTGGGACTTGGCTGGACGGTGATTCAGACGCCGGTTCACGAGTTCGATGTGAAAGCGGACGTGCATTATGAACGGCAGGACTTTCAACCGCCGACGCCGAGCACGGACCTCGTCGGTTCAAGCTTCACCGAACTCTACCATCGCAATCTGCCGGCAAAGATGCTCTTCACCGAGAGCGGAACGTTCATTCCGGCGTGGAACGATTTCAACGCTTACTCCGCAATCTTTGCGGCCGGGCTGCAATTACCCACGTACAAGCGGTTCAGCCTCGACTTCAACGTGCTCGATAACTATCTCAACCGGCCCGCAATCGGATTCAAGAGCAACAGCCTGCAATTCATAACGGCGATTGCCTATACGCTGAAGTAGTGCTGAAATCCCTTCAGAATCTCGATTATTTGATCTTGCCGAAGCGATACACCAGGCCAGCGTTGAAACCGAAGTTATTCTGAATCGTTCCCGGCGGCCCATGCAACGTATCTGCCGGGTCCAGCCGGTAGAACGTCCCGACATACGTGGGCGCGATGCGGAAGGCCAGGTTGGGATAGAAGTTGTAATCCAGGTTGAGGCCCAGGCTGAAGGCCGGCTTGGTGGCCGACTGCCAGAGACCGAGCGCGCTCGACGGCAGCCCTTTTGTGTCGCCATCGAACTTGCCCAGAGCAACTCCGCCTTCACCTGTTGCGGTGACTGCGATCTTCTCCCTGGCGTACAGCCGGTAGGCCACGCCGCCCAGAAATGGATATTCCGAGATCTGTGGCCGGAAGGGCAGGAATGGCGAGGTGGGCGTAACCGGATTGCCAATCTTGGCGTTGCCATAGCCGCCGCGAACTTCTCCGATAATTCCCAGCTTCGGGTTCAGGAAGTAGGTCCCGCTCATGAAGAACGTGACCTCGTTGTTCTTCTGCAACTGCGAGCCGGACTGGAACCGCAGATAGCCACCTCCTCCGGCGACTTCAAAGCGATGGCCATAGGTCTCGGCGATCATCCTGGCGATGCGTGCCTGGCGGTTTGCGCTGGACTCGCGGCGCGTGCGATGGGTTGTCTGCGCCTCGACGGCAACCGCTCCACTGGCGAGAAAGCCTGTCAGTAACACTGCTGCTACATACTTCACATTCAATCTGAAACCGAACATCAACGATTACTCCTGCACAAGCCTGACTTTGCTATGGTGGAACTCGGGGACGGCGCTGGGCGCGAAACCAACCAGGCCATCCCTTATTAGAACATCCGCCGCGGTTTATAGTGGCTGAACCGTTCATGGAGTGACTCCAAATGGCGAAAAAAGGCAGCAGCGGCAGCGGTTTTGGCAAGGTGTTTCTGGGTTTTCTTATCGGCGTTGCGGCGGTGGCCGCCGGACTGTTTGCGTATCTCAGGTTTGGCCCTCTGCCGGTTGCGGTCGCCGATGCGCCGCTTCCGTTCGAGAGACAGATCGTCAAACTGCCGCTGCACGCCCGCATCGATCGCGAGAGCAAAACGGCTCCGTTCGGCATCAGCGAAGATGTTTTTGAGTCGGGGGCGCATGTTTACCGGGCGCAGTGCGCGAGTTGCCATGGCACTCCGGGGCATGATGTCGACTACGCGAAGCATATGTTCCCGGAGGCTCCGCAGCTTTGGAAAGCCCACGGCAGCCACGGAGTGGTTGGCGTCAGCGACGACGAGGCGGGCGAAACCTATTGGAAGGTGGCGAACGGAATCCGCCTGTCGGGGATGCCGTCTTACTCCCATGTTCTGACCGATGCCCAGATGTGGCAGGTCAGCCTGCTGTTGAAGAATGCAGACAAGGAACTGCCCGCTCCCGTAAGTGCGATTCTCGGCTCGCCAACGCCTTGACCCACACGTCATTGAAGACCCACAGTCATTGAAGACCCGCACGTCATTGAAGAATCGGGATGCCTGCAATGCGGCGTGACCACTCGGCAGGGCCGGTGTTATGGACGCTGACGCCGCGGGAGTCGACGGCCACTGTGACAGGCATGTCGCGGACGTCGAATTCGTAGACCGCTTCCATGCTGAGGTCGTCGAAAGCGAGCACCCTGCTGTTCTTGATGGCCTTGGAGACGAGGTAAGCCGCGCCTCCGACTGCCATGAGATAGACGGCCTGGTGGTCGCGGATGGCGTCGATAGCAGCGTCGCCGCGCTCGGCCTTGCCGATCATGCCGTAGAGACCGGTCTCCGAGAGCATCTGGCGCGTGAACTTGTCCATGCGGGTGGCGGTGGTGGGGCCCGCTGGGCCGACGACCTCGTCGCGAACAGGATCGACCGGACCGACGTAGTAGATGAAGCGGCCCTTGAGATTCACCGGAAGTTTTTCCCCACGGTTCAGCATGTCCGTCATGCGCTTGTGCGCAGCATCGCGTCCGGTAAGAATCTTGCCCGAGAGCAAAAGAACCTCGCCGGGCTGCCACGAGCGGACCTCGTCGTGGGTGATGCCGTCGAGGTTAACGCGCTTCGCCCTTGAGACGTCGTATGTGAGTTTCGGCCACGATTCCAGCGACGGCGGGTCAAGCGCGACAGGCCCGGAGCCGTCCAGATGGACGTGGGCGTGCCGGGTGGCAGCGCAGTTGGGAATCATGGCCACGGGAAGATTCGCAGCGTGGGTCGGATAATCAAGGATCTTGATGTCGAGGACAGTAGTCAGCCCGCCGAGCCCTTGGGCTCCAATGCCCAGCCGGTTGATCTTGTCATAGAGCTCGATGCGCAGCTCCTCAATCTTGTTCTGAGGCCCGCGGGCTTTGAGCTCCTGCATATCGATCGGGTCCATCAACGATTCTTTGGCCATCACCATGGCCTTTTCCGCTGTCCCGCCAATGCCGATGCCAAGCATGCCCGGAGGACACCAGCCGGCGCCCATCGTGGGGACGGTCTTCAACACCCAGTCGACAATCGAGTCCGACGGGTTCAGCATGACGAACTTGGATTTGGCCTCAGAGCCGCCGCCTTTGGCTGCAACGGTGATATCGACATCGCCGCCCGGAATCATCTCGACGGAAACAACCGAGGGAGTGTTGTCGCCGGTATTTTTGCGGGAAAAAGCCGGGTCGGCAAGGATGCTGGCGCGCAGTTTGTTGTCGGGATGCTTATACGCCCGGCGGACGCCCTCGTCGACCATCTGCTGCACCGTCATCAGCGGCTTGCCGTCGTTGTCCCACCGCGTCTCCATGCCGACCTTGACGAAGGCGGTGACGATGCCGGTATCCTGGCAGACGGGACGATGCCCCTCAGCGCACATGCGCGAGTTGATAAGGATCTGCGCCATCGCGTCTTTGGCCGCAGGAGACTCTTCAAGCTCGTAGGCTCGGGTCAGGTTGGTGATGAAGTCCTCAGGGTGGTAGTAGCTGATGTACTGCAGCGCGTCGGCGACAGACTGAATAAAGTCGGATTGCTTGATGGTGGCCATGTTTGAAGGGCTTTCGTCTGAGTAAGTACAGATCCTATCAATGTGATTGAACAGGCACTCTAAGAGGCTGATTATGCGCACTCGTCACAAGATATGCCTTGGAATCGCTCTTGGGCTTTTGATTTTGGGCCTGATCGGAGTCACGGAGCCAGCTCAAGTGCTGCTTCG
Organism: uncultured Acidobacteriaceae bacterium; assembly: GCA_963730135.1. Lineage (GTDB taxonomy): Bacteria > Acidobacteriota > Terriglobia > Terriglobales > Acidobacteriaceae > Edaphobacter. Next base: position 165,634 of record CAVSQQ010000013.1, read on the forward strand.
GGGTACAGCACCACCGAATGAAACGCCTTTTCAGGCCGATGATCGTTACATGGGTGCGGGACTCGCTCCAATTGCGTATTGCATTCTTCCCTCGCTCATTCTTTTTGCTCTACGTTGGCTTGAGTTTGTTGTGGAGAAATTCCTTGGGCACCGTAGGTCGTAGCTGGGCCGATTACAGCTCTTATTGTGGAGTTAAGTTCCTGCGACGGCGAGAAGCCTATCGAGCGGCGTGGGAGGAGGTTGATCGAACTTTTTTTGTTGCTCCTCTTTGCTTTCGGTCTTTGCGTGAGTTTCTTACCAACGATCTGACTTGTTCTGTGTGTAGCAGACGCCGGCTGGAGAGCGCTCATCACTGCCGCCGGGTTTTTCGCGATGACGGTGAGGAAGGCACGCGCGGAGGCTTCTGGAGTCCGGCGGCCGCCCTCCCAGTGTTTGACCGCGTCGAGACTGAATCCAAAGGCATCGGAGAAGCGGGCCTGCGTCATGTTGAGGCGCTTGCGGATGCTCTTTACATCGACGTTGGTGGGAACGCTCACCTTATAGCCGACAGTCTGACCAGCGAGGAAGGCTTCGACCTCGTCAAGTCCGTTCATCAGGTCATTGAAGATTGGGGTCATTTCGTACCTCGATACTCGCTGAAGATTTCGTCGGCGCGTTTTGCGAGTGCGTTGCGCTCGGCTTTGGTCAGATTATCTTTCGCATTCTTCGGATACGCCGTAATCAGGAAGATGGGAAAGCCCGCGTTGCGCAGGATATAGATGACCCTGCCTCCGCCACGTTTTCCGATGCCATCTCGTCCGACTCGTACCTTACGGAAGCCGCCGGTTCCTGGCATCACTTCGCCACATTCAGGGTCGGCGGCTACCATCGCGACAATATCCGCTCGTTCGGCCTCGCTGAAGATGCTGGCGGCGCGCAGATAAGAAGGTGTTTCGACGACCGTTTGCATCTATAACCGTTGTACTCCATTGGACACCTTCGGTCAAGCATTAGAATGGCGGTCTAGGTGATTGGGGAGGGATGCGATGAGTCCAGTTCGCAAGGAGAAAGATTCGCTGGGAGAGGTTGATGTACCTGTCGAGGCTCTCTACGGCGCGCAAACTTCCCGCGCTGTGGCGAATTTTCCCATCAGCGGGATGAAGGCCAATTCGTTTTTGATTCGGTCGCTGGCGATGGTAAAGCTCGCGGCGGCGGAGGCGAATCGCGAGCTGGGGCTTATCTCGCAGGAGCAGGGCGACGCGATTGTGAAGGCGGCCGAGGAAGTGCTCAGCGGCAAGCACCATGAGCACTTTGTTGTGGACGTGTTTCAGGCAGGCGCGGGCGTGAGCCTGCACATGAATGCGAATGAGGTGCTGGCGAACCGCGCCAACCAGATCCTGGGCGAGGAGCTGGGCAGCTATAAAAAGGTCCATCCGAACGACCACGTGAACTATGGGCAGTCGACCAACGATGTTTTTCCCACCGCAATGCGGCTGTCGGCTTTACTTGCCTTGGAAGAGCTGTATCCGGTGCTGGAGGCGCTGGCGGGCAGTTTTGCTGCGAAGGCGGAGGAGTTTCGCGACGTGTTGAAAGCCGGACGCACGCACATGCAGGACGCAGTTCCGATCACGCTGGGGCAGGAGTTTGCGGCATATGCAGCGGCAGTGCGGGAGTGCGACGCGGCGATTCGGCGCGGATCGGTGGCGTTACGGGCGCTGGGGCTGGGCGGCTCGGCGGTGGGAACGGGCTTGAATACCCATCCCGCGTACCGGGAGAAGGCAGTCCTGCGGCTCCAGAAGATCTCCGGCGTGGAGGTGCATTCGGCGTATGACCTGCGGTGGGCGATGCAGTCGTGTGCGCCGATGGCCGAGATTTCGGGCGTGCTGCGTGGGCTGGCGCTCGAGATGATTCGAATCTCCAACGACCTGCGGCTGCTGTCGTCGGGCCCAAACACAGGGTTCAACGAGATTCATCTGCCTAACCTGCAGCCAGGGTCGAGCATCATGCCGGGAAAGGTGAATCCGGTGCTCGCCGAGCTGACCGCGATGGTGGGGTTCCAGGTGGTCGGCAACGATGTGACCGTGGCGATGGCCGTCCAGGCCGGACAGCTCGAACTGAACGTGATGATGCCGGCGATGGCCCATGCGGTGCTCGAGTCGGTGACGATTCTGACGAATACGCTCAGGGAGCTGGATGTGCACTGCGTGCGTGGGATCACGGTGAACCGGGAACGAACGGCGTTGTACGCGAGCAGCACGATCGCCTTGGCGACCGCGCTGAATCCATATATCGGCTACCGCAAGGCAGCAGAGCTGGTGAAGGAGTCTGTGGCCACCGCGCGGTCGATTGTGGAGCTGGCCCGTGAGCAGAAATTGCTGAGCGAGGAACAGATCACGGAGATTCTCGACCCCAAGAAGATGACCGAGCCGCGGGAGAAACTCTAGACATTCAGCCCCAAAAATAAATCCCAAAACAGAGGAAAATTTTCAGCGCCCAAAAAGATGCACTTAACCACCAGCGAAGAACCACAAATTCACCACATCTCACCAGCGAAAAACCACGTTTTTACCCTGTGGAAAACGCTAAATCCCCTGAAAAACCGCTCCTCCCACCACGCCGGAAAAACTCCGCAAATCCGCGTCAGGAAATGCGGGAGGGATGTTCAGCCGGAGGGGCAGGTTTGGGCTTGCGGCTGAGGACGAAGCTGCGGCGTTTGCGGCGCGTATCGGAGGCGTGATCGATCTTCCTCCAGAAGCCGATGAAATAGTCGACGGCCGAGATGATGGAGACGATGGTCATCCAGTAAATGGCCGTAACGGCAATGAAATGAACGCCGACGATATACCCGCCGCCCAGTTTGGGAAACCAGACCCAGTAATCCCAGCGGTGGGCAAGAATGGCGGCGACAACGGAGACGATCTGGATGACGGTTTTCAGCTTGCCGATCTCGCTGGCTTCGATAGTAAAGCCTTCGGTGGCAGCGATGCTGCGGAGGCCGGAGACCAAAAACTCTCGCCCAATAACGAGAACGGCGATCCACGGCTTGACGATACTGGGGTTGTAGCGGACAAGGATGATGTAGGCGGCGGTGATGAGCAGCTTGTCGGCGAGTGGGTCGAGCAGCATGCCCATGGTGGTGATCTGTTTGCGGCGGCGCGCGAGGTAGCCGTCGAGACCGTCGGTGATGCTGGCGAGGATGAAGACGATGCTGGCGATGATCTCCTGCTCGCCGCCGCGGAGGCCGGCGCCATGTCCCTGGAAAGGGAAGACGGGGGAGAGTATCCAGATGAGCAAAGGGACGCATGCGATACGGCTCATCGTGATGGAGTTGGGCAGATTCATCGACGGTTTTTAGCTGGTGCCAACGTGGTGGGAGTGCGCGGTACCGACACTAGCATTTTGCCATAGTGAGACCATCGCAGTCGCAAAAGGAGGGGCGGGGGTGTGTCTGCGTTTGCCAGTTGTCCCAGTTGTCATCGACTCCGAATTTAGTTCTCTGGAAACAAAGTTCTATGGAAACAAAAGGAGTGTGGACCTTTTGTAAGGTTCCGTGACCCCTTCGGGGAATGCCGGTTTTCTGCCCGCAACGTTAGTTTGGGTTACAACGTGCTTCCGGAGCCTGATTCATTCGATAAACCATCTATTTTCATTGCGTCTTCTCCCTTTTGCCAGGAACGCCGATAGAGGCAAAGACGGTCGCTGCTGCGGACCGCCAAGAGCGTTCGACATGTCATTTCGAAGCGTCATTTTGAAGGCGATCGTGTTCTGTTCGCTGAGCCTGTGTGCCATGGCTGCGGCGGCGCAGCAGTTTAAGCAGCCGCTGGTGATTGCTACGGGCGGATGGCCGGCGGGAGTGGAAGCGGCAGATCTGAACGGCGATGGCAACGCTGACCTGATCTACACGGACTATGGGGCAACGGCAATAGCTTCCACCACGCATGTGCTGCTGAACCACGGGAATGGGACGTTTACCGCAGGACAGACGATTGCGACGGCCGGTTCTGCGATTGCGGCGGCAGACTTCGATCATGATGGGCGTATCGATCTGGTCTGGGTTTCGGGCGTGGTCGGCACGGGCAGGGTGTTTCTAGCGCGAGGCAACGGCGACGGGACATTCGCGCCAACGCAGGAACTGGGCACCTTTGCAATTGTCGGGAGCAATGCGCCGGTGTTCCGCTATGTGATGGGCGCGCAACTCCACGACACGGGGTATCTGGACATTCTGGTTGAGGATGTGGCGAATCCATCGCTGCTGACGTTGACCACGGATGGCAGCGGCACGTTGATTCGGCTGGTGGGGACGAAGCTGCAGAGCGGCACTGGGCCGATGGCGGCGGCGGACCTCAATGGAGACGGCCATACCGACCTGGTGATTCAATCGACCTCGGGTGGGGCGGCGGATGTGTTTTTTGGTTCCGCGGATGGATTGCTGACGGCGGCGGGAGCTTACACCGGATCGACGCCGGTGGAGAGTATGCTGCTGCACGATGTGGATGGCGATAGACATCCCGACCTGGTGCTGGAAGGGACGAATGGACGGATCGAGATTCTGCATGGAAGCACGGATGGGACCTTCGCCGCGGTGTCGGAGGGTGGCAGCGGAGCAGCAGATGGAACCACGGGGATGGGCGGGCATCTCGTCGCGATCAGCGACGTGGGGGGACGGCACAATTTTTATGCGATGACTCCGGCGGGGCTGAGCGTGCTGCTGGAACAGGGCGATTTAAGCTTGACGCTGGAGGGTATCTACAACGCGGGGCCGGGGCGGACGAGCTTTGCGGTCGCGGACTTCAATGGAGACGGGCTGGAGGATATTGCGGTGGACTCGCCCGAGGGGATTGCGATTCTGCTGCAGAGTACGGGAGGCGGAGTTTCGAGTTCGCGGGCGTTTGCGGCAGGGAGGCCGGCTCTGAGTGGCGCCCTGGGGGACTACAGCGGGTCGGGAAATCTCGATGCCGTAGTGAACGTAGCCGCGACACAGGCTTTGTTGCTGCATGGCAACGGGGATGGCACGTTTGCGCCGGTGGCGACACCGACCACGGTCGTGGGGAATGCAACCCCCGCGATCACTCAGGTCGGAGACCTGCCGGGAGCGCCGCAGATGCCGGGAATGGTGCAGGAGGCCGAGGTCACGGCGGATCTGGATGGGGATGGCAATCCGGATGTGATAGTGGCCTATGACAATATCAATGCGGATCATGCGCATCCGACGGCGGCTGCGGCGAACGCGATCTACCTCTGGTATGGCAACAGCGATGGGACGTTTTCCTTGCCAGTGGTGCTGACCCCCTCGCGGAACTTCTACCAGTTGGCGGCCGTGGATCTGAATGGCAACGGGCGTCAGGACCTGGTGATGAGCGATGGATACGTGGTAAGCGTGCAGTACAACCTGGGCGGACGGCGGTTTGGTGCCGAAGAGCACCTGCTGGCGGGGATGGGGATCAACTCGATCTCGGCCGGGGATGTGAATAAAGATGGGCGCACGGACCTGGTGATCGCCAATGGCGGCGCGGTGCTTTCGAATCCGGCGAACGGCAAGACAGCAGTGGTGACCCAGGATGTGAATACCGGCGGCATTACGGTGCTGTTGAATCAGGTGACCCTAACGCCGACGACGGTGGTGCTGACAATTACTTCGCCTTTGACGATCACGTTTGGACAGACGGTGAACGGAACTGCGCAGGTGACGGCGAGCGATGGCAGCTTGCCGATGGGAACGATTTCCTTTTACGACGGAGCGGCGAATATCTGCACGATTCCGGTAGCGGCGTCGGCGAGTTGTCCGCCCAGCGCGGGCACAGGGTTTGCAGTGGGGACGCATGTGCTGACGGCGGTTTATTCCGGCGACGCGACGCACCTGGGTTCGATTTCGGCGCCGGTTACAGTGACTGTGCTCCCCGTGACGACCACGAAGGCACAGACGAGTACGATGCTGACTTCGAATGTGAACCCGGCGACGAATGGGCAGAGCGTGAGCTTTACGGCCAACGTGGCGGCTGTTGGAACATCGATTGCACCAACGGGGGTAGTGACTTTTCTGGATGGCAGCACGGTGCTGGGAGTGAAGACGCTGGTTGGCTCCGGTGTCGCCAGCTTCAGCACGTCTTCGTTGGGGGTTGGGGTTCACGCGATCACGGCGAGTTATGGCGGAAACGCGAACTCGGCGGCGAGCGTATCGGCTGCGCTGATGGAGACAGTGAATGGGACGGTGACAGCGCAGAGCGGGTTCAGCGTTTCGGTGACGGGAGCGACCAGAGTTGGGGCGGGTGGGGTGGCGAACCTGCAGGTGGCGGTTGCTCCGCAGACGGGATATATGCAGCCGGTGCAGTTGTCGTGCGCGAATCTGCCGCCGGAGTCGGCGTGTACGTTTGCGGCGCATATGATTCCGGCGGGCGGCGGGACGACGACGCTGCAGTTGAGCACGATGGCTCCGCGGTCGTGCGCGGTGGCGGATGCGCAGTCGACTAAAGCCGGCGCGCCGTTTGCCGGGATCACGGTTGCGGGGTTGCTGGCTCTCTTTATTCCGCGGCGACGACGGAGGATAAAGACTTTGCTAGTGGCTTTGATTGCGCTTTCCGGAATGGCTACGCTGAGTGGCTGCGGAGCATGCACGGATCTGGGGACGAAGCCGGGAAATTATTCGATTCGGGTGATTGGCACGTCGGGGATGAATGTAGTGGCGACGACGGTTCAGGTGAACGTGACAGAGTAGGACAATTCTGGCCGGGCCCAATCAGAGCGCGTGGCCGCCGCTACAAGCGAAGAGGCAGCCATTGTGGGCTGCCTCTTTTGCTTTTAGTGCGGCTTGTCACGCGTAGATGCCGCGCTGTTTGGTCGTGTAGGCGACGCGGTCGATGGCGAGCATGTAGGCTGCGATGCGGTTGTTGACGCCGTGATTCTGTGAGTAGGTGACGACGTCGTGGAAGCTCTCGGTCATGATGTTGTCGAGACGCTGGTTGACCTCGGCCTCGGTCCAGAAGTAGCCCATGCGGTCCTGCACCCACTCAAAGTAGGAGGTCGTGACGCCGCCGGCGTTGGCGAGGATGTCGGGAATTATGAAGACGCGTTTGTCGGCGAGGATTTCGTCCGCCACGGTGGTGGTTGGGCCGTTCGCTCCTTCGCAGAGGATCTTGCAGTGAAGACGATCGGCGTTGCGGCTGGTGATGACGTTTTCGGTGGCGGCGGGGATGAGAATCTCGCAATTGTAGGTGAGGAGGTCGTCCTTGTCGGCGGCTCCAGCCTCCTTGAAGCCATTGATAGTTCCGGCCTTTTTGCGGTGCTCGATCAGCGCGTGAATGTCGATGCCTTCCTCGTTGTAGAGACCGCCGTCATACTCTGCGATGCCGATGATGGTGTAGCCCTTTTCGGCGAGGATTTTTGCGGAGTTTGAGCCAACGTTGCCGAAACCCTGGACGATGACGCGGCAGCCTTCGATGGGCATGCCGAGATGTTTCATGGCTTCGTCGCAGACGACGGAGACGCCGCGGCCGGTGGCTTCTTTGCGGCCGCGCGAGCCTCCGATGTTGACGGGCTTGCCCGTCACGACGGCGGTGACGGTCTGGCGCATGTGCATGGAGTAGGTGTCCATGATCCAGGCCATGGTCTGCTCGTCGGTGCCCATGTCGGGAGCGGGAACATCTTTTTCCGGGCCGAGGAATTCGATGAGCTCGGCGGTGTAGCGGCGGGTCATGCGTTCGAGCTCGCCCTGGGACATTTTCTTGGGATTGCAAATGACGCCGCCTTTGGCTCCGCCGAAGGGGATGTTGACGACGGCGCACTTCCAGGTCATCCAGGAGGCAAGGGCGCGGACTTCGTCGAGAGTAACGTCGGGCGAGTAGCGGATGCCGCCTTTAGCGGGGCCGCGGGCGACGGAGTGCTGGACACGGTAACCCGTGAAAACTTCGATGGAGCCATCGTCCATCCCGACGGGGATGTGGACGATGATTTCGCGGGAGGGATAGCGGAGGACCTTCCAGATGCCGGGATCAAGGTTGAGTTTGGTGGCGGCGAAGTCGAACCGAGCGGCCTGGGCTTCCCAGGGATTTGTCTCCTGCTCGAGGGTGAGAGTTTGCATTGTGTGTTCCCTTTTTTCTGTTGCTGGTATCAGCGATTCTCCGGCCATCGTTCGCCTCCACTACTGGAAGCAAGGATACAGCTTGAGCCAGACCGGTTGGTGGCCAAACAGACCGGAGTATAGGCTGACGAATAGAAGATGTGCAATCGGACGAATGGGGTAGGTTAACCCTTTTTCTGACCGCCGGGTCAATGACGCAAGGCGTTCTGCCAGAGGGGGTTATGATTGGTATTACCATGTCGTCTCTGGCGGTCAATTCCCTACCCTCTGCGCGTGAGTTTTTGGCGTTAAGCCGCAGGCATTCGCTGGTGCCCGTTTATCGAACAGTGACGGCCGATCTGGAGACGCCGGTTTCGGCATTTCTGCGGGTTGCAGCGGAGGAGCCGGAGGCGTTTCTGCTGGAGTCGGTGGAAGGTGGCGAACACGTGGGCCGGTACACGTTCATCGGGGTGCAGCCTTATAAAAGGATGGTTGCGCAGGGGACTCGCATTACAGTTCGCGAGGGGCGGCGGCAGCGTGTATTCGATGGGGACATCTTTGATGAGTTGAAAAAGGCGCTGAGCGGGCATACGCCGGCGCGGCTGGCGGGGCTGCCTCCGTTTACGGCAGGGGCGGTGGGGTTTTTTTCGTATGACGTGGTGCGACAGATTGAAAAGCTGCCTTCGCTGGCAAAGGACGAGCTGGGCGTGCCGGATGCCTGCCTGATGTTCTTCGATCAGGTGCTGGCTTTCGATCATGTGAAGAAAGAGATTCACCTGATGGTGACGGCGGACCTGACACGCGAGGCTCGGGAGGGCGCGTATGAGCGGGCGGTGAGGCGGCTGAATAAATTAGAGAAAAAGCTGGCCGGAGCTTTGCCGTTGCGGCGAAAGAAGAAGCCGCTGGGGCCATTGAAGATTGCGTCGCGAACTCCGAAGGCAATGTTTTTGAAGGCGGTGGAAAAGACGAAGGAGTACATCGCTTCGGGGGATATCTTTCAGTGCGTGTTGTCGCAGCGATTTGATTGTGTACCGGGCGTGGATGCGTTTGCGGTGTATCGGGCGTTGCGGATTGTGAATCCTTCGCCGTATATGTATTTTTTGCGGTTTGGATTGGAAGGCGCGAAGAAGAAGAAGACGAGCGTGGCGCATATTGTGGGGTCTTCGCCGGAACTGCTCGTTCGAGTCCATGGCCGGGATGTGGAGTATCGGCCGATTGCAGGGACGCGGCCGCGCAGCGCGGATGAAGTGGAGGATCGGGCGATCGAGGCTGATCTGCGCGGGGATGAGAAAGAGATTGCCGAGCACATTATGCTGGTGGACCTGGGGCGGAATGATGTGGGGCGCGTGAGTGAGTTTGGCTCGGTGCGGGTGAAGGACCTGATGTTCGTGGAGCGGTATAGCCACGTGATGCATCTGGTGAGCTCGCTGGAGGGAAGGCTCCGCGTCGGATTGAATGCGATTGATGCCTTCCGGGCGTGTTTTCCGGCGGGAACGCTGAGTGGTGCGCCGAAGATTCGGGCGATGGAGATTATTGAAGAGCTGGAGCCGGCGCGGAGGGGCGTGTATGGCGGCAGCGTTCTGTATGCGGACTTCAGCGGGAATCTGGATTCGTGCATTGCGATTCGGACGCTGTATATGAATGGAGACCGGGGACAATTTCAGGCAGGCGCGGGAATTGTGGCGGACTCCGTGCCGGAGAAGGAGTTTGAGGAGAGCGTGAATAAGGCGCGCGCGGTAGTGAGGGCCATTGAGCGGGCGCGCAGCACGTAGTCAACCAGCTTGCGGAGTGGAGCGATGAACCCGTCGTCCGGGCGAACGATCGAGTTCCATCTTTACTCGTCCTGCTCCTGGTGGAGAGCCCACCAGATGCCGCCGATGATCTGGACTGCGCCGATGGCGCGGGTGAGGGTGGGGCGTTCCTGAAGCTCCCCCATTAACTGTTTCCAGGGTTTCGGGCCGTGTTTCCACGCGAGTGCGTCGTTTGCGGGGTGGAGGATCGCCATAACACCGTCGCCGATGAGGATCATGGCTGCGAAGTGCTTCCATCGTCTGGATTCGAGGGACATTTGTATCACCTTGTGGGGTTAGATTTTCCCGGAGGCTGCGCTGTTGCCTGTCGGTTGCGTATCGGACGCCAGCGGCGCGAGCGGCGTAGAATTTAAGGACTGCTATGGTTTTTGTTCTCGACAACTACGACTCGTTTACCTACAACCTGGTGCAGTACATGGGCGAGCTGGGCGCCGAAATGGTGATTCGGCGCAATGACGAACTGACACCTGCTGAGGTGGAGAGGTTGGGGCCGGAGCGGATCGTGATCTCTCCGGGGCCATGTACGCCGCAGGATGCGGGCATTTCGATTGAGTTGATCAGGCATTTTGCGAAGGCGAAGCGGCGAGTGCCGATTCTGGGAGTGTGCCTTGGCCATCAGGCGATTGGTGCGGCGTTTGGCGGGAGCATAGTTCGCGCAAAGAAGCTCATGCATGGCAAGACGAGCGAAGTGGAGCACGATGGGCGAACGATTTTTGCGGGTCTGCCTTCTGCGATGACCTGCACCCGGTATCATTCGCTGATCGTGGCGGAGGAGGGATTGCCGGAGGAGCTGGAGGTTTCAGCGCGCACAGCGGATGGGGAGACGATTATGGCCTTGCGACATCGCCATCTGCCGATTGAAGGAGTGCAGTTCCATCCCGAGAGCGTGCTGACGAAGAACGGGAAGAAGCTGATCGAGAATTTTCTGAAGATGTAGAGACTACGCCGGCCGTTTGCAGTCGACGCCGAGGCAGTCCTTCCAGCGATAGTCGGACTCGACCTCCTTGAATTGCGGGTCGGGCGAGTCACCCATCTGGGCGCGGCGGACATCGGTGAAGCCGGCCTCGGCGAGTTGTTGGGCGATGCCTTTGTAGTCCCACATCCAGAGATGGCGGGCGCGGCCGAAGACGGCGGTCGGAATGGATCGCAAGCCTCGCGGCGTCGTCATTTCGCCGAGCCAGCTTTCCTGCATGAAGCGGGAGCAGGCGGCGGGAGTGGGATCGCCGGTATAGAGGCCGATCAGTTGTTCGAGGTCGGGGAGCACAAGACGAAAGGTGCCGCCGGGGCGGAGATAGGAGAAGACGTTTCTGAGTGCGATGCGGAACTCGTCGAGGGTCATATGCTCGAGGACATGGGAGCAGTAGACGGCATCGGCCGATTGCGCGGGGATGGGGAGTCCCTTAATCACATCGCCGTATTGAATGTTTTTTGGGTAGGGCGGGAAGCCGCGTTTGACGAGCAGAGGAGTCAGGAAGGGCAGGCGGTTTTGCAGCCAGAAAGCTGGACCAGCGTCGAAGTTTTGCCAGGTTTGAGGAGCACACATGCCACACCCAAACTGCACATACCGGTGATCCATGGACCTTATTATACATAGCGTGCGAGATGGGTCTGGCGCAGGATATGGACAACCTGCGATGATCGCGTACCGATGTTTTTCTTCGTTGCAGGATGCCGGCGAGAGACGCGTTATGGATAGGCGAGGGTGAGATGAAAGGTCCACTGATCAAAATTTTCGTGCTCTCACTTTTCGTCGGGGCGTCGATGCTCGGGGTGTCGATCGCAGAGGCGCAGCAGCCGATCGGCACCGTAGGGGTTCAGGACGCGACGGTGGCGGGGGCGCTGGAGGTGACCAATGGACGCGCAGTGCTGGTGGGGAATACGACGGTGACGGCTCGAGACCGGACGGCGGAGATCGATCTGAACCGGGGTGGAAAGGTGCAGGTGTGTGCGACGAGTGGATTGCATGTGACGGTGGGAAAAAATGCGGATGGGGCGACGCCGGCTCCGCTGATGCTGGCTCTGGATCGCGGGGCGATCGAGGTCCAGATGGGGGCGACGACCCGCGATGTGGTGATGACGCCGGATCTTCGCTTCACGATGAGCAGTGATGGGCCGCTCGATCTACAGCTGCGAGTGACGAGGAATGGAGACACGTGCGTTGAGAACCGCGGAGAGAAGGCGCCGATGTTGACGGTCGCGGACCAGTTTGGTGAGGCGACGTACGAGGTGAAGGCGGGACAGCATCTGTTGTTTGAACATGGCAGCCTGAAAGAGGTGGTGGACCATGAGAGCTCTGAGTGCGGGTGTCCGCCGGTGCCGTCGATGTCTGTGGCAGATGCGTTGCTGCACCCGGCTGGGCCTGGAGATGCCGCCGCGACTGCAACGAAGCCTGCGGCGGAGCAACACCCCTTCCCTGCGGCAGTGAGCACGGGGCTGGCGCCGACGGCTGCAGTTCCGCAGGCTCCGGCAGGCGCGGTGCATACGCAGGTTTCGGCGGCGTTGAGCTCGAGTGGAGACGCTGATGACGCGGCTGAGCCCAGGGCGGCGGCAGCGAATGCGCCTGCAACATCGGCGAGCCCAGCTGCGAAGACGGCGGCGCCGAAGCATGACCTGGTGCATGTGGTTGGGCGGTTCTTCAAGCGCATCTTTGGTGGTGGCTGAGATGGCGGCTGAGGTCGAGGACGAGGTGGGCGCCGGACGAGCGGAGGACCGCTCTGCTGCGCTACAATCAAAGGGTTGCGGGCTTTTCGGCAAAGATGCCAATGCGCCTGCACGACAATCTCACTACAGCTGAATTCAGCACAGATCAGGGGTTTTTCTATGTCGATTCCCGCCACGCAGATGCGCCCGGGCATGATTATCAAGCACAACAATGACCTTCACACGGTGTTCTCGGTGGAGCATCGGACGCCGGGAAATCTTCGCGCGTTCATTCAGGCCAAGCTGCGGAACGTCCGCACCGGCGCGATGTTCGTGGAGCGATTCCGTTCGCCTGATCCGATTGATCGCGTCATCGTTGACGAGGTGAAGATGGAGTTTTTGTATAACGATGGTGACGATTATTACTTCATGGATGAGGCCTTCGAGCAGACGATGCTGAAGCGCGGGACGCTCGGCGACGCCGTGGAGTACCTGATTCCGAATTTGAGCATCAGCGTGAGCTATTACGATGGCAAAGCGGTTGGCATCGAACTTCCCGGCGTCGTGGAGATGACGGTGATGCAGACCGAGCCGGGGATCAAGTCGGCGACAGCGTCGTCGGTGAGTAAGCCGGCGACCCTGGAGACAGGGCTTGTGGTGCAGGTGCCCGCATTTATCAACGAAGGCGAGAAGATTCGCGTGGATACGGCGGAAGGCGCTTACCTGGGCCGGGCGTAAGAGTGAATTGAAACGCAGCGGCTCCGCGATTGTGGAGGGTCCATGGTGTGTCATTACCTGGTGAAAGGCCGAGTGCAGGGAGTTGGCTTTCGCTGGTTTGTCCAGCAGGAGGCGGCGGAGATCGGTCTGCGGGGATGGGTTCGGAATACTGAGGACGGACACGTTGAGGTGGTTGCGGCCGGTACGACTGAGGATCTGGCGGAGTTGAAGGAAGCGCTGCGGAAGGGTTCGCGGGGCAGCCGTGTGGACGCTGTGCTCGAAGATGAGTTGGTGGAGAGTGAAGGCGAGAAGTTGGGGCCGTTTGAGATCGAAGGAGCCTGGTAAGAACTGATGACACTACCGATTAATTGTCTACCGCTGAAGTCGCTGATCCGCACGGTGCCGGATTTTCCGAAGCAGGGGATTCTGTTTTATGACATCACGACGGTGCTGAAAGATAAGGCAGGATTCGCCACGCTGATCGATGCATTTGCGCAGTACTACATCGGCAAAGAGATCGACCTCGTGTTGGGGATCGAGGCGCGCGGATTTATCTTTGGGCCGGCGCTGGCGTACAGGTTGAATGCGGGGTTTGTACCGGTGCGCAAGCCGAAGAAGCTGCCGTCGACGGTGGCCCGGGTGAACTATGACCTCGAGTATGGGACGGATTCGCTCGAAATTCACATGGATGCGATCGAGCCGGGGCAGAGAGTGATTATTGTCGACGACCTGCTGGCGACGGGAGGGACGATGCAGGCCACGGTCCAGCTGGTGCGGCAGCTTGGCGGAGAGATTGCCGGGCTGGGGTTTGCGATTGAGTTGGATTTCCTGAAGGGCCGCGAAAAGTTTCAGGGATACGACGTGCTGAGCTTGCTGCACTATGACGAGTAGACGCCATCCGCTTATGTGAAATTTATGCAATTAGCAGCACCGACAATGCTGTTTGTCGTCAAAACCAGAAAACGCGAAAAGGACCCCCAATGAAGTCATTTGGATATGCCGCACATGATAAGGTTGCGCCGCTGGCGCCGTTCCGGTTTGAGCGGCGAGACCCTGGCGCGAATGATGTCGTCGTGGAGATTGCCTATTGCGGAATATGCCACTCGGACATTCATCAGGTGTGGGATGAGTGGAAGAACGCGATCTATCCGATGGTGCCGGGGCATGAAATTGTCGGCCGAATTGCCAAGGCCGGCTCTGCGGTGAAGAAGTTCAAGGAAGGCGATCTTGCCGGGGTGGGGGTAATGGTCGATTCCTGCCGCGTGTGCGCGAACTGCAAGGCTGGCGAAGAAGCTTACTGCGAGAAGGGGATGGTGGGAACCTACAACGCGCACGATTACAACGGCCAACTTACTTTTGGCGGATACTCGAACAACATCGTCGTAGACGAACGATATGTTCATTCGATCTCGCCGAAGCTGAACCCGGCGGCTGTGGCTCCGCTGCTGTGCGCGGGGATAACGACGTATTCGCCGCTGAAGTTCTGGAAGGTTGGCAAGGGTAAGAAGGTGGGAATCGTCGGGCTGGGCGGGCTGGGGCACATGGGGTTGAAGTTTGCGCATTCGATGGGGGCGCATGTGGTGCAGTTCACGACGTCGGCGAACAAGATTGCGGATGCGCAGAGGCTGGGAGCCGATGAAGTCGTAGTTACGAAGGATGTGAAGGAGCTGGGGAAGCATGCAGGGAGCTTCGATTTCATTCTGGACTGCGTTTCCGCGCCGCATGATGTGAATCAGTTTCTGAATTTGCTTCGACTGAATGGGACGATGTGCCTGGTGGGGCTGCCTGACGCACCTCTGTCGATCTCTCCGTTTTCGATCATTTCAAATCGGCGGTCCTTTTCCGGATCGATGATCGGCGGCATGGCCGAGACGCAGGGGATGCTGGATTACTGCGCCGAACACAACATCGTGTCCGACATTGAGCTGACTTCGGTCGATAAGTTGGGAGAGGCCTACGGTCGCGTGGTGAAGGGCGATGTGAAGTACCGGTTTGTGATCGACATGGCCACGTTGAAAAGCTGAGTTCAGTTGTCAGTTGTCAGTTAGAGATGTCCACGACAACTGAGAACTGACAACGGAGAACTGACAACGGAGAACTGACAACGGAGAACTAAACAAAGAGTGTGTACAGTGGCGAATCTAACCCAACGGTCTGGGTGGGGCCGGCAAGTTTTCCGGTGGTGGCGTCGCGACGGAAGATAGTGATGCTGGCCGAGTCCTGATTGCCGCACAGGAGCCACTGCGCGGTAGGGTCCAGAGTGAAGTTGCGCGGCGTCTTGCCACCGCAGGAGATGCGCTGGATCAGATCGAGCTTGCCGTCTTTGGGGCGGATGGAGAAGACGACGAGAGAATCTTCGCCACGGTTGCTGGCATAGAGGTAGAGGCCATCGGATGAGATGGCAAGCTCTGCGGCTGTGTTCTTGTCCGCGGGAAAATCGGGCGCAATGGTCTTGACGGGTGTGTTGGTGTTGACGAGGAGACCCTGCGGAGTGTCGGCGAAGCGGGTCGCAGTCCAGAGGTAGTGGTCGAGGGTGGAGTCGATCTCGTTGATGCCGTAAACCCAGCGCCCGTTGGGGTGGAACGCGACGTGGCGGGGACCGCAGCCGGGATGGTCGTTAGTGAAGGTCTTGGGGTCGGAGAGTTGTCCGCTCTCCGGGTGGATGACAAAGACGGTGATGTGGTCGGTGCCAAGATCGCAGACGAGGAGGAAGCGGTTGTCTGGCGAGATGGTGGCGCAGTGGGGGTGCGGCTGGCTCTGACGGGCGGAGTTGGGACCGAGCGCGCCGAACTTGTCGTGGTCCTTGAAGTCGATCCGGTCGATTGGCTGGCTCAGGGTTCCGTCGGACTGGATGCGGAAGGAGGCGACGGTGGAACCGGAGTAGTTGGCGACGAAGGCGGCGTGACCGGTGGAATCGACCGAGATATAGGCGGGGCCGGCGCCACCGGATGAAACCTGGCCTGTCTGGTGAAGTGCGCCAGTCTTTGGATCGATGGCAAAAGTGGTGGCGGTAGCGGCGGGATCGTCGATGGCATTGACGGCGTAGAGCGATCGACGGCTTTGACCGACAGGAGTGACGGCGAAGAAGGATGGGCGAGCCGTAGCCGCAGCGAGGACGGGAGTGGTCAGTTGTCCGCGGGTGGTATCAAAGCGCGATTGGTAGATCCCCTTGCTGACGCCCTTGGCGGTGTCGGTGCCGAAGTAAACGGTGAGGGGCAGGGGCGGGGGCGCCGTTTTCTTCTTATGAAAGGGCAGATGCAGCCCTGTTTGCGCGTGTGCGGTGGCCGCGAAGGCAGGAAACAAGACTAGGAATCTACGGCGGGTAAACATTGGCCGATCCCCTTGAAAAAGCTACGCTGGTTCACCTGGAAGGTGGATCCCCATCTCGTCTTCGGGCCTTATATCTGGGTTGATTACAGGGAGACTGGGAAGATTGTCGGTGCGGCCAGCCTCTTTGACGACCGCATTGGCGTGCTCGAGGACCTCATCGACTGTCATAGTGTACATTTCGCGGCCGTTGTCGTAGCCGGACTGAATGGCGTGCTGAAGATAGCGGCCGGCGGCCTGGGCGGCCAGGTAGTCGGTGATGACATAGCCCGTGCGGCGCTTCTGTTCGACCCAGGCCATGTTGGGCATGGCGATCCAGACCGGGCGGCCGTTGACGGCAAAGCGGATATCGGTGGCATCAGCGTGCCGGGTAGCAATCGCAACCACCGTTCCCTTCCATTCGCAGTGAAGGTTTTCGCCGGACCACCGGTCGATTATTTTGAAATCTTCATACATGGCTGGCTCTAGCTTAGAGCAGGGTAAGGGGATGGGCAAGGAGAGGTTACCGCCAAATTTCGGGGACGGCGGCCGCATGCCGGCAAAGATGTGTAGAGCTAACAGGTTAGGGGGATATCCCACGTTAGGCAGAGGGGTGTAGGTTACCTTCGTAAGCTGTTGAAAATGCTTCTGGCTTCTGAAAGTTGCCCCGGCTATTCTAGCGTTACATTACGGTGACAGATGAACCTGCGTCGGACTGAAGCTGAAGCCGCTAGCTTAAGGGCTATTTGGACACGTGATCTCCTGGACTCCCAGCCAGAGCTTGAATGCGAAGAACTGGTGCAGCTTGCGGCTGCAATCTGTGGGACTCCGACTGGCCTGGTGACGCTGCTGGATGAGCGGCACCAGTGGTATCGCGCGTCCGGTCATCTGAAGTTGGGCGATACCCCCCGCGAAGTGGCTTTTTGTGCCCACGCGATCCGGGAGACGGGGTTGTTTCTGGTAAAGGACGCGCTGATGGATCCGCGGTTTGGCAATAATCCGCTGGTTACGGCGGATCCGGCGATCCGGTTTTTTGCCGGGGTGGGATTGTTTACCGCGGATGGCGACCCGATGGGGACACTTTGCGTCGTGGACATGTCTCCGCGAATCCTGGCGCCCGAACAGGCCAATGCCCTCGAGGTATTGGGCCGGCAGGTGAGCGTGCGGCTGGAGGCCATGGTGCAGCGCAAGGCCCTGGCTGAGGTGATGGCGGAAAAGGAGAAGGCCAGCGCGAATCTGCGAGCCAGTGAAGAGCTCTTTCGAGCCTTTATGAATGCCAGCCCCTTTTTGAGCTATATCAAGGACGCGGCAGGACGCCTGCTGTTTTACAACCGGGCTTTTGCCCAGCGATTCGGTGTCAGCGAGTATGCGTGGCTGGGACGCACGGATGAACAGCTTTGGTCGCGCAGGCTGACAAAGTCGGTGAGGACGCATGATCTGGAGGTGATGGCGGGCGGACGGATGGTCGAAACCGAAGAGCATATCCGAAACTCCGATGGCACGGTGAGCTCGCTGCGGTCGTTCAAGTTTCCGTGTCACGATTCGGCGGGAAATGTGCTGCTCGCCGGCGTGGCGGTGGATGTGTCGGAAGAGGTGGCGCACCAGATTGAACTGGAACGCTATCACCGGGAACTGGAAGAGGCGAATGACCAGTTGCGAAAACTGGCTGTGACCGATGAGCTGACGGGTTTGCGGAATCGCAGATCGTTCGAGGAGCGGCTGGTGATGGAGTTCTCGATGGCTCGCCGGAGAAAGCGCGAGCTTTCGGTCCTGCTGATCGATGTGGACAACTTCAAGACGATCAACGACAGGTTCGGGCATGCGGCCGGCGATGAAGTGTTGCGGCGGCTGGGTATGATTCTGCGAACGACGGTTCGGCTGCCCGACCTGCCGGCGAGGTACGGGGGCGAAGAGTTTGTGGTGCTGCTGCCGGAGAGCGGCGAAGAGAGCGCGATGGGCCTGGCACGGCGTGTGATGCAGCGAGTCGCGGCCGAGGATTGGGAGAATGAGACGCTGACGATCAGTGTGGGGATGGCGGCGATGAATGAGTCGCTGGAGAGCGGCTTCCAGCTGGTGGAGCTGGCCGATGAAGCTCTCTATGCCGCGAAACGGGCCGGCAAAAACCGCGTGATGGTGCACAGCGGGTAAAGGCGTGTCCTGCCGGACTCGCACTACGCAAACCTCACGGCAACAGTATAGAGGCACGTTCTTACAATGGCCGGATGCATAAACTACGGTAGGCAGAGGAGTATATGAAGCATATGAGCGTATTCTTGGTTGCGGTTGTGGTGCTTCTGAGTGGCTGTAAGAAGGACATTTCAGGGACGTACCTTGGCAGTGATGGTACTGCGGTCGTGTGGTTACAACTCGTACGGACTCCAGATAATCGTCTGACCGGTCAGCTTGCCGCATCGCTGCTGAAGACGGATGGCACTATTGACAGACGCTCCGTGTCCGTGACGGGTGCGGTTGATGGTGAGAACGTAACTCTCGCTGGACACGGGTTGCTTGGCTTGCAAACCGATAGTCTCTCTGGGACTTTTGAGAGTGGCAAGCTGACGCTCACTGGCGTTCAGCCGACCCCCATTATTCTGATGCGTTCCGCTCTCTCTGGCTATCAATCGCAAGTGGCCGCGTTGGATGCGAAGTCGCAAAGCATCCTAGCTGCGAAGGTCGCCGCGCAATCCCGACAGCGAACGGAGGATGCGCAACGAAACTTCGTCTCGCAGATTGACCTCCTCATCGGCAACATGCAGCGGTTCGAGTCTGAGGCGGATGTGCACCTGGACAGATTTCCGAACGTCGAAAAGGGGTATCAGGGATTCACTGTGAAGATGAATGAGTTCGTCGAACGAGAACGACAACTGGCGGGAAATCCGAACGCATCGAATACGCGCTCTCAACTCGTCCTCAACGCAAACCAAGTGGTTCTGGCAACTGACCAATTGCACATGCAGGGAACAGCGTTGCAATCGACGCTTGAAACGAATGTGAAGCCAATGGCGAATTATCTATCGGTACTTGAGCAGAGATGCAGTGCGGTACCCAGCGATCTCACTCCTGAGGAGACTGACGCGAATAAGGCAGCTTGCGGTCGTCTGTCCAACGCTGCTGCTCCATTCAGTGAGAAGTACAACGCCATAGTAGCGGGTCTCGCTCATCTTGAGCGGGTGTATACGAACGAGAGCAAAGCACAGCAGACACTGCTACAGACTGCTGAAAAACTACAGTAGGGGAAGGGAAATTGCGATTAAAGGGCTTGATTGCCAGAAGATTGAAGCCTGAAATAACTGATTCTATTATCGTTATTTCACCCATAATTTATTTTTGCCGTTTTCAGCCCAAAAATCGCATGTCAAGCCCCAAAATCCCCTAACCATCACAAACGAAAGATGATCGAGTTGGCATTTTAGTTAGGTCCGAACCGCTATACTAAATATATAGAGTTAAGAAAAGGCCCCGGCGATCGCCCGGGCTTCGCCTTTTTAACCCTAAACCCTTTAGAAAGACGATTTTGACTATAACCCCTTTGTTTGCACGATTTTGGCCGACCATCGTTCGTTATCTACCTGCAAACATTCGACTTACGAAGAGATACCCCCGGGGGGTACCCCCCGCCTACGTTAAAGGGGAAAGAGGCGCACCGGGAGTGCGCCTCTTTCTTGATGGGGAATGGTGCTGAAGTTTAGGCTTCGGCGCTGGGATCGCCGGCTTCGCCTTCGCCGCGCTCTTCCATCTGCTTGGCAAGCTCTTCGCGGCGCTTGGTGCGCGCGTCGGCACGCTTCTGAGCCTTTTCATTGAGCTCGTGCTCGGCGCCGAGCAGTTCGATGTAGGCCATCTCGGCTGCATCGCCCTTGCGGGCTCCGAGGCGCGTGATGCGAAGGTAGCCGCCATTGCGCGCGCCGTAACGAGGCGCCACAACGGCGAAGAGGCGATCGACCGACTCCGGCGTCATCAGGTAGGCTGCGGCCTGGCGACGGGCGTGGACGGTGCCGCGCTTGCCCAGCGTGATCATCTTCTCGATGAGCGGGCGGGTGGCCTTGCACTTGGTGATGGTGGTCTCGACGCGGTCCATCAAAATGACGGAGGTGACGAGATTGCGCAGCATGGCGCGGCGATGGCTGGTGTTGCGGCCTAATTTGTATCCTGCATTGCGGTGACGCATGGGGTGATCTCCTTCGACCCGGCTGTTGCCGTGAGTCGGTACTGCCTGGAATGTGCGCTCGGCCAAAGGCTCTGTGCGGTAATGCGTGCCTCAGTTGTTGCGGAGGCTGATTGTTGCGCGGCTTGCGCCGTTTCTTACAAGCAAAGCCGGGCGGCGGATGTGACTCCGCCACCCGAATTCGGGTTAGAAGTTTTCGGTCTCGTTGGGGAGCTCGAGGTCGTCGTCTTCATCGTCATCGTCTTCATCATCGAAGTTGCCGAAGCTGGCGGCGAGAGTGGCTGCAGGCAGAACCGAGGTCGGTCCGGGCTGCGGGTTGCCGTTCTCGTCGATCTTCATGCCGAGAGAGAGACCCATCTGGGCGAGAATCTCTTTGATCTCATTCAGAGACTTGCGGCCGAAGTTCTTGGTCTTGAGCATCTCGGCTTCGGTCTTCTGGATGAGTTCGCCGATGGTGGCGATGTTGGCGTTCTTGAGGCAGTTGTAGCTGCGAACGGAGAGCTCGAGCTCTTCGACGGAGCGGTTGAGGTTCTCGTTGCGCAGGGCCGGACCGTCGTGGCTGCCATCGTGACCCGCTTCCATCTCCTCTTCAAAGTTGATGAAGATGGTCATGTGGTCTTTGAGCAGCTTGGCGGAGAGCCCAAGGGCGTCGGCGGGAAGCACCGTCCCGTTGGTCCAGATCTCAAGAGTCAGCTTGTCGTAGTCGGTGATCTGACCGAGACGGGCTGCTTCGACGAGATAGTTGACCTTGCGGACGGGCGAGTGGACGGAGTCGACGGGGATGAAGCCGAGGCCGAGATCGCCGTCGAAGTTCTTGTCGGCCGAGATGTAGCCGCGGCCGCGCTTGAGACGCATCTCCATGTCGATCTTGCCGCCTTCGCTGACGGTGCAGATGTAGACATCCTTGTCGAGAATCTCGACGTCGCCGTCGGCTTCGATCATGCCGGAGGTAACGACGCCGGCCTGATCGGCGCGAAGATAGAGGGCCTTGGGGCCTTCGCCTGCGAGTTTGAAGGGAATCTGCTTGAGGTTCAGGATAATGTCGGTCGCGTCTTCGACGATACCGGTGATGGACTGGAACTCATGCAGCACGCCTTCGATGCGGACGGCGGTTACGGCTGCACCCTCGATAGAGGAAAGTAACGTCCGGCGAAGGGCGTTGCCGATGGTGGTACCGAAGCCGCGCTCAAAGGGCTGCGCGGAGAATTTGCCGTACTTGTCGGTGAGTGTTTCGGTGTCGACTGCGAGACGCTTGGGTTTTTGAAAACCTCTCCAAAGCATTTGTTTCTCCTTTATCCGACCGAGACGCGATGCATTCTGCGAACTGGCGGGTGGTGCGGTTGCGGGTTAGGTTGTGTATTGCTCTTGCTTCGTTGGCGCAGCAGAGAAAACCAGATTCCTCCGCTGCGCTATGGAATGACAGACAAAATTCGGTTACTTGCTGTAGAGTTCGACGATCAGCTGCTCGTTGACGGGCAGATTGACGTCTTCACGCTTCGGCAGGGCGATGACCTTGCCGGAGAGAGTGTCTCGGTTGATATCGAGCCACTGAACCTGGTTCTGGCCGGCGGCAAAATTCTTGGCCTCTTCGAACTGGGGCAGCGCCTTCGAGCCTTCGCGGATCGCGATCTCGTCGCCGACCTTGACTTGAAACGACGGGATGTTGACCTTGCGGCCGTTGACCTGAAGGTGACCGTGACGGACGACCTGACGAGCCTGGCGGCGGCTCATTGCAAAGCCGAGGCGATAGGCGACGTTGTCGAGGCGGGTCTCAAGCTGCTGGAGCAGGAGTTCGCCCGTGACGCCGGTCTTGTTGGAGGCCTTCTGGTAGTAAGCGCGGAACTGGGTCTCGAGGGTGAAGTAGATGCGCTTGGCCTTCTGCTTCTCACGAAGTTGCAGACCGTAGCCGACGACCTTCTTGACTTTGCGGGACTGGCCGTGCTGGCCGGGGGGAAAGTTGCGCTTCTCGACGGGGCATTTCTCGGAGAAGCACTTGGCTGCCCTTGAGGAAGAGTTTGGTTCCGTCGCGGCGGCAGAGGCGGCAGACGGGTCCTGTATAACGTGCCATTTGTATTACTCCTGACTTCGGGTGTCGATCGCTTTACGCGCTGGCTGCGCTTCGTCACGATCCGTTTGGGGTTGTGAGTTATCCGTGCTCAGTTGTCGGAAAAGACGCTGAGAACGGATAACGGAGCACTGAGAACTTATAACGCGGCGGCGCTTTGGCGGACGGCAGCCGTTGTGCGGCATCGGCGTAACGTCGCGGATGCTGCGAACCTCGATGCCGGTTGTGGCGAGGGCGCGGATCGCGGACTCGCGGCCGGAGCCGGGACCGGAGACGCGCACATCGACCGAGCGGACACCGTGGTCGCGGGCTGCGTTGGCTGCACCGACGGCGGCCTGCTGCGCGGCGAACGGAGTTCCCTTGCGGGAGCCGCGGAAGCCGAGCGAACCGGACGATTTCCAGCTGAGCGTGTTGCCCACCTGGTCGGTGATCGTGACGATGGTGTTGTTGAACGAGGCCTGGATAAAGACGAGGCCAAATGGAACATTCTTGCGTTCGCGCTTCTTGAACTTCTTGTTCTTGCCGGGCTTGGTCGCGGCGGTCTTCGTGTTCTGTGTCTTCGCCATGTCTTATTTCGTCGCTTTCTTCTTACCGGCAACGGTTCCCTTGCGTGGGCCTTTGCGGGTGCGAGCGTTGGTGTGGGTGCGCTGTCCACGAACCGGGAGCGAGCGGCGGTGGCGGAGGCCACGGTAGGACTGAATTTCGATGAGGCGCTTGATGTTGAGGGAGACGTCTTTGCGGAGGTCGCCTTCGATCTGGCCCTCTGCTTCAATGACGTGACGGATGCGGTTCAGGGCGTCCTCGTCGAGCGAGCCGAGTTTCGCATTGGGATCGACATCTGCCTTTGCGAGAATCTTGGCGGCGCGAGAGTGGCCGATTCCGAAGATATAGGTGAGACCGATGCGAGCCTGTTTGTTGCTCGGAACATCGACTCCAGCAATACGTGCCATGGGGTTCCTTTTCGGTTGGGCTTCCGGCTTCGCCGGGGAGCGGGTGATGGGTTGGCGGCAGGTTCGACGGGTTCAACGCAAGCCTTGACTTCGGCTAACTAGCCCGGCGGGGCCGGTGGTACAAGTTTGGTGCTTAGCCCTGACGCTGTTTGTGCTTGGCGTTCTCGCAGATGACACGAACGACGCCGCGGCGGTGAATGACCTTGCACTTGTCGCAAATCTTTTTTACTGAAGCACGGACCTTCATTTTGATTCCCTTCTTTTGTTGCAACCTGAGCCGGTGAAGCGAAGGCCATACCCGATTGACGCATGACCTGAATGCCGAGCAGAATCCTCGGCCTGCCTAGAAGCCAAAAATGAACCTGGCGATCTGGGAGGTGAAACAAGTGTTGCTTTGTCTACTTGTAACGGTAGACGATGCGGCCGCGGTTGAGGTCGTATGGACTGAGCTCAATCGCGACGCGGTCGCCGGGGAGGATGCGGATGAAGTTTTTGCGCATACGTCCAGAGACGTGAGCCAGGGCCTGGTGCTTGTTTTCAAGCTCAACCTTGAACATCGCATTTGGCAGGGTTTCGACAACCACCGCCATCACTTCAATTGCATCTTCCTTCGACAAACGATCTCCTTTGGAAAAGTGGGAGGGATAAGCCTCTTTGTTTCCAAGACTTCTGTTGGGCTGGAGCACAGAGCTTCAACCGTATGTGCCTTGAGATGTACTTGCACACACAGCCTCTCCTATAGTAACCCAAACCGTGCTTATTTATCCAGTTTCCACGGCTGGAATTGGTCAGTGGAGGAGGCATCCTGAGGGGGCCAACGCCCCGTTGGTTGGAAGTGACTATTCGCGGCACGGGTGAGCCGGGATTCTAGCGGGTGAGCACCTGAGGGCCGTCGTTGGTGATGGCGACGGTGTGCTCGAAGTGGGCGCTGTAACTGCCGTCGATGGTAATGGCGGTCCAACCATCCTTGAGGACGCGGACTTCGGGGCCGCCGGCGTTGATCATGGGCTCGATGGCGAGGACCATGCCGGCTTTGAGGCGGGGGCCTTTGCCGGCGTCGCCGAAGTTGGGGACCTGGGGGTCTTCGTGCATGGAGCGGCCGATGCCGTGACCGACGAACTCGCGGACGACGCCGAAGCCTTCTGCCTCGCAGAGCTCCTGGACCGCGGCGGAGATGTCACCGAGGCGACCGCCGACCTGGCACTGCTGGATGGCCTTCTCGAGAGAGGCCCTGGTGACCTCGAGGAGTTTCGTGGCCTTGGGCGCGACCTGACCGATGGGGTAGGTGACGGCGGCGTCGGAGTAGAAGCCATCGATGATGACGCCGCAGTCGATGGAGAGGATGTCACCTTCGGTTAGGATGCGTTTGGTGTTGGGAATACCGTGGACGACCTCGTCGTTGAGCGAGGTACACAGGGCGGCGGGATAGCCGTGATAGCCCTTGAAGGCAGGGATGGCACCCAGTTCGGCGATCTTTTTGATGGCGATCTGCTCGAGATCCATGGTCGAGGCGCCGGGAAGGACATGGGGTGCGATGGCGTTGTGAACCTGGCGGAGGGCCTTGCCGGAGATTCGCATCTTCTCGATCTCCTGCGGCGTTTTGATCATGATGGCCATAGTCGTCAGTTTAGGTATTAGACGTTCCTTAGGCGCCTGAGAGCGGCTTCGATTGCTGATGTTACCTGATCAACCGCATGATCGCCGTCTATTTCTTCGAAGCGACCCCGGTTGCGATAGTGTTCGATGACCGGAGCAGTCTGGGTTTCAAAGGTCTTCATGCGTTCGGTAAATACGGCTTCGGAGTCGTCCGGGCGTTGTACGAGAGCGGAACCGTCGACATCACAGATGCCTGGGACGGCAGGCGGATTCGAATACGTATTGTAGATGCGGCCTGCGGGCGAAATGCGGCGGCCGGTGATGCGGTGCCGGAGCTGTTCGTAGTCGACGACGATACTGATGGCGACGACGGGAAGGGTATTGGAGTCGGCGGCGAGCTGAGAGTCGAGCCAGGTGGCCTGGTTGAGGGTGCGGGGGAAACCGTCGAGGATGTAGCCGCGAAGCGTGTCGGGTTGCGAGAGACGATCGGCGATCATGCGGTTGACGAGCTCGTCGGAGACCAGGACGCCTTGATCGACGAGGGCTTTGGCCTGTTTGCCGAGTGGGGTGCCTTTGGAGATGTTGGCGCGAAGAATGTCGCCGGTGGAGATTTGCGGGATGCCGTGGGCGGCCATGAGAGCTTTGGCCTGGGTGCCTTTGCCGACTCCGGGAGCGCCCAGAAGGAGAACCGGCCCGGGCAGGAAGTTATTGTCTGCCGAGGCCGGGGATGGGGTTGCGGAGTTGGTGGTCAACGAGATCAGTTCCTACCAGCTCTTGCGGCCACGAATACGTCCACTCTTGGGAGTGAACCCGTCGTAGTGACGCATGATGAGCTGCGATTCGACCTGCTGGGCAGTATCCATGGCGACACCGACGACGATCAGCAGCGATGTGCCGCCGAAGTAGAAGTTGACGCCAAGGCCTTGTGTGACCCAGGTGGGCAGATGGTCGAAGACGGAGCCGATCAGCCAGATGTGGTTGAAGTGAATTCCGCTGATAAGTAATTGCGGAATGATGGTGATGACGACGAGGTAGATGGCGCCGACCAGCGTGATGCGCGTGAGCACATCGTTGATGAAGTCGGCGGTACGCTTGCCGGGACGGATGCCGGGGATGAAGCCGCCGTACTTGCGCATGTTGTCGGCGATATCGTCAGGGCGGAAGACGATGGAGATGTAGAAGTAGGCGAAGAAGATGATGGCGACGGCCTGGAGCAGTTCGTACCAGGGCTCACCGGGGGCGAGGGCGCGGAAGATGGGGCCGAAGAAGGCCGAGTCCTGCATGGAGTAGCCGAAGATGTGAGCACCGGCGAAGAGCAGAGGCGCGGAGAGAATTGAGCTGGCAAAGATGACCGGCATCACTCCACCGGAGTTGACCTTGAGAGGAAGATGCGTGGACTGGCCACCCATCATCTTGCGGCCGACGATGCGTTTCGCGTATTGGACGGGGATGCGGCGTTCGGATTTTTCGACGTAGACGATAAAGGCGACGACGGCGATCATGCCGATGATCAGGATGGCGATGGCGATCGGGGTAAAGGATCCCCAGGCGTCGTCGCGAGCCTTCTCGTAGAGGTCCTCTACGCCTTTGGGCAGACCGACGACGATGCCGGCGAAGATCAGAAGGCTCATACCGTTGCCGATGCCGCGCTCGGTGATTTGCTCGCCCAGCCACATAATGAAGGCGGTACCTGCGGTGAGGGTGATGACGCAAAGCGGGATGAAGACGCTGCGCGGAATGGTGACCATGGTCTGGCCTGTGCTGGTGCTGGTCAGCGTCAGTGCGATGGCGAACGATTGCACGATACCGAGCAGAACGGTGACGTACCGGGTCCACTGGGTGATCTTGCGGCGGCCGAGCTCGCCTTCCTTCTGGAGCTTGGCGAGCGGCTCGTAGATAACGGTGAGCAGTTGAAAGATGATCGACGCCGTAATGTACGGCATGATGCCGAGGGCGAAGACGGTGAGCTTGCGGAGGTTGCCGCCGGAGAAGAGATCGACCAGGCCGAGAGCAGAGCCGGAGTTCGCGTTGAAGAACTGGGCAAGCATGTCGGCGTTGATGCCGGGGGTGGGGATGTGTCCGCCAAGGCGATAGACAGCCAGCATGCCAAGCGTGAAGAGAACGCGCTTGCGGAGGTCGGGGATTTTGAAGATGTTTGCGATTTTCTCGAACATCGGGTGCTGATACCTCGGGGGAAACTGTACGTCGGGTGAAACGGCGATGCGAGGGCGCATGCCCTCGCCTGCCACTTTATTCTAAATGCTCTCTCAGCCGATGAGGATGGCCTTGCCACCCGCCTTTTCGATCGCTTCCTGAGCGGTTTTGGAAAACTTGTGCGCGTGAACTGTGACCGCGGTCTTGATCTCTCCGTTGTTCAGTACTTTGAGCAGGGCGCCTTTCTTGCGAAGGAGACCGAGACTGATGATTTTATCGAGGGTGAAGTCGGTGAGTTTTTCGGCGGCGGCGATCTCGGCGATGCGGTCGAGTCCGAGAACCTGGTACTCGACGCGGAAGATATTGGTGAAGCCGCGCTTGGGCAGACGGCGGTGAAGGGGCATCTGACCGCCTTCGAATCCGCGCATGAGAGAGGAGCCGGAGCGGGAGCCCTGACCCTTGTGTCCGCGGGTAGAGGTCTTACCCATGCCCGAACCCATACCGCGGCCGATGCGCTTCTTGTTTTCGTTTGCCTTTTTGGGGGCGCGTAGATTGGAGAGATTACGGATTGCCATTGTTTCCTCGCTTAACGCCGGCTGCTCGATGGCTGGCCGACTCGCATTTTTGGTTATAAGTTCTCGGTTGTCAGTTATCAGTTGTCAGGAAACGCGCTCCTACTGAGAACGGAGAACTGACAACGGAGAGCTGTTATTCGACGACGCGGACGAGATGGGGGACCTTGGCGACCATGCCACGAATGGATGGAGTGTCTTCGCGCTCTACGATCTGGTTGAGACGGGTGAAGCCGAGGCCCTTGACGACGAGCTTGTGCTTGACCGGGGTACAGATCTTGGAACGGAAGTACTGCAGCTTGATTTTGGCGGTTGCGTTCTTCTTAGCCATGGGACGAGAGCTCCTGGGAAATCTTTTAGCGAAGAGCTAGAGCTCTTCGACTGCTTTACCGCGCAGGGCGGCGACTTCGGCCTTGTTGCGAAGCTGAGTGAGAGCGTCGAAGGTGGCCTTGATGACGTTGTGGGGGTTGGCGGAGCCGAGGCTCTTGGTAAGCACGTTCTGCACGCCGGCGGCGGTCATGACGGCGCGAACCGTCTTGCCGGCGATAACGCCGGTGCCTTCGGGGGCGGGCTTGAGCATCACCTGGCCGGCGCCGTAATGGCCGAGGACCTGGTGAGGAATTGTGCTCTCCGTCAGATTGACCTTGTGCAGATTCTTCTTCGCGGACTCGATGCCCTTGCGGATAGCCTGGGGGACTTCTTTGGCCTTGCCGGAGCCGTAGCCAACTACGCCTTCGCCAGGATCACCGATGACGACGAGCGCGGCGAAGGACATATTCTTGCCGCCTTTGACGACCTTGGTGACGCGGTTGATCGAAACGACCTCATCTTTGAGGTTGAGGCGGTTCGCGTCGATTTTTTTCTTCATTGCCATAATGTGTTGTCCAGCTTTCTGGCGGCCAATCAGGTCGCCTTGGGAGACCTTAGAACTCGAGACCCGCTTCGCGGGCTGCGTCGGCGAGGGCCTTTACGCGGCCGTGATAGAGATAGCCGCCACGATCGAAGACCACCTTCTTGATGCCCTTCTCTTTGGCGCGCTCCGCGATGAGCTTGCCAACTTCAGCGGCAGCGGCGACGTTGCCTCCGTAGTTCTTGCTTTCGCCCTTTTTTCCCAGGGTCGAGGCCGAGACGATGGTGACGCCGTTGAGGTCGTCGACCAGTTGGGTATAGATGTGGTTGAGCGAGCGATAGACGTTGAGGCGCGGTCGCTCGGCGGTGCCGGACATCTTCTCGCGGATGCGCGAGTGAACGCGCTGGCGGATGACGTTGCGTTGGCGAGGATTGAGCATGATTTATTTCCTTCCTAGTGGCGTGCCCAGAGTGCTGGGGACGTTCGGTGATTAGAACAGTGATGAGTTATTCGTGAAGAGTGGTTCGATCTAAACTCGAACCACCCAGACACAAACAACTGGCTTACTTCGCTCCGGTCTTGCCGACCTTCTTCTTCAGCTTCTCGCCGGTGTAGCGAACGCCCTTGTTCTTGTACGGGTCGGGCTTACGGAGCGAGCGCATGTCGGCGGCTATCTGGCCAACCTTTTGCCGGTCGATGCCAGAGATGGTGAGGTGGGTCTGCTTGGGATCGATGGCGACCTGAATGCCGGTGGGCAACGGAAACTCGATAGGGTGAGAAAAGCCGAGGGTGAAGACGACGGTGTTCTTCCCCTTCATCTCGGCGCGGTAGCCGATGCCGACGATGTCGATGTCCTTCGTCCAGCCGGTGGTGACGCCAGTGACGGCGTTGAAGACCAGAGCGCGGGCCAGGCCGTGGAACGCTGCCTGCTTGTCACTCTGGCGTTCCGTGATCAGGTTGCCGTCCTTCTGAACGAGTGTGATGCCGCCGGGAAGCAGAGCGCTGACCTTGCCCTTGGGCCCCTCGACCAGGACGGAGTTGCCGTTCTCGCTGACCGTGTACTTGACGCCGGCGGGGAGAGGAATCGGCTTCTTACCAATACGTGACATGATGAATCCTTTTTGTGGCTTGCGAGTCGCGAATCGCTCTTGAAGATGATTCGTTCCACTGCAGCTCGGTAAAACTAAACGCAATTACAACGATCTGGTTTATTTTTCTTTACCAGACTTCGCACAGAATTTCGCCGCCAACGCCTTCGCGACGAGCCTGCCGGCCGGTCATGACACCCTTCGGGGTGGTCATGATGGAGATACCGAGGCCACCCTGAACGCGGCGAATCTCATCGCGGCCGAGATAGACACGGCAACCGGGACGGGAGACGCGCTGCAGATCGCGGATGACGGCTTCGTTGTTGGGGCCGTACTTGAGATAGACGCGAAGAACCTTCTGCCCATTCTCTTCCGTGGGCTTGTAGTTGGCGATGTAACCCTCTTCCTTGAGGATGCGGGCGATCTCGGCCTTGAGCTTGGATGCGGGAACGTCGAGCTTCTGGTGACGGGCACGGATGGAGTTGCGGATGCGGGTCAGGAAGTCGGCTACTGGGTCAGTGAGGTTCATTCATTCTCCTTCATCCCCCGTTCGCTCGACGAGTATCTCTCACGAGAACCAGCGGGGATGTGTGTTTCAGGTGGTACGTCCAGACTTCTGCACCATAAGCTGACGCCCTGATGAGGTCTCTGGAGTAAGTGCGCCAGTGGAGCTGCGCACGGATTCTTTTATTCTACCAGCTTGACTTGACGACGCCCGGAATTTCTCCCTTGAGGGCGAGCGAACGGAAGCAGAGGCGGCAGACACCGAACTTCCGGAGGAAGGCTCGGGGGCGACCGCAGAGCTGGCAGCGGTTGTGCTGGCGTGACTTGAACTTCGGTTTTCTTGCGTCTTTGACGCGTTTTGCGGTAGTTGCCATTGTTTACTCTCTATCTTTGGTTCAAAGTTCAAAAGAAAACTTTGTTGGTTTCTTTATGCTCCGACGCGGAAGGGCATTCCAAAGCTCTTCAACAGGGCGCGGGCGCCGTTATCGTCCTTCGCGGTAGTGACAATGGTAACGTTCATGCCCTTGAGTTTGTCGACCTTGGCGTAATCGATCTCAGCGAAGATGAGCTGATCGCGCAGGCCAAGGGTGTAGTTGCCACGGCCGTCGAAGCTCTTCGAGGAGACGCCGCGAAAGTCGCGGACGCGGGGAAGAGCGATGGAGATGAGGCGGTCGAGAAATTCGTACATGGTGTCGCCGCGCAGGGTGACCATGGCGCCGATGGGCATGCCTTCGCGCACCTTGAAGGCGGCGATGGACTTCTTGGCCTTGGTGGTAACGGGCTTCTGGCCGGCGATGGCGGCGAGGTCGGCCACCAGGGGATCCATGATCTTGACGTTCTGGGTGGCTTCGCCGAGGCCCATGTTGATGACGATCTTCTCGAGCCTGGGAATCGCCATGGCATTGGTGATGTTGAGCTCTTTGCCCAATGCCTGCTTGATATCTTTTTCGTACTTCTCTTTCAGCCGTGCTGCCATGATTATTCTTCGCTTTCTCCACGGTTGCCGGATTGGGTTTCGAGTCCCGTGTACCGATGCGTGGGGTGAACCGTTGTTACAGAGATTGGAACTGCGGGTATTGCATTAAACTTCGCTGACTTTCTTTACTTCTTCCTCTCGGGGATCGCGTTGCCGCTAGCCTTCGAGAAACGAACTTTACTGTCGCCTTCAACCCGCGAACCGACGCGGGTCTTGTTGCCCTCGCCGTCGATGACCATGACGTTCGAGACGTGGATGGCGGACTCCTGCTCGGCGATACCGCCCTGAATGTTCTTCTGCGGATTCGGCTTCATGTGCTTCTTGACCATCATGACGCCTTCCACGAGGACACGGTTCTTCTCTGCGATGACGCGAAGGACGCGCCCCTGTTTGCCTTTATCCTTGCCCGCAATCACTTCGACCCGATCGTTTCGCTTGATCCTGATGCCTGCCATAACTCTCTCTTATCCTCGACCATCGTGTTACCGCGGAGTCGGACTCCGATTTATCTTCAATCTTTTTAAATAACTTCAGGCGCGAGCGAGACGATCTTGAGAAACTTCTTCTCGCGAAGCTCACGGGCCACCGGGCCGAAGACACGGGTACCTACCGGCTCGTTGACGTCGTTGATGACGACGGCGGCGTTCTGGTCGAAGCGGATGTAGGTGCCGTCGCGGCGGCGGTACTCTTTGCGCGTGCGAACGATGACCGCCTTGACGACCTTGCCCTTCTTGACGGTGCCATCGGGAGAGGCCTCTTTGACGGCTGCGGTGACGACGTCGCCGAGTCCGGCCTTTTTGCCGAGACCGCCGCCGAGGGGCAGGATCACCTGCAACTTGCGCGCACCCGAGTTATCGGCTACGTCAAGCATTGTTCTCATTTGTACTGACATCGTTCTTCTCCTGGCTGACTACGAGGTGATACGGCCGGGGCTGCGCGCCCCGGAGATTATTTGGCTTCTACCGCCGCGGCCTTCTTTTCGTCAGCGAGCGCGAGCGAAGAGCGGCGAACGATCTCCTCGAGCGACCAGCGCTTGAGCTTGGACAAGGGCCGCGCCTCGCGAATGCGGACAACGTCGCCGACGCGAGCGGAGTTCTGTTCGTCGTGGGCATAGAACTTTTTGTTCGACTTCATCACGCGCTTGTACTTGGGATGAGCCTTGCGCATCTCGATCTCGACGACAATGGTCTTCTGCATCTTGGTCGAGACGACGAGGCCGACCTTCTCGTTGCGGCGCGAAGCGTGGCCTTCAGGAGTCTGCGATGAAGAAGCAGAGGCTGCGGTGGTTTTGGTTGTTTCTGCCATAATTAGTCCTTCTTCGCTTTCTTGCGCGCGGTGCGTGTGCTTTTGGCCGGCGCGACGTTGGCGACGACGGGGTTTGCGGTTTTGTCCGCGGCCAGCGCGCGTTGCCGCTCGACGGTCTTGATGCGGGCGATGTCCAGTTTAAGCGTCCGCAGCTTCTTGAGGCCTTCGACGTTGCCCAGGCTCTTCTGGAAGCGGATGCGAAAGAGCTGTTCGGCCGCTTTCACCTGCTCGTTCCTGAGTTCGTCGTCATTGAGGTTGCTGATCTTGTTGAAATCCATTGTCTTTTCCTTGAACTTCTAAAAATTGCCCGGCCGCAGCCTTACTTGGTAACGACCGTCGCCTTCACATCGTGGCGCTGGACGAAGCTGGTTTTCAGGGGAAGCTTGTGTGCCGCGAGACGCATGGCCTCTTTGGCGAGCTCGGGAGTAACGCCCTCCATCTCAAAAAGAATGCGGCCCGGGCGAACGACGCAGACCCAGTGATCGGGCGCGCCCTTGCCTTTACCCATACGGGTTTCGGCCGGCTTCTTGGTGATGGGCTTGTCCGGGAACAGACGGAGCCAGACCTTGCCGCCACGCTTAATAAAGCGCGTCATCGCGATACGACTAGCCTCGATCTGGCGGTCGGTGATGTAGCCACACTCCATAACCTTGAGACCGTAGTCGCCGAACGAAAGATCGGAGCCGCGCCACGCCTTGCCGCACATGCGACCGCGCTGCTGCTTGCGAAACTTGACCTTCTTTGGCATCAACATAAGAAAACCCTCTTCACTCTTTCAGGGATACGCTTGGCGCGATCCCCTAAAACTCCGGCAATGCCGGGAAAATCGTTAGGACGCGAACGCACCAGTGGTGAGGCCCTGATCGCGGCGCTTCTTCTGCTCGTAGATATCGCCGCGGTAGACCCAGGTTTTGACGCCGATGATGCCGTAGGTGGTGTGTGCCTCGGCAAAACCGTAGTCGATGTCGGCGCGCAGCGTGTGCAACGGCAGACGGCCCTGGAGATACCACTCGGAGCGGGCAATTTCGTTTCCGTTGAGACGGCCGGACACGCGAACCTTGATTCCTTTGCAGCCGAAGCGAAGCGCGGAGTCGACTGACTTGCGCATGGCACGGCGGAAGCTGACACGCTTCTCGAGCTGCAGCGCGATGTTCTCGGCGACCAGCTGAGCGTCAAGCTCTGGCTTGTTCACCTCGAGGATGTCGATAAAGACTTCGCGGCTGCTGCGTTTCTGGATGTCGGCCTTGAGCTTGTCAATCTCGGCGCCCTTGCGGCCAATGATGATGCCCGGACGCGCGGTGCGGATGATCAGACGGAGCTTGTTGCCTGGACGCTCGACCTCGACGGAGCTGACGCCGGCGGCCTTCAGCTTCTCGCGCAGCTCAGCCTTGAGCTTGACGTCTTCGACCAGCAATTTGTCATAGCCGCGCTCGACGAACCAGCGCGACTTCCACGGCTTGTTGATGCCGAGGCGTAACCCGTATGGATGGACTTTCTGTCCCATAGCTTCCCTTTACTCCGTGCCCTCTCCGGTTGAGCCGGTGGGCGTAGTGCAAAACTTTAAGTTTACAAGAATCCTTACTTCGCGGTCTTTTTGACTGTAGGCTTCTTGGCGGCTGTCTTCTTTGCGGCGGTTTTCGTGGCTGCGGGCTTTGCCGCGGCCTTGGTGGCAGCCTTTTTGGTTGTCTTCTTCGCGGCCGGGGCTGGCTCGGCGGCTGCGCTGACGGCAGTAACCGGCTTCTTCTCCGCAACGGTAACGACGATGTGTGTAAGTCTGCGCTGGTAGCGGAAGGCACGGCCCATTGGAGCAGGGCGAATGCGCTTCATGCGTGGTCCTTCGTTGGCAACTGCGGTGCGAACGTAGAGGTTGTCAACGTCAACGTCGAGATCCTGCTCTTGCGAGACGTAGGTCGCGTTCTGAATCGCCGAACGGAGCACCTTTTCAACAATGGGCGCCATGCGCTTGGTGCTGAAGTGAACGGTGTTGAGCGCCTGCTCGACGCGGAGGCCCCTGATGAGATCGAGGACCAGCTTCACCTTCTGCGGACTGGTGCGCTGGAACTTCGCCTCTGCGCGGAACTCTCGGATTTTTTCTGCTGCCTTAGCCATGATCTTTCGTCCTTCAAAAACTAAAACTGAATTTTGCCAATTTTTCTTTATTTGGGCTTTGCGGTCGTCTCGGCAGCGCGTGCGGAGTGACCCTTGAAGGTGCGGGTGGCCGAGAATTCGCCGAGCTTGTGGCCAACCATGTTCTCCGTCACGTAGACCGGGATGAACTTGCGGCCGTTGTGAACGGCGATAGTGTGGCCGACGAAGTCCGGGTGAATGGTGGACCGGCGCGACCAGGTGCGCAGAACCTTCTTATCGTTGATTTGGTTCATCCCCTCAATCTTCTTCATGAGGTGATCGTCGATGAAAGGACCCTTTTTCGCTGAACGTGACATTGTGTTGAGTCTCCGACTTTCTTTGTTGCGATGCTGGATACGACGAATCTCTTGCTTCAGAGACTTGGTGTTGCTCTTTGCTGCGGACTAAAAATCAAAAAAACTAAACGCTTTTTCTTTACTTCGTACGCCGCTTGACGATAAAGACATCGGTTCGCTTGTTGTTGCGCGTCTTGTAACCGCGGGTTGGCTGTCCCCACGGAGTAACCGGGTGACGTCCGCCGGAGGTTTTGCCTTCGCCACCACCGTGTGGGTGGTCGACCGGGTTCATCGAAACACCGCGGTTCGAGGGGCGTATGCCCTTCCAGCGATTGCGTCCGGCTTTGCCGACAGTGACATTTTCGTGGTCGGTGTTGCCGACCTGGCCGATGGTCGCCATGCAATCGACGAGAACCTTGCGGGTCTCGCCCGAGGGCAACTTGAGAAGAGCGTAGTCGCCTTCCTTGGCGATGAGCTGAACCTGAGCGCCGGCGGAACGGGCCATCTGGGCGCCTTTGCCGGGACGGAGTTCAATGTTATGGATCGTCGTGCCGGAAGGAATGTTCTTCAGAGGCAGAGCGTTGCCGACGAGAATATCGGCGTCCGGACCGCTCATAATCGACTGGCCGACAGTAAGACCGATCGGCTGGATGATGTAGCGCTTCTCGCCGTCAGCGTAGTGGATCAGCGCGATGCGGGAGCTTCGGTTCGGATCGTATTCGACGGTCGCGACGGTGCCGGGGACGCCGTACTTATCGCGCTTGAAATCGATGAGGCGAAGCTTCTGCTTGTGGCCGCCGCCGTGGTGACGCATCGTAAGGCCGCCGGCGTTGTTGCGGCCGCCCGTCCGCTGCTTGACTCCAAGCAACGGCTTATGCGGCTTGTCCGTCGTGATGTCGTCATTGACGAGCTTGGTCGCAAAGCGAAGTGATGGGGTAATCGGTCGAAATGATTTGATCGGCATCGTCTTTATTCCCTTGCCTGTGCGGCTGATTGCTCAACCGCACTTCGGTTCCTGAATTCTGTTGCTGCGAAAGATCTCGCTTAGAGGCTATTGAGGTATTCCGGCATCTTTTCGCCATCTTTGAGGCGAACGTAAGCTTTCTTCCAGTCGGAGCGGTAGCCGGCGAACTTACCGCGGCGGCGCTCTTTGCCCTCGACGGTCGCGGTGCGAACACCGTTAACTTTGACCTTGAAGAGGGCTTCAACAGCCTGCTTGACTTCTGTCTTGGTGGCCTTGACGGCGACTTCGAACACTAATGTGTTCTGTGTCTCCTTCACGGTCATGCCCTTTTCGGTGATGAGGGGGCGGCGAATGACGTTATAGAGGGTTGGCATTACGCAACCTCCTTCTTGGCAGCGGCTTTGCTGTGCTCCGCGGTTGTCTTACTACGTTTCGATACAAACTTCCGGAGCGTCTCCTGCAGGGCCTCGATGGCGTCCTTCGAGAAAACAGCATGTTCGTAGCGGAGCAGATCGTAGGGGTGAACTTCGGAGCTGAGGACAAGTTCGACTCCGGCGAGATTGCGGGAGCCGAGGTAGAGCTTCTCGTCGAGCTTGCGGCTGCTTTCGACCAGGAGGGTCGTCTTGCCGGCCTCGAGCTTGTTAAGTGCGGCGCGGAAGAGCTTGGTCTTGGCCTCGGGAACTTCGAAGGAGTCGACAACGGTGATCTTCCCGTCGGCGATCTTCGCGGAGATGGCCGAGCGCAGAGCGCCCATCAGCTTCTTCTGCGGAAAGGCGTACTCGTAGCTGCGGGGCTTCGGTCCGTGGACCGTACCGCCTCCGCGCCAGAGTGGAGTGCGGATCGATCCGACACGAGCGCGGCCGGTTCCCTTCTGCTTCCAGAGCTTCTTGCCGGCACCGGAGACCTGGTTGCGGCTCTTGGTCGAAGCGGTTCCCTGACGAAGGGCGGCGCGGTAGTGCTTGATCGACTCCCAGAGCAGCCCATCATTGATCTCGCCTGCGAAGACCTCGTCGGCGAGTTCGAACTCACCAACCTTCTTTCCGCCGAGATTGACTACGTTGATGTTTGCCATCGTTCTTCTCTCTCTTTGCGCTCGCCATCGATGCGGCGAGCAAAAACTTTGGATAAAAGCTCTAAGCCAAAAAGCTTTTTTATTTATTTTCTTTACTTCTTCTTCGGTGCTGCCTTCTTCGAAGCCTTCAATGCATCCTTTGTTGCGGCTCCGGCAAATCCACGACGCTCTCTCGGGGGCGCCTTGGCCTTGGAGATAAGCACAAAACCATCGCGAGGACCGGGAACCGCGCCTTCGACCATCAGGAGATTGTCCTCAAGATCGATGCCGCGAATGCGGAGATTGCGAACCGTGACCTGCTCGTGGCCCATGTGTCCGGGCATGCGCTGACCAGGGAATACGCGCGACGGAAAGGACGAAGCGCCGATCGAACCCTGCACCTGGAACATATGACCGTGCGACTTGGGACCACCGCCGAAGCCATGGCGGCGAATGACGCCAGCGAAGCCGCGACCCTTGGATGTTCCGACAACATCAACGAACTTTTCGTCATCGAAGATGTCGACCAGAACGCGATCGCCGGCTTTGACGGCGACTGCCTCTTCGCCTTCCACCGGCTTGACGGTTTCGATGGCAACTTCCTTGATCATGCGGACAGGTGGAACGTTCGACTTGGCGAAGTGGCCGGTCATGGCCTTGTTGACCTTCGAGGCCTTGACGAAGTCGACGTAACCAATCTGGGCGGCATCGTAACCATCCTTTGCGACGGTCTTGAGCTGAGTGATGACGCATGGGCCAGCCTTGAGCACGGTGACGGGGTGAATGTCGCCGCGATCATCGAAGATCTGGGTCATGCCGATTTTTTTTCCGAGAATTCCGACTACTGACATTGGAGCTTCCTTTCCTCATCATGCTGGCTGAATCAGCCCAGCACTGCCGGGTTGTGCAACTGAAATTCGAAAACTAAAAACGTGTTGCCGAAAGATTCTTTACTTCTGAACCGTCTTGATCTCTACGTCGACGCCAGCCGGAAGATCGAGCTTCATCAGTGCGTCGACCGTCTGCTGGGTCGGCTCGAGAATGTCGATGAGCCGCTTGTGAGTGCGAATCTCGAAGGCCTCGCGCGACTTCTTGTCGACGTGGGGCGAGCGAAGGACGCAATACTTGTTCTTCATGGTCGGCAGCGGAATGGGTCCCGCAACCTGAGCGCCGGTACGCTTGGCGGTTTCGACGATCTCTCCCGTGGAGGTGTCGAGAACGCGATAGTCATACGCCTTCAAACGGATTCTGATTCTCTGTCCAGCCATTGTCTTCTCTTTCCTTCAAAGAACTGTTGGAGTGGCTGCCGGTCATTTCTTGCTCACTTCTCAATGGGCCGGCAGCCCTCGTTAATCTTGAACAGCTAAAAACTAAAAACCTTCTTTGCGTCGCACTTTCCTTACTTGATGATGTCGGAGATGGTTCCAGCGCCGACAGTCCTGCCGCCTTCGCGGATAGCAAACCTCAGGCCCTTCTCCATGGCTACCGGAGTGTGCAGCGTGATCTCCAGCTGGATGTTGTCGCCCGGCATGCACATTTCGGTGCCTGCAGGAAGCTTCGCCGAACCCGTCACGTCGGTCGTGCGGAAGTAAAACTGCGGACGGTAGCCGTTGAAGAACGGAGTGTGACGCCCGCCTTCTTCCTTCGACAGCACATACACCTCGCCCTTGAAGTCGGTGTGCGGCTTGATCGATCCCGGCTTGGCCAACACCATGCCACGCTCCACATCTTCCTTCGCAATACCGCGCAGAAGAAGCCCGGCGTTGTCGCCTGCCAGACCTTCATCGAGCTGCTTTTTGAACATCTCGACGCCCGTAACCACCGTCTTGCGCGTCTCGCGGAAGCCGACGATCTCACTCTCTTCGCCAACCTTCACCTTGCCGCGCTCAATACGTCCGGTAACTACTGTCCCGCGGCCCGAGATCGAGAAGATGTCTTCGATCGGCATCAGGAACGGCTGGTCGACTGCGCGCTCTGGCTGCGGAACATACTTGTCCACCGCATCCATCAACTCGTCGATCTTGGCCTCCCACTTGGCTTCGCCGTTGAGCGCGCCCAGCGCAGAGCCGCGGATAATCGGAGTGTCGTCGCCCGGGTAGTCGTACTTCGACAGCAGCTCGCGGACTTCCATCTCCACCAGCTCGATCAGCTCTTCGTCTTCAACTGCATCGCACTTGTTCAGAAACACCACGATGAACGGCACGCCAACCTGACGCGCCAGCAGAACGTGCTCCTTGGTCTGGGGCATCGGACCGTCGGTCGCTGCAACGACGAGAATAGCCCCGTCCATCTGTGCCGCGCCGGTGATCATGTTCTTGATGTAGTCGGCGTGGCCCGGGCAGTCGACGTGCGCGTAGTGGCGGTTCTTGGTCTCGTACTCCACGTGCGAGGTCGCAATCGTGATGCCGCGCTCACGCTCTTCCGGTGCGTTGTCGATCGTGTCGAACGAGCGAAACGTGTTCTTCGGGTTGTGCTTCGACAGAACCTTCGTGATCGCCGCTGTCAGCGTCGTCTTGCCGTGATCGATGTGTCCGATCGTCCCGATGTTTACGTGCGGCTTTGACCGGTCAAACTTTTCCTTGCCCATAATCTCTCCGTGTTTCCTGGTTCTAAAATTCAACTTCCCAAAGGTGATGCGCCTTGCGGCACCGGCTTACTTGTCTTTACCGTCTTTGCCCTGCACCTTGGCAATGATCTCTTCCGAGACCGACCGCGGCGCCTCTTCGTACTGCTTGAACTGCATGGAATAGTTGGCTCGACCCTGCGTGGACGACCGCATGTGGGTGGCGTAACCGAA
Source organism: uncultured Acidobacteriaceae bacterium (assembly GCA_963730135.1). GTDB lineage: Bacteria > Acidobacteriota > Terriglobia > Terriglobales > Acidobacteriaceae > Edaphobacter. The sequence goes on from CAVSQQ010000013.1 coordinate 205,597, forward strand.
CATCGTGCTCAATGGAACCGTGGCCCGGATAGCCTGCGTGGTGCCAACCATCTCCATCCCTTCGATACGGCCGCGGCGGCTGTTCAGGTCGCCGATGATCGTTCCCATGTATTCCTCGGGAACGATGACTTCGACGGCCATCACGGGCTCGAGCAGGACCGGCTTGGCTTTTTTGGCCGCTTCCTTGAAGGCCATGGAACCTGCAATCTTGAACGCCATTTCGTTCGAGTCGACGTCGTGGTAGCTGCCATCGTAGAGCGACACTTTGATGTCGACCATCTCGTAGCCGGCGAGAACACCGCGCTGCATCGCATCCTGAATTCCCTGATCGATCGGCTTGATGTACTCCTTGGGAATCGAACCGCCCTTGGTGTCATTGGTGAACTCGTAACCTTTACCTGGCTCGTTGGGCGAGATGCGAATCTTGGCGTGGCCATAGTTGCCCGAACCGCCGGTCTGACGGATGTACTTGCCTTCAGCCTCAGAGTTCGAACGGATGGTCTCACGGTAGGCAACCTGCGGCTTACCGACGTTGGCCTCGACCTTATACTCGCGCATCATGCGGTCGACGATAATCTCAAGGTGCAGCTCGCCCATACCGGAGATGATGGTCTGGCCGGAGTCCGGGTCGGTGTGGACGCGGAAGGTGGGATCTTCCTGCGCAAGCTTGGCGAGCGCCATACCCATCTTTTCCTGATCCGCCTTGGTCTTCGGCTCGACGGCAACCGCGATAACCGGCTTGGGGAAGTCGATCGACTCGAGCACAATGGGGTGCTTGTCGGTGCAGATGGTATCGCCGGTGACGAGATTCTTGAGGCCGACAGCGGCGCAGATATCACCGGCGAGGATCTCGGTGATCTCTTCGCGCTTATTGGCGTGCATCTTCAGTAGACGGCCGATACGCTCCGTCTTGCCGGTGCGGGGATTCAACACCGAGTCGCCGGTTTTGAGCTGGCCCGAATAGACGCGAATGAAGATGAGCTGGCCGACGAAGGGGTCGGTCATGATCTTGAAACCAAGCGCAGAGAACGGCTCATTGTCATCTGCCTTGCGGACGATCTTCTCTTCCATGTTCTCCGGATTGGACCCGACCATGGGAGGAATATCGAGCGGGCTGGGCAGATAATCGACAACAGCGTCGAGCAGTGTCTGGACGCCCTTGTTCTTGAAGGACGAGCCACAGAGCACCGGAAAGATGTTCATTGCGATGGTGGCCTTGCGAATGCCGGCTTTGAGCTGAGCCTCCGTGGGTTCTTGCCCCTCGAGGAAGAGATGAAGAATCTCGTCGTCGGAGTCGGCGACAGCTTCAATCAGGAAGTGGCGAGCCTCTTTGGCCTTATCGAGCAGGTCGGCTGGAATATCCTCGATGGAATACTCGGCGCCCATGGTCTCATCGTGCCAGTAGATCGCCTTCATGGTGACCAGGTCGACGACACCGGCAAACTTCGCTTCCGCGCCAATCTGAATGTTGATCGGAACTGCGCGCGCGCCGAGACGGTCAACGATGGTCGAGGTTGCATAGACGGCATCCGCGCCAGCCTTGTCCATCTTATTGATGAAGCAGATGCGGGGAACCTTGTATTTGTCGGCCTGGCGCCAGACGGTTTCCGACTGCGGCTGGACGCCGGCAACAGCATCGAAACAGGCGACCGCGCCGTCGAGGACACGCAATGAGCGTTCAACCTCGGCGGTGAAGTCAACGTGGCCGGGGGTGTCGATGATGTTGATGCGAATGTTCTTCCAGGTGCAGGTCGTGGCGGCAGAGGTAATCGTGATGCCGCGCTCCTGCTCCTGCTCCATCCAGTCCATGGTCGCAGTGCCCTCGTGCACCTCGCCGATACGGTGCGTGATGCCCGTATAGAAGAGAATGCGCTCGGTCGTCGTCGTCTTGCCGGCGTCGATGTGCGCCATGATTCCGATGTTCCGGCAACGATTCAGAGGTGTAGTGCGTGCCACGATCTATCTCTCATCTGCGAGCATCCGCTCGCGGTAAAAAGTAAAAACTAAAAAGCTCGTTTACTGAGAAGCTCTTTCTTTACCACCGGTAGTGCGCGAAAGCCTTGTTGGCTTCGGCCATACGGTGAACGTCTTCCTTCTTCTTCATCGCAGCGCCACGGCCATTGGCCGCATCGAGGAGCTCAGCGGTCAACTTCTCCACCATGCCCTTTTCACCACGAGCCCGGCCGTAGGTCACAAGCCAGCGAATCGCCAGCGAAGTGCGGCGCTCGGGGAGAACCTCAATCGGAACCTGGTAGTTCGCACCGCCGACGCGGCGACTCTTCACTTCGAGAAGCGGCTTGCAGTTCTCGATCGCCTTTTTGAAGAGCTTGAGGGCTTCGTCGCCGCCCTTCTGCTCGAGGTTAGTCATGGCGGTGTAGAAGATGCCCTGAGCGGTCGACTTCTTGCCGCCCCACATCATCGAGTTCACAAACTTGGTGACCAGGGTGGAGTTATAGACCGGGTCTGGAGCAACTTCACGCTTCGCAATATAGCCTTTTCTTGGCATTTTTCTCTTCTTTCTCGTCTTCCCACAGCGCGGTGACTTCTCACGAGCTGTGCCTGGTTACGACCCGCAACTCCGGGTCAGAAATTTATTTGGCTGCTGCCTTCGGGCGCTTCGCGCCGTACTTGGAGCGGCTCTGCTTGCGGTTGGCGACTCCAACGGAATCCAGAGTCCCGCGAACAACGTGATAACGAACACCTGGCAGATCTTTTACGCGGCCGCCGCGGATGAGCACAATCGAGTGCTCCTGCAGGTTGTGGCCGATACCCGGGATGTAGGTCGTCACTTCGATCCCGTTGGTGAGGCGAACACGAGCGACCTTGCGGAGCGCAGAGTTCGGCTTCTTGGGGGTCTGGGTGTAGACGCGAGTGCAGACGCCACGGCGCTGGGGCGACCCCTGGAGCGCAGGGCTGGCAGTCTTATAACGAGTGGGCGTGCGGCCCTGCTTGACGAGCTGATGGAACGTAGGCACTGGAACTCCTTAGTAAATGCGAGCAAAACCTTAACAACCAAACCTGGGCAAGACACGCAGAAGGGCTTCGCTTCTTTGCTGTACATGCTGCCGTACGCGCAAAAATATTGAGAACGCTGAAGCGTCTCACTTCCCGAAAGACGGGGCGAAGATCTTCCCTGCTGTTGCGTCTGTGAAGCGGTACAACAAGCCAGACATAACAGTCGACGGTGGCCGAGCGTCTTTCCTTAGTTCAAAGGATGAGCCGACTCCGTTTCGCTGTCCCGGCCCGCATAGCCCATCCAAGGTGGAGGGTGTCGCAGGCACGATTGCGATGGGCCGCAGGCTTACGACATTCAGATCAGTAACGGTGACCGGGAATGTCCTGCGGTGAATCTCTTGTATCCAGTATAGCGCAAACGACTGTTTCCTGCGTTGCGGCAGGCTATGAACCATCTGCGTGGGCTTTTTTCCACCCTGCCGCGCGCTAAGTCTCCTTACGACGCGGCCTGGATACTCGCGGAACCTTCTAACAATAGCAATCTGCGGGCGGTTGAGTCAACTTTTCGCTGCGATTTTCGAGAGCAACTGAGAAAGTTGCAAGTGTCGATTTGTAGCCTGGAGGCCAGTGCGGATTGCAGCTTGAAAGCCAAGTGCGGAAGTGGAGTTGCTCATGCTAGGCTTTCCGCATGACTTTTGCCGATGTTTGTAAGTGTTCTGTCACACCATTTGCTCTCTTTGCCTGCACCGCTGTATTGACCTTGGGAACTTCTGCAGGGCGCGCTCAGACCAACGCAAGTTCGTCCAAGGATCCCCGGATTGGCGAGTTGATTGAAACACTTGGCAAGACCAGGACCCCGAGTTCGGCAGCGATTTCTCCAGATGGAACGACGGTGGCCTGGGCAGTCCGAGCGCGGGAGGGCTCGCAGATTCACCTTACAGACGTGGCAGATCCGGACCCGGCAACAGAAAAAATAGTGAGTACGGGATCGAGCGCAACCAACTGCGGAAGCTCAGAGCCGGTGTGGTCGCCCGATGGGGAATGGCTAGCCTTTGTGTCCGACTGCACGGCAAATGCGGACAAGCCGGGACAGGAAGAGGTATTTGTGTGGTCGAAGAAGACCGGCGAATCAAAGCAGTTGACAAATCTTGTGGGGAACATCGATTCCCTTACATGGTCGCCGGATGGAAAGGCCCTAGGGTTTCTTTTTGTAGAGAATGCGACGCGTAGCGCTGGAGCGCTGGCAGCAATGAAGCCTTGGGCAGGTGTGATTGGCGAGGATGGAGTCGAGATTCAGGGTGTGTACGCCGTCGATGTCACCTCCGGTCTTGGTGACTGGATATCCGCCGACCGCAAACTTCATGTCTACGAGTTTGCCTGGTCGCCCGACTCTCAAAAAATCACCTACGTAGCTGCCAACCCGCCGGGCGAGAACAACTGGTGGGTCGCGAAGCTCTACACGCAGACGATCGGCCAATTCGCCAACTGCAAGAGCGACAGGAGTAGATGCGTCGTAGATGGAGCCCCCATGGGGGTACCAACTGCGATTCTCGACACAACGAAGATTTCAGGACCGCTCCACGGATTGCAGATTGCAGTGCCGCGATGGTCACCCGACGGGAGCCAGATCGCCTTTATCGGCGGCTTGATGAGCGATCAGGGGCAGACCGGCGGGGATATTTATCTGATTCCTGCGGCTGGGGGCGAGCCGAAGGATCTGACGCCGGGTCGCGATGCGTCGGTCGCGTATATCGGCTGGATCAGTCCGGACATGATCGGCATTGCGGAGCACGTGGGCGGAAGCAGCCATCTGACGGCGTTCGATCTGCGTACCGGCAAGGACCGGCCTCAGGACGACGTCACATTTCCCGAGTCGGTTGGCGCGGGCGGGTTGACGATGAGCGTTTCGGTTTCGAAGGAACATACGATTGCGTTGATTCGCAGCTCGTTTGAGAAAGCTCCCGAGGTGTGGGCCGGACCCCTGAATGGGATGAAGCAGATTACTCATCTGAACGATGGGATGAAGCCGGCATGGGGGAAGACGGAGAACATTGAATGGACCAATGACGGGTTCAAGGTGCAGGGGTGGCTGCTGTATCCGGCGAACTACGATCCGGCGAAGAAGTATCCGCTGCTGGTGAGTGTGCATGGCGGCCCTTCGAGTGCCGTGGCACCGCGATGGCCAGGCGTTGGTTATGGTGGAGTGCCGTTTTCGGCGCTGGGCTATTTCGTGTTCATGCCCAATCCTCGTGGAAGCTACGGGCAGGGAGAGAAGTTCACTCAGGCGAACATAAAAGACTTCGGATATGGCGATTTGCGGGACATTCTGGCCGGTATGGATGTGCTGGAAAAGCGCTTTCCTATCGATAAGGACCGCGAAGGGCTGACAGGCTGGAGCTATGGCGGATTCATGACGATGTTCGGAGTGACGCAGACGACGCGATTCAGGGCGGCGGTTGCGGGCGCGGGAATCAGTGACTGGCAGAGCTACTACGGTGAGAATTCGATCGACCAGTGGATGGTGCCGTTCTTCGGCAAGACGGTGTATGACGATCCTGCGGTGTATGCGAAGAGCTCGGCAATCGATTTCATCAAGAAGGTGAAGACGCCGACGCTGGTGGTGGTAGGCGATCGCGACGGCGAGTGTCCTGCTCCGCAGAGCTTCGAGTTCTGGCATGCGTTGCGCGCTGAGGGCGTGAAGACGCAGCTCGTGATATACCCGAACGAAGGACATGGGTTCCGCGACCCAGCGCATCGAAGAGATGTTCTGGAACGCGCGTTGAACTGGTTCGAGACGGAGATGCCGGCGAAGTAGCGGTGAGCGGTTCCGACAGGATGCGAAATCGTGTCTATCACGTCCAATTAAGGACCCGGACGATTTGCTTCCGGTGTGCGCAGCTTTTACACTAGTGTTTCGGCTATTCAGCGTTTGCGGTGTGACCGTTCAGCTTGAGTTCCGGTTGGACGGGGAGGTTCAATGCGTCGGTTTCTCACTTTAGTAGTTTTGTTACTTTTCACGATCCCTTTTGGCGTCTCGATCTCGGGCTGTTCAAGGAAATCACCGACGATTTTCTGCAATGGTGGAGACTCCGGCATCCCTGTGGGTCAAGTGACGACCATTACATTGAACCCACAGATCACAGGCATCTCCTTGAATTTTGCTCAGATAGGCCAGGTGGGCGCGCCTATCGCGACGGACTGCAAAGCCACGGCCGAGACGGTGACGAAGTACACCTATGCCACGTTTCTGCCGAATGGAACGCCGGACATCACCATTGCCGACGTGGAACCGACCAATGGGCGGCTGTGCGCAGGCACATGGAACCGGAACACCGGCGGCGGCATTCCGGATTTCACGACCTGCAACCCAACCAATAAGAGCGGGATGGTCTTCGTGATCGCGAGCGGAGAGGGAGCAAGCAGCAATCCGCTTCCGATCTTTGTGCATCCTGTCGTGACGAACGTGGTGCTGGGGCCACTGTCGACGGACTGTATCAACGATCCGGCGACGAACTGTAGTCCAGCTGCGTTTACCACCCAGGCCGCCAGTTGCACGATCGATCCGGGAACCGGCTGCTGCACGGTGCCGGTGACCACTGGAGCGGCGTTCGCTTCCGCCAACAGCTGCCAGTCACAAGGAACGACGGGACAGCTGGCGGCTCGTGTGTATCAGAATGCAGCCGAGACGCCGGCCAACAATATCAGCTGCAAGGTCGGACATCTTTCTTATGTGGCGCAGATTCCGGCGATTGTCACAATTGACCAGAATGGCGTCGCGACGGCTCAACAGCCGGGATCGACAGTCATCACCGCGAACATTTCGAATGCGGGAAGCTCGGCAGGGTTTTTTGCAACGTGCCCACCCACCTCCATCAGCTTGAGCATTCCGGGAATTGCGGGCACCAGTTCGTCGAGCGTGGTTGTGAACCCGAACAATACGCAGCCGATCACGTCGATTGCCAGGGACAAGAACGGAACGGTTCTGACGGGTCTGTCTCTTCTGTTCGAGTCGACGACACCGACGACGATTCCGGCAGCGGCAGCAGGAACCGTGACCCCGATATTTCCGGGCGCGGCGGCAATTACGGCGGTCTGCCAGCCGCCGGGCTGCAATCCTTCTCCCTTCAACCAGATCGGCCTGTTCGGCAATGGAAAGCCGGTGACGTCGAATCCGATCACGGTGACGGCGCCTGGCGTCAACAGCACGAATCTGTACATCGGCAGCACCAACTCGCTCTACATTGTGCCGGTGGACTTCACGCAGCCCACGCAGGGCGCGCCGGTGCGGCTGCCTTATCAACCGAATTCGATGGTGATCAGCGACGATGGCAGCTCGATCTACATGGGCAGTTCGTTTGAGCTGATGACGTTCAGCGCGGTGACGAACAGCCTGGCAAACCAGGATCCTACAGTGACCGGGTCAGTGCTTGCGGTATCCCCCGACGGCGGGACGCTGGTCATCACCGATCCGATTCGACAGTTTGTTTATCTCTACGGCACGGGCAGCGGCACTGGCGGCGGGATAAAGACGCAATTTGGCGGTGTGGGCACCCATGCGACGTTTTCCCCGGATAGCCAGACGGTGTACATCACGCTGGGCGATTACAACCCCACGACAGGGGTGACGACGCCGAACAATCAGCTGCTGGTGTTCTCGCAGTTCACGGGATGGTACTCGACTTCGTCTTCGCAGGCGACGACGGACGTGGCGCTTGGAGTGCCGAACGTTGGCGCGTTCTTCGGCGGCAATCCAACGACGGCGCGCTCCTATTGCCCAGTGACGACCACCTCAAGCGGGCCGGTGACAACGTCTTCGACGACGACCAATGTCTTTTATCCCGACGCCGGCGTGATGGCCCCGGCGATGGACCGGCTGGCAACGACGAACGACGGCCTGCACGTCCTTGGTGCGACGACGGCGAATTTCTCGGACCTGAGCCTGGGAGCAAGCGGGGCGCCAGGACTTCCAATTGGCGCCTGTCCGCTGGCCGACGCGACTCCGGTGACCTTTCCGACAAATGTGGCGTTCAGCGGTGCGTTGCCGGGAGTGACGGCGACAGCGATCACAGGCGTCGAACCGACGTCGGACTCAAAGATTGCTTTTGTGACCTACACGGGGACCGGCGGCGTAGTGCCGACGTACACGCCTCAGGCTACGGGAGCGGGAACGCTGGGCAGCGTTCCGTTGTCGACGACCCTTGGGACACCGATTGCGCCGATTGTGGGCGTGGTGAGCGCGGACAATCAGACGTTCTTCGCCGGCACCTCGGGGGACAACGCGGTGCACCTGATCACGCGCCAGGCGAATGGCTCCTACCAGGACGTGACGACTCCGATTGCACCGAAGTTGCCGGATGCGAATGGGAACATCGTCGCTCCGAACCTCCTGGTGCAGAAGCCGCGGAAGGCTACTTCGTAGCCCGCCGCAGATCTCCGCATGTCGCAAGCAAAGCCCTCTCGTTGAGAGGGCTTTGCGTATCGCAGCAACAAGTTCTTACATCAGCTCGTCGACGAAGGATTTTGCGACATCGGCGGGAATGCCTACCTTTTGGTGGACGAGAGGACCTGGCTTGAGGACGGGCTCGGCGTCGTGTGCGGTGGGAACGTCGGTGCGCTCGAAGAAGACTCCGATGGGAATCTCGTCGCCCCAGAGGAGAGATTTTTCGACTGCGGCTTGAAAGTCGGCACGATCGTAGCCGGGATTCTCTTCGAGTTTCTTGACCCGCGGGCGGAACCACTGGAAGGTGTTGTCGTGGTTGTAGGTGACGCAGGGACTGAAGATGTCGAGGAAGGAGAAGCCCTTATGCTGGATGGCCTGCTTGATCAATTCGGTGAGGTGCTTCTGGTCGGCGCTGAAGCCGCGCGCGACAAAGGTCGCGCCGGCGGCGAGAGCAAGCGAGATGGGATTGACGGGCGCGTCGACATTTCCGAAGGGCATGCTCTTGGTCTTCATACCGATGCGGCTGGTGGGCGAGGTCTGGCCGGTGGTGAGGCCATAGATCTGGTTATCCATGACGATATAGGTAAGGTCGAGGTTGCGGCGCATGGTGTGGACGAAGTGGCCGGCGCCTATGCCGAAGCCGTCGCCATCGCCTCCGGTGACGAGGACGGTCATACCGTGGTTGGCGAGTTTCATTCCGCTGGCGACGGGGAGGGAGCGGCCGTGCAGGGTGTGCATGCCGTAGGTGTCAATGAAGCCGGGGAAGTTGGAAGAGCATCCGATGCCGCTGATGGTGGCGACCTCGTGCTTGGGAATCTGGAGCTCGACGAGGGCTTTCTGGACTGCGGCGAGGACGCCGAAGTCTCCGCATCCAGGGCACCAGTCGGGATCGACTTTGCCCTTTAGATCGGCCATCACCATTTGCTTGGGAAGAACTGCCTCAGTCGCCATGGAAAACCTCGTGTGAATTTTCTAAAGCATTAAGCGTTGGTCGAATCGCGAGTCTCAAACCATGATCTCGTGGACGGGAACGGAAAGATTGGTCTTGCCGGCGAGTTGCTCCTTGACGGCCTCGACGATGTGGTGTGGCATGAACGGCTCGCCATCGTATTTGCGAATATTTCCGTTGGGAACGAAGCTGGTTTCGCTGCGCAGGTAACGGGCGAACTGGCCGCTGAAGTTGTTCTCGACGATGATGGTGTGGTTCGAGCCCTTGAGGATGTTGACGATGGCGTCGCCGTGGAGAGGGACGAGCCAGCGGATCTGAAGTTGATTGGCGGAGATGCCCTGGTCCTTGAGGATCTCGCGGGCTTCCTCGATGACTCCGAAGGTCGAACCCCAGCCGATGAGTGTGACGTCGGCGTCGCGCGGACCGATAAGTTCGGGCGGGGGAACGGCGCTTTCGATTCCATCCATCTTGCGCATGCGTTTTTCCATCATGGCGCGGCGCTTTGTGGCGTTGGTGTACTCGTCGCTGATGAGGACGCCGTTTTCGTCGTGCTCGTCGCTGGAGACGGTGTGGGTGAAGCCCGGGACGCCGGGGATAACACGGGGGGAGACGCCGCTGTCGGTGATGAGATAGCGCTTGTACTCTTCGTGAGTGTCGTGGCCGTTGGAGTGGCCGTTGGAGGTGATGAGCTCGCCGCGATCGATAGGGGGCTGGAAGTTGAGAAGGCTGGGTTCGACGCTAAGCCTGCCTTCGGAGAGGAGCAGGTCGCAGAGAACGATGCCGGGGCATTGGAAGCGATCGGCGAGGTTGAATATCTCGGGGATGAGGGTGAAGCAGTCGCCGATGTCGAGTGGCGCGGCGATGATGCGGGGGTAGTCGCCGAAAGCCGCGCCGAGCATCTGCCAGAGGTCGCCCTGTTCGGTCTTGGTGGGGACGCCGGTGGAGGGGCCGGCGCGTTGACAGTCGATGACGACGATAGGAATCTCAGCCTGGGCGGAGAGGCCGAGGCCTTCGCTCATGAGAGCGAAGCCGCCGCCAGAGGTCGCGCACATGGCGCGAACGCCTGCATGGGCGGCCCCGATCGCCATATTGATGACGCCGATCTCGTCCTCAACCTGACGAACGACGATTCCGGCTTTGCGGGCGTGGTCTGCCATCCAGTGCAGAACGCCGGTGGAGGGGCTCATGGGATAGGCGCAGTAGAATTTGACGCCTGCGGCTGCACCACCCATGGCGAGCGCGCTGTTTCCGCTAAGAACGGCGTATTTCTTTTCCGTCATGGGGAGCGGCCAGGCGAAGGGCCTGAAGTTCTGGGTGGCGTAGTCGTACCCGGCGCGGGCGACGTTGACATTCTCGTCGATGACGGACTTTTCCTTCTTGCGGAATTGTTCGGCGATGACGCTTTCAAGCGCAGGAAAGCCGACACCCATCATGCTGAGGGCGGCGCCCATGGCGAGAGTGTTCTGCGCGACTTTATTTTTGGTGATGTCGGCGAGTGTGGAAACGGGGATGGGGCAGAGTTGGACGCCTGGGGCGGCAGTGCCGGGGCGAATGAGGTCTGCATTGTAAAGACATGCCGCGCCGGAGGAGAGAAGACCGAGATGCCGGTCCATGGTGTCCTGGTTGAGAGCGATGATCAGATCGAGACGGTCGCCCATGTTGGTGACGGGGTCTGGCCCGGTGCGAATGGTGAGAAAGGTATGACCACCGCGGATGATGGATTGATAGGCGTTGTAGGCATTGACGTGAAGACCGCGGCGGCTGAAGATTTTGGCGAAGATATCGCCCGGGGTTGCGACGCCTTGTCCGGCGGCGCCTCCAATAGCTACCGCGAAAGACTGCCTCATATGGATGATCCCTCTCCGTGGCGAGAGTACAGGATTCTGTCTCTCGACCGGGGTGACTAATGAGGTGAAATTCTACGTTGTTCCTGAAGGGCGAGGCAAGCAAGGATTGCTGCTTGCCCTTTGACGCGGAGACGTTCTAGTATCGAAGCCCCTCATTGGATGGAATACACGTGGGTTCCGCTGCCGATGTCTTCCTGTTTGCCGTTAGGCAGTGCAATGGTGGCGGTTGTATTCGCGGGGGTGGTCACGGTGAAGCGGTGCGCGGTCTGGTTCCAGTCGGTGATGACGAGGCCGTAGGAAGAGTCGTATTCCGTGTGGAGGGTGGGGAGCGACGGGCTGAACTGCGGGCGGATCATGAGATGGTGGAAGCCAGGGCCGACGGGATCGGTGTCGATGCCGGCGGCGCGGCGAAAGACCCAGGCCATGACGGATCCGAAGGCATAGTGGTTGTAGGAGTTCATGGAAGGATCGCCGGTGTCGCCGTTCCAGCGTTCCCACCAGGTCGTTGCGCCCTTTGCAACCATGTACCCCCAGGATGGATACGTATCCTGCAGGAGAAGTTGGAAGGCGACGTCGGAGCGGTGGTTGTCGTCGAGGACGAACATGAGGAAAGGCGTGCCGAGGAAGCCGGTGGTGAGGTGGTTGTTGTGGGCTTCGATGTCGGCGACGAGGCGGTCGGTCATGTTGGCGCGTAAGTTTTCAGGCGCGATGCCGGAGTAGAGAGTGACGACATAGGTGCTTTGGGTGTTCCCGGTTACGGAGCCGTCCGCGTGAATGTATTGCTTGCGGTAGGCGGCGGTGATGTTGTCGTAGAGGGTTTGATATTTTTCGGCGTCGTCTTTGCGGCCCAGGGCCAGGGACATTTCTTTCATGTCTCGCGCGATGATGGCCCAGTAGGCGGTCGCGATTAAATCTTTGGGCGTGTTCTGGTCCGGAGACAGCCAGTCGGCGTAGTTGTTGCCGAGCTTATTGCGACGGATGTAGTCGGGGTTTGTCTTCAGGATGAAGTCCATGAAGCGTTGCATGTTGGGCCAGGATGTTTCGAGGAGGGTCTTGTCTCCGTACTGAAGCCACGCGGAGTAGGGGACGAGAATGCCGGCGTCGGCCCAACCGGGTGCGCCTTCCTGCGGGCCGAGGATGTTGGGGGAGACGTCGGTGAAAGCGTTGTCGGCAGTTTGGGCGTCATCGATATCGAGCATGAATTTCCCTGTGAAGCTGGCGATGTCGAAGTTGTAGGTGCCGGTGCGCCAGAAGACGCCGGCGTCACCCATCCAGCCGAGACGCTCGTCGCGCTGGGGACAGTCGGTGGGGATGGAGAGGAAGTTGCCGCGCTGACCCCAGATACCGAGCTGCCCCATCTTATTGAGGAGATCGCTGGAGCTTTGGAAGCGGATGGAGGGCGTGGTCGGGAGGCTGTCGTAGACGAGGCCTTCGATGCTGGCGGTGGTGGGAGTGCCGGGATAGCCGGAGAGCTCGACGTAGCGGAAGCCGTGGAAGGTGAAGGCGGGGGTATAGGTTTCGTCGCCGTTGCCGGAGAGGATATAGGTGTCGGTGGCAGTGGCGTTGCGGAGGTTTTCGGTGTAGATGCTGCCGTCGGGGTTGAGGCGCTCAGCGAAACGCATTTGGACGACGGCGCCGCGAGGGCCGTGGACGTGGAGGCGGATGTTGCCGACCATGTTCTGGCCCATGTCGAAGACGACTGGATGGGATTTACTGCCAGGAGTGATGGAGATGGGGTGAAGGGTGTTGGAAACGGCGATGGAGAGATCGGGTTGAGCGGTGAATTTGATTTCGGAAGAGATTTTTTCGATGACGGCTTTGGCCCAGTTGGTGCCGGCGAAGTGCGGGGCGTTCCAGCCGGCGACTGAGAGGCGCGCATCGTAGACTTCGCCGGCGTAGATCTCGGAGAACAACGTTGGGGCCGGGGCGGTTTGCCAGGTTTCGTCGGTAGCGATGGTTTTGTGCGTGCCGTTGCTGAGGGTGATGTCGAGCTGGGCGCAGAGGGCGTCGGGTTCGGGATAGGCGCGAGTGCCGGCCCAGGTCATTGGGGAGCCATGCCAGCCCGCGCCGAGGATGGCGGCGATGGTGTTGTCGCCACTGGAGAGAAACGAGGTGACGTCATAGGTCTGGTAGAGGACGCGCTTGTTGAAATCGGTCCAGCCGGGGTCGAGGAGATTTTTCGCGGCGACGGGTTTGCCGTTGAGGAAGGCCTGATAGGCACCGAGGGCGGTGATGGTGAGGCGCGCGGATTTTATGGAGGGTGCGAGGGTGAAGTCTTTGCGGAGGAGCGAAGCTTCGGAGGCGATGCGGTTGGGGCCAGGGATCTCGGTGTGGCGGTCGGTGCCGATTGATAGCGGCGTGGTAATGGGGCCGACGACTTGTGCGGGTCGCCATTCGGCGGTGTTGTTGGAGCGAGCTTGCCAAGCGGCGTCACTGGGGATGCGTCGCTCGGCGCCGTCTTGCGCAGTAATGCGGAGGGACGCGGCGAAGGCAGTAGAAACAGTTGGAACGTGGACCTTTGCCTGGGCGACAACCTTGACGAGAATTTCGTTGTCGCCGGACTTGAGGAGTGGCCCTATTTCCTCCCAGTCGAAGGCTCCCCATGATTTGTGCTTGCCTGTGACTACGCCGTTGACGGTTGCGATGTAATCGCCGGGGCTGACGATGTGCAGGCTGGCTCGCATGGGGGTTGCGTTGAGGTTGAGAACGTAACGGAACTCGGCAGTAGTGCCGGAGACGACTTTTTGCGCGTCAGTCCCGGGGAGCCAGAGCCAATGGACGGCGGCGAGTTCGCGGTCGGCGGCGGGATCGGCGCGGCGAATCCATTTTGCGGTCCAGTTGGAGGAAGAGAGGAGACCGGTTTCAAACCATGTCGGGGATGAGAAGGAGTCTTTGCCTTTGTTGTCCCAGACCCTGACGAGCCAGAAGTAGCGAGTTTGCGGTTGGAGAGCGGGACCTGCGTAGGAGATGTCAATGGAATCGGAGGAGGCGATGCGGCCGGAGTCCCATACATCGGGTTTGGCGCTGGTTAGATTTTTTTCGCTGGTGGCGATGAGGATTTGATAAGCGGACTGCGTCCAGTTTGGCGTCTTCGCGTCGCTCTGCCAGGCGAAGTGCGGCGTTACGGCGTCGATGGCGAGAGGGTTGGTCTGGTGTTCAGTGCGGAGCTGGATTGGAGTCGCGGCGGCGATCTGCGGGAGGAGAAGCAGCGACGCGAGGAGGGTTAGCTGGTTGATGGGAAGCAGACGCATGATCGCTCCAGTGATTCGTGGACAGAGCGAATGATACTGGATAGAGATTCCGGGTTCAGGTGAGAGGCTTCAGCTCGCCGAAGACGGTGGGGATAAGTTCGGCGACAGTGGGGTGGATGTGCACGGCGCGCTGGATGGTGGTGTAGGGGGCGCGGGCATACATGGTGTCGATGATGCAGTGGATGGCTTCGTCGCCGCCGGTTCCGAGGATGGATGCGCCGAGAATCTGCTTCGTTTCGGCATCGACAAGCACTTTCATGAAGCCTTCGGGCTCGCCTTTTTCGACGGCGCGGCTGACCTTGGTCATGGGACGTGTGCCGATGAGAGCAGGCTTTCCGGATTTGCGAACCTCGCGTTCCGTAAGGCCAACGCGACCGAGCGGTGGATCGGTGTAGAGGGCGTAGCAGAGAATGCGGTCGGAGACGCGGCGGGGATCGTTATCGAAAAGGTTGGCGGCGACGATCTCGTAGTCGTTGTATGCGGTGTGGGTGAAGGCGCCGCGGCCGTTGCAGTCGCCGAGAGCCCAGATGCCAGGGACATTGGTGCGCAGTTGGTCATCGACGGCAATGTAGCCGCGGTTGTCATGTTGGATTCCGGCCTGTTCGAGGCCGAGGTCGTCGGTATTGGGCTGGCGGCCGACAGCCAGCAGAACGTGAGAGCCGATGCTTTCGGATCCATCGTCGGGGCAGTTGACGCCGACGGCAATGTCGTCTCCACGAGACTCGAGATGGATGCATTCGGCGTTGAGGCGCACGACGATGCCTTCTTTTTCGAGGAAAGATTTTATGGAAGCGGAGACGTCTTCGTCTTCGCGATAGATCAGGCGCGGCGACTTGTCGATTATTGTGACCTGGCTGCCGAAGCGGCGAAAGATCTGTGCGAATTCGAGGCCGACGTAGCTTCCGCCCACGACGACGAGATGACGCGGGAGGGTTTCTAGATCGAGAATCCCGACGTTGGTCATCCACGGCGTGTCGGCGACACCGGGAAAGTCCGGTGTGACGGCGCGGCCACCGACGTTGATGAAGATCTCATCGGCGGTAAGGAGATCGTTACCGACGCGAATCTCCTTTGGCGATTCGAAGGTTGCGTTGCCAGTGAAGACAGTACAGTTCTTCATGCCGCGAAGCCAGGATTCCAGACCGTTTCGAGATTTCAGGACGATCTGGTCTTTGCGGGCCTTGACGGCCTTCATGTCGACTGAGACGGCTCCCGGGACTGTGACTCCGTAGGCGGCGGCGGTTCGGGCTTTTTGTGCGACGTAGGCACTGGCGACGAGGGTTTTCGTGGGGGTGCAGCCGTTGTTGACGCAGGTGCCTCCGAAGAGCTTGCGTTCGATGAACGCAAGCTTGCGTCCGGCCTGGGTAAGACGGTCGGCAAGGGTTGGGCCGGCCTGCCCGGCGCCGATGATGATGGAGTCGAAGTGGGTTGGCATCAGGCTCCTGAGACGATGAAACGATTGACCGGGGTAACGCGAATCGTATGGTGCATTTACGTTAGCCGGTTCAGCGCTCGAGGGCAAACTGGTTTCGTGGGATGACGCTAGGCGAGACGTTTTTTGAGGAGGTCGCGCGCGATGGCATCGAGGACTCCATTGAGGAAGGCGATGGATTCGGGCGCGGCGTAGCGACGGGCGATATCGAGCGACTCATTGATGATGATGGCCGCGGGAGTGTTGGGGAAGCCGATCATTTCGGCGACAGCGGCACGGATGAGATTGCGGTCAACAATGGCCATGCGTTCAATGCGCCAGTTCTGGGCATGGGATTCAATAAGGGCGTCGATCTCTTCCTGGCGGGCGGTGGCGACGCGATAGATGTCTTCGGCAAAGCCCCTGGTCTCGGGGTCGACATCTTCGACGGAGGCCCAGAAGAGTTTGCGAACTTCGTCGGGGGTCTGTTTGCCGAGATCGCCCTGGAAGAGCATCTGCATGGTGAGTTCGCGGGACTTGCGTCGAGTGCCCATTATTTTTTTACCTGCCCGTTCCCTGCTAGTTTGCGCTGGATGGAGACCATTTCGATAGCCGCGGTGGCGGCTTCGAAGCCTTTGTTGCCGGCTTTGAGGCCGGCACGGTCGAGCGCCTGCTCCAATGTTTCACAGGTGAGAACGCCGAAGGCGTGGGGGACGCCAGTCTCCTGCTGAGACTGGCCGATGCCGCGTGCGACCTCGTGGTAGATCGCTTCGTAGTGGGCAGTTTCACCGCGGAGGAGACAGCCGAGAGTGATGATAGCGTCGAATTTTTTGCTTTCAGCGAGGGTGCGGGCGGCGGACGGGATCTCCCAGGCGCCGGGGACGCGGATGATCTCAATCTCATTTTTTGCTGCGCCGCTTCGGTGGAGAGCATCGAGCGAGCCCTGGAGCAGACGATCGGTGATGACGGTGTTCCAGCGTGTGGTGACGATGGCGAAGCGCATGTTGGCCGCGCTCAGGTCGCCCTCGACGGCATCGGGCCGGTTGTGGAGAGGATTTTCAGACTGCCAGAAGCCTATCTTGAGGTCTGGAGTGAGTTGGGCAGTAAAGAGGCGGCTGTTCCAGTGAGTGAGTTCAGGGGCAGAGAGGAGGCTGGCGATCTCTTCGGTTCGGTGGGTGACCAGGAGCCACTTTTCTACGATTGCGCGTATGTGATCGAGCTGCGTGACTTCGACGAGGATATGAGGGACGCCGGGGGGGCGGCCGGAGACGAATTCGATGTTTCCAATGGGGGCGAGGAAGGCGGCGCCGCGGCCCTCTGCGTCCTGCCAGCCTTTGCCGGGCTCGAAGCCCAGGGCGGAAAAAAGCCCGGTGAGGCGGTCAAATTCAGCGCCCGGGGTGCCGGAAGGCCCGACGGCCCGGACAAGCGTGATTCCCTTAACCATAGATTCGATTGTATCGTCTGGAAGTACGGGGCGATTGCTGTTCTTGCTTGCTGGATTGCACTGCCGAGGGGAGATACCGGTGAATTACGAGACATTGCTGTGTGAAGTGAAGAACCAGGTGGCCCGTGTGACGTTGAACCGGCCACAGGTGCTGCATGCGTTGAACTGCACGGTGTTCAACGAACTGGAACACGTATTTATGACGCTGACCGAAGATGTTGGCGTGCGTGTGATTCTGCTGACAGGCGCGGGAGATAAGGCATTTGCCGCCGGGGCGGACATTAACGAAATAGCGCGTCTTGACGTTGCGACGGGAGAGGCGAAGGCGAAACGAGGGCAGGAAATCCTGCGGCTGATCGAGACCTGCGGCAAGCCTGTGATCGCGTGCATCAACGGATTTGCCCTGGGCGGCGGGTGCGAGTTGGCGATGGCGTGCACGATTCGTCTGGCCAGCGAGACGGCGCGGATGGGGCAGCCGGAGGTGAAGCTGGGGCTGATTCCGGGATATGGCGGCACCCAGCGGTTGCCGCGACTGGTAGGGCAACCGATGGCACTGAAGCTGCTGCTTACCGGCGAGATGATCGGCGCCGCAGAGGCGCTGCGGATTGGGCTCGTCGATGAGGTGGTTCCTGCGGAACGGCTGATGGAGCGAGCCGAGCAGATAGCGCGGACGATCGTTGGGATGGCCCCGCTGGCGATTGCCGGATGCATGGAGGCGGTGCGCTGGGGAAGCGAGCTGGGGTTGACGGCGGCCACCGACGTGGAGGCGGAGATCTTCGGGCGGCTGTGCGGGACGGCGGATAAAGCTGAAGGAACAAAGGCGTTTCTGGAAAAACGGCCACCGGTGTGGGAGGGACGGTAAGGGATCGACAGACCGCGACGGGGAACGCGGGGTTTTGGCGGGGCTCGCGAACTTGATATGCTGGTTTTTGTGCATAGATATTTGCTGCTTTTTCCCACCCTCCTGCTCTCGTGCGCTCTGACTGGCTGCACCCGAACCTCCACGCCGAGCGTGGCTGATCAGAAGGCAATTGCGTCTCAGGAGCGGCAAGAGGTCAGCCTGGCGCGGCAGCAGATGGAGCTGATTCCGCCGCCTTCGAAGACGCGCTATCTGGCGATAAAGAGTCTGGCGCTCTGGGAGAATCCTTACCTGACGGTACAGGGAGAGATGGTGACCCTGCATGTAGTACAGGCCGACGCCAATACCAGCGACCTGGGGCTTGGCGGAATGTTGCGGCCGATTGGCGCGAGGCGGCAGGACCTGAATGTGCGGGTGAGCGATCTGCCGACGGCGTTGAACGCGATCCCGCAGAACTTCTGGCCCTACGGCCGCGTGGTTGCGGTGGAAGAGGCTCACGAAGTGCCAGTGAGTGCGCGGCCCGAGGTTCGGCGGAATATGGAGAAGGTCATCAAGATGCTGAACGATCTGGGCGTGGTGGTGTATGAGTGGAGCGACAGCGGGCGGAGCTGATCGAGGTCTCTGGATTTCCAGCTGCGTTCCTCGCTGATGAGAGCAGATTTAGCTTCTATTGCGCTAAGATGCTTGTACTTCCACGTTCGGCAAAATCCTGCGGTAGGTCTTTCAAGTCGGGGGGCGGTTGCGACTGCATACGACAGCGTTGGCGGTCTTCTGTTTTTTCTTCGCACTGGTGACCCTGGCCGGATTCTGGGCGGCGAAGTGGCGGCGACCGAAATCAGGAATGGGATCGCTCGAGGAGTGGGGGCTTGCGGGCCGCACCTTCGGGGTGTGGGTGACCTGGTTCCTGATCGGCGGAGACCTGTACACGGCGTATACGGTAATCGCGGTGCCGGCGCTGTTGTACGGAAGCGGCGCAATGGGATTTTTCGCTGTGCCGTACTCTGTGATCACCTATCCCTACATGATGCTGGTGCTGCCGCGGCTTTGGACAGTTTGTCACCGTCACGGTTACATAACGCTGGCAGACTTCGTAGGCGGCAGATATGGGAATCGCTGGTTGACGATCGCCATTGCGCTGACCGGAGTGTTGGCGCTGATGCCGTATATCGCACTGCAACTGGTGGGGATCAAAGTAGTGATCGGGGCGATGGGCGTGGCGGGAGAATGGCCGCTGGCTGCGGCGTTCATCATTCTTGCGGCTTACACCTATTCGAGCGGGCTGAGGGCGCCGGCAGTGATTGCGATCGTGAAGGACATGATGCTGTATGTGATGGTGCTGGCTGCGCTGATCTACATACCGATCAGGCTGGGAGGATTTGCCAAGGTGTTTGAAGGGGCGAATCAATTGCTCGCACACCATACCCCGGCGGCAACGATTTCTCTGCAGCGGGGACAGTTTCTGGGGTATTCCACGCTCGCCCTCGGGTCGGCGCTGGCGTTGATGCTTTATCCACATACCGCAACGGCTGTCCTGAGCGCGAAGAGCGCAAATGTAGTGCGAAGAAACGCCGCGATGTTGCCTGCCTATAGTTTTCTGCTGGGGCTGATTGCTCTGCTGGGGTACTTGGCGCTGGCGGCGGGAGTGGTGACGAAGGATGCCAATCTTGCGGTGCCTTTGCTATTTCTGAAGATGTTTCCGGAGTGGTTTACAGGGTTCTGCCTTGCGGCGGTGGCGATTGGAGCGCTGGTGCCCGCAGCGATAATGTCAATCGCGGCTTCGAATCTGTTTACGCGAAATCTTTACGGCGCGGTGCTGCGACGAAAGATGCTGCCTGAGGAAGAGGCGCGAATGGCAAAGGTGATTTCGCTGGGAGTGAAGTTCGGCGCGCTGCTTTTTGTGCTGAAGCTGCCTGCGACGTATGCGATTCAGATGCAGCTGCTGGGTGGAATCTGGATGACTCAGATATTTCCTTCGGTGGTGATTGGGGTATTTACGCGATGGTTCCATCCCTGGGCTCTGATTGCCGGCTGGGCGGCGGGGATGGCGAGCGGTACGGCAATGGCGGTGGCGCTGGGGTTGAAGAGCTCGGTTTATCCGTTGCATCTTCCGCTGTTCCTGGGAGGCGGAACGTATGCGATGTATGCCGCCGTTCCTGCGCTTGTGCTGAACCTGGCGGTGTCTGCAGGATTAACGGCGGTATTTCGCATGGCGAAGATAGACGCGGGTAGCGATGTAACCGATGCGGCGGCTTATGTTGGATAGAGTCGGCGACACAGCCCGCTGGGGCTTCAGCGCATCTTAGGAGAGACTATCAGGAGAAAATGACCTGGACGAAGGCGGCTTGATGAACGAGACAGATGAGTTGGAAGAGACGAAGTATGGACGGTCGCTGGCGAAGGGACTGCTCGCAGGATTAGTCGGCGGGTTGGTAGCCACAGCGGCAAAAACACTGGTCGAAAAGATTTATCCGCCGCGGATCCATGGCGAACCGGAGCCGGAGGAAATGCTGGCGAAGAAGTTTGCCGACCATGAGTTGGCGGCGACAGAGAAAGAGAAAGCGGTGGAGGCGATCCATTGGGGATTCGGCGCACTGACTGGAGCTGCGTATGGCGCGTTGGCGGAGTACTATCCCGCGGCGACGGCAAAGGACGGCGCAGGGTTTGGAATGGCGCTGAGTTCACTGACCCAGGGAACGATGCTGCCGGCGATGGGGTTGTCGGCTGAACCCGAAGAGCAGACGGCACGGGAGCGAACGAGCGAGATGGCGTCCAATGTTGTGTATGGGGTGGTGACGGAGACAGTGCGGCGGGTGGTGCGGCGAATGCTCGGATAGGAAGAAAATGCTTTAGAGTATTGGCACAGTTTGTGTGCGGGCCCGCCACGAACGGACGCTTCCGGAGCTGCAATGGAGAATGACGTTCAGCAGGGCGGACAAGGGATTCAGAAAGCAGACAAGGGCAGTTCGGTCAAGGTCATCCTGTCGTGGGTGGGCGGGGCGACGGCGGTGCTGGGACTGATCGGAAGCCTCACGGGATGGTTTCACACATTTGACAACCATCGGACACAACGCGCGGAATTGAATGCGCAGATGGCGGTCGCTCAAGGACAGGCAAAGCAGGGTGAGTATCGAGCATCGGTTCGAAGTTATTCGGAGATTTTAAAGACGAATCCGCTGTATTCGCCCGCGCTGGAACAGCAGCTGGACGCGGCGATGTTGTGGGTCGAGAATTTTCAGGTTCTGGGGCGGGATGGTGCAAGCGCCGCGGATGCTGCGGGTCCCCAACTGGACGAGATCATGCCGGTTCTCGATGCCGGTCTGGCGCGAGAGAAGGGACCGCGGGCGGCGGATGTGCAGGCGCACGTCGGCTGGGCGCATTGGCTCAACTGGCACATCGCCGAGCGCGAGCCCGGTTCGGCCGCAGAAAAGAATTTACGCTCGGCGCTCGAGTTGGACAAGACGAATGTGTATGCCAACGCAATGCTGGGCAATTGGATGCTGCAAAACAATGGAAGCTTTCAAGAGGCTATAGGACATTTCAATACTGCAGTGGCGACCGGGAAGGCGCGCCCGCTGGTGCGGGAGATGCAGGTGGGAGGATTGCTGCATGATGAGGTGCGAGGTGCGCGAGCCGAGCTGGTGAAGGCAGTCAACGACATGCGAAAGAATGGCGAGGCTCTCGATCCCGAAGAAAAGCACCGCATTTTGGGCTTCTGCTATAACCCTGCCGTTACCGACCAGGCGGAGTTGGTGGAATCGTTGTCCGCGGTTCCCGAAGACGAGGCGTGGAAGACTTATCTGTGGCTTGGCGACACACGGAATGACGAGACGGCCTCGACGCAATCGCTGAACAGGGAGTTTATCTATGCGAATCTGCTTGAGGTTTCCGGCAAGCGAAAGGAAGCATTGGAAAAATACCGGTCACTGCAACAGGATCCGCAGACAAAACACTTCATGTTCAGAGACCGGGTTGATGATGCGGTCAAGCGGCTGTCCAAAGGCTAGAACAATCTGCTCGACTACGAGAAGGCATCGCGCCATAGCGGGTTAACCCAGAGACGCTCGCCTCCGCGGTAGCGCGTCGCAAAGTTGCTGATGATGGTGCCGGTTTCTTCGTCGATCTGGGAGGCATAGCCGAGGACGAGACGACGCTTGTATGCGACGGCGGACGCGGTCTGGAGGAGGAGGGAGCTCAGAGAGTCGTTGCGTTGGGCCGCCTCTTCACGCAGAGATTCAAGATCAGTCGCAGCACTTGGATGGGTGGCGGCATAGGGTAGATCTTCGAAAAAGGCGCTTGGGAGAATTTTTGTGAAGGACATCGCAGCCTCGCGGACGGTGAGGTGATCGACGTGATTTCCGACTGCCGCAGGAAGGACGAGCGCTTCCATCGTTCCGGCTTCGGATTGTCTGGCAAGGGCCTTTCTGATTTTTTCGATAGCAGGATCGGCGAGGTTGACCGTTGTGTCACCGAGTTCTTCGAGAGGAAGGCGGAGGCGGATGGGTGCATCCTTCAGATTCAGGTCGATGTTATGGAGATTGCTTTTGAGCCCCTTCGGCAGGTTTTGCGTGATTCGGCGAAAGAAGAGTTCGTCTTCGCGGAGGCGCATGGCGGAGACGTAGGAGAGTTCGTCGTTTTCGTGAACGAAAGCCGCATCGGAGTAAGGGGCATACCGGCTGCGGGTGAAGACGTTGAGGATAGTCACGGTGTGGCGCGCGGTGAGCCAATTGGTGATGGCGATCGAGAGCGAAAAGGCTGCGTCGTCGCGATGCGGGGAAAGTATCAATATCTTCAGGGTGCGCGCTCCGGGCTGCTGCAAAGCTATTTTAGGGGATGCGGCCGCGGGTCCGGGGCCAGTTGGCGACGAGCGAGTCGATGGTGATGTGCCGGATGCGATAGGCGGAGTCGAGCGCAAGCAGGATGAGGGCGGTGAGAAGTCGCATGGTTGATGGTAGCGTATGAGGTTTGGCGATGCGGCCAGGTTTGACGCGCGTTTTCCAACCTCGCTCTCTTGCCGCGATGTCTAACAATTCGCCGCGCGAAAGTTAGCCGTCAGATGTAGCTGAGGAGTGGGTTGTTGCTGCGTTTCTTCAATGCGGCGTACCAGTGGCAGAGCGGAAACATGCCGACGACGAGGAATGCCCAGAGAAGATAGACGAGCGGTAGAGTCAATCCCCAGCCGGGCGGGAATGTCACAGGGAAGTTGGCGATGTTCGGGGATTCGAACATCCAGTGAACATGCCCGTAGCGCGCGTAACAGATGATGACGGCAAGCAGATGAAGGAAGAAAAAATGCAGCAGATAGTAAAACATCGGTACTTTGCCGATGATAAGCGCAGGTCGCAGAAGACGCGGCGTGTGCGCATCGACCGCCCAGAGCAGAAGGATTGGCGGCCCGAGCGTCATCAGGAGGAAGAGCAGCGACGGCGGATATTTTACGGTGTTCAGGAAAGAGAGGACCGTATAGACCGGGGTGCGCTGAGATGCCCAGTGGAATGGATCGCCGTAGCGGTTGATGGCGCGAAGGACGACAAAGCCAAGAGTGAGGGCGATGCCAAGACGAAGAAGAAAGGCTCTGCGACGCTCAGGCGCCCAGCCGTAGACCTGACCAAGGCCATAGCCTGCTGCAGTGACTCCGACCCAGGGGATGAGTGGATAGGCGATGAAGACTGTGTGGCCCGGGCTCGAGTAGACAACATTGGGAGAGTGCAGAATGGTCCAGAGCGGGTTGTCAGACCTGATGAAGTCGAACAGATTATGGGTGGCGATCATGACGACGCCGAATGTAGTGACGGCCCACGCCGGGAGGTAGACAAGCACCGACAGCACGATCATGGACCAGCCCAACGCCCATAGAACATTGATGATAGTGATGTGGTAGTCGAAGTTGAACTGTACGGCGAGACAGCGAAACAGGGTGAGTTCCAGAGAGAGGAGCCAGAGCCCACGGGTGAAAAGAAATCGCGACAGCTCCGGCTTGGTCCGCTTACTCAGCGAGAGCCATGAACCGGTTCCGAGGAGGAGAAAGAAGACTGGAGCGCAGAAGTTCGTGATCCAGCGCGTGAAGAAGAGCGCCACAGAAGCGGTCGCGAGATTGGTGGGAGAACCTGGTTGGCCGAAGAAATCGCGCGTGTGGTCCAGCGCCATGATGACCATGATGACACCGCGCAAGAGATCGACTGATTCGAGTCGGGCGCGTTTTACGGTGACGGCTTCGGCAACGGTGGTCACTTGTGCCGAAGTTTATCAAGTCGAGTACCTTACGCACACCTGAAAAACGAGCGAGGCAGTTAGACGCCTTTCTTCATCGGCTCCCAGATGAACTTGTGGATCTGAAGGGAGAGACGCGCGGGAAGGCCGTCGGCGAGCATCCATTCGACCAGCTTGCGAGGATCGAGGGCCATGTTGTCGGCGCTGCGTTGCGGGCTGGGAGATTTATTGAAGGCGGGACTGAGGAGGATTTGTCCGGCTTTTTCGGGAAGGGCATGGGTGCGGATGAAGCCGCATGCGAAGTCGTAGTCTTCGCGGTTGGAGATGACGAACTTCACTTCGTCGTTTTTGGTGAGCGCTTCGAGGTTTTCGAGGCGGAAGGAATTGGCAGCACTGCCGGCGCCGGGGCACTTGACGTCGACGATCTTATGGACCGCTTTGGGAACTTCAGTTAACGGGCGTTCGCCGCTGGTCTCGATCATCAGGGTGTAGTTCTGGGCGAGGAGGCGGTCCATCAGAGGCAGAAGCTCTTTGGCTTGCAGCATGGGTTCGCCGCCGGTGAATTCGATCAGCGGGCATGGACCGAGCGCTTTGATCTGCTGCTCGATTTCGTCAAGGGTGAAGGGTTTACCACCGGTGAAGGTGTACTCGGAGTCGCACCAGGCGCAGCGCAGGTTGCAGCCGGCGAGGCGAACGAAGATGCAGGGTAGGCCGGCGAAAGAAGATTCACCCTGAACGGATTTGTAGAGCTCAATAAGGTGCACAGCGACTTACTCGTAGTAGCGGGCGAAGCTGGTGTCGGTTTCGTAGAGGGTGCAGTCCTTCACGGTGACGCGGCCCTGGGTCATCTCGTGGAGTTGGACTTTGGTCTTGTCGTAGAAGTAGCGCGCGAGATTTTCGGCCGAGGGATTGAGCGTGGTGAAGGGCTCGAGGTCGTTGATCATCTGATGGTCGAGGTAATCGACGACGGGGCGCATGACCTGCTTGAGGAGCTTGAAGTCGAGCAGAAGGCCAGCCTCATCGAGGTCTTCGCCCTGAAGGGTGATGAAGACCTTGTAGTTGTGGCCGTGCGGATTCTCGCACTTGCCACGGTAGTTGCGGAGGTAGTGACCGGAGGAGAAGCCGGCTTCTACAGTTACTTCGAACATGACTTTGAGATGTCCCTTCGGTCGCCGCGCCAGGTAGAGGTGAGCTGAGGAGACGCGGCTTCAGCTTGTTCCCGACTTTGATTGTACTGTTTTATGCGGATTCTTAGCGTTTGCGCCTGACCCGGCGAGCCTCTTCAGCGCGGCGCTCGGCCTGCTCGAAGAGAGAGGACAAAATGCCGGCGAGGGCGACGAAGAGGCCAACCACCAGAAGTCCGAGACCCATGGTGCGCCAGAGGGAGATGTCTCCGGGCGAACCGGGCTGGCGCGCGATGTTGGTGTAGGCGATACCGCAGGAGACCAAACCAAAGACGATGAGGCTACCGGCGAGGATGTAAAGATTGCGGCTCATTGCGATGGTTCTATTTTACGGCCGGAGTTTTCTCGGTCCGAAAGGTTACATAGCCGGGAAGGTTTTATGAAAGTTTAAAACGCATTGGAACGAGTAACCAATTCCCTGCTTCCCACTCTGTTGGAGTAGGCAAGAAAATTTGATCTTGCGCCAGGCATTCGATTTCAACGACAGATAGAGTTTCGCAGGATTTATCCGGGTTTTCCCCATTGAACAGCACCCTGGGGCCAGGCAGACAGAATGATCGCAACAGGCCATGCGCAATGCGTTCCATTATCGAATATGTTGCGCGGCGGCCTTTGTGAGCAGCTTGCCGGCGAAAGGTCCGCGCAGCGCGTGGCTTCGGGCGATTACTTGTACACAGCGGGACAGGCAGCGAAGAGCATCTATTACGTGCGCCGAGGCTTGCTGAAGACCAGCATTATTTCGGAAGAAGGGCGAGAACTGATTCTGCGCGTGCATAAGCCGTGCGAAATATTGGGAGAGTTGTGCTTTTGTGACGGGCGCAGACGAGATCAAGCCGTAGCCATTGAAGATAGCGAACTTGTCGAGATTCCGCTCGACGAGCTGATGCTGCAGATGCAAAAAGATCGCCAGCTTCTTGCCGATTTCATGGCGCTGATGGGGCGATTTCTTGCCGACTCTTACGATAATCTCCCAACGTTTTTCTTTCACGGGACCATGCAGCGGCTTATTCAGATGTTGATGAAGCTCGGAGATGAGCTGGGTGAGCCCTCGGGAGACGAGATCAGGATCGCCCATCACATTAAGCAGGAAGAGTTGGCGGCAATGATCGGAGCGCCCCGCCAAGTTGTCTCCAGCCTGCTTAATCGGCTGCGAAATCTTGGCTTGGTGAGCTATGAGCGAAAAGGTTCTCTGACGCTCCACAAAGAAGCATTGAAACGGTACCTGCGGTCCATCAAATGAGATTTGATCCAGGCACAATGCGCTTGATTCTCAATGTCAAGACCTTGACTTACAAAGCAGCTTTAGTCCTGTACGGTGATTGCACGAAAAGTTGCCCGGAGGCATGAATGACTCGCAATCTGAAGATCGCCACACTGATTACGGTATGCGCCATTGGTCTGATTATCGTTTCCATCAAGAGTCCCGCGGTTGCGGCGGATCAGAATGGCAATGACCAAAGCCATTCCTCGCACGCGGGCGGCGCGCTCGGCGATCATGCTATCGAGCAGATCAGGGAGGGCAAACAAACCTTTCGCTATGACACGTTTGGCGATCAGGCGTATTGGGGCGGCACACTCAAGCTGCATCAAGCGATTGAAGGCGCAAATCTCGGCGGCGTTGGTCCGGGTGTGAGTCCGAAGACGGCGTTGGCTGTGGGACTGAAGGTCGATATGGACGCGTTGCCTCCGTCTCTCATTCAGCAGTTGAAGGCGGGCAGGGTTAATCTCAACGATCCTGCGACGACGCTCGCGTTACTGAAGCTGGATGCTGTGCTGGGAGTGACGGGATACTTCAATCAACAGGGAACGTTGCAATCGTTGGGAATACAGTGCGCACTGTGCCACTCGACGGTGGATAACGCACTGGCTCCGGGAATCGGACATCGGCTCGATGGGTGGGCGAACCGGGATCTGAACGTTGGTGCGATTGTGGCTCTCGCGCCGGATCTTAGCTCACCGGCGACGCTGTTGGGAGTCGATGAGTCAACTGTTCGAGCCGTACTCAATAGCTGGGGGCCTGGAAAGTTCGATGCGGAGCTGTTTATGGACGGGAAGCCATTCCGGCCGGATGGCAAGACAGCAGCCGT
Source organism: uncultured Acidobacteriaceae bacterium (assembly GCA_963730135.1). Taxonomy (GTDB): domain Bacteria; phylum Acidobacteriota; class Terriglobia; order Terriglobales; family Acidobacteriaceae; genus Edaphobacter. The sequence continues at coordinate 233,231 of CAVSQQ010000013.1, forward strand.
GCTCATCCCTCCGGCGTTTGGTCTATCGGGTGTGAACCTGCATACCTGGACCGGCTGGGGGTCAGTGACTTACTGGAATGCGTTCGTTGCCAACCTTGAGATGCACGGTAGCGGAACGTTCTTCGACCCTCGTCTGGATGATCCGGCACAATTCCCTGTGGCGGCGAGAGCGGGCTTTGGGCATGTGAAGAATAGTCCCGACCTCATCACCCCGAAGCTTGCTGCGCTGCACTACTACCAACTCTCGATTCCTGCTCCCCCACCGCCAAAGGGATCGTTCGACGAGGCAGCGGCTGCGCGAGGAAAAGTGATCTTCAACGGTAAAGCGAAGTGTTCCAGCTGCCACGTTCCCCCTCTATTCACAGAGCCTGGCTGGAATATGCATACCGGCGAGGAGCTTGGGATTGACGATTTTCAGGCAGACCGTGCTCCCGACAAACGATATCGTACTTCGCCTTTGAACGGTCTCTGGACCCACACCGAAGGCGGGTTCTATCACGATGGCAGGTTTGCCTCTCTGATTGATGTGGTGAATCACTACGACGGAACGTTTCAACTGGGACTTGCCACCGGGGAAAAGAGCGATCTGGTGGAGTATCTGAAGTCGCTTCCTGAGCGCGACGACGATTCCGGGGGCAAGGACAAGTAGTCCTTCTCCAGGTTACGAAGACGCTTCGAAGAATTGTTCGACATCGGTGATGTTCTGCGTGAGGCGATACGGCGGCAGGGATTCGAGGAAGATGCGGCCGTAACGCTGACGCTGGATGCGGGGGTCGAGAAGCATGAGGACGCCGCGATCATTCAGGCTGCGAATGAGCCTGCCGAAGCCTTGCTTCAGCGTGATGACGGCATTGGGTACCTGGTAGTCGAAGAAAGGCTTGCCGCCAAGGGCCTCGATGGCTTCCATTCGGGCTTCGACGACAGGATCACTGGGAACAGCGAAGGGCAGGCGGTCGATGATGACGCAGCTCAGTTGCTCGCCCTGCACATCGACGCCTTGCCAGAAGGATGACGTGCCGAAGAGAACGGCGTTGGGGGTGTCGCGGAACTGTTGCAGGAGGACGTGGCGCGGTGCGGTGCCATGCAGAAGCAGCGGGTAGGGGAGCTCGGCGAGGAGACGCTCGTGCGTGCTGCGCATCTGCGCGTAGCTGGTGAAGAGGCAGAACGCGCGGCCCTTGGTGATCTCGAGAACGCGGCGGATACGTTCGGCGGCTTTCTCTGGGAAGTCGGGCTCGCGAGGATCGGGCATGTTCGGCGGGAGATAAAGTAGCGCCTGCTTTTCGTAGTTGAAGTGCGACGGGACGACGAGCTCTCGCGTGGAGGTGAGACCAAGACGGCGGCGAATGTGGTCGAAGCCGCCCGAGACAGTGAGAGTGGCAGAGGTGAGAATGATGGAGTTGTAGTTGTCGAAGAGCGTGGAGGTCAGGAGTTCGGAGACGTCGATGGGCGTGGCTTGCAGATGGGTGTGGAAGGCTGCATGAGCAGCGCCTCGCGCGAGGTTGCGAACGCCGCCCGCGGCACGCCGCTCAATCCAGAAGACGGTGTTGCGATCGGGCGATTCGAGGAGGAACGCGAGGTGAGCGCGAATGTCCGCGGCGCGCTTGCGCAGACCGGGAGACTCCTCCACGTTCTTGAGATGGTCAAGTTCGCCTTCAAGTCGGGTCAGCGCGTTGAGGACGCCAGTGTAATAGTCGCCGCTCTCTTCGAGAAACGCTTCCCGGTTGTGAAACGGCATCCGGCCAGCTCCGCCGGAAAGACCTGAAGGGTCGGAAGGAAGAATCGCGAAGAACATGCGCGAGCGTTCTCTGAGCGTGGCGCACGCGCTTTCGATAGCCGATGTCGCGGCTTTCTTTGCCTTGAGCATCAAATCGACATCGTGGATGAGTTCTTCGATGCGCTGGTTGCTGAGACCAATGCCAAAGTAGTTGGAGGCCACCTCTTCGAGCTCGTGCGCTTCGTCGAAGATGACAGCGGCGGCTTCGGGCAGGATGCCGGCGTCGGGGGCGTTGGCGGCCTGCTGCTTGATGCTGAGGTCGGCGAAGAAGAGGTGGTGGTTCACAATCACGATATCTGCTTCGAGCGCTTTGCGGCGCATATTGGTGACGAAGCAGCGCTCCCAGTCGGGGCAGGTCTGGCCGAGACAGGCTTCGGTGCGGGCGTCGAGCTTCTGCCAGAGTGGCGAGTTTTCAGGAAGGTCGTCGATCTCGGCGCGATCGCCGGTTTCCGTTGTCTTCTCCCACTGGGAGATGTGGTGGAACTGATCGATCTCCTCGAGGCCGTGAAGCAGCGGATTGTCGCGCAGCGCGTAGAGCTTGTGGCGGCAGAGATAGTTGGCGCGGCCCTTCATGTAGCAGACCTTGAGCGGGCCCAGCAAAGATTCGAGGAAGGGGACGTCTTTGAAGAAGAGCTGCTCCTGCAGATTTTTGGTGCCGGTGGAGATGATGATGCGCTGCTGGCGCTCGCGGGCAAGACGAAGTGCGGGGAGGAGGTAGGCGAGGGTCTTGCCGGTCCCGGTGCCGGCTTCGACGATGAGATGGCGTTTCTCTTTGAAGGCGGACTCGATGGCTCGAGCCATCTCGTATTGGCCGCGACGGTGTTCGAAGGCGAGGGAGGATTGGGAGAGGATGCCGCCGGGGGCGAAGAAATCGTGAAGCGTCGGCAGGCGATCCGGAATGGATTCGGTGGCGGGAGAGATCGAGATAGGGGGCGACGTGGACATCGGGACGGGACTACCCAATGATAGCTGTACCCTCCCCCCTCCCCCGGCAAAAGTGTGCAAAGTCTAAGAAGCAGAGACTTTAGGTCTGGACTTGGGAGTGTCAGCCCGGTGACTTGGGTGCGCGAGGACCGGGGCTCGGCATTGTTTGCAGGGTGCTTGAGGGTCAATTTTGTCAAGTGAGGCCTGAAGACGAGGCGATAGTTCGGGCTAATCAACTCGCTTTTCTTGAATTGCGTATCTGCCCAGTCTTATAATCCGCGGCGACCCCCGGAGACAAAATATGCAGATTCGAAGATTGGCCGCTACGGGATTCCTCTTCTTGACAGCTTCTCTCGCAGCCCAGCAGCTGGAAGTCTCACCGAAAGCAGCGAAGCGTGATCCCTACGGAGTAGCCGTAGTCCCTCCCATCTATCTCATCAACTTTTTGTTCCTGTATGTTGCCAATCCTGACATTGCCGCCAACATGCCGGCGTACAGGGCGCCTATTCCTCAAGCGGTCTTCGATTGCCTCAAACAAAACCCAACCGGTTGCTCCTACGTTGAACTCGAGCAATTCTTCGCCGACCAGGACAGTGGAAGCCCAAATTCCGTATTTCGAAGGGCGTGCCGGGCGCAACCGAAATGGGAACGGCTAGCTCCGCCAGTAGTCACACAGGCTGACCAGATCAATGAACCATTGGGAATGGAGCGAGCCCAGCTGACCGCTCAACGCCTGGGCATTGACCAGGACATGATCCTGACCCCCGAGGAATATCAATGTCTGATTGGTACGCCTGAAAATCGAACGGAAGACCAGAAGACGATCAACAGTTGCATAGGCGACCTCACCAACTCGAACGGAAACTCTGCCATTCCGCTTTCCAGTTACGGCCTGTCTGTCAGTCCAAAGGGGGATGTTCGCAGTGACTGCGCGCCAGACGCACCCTGTCTGAACTTCAATGCTTTGCTCGCCGGACCGCTGCAAAAACTTGCTTTGAAGTGCGGATTCCTGGACAAGTTTGTGCGCCTGGTAACCAGAACTCCGTTTATCGAGTTCGCAGTCGAGGGGAGTCCGTGCCAAAAGAATTCGGAACCTGCCTGCATCGTCAAAGCGACTGAGGTGAAGATGCAGCAAATAACGGTAGATGTGCCAACTTCAGGGGACGCAAACATTCACCGGTAACTCGGGTACCGGGGATGAGGGTTTGCGATCTCGCTTGAATCGCGGCTACTACTTCAAGGCGTGTGGCAGGACATCTTCAGTGGGCTTGCAACTCTTCAACCGGTTCTAGTTCTTCCGTCCTGAGAGCGGGCGCCGACTGTTTTCGTATGTCGATGCTTCCTGTCAGATAAGCTCCCTCCTCAACGGAGATGCGCGACACCACGACATCACCGCACAACGAGCCATCACGGCGAATACTCAAATGATCGCTTGCATTACAGTTGCCAAGTACCTCGCCGAGCACGACGATATCCTGGGCTGCGATATTTGCCGAGACTCGCCCGTCGCGTCCGACCGTCACGCGATCACCTGGCAGTGCAATCGAGCCCTCGATCTTCCCTTCTATGTGGATCGATTCTGAACCGGTAATCTCGCCTTTGAAGAACAAACTTTTTCCGATCGTACTTTGGGCGCCCACGGCAGACACCGAAGACCTGGGGACTGAAGATGATGCGGCATCGACGCGCTGATCTAACATGAAACCTCGATTCGCCGTTTGACGGCGTTGGATTTGGAACAACTGCCAGGCGGCCACGTTATGAGAAATAGCGGCTACGCGATATAGCATCTTTGGGTGAGAGACGACGGAGTGATCCATGCCTCGCATTTCGATTGATCGATACGACGGGCAAAATGAACTCTTTTCTTTCAGGATTGATGAGTCGTGCGAGAGCTCGTCTGTCGTGTAATTGAAGCTACCGTCGAGGCTTATTTTTCTTACTCCCTATAATGGATGATGGCGCTCCGGTGCCGAGAGAAGGCACGACTATGGCGCAAAATAAGAAGCGGTTAGGCAAGAAGCACCGGCAGGCGAGCACGCGGCCGAAGAAGGGTCGTGCGCCGAAGTCGACACCGACGACGGGGGCGGTCGATCCGCGGAAGCGGAAGATTCTTTCGACCAAACGGGCAGCCGTCGACAAAGCTTCGCGCGTGACGAAGCAGTCTCCTGAACGTGAGAGGCGGAAGGCGATTCGTCCGGGCGATGCGACGAAGAAGCCTGCTGCGACGGCTCGACCGAAGTTTGTGAGGCCGGTGGATGGGATTGTCGGGCGGCAGACACCGCGGTCGGAGAATGTTGCCGGACGCGAGCGGATCGACGAGGACGACTGGCGCGATGTGGAGCTGCTGGCCTCGCAGATGGTGACTGAGACCGCGAGCGCCGATGCGCGCAAGCTGCCGCTGATTGCAGTGTGCGGGCGTCCGAACGTAGGCAAGAGCACGTTGTTCAACCGGCTGACCGGATCGCGGCGATCGATCGTCGGCGATGAGCCGGGGATTACGCGCGATCGCATCTATGGCGAAATCGAGTGGATGGGGCGCGAGGCGCGGATCGTGGATACCGGCGGCGTGGTCCCGGATGACGAGGCGCTGATTCCGGCGGAGATCTTCCGGCAGGCGAAGGTCGGGCTGGAGGAGGCCGACGCGATTGTGATGGTGGTGGACGGCCGGACGGAGCTCGCTTCACCGGACCTGGAGCTGGCGCGGCTGCTGCTGCGCGGCGGGAAGCCGGTGTTTCTGGCGGTCAACAAGATGGATACCGATGCGATGAATGCCGGGGCGGAGAACTTCCGGCGACTCGGGTTCAGGAACGTGCTGCCGATTTCGGCGGAGCACGGATCGGGCATCGGCGATCTGCTGGATGCGGTGTTTGACGTGCTGCCGGAATCTGCCGAGGAGATCGACGAGCCGGAGGTGATGCTGACCGAGAATGACGAGGCTGAGGAAGATGAGAGCGGGCCGGACTTCACGGTTGCCGCGGGCGCTTCCGTTGCCGCAGGCGCTTCCGTTGCCGCGAGCGAGATAGCTCATCCAGGGCCGAAGCGGGAGCGGAAGCTGCGGTCACATGGAGAGTATGAGAGCCGGGAGACGAAGATCGCCATTATCGGGCGGCCGAATGTCGGCAAGAGCACGCTGCTGAATGCGCTGACCGGGACGCAAAGAGCAATCGTGTCGCCGATTGCCGGAACCACGCGCGATGCGGTCGATGAAGTCGTCGAGCGGGATGGGCATGCGTTCCGGTTTGTCGATACGGCCGGTATTCGCAGGAAGGGCAAGACAAAGCTAATGGCGGAGAAGCTGTCGGTGATCATGGCGCGAAAACATCTGGAGGCGGCCGACGTCTCCCTGCTGGTGATCGATGCGACGGAGGGCGTGGCCGCGCTTGATGCGAACATCGGCGGGTATGCGCATGAGAGCGGGCGCTCGGTGATCATCGTGGTGAATAAGTGGGACCTGATGACGAGGACCGGCAAGGACGGCATGCGTCTCTTTGACGGCAAACCGCCGGCGAACCAGAAGCTCTATGAGCAGGACGTTCGCGACAAGCTGAAGTATCTGGACTATGCGCCGCTGCTATTTATCTCTGCGGCTGATGGAAAAAATATCGAGCAGGTGTTCAAGAAAGTCGAGCTCGTGGCTCGCGAGCGGCGCAAGCGCGTGACCACCGGCCAGATGAACCGGTTTCTGGAGAAGGTCGACTTCCAGAAGGCGAGCGTGCCGATGAATAAACGCGTCCGCATTTACTACATGACGCAGGCCGCTGTAGCTCCGCCAACATTTGTGCTGTTCACGGACAAGGATGTAAAGATGCACTTCAGCTTCGAGCGATTTCTTGCGAATCAGATTCGGGAGAACTTCGGGTTTATTGGAAGCCCGATCTGGTTCAAGATCAAGGCGCGGAATAAGAAGAAGGAAGCATAGCAGAGAGGATTGCGATGAAACTGATTGGAGCCGGTTTTCTTCTGATATCCGCGCTGTCCTTGCCGGCGCAGGAAAAGCCGTTCGACTACCACTCGAGTGCGGAGCTACAACAAAAAGAACAGCAGACGATGACGAAGGCGATCGCGTCTCCGGCCGGATCTGCTGGAGAGAAGATTGCGAACTACGGCGATCACGCGATCACAATTGCGGCACGCACCAAATCGGGTGGTCCCGAGATGCATGAGGGGTGGACGGACGTCATCCTGGTGACAGGCGGACAAGCGACGCTGGTGATCGGCGGCACAATCGTGGGCGAGGTCGCGGCGGAGGGTGGCGCGCCAGGTGAAAAGCGCGGCAGCGACATCACAGGCGGAACGGCGCAGGTGGTGAAGAAGGGCGACATCCTCAACATTCCGGCTGGAACGCCCCACTGGATCAAGATTACGCCGGGCGATGACTTCAGCTACGTCAATGTGAAGGTGAAGCGGTAGACACTCAGTTCTGACGACAGATTAGAGAGCTTTATTTCGCCATTCATCCCATGCTTCGAGGGCGCGATCGCACTGGAGCCTGTGGCGTTCTTTTTTGTCGCGGATTTTTTTGCGGAGGTCGTCTTCGAGGGGCGGAAGGAGGTCGAAGGTGATGTTGGCGGGCTGGAACTTTTTTGTCTCGGAGTGGGTGATGTAGTGGGTGAGGCTGCCATTGGCGGTAAGGCGCGGCGCGGGTGTTGGGATTTTGCCGTTGGCGAGGGCGGCAGCGTAGATGCCGGCCAGCATTCCGCTGGCGATGGATTCGGTGTAGCCTTCGACGCCGGAGAGCTGGCCCGCGATCATGATGCTGGGGTGGGCTTTGAGCTGGAGGGTTTCGGTGAGCAGCGAGGGCGCATGGATGTAGGTGTTGCGGTGGATCTGACCGTAGCGCAGGAAGGTGGCGTTCTCGAGGCCAGGGATGAGTTTCAGGACGCGATTTTGTTCGCCGAACTTCAGGTGGTTTTGAAAGCCAACGAGGTTGTAGCTGTCGGCGCGGAGATTTTCCTGGCGGAGTTGAACAACGGCGTAGGGCCAGCGCCCGGTCTTGGGATCGGTGAGCCCGACAGGCTTCATTGGGCCAAAGCGGAGGGTGTCGCGACCGCGGCGGGCGGTCTCTTCGATGGGGAGGCAGCCTTCGAAGTACTGGAGAGGCGAGTTGCCAGTTCTCAGTTGTCCGTTGTCAGTTGGGATTTGCTCCCATTCTTTTGCGGGGACGGCTTCGGCAGTGGTCAGGGCGTCGAGGAAGCGCTCGTACTCTTCTTTGGTGAAGGGGCAGTTGATGTAGTCGGCGGTGCCCTTGTCGTAGCGCGCGGCGAAGTAGACCTTGTTCATGTCGATGGTGGAGGCGTCGACGATGGGAGAGATGCTGTCGTAGAAGGCGAGATGGTCCGAGCCGGTAAGGCGCTGGAGTTCGGCAGCCAGCGCGGGCGAAGTGAGCGGGCCGCTGGCGAGGATAGTGATGGTGGCTTGATCAGGGAACTGCTGGTCGTCTTCGTCGAGTGTCGTGACTTCTTCGCGGTGGACGGTGATACGTGGCTCGGCTGCTATGCGGGCGGCGACGCGTTTCGAGAATTCGACGCGGTCTACTGCAAGGGCGTGGCCGGCGGGGACAGCAGTGGCGTCGGCTTCGGCCAGGAGGATCGAGCCGGCTCGGCGCATCTCCTGTTTGAGGAGCCAGGGGGCGGTATTTTCGGACTCGGATTTCAGGGAGTTGGAGCAGACGAGCTCCGCGAAGTCGGCGGTTTGGTGGGCCTCGGTGGAGCGGGTTGGGCGCATCTCGTAGAGGTCGACTTTGCAGCCTCCTTTTACGGCCTGGAGGGCGGCTTCCGGGCCTGCAAGGCCGCCGCCGATGATCCTGATACGTCTGGTTGCCATACCCCCCGCTCCTCCCTTGGTTTGTGTCAAAGTCTTCCAACGAAACGAGTTACGCCTGGACTTGCCCTGCAAGTTATTGATTCCAGGTACAAATTAGCGCAAAGTCTTCCATCCATGGGATTTATCTGCGAAATCGCAGGATGAGATGGATGAGTTTTCGGTCTTGCCCCCTCCTTTCATTATACGGGGTGCGTCAAGGCCTGATATCGGGGGCGGCTTGTTTAAACTTGGCGCCCGGGACGGAACCTTCACGGGAGTGTCGGCGTATTACTGTGCGGACGCTGCTCTTTCAAGCGCCGATGGCGAGGAACGTGATGCTTTGCCTCATTATTCTTCTAGTTCTCTTGTTTAGCCGCCGCTGCTGGTGCGGCTACCGAAACTATCCCTACTACTACGGACCTTATCCTTACCCACATCCATACACCTATCCGTATGGAGCGTACACTCCGTACGATCCCTATTGGCGGGCGCGGCAGTACGGATATTGGTACGGACACCGCGGTTGCTAGTGGTAGTGTCGCGGATGAGTTGCACCGACGCCGAGGGCCTTCGTTCCGGCTAATTCACGGGCCTGATCAGGTATCGGCTTTCGTTCAGATGTTGATGGAGGCTGGCGAGGTGGAAGAGGTAGCGGTGGAAGTCTGCGGCCATGAGCTTCATGATTCTTTCCCTCTTGCCGACTGCGGCCATGAGATAGCATTCGCGACCCAGTTGCGAGTAGAACTCGATGTTGTGGCGATTCTTATTTTGGTTCTGAAAAAATCCGGCGTAGAGAAGAATGTGGGCGCCGGCTGACTCCATCCAGAGAGGATTTCTGGCGCTGGTAAGCTGTTGCATCATGAGTTCGGCGATCTGGGTGAGGTCGGCGAACTGGCGAAACTCCTGATCGCCGGGGGCGTACTCGTCGGAGAGGATCGCCATGTGGTCGAACGACTGCAGGCAGAAATGGCCAAGCACGCTGGCGAGATAGACGCCGGTGGAGTCGCGGATCTGGGACCACTGCCGGCTGCCGATGGTGTCGTGAAGGTGGGAGGCCCAGAAGTTCAGCGCGCGTTCTTCTGTGACTCCGTACAGGTCTTCAAAGTCGAGGCAGAAATCAGAGTCGTGATCCGATGGCATCGTCGCACCCCGGGTGCTGGGCTTTTCCCAACAATGCCTACTATTTATCGCGTCTTTTTCCTTTGTGGAAATACCTAATTTGGGCTAGGCACCCAGATGGGTACATCACTTTTGGGTGAGAGGTTTTCGAGTTGACCGCCCCAGAAGGCACGCTACTTGCTCTGCGCGGCGAGAGCGATGAGGGCATCGCCGGAGACCTGCATCCCCTTCCACTCGGTCTTCATCACGGCTCCGAGCGACTGGTAGAAGTCGATGGAGGGTTGGTTCCAGTCGAGGACGCTCCACTCGTAGCGAGGGCAGCCCTCGGCTACGGCGATAGCTGCGACGCGGGTGAGGAGAGCTTTGCCGATCCCCTTCCCTCGATGTTCGGGGCTGACGTAGAGATCTTCGAGGTAGATACCGGCATGGCCGCGCCAGGTGGAATAGTTGTGAAAGTAGAGGGCGAAGCCGACGGGGAGGTAGTGGCAGGCTTGTTGCAACTCGGCGATGAGGCAATCGAAGCGTTTGGTTTCGCCAAAGCCGTCGCGGAGCAGATCGGCTTCGGTGGCGTGGACGGCATCGGGTTCCCGCTCGTACTTCGCGAGGTCGCGGATGAAGGCGAGGATCTGTGGAACGTCGGCGGGGGTGGCGGGACGAAGGTTGAGCATAGGATCTGGCCGTCAGGCTGCGATTCGCGGCTTCACCTTCGACAACGCCGCATTCTTCGCCAGGCGAATGTCGTAGTCGTTCTGAAGATTCAACCAGAACTGAGCAGGAAGGCCGAAGTAGATTCCGAGCCTGAGCGCGGTGTCGGCGGAGATGGAACGCTTGCCCCGAACCACATCGTTGATTCGAGGCAGGGGAACATGCAACTCCTTCGCCAGGCGGTACGCGGTGAGGCCGAGCGGCTCCAGGAACTCGGTCGCCAGAATGTCTCCGGGGTGGATTGCGAATGGCCGGGTCATCTGTTTCCTTTCAGTGGTAGTCCACGATCTCTACCTCGTGGGCGTTGTTGTCGCGCCATGTGAAGCAGACGCGATATTGGTCGTTGACACGGATGCTGTGCTGTCCCCTGCGGCCTTTCTTCAATGCCTCAAGCCGGTTACCGGGTGGAACCTTCAGATTGTCCAGCTCGACGGCGGCATTGAGGATCGCCAGTTTCTTCCAGGCCGAAATGCGGATACTGGCCGGAAAGCGCCTGCTCTTTCCTGTCTCCCAAAGCCTCTGAGTCTCGGCATTCCGGAAGCTCAGGATCATGAAGATATAGTAACATGATTCGTTAGTAACGCGAAACATTACTGTACAGAACGATAACAAACAGTTCAAGGCGTTGGTGCTGCCGCGGCCCCAGGTTGTGCCGCGAGCCATTTGTTGAAGGGGATGTTGAAGTCGAACAGCGCGGTTTTGCTGCCGTCTTTATTGGGGACGGTGTGGACCATCTTGATGAAGATCTCGGCGCCTTTGAGGGGATATTCGTCGAGCTGGCGAACGTCGTAAAACAGATAGCCGGCCAGGGTGCTGTGCGGTTTGACCGTGGTAGAGGTGAAGCCGAAGTCGTTGTCGTCCTCGGTGATCTGCTTGTCGACGGGTTTGTCGTGAAGGGTGATGGGCGGCAGGGGCATGGGCAGAGGAATCTGGCGGCCTTTAACGCTCTTGGTGGAGAAGAGACGGCGCTGGATGTCGTCGTCGGTGGCGGCGGGAATCTTGTCGTTGTTGATGGAGATGAATTGAATGCGAGAGTCGTCGAGCGAAAGCGCAGTATCGCTGTCGTTGGTAAAGATGATGCGGACGGGGATGAAGCCGTGCTGGATGTAAGGCAGGCGGAAGAAATCGCAGTCCTTAGGGTCGTTGCAGGGTTCGGCGGCGACGGTAACCTGCTCTTTGGGGTGGGCGTCGAAGGCGGCGTACTGGTTTGCGGGCTTGGCGGGCGGCGCCTTTCTGGCTTTGTCGGAGGCAAAGGAGGCTACCGCGAGGAGACAGGTTGTAGTTACTACTAAAAGCGGAATCTGAGGGAATCGGTGGGACTTCATGGCCAAGTTGATTATCATCTTCGCTGGCGCACAAGGTAAAGCGAGGGGAAGCCACGGTGATGTTTATCTACAGCTCGCTGCTGCTGGCGGTCCTGGTTCTGGGTGCGCCCTACTGGCTGGCGCGCATGGCGACCAGCGGGCGGTACCGCACGGGATTGCCGGAACGGCTGGGGCAGGTGCCGGCTGGGCTGCGGGCGACGGTGACCGGGCGTCAGGTGATCTGGGTGCATGCGGTTTCCGTGGGCGAGGTGCTGGCGGCGGCGCGGCTGGTGACGGAGTTGGAGGCGCAGCTGGGCCGAGGGTGGACCGTCGCCGTGTCGACGACCACTGCGACCGGGCAGGCGTTGGCGCGGGAGCGCTTCGGCGCAGAACGAGTGTTCTTCTATCCGCTGGATCTCCGCTGGGCGGTGAGAGCCTATCTTAAGGTGCTCAAGCCGAAGATGGTCGTCCTGATGGAGAGCGAGTTATGGCCGCGGCTGATTGAGGAGTGCGCAGGCAGCGGCATTCCGATCGTCGTGGCCAATGCACGGGTCTCCGACCGGTCGTTTCCCCGTTATATGCGGCTGCGGCGGCTGTGGCGGCCATTCTTGGAGAAGATTTCGCTGTTTCTGGCACAGAGTAGCGAGACAGCCGAGCGCCTGGTACAGATTGGCGCGCCGGCGGAGCGCGTGATGGTGATGGGGAATCTGAAGTATGACGTGCAGGCCAAAGAGCCGAGCCAGATGACGAGGCGAATCGGCTCGCTGCTGCGACAGGCGAGACTGATCGTCGCGGGCAGCACGCTGGCCGGCGAGGAAGAGGCGTTGCTGGCCGCGTGGCCGGCAATCCACAGAGCGGTTCCCGATGCCGCGCTCCTGATCGCTCCGCGGCATCCTGACCGATTCGAGGAGGTTTTGGGGCTCATGCGAAAGAGCGGAGCTCCTTTCTTCCGGTGCAGTGGGCTATTGCAGGCTACGGAGCCCATCCCGCCAGGAACGATCCTTCTACTCGACACAATTGGCGATCTAGCGGCTGTGTATGGAATAGCAACTGTGGCGTTTGTGGGCGGAAGCCTGGTGGCGAAGGGTGGGCATAATCCGCTGGAGCCTGCGCAGTTTGGCGTGCCGGTGGTGATGGGCTTATCCTATGAAAATTTTCGCGAAGTTATGGAACGGATGCGCGAGCAAGACGGCATCCTAATCATCCAAAGCCCGCAGGAGCTGGGCGCCGCTCTGATCGATCTGTTGACGAATCGCGAGAAGGCAGCGGCCATCGGAGAGGCGGGCCGAAGAGTGTTTGACGCACAGGCGGGGGCGACGGCGCGAACCGTACAAGCGATGCTGGCTCTGCTTGAAGAGAGACGGGTTGAAGAGAGGCGGGAGACAGGACGATGAGTGCACGACGACCCTGGCTGTTGCCCCTGACACCGCTCTATGGAGCGGCGCTGGCGATGAAACGGCGGCTGTTTCAATGGGGATGGTTGAAGCAGAACCGGCTGGAGAGCCCGGTGATCAGCGTCGGCAGCGTTTCGGCAGGCGGCGCCGGAAAGACGCCCATGGTGCTGATGCTGGCAGCGATTCTTCGTCACCGCGGTTATGCGGTGAGAATTCTGACGCGCGGGTACAAGCGAAGCTCCGAGCTGACAACGCGGGTGGAACCGTTCGACGACGCGTCGTGGCAGGGAGACGAACCGGTGCTGTTGGCGCAGCGCTCGGGCGTGCCGGTCTTTGCAGGCGCCGATCGCTACCGGGCCGGCGTGATGGCGGAGCGCGATGCGTCGCCGGAGAAGCAAGTCGTGCATCTGCTGGACGATGGATTTCAGCACCGGCGGCTGGCTCGCGAGGTCGATATCGTTCTCCTGACCGCGGCGGATGTCAACGACACGCTGCTGCCTGCGGGAAATCTGCGAGAGCCGCTGTCGGCAATCGCCGGGGCGAACGTGGTGGTGCTGCGCGAGGAGGAGGCGGGTGAACTGCGCAGCGTGGTCAGGCGACTGGCGGTACAGGGAAGAGAGCCGGCAATCTGGGTGATTCGGCGCAGTCTCAGTCTGGGCGAAGGGGGCGAGATCGCGCTGCCTACGAGGCCGTTCGCCTTTTGCGGCATTGCGCGGCCGGAAAACTTTATGAAGATGCTCGCTGGCCAGGGCTACGAGCCCGTGGATTGGATGACCTTTCCCGATCACCATGGGTATGGCGACGCCGACATACACCAATTGCTGGAGCGCGCCCGCCGGGTTGCGGCCAACGGATTCGTGACCACGGAGAAGGACGCGGTAAAGCTGACGCCGGTGCTGCGCTCGCACCTCGAGATGGGCGGCCCGGTCGTTGTGGCGCGGCTGAGCGTGGAGCTGATTGACGAGCAGGAGTCGCTGTCGCAACTGATCGCGACGGTGCAGCGGCTGGACCGGCGCAGGCACTGACCCCGGCGGCCACAGCGCCGATTGCGTGAGAAAATGAGGGCTTGGGCACGGAACTCACTCACTCGCACGGTACTGTCGCGCCCCGTGACGATCGTCCTCGCCGCGTATTGATTGTGCGGATCGGCGCCATGGGAGACGTGCTGCATGCAATGCCTGCAGTGGCGGCGCTGCGGGAGCTGCATCCGGAGTGGAGGATCGGGTGGGCGATCGAGCCGGCGTGGCGCGAGTTGCTGCAGGCCGAGAGCGACGTTCACGACGTGGCGTGGCGATTTGCGGGTCGAGGCGCGCAGCGTCCGCTCGTGGACCGGTGGTATCCGGTTCCGACGCGCGAGTGGAAGCGGCAGCCGGTGGCTTTGAACACGCTCCGGGACATCGCCGGGCTGCGGCGGGAGCTGCGCTGCGATCACTACGACCTCTGCGTCGATATGCAGGGATCGATTCGTTCGGCCATGGTAGGCCGAATGGCGGGGACCGGCAGGTTTACCGGAGCTGCGAAGCCGCGGGAGGCCCCGGCGGCGTGGTTTTACCAGCAGAAGATCAGGCTCCGCGCCGCTCACGTGATCGAGCAGGGATGCGAACTGCTGGGCGCGGCGACGGGAGAGACGCTGCGGCCCGCGAAGGTGAAGTTGCCGGTCGATCCTGCGGCGGAGCTGTGGTGCGATGCGCTGCCGGCGAAGTTTGCATTGATTGCCCCCGCGGCCGGCTGGGGAGCAAAGCAGTGGCCGGCGGAGCGGTACGGTGCAGTGGCGGCGGCGCTCGAACAGGCGGGCTACCGCGTTCTGGTCAACGCAGCGTCGGTACAGGACGAGACGGCGTTGCGCGTGGTGGAGGCAAGCGGCGGAACGGCAACGCTGGTTGCCTGCTCCGTCGGGCAGATGATTGCCCTGGTGCGGCGCGCCGCGGTGGTGATCGCCGGCGATACCGGGCCGCTGCATCTGGCCGCAGCGCTGGAGCGACCCGTGGTTGGACTCTTCGGACCGACAGACCCGGCGCGCACTGGACCGTACGCGACCGAAGCACGCGTGCTGCGCCACAGTTCGAGCCGGGTGGATCACTCGCGCCATGCCCAGACCGAGCCGGGGTTGATGCAGATTTCGACGGATGAGGTGGTGGATGCAGCGCTCGAACTGTTGCGGGAGAGAACAGGATAAGGTGAAGCAGTGAGGAGACGGCCATAAACCAACCGGTAAAGAACGAAAGAACGACGTGGCAGAAGATCGCACGGCGCATCCGCGTGCCGCTGGGCTTTGTCTTCGCCGTTGTCTTTCTGTGGCTGGCGCAGCCGACGTGGCCGACCATCTTGCTCAGTCTTCTGCTGGTCGTGCCGGGTGTGTGGCTGCGCGCCTATGCTGCGGGCTATGTGCGCAAAAATGCCGAGCTTACCCGCACCGGGCCTTACGCTTACACGAGGAATCCGCTGTATCTGGGTTCGATGTTGATCGCCTTCGGGTTTGCCTGGGCAGCGGCAAGCTGGATCATCCTGGTAGCGCTGGCCATCCTGTTTGCGGCGATCTATATTCCCACGATTCAGAGTGAGGAAGGCTATCTGCGAGAGCACTTTGCCGGGTTCGACGAGTACGCGGCGTCGGTTCCCCGGCTTCTGCCCCGCATGACGGCGGCGAAGTTTCCGGCGAACGAAAACGCCAGCGGGGGCCGGTTTTCTATCGAGCAATGGCGGCACCACCGCGAGTACAATGCTCTTATGGGTGCCGGTGCAATTTATTGCGCACTGGCGGTCCGGCTTTTTCTTCATCACTCTGGGGTGATGCGGGGTCTGCGCTGAAGGCGTGGAGGCTGGGGCGAAACCGCCCAACACTTCAAACCGCGTGCGAGTGCTGCCCTTTGCCGAAGCTTGACCGTTTTCCCGCATTGATTCTTTTGGTGTTGTGTGGCGCAGGCGCAGTGCCGGCCAGGGCCCAGTTGCTGGGGCTGGGGACCAAACCCGCACCGCCCGTCGTCATTCCGACCCTGCAGCCGCCGCTCCCCGACTTTGTCTTTCCCAGCAAACGCACCCTGACGTTCGCCGTCGATTGGCGCGTGTTTACCGCCGGCACGGCAGTCTTTCAGATCGAGCAGGAGGGCACGGTCCAGAAGATCAACGCGTACGGAGGCTCAATCGGCGCAGTGACGATGCTGTTTCCCGTGATCGACAAGTTTCAATCCGGGTTCGACACCAGGACCGGCTGCTCGACCGGCTTCAGCAAGCAGTTGCAGGAGGGCCGCCGCAAGATCTCGAGCGACCTTACCTTCGACTATGAGCACGGCAAGCAGAAACAAGTCGAGAAGAACCTGGTGAAGGGGACGTCGAAGGAGCAGACGGCATCGATCCCCGCGTGTGTGACGGATTCGCTGTCGGCGATCTTCTACGCGGCATCGCAGCCGATGGTGGTCGGCCAGACCATCCGCTTTCCGCTGGCAGACTCCATGCGCACGGTGACGGTGACGATGAAGGTCGAGGCCAAGGAAGAGATCAAGACGCCTGCAGGCACATTTCAGACGATTCGCGTGGAGCCGACTGCAGATGAGGGCATCGTGAAGAACCGGGGCAATATCTGGGTCTGGTACACCGACGATGCGCGGCATATGCCGGTGCAGATTCGAGCGCATCTCTTCTGGGGCACCATCACTGCGCGCCTGCAATCGTATGAAGACAAGTAGAACGAAAAAGAGGACCATGACAAAACCACTTGCAGATCCGGACAACTACGTGACCGTGGCCAGGTTTTTCGAGCCGGTCAATGCTCAGATGGCGAAGGGCGTTCTCGAATCGGCAGGGATTGAATCCTTCCTGCAGGGAGAGAATGCGAACAGCCTGCTGGCGCCCGCCTTTCTGGCACAGCTCCAGGTTCATAAAACGGATGAAACCGCAGCGCGCGAGCTGCTCGGCAGTGCGGGCGACGAGTTGACCGAGGATGAGCGCGCGTTGGAGTCCGGCGGTGACGAGGGGTGATGGCTCTAGGGCAAGCTGGGCGCCCGCGCGCCGTCGTCTGCCTGTCGGGCGGGATGGACTCCTGTGTCTGCGCGGCGCTGGCGGCGCGGGACTACGAGACCTACGCGATTCACTTCAGCTATGGGCAGAGAACCGAAGCGCGGGAGCTGCGCTCGGCCCAGGAGGTGGCCCGGATTATCGGGGTGCGCGAACTGCTGCCGCTGAAGATGGATTTGTTTCGCCACATCGGAGGATCGGCTCTGACCGACCCTGCAATCCCGGTTCCGGCGGCTGCGGCGGACGCAACTGGTATCGGGAGTGCGGTTCCGGTGACCTACGTTCCGTTTCGTAACGCGCATTTTCTCTCCGCAGCGGTAAGCTGGGCCGAGGTCCTGGGAGCGAAAACGGTCTTTATCGGGGCAGTCGAGCAGGACAGCTCCGGCTATCCAGACTGCCGGCCGGCCTACTACGACGCCTTCAATCAACTCATCCGGATGGGCACGAAAGACGGGGACATCCGGGTCGTGACCCCCTTGATCGCCATGCGCAAAAGCGAGATCGTCCGGCTGGGAGTTGAACTGGGCGCACCGTTCCATGTAAGTTGGTCTTGCTATTCCGGTGAGAGCGAGGCCTGCGGCATCTGCGAGAGCTGCGTGCTGCGGCTGCGGGCATTTCGCGAGGCCGGAGCGGTCGATCCGGTCCCCTATGCGGTCGCACGGGGCCTGCATTAAGCATCAAATTCCAGTAGGAACCAACGGTTGTGCAACGAAGATGATGCCCGCGTCGACGGGTGAGGAGAAAGAAGAGAATGAAACGTATTGGATGGAAGATAAGCACGTTGGCCACCGCGGCCCTGGTTGTCGCGGCCATGATGCAGCCAGGCAGATCCATGGCGCAGAACGAGAAACAGGAGGGACAGGGATCGGCAAGCATCCACGGCCACGTCACCAACCCTATCGGACAGCCGGTCACCAAGGGCGAGGTCAGGTTGTCGAACGATTTCGGCACCCAGCCGTCGGACAGGAAGTATCAGTTCAAGACGGAGCTGGATGCCAATGGAAACTACAAGATCGACAACGTTCCGCCCGGCAAGTACATTGCCTTCGTCTTCCAGATCGGGGCCACTGCGAAAGATGACAAGAGCCTCGACTACAACGACGGGGTCATCCTCACTAGCGGTGCGGATAAGCTCGTCAACTTCGACATGAGCCGCCCGGAGTATCTGAACAGCATGAGTCCGGAAGACCGGAAGGCGCTGGAAGAATACAAAAAGAAGAATGCGGACATCGTCGCCAGCAACGCCAAGGTTCAGAACCTGAACGCGATGCTGACCCAGGCGCGAGCCGACAACAAGGCGGGCAACTACGCCGCCGCGCTTACGTCGATGCAGCAGGCCACGACGACCAAGCCGGATGAGGGGATTTTGTGGATTACTCTGGGCGACGCGCAGCTCGGCAGTGCGGAGGCCGCCGCGAAGGCAGCCAAGGCCTCTGGAGCGGCAACGCTCGACCCGGCAGTCGTGCAGCAGTTCAACGACGCGGCAGCCTCTTACAAGAAAGGTATCGACCTGAACGCTGCATCCAAGAAGCCCAGCCCGGAGACGGCAGCAGCCGGCTACAACCAGCTCGGACAGATCTACGGCAGACTTGGCAATGCGAAAGATTCGGCCGACAACTACGAGATGGCAGCCAAGGCGCAGCCGGCCAATGCCGGGATGTACTACTTCAATGAGGCGGCTACGCTGTACAACACGCAAAAGCTGCCGGAGGCCGAGGCCGCGGCTGACAAAGCGATCGCAGCCGATCCCAAGCGGGCTGAAGCGTATTACATCAAAGGGCAGGCGCTGATTCCGCAGGCGAAGTACGACGAGGCGACGAAGACCATCACCGCGCCTCCGGGATGCGTGGAGGCTTACCAGATGTATCTGCAACTTGCGCCGGATGGTGCTCACGCAGCCGATGTGAAGGCGGTTCTGGCGGGAATCGGTGCGCCGGTGAAGTCAACCTTCAAGGCCCCGAAGAAGTAAATCGCTTCAAGCAAGAGACCGGCCCCAGGGCGAGTAGGCCCCGGGGCCTTTCTGTCTCTCTTGTTTGCGCGCCGAGTGTTTCTTTGTGTGAGGAAGCAGATGAGCAAAACTCCGGCTGGCGTTGTCAGCTTCGACGAGGCTCTCAGGATCGTGCTGGAACACGCGGCCGGGTTGGCGTCGCCGGCGACGGAGCTGGCTCCTCTGCTGGCCTGCGCGGATCGTGTGCTGGCGGAGGCCGTCGTTGCGGACCGGGATCAACCTCCGTTCGATCGCTCCACGCGCGACGGATTTGCGGTGCGCGCCGCCGATCTGAACAACGACCTGGGCAACGATCAGGGTAACGATCCGGGTAACGATTGGCTGCGCATTGCAGGGCAGGTGCGCGCCGGAGAGCAGTGGCAGGGCGGCCCGCTGAAGCCGGGGACTGCGATCGAGATTATGACCGGCGCACCGTTGCCGGAGGGAGCCGATACCGTTGTGATGGTGGAGCACGTGGAGCGCGCCGGCGAAACCATTCGCCTGACCGGCGAGCGAGCCATCCGCCCTGGCGAGAATATCGTCCCGCGTGGCAGCGAAGCGCGCATGGGCGAGACGATCCTGGCAGCCGGTGCGGAGATTGCCGGCGCGGAGATTGCGCTGGCTGCCTCCTGCGGCCGTTCCACGCTCACCGTCTTTCGCAGGCCGGCGGTGGCGATTGTGGCGACCGGCGATGAGCTCGTCGAGATCGAGGCGAAGCCGGAGCTGCGCCAGATTCGTAACTCGAACAGTTACGGACTCGCAGCGCTGGTAGCCCGAGCCGGTGGCGAGCCGTCGCGGCTGCCGATCGCACCGGACCGGCGCCCGGAATTGGAGCGAATCATCCGCGCAGCTGGAAGCAGTCATTTGATGTTGCTGTCCGGTGGCGTCTCGATGGGAAAGTACGACCTCGTCGAAGAGGTGCTCCAGGAGCTTGGCGCGGAGTTTTTCTTTACCGGCGTCAGGATGCAGCCGGGTAAACCGGTTGTGTTTGGACGTCTGCCCGCCGCAGACGGCGTGGCTGCGCAGTTTTTCTTCGGTCTTCCGGGTAATCCGGTTTCGACGCAGGTCACGTTTCATTGTTTTGTCAAACCGCTGCTGCGTGCGATGGCTGGCGCCGCGTCGCATGATCCACGATTTGCTCAGGCAACGCTGGCGGAGGACACCGTGGGAAAGCCGGGACTGACGCAGGTCTTACCCGCTCGCCTCACTTCGAATCGCCTGCGGCCAGAGGTGAGGCTGGTGAAGTGGCAGGGGTCCGGAGACCTCGCTGCGAACGCGCGAGCGAACTGCTACGCCGTGCTGCCTCCGGAAAAAGAACGATTTGCAGCAGGGGAGATCATCACCGTTCTGCTGCGGTAGTAGGCTTTCATCATGAAGAAGAAAGATTCCATCGGTTCGGCTGAGTTGATCGTCGATAACGCGGACAGACCGCTCCGTGCGACGGCCCCGACCCTGTCGCACTACGACGAGAGCGGGCAGGCGAGCATGGTCGACGTGAGCGCGAAGACTGCGACACGGCGCGAAGCGGTAGCTGCGGCCTTCGTCGAGCTCTCCGGCGCAGTGCTGGCAGCGCTTCCTCAGAATCCCAAAGGAAATCCTCTCGAGGTCGCACGCATCGCGGGAATTCAGGCGGCGAAGCAGACCTCCAATCTGATTCCGATGTGTCATCCGCTGGCGCTGAGCTTTGTCGATGTGCAGGTGCGAGTGGTGGAGGGCGGCGTGGCAATTGAAGCAACCGCTGCGACCGTCGCGGAAACCGGCGTCGAAATGGAGGCGATGGTCGCAGCTTCGATTGCCGCGCTCACCGTCTACGACATGACCAAGGGGCTCGACAAGGGCATTCGCATTCGCGAGGTTGTGCTGCTGAGCAAGACGGGCGGCAGGAGTGGCGCATACCGGCGCGAGACTCGCTAAGCCGCCAAATCAAACAGCAGTGGCCAGCGTCACGGCGAAGAGCTGTTGCGGGTCTTGCCACGATCTGGTCGCCTTGAACCGCGCCGAGGCCAGCAGCGCTTTCACCGCCGCAGGAGTGAATTTGTAGCTGTTCTCGGTGTGGATGGTTTCGCCCGCTGCGAAATCGAGCGTGAGTGCGGCGCAGCCATCAGAAGCCGGGATCCTGACCCGTTGGGCAACCAGCGATTCGAGGTGCATCTCAATCCGCGATTGGGCAGCGGTCCAGAGTACTTTATGGCGGAAGTTTCCCGTCTCGAAGTCAGCCCCAAGTTCGCGGTTCAGCCGGGTCAGCACATTCAGATTGAAGGCCGCGGTCGTTCCCGCCGCGTCGTCATAGGCAGCCAGCAGCGCCGCTTCGGTCTTGTGCGCGCCAGGGCCGATCGGAGCAAGGTCCGCACCCAGAAGCAGCGTATCGCCGGGCAGAAGCTGAGCGCGAAGATTGCGCAGAACCTCTCTCGCACCCGCCGGCGTGAAGTTGCCGATGCTGGAGCCGATGTAGAGGGCCAGCGTCCGCGTGTTCGGAAGCCGGTCCAGCGGCAACTCCTCGCGCGTATAGTCCGTCACCTGGCAACGCACCGTGACGCCGGGAATATTCGTCAGGATGTTCTCGCTGGCCTCGGCAAGCGCCGTCTCCGACACGTCGACCGGCTGATAGACGACGCTTCCCTGTTGCCGAACCGCGGCCGCGAGCAGAATACCCGTCTTGGTGGCGGTCCCTGCGCCAAGTTCGATGAGGGTGAGTTTGCCCGCGGGCCCCTGTCCCCTGGCGGCTTCCTGCAGTATCTCTTCCGCATGCGCTGTGAAGATGGCCCGTTCCGTCCGCGTCAGGTAGTACTCGGGAAGCTCGGTGATTCGCTCGAAGAGCTGCGAGCCTGCCTCGTCGTAGAAGAGCCAGGGAGACAGCGTCCTGGGCGTAACCGACAGACCCGCGCGAGCCTCGCGAGCCACCGCTTCATTGGTTCTGGTCGATACTTCGGGTGCGACGGCGAATGGTGCAACGGCGAATGTAGACAAGCGGCTTCCCCCCAGGGATGCGACATAACGCGAGCGGAAGATGTGCACTCCTTGGGTAGGAACTCCACCGCTGCCTGTTTTTGATGCAGTCCGAGCGAATTTCGTGGCGTTTAATCTTGACGCGCTTTATTTGGTTTGGTTTCGCCTTGATCCCGTTGGTTCTATTCTGTCAGGTCCTGGGCCAGCCGCACACCCGAGAACTGCCACCGCGTGCCCGGGGAGAAGAAGTTACGATAGGTGGGGCGAATATGCGTCGCCGGAGTCACGCAGGACCCTCCGCGCAGCACCATCTGCGACGACATGAACTTGCCGTTGTACTCGCCGAGCGCTCCGGGCAGCGGTTTGTAGCCGGGATAGCCGGTGTAGCCGCTCGCCGTCCACTCCCACACATCGCCAAACATCTGCTGCAATCCGGAGAGCGCCGCTGCCGGCGCGGGATGAAGATTGCCGGTTTCGAGCAGATTCGCCATCGTGGCTGCCAGTGCGCCCTGCTTGTCGGCGGAGTTCGGTAGTGGGTAGGTGAGCAGCGCCGCATGCGAATCCACTTCTTTGCTGAGCAGACCAAGTTGATTGGCGGCGTTCTCCCACTCAAACTCGGTGGGCAGCCGGTGGCCCGCCCAACGCGCGTAGGCGTCGGCCTCGAAGAAGCTGAGATGACACACCGGCGTCTCGCTCAGCTCGTCGAGGGAGCGGAAGCCATGCATCGTGTAGAGACGCCAGCCGGAGTTGGTCGCATTGTCGCGCTGCCAGTAGAGCGGCGCCTGCCATCCTTCGGCGCGCATCGTTGTCCAACCCTCAGACAGCCACAGCTCGGGACGGTTGTAGCCATTCTGATCGATGAAGGCAAGATACTCGACGCAGGTAACGAGGCGCGTCGCCAGACGATACGGCGAAAGATAGACCCGATGCCGCGGCGTCTCGTTGTCAAACGCGAAGCTATCGATCGAAGCCGGGTCGAGCGTCAGCCCGATCTCGGTCAACCCCGGCGCAAACTCGATCCAGTCGAGCGGCGGAGCGATCGTCTCCAGCTTCAGTTGCGGCGATTGCGGCTCCGCATACGCCGGGTGCAGCGGATTGGTGAACAGCGCATGCTTGATGTCGGTGGCGATCAGTTCCTGATGCTGCTGCTCGTGCTCCAGCCCCAGCGCGATTCGTCGCGCCGCCTCATCTTCCAGCGGATGCTGCATCAGACCCGCCATGGCCGCATCGACGTGGGCGCGATAGCCAAGTACGGCTTCGAGCGGTGGCCGCGAGAACGATGCGCGCAACTTCTTCTCCGGCATATCGCCCAGCGAGTTGTAATAGCTGTTGAAGAGCCAGTGAAACTCCGGGTGAAACGCCTGATAGCCGGCCGCGAACTCGCGCAGCACGAATGTCTCGAAGAACCAGCTCGTATGCGCGAGATGCCACTTGACCGGACTGGCCTCCGCGCACGATTGCACCATCATGTCTTCCGGCGACAACGGACCGCAAAGACGCTGGCTGGCTTGTCGCACCGCCTTGTAGCGGGCGAGCAGAGAGCTTGCGGCGGCGCTGCTTACTGCGGTCAGGGGCATGATGCTCTCGCTGGTAAAGACATGGCGAACCCAATTGAGATGCGGCGTGAGTCTTGAAAGTTGCCGAAAAAGTGAATCGGCAACGGCTTCGATCTTACCCGAAGCCGCCCTTACGGCTTGGTGATCACGCCCAGATCCACCATGCCGTTCACAAAATATTGCACCGCCAGCGCGACCAGCAATAGACCCATAATGCGTACCAGAATCCGTACTCCCGTCTCGCCCAGCACCCGCGCCACGCGATCGGAGTTTCCCAGCACCAAATAACAAATTGCCGCTGTAATGAAGATTGCCCCCAGGATCGCCACCATCTGCCATCGCGTCTGCGCCTGCCCCACCAGCACCATCACGCTGGTGATCGCGCCCGGCCCGGCAAGCATGGGAATCCCCAGCGGCACGATCCCTGCATCCTCCTTCACGGCGGCCTCCGCAGCC
This sequence comes from uncultured Acidobacteriaceae bacterium, assembly GCA_963730135.1. GTDB lineage: Bacteria > Acidobacteriota > Terriglobia > Terriglobales > Acidobacteriaceae > Edaphobacter. The sequence continues at coordinate 257,212 of CAVSQQ010000013.1, forward strand.
TCCGCGCTGGACTCCTGCGTCGGCGACCGCTTCGCCGCCAGCATGTCCAGCCCGATCAGCAGCAGAATCACTCCGCCCGCAATCTCAAACGCCGGCAGCGTAATCCCGAACATCTTGAAGATGTACTGCCCCGCCACCGCAAACGCGCTCAGTACCACCAGCGCCGTCACCGACGCCTTCCACGCCATCTTCCGGCGCCGCGAAGCATCGGACCCCGCCGTCACCGCCAGAAACGTCGGCAACGCCGCAAACGGATCGACCAGAAAAAAGATGGAGCTCAACGCCAGCACGGAAAACCGCACATAGGCCGAACTCTTAAGCCCCGCCAGACTTACAACATGAGGGTCAAAGATCACTCCTCAATTCTCCCACGCCTCGGTTAACAGTTACCCTGCCGCTGACCGAACGGCTGACGGGCGCATGGATACGACAGCGGCCGTCAGACTGAGAGCCGTCATCGCAGAAAACACAGCAGGGCCAGCCGAGAAGTACCGTAGCGACAAGGCAACTCCAACAATCTGCACCGCAAGCATCCCCCATGCGATCGTCCGGGCATCCCTCGCGCCGCGCCGGGACATCGACCCAAGCTGCCACGCCAGCCATGCCATGAAGAGTTGAAAGCCGGTGACGAAGAGGCCAAATCCAATGTAGAAGCCCCCATAGCTGAAGGTTGAATGCCCTACAGAGAAACGCACAGTGTTCATCGCGGCCCAAACCGCACGACCCTCTGCGGTTGATGGCTGGAACGAGAGAAAGCCGAAGGTGTGGCCCACGGCAAACACAAGCAGAAGTACAGCCGCGATCCGAAACCACACGATTGGCCTCATGCCGCCTCCTCTGCCTTGGTTGCGAACAGAGCCAGCAGCCCGCCCCAGCCGCCCTCTGCATTCACCTTCTCGCGCATCCCGGCCCATGCTCCGCCATGACGCTCGATGCCACGGTGCTCCAACTCCACGAGTGTGGTTCCGTTATCGACAGGCGTAAACCGCACCTCGACCTCACTGCACTTTGCCGGGTTTGGTTCGTATTGCCACTCGGGATTCACCTGCCACGCCATAACGAAACGATGCGGAGGCTCCCAGGCGAGCACAGTGCCCCATGGGCAGGGAGTTCCATCTTCCTGGTCGGTATAGATGGCGCCGCCCGGCCATCGCTCCATCACAATGCGTTTCATCGGGGAGCTTCCGATATGATGCGTCCTCGGCCACCAGCTATCCATCTCCGAGGTAAAGACACGAAAGGCCTGCTCCGCATTCGTGCGAACCTGAATGCTCTTGCGTACCGGCTCCAACGCCTTCGGTGCGACCGCGTCCACGGCCTGTCCATTGGTCGTCTTGTTCGTCGATTCTGCTTCCACCATCGTCTTACTCCTCCTCAACCTTTGCTTTGAATGCCTCCAGAGCGTCGCCCCAGAAGTTGTCGAAGTAGGACCGCACGGCCGCGAACCCGCGAGGGTCCAGGCGATAATACCGTCTCGTCCCCACCGCCTCATCCCGCACCAGCTGCGCTTGTTTCAGCACGCGAAGATGCTGTGAGACAGCAGGGCGGCTCACCGGCAGGCCTCGTGCCAACTCGCCAACAGGCAGAGGCTTGTGGCGAAGACGTTCCAGAAGTGCACGCCGGGTGAGATCGCCGAAGGCATCCAGTTGCCGCTGTTGGTAAGTTGCCACTTACCGTAAGCTATTACTAACGGTTTAAAGGTGTCAAGCAAAAAAGCAAAAGAGAGAGAAACAGAGAAAGGCAAGGGCAAATCCAAACGGTCCCCTTCGGTCCATCGTCAGCTCGCAAAGATTGTCGTATCTACATTTCCTACCCGCCCCGCTATAATTAACTCTCAAACTTAGGAGCGCGCGAATGGCCTTGCAAAGCACTAAAAACATCTGGCACAACGGAAAACTTATCCCCTGGGATGAGGCGCAGATTCACGTCATGTCCCACGTCGTCCACTACGGCTCCTCGGTCTTTGAGGGCATCCGCTGCTACACCCAGCCCAATGGCGCGGGCATCTTTCGCCTGCCCGAGCACATGGCCCGTCTGGTGGACTCGGCCAAGATCTACCGCATGCCTCTGCCCTATACGCGCGACCAGCTCGCCTCCGCAGTGGTCGACCTCGTCGAGGCCAACGGCATTGCGCCCAGTTACGTCCGCCCCATCGCCTTCCGCGGCTACGGCGAGATGGGGGTCAATCCCCTCCGCTCGCCGGTGGAGATCTATATCGCCAACTTTCCCTGGGGCAAGTACGTCCACGGAGAAAAGGGCGCCGACGTCTGCATCTCCAGCTGGAACCGGCTCGCCCCCAATACCATGCCGACGCTGGCCAAGGCAGGCGCGAACTACATGAACTCGCAGCTGATCCGCATGGAGGCCGAGACCAACGGCTACTCCGAGGGCATTGGTCTCGACACCAACGGCTACCTCTCCGAGGGCTCGGGCGAGAATCTCTTCCTGGTTCGCGGCGGCATCCTTTACACCACGCCGCTGGCCAACTCCGTGCTCAATGGGATCACGCGCAACTCGATCCTCACGCTGGCAAAGCAGCTCGGGATCGAAGTCGTCGAGCAGGCGCTGCTCCGCGAGATGATCTACGTCTGCGACGAAGCCTTCTTCACCGGCACCGCAGCCGAGGTTACCCACCTCCGCTCCGTCGATCGCATCATGATTGGCGACGGCACTATGGGCCCGGTCACCAGGGCGCTGCATGACGAGTTCTTCGGCATCGTCAACGGCACTCGTCCCGATCGCAACAACTGGCTCACTCCAGTCAACGTCAAGGTCGCTGAACCCGTCGCAGTATAAGCAACCGTTTCTGTTACAAATATAGAAAGGCAGCCGCGATGGCTGCCTTCTGTATTTTCTGTGACTGAATGTGACGGAAAGCCTTCTCCCCTTATCGAAGGCTACTGTTCAGCCGCCGTCAGTGCCGCCTCGAACGACTTCGCCCGTGCCAGCGATGGCCGCGTGGAGTGCGCTCCGCCGTCCGTGTTCTTCAGCATCGCCGCATAATACCCGCCGGCTTCGTTCTTTTTGCCCAGAGCCTCTGCCGCGCGCCCTGCGCCATACAGGCCATTCAGGCGATTCGGGCTCAACACCAGCCCAACCTTGTACGCCGCCAGCGCCTCCTGCGGACGCTTCAGCTCAATCAGCAGGTCGCCCAGCATCTCGCGCGTCGGAATATCCACCTCACCCTGCCCGAGTTTGTCCTGCTGGTCCGCGGCCTCGGTCATACTTGCCACCGCGGCATCGCCGTGACCTTCGGCGTACTCCTTCCACGCCAGCAGCTCCCCGCGGTCCACCATCATCTGCCCCACCAGAAACGCGTACGGTCCTTTCTTCATCTCTGCCAGTGCCGCGTCGTAGCGCTTCAGGTTCTCCGCCGCATCCTCGGCTCGCCGCAGATGTCCATCCGCAATGCCGCGCCCCCAATACGTCGTCAGCGCATCGAATCCGCGGGTACCCGGCGCCCGCACCAGCGCCGCCGCCGCGTTCCAGTCTCGCATCTCCACGGCATAGAACGCGGGAAACTCATTGCGCACATATCCCGACATATCTTTCATATCGTCCATGCCCGGCATCGCGTCCAGACGAGCGGCCAGCGGGTTGATTCCCTGCACCAGTTGCGTGGCCTTCCCATCCTGTCCGGTCTGCAGATAGGCATAGAGCAGAAATTCCTGCGCGTGATACATGTGGTGGGCGCCGGGCATCCCCGCAGCCTCCGCCCTCTCGCTGGCCGCAACTGAAGCCAGGTTCGATTGGATGTCCTCCTGCCACATCCCCAGACGCGCAAAGATATGTCCCGGCATGTGCAGCGCATGCGGAGAAGACGACGCGATCTGCGCGTATCTCTGCGCCGCAGCCAGCCCCTCGGGCGCCAGCACCGGAGTGTCGCAGGTATGAATGATGTAGTGCGCAAGTCCCGGGTGATTTGGATTCTTTTCAAACAGCGGCTGCAGCACAGCCAGAGCCTTCCGCTCCTTCACCAGGCTCGTATCGCCCGGCGCAACATCGGCCAGCAACGACAGCGCATAGAACGCCGACGTCTCCACATCGTCCGGATACGCCTCATGCAGCGCCAGCATCCCGGCCGTGTACGCATCGACGCGAGCCTGGTAGTCGGGCTTCGCAGGATCGTAAAAACTGCTCAGCGCGGCGATATATCCGCGCTCACGATCGGTCTTTCCGCCAAGTTTCGTCGCCTCCTGAATCTCGGCCCAGCCGTGGTCCATCGCTGTCTGGCTCGGGCGCCCCCACAGTTCCTGGAACCCGCTCATCGCGACGCCCCAGTAGGCCATCGCGCATTTGGGATCGCTCTTCGTCAGCTCGGTGAACTGCTCCTCCGCCTGTTCATATCCAAAGGAGTGCAGCAGCGCGATTCCCCGCTCCATCGGAGCCTTCGATGCAGCCTCGCACACCACCGGAAACGAAACCTGCCCCAGCTTTTCCCCCGCTGCCGGAGCATCGTGATGATGCATCCCCGGCATCTCCCCCGTCTGGGCTCCGGCAAAACCACAGCACATCGCAACCGCGACGGCCAGACTCGCTCTCCAACAGGTTGCTCTCATGCCCTGAAGGCTAATTCATCGCTCTGGACTCAGGCAAGAACGGAAACCGGTGCCGCTGCCTCCGGCGAGAAAAAGGCTATCGTCTCGTCGCATCCGTGTGCGACCATACCCAACAAATGCCCTCCGCTGCGCCGGTTCCCCAGTCTGCAATCGAAGACCGCTCGCGCTCGCTCCACCGCCAGCTCCGCCTGCGCGATCTCGTCCTGACGCAGGTGCTGTGCGTCGTCGGCAGCTCCTGGGTTGGCATCGCCGCCGGCCTTGGCCGCGCCCAGGCCCTCACCTGGATCGCCGCCATGGTCCTCTTCTACCTTCCCATGGCCGTCTCCGTCATCTATCTCAACCGCGAGATGCCCCTCGAAGGCGGACTCTACGTCTGGGCGCGCACCGCATTCGGCGATCTCGGCGGTTTTATGACTGCGTGGAACCTCTGGTTCTACGCCATCGCCGTCACCGCCGCGATTCTCTACGCCATCCCCACCGAACTCTTCTACCTCATCGGCCCCTCCGCCGCATGGCTGCCCGAAAATCACCTCGTCTCCTTCACCATCGTCGCCATCGTCGTCTTCGCCATCACCGCCGCCGCCATCCGCGGCCTCGAGCTCGGCAAGTGGATTCACAACATTGGCGGCATCTCCATCCTCATCGTCTACACTGCGCTCATCCTGTTGCCGCTCTGGGCGATCTCCCACCATCAGCCCATTCACTACGAGCTGCTGCCGTTGCAACTCCCGCAACTCAACATGGTCTCCCTCGCGCTCTTCGGCCAGATGCTCTTCGGCGCACTCTGCGGCCTCGAATACATCGCCATCCTCGCCGGAGAAAGCAAAGACGCCGCCCGCTCCATCGGCCAATCCGTCATCTTCTCCTCCCCCACCATCTGCGCCATGTTCATCGCCGGAACCAGCGCCGTCGTCGCCTTCTCCCGCGGACACATCGACTTCATCGCGCCCATTCCCCAGACGCTTCGCTACGCACTCGGCAACAACGGCATCGGCAATCTCTTCGCCATGACCGCAATCTTCCTCGTGCAGATTCGTCTCATCGCCGCCGCCAGCTTCATCTTCACTGGAGTCACCCGTCTCCCCCTGGCCGCCGGCTGGGATCATCTCATCCCCGCGTGGTTTACGCGTCTCCACCCGCGTTTCCGTACCCCGACCAACTCCGTAGCCTTCACCTGCGCCCTGGTCCTGGTTCTGCTCTTTCTCGCCAACGTAGGCGTTCACGCGCAGGAGGCCTTCCAGGTCCTCTCCAACGCGGCCGTCACCCACTACGAGATCTCTTATCTCGCTATGTTCGCCATCCCGCTCATCGGAGCCAAAGCGCTCCGCGCGAGACTGCCCGGCTGGATTCGCTGGACCTCGATCGCCGGCCTCTGTGCCACACTCTTCAGCTTTCTGATCTCTGCCTACCCATTCGTTAGTGTCGTCAACCCACGCGCCTACGCCGCCAAGATCCTCGGCACCACACTCATCAGCAACATCGTCGGCTACACCTTCTACCGCACCCGCAATCGCCGCGGAACCTCACTCCGGTGAGGTCGTAAGGCACATTTACTCCGGCGTAATAATCGCTTCCTTCTTCGCAATCTTCGCCAGAAAATCCTCGCCCACTCCGATGTGCTCGTTCGTCAGCCGGTACGGCGTGTGCGCCAGCCACTCCGCCAGCGAAATATCCTCGTAGTACGGTGTCGGAAACACCTCGACCAGCACCAGGTCCTCATCGCCCGTATTCTCGACATAATGCGGCATCGAGATATCGATGTACCCCACATCGCCGGCCTGGAAGTCCATCGTGCGCGCCAGTCCACCCGCCGCAAACACCGTCATCCGCCCTTTGCCCTTCACGTAGTATTGCCACTCGTCCGCGTTGGGATGCCAGTGCAGCTCGCGCAGCCCGCCCGGCTTCAGCGTCACGATCGCCGCCGCGATATCGGTCGCCGGAAAGCTCTTCCGGTCGATGATCTTCACCTCGCCGCCCCTGGACACCTTCGTCGGCTGCATCTCGCTCGGCCGGAAGTCGTATGGGTGCGGCACCGGCCCCGTCACATCCTCCACCTGCTTCTTCTCCTCCGCCAGCGGACGCGGCAGCTCGCGCTGAAAGATAAACAACTCCTTCGGCGGCACCTTATCGAACGTCGACTCCGCCACACCGAAGTTCTTCGCCAACACCTCCTTCGGCGTGTGGTGCATAAACTCCGTCAGCAGAAACGTTCCAAACTCATTGAAGTTGCCATCCTTGAACACCAGCAGGAACTTGCATCCATCCGGTCCCAGCCCCTGAATCGAGTGCGGGATTCCGCCCGGAAACAACCACAGATCGCCCTCATGCACATCGCTCACAAATCCCCGCCCCTGCTGGTCGACCGCCGTAATCCGCGCAGAGCCATACAGCATCAGCGCCCACTCCGACGCAACGTGCCAGTGCAGTTCGCGTATGCCGCCCGAGATCAGCCGCATCTCCACTCCGGCCATCGTCTTCGACAGCGGCAGATCGCGCACCGTCACCTGCCGCGTCCATCCACCTTCTTCAATCCGTTTGTGCGCCTGCGAAAACGAGTATTTGAACGGCGGCTGTCCGCCCGCGTCGGTCTGCGGCGGAAACGCCGAATCCATGTTCTGCTCATCGAGAGCCGCATTTCCCTTCGGCCCCGGCTGGCTCTCGTTCACCCCGGTATGCGTGTCCTTCGGATAAATCTTGCTCTGCTGCCCCTGCGCTGCCTGCATGCCGGCTGCTGCTACCAGAACCGCCGAACCAGCCTCCAGAAATTTCCTGCGGCTCACCTTCGCCTGATCTTTTTCTTCTGACACGTCGACTTCCCTCTTTCTCTTCGCGCCAACTCCTGCCCCGAAGCGGGAGTTGATATATGAAATATTACTCGCTTCCGGCGCCGCGAGTCGCCACTTATCAGGTTAACCGGCTTCTGCCTCCCCCGTCTTCATCCCCTCCTTGATCCCCCCTCCAACCCTTCACGGAGTAGACCCTTGGTTCACCAAAAATTTATGCCTCCAATCTCTCCGGCATATCATCTCAATGGGCTATAGTTCCATCCACCTGATAGGCAGCATGAGGCTACAGCAGTGAAGCATTGGCGGGTTTTGACGGGGCTGGTTTGTTTGGGTGCGGCGCTTGGGCTCAACGGCGACACCGTGGCCGTGCGACCGCTTCCGGCGATGCAGGGCTCGGCTCCGCCGGTGATCGTATGGGCGTGGGAAGAACCGGAAAACCTGCGCGGCCTCGATCCGCAACGCGCTGGCGTAGCCTTCCTCGCCGAGCGCATCTTTCTTGGCGACCGCGGCCTTGGCGACCCCGCTCTTGGCGATCCCGACATTAACATCGCACCGCGCCGCCAGAGAATCCTCGTCCCCGCCGGCGTCTGGGCCGAGGCCGTCGTGCGCATCGAAGCCGGCTCCAACTTCCGCGACTCCGAGTCCCTGCGTGACAAAACCGCGCGCGCGCTCCTCCGGACGGCAACCCTTCCCAACATCCGCAGCCTGCAGGTGGACTTCGATGCAACCCAGTCGCAGCAAGCCTTCTATGCCGACGTGCTTCGCCGCGTGCGCGTGGCCTTACCCCGCGGAGTCGGGTTGAGCATGACCGCACTCGTCAGTTGGTGCTCCGTCGAACGCGGCTGGATGAGCGGCCTGCCTGTAGATGCAGCCGTGCCCATGTACTTCCGTCTGGGCAGGCACGTCGGCTGGTGGAGCGTTCGCGAGCCGCTCTGCCGCAACAGCCTCGGCATCTCCACCGATGAGCCGTGGACAGCGCCCGACCGGCAAAGCGGCAAACGAATCTACATCTTTGCTCCACGGCCCTGGACCCCGAGTCAGGTCGCCCAGCTCAACCAGAATCAATTTCCTTCCGATCCGAAAGGCGAACAGTGATGCGTTGGCGCGGCGCAGTCGCGGGTGCGGTGTTGATGGCAATGATCTCCGTTGCAGGAGAAAGCTGTGGACCGTACTTCGTCGAGGCAGTCTTCGTTAAACCCACCGGCCCGGATAACCTCGAGGACTTTCTCGAAGCAAAACCCGAGATCATCGGACAGGAGTTTCTCAACACCAACCTCATATTGGCCTATCGGATGATGGCCGGCCCCGCGCTCACGCCCGAGGAACGCAAGAGTGTACTCGCAGCACGATCCTCTGACGACGTGCCCACCGCGGGACTGGAAAGTTGGGTGAAGGTCAGTCAATCGGCCGATGAAACTCCCGTCAATCCGGATCACGCCCTGCCGGGAAGCAGTTGGCAGACCTACCCGAATTGCCTGGACAACTCCTTTGCCACCGCGGCCAGAACCTATGCCGAGCGGACCAGAAAATACCCCGACGCGAAGATGGAGCTCGCAGACTGGATGCGCGGACAGAATGCCGTCTTCTCCAACTGTAGCGATGTTGCGCAGCAGATGCCCGCAGCCGCGCCCACCGGCAGCCCGGCGTGGCTCGAAAAAGATCGCGCCTATCAGATCGCAGCCGCACACTTCTATCGCGCCGAATGGCCGGAGGCACGGAGCGGCTTCGAGTCAGTCGCAGCCGATGAGGCTTCGCCCTGGCACGATCTCGCCGAGTATCTGGTCGCGCGCTGTCTCATCCGCCAGGCCACGCTTGCGGTAGAGAATGGATTCGAGGAAGCTCCCATGCGCGAGGCGCAACAACGCCTGAAGCGCATCGTCGCCGGTGGCGGCCCTTACGCCACCAGCGCCGCCCGGCTTCTGACCCTCGTCAACTTCCGCCTCGACCCTGTCAACGCAACCATCCGCCTCGCAGACAACCTCCTGAAACCCGGCCCGCAACTCGGGCAGAACCTGATCGAGCTCGGCTTTGCCCTGGACCACCTCACCGCCGATCAGCTCGACGAAGCGAAGAAGAACGACCTGGTGGATTGGATCAGGTCCATGCGCACGGGAGGCGAAGATCATGCAGCCGAACGCTGGCACCAGACCCACAGCGTTGCCTGGCTTGTCGCGGCCATGACTCACCTGCAGATGACCGACCTGCAGAAGCCGGCCCCGGAGTTAATCAAGGCCGCGGCAGAGATTCCGCCCGGCTCACCCGCATGGGCAACCGTCACCTTCCTGCGTCTTCGCCTGATGACCGACGACGCAGCCGCAGAGGGCGAATTGCAACAGGCGCTCGACACCCTGATAGCAGAGCACGCCTCCCGTTCCACCCTGAATCTGTTCACCATGCTCGCGCAAAGCCGGGCCCAGTCGCTCACCGAATTCGCAAAGCTTGCCCCGATGCAGCCCGCAGGCTTCGATGTGAACGGATTTCTGCCGCCGCCGACGCCGGGCCACGAGACGGAACCGGGACGCCCGACCATGGCCGGCCTTCCAATCAACACAGCAGGCGCAAAACGGATCGATGTCGACGCAGCGACGGTCCTGAATGAGCAGTTGCCCCTCTCCGTGCTGGTGTCGTTTGTGTTGCAGTCGAACTGGCCCAGGCAGTTGCGCTTTGAACTGGCGATGGCGGTCTGGACGCGCGCCGTTCTGCTCAATCAGCCGCAGCAGGCCCGCCTCCTGACCCCGATCCTGATCGAGGGCGAGCCGGGATGGAAGCCCTGGCTCAACGCCTATGACGCAGCCCGGACCGTAGACGATCGCAGGATCACCGGTCTGCTGGCGCTCATGCGCTTTCCCTCCGTCAGGCCCTACGTCAACGGCGGTGCAGGGCGCGAAGAAGGATTCGTCGGCTACAGCAGCTACCGCGATAACTGGTGGTGTTCGGGGATGGGCAAGGAACAGCCGACGATGGGCATGAACAGCTACTCCACCAGCTACAACTACCGCGGCGACCGCGTGCCCGCACCGCCGGCGGCGCAGAAGCCGCAGCCGTTCGCTCCCTTCGTCACACCCGCCATGGCAACCGAAGCCCGCCAGGAGCATGCAGAACTCGAGAAGATCGGCGCGGCCCCGGCCTACTTCGGCAAAGAGTCGCTCGCCTGGGTCAAGGCACACCCGGCAGACCAGCGAAATCCGGAGCTGTTGGCATTCGCCTTCCGAGCCATGCGCAACGGCTGCAACCTCGAGGACAGCACGCCCGCGCGGCGCCTGGTCTTCAAGACCCTGCACACAAAGTATCCCCACTCCGAATGGGCCAAACTCTACCCTGAGTTTGAAACCGACGCCAACTGATCGAGGTCAAGCTCGCTCAACTCAGTAACGCTCGGCCAGGCAAATCCGCTCCGTCCCTCCCCGAAGAAATCCACAGAAAATAAATTTTGAAAAGTTGGCATGTTTTTCGACGCCAAAAAACAGCCATCCAAACCACCACGTTCACCACGCAAAACACCACAACTTCACCACAAAAACACCACAAAAAAACACCGAATTTTCCCCAACCCCCCTCAAAAACGCCAGCAAAGACGCGGGGTTTCGCCCTCACCACCGTCCGGCACTTTTTCGCGAAAAATTACGCGGGATTCTTCGAAAAATTCCGCATTCCCAGCACATGAAAGTCCTTGAGCCCACCCTTGAGCACATAGACCAGCCGGTTGTTTCCATTCGGATCCGTCGGCCTCAGAAAAAAGCCGGTCTCCAGCACAAAATCCTTGGTATTGCTGATGATTCCTTCAATCATCTCGCCATCGGAGAAGTACACCCGCACCCACAACCCCGGCACCGTCGGCGCATGTTCATGAAAATGAAGGGCCCTGTGCTTCAGGTCGCCATCGAAGGTCTTGACGAAGAAGACCGCCTTGGCGTCCTTCGTCGACAACTCCTGTTCAACCCCGGAATCCAGAATTTTTAATCGAATCGAATCAAGAGGATACATCGGGTCGTTGCGCAGCAACTGCTCAATCGACCCCAGTTCGCCCGGCTCCACCAGCCCCCGAACAGCATGACTCTCGTACCGGATGATGACGCGATAACTTTCTGACGGCTGTTTCTCGCTCTTCTTCGACGCTACGATGCGTGGTTCCGCGGCGACAGATCGTACTGTTTGATCTTGTACAGGAGCGCCTTGTAGCTTATTTGCAGATCGTTTGCCGCGGCCTTCCTGTTCCATCCAACTCCCTCCAACACCTGTGCAATTGCCGTCGATTCCGCATCACCCTTCAGGTTGCGAACCATCGCCTTCAGTCCGGCGCCGCTTGGCGTCTCCTGGGCCGGCGCCCCGGCTCCCTGGTAGGCCGTGGCAGGGGAAAGCTCTTCGATAATCGACTTCTCTTCTCCAAGCACCAGATACCGGTTGATGACATTCTCCAACTCGCGAAGGTTGCCGGGCCACAGATGCTCCCCCAGCGCGTTCAGCAGATTCGCCGACAAAGGCAGAGGTTCCCGCCCATAACGCTTGGCTCCCTTGCGCATGAAGTATTCCGATAATACCGGAATTTCTTCCTTGCGCTCCCGCAGCGGAGGAATGCTCAGGGTAAAGCCGTTCAAGCGGTAGTACAAATCCTCGCGGAACGTCTTGTTGGCCATTGCCTCTTTCATATTGATGTTGGTGGCGGCGATCACACGCACATCGACCTTCATCGGCGAACGGCTGCCCAGTCGCGAGAACGTCCCGTCCTGCAGAACCTGCAGCAGCTTGGCCTGCAGAATTGCGGGCATCTCGCCAATCTCGTCGAGAAAGATCGTTCCTCCGGTGCAAACTTCGAACTTGCCGGGTTTGGTCTTCACCGCGCCGGTAAATGCACCCTGCTCATAACCGAACAGTTCGCTCTCCAGCAGGTCCGCCGGCACAGCCGCACAGTTAACCTTTAGGAAGATGTTCTGGCTGCGAGCCGACATCTTATGCGTATAAAGCGCAAGAATCTCTTTGCCTGTGCCGCTCTCGCCAAGAATCAGCAGCGGAATATCGGCGCGCGCCACCAGTGCAGCCTGCGCTTCAAGATCGCGCATCCGCTTGCTCGAGCGCACAAACGAATGCGTCTCGTTCAGCGGAATCTCCTTCAAAGCATCCGCGGCGGGCACGTTCTTTTCAGCACAGGAGAGGTGTTCCTCAATCGCCTGCTCCACATCACTGCCGATAAATGGCTTCATGACGATGCCGCGAACCCCGAGCCGGATCACCATCTCGAGATCGCGCAGTTCGGCCGAGCACGACAGAACGATCACCGGAAGGTTCGGCTTGGTGCAGCGAATATGAGTTAAGAGCGGCAAAGGATCCCGGCTGGTGTGCAGGGCAAGCAAAAGCAGATCGGGCTGCTCAGATCTCTCCAGACGATCGAGCAGAGCCTGTTCTTCCGAGAACAAGCTAAGAGAGTACTGAGACCCGAGGGTTAACCGGAGATAGTCAAGTACAGCAAGATCGGGCTCCAGGATCAGAATCTGGGCCCGCGACCTGGCACTCGACTTCAAGACAGAAACCGGATAAGACAGCGCAGCTGACATACAAATACCCCTATTTCGCCGGCACGGATTCAATGCCCAATCCGGCGATGATTCTAAATACAGCTCATTAGCGAATCCAACACATTCCTTGCAGACACATCCAACCAACTCAAGTCGAGAAGTGGGGAAGCTTCACAACGGCGGTACTTTGCAAATTCTAGATTGTTCAACAGCACTTTGACATAAAAATGTTAAGAACTTTGCTGACAAAAGAGATAAAGCTTTTCCACTCCTCATCTCAAGTAGGCCTAGCTTACATGGAAGCTGCCTCTGTGAAACGAGAAAATAGGGATATTTTTCGTCAGGTTACTTTGGTTGTAGAAAGCCTAGTGACCCCTAAATTTCACATAAAACGGGAACTTCGGCCATGCTTGGGAGCCGATCTCCCTTTGACTCTCCGGCTCCCCCTGTCAAAATATCCTATTTTTTTGCTTAAGCATCTAATAATTGGTAATCAACGTGCAGGTGTGAAGCATATTGCAAACTTTGCGGTCCTGCCCAACGCCGATAGGAAAAAATGACCTTGGTTCACAACGCCGAATCCGCCGCCTCTCTCAACCTGCCGCCGCTGGACATCATTTTTGGCAAAACTGCCGCCATGCAGGCCGTCCGAAACAAGCTGGAGCGGGTTGCGGAGACCGATGTTCCCGTCCTGATTCAAGGCGAAAGCGGCACCGGCAAAGAGATTTGCGTGCGCCTGCTGCATGCCTTCTCGATGCGCGCTCGTGGCTCTCTGGTGAAGGTCAGTTGCCCCGCCATTCCTCACTCTCTGCTCGAAACTGAGCTTTTCGGCTATGAAAAGGGCGCTTTTACGGGTGCCATGTCGACCAAGCTGGGCCGGGTGGAGCAATCGCACAACGGCACGCTCTTTCTGGACGAGGTTGGCAGCCTCGATCTCGCGGTTCAATCGAAATTGCTGCAAGTGCTGCAGGACGGCACCTTCGTCCGGGTAGGCGGTCACGAACCCCGCTCCATCGCCACCCGGCTGGTCTCGGCCTCCAACAGCGATCTTCGCAATCAGGTCGAAGATGGCACCTTCCGGCTCGACTTCCTTTTCCGTATTAATGCGGTGACCATCAATCTCCCGCCTTTGCGCCAAAGGATCGCCGATCTTCCGATCCTGATCGACTATTTTATCGACCATTATGCAAAAGTCTTCCATAATACCCCCGAGCTGCTCTCCCGGAGCGCCGTACGCCTGATGCAGAACTATCACTGGCCGGGCAATGTCCGACAGCTGGAGAATCTCATCCGCAGCTACGTGCTGATCGGCAGCGAAGAGGCGCTGGCCGCAGAGCTGATGCCGGAGTCGCCCCGCGGCATTGTGACAGAGATCGACCTCAGCGAGCCGGTCTCGCTCAAGAACATCACCAAGAAGGCAACCCAGGATCTCGAGCGGCAGATCATTCTGAAGGTGCTCCAGGAAAATAGCTGGAACCGGCAGAAAACGGCAAAGTGGCTTCAGATCAGCTACCGATCGCTGCTTTATAAGTTGAGCGAAGTCGGTATGCCGGAGGTTCCGCCGCGGCCTCTGCGGATTCCACACCTGGTCAAGAAAGAAGAGAGAACGCTGAAACCAGCACTCTCATCCCGCACCCGCATCTACTGATTCCCCTGACCTGCAGCCCGCGCAGGAACAACCGCGCAGGGCAAACCTGCCTGCTATGCGGGAGCCGGCCTTATTGCGCCCCTTGCCGCCGAAGAATCGTCTTGACCGTCTCGAACATGATCAGCAGATCGAGTCCCAGGGTCATGTGCTTGATGTAGTACAGATCGAACTCCAGCTTTTCGCGGGCTTCTTCGAGCGTCGCTCCATATCCGTACCGCACCTGCGCCCATCCGGTCAGTCCGGGGCGAATCATATGACGCAGATTGAAGTAGGGAATCTGCTCGGAGAGCCAGGGCACGAACTCGGGGCGTTCCGGCCGGGGACCGACAAACCCCATATCGCCGCGCAGCACATTCCATAGCTGCGGCACCTCATCCAGCCGTATCTTCCGCATAAAATTTCCGACGCGAGTGGCTCGCGGATCATTCTTGCTCGCCCATTTTGCTCCGGCCACCTCGGCATCGACTCGCATGGTACGAAACTTGTAAACGCTGAAGTTCTTGCCCCCGAGCCCAACCCGCGTCTGACGGAAGAAGATCGGCCCGGGAGAAGACAGCCGGACCATCAGTGCCACGAACGGGAAAAAGGGGAGGAACAGGAGCAATCCAACGGCGGCCGTCAGCGTCGACACAATGCGCCGCGCAATCTGCTGCGAGGGCTTCACCCGAAATCCTTCGCTGTAGATAAAACTGCTGGGATGAAGTCCATTCAGGTGCAGCTTGCCGGTCAGCCGCTCCAACAGACTTTCTGCCTCCTCAATCACTACTCCGTTGAATCTCAGCTTGAGCAGTTCATTCACCGGAAACTCGCCGCGGCGGTCCTCGAGCGCAACGATGACGCGGTCGACTCGCGGCTTCGCTCCGCCAAAACTTTCCAGGGCGGCGTTGAACGCCTCTTTGCGCTCCATCTTGTCGGCCAACACGCCATCCCAGGCGACGACATGCATGCCGGCGTCCTTACGTGTCTGGAGCAGCTCGACGACGGTCTGTGCACGTTGGCCGGCGCCCAGAACATAGACCCGCTCGCGGAACATTTCCCTTCCGATGATCCACTCGTATGCGCTGCGCCATGCCACCAGCGCCGCAGTAAGAAACATCAGACCCAGCAACAGAACATAGTGGCCGGGAATATCAACGGCGGGAAATACATAAACAATCGCGGAGAGGAGGAAGGAGAGAAACCCGAGGACCAACAGCAGACGAAAGTAAATCTCCCATCGGGCCGAGATGCGCTGCGGCTCATAGAGATCGAAGTAATAGGAGCAGAGCAGGGTCAGAATCGTCAGCGCGAGAATCTTGAGGCCGCCGTATTCATAGTTCAGAACGAGATAGGTATCCGGCCCCAGCAGCAAAACCGTCGCCAGGAGGAAGCAGCCACTGACAATAAGCGCTTCGCACAACAGGAGAACGATGGTACGGGTGGGATAGTACACGTTAAACAGCCGGATCATCGTTCCTGTCGCTCCCTCTTAATGCTTGGTGGCATCGTAGCCGTAATAGCCTCCGACTTCGGGTGCTTCGTGGACTGCATTCAGCACAAAACCCAGAATATTCGACGCCTTCAATTCGCTCTGTGCGCGTTGTGCGACAGGGAACTTCGTCACGCCTCCGCGCGCGACCAGAAGAACGCCATCGCACCAGCGGGCAAGGTTGACGGCATCGGAGACGGGCAGCACCGGCGAAGAGTCCACGATGATCCAGTCGAAGTAGGGCGCGGTTTGCCGGATCAATTCACCAAAACGCGGGCTGCCCGAGAGGTCGGCGGCTTTATCTCCACCGTTGCCACCTGCAATAAAGGTCAGGTTAGGCAGTATCGGCGCAGCTCCTGGGGCGGCTGCCTGCGGCTGTTCGGGGCGCTGCATCACTTCCACGATACCTGCTTTGCCGGCAAGATAATCCGCCAGTCCGGGATGCGACTCGCAGCCCAGAACCTGGTGCAGCGTATATCTCCGCATGTCGCCGTCGATCAACAGCACCTTGCTGTTCTTATGGCGCGCCAGGCTCAGCGCGAGGTTCGTCGAAATAAAGCTCTTGCCCTCCTGCGGCATGCCGCTGCTCACCAGGATCGTCTTCAACGGGCTGATGTCGCGAAGCTCGAAGATTCGCGAACGCAGGCTGCGAAACTGTTCCACTGCGGGTCCGCGCTCCAGCAAGGCAGGCAGCTCCGACAGCGACAAGGCCCAGGGACGCGGGACGATCGCGCTCATGTCCAGCGTGTCTGCGCCCATACGTCGCGGGACCAGATCCTCATAGGGCTCCCTGACAATCGGCGCAATGGTAAGCGGATCATCCGCCTCGGCAAGCGCCATGGTCAGCGCGGCGCTGACCGGCTGCTCCGGCAGTCGCGGCTCCGGTTCCTGCCGATCCTGCTTACGTTCTGATTCCGCTTTCTGAAGTGCTTCGTAAATTCGGCTCATCGATCTCGCCTTCCCTGAGTCTCTCGACTAAAACCTGCCATAAAATTGTTTTCCGTTACCGGCTGCTGCGTTGATGACCCTCCGTGGCCGATCGCAGCCGTAGAGACCATGAACGGCTGCGTCTCCAATTCCAGCTCCGTCGCCACGCTCTCCACGATGGACGGGGTCACCTGCTGCACCTGCTCGACGTACGCCAGGATCAACGAGTGTTCGCAGAGCAGGTTGATGATGCGCGGAATCCCGCGGCTGAAACGGTGGATCAACTCCAACGCCTCAACAGAAAACAGCTGCCAGCTCGCTCCGGCAATCCGCAAGCGCTCGGTGACATACGCGTGGGTCTGGCTCTCGGTCAAAGCCTGGGTGCGGCACCATAGCGAAACCCGCTGCCGCAGCTGCCGCACGCTGGGGTGGCGCAGCTTCTCTTCCAGCTCCGGCTGGCCCGACAGCACAATCTGAAGCAGCTTCTCCGACGAAGTTTCAAGATTGGTCAGCAGCCGTATCTCTTCCAGCAGCTCCCAGGAGAGGTTTTGCGCCTCATCGACCACCACGACGCACGTCTCTTCCATGCGGAATCGCTCGATCAGCCAGCGATTCAACTGCAACAGCATCCCGGACTTCGTGCGAGTCTGTGGCACAATCCCAAAGTCAGTCAGCACAAATTCGAGAAAATCCAGAACATCCAGACGTGGATTGAAGACGAACGCTGTGGACACGCGGCGATTGCTGAACGAGCTCAATGCCCGGCGCAGCAGCGTCGTCTTCCCCGTACCCACCTCGCCGGTCAACACCGTGAAGCCCTTGCGTGCCGAGATGCCGTACTCCAGGCACGCCAGCGCCTCTCGCGTGTGCGGCATCATGTAGAGAAACCGCGGGTCGGGACTGGTGCCAAACGGACTGCTTTGCAGCTTGAAAAAGCTCTTATACATCTCAGCCACCCGCATTCATCAGCGGCTTGGAGCCCGCCGTCAGGTTTGGACTCCCGCGGCCGAACCATCGCCGCTTCACAGTTACGACCTCGGGTTCGCCATTGAAGGCGATAACACCGAGCGTCGGCAGCTTGGTAAACGCCCAGATGTCGCGCTCAGTTCGCACTGCAGTATCCAGATACTCCAACAAGCCCACGATCAGCAATCCCACCAGCAGGCCAGCACCAAGTCCGCCTCCAACATAGACCGGCCGTTTGGGAGATGCGGGCGCCTCAGGAAGATTCGGCTCGTCCATCACGCGGAATTGCTCGCCCTGCTGGCGTTTCTCCAGGTTGGCCGCCATCGTGGCTGTTTGTATCTTGTTAAGGAGGTCATCATAGAACGCCTGCGCCATCTGGTTGTCCCGCGTGATGTTTTTGTACTCTTCCTCCACCTGCGGGCTGGAGGCCACGCGCTCCTGGTACAGGTGCAACTGCGTCTGGATCTCGGCCTGATCGTGTTTCTTCTGCGAGATGGCCAGGTCCATCGCCCGAATTCGAGCGCGAAGCTGCGTGACTGCCAGCGAGTCGGATGCTTTGGGCGCCGTAGACGATGGTGTGACAGTTGGCGCCGTGGCAGCAGGGGCGGCCGCAATCTTCTGCCGCAGCTCCTTGATCTTTCTCTTAACCGCAACGACATCAGGATAGTCGTCCGTATACCGTGCGGTCAGATCGGCCTCCTGCGCCACAAGCTGCTGCAATTCAGCCTGCTCGGCCTGCGGCTGAAGTCCGCCATGTTCGGTCGACTGCGACGACTCGTTCTGGAGTTGCAAGGCTAACATCGACTCCACGTAGCTCTTGTCCTGCTCCATGCGCTGCAGCGCCTGGGTAGCAGCGTCCAGTTGCGTATTCAGAGTCGTCAGCATGTTGATGTTCGACGATTCGGCGCCTGGCAGCTTGCCGACATAGGTCTGCTGAAACTTGGCCAGTGCAGCATTTTGGTCGTCCAGTTTGGCCTTGGCATCGGCCAACTGCCCCTTCAGAAAGTCGGTCGTTCCTGCCGCAGCCGCGGCCCTGTCGCTCACGTTCTCACTCACAAAGAGCGACTGAATCTCTCCGCATACCAGTTGGGCGGTGCGGGGATCGTTCGCCTTGAACGAAATATAGAAACCCGGCAATCCGTTGGTGCGCGCAATCTCAGACTGAATCGGCGCGATCCCGATATTTTTGCGCGTCATATCGATGCGATCGTCCATCGACAGCTTGGAGTTCGCAAATAGATTGAAACGCTCGATGATCGGCTGCAGCCGCGAGCGGCTCAGGATCTGCTCCTTCATCGTGGCCAGCCGGGCGTTCAGGTCTTCGGTTACGACAGCTTTGACGTACGACTCGGGAACTTTCTGCTGCTCCACCAGAACGAGCGTCTGCGAAATGTACTCGGGGGCCACCAGGTAGGTCATGCCAAAACCGATGATGGGAAAGATGATCGCAGGAATGGCAATGATCCACCATCTTCGTTTCAGAATGGTGAAATAATCTTGCGCCGTTAATGCACGATGACCAAGCATAATAACTCCTTAAAATTGTCCCAGTCGCGTCGAACGCGGAGAGAAGGTGATTCCGATCCCAAACGTCTGGGAGGTGCCATTCAATGCATTCTGTCCAGAAAGGGAAGAGTTGGAATAGTTGCTGTCTTGATGTTGAGCCTCGTAACTGGCATAGCCGGAGAGATGTTCGCTGATCCGTCGCGTCAACTGAACGCCGCCAAAAACCGTGTCATACACTTCATTCACCGGAATCCCTGGAGCCCCCGTCTGCTGCAGTAGCGTCAGCCCGGCGCTGTGCTCGTACGCTGCATTGAAAGACAGTACCCAGTTGCGTCCATAGGTATGTCCCACGAAAACCGAGACGTTGTCGGATATTGCGCCCGGCAGGACACCGGAACCACCGTTGACTCCGCGCGAATAGTTCAGCGACGCATTGGTAAAGCCGCGCGAATACGTCAGGCTCCCGGTCGCAGCCACATCGAGCGACGACGGAATCAGAAGGCTGTTGGAGCTGGAAACCCATTGCGGACCGGCGGAGATTCCCATACTGAGCGTCTTGCTCAATAGACGCTGATACGACACGTTGATCCCGCGGGTCTCAATGTCCGGCTCATTGACTCCTGTCGTATTCCCGCTGTAAGTGAACGTGGAATACACCGCATCCAGGCTCACAGAGCTTCGCGCGTCGATTCGTCGATTCAACGCCACGGTGCCCGAAACCGATGAGTTGTTCAGGAAGCCATTTTGATCGTCGCCCAGGAAGTTAAGTATCGACCACCCAGCCGAGCCGCTGATTGAGGTGTCGTGGCTCAGTTGCCGCTCCACGCTGCCGCCCAGTGAGTTGCTGAGTCGATCGCCCGCCACCGATAAGACCCCGCCCGCCGGCCCCTCTACCGGGCCCTGGATTGGTATCCCTCCCAGGTCGCCCACCCCGGGAATACCGGACAGACCCGTAGTCGGGGACTGCGGCAGAAAACTAAAGGAGTCGGAGATGTTGAAGACCCAGCGCCGGGTCACTAAACCCTGCGCAGCCGATATGTTCCAGAAGGTCGAGGTATTCTGACCCGATTGATTTGGTAGCGAGACGCCACCCGCAAGAACCAGGCTGAACGGCCGCACCGAACTCTTCGCCGTATAGGCGACATCTCCCGAGAGCGCGGTCGACGACGTCACCTCGCCCGGCCCGTAGTAGCCAAACTGCACGACCTCCGATGCGCTCATCGAATAGTGGAGAACACCATCGAGGGGCATGAGATTCAGGCCCGAATTACTTGGCGCCATCGCCGGGCTGGCAGCAGGCACAGCCTGGCCCTGCGCGAAAGAACTTGCCGCGAGAAGGAGGACCGATATTGGCATCCGGATTTTCATGGCATCTCTCATGGCACAACAATCGTGTCTCCAGGAAGCAGCGGGGTCCCTGGATTCTCGCCTTTCAGCGCGAGCTTATAGTTGAACGGAATCTTCTCCTGCTTGCCGGTTACCGTCCGTAAGATATAGATTTTTTTAGAGTTAGCGAATTGCGACAAACCGCCCGCACTGACAATCGCCTCCAGCGGCATCATTCCGGGGGTCAGCATGATCGGACCGACCTTCCCGACTTCGCCAACCAGAAAGATTCTCTGGCTATTCACCCCGAGCACGGCGACGGTGACCACCGGATCCTGAATGTACTTCTTTAGCCGCTGCGCGATGTCGTTCGACAGCGCCATGGGCGTCAATCCTGCAGCCGGCAAATCTCCCACCAGAACCAGAGAGATCATCCCGTCGGGGCGAACCGGAAAGGCGCCCGAGAGCGTTGGCTCCCTCCAGACCGTCACCTGCAGCGAATCCTCCGGCCCAATAATGTAACGCGTGGCATCGATGGGGCCGGCGTAGTTGGCAGAGGTCGCGGGTGGCGGTCCCGCGGCTGCGGGTGGCGCCGGCTGCGTGGCTGGCGCCGTTGCCGGAACGGTTGTCGTCGTAGCCGGAGCGGTTGTCGTCGCCGGCGTCTGGGCCGGCCTAACTGCCTGTTGGGACGTCGTTTGCGATGCCAAACCAGTAACCGGCAGCGCAAGAATTATGCTGGCCAGCGTGAAACAAAGCCGCTTCATTGAATAGCTCCCATTCATCCGCTTTATGATCAACTCAATCATCTGATGCAGTCTGAGCCTCATTTCCCTGTCTGAATCCCCTCATTCTCATTATTTTTAGGCTTTTGGCCTCCAGCTGTTTCGCCTAGGGTGAGACGCAGTTGTGAGTCTTTTATCGGCAACCATTCCAATTTCGCGCAGCGCGAGGGGGCCAGAAACTCGCCCTACGATCAATTATTGATACGAAAGATGCAAAATATAACTAGAGTGTTTGAAATCAAATGGGTGTGCCTCAGGTGATACTCCCGATATGCAGACTACCAGCCCAGGTGGGAAATACTTTTCCCTATGTGATGCATGTTCCTACCACTTTAGTGGCGATAGACCGCAAATAGGCAAAAACTTGCCTCCCGAAGGGGTACCCTAATTGCTGTACACGCTATAGGTGAAGTATAACGTCTTACGTGTATCTCAGGGAACGTCACGCCATGCCTTCCACCCCGGAACTCGTTGTCAAGGAATCGGACCTCGAGCTCCCCAAGGTCGCTTCATCTCCCCTCAAATGGCTTCCTTACGCCACAATCGCCCTGCTGCTGGCAATCCTCTATTACCGGGTCGCCCTGAAACTGGTCTATGACTGGTACACCATCGACGATTATTCACACGGTTTTCTTGTGCCGCCCTTCGCGGCATTCCTTATCTGGGATAAGCGGAAGATCCTCAGTAACATTCCTGTAAAGCAGGCGTGGTCCGGTTTGATCCTGGTGGTATTTGCGATCGCCGTCCTGATCCTCGGGGTCTATGGCGTTGAACTGTTCACTGCGCGCATGTCTTTTGTCCTGTTGCTGGCCGGCATCACCTGGACACTCTTCGGCTGGCCCATGCTCAAGGCCCTTCGATTTCCGCTTCTGGTTCTCGTCCTTGCCATCCCCTTTCCAACGATCCTTTTTAACCACATCACCTTCCCGCTGCAGTTGCTCGCCTCCAGAATCGCCAGCGATATTCTGCCCGTGCTGGGCGTGCCCACGCTCCACGAAGGCAATGTCATCGAACTGCCGATCATGAAGCTGGAGGTCGCCGAAGCCTGTAGCGGCATCCGCTCCCTGATGAGTCTGTTCACGCTCGCTATCTTCTACGGCTACTTTCTGGAGCGCACCACAAAACGCCGCGTCATTCTTGCCCTGGCCAGCATTCCGATCGCCGTCACTGCCAACGTCGCCCGCATCGTCGGCACCGGCCTCTGCGTGCAGTATTGGGATCCTGAGAAAGCCCTCGGCTTCTTTCACGAATTCTCCGGCTGGGTCATGTTTGTCGTCTCGCTCGGATGCCTCTACCTGGTTCATCGCGCGATGCGGATCTTCGCTCCGCTAAAGGCGAAAATGTCATGAAATCGTCACCCAAGTTCTGGATCATCGTCGTTCTTCTTACCTCGACCATCTTCGTGCTCAAAAGCCGAGGCGACGTCGATCAGGTTCCCTACAGTGAGCCTCTCAGCCTGATGCCCACGAACTTCGGCCCCTGGGTCTCGCAGGATGTTCCGCTCACCGATGACACTCTGGAAGTGCTGGGAAAAGGCGATTTTCTCAATCGCATCTACACCTTCGAGCCAAAGGCCGGATCGGATACGCCCAGGCAGCCGCCCATCAGCTTATTTATCGGTTACTTTGCCAGCCAAAGGACCGGCCAGACAATGCACTCCCCGCAGAATTGCCTGCCTGGGGCCGGCTGGACCTTCGATTCGCAGAAGTACACCACCATCCAGGACATCAACGGCAAGAGCTACAAAGTCGGCGAGTATGTCATCAGCAACGGCGACGTCAAACAATTTGTCATCTACTGGTACCAGGCACATGGCCGCAGCATCCCCAACGAATATGTCGCCAAGGGATATATGGTGGCCGACGCCATCCGCATGAACCGGACCGACGGCGCCCTGGTCCGTGTCATCACCCAGATTCTGCCATCTGAGCCCCTGGAGACTGCGGAGGCGCGGGCGCTTCAGTTCACCAAGCAAATGGCTCCGAATCTTCCACGGTTCGTTCCCAACTAACGCCGCGTGCCAGGGGTCTACATTAGTTGTGTCAGTGCCGCGACAGAGTAAAGAGCAATAGCATTGCAGTACAAACATAGAGTTCATCTGAAAGACAATTTGAGGGAATCGGCAATGAGAATTTCAGTAGCCCGGGTCGCAGTTCGAGTTTCAGCAATCCTGACTGTATCGCTTGCACTTGGTCTGACCGTTGGTTGTCATCGTGACCCCAACAAGATGAAGCAGCGATATCTTGAAAGCGGCAAGCACTATGCCGACGAAGGCAAGTACAAGGAAGCGACGATCCAGTTCGCCAACGCGCTCAAGGTCGACCATAACTTCGCCGAAGCCCACTATCAGCTCTCCAAGGTGTTCCTCAAGCAGGGTTCGATCATGCCCGCGTATGGGGAATTAATGCGTACCGTCGACCTTCAGCCCAACAATCTCCAGGCCCGGATCGACCTCGGCAACATCTTCATCGCAGGCAGACAACCGGCCAAAGCCGCCGAGCAGGCCAACGCCGTCCTCGCTATCGATCCCAACAATGCGGAAGCCTTCGCCCTGCTCTCCAGCGTGGCTCTCGCCAGCGGAAACCGCGCCGAGGCGCTCACCCAGATTCAGAAGGCCCTGTCCATCGACCCGAACCACGCGACCTTCCACGCCACGCTCGGCTACCTCCAAAGCGCCGATCCCACAACCGCCGCCGCCGGAGAAGAGCAGCTTCGCAAAGCCGTTGCCCTCGATGGAAAAAATGCAACCACCCACCTCGTCCTCGCCTCCCTCCTGCAGAAGAAGGGTGACCTCCAGGGTGCTGAGGAACAGATGAACGCCGCCATCGCCGCGGATCCGAAGAACGTCGTCGCCCGCGCCAGCCTGGCCGAACTCTACATGCGTCAGAATGATTCCGTCAAGGCCGAAGCGACGCTCCGCCAGGCAGCGGAGGATTTGTCCGACTCCGAGAGTGGCGCTGGAATGCTTGCCACCTATTACATCCGCACCAATCGGATCCCCGCCGGGACAACCACCTACGCTGACCTCGTCGCCAAACATCCCAAGAGCACTGCACTCAAGGTTGCCTATCTGCGCCTGTTGATTTTGAATCGGGATCTTCCCAAGGCCAGAATCGTCGGCGCTGATCTCGCCAAGGCCGACCCCAATGTTCCAGAAGTCGCCGTTCTCGACGGTATGATCCTGCTCAACGACGGCAAGGTCAATGAAGCCTTCACGGAGCTTCAGAAGGCTGCCAAGGCCAACCCTGACAGCCTCGTCGTCAAGATCTGGCTCGGCCGCGCCGCACACGCAAAGGGCGACATGCAAACCGCACTGCAGAGCTTCCGCGATGCGGTCAAACTCAATCCGAGAAGCATTGAAGCGCAGACAGGCCTCGCGGAAATGTCCATCGATATGCACGATTTTGACGGTCTCGAGCAGGTAGCGAATTCGGTCATCGCGATCAATCCCCAGTTCTCGGCCGCCTACGTCTGGCGCGGCATAGCTGAGGGCAACAAGAAGAACAACGATAAGGCGGATGCAGACTTCCACCAGGCCATCAAACTCGATCCCAAGAACTCCCTCGCTTATCTGGAATTGGCGCAACTGCGTCTCGTTCAGCAAAAAATTCCCGAGGCCAAGACCCTCCTTGAGCAGTCGCTTGAGCTGAATCCCAACGGCTCCCGGGCTCTGCGTTTACTGGCGAGTGCTCTTGTGTATGAGAAACAACCTGCCCAGGCCATCAGCCTGGTGCAGGCACAGATCGCCAAGGCTCCGCAAAACGCCGACATGTACGACCTGCTCTCCGATCTGCAGTTGGCCACCGGAGACACGCAGGGCGCACTTGCCTCCTCGGAGAAGGCAATGCAGCTCAGCCCGTCCGATAGCACGGCAATCGTTACCTACTCTCGTGCGCAGGTCAAAGCCGGCGATACCGGTAAAGCAATTGCCAAGTGGCAGCAGTGGACCAAAGATCACCCCACAGACGTTCGGGGCTTTACGCTGCTGGGCTCCCTGCAGGAGTCGCAGGGCGACCGCAACGGCGCCATGGACAGCTACAAGAAGGCTCTCGCCGTCCAGCCGGACTCACCTATCGCGGCCAACAACCTCGCCTTTCTCATGGTCGAAAGCGGCCAGAATCTTGACGTCGCCCTCTCTCTCGCTCAGGTCGCCCGGCGCGGCATGCCGACATCCCCAAGCAGCGCAGATACTTTAGCCTGGGTCTACTACCAGAGAGGAAACTACGACTCGGCGCGCGACCTCCTCGAGGACGCCGTTAAGACCGCACCCGACGACGCTTCCATTCACTATCACCTGGGTATGACGTACGCCAAACTCTCCAAGAGTGCGGACGCCATCTCTCACCTCAAGAAGGCGGCGGCCCTCGCGCCTAATACTCAGACCGCGAAAGACGCCGATAAAGAACTCGCGCTCCTCGGTTGATATTGCGTCTGTCGTTTTGCATGAGCCGGAGCCTGATCGCATGAACTGGATCCGGACTCCGGCTCTACTTCCCTAAGCACGGCTACTGCGAGATTGTCTCGGCAATCGGATGCGCGGCCGGCCCACCCGTAAGCAGGCTTAGATAGACAAGCGTGATCTGATGCATCATGGCGTCGGTCGTGAACTTCTCCGCTGCCAGTTTTTTCCCCGCTGCTCCCATCTCACGCGCCTTCACCGGATCGCTCAACAGACGAGTGATCGCCGCGCTCAGGGCGGCAACATCTTCCGACGGAACAATCAGTCCACTGACGCCGTCCTGTACGGCTTCTGCATTTCCTCCAACATCGGTTGCAACAACAGGCAGAGAGGCAGCCATCGCCTCGACAATGGCGTTGGAGAAACCTTCGCTGCGTGAGGGAAGAACGAAGATGTCCGCCGCGGAAAGGTGTTTTTGCAGGTCGGTGACACGGCCGGCGAAGTGAAACCGGTCCGAAAGATTCAATTCGCAAATCAGTTTCTGCAATTCCGCAAAGTAGTCCGGCTCCAGCACATCTCCTGCAATGCTGAACGAGACGTGTGGAAGCTGCGCTGCGATCAAGGCAGCCGCCCTGACGAAAACATCGTGGCCCTTCACCCGGCGGATGTTGCCAACGGTCGCAATCAGCACGTCGCCCGGAGGTTTAGCCGGCGTAGAGACCATTTTCCAGTCCGCAAGATCCAGACCGTTGTAAATCGTCAGCACCCGCGAGGACTCGATTCGATCCACCGTAACGCAATGTTGGCGCACCTCTTCGGAAACCGCAATGACTTTATCGGGCATCCGGGATAAGAGCCGATACGCAACGTCGTGCTTGGCGCCCCTGAGGATCCCCATGTCCCTCCGGCTCCAGATAAGCTTCGCGTCGGAAGTGGCCTTGGTGACAAACCCTGCCCAGAGATCGGAGCTCTCAAAGAATGTCTGGACAATCCTGATCCGCTCTCTGCGGAGGAACTGTCTTAGCTCCAGGGCAGCCCGCAGTGCTAAAAAACCGTAGGTGCGCCGCATTGGCAACAGATAGATGGGGCACGGCGGCGATTGCAGGCCGGCGCTCTCCGGGTGAGCTGAAAATGTCAGGATCGATGCCCGGTAGCCGTATTGAGGCAAAAGAGCGGCAAGCCTGAGCACGATACGTTCGCCACCGCCAAGCGTCTTCGGAAACTGATCGAGCACCAGCAGCACATGAGGCAGGGCGGCATGCTGTGGGTCATCAAGGCTCGATCCGTCCTCCGATAAAACTGTGATCATACTCATGTATGTACTTTCAGGCCCCGGGAATCGCGGAACTCAATTTCAAACGGCGGCAAAGGTAACGGCTGCCTATCGGTAAGCCATGTATGGGTTGCTGGCAGTGGCAGCTTCGAGAGCGCTCAGTTCTGTCACAGGTTCGGCCTCAGCCAGTTGAAGCGCACAAGCCGCCGTTCCAAAAAGCACCCACAGCGGAGCCGTGATCTCGAGGTACGTCCAGCGATCGCCAAAAAAGTTCGCCACGATACAAGAGCACGTTGCCAGAAGAAGACCCAGCCCCAGGCCTCGATACAGCGGATCTTGCGCCCTTTTGTAGAGGCGGTACGCCAACGCGAGCATCTGTCCTAGCATAGCGATAGCGATAAGCATTCCGATAACGCCCGTCTCCACCAGAACCTTCACATACCAGTTATGGGTATCTTTCAAATCGTCCACATGATTCGTCAATTGATAGGTCGCGTAGCCGGTGCCCAGAATTGGATGGTTGAGGATTGAGGTTTCGGCGGCCTCCCACAACTTCACGCGCTCGTTGGCGGAAGCTTCCAGAACTCCGTTGGAGTTCTCCGTCATGCTGACTCGTTCACGGACCGCAGTCGGCACCACGGCTTGCCATGTCACTAGAAAGACCGCGCCTATCAGCAGAAGCTTGCGGTCCTTCAGTACCCCAAGGACAAAGACGCTGACGAGCAGCGCGCCGTACGCTCCGCGCGAGAACGTATACATGATCGCAAACACCGTGACAGCAACCAATCCGTAACAGAGGATCTTGATCTTTTTTCTCTTGAGGAAAATTGCCGCCCCCCAGAAAAACATCGCAAACTGCGCCAGATACGCCGCAGTTTGATTTGAGCCGTAACCCAGTGGCCCTCCATCGCGTTTGTTTTCATCAAAATTAGACCAGGTTCTCGACATACTTTCGAGCAGGCAACTTCTGTCGATAAACAAAAGCGAGATGGCCGTGATGAGGATCACCGTTCTCACAGCCTTCCGATCCTCAATGACCATGCCTGCCGCAACAAACGTCAACGGTATCAGCATGTAGTCTTTCCACGTGGCGAAGTTCACATCGCTGATCCACAGTGGGGCTGGGGCATTTCCGAGCGCAGTGCCAAACCACATCGACACGTAAAGATAAATTCCAAAGATCAGCCATATCAAATAAAGCTTCGTCTTGGGCAAATGCTTGCCTTGCAGTATCGCGCCAACGATAACTGCAATGACAAGTATGGTCAGGACGTTTCCTCCGAGGGGATAGTCGAGGAAGTGATCCCGCATCGTCCGATAAGGCAGGAATGGAATCAAATAATAAAGCCCGAGAAGAGGCCGCCCCGTCAGCGACCGAATGCTCATGATCCAGAAGCCCAGGTAGGCGATCACCGGAACGTAATGTATTAGCCCTAGTCCCAAGATGCACTCTCCATGGCGTCACCAAGCTGGAGGCAGGCAATCGCAGCCGGCACTCCGCTTAACTAAAGCCATACCTTCTTTCGTCCCGCGGCAAAGTTGTAGAACGCAAGTGCCGCCGCCGCATTCAGCATGACAAATGTGCTGGCAATACCAACCGGCTTGAACTTCTTGGCATCTGGACTCAATATTCCGAGGGTGGCCGAGACGTAGAATAGCACCTCAAGCCAGAAGATTGCCCGGTAGAATGGCCCCCCAGCGACCGCCGAAGCAACCAGCATCAACAGCAGCAACAAAGGAACCAGGAGCCGTAAAAGTTTGTGGCAGACAAAGCGAAAGAGCAGCGGATTCGATGGCGAAAGCAGCCACGGAGCCACTCG
This sequence comes from uncultured Acidobacteriaceae bacterium, assembly GCA_963730135.1. Taxonomy (GTDB): domain Bacteria; phylum Acidobacteriota; class Terriglobia; order Terriglobales; family Acidobacteriaceae; genus Edaphobacter. The sequence goes on from CAVSQQ010000013.1 coordinate 286,182, forward strand.
CAGCAACTGGTAATTGCCGGTAAGTGTGCGAACCTTGCGGGAGAACTCTTTGCCCTTGCTGCTGAATAGCCTGTCCCGCGCGATCGCTGAAGGCTCGAAGACGACTCGCTTTCCCATCCGCGCCACATTCATCGGTACAAAAACATCATCCAGAATCGTCCCCTGAGGAATCTCGGTGTAGAACTCGCGCCGAATCGCGTAGATCGCTCCGGTCACTCCAACCACCGAACCTGAGGCAGACTCGAGCTTGCGCACAATCTTCTCCACCTTCCAATAGATGCCCAGCCCCTCCGCCGAAGAAGCCTCAAGCAACAGCTCACCGCTGACAGCGCCAACCTCCGGGTCCCCAAAGCAAGCCACCAGAGCAGAGATCGCCTCCTCATCGACAGCCTGACGTGCGTCGAGAAAGATGAGGATCTCGCCCGTCGCCATCCGCACCGCCTCGTTGAGCGCGTTCGCCTTCCCTTTGGATTCATCGAGAATCACCGCAGAGATATCGGAGCCTTGTTCCCGCAGAATGTCAGCGGACCGGTCAGTCGATCCATCCGACGCGATGACAATCTGGAGCTTCTCCCTCGGATAGTCCAGGCTGCGAAGGTTCTCGAGTTTCGCCGGAAGGTTCGCCTCCTCATTGCGTGCCGCGATAATGATAGAGACGCCGGGCGTGATGTTTTGTTTACGAATAGGCCGCCTGCGCAAGTGAACGTACAGCCAAAGCCCCACGGCATAGCCGAAGTACGCATATCCCACGATGGCAACACAAAGCCAGAAGAGCAGCTTCATGGTGAGCTCCTGCCGTGCGATACCTCGAAAAAAAACCCGCCGCTCCGTACGCGCGATATTTCGCAGGGCGCAGATCGTAAAAAGCACCGGCGGGCGCTTGCCCTGCAAAATCCAGGCAAAGCTCCATCGTCGGCGATTGTTCTCGTGGTCACACGTTCCTCTTGCGGACTCCTGTCATGCGCGGATACAGGACGCTCGGCTCCAGCCGAGAACTCCACGTCTTCTGATGATATCCCATGCCGCGTGATGAAAAGAGCAACTCTCTTGATACCAAAGTGGTAGCCTGAAGCGCTCTGAACTCCTCTCAAAATCGATGCAATAACGCTGTAGTATCGTGTAACTTGCGCATCTGAATATCAATGGCCGGCACGAAACGATTTGCATTCAACGTAATGATGAACTGGGTCTCCATGGCAGTCGGCATGGTCGTTCCGTTCTTCCTTACGCCGTTTGTCATTCGACATCTCGGGCCCACCGCTTACGGCATTTGGATTCTGGCGGTCTCTACCGTTTCTTACCTCAATCTTCTGGATATGGGGTTGCGCAGTGCTGTCATCCGTTTCGTCTCCAAGGCACAGGCGCAGGACAAGCTCGACGACGCAAGAAATGTTATCGGCGCCACCTTGTGGTTCCGTTTGCTCATTGCGCTTGGAGTTGCTGCTCTCAGCGTCGCACTGGCCGTCGCGTTCCCCCATCTCTTCAAGGTTCCTCCCGATCTGCAACGCGCCGGGCAGATAACCGTGCTGCTGTGCGCCCTTGGAGTTGCCATCACTCTCATCTCCGGAGTCTTCGGCGCGGTCCTTGCCGCAATCCATCGATTTGATGTGCTGAGTTCGGTGACGATGGTGCAGACGCTGACCAGGGCAGGCGGTGTCATTCTCATTCTTCGCAGCGGGCGAGGCCTGATCGCGCTGGCCTACTGGGAACTGACCATCATCACACTCGCCGCGTTGCTCACCGTAGCAGCCGCCCTCAAGCTCTTTCCTGCCGCCAGAGTCAGAGTGGCAAAGCCAAAGATCGAAACGTTGAAGATGATCTGGGCTTACAGCTTCATCACATTTGTCTGGATCATTGCCGTCCAGATCATCATCAACACCGATAACCTGGTCGTCGGCGCCTTCCTGTCCGTCGGGCTCGTTGCTTTTTATTCCATTGGCGGCAGCCTCACGTCGTATGCGGGCCAGGTCGTGTATGCCATGTCAACGACCTTCACCCCTTGGCCAGCAACCTGGAGGCAGCGGGCAAATCGGAAGACCTGCAGAAACTGCTGCTTCGCGGAACCCAGGCAACGCTTGCGCTGGCGCTGCCTATCAGCCTGGCGCTCGTCTTCCGCGGCAAGACCTTCATTGGCCTGTGGATGGGGCCGCAGTACAGGGAAATCTCCGGCAACGTCCTGCAGATTCTCATGATCGCCCAATTCTTCAGCGTCGCGACCGCTACCGCCGGCTCCGTGATGATGGCCATCGGAAAACACAAGCCGGCAGCGATATGGTCGGTTGCTGAAGCGGTCCTGAACCTGGGACTTAGTTTGATTCTCATCAAACCAGTCGGCATCTACGGGGTGGCCTGGGGAACGTCCATTTCAAATGCACTTATCTGTTGCATCTTCTGGCCGCCTTACATACGCAAGATTCTCAATATCCCTATCCGTACATTTCTGTGGGACGGTTGGGCCAGAATTACCTTATGTTCCATTCCATTCGCAATCGTGTGCGTGCTCGCTGATCGCTATTGGCACCCTCACTCGCTGATTGTCTTCTTCAGCCAGGTGCTCGTCACCTTGCCGGTTTACGCAGCATTCGTGTTGCTTACCTTCCGCGGAGAGGCGCTGTCGATGTACCGCATGTGGCGCGAGTCAAGGCGGATCACCGCAGAGACAGCGACGTCCTGATCGCTGCAATCAACCTCGCGATCGAATAGCCGCCTAAGATTGTTGTGCGTAGTATTTGTCGATGCGGGCGAAGTGTTTCCCGTAGATAAATCCCAGCAGGTCCCACAGGGTCAACTCATCCGCAAAGGCTTCGCCGGTCTTGGAGGATGCGAGGTGCCGGGGAAAAGATACCAATCCCTTCATCACTCGACCTATCCTGTATCGCGGCACCCCAAGCGTGTAAGCAACCGGCTCTTTCAAATCCTTATCCGCGATTCCCTGAGAAACTCCCCGCCAATAGCACCAGCGCCGATGATAGTTGCGCGTAAGCCGGTCCGGCGGGATGTAGTGGTAAATCATAAGATCCGGCACATACATGCCGTAGAGATCGGCAGCGCGCAGCCTGCGGTAGAGTTCCGCGTCCTCCTCGGAGAGAAGTCCTTTTCCACTGCGCCCAAGCTTGGTGGAATACGTACCCACGCGATCGAACACGCTCCGCCGAATCACCGCATTTCCACTCATCAGATTGCCCTGGAAGCTCCCGCCAAAACTGGAACGAGGCTTGGGCGCCACTGCTCCAATCACCGAGTGATAGCCGGGCGGCAACCACGCCGGAGCCGGCGCACCCCAGTTAGGCAGACACGATCCGCCGATAAACTGAACCCGCTCATCTTCAAACTCACGCGCAACAACTTCATACCAGTGCTCCTCGACCTCTTCATCATCGTCAATGAACCCGATGATGTCGCCGCTTCCTGCGGCTATGCCCGCGTTACGTGCATAGGAGGACGACTGACGCACTTCTTTGACATAAACAATTTGCCTCTCCGATTGCGACTGCATCTCCCGGACCATGGCTTCCGTGTCGTCTTTGCTATTGTTGTCGGCAATGATGATCGTCACATCCAGGCCCGATGGAATTGGCGCCGCCAGCAGACTGAGAATGGTTCGCTTCAGCAACTGGCTGCGATTGTAGGTAGGCACTACGACATCAAGCTTCATCTGGGAGACACCTTCCAAGACATGATATCGGATGGAAAAAAGCGGATGGGGCGACGGATCGCTTTGGAAGGAACGTCCTTGTTTACGTCTTGCGTAACCTGCTATGAAGGTCAATCAGGCTGCCCAGCACCCTTGGCGCCCGGATATCGTCGCGATAGGGTCCGGTTCGGTTCAGCCATCCGTGCCATAACCCGGCCAGCAGGGCCTGCCGCGATTTCCCATGCAGTGACTTCAGATATCGTAGTTGTCCCTCATAGCCCCACCACAGCGGTTTTAGTCTCGATTTGAAACCGGCGTGCTTCTTCCAGAAGCGAATTTCGTTGCGAGCCATGTAATACCAATAGTGCGGTTTCAACTCGTGATGTTTGCCATCAATTGTCTTCTCCTTATGGTAGACAATCGACCCAAAATCAACCACGTTGTGAAATCCAGCCGTGATGCTCCGGAGCGACAGATCGGTATCTTCCCAGTAAGCAAACATCTCGGGATCCAGAGACCCTATCTGGCGGATCATGTCTACCCGAACCAAAAGCGCCGTTCCCACCAGCATGATTCTGTCTGGACAAGTCACCGCCCAGTCCCGCGCCCTGCCGATGTCTTTATTCGAACGATAGTAAGGCATCTCGGGTTCGTAACGACCCCCCACATTCAGCAGCTTCGACGGCTCCTCGAGCGAAGCGATCATAGGTGACACCAGGCCAATCGTTTTATCTCTTTCCGCCGCCTGAACAAGAGAAGACAGAGTGTGAGCCTCGGTGACCGCATCGTTGTTGAGCAGCCACACATAGTCGTCGCCATTCTGCAGGGCGATGTCCAGACCTACGTTGCATCCACCGGAAAAACCGATGTTCTCGGGAAGCGCTATCAACTCCACGCGGTCGCTGACTATCTTTGCCAACTCGTCAATCGACTGGTCCGCCGACCCATTGTCGATGATCACCGTCCTGAAATTCGGGTAGTCCATCTCAGAGATGGACTTTAGCGCTGACAAGGTCTCATCCTGAGAATTCCAATTCAGGATGGTAATCAGAACGCTCGGGAATTTACCAGAGCCTGATGTTGTAGACCGCGTCGGTTGGGATGGCATATCCGATTCCTTCTATTGGCCCGAGAAAAATGTGATGAAAAATCGCAAGACGATGACGCGCTTCTCGCCCCACTTCTGTCCGGTTCAAAATTCACGATTATCTGAAGCTCAGCCGTGGATCTGGGTTGCCCGCTCTTAGTTTTTGGGACCGAAGGCAGCCAGCAATATACTGGTAAAGCAGCGATCTCTTACCGTACTGTAGTAGCAAAGTATCAGCGAGATCGATACCTGGAAAAATCTTACATGAATGAGTTTTCAGAAGATATCGCACGTTACAAATCGATGGGCCACAAGGGGAAGCAACTCTGGCTCAATCCTGCGATTTGGGCGATCACGATCTTTCGCTTTGGTCATTGGCTGCATACGGAAAAGCCGTTCGTTCTTATCCGCATTCCCCTCAAAATTGTCCACCTCTTCGCCTATATGTTCTCTGAAGTTGTTATGGAGATGTGTCTCGATCCTCAGGCCACGGTTGGCGGCGGTCTCTATATTGCCCACATCGGCGGAATTCACATCAATCCTCAGGCAGTGGTAGGCAGCAACTGCGACATCGCACATCGTGTCACCATCGGCGCGTCTGCGATGGGCCGTCAGGGATCCCCCACCGTGGGCAACAACGTCTACATCGGTACCGGCGCAACTTTGGTTGGAAAGATCAAGGTTGGCGATGGCGCAAAGATCGCCGCTAACACGCTCGTGATGACCAACATCCCCGAAGGCGCCACGGTGATGGGCGTACCTGGCCGCATCATCATGCGGGGGCCCAAAAAAGCCCCGACACCTGTGCTGTCCGCAGCGGAGACAACAGATGCAAAGTGATTCAGAGCGTCAGCAGCTGCGAGGCCTCATCAAAGATGCCGCCTCCAGACAGGATGCAGCCGCGGCCGTGCAACACAGCCGCCGCCTTCTCGCCCTCTCCAATAAGCCAGCGGATGTGATGTTTTCTGCATCAGCCTTCGCCGGCATCGCCGACGCTCTGAAAAGTCAGCTCGGGGCAAAGCGATTGAAGGCATACATCGTTCGCTCCGTCACCGTAGAGCCCATACTTCCCTACCTTGCCGCTGAGGCCGTGCTCTCCAACTTCGTGCTGGACCTGCAAACCGGCGGCTATGGCTCCTATGTCGACGAGATGCTCAGTTCGCAAAGCGCGCTTGCCAAATTCAAGCCCGATGTCATCTTCATTCTTCTCGACCTTGAAGATATCGCGGGCCGACTACCCGAGCTCTGCGCCGACGGCATCGGCAACGGCGTCGAAGCGGAGATCGAAGAGTCTCTGTCCCGAGTGGCCAAACTGCTCAGAGGTTTTCGCGCCGGCAACTCAGCCCGGATCCTCTTTCAGGGATGTGTCATCCCCGACCGGACCTCCCTCGGCGACGTCGGCGAGGCAAATCTGCCGCACAGTCTCACCCACGCCGTGCAGCAGCTTAACCAGAAGCTCGCCTCTCTCTGCGGCACCATCGCCGACTGTGTCTTTTTTGACGTGGACCATCTCGCAGCTCGCCATGGCCGCGCCGCGTGGCGCGACGAGAGGATGTTTCTCGCCTCCCGCCTCCCCGTCTCCGCTGCTTGCTTCAGCATCTACTCGCGCGGTCTGGTCCGCTCGCTCTCGGCGCTCTATCGCGCCCCGCGAAAGGTCCTCTGCACCGATCTCGACAACACGCTCTGGGGCGGCGTCCTTGGAGAGGATGGGCCTGAAGGCATTGCGAGCGGCAGCGCGTTCCCAGGCAATTGTTACCTCGAATATCAGAAGCATCTCAAGCAGTTGTCCTCTCGCGGCATCCTGCTCGCCATCGTCTCCAAAAATAATGAGGCCGATGTTCTTGAGGCGTTCCAGATTCGCTCCGCCGACCTGGGCATCAGCCTGGACGACTTTGTCGCAACCCGCATCAATTGGAACGAAAAATCGGATTCCATTCGCGAGCTCGCAAAAGAGTTGTCTCTCGGTCTCGACTCCTTCGTCTTCGTCGACGACAATCCGGTCGAATGCGAGTCGATCCGGCAGCAATTGCCGGAGGTCGCCGTCGTGGAAGCCCCCGTTCAGGAGCCATGGAAACTGCTCGATCTTCTGTCGTCGCAGCCATTCTTCGACGCTCCCGTCGTCACCGACGACGACCTCAATCGCCTCAACGAATACAAGGCTCAGGCGCAGCGAACCGAACTGGCCAACAGCGCAGGCAGCCGCGACGAATTTCTCGCCTCCCTGGGAATCGTCTGTACCTTCCTTAGCGCCCTGGATGCGCCGCTCGCGCGATCCGTCCAGTTGCTCGCGAAAACCAATCAGTTCAATCTAACCACCCGGCGCCACTCCGCCGCCGACGTTGAGAACTTCGCCGCAAGCCCCGGAGGCCAGGCCGTCGCTGTGCGCGTGCGCGACCGGTTTGGCGATGCAGGCGTAGTCGGCCTGGCGCTCGCGCGCACTCAGGGTGATTCCTGCTCCATCGATTCGCTGCTATTATCGTGTCGAGTGATAGGACGGGGCATCGAAACCGCGCTCCTGGCGCATCTTGCCGGCAAAGCCATCAAGTCCGGCGCCACCCGGCTGATCGGCGAATTTATTCCAACAAAAAAGAACGCCCCCTGCGCCGATTTCTACCTCGATCACGGATTCACCAAGGACACTTCGCCAAGAAACACTCAGCCCGAATCGATCTTTTATCAACTTGATCTCACCGCTTCGGCCCCCATGAGCCCCAAGTGGCTAACCCTGGAAGGAAATGAATCGAATGAGCTCTCAGCAAGTGCCGTCGTCGCTTCGTGAAATTCTCGCCGACATCCTCGAAATTTCTCCTGACGATGTCACTCCCGAAAGCGGCGTCGGAACCGTCGAAACCTGGGACTCGTTCCGCCACCTGCAGGCCATCCTCGCCATTGAAGGAGAGTATGGCGTGCAGTTCGATCCCGCGCGGATCGCGGAGCTCACCACCGTCGGTCTGATCCAGGCAGAACTGGAAGCAAAGGGAGCAACACTTTGAGCGCTGACGATCTTGGGTTCAAGCTGCGCCACGTCGGCGTCGCTGTCCCTTCGCTTGGCCCCGCAACCGAAGCCCTTTCCACTCTCTTTGGGTACGCCGTCGTCTCCGGCCCCTTTGACGATCCCATTCAAAAAGTGAGCGTCAATTTCCTCGCCAAATCCAACAGCGACGTAGCCGAGATTGAGTTGATCGCGCCGCTCAGCGACGACTCCCCCATCACTTCCATGCTCGCAAAGAGCGGCGGCGGAGCCTACCACCTCTGCTTTGAAACATCCGACATCGAACAAGCTCTGATTCACGCAAAGAATAACGGCTGCATGATCGTTAGTCCCCCGGTTCCGGCCGTGGCATTCGGCGGACGCAGAATCGCGTGGATATACACACGCTCGCGCCAGCTCTTTGAGCTCGTCGAGGCGGAGGCTTAGCCCAACCCGCTATCTGTATGATTCAGCCATGCACCCGGAATCTGTTCGAGAGAAAAATACCGCTCGCTGAATCGAGATCAATCCCGTGACTCAGCCGCCACGCAGCCTCTATCTTCTCTACCACGAGCTCCGCTCCCGCAGGAGCGACTACACCTACGTCGTCGAGGCCGCAGAGTTCGAAAAGCACATCGATCTTTACCTCAAATTGCGCGCAACACCGGGAGCAGCGCTGTCTCCCGAAGTAACCTTCGATGACGGGCATAGCTCCAACTTTGAGCTTGCGCTGCCCATTCTGCAATCGCGCGGCCTCAAGGCCTGGTTCTTCATCACAGTAGGCTGGACAGGCCAAAGATCGGGCTACATGGGCTGGCAGGATCTGCGCTCTCTTCACCAGGCCGGTCAGCGAATCGGCGCACATGGATGGAGCCACGCTCTGCTCACCCACTGCAACCCCAGGCAATTGCACAGCGAACTGGTCGATGCCAGGCTCACCCTGGAGGACAAGCTGGGAACCTCCATCACCGCAATGTCTCTGCCCGGAGGCCGCTTCAACAAGACCATCCTTGCCGCGATCCAGGAGGCAGGCTACTCGCAGATATTCACCTCCATTCCCCGGCCGGAACCCGAACCTGCCGGCCTGACCGTCGGCCGCATCAACATCCGCGGCGACATGTCGCTCAAGTGGATCGCAAGCCTCTTTCAACCCGGCAGCCCTCTTCTCTCCAGCCTCGAGCGCCAACACCGCAGAAAGGCAACCGCAAAATTGGTGCTTGGGGATCGTATGTACGAAAAGCTTTGGGCGCTTCTCAATCGAAGTGAGCCGGATACCAATGCAAGGGAAGCCACTGCCAGTGAAGATTCTCCACATCATCAGTAGCGGTGGGATGTACGGCGCCGAGGCCGTCATTCTGAACATGTCACGCACGCTCAACGAGAGCCGCCATTCGAGCGCACTCGGCGTCTTCTCCAACTCCGCGAACCCGAACCTGCAGCTTCATGAAATAGCTGGGAAAGAAAGCATCGAGTCCCATCTGATCCCATGCCACGGCCAGCTCGACCGATCGGTGTTCGCAAGCATTAGAGATCTCGCATCGCGAACCAATCCCGATATCGTCCATGCTCACGGATATAAGGCAGACATCTACGCCTACTTCGCCTTGCGCCGCTCCGCCACGCCCCTCGTTTCAACCTGTCACACCTGGTACGACAACAATCCTCTGGTCACGCTGTATGGCATGGCCGATCGTCGCATCCTGCGCAACTACGCGGCGGTCGTCGCTGTGTCCGACGAGGTGAAGCAGAGACTTCTCAAGGCCGGCGTCCGCGAAGACAAAATTCACATGGTTCGAAATGGAATCGACCTGCGGCCATTTAACAATCCGCCTCCTTCGCTTCGCGACAGTGCAGTTTCAAGCGGTCCTCCCATCGTAGGCCTGATCGGAAGGCTTTCGATTGAGAAAGGCGTCGACATCTTCCTCCGGGCCGCCGCCCGCGTTCTGCTTGAGCTTCCCTCCACGAAATTTGCGGTGGTCGGCAGCGGACCGGACAGGGACAAGCTGCAAATGCTCATCGACCAACTCAAACTGCGCGACAGCGTATCGATGCTCGGGCAACGCGATGACATGCCGTCCGTCTACGCCTCGCTCGATATCATGGTCTCGGCATCCCGGCAGGAGGGACTACCGATGGCAATCCTGGAAGGCATGGCAAGCAGGCGCGCAATCATAGCGACGCCCGTCGGCGACGTCCCCCTGCTTATCCGCGATGGCCAGACCGGAGCGATTGTTCCACCGGAAAACCCCGCCGCGCTTGCTTCCGCAATCGTAAGCCTGTTGCGCAATCCCACCGAACGGCATCGCCTCGGAGCCGCGGCAAGAGCACTCATCGAAGATGAGTTCTCCGCCGCTCGCATGACCACCGACTATCTCCGCGTCTACGAAGAGGCGGCCTCTCGAGGAAAGACAACGTGAGCGAAAACAGCCGCCGTCCCAGAGTGTTCATGATGGATCTCTGGGCAACCGTGCCCTACTACACGGCCTATCTCTCACAAGCGCTTCTCAAAGAAGGCGTCGACCTGACAGTAGGCTCCATCTCCTATTACCTTGACCCCGCCTGCTTCTCAAGTCGCGGCATCGAGCTTCGCCCCGGCCTTCTCAATGTCGTCGGAAAGTTTCCTCTGCCACGGCTGCCGCGCAGAGTCCTCAAGCTGCTGGAGTCGGTCCTCAATCTCTCAACCCTCAGCGCGCGCTTTCATCTCTCCCCACCCGATATCGTTCACGTGCAATATCTGCCGATGCTGCAATCCCGCATCCCGCTCGATCTCTGGTTCGTGCAACATTGCCGCAGACGAGGATCGAAGATCGTGCTGACGGTTCACGATCTCCTTCCCCACGACACCGGCGAGTCTTACCAGCAGACCTTCCGCGAGCTTTACCGAATGGTCGATGGCCTGATCTGCCATTCGGACAACATTCGCGCCAGGCTACACGCGGAGTTCTCAGTCCCTGAAGAAAAAATCGCCGTCATCCCTCATGGTCCCTTCTTCTACGACCTGCCCGCAACCAACTCCGGGCAAACATTGCGAAGCTTCGATCTCGAACCGGGAAAGCTGTTGGTGCTGTGGCAGGGAATCATCTTCCCCTATAAAGGAATCGACCTCCTGCTCGCCGCGTGGCAACAGGTCGAAGCCGCCAACCACGATGCCCGTCTGGTGATCGTCGGGACCGGAGCCCCTGAGTTCGCGGAACAGATTCGCGAGCAGATCGGCCGTCTCAATCTGAAGCACGTCCAACTGCATCTCCGCTTCGTCTCCACCGAAGAACTCGTCGCTCTCTATCGCGCGGCGGAGATTGTGGTCTATCCCTACCGCGCCATCACGACCAGCGGCGCACTCGCAACCGGATTGGCCCTGGGCAAGACCATCGTAGCCAGCAATCTCCCCGTCTTTCGCGAACTCCTCGTCGACCGCGAAAACGCATTAATTGTCGACCCGCAAAATTCCACTGAGCTTGCCGCTGCTCTCATTGAGCTGTCCACCAATTCTCTCCTCCGCGAGAAACTTGCACGCAACGTAAAGTCAATGAACTTCGGCGATCAGTCGTGGCTCTCCATAGCAGAAAAAACCAAAGCGTTCTACCTTGATATCCTCCATCAATTTGTGTGATATAAAAAACAAGTTGTCCTGCAAACGTTCGTCAGCAGCACGTCGTCGTTTTTTTGCTCTGCCTTTTCTCATGACTTAGGAGAATCGCTCACCCGGGCAATCTTTCTCAGGCAGGCAAGACGCATTCAAAGAACGAAATTACTCCCCGGCTCTCCCCCTCCCACGCGAGGCGCAGGTTTGCGCTCGATCCTCGCAAGAATCTCCTCGCATTCCCACAAAGGGTCTCCCGGCACCACACGAATACGCGCCTCCCACCAACGTGGGATATCGCGACCTCCGCCCTCCGCCCATAGTTAATTTGTGAGTTACTTTGGTAAGTCACGCTTTGCCTAGCTAACACCCTCGTTCTACTGAATCGCTTGCGCACCCTCAGCGCACAAGTTCATCTGTGTCTGAATTTGAGAGACTCTGCCGCCCCTCGCTCACACGGAAGTGGCATACGCAGGCGCCTTTTGGGTAACTGTAGTAACCTCTTTTTCCCTGTAACGTTCAACCAAGTAAATCGGCAGCCTGTCGTTTCCCTGGTTGCCGCTTTATGGCTGTTGGCAAGTTTGATTCATTTTTGGGGTGCACTTTGGGCAAAGTACGAAAGACAATTGCGACTAGCGTAGCTTCATCACTCTTTTTCTATTGTCTCGGCTGCACATCCGGCACAACGCCCTCGCCAGCCATAACGCCACCACCGGCAACACCAAGCATCTCCCAGGTCCTTCCGCAGTCCATCGCCGCTGGCTCTCAGAGCGCCACCGTCATGGTCTCGGGAACGAACTTCCCCAGCCAGGGAGTCATCCTCTGGAACGGCAACGCTGTCGCCACGACAGTCGTTAACGCGAATACATTCTCAGGAACCATTACCAGCAGCAACCTCGCCACCCCCGCGACAGTGCAGTTGCAAGTGCAGAACACGCAGACGATGCAGGCATCGCCGGCCGTGCCGATCGTCATCACCCCCGCGAACACCGGTTCACCCTCTGCGCCCGTTATCTCCACCACTGCATTGCCTCAGGGCACTGTCGCCGCCTCCTATACCGCGACTCTGGCTGCTTCCGGCGGAACCGCCCCCTACACCTGGACCATCCTCGGACAGCTTCCCGCCGGACTCACCCTCGCCGCAGCGACCGGAGTCGTCTCCGGCACGCCGACCGCCGCCGGCAACTTCTCCTTCGGCGTCGCCGCAATCGATTCCAGCTCCCCGGCGCAGACAGCGATCGCCACCGTAACCATGTCCGTAGCCGCGGCGTCGGCCACACCGGCGGCCCTGACCATCAACTCGACCTCTCTCCCCTCCGGCATAATCGGATCCGGCTATTCGACCCCACTCGAAGTAAGCGGAGGGACCCCGCCTTACATCTGGTCCTTCGTCTCCGGCAATCTACCTGCCGGCCTCAGCTTCAATACATCCACCGGCCTGATCTCCGGCACTCCCAGCGCGACCGGAACCGGCAACTTCACCGTTGCCGTGGCGGACTCGTCAAGCCCGGTCCAGACCAAGTCGGTCAGTCTCTCCATCGCGGTTGCATCGTCAGCGCCTCCGGCATTGACCATCTCAGCGTCTCTACCCTCCGGGACCGCGGGCACCGCCTACTCGAATCCCATGAGCGCATCCGGCGGCACGCCGGCTTACACCTGGTCCATCTCCGCCGGCAGTCTGCCGCCAGGACTCACGCTGGCCGCAACCACCGGAATCATCTCGGGAACACCCATCATCAGCGGCACGTTCAACTTCACCGCCAGCGTCAGCGACACCGGCTCACCCGTTCAATCACAGTCCGCTGCGACCTCGATTGTCATAGCCCCTGCACAGGGTCCGTCCGGCCCCGGAACCACCTGGTACATCCGCGCCGACGGCGGAACGCGCTACTCGGCCGATCAACCCACCGGCCAGTGCAACGGAAAGGCCGATGCTCCTTACGGTGGAACCGGCGTCAACCAGGCCTGCGCCTTCAATGATTTCCGCTGGCTCTACGACTCGCATGGATACGGCAACAATGCATGGGTCATCGCCGGCGGCGATACCGTCATCGTTCGCAACGGCCCGTGGCGCATCGGATTCGATCAGGGAATCAGCCCCAACGACATCTGGTGCCAGGGTGGGGACGGAAGACAGGGGTGCAGCGAGCCACAGATTCCTGCCGGGAGCCCAACACAGCATACCCGCATCCTCGGCGAGAACTACCAAAGCTGCGGCACCTCGTCCACGACCGACAAATCCAAACTCACGCAGCTCTTCGGAGGCTTCGGACTCGGCACAGTGCTGTCTTTGGGTGGTGCGCAGTACGTTGACGTCGAATGCCTCGAGATCACCCGGCACTCGGACTGCATCACCCACGGTAGTCCGCGCTTTCCAAGCACCTGCAGCAACAATACCGCGCCCATTGATGACTTCGACTCCGACGGCGTCACCACCAACACCAGTACCCATGACCTCTTACTGCAGGACATGTGGATTCACGGTCATACCGACCGCGGCATCATCGGGCCTATCGGAGGCCTTGTAACCTGTCTCAGATGCGACATAAGTTACAACGGCATGGCAGGCTGGGACTTCGATGACGGTGGAGCTACGCCCAGCCCGAACGGGACGTGGGTCTTCAACTACTCCACCATCTCGTGGAACGGATGCAACCAGGAATATCCCCTCACCGATACCTACCCCGCAATCTCCTGCTACAGCCAGAGCACCGGCGGATACGGCGACGGAGTCGGCACGCCTCCCGGCTTCTGCATGAACGTAAGCATCGACCACTCCAACTTCTCCTACAACACGCAGGATGGTCTCGACCTCGGTCACCTCAGCGTCGTCGGGCCCAGCGGCGTATGCAATCTCAGCATCACCAACTCCATCGCCTACGCCAACGGAGGCGCAACCTTCAAATGGGGGGCCGCGCCGACAAACGTCATCTTTACCAATAATCTTTCCGAAGCCAATTGCAACCGAATGGGCTTCCCGCTCACCGGCGCCCCTACCAGCTACAACGCCAACCTCGCCGATTTCTGCCGGTCCGGCGATGCCGTCTCCTTCAACTTGCTCAACAACGGCAAGGTTCTTATGGCGAACAACACCTTCATCACCTATGCCTCCACATCGTTTGACATTCAATGTAACGATGGGAACAGTTGCGCCAATAGTGTTTTAATCTTCGAAAACAACCTGACGCTGGGATACTCCAATCCCCTGTATGACTACGGCGGAAATGGCATGCCCGGCGGATTCTGTCTGCAAGGCTGCAACGGAACACCGCTGCCCATCGGAACCATAACCCGGACCAACAATCTCTATTACGGAGTCCGGATTAGCTGTCTCACCGGAGAGCTCTGTCAGGATCCCCTGCTCGTCAACGAACCCACCGGACAAGCGGCCAACTTCGTCGAAACAGAACTCGACAACTTCAACTTCGCTCCCACACCAGGAAGTCCCGCAATTGGAGCAGGACTCGCCATCACCGGAGTCCCCAGCCTGCTGCTCGACTATAATGGCCTGACTCGACCGGTCCCCCCGTCGATTGGAGCAATTGAATAGAAAATGCGCAGATTGCTGTTGACCCTGCTGTTTATATTGAGCGCGCTTCCTCTCTCGGGAGAGACCTGGTACGTTCGCCGTGACGGTGGCTCCAGATACTCGGAAAAGGTGCGCTCCGGCCAGTGCGACGGAAAGGCTGACGCCGCTTACCGTGGTAGCGGAGTCAACCAGCACTGCGCCTTCAACGACTTCCGCTACCTCTATGACGATCGCAGCTACGGAAACTCGGCCTGGGTCATTGCAGGCGGCGATACCGTCATCATTCGAAATGGTCCGTGGCGCATCGGCTTCGATCAGGGCGCAAGCGCAAACGACGTTTGGTGTGCCGGCGGAAGCGGCAGACAAGGGTGCACCGGTCCCACCATTCCCGCCGGTACCGCGGAGCACCATACCCGCATCCTGGGGGAGAACTATGCCAGTTGCGGAACCAGCACCACCACCGATAAATCTAAACTGACACAGCTCTTTGGCGGATTCGGTCTCGGCCCCGTGCTCAACCTCGGCGGCGCCCAGTTTGTCGATGTCCAATGCATCGAAATCACACGCCACTCCCAGTGCGCCACCCACGGGGACCCGCGCCTGCCCAGCGATTGCAAAAGATATGAGTCCCCTATCGACGACTTTGACTCCGACGGAATCATGACCACTCAGAAGACCCACGACGTCTTCCTGCAGGATATGTGGATCCACGGACACACGGACCGCGGCGTCATCGGACCCATCGGCGGCCTGGTCTCCTGTCTGCGCTGCGACATCAGCTACAACGCCATGGCCGGCTGGGACTTCGACGATGGCGGAGGCACGCCCAGCGTCAACGGCGTCTGGGACTTCAACTACTCCACCATCGAGTGGAACGGATGCTCGCAGGAATATCCCATCACTCACCGCTTCCCCGCCCTCTACTGCTACGGACAAAGCACCGGCGGCTACGGCGACGGAGTCGGTACGCCACCCAAAACCTGCCTCACTGCGCACATCGATCACTCCACCTTCCGCTACAACACCCAGGACGGCCTCGACCTCGGTCACATCGATACCGGTACCTGTTCCCTCACCATCACCAACTCCATCGCTTACGGAAACAGTGGAGGCCAGTTCAAATGGGGACCCAACGAGAATCCCGTCGTCTTCGTCAATAACATCGTTGTCGGTAACTGTACGCGGCTCTCCCAGCCCCTCGACGGGACCCCCGCCAGCTATAACAAGCATCTCGCAGACTTTTGCCGCGCTGAAGACGCCTTGTCCTTCAACTTCCGCCAGGGCGGTACGGTTCTGATGGCCAACAACACCATCGTCACGTACTCCCCAACAACCATTGACATCGATTGCTGGGAAGAGCACGGTTGCTCCAACAGCACCTTTACCTTCAAGAACAACATCGTTCTGGGCTTCGATAATCCCGCCACCTACAACCTCGGAGGCAAGTCCGGCGGTCCAGGCGGAATCTTCTTTCAGAAACCGATAGGACACGTCGATCGCAGCAATAATATCTTCTACGGCATAAGGGATATGCGGCTTTCCACCTTGTTCTCCAGCGAACACTTTCAAGATCCCAAACTCGTCTCGCCCTCTCACTTCTCCAAAGAGCAGGACCTCGACAACTTCAACTTCCACCTGTCCGCTTCAAGCCCCGCCCGTGGCGCTGGCGCCCATATCCCGCAAATCAAGACCGACTACGACGGAAAGCCCAGGCCTGCCTCAGGCAACTACGACATCGGTGCGTTTCAGTTCTGATCGCACGAAGTTTTGATCGCCCGAAGTTCCGATGACACGATAGGCCCGCAAAACTTCATCCAATCCGTGATCAGTGGCCGCTCGTGTCCCCGCTGGTCGGCTCCCCGCTGCGCACTCGCTTCATCGTATTCAATCCATTCCGCATCACACCCGCCACCCACGGTTTCGCATTCGTCTGTATCTTCAGAAGCGGCCACATTCGCCGGTACACGCGCTCCGGAATCACCCTCTGCTTCCGTATCTCGCACAACTGATCGATCATCCTGTCAAAAACCAGCTCCGGCGCAAAGAACTCCTCCCACGCCTTCCGCGCCCTCTGGCCTCGCATCTCGCTCTCCCCCACATGCGCCTCCAGCAGCTCAGGCAAACGGGCAAAGTCCTTCTCCGGGATCGTCAACAAAAAACTCTCCCAGCCCGGACCAGGCGGCAGCGCGTACCTGTCGGCCAGCAGAACCGGCGCCACTCCCATCTCCATCACCTCAAACAGCCGTATGCTCCCGAAGCCCATCCCCCGCGGGCAAAGCGCAAAGTGCGACCGCGCCAGAGCGTCCGCATAATCTCTCTGCGACTCTCGCTTACCCACAATGCCGCTATTCCAGTGCATGAATCCCGTCGTCTCCAGCACCTGAACGTCCGCCCGGTTGTAGCGATACTCCACAATGTTCGTGCGCACCCGGCAATCGCGCCGCCCCCTGAAACAGAACAGAAGCTCTTTCGCCTCACCTGGCCGGTGCCGCACCTCAGGATTCATCGAGCTTCCGTAGCGCGAGAAGTAGATATTACTCTGCGTCCGTCGCAGGTCCACCCCCTTCGGCTTCGACGCACTCCCATAGACGCCCGGCACGTACGGGATCATCGCATCGATCTCCGAATACGCCATCGTCTTCTCCGGATATTGCCGCAGCAGCGGATTCGCTTGCGCCTCCGCCAGCGATTCCAGGTCCCCCGCCAGCACGATGATCTCCGCCGCCTCCGGATCATCCGTCAACTGATGCCGCCCCGTACGCGAAAGCGCATGCATTGCGATGATCTCATCGCGCCGAACCACACTCTTCGGCGTCCCGCTTGCCACCGCTACATGGATCAGCATGAGCACAATACTACTTCATCGACTCAGCCCCTCCATTAGCGTCGCCTAGCGTCGCCGCCCCGCTCCGGCAGCGCTTAGAAGCAGCGACACCGCCGTCCGCACGCTGTTCAAATCCAACGGATAATATCCCAGCCCGCGCAGCGAACTTCCCACCGCCGCCCACGGCCGCCCACGTGTACTCAAGGCCTCAGCCCGCTGTTTATAGATCCGGCTCAGCGCAATCCGGCGCGCCAGCCTTCCGCATCCTGCCGCGCCATAGTGCTTCTCGATAAACTGCTTCTGCGCGCGCAACATCCGATCGGGATCGGTCGACATCGAAGCCGCCGAGACCCTGTAGTGCGCAATCACCTTCTTCGATACCGCCACCTCGTAGTGCAGCGCAATCCGAAGCCACAAGTCTCGATCCTCTGTCGCATGCATCGTCTCGTCGAACATCCCTACCTCATCGACGCATTGCCTGCGAAACGTGATCGTGGGACACGGAAGCTGCACCCTCCGCATATAAATGTGCGGAGCAATATTTCCCTCGCCATGCTTTTGTGGGTACGCATGCGTGTCCAGCACCACTCCGTCCTGATCGATCCGCGAAATCTGCCCATACGCCAGACCCACCCGCGGATGTCCTTCGAAGCACTTCAATGACTCCGTCAACCGGCAAGGCAACCACACATCATCGGCATCCAGCAGCGCCAGATACTCGCTCGACGAGTTCCGAATCGCCGTATTCCGCGCAGCCGGCAGTCCTCGATTTACCTGCTTGATGTATTTCAGCTTGTCGCCCAGCCGTTCCAGGTACGGCGCAACCACCTCGGCAGTATTGTCCGTACTGCCGTCATCCACCAGCAGAATTCTCCAGTCCTCGAAGCTCTGCGTCATCACACTTTCGATGGCGAAGGGCAGATACTTTGCGGCATTGTAGGCAGGGATGATGACGTCGACCGTTGGCATGCTCGCAAATGTCCCCGTGGGTATTCAATATCCGCCCCGGCCGTCAAGTCACCGTGCCGCCAGGCTCAAACCGTCTCGAAACCATATTGTCCCACACCCGGCCTGACGCCCAGCATCACGCAAAGCCCCAACCTACCGCGATGCACCGCCGCTCGCCAGCCCTCCTTCTCCATCCGCTCTCGCTGTTGTAATCTGAGTCTTCCGGGAAGCAGAGGTGCTTAGAATGTTCTTTCGCGCTAGACGGGCCATGCAGCGGGCCTGGTTCGATTTCAACTGCCGCTCTCTGCTCGCCACGCCTCCAATTCCCGCCCCCAGCGACACTTCAGGAGACAACGCCCTCAGTCTCGTCTCGATGGTCTGTCACGGCGAAGTCCTCATGTATCTGCTCGCGGCAAAGTCCTTCTGCCGTCAACTCGGCCGCACTCCCAAAGTTGTCATTCTCAACGACGGATCGCTCACTCCCTCCGACTACGCCACCATTCAAGCCCACATACCCGCCGCCACTATCGTCTCCATCTCCGAAGTCGCTCCCGCCAACACGCCAAAAGGAAGTTGCTGGGAGAGGCTTCTCCTCATCAGCGATCTCGTCAAAGACTCCTTCGTCGTCCAGCTCGACTCCGACACCCTCACCACTAGCGCCATCCCTGAGGTCAAAGCCTGCATCGACGCCAACCGAAGCTTCACTCTACTCGGCGACAAATCCTTCCCCGAGATCGAGTCCATGGACAGCGCCTGCGCGCGCTCTAAAACCAATCTCCATCCCATGGTTCAGGCCGTCTGCGAGCGCTCCTTCGATCTGCTTCCCGAAAGCACCTCCCTCCGCTACGTCCGCGGAAACGCAGGTTTCAACGGCTTTGCCAGGGGGTCGATCGATCGCCAGAAAGTCGAATGGTTCTCCGAGCTCATGCGGCGTCTCGCAAAAAAGCAGTGGGACGAGTGGGGCAGCGAACAGCTCACATCGAACCTGCTCATCGCCAACACCGACAACGCCAGCCCGCTGCCATTTCCCAAATATCTCTCCTACTGGGCCCACCCCGGCGTCCCCTACGACGACGCCGCATTCATCCACTACATCGGCCCCTTCCGCTTCTCCAACGGTTTCTATCTAAGAAAAGCGAAGACCCTCATCGCTGCCCTTGCAGCCTCCCCAAAAATCTAGTTCCCGAAGATCTAGTCCTGAAAAACCGTGCTGCACAACCCGCCTCGTCTTGTCGACAAACTCCAGCAGCCCCGTCTAGCAGCGAACGATTTTGTCCGACTTGATCCCCTTCGTCGCATTGCGCGAATCCACCACCAGCTTCGATTGATTCACAATCGCCTTGTAGTCATAGTCCGAGTGGTCCGTCATGATCAGCACGCAATCGTACTGCCCAAGATTCTCCAGCGGAGTCGACGTCATATTCAGGTTGTAGTGCCGCCCTCTGCCCACCGTCGGAAAATAAGGATCGTTGTACACAACCTCGGCGCCCTGCTCCCGCAGCAGCTCGATCACCGTCAGCGAAGGCGACTCCCGCAGATCGTCGATATCTTTTTTGTACGCCATCCCAAGCATCAGAATCCGCGATCCGTTCAGAGCCTTCTTGTTCTGATTCAGTCCCTTCGCAACATACTGCACGACGTGCGCCGGCATCGCCTCGTTCACCTCGCCGGCCAACTCGATAAATCGCGTATTGAAGTCGTACTCCTTCGCCTTCCAACTCAGATAGAACGGATCGATCGGGATGCAGTGTCCGCCCAGCCCCGGCCCCGGATAAAACGGATGAAAGCCAAACGGCTTCGTCGACGCCGCATCGATCACCTCCCAGATATCCACGCCCATGCGCAGCGAAAGGATCTTCAGTTCGTTCACCAGCGCAATATTCACGCAGCGATAGATGTTCTCCAGCAGCTTCGTCATCTCTGCCACGCGCGTCGAAGTCACGCGGATCGAGCGGGTAAAAATGCCCTCATACATCACCGCCGCAAGCTCCGTCGCAATCTCTTCGTGGCCGCCCACTACCTTCGGAATGTCACGCCGCGCTACGGTCGTGTTGCCTGGGTCTTCGCGCTCCGGCGAGAACGCAACATAAAACACACCCTTCTCCGCCGGCGTCCCCGCACCCTGCACCTTCAGTCCGTGTTTGTTGCCCGCCTCCAGAATCGGAATCATCAACTCTTCCGTCGTCCCGGGATAGGTCGTGCTCTCCAGCACCACCAACTGGCCCTCCTGGAGCCACGGTGCGGCAGCCTTCGCCGTATTGGCCACATAGCTCAAATCCGGCTCGCGATGCTCGGTCAGCGGAGTCGGCACGCACATGATAATGGCGTCTTGCTCCGACAACCCGGAGAAGTCCGCAGTAGCCCTGAAGCCATGCTTCCGCGCACTCTGAATCTCCTCCGCGGGAATCCGGAAGATATACGATCTGCCCGCCTCCAGGTCCGCCACCTTCTTCGCGTCAATGTCAAAGCCCGTTACCTTGAAACCTGCCTCGGCAAGCAGAAGAGACAGCGGCAAACCCACATATCCGAGCCCGATCACGCCGATCCTGGCCGTGCGGTCCTCCATGCGCTTCATGCGCTCCTGTGCGATCTTCGGCAAAACAATCTGGTCTGTAATCGGCATAATTAACGATTATCGCATCCGCCTTTCCACAGCCTGGCTGCACGAAAGTCGCATTGACCATTGCAGTTCCCGCCTCCACACTAACCTCTCGTGCTCCCCTTCTCGCGTTCGCTCTCGTTTTCATCCTGCGAAACCTGATAATAGGAAAGGGATTCCCGTAAGCACCTTGCAACCGCCCCAGAAAATCTCATCTGGGTGGAGGATAGATGGCCCGTTATCTCATCACAGGAATCGCCGGCTTCATCGGTTCGTCCCTGGCTCACGCTCTGCTCGAACAGGGACACGATGTGCGCGGCATCGATAACCTCTCCACTGGAAATCTCGATAACCTCGCCGATATCCGCCACGCCATCGCCTTCCAGGAGATGGATCTCCAGGACGTCCCCGGCATCAAGGCAGCCTGCCAGGGCGTCGACTACATCCTCCATCAGGGAGCCCTCGCCTCTGTGCCGCGATCGGTGAAGGATCCCCTCACCTCGCACGAATCCAACATCAACGGCACACTCAATCTCCTCATCGCAGCCCGCGACGCAAAGGTTCGCCGCATCATCTACGCCGCCTCTTCGTCGGCATACGGAGATCAGCCCACCCAGCCCAAACAGGAGGACATGCTCCCTCGCCCTCTCTCCCCCTACGCCGTCCAGAAGCTCACGTGTGAGTACTACATTCAGTCCTTCTACCGCGCCTATGGTCTCGAGGGCGTCTGTCTGCGCTACTTCAACATCTTTGGCCCCCGCCAGGCCGCCGACTCGCCTTACTCCGGCGTCATCGCCCAGTTCGCCTTCAAAATGATGGCTGGCCAGACTCCCACCATCTTCGGCGACGGTCTCACCAGCCGCGACTTCAACTACATCGACAACGCCGTCAGCGCAAACCTCCTCGCCTGCCTCGCCCCCAGCGAGGTCGCCACCGGCCGCGTCTTCAACATCGGCACAGGAAAAAGCCACACCCTCAACGAGGTCTACGACACCATCGCCGCACAACTCGGCTTCAAAACCGCCCCCATCTACGGCCCCGAACGCGCAGGCGACATCAAACACTCACTCGCCGACATCGTCCGCGCTACCAAAGAGCTCGGCTACCAGCCCAAAGCCCACTTCCACGAAGGGCTGAAAAAGACCGTCGCCTGGTATCTCGAAGAAAAAGAGAAAAAGCAGGCCCCGGCCCTCAAAAGCTAAAAAGCCAACCGCATCATTCCGCCGCCTTTGGAGCCAGAGCAGGTCGTCCTCTGTTCAGGACCCTTCAATCCTGGACACACAAACTCGGACACACCAACGAAAACCCTTACCATTCATATAGTTAGTCGCGCACATTCCACATCGTGCGCCGATCCCCCCGTGCAGCCACCCAAATCCCCCCTACGACCCCAATTGCCCCCGCGATTCACGCCTACCGGCCGAATAAGGTAAAAGAAGAGAATGCGCGCCGTGCATCCCCGAGCAACGTCTCTGCCTTTCAGGGCCGCCTTCCTCCCTGCCGCCTTACTCGTCTTGCTTCTCATCACGCCTCTCTCCGCGCTCAGCGCTCCCCTCACCGGCACTCCGCTCAATGACGGCTACTACGACCTTTACAATCTTGACTTCGCCGGCGCCCACGCCCACTTCCAGCAATGGATCGCCTCCCAGCCCGAAGATCCGCTCGGTCCCGCCTCCGACGCTGCCGCCTACATCTTCACCGAGTTTGATCGCCTCGGCGTCCTCGACATCGAGCTCTTTGCCGACGACGATCGCTTCGAATCCCGCAAGCGTCCTGCCATCGACCCTGCCCTCAAGCAAGGCTTCAACGACCGCGTCGCTCAGTCCGAGCGCCTCGCCGACGCCGCTCTCCAGCGCAATCCCAAAGACGCAAACGCCTTCTACTGCAAAGCCGTCACCGCCGGCATGCAGGCCGACTGGGCCTCCCTAATCGACCGCCACGAGTACGGCGCTTATAAATTCAGCGAGCTCGCCAGCAAGTACGCCAAAGAAGCTCTCGCCCTCAACCCCACCCTCTACGACGCCAACCTCGCCGTCGGCATCGAGAACTACATGCTCAGCCTCAAGCCCGCGCCCATCCGCTGGATCCTCGGCATGGCCGGAGCCGGCACCAACAAGACTGAAGGAGTCCGCCTGCTCAAACTCACCGCCGAACAGGGCCACTACCTCGCCCCCTTCGCTCGTCTCATGCTCGCCGTCGGTGAGCTGCGCGACGGCCGCACCCAGGAAGGCAAAGCCATCCTCGTCGGCCTCTCGCAGGAGTTCCCCAGGAACACCCTCTATCAGCGCCAGATCGCCCGCCTCCACTAGCTCAGTTCGATTAACATTCAGGCCCATCTCTGAAATTCAACATTCAACTCCCCGCACCGTGTACCTTTAACCTGTTGACTCGTTCTCTGCTTCCATGCGCCCTCATCCAACGCATAATCTTTTGGCCATCAGTTCCACCGCCGCAATGAAGTCCAATTTCAAGGCACCATAAAGGGTTCTCATCAGCATGCGTATTGCATCCGTCGGAACGGCTTATCCTCCTCATCGCTACTCGCAGGCAGCAATCTCAGAAGCCCTCACGGCGCGCTGGCAGAACAAGATGGAAGAGCCCCGGCTCATCAATCGTCTCTTCGTCAACTGTGGTGTCGAGTTTCGCAACCTCGTCTTTCCCCTCAACGTCTACGAGAACCTCTCCGGCTTCGGCCCCAC
Source organism: uncultured Acidobacteriaceae bacterium (assembly GCA_963730135.1). Taxonomy (GTDB): domain Bacteria; phylum Acidobacteriota; class Terriglobia; order Terriglobales; family Acidobacteriaceae; genus Edaphobacter. The sequence goes on from CAVSQQ010000013.1 coordinate 310,053, forward strand.
CAATGACGCCTGGATCGTCGCCGCCGTCGAGCTTGGACAGAAAGCCATCTGCAACGCCCTCGCCCGCGTCCACCTTGGCCCCGAAGACATCTCCGCCATCTTCTTCGCCTCCGTCACCGGCATCGCCAGCCCTACCATCGACGCCCGCCTGATGAATCTGATGCCCTTTCCCACCAACATCAAGCGCACCCCCATCTTCGGTCTCGGCTGCGTCGCCGGCGCCGCCGGAATCTCGCGCGCCTCTGACTATGTCCGCGCCTTCCCCGACCAGTACGCGCTCCTGCTCTCCGTCGAACTCTGCTCCCTCACCTGGCAGGACAACGACCAGTCCATCGCCAATTTAATCTCCTGCGGCCTCTTCGGCGATGGCGCCGCCGCAGTCATCATCGCCGGCAGCGACACGCCCCTCGGCAAAAAATCCTGCCCCTGCGCCGGCCCGCAGGTACTCGACACCCGCTCCACGTTTTATCGCCACACCGAACACATCATGGGATGGAGCATCGGCGACCTCGGCTTTAAAATCGTCCTCTCCCCCGACGTCCCAAAGGTCGTCAACGAACATCTCCGCGGCAACGTCGAATCCTTTCTCTCCGACAACAACCTCACCCTCGACGACATCTCCAGCTACATCTTTCACTCCGGCGGCCCCAAAGTTCTCGAAGCCATGGAGAACACCCTCAACCTCCCGCCCAACGCGCTCGAGCCCTCCTGGCGCAGCCTGCGCGAAGTCGGCAATCTCTCCGCCGCATCCGTGCTCGCCGTCCTCGAAGACGTCCTCGTCAACTCCCCCGGCAAACCCGGAACCTACAGCATCCTCGCCGCCATGGGCCCGGCATTCTGTTCGGAGCTTGTTCTTCTGCGCTGGTAACTCCATACCATTCCTCTCTTTTTTTGATCCGAACATCAGGACGGAGTAAATCTCTCGTCATCGCCTTGTCATTTCTCTGTTAGCGCCGTCTTCCGTACCCCGTGAAGCGTCATACTTTTAGCAGAGGACAAGGGGTGTCCATGCAGCCTCAGACGCGGGCAAGCCAAATGGATGTCTTCATCGCCGGAGCCGGTCCCGCTGGTCTTGCCTGCGCCATCGCCTCTGCCCTCCGCGGCCTCGACGTGCACGTAGCCGACGCCATGGAGCCCCCCATCGACAAGGCCTGCGGTGAAGGTCTCCTCCCCGACGCGGTTCAATCTCTCGCCGCCCTCGGCCTCGACCTCGTGCACAATCCGGAAGCCCACCCCATCGACGGCCTCCGCTTCGTCGATAACAGCGATCATCAGGATGCCCACCCCCTGTCCGCCCAGGCCGTCTTCCGCACCCCCGGCTATGGAATCCGTCGCACCGCCCTCCACACTCTTCTGCTCGATCGTGCCATCGCACTCGGCGTCCGGTTTCACTGGAAAAATTCCGTGCAGGGCGTCGACCCCCAATCCACCGGCGTCCTCGTTCGCACCAACCGCCAACTTTTCCGCACTCGCTTCCTTGTCGGAGCCGACGGCCACCACTCCCGCGTCGCCGCCTGCGCCGGCCTCACCGAAGCCTCCATCTCTTCGCGCCGCATCGGCCTGCGCCAGCACTACGCCATCGCCCCATGGACCAACTTCGTCGAGGTGCACTGGAGCCCCTTCGGTCAGGCCTACATTACGCCCAACTCCAGTAACGAAGTCTGCGTCGCCTTCGTCGCCAATAAAAAATTCGACGGCGCAGCGCACGCCCTCACTCACTTCCCCGCGCTCCGTCATCATCTCGCCACAGCGCAACCCAGCGGCCCCTCACGAGGCTCCATCACCCTCGGCCGCAAACTCCGCCGCGTCGCCACCGCCAACATCGCCCTCATCGGAGACGCCTCCGGATCGGTCGACGCCATCACCGGGGAAGGCATGGCCCTCTGCTTCCGACAGGCAGCCGCGTTGTCTCTCGCCATCAGCAACGGTAACCTCGCTCTCTATCAACAAGCGCACCCCCGCATTCAACGCATACCCAGCCTCATGTCGCGCAGCCTGCTTCTCATGGGCCGTTCCCCGCTCCTTTGCCATGCCGCGCTCAGAACCTTCGAACGCTGCCCCTGGCTCCTCGAACGCCTGCTGCGAATCCACATCGGCCGCTCCCCGCGGCATCTCCCGAGCCTCTCCCCTCACTTTCAGCCCGGCTTCCCTGGCGAAGCAATCTGCGCGCGAACCCGCACCGCCTTTACATCGACACGCGCATCGCTGTAAGTTGGGTTAACCCAGAGGAAGTCGAACCGCCATGAACGACATCGCCAGCCGCTGCATTGACATCATCGCCAAGTCGAAGAGCATCTCTCCGGACACGGTCACGCTGGCCAGCACCTTCGACGAGCTCAATATCGACTCCCTCGACAAGATCAACATCTCCTTCGAGGTCGAAGAAGCCTTCAACATCGAGATCCCCGACGATGCCCTCGGCACCATCAAGACCGTCGGCGACATGGTCGACGGCGTCACCAAACTCGCCGCCGCCCACTCCCCCATCACCACTTCTTAAGCCACCCCTAAATCGCAGAACGTATCCTCTTATACCGGCGCCACACCAGAACAACCGGCAAGCCGAGGATGACCAGCCAGATCACCAGCGACGGTCCATACTCCGCGACAAAATATACAAACCCCAGCAACGACCCCGTCGCGTTCCGATAGCCCGCCACCAAAGCATTGTGCATCTGCGTCGAAACGGATGCCGCCGGCGAATCGAATCGCGCCTTATACTGCTCGCCCAATTGGACCTCGACACTCGCAAAATCCACTCGATGTTCCAGCGCCTTCTGTTCCGCCTCCATGCCTTCAATCTCGCCGCGCACCCGCGCAATGCTCTGCTCGACCTCCAGAACATCGCTAACCCTCCCGGTGCGCTGCTGAAGAATGTCCCGAAATCTCTCTTCCGTCTCGCGCGCAGTCTTTAGGCGTGCAACCAGGTCCGCATGCTGCTGCGACACCTCTTCGCCCGATTGCGATTCGCTCTCCACACGGCCAAGCGTCTTGATCGCTGCAACTGCCGTCTGCAGTTCGTCCGCTGGAATCCGAAGCGAGCTCTGCAGACTCCGCGGCCCGATCCCCGGCGTACTCGCACTCAACTGCGCGGAATACCCGTGATGCTGCGCAAGGATCAAATCCAGTGACGACCGCGCAGCGTCAACATCTTTGACCACAATCGTCAGCGACACAACACGCGCAATCATCGGAGCAGGAGAATCGGGAGCAGGGGAGGAACCGGGAGGAGGAGGCATAGCCGCGTGAAACCCTCCACCCGACATTCCAGCAACACCGGCGATAGGCTTCGACGCCCGGGCATAGAGCGGCTCCCCCACACTCTGCTTATCTTCAAACCCCGAGATTGAAGCGCGCCGTTAACGCTCGTGAGCATAGGAGCCAAAGTCTGCGGAGCGGACGGATTCCTTGTGGTCGGTAGGAAGACCACAAGCGCCAACAAAGCCATCACCGCCGCACTGCCGCTCACCAGCAGCTTCCAGTTCCAGAAGCGATTGCGAAACGAAGGTTTCGACCCGGCGATCGAGCGGCCAGCAGCAGCCTTCGCCGCCGCCGCCATCACAGAATCCTCCAGCGCCACTGGCACAGCCGGGACGCTCCACCCTGAAAGAGTTCGCATCGTGCCGCGAAAATCCTCGGCCAGCATCGCGCACTGGGCGCACCGCTCCAGGTGGGCGGACACCGCCTGCGCCTCAACAGCCGGCAGCTCCCCGTCCAGCAATGCCATCACATCTTCCGGAGCCACACAATGTTCCATGGTCGTCATACGCGCTCCTCATATTCCGCGAAATCTTTAATGGAGGATTTGGGAGCGGGAGCCTCCAGCAGATCCCGCAAAGCCATCCGCGCGCGAAACAGACGTGACCGCACCGTATTCAGCGGCAGTTTCAGCAACTCGGCAATCTCCGCGTAGCTCAACTCCTCGAACTCGCGCAGCAACAGCACCTCGCGATCCACCCTCTCCAGCTTGCCCACCGCATCGCGCAGTAAAACCACCGTGTCGATGGTGCTTCGCACCGCAGGTTCGCGATCACTCGACACTGTCCCCGAAAACATCGCGCGAAACACCGTCTTGCGGCGATTCGCACGAAGGATATTCAAGCTGATTGCGTAAAGATAAGTTCGAAAGGTAGCTGACGGCTCATAGTGCGAGCCCGCCCGAAGCACCGCCAGAAAAGTCTCCTGGGTTAGCTCCTCCGCCAGCGCCGGATCCGCAACCCGCCGCCGAAAAAACCCAAACAGTGGTTGCTTATATCGCGAGAACAGCTCCCCAAACGCATCCGCCGAGCCTCGGGAAAACGCGATCATCAATTGCTCGTCACTCACGACCGTCGTTGTCCCAACCGCATTGGCGTCCATCATCGCGTCGTTCCCCGTCCCGTGCATTCTGTTTCCCAACTTGGAACGAACGCCGGCAAACCTCTTGCATCAGTCCCCGATAAATCCTGCACATTCTGGTAATGTCGCCGTTGGACGAAAAGTTCCCCCAAAGGTCGCGAATCATTATGAGGTAGGAAGTCACTTTGTTGCTTTGTTTTCCGTGTCAGGGCGAATCGACTGATTTGATTGCCTTTGCGATTGCTTGTTTTTATTTTTCGCATTTTCAGCCCAAAAATCGCATGTCAAGCCCCCACCACCTAACTAGCTCAAACAAAACAACATCCATTGGGCATGTTAGTTACCTTCGACCCGATATAATTAAAATAGAAGTCAAGGAGAGCCCCGGCCAACGTCGGGCTTTCACGATCCAGAAAGGGGTAAATATATACTTGCCGAATCAACCCCAGTGGGGGATGATGAAGACAGCGATCCGTCTTGGTGGGATGAGGAGTCTTGTCTAATGGCCATTGACCTTGGTTTTGATGAGGGTGGAAGCGGGGATGAACTTCTGGTCTCCGTGCAATTGGGAATTGTGGCGCAAGCAAAGAAGCTAAAAAAGTCTTGGAAAAGAGGCTTCCTGAGGGATTGCCATACTTCCATTCAAAAGACTTCGGGAACTACGACAAGGGAGTATTCGCAAAAACTGGGCTGGAAAGGCGCGACCGCGAGGTCCTGCTTGGCGATCTGTGTGAATTAATCCATGATCGCCTAGTTGTTGGATTGACTGTACGCATCAGCATAGGCGAATACGAACGTCTCACCACGCAAGTTTTCCGGTCCCGTCACGGCACGGCTTATGGATTTGCCGTAAATATGGCTCTAATGGGCGCGTATGCAGCCGTAAAAGAAATGGGAGTCAAGCCCGAATTCAACATTCTCATTGAAGATGGGCATCGCAATGCGAACCAAGTGGCCAATATTCTTACCGGCCTGCGCGACTTTCCCGATAGGTTTAGGGAGTTGTTCAAAGATCAGATAATCTTCGATCTAAGAGTCCTGACCTCAGGTTTAGGCACGAAGAAAGACCATCCCATTCTTCAATGCGCCGATATGCTCGCATACGCGGAATGGCAGAGCTTATCAGAAGGCGATCCGGCGATATGGAATGCGTTGCGTAGCAGGCCGCACTACAAGATGCTTCGCATCAAATGCGATGACGTTTTGATAAAAGAATTTGTAGACGAGGGAGTACGTTTTGTATCTCTCGGTAAAAAATGGAAGGCGGTGAGAGAACGTGAAGCCAAACGGAGAGTTTCAGAATTTCAATCGGGTGATGACGACGGTTCTTCGCGCCGACCCAAAAGCTGTAAAAGCCGCGATGGAAGCAGATAAACGCGAGCGTCAACTGGAATCGCAGAGAACGGGCAACCGAGGAAGGGGAAGACCGCCTAAACATTCTTTGCCTTCCTCCCGCGTCCCTTCCGAAACGGATTAGAACTTCGTTTGTCCCACCTTGCCTGTGACCTCGGCATAGGTGAGACGGCGATTCACCACTTGAGATAGCTTCTTAGAGAAGCGGTCTGCGTCACTTTTATTTTTGCGGTTGTTGAAGCGAAAGATTTGTTCGTCAAGGTAGAGATCAAGATGGAACGGCTCAACGGCAACGTAGGTGCCTGAGAGATTCCGCTTCATCAGGCTCCAAAAGTTTTCAAGGCTGTTAGTGTGAACTTCGCCGTTGACGTAAGTCTCAGCATGGTTCACGGTTTCATGAATGTAGTGCCAGCCAGTCCGGTTGTAGGCCACCGCTGAGTCAGTGAAGACCTTCGAGCCGTATTTCACGTTGTTGAGGATTTCATTTTGCAAAGTCTCACGCTTGACGTTCGGAACAACCTTCGCACGTACCTCGCGGGACTCGCGATCGAACATCCCCATCACTACAGTCTTGTTGGCGTAGCGGGTAAAGTATTCGTCGGGGCTGGCATCAGCGCGAGTCTCACGCATCGCCTTCGCACGACCCTTGTGCATGTTCTCCAAGGTGCCACCAAAGAAGGACTCGTCCACTTCGACCGCTCCTCCCTCGTTGCCGCCAAGTTTGCCGTCGTGGATGTTAAAGGGATTCGCCTTCATCGCGTAACGAATCCGGTGGAGCATGAACCATGCGGTCTTCTGAGTGACGCCGAGAGAACGGGCGATTTCGCACGAACTGACGCCGTTCTTGGAATTGGTAATCAGCCAGACGCAGGGAAGCCACTTCTCCAAGCCAAGCGGGGAATCCTCAAAAATGGTCCCAACCTTGGCGGAAAACTGCCGTTTGGCGTGGGCGCTCTTGCACTGCCACTTATTCTGGTTCGCGAGGAAGGAAACGTCCTTGCGGCCACAGGTGGGGCAGGTAACGACCCCATCGGGCCAGCGATGCATCGCCATGAATTCAAGGCAGTTGTCAGCATCAGAGAAGCGAATGATTGCCTCTTGAAGTGTCTTCGGTGTCTTCATGAGATTTATACTAGGGCAATCAACTTGATTTGTCAACTATATAATTACCCAGAAAGGAGCATTCGCCATAACCCCTTTATTTGGACTATTTTGGACGCACCCCATTTGTTATGACGATTTTGCAGACATCTTCATTCGATAAATTGCTCAATACAATAGACTTACGCGCAGGAAAGGGGGAGGGGGGTACCCCTCACCAGCATAAACACCGCACTCTACAATCAAACCGGATCACCTAACCAAAATCACCACGGAGAGCAGCAGTGAATCGAGTCGTCATCACCGGCCTGGGCTGCATCACCCCCATTGGCAACTCCGTACCTGAATTCCGCACTGCCCTCTTCGCCGGAACCACCGGCATTGCCCCCTTTCCGCCCTACCCCGAAGCCCCTGGCCCAACCCAGGGCCTCCGCTTCACCCAATCCGCCGCCGTCAAAAACTTCGACCCCAAAGAACACCTCGACTCCGGCATCATCACCGCAACCGACCGCACCACTCAGTTCGCCATCGTCGCCGCCCGTCAGGCTGCCGTCGAATCCCAGCTCACCGACCATCACCCAGCGGAAAAAATCGCCATCATCGTCGGCTGCGCCTGCGGTGGCCGCCAGGCCGAGGAGACCGAAACCATCAAACTCTACGGTCGCGACGCCCGGGTCCATCCCCTCACCGTCGTCCGCACCATGGCCTCCGCCGGCGCCAGCAACATCTCCATCGACCGGAAGATCACCGGCCCGACCCTCAACATCTCCACCGCATGCTCCTCCGGCACCCACGCCATCGGCCTCGCCTTCCAGATGATCCGCAGCGGAATGGTCTCGGCAGCCATCGCAGGAGGCCATGAAGCCCCACTCACCTTCGGCTTCCTCCGAGCCTGGGACAGTATGCGCGTCGTCTCCCCCACCCAGTGCCGCCCCTTCTCCGCCGACCGCGACGGCATGACCCTTGGCGAAGGCGCCGCCATGCTCACCCTCGAAACCCTCGCCTCCGCCCAGGCCCGCAAAGCACCCATCTACGCCGAAATCGTCGGCTTCGGCTTCTCCGCCGACGCCAGCCACATCACCCAGCCACTCTCCGACGGCGCTGCATCCGCCATGCGCCAGGCCATCGCCGACGCCAACGCCACCCCAGCAGAAGTCGGCTACATCAGCGCCCACGGCACCGGCACCCAGGCCAACGACACTACCGAAGCCGCCGCCATTCACGAGGTCTTCGGCGACCGCGCATCAAAAATTCCCATCAGCTCCACCAAGTCCCTCCACGGCCACTCCATCGGTGCCAGTGGCGCCCTCGAAGCCCTCGCCACCGTCCTCGCCCTGCACGAGTGCCTCCTACCCGCCAACGCCGGCGTCACCCAGATCGACCCCTCGCTCAATCTCGACGTCATCCTCGGCGCCCCGCGCAAGACCACCCCAAATCTCGTCCTCTCCAACTCCCTCGCCTTTGGCGGCCTCAACGCTGTCCTCGCTCTCCGCCCCCTCTAAATCACGTCGCAATCGCGCTTGACGACTTGCCCGGCGCACCGCTCTTGGCTACGCTCAAACCATGAATCGTCGAATCCTCTTCCTCCTCCCCATACTCCTGCTCGGCCTCATCCCCGCCTCCCTCCGCGCCCAGGCCAGGTTCGCCGTCTACGGCACCGGCGGCACGGAGAAAAGCGGCCTCCAGCACTCCGGATGGAACACCGGAACCACCTTCGGCTTCTACTACGGAATCCGTCACTTCGGCCCATTCGATTTTTCAGCCGACGTCCGCGGTGACCTCTCCCACAACATCGCCAGCGGCATCCTCGGCCCGCGCCTCGCCGCAAAAATCCCCATTTTCCCCATCATGCCCTACGGCGAAATCCTCTTCGGCGAATCCTCGTACAGCACCCAAAGCAACAGCGTTCGCAACGCCAACAGCTTCACCTACCGCTACGCCGGCGGCGTCGACTTCACCCTCATTCCCCACTTCGACTGGCGCGTCGTCGACTACAGCTACAGCAGCGGCATCTCGCAGTTCGGCGTCAACGTCCACCCCAAAACCATCACCACCGGATTCGTCGTCCGCTTCTAGCATCTCGCACCAGTTGCATCCCGCGATACCATAGCCAGCAGATGATCTCCGTCCTCATCCTCACCCGCAACGAGCAGCGCGATCTTCCCGACTGTCTCGCCAGCGTCTCCTGGTCCGACGACATCCACGTCTTCGATTCTCACTCAACCGACTCCACCGTAGAGATTGCCCGAGCCGCCGGTGCGCAAGTCCACACCCGCATCTTCGACGACTACGCCACGCACCGCAACGCCGCGCTCTCCACCGTCCCCTTCAAATACCCCTGGGTCTTCCTCCTTGATGCCGACGAGCGGCCCACACCAGAGCTCTCCCGCGAGATGGAGCAGCTAACCCTCGCGTCACCGGACCGAATCGCGGCCTTCCGCGTCCGCCGCCGCGACCACCTCTTCGGCACTTGGCTCAAACACGCCCAGCTCTCTCCCTACTACATCCGCCTCGTCCGTCCCGGCCGCGCCCACTACACCCGCGCCATCAACGAGGTCCTCGAGATCAACGGTGCCGTAGCCCAGCTCAGCTATCCCCTCGACCACTATCCCTTCTCCAAGGGCATCGCCAAATGGGTCGAGAAGCACAACCTCTACTCCACCATGGAGGCCGAGCTGATCGTCCGCAACCAGGGCCTGCAAAACCCCTCACTCGTCACCGCCCTCCGCCACCCCGACTTCCACACCCGCCGCCTCCACCAGAAGGCCATCTTCTACCGCCTTCCCGGACGCCCCCTCCTCAAGTGGCTGTACATGGTCTTCCTCCGCGGAGCCATCCTGGACGGCGCCGCCGGCCTCACCTATGCCACGCTCCAATCCTTTTACGAGTACCTCATCGTCCTCAAAACCAGGGAACTCCGCCGCGGCGGCGCCTGATCACTTCAACGCCGCAGCCACTGCCGTTCCTGCCTTCGGATCCGCAGCATCCCAATCGAATCCCAGAAACTTCGCCAGCGTCGCTGCCACCTGGCTCTGCGTCACGGCAGGAACATTGGCGCGGTTCCCCATCATTGGAGTCTCCGGTCCCATGAACCCCATAAAAATGTACTTCGAGTCCGGAATCTTCTGTCCATGGCTCGTCCAATCCTCCGGCCCGCTCCCCCGCCCATGGTCCGTAAGAAAGATCAGCGTGGTATTCCCCCGATACTCTGGCATCTTCTGCAACGTCGTCCACAGTTGCTCCAAATAGCCGTCCACCCGATGAGCAGCGTCCAGATACTCCCCATAATTGCCCGCATGCGCCCACTCGTCTGTCTCGCCCAGAGACAAAAACACCACCCGAGGCTTCTTCGCCTTGATGTATTCGATTGCCGTATAAAACACCGGCGCGTCGAACGGCTCGCCCTCCCACACCTGTGGCGTCTGCGCCTTCAACGAGTTCATCAGCTCAAGGCTGGGAGTCATCGGCGTCATCGCAAACGGGTCATACCCCGCATTCACCGTGCATCCGCACCTGCCCGCATTCACAACTGCTGCAATGACGTTCCACGCACCAAATACTGCGACCTGCCCTTGCAGTCCGGCCTGCTTATTGAGCCACTCCAGCACCGTCACATTTGGGTTCGGCACATTGGCATTCGAGTTCACCCTCGGGTCCCCATGCCCCGTCAGCGTCTCGTTGTATCCCGGATACGAAAAGTTGAACCCGTTCGTCACCGACGCATCCGAATGTTCATCCCGGTCTCCATACATCTGCCCCTGCGGAATCACCGTCTTCCACAAAAACGGCATCAGACGCTCCCGCCGCTCCTCCGCCGTCCCCGCAAGATACTTCTCGCGCAGCTCCTTTACGTCCCGTCCTTTGTAGTACCGCTTGGGCACCAGAAGGTTCTCATCCGCCCCGCGAAACACCTCTTGCCACCGCAAACCATCCGACATCACCAGAATCACTCGCGGTTCCGCGCCAGTATCCTGCGACCAGCCATGAACTACGCCAATCGCGCCCAACAACACCCCAAGCGCGACCGTCAGCGTCACCCCGCCCAACCCAGTATGCCTATCCATTCGTTGCAAGAGAATCCCCGGATTCCGCACTCAGACAGTCGGCGCGAATAAGCTAATGCAGCGCACCCATCCTAACCCACGTCCCCAACCCAGGCGCTCAACCACCGTCAACTGACCGTCAACAGTCACTGCCTCACGCTGCACAGCCCACCCATAAAATCACGCTGGGGAACACACCGTGTGACACACACCTATCCCGTCGCCTCACGCACCGGGGCGACCCTCGTCGCCCCAGTTGCATTCGGCCAATAAAAAGCTAAAGCAGTTTGACTGAATCGACCTTGATCGTGTCGCCCTTCACATCGCCGGTGACATTCACCCGCAGATGATCGGTCTTGTCGGTCGCCTTCAACTGCTCGACGATCTTCGCATTGCCGTCCGCATCGAACTTCAGGAACTGCTTGTCTGCGGTAAGAATGCCGAAGCCGCTCTTCTCACAGGCCAGTGCGCAGGCTTTGGTGTGAGCATCCGCATCGGCAGCCGCTTTCTTTGAGCACGACACATCGACGACGGAAACATCAGTGAACGTCTTGGTCGCAGCGAACGCTGGAGTGGCCAACAGTCCAATCGCTAAGAGTGAAGCAAATATCTTCATCACATTCTCCATTTCATATCGAACAAGGTTGAACTACAGGGTTTCAGCAAGTTGGGGACTTGGACTCGAACCGTCCCGCTTTGCTGCTAAAGCATACTCCTCACGTACGGTCGTGAGCTGTGACAGTGCAAACGCGCCCACGGCAATCTCCAGGTCGCGCACCGCAAGGTCGTAAAACATTCCGGTAGTGATCAGGTTCGCCGCAATCGCAATCAACCAGACCATGACAATATAACTGCCGATCTTTGTCCAGCGGCTCAGTACGATTATTCCGGCAATAATTTCCACCACACCAACAATATGCATAAATGTGGCCGTGCTCACAGGCAACACCTTCGTCGCGTAAGGGCTCAAATACATCCCCCAATCCGCCAGCTTATTGAAGAATTTATCCACTCCGGAGATGATCGGCATCAACCCCAGCGCAATCCTCAGCGCCCACCAGCTATCATTCAGGCGATGATCGAATAGTTTCATCTTCTACCTCTCATGCAGAAGAGTTGCCTGGCGCACAATCGGTTACAGCCAAACCCGGAAAAAATCTCCAGGCACACCAAATCCGCCCATAAGTCACCTTTTGTAACCTTTTCGCCGTCCCCACACTCTATTGGGTAGAAGCAAAACAGCTCCTATGGAAATATTCGAACGATTGAAGTCGGAGAGCCTCACGGATGAAGAGGTCGTGAACCGCGTCCGGGCGGGAGAGACTGCTCTGTACGAGGTCATCATGCGCCGCTACAACCAGCGCCTCTACCGCATCGCTCGCGCCATTCTGCACAACGACGTCGAAGCCGAAGACGTCATGCAGGACGCTTACGTTCGCGCCTACACCCATCTCGACCAGTTCGCCGCCCGCGCGCCGTTCGCCTCCTGGTTGACGCGCATCGCCGTCAACGAGGCTCTCGCCCGCCGCCGCTCGTCCAAACAGCATCAAGAGGTGGACGCCACAGATTTTGACGGAGAAATATCAATGCAGGATCTCTACAAATCTCCCGATCCGGAACAGAGCGCATCGGGCGCACAGCTCAGAGAATTTCTGGAGCAGGCCGTGCTCGATCTGCCCGAACAGTATCGGACCGTCGTCATGCTCCGCGACATCGAAGAACTCAGCACATCGGAGACCGCCGACGCCCTCGATCTCACCGTCGAAAATGTAAAGATCCGTCTCCACCGCGGCCACGGAATGATCCGCAACTGGCTCTTTGAACGCATCGGCGCAAAAGCCAAAGAAGCCTTCCCCTTTATGGGCGTGCGCTGTGACCGCGTCGTGCAGGGAGTCTTCGACCGCCTCACAAATTGCGACACCTCAGATTCCCAAATTCAGTGAGCCCGCCTCGCCCCAGCCTCTACACCGGCCATCTCCACTCCCGAATCTTCTTCGCATCAATCCCATTGGCATGTGCGTAGTTCACGCTTTCGATAATCTGCCCCTTCAGCCACTCCTTCGTATGCGCGGCCGTCACCTGCAGCCGCGGCACACGGTCAATGACATCGATCGCCAGATCGTACCGGTCAATCTGATTTAAAATCGCCAGCTCCAGCGGAGTATTGATACTCCCTTTCTCCTTATATCCCCGCACATGGAAGTTATCGTGATTCGTCCGCCGATAGGTGAATTTGTGAATCATTGAAGCGTATGCGTGAAAGTTAAAGATCACCGGCTTGTTGGTCGTGAATAACCCATCGAACTCCCGCGACGACAACCCATGCGGATGCTCCTCCGCCGGCATTAGCCGGAAGAGATCCACCACATTCACAAACCGGATCTTCACTCCATCGCATCGCTCCCGCAGAATCGCCACTGCAGCCAGCGCCTCCGCCGTAGGAATATCTCCCGCGCAGGCCATCACCACGTCAGGCTCTTCGCCCGCGTCGTTGCTGGCGAAGTCCCAAATCCCAATCCCTTTCGTGCAATGCCTTACCGCCGCGTCCATATCCAGATACTGCAGGTGCTCCGCCTTGTCCGCAACGATCACATTCACGTAGTTGGTGCTTCGCAGACAATGGTCCGTCACGCTCAACAGGCAGTTCGCATCCGGCGGCAGATAAATCCGCGTCACTTCCGGCGACTTGTTCGCCACCACATCCAGAAATCCCGGGTCCTGATGTGTAAACCCGTTGTGGTCCTGTCGCCAGACCAGCGACGTAATCAGCAGATTGATTGAAGAGATCGGCGCTCGCCACCGCAACTCCAGTTTGCTCTTCTCCAGCCACTTCGCATGCTGGTTGAACATCGAATCGATGATGTGCACGAACGACTCATACGTCGAAAAAAATCCATGGCGTCCCGTCAGCACATACCCTTCAAACCATCCCTCCAGCGTATGCTCGCTCAGCATCTCCATCACGCGTCCATCGCGCGCCAGAAATCCTCCATCCGCATCCTCGGGAAGCATCTTCTCCTCCCACGTCTTCCCGCTCGCCTCGTAGATCGCCTGCAACCTGTTCGAAGCCGTCTCATCCGGCCCGAACACGCGGAAGTTCGTCATATTCTGCTTCATCGCATCGCGCAGAAACTCCGCCACTACACTCGTCGGCGAAATCGAGATCTGCCCCGGCTTCTTCACCTTCACCGCATAATCGCGAAAGTCCGGCAACTCCATCGGCTTCCGCAACAACCCGCCATTCGCATGCGGATTCGCAGTGATCCGCCGCAGTCCCTCCGGAGCCATCGCCCGCAGCTCCGCCTTTAACTTGCCCGCCTCATCGAACAACTCCTCCGGCTTGTAACTCCGCATCCACTTCTCCACCAGCTTCAAATGCGCCGGGTTCGTCTTCGGGTCCAGAACCGGCATCTGGTGCGCCCGCCACGAACCCTCCAGTTTGTGCCCATCCACCTCCTTCGGACACGTCCATCCCTTCGGCGATCGCAGAATAATCATCGGCCATCGTGGCCGCTCAACATCCGCTCCCTGCCGCGCACTCCGCGCCTTCTTCTGGATCGCGCGAATCTCGTTCACGCAGTCCTCCATCACCTTCGCCATTAGCGGATGCATCTTCGCCGGATCGTCACCCTCCACAAAATGCGGCTCCCACCCATATCCTTTGAACAACCACGTCAGCTCTTCATCCGTCATCCGTCCCGGTATCGTCGGATTCGCAATCTTGTATCCGTTCAAATGCAGAATCGGCAACACCGCGCCATCGCGTATCGGATTCAGGAATTTATTCGAGTGCCAGCTCGTCGCCAGCGGCCCCGTCTCCGACTCGCCATCCCCCACCACCACCGCCACAATCAGATCCGGATTATCGAAGGCCGCGCCAAATCCATGCGACAGGCTGTACCCCAGCTCTCCCCCTTCATGAATCGACCCAGGCGTCTCCGGCGTGCAATGACTGCCAATCCCGCCGGGAAACGAAAACTGCTTGAAGAATTTCCGCATCCCCGCCACATCTTCACTCTTATCCGGATACACCTCCGAATACACGCCCTCCAGATAGCAATTCGAAAGCGTCGCCGGTGCCCCATGGCCCGGCCCGGAGATATAAATCAAATCGAGGTCGTACTTTTTGATCAGCCGGTTCAGATGCACCCACGTAAACGTCTGTCCCGGGTCCGATCCCCAATGTCCCAGCAGGCGATTCTTGATATGTTCCGCCTTCAACGGCTCTCGCAGCAGCGGATTCTCCAGCAAATACAACATCCCCACGCAAAGGTAATTACACGCCCGCCAGTAAGCGTCTATCTTCCGCAACTCCTCCGCCGAAAGCGCCTTGCCACTCTGATTTTTTTCCTTCACCGATTCCTTGGTCACGCTGCTCATAAACAACTCCTTCGCGTAAAGTAAGTGGGAACCGAAGACGATCCATCAATTTGTAACTAAATGTGGATCAGATAGGTTCCTCAAATCGCGGCCTTAGCTTCTAGGTACGCCAAGGCTTTAGCCTTGGCCTCTTGCACCGATAATCATTGGGGCTTTAGCCCCTGGGGTATCGCTTCTTCTCTCTGACCACAAAAATCCAAACACCTTACGATTTGCTGAACACTTCCCTAATCCCGCGACCGCGCCATGCGCGCCACATGCACCGCAATCATCCAATCCTCTTTTGCCGGCGCCACGAGAACCATCGGTACTAAGTCAGATGCACTGATACACCGAACCGCGTCGCCCTCAATCTCATTCCGCTCAGAATTAATCGAAACTCCAAAACTCTGCATCCCCTCGACAATTTCTGCCCGCGACCGCGCATCGTTCTCCCCGATTCCGCCCGTGAACACCACCGCATCCACCCCGCCCATCAACGCCACAAATCCGCCCACCGCCTTCTTCACACTCCGCGTAAAAATCTCCACCGCCAGCTTCGCCTTCGCGTCGCCCCCGCCTCCCGCCTCCCGCACCGCCTTCATATCGTTCGCCATCCCCGACAACGCCACCATCCCCGCATCGTGGTTCAGCATCTTCTCGAGTGCGGAGAGCTTCCGCTCCATCTGCCGCGCCAGGTAAACCACCAGTCCCGGATCAAGATCCCCCGGCCGAGTCCCCATTACCACACCGCCAGTTGGCGTCAGCCCCATCGTCGTATCCGCCGAGCGTCCATCCACCACCGCCGTCACGCTGCATCCACTCCCCAGATGAGCAATCACCATCCGCCGCGGAAACTCAATCTCCTTCGACTCTCGCAACTGCCGCACGATCGACTCGCAGCTCAGCCCATGAAACCCGTACCGCCGCACCCCTCGCTCGCGATACTCGACTGGAATCGGATAGGTCGTCGCCGCCTCCGGCATCGTCTGGTGAAACACCGTATCGAAACACGCATAGTGTCCCACATCCGGAAACCGCTTCATCATCTCCCGGATCACTTCAATCGCCGACGGATCATGCAGCGGCGCAAACTCCACCGCCCCCTCCAGATCCCTCATCACCGCATCGTCAATCCGAACATGCGCCCGCAGCTTCGCCCCCGGATGCACCACCCGATATCCCACCGCATCCACCTTCGGCAATCCCGCCCCGCTCACCGCACCCACGACCAGCCCGATCGCCGCCACCGGCGTCTCCGCCTTCACCTCCGTGCGTCCTCCACTCAAATCTCTCCCACTCGCATCACGAAACTTGAAGCCGGCCTTCGCCCCGCCAATCCCCGTCACCTCACCCTCAAACAGCGACCGAGGATCCCCCTCCCGCGCCTCAAACAGGGAAAACTTGATCGACGAAGACCCGCTATTGATCACCAGTATGTACACAGCACCGCCCCGATCCATGCCACTTTCCTACGTTACACCCGGCCCCATCACCGCCCGGGGAATCGTCCGGCAGGCCCACCAGCCAACTCCCACGCCCCATCTCGACCCCACCTCACTACTCTTCAACTGTCCGGCATTTGTCTCGCGTTTGTAAAAAATTTGCAGTCTCTTCCCCGTCTTCCAACCATGCAGCCGCCTCGCACAATAGACTCACAACAGCACCAATCGGCAACACGCCGCACTCGCAATCCACGTCAGCCTCCGTGACCACGACACTCCAGCAGCCTACGTCGTCCGCTCCCAATACCACCCACAGCGGCCTCCTGCTCCTGCCCAGCCTGATCGGTTTCATCTTCGCCTTTCGTGTCTGCCTCACCGTCCTCTGGTTTCAGCAGGAGCCACAGAACGGCTCCATCCTCTCAGTCGCCCTCAGTCTCACCCTCCTCATCGTCGCCGCACTCTCTACCATCGGCAGCAAACCATCCATCCCGCGATCCTGCTTCCGCACCCCCACCCTCCGGTTGATCGCCGCCTTTGTCGGCCTCGCGCTTCTCAGCCTTCTCTGGACACCGGCTCCCCTGTCGGCCGCCGCAGGCTACTGGTGCTCATGGGTCGCAGACATCGCCGCCATCTGGTTTGTTCTGCGCGATGGCGCCGTCGAAGACCGAGCCGCCGCTGTCATGAAAGGCTATGTCTTTGGCGCCTGTCTGGTCGCCATCGTCGCCTGGGCCCTCCCTGCCCGCCAGGACTTGCGCCTCGGAGATGAAGACTTTCTCCACCCCAACGCACTGGGCTTTCTCTTCTCCATCGCGATCCTGCTGGCCTTTCACCTCGCCCGCAAAGCTGCCATTTGGACGTGGCCCGCGCTCTTCCTCGGCACCACCCTCCTGCGGACCCTCAGCAAGACCTCCATCATCGCGTTTGTCGCCGCCTTTGGCTTTGCCTTAATCAAGGACTCCACCTTGTCCCGCAAAGTTAAGTTTTGGATTGGGATCGCTGCCGGTCTCATCCTCGTCTCACTCTGGGGCGTCCTCGAGGCCTACCTCATCGCCTACACCGATGGCGTCGGCCCCGAAACCCTGACAGGCCGAACTTTTAATATGGATATCCAGCCTCGAATTTGCGACTAAGAAACCTATTCTCGGAAACGGCTTCTACTCTTATCGATTCATCGTCCCCCCCATCGGCACATTCCAGGCACAGCAAGCCCATGACGAACTTCTCCAGCAGTTTTTCGCCTTCGGAGCGATCGGAGCCATCCTCACAATCGCGATCTATTGGGTCTTCTTCCGCCAGATACGGCGCTCTCCGCCCTCTCACCTCAAAACCCTCGCTGGCACCGTTCTGATCTTCGCTCTCATTCGCGGCCTCACCGACGCCCAGATCTTCGATCTCTCCTTCCCCTTCTGGCTCATGACCATGTTCTCCATCCTGCTCGCCTCGACTCCGCCCTCCGAAGACCCCCCCCTCCGCATTGGTACAGTAGTGCGACAGGAGGGTAACCTCGTCTCTGCCAACCGCATAACCCAAAAGTCCCACACCGTTCCGCAAGCAGAATCTTCATCCCCCGTCTAAACTCAATCTATGTGTGGAATTGTTGGCTATATCGGGCCCCAGCCCGTCGTCCCCGTCATCATTGAAGGCCTTCGCCGACTCGAGTACCGCGGCTACGACTCCGCCGGCATCGCCGTAGCCGGTGGCCCCCAGGGCCTCGAACTCCGCCGCGCCCCCGGCAAGCTCCGCAACCTCGAAGTCGCCATCTCCGACTCGCCCATCGACGGCTCCTTCGGCATCGGCCACACCCGCTGGGCCACTCACGGCCGCCCCACCGAAGAAAACGCCCACCCCCACCGCGACGGCTCAGGAACCCTCGTCGTCGTTCACAACGGCATCGTCGAAAATTACCTCTCGCTCAAAAACGCCCTCATCGCCAAGGGCCACAAGTTCGTCTCCGAAACCGACACCGAGATCATCGCCCACCTCATCGAGGACGAGTTCAACTTAGCGGCAGCCGCAAACGGTCGTCATCCTGAGCGCAGCGAAGGACCCCTGTATTTTGCCAGCACTAGCACCGATTCCCCAGAGGCCAACACCTCTGAAGCCGTCCTCACCCTCAAAAAACCCACCATCCCCCTCGAAGAAGCCGTCCGCCGCGCCGTCAAGCGCATCACCGGAGCCTTCGCCATCGGCGTTCTCTCCGCCTACGAGCCCAACAAGCTCGTCGCCGCCCGCATGGGCCCGCCCGCCGTCATCGGCATCGGCGACGGAGAATTCTTCCTCGCCTCCGACGTCCCCGGCATCCTCCACCACACCCGCGACATCCACTTCCTCGCCGACGGCGAACTCGCCATCCTCACCAAAGATGGCGTAACGCTAACGGATTTTCAAGGCGAAGCCTTGCCATTAAAAATCCAGCGCATCACCTGGGACCCCATCCAGGCCGAAAAAGCCGGCTACAAGCACTTCATGCTCAAGGAAATTAACGAGCAGCCCCGAGCCATCCGCGACACCACCCTCGGCCGCGTCTCTCTCGACACCGGCCGTGTCTTCCTCGAAAAACTCGACATCACCGACGCCGAAATCCGCAACGCCTCCCAGATCACCATCGCCGCCTGCGGAACCTCCTGGCACGCTGGCCTCGCCGGAAAATTCATGATCGAGCGCCTCGCCCGCCTCCCCGTCGAAGTCGACTACGCCTCCGAGTACCGCTACCGCGACCCCATCGCCGACCCCCACGCCATCGGCCTCCTCATCACCCAGTCCGGCGAAACCGCCGACACCCTCGCCGCCCAGGCCGAGCTCATCGCCAAAGGCTCCAAAACCCTCGCCATCTGCAACGTCGTCGGCGCCGCCATCACCCGCCGCGCCAACGGCACCATCACCACCAACGCCGGCCCCGAGATCGGCGTCGCCTCCACCAAGGCCTTCACCGCCCAGCTCACCGCCCTCTTCATCCTCGCGCTCCATCTCGCGCAGGTCCGCGGCACCATCACCGACGCCGAATCCCTCAAACTCGTCGACGAGCTCTCCCGCATCCCCGGCAAGCTCGACGACATGCTCAACCTCAACGCCGCCAACACCACCGGGACCTCCGAAGGCGTCGCCGCCCCCGCAAAATCGTCGTCATCCAACGCTCCGTCTGGCGCAAATAAAAATGCGTCATTTCGACCGGAGCGCAGCGGTGCCGACAACCCCGACCTCACCCGAAATGCGTCATTTCGACCGGAGCGAAGCGGAGTGGAGAAACCCCCGCATTTCGTCTCTGAGCCCACATCCTCACAGACAGGATGGGCAGGCCCCGACCGCCGCACTCGCACCCGCCTGCCCCTCACCAAACAATGCGAAGAGCTCGCCCGCCTCTTCCACACCGCCAACGACTTCCTCTTCCTCGGCCGCGGCATCCACTACCCCATCGCCCTCGAAGGCGCACTCAAGCTCAAGGAGATCTCCTACATCCACGCCGAAGGCTACCCCGCCGGCGAGATGAAGCACGGCCCCAACGCCCTCATCGACGAGACCCTCCCCGTAGTCTGCATCGCCACCAAAGATCCCAACGACCCATCGAGCGTATTGAAATACGAGAAGACGCTTTCCAATATTCAGGAAGTCACCGCCCGCAGCGGCCGCGTCATCGCCATCGCCACCGAAGGCGACCACGAGATTGGCCAGCTCGTCGAACAGACCATCTACATCCCCGCCGCCCCCGAACTACTCCTCCCCCTCCTAGAAGTAGTCCCCCTCCAACTCCTCGCCTACCACATCGCCGTTCGCCGAGGCTGCGACGTAGACCAACCCAGAAATTTGGCGAAGAGCGTCACGGTGGAATAGGTGGTTGAGCCGCTTTTGTTTCGAACCTTGGATACCTTACTTCTTTTTCGCCTTCGTCTTCCTCTTAGAGTCCTTGACTTTCTTAGGCCGCCAAGCACCGTGCTTTAGATCGGTCAGAACCTTCCTTCGATCACCTGAGAGAAACCAGCCCAAGCAAGTATTTAGATCATCTGTCCAAACGTCATTCGGCTCCTTGGCAACCGGCTGATGAATCTCTATTAGCGAGTCGTTTTTCGGTCTGGCGAGCAACCAAGATGCGACTGTATAACGGAAGTTGCTCCAGTCCCGCGTCGAAGGGTGCATATTTACGGCTAGAATGTCGAAATCGGTGAATTTGTAGGGGCGTGTGTCCTCGTTTTCCATCACCGCCTCGACTAAACCGTCTCCTTTTGTTTTTCCCTTAATTTTCTTTTTGCCACCTCGGGTCTTCTGAATCTCAACGTCGTACAGCACTTCTGAATAGACGTACGGATTGAATCGTTTCGGCTCTAGCTTTTCGAGCCGTTGCAGCTTGAGCTGAATCCGAACCTTGTGACCATCACGTTCTAAGTGGAAGTCGAAGAGAGGATTAGTTGTCTTTTCGACCACCGGCATCCAACCGACTGCCTTAGCGGTGGGGAGCGCGTCTCGCTCAAACACTGCCTCCGCAACAAGCCCTCGGATTCCTCGCTTGCCGATATCGCCGGAACGATTAATCGCGTCAAGAATGGTGCTCGCGTCAATCTCTAATTCGACCTCCAGTGGATGAGGAATTAGCGCATCCACTTGCAGTCTTACTTCTTTGCGTTCATCCAGTGTGCAGTCTTCGATGAGTTTTTTGATCGAGTCAGTGACTTGGGCCAATTGATGGTCTTCCTGCGGGTTCTGGTTGGAAGTTCTCGATATCAGAGCGCAACAACAGCGCCCTGCCGCCGATTTTCCAAACCCTGAGCCGCCCCTTCTTAATCAATCTCGCTATCGCTTGTCGAGACACTCCTCGCATGCGTGCGGCGTCTGCTTGAGAAATCAGCGAATTCACATCTGGAAAATGGGTTGACAATGTAAACCTATTTGCTCTATTCTTTGTTTCAGTGAGGAAGTACCATGGGCTCAGCCATGTCAACCAATCCGATATCAGTCGACAAACATCGCTTCTCTTCCGCACGGCCTGCCGTCGAAACTCACGCGCCTCCGAGTCACCCGGAACATTTCCTCACACAAGCGCCATATTTCAGCTCCCGACTAGGAGCCGCATTTTTAGGCGACTCCCTGGAAATGTTACGCGGTTTGCCGGATGCGAGCGTGAATCTAGTAGTGACCTCTCCTCCATACGCCCTTCATTTTAAGAAAGCATACGGGAATGCCGACAAGAATTCATATATTGCTTGGTTTCTCCCTTTCGCTAAAGAAATTCAACGGATACTGACTGACGATGGAAGCTTTGTCCTAAACATCGGAGGAAGTTACAACAAGGGTATTCCTACTCGATCGATCTATCACTTCAAACTGCTTGTCGCTCTTGTGGAAGAGGTCGGTCTACACCTGGCTCAGGAATGTTTTTGGCACAACCCCGCCAAAATGCCCGTCCCAGCGGAATGGGTCACAGTCCGTCGAATTCGCGTTCGCGATTCCGTCGAATATGTTTGGTGGTTATCAAAGACGCCACACCCAAAGGCATCGAACCTCAATGTTCTGAAAGAGTACAGCGCCGATATGCTGCGGCTGAACCGTAACGGCCTCCAAGGTAGCGTTCGTCCGTCGGGGCACGTCATCCGTAGCTCATTTAGTGGTGTGGAAGCCGGCGGATCAATTCCATCAAACGTGACCGAAGCTTCTTTCGAGGATTCTCCTGAAAGCATGATGAAGATGGGCAACAACTCCGCCAACGACGCCTACACAATGCGCTGCAAGGAACAAGGAATCAAGATTCACCCAGCTCGCTTTCCGGCATCGTTGCCGAGATTCTTTGTCAAAATGCTTACTAACCCCGGCGACCTCGTTTTAGACCCTTTCGCCGGCTCGCTCACTGCCGCCGCAGTATCTGAATCTCTTGATCGACGATGGCTCGCGGGGGAAGCTGTCGAGGAATATCTAGAGGCGGGAAAGTTCAGATTCGAAGACGCCCAGCAGCGACTGGAACTATTCTAAGCGAGGCGGGTGCCCCATCTTCGCGACAACCTCGTCGTCGTTAAGGTGGGCATTCGCGCCACGCGCGAATCGTCTTTCCTCCCCACCCGCTAAAATCCCACCATGCTCCCACCCTCCACTCAGGCCGCTGCCCGCTGGGCAAAGATTCTTCTCCTCGCCACGATCGCGCTCTTCTTCACATTCGTCGCCTTCACCAACATCACCGACTTCGACACCAACTACCAGTTCGTCCGCCACGTCCTCGCCATGGACACCACCTTCCGCGACAGCCACACCGCATGGCGAGCCATCCGCTCCCCCGCCATCCATCTCGCCTTCTACATCGGCATCATCCTCTGGGAAACCCTCAGCGCGCTCCTCGGATGGGCCGGAGCCATCGCGCTCTTCCGCGCCCGCCACGACTCCCCCGCCGCCTTTGCCTCCGCCAAACGCATCGGAACCCTCGCCCTCACCGCTGGCCTCCTGCTCTGGCTCCTCGCCTTCACCACCATCGGCGGAGAGTGGTTCCTCATGTGGCAATCAAAAGACTGGAACGGACAGCAAGCCGCCTTCCGCATGTTCACCACCGAAGCCCTGATCCTCATCCTGCTTCTCTCGCCCGAGCCCGACCCTCCCTCTGAACCGCACCGCGGGCGACCACCCTTGACAAATTAGCCTCACACGAATCCCCATCCTAGCCTCCCACAAACCCCCATCGCTACGGCCTCAAATCATCAAGTCCAGACCTAACCAACCTGTTTAGAAGACTTTGACACACTTCTGGCGGGGTGGGGGTACCAGAAGCGCGCGAACCATCCTCCAGAATCCAACTGACGATTGCCTCGCCCCCACCCATGGCGTACGCTTGGCCTGTCTCCATCAGGAGACCCAAACAAGGTGCAGCTATGAACTACGTCAGTTGTCCGACCAGCATAGTCAACGCGCCAGTGGAACTTGTCTGGCAGCTTCTTACAAGCCCGGAGGGATGGGGCGATTTCTATGACGTGCGTATCACCGCCGTCGAGCCCGCCGGGACTGCCGTAGCGGGACAAACCGTCTTCGCAGAGTCCGGACCAAAGTTCCTGCACCTCAAGCTCCAGTTCCGGTTCACGGAGATCGACGCATTGAATTACAAGCTCGGACTTGATGCGCGATTCCCACTTGGCGTAACTGTGCGGGAAGACCTGACCTGTGTTCCGCTGGGAGAGAAGCAATGCCGCGTCAACTATAACTGTGGTTTTGGCTTTCCAGGAGGATGGCGCGGTGCAGTGATGCACTTGGTGCACTTTTTCGTGCGTCGTGAACTCGACACAGGCCCGGCAGATTCGCTAGCCCGTTTGCAGCGAGAAGCCGAGCGACTTAGTGGGCGGGTGGCCCAGGTCTAACCCATACTCGGGGCGCCCCATTAGCGCATAAAGTGAAGATTTTGCGGGAGCAGAAAAGGCTAAACCATCTTGATGACAACAGCCACTGCTGCGACGACCATCGCCACGATCGCGAGAAATGGATACCAAAAATACGCCATCGAAATGTCGTCCAGGTCGCCGTTCATGTTGCTTTTCATCTCGGTTCCTCCGTACAACAATTAGAGTCACCAGCGGTTCGATAGTTTCAATAATCTGATCATTCCACACCGGCGCGAGTGGGCCCCGGCGCCCATCTTCGCGACAGTCTCATCGTCCGCTAAGCCGCACATTCTCTATGGCGTAAACGCATCAATCGTAGTCTGCCACGCGAGCTTGGGCACGAAATTCGGCACCGGATACCTGAAGCTGTTCACCGGAATCCCGCACCGTCCGCCGCCGATGACACCCTCCACCAGTTGCGAACTGCGTTTCTGAATCCCGAACTGAGACTCAGTGCAAATCCTCCCCGGACACTTCCAGAAAGCATCCTGCCACTGGAACACGCTGAACCCGTAGAAGTACCCAGTCTTCGACGTTGGAGCCGACTTCGCTAACTCCACTCCCACCTTGAACTCCGCTGCGTTGTAGTCCCGCTGCGACTCGTCCCGCAGAACCTGCTCGCCCGGCAACTCGCACCGCCGCTGCTCTCCCGGGTGCAGGAGCTTGCAAGCGTCCTGGCCATTCGCGCCGTACTCGCTCAGGAACAGAGCCAGCCCATCTCCGGCCGAAAAATCGCCCGCAGCCGGAAACGTGTTCGTGAGGTAGTTCTGCATAAAAGCCGCATCATTGGTCGTGGCCGTACTCGCCAGAAACCGCGTGTACCAGATATCGGCCAGCCCGGCATCGATGAAAGCTCGCTGCAACTCAAGCATCTGCTGGATCGCAGCCGGCTTGCCCGCCAGCGCCGCGAACGACACAGGCGAGGTGAACACCAGCTTGTTCGCATCCGTAATTCCCGCAGCGTTCTCTAGATCGACAATGATCCGTACCACCTGCGCGACATTCCTCGGAGGAAATTTATTAATGTCGAACTCATTGCCTACTCCCCACACCACCACCGCGGGATTCGGCGTCTTGCGACCATTGTTACTCCGGTCCAGTCCATAAATCTCGCGGAAAATATTTTCGATATTCTCTCTTCGCGCCGGATCGAAGGGATCCTCCACATTGAAATTCGAAAACGGAACCCACACCGTCAGTCCGTTCGTGTTGGCATAATTCAGAAACGGCAAGTGGTCCCGGCAAGTGCTCCAGTCATACAAATGAAGATTGTTCGCATGCACGGTAACAGACAACGTCTTCACATCGTCACGCCCACCTGCCCCCCACAAAAGAGTGAAATCCGTGTTGTAAAAATCGCTGTCGAAATACTTGCATCCATCCGGGAACCTGCACGTAAACCGTGCGTCGTAGTCCGAGGGCTCAGGCGTATACGCCATCGAAAGCAGGGGCCTGGGCAGTCTTCCCCACCACGGCCCGCTGCGGTCGTAAGACCGCCCGTTCTGACCGAATGCTTCTTGAGCAGATGAGAACAGAAGCACGGCGACCACTATCGCCGCCAGACAAAAAACCAGGCGCTGGACTTTCATAAGACCTCCGGATTTGCGTACGCAACAATCGGGCCCGAGGGAATATAGAAAGATGAACAGGAATCGCCGGGCAATTATAAGCGCATACCACTAGAAAAGTGTCACTGCTCACTCTGAGTCCTGGATGGGTAGGATGGAGAGCTCCGACCTAACCCACAACAAATTCGGGTGCCCCATATCTCGATTCTGAGATGTGGGCATTCGCGTCACGCGCGAACCGCTTTCCTCTCCTACAAACAAATCCCTACCCGAATCCCCAAATCCAAATTACCCTGAATCATCCCCGCAACCACAACATCGTCATTTTCAAAAAAGTCTCTAAATAATTGACTCTAACCAACCAAAAGCACAAGATTGCTGTTCAGAACAGATGTGTGCCTCAAGCATCGGCCTGAACGCCCCATCGTCACGGCCCAACGGCCTCAACCGTCTTCAACCCCGGCCCCCGCCTTACAATCCCGCACCATGGAGGTCTACGAATGCTCAACATCATCTGGTGGATCATCGTTGGACTCATCGCCGGATTCGTCACCGGCAAGCTCATGAAGGGTGGCGGCTACGGCGCCGTCATGGATATCGTCGTCGGAATTATCGGAGCCATCATCGGCGGCTTCATCATGCGAGCCGTAGGCTTCGCCGGAGAGGGAGGCATGATCTACACCATCATCGTCGCCATCCTGGGAGCCGTTATTCTCACCTGGCTTCTCCGGTTGGTTACAGGCAACAGGACACGTAATCTCTAGACTCGGATCCGGGCGCCGATGCCCACCTGAGCCAGCCACCGAACTTCGGGTGCCCTGCCCTTCGCGTTTTTTGCGAAGGGTAGGATGCACTTGTTCGCACCATCGTGCCAACGGCTCAAGTAGACGCATACCGTCCTTTAGCCGTCACCGAATGCGCCCTTGGCGCCTATCCCTCACCCTACAACTCAAGAGTCATTTCGCCACACCGCTGCAACCCGAAATAATTCAGCCATCTGCAAGGGGGGCGACTCTATGCCGCACGTAGTCATTGCATCCGGCATCACAGGTCCCGATGGGCGCGAGGACAAGCTCACAGAATACCTATGCGATTGGCCGGGCTGTCCCAATATCGCAAGCCACGTCTTCGGTCGGGTCCGGCAGGTCGGCGCCGTCATCGTCGTCTGCGACAAACACGCCGCCGCCACCAAATCCAAGCGCCCACCTTCGAAGGATTAAACCCTCTTCCAACCCATCACCTGGTTAATCCTGAGGACGCATCCGCATCGCCCTGCCTCGCCAGGAAGCGAAGCGGCTCATGACATTTGGCACTATCCACTATCGTGGACTTTCGGCGAGAATCAGCTGGTCAGTGTCGGCGTCCGATGGTTGTTTTGGATCGTAATAGATGGAAGATAACTTCTTATTTGCCG
The DNA here is from genome assembly GCA_963730135.1 of uncultured Acidobacteriaceae bacterium. GTDB lineage: Bacteria > Acidobacteriota > Terriglobia > Terriglobales > Acidobacteriaceae > Edaphobacter. The sequence goes on from CAVSQQ010000013.1 coordinate 337,014, forward strand.
CACAGGATACCTCTGCAACTTGAGGTCCCTTGACTGCAAGGGAACGTAGCGTTTTGCCGGTTCTTGAGTCGACTTCAAAAAGCCGTTGATCGGGATTTTGCACAATGTGGTCTTTTTGAAATTTTTGATAAGAATCGAGCGACTGCGTTCTAACAATCCACGTTTCGTTATGGTCAGAACCCAGGATGTCGTCGATAAGCATCCCTGCGGGAAGCGACACTGTGATTGCGCTCTCCTCGCCCGAATCGCTCAACACATATACCGGCAGCAAAGATCCCGCCTGTACAAGAAGTATCTTCGAGCCAAAGGGAACCAAAGATGCACGTGACAAAGCCCCCGCAATTTTGAGCCGTCTGGATGTCGTCGTAGCTTCATCCGCCCTACCAGAGTAAATGTGATCGAGTTCGCTTGATCCGTCGTAACCTCGATTGTCCAGGTCGATCATTCGACTTAGACTGCCGTCTTCATTCAGCAACGCCAGCAGGGGAACAATATTCTGCAGATCGATTCCGAGCACAATAAACTTGCCCGAATCTAGAATTGCAACTTTTAGAGGCTCGAATTTAAGATCGAGTTCGATCAGTTTCGAAGAACCGCCAATACGATCGGTCGTGGCAATAAAGTACGATTTGCCATTTGGATCACCGGAACCAGCCGGATCAATTTTCCCGTAACCTTCGACTAACGAAGCTATGACATGTTCTCCAGGAAACATGCTTCGCACGTAAACACGCTTATAGCCCGTCGGCAACTGACGGTTGAGACGTTTGACATCGAGATGATCCGAAATACTAAACAAATCCGGAACAAGGTTGACATTGCGACGATTCGAGTCGGCATATACCTCTACAAAGAGGGTGCCATCACTCGAACAACGCAAGGGGTATCCCATCACCGTCGATGGGGGCAGGCCCAACAGTACCTTGCCGCTGCTTAAATCCAGTGTCTTAGTTGGCAGTGGAGAAGCGACGGCAGAGTGTTGACAGTTGCCAACTTGCCATGCCCACAGACCCGAGAGATACAACGCTGTAACCAGGTGTGTTCTCATATCGGCTCGCCGTTGTCTACAGACCGAAGTCCAGTCTAAGCGAATTTTTCGCTCCGCGAACTGCCTTTCTCCTCAGCCCATACGCTGGCGCAATCCTCCTTACGAAGCCATTGCCCGCAACTCCCTCTCCGCCCGCAGCCAATCCTGTTCGGCATATCCATCCTGCCAACCCCGCTCCGCCCAGTACCGCTCCGCAAGCCGCGCAATCTCGGCATGAGTAGGCGTGATCCTCGCCGCAACATCAGACGTCTTGCTCGCCGCCACGGACTTTACCGCCTTCTTCTCCGCCACCGCAGGTGCCACCGTTCCCGCACCCTTCGTTTCGCCGGCCTGAGCTTTTACAGCGGTTCTTCGATTTCGCCGGGGTCTTCGCCTTCTTTACAGTTTCCATCGCCATAGGAATTCTCCTGGAGTCATATTTTGTCGATCACTCTTGTTTTAAACCGCGCAGATCATCTCGCGAAAGTCCCCCACTCGAAGCCGAACCACGAAAGGCTCCCAACGCCTCTCCTCTCTCCCGCCTTTTCCCACCTTTCTTGTCGATCCGCCCCACCCATCCCGCATCATTCAAATGCGTTGCACAAAGATTGACGCCTGCGCAAGCAAACCCCCGATCCCCCTCGCGACTTATACTTCCACCTGATCACAAATCGATCAGGAGAAGAAATGACACCTGGGACCGGAACGATCGCAGTGCGCCTCCACCACCTCGCCAAAATTAAGGGCTTATGCATCGCGGGAACGATCATCGCATCGCTCACCCTCACCGCCATCGCCCAACCACCCTCACACGGGCCGGCCCGGGGATATCTCCTCATCACCGGCGGCGCAACCCAGCCGCCCGACTTCCAGCGCTTCATCGAAATGTCCGGCGGCAAAAACGCCCGCATCGTCGTCATCCCCACCGCCTCCGTCATCAAACCAACCACCCAGGCCGTCTTGCAGGACCAGTTCTGCGGCCCCAAAAGCCCCTTTGCCGCCGTGTCCTGCACTGTCCTCCACACCACCGATCGCACCCTCGCCAACTCCGCTTCCTTCGTCGCTCCCCTCGCCTCCGCCTCCGGAGTCTGGATCGAAGGCGGCCGCCACTGGCGCCTCACCGACGCCTACCTCGACACCCTCACCCTCAAAGAAATGTTCAACCTCCTCAATCGCGGAGGCGTCATCGGCGGAGGCTCCGCCGGCGCCACCGTTCAGGGCTCTTTCATGGTGCGCGGCTCCTCCAACCCCGACGACAACACCATCATGATGGCTCCCGACCACGAGATCGGCTTCGGCTTCTTCACCAACGTCACCATCGACCAGCACGTCGACGTCCGCCACCGCGAGAACGATCTCGCCGCCGTCATCAAGGCCCATCCCGAGCTGCTCGGACTCGGCATCGACCAGAGCACCTCCTTTACCGTCCACGGCGATACCCTTACCGTCAACGGCCCGAAGCGCGTCGCCGTGTGGGATGGGAAAGACCACGACGGCAAGGGCTACTACTACCTTCACACCGGCGACCAGCTGAACACAGCCACTCGAGTCACAACCCTCGCGCCGCACTCCGCAGAAAACACCGGCAAGTAGAGAGCGGCGGCTCTGCCCGAGAGTTACTTCGCCGGAACGGAGTGCGTTTGCGGAGCTCCTTTTTCAGCCAGCTTCTTCTCGTAACTCGCCGGCACAAGTTGCATCCCATACTGTTGTCCCCCAACCCAGACTCGGTTCAGGAAGTCGACCCCGCCATATTTGTTGAATGTGACATCGCCCGCGGGATGCGTTGCACTCTGCGTCGGCATAATTTCGAGAAATGTGGAATGCGTATGGGCTGCGTTTTCAAGCAGCAGCAGCGTTTCGCCATACGCCGACGGTGTGATGGTGTACGAGCCCGCCGGCATCTTTGTATTGCCCGCGTAAAACGCGAACGTCGTAGTAAAGTTCAACCCGTCCGCAATCTGCGCCGGCGCAGGCATCGCGAAACACAGGCATACCAGCACACTTGCTCCGGCAAGCTTCAATAGATTTTTCATGGTCCAGGACCTCGCATGTTGAGATGGAAGGGCTCCGCCGAATCTGCATCACCCTACCCTCGGATTCTTCTCCTCCGCCCTCAACAGCAGAACTAGCAATTCTGATTGATTTGCGAGCAAATATCCGCTAGGTAAAGCTCCGCACCCGGCTCGGGCCAAATGATAACCTGTTGGCATGCCTGGCCCCACTCTCCAGGACCGACTCAATATCCTGCTCGACCATCTCGCCGAAGCCGAACGCGAGTATGCCGCACGCATTCCCTACCCCGATCACATCCAGGGCTCATGGCCCGAAAAAATCGCCACCATCAAGGCGCACATCGCCTCTCTTCGCGAGATGATTGCCAACGAATAGCCCCATCCCCGCTCGCCCAAAAATCAGCGAAGAAAGGGGCGCCTCAGGAAACGTCCCCTTCTTCGAGATTCGCCGGCAGCAGGGACCGGCACTCTGATACGCGTCAAATCCGGAAAAAATGTGTCCGGAAAAATGTGGCAGCGCTATTCCCCAATCATGTCCCGGCGATCGCCAGTTCAATCCCGCTTCCCGCCGGAACCTTCACATCATGGTTATTCGTCGACACGAAGACGCCCGAGTTGCTACTCCCAATCGTGCTGTGGAGATCAACATGCGACGCAACGCCGATCTGGTCCACCTGAAGGGTCCTGTCCGTCCAGTCGTCCGGCATCGCACCCGCCGAAATGCCATACCCGAGACTGCCGCTCGGCTCCGGCTTCGCGACACGCACAATCGTCGCCTTGATCGGAACCACTTTGCCATCCTTCAGCTTCGCCTGCGTGAACTGCACCGCGACCCTGGATACACTCGATACCCCCAAAACGCCATTCGCTTCCTGGTTGTCCTTCGCTATCGTCCCAACCAGAATCGTGCCCGAAGGCAGCTTCGGCCCGTTATTGAGATGCACCGTGTCGGTGAGCTTAACCCTCATCTCATATCCCGGCCCGATCTTGCTCGCGTCGAGCTCGTTCAGTAACGCGCCCGTAGCCGGAACCATATGCATTGCCTCCTGCTGTCCCGCGCCTGCGGAAGCAGGTTCTACATAATTTGCAGAGGCGCTCCGCGAACTGCCCGACTGTGCATGGAGAGAGAATGGGAAAGAGAATGGAAGAGCCACGACGACTGCCGCAATCGCCAGAATCTTTGGTGATTTCATTGGAACTCCTTGGAATGCCGGCAACTTCGATCAGCCTGTTTTTTCCTCTATGACTTATCACCGGTTATGGTTTACGTGCCTCCTGTTTGATTTAGATGAATCGGACACAGGCATGGTTGGAATGAAACCTCTGGCCTCTGTTGACGGGCACGTTGACTGGCCCAGTGCCAACCGCTTTATTTCCAATGGAGGTCGGAAATCTTCACGGAATCTTCCCTTTGACACGAGGAAAAAATGCGGGCGAGTATCGGCCACTGCAGCGCCCCAGCATCACTCCCACTGCGTCGGATGACGCGCCAGCCACCAGCATGCAGGATGCCCTTCCTGTGGAAGCAGCGACCGGCTGCAAACCACCGGTCCCGTCCCCATGAAGTCGTACTCCACCTTGTTTCCTTTCAGCGGCGTCGCCAGAAACTGCTTTACCTCCACGGTTCCAAATCCGGTCCCGCGCGAGACGCGAATCCGCAGAAGCACCCAATCCCACAGATATAAATTGGCAAGCAGAAAGATCAGCACCAGAACCGATCGGATTAGCCACCTTCCAAATTTGCCCATTATCCAAGGATTGTACGTGCCCATCTCCGCGGAGCGTCATTAGACCCAGACTCGAAGCAACAAAATAAGCATTACAGCAAAGATGCCGATAATTCTCCTGATGGAAAACTCGTTGGCCCACTAACCTGCTCCGGCGGAGATCCCTCCCAATGCATCAAAACCACAAGCCTCGGTCTTACAGGAAAGAAAGAAACCAGTGGATAGAATGGATAGAGTGAAGCGAAAACTCGCATTAGCCACCTTGGCCGCAACCACTTTGATCCCGGTCTCCACCGCCTCGGCACAGGCCGTCCCCACAGCAAGCCAGCCACTTCAGCTCTCTGTCTTCTTCGCCGGCACAGGCACCTTTACTGGCCTCGAGGGAGGCAAAAATCTGGCCATTACCGCTGGTGCCGACCTCTCTTTCCGCGCTCTCGGCCCTGTCCGGCCGTCTTTCGAGGCGCGCGGCACCTACCCTTTCCACAAAGGTCACATCAGCAGCCAGAAAAACTTCCTCCTCGGCCCCAAAATCGAGTTCCCCCTCGGACAATTCCATCCCTACGCCGACTTTCTCATCGGTCGTGGTGAGATCGACTACCACGACCCTGGATTCCTTTTCGGTGACATCCTCTACCTCAGCTCCACCACCGTCGTGTACTCCCCGGGAGTCGGCCTGGACTACAGCCTCACTCACAACCTCGCCGTCAAAGCGGACGTGCAATTTCAGCACTGGGACACCCCGGTCACCGCGTCCGGCGTCATCCACCCGGTCGCTCTTACCCTGGGAGCGGTCTACAGTTTTGACTTCAATCCGCGCCATCGACACGAGCGTTGATGTCACAACGATCCCTGCCCAATGAGGCTAAACTACGGCAAACACTGGACTGACCTCTACGCAATGGCGTATCGTTTTGCCGAAAAGCCAAATCTTCCACCTACGGAGTAGACACTCATGACCCCTCTGCCTCGATTCGCTCGGCGCGCATTGCCTGTTCTCGCCGCCGCTCTTATCTTTACCGTCTCCGCTCCATCCGTCATCGCTCAGGCCGCCCCCTCAGCCACCTGGTCACAGGAAGATACCCTCCGCATCGCAAGGCAAGTGCAGAAGAACCTCGCCAGCCTGACGACCTTCAGCGTATTCGACTGGATCACCTTCGGATTCCATGGCAAAACCCTCGTCCTCAAAGGCTACGCCTCCCGCCCCACACTCAAGAGCGATGCCGGCAAAGCCGTCAAGGGTATTCCTGGAGTCGAGTCGGTCGATAACCAGATCGAAGTTCTCCCCAACTCTCCCAACGACGATCGTATCCGCTCCGCTGTCTACAACCGCATCTACACCCAGGCCAGTCTGCGGAAATACAACGCCAACCAGGGCACAGTCGGCCAGGCCACGGGGCCCGGCGGCAGCATAGGCCGCATGGCCGGAGGCATCACCAACGATCCGCCCCGCGGCTTCCACGCCATCCACATCATCGTCAAGAACGGCAACGTCATCCTCTACGGCGTTGTGAATAACGACATGGACAAATCCATCGCAGGTATGCAGGCCAACTCGACTCCCGGCACCTTCAGCGTTGATAACGACCTGATCGTCCAGGGCGCCGCATCGAAACCCGCAGAGAAATAGCAGAGAAATAAATCATCCCACCCCTGATGGCGCTGGCCCGACTCAAGCCGGCGCCACAGCAATGACATCTCCAAATGACATCTTCATGACACACCCGCTGACGAAAGCTCGCTACAATAACACTGTGCGCCGCGCTCTCAGCCTCGTTCTGCTTGCCCTGTTCAGCCTTCCTCTGATCTCGCCCGCGCTCGCCCTCGCCGCCGGTTCCGATGCGAACCTGCCCGCCTGCTGCAGACGCAACGGCGCCCATCACTGCACCATGAAGCTGCCGCCGTCATCCACAGCCGGCACCAACCTGTCCGCCATCCCGCAACACTGCCCCGCCTACCCGGCCGTGATCACACCCGTCCGGCACGGCGACCTGGCATCTCCCTCTCCATCCTTGATGTTTGCTGGCGCCGTCAGCGAACCAGCCATCAAGTCCCCCACCCAGGCTCGCGCTCGCGTAGCTCTTGACCTATCGCGCCACAAGCGCGGCCCTCCTACAGACCTTCTCTAGCCGATTCCCGTCAGCGCCGACTCGCTCTTCCTTGCGAGAAAACGACGCGCCGTCTCCATCTCCATCTCAAGGTCCATCAATCGTCAGCTCTGACGACGGAGTTCTATGCGCAAGCTTGCTCTACTTTGTCTCCTGTCTCTCTATCTCTATGTGGGCGCAACCGCAGCCCACGCCAGCATCTTCAGCCAGGTCCACGGCGTTGTGCACGACCCCCAGCATCGCCCCATCCCCGGCGCTAAAGTCGAACTCCATTCCGCCAACTCCGCCTTCAACCAAACCACCCAAACAGCTCAGGACGGCTCGTTCTCCATGCCCTCCATTCCCCTCGGCGACTACATCCTCACCGTCTCTCAATCCGGCTTCGGCACCGCCAGGCAATCCCTCACCCTTGCCTCAGACACCTCTCCTATCCTCCACATCGAGCTCCAGCTCACCACCGTCGAGCAAACCACTACCGTCACCACCTTCACCACCGCGGCCAACGTCGATACCGTCACTCCCACCACCCTCGTCAGCCGCAATGATATCGGCCAGACCCCTGGAGCCAGCCGCACCAACAGCATGGCCATGATCACCGACTACGTCCCCGGAGCGTATATGACCCACGACATGCTGCACATGCGCGGCGGCCACCAGGTCTCCTGGCTCATCGATGGCGTCCAGATCCCCAACACCAATATCGCCTCCACCCTCGCCGCCCAGATCGATCCCAAAGACATCGACTACATCGAAGTCCAGCGCGGCAGCTACACCTCCGACGTCGGCGATCGCACCTACGGCGTCTTCAACGTCGTCCCTCGCACCGGCTTCGAACGCAATCGCCAGGCCGAGCTCATCGTCACCGGCGGCAGCTTTTTCCAAACCGACGACCAGCTCAACTTTGGCGACCACACCGAAAAATTCGCCTGGTACGCCAGCCTCAACGGCAACCGCAGCAACTACGGCCTCGCCCCACCCGTTCCCCAAACCCTCCATGACGCCACCAACGGCTTCGGCGGATTCTCCTCGCTCATCTACAACCGCACCCCCAAAGACCAGTTCCGCCTCATCACGCAACTCCGCAAAGACTACTTCCAGATCCCCTACGACCCCGACCCCAACAGCCCCGAGAATCAGCAGTTCGACTCCAGCGGTCTCCGCGACAGTCAACACGAAGCCGACGCCATCGCTGCCTTCTCCTGGCTTCACACCTTCAACCCCAACACCGTCCTTCAGCTTTCGCCCTTCTACCACTACAACCTCGCCAACTACGAGCCCAACCCCAGTGACACTCCCGTCGCCACCACCTCCGATCGCACCTCCAACTATGCCGGCGTACAAGCCTCCATCACCGCCTCGATCGCGCGCAACACCATCCAGGCCGGCTTCTACTCCTTCGGCCAGCACGACACCTACCTCTTCGGCGCCGTCTTCAACGACAACAGTGGCAACACCAACTTCTCCATCCCGGACGCAGCCTCCGGCGGCCTCATCGAGGAGTACATCTCCGATAACTTCAAAGCCACTCCCTGGCTCACCCTCATCGCCGGCCTCCGCCAATCGCACTTTCAAGCGCAAATCACCGAAAATGCCACCGCTCCACGGTTCGGCGCCGCAATCCAGATCCCGAAACTCAACTGGGTCTTTCGCGGCTTCTATGGCCGCTTCTATCAACCCCCGCCTCTGCTCACCGCCACCGGCCCCCTCGTCCAGTTCGCCCAGTCCAACGACACCGACTTCACTCCTCTCCACGGCGAACGTGACGAAGAACATCAGTTCGGCGTTCAAATTCCCTTCCGCGGCTGGCTGCTCGACGCCGACACCTTCAAGACCCGCGTCAACAACTTCCTCGACCACTCCAACATCGGCGACTCCAGCATCTACTTCCCCGTCACCATCGATGGCGCTCTCATCCGCGCCTGGGAGCTCGCCCTCCGCAGCCCCCGCCTTGGTCACTTCGGCCAGGCACACCTTGCCTACTCCAACCAGATCGCCCTGCAACGCGGAGCCATCACCGGAGGCCTCATCTGTGCCCCCGTCACCTCACCCCAGTGCGACGTCGAACCCGGCTACATCCCCGTCGATCACGACCAGCGCAACACTCTCAACGTAGGTTTCAACGCCACCCTCCCCTGGAACGCCTTCGCCTCCACCAACGTCTACTACGGCTCTGGCTTCGTCAACGGCGACCCCGATCCCGCTACCCCCTATCCCGACCCCTATCTCCCGCAGCACACCACCTTCGATCTCTCCTTCGGCAAGACCTTCACCGAAAACCTCTCCGTTTCCGTCACCGCAACCAATGTCACCAACCACCGCGTCCTGCTCGACAACAGCCTCACCTTCGGCGGCTTCCACTACAACGACCCCCGCCAGATATTTGCCGAACTCCACTACCGCTTCAAATTCTAAGTACTGGTCCCAATCGTAACCCAAAACCGAAACCCCAAAACCACCGTCATCTCGACCGAAGCGACAGACAGTCTCATCGTCCGTCGCGCAGTGGAGAGATCCCCGCATTTCGCTTTTGCCTTCCCTCGTCCAACAGCAAACAGCACCTACTCCGACCGCAGCGCCTCCACCGGATTCACAGAAGCCGCCCGCCGCGCCGGCACATAACTTGCCATCAGCGCAAACACTCCCAGCACCACTGCCACCGCCACCAGCGTCGGCACATCCCACGCCCGCACCCCAAACAGCAGCGTCCGCATCAGCATCCCTGCGCCCACTGCACACCCCAGCCCCACCGCCACGCCTAAGCCGATCAGCCACGCAGCCTCGCGAAAAATCATTCCATACACCGAAGCCCGTTGTGCTCCCAGCGCCATCCGCACGCCAATCTCCCGCGTCCTCTGGCTCACCGAATACGCAATCACCCCATACAGCCCCACCACGCTCAACACCAGCGCCACCGCCGCAAACCCGCCCACCAGCCACGCCGCCGACCGGTGCAGATACGCCGCGGGCGAACTCTCGATCCGCTCCTTCATCGTCGCCACATCCGCCAACCCAATCGCCGGATCGATCTGCCGCATCGTCGCCGACAACGTTGGCAGCAGCGCATCCGCATCCTGCGACGTTCGCACCGCAATCTCATAGGACAAATCCGGCCCCTGGTTGAACGCAAAATAAATCGCCGGCCACCGCTCCGCATCCAGCTGTCCCTCCTTCACATCCTCCACGACGCCGATCACCTCTTTCATCGTCCCCGGCGTCAGATCCAGATCCGAAACCATTCTTCCCACCGGATCGACCCCGGGAAAGAACCGGTCCGCCAGCGTCTTGTTGATCATCACCTTCTTCGGTTTCGTCGCATCATCTGACTCCGTGAAGTATCTTCCCTCCAGCAGCTTCGCCTTCAGCGTCTGGAAATAACCCGTGCTCACCTCGCGCTCCAGCGAATCGTTATGCTCTCCATTCCACGGAAGCCCCACCACCCGCAACCACGTCGTATTGCAGTTGCACTCCACCGGCATCATGCTGCCAATCCCCACGGACTGCACTCCCGGGATTGCCTTGAATCGCCTCACAATCTCGTTCTCCAGTCCAACCGCCTTGCCGTCCTCCCCATACCCAGCCTCCGGAGCCGATATCGTCAACGTCGCCAAATGGTCCGGCTCAAAGCCAAGATCCACCCGCAGCAGACGATACAGGCTCTTTCCCAGCAGCCCCGATGCCGCCAGCAGCACCACCGCAATCGCCAGCTCCAGCACCACCAGGTTCGTGCCAAACCGACGCCACACCGTTCCCGCCGACGCGCGCCCTCCGTCCGTCAGCCCCTCTTGCATCTTCGCAAGCGGCATCCGCATCACCGGGATCACGGCAAACAACACCGCCGCCAGCAGCGATACCGCAACTGCAAACAACATCACCCGCGCATTCAACCCCAGCCCCAACAGATACGGCATCGTCGACATCATGTTCGCGGGAATCAATCGGAGCAGCAAATGCATCGCAACACAAGCCAGCGCAACTCCCGCCACGCTGCCCATCGCAACCAGCACCAGCCCTTCAATCACAAACTGGCCCACCAGCCGCCGCGGCGCCGCTCCCAGAGCTCCGCGCACCGCAATCTCCCGCCTGCGATTCTCCGACCGTACCAGCAGCAGACTCGAAACATTCACGCACGCAATCATCAGCAACAACACCGCGCCGCTCATCAGCATCAACAGCAGCGGCCGAAGATCTCCCGTAATCGCCTCGCTCAGCGGCATCACCACTGCGCCCTGCCCGTGGTTCGAGCTCGGATACTCCTTCTCCAGCCGCGCCGCAATCCCCACCATCTGCGCATTCGCCGTCTTCACCGAGACTCCGTCCTTCAGCCGTCCCACCCCGTACATGCCATGGCACGATCGCCGCTGTTCGCAGGAGGTGAGGTCATGAAACGTCGTCCAGAAATCGGCCTTGCCCCGCGGTGCAAAGTGAAACTCCTGCGGCAGTATACCGATCACCGTGTAGACGCTATCGTTCAGCGTCAGTGGCTGGCCCACAATCTCCGCCCTTCCGCCGAACCGCTGCTGCCACGCCGCATAACTCAGCATCACCGTGCGCGCAGCTCCAGGCGAATCTTCTCCCGCATAAAAATCCCGCCCCAGAATTGGCTTCACTCCCAACGTTCGAAAGAATCCATCCGTGATCCGAACTCCCGGCGCCGGCTGTGTGCCTTCTGGCGTCTTCATCAGATAGTTGCTGTACCCCCATCCCTCGAAGGAACGGAAGACCGTGGCAGACTTCTTCCAATCCAAAAATCCTGATACGACAAGGTTGCACTTCGGGCACAGCGGGTTCGTCTCATACACACCCATCACCCGCGACGGATTCTCATAAGGCAGTGGTTTGATCAGTGCCGCATCGACAAACGCAAAGATCGACACACTCGCCGCCAGTCCCAGCGCCAGCATCAATACCGCCGTCACCGTAAATCCAGGGTTCTTCCGCAACTGCCGCAACGCAAACCGCAGATCGCGCACAGAATTCTCCACCATCGGCAGCGTCCCCCGCTCGCGATACGCCTGCTTGGTCCGCTCCACTCCCCCCAGCTCCAGCATCGCCTCTCTTCGTGCCTGCTCACGAGTCATCCCCGCCCGAAGATTGTCCTCCACCCGCATCTCCAAATGACTGTCAAGCTCATCGGCAATCTCCCGCTCCCGCTGAGCACCGCCAAACATTCCCGCCAGCCTCGCAATCCACGCACGCAATATCTTCATGCATCCCCCTCAAACATCCATCGGCAAACACACTTACTCCGCACGCAACGCCTCAACTGGATTCACGGAAGCCGCCCTTCTCGCCGGCATATAACTCGCCATCAGCGCAAACACCGCCAGCACCACAGCTACCGCCGCCAGCGTAGGCCCGTCCCACGGCCGCACTCCAAACAGCAATCTCTGCATCATCGTCCCAGCCGCCAGAGAGAACAGCAATCCCACTGCAACGCCCATGCCAATCAGCCATCCGGCCTCCAGCAGGATCATCCGGTACACCGACCCCCTCTGCGCCCCCAACGCCATCCGCACGCCAATCTCCCGCGTCCTCTGACTCACCGAATAAGAAACAATGCCATACAGTCCGATCGTGCCGAGCAGCAGCGCAACGCCTGCAAACGCCGCGACTACGCACGCCGCACAACGGTGGAGGTAGGCTGACTGTGAATTATTGATCCGGTCCGTCATGGTGTCCTCCCCATCGACGACGAGTCCAGCATCGATCTCGTGAACGGCCTTTACCATGGGACGAAGCATCGTCTCCTCCGGTTGGGAGGCGCGAAGGGTCACAAAAAAATCATCCGACGGAGCCTGGTTAAACGGTGTATAAACCGCTGCCCTCGTCTCTCTATCCAGTGGCCCCTCTTTGATGTCATTGACCACACCGACGATTTCAATAGGATGCTCTTGATCGTATTGATTGACGAGGCGTCGTCGCAACGGATCTTGGCCCGGAAAGATTTGGTCCGCCATGGTCTGATTGATAATGGCTACCCGAGGCTTGGAGCCGTCATCCGCCTCGGTGAAGTATCGTCCATGGATCAATTGCGCTCGCAGCGTCTCGAAATATCCAACACTCGCAATTCGGTCGTTCGCCTCATCGCCCTCGCCAGGGTACGGTCTACCGGCCACGCGAAAATGCGCGAACCCATCCCCATCACCCACGGCCAGGTAATCGGAGACGCCCGTGGAAACCACGCCTGGCAGGGCCGCCAACCGGCTAAGGACCTGCCGCTCCAGGGCGATATCATCCGCGCCCGTCGAATCGCCCAGCTTCAAAACATGCAACACCGCAAGATGATCGCCGGATATGCCGATATCTACATGCAGTAACCGATAGAAACTTTTTCCCAGCAGACCGGCGCTCACCAGCAGCACGATTGCCGTCGCCAGTTCGATTACCACCAGGCTTGATCCTGCTTTGCGCCAACTCCTGCCTGCCGCAGTGCGTCCTCCCTCCTTCAATCGCTTCTCCATATCCGACGGAAAAAGTTGTATCGCCGGCACTGCTGTGAAAAGAACACCGCCAACGATCGAAACCGCAACGGCGAACAGCACGACATGAGCATGGAAGTGAACTTCCTGGAGATAGGGCATGTTGTCCAGTAAATCGCGCGGTATCAGTCGCGCTAAAATCCTGACCGCACCAAAGGCAGACACCAGACCAAGCCCGCATCCAGCTGCGGCCAGAAGAAACCCTTCCACGGCAAACTGACAGATCAGTCGAAACCGCGAGGCCCCCAGCGCGCCACGAACGGCGATCTCCCGCCTCCGGCCCTCCCCCCTTACCAGCAAAAGACTCGACACATTCACAAATCCAGCCAGCAGCAGAAGCCCCGCTCCGATCAGGAGCGTCAATAGAATCGGACGAATGTCTCCAACAATGACGTCCGCAAGTGGAATCACAGTCGCACCTCGGTCACGATTGGACTTGGGATACGCCGCCGCTATCTGTCCCGCGATAGAGGCAAGGTCCGCTAGGGCTGTCTTGGCAGAAACTCCTTCTTTCAAGCGCGCCACACCGTAGTACCTGTGACAGTCACGACCGAGTGAAACAGGACAATCTCCATGCAGCGTCGCCCAGTATTCTGCGCGCTTAACTGGGGCGAAATGAAATCCCGATGGCAGGACGCCGATGATGAGATAGGGAACACCGTCAAGCATCGTCGTTCCACCCACTACATTCTTCTCTCCTCCAAACCTCTTCTGCCATGTTCCGTAGCTAAGCAGAACGGTCTGCTGTGCGCTCGGTTGATCTTCCCCGCGTCCAAAGTCACGCCCGAGAAACGGCGTCACGCCAAGCGTCCGAAAAAAATCATCGCTCACACGAGCGCCTTGCGCCTGTACGGCGCCATTTGCCGTATTTAGAGTGAAACGGTCCTGCTCGTAAACATCGAGTGAGTCAAACACGTGGTTCTGGTTCTTCCAGTCGAGATAGTCGCCGTACGAGAGGTGGTATCGATCACCCACCGGAATGCGTTCGAATAGACCGACCAGCCGTGTCGGGTTGCGGTACGGTAAAGACTTCACCAGCGCCGCATCGACAAAAGCAAAGATGGATATGCTCGCACATAGACCCAGCACCAGCGTCAAGAGCGCGGTGGAGGTAAATCCCGGACTCTTTCGCAGTTGCCGGATCGAAAACTCAAGGTCCTGAATGACACTTTGGAAAAATGGTAGCGTGCGTCTCTCACGATGGGCCTGTTTCGCCGCCTCCACGCCACCTAGCCGAAGCCGGGCGTCCCGCCCCGCCTGTTCCGGTGTCATGCCCGCGCGAAGATTGTCATCGATATGCATCGCCACATGACTGTCAAGCTCATCGGCAATCTCCCGCTCCCGCTGCGCACCGCCGAACAAGCCGAACATCCTCGAGAACAAAACGCGCAGTCGCTTCATGCCGGATCCTCCGTCGAAGAAAGAAACCGCGCCAGAATCTCCGTCGTCTGGCCCCAGCTCTGCGCCTCTCTCTTCAGTTGCCGACGCCCCGCTTTCGTCAGCCGATAGAACTTCGCCCTGCGATTGTTCTCCGACACGCCCCACTCCGCCTCAATCGCCCCCTCCTGCTCCAGCTTCAGCAGCGCCGGATACACCGTCCCATAGTTCAGCGATAAAACATCACCGCTCGTCTGTTCAATCCGCCGCGCAATCCCATACCCATGCATAGCCCCCATCGCCTCCAGCGTCTTCAACACCATCAGCGCCAGCGTCCCCTGCCACACATCCGCCTTGTCGCCCATTGCTCCTCCTATTGCTTAACCATAGGAATCCTACCCGGAACTTCTATGGGTACGCAATAGGAGATAGAATTGTTCCCCCCTTGGCTGAAAAACGCTTCGCTGGAAAAAAGAGCCGGTCCTGCCCACCAACCTGCACCGCCTTTATCGGACTCACTAAAAAGCGCCAGGGACTTCTTCAACCTGATCTTGAGATTGGTTGCACGAGGGAGCTGTCGTCTTAGGTAGATCAAGCGCAAATCGAGCAATTCTGTCGTCGACGGAAGAAGTTCGATCGCGCGGATTCTGATTGACAATTGGTTTAATCGATTTGACGGCGATTCGTGATGCCAGGTTAAACGTGAGTGGCGATGAACATGTTCGGTTCGGCTGAGCCTATCTGCTGTATTGGGTCGCGATGCACAAGCTAAGGCCAGAGGATTCAGGACAAGTGCTCTTCCATCGTCAGTTTGGAATGGATAGTTTGCGAGTTTAGCTTTCGAAGTCTCGATTCTTGCCGCAAAGCCTGAGCAGAGCACCGGGAGCGATAGTAGAAACGGAATGACGGGCTTTACGACGCAAGACCAATGGTTCAATGCGAAATGGCGCGGAGGATGGTGCTGATGTGGCTTATTTCACTGGCAACGTTTGAGACTCCCACACCCTACAGGCCTAGCAATACTGGGACCCAGTTTGCCGATCGGCCAGCTTCCTGATCGATGCGCCACTCCTGTTGGCTTGCCTCTCAGTGGTCATTCCGGACAGTAATATTCCCACGAAGCAGCATCGCCGAGCACCAAAACCACTGAGGATATCCATCTGTACAGTGACATGGGCCATCTCCTACTGGGCATAGCCCTTTGATTTTCTTCCTCATGCTTTTATTGTGGCAAACAATCCTGCCACCCGATGATGGGAGCAATTAGGCTGCAATATAGCTTGACTGCGCTTATTCTGCGGCTTCTGGCACTCATTGGTTGTCCTCAAACTGCTTGGAAGCGGAAATAGGGCATGCGTGCCAAGACAGGAGTGATCTCGTTGTAGATGCAAACCGTCGATAAGCTGATCCGGGCGACCCCAACCTGGTCTGCCTACCGCACTCGTCGGTGATGGGGGAAAACGGGTTAGCTCATAAAAACCTGCTGGTTCCCCACACCTAAGTGGCTTTATTTACGTCGCTTACAGGTTTGTTTGCCATTTTTCTCCCAAAAGTAGCTTGTCAAGCCCCTGAATAGGCTAACCCCAAACACACCAACAATATACCGTTGGCATGTTTGGCCCCCTCAACCCGCTATAATAGAAATAGGAGAAAAAACAGATCAGTTCGGCTCAAAGGAGCGCGCACTAAGCTATTGATAGCAAGGACTTTAGATTTAAGTCATGTAATATCAGGACTTTGCCGGGGATGTGTTGCTCAAAGTCTTGAATCGAGATACTTTAGACCAAAGTGACGGGGGAGGGGCCTACAGATTGAAGAGTTCCCGCAGCCGCTTCGTTTGTGCGCGGCTCACCGGGATCTCAGTCTTCTGCGCATCATCCATTCGCAGCTGATAGCTGGATTTGAACCACGGCACCACCTCTCGTATGTGCTGAATATTCACGACAAACGACCGGTGCGCCCGCCAGAACATCTCCGGATTCAGCTGATCCATCAGCTCTTCCAGCGTCCGGCAGTTCGAGTGGCCCTCCACCGTACGCGTCACCACGCTGATCGTCCCCTCTTCGATCGACGCAAAACAAATCTCGCGCTGGTCCACCAGCAACAACCGGCTCTGCGCCCGCACAATCACCTTTCCCGAGTTCGCCTTCGACGGCTGGGCCTGCTCTTCCACCAACCGCAACAGAGCGTCGAGCTTCGCTCCCGTCTCCTGGCTCAAACCCACCTCAGCCGGAGCCGCAAGCCGGGCCTGGGCCTTCTCGATCGTCTGCATCACCCGCTTGCGATCGAACGGTTTCAGCAGATAGTCAACCGCATTCACCTCGAACGCCCGAACCGCATATTGGTTGAACGCCGTCGCAAACACCACCTGCGGCATCGGCACCTTGCGGTCCAGCAGCTTCTTCAACACTCCAAAACCGTCCAGACCAGGCATCTGAACGTCCAGAAACACCAGGTCCGGCTTATGGGTCCGGATCAGCTCCACCGCTTCGATTCCATTGGTTCCCTGTGCCAGGACGTCGACCCCCCCTGCTCGCTCCAGCAGATATTGCAACTCCTGCCGGGCCAACGGTTCGTCATCGATGATGAGTGCAGTCAGTGACACAACTAGTCACTATATACGCGCAAACGCGCCGGAGCTTGATCCTCGGCCAGATCGTGTCCGCACTGCGTACAGTACACGTCGGTGATCTGAACGCCGCGGAAACACCGTCCGCAAACTGGAGCCAGTTGGAACTGGCACTGCGGACAGAAGTGCACGCTCGAGGTAATCTCCGTGCTGCAATGCGGACAAGGAGTCACCATCGGCTGCCGCAACAGGAAGTAAACCACCGCCCCGATTCCACCCGGCAGCACCACCACAATCAGCATCCAAAGCCCCGCCGGCATCCTGCGCCGCCGGACGTCGCGACTGACATAACCCACCAGCAACACATAGCTGGCAAACGCCGTCCCCCACGAATAACCCATCAGCAACCGCATCGGCAGCAGCTCATGCTTATGGTGAGGTAGAACGCCATGGAACAGATATTGCACAGCCGCAAACACGATGATCGCCAGCACAACAGACCAAGCCGGGATCATACTGAGCTGATCCTCGGTCGTCGAGGGATCATCCCCCAGTCGATCCGTTCGCTGATTCCAGAACCTGTTCATTGTGCAGTCTCCCGCTTACGGGCACGCTGAAACAATACCACTGCAAGTAACGACATCGACACCGGAAGAAACCATAAACACAACACGAGAAACTGATTGCTCGCATCCGGCACGCCGCCCGGCGTCACATCATACGCTTCCAATGCACTCCATACGGCGGTGCAGATGATCACCAGGAGAGACGAACAGACTGCCAGCGGAATCCACAAGCTGCGAACCAGACTGCGTTGCGCCGCCATCGTCTTCGCCCGCTCCCTCACCACCCGATGAGTGCGATTGACCACCGAAGCCCGGGCCGGCGCACTCCCATCAGCCAGTGCCTCCCGCGCAAACGAGCCCGAGGCTTGAGAGACGGATTTATCCAAGGTCTCCTTCATACCCCCGCCTCCGCAAAGGGGCGTGACGCGCGAAGTTGCTCCATCTGCGGCTTCAGGGCTGCTAATCCACGATAGAGCCTGGACTTGACCGTCGATAGAGGCGCCTTGGTGACGGTCGCAATCTCCTCTAAAGAAAGTTCCTCATAAAAACGAAGAACCAGGACCTCTCTGTAGGTTGGTTCCAGTGTCAGCAGAACCTCACCAACCTCAGCACAATCTTCGCGCGACTGAAACTGCTCCAGCGGTGAAGGCGCGGATACGGCAATCTCAAACGGACGCTCATCCTCACCGCCCTCGCTCATCTCATCGAGGCTCGCCATCGTACGCTTTCGCGACAGGTCAATCACCAGGTTGCGTGCGATCGTAAAGAGCCAGGTATCGAAGCGCGCCTTGCCGTTGTACTGCGCGCCTCGCAGGAGAACACGCATCCAGGTCTCCTGAAAGAGATCTTCGGCAACCTCGCGTTTGCCCGTCAGGAAAAGCAGGTACCGCAGGAGCCGGTGTTGATATAACTCGATCAGATGATCCAACAACTCAGGATTCTGCTTCTTCAGTCCATGGGCGATTGCAGCGTTTTCGCTTTGAGCTTGATCAACCAGTGTGGCTGTGAGCGAGATGGAATCGGCTTGCACATTACCTGAGACGTTCTTCCTGCCTGAGAAGACGCGCTTTTTGAGTGAATGATCCATAAAGATAAGGCTCTTGCTCCAAAAAACACACCGGTGGCATATCCACCCTGCCAGATTCCAGCTGTAAACATTCTAAAGCCTGACGGCCATTTTGCCATTTAGAAAGTAAACTGGAGGGATGGAAGTTTTATACGGCCTCCACCCTGTCGAAGAGGCCCTTCGTTCGGGCTCGCGTCAGCTCGATCATGTCAGCGTGGCCCGTGAGCGTCGAGATGAACGCCTGGAAAGGCTGATCGACCTCTGCCGAACGGCCGGTGTCCGTGTGGCTCTTGAACCGAGAGATCAACTCACCCGGCTGGCGCGGACAGATGCACACCAGGGTGTCCTGGCGGTGGTTCGGGAACGGAAGTTCCTGGGAATCGAGGACCTGTTGGCTCCCGGGGAGGCGGGACAGCATCGGTTTTTCCTTGCCCTCGATGGTATCGAAGACCCGCACAACCTGGGAGCGCTGCTGCGAACCGCCGATGGCGCAGGTGTTGACGGTGTCGTTCTGCCCGAGCGGCGCTCAGCTCCGGTTACCGCGACCGTAGCCAAAACATCGGCTGGAGCCTCGGAGCATGTTCGGATTGCGCGGGTTACAAACCTGGTCCGTGCGCTGGAGCAGATGAAGCAGAGACATGTCTGGGTGCTTGGACTTGATGAGCGCGGAAAGCCGGATTATACGGAGTTTGATTTCAAGATTGATTGCGTTCTTGTGCTTGGGCGAGAGGGCGCGGGGCTGCATGACCTCGTAAAAAAGACATGCGATCATCTGCTGCGGATACCGATGGCAGGGCAGGTTTCGTCCCTCAATGTGTCGGTTGCCGGAGCGATCGTCATGTATGAGGCAATGAGGCAACGCCGTCAGGCAACCACTCCTGCCGCCGCGCAAAAACCAGTGAAAGAGCGTAAGGGATTGGGATCTTGAACAGATTGGCAGAAGGGTTTGCGGTACGCCATTTGTTGGCGTTCGCGATGATTTTAGTTTTCAGTTCGGTTGGGATGGGGCAGACAACCCCGCTTCCACCCGCTGACGACGCCGCGCCGCATGGAAAGGTTCTGTTTAGCAGGGATCAGGATTCTGCACAAGTTGAGAAGACAGAGAGGCCACCCGCTGCGCAGCCTGTTGAGGCCGTCACCGATGCCGAGCGCGCCTCCCTGAACTTCACGGCTTACGATCTGGACGTTCATCTGTCGGCGGCACAATCGCGGATGGCAGTCCATGCCGGGTTTACGGTGAAGAACTCGGGCAAAGAGTCTTTGTCGAGACTCGTCTTCCAGATATCGTCGTCTCTGCACTGGGACAGCTTTGCGATGCGAAGCAATGAGGGTGTTTCTTCCCTGCCGTTTACGGTGCAGACCATTAATACCGATGCAGATCATACGGGCAAGGCGACGGAAGCGATCGTCACGCTGCCTCAGCCGCTGGCGCCGACTGCCAGTATTGAACTGAGCAGCTTCTATTCGGGCGACGTGACGCAGTCGGCCGAGCGGCTGGAGCGTATTGGTGCTCCTTCCGACCAGGCCGCGTTAGCGGACTGGGACCAGATCGCTCCCGAGAAAACGGCGCTGCGGGGGTATGGGAACGTCTTGTGGTATCCGACTGCTGCGGCCCCGGTATTTCTGGGCGATGGCGCGAAGCTTTTCCAGAGCGTCGGGCTGACCAAGCTGCAACAGGAAGCTGCGACGATCCGTTTGAGGCTGACCGTTGAATATACAGGCGATGCACCGGACGCGGCTTTTTTTTGCGGCCGCCGGGAGAAGCTGGTTGCTGTGAGTGAGAACCAGAATCTGCCGGTGGCGGAGTCTCCCGGGGTGGCGACGGCTGACTTCTCCGAGCGGCCACTGGGGTTTCGGACTCCGAGTCTGTTTGTCACAGACCGGGCGCCCACTGTGACCAACAACAGTCTGATCTCCGCGGTAACGGAGCGGTATGATGCGTTGCCGAACTATGGGGCGGGGGGGGACAAGGTGCGGCCGCTGCTGGCGGATTGGCTGGGAACCGGGCCTTTGCGGATGCTGAACATACTGGATCATGATGGGCAGCCGTTTGAGGACGATGCGCTGCTGGTGGCGCCGATGCGGGCGACGACGGCAGATGCGCTGGCTCCGTCGCTGGTACATTCACTGGCGCATGCGTGGTTCGGCTCGTCGCATGTATGGCTGGACGAGGGCGTCGCGCAGCTCCTGTCAGTGCTGTGGATTGAGCAGAGCCAGGGACGGGAAGCTGCGGTGGACCATCTGCAGGAGGAGGCGAAGACTCTTGCGCTGGCTGAGCCATCGCCAACGCAGAGCGCCAGTTCGCCGGAGGAAGGCCAGAGCCTGATCCGTGCCAGTGACGAGGTTTATTACCGGACGAAGGCTGCTGCGGTCTTGTGGATGCTGCGGTCGCTGGCGGGCGACGATGCGCTGAAAAAAGCGCTTCAGCTGTATCGTACCGACAAGCTGGATGGGGATCCGAAGGAGTTTGAGCGGGTTCTGGAGCGGACTTCGCGGCGGGACCTGGAGTGGTTTTTCAATGACTGGGTGTACCGGGACCGGGGCCTGCCGGACCTCAGTATCACCAACGTGACGCCGAGAGCGCTGGACCACATTGGGGACAAGGGCGCGGGCTGGCTGGTGTCGGTGGATGTGCGGAACGATGGCGATGCGGTAGCGGAGGTGCCGGTGACGGTGCGGTCGGGGACGCTGACGGCGACGCAGCAACTGCGGATACCGGGGCGCTCCAGCGCTTCGACGCGAATCGTTTTCGAGGGCACTCCCGAGGAGGTGCTGGTCAACGACGGGAGTGTGCCGGAGGTGGCGGCTTCAATCCACAGGAGAGAGATCATTGCGCATTAAGGTCGGTTTCTTCGAGTGTGGGGTACCCCCTCCCCCCGTCACTTTTGTCTAAAGTATCTCGATTCAAGACTTTGAGCAACACGTAGCCGCCAAAGTCTTCAAAAGAAACAACTTAAAACTAAAGTCCTTCTTATCAATAGATTAGCCCTTGCGGTTGAGCCGGGGCTGATCTTGTTTTTCTTACTATTTCTATTATATCGGGTTGAGAGGGGTAAACATGCCAACGTTATGTTGTTGATGGGCAGTGGGTTAGGTCATTAAAGGGCTTGACATGCGATCTTTGGGCAGAAAATGGGAAAAGAAAATTGGTGAGGTTGAAGGGGTAATGGAATCAGTGCTTTGGATGAGTCGCGGTACGGCTGGAGACGTGCCCTTACAAAACTGCTCAAGCTGACGCACTGGACTATCAACAGCAGATCCTCCCGCTTCGCGGAAGGATGACAGCAAAAAAGCAAAAGCAAAAACGGAAGCAAAAGCAAAAACAAAAGCAAAGCAACAGCAGATCCTCCCGCTTCGCGGAAGGATGACAACAAAAAAACAAAGCAAAAAACAACGGCAAAGGCAAAGACAAAGGCAAAAGCAGATCCTCCGCCTGCGGCGAAGGATGACAACTAAAAAGCAACGGCAAAAGGCAAAAGCGAAGACAAAGGCAGGGGCAAAATGCGGGGGTTTCTCCACTGCGCGTCGGACGCTGTCCGTCGCTTCGGTCGAAATGACGATTCTGTTGGTCGATGGGAGAGCGGAGGCGAGGTCTGGAAAAAGCAGGCGGGAGACTCTTTCCTTTCGCGTCCGGTGGGTTCGGGAACGTGCGGCGGGTTAGAGTGGTGAGGAGCAATTTTCAGGAGGCTCGACAACATGAAGAGACGGTTTGTTCTTACGCTTGCGCTCTGTGCTATTGCGATTGCCATTCCGGCATTGGGCCAAACGACACAGAAAGATATTCTGGCGAAGCACTGGAAGGCTTCCGGCGAGTTGACGCTTGCGGTTGCGGACGCCATGCCGGCTGACGGATACACTTTCCGTCCCACTCCGGAGGAGATGAGCTTCGGCCAATTGATGGCTCATATCGCAGCGGCCGACCGTGGCGCGTGCGCCGTGGCGAGCGGGCTGACTGCGCCTGCTCTGCCGGCCAAGATCAGCGCGTGGGCAAAAGACCCCCCGAAGGTCGAGATCGACAAGGAGACGGCGGTGGCGTTTCTCAAAGAGACGTTTGAGTTCTGCGGCAAGGCGGTTACTGAGATTCCGGCGGCTCGCATGGACACGGTTGTTGGTCCGGCGGCGCGAAACATGACTGGCGGCGAGTGGCTGTGGGCCTACTTCACCCATACGGCGCATCATCGCGGGCAGGCGGAGGTTTATCTGCGATTGAAGGGGATCAAACCGCCCGACTATACCTTCTAAGGATTGTTATTTGCGGACATAGTCCAGATGACGAGAAACGCCTTTCGCAGGACTAATGTCCAAATGGTGGCTCGGAACGTTGCTCGATGAGTGCCTTAGCCTGTAATCGTCAGTCAACATTCTTTACTTGGCATTGGCGGAGGGCGTTGCTGGGAGTTCCGGCACCGAGACCAGGACGCCGGTCAAGTTTCCTGGGACGCTGAGCGGTTGTTCGAAATCGGAGTAGCTGTGGACTGGGACTGGCAAGACAACCGACGTGCCATCCGAGGAGCGTCCCTCGCGCAGTTCGGTATCTGCGGCGTGGCGTATCTGAAGCAGATATTCGCCTTCAGGGATAAAGAAAAACAAGAATGATCCATCTGCCTGCACCCAATCTTCCTGTACTTCAGATTTGTCAGCCCGGTATAACAGAATTGCACGGCCCTGGTTCAGCGTGTGACCGTCGCGCTTTGCGGTGAGCGTCCCGCTGACGGTGTGGAGGTGGCTGAGCGGAATGACAATATCCGCGTCGGCTCGGTCTTCACTTGACCTGATTACAATCGAGCCAGCATCTTTTTGATTGAGCCGGTTTCCTGAGTAGATGTGAAGCGATTGGCCTTCTCGGGATGAGTACTGCTGCGAGGCGCCTCCAAGGTTTAGCTTGGAAAAGGTCATAGTGGTCGTTGAAATACTGACATCAAGAGCATAGGTTCCTGGGATAAGCCCGCTGATGCGAAAGCGGCCCCGGTCGTCCGTTCGAATACGGAAAGAGGGCCACTGGCGCGGTCCGGTCAGAACAAAGTTTGCCTCGCCCCATTTACTGTTTCGTTGCCTCACCAGTAAGTGCAGGTTTGCGGCGATGGCGGGGCTGCCATCGTCGTAGGTGATTGTGCCGCTGATGGTGGCACCACGTACGAGGCGGAGCGACGCAGCGGTGGTGTTGTTGGCAGTGACAACGACTGGTTCCAGCAGGGTAGCGATCCTGTCTTTGACTTCGGGCGTCGGATGCTCCAGATCGTCTTGACCAAATTGTGAAAGCGGATAGACGTAGCCGGGTAAGTAGGCGATGAGATAGTAGCGCCCCGGTTTGACCCCCTCGAAGCGGAAGCTACCGTCAAGAGCAGCAGAGATTGCGGTAGTGGTATCACCGAGGTCTGTTTTTGCTGTATCAGGCCGTGGCAAATCTACTCCGGACTCACGAATGACAGATTCTGGCTCAAGAACGACGTTGGCGAAGCGTGCAGGGCCGCTGGTATCGGCACAATAGACGTGCCCAACGACCGAGCCGGTAGGCGCTTCTGCGATAGTTTGCAGGGCGGCGAGTGGACTGAGCAGACCAAAAGTTGCGGACAGTGAGAGCAACATACTCTGCGCTAGATAGGGCATCGTGAACCCCTAGACTCCCAAGAAGGATAGAGCGGTAACCGGGCTGGGGCAACCCTAGTTCAGGGTGTGAGAAATCGCCAATGCGCTCATTGAGGCGCTGATTAGGTTCCGGAAAGTCGGCTTCTCTTCAGTCATCATCGAAAGTTCCAGCATCTGGTCGATTTGTGAGTTTCAGTGACAGCGTCATGGCTGTTCCGGTCTGTGGGGATAGGGGAAGAACAGCTGGTTGCCGTCGGGGTCTTCGACGATCATGGTGTCATAACCCCACCAGCCGTCCTTGACCGGCGCGCCGCGGCTCTCGAATTCGGCTCGCAACGCCTGGAGCGGGTCCAGGTCGATGGAGATGAAGATGCGGCTATGGCCAGTTTTTTGCGGCTGCTGGCAGTTGAGAATGATTTCGCAATCCTCGCGATTGACCTGACCGACGTAGACCTTCCCTTGTTCTTCGTAGGAGAACCCCTGGGTGAAGCCGAGCTTTTCGGTGTAGAACGCGATCGACCGCTCTACCGATTCGACGAAGAAGACAGGACGCGAATACCAGACGCTCATTCGATGGCTCCTGCACGATCTTGATAGTAGCTGCTTGATGATAGCGGCTTGATCTAGCGGCAGGGGGGCAAGATTTTTTGTGACGAGAGGGCGGGTTGCGCCGCGATCAGGAGCGGCGGTGGCGGGTGGGTTTGGATGGAGCGGGATGGGCGGTGTTGTCGGTCCAGATTTGGGCTTCGCCCCAGGGACGGACCGCGGTAAGGTCGATGCGGAAGGGACCGGCGGCGCGGTTGGTGGGCAGGACGGAGGCCAGACCGTCGCCCAACTGTGGCAGGGCGGCAGCCAGAGCGTGGAGACGGGCGAGGGTGGCCATTCCGGTGAGGTGCAGGGTGTAGCCGGTGGCGTCAAAGTGGCCCTGAAGGATTGCGGGGTCTTTTCCGCCGAGTGCAAGCGAGGTGGGGGCAAGAAGAAATCCCGGAGGCGGAGGCGGCGGGGATGGGTGGCGGGGTCGGCGATGAGGGTCGGGGACGGGCGGAGTAACGGACTGGAGGGTGACGTCTCCTTCGACCAGCGAGGCGGAGCCGGCGTTTGGACTGATGAGCCCGGCTTTGGTGACCAACATTTCGCCGCGCCAGGGAGCGGGATTGCCGGGATCGGGACGGTAGGAGAGGGTTCCGGTGAGGGTGCCGTCGGCGACGATGTTGGGAGGAACGCGGGAGCTGGCGACGTGGAGCCAATCCAACAGCGTGGCGGCGGGCAGGCCTGGCGTGCCGATTTCGATCGCCGCGGTCGCGAGGTTGTGGATGTTGGGGATGGAGCCGGAGATGGCGAGCGTGGGGGGATCGGAGGAGCCGGCGGGGGGCCAACTGCAGTGAATGTCCTGAAAGCTGTGGAAGTTGGCGGTGGCGAGGCCGAGACACTGGAGGTCGATGTCGAGGGACTGGGCGGGGACGAAGTCGGCGCGGCGTGCGCCGCTTAGCTGCAGACGGGTCTGGATGGCGGCATTGCTGACGGTTCCCTGGGCGTTGGCGGAGAGAACCATGTTGCCGCGGAGGGCGGCGTCGCGGCCAAGGAGCACGATGCTGGCCTGGCCGAGGGGAACGTTGCGCCACTCGCCGCGGAGGCTGATGGGCACCTGACCGAGGGAGGCGGCGCGGCCGAGAGTGCCTTCGAGTTGAACGGTGCCGGTGTCGGAGACGTTGGCGTCGGTACGGGCGGGATGCGCGGAGATGCGAAGGCGCCACTGCTGCGGGTCGGGGAGCCAGAGAGCAAAGTCGGCGTCGGTAAGGGAGATGGGGGTCTTCTCGTGATCGAGCTTGAGGTTGAGGCGGGCGCCGGTGGCTTCGATATAGGGGAAGCGGGGGGCAGGGCCGGGTTTTTTCTGGGCGGTGGGGGCGGCGTCGATGTGGGCGGCGTGGAGGAGGATGCTTTGGATGTTCCACTTTCCGTTGGCGAGATGAACGAGATTGACGCTGGGATCGGTGAAGCTGATGGTGGAAAACTCGATGCGGCGGCGCCACAGGGAGCTGATGCGGAGGGTGGCGCGAACGGAGTCGGCACGGATGATGGGCTCGGAGCCAAAGGCAGGGTCTTCGTCGACGACAAATTGCTCGAGGGTAAAGCCGGGAAGCGGGAGCAAGGTGAGGCTGACCTTGTTGAGGTGGACGGGCCGGCCCAGGCTGTCGCCGATGCTGCCGGCGATGCGCTTTTGATAGCGATTGACGCTGATGAGAGGGGGAAGCAGGATGAGAAGAAGAACGGCGAGAGCGACGAAGGCCAGGTAGAGCAGTCGGCGGCGGGCAGGGGCGCTGAGGGTCAGGGGCGCGTCTGCGCCGGCGGCCTCGCCGTACTCGTAGCTGGGATGAGTTTCCTGCATAGTTATTTGAGTTTCAGTTGTCCGCTTTGGAGTTGTCATTGCCGATGGTGAAAACTGCGGCTCAGAAGAACTCACTGAGAGCGGAGAACGGAACACCTCTTATTTGATGAGATGGAAGGTGCGCTTCCAGCGTGTCTGGTCGAAGATGTGAAGGACGATGTGTCCCATGAAAGCAAGGCGGTCGCCGACGCTCTGCTTGTCGATCTGGTCGGCAGGCGTTTCAAAGGACCAGTAGACGAACATGGGGCGGCCGACGATGTTTTCGCGGGGGACGAATCCCCAGAATCGGCCGTCGAGACTCTCGGTGCGGTTGTCGCCCATGGCAAAGACCTTGCCGGGAGGAACGACGAGGTCGCCATCGACGATGTGATTGGGGAGATCGAAGGCCCAGCTTGCGGTGACCTGGTCGTAGGGGCCTGGGGGCACGGCGGGAAAATCATCGCGATAGCCGTTGAAGGAGTGCTGGGGGTTGCCGTCGTCAGCGGGCATGCCGGCGTAGGGTTCGTTCTGGGCGACGCCGTTGAGGTAGATGACGCCGTTACGGAGATGAATGTGGTCGCCGGGGATGCCGATGGTGCGCTTGACGAGGAAGAGGTCGGGCTCGCCGGGTTTAAAGAAGACGATGATGTCGCCTCGGCGGATGTCGCGATAGAAGGTGAAGGGCGCCCACTTTGCGGGTGGGGCAAGGGAGATGCGGTCGACGAGGACGTGGTCGCCGATGAGAAGCGTCCTGACCATGGACGCGGAGGGTATTTCAAAGTTCTGGAAGATGAAGGTCATGACGAAGAGACCGATGGCGAGGACGGTGCAGATGGAAGCGAGGGACTCGAGTGGAGTTTCGCTGCGGTCCTGCTCGGCGGTTTCGATCTCGTTCGCTTCGGTTGCTACGGTGTCGGTCAAAACGGGTCTCCAGTGATGCCTGTACCAGTGTATCGCCGATGGAGGCCGGATTTGAAAGGGATGTAAGGATGGGACGGGATTTGCCTATCGTGACGGGGGCTTGGATGGCGTGGCTAAGTGTCTCGCAGACCAAGGCGCTGGGGGAATTCGTCGGCATCGTCGAGTGGCATATCAACGATATGTTGCCCCAGAGATTGAGCGTGGGCCTTCTCGATAAGAAGATGAGCCAGGACAAAGAGAAGCAGTGTTTTGAGGAGATGCGAGACGCTGGCCTCGATCCAGGTTTCGTTGTGGAGGACGATGGCGACAAAAAAAGGAAACGCGACGAAGTAGCGAACCACGGCCAGCGGCAGATCTGTGATGGAGCCTTTGCGAAGGTGGGTGAAGGGTATGGTGCGAACGGAGAAAAGGACCACGTCTGAGAGCAGGACGGAGACGCCGATGGCGATGAGCCATTGTCCGGCAGTGATACGGGGAGTCTTCAGGCCGACGGGTGACAGGGCGTGAAAAAACGCAGCCGTCAGCAGGCTGATGAGCAGGGCCCAGAGGGTGATCCAGATGCGGGTGCCGGCGAGATGGGCAGCGCGTGGGCGTCCGATGAGGACATCGAAGAGCCAGGAACCGCGACGGTCGACAGGCGCCGAGACGATGGAGCGAAGGCCAATTACGGTCCAGAACGCCATGATGGGAACGGCAGAACGGATGCCGTCGGGTAGAAGACTGGGGCGGATGTGACCGTTGCCAACATGCAGGACGATCATCTCGGCGAGAGCGAGGGAGATGCCGAGGCCGCCAAACATCGCGAGCATGACTCGCTGGCGCTGAGAGCGAAGGATGGTTTGACTGATGAAGTGAAAGATCGCCCGTTGGTGCGGACGGCGCAGGATGATGGCATGAAGGAGATAGCGGATGGGGATGACGGTCCGGTTTTGAACTGTGGTAGCCCTGCCTCCCTCAATGAGTTGACGAACTCTTCTGCGATAGGCGAGCGGATAGGTGAGGAGGGTGCAACCAAGGGTGACGAGGAGCGCGAGGCAGCCGACATGGCCGAGCTGATGGAAGATGGGGAGGGCTGATGGTCCGGCAAGGAGACGCTCGTAGATGCCGAGGAACCAGAACGGAGGAAAGTAGAAAACAGCGGGAGCGCCGGAGGTCAGCATGGGACCGAGAGACCGGGAGAGAGTGGGAAAGAGAAGCAGGACGGTGAGGAGCAACAGGATGGATGCGCCCTGAAGGAGAGGCGTGATGCGGCGGAAGAAACGCTCGCCGACGATATTGAGAAGAAGGCCCTGAAGCGCGAGGAACGCAGTAGCGGCGAAGGCTCCGCTGAGTGTGACGGCGGTAGCGTGCGCAAAAAAATGACGAAGGATTTCGGGCTTTTCGGCAACCATGGGAAGAAAGATCGTGCCGAGAGTGCTGGTGCCAAACAGCACAAGCGCCAGAAAGATTGCGATGGCAAGGACTCTGGCAAAGAAAAGACGGCGGGCGGCGATGGGAAGAGGCGAGAGAACAAAGATGTCGAGCAGATCGGGGAAGAGGAGATCCCACTCATAGACCGTGGCGCCGCCCATGACGACAAACGAGTACATCACGTAGAAGAAGTGATCGGCGGCCTGCGACCAGAAGGGACGAGGTATGGGGTAGGGCGGGAAGGCATGGTAGGCAGGAAAGAGAAAGAGCGCGACCAGCATGCCGGGAAGAGCGACGGCGTAGGCGATCTGCATCACGCGTTTGGTCTCATCATCGGAGGCGAGAAGCTCATTGTGAAAAAAGCGGAAGAGAAGGTGGCGGACGAGCACTTCGAACTGAGTATGCTCGCGATCGGACTCGACAGAGTCTGCCTGGACGCCGAGCGAGAGCACTGCATGTCGGGGTGGACGAAAGAGACCGAGACGGTCAGACATGATGCACCGCCATGGTGTCGATGAGCTCACGCGCGACGCTTTCGGTGTCGTGCTGGCGGACGAGCTGGGCGAAGACGCTTTCCAGATTGGCGAGGGCGAGCGAGGCTTTGAGGTCGGAGGGCGGCGCATCGGCCAGGATTTTGCCTCTGGCGATGACGATGACGCGGTGGCAGACCAGCTCAACGACTTCGAGAACGTGGGAGATGTAGAGAATGGCCTTGCCCTGCGCGGCGAGCTGTTGCAGGAGATCTTTGAAGAGCCTTGCGGAGACGACGTCGAGGCCGGAGAGTGGCTCGTCGAAGATGAGCAGCCGGGGATCGTGCAGCAGAGCGGCGGCAATGAGGATGCGCTGCTTCATTCCCTTGGAGTAAAGAGAGATGGGCGAGTAGCGCCAGGACTCCAGACCGAGAAGCGAGAGGAATTTATTGCTTTTGAGATCAATGAGCGCCTCGGGCATGTTGCGCAGGCGGCCGACGAGTTGGAGATACTCCAGACCGGAGAGGTGGGTGTAGACATGGGCCTCCTCGGGAACGTAACCGAAGGCGGCGCGGTAGGCCTGAAGGTTGTTGCGGATGCTTTCGCCCTCAAAGAGCACCTGACCGTGGTTGGGCTCGAGCAGGCCGGTGATGATCTTGACGGTGGTGGACTTGCCGGAGCCGTTGGGGCCGACGTATCCGACGATCTCGCCGGCACGAAGGCGGAAGCTGACGTTGTCGATAGCGGGGAGACCGCGGTAACTCTTACAGAGAGCCTTTACCTCGAGCATAGGAGGACCTCGCTCACCCTATGTAGCATTCGAGATAGGGACT
This sequence comes from uncultured Acidobacteriaceae bacterium, assembly GCA_963730135.1. Taxonomy (GTDB): domain Bacteria; phylum Acidobacteriota; class Terriglobia; order Terriglobales; family Acidobacteriaceae; genus Edaphobacter. The sequence goes on from CAVSQQ010000013.1 coordinate 367,527, forward strand.
AGTCAAGTAGCTTGCTACATAGGTATAGTGCGGTCATGGCAGCGGAGGCGAAACTCTCCCACACGGCGGCGATGATCCTGCAGGCGGTAAACGCCGGCTTCATCTATGGTTTCAGCGTGATGGAGATGACGGGCTTGCCGAGCGGCACGGTGTATCCGGCGATGCGGCGGCTGGAGCGCGACGACCTGATCCGCTCTCACTGGGAACAGCAGTCGATCGCCGATGCGGAACAGCGGCCGCCGAGGAAGTATTACAAACTGACGCGCGCGGGGAGGATGACGCTGGAGTCTTCGCGGAAGCGATATCCCCTGCTGGCGAAGCTGATCCCGTCCGAGGAGGTGGAATCGATATGACATCGCGATTCGCGCCGATCTTTGGAAGGATCTATCTGGGTTTGATCCGGAGCGCTTCCCTGCTGGTGCCGAAGGCGCAGCGGGCGGAGTGGAGGATGGAGTGGAACTCGGAACTGTGGCATGTGCGGCAGGCCTGCTCCACTTCTCTCGAACGGGAGCGCGAGGTCGCGGCGTTTTGCCTGGGGGCATTTCAGGATGCGTTCTGCCTGAGGCGCGAGAGTGAACGGAAGAGAGTGCCGCTGGCGACGACGAAGGGATCGGCGACGCAGTGCCTGTGCTTCCTGACTCTGGTGATCGCGGTAAGTTGCGGAATCGCATTGCTGTTGCCGGGAGTGCGCGCCGAGCTTCAACCGGCCCGTTCCCGGGTCGCTCCGAGCCTGGCATTGATTCGGAATGCGCGATACAGCCAGGCTTTTGTGGCGACGATTCCGGCGGAGCAGTTCGAGGTCTGGAAGCAGCAGAGACAACATCTCTTCAGCGGTTTCGCGTTCTACCGAATTGACAGCGAGTCGGTGTCGGGCGCATCGCATGGCCACGCGACACTGGATGTTGCGCACGGGAGTTTGAATCTCTTCGATCTGCTGGGTCTGCCATTGCGCTTTTCTTTTTCAAGCAACAATGCGGATAGCCGGGCCAAAGTGATTTTGAGCGACGAGGTCTGGCGGACGAAGTTCGGCGGCGATCCGGATATTGCGGGGCGGCTGGTGAGGGTGGGTTCGCGCGAGGCGGTGGTGGCAGGAGTTGCGACGGTGGGGAGCTGGAAGCTTCCGGGCCGAGTGGATGTGTGGCTGTTGGAGCCGGATGGCGAGATGAATCCTGCTGCCAGTGGGTTCGTGGTGGGGCAATTGACGGGGACGGGAGCGCGCGATCTATGGAGCGAGAACGGGCACATGGTAGCGCGGACGCCAGATGGATCGATGGACGATTTTATGTGTGTGCCTCTGGTGGCGCGAAATCAGGGCGGCCACGATATCTTCCTGTTTGCGGTGTTTCTCGCGTGCCTGGCATTGCCGGCGACGACTTCGCTGCCGTTGGGCGAGTACAGGATCAGCTCGCAGAAGCTTTCGTGGGGGACGAGACTTCGCCGCTGGAGCTTTCTGGCCGGCAAGATAGCGCTGCTGCTGCCGATTGTTTACTTTGTCTCGCTTGATCTCGCGTATGTGCGCCCGTCACTGGATATGTTTTCGTCGGAGTACATCCAACTGGTGGCTGCATTTTCGATCTGCCTCTTTGGGCTGCGTTGGATTTGGCGGGACCAGAGACAGCGATGCCCGGTGTGTCTTGGCAAGCTGTCGCATCCTGCGCGGGTGGGTCAGCCTTCGAGGGCGTTTCTGGCGTGGAATGGAACGGAGCTGATCTGTGTTGGCGGTCATGGCCTGCTGCACGTGCCGGAGATGCCGACGAGCTGGTTCAGCACACAGCGATGGCTGTATCTGGATTCTTCGTGGGAGGTCTTGTTTGCCGAGTCCGGCGTGGCCGTGACGGGATACTTTTGAGGGTTGTGGTGCGTGGGGTGGCGGTCAGCTTCTGGTGATCAGCGAGTGGTGATCAGCGAGTGGTGATCAACGAACAATCTGGAAGGTGCGGCCCCAGCGGGCGAAGTCCGAGAGGCTGTCGACAATTCTGCCGGTGTGCTGGCGGCGCTGATTTTCGGCGATGGCTTGCTGGGTGAGCGGAGCGCCGTCGTCCGCCGTCTGTTGTTGACGGAGAGAAAAGTAAATGAGCAGAGGTTTGCCGACGATGGCTTCCTGGGGGACGAAGCCCCAGTAGCGGCTGTCTTCGCTGTCGTTGCGGTTGTCGCCCATGACGAAGTAGTTGCCGGTGGGGATGATGAGTTCGCCGTTGTCGATGAGGCCGCGCATACGGATCCACCAGTGGGAGTCGATCTCGGGGTCGGGACTTTGCAGGCGGGGGAAGTTGTCGCGGAAGTTGTCTGGAGGACTCGGGCGATAGATGGCGTAGGGCTCGGTGAGGGCGTGCCCATTGATAAAGACCTGACCGCCGCGGAGGCGGAGGTGGTCGCCGGGAAGGCCGATGACGCGCTTGACGAGGTGCAGGGTGTCGTCGACGGGATCGTGAAAGACGATGATGTCGCCGCGGTGAATAGCGGGTGAGGGAAGGATGCCGGCAGAGTCGTCTGCGGAGTTGGGAGAGCTGGCCTGTTTATTGACGAGGAGAAAATCGCCGACGAGGAGGGTAGACTCCATGGACTCGGAGGGGATGCGGAAGGGTTGGGCGCAGAAGGTGATGATGAAGACTGCGATGACGATGAGGTTGAGGAGCGACTGCAGTGGGGCGAGGATGCCGGCGCTGTGGTGCAGAGGCGACGCTGCGGGTGGAGGCGGAGGTGCGGTCTCGGGTGTTGGGCCGTCAGCGGGAACCTCGTCAGCGGGAACTGCGAAGGCGGGCTGGGGCCCAATCTGAATCTGGCCGGATTTGGCTTCGGCGACGGGAGTGGTCACTTGGCCACCTCCGCTATGGCAACGTGCCGGGTCTGCTCGGATTCGGAGATGAGACGCTGGAAGGCGAGGCGCGCGGCATCCTGCTGGGCCTGCTTTTTGGTGGTTCCTTCGGATTCGGCGAGGGCGCGGGAGCCGCCTTTCTTGTCCTGGATGCGGACTTCGACGCGGAAGCGCTTTTGATGGTCGGGGCCGCTCTGGTCGGTGAGGACGTAGTGGGGTTGGCCGGCGCCGGTGGCCTGAAGATGTTCCTGCAGAGCGGATTTGTGATCGCCGATGGCTCCGCTGAAGGTCTCACCGGCCTGCAGGGCGAAGTGCAGGTCGGGGAGGGTGGGTTCGATGATGTGTTTTTCGATGAAGGCACGCGCGGCCTGGAGTCCGCCGTCGAGGTAGAGCGCGGCGATGACGGCTTCGAGAGCGTTGGCGAGCAGAGCGGGCTTTCTGCGGCCGCCGCTTTGCTCTTCGCCGCGGCCGAGGCGAAGGTGAGAGCCGAGGTCGATGCGGGCGGCGACCTCTCCGAGATGGCGGCGGCTGACGAGAGAGGCGCGCAGGCGGGTCAGTTCCCCCTCGCGCGAGGCGGAGAAGCGGCGGAAGAGCGATTCGGCGACGACAAGGCCAAGGACGGCGTCGCCGACGAACTCGAGCTGCTCGTTGTCGGCTCTGGGATCGGGCAGAGATTCGGGGCTGGTTTCGTAGGCGAGGGAGCGGTGGGTAAGGGCCCAGGTGAGCAGATCCGATTGCTGGAAGCGATGGTCAAATAAAGGCGCAGGGGGAGCACTCTTCTTCGAGTGTCCGGCCTTTTTGTGGCGCGTGGTCATCGAACCCCTCTGCGTTTACTTTACCGGACAGATGGCAGTGTCCCAAGGCATGGTTAGTGTGGGGGTGGCGGACGGTATGCGTCTTTCTCGGCCTTACCGCTAGGGTCCAGAGGGGCGTTGTCGGAGTCGTCCGGCGTTTGGTGTTCGATTTTGGGGGCAACGAAGGGTTGTTTGAGGCCTTGCTCGGCGGCGGCTTTGGTATCGGGCTGAGCGTCGCGGACGGTGAGGGCGGCCTGATACTGGGCGATTGCCTTTTGGCGGTCAGGCTGCGGCATGATGTCATAGAGTCTGCCGAGGTAGATGTAGGACCAGGCCAGGGTGCGTGGGTCCTTCGAGGTGTCGATGACCTCCTGGAATTCGCCAATCGCGGCGCCGGGCTGACGCTGCATCAGGTTAACCCGGGCGAGGACGTAGTGGGCCTGGGCGTGGTCGCCACTGGGGTCGGCGAGGACTTTGTTGGCGATGTCCGAGGCGCCGGCGAGATCTCCTTTGAACATCTTCAGCTCGGCGAGTTGGAGGCCGGTTAGCTGGGTGGTTGCGCGACGCAGGACGTCGTGGCTGCTCTCGGGGAGGAAGGCGATCTGCCGGGCTTTATGGTCCTCGTGCTCGACGTCCATTCCGTAGACCATCTGGCCCATGTTTTCTTTGAGGCTGATGCCGTCTTTCTCCATTACGCCAATCTGGTTGTAGAAGTAGTCGACGAGGATCCAGCCCTGGCGCATGGCGAGGAGAACGGCGTTGCGGCGGATGGCTTCAGCCTGATGGTTGTAATCGCTCATCTCGGCGTCGTAGCGCTCGAGATCGGCACGCGCCTTTACGTTGGCGCCGGGGCGCTGGGGTTTGGGAATGCCGACGTCCATGGTCCTGGTCTCGATCGCCTTAATGAGGCATTCGGTGATGAGGGGAACTATCTCGGTCTTGTAGGTGTAGTCGAGGGGCGCGTCCTGAACGGCTTTGAGGAGAGGGGTGAGACGTTCCATGGCCTGGGCGCGGGCGTAGACCATCGGCTCGATCTCATAGTGGAGATAGATGTGGCGAATGTCGTCCATGTGGATGGCGCCGAGAGGCTCGGCGGCAGGAGAGGCGACGACGATGTAATCGTTCGCATAGATGCGAGCGTTGGTGGCCGAGGGAGCGAGCATGGGCTCGAGCAGGACGAGGAAGCGACGGCCATCGTAGCTGCTGACCGGCAGCCGGAGGTAGATGTTGGTGTCGAGAATCATCTTCGTGAGCGGAGCGTGGACGCGGGCGGTCAGGGCCTCGTACTCAGGACGATGTTCTACCCAGATTGCGTTGAGATGAACGTCCAGGGCGAAGGTGCGGAGGAGAGGAAGAATGTTGACGACCTGGGTAGAGTCGGGGGAAGCTCGGTCTCGTCCGCTGTGGGCGTCAGCTCGGGGGGCGGCGTCAAATAAAGTGCGAGGGAGATGTATTGGGCGAGGTTGAGACCGCCGTCGGTCAGGGTGTGTTGGCGGACGTAGGTGCAGAGGGCGTCGCGGCTGGTGCGGGCGGCGGGAGAGGCTGCCGCTTCGGCGTTGATCTCGTCGCGGATCTTCAGGCGCACGGGGGCGGAGGCAGCGAGATCGGCGTCGTAACCGCAGGCGTTCAGAGCCGCGGCGATGTAGAAGAGCGGCTCGCTGGTCTCGAGCGTAATGGCGGAGCCGCCGGCCTCCGGCTGCGCGATACGAGACGGGGCCTTGGTGGGAACATCCTGCGCTGGCGTGTCGGAGCTGCTGCTGGATGTGGAAGCAGGCACTTGTGCAACCGCCGAGACGGCCGGCACCACGAGAAGAAGCGAAGCGGCGAGGCAGAGAAAAAGCGATGTGGGCCGGACGGCAGACGACTTAGGAAGAAAAGACACGATAAGGATTCGACGCTCCCATGAAGTTTAAGGGAGCGGAGGGCAGAGTGGCAACCTGAGGCGCCTATCCTGAATTGAGCCATTACCGTGAGGCTGGCTGGATGGTCAGATCGTGACGGCCTGAGTTTGCGCCACATCCACGGATATTGGAGAGATATTGAGCAGAAAATACCGGAGAACCCGCATTTCCGGATTCAAACTGCGACGGCTACGGCCTTCGGTAAGACTAGCCGTGGACTGAGATTGCGGAGAAGGTGACAACCACGCGGCCACGAACTGGAGCTCCAAAGACGCTGGCGGGTTCGAAGACGCTGTTCAGCAGTTGACTGACGACCTGGCTCTGCACGGCTGAATCTTCCGGGCCGGAAACGATGTTGTAGTCGTATACGCGGCCTTCCGCGTTCACATAGGCTTCGACAATAATGACCGAATCGCGATTGCTGACGATGGCGCCAGGATTAACCGTGGAGTAGAGGTAGTGCGGGGCGGTCATTGCGCCGAGAGGCTCGTCGTTGGCCATGACGGGCTCGGGGACCGCGACCATGCCGAGAAGAAGTCCAATTCCCCCAATGAGAATGACTGTGCCGGCAAAACCTGCGGAGACCTGCACCAGCATGGGGCGAACAGCGTTCTCCCACTTCAGGCTCAGGGCGTCGAGCCAGCTTGATTTTCTTCTGGCCTGCTCATGCGAGATGGCGAGTCTGAGTCGGAGACCGAGGTCCGGCGGAGCCTTCGCCGGCCCGAGAGCGGCTACCGACTGTTGGGTGGCGCGCAGCTCGGCGAACTCCCGCTCACAATCGGAGCAGGTCTCGAGATGTTGGGCGATCTGCTGCATCTGCTGTCCGCTGACGGCGCCGTCGAGGTAAGCGGAGAAAGAAGATTGACACTTCTTGCACGGAGAGAGGGTCATTGCGTCACCGTATCCTTGGATGTCTCTGCGAGGGAGTACGGCGCAGAGTTTGTGGATGCGAGGGCACTGTCCCTATTGAGTAACGTGCGGAGGATGGAACGGCCCCGGGTGAGTCTGGATTTGACGGTGCCGAGGTTGACGTTGAGGATTTCGGATATCTCTTCGTAGGCGAAGCCTTCGATCTCGCGGAGGATGACTACGGTGCGAAATACCTCAGGAAGCTGACGCAGAGCGGCTTCGACGCGTTCCCGCACTTCAGCGTGAACGGCATGGTCGTAGGGTGATTCTGCGCGATCGGCAAGGGTTGCGCCGAGGCAAAGACCGTTGCCCTCTTCGTCGGCGCCGGTCTCATATGGCGTGTCGATGGTGATCTCCTGCTTTTTGTGCCGGGACCACCAGCGTCTCTGGTTGGAAGCCTCGCGGAGGGCGATGCGATAGAGCCAGGTGCGGAGACTGGCCTCGCCGTGGAAGCCGCGAATGCTGCGAAAGACCTTGATGAAGACTTCCTGGGTGATGTCGGCGGCGTCGGCAGGATCATTGAGGCTGCGGGCGATGAGGGAATAGAGCGGTTGTTGGTACTGGGCGATGAGGAGAGCGAAGGCTTCCTCGGAACCGGCTTTGAGGTCGGCGACAAGAGCAGCATCTTCGGTCGTGATGCTTATCGCGCTGGCTAGATTGCCCACTATCATGCCCGCCTGCATACCGGGTACCTCTACAGTACGACTTTGATGAAGCCCGTTGCAACACGGAGCGGCGAGGCTCCAAGATAAGACGAAACTACGCCTGCGCAGGCTGAGTGCTCGCTCACTCTATTACCTTTAGACACCGGGAGATACCCGATTAGTTCCCGGTCACGTTGACGAATGAGCCGGGGTCAGCCAGAATAGAAAGAGTCCTTCCCAAAGAGTGGGCCTGTGGCGCAGCTGGGAGCGCGCTTCCATGGCATGGAAGAGGTCACCGGTTCGATCCCGGTCAGGTCCACCAATCAATTCAACAACTTAGACGAGGCGAATGCTCTGGAGCAGAGCTTTTGTGTCATCGTGTGTCATACCCCCATTTCGCTGCTTTTGGCGGGGGCTTCCACCGCAGTACACTTCGCCTCCAAACCGTCGCAGAGACCGCTCCAGCATCCGGCCGCTGTACTTCGTAACGAGCGGTTGCTACTGGGGGTTGAGCGCTGCCTGTGCCGAGTTGAAGTACGAGATGATGTTGCGCACGAACACGTTTGTGATCTCCGGGTTTGGCGTGGTGACGAAAGGTGCGCCTGGGTACTGTGCGGTGAGGAATTCGTTGAGAACCGTGGGATCGCCGATGGGGAATGTATCGAAGAGGCTCATCGACTTGTAGACGAGTAGATCGGCGAAGATTTCGGCGTTGGAGTTGATGTGCGGGTATTGCAACATGCCCTGGATGAGGACGAAGCCCTGCACCTGGTTGTTGCCCTTGTCGTTGAGCCGTGACTCGGCCACGTTGAATGCGGTGTTGCCGCCCCGGAAGATGCCGTCACCGTTGACCGTAGCCACCATGGTCATGTCGGAGCTTTCGCCGGAGACAAGGTAGTAGCGCCACTCGTCGCCGGGATGGCTGGCGGGATCGTAGTCGCCGTTGAGGTCGAAGTGGCCCTGGTCGTAGCTCGATGGCGGTTGGATGTAATAGAGGATGCTGCCGTCCTTCGAGGCAACGTAGTCGGACTGGAGTGAGTGGTAGACCTTACCGTCGAAGTACTGGATGGGGTTGCCGTTGACGTCGGCGAGCACGGTGATGCCGGGCTTGGCGGGGACGTTGACCGTAAGGCCGTTGGGATCGAGGTAGACGGTATAGAGCACGCCGCCGGCGACAGGGTCGAGCACATCGGCCACCTTGGTCGAGCCGGGGAGAAATGAGGCTGTCATCACGACGGAGTTCTGACCGAGGACCGACGTCATGAGTTGTGTGAGCAGCTTGGTGTTCGTGGCATCTCCCCAGCTGGTGATTCCGTAGTTGAGTGCAGTGGTGAAGCCCTTAAAGAGATCGAAGGGGATGACGTTGTTGGGCAACACGGGCATGTTGGGGTTGGGGCCAGTGGTGGGCGTGGTGTAGGCACTGAGGCCGGACTGCGTGGGAGCAACGAGTACAACGTTGGCTTCAATGTCGTTGGCCGGGTTGTTCGCAGGCACGGGATTCTTACTGCCTGCGGGCTGGAAGAGGAAGTCTGCCGCATCGTTCGTGACGGGCACTGCCATGACCGGCGTGATCTGAGGCACGATGGCCGTGTCATTTGAGATGGGCGGCAGGAAACGCTGGGAGTAGGTGACGCGGTACATCAGCCGCCATGGAATGGATACGTTGCCGATGGCCGAGCGCATGGCAACGGCATCCAAATCCGGGCTGTTCTTGAGCCAGAGCGGATCGACGACAGTGTTCCAGAAGTCGTTGGCGTTCTGCAGGCTGGGCTGACGGAAGAAGGCATACGTGCGGAAGAGGCTTGTCTTGCCGGGGCGGTCGTATGGTTCAAGGATGCCAGAGAGTCCGTCTGCATTGCCGCTGGTGTACGAGGGCTGCGGTTGCATGTAGGTTTCGTTGGTGTCCACGTTGTCGGACATGGGCAGACCTGCGCCGGAGCTGACGGATGGCGCAATCTTGTATACGAGGCCATCGGAGCCGATGACGAGGTTGATGCCGCTCTGGTTGTTGGGGTTGAAGGTGGAGTTGTAGTTCATGACGAAGTGTGCGTCGTTGTTGCTGGAGTAGCGCATCTGGGTGTCGGACTCGATGCCGTCGAAGGAGGCCGTGATGTCAAAGGAGACGCTGGAGGTGTTGTTATAGCTGTACTTCATCGTCTGCTTCTGCGTACTGGTGTTGCCCTGCTTGATGTCGAAGACCGTAACGAAGGCGGCGGAGAGCTTGCACTCAAAGTTGGTGACGGCGCCGCTGGAGGAGACATTGTTGGCGGTATAGACCTGGTCGAAGGTGGAGGAGATGGTGTGCTTGATCTCCTGCGTGCCGCCGCGCGAACTCCACACGTACTCGTTGTAGAAGTCGAGGCCGGTGTTCATCAGGCTGGAGGGATCGACACCCGGCGAGTTGCCGCCGCCGAGTCCGAGGAACTGCGCGATGAGGTTGGTCGAGTCCTGCACGCTGGTTGTGAGTAGCTGCAGTGGATTGCCGAGCGGGCCGAACGCCGTGGAGAGAAGCTGTCCGGGGTCGAGCACGGGCAGGCCGGGGATGCCCTTTGGCAACAGTCCCGGGGGCGGCCCTAGCTCTGAGATCGAATCGCCGATCGCATTGCCGATCATGCCGAAGGGCAATGTTGCGGTGAGGTCGTTCGTGCTGCTCTCGTAGGCCGTTCTATAGAGGGCCATTGCGTTGAAGGTCTGCTGATCGATTTGCTTCTTGAGTTGATAGGCCTCGATGACCTGCATGTAGCTGGCGTCGTGACCGACGGAGCCCTGGTCAAAGTTGCCGTCGTAGACGGGAGTCATCTGGCCGGTGGAGGTAGTGTACGTTTGTGTGCCGTTGGGAAGCGTGGCGGGATTGAAGGCATAGCCGATCATGCCGTCGAGCACGCCGGGCCGTATGTATTTGCTGCTCATGCGGAAGGAGACGATGTTGAAGTCCGGCGGGATTTGCGCGTTGGGGACGCGGACGAAGCCGTAGGTGGTGTTCGTCTGCAGCAGCGTTTGTTGATAGACGTCGAGCGTCTGCGACAGGACGAAGGCTTGTCCGTAGGGCGAGGGCTGGAACATGCGCTGACCGTATTTCTCCTCGGTCGGTGCGGTCTTTGGCAGCGTGCTGGGCGGGTTAGACGTGGTGAAGCCGCCGAGATTCGGATTCGGCAGGATGGCGGTCTTTGAGGCGGGATTGCCCGCGGTGTTGCTGGGTGTGGTGAGCGTGTTCAGGCTGCTCATGTACAGGTCATTGGTGTACGGCGATATGCTGCCCTGCAACTTGACGGTGTACTTGTGGGATTCGTCGTACTTATTGGTGGCCGTCTGCTGGTTGCCGTTGTCCTGTGAGCCTTCGAGGTTTAACGTTTGACCGAACTTAGCGCTGACAGAGACCAGCTTCTTTTTGGCGCCGATGCCTGCGCCGAACGGCGCCATCGTAAATCCAACGCCGAAGTTCGCGCCGAGCGAGTTGCCGAGGGACCACTTGATATCGTTTGAAGCGTCGCCGCCCATCTGGTATTTGAGCGTGCAGGAGGTGGGTACGGTGAAGGTGACGGATGTGGCTCCGGCATAGCTGGCTTTGTTGGTGAGGTTTGCCATGGGGGCCGGCGGTGCGCCTTCGATGTAGCCGAGCACCTGCACGTCGCCCTGTTCCTGCGAAACCCACGAGAGCACAAGATCGCCGACCTTCTTGCCCGCGTAGAGCATGAGGACGTTGTCCCTGAGATAGACGTAGCCTTCGTTGAGCTCGCCCGCGGGTGTGCCGGTGGTGGAGTTAAGCGTGATGGAGTACGTGGTGAGCGATGGAGGTGTATCGCACACAGTGAGAGCCACGCCCGGGGGCGTGTAGAGATTGGACGTAACGAGTGGCCCACAACGCGCAACGCACGGCGTGCCGGCAAAGTCGATGGAGGCATTGGAGAACTGGAGGTCGAGCGGAGCTCCGTTCTTGACGGGCGCGTTGTCGAGTTGTGTATTGAGCGGCAATGGTACCGGCGGCGGGTCAAGCCAGATGTAGCTGGATGTGAGATAGAGAGAGAGGTAGGGTTCGTTGGGCGGGATGAGCTGGCCAAACATATCGTCCGGTACCTGGTAGGACTGACGCGCCATATTCCACATCGCAAGTTCCTGCAGCTTGTAGAGCCCGGCATTGAAGCTGAGCGATGGACCGCTGGGGCTATAGGCCGTGATGCTGGAGGGAATGTTGGTTGTGATGAGCTTGAATGGCAGCGAGACACCGTTGATGTAGATGGAGGCGCCTTCGGCCTCGTGTCCGGCGAGTGGAGCGAGGTTTGCGCGCGTGGCGCTCAAGGAGACGGCGACATCGTTGGTGTTGACGGGGTTGTTCACCACACCATTCGGATCGTATGCCGCGGTCCACAGGCCAACCAGGCCGGCCTTGGAAAGATCCTGTTGCGAGGCTTGCGAGAGGGTGACTGTGCCATTGGGCGTGGAGATGCCGTACGGGCTGATAGCCGTGTTGAAGAGATACACGTCGCGGATGTTGCCGGCGCTGGCGGAACCGAGCGCGCGGTGCGTGTTGGAGTCATCGTAGCCGTCACCGATGAGTACATGCGCTGAACCGGTGGCGTTGATCTGCAGACCAGCCGTGCTGTCCGCCGTGAACGGTAGCGGCGTGAAGGTGCTCCAGGCGCCGAAGTCTCCGTTGGCCAGAACGGTTCGTACTGCGAGGCTTACGATGTACTTCTGATCGCCATTGTTCACGGACTTCATGTTCTGCGTGAAGTCGTTGTAGGTGGGCGCACCGTCGGGGGTTCCTGGGGATACGTTCCCGAAGCCTGCGGTGCCACTGCCCGAGGGCAGGTTGGTGATGTCGACGTTGTTTGTCCCCTTGTTGATGTTGGACATTTCTGAGAGGTCGAACGGCAGCGCAAACGGATCGGGGCTGCTGCCCTCCTGGCCGCCGCCGGTGCTGGTTTTCTTCACGATAATGAGTTCGTAGTATGGACCGGGAAGAATGGATGGTCCGTTGAACGTCCGGCTCTGTCCTTCACCGTCCTTGAAGATGAGGTTCACCTGCCCCAGGGAGACGTCTACGCGATAGGACATGTCGAGGTGCGGCGGCGTGTTGGACGAGCCTGTGCCCTTGTAGAGCAGCGTCTGCTCGGTGAGGATGTCGCTGACGGCGAAGGTCATGCCGATGCTGAAGTCGCGGCTGAAGTCGTAGTGGGAACCATCCTTCACCTCAAAGCCTGCGCCGTTGCATAGCATGGTGTAGGGCTGCACGTAGGTCAGCGCGAAGTGGCGCCAGTTGGAGAGAATCATGGGCGCGATGGTGGTGGCGTGCAGCACGCTGTCGTTGATCTGCACGTAGAGATTGACGGCGTCCTCAAAGTCAACATCGATACGGAAGACGTTGAGTTGCTGGTTGCTGGCCGAGTAGGTGAAGGGATGATAAGCCGTAACGGTGTGAAGCGGCAGTGAGTGCCAGAACTCGACGCTGAAGTCGCCCTGTGGGCCGATGATCTTGTCGACGTTGGGGCTGGTGCTGACGGCGGGCGTGCGGTAGGCCGCGGCGAAGCTGCGCTCGGGTACGTTGTTCTCATCCACGACGGGCGTGAAGGCGTTATAGCCGCCGGTCTCAAGGGTGAGCGGGAAAGACTTGATGAAGGTGAAGTCAGCGATCTGCGTGAAGCATGGGAGTGCCTGCGGCGCGGCGACGACGACGGCATTGGTGTTGGCGCCTGCGGTGTACTGGATGTTGTAGAGCGTGATGATGCCGGTTGTTGCGTCCGTTACAAGGAACTGGAAGAACTTGCCATCGGACGACTGGACGACATTCGTCGGCTGCGCGGTGAAGCCATAGACGAGACCGTACTGCAACTCAGCATTTGAGGTCGCCGTCTGCGACCAGATGCTGCCTGGACTGATGCCCGCGGGTGTTGGCGCGCCTGTTGTGGTGCCGTCGGTGACGATGTAGGTGGTGCCGTTGAAGTCGAAGACAGCGAGCTTTTGCTGGGAGGCCGCAGGTACAGAGGCGTAAACAGGATACGACTTCTGCACGGCCTCATACTTGCCTGCGGTGGCTGAGGGCAGCAGCGTGTACAGGATGTTCTTGTACATGAAGAAGTCCGCGTTGGCCGTCTGCGGTATGCCTGCGTAGAGGTTGAGCGTGGTTGTGGGTCCCGACGTTACGGTGCCAATGGGGACGTCGGTGCCTGGGTAAGTGTTAGTGCCAGGTACCGTGCGACTGATGGTGAAAACAAGGCTGGAGTCGAGCTTGAAGGTTTGCAGTGCCGCATCGACGGCATAGAGCCTGGTGCCCGTAATCGTGAGGAGGTTGCGCTGCGCGTCCTCGGTGTACTTATAGACGAGGCCGCCGAGGGTGAAGGTGCTGTTGGGCACGGGCAGGCCGCTCTGCACGGTGACGTCGGTCGAGAGTGGAGAGATGTTGTTGTTGCCGATGATGGAGTGCGGGACGCGGTTGGTGTCGATGAGGTAGTTCGCGCCGTTGATGCTGAACATCGTTGGGTTCGGAACGAGTGGATAGGGCCGCTTGTTGTTGTCGAGCACGATCTGGTTGACGGTGTCGAGTGTGTAGGTGCCGGTATCGAGAAAGAAAGTGGGGCTAAGGTAGACGGTGAATTGACCGACAACGGAGCCTGCGTCGTAGATGTTGAGGTCGTCGAAGATGAACTTGGACTTCGTGGTGTCGAAGGGATTGGTAAGAGTGAAGCTGGAGTTGGTAATGGGGATGGATGCCGTACCCTGACCAAGCAGCGAACCGGTGCTGACGGTGTTGTAGGTGATGATGTAGATGTCGTCGGCGACGGAGATGAGGTCGCGGCTTGGCAGCACGGGGAACGACGCGAGCACGGAGACGGGTTGGTTGTTCGCGTCAAGTTGCAGCGTATAGGTGATCGTCGGGCTCGAGAGATGGAAGGTGTTGCCTGCGGCAATGGTGGTTGGGGTGATATTGTCCCCGACGACGGTGCAGCCCGCGTAGGAGCTGCCGCTGGGCGTGCCTTCGATGGTGTAGAGGTTGCCGTTCACCTCGAAGGAGTTCGTGTCCACCTTGATGCCAATGCCACCACCGGTCGGTGTTACCTGATCGATGTGGATGGTGAAGGTGTCCAAACCCACGGTTGCTGTGCCAGCGTTGACTTGCGCTCCTGCGATGACGGGGAAGACGACGCCTACGTCGTTGTAGTGGATGAGGTAGGTGTTGCCGTCGGCGGGGATAAAGGCGTACTGGGTTGTCTCCGGCAGGTAGGCGATGTCTTCGACGCGGTTGTCGGTCGTGTCGATGTAGTAGGTGACGTTGGTGATGGTGTCGATGAAGAAGTTGTTGGTGTAGGGGAAGCCGACGGTGATAGGGCCATTAGCGACTGCGGTGTCAAAGGTGAAGGCGACGCCGCTGACGCTGTCCGTGAAGGTAAGCACTGTGCCGGAGACTTTGCCGGTGAAGGTGTTGTTGGTTGGCTTGCGATTGTCCGTGGCTGTTCCGGCGGTGACATTTACGGTGTAGACGATGGGCAGTCCGTTGTAGTTCACCGTGAACGTAGGCGTGGCGCTGTTGAACGTGAGCCCTTCGGAGGGCGTGGTCGCCACGTTGTTCGTCGTGTCGAGTGTGTACACCACAGAGCCTACGGTGAGCGTGCCCGCGCCGAGCGTGGCCTGGTTGCTGGACTTCACGACGTTGACAGCATCGATGGTGTATACGGTGTTGCCGTCGGCGGAGAACTCGTTGTCACCGGAGATGACATAACCCTTGGTGACCTTGCTGCCCTTAACCGAGTAGACGATGTTTGAGGCTGCGGTCGTCGAGGGTACGGTGAAGTGTCCGTTGACCATCGGCAAGATGGGGCTGCCGGAACTAGGGTAGGCCACTGGCAGGTTCACGGTGTACGTCGCGGTGGGTGTGACGAACTGGTTGTTGGTCACCGCGTAGAGCGTCGTATAGCCGGAGTCGACGGCGAGGCTGATACCGATTGCGACGTTGATCTCGGCAACGAACGTGTTGGGCGTTGATCCCGGGTAGGTGTAGACGGTGTTATTGGAATCGACGAAGGTGATGGTGCTGCCTTCGACGACACAGTTATAGGCGATGCCGGTGACCGGGTCTGTAAACGAGCCACCGGTAAGCTCGG
This sequence comes from uncultured Acidobacteriaceae bacterium, assembly GCA_963730135.1. Classification (GTDB taxonomy): domain Bacteria; phylum Acidobacteriota; class Terriglobia; order Terriglobales; family Acidobacteriaceae; genus Edaphobacter. Next base: position 382,686 of record CAVSQQ010000013.1, read on the forward strand.
CGCCACTGGCGGTCAGGGAGTTTGGCGTGCCGCTGGGCATGGTGATGGAGGTCACCGAGGCCGTCCCTCCGGATGCCGTGACCGTGTAGACGATGGGCATGGTGAAAGCGCCCGATGTGATGGGGAAGACGCTGTAGATGTCGGCGGTGGGGTTTACGAAGCCGGTATCGGCCACGGCGATGTTGACGAGATACGTGGAGCCGTTGGGTACCTGGAAGTAGCCGCCCTGACCGAGGTTGCTGAAGATCTCGTAGCTGTTGCCGTCGTGAACGGCGGTGTTGCCGCTGAGGGTGTAGACGTTGGCGGTTGAATCGGTGAATTGATTGTTGACGATGGCGTAGTAGTTTTTGCCGTCGAAGGCGGCGATGTCCTGCGCGCGTCCGAAGTAGATCGTCTCGCTGCCGAAGGCGAAGCTGTTGGGGCTGAGATTGCCCTTGTTGACGAGGTAGGTTTTGTTCGCGCCATTGGTGACAGCGACGCTATCCGTGCGCAGCAGGTAGGTGGTTCCTCCTGCCGTGAACTGAGCAGGCGGGCTGGTGGGAGTCGCAGGTGGTGTGCCGGTAATGAGGTAGTAGCTGGTGCCGTCGAAGGCTGCGCTGTCGTTGACGGTGTACTTGGCTGCGCCGTCGGTAAAGGTGGCGCGTATGTATAAGGGTGCAGTGCCCGTGAGCGTGAGCACGGATGTGGTGTAGGCCGTGCCGTCAAAGCCAATGCTGTAGCTGGCGGCCCCGTCAGTGAAGGTGCGGTAGGTGAGGATGGGGTACGTGACACCGTCGCCGACGACGGTGGTGTTGTTGATCTGGTAGACCTCGTTGCCAATGGCGACGGTTGTGGCATTGGGCAGGGTGGTGACGGTGAAGCTGCTGTTGGCCGTGGTGATGGTGTAGGTAAAGCCGGAGGTTGTGAGCGGGTAGGCGGTGCCGTTGCCGACGATCTGTCCATTCAGGGTATCCAGCTCGTAGACGTAGTTCTCTATCACGATGACATTGGCTTGCGTGATGTCGAACTGGCCGGAGATGGTGGCGCCGTTCAGCGATGTGCCCTTGAGCGCGATGGTGTACTGCGAACCGTCGATGACGAACTGCGAGTTGGCAGAGGTCATGGTGTAGGAGTTGCCGCCACCGACTACCTTGTTGGGCTGCACGCTTGTGTTCAGGATGTAGATCTGTCCATTAATGGAGAACTGGTACGGGTTGACTGGATAGGTCTTACTGTTACCGGTGACGGTGAGGTAGTTGCCTGCGCTGTCCTGGTCGAAAGTGTAGAAGTTGCCGCCTACGGTGAACATCTGCGGCGCGGCCATCAATGGATAGCTTGCCGGCGTTGGCGCGATCGAGGCGTTGAAGGGGAGCATCGGCGTGCCGTTTACGGTGTACTGCTTTTTCGCAAAGCCGATGACGTAGCCGTAGCCGCTGGATGAGACGAAGGCGAGCCCTGTCTGGATAGGAACAACGATGGAGCTTGCACCCTGGGTGATGGTGACGGTGCCTTGCGTGGGGTTATAGGCGTACGAACGTCCGATGACGCCGAGTTGAATGCTTTTCAGTGCGTTCGGCGTGTTGAAGACGTCGATGGGAAGGCTGACGCCGCCTGCAGCGATGGTGAAGGGCGTCATGACGATGGGCGACGGTGACTCACTGCCTGTGGGGGCATCGACATCGGCATAGCTGACGGTATAGACGTTAGCGAGACCCTTGTTGAAGGTGAAGACCGTGCGGTCAGCGGTGACGGTTTGGTTCGATGGATCGAAGAGATAGCTCTTGCCGCCGGCGACGAGGGTGTAGCAGGGCGTCACTTCGTCGGGCAAGGTGGTGTTCAGGTTGATGCTGTAGGTGTTGGTGTTGTTCACGAACTTAGGCAGCGTAACGACGCCATAGATTGGGTTGGCGGGGTCCGTCGTGTCGATGAAGTACTGACTGCCGGCTGCGGTGACGGTCTTGTTCGTTGAGTCGAAGGTGATGTTGCTGACCGCGTTGTAGGTATAGAACGGAGCGTCGGCCTTCATGACCGATCCAGCAGCCTGACTGCCGACTGCCGCAGCGGGGATGGCGCCAATGCCCGCAAAGACACCGCTGAGCGTCTGGTCGATCACCGAGCCGAGACCATCGCCGCCGAAGATGCCGTTGATGATCGTGGTCAGGCCGTCCGCCGAGTACAGCGTTGGCACGGTGTGCTGCTTGTCCAGGCCGTGCGAGAGCGATCCATAGAATGGCACTGCCTTCTGCCCCTTCACGTTGTAGGGGATGAGCGTTGTGGTGCCGGCGATGGGATAGACCGCTGAGCCCGAGTAGATCTGATTGATCTGTATGGGCAGATGGCTTGTGGCCGAGGCCATGACGCCTAGCGTGTACCCGTTGAAGCCGGGAGCGCCTGTAATGGGTGCGGCTTGAATCTCTGAGGTCGCTGACGCACCGATGCCTTGGATGGGCAGGTATGCAGGCGGCTGGCCGGGACTCGACGGCCCCATGACGGCGTAGATGACGTTCGATAACTTGTTGATCTGCGCGACGAGGTCTTGCGGGTTGACGTTGTTCGGTGTTTCGGGAGTAGCTGGCGATGCGGTGGGGTTGGCAGGCGCGCCGAGTGTCACTTTCAGCGTGAAGGGCTGCGTCTCGATGATGCCGCCAGCGTCGGACCAGAGAACGTAGTTGTAGAGCTCGTAGTAGTTGCCGTCGGCGTCGATGAAGTAACTGGCAACCTTGTTGCCGGTGCCGGTGCCGTCGTCGACGAGGCACATCGCGTAGCCCTGGTCGATCAACTCGAACTGTGCGCCATTAAGGGTCCAGTAGTGATCGCGCGAGAAGATGAAGAAGTCGTATTTGGTGGGAAGGCCGTACAGCGGGAAGGTGTTCGGTGAGGGGCCGGGGTTCGTGCCGATGGAGGCTACGTCGCGGTCGGCCTTCTTGCTGAGGAAGATGGAGCCGGTAACGCCGTTCTGCAGATGCAGGTTGGCCGAGACGACGGAGCTGTAGGTGTCCATCAGCCCAATATCGGTCGGGCGTACGTTGTTCTGCAGGTTCAACACCAGCGAGCGTGTGCGATTGGTGAAGGTGGGATCGACTGCTGAGGGCGCTACATTCGCAATGTAGTTGGGAATGGATGGAGCGGTGAAGGTGTCGTAGGTCAGGCTCCAGTACTGGCGTGGCAGATCAATGTCGGTGTTGTAGAAACCGAAGTCCCAACCCTGACCCATGATGTTAGTGACCTGCTCAAGCTGCGGGACATAGGAGGGCCTAATGTCATCTACGTCAAAGTGGTCGGGGCTGGAGAACATGTAGCCGTTGATGCCGAGGTAGCCATTGAGGAACACGAGGCCTCGGGTGGAGGTACTCGCGTCGTAGGTCGTCATGTTGCCGAGGTCGTTGTTGTCGTAGTCGAACAACACACTAATGAGCAGATTGGTGTCGGACGAGACGGAGGAGATGAAGGTGGTGGTGGTTTGATCCCCACCGTAGCTTGACTCCTCAATGTTGTAGACCGTGCCGGAGATGCCGAGGATGCTGTTGACGGACATGCCCTGGTAGCTCGGTGTGGTGGTGGCGGAGGTAATGACAGAACGGTTCTGCGCCGAGTAGATGATGTTGGGGCGATCCATGCCCTCGCCCTCAGGCAGGATTTGCTGCGCGCAGATGTTTTGCGGAGGACGTTGACCTGGAAGTGGATTTGCCGTGCGCCAGCAGATACCCTCGCGGATCTGATCGTTCGTAAGCGCCATGATGTGTTGCTTGGGTTGCAGCGGGTACTTGTGCGTCAGGTCGTTGGGCGTGAAGAGCGTCGCCAGGGGATCGTAGACAAAGTGCAGCTTCTGCAAACTGAGGATGGACTTGCCTTCACCGTCCAGGTTGAAGCCTTTGGGGTAAGCCACACCGTTGACGGTGTCACCGGGCTGCGCAACGATTTCCGCGTAGACGAATGTCCACATCTGCTCGCCAAGGAAGTTGGAGAGGTTGGCGACGATGCCTTTGGAGGCATCCAGCTCGGGGATGGGAACAAAGATGGTGGGCGCGTAGAAGGTGTTGCCGGTGATGCTGGTGAAGTCCAGCGTGTCGAGGCTATCGACCATGGTGACCGGCGTATAGCTGGAGCCGAAGTATTGCATGCCACTGCGCTTGTAGCGCGCACCTTGTGCAAGTGCAAGGTTGCCGCTGGATGTGGGTACGTAGGTGTCAATCAACAGGCCGGAGCTGACACCCAGGCCTCCAATGGCTGCGAGCGCCGGCGAGTTGGAGACAGCTCGCACAAGGTAAACAAGGTTGTTGTATGGGATGAGCTGGAATTCCTGCTTGCCGGAGAGCGTGCCATCTGCGTTCAGATTGGCAAACTGCCCGGTATTCAGATAGGGGATGATGGACGGCACTGCGGCATTGATGTCGGCCATGCTGCTGAACATGGTGCTGACAGCGCCTGCTACATAGCACTCCATGGGGAAACCGAATGGCTTCATGCCGCCGAGCTGAATGTCCGCCGTGCCTCCCGTGCTGTTGATGGACAGGTTGTTGTACTGCGGGAAGCCGTTCTGCGTGGTGACACCAACGATGTAGGGTGTGTTGGAGACAGAAACAGTTCGTGTGCCGATGTACTTCTGATCCGCGAAGCTCGCTGTGAACTTGTACATGTGGTCCGGCTGGCGCTTGTCGACGGTGAATGCCGCATCGAGACGGAAGGGTACGAGATCGCCGCCACCGAATGCCATATAGACCGAGGTGCCGCTGGGGTTGGTGGCCTGCATCAGGTGGCAGTCGGCGTTCCAGTTCTTCCGGCGACAGAAGAAGTAGATGGGTGGCACCTGCGGTATGAAGTAGTTGATGGCGCCAAGGCTAAAGGTGAAGTTCTGGACCGAAAGCACGGGGCCGGCGTCAATGTTGATCTTGGTATCAACGTCGAGCGTTCGCGCAAGGATGCGCGGTGCTGCGGACTGCGTGACGGCGGAAGCGAAGTTTTGAAAGAGGATGCCGGGGTTGAAGAGTGTGAACTGCGGCGTCTGGTACTGGAAATTAGTGAAGAGGTAGTTCTGGGAGGCAAGCGGAACGCTGGACTTGTCCTCGTTGTAGACCTGCACGTCAATGGAGTCGAAGTTGTTGCTGCTGTCGTAGATCGAGTAGAGATAGCCGATCCCGAGTTCGTCACTCTTGCTCAGCAGGTTCGTGTAACTCGTCTTCTGGTGTGCGAGGTGTCCGTACTGGTCATAAACCATGGACGGCACGATGATCGACATGTTGTAGCAGGTGAGGTTGTTGAGGAAGACGACGCGGACGTAGAAGGGATCGTACGTCTGATCGCGTGTTGCGTATGGGATCTGGTCGGGCACGGTGAGATCGGATCCGACGACCTCAACGAGGTAGGCCTCGCCGGTTGCGGCGTTGTAGACCGAGAAGCCGTAGATGGTCTGGAAGCGCCGCCGGGTGATCGCCGCAGAGGCGGCGGATACGGTGATGTCGGTGACGTGATCCTGCACGGCATTAGTGACAGGCTCAAGCGCCTTGGTAGCGGAGAATTCAACCTGTGCCTGTTGATTCTGCAGCAATGTGCGGCTGCTTTGCGCGGCCAGCGAAGGCGCAAACGAACTGTCCTCGATCACGTTGGGAGCGAGGTTCTGCACACGTGTGCCAAGGATTGCAGGGGCCATTACCTGCTGTGCAACCGTGGTGTTGACAGCGGGCGCTGTGTCTGGAGAGGTGGCCGCGTCGCTGGTGTAGGGGTTGGTCAGTGTGAGTACGGCTGGAGGCGTGATTTGCTCGGCGTCCAGGGCGGTTGTGACGGGTGGATTGACACTGATCGAATCCGCAGCGGCAGCTTCACGCGCAGCAAGCGAGGTGGTGGACTGAGTGAGGTTGATGCGAAGAGACTCGGTGATAAGGCCGCGCGTCTGCGTTGCGGTCGTCGATGCAGTCGATGCTGCAAGCGTAATGGGCAGCGCCAAGGTCTCTTTGAGCGTGGCCGACTTAGCGAGAATATCGATGATGGTTTGGGTAATGTTCTTAAGCGCGCCCTGGTCGACAGTCTGTGTTGCGACCTCAAATGGGAAGCCGTAGATGGGCCAGACCGTCATCGTGTCCGGGTTGGTGTCGAGGTACATTTGCATCGGTTCCTGCGCCTTTGAGAGGCCGAGACCGATACGGGCAACGTCGCGCTGGGCGGAGGCAATGCGATCCTGCTGTGTCTCCCCCGTGTACTCCACATCGAGGTAAGGATTGTGCCGGTTGGCGAACTGCCAGTACTGCGACTGCGGCCAGTTGACGGGTGCGTAAGGAAGGGTGTTGGGGTCAAACGTGAGATTGCCCAGATTGATGACACTAAGCATGTAGCGCGTACCGCCGATGACGACGCTGTCATCCTCGGGCACAAAGACGTACTGCAGCGCCGTGCCCACAAGCGCCTGGCGCACGAGGCCCATCAGCAGCTTGCTGGGTGCAAAGGCGGCGGAGGTGATGTCGTCTGGTGCGGAGTTGATGACGGCGCTGGCGAGGTAGACGTTCTTTGAGCTGACAGAGCCGATGGCCAGCGTATCGACATTGATGTTGGAGTAGATGAAGAGGGAACTGTCGGTGATCTTCAGGTCGTAGGAAGGAACTCCGCTGGACTCGGCGTTGAGGGTGATGTTGCCGTTGAAGCTGGCTCCAGTAAGTTGCGATGGAATGACGTTAAGGAAGATGGGTACGGCCCAGAGCGTCGTCTGCGTGGCACCGCCAACGAAGCTGCCGAAGTAAATGTCGCCGGGTGCGGGCGTGGACTTGTCGGTGGGCACCGGGTTTTTGACGGCAATGTTCTGGGCGATGTTGGCATTGTCTGCGTCGGTGACGTCGTAAACGCTGCCGTTGGCGCCATAGGTGAGGCGCAGGTTGTAGCTGACGCCCTGGAGAATGCCGTTGGCGCCCACAGCGGGTGGCGTGAAGGGAAGTTGCAGCAGCGGGTACATCTGCACCGTGGTGAGGGTATCGCTGTAGACCAGGGCACCAACGTATGTGAAGCCGCCGATGGCTCCTGCCGGCGAGGCGGAGATGGAGGTAGCCGTGGATGCACTGGACCCGCGCACGGTCAGCGTGCCTGCGGCGAGTGAGAGCACGTATGTCGTGCCTGCGGTGAAGTCGAGTCCCAGACCCGTCAGGGTAAGCGCGAACGGAGCGATGGCTGCGTTCGCATTCTCGCGCGCCATCAGGTTCACAATGCTCGCGGCCGCCTGGAGCGCGGCGCCGGCGCCGAGGTCCTGCTGCGGAAAGATGGTGCCTATCTCAATGCTGGAGATACCGGTGCCGCTGAGCGCTTCTTTGGGGATGAACGCACTTAGGCCAACGGTGATGGTGGTCGGAGCCTTGGGCAGCGGAACGATGACGGGGATCGGTGGACCCTGTTGCACTGGAATGCGCTGGATGGGATCGGGAATGCTGATGGTGATGCCCTGCCGGGCCACGGTCCCGATTGTGCTTACCGGCGCAGTGCTGGTAGGCGCTGCAGCGGCTGCCTCTGATGTTGCTGCAGGTTCGATGACCGACTTGATCTTGTCGATGACTTTCTCCAGCGTGCTTGATGACGGAGCGGCCGTTGCACTCGTGGGGGCACCCTTGGTGGCAACGGCGCTTGGCGCAGCGACGGAGGCTGACGCTTTGGCTGCAGGCCCCGCGAGTCGAGCGCCTGCATCCTTCAATAGCGGTCTTACGACGATGGGCGTGGTGGTGAACGTAGCGACGATGGGGACGCTGAGCTGATCGGCAAGGCCAGTCTCATTTGAGTTCATGTTGAACTCAAGCGCGGCAGTGGTCACGCTAAGGCCTGCACCGCTGTCCGTGGTCTGCGACGTTGTGGCGGTTTTCAGGATAGAGATGAGCTTGCTGGTGGGGTAGAGGTACGTTGCCTGCAACAGGCCGCGGACCACATTGGCAAGTGATCCTCCGTTGAGGAATGGCGCTGTGGGGTTATAGATGACGATGGGCGTAAGTTCGTCGACGCTGGGCGCCGCGGTAAAGCTGCTGTTGCCGGAGCCGTAATCGACGATGGGGACACCGAAGCTGGTTTGCCAATTGCTGCTGCGCGCAAAGCCGACCAGTTGCTGATTGGCGAAGAGCGCTGCCGGCGAGGTGGCGCTGTAGATCAGCGAGCAGATGCCCTGGTTGACGCCGGCACCGGGATTGACGCTGGAGACAACGACAATGCCGTTGTCACCACTGAAGGTATAGGTTGTGAGCGGTTGTGCGGCGGCGGTGGACTGGAGCGTGAGTTGGGTTGCCGTGGATGCGTTGTAGCCTGGGCCACCAGCGAAGACGGCGATCTGTCCGCACCGTGCAGCCTGGTTGTTGACGGTGGCGGAACCGCCCATCTTGTTGACGTAGTAGTTCCCCTGCACGCGGTCGCGCATGTAAAAGACCGGCAGCAAAAACTGCTTTGCTCCGAGCTGGTTGAACTGCGACAAGTCGTAGATCAACGAGGTGGTGACAGGCACAATCGTCGGCGTTGTGTCGTAGACCTGCTCGTTGTGTACGCTGGGGAACTTATCGAGCGGTATCACCTGCGCAACGGCTGATCCCTGTGCGATCACGCGCAGTCCGGTGGCTGGATCGTAGCCAGGCGGGAGGGAGGACGGTGGCACAGCCGCGACGAAGGACGCAGCCGAAAACGCAGCGGGATCAATGTCGGACCCAAGCAGGCCAGGGATGTAGCAGAACTTGACCGCAGAGAAGATCGCGCTGGACGAAAGGGCGGTGTACATCGCCTTTATACCGGTGTCCGTATTAGGGTAGCTGGTCCCTGCGCCGAGCGAGGCTGAGTCGGTGTCCAGCGCGAGATAGAGCGTGAAAAGAGCGTCGTTGCGCAGCTGTGTGATGCGGAAGAGGCACGTGGAACCAAGCTGCGCATACGGATCGACGTCGGAGCCGTACATGCCGGGACCGAAGCCCTGCTGCGCGTTGTTGGCGTCAGAGTAAGTACGGCTCAGCCAGTTGAGTGCGCTATAAAACCACGCGGGCGCCCACACTTGCTGGCGCGGTATGAAGCCATCGAAGATGCCGTTGAATGCAGGGTTCTCGACAGCCTGCAGAGGGAGCTTACTCGTGGGCTCAGCAACGGGCAGCACAATAGTGCTGACGCGCGGGGGAATAGGAATATTGGACATGTCGTCTCCGGCTGTTTCTACACGCGGGGCCCGAACCAAGGAGGATGATGCAAGGGCAACGGTGAAACAGGGAGACTACAAAGAAACAAACCAGGTTAACTCTATGATTGGGGAGATTAAATCGACCCGCCAGGTACGCCCCAGCATTACGGCGCGCAAAAGCGTGCGAACAGGTTCGCTCCGCAAATGGGATTAGTCAAGAAAAAGTTTCAAGAAGATTTTCGGCGGGACACACGGCTGCCGTCCGGTGTTGGCGCCCGGAGAAATGGATTGGCCACAAAGAGCTAGCCCTAAGGAACGAAGTACTCTCGCTATTCATAGCGAAGGGCAGTCGTTGGCTCGATTTTTGTGGCGCGCCGGGCGGGAATGAAGCACGCGGCGGCGGCAACCAGACCGACGGCGACGGCAGCGAGTGCGTACATTACCGGGTCGGAAGGCTGCATGTCGAAGAGCAGACTTCGCAGAATGCGTGTCAGGATCACTCCGGCGATGACTCCGATGGTTACGCCTATGCCGACCAGGAGCAGGCCTTCGTACATGATCATCCGGAGGACGCCGTTGCGATCGGCTCCGAGCGCCATGCGAATTCCAATCTCCCGGGTGCGCTGGGCGACGTTGAAGGTGAGCGCGCCGTAGATGCCGAGGCAGGCGAGCAGAATTCCCAGGCCGCCGAAGATGCTGAGGAGGACTGAGCTGAAACGGCGTTCGCTCATCGTGTCATCGAGGATGTCCTGCATACGGAGGACGTCATAAACGGGCAGGTCCTTGTCGACGGCCCAGATTTGTTGCTTGATGGCGGCGGTGAGCGTGTCGGGGTCCATGCTGGAGCGAACCTCGAGGGTGAGGTTTGTGTAGTCGGCCATGGGTCGTGTGATCTCGGGGCGCGGCCCGTCTTCGAGGGAGAGTTGACGGGCGTTGCCCTGAACTCCGATGACGGTGTAGCGAACCGGCGGCACACCCGGTTTCGAGGAGCCGGTGTTGGAGATGTGTTTGCCGAGCGCATCCTGCCCGGGCCAGAGTTTCGCTGCCAAAGCCTGATTGACGACGATGACGGGTAGCCCCTGTTGCAGCTCGTCATCGGTAAATGTCCTGCCCTCGACAAGTGGAATGCCGAGGGTGGAAAAGTAGTCGGGAGAGGTGATACCGCGCATATCGGCGGTTGGCTCGCTGCCGAGGACCGGGGCGGGCCAACCTTCGACGGTGAACTTCATGAGACGAATGCGCGTCATGGGAAGGCCATCGGAGAAGCTGGCTGCCTTGACTCCGGGAAGCTGCATAACACGGCCGAGAACGGCGCGGCAGAAGTTTGCCGACGCAACTTTGGAGGGATAGCGTCCGGGTGGGAGGCTGAACTGCATGGTCAAAACGTGGTCGGGACGGAAGCCTGGGTCGACCTCCATCACGCGGCGAAGACTGCTCATCAGAAAGCCCGCGCCGATGAGCAGGATGGTGGCGAGACTGACCTCCAGCACTACTAGCTGGGAGATAAGGCGGCGCGAGTGACGATATCCCGTCTCTCCGGATTGCTTGATGACAGAGCTGGCGTCGATCTTCGAGACGCGAATCGCGGGAAGAATTCCGAAGAGTGCAGCGGCGAGAAAGCTGACGAGCATGGTGAAGAGGAGCACCGGGATGCCGAGATGGATGCTCTCGGGACGGAGAATTCCTGCGGGCTTGAGCGCTGGAATTGCCTTGATCCCTGCGTAGGCGACGCCGAGCGCGAGGATGCCGCCCATGAGACTGAGAACGGCAGATTCCACCAGAAGCTGCGCGATGAGATCGGCACGAGTGGCGCCGAGGGCTTTGCGAATGCCCAACTCACGTTGCCGATAGGTGGCGCGGCTGAGGACGAGATTGCTGAGATTGGCACACGTAATGAGGAGAACCAGACCGACTGCCGAGAACAGGACGAGGAGATTGCGTCGCATCTCCTGTCCGACGTCTTCTGTATAGATGGGGAAGACATTGACGCCGAAGCCCGCGTTGAGGCCAGGATTCTGCTCGCGCAGATTGTGCGCGATTCCGTCCATTTCGACACGCGCTTGCTGGAGCGTGGCGCCGGGTGCGAGGCGGGCGAAGACGAGCATCTTGCGGCGATTGAACTCTTCGAGATTGCCCTTTGAAGTTACGTCGTAAGGAATCCAGATGAGCGGTTTTCGCTGGTCGGCGCCCTCGCGCGTAGAAGGCATATAGAAGTTGGCGGGAAGCACGCCAACGATGGTGTAGACGGAATCGTTCAATGTAATGGCTTGGCCGATCGCGCTGCGGCTGCCGCCGAATCGAGTCTGCCAGTAAGCATTGCTCAGCATGGCGATGTGGGCGTTGCCTGGATCCGCTTTCACGGAGGCGAGCGTAGTTCCAAGTGCGGGACTGACCGAGAAGAGCTGAAAGAAGTTCGGCGAGACGCGCGCGCCGTCGATGCGTTCCGGATCACCGCTGCCGGTGCGATTGAGATTGACGCTTTCGAAGCCGGCGATGTCCTGGAAGGACTTTGCCTGGCGCGCCCACTCGTCAAAGTTGGCGTAGGACACGGGCACACGTTCGCCAACTGATTTTCCCAGTGCGGGGTTCTTCTCCCAAAGGACGACAAGGTGATGGGCGTCGCCGTAGGGGAGCTGCCGGATCAGCACAGCGTCGATCACGCTGAAGACCGCGGTATTGGCGCCGATTCCCAGAGCCAGGATCGCAACGACGAGTGCGGAGTACGCGGGAGCATTTTTCAGGACGCGGAACGCCAGTTTGAGATGCTGCCTGAGAAGATGAGCGCGAAAGATGTCCGACATAAGCCTGCTTTCGGGAAAACGTCTGCGAATGGAGCGCGGACGAATTTTCAAAAAGTATAGACGCGTGAGAGCTGGAACGGAATTGCGCGCCAGCAATACCGAGGAAATTGGGGGGAACATAAATCCTTTGCAGTGTCTTGCTTGTGACGGGTGAGGGGGTGCAATAATGCGGGGATGAGCAAACAGGTGTCTTCTGGGTTGGACCGGCGGGGTTTTCTTGGCGTGTGCTCCATGGTGGGGCTGGGACAAACGTTGTTGCCGGGTGCGCTGTTTACGCTGGCGACGCAGGCAAAGGCGCAGAGCTCGCCGATCGTTGGGGGCACCCAGGTGAATGCGAACACGGAGGCTATGCCGAAGATCACGCCGGAGATGATCGATGGGGCGGCGGCGATCGCCGGGATCAGCGTGACGGACGAGCAGAAAAAGATGATGCTCGACGGGCTGGAGGAGCTGAGGAAGTCCTACACCGCGATTCGGGAGTTGAAGATGCCGAATAGCGTGGCCCCGGCGTTTATCTTCGACCCGGTGCCGGGCGACATGGTGCTGGATACGGTGAAGAAGCCACTGAAGATGAGCGCGGCGCCGGATGTAAGGGTACTGGCCGAAGCGGTGTCGGCAGGGTTGGCGGGAGATTCGAATACGCTTGCGTTTGCTACGGTGCGAGAGCTGGCGGAGTTAGTGAAGACGCGCAAGGTGACGTCGGTTGGACTGACGAAGATGTATCTGGCGCGCTTGAAGAAGTATGACCCGCAACTGCATTTTGTGATTACGCTGACCGAAGAGCGAGCGATGGAGCATGCTGCCGCCGCGGATAAAGAGATCGCCGCAGGGAAGTATCGCGGACCCTTGCACGGAATTCCGTGGGGCGGGAAGGACCTGCTCGCGGTGAAGGGTTACAGAACAACGTGGGGCGCGGGCGGGTTTGAGGATCAAAAGTTTGACTATGACGCCACAGTGGTCACACGGCTCGATGAGGCGGGAGCAATTCTGATTGCGAAGCTTTCGATGGGCGCGCTGGCCCAGGGGGATTTGTGGTTCGGTGCGCGGACGCGGAACCCATGGAACAAGCGGCAGGGATCGAGCGGGTCGTCGGCAGGAAGCGCGAGTTCGGTGGCGGCGGGCTGCGTGGGATTTGCTCTGGGGACTGAGACGCTGGGGTCTATCTCTTCGCCTTCGACGCGCTGCGGGTGTACCGGATTGCGGCCTACGTTTGGCTTTGTGCCGAAGACGGGAGCGATGGCGCTGAGCTGGACGATGGATAAGATTGGGCCGATCTGCCGCGCGGTGGAGGACTGCGCGCTGGTGTTGTCGGCGATCTACGGGCAGGATGGGCACGATCTTTCGGTGCAGCCTGCTGCATTCAACTGGGACGCGAACTTCAACTGGAAGACGCTGCGGGTGGGGTATATTAAGAGCGCGTTCGATGTGCCGACGGTGCCAGCAGGAGCGTCGGAGAGGCAGAAGGCAAACTTCGAGCGGCGAATCTACGACGCGAAATACGCGACGACGGCGCTCGATGAGCTGCGCAACATGGGAGTGAAACTGATTCCAGTCGAGATTCCGGAGTTTCCGTTTGGCGCGATTGTGCCGGTGCTGGAAGCGGAGGGTGCGGCAGCGTTCGATGATCTGACGCGGAGCGGGCGAGACAAATTGTTGACGGGACAACTTCCTTTCGACTGGCCGAACCAGTTTCGCATCGCGCGGTTTTATTCTGCGGTGGATTACATCCAGGCGATGCGGGCGCGGACGCTCGCGATTGCGGCGATGGAGAAGCTGTTTGCGCAGGTCGATGTGATTGTGACGCCCTCGCAGGGAATACAGCTTCAGGCTACGAATCTGACGGGGCATCCGGCGGTGATTGTGCCGAATGGAATTCGAGGTGATGGCGCCCCGAAGAGCGAGAACGACGAAGATGGCGCACTGGCAAATGCAGGCGGACCAGGGACGCCGGTGAGCCTGACGTTTCTCGGCGGACTCTACTCGGATGCGCGGCTGGCGGCTTTTGCCAGGGCATACCAGGACGCAACCAGCTTCCAACTACAACATCCAAAGCTGGACTGATATGCCCGGGAATGTTTTGCTGGAGGCCCGTGGGCTGGTGAAAGAATATGGCGCGGGACGCCGCGTCGTGGACGATGTTTCCTTTGAAATTCGACAGGGAGAGACGCTGGGGCTGGTGGGGGAGTCGGGTTCGGGTAAGAGCACGGTTGCGCGGATGCTGCTGCGGCTGGTCGAGCCTACATCGGGGGCGTTGCGGTACGAGGGACACGATCTGCTTGCTGCGGGGTCGCGCGAGATGCGAAAGTTACGGCAGCGCATGCAGATTGTATTTCAGGATCCCTATGCGGCACTGAATCCAAGGATGAAGGTGCGAGAGATTTTGGCCGAGCCGTTTGCCATTCACCGCGAAAGACCCGCGGAAGGCCTGGCGGCGCGGTTGACGGAGATGCTGCGGACGGTGGGGATGGACGCCTCGGCCCTCGAACGCTTTCCGCATGAGTTCAGCGGGGGGCAGAGACAGCGGATTAATATTGCGCGGGCTTTGGCGTTGCGGCCGAAGTTTCTTGTCCTCGATGAGCCGGTGAGCGCGCTCGATGTTTCAGTGGGAGCGCAGGTGGTGAACCTGCTTCGAGAGTTGCAGCGCGAGTTTGAGTTGACGTATCTGTTTATCTCGCACTCGATGCCGCTGGTACGGTATCTGTGCGACCGCGTCGCGGTGATGCAACGAGGAAAGCTCGTGGAACTGGGGCAGTGCGAACAGGTCTGCGATGACCCACGCGAGGAGTACACGCGGAGGTTGATTGAGGCGACCCCGGAGATGCCGTTCGGACTAAGCGCCGGCTGACGATTCCTGCCGTCGTTGCGCAGCGGCGGATCGGCTTGCGGTAGTCGCTACAATAGAAGATGGATGATCTCGAGTTTTAGCACCCATTGGCACTACATCTGGCTGGTCATCGCCTCGTTTATCGCGGGCGTGATGAATGCGATGGCCGGTGGCGGCTCGTTTATTTCATTTCCGGCGATGTTGGCGATGGGAGTTCCGCCAGTGCAGGCAAATGCGACCAATACCGTTGCGTTATGGCCCGGGCAGTTGACTTCGCTGGCCGCACTGAGGGGAGATGTTCGCAAGGATTTGCTGCCGGCGATCGTGCTGGCTTCGATTGCGGGCGGGACAACTGGCGCCGTAGTTCTGCTGCGGACGAAACAGATTACCTTCCTGCATATGATTCCCTGGCTCATTCTAGTGGGGGCGTTGATCTTCGGCATCAGCGGACCGGTATCGCGATGGCTGCGGAGGCACTCAGCCGAACCGCACATCAGACGGGAACCGAATTTACTTTTGCTCATCTGTGCGTTGTTTCCAATCTGCTTTTATATCGGATATTTTGGCGCTGGAGGCGGGTTTTTGATTATGACAGTATTGGCGCTGACCGGAGTAGAAGAGATGCATACGCTGAATGCGATGAAGGTCGTAGCCGCTTGCCTTTCCAATCTCGTCGCCATCATCACGTTCGTCGTCAGCGGAGCGATTCTGTGGCACTACTGCCTGATCTCGATGGTGTTTGCGGCTACGGGGGGATATGTCGGGGCGCAGTATGCACGACGAATGAATCCGGAGGTTCTGCGAGCGATTGTCGTGCTGACAGGATGTATCATCGCCGCTTATTTCTTCTGGAGTCAGAGATGATCCGGCCGCCTGCCAGGGAGGCCAGCGAGAGTTGCGAAAAGAGGTGACGCCATGAGTCATGAAGGAATTCGCATTGTCGATGCAGAACGAGCACGGCAGGAAGATGCGGAGCGCGAGCGACTGCCGGAGGACGCAGTCACTCCGAAGAAGGTGCGCGTGAAGAAGACGGAAGGAACTGGTGTCGAGATTGACTGGAAGGACGGACACCGGAGCGCGTGGACCTTTGCGTGGCTGCGCAATGCCTGTCCGTGCGCGACGTGCCATGAGGACCGCGAGAAAACGGGACGAAAGCCAGGGGTCGCCAAACCGAAGGAGCAGACTCTGTTGGTGATGTATGAAGCTCCAGTGAAGCCGCTGGAGGTGACGCCGGTGGGTAAATACGCCCTGAAGTTCAAGTGGAGCGACGGACACGAGAGCGGAATCTACTCCTGGGAGTATCTGCGGCGCGCATGTCAGTGCGATCTTTGCAAAGTCTAGGGCGCGGAGGAGGCTGCGTTTTCGAGCAGGCGGAGAGCGTCTTCAACGGTAGACGCAACCAACAGCACCTCGCGGTTCTTCGGTTTGAGCAGGCCTTCGGCGACGCAGTGGTCGAGAAAGATCAGAAGCTTGTCGTAAAAGCCGTTGATATTGAGCAGAAGGATTGGCTTGGCGTGAATCTTGAGCGTGTGCCATGCCAGAACTTCGAAGAGCTCTTCGAATGTACCGAAGCCGCCGGGTAATGCGATGAATGCATCGGCCTTCTCTCCAATGAGAGCCTTGCGCGTGTGCATACTGCTGGTAATGTGCAACTCGGTGATCCCATGATGAGCCACCTCGAGGTTGACGAGCACCTCCGGGATGACGCCGATGACCCTGCCGTCAGCAGCCAGGGCTGCTTCAGCGACGGCCTTCATCAGTCCAACGTTGGAGCCACCGTAAATGAGGCCGACGTTGCGAGCGGCGAGCGCGCGCCCCAGTTCTTCAGCCACTGCCTGGTAGGAGGGATGTGCACCGCCAGCGGAGGCGCAGAAGACAGCAATGTTGCGAATCATAAGACGAGGATATCAAGCCCCTCGATGAATAACGCAGCACGAAAGGGAAAGAGGCCGACCGCAACGTTAACTCCGCGATCGGCCTGAAGGTACGGGAAGGACTTGGGCTAGCACAGCTCTCGGCAAGGCCTAGTGAATGCTGATGGTGGCGCCGTTGTGATCGCTCACGACCTCTTCGATGAGCGAACCGACTGCATGATTCGGAGTGGCGCTGTTGGCAACAATGCGCGTACCGACTGGAAGGTTCAAGGTAATCGGTTTGCCCGGATCAAGCGTCATCACCTGATCGCCTACCTTGATCTCCATTGCCGAGCCGGAGTCGTTGCGCAGATTGAGCTTGACGGTGGTTGATTTCGTCTTGCTGAACATAGCGTGGACAGGAGACGAAATGCTGGCAGGAGCGGCATAAACTGCCGGAGCTGCAAAGAGAGAAGCGGCGACAACAGCGATGGTGAGACGATTGAGATGTGTCATTGTTAGCTCCCGATACTTCTAAATTTCGACGGGAGTTTTCTGCCATGGTTCAGAAAGCTCGTCGTGAAAACAGGTACGCAGGAAGCTCACGGATGGTTCCAATAAAAATCGTTTGAGCGCGATTTGTTGCGTGAAAGTTAATCGACTCGATGCTTTGTCCACCAGCGGACACGTTGTTCGCAAATGGACAGCAAATACAGGCGTTTTTGCTGGTTTTCACTCTGTCGATCAAGGTGAAGAACCAGGGAGCTTAAAATAGAGAGGGAGCGTGTACAGGTTGAGTCGACTTCTAGAAAATATGAATCCGCAACAGCAGGAGGGAATCCAATCGGTCGACGGACCGGTTCTTTTGTTGGCAGGCGCAGGATCGGGCAAGACACGGGTGATCACGCATCGCATCGCTTATCTGATCGAGGAGCGAGGTGTGCCGGCGGACTCCATTCTGGCAGTGACGTTTACGAACAAAGCTGCGAAGGAGATGGCGGAACGAGTCGAAAAAATTCTTGGGCATTCTTCGCTGGCGAAGCCGATGCTGTCGACGTTTCATAGCTTTTGCGTGCGCGTGCTGCGGCGGGATATCGAGGCACTGCGCGTGGGTGGAGTTGGCTTAACGCGAAGCTTTGCCATCTACGATGAGACCGATCAACAGGCTGTCGTGAAGCAGGCGCTGAAGCGCCTGGCTATCGACGATAAGTCGCTGAAGCCGCGGGTGGCGCTGGGAAGGATCTCCTGGGCGAAGAATCACATGATCGATCCGCAGGAATATTTTCTTGCGAGCACGAATCCGATGGAAGAGAAGATCGCGCACATCTTCGAAATCTACAGAAAGGAGTTGTTCAAATCGAACGCGCTTGACTTCGACGATCTGCTGCTGGAGACAGTGCGACTCTTGAAATCGTCGGCGGAGACGAGAGAAAGATACAACCGGCGTTACAAATATATTTTGATTGACGAATATCAGGATACGAACAGACCGCAGTATGAGTTGATGAAGCTGCTCGCGGGTTCGCACGGAAACGTCTGCGTCGTCGGCGATGAGGATCAATCGATCTATAGCTGGCGCGGCGCGGACATTAAGAACATCCTGGAGTTTGAGAAAGACTTTCCCGGGACCAGGACGATCCGGCTGGAGCAAAACTACCGCTCGACCCAGATGATCCTCGAGGGCGCGAGCGCAGTGGTTGCGCAGAACACGCAGAGGAAGGGCAAGAATCTTTGGACGGCGCGTGAGGGCGGTTCGCTGATCGGATACTATGCAGCACCCGATGGAGAGAACGAGGCGCTGTTTGTTGCAGACCGCGTGCAGCGATATCTGCGTGAGGCTGGGGGACAGACGGACCTGCCGCGCTGTGCGGTACTTTACCGGACGAACTCACAGTCCCGCCTCGTAGAAGAGGCTCTGCGGCGGTACCAGATTCAATATCACATGGTGGGAGGGTTTTCATTTTATGAGCGAGCCGAGGTAAAGGACATTCTGAGCTATTTGAAGCTGGTGCAGAATGTGCATGACTCGATCGCTCTGGCGAGGGTGGTGAACTCGCCGCCACGCGGAATCGGCAAGACGACGATGGAGACATTGGAGAGGATGGCTCTGTCGAGCGGCATGAGTACGTGGGATGCGATCGGCAGAGCGATCAACGACAAGCTGCTGCCGCAGCGCGCATTGATGGCGCTGGCCGGATTCAAGCGGCTGATTGAAGATGCGAGAGCAATGTTGGGACCCGGGTTTGCGGAGAAGCTTGGCAGAGATTTAGCTGAGGACGGAAGCGTCGCGCCGGCGTTGGCTGCGGCGGAGGATGTGTCCTTCGATCCGGACGGAGAAGAGCCGATTGCTGCGGGAGTTGAGGAGATGGAGGACACGGGGGCGGACACTTCTTTCGACACAAGTTTCAACTTCGGATTTGATTTTGGACCCAGTGAGGAGATTTCCACGATCGCACCGGTGAATGCGACGGACTCCGATGCCCTGCACGGCATTGATGCGGCCAATTTCAATCCGTTCGCTCCGGTCGTGTTGAAAGAGTCCGCAGAAACGATGGAGAGGGAGTCCGATAGCAAGGTTGAGACGTCTGCGTTTCGTAAGCCAGGGGACGCTGCGACGCTGCCGGAGCTGATAAAGTTTCTGAATGACCGGAGCGGATATATACGAGCGCTTGAGGAAGAGGCTACGCCTGAGTCCTTCTCTCGAATAGAAAACTTGAAGGAGTTGGCAAACGCGGCGCAGGATGCGCAGGAACGCGGGGAGACGCTGCATGATTTTCTGGATCATGCAGCGCTGGTGAGCGACGCGGACAGCTACAGCGAAGAGGCAAGGGTGACTTTGATGACGCTTCACGCGGCGAAGGGGCTGGAGTTTCCATTGGTGTTTCTCACCGGGATGGAAGAGGGACTGTTTCCGCATTCCCGGACATTAACCGATCCTACCGGCCTTGAAGAAGAGCGGCGGCTTTGCTACGTCGGGATGACACGCGCGATGGACACGCTGGTGATGACCAGGGCGCGTTATCGGCGCAGGTATGGAAGCGATATGCCGGAATCGAGCATACCTTCGCGGTTTCTGGAGGAGGTCCCGGCACGATTGGTGGAGGACCTGGGGAGTCCGCCGACAAGGCCGCAGTTTTCCGGATCGCAGTATGGCTCAGGTTATGGCGGGGCGTATGCGACGCCGTATCCGAAGGCGAGTCGATTCAACCGCCCGAATGCCGAGGAAAGCGAGCGGCACTACAGCTATGAGGATGAGGACCAGAGTACCCAGAGCGGAGAGACAATAGCGACCCGGGCCGCCGGGTTGCCGGAGGTGAATCGGCGCGCCGGCTATAAGGGGAAGCCCGTGGCAGGCGGGCAATCGCTGGATAACATCGCGAGCTTTTTTGCGGCGCGAGGACAGAAGATTTCCCGGCCTAAGCTGGAGGTTGAGGAGCCGGCGGGGAAGACTGGCTTCAAGCAGGGCTCGCGGGTTCGGCATCCGAAGTATGGCGAGGGAACGGTGTTTCGTCGCGAAGGCGATGGGGATGACGCGAAGATTACAGTACAATTTCAACAGCATGGCGTGAAGAAGCTGGTAGAAAAGTTCGCCCAGTTGGAACGCCTTTAGTTCCCGAAAATCGCACCTACAGAAGGATTGGCACCATACATGGCAAATACCAAGAGCATTACCGATAAACAAGAGCGCAAGAAAGTAAAGCGCGCGGCACGGAAGAAGGCAGCACCGAAGGGCCCTCGCGCAGGCGCTCGCGGCGCGAACAAGGCTAAGGTGAAGAAGGCCTCTCGCGGTCAGAGCAAGCGGTAAGTTATTCTGCCAGGCCAGAGCGCTGACAGCCGGTAGCGCTCTGGTTTCGGGATCGCAGCAGTCTGGCATCTGTCTGAATTGCATGTGCAGTTGAAATGCCCCGCACCAAGTCCTCTGTAATAGCAGGAGCGAACTCGCTGGTTAGGCAAATCTTTCGCACCAAATCGATCGACAAGCTGATCTCTGAATCGGAGAAGCCTGAGCACGCGTTGAAGAAGACGCTGGGACCGGTGTCGCTGACTGCGCTTGGGATTGGCGCGGTGATCGGGTCGGGAATTTTCACTGTGATTGGCGTCGCGATCGGCGGTAGTCCGGCCGCGCAGGCCTCATTCGCAGATTCTCCCGTCATCGATCTGATATTGCATCATGGCGCGGTGGCGGGGCGGCCGGGCGCGGGCCCGGCGCTGGCACTCTCGCTGGTTCTGGTCGCGATTGTATGCGCGCTCACGGGGCTTTGTTATGCCGAGCTGGCGTCGATGATTCCGATTGCCGGGTCCGCGTACACCTATACCTATGCGACGCTGGGCGAGTTGATTGCCTGGGTGATTGGGTGGGATCTGATTCTCGAGTATGCCTTCAGCAATATGAGCGTGAGCGTAGGGTTTGCAGCGCATGTTGTGGCGCTGCTGGACTGGATGCGGATTCCGCTATCGCCGAAGTGGTTGTCGCCTGCGTATCTGCCGCAGGGGTTGCAGGATTTGCAGGGGAAGGACATTTATCCGATTGGATGGCATGCCGGATTCAACATACCTGCGTTTTTGATCGTGTTGCTGCTGACGGTCGTGCTGGTGCGAGGCATTCGAGAATCGGCGCGGACGAACAACATCATGGTGCTGGTGAAGATTGCGGCGATTCTGCTGTTTGTCTTCTTCGGGCTGAGCTTTATTCATCCGGCAAACTACACGCCGTTCTCGCCGAACGGGTGGCCGGGGGTTCTGGCGGGCGGGTCGATCATCTTCTTCACCTATATCGGGTTCGATTCGGTGTCGACTGCGAGCGAGGAGTGCAGGCAGCCGAAGCGCGACGTGCCGATCGGGATTCTAGCTACGCTACTTGTTTGTACGATTTTGTATATCGGCGTGGCGGTCGTGTTGACGGGGCTGGTGCCGTGGCAGTCGGTGGCGGGGGATGCGGCGCCGGTGGTGAATGCGCTGAAGCGGGTGTCGATGACGCCGGAGGGACACAGGCTGCATTGGGTGCAGTTGGCGGTCCTGATCGGGGCGCTGGTGGGAATGATCTCGTCGATCCTGGTGTTTCAACTGGGGCAGGCGCGGGTCTGGTTCGCCATGTCACGGGATAAGTTGTTGCCGGACGTGTTCAGCAGAATCCATCCGCGGTTTCGGACGCCGGCGTTTGCGACCTGGGTGGCTGGGGTGCTGGTGGCGATTCCGGCGGGGCTGTTCGATGTGGGCACGTTTGCCGAGATGTCGAATATCGGGACGCTGTTCGCGTTTGTGCTGGTGTCGCTCGGAGTGATCGTGCTGCGGTACAAGGAGCCGGAGCGGCATCGCGGGTTTCGTGTGCCGTTTGGGCCGGTGATCCCGATACTGAGTGTATTCTTCTGCGTGCTGCTGATGGCTGGGCTGCCTATCAAGACGTGGATACGATTCTTCGCGTGGCTGGTGATCGGGTTGGTGGTCTACTTCTTCTACAGCCGCAAGCGAAGTGAGTTTTACTCCCCTGAAGCTTAGGATGGAATGGTGCGAAATCCGAGACGGGACGCTGACATCGATGTGGTGGATTGGCTGCGCAGGTTGCCCAAGGTTGAGCTGCATCTGCATCTTGAGGGAACGATTCAAGCGGAGACGCTGCTGGAGTTGAGCAGGCGGCACGATGAAGTGCCGCTGACTCCGGAGGCGGCGAAGAAGCTTTATGTTTATGAAAATTTTTTAGGCTTTCTGGACTCGTTCAAGGCGGTTTCGGCGCGGCTGAAGGGGCCGGAAGACTATGAATTGATTACGTACAACATGATTCGGGACCTGGCGGCACAGGGGGTGGTGCATGCCGAGGTCTATATCTCGTTCGGAATTATCTACTACTGGAAGCAGGTTGAGGTTGAGCCGTACGTCGAGGCGATCGAGCGCGGGCGAGTGCGGGGCGAGAGGGACTTTGGGACCACGGTCTCCTGGCTGATCGATGCGGTGCGGCACTTTGGCGCGGAGGAAGCGGAGAAGGTGTTTCGCAAGGCGGCGGAGCTGCGCGCGCTGTATCCGAGCATTGTGGGGATCGGGATTGGAGGCGATGAGACGCGAGGGAGCGCGGATCTATTTCGCGAGTCGTATGCGGAGGCCAGGGCGGCAGGGCTGAGGCTGACGGCACATGCGGGAGAGACAACGGGGCCGGAGAGTATCTGGGCCGCGATCAATATCGGGGCAGAGCGCGTGGGACATGCTCTGTCGGCGCAGCACGATGCGGAGCTGCTGGATGTGCTGGCGGAAAAGCAGATCCCGCTGGAGCTGAATGTGACGAGCAACATCCGCACGGGATGTTGCAAGAGTTTCGATGCGCACCCGGTGAAGATGTACTTCGAGTCGGGGTTGATGGTAACGATCAACTCAGATGACCCGCCGATGTTCGGCAGCAATCTGCTGGACGAATATGTGCTGGTGCAGGAACGGTTCGAGTTTTCGCTGGAGCAGATGCGGGAACTGGCGGCGAATTCGGTGGAGGCGAGTTTTCTGGCGCCGGAGCGAAAGCTGGAGTTGCTGCGGCGAGTGGAGCAGTATGGGGGATGATGCGGAGTGGGAAGGCTGACCGTGGATTGCGCGGATGATGCGCATTCAGGGAAAGCAAGAGCAAAGACGAAATGCGGGGGTTTCTCCACTGCGCCGCTCACGATAGAGCTGTGAGCGGCTTCGGTCGAAATGACGATTTCTTCGATCGCTGCATGCGGGCCACCGTCCAGTGGCAGCGCTTCGAGCGGGGGTTATTTGCCGTCCGGGGCAGGGACCATGACGGCGTTGGGGTCGACCCGGGGGATGCCGAAGTGTCCGCTGAGATGGACGAGGTCAAGGGGACGCAGTTCGCAGGTCACCTGGACGACGCTCATATCGCGGGGGGAGCGGGTGAGGACGGTGATGCCGGTGATGTCAGGGCCGGCGAAGCGGAGCCAGAGGTCGGTAACGGTGGAGTGGGGCTGCGCCGTGTTGGCGGGAGTCTGGTTGGCGTTGACGAGATGCTTCCAGCCGGCGGCGTGGTAGCCGGCGATGATGGAGGCCATGGTCTCAGGGATGTAGAAGGCGGGCCGGGGGTAGTGGTAGTTGTCGACGGAGATGCCGGTGAGAGCGGCGGGAGCGCGGTTGGCATCGAGACCGCCGGAAGCGAGAAGATTCTGCGCAATCTGAAGCTCGCTGCGATCAAAGCTGAAGGAGGTGTGACTGGCCGGCTGGTCGGCGAGATTGCTGAGCGCGCTTTGCAGGCTGGAGGGGCCGACCGGCGACTGGGCATAGACCAGCGTGGCGGCGAGAAGCGCGGGGAGCAGGAGGGAACGGAGACGAGTGGTCATTCTTGGCCTCTTTCCTGTTAGACACGGATTTTAAGCCAGAGTTGGTGCGAATTGGGAGATTTTGCAAGTAGCTGGCTGGAAAAGCAGATCCCCATTCGACTTCGCTCAGGGCACGCTCTGCAAAGATGGCAACAAAAACAACGGCAAGGACAAAAACAGGTCCTCTCGCGTTGCGGAAGGATGACAACGTTAAGAGAAAAAGGGGGGATTACTGGGGGCGGGGGGAGAAGTAACCCTTTTGCGCGCGGACTTTGTAGCGGGGGTCGTTGGCCTGGAGGTAGATGGTGCGGAAGGAGCCGTCCATTCTTAGATTTGCGGGGCGGTAGACGAGGTGGTACTGGCTGCGCAGTTCTTCTTCGATGTTGCGGAAGCCGATGGCTACGTCTTCGAGCTTGATGGGGTAAAAGGCCTGGCCGCCGGTGGCTTCGGAGATGGCCTTGAGGACATCGTCACCCTTGTCTTTGCTGGGGCTGATGTTGGTGCTGATGGAGTAGACGATGGTGTCGGCGCGCTGGCACATTTTGATGGCGTCGGACTCTTCGACGCGGCTGTAGTTGTCGTCGCCGTCGGAGACAAGGATGAGGGCGCGGCGAACGGCTCCGGTCTCCTGGAGGGTGAGCATCTGGTCTTTGCAGGTTTTGTAGAGGGAGTCGAAGAGCGCGGTGCCGCCGCCGGGACGGAGCTTGCGGATTCCCTGATTGAGGAGGTCGACGTTGTTGGTGAAGTCCTGCGCAAGATCGGTCTGGATGTCGAAGCCCTCGACGAAGGCGCGGTCGTTGAGGTGGAGGATCTGGAGGAGGAACTCGATGGCGGAGTCCTGCTCAAACTGAAAGCGCTGGCGGATGGAACTCGACGTGTCCAGCATGATGCCGACGCGTAAGGGGAGGTTGGTCTGCTGGGTGAAGCGCAGGACGGCGAGAGGAGGATGGCCGTCGTCGAGAAGGCCGAAGTTCTCGCGCTTGAGGCCGGTGATGAATTTGCCCTTCTTGTCGGTGACGGTGAAGATGAGATTCACTTCGTTGACGCGGACGACGATGTCGGGTGCAGAGGGCGGCGTCTGACCGGCGGCGGGCTGCTGACCGGCGGCGGTGGGTTGCTGTGGCGACGCGGCGGGCTGCTGGGGCGAAGAGAGAGCAGGAGTTGGAGCGGGGGCTGCGGTGGGGGGGACGGCGCCGGTTTGCGCGCGGAGAGGCGCGGCGAGCAGGCAAAGCAGGCAGGACAGGAGAAGGGAGGTTGCGAGCGCCGGAGCGCGGTTGAGTCCGTTAAGAAAGATCACTGGGAACATTCTACCGAATTGAGGGTGAATTCGCGCGAATTGCTTTGAGGAACGACTCCAGTTCGGCAGGGAGCGGGGAGCGCATGTCGACGAGTTTGTGGGTCTGGGGATGGGTGAAGGATAAGTGAGCGGCGTGGAGGAAGTTGCGGTAAGCTGGTAGCTCCGGGGCAAGGCCGGGATGAGGTGCGGGGCGCCGTAGAGGGTGTCGCCCACAACAGGGTGGCCGATGGACTGGGCGTGGACGCGGATCTGGTGGGTGCGGCCGGTTTCGATGCGCACTTCGACGAGGGTGAAGGGACCATACGGAGTAGTGAGACGTTCGAGGACGTGGAAGTGTGAGACGGCGGTGCGCCCGTCGGCGCGGCGGGTGGTCATGCGGGTGCGGCGGACGAGGTCGCGGGCAATGGGGAGGGTGACGGTGGTGTCGTCTTTTTTCAGGTGGCCGTGGACAAGAGCGATGTAGGTTTTGGCGACCTGGCGCTGGGAGAACATCTCACCGAGTTTGCGGTGGGTGCTGTCGTCTTTGGCGACGAGGATGAGGCCGCTGGTCTGTTTGTCGAGGCGATGGACGATGCCGGGGCGGAGGTCTCCGCCGGTAGAGGAGAGCTTTGCGAAGTGGAAGAGGAGCGCGTTGACGAGGGTGCCGGTGTTGCGGGTGTCGATGCCGTCGGGTGCGGCGTTGCCGGCGCCGGCGTGGACCATCATGCCGGCGGGTTTGTCGATGATGGCGAGGTACTTGTCTTCGTGAAGGATGGTGAGAGGGATGTCTTCGGGTGTGGCGTGGAGGGGCGCGGGCTGGGGGGAGCCTTCGATCTCGATCGACTCGCCGCCGTGGAGCTTTTGTTTGGGTTTGGCGGGTGCCCCGTTGACGCGAACCTGGCCGGCATCGATGAGGAGTTGGACGCGGGCGCGGGAGATGTCGGGGAGAGCCTGGGCGAGGTACTGGTCGAGGCGAAGATTGGCGGCGGCGGGGTCGGCGGTGAAGGTGCGGATGCCGTTTTCGGTGTCGTCGTCGAGTTCGAGGACGGGGATGACAGTCGGGATGGGCTCTTCGACGCCGCGGGTGGCGCGATACTCGGGTTTGACGGTATGGCGGCGCTGGCCCTTGGGGAGCATGTTTTTAGACGGCATGGGGGACCAGCTTTCGGGGTTGCAGGAGAAGGACGAGGCCGGCGACGAAGATCATGCCGAGGGCGATCCACTGGATGGGATCAAGGAGGCCGGTGTAGGGATAGGGTTGGCGGACGAAGGTGAGGAGGAACTGGGCTACTCCGGTGGCGGCGAGAGCCAAAGCGAAGGTGTCGCCGGGGTGACGGCGGCGGGGAAGTTGGCGGAGAAGGAAGGCCGTGAGCAGAGCTGCGGCGATGGCGGCATAGAGCGCGACGGGGTGCAACGGGGTGCCGTCGGGCGGGATGCGCATGCCCCAGGGGAGGGTGGTGGGGAGGCCGGCGTCGCTGCCTTCGGCGAAGTGGCCGAGGGCGAGGAAGGCCCAGACGAGAGTGGCGCAGGGGGACCAGGCGTCGAGGGTGTCGAGTAGCGGGAGGCGGCGGAGACGAAGGTAGAGGATGGTCGCGAGGATGGTGAGGAGAATTCCTGTGGGGGTGAGCGACGGCACCATGAGCATCAGGACAGGATAGGTGATGAAGTTGTGGTGATAGGCGATGAAGAGCAGGAGGCGAGAGAGGATGAAGGCGGAGAGAAGGGTGAAGAGGCCGGCGTCCCAGATCTTTTCCGGGTTGAGACTGACGATCGCGGCGGTGCGGAGACTCAGGGTGAGGGCAGCCATGAGCCCAACGGCGGCGAGAACGCCGAAGGTGGGAAGCAGGAGATGTCCGGAGTGGAAGAGGTAGGGGTGCATTTGGAGCGATGGGCTTTGCGCTTTTCAGGCGGTGCGAGAAAGGCAAAAAGACAAGAAGACCGACCCACGGGGCCGTACATCGAGGCGCTGGTGAACCCGTCCTAAGACGGCGGGACCTAACCGTGGTCCTTTAGGCGTTCCTGACTGGAGGACAGCACACCGGGCCATGTCTACGAGTCGGGTCCCTGTTCAATGAATGTTGGTTCAACCAGCGTTGTTCTAGTACCTGCTTAGCAGGCCGGCTTTCTTAGGTTGGATGCTAAACGTGCCGGCGCTGAATGGCAAATCAGGCCAGTCCACGGTGAGGCAAGTCTAATTGCCAACTTGGGTTGCGGGTGGATCAGAAGCGGTTTTGGCTTTGGCGACCAGCTCTTTGAGCCTGCCCTCGAGATCGAAACCTCCGCCAAGCAGTTCGGCAGTCAGGACTCCGTTGGCGTCGATGGTGAAGTAGCCGGGCAGGGCTTCGACGCCGAAGAGTCTGCCGATACGGTGGCTGGTGTCGCGGTATTGCGGCCACGTCATGCCGTTCTTCGCGATGAATTTTTTCCAGGTTTGCGCGTCCTCATCCCAACTGATGCTGAGGATGACGAACGGCTGGCCGGCAAAGTCTTTCGCGATCTGTTTGATCTGCGGCAACTCTTCCATACAGGGCCCGCACCAGGTGGCCCAGAAGTCGACCAGAACGACGCGGCCTTTCATTTGGTCGAGATTGAAGCTGGCGCCATCGAGGGTGGTGATGGTGAAGGCGGGAGCCAGCTCCAGGAGCGCGAGCGCGGGGTCGTGAACGAAGCGCTGGGTGCGAAGGTAGAGAGGATCGGCCGGCTTCAGAGAATCCAGGCAGGCTTTAAAGCGGGCGCGCGCGGATTCGATCTGTCCGAGGTGGACAAGCACCTGGCCGTCGGTAAAGAGGGCGGAGGAGTTTTTTGGATCGAGGACGAGAGCGGCCTGGAAGGCAGCGTCGGCGGAGGCGAGAAGAGCGGGATCGAATTTTGATCCTGATTGTGGTTCTGCCTGAAGAAAGAGGACGCGACCACGGCTGGCTTCGGCGTAGGACTTTTCGGCTGCGGTGTCGGCGACTGCGGCAAATGCCCTGGCGGAGGCGATGGCGTCATCGTAGTTGGCGTTGGATATCTGGAGTTCGAGCAAAGCGCGTAGAACTGCTTTGTCTTTGCCGCCCGCGATCTCGCTGGCTTCCTGGTAGGCGGCGATCGCATCGTCGTAGTCCTGATTTTCAGCCAGCAGTTTTCCGTCACGGATGGCGGTCTGAAACTTTGGGTTGGACTGGTAGGCAGGATGGGTCTGGGTGCCGGTCTGGGCGAAGGATGCAGGGACGAGGCAGCAGAACAGGGTTGCGATGTGGAGTGCCTGGGTAGCGAGGCGCATCGGTTGGCGTTGCGGTGCGATGGCTAGCCGACTTTGCGGTCTTCGAGGACCTCGTCGAGCATGTGCGCGAGGGTGGTGGCGCGGGTGCGGGCGGAGTGCTGCGTGGTCTGGAGGTTGCCGGCAACGGAGTCCAGGCGCTGGCGAGCGGTGCATAGCTCGTCGGCGATGTTGAGCGCGGCGAGGACAGCGACCCGGAGACTGTCGACGGTGTTGCCCTGGGCAGAAACGGCGCGCATCTTGGTGTCGACGATGGCGGCAAGGCGTTCGATGTAGGCGGGGTCGGTGCCGCGAAGATTGTAGATCTGGTCGTAGATGTCAACCGAAACGGATTGGGCGATGGACGGGTTTGGCGCCGCCTGGGGCGGGGCGGATTGTTGGGGGGCTTCGAGTGTTTGATCCATCGTGTCTCCTTCGCGGGAGTTGCTGCGCGTGGGGTTAGAGGAGTTCGTCTATCTGCTGGAGCATCTTTTCGACGCGAACGCGGACGACATCGCGCTCTTTGTTGAGGGTGGCGAGCTCGGATTCGACGGCACGGGCGTTGCTTTTGTAAGAGGCGAGTTCTTCACGGAGAGAGGCAACCTGCGCCTCGGCGGTGGCACGGGCTTCGCGCTCTTTTTTGACGATTTCAACGGCGCGTAGGACTTTTTGCTCGAGCGCCTGGAACTCGTCTGCGCTGATACCTGAGCTGATGGTAGAGGTACTCATATTTCTACGAGTATAGACGCGCGAAGCGTGGATATCTGGCCGGAATTGGCGGGTGGAACCAAGGTGAATGCGGAGGGTTCAGTCCGGATGATATGACAGGGAGAGGACGTTGCCTTCGGGATCGCGGAACCAGGCGATCCTTGCACCGCCGGGCGCGTTCCAAATGCCATCCTCGTCCTGCGACAGACCGGGGAAACGCTCGAAGACAATGCCCTTGGCAGCGCGTTCACGGACGGCAGCGACGATGTCCTGGACGCGCCAGCCGAGGAGCGTGAAGGGGAACGGAGTAAACTCGCCTACTTTCGTGATGCGAATGTGAGTCCCGTTCGATATCACCTCGAGCGCAAAGTCGTCCTGACTGATTGGCTCGAGGCCGAGAATGTCGACGTAGAAGGTACGGGCACGTTGGAAGTCGCGGGTGGGAACGAAGCCCATGACGGCAGTGCTGTCTGACATGATTGCCTCCGGAGGAGGCAAGTGTAGTTTATTCGGCGGACGCGGCGCTACGCAGGGTGCCCCCGAGTGCAGTGAGGGTGTCGATGATCTGCGTGGACCACTGCGCGAGCTCTTCGTCGCGGAGGGTGCGGTCATGGGATTGGAAGACGGTGCGCAGAAGGAGCGAGTGGACGCCGGGGAACTTTTTCGGGTCGCGCCAGACTTCTATCGGCATGACGCTCTGCAGCTCGGGGATGGCGAGGGCCTGGATGGCGGAGGCGATGGTGTGCCACTGGACGGCATCGCGGAAGACGAAGGAGAAGTCGCGCTCGACAGTCTGGAAGCGGGACAGATCGTGGGCAGTGATTTTTTTGAGCGGGAGTTCGTAGAGCTGTGCGAGATCAAGCTGGGCGAGGAAGACGGGTTGGCGAAGTTTCCGCTTCTGGTTTTCGAGTGTTGCAAGCTCGCCGAAGTGGGCGATAGGTTGGTTGTTGACGAGAGCGGTGGCGCTGCGGCCAGGTTGGAGCCAGGCGGGAGCTTCCGCAGTAAAGGAGAGTGCGGAGGGGCCGCCGGGCGGAGTGAAAAGCGAGAAAATCGACTCGATTGCGCCTTTGAGCTCAAAGAAGTGCGGGGATTGTGCGGTGTAGCGGTCGGTGGCGGCGACGTTGCCGGTGAGGCCGAGAGAGAGTTGGGGGGACTCGTGGACTTCGGAGATGAAGGTGACGTTGGCGGGAACGATGCCGGTGAAGATCTGACCCTGCTCGAAGAGGCGAACGTCTTTGACGTCGCGATTGAGATTGTGGGCGAGCATGTTCAACATGCCGGGGATGAGGGATGGGCGGAGGAGGGAGGCCTCTTCGGAGAGAGGGTTTTCCATGGGGACAGTTCTCTTCCCTTCTTCGGTGAAGAGGCCGGCGTCGCTTTGTCCGGCGAAGGTGCCGGAGATGGATTCGCTGTAGCCGAGAGCAAGAAGGCGAGTGCGGACTGTGGCCTCTTTTGCGGCGGTTGGATGGGCGATGACGGGCATCGCGGTGGGGAGGGTGTTGGCGAAGCGGTTGTAGCCGTAGACGCGAGCGACCTCTTCGATGAGGTCGATCTCGCGCTCGAGGTCGAGACGCCAGGAGGGGAGTTGGATGGAGAAGATGGTGTCGGGTACGGAAGAAGGCATACCCCAGGGGCTAAAGCCCCTTTCTGTGACCGCGCCCGAGAGACCCGAGGCTAAAGCCTCGGGGTACCTAGAAGCAACGACGGGTTCAGATGTTATGGGCGGTGAAGTTTTGCTAAGGGTGCAGCCGAGGGCGGTGAGATATTGGTGGACGATCTCGGGGGTGATGCCGTTGGGGTCGATGGTGGTGCCGAGGTGGCGCTGGACTTGTTCGACAGAGAGTGTGATGGGAGGACGGTTGGCGGTGTGGGCGGCGATTTCGGGGATGAGGACGTCGACGAGTGCGCCTTCGGCGTGGCCTCCCGCCTGGAGGATGAGATTCGAGACGAGGGCGTTGGCGATGGGGGCGGCATTGATGTCTGCGCCGCGCTCGAAGCGGTGCGAGGCGTCGGTGTGGAGGCCGTGGCGGCGCGAGGATCGGCGAACGGCTGCGGGATTGAACCAGGCGGATTCGACGAGGATATTTTTCGTTTCCGGGGTGATCATGGAGTCCCAGCCGCCCATGACTCCGGCAAGGGCGAGGGCTTTCTTTTCGTCGGCTACGACGAGGTCGTCGGGCTCGAGGATACGATCGGTGCCGTCGAGGAGTTTCAGTTTTTCGCCTTTGCGGGCGAGGCGCACGATGATGCCGCCTTCGAGTTTGTCGAGATCGAAGGCGTGGGTTGGGTGGCCCATGCCCATGAGGGTGAAGTTCGAGGCGTCGACGGCGTTGGAGATTTGTTTCTGGGTGAGGAGAGTAAAGTACTCGGCGACTTGTCCGGTCGATGGGGCGATGGTGACGTTGCGGAGGACCTGGGCGGTGAAGCGGCCGCAGAGGTCTTTAGCTTCGATTCGGATTGGGAAGGCAGACGATACAAGACGGGAGGACACGCCTGTCCTAAGAGGAGAAAGTGGGAGGTTATAGATGGTGGCGGCTTCGCGGGCGATGCCGTAGTGGTTCATGGCGTCGACGCGGTTGGTGGTGATGTCCATCTCGAAGAGGTGGCCGTTGTCAGGGCCGAGCGAGTGGACGCCTTCGACGGCGATGCCGCGGAGGGTGAGGTCGTCGGCCAGTTGCCGGTCATCGACGGGAAGTGCAGGGAGATAGTGACGAAGCCATTTGGTGAGGATGTTCATGATGGACGATTTTTAGTCTAAATGTTGAACGGCTCGCGGGCAGAGCCGGGAGGCAGGGAAGGAAGTGAATTTCGCTTTGACCGGACAATGGGATGGGGTATGCTTCTCGGCCATGGACATATCTACTTTCTTACGTGTGATGGGAAAAGGCCGGCGCGCTCTCGTGGTGACGATCGCAGGGCTGATGCTGGTGGCCTGTGGGCGTGCGAGCGCTCAGGACACAGACTCGGAGGGATGCAAGGACTCGCCGCTGATGACGCGGTACCCGAAGGCGTTGATTGCGGCCTGTGACCATAAAGACTTCGACTCGGCGACCATGGAGATCAACAAGGCCGGAGATCAGAAGGGAGTTGAAGGTGAGACTACGGTGCTCACGTATACGATTCCAGACGGCGTGAGCGATCTTGCAATCTACCGCAACATGCACAATGCACTGGCAAGCGCGGGCTACAGCTTTCTGTATGAAGAGTCGCCGTACAAGTTTACGGCGAAGAAGGGCCCGCA
Source organism: uncultured Acidobacteriaceae bacterium (assembly GCA_963730135.1). GTDB lineage: Bacteria > Acidobacteriota > Terriglobia > Terriglobales > Acidobacteriaceae > Edaphobacter. The sequence goes on from CAVSQQ010000013.1 coordinate 415,001, forward strand.
GTTTATTGGCCTGGCCGAGGGCGGCGGGTCGACGATTTTGACGTTCGTGAAGCAGCAGGCCATGGAGCAGGTGGTGACGGCAGACGCGAAGGCGATGGGCGACGCGCTGGATTCGACCGGACATGTGGCGGTGTATGGAATCGAGTTCGCGACGGGAAAGGCAGAACTTCTGCCGGCGTCGGATGGGCCGTTGCAACAGATGCTGGAGTTGCTGAAGGGAAATGATGGATTGAAGGTGCGAGTGGAGGGGCACACCGATAATGTGGGCACTCGGGCGATGAATCAGCGTCTCTCTGAGCAGCGCGCAACAGCGGTGGTGGCGTGGCTGACAGCGCATGGAATCGCAAAAGACAGGTTGACGGCGCAGGGATTCGCAGACACGAAGCCGGTAGAGGATAATTCGACTGAGGAAGGCCGGGCTAAGAACCGGCGTGTGGAATTAGTCAAAGTATCCTGATCGGAGGACAAATATGCGTTGGCTTCTGCACTGGATTCTGAATGCCGTGGCGTTGCTGGTGGTGGCGCACTTTGTTGAAGGGTTCAACATCAGCGGGTTTGTTTCGGCGTCGATTGCGGTGGTTGTGATTGGGCTGTTCAACGCGACGCTGGGATTGTTGCTGAAGATCATTACGCTGCCGCTGGGGATTTTGACGTTCGGGTTGTTTTTCCTGGTGATCAATGCGGTAATTCTGTGGTTTTCGAGCAAGTTTGTGCCGGGGTTTTCGGTGACGACGTGGAAGGCAGCGTTTTTAGGAGCATTGGCGCTGGCGGTGCTGCACCTGCTGTTCGGGTTCTTCGGGAAAGCGGCGAAGAAGCACTGAAGTAGGGCGGAGGGGTGTGGTGAGAGCCTTGAACTATCCATTACTGATCTTCGTGTTGGCTTTCTTGTCGCTGTGGCTGGCCGGCTGGGTTGGCGCGCGGTTAAATCAACGAAAACAGGCGCTGGCGGACGAGGACATCCGGGCGGACTTCGGCACGGTGCAGGCAGCGACGCTGACCCTGCTGGGGCTGATTATCGGATTCAGCTTTTCGATGGCGACGGGGCGGTACGATCTGCGGAAGAACTACGAAGAGGCGGAGGCGAATGCGATCGGCACCGAGTATGTTCGGGCTGATTTGTTGCCGCCTGATGAGGCTTCTCGAGTGAAGACGTTGTTGAAGGACTATACGGCACAGCGGCTTCGCTTCTATACGTCGCAGAACTGGAGCGATATCGACCAGATCCGTGCGGATACAGAAAAGGTGCAGGACCAACTTTGGGCGGCAGCTTCGGCGACGGCAAATGCGCAACCGACGGCGATCCGGGCACTCGTGGTTTCCGGGATGAACGATGTGTTGAACTCGGAGGGATACACGCAGGCGGCGTGGTGGAACCGGATTCCGGTTGGGGCGTGGTTCCTGATGTTGGCGATTGCCATCTTTTCCAGTTACCTGATTGGCTTTGGGTCGAAGACACCTCGCCCACGGTTGCTGATGGTGTTGCCGCTGGTGGTTGCAGTGGCGTTTTTCCTGATTGCCGATATCGATAGTCCGCGTGGCGGAGTGATTCGGGTGCATCCGCAGAATCTGGAGAGGCTGCAGGCGGGGTTGAAGTAGCGCGTTCGCTTGAGACTTTGTGGCCCTCGAAACGAAATGCAGGGGTTCTTCGACTCCGCTACGCTGCGCTCAGAATGACAACTCTTAACTTTTATGCGAATTGTTCGAGGAAGCGCATGTCGCCCGAGTAGAAGTGGCCGATGTCGGAGATGCCGTGCTGGATCATGGCGATGCGCTCGACTCCCATGCCAAAGGCGAAGCCGGTGATCTTTTCGGGGTTGTAGGCGTCGTCACGGAGATCGATCTCGCGGCGCGCTTTATTTCTTTCTGCGGTGACGGCGGCGAAGACGGCGGGGTCGACCATGCCGCAGCCGAGGAGCTCGATCCAGCCGGAGTGTTTGCACTTGCGGCAGCCTTTGCCTCCGCAGAAGATGCAGGAGATCTGCACATCGGCGCTGGGTTCGGTGAAGGGGAAGAAGCTGGGGAAGAAGCGGGTTTTGACGTCGCTGCCGAAGAGCGCCTTCATCGCGTGATCTAACGTTCCCTTTAAATCGGAGAAGGTGATGTTGGTATCGACGCAGAGGCCTTCGACCTGATGGAAGATGGGGGAGTGAGTGGCGTCGGCGGCGTCGTTGCGGTGGACTTTGCCGGGGATGACGATGCGGATGGGTGGTTTTTGCTGGATCATCGTCCGGATCTGGACGGGGCTGGTGTGGGTGCGCATTAATAGCCGGTCGCGGCTGGGGCGGGATTGCTGGTTGGCGATGAGGAGCGTGTCCTGGGTGTCGCGGGCGGGGTGGTTCGGGGGGAAGTTGAGGGCTTCGAAGTTGTAGAAGTCGGATTCGACCTGGGGGCCGAGGTTGGTGGAGTAGCCGAGATGATGGAAGACGGAGACGATCTCGTGCATGGTTTTGAGGAGAGGGTGCGGGATGCCGGGGGCGCGGACGGAGCCGGGAAGGGTGATGTCGATTCCCTGCTCTGCTGATTTTTTGGGTGCTGTGGGAGCTTCGAGGGCGGCTTCGATCTGCTGCTTGAGCTGGTTGAAGCGAATGCCGAGGGCTTTTTTGGCTTCGGCGGGGGCGGATTTGAGCCAGGCTTCGCTGATGAGCTTGAGGCGGCCTTGTTTGCGGCCGAGCCAGTGGAGACGGAAGGCTTCGACGTCGGTGGAGTCGGCGGTACGGACCTCTTCGGCGAGCGTTGCGAAGGCGGCGTCGAGGGAAGGCTCGTCGAAGGTAGTGAGTTGCGGGATCGCTTCGTTCATGGTGGCTTATTCAGAGTAAACGACTGGGGAAAGAAGGCATACCCCAGGGGCTCAAGCCCGCTTTAGGTTAGCCCTCAATGCCCGGACTGAAGTCCGGGCCTACCCAGAAGCAACGGCAACGACAAGAACAACAGCGACGACATGCTCCGTTAGTCCTGCTCGCCGAAGACTACCGCGTAGGTTCCGTAGGGGTAGAAGCGATCTTTCTCGCCGCGCTGCCAGGCTGCTCGATGTTCAGGGTCGGTGATGTCCCAGTCGGGACCGCATTTTTTGCTGATGGCGCGGAGGTCCTGGCGGAGGTCTTCGAGGGTTGGGCGGCCCCAGAACCAGTAACCGTTGTTGATCTTGTACACGACGAGGCCGGGCTCAAGAACGATCGTGTGGGGAATCATCGGACTGGCGACGATCTTTTGGACAAAAATTCTCCACGGCTGAGGACAAGCACCATGGGATGCAGTCCCTGCAGCTCGGAGAGTTTGCGGCGCGTTGTTGTGTGGTCGCTTAATTCGTAGTCGGGGAGGATCGCTCCGGGGACAATATCTGCACGCATAGGTTCGAACTCCTTCTGCATTCATGATGCGCTTCCCTGGCAGTGAACCCAGAAAGTTTCATTTCTGCAAAAAGCAGATAGGGGGCTAGAGGGCGGAGAGAACGATAAGGACGACGAAAACGCCGAGCAGGAGGCTGCGGCGGTCGGTGATGGCATAGACTACGGGGTCTTCGTTGAGGTGGCCGCGGGAGGCCTTGAACCAGAGGCGCATGATCCAGAGAAGAAGGACGGGAACGAGAAGCCAAAGGCGTCTGGTGTGTTGATAGAGCTGGGCGGCATCGAGGGTGGAGATGTAGAGGGTGAGGACCACGACCGAGGCAAAGCCGCTGGCGGCGCCGAAGCTGCGAAGCTGCTCGATGTCGGTGATGTGGTAGCCGCGTCCGCCTGCGGAGGCCCCGCCGCGCTCTCGCAGGTTTTCCAACTCGGCGAAGCGTTTGACCAGGGCGAGGCAGAGAAAGAAGAAGATGCTGAATCCGCCAAGCCAGGTGGAGATGGCGACTCCGGTGGCCGCCGAGCCGGCGATGATGCGAATGGTGTAGAGGCCGGAGAGAACGATGACGTCGACCAGAACGGTGCGCTTGAGACGCAACGAGTAGGCGAGCGTGGTGACGAGATAGATTCCAAGCCATAGAAGGAAGTAGTAAGGCTTGAGGAACAGAAGCTGTGGTGACAGAGCTGCGAAGGCGTGGGGAACCAGCAGAGCCAGAGCCAGAGACGCGAGCAGGAAGAGGGCCACAACGGTGATGCCGGAGAGAGCGGAGAGATCGCCGGAGGCGAAGGGGCGGAACCGTTTGCGGGGATGCTGGCGGTCCGCTTCGAGGTCGAGCAGATCATTGACGATGTAGGTGGCCGAGGCGCAGAGACAAAAGCTGAAGAAGGCCAATACCGCCGCTGCCAGAACTCCGCGAGCCCACGCGTGGGCGAGGAGGAGAGGAAGGAAGATGAGGACGTTTTTCGCCCATTGATGGAGCCGGATCGCCTTGAGCCATGCCTTGAGCGAGGAGGCTTGTTCGTAGAAGGTGCGGACCGGGGTGATGCCGGATTTGCGCAGCGCAGCGCGAAGGCCGGGGGTGGGGTTCGCGACCATCGGTTCCTGACATTGCTGCAGGAGCGGGAGGTCAGGCAGGGCGTTGCCGATGTACGAGAAATTTTCGCCAAAGCGGGACTGGAAGGCGGCGAGCTTGCTCTTGCCGGCGAGGTTGAGCGTGCCGTCGGAGGCGAGGACGCCAGTGAACAGGCCGAGGTGGGCGGCGATGCGGTTTGCGGTGTCGGCGTCGGCGGCCGTGGTGAGGTAGATGGGACGGCCGGCGGCGCGCTGTTGTTCAAGATATTGAAGGAGTTCCCGATTGTAGGGGAGATGGGCGACGTCGAGCTGAATGGTGTTGGCGAGGTGACGCTTGAGCGCGGCTTTTCCCTGCAGCAGCCAGCCCGGCATCTGGAATAACGCTGCCGGCTTGTGGCGGGCAACGGCGAGGGCGGAGTCGTGGAGGGTGTCCGACTTGACGAGGGTTCCATCCAGGTCGACGCAGAGCACTGGCAGGGCGGCGATGTGGAGCGCGGAGGGCGGATGGGGCAAAAGTGTCCTTTCGTACGTCTAAACCAATGACAGGCTGAGGATAACTTGAAATCCGGCGATTGGTCGTACCGACCCGATGCCCGGCCGCGCGTATGCGACCAACGTCATTATCAAGTATTCTGGAGTATCTGACACAGTAATCAGATGATGGACCTACTGAATTATCCAAGAGAGAACAGAGAGCGCACGTTATGTTGTCAGCGCAGATGAACGAACAGGACGCAAATGTAGAGTTGATTCCGCGCGAGCCGCAGGGGAAGACGCCGGCTTCGGAGCCCGAAGAACCGAAGGGTTCGGCGGCCCGCAAGTGGATTGTGCTGCTGGTGATTGTGGCGGTCGTTTCGGCTGCGGTATGGAAGATCCGGCGCAACGGGCAGGAGCAGAACACGGTTCAGGAGATTATGGCCGCGCAGGCGGACCGGCCAACCATGGTGCAGGTGTCGGCGGTGCAACAGAAGACGATGCCGATTTTTCTGACGGCCCTGGGAACGGTGACCGCCTACAACACGGTGACGATCAAGAGTCGCGTGGATGGGCAGCTGATGCAGGTGCCGGTGAGCGAGGGGCAGGCAGTCCGCGAGGGGCAAATACTGGCCGAGATCGATCCGAAGCCGTATCAGGCGGCGCTGGAGCAGGCACAGGGTCAGCTGGTGAAAGATCAGGCGAATGCCGTGAACGCGCGGGCGGAAGCGGCGCGGTATAAAGCGCTGCAGGACGCCGGCGTGGTTTCGAAGGAGAGTGAACAGGCGCAGGCTTCGACCGCGGGTCAGGCGGAAGGTTCACTGGCCGCGGATCAGGCGGCGATTCAGGCGGCGAAGGTGAATCTGGGTTACACCAAAATTGTTTCGCCGATCAATGGCGTGGTGGGGCTGCGGCAGGTCGATCCGGGCAATATCGTGCATGCCAACGACACTAACGGATTGCTGGTGGTGACGCAGTTGCAGCCGATTGCCGTGATCTTTACGCTGCCGGAAGACCAGCTGCCGGAGGTGTTGAAGCGAGTGCGTGGAGGCAGCCGGCTTGCCGTGGAGGCGTTCGATCGCGCTGCGCAGACGCATCTGGCGAGCGGGAGCCTGTTGACGGTGGACAACCAGATCGATACCGCAACCGGCACCGTGAAGGCGAAAGCGGTCTTCGACAATCGCGATGGGGCGCTGTTTCCGAATCAGTTTGTGAATGTTCGTTTAATTCTGCAGGAGAAGCAGAATGCGGTGGTGATTCCGGCGGCAGCGCTGCAGACGGGCTCGCAGGGAAACTTCGTCTATTTGCTGAAGGAGGGTCAGCCGCCGCCAGATCAAGTCCAGAAAAGCAAGACGGACAAGCCTCTGCCGGAGCTGCCTGAAAACCAGACGAATTATTACGTGGAAGCGCAGCCGGTGAATGTGGCTCTGACCGAGGGCGCGCAGGTGATCCTGAATAGCGGGGTGAAGCCAGGCGACCAGATCGTGGTGGATGGGCAGGAGAGATTGAAGAACGGAAGCAAGGTCTTTCCGCGAACGACGCCGGTGAAGTCGGGGACGGACGGAGGGGCGGGGCAGACTTCATGAGTATGAGTCCATCGAGGCCATTTATTCTTCGGCCAGTGGCCACCTCGCTCCTGATGGTGGCCATTTTGCTTGCGGGCTTTGTCGCGTATGAACAACTGCCGGTGTCGGCTCTGCCGCAGGTGGACTATCCGACGATTCAAGTACAGACGTTTTATCCGGGCGCGAGTCCTGAGGTGATGGCGTCTTCGGTGACGGCGCCGCTGGAACGCCAGTTCGGCGAGATCCCCGGCTTGAGCCAGATGACGTCGACGAGTTCGGGCGGCGGAAGCGTAATTACGCTGCAGTTCTCGCTGGAGGAGTCGATCGACGTGGCCCAGCAGGATGTGCAGGCGGCGATCAATGCGGCGTTCAGTTATCTGCCGAAGGACCTGCCGAACCCGCCGGTTTACAGCAAGGTGAATCCTGCCGATGCGCCGATCATGACATTGGCGCTGACGAGCGATTCCCTGCCGTTGCAGAAGGTGGAGGACCTGACGGACACGGTGATCGCGCAGAAGATCTCGCAGCTCTCGGGCGTGGGACTGGTGTCGATCAACGGAGGACAGAAGCCTGCAGTACGGATTCAGGCGAATCCAACGGCGCTGGCGAACTACGGGCTGAGTCTTGAAGACATTCGTACCGCGGTGGGCACGGCGAATGTCGACCAGGCGAAGGGCAACTTGAATGGCGCGACGCAGTCGTACACGATCGGCGCGAACGACCAGATTCCTTCCAGCAGCGGATACAACAACGTGATTATCGCGTACCGGAACGGCTCGCCGGTGCGGCTGTCGGATGTGGCGAATGCGGTGGACAGCGCGGAGAATCTGTTTCAGGCCGCGTGGATGGGAACCGCGGCGCAGCCTGCGAGCAACGGACAGCCGGCGAGGCAGGTGACGCTGCAGCCCGCCGTGATCGTCAACATCCAGCGGCAGCCGGGGGCGAACATCATCGGCGTCGTGGATGAGGTGCAGAAGATTCTGCCGCAGTTGCAGGCGACCATGCCGGCGACAGTGCATCTGCAGGTGCTGACCGACCGGACGAATACGATCCGGGCATCGGTGAAAGACGTGAAGTTTTCGCTGGTCCTGACGATCGGACTGGTTGTGATGGTGATCTTCCTGTTTCTGCGATCGTTTGCGGCGACGTTGATTCCATCGGTCGCGGTGCCCCTGTCGATTGTAGGAACGTTCGGCGTGATGTATCTGCTGGGGTACAGCCTGAACAATCTGTCGCTGATGGCGTTGACGATCTCGACGGGATTTGTGGTGGACGACGCGATCGTGATGATCGAGAACATTGCGCGATACCTGGAACAGGGCGATTCGCCGCTTGAGGCTGCACTGCAGGGGTCGGAGCAGATCGGGTTCACGATCGTTTCGCTGACGGTGAGCCTGATTGCGGTGCTGATTCCGCTGCTATTCATGGGCGATATCGTAGGGCGGCTATTCCGCGAATTTGCTGTAACCCTGGCGGTTACAATTCTGGTCTCGGCATTTGTATCGCTGACGCTGACGCCGATGATGTCGGCGAAGCTGCTAAAACATACGCCGGAGAGAGAGCAGACGGCGTTCTATCGCAAGAGCGAAGAGTTCTTCGACTACGTGATAGCGAAATATGCGGTGGGCGTGCGGTGGGTGCTGCGGCACCAGACGCTGACGCTGCTGGTGACCCTGGGCACGTTTCTGCTCACCTTGTATTTGTTCCTGATTGTGCCGAAGGGATTCTTTCCGGTGCAGGATACCGGCGTGCTGCTTGGGATCACCGAGGCTCCGCAGACGATCAGCTTCGGCGCAATGAGTTCGCGGCAACAGGCGCTGGCGCGAATTATCCTGCAGGATAAAGATGTCGAGAGCGTTTCGTCGTTCATCGGAATCGATGGGACGAACTCGACGCTGAATAGCGGGCGCATCCAGATCAATTTGAAGGATCGCGAGCAGCGCAAGTCCTCGGCGCTGGAGGTGATTCAGCGGCTGGAGCCGCAGGTGGCGAAGGTGGACGGGATTCAGTGCTACCTGCAGCCGCTGCAGGATTTGACGGTAGAGGACCGGGTAAGCCGCACGCAGTATCAGTATTCGCTTGAGGATGCGAACGTCGCGGAGCTGGCCCTGTGGACCAACAAGATGGTGGCCAAGCTGAAGACGATTCCAATTCTGAGCGACGTAGCGAGCGATCAGCAGCTTGGCGGCCTTGAAGCGAATCTCGTCATTGATCGCGACACCGCTTCGCGGCTGGGGATTACGCCGCAGAACATCGACGACACGCTGGACGATGCGTTTGCCCAGCGGCAGGTGTCGACCATCTTTACGCAGCAGAACCAGTATCACGTGGTGCTCGAGGTGGCTCCGAAGTTTCAGCGGACGCCGGCATCGCTGGACAACATTTATGTGAAGAGCTCGAACGGAGCGCAGGTTCCGCTTTCCGCGTTTACGCACTTCGTAGAGAAGCCGACACCGCTGGCGATCAGCCACCAGGGCCAGTTCCCTGCGGTGACGATCTCGTTTAATCTGGCGCCCGGCAAGTCCATCGGCGACGCGGTGAATGCGATGAACAAAGCCAAAGCGGAGCTGAATCCGCCGCCGAGCGTGAATGCGGAGTTTCAGGGATCGGCGCGCGCGTTTGAGGCCTCGCTTAAGAATGAGCCGCTGCTGATTCTAGCGGCGCTGATCGTCGTCTACATTGTGCTGGGGGTGTTGTACGAGAGCTACATTCATCCGATAACGATTCTGTCGACGCTGCCGTCGGCTGGCGTGGGCGCAATTCTGGCGCTGTTGCTGTTCCATGTGGATTTGAGTGTGATTGCGCTGATCGGAATTATTCTGCTGATCGGTATCGTGAAGAAGAACGCGATCATGATGATCGACTTTGCGCTGGAGGCCGAGCGCGAGCAGGGAATGTCGCCCACGGAGGCGATCTATCAGGCTTGTCTGCTGCGATTCCGGCCGATCATGATGACGACAATGGCGGCGCTGCTCGGCGGCTTGCCGCTGGCGCTGGGAACAGGCACAGGAAGCGAGTTGCGACGGCCGCTGGGCATCACGATTGTCGGCGGGCTGCTGGTGTCGCAGGTGTTGACGCTGTATACGACGCCGGTCGTGTACCTATTCTTCGACCGGCTAGGGCGGAGATGGAAGAACGTCGACACGGAGCTGCATGCGCATGCCGTGTCGGGGGACTGATGACGTACTGGAAGCAATGACGGATTAGGATTATGCACTTTTCAGCACCATTTATTCGGCGGCCGGTGGCGACATTTTTGATGTCGGCGGCGGTGATTCTGGCGGGCGCGGTGGCATATACGCTGCTGCCCGTGGCCAGTCTGCCGCAGGTGGAGTTTCCGGTGATCTCGGTTGGGGCGAGCCTGCCCGGCGCCGATCCGGAGACGATGGCATCGTCTGTCGCGACGCCGCTGGAGCGGCAGTTTGCAAAGATCGCCGGCATCAATGAGATGACGTCGACTTCTTCGACGGGGTCGACGGGGATTGTGCTGCAGTTCGACCTGAGCAGAGATGTGAATGGCGCGGCGCGCGATGTGCAGGCTGCGATCAATGCGGCACGGAGCCAGCTGCCGGCGAACCTGCCGAGCAATCCGGGGTATTACAAGGTCAATCCGGCAGACTCGCCGATCATGATTATTGCGCTGACGTCGGACACGATGAGCGTGCCGCAGTTGTACGACGCGTGCGACAGCATTCTTGCGCAGAAGATCGCGCAGGTGCAGGGCGTGGGGCAGACGTTCTGCGGAGGAAGCGCGAAGCCCGCGGTGCGAATCGAGGCCAACCCGATGCAACTGGCTCATTATGGCGTGGGCCTGGAGGCTTTGCGCGCGGCGATCGGCACGGTGAACGTGAATGAGCCGAAGGGATATCTCCAGGACGATGAGCGGCGGTGGAGCGTCAATGCGACGGATCAGTTATTTGGCGCGGCGGCTTATGCGTCGTTGATTGTGGCGACGGATCGCGGGCCGGTCAGTGCTTCGGCCGCAAAATCGGGATTGCCGGCCTCGGTGGCGAGCGCGGTGGATGGCGCCGCAACAACGCCTGCGGGAAGCGGTTCGGCGGGAAGTGCCTCGGCGGGGATGACGGCAAATGGCGCCGCGACGACGAGCGCTCCGCTTGTGGGTGCGGCTGCGGCCCATGGAATTGTACGGATTCAGGATGTAGCGCAGGTCCACGACAGCGTCGAAGACGTGTACCGGAGTGGCGTCTTCAATGGCAAGCCGGCGATTCTGGTGATTGTGTTCAAAACCTCGACGGCGAACGTGATCGAAACGGTGGAAAATGTGAAGGCCATGCTGCCGATGCTGGAGGCGTCGATACCGCCGGCGATCCAGGTGCATGTTGCGCTGGACAGGACAACGACGATCCGCGCCTCCGTGAAAGATGTGACACGGATGCTGGTGATCTCGATCATGCTGGTGATCCTGGTGGTGTTTCTTTTCCTGCGCGAGGTTCGGTCCACGCTGATTCCGACGGTCGCCGTGCCGCTGAGCCTGCTGGGAACGTTCGCCGTGATGTACCTGCTGGGCTATACGCTGGATAACCTGTCGCTGATGGCGTTGACGATCTCGACGGGATTCGTGGTGGACGACGCGATTGTCGTGATCGAGAACATCAGCCGTCATCTGGAAGCAGGAATGACGCCGTTCCGCGCAGCAATGGTGGGTTCGAAGGAGATTGGTTTTACCGTGCTGTCGATGAGCACGTCGCTGATTGCAGTGTTCATTCCGATCCTGCTAATGGGCGGGATCGTGGGGAGGCTGTTTCGCGAATTTGCGGTGACGTTGTCGGCGGCGATCCTGGTATCGCTGGTGGTCTCGCTGACGACGACGCCGATGCTGAGCGCCAAGTTTCTGGAGCCGCATAACAAACGGCAGCATGGCTGGTTTTATCGGCTCGGCGACCGGATCTTGAAGTGGATGGCAACGGAATACGAGCGCGGGTTGCGCTGGGTGTTGCAACATCAGAAGCTGGTGCTGACGATCACGGTACTGACCTTTGTGTTGAACGTCTACCTGTACATTCTGGTTCCGAAGGGATTTTTTCCGGAGCAGGATACGGGACGCATCGGCGGCCAGGTGCAGGGACAACAGGACGTTTCGTTTCCTGAAATGAAGAAGAAGGTGCTGGCGCTGGCGAAGATCGTCGGCAAGGACCCGGGAGTGCAGGACGTGACCGCGTTTGCCGGAGGACGCGGCAACTCGAACTCGGGTTTCATGTTCATGTCGTTGAAGCCCGATGAAGAACGGCTGAAGCGAGGCGATACGGCGCAGGTAATTGTTGACCGGCTGCGGCCGCAGATGTCGAGCATCCCTGGGGCGATTATGTATCTGCATGCCTTTCAGGATCTGCGAATCGGCGGCCGAAGTACGGCGACGGAGTACCAGTACACGTTGACGGCCGACGACCTGAAACTGCTGAACGAGTGGGGACCGAAGCTGAAAGACGCGATGGACCAACTGCCGCAGATCAAAGACGTGGCAACGGATCAGCAGCAACAGGGGCTTCGGGGACAACTGGTGATCGATCGCGCGACAGCCAGCCGGCTGGGAGTTTCGCCGCTGACCATCGATGCAACGCTGTCCGATGCATTCTCGCAGGCGCAGGTTTCCACCACGTATATGCCGTTGAACCAATACCACGTGGTGATGGAAGTTGCGCCGCAATTCCAGAAAGACCCCGACGCGCTGAAGAATATTTTTGTGAAGAGCACGACGGGAGCGATGGTTCCGCTGTCGGCCGTAACGCACTTCGAAGCAGAGCGAATTCCGCTCGCTGTGAATCACCAGGCGCAGTCGCCGGCGACAACGTTGTCCTTCAACCTCGCTCCCGGCGCTTCTTTGAGCGAGGCGACGCAGGCGATCCAGAAGGCACGGGCAGATATCGGGATGCCGTCGTCAATCCATGGAGGATTCGCGGGATCGGCACAGGCGTTCAAGGACTCGCTTGCGAGCGAGCCGTGGCTTATCCTGCTGGCGCTGATCGCGGTGTATATCGTTCTGGGGATTTTGTATGAGAGCTTTATTCATCCGCTGACGATTTTGTCGACGCTGCCCTCGGCGGGAGTGGGTGCGATTGTGGCGCTGCTGCTGTTCAAGGTTGACTTGAGCGTGATCGCAATGATCGGAATTATTCTGCTGATCGGAATCGTGAAGAAGAACGCGATTATGATGATCGACTTTGCGCTGGTGGCTGAGCGGCAACATGGAAAGACGCCGCAGGAGGCGATCTTCCAGGCTTGCATGTTGCGATTTCGGCCGATCATGATGACGACGATGGCGGCGCTGCTGGGCGGGTTGCCGCTGGCGCTGGGACATGGAGCGGGGAGCGAGATGCGCCGGCCGCTGGGGATCACGATCGTCGGCGGATTGCTTGTGTCGCAGGCGTTGACGCTATTTACGACGCCGGTAGTTTATTTGTTCTTCGACCGGCTGCGCGGGAGGTTTGAGCGCGCGGGGTCGCGGCGAAGAGCGGGAACCGGCGTGACGCAGGCAGTGGCTGGAGATTGAGGTTCCGGCTGTAGAAAGTCCGCCCTTTGCAATAGGGAGTTTCAAAAGCGGTCCTGAAGAGTATCGGTTTTCTCTCTTGCGTGCGCCAGTTTGCATACATCCCTTGCAGTAATCCACAACACTCTATTTCAATACTCGACCTAACTCCTCATACATCAGAAGTTGAGAGGTTTTGGTATCCGGGCTGCAAGATGGCCAAGAGAATGCTTACTACTTTGACAAATCAATACTAGCTTTTCCTAAAGGCAATGTTGCAAATTGTTCGCTCGAAGGATGCCGGTATTGAAGAACTACCTCAATGGAGAATGACCTATATGTCTAGATTATCGAAGTCACTCGGCGGGTTCGGAATCCTGGGGCTGTTCCTACTGGTGGCTTCTGGTGCGGCGCACGCGGGAACGATTACATTCAACTTCGACCTTTGCGGTACGACGGTCAATGCCGGGAACGCTGGGAGTTGCAGTACCACCAGCACATTCACCTCTGGCGGTTTTTCGATAGTTGCGACCGCTGAGGGGACCCCCCCCACAGGGGCTACAAACAACTTGTGGGCGAAGGACAACACAGGCGACGAGAAGGGGCTGGGTCTGACGAGCGACACAAGCGGTGAAGACGAGATCACTTCCGGATTTTTCATCCAACTCAATATCTCATCCATTTTGGGGAACGATCCTCTCACGATCATTATGGACAGCACTACGAGTCCCGACGCGTGGAAGGTATATGAAACCAACACTGCGGGGTCTACGTCAGGTACGACGCTCGCGACTGGCACAAACGAAACCTCCTTCAACATCTCCCCGACGGACACCTATCTGGACTTCACGGCGACAGACGGAAACGTCCTTCTGAGTTCGCTGTCGTTCACTGCCGCAACGCCCGAACCAAGCAGCCTGGTGTTGTTGGGCAGCGGTATCCTGGGCTTGGCCGGCGCTGTCCGCCGCAAACAGAAGGTCTAGTATCCGATTGCAAACGGTTGGAGGCAAACCCTCGCGCAAAGCGAGGGTTTTGCTTTGATGCCCGTTCCAGCGGGGCAGTTCAAACGGCAGCTTTGCTGGGTGCGCTGGCGGTAGCTGGGGATTAGAGCTTCGCGCAGGATGAGAAGGCTTACCCAGTAGCAATAACAAAATCTCTTCGGGCTGTGTTTTACATCCTACCCTTCGCAAAGTACGCACTCGTTCTGATGCGGAATAACAAACAGGGTAGCGCGAAGTGCTCTAGCAGTGGCAGAAAATGCAGGTCCTTCGACTGCGCAATTCGCACAGTGCGCGAACGCCCTGCCGCTACGCTCAGGGTCAGGATGAAACATTCTAGTTTGGTTGCTTACTCAGTGTGGTTGCTAAACTAGCGCGGGCTCGGGGACCAGGATGTCGCTGGAACGGCGGCGATCGAGCGGGCTGCCGGGTGTTTTGCCGACGAGGGTTGGGGGGAAGTAGGAGTTTTCGAAGTACTGCGCCAGCATGCGGTGGGTATTGAAGAAGCTGCCGTTGATGGCGATGCAGTGCTGCTGCATGCGGGCCCAGGCGTTGGGATTGGCATACATGGGTGCAATCGAGCCCTGAAGTTTTTCGTAGAGGCTGGCGGCTTCGTTGGCTTCGGTTTCGCCATCTTCGATGGCCCAGCCGGTGGTGTTTTCTGCGCAGCCCTCGATCCACCAGCCGTCAAGAATCGAGAGCGAAGGAACGCCGTTGAGCGCAGCCTTCATTCCCGACGTGCCGGAGGCCTCGTAGGGACGGCGGGGCGTGTTGACCCAGACGTCGACTCCCTGGGTGAGAAGCGCGCCGAGCTCCCAATCGTAGTTTTCGATGTAGTAAATCTTGAGGGCGGACGAGTTAAGCCTGGCGGCGGCGGCATAGACGTCTTTGATGAGGCCTTTGCCCGCGTTGTCGGCGGGATGGGCTTTGCCGGCATACAGAATCTGCAGTCCGCCGATCTTCTGGGCAATGGCAACCAGGCGCTCCGGGTCATGGAGCAGCAAGCTGGCGCGTTTGTATGTGGCGACGCGGCGGGCAAAGCCGAGGGTGAGAACGTTGGGGTTGAAGTGATGGCCGGTGCGCTTGGCGATGGTGCCGAAGAGGCGAAGTTTGCCTTTGTTGTGTGCCGCAGCGATGCGCGCGGGTTCGATCCCGTAGACGGAACGGAAGTACTGATTATCGGTGCGCCAGTTGGGGATCTCGCCGTCGAGCAGTTCCTGAAACTGCGGGGAGAGCCAGGTGGCGGCGTGGACTCCGTTGGTGATGGAGTGGACCTTATAGTCGGGGAACATCTGCTGGGAGACCTTGCCGTGCTGCATGGCGACGCCGTTGACGAAGCGCGAGAAGCGCAGGGCGAGGTAGGTCATGTTCATCAGACCATTGTGGAGGCAGCCGAACTGATCGATGGCGGAGGCGCGGTCGTGGCCAAGAACCTGATACATCTGGTCGATGCCGAACTGGTCGTGACCGGCCGGCACCGGCGTGTGGGTCGTGAAGACACACTGCTGGCGGACCAAGTCAATGTCGGCTTCTGTCGCGTCGCGCAGAGGTTTGCCGGCGAGATGATCTTCCAGCAGGCCGATCGCGAGGAGCGCGGCGTGGCCCTCGTTCATGTGATAGACCTTGGGTTTACAGGCGAGGGCGTCGAGCAGAGCAACGCCGCCGAGGCCGAGGACGGTCTCCTGGCAGAGGCGATAGTAGGTGTCGCCGCCGTAGAGGTGGTCGGTGAGGCGGCGGTCCCACGGATCGTTGCCTTCGACGTCGGTGTCGAGCAGGTAGACCGGGATGATGTGGCCGGTGATGCCGACGACGTCGAAGCGCCAGGCACGGACGAGTATCTGACGGCCCTGCATGGTTAGGGCCATGAGCTGGTTGGCGCTTGGCAGAGTGGTTTCTGGAGACCACGGAACGTCGCTCTCGGTCTGCTGGCCGAGGTCGGAAAGTTTCTGGCGGAAGTATCCGCGGCGATGGACGAGCGAGATGGCGACCATCGGAGCGGCGGTGTCCGCCGCAGAGCGCAGGGTATCTCCGGCAAGCATACCCAGACCGCCGGAGTAGGTGGGCAGGGCCGGAGAGAGGGCAATCTCCATCGAGAAGTAGGCGACAGTCCGGCTGGTGAGATCGGGGCTTGAAGACGGGGTGAGATCGGAAGGGAGAGTCATGCGGTGGTTGATCCTTTTCTCATCCGAGCCGGTGCTGCGGGAAGAGCGTGAAATCGGTGCGAGGCTGGAACTCTCTATCGGCGGAGGAGATAAATTGCGTTACGTCCGGAGATGAGAGCGGCCGAGGCATCGAATGGCTGATTTTAGCAAACGATTTTCCGGCGTTGATAGAACGTCAGTTACCTACGCTGGTTCTATCGGGTGATTGACTCCGTGACACGCAACCGCTGCTGCCTCAAGACGTTGCCACAAGTGGTCTAACCAAAGGAGATGCTCCGGTTTCATCAGCACGGAACGCAGGCAGGTGACGCTGGTTTGCGGGGTGGACCGGTCTGAAATCTTCCACGAATTTTGTGGAAAAAGAGACATCGGAAGCTTCGCCAGCGCGAGGTGCAGGTCGTGTCTGGCTGCCTCATCGAAGATGCACTGGGCGAGAGCCGAGGAGGCTTGCGGGGTGTCGGCGCGGACGGCCCAGACGACGATATCCAGTTGCGGCGAGACCGCGGAAGCCAGGAAGTGCCGGGATTTTTGCAGCCGCTTATGCAGTTTCAACGCGGCTTCGTGACTGGATTCGAGGCCTTGCGCGAAGGCGCCGCCGGGAACATAAGGAAGCAACTGCTGCGTAGCCCAGAGGGCGACAGCAGCGGCTCCGGCGCGGGAGCACTCGAGGGAGATCTCGCCGAGGTGGAGTTCCCTGGAAGAAAAATAAGTGTAGGGCGAGTCGTGTTTGTAGAGCTGACCGACAGCGGGGTCGCGGAAGAGAATGCAGCCGCAGCCATAGGGCTGCAAGCCATGCTTATGCGGATCGATGACGATGGAGTCGGCGGCGGGAATGGCGTCGAAAGCAGCTTTGGTCTCCGCCGAGAGGTTCGAAGCAAGGGTGAAGTAACCGCCGTACGCAGCGTCGACATGAATACGAAAGTTATATTTTTTTTGCAGGACGAGGATGCGGTCGAGAGGATCGACGGCGCCGCTTGCAGTGGTCCCTAATGTAACCACGACAGTTCCAATTTTGTCGGCCTCAAGAAGTGACTCGAGGACGGTGAGATTCATGCGGCCACTCTGATCGGATGGGATGGAGATAAACGGAAGCCCCAGTACGCCGCTGATGCGGCTATGCGTGTAGTGGGCCTGATCGGAGGCGACCACCGCTTCCGAGGTTCCATCCGGAGTGTGACGAAGCTGGCCAGCCACCCAGAGCGCTTCGAGATTGGCGAAGGTCCCTCCGCTGGTGAGGTGACCAAGATGCTGAGGCCAGTGAAACATCTTCGCCAGCGCGGCAACGGCCTCCATCTCCATGGCGGAGCTGGCGCGGCCGCCATCGAGCGCGTGGTTGTTGGGGTTGATCGACATCGCCAGTGCGTAGGCTGCACGGGCGACAGGGTGGGGCGGCTTCAACATCTGGCCGGCATAGAGGGGATGCGCGTAGGGATAGTTATCGCGGAGTCGAGTTGCGACCTGCTGCAGAACAGCCGATGCCGCTTCGCCAAGTGGAGTCGCAGGATTGGGCGGCAGGTGAACGAAGGCTTCGTCCAGAGTGCGCTGTGAGTCGGCGAGTAGCTTTAGAAATTCGTCTGACATGGATGCCGTGGGTGAGTTAAGCCTTAGGGAGTCTTGAAGCCGAACTTCATCATCAGTCCGAGAACCGCGGCGAGAATGACAGCAAGTGTAGTCCAGGGAGCCGCGGTGCGCAGCCGTCTCCTGAGAGCTTCAATAACAAGTATGAGGACATAGAGGGCAAACATCAGCAACAGACCATCCGCAACGAAGACGCGGATAAAGCCCGGAGTGGCGATCAGGACATGCTCGTAATCAAAGGGAGGAAAGAAAGAGCCGATGCCAAAGACAATGAGAAAGAGAACGAACTGAAGAATCGTGATGATGGCCGTTTTCATAGGCATGCTCTCGAGACGAGTTTAGCGCGGCTCACCGGAATTACGGCAGAAGTTTCACGGCATGAACCTCTCAAGGCAGGCTGGATTCGAACCTGTCGTAACGGCGCTCCAATTCCCACTGCTGCGTGGCCTTTTCGCTGGAATCCAAAAAGCTGCGGCACCTGGGCGTGGGTTTTACGGCTCCCAAGGGCTGACCGGCGCAGGCCGAGACGGTCCTGGTGAACACGTCAGGCTGCTGCCAGAGACTGACGCCGGGCAGAAAGCTGTGCTCGATGCTGGTGCGCGCGGAAGATTTCAGATCGAGGTACGAAAGATTGAACTCCATCGCCGCGCGGGTGTACTCGTTGGTCAGATCGATGCGGGAGACGCCTTCATCATCGGTGGAGAGAGCGATCGGAACTCCCGCGGCACGATAGATAGGCAAAGGATGCCACGGCGGATTGACGCCAAGGATGACATCGTTCGACGTGAGATTAATTTCGACCATGATGTGTTTGGCAGCCATCTCCTTTAAGAGAGACTGGGGATCGGAAGACGGAGGATTGTTCTCATACATGACGTCGACACCGTGGCCGATACGTTCTGCATGGCCGAGGTTCACCGCTTCGCGGATGTGGAAGCGGAGACCTTCGGGTGGCACCAGCCCAGGAGCGAGTTCCCCGGCGTGGAGAGTAATGTGAACCGTCGGATAGACGCTGTGGAGATAGTCGAGCATCAACATCTGCCGGTGATATTCGGACATCGCCCTGTAGGCATCTTCCGGCTGCACGAAGTTCAGTCCGACGACCTTGGCGTCCTGCGAGGCGACCTCGAAGGCGAGCAGCGTCTGGGCGAAGACCTGTTGTGGCGGAAACGCCCGAAGAACCTGGTAGAGGAAACGTATCTCAACGGAGCAGGCAGGCGTGGCGTCCGGTTGTCCGCAGTGCTCGATATTGTTGCGAGCGGCGAGCGCGTCGCCGATCTCCTTGCGGTCGATCGCAACCTCATCGCGCAGGCCGGCGGCAAGCAGAGCATCCCGGAGACGGCTGAGCTCCTCGCGACTGGCTCCGGTGGCGTCACCAGTCGAGATCTGCGTTGTATCGGCGGGTGTCGCCGGCCAGCCAAGCCGCTCGCCGATACTGGACGCGTGAGCGAAGGTCGGTGTGACCATGATCTCGAGGTACTGCTCATTCTGCGCTGCGGCCCGGGTGGCGACCTCGTCGAGCCACTCGCCCGTGTGTGAGCTATTAATGCCGCCGAACCGGCCGAAGGTGGCGAAGAACTGGTCGTGGCCACTGACACCGGCGCTGGGGACAAAACTCCGCATCGAGAAGGAGTCAACCAGCGCGTCATAGAGTTTCTGGTCCTTGAACGCATCTTCCGCGCGCTCATTCCCTTCCCCGCAAACCGGTTGCGGCGGAAGGCTCCTCGTCATTGCCTTGGGCTTGAAGAAACTCATCGTCTTCGGATCGACGCACAGACCATCGGCGGCGCCATCCTTAAGAAACGTCTCGGCGTAGACGGCGCCGGAGAGGTGCATATGAAGATCGCCGCCCTTGGGCATGCGCGTCAGGAAAGCGCTGAGTTCAAGCGGGCTCTGTTGCGCTGCCTGAAAGGCACGGATAGCGCGCTGCTCACGCGGTGTCGCAGCAGCAGAGATCTTCGCCGGGGCTGTTGCTTTGGCTGCCGGACGAGTCGCCGTCTGCGCGAGTGCGGCGGTCACGATCAACAGCAGCGGGATAGGTGCGAAGCGTCGAAAACGGGGGAGCATAAGGCGTCCTTGCGGTATCGGTAATGAAAAAGGATAGCGCGAGCGGCGCCAGTTGGCGGCACGGCGTGAGATTGCTATACTTGGGATGCGTTTGCGTTGCTGGTTCCCCGCCAGCGACAGGCTCCCCTGAAAGGGCCGGGGCAACAGATGTAGCTGGTAACGTGCGGTGGTTCTTGGCGATCCCCGACAAAGAAGCGTTATGCCAAGGCCAGATAGCTCAGTGGTAGAGCGCGGCCCTGAAAAGGCCGGCGTCGGCGGTTCGATCCCGTCTCTGGCCACCACCTTTTCAACAACCTGCCAACGAGTTACCACCATCATTCTCCCATTCCGGCTGGGAGCCCCTTGTGCATGACTACGGCTTATCTGAACCGCATCGCCACAGCCGTACCAGAGCACGATGTGCATGACACCTTCGTCGTCTTCGCCGAGAAGATGTCAAGAACCCGACCTTCCTGATCTGGAAGGCAGAGAATCATGTAACGATTAATCTCAATCTCGTCGACCAGATTTAAAACTAAGGAGATTCTCGCCAAAAATGATTATGCGTGCGATTGGATTGGCCGCTCTTTGTCTCATCTCAATGCCGGTGCTGGCTTTTGCGCAAACCGACGAAATCCAGGTCTACGACGGAGAGATTGCGCCGCCGGGAATATTTAATCTTATGATCCACAATAACTTCACGCCCAGGGGACGGACCGTGCCCGACTATCCTGGGGCGATCATTGCCAATCATTCGTATCAGGTCACTGCCGAATGGGCGTACGGAGTTACGCCGTGGTTCGAGCAAGGACTTTATATGCCCGTAACCTCGCCCTATTCTTCGAACTATGGCTCGGTGGTCGACGGCTTCAAGATTCGCGAACTGTTCGCGCGACCCAACGCTCACAATCACAAGTTTTTCTATGCAGCTAATTTTGAATTTAGCGTCAATCACAGCTACTGGGAACCCAGAACGATTACCTCCGAGATCAGGCCGATCGTGGGGCTGCACGTGCACTCATGGGATTTCATCTACAACCCGATTTTCGACACGGACTATACCGGGGGACTCGGAAACCTGCAGTACAACCCCTCGGGGAGAGTGGCATACAACTTCAACGACAGGTGGGCCGTTGCCGCGGAAGAGTATGACGGTTTCGGCTCGCTGCACGGGTTCCTGCCACTTTCGAAACAATTTCACGAGGTCTGGGCGACTACGGATTACTCAGGCAGCAAGTTACACGGTTTAAACATTGAGACCGGTGTCGGGTACGGGCTGACTGGGGCTTCCGACAAATGGACGCTTAAGTTGATGCTGTCACGCAACCTCAATGTCCACCCCTGGCACCCTGAATAGGAAAAGCCCAAAGAGTGGGCAGTTTGTCTTGAAAAGACAGGATAATTCCGAGAATCCTTCGCCCGGCATGGAGAATAGCATGGCAGCTTCCGAACAAACATCCTCGATGCTTTAGAGGCGAATGGACAAGCGGATTCGCTGGCAAAACCCAGAATTAATCCTGCCCGCTAAAAAATAAAATAACGAGTGCGTCTCATTTTCCCAATCAACGGGGAGACAGACACCAATGACTTGCCCCATGCGGGCCTACAGGTTGAGAAGCCTAAGCGCATTCTCTCGATAGACTTTTCTCAGAATATCGTCCGGCAGATAGAGACCATAAATATCCCATCGCCCTTGCCTTGAAGCGTGAGATGGATATTCGAAATATTCATCTGTCGTCTCAAGAAACCGGAAGTAAAGGCGATACATTGATTCCTCCGGGACGAGATCGGTTCCGAAGAGAATGCGGTCTGGAAACGCAAGGAAAAGTTTGCGCGCGGAGTAAGGCTGACGGCCCAGCTCCGAGGCTCTGGCGCTAATGTCGATGTAGAGATTTGGCTGAGCCTCCAGCAGACGCGATACGCGGGCTAGATTCTCTCCGCTCTCGGCCACGTGCGCTGCTACGAATGTTGTCCGTGGGTGACGTGCAATGACGGCATCGCGTTGGTCGAGCAGCTCCGTCTTTGAAAAATGCGAGCCATGGAAACTCCAGTCAGGATGAGCCGCAAGCTCTTCGTAGCGCTCGTTGTAGGCATCGATGGGAAGAAAAAAAGCGTCGGGGTCGGCCGTGTGGAACATCACCGGAATCGAAAGCTCTGCGGCTTTATCGAAGAGAGGAGCGAGGCGCTCATCGTCCACGCGTAGGAGGTTTCCTTTGCCGTCGCGGACGCTCAAGCCCAGGTCTTTCCAAAACTTAATGCCCTTCGCGCCATGCTCTACAAGTTGTTCGATTCTGTCCAGCGACAGCTGTACAAAGTCGGAGCGGTCCACTTCCGACCAGTCCATCCAGCCGATTGTGTCGAAGCGATCGCGTGCGCTGCTATGAAATTTGTCGATCATCTGCAAAGCCTGCGTCCCGGTCTTCATCGTGATATTCACGATGCGCTCGATTCCACAGGCATCCATTACCCGCAGCACCTCAGTGGGATCGAGAGCGTCGAGATGGTTGTGATAATCAATCACCGGAAAGCGCGCCCGTTCGATTCGGTGACTACTGGACACCAGCATGGAGCGCGGGTGGAACTCGCCAAGTGGAAGCGTCACCTCCGCTTTCGCAGTCACCATGTCGATGAATTTGTCGTCGCCCTTCGCCGCGTGAGCGCGACTGCCTTGTTTGACGCTGTCTGACATGACACCTTTCCTCGCTTCCAATGATTACCGCCACAATCAGGCAGAGGGAAAACCATGCTCCTTCAGAAATGCAGCCGCCAATTCCCTTTCGCGAAAGGCCTCGGTCCCGCCTGGGCGTAAAGTCGAGAGAGCTCCGGCGATGTTGCCGGCACGGGCACACTCTTCCAGCGGCAGATCCCTAAGCCATGCGAACAGGAAGCCCGCATTGAAGCTGTCTCCCGCGCCGATCGTGTCCGCAGGCGATACGGCGAAAGGATATGCCGCGAACGTCCGGCCGCCGCCTCTCACGGTCGAACCTCTGGAGCCGTGCTTCACCGCCACGCACGGAACTCGTTTCGCAAGCACATCGATTGCCTCTTCAGGCGTCGGCGTACGTGCGATACGGCATGCCTCCTCTTCATTCGGCAGAATGACGTCCACCAGATCCAGCAACTCATTCAGAACTCCACCCCACTCACCATCTGGATCGTCGTTCGTATCGAGCGAAATGGTGAGGCCGGCGCCTTTGAGCTCGCGAAAGAGCGTGGGCAACGCCGGCGCTAGCGCACGTTGAAGGAATAACGATGACAAATGGAAGTGGCGCGCCGATTTGAGGTAGTCAAGATCCAGATCAACAAGGCTCAGCTCTGCCATCGTTCCAGGATAGGTCAGGATGTGGCGCTCTCTTCCATGAGGGAGCAGCACCGTAACTCCAGTTGAAGTGGGTCCCCCGTCAACAACGATCCGGCTGAGATCGACCCCGCTTTCTCCAACCCGCTCCAGTGCGATTTTGCCCAAAGCATCGGAACCAGCCCGCGTAATAAATCCGACCTTTGCTCCCAGCACACTCAAATTGTGAGCAAGAATCGCAGACGAGCTCCCCAGAGTGACGCGAAAGTCCGTGGCCAGGAGCTCTCGCTCCATCGGCAACGTGGGTGGAAGACCATACAGGATGAGGTCCAGGTTGATCTCACCGGCAATCGCTATATCGAATGTCTTCACGGTTTGTATTACCGCCGTCTCTTTGCCTGCAGTTCCGATCTTCGTCCAATCATCGACTTCCCAGAGTATCCTGCCCCCACAGCCTCGAAGTCGGCCTTAAGCTTCCATCCAGGGCAAGATGCAAATACAAACTAAACGAAATATAACGGAAACACTAATCAAATGCTTCGATAATGGCCCGAGTGTTGATGGGAAAAGAGCCAAGCTGCTAGGATTGTGCCCAAATGTAGCTGCACCCCGGAAATATAAATCGACGGAAGTCCCCAACATCCAGAGAGATGCTTCGATGAACCGAAATAGAGATCCGTTGATGGCGGAGGAGCGCCGACAAAGAATTCTAGCTGTATTGCGCGCCGAAGGACGCGTACTGGTCGGTAACCTTTCAGAGCTATTCTCTGTATCACAAATAACGATTCGTAAGGATTTAGACATCCTCCAGGAACGAGGACTGGTGCAGCGGAGCCATGGTGGCGCGCTTCCTGCCTATTCGGACGCTCTGCTGGATCCAACGGTTCAGGAGAAGCAAAAGCTTCACACGGCCGAGAAAGAACGTATCGCCGCCGCAGCCGTCAAGCTCGTCAGAGAGGGATCGTGCGTCATGCTCGATTCCGGAACAACAACCGCGGCAATCGCGCTCGAACTCAGGAAACTGTCGTCTCTGACGATCATTACGAATGCAATCGACATTGCCGCCGACCTGGCGAATACCAACTTTGAGGTAATCCTGACCGGTGGGACGCTTCGCAAGAACTCGTTTTCGATGGTCGGGCCGATCGCGGAGGATTTCCTGAAAGAAGTGCACGCCGATATTCTATTTCTCGGTGTGGATGGGTTCGATCTGGAGATTGGGCTCACAACACCGAATCTGCTCGAAGCGCGAGTCAATCGCGCCATGGCAAATTCGTCCCGCCAGGTTGTGGCCGTCTGTGATTCGACCAAGTTCTCTCGTCGAAGCATGTCCCGCATCATGCCCGTTACGGAAGTGCATCATGTCATCACGGATAAGGGCTTGCCTGAGTCGATCGCCGAAACGCTCAGGTCGCAGAATATTAAAGTGACTCTGGTTTGAGACCAGCGGCACTCTTTCACATCGTCGCGACAAATCACGCATCCTACCCGCCACGCCCATGGTAGATTTTCACGTGAGACACGACTCTGCCAATCGCTCCAGTGCCAGGAGAATCCGGAATCATCTTGTTTTCGAGCGAGGTGAAGAGTCCCAGCATCTGACCAAAAATGACGTCTACCGGCGCTCGGTATCGATCTGAGACGATAGCTGGCGCATCCAGCGATAAAACGTTCCGCGTAATCGTTGCGATACGCCTGGTGATGCGCGGAGCGACAACTACCATCTCGCCGGCAAGGTTTTTACGTCCGATCTCCTCGAGCAGATCGAATTCGTAACCGATCCGCGATTCGCCTGAAGAGAGATAAGCCACCAGCAAAGTCTCTCCATTCACAAACGAAAGCGGGCCATGCCGCAGACCGAGCGGAGATTGCGCAAGGGTCGCGATCCTTCCTGCGTTGAGCTCAAGCACCTTCAGGGACGACTCTTCCGCCACCGCACGGAGCGCACCGGCCCCGATAAAGCACATCCGCGAATACTTCTTCCGCGCCAATTGCGAAGCGAGATCGGCTGCCTTGGGAATGATTCGTTCGCCAATCGCGACCAACTCCCGCAGAATCTCCTCGTAGGAGCCAGGCTGCAATGCGTGAGCCAGAAACTGTCCGGCGACAATCATGTTCGTGAAGGAGCTCGTCATGGCAAGCCCGCGATCATTCACTCGATCGTCAAGTACAACGCAGAATACGCCCGGAAACTTCGCCATCGCCCCAGAGGCATTGCACGTAACCACCAGATGGCTGATCTGGTCGGGATAGTGTTCTAAGGCCAGTTCCAGTGCCGCTACGCCTTCGGAGCTATCGCCCGACCGGGAAAACGAGATCATCGCATACTTCTTCCCCGACAGGATGAAATCGCGCATGTTTGTCAGCAGTTCTGTGCTGGGAACTGCTTCGACCTCGCAGTTCCACTCTCGGCGTAAGACCCGGCTCACTGCCTGACCGACGTAGTCCGACGTACCGGCTCCCGCAAGAATAACGTTCGGTATACCCACTCCATCGCGGCCCGCGATCCCGGCTCTCTGCAGAAACTCCTCAATGCTCGCCCTCGCGGCGGAAAGGCTTTTTCCCGTTGCCTCCCATGTCTCTGGCTGCTGAGCAATCTCTTTTGGTGTATGGAGGATGCCTCTGCTCTTCTTCTCTTCGTCAGGCAACGACAACAACGACATGATTGGATTTCGCAAGGAACACTCCCACCTGATTATTTAGGTTGCAACTCCAGCGTAAGAACCTCGAACGGCGCAAGCGTGAATGTGTGGGAGACCTGCGCGTTCAAAATAAGCGGGCTCTTCCCGCTATCCGCCTTCCATGGACTCCTGGCGGAGTACATGAGCGGAGCGCCGGGCGGCAGCTCGAGAGCCTTTGCAAGCTCGATCGCAATAGCGCCGGGTTTATCCGATGGGTTCCGCAGCACAAGAATCCCTTTCTTCCGAGTCCACGATGCCCAGCCGTAGATTTCGAGCCAGTTCGGATCGCCCCCAACCCAGTGTGTATCCGTCAACACGCTTGCGTTCTCGCGCGACCACTTCGCGGCCTCCGCTAACGTGTCCCAGTTCTTGTCGGAGAGAAACGATGGGGTGATGTACATCTCCTGCAGTTGTGTGCCGGTGCCGAAGTAGGAGTGGACCTCGTTGGCGAAGTCATCGCCGGGATCAGTGTTGAGCCGCCGGTTGTACCTGGCATAGATAATGCCGTGCAGCATAAGCGAATTGAGTGGGTACAGAGGGCCGAGAGAAACGATATGCGCATAGGTATCCGCGTCGCGATAGGTGATCCACCGCTCACGGTTGCTGCCAACGCCGGCAACGCTATCGTCCTCGCCGCCTCGCCAGATCGAATCGGCATAGAGCAGCCAGAACGGCGAAGCGGCAGTTCCTGTCGTCAGATTAATGTAGATGTCCGGTTTCTCCTGGCGAAGTTCGCCGATGAGATGAATCATCGCGCTGAAATCGCTGTCGAAGTGGCTACCCGGAACAACATGATCCACATTTCCCGTCCCGTCGAACTTGAATTGATTCACGCCATATTTGCGGATCATATCCAGGCACACGCTGCGGAAGTGCTCGTAGTACTTCGGTCCGGACAGCGCATAACCTCCGTCGACAATCTCGAACCCTTCTTTTTTTCCATACGCGATGCGTTCGAGCTTCGGCTTCCCGTAACCTCCCCACGGCGACATCCAGACTCCCGGAGACGCTCCATACTTCGCCGCAGCATCGCGGACAGGTGTAAACCCATTCGGGAATCCTTTGTTGAAGCCCCACAGCGAATCGTGGGCGTCCCATCCATCGTCGAATAGATACGAGTCCAGTGTGACGCCGCGCTTGTCGTGCAGTTCACTCCCAAAAGCATTCACCCGATCGAGCGCGAGCGCCTCATCGTACGGCGTAAAGTAGCCGGCGTCGTACCACGAGTTGTAGTGCAGAAACGTTCGATAAGGATGTGCGCGTTCCCGTTCGATGTATGCCAAAAAGCTCCGCCGCATCTGGCCTTCGGGCGAGACTCCAATCACCCAGGAGTACGTGATCGACTGCCCCTTCGGCAAAGGCAGCGTGCGCTCCAGATCCGACACCGCGTGATCGCCATGAACCTCGCTGGCAGACAGCGGATGTTCAAAGCCGAAGAAAAAATTGCCCGCCACCAACGGTGAGCCGGCTACCTTTCCAACCACCTGAATTCCCGGAACACGCAGATCAATCAGGCGGACATCCTTAATGGGAAGATCCCGCTGCGGCGCGGAGATGGTCAGAGTTTGCCGCACATAGGCAGATCCATCGCGAAGCACCACGCCGTAGTCCACACGAAGATCCCCGGTCGCATCTTCGAGAACACCCTCAAACTCCTTGCCTCCCAGTCGATCGGAGTAGCGCGATGCGCCGGGAGCCGGCGTCAATTCGTGGACCGCAGGCGTGCCCACGAAGTGCATGTCCTGCATCTGCAGAATCTTTCCGTCCACAAAGAGAAGCCGAAACGCAGACGGCACTCCTATGGTCTTCTGATGCAGTCGATCCACCACAATCAAATTCGTCAGCTTCCCGCCGGAGATGTCCCACCTTGCCTCTATCGCCCGATTGCCCAGCGTGAACTCGTGTCCCTGCGTCGCGTAAAAGGCAGTTCCTGGATTCGTTTCCGTTTGCGCCAGAACCGTCGCGAATGCAAAAAACAGGAGGAAAGCTACCCACTGAATGCTGGCAGGCAGAGAGAAACCGGCGGGAACAGAGAAAGAAAATTGCTTCCGGAAAGTCATTTCAGACATACCCCAACATCAGGTTTTATAGTAGCCAGCGAAAGTTATTAGATCATAACGAAGCAATACGAATCTATACAATGTTTTTTATACTTCCCTTTGTGAGAGAAAACTGCCTCAAAACCCGGCGCCTTTCGATTGAGGGTACAAAGGGTACAATTTGACGTCAATTCCGGGAGACCATGAGGAAGCAAATACTGAGCACGGGTGGCTATAACCGCCTTTTAATTCTTGTCGCTGGTTTAGGTGGTCTGCTGTATGGGATTGACGTGGGCATCATCGCCGCCGCCCTGCTCTATCTCGGCAAAACCGTCAGTTTAACAGTAGAACAAACCTCCCTTATCGTCGCTGCGGTACTGGGCGGCGGCATGTGTTCGTCTCTTGTCGCCGGTGTCATGGCCGACTGGATCGGCCGCAAGAAGATGATGATCGTCAGCGGCTTCCTATTCGTCGCCAGCGTCGGTCTGATTGTCATCTCCCAGAGTTTTGTTCCTCTGTTTTGCGGGCGCTTTCTGCAGGGCATCAGCGGCGGAGTCATCGCCGTCGTTGTGCCACTCTACCTGGCCGAGACGCTCAGCGCCGTCAATCGCGGAAGAGGCACGGCAATCTTCCAGTTCATGCTGACGGCCGGCATCGTCATTGCGTCGGTCACCGGCTTGTTTTACACGCACCAGGCGGAGGCCGCCGTCGCTGCTGCCGGAGGCAATCTCGCACTCGTTCGCGCCGCGCAGGACCACGCCTGGCGCGGGATGTTCCTGTCGGTGATCTATCCCGGGATCGCATTCTTTCTGGGCTCGTTCCTGTTGAGCGAAACCCCGCGATGGCTTGTCCGCCACGGCAAGCCTGCCGAGGCTCTGGCCGCGCTCCAGCGCACCTCCGGAGAGGCTGAGGCCCAGCTTGAGATGCGGGAGATTGAAACCCTCGCGGCCGACGACGGCAAAAAAGCGCAGCGTCATGCTGCCGGTTCGCTGCTGCAAAGAAAGTACGTCGTCCCGTTTATTCTCGCGTGCATCATTCTGGCCTGTAATCAGACAACAGGAATCAATTCGGTGCTCGCCTTTCTCGTCATCATTCTTAAGCAGGCCGGGATGAGCGCAAATCACGCGACCCAAGGCGACGTTGTGGTGAAGGTTCTGAACTGCCTGATGACGATCGTGTCGGTTGCTCTGGTCGACAAAAAAGGGCGAAAATTCCTGCTCAAACTGGGCACTGGCGGCATCATTGTCGCGCTCGCCGCAGCCGCATTGCTCTTTCACGGGTTCGAATCGAAACGCGTGAATGTGCTGGACCGGCTTGACCATCTTCAGACAGGAAACACACTCACCCTGGCGGTCGGCGAAGCCACCCTCGGTCCCGCGATTGACGGCCGCCCCATGGCGCTGACGGTGCTCTATTCCCAGGGCAGCGGAGACAAGGTATCGACGGTTCTGAGCAACGACAAGGATCCGACTCTGACTATCGCGCCGGACGAGAAGAATCCCAGCGCTCCACTGACCATCAAGCGCGCGCTCTATGGCCCCGTGCCCACGGAAAAAACCGGCTGGCTGATCACGCTGTGCCTGGGCGTCTTCATCGCCTCGTTCGCCGTTGGACCCGGCGTGGTGGTCTGGCTCGCCTTGTCGGAGCTGATGCCAACGCGCATTCGAGCAGCAGGGATGGGGATCGCATTGCTTCTGAATCAGGGCGTCTCGACGGTGATCGCGGCTGTGTTCCTGCCCGTGGTAGGCAACTACGGTTACTATGCGATGTTTTCTTTCTGGGCTGCATGTACTGTGCTGTACTTCATCACGGCCGCGTTCTTCCTGCCAGAGACCAAGGGCAGAACCCTGGAAGAGATCGAACGGTCGTTCAACAAAAACGACTCGGAAGTGCAGGTTTGAGGTTTGCGGGTTCGGTGGGGAGGGCTTAGCGCGGATTTGCGCGGGCGACGGCAGGGACGGGCGGTGAGTGTGGAGTCTGCGGTGGCCTGGAGGGTGGGCAGGGTGGCGGGTTGTGGGATGGCGGCTTTCTCTTCGGGTTCTTTTTCGTTGGGGTGTTTTTCTTTGGGTTGTTTTTCGTCCAGTTCATTTTCCTTCCCGCATTGCTGCAGGATGCGCTCCATCAGAAGATGGACGGAGCTTTTGGGCCTTTCGGTTTTGCCGAGTTCGGTGCGCGGGGCGAGGACGCCGAAGGTGGTGTCGATGGTGATCTCTTCGACGGTTTGGATTGGTGTTGTGGTTTGGCTGTTGCGTTGGGTGGCGGGTTGAGCTTTGGGGAGGTTGAGGCTGGCGATCTGGAGGCCGTAGAGCAGCAGGCCGGCGCGGCGCGGATCGATGTCGTTGGCGGCGATGCGCTGGAGGACTTCGCCGATGGAGGCCTGGATGGCGGAACGGTCTTCGGGCAGCGGCAGGTGGAAGGTGGAGCGGCGGCTGCGGCGCTGTTTTGGGTTGGCGATGGGTTTTCGCGTGGTGTGGTGGTAGTAGCAGAACTCCTGGCTGCGCAGACAGGGGCTGGCGCAGCGGTGGCCGTCGGTGAAGATGTGGCGGCATTGGTATTGCTTCGGTGATTGGTTGTCGTTCATCATGGTCCCTCCCCCCACGGGGTACTTTTTTGCGCAAAGTCTCAGGAAGACAGGAGATAGGTCTGGACTTCTGGTACTGTGCTTTGCGGTTAAATGCGAAAGCCCGGCTCGGGGGCCGGGCGGCTGCTTGGTTCTGAAATCTTTTATTTTTTTCTATAGTTCTATTTTAACGAATCGGGCATAACTAAAATGCCACGTTGCGAAGGAATATTTTTTAGGGGCAAGCGGTTTGGTTTGTTGAACTTTGCGATTTGGTTCGTGGAGTGGGGGACTTGACATGTGATTTTGCTGGGGTTTTTGGCGGTAGGGACAAAGGCCCGGGGGCTAAAGCCCCTTTTTGTTGGATGTCGTTTTCAGGGGCCTGACGGCCCCCTGCTCCCTCCGGATTCGCGCTTCGCGCGAAGGTGGACGGAAGCAGGTCTCCGCCTGCGGCGAAGAATGACAAACAAAAAGGGGCACCGGCAGCGCGGTACTCCCTTGTTGTCTGTTCGAATTGCCGCGCGGTAATGGCGAGCTATTTCACTCGGGAATACCGCGCGGATCCGGTTTGATGTTGACTGGCTGGGTGTAGGTCTGGCCATCGACGGTAAGCCGCACGGTGTAGTCGCCGGGCTGCAGTCCTGGCGCGGGACGGCCACGGCGGGGCTGTGGAGCTTCGGCGGGATGCGAGCCCGGAGGATTGCAGGCGTCGGCCGGGGGCGGCTCAGGGCGACGGCCACCACCGCCGAAACCGCGCACCTGGCGGATGTTCAGCGCGACGCGGTGAGTTCCTGCTGCGGCTGCGGGTGGAGGCGCAGGCTGTTCCCATATTGCCTGCACGTTGATGGCTTCGGTATCGACGGGCTTCACCGGCGTGTCGCTGGCGAGACAGGCGCGGACGGTATTTTGCGCGTCGACCAACTCGATCTTGAGCGGTCCGGCGGAGACGTCTTTGAGCCAGTAATACACGACGACGCCCGCGGGCGGGTTGAGTTCCTGCGGCTCCTCATGCGGCAGCGGCGTGCCGTTCATACTGCCATTGTGAATGGCCATCGTCTCTCCAGGCGCGAAGAGGTGGGCCTTGTCGCCCTCGATGCGTTTGCCGTCAGCGGCGACCTGCCGCAGCATCGCCATCTGGTCCAGAACCCAGAATCCGCGGCCGTAGGTAGCCACCGCGAGATCGTCGCCATGCACGACGATGTCGCGCACCGAGGTGACAGGCATGTTCAACTGCAATGGCTGCCAATGCTCGCCGTCATCGAAGGAGACATAGACGCGGAGTTCGGTCGCCGCGTAGAGCAGACCTTTCTGCTTCGGGTCTTCCTTGACCGAGTTGACGAAAGCGCCTTCGGGGATGCCGCCGGTGATCTTCACCCACGTCTTGCCGCCATCGTGGGTGCGGTAGATGTAGGGTTTGAGGTCTGCGAGGCGATGGCGGTCGACCGAGGCATAGGCGGTGCCGGCATCGAAGTGTCCAGCCTCAATCTGCGAGACCTTGCTCCACGCCGTCATGCCCTGAGGGGTCACGTTGTTCCAACTGGCGCCGTCATCGGTGGTTAATTGAATCAGGCCGTCATCGGTTCCGATCCAGACCATCTTCGCGTCCAGAGGAGAGGGGCTGATGGTGTAGACAACGCCGAAGCGGTCGGTCATCGGCTGGTCGATGTCGGTTGCGGTGACTGCGTCGAGGGTCTTCGGCACTTCGGGATGCAGTCGCGTGAGATCCGGACTGATCTTCTGCCAGGTCTTTCCGCGATCGCGGGTACGGAAGACGAACTGGTTGGAGTAGTAGAGCGCCTGGTCAGCGGGGGAGAAGACCTCGGGCAGAGTCCACGTCTTACGATTGGGATCGGAGGCGTCTGGCGCAGGTAAATCGCCGCCGAGCGGCACAGCGACATTGAGCGACTGATCGCAACGCCCCGCACCGCCGCCATAGAGCACACGCGCAGACTTCGGATCGGGATCGGGAACAACGGTATCGCTCTCGCCGGCCAGACAGGTTGGCTCCCAGTCGCGGAAGTTCAGAACGCCGAAGCGCGACCAGGTGGCGACGCCGACTCCGCCTGAGTCCTGTTGCGCTCCGTAGAGCCAGTATGGAAAACCGCTGCTTGCGGCGACGTGATAGATCTGCGCGGTCGGCTGGTTGTACCAGGTGCTCCAGGTCTGCGCGCCATCCACGCTGACAACGGTGCCTTGATCGGTGCTAAGCACCATGCGGTTGCCGTCGCGCGGGTTGATCCACATCTGGTGATCGTCGTCGCCACCGGGCGAGCCTTTGACGGGCACGAAGGTCTTGCCGCCATCGGTGGTTTCGTAGGTGCCGGTGTTGATGACGTAAGCGCGGTCAGGGTTGGTGGGGTCGACGGCAACGGCTTCAAAGTACCAGCCGCGCCCCCAGAGGCGCTGTTCGTTGTTGACGAGCTTCCATGTGGCTCCGGCGTCGTCCGAGGTGTAAATGCCGCCTCCGGTGGAGGCTGGCCGCGCCTCCGGCGTTGCTCCGCCGCCGCGGATCGGCTTGGCGATTGCGGCACCTAAATCGTCGACGACAGCCCACAGCCGGTTGGGGTTGCTGGGTGCGACGGCGATGCCGATCTTGCCGACGAAGTCGTCGGCAGGGAGGCCGCCAGCCAATTTTTTCCAGGTGTCGCCGCCGTCAGTGGACTTATAGAGGCCGCCGCCGGGGAGATTCGCCGGGGCATAGACCGACCAAGGCGGGCGGCGCGTTCCCCAGAGCGAGGCGTACAGCGTGCGCGGATGCACCGGATCGATGGCGAGCTCAACTGCGCCGACGTCGTTGGGCAGCTTCGGGTCGGAGAGAACTTTTTTCCAGTGCGCGCCGCCGTCCGTCGAGCGATAGACGCCGCGCATGGGATTGGGATCGTACACGTGGCCCAACGCGGCGACATAGACGCGGTCCGGATCTTTGGGATCGACCACAATGCGGCCTATGTGCCGCGAATCTTCGAGTCCGACAGACTTCCACGTTTTGCCGGCATCCGTAGATTTAAAGACTCCGATTCCGTAGGAGTGCTGGCTGCGTATATCGGGCTCTCCTGTGCCGACGTAAACAATATTGGGATCGGATGGCGCGACTGCGATGGCGCCGATCGAGCCGATGGGGATGCCCTGATCCGCGATGGGAAACCAGGTGCGGCCGGCGTTCTCGGTCTTCCAGACGCCGCCGCCGACCGAACCCATGTAGAAGGTGTCGGGCTGACCGGCACTTCCGGCGACGGCGTAGGCGCGGCCGCCACGCATCGGTCCTACATCGCGCCACTCCAGGCCACCCAGCATGGCAGCGGGAACCTGCGGTTGCGCTACAGCCGGCGGTGTCGAGAAGGATAAGGCAAGACTTGTGGCGGCGAGGCACAGCACAGCAGAGAAGGTGCTACGGACAACTTTCATTCATGCTCCTACGGCAATGAGATGGCAAGCGAGAAGAGGCAGCTTGAAGATCACAATTTTATTCTGTTCTGTCATAGACGGGTTCCAGGTGGATTGAGACGCAAGCGAGCTTGCATGGCGATCTCGCGCAGCCAATGTTTGGACTAGAAGCTCACCTTTGCCGAGAACTGCATCAGACGGGCGGGAAGCTGACTGGTGACGCCGGGCAGCGGCGCCCCCAGAGAGGCTGGCGCAGCTCCGTTCCCATAGGTTCCGTTGAAGCCGATAAAGTTCGGGTGGTTCAAAACGTTGAAAGCCTCTGCGCGAAGATCAAGCTGCACAGATTCGGTGAAGAGAGGAAACATGCGGCTGACAAATGGGTCGACGGAATAGGTACTGGTGCCGCGGCCCGCATTGCGGCTAACGACTGCTCCATTGATGACGGGGCGGTCGGTGGTGGCGCCAGTGTTTCCGCTGTTGGTTGTGCCGGTCACGAGATTGTAGGGCAGGCCGCTGCCGAATGTGCCAACGCCGCCGATATGAACCTTGAAGGGCGCAATATAGACTCCGCTGACGACGAGCCGATGGCGCTGATCGTAGATGGCGGGACCGTACTCGGTGTGTTGGGTAAAGTTTGTGTCGTTCGGATTCTGGCTGGTGGTGTCAGGGTCGACGTTGTCGAGAGTATGCGACCAGGTGTAGCTGATCAGAGTAGAGAAGCCGTGGCTGAAAGTGTGTGAAACATTCAGGTCGAGGGCGTTGTAGTGCAGGTAGCCGTCGTTGACGTCGGTCTGGATGACGCCGTAGGGTGGCGGATTCGTATTCGCCGTAGTACACGTCGCGCCGTGCTGGGAGTACCAGTAGATCCAGTATGGCCTCGTGCAGTTGGCGGCCTGTGCGGTTCGGGATTGGTTCTGGGCGGTGCGCACGAACGGTGCCGGTCCATCCACATCGAGCGGGCGAATGATGCGCAGGGTGTGAGCGCCGACGTAGTCGAGACTGAAGATCCAGTTCTCGGCAAAACGGTGCTCGATGCCGAGTGTGTACTGCTCGGAGTACGGGGTTAGCAGCGCGTTGGGATATCCGTTGAGAACACCGGTAGGAAAATATTGACTGAGATAGGCCGGCTGGCCGGGGCGAACGTAGAGGCTGCGCACCGGCGCTACCGCACCGGGAGGAAACGCCGGCAGAGGCGCAGAGGCTACGGTGGTGGGAAAACCAATCTGGCCCGGCGTCGCAGTGTAGGTAAAGACGCCGGAAGGCTCTCCGAGAGCATAGCTGGCGAAGGAGTTGTCCACGATCTGCGAGTTGTAGATGCCAAAGCCGCTGCGAATCACGATCGAACCGTTGCCGGTGGTGTCGTAAACAAAGCCGACGCGCGGCGCAAAATTCAGGGTCGCATTGGTGAGCGTCTGACGTTCGTAGCGCAGGCCAAGATTCAGCGTAAGCTTTCGCGTGGCGCGATAGTCATCCTGAGCAAACAGCGACCACACCTGGTCGTCCACGACGTAGCTCGCATTGCCGTAGCTTTGCTGATAGTTGGCTACATTCGCGATGTTGTTCAGATAAGCGGGGCTCTGACATACTGCTGCGGGTTGCGAGCAGGTGTTGTACGTAAATTTGCCAAGGAAGATCGGGCCGCCAAACTCCTTGCTGTTGCCGCCATTATGCGCGGCGATGACATCGCCGCCGAAGGTGAGTTGGTGGCGGCCCAAGGTATAAGCGAGGATATCGGAGAATTCGTACTGGCGGTTCATCAGCAATGCCGACTGCGAGGTCCCCGAGGTAAACGTGCCGCACGCCGTGTTTCCGCAAGAAGAGGTAATGGGCACAACAAACTGCGTACCGTAAACAACCGGGTCGAACTCGGTGATCGGCGAACCAAGCTGGAACTGCAGCCGGGCGTTGTTCAACAGGCGATCGCTGAGAACAGCCGTATCTCCAAGTTCGCCGGTGTAGGTGCGGCGTCGAAAGATTCGTGCAACGGTGGCGAGACTGGAGCCGCCGACGATGCCATTTGGGTTCGAATCGGAGAAGTTGTCGATGTTGGCACGGAGAAATATGTTGTTTTTATCGCTCAGTTGACGGTCGAAGCGAACCAGGCCGAGCCAGCCGCGATAATGGCCCACGTAGCTTCCCGGTGCAATTGGCGAAGTGATGGGCGACGCCTTGGCCTCGCGGTTGTACTCCCCTGCCGCAAAAAATCGGGTTTTGCTGTTCGGTCCGAGCGGGCCGGAAAGCTCGGCTGCGGTTTGGCCGAGCGAGTCACTGGTAATCTCGTTGCCGCTGGTTGCATTGCCGCTGTTGAATCCTTCGAGCGAGGCCCCGGTACTCGCGGGACGCCATAGTTCCAGCAGCTGGCCATGGAGTTTGTCGCCGCCGCTACGCGTCACGATGTTGACGACGCTTCCGGTTGAGGCGCCGTACTCTGCCGAGAAGCTGCTCGTCAGTACGGCCATCTCGTCAAGGGCCATCAAGGGAATGTTGGTGAAGATCGTCTGTCGGCCCCACACGTCAACGGAGTTAGCGCCGTCGACTTCAAACCAGGTTTGCCGGCGCCCCGCACCGTTGGTGGTGAAGAGATTCTCGTTCATAAAGATGTCGCCCTGATTGATAGCAGGACGATTTGCAGCGTCAAGCAAAGGCAAATAGGTGATGCGTCGCGCGGGCAGAGGAGTTTCATGCATCTGCTGTTGAGACAGGTGAATCCCTAACTGGGGTTGATCGACACGAACATCGTCTGCGGCGCCTTCGACCCGGATGGTCGAGACTTCGCCAGCTACGCGAAGCGTGAGCCGGAGAGTGGCGCTGCTGCCGCCGGCTACCGAGATGTGGTCTGCCTTTGCTTCCGCAAACCCATTCTTTGTCGCGGTCACGGTGTACTGCCCAGCCACGGGCAGACCTCCGAGGGAAAATCGACCCACCCCGTCGCTGACCGTCTGGCGCACGAGACCGGTGAGCTCATTACTGAATACAATGCGCGCACCCGGAACAGCCGCCTGGGTTGCGTCCACAACGTTGCCCTGGAGTGTCGCTGTGTCCGGGGTTTGCGCAAGCAGAGGAATACTGAACAGCAAAAGTAGAAGAGCGTTACGGGAACGCTGAGGCAACATACATTCTCCAAACAAGAAATTGTATTCGCTTCAGGCAAACAACGGTTCAGCGCCTGAATGGCGGAGTTGCAAACGAGAGAACTGCAACTTGGGTTGTCGGTGGCCCGGAGCCGGTCAGCTCAGTTTTCGTCGCCGACCTGAATCTGGTCTTCGACGTCGTGATCGATTCGCGTTGTATCGATCAGGAGCGCGCTCAGATGGTGCTGTTCGAGCTCTTGATTCAACGCCTTAAGGTTAGTTTGCTTCACCTGTTGCCATTGCTGCAATAGATCGTCCAGAGGCTTGCTTGTAATCTGGGCCGCGTCGACCTGCGCTGCAGTGGGAGCTTCGTCGGCTCTCTGTATCTCGTGCTCCATTCTTGCGATTTGCGATCGTACCGTTCCCAAATTTGGCGGGCCGGCTGGACCACCGCGGGCACCGCCGCGGCCACCTCGTTCGGAACCGGCGATGGCATCGAGCCTGGCGTCGATGGAGTCTTTGGATTGAGCGACGGGCGCGTCACCGGCGCGCGCTTTCAACTGCTCGCGCAGAACCGTAATCTCGTGGAGCGCGGTGGTTGCGCGGAGCAGATCGTCATACATACTCTTCGAAAGATCAAATTGTTGCTGCAGGTCTGCCTGGCTTGTCTTCACCCGCGGGTCCATGACGATCGTCAGGGGGGCAGATTCCGTGTTTCCATTGGCGATCAGGCGCACGGTATAGCTGCCGGGCATGACCCACGGCGCGGTGGAGACGGCGGGCGTGTTGTAGGGCACGGCCTGATCCGCATCGGGACCGGTCGACATACCCGGGACCTGCGGATACTGCATATCCCAAAGGAAGCGATGATGTCCCGGGGTTGCCGCGAGGACGCGCGGAGGGCGCGCCCAAAGCGTGGGATCGGGATAGCGCGGATCAAGCGGAGGCACGGGATCGGTGCTGCGAATCTGCGTGATGACCGCGCCTTTGCTATCGACGATCTCCAGCGCGACTGTGCCGGAAAATTTCGGCCCAAGGTAGTAGTCGATGATGGCGCCATCGGGAGGATTTTCGCCGGTAGCCATGTCCGGAGGCCAAGGTGTGGGAGGATTCATGTTGTTTCGAATGCGCATGGCGGTCTGCGGCGCATATAAATACGCAGTGGCGGAGGCTACCTTCGCCGCAATCTGCCGCAGCGGCGTTACGTCATCCAGAATCAGGTAGCCGCGGCCGTGTGTTCCGGCAATCAGGTCATCACCCTTCACCTGCAGATCGCGCACGGAGGTGGCGGGCATGTTGAGCCGCAGCGACTGCCAGTGATCGCCATCGTCGAAAGAGACATACACCTGGGTTTCGGTGCCGGCATAAAGCAGACCCTTGCGCTTCGGATCTTCGCGAATCGTATTGGTCGCAGCGCCATCCGGGATGCCGTTGTTGATCTCCGTCCATGTCTTGCCTCCATCGTGAGTGCGATAGAGGTGCGGACGCATGTCGTCCAACCGCATGGTATTGATCGCTGCATAGGCAGTGAGAGCGTCGAAGTGACCGGCATCCATGTTGAACACTTTCCAGAAGGGCTTCATCTCCGGTGGTGTGATGTTGGTCCAGTGGCTGCCGGCATCGGCGGTTGTCCAGATGTAGCCATCGTCGGTTCCTGCCCACAGACGATTGCCGTCGACCGGCGAGAGGCCGAGCGCATAGATGACGCCGCGACGCGTCGGGCGCAGGGTGGGAGAGTCTTTGTAATGCGTCAGCGTAGCCGGAATGTCGTAACCGGCTTCGCGCGAGAGGTCGGGACTGACCTCTTTCCAGTTCTTGCCGCCATCGGTGGTGAGCCACAAGGTATTGGTCGCAAAGTAGAGCTTGTGCGGATCAAGCGGCGAGAACATCAGCGGTTCGGTGCGAAGCACGCGATAGCTGCGCAGGGGTTTGGGTTCTACGCTTTGAATCTGTCCGGTGGTGCGGTCGTAGCGACTGACTTTGCCGCCGTAGACGATGTCCGGATTGAGCGGATCGGGCGCTGCGTATCCATATTCTTCAATTCCGGCCGGGTGCCAGTCATGAAAGGTGATGCGGCCATCATCGCTTCGACTGGACACGCAGGCGCTGCCGCTATCCTGCTGGCCGCCGCAAACCCGATAGGGGAAGGCGTTGTCGGCGGTGACGTGATAGACCTGAGCGGTGGCCTGGTTGAACCATTTGGCCCATGTCTCGCCGCCGTTCTGCGTGATGATGACTCCCTGATCGCTGGCCAGAGCGATGATCTTCGGGTTGTTGGGGTTGATGAAAATATTCTGGTAATCGTCGCCGCCAGGCGATCCGCGCAGGCCGAACCAGGTCTTGCCGCCGTCGGTCGACTTCCAGGTAACGACACTTGCGACATACACCGTGTTGGGGTCTTTTGCATCGGCTTCCGGCACCGGAAGATCGCCTCCTCCAATGCGCGCCTCGGGTCGAGTGTCGTTGTCAGGCGCATGTACCCAGGTGGCGCCGGCATCTTCCGAGCGATACAACCCGACGCCGCGTTCGGTCGCAGCTTCAATGTAGATGCGATTCGAGTCGGCCGGGGAGATCGTGATGTTCACCTGGACGATGCCGTCGGGCAGACCGCCGCCGGTGAGTTTGGTCCAATGATCGCCGCCGTCGGTCGATTTGAAAAACCCGCCATGAGTGCCGCTCCACGCACCGTTTTCCCATGCGCCTTCCTCGCGCTCCCACATACCGGCGTAGACGACGTTGGAGTGATTGGGATCGATCTGCACTTCCGACGCGCCGGTGAACTCATCGATGAAGAGAACGTTCTGGAAGGTCTTGCCGCCGTCGGTCGTCCTGTAAAGGCCGCGCTCTTTATTCGGGCCATAAGGATGGCCGGTCACGGCAACGAAGACGCGATTGGGGTCGCGGGGATCGATCGCGATCTGGCCGATCTGCTGGCCGTCGCGAAGGCCAAGGTGGGTCCACGTCTTGCCCGCGTCGGTTGATTTGTAAACACCGTCGCCGGTGGAAAGATCGGGCCGTGCGAGTCCTTCGCCGCTCGCGACATAGACAATATCGGGATTGCTCAGGGAAACAGCGATAGAGCCGATCGAGCCTGTCGGCTGGTTATCCCAGAGACTGTGCCAGGTATCGCCTGCATCTGTGGTCTTCCACACACCGCCATTGACTGCGCCAAGGTAAAACGTTGCCGGCTGACTGGGAACTCCAGCCAGAGCGCGCGTTCTGCCAGCTCGCAGAGGGCCTATCTCGCGCCATCGCATATCGGAGAATAATGCTGAGTCGGCATGAAGACTCTGGGCGACTGCGTTAGCAGCTCCCCCAAATCCAAACGCCAGTGCGAGGATGAGAACGCGACTTTGAGTGGTCATATAACTCCTTGGACGATCCGCAACAACGCTAAGACGCATCGCCGTTTCTGTCCATCGCTGGCCAATGGTGACGGTTTAGGCTGCGGATTGTCTCGGTATCATTACTTTATCGTACAGTCGAACCATGCCTCTTATTGACCCGAACCCGTTGCGAAGAACGTCGCAGGCACAGAACAATATCGGCGGACCTGGTGAATGGTCGCACACCTTAATGAACACCGCGGGGCGGAAATGAGTCTGTTGGATCTTTGTTCGTACCTCGGGCTGGGTGCTGTCGGTGCAGTGACGTTCAACCTGCTGATCGGCATGTTATTGTCGCTGCGCTACAGCTCGCTGCGGCAGTGGCCACATCGTCATCTGAATCTTTTTGCGCTGCATCGGTGGACAGCGTATGTTGCCATCACGCTGATACTGACGCACCCTGCGGTTTTGCTGTTTCTGCATGAGCCGCGATTTCGCATCCTCGATGTGCTGTGGCCAGTCCACTCTTATCTGCAACCGAAGCTGAACCTGGCTGGCGCGGGTGCGCTTTACCTGATTGCCATTGTGCTCATCACTTCGCTGCTGCGTACGCGCATGGCGCGGCCGGTATGGCGGCGGCTGCATTATCTTGTGTTCCCGGCGGCCATACTTTTGTTTCTGCACAGTATCCTGACCGACCCGAACCTGAAGGATGGGCACCCGGACCTGCTGGACGGAGGCAAGATTTTCGTCGAAGCAGCAACTCTGCTCAGCTTCGCTGCGGTAACGATTCGTATTCGCATGCGCGGACGCGGCTTTCGTCCTGTGCTCGCGCGTCGAGCGGATACCCCTCACCGCAATGTAGATTAAGTGAGCGGGGAATGCTCCGGAGGGGACACGTTTGTGAAGAGTGCAGAGGTTCGAATGAAAATGAGAACCCGGGCGGGACGTTATCTCATGCTTGGATTTGTTCTGAGCCTGCCAGCTATTTTCTCGCTCACTTATGTCACTCCGGTCATGGCTCAGGCGGTCACGGGATCTCTCGCGGGACGCGTCGTGGATGCACAGGGCGCAGCGATACCAGATGCGAAAGTGGTGATTCGCAATACCGATCTCTCCACCGAACGGACCGTCGAGAGCGACAGAAACGGCAGCTTTCGCATCAACGGGCTGGTCTCGGGCGCTTATACGATCGAGGCTCATGCGAAAGGGCTGGTGCTCAAGCGTCCGCTGCGGCTGACGTTGACTGTTGGCAGCAGTACGGAGGTGGAGCTGCGGCTGGAAGTTGCCGTCGTGAAACAGAGCACGACAGTAACGGCGCGACGGGGAACGGTTGAAGGAAATACTGTCGCTCCGGCGGCGAACACGACAGAAGCCGCGGTAAGCAGTTTTATTCCCGGCCTTACGGTTACGTATCTGCCGAATCGGGACCGCGATTTCACGCAGTTCACCGATCAGGCGGCCGGCGCGCAGGAGGACGCCGATGGGACAGGCGTTGTGATGGCGGGACAGAGAAGCAACGCGATCGCGACGCAGGTGGATGGCACGAATTTCAACAATCCGTTGCTTGGCGGCCGGCGCGGAGCAGACGATGGAGGGTTTTTTCTTCCACTCACGGCAGTTCGTGAGTTTGAGATTGTTCGCACCGGGGTCGACTCCTCCATTGGCCAGACCAATGCAGGCTTGATCAACGTGGCAACCAAATCGGGTGCGAACCGCCGGCGGGGAGATGCTTTCTACACTGGACGGCCTACCCCGTTTACCTCCGCGGATGCCTTCGGCCACACGCTGGATAATCTGCTAAACGCATTTGGGCTTTCCTACGGCGGACCGATCAAACGCAATCGCAGTTTTTTCTTTCTCAGTTTTGAAAAGGGCTACGTTCACGCACCGTATTACGCGGAGTTCGCGCCTCAGGCTGCCGGGACGGTGATACCGGCTGCGCTTGCGGTGCAGCAGGGCCAGATCGTCGAGAAGCAGTCGCCGACAGCAGGGTTTGGCCGTATCGACTGGGTGCTGAATCCAGCGAACACGCTCAGCGTGGAGGTGGGCCTGAACCGGATCCGAAATCTCGATGCAGGGGACGGGTTGACACGATCGCTCTCTACCCTGGGCCATGCCGCTGGGTTCAGTGGGCAGAGCATTACCAGCCGCGTTGGATTGGCGACGATTTTCGATGCTCGAACCTTCAATCAGGCAGTCGTCGCATGGTCGAGTGATCATCGCAACCGCACGCCGAACTCCTTTGCACCGGAGTTTTTTATCAACGGCTTTGGTTCCGTGGGGGGAGACAGCGCGGGGAAGCTCCTCTATACCTCGCAGCAAACTCAACTCGTCGACGACGTGACAATCAGCCGTGGCAGAAATGAGTTTACTGTCGGCGGGCGTTTTGCGAGCGCTCCAGCGTACGAACAAAAAGAGTTGAACCAGAACGGGCGTTTCGACTATGACTCTCTGGCGGACTACACGAATAACAATCCCCGCCGCTTTCAACAGACGTTTGTCACGGGCGATGTCAGGTATCGCGGTACCGTCAATACGCTCGGCCTCTATGGGAATGTGAAGATGCAACTGCGCGCCGGTTTGTTTCTGACAGCGGGACTGCGATGGGCCGGGCAATGGAATCCTCAACCGTCGCACACCAATGCGGCGTTGACGGTTACACAGCACATTCCCAGTGATTTGAAGCAGTGGCAACCCCGACTTGGACTTGCGTGGAATGTGGACCCAAAGACGGTGGTACGGGTTTCGACAGGCCTCTATGCTGCGGATACTCCAGCAACTTTCTTTCACCGTGTCTTTGCGGATAACGGAACGCAGACGATTACGGCCGACAGCTATTTTGATCCTTCGCTATTTCTTCTGACCGGAGCAAATACTGCTTCGCCTCATTCTCTCGCGGCAGCACCTGCGGGATTGAGCACGCCGAATGCGCTGGTCGTAGGCATCGCCCCATCTTTTCGCAATCCAATGTCCTTTCAGGCTGCAGCGAGCGTCGATCGTCAAGTCGCTTCCAAACTGGAGCTTACGGTTGGCTATCTACGCAACAGCACCTGGGCTCTGGAACGTCGTCTGGATCAAAACTTATTTCCCCCAACGGTCAATCCAAGCGGAACACCGATCTTTCCTGCAACACGACCTACCGCCGGACTGGGACGGCTGATGGTTGAACAGTCAACATCGCACTCCACCTATGATGGCGGTTTTGTCAGCGTCAATTCGCAGATCTCCCGACGCTCCCAACTGCTGATCAACTACACGCTGTCGCGAACGATGGATGACGATTCCAGCCTGGGAGCGTATTCACCGGATTTTGCAGTGAATCCTTTTGCTCTGCAACAGGAGCATGCCTACTCTTCGATGGACGCTCGACAGATCCTGAACCTTAATGCGATCTTCAATCTTCCGGTCGGATTCAAGCTCAACCCGCTTTTTGTTACTCATTCCGGGCTGCCATATACCCCGATCGTCGGCTTCGACACCCAAAACGATGCAAATGACATGAACGATCGCGCTGTGGTTAACGGGTTTGCGGTCGCGCGCAACTCCTCCCGGCAGCCTGCAGCCTCCAATCTGGATTTGAGGGTGGTTAAAGATTTCACCTTGAAGGGAGAGGGGCATCATCTCGATCTTTTCATGGACGTCTTCAACATCGTGGGAGCGAAGAACCTTCGTTTTGACAACAACGGCGTCAGCTATTTTGGAGACTCGACGAGCCCGGTGTTTTCCGCTGGATCGCCTCTCTTTGCCCCTGGGGTGACACGACTCGGAGGTCCGCGCGAGATTCAGTTTACGGTGCGATTAGTCGGCTTCTAAAACAGCGGGCGTATTGTGGAATTGTGAACGAGCAGCGGTGCCGGTCGCCTCGCTGGAGTCGTCAGGATTTTCAACAATGGTTGCGGATACACAGGAGGATTTATGGCAACGTCAACAGCAGAAACCGGAACGATGAAGGCGGCGCAGATTTCCAAGCCTGGCGCGGGTTTCGAGATAGTCGAGCGAAAGATTCCCGATCCGCAGGCGGGACAGGTGAGGATCAAGATCCAGGCTTGCGGTGTTTGCCACAGCGACCTGTTCACGGTGGAAGGCGCGTGGCCGGGAATTGAGTTTCCGCGCGTCCCGGGGCATGAGGTGGCGGGCGTCATTGATGAAGTGGGAGCCGGGGTTTCTGCGTGGAAGAAGGGCCAGCGTGTTGGTGTGGGCTGGCATGGCGGCCATGATAATACGTGTCGCGAGTGCCGGCGCGGAGATTTTCGCAACTGCCAGAACATGCAGATTCCTGGCATAAGCTACGACGGCGGCTACCAGCAGTACATGGTGGCTCCGGTGGAGGCGCTGGTGTCGATACCGGAAAGTCTAAGTGACGTCGAAGCAGCGCCTCTGCTGTGTGCCGGAATTACC
Source organism: uncultured Acidobacteriaceae bacterium (assembly GCA_963730135.1). GTDB lineage: Bacteria > Acidobacteriota > Terriglobia > Terriglobales > Acidobacteriaceae > Edaphobacter. Next base: position 459,478 of record CAVSQQ010000013.1, read on the forward strand.
ACGTATAACGCGTTGCGGCACAGTGACGCACTTCCCGGCGACCTGGTTGCGGTGCAGGGTATCGGCGGTCTTGGGCACCTTGGTATTCAATTCGCAAACAAGTTCGGATATAAGGTGGCCGCTATTGGACGCGGGCCCGAAGATGCGACGCTGGCGAAGAAACTCGGTGCGAGCGTCTACCTCGACAGCAAAGCGACCAACGCAGCAGCGGAGTTGCAAAAGCTCGGCGGCGCAAGAGTGATTCTGGCGACGGCGCCAAACTCGAAGGCGATGTCGGAATTGATCGACGGCCTGGGACCGAACGGCAAGCTCATCGTTGTGGGTGCGGCGTTTGAACCTATTGAGGTCACGCCGGTACAACTCATCACTGGAAGCAAAACGATTCAAGGCTGGGCTGCAGGAACGGCTGCCGATTGCGACGACACGCTGCGCTTTGCCGAACTAAGCGGTGTGCGTCCCATGATTGAAACCTATCCGCTGGAAAAGGCGGCTGAGGCTTACGCCCGGATGCTGAGCGGCAAGGCGGAGTTCCGCGTGGTTCTGACGATGTGAAGGGGTCGCGGCGGTTTCGGCTGTTGCTCAGGTGTACGCCTCTTGCGGTTCCTCATGCTGGACTGTCCGCGGCCCATGGCGCTCAATACGAAGCACAAGAATATCGTCTGTCTGGCCGAACTTCTGGGCTGCGGTTGCGATCTCTTCCGTGGTGGTGTGATCGCGAAGCATCGCTTCAATGCGATCGAAGCCAAAGAGTTCTCCGTGCGCATTCTGCGCTTCGGCCACGCCGTCGGACATGATCATGAGGGAGTCGCCCGGCTCAAGCTTGAAAGAGGCGACGGGAAATTCCATTTCGGAGATGATGCCGAGTGGAAGCGCGCCCTCAATCTGCATCTCGATGCCATTGAGATAGGGAGGAAGTTGACCGGCATTGGCGAGTTCGACCGCGCCCCCGGGGGAAAAGCGCAGGATCATGCAGGTCGCGCTGGCAGCTTCGCGTTCGCAGAGCTGTTCATTGAGCGCTTCGAGAATTCGTTGCGGGCGATTATCATGCTGGGCGGTAGAACGGATCGCTCCGACGATGAGAGCGACCAGCATTCCAGCCTGCAGCCCTTTGCCGGTAACGTCGCCAAAGATGATGAGTGAGGTGCCGTCGTCGTTTTGCACGATTTGAAAGAAGTCGCCACCAACCTCGCGCGCCGGTCGATACTCACTATCGATGTTCAGATCGTTCAGCTGAGGCAGAGTGTGAGGTATGAGAACCTGCTGCACGTGCCTGGCCTGGGCGATCTCCATCTTCCATTGCTCTTTCGCGCGCTGTGCAGTAATGAACCGGCCCATCAGCATCACGGTAATGATGAGCAGCGACAGAATGGTGGAGATGGAACCAAGCGAGAAAGTGAAGCCGAGTCTCGTAAAAGTCGTCTGGACATGGAGGAGGAGCAGCTCATGTTGATAGTTCGCAATGACGGCAAGAACGACCGCGGCTGCGGCGAGCCCTCCCTCTCCCCTGTTTTTATAGAAACCGCGGTAAGCCACGAGCAGCAGCAGAGCGCCGAGTGCCAGATTGACTACCAAGACAAACGGGTGCAGAAAGGTTGCCGCTTGCACCGGCACATGCGTTCCGTACAGCGGTGGCCGAAGCATCGCGGTCCCGATGGCAAGGATGAGAACCAGCGACCATACCGCGTAGTGCAAGGCCCGCATCCGCTCCAGGCGAAACCAGTAACCCCAGAAAAGAACCCACAAGCCAATTCGCAGGGGAAACGCGATCACATCGTGCAGAACGACGTACTCGGTAAGCCCCATCCATGTGGTGAAGTTAATAAGCAGGACAGGAGCAACGCTCAGCAGGCTGGCTTCGCAGACCAGACCGAGCCAGAGATAAGACTTTTCCTCCCTATCGAGCCAGAACAAGGTGAAGGCCATCAGCATCGCGACAACGAGCGCCAGCATCTCCAGAAATCCGCTGCCGACGTAGTGGCCGACGTCATCCCAATCGAGGCGGACCTGATCCGCAATCGCCGAGGCATAGCCCAACTCAGGAGGCTGCCGCAGGCCGCCGGCATCGGGACTGTTGAAGGGGGTGGCACTGTCCATCCACACACGAACGGCAATTGTGATCTTGCCGTTGCGGACGTTTTTCGGCAGGCGAAAGGAAGTGGGGAGCCCACTGTACGCGGTGACACTATGCGTGGTAAACCTTCCGAATTCGCCCACTTGCTGGCCGTTGACGAAAGCCTGGTAGGCGTCGTCGAAGCTGTCGGGCATCTTTAGCGCAAGAGAACGTTTTGCGTCCTCGACGTCGATCTGAAGCCTATACCAGGCGTAGCCGGAGTGCCCGGCGTGTCCATGTGCGGTCCATCCCAGGGCGAGGCCGGTCTTACTGTCCGGAGTCAGATCGATGTCTTCCCAGCCCGAGTCATCGAAGTCAGGCTGCGCCCACGCGGGGTCGTCTCCGACGTGAAACTTCCAGGGGCCGGTGAGCTCCACGGACGATTCGCCGAGTTTTACCTGGATTACATTGTCTGCCGGCGAGACGTTGTCATTTTGAGCCTTGCCAACTGCGGGCGCAGCATAAGCCGACAACGGCAACAACAGGAGAAGGAGCAGGCGAACGCGAAGCATAGGCACTCTCGCGACGAAAAATATACGGAGATTAGAGATTACACGATTCAAAGCACGCTGCGCCCCACCGCATCAACGGGTGCCACCGCTTCAAAAAAAGCTCACACCCGAAGGTGTGAGCTCTCCCATCCATCTTCAGAATCCGCCATTCGGCCTTAGGATCCGCCATTCGGTGCGTAGACCACAAGAGTCTTCGACTATCCGGGACGCTACTTCTTGAGGAACGCGAACCGCCGCCGCTTGCTCAGGAACAAGCCAGCCGCCATCATCATCGCGCCCGTCGAAAACAGAAGCAGCGAGTCCGGTTCCGGGGTTGAGGCGATAGTACTCATACCGGTGAAGTCGCCTGGGTCAACACCCTCTTCCAGAATGACGAACTCATGACCATCTTCGACGCCAGGCCCCCCGCTGAAGCTGAGATCATAGCCGCCTGAGGGGTCAACGTTACAGGTATTGAGTGAAAAGGCAGGTCCGGGAGTTATACCCGGAAGCAGGGTATCGCATGAGGTAACCCCTGGGATCTTGGCGAAGTCGAGAGTGATGCTGGTGATTGTTTCCCCCGTGTCATTGGTCCCGAGAAAGCAGCCGAAGGGCGTGCTATCCGTCGGCAATCCGGTGATCGGGGGCGTAATGGCATTGGAGGTGCATTGGCCTGCGGAAAGCGCCACGGAGAACGGAACCCCTATGTCGGTAAAGCCCACGCCACATTCTGTTAAGCTTTGATTGCAGGACGGATCGAGAACTTGAGCATGGAAGCCCTGGGCATGAGCGGTAAGAGACCCGCAGAACATGGCCGCTGTAAGCACGAATAGGATGCGAAGACATTTCATTTCTGTATTCCTCCGATAAATGGTGGCGCATTCTTAAGATGAGGCTCGGACAAGGAGCTAATTGGGAGCCGATCAGCAAAACATGTCAAGAATCTGGGATCGCTATGAACGACTACTTTGCACGTTTTGGGCCAAATAAAAGCCTCTGAAATCCAATGTTTTCTTCAAGCTGTCAGTGGCTGTGCGCAGGATTTTGCATAAAAAATGGAACTACAGGTACCTTTTTGGTTAATTCTGTCTATGTCACCCCCGGCATGCTTTCCCTCCCGAGGAAAGGGCGGGGCCCTACGATTTGAGCGTGCCTTAAGTGCAGGTAAGGGGTAGACTAAGTCACTGCATTTCATGTCACTCACCCAACAGTCCGACGCGACCGAACAGAGCAGCCTTCCGCTTGCCGAGCAAGTCGTGCGCCTGCAGGCTTTGCTGGAGGCGTCGCGTTCGGTTCATTCGACCATCGAGCTGACGGATGTGCTGCAACAGTCTGCGCGCATTGCGGTTCGCGAGTTGGAGTTGGAGGGTGCTCTTTTTACCACGCAGAATGTCGTCTACGGCCAGGTTCCATCCGAGGCGGCGAATGAGCCGAGCGACGGTTGTCCGCGGTTCGAACTGCTCTCGCGAGACGGCAGCGTTCTTTCGGAGCTGGTTATCGCCACACCGGACGGCCGGCCGTTGAGTTTTTATGAGCGCGACTTCCTGGAAGGCCTAGTTCTGCAGACTGCGGTTGCGGTGGAGAACGCCATCAACCACGAACGGCATCTGAACTATGCCCGTCTGGCCCAGGATCTCGATGCAGCACGCGCCATTCAGCAGAGCCTTCTGCCCCAGACGATGCCCTCAATTCCCGGCTACTCGGTGGCTGCGCGTTCCAGAGCGTGCTATTCCGTTGGCGGAGATTATCTCGATCTGGTGACGGAGCCAGATGGCACTCATTTGATGGTTGTCGCCGACGTGGCAGGCAAAGGCCTTGCGTCGGCCCTGGTCTGCACCGCCTTCCGCTCGGCCTTTCGCGCCCTGGCCCGGCAATCCCTTACCTTGCGGGAGCTTGCGGGGCGATTGTCGCAGCAGCATTGGGAAGAGGGCACGGAGGCGCGGCGCCGGTATGTGACCGCCATCTTTGTGCGGCTGGACCCTTCGTCGGCGGAGATGGAAGTCGTCAACGCCGGGCATAATCCTGCGTTTCTGGTTTCATCCCCTGGCACACCGGTTCGTCTAATAGAGGCGAGTGGGACGCCGCTCGGGATGCTTCCCGGGTCGCGTTACTCGGTCGAGCGGGTTCCCATCGACGCCGGCGCCCGTCTGCTGCTGTACACGGATGGGTTGACGGAGGTCTTTCAGGGCGAAGAGGAGTTCGGCCAGGAACGGCTGATGGCGGCCTTCCGTGACCTGGACCCGGCAGTGATCTCCGATGGCGAACAGGAAGCGGAGAACAGCCTGGCAAGCTTATGGACCACGCTTGATACCTTCACAGGGGGCGCCCCGCAGCAGGATGATATGAGTGCAATCGCACTTTGCCGCCTTAACAGCAAGTCCAAGGAGAAGGCATCACTATGACCGTGAGCAACGGGAGCAAGGTTGAGGTGCGGCTTCCATCGCGTCTCGGCTTCGAAAAGGTTGCAATGAGCACTGCCGCAGGTATGGCGAAGCTCATGGGCTTCAGTGAAGATCGCATCGAGGATCTTAAGACCGCTGTAGCCGAGGCCTGCATCAACGCCATGGAACATGGCAACCAGATGAATGCGTCGATTCCGGTTTGTGTTGTACTATCCATGAGCCCGGACGAACTCGAAGTCAAGGTGATGGATAATGGCACTGGCATGGAGGTACCTGTGCCTGTACCGGATATCCACCGCAAGATGACCGGAGAAGAAGAAGCCCGCGGCATGGGCATGTTTCTGATTCAGGCTCTTGTGGACGAGGCCGAGTGGGTGCCGGGAGGCGCTGGACAGAGCTTTGTGCGGCTGGTCATCCGGATGAACAAGGAGAGTGAATAAGGTGCAAACGCCCAACAGGGTTTCACAGCAGCAATTGACGGGCGCAAGTGGTCAACAAATCACCTGCCTCCGCTTCACCGGAGACATCTCCTCAGCTTCGAAGGAAGCGATTGTCGATACCTACAAGGCGCTCGACAAGGACGCCCACAAACATATCCTTCTGGACTTCAAGGGCGTGGAATACCTGAACTCCTCGGGCATTGCGCTGGTTATCCAGGTGCTGATGGAAGCGAGCAAGTCCGGCCAAACGATCGCGATCTGCGGCCTTACGCCACACTTCACCAAGGTCTTCACCATGGTGGGCATCACCAAGTACGCCGCGCTGTATCCGGACGAAGCGGCCGTCCTGGCGGCGCTCTGACGGGTTGAGCACGCCGCGGCTCGGACCGTGGTTGGCCTTTGCCTGCCGCGTGGCACCCGGAGTCCAACTCGCTCGTTAAAGTATGACGCCGGCATCTGTCAGCCACGTGCGATAACGCCGTCGCGGACGATGCCGCCGATTGTCCGCTAAACCGTTTCTTTTGCCATTGGTTTAATGGCGTGGATGGCATAGTCTCTTTCGTTTCGAGTTGTCCGGATGTCTCTAAAATGTAAACGGATACGCCGCGAAGAGTCTTTATTTTTTGCAATTTAAATAATGCCGACTCTGGTAAAACTTCACGAAACGGGAGTACAGTACTTTCGTTCGGGTTAACGATCTGCCGATACGCCTTCTTAAAGTGAAGTAATAAAACCGTCTGACGAAAGTAAGAAGCGGTCGAATGAAATAAGCGTGGCTAAGTTCTGGCTGTGCCGGATTTGCAGCTTTATAGTCTCGTTCCCGCAAGACCATTGCGGAATGCGGCGATTTCCCTATCCGGATACGAGCAGTCGTGAAGCTCGAAGGCTCCCAAGAGGTATCCAATGATGAAGTACCTTCTTCGCACATTCGCCATACCTGCCGCAGTCCTTTCGTGCCTCTGTGTTTTCTCCTCCACTGCTTATGGTTCGGCGGCAGCTGCTTCTCCGCTAGCCGGACCGGAGACGGGGTCCGCCGGTGTTCCAACAACGGCTCCTGCTCCTGCGGTGGACACCATCACGATACCGGGACCGCTGCGGTCTTTCATGCGCATGGCCGCCATCAGCCAAAAGGCGACTCCAGATGACGTGGTGCCTTTGCTGGCGCGCAACGTTTTCATGCAGGGATATCAGAGGGGGTCTCCAACTGAGTTTCTTCTCCTGGTGGATCGCTACGTTCAGCAGGCCAGAGAACTTCAGATCCTTGCCGGCTCGAGCAACACAATTCGCGTTAACAATTGTGACGATGCGGGAACACTGGTTCAGATACTTGGATACCGGCTGCGCGAAGGCTGCGGGACAAAGAACTTCTACCTGGAGACGGCAAATCCGGAGAAAGCTTTTCTTACCATCGACTCAGGTTTTCCTCTCACTGAGTTCGAAGAGGCGCTGCAAAAAGGAATTCCTTTCGTTTATCCGTATGCTCCCTCCCGGGTTCCCATCCTCTTCAAAGAGAATGACTGGACTCCATTGAGCACGGTACAGAAGAAATCGTATGCCAGTTTGCTCGATCTGCTGATCAACGATCCTGGCGTGGCCCGACTTTATTGGGCGCTCACCAAGAATGATGCTGAAACCAGGCTTGCGTTGCTGCGATCGCCGGGGCTGCGAAGACTGCTTCCCTATGCCGGGACGCTTGATTTTTACGGAACCCAGATCAGTATTCGCTCCGGCAAAGTGAATGTGCCGGGAGGAGCGTGGACCCAGGTTGCCTGGAGAGATTTAGTGGGAGCGAGCCCGGACAACTCGGGGGAGTTTGTGCTCCACCTGCTGGCCAAAGATAACGGCTGGCTCGCTGCTTATTTCGATGTTCTATCGCGCGTCAGTGAATCGCAGCGCGAGCATCTCACCGACCATGGACGTCTGAAGCGATTTTACGAGGACCTTCGCGGAACCGACCTCGATCCGAGTCCGACACGCGGGGTCTTCCGACAAGCTCCCGATCTCCTGGTTCTATTCACGCGCGTGGAGTGGGACGCGAACGGGCAACCGCACGTTCCAGGAAATCTGGATGTATGGAAAACAATCCTTCGTCAAAAGACCGATTCGAAGACGATTCACGATTGGGCCAGACACGGGCACAGTCTGGATAATCCCGAGGACCTGCTCGATGCCATGGTCGCGTTCTCTCGCGTCGTCACCGATACCGGGCCGTTGCAGATATATCTCACGATGTGCGAGCTGGACAGCAAGCGCACGCCGGCGAATCGGCTGTCTCCCGAGACCGTGAGCCTGCTGGCCAACCAATACTCGCAGTTCAATAATTGGTACCTTATCTTCTCCGAGTTTCCGGACCTGAACGATCAATCCATCACAAGTTTTGTGAATGTGGCCGATTCGATTGACAAGATCTCAAACGAATCGCTGCGCGGGAACACTCTCGGTTCTTTTCAGGCGAACGTGGGACTCTGGGAGATACTTGGCCGCCAGGGACAGATTCCCAGCGCTGACATGAATACATCGTGGCAGAAGGTGGTTGAACCTTTTGCCAGGATTTCTTCCTCGCCGCAGCTCTTCGACGCCGCCCGAAGTTCCCTGGGAGAACTTCTGCTGGTGGCTGGCGGCGATCCGACCGGTTCTCCGGGCCAAATTGTCGACCTGCTGGCCGGTCCTCGTCAGGATAGTCCCGTAGGCGACCGGGTGCATCAGGAGCTCGCGCGGAAGATGCATGCCGTGCTCGAAGATCAGCATCTGGTGTCGCTCGACACGCTGTTTGCGCTGAGTGACGGCTTGAATCAGATGTCGCAGGGAAAACCCGCAGGCGATGGAATGCTCGCGCTCGCAGGAGAGCTGCGGGAGTTCGAGATGCCGCGCCCCATCTTTACCCAGAGCGAGAAGATTGACTGGGCGCCAAGGGTCTACACCACGCATCACGCGGAGCTTCAGGTGCAGACGGATCTCACGAAGGTAATCAAGACGCCGGGCACACATGCGCAACTGGAAACCGCTCGCGGCCAGCTGGCGCCTTTTCTGAGGGACACTCTGGTTGGCTTGAACTATGCGTATTACGAGCCGCCCGGGGCTCAGATCCTTCACAATAATCCTCTCTTCGTTCGCTCGCACGATTTCACGGAGATCTCTGTGGTGGGAACGGAACAGTTCTGGCAAACCCCAATGTTGCTTGGAGTGGGTACGCCGGCGGGCGGAGGCGCTTATCTGATGGGCTCGTTGACTGATCTGCCGTATGCGCTGGCGATGACGGAACAGGATTTTATCGCTCCGGAAAACGTGCAGGCCCTGATCTGGAAAGAATTGGTGCCGGACCTGCTGGTGAGCGCAACCCTGCCGCGCTGGTGGAGCGTGAGCCCGAACGAACTACATGCGGTCGCTCTTTACCAGCGCTCCGGCGAAGAGCTTTTGAAGGCATCGGTAACGAATGAGCAACTGCGGGCCAAAGTAATCACCATTCTCTCCGATCGCATGACGCCGAAACGGCTGGAACGGACGGCGGAGGCTCTGGGGAGCGAAAAGGATCTCGATGCGCTGCTCCCCCGAATGATGCCTGCGGACTCCTTCTACCTTGCGAAAGAGTTTCGCAGCAGATATCCCGGAGAAGCTGCATCCGCGGGACCGGCGGGGCAACAGCTCGAAGACCTGGCGCGTCAACATCCAACCGATGTCGCGCCGGAACGCATCTCGAAAGACTTCGGTGTTCCTCACCCGACGCTGGCTCGAACCTATGGTCGCGAATTGCTGAATGTCCAGCCGTTTCCATTTTTCGGAGGGTATTCCAGCCGGTTGTTCGGGGAGTCATGGGAGTCCAGCAATTTGTACTGGGCTCGGCTTGCCGACGAGATGGGCTACTCGCCGGTCATGCTGAATCGTCTCGTTCCCGAATTGACGCGGCACATGACGGCAAAGATTTTTGCGACAGATCTTGAGGACTGGCCAGCAATGGTGCGCGCGATGCGAGAGACCGGGGACGAGTTGCGACAGGGCAAGATTGCTTCGTTGCCGGCGGCGACCACGACCGCACTTCGTCAGGACCAGCAGGTGATTAAAGACGGAACCACGCAATAGGAGAGTCATTATGAAAAGATTCTTTTTGCTTCTCTGCGTACTTGCCCTTCCTTTTTCCGGCGGCGGGACCGGAGCGGCGGCAGCCCAGGATGACAGCTCGCGTATTCGCGTGAGCGTTGTTCTGGTGCAACTGAATGTCGCCGTGACGGACAACAAGGGAAACTACATCAGCGGTCTTGGTCCGGAGGACTTCGCGATCACCGAGGACAAGATCCCGGAAAAGACGGCGACCTTTGAAGAAGGCAACGGCCCCACTCGCAGGCTGATGGACGTTGATCCAGCGAATGGCAAGCCAGTCACCGAGGTTGCTGCCAAGACGGGAGACCCGACTGCAACCGATGGCGCAAAGATGTTCGCCGGCGCCAATGTTTTCATCCTGTTCGACACCAGCAATTACATGTACCGGGGATTTGTTTTCGCGCAGGATGCGATTGCAGACTTTATCCGCTCCCTGGAAGGCGTGAGCAAGGTGGCTCTGTACTCCTATAGCCGCGATCTCTCCAAGATCACAACCCTGACTCCGGACCGCTCTCAGGTTCTGCGCGGCGTGCGCAGCACGGTGGCCGGCGATGACGCGGCGCTCTATAACGGTCTTCTGTTGACCGTGAAAGACGCTGCCCAGTTGACGGGACGGAAGGCGATCGTGGTCTTCTCGAACGGCCCCGACAATGCGAGCCTGGTGCCGCCGGAGGACGTAGCCGAATTGGCGCAATCGACGGGGACGATCATCTATATGATTAGCACCCAACAGGCAGAGACAGAGCCGGTTTCAACCGCCGTCTTCGAGCGTATGAGCAAAGCCACTGGAGGCAAAGCATACTTTTCCAAAGACTGGCAGGACGAAAAACAGGCGTTTGCTTCGATCCGCGATGACCTCGCCCACCTCTATGCCATCAGCTATTACCCGGCGCCGAACTCCAATCATGGCTGGCGCTCAATTTCGGTGAAGCTGGTGGGGAAGAACCTGCAGAAGTACCACATCCGGACTCGCGCCGGATACCGGCTGCTGCAGACGACGCAGGCCAGCGTTGCACCGCCTGATGCGGAGGCGGCCATCAAGTAAATCCGAAGCGTGATGGCCTCTGCGTGGAACCGTGCGAAATTCGCTAAGGGTGTACCGTGGAGAACGAGTCCGCGAGACGGTTCATTTCGGCGGGGGTGGTGGAGCTCGAGAAGAGCAGGATGCGATAGCGGAAGGTAGCCGCCTGGTTCTTTTCGAGCGTGTCGTTGAAGGCGGGCTGAGTGGGATCGAAGATGCTGCGGCCAAGCGGGTTGGCGGCAAAGAGGCCATAACCCCGGGCGTGCCAGTAAGTGGGATAACCCGGGTTCTGAGCATTGTCGATGATGGCGATGGTTTCGGTGTGGCCGTCGGTGGTGCCGGTAAGAGTGCACCATCGACCGCGTGTTCCCCATGCGGCGTCGCCGGATTTTCCTTCGCTGGTGAGGTAAACGCCGGTGGCTCCTGCGGTGCTGGCGGCAGCAACCTTGGTGGGGTTGCCGCTGGCATCGAGAAAGATGCCGCCTTTTTCGGTAGGTGATTCGAGAAAGTGTGCGACGCGGATGCCGAGCAGACCTTCCTTGTCGTCGTGGAAGACGACTTTATCGAGGGCGGTGAGGGTGACGGTCATGTCGATGCTGCGAACAGGCTGACCGGCGATTGTCATGTTGGAAAAGACATAGAGTGTCGTCTGTTTAAGGATGTCCTGATCGGCTCCGGTGGTCCAGGTCGATTCGACCGTAAGCTCGCCGGAGTGTGGGCCACTTTTTGTGGAGACGATGCGGTTGTGGTGAATGGTTCCGTATTTTGGCCGGTCTGCCGGCTTGATGGCGTCAGAGTTATTCCAAAAGTCGAAGTTGTTGGCGTTGCCGTAGTTGAACCAAAGGCCGGCGTGGTGCGGGTGATCGACACGCTCGCCGGGGATGGTTTTGAAGGGATAGCCGCGGGTGACGGTGGTGCCATCGGGTGCGACGAGAGGGTAGAGGACAGGCTTGCGCTGGTTGGTGTCCCAGAGGTAAGAGGTGAAGGGCTGACCATCGACGGTGACGTCGACTCGATGCGTGGTTTCGTTGGCGACGACGTCGACTCCTTTTCCATCTTTTGCGAGGGCAGGAATCGTTAGCGCGGAGAGCACGAAGAGTGCGGAGAGTTTGTTGCGAAGGGACATCGATTGACCTCGGCGGCTAAAGCCGCGTTCAAAATTTGAGCCGGTGGCGGCATCCGTTCGACCTCGCTCAGGACAGGCTCTAAAGCCGTGGCCTTAAGCAAGACCGGTCTGCGCTGATCGAGATACTTGGGTTTGAGTGAGAATCAAGTTTGCGCCGGAACATTGGCGTGTTCGTTTCCGGCGGGACGAGTGCCAATCTATTCATAGACCTTGCCTCCGACCATGACCTGCTGCGTCTTGTCGTTGAAGGTGACCTTCTGGCCGGTCTGAATTGCGGCCACGTTCATGCAGAGTGCGACGGAGTGGCTGTAGCCGGCCTGAATGCTGGCGTTGGGAGTTTTGCGTGAACGGACGCACTCCATCCAGTTGCGCATGTTGGCGTTGGTTTGCGGATCGCCATGTTTGCCGGAGGTATTGGCGTCGGTAGACATGGTTTCCGCCTTCTCGACGAGAGAGAAGCTGGGCAGGAGATTGGCTTCCATCTTCATCTCGGCGGCGAACTTCTGTGTGAGGCCACCGGTGGGAGTAACGGTCTGCTTGTCCATGTCGATCATGCCGCCATTGGAGTAGTAGAGTTCTTTAACGCCGCCGGCGGAGTTAGTGAAGCGCGAGGTGTACTGGACCTGAAAGCCCTTCGATGGATCATCGAGCGGGCCGTAGTCGAAGACGGCGGTCATGGTGTCCCAGTTCCTGCGGCCATCTTTCCAGAGATAGATGCCGCCATTGGCGACAACCGAGCGCGGATGCGGCAGGCCGGTGAACCAGTGGACGGTGTCGATCTGGTGGACGAGCCACTGGTCGGGGATGCCGGAGGAGTAGGGCCAGAAGAGGCGGAACTCAAGATATTTGCGGGCATCGAAGGGCTCGTGCGGCAGGTTAAGGAGGTAGCGTTTCCAGTCGGTGTCTTCTTCTTTGAGCAGAGGCACGACGTCGGGGCGGCGCCAGCGGCCAGGCTGGTTGACGTTCCAACTCATCTCGACCATAACGATGTCGCCGAACTTACCGGACTTGATGTATTCGTTCGCCGCGATATAGCTGGGAGTGGAACGGCGCTGTGTGCCGACGGCGATGATCTGTTTGGAGCCGTTGACAGCCTTGAGGAAGTTGCGCGCATCGGGCATGGTGTGGGCGGTGGGCTTTTCGACGTACGCATCACGGCCTGCTTTGACGGCCTCGATACCGTGCTGAGCGTGCTGGAAGTCGGCAGTGGCGATGAGGACGGCGTCGATATCTTTGCGGGCGTAGAGCTCATCGTTGTTGCGGACAGCGTCGATCTTCTTGTTGCAGAGCTTTCCGAGATAGGCAGCGCCCTCGTCGCGGCGGCGGTTCCAGATGTCGGAGACGGCGACGAACTCGAAGTTGAGTTCATCGGCCGAGGCCATGAAGGCGGGGATATCGCCGCCCTTCATGCGGTCGCCAAAGCCGATGACGCCGGTGCGAACCCGATCATTGGCTCCAACGATTTTGGCGTAGCTGCGAGCGGTGAAAGCGGTGGAAGCGAGGGCGGCGGTAGAGAGCTTGAGAAAGTCGCGACGAGTGTTGTCTTGCGATGACATGGGCGTTTCTCCGTATTTCTTGACGAGCTGAGATTTGGGGCGAAAAGTGGTCAACCAATTCTTACTCGTTTTTCGAAAGTGCGCCAGAGATGTTTTTTCTGTTGGCGGCAGGGAGGGGGCTATCTGGGTCCCCAGATGCGGTAGTTGCCGCTGACGTGAAGCATGCTGAAGAGGTAGAGCATGCCGTCAAAGTAGCGCTGATCGCCGACGGGGAGGGGGGTGCGCCACAGCTCTTCGACAAAGGCTTTTTCGTTGGGGCCGAGTGTGGCAGCGAGACTGCCGACGGTGGCGGCTGCGAGCATGCCGACGGAGTGGCGAGTAGAGAGAGGATGGCCGTCGAGGGTGTAACGGTCCGCGAAGAGGCTGATGCCCTGGCTGATGAGGAATTTCTGGATGCGGTCGGAGAGGACGACCTCGCGGGGATCTTTGTGCCACCAGTTGTAGTCGGCGGCCCAATTGCTGACGGAGCGCCAGGAGTCGTAGCTGAAGGGTGTGGGTTGGCCGTCGCGTCCGGTGACGGTGGACATGTCGAAGTTGGAGCGGTCGGGGGTGAGGCCGGTCGAGGGGCCGGTGACTTTGACGAAGAGCTCACGGCTGACGTCGGCGGCTTTGGCCCAGAAGGCGCGGTCTTCTTCGGGGCCCCAGCGTGCCCAGAGTTCGTAGAAGGCGGGGAGGTGGTAGGAGGCGTCGGTGTTGCTGTAGGGGCCGACGTCGGGGACGAAGCGGATCATGTTGTAGGTTTCGTCGACCATGGGACCGGCGGAGGTGGGGCGCTGTGGCATCTGCGCGCCTTGACGGAAGCGGGCGAAGGGATCGGGTGGTGGGGTTTTGCCTTCGCTTTTGAGTTCGATGGCGACGTTGTGCTGCGCTTGCTCGCGTTCGGTAGTGTTGGGGCTGGTGATTTGGGTGTACTGAAACGGTTGGTCTTCGGGGTGAATTTTGAAGGGGCCGGTTTCGGTGAGGACCGGGTGGTGACGCATGCCGCGGAGAATTTTGTCGGCTTGCTCTTTGTAGTTGTAGACGCCCTGGCCGTTGCCCCAGCGGTTGGCTGCGAAGTAGAGGGCCATCACGTAGTACTCTTCGCCGTCGGGCGCGGGGCCGGTGGAGCGTGGGGTGCCGTCGGTGTTCATGGACCAGGCGAAGTAGCCGACGTTGGGGTTGTGCGGGTCGGTGATGAGCATGTAGGTGTTGGACCAGTTCCAGAGGGCGTCGAACTCGCGCTTGTGGTCCATCTGAACGGCGATCATCATGCCGTAAGACATGCCTTCGGTGCGGGCGTCGTTGTTCGCCCAGTCGGTCATGTAGCCGAGGGGGCCGTTTTCATTTTTACCGGCTTCGAAGTAGACGCGCTCGGAGACGGGGTCGCCGTGGAAGAGTTGCTGGAAGGCTTTTTCGAGGCGGGCTTTGGTTTCGGCGGCGGGGTGGCCCTGTTCGGCGAAGAGGTCGCGGTAGTGGCCGGTTTTGTAGGCGCCTGCGCCGTCGCCGGGCATGCGCTTGATCCCGGCGGGTGGGGCGTTGACATGCGGGGGTGGTGGGGTGAAGCCGGCCTGGGCCTCGAGGGCGAATGGAGTAAGCGCAAGGAGTGCGATGACGAAAAAAGTGTGACCAGCGATGGACTTGCCGAGAGTCATGAGGCGAGGCTCCGATTAATTTGTGCCTGTGAGGGTTACCAATCGGTGAGGGTGCCGTCGAGTTTGCGGGCGATGGGGAGATAGGCGCGTTGGTACGGGTATTTCGCGGCTAGCTTCTCGTCGATCTCTACGCCGAGGCCGGGGGCGTTGCCGGGGTGCATGTAGCCGGCGTTGAAGGTGTACTGGTGGGGGAAGACTTCGTCGGTGAGCTTGGAGTGGTGCATGTGTTCCTGGATGCCGAAGTTGTGGATGGCAAGGCCGAGGTGCAGGGAGGCGGCCATGGTGACGGGAGAGACGTCGGTGGGGCCGTGGTATCCGGTGCGGACGTTGTAGAGGGCGGCGAAGTCGGCGGTCTTTTTGGCGTGGGTGATGCCGCCGCCGTGGACGATGGTCATCCGGATGTAGTCAATCAATTGGTGGCGGATGAGGTCGTGGGCGTCCCAGATGGAATTGAAGACTTCGCCTACTGCAAGTGGTGTTGTTGTGTGTTTGCGGATGAGTTCGAAGCTTTCTTGCAGCTCCGCAGGGCAGGGGTCTTCGAGCCAGAAGAGGTGGTAGGGCTCGAGAGCTTTGCCGAGGCGCGCGGCTTCGATGGGAGTGAGGCGGTGGTGGACGTCGTGGAGGAGATGGATGTCTGGGCCCACTTCGACGCGAAGTTTTTCGAAGAGCTTGGGGGCGAAGTTGAGATAGCGCTCGGTGGACCAGAGGGATTCAGAGGGGAGGCCCCCAACTGTATCCCGCTCTGCGGGTTCGTAGGGCATGCCGGCTTTGGGAACTCCGTAGCTGGAGGCGATGCCCGGGACTCCGGCCTGGGCGCGGACGGCCAGGTAGCCTTCGGCGATGTGCTTCTGTACGGAGTCGAGGGCTTCGGGAATGTCGGCACCGTTGGCGTGGGTGTAGACGAGGCAGCCCTGGCGGGACTGGCCGCCGAGGAGGTTGTAGACGGGGGTGTTGAGAGCCTTGCCTTTGATGTCCCAGAGGGCGACGTCGACGGCGGCGATGGCGGACATCGTGACGGGGCCGCGGCGCCAGTAGGCTCCGCGATAGAGATACTGCCAGATGTCTTCGGTCTGGAAGGGGTCGCGGCCTATGAGGCAGGGGAGGATGTGATCTTGCAGGTAGGAGGCTACGGCTAGCTCGCGGCCGTTGAGGGTGGCGTCGCCGAGGCCGTAGATGCCTTCGTCGGTGTCGATGCGGAGGGTGACGAAGTTGCGGTCGGGGGAGCAGATGATGAGTTTGGCGGCGGTGATTTTCATGGTTTTTATTTGGAGCAACTGTCGCTGAAATGCGTGTAAACAGGCACAGTCTCCTTTCCAACGGTGAGCGCAACTATCCTTCTATAAGTTTCCGTATACCCTCCAGAGAGGCAGATTGATCCTTGACCATCTGTACGCCAAGCGATCGATTCAATATCCATATAGGTTCCGGAGAGAACTAGTTTTTCAGATTTCCCAGCGCTCGTATTCAATACCGCGAAAACTGCTGTAGAACTCGGCGCTATAGCGCCCTTTCCTCCATAGAAATCGACCCTGTACGACAAATTGCCAGATGAATTGTAGGTACGTGTCTCCGAGGGCTTTTGGCAGCCGGTGAGCACAAATACGAAGAGGAGAATAGCTTGTAGTTTTCTCAAAATGTTTTCACTCCACAGCCGTTAGCGGCGAGACCTGGACCTTCTTGTAGTTTTGCTGAAGTGTCTTGACCGTAGGGCATCGTTAGGGATGAAAACTTTACAGGAGAACTTGGGATGAATGCGCTTTTTATCGTATAGCCGCCCGCTCTGCGTTGCTATTCGTATGTTGCTTCGCTATCGAAGAAACAATGACCGCAGCCAAGAACGTCAGCACCATGAACGAAAAAGGATATACATCTTTCTTCTCTTGATTAGCCACCGATGCCCGCCTTACAAGCTTGATATTTATCGATTAATTCCATTGCATCCTGATAGAAGTAGTACAAACGATCCCAATACAGGAAGTGCACCAGCTGTTCTTTTGAAGTCAAATTGCTCAGAACCGGCGGCGACTGCTGGGAGTTGTGCTCCCCAATCGCCTCAACGATCGTGCCCTTAGTATCGCCTTGATACGCGCTATTTGTGGCTATTGTTTCGTTATCTCAATGTAGTCGATTGGTGCGGGTTCGGTGTTGCCGGGAGTGCCGTGGAGGGTCAGGGTGTCGCCGGGTTTTAGTGTGATGTTGGGGAAGGTGACGCGGGTGCTGGTGTCGCCGTTGGGTTGGTTTTCGGCGCGTGCGGGTGGGAGGGTGTCGTCGGCGATCCACGTGCCGATGGGTTTTCCGTTGAGGTCGAGGGTGAAGTGGGATTTGCCGGACCAGTAGTCGAAGTACTGGACGGTGATGTTGTAGGTGCCGGCGGGCTTGTTGAACGTGGTAGTGAGGGTGCAGCCGGTGGGTTGGTTGCAGACGGCGGCTTTGCTGTTGGAGGCGGTCTCCCATGGTTTGACGTCGATGGGGGTGTACCGAGCGGCGGTCATGTTTTCGGCTTCGATGCGGTTGGGGTAGTTGCCGACGCGGCCTTGTTTGTCGGGGATGTTGGATTCTTTCTGGAACCATTTCGTGACAGCGTCGCGCCAGACAATGGCGTGGCCGGCCTGGTAGGTGAAGAGTTTGAGGGTTTCCTGATAACGGTCATCGTCGATGAGGCCTTTTAAGGTTTGCCAGCGGGGGATGTAGGTTTGTGCGGTGGCTGCTCCCTCGTAGTGGGCGTTGTAGACGTATTGGACTACGGTTTTGCCATCATGCAGAACGTGCGTGTAGGGGACGTGGTGCATAAAGAGGAGGAGATCGTCGGGGCAGGTGTTGACGTCTTCGTAGACCTTGGCGAGCTCGGGTGGGTACTGGCTGATGTAGCCGGTGCCGGTGGCTGCGGTTCGGTCCATGCCGATGCCTTGCGGGTCGGCGCGGAACCACTGGCCCCAGCCGTTGCGTTCGGCTGACTCGATGCCTGGGCCGAAGTGGTAGCCGAGGATGTTGGTGAGGGTGCCGATGCCGAGATTTCCGGTGTACTGCTCGTAGGCGTGCCATGAGTGGCGCTGGAGCTCGTCGATGGTGGAGACGACGGTGGGGTTGTTGCCCCAGGTGAGACGGGTCCAGGTGTCGAGGATCTGGTCGGTGGTTAGGTTGGGGTCCCAGGCGAGGCGGCCGAAGCCGTAGAGGTTGGCCATGGCCATGGGGTGATGCATCCAGTTGGTGTCGAGGCCTACGTTGGCGACGCCGACGAATCCGCCGAGAGGCTGGCGGAAGGATTTGCCTTCGACGATTTCTTTGACGGGTGTGCTTCGATTGTTTGCGCGGAGGTCGGTGTCGAGGGTGGTCTTCCACATGGGGACGAGGAAGACCATGTGACGCTGCTGGCCGAGGTACTCCTGGGTGATTTGCAGTTCGATGGCTTGCGATGTGTGCTGGAGCGCGGCGAAGAGTGGGGACGCGGGCTCGCGAACCTGGAAGTCGATGGGGCCATTTTTGATCTGGATGACTACGTTCGATTCGAACTTGCCGTCGAGGGCATGGAAGTTATCGTGGCCTGCTCGCGCGCGGTCGGCTTTGAGGTCGTTGTAGTCGAGGTGGTTGTTGTAGACGAAGCCTCGGTAGAGGACGATGCCGCCGTGAGGTTTCAAGGCGCGGGCTACGGCGTTGGCGGCTTCGGCGGGAGTGCGGTGATACTGCGAGGGGCCGACGCGGCCTTCGGAGTCGGCCTTGATGACGAAGCCTGCGAAGTCGGGGATGGCTTTGTAAATTTCGTTGACTTTGGATTTCCACCAGGCGATGACGATGGGATCGACGGGGTCGAAGGTCGTGAGATGGCCTACTACTTGGGGGCTGGATAGATCGACGGAGAGGGACACGCGGACGCCCCAGGGACGGAGCTGGTCGGCGATGCGGGCGAACTCGCGGATCATGTCGGGCTGGAGGGTGCGGAGGTCGGAGTTGACATTGTTGACGGTGACGCCGTTGATCCCGATGGAGGCGAGCAAACGGCCGTAGTCGTGGACGCGAGAGAGGTCGGCGCGGACGTGCCCGATGTCGAAGAAGATGCTGCGACCGGCATAGCCGCGCTCGATGGTGCCGTCGAGATTGTCCCATTGGTTGACCCAGCGAATGGGGGAGGAGGGGGATTCGGTGGTGGGTTTCGGGGGCAAAGGCTGTTCAGTGCCAATGAGCGCGAGAAAATGAAAGACGCCGTAGAGTTCGCCGTGTTGATCTGCTCCGAGAATGATGAAGCGGTGGGTCTTCCCTTCGGTTTTTTCGCCGAGGGTGAAGGATTCGGGCGGGAGTTTGTCTCCGGTGACGGTGAAGGCCTTGTTGATGGTGCTCAGGTTAGTCAAGACAATCGCGCTGACATCGGTACCTGTCTCGTGCGAGACGGTGAAGGTGCGGCCCAGCATGGAGGTGAGGCCACGTTGGAGTTCGTTGGCGGCGGCTTGTTCGGTGGGCGTGTTGCCGAGCACTACGATTCTGCCGGGGAGAGAGGCGTAGCGGGCGGTGTCAGTGATGGGGGCGTAGCGGAGCCATGCCCGGGAGCCGTCTTCGGCCGATGCGGCAAGTGTTGCTGACAGAAGAAGGAGACCGACGGTGTGGTGGAGATGCATGGGCTCCTTTGTGGGTCCGGCTGCCTTGTGCGCTCTGCGCCGAAAGGATTGAACCGCGTTGGCAGGGGGAAGACCCTCGGGGTTCTTCGACTACGCGCTCCGCGCTTCGCTCAGAATGACGGAGGTTGAGTTAGTTACGGGTTTGAGTTGGTTGCTTTTTTTCTCCGATCTATGGGGGTTACAAATCAGGAATGGTGAGTTCCTTTGGTTGCAAATAGGAATGCAGAATTTATCGCGACATCTCCCGTTTGCCCTCGATCGTGAAGGTAGTGGTTTGGGTGTCAGTGGCATCGGCAGGTTGGGCGCTGCCGAGAGAGAGTTTGTAGCTGCCAGGAGTGACGGCGCGGAGGCCTTTGTCGTCGACTTGCGAGAGCGTACGCGGATCGAGCGTGAAGGTGACATGTTTGGTCTCGCCCGGAGCCAGGTTGACGCGGTTGAATCCTGCGAGCGCCTGATTAGGGGATACGTCGGTGTGGGGTGGTGTGAGGTAGAGTTCGGCTACCTCTTCTCCGGCGCGCTTGCCGGTGTTTTTGACGTCGGCTTCGACGGTGAGGGTGTCGCCGGCGTGGAGGTTGGCGGTGGAGAGTTTGACGTTCGAGTAAGCGAAGGTGGTATAGCTGAGGCCGTAGCCAAATCCGTAGAGAGGCTTGCCCTTGAAGTAGCGGTAGGTGCGGTTGGCCATCGCGTAGTCGTCGAAGGGGGGAAGCTGATCGAGCGAGGCGTAGAAGGTGACGGGCAGACGGCCTGCGGGATTGTTGATGCCGGCGAGGGTTTCGGCGATGGCTTGCGCGCCGCCTTCGCCGGGATACCAGGCTTCGAGGATGGCGTCAGCGTTTTCCTGAGCCCAGTTGACGGCGAGAGCAGAGCCATTCATGAGGACGACGACGAGTGGTTTGCCGGTGGCCTTAGCAGCTTCGAGAAGTTGCTGTTGCGCGGCGGGAAGCGCGATGTCGGTGCGGTCGCCGCCGGAGAAGCCGGGGATGTGAACGGGCATCTCTTCGCCTTCGAGGTTAGGCGAGAGGCCGACGAAGGCGAGGACTACATCAGATTTTTTGACGATGTCGATCGCTTGAGCGCGGAGTGCTTCGACGGGCGCGGTCCACTGGAGCGAGAGACCTGCGCCGAAGAGACGGGCGCGGTGGGCGTAGGTGACCTCGAAGGTGTGGGGCTTGGCGTCGTCGAAGTGGAGTTTCACGGCCGTGGTAGTGGATCCGTGCTGGGCTTTGTCCTCGCTGACCTGGAAGGCGAGCATGTCTTTGCCATCGAAGCGGATGGTGTAGTGCTCGGAGTTGTTGCAGGGATAACAGTGGGCGAGGATGCCGGTGACTTCGATATCGCCGCGGGCGGGAGCCTGGATGGTGCCGGTCCAGCGAACGGAGAAGGCTTTGGGATCGAGCCTGGCGGGATCGGGCGAAGTGGAGTTCCAATCGAAGTCGATCTGCTTGTCCGTGCGCGTGATGACCGGGGGGCCGGTGAGCGAATCGTTATTGAAGTATTCGCCTTTGAGTCCCTCGACATTGGAGCCGGGCGCGGTGCGGAACTGGGTGCGGGGGATAACGATGGCGGCGTTCTCCGCGTAGGGCGAGCCCTGAGAATATAGAACCTTTGCGGAGGGGAATTGTTTGATGATGCCGTCGATGGGAAAGACTGGATTTTTGGGAACGGCGTTGTAGTTGCCTTCGACGGCGGAGAGTTCTGCGGCATTAGGGCCGATGACGGCGATGGTTCTGATCTTCGCAGGCGAGAGGGGGAGTGTGTTGTTGTTGTTCTTGAGAAGCACCATGGATTCGCGCGAAGTTTTGAGGGCGAGCGCCTGATGCTCGGGTGAGTTGACCTCGGAGAAGGGGACTTTGGAGTAGAGCATTTTTGCCGGCGGATCGAAGAGGCCGAGGCGATAGCGGGCGAGGAAGAGACGCTTGAGGGAGACGTCGAGTTGCGACTCTTTGATGAGGCCTTTTTTCACCGCATCGGTAAGGGCGAGGTAGGTGCGTCCGCAGTTGGTATCGGTTCCAGCTTCGATGCCGGCAACGGCAGCGGCGTCTCGGTCGGGCGAGGTGTGGTGGGCATTGGGTTCGTAGAAGTCATCGACGGCGCCGCAGTCGGAGGTGACGAATCCCTGGAAGTGCCAATCGCCGCGAAGGATGGTCTGGAGAAGCATCTTGTTGGCGCAGGCGGGGTAGTTGTCGATGGCGTTGTAGGCGCACATGATGGAGTACGCCTTGCCTTCGGTGATGGTGGCACGAAAGGCGGGTAGGTAGGTGTCCCAGAGATCGTGCGCGGTGGGATCGATGTTGGCGGAATGGCGGGTCGACTCAGGACCGCTGTGGACGGCGTAGTGTTTGGGAGTCGCTATGGTGCGGAAGTAGGTGGGGTCGGTCCCTTGAAGTCCTTTGACGAAGGCGACGCCGAGACGGCTGGTGAGAAAAGGATCTTCACCGTAGGTCTCCTGTCCGCGTCCCCAGCGCGGATCGCGGAAGATGTTGATGTTGGGCGACCAGATGGTGAGTCCGTAGTAGATGGAGTGGACGTCGTGGCGGACGGCTTCGTTGTACTTGGCGCGGGCTTCGGTGGAGATGACGGTGGAGACCTGATGAATCAGCGGCGCGTCCCAGGTGGAGGCCATACCGATGGCCTGAGGAAACAGCGTGGCGTAGCCGGATCGTGCGATGCCGTGAAGGCCTTCGCTCCAGTAATCGTAAGCGGGGATGTTCAGCCGGGGAATGGCCGTGGTGGTGTTGATGAGTTGCGCGACCTTTTCCTCGAGGGTAAGGCGGGAGACGAGATCGTCCACGCGCTGCTGCGTGGGGAGGGAGGGGTCAAGATAGGCGAGGGGCTTTTGCGGTTGGGCGAGCGCGCCGGAGGTCAGGACGCCAAGTGAGAGAAGAAGAGCAGTAAGCCGTTGAAACTGCATGATGAGTGAGTCCTCCGGAGGCAGTTCTGAAACCTCGTAGTTTATGGCTAAGTGCCGCCGCGATATTTTGTACGTGTCACGAACTTTATAGAAGCGAAAGAAACAGTGTCAAGATGCGTTGCGGCTCAAGATGTTTACCGCTGCTCATTTGGCGGCTGCGGCCTTACGGCGGCTTCGCTTGCCCGTGGCCAGATGGGTGGAGGAGTGGTAGCCCGAGTGCCGTTGCAAAACAACGGCGGCGGCGCCACGAAGACGGGAGAGCTCACCATCCTTGGTGACACTCAGAGTTGGCGGTGCACCACCCAGCATCGTGGCACTCATCTCCTTCTGGATGATCGGACCGAAGCGCGTCCAGGACGTAGTGAGATCGCCGGTGATGAGAATGACCTCCGGCGCGAGAGAGGCGGTGACGAGACGAAGGCCTCGGCCCAGATGCGTTGCCTGGCGTGTGATGGCGGCGATTGCGGTTGCATCGCCTTCTTCCGTGAGGCGGAGGAGGTCATGAATGCTCAGTGCGCGGTGGGTGGTTGAGTTTTTTGGAGCGAGTTCGGCGTAGAAGCGGAGAGCGGCGGTGGAGGATGCGAAGACTTCCCAGCAACCGCGCTGGCCGCAGCCGCAGATGGGTCCGGTCGGATCGATAGGGCTGTGGCCAAACTCGCCGGCGAGGCCGCTGCGGCTGGTGATGATCTGTCCGTTGGCGAGGATGGCGCCGCCGATCCCTTCGGAAACAGTGATGAGGACGGCGTTGCGAACTCCGTCGAGGCGGCCGGACCAGAGTTCGGAGAGGAGACAGGCATTGGCGGCATTGGCGAGCTCGACCTGAAGCTCCATCTGCTGCTCGATCACACCCTTGATATCGTAGTCGGCCCACTTGAGGTTGGGGGCGAGAAGTAAGCGCTGGGTTTCCGGGTCGACGCGGCCGGGCAGGCTGATGCCGATACCTTCGAAGGAGCGCTCGCCGTGAGCGGCGCGCATGGCCTGCATGCACTGCACGATTTTGGCGACGGAACGCGCAGGTTCGGAGACGAGCGGGACGGCTTCGCGCGCGAGAAAGCGGCCGTTGAGATCGACGAGGGCGACGATGGCCTGATGCGGGCGAACGTCGGCGACGAGGATCACCATGGCATCGTTGAGCGAGAGCAGCGTGGACGGACGCCCCCGGGGACGACGTGACATGGCGCCTTCCGCGACCCACTTTTCCTGGATCAACTGCTCGACGATGGCGGAGATAGTGCTTGGCTGCAAGCCGGACGAGCGAGCGAGGTCTGCGCGAGCTACCGGCTGCTGCGAACGGATGATCTCGAGGACGATGTCGCGATTGATGTCGCGCGCATTTTCGCTGGACGCGAGTTCGACATAGGCGAGATCGATGCGTTTGATTCCGCGACTTCCGTTCTTTGTGCGCAGGTTTGATTTCATGGCTATTGGTTGACTCCACTGGCGAGAAAACCGCCATCGACAGCGATAATTTGTCCGGTGATAAACGAGCTTGCGTCGGAAGCGAGGAAGAGCGCGGCGCCTACGACTTCGTCGACCGTGCCATAGCGCGCCATCGGCGTTCTGGTGATGAGTTCATTGCCGCGAGCCGAATCGAGCAACTCGCGGTTGAGATCGGTGGGAATAATGCCGGGTGCAATGGCGTTGACACAGATGCCGTGCGGGGCCCACTCGACGGCGAGCGAACGGGTGAGAGCGCCGACGGCGGCTTTACTTGCCCCGTACGCCGCGACCTCGTGAAACGCGACGAAGGTGGACAGAGAGGCAATATTAATAATTCCGCCTTTCCTTTGCCTGAGCATCGTCGCGCCGAAGATCTGACAGGTTCTGAGGGTGCCGGTGAGGTTCACGTTCATGATGTTTCGCCATACCTCTTCAGGACAATCGATGGTAGGGACCTTCTTGGTAATGCCGGCCGAATTGACGAGGATGTCAATGTGCCCGAAGGCTGCGAGTACAGCGTCGTGCAGACGTTGCAGGGAGGGACGATCAAGAACGTTGGACGGGATGCGGAGCGTTTTTCGGCCGTAACCCTCCAGGGTATCGGCCAACGCTTCTACGGATTCACTGGACCGGGAGGAGGCGACGACGTCCGCTCCCGCCGATGCCAGACCCAAAGCTATGGCTCCCCCGATGCCGGAGGTTCCCCCCACAACCACGGCGCATTTGCCTGCAAGACTAAACATCGCAGCTCCGGTCTTCCCTGCTGTGCGCGGGTTCAAATCGAATCATTACGACTTTTACTACAATAAAATCGCGCTGTCACCCCGGTCTCATCGGCTGGGGGGTTTATGTGCATTGCTTTTTCATTTGCGTCTTTGTTTTCAAATGATTGGAAGATTTGAGGATATTTGTGGTTTTCTGGATACGAAGCAGGCCGTTCCCCAAACAGCGATCGTACCCTGGACTTTATTCAGAGCCACAAAAAACTATTTTTTGCCGCGAATGGACTTCGGACTGCCGCAAACCCACCTTCTGTGGACCTTAGCCCTTCACTCAACCTTTCACCCATGCTCCGTTGATCGATCGCCACGTCGCAGGGTTGTCGACGGTGTCCATTAAGATGGCCGGGAGCCGTTCCGGACGAACTGCGTCGTAGCACTCGAGTTTGGCGAAGCGGGCGATGGCGGCGGGGATGCCGACGGAGGTGGAACCGGGGTGCGAGGTGGAGGGATACGGCCCTCCGTGATGCATCGCCGGGCTGACGGCGACGCCGGTGGGCATCTTATCGTTGAGGAGACGGCCGACTTTATCGCGAAGGAGCGGAGAGACGGCGTTGTAGATTGCGTCGTCTACGCCGGATTTCGCAGAGTAGATGGTGCCGGTGAGGTTTCCTTCGAGGAGGCGCAGGATGGATTGGAGTTCATCCTGAGTGTGGACGATTACGGCGAGTGTAGCGTTGCCGAAGATCTCACGTTGCAGATCGCGCGGCGCGGCAAGAAACTGCGCGGCGTTAACGCGGAGAAGGGTGTTGGCGTAGCGATAGCCATCGCCCGGTGCGAGATCTCCGCCGGTGACGAGCTTCGCGCCCGCCTGAGTGAGCGCGGCGACTCCCTGCTGCAGTTGCTTGCGGCCTGAGGCGGAAAGCAGCGGTTGCGCAGGTCGCTCGTTGAAAGCCTTCGCGATTTGCGCGAGAAACGGTTCGGTCTGCGGGCCTTCGAAGGCAACAAGAAGGTTGGGGCTGGTGCAAAACTGGCCGGCGCCGGCGAGGCAGCTATCGACGAGCTCGGAGGCGAGCTGTTCAGGGCGTTCCGTGAGAGCTCCCGGAAGAAAGATGACGGGGTTGATGCTGGACATCTCGAGGTAGATTGGAATGCCCGCATCCTCGGCTGCTCTCTTGAGATGCAAACCGGCGTTGCGGCTGCCGGTGAAGCCGACCGCTCCGACACGAGAATCGCTGACGAGTTTCAAACCGTTCTCGTTGCTGACGTTGTAGATCAACTGAACGGTGGCCGGTGGCAGGCCGGTTTGTTCGACGGCTTTCAGGGCTTGCTCAGCCAGCAGCCGGGTGGTGTTGGGGTGGAGTGGATGGGCTTTCGCGATGACGGGATTGCCGGCGGCGATGGCGGCGGCAAAGTCTCCGCCACTGATGCCGTTGAAGGCTAAGGGAAAGTTGTTCGGGCCGAAGACGACGACGGGGCCAATCGGCGCGAAGCACGAACGAATGTTCTTCTGAAGATCAAGCGTGGCGTTACGCCAGGATTCCTCACGGACTGCGGCTGCGGCCTGGCGGAGTTGGTTGGTGGTTCGGGGAAGCTCGACATCTTTAAGGCGCGGCGAGACAGGCAGGGCGGTCTCTTCTGCTGCCGCGGCGACGATGCTGTCGGCTGCGGCTTCAATGTTGGCGGCATACGCTTCGAGGAAGGCGGCAATCTTTGCAGGCTCGACTCGCCGGAGCTCGGTCGCGGCGCGGGCCGCCGCATTGAGCGCGGCGTCGCAGTCGGACCATCGGCTGATGGGAAAGCTGATGGGAAGTGCTTGACCGTTCGCTGGATTTTCCGCGTGGAAGGTTCCCTCTGCGTCGGCCGCGCGCCACTTACCATCGATCAGCACCTGGGCTACATTCTGGTCTACCTGGTCTACGTGGTCTACGAGCATTCCTATTTCCTTTCCATCGTTGCTGAAGCGTGAGGGCTGGCTCCGCCTGGTTATTCGACGGTGTTGTTGAGGCTGCCGATGCCGTCGATCGTGATTTGGATTTCGTCCATGCTCTGCAGCGTGAAGGAGTCAGGCGGGACGATGCCAGTTCCGGTGAGCAGGAAACAGCCGTGAGGAAAGCTGTGATCGCGAAAGAGGTACTCGACGAGCGTTGCAGGGTTGCGTTTCAATTCGGCCAGCGTGGTGGTTCCGGAAAACGTTGTCTTACTCGATCTTAGAATATCGAGGCGGATCTGTGTTGCGGCCGGCATAGGCTCGTCGCAAACCAGGATTCCGGGGCCAAGAGCGCAACTGCGATCGTAGACCTTTGCCTGCGGGAGATAGAGCGGGTTGGCGCCCTCGATGTCGCGTGAGCTCATGTCGTTGCCGATGGTGTAGCCGATTATTTCGGCGCGGGGATTGATAACCAGAGTGAGCTCGGGTTCCGGAACGGACCAGGAAGCGTCGCGACGGATCTTCACCGGCGCGCCGGGGCCCGCGACGTTGTGAGCGAGAGACTTGAAGAAAAGCTCCGGACGCTCGGCGGAGTAGACGCGGTCGTAGAAGTCACCGCCGCCGGCATCTTTCGATTCGGCGATACGAGCGCGGCGGCTGCTGTAATAGGTGACACCGGCAGCCCAGACGACCTGATTGCCGATGGGCGCAAGGAGTGGTGAGTGGAGAAGATGATCCGCCGGCGGGGTTGCAGCGATCTCGGTTTTCAGATGCTCGCGGAGGTTGGAGCGGGCGATGAGAGCGTCGAGCGAAGTCTCTTTCAGCGGATAAGCATGATCTTCGTAGTGGACGAAAAGGGCGTGACGAGTGCGGTAGAGTATCACGGCTTGGAAACCTCCTCAGTGGAGACTTTGTCGAGTTGAGAGATGATGCTTTCGACATCGTAGACACAGCCGCCCCAAACGCCTCCGCTGGCCTGGACGAGTGCAGCCCAGAGGCGGGTGTCGTCGGGGAGTTCGGGATGTGGTGCGAGATCGCGCCGCGAGCCTCGCTCGGCGAGAAGCTGTGAGGCGACTTCGGGGCTCATGGCTCCGTCCGAAGTGCCGACGAAGTCGACCGTGCCTGTGAGGTTTTTCTGGTCGATGACGATTTCGATCTGGTCGCCATCCTGAAGTTTGCCTAAGGCGCCCCCGGCGAGAGCTTCGGGGGAGATGTGTCCAATGCAGGCGCCGGTAGAGACGCCGCTGAAGCGCGCGTCAGTGAGGACGGCGACGTATTTGCCAAAAGGGAGAGCCTTGAGCGCCGCAGTGATCTGGTAAATCTCCTGCATGCCCGCACCAATGGGGCCGCAACAGGTGAGGACCATGACGTCGTTCTCAACGATACCGCCGCTTTTGATCGCGGCGATGGCCGCTGCTTCTGTAGTGAAAACCTTTGCCGGCCCGAGATGATGAAATCTTCCATCGGCGTCGATCAGCGCCGGATCGATCGCGGTGGCTTTGATGACGGAACCCTCAGGCGCAAGGTTGCCGACAGGAAAACAAACTGTGGAGGTGAGACCGCGCGAGCGAGCACGATCGGGAGACATGATGACGTCGTCGGGGTCGATGCCGTCCTGCTCCAGTAGATTTTTGCGAAGCGTGTGGCGGCGCGGGCTGTCCTGCCACCAATCCAGATTGGTGTTGAGCGAGTCGCCAGTGACGGTTTTTACTGTGGTGTCGAGAAGGCCGGCGCGTCGCAGGTGCAGCATCACCTCGGGTGCACCGCCGGCAAGGAAGACTTGAACGGTGGCGTAGTTTCGGGGCCCGTTGGGAAGCGCGTCGACGAGGCGCGGCACCTGGCGATTCACATGAGTCCAATCCTGTGCCGTCGGACGCTTGAGTTTTGCGGCGTGCGCGATGGCGGGAACGTGAAGCAGGAGATTGGTGGATCCGCCGAACGCTGCGTGGACGATCATGGCATTGCTGATGGAAGCGTCGGTGAGGATGTCATGAGTTCCAAGGTGCAATTGCTTCAGGCGCAGTATGGTGCGGGCGGAGCGCCGAGCGGCGTCGAGCCAGATGGGTTGACCGGAGGGGCCAAGGGCTGAGTGCGGGAGAGCGAGGCCGAGGGCTTCCGCAATCACCTGTGACGTAGCCGCGGTGCCGAGAAACTGACACCCTCCCCCCGGGGTGGCGCAGGCGCGGCAGCCGACTTCCGCGGCGTATTCGAGGGTTATCTGGTGCTGCGCGAAGCGTGCGCCGATGGTTTGGATCCTGGCGGCGTCTTCGCCGTTTTCAGGAAGCAGCGTCACGCCGCCGGGGATCAGAACACTGGGGTAGGAACCGGAGGAGGCGAGGGCCATCATCATGGCGGGGAGACCCTTGTCGCAGGTGGCCACTCCGATGACTCCGATGCGCGTAGGAAGCGAACGCATGAGCCGGCGAAGAACGATGGCGGCATCATTGCGGTAGGGTAGCGAGTCGAGCATGCCCGCTGTACCCTGGGTGCGGCCGTCGCAGGGGTCGGTGACTGCTCCTGCAAAAGGGACGGCGCGAAGTGTTTTCAGTTCGCGAGCGGCCTCGGCTACGAGCGCTCCGACCTCCCAGTGTCCGGTGTGGAAGCCAAGAGCGATGGGGGCGCCGTCTGCAGCGCGGAGACCGCCGTGGGTGCTGAGAATCAGAACTTCCGGGCCAAGAAGATGCGCCGGGTCCCAGCCCATGCCTGCATTCTGGCTGAGTCCGAAGAGGTTGCCGGAGGGCTGGGTCAGAAGCATCTCAGGAGTGATGGGAAGAATGCCGGATGGCCCCGGAGCGTGCGTGGCAACGGCTCCGAAGGCGAAGTCGGCGCTCTCGAGAACGGACGTGAGGGATATGTCCTGAATGACGGCTCCTATTGGTTCGCGGAGTTAAGTCTACGTCCTGAGCAATGATTTGGCTGGTATCGGGTTGAAGGAAGACGGCTGGGGTTAGATTGCTTCCGCGTCGACGGGAAGTGTGGCGAGGGTGTCGTTGGCTGTTCCGCGCAGGCCAAGGATGATGATTCCCGCGATCATGAGAGAGATCGACATCATAAGAAAACCCGCGCGGGAGTTGCCGGTTCGAGCATCGAGCAACCCGACAAACCAGATGCCGATGAAGCCGCCAAGCGCCCCGCAACTGTTGACCAGCGCGGTCACTTCGCCAGCGACGTTTTTTGAAAGCATCTCCGGCATGATGGCGAAGAAGGGGCCGTAAGGAGCGTACATGCAGCTTCCAGCGAGGATGAGGAAGCCATAGGCCAGCCAGAAGTCATGCGCGGCGGTGAAGTAAGAGCCAAGAAGAGATGCGCCGGCAAGCATCAGGAACGGCCAGACGAACCGTTTGCGGCGAAAACTGCGGTCGGAGAAGTAGGAGACGAAAAGCATGAGGATAATCGCAAATAGATAGGGCACTCCGCTGAGGAGGCCAGTGATGGCGATACCGCGTGCGGCGCCCTTCTGGACGATGGACGGAAGCCAGAGGACGAAGCCGTAGACGCCGACGCTCCAGAAGAAGTACTGGATGCAAAGCCAGATGACGCCTGGGCTGCGAAGTGCGGATTTGACGTTCGCGACTTGAGGGATGAGCCATTGCTCGCGCTCGAGCTGCTGCGTGAGTTGAGTGCATGTCTGTTCGCTCATCCAGTCGGCGTCCTGCGGTTTATCGCGAATGACGACCATCCATACGAAGCCCCAGAGTATGGAAGGAAGGCCTTCCAGAATGAACGTCATCTGCCAGCCGACGGCGCGGATGAGATAGCCGGTTGCGGCCGACATCCAGAGGACGGTGACTGGATTGCCGAGGAGAAGGAGGGTGTTGGTGCGTGAACGCTCCGCGCGGGTGAACCAGCGGGTAAGCAGGATCAGCATGGCCGGAAGGATGAAACTTTCAGCCGCGCCGAGCAGAAGTCTGTCGAACGCCAGCAACCAGAAGTTGCGGATGACTCCGGTGAGCGAGGCGAGGATACCCCACGCGATCAGCGCGAAGAAGATCAGGCGGCGCGCGCTTCTGCGCCTGGCGTAAGCTGCGCCGGGAACCTGGAAGAGAAAGTATCCGAAGAAGAAGAGAGCGCCAAGCAGAGCAGAGCGCGAGTTGCTGATGTGCAGCGATTGCGCGAGTCCGGCGGCGGCCCCGAAGCCGTAGTTGGTGCGGTCCATGTACGCGAGACTGTAAGTAACGAAGACAGCGGGCAGGATGGTGAGCCAGCGTCTGCGCATCTCGGATTGTGTCCGATGGGCTTGACCGACGAGGTCGCCTGCTGGATTTTTGGTGGTTGTCTTCATTGCGGTTGCAGTAAGCGCGGATAGAGGCGATGATTGGCGAAGCCAGACGAATGGCTTTTCGACGAAGCCTACACGATGACGCGACGATTGTCAGGCTATTTGGATGCCGGATGAAACGACGGAGGGAATGATCTGTGCCATTTATCAAGCCGTTCCAAAGCGTGATTCTGGTGGCGGTGCTGATCCAGAGCCTTTCCCTGGTGGATGCGAGTGCGCGAGCGGTGAAGGACGGTGGCTCCATGGCGAGCACAACTCCCGCGAAGATAGACCGAAAGGCTGCGGGGTTCGATGCGATTGTGCCTGCGGATGCGACGATCGAACGGGTTGCTACGGGGTTTACCTGGGTCGAGGGTCCGGTCTGGATTCCCGCGGGATATCTGCTGTTTGCAGAGATTACCAGCAACAGCATTCGCAAGATGACGCCGGATGGCGTGGTGAGCATCTTCATGCAGCCGAGTGGATATAAGGGGACTGCTCCTTATGGAGGCAGAGAGCCTGGCTCGAATGGCATGACGCTGGACTGCGAAGGGGCGACTGACGGTTGCCGGACATGCGCAACGGGATGTGTGGCGCTTGGAGTCGCTGGATGCGCCACTGCGTCATGGTGAAGGAGGCGGCGGCATTGCTGTTACCGTGCTGGCTGATTCGTATCAGGGCAAGAAACTGAATAGTCCGAATGATCTTGTTTACAAGTCGGATGGATCGCTTTACTTCACCGATCCTCCGTATGGATTGCCGACGCAGAAGGATGGCGATCCGATCAAGGAGTTGCAGGTGAATGGGGTGTATCGCATACCGGACGCGGCGAATCAGGAGCCGGGAGCGGCTCCCGCGCGCGATCGGTTGCAGTTGCTGATCAAAGATCTGCCGCGGCCAAACGGGATTGCGTTCTCGCCGGACGAAAAATATCTGTATGTCGACAACACCGAGCCAAAGAAGGTATGGATGCGTTATCGCGTAAAAAAAGACGGTACGCTGACAGGCGCGAAAGTGTTCTACGATGCGACGCTGGATGCCGGGCGCGGCTCGCCCGATGGAATGAAGGTCGATCGGAAAGGCAATCTCTATAGCGCCGGGCCGGGCGGGATATGGATCTTTTCGCCGGAGGGCAAGGCGCTGGGTACGATTCTGATGCCGGAGGTTGTTTCGAATGTGGCGTGGGGCGGGGTGGATCGGAAGACCCTGTACATCACGGCGAGCAGCAGCATCTATCGCATTCAATTGAAGGTGCCGGGGGTTTAGCTCTCAAGGTGGACGAGTCTTGCGTTCTTCTGCGCCTTGATGACAAGTTCTGCGGCGAGAAGGCACTGCGTCTGGTCCTGCGCAATGTGGGTGCGGTTGACGATGTCGGCGACGAACTGCGGTCCGAAGGGGAGCGAGAGCTTGTTGCAGTCGATGTACCGGGCCTGGTTCTGATCGACGAGGAAGAGGTTGTTTCCCTGTTTGCTGACGGCGACGTTGGTGTATTTGCGTACCTCGATGTAGCCCTGGGTGCCGAGGATAAAGAGACGACCGTCACCCCAGGTTCCGAGGCCGTCGGGAGTGAACCAGTCGAGGCGAACATAACCCAGGCCACGGTTGCCGCGGAGCACCATGTCGCCGAAGTCCTGGAATTGGGGATGCTCGGGGTGGTTGACGTTGGCAATCTGCGATTCGGCGATCTCGGCCTGGGTTGAGCCGGTGTAGAAGAGGAACTGATCGACCTGGTGCGAGCCGATGTCGCAGAGGATGCCGCCGAACTGGACAGGGTCCCAGAACCAATCGGGGCGAGCGGAACCTCCACCAGCGTCGCCGTGGCCCTGAATGATCTGGTGGGGTGCGATGTTGATGGTCTGGATGACTCGCCCGATGGCTCCGGCCTGAACCAGGTCGCCGGCTTTGACCGCGGCTTTGACTTCGAAGCGCTCGCTGTAGAGGATCGCGTAGATTTTTTTGGTTTCGACGATGGTCTTGCGAATGGCGGCGAGGTCTTCGAGGGTGGTGACGCCGGGTTTGTCGCTGAGGAAATCCTTGCCGTGTTTCATGACGCGAATGCCGATGCCGGCGCGCTGGTTGGCGATCTGCGAGCTGAGCACGAGCTGGATGGAGGGATCGCCGATGATCTCTTCCTGTGTCGCGGCAATTTTGACGTCGGGGTAGCGCTTCCGGAATGCCGCGAGTTTGTCGGCTTCGCCGCCCCAGGCTGCAACGAGAGTGCCGCCACCGCGCTGAATGGCGCCGATCATGCCGTAGATGTGATCGTGGCTCATGCCGCAGACGGAGAACCTGATGGAGTACTTCGGGCTGGCGACGGCCTCCAGGCCGGGCTCAGCCACTTCATGGAGCACGCGATGACCGCCGAAGGCGGTTTCAGGCAGCGCAGCCAACATTCCTGCAGAGCTCATTGTCTTGAGAAAAAAACGCCGGTTGAAACCATCATTCTGCACTTATGCCACTCCTGTTTATGGCCGCACTACCAGCTTCCGCGTTCGCCGAAGACGTCGATGACGCGAGCGAGACGCCGGCAGCCGTTCTCCCAATTCTCCTGCAGGCATCGCTCGACGCGATCGGGATCTCCGTCGGCGAGGGCTCGAATGATCTCGTTGTGTTCTGCGATGGAGAGCTGGAGATCGCTGATGATGGAGCTGGCATACAGCCGCCAGTAGCGCTCTGCCTGCGGCTCGATCGATCTGTGCCATGCGCTCAGCCGCGGGCCCGCGCAGGAGACGGCAAGGCGGTGGAAGTCGCGATCGATCTCGAAGATGTCACCGTGCTTGCGTGAATCTCCTTTTACGTCGGTGAGCTTCTGGTTCAGAGCTTTCAGCTGCTGCACGATCTTCATCCGCTCCGCTTTTGGAAGCGCGGCTGTGGTGCGTCCAGCGAGGCCTTCGAGCCTGCCGATGAACGAATAGAGTTCCGCCGCATCCTCTTTCGTCAGAGGAGCGACAATCATCCGGCTCTTGTTCGCCATGCGATGCTCGCGAATGTAACCTTCCTGCTGCAGCTTGTTGAGAGCGGCGCGTATGGGGGTGCGGCTGACGTGAAGACGTTTGGCCAGATCTCCTTCGACGATCCAGGTGCCGGGAGAAAGTTTTCCGTGCACGATGAGCTCTCGAAGCTGGTGAAACGCCGTGCGTACGCTGGTTCCATGGACCAGTTTGGGGGAACGGGACTTTGCCAGATCTTTGGTACGGGTAGAGAGGGAATGTGCAGAGGGCATAGAGGAGTTTCTCAACTCAAAGGCGAAGACTTCCCTTGGATTGTACGACCACCAATTGAGCTGTCGCTACCGTAGAGGAAAGATGGCAGCGGTCAGCCTGACCCACTGCCGGACGATTCCTGGAAGTGGTGCAGGCTAGTTCGCGGAGGGAGTCTTTTTGGACTCTTTCCTGCCCGCATCCAGATGATCCCAGTTGATGATGGTATTGAACCCCAGGGCATAGGTTCCCTGGGTCTGCCAGCGCCAGAAGGGCCGCAGAGCAAACATGACGACGTGCCCCTGGCCGAGGGGTTGATCGAGGGCGAGCGCACGATTGATAAGCGCCTGGCCGCCTGCGAGTTCGCCGGAGAGCAGAATTTCGTCTGCCTTCGCGGGAAACTCGAGGACAACTCTGGGCACGGCCGATTCATCCTCCGCTCCTCCGAATTGCCGTATTGCCTGACGGGCGGCCTCGGCATCGCTGCTTTGAGTCGGCAGCCCTTTGGGCTCGGTGATCTTGTCGTCCGCCTCGTAAGGGGAGAGCGCGATCGGCGTTGCATTGGGCGTGATGTTGACGCCAACCCCGGGAACGGCAGCCGCGGCGCGGAAGCCGCCGCCTCCAGTGTTCAATACAGGGTCCTGGCTGAAGTAGACGGGCATCTGGTCGCCGGTATATCCGTAGACGATCGGACTCATCTTATCGGCGATGATTCCGCGCATCAGGGCGCCCTTGGCATAGAGCGTTGTGGGATGCTCGACGCTGACTCGCGTCGTGATTCCGTAGTCCGGGAGGATCGTGGTAGTGGATCCTTCAGTGATGAGAGTGCCGCCGGCTTCGACGAACTTTACCAGTTCGGCAAGACCTTCAATTCCCATGCCACCGCGAATGTCGTCGCTTGAATCTTCGACTCCGAGATTGGGGGTCAGCGTGGTCTTTTTGTAGGGAATGGGATCCGGTCCAGTCTTCGGAATGCCGTTAACCTGCGAGACGGAGCTGCCGCCGATGCTGGGAAAGATGATGACGTCGTACTTCGCGCGGAGATCGCCGTCGCGAAGCTTCTGGTCGGCGAAGTAGGTGTAAGGAACTCCGTAGCGATCGAGCGCTGCCCGCACCCAGCCCTCATCCTGGGTCCTCTGCCAGGAGTGCACATAGCCAATTCGCGGAACGGTGAGCGGATGGGTCTTAACCTTGATTGCCGAGGTGGCGTAGGCGGTGAGTCCAAGCTCCTGAATTGAGGCTCGAATCTTCGCGTCGCTTCCATCGCGAATGACAAAGGCGCCCGCACGCAGATGATGGCCACCGATATCGAAGTCTTCTTCCGCGGCTTCCATTTTGGTGGCGGCGTTCTTGAAACGGAAGGTCGCAAGGACGTTGTCGGTTGTGTTTTCAACGACGAGGATATCGCCTGTTCCCTGAATGACGCCGGGCACAACGACATCTCCGGGGATCATGGTCATCTGCTGATCGAAGAGCGATTTCTCGGTCACCTTTTTCACGGTGACGTTGCGCATGAGAGGCATCGTCCAGCCGGTGTCGTCGTAGGGGAGCGGATTTGCGACGGGATAGTTCTGCAGGCTGAAGTACATGTCGACCAGGGTGCGGTAGGGCTGGTCGGCGCGAATGATGTAGTCTCCAGCAGAGAGTTTCAGACTGCCCAGCGTGACATCCTTGTCGGCGATCTCGACCTCGACGCCCTGGTGGAGCAGGTCATTGACCATCTCGGCCGCGTTGACGCGATGCAACTGCTGAGCTGGAATGGCCCATCCATATACCGGACCGTCCTTTCCTTTCTCAACAGATCGCTTGTTCTTGAGCCAGTAGTTTTCGAGATACAGATCCTTTTCTTTCGCGACCTTGTTAAGTGCAAGAAGAATCGCAGATTCCTGAATATTCGTATTGTTTCTCGGGCCCCACTTGACGACCGGCAAAGGAGGATTTGGCCGGTACCACTCGCGACTGGTGGTCGTTGCCGGCAGTTGGAGCTTCTCCGTGACGTCGGGCCCGTAAGATTGCACCTCGTAAAATCGCCCGAAGGAGTTGTGCGTCTCCGCGATCCAGAAGAGATAGTTAGGCACCCATCCATCGTAGAAACCGTATGTCCATACGCCGGGAATGCCGCGCTTTGCCATCTCCATAATCTCGGTCTCGCCCAGCATCCACCACTCGTCCACCGCAATTGGATCGAGCGCAGGATTGTACGGTCCGGTTCCGGTGGAGACGTAGAGGTAAGACTGTGCCTCATGCAGATCGTGCAGGATGGTGGGATGCCATTCCAACACGCCGGCAGTGATGTTCTGCGTCAGGTGCAGGTACTGGCCCATGCCATCGCGGTTGTTGTCGTGCGCGACGTACTTGCCCCAGTACATCATCGGCGGCCGCGGCTTCTTGGTCTTCTTTCCGTAGTAGTAGGTGTCGACTTCTTTGTCCCGGCCATCGGTTTCAACAACAGGGGTAATGAATACGATCGCGTTGTTGCGAATGGTCTGGATAAATGGACTCTCCTCGACGATGAGCCGATAGGCGAGCTCTACGAGCATCTGCGGGCCGCCCGTCTCCGGAGAGTGGATGCCGCTGGTGATCCAATAGATCGGCTTGCTGGTATGGATAATTTTCTGTGCCTGCTCCTCCGTGGTCTTGCGCGGGTCAGTGAGCGCGGCCAGATCGGCCTTATATTTCTCGAGGTTTTTGATGGTCTCCTCGTTAGCGATCGCCAGGACGACCATGTCGCGGCCTTCTTCCGACTTGATGCCGAGCTTCCAGAATTTTGCGCGCGGCGAATCTTTGGCGAGCTCCTCATAGTAGTGGTTGATGTCCGCGTTGTAGTAGAGCTCGCCCGGCTGGCCTGGCATCGATCCGAGAAACTTTAGCGGCGTCGGCACTTTGGCGGATGCGGGGAGGTGATCCACCAGCTCGGTGGTGAATCTGGGATCTGAGAGATACTCCTTGATCTTCTTTGTGTAGTCCTCATCGTTCGCTTGCTTGGGAGCAACGACCTGCGCAGACAAGGTACAGGTGAACGCGAGAAGAAGCGAGCCGGCGAGCAAGCGCAGGTTCCATGTGCGGGCGCGCAAAGAGGTCCCAGAAACTTGAGAGCGGGGCAGGAGGATTTTCATGCAACCAACCCTACAACAATCCAGCAGCCTACCGGTAGCAATTTCCGCGTATTTTCCCGCTACCTCGTCAATTGAACTCGCCGGCCAAAATGCGCGCATGTTGTGGGTCGCGCTCCGCTCCATTACAGTTGCTGGATGACGACTCCCGCGCCCTCGCGATTCGACACGATCACGGAACGCGAGAGAGGCCTGCATCGCGGCCTGTCTGCGCGGCAGCTTTCGATGATCGCCATCGGGGGCGCAATCGGCACCGGGCTCTTCCTCGGCTCCGGCTTTGCCATTGGATTTGCCGGACCTGCAGTTCTGCTCAGCTACTCGATCGGCGCCATCGTCACGCTTCTGCTGATGGGCTGCATGGCCGAGATGACAGTGGCACATCCGACATCGGGATCCTTCGGAGCATGGGCGGAGTTCTACATCTCCCCGTTGGCCGGCTTTCTGGTGCGCTTCGCCTACTGGGCCGGCGTCGTCTTCGCGCTGGGGACGGAGATAACCGCGGTCACGGTGTACATGCGCTTCTGGTTCCCTGTGGTTCCGGGATGGGTGTGGATCGGGAGCTTTACGCTGATCCTTGTGCTCGTCAATGCGTTTAATGTGAAGCTCTTTGGCGCCGTGGAGTATAGTTTTTCCGCGTTGAAGATTGCGGCGATCATTGCGTTCCTTATCCTTGGCGCATGGGTTGTTTTTTCCGCCTCGCATCAGTCGGGAGGCGATCCCGCCATGCCGATCGGCTTCGCCAACTACACGGCGTTCGGCGGATTCTTTCCCAAGGGCGTCCACGGCATGTGGGTCGGCGTGCTGATCTCGCTGTTCAGCTACTTTTCGATCGAGATGATCGCCGTCGCGGCGGCAGAAGCGAAGGATCCGGAGCGAGCCATCGTTCTTGCACTCCGAGCCACCATGTTTCGTCTGGCGTTCTTCTATTTACTGACGCTTGCGCTGATCCTCGCGATTGTGCCGTGGATTGTCCTTGCTGCGGGCACGACCGAATCACCGTTCGTCACCGTGATGAGGCGCACGCACATCGTAGGCGCAGCGGGGGTGGTCAACTTTGTCATTCTCATCGCCGCGCTTTCGGCCATGAACAGCCAACTTTACATCACCACGCGGATGCTGTTTTCGCTCTCGCGCGGCGGCTTCGCCCCCCGCCGACTGGGCGTGCTGACGCGCAACGGAGTTCCTCTTGCCGCGCTGCTCGTCTCAACCGTCGGCATCGGTTTTGCGGCCGTGCTCAACGTTCGCTACCACGACCGATCCTTTCTCCTGATGCTCGCGATCTCCATGTTCGGTCCGCTGTTCACATGGCTGATGATCTTTGTGACGCACCTTCGCTTCCGCCGCCATCACGCGCAGACGAAGCTGGTGTTTCGCATGTGGGGCTATCCCTATACCAGTCTTGCGGGCGCCGCGCTGATGTCCGCTGCGCTTGTGACCACGCTCTTTACCCGCGAGTTCCGCCCCACGCTTCTTTACGGCATCCCGTTTGTTGCGGTGCTTACGGGGGTTTACCTGTTGCGCCGCACCCGGCCGCTCGCAGCCGCGACGCCAACACTTGAGGAGACACAACCTTCATGAGCATCATCTCGCATCTTCCCGATTCTGCCGCTCTCGCGCAGGATCCGCTGCTGACCTGGCGCAGCGAGTTTCCGATTTTAGAGCACACGACCTACATGATCAGCCACTCGCTCGGGCCTATGCCTCGCCGCGTTCATGCCGCGTTGCACGAGTTCGCTGACATGTGGGCAGCCCGCGGCATTCGCTCCTGGGACGAAGGCTGGTGGTCGATGCCGGTCACCTGCGGCGACCTGATCGGATCCATCATCGGCGCGCCGAAGAGCCGAGTCGTCATGCATCAAAACGTCTCGATCTGCCAGTCCATCGTTACCTCATGTTTCGACTGGAGCGGAACTCGCAACAAGCTGGTTACGGACGGCCTCAACTTTACTTCGAACGAGTACATCTATCATGGCCTTGCGCGCCAGGGTGCTGAGATCGTCTCTGTCGCGTCGACTGACGGCATGACCATTCCGCTGGAGGACATTCTCAAAGCGATTGACGAGCGGACGCAGCTGGTAAGCATCTCGCACGTCGCCTTTCGAAGCTCTTACCTGCACGATCTCGCCGCGATCACCGCCCGGGCGCATGAAGTCGGCGCCTACATCATTGCGGACCTCTACCAATCCGCCGGCATTGTGCCGATCGATGTGACTGCTTTGAATCTTGACTTCGCCACCGGAGGCTCGGTCAAGTGGCTTCTTGGCGGTCCCGGAGCCGGTTATCTTTATGTCCGCGCCGACCTTGATCCGAAGCTTTGCCCGGTCGCGACCGGCTGGGCCGCGCACGCGCACCCCTTCGAGTTCGTCAATGGTCCGATCGAGTATGCACCGGATATACGCCGCTTTCTCAATGGCACGCCCAACATTCCCGCGATGTATGCGGCGCGTTCCGGCTATGAGATCGTCAACCAGATCGGCGTTTCCGCGATCCGCGCCAAGTCGCAGCGTCAGACGCAGCGTCTGATTGCGCTCGCCGACGAAGCGGGGATAACGGTCGGCAGTCCACGCGACCCGGCGGTGCGCGGCGGCACCGTCAACCTTGACGTCCCCAATGGTCGCGAGGTGACTGCGGAACTGGGCCGCCGCCAGATTCTTGTCGACTATCGTCCCGGCGCCGGAGTCCGAATTGCCCCGCACTTCTACACCGCCGATGATGAGATCGCACACACAATAGAACAGCTTCGTTTGATCGTTAACCCTTAGGCAGCATCGAACATGACGGAATTCAGGCCATTTCAACAGAGGCCGTGACAGAGACAGGAGAGTCATGGAAGACGTTTCAAGACGAAATTTTCTTTGGGGAGCGGCAATGGCTGCTGCGGCCTGCGCAACCCGACCATCGTTCGGCATGGCCGCTGCCCAATCGCCCTTCAGAGTCGCCGTTATTTCCGACGAAATCTCCCAGGATTTTGACCACGCATGTTCGGTGATTGCGAGTGACTTCGGCCTGCACTGGGTGGAACTCCGCGAGATATGGGGAAAGAATCTGCAAACGTCTTCGGATGCCGAGATCGCCGAGGCGCAGAAGATCCTGGCGAAGTACAAACTGCAGGTCACCGATATTGCCAGCCCGTTGTTCAAAGTGGACTGGCCGGAGGCTCCCAGCGCAAAGTCCAAGGGGGGTTCCGCCGCTGTCGAGACCGCGTACAAGCATCAGGATGAGGTTGTTGAGCGAAGCATCGCCCTTGCAAAGCAATTCAGGACGAACAAGATTCGCTGCTTTGATTTCTGGCGGATCGACGATGTAGCCCCGTACCGTGCGGCGATCAACGAGAAGCTGCGCGCCACCGCAGAAATTGTGGGTAAGCAGGGGCTCCTTCTCGTGATGGAGAACGAGTTCGAATGTAATTCGGCGACGGGACGCGAAGCCGCCAGGACGCTTGCTGCCATTCCGTCTCCTCACTTCGCACTTAACTGGGATCCGGGAAACGCGGTGATGCGTGGCGAACTGGATGCTTTTCCGGGGGGCTGGGACAGTCTGCCGAAAAATCGCATTCACCACTGCCATTGTAAGAACGCCGTGAAGGATGCCTCGGGCAAAACCGTGTGGTCGCTTGTGGACAAAGGCTATATCGATTGGACGGCGCAATTCCGCGCGCTGAAGGCTGCGGGTTACCACGATGCTGTGAGTCTTGAGACGCATTGGAAAGGCGGCGGCGGTCCTGAAGCCTCAACCCGAATCAGCTGGGCCGGTATGAGGCAGAGCCTGATCGACTCCGGAACTTTTTAGCAGGACGCGGATCGAAGAACAGTCTCGGCCGAAGAGAACAAGCGGCCTTTTATATGGTCTTGAAGGAGATCGAAATGGTGACTCGACGTGAGTTTCTCGACACGCTTGCTGTAGGCGCGGCTGGTCTGGCGGTGGGATCGACCGCAAAAAGCTACGGCCAGATCCTCGGCTCAAATGACCGCGTCAACTTTGCCGTGATTGGCCTGAATGGGCGCGGATATGCCCATCTTTCTTCGCTCAAGGCGAGCAGGAAGGTCGCACGAATCGCTTATGTCTGCGATGTCGACAGCAACATTCTCAAGAAATTTGCGGTCGCGACGGAAAAGGAGATGGGCGAGGCTCCCGCCACCGCCAGGGACTTTCGTCACATTCTTCATGAGAAGGATGTAGACGCTATCACGATTGCCACTCCCGATCACTGGCACGCTCCGATGGCTATCGCAGGTCTGCAGGCGGGCAAACACGTGTATGTCGAGAAGCCATGCAGCCATAATCCTGCGGAGGGTGCGATGCTGGTGCAGGCGCAACAAAAGTACGGGAAGCTGGTGCAGATGGGAACGCAGCAGCGCTCGTCGCCGCACACGATCGAGATCGTCGACAAGATTCACAATGGGCTTATCGGAAGAGCCTATTTCGCCAAAGCCTGGTACAGCAACACGAGGAAGTCGATAGGCGAAGGCAAGAAGGTCCCGATCCCTCCGCAGCTCGATTGGGACCTTTGGCAGGGACCGGCGCCGCGTCAGCCGTACAAGGATAATGTGCAGCCATATAACTGGCACTGGTTCAGGACGTGGGGGACGGGCGAGACGCTGAACAATGGCACGCACGAAATCGACGTCTGCCGCTGGGCGCTCGGTGTGGATTATCCGCAGAGAATAACTTCGTCAGGCGCCCGCTATCACTTCAAGGACGATTGGCAGTTCTACGACACGCTGATGACGAGTTACACCTACGAGGACAAAATGATCTCGTGGGAGTGTAAATGCTGCAACGGGATGCAGTATTACAATCGCGATCGCGGATCGACGATCGCAGGGACGAACGGAACGGCGCTGGTGGATCGCGGCGGATATGAGATATACGATCTCAAAGGCAACAAGACGAGCGAATTCAAGACCGGTGAGGAGACCACTTCGTCAGACCTTACCGGTCAAGACTCCATGACCGACCTTCACTTTGCCAACTTCATCGCGGGGATTCAGCGCGGAACGAAGCTGAATGCTCCCATTGTCGTAGGAAATGTCGCGGTCACGATGCTTCAACTGTCGAACGTAGCCTGGGAGGTGAACCGCGAACTGCGACTCGATACAGCGGACGGGAAGGTGCAGAACGACGCAGAGGCGATGAAGCTTTGGGGCCGCGAGTACGAGACCGGTTGGGCGCCGCACCTCTAGGCCGCGAAGTTGGGACGCCAAGTTAGAGCGTAAAGTCCCGTGCGGCCACGCTATCCAGTAAGCGGCAAACGCAATTCAGCTCTGCACCCCGGATGGCCATCGGTTCGATTGGTCAGTCGCACCGACCCTCGATGCGCCTGCGCGATTTGCTGTGCGAGGACAAGACCGATTCCGGTGCCACCGGGCTTCGTCGTGTAAAACGGCACAAACAGATTTCCGGCGTTGGTCAATCCAGGTCCACTGTCCCGGATTGCGATCACAACCTCCGAGCCTTCGGCTTGCCAGGAGATATCCACGCACGCTGCGCTTTGACCGCCTGCATCGGGGTTCAAAGCGGCATCGGCGGCATTACGCACCAGATTGATCAAAGCCTGCTCTAATTGGTCGGAATCGGCTCGCAGCACGACATCGGCAGCGGGAACCACGGTGATCGGCAGGCGTCTCTCCAATTGCGCAACCCTCTGAACCAGCGACGTCAGCGATACTGCGCTTAGCTTGGGCGCAGGCAAACCCATCAACTGACGATAGGCTTGCAGGAAGCGATTCAGCGACTCCGATCGATTTTCAATCACCTCAAGCCCGCGCTCGAAGTCGGCCCTTTCGCTCGCGACTTCGTCCAGAGCCGCAAGCCGATCCCGGAGGCTTCCCGCAATCGATTTAATTGGCGTCAGGGAATTGTTGATCTCGTGTCCCAGCACGCGAATCAGCCTCTCCCAGGCAAGGCGTTCCTCTTCCCGCAACGCAGCGCTCACATCCGAGAGCACGATCAGGGTATGAGGAATGCCGTGCAGACGAAAGCTTGTTCGTTTCACGACCCAACGCGCCGGCTGCTGTCCTGCACCCAGCGAAATGACGTCATCGTCCTCCACGTGTTGAAGCTGCTCCAGCTTCAATTCCGTTGCGGAGTAACCGAGTGCAGTTGCCTCCCGTAGCCCGAAGGCCCGTTCGCCCGCCGAGTTCAACAGCCTCAATCGCCCTTCGGGGTCGAATGCCACCACCGGGGATTGCATTGACCGCATGACACGCTCCACCAGCGCCATCGCCTCCAAGGCGCCCGCACGCTGGCCCTGCAGCATCCCGGCAAGCCGATTCACTTCCAGGGCCAGGTCGCCAATAGCGTCGTTCCTTTGTCCGCCCCGAGCGCGAAACGAGTAGTCGTCTTCGCGCAACGCAGCCACCACATTCGCCAATGTCTGCAGGGGTCGAGTGATTTGCTCCATCACAACGGAGATGGCGAATGCCCATCCCAGCGCCAGCGCGACTAGAACAAAGACCTGTTCCAATGGATCAACAGAATATCGCCGCAACACGAGCCAGCACAGCAAAAGCATCGGCAGACCAAGGAGGTAGAGCCACAGTCTCAGACGTCTTTCGAAGCTCAGCCGCCGGCCCGATCTTCCCAGTGGCACACGGATGCGTCGCCGGCGAAGACCCGGCGCCGGCCCGATCGGATCTTCAAAGTCCATATTTTTCTATACGGCGATAAAGCGCTCCGCGGCTTAATCCGAGCGCATCAGCGGCATGACTCACGTTGCCGTTGGCGCGTGCCAACGCTTTACGAATCAGAATCGCCTCCACCGCCTCCAGGCTCATCTCGTCCATGCTCTGTGCACCGCCGCGCTGCGCATTCAACCCCAGGTTCGCCGCTTCGATCCGCTCACCTCTGGCCATCAGGACGGCGCGCTCGATTGTGTGGTCCAGCTCTCGGACATTGCCGGGCCATCCATAATGCAGCATCATCTGGAGTGCGGCGGGCTCAATGCTCTGAATCGGCCTGCGATAACGCGCAGCGTATCGTGCCAGAAAATGCGCCGCCAGACTTGGAATATCTTCGCGTCGATCACGCAATGGAGGGAGATTGATCTCCACGGTATTCAAACGAAACAGCAGATCTTCGCGGAAGCGTCCAGCCTCGCACTCTGCCCGCAAATCCGCATTTGTCGCGGAGAGCATTCGCACGTTGACCTTCTGGGTCTTCGATGAACCCACACGCTCCAGCTCGCCGGTCTCCAGAACGCGCAGCAACTTCGCCTGCTGCCGCACCGGGATATTTGCAATCTCATCCAGAAACAGCGTCCCGCCGTTAGCCAGTTCGAAACGTCCGATGCGGTCTACGTGAGCGTCTGTGAACGCTCCCTTTACATGGCCAAATAGTTCGCTCTCGAAGGTTCCTTCCGGCAAGGCGCCGGTATTTACCGTCACCAGAGTCCGCTCGGCCCGCAACGATAAACGATGCAGCGTCTGAGCCACAACTTCCTTGCCCGTGCCATGCTCTCCGGTGATCAGCACATTCGCGTCTGACGGTCCCACTCGCGCCATCGTCTCAAGGACAGACCGCATCGCTGGGGCAGAAGCGATAAAGTCCGGCGCGCCGGGCGCACGCAAAATGCGGTTCTCCGCCTCCAGCCACTGCGTCCTTTTCTGGCTGCGATGCAGTTCCATCTGGGTTCGCAGAATACTCAGCAACCGGGCATTCTCCCATGGCTTCTGGATGAAGTCTCCGGCGCCGCGTCGCATTGCTTCGACAGCAAGATCGATGTTGCCCCACGCCGTCATCACCACGATTGGCAGTTGAGCGTCCATCTCTTTGACCCGCGTCACTA
Source organism: uncultured Acidobacteriaceae bacterium (assembly GCA_963730135.1). Classification (GTDB taxonomy): domain Bacteria; phylum Acidobacteriota; class Terriglobia; order Terriglobales; family Acidobacteriaceae; genus Edaphobacter. Next base: position 504,314 of record CAVSQQ010000013.1, read on the forward strand.
GCTCCAGGCCCTCCTGGCCCGAGGTTGTATCGCGCGTGTAGTTGAGATCGATCAATACGCCATCGAATCTCTCGTGCGCCAACGCCTCGAGTACAAGCGCGGGCATTCGCACCATCTCCAACTGATAGCCTTCGGGCTTCAACAGCAGACGCAACGCCTCCAGAATATGCGACTGATCGTCCGCAATCAGAAGTTTGCAGGGCGACTCCGTCTCTCCCATCGTCGATGCGTGCTGCTCGATGCGCTCTACCAGCATTTCCGGCCTGCTTCCGTGCTACTGCCCGCTCGGGGCTACGCCCGTCTTTGCTGATTCTACCGAAATATCGTTTGCGTCCAGCGTAGAACCGATTGAGCGGTCGAGCTCGATCTTTGCCTTCTGGTAAGCCGTCATGGCTTCGACCAAGGCAGACTCAGCCACGGACAGGTCGCGCTGCGCAGTCAATGTCTGGAAGTTGGATCCTGCGCCGAGTTCCTGTTCTTTGCTCATAATTTCAAAGGTCTTCTGCGCCAGATCGCGCGCCTTGCGGGCCGAACCAACGCGAGCTTCACTCTGCTCCAGAGCATACTGGGCGTTTCTCACCTCGATGCGTATTTGCTTCTTGAGTTGTTGAAACCGCAACTCCGACTGCCTGGTCTCAAGTTCGGCACGGTACTGGTCCGACTTGGCGACACGATTGCGAAGAGGAATATTGACCGACACGCCGACGTAATAGTCCGGGGCGCTGTTATTGAAGGCATTTTTCACCGCACCGCCAAAGCCCAGTGGCGCTGTCGACATAAAGTCCGATTCAGGGTTGGCCGGGCCGGCGAGTCCCGTGCCGCCATAAAATCCGGTCAGCGCGACCGAGGGAAGCACGTTATTGCGGGCCGCAGTCTGGCTGATGCGACGGTTATCAAGATCCAGGTCGGATTCCCGCAGTTCAATTCTGTCGCGCAGCGCCTTGGCAATCATGTCCTCGGTCTGACCCTGCGTCGCACCATCGAGGCTCCCGCTTTTATCGGTGGGGTGCACCGGCATAGCCTCCAGTGCGGGATCGTCGAGGTTCTTCGTCAAAGCATTTTTCATCAACAGCTCTTGAAACTGCAGCGTTGTCTTCGCGACGGTAAGATCCTGCTCTCGGACAGCGACCTCGCCCTCGGCTTTCATTACGTCCATTGCTGGAATCGCCTGCAATGATAGCTGCTTTTGATCGCTGGCCAATGTTTGATTCGCGAAGTCAAGCGACCGGCTCTTGACCTGTTCGTCATCATACGCGGCCACCAGGTCCCAATACATGTTGGCGATCTGCGTGACCGTCGTGATCACCTGCAGCGTGAACGCTTCATCGGAGATCTTCTGGTTGTTCTTGGCGATCTTCAAAAAACGCAGGTTCGGCCCAAAGCCGAATCCAGCCAGCAGCTGCTGCTGCAGCAGAACATGGTAGTAGGAGTTCAGACTGGGATTCAGGAAACTGTTCGGGCTGTTGGTTGCGCCCCGACTGTTATCCCATACCGCAGAAAGTGCAGTCCCGGTTGGAAATGCCTGGGTGTAGCTGACGTTTCCGTTCGTCGTATTCTGCTGCAAGGTGGGAACCCCATAGATCGCGATGTTCGAGAGGGGTTGAGTAAAGTGTTCGTTGTTGAGCGCTCCGGTGAGGATGGGGTCGTACGACGAGACGTTGGTTCCCGTACCCAGCGTTGAGGAGACCAGGCCCGAAGCGCCCGAACCTGCGCCGCCAGCTCCACCGGAGGTACCGCCTGCGCCGGCTCCAGCCGAACCTGCGCCAAAGCCGCCCACTCCGCCGCCCGGCGTATTTTGAACCACACCTGTGTTGACGCCGCGGAACGATCCGCCGGCTTGCGTGCGCAGAACGTCAGCCGCCGCAATCGGAAGATTGTAACGGGCGATGGCGATGTCGAGATTATTTTCCAGGGCCAGTGCAATCGCATCCTTCAAGCTGAGTTCCAGAACGCCATTGACAACCAGGGCATCAAGTCGCGGTGAATTCGCGAGGTTCGGCTGCGACACCAGGGTAGGCATGTACGCATGAAAAGGATTGTTCGAATGCGGTATATCCAGGCGCAGCGCGGGCTGTGCCGGTGCCGTGGGAACCTGCGTCAGAGTTGCCTGCTGCAACTGAGCGAACATGGGCATCTCCATCAGCATCACTACGCCGAGACAACGAACGAGGGAAGAACTCTTTGTCACGCCCTCACCTCCGTGCCAGCCGGCGTCTGGAGCCCAGCCGTGTCGCGATAGAGCCAGCCATCGCGCAGCTCAATCGTCCGCGTACCGTATGCCGCATTCGTCTCCGAGTGCGTAACCTGCACCACTGTCGTTCCCTGTTCGTTCAACGTGCGAAACAGTTGCATAATCTCCTTTGCTTGCTCCGAATGCAGGTTCCCCGTGGGCTCATCGGCGAGTAAAAGATCAGGCTTGTGAATCACCGCCCTGGCGATCCCCACCAGCTGTTGCTGGCCTCCTGAGAGCTGGCTCGGGAACAGATCTTTCTTGCCCACGATGTTGAAGCGATCGAGCGTGTCCGCCACCAGAGCCTGACGCTCCAGCTTCGGAATGTCCTTGTACGAGAGCGGAAGGTCGATATTCTCCGCTACGGTCAGATCATCCAATAGGTGATAACTCTGGAACACCATTCCGATCCGTCGCCGCGCCAGATCGGCCCGCTGCTTGCGGTTCATTGCGTGCACCGCAAGATCCGCAAAATAGAACTCGCCCTTCCACTGGTCGTCCAGCATCGCCAGTACATTCAACAGCGAGGATTTTCCCGCCCCGGATGGACCCATGACGGTTACAAACTCACCTTCACGGATGGCCAGGTTCACTCGGCGCAATACCCACGTCTCCGTGTGCCCCGTCTTGTAGCTTCGCTCCAGATTCTTCACTTCAATCATTGACTTGCTCCATCTTGAAAAAACACTCCACTCACTCTGTCCGCAGAGCCTTCGTCGGCTCTACAGACGCTGCCCGCCGCGCCGGAATTGCGGAGGCCACCAACACCATCGTCGCGGTCGCGACGACACAACCAATCAGAGTCACCGGGTCGAATGGCTGCACTCCAAATAACTGGCTACGCATCCATCGCGCCAGCATCACAGCCAACGGAATCGCCACAACAACTCCGGCCAGAGCAACCTTTGTCATATCGGCAAGCACCAGCCGCATCACGGCAAACCGCTGCGCTCCCATGGCCATGCGGATGCCGATCTCTTTGGTTCGTTGCGCAGTCGCGTAGGCCAGAACTCCGTACAAACCCACGCCGGTGGTTAATAACGCAACCAGGGCGAAGCTCATGGACAGCAGAGCAATCATCCGCTCATTCGAAACGTCGCGGTCGATCTGCTCGTCCATCGTCATCATCGAATCGATCACCAGCTTGGAATCCAGACCATGCACCGCAGCCCGAACGGTATTCTCAGCCAGCTCCGGGCTCTCTGTCGTCCGCACATAAAATTGCAGCTGGTTGGCGTCCGGATCCTGGGCATACGCGAAGTACACCATCGGAATCGCGCTATCACGCACCGAGCGATGTTTGGCATCGGCCGCCACTCCAACAATCTGGGTGTCGAGCTTCGAGTGCTTGCCCAAATAGTGACCCAGCGCCTTCTCCGGCGAACCGAAATACTTCACCGCAAAGGTACGGCTCACCACGGCCACTTTCTGGCCGGCCGCGCCGTCGCCCTCGGTCAAGTCGCGACCGGCAACCAGCGATATCCCCATGGTTGCGAAGTACCCCGGCGTAATCTCCGGCGACTCTACGCTCTCGGACTCGCCTGCCGGTGTCGGATAGCCTTCCACTCGCATTCCGCTAATCGTCCCGTCTCCTGTCAATACGGGATCAGTCGTCCCTCCGATTGCGCGCACCCCAGGCAATCCTGCCAGCGCGCTGCGAACACGACTCTGAACTGCCAGCGAATCTTTCGGCGCATATCCTGCCAGCGCCGGATTGATCGCAAATCCCAAAAGATGATCGGTCACAATCCCCATCGGCTGCGCCTTCAGGTTATGCAGCGTACGCAGAAACAGCCCGGCGCCGCTTAGCAGCAAAACGCTCAGGCAAATCTGCACGGCAATGGCCGCGCTGCGAAACCGCTGTGCTCCTCCCAGCGTGCTCGCGGACTGTTGCCTCAAAGCCTCGCTGAGCCTGGGCCTCATCATCTGCCACGCAGGCGCCACGCTGAACAGGAGACTGATCCCAACCGATAGCACAAGGTTGAACAGCAACACTGCGCCGCTCGGTGACGTCGAAAAGGGCGCATCCGCGCTGCTTCCCGTGATCTGCCGGACGAGGATTGATGCAGCCGCAGGCGCCAGCAACAGGCCCAGCCCGCCGCCCACCGTACCCAGCAGCAGCCCCTCAATCAGGACCTGCCGCAGAACCCGAGCGCGCCCGGCGCCCAGCGCGTAACGCACGGAAAACTCCCGGCTCCGTGCCGCGGCTCTGACCAGCAGCAGGCTCGTCAGGTTCACGCAGGTCATCGCCGCGAGCAGCAGCACCATGCCCATCAAAATCATCAGCGGTGTTCGCAGGTCATCGCGCAACGGCGAAAAACCTTTTGCGCCGTCCACCAGCACAATGCTCGACTTCGCGACAAATCCCTCGCGAAACGCGGTGGAACCGGAGGTTATCTTCACCAGCTCCTCGGCCCGCAGACTCTTCCATAGCGGCGTCAGGGCCGCCTGAGCGGTAACGGCGCTTATCCCCGGCTTCAGCCGCCCCACAACGTTCAACCACGCCGATCGCGGATCCGTAATATCCGCCTGCGACGTCATCATCGTAATCGGCAGATAGACTCTCGGCTTATATCCGCTGATCGCGCTGTCAAAGCCCTGCGCCGCCACTCCCACGATCACAAACGGATGCCCATTAATCAACAGGGTCTGATTCACCACGTCGCTCGAAGACGAAAATCTTGTCTTCCAGTAGGCATAACTCAACACCGCAACCGGACTGCCTTGCTTTACCTGATCGTCGCTCTGTTGCAGCGTTCTCCCGGCAGCCGCGCCCACGCCAAGGACGTCGAAGTAGTTCCCGCTCACCACCTCTGCATTCACCAGCTCGGGTTGATTCTTCCATACCACCCCTACCTGGGCCTCGCTGTTTGCCAGCAGCCCGCTGAAGACTGCGTTCCTGTCGCGCAGCTCGCGGTACATCGGATAGGAAAAATAATCCTGAGCAGTGCCGCCAAAGATATTCATCTGGCCTTTGAACGTTCCGGCATAGGTCAATCGCACCAGCGCGTTCGGCTGCTCCACGGGAAGCATACGCAGCAGCACCTGGTTGAACACGGTAAAAATAGCCGTATTCGCGCCGATTCCGAGAGCCAGCGTAACGATCGCAGCCAGCGCAAACGTTGGAGCCTTTCGCAGCTGCCGCAGCGCGTACCGTAGATCCTGCATGATCGAATTCATCGTTGGCTCTCCCGTTTGTCTCTTTTCTCAGACCGCAGAGTTGACCCGCAACCGGCGCGCGCCATGCGCCCGAGCGATCATTCGCGCCTTGCACTGTGGTTTCGCCGGCAGGTTTTGGCAGTTGCAGTTAATGCGCGTCGCCAAACCAAAGGTTCAGCATTCGACAAAGGCAATCGCCGTCTTCCCGGCGGCGCTGCTCGCGATCGTCGCGTCACAGCCCTGGCCACTCCCCGGAGCCGCCCAGGCAAAGCCAACCTCGATGCGATATTGCGAACCCTTCATCTGCCATTGCTGCGCCAGGCACAATCTCCGTCCACTGTCGCCAATCTTCTTCAGCGTCGAAACCACCACGGTCCGCATCACCTTCAACTCGGTCTGGGCTGCGCTCCGCAATGCGACACGCTGATGACCGGCGTGCCTTCCGATACCGGCATACTGCACGGCGTGCAACGCGACGACGTTGAGCGCGACTCCAAGCACAATCAACGAAATCGCCGTGGCCGCATCCGCGGGCAATCCCATCGCCCGGCAGATCTGCCGCAAAGCCAGCCTTACGTCATCCAGCATTGTCGTCATGCCTCTACCTCCGCCAACAGCTTGTTGAGCTCGCCCTCCGCAACAACCTTGCCATCGAATAGGTGAACCTGCCGCTCCGCATGGGCGGCAAATCGCGGATCGTGCGTCACCATGCAGATGGTGGCGCCCTCCTGATGAAGCTCCTGCAGCAGCTTCATCACCGCTTCTCCGTTCTTTGAATCCAAATTTCCGGTTGGTTCATCGGCCAGCAGAATGGACGGCGATCCCGCCAGCGCGCGCGCCACAGCCACCCTCTGCTGTTGACCGCCGGAGAGTTGCGCTGGATAGTGCCGCATCCGGTGCGCCATGTTCACCCGCTCCAGCGACTCCTGCACTCTTCGCTTCCGTTCCGCCGCGGGCATCCCGGCGCGATAGGTCAGCGGCAGCTCCACGTTTTCCGCAACCGTCAGATCTCCGATCAAATTGAAACTCTGAAAGATAAAGCCGATCTCCTGATTGCGAATCCGCGAACGATCTGCGAAGTTCAGGTTCGCCACCTCTTTGCCGTTCAACGTGTAGCGTCCATCCGTCGGAGTATCCAACAGCCCGATAATTGACAGCAGCGTCGACTTCCCGCATCCCGATGGCCCCGACATCGCCACATACTCTCCGCGGTTGATGTTCAAATGCACACCCGACAAAGCATGCGTCTCAATCTCATCGGTATAGAAAATCTTTGTCAGATTCTCAATTTGAATAATCGTCTCCGTTGTCGTCATTGCTCCTCTTCCTTTCTAAGTTGTGCTAATCCAGACGAATGCGATCTGTGTTGTCCCATCGGCTCATGTCAGACAGAATTACGGTATCGCCCTGCTGCAAGCCTTCGATCACCTGAATGCTGTTCACCGACGCTCGACCTACCTTAACCGGAACGCGCACTGCCGTCTTGCCATCCGGGCTAAGCTTGAACAGGCTGATCGTGCTGTTCTCATTTCCAAACGCCGGCCGGCCCACAAACAGGACGTCCTGCATCCGGTCCAGATCGATCGTTCCGTCGACACTCAGGTCAGGTCTGGCTCCCAGCGGCAATGCTCCAGCCAGTTCTACGTCAACCGTCACGGTTCCGTTCAATACTCCTGGGTCAATTCGCATCACCTTGCCGTCGATCACTCCATTATGCGTGTCGATCTCCGCCGGCTGGCCGATCTGAATGTCTCTCGCCTGGGTCTCTGCAATCTTCAAACTGGCCTTCAGCTGGTCGGGCTGGACCACCTTCGCCAGCGTGGTTCCGATATCGACATGCTCGCCAACCTGGTGGTCAAGTTCGACGAGAACCCCGCTGATGCCGGCACGCACACTCAATGCATCCTGTTGCTTCTGCTTCAAAGCCAGCAGAGCTTTTGCCTGGTCCACCTTGGTCTGTTGAACCGCCAGCTGCGTCTCGATCGCCTTCTCGTTCAGCGTCAGCCGCTGCTTCTCCAGATCGTTGCGGGTGGTCAGCTCATCTGCCTTCCCCTTGGAAGCGCTGTAGGTCAATCCGCTGACCACGCCCAGATCGAAGAGAGCCTTATCGGTCCGCGCCTGCAACTGTGCCTGCGAATAGTCCGCCCCCACAGTGGCCCCGGCCGCTTTCTGATCCATCAGATCGCTCTGCACTTTGGCTCGCGTATTGATGTAGTCGGCCTCCGCGCCCTTCAACTGCAGCTGCGCGTCGAGCAGCTCCTGCTGCAACTCCGGATCCACCAGGTCCAGCAGGATCGTATCCGGCTCGACCTTCGCACCCGGCAACACGCGAATCCGCACCACCGTCGCCGCAGTCTCTGCGGGAATCAGCCGGATCTTGTCCTCACGCGGAACCAGCGTGCCCGGTCCACGCACCTGCCGAAGCAGAGGGCCACGCTTCACAGCGTCGGTCCACACCGTCGCCCGGTCGACCTCAGGAGCGGCAGGCTTCAATCGCGTCACAAAAAACGCAACAACCCCTAATGCCACGACTCCGCAGGCACCGATAACCCACTGCCGGCGCATCTTTTTCTTTCGTATATCTGGTCTTGATATGTCCATTGCACACGATCTAAATGCACGCCCAAGACCAAACTCGGCTACTCATTTTCAGTCACTTACTCAGCGCCACCCGACGCCAACCGTCCACAATCGAGAAAGAGTGTCCATTCCCGAACACCGATTAAACCGGCCAACTACTTGGAAGGAGATATTTTAAGGCGTTCCAGCATCTTCGACGAAATGCGCTGCCGCAAACGAAAAAACTGCTTCCAGGGATCGCGCTTCAGCCGCCCCTTCCACTCCTCAAAGTCAGCAACGTGAGCGATGGGCCGTTTCGCCGACTTCAGTTCGCTCCAGCTCAGGGGGAGCGAAACCGGCGCTCCCACGCGCGCTCGCGGAGAGAACGCCGCCACTGCAGTTGCGCCGCGTTCATTCCGCAGGTAGTCGAGAAAGATGCGGTCTTTGCGTGCCGCCTTACTCATCTTCGTCAGATACAGGGCGGGATTCTCTCTCTCCATCTGCAACACGACCGCGTGGGCAAACTCTTTAATGACGGGCCAGCCATGTTCGGGAACGATGGGCGCGACGACATGCAGCCCTTTGCCCCCGGTGCTCTTCAGAAAGCTTTCCAACCCCAGCTTCTTGAGCTGTTTTCGAACCTCGTCGGCGCTCCCGGCCAGCCGCGCCCACGAGATTGACAAATCCGGGTCAAGATCGAAGATGATGCGATCGGGATGCTCCAGATCGTCATTGCGTGAACCCCATGGATGCGCCTCGAGCACGCCCATCTGCGCCAGCCCGGCCAGCGCCTCTGCCGTCGATAGCGTGAAATACGGTTCGATCTTGCCCACCTTGTCGGGCACATCCACCGATTCAATACCAGGCGGCGCCATCTGGTTCACATGCTTCTGATAAAAACATGGTTTGCCGGTGCCCTCGGGACACCGCACCAGCGACAGCGGCCGCCCTTCAATGTACGGCAACATATGCGGCGCCACCGCCCAGTAATACTCGGCGAGTTGCTGCTTGGTGAGTTGCGACTCGACATCGAGAATTTTCTGCGGGTGTGTTAACCGGACATGCGCGCTGACGCCGGATGCCTTGACCGGCCCCTTCGTCGTCTTACCCGCAGCCTTTTTACCCACAACCTTCGCCGCAACCTCGACAGTAGCCGTGTGCGACGCCTCCCGAGCGTCTCGGCCTCTTGGAACAACCCTGGGCTCCTCCCGCCGCACCTCCGCGGCGGGTTTATCTTCGCGAATCCCTTTGAACGAAGCTTGGCGCACCAGATTGTCAGCGGTCCAGGTGGCAAAGTTCACCTGGGCTACCAGTCTGGGGCGCACCCAGATGGCTTCGCGTCGCGCCTCTGCCGGCAGTCTCTCAAAGGGACTTGTCTTTTGGCGAAGCTCGTCAAGCTGATCGCGCAGAGTTCGGTGGGTCTTCTGCGTAAAACCGGTTCCGGTTCGCCCGGCATAGATCAATCGCTTCCCCTCGTAGTAGCCAAGCAGCAGCGCACCCACTCCATGGCTCCCATTCGAAGGCAGCGTAAAGCCGCCAATCACGAACTCCTGCTCATGAACACACTTCAGCTTCAACCAGTCACCGCCGCGGCCACTCGAATACTTACTTGCAGCGCGTTTTGAGATGATGCCCTCCAACTGCATCTCACATGCCCTTTGAAATACCGCCTCTCCATTCGTTTCTATGTGTTCACCAAACCGCAAAAACTCGCCCGCGCCTTCGACAAGCTGCTCCAGTACTTTCTTTCGCTCAAGCAATGGCAGACCGCGCGTCGAATGCCCGTTGAGATGAAGCAGGTCGAAGATAAAGTAGGTGAGCGGTTTCTTCATGCCCTCTTGAAACGCCGCCTGAAGATCGGCGAAGCTGGTTGTTCCATTGGCCGCAAGCACGACAACCTCGCCGTCAAGCAGCGCCTTCTCTGCCGGCAGCGCGCTGACAAGGGCAGCAATCGTCTTCATGCGGTGTGTCCAGTCCAACCCGGTACGGGTCAACAGCTGAACTCGATCCCCATCTTTTCGGGCCTGGATACGATAACCGTCGAGCTTGAGCTCATGCAGCCACCCGTCGCCGGCAGGCGGTTTCTCCGATTGCAGCGCAAGCTCGGGAGCAACGAAGTCGGGCAGCTTCTCCTTCGCAGCGTGGCGCAGCGCGGAACTGAAGTCTGCGACCGGGCGGTCCTTGCGATACCACGGCTTCCCCTTCGTCGCCGTCTCCTTGGAGTTCCACACATGGTCTTCGCACTTGGCAATCTGTTCCAGGCTGCGTCCGGTGACGACGCTGTTCGGCTCCTCCTCCGTAACACTGGGGTCCGTCTCGCGCCGCTCGAACTCATCGTGCTCTTTGATCAGCAGCCAGTTCGGTTTGCGCTGATTCGCCGCCTTTCCACCCATGCGAATCAACGCCCACTTTCCTTTCATCTTTGTGCCATGCAGGATGAACTTCAGCGAACCGGTGCGCAGTCCCTCATCGACATCCGTGTGCCCGGCCTGAGGCTCCCATGTTCCCTGGTCCCAGACCATGACCGTGCCGCCGCCATACTGACCCTTCGGAATGATGCCTTCAAATCCGCCGTAGTCGATCGGATGGTCTTCCACCTGCACGGCAAGCCGTTTGTCGCCGGTAAAGTAGCTCGGCCCCTTCGCGACGGCCCAGCTCTTCAACACGCCATTCCACCCAAGCCGAAAGTCGTAGTGCAGGTGCGAGGCCGCATGCTTCTGAATGACAAATGGCAGAGGCTGGTGATTGAAATGCTTCGCCTTCGAACCTCCGCTCGGCTCACTCGTCACCTTGAAGTTCCGCATCGAGCGGTAGGCTTCGAGCTGTTCATCGACTGCATCCGCCGCGGTAAGCCGTGATTTTGCGCTGGCTTTCTTCTTTGTAGTTTTTTTCTTTGTGGCCATAGCGTTCTACGCCGACCTGCGCGATCTACTCTTCGCGGTCGATGGTTTCACCAGACTAATGCCCTTCTTCGAGCCCGCCGCCGCGGCTTTGGCGCTCTTCGGCTTCGTCGCCGGCGCCGCATCCCCCTTCACGCTCTTGCGCAGCGCATCCATCAAATTGATCACCTTGGCAGACTTTCGGGCGGGCTCATCGCGTGGAATCGGCGCATGTTTCACCTTAGCCTCGACCATCTCGCGCAGCGCAGCCTCATATTCATCTTTGAACTTCTCCGGGACAAACTTTGAGGCCTTGCGTTTGATCAACACCTTCGCCAGAGAGAGCTGATCCTCATCCACCGAAACCTTCTTGATCTCGCCGAAGTAATCCGCAGGATCGCGCAGCTCCTCCGCATATCGCATGGTGTACGCCATCATGCCGGCAAGCTTCTCATCGAATGGCGCCGACAGCGCCACAAGGTGTTCCCGCCCTCCAAAGGCGATCTTGCCCAGTCCAACCTTCTTCGTCACCTGCAACGCTTTACGAACCACCGCAAACGCCTCGGCCTGCACGTCATTCTCGGGCACAACAAAGTAAGGCTTCTCAAAAAACTCGGGATCCAACTCATCCGCATCGACGAACTGCGTCACCTCCAGCGTGTGTCGCGATGGAATACGCAAATGTTCGATCTCATCCGGCTCGACCGTCACATACTCGCCCTTGCGATACTCATATCCCTTGACGATGTCCGAATTATCTACGGGCTCCTCGTCGGAGGAGACCTTCTGGTGACGGATGCGCTCGCCGCTCTTGCGGCTCAGCTGATGAAAGCGGATTTCACTCTTCGCCTCTGTGGCGGGAAAGAGCTTGATGCCGAACGAAACGAGAGAGATTTGTATTTGACCTGACCAGTAAGGGCGCGGCATAGGAAATTTTCCCCCTTAGTTGGAGGCAGATTCCACCCTCCGAGATGCTTTCGTGATCGCGTGAGAACGATCGAGCCCGTCCAGCGCACTCAGCTAGTCTTCCAGCTCGTCGTGGCCCGGCTGTTTCGCATTCGCCAGTATCTTCTCGGCCAACGGCGGAGGCACCACATCATAATGGTCCATCTCCATGCGAAAACTGCCGCGGCCCTGGGTAATCGACGTCAGCGTCGTTCCATAGCTCAGCATCTCCGCCATGGGAACCTCGGCGCGAACCGTGGTTCCGGCGCCGCCGCTCTCCATTCCCTGCACCCGGCCGCGGCGCGAGTTCAGATCGCCCAGCAACGCCCCGGCAAAGTCATCCGGCGTCTCGATCTCTACCTTCATCACCGGCTCCAGCAAAACCGGCTTCGCCTGCTCCATGCATTTGCGAAACGCAAGCCGCGCCGCCATCTTGAACGACATCTCGCTGGAGTCGACCTCGTGATAGCTGCCATCGAAGACCGTCACCTTGATATCGACCACCGGATATCCCGCAAGAAATCCTCGAGCCGCCGACTCGCGAATCCCCTTTTCGACCGCGGGAACATACTGGCGCGGAATCGAGCCGCCGAAGATATCGTTCTCGAACACCACCCCGCCGCCGCGGGGCAGCGCTTCCATGCGAATCTTGCAATCGCCGAACTGACCATGACCGCCGGTTTGCTTCTTGTATCTCCCCTGCGATTCCGCACGGCCGCGAACCGTCTCGAGGTACGGAATCTTGGGCGCCTTCAACGTAACGTCGGTGTGATATCGCCGCTTCAACTTCGACACCACAGCCTCAATATGTTGTTGACCCGCACCCGCCACCAGAAACTCGTTGGTTTGCGGGTCGCGGAAGAATCGCACCATCGGATCGTCTTCCATGATCTTGTGCAATGCAGGCGCAAGCTTGTCTTCATCGGCGCGCGATTTGGGTTCGATCGCATACGTCATCGCCGGTTCCGGCATGGCCACCGGCTCCAGAAAAATCTCATGCGACTTATCGCCCAGGGTGTCTCCCGTCAGAGTCATCCGCAACTTCGCTACCGCTCCCAGGTCGCCCGCATGCAATTCCTGCACCTCCACAGCCTTGCGCCCCTGCATGATGGAGAGGTGTGCCAGCCGTTCCGGCTCCTGGCGCGTGAAATTCAGCACAGACTTGTCCGTCTTCAGCATCCCGCTTACGACTTTGAAAAATGAGATCCGGCCGGCAAACGGATCGGTCATCGTCTTGTAGACATACAGCGCCAGCGGCTCCTCGTCGGTCACCTTGCGCATGACGATTTCGTCCTGAGCCTCAAGGGTTCCTCCTCCGTTCGTCTGTCCCTTTACGGAGTGCAGAATTCCATGCGCCGCAACCGCCTCACGCTCCGTCGGCGCAGGGGCATATATCTTCAGAAAATCCAAAAGATGGTCCGTCCCCACATTTCTCAGGCCGCTGGCGTAGAGAAGAGGAAAGATTCTGTCTTCGCGAATTGCCTCGTGCAGCGCGCCAATCAGATGTTCCTCAGGGATTGTTCCCTCGCGGAAGAACTCCTCCATCAGTTCATCCTTGCCCTCGGCCACCAGCTCCACCAACGCCTCGTGCGCGACCTTGGCATCTGCCTTGATGGATTCAGGAATCGCACCCACCTCGCCTCGCCCATCCCCATCCGGCTGATACAAATACGCCTTCATCGTCACCAGATCGACGACCCCGTGAAAGCCGTGTTGATCGACGATCGGCAGTTGTACCGGCACAATCTGCCGTCCCCACTTCTCCTGCAGCAGTTCGATCATCCGCTGACGCCCCAGCCGGCTATCCGCCTTGGGATGGTCCAGCTGATTGATCACAATCACTCGCGGCAGCTCGACCTCAGAGGCATACTTCCAAACTCGATCGGTGATCGTCTCCACACCCGTCTGCGCGTTGATCACCACCACGGCCGCCTCCGCGGGCAACATCGCGGCGCGCGTCTCGTGCACAAACATGTGAAACCCGGGCGTATCGATCAAATTAATCTTGACGCCGCTCCACTCTACAAACGCCACCGCGTTGGACATCGTGGTGCGCCGCGATACCTCTTCCTCGTCGTATGCAGTCACTGCCGACCCGTCTTCCACCCGGCCACGCGTCGGTGTCATCTTCGCCGCATGCAACAGAGCGGAGATCAGCGTGGTCTTCCCGCTATGCGCATGCCCCACCACAGCCACGTTACGAATCTCACTTCCCTGGTAGACCCTCATATCAGACTCCTCCTTGACTAACTATCTGACTGGAATAATCTCTGGCGGTAATAAGTGACAAGTGAGTGTTCGGGCCCAACAGCCTCGTTCAAAACTCCTCTGCGGGCTTTTATCTTCCGCAACACAAAACAAGACACCGACGGCCATCGATTTTCAGACCCTCCCCGGGTCCGCATCTTTTGGAGCACGGATGCTATCACAAACCCAATTCACCTTTCGTCCCAGGCGAAACGCTTCCCTCGCAGTTGGTTCAATCCGCTCGTCACTTTCTCCCTTGCGAAACCGCTAACCATCCCGTAAGAGAAGAGGTCCTTCCGCAAACCCTGCGCATCACGTCGGCCCCGTAGCCTTCTGCCGATGTGAGATAGGCAGTCGATTCAAGAAGATAGACAACACCTGCGCCAGAAGCCGGATCGCCAATTGAGGTCGATCCTATCCCGGCGATGCGACGCCCTTTTGCTTCTATCAAATCCACTTGCTTCGGATTGTGACAAACGGCAACGGCGCAAGGCTTACAGAGACAACCCTGTGCAATGCGAAGGCACCTTAACGCTCACCGCATCAGGCGGCCTTCGGAGGGAACGAATGGCGCTGCGGATATTTCGGGGCATCGAAGCCCTCTCCTACTCCGTCATGTAAGCGTGGAGTACTTCTGCAACCTTGAATTACAGGTCTTCGATCGCAGGTCAAGTCTATTCCGGCGAATACTCGCGTGATTCTACCCATCGCTGGAAATCCTGATAACCACGCCATCGCGTAACACCACTTGGAGGCAGTATGGGTACTAAGGAAGTCCGTTTAACCGCTCGGATCGCGTTTCTTGCTCTGTCAGTTTGCCTGTCCTCTTCCGCATATGCACAATTCAGTGCGAGCCTGGCCGGTACGGTCCAGGATTCCACCGGAGCCATTATTCCAAAAGCAACTGCGACCCTGACCAACCTTGGCACTCAGCAAACCCAGACCGTCACCACCAGCGACACCGGCTTCTACCGATTCAGCGAGCTCCCCGCCGCGCACTATAAGCTTGTGGTCAGCGCCACAGGTTTCAAGACCTCCACCCTTGACGACATCTCCCTCGCCGCCGAGTCTGCGCGCGACATCAACGTCAACCTGGAAGCCGGCGGGTCGAGCGAAACCGTCAACGTCAGCGCGAATCAGGTTCCCATCCTGCAAACCGGCGATGCCAGCATCCAGACAACTATTGATAGTCAAACCATTCAGAAACTTCCCACCTACGGATCCGATCCCTTCGAAGTCCTCCGCCTGACACCGGGCATCACCGGTGACGGCGCGCGCAGCGGTACCGGTACAGCTGTCTTTCTTCCCAATGCCGCCGGTCCCGGCGGTTCGAACAGCGGCATCTTCCAGACCGAAAACCAGGTCCAGATCTCTGCCGACGGGCAGCGTCAGGCGGACAACAACTACATGGTGGACGGGGTCAGCGTCAATTCGCTCACGCATGGCGGTTCCGCCGTCGTTACTCCCAACGAAGAAGCAGTCAGTCAGATCACCGTTCTCTCGACCTCGTACGACGCCTCCGACGGTCGCAACTCCGGCGCCCAGATCAAGGTCGTCACCAAGAGCGGAACCAACAACCTGCATGGTTCGCTCTTCTTTCTCTACGACGAACCCGGTCTGAACGCCTTCAACAAGTTTTGGCGGTCCGGCTGCTGGTACCACTACCGGTTAAAGTCACCAATAAACAACGCAGCTATGCAGCCTCTCTTGGCGGCCCAATCGTCAAAGACAAGCTCTTCCTCTTCACCTCGTACCAGGGGTTCACGCTGGCGAACAACAATAACAACACCACCGCGTATGTCGAAACCCCGGGCTATCGCACCTCGGTCATCAACAATCGTCCGGGCGGCGTCACCGCCAAGATCCTCTCCGATCCTTCGGTTCTCCCTCGCATCCAGACCGTCATTGCGCCCAACTGCAGCGGGTTCAGTCCATACACCCCTCCAGCCACTCCGACGAATCCGAACCCCGCTCCCCAGCCAACCTGCGCGGTGGTTAACGGAGGCCTCGACATCGGCTCGCTCACGCCCGGCGGAGCATCCCAATTGGGAGTCTTCCCCGCCGCCCCGTACGGCGGTGGCCTCGATGGCATAGCAGACGTTGAGAATGTTCAGCTCTTTGTTCCCTCGCACGGTCGCGGCAATCAGTTCAATGGACGCGTCGACTACAACCTGACCGCAAAAGACCTCGTCGCCGGAAGCGTCTACTTCACCAAGCTGGACAACTACGGCATCTCCGGTACAGACGGGTCGCGGCCACAAGCCGACGTGCCGTTCAAACCACTCAATTCCGCCGGCACGCTGATCTACATCCACACTTTCTCGCCTTCATGGTTGAATGAACTCCGCGGCAACGGCACACGCTTTGCCGAGAACGCACTCAACGACGCCGGCAACACCGTCAACTACGGCCTTCCCTTCGTCAATGTGCAGACGCTGCCCTTTCCCATTCAGTACGGAGCAAACTTCTCGTCCACATCGCCGGCAATCTTTGCAGAAAACACCTACGAACTGCGCGATATGGCAACCCATACCTGGGGCTCCCACACCATTCGCTTCGGCGGCGAAGTTCGCTGGGAACAGGACAACGACAATCTCAACGGCCAGCAACGCCCCACCTATGCCTTTCAAGGGCTCTGGACACTGGCAAACGATGCAGCCATCTTCGAGCAGGTTGCAGCCAACCCAACCACCGGCGGAACGCCTCTGACGCAGCGCTACTTCCGTTCCGAGGACATCGCGGCGTATGTCCAGCATGACTGGAAAGCCACCCCCAACCTGACCCTTAATATGGGCCTCCGTTGGGAAGACTTCACGCCGCTGCGCAACAAAGGCTTCCTGATCAACTACCCCGTCCTCGGAACCACTCCCGGCCGGGAGCTGGTCGACGTCACCCTCCAGCTGAAAAACCATCTCTGGAATGCGCAGAATCACAACTTCGCTCCCAAGTTCGGCTTCGCCTATACGCCGAGCCGCTTCAACCACAAGGCTGTCATCCGCGGCGGCTTCGCCATGGCCTACAACCACCTCGACATCGGCCTCTTTAATCCCGCACTCGAAGACGGCCCAGGCGTTGCGCTCTTCAATCTCTGCTGCGCAAGTAACACCGGCAGTGCAGGCGTCGTGTACGCTGTGGGCTCCTCCAACTCTCCGTCAAGCTTCCCCGCCAATCCGGCCCTCAAGACCGGCATAGGTCCCAATGGCTTCCCGTTACAGATGGGCGGAGCAGCGCAAAGCCAAAGCTTCGAAGTCTATGGAGCGCCGTCCGATATCCATTACCCGCTCAGCTATCTCTACTCGCTCGAAACCCAGTACGAGCTGCCGTATCAGCTCACCGCAACCATCGGGTACGCAGGCGCCGTCGGTCATCACTATGCCCGCCTCGTCAATCAGAACTTCATCTTCAACCAGTGCGTTCCTGCCACGCTGAATTGCAATGGCACCAACGTCAAGACCCCGGTCAGCGCATCGTACTTCGCTCAGACTGACTCCAATCAGAGTTACAACGCGCTCAATCTCCAGCTCACTCGCCGCATGAGCCAGGGCCTTACCGTCAGCGCCTTCTACACCTATTCGAAGTCGCTCGATCAAGTCTCCAACGGCGATGGAGCCGACTCCAACGCCAACCAGACCAACCCCGCCAATAACGCCAGCGAGTGGGGACCGTCCGACTACGACACCCGTCATCGCATCACCGTCTCCGGTGTCTATGAGCTTCCCCACGTCCACTCTGATAACTTCCTGGTCAAAGCCGCCGCAAACGGCTGGCAGGTCAACGGCATCCTCACCTATCACAGCGGCTTCCCCTGGACTCCGGTCACCTTCAACCTCCAGACCGTTCCCAATCAGATCGGCGCCGCTCCCGCCGGCCCGGTCCGCCCGCTCGCTTATAACGGACAAGGCGGCAACAGTTGCTCCAACAGTGCCTGGCTCACCGGCTCGAACTTCCCCAACCGCACTACCGCCAACCCCGGCGGCGGAAATTACTTCTCCACCACTCTTCCCCCCACCTTCAACTACCAGCCCGGCATAGGACGCAACAGCTTTCAGGGCCCCTGCTACTTCGACGTTGATATGAGCGTCGCCAAGGAGTTCAACTTCACCCCATTCGATCACCACACTCTCTTCCGCTTCCAGGCAAACTTCTACAACGCCTTCAACAAGCTGCAGCTCCTTCCCATCACCAACGGCAATGCCAACAACGGCGCCAACATCCAGAACCAGTTTTTCGGATTCGCTCAGGGTGCAGCCGCCGGCAGGCAGATTGAATTCGTCGCTCGACTACAGTTCTAGCGCACCGAAGCTCCGCCTCTGGATGCACAACGCATCCAGAGGTGTAGTTTTGTCATCACACTACTCTTGAGCTGTTACTTCCGGAGCGACTGCATGCCCCTCTCTCGCCGCCAACTCTGCTTCCTTGCGCTTCTGCTTGGCCTTAATCTCCCTATCGCGCTCCCGGCACAGCCCCAGCCCGAATCCGAGCCCATCCGCATTTCCATCAACACGCAGGACCCCGGCAAACCCTTCCCTCATTTCTGGGAACACATCTTCGGCTCCGGCCGGGCCGTTCTCTCCCTGCGCCAGAGCTACCGCGACGATCTCCGCACCGTAAAGGCAGTCACCGATTTCGATGCGGTCCGCTTCCACGGCATCTTCATGGACGATGTGGGACTCTACGATCCCAACGCCACCACGCAAAACCCCGGCCAGACCGCGCAGGCCGCCCAACCCGACCAGTCCCCCTACAACTTCTCCTACATCGACCAGATCTACGATGGTCTGCTCGCCAACCACATCCGTCCCTTCGTCGAACTCAGCTTTATGCCGAAGAAGATGGCCTCCGATCCCGCCGCCCTGCACGCCTTCTGGTACAAGCAGAACGTCTCCCCACCGAAGAACTACGCGCTATGGGACGCCATGATCACCGCCTTCGCCCAACACCTCATCGACCGCTACGGCATCGACGAAGTATCCACGTGGCGCTTCGAAGTGTGGAACGAACCCAACATCGATTTCTGGGTCGGCAATCCCAAACAGTCAACCTACTTCGAGCTGTATGACCACACTGCCCTCGCCATCAAGAAGGCGAACAGCCGCCTCCACATCGGCGGCCCCTCCACCGCGCAGGCAGCGTGGGTCGCTGCCTTTCTTCAGCACTGCAAGCAGAACAATATCCCCGTCGACTTCGTCTCCACCCACGTCTACGCCAACGACACCGCCAAAGATGTCTTCGGCACTAACGAACAGATTCCCCGCGACCGTATGGTCTGCCGCGCCGTCCGCAAGGTGCACGACGAGATCGCCGCGTCTCCCTTTCCCAG
Source organism: uncultured Acidobacteriaceae bacterium (assembly GCA_963730135.1). Taxonomy (GTDB): domain Bacteria; phylum Acidobacteriota; class Terriglobia; order Terriglobales; family Acidobacteriaceae; genus Edaphobacter. Next base: position 523,653 of record CAVSQQ010000013.1, read on the forward strand.
CACCCCTCTCATCTTCAGCGAGTACAACGCCAGCTACGCCAATGAGCCCGACGTCACCGACACCATTTACATGGGACCCTGGCTTGCCGGCACCGTCAGCCAATGCGATGGACTCACCGAAGCCATGAGCTACTGGTCCTTCTCCGACGTCTTCGAAGAACAGGGCATCATCAAAACACCGTTCTATGGCGGCTTCGGTCTTGTGGCCGAAGACGGCATCCCCAAGCCCGCGCTCAATGCCTTTGCCATGCTCCATCGGCTCGGCGATCGCCGCATTCCCGTCGACTCCGACTCGGCGCTCGCCACCCGACGCAGCGACGGCTCCATCGTCATCGCGCTCTGGAACTACGCCCCACCCGTCGGCACCGGCGCCGTCTACACCCCGCCCCCGGCAAACCCCGGCCCGTCCAGAACGTTCACTCTGAACCCTCAACGGCGCATCGCCAACCGCACCGGTACAGATCTGGCGTCTGGACGAAGACCACGGAAATGTCATCAAAGCCTATGACGCCATGGGACGCCCTGCCTTTCCAACCCTCCGTCAGATCGCTCAGCTCCGCGTTGCGGGCAAACCATCGCCTCCGCAAAGTGCCGCACTCAAAAATGGCGCCCTCACGATTGCCATTCCTCCGCGGGGACTCATTCTTGTAGAAGTCTCCGCCCACGCTGCACCTCACTGAACCGTTGAACCGCTTATCGCGTCGGATGCTTCCGCAACAGGGAACGTACCATATAGCTAATGAGTGTTGGCTCCTCCACTCCGCCTCACATCACGCGACGCAGTGCGACGAAGCTGCTCGGCGGAGCTATCCTTTCCACCCTCTTACCCTCCTCCTTCACTCACGCGCAACAGGCAACCGCTCCTCAAGCCGCATACAGCAGGCTGCTCGGCGACCAGGACATTCTCTTCCTCGAAGAGATGGAACACGCCGCCTGCCTCTATTTCTCCGAGCAGGTTGATCCGGCCAGCGGCCAGGTTCTCGACCGCGCCTCCAGCAAAAATCCGGATGGCCACCTCTCCTCCAACTTCGTCTCCAGCATCGCCGCCACCGGCTTCGGCCTCACCGCACTCTGCATCTCAGACAGCCGCAGTTACTACCCCACCAATCGGCTCAAGAAGCAAGTGATCGCCACGCTCGACTTCCACCTCAACAAAATGCCGAACGAACATGGCTTCTTCTACCACTTCAACGACGTCAAGACGGGCAAGCCCCTCATCTACAGTGAGGTCTCCTCCATCGACACCGCCATCCTGCTATGCGGTGTGCTCACCGCGCGCGCCTACTTCGCCGACCCCGCCATCACCCGCCTCGCCACCCAGCTCTACGAGCGCGTCGAGTGGCCCTGGATGCTCAACGGCGGCAAAACCTTCTCCATGGGCTGGCGTCCCGAAACCGGTTTCATCTCTACTCGCTGGGACCACTACTCCGAGCTGATGATGCTCTACCTTCTCGCCATCGGTTCGCCCACCCATCCTGTCTCCGCCGATTCATGGAGCGCCTTCACCCGCCCGCCGATGACCTTCGGGCCCTACACCTACATCAGCGCCCGCGATCCGCTCTTCGTCCACCAGTTCTCCCACGCCTGGTTCGACTTCGCCGGCCAGCGCGACGCCTTCGCCGACTACTTCGTCAATTCCATCGTCGCCACCCTCGCCCACAAGGCCTTCTGCCTCAGCCTCAAACGCGGCTATACCGACGACTACTGGGGCGTCAGCTCCTCAGACTGGGAGCACGGCTACACCGCCTGGGGCGGGCCGCCGCTCATCGGCCCCGTCGACGGCTCCGTCGTTCCCTGCGCCTCTGCCGGATCGCTCCCCTTCCTCCCCCGCGATTGCGTTCGCGTCCTCCGCGCCCTCCGCGACAACTTCGGCAAAGACGCCTGGGGCCGCTATGGCTTCTGTGATGCCTTCCACCCCAGCCTCCACTGGTACGACACCGACGTGATCGGAATCGACCTCGGCATCGGCTTGCTCATGGCAGAAAATCTCCGCACCGCCTTCGTCTGGGAGAATTTCAAACTGAACCCCGAGCCCGTCGCCGCCATGAAGGCCTGCGGATTTCACGGCGACAGACAAACCACCCCCGCCCCGCCCAAAGCCCCCGCACCTAAAGCAGCCGCACCGAAGCAGCAGCCTGCCGCTCCATCCTCGTTTTGAAGGCGGCGCAGTTGCCGGCGCGCTCGAAGCCTCCAGCATCGTTTGTTGCGATACTGTCCTAAAGAAGAGTTTTTTGCTCGAAAGGAAGTGGCGCGTCGTGGACGGACTGATGATGGGGCAACCTCTGTTGATCTCCTGGCTGCTCGAGCACGCCGAGCGGCACCACGGAGCAGTCGAGGTGGTATCGCGCCGCGTCGAAGGCGATCTCCACCGCGAGACCTATCGCCAGATGGCAACCCGCACGCGTCAACTGGCGAAGGCGCTCCGAGCCCTTGGCATACAGGAAGGCGATCGCGTCGCCACTCTGGCCTGGAACGGCCATCGTCATATGGAGCTTTACTACGCCGTCTCCGGTTCCGGCGCTGTCCTTCATACCGTCAACCCGCGCCTCCACCCCGACCAGTTGGTCTACATCGTCCGGCACGCAGATGATAAGGCGCTCTTCTTCGATGCCACCTTTCTTCCTCTCGTCGAAGCCGTCGCGCCGCGCCTCCACGGCGTATGCGAACGCTTCGTCATGATGACCGGCCGCGCCCATATGCCCGCCGCCACAACCTTGCCGAATCTGCTCTGCTTCGAAGACCTGATTGCCGAGCAGGACGACCTCTACCAATGGCCTGCACTCGACGAAAATACCGCCTCCTCGCTCTGTTACACGTCGGGGACGACCGGCAACCCCAAGGGCGTGCTCTACAGTCATCGCTCGACGCTGCTTCACAGCTTCTCCACCGCCATGCAGAACGGATACAACGTCTCCGATACGGTGCTGCCGATCGTGTCGATGTTTCACGCCAACGCCTGGGGCCTGCCCTACACCGTCTGCATGGTAGGCGCGAAGATCGTCCTTCCTGGTCCCGCGCTCGACGGAAAATCGCTGCACTCTCTTTTTGAAAGCGAGCGCGTTACCGTCGCCGCCGGCGTCCCCACCGTCTGGCAGGGATTGCTCGATTACATGGAAGCAGCCGGTGTCGAATTTTCTGCCTTGAAGCGCGCGTTCGTCGGCGGCTCCGCATTGCCGCCCTCCATGTTGCGTTCCTTCCAGGAGAACCATGGCGTCCAGGTGATTCACTCCTGGGGCATGACCGAGACCAGTCCCGTCGCCGTCTCATGCCTGCTCAAGCCAAAGCATGAAACGATGTCGAAGAACGATCGCAACAAGGTGCTCGCGAAGCAGGGATATGCGCTCTTTGGCATCGACCTGAAGATCGTCGATCGCGATGGCAACGAGCTGCCATGGAACGGCGAGACAGCCGGAGATCTCATGGTGCGCGGACCATGGACCGTCTCCCGCTATTTTGGCGAGAATCATGACGTGCTCGTCGACGGCTGGTTCCCCACCGGCGACGTCGCCACCATCGATGCTGACGGCTACATGCAGATCACGGATCGATCCAAGGACCTCATCAAATCAGGTGGCGAATGGATCGGCTCCTTCGAGCTGGAGGGCATCGCCAGCTCTCACCCGGCCGTCGCGATGGCCGCGTGCATCGGCGTCCCTCATCCAAAATGGCAGGAGCGGCCGCTCCTCGTCGTGGTCAAAAAGCCGCAGGCTCAGGTCACACGCGAGGATCTCATCGACTTTTACGATGGCAAGGTTGCAAGCTGGTGGATTCCCGACGACGTCGCATTCGTCGATGCAATTCCACTCGGCGCCACCGGCAAGATGCAGAAGAACAAGCTGCGCGACCAATTCCGAGATCGATTCAAAGACCATCTCTTGAAACCCAGCCTGTAGCGGCCTTGCAAAAGATTCCGCCCCCTTCGCAGTTACCGGCCCCGCTCCAGAAGCGTCAGCAGTCCCGCTTCATTCAACACCGTCACCCCCAGCGACGTCGCCTTGTCCAGCTTCGATCCCGCCTCCTCGCCCGCAACGACATAGTCCGTCTTCTTGCTCACGCTCCCCGTAACCTTCCCGCCCGCCGACTCGATCTTCTCCTTCGCATCTTCCCTCGTAAGATTCGGCAGCGTCCCCGTCAGCACAAACGTCAACCCCTCCAGCTTCGAGCCACGCACGCGTTTCTCCGCCGCAAAGGTGAGTCCGGCTTTTCGCAGGCGCTCAACAAGATCAAGATTTCGCTTGTTGTCAAAGAATTCGCGAATTGCCTGTGCAACCTTGGGGCCGACGTCGTTGATGCGGGTCAGTTCCTCTTCACTCGCGCCAATCAGCGCGTCCATGCCGCCTAACTCATCTGCGAGAGCCTGCGCCGTCCGCTCGCCCACGTGACGAATACCCAGCCCCAGCAACACACGATTCAACGGCGCCTGCTTCGAGCGCTCAATCTGCTCAAGCAGCGAGTCGGCCGTCTTCTCGCCTATTCGTTCCAGTTTGAGCAGGTCTTCTTTTTTCAGGTGGTAGATATCAGCAAGCGAGTGAACCAGCGCCCTCCGCGTCGGAGCTTCGGCAGCGGAATTGTCATCCGACTGCTGAGCCGCCTCTTCATCCGCATGCTCGGCGATGGTATGGCCAAGCAGTTGCGCAACCATCACCTCGCCCAAACCCTCGATATTCATCACCCCACGCGAAGCGAAGTGCCGCAGCTCTTCTTCGAGCCGAGCCGGGCAGCTTGCATTAACGCAACGCCAATCAACTTCTCCCTCTTCGCGCACAAGCTCCGTCTTGCAGCGGGGACAATGCGTTGGAAACGTAATCGCACGACGCGCGACCTTGGAACTCTTCTCCTCAACCACACGAGTGATCTTGGGAATCACATCGCCCCCGCGCTCCACCTCGACGAGGTCGCCGATCCTCACCTCAAGCCGCGCAATCTCATCCGCATTGTGCAGCGTCGCGCGCGTCACCGTGGTTCCGCCAATAAACACAGGGTCCAGCGCAGCCACCGGCGTCACCTTTCCCGTCCTCCCCACCTGGAACAGCACATCCTCCAGCCGTGTCGTCCCCGCTCGCGCCGCAAACTTGTACGCAATCGCCCACCGCGGAGCCTTCCCCGTAAATCCCAGTCGCTTCTGCTGCGCCGTCGCATCCACCTTCACCACAACGCCGTCGATCTCGTACCCCAGCGAGTCGCGCAGCGGCTCTGCATCCGCAATAAACTTGATCACCTCATCGATATTCTTCACCGTCTTCGCATACTTGTTCACGCGAAACCCTGAAGTCTTCAGCGCATCCAGCGTCTGCGACTGCAGCGGCAATAATGTGTCTCCATCCCGCAACAAAAAATAAGCATAAAAATCCAGCCGCCGCTGCGCCACGATATTCGGCTCCAGCGTTCGGATCGTCCCTGCCGCAGCATTGCGCGGATTCACCGCCGGCGCCAGCCCCTGCGCCACGCGATCCTCATTCATCTTCTCGAACGCCGCCTGCGGAAGCACCACCTCGCCGCGCACCTCAAAGCTCTGCGGCAATCCCGCCGCCTTCAACTTCGCCGCGGACACGCTCAGCGGAACCGACCGGATCGTCCGCACGTTGCTCGTCACATCCTCGCCGATCGACCCGTCCCCCCGCGTCAACCCCCGCTCCAGATGCGCCGCTCCGTCCTTACCGGATCCGGCACCATAGTGCAGCGCCAGCGAAAGCCCATCCAGCTTCAGCTCGCAGACATATCGCACCGTCTCTGTGCTCGGCAGCCCGGCCCGCACCCTCTGCTCCCACGCACGCAGCTCGGCTTCGTTGTAGGCATTGTCGAGCGACAGCATCGGCCGCGAGTGCGGCGTCTTCACAAACCCTTCCTTCGGCTTTCCCCCCACCCGTTGCGACGGAGAATCTGCCGTCACCAGCTCAGGATGCTCCGCCTCTATCTTCTTCAGCTTGTTCATCAACGCGTCGTACTGCGCGTCCGTCAGCTCGGGAGCGTCCTCAACGTGATACAGATGCTCGTGGTAACGAATCTCATCGCGCAACTCCTGCAACTCTTGTTCCAGCGTAGGTTTTCGAGTCATAGCCGAAATTATAGTGAGTCTCCGCCCGCGCGACCCCAATCCAGTTTCCCCCGCATTGCCGAATCCTGCATCTCAGATGCATGCCTTTCCGCCTGCGCCGCTATCCGCCACAACCCGCCTCCACCCAGGACGCGCAAAAGAACCTGGAGCGTCCCAGCGCCCAGGATATCTACGAACAGGTCGCCAATAATGCTCGTCAGGAGCTGGGCCGCTCCGGCGTAGCCCTCGCCATCTCCGGACTCGCCGGCGGAATCTTCATGGGCCTCTCCGCTCTCGGCAACGCCATCGCCATCGCGCTCCTCACCTCTGCCGGCGCCATCCCAACCAATGCGACCCTCTTCATCGCAAAAATGTTTTATCCGCTGGGATTCATCGTCGTCATTCTGGGCCGCTCTCAGCTCTTTACCGAAAACACTCTCTATCCGGTCGCCCTTGTCCTCGCTGAAAAGCAGCACTTCTGGAAGACGCTTCGGCTTTGGGTGATTGTCCTTCCCGCCAACGTCCTCGGAGCGCTCGCCTTCGCCGCCATCGCCTCGCTCACCGGCGCCCTTCGTCCTGACATGGTGCAGTCTCTCGCCCATCTCGGCCTCGATGCCATCCACAACCCAAACTCCACCATCTTCTGGAGCGCGGTCATGGGCGGATGGATCATCGCTACCGTCGCCTGGCTTGTCTCCGGCTCTCACTCCATCACCGGTTCCGTCATGATCATCTGGATGCTGGCCTTCGTCGTCGGCCTCGGCAACTTCGCGCACTGTATCGCCACCAGCGGCGAGATCCTTGCTGCCGTGCTCACCGGCCACGCTCCATGGAGCAGCTACGGCCGCTGGATTACCTTCGCAGTCTCCGGCAATATCTGCGGCGGAGTCGGCATGGTCACCCTCCTTGAATACGGTCAGGTCATCTACGGCAAAGACGCCGAAGCGGAAGCCATCGCGCCGGTAGCGAAACCGGAACCGAAGCTCGAAGAACTGGCAAAATCATAGCCACGCTACAGAGTAGTCAAGCCGCGAAAAAAAGGAGGCAACGCGACAGCGCTGCCTCCCCTCCTGCATTGCCCCTCTTTCATTCCCCGGACTACTTCGTTCCCGTAGCCACCACCGGCGTCTCCGGTTTCACATACGTGTTCATCCAGCGATCGATCTCCCACAGCACATGCTGCTTCGTCTCAAGCGCGCCATAAGCATGCGGTTCCAGCGGCAGAAACACCAGCCGCACCGTCGCCCCCTGACCCTTGAGCGCCGCATAAAATCGCTCGCTTTGGACCGGGTACGTACCGGTATTGTCGTCCGCCTCGCCATGGATCAGCAGGATCGGCGTCTTGATCTTGTCCGCATAGCTGAACGGCGACATATCGAAGTACAGCGTCGGATCCTGCCAGTAAGTCCGCTCCTCATTCTGGAATCCATAAGGAGTCAGCGAGCGGTTATACGCGCCGCTCTCTGCAATTCCCGCGCGGAAGAGATCCGAATGAGCCAGCAGATTCGCCGTCATGAATGCGCCATAGCTATGCCCCATCACGGCAACCCGCTTCGGATCAACAACGCCCAGCGACGCCGCATAATCAATCGCCGCCTTGGCTGCCGCCACCAGTTGTTCGACATACGTATCGTTCGGCTGTTGCGTTCCCTCGCCGATGATCGGGATGGTCGCGTTATCGAGAATCGCATACCCCGCCTGCACCATATAAAGATGCGAGCCACCGCCAAACACCGGATAACGATTCGGCGATCCGCTCACCTGGCTGGCCGCACTCCGCGTCCTGAACTCCGCCGGATACGCCTCCATCAGCGTCGGCAGCGGACCCTGGCTCTTGTCGTAGCCCGCCGGCACCCACAGCGTCGCCGTCAGGTCGACTCCATCCGCGCGCTTGTATTTCAGGAACTGCCGCGTCGGCATCTTGATGTTGTCGTAGCGCCCGGGGAAGTACGTCAACTGCACTGGCTCCCCGCCGGCAAGTGGAGCCGAGAAGTAGTTCGGCGACATCGTCTGGCTCTCGCGGCGAATCATCACCGTCGAATCCGACAAAAGTGCAACCGGTTCGTCGTAATAAGGATCGCTCGAGCGATAGAGAACCTTCTCTTCTCCGCCGCCCGCCGACATCACCCCTATAAATGGATGGTCGCCCTTCGACGACGCGCCCGGCGAGTTGAAGTACACGCCCGTGCCGTCGGCCGTCAGCTTCAGCACCATCTGCCCCGACGCATTCATCGCCGTCATCGGCCGTCCGGGATTGTGATACCGGTCCTGCGAAGACCCCGAGTAAAGCGTCTTCGTCGTCCCCGTCGATGGATCGAACGCCAGCATCATCGACTTGCGATCCGAGAATTGCGCAATCGACACAATCGCCAGGTGGCCGTTTCCCCACTCGATCCCACGCGCCGCACCCGGCCCAAAGCCCCGAGCCAGACGCATCGGAAGCTCCAGAATCGTGCTCGCCGAGCCGCCGAACGGAGCCGGCAGCGCCATCACCTTATCCACGATCGCGGCATGTTTCGTCGGGTCGCCGCCATCGGCAGCCTCAACCCAGACCACGGTCGCCGGCACATCCGCGCGCCACTGGTAGTCCCTTGGCCCCGGTTCCACCGCATCCCGCGAGATCGGCAGATTGTCCACTGCGCCGCGGTCCGACAGCACCTTCACCGCGCCCGCGCCCTTCACCGGCACTATCTCCGTCTTCAACGGAAAACGCTCGTACGGAAACGTGTAGCTGAACGGCCGGTGCACGATCGCCACCAGCGCATACTTGCCATCGGGCGACGGCGCCGCGCGCTCGATTAAACCTTTCGCCGGCAACGTCTTCATCGTCCCATTCAGCGAAACAACCGCCAGATCCGACGATGCGTAATATTCGAAGATGTCTGCGTCGGTCGTCGTCTTCAGCATGTCTTCATAGGTCGGCGCCGGACTCACCTTGCCCAGGTTCTCTTCCACGTCCGGTCCGGCCGGGACTTCGCTCACCTTCGGCGCGGCCCCGCGGTTTGCCGGCACCGTCTTGCACAGCAGCGACGCACTGTCCGGCAGCCACTCGCACGGAGCGCCCAGCACCGCATTCAGCTTCATCGTTCCCACCCGATGCGCGTGCGAAGTCGCCACATCGATCACCCAAAGCTCCAGCCCCGTGGCCGGAGCAGTCGCGTGCGCCACAAACGCAGCATGCTTCGAATCCGGCGACCACATCACATCCACTGCCTTCAACTTCGCCGGCAGGCCCGTAATCGTCTTCGGTGCCGTCTTCTTCGCCGCGTCCACCGCCTGCAGTTGCAGCAAAACGTCGTACCGCTCCACGCTCGGTCCATTTGACACAGGATTGAACCGGATCCCCGCCAGCCGATACCGCGGTTCGGCCACATCGGCAATCGTCGGGAACGTCGCCGGCTGCTCCACCAGCATCATCTTGCTGTCCGGCGAAAGCCGCACCACCGGCGTCGGCGGCGCCTCCAGCAGTTGCTCAATCGGAGCCGGCGGCTTCTGATACGTCAACGCCGTCTGCGCCATCATCGTCTGTACGCCCAAAAGCCCAACGCTCGACCCTACGAAAAACACGCCAACGATTAGCTTCCGCACTTCGCACCTCGCACAAAATTTTGCAGATATTAATTGAGACGCTATGCTACCTCACAAAGACGCAGGCGAGAAAGCCCCTGCCAAGAGCCAACGGCTGCTGTACCTGCCAAGGGCCAAAGGCCCGCTCTATACCAGTCTGGGCGCAAATCGGGATCCCCGGCGGGCGTTCTTTACCTGCTGGGTGGAAAGCCCCAGCTAATATTCCGCCACAAAATCAAGGGCTGAAGAGGATGCTGAAAAAACCTGTTTTGCTTAAGGGCACGGATTTATCCGTGCCGTAAGCGCTTCACTCGCAATGCGGCTTCAGCCGCTGAGGTACGTTTTCTTCCCGCGAGTCACTTTTTCCGCACCCTCTGAAGGCCCGTCCTGTACTTCAACGAACTTCACACGCAACGCCCAACCAACCTCTGCCATCCTGAGCGCACTCCCGAACGTCCAGCTCGGCTGAAGGACGGAAGCCCGAACGAAGTAGTCGGCCCGTTTTTTCGGAAATCACGCGGCAAAACCTACTTGCTTGCCGCCTCTTCTTTCCTCAGAATCGGGTCCAGATTTGTCTTATCCACCAGCGCAACCCCCGTATCGATAAACGCCGGAAACGGAGAGTACGGATCCAGCCCATAGTCCGAACCCAGCGGCTTTACCGGGTAGTGATGGAGGTCGTCGAGCGCCTTCAACCCCAGATAAGCCATGGTGTACGGCTTCTGCGAGATGGTCGAATCGATCGTCCCGTCGCCCACCAGTTGCAGCGTATCGATGTCCGTATCCATCGCAATCAGCAGCCGGTCGGTGACGTCCCTCCGCTTCAGCGCCTCCGCCACATTCGACCCCGACCGCGAATCCAGGCAGATAAACGCATCAACCCTGGCTGCACCCGTGCGCGTCAGATACACGGCCGCCTGGTCCAGCGCCGAACCCGGGTCCGCCTTGATATCGAACACCTCAACCACCTTGATCCCCGGAAAAGTGGCAAAAATATCCTCGTATCCCTTCAGCCGCTCGTCCAGATTCGGCTGTCCCGGGTTGGTGAAGAACACCACATTGCCTTTGCCGTTCAGCCGCGCCGCCACACGCCTCCCGCCCAGCCGGCCCGCCTCCAGATTATTGGTCCCGATAAAGTACAGCCGTTTGCTCTCCGGCGCATCCGAGTCCATCGTAATCACCGGTATCCCCTTGGCAATCGCCGCATCGATCTCCGGCGCCATCAGCTTTGCATTCGCAACCGACACCAGAATTCCCGCCGGATTCCTCGCCACCATCGCCCGGAACTCGTCCACCTCATCCTGAGCATTCAACCCCGCCGGCCCGCGCGTATCCACCGACACACCGTACTGCGCCCCCGCCGCCGCAAACCCATCGGCCGCCATCTTCCAGTACGGCACCGCCGTGTTCGTTGCGATCAGATAATACTGCTCACTCTTGCTGTGCCGGGTACATCCCGCGAGCAGGGGGAGTACCGCTGCCAAAAGCGCCAAAGAAATTCGTTTGCTCAGCATCATGGTCAACCTCCGTTCCTCGTTACGAAGCATCGCGTTCCCGGCAGGCAAATCCACGACCTCATCTTTGCCGCGGGTGCCAGATACTACTCCAATTCTCAGATGCTGAAAACTTCCTCTAAAATCGAACCAGCATGGTTCTTCCCTTCGTCCGCGAGCTCCTGGCGGACCTGGAGCACTCTGAAGCCTTCGAGCGTGTGCGCCGCCACCTGAGCGGAGGCACGGGACGCCGTCGTGTGTCCGGCCTCACCTTCACCGCCCGCGCCCTCTATCTTCCCTTCTTCGTCCGCGCGGCCAACGCCCCCTGCCTCATCGTCGTAGCCGACAACAAGGCCGCCGAAGCCCTCCACACCGCAGTGCTCAGCGCCTGCGAACTCACTGGAGCCATTCCTCCCGAATCCGTCCTCCGCCTCCCCGCCCACGACGTCCTTCCTTTCGAAAATCTTTCGCCCCACCCTGAGATCCAGGAGACTCGCGCCACCACCCTCTGGAAGATCAGCCGGCCTGCTTCCGGACAGCCGCGTCTCGTCATCGCCCCCGTCGAAGCCGCCTGCATGAAGCTCTTCCCCCGCGACTACTACCGCGCTCTCGCCCTTCACCTCAAACTCAGCGAAGAATACATGCCGGACATGCTCGTCGAACACCTCCTCTCCGTCGGCTACACCAAGGTCGACGTCGTCGATATGCCCGGCCAGGTCACCCTCCGCGGCGGTATCCTCGACGTCTACTCCCCCGAGATGGACCGCCCCGTCCGCATCGACTTCTTCGGCGACGAGATCGAATCCATCCGCCGCTTCGACCCCGAAACCCAGCGCTCCGCCTCCACCCTCGACGACGCTCTGCTCCTCCCCCTGACCGAAACCCCCGTCACAGAGAAATTGTTGGCCGCCATCAACGCCCGCCTCACCCGCGCCCACCTCGCCACAGAACCGGGTGCCCCAGGTCTCGATTCTGAGACCTGGGTTTCGATGAGTCCTTCGCAGTCCACCGAAGCCACCATCTTCCCCGGATGGGAGTTCTTCGCCCCCGTCGCCGGCGCAAACCTCACCCTCCTCGATCTCATGAGCGCCAGCAGCCAAACTGCACCGCGCGTCTTCCTCGAAGAACCCGCCATGATCAAAAATCAGGGCGAGCGCTGGTGGAACAAGGTCGAGCAGCGCCACGACCGCTCCGGCATCGGCAATCTCGTCCGCCCTGAAGACATCTACCTCTCGCCCTGGGATCTCGACGACCGCCTCCACAAATTCTCTGGCATTGAACTCGACCAGCTAGGAGCCGTCGACATCCTCGACGCCGATCGCAGCGATCTCTCCGAAGTCGACTTCGCCACCCGCCCCACCATGCGCTTCCACGGTTCCATCCCCGCGCTCATCGACGCCCTCAATGCGCTCATGAAACAGGAGGCACGCATCCTCCTCACCGCGCCCAATCAAGGCGAAGTCGAACGCCTCGCCGGCCTCCTGCAGGAGTACCACCTCCCTTACCGGCTCGGCTCGCGCAGCGAAGCTCCCGGAAGCGGCACCGTTTACTCCGAATCCACCTACCTCGCCGGAAATACCATCGACCTCCGCACTCCCGTCATCGTAAAAACCAGCATCGCCGCCGGCGTTCAAATTCTCGACCTCGATAAAGCATCGGCCCGTCAGCTCATCATCTTCGGCGCACAAGACCTCACCGACGACGCCGACGTCGCCCCTCGCCCCATACGACGCGGCAAATCCAAAGCCTCCGCCTTCATCTCCGACTTCCGCGACCTCGCCGTCGGCGACTACGTCGTTCACGTCGAGCACGGAATCGCCCGCTACTGCGGCCTCCGCGTCATTGAAGAAGACTCCGGCATCCCCCTCGAGCTCATGATCCTCGAGTTCGCCGACGAAGCCAAACTCTACGTCCCGCTCACGCGCCTCGACCTGATCCAGAAATATCGCTCCTCTGAAACCGGACCGCCGCCGGAACTAAACAGGCTGGGTACCCAGGGCTGGCAAAAAACCAAAGCCCGCGTAAAAAAAGCGATGGCCGACATGACGGCCGAACTCCTCAAGCTCTACGCTCAGCGCAAAGCCGCGCAAGGCACTCCCTCTTCGCCCGATACCAACATGCAGCACGAGTTCGAAGACGCCTTCGACTTCAACGAAACCGACGACCAGATCACCGCCATCGCCGACATCAAGCGCGACATGGAGTCCACCCAGCCCATGGACCGTCTGCTCTGCGGCGACGTCGGCTACGGCAAGACCGAAGTCGCCATGCGCGCCGCCTTCAAAGCCGTGCAGGACGGAAAACAAGTCGCCGTCCTAACCCCCACCACCGTCCTCAGCTTCCAGCACTTCGAGTCCTTCAAAAAACGCTTCGCCAACTTCCCCGTCAACGTCGAAATGATCTCCCGCTTCCGCACTCCAAAGGAACAAAAGCTCATCCTCGAGAAAGCCGAACAGGGAAAAGTCGACATTTTGATCGGCACTCACCGCATCCTCTCCAAAGACTTAAAGTTCCAGGACCTCGGCCTGCTCGTCGTCGACGAAGAGCAGCGCTTCGGAGTCCGCCACAAAGAGCGCCTCAAGCAGATGCGCGCTCACATCGACGTGCTCTCCATGTCCGCCACGCCCATCCCCCGCACGCTGCACATGTCGCTCATCGGCCTGCGCGACATGTCCGTCATCGAAACTCCGCCCAAAGACCGCATGGCCATCCAGACCATCGTCGCCAAGTTCGACGAGAAACTCGTCCGCACCGCCATCGAAATGGAACTCGAACGCGGCGGCCAGATCTACTTTGTCCACAACCGCGTCGAAACCATCTACGACATTGCCTCCAAGATAAGAGAACTTGTCCCGCAGGCCCGCATTGTCATCGGCCACGGCCAACTCCCCGAAGCCGAACTCGAGCGCGTCATGCTCGCCTTCATGAACCACGAGTACGACGTCCTCGTTGCCACCTCCATCATCGAAAACGGCCTCGACATCCCCCTCGCCAACACGATCATCATCAACCGCGCCGACCGCCACGGCCTCAGCGAGCTCTACCAGCTCCGCGGCCGCGTAGGCCGCAGCAATCGCCGCGCATATTCTTACCTGCTCATCCCACCCGAAACCGAGCTCACCGAAATCGCCCGCCGCCGCCTCGCCGCACTCAAAGAATTCTCCGACCTCGGCGCCGGGTTCAAAATCGCCGCCCTCGACCTCGAGCTCCGCGGCGCCGGCAATATGCTCGGCGGCGAACAGTCCGGCCACATCGAAGCCATCGGCTTCGAGCTCTACACCACCATGCTCGAAGAAGCCGTCCGCAAAATGAAGGGCGAAGAAGAAGAGCCCGCCCACGCCACCACCACCATCAACCTCGGCATCTCCGTCCGCATCGACAGCGACTACATCCCCGAAGAAAACCAGCGCCTCCGCATGTACAAACGCATCGCCTCCGCGCAATCGCAGCCCGAAATCGCAGATGTTCGCGCAGAACTGCAAGACCGCTACGGCACCCCGCCCGACTCCGTGCTCAACCTCCTCGCCGCCGGAGAAATCCGTCTACACTGCGAGCAACTCGGCATCTCCCAGCTCGACCGCAAGCGCACCCCCATCGAGCTCCCCAACCCCAACAACCGCAAGGTCCCCATCAAGTCCTTCATGGAAATGCTTCACGTCAAATTCGCCGCCGTCAACGCCGACGCTGCCACTCTCGCGCAAGCCCCCATCGACCCCGCGACGCTCATGAAGCTGGTCAGCCGCAACGCCAAACGCGGAGCCCAGTTCACGCCCCAAGGCACCCTCCGCTGGCCTCTTCCCTCCGCAAAGTCCGAAGACGTCCTCGCCGAAACCCGTGCTCTCCTCGCCGCCCTCGATACCTCTCGTCCCAACTGAATTGCCCCAAACAAATTGACGCACCCTCCACTCCTGTCCGATGATGGCGGCAAATGAAACACGCCCTCGTCCTCTCGATCCTGGCCCTTGCCCTCGGCACACCGGGAAATCCGCAGACCAGCAAGGATCAACCCGCAACTCAACACGCGACGGGAACGTTCGCAGTCAAAATCGATCCGCAACCCGCGGAAGAAACGACCGGCGGAGCAGCCATTGGCACAATGTTCCTGGCGAAGCAATTTCACGGCGACCTTGAAGCCACCAGCAAGGGAATCATGCTCGCCTCGGGAACCGGAGCCAAAGGCACCTCGGGCGCTTACGTCGCTCTCGAAATCGTCAAAGGCGCTCTCAAGGGCCGCACCGGCACCTTTGTCCTCCAGCACAGCGCCACGATGAACCGCGGCGTCCCTCAACTCAGCGTCACCGTAGTGCCAGACTCAGGCACCGGCCAGCTCACCGGCCTCGCCGGCAAAATGGACATCATCATCGCCGATGGCAAACACTCCTACGACTTCGAATACACCCTTCCCCAGGCTCCGTAACCCCACTCAAACTCAACTCGACGAAAAAAACACTGGACGCGCGGCTCCAAAAACGTATCATCGCTGGGAAAGGAAGAGACAATGCATGAAACAATTCGCGTCGGCGCGATGAGTGTCACCTTCCACAAAACTCGTCATGAGACCGGCGGCGTCTTCGATCTCTTCGAACTCACGATTCCCCCTCTCGTTCACGTTCCCACCCCTCACATCCATCGCAAGTACGACGAGACCATCTTCGGCCTCGACGGACACATGACCTGGACCCTCCTCGACAAACCCACTCCCGTCACCAAAGGCACGGTTCTTCACATCCCACGGGGCATACCCCACTTTTACGAGAACCGCCACCACACCATGGCCCGAATCCTCTGCCTTCAGACTCCCGGCATCATGGGTCCGGAGTACTATCGCGAACTCGCCAGCCTCTACAGCCAGGACGGAATCGCCGATCTCGCCAGCATCGCCTCAACCATGAACCGCTACGGCATCATCCCCATCGCCAACAACAAACATCTCTCCGCCACCGGCCCCGAAGCCTGATGGGTTTCAGACTCCCTATCCTGTTGCGATCAATCTCAACTCACAGTTCGAAACCTTTTAGCCAACCAGCCTGGAAAAAAATGCGTAAACTCTCCCTCAATTTCGCTCTTGCAATCGGAATCGCCCTCATCATGATCGCCTCCGCTCCCGCCCAGCGCGTCTCCGCCGACGGCGCCACCCAGACCTTCCACTTCCTCGCCGACCAGTACTTCTCCGACGTCTACTTCCACTTCGCCCCCACCGCAGGAACCACGGACGGCCTCCATCAGTATGACAACCAGCTCGAGGACTACTCCGCCGCGAACATCCAGAAGGAAATCGCCGCCCTCCACGCCTACGAGAAGAAAGTCGAAGCCATCGACCCCGCCGCACTTGACGCCTCCGTCGCCGGCGACCGCGAGATACTCCTCAACAACATCCGCAGCCAGCTCCTCACCCTCGAAGTCATCCGTCCCTGGGAAAAAAATCCCGACATCTACTCCTCCGGCATCACCAACGCCGCCTTCGTCATCATGGAACGCCCCTACGCCGCCGCGGACATCCGCCTGCGTTCTTTGACGGATCGCGAAAAGCTCATGCCGCAAGTCCTCCTCGAAGCTCGAAAGAACCTTCAGAATCCCCCGAAGATCTACACCGAGATCGCCCTCGAGCAGATCGGCGACGACATCAGCTTCTTCCAGAACGACGTCCCCTCCGCTTTCTTCTCCGGTCCCACCCCCGCCAGCGACGCCGAAACCAAAGCCGCCTTCGAAAAATCCAACGCAGCTGTCATCGACGCTCTCAAGTCCTATGCGGCCTGGATGAAATCCGATCTTCTCCCCCGCTCTAACGGCGACTTCAAACTCGGCGCCGCCACCTTCGCAAAAAAACTCAGCTACGACGAGATGGTCGATATCCCGCTCGACCGCCTTCTCCAGATCGCCTTCGATGACCTCCACAAAAATCAGGCTGAGTTCGCGCGCGTCGCCAAAGAAGTCGATCCCAGCAAAACTCCGCAGGAGGTCCTCGCCGAACTCGCCGCCATCCACCCCGCCCCGGACAAACTCCTCATCGCATTTCAGGACACCTTCTCCTCGCTCATCACCTTCATCGACGCCCACCACATCATTACCATCCCCTCCCAGGTCGAACCCACCCTCGAAGAGACGCCGCCCTTCATGCGCGCCACCACGCAGGCCTCCATGGACCCACCCGGACCCTTTGAAACTCACTCCACCAAGGCCTACTTCAATGTCACGCTTCCGGAAAAAAGCTGGACCGCTGAGCACATCGCAGAGCACATGGCGGCCTTCAACGTCGGCACCATTATCAGCACCAGCGTTCACGAAGCGTACCCGGGCCACTACGTCCAGTTTCTCTGGACGCCTCAGTTCCCTTCGACCATCCGCAAAGTTCTCGGCGCCAACACCAACATCGAGGGATGGGCTCACTACACCGAACAGATGATGCTCGACCAGGGCTACGCCGCGCCGCCTGCCAACCCAACCCCGGAGCAGATCCGCCAATCGAAGCTCATCCGCCTCGGCCAACTCCAGGACGCGCTCCTCCGCGACGCTCGCTTCGTCAACGCCATCAAGCTGCACACCGGCCAGTTCACCTTCGATCAGGCCGTCCAATTCTTCGTCACCGACGGCTACCAATCCCACTCCGTCGGCCTCGTCGAAACCAAACGCGGCACCGCCGACGCCACCTACCTCTACTACACCCTCGGCAAGCTCGAAATCATGAAGCTCCGCGCCGACATGATGAAGAAACAAGGCGCCGCGTTCAACCTCGAACAATTTCACAACGACTTCATGCGCCAGGGATTCGCTCCCATCAAGATCATCCGCAAAGCTATGCTCCACGACAGCTCACCCGTCCTCTAGCGATGCGGAATTCCCGCGCAGGTATTATGGACGACATGTCCGGCATCTCTTACACGTACAGTGCTGCGAACCCCGAGGTCAGCCATCAACATCTCTACCCCTCGGTCGCACGCCTTTTGCAGAAAGTCCCTCCCGGCGCCGTCGTTATGGACGCCGGTTGCGGCAACGGCTCCTTCATCGCCCTGTTTCAGGATAGAAACTGGCAGCTCCATGGCTCCGACCTCTCGCCCACCGGCATTGAGGTCGCTCGTAAAACTTTTCCCAACATTAATTTCTTTCTCGCCGACGGCCAGACGCTCTACGCCGACTTCCTCGCAACCGTCGGCCCCGTCGACGTCGTCCTCTCCACCGAGGTGATCGAGCACATCTACGATCCCCGCGGCTTCCTCCGCAACTGCTACGATCTGCTCAAGCCCGGCGGCACCGTCATCCTCACCACTCCCTATCATGGCTATCTCAAGAATCTTCTGCTCGCCGTCACCGGAAAAATGGATAGCCACTTCACCGTACTGTGGGATCACGGCCACATCAAATTCTGGTCGCGCAAAACGCTCGAGACGGCGCTCCGGGAAACCGGCTTTACCAACATCGAGTTCTCCGGGTCGGGTCGCATCCCGTATGTCTGGAAGAGTATGGTTCTCAAAGCGACAAAACCGGCCTGACCGTCATACTGCATCTAACCGCTTTGCTACCATGGATTCGAACTTCTACCCCTGAGACCCTCCCAACCAATGACTCCTCAAAAAATCCGCAAAGCAGTCTTTCCCGCAGCAGGCCTCGGCACTCGCTTCCTCCCCGCAACCAAAGCCATGCCCAAAGAGATGCTCTGTCTCGTCGACAAGCCGCTGATCCAGTACGGCGTCGAAGAGGCCGTAGCCGCCGGTTGCAACGAGATCATCATCATCACCGGCCGCGGCAAATCCACCATGGAGGATCACTTCGACGGCAGCCCCGAGCTCGAAGCCAACCTCATCGCGAAAAATAAAACCGCCCTCCTCGAGATCGCTCGCTCCGTCTCCAGGCTCGCCCGCGTCACCTACACCCGCCAGGCCGAGCCCCTCGGCCTCGGTCACGCCGTCCTCATGGCCAAAGAGATCGTCGGCGACGAGCCGTTCGCCGTCCTACTCCCCGACGACATCGTCGATGCCTCCGTCCCCTGCATGAAGCAAATGGTCGAAGCCTTCAACGAAACCCAATCCAGCATTCTCGCCTCCGAAGTCATCGAAGGCCCCGCCATCTCCGCCTACGGCGTCCTCGACTGCACCCCTGACCCCAAAAACCCGCGCCTGCTCGACGTCAAGAACATGGTCGAAAAGCCGAAGTTCGAAGACGCCCCCTCAAAAAACGCCATCATCGGCCGCTACATCCTCACTCCGCGCATCTTCGAGATGCTCGAAAACATCACGCCCGGCGCAGGCGGCGAACTCCAACTCACCGACGCCATCAAAGCCCTGCTCAAACACGAAAAAGTCTACGGCTTCCACTACGAAGGCAAACGCCACGACGCCGGCGACAAGCTCGGCTTCCTCAAAGCCACGGTCGAGTTCGCCCTCAAACGCGACGACCTCGGCCCGCCCCTCCGCAAGTGGCTAAAATCCTTCCCACTTTAAAAAACGCCTGGGCAGAACGTGAATCGCACACCCCCGCTACCTTTATGCAAGAAACTCCTCGTGCATCTCGCATCACCTATGCAACGATAGGTGAACCATAAAGTACGATTCGCAGGAGTAAGCATGAGATTCGGCAAGACCACCCTCCTTCTCGCGGCAACCCTCGTCGCCGCGCCTCTCCTGTCCCAGACCAGCACATCGATGGATCCGGCCACCCGCCAACTCGCTCACGACATCTTCAAGCAGCTCATCGAAATCAACTCCACTGACTCCATCGGCAGCACCACTGCCGTCGCCGACGCCATGCGCCAGCGTCTGCTCGACGCCGGCTTCGCCCCGGCCGACGTCGTCGTCCTCGGCCCCAACCCGCGCAAAGGCAATCTCGTCGCGCGCCTCCACGGCCGTCCCGGCAGCACGCTCAAGCCCGTCCTCATCATCGGTCACACCGACGTCGTCGAAGCCAAGCGCAGCGACTGGACCACCGACCCCTTCGTCTTCACCGAAAAAGACGGCTTCTTCTACGGTCGCGGTACCCAGGACATGAAGGACTCCGCCGCCGCCATGGTCATGGTCTTCATCCGCATGAAGCGCGAAAACTACGTCCCCGACCGCGACCTCATTCTCGCCCTCACCGCCGATGAAGAAGGCGGTAAATCCAACGGAGTCGACTGGCTCCTCAAGAATCACCCTGACCTGGTCGATGCCGAATTCGCCATCAATCCCGACGCCGGCGGCGTCACCACAAAGGACGGCAAACCCATCCTCCTCGGCGTCGAAGCCACCGAAAAGCTCTACGCCGACTACCACGTCACCGCAACCAACCCCGGCGGTCACAGCTCTCTCCCCACGCCGGACAACGCCATCTACCACGTCGCCGACGCGCTCTCACGCCTCGAAAAATCTCCCTTCCCCTTCGAGCTCAACGAAGTCACCCGCGCCGAACTCACCACCCGCGCCACTCTCGTCCAGGGCCAGGAAGCAGACGACGTTCGCGCCATCCTCAAAACCCCGCCCGATCCCGCCGCCATCGAACGTCTCTCCGCCAACCCCGTCTACAACGCCACCATGCGCACCACCTGCGTCGCCACCATGATGTCCGCCGGCCACGCACCCAACGCTCTCCCCGGCAGCGCGCAGGCCAACGTCAACTGCCGCATCCTCCCCGGTCACTCCCAGGAAGATGTTCGCCAGGATCTCATCCGCATCTTCGCCGATCCCACCCTCAAAGTGGAGTACACCACCGACAGCGGCGAGGTCCTCGGCAAAGGATCCGATCGCGTCTCCGCGCCTCCGCCGCCCCTCAAAGACGCAGTCTTCAAGCCCCTCCGCGAAACCGTGCAAACCATGTGGCCCGGCCTCACCATCCTTCCCGAGATGGAAACCGGCGCCTCCGACAGCATCTACACCATGGGCGCCGGCATGCCCAGTTACGGCTTCAACGGAATGGCCGTCGAAGAAGGCGACGAGCGCGCCCACGGCAGAGACGAGCGCCTCGGCATCGACTCCTACTACGCCGGCGTCGAGTTCGCCTACCTCTATCTCAAAGCGATGACAAAATGACCGCCGCTCATGTATTACACTTGCCGTGCATAAAAACCGCCGCTCTTCCGGTTTCGTCTCACAAGCTTCCGTTCCGCATCTTCTTACAAAAAGGTATTGCACTATGAATCGATTTCGTCGATGCTCCCTCGCCATAGCCTGTGCCGTCTCTCTCTCCGCTCCCTTCGCCCTTGCCCAGGAAACTCCCGCCGCGCCGGCACAGCAACCGCCCAGGCAGCCTAGTGGACCCCGCCCCAGTCCCACCAACATCAAAGCGCTCCCCAAAGACATCAGTGGCGACGACCTCATCAAGATCATGCGCCAGTTCACCGGCGACCTCGGCGTCGAGTGCGCATTCTGCCACGCCCAGAATCCGCAGACCAAGCGGATCGACTTCGCCTCCGATGCCAACCCCGTCAAGGAAACCGCCCGCGTCATGATCCGAATGAACGCCGACATCAACACCAAATTCCTCACCCAGGTGAAGGATCGCATGTCCACCGACCCCGTCACCTGCGGCACCTGTCATCGTGGCAACTCGATGCCCGAAGTCTTCGTCCCCAAGCCGCGTGAGCGTGGAAACCGGCCACCCGGAACTCCCGCCCAACCCGCCACACCACCGACCACTCCCAACTAGCACCAGCTGATTCCGCCGCTCCCACCCGCGTACCCCATCGCTGCGCCCAACTGCGCCTGCCCGCCACCCTCCCACGGCACCGAATCCCCGCCCCTCTGCTGCACATCCAACCTTAAGACATGCCAAATCTCCTCGACCCCATCCAGCTAGGCGACCTCCTTCTTCCCAACCGCGTCTTCATGGCGCCTCTCACCCGCCTGCGCGGCACCCCAGGCCACATCCCCACCCCCATCATGGCCGATTACTACGCCCAGCGCGCCTCCGCCGGCCTCATCATCTCCGAAGGCACGCCCATCGATCCCATGGGAGTCGGTTACGCCAACGTTCCCGGCCTCTGGTCCGTGGAACAAGCCGAAGCCTGGAAGCCTGTCACCGCCGCCGTCCACAACGCCGGCGGACATATCTTCGCCCAGATCTGGCACGTCGGCCGCATCTCCGACCCCACCTTCCTCCATGGCCGGCTCCCGGTCGCCCCCAGCGCCATCGCCGCCACCGGCACCGTCAGCCATCTGCGTCCGCAGCGCCCCTTCGTCACTCCCCGCGCCCTCGAAACCGCCGAGGTCAAAGACGTCGTCGAGGCCTTCCGCCGCGGAGCGCAATTCGCCCAGCTCGCCGGCTTCGATGGCGTGGAGCTTCACGGAGCCAACGGCTACCTGCTCGACCAGTTCCTGCAGGATGGCTCCAACCAGCGCACCGACGAGTACGGCGGCCCCATCGAAAACCGCGCCCGCCTTATGCTCCAGTGCGCCGACGCCGCCATCTCCGTCTTCGGCCCCGGCCGCGTCGGCATGCATCTCGCCCCGCGCGGCGACGCCCACGGCATCTCCGACTCCAACCCCGCCGCCACCTTCACCTACATCGCCCGCGAGCTCGGCAAACGCCGCATCGCCTTCATCGCCGCCCGCGAGCACCCAGGCCCCGACTCGCTCGGCCCCTGCCTCAAACAGGTCTTCGGAGGCACCTTCGTCGCCAACGAAGCCATCGATCAGCAAATCGGCCAGCAGCTCCTCGACGAAGGCAAAGCCGACGCCGTCGCCTTCGGCAAACTCTTCATCGCAAATCCCGACCTGCCCGCCCGCTTCGCCCTGCACGCGCCTCTCAACCGCCCCAACGCCGCCACCTTCTACGCCCCCGGCCCCGAAGGCTACACCGACTACCCCGCTCTCAACAAATAACGCCACATAATTCAGCAGACAACCCAATCAGGTACTATTTTGGCGAGTGGTTTTTGCGTCGAAGCAGCTTTTCCGCCGCCGGCGTGAGCTCGTCTCAATCGCTGCCAACAACAGCCCGGCTTCCAGCATCTCAACCATAAGAATAAAAATTCATCGGAGACGAAATGTCCAAAGACAAATCGAAAGACAAGGCAGACAAGGCAAAAGACAAGTCCCAAGACACGGCAGGCGCATCCCCCTCCCCGCTCACGCGCAAGCGGCTCATCGAGCTTCTCAACGAAGACCTCGCCCGCGAGTATCAGGCCATCATCGCCTATGTGAACTACTCTCAGGTCCTCAAGGGTGCGCAGTACATGAATATTGCCGACGAGCTCGCCGTCCACGCCACCGAAGAGCTTGCCCACGCCATCGCTCTGGCCAATCACATCGACTATCTCGGCGGCATGCCCACCGTCGTCCCCAAGCCCGTCAAGACCTCCGAAAAGGCGACGGACATGCTCAAATTCGACCTCGACAACGAGAAAGAAACCATCCGGCAATACCGCCGCCGCGTCCGCCAGTGCGACGAGCTCAACGAGTTCGCCCTCAGCGAGTCCATCCGCGAGATCCTCATGCAGGAGCAGGACCACCTCATCGCTCTCGCCACCGCTCTCGGCGTCGACCCACCCAACCCCGGCATCGCCGACTAGCCACTTCAAAAGAAAACCGGGTGGCCCATCCTTCGTCGTCTCACCACGAAGGGTGGGCCACACCTCCTTCCCCACCAAAACCTGTCATCCTTCGCCGCAGGCGGAGGACCTGCTTTTGCCGTTGCTTTTGCCTGTTCTTTCCCAACCCACCAACAAAATCACCCATTCCCCCAAAATCGTCATTTCGACCGAAGCGACGGACAGCTTCACCGTCCGCCGCGCAGTGGAGAAACCCCCGCATTTTGCTTTTGCTTTTTAGCTGTCATCCTTCGCCGCAGGCGGAGGACCTGCTTTTATTTTTTGCCACCCCCATCCACCACTCCGTCATCCTGAGCGGAGTCATTCGCCTTGTGAATGACGCAGTCGAAGAGCCTGCCCTGAGCTTGTCGAAGGGACCCCGAAGAAGTTGACCCACCCCTACTCCCCGCCTCTTTTTCAACCCACAACTCAGCTTTTTCTCAAATCCCACCAACTACTTATCAATCTTCAAATTAATATTAAACAGGTTCTTGCTATCAAACGAACTCACCGTCTTCACCGAACTCTTCTTCCCATTATTCTCCGCCCACACCTCGTAGTCCGTAGTTTGCGAAAGCTGGCCAAACCGGTAATCGCCCCCAGCCTGCGAAAAATAGCTCTTTACCGCCAGGCTGCGGGTGTCCTTCAGATAGACAATCGCCCCCTTGATCGGCACATCGTTGCTATCCACCACCTTACCCTGAACCACCCGCTGTTCCGGCGCACGTTGTTGCGCCCCCGCAGCCACACAAAAAAACGTCACGCCACACAAGGCAAGGATCACGCTAAAGACAATAGAAGAGAGCCCGACAGAAGTACGCTTCATAGATTCAGTATACGGCCACCGATTTCATCGCCTTGCCGCTACTCGTCTTCCTCTTCTTCCGTGCGCATCGGATCTTCATCGTCGTAACCCGCTACATCCACCGCCGCCACCTCCAGCGGATCCACCGAGACAATCTCCAGGTCCAGTCCACACTCATCGCACTGCAGCGTCTCGCCTTCTTCCACCTCGTCGACATCCACGGCAATCGGGTTATCGCATTCGGGACATACAACAGCCATGATTCATCCTCCATCCGTTGGGCTCGCTCACCCGCCTATAGGACTCAGCCTATAGGATGATAGAAACTGCGCTTGCGGGAACCCCCGCTATTATTTAGCGGCCTTCCCGGCCTTTCGTCAAGCATACGATTGCTTTATCGTTTTGGTTTCCACACAAGGAGAATTCTCGTGATCGTCGGACCCCGCTTTATCGCTCATTTCGGCCGCTTTACCGCAATTGCCTCTCTCGTCACCGCCAGCCTTCTTCCCGCACAGGTTCTGCTCTCCACCGGCCAGCCCATCACGCCCGCTCCCGCCGATCCCGCCATCGCCGCCGCACTCAAACAAGTCTCTCCCGACCAGATCAAGGCCACCATCACCAAGCTCGTCAGCTTCAACAACCGCAGCACCCTCTCCAGCATGGACACCGACCTCAAGCCAGGCACCGGCATCAACGCCGCAGCCGACTGGATCGAATCCGAATTCAAACGCTACTCCGAAGCCTGCGGTGGCTGCCTCGAAGTCAAACGCGACGAGTTCGTCGAGCCCGGCAGCACCGCCCCGCGCTCGCGCATCACCAAACCCACCAAGCTCACCAACGTCTACGCCATCCTCCGCGGCACCGATCCCGCCCAGGCCAATCGCGTCGTCCTCGTCACCGGACACTACGACTCCCGCAACTCCGACAACTTCAACACTCACGACCCGGCCCCCGGCGCCAACGACGACGCCAGCGGCACCGCCGTCTCCATCGAGTCCGCCCGCGTCCTCAGCAAACTCAAGTTCCCCAGCACCATCATCTTCCTCACCGTCGCCGGCGAAGAGCAGGGACTCAACGGCAGCCATCACTTCGCCGCTTTCGCAAAATCCCAGGGCTGGAACGTCGAAGCCGCCCTCAACAACGACATCGTCGGTGGCGACACCACACCCGGCGCAGTCGGTGCCGATAAATCCGCCGTCCGCGTCTTCTCCGAAGGCATCCCCGCCTCCGTCACCACCGAGCAGCTCCGTCAGATCGAAACCATCGGCTCTCAAAACGATTCGTCCGGACGTGAACTCGCCCGCGCCATCGTCGGCATCGACCAGACCTACTTCCACCCCGGCTCCGAACGTCTCTCTGCCGGAACCCCCGCCGGCAAGCCCCACAACATGGCTATGCGCATGATCCCGGCCTTCCATCCCGTCCTGATCTTCCGCAGAGATCGCTTCGGCCGCGGCGGTGATCACGAGAGCTTCTCCAACGAAGGCTTCCCCGCCGTCCGTTTCACCGAGTGGCTCGAAAACTTCAACCACCAGCACCAGACCTACAAGATCGAAAACGGCGTCGAGTACTTCGACGACATTAAATTCGACGACTTCGACTACATCGCCAACGTCGCCCGTCTCAACTCCGCCACCCTCGCCACTCTCGCCTCTGCTCCCGGCATGCCGCAAAAGGCCGCTGTCCTCAATCCGCCGTACGACACCCGCACCGTCCTCACCTGGGAAAAACCCGCCGCCTTCCCCGAAGGTGCCACCTTCGAGGTCCTCTACCGCGACACCACCGAACCCAACTGGACCAACGTCATCCCCGCAGGAACCGACACCAACGTCGCCATCCCCATCTCCAAGGACAACGTCATCTTCGGCATCCGCTCCGTCGATGCCGCCGGCCACCGCAGCGCCGCCGCCTACCCCGTGCCTCCGGTCCGCCGGCCCATCCCCGGAACCGTCCCCACCCCCGCCGCCCCATCGAACTAACCCCAATAAAACTCAATCCAACCACAAAACCGGTTAGCCCACCCCCACAGTCTCATCGTGAAGGGTGGGTTATCTCCCAAAGGGACACCCTCTCTTATCCAATTACCCGGACAGAAAACAATCCGGGGTGCCCCACATCTCGATTCTGAGATGTGGGTTATCGACCGAAGGGAGACCGTCTCTTGTCATAACCGGAGACGAAACCCCGTAAACCAAACACGTTCCCCGCCAGCCTATGATGAAATAAGACAAGCAGCCATGCCCCGCACCGGCCCCATCTCGCTCGCCCTTCCCGCCTTTGAAGGCTCCACGCGCAAAATCATCCTCGCCAACATCGCCGCCTTCTTCGCCATCATCCTCCTCCGCTGGCTCGCTCCACACATCGAAGAGACTCTCCGCGGCCATCTCCTCCTCGAACCCAACGCCGTCCGCCACGGCGAGCTCTGGCAGCTCTTCACCTACTCCTTCGTCGACGACGGCATCCTCAGCGTCCTCTTCGCCATGCTCACCCTCTGGTTCACCGGCTCCATCCTCGAGCCCTCCTACGGCGCCCGCTGGCTCACCGAGCTTTACTTCTCCTCCGTCATCGGAGCCGCCATCCTCGCCTCCGCCCTCTCCTTCACCCACATCCTCGGCCTCCGTCCCGAGCTCGCCGCCACCGGCTCCTGGTCCGGCATCTTCGGCCTCCTCGTCGCCATCGCCATGATCTTCGGCGACCAGGAATTCTTCCTCTGGTTCCTCGTCCGCATCAAGGCCAAATACATGGTGGCCATCTACATCCTCATCGCCATCGCCCTCCTGCTCAAACAAGCCGACACCTTCAACGCTCTCCTCCAGCTCTCCGGCGCTCTCTGCGGCTATCTCTACGTCAAATTCGCCCCCCGCCGCGGCCTCGCCTTCGGTGTCACCGAGCGATACTTCGGCGTACGCAACGACTACTACCGCTGGAAGCGCCGCCGCGCCGCCCGAAAATTCGAAGTCTACATGCGCAAACAAAACCGCGAAGTTCACTTCGACAAAGACGGCCGCTACGTCGACCCCGACGAACTGAAAAAAAATCCCAACGACAAAAAGTGGATGAACTAAGACCTATCCCGTCCCTGCCCTTTTCCGCCCACCCACCATAATCGTCATTTCGACCGAAGCGACGGACAGTCTCACCGTCCGCCGCGCAGTGGAGAAACCCCCGCATTTGCCCTTCGTTTTTGCTTTTGTTGTTGCCCTTTTGTTTTTGTTTTTGCTATTGCCTTTGCTTTTTAGCTGTCATCCTTCGCCGCAGGCGGAGGACCTGCTTTTGCCTGTTCTTTCCCAACCCATCCACAAAAATCGCCCACCCACCATAATCGTCATTTCGACCGAAGCGACGGACAGTCTCACCGTCCGCCGCGCAGTGGAGAAACCCCCGCATTTGCCCTTGCCTTTGCCTGAGCCCGTCGAGGGGACCTACTTTGGCATTTGCCTGCCTAATTCGGCGAAGGCGCCTCCACATGATCGATCACCAGAGTCTCCACCTGTCCCTTTGCCGGCTCCAGCTTCAAACCAAGCTGATCTGCAATCGAAGCTGCCGATGGCCCGGATCGAGCGCAGAAAATCCTGTTTAGCGTGCCGATGTCGCACTTCAGTCCAGATTGGGAGATGCACATCCCATTCTCGTTCAAACTCCCGGCTGGAAAAGGACTACGTGACGATGCTGCCTGGGGAGGAGAGCGTCAGATGTTCCTTTCTTATGCCTTCTGGGACTTACCGACCTCGATTCAAAGCCTGCTGAAGCCCAAACTCCACAAATGACGGGGCACACACGTGTTCACAACTATCCTCCTGCGAAGCAACTGATTTAATTGCCTTTGTCTTGGCCGTTATATTTTTTTTGCGATTTTCCTCAGCAAAATCGCATGTCAAGTCCCAAAACCACCTAACTCTCTCAAACCAAAGCCAATAGCATTTGGAAATTAGTTCGCTTCAACCCGGTATACTAAATATATAGAGTCAAGAAAAAAGCCCCGGCCATCGCCGGGGTTTCGCATTTGAGCCATAAACCGTTTAGAAAGAGGATTTTACCTATAACCACTTTGTTTGCAAGATTTTGGCCGACCATCGTTCGCCAACTCTTTGCAATCAAAGGGCTTCGAACGAGATACCGGGGGGGCACCCCCGCACACATCGTCCCGCAAACACCAAGGAGATCCCATGTCTTACCATGTCTGCCGTCACATCAAGACCAACGGCCTGCAATGCCACTCACCCGCGCTCGACGACGGCCAGTGGTGCTACTTCCACCACCGCCTCCACCATCGTCACGACCGCCTTCCGCACCACCGAAGCCACCCGCGGCTACCTCATCCCCGGCCAACACATCGAGCTCGCCGCCCTCGAAGACCGCGAATCCGTCCAGGTCGCACTCTCCGTCGTCATCAACGCGCTCGCCAGCGGCAATCTCGATATCAAACGAGCCACCGCTCTCCTGTACGGCCTCCAGCTCGCCAGCAACAACGCCCGCGGCTTGCGTACCGAACCCTTCGCACCCGACGTCGTCCGCACTATCGAACCATCACCCGAAGGCCTCGACCTCGCCGAACCCGGCGCCGTAGTGGAAGAGCCCACCGACAACCTCACCTGGGACCCCGTCGAAGAATATGACGAAGACGACGAAGAGCAGGAGCAGGAACACAACCACCTGATCGCCAAAATGATGAACCTGCCATCCTCCAGCTCCGCCTAGAGGCTGCCGAAGAGGCCCCGTTTGAAGAAGCCCGTTTTGCTTAAGGGCACGGCTTCAGCCGTGCCACAAGCGCAGTGTTGCAATGCGGCTTTAGCCGCTGAGGTACGCATCCTCTAAAGGGCCGACCCATGGCTGTTTCAGGGGGGAACCTAACTCCGCGCCATACCAGTCTCGGTCTGCAATGCCCTGGTTTTGCTTTTGGGAGGGAGCGCAGGGCTTCAGCCCTGCGAAAAGGGCAACAATTACAAGGGGCTTTAGCCCCGGGCCTTTTCTTCCGGGCCGCGACGAACCTAACTCCGAGCCGTAACCTTCAAATGCAACTCCCGCATCTGCTGCTCACTCACCGGCGTCGGCGCATCGACCATCAAATCGATCGCCTTCGCCGTCTTCGGAAACGCAATCACCTCACGGAGGCTCGATGCACCAGCCAGAATCATCACAATCCGGTCCAGCCCCAGCGCGATCCCGCCATGCGGAGGCGTGCCGTACTCCAGCGCGTCCAGGAAAAATCCGAACCGCTCCTTCGCCTCTTCATCCGACATCCCCAGCGATCGAAATATCTCGGCCTGCACATCCTTCCGATGAATACGGATCGAGCCCGAACCAAGCTCCGTCCCGTTCAGCACAATGTCATACGCCAGCGCCCGCACGGCGCCCTTATCGCTGGTCAGCCGCCCGGCCTTGATGTCTTCCTCATGTGGCGACGTAAACGGATGATGCGCTGCGTCCCACGTCTTCGTCTCCTCACTCCACTCGTACATCGGAAAGTCGGTGACCCACACAAACTTGAAGTCCGCCGCCGTACCCGTCTGCTCAAAGAGCTTGTGCTTATCCGCAAACTTCTTCGCCAGCTCCAGCCGCAGCGCGCCAACCCGCTTCCAGATCCACTGCGGATCATGATTCCACTTCTCCGGTGCGCCAGGCTTAGGTGTAATGACAACCACAAGATCGGGCGCAGCCGCAGAATCGGGTGCCCCATCTTCGCGCCCGCTTTTGGGCGCTAAGGTGGGGTTTTTCGCCACCTTCGCCTCGATCGTCTCCGCCAGCGCAGCGAACGCTGCATTCGTCTTCAACCGTGCCACATCCAGAAAGTCGAGCCCGCAATCGCCAAACGATGCACGAATCTCATCGACAAGTCCACGCTTTTGCGTGCCACTCAAACCACCGGCCCTGGGAATCACAAAGCCCAGCACCGGCAGCTCTTTCTCAATCTTCAACGACTCCCGCAGCTCCGGCGTCAGTTCCTCAGTCAACGAAACCATCGCCGGCAACCGCATATCCGGCTTGTCAATCCCGTAGTTCTTGATCGCATCATCGTACGTCATCTGCACGAAAGGAGCACTCAACGTAATCCCGGCCGTCGCAAACGCAGCGCTCAGAAAGCCCTCAACGATACGAAACACCGTCGCCTGCTGCGGAAACGTCATCTCCAGGTCGATCTGGGTAAACTCCGGCTGCCGGTCCGCTCTCAGGTCCTCATCGCGAAAGCACCGTGCAATCTGAAAGTAGCGATCGAAACCCGAGATCATCAGAATCTGCTTGAAGATCTGCGGCGACTGCGGCAACGCGTAGAAGCTCCCCGCATGCACCCGGCTCGGCACCAGATAATCGCGCGCGCCCTCAGGCGTCGACCGTGTCATGAAAGGAGTCTCAACCTCAAGAAAGCCCTGCTCCACAAGATAATTGCGAATTGCCATCGCCACCCGGCTGCGCAGCGCAAAGTTCGCCTGCATCTGCGGACGCCGCAAATCGAGGTAGCGATACTTCAACCGCACCTCTTCATTCGTAATCGCATCTTCCGCGGGAGAAAACGGCGGCGTCTTCGCCTCATTCAGCAGCAGCAACTCATTGGCAACCACTTCGATCTCGCCCGTCGGCATGTTCGGGTTCTCAAGCCCCACGCCGCGCCGCCGAACCTTGCCCTTGACCGCAACCACATACTCCGAGCGCGCTGCCTCAGCCTTCGCATGCGCCTCGCCCGACACCTCTTTATCGAGCACCACCTGCGTAATGCCGGTGCGGTCACGCACGTCCAGGAAGATCAGGTTGCCATGATCGCGCCGCCGGTTCACCCAGCCCATCAGGACCACGGGCTGCCCATCCTGCTCCGCGCGAAGCTGGCCACACGTGTGTGTCCGCTGCAAACTCCCTAAAAAATCCAACATGATTCAATTCACCTTTTCGTTGGTCGCTTGCCGAATACAACAAACTCACCGTCGCAGAAAATCCGCCAGCTCCGCTCGAGGAACCTTCGTCTGCTCGCCTTGACTGAAGTCCTTCACCGTCAGAATACCCGACGCAATCTCGTCCTCACCCAGAATCACCATTCGCCGCGCCAGCTTGTCCGCTGCCTCAAACGACTTCTTCAGCCGGAAGCTTCCATCTCCAACCTCAATCGCAAGTCCCGCAGCGCGCAGCTCCTTCGCCAGTACAAGCGCGGCAGCATTCTGCGCAACTCCCATCGGAGCGACAAACGCATCGAGCTTCCGCTCCGCAGCCGCTTCCGCCTGAGCCTGCAAAGTCAGGATCAACCGATCCTCGCCAATCGCAAACCCGATTCCAGGAGCCTTCGGCCCGCCCAGCATCTCCGACAATCCGTCGTATCGTCCGCCGCCAAGCAGAGCGTTCTGCGTTCCCAAACCGCTTCCGTCAGGAACCGTAAACTCGAACGTCGTCCGCGTGTAGTAATCCAGTCCGCGAACCAGCCGCGGATTCACCGTATAAGCAACTCCACACGCATCGAGCGCCGCAAGCACCTGCGCAAAGTGCTCCTTGCTCGCATCATCCAGGAAGTCCGCGATCTTCGGCAAACCTTCGACAATCTCCTGATCGCCGGCTTCCTTCGAGTCCAGCACGCGCAGCGGATTCGTCTCCGCCCGTCGCTGGTTATCCGCGCTCATCCGCGCCTTCACCGGCTCCAAAGCCTCGCGCAACGCAGCAATATACTTCGGCCGATCCGTCGACGAACCAACCGAGTTCACCTCCAGCTTCCAACCCTTCACGCCAAGCTCATTCAGGAAGGTCGAAAGCATCTCCAGCACTTCGGCATCGCGCAGCGGACTATCCGCGCCCGACCACGCCGGTCCAAGAACCTCCGCCCCAATCTGCCAGAACTGCCTGTATCGTCCCCGTTGCGGCCGCTCCCGTCGAAACTGCGGCCCAATGTAGAAGAGCTTTTGCAGCATGCCCGAATCCGCCAGCTTGTGCTCGATATAAGCCCGCACCACGCCAGCCGTATTCTCCGGCCGCAAGGTCAGGCTCTGTGCCGAATCGCTATCGGCCCGCGCACGATCCTCCCACGTATACATCTCCTTGGAGACAATATCCGTCTCCTCACCCACGCCCCGCGCAAACAGCGCCGTATCCTCAAACACCGGCGTGCGAATCTCGCCAAACCCATAACGTGCAAATACCGCGCGCGCCGTCGCCTCGACGTGATTCCAAAGCGCGGTCTCAGGAGGCAACAGATCTCTTGTGCCGCGTACTGCTTTCAAAGTGCCCATTACCTTCAGTGTAGCTAAAACGGCGCGATATTTACGATCCGGAGGTTTCTCGCAGGTAGATCGCCGTATAGTCCAGATAATTCTGGGCATACTTGAGAATCAGCGCTCGGTCCGCCTCACCCAGCGTTCGCCGCACCTTGCCCGGCACGCCGGCGACCAGCGAGTTCGGTGGAATCACCGTCTGCTCCGGAATCACCGCACCCGCCGCAATGATCGACCCCTCCCCGATCCGCGCGTTGTTCAGGATCGTCGCCCCGATCCCCACCAGAACCGCATCCTCGAGCACGCACCCATGCACCGTGGCATTGTGGCCAATCGTAACCATCTCTCCAACAATCACCGGATAGAGATTGCGCATCCCGTGCAACACTGCACAGTCTTGCACATTGCTCTTCGCCCCGATGCGAATTGAGTTCACGTCGCCTCGAACGACGGCATTCATCCAGATGCTCGCCTGCTCGCCGAGAACAACGTCTCCGATCACCTGTGCTGACAGATCGACGTAGCAGCTTGTTGGAATGACGGGAGTTATTCCTTGATAGGGACGAATCATGAAAGAGATTTTACGCTGAAATCCAAAACGCTCTCTACTATCGCGGAATTATCCCTCTGTTTGTGACCTCCAATTACCAACGATTTATAGGAATTTCGCATCAAACTGGCGTATCCTGAAAGCTATCCCGATTGGGAATGTTTGGAGGTGTATTTTTCTTGGCAGAGGTTCGAGTACAAGAAGGCGAACCCCTTGAGAACGCACTTCGCCGCTTCAAGCGCAAAGTGCAGACGGAAGACATCATCAAGGAAGTCAAGCGTCATTCTTTTTATCTGAAGCCCGGTGAGAAGAAACGCGTGAAAGAGGCGCTAGCTCGCAAGCGCAATCGCAAGAAGGTCCGTAAGGAGCAAGATTAGTACCTGGCTCCGCAACCATGGCGGCCGTCTCCTCCTCTTATGGAGAGTTTAAAGAGACGGTCGCCTGAATTCACCAGATTGATGGACTCCCGCCATCGACTGGTACCGGCAGAGAGAGTTTTTTACCGCTCACCTTGACCGGCAAACCAAAGCGTTCCACGCATTCGCATTCCGGGCCCCCTTTACATCCGAGAAAGTAACGACATCAGCAAAGGTTGACCGCTCGGCGGATACGCCACGATTAGCTCCACTGAGTGCTCTTCCTTTTCCGTAGCAACGGGAGAAGCGGTATGGAATTTCTGGATAGGCTCTTAACCTGCGCAGACTGTGGCGGTGAGTTCATCTTCACCGCCGGCGAGCAACTCTTTTTTTTCGACAAACAGTTCAAGAACGATCCGAAGCGGTGTAAGCCATGCAAGTCCAAACGGTCGGGTGGCGCTGTCAAGGCGGGCGCAGGACCGGCGGCTGCTGGCCTTTCGCGGACGGAAACGCGGACGGAATGTTCGGCATGCGGCATCGAAACCACCGTGCCGTTCAAGCCGACGCAGGGACGTCCCGTGCTCTGTCGCCAATGTTTCCAGAGTAAGCGCGCACCCACCGCGGGTGCGCTCGTCACCGCGGCCACAACTGCAGAGCTGGTTGCCGGGACAAGCGGCGACCATCCCCCTGTCAGCGCCGAGCTACTGGCTGCCGCACAGGCTCCCCGCGCGTAAGGTTGCGCTGGCTGCCGCGCCTCCCCCACAGTAGGATTGTGAGTGAGGACAGCTATGAACCACGAAAATCCTGCCAACAGCGCGGGTGAGCTTGCACCTGCGTCGGAGCCGGCTGCGGATTTAGTGCGCGCACGAACACTCCTTGGAGACTATGAGCTTACCGTTTGCACGGATGGAACCTACAAACTGGATGGAGGCGCCATGTTTGGCGTCGTGCCAAAGCCGTTGTGGGAGAAGCGAGCCCCAGCCGACGAGCAGAACCGCATCCTGCTCGGGCTGAACACCGTCGTGGTGCGAACCAGCAAGCAAACCGTGCTGATCGAGACGGGGATCGGCAACAAACAGCCGGCAAAGATGCGCGACATTCACTGCAATCAGGAGCTTCTGCCTCGTTCGCTGGCTGCCGCGGCCATTCGACCGGAAGAGGTAGATGTTGTGATCAATTCTCATCTGCACTTCGATCATTGCGGCTGGAACACGACGCTGCAGGCAGATGGCTCGGTAACGCCAACCTTTCCAAATGCACGATATTTCGCTCATCGCGGTGAGGTCGAGCATGGTCGCCTACAACTCGACCGTGACCGGATCAGCTATCTCTCGCCGAACTACGATCCGCTCATCGAATCCGGACAAATGACTCTGCTTGATACACAAGGAATTAGAGCAAATCCGGAGATATGCCCAGGAATCAGCGTTGAGCTTTTTCCCGGACACACGGCGCAATTGATGGCTGTCCACATCCGGTCGCAGACCGGCCGGGGTGCGGTGGAACATGCCTGTTACATATCTGACCTGATCCCGACCAGCGCGCATCTGGATCCAACCTGGGTGATGGGGTATGACCTCGATCCAGTCGAGTCAATCGCGCAGCGGAAGCGTTTTTATCAGCGGGCCATTCCCGAAAAATGGCTCGTCCTGTTTACGCACGACCATGAGAAGCCGATGGCTCGCATCGGACAAAATGAGAAAGGCAAACCGATAGCGATCTAGTTCGTCAGTTCGTCTTCTTGGGCCAGTACTCATCGCGCAGCCGAGTTTGCCGAGTCTCCATCGGAATCGCGACGCCGTTGATATAAACCTGCTTCACGCTGGTACGCACGTCGAGCGGATCTCCATCCGCAATCACGACATTCGCAATTTTGCCGACATCGAGTGAGCCAAGCTTATCCCCCATCCCAAACGCCTCCGCCGGATTGAGCGTAATCGACTTCATCGCTTCGTCGTACGGCAGACCATACGCTACCGCAAAACCAGCCGAGTACGGCAGGTTGCGCGAGTTGCTCACGTTGTATGACGCGAGGATGACCTTCACCCCGCGCTTCGCCAGCTCTCCGGGCATGCGATAAACAGCGTCGTACCGCTCATTCGCCTCCGGCAGGTCGTAGATCGGACCGACGATCACCGGCACGTGATACGACGCAATTTTATCCAGCACATCCTGCGCCCGGGTCACATGGCTCAGAATCACCTTTAGATTGAAGTCCTTCGCAAAAGCCATCGCCGTCTCGACATCGTGCCCGTCATAGACGCCTAGAACAACGGGCTTCTCACCCTTCAAATAGGGAATCAACGCTTCGTTCCGCAGATTGAAGTTCGTTCCGGCCGCGCCTCCGCGACCTCCGCCAGCAGGAGCAGCCGCGCTGTCCTCACCTGCTGCGGGTTTCTTAGCTGCATCGGTGCGCCGCGCCATATACTCCTGCGTATCAAGCAGTGACTGCCGCATCTGCGTGATCTCACCCATGCGCGTGGAGGGATAGCGTCCCCCCCCCGGTCCAGCTGCATCACCGCGCGCACCCCGCTTAGGAGCCTCACCGAAGTTCATCGCCAAAGCCACGTCTTTGACCATCAGCATGGTGTCGCGGTCGCGACCCGCAAGCTGAATAAAACTATCCTGCCCCGGAATGGTATCGGTGCTCGCGGGTGCGACGATCGCGTTCGTAATTCCATTGAAGCGAGTGATGGGAATATGTTCGCTCTCAGCGTGAAACGCGTCGTACACATGCATCTGCGGAAAGATCTCCTCGCTCGGCTCGACCGTGTCGGTCGTCGTCCGGTCCGACCCGATCTCCTGCAGCCCAATGCGCGTCTCCGCGTCGATCAGCCCTGGATAAACTGTCATTCCCTTGGCATCAACGATCGTCGCACCCTTCGGCACCTTCACAGACGCCGCCGTTCCAACCGCCGTAATCTTGCCGCCTTCGATCAACACCACGCCGTTCTCGACTACGCCATGCGTTATCGTCAACAGTTTGCCTCCGGTAATCGCAATCGTCCCCGGCGCCGGGGTAATGTCCACCATGGGCGCCTGTGCTCGCAGGCTGGTCGCGGCAGCGACCGCGAAAATCAAGGAAGCAACGAGAGTGGGCCTTCGAATCGCAGCAAATTTATTCACACGCAAACTTTTCGGCATTAGTTCTCTCCCTCATCGTCGTCTACTTCACCCGCACCAAATCCGCTGCCATGCATCACGCCACTGAAGTGTGTCGTTCCAAACCCAGGTAAGCTGCTATCGAAGAACAGATCGCCGTCGATGTAAACCCTCTCAGCGTGAGCGTAGGTGGAGAGCGGATCCATGTTCCAGATCACAACATCTCCGTCCTTACCCACATCAAGCGAGCCTGTCTTGTCGTCGATTCCCATAATCCACGCCGGATTCAGCGTGATCATCGCAATTGCCTCATCCTCCGTCGCGCCGCCGTAATGAACCATCTTGCCCGCCTCCGAATTCAGCCGGCGGATATGGTCATTCGAATCGCTCTTCAACGCCACGCGAACGCCTTCGCGCATCGACATCACGGCATTCCATGGGATCCCATCCCACATCTCGTACTTGCCTCCATACCAGTCCGTAAACGTGGCGATTGCCGTACCATCAGCGGCAATCTTGCCGCCCACCTTGTACATCTCCAGCGCGTGATGAAACGCTCTTATCTTGAAGCCATACTCCTTCGCAATCGCCTCTTCCGTCAGAAACTCATCTGCCCGATAACAGTGAATCTGCACCAGCAGCTTCCCTCGCAAAATATCCGCCAACGCTTCCAGCTTAAGGTCGCGATGCGGCGCGCGCGCATCCTTGTCGCCCTTCGCCAGCTTTTCGTTGTACGCATCCCACTCTCTGCGATAGACCTTCGCATCCTCAAACGCCTGCCGCATCACCTCGAAGTTGCCCATCCGCGTCGACGGCAGTTGATTGCGTGCGCCATACACCCGCTTCGGATTCTCGCCGCTGGCAAACTTGATCGATTGCGGAGCATTCGGGAACAGCATCTCTTCCTTCGACAGCCCGAACTTGTTCTTGATCACCACCGCCTGGCCGCCGATCATATTGGCCGACCCATGCAGCAGCAACTCCGACGTCACGCCTCCAGCCAGCGCCAGGTACAGCGCCTTGTCGCGGTTATCAAACGCATCGATCATCATCATGCTTGGCGTCACCGGACTCGTCGCCTCATTCACGTCGTCGCCCAGCGCCGAGTGCGAATGCGGATCGATGATTCCCGGCGTGACGTACTTGCCCGTCGCATCGACCACCACAGCACCTGCGGGAGCACTCACACTCGCCCCGACTCCGGCGATCTTTCCGTTATGCACCCACACGCTTCCATGCTGGATCGTGCCATGCGAGGCCGTCATCACAGTCGCATTCTTGATCACAAGATCAGCCGGTGCAGCCGTACCCTGCGCATCGGCAACTGCAGCAACTGACAATAGAAGCGCGAAAACACCAGCAAGTGCAGGCGCACCCGCGTGGCGAAGAATAGTTGGGCTCATCAGAGACTATCTCCTGAGGAAAGAAGCTAAAAAGAATGGCACGATAGTAGCACGCAAGCTATGCGGAATGACAAATCTGCACTAACAAAGGAGAAGCGGGTATCGCAAGCGTTCCCTTTTCTCCAGCTATAGCGGGATATTTCCATGTTTCTTTGCAGGATTTTTCTCCCGCTTCGCCGCCAGCATGTCCAGCGAGGTATTTAGCCTTCGTCGAGTCTCGCTCGGCCGTATCACCGCATCGATATATCCACGCTCCGCTGCAACGTAAGGATTCGCAAACCGCTCCCGAAACTCCTCCACCTTCTCTTTTCGAGCCTCGGCCAGCACAGCCAGTTTCTCCTCCTCGGTAAATGCCTTCCCCTGCGGCCACATCGCCTCCGCCCGGCGCACTGTGGCGTCGAGCTCGCGTTTGTACACGATATTCACCGCACCCTCCGGCCCCATCACTGCGATCTCCGCCGTCGGCCACGCCAGATTCACATCCGTCCGAAGGTGCTTCGAGCTCATCACGCAATAGGCTCCGCCATAAGCCTTGCGCGTGATCACGGTCAGCTTCGGCACCGTCGCCTCGGCAAACGCATACAACAGCTTCGCGCCATGACGAATGATGCCGCCATGCTCCTGCTGAATCCCCGGCATGAATCCCGGCACATCTTCAAACGTAATCAGCGGAATATTGAAGGCATCGCAAAACCGCACGAACCGCGCGCCCTTCACGCTCGCATTGATGTCCAGTACGCCGGCCAGAAATGCCGGCTGATTCGCCACCACTCCCACCGTGCGCCCCGCCATCCGCGCAAATCCCACCACAATGTTCCGTGCAAAATGCTCCTGCACCTGGAAGAAATACCCATCGTCCACCACGTGCCCAATCACATCCACCATATCGTAGGGTTGGTTGCTCTCCATTGGAATAATCGTGTCCAATGCAGCGTCCGCGCGCCCCGGATCGTCTGGTGTCGGCTTACGCGGCGGATCGTCAAGGTTGTTCGACGGCAAAAAGCTCAGCAACTCCCGCACCGTCGCCAGGCACTCCTGGTCGTCATGCGCCATAAAGTGCGCCACGCCTGAGATCTCGTTGTGCGTCACCGCACCACCCAGCGCATCCTTCGTCACATCCTCATGCGTCACCGTCTTGATCACGTCCGGCCCCGTGACAAACATGTAGCTGGTGTTTTCAGTCATCAAAGTAAAATCCGTGATCGCCGGCGAATATACCGCTCCGCCTGCACACGGCCCCAGAATGGCCGAGATCTGCGGGATCACGCCGCTCGCCAGCGTATTCCGCAAAAAAATATCCGTATAACCCGCCAGCGAAACCACACCCTCCTGAATCCTAGCTCCGCCTGAATCGTTCAAA
Organism: uncultured Acidobacteriaceae bacterium; assembly: GCA_963730135.1. GTDB lineage: Bacteria > Acidobacteriota > Terriglobia > Terriglobales > Acidobacteriaceae > Edaphobacter. Next base: position 562,999 of record CAVSQQ010000013.1, read on the forward strand.
CCTACGACCGGCGCGCCCACCCGCATCGCCATATCCATAATCTTCACGATCTTCGCCGCATTCGACTCCGACAGTGAGCCGCCAAAAACGGTGAAATCCTGCGCAAACACAAACACCACGCGGCCATGCACTTTGCCGTACCCGGTAATGAATCCATCCCCCGGAACACGTTGCTCGGCCATGCCAAAGTCCGTCGCGCGATGCGTAACGAACTTGTCCGTCTCCTCAAACGTTCCTTCGTCGAGAAGAAAATCAATCCGTTCCCGCGCCGAAAGCTTACCCGCCTTCCGCTCGCGCTCCCGCCGCTCCGCCCCGCCGCCTTCTTCGGCAATGGCATGTCGCGCGGCAAGCTCTGCCAGATTACGTTGATGAGAGTCAATCTTCACGTCAGAATTGGTTTGGGGAACGGGGCGCTCAACTGTGGCCATAGAACGAGATTCTAGCAGTCGACTATAGCGATATGCCTTGCTCGCTCGCGGTGCGCCTTTGCATCAGCCAAGTTAAGGGGAACACGCTGAACAGTAATGCCCATAGCGCCATGCCCCACAAAATCCAGGATCCACCGATACGGTCATCTGGAGAAACCTCAAAACGGAACCCGCAAAACAATACTACGAAAACGACAAAGTGCAGGGTTCCGAGAAGAGCCACAGGCCAATTCAGCTTCAGTCTTCCTCGTAACGAGTCGAATCCGCGGCCAACGAACCACCAGGTTGGTAAGCAGAAGAACGGTAATGTTATAGATCGCCACACGTCGAGAGGTAACTTCGGTGGATGCCAACTAAAAGGCCACGAAATCGGCAAGTCGATGAGCATTTCGACGAATACTCCTGGAGTGTTCAAAGCGGTGATCACATGAGACATTTTTATCGTGGCTGACTCTAGTGCAATTCGACGGACCTCCTGAGGAGAGAGCGTAAAGGTTCTAATTTCAGTTGAAATTACCTCGGGGTGAGGAGATTTATCTAATTCTATGTAGATAAGAGTCGTAGGTGCTAATACTAAAATGACCCAAATAACCAATTCCAAGAGTGGAAATAAAAGGGAGAACGAAAATTGGGTCAATTTCATAAGAGCAGCTTATCGGAAGTTTTACTTTAGCCCTTATTTTTGGCAAAGAAAAAGCGAATATAATCTCTTCGTATTCGCGCTATGAGCGAACTTATCCATCCCGATCGCTTCGCCTTCCTCCACATCGACCTCAACAGCTTCTTCGCGTCCGTCGAACAGCAAATCCATCCCGAACATCGCGGCAAACCCCTCGCCGTCGTCCCCACCTTCGCCGACACCACCGTCTGCATCGCCGCCAGTTACGAAGCCAAAGCCTTCGGCATCAAAACCGGCACTCAGGTCGGCGAAGCCAAAAAACTATGCCCCGGCATCATCCTCATCGCGGGCGACCATGCCGATTACGCGAAGTACTCCCACGAAATCACCAAGGCGGTCGAGCTGGCCTGCCCCGTCTCCCACAACCCCTCCATCGACGAGATGGTCTGCCAACTCATCGGCCGCGAGCAGGAGCCTCCGCGCGCCCGCCAGATCGCTCTCAACATCAAGCAGTCCATCTATAAAAATGTCGGCGTCGCCCTCCGCTGTTCCATCGGCATGGCGCCCAATCGCTACCTCGCCAAGATTGCCAGCGACATGCAAAAACCCGACGGGCTCATCGGTCTCCTTCCATCGCAACTCCCACGAGCCATCGCCCATCTCGAACTCCGCGATCTGCCCGGCGTCGGCGCCCGCACCGAAGCACGCCTCATCGCTAAAGGCGTCACCACCATGGAGCAGCTTCTCGCCCTCGATCACAATCAGATGGGCAAACTCTTCGACTCCGTCTGGGGCAATCGCATGTACCACTGGCTTCGCGGCGCACAGACCGAAGACGCCTCCGGCAACAACGTCTCCGATCCCGAAGTGCAAAAATCTCTCGGCCACTCCCACGTTCTCGCGCCCGAACACCGCACGCCCGAAGGCTCTTGGGCCGTCGCCCACAAACTCCTCCACAAAGCCGCCATGCGCCTCCGCATGGAGCGCTTCTACACCGGCTCCCTCGCCGTTACCATTCGCTACCAGCTCACCCGCCAACAAGCCGAAGCTCATGCCGCGCACGGAAAGGTAAAGCGGCACTACTCCGGCATCAAAAACTCCGGCTGGGGCATGGAGGCCCGCTTCCGCGACTGCCAGGACACTCTTAGCCTTCTCGAAGTCCTGCGCTCCCTTTGGGCCCAGAGCCCGCGAGGCCCCGAGTTCAACCGGCCCTTCTTCGTCGGCATCACCCTTCGCAATCTCGTCCCCGAAGACGAACACCAGGAAGAACTCTTCGCCGACCCCGGCAACCGCGCCGACCTCTCCGCCACCATGGACAAGCTCAATTTGAAGTACGGCCACACCACGTTACACTTCGCCGGCATGCTACCCGCCCGCGAATCCGCGCCCACCCGCATTGCCTTCACCCAGATCCCCGTCCAATACGGCGTCGACTACATGTAGCCGTCGGGCCGAAAAATCCGCGGAACAAAACCGAAGCATCCAGCGAATCTGTCTCTCACCGCGATCGCTTCAACCGGCAGAACGCGACGCTCAGGAATCTGCGGACAATAACGAAAGCCCAATCCCGGTCAACCAAACGCTTGACTTCGCCACATCATTCCTCTAGATTCCGTCGTGAGTGATCGTGGAATCGCAATGATCCTCTCCCAGGACGCTCTCTTCTTTTGGAATTTGCCCGGCTTTTCACCAGTCAGTAACTATCCTTTTGAATGACCGGAGGTCGCACGTGGGTATCTTCTTTCGTACACAACCAATGGCCGCCAGGGCCGTGGGCGTAGTTAAACCGCAGGTCGATGGCGAGGTCATTGAACAGAATTTTCAGGAGTTGGAGTTGGAAGGCGGACCGCCGCCTCCTGCTCAGTTCCTCTGGGGAAGGCTGATCTTTGCCGTTATCGTGCTCATTGTTCTCTTTGCCGGCGGTGTCTACAGCGCATACCACCCCGAGCTCGCCGCCTGGAAAGATCTCTTTGTGCATTCCTTCGAGTTGCTCTTTGGAGCTCTCATCGGTCTGCTCACCGGCGAAGCGAGCAAAAGCGGATAGACGCAACCCCTAGGAGGAACCATGCCCGACTTTCCCGGATCCGATTGGATCAATGCCCACTGGCATCCCGGTTTTCTGCCCAACAACATGTGGATAGCGGCAACTTCCAACGGCATCGTAGCGCAGAACGAGTCGCTCGATCCCGTCATCGCTATCGCACGCGAAAACTTCGGCCTCGACCAGGTCACGTTCGCATTCGTCACCTTTGACCTATGGCAATGACAACCGTCACCTATCACCATCTCAAGTCATACTCCGGACCAAGAAACCAGCCCCTGGCCGACGTGGTTGTGGTTGGCCCCGCCGCCAGATTCTCACTCGCGGGCGTTCTTGTAGATACCGGCGCAGATCTTCTTCAGGTTCCCGCCTCCGCAGCTATCGCTGCCGGTCTGCCACTGAGCGCAGGCTCGTCCATCCCAATCTCTACCGCCGGCGGAAGAGCCTACATGACCAGACTCAGCGGCGTGAGGGTCGAGATCGAGGGCATCCCCATCGTCACCGATCTGCTTTGTCACCCAAACTCCGCCAGCAGAGCATTGCTCGGACGACAGGCCCTTGCCGCTCTGGTTGAATTCGGTTTCGACACCGCCTCGTGGCTCTGGAGATAGTCGCGCCCATGATCTGTGCAAAGCGCCACATGACAACTGTCACAGCCGATTCGTGACGCCCAACACTACTACGGGCGCGCGAACAAGCCCATGATCGCTCCATAAGCAGTAACTGGAGCCCGATGATGCCACTGAGCGCAATCGCCTACGAGACAGAACCGATGGCCGAAAATATACCCGCATTCGTGCCCCCACAACCCATCGCCACCCTCACCGGCATCACCAAGCAATACGGGAGCACCAAGGCCCTCGACGGCGTTAGCCTCTCACTGCATCCCGGCGAAGTCGTCGCGCTGCTCGGCCCCAACGGTGCAGGCAAATCCACCGCAGTCAGACTCCTGCTTGGCCTCATCGCCCCAACCTCCGGCGCCATCCGGATCTTCGGCAGCGACCCGCGCCATGCCATCACACGCACTCGTGTCGGCGCCATGCTCCAGGTCGCCCGCGTCACCGAAACCCTCCGCGTCCGCGAACACCTCGACCTCTTCCGCAGCTACTACCCCAACCCGCTCCCCGTAGCGGAAATCCTTCGCATCGCCCAGCTTCAGGGCATCGAAGACTGCCTCTTCGGCCAGCTCAGCGGCGGACAAAAGCAGCGTCTCCTCTTCGCTCTCGCCATCTGCGGCAACCCCGATCTCATCTTCCTCGACGAGCCCACCGTGGGTCTCGACATCGAATCTCGCCGCGCCCTCTGGCAGCAGATTCGCTCCCTCTCCGCCCAGGGAAAGACCGTCCTCCTCACCACCCACTACCTCGAAGAGGCCGACACCCTCGCTCACCGCGTCATCGTCATCAACAAAGGCCGCATTATCAGCCAGGGCACACCTGCAGAAATCAAGCGAAATAGCGGCAGACGCACCATTCGCTGCCGCACCCGTCTCTCCCGCGACTTCCTACTCACCCTCCCAACCATAACCAGTGTCGAGCGTAGCGAAGACGCGGTCATCGTCACGGCCTCTGACGCCGAAACTGTAATTCGCGAGATGCTCTTGCGTGACGAAACTCTCAGCGGCCTTGAAATCGCAAGTCCCGCCCTCGAGGATGCCTTCCTCGCCCTGACAAAAAACTGACGCCCACGAGCGCCTCTATCGAGCCAAGAAGATTAAGGAGAAAATCATGGCAACCGCCGCAATCCATCCTCTTCCACCCAACGCAACCGGCCTCCTTCACACTCTTCGCATCTTCCGTAAGGAAACCCGATACGAGTTCCTCAAACTGATGCGCACCAAGTCTTTTTCACTCTCCACCATCGGCTTTCCCGTCATGTTTTACGTCCTCTTCGGCATCGCAAACCGCAACGCCTACGCGGGTGGCGTCCACATCGCGAAGTACATGCTCGGCGGCTACGCCTGCTTCGGTCTCATCGGCGCCGCCCTCTTCGGCATCGGCGTCGGAGTAGCCTCAGAGCTCGCCGCCGGCTGGCTCGAACTCAAGCGCGCCAGCCCAATGCCCGCCTCCGCTTACCTCATCGCCAAGTGCGCTTCAGCCGTAGCCTTCGGCGTCATCATCGTTGCCATTCTCACCGTCGTTGCCACAACCTTCGGCGGCGTCTCGCTAACATCCACCGAACTGATCAAGATACTCGGCATGACCATCGTCGGTGCCGTCAGCTTCGCCGGCATGGGCCTGCTGCTCGCGCTTCTCGTTCCGGCAAACGCAGCGCCGGCCATAGTTAATCTCATCTATCTGCCCATGTCGTTCCTCAGCGGCTTATGGATCCCCATACGCTTTATGCCCCACTGGCTCCAGACCATCGCCCCCGCGCTGCCCACCTATCATCTGTCTCAACTCATGCTCAGCATCTTCGGCTATCAGGACACCATGTCCCTCACCACCCACTGGAACGCCCTGCTCGGATTCACCTTCCTGATGCTTGGCATTAGCTGGCTCATCTTCCATCGCCGCGAGCAGAACGCCTGACGCAGCGCCCTAGCCACGACGGCGTAAACTGCACTGGACCATTCTATGATCAGCACCGACACCAACTCGAAGCACCGGGAGCGCAACTGGGCCTGGATTTGGCTCGCCTACTCTGGCTTTCTCTTCATCGACCCCATTCTTGATCCGAGCCCGCGCAAATGGCTCGCCACTCTGTCTGTTTTTGCCATCTTTCTCGGAATCTTTGCCGCCTACGTCCATTCGTTCAAGAGGGACAATCCGATCCGCTATTGGATGATCGCCTCAACCTTCGTGCTGGGCCTTCTCACGTTTCCGTGGAATGGCGGCGGCTCGACCTTCTTCATCTATGCCGCTGCGTTTTTGCCCTTCAGCATCAAATCAATTCCTCGCGTTCTCGGCTTTTTCGTCTTTGAATCGGCCGCAATTCTTGTCGAAGCGTACCTCTTCAACACTCCCGGCCACTTCTTCTACGTCGCCTGGCCGAATGTCTTTATCGCAATCTTTCTTCTCTTTATGATCGGCGGTGGCAACATTCTTTTTGCCCAGCAGAAGCGCGCCGATGTCCGGTTGCATAGGGCGCAGGACGAGATCGAACAACTCGCTGCCCTGGCGGAGCGCGAACGCATCGCACGCGACCTCCACGACGTTCTCGGCCACACCTTATCCGTCATCGTGCTCAAAGCCGAGCTCGCCGGACGCCTGATTGATCGCGATCCGCAACGCGCAGCCCACGAGATTGCCGACGTCGAAAAGACCGCAAGAACCGCCCTCGCCGACGTGCGCGAAGCAATCGGAGGCTACCGTTCCCAGGGCCTGCCCGCAGAGATGGAGGTTGCCCGCAATACCCTGCAGTCGGCCGGCGTAGCGCTCGCCTGCGAATCTCCGCTGCCGAAATTTCATGCTGAAGAAGAGACCGTGCTCTGCCTCGCTCTTCGTGAGGCGGTCACCAACATCGTTCGCCACGCCAAAGCCACCCACTGCACCGTGCGTTTCACTACTTCCGCCGATGGCTTCCACTCGCTTCTCATCACCGATGACGGACCACACCCCAAACTTCACGAGGGCAACGGGCTCCGCGGCATGCGCGAGCGCGTTCAATCGCTCGGCGGCCGCTTCTCCATCACCGCCGATCCCGGCGTCACTCTTCTCATCGAACTCCCGCAAGCGGCTCCCCGCGATCTCAAAGCACCCTGCGTGACCCTATGACCGCACCCGCCCCGTCCATCCGCGTCGTCCTCGCCGAAGACCAGGCCATGGTGCTCGGCGCACTCTCGGCTCTGCTTGAACTCGAGCCCGATATCTCGGTCGTGGCCCGCGTTTCCAACGGTCGCGATGCGCTCCACGCCGTTGCCACGCTTTCCCCCAACGTCCTCGTCACCGACATCGAGATGCCCATCATGACCGGGCTTGAGCTCGCCGCCAGCCTGCGCACCGGCCATCCCGCCGTACGCACCATCATCCTCACCACCTTCGCCCGCCCCGGCTATCTCCGCCGCGCTCTTGATGCGGGCGCGCGCGGTTATCTGCTCAAAGATCGTCCCGCCGCAGAGCTTGCCGAAGCCGTGCGGCGGGTTCACCACGGCCTGCGCGTCGTCGATCCCGCACTCGCCACCGAAGCCTGGAGCGCAGAACTCGATCCCCTCACCGAGCGCGAGCGCCAGATCCTGCAGCGCGCCGGCGACGGCAGAACCAGCACCGAGATCGCCACCGAGCTCCATCTCTCCGAGGGCACCGTCCGCAACTACCTCTCCGAAGCCATCGCCAAGCTTGGAGCCTCCAATCGAGTCGACGCCGCGCGCATCGCTCGCACCAAAGGCTGGCTCTAGCTCCAGAAAAGTAACCTCCAAATAAATGAAAGAGACCGGCAAAGAGCGACTTCGCCCTCTGCCGGTCTTTCTCACTTACCTCCTGCTATTGATCGCCGTTCTCGTTCTCTGTATCCTCTGGCCCACCGCGCTGAGCAGCCATCACCGCAGCATAGGACTTCATCTCGTAATCGTTCGGCGGAATGTTCCCCGCAAGATTCTTCACGAAATAATCCCACCGGCGGCGCGTCATGTACTGTGTTGCGTAGCCGTAACCATGCGCGACGTTAGGAATAATCAGGAGATCGAAATCTTTGTTCGCCTTGATCAACGCCTCCACAACCAACAGCGTGTTATTCAGCGGAACGTTGTTGTCCATCGTTCCATGCGCCAGCAGCAGCTTGCCCTTCAAGTTCTGAACGAAGTTCTGATTCGCCTGGCTATCGTAGTTTGATGTGTCGTCGGCATTCTTCACCTCGAGCCCAGCCCACTTCTCCGCCCAATCGTCTTCATAGTCGCGCTGGTCGTGGTTGCCGCTCTCCGCAATCCCCACCTTGAAGAAATCCGGATAGTGGAACATCGCCGCGGCCGTAGCATTCCCGCCGCCGGAGTGCCCATAGATCCCAACCTTGTCGAGATCGATCCACGGATACTTCGCGGCCAGGTCCTTCATCCCCGAAATCTGATCGGGAATCGTGTTGTCGCCGAGATTGCCGTAGTAAAACTCATGAAACGCCTTCGACCGCCACGGCGTCCCCATCCCGTCGATGCACACAACGATAAATCCAAGTTCCGCGAGCGACTGCTCATCTCCATGGGCCGCTGCAAACTGGCGGCCTCCGCAGGAGCCCGTCTGCGGTCCCGGATACACATGGTTCACAATCGGATATTTCTTCGAAGCGTCGAAGTTCGTCGGCTTGAACATAAAGCCATACAGTTCCGTCTTCCCGTCGCGAGCCTTCACTGTAATCGGAATTGGAGGCACCCAGCCCGCCGCCACCAGCTTCGTGATGTCCTGCTTCGCTACCTCCACCACCACTTTGCCGCCATCGTCGCGAACCAGTGCCGTCTCCGGCTGTGTCACCGTCGAATACACATCCACAAAATAGCGTCCATCCAGAGAAGGCGTGATCGCGTGATCCGCATTCTCCGGCGTCAGCAACTTCAGGTCTTTGCCATCGAATTTAACACTGTAGTAGTGCTGAAAATAAGGATCGACCCCAGGCTCCCGTCCCACTCCGACAAAGTAAATCGTCCGCCCAGCCTGGTCCACGTGCAGCACCTGCGTCACATTCCAGTCCCCATGCGTGATCTGGTTCTTCAACTTGCCCGTGGCCATGTCGTACAGGTACATATGGCCCCAGCCCTCTCTCTCGCTGAACCACAACAGTTCATTCGTCTTTGAAAGATACTTCCAATTCACCTTGTCGTTGCCGCTCTCATAAAACTTCAGTGTGGTCTCGCCCATTACATCGCGTACTTCGCCGGTCGTGGCATCGGCAATCCTCATCCACTCCTGCTTATGGTCGCGCGACGTCGAAACAAAGGCTAACTCTTTGCCGTCATCGCTCCACTGCACGTCGTCCCATCCGCTTCCTCCGCGGCAACTCACGTCGTCGCATAGCGTCGAACGATGCTGGTCCGGCGGCATCTTGATGCGAATCACCTTCGGCGCATCCACGTCGATGATCACCCGTTCGATCATCGTCACATCTTTATCGCCAACCAGCGGATACTTCCAGGCCCTCAGCTGCGGATGCCCGTTCGTCGTTGGAATCAGGTACATCTCGCCATCCTTGCGCTGGTCCTGCTGAAACGTCGCAATCTTCGTCGAGTCGGGCGACCACACCAGGATCGGATGATCACTGCTCTGCCACCCCGCGTTGTCGGTCGCATAACCGAAGTCCTTCACCCCGTCCGTGGTCAGTTGCGTCTCCTTGGCCGTCTTTAGATCGCGAACCCACAGATTCCAATCGCGAATGAACGCCTCCTTCGTCTTGTCGGGCGAAACATCCGTCGCAGCGCGAGCCCGCCCAGCCGGCTGTGCTCCCTCTGCCGGCTTCGACCCCACAGGAATCACCTCCGTGCAAACCCCCGCCCCACTCAAATCGCAGCGGAATTTGCGCGAACCGTTCCCAACCTCAACCGTCTTATCCCCATTCGAAAAAGAAATCTCCGAGATCACCAGATGCTGTGCATCCGCCTTCATCCTGCCATTCGTCGCCGCAGTCAATGCTGCAGCCAGTTTCGCCTGATCGAACGCCGGTCCCTTCGTCCCCTTCACCGGATCCACCAACACAAACGTCACCCCATCCGGCCCATTGTCGCGATACCAGAATCGCCCATCCTCCATCCATGTCGGACGCGACACTCCGTGATACACCAGCGGATTGACGTTGTAGGACATGAACTTCTCCGCCTTCGCATAGTCCTCGTTCGTAATCTGCTTGCCCTGCGCCATTCCACTCGCCGTAAAACAGCAACCCAACACAACGCCCGCAACCGCCAATAGCCCTTTACGCACAAACATGCTCCCTCCAAACGTCCACACTTAAAGTGTATGAGTGTCGCCCAGTCTACATTCCACCGCACCCTTCGCGATAGGTGCCACTCCTCGCAGACCCGCCAGCTCTTCCCTTCACCCCGCGCCGCCACCGCGAATCTTCCATAGAATCTGCCGCAAAATCCCCATCCACACCGGCACATCGCTCGCTGCAGCCCCCATTCGCAGCACCAGCCGCCGAATCTGTCCTTCCTCGCAGTTCGCCGGGTGCCGCTTCGTATATCCGCTCTCCTCCAGCACCCCAGCCAGCAACGCCGTTAGCCGTTCCGTCTCCCCAGCCAAAGCACCCGTCGAAATCCCGCCGGTCACCGCTGCCTCCGGCTTCGCCCTCCTCAGCTCGTACAGGCAAACCGCCACCGCCTGCCCCAGATTCATCGACGGATGACGAATCTCCTCATGTTGCTCCATCGGTATTGTCAGCAACCAATGACAGTGACTCAACTCCTCGTTGCTCAACCCTGTCTTCTCTGACCCAAACAGCAGCGCCACCCGCGCGGCCCCGCCGCCCAACTCCTCAACGATCCTTTCCCCGGCCTCCGCCAGCTCATACAACGGATGCTGGAGTGCTCTCTCTCCCACCGCCGTCGTCCCCACCACCAGCGTGCAATCCGCAACCGCAGCCCCCACGCTGCCAAAGCGCGCCGCCCTCGCCAGAACCTCAGAAGCATCCACCGCCGACCGCGCCGTCTCAAACGGCACAGCATACTCATTCACCACCCGCAAATGGCGAAACCCAAAGTCATGCATAGCTCGAGCCGCCGCTCCGATATTGTTCGGATTGCGCGCTCGCACCAGCACCACGACAACTCGATCCGCCGCCTGCCCCATCACCCCTACATTCTAGGCGCAGCAAAATCTACGCCCCGACAAATCCAGGCGAGGCAAAAAAGAAATGGCCGGCGAACTTCTCCGCCGGCCGCTTCTTCCTCTTGTTTCCCATGCTATCTCTTCGGATCGTGACCCTCATGCGGATGCGCCTGCGTATTCGCATTGTGCTTATCGTTGTTGATCGAGTGGCTGACGTTGTTCTGCCGTTGATTGATCTCCTGATGCTCCTGCTGCGTCAGTTTGCCGCCATTTGCCGCGCGATCGTTCATCGCCTCGTTGTGGATGCTCGCCTCACGGTTCTCCACATTCCTGGTCTCGCCCGCCGTCATCTGGCCGGACCGAACCCCTTGGGCAACGCGTTGCTGTTGATTCTCCGCGCGTGCGCCAACTCTCGGCAGCGCCGCATTCGTTGGATGCCCGCCGTTCACTGACGCCAGATTGCCGCGCTCATTCCGCGCCATCTGCATATGGTTCTGCTGCTCGGCGGTCGCCTCAAAATGATTCTCCCGCGCAAACGAGGCCTCTTGTACCGACGGACGAGCCTGAATGCCACCCGTTCCACCATTGAAGCTCGTGCGGTTGTAGACCGTGTTGTGGTTGATCACAGTCCTGTCCACATACGTGTTGTGAATCACCGTCGTGTTCACATTCACCACGGCAGTGTTATACGCGAACCGGCCGCCTTCCCAGCGCCCGCCGTAATACCCGTTCCCGCCGTAACCGAATCCATAGTTCACGCCGCCATAGAAGCCCACATGCGGTCCCCAGTATCCAGCGTGAAAGACATACACCCCACCACCCCAGCCCCAGTAACCCGGCGTCCAGAGCAGTCCAACCTGCGGTGGCCGAACCCATACACCCGGAACCCAATAGTAGCCGGCTTCGCCATAAGCCCAGTAGCCCGGGTTCCAGAGATAGCCATCCCCAGGACAAAGCGGCTGGGTGTAAACCGGCAACACCGGCGGCGCAATCGTCACCGACACAAATACTCCGGCAAACGATGCCACAGGCAAAAGCGCGACGGCCGCGCCTATAAGAGTCTTACGAATTACGTTCGAAAATCGCATACGCCTACCTTTGGTTGGGCCTCGCGGCATCTCTCTGCCGCGCCCTTCAATTTGTCGAACAGCATGCGCCGTCCGGTCTTCTTGTTCCTCGTTAACAACACGCCATCGCGGAGGAAGTTCCGCACCTTGTACGGTAGGCCCCTTTGAAAGCAAACAATAATCCCCCAATGGTTGTAGGCCCCGCCCCTTCAGGCCATGTCTTCAGGCCACGTTGTGAACCAGCGCTATCAACCCGTCCCGTCCCGCCAGCGCCCTAACCTCACCTGGAACCCGACATCATCGGCAATCCCGTCACCGGCCAGTGATCCACCTGCGCCCCCACATTCAATTCAACATCGACTCCCGTCGACGAAGCTCCCGTCACCCCAACATTCCATCCATCCACAACAACCATCCCCGCGTCGCCCTTCATATCCGTCGTAGCCGCCTCCATCGTGATCGTCCTGCTCTCGCCCGGCACCAGCGATAGATAGTTGTCGCTGTAATACACCGGCAACACCCGCTCCCCGTCCCGCTTTCTCCGCAGCTGCAGATGAGTCATCAGCGCAACTTGCGTCCCGGGATTATGCAGCGTCACATCGAAAAAGCTTCTCCCGGCAACATCGCGCCGCGCCACCGTCGCATCCAGCGTCACCGTTCCTAGCTCCTCCAGCGCCTTCAGGTCATCCTTATCTTCTCCCCGCGCGCGCCAGTAAAAATTCTCCGAAACCAGCCTCCCATTCGCATCCCGCAACTCGAGCCTCACAAAATAGACCTCCGACAATCCCGCCGGCCACTCCACAACCCCCAGATTCGTCGCCGCACTCGCTGCTGCCGTCACATCGTAATCAACCTGATACGCCGCCGTCCCGTCCAGATCGAAGACCGCAACATGCGCATGCGCGCCTCCCAGCACCGCCGGCAGATTATTGATCACCTCCACCTCGCCTGTGCTCTCATTCAACTGGATATGCACCATCTCCGCAGCCTTCTTCACCGCAAACAGCGCTGCATTCGGTTCCAGATCATGGTGATAGAGCTGCCACACAAAACTCGGCTGCGCCGGATTGCTCATCCACGTCAGAATTCCAGTCGTCGGAGCGAACAGCTTCGCATTGCGCCCCTCGTACATCGCGCGAAACGCTTCATAGTTCGCCAACTGCGACTTCCTCACAAAATCCGCCAGGTTCAGTACCCTGCCATAGCGCGCCGCAATCATCGCCGGATATGTGTCTCCTCCCGAAGCTCCCTTCGCAAAGTCATGCTCGGCCCAGTCGTCGTTGATCGTCTCCCAGTCCTTCTCCGGCATCATCCCGCGGATCGACTCCAGCGTCGGCACCGACACGCTTCCAATCTCCGTCTTGAACGCCTCATCGAACGCATAAAACTCCCGCGGCGTCCTCCAGTGATAAGGCCCATGCGAGCTCACCCCGCGCCCATCGGCCGAGTTCGCCTGGTACAACCGCGTCGGCTCCACCTCCCCCATCAACACCCGCAGCGCATCGTCAATTTGCTTCGGTGGATACCCCTCATTCCTCGCGCACCACAGCACGATCGAAGCATGATTGCGAAACCTTAACATCTTCTCCCGCACATTCGCCATATACGTGTCGAAGTCGTCAGGGTCGGGCCCATCCGCAGGGTTCGGCTGAAAAAACTCGTCCCACACCAGCAACCCATACTTGTCACAAAGCTCGTAAAAATCCTCGCTTGTACTCTGTCCCACCCAGTTCCGGATCATGTTCAAATTCGCAAGCTGGTGCATCCGGATCTGCGCCTCCAGCCGCTCTCTCGGATTGCGTTTCATCGCTTCATCCAGCCCCCAGTTCCCCCCGCGGATAAACACCCGCACTCCGTTCACGGAGATCGTCAGATTCTCAGAGTCAGGAACCGAGTAGCTGAACTTCCGAATCCCAAAGCTCACCTCTTTGCTATCAGACGCCCTCCCATCGATCGCAAAGCTCAGTTGCAGCGAATAAAGATTCTGCGTTCCATACCCATTCGGCCACCACAGCTTCGGATTGATCACATGCAGGACCGCCGTCGTCTTCGGATCGAACGACACTGTCTGCGAACTATGCGCAGCAATCTCCACCACTTGCTCAAACGACACATCGCCGAAGCTCCCCCGCAGCACACCCTTCTGCGACGCGTCGCTCACATTCTCCACCCTGGCCTGCACCGCAACATCGGCAGAATCCACCTTTGGCAACGGAAGATCCGTCGTCACCAACGAATCCTTGATCACCACCGGCCCACTCGCCGAAAGAAAAACCTTCTGCCAGATCCCCGTGTCCCGGTCGCGAATCGCCGGCATCCAATCCCATCCGATCGTCGAAAGAAATGTTGGCCCGTCGATTGCCGTAATCCCGCCATTCTTCCCGACACCATTGCGAATCGTATGCTCATGCGGATCACCGGCATGCGGCTGCGGAGACACAAGCACCGCCAGCACCATCTTCTTCCCCGGCCTCACGTCCTGCGAGATATCAAAGATTCCTCGGGCAAACGCGCCCTTAATCTTGCCAACCTGCCGCCCATTCACCCAAACCTCTGCCGAAAAATTAATCCCGTCAAAATTCAGCCAGATGCGCCTGCCCCCATAAGCCTTCGGAACCTTGAGCTCCGTCCTGTACCAGAACGGCGATCGCGACAAGCTGTCAGGTATCTTGTCCGGACGATTATTCTCTCCATACAAAGGCTCTGGATACACGCCATCCTTCACCAGGCTGGTCAAAACAGTGCCCGGCACCGTCGCCGCGAGCCACCCCTTCGGTTTATAGCGATCGAGCGCGATTGCCGCTCCCGGCTCGAGCACTTTAGCTGCATCTTGCAGCTGCCATCCCGCAGCAATCGTAACCGCGGGTGGCGTCACCGGAAGAGATACCGGCGCCCCCACAGGCTGCACCGGCGAGTTGGCCGCCTCCGCCACGGAGACCATCATCGCCATGCCTCCGCCAATCGCAAGCGCAATCGCAAATCCCCCCAACCTCATCCGCATCCGATCATCCTAACCCGCACTCCTATTTACAGAGAGTCGCGCCCAGTAGACCACTTAAAGAAACTTTGCCGGGGCAATAGGAGGGTGTCCTACAACCCCAAAGCCATCTCACCTAGAAGAACAACATTCAGAGTCACGATGATCCCCACCGCACCCCACCCCGCAACTCGCGTCCGGCCCGCACTCACAAAACTTCTCATTACCGAGCTCCGGTTCGTCAGCACCAGCAGAGGAATCAGCGCAAACGGCAGCGCGAAGCTCAGCACCACCTGCGAAAAAATCAGGATCTTCAGTGCGTCAAGGCCCACACCAATCACCACCAGCGCCGGGATAATCGTGATCAGCCGCCGCAGAAAGATCGAAAACTTGATGTCCAGAAACCCCTCGATAATCACCTGCCCCGCCATCACGCCCACCGTCGATGACGACAGCCCTGAACACAGCAGCGCCACCGCAAACACCGTCGCCGCCATCGGCCCCAGCAGCGGGCCCAGCGTTTGATGCGCCTGTTCGATCGTCGTCACCGGGTTCGAAAGATGCGCGAACGCCACCGCAGCCATCACGATCATCGCCGAGTTGATCAGCCACGCCCCGTTCATCGCCGCAAACACGTCGATCAACTCAAACCGCAGATAACTCCGCCGCCGCGAAGCCCCTTCCACCCTGGGCCGCTTCACCACCTCCTCCCGCCGTGGCTGTACCAGCGCCGAATGCAGATAGACGACATGCGGCATCACCGTCGCGCCGAGCATCGCGACGGCAACATACAAGCTGCTATGTAACGCCTTCGGATCGAGTGTGGGAACCAGCGTATGATATGCCGCAAGCTTCCAGTCAGGATGTACCAGAAACACCTCGAACCCGTAACACAGCCCGATGATCCCGACGAACGCCATGATTCCACGCTCCAGCCACTGGTACCCCGCCAGGTCCAGCGCCAGAATCAGAAACACCAGAACCGCCGAAACCAGCGCCGCCGCGAACAGTGCCTCCGTCCGCGTCCACCCATGCGCCAGCATCGCCGGCCCAAACAGCAGGTACAGCCCCAACGCCGCGCCCAAAAACTCCGCCAGGTCGGTCGCGATCGCCGAAACCTCCGCCGCCACCCACAAAAACAGCGTCATCGGCCGCGAAAAATGCTTCCTGCAGTTCTGCGGCAGCGTCAGACCCGTCACAATCCCAAGCTTCGCCGAAAGATACTGAATCAGAATGGCCATGGCGTTCGACCACAGCAACACCCACAGCAGGCGGTACCCAAACCTGCTGCCGCCCTCAATGTTCGTCGCAAAATTTCCAGGATCGATATAAGCTACCGACGCCACAAACGCCGGACCGAAGTAAGTCCACATCTGATTTCGCCGAAAGCCAGGCCAGAAACCCTGTCGACGCAAACCGGCAGGATCGGTTGGCGCAGCCTCCGCCGCGAGCGAGCTCGACGACTCTCCAGGTGGTTGCAGCTCAGCCATCCTCTTCAGTATAGAGATATTCCTGTGGAATCCCGCAGAGGAGCAGAATGCGGCAAGATAGAAGCATGAAGGTTCTCGTAATCGGCGGCGGCGGGCGCGAGCACGCCATTGTCTGGGCGCTCCGCAAATCCCCCCAGGTCACTGAAGTTCTCTGCGCCCCCGGAAACGGCGGCATCGCACAACTCGCTCGCTGCATCCCGGTCGATCCCGGCAACCTGCACGAGATGGTCAACATCGTCGCCATCGAGAACCCCTCACTCACCGTCATCGGCCCCGAGCTCCCCCTCTCCGTCGGGATCGTCGATGAGCTCACCAAACGAGGCTTCCGTGTCTTCGGCCCAACCAAAGACGCAGCTCAGCTCGAGACCAGCAAAGCCTTCGCCAAGGCGTTCATGCAGCGCCATGTCATTCCCACCGCAGCTCACGCCCTTTGCACTACGCTCGAAGAAGTCCGCGAAGAGTTGCGCCGATTCCCCGTCCCCGTTGTCGTCAAAGCCTCCGGCCTCGCCGCCGGCAAAGGCGTCGTCATCTGCAACACCCACCTCGAAGCCGAAGGGGTCGCTGCGCAGATGTTCAGCGGCTTACTGCTCGGCGCCCCGGAGACTGAGATCGTCCTCGAAGAGTTCCTCGTCGGCGAAGAACTCTCCTTCTTCGCGCTCTGCGACGGCACACACGCCCTCGAGATCGCCTCCGCCCAGGATCACAAACGCATCGGCGAAGAAGACACAGGCCCGAACACCGGCGGCATGGGCGCCTACTCCACCGACGGCATCGCCACACCAGCCATGCGCGAATGGCTCCTTCGCAATATCGCGCAAAAAGTAGTCCACGGCATGAAGTCCGAAGGCACACCCTTCAAGGGCATCCTCTTCTGCGGCATCATGATGACCCCGCGCGGCCCCATGGTCCTCGAGTTCAACACCCGCTTCGGCGACCCCGAGACCGAAGCCATTCTCCTTCGCCTCGAAACCGACATCGTCGACCTCTTCAACGCCTCTATCGATGGCACCGTCAACCAGCTCACCATTCGAATGCGCCCCGGCGCCAGCGTCTGCATCATCGCAGCCAGCGGTGGCTACCCGGGCAAATATGTCTCCGGCAAACCCATCACCAGCCTCGCGACCTCCGGCGAACAAAACGACGACGTCGTAGTCTTCCACTCCGGAACCGCCATCAAAGACGGCCAACTGGTCACCGCTGGCGGCCGCGTCCTCGCCATCTCCGCCGTAGCCCCCGACCTGCAAGCCGCCCTCAACAAGGCCTACGCTGAACTAGCGAAAATTTCCTTTGAGGGCATGCAATTCCGCCGCGACATCGGCCACCGCGCCTTACGTCAGGAGCAATCATGAGCCAACCCGTCCTCACCCCGCAAGACTTAATCGCCTGGAACGAAAAGACCGCCACCAACTGGCAGGAACTCCTCACCAGCCATCCCGAACTCCTCACCGCGCCCTGCGACATAGCCGGAACGAAGACCATCGGCGAACTTCTCCAACACATCGTAGCCGTCGAACTCCGCTACGCCGAGCGCCTGGCCGACCTCCCCGTCTCCGACTACGCCAACGTCCCCTTCGATTCCGCAAAGTCCATCTACGCCACCCATGACCGCGCCATGGCCATCTTCCAGCAGCTTCTGGCTGCCCCCGATTTTGACTGGGACCAACCGCTGGAGTTCATGACCCGCTCCTACGGTCCGGCTCGCTCCAACCGCAAGACCATCCTCTTTCACGCGCTTCTGCACGGCATCCGCCACTACGCCCAGCTTGCAACCCTTGCCCGGCAGCAGGGCGTCAAGCCCGAATGGCTCATGGACTACCTCGCCATGCATATAGAACGAGTCTAGTTACAAATCATGGCGTGCGAGGCTTCAGACATTCGCAACCGCAGGCAGAATCTCCGACACATCCACCCACTGCGTCGGATAATCGCCCGTATAGCAAGCCGTGCAGAAACTCCCCGGCGACAAGCCATCCACCGGCTCACCCTTCGTACAAGCATGGGTCAGCCCCACCAACGACAAATACGCCAGCGAATCCGCCTCGACAAACGCACAAATCTCCGCGACTGACTTATTCGCTGCAATCAGATCCTTCTTGCTTGGCGTATCCACCCCATAAAAACAAGGCGAGATAGTCGGCGGACAAGAGATTCTCAGATGCACCTCTTTCGCTCCCGCCGAGCGCACCATCCGCACAATCTTCCGCGACGTCGTTCCGCGAATGATCGAGTCATCGATCAGCACCACGCGCTTCCCTTCAAGCAGACTCCGCACCGGATTCAGCTTCATCCTCACGCCAAAGTCTCTCACCCTCTGCTCTGGCTGAATAAACGTGCGCCCGACATAGTGATTGCGAATCAACCCAAAATTAAACGGTATCCCCGACTCAGCCGCATACCCCAGCGCCGCCGTCACGCCCGAGTCCGGCACCGGCACCACCAGATCTGCCGCCACACCCGACTCCCTTGCCAACTGACGCCCCATCTCCTCCCGCGACTGCTGCACCCACCGCCCATAAACCTTCGAGTCAGGTCGCGAAAAGTAAACATGCTCAAACACACAGCTGGCCTGCGGAGTCGTCGTGTTGAAGTAGCGGCTCGTCACGCCATCCTCCGACACCATCACCAGCTCACCTGGCTTCACATCGCGCTCGTACTTCGCATGCAGCAGATCGAACGCGCACGTCTCGCTCGCAAAAACGAACGTATCCGGCGCACCATCTACGCCGGCAATCCGCCCCATCGACAGTGGCCTGAACCCATGCGGATCGCGCGCCGCAAAGATGCGGTTCCGCGTCATCATCACAATCGAAAACGCACCCTCCACCTGTCCCAGCGACTCCGCGATACAGTCCACCAGCGTCGACTGCTTCGAGTGCGCAATCAACTGAACAATAATCTCCGAGTCGCTCGTCGTCTGAAACAACGCCCCATCGCGCTCCAGCCGTTCCCTTGCTGTCCCGAGGTTCACCAGGTTGCCGTTATGAGCAATCGCAATCAAACCCTTCGTCGAATCCACCGAGATCGGCTGCGCATTCAGCAGCGCAGAATCGCCGGTCGTCGAGTACCGCGTATGCCCAATCGCCATATGCCCCGGCAGCTTCGCCAGCACCTCATCGGTAAAGATCTCCGACACCAGTCCCATCCCCTTGATGTCGTTCACCTGCTGCCCATCGGCACTCGCAATCCCCGCCGACTCCTGCCCGCGATGCTGCAACGCATACAGCCCCCAGTACGTCAGCCGCGCCGCGTCCGAGTGGTTATAAACCGCCATCACCCCACACTCTTCGCGCAGCTTATCGAATGGCATCTCGTCGTCCTGCATGTCGTCAGCGCAAACCGCTCCTTGATTGTCATTCAGACCGGAGCGCAGCGGAGCGGAGGAATCTGCTTTCCCAAACAGCCGTTCCTGCAACAGGAGATCGCTCATGCCGTCATCACCTCCGCCGCAAGGTGCGAATCAAGTGCCGTCGAGAACACATTTCTAAGTTCTGCCAGCGGTGCATCAACTTCGCCATCTTCAAACGGAATAACTAGCCGGTCTCCACCAGTGATTCCAATATGCTGAGCGAAGATCGAACCAACCTCTTCCTCAGTGATCTTCTCTATACGCTCAAAGGCTGATGGGTCGCACGTTACGATGACGGCTGACGACTGCTCATTGAACAAATCAGCAGTCTGCTTCAACCTCCCAGTTACAGCGGTTGGGAAAAGAGTCGCTCCGATCTTATGTGAGAACGAACACTTAGCCAGTGTTACCGCCATACCCCCGTCTGAAATATCGGCAGCAGAATGGAAAAGGCCCTCTTCTGCGCCCCTACGAAGCACACGATGCAGAGCATTCTCATCTCTCAGATCGAGGACAGGCGGTCTGCCCCACAATAGCCCCAGATTGCTTTTGGTAAATTCGCTGGAGCCAAGCTCTCGAAGCATGTCGTCGGGCTTCCTTTCAGGCATCGAAGAAGACCCCATCAAAAGCACGACAGCATTGCCAGCCTTCTGGAACGCTGCTGGCACACTCTTCGTCACATCCTCAATAATCCCCACAACCCCCAGCACCGGAGTCGGATAAATCCCTTCACCCTTCGTCTCGTTATAAAGCGAAACATTCCCACCCGTAACCGGAGTCCCCAGCGCCGTACAAGCCTCCGCAATCCCATCGATCGCGGCGGACAACTGCGCCATAATCTCCGGCTTCTCCGGATTTCCAAAGTTCAAACAATTCGTAGCCGCCACCGGAGTAGCCCCCGTACAAGCAACCTTCCGCGCCGCCTCAGCCACAGCATGCATCGCCCCCAGCTTCGGATCGAGATAACACCACCGCCCATTCCCCGCCAGAGCCATCGCCAACCCGCGCTCGCCCTGTTGTTCCCTGAACCCTGAACCCTGAGCCCTGGACCCCGTGCCCTTGATCCGCATCACCCCAGCTTCACCACCCGGCCCCTGCACCGTATTCGTCTGCACCATCGAGTCATACTGCTCGAACACCCACCGCTTATCGCAGATATTCGCACTCGCCAGCAGCTTCTTCAAATCCGCCGTATAGTCCCGCGGCTTCTTCAACTCCTCCAACACCCACGCCGGAGGATCCAACGGCACCGGAGCCTTCCAAGCCCCCACGGGCCGGTGATACAGCGGAGCATCGTCGGTCAGCGACTTATTCGGAATATCTGCCACCAGCTCACCATGCTGTGTGATCACCATATTCGGCTTCTCCGTCACTGTTCCAACGATCGAAGCATCGAGCCCCCACTTCGCGAACACATCCAGAACCTCCTGTGCTCGCGGCTTGTCGGCAACCAGCAACATCCGCTCCTGCGACTCCGACAGCATAATCTCGTAGCTTGACATCCCCGTCTCACGCTGCGGCACCAGATCGAGCTCCACCGTCAACCCCAGCCCACCACGAGCACCCATCTCACAAGTCGAGCACGTCAACCCCGCCGCACCCATATCCTGAATTCCCAGAACCGCCCCGGTAGCCATTGCCTCGAGACATGCCTCCAGCAGCAGCTTCTCCATAAACGGATCGCCCATCTGCACATTCGGCCGCTTCTGCTCCGAGCCTTCGGTAAACTCCTCCGATGCCATCGTCGCCCCATGGATCCCATCGCGTCCCGTCTTCGCCCCAACATAGATCACGGGATTCCCGACACCCGTCGCCTTCGCATAAAAAATCTCATCCCTCCGGACGAGCCCCAGCGCAAACGCATTCAGCAGCGGATTCCCCGAGTAACAAGGCTCAAACCGCGTCTCTCCACCAAGATTCGGAACCCCAAAACAGTTCCCATATCCCGCCACGCCATGCACCACGCCAGTCGCGATCTGGTGATTCCGTCGCCGCAGCGCAACATCCGGCTCCGCCTCATCCAGCGGCCCAAACCGCAGCGAATCCATCACCGCCAGCGGACGTGCATTCATCGTAAAAATGTCCCGCAGAATTCCGCCGACGCCAGTTGCCGCACCCTGATAAGGCTCGATGTACGACGGATGATTATGCGACTCAATCTTGAACGCACAAGCCCACCCATCCCCCACATCGATGATTCCGGCATTCTCTCCCGGCCCCTGCACCACACTGCCCGGACCGGTCTTCCGTTCACCGCGTGTCGGCAGCCGCTTCAAATGCACCCGCGAAGATTTATACGAGCAATGCTCCGACCACATCACCGAAAAAATTCCCAACTCAGTCAGCGAAGGCACACGTCCAAGCGCCGCTTCAATACGCGCATATTCATCTGCCGTGATGCTGTGCTGCTTGAGCAGCGCCGGGGTAATCGTAGCTGGCGTGGGGGTCTGGGCGGAGGTCTGAACTAGAGGCTGAACTTGCGTGTTGGGCATGGCTCGCTACTAAGATTGTCGCACGCAAAGCAACCCCCCGCGACATCACGAAGCTCATCGCCGCTCCAGCGCCGTCCGGTCCCACTTCGCCGAATCCGCAGCCGCCGCATACGCGCTCTCCACAAACTCCATCACCGCCTTCTCAGGCGACGCCTCCTTCAGCACCGCGTCGTACTTGAAGATGAACTCCCCCAATGCCTTATCCCAACCCGCCGCCGCCGGCCGTACCGTCTTCTCCGCGAGTCCCTCCGGCACAGGAGCCGCATAGCAATAAAATGCCGCAGCCCCATACCCGCCATTCCCCGGCCAGAACCCCGCCGAGATTACTTCATGCGAATAAGCCTCTCGCTGAATCGAATCCGCGTCGCGCGAGGGAGCAGGCCGCCCCGAAAACCGCGTCACCGCCATGTCAAAACTCCCCCAGAAAAAGTGCACCGGACTCACCTTCCCCAAAAACCCTGTCCCCCATTCGCGAAACACCTGCTCCGCATCCGCCAGCACCTGCCAGAACCGCCGCGCATACTCCGCGTCATACGATTTGTGCTCCGTATCCAGATCGAACCGGATCGGATTCGCCACCTCTACCGGCATTGGCCATATCTCAACCGCCACGCCAAGCCCTTTCAGGCACTCCCGATACTCGCGATAAAAATCCGCCACCGACCGCGGCTGTAACTTCATCGTCCTGTCAGCGCCGGAGCCCATCCGCAGATGCAGCACCTGCGCCACAAAATCAAACTCAATATCCAGCACATCATCCCCGCAAGCCATCGCCGAGGTCCCCAGCCCGCGCGCCGTCACATACAACGGCACATTCCACCAATGGTTCTGCAGCGGAGTCAGCGCCAGTCGTGTCTTTCCCACGATCTGCGTCCACATATGCAGCGTATTCGCCGTGTCTTCCCACTCATTCCACGGCAGCGCCGGCCATTGACTCTCACTCATGGTCCCTCCTCAATCGGAAAAACAATCTAGGCAAAATTCCCTGGCCGGAGCATACGTTGCACCTGTCACGTCTCAGCGCCCCGTGCTTCCAAACCCCTTCGCACCCCGCGAAGCCTCCGTCAATTCACTCACCTCTTCAAACTCCGCCTCAATCCTCTGCACAATCCTCAGTTGCGCAATCCGATCTCCAGCCTTAATCTCCACCACGACTCCACTCAAATTCGTCATCACTACCTTGATCTCTCCGCGATATCCCGGATCGATCACTCCTGCCAGTGTCGTCACGCCCCGCATAGCCAGCCCCGACCGGTCCTCCACCAGCGCTCCATGCGTCATCGGAAATTCCATCGCGACACCTGTCGCAACCGCTGCAGTCTCACCCGCCGCCAATGTCGCACCCGCTACCGCGTATAAATCCGCAGCCAGATCTCCAAACGGCCCATCGTGCGCATAGCGCGGCATCTGCGCCGCCTGATTCAGCTTCCTTACCTTGATCCGTACAGCATCCATTCGTCCCCTCGCAGATCGTTCAGCCGTCCTTCATTCTGTCCCGAAAGCACCGCCCAAAACCCAAAGCCCTGCCAGATATCCAGATAAATCCTTTATTTCCACACCCCACATAAAGGGACTCAAATCGGTATACCACCTTTGGGGGAGAACCAAGCGTTCCCAAAAGAGACTTTTCCTCTGCATTCCAGCGTCCAATAAATACACGAACGTAAGCCGCGCATTAGGAGAATCGTATCGTGACCATCGGTGCCGAGCATCAAAATCTCGCCCATTCCCGGCCTCTCACCGAGTCCCCATCCAGTCTTCGCCTTCAACAACTGATCGACACCGGCACCCTCTATGTCGCGCAAAACCTGAGCCCTTCACAGTTCGCCACCCTCCAGGCGATCGCCACGCGCGTCCTCGGCTCGAACGCCCAGCGCCTCGCGGCCAACCTCGACGCCGCACTCGCCGCCAGCGCCGGCGAGGCCGTTCGCGCCGCGCCACCGCCCACACTTGCCTTCGACTATCACCTCGGCCTCGACGAAGTCGACACCATCGCCCGCACCCGCACAGGCTATCCCTTCGCCGAACTACCCCCTGAGATTCAGGACGCCATCCTCGACCTCATCGCCCACCGCGATCTCGTCACCAGAAAACTCGACCTCGCGCTTTGGCTCGAAGACCTTCACTCCACCGCCGCCGCCTTCTAGTGATTCTGCCCCTGCATCTGCCCCTGCAGCGCATCCATGTTCACCATGCGATAGCCGGCAGGCGGATGAAACAGTTGCGCGTCCGGCTCCCCCTGGTTGATTGCAGTCACGTAGAAGTTCTGTACCGTCGAAGCCCGCGGATCGAACCGCTTCGTTGTCACATTAATTCCCAGTCGCGGCGAGTACCAGAACTCCTTCACCACCGGCTGTTCTTTCTCGTTGCCGATCTTGCCCACTGAAATCGTCATAACCTCCTGCGATCCCACTACCTCAACGTTCTCCACCACCTTTTGTCCCAGATCCTCCCACTTCGTCCCGTTCGTAGCATCTTGCGTCGCCGCTGGTGGCTTGGCTCCAGCTGGCGTTGTCGGCCAGTAGTGCGTATACACGGAACACACTCGCGTGCGCGCCACACACATAATCCACTGATGCTGAGTCGGGTCCTTGTAGTCCATCTGCTCAAGGACCGTCGCCTGCTTGTCGCCGTCAGGGGAGAAGTAGCGGCGTTCTTCGAACACCCGTCCCACGCTATCGCGCGCTACCGTTCTATGATTCTTCATCAGCGCCGTGCTGCCGTCCGGCATAATCCTGGTCCATTCCGTCACCACGACAGCAGAAAACGGAGCATTCGTGATGGTTGGAATGTCGATACTCTGAATCCGCTGAATCGTCCCGCCATCCGGGGCATGACCTGGAATGTTCTGACCCGCCAGCGCTCCGCTCATGCCCAAAGACCCAACCAGAATCACAGCAGAAAAAGGTAAGTTCTTCATCAGACACCTCAGCCCAGCCACAACAGTCTCCCACAACTCGCGCCATTCGTCAGCCGTTGATTACCATTTACATGACCTCTTTGGTCATACCTTATCCTTCGTCTTCAACTAATTCTTCGCGGGCGCCGTCTCTTGGTCTATAGTTTTCAGCAAATCAATGTCCAATCCACCTACAGCCGTAAGCCAAGTAATTCCGGCATTGTCACCCCATTTAGGCCACGCCCTGATACTGGCTCGTTCAGTAAAGGTTGACCAGCCGAATGGTCATCACATCAGACCACTCTTCCTCGCAACCACCCCATTCACTTCCTCAGCAAACTCACTTCGAAAGTTGACACCATGAACGACACCCGCCGCCGCTTCCTCAAGTCCGCTTCGCAAAGCCTTCTTGCCGCACCCGCCGTCGCCGTCCTCAGCAACCTCGCTCCCACCGAACTACTCGCCGAGTCGCCCAAACCAAAGCCCACTCCTCAGGCTCCCGCCAAATCCTCCAACCTTAGTCTCAACGTCCGCGACTACGGCGCCACCGGCGACGGCACGACCAAGGACACCGCCGCCATCCAGCAAACCATTGACCGCTGCTCCGTCCTCGGCGGTGGCGAAGTCCTCATCCCCGCCGGCAACTACCTCACCGGAGCCCTCCAACTCCGCACCCGCACCCTCCTCCGCCTCGCCCCCGACGCCATCCTCACCGGCTCCGGCAACATGGACGACTATCCCGTCACCCAGGTCCGCTGGGAAGGCCGCTGGATCGCCGGCCACACCGCCCTCATCTACGCCATCGACGCCACCGACATCGGCATCGTCGGACCCGGCAAGATCATCGGCAACGACGCTCTCGGCGGCCGGCCCCGCCCCGCCACGCCCCTCCGCCATCCCGCATTAATTGAGCCCATCAACTGCTCCAACCTCCGCTTCGAAGACTTCTCCACCAGCTACCACCTCATGTGGTCCATTCATCCTGCTCTCTGTCAGAATCTGGCCTTCAAAAATCTCACCATCCGCTCCACCGGCGGTAACGGCGACGGCATCGACATCGACTCCTGCCAGCACGTCGTCATCGATCGCTGCGACATCTCCACCGGCGACGACTGTATCTCCCTCAAATCCGGTCGCAACGCCGAAGCCGTCTCGCAGATCGGCACGAACCCCGCCATCACCACCGAAGACGTCACCATTACCAACTGCACCTTCGCCGACTCCATCTTCGCCTGCATCGGCATCGGCAGCGAGACCTCCGGAGGCATTCGCAACGTCCGCATCAGCGACTGCAAATTCACCCAGGCCAAAACCTTCGCCGTCTACATCAAATCCAGGCCAGGCCGCGGAGCGTTCATCGAAAATATCGCGTGCAACAATCTCGACGTCTCCGGCGCCACCGGCGGTTTCCTCCGATTTAACATTCTCGCTTCCGGAATCGCTGGCGAGGACCCCGTTCCCGGCGACGAAGGCATCCCAACCATCAAAAACTTCAGCTTCACCAACATCAAAGTCACAGACGTCCCCACCCTCGTCGACGGCACCGGCATCCACCCCCACAAACCCCTCGACGGCTTCACTCTCGCCAACGTCACCGGCACCTGCGCCAAAGGCATCTTCCTCGCGAACATCAAAAATGC
The DNA here is from genome assembly GCA_963730135.1 of uncultured Acidobacteriaceae bacterium. Classification (GTDB taxonomy): domain Bacteria; phylum Acidobacteriota; class Terriglobia; order Terriglobales; family Acidobacteriaceae; genus Edaphobacter. The sequence goes on from CAVSQQ010000013.1 coordinate 589,683, forward strand.
CGACATCCGCGACATCAAAGTCACCGGCTTCACCGGCCCACTCCTGAACATCGCCAACGTAACCGGCAAAGGTCTCGCCGGAGCCACCCAAATCGACCCACCTAAAGTCCCCGACCCCATCCCCGCTCCCGCCACACCCTACAAACTCCACTAGGCAGTATCGACATATAGATTAGGCGTAAGTGATTAATTAATAGAAATTGTCATCCTGAGCGGAGCCTCTCGCAGTTTTATCGCGTGAGGCGGAGTCGAAGGAACTGCGGTTGTCTTTCTAAATGTCGATCCTCCACTAGCACTCAAACCGCCACGCAATCATCCGCCCGGATGAACAGCCTTCTGTTGGCTCACAGCCCTGCCGTCCTCCTTCTTCAGGCTGCGAAAGACGATCGTCGAAAGAATCGTTAACACGCCCAGCGATACAAGCGCCTTGTGCAGGCCGGAGATCATCAAAGTCGGATTCGCTTGAGAATTCTCGGGAATGAAGAATGCCGTCGCCAACCCCGCCGTCGCAACACCGAAGCTGATCGCCATCTGCTGCACGGTGCTGAAGACGGAGTTCGCCGCACTGGTCTCTTCTTCCTTCGTATCCGCATAGACCAGCGTATTCATGCTCGTGTACTGGAGCGAACTGTATGCGCCGTACAAAAACGCCAGCGCAACAATCACCCAAACCGGCGTATGAACTCCGATCGTCGCAAACAAAATCACCAGCACGCCGATGACGATCGTATTGGTGACCAGCACGCCACGGTATCCGAAGCGCGCCAGAAGACGAAGTATCACCCAATTCACGGCGATCGCTGCCAGCGCCTGCGGCATCAGCAGCAACCCCGACTCAATTGGCGTAAAGCCCAGACCGACCTGGTACAGAAGAGGCAGAAGAAAAGGCACGCCCCCAATTCCCAGCCGTGTAAACAAGCCGCCGCCAACCGCCGCGCGGAAAGTACGGATTCGGAACAGGTTCAGTTGCAGCAGCGGAAACTCCAGCGTCTTCGCATGAATCCAATAGCCCGCAAGCAGCGCAAGCGACAGCACCAGCAGCCCCGCAATCTCGCGCACGCTCAACGTATGCTCGCCAAAGACCTCGAGCACATACGACAGCAGCGCGATTCCCGAGCCAAACAAAATCAGCCCTACAACGTCCAGGGGAGGCGTCTCTTCTTCGCGATAATCCGGCAGATACAGATAAACCATCACCAATCCCGCCAGCCCGATCGGGATATTCACAAAAAAGATGAACCGCCAGTGAAGATATCCCACAATCAAACCGCCCGCGATCGGCCCAAGCATAGGAGCAACCAGCGCCGGTATCGAAACAAAACTCATCGCGCGAAGCAGCCCCGCCTTCGAGAAGGTCCTTACCAGCGTCATCCTTCCCACCGGCACCATCATCGACCCGCCCATGCCCTGCAAAACACGGCACGCGACCAGCGCATCAAGATTGCTGGAGATACCGCAAAGAAACGACCCAAGCGTAAACAACCCAATCGCAGCGGCAAAGACCCTGCGCGTTCCAAACCGGTCCGCCACCCACCCGCTAATCGGAATGAAAACCGCAAGGCTCAACGTATAGCAGGCCAACACTGCCTTCATGCTGAGTGGCGTCACACGAAGCGCCGTGGAAATCGCAGGCACCGCCGTATTAAGGATGGTCGTGTCCAGCGACTCCATAAAAAACGCGACGGCAACCAGCCACGGCAGCAACCGTCTGATGGCTTCTGAGGAAACATGCGACGGAGGAGCGACAGCCGGCGGATTCGCAGGGTTCATACGTTCTACCGCTTCTTCATCCGCAAACTCTGCCAGCTCCCATCGCTCGTCCACCCGCCATCGACCACCAGCGTGTGCCCATTCACAAAGCCGCTCCGCTCCGGTTCCGCCAGAAACAGAATCGCCTGCGCGACATCCTCCGGCGTCGCAAACCGTCCCATCGGATTCACACCCTCAATATCCGCATCGTTATACGAGCCATGCGCCGCCTGGTCCGCAATATCCATCTCCGTCTTCACCCAACCCGGACACACCGCATTCACCCTCACTCCGCGGCCGCCCCACTCCGCAGCCAGCGTCCGCGTCAGACCCACCAACCCATGCTTCGAAGCGTTATACGCCGACCGGTCCGCCACTCCCACCAGTCCGGCAATCGAAGCCACATTCACGATGCTCCCGCTCTTCTGCTCCAGCATCATCGCGCCAAAGGCCTTGGCCAGCAGAAAAGGAGCCAGCAGGTTCACCTCCAGCACGCGCCGAAACTTCGACGCCTCCACCGTCTCGGCCGGAGCGATGAAGCTGATCCCGGCATTGTTGACCAGCACATCCACTCGTCCCCACAGTTCGCGAGCCACTTCCACTGCCCACCACACCACGGCCTCGTCCGTAATATCGCCGAGCACCTCCGCCACTTCGACGCCAGCCCTGCGCGCCGCCGTCGATGTCGCCGTACAAGGCTGCACGTCCATTAGCAGCAAACCGTATCCCGCTTCCGCCAGGGCCTCAGCTGTCTTTCGTCCGATCCCTTGTGCCGCTCCCGTAACCACCGCAATCTTCATGCCGTCCAGAATAATTGACTCCGATCCAGCGCCACATTTCGGGACGAAAACACCCCGAAAACCTCATAAAGCGTTGACCAGCCACCGGGAAAACGGTACACTCATTAAGTTTGGCGCTGTAGCCCTTTGTGCCTCCATCTCAAGGGCTGCGGGAACCACAGGTCCACGCGCCCCATGCAGCACAATCCATTGGAAGAAAGCGGTCGACGCCCCACAGCGCACGCTTGAGGTTTTAGCCATGTACGCAGTCATCCGCACCGGCGGCAAACAATATCTGGTCTCGCCCGGCGAGAAGCTGAAGATCGAAACCGCCGCCCACAAAGACGGCAAGCTCGAGTTCTCCGACATCCTCGCCGTCAGCGGCGAAGAAGGCAAGTTCGAGTCCGACCTCAAAGGAGCCAAGGTTCTGGCCTCCGTCGTCAACGAAGGCCGCGGCGACAAAATCCTCGTCTTCAAGCTCAAGCGCAAGAAGCAGTACAAGAAGATGCAGGGCCACCGCCAGAACTTCGTCGAGGTTAAAATCAACGAGATCCTCGTCAACGGCAAGAGCTTCAAAGAAGAGTCCAAATAACCGCTCTCCAATCAAAAAGTTTTCGTTCTTTGGTTTTCAGATTCAATAAGCGCATGGGCCCCAAGGGCAGCGCGAAAGAGGCAATCGAATGGCACATAAAAAAGGTTTAGGTTCTTCCAAAAACGGCCGCGACTCAAACGCCCAGCGGCTCGGCGTCAAGGTCTTCGGCGGTCAGACGATTCTCGGCGGTGGCATCATCGTCCGTCAGCGCGGAACCCCGCTCAAGCCCGGCGCCAACGTAGGCCGCGGCAAAGACGACACCCTCTTCGCCAAAGTCGACGGCATCGTCCGCTTCCAGGACAAGGGCCAGCACGGCCGCTTCGTCAATGTCGACCCAGCCGACCTTACCTCGGTTCCCGTCTAATCCACTCTGCTTTACACGAAAGCCCTGCTCTCAGCAGGGCTTCTCTTCGTTAAGTCCAATCACCGTGTCTATATGACCCGTCCACCGCTTTTTTCGCTCCCGTAATCAAGAAGCGCGCATCCTACCTGTACATTCGGCCAAAACCAATTGATAGAGACGGAGATCCAAACCATGCCCCTCACTACGGACGAAAAACTGTTAACCCTTAGCCGTGCCACCATCGAAGCATTCGACAAAGCGGATGGAAAATCCGACAACTACAAGGCGTTTTAGAGGGGGCTGAAAAAACCTGTTTTGCTTAAGGGCACGGATTTATCCGTGCCGTAAGCGCTTCACCCGCGATGCGGCTTCAGCCGCTGAGGTACATCTTTCGTTCCCGCGAGTCACTTTTCCGCACCACTCTTTAGCCCCGGGCCTTCTTTCTTGCAAGCCGCGTCTTTTTCCTGCCGGTCTCTGGGGTTGCGTTCGCCAACATAAGTATTGCCGCGCGAAGCGACTGATTTCATTACCGTTGTCTTATCGTCATTTTTCTTTTGCCGTTTTCAGCCCAAAAATCGCATGTCAAGCCCAAAAACAACCTAACTCCTTCCAATCCATCGACATCCGAGTGGCATTTTAGTTAGGCTCAACCCGTTATACTGGATATATAGATCAAGAACAAACAAGCCCCGGACACCTCCGGGGCTAACTTGTTTAGAAAGAAGATTTTAGCCATAACCCATTTGTTATGACTAATTTGGAGCCACTAGTTTTTGTAAATCAGAGAAAACAAAGGAAATCCGCCTCGATAGGGGAGGGGGGGTACCCACTGCCAGTCTTTCTTGAGAACAGTCCGCAAACCCTTACGAAGGTCGCAGCGCTGCCTCAATACTCGAGTTCACCTCAGCCTGGGCAAACTCGGCGGCCACGCGAACCCCGTTCATAATCGCCTTCTCATTCGACGACCCGTGCCCCACGATGCACACACCCCGCACTCCCAGCAGTACGGCGCCGCCATACTCGGAATAGTCCAGCCGTTTTTTGAACTCGGCAAAGGCCCTGCGCGACAGCAGCGCACCCACCTGCGAGGTCACGGTCGACTTCAAGGACTCGCGCAACGATGCGCTCAACAGCTGGGCCGTTCCTTCAATCGACTTCAACGCGACGTTGCCCACGAAACCGTCGCAAACGGCAACATCGCTGTGCCCGTTGAACAGGTCGCGCCCCTCCACGTTTCCCTTGAAGTTAATTCCCTTGAGGGCGCGAAGCAGCGGCAGCGTGTCGCGGGTCAGCGAATTGCCCTTGGAATCCTCCTCGCCGATGGAGAGCAGGCCGACGCGCGGATTGTGAATCTTCAGGATGTTTTTGGCGTACATGTGACCCATCACGGCGAACTGGACCAGGTTGTCGGGATCGCAGTCCACGTTGGCCCCGACGTCGAGCAAAAGAGAGGGGAGCCGGTTCACGGTAGGCAGAATCTGAGCCAGCGCGGGCCGGTCGACGCCGGAGAGCATCCCCAGGACCATCTTCGCCGTGGCCATGGCGGCGCCCGTATTTCCGGCGGTAAAGAATCCCGCCGCGCGTCCTTCGCGCACGATTTTGAGGCCAACCCGCATGGTGGAGTCGCGCTTGGACCGAACCGCCTGGGCAGCCTTGTCGTCCATCGTGATCCACTCGCTGGCCGGCACGATGAAGACGGGCAGTCGCTGGCCGCGGAGAGCCTGGCGGAGAATGGGACGCAACTTGTCCTCCGGCCCGACCAGATGCACCCGCACATCGTACTGCCGCGCAGCGAGTACAGCCCCGCGAACCTCAGGTTCGGGGGCTTTGTCGGAACCCATTGCGTCTACAACGATGTCAGTCGGCATCAGCAGCAAAAAGGAGCAGGGATTGGATCAAGACGGATTAGCTGACTTCTTTGGTTACGAGAACGTCGCGGCCCTTGTACGTCCCGCACTTCTTGCAGGCACGATGAGGAAGCTTGCGCTCGTGGCAGTTGGGGCACTCGGAGAGGCCGGTAGGGGTGAGGAAGTCGTGACTGCGGCGCTTGGCAGTCCGTTGTTTGGAGTGGCGCCGTTTCGGATTAGGCATTCGAGTGTCCCTTTCAATCGGCCCTGACGTTTACGCGATGAAAACACATGAGCGAAACATAAGAGCGGCGAGGCAAAACTTGATATTTCAGTGCTTCAGCTCGAGCTTGTCTGTCAGATTCCCCAGACCCGCAAGCGCATTCCATCGCGGATCGGCCGGGGCGTCCTCGCAGGAGCATTTTGCTTGATTCAGGTTCTGACCACAGCGCGGGCAAAGCCCCTTGCAATCTGCCGTACAGAGGGTACGAGGGGGCAGGGAAAGTAACACCTGCTCGCGCACCACATCCTCCAGCAAAAGACCGCTCTCTTGATAATACCCGATTTCGGTCTCATCCGCTGTAATTGAGCGCTCGCCGGCGTCGGCGTCCGCGCTCTCCGGGCGAAAAATCAGGTCAAAATCGCCCTCCAGCGGTACCGCAACCGGATCGACGCAGCGCGCACACAAAATCTCGAAGTTCGAGCAATAATGCGCACGCAGCCGGATGTCGTTGACATGCGAGTTGGAGCTGCGGTGCTCCACCAGCAGATCCGCCACGCCATTTACCGGCAACGGACTTACCTGTCGAATATCCGAGGCATAATCCAGCACACCGGGAGCAAGAATCTCATGGAACTCCAGCGGCTCATCAACGAGTTGAATCGGGGTAATCAGCACTCCTTAAGGTTAGCAGGTTCGCGGCACAGATCAAGTGGGCCGAAATAGTCGGAGATCCCAGAAGCGAGGGCTGGGTCAGTCGATTCCGCCGCGTAGATGCTATAAACGCACTAAGCGGCCAACCCTCGCCAACACAGGAAGACCTATGCACCGATGGATCGCAACACTTCTGCTTCTCTCCAGCTCCGCACTCGCGCAACAGACACCGGTGAGTACCGGGACGGTTAAAACGCCGGACGTCGATCTGGCCTACATGACCTATGGCGCCGCAGGCAAAGCCACGCCGGTGATCGTCGCCAATGGCGGACCGGGCCTCTCGCACATCTATATGCTGCAAAACGATACCTGGCCCCGCATCGCGCATGATCGCCAGGTCATCTTCTATGACCAGCGCGGCACCGGAGAATCCACGCGCGTCAGCCCCGGCGCATCCTTCGGCATGGACGCGCAGGTCGCCGATCTCGACGCCATCCGCGCCAAATTCGGCTTCGAAAAATTTGTTCTCGCAGGCGACTCTTACGGTGGGCTCCTTGCGATGGCCTACGCCGCGGCCCACCCTGAGCACATCGAAAAACTTATCCTCAGCGACTCCGCCGCACCTGCGTGGAAAGACATCATCCGCGTGCTCCCTGACGTCTATCCCGACGTGCTGGAGCAGATCGCGGCCAGCGAAAAAAATCCTCCTCCCGGCACGAATCCCGCCGATCAAGGCATCCGCAACCACTTCCGTATGTTGTTCTACAGCGAAGCGAATCGCGATGCCTACCTGGCCGGCGCCAAAGATCTTGGCGCCTCTCCACAGACCGGCGCAGCGGTACAAAGAGCCACGCGAACGCTCGACCTGACCTCGGCGCTGCCGAAGTTCAACTTCCCCACCCTGGTCATTACCGGCCGCTTCGACATGAATGTGACTCCACTCACCGCTTGGAACATCTACAAGGCGATTCCCGGAGCGAAGTTCGCCGTCTTCGAGAAAAGCGGCCACTTGCCGGCCTACGAAGAGCCCGATAAGTACGTGCAGGTGGTCGACGCATTCCTGAGCCAGCCTTAAAAGATGATGAATTCACCCTGCATATTTCCAGCAGTGAAAAATAGTTCGCATCTTTAATCGCGCCCCCATACGTCCAATACCGATATGAACGAGCACTGGAAGGCAGCTGACATTCCGTCCCTGACCGGCAGGCGCGTGATCATCACGGGCGGCAACAGCGGTATCGGCTACCACGCCGCATTAAAGATGGCGCGCAAAGGTGCGGAGGTTGTGCTCGCCTGCCGCGACCGGCGCCGGGGCGAAGACGCTGTAGCGCGCCTGGATGCCGACTCGCCGGGAAGCCACGTCAAGCTTGCACTGCTCGATCTGGCCTCGCTGGCTTCGGTGCGCGACTTTGCGCAGAAGGAGCTTGCCCAGGGACGGCCGATCGACATCCTCATCAATAACGCCGGTGTGATGGCTCCGCCAAAACGACTGCAGACAAAAGATGGATTCGAGCTGCAGTTTGGCACCAACGTTCTCGGCCACTTCGCGCTGACAGCTCTGCTGATGCCCGCGCTCGAACGAACCGGCGCAACGTCGTCCGAACGGCCGCGCATCGTCACCATCGCCTCCATCGCGCACAAGCGAGGCCGGCTGAACTTTGACGACTTGCAGTCGACAAAGAACTATGGGCCGATGCGGGCGTATCAGCAATCGAAGCTCGCCGATCTGCTGTTCGCTTTCGAACTGGACCGCCGGCTGCGCGCCCAGAATTCACGCGTGATATCGGTAGCGGCTCATCCTGGGGTCGCCGAAACCAACCTCTTCCGCACGGGCGACCGCTCGGCTCTCGGGAAGAAAGTTCGCGGACTCGCAGGACATACCATCGGCATCGTTCTGAACACGGATGCCGAGGGCGCTCTGCCCACGCTCTACGCCGCGACCGCTCCAACCGCGGAGGGTGGAGGCTACTATGGGCCGCAGGGCTTTCAGGAGATGCGCGGCGACAAAGTCGACAAGGCGAAGATCGCTCCGCAAGCGCTCGATACCGCTGCGGCTGCCCGGCTGTGGCAGATCTGCGAAGACCTCACAGAAATCAAATTCCTGTCATCCGTGCCGACGTCGACGCAGATAGCGTGAAGGGTAAGGAGGAATCATGTACGCAGCCGTCGTTCATACCTTCGATGCCCCACCGCGGTATTCGATGTTTGCCGATCCTGTCGCTGCGGAGGGCGAACGCCTCGTAACCGTGAGCGCCGCGGGCCTGCACCCCATTGTGAAGGCGCTGGCCAAAGGCACCCATTACGGCAGTTCCGGAGAACTTCCGTTCGTCGCAGGCATAGACGGCGTGGGTAGACTGGAGGACGGCGCGCGCGTCTTCTTCGGCATCGCGCGAAGCCCGTTCGGCACCTTCGCCGAACAGGCGCTGGCAGCCGGCTGGATGTGTATGCCTCTGCCAGAGGCGATCGACGACGTTACCGCAGCAGGAATCGCAAACCCGGCAATGTCCTCCTGGGCTGCGCTCACTTTGCGGGCGAAGTTCGTTGCTGGCGAAAGCGTCCTGATCCTCGGCGCAACCGGAGTTGCCGGCCGGCTCGCAACACAGGTTGCAAAGCGGCTGGGTGCGCGACGCGTCATCGCTGCCGGTCGCGATCCGCGTGGTCTGGAAGAACTGAAGACACTGGGTGCCGATGCCGTCATCTCGCTCGACCAGGACCAGGCAGCTCTGGTCACTGCGTTTCGTAACGAGATTGCAGCGACGGGAGTGGACATCGTTCTCGACTACCTTTGGGGCCAGCCCACAGAAAGCCTGCTACAGGCGATCGCGCAAAAAGGATTGCGCAAGGCGGCCGCGCGGCTTCGGTTTATTCAGATTGGAGATAGTGCCGGAAAGGCAATCTCGCTGGCGGCGGCGACGCTGCGCAGCTCCGGGCTGGAACTTCTTGGCAGCGGCTTTGGCAGCGCGTCGCTCGATCAAATTCGCGAGGCACTCGCTGAGTTTTTTCAGGAGGCGGGGAAACAACCCTTCCAGTTCCGCACCAGAACCGCTCCACTGCGGGACGTTGAGACACTCTGGAACAGCACAGAAGAAGGGACGCGGCTGGTATTTCAACCGTAGCTCTAAATTTGTCTCCGCCCCCTGCTAAAAAGTACTAGCTGACAGTTCAGTGCATTGACTTTTGTCTCGTGCCAAAGTCAGAGAACTACGGCCAAAAGCCTTTCCGGCTCGCAAACGTGTATCAGCCAAAATAATGCAGATTTCGCATAAAGACGTTTGATTGCTTTGGCAAGTAAATGGTCGGGACGACTAGATTCGAACTAGCGACCTCACCCACCCCAAGGGTGCGCTCTACCAGGCTGAGCCACGTCCCGACTATTGGTTTGCACGTCAGCCCGGGCGGGCGACGGCGGGGTATCTTCCTGCTTCAAGTGTACACGACCAGCCCGCCTCCGCGTCTTTCCCGCGCTACGCCTCCAAACTAATGAGAGGGCGCCACATACTCCTTCGGCAACGATCCGCCCTCGCCAAAGAAAAACTCATTCATCTGCTCCACCAAAAACTCCTGCGCTTCCCGCGTCCACGGCTGCAGACGGTACTCGTTCAACAACATCTTCTGCCGCTCCACCCACTCGCCCCACGACTTCTTCGAAACATTTTTGTAGATCTTCTGCCCAAAGTCCGAATCGAACGGCGGTTCATCCAGCCCTTCCATCTCAGTCTTGAATCTCGTGTCGAACACCATATGTGCCATCGTTTGTAGACTCCTTCGGAAGGTTCTATTTTACGATGCCAACAGCGATTGCGCTGCATCCAATAGCCATGACGATTGCTTACGATGTCCTTACAGCAGCCGTCGCGGCAACCGTGACAGGCAATGAGCTCTGCATCGCGACGTTTATCCACCCGCAACTGCGAAAGCTAAGCGCTGATGTCCACGCGAAGGTCGCGCCTCCTCTGGCAAGCGTCCTGGGCAAAGCCATGCCGGCTTGGTACGCCGTGGCCTTCGCGCTCATCCTCGGCGCCGCCTTCGAGCATCGTTCCCTGTTCAGTGGCCCGGGTCTTCTTATCGCTTCCGCCGGTCTTCTCTGGGCCATCAGCATCATCCTCAGTGTCACGATGCTGGTTCCCATCAATAAGCGGATCGCCGGCATGAATCCTAAACAGCCCTACCCAACCTGGCTGCAGGATCGTTGCCGATGGGACAAGCTGCACCGCATCCGAGTGGAATTCCTGATCATCGCCACCCTGCTGCTCCTCACGGGGCTGTTCTCTGGAGTCGCGACCCACGCAACTTAGCGCCGCTTTCCCTTTGCCTTCCTGTTCCGTTCCCGCGCCTTCTTCTTCCCTTTCTTGCCCGTGCGCTTCGGACTCGAATGCGGTCGGGTTCCATCCGCACTCGCCGCAGTCCCGCGGTCTTTGGATCCAGATCCTCGTAGCGACCGCGCAGCATTCACCTCGTCTTCCGAAGGCAACAGCGCAAACTGCAGCCGTCGTTGCTGTCGGTCGATGCGGTCCAGCAACACATGCACCCGCTGACCCATCCGGAACACCCGTCCGTTCCGCGCGCCCACAATCTGCCGGTCGGTATCACGGAAGAAATACCTGTCGTCCTGCAACGAACTCAGCGGCACCATTCCTTCAATAAACAGATCATCCAGTTCGACGAAGAAGCCATACTTCGTGCAGGAAAGAATGATCGCGTTGAAGTCCTCCCCCACCCGGTCCTGCATGAACTTGATCTTCTTCCACTCGATCAGCTCTCGTTCAGCATCATCGGCACGGCGCTCGCTCTGGCTTGATTCCGCAGCAATCGCGTTCAGTTCCGGCTCCGGAATCGGTCCCGCTAACGTCGTCCTTTCCATCCTCTCTGCGCGCCCCTTGCCTGCAGATTGCTCCTGCCAGGGCTGTGGAGCATCGGACAAAATCGCATCCCCGTGCGTATCCGCACCGCTCTGCAGCAACTCCCGCAGCAACCGATGCACAATCAAATCCGGATACCGCCGAATCGGCGAAGTGAAGTGCGTATAGCTTGGACTCGCCAGCGCAAAGTGGCCTACGTTCTTCTCGCTGTACCGCGCCTGCTTCAACGACCGCAGCATCAGGTACGAAAGAATCCGCTCCTCCGGCTTCCCCGCAATCTTCGCCGTCAGACGCTGATACATCTGCGGCGTCACTGGAATCGACTCCGCGACCTCATGCGTCTTCGCCTGGCGGCTGGTCCCGCGCGCATCGCGCCGGTCTCCTTTCGTCTGGATGCGCTTCACTGGCAGACTGCTGAATCCAAGCGAATACCCAAACTGGCTCGCCGTCTCCTCAAAATCAATAATTCGTTTCGGGTCGGGAATCTCATGAATCCGATAAATGCTCGGCACGCCCTGTTTTTCAATCCACGTCGCTACGCACTCATTCGCCGACAGCATAAATTCTTCGATCAGCCTGTGCGACCACCCGCGCTGCGACCGCACAATCGCCTCCATATTGCCGTCTGGATCGAACTGAATCACCGGCTCCGGAAGATCAAAATCAATCGACCCCCGTCGATGCCGCTTCGCATTGAGTAGCTGCGCCAGACTGTGCATCCGCTCAAACTCCGCAACCAGCTCGGCAAACTCGGACCGCGTCTCCGCATCTCCATCCAGCACGGCCTGCACCTGCGTGTACGTCATTCGCCGCGCACTACGGATGATTCCCTCGCAGACTTCATACCCCAGCACCTCGCCGCGCCCATCAATCTCCATCACACAGCTCAGCACCAGCCTGTCTTCGTCCGGCCGCAGGCTGCACATCCCGCTCGAAAGCTGCGGCGGCAGCATCGGCACTGCGCGGTCAGGAAAGTACACCGACGTCCCGCGCAGTCTCGCCTCGAGATCGAGCGCTGTTCCCGGCCGCACATAGTGGCCCACATCCGCAATGTGAACCTGCAGCTCCCAGTTTCCATTTTTCAGCGGCTGCACCAGCACCGCATCATCGAAATCCCGCGCCGTCTCGCCATCGATGGTGACAATCTTGAACCCGCGAAAGTCCCGCCGCCTTCCAGCCTGCTTCCGCCCCAGAGCCTCCACCGTCTGCTCCGCGGAAGCTGCAGCTTCTGCCAGAACGTTCGCCGGGAACACATGCGGCAGGTGATGTTTGCGAATTATTATCTCCACATCCACCCCAAACGCATCTGGAGGCCCCAGCACCTCAATCACGCGTCCTCGCGCCGGCCTTCCCGTCGCCGGAAAATCCGTAATCTCCACATCCACCGCCAGCCCTTCCAGCGGTCGATGCAGGTCCAGTTCTTCCGACCAGTGCACCTGCGAAGCCTGCGCCTCCTCCCCGATCACACGATGCGGAGTCTCTCTCGGTATCGCAGAAATTTCCGCACCCTCTGGAATCAAAATCGCCCCGCCGCCAGGCGCCCCGGCCATCCGCTCATCCAGCGGCAAAACATAATTCCCGCCGATCATCGATGCCTCATCCCACGCACTCCGTCGATGCGTCCTCGCATAATGAAAGATTCCCACCACAGTTGGGTTCCTTCGATGCAGCACGCGCGCAATCCGTCCCGACCTCCGTCCATCCCGGCTGGGGAGAGCCTCATCCACCAAAACCTCATCCCCCTGCATCGCGCCATTCAACTCATTCGGCGGAATAAAAAGATCGTCATCCCGGTCCACACTTCCACTCGGCCGCACAAATCCGTATCCATCGCGATGCAGATCCAGCCGCCCCGCCACCAGCCGGTCCCGCGTCACCCGATGCTCCCCCGGCATCTCATCACCACTGCGCTTCACCCGTTTCGTCTTCTCCGGAGTGGACGCCGGCAGCGCCCACTGTTCGCTCTCCGTCTTCACCAACTCGCCCCGCGCCGTAATGCGCGCAAGCTGTTCCAGAAGCAACCGCCGCTCGCGTCCGCCCCCCAATCCCAGTTCGCGGATCAGTTGTTTATACCCCGCCCGATGCCCAGGCGAGCGCTCAATCAACCGCATCAGCTCGCGGTCAGTCTGCGGATAAGGTGTTTGTGCCATCGTCTCCGAGCATACAGCCCGCCCTCACTTCGCTGCCGCCCCGTTCCCCGGCTTCGACAACTCCACCGCCTGCTCCAGTGTCGTTCCCTTTGGCACCTGCGTAAACTCCGTCTGCACCTCATCCTGTTCTTGCCCAATGTTCTTAAAGAACAACGCCTTGCCTTCAATATGCACGTGTGTCTCCGTGATCTGCCACAACCGCGGAGCAACCTCTCGCCGCTCCACGCGAAATGTTCCACCCTCGTGCAGCCGCCCCAGCAGTCCCCACCCGATCGTCACATCCTCCGTCAACTTTCCCCGGATCGTCTCAATCCTGTTCTGCTCTTTATTTACCACCAGCTCTCCCGCCATCTGTCCCAGCACCCGCCCCTGTATATCCGGAGGGCTGAAATCCGGGTTCGGTTCAAAGTGCAGCGTGATCTTCTGCCCATCGTCACTCACCAGCTTCCATGTGAAGGCATCCGGCAACATCTTCAGCAGCTCTTCCGCATTCTTCCCATCCTGCACTCCATCTTTTCTCTGCTTCGCCAGTTGCGCCGGATCGTGAATAAAGTTCCTCACCCGCTGATCCTCCGCCGCGGCTTCCTCCTCAGTCAGCGCCGTGCCATTTCTCTCGATCAGCCGTTTCACCGACCCATGATCGGTCTCCACAACAATCGAAACCGTATTCATTCCATCCTTCTTCGCGTCACGATATCGCCAGCGCGAGTGATCGTTCAGGTCCGCCGACAGCTCCGCCTGCATCGCCACACGAACGATCTCTCTCGGATCTTTGCCGCTCTGCGCGCAAAGCAGCGTCCCCCCTGCCAGCAAAGAAACCGTTATCAGCAGACCCGGAAAAATTTTCAAAATCTTCATAGACCCACATCCTCTAAGATGCAGATTCTTCAATAGCGTTTGCGCTTAATTCCAAACTTTGATCGCTGTTTCTTAATTGTCGTCCCTTGGCCGCAGGCGCAGGATCTACGAAATCACCACCATCTTCGCCCTCTTGCCAACCCTCAGCGGAAATCGCTCGCCACTGCGAACCACAATCTCCAGAACGCCACGGTCCGCGCCCTGAATTGTCACACCCTCTGTAGCATGGAATGCTCCCGCTTTGATCTTCCGCTCGCCATCCGCATTCGATTCCGCCAGACCGCAAGCAACCAACAATCTACTGAGACGAACAATCGCCACCGGAGCTTCTTTACCAGGCTGTTCCCACCTGGGAGACAAAGAGGCAAGCGAAACCTCAACCTCCTCGGCATCCTCCCTCACGCCCTTCTGCTGAAACATCTTCGCCCAGCCCTCCGCCGCAGCGTCGGCCTCCACCTGCGAATGAAACCCCTTCGTAATCGTCCGCGCCAGATTCTTCTTCGCCTGCATCGGATGCAACGAGCCGTCGCGCACCTGTTCCTGCATCGCCGCAATCTCCGACCCACGCAGATCCGTCAGCAGCGTCCAGTACCGCCACATCAACTCATCCGAGATCGACATCAGCTTCCCATACATCTCCCCCGCCGGCTCATGCACCCCAATCGCATTCCCCAGCGACTTCGACATCTTCTGCACGCCATCGAGCCCCTCGATGATCGGCATCATCAACACAATCTGCTGCGGCTGCCCATAGTGCTTCTGCAGATCGCGCCCCCGCATCAAATTAAACTTCTGGTCCGTCCCACCCAACTCCACATCGCACTCCAGTGCAACCGAGTCGTACCCCTGCGCCACCGGATAGATCAGTTCATGCAACGCAATCGGCTGCTCTTCATTGAACCGCTTATGAAAGTCCTCGCGCTCCAGCATCTGCGACACCGTGAACTGAGCCATCAGCTTCACCATGTCGTAGTAGCCCAGCTTATCCAGCCACTCGGAGTTGTACCTCACCTCCGTCTTCTCGCGATCCAGAATCTTAAAAACCTGCTCCTTATACGTCTCCGCATTCACCGCAATCTCCGCCCGTGTCAGCGGCTTCCGCGTCACATTTCGCCCCGTCGGATCGCCGATCAGCGCCGTCGAATCCCCAATCAGGAAGATCACCGTATGCCCCAAATCCTGAAAGTGCTTCAGCTTCCGCAGCAACACCGTATGCCCTAAATGCAGATCAGGCGCCGTAGGATCGAACCCGGCCTTGATCCGCATCGGCACGCCCGAAGCAATCGACTTCGCAATGCGCTCCTTCAGCGCCTCCAGCGGAACAATCTCCGCCGCACCCTTCGTAATCAAATCAAGCTGTTCATCCAGCGACGGAAAATTGGACAGGGTTTTGGATGTAGGAGCTGCCATATCTTCCAAGTATAAAGACTGGAGCTTCTTCCGGACTTGGTGACACCTGCAACCGAGGTCCAGGCCCCCGGCTTCTACGAGCGCCTCGGCTACACCATCTTCGGCACCCTCGAAGACTACCCTCCCGGTCACAGCCGCTTCTTCTTCCGCAAAACCGTCCCCTCAAAGCCCAAAATCAAAACCGATGCGATTAAATGACGTTGCCGTGACAATCTACTGACAAAAGTGGATGCACGGACTCGGTACTCTTTAGCCCGAAAACCAATTCGGCCCCCTTTCTGCCCACGCCTGCAGAAAGAGAGAGTGAGGCAGTCATGCCTAACGTTTCAGTTCACTCCGAGTTTTCAGCCTCCCCCACGAACCCAACGCGGAGCAACCCGGGTAATCTTGTCCTCGCACTCTGTCTCTTCGCGGCAGGCATCGCTTTGCCCGCCGTCGCACAAACCGCCGGCACCTATCAGGTCACCAACCTCTTCTCAGACGGCTCGGTCCCCGCCACCACCACCGATGCCAACTTCATCAACCCTTGGGGCGTCTCCTACAGCCCCACCTTCTGGATCAATGCTCAGGCAACCGGCC
The DNA here is from genome assembly GCA_963730135.1 of uncultured Acidobacteriaceae bacterium. Taxonomy (GTDB): domain Bacteria; phylum Acidobacteriota; class Terriglobia; order Terriglobales; family Acidobacteriaceae; genus Edaphobacter. The sequence goes on from CAVSQQ010000013.1 coordinate 605,723, forward strand.
TCAGCTACGTTGTCAGCACCGCCGGCGCCCTCAACTTCAAGGTCACCATCCCGGCGGCGACCGGCGGCAGCACCGCCACCGGCACTCCGACCGGATCGGTCTCAACCGCCTCAGCTCCGACAGGCTACATCCTCCCCAACGGCACCAAGGCCAACTTCCTCTTCTCTTCTCTCGATGGCATCATCACTGGCTGGAACAGTAAACTCGGCACCGGGGGCGCCATTACTCAAGTCGTCATCAACAACAACTCAGCGGGCGCCGTCTACACCGATATGGCCTTGATGACCAATGCCAACGGCACCTATCTCCTCGCCGCCAACTTCGGCAAGGGCGCCGACATCGAGGTCTACGACAGCACCTTCGCCGCCGCCAAACTCACCGGGTCCTTCACTGATCCCAACCTCCCCGCCGGATACGTCCCCTACACCGTCCATCCCATCGGCGCTCAGGTTTTCGTCACCTACGCCCTCCGCTCCTCAACCGGGGCAACCACCATCGGACCGGGTAACGGTCTGGTCGACGTCTTCGACACCTCCGGCAACTTCGTCTCCCGCGCCGTTACCACCGGCGGCAACCTCAACGCTCCCTGGGGAGTAACCATTGCCCCCACAACCTTTGGCGTCTTCGGGGGAGACCTCCTCGTCGGCAACTTCGGCGACGGTGTCATCAACGTCTACGATCCCAAATCCTTCGCCTTCCTTGGCCAACTCGCCGACGGCACTGGTAAAACCCTCACCTACGCCAGTCTGTGGGAGATCTTCTTCGGTGTCACCGCTCCTGCTGGAACCAGCCCGGGCAACCTCAACACCCTCTACTTCGCCGCCGGCCTCACCGGAGAAAAACACGGTCTATTCGCCAGTGTGACCACGAACCCAACCGCTACCGGTGCTGCAACCTACGGGTTCAGCGCCTCCACTTCTGCCGCTACCGTCACCGCTGGCTCATCCGCTACCGCAGTCGTCAGCGCCGTGCCCACCAACAACTTCAGCGGTACTGTTACCCTTGCCTGCAGCGGCCTGCCGGAAGCCGCAACCTGTACCTTCGCTCCGGCACAGTTGACCGTCGCCTCGGGAACCCCCGCCACCAGCACCGTCACCATCACCACCGTAAAGAAGATGGCGGCCCTCCAACCCGGCACGCTTCGCGGAGCTACCACTGCCGGAATCACCGCTGCCCTCCTTTTACCCTTCAGCGCAATCGTTACTTTTTTCCGTCGCCGTTCGACCAATAAGCACTATCCCACCCGCTTCCTTGCTCTGCTAGGCGTCCTTCTCATCTCCGCCGGTTTCATCGCCGGCTGTTCCAGCACAAGCGATGTCTTTGTGCCCTCCACACCTGCCGGGACCTCGCAAATCACCATCAAAGCCACCTCCGGCAGCATCACGCAAAGCACTGTCGTTAACCTCACGGTGCAGTGAGTTTTAGCTCAAATTAGGCAGCCGTAAATTCCCGCTCCTTCATACGTTTTTCAGCACGCGCGAGTTTTGCGTCATCGCAGACCGTTGCGCAATTTTTGCAAGTCATTGCAAGTAAAAGGGTTGCATTTTCACCTAAATTTCCGTTGACGAACCTCCAAAACTGCCCTATAAATTGGGCTCCTCCCCAGAGGAAAAGTACCCGGGCCCCTTTTTCAAACAATTGGACAATAAGGAGAAACTCTATGCAGCTTCATCGCCTGCTTGCGAATCCGATGCCTGCGCTTTTTTTAGCTGCCTTCGCGGTTTCCATCCCGACCCTTGCGCATGCCGACACTGTCAACTGGACCACTTGGTCCTCCGCCGCTAACGGCGCCGCCAGCGGCACCATCGGAAGCATCACCGTTACCTATTCCGGCCAGACCAGCGGTCTCACCAGCGTCCCTACCTGGACCCCATCCTCCACTTTTACGGGCGGTTCCGTCGGCAACGGCCCTCCCAACAGTCCGTCCATTCAACTTGAAGGAACGACTCCCGGCACCCCGATCATCCAGGAGTCCATCACCTTCTCCGCTCCCGTCGTCGATCCTGTCTTCGCCATCTGGAGCCTCGGCGACTCCTCAATGCCTGCCTCTTTTAACTTCTCCACCAAGGCCTCGCAAAGTTTCACTTTGCTCGGCGGCGGACCGTCCACCGAATTCAACGGCAGCGGACTCACCCTGGACGGCAGCAGCGTGGATGGTTCCGAAGGCAATGGTCTCGTCCAGTTTAACGGCACCTTCAGCACCATCACCTTCACTACACCCTTCTTTGAGAACTACTACGCCTTCACCGTGGGCTACGATGCCAACCTTAGTAGAAGCGCACCTGACCCCACCGTTCCCGAACCCGCGACACTCTCGCTATTCGGGCTCGGCCTCGCCGCGCTGCCCTTCGTCCGACGCTCCCTCTTCCGCCGCCGTTCTTAGCTTATCTTCTAAATTCGAATGCCCCATCGTCACCCTAAGTGGATCGACGATGGGGTTTGTATTTTGAGGGGATCAAAATCTGGAGATCCTCAAGGCACGGAACCTGCTGCTTACCGGATCATCCTCTCACTCGATCACCTCAAACTTCTTTTCTGACCTTTCGTCACAAAATCCACCCAATTCGGCGTCGATCCTGCTACTCTTTTTCCCTCACTCGCACGTCAATGTTATCTCTGAGAAAAGGATCCCCATGGCCTTCAAACCAATCCTCCTCGCTCTTTTGCTCTCCCCCTTCGCTCTCGCCCAGGCGCCCAAACCCGCTGGACCTCCTCCCACACTCAAGTCTGTTCTGCTCGCCCAACTCCGCTCAACCCACAACAAGGCCGAGTGGTTCGTCCCCATCAACACAGCGGTCGCCGGCCTGACGGCCGAGCAGGCTCGCTGGATTCCTAAATCCGAAGGTCCCAACAATCCCGCCCCGGAAGATCACTCCGTCGGCATGATCGCCTACCACATTCTTTACTGGAATAGCGCCGCGCTCGCCCAGCTCAAAGGGGAGAAAGCCGCCACAACCTCCGACAACACCGAGACCTTCAACAAATTCGACGCTGCCACCTGGGCTGACACCGTCAGGAAGCTCGACGAGAATCTCACCGCAATAGAGCAACTCGTCGAAGCTGCCGATGATGCGAAGATCGAAAAAATCGCCTCCTCGATCTCTCACATCAGTACCCACAACGCCTACCACACCGGCGAGATCATCATGATCCGCAAACTTCAGGGTTCATGGGATCCGAATAAAGGCGTCAAATAGCCGTTAACTTCGCCTGGCCATTACTTCGCCGGCGGCGGACGAAGATCCTGGTCCATCATCCCCGCAAGGTCCTTCGCCAGGTCCAGCCCCTTCGCGTCGGTATAAGTTCCGAGGGTTCCCTTCAACTCCACGTCCGTCTTTTTGCCTGCCGTCTCCTCAGTGCACGGAGTCGACGTAAGATACGACGCAGTAAATCCGATCGTTCGCTTATTCATCGTCTGCTCCTGGATCACCACGTGCAGCGCTCGGTCTGCCGTGGCCGCCGAATCCACCACGTCCACGCCGGACAGCGATGCCACTGACTGCTTGATCGCCGCGGCAATCGTCCCATTCGAATCATCCCCGGCCACCGTTATCAGCACCCGAATCCTTGCCGCCGGCACGGTCCCGCTTGCCGGGCAAGTCAGCATTGTCTTCTTAGGATCGTGTCCAGCCGAGACCAGCAGCGCGGTCAACTGCGCCGGCGTTAGCTTGTTCAAGCCTTCGGCATTGAAGTTCTCCGCCGTCACCCCAAGCGTCTTCTGCACATCCGGCGACCACACCGCCGTCCCCGGTTTCACTGTGCTCTTCGCCTTCGGCTTCGCCGTTTGTGCGAACCCAACCTGGCCAATCACCATCATCCCAGCCACCAATGCACCACGAACTCGCCACGAACTCACCATACGATTCACACCAACCTCCAACGGATTGATTACTAAGACGCTGAAACCATCGCTGAGCCTCCGCATTCTATGCAAAATTCTTGTCAAGGCCAAAGACTATCTATCTCCTTGAGGTTCAATAATATCCGCACAATTGAAAAAACCCGCATCTAACGGCAGATGAATAAGTTTAGAAGTGCGGTTCTGATCCTTCCTCTTTTGTTCACCACCAGCACTCTTCCCGCCCCCGCCCAGAGCCACCACAACAACAGCGCTTATTACAACGGCATGCGTGACGGCGCCCGCCATGGCGACTACTACAACAGCCGTGATCCGCACTACAACAGCAACAACTACCACAACGACCACCGCCAGGGTGGTATCGGGCCCGGCAAAGGAGCTCTCATCGGCGGTGCTGGCGGGGCCGTCCTTGGCGCTGTGTTCGGCGGCGGTCTCAAGGGCACGATCATAGGCGGAGCAGCCGGTGCCGGTATAGGCGCAGTAATAGGCCAGGCAGCCCAGAACAACCGCAACAATAACTACCACCCTCACTAGATCAAATTAAAAGGACCGATCCCATGCACCTCGCAAAAAGAATTGCCCTCTGTCTCACCCTTGCAGCCGCAACATTCGCGGCGACCGCCCAGCAGCCAAAGTCTCCCGTGACGATCACACCCTCGGCCGACTCGGCCGCGCCTCATAATTGGACCACGCAGCAGATACTTACCTGCACGGTCTCCGACTGCTGGCAGCTCGCCGGACGGAATGAAGCCACCTTCTTCGACATCATTCAGCAGCTCGCCGAAATCTCCGCCCAGACCCGTGGCCTCACTCTGCCCGACAACGCCGATGCCGGCAAACGGACGGGCGAATACATCAAGGAGAAGGCCCGTACCGATCACGGCCAGCTTCTCTATGCCATCGTCGACGCTTCCATACGCAAAGTAGGCAAACCCGCCACCACGAATTAAACCACTCTCCGGGGAGGGGATCAGACGCTACCATAGCTTCATGCGTCCCCTCCTCCTTGCGATCATCATCGCACTCGTCGTCTCCGCCTCAGCTCAAACCGCAACCATTCCCGCCCCCGTTGAAATCGTCAACCTCGAACAACATCTCTGGACCACAATGGCCGAGGGGGACTTTGCCGCCGTTCGCAGTCTTTTCGCCAGGGATTTCATCGAAGTTGACGACCAAATCCAGGCCGTCGATGCTCTTCTCATTAACCTGAAGCACTGTAAGCTCGAGTCCTACGAGCTCCGCGATCTTCAGGTTCGAGTCCTCTCGCCAGACTCGGCTCTCACTGCGTATCATGTCGTCAATACCTTCAACTGCGGGACCGACGACAAACCTCAGCGCAAGAGCAACGACAACAATTCCACGACTGTCTGGATCCGAAAGCCCGGTACTAACAAGTGGCTGGTTCAGGCCCACACGGAAAGTCCTGCGAAGCCTTGAGCACCAGCCATACCTGAAGAAAGAGGTGTCCATTGTCTCTGACCCTGACCCATCGCAAGCTCTCTTTGCGAATCGTCGCGGTAGCAGCTTTGCTCTTCGCCCTCGACGGCTGCGTCAACCTCGAAGACGCAGCCGGTCTCTCCAAACTCTCCGATGAAGCCAGAATCTCACTCCCGCGAGTCTCCAACGACGTCGCCGGAACCTGCGCTCGCCAGAACACTCTCTTCGAAAACACCCCATCGTTAGAGCGCCCCCCAAGCGAGCAAGCCCAGGACTGCAAGCCGTACCGGGAGATAGCCGACCAGCTCGCAAGGGACCAGAACATCCTGCTCGACTACTTCGATGCGCTCGGCAAGCTCGCTTCGAATAAGCCTCTCAGCTACGAAGCGACCATCGACGCAAATGTAACCGCAATGAGCACAAACGCAAGCCTCTCTGCCAGCGCTGCGACCGCAGGGAATGATGCGCAGAGCATCCTGAAATCCCTGGCCGATGCTGCCACCAGGGGCTATCGCGAAAAGCAGCTCGCGGATCTCATGAAAGCGAACGATCAGGCTATCCAGTCCCTGACTCAGGCTTTGAAAAAGATCATCACACACGACTATGGCCTCATGCTGTCCAACGAGGAGTCCATGCTTGATAACTTCTACCTGGGTCCGATGGTCGCGGCCCAGCCCAACGAGCGGCTCGCGCTCATCCTCGTCCAACGCCAGTATGCGCACGACAAAACCGCGTTGCAGGTCCGCAAGGACGACGTCATTTCTTATGGAAATCTCATGGATGGTCTTGGAGTTCTCCACGCCAAGGTGACGCGGCAGGCAATGCAGAAGGCCAGTCCTATTGAGATTGCCAAACAAGTCGGGCCCATCGTCGTATCGTTAAATGCAGCGCTCGCCGATATTCAGTCGAGGTCGAACCAGCCATGAAAACGCCAACTCCGGTCGCAGCAGCGATCACCACCCCAACACTTACCGATGATCAAATGCAGGCTCTGGCCCAGTCTTTTCACGACATCGCCATGGAAGTAGGTCAAGTTCGCCTGAACGCCATCAGCGCGGGTTGCAAGCTTACCGATCCAACCATCGTCCAGCTGCAGGGCTACGTCTACTCCCTCATGAACATCGCGGCAGGCTATGCCATACAGGCAGCGAACATCACGCTGGCCAACGCAGACCAGGCGGTTGACCAGATCTCTCTCGCGACAAAAGCGGCAGACCGTGCGCTCGAAAAGCTCGAAAACATCGACAAGGCCGTCAACATAGCGTCCTCGGTCATTGTCCTGGCGATGGCGATTACCACCAAGGATCCGAGTCAGATCGCGAGTGCCGCTACGTCCGTCGTCAAGGCAGCAGGTATAGGGATATAAGGTAGAAGCGCGATGCGGAATGCGAATCCGCATCGCGGTTTATTTATTTGTTGTGATAGTTCGGATACGGAGGCTTCGCCGGCTGTGGCACAGGATGTTGCGCGAGCTCCTGCATGGCGATGCTCACTGCCTTCTCCAGTTGCGGATCATGCCCTTCACTCACCGCCTTCGGGTCCTGATCGACGATCACATCCGGGTCGGTGCCATGGTTTTCAACCTGCCACTTGCCTTCTGGCGAAAAGTATCCATAGCTGGGCGATGTCACAGTGCCGCCATCCATCAATACCGGGATCGCGCCGATACCGACCAGACCGCCCCATGTGCGTTTGCCCACCAGCACTCCAACCTTCTCCTGATGGAAAAGCCACGGCATCGCATCACCACCTGAACCCGCGACTTCATTGATGATCATCACCTTGGGACCCGGGATCGAAGCATTGACTGTCTTTTGTATCGCGCCATAGCGATACGCCCAATACCCGACAATCTTCCTCTGCATCGCTTCAATAATGTAATCAGCCATCTGGCCGCCTCCATTAAAGCGTTCGTCGATTACGGCGCCTTCCTTATTGAGTTGAGCAAAATAGAAGCGATTGAAATTCGTAAATCCTCCAGCACCGGTATCCGGCAGGTAGACGTACGCCAACTTGCCACCCGAGAGTTTGTCGACCTTGCGCTGGTTGTCTTCGATCCATTCGCTGTTACGCAGAGCAGCCTCGCTACGAATCGGGACCACCGTAACATCCCGCACGTTGCTGCCATTTGCAGAAGCAATATGGAGTGTAATGGCGTGTCCGGCTGTGCCCTCCAGCAATCGCTGGATATCGTCGTCAGCTTTCAACTCTTCGCCGCCGATCGCGAGAATGCAATCGCCAACATGAACATTCAGTCCAGGCTCAGCCAACGGAGCCTTCTCCTCTGGATTCCAGCTGCCTCCGGTGAGGATCTTTGCGAGACAGTAGTGGCCGTTCTCAATCGCGTAGTCAGCGCCGAGCAGGCCGCCCGGAACCCGTTTTGCCTCGGGAATTTCTCCGCCCGTGCCTCGCAGATGTCCCACGGAGAAGCCGCTCAGCATCTCCTGGAAGATGTAGTTCAAATCGCTGCGCGACGCGATCGACTGAACATACGGCTCGAACCGTTTTTCCTCTTCTACTGTGTTCACGCCATGAAAATTAGGATCGTAGAAATAGGCGCGCTCCACTCTCCATACTTCGTGGTACATCTGATTCCACTCAGCCGGCGGGTCGATCCGGACCTGGAGATCAGTCAAAGAAACCGTTCCCTCCCCGGCCTTCACAGGAGCATTCGCGGACACAATGACATAAGAAGGACGCGGAGCGGCTCCGCCTGCCCCTCGACCGCCGCCGGCACCCTCTGGCGTCAACGTTAGCAGCATCTTTTCGCCGTCGGCAGAAAGCTCAAAACTCCCAACGCGATCAGCCAGCTTTTCTGCCTTGCGAGTGTCGAAAACAAACCGGCTGAGCGTAGCAGAACGCTCCGCGAATCGATTGCTGCTGCCAGCCTCACGGAAGTACAGGATGCCTGGCTTGCCTGCAATCAACTCGAGATAATCCCCAGCCGGCAACGGCAGCGCGACGATGCGGCTCTGGATTCCCGCAAGATCAATCTTCACCGGTTTTGGTGGCGTTGGAGGTCTTGCCGTCGCCGGTCGCGCCCGTTCTGGTTCGCCTGCCGGCGTAGCGTCCGCATTTTCTCTTGCTCTTTCGTGAGCCTCGGCCGGAGTCTTCTCGTCGTCGCTCTCAGGCGCAATCGGCGAAGCCTGATCAGCGGCCAACACCACGGCATACACATTGCGCGACGTCGTAAGCAAATCGCTGGTCATATCAAGGCCGGCGGTAGTGCCTCCACTGTTTGTACTCGCGGTGAAGTACAGATATTTTCCATTCCGGTCGAACGTCGGGAAACGCGAATCGGCGGAATCATCCGTGAACTGAGTCGACTTGCCTGTCTCCACGGAATACAGAAATAGCGCATGCAGGTGGTTTGCGACGATCTGTGAATAAGCGATCCACTTCGAATCCGGCGACCAGGCTATGTCGCGCTTGTCGGTCTGGAAATAATCGTCCTCGCCCACATGCGTCAGCTTTCCGCTGCCGGTGTCCAGCATCCATAGCCGCAAATGGTTATCGCGAAACGCCATCAGCTTCGAATCGGGTGACCATGTCAGATCGAAGTAGAAAGCGGGATCCTTTGCAAGCGGAAACTTCCGCACCTCGCCGCTGCCGGTCTGGCTCGACACATGGACGGCATACAGTCCGGACTCATCAGAAAAATAGGCAATGGATTGTCCATCGGGCGACCATGCCGCACCGCGCTCCATCACGCCCGGCGTATTTGTAATATCGCGCGTTGGCCCCTTCTTTACCGGGACCGTCAGAATCTCACCGTGCGCCTCAAATACAGCTCGCAATCCGGTGGGAGAGATAGCGGCATGATCAATCTGCGTGCTGACGTTCTCAATCCGCGGCCTTACCTCCGGCAGATCGCCCGTCACGTCAATCGAAACCATGTGGGATTGACCGCTCGCCGGGTCGAACAGATAAATCTCGCCAAGTTGGTCGTACACCAGGCCGCCCGGTCCACCAGATAGCGAATGCATCGGCGGCTTGCCCGCGTTCTTCAGGCACTCTGTTACCGCTTTCGTCGAAGGATCGTACTTGTACAGAGTCATTGGACCGCTGCGGTCGGAGAGAAAATAGACCATCTTCCCCATCCATACCGGGTCGAGATCCGACCCCGTTTCATGCGGAATTTCCGTGCTGTTGAGGTCTTTTAAGCCAGTGAGCCAAATCGTGCTCGCCCGGCCGCCACGGTAGTTTCCCCATGCAACATATCGGTTGTAGTCGAAACTGAACGAAGGTCCCAGGGGCGAATAGGCTATGGTGTCGCCATCGCTGGAGATTGCTCCCTCATAGGCCATTGGCAATGGCAGTACCTTGGCAAAGCCGCCGGCTGCAGGAACCTCATACAACTGCGTATACCGGCTATTCGCGTCGCGGTCCGAGCGGAAGACGATCTGCTTTCCATCCGGCGACCATCCCACCGCCGCATCCGCAGACGGATGATAAGTCACACGATGTGGCACGCCACCGGCAGCCGGAATCGTGAACACATCGGTGTTGCCGTCGTACTCGCCAGTAAACGCGATGGTGCTTCCATCGGGCGAGAAGACCGGCGACGTCTCAACCCCGACGCCAATTGTCAGCCGCGTCGCGTGGCCTCCTTTGCGGTCCACGCTCCACAGGTCGCCCGCGTAGTTGAACACAATCTGCGTCTGGCTTAGTGCCGGGCGCTGCAGCAGGTGGGGTTTCTCCCCAGGGGTTGCGGCCATACATGCTGTCGCGAAGCCTGCAAGAATCCAGGCTGAAATAGGAGCGGTAGAAGAGATGAGGCGCAATGTAGCTCTCCGTATAGCAAAATTAATAGGGCTCCGCCATCCTACACGCCTCGCCAAAAGAGAGAAATCAGATAAATGAAAAAGTATGGAAGACGAAGAATAAGACGGCCGGGACCAGGCTCCTGCAAGGCATAGAAACATAACCAGGTTGATTTAGCCGGCCGAGACGCCAATGAGACAAAACAAGGACACCAAAAACACAATCCCACCGAAACTTTTCCTTGGGCGTAGCGTCTTCACTCCAAGCAGGGCGGTCCATGCAGACCGCTCTCCCCGGGGGAATACGAATGACCCGCAATCTGAAATATTTTGTGATCACGCTGATACTTCTTATTACGCTCAGCTTCACCTTTGAACGTCAGGCCTACGCCTACGTCGATCCAGGGTCAGGGCTCCTGATCTTTCAGGGAATTAGCGCGGTCTTTTCGGGAGCGTTATTTTATTTTCGCCGCCGCATTAAGAACCTCTTCGTCAAAGGAGCAAAGGGCATTCCCCAGTCCAGTCGTCCGTCGTAGAACTTCGTTGACATCAGAGAGAAGTGCCTTATAGCCTCTTCTTGAGATGAGGTTGCTCGCCTGCGCTTCGGCGACTCCTCCGCTCAATCCTGATCTGAAACGGCCGGCACTGCATGTTCGCATCCTGTTACCGCGTTCTGAAAGAAAACAGGCTGTGAAGCCGCTCATCCATCCTGTCACGGTTGCCTTTGGGCTTGCGAATCTATACCTGCTTGACCTCACCGGCCCTCTCATTTCGACAGAGCACGATCTTGTCTACCACCTGATCGGTTCTGCCTCTTCCGTCATTATTCCCATCATCGTCTACGTCCTTGCGCTGACGCTTTTGCTCGCTGCGTTGCTATATCTGGCAGAACGGCCCGGCGCATTCCGTGTCATCATCTGGTCGGCTTTCATCCTTGCCCTGCCGTCGATCCTTCTCCATACCATCACCAACTTCTCCGGCACTGAAAGTCCCGATTGGCTCACCTATCTTGTCGCCATCGTTTGCCTGCTTACCCTGATCGCGATCTCGTTCCGATGGAAAAAAATTCTTCCCCGTTTCGAAAAGATGCAGCATGGCGCGGCCATTCTTCTTGGCCTTTTTGCATTCACCGGCCTGCTTATCTTCGCGCAGCTGGTCTGGAGTGCGTGGCAGGCGCGTGATCTCAATCCTGCGCCCAGGCTCCACAACGCCCCTCTGGCTTCGGCGCCGCCTCGGCAACGCATCATCTGGCTCATGCTCGACGAACTCTCCTACCAGCAGCTTTACGAACGTCGCTTTCCCGGCCTCGAGCTTCCTGCCTTCGACCAGCTTGCAACGGAATCCACCATCTTCACTCACGTCGTTCCAGCCGGTGAATACACCCGCTACATACTCCCCACGCTCTTCACTGGAATTCCCTCGAATGCTGTAGACATCTCTGCTCGCGGCCTTCTGCTCTCTCTCAAAGACCCATCGAGCGGCAAGTGGGTTCCCTTTCGTCAGCACGAGACCGTCTTCCAGGATGCCATCGATGCCGGCTACAGTACTGGCATCGCCGGCTGGTACAACCCCTACTGCAGGATCATGCCCGAGGTTCTCGACCATTGTTTCTGGACCTATCGAGAATCTACGCCTGCAAACCTGTCACCAAACCGATCTTTGCAGGTAGATCTCTTTCGCCCGTTCCGCCGGCTCTGGCTCGACACCAAACACCTCTTCGGTCATGGCCCCGGTGCCCCCACCGACGAGTCCCGCGACATCCGCCAGCACTTGACTGACTATCGTAATCTGCTCGCCGCCGGTGATGCCGATCTGAAAGATCCCTCGATCAACTTCCTCTTCCTGCATATGCCCATACCTCATCCCTACGGTTTTTATGACCGCAACAAGAAAGCCTTCAGCACCAAACACACCTCCTACATCGACAACCTGGCCTTAGCCGACAGTTATCTCGGCCACGTCCGTCAGCTCCTCGAACAAAACAACCAGTGGAATTCCACCACCATCATCGTCATGGGAGATCATTCGTGGCGCACAACCTCCATCTGGAGAGATTCGATGACCTGGACGGCCGAAGACGAGGCTGCCAGCCATGGCGGCGAGTTCGACCCCAGGCCCGCTTACATCGTCAAGCTGCCCGATCAACAAACCCCGGCCCGCATCGATCGGCCCTTTTCCGCAGTCAATACGCGGTCCCTGATCGATGCCTTGCTGCAAGGCCATCTGCGCACCCCCGCCGATCTCGAGACATGGGCAAGCCAGCAGAAATAACGTTGTACGTCATGACGATGCGAGTCAAGCTGTTAATGGACAAGTACACAGAACCGACCTGGTCACTTACTTCTCACCAAACAACACATTTAGTGTAGGAGATGCTCTGGCGTTCCGCGCCTCTGAAATCACGATGCGTTTGAACGCTTCCATCCCGGCCATTCTGGTGCTTGCATCCCTGTACCTTTTCCCTGTCGCCGGCGTGGCCAGATCAACACATCATCCAGCCCAGAAGATTGTTTCGATGCATCGCCATCCCACCGCCGGGTCAGCACGACTCTCCCACAAACGCAATCCCCGCACAATTGTCCGTATCAAGACGCAACCTGCATTGACACACCATCCCCTCCGCCAAGTGGACAACTCGCGCAATCCCACAAGAGCAAGCCGATTCGAAGTAACCTCCTCTGAGGTGGCTCGGAGGAAAGCCACCTCAGGCGATTTCCTGAAAGCAGCGGAGACCCCAACCAAGCCAGCCACTCTTGTCTCGTCGAAGAATGCCGTTTCAACCCCGGTTATATTACCGAGCCTCTACAACAAGCGCGGTCGCCTTATCGTTCCTCCGCCACTGCGAGGATCTCACGAGATTCTCGTTCATCAGAACGAGGTTGCCGACCACGACGGGCTCGATCGCATCCAGAACGATGAGGATCTTCTGGATATGCGCAGCAAGCGACTGCTCGTCTCTCTACCAAGCGGCAGCGCTCTGCAAATTGACGAGCGGCTACCCACAAACCGCCGCTATTGCCGCCCCTGGACCGCACAATTTCTTCAAGCCCTGGCTAGGGCTCACTACGCTCACTTTCATTCTCCATTGCAGGTAAACTCCGCGGTCCGCACCGTGGACTTTCAGGAACATTTGATCCGAATCAATGGCAACGCCGCTCCGGCCGAAGGCGACACAGCTTCTCCTCATCTCACCGGTCAGGCCGTCGACATCGCCAAGCACGGTCTGTCCCTCACCGAAATCGCCTGGCTGCGCGGTTACCTGCTTCCGCTCGTTCAGGAAGGCAAAGTCGATGTGGAGGAGGAGTTTCAACAGGCTTGCTTCCACATTAGTGTCTACAAGAAGTATCTGCCCCCCGCAACGACACCCGGCCCAAATCCAGGCATATCGCGTCACGTAGAAACCTCTACGTTAGCCGCAGCGATGCATTAGGTCACAGATTCGCGTCGTCCACTCCGCCAGCTTTTAAAAGCCGCGTCCAACACTCGCATATTGACAACGCCATCTTCGCCGGACGCTACAAAATCTCTCTCACCGCGGAATGCGCTCGCAAAGCTATCCACCATGCGCGAATACCCATCACCGTTTTCAACGGTGACCGTTTCCACCAGCTCCCCGGCTCTCCGCAACGTCAACTGCACCGGCCGATCGACGGTCAAGCCATTCTCCGCGATAAGTACACCGTCAGTCCCTGTAACCTCAACCAGCGTCCGATACGGTGCGCGAGCACTCGCCGTCACATTTGCGTAAACCCCACCGGTCATCTCCATCTGCAGTGAAGCGATAGCTTCCGCCTCTCCTGACAGCTCATCCTTCTGGGCCATGGCACTCACGCTCAAGACATCTGCACCCAGGATGAACCGCAGTGCATCGATGCAATGCACGCCAACGTCAGCAATGGGGCCACCGCACGCCAGCGTCACATCGGTAATCCACTTCCGCGGACTCTGCGCCGCAGGATAGGAGTATTGCGCATGGGCCAGTTGCGGTTTTCCGATACGTCCCGCAGCGATCTGTTCCCGAATCCACTCCAGACTCCTGTTGAAACGAAAGTTCTGCGCCACGCCGTAGAGCAACCTAGCCCTTGCAGCCGCGGCCTGCATCTCTTCCGCCTCTGCGGCATTCATTGCCACTGGCTTTTCGCATAGCACGGCCTTGCCGTGTCGCACCGCCAGCAAAGTATCGTCGCGATGCATCGCATCCGGCGACGTAATCAGGACTACGTCAACCTCAGGAGAAGAGCAAAGCGCTTCCCGTGTCGGAAAGCAGTGCGCAATCTTGTACTCCGCGCAGTTTTGACTTGCAGCGCTCTGGTCCCGCCGCCACATCCCGGTTAGTTTCGCCGCTTCGCAACGCGAAAACGCAGGCAGAAGGCGGCGAACAGCATGATGTCCAAAGCCAAGAACAGCGAAACGCACCCGCGGCTGTGTCATAGGCTCTCCAATTGGGGGTTTTAGTGCGCGTCGGTCTTAAATATCTGTTCGGCGAAGAAATTCTCCACCTTGGCCTGATCGTGCACGATCTCGAGGTAGGCGCCTTTCAACAACTGCGACCTGCCATCGCGCAGCTGCTGCCGAATCGCCTGTTGTACGCGAGGATCGTTGAGATCGCGCTGTCCCGGAGGATCGCGTGAAAGCAGTTTGTAGATCGCGTATCCCACCGGTTTTTTTGTCTGTCCATCCAGCAGCGGAAGAATGTCCGTCATCTCCCCGGCCTTCAGCTTGGTCACTGCAGCAAAGACTGCGGGGTCGGCATGCATCTGCGACTCGCCAACGAAGCCCATATCGCCGCCATTCGGAGCGGTCTCAGGCTGCTCGGAAAAGTTCATCGCCAGCGTCCCAAAGTCCTCGCCGCTGTCCAACCGGTTTTTCAGCGCTTGGATCTTCCGTTTCGCCTCCACGTCGTTTGTGGCTTTACTGTTTTGCAGATTGCCCGGTTGCGACGGTATATCGGTCACCTGGATCTGAGCCAGATGATATTGCGTCTCCCTCAGGTTGTATTCGGCCTTGTGCTGGTTGTAGTAGTTCGTCACGTCAGCATCGGTCACGGTGATCTTCGAGTTGATCTCTTTGTTCAGCAGTTTGTTGATCGTGAGGCTTCGTCGAAGCGCGTGCTTCAGATCGTCGAGAGTTTGATTGCTCGCCTTTAGCCGTTCCTGGAATTGCTCCTCGGTATAAGGAGCCTTCATCTCCGCGAGCTTCGCATCCACCTCTTCATTGGTTGCGGTCAGATTCATCTTGGCAGCCAGCTGCTCAACAATCTCTTCGTCGATTAACGCTCGCAGCACGTTAAGACGCAGCGAATCACTTTGCTCCTGCGAAAGCTGTTGCTGCTGAGGAGATTCGCCGAGTTGTATCTGATACGCCTTGTCCAGATCGGTCCGCATGATAGCGTGACCGTTCACCGTGGCCACCACGTCCGCGCTATGGCCGCGATTGCAGCCTGCAATCGGCAGCAAGCCTGCGGTCAGAATCGCGGCCGCAGGAAGCAAAACCAAACGAGAGAAGCGCATAGCGAAAAAACGATCGGTATCAGTCAAAAAGGTCGGCACGTCCTGTATCTCCTGCATTTGTCGTTCATTTGCTTGGATCGCTGGTAGCCGGTGCTTTAGGCTGTGCCGGAGTCGGAGGAGCGGGCGGCGGAGGCGGCGGTGTCTGACCCGACGCAATCAGCGCGCCATCAATCATATGGTAGACGTACTCCAGCGGCAGAGCCCCTTCCATCTTTTCTCCGTTGATAAAAAGTGCTGGCGTCGAATCCACGCCCAGAGACTCGCCCAGCTTTACCGAAGCCTTGATGGCGGAATCATCCTGTTTGACGATGCACGCATTCAGCTTTTCGGCATCCAGCTTCTGCCGTTTTCCTTCGTCGCGGGCCAGGGAATCGAGCGTGTCGTTTGCCTTCGCCAGGACCTTGTCCGTCCCGCCCATCTCTGCTGCATGGGCATGAATATAGTCCACCAGGTTCCAGTAGCCCGCCGGGCTCTGTGCGCCAACGCAGTTCACATCGATAGCCGCTCGCGTTGCCCACGGATGCTGATCCAGGGGAAAGTCGCGGTACACGATACGAACCTGGTCTTTATACCGTTCGATCAGCGCCGGGAAGAGCTGTTCATTCATCCTGGCGCAGTACGGACATTCGAGGTCGTCAAACCCGACGATCAAAACCGGCGCATTGGCTTGTCCGCCTCGCGACGGACGCCCATCTGCGCTCACCAGCGACTTCGGATCCTGGCTGATGTCGTACTTGCTGAACTGGGCTAATGTCTTTCCATCGGTTGAAAGAAGGAATGTCAGAGGTTTGCTCGTTTTTCCATCCGCCGTAAACGTCACGCTGATTGCATCGAAGCCCGGGACATCGCTCTTCGTCCGAGGACCGATCTGTATATCGTAGTCAGGCGTAATAGAGGACTTCGATCGGATCAATACTTCGATTCGCCGCGTCAGGTCAGGAGACAGCTTTTGCGAAGACTCTGCAGGAGTCTGGGCGTGGCATCCGAGAGCAGCCAGCGTAAAGGCAAAAATCAGGGCGCGAAAGGGTTTTACAACGGTAGGCACAATACCTCGATTATCTCACGCAGCGGCCTTCTGCATGGCGCAACCACTGCGAACCACCTGCTCCCGCAGGGCTTAAAACAAGCTCGTTGCTCGTCGCAGATTGCCCGCGGTCCCGATATTCAACAGCGTGAAGTTGAACCGCTCAACCGTCTCATTTCGCACGGCGCCCAGTTCATACTTGCGAACCTCCACGCTGAATCCACAACAATCCCAGTTATACGACCCCTGAAGCGCCCCATATTGGACTAGTCCGGAGTCTCCCGCATTCAAATCCAGCCCGACATTCGCTGCCACGCCCAACCCAGCCCTGGTTGGCGATCCATATCCCAGCAGAAGCCGCAACTGGTTGAAGTTCGAGACCGATGAGGCGATGCCCTCGGTGAAAGATCGTCCAGGAGCATTCAATCGGGCGTAGCTCAGTCCTCCAAAGATATTGTTCTCGTGCACATCGATCAGCACATTATTGGACGTAAACTTCTTCGCTCCGGTATCCAGATCGAAGTCCCATTCCACATCCAGGTGTTCCGACGTGCGCACTCGCATCCGCGAAATCAGCGGCGAGATGGCTCGCGGCTCAGTTAAAAACGCGATCCCCGAAAGATTCAAGGTTGTATCGAAGATGTTGCGCCTTCCATTGAGCACTGCGTTGCCAAAAGTCTCGTTGAAGAAATACTTCTGCGTCAGCCGCCAGCTGATCAACTCGCGGCTCCCGCATACCGGTCCCTCCGCCTTCGAGTCGCTGGCCCGTTCCTTTGCTTCGACCCGGCCCTGGTCCAGATCCGGATCTTCTTTCTGGTCCTCGTTGATCACCTTTTCCCGGCAGGGACGGGATTTCACCGGCCGCAGAAAGAGCCTCTGCGTTACCCCATACTCCAGCTCATTCGTATCGCTTGCGACGTCGATATCGTCGAACCGCAGCACATTCAGGAAATTATTGATGCCCGCAACGTAGCGATACGTGACCTCCGGCTCGATCGTATGCTTCACGTCGTGTCCGAACATCTTCTCCACCTTGGCCGAATCGAACGTTCGTTCGAGCACTGGCGGCCGCAGGTCCACCTCGGCCTCCACATCTGCGCGATTCAGCGCGTTCGGTAGCTCCACTGGCGGCCCGATCGTATATGGCGTCTGCCGGCTTCGGCTGTACGCCGTCTCTCGTATTGCCACTGACGATCGCAGCTTCCACCCGTCAAAGCTCAGCGGATACGAGATCTCCGGATGAATATCCAGCCGCTGGGTCAGGCCGCCCGTCGAAAAGTTCGGCTGCACCCGCGACAACCCTGCATACGAACCCCACATGCTCCATTGCACTCCACTGTTGCCGATCTCATGCTCCGTGCTGGCGAAGTCCAGTGATGGCGCATGAAAGATGCGCACCTGCTCCTCCGGCTGTGCAGGTGTCGTCGGTGTCGCCGGCACGGCCGCCATCTTCAATCCCTGGTAACGGTCAGCCCTTCCTGCTTCAAAAAATCCATCCGCCTCATGCACCCCATACGCAATGGAAAGAATATCGCTCGTCGTCGCCAGGCTGAAGCTCTCGGCAAATGCCTGCCTGTACGCATACGAGCTGAGATACTCCGCGTCTGCCACAATCCGCGTCTGCGCGTCGAAATCATGCCGCCCGGAGAACGTCACATCTTCTCCGCCCTGGTTCACATATGTCCCATTCGACGACGTGATGCCTCGATCCTGCAGCGCACTGAACCGCGCTTTTGCGAAATCGTTCCCCAGGCCGCGATAGCGAAATGACCCCGATTGTTCCCATCCGCGCAGGGAGTAGTACTGCACCCCTAACGTCAGATCCGTGCTTCGATTAATGGCCCAGTAGATCTGCTCGCCCAGCACAAGCCCCTTCGTCGACGAGTTCCCCACTACCGGAATCAAAACTCCGGTCTGCCGCTGGCCCGCATCGGTCGGTTGCGTCACGTATGGCAGAAACAGCAGCGGAATATTCATCAGGCGGAAGACGCTGTTCTGTGCCGTCGCCTTCTTCATGTCCATGTTCACCATGAACTTGCCCGCCGATAACATCCAGTCGGGATCGGGGAGCTTGCATGTGGTCAGGGTGCCGTCGTAGATCTCATAGTCCTGAGGCCCCGTCCTGACCACGATCCGTCCTGTAAACAGAAAGGGATTGCTATTCGCGTAGGTCGTCAGGCTATGGCCTGCGTTCTTCAGACCCACCGAGCCGCTCACGTCATAGAAGCGACCCGTCTGTTGATTCAGGTTCATCGTTCCATGGCTCGCCCGAATCTCCTCGTGGTTCGGGCCTCCGGTCACGTGAAGATTCCCGGTAGCCGTCAGGTCACCGGTCTCCGCGTCGTACTCGATGTGGTCTGCCTTGATAATTCGGTCGCGATACGTGATGACCACGTCGCCATCGAGCACGTAGCGGCTTCCCAGCTTCGATTGGGTGTCCGATTCGAGTTCCACCGCAGTTGTGTCCTCCGCGGGTGGAAGCACCTCGGCCCGTGGGTAACGCGCCGCTCCTGGCTCATCCGGCAGATTGGTGGTGGGAGTTGCCAGAGTCGTCACCTGTTGCGCGTGCAAATGTGGATGACTTGCCGCAAACACCGTGGTAGTTATCAAGAGGTAAACAGTCTTCAGGGTGACTCGGATAAAGCGCTTCCCATATCGGCCCCGGACTGCTTGCAACTCGTTGTATTTGCTACAGCCGAACATCAGCAACGGCAGGGGCAGACGGTTCTGCCAGGGTAGGCTGCCACCCGGTTCGTTCGGTCTTAAGCTTCGCAGACGCACCACCCTTTGAGGCTAAACGATTTTACGGAAGCGAGTTTGGATTTGAGCACAATGAGTTCCCTACAGCGCGATCTGCTATCTCTGGACGAAGCGCCGGACGAAACGGAAGCTGCACCCCCTTTTGCACTAAAGGAACAGGTAGCAGAGCGTCTCGCCGCGCATCGTGCCCGCCGCGGGAATGGCCCTGGCCGCACCGTCACCCCCATCGCGGCGTCGAAGCCCAGGACCTCACGTTCCGCGCGCATCGCGGCGACGGTCGCCGAGCGATACGCCAACTCGCAGAGTTACCGCGCGTTTCTTGCCGAGCAGGCCGAAAGCGCTATCCGCGCGGCCGAAGCTGCAGCCGACGTCGCGGTTCTTAGCGCACAGGCGGTTGCCGACGCGCAGTACGAACTTCTTGCCGAACTCGATCAGTTGACCTTGACCGCTGCCGGTCGAGATTCTGAACCGGTTTCGGCAGAGTTACTAATCACCGAAGCTGCTCCGGCTGCGCCATCCGTGGCGATGGGGGATTCCTCCGCTCTTACCATCCGGCTCTTCGATGAGGACGAGGCACCCCGCGGCGCCTACCGTGAGCCCCGGGCAAGTCAGAACAATCGCCAGACTCAGGCTGCCATCGATGAGGCCGAAGTTCTTGCCCTCGAGGAAGAGATTGCATTTCGCCAGTCGCCAGTCTTCGAGGAGGTTGCGCCTCCGATCGACATCCCCGCCAATCTCATTGAGTTTCCACGGCAGCTTGTGGCTGCGCGAAAGGCCCGGCCTCGTCTCGCGGAGGGTCCGCTTCGCAAGGAGGCCGATGAATCAGCTGCTGCTCAACTCCGCATCTTCGAGGTAGAAGCTGAGCAGATATCTATCGCGCCTGCGATCGAATCCGCGGTGCCGGAGTGGTCTTCGATCCTGCTTGCCGCTCATCCTGTCGCGGCTCCGGTGGAGACTCCGGATGCGCCGTTCCAGCCGGTGCTGTCTCCCCAGACTGCATCGTTCAGCCTGCGCCTTATGGCGGCCATTGTGGATGGCTGCCTCGTGTCGGCCGCTCTGCTTGCGTTTGTTGCGGCCTTCGCGTTTACCGTGGGAAAGCTTCCTGCGAGCCAGCCGGTCGGCACCCACATGACTGTGCAGACCGCGGCTCTGGGCGCTGCGGTGACGTTCGCGGTGTTCCTGCTGCTGTATCAGCTTCTATTCTTCACGCTGGCGGAGGCGACTCCCGGCATGCGTTACGCGCGGATTGGGTTGTGCACCTTCTCCGATGACAATCCCACGCGCACAGCAATGCGGCGTCGCATCTTCGCCACGATTCTGGCGGCTTGCCCACTGGGAATCGGATTTTTGTGGGCGTGGCTGGACGATGATGGCCTGGGCTGGCATGACCGGCTCTCGCGGATGTACCAGCGCAGCTACTAGAATCACTCGCCGAGGGTCTCCCCGATTCCCGTGTCTCTACGCCATCTCAGGGGATGGGGCTTCGGGACCTTCGCCGCTATCTGCGGCCTCGGGCTTGGTATTGAATTCGGGAACCCATCCAAGTGCTTCGGCTTCTTCGTCGGTTAGCAGAACATGGTCTACCTGGTGTCCGCCTTCCGTCCTGAGAGTCTCTTCGCACTGCCGCACCGCCTGCTCGGTGTAATGCGCGTGAGTCATCAGGGCAAGGACAGCTTTTTCCCAATCAAGACAGTGGATCGAAACCATTCGCAATATTCTTCCGACCGGCGACACCATGATGCGATAACCAGGCGCTTCATATTCTTTTTCAACGATCAGGGTGTAGTCGTTCGTCGTATCGGACATTCCATCTATGAGCGATTTCAACCTTCGCTGGTTGTATCGGCATTGCAAATTAGCGCTTACCAGCCGCCCAAGCCGTAGAGTCGATGAGACCGCCGCGAAGATTGTGTTGACAATCAAAAAGATAATAGTACGATTCGTACTATTACTAAACCGATACAAATCACGCTACTGGGATACGCGCTGCTCGGACTCATCCGGCAAAACGGCTGTTCCGGATACGATCTCCGCAAGACATTTGGGGAGACGCCCATGGCTAGCCTTGGCGATAGTCCTGGTGCGATTTATCCGGCCCTGCGGAGGCTGGAGGAGCGCGGGCTGATCCGAAGCAAGGCGGTGAAGGGTTCGGGCAGACAGCGGCGCGAATTCACGATGACCAACCCCGGTGTGAAGTGCCTGACCGCGTGGCTGACAGCGGACGTGCAGCCGGCCGATGTGATAAGCGGAATGAAAGAGCAGATGCTGCGGTTTGCGTTTTTCGATGCGGCATTGGGAGAGGCCGCTACGCTGCGCTTCCTGCGGTCGCTCGAAGCAGCCCTGAAGGAGTACGTCCCCGGGCTGCGAAGCTATTTCAAAAGCAATGTTGCAAGCATGACGACGTCCGCTCGCCTGGCACTGGAGAGCGGCGTTCTCAGTTTTGAAGCGCAGTTGCGATGGGTAACGCGGGCTATCGAAGTCTATGAGGAAAAGGTCGAGGGACGATGAAAACACGGAAGACAATGAAGATACGGAAGACACTCACAATGATGTGCATCGCAATCGCCCTGATGGCTGGGCAACGGATCGTGGCGCAGACGGCGAAGAGCTCGCCCGCGCTGACGTGGCAGTACGACGAAGGCGAAGCGATCGCCTACAAGATGCACGGCATCAATGCGGGGCACGAGGGGACGATCGAATATGACGCCCGCGCCGAAGGTGTGGTGAAGAAGAATGCGGCCGGCGAGATGGTGGAGGAGTTTGCGTGGACGAAGCTGGACTTGAACGGCAAGCCGTTTGCGCTGTCCCCGGCAAGCCAGGAGTTCCGGCAAGACCTTTCCGTCGCCCCCAGCTTCAAAGCGTCATTGCCTAACCTGGGCAAGGTCCAACCATTGTTGATCGGCCCGATTACGGATTTGTTGACCTTCTATGTCGATGTGCAACTGGCGATGCGGCAGGCGACGCTCACCGGCGCCGGAACCCATGCCTATGTGAAGTACGGCACACCCAGCTCCTGGGCGGATGGAACCTATGTCGTGCTGGGACAGAGCTCGATCGACTTCGATGTAACGCTGCAGTCGATTGATCCTGCCACCAGGGTGGCGACTCTGGTGGTTCGACATGTGCCTCCCGCGGAACAGAAGATCACGATTCCCGCGGCGTGGATGAAGGAGCGTGTCGGAGACTCAGAGAACAACTGGGTCGGTGTGCAGAGGGCCGCCGATGGCAAGTGGGCGGCGTCTGTTGGACACGAGACGTTTGAGGCAGTCATCAAGCTTGCGCTCCCGACAGGACGTATTCTCTCCGCGACGATGGACAACCCCGTCGACGTAATCGAGAGGACTTGCGACGACAAAGATCTGACGGTCTGCGGAACCCCGGTGCGCTATCGGATTCGTCGGCAGATCACGCTGGATGCAGTAACGCCGGAGTCGTCGACAAAGTAGACGCCTACGCCGCAGTCATCTCCCCCACCCCACCCGTGCCACCCGTCCAAGGTATGCTCTTGAGAGAGAAAAAGAGAGAGGGGGGATTCATGGCAACGGACACACGTGAAGAGATAAGGATTGGGCAGTTGGCGATCCGTTTCCTGGTCGAAGGCAAGGACTCCGGCGGCTCCGTCGCCATCTTCGAGCTCGACGTCCCCGCCGGAGCCAGAGTGCCCATCGCCCACAGCCACGACGCCTACGAGGAGACCATCTACGGCATCGAAGGCGTCATCACCTTCACGCTTGAAGGACGCAAAATCGAAATCGGCCCCGGCGACGCGCTCTGCATCCCTCGCGGAGCCGTCCACCGCTTCGACAACCTTCACCCCGCCACTTCCAGAACGCTGGCCATCGTCTCCCCCGGCGTCCTCACCCCGAACTACTTCCGCGAAATCGCCGCCATCGCCAAAGCCGCAGCCACCTCCGTCCCCCCAACCCCACCCGACCCCAAAGCCCTCGCCGAAATCATGCGCCGCCACGGCCTCACCCCGGCTCCGTGACAGTCTGAACTGGTGGTGGAGGTTGAATCCCCTCCCCTCGTCGAAATGTGTGCAAAGTCTTCATTCGATTTGGTTTAGGTTTGGACTTCGAGTTTTGAGACTGGTGCAAAGTCCTCATTTTATTGAGTTTTGCCGTCGTCGCTGTGTATAAAGTCTTCATTCCAAATAAGTAAGTCCCGAGGTCGGTGAAGACCTGCGGGGCTTTTCGATTTTCTCTACTTACTTAAGTATAGAGGATTGGAGTGAACTTAAATGCCACGGTGAAGGGTAATAAATCACATGGCACACATGTGTCGGGAGGTTTAGCCCGTGAGTAGCCGTGACAGGGCAGTTCAGCTTTTACTGTTTTTGCTGTTCCTCGTCTGTTTGAAAGTCGATCATTTCAAAATCCGAGAGAGCTTTCCCGCGCGTGTGAGCACCGCAAACATATATCCAATGCTTCTTCCTGAATGTATCCCGATACTCTATTCTCGATTGAAGGATGATCCTAGACAGGCCGTCTTCGTAAGCCTTACGAGATGCGATGGGAACATCGAGTTCATGGGCGTCAATAGCAAGCGGAGTGGCGGTCGGTGGCAACATAGCTCGATAAGTATTTTCCCCCACAGAATTAGTCCAATCGGGTTCCGATGGAATACCCCCTACGTGATAGACGCCGACTCTAGTAAAAATTTTCACCCCCAAAGCTGGAGTCTTGCCACTATTGATGAATCCCACTTTGATCCGAATTTTGGAATTAGCATCATCCAAATCTTGGGCCATCAGTGTGGAAGAAAAAAAGACCCAAGCTCTTTCGGAAATGTACAAGGTATCCTTAGCGGTGACTGCGGCACTCTTAGCGGCATCGGCGGCCTTTTTCGACGCTTCGGTAGCGGTATATTGAGAAGCTGTTTGAGCAGTTGTTTGTTGCATCGCCCTATCGAAATTGCCGTTGTTATACTTCAAGGTATCGTTAGCCAAATCGACGGCGCGCATACTAGCTTCAGTAGCCATTGCATCTGAGTGAGCTGTTGAAAATAGATATAGGCAATTATCGTGTTTATAACGAGGGTTGCGACTCCAATGCGAATAAGCCACCACTCGCCGCGTTTTATGTCCTTCTCAAGCTTTTCGGTTGTGGATTCATTTTGAGTGGTGCCTGTCTTAGCTGGTGGGGGTGGCGTTCCAATAGACTCATCACTTGGTTTTCCTTGAATATCCTCGCCGCCGTTCTCGTCTGGCATGGTGCATCTCTCTTGTTAGGCAGTTAGCGCATAGAATGAGGTTTATGAAACACGAATACCACGAAGGCCCGGAAGCCGAAGAGCGATTCGAGAAACTCGCGACTCGTCTTTTTCGCGTACCGAAGTCTACCGTCAAACCGACAGTGCGTAAACCAAAGAAATCCAGCAAGGGTTAGTGCTTACGTTTACCGCGCCCTTGCCGCCATTTAGTGTGAGGTAGCGCTGCCAGTGCCGGTAAGGGTCGCATAGGTCAGGCGACGGCCTGCAACCTGCGAAAGAGCCTTGTTGAATCGCTGTTCGTCTGTCTTGTTCTGGCGATTATTGAATCGGAACATCTGCTCATCCAGATAGCGGTCAAGATGGAAGGGTTCGACCGCAACATATGTACCTGCCAAATTTCGCTTCACCAAACTCCAGAAATTCTCAAGGCAGTTTGTATGCACCTGACCGCGAACGTAATGGTCAATGTGGTTGACAGTTTCATGGACGTAATTAGCCGGGTGCCCCATCTTCGCGACGGTCTCATCGTCGATAAGGTGGGTCATTTTCGCGACAGCGAAAATCCCGATACTAACCTCACCCATGCCGCTAGAACTAACCTAGTTTCACTAAACCTTGAGCCTTATACCGAATTGTGTTGCGAAGCTATTGCTCTGCGCGTACGCTGCATTGACTCATTTTTTCGATTGCAGAGGTTTACTTGAAAGTTCTTGCGGTTCTTCTTGCCTTGCTTCTCGCCCCCGGTGATCTGGCTTTTTGCCAACAATCTCACACTCCGACCTCCGACGTAGCCACGACAGTGGGTAAGCAATCGCCACCCGCTCAGGACAATGGAGCTCCGACTACGCCTCCACCTCCCAACACTCTTTTGGATGGTACGGCGATAAAACTAAGGCTAAGCGAGAACATATCTTCTGAGACGACGAAAACTGGCGACCAGATTCCCTTCGAAGTGATCGACGAGGTCCTTGTGCAGGGAATCGTGGTAATCCCGAAGGGCGCACAAGCACTCGCTACCGTCACGGACGCCGAACCTAAAAGGCGGATGGGGCGCGGTGGCAAGCTCGACGTGAACGTCGATAGTGTGCGGCTGGAAGATGGCGAGAAAGCACAGTTGCGTGCGGTCAAGGACGGCAAGGGCGGCGGACATGTCGGCGCCATGACGGGGGCGATGGTCGCGACCGCAATTGTGTTCTTTCCGGCAGCCCCGCTGTTTCTCTTCATGCATGGCAAGTCGGTAGATATTCCCAAGGGAACTGAGGTCACCGCCTTTGTGCAGGGCGACATGCACTTAGTCATGGCGAATTTCGCCGCTGGCACCGCAGTCCCCACTCTTGCGGGCGGTGCACCGTCTGCGGCCGCCGCGCCAGTGGCGGTAAGTGTCAATGTGGAGTCGAGTGTGCCTGGCGCGGACATCGACGTCGACGGAGCCTTCGTTGGAAACACACCTTCGACCGTGTCAATTCCAGCAGGACAACATACGATCACCGTGAAGAAAAAGGGGTATGCCGATTGGAGCCGCTCGATGAATGTCTCGGGCAGCAGTGTCCACCTGAGCGCCGATTTGGAAGCCAAACCATAAGCGATTACACCACGATCCCCCGAAAACTTAGTCTTGAGAGTGCGGCTCGGCGATTGCGCATCACGAGTCGCGCTGATCGCCAACACGTTGAGACAATCTGGTGACAAAGCAATGACAAAATCGAGCCTCTGGGAGCGTAATCTAAGCGGCATCAAAAAATATTTCTATAGAGGTACGATGAAGTCATTTCGCACGATCTTCGCCAAAGATCTCGATTCCGTATCTCTCAAGAGTGAGATGGAGACGTACGGATACGTCTTCATCCGGGACCTGATCCCGAAAGCGGACCTGGAGCAGCTCCTCAGCGACATGATCGGCATTGCCTCCGACGAGGGCTGGACCATCGAGGGGTCCGCACCATCGGACCGCATCGCGAATCCCGCCATGGCCTGCTTCGATCCGGAGCCGAAATATAAGCAGGCCGCCAATCGCGCGTTCCGCCTGGAGCGGCTCCACGCATTGACCCATCATCCGGTGTTGACCGATGTGATGAAGCGCCTGGTGGGGCCGCGCCTTTTCGTTCATCCCAAGCCCATCGCCCGGATGATCTTCCCCAACTGTGAGGGCGCCCTTTTGCATGCGCATCAGGACAACTCGGGGATTGCGGGAAGCTCGGAGAGCTACACAGTATGGATGCCGCTTCATGATTGCCAGCAGGGAGAGGGAACGCTCGCGATCAAGGAAATGTCACACCTTTTTGGGCTTCAACACACCGAGGGATATATCAACCCTGAAACAGCCCGGGGCGGCGATTGGGTAGGCGGACGGATCAATGCAGGCGACGCTGTCTTCTTTCACAGCCTGACGGTGCATAGCTCGACATTCAGTACTTCCAGCCAGCTCCGTTTTTCCGTGGATTGCCGGTTTCAAAGCTATGACGAAGCTGTCTCTCCGCTCGAGATCGTGTTTCCCAACCAGGCCAAAGGCGGGCGTACCTGGGAATCCACCTATGCCGACTGGAAGCATGATGAGTGGAAGTACTATTGGCGCGATTTGCCTTTGCGCATAAAGCCCTCGCTGGCCGAGATAGCCGAGCAGACTGAGAAGGCGGACAGTCCCGAAAAGCGGCTTCGCTACAAGATGATGGCGGAACTGATCGAGCGAGAGCTCCCTATGCTGGTGCACTGAGCGGACGGAGACAAAACGGGATTCCCAAAATGGGAATCCCGCAAAAATAAATCCTGACAAAGTGGAAAATTTTCAGAGCCGGAAAAGTGGCCGTCAACACACCACGTTTCACCAGCAATCCACCACAAATTCACCAGCAAAAAACCACGTTCTGCACACCGTTTTTGCCAAAAACCCCAGCAAAAACGCCGCTTCACCAGCCGGAAAAATTACTGCAACAAAGTTCCCTCTTCCGGTTGAGTTTTGGCTTCTTCGGGTGGGATAACGACGGCGGCGGCTACTTTGTCGTCGCTGTCGAGGTCGAGGAGTTTGACCCCACTGGTAGAACGGCCGGCGGAGCGAACCGACTTCGTGTCGATGCGAATGATCTTGCCGAACTGGCTGATGACCATGAGCTCGCTGGTGTCGTCTACAAGATTGATACTAGACACCTTACCAATCTTCGGCGTGGCCTTCATGTTGATGACGCCCTTGCCGCCGCGGGACTGCAAACGGTACTGATCCACATCCGTCCGCTTCCCATACCCATTCTCCGAAACCGAAAGAATCAGGCAAGGCGTAAGTCCAAGCTGCTTATCGAGTTTCTCGAGCTTCGCCGCTGCCTTTTCGGAGACCGCTGGAGCGTTGAGTTCACCGGGTTCCGCCAGCTCGAGCGGCTGGTCGACCGTGGAGTCGGTTGCCTCGTCGATTGCCTCTTCAACCTGGTTGGTAAGTCCTTTGGCAGCAGCGCGTTCGAGGCGGGCCTTATTCCGCGCTTCGTTCGAAGGAGTTACCGCCGCCCCAATCAAATAATCGCCCTTGCGGAGCATGATGCCACGATTGCCGGTGGCGGGACGACCCATGGGACGTAAGTCGTGCTCATCAAAGCGGATAGCCTGACCGTCGTGAGTGGCGAGGAAGATGACCTGCTGGCCGTCGGTGATGCGCGCGACGATAAGCTCGTCGTCCTTTTCGATGTTGATGGCGATGATGCCGCGAGACATGACGTTGGAGAAGTCTTTGAGGGCGGTCTTCTTGACGGTGCCGTTGCGTGTCGCAAATAACACATACTTCGACTCTTCTTCGAGATCGCGGACGGGAAGGATAGTGACGACTTTTTCTCCCGGCTGGAGAGCGACGAGCGAGGCCATGGCCTTGCCTTTACCGGCAGCGCCGACGTCGGGGACTTCGTAGACCTTGAGCCAGTAGACCCGCCCGGTGTTGGTGAAGCACAGCAGGTAGGCGTGGGTGGAGTCGATGATGAGCTGGGCGACGAAGTCCTCTTCGCGGGTCTTCATGCCGAGACGACCTGTGCCGCCGCGACGCTGCTGGCGGTAGGTGGAGATGGGCGTGCGCTTCAGATAGCCGGTGTTGGAGACGGTGACGGCGACCTGCTCATCGGCGATGAGGTCTTCGAGCTGAAGCTCGGTGGTCTCGTCGACGATCTGGGTGCGGCGTGCGTCGCCGTACTTGTCGCGAATCTCAGTAAGCTCCTTGATGATGACTTTGCGGAGCTTCGCGGGCGAGGCGAGGATGGACTCGAACTCGGTGATGTTGTCGCGGACTTCGGCGAGCTCTTTCAGGAGTTCGTCGATGGAGAGCTGGGTGAGGCGATAGAGCTGCAATTCCAAGATGGCGTCGATCTGCTTGTAGGAGAGGATGAGAGTGCCGGTGGCGGAGAACGTCATGTCGACCGCGTACTTCTTGGGGTCGAGGGTGATGCCCTTGAGTTCGGTGCCGCGGAGATTGATCTTCTTGCCGGAGAAGTACTGGAAGAGATTCTCGCGGGCTTCGCTGCGGCTGCCGGACTGGCGGATAGTTTTGATGACGTTGTCGAGGTGATCGAGGGCGATCTGGTAGCCGAGGAGGATGTGCTCGCGGTCGCGGGCTTTGCCGAGGAGGAAGGCGGTGCGGCGGCGAACGACTTCGATGCGGTGATCGAGGAAGGCGCGGATGGCGTGGTCGAGCGGGAGTTCCTTGGGCTGACCGTTGTGGACGGCCAGGAAGATCATCGAAAACGACTCCTGCATCTGGGTGTGCTTGTGGAGCTGGTTGAGGACGATCTGGTGCTCGGCGCCGCGTTTGAGGCCGATGACGATGCGCATGCCGTCGCGGTCGGACTCATCGCGGAACTCGTCGCGTGCGATGTCGGTGATGACGCCCTCGTTGACGAGTTCCGCGATGCGCTCGATGAGCTTGGCCTTGTTGACCTGGTAGGGGATTTCGGTGACGATGATGGCCTGGCGGCCGCCGGAGATGTTTTCGATGGAGGCTTTGGCGCGCATGATGAAGCGGCCACGACCAGTGCGGTAAGTCTGGGCGATGTTGGTCTTGCCGACGATGTAGCCGCCGGTGGGGAAGTCGGGGCCTTTGACGTGCTCGAGAGCGAGTTCAAGGTCGGAGCGGGTTTCGGCTTTGTCCTTCGAGAGGATCGCGATGCAGGCGTTGGCGACTTCGGTGAGGTTGTGCGGCGGGATGTTGGTCGCCATGCCGACGGCGATGCCGGAGCTGCCGTTGATGATGAGGTTGGGAATGCGCGCCGGGAGGACGGTGGGCTCGAGCGAGGACTCGTCGTAGTTGGGGGCGAAGTCGACGGTGTCGGAGTCGATGTCGGCGAGCATCTCGCCGGCGAGACGGGTGAGGCGCGATTCGGTGTAACGCATGGCCGCGGCGGAGTCGCCGTCGACGGAGCCGAAGTTGCCCTGGCCATCTACTAATAGGTAGCGGAGAGAGAAGGGCTGGGCGAGCCGGACCATGGTGTCGTAGATGGCGGAGTCGCCGTGGGGATGGTAGTTGCCCATGACGTGACCGACGACCTTGGCAGATTTGGTGTACTTCTTGTTGAACTGGAGGCCCATCTCCTGCATGCCGTAGAGGATGCGGCGATGGACGGGCTTGAGGCCGTCGCGGACGTCGGGCAGGGCTCGGCCGATAATGACCGACATGGAGTAGTCGAGGTAGGACCGGCGCATCTCCTCTTCAATATTGATAGAGAGCATGAAGGCGGCGCCGCGTCCCTGCACGGTGTTGGGGACTGCTCCGTCGGGATTTTCTGGGTTGTTGGGGGGCGTGAGGGGGAGCTCGGGGTTCTGATCGTCTGCCATGAGTTTATAGCTCAATTATAGAAGGTTTTGCAGGGCAAAGACGGGCAGTCCGGAGCGATTTTAGGAGGCGAGGATTATGGCAGAAAACGGGACACTTAGAAGGACTCAGAGAAGGTTCGTGGAGAGGAAAAGAAGGGACAGGGTTATGGTCTGTCCCTTCGAGGTTTTTCAGTTAGAAAAAGAGTTTCGCGGACAACTGCATGGTTCGCGCGTTGTTCAGGAAGACCTTTCCAGGTTGACCGAAGAATGCGTTGTCGACCTTCTGGAAATTGATATAGGTCGAGGTGTTGGAGGTCGAGTTGATGTTGTTGACCGTGCCCGGTGTGTATTGGGCATGGTTCAGGACGTTGTAGGACTGAGCGCCGAACTCGAATGAGTAATGCTCGTGGAAGGTGAGACGCTTGTACGCGGCCAGGTCGAAGTTGTTGATGGGCCGCGTGGGAATTGTGTTACGCGAAGCGTTGGGGAGGGTTCCCGCCTGCGCCTGGATATAGTAGGCGTTCGGGTTGACGGCGACGTAGCCAACGAGGTTGGCATTGCATTGGGTGACTCCTGCGCCGCAAAGACTGGCAAGATTGGAAGCAAATTGCGGGGTTACCGTACTTGCAGTGCCCTTGACTCCGTTCGGGTTGATGATGGGGCGATCGATTGCGGTACTGTCGCCGTTCAGATTGGCGTTGGTATTGGAGAGTGCGGTGGCGTACTCGGGCGACTCGTAGGTATAGATTGGCGCGACGGTCCAGTTGCCGACGATGTTCTTCAACCAGAATGAGCTGGAGTGTTTATAGAGCTGAAGATCGTAGACCGTTTCCAGAGAGATGCGATGGGTACGGTCGAGCGCTGAACGGCTGTAGTCTGCATTGACGTCCTGGGAGTTCTGGGGACGGCGTGGAGTGAGCGTGGTGGCGAATACTTCGGCCGTGGCGTCATCCATGGTCTTGCTATAGGTGTAGGACAGGTTGGCCTGCAGGCCACCGGTAAACCGGCGGGTCACATTGGCAACGAGCGCGTTGTAGTTGGAGCTGGAGTATGGCTGGTACGACGTGATCTTGCTGGTAAAGCCGTTGGCGAGGAAGGCCGGCAGGATGTTGGACCCTGCATTGATTTTAGCCAGGGTGCTGGCGTTTGCAGGAGCGATGACCGTCGTAGAACCCGTCAACGAAGTAGGAAGCGCGTTGTCGGCGTTGACCCTGGGCTGGATATTCAGTTGGATCTGGGTGGGGAGGTGGATGCCGCGCGTTCCGACGTATCCTACCTCGGCGGTGTAATAGGTTGCGAAGACGCGCTGGACGGTGAAGGTGTAGGTCTCGGCATAGGGAATGACCTGGTTGGGGATGAAAGCGGCGGTAGCTGCTCGCTGTGCGGCAAGACCTGCCGGCGTAGTTGGGAAGACAAGGATTCCACCTTTTCCGGGCGGGAGGCCACCATTGGTAAGGAAGCTGGGGTCTCCCGGCTGAGGATTGCCGGGGTTGCCTACGTCGTTGGTGCCAGAGTATTGCGGCGGAAAGGAGAGAGTACCGAGGTTGTCGAAAAGGACATCGGAGGCCATGCCGAAGCCGGCGCGGACCGAGGTCTTGTCATTTGGCGCCCAGTTGACGCCGATGCGAGGAGCAAAGTTTGTGTAGGTTGGCGACGGCTTGGCGAAGGTGATAAGGCCGGGGATGGAAGCGGCGGAGTTCAAAGCCTGTGCCCGCTCTCCGACCGGCACTGCGGTGAACTCGTAGCGAAGACCGCCGTTGAGAGTAACCTTCGGGCTGACACGGTAGGTGTCGTTGACATAGCCATAGAGCGCGGTCTGGTCGCCATAGTAGGTGAGATTGCCGGTGGAGCGCTCTCCAAAGCTGGTGGGTGCGAGATCGTGCATGAACTCGGTTAGGTTGTCCCACTCGTAGTCGCCGCGGGCACGCTGGGTGAATCCCTGGGGCGAGATGTACTTGCGTCCATCAAAACCGATCTTCAGGGTGTGGCGGCCCCTGACGTAGCTAACGTTATCGGTCACTTGATAGAGGTTCTGGATGGTGAACTGGGGTGCATTAGGATCGGGGCCGAGGTTGGTAAATCCCTGATCGTCATAGACGAGGTTGGGGAACTGGTCCAGGCCGGGATAGTTGAAGTCGCCGGCGCTCACGGTATTGGAGTAGCGGTTGTAACCGATGCGAAACTCGTTGGTGAGATTCGGGGTGAAGGTGTGATATTCGCTGAGGGCGACGAGTTGAAAGCGGAACGGCTGCAATGTGTTGAAGACGGGGAACGGAACCGTGTTCACTGCATTATCCGTGTCGGAGAGGCGGTTGTAGATGTAGCGGCCGCGGAAGTTGTCCTTGGGGGAGATGGTGTAGTCGATGCTGGTAGTGAGCACGTCGAAGTTCGATGGAGTGCTTGCCGTGCTCTGATAGTTGCCGAGCGGGATGCTGGTGGAGGGAGAAGCTCCACCGAAGATGCCTGACTTTGCGTCAAAGGCCGTTCCCTGGTAGACAGAGAGGAATTGCGCTCCTGTGCCGTTGCCGCAGGACTGATCCTGAGCCGAGTCGATCGGTCCTCCGTTGGCACCCGTAATGGTGGCGGCGGGAGTGTATTTCAGGTACTGGGCGAGGTTATTTGCGTTGAGGCTATAGGTTGTGCCGAGGGATTTAAGCATGTTGAGGCCGGCGGCAGTTGGGACGCAGGAGAAGATGGCGGGGTTCTGTCCGATCGTGTTGCGCTCATAATTTGCAAAGAAAAAAAGTTTGTCGCGGAGGATCGGTCCACCGAGCTGACCACCATAACGATTGTTGTCGAAGCGCGGGTTAATAAGGGGCTTGCCTCCCTCGGTGCCGCTCTCGGCGTTGAGATTGCGGTTCTGGAAGTACTCATAAACACGGCCGTGGAATTTATTAGTTCCGGAGATGACTTCGGAGTTGAACTGGCCGCCAGAGGAGTGACCGAACTCGGGGGAAAACTGATTTGTGATGAGCGTGAAGCTTTCGACTGAGTCGTTGGGCACGTAGATGAGCGGACCGGTGACGGCCTTGTTGTTATTGTCGATGCCTTCAATGGTGAAGTTGTTGTTACGGGGACGCTGTCCGCCGATGGAGGGCCCGATGCCGATACCGATACCTCCACTGGAAGCGACGCCCGGGCTGAGGAGCGAGGCGTTGAGAACGCCGAATCCTGTGGAGCCGCCGGCCGAGGTGGAGGGAAGGTCGGTAAGTTCGGTGGTACTAAAATTTTGCGTCAGGTTAGTGCTGGTGGTATCGAGAGCCACGCCTGCCTCGGCCTGAACTTCCACTGTGGCGTTGGAGCCGACGGTGAGGGTCACGTGGGTGGTCGAGGTCTTGTTGAGTTCGACTGTGAGGCCGTGCAAGGTGTAGGGCTGAAAACCGGCGGAAGAAACAGCGAGGTCGTAACTGCCGGGGAGAAGGTTGATGGCGCGGAATTCGCCGGCGGATCCCGTCTTGAGGGCGACGGCAACACCTGTGGTCTGACTGGTGATGGTGACATCGGCGTTAGGGACGACGGCTCCCGAGGGATCGTTTACGGTGCCTACCAGATCGCCGCTTGTTGACTGGGCTAAGGTGACTCCTGAAGCGAGGACCATTGCAATTCCGGCAAGGAAAGAAGTGAGACGTCGCATAGTTGCCTCCGGTGCTCAGCTGATTTAGGGGTCGCTGAGGAACGTTTTGGCCCGGGAAGCTACCGTTCTCGGATCAGCCAGCCCTGAGAAGAGGTAGCGCAATTCCATGACCAAATAGTGACAAATCGACTGACGGTCCGGGATGAGCATAAAATTCAATGATCTAAGTCAAGCAGCAGATGAATTTAGACATTTTAGAGACATCTAAAAAATATGGCTTTTGGTAAGAACATTGCCTTCTGCTTGCGAGAATTGGGGGATTGTCGCGAGAGCGGCTTTTTGGCGCTTCGGGAGGAGCAAAAAAAATAGGACTAAACTTGTCGTATATTTATTTTGATATGGGACTATTTCTGTCGTATATTCGGTTTTGCGGGATATCCAGTGAAGGCACGAGCAGTTCATGTGACTGAAGTTGTGAGTAGATAGGGCCCGAAGGGGTTCGCGAAAATATTCCTGGCAGCGATGACACGACTTCAGGACAGGTGCAGAAAATGTGACGGACGGCGGATCGCATGATCGAAACATGGGAGCAGGGGTTTAAGAGGCGTGACGAGTGGCGGAAAGCGATTTGCGAATTCCGTTATCTCACAGAATCTACGTAATTTGTCTTTGGTTATTTATAACCTGGGACGGATAGGAATTTTCAGGGATGAAGACCTCGGAGCTGGTGACCAATGAACAAGCGAGGGTCGAGAAGAGCTCTTCGGCGGCGCGTTGGCATATTGAAATTGGAATTGTTGGCCATTTTTGGCATGGCTGAAACAACGATCGGATGACTGCAGGTCGTTAGCTCTGGAGTGGTCCGATTTTGGACGGTTTCATCGGTTAAAGCTTCTTTTGCATTTCAGCAGGAACTTCGAGATCTCGCCGAACGTCGGCTGACGACGGTGCGTTCGAGGGTTAGCGGTCAAAGACGAAGCATGTCTTTTTTTCGTGAGTAGTGGTTTTTCGCTAACTCCGCGTGACGCCTGGCACTGGACGAATTGGTAGGACTGGAATTGTTTTCAGGAAAGGTACGGCAAGATGACGCGAGGAACAATAGCAGGCAGGAGGAAGAAGACCCGGGCGATGTTTGAGGGAACGCGTGGATGGATCGCGGCAGGGACGCTGGCGGCGTATTCGGTGATGGGTCTGGCGACGAAGTTGGCGGTGGCGGAGAAGGAGAAGACCGATCCTTCCGGACCGAGCGGGGCGGAGGCCGCGCTGCCGCTGAAGAAGTTCGACATCGCCGCAGGGCCTCTGGATGGAGCGGTGAAGGCGTATGAAGAGGCTACAGGCCTAAAAGTGAAGGTCGTTTTGCCCGACGGGACGCTGGCGGGATTCAATTCGCAGGGGGTGACGGGGCTTCATCGTGAGGACGAGGCTCTCCGGCTGTTGTTGGAGGGTACGGGGTTGAACTATCGGGTGGAGGATGCCACCACGATGGTGGTGGGGGTGCAGGCAAAGGATACGGTGTCTGTAACCGATTCAGTTACGGATTCGGTTGCGATGGCGAAGTTTACAGAGCCTCTGCTGACTACAGCGCAGAGCATTACGGTGATACCGCAATTTGCTGTGAAGGACGAAGCAGTGACGACGCTGCGGGACACGCTGCGGAACGTTCCGGGAATCAGTCTGGCGGCGGGCGAAGCCGGGGCGCAGGGAGATAATCTGACGATTCGCGGGTTCACGGCGCGGAACGATATTTTTCTGGATGGGATCCGCGATTTTGGCAGTTACTTCCGGGACACGTTCAACTATGAACAGGTAGAAGCGCTGGAGGGACCGGCGGGGATTGAGTTTGGACGTGGATCGACTGGTGGGGTGGTGAATCAGGAGAGCAAAGTTCCAACGGTGCAGCAGTTCGCGCACGTGGAGACGCAGTTTGGTACGGACAAGACGCGGAGGATCGCGGCCGATCTGAACAGTCATGAACTGAATGGCCTGGGAGGGACGGCGTTCCGGCTGAACCTGATGGGGCAGGAGAGCGGCGTTGCGGGAAGGGACTACGCGGAGATTCGGCGGTGGGGGGTTGCGCCAGCGGTGTCGGTCGGGCTGAATACGAAGACGCAGGCGACGCTGAGTTATGTTCATCTTCAGGAGAACGATACGCCGGACTATGGGTTGCCATGGTTCAACAATACGGTGGCGCCGGGGCCGATTCGGCATAGCTACTACGGGTTTCCGAACGAAAACTATCTGCAGACCAACGACGACATTATGACGCTGAGGGTGGACCATCAGTTTTCGCCGAGCGTGAATCTGCATACGATTGCGCGAGCGGCGAATTATCCGCGGCAGGCGCAGATTACGGAGCCGCAGATCTGCTCGAACGCTCCGCTGAGCGTGCCGGTCGGCGGAGTGGTGGCGGTACTGCCGACGTCCGCAGTGAACACGGCCCTTCCCTGCCCGTATACGGCTTCGAGCGATCCAAGCACGATGGTGGTGAATCGAAACCAGCTTCAGGTGAAGAGTGTCGAGGGTGACCTTTGGGACCAGGCGGAGGTCACGGCGCAGTTCAAAGTGCTGGGATTGAGAAATTCGCTGGTGGCGGGTGTGGAGGGTGGGCAGGAGATATCGAATCCGATCCGTTCGAGCTACACGATCAACAAAATTAATACGGTTCCCTCGACTTCGCTGGTGGATCCGAATGCGCAACAGCCGTTTGCGGGGACGGGATACATCACGTCGATCGTACATACGAAGGCGGAGAGCGTTGGGATGTACTTCGTCGACACGATGAAACTGGGGAATCTGTTTGAGATGAGCGGAGGGGTGCGTTGGGACCGTTTCGACACGGGGTACAACCTGTGGCAGCCGACGCCACCAGCGGGTGGCACGGTCACGGCGCCGGTAGCGCCGATCAGCCGTGTAGATGAGCAACCGAGTTATCGTGCGGCGTTAGTTTATAAGCCTTCGATCCATGGCAGCGTGTACTTCGACTATGGGACGAGCTTCGATCCGGCGGCATCTTCACTGAGCTTAAGCATTGGATTGGCGAACAGCTCCGCTGCACCTGAAGAGAACGAGACGTATGAGGCGGGAGTGAAGTGGAACTTCCTGAATGAACGGCTGATGGCAGAGGGTGCGGTGTTTCGTACCGAGAAGGACAATGCGCGAGAGACGGCCCCGACGAATGCGAACAATATTGTGGCAGCGGGAAATCAACTGGTGAAGGGTGTGCAGTTCAGCATGGTGGGAAGACTGCCGCATGGGATGGATGTCGTTGCCGGTTACGCCTATTTGAACAGCGTCGTGATCTATTCGAAGTTCTTTCCGACGTCGGTGGGGTACCCGCTGGCAAATGTGCCGAAGCAGACCTTCAACGTGTTTATTACGCATCGATTGCCATGGCGGTTGAACGCTGGACTTGGCAGCAACTATGTGGCGAGCAGGACGGCGAGCTCTACCGTGCCCTACGTTCCTACGGGCTATGTCCCTAATCCAAATGGCCCGGGGTTTGTGGTAACAAGCGTGGCGATGAAGCAGGTTCCGGGCTACTGGATCTTCGATGCGATGCTGAAGCGGCCGATCACCGAGCGGCTGGAGTTGCAGGCGAATGTGAACAATATTTTGAACCGGTACTACATTGATCTGCCGCACCCGAGTCATCTGATTCCGGGTGCGGGAGCGAATGCGCTGATCGGGATTAATTTTAAGTTTTGAGGAGTAGACGATGCTGATTACGATTCCCGGCGTGTTGAGTGTAGGCGAGGTGGCGCAGGCGAGGGCGGGGCTGGATGCAGCGGAGTGGGTAGACGGCAAGGTGACGGCAGGGTATCAGGCGCAGAGCGTCAAGGAGAATCTGCAACTGCCGGAGGGACATCCGGTGACGGTGAAGCTGGGAGAGATGGTGCTGGCAGCGCTGGCGCGTTCGCCTCTGTTCCTGTCGGCCGCGCTGCCACTGCGAGTGTTTCCACCGATGTTTAATCGGTATACGGGTGGAGGGCACTTCGGGACCCATGTGGACACGGCGATTCGTGCGACTGCGACGACGGGACAGAGAATCCGGACGGATATTTCGGCGACGTTATTCTTATCGGCTCCGGAGGAGTATGACGGGGGCGAGCTTTCGGTAGAAGATACCTATGGGGCGCACTCGGTGAAGTTGCCTGCCGGCCACATGGTGCTTTATCCGGCAACGAGTTTGCATCGAGTGGCTGCGGTGACGCGGGGAGCCAGGGTGGCTTCTTTTTTCTGGGTGCAGAGTATGATCCGAAGCGACGGAGACCGGACGCTCCTCTATGACCTGGATACTGCGATTCAACAGCTTGCGATGAATTCGCCAGGCAATGCAGTGGGAGTGCAGTTGACTGGGGTTTATCACAATCTGCTGCGGCGCTGGGCAGAGATGTAGGGATCAGTAGCCGGAGAAATCTTCGGCGCGAATATCGTCTTCGTCCACTCCGGCAGCGACCAGCATTTGACGCAGGGCAGCCACCATGGCTGGCGGGCCGGCAATATAGTAGATCGGCCCGTTGAGTGACGGCAGAAACTTGTTGAGCATTTGTTTGTCGATGTACCCGATCTGACCGTTCCAGGATTGATTTGAGTTGGCCATTGCCGTCATGGTGGGGACGAATCGAAAGTGGTGGTTGGCTTCTTCCAGTCGCTGCAGCTCGTCCATGAAAGGGGCATCCTCTGGCCGCCGGTTGGAGTAGAAGAGATAGATGGTGTGGGGGAGCTTCTCCTGGAAGGCTTGACGGAGGATGCTGAGGAATGGGGTGATACCGATTCCCCCGGCCAGGAACACTGCGGACTTTGCCGGGTTTTTGTGCAGAGTGAAAGATCCCAGAGGGCCATCCAACTTTACTTCCGTGCCGAGAGGGACAGATTTGAGCACGCGCTTGAACGCGGTGTCACGTATGCGAGTGGTAATTGTCAACTGACCGTCGAGAGGGCTGCTTACGATCGAGAAGGAGCGAACGTTGCCTTCGGCGTCGGCTTCCGGCGGGTTCAGCAAAGTGATATCGATGTATTGTCCGGGAGTGAAGTGGAAGCCTTGCGGTTTTTCGAAGTGAAAGGCCATGGTGTCTTCGGCAACCGATTCGCGGCTCGTCAGTTTCGCCATGTGCGTTGTCGAGATGTTGTTTGTCATGGCAGCCTTTTTCTATAGAGTGGGTTTCAGCTGGTCAGGATACAGAGGCGCCTTCCTTTTGATGCGAGAGTCGGCGTCTTCGTTGATAAAGCACGGCGAGTATTCGATTTCCAGAGGACTTTGGTTTTCAAATCGATGGTAATTCTGCGGAACGCCTCGGTTGAGCGAAAGATCGCCCATTAATCGCAGAGTCGGCATAGGCAGGCCCGACGGGCTCAGGGTACTGTTAACAACAATCGTTACGCAATTGAAATTGAGGAATGGCAAACCGGGCGTTTGGACTGGAGGAATTGTGAAGATCGACTTTTCGGGCAAGGTTGTGATGGTAGCCGGAGGCACGGGGGGTTTAGGACAGGCGGTGACTCTCGCGTTTCTGCAGGAGGGTGCGAAGGTCGCAGTGACCTATCGCAAGGAGGAGGAGCTTGTCGCGGTGAAAAAAGCTGCCGGAACAAACGCGGCGATGCTGGAAGGGTTTGCGGTAGATGTTACGGATGAACGTGCGACTGCAGAGCTGGTTGGGAACCTGGTGTCTCAACACGGCAGGCTGGATGTTCTGGTAAATACGGTGGGCGGCTATGCGGGTGGCATACCCCTGTGGAAGCTGGAGACGAAGGTTTTCGATATGATGCTGTCCCTGAACCTGCGCTCGGGTTATGGGCTGGCCCGGGCGGCGATGCCGGCGATGCTGAAACAGCAGCGTGGGGCGATTGTGAACGTGGCGGCAAAGGCGGCGTTGGACCACGGAGCGGGCGCTGCGGCGTATGCCGCCTCGAAGGCCGCAGCAGTGGCGATGATGGATTCACTGGCCGCGGATGCGAAGGGTACCGGGGTGAGGGTGAACTCGATTCTTCCAAGCATCATCGATACGAAGGCGAACCGTCTTGCGATGCCGGACGCTAATTTTTCTACCTGGCCGAAGCCAGAAGAGCTCGCGCAGGTCATCTTATTTCTATGCAGCGATATGGCTAGTGCGATTCACGGCGCGGCGGTTCCGGTGTACGGGAATAGCTAGCGCCGGTTGATTGGTTGCGATAGACCGAGCTAAGGCTGCGCGGGTGGGACACCGTGGGTGAGGTGCTTAAGGAGAAATTCCTGGAAGAGGGTTCCGATGGCGCCGGTGCCGACACCGATGAGGATGTTGTCGACGGTGACCTGGGCGTCGTGGCGGTCGCTGTCGGGATAGTAGAGGCTGGAGATGCCGCCCGCGGCGAGGTTACCGAGGACATTGGAGTAGTTCGGCTGCCAGTGTCCGTTGTCGCCCTTGCAGATGACGACGGTAGATATGGCGTAGAGCGCGCGGTTGATGATCTTCCCTTTGCCTTTGTAGAAGTAGCGCGGATCCTGATGGAGGAACGATGGGAGGAGAGCAGCGCCAAAGAAGGTGGAAGTAACGCGGTCGCCATAGGTAGCGCCATAGCGCCTGGCGTAACCGCTAAAGCCCTGGCCGTAACCGGCGAAGTCCCCTTGCCATTGCTCAATACCTGCCGTGATGCCGGTGGTGAGATAGGTGACGGGATCGACGGAGACCTTGATGGCGAGCTTGAACTTTTGTTTGCGCGTAAGGGGCGCAGCGTTGGCGATGTAGCTGACGTAGAAGTTGGGGAGGACGCCGATAATGCGCTGCTTTACTTCAGCGCTTATCTGCTGCTCGGCCAGGTCCTCCTGGGTGATGGCATCGACGGTGGATCGGATGGATTCGACGCCAAGCAGAATCGGAGGGAGGACGAGATCTTCTCCATGGCGGATCGTGACACCTTCGATCTTCCAAGGCGCGAAGCCGGGGGCGCTGATTTTGACAAGATACTTTCCAGGCTGGACTGCGACGAAAGAGAAAGCGCCGGTGATGCCGGACTGTGTGGTGCGCGTGGTTTTGGTTTCGGTGTCTTCCAAAGTGATGCGCGCGTTGGCGATGATGGCTTCGGTGGTATCGGTGACGGTGCCGGAAACGACAGATGCACCGGGCGCGTCGGGGAGTGGGGGCACCGGCATGGAGACTTGCTGGGCGATGAGATTGCAGACGCAGGAGCTAACGAGGAGAAACAAAACGCAGAGGAGTCTGACTGGCGCTGCCGGTTTGCGCTGGGGATTGTTGCCTCTGATCACTGCAACCGCCTGTCGAGAAAAGCCGAACGCCCGCAGTGTGCGGGGCGTGGAAGTCATGGGATTGTAGTCACAGAGTATATGCGAGGGGGCGCAGCGCAAACGAGAATCTGAGCTTCGTCACAATGGCTATTCGGGTTTGCCGAGTGTTTTGTCGTCGTAGGCTTTTTGCAGGATGAAGAAGGCTTGTTTTTTGACGCCCTGGTCGGAGATGAGACCTTTGCGGTTGAAGTTGTCCTGAAGGCCGGGATTGTCGCGACGAGGGGAGCGGAAGTCCATCAGGACCCAGGGGCTGACGCCGCGGAGTTGGGGAATCCGGTTGAGCATGGGGATTTGATGGCGGTAGACCTCGGCCTGGTATTCCTCGGTCCAGATGGGCGGCTTTGCGCCGGCTGGGGCGTGCAGGCCGGCTTTGGCGCCGGCTCCCCACTCGGACATGATGAGCGGCTTCTGATAGCGGATGTCCCATGTGGTGGTGTCGGGGCCGGTGAGGTTCTGCTCGTACCAGCCGATGTATTCGTTGGCGCCGATGACGTCGAGAGCGCTGCCGAGTGGATCGTCGACGATTTTGATTGTGCCGACGCCGTTGGAATTTTTCTCTGTGCGGACAAGAAGTGCAGCGGTGACCAGGCGGGTGGGGTCGAGCTGGCGAGTGAAATCGGCCATGGTGGTGAGGTATTTTGTGCGGGCTGGGGTGCTGGGGGTTTCGTTGGCGATGGACCAGAGAATAATGGAGGCCTTGTTGCGGTCGCGGCGAATCATCTCGCCAAGCTGCTGTTTGGATTTGGCGAGGACGGCGGGGTTATCGAACTGGAGGGCCCAGTAGTCGGGTATCTCGGACCAGACCATGAGGCCGAGACGGTCGGCGGTGCGGGTCATGCGCTCGTCGTGCGGGTAGTGCGCGAGACGGACGTAGTTGCAGCCTAGCTCTTTTGCCCAGCCCAGGAGCGTGTCGACATCTTTTTGCGAGTAGGCGCGGCCGGTGCGGTAGGGAGCTTCGGCGTGGATGGAGATGCCGCGGAGGAAGACGGGCTGGCCGTTGAGCAGGATCTGGGTGCCGCGAGTTTCGATGGTGCGGAAGCCGATTTCGTCTTCGATCTTGTCAGAGCCCGATAGGAGTTCGACCTTATAAAGTTTGGGGTTTTCCGGTGACCAGAGGCCGAGAGATTTTGCGGCAAGGCTGAAGGCGGCGCGCGATTGGTCGTCGGTCTTTGCGACAGCGTGGGCATGGAGCTCAGGAATATCGACTGTGACCGGCACACCCGGGAGTGATCCTTCGACGTGAACGTAGCCTTCGATGAGGTTGTGATTGGTGCGGCTGAGATGAAGGTCGTAGTCGTCGATGAACTGGGTTGGAACTTCGACAAGGGAGACATCGCGGGTGAGACCGCCGTAGTTCCACCAATCGGTCTGAAGGGTGGGGACGCCGTCGGCGATGCGGGTGTTGTCAACGGAGAGGACGACGAAGTTTTTGCCGTCTTTGAGGAAGCCGGTAATGTCGCAGTCGAACGGGGTAAAGCCGCCTTCGTGCTCGCAGACTTTTTTGGTGTTGACCCAGACGAAGGTGCGATAGTTGGCGGCGCCGATGTGGAGGAAGGTGCGGGTGTTGGGGTTGGCGGTGTGCTCGAAGTCCTTTTCGTACCAGATCGGGCCTTCGTAATAGAAGAGGGCAGGGCGCTGGGTGTTCCAGTCGCCGGGGACTTTGAGTGTGGGTGCGTTGGCGAAGTTGTAGTCCTGGGGGTGGCCCGTGGGATCGAAGGGGACATTGAGGAAGAAGCCGTCTTTGCGGAGATTC
This sequence comes from uncultured Acidobacteriaceae bacterium, assembly GCA_963730135.1. Lineage (GTDB taxonomy): Bacteria > Acidobacteriota > Terriglobia > Terriglobales > Acidobacteriaceae > Edaphobacter. The sequence continues at coordinate 648,665 of CAVSQQ010000013.1, forward strand.
TGATGGAAGTCGTAAAGCCCGGTGGCGTACTGATCGACGATGACGTGCCAGTCGCCATTAAGGGAGGTGGCGGGGCGGTGGTCGATGTCAACGAGAAGAGTGGTGTTGGTCTGCGTGGTGTTGGTCTGGGCCTGAAGCGATACGGCGGCCGCGGAGACGAAAAGGATTGCGGTGAACATGCGGATGGAAGCTTGCAGCATTAAGGTCTCCGATGATCAATGACGGCTGTTGTTGGACATAAGATGCTCAAGTCAGGCGGTCGGCGAGGAGGTGGTCAGCGACGCGGATGGCATTGGCGATGATGGTGAGGGATGGATTGACGGCGCCGCAGGAGGGGAAGAAGCTGGCGTCGACGACGTAGAGGTTGTCGAGATCGTGGGTTTTGCAGTTGAGGTCGAGGACGGATTGTGTGGAGTCGGCGCCGAAACGGCATGTGCCATTTTGGTGACCGACGCCTTCGAGAGGTATGCGTTTTTTGAAGTACGCGTGGAATGGCACGGAGCTTTCCGCATGACCCGCTTGTTTGAGAACGTCGATCCAGCGATTTTTGAGACGGATAAAAGATTCGACGTTGTTGTCGGTGTACGAGAGTTTGATTTGCTGGGAACCGTCAGGCCGTGTGTCGAGGGTGACGCGGTTGTCAGGGTCAGGAAGATCTTCGGTCATAAGCCACCAGGGAACAGCGTGGTCTTTCATGGTTTCGAGGACAAAACCGGGGGTAAGGGGCGGGGCGTCGCCTTTCATCATTTCGTGGTGGAAGCTGCCGATGGGCTGGACAGAGCCCATGGGGAAATCGTACTGGCCGTCGGGGTCACGGAAGTAAAAATCATTGGAACCCCAGGTCTTCATGTAGCTGTCGTTGTTACGTTGAAAGCTAATGGAGAGTATGGCGTCAGCCTGGTGGTACATGAAATGGCGGCCTACCATGTCGGAGCTGTTGTTGCCCAGGCCGCGTGGATGTTTGCCAGTGGCGGAGCTGAGAAGAAGAGCGGCGGAGTTAATGGCTCCGCAACAGACAGCGATAATGCTGCCGAAGTAGGTGGCGAGTTCAGGCGGTGCGTTTGCGGGGCCGTTGTGCTGAACTTCGACGCTGGTAACGGCGGTGCCTGTTGGATTTGTAACAATTTTTGTTACTTTAGCCTCGGTCAGGAGGGTGACGTTGGGAAGGTGCATGATCTGGCGGATGCAGTTGATGTCGGAGTCGGATTTGGCGTGGATGAGGCAGGGATAGCCATCGCAGGTGTCACAGCGGATGCACTTGGAATCGAGGGTGTCGGCAGTGTTGCGTTTGAGGCCGACAGGAACTGGAAAGGGGTGGTACCCAAGTTTCTTGACGTCGTCGTGGATGGCCTGCATGCGAGGTTCGTTGGGGAGCGCGGGGAAGGGGTAGGGTTTGGAGTGGAAGGGCTCGGTGGGGTCCGGACTGGTTAGATCATCGTTGAGGTGGCCGTGAGCGGCGAAGAGCTCTTCGGCGCGGCAGTAGTAGGGCTCGAAGTCGGAGTAGACAAGAGGCCAGGCCGGGGAGATGCCGCCTTTGTGATGAAGGACGCCGAAGTCTTCGGCGCGCAGACGAAAGAGTGCGGCACCGTAGACCTTTGTCTGGCCACCGACAAAGTAGGCCTGCTGAGGATGCAGCGGCTGATCGTTTTTGTCGAGCCAGACGTCTTTGGTGTGATAGCGGTTGTCGAGGAAGACGGCTGAGGTGTTCCAGTTGAGTTTTTCCTGAGGGAGGAAGGGACCGCGCTCGAGGATGAGGATGCGCTTGCCTGCCTGCGCGAGGTGAAGGGCGAGTGTGCCTCCGCCGGCTCCGCTTCCAATGATGATGGCATCGTATTGGTCTGGCATGGACGTCACTCGTGTTGTGATGAAGGATGTGATTCGTTTCTTTATGCAGAGAACTGGGGCCGGGTGAAGTTATGGGGAGGCGGAGCTGGATTCTTCGCCGCTGGGCAGGAAGAGAGAGAAGACGGAGCCGTGATGGATGGCATGCTCGGTACTACGGAAGGTAAGGCGGCCGCCGTGACGTTCGACAATGCCAGCGCAGATCCAGAGACCGAGGCCGGTGCCGTTGAGGTCCTTCGTAGTGTAGAAGGGTTCGAAGATGCGGCGACGGACGGCGGGTGACATGCCGTGGCCGGTGTCGGCGATGGTAATGCGGAGGCCACGGCGGCCGTTGGCGGGTGCGGCGGAGTAGTCCACGGCTTTATGAGCGCGGACGATGAGGCGGCCACCTTGACGCATGGCGTCGATGGAGTTGGCGATAAGGTTGTTGAGGACCTGGCGAATGTCGTTTTCAAAGCAGAGAACGGTTGCGGCGGTGGAGTAACAGGCTTCGACGTGGATGCCGGAGTTCGCGAGGCGGCCGTGATAGAGGTTGAGGACGGCATCGACGAGATCGGCAGCGCTGACCTCAGTGGCGCGGACGGCCTGGCGATGGAAACGGAGGGTCTGGGTGGCGATCTGGCAGACTCGGGAGAGCTCGGCCTGCGCAATTTGGACGTAGTTGCGGATGCCGTCGGTGAGTTCGCCGGAGAGCGCGATGAGATAGAGGAGATTAGTGATGGCCTCAAGCGGGTTGTTGATCTCGTGGGAGATTGAGCTGGCGAGACGGCCTACTGCGGCGAGTTTTTCGCTTTGGATGAGAGCGGCTTCGGCCTTCTTCTGGTTGGTGGTTTCGAGGACGACGGCAGCGATCGCCTCGACGACTCCATTGACGTTGCGGATGGGCGAGTAACTGACGTTCCAATAGCGATGCTCACCGGGCCGGGTGGTGAGTTCGCCTTCGAGGACGAGGTTTCTGACAGAGTGCCCCCTGGCGACCTGCTCGAATATCTCTCGAAGGCCTTTGAGAGGAGCGAGCTCGAAGATGGGGCGGCCGAGGATCTTCTCCCGAGGAAGGCCGAGGGTTTCGCATTGACGGTCGTTGATGCGCAGGTAACGGAATTCGACAGGGTCAAAGAGCGAGAGGCCGATGGGAGCGGTCTGGTAGATGGTCTCAAGTTCGGCGCGTTGACGCTCGGTCTGTTCCTGGCGGCGTTGGAGAGTCTCCGCGAAGGTCTTGCGATCATCGATATCGAGGGCGATGCCTAACCAATGGAGAATCCTGCCGGAGTCGTCTCGAACGGGCTGGGCGCGGACCCACCACCAGCGGGCGCGGTTGTCGCGGGCGCGCACCATGCGGGCTTCGAGATCGTAGTCAACGCCGGTAGCGACCGAGTGCTGCCACGTTTTGAGGACGCGGAGCCGGTCTTCGTGGTGGAAGGCTTCGAGCCAGCCCCCATCGCTGAGGTCTTCGATTGTGAGGCCGATGTAGTCGAGAAAGTTCTGGTTCGCGTAGGTGATGCTGCCGTCGGGTGCGCCCATCCAGATGGCCTGGGGATTGAGATCGGCGAGGACGCGATAGCGGGCTTCACTGGCGATGAGAGCTTCTTCGTTCTTTTTGCGCGCGGTGATGTCGATGGTGAGGCCACGGAGGCGTACGGGTACACCGTCAACCATGACGGCGTGGCCCCGGCTTTCGAGCCAGAGGATCTGGCCATCGGCAGCCCTGACCTGAAAATCCTGCACGACCATCTGACCGGTTTCGATCCCGGATTGAATGGAGGCGGCGATGACAGGAACGAATTCGGGAAGGAGGATTCTTTTGAAGGCGCGATAGTCGGGAATGTCTTTGAGAGGATGGCCAAAGACAGGATAGGAGCCAGCGCCATAGGTGACTTTTCCGGTGGCATATTCGATGTCCCATGTAGCCACCAAGGCGGTCTGCTGGATGGAGGCGAGGAGATCCTGCTGTTGCTGGAGCACCGTGTCGGACTGCCGGCGTTCGGTGATGTCGTGAAAGAAGAGAACAATGCCGTCGTCGAAAGGACGGCACTGGATGGAGAGCCAAACGTTGAGAGGGTCGGGGTAGAAGGACTCAAATTGGCTCGCGATGCCTTCCTCCATGGCTCGTTTGCAGTGATAGAAGATTTCGCCTTGCTGGGCGGCGGGGAACTTCAACCAGAGATTCTTGCCGAGGAGTTCTCCGGTAGAGCTCAACAGCTCTTTGGCGCGACGATTGAGAAAGGAGAAGTTCCAGTCACGGTCGATACTGGCCACCGCATCGGTGGTGGTTTCGAGAACCTGACGAAGCTGGCGGACAGAGGTGTCGCGAAGGAACTCGGCGCCTTTGCGGTCGGTGATGTCGTGATAATAGAGGGCTATTCCTTCGTCGGTCGGGTAGACCGAGACGTTGATCCAGGCATCGACGCGCTCGGAGTAATACTCCACGTTGGCCTTCTCGCGGGTGCGCATGACGTCGCGGTAGAAATGTTCAAGTTCCGAACCGATGAGGTGAGGGTAGATCTCCCAATACGACCGGCGGTTGACGATATCGGCCGGAGTAATTCGGCTGCGGCGGCTCGCTTCCTCATTCGCGAAGGTGACAATCCAGTTTCGATCGACGCATATGATCCCTTCGGTGACCTGGGTCAGGAGGCGGGCAAGGCGTTGGTTCCTCACATCCTCCTCGCGCCGGAGAAGGTCGCTTCTCTTTTCTGACGGGTCGGCGGGAGGGGTCGGGGAGTCTGACATAGGATGGGGAGCCTATCTTTGAATGATTGCCGCTTCTCGCGGAGTAGGTGTACCTATTTGAGCATATGGATCATTTATTTGGCACGAGGAACTCAACGCGAGTCCGCAGATCCTCGAGGGCGGCGGCAAGAGAGGCCACCTCGGTCTCCAGACGGGCGATTCGCTGGGTTGTCGCAGTATCTGAGGCGGAGGGGTGACTTTCCGGTGAGCTCGCTATGGGACTGACGGCAGGCTGGCGGGCGGACGCCTGGTTAGGCAGGTCGCCGAGGAGATGGGCGTAGCGCGCCTCGCGGGAGCCGGGTTGGCGCGGAAGGATGACAGTGAGGGGGCCGCCTTCATTGTTGACTGCATCGGTAACGTCGGAGGTTGCTGCGCGGGCAGCGAGACGCTCGAGGGTAGATTGAATGGCGACAAGGTCGTCGAAGGTGTAGAGGCGGTCGGCGCGGCTGCGAAGTTCGCCGGGGGTCTGCGGGCCACGGAGGATCAGGAGGCAAAGGAGCGCAGTTTCGTCGCGCCGGAGGTTTAGGACGGTGCGAATGCGGTGCTCGTACTTGGGGACGCGGGCATCACGGATGACGGAGACGAGTGCAAGATCTTCGAGAGAGTGAAGAGCCTGGCGAACTTCTTCTTCGGAGAGATCGAGTACCGGATCGCGGCTGGAGCGCTGATTGCACGCGTTGACCAGAGCGTTAAGAGAGAGCGGATAGTTTTCCGGCGTGGTGATCTCTTTTTCGATGAGGGAGCCGAGAACGCGGAGTTGGATAGGGTCCAGGTGCATAGATATAGGGTGCCACAGGTTGAGAGGGCGGCTTGCAGGGAGATAATTGGGAACACGTATGTCGAATGACACGATGTTAATTCTCAATGAAGATCAGGTCCGGGCGGTTCTGTCGTATGACGAGCTGATTCCGGCGATCAGGCAGGCGCTGAAGGATTTTTCTGCCGGACGGGTGACTCAGCCTCTTCGGAGCGTGATGTCGGTGGCTGAGCACGGGGGATGGTTTGCGGTGATGCCTGCGGTGTATGGCGACGTAATGGGGGCAAAGATGGTGACGTTCTTTCCGGGGAACGCGGCGCTCGGAAAGGATACGCATATGGCGATGATTCAACTGTTTCGATCGGAGACGGGTGAGCCGCTGGCGGTGATGGACGGGCGTTTGATTACGGAGATGCGGACAGCAGCGGTGTCGGCGGTGGCAGTCGATATGCTGGCGAGACGTGAGGTGAAGGTGCTGGGGATACTGGGGAGTGGAGTGCAGGCGCGGTCGCATGTGCAGGCGCTGGGGCGAGTTCGGCAGTTCGAGGAGATACGGGTTTGGAGCAGGTCTGAGGAGAATGCGCTGAAGTTTGCCAGGGAGATTGGGGCTCGGGTGAGTTCGGCGGAAGAGGCGGTGGTAGGCGCGGATGTGGTGCTGACAGTGACGAGCTCGCCGACGCCGATTTTGCAGGGACGCTGGCTTAAAAGGGATGCCGTGGTATGTGCGGTGGGGGCGGTGACTCCGGATCGGCGGGAGCTGGATGACGAGGCGATGCGGGGGGCGGTGGTGGTGGAGTCGAGGGAAGCGTCAGCCAAAGAGCCTGGAGACATTCTGATGGCAAAGGCCGAGGTAAGTGGGGAGCTAGGGGAGTTATTGAATGGGGCCGCGATCGATAGGAAAGGGCGGCCGGTTGTGTTCAAGTCGGTTGGGATTGCGATTGAGGATATCGCAGCGGCGAAGCTCGTCTATGACTTTGTTGCTCGTGAGCAAAGAAGCACGAATCCGGCTAAGTAGGTGAAAAGTCGCTTGTTAGTCGACTCGGCAGAGGGGCGTTTTGGGGAATTTACAAGTGTGACACTAAAGTTACATTCCCGCGGCGCGAACTACGGTATCCAATAGGTAGACTTGAAAGAGCGAATGCGGAACGGTGAATCGCATTTGGGATTTGGCTTCGCGAAGATTCGAACGGCCTGGGAGATTGAATGCGGATATTGAGCGGAAGAGGCTTCGCGGTGGTGGCGGCAGCTTTGATCGTGGTGTTTGGGGTGAGTGGGTCGTCATGGGCCAGGACAATTAAGACACGGGTGCATGCCGGACTCAAGAGCTCGATGCATGCGAAGACGCATCGGGCGGCGATGCAGGGGGAAGAGGTGGTGCCGGGGGTGATGCCGTCGGCGGACGAAGCGGCGGACGCGGATTCGACGGACGCGGTGCAGGATGGAAAGCCGTATCAGTTGAAGATGACGAATCTGCACACGGGGGAAAGCATCGATATTGTTTACCGGATTGGGGATACTTATCTTCCGGAGGCGCTGGAGAAGCTGAACTACTTCCTGCGCGACCATAATACGCAGGATGTGAGCAACTACGATCCGAAGGAATTCGATGTGCTGCATGCGATGATGGCGCGGCTTGGAAAGTTGAACAGCGTGATCGATATTGTGTGCGGATACAGGACGCCGGAGACGAATGCGGCGTTGCGGCACAACTCGCCGCAGACCGGAGTGGCCGAGCACAGCCAACATATGCAAGGACATGCGATTGACCTGCGGGTGCCGGGGGTTTCGACGGAACTGCTGCGCGATGCGGCGCTTTCACTGCAGGCGGGCGGCGTGGGGTATTACCCGGTCAGCCAGTTTGTGCATGTGGATGTGGGGCCAGTTCGGGAGTGGGTTTTCGGCACAAAACAGCGGCGCCAGATTGTCGCGCAGATGCACCGACGGGTTCATTCGAGCCATAGCTCGGGCGTGGTTGCGGGGCAGTAGCCCCCACCCGTCAAAATGTGCGCAAAGTCTAAGAAATAATAGACTTAGGTCTGGACTTACCCTTTTTACAAAGTACTGAATAGTATGCCGCCGAGGCAGGAACACGGCCTTGCAGCGGCTTGTCTGGGCGGCGCGGATGTCAAGTACGGCCGACCTGCGTTTTTGAGCCGGTAGTCAGACGCCTAGGAGTTCTCCCAGTAACAAAGCCCGGTCAAAAGTAGTATGTTGCACTTCATAGACGTGAAAACCGGTTCCCATCCGGGGAGCCAGCGCAATTTTCTGGGCAGATTCTCGCAAGGACGGTTTCAATGACCGTAAAGGCGATATCCCCGATAGCCCGTGCATTCCGTTTGGTGGAAAGTATTCTGCTGACGACAGGAGTGACCCTTCTCAGTTTGTATCTTGGTGTGCGCCTGTACGGAGTAATGTCTTCGCACTATGCCGTTGCGGCATTTCAGCAAAAAACTGCTGCTGAATCTCTTTCGGCGCATGCTGCTTCCGGCACGATGGGACCGGTAGGCGTGGATACGAGCCTGTGGAGCGATAAGCGGCTACGAGCCTACAACGAGAGCCTGAGCCACGCGTTTGGAACGCCACTGGCGGTGCTGTCCATTCCAAAGATTCATCTTGAGGTTCCTGTATTTGAAGGCACCGATGATGTGACGCTTGACCGCGGGGTAGGGCGGATCGTGGGAACAGCGCATCCTGGCCAGGCGGGGAACCTCGGAGTTGCGGGCCATCGGGACGGATTTTTTCGCGGGCTCAAGGACGTGACGACTGGGGATGAGATCAAGCTTGCTCTGCCTGACGGAGAGGCAACGTATGTCGTCGATCAAATAACGGTAGTGAAACCGCAGGATGTTTCGGTTCTTCAACCCAGGCCTGCGCCCTCGATCACTCTTGTGACTTGTTTCCCCTTCTACTTTGTGGGGAGTGCGCCGGAGCGATATATCGTCTCTGCGTCTTTGCGAGCAGATGCGCAGCCAGCCGTACGCAGAGATGCGCGGCTAAACCCGTAAGGAGGAAACATGGCAAATGCAAATTTGAACAGCAGACAGATGTCCATTTTCCGCGCAGCGTTGTGCACGTTGGCCTGCGCGCTGATATCAGCAGGTGTCTGGGCCCAGGACATCAGTACGACGACGGTTATGAAGGGACCGTCGACCTACGAGACAACGGTGAGAAGCGGCACGGTTATTTACGTTTCGGGCAACGAGCTTCTCGTAAGAATGGCCGACGGTTCGGCCGAACACTTCGTCGTTTCTCCAAGCCAGACGTTTATGGTTGACGGCAAACAGATGACGATAGGTGATCTGAAGCCGGGGACCCACCTGGCGCAGACGATTACGACCAAGACCACTCCGAAGACGATTACAACGGTACGGACGATTGATGGAAAGGTCTGGCACGTCAACGCGCCGAAGACGGTGATCCTCGCGCTGCCCGATGGAACGAACAAGCAGTACAACGTTCCGAAGGATCAGGTATTCATCGTCAACGGCCGAAAGGAAACGGTCTTTGAACTGAGGAAGGGGATGAATGTGAGCGCGACGGTGGTGTCGGAAGAGCCCGTGGTCGAAGCTTCGACGCACAGGTCTGTGTCGGGATATACGCCGAAGCCTGTGCCTAAGGCCGACGTTCCGGATACGGTGTCGACGCTGCTGGTGGAGAGCCCGCAGCAACCGACAGAGACCGCAGCGGCTGAACCTGCTCCAACGGCATTGCCGAAGACTGGGAGCGAGTGGCCGCTGGTTGGGCTGCTTGGGCTTGGCAGCCTGGGCGCGGGGATGTTGACACGGCGATTGCGGTTGAGTTGAAAGTAAGCTGATTGAGTTGTGCAGGCGGGCCTCGTCCGGCGGGCGAGGCCTGTTTGTTTTTAAATGATCGCAACGAGGTTGTGAATCTCAGGCGAGGATGGATATTCCTTAACGAAGATGGGACGGTGGAGGGTCTGTGAGGTCTGTTCTGTGTGCAGAGGAGTTGGCATAGATGGATGCGGAGATGACCAGGCCTGTTCGAACAGGACTTTGTTCGATGTAAGTTTTGCAGGCTTCAAATTTTTCCGTGGTCAGGATTTGGGTTTCGTTGAAGCTTCGCGACCAGACTTCGAGTTTGCTTTTCAGACGGAAGGAGAACCCGCCTTTGATGAATTGCATCGCCCTTTCCAAGGAGACTTCTGGGGCAGGCGTGAGAATGGCGTGCAGTGGTCGGGCATGATGACGAAGGCTTGGAGTTGGAAGCGGCGTTGGCTTCGGTTTGAAAGAGACGGCGGCGATTCGCGGTGACGACAGTTACGAAGTAGGTGCGGAGCTCTTGAGGCGCAGGAAGCGGTATTTGGGAAGGATAAAGGAAAGGCCCGGGGCTGAAGCCCCTTATTTCTGGGACGCTTTTCACGGGCTGAAGGCCCGTGCTCCCTCCGTCTTTATGGAATGCAGACATTATGAGAAAGGCCGCCATTGCTGGCGGCCTTTTTGTGTTGCGGATTTGGTTGAAGACTAGTCGCCGGCGACGGTCTCTTCTTCGTGCTTGACGACCGGGGCGGCTGGCTTGATTTCACCGAGGGAGATAAAGCCGGCGGGAGCGTCGGGCTCCTGCAGGATCTCCTTGCGGTAGAGCTTGGCCATGCGGGCGTTTTCGGCGTCCTGCTTGATCTTCGCATCGCGTGCGCGGATCTTTTCTTCGCGAGAGTTCTTCGCGATGCCGGACTTGTCGAAGGTGTCGTTGGCGGCTGCGTTGACGTGCTCGTTGTTGAGGACGAGATCGTAGGTGGACTCCTTCTCGAGACCGACTTTCTTGCCGCCGGCGAAGATCTCGTGACGGCCATGCTCCTCGTACCACTTGGTGAGGGTGGAGGTCATGTGCATCTTCTCGATAATGTTGCGCCAGCCCACGCCGGTGTTATACGCGCAGAAGCTGATCTCACCTTCTTGAGTAGCGTAAGGGATGATGCACTGTTCGGTGCGGCGGAAGTCGTAGTTGAAGAGGTCCTGGAACCACATGCCGGCGATGAAGAGGAAGTTCCAACGGTCGCCGCGGCGCTTGTTGATGTCTTCCATGGTGCGGTCGGCGGAGACTTTGCCGTAGCTCTTGCCGGTGGCGCCGAAGCTCTTGTCGAACTTCTGCAGTAGGTCCTTGATGTGGAAGTGGGTGGGTGCAGCCTCGGGCTTGTAGTTGCGGAGGAGCGCGAGAGTGACGCCGATGATGGAGAGCCACTTGCCGCGGGCGGCGTCGTTGATGCGGGCGACGTCTTTGGCGAGGCGATCAGCGTTGATGAACGCGGTGACGGGAACGGCTTCCTTGGTCTCCTTGTCGATCATGAGCGCCATGGAGATGCCGCAGTTCGGGTGGCAGCCGCAGGAGAGCTGGCCCCAGTCGCGGTCGGGTCCGTGGACGAGGTCGGCCCAGTCGGAGAAGGTGGACATGAAGGAGATGGGGAACCAGTCGCGTGTCGGCTCGCCGAGGCCGGTCTGATTTTTGACGTCGTGGGCGAGGTGCGAGAGGGTGTAACGCTGCGCCTTGCGACGCTCGTCGGAGATGTCTTCGTCGCGGCCGGTGAAGCTGACAGGCTGGAAGCTGAGGAAGTTGATCTTCTTCGGGTTGTCGAGGGCGAACTCGATGATGCGGCCAACCTGCTCGTTGTTGATGCCGTTGACGATGGTGGTGACGGGAACGATGTCGACGCCGGCCTCGTGGAGATTGTGGATGGCCTGGAGTTTTACGTCGAACGCGTTGCCGACCTTGCGGTGCGAGTTGGCAGCGTTGCCGATGCCGTCGAACTGGAGGTAGGCGTAGCGGAGACCAGCTTCAGCGGCAGCTTTGGAAAATTCCTTCGACTTGGCGAACTCGATGCCGTTGGTCGCGGCCTGAACGGAGGTGTAACCGACCTTGCGGGCGTAGGCGACGGCGTCGAGGAAGTAGGGGGAGAGGGTTGGCTCGCCGCCGGAGAACTGGACCGACATCTGACGACGCGGCTTGATGGTGACGGCGTTGTCGAGCATGGTCTTGATCTCGTCCCAGGTGAGTTCGTGGACGAAGCCGACCTGGTTGGCGTCCATGAAGCATGGGTCGCACATCATGTTGCAGCGGTTGGTGAGGTCGATGGTCAACACGGAGCCACGACCGTGGGTCACCGTTGAGGTGCCGTGGTTGTGGAGCTTCTCGTCGTTGTGGGCGCGGATGTCGCGGCCGGGGAAGACCTCTTCGAGGTGACGGAAGAAGGCGGTGTCGATGGACATCAGGTCTTCAAAGTGACCGTGAATGGGGCAGTCCTTGACCATGAGGATCTGGCCGTCGCGCTCGATGATTTGCGCTTTGATCTCGCCGACTTTCTCGTTGAGGAGAATCTCGTGGGGGAGTTTGCCGTCGACGATCTGCTGACGGATCTCAGGGATGCATTTGGGGCAGAGGGAGTCGGTGGTGCGGGGCCAGCCGAGTGGCGGCTTCTCTTTCTGGTAGCTCTTGAGCAGGGGCTTGTCACTCCACTTCGGGGTGAAGCTGGCGTTGGGGCTGATGGAGTTCAATTTGTTGAAGACTGCCCAGCCTGCTCTGGCTCCGTAGGTGAGAGATTTCTCGAATAATTTAGCCTTCGGCATTGCTTGTCTCCTAAAGATTCTTCCTATATCTGTTTGATGTGTGTTGGGAAAGTTGAGGTCATTCCGCATTCACACAATTGAAAGTTGGATGTCGTATGAAAGTGCTTGGGCCCGGTGGAAGCTATCTGTCGTCTTTGTATCAAGATGCGGCTGCGACGGGGTTTTCATTGACATCTGTAACAGTACGCAAACAGACCGCCATATCGAAGCATTGCGAATTGAACGGCGAGAATTTGCATTGAATGGCGATGAGGCGCGGCGGATGGGATGGCCTTTTCAGGGCAGGGCGACGACGCCGTTGGTGCTGGCAATGTTATTGAGGATGCTCTGTACGAAGATGATGCGGACGTGGACGCGGCTGGCGACGTCTGGCAGGAACTCGGTGAGGAGATTGTTGACGGGGTCGAGGGCATAGCCGGTGAAGATGCGGGCGACGGTGGAGGCACCGTCGGTGTGAATGCCAGGAACGTAGAAGTTGGAGAGTTCGGCGCCGATGGGGTAGGTAAACAGGGTGGCGTAGTTGGGCATCGATCTGCCGTCATCGTGCCGGGAGACGATGGTGCGGGAGACGGAGTAGAGGATGCGTTTGGCGATGGGGGCGTGCGGCATGCGGAAGTAGCGGGGGTCCTGATGGACGATGGCGGGAATGGCAAAGATTCCAAAGAACTGGCCGGTGGCATCCTGCAGGACGCTGACTCCAACGATTTTGCCGAAGCCCTTGAGTCCGGGGCCATAGGCGGTGTGGGCGTTGGAACCGATGGTGATGGCGGAGATTCCGAGGATAGTGCCGAAGTTGGCTGGATCGGTAAGGTTATGGAGGGCCATGTAGCCCTTTTGCTGCCAGGTGAGGGGGATGACGATTTCGGTGGTGAGGAAGCGCTGGTAGGGGTAGATGAGTTCGGTGCAGGGTTTTGGAACCTGGCCGTAGCGGTTGGGGTCGAAGTAGACGACCTTCATGGAGCTGAAGAAGCCGCAGGGATGGGCTCCGCCGCCGGATGCTTTGAAGGAGGATTCGGCGACGGCGACGACATTTTCCTGTTGGGTCTGGGCGAAGCCGGGGTCATCGGGGAGGCTGGCGGAAGATGAGTCGGAGAGAGAGGCCGGCGGGTCGGCGGGAATTGGAGAGGGGGACGGCTGCGCGGATGCGGCGATCGCAGACAGCAGCAAACCCGTTGTCAGCAGCCGGCGCATCGAAGACTCCCCTTTCCTTTTCGTTTTCCGAGACGGAAGGATTTATGGCTGGGGGGCCTTCTTGATGTGAAGATCTATCAGCGCATCGATGATGAACTCATCGACAACGAAGCCGAGGGCAGAGCCGCCAAGCGAGCCGCCAAAAGTCTGGGCTACTTGTCCGAAGGAAGTATTAATCTTGGGATAGTAGGGGATGGTGAGAGCGGAGCCTCCGGCGTTGCCGGCGATGAGCCAGAAGTTGGGTACCAGTTTACCGCCGTCGGTGCGGGTGATGATGGCGCGTGTGCCGGCGTAGACGAGGCGCTTAAAAAAGGGATGGCCCTTGCCCATGACGTAATAACGCGGATCTTCGCGAAACAGTGGAGCGAATAGCGATTCGCTGAAGACACCCTCGGAGATACCGCGGAGCGTGGCTGCGCCGAGACGCTGGCCAAAGGCTCCGGCATCGGTTCCGTAGTTGGGACTGCCGTTCCACAACTGCTCCCATCCTGCGGCGGCGAGCCAGCCAGTTGCGGAGAATAAAGAGACGGAATCCTTGAAGCCGCCGACAATCTTATCTTTGACTGTCATCGGATCGGCTATCTCGCCGGGCATGACGGTCATCACGAGATGACCTGTGTGCTTTGGGCGAGGTCCGGTTGGGGCCGGTGTCTGGTCCAAGGAGGGGTCGTTGGGATCGGCGGAGGTGGCTTCGGCGCCGGTAGAGGAGCTGGAAGCAGCGAAGAGGGCGCCGGGAGAGTCGGGCAGATCAAGATGCAGGTTGGCTGCGATGACATCGGCGGCGGGACTGGCGGTAAGAGTTGTTTGAGCCGCTGCGAAGGGCGCGACCGCGACCAGTAGAACGAGCGCGGCGCGAAGAGGAAGCTGTAAGAGTTTTGTGCTTCGATTGTGTATGGTGCTGAACATGATCACCTCGATCGTTCCCATTGCACACCTGTCAATCATCGCAGAGGTGGATTCCTCGACGCTGGAGATTTTTGGTGAGGACTCAGTATATGCGCATTCTATTACTTCACAGACGCCAATATGAGGGGCCAAGTTGTCTGATGTATTGATTTTGCGGGGATTATGCCAGACTAGCTTGTATATTTTAGTTGTGCTCGCTCCTATTTTTAATAGGGTGGACGGTTACCACCTGAACACGCGGGTGGAATCGCCGTGGATGGGCGGTTGACCCTTTGTTTTCGGCGTCATCATAATCAAGAGGAGAGGTGCGGGGATGTCGAACGAAGATGCGAAACGGCCATGGGAGCGGCAATTACGGGATGCTGCCGCGCATCTTGAGACGGACCTGAAGAACGTCGTGAAGTACATCAACGACGAGGTGGTTCCGGATGTCCGGCGAAATGGGTCAGAGGCTTTGAAGTCTGCGGCTGCGGAGTTGCACCGGCTGGCGCAGCGAATGGATGACCATGCGCGCAAGGCGTCGGCGGCATCCGGGCCGAAAGATGCGCCGAAGCGGTGATGCGCGGCAGGGCTGGCGCGGCGGCGGTGCTCTCGGCGTTCGCGCTGGTGGGTGTTGGCTGCCATCGTGAGACAACCCGGGCTTATCCGCCTCCGCCGCCGCCGGCGGCCAGCACGACGCGCCCCAATGAACCTGCGACGGCAGCCCCCTCCCCTGCGCCGATTCCGGAGAGTTTGGGAAGGCCGATATCGACTGAGATCGGGCTGGCGAGCTGGTATGGACCACCGTATGCCGGCCGCAAGGGCGCTGACGGCACCGTCTATGACCAGAATGCGATGACCGCTGCGCACCTGACGTTGCCGCTGGGGACGATGGTGCGGGTGACGAATCTGTCGAACAACGAATCGGTGGTGGTGAAGATCACGGATAGAGGGCCGTTTGTGCGGGGCCGAATCATCGACCTGTCGCTGGCGGCAGCAAAGGCTACCGGGGTGTATCGGGTTGGGGTGGCGAAGGTGAAGGTGGAGGCGTTTGCCGTGCCGGGGCAAGTGAATGCAGATCCTGAGGGACGCTGGTGTGTGCAGATCGGGGCGTTTTCGCGGGAGTCAGACGCGGTAAAGCTGAAGCAGGACCTGCTGCGGCGCTATACAACGGCGAAGGTGATTGAGTTTGCGGGGCCTACGGGATACTGGGTCCGGTTGAATCCGAAGTTTCCCGACAAGAGGACGGCGAGCGAGGTTGCGGATGGGATTCATCCAAAGGACCCGGCTGCGGAGCCTTATCTGATCCGGACGGACTAGGGACGTGCTTCTGCGGCTAAAGCCGACCCCTTGCGTTGGAGCTTTTCTTTTGCCTTACTTTCCCGGTAAGGCGGGTGGCGGGTAGTAGGGGAGTTTCTGCTGCTCGAGGGTAGCTCGTTTTACGCCGATGTCGTCGAAGAGCATGCTGGGAGCGATGATGGTCTGGGGGATGGCACCGAGCGAGTTGGAGACGAAGGCATCGTTGCCGACGGCGACGATGCCGGAGCGGAGGCTGCGGTTGTCGAGCTCATCGAAGACGGCTCCGCGAACCAGCTGGCGAGAGCCATCGGCTTTTACGCGGTAGAGAAGACGGGGGAGCATTTCGCCGCCGAGGGTCTCTACGGCATAGACGTCCTTGCCCTGTTCCTTTGCCATGGCGAGCAGACGTTTGTTGAGTTCGTCCTTCGACAGGGTCTGGTCGGACTTGATGAGGACGACACCGGAGCGGGAGTGGGGGGCCTGTGCGGGGGCGGCGCGTCCGTGACCGTTGGAGGTGGCGAAGTCTTTGACGGGTTCGCGCCCGATGAGGAAGTTTTCGAGCTTGCCGTGGGCGACGATGTCGACAGATTGGGCGGGAACGCCCTCGTCATCGATGGGGTAGGCGCCGAGGAGATTTTTGCCATTGAATTTTGTCTGCAACGGGTCGTCGGTGACGCTGAGCGTGTCGGGAAGGACACGCGATTTGTAGCTGGAGGAGTAGGCGCCGGTGGTGCGGGCTGTGGTGCCCATCTCGGGCCGGTCGGCTTCGACGTTGGGGATGAAGAGGCGGGTAAAGACGTCGGCGACGACATCGCCGCTCATGAGAACGGGGCCGTGGTAGTCGTCTGCCGAAACGACTGGGGCGTTGCGCAGATCCTCGAAGCTTTTTAGGTCGTCGATGGCGCGCTTGCGGAAGGCGGAGGCATTCTCGAGTTCTTTCGCGGTGGTGGCGACGCTGCCGTTGTCGCGGCTGAGGCGCATGCCGTCCGCCGCCTGGCCGCCGACGCTGATGGCTGCGTCGTAACCGGTGTAGCCCTGGCGGACTATGGTGCCTTCGGTGTTGACGAGGTAGCGGTTGAGGGCGAGGGCGCGGATGTTCGCGATGGAGTATTGGACGTTCTCGGCGAAGGAGCGCAGTTCGGGGTCGGAGACGTAGAGGCCGCTGGCTTCGACGATGCGGCGTTTCCATTCATTGCGGTCGAGGTCGAGAGCGACGAGCGGGGAGACCTGCACGATGGGTTTGACCTTAGCGAAGTCCTGCTGGTCTTGTGGAGTTTGAAACTGCTTCAGCGCGGCTTGTTTGGCGGAGTAGGCGCGGAGGGCGTTTTTATAGGCGGCGTCGGTTGCAGTCCAGAGAGCATATTGCAGGGCCAGGGGATTGTCGTCCGTGGGGGCAAGCTCGATGGTGCCGTCGCCGCGGCTGCTGCTGCTGTCCGCGGCATAGTCGCCGATGCGGACGGTGACGCGGACGACACGCTGATGGTTGGCCGCCTCGCGGGTGAGCGCGCCATAGTTGGCGACAGCCTCGTAGCTGGCGATGTCGTCGAGGCGATACTCGATAAAGTAAGGTTTCTGCATGCCCGGGAGCATGAGCCCTTTTTCGCGATCGAGCTCTTGCTGCATGGCGTGGAGGAGTGGGTCGTTAACCTGCGAGGCAGATTCGGCGTGAGCGGCATTTGTAACTGCGACGGTGCTCAATAATGCGGCAGAAACTACAGTAGAGACAAGCAAACGGGTTATTTGTAACTTTATATGGACTAAATTCATCATTGGCCTCCCTTTCCACCGGGGGTTTCGCCGGGCGGTGGCGGGAGGATCGGTGGACGTGCAGTGCCCTGAGCCTGACGCTGGGTTTCGATTTCGCTGACCAGCATCGCGGGGGCGACGGCGCTGACAGGAATGCTGCCGGATTCTGCTCCGCAGATGCCGTTGAAGACGTCCTGCTTGTCGTTGGTGGCGAGGATGCGATTGAGCGCTGCCTGCGGGGTGCCTACGATGCTGACGCCGCGAACGAGTTCGTCGGGACGGCCATCGACGTAGACGCGATAGACCACCAGGGGAATGACCTGAAAGGCTTGCGGCGAGCGGCGAGTGGTGACGGCAAAGCCTGAGGAGATGTCCTCAAAGTAGAGGCCGTAGGCTTTGCCCTGCTTCTTTGCTTCGGCCTTAAGCATCTCGCGAAGTTCGGCGTCGCTAACGGTTTTGGAGGAGGTGACGATGAGATTGCCCTGGCGGCCGGTGGGCATGTGACCGACTTCGGCGCGGCCGTGGCCATTGGAGGTAGAGAAGCTGGCGATGGGGAGACGCGACATGAGGAAGGTGTCGAGGACGCCGTTTTTGATGAGGTCGACGCGGCGAGCGGGTTGGCCTTCGTCATCGTAGTCGTAGTGCCCGCTGAGGGAGATACCGTCGAAGGTGGCGAGGGTTGGGTCGTCGGAGACGCTGAGGAAGGTGGGAAGAATCTGCTTGCCAAGGAGTTTGGTGAATGTCTGGCCTTCGTCGTCGCCGCGCTGGCGCTGGCCCTCGAGGCGGTGGCCGAGGACTTCGTGGAAGAAGACGGCAGAGGCGCGGCCGCTGAGGATGGCAGGGCCGTTGAATGGCTCGGTGACGGGGGCTTCGCGGAGAGCTTCGAGGTTTTTGCCCATGGCCGTGATCTTGTCTGCGAGGGTCTTCTGGTCGGGAAGATGAGAGACGTCGTCGGCTTCGAAGGTCTCGGCGCGGAATAGGTCCATTCCGTCGGCGGCGCGGGTGCGCGCGACGATGATGAGGCGGGCGACGTGGTTGGGGGTGGCGACCTTGGCGCCCTCGGAGGAGACGAAGTAGTCGGTCTCGGTGGAGGCCTCGAGGGCAACGTTGTTAAAGAAGACGTCGGGGTATTGCTTGAACAGGCTGGAAAGTTCGCGGAGACGGGCCTGCCACGCGGTGCGATCGACGACCAGAGGGGGAGACGGGGGAAGCAGATCGGTCGGGGGTTTTTCGGTGGAGAAGTCCGGAGATGCGTCTTCTTCCTTTGCCCTGACCTGCTGCTCGGTCTTGACTTTGAGATACGCATCGAGGGCTTTGCCGTAGCCGCGGTTGGTGGCGAACCAAAGGCTGCGGGCGAGGGCCTGGCCGTCGTCGGTCAGGGGAAGGGGGACGGTGGTGAGGGCACTGCTGCGGTGGTCACCATGGGTATTGTCTTCGGCGGGAGTTCCGATGCGAACCTGCACGTCGGCGGTGCGGCGACGGTTCTCGTTGGAGCTGGTCATCGCACCGAACTGCGCGGCCATGACGAGGCTGTCGGAGTCGGAGACGGCATAGCTGACGAAGTAGGGTTTAGGCTGCTGGGTGGCGTCGGTGGCAGAGTTGCCGAGGGCGCTCATGGCGCGGTGCAGTTCGGACTCCATGGTGTCGATGAGGGCCGAGGTTGCGGGGAGTTCAGGGTTTGTCGTCGCTGCTGCTGCGATGTGGCCGACGAAGGTGATCGCCACGACTACCAGACCGGCGAAACTGACGCCGGCAACTGCCACTTTTTGTCTCTTCATGGGAACGGAAACTCGTTTCGCCTGCAAAATGCGTGTTTTCCGAGTGTATCGGAAGTGCCGCCGGTGCGCGCGCCACTTTCGTTGCAGGAGGCTGATGATTGGACGAACGAGCCTGGGTTAAGTTGACACGGAGCTAACGCAAACTATGGCGCCAGACGGTAAACCATACGATGAGCGCGAGGAACTGGGCGAAGAGAAGGGACTCGACAAGGCCGAGGGTGGCGTATCCCGAGGCGTGTCCCGCGGCGTAGAGCGCGAGGACGAGCAAGGCGGCGAAGGTGACCACCACGCCGATCTGCGCGGTCTTCTTTCCATAGTGGGTGGGGGTAAGCGCGACGGGACGCCGAGCCGGGAGACGGCTGGCGACGCGAGCCGCGAAGTCGGCAGGGATCTCCGGATCGGGCGCGGCTTCGAGGGCACGGACGATCTGCTGGTCGAGATGGTCGATTGCGGATTGCGACAGGTTGTCGTGGTCCAGGTTGTGGTCCAGATCGTCTAGGAATTCGTCGTACATGTCGCGCTCCTTTCTTGGGTTTGACGCTGCTGAAGGGCTTCTCGTAGCTTTTTCCTGCCTCGGTGCAGGTGGGTTCGGACGGTGCCGATGGGCAGGCTGAGAGCATAGGCGATCTGCTCGTAGGTGCGCTCCTCCTGATGATAAAGGACGAGGATGGTTCGCTCAACGTGGCTGAGGCGCTGGAACTGCTCTTCGACCGCCTGCTGGAATTCGCGCTGTTCGATCTGCTGCTCGGCGTTGTGGCCGGGGTGCGGGAGACGGTCCTCCCAGCCGGAGGTGTCGTCGGAGAGGGAGACGTGGGTGTTGCGGTCGCGGCGGCGGCGCTTCCACTCGTCCTGGGCGACGTTGGCGGCGATGCGGTAGAGGTAGGTGGTGATGAGGGCTTCGCCGCGGAAGCTGGGCAGAGCGCGATAGAGGCGGAGGAAGACGTCCTGGGCGAGGTCGTCGAGATGCTCGCGGCTGCCGGTGAGGCGCAGGAGGGTGCGAAAGACCATGGATTGATGGTCGCGGACCAACTGTTCGAAGGTGAGATCAGCGTCCAAGCAGGGTTAGACCATATGGTGCTCCTTAAGTTTCATTGAGGCGAATGAAACTTAAGGGGAGCGAGCCGGTCTAACGCGGGTGAAAAGGGAGGTAATGACATGGGTAACTTTATATTCAGTCCTTTTATTGTTCCGGTAGCTGGTTGCATGATCGCCATTGTGGCGGTGATCGGGGGTATCTGGTTGGACGGGCACAAGCGCCGGATCCGGTCGGATGAACGCATTGCGATGATCTCGCGCGGGGTGCCACTGAACGAGATCGAGAGGATGCTGGGTGCAGGCGCCGAAGATAAGCCTTCGGTCAAGGATCCTCTCCGCAGTCTGGGCAATGCCCGTCGCACTGGGATCGTCCTCGTATCCGTCGGATTGGGCTTGACGCTCTTTTTTATCGTCCTGAGCTTGATAGTGCAGGTCCGTGAAGTGTTGGCAGGAGCAGCGGCCGGAATTATTCCGCTAGCCATTGGAATCGGCTTCTTTATCGACTACTACCTGCAGAAGCGCGAGCTGGCGCGCTTCGGTTTGGAAGTGGGCGCGGAGACGGGGAGAAGCCTGAATCGGTAGCTGGCTCAAGGGAGCATGAGTTTTTGCCCGGCGTGAGTTTTGATCTTCCCGGGCGAATCATGCACACTGGCAGCACCGTCTGGAGCCCTGATCGATGAGTTTCCGTGCTGCGCTGCTGGTTCTGATTGCTCTTATTGCACTGGTGGCGGCGCCACGATGGGTGGGCAGGACGACGCCATCCGAGGCGTTGGCAATGCGGCAGGCCGCGCACGACCAACCAGCCTATACGTTGTCACCGGAGAAGCTGAAGACGGCTCAAGCGCTGTTCCGGTCGCGGACGACGCTGCATTTTGCGGGTGAGGGCTGGGGAATTCTGCAACTGGCGCTGCTGCTGGCACTGGGTGTGCCGGCATGGATGCGAGATGTTGCCGAGAGCCTTTCGAAGAACCGGCGGACGCAGTGTTTTGCCTTTGCGTTTCTTCTGTTGCTGGCAATTACGCTTCTCAATATCCCGCTAAGGATATATGGGCACCATATCGCCGTGGCGTATGGGCTGTCGGTGCAGGGCTGGGGGAGCTGGTTTTGGGATCTGGGGAAGAGCTTTCTGCTGACCTGGGTTGTGGGTTCGCTGCTGGTGATGGTGCTGTTCCGGGTGATTGGCGGTTCGCCGAAGCGTTGGTGGTTCTGGTTCTGGATCCCAACCATGGCTGGGGTGCTGTTTGGTGTATTTGTTTCGCCGATTCTGATCGATCCGCTGTTCGACAAGTTTGAACCGCTCCAGCAGAGCCATCCTGCGCTGGTGGAGCAGTTGGAGAAGGTAGCGGCGCGGAGCGGTGTGAGCGTGCCGCCAGACAGAATGTTTTTCATGCGGGCGAGCCAGAAGGTAACTAGTTTAAATGCGTATGTGACGGGATTTGGACCATCGAAGCGGCTGGTGATATGGGATACGACAATTGCGGCCTCGACTCCGGATGAGCTGTCGGGTATCTTCGGGCATGAACTGGGCCATTACGTGCTGCACCATATTGCGCTGGGGCTGTTGTTTACCGCGGTGCTGCTGCTGCTGGCATTCTACGTGGGGCAGAAGATGGCGCAGAGCCTGTTGCGCCGCTATGGAACGCGATGGCGAATCCGGTCCCAGAACGATTGGGCGTTCCTGGTGGTGCTGGTGCTGACGCTGAATATTTTGAGCTTCCTGTCCGAGCCGATTGAAAATGGCTTCAGCCGGTCGATCGAGCATGCGGCCGATGTGTATGGGGAGGAGGCGATCCACGGGATCGTTGCCGATCCACAGCAGGCGACTGAGCGGGGATTTCAACTGCTCGGCGAGACCTCTTTCGACGATCCGACACCGCATCCGCTGGTTGAATTCTGGACATCCAGCCACCCTTCGACGGCGAGCCGAGCTGCTTTTGCCGCGGCGTACAACCCCTGGGCGGAGGGACAGCATCCGAGGTATTTCGCCCATGAAGATTAAGCCGAGTACTTCCACGTCTTCCGACTGCCTTTTTTGCAAGATTGTCTCCGGCGCCATCCCAGCGAATCGCGTGTACGAAGACGAACTATGCATCGCCTTTCCGGACATTAATCCGCAGGCGCCCACACACCTTTTGATTATTCCGAAGCGACACATCGCCTCAACGGCAAAGGCGCTTGTTGAAGATACTGCGCTGCTGGGGCATCTGGTGGCGGCTGCGGCAGAGGTCGCGCGCAAGGAGAAGCTGGAGCGTGGTTACAGGATCGTCGCCAACACTGGGGATGAGGGCGGCCAAACGGTGGGGCATCTGCATTTGCATCTGCTTGGCGGCAGGCATATGACCTGGCCTCCGGGTTAGGCGTCGCGGATAACTAGAGCCTGCCCCAAGGTGCGAATCCGGAACTTTTCTATCCTTGGTTCCCGTTTTTAAGAGCGAGGCCCGATAGAGTTCCTATCGGGCCTTGCTAATGGATTCGAGCCTGAAAAACGGCGCGCAGATCGATAGTTTACTGGTTGAAGTTGGGCTCTTCTTCCTCTTCCATGCCGTAGCGACGCAGGAGGTTGGGCAGATTCTGCGAGAAGGCGGCGCGCGGCATGACCGTGTCACAGCCTGCTTCGACTGCCTTGGCTTTGAGGTCGCCCTGCAGATGCGAGAGGAAGCCAACGATTGAGGTATTGCGCTTGAGCTTGGCCTTGAGCTTGGGGATCAGGGTCAGAGGCTTGGCGTTGGCATTGTTGAGGTCGAACACGATGAGGCCGGGCAGATCTTCTTCTTCGCCGGCGGTTAGAGCAGCGATGGCATCCTTCTCGTTTTTGACGAAGGCGACCTTGACGCCGAGTTTGCGCGCGGTCTCCTGAATCTTGGCGATGAAGAAGAGATCTTCGATGAAGAAGAAGATCTTGGTGGGTGCGTTCTCGGGAATGGGGATGGCACGGCCCTGCGAATAGTCGATGGGCTGAGAGTCGCTCTGATAGCTACGACCACCGCCATGGCCATTGCTGCGGCCCTGGTAGTTGCCGTTGTGCGAGTCCATTGTGGATGGCGGCGTATCGGCAAAGTTTCCGTTGACGGCGCGATAGCTATGGTCCATGGGACCGACAAAGCTGCGCGGGCCGCGCTGCTGTTTGCCACCCTTGCGTTTGAAGCCGCCGCTGCTGTTGCCTGGCTGATGGGTGTCGCGGTCGCGGTATCCACCGCCGCCATTGCTGCTTCCACTGGCGACGTTGCCGGGATTCTCCGGGGAGCGCTGGCGGTCGCGGTCGCGGTACTTCTTCTTCCATCGCTTGCCGCCGGAGCCGTTCTGCAGCTGGCCGGGGCCAGCCTGAAAATTCTGCTGCTGGGAGTTCTGGGGTGCAGCAGATCCGGCCGATCCCTGGATAGAGGGAATGGACTGGGCTGCGTTCTGATCGCCACCGGCCTGGGCGCCCTGCGCGGCATCAGCGCCTTTGTTCTTGCGCTTGCGGCGGCGGCGGCGGCTGCTTTTCGACTGCCCCATGCCGTGCTGGACGTTCTGCTGGGTAAATTGCGCCTCCCCGTCCTGCTGACCGGGTGACATTGACGAACCCTGGTGGGACTCCACCTCGGGTACATTCTGCTCTGAAGTCATGCTTCCACTTCCTATTGCTCTAGATCGCAATTAGCGGTTCACTCTCCCACGGCAAATGGTTTCTTCGTCCCCGTGTGGGTCACGGAGGATGAATCAAGCCGGTATTGCAGCGTCGGAGGAAACGGTCTCAAGTTGTACTCGAACGGACGTCTTCTATTGCTATTGGCTACGACTAAGCCGGAAATCGACCGGTTACGCGCAGCCCGGAACGCCTGACAGCGGCGAACCTTAATTTTTCACCCTCTACCTGTTTGCGACAGAGTCCGACAGATTCGGTCACTGTAATCCTGTGTCTTTTGCTGCCAAACATACCTAATTGGGAACCTTCTGGCAACCCACACAGCGATCGGCACCCACAGCCGGTTCACAAGGCAATTCTTAGGGTACGCGCAAAGCGAGCGATTGGCAAGAAGTCTCTTCTACGACTTCCCGGTGATCGAGCTAAGGGAAGTATTACCGCAGGAAAAGCCGCTTCGCGGAAGCGGCTTTTCCTGCTGATGGCCAGTCACTGGCCTCCTGAAAGCTTCCGACGCGGAAGTCGAACTCTGAGCTGACGGGCTGCACCATCGATGGGTGCCGCATCTTTGTCGAGCCGGGGGATACCGACCACACACTCCGGAACTCTGCCAGCGTGTCGCTCCCTTGACAGGAAGCAATCGAGATGCCAAATGGTTCCAGCGTTTTTGGGTCAAATTCCCACGGATGCAGGATTGAGGTTTAAAAAACAGGAGACTTGGCTGGGAGGGCTCCGTATTTTGGAAGGCCGAAGTGATGGTGCTGCCGATTGACCCTTGCGGTGCCGGGTCCTATAATCTGATGTGTTCCGGCAGCTCTCTCGTTTTGCTGCCGATTTGCTGGTATGGGAGTCGGGTGGATCGAGGATAGACGGTGGGCGTGTTCTGTTTCTATGAGCGTCTATCTGAGATATCAGGGAGTTTGCAGGGAACGGCTGAGAAGGCACGCGATGGTGCGCTTAAGGCCGGATGCATTCGAAGGACAATCTCCGAAGGAGTACCACACACCGCATGAATCGCACTTTTGCACTTGTCACCGCCCTTGCCGCGGGAATGACGTCCGCTGCTGGAGTGGCCCAGACTGCTGGCTCACCCGCAACCGCCACTGCACCCGCTGCCCACGCCCCCGTACCCGTCCAGGTAGTTCCGGCAAAGATTGCCGTTATCGAATACGAGCAGGTCACTGCTGCGACGAATGAGGGTCAGCGAGCACTGCAGGCGTTGCAGAAGAAGTATGAGCCGCAGAAGACGCAGCTGCAGACTTTGCAGAACGAGATCGAATCGCTGACCAAGCAGTTGCAGAGTGCGCCAGCGACAATGACCGAGGACGAACGGGCCTCGCGGCAGAGAACGATCGAAACGAAACAGAAGCAGTACCAGCGCGATGGCGAGGACGCGACGAACGCCTTCAATGCGGAGTTGCAGGACACGCTGGGCACGGTTGCGAAGAAGCTGGGACCAATCGTGATCAAGTACGTGCAGGACAATGGCTACACGATGCTGCTGGATAACACGGGGCAGCCGGCGCAGGGCGGTCTTTCGGTGCTCTGGACGCAGCCTGGCACGACGGATATCTCGCAAGCTGTGGTGGACGCGTACAACGCTTCTTCCGGAGTTGCGGCGCCTACCGGCGTGCCATCGGCGCCCTCGGCGTCTCGTCCGCATCCGGCGGCGGCGAAGCCGGCAGCACCCAAGCAATAGCATCGGCATGGAATGGCTGTGAACTTTGGCTCAAAGAAGGGGCCTGCGATGCAGGCCTCATTACCCGGCGGAAGTGCTGCTTGACGGCACTTCTGTCTGACAAAACTTCTGCCTGACGGAATGCCGAAACGATATTTGCACAGTCTTAACGGACTAAGGAAGTAATGATCTCTCGAAGGAGTACCACAAACCCCATGAATCGCACTCTTGTTCTTGTCTCCGCCGTGGGCGCGGGATTGATGACCGCAGTCGGAATGGCGCAGGCACCTGCAGCCCCGGCAATGACTCCTGCTGCATCGCAGCCCGCCGCAGCGGCTCCTGTGAAACCGGAGGCGATCCCAGCGAAGATTGCGCTGGTTGCCTTCGAGCAGGCTGTCTTTGCGACAAATGAAGGCCAGCGCGCCGTGCAGGACATTCAGACGAAGTACAAGCCGAAGAAAGACCAGATCGATGCTCTGTCGGCAGAAGTCGATACGCTGAAGAAGCAGCTGCAAAGCGCGCCGACAACGCTGTCGGATGCGGAACGGGCGACTCGCCAGAGGACGATCGACACAAAAGATAAGCAGCTGACCCGCGATGCCGAGGAGGCTCAGAATGCTTACAATTCCGATCTGCAACAGGCCTATGGCAAGGTTGCGGCAAAGGTCTCAGCGACATTGAAGAAGTATGTGAGCGACAACGGGTATACGCTGCTGCTTGACGTAAGCAGCCAGCAGAGCAACGTGATGTGGGCGAATCAGAGCACAGACGTGACGCAGGCTGTGGTGACGGCGTATAACGCTGCCTCGGGCGTGGCGGCACCTGTGCCTGCGGCGCCTGCTGCGGCTCCGGCGGCGGCTCGTCCTCGTCCGACGACGACTCCGAAGACAACAGCGCCTAAACAGTAGCGCGGCGAGCGATCTGCAATGACACGAAGAGGAGGCTTCCGCCTCCTCTTCGTTTGCCATTTGAACTGTGGCCTGTTGCCTGAATTGCGGCCTGTTGCCAGACAGGCGGCTGTGGAAAAATTTGTGGATCGCAGGGTCAGGGGGATGGCCGAACGGTCGCAGGCGACTGATGTTTGCGGGAAGATACAGCCGTCGGAGGCTTTCTAACTGCCTGTAAAATGAGGGGGTTGGAACGGGTGCTGATTCCGTTTACTTCGTGTTTCTGTGTAGATGCCAGCAAGTATAGGTGTTTCAAGGGTTTCCACAGATGGGCGTTACGGACAGGTTACGAATTCTCGATTCAAATCAAATAGAGTTGTGAAATAGAGGCCGTAGAAGATAGCGGAGGATTTTTTAGTTTGATCCATCGGGTCGGCCAGAGGCGTGCGGGGCCGTGATCCAAATCCGCCCGAGGATTACTCCTCACCGACTTTGAGAACGGCCAGGAAGGCTTCCTGCGGGATGTCGACCTTGCCGATGCGCTTCATGCGCTTCTTGCCTTCTTTCTGTTTCTCAAGGAGTTTGCGCTTGCGGCTGATGTCGCCCCCGTAACATTTGGCGATGACGTTTTTGCGAATGGCGGTGACGGTCTCGCGAGCGATGATCTTGCTGCCTATGGCGGCCTGGATGGCGACCTCGAACATCTGTCGCGGGATAAGTTCGCGCATTTTGGAGACGAGGGCTTTGCCGCGGTCGTAGGCGAAGTCGCGATGCACGATGATGGAAAGCGCGTCGACCGGATCGCCGCCGATGAGGATGTCCAACTTGACCATGGGGGAGATCCAGGTTCCGGAGAGAACGTAATCGAGCGAAGCGTAGCCGCGCGAGACGGACTTGAGCCGATCGTAGAAATCCAAAACGATTTCATTCAGGGGGAGCTCGTAGGTGAGCATGACCCGAGTTTCGCTGACGTACTCGAAGTTTTGCTGACGTCCGCGCTTGTCTTCGACAAGTTTGAGGATGCCGCCAACGTATTCTTCGTTGGTCAGAATCTTGGCGATGATGACGGGCTCCTCGACGGATTCGATCAGGGATGGGTCGGGCCAGCGCGAGGGATTGTCCACTTCGATGGCAGCGCCGTCGGTGAGTGTGATCTTGTAACGGACGCCGGGCGCGGTGGTGATGAGGTCGAGCGAGTACTCGCGCTCCAACCGCTCCTGAATGATTTCAAGGTGGAGCAGACCCAGAAAGCCACAACGGAAGCCGAAGCCGAGGGCTACGGAAGACTCGGGTTCGAAGGAAAAGGATGCGTCATTGAGGCGGAGTTTTTCGAGCGCATCGCGGAGCATCGCGTGTTCATGCGAGTCGACAGTGTAGAGGCCGGCGAAGACCATGCTTTTGATGTCCTCAAAACCGGGAAGAGCCTCCGCACAGGGGTTTTCGACTGAAGTAATCGTGTCGCCGACTTTCGTGTCGGCTACGTTTTTGATTGTCGCGACAAAGAAACCGACTTCGCCGGCGGCAAGCTCGACGAGTTCGACTGGCTTGGGAGTCATGACGCCCATGCTTTCGACGTCGAAGACTTTGCCATTGGACATGACCTTAATTTTCATGCCTTTGCGTAGCTTGCCGTTGATGATGCGAGCGAGGACGATGACGCCCCGGTAGGGATCGAACCAGCTATCGAAGATGAGGGCCTGGAGCGGAGCGTCGGGATTCCCCTCAGGCGGCGGGAGGAGCGTGACGACGGCTTCGAGAATGGTGGCTACGTTGAGGCCGGTCTTGGCGGAGACGGCGATGGCGTCGTCTGCGGGAAGACCGACGGATTTTTCGATCATTGCCTTGGTGCGCTCGACGTCGGCACTGGGGAGATCGATTTTATTGATGATGGGGATAATTTCAAGACCGTTCGAGATGGCGAGATAGGCGTTGGCGAGTGTCTGCGCTTCGACGCCCTGTGAAGCGTCGACGACGAGCAGCGCGCCTTCACAGGATGCCAGCGACCGGGATACCTCGTAGGAGAAATCGACGTGACCCGGGGTGTCGATGAGGTTGAGCTGGTAGGTTTCTCCATCGTGCGCCTTGTACATCATGCGGACGGTGTGGGCCTTAATTGTGATTCCACGTTCGCGCTCAAGGTCCATGACGTCGAGCACCTGGGCCTGCATCTCGCGTGAAGTCAGCGAGCCGGTGAGCTCAAGGAGCCGGTCGGAGAGGGTGGACTTGCCGTGGTCGATATGCGCGATGATCGCGAAGTTGCGAATGTGACTTGGATCCATTTTGTAGCTGGGTGGCCTCAGCATCCAGTTTAACACCGCTGTGAGCCTCACGCCGCGGACGTGTGCCCGAAGCACGCGGCAGAAAATTCGCGCTGCAAACTGGGACTTCTCCTAGTTTCGCCGGCGTCGCCTCGCAGCTAACTTTGAAATAGAACGGTACTTCGAAACGTCAGGATCCGAGATGATTCGACTTGCTCTCGCACTTCTTCTTGTGCTGCCGTGGACGCATGGGTGGCCGCAGACCTTCGATTCGAAGGAACCCTACAACGCGCAACCTTCAGAATCGGAGACTGTAAATCACACTGAACTGCCGGATGCTCCCGGCGCGACGTCAATGTCCTTCCTTCAACCCCTCCGTATCGACACGAATTTCACGACCAGAAATTTCGATACTCAAACGCGAAACGGACCCCAAAGCCCCGAGACGGGCGAGCGTTTTCACTGGAAAGGATTACTTCTGCAGTCCTTCGCCTTCGATATGCTCTCAAATGCCACTCGAATCATCACAGCAGATCAGCACGATAGACATATATTGCTGAATAAGCCCTACTGGTCGGATTACTGGGCTTCGCTGCAACAGTTCAACATGCGGCGCTGGAACGATGGGGACAGTATCAAGGTGAACTACATCGGTCATCCGATGGAGGGAGCGATTGCGGGATATATCGAAATACAGAACGATCCACGCGGGCGCGAGTTGAAAATCTCCCGCGACAAACAATATTGGGACAGCCGATTTCGAGCGTTCCTGTGGGCGACTGTTTACTCGACGCAGTGGGAGATTGGGCCGATTGGAGAGACCGCGATCTTCAATCAAGGAGGGTTCACCTACCCAATCGGATGCAAGCCGAACGATCTGGCGTGCGAAGCCACGGCGAAGTATACGAACAATACGGGCTGGGTGGATTTCATTATTACGCCTATTGCGGGGACGCTGTGGCTGCTTGGCGAGGATACGATCGACCGGTATATCTCTGACCCTTTGGTGCGGCGACACCCGAAGGCGTTTGGGATTAAATTAGTGCGAGCTTCGCTGAATCCACCGGCTTCTCTGGCGAATATGCTGCGCGGACGCTTTCCGTGGTGGCGTGACTATGATCATCCTGCTGCGTTCGAGTCGCCGGTCGTAGAACTTTTCGATCGTGCGATGAATGAAGAGCCGAAAGAACAAGGCGACGTGTACCTGCACTACAGGGCGCTGGGATTAGGTACGTACGACAGCCATTGTTCCAATTGCCGCAACACAATACCAGGAGCGGGTGTGGAGTTAGGTTTCACTGCGCGGCAATACCTCGATCTGATCGCTGAGGCAGGTATGCAGCCGGGAGCCAGTCCCGAGTCTGCTCTGAACGTTGGCGGGTCCCTGACAACAGCAAACTTTGGAGCGCGTTCGGGTTATTCCGGTGAACGGTTTGCATTGAAGGTATCGCTGGCCGCGGGTTTTGCGAGTTACTCCAAGACGCAACCTGCTCCTTCAGAGTCCGATCCAAATCCTGGCCTGAGACGAAACTTTAATTTTTCCGCGGTGGCGGGGCTGGCTGGAGATGTTCGCTTCGCGCATCATCTGGGATTTCGCGTGAAACTGGAGCAGATGCTGATTCGTTACAAGAGCACAATGCGAGATCCACCAGGCATTGGGACTCCTCCGCGATTGTCGTTTTTGTCGCATGACAATTACATCAACTCGACGAACTGGGGAGTGAGCGTGGGGCCGGTGGTCCGATTCTAATTTTTGTGCGAATCGATATGAAGGCTCACCATGAGCTCTTGTCATGTTTGGACGCTTAGAGCCAGACGCGGGCTGAAAGTTGTGGCAGCGAAGAAACGCGTATCGCTGCATGTACCCGCGAACGATCGGGTGATAGCCCATTTGCGGGCTGCGCGTCTTACAATGAGCGAGGATGATGGCTCGACTCTCAGGCAGGACGATGCGGCGGTGGGCACTGGTGGTGAGCTGCGCACCGTTGGTGATGCTTGCGGGCTGTCCGAACAATCAGGCGGCTGCACCTGGCAAGACGCCTGCACAGGCGACGGTCCCGGCGATCGGGGCGGCGGGAACCGGAACCTCGGGACAAGCAAGGCAAACGGTGGATTCTGCGGCCCAGGCTGCTGATGCTGCGGCGAAGGCCGCGAAGGTGCAACAGCTGATCAATAAAGCGGAAGCAGCGTATCGCAGCGGTGTCGATAACTATCGCGCAGGTCATCTCGATGCAGCGCGTCTGGACTTCGACTCTGCTGTGGATTTGATGTTGACGAGCGGCATGGATCTGAAAGCCGACCCGCAACTGGCCGATGAGTTCGACCATTTGCTGAACGCGGTGAACTCGCTTGAGATGGCGGCGCTGAAGCAAGGCAACGGATTTTCACCAGCGCTGGAGGCAGCTCCACTGGATGCTGCGAATGAGGTTACGTTTCCGGCAAATGCTGCGTTGACTGCGAAGGTTACAGAGGAATTGAAGACGACTCAATCTGATTTTCCACTTGTGGTGAATGATTATGTGGCGGGGTTCATCAGCTACTTCACTAATTCGAAGGCAGGTCATGCTCACCTGGTGCGATCACTGGAGCGCGCGGGCAAGTACAAAGACATGATCTCGAAGGATCTGCGGGACGAGGGGCTTCCGCAGGATTTGATCTATCTCGCGGTGGCGGAGTCTGGCTTTCAGCCGCAGGTGGTGAATGCACATTCGGGTGCTGGTGGCATGTGGCAGTTCATGCCGTTTCAGGGGGCGTACGGCCTAACGCGCAACGGTTACTTCGATGAGCGTTTCGATCCGGAGAAATCCTCGATCGCTTACGCGAAGTATATGAAGACTCTTTACAACCAGTTCGGGGATTGGTACCTGGCAATGGCCGCGTATAACTGGGGCCCGGGCAACGTGCAGCGCTCGGTCATGCGAACGGGGTATGCAGACTTTTGGGAGCTGTATCGCCGCAACGTGCTTCCAGAAGCGACAAAGAATTATGTGCCGGGTATTATCGCGGCGATCATTATGGCGAAGAATCCGGGACAGTATGGGCTGGATAACATCGTGCCGGACGAGCCCGTGGTATCCGATACCGTGACGGTGGATTATCCAATCGATCTCCGGCTGGTTGCGGATGTGACGAACTCTTCGCTGCTGGAGATTGTTGCGTTGAATCCGAGCCTGCTGCGGATGACGACTCCGCGCGATATGCCGTTTGACCTGCATATCCCGGTGGGGACGCATGACCTCTTTGCAGCACGCATCAAAGATATTCCGGATGACAAGCGCAGCAGTTGGCGCTTTCATGTTGTTCGCAGCGGCGAGACGCTCGACGGCATCGCGAGTGCAATGCACGCTCATGCAAGCGACATCGCCAAGATAAATGGTTTGACGGCCGATGATGGCGTGGATTCAGGTGATGAACTTGTGATTCCCATTGCGAACGCTGTGGCAAACGCGGGGCCTCAGCGGTATTCGGTGCGTCGTGGGGATACACTGGTAACCGTTGCCGACCGCTTTGGGGTTTCGGTTGAGGAGTTACGGCGATGGAATCATTTGTCCTCGAGCGTGCCGAAGGCGGGGACCTCGCTTGCTGTCACAGAGCCGGTGAAGCTCGCACCAAGCACTCGGGTGCGCAGCAGAGCTTCGCGGGGAAAGAGCGGCTCGCATAATGCGACAGGCTCTGTTCATGCGGCTTCTACACACGCCCGCGTGAAACACACTACTCCACAATCCAAATCGTCTACGACGACGAAGAAGAAAAACTCAAGTGTGAAGGAGCACGCCGCAACATCAAAATGAAATGAAAAGCTGGCCGACCGGCTACCCCATGAAAAAGATTGCTTGCCATTGGTAGCGCGCGGATGCATCCTGTTGCTAGAATCTCGTGCCAGGATGTAAAGATGTTTTTCTCCGCATCGTACTTGCAGGATTGAAGCAAAAGAGCGTGGGAAGTACAAAGCATCGAGAGGACATGACGATGACGTTTGACGAACCGATGAAGCTTTACGCAACCTCAGCAGATGACGACCATCACTACGGTGATGAGACAGAAGACGACAACGACCTCAACCGCTTCGAAGACGAAGAAGAAGAAGTGATGATGACCTCGGACGACGACGAGGAGCTTGACTCGGACGCCGGCGATGTAGTGGGGACTCATGTCGAAGAAGCAGTGATCTTCGCGCTGCCTCCGTCGCCTGCCACCAGCTACGAGCCCCCAACAAGACCTTCGGTTTTGCCAGAGAAGAGTGCAGCTCCCACGAGCGTTGCAAAGAGCAAGACTCCGCCAGCGAAAAAGCCTGCTCCAAAAAAGCAAGCTGTTGCGAAGAAAGCGCCGGTCAAAAAGGCCGCGGTGAAGAAAGCGGCTGTCAAGAAGACATCGGTTAAGAAGGTAGCTGCGAAGAAGTCTGCAGCAAAAACGAAGTCTGCCGCGAAGAAGGTCAGTGCTAAGCGCGGCGGCGGTAAAGTCGCTTCTAAAAAAGCGTCGGGTCCCAAAGGCACTGTCAGCAGTAAAAAATCAAGGAAGAGAGGTTTCACATTGGCTACTAAAAAGGCAATAAAAAGAGCAGTAGTGAAGAAGGCCGTCAAGAGGGCAGCAGTGAAGAAGGCCGTCAAGAGGGCAGTCGCCAAGAAGGCAATCAAACGCGCAGTCGCCAAGAAGGCAATTAAGCGAGCCATCGTCAGGAAGGCAATCGCCAAGAAGATGAGCTAAGAGCTTAACTCCCCCAAAGGCAAGCAAATAGGCCCGGACTCCTCAATCGAGAGCCCGGGCCTTTTTGCGTCTGCGGGTATAGGGTTACTTTTTGTTGGCGGTGATCTCGGCAAGGACCTCTTCGCTGTGGACGTTGGGGTTGACCTTCTCCCAGACCTTGACGATCTTACCGTCGGGCGAGATGAGGAAGGTGTCGCGGCTGGCGTACTTGTTGTCTCCGTGGGTCATCATTGGCACGCCATAGAGGTCGACCACTTTGTGATCGGGGTCGGCGAGCATTTTGAAGTTGAAGGTGTCTTTGGCGCACCATTCTTTGTGGCTCTCGACGGTATCGAGGCTGACACCGAGGACGACGGCGTTGAGGGCGTGGTACTTATCGAGGTCGCGCTGGAAGTTGTGGGCCTCGATGGTGCAGCCCTGGGTCTGGTCCTTGGGGTAGAAGTAGAGAACGACCCATTTGCCTTTGAATTCGCTGAGGCTGATGGGCTTGTCTTCCTGCGAGGGCAGGGTGAAGTTGGGCGCTGTGGCGCCGACCTGCATGATGTCGGCGGCTCCGGCGGCGTGGGCTTTGACGCCGAAACCACAGGCTGCTACGACGGCGATGATTGCTGCGATCCAAACTGCTTTGCGCATGGTGTTTTTTCCTCTTGGTGAATCTATTGGGTAGACGGGGACAGGGCCGTTTTCGACGCAAGGCCCGCGGGTGTCGCGTGGCAATTTTACGCTTGCCGGATGTGGCTTTGCGGGTTGGTGACAATATCTTTACATCGGGGACGGATAGACCTGGGGCGTTGCCCCAGGCTGGTATAGAACGGGCTTTCAGCCCTCGGGGTTCCTGGCGTAGCACAAGCTGAGACCTCAGCGGCTAAAGCCGCTTGATCACCGTGCTCTTATGGCACCCATTCGACTTCGCTCAGGGCAGGCTCTGAAGCCGTGCCCTTAAGCAAAACGCGGCTGAGATCGGCGCTGCGACGCGCAGCTAAAGCCGTGCCCTTAAGCAAAGCGGCTGAGATCGGCGCTGCGACGCGCAGCTGAAGCCGTGCCCTTAAGCAAAACGCGGCTGAGATCGGCGCTGCGACGCGCAGCTAAAGCCGTGCCCTTAAGCAAGACGGGGCTGAGATCGGCCCTGCGACGCAGCTGAAGCCGTGCCCTTAAGCAAAACGAGTCTGCGTCAGGTGGCGAGGATGGCGATGCCGGCGTGGTTGGCAGCGGTGAGGATGGCGGCGGGATCGAAGAGGAGGGTCTTGCCTGCTTCGATGGCGAGGCAGGTTGCGCCTGCGGCCTGCATGGCGCGAATGGTGGCGACACCGATGACGGGAACGTCGAAGCGCATATCCTGATTGGGTTTGGCGACTTTGACGACGGTGAGGGAACGGCGGAGGGTGGTTTCGGCGGCGTCGTTGGTTGCGGGGTTGGTCCCGGGGCCGGTTTCGAGGGCGGCTGCGGGGTCTAGGGTGCGGAAGAGCTCTCCGGCGCGGGTGATGGTGGCGTCAGTGCCTTCCATGGCTTCGACGGCGACGCAGGCCTGGGCTGCGATGACGACGGTCTGGCCAAGGTCGTAGGCGGCGATGGCCTGGGCTACGGTGCGGCCGTAGGCTATGTCTTTTTGTTCTTCTTCGTCGGGGGCGCGGCGGGTGAGGACGCCGGGTTGTGCGAGCAGGGGTTCAAGGTAATGGGTGGAAGAGATGAGTTCGATTCCCTCGTCGGCAAGGACTTTGGCGACTGCGCCGAGGAGCATGTCGGTGTTGCGGGTGCGGAGGTTGAGGAGGAGTTTGGCGAGGCGCCAGTCGGGACGGATGCTGGAGAAGATCTGTTTGTGTTTGACCTGACCGGCCATGACGGCGCGGGTGACGCCTTCGGTCTGGAAGGTTTCGATGAGACGGGAGAGTTCGCCGAGGGAGAGCCAGTGGACGTGGATGTTGGGATCAGCTGCGGCGCGGGCGTTGATGTCGGGGTCGGTTTCCTCGTTGATGGCGGCGACGACGACGGTGAGGCCGTGGGCGCGCGCGGCTTCGAGCAGGAGAAAGGGGAAACGGCCGTTGCCGGCGATCAGGCCTAGTTTCTGCATTCGTTTTACTCTAGCGCATTGGGGTAACTCACCGGATTTTCCGCGGGGTTGGTTGGGAAAGGCGTAACGAGGATAGAAGAGATCGAAACGGATAAGGGATGATTTTTTTTGGTGGGTTTCCTGAAGAGGGCAAAGTCAATAGCGGTGGTCGGGCCATTTGGCTGTGGGAAAAAACGGTCTTCGGGTTTTGTGGTGAGTTGTGGTTGATTTTTGGTTTTTCGGGTATTGGATTCTTGTTTCGTTAGGTTTTCTTTGGGGTTTCTGACGTGGAGGAGTGCTGATTTTGCGTGGCAAAATCGTGGTGAATTGATGGTGAGTTGTGGTGAATTGATGGTGATTGGGTGACGGAATGTTGCGATGGGTTGCAGACGTCTGTGAGAGTCGGAGCATCTGATGGGGGGAAGACAGGCGTGGAGGAAGACTGTAGGGGAAGACAAGGAGGCTGCGATGGCGGTGACAGGAGAGGACAGGAGCAAAGAGGTGACGGCGAAGGGCGGACCAGGCAGTCACGCCGAGCGGATTGATCGTAACGCGCCGGCGGGAAGCGAGGACTCGCTGGGTGAGGAGAGCGTGCGCGACGGGCGGCCTGCGACGGATGATGACGTCGAGGAGGCGATGGACGAAGAGGGTGAGGCGCCGGAGCGCTAGTTGCGACTGAGAGGGAATTTTTTCTGCGGCCGCGGCGTTTGATGGTCTGTTTGATGCTCTAATGGTTTCGTTTCCGCGAACGAAAACTGATTGGAGCTTTCATGCGCCCTGTTGCGATGCGCTTTGTTTTGATGCGCCGTGTTCTGGCAGCACTTCTGACCTGCGTCCCCGCGTCTGCCTTCGCGCAGAGTCCCCTGCCGCCTCTGACTTCGCAACAAGTGGCCGCAATCGACAGCTTCGTTGCGGCGGAGATGCAGCGCGAACATATTCCGGGGCTGGCGGTGGGAGTGTACAGCCGGGGTACGGTGTTGCTGGCCAAGGGCTATGGGCTGGCGAATGTCGAGCTTTCGGTGCCGGTGAAGGCGGAGACGATCTTTCAATCGGGTTCGGTGGGCAAGCAGTTTGTCTCGGCGGCGGTGATGATGCTGGTAGAAGAGGGCAAGGTTTCGCTGGACGACTCGATCACCAAATATTTTCCGGATGCGCCGGAGAGCTGGAAGCCGATTCTGGTGAAGAACCTGCTTTCGCATACCTCGGGGCTCTCCGAATATGAGTCGCCCGATCGCACCAAGGCGGGCGGGTTGTTTTATCTACGGATGGATTACACCGAGGATGAGATGTTGAAGAAGGTGGAGACGCTGCCGATCGAGAATGCGGTGGGCGAGAAGTGGAATTACCGGAATACGAATTACCTGCTGCTGGGTATACTGATTCACCGGGTGACGGGGATACCGTATGCAGAGTTTATTTCGCAGCGGATCTTTCGGCCGCTGGGAATGTCGTCGACGCGGCTGATCAGCGACGCCGATATCGTCCCGAACCGCGCGGCGGGCTATGAACTGCATGGAACGGAGCTGAAGAACCAGGCTTGGGTTTCGCCCACGTTCAACTCGACCGCGGACGGGGCGTTCTACTTCAATGTTCTCGATCTGGCGAAGTGGGATGAGGCTTTGTACGGCACGCGGCTGTTGAAGCAGACGAGTCTTGACCGGATGTGGACGGTGTATCCGCTGAACGATGGCAAACCGAATCCTGACGGCTATGGCTTTGCCTGGTTTATCGCGGAGCAGAACGGGCATAAGCGAGTGGGACATGGCGGAGCGTGGCAGGGCTTTACGTGCGACATCTCGCGCTACCCGGACGACTCGCTGACGGTGGCGGTGCTGACGAATCTGGATGCGGCTCACTCGCAGGCGGGGCTCTTTTCTCATGTGATTGCGGGGATAGTGGACAAACCGCTGCTGCCTGCGAAGCTGACCCCAATTGACGACACGCAACCGGAGACGACGGCGGCGCTTCGGCATATTTTGGATCTCATGGTTGCGGGCACGGACGTGAGGGATTTGTTTACGCCGGATCTGGCGCGTCTGGCGACGCCGGCGATGGTGAAGCAGATTCAGGGAAGGCTGGCGAAGCTATGGCCGGGGGGCGAACTGACTTTGGTGCAGCGCAGGACGGCGCAGGGCACGACTTTCTCGCTCTTTCGGCTGAAGAAGAATGGGGAGGCGATGCTGATTCCGTTTGAGCTGGCGCCGGATGGGAAGGTGCGGAGTCTGGGGTTCGGGGGGGATCGCGAGTATCAGTAGATTGCGACTCATTGCGGAAGGATGAAAAGCAGGTCCTCCGCCTGCGGCGAAGGATGACAACAAAAAAGGAAGGGCAAGGGCAAAAGCAGGTCCTCCGCCTGCGGGGAAGGATGACAACCAAAAAACTGCAACGACAACGGCAAAGGCAAAGGCAAAGGCAAAATGCGGGGATTTCTCCACTGTGCGACGGAGGAGTAGGACTCCTCCGTCGCTTCGGTCGAAATGACGATTTTGTGTGTGGGTTGGGGAAGAACAGGCAACAGCAAGAACAAGAGCGAAATACAGGGGTCCTTCGCTTCGCTCAGGATGACAACAAAAGCAAGGACAACTGCAAATGCAAATGCAACTGCAAGGGCAAGGGCAAGGGCAAGGGCAAGGGCAACTGCAAATGCAACTGCAACTGCAAATGCAACTGCAAATGCAAATGCAACTGCAAGTGCAGATTCCCCATTGGACTTCGCTCAGGGCGGGCTCTTCGGGAATGACAAAAAGCAACGGCAAAAGCAGATCCTCCCGCTTTGCGGAAGGATGACAACCAAAAAGCAGGAACAAAGCAAATGCGTCTGCGGCGATGAAGCCGGCGAGGCAGGCGCTCCCTCCTAAAAAGCCAAGACAGGATTTTTTCCACCGCAATGCTGAAACCCTGGGCTTCCTCCCAGGAACGCGCTCTCTCCTAAAAGCCAAGCCACTATTTTTTCAGTACCTCTTAAGGCCGGCGTCCCCAAACTGTCCACATGATTGGCGATGGCATGAGGAAGGAAGGATCGTCGAGGCGCGCGAGGTCTTGCCTGTACTCTTCCTCGGTGAGGTATCCGGCGTCGATCATGGTGCGGTGAAGCTGCTCGAAGTTTGCGCGCAGGAGGGATGCGCCGGGCGATCCGGAGTGCCACATGGAAAGGTTTCCCTGAGCTTCGACGTCGACCAGGCCGTGGGCGCGGAAGCGGTTGGAGAGCCGGCGTGCGAAGACTATGTCGTCGGCTCCGCGATCCTGCATAACCCGCCTGGTGGCGGTGAGGGTTTTCAAGAGAACTTCGCCTGGGTTCGCGATGGGGACGTGCACGATGTCAAAACACGTTCGTGTGAGGCTGCGCAGACATCATTGCATCTGCTGCGGCTTTTTGTCCGTATCTGAATCTTTATTTTGATCTTTGTCTTTATCTTTCCCCCAGGTTTTGTAAAGGCCGAGATAGGCGTAGTTCTCGGTTTGGCCGGCGATAGAGTGCCCGTAGGCGAAGAGCAACTGGAGGCCGGGGGAATTGAAGTGGTAGTAACCGCCAGCGTCAATCAGAGTCGAGGCCTGGGTTTGCGCGGTGGCAAGACCCTCTCGCGCGTGAGAAAAAACCTCAGCCGAGAGTTCGAGCTTCTTGTTGATCTCGCGTTTGACGAGGAAGCCGCCGTAGAGGAAGTTTTGATACCCATCCTGCGGGACGACGGTGTACCCGAGGCCGCCGACGAGGCTCCAGGGACCGAATTCCTTTTCGACCCAAATGGGGAGTTTGTACCAGACTTTGCCGACTCCGAGGCCCCGGGAGAAATTGCCGGTTGGAATTTCGAACATGGTGAAGGAACCGATCTGCGGACGATGCTTCGTTTGTTTGATGAAGCCGTACTTCACGCCGAGTTCCATATCGGTGAGGCCGAATGCGCTGGGACCTTGCCCTGAATCGGGAGCGTAGACGGGACTATTCGAGGGTTGGACGGTTCCGAACGGAAGGATTGCGTGGAGTTGCACGTTGGGGATGGCGCCCCAGTTGAATTCGAAGGCTGGGCCGGTTGCGTCAAGTTCTACGGGAGTGCCGTCGACGGTACCGAAGACGTAGAACTCGTAGTGGCCAAGGTCTACGGGTGTGGGGTCGTCGGTTTGAAACGGCGGGCCCGCCTGCGCCCAGAGTTTTGAAGCAGTCAACACGAAAAGGAGAAGTGTCAGCAGGGCTGAGGGACTGGTGATCGTCCCCATCGAGCTTTGCTTTCCCGCGGAGATCATGCGGCACCTTTGGCGAAGTCAGTTGGTGGACGTTGAGGTTGGGGGTAAGTGTAACGCTCTTGTGTTGATGTGAGATGGGCGGGAGCGGTCGTCTTCGAACGATGCCCACATCTCAGAATCGAGATATGAGGCACCCGGATTCTTGCCTGCCGATATGTTTGGGGGCTTAGGTTATTTGATGATGCCGCGGCGGCTGGCGGCGATGAAGTCGGCGAGGTAGGCGACGTTCTCGTCGGGGGTGGCGGCGATGGTGTTGCGAATGGCGGCGAGGGCGTCGGTGGTGTTGAGTTTGGAGGAGAGGAGGGTGCGGTAGGCGGCGCGAAGCTGCTTGAGCTGTGCGGCGGTGAAGCCGCGGCGCTCGAGGCCAACTTTGTTGAGGCTGTAGGCGTGGTTGTTGCGCTCGGCGGAGGTGAGAGAGAAAGGCAGGACGTCCTGGGTGGCCATGGTGTTGCCGCCGATGTAGGCGTGGCGGCCGACGCGGCAGAACTGATGGACGGCGGAGAAGGCTCCGACGACGGCGTAGTCTTCGACGTGGACGTGCCCGGCGAGGGTGGCGGCGTTGGCCATGATGCAGTGGCTGCCGACGTGGGAGTCGTGGCCGATGTGAGCGGAGCACATGAGGAGGCAGTGATCGCCGAGGG
The DNA here is from genome assembly GCA_963730135.1 of uncultured Acidobacteriaceae bacterium. Classification (GTDB taxonomy): domain Bacteria; phylum Acidobacteriota; class Terriglobia; order Terriglobales; family Acidobacteriaceae; genus Edaphobacter. The sequence goes on from CAVSQQ010000013.1 coordinate 688,582, forward strand.
TGGTGAGTCCGCCACCGCCGGTGGTTCCGCGGGAGATGGTGACGTACTCGCGGATGGTGTTGTGGCTGCCGATGCGTGCGCTGGTGGGTTCGCCGGCGTACTTGAGGTCCTGCGGCGCGACGCCGAGACAGGCGAAGGAGGAGATTCTGTTGGCAGAGCCGATGGTGAGATGGCCTTCGAGGACGACGTGGGAGATGAGGACGTTGTCTTCGCCGAGGATGACGTTGGGGCCAATGGTGCAGAAGGGGCCGATGGTGCAGGATTCGGGGACCTGCGCGCCGGGCGCGACGATGGCGGTGGGATGGAAGTTGGCTGGAGCGCTCACTCGGCGGTCTCTGCGGGGAGTTCAGATTTTTTCGTGACGCGGGGGACGACCTGGCACATGACGGTGGCGTCGCAGACAACTTTTCCGGCGACGGTGATGACGCCGCCCATTTTTACGGCGCGGCTGCGCCAGTTGAGGACGGTGACCTCGATGCGGAGCTGGTCGCCGGGAGTGACGGGACGGCGGAAGCGGGCGTTTTCGATGCTGGTGAAGACCATGAGCTTGGAGTCGCGGTCAGGGATTTCGGTGAGGAGGAGAGCGCCGCCGGTCTGGGCGATGGCTTCGACCATGAGGACGCCGGGCATGATGGGGTAGCCGGGGAAGTGGCCCTGAAAAAATTGCTCGTTGATGGTGACGTTTTTGATGGCGACGATGCGGGTGCGGGGCTCCATTTCGACGACGCGGTCGATGAGGAGGAAGGGATAGCGATGGGGAAGGAGGGACATGATTTCGAGGATGTCCATCGTTCGGCCCGCTGGCTGGTCGCCGGGGATTGTCGCTGGCGTGGTTTCGCTCATGGCAAGGATGAGTATAAATGGCGGGCGGCGGCTAAGACTGTGCGCTGTGGCCGGCGCATTGCAGGACGCCAAGGAAGATGCTCCAGGGACCGACGGCGTCGCGATACTGGTGGGCCATGACGCGAGAGAGTTGATGCAGGTGGCTGAGGTCGTGGACGGCCCAGGTGGCGAGTAGTTGCGCGAGGGTGACGGAGCCGAGCGATGGGTGGCGTCCGGGGCGGGCGAGATCGTGTGGCTGGAGGTTGAGGGATTGGAGGGTGGCGAGGCTTTGGCTGCGGAGGGCGGCGAATTCGTCGAGGAGCTGCTCGAGGGATTTGGTTTTGGGCTCTCGCATCTGCGTGAAGCGATCGAAGGGAGGGAAGGGCTGGGAGTCGCCGTGGGCGAGGATGTGGCGGACGCGGGGAATCCAGTCGTCGCGCTCGACGTAGACCATGTGGCCCATGATGTCGTAGGGGGTCCAGGAGTCGGGGCCTTCGTTGCGGCGGGTCCAGGTGTCGGGGAGTCCGCGCAGGAGGGCGTTGAGGGTGGCAGGGGTGCGGGTGATGAGGGCGATGGTGTCGGTTAGGTTGAATTCTGTTGGGGTTGTCATGCTTCCATGATGCTCTTGTGGGAGGCAACAAAAAAGCAAGGCAAGGCGAGAACAAAAACAAAAAGCAGGTCCTCCGCCTGCGGCGAAGGATGACAGTAAAAAAGCAAGGGCAAATGCGGGGATTTTTCCACTGCGCGGCGGACGGTGAGACCGTCCGTCGCTTCGGTCGAAATGACGATTTTGTTGGGTTGGGAAAGAACAGGCAACGGCAAGAACAAGAGCGAAATACAGGGGTCCTTCGCTTCGCTCAGGATGACAGCAAAAAAGAAAGGGCAAATGCAAGGGCAACAGGCAAAAGCAAAAGCAGGTCCTCCGCCTGCGGCGAAGGATGACAACCAAAAAACTGCAACGACAACGGCAAAGGCAAAATGCGGGGATTTCTCCACTGTGCGACGGAGGAGTAGGACTCCTCCGTCGCTTCGGTCGAAATGACGATTTTGTGTGTGGGTTGGGGAAGAACAGGCAACAGCAAGAACAAGAGCGAAATACAGGGGTCCTTCGCTTCGCTCAGGATGACAACAAAAAGCAAGGACAACTGCAAATGCAACTGCAAGTAGTGCAAGGGCAAGGGCAACGGCAACGGCAACGGCAAGGGCAACGGCAACGGCAAGGGCAACTGCAACTGCAACGGCAAGGACAAGCGCAGATTCCCTATTCGACTTCGCTCATGGCAGGCTCTTTGGGAATGACAAGCAAAAAAATAGTGCGACGGCGTTGATGCGTGACTTTTATTTTTTCTTTTGCAGGAGGACGTTGGGGTCGAAGGTGTCGGGGGGGGTGTCGACGTCGTACTCGATTTTGCTGAGGAAGGTCTGGCTGGCCATGTCGCCGTTGTGATAGCGGGTGATGGTGAAGGCGGTGGGAAGGCCCTGGATGGTGTGATAGTCGTCGTACTCTTCGGCGTCTTCGTCGTGGTCTTTGAAGGTGGTGTTGCGCCACTGGAAGGTGCGGCGGCGGGGGAGGTGGGTGGCGACGTCGATGTCGAGGGTGACGGCGTCGTTGTTGGCGCTGAGGATGGAGACTCGCTCGGTGAGACGGCGCTCGACCATGGTGCTGCCTTCGTCGATGACGACGACGCCGGGGGATTTAAGCCAGATGCGGTAGATGGATTCGATGGAGTGGTCCTGGCGGCGGTAGAAGTCGTCGACCTGATCTTTGGGGAGGACGGTGTTTCCTTTGTAGGTGACTTCGTGGCCGTTGTTTTCCGTCCATATCTGGACGACGTCGATTTTTTTTCCGGGGAGGATCATGCTCTTGTCGGTGATGAAACCGATGCGAGTGGCTTCGGGGCGGCCGGCGGCGGCGAACTGGTGGGTGAGGGTGAAGTCAACGACGATGCCGGTGGGTTCGCCGCGGAAGAAGCGGCCGATATGGCCGAGCTCGCGGACGTTGCGGCGGTTGAGCCAGGCGTTGCCGCCGAGGGCTTCGAGCATCTGGTCGAGGAGTTGCTGTCCGCGCTGCTCGGCGGTCGAGCCTGCAGCCTGTTTGGGCGCGGCGCTGGGGATATCGGCGGCCTGTGCGAGGAGGCGTGGAGTGGCGAGGGTAAGGAGGGCCATCGCGATCGAGAGAGCTACATGCTTCATTCCGACTCCGTTCATCATGCAGACTCCGTCCTATCCGATAAGAACCGCTCCGCCGTTGACGTTGAAGATCTCGCCGGAGATGAAGCCGGCGAAGGGAGTGCAGAGAAAGAGGATGGGCGCGGCGATTTCGTCGACGTGCGCGGGACGGCCGAGCGGGATAAGGGACAGCAATTGTTTGGACGCGACGGGGTCGGCAAGGACATCGACGGTGGCTTCGGTGGCGACCCAGCCGGGGGCGACGCAGTTGACGTGGATGCCGTGTGCGATGAGTTCGGTGGAGAGACTTTTGGTGAGGCTGATGAGGGCGCCTTTGGTGGCGGCGTAGTCGGCGTGGAAGGCTTCGCCGCGCTGCCCGGCGGTGGAGCTGACGAGGACGATGTGGCCGGTGGCGCTGCCGGATTTAGTTTGGGACTGCGGCTGGGACTGCATTTGGGCGACGGCGGCGCGGATGACGCCGAAGACGCTGTCGAGGTTGGTGCCGAGGGTGTCTCGCCACTGGGCGGTGGTCATGGTGGCGATGGGCTGGTCATGCGGGGGCCAGATGCCGTGGTTGAGGACGGCGCAATCGAGACGGCCGAAGGCGGCGACGGCAGCGGCGACGAGGGCCTGTCCATCTTCGGGGGTTGCGAGCGGTTGCTGGATGGCGCGGCAGAGATCGGGGCCGCCGCACTCGGCGACGAGCGATTCGGCTTGCCGGACGGCGGAGCGGAAGCTGAAGACAACGGTGGCGCCGGCCTGGCGGAAGAGGCGGACGGTGGCACGGCCGATTCCGCGCGACCCACCAGTGATGAGGGCGACTTTTCCGGCGAGCGACATGGTGACGCCCGAGTCCATGCTATTCGGCATATACTCGACGCTATCGAATCACCCACTCTGACGCAAGTTATGCCGACACTTGAGAGTTCTTTACAAACCTTTTCTTTAGGAGCTGACTGCTTATGAAGATCGCCGTAATTATCGCGCGGGTTTTGCTTGGACTCGTGTTTCTCGTCTCCGGGCTTAACTACCTCCACCCCTTTATGCCGATGAAAATGCCTCCGGGCGACGCGGGGACTTTCTCGACGATCCTGTTTATGCACGGCTGGATAACGTTCCATGGCGTGTTGTATCTGATCGCCGGGATATTGCTGATCGTTGGGCGGTATGTGCCGGTCGGGCTGGTGATCCTGGGGCCGTTCCTGGTGAATATTCTGGTGTTCCACATTACGCTGAGCCCTGGGGGAATTGGGCTGGGGCTGGTTTGCACGGCGCTGGAGATCTTTCTGATCTGGGCGTATTGGCCGGCTTTTCGGGCGATCTTTACGCAGAAGATGGATGTGGGGTAGAAAAAAACGGATTGTGTCCGCACCTATGCTGCTCCTGCGATGAGATGGCATGAGTGGGCAGGCGCGCGTGGTTGCGGCTTCGGTTTCGGCTCGCTGAGAGGTGGGCCGCTGTCAGGTCAAGACGCTGTCAGGATTTGAGTTTGCTGAGCAGCTGTTCGGCCATGCCGCTCATGCCGCTGGCTGGGGTAGCCTGTCCGTTGGGGGCGAAGTGTTGAACGACCATGGGGAGGACGGTGGCGAGGGCCATCTGCACGACCTGAGGAGAGACTCCGGCCTTGGCTGCGGTTTTTTCGATGAGGCCGGTGCCGCTGAGGCCCTGGCCGACCTGCTCGGGTGTGGCTGTGGCGGCCTGGCCGGCGCCCCATGCGCCTACGTGGGATGCCATGCCATTGTTCTTGAAGGCATCGAGGACTCCCTGAATGCCTTCGGGATGCTGGGTGAGGGCTTCAATGAAGCCACCGGCCACCTTGGCCTGATCGGTTCCGGCTGCGGCTCCGGTTTGTCCGGCGAGCGATTGGATCATGTCCATAATTCCCATGGTGATCACCTCGAACACCCATGCTAGGCCCGTTTTTCGGGCAATGCAGATGCGCGATGTAAATTTTCGCTGATTTCTCAGGGCTGGATCGATTGTTGATGGGATGAAAATTTGATTTCTACGAAGCGGCGTAGCTGGGGAATTTGGAGGGCACGGCCTTAGGCGAGGAGCTTGAGAGCAGCCTTCATCAGGACGTTGAGGGGCATTGCGCCGATGAAGACAGGGACACAGGGAATGAGGGCTGCGATGACGAAGGCGTAGACGTTGATTCGGGATACGGCGATGACGCGGATGTCGTCGATGTTTTTCACCATGCCATAGAGATTCTGGGTGGCGGCGAAGTTGGCGATTGTCAGATCCTCTGTGGGCACGTTGTCCAGATGGTCGAGCCATTTTTGCTCGAACTGTTCTCCTGCAGCGTGGGCGAGAAAGCCGTAGCGGAACATGCCGCGCCGCCGCATCTGCATGAGGCTGGGGGTGAAGACGAAGTAGGGAGCCACGGCGATCAGGAGCGCGACTGCGATGAGAAGGGGCGCGAGGAGGCGGTAGGCCATCACGTTTTGCGCTTCGTGGAAGACACGGTTGGCGATGGCGCCGGCGAGGCCAATGCCAAGGCAGAAGCTGAAAGGGATCTGGGCGAGGAGAGAGGCTTCGAGAAAGCCCATGCCTCCGAGACGGTCGGGATGCACCGCGATGAGGCGAAGGTTGAGCGAGGTTGTGGATCGCAGGAAACGCGCCCAGAGGATCTGTCTCCAGAGCCATAGAAGAGTGAGGTAGCAGACGAGAGGATAGCTGATAAAGAAGGCCCATGTGCCGCCGAGGGACAAGAACCGGAAGCCGTCGTTGCCAGTCCACCAGGGGAGGAATTCAGCGCCTGCGGAACTGAGGTACCGGCTGAGCGAGGCGGCGATGGCGTAGCAGATCAACAGCAAGATCACTTTGGCAGCGGTGGAGTCTTTGAGGCGTTCGTGGGAGTTCCATCTGGATTTAAATCTGGATTGGTCGGCGTCGGTGACGAGGGTTGTTTCAAAGTGGTGGGCTACGAGGGCATAACGGGAATGCAGAGGACGTTCCGCGAGAATCAAGATGGGAATGATGAGCAGGAAGCGGGATTGGGTGGCGAAGTCTGTGAGGAAGGACGCGAAGGCTCTGTGCCCCTGGAACGCGGTAAGAATGAAGAGGGGAAGCCACGCGATGGCTGCGGCGATTGCGGCACGGGTGAGGGTGGTTGACGTGGCGTTGCGAAACATGTCGAAGAATCTCCATGCGGGATAGCGCGGCAGAGAGGGGGTGGCGTCGGCTGGGTCATGCGGATGTGATCTGCGGATTTGCATGGGGGCATCCTCACTGTTGTACCGGTGATCGTACTTCTAACCATTCAGCGGTTGCTGCCCCAGGTGACGCAGTCGCGTTGAGGGTCGAGGCTGTTGAGGCTCTGGCAGGAAGCGACGCTGCCGACCTGGGGGTTTTTGCCGCCGAAGGGCGTGAGTTTGGGTGGGCCGAGAGCGCCGAGGGTGGGTGTGTCCCATGAGGTGGCGGTGAGGGTGCCGTGGTTGAAGGTGAAGATGAGCGGTTCAGGCAGAGGAGGGGCATCTTTGGATTGCGCGGGATCTTTTGTTTGCACGGAATCTTTTGGCTGCACGTAGGTGACGATGACTTTCTTGCCGTCCTGCTGCCAGCGGGCGTGCCAGGTCTGGGGATCTTTCTCGTGCCACTGCTGCTGGAGGAGGGCGGTGCCGTCGGCGGCGAACTCGATGATAAGGACGCGATGGACCTGGGCGGAGAGGCCTCCGCTGCCAGAGTAGAAGCCCTTGAGTTTTTCGGCGGCGTGGGCAGCGGGAGAGAGCATTGCGCCGAGCAGAATGAGGGAGGCGATGGAGGAGGGAGGAGTGCGCATGGGTGTCATCGTACACAAAGGCGGGGAGACGGGAGGAATTCGCGCGGGCTGATTTTCATTGGGTGAAGAACGAGATAGACTTAGGGGCTATGAGCGATCAAAACAAGACGGTGATTTCGACAAAAGAGGCTCCTGCGGCGATCGGGCCGTACTCGCAGGCGGTGAGAGTGGGGGATATGTTGTTTGCGTCGGGGCAGGTGGCGCTGGATCCGGCTACGGGACAACTGGTTGCCGGGGGGATCAGCGAGCAGACAGTGCGCGTGCTGGAGAATGTGAAGGCGGTCCTGGCGAAGGCGGGATTGAGCCTGTCGCATGTGGTGAAGACGACCGTGTTCTTGAAGACGATGGGTGACTTTGCCGCGATGAATGAGGTGTATGCGCGGTATCTGGCGCCGGAGGGCGTGGTTGCGCCGGCCCGGTCGACGGTGGCGGTGGCGGGGCTGCCGAAGGATGCGCTGGTGGAGATTGAAGTGATTGCGAAGGGTTAGCGGCGGGGTTTTCTGCTAAAGAGAGTGCTGAAAATGTGCCTCGCGAAAGTAAAAAGCGTACCGCAGCGGCTAAAGCCGCGTTACGACAAGGGACTTGTGGCACGGCTGAAGCCGTGCCCTTAAGCAAAACGGGCTTTCAGAAGCAAAGCGGACTTCTAGAAGCAAAACGGACTTTCAGAAGCAAAAGGACTTTCAGCATTCTCTAAAGCTCTACACTTTATCGCAGCGATCTGGCATTTGATACATGAAACATAGTGGGCGGTTTGGCATCTAATTGGCAGAAGATACATTTTGGAAAGAGAGGCTGGAGCGATGGCCGAAGTTATCAGGACAGATGTGACCGATACGGGCAGGAGCGAAAAGGTGCGGAAGACCGAGGCGGAGTGGCGGGAGCTGCTGACGCCGGAGCAGTTCCATGTGATGCGGGAGGGCGGGACAGATCGTCCGTTTACCGGGGCGCTGGTGAACAATCACGATGACGGGATCTACCGCTGCGGGGCCTGCAATGCGCCGCTGTTCACTTCTGACACGAAGTTTGAGTCGGGAAGCGGTTGGCCGAGTTTCTGGAGTCCGGTTTCGGCGGATGCGGTGGAGACACTTGAGGATGATTCGCTGGGGATGAGACGGGTTGAGGCAAGATGTGCGAAGTGCGGCGCTCATTTGGGGCATGTGTTTCCGGACGGGCCAAAGCCTACCGGGCTGCGGTATTGCATGAACAGCACATCGTTGGGGTTTGAGAGGAAGTAAGGTTTTTGATGGACGGACGGGAGCATACCCCAGGGGCTAAAGCCCCCGTTTTTTTGGGGAGCCCTGAGAGACCCAAGGCTGAAGCCTTGGGGTACCTAGAAGCATTAAGGCGCCCTGGAAGTTTTAGGGCGTCGAAGGGATTTTGAATCATGCAGGAAAAGCCCCAGCCGGCTGAGACGCGGCTGGGGCGACCTGTTTAAGAGTGGGTGGGAGTCAGCCTTTGACGACTTTGCCGGTCTTGATGCAGCTGGTGCAGACGCGGATGCGTTTGCTTCCGCCCGTGACCCGGGCTTTGACGGACTGCAGGTTCACGTTCCAGCGGCGACGGGTGGTGTTGTGGGCGTGAGAGATGTTGTTGCCGAACTGCGGGCCTTTGCCGCAGAGATCACACTTGTGTGCCATGACTTGCTCCAATCCTGAGTCGGATTCCCGGGGATCGAGCGCGCGTAACGCCTGAAGACGATGCCGGGGAAAGAGTTAGGTGCGAGGAGTGAACTCCCGACCTCTACCGTGACGGTAGTTCTGCCGATTCCTGATCATACCATGCAAGGTGTTGCGGATTCAATTGGCCGGTGTGAGGTCCGGATGGAGGCAATGGGGGAAGGGCGAGTGGAAAGGGATGCGTTCGCAAGCAGGGAGTTGAGATATTGTGGAAGAGGGCCGGATGGGCGAATGAAGATTCGGCCGCCGGTGAGGGCCGAAGGATACGTCAGTCGTCGGAGGCTTTGGGATTTGCGGACCTTCGGATGGCTGAATCGCGCGACTGAATATTGACGAGTTAAAGCCTGATTCTCTGAGTCTTTAAGCACAGGTTGAAGCGTCGATAACAGGTACAGACACGATGCGCAGTTGCGCAGCCGTGGTGCATCGACAGAGTTAAAAAAGGTCCCACAATCTTCAGGATGTGGCCAAGGGAGACGTTTTGCCAGCCGATTCAAGAGAACACCCCATCAACGAGCCGGATCATCTTCTGGCTCCTCCACCGACATCGCCGCGGCACAAGATTATCCGGGTGATGGTATGGATTGTCCTGCTGCTGATTTTCGCTTTGGCATTCTGGCTGATTCTGCGGCACCAAGACGCACCGACGACGAAGGCGGGCGCCGGAGGACGGCGCGGGGCTGGAGGTGGGGCGGTGACGGCGACGGTGGCTACGGCGACGAAGGGCGATATCGGCGTGTACCTGGATTCAATTGGGACGGTGACGCCGGTGTATACGGCTTCGATCACGAGTCAGGTGACGGGGCCGGTGATTGCGGTGCACTTCACTGAGGGGCAGATTGTGGCGAAGGGCGCTTCGCTGATCGATATCGACCCAAGGCCGTTCGAGGCGACGCTGCTGCAGGCACAGGGGACGCTGGAGCGGGATGAAGCGATTCTTGCGCAGGCTTCGATGGATCGCGACCGCTACCGCGAGGCATGGGCGAAGAATGCGATTCCGAAACAACAACTGGACGACCAGGAGAAGATCGTGCTGCAGGACGCAGGCACGGTGAAGAACGACCAGGGGACGGTGGCGTTCGACCAGGTACAGCTGGGCTACTGCCACATTACGGCGCCGATTGCGGGGAGGGTGGGGTTGCGCCTGGTGGATCCGGGCAACGTGGTGCAGTCGTCGGGTGCGACGACTCTGGCGGTGATCACGCAGCTGCAGCCGATTACGGTGATCTTCACGATTCCGGAGGACAACCTGGGGCAGGTGCAGCCGCGGCTTCGGCAGAGGGCGAAGCTTCCTGTGGATGCGTACGACCGGGCGGCGCTGAAGAAGATCGGGACGGGGACGCTGCTGACGCTGGATAACCAGATCGACACGACGACGGGAACGGTGAAAGGGCGGGCGTCGTTCGATAACCGGGACGGTTCCCTGTTTCCGAACGAGTTTGTGAATACGCGACTGCTGGTGAATACGCTGCACGGGGTGACGATTATTCCTTCTTCGGCGATCCAGCATGACGGCACTGCTTCGTTCGTGTATTTGATTCAGGACAACACGGCGCACCAGCACAGTGTGAAGCCGGGTGTGACGGAGGGCGATAACACGTCGGTGACGGGGTTGAATCCGGGCGACGTGGTGGCGGACAGCAGCTTCGACAAGTTGCAGGACAAGGCGAAGATCTCGGTGTCGAAACAACCGATGCCTAACAGCAGCACCACCATCGGGAGTAGTGCTCCTTGAGTCCTTCGCGTCCGTTTATTCTGCGTCCTGTGGCGACATCGTTGCTGATGGCGGCCATTCTTCTGGTTGGAATTGTGAGCTACACGCAGTTGCCGGTTTCGGCGCTGCCGCAGGTCGACTATCCGACGATTCAGATATTGACGTTTTATCCGGGAGCGAGTCCGCAGGTGGTGGCGACGACGGTGACGGCTCCGCTGGAGCGTCAGTTCGGACAGCTGCAGGGACTGAGCCAGATGACGTCGTCGAGCTCGGGCGGGACGTCGGTGATCGTACTGCAATTCAGCCTGAACCTGAATATCGACGTGGCCGAAGAAGAGGTGCAGTCGGCGATTAACGCCTCGTCGAGCTTTCTGCCGGCGAACCTTCCGGCGCCGCCGATCTACAGCAAGACGAACCCGGCGGATGCGCCGGTGCTGACGCTGGCGATTACGTCGAGCCAGATTCCGCTGTCGCAGGTGGAGGACCTGGTGGACACGCGGCTGGCGCCGAAGATCTCGCAACTGGCGGGCGTGGGGCTGGTGAGCATCAGCGGCGGACAGAAGCCGGCGGTGCGGATCCAGGCGAATCCTACGGCGCTCTCGTCGTACGGGATCAACCTGGAAGATCTGCGGACGGCGGTGACGCAGAGCAGCGTGAATGCGGCGAAGGGGAACTTCGATGGGCCGCGCCAGGACTACCAGATCGATGCGAACGATCAACTGGTGACGAGCGACGATTACAAGGGCGTGGTGGTGGCGTATCGCAACGGCGCGCCGGTAATGCTGACCGATGTGGCGAAGATCGTGAACGGAGTGGAGAACTCCACGCAGGCGGCGTGGATGAATCAGACGCCTGCGGTGATTCTGAATGTGCAGCGCCAGCCGGGCGGCAATACGATCAGCGTGGTGAAGAGCATCAAGCAACTGATGCCGCAACTGGAGGCGAGTCTTCCGAAGGGGATCGAGGTAACGACGCTGACGGACCTGACGACGCCGATCCAGGCATCGGTGAACGACGTTGAGTTCGAGCTGCTGCTGACGGTTGTGCTGGTGGTGATGGTCATCTTCCTGTTTCTGCGGAATCTGTACGCGACGATTATTCCGAGCGTGGCGGTTCCGCTGTCGCTGATCGGCACGTTTGCTGCGATGTATGCGCTGGGCTACAGCCTGGACAATCTGTCGCTGATGGCGTTGACGATCTCGACGGGATTCGTGGTGGATGACGCGATCGTGATGGTCGAGAACATTTCGCGCTATCTGGAAGAGGGAGAGAGTCCGCTGCAGGCGGCGCTGAAGGGCGCAGAACAGATTGGGTTCACCATCATGTCGCTGACGATCTCGCTGATTGCGGTGCTGATCCCGCTGCTGTTTATGGGCGACGTGGTGGGCCGGCTGTTCCGCGAGTTTGCGGTGACGCTGGCGGTGACGATCATCATCTCGGCGGTGGTTTCGCTGACGCTGACGCCGATGATGGCTTCGCGGATTTTGAAGCGCAATCCGCATGAGCAGCAGGGGCGGTTTTACCAGGCGTCGGAGCGCGCTTTCGAAAGAATGATCGCGTTTTACGGACGCACGCTGAGGGTGGTGCTGCAGTACCAGACGACCACGCTTCTGGTGGCGGTCGCGACGCTGGTGTTGACGATTTATCTGTACATCATTATTCCGAAGGGCTTCTTCCCGGTGCAGGACACGGGGGTGATCCAGGGGATTACGCAGGCGACGCAGACGATCGGCTCCAAGGCGATGGCGGAGAAGCAGAAGGAGGTCGCGAAGATCATTCTCGAGGACCCGGCGGTGGAGAGCCTCTCCTCGTTTATCGGCGCGGACGGCACGAACACAACGACGAACAGCGGCCGGATGTCGATCAACCTGAAGCCTCTGAATCAGCGCGACCTGAGCGCGGCGGATGTGGTTCGCAGGCTGCAGCGAAAGATGAAAGATCTGCAGGACATTCAGATCTTTATGCAGCCGGTGCAGAACATCACGGTCGACGACCGGGTGAGCCGGACACAGTACCAGTACACGCTGGAGGATCCGGACCCGAACGAGTTGAACGAATGGACGGATCGTTTTGTCGCGAAGTTGAAGGCGATTCCGCAACTGGAAGACGTTGCGACGGACCAGCAGCTGGGCGGACTGGCGGTGTCGCTGGTGATCGACCGGGCGACGGCCTCGCGGCTTGGGGTGGCTCCGACGACGATCGATAACACGCTGTACGACGCATTCGGCCAGCGGCAGATCAACACGATGTACACGCAACTGAATCAGTACCACGTGATTCTGGAGGCGGAGCCGCAGTTTCAACTGGACCCGAATAAGCTGAACCATCTTTATCTGGAGTCGAACTCTTCCGCGGGACAGAGCGGAGCGCCGGCATCTTCATCCTCGGGGAAGGGTTCGACGTCGGCGGGCTCGAATGCACTGACCGGCACGGCGTTGTTTACGCCTTCGGCCAACACGCTGGCGCCTCCGGCGAATGCGCTGACGTCGAGCACGTCGACGGCGACGTCGAGCCGGGGAGCTACTTCGGCGGGCGCGACCAGTTCCACGACGAGCAATGCTGTGCCGTTCAGCGCATTTTCGCACTTTGAGACGACGACGGAAGCGCTTTCGATCACGCATCAAGGACAGTTCCCGGCGATCACGGTGTCGTTCAATCTGGCTCCGAACGCGGCGCTGGGCGGGGCGATCAGCGAGATTACGAAGGTGCAGAAAGATATGCACATGCCGGCGAGCATGCAGGCGGATTTCCAGGGAACGGCAGCGTCTTTCCGGAACTCGCTGTCGAACATGCCGCTGCTGATTCTTGCGGCCCTGGTGACGGTGTACATCGTTCTCGGGGTTCTGTACGAGAGCTTCATTCATCCGATTACGATTCTTTCGACGCTGCCGTCGGCGGGTGTCGGGGCGTTTATCTCGCTGATACTTTTTCATCAGGATTTGAGCGTGGTTGCGATTATTGGACTGGTTCTGCTGATCGGCATCGTTAAAAAGAACGGCATTATGATGGTGGACTTTGCCCTGGAGGCGGAGCGCCACGAAGGACTGGACGCGACGGAGGCGATCTATCAGGCGTGCCTGCTGCGCTTCCGGCCGATCATGATGACGACGATGGCGGCGTTGCTGGGCGGGTTGCCGCTGGCGTTTGGCACCGGAATCGGATCGGAACTGCGGCGTCCGCTGGGCATTGCGATGGTGGGCGGACTGCTTCTGAGCCAGATATTGACGCTGTATACGACTCCGGTGATCTATATCTTCTTCGACAATCTTGCGATGCGGTTCTCAAAGAAAGCGAAGACGGCGCATAGCGGACGCGAGCCTGAGGCGGAGTTGTCATGAATATCTCCGCGGCATTTATTCACCGGCCGGTGGCGACTACGCTGCTGACGGTGGCGATTGCCATTGCGGGCGCGATTGCGTTTACCGTGCTGCCGGTTTCTCCTTTGCCGCAGGTTGATTTTCCGACGATCTCGGTGAATGCGAGCCTGCCGGGGGGGAGCGCGGAGATTATGGCGTCGTCGGTGGCGACTCCCCTGGAGCGGCAGTTCGGCCACATTGCCGGGGTTACGGAGATGACGTCTTCGAGCGGCCTGGGAAGGACGTCGATCACGATTCAGTTCGACCTGAGCCGGGATATCGATGGAGCAGCGCGCGACGTTCAGGCGGCGATCAATGCGGCGCGAACGTACCTGCCGGCAAATCTTCCGGGGAATCCGACCTATCGCAAGGTAAATCCTGCCGATGCGCCGATTATGATCATCGGCCTGACGTCGGACAAGTATGGGCCGGACAAGTTGTACGACGAGGCCTCGACGATCATTCAGCAGAGACTGTCGCAGGTTGAGGGTGTGGGCCAGGTGAACGCGGGCGGCGGCGCGCTGCCGTCGGTGCGGGTTGAAGTGAATCCGACGAAGCTATCGAGCATGGGCCTTACGATGGCGAGTCTGCAGGCGGTGCTGAGCATTCAGAATTCGAATCTGGCCAAGGGACAGATCACGAATGGAGATATTTCAGCGGACATTCTGGCGAACGACCAGATGTCGCATGCGGACGAATATAAACCGCTGATCGTGGGCTACAACAAGGGCGCCGCAGTGCATCTGTCCGATGTGGCGGACGTTGTGGATTCGACGCAGGACCTGCGCGCGGGCGGATATCTGAACGGCAAACGCGCGGTGACGCTGATCGTATTCCGGCAACCTGGGGCGAACATCATCGACACGGTGGACCGGATCAAGGACGCTCTGCCTTCGGTGGAGGCGTCGATTCCCCAGGGAATCACGACGACGGTGGCGATGGACCGCACGACGACGATCCGTGCATCGGTGAGCACAGTGGAACGCACGTTGCTGCTGTCGATCGTGCTGGTGATCATCGTGGTATTCATCTTTCTGCGCAGCGGGCGGGCAACGCTGATTCCGGCGGTTGCGGTGCCGGTGTCTCTGATTGGCACCTTTGCGGTGATGTATCTCTGCGGCTACAGCCTGGACAACCTGTCGCTGATGGCGCTGACGATTTCGACGGGTTTTGTGGTGGACGACGCGATTGTCGTGATGGAGAACATCACGCGACATATTGAAGACGGCATGACGCCTCTGGAGGCGGCGCTGCGGGGAGCGAAAGAGATCGGCTTCACGGTCTTCACGATCAGCATGTCGTTGATCGCGGTGTTCATTCCGTTGCTGCTGATGGGTGGGATTGTGGGCAGGCTGTTCCGGGAGTTCGCGGTGACGCTTTCGACGGCGATTCTGGTGTCGATGGTGATCTCTCTGACGACGACACCGATGATGTGCGCCTACATTCTTCGGAACCCGAGGGCGGAGAAGCATGGCCGCCTGTATAAGTCGATGGATCGGGGCTTCGACTGGTTGCTGTCGGTGTATCGGCGGAGCCTGCACTGGGTATTGGAGAATCCGGTGCTGATTTTGACGGTCCTGTTCCTGACGATCGTGCTGAACGTTGCGATCGTGATCAAGATTCCGAAGGGTTTTTTTCCGCAGCAGGATACGGGGTCGTTGAGCGGCGCGATACGTGGTCCACAGGACTCGTCGTTTCCGATGATGAACGACTCTGTGCGAAGAATTCAGACAGTGGTGAAAGACGATCCGGCGGTGGCGAATGCAATTTCGTTTACCGGCGCGTCGAACACGGGGAGTTTATTTGTGACACTGAAGCCGCTGGATGAGCGGAAGATCGGGGCGCCGGCGATCATCGATCGGTTGCGTCCGAAGCTGAACCGGCTTCCGGGCGCTTCGGCGTTCCTTCAGCCGTCGCAGGACCTTCGCATTGGGGGACGCGGGAGCAATGCGCTGTACCAGTACACGATTCAGGCGGACAATCTCGCGGATCTTGCGACGTGGGGACCGAAGCTGCTGGCCAACATGATGCATCTGCCCGGTTTTCAGGATGTGAGCTCTGACCAGCAGGACGGCGGTTTGGACGTGATGCTGAATTACGATCGCGTGACGGCGGCGCAACTGGGTCAGACAGCGCAGTCGATGGATGCCGCGCTGTACGGCGCGTTCGGGCAGTCCGAGGTTTCGCTGATCTACACGCAGTTGAACCAGTACTACGTGATTCTCGAGTTTGCTCCGCCGTACTGGCAGAGTCCAGAGGCTCTAAAGAATGTGTACTTCCATCCGGCGGGCAGCAGCAGTCCGACGGCTACGGGGAATGTTCCGCTGTTCGCGATGGCAACGCAAAAGGTGAACACGGTGCCACTGGCGTTGAACCATACGGGGCTATTCCCTTCTGTCACAGTTTCGTTCAATCTTGCGTCGGGCGTGTCTTTGAGCGATGCGACGCTTGAGATTGCGGAGATGAAGGAGCGGCTGGGCACGCCTTCGACGGTGCACGGGTTTTTTGCCGGGACGCTGCTGGCGTATCAGCAGTCGCTGGGCACGGAGCCGCTTCTCGTGGTGACGGCGATTCTGGCGGTGTTTATCGTTCTGGGCGTGTTGTATGAGAGCCTGGTGCATCCCATCACGATTCTTTCGACGCTGCCTTCGGCGAGCGTAGGCGCGATGCTGGCACTGATGATCTTTAAAGAGGATTTGAACGTCATCTCGATTATCGGGATTGTGCTTCTGATCGGCATCGTGAAGAAGAACGCGATTATGATGATCGACTTTGCTTTGCAGGCGGAACGCGAGGGGGGACTGAACACGGAAGATGCGATCTTCCAGGCGTGCATGCTTCGTTTCCGTCCGATCATGATGACGACGATGGCGGCGCTGTTTGGGGCGCTGCCGCTGGCGTTCGGGACAGGCACGGGCTCGGAGCTGCGGCGGCCGCTGGGCATCACGATTGTCGGGGGTCTGATTGTGAGCCAGATGCTTACTCTGTACACGACTCCTGTGGTTTATCTTGCACTCGATCGCCTGCGGTTGCGGGTGATGGGGCGAGAGCGCGACACATTCAATCCACAAGGCGCGGTAGCTGCCGGTGGGGAGTAGATTACCGATGCTGAAGACAATGACGAATACGCGCCTGAAATTCGCAGCAGGATCTGCGACGATGACGCTTTTGCTGAGCGGTTGCATGGTGGGGCCGAAGTATCGCGCGCCCTCGCCATCGGCCACGGCCACCGCTCCTCCGACAACGTACAAGGAGTCGCCGACGCAGTTTAAGGAGACGGACGGCTGGAAGATGGCGCAGCCGCAGGACGCGATGCTGCATGGCAAGTGGTGGGAGATCTACAACGAGCCGGAGCTGAATACGCTTGAAGACCAGCTGAATATCAACAATCAGAACATCAGAGAGTTTTTTGAAAACTTCATTGAAGCGCGAACCCTGATTGCGCAGGCGCGGTCGCAGCTTTATCCGACGGTAGGGACTACTCCGTCGTTCACGACGTCGCAATCCTCTGCGAATCTAAGCAACACGGGGACGGTGAATGCGGGGAAGGTGAGTTCGCTGGGGACCCTGCCGTTCGACGTCTCGTGGGAGCCGGACCTGTGGGGGAAGGTGCGCAATTCGATTCGCGAACAGCAGTACAACGCGCAACTGAGCGAGGCTGATCTTGAGAATGAGAAGCTAACGGAGCAGGCGAGCCTGGCGGCCATCTACTTTGAGATACGCGGACAGGATGCGCTGCAAAAGCTGCTGAACGATACGGTAGATGCGGACAAGAAGGCGCTGGAGCTTGCGCAGGCGCGGTACGACACGGGCATCGACAACAAGATTTCCGTGGTGGAGGCGCAGGCTACGCTGGAAGGGGTTGAATCGCAGGCGATCAACCTGGGTGTGGCGCGGGCGCAGTTCGAACATGCGATTGCGGTGCTGACGGGAGTGAACCCGTCGCAGTTTTCGATCCCGGTGAGGCCGATGCTGTCGAATGCGCCTGCGATTCCGGTGGGGATGCCGTCGGCGTTGCTGGAGCGGCGGCCGGATATTGCGGGCGCGGAGAGAAAGATGGCGTCTGCGAATGCGCAGATCGGAATTGCGTATGCGGCCTACTATCCCAGCCTGACGCTGAGCGCGAGCGGCGGACTGGAGAGCTCGTCGTTCACCCACTTTTTCGACTTGCCCAGCAAGTTCTGGTCGGTCGGGCCAACGGTGAGCGAGACGATCTTCGACGCCGGATTGCGGCGGGCGACGGTGAATCAATTTGTGGCCACGTATAACGCCGATGTTGCGAGCTATCGGCAGACGGTGCTGACGGCGTTTCAGCAGGTGGAGGACTCTCTGGCCTCGGTGCGGATCCTGTCGCAACAGGTTTTGAAACAGGAGCAGGCAACGAACTCGTCGCAGGAGGCGCTGACGCTGGAGATGGCAAGGTATCAGACGGGCGTCGATCCGTACCTGGATGTGGTGACGGCGCAGACGACGCTGCTGAATAACCAGCAGACGCTGGCCAACCTGCATGTGCAGGAGATGACTGCTTCGGTGCAGTTGATCGAGGCGCTGGGCGGAGGCTGGGACCTGACGCAACTGCCGACGCCGGGAGATGTTTCGAAAAAACTGGATAAGACAGACACGACAATACAGAAGTAGAATTTGGGCCTGCAAGGGACTGCGGCATACTGTGGCCGGGGGAAGAACATGATTGGAGATGCATCGCAGTATCAGGACCTGGTGACGCTCTATGGCAGCTATGGCGATGCGGAGCTGGTGGCGCTGGCGCGCGGCATGGCGGATTTAACTGATGCCGCGCAGGAGGCCTTGAAGGACGAGATGACACGACGGAAGCTGGACATCGCGGCTTCGTCGAAGCGGGCTGAGAGTCGAGAAGTAAGCGACGAGGAGCTGCTGGACATGCGGACTTACGCGGTGACGGCTCCCGACGAGTGCATCTTCGATTTTGAAAGCGAAGAGGCGGTGCAGGCTGCTTACTATGCGCTGGTGCGAGAGGGCATCCGAGCGGTGGTGGTTTCGGGCGACGGTGTGCGGAACGATCATCGCGGACCGCGGCTGGTGGTCACACCGAACGATGCGAAGCAGGCGGCGGCGATCCTGTCGGAGCCTTCGACGGACGCTTTGACTGCGGAGGCAGATGAGACGGCGGATGGGTTTGCTCTGCCGCATTGCCCCGCGTGCGGCGGGGAGGAGACGCTGTTGGAGTCGGTCGACCCGGTGAATCAGTGGCGGTGCGACGACTGCGGGCATACGTGGCTGGAAGAGGGAGTTTCTTCGACGGCTTGAGGATGGTGGAGAGATACTGCAAGGAAAAGACCCGCACGAGGCGGGTCTTTTCCTTTCTGCCGGTCTTTTTGCCGGGGAGTAGTCGCTGCTACTGGGGATGCCCGTTTTCGTGAGGCTGAGATTCGTGAGGCTGAGACTTAGGCTGCTCAGCGGGTCTGGACTGGGGTTGCGGCCGGGGTTGCTGTGGCCGGGGTTGAGCTTCGGGGCGAGGTTGTGATTCGGGCCGGGGTTGTTGTGGCCGAGGTTGGGCTTCGGGGCGAGGTTGTGCCGGACGGGGCTGCGCTTCGGGGCGAGGTTGTGCCTCGGGGCGGGGTTGTGCCGGACGCGGTTGAGCTTCGGGGCGGGGTTGAGTTTCGGGGCGTGGTTGCGCCGGGCGGGTTTCAGGTTGAGGGCGAACCTGCGGTTGGGCAGGACGGGTTTCCGGTCTCACCGGCTGAGTTTGGGGACGATTATTCGGTTCGGCCGGGCGAGTCTCGGGTTGGCCGGGTCTCGCCGGTTGAGTCTGGGGACGGTTATTCGGCTCGGCCGGCCGGGTTTCGGGCTGGCCGGGTCTCGCCGGTTGCGTCTGGGGGCGGTTATTCGGTTCGCCGGGACGAGTTTCGGGACGGTTCCCGGGGTTGGGGCGTGCTATGCCGGGTTGTGCGGCGATGGGCCGGGGCGCCGCAACGACTGCGGGACGACCCTTGTTGACGTTATAGAACTGCTGGCGGTTGCCGGCTGCTTCGCGCTGGTTCTGTACCTGAGTGGTCATGGGCGGCGTGCGCGGACTGCGCATGGCGGTAATCTCCGCTTGCTGGGGCCTTGCGGAGATGCCGCCTCTGCCGCCGTTATATGCGACGCGAGTGTTGTTGTTGACGACGACGGTCCGGTTGTAGACGTGGGTGATGTTGACGTTGACGCGGTTAACGGAGCGGTTGTAGTAGAAGTTGTTGCCGTTCCAATAGCCGCCATGGTAACCGACGCCGGTGTAGCCGAAGCCGTAGTTGATGCCACCGTAAAAGCCGATGTGAAGGCCCCAGAAGCCGCGGTGGAATCCCCAGCGGTTGTGGTACCAGCCCCAGTATCCGGGGGTCCAGAGAGCACCGTAGTAGGGGGGAGCGCACCAGGCGCCGGGAATCCAATAGTAGCCGGCGGGACCCCAGTACCAGTAGCCGGGGGTCCAGATATAGTTTGGCGCGGGGGCGTAGGGCTGCTCATAGACGGGAAGGGGCGGAGGGGGCTGGTCGGCGTATTCGACCGGGACGGTCTGGCCGTCGGCGTCGAGTTGCTCGGCAGTCTGGGCGTCCTGATAGGCGTCCTGCGATTGATCGGGAGGGGGTGGAGCGGCCTGCCGAGGTCCATAGGAAGCGGCGCTTTGCAGGGGCTGAGCGGCACCTTGAAGGACCGGCTGGGGCTGACTGTTGTCGACCGACGCCATGTTGACGCCGGCGGGATCCGGCCCGGAGTTGTCTGGGACGGATGCAGTTTCGGCGCCATTGGTGTCGTTGTGGCAGCCTGCTGCTGCTCCGACGAGTGTGAGGGCGCTGAGGGAAAGACCTAAGAGAAACCTGGGGGCTAGCTTATGCATACTGCGGATATCCTCCTGCTTGCTGGAACGTATCAACCCGAACTCTGAGGGTGAGATGCACTTTTTGGCCGAATCATTTCGAGAGTATCTGCAAATAGGGCGGTTATGTGCATTTTTCACGTGGGAGAGGCAGGAGATGAACCGGCCGGAGGGGAGACTTTGGGCCGGGGCAGGACGTCTTAGTGACTGACGGCCTGACTTTACGGCAGGGCCGCGGATCGCAGTAAAATGGTCTCGATGGCAGGCTGTCTTTCCAGCACGAAGCGCTTCCGCCACGGTCGTCCTGACCGCGGTCGCCGGTAGCACCATCACTCCATTGATTTTTTTCTGGCTTCGGACGCTACGGTTTGCGGCTCGAAGCCTTGACTACGGCCCCTACCTTTGCGCTATCCGCAGCGCGTTCTGGAGAAGATACTATGCCGACCCAATCACATCCTGATTCATTCAAAAGCCTCTCGACGCTTACGTCGGGCTCGACGACTTTCAACTTTTTCCGACTGAAGGCGTTGGAAGGGGCGGGAGTCAATTTAGCGCGACTGCCATTTTCGTTGCGAATCCTGCTGGAAAATCTGCTGCGGAATGAAGATGGACGCACGGTGACGGCGGACGACATTAAATTTCTTGCGTCATGGAATGCCGATGCGGAGCCGTCGCGTGAGATTGCGTACATGCCTGCGCGAGTGCTGATGCAGGACTTTACGGGGGTGCCGGCGATCGTCGACCTGGCGGCGATGCGCGATGCGATGAAGATGCTGGGGGGCGATCCGGAGAAGATCAATCCGCTGCAGCCGGCAGAATTGGTGATCGACCACTCGGTGCAGGTGGATGAGTTTGGCACGGTGAGGGCGTACGACCTGAATGCGGCGCTGGAGTTTCAACGGAATCGCGAACGGTATGCGTTTTTGAAGTGGGGACAGACGGCGTTCAATAATTTTTCAGCGGTGCCGCCGGGGATGGGCATATGCCACCAGGTGAATCTGGAATATCTGGCGCGGGTGGTGTTTACGACGGAGCCGAAGCGAAGTCTTGATGCGGTCGCGGTTGCGGGACACAAAGCGAGCGTGGAGGAGCGTTACGCCTTCGCGTACCCGGACACGCTGGTGGGGACTGACTCGCACACGACGATGGTGAATGGATTGGGAGTGCTGGGGTGGGGCGTGGGCGGAATCGAAGCCGAGGCTGCAATGCTGGGGCAGCCAGTAAGCATGCTGGTGCCGCAGGTGGTTGGGTTCAAGCTGACGGGCAAACTGAAGGAGGGGACGACCGCGACCGATCTGGTGCTGACGGTGACGGAGATGCTGCGGAAGCTGGGGGTGGTGGGCAAGTTTGTGGAGTTCTATGGACCGGGGATTGCGGAACTGCCGCTGGCGGATCGCGCAACGATTGCGAATATGGCTCCCGAGTACGGGGCAACGTGCGGAATCTTCCCGGTGGATGCGGAGACGCTGCGGTACCTGCGGCTGACGGGACGCAGCGAAGAGCATATTGCGCTGGTGGAGGCGTACTACCGCGAGCAGGGGATGTTCCATACAGCGGATGCGAAGGAAGCGGAGTATTCGGCGACGATTGCGCTGGATCTATCGACGGTTGAGCCGAGTGTGGCTGGTCCGAAGCGGCCGCAGGATCGGGTGAAGTTGTCGCAGGCAGGCGCGAGCTTCAAAGAGCAGTTGCCTGCGTTGCTGGGACCGAACGGGAACAGGAACAACGTGCGCCAGATGGTGCGGTGGGAGGGCGAGGGTGGAACGGCTTCGGCGTCGGGGGATTTGAGCAGCAGCGTTGGCGTTGCTGCGCCGGTGGTGGAGGCGCCGGTGGTGCCGGTGATTACGATTCAGGATGAGACGATGCCGCAACTGGAGGCTCCGCATGTGTCGATACGGAGCCGGTTCGGGGTCGATCCGGACAAGTATCTCGACCATGGATCGATTGTGATTGCGGCGATTACTTCCTGCACGAATACATCGAATCCGTACGTGATGATCGCGGCGGGATTGTTGGCGAAGAAGGCAGTGGAGAAGGGGTTGACGACGCCACCGTGGGTGAAGACTTCGCTGGCGCCGGGGTCTCGCGTGGTGACGGATTACTACGTCAAGTCGGGGTTGATGCCGTATCTCGATAAGCTGCGGTTTCAGGTGGTGGGTTATGGATGCACGACGTGCATCGGTAACTCAGGGCCGCTGCCGACGGATGTTTCGAAGTCGATTGAGGACCATGGGCTGGTGGCGGTGTCGGTGCTGTCGGGGAACAGAAATTTTGAGGGAAGAATTTCACCGGAGGTGCGGGCGAATTACCTGATGAGTCCGCCGCTGGTGGTGGCGTATGCGCTGGCCGGGCATATCGGACACAACTTCGAAACGGAGCCGCTGGGCAAAGGGAAGGATGGCGACGCCGTATTTCTGCGCGATATCTGGCCGACGCAGAAAGAAGTGGCGGAGGTGGTGAACGCGTCGATCGATTCGGGGATGTTCCGCAAGCAGTACAGCACGGTGTCTGAAGGAGACAATAACTGGCAGAGCCTGAAGTTTCCCGATGGGAAGACCTATGGGTGGGAGCGCGATTCTACTTATATTCGCAAGGCTCCGTACTTTGACGGGATGGCGGCGGCGCCGGCGCCTGTGGAGGATATCCATGGATCGCGAGTGCTGGCGGTGCTGGGCGATTCGGTAACGACGGACCACATTTCGCCGGCGGGTTCGATCAAGCTGAATGGGCCTGCGGGCAAGTATCTGACCGAGCACGGAGTGAAGCCTTCGGATTTCAACAGCTACGGATCGCGGCGCGGCAACCATGAGGTGATGGTGCGGGGGACATTTGCCAATGTGCGGCTGCGGAACAAGCTGGCTCCGGGGACCGAGGGCGGCGTGACACGGTTGCTGCCGGAGGATGTGCCGATGTCGATTTACGATGCGAGCGTGGAGTACGCCAAGCGGAACACGCCGCTGGCGATTCTTGCCGGGAAAGAGTATGGGTCGGGTTCGTCGCGGGACTGGGCGGCGAAGGGGCCGTTGCTGCTTGGGATCAGGTTTGTGATCGCGGAGAGCTATGAGCGGATCCACCGGTCGAACCTGGTGGGGATGGGGATTCTGCCGCTGCAGTTTTTGCCGGGACAGAATGTGGAGTCGCTGCGACTGTCGGGCGAGGAGGTTTTTGCTGTGGGCGAACGTGGCGAGTTGAAGGCGATGCTCGACAGCAAGTTTGCCGATGGTAAGACGATTACGGTGTTTGCCGAATCGGACCTTGGCAAGACGACGGAGTTTTCTGCAACGGTGAGGATCGATACGCCGCAGGAGATTCTGTACTACCAGAATGGCGGGATTCTGCAGTATGTGCTGCGGCAACTGGCGGGGAAGAGTCCGGCTTCGGCTTAGGTGGCGGTGAGCGGTGCGATTGGCCCGTTCAGCGTTCGGCTGGGAAAACGTACCCCAGGGGCTGAAGCCCGATTTGTGGCTGGTTCGAGATTGCCAAGGAGACCCAAGGCTAAAGCCTTGGGCTACCTAGATGCAAAGGCGACTTACCCTGGACTCGTTGAATGCAAAGCGCGCGGCGACCCATCGGATGTCGAAACAAAGCAAAAGCAAAAGCAGATCCCCCCCGGGGATGACAACAAGAAAGGCAAAGGCAAAAACACGGTAGTCGCTTGAGGTTGCGACTGTGAGGGCAAGAGTTGTTCCACAGGCTGGGTTCGGCTGCTCACTTAAGTGGTAGATCATTCCGCTGGGAATCAAGATAGAAACTGAATGATGGCAAAGACTCTGAGTCCAGGACAACTGCGGTTGTTCGAGAGGGCTTGTGTCCGCGGAGGATGGAGAGGGAGCTGGATGGAAGCCTATTCCGGCAGAGTTTTATTGCGTAGGCTGGGGCCGTTTGGGTTGCTGGCGTGGATGCTTGCGGCGGTCGCGATGCTGCACGCCCAGATGCTGGACGCTCAGACTCCGGCGATGTTCTCCGATACGGGCGTCGCTTTTTTCGGTGCGATGTCTGGCGCTGCCGAGCTGCCCACAACGGCCGGCGTTACCGGAGGAGTCATTTGCGGAACGGTGCTGGACGCGAATGGAGCCGAGGTGGAAGGGGCTACGGTAACGCTGGAGGAGGCGAGCGGCGGCGTCGTGCGCAGTGCGACGACCGACAACAATGGGTTCTTCCGGTTCAACTCGGTTGGGCCGGGATCGCTGAAGGTCAGGGTGGCAGCGACGGGATTCTCGAACTGGACTTCCGACGAGCTGGTGCTTCGCGCGAATGAGGACTACGACCTGCCGCCGGTGGAGCTGCGGATCGCTGAGTCTACGACAGTCGTTGAAGTTGTTTCTACGCGACACGATGTGGCGGAAGCAGAGATGCAGGCGCAGGAGAAACAGCGGGTCTTCGGCGCGATCCCGAATTTTTATGTTTCGTATCAGCGGGATGCGGAGCCGCTGAGCAGTGGGCAGAAGTACAGGCTGGCGTGGAGAACGACGATCGATCCGGTAACGATTGCGATCTCGGCGGGGGTGGCCGGGGTGGAGCAATCGCAGAGGGCGTTCAGCGGATATGGGCAGGGCGCGCAGGGCTACGCGAAACGCTTTGGGGCTTTCTACGGGGACGGATTTGTGGACACGTTTCTGACGGATGCGGTTCTTCCTTCGCTGCTGCATCAGGATCCGCGCTACTTCTACAAAGGCACGGGAAGCGTAACTTCGAGGGCGCTCTACGCCATGGCAAGCGTGGTGATCTGCAAGGGCGACAATGGGCGATGGCAGCCGAACTACTCCAACGTTCTGGGGAACGTGGCGGCGGCGGGAGTATCCAATGCGTACTACCCGGCGAACAATCGCGATGGGGCGGAGCTGACGGTGCGGAACTCGCTGATCGGCACGGCGGCGGGCGCAGTTGGGGCGCTGTTCCAGGAGTTTCTGGTGAAGAGCCTGTCGCGCGGCATTCAGCCTTGATTTTCGCGGGCCGAAGCTGGGAAGACAGATTTGGGAAAACGTGGTTTTAGAGTCACGGCCTATAATGACCTATGGCAACCGCTCATCCGGCCTCTTCGCAGGCTGGCCCGCAGCCGGAGTCGCAGAAAAAACCGAAGAGCCCACCGGAGACACATACCGAAACAGGAGTTGAGCTGGAAGCGGCTCTTCCCGTCGCGGCTTCGCCGGTACCCTCGGGTGCGGCCTCTCGTGGGAAGGCGGGTGTGGAGGCGGACGAGTCTTCGGAGTCTTCGGCCAGTCATCTGAGCGGGATCTCGGCGGCTGATATTCAGACGGTGGATGCGAAGTTTCAACGGCTGCTGGCCACGGTGCATGAGAACCGTCCGGCGGATGACCTGGAAATTATTCGCAAGGCGTGGGCTTTTTGTCTGCAGCAGCATGAGGGACAAAAGCGGGCGAGCGGAGAGCCGTACATCATCCATCCGTTGGAAGTGGGCCAGGTGCTGGCCGAGCTGAAGATGGATTCGACGGCAATTGCGGCGGGGTTGCTGCATGATGCGGTGGAAGATACGGATGTTACGTCGGTGGAGATTGCGAAGCAGTTTGGGGACCAGGTGGCGCACATCGTCGAGGGTGTGACGAAGCTGGAGAAGATCAAGTTTGCCAATCGCGAAGATCATCAGGCGGAGAACATTCGCAAGATGCTGCTGGCGATGGTGACGGATGTGCGCGTGGTGATCATCAAGCTGGCGGACCGGCTGCACAATATGCGGACGCTGGAGCATTTGAATCCGGAGAAGCAGCAGAAGATTGCGCGGGAGACGCTGGACATTTATGCTCCGCTGGCGCACCGGCTGGGTATGGGTAAGCTGCGCGGTGAACTGGAGGATCTGGCGTTTCGATATACCGATCCTTATGCGTATGAGCAGGTGTCGACAGAGGTCGATGCGCTGCAGAGGAGCTGGCGAGGAGTTTCTGCAGAAGATTGTGACGCAGCTTGAGGCGAAGCTGAAGGAGTTCAAGATTCAGGGGCGGGTGGAGTCGCGGATCAAGCGGCTGTATTCGATTCAGCAGAAGCTGCAGGACCAGAAGATTCCGGTGGATCAGGTTTATGATCTGCTGGCGATCCGGGTGATCTGCAACTCAGTGCAGGATTGCTATGCGCTGCTGGGGTTGCTGCATTCGATTTGGCGACCGGTGCCGGGGAGGATCAAGGACTTTATTGCGATGCCGCGGCCGAATCTTTACCAGTCGCTGCATACGACGCTGATTGCGGAGGGTGGACATCAGTTTGAGGTGCAGATTCGGACGGAGGATATGCATCGCGTCGCGGAGGAAGGAATTGCGGCGCACTGGAAGTACAAGGCTGACGACAATGTAAGCGCCAAGGATGAGCAGCGGTTGGCGTGGGTGCGGCAGTTGATGGAATGGCAGCGGGAGATGACCGATCCCAATGAGTTCATGTCGACGCTGAAGATCGATTTGTATCCGGAGGAGGTTTACACCTTTACGCCGAAGGGCAAGGTGGTGGTGTTGCCGAAGGATGCGAGCCCGATTGATTTTGCGTATGCGATTCATACCGAGGTGGGGAACGCGACGGTTGGGGCGAAGGTGAATGGGCGGATCGTTCCTCTGCGGACGAGGCTTCGCAATGGCGACATCGTGGAGATTTCGACGCAGACGGGCCATGCTCCGAGCCGCGACTGGCTGAGTTTTACGAAGAGCTCGCGGGCGCGGAACAAGATCAAGCACTGGCTGAATGAACATCAGCGGGAGCGGGCGATCGAGATTGGCAGAAAGCTGCTGGATCGCGAGGCGAGGAAGTACAAACTGTCGCTGGGCAAGTACGGCGAGGCCGATTACGACAGAGTTGCGGGCGATTATGGGCTGGGAACGCAGGCGGAGTTGCTGGCAGGCGTTGGGTTTGGAAAGTTTTCGGCGCGGCAGGTGCTGAATAAGCTGGAACCAGGTTCGACGATGACTGCCGAGCCGGCGGCGCCGGAGAGCGGCGTTGTTGGAAATGTTGTTGGGCAGATGTCGGATGCGGTGAAGCGGGTCTTCTTTGGGAAAGGCTCGGAGTCGCTGCAGGTGGAGGGGCAGGACGATCTGCTGGTGTATCGGGCGCGCTGTTGCAATCCAATTCGCGGCGAGGAGATTGTCGGATATGTGACGCGGGGTAAGGGAGTCGCGGTGCATGCGCGGAGCTGTCCGAATGTGCAGAATCTGCTGTATGAGTCGGATCGGCGGATACAGGTGGAGTGGTCGCCTTCGTCGATTGAGCCGGGAAGCACGAAGCCGCAGACCTATCCGGTGAAGCTGACGGTGATTTGCGACGACCGGGCCGGACTGCTGAAAGAGTTTACGGCGATCATTTCCGACGATGACACAAATATTCGAAGCGTGGATACGAAGCCGACACCCGAGGGGACGATGGTGGTGGACTTCGTGGTGGAGACGGTGGACGTACGGCACTTGAACAAGCTGGTGCAGAACCTGCGCAAGGTTCCCGGGGTGCGGGATGTGCAGCGGGTGCAAAAAATCTAGCCACTTCGTGGCGCGTATACCTTGTTGTTTGCCGCTTCTTGTTGTTGCTGCCCTCCCCGTTGGTCGGGATGAGATTTGTTTTGCTAGGCGAAGGTGAGTCGATAGGTGCGGGCTGCTTCGAGTTGGATGCGGGTGGTTCCGTCGCGTTGGGCAGTGACGGGGATTAATCTGGCGCCGGTTTTGATGGTGGTGATGGTTTGTCCGTGAGGGGCGCGAAGAGTTTGTTCGCCGGTAACGTCGGGGTGGATGGTGCAGTCGGTGAGTTTGCCTGCGGTCCAACGAAGGTCAATCTCCAGGCCGCCTCTTGCACGCAAGCCTTTCACCGCGCCTTCTGGCCATGCGGTGGGAAGCGCTGGAAGGAGGTCGATAGTTCCGTTGTGGCTTTGCAGGAGGAGCTCGGCGATGGCGGCGGTGGCGCCGAAGTTTCCGTCGATCTGGAAGATGGATGTTTTGCCGGAGGGGTGGGTGTCGAAGAGGTTGATGTTGGTGCTGTGCTGCATGAGCATCGAGAGGGACTCCCATGCTTTGTCGCCGTCGAGGAGCCGGGTCCAGAAGGCGATGGCCCAGGCGCGGCTCCATCCGGTGTAGGCGCCCCCGTTGGCGAGACGGCGCTCGAGCGATATGCGTGCGGCACGTGCGAGTTCTGGCGTGTGCCGCGGGGTGATCTGATTGCCGGGATAGAGCGGGTACATGTGGGACATGTGTCGCTGGCCGGGCGTGGCTTCTTCGAAGTCGACGGACCACTCCTGGAGCTGGCCGTAGCGGCCGATCTGATAGGGGATGAGGCGTGCGGCGGCTGCTTCGAGTTTTGCGGCGAACTCGGCGTCGAGATTCAGTTCTTTCGCGGCGGCAGTGCAGTTGGCGAAGAGCTCGCGGATGAGCGCCATGTCCATAGTGCAGCCGGCACTGGTCATTGCAGGTTTGCCGTCGGGCGCGAGGAAGTTGTTTTCGGTTGATTCGGACGGACAGGTGGTGAGGTGGCCTTTGCCGTCTTCGATGAGCCACGCCAGGCAGAACTCGGCTGCGCCGCGCATGAGAGGGTAGGCACGGATGCGGAGAAACTCGCGATTGCGGGTGAAGAGGTAGTGTTCGTAGAGATGAGCACAGAGCCAGGGGCCGCTCATGCCCCAGTTGGCCCAGGTTGGTGCGCCGACTCCCTCGCCTACCGGGTTAGCCGCGCGCCAGATATCGATGTTGTGGTGTGAACACCAACCGGGGAGGCCGTAGGTCTCCTGGGCGGTGACGGCGCCGGTTTTGCTGAGGCCGTCGATGAGATCAAAGAGCGGGAGGGCGCATTCGCTGAGATTCGTGGTTTCGGCGGGCCAGTAGTTCATCTCGATGTTAATGTTGGCAGTCCAATTGGAGCTCCATGGCGGCGTGACCTGATAGTTCCAGATACCTTGCAGATTTGCGGGCTGCGAGCCGGGACGCGAACTGCTGAGGAGAAGGTAGCGGCCGTATTGAAAGTAGAGGGCGAGGAGAGAAGGATCAGGGGAAGTGGCGAAGTCGTTGAGACGCCGGTCTGTGGGTTTCGTGATATTGGGTGTGCCGAGACTGAGAGAGACGCGGCGGAAGAGACGCTGGTGGTCTTCCAGGTGATGTGCGCGAAGGGTGGCGAATGGCTTTGCGGTTGTCGCATCCAACTGGCGTTTCGCTTTGGCGACGACCTCATCCAGAGGAGTATCCGGTTTGAGTTGAAAGCCGCGATAGCCGGTTGCGGCGGTTACAAGAACGGTGAATGAGGTTGCGTCTGCGATGGTGACGGTGGGTGGGTTGGTACTGGCTGTTGCGGCGCCCCCCTCTACATGAATCTCTGCGATGGAGGCGAAGTACATGCCGGCGCCGGGCTCGTCGGAGAGGGTCACGGGTTGTTCACTCCGGGGATGGCCTGCGCCTGCGATGTGGGCGGCTGCTTTTCCAGTGAGTAGGAGGCGGTTGCTGGCGAGGACTGTCACGCTCTTCTGGAGTGGGCTGTCGAGGGTAAGGATGCCGCGGATCTGATGAGGCTTGCTTGCCGTGACGCGCAGGACCAGCACCTGATCAGGCGCGGAGACGAAGGACTCGCGTCGAAACTCGACGCCTTCGATTTCATAGGAGGTGGTGGCACAGGCGGTGTCGAGATCGAGCTGGCGGCGATAGTTTTTGACGGGACCGGAGTGCGTGAGCTCCAGCCTTAGGTTGCCGAGCGGTTGGTAGGATTCGGCAAACAATCCTTGCATCTTTCGGCAGAGCTGGTCGGCGAGGTGGTAGTCCTGCTGCTGGAGCACGGCGGCGCGTATGGAGGCGAGATGATTTTTCGCGTCGCGATTGTTGCCATCGCGCGGCTGGCCGGACCATAGCGTGTCCTCGTTGAACTGGAGAAGCTCCTTGTTGAGAGCCCCGTCTTCGCCGCCCCCGAAGACCATAGCTCCGAGGCGACCGTTTCCGATAGGAAGGGCGTCGATCCATTGCGCGGCAGGTTTCTCATACCAGAGGGTCAGGTCGCCGGTTTTGGGGGCGGGCTGGTCGAGGGCGCTGGCCAGGCGCGGAGCTATCGATAGATTTCCAAGCAGGGCGGATGTCGTTTCGAGAAACCGCCGGCGGGTCAATCTCTTCATCGAGGAAAAACCTTTCCGGAAAGCGGACCACTCGTCCACTTTATCTGACGCGACTTGCCGAAGGGGCGACGTGGATGTATCTTGGTAAGCAAGATGATTCTCAATTCCAGCCGAATTAACTTTATTTACCGCTACTGGCGCACAGTGGCGGCATCGGCGGAGTAGGTTCATCTGAAAGATTGCTGTAGATTCAGTTGAAATCGACATCCACACGAGCCGCGACTTTACGAGTCGCGGTTTTTGTTTTGCGTAATGCAGGGGAGAGAAAACGATGAATGCTGCGACTAGTTTGCCGACGGCGGTGGCGGGGCGGTTTGGGGCGTATGGCGGGAGATATGTTCCGGAGACGCTGATGGCGGCGCTGGAGGAGTTGGAGCACGCCTAT
Organism: uncultured Acidobacteriaceae bacterium; assembly: GCA_963730135.1. Classification (GTDB taxonomy): domain Bacteria; phylum Acidobacteriota; class Terriglobia; order Terriglobales; family Acidobacteriaceae; genus Edaphobacter. The sequence continues at coordinate 719,383 of CAVSQQ010000013.1, forward strand.
GAGCAGGCGAAGAACGACCCAACGTTTCAGGCGGAGTTGAGTGATCTGCTGCATAACTACTGTGGACGGCCGACTCCGCTTTATTTTGCGAAGCGGCTGACGGAGCAGTGCGGTGGGGCGAAGATTTATTTGAAGCGTGAGGACCTGCTGCATACCGGCGCGCACAAGATAAACAATGCGCTGGGACAAGGGCTGCTGGCGCGGCGAATGGGGAAGAAGAGAATTATTGCGGAGACCGGCGCGGGGCAGCATGGGGTCGCCACGGCTACGGTGTGTGCACTGTTTGGGCTGGAGTGCGTGATTTATATGGGCGAGGAGGACATGCGGCGGCAGGAGTTGAATGTGTATCGCATGCGGCTGCTGGGTGCAGAAGTGCGTGGAGTTTCGGGTGGGTCGGCGACGTTGAAGGACGCGATCAACGAAGCGATGCGCGACTGGGTGACGAATGTGAGGACGACTTACTACATTCTGGGAAGTGCGCTGGGGGCGCATCCTTATCCGACGATGGTGCGGGATTTTCATCGCGTGATCGGGCGCGAGGCGAAAGCGCAGATGCTGGAGCAGGAGGGCCGGCTTCCGACGGCGATTATTGCCTGTGTTGGCGGCGGGTCGAATGCGATTGGAGCGTTTTATGAATTTCTTCAGGATGAGAATGTCGATTTGATCGGTGTGGAGGCGGGCGGGCGCGGGACGGCGTTGGGCGAACACGCCGCGCGGTTTCAGAAGACAGGCGGCGGTGTGCCGGGAGTGCTGCAGGGTACGTATTCGTACGTTCTGCAGGATGAGAATGGGCAGGTGAGTACGACGCATTCTGTTTCGGCGGGACTGGACTACGCGAGCGTGGGGCCGGAACATGCGATGCTGCATGATTCCGGGCGCGCGACGTATGTTTCGTGTTCGGATGATGCGGCGTTGCAGGCGACGGTGACGCTGTCGCGGACGGAGGGGATTGTGCCGGCGCTGGAGAGTGCGCATGCGGTGGCGGAGGCTGTGCGGCTGGCTCCGACGATGGCGAAGACGGCGGTGTTGATGGTGAATCTGTCGGGGCGGGGAGATAAGGATATGGGGATTTTGGCGAAGGAGCTGGATTTGAAGGGGGCTTGATGTTTCTGCGACCGCGGAGCTTCGCGGATGAACACGGATAAAAGCAAAGCGATCGATTTTATTTGGAGGATTTGTGGCGATTGAGTTCAGGAAGAAGCCGGGGATTGTCGCTTATTTGACGGCGGGTGATCCCGATCTGGCGACGACGCGGGAGATTGCACTGGCCGCGATTGACAATGGCGCGGATGTGATTGAGTTGGGAGTACCGTTCAGCGATCCGCTGGCGGATGGGCCGGTCATTCAACGGGCCAGTGAGCGGGCTGTGGCGAAGGGTACGACATTGCGCGATGTGTTGGGCCTGGCAAAAGAATTGCGAGTGGCGCGGCCTGCGGCGGGGCTGGTGGTGTTTTCTTATCTGAACCCCGTGGTGCGGATGGGGATGAAGGCATTTTGTACGCGAGCTGCGGAGGCTGGGGTGGATGGCGTGTTGCTGACGGACATGATCGTGGAAGAGGCGGGGGACTATCTGGAGGCGATGCGGGAGCATAAGCTGGCTCCGATTTTTCTGGCTGCGCCGACGAGTCCGGATGCGCGGTTGAAGGCGATTGCTGCGGTGTCGCAGGGGTTTGTCTATGCGATCTCGCGGGTGGGGATAACGGGGACGCAGCAGAAGATTGCGGGAGATGCTTCGGAGCTGGTGGCGCGGCTGCGACAGTTTACGACGTTGCCGGTTGCGGTGGGATTTGGAATTTCGAATGCGGAGCATGTGAAGGCTGTCGGGGAATTTGCGGACGCGGCGGTGATCGGGAGCGCTCTGGTGGGCTTGATTGAGAAGACTCCGCATGCGGAGGCGGCAGCTGCGGTTGGAAAGTTTATTGCGGGGTTGCGGGCGTGAGATATGACGAAGACATGGCGAGCCATAGCGACGTGAAACGACGGTTATCATTAGGTACGAACTATTCCGCATCGTGCCGCAGAGTGCGCAGGTGCACCGAGGGGAAATTGGATGGACATCTCCGACTGGAGAAAAAAGATCGATGAGCTGGATATTGAGATTGTTCGCCTCATCAGCCAGCGCGCTGCTGCTGCGCGTGCGATTGGAGAGCTCAAAAAGACGGCGGATCTTCCGGTATATGAGCCGCGTCGAGAGCAGGATGTTTTTGATCGTGTGCGCAAGGCGAATCCCGGGCCGTTGGCGGATGCGGAGCTGCTGCATGTCTATGAGCGAATCATCGACGTGATGCGAACGCTGCAGCGGCGTGACCTTTAGCGGCAGGCTTTGTGAAGAATTCAGATACGCATGAAGAGAGTGAATCGAAGACGATGATAGTTGCGATGCATGGCCAGGCGACGGAAGAGAATATTCAACAGGTGATTGAGCGGATGGTGGAGCTCGGCTTCAATGTTCACCGGACAACAGGTACGACACAGACGATTCTGGCAGGCGTGGGTACGCCGGAGCACTTTGAAGTTGCGGAGTTCAAGGTACTGGCGGGAGTGTATGACGCGTATCGGATCTCGTCGCCGTACAAGCTGGCGGGACGAAGTTTTCGACCTGAGGGCACGACGGTTAAATTTCCGAACGGCGTGGTGGTGGGGAGGAAAGAAGTTGTCGTGATGGCGGGACCGTGTTCGGTGGAATCGCGGGAGCAGATCTTAACCAGCGCGAAGCAGGTTGCGGCGGCGGGAGCACAGTTTCTGCGGGGCGGGGCGTTCAAACCGCGAAGCTCGCCGTATAGCTTCCAGGGGATGGGACTCGACGGGTTGAAGCTGCTGCGTGAGGTTGCAGATGAGACGGGTCTGCTGGTGATCACGGAGGTGATGGAGATCTCGCAGATTGACCTGATGCTGCCGTATATCGACTGCTTCCAGGTGGGTGCGCGGAATATGCAGAACTTCAATCTTCTGCGCGAGCTGGGAAATGTGCGAATGCCGGTGCTGATGAAGCGCGGGATTGCGGCGACGATCGAAGAGGTGCTCTTGAGTGCGGAGTACATCCTGTCCGGCGGCAATTACAACCTGATGTTGTGCGAGCGCGGCGTGCGGACCTTCGAGACGTACACGCGCAACACGATGGATATCTCGGCGATTCCGGTGCTGAAGAAGCTGACGCATTTGCCGGTGCTGGGCGATCCGTCGCATGGCGTGGGAATACGCGACCTGGTGCCGGCGATGGCTCTGGCAAGCGTAGCGGCGGGCGCGGACGGGTTGCTGATGGAGATGCATCCTAATCCGGACAAAGCGATGAGCGATGGAGCGCAGAGCTTGTACCCGGAGCAGTTGGAGAAGCTAATGGCGCAGCTGCGGCTGCTAGCTCCAGTGGTGGGCAGGTCGGTTGCATAGAAGAACGAAGTCGGTTGCTTAGAGGAACGGAAATATGATGGAGCGGGTTTTCATCGTCGGGACGGGATTGATCGGGGCTTCGACGGGTCTCGCTTTGCGGGCTGCGGGATTTGCGGGCCGCATCGACGGGTGGGATACGAGCTCGCTGGAGATGGGGACTGCTGTGCAGATGGGTGCGATCGGCGGCAGGGCTGCCAGTCGCGAAGAAGCGCTGGAACTGGCGGGATTGGCCGATGTGATTGTACTGGCGGTGCCGGTGCTTGCGATCAAGGACTGGATGCAGCAACTGTCACCGCTGTTGCGCGCGGGGCAGCTGGTGACCGATGTTGGGAGCACGAAGGTGGAGGTCGTCGAGCTGGCGAAACGGGTATTCGCAAACAAGGAGGCTGCAACTTTTTTGCCGGGGCATCCGATGGCGGGCAAGGAGTCGGGCGGCGCTTTGCTGGCCGAGGCGGGCTTGTTCGATGGAGCGATGTGGCTGTTTACGCCGACCACGGACGAGATGACGGCAATGGAAAAGGAATGGCGCGGCTGGGTTGGGTGCTTTGGGTCTCGAACGCTGGATATGGACGCTGCGCGGCATGACGAGCTGTGCGCGTGGGTGAGCCATCTGCCGCAGATGCTGTCGACGGCGCTGTCGGCGTTGCTGGAAGAGCGATTTGGCGATGCACCGGAGATTGCGGCGATTGGCGGCCGGGCGCTGAGGGAGACGACGCGATTGGGAGCGAGTCCCTACAGCATGTGGCGCGATGTGGCGTTGACCAATACGACGCCGGTAGCGAATACGCTGCAGGCGCTGGAGCAACGGCTGCAGCATGTGCGGGAAAATCTGCGAACCCCGGAGCTGCGGGACGAATTTGCGCTGGCAAACCGGTTTCGTCAGCGGCGGTAGGGCAGCCTTTAGCTCTAAGCGTCTAGCTTTTAGCTGGCGGGCTCAAAGCTATTTTAGAAAAGGAGAGCGTTTGAGTGCGACGGAGCTAAAGCGCGAATTGAGTATCAGTCTGGATGACGTGGTTGCAGCGCGAGAGCGGCTGCGCGGCGCGATCTACTATTCGCCATGCCCCCATTCGCAGATGTTGTCTGTGCTGACGGGGCAGCAGATTTATCTGAAGCTTGAAAACCTGCAGATGACGGGCTCATTCAAAGAGCGGGGCGCGCTGAACCGAATCACGATGTTGACGCCCGAACAGGCGGCGCGGGGAGTGGTGGCGGCAAGCGCCGGCAATCATGCGCAGGGAGTGGCGTATCACGCGACGAAGCGCGGCATTCGCGCGCTGATTGTGATGCCGCTGGCGACTCCGCTGGTGAAGGTGACGGCGACACGCGGGTTTGGCGCTGAGGTGGTGCTGCATGGAGCCAATTACGACGAGGCGTGCGAAGAGGCGACCCGGCTTTGTGCGGCGGAAGGCATGACCTTCATCCATCCATTCGACGATGCGATGGTGATGGCTGGTCAGGGCACGATTGGACTGGAGCTGCTGGAGCAGGTGCCGCAACTGGAGGCGGTGGTGGTGCCGATTGGAGGGGGCGGGCTGATTGGAGGGATTGCGTGTGCCATCAAGGAATCTTGCCCTGAGATTCGGGTGATTGGGGTGCAGGCTTCGCGGTTGCCGTCGATGATCGCGGCTGTGGAATCGCATCGGCCGGTGACGGTGGAACCGGCGACGACGATTGCCGATGGTATCGCGGTGCGGCGTGCGGGCAACGTCACTCTGCCGGTAGTCGAGCGATATGTCGACGAGATTGTCACCGTGGATGAAGACGAGATTGCGTCGGCGATTCTGATGCTGCTGGAGCGGGAGAAGACGCTGGCCGAGGGCGCCGGCGCTGCGGCTCTGGCGGCGATGCTGCAGAAGAAGACGACGCTGCAGGGCGCGCATACGGCGGTGCTGGTGTGCGGCGGAAACATCGATGTGACGCTGCTGAGCCGGATTATCGAGCGCGGCCTGGTGCAGGATGGGCGCTTGATCCGACTGAGGATTCATCTGCTGGATAAGCCGGGAGCGCTGGCGGAGTTGACGCGGCTGATTGCGAGCTATCGGGCAAATATTGTGGATACACTGCACAATCGCGCGTATTACGGAGTGAACCTGGGCGATACGGTGATCGACATTACGATGGAGACGCGCGGGCGGGAGCAGGTGGAGGAGTTGCTGGCCGCGCTGACGAGGGAAGGGTACAAGCACTCGCGGGTGGTGTAGCGATTCAGCGGCGTCAGGCTTTTTTTTCGTAGTGGAAGCGGAGTTCCTGTTCGCTGGCTATGGGAAGACCGTCGCGGGTGGCGGGATGGAAGGTCCATTGCTGAACGGTTGCGATGACGGTTTCGTCGATGCCATGGCCGAGGCCGCTGGTCATCTTGATGTCGGCGATCTTGCCTGCGGTGTCGATGACGATGTCGAGCACGACGTCGCCCTTGGTGCCGCGGGGCAGCACGGACAGGTCGGGCGCGGGCGTGGGAAAGTAGCTGGCGAGGGCGATGTTGATGTTGCCTTCGCCGAGAGAGTCTGCGCCGGTGGTTGAGTCGGGATTCGGCGTGGCGGGGGAGTTGGAGTTGGGTGAGGCAGTGTTGGCCTTCAGCTTCTGGCTTGGCGGAGTGGGCAGCGGGGTGTTGGCTGCGACCTGCTGGGGTTCAGCCTTGGGGTTCGGCGTGGAGGCCTGAATGGGGGCTCGGCCGGGCAGATAAATGACCATGCGATTGCTGCCGTGCTCGTTGCCGGGCAGGCGGATGGGAGCGATCCAGGCTCGGCTCTGATGAATAAGAAAGCCGAGCACGAGAAGATGGAATGCGACCGACGCCACCGCAAACTGTGGGCTGCGGCCGGGTGCCGGGACTGGTTTGAAGATGGTGTCGATGCTTATCTCTCCGTGCCCGGGCGGTTTGCGTGCGCTGAAGCAGGATAGCAGCCGCCCCCCTGGGTGACGATTCGCACAGTTATTTAGACGCGGGTGAAGGTGGTCTGCTGTTTTTCGCGATGACGTTCGACGGCGAGGGCGATGAGGCGATCGATAAGCTGTTTGTAGGGCAGACCGGTGGCATCCCAAAGCTTGGGGTACATGCTGATGCTGGTGAAGCCGGGCATGGTATTGATTTCGTTGAGGTAGATGCGGGCTGGCCTGGTCTTTTTGTTTTTCTTCGCTTTGATGGCGGGTTCCATGAGGAAGTCGACGCGGGCGAGGCCGGCGCAGTCGCAGGCGCGGAAGGCGGCGATGGCCATTTTGCGGATTTGCTTTGATTCGGATTTCGAGAGCGCGGCGGGGATGATGGGGACGCTCGAGTTGGAGTGGTACTTGGCGTTGTAGTCGTAGAACTCGGCGCCGGGGACGATTTCGCCAACGACGGAGGCCTGGGGTGAGTCGTTGCCGAGGACGGCGACCTCGAATTCGCGGGGCTTGGCGCCTGGTCCGCCTACTCCCTGTTCGATGATGAGCTTGCGATCGAAGCCGGCGGCGAGGTCCATTGCAGGGGGGAGTTCGCTGCGGTCGTGGACTTTGCTGATGCCGACGGAAGAGCCCAGATTTGCGGGTTTTACGAAGACGGGGTAGTTGAGATTTTTCTCGATGAGCTTGATGCAGCGCTTTGGGTCGGCCTTCCATTCGCTGCGGAGAAGGTTGACGTGCGGCGTCTGGGGGAGGCCGGCGGCGGCGAAGAGCTGCTTCATCGCGGACTTGTCCATGCCGGTGGCGGAGCCGAGGACGCCAGAGCCGACGTAGGCGATGTCAGCCAGTTCGAAGAGGCCCTGGATGGTACCGTCTTCGCCGAAGGTGCCGTGCAGGACGGGAAAGATAACGTCGAGGGATTGGGTGAGGGTGGCGGAGGGTGGCGCGAGGCTGACGCCGGCGGTTGGCGGAATGGTTTTGGCTTGGGGTGTTTTGAGCAGGACTGGCGCTGGTTCTGCGTCGCCCGCGAGGAGGCGTTGCGCTTCGCTGGAGGTGATCCAGTAGCCTTGTTTCGTGATGCCGATGGGAACTACATCGTATTTCGTGCGGTCGATGGCGTTGAGGATGGAAGCGGCGGAGAGGAGAGAGACCTCGTGCTCGCCGGAGCGGCCGCCGAAGAGAATGCCTACGCGCAATTTTTTTCCTGCCGGTTTTTTGGTCATGAACAGCTATCAGTCTCTATCAGTTTGGGGTGGGAATGCGGAAAAAGTTAATGGGGGTATCGAGGTGGTTTTACAGGGGGTTTTGGAGATTTTGACGCGTTTTGCGATGGTAAATTGTGGTGAAGTTGTGGTGGATGGGTGGTGAATCTGCGGTGAATGGCATGGTGTTTTTCGGGATTGAAAAAAGTGCCACTTTTTTGAGTTTTTTTGTTTTGAGCCAGGAGAGCAGGCATCTGAGGATGCACACTGAGTTGTCGGCTGACAGGGGGGAATCTGTGCCATGGGCGAGAAGCGGGCGGGCGGGGATCTGGTAGGGAGGTTCGCGAGTCCGGCGGGGGTGAAGGCCTGGGTGCGGGGGTGCGAGGATTGGTGGTTCGATACGACGCGGCGGGTAGGGACCACGGGGAACGCAGGGATTCCCGATGCATCGGAGGTGGTGGGAAAGATACGGGACAGCCATATTTACGCGCCGGTGCGTGTGGCCAATGCGCGGGCGGCGCTGGGCGATCTTCCCATCGACGATCATGCGGGGTATACGTTTGTCGATGTGGGTTCGGGCAAGGGACGGATGCTGTTTGTCGCGGCAGAGTATCCGTTTCGCAAGGTGATCGGGGTGGAGTATTCCGTTGGTCTGCAGGAGGAGGCGGTGGCGAATATCCGACGGTGGCGGCGTAGGTGGCAGAGGTGCTCCGATATTGAATCGGTGTTGGCGGATGCGGCTTCGTTTAAGTTTCCGGATGGGAACCTGGTGCTCTATCTCTTCAATCCGTTCGGGCCGGAGGTGATGAGGCGCATGGTTGAGAATCTGGAGAGGACGATCGAGAGAGATCCTCGTCATGTGGTCGTCGTGATGCAGTGGCCGGAGTACCCGGAGGTGGTGGCCGGGATGCGGGGGATGCAGGTGTACCGCGAGACGCGGCGGTACCACATTTATCAGGCGGGATCCTGACTTATCGCACGCGGGTGGGCGGGACGAAGCTCGCACAGGATGAGATTGCCGGTTGGATGCTGTTGTAAAGAAACGGATAGAGGCGATTTGCGAGTCGACGCGAGGATTGGAATGGGGCGGTTCCTTGTGATTTCGCGGGTACTGGGACGGCGTGGGGGCGAGCGCGGATTTGCGGGGGGAAAGTGCTTGCCGGCATATTCACCGAGTGGCTGCGGGCGTATACTTTGCCCGTCTGCGCAGGTTTTCGAGCAGGTTTGCGAGGGCCAGGAGGCGGCGATGAAGACGACTATCCGGATGACGGTGCTGGTGTCAGCGTTGGGGTTGTTGAGCGGGTTGGCGACGGCGCAGGAGCAGGGCGCGACCACGGGGTCTGAACCAACCGCTACGGTTCGCGCGGACAATGGGGCGATGCCGGGCGACTTGCATGTGAGGATTGTGCGGCTGAGCGAAGTGAGGGGGATGCTCGCGCTGGATCGCCAGACGGGACAGGGCTTTGAGCAGACGATGCAGAACATGCCGATCGTCCAGGGGGAGAGACTGCAGACGGGCGATGGGTTCGCGGAGGTGGAGTTTGAGGACAACACCACGCTGCGGCTGGCTCCGAACACGCGGGTGGAGTTTCCTCTGCTGGCGCTGCGGGCTACGGGCGCGAAGGCCTCCACGATCAACGTGGTGCGCGGCACGGTGTACGTGAACACGGAGAGCACGAAGGGAAATGAGTTTATGGTGGTGGCGGGTGGGGCGAAGATGATGGTGGCTCCTTCGACACACCTTCGGCTGGAGTTTGGCGGCGACAAGACGGTGTTGTCGGTGTTCAGCGGCAGCGTGCAGGCGCAGCGGGACGGCGAGACGACACTGGTGAGCAAGAAGGAGTCGCTGACGGTTAATGGCGACCAGGTAGATGTCGCGAAGAAGATTTCGGAAGAGCAGTACGACGGATGGGATAAAGAGTCGAACGACTATCACACACGCTACTCGAATGCGAACGCGTTTGCGGGCGGCGGGAATTCGTTTGGTCTGAGCGACCTGAATTACTACGGAAGCTTTACCAATGCGGGAGGCTGCGGGCAGATGTGGCAGCCGTACCTGGTGAGCTCGTCGTGGAGCCCGTATGCGAATGGAGTGTGGGCGCTGTATCCGGGTGCGGGCTATTCGTGGGTGTCGCCGTATCCGTGGGGCTGGCTGCCGTATCACACGGGGTCGTGGGGTTTCTGCCAGGGGGTCGGGTGGGGATGGTATCCCGGCGGCGGGTGGAATGGTTTGAATAACGTGGCGCGCACTGCGACGTACGGGGTACCACCGGGAGGGGGATTAGTCGCGAAGGGTACGGTCCACTCGCCGCTGCGTCCGGCGACGATGCCGACGCCGCCTTCGGCGGGGGGAGCAAGGACTTCGCTGGTGCTCTCGAATCAGAGTCCGATTGTGTTCTCGAAGGAGGACAAGCCGGGGAACTTCGTATTTCAAAAGGACTCGGCCGGGCTGGGTGTTCCGCGAGGATCGCTGGGGAGCCTGAACAAGATTTCGAGTGAAGTGGGGCGGCATGGATCGGCGAACATGGAGGTGTTTGGCGCTCCAGCGGGGGGAGAGGCATTCCACGGAAGTGCGGCGAACCGGGGACCAGTGACACTGCGGCCGGGATCGGCGGCAGATAATGCGGCATGGCATGGGAACGAATCTGCAGCTGCTATGGCGGCGCGGCAGACGACCTATGGGGCCAATCAGGGAGCGGCGGCGCCCGCTTCGCGAGGCGGAGGATTCTCTCAGCCGGGTTCGATGAGCGGCGGCGCGCCGGCTGGGGGCGGGTCCTCTGGTGGCGGGTCGGGCGGCGGGGCGAAGGGTTCGGCTGCGAGCCCGAAGTAGAACAGCCGGGGATTTATAGGGATGAAAAGGAACGCCCTCTTCTTCGCGGAAGAGGGCGTTCTTTCCTGTAATCGATACGGTTACATATTTTGAGGGGATGAGTTAAACGTTGAACTTGAAGAAGAGGATGTCGCCGTCTTTGACGATGTACTCTTTGCCTTCGGAGCGGAGGAGGCCGGCTTCCTTGACGGCTTGTTCGCTGCCGTATTTGAAGAGGTCGGCGGAGGCGTAGCAGTCAGCTTTGATGAAGCCTTTTTCGAAGTCGGAGTGAATGACGCCGGCGGCTCCGGGGGCTTTTGTGCCGCGGCGGATGGTCCAGGCGCGGACTTCCTGCACGCCTGCGGTGAAGTAGGTGATGAGATCGAGGAGTGCGTAGGCGGAGTGGATGAGGCGGTTGAGGCCGGGCTCTTTGAGGCCGACGGATTCGAGGAATTCGGTGCGCTCGGCGGGTTCGAGCTGGGCGATCTCGGACTCGAGCGCGCCGGAGATGCGAACGACCTGACTTCCCTCTTCGGCGGCGCGTTTTTCGACGGCCTCGGTATAGGGGTTGCCGGTGGTGAGGCCGGATTCGTCGACGTTGGCGACGTAGAGCTGGGGCTTGGCGGTGATGAGGAAGAGATCTCGGGTGTAGGGTTTTTCTTCGTCCGTGAGATCGACGGTGCGGGCGGGTTTGCCGGCTTCGAGGGCTTCCTTGAGTTTGGATAAGGCGGCGAACTCGGCCTTGATCTTGTGGTCGGCGTTGGCGGGCTTGTTGAGTTTCTCGACTTTGGCGTGGCGTTTGTCGACGGTATCAAGGTCGGCGAGGAGAAGTTCGGTGTTGATGATGTCGATGTCGTGAAGCGGGTTGACGCCGCCGGCGACGTGAACGACTTCGGGGTCATCGAAGCAGCGGACGACGTGGCAGATGGCGTCGGTGGCGCGGATGTGGCCGAGGAACTGGTTGCCGAGGCCTTCGCCTTTGGAGGCGCCTTCGACGAGGCCGGCGATGTCGATGAACTCCATGGTGGTGGGGACGAGGGATTTGGGATGGATGAGGTCGGCGATTTTATCGAGACGCTGGTCGGGGACGGTGACGACGCCGGTGTTGGGGTCGATGGTGCAGAAGGGATAGTTGGCGGCTTGCGCCTTAGCCGAGGTGAGGGCGTTGAAGATGGTGGATTTTCCGACGTTGGGGAGGCCAACGATTCCGCAGTTCAATGGCATTGTGTGTTGATTCCTTGTTACAAGGGCTGGCTACGAGGGTTGCCTGGCCGCCGTGGGATTGTCTATAACAGGATAGTTCATTGCGAGATTTCAGACATGGCAGTGCGTTTCGGCTGACGCCGGATCGAACGCTTGTGAGTTTCTCGAATGGCTATCGAATCAGGGAGCGGCTGGGGAGACTTTGCAGGGGCCGTAGCTTTTTTCGAGTTTTCCGACAACGAAGTAGCGTTTGCCTGAGGGGTCTTTCCTCTTTTTGCCGGAGAATTTAGCGCGTTGATTGATCTTGATGGTCGCAGGATCGCCGAGCAGATCGTAGGTCTGATGATCGCCTTCGTTCTGGAGGGTTACCGCAGGAGGTGTGGAGACGGCGCAGCCAGTGATCGAGTCGCCGGCGTGGGCGGGTTCAGGAAACAGCATTGCGAGAGCGGCCAGGAGAACGATGGGGGGGTGTGTTGGGCGGAACTTCAAAAAAGAACCTCGTTTTCCAGATTTCGCGTTGCAGAGGGGTTTGGCGACAGTCTGCATGGAGATGAATTGAGGGTCAAGATAATTTTGATGACTGCCGTGGCGGGGATGGTTCGTCTAAACTTTGACATCAGATGAAGCGTGTCGACTTTCAATTCGCGATATTTGTTGCAGCAGCTTGCGCGGGTGCGGCGATGGCGCAGACGACGTTGCGTACGACGACGACGCTTGTCGTGGTTCCGACGCTGGTGCAGACCGCGGACAACACAGGTGGCATTTTCGCTGACTGCGAAAGACTTTGCGGTGACAGACAACGGGGTTCCGCAGAAGGTGACGCTGGAGGAAGAGGCGAAACCGCCGCTGTCGATGGTGGTGCTGCTACAGACGGGCGGAATTGGGCATGCTCAGTTCCCCAGTTATACGAAGCTTGAGACGATGCTGTCTTCGCTGCTGGTGGGAGCGCCGAATCGCCTGGCGATGGTTAATTTCGATAGCAAGCCGGAGGCAGCGTCTCCCTTTACCTCTGATATTGAACAGTGGAAGGATGCGATCAACAACCCGGCGCCGGGAGATAGCGGGGCGGCGATCTACGATGCGATTGCGTTTGCGCTCGACATGCTGAAGAAGGAGCCTGCGGGAAATCGACATACAATTTTACTGATCAGCCAGGAACGCGATGATGGCAGCAAGACAGGGATGCAAGACATCGTTCGCGGTCTAGGCGAGTCGAATACTGCCGTCTATGGCATCACTTTTTCTGCGCAGAAGACAGAGGCGAAGCAGAATTTGAAGCAGCCGCAACTGAATCCGCCGATCCAGGTGGTCCCGTCCGATGGACCGGTATTGAACAGAAACGATCCGGCTTACCCTATCCAGGGGTACTTCAAACTCGATGCACCGTTGCGGCTGATTTTTGGGGCGATGCAGAAGAACCTGGCGGCGGAGGTAGCGGATCTTTCGGGTGGGGAGTCAATGAATTTCGACGGCCGCGGCGAGTTGGAGAGCAATTTAAACCTTCTGACGAACTACATTCACAACACCTACCTTCTCAGCTTTACTCCAACTTCGGCTACCCCGGGGCTACATACGATTAAGGTTTCGCTGCCGCAGCATCCTGAGCTGGTGGTCTCGGCTAGAACGAATTACGTGGCTGCGGAAGCAAAATAAGCGATGGCAGGCTTGTAGCGGGAGCGTGGGGCGGGTAGGCTGGTGGGGATGTTCGAGGAGAGACGATGAAGACGATGGTTTTGATGTGCGCAATGACGGGTTTGATGGCTTCAGGCGTGGCGCAGGCGCAGGCACCTGCAGGCCCAACGGGACCGGCGGCTGAGGTTCAGCGTAGCTATGCGGCAGTGAAGGGGAATATTTTGAAGTCGGCGGACAAGATGCCGGCTGCGGATTTCCAGTACAAGCCGACGCCGGATGTGCGGACGTTTGCGCGTGTGCTGAACCACGTGACGGAGGCGCAGGCGAATAGCTGCGGCGCAGCGAATGGGACAGCGCCGGATGCACGCGTGAAGACGCCCGCGGAGACTGCGGATAAAGCGGCGATCGTCGAGGCGTTGAACGCTTCGTTTGCAGAGTGCGATAAGGCGTTTGCCGCGCTGACGGACGCCAATGCGCTGGAGATGATCAATCTTGGACGAGGGAAGCGGTCGCGGATTGGACTGATGTGGGGAACGTCGCAGCACGATACGGAACAGTATGCGACGCTGGCGCTGTACCTGCGGCTGAAGGGGATTGCGCCGCCAAGCAGCGAGAAGTAAGGGGATCTATTTTCGATTGCGCACAAAGAGCAGCGCCCTGAAGCAGCAAGGGCGCTGCTTTTCGTCATTAGACCGCCTGCTATGGGATGTTGTATCCATACCTCTATCAGCCGCTTAGCGTTGACGGATGTGGGAGTTTCGTGTCACGGGCGGGGAGCGCGGCTTCTCCAGGGTGTGAGGACTTTGTAGGCGGGGGTTGCGGTGACGGTGGTTTTGGTGACTGCGAGAAGTTTTCGGCGGATGAGCCACGCTACGGCTGACTGAGCGGAGCTTTTGGAGATGCCGATGGATTCTGCGAGTTCCTGATAGCTGACGGTGACGGCGGCGGGGCGGCGGGGCGGTGCTTTACTTTGCCGGACTTGATCGTGCTGGGCTCGAGCGTACCGGGCTTGCTCCTGCTGGGCTTGCTCCTGTTGCTCCGCGGTGAACCAGAGGTAGACAAGAAAACTGGCGGGGCGTCGGTCGTGGCCGACGAGGTCGCGCAGAAGGACGCTGGTGATGTAGGGATCGAGTTTGAGCATGGCTATACCGATGGATGATATAGCAACGACTACCAGATTGCAGAGGCGGGGCGGCGGAGCTATTGTTTTTTTGTGCTGAGGCGTCGGGAACAAGAGGCGCCTGGAAGAAAAAGGCACAGGAGGCTGGAGATGATTCGTGGCGTGAAGATTGTGAGTATTCCGGTGAAGAACCAGGATGTTGCGCTGAAGTTCTACACGGAGAAGCTGGGATTCAAGGTGGCGACGGACCAGGAGATGGCGCCGGGAGGACAGCGGTGGATCGAGCTGATGATTCCTGGAGCGGATACGAACCTGGCGCTGTTTACGGCACCCGGGCATGAGAGCCGCATTGGAGGGTTTCAGTCGATGACGTTCTGGTGCGACGACGTGTTTGCGACGGCGGAGCAGATGAAGAAGAAGGGTGTTGAGCTGGCGGAGGAGCCCAGAAAAGAGATTTGGGGAACAATGGCGAAGTTCAGAGATCCGGATGGGAATGAGTTTGTGTTTTCGAGCCGGTGAGCTTGATCCGGGGTGATTGTCGATTCAGGCCAAGCTGCGCTGTTGGTCGATGCGAGGGCGTTGCCCGCGAATCGCGGAATTACCGGCTGCAGGGATGCAGCAGACAACATGAGGCGCAGGCAACGCAAACGGCGGCTCCGGCGCCTGCGATGAAGCCGGCTCCGCCGATTCCGATTGACATGCAGAAGGCCGAGGTGGGGTGGGCCGACGTGGGACCTGCCAGGTGAAGGCGGCGGCAGAAGAGGCTCAAGATGCCGGATGCGATTATTCTGGCGACGGCGGAGGTGGGTGGGCGGCAGCTGGTTACGCGAAATGTTAAGGATCTTCCGAGTGGGACTCGTGGAGTGAGGGTGCCTTACAAGATTTAGTGGGGATGTGGAGGAAAGCGGTTCGCGCTTCGCGCGAATGCCCACCTTATCGACGATGAGACCGTCGCGAAGATGGGGCACCCGGATTTGTGGCTAGTTTAGATGTGGGCCACCCGCCGAGAATTATTTACCTCCCAAGAAAACCACTAAGAGGCTGAGTTGATTGGGTTAGCCAAAGTATTTATTGCCCCGGCAAAGTCTTGATTTTGCTGGGTTTTGTTGTCGGCGATGGTAGTAAAGTCTTCATTTCAAATAAGAAAAGCCCCGGCGGGTGGGTTCCCTCGGGGCTTCCTGGCTCGTTTTCTCTACTGTTTTAAGTATAGAGGATTTGGGGTAACTAAGATGCTACGGCTAAGTGGTTTGGATTGATAGAGTTGGGCGGGTTTGGGGCTTGACACGCGATTTTGCCTTTGTTTTTGAGGGTTCCAGATGAAATTTATTTTCGGTTGCTGAGATTCAGTGGAAGGTGGCCTCCCGAATTCAACGAATGAAGGATCTGCCTTGACGATAACGGATAACCACTATATATTCGGCGGGCTCGATCCCGGCGTGAATTTTCCCTGTCAAAATTTAGCTCTCGAAGTGAGGCGAACAATGAAGTTCAAGAACCTGACGTTTGTCGTAATGGCGTTATCCTTGGTGTCGCTGAGTTTAGCTCTTTCCCGGCCTGTTGAGGCGCAGCAGGTTTGGAAGGCGACGGTAGGGGCTCAGAGCAAGGACATGGGCAAGCAAGCGATTGCGTTTCTGCCCAATGAATTCTGGATTCATGCGAACGACAGTATCACCTGGACTTCCGCGGCTGGTGATATTCATACGGTGTCCTTTTTTATTGCGGGTCAAGTGTATGAAGACTTCAACACAGGTTGCCCAAGGTTCACAGGGAACCCGTCGAGTTTCGACGGCTCCAAATGCGTCAGTTCATCTCCCCTGGTCGCGGGGCAGAGCTTTACGGTGAAGTTCACGAAGGCCGGCAATTACAAACTTCTCTGCCTGGTTCACCCGCACATGACGGGCGTTATTCATGTGCTTGCTGCGAATGCGGCTCTTCCGCATGACCAGTTCTTCTACAACGAGCAGGCGGAGAAGCAGACGCGCGCTCTGCTGAGCGATGCGGACAACGATAAGGAACATCACAGCCATCAACAGATGGAGGACATGGTCTCCGCACGCGTGTGGCATGGAAACGGCGTGGCAGCCGGCATTGGAGAGATCAACGCGACTGCTGCCGGATTTCAGTCTCTTTCCGTCGTACGTTTCCTGCACGGAACGATCGAGGTTCATGCGGGAGATACGGTTGAGTGGAGTGTTTTGGACCCGGCTGAGCCGCATACGATCACGTTCGGAACAGAGCCTGCGAACCCAGGGCCACCTGTCAATGTGACCCCCGATGCGGATGGCGGGCGGCACGCTACGCTCAAGTTTGTTGGGGATAGCGCGCATTCGGGGATTATTGGGGCGGTGCCGATGAACCAGGCCGGCGTGCCGCAGTCTCCTCCGAGCATTCCGGTCTTTCGGGTTACGTTCCTGAAGCCCGGGACGTACCCTTACATCTGCGCGCTGCACGATGATCTCGGCATGGTTGGCAAGGTGATTGTGCTGCCTTGAGTTTTTCCTTTAAGCGGTGAGGTACTGCGGCGCATGCATCGAATGGAGCCTCGTCGCAGTGCCTGCTGCCGAATTTCGAGGGCCGCGGCGGCACGTTGGGGAGTGCGGTTCGCGCTTCACGCGAATGCCCACCTTATCGACGATGAGACCGTCGCGAAGATGGGGCACCCGGATTTGTGGCTAGTTTAGATGTGGGCCACCCGCCCTAGTTTGCTGAAGGCTTCTCAGCTTTATCGATGACGAACACGTCGGCGAGGGCCTTTGTGGCCTCGAACTTTAGACCAAGCTGCTCCTGCATTGCGGTGGAGAGTGCAGGCGGTGCGTTGGGGTCCTCGGTTGACGGGGGTTTGAAGCCGCCCATGGATTCGAATTGGGATTCGTCGGGTGTCCAGTTGAGGTTGAAGTCGTAGCGGGCGGTGAGGCCGGTGTGGTCTACGACGGGCTTGTCCATGACTGCCTCCTGCATTCCGTTGCAAAAGTCCTGCATGGTGGAGTTGGTCACGAGGAGGTTTCCGGGCTTTCCTCTGAAGACAAAGTTTCGGGGATCGGCCGGCTGGTGGATGGTCTCGGTAAGCTTGGGGCCGCCCTTGCCTATTTCGAGGGCGTAGACGGAGAGCTCCTTTTTGTCGTGGTGGAAGGTGAGGCTGAAGCGGTCGGTGAGGGCTGACTGGATCAGGAGTCGCAGTTGGTGGGCACTAGGCCGGCCTTCGATGTCGGGAACGCCGTCGATATCGAATTTGTCTGTGGTGTACCACGCCGGTGCGTTGACGATCAGCTTGGAGTGGAGGCCGTACCCGAAGGTGATGAGATCGCTCAGAGTGGTGTTGAACGTCATGACATGACGACCGCGAACGGCGAAGCCTTTGCCCGCCTGATCCGGCCTGCTTGGCTTCACTGTCACTACATCGAACTTCGGTACAGCATCGGCGGGCATCGACTTTGGCGGCTCGGGTATGGGCCAGGCGTTTTCGGCGGTCACGTGATCAAAGTTAAGGACACTCGTATTGCCGCCCTGAGTCTGATTGCCTGAGATTGCATTGCCGTCGGGGCTCAAGGTTCCGACATAGGTGGCTTCGAGCGATTTAATCTCAAAGTTGACCGAGGTTCCCTGCACCGTGATCGAAGTGATGGGGATAGGCTGGCCGCCCTGGTCGATGCTGTAGGACACGCCCTTCAACTTACCGTCATTCTTGGTGATCTTCATGACGATTCGGAGGCCTTTTCCGGCCTGGAGGGTGCCTTGCCAGTTTCCGGTGATGTCCTTATCTTGAGCGTGGAGCGGGGCTGCCAATGCTCCGAAGATTAGAATGAGCCCGACCATCCACAAAAGCGTTCTTTTCATCTGCGACTCTCCTGGTTGAGCTGACGGCGGATTTTATTTTGAAGCGAAGGTGTGTGAGTCAATTGGATTAGACTTGTGATCCATGATTACGGTTAGGTTTATCTGAAAGTTCCGACCTGCGGGATGGTTTCGCATCTTTGTCCATCCCGCGATCCTTTGGTTCCCGGGCGATTTTGCTGCCGTGGGAGGTTCGCGCGTGGCGCGAATGCCCACCTTATCGACGATGGGACCGTCGCGAAGATGGGGCACCCGGATTTGTGGTTGGTTTGAGATGTGGGCCACCCGCCCGACCCAACCTTGTGGAATGTATCTATCTACTTATTGCCGCACAGAGATGGATGCGTTGCAACGTAAGAGTCCAGGTCGGTCTGCTTGTAGCTCTTCAGGAGATCGGCTTTAGTCCCGATGTAGACCTGTTCAAATTGAACGTTACATCCGAAACGAGATGTAAAGGAATCTGTGCGCGGGAAGAAGACGATAGGAGTCAGGTCCGCGCGACTTTGAGGCGTATCAGGGATAGTACTGAACTCGACGTCGGTAATTGGCTTCGTCGTTCCATCGGCTCCGAGATACGCGTACTCGTCACGCATCGACTCGGGCATCGGATCGTCTGTGAGGAGGATGCCATCTGAGGACACTCGATACGTAGTGCGCCAGTGATTTTTATGTGCATGTGCCTGCGAATGCACGTAAATTACATAGAAGTCACCTTTGTAGCCGTCAGTCAGCAGAAATGTTCGTCGTGTAGCGCGTAGCCAACTCGTCGCCAGAATGATGGCAATCAGTACATATATGAACAGTGATCCTCCATGTAGTGACCAACCTATCCATTTTTGCCTTCGGGTTTTCGCCAGCCTTGTGAAATACAGTCCAAAACCTGTGAGAACTACTCCAAGCGAAGCAACACTAAAGAGTGGCCACGACTCAACTACAGGTGCCATGGCTGCTAGTGCCAAGAACATTCCCGAAAGTACAAGGAGCAATAGGCAAAGAACCAACCCATTTGCTAACGTGATTATCCAGAATCGAAGTTGAGTCCATCGCATATCAGAGAGTTGAATCAGGTTACGAGTCTATTGATGTGACATTAGGGATAAATGCGGTTCAGGGTTCGGGCGAAGGGGATGGTTTCGCGGACGTGGTCGAGGCCGCAGATCCAGGCTACGACACGCTCGATGCCCATGCCGAAGCCGGAGTGGGGGACGCTGCCGTATTTGCGCAGGTCGAGGTACCACTGGAAGGCGTCGAGGGGTAGGCCGTGTTCTTCGATGCGAGATTTCAGGAGGTCGTAGCTGTCGACGCGCTGGGAGCCGCCGATGATTTCGCCGTAGCCCTCGGGGGCGAGGACGTCGACGCAGAGGGCCTTGGTGGGGTCGAGTGGGTCGGGTTGCATGTAGAAGGCCTTGATGGCGGCGGGGTAGCGGTGGATCATGACGGGCTTGGAGAATTGGGAGGAGATGTAGGTCTCGTCGGGGGAGCCGAAGTCGTCGCCGTATGTGTGGGGGGTTTCGATTTTGCCGGCTTTGTAGGCTTCGTCGAGCATGGCGTGGGCTTCGTCGTAGGTTAGGCGGGGGAATTTGTTGGGGGTGGTGGATGCTGGTGGTGCTCCCGACGAAATACAGGGGTCCTTCACTTCGTTCAGGATGACGACGTTCTTGTTAGTAGCCGCTTGCCCAGTGATGGCGGCGTCTTTATCTGTAGCTGCATCCTGGGTGATGACGGCTTCGAGTTTGGCGATGTCTTTGCCGATGACTTTGAGGTCGGCGCGGTGGTGGGCGAGGACCGCGGTGACGATGTGGGTGATGTAGGCTTCGGCGAGATTGAGGAGGCCGTCGAGTTCGAGGAAGGCGACTTCGGGTTCGACCATCCAGAATTCGGTGAGATGGCGGCGGGTCTTGGATTTTTCGGCGCGGAAGGTGGGGCCGAAGCTGTAGACCTTGCCGAGGGCGAGGGCGGTGGCTTCGACGTAGAGCTGGCCGGACTGGGTGAGGTAGGCCTTGTCGTTGTCGAAGTAGTCCATTTCAAAAAGCTCACTGGTTCCTTCGCAGGCGTTGGGAGTGAGGATGGGTGGGTCGGTGCGGATGAAGCCGTTGATGTCGAAGTACTCGGCTGCGGCGCGCATGATGGTGGCGCGGACGCGGAGGATGGCGGACTGGCGCGGGGTGCGGAGCCAGAGGTGGCGATGCTCCATGAGGAAGTCGACGCCGGCTTCTTTGAGCTGGATGGGAAAGGGGGTGTCGACGGGGACTTTCTGGATGACGGTGACGTCTTCGACGTCGAGCTCGTAGCCGGATGGTGCGCGAGAGTCGGCGCGGACTTTGCCGGTGACGGTGAGGGAGGATTCGAGGGTTAATTCTTTGAGGGTGTTGAAGACTTCTTCGGGGACGGCGGCTTTGGGAACGATGCCCTGGATGGTGCCGGTGCCGTCGCGGAAGATGGGGAAGAGGAGTTTGCCCGAGGCGCGGAGGTTGTAGAGCCAGCCGCGGAGGGTGACGGTCTGGCCTTCGTAGGCGGAGAGCGAGGCTATGGTGGCGAGGGGTGCTGAGGAAATTTCGTTCGACATGGCTCTCTCAGTCTACTAGCGCGTGAGTCTGACAGGGCCGGTGGGGAGGTTCGTCCGCAGCGTGACGAAAGGCGACTGCGGTTTTTATGAAGACGGGAGTTGTTCGGCGGCGCGTTTGAGGAGATCGAAGGCCTGGGTGGCTTTGGTGGTGACGGAGGCGGGGGTTTCGTCGAGGTCGTATGCGATTTCGAGGATGCCAGGGGTTTCGGCTGGGAGCGTGGCGATTTGTCTGGCTACGTTGGCCCAGTCGATGGTGGCGGAACCGGGCCAGAGGTGATCGTCCTTGGCGCCGTGGTTGTCGTGAAGGTGGAGCTGGGCGATGCGGGGTTTGAGGAGTTCGAAGGCCTGGTCGATGCCGATGTTCTTTTCCGGCTCTGCGAGGTGGGCGTGTCCGATGTCGAGGCAGACGCCGACACGGTCGAAGTGGCCGACGCGGAGAATTTCCAGGATGCGCTCGGGAGTGGTGATTTCGTTTTGCAGGTTTTCGATGAGGATGCGGACGCCGAGGGAGTGGGCGAAGGCCTTGAGGTGCTCGATGGCGGTGAGTGAGTTTTCGAGGGCGCGGGTATCCCAGCGGTCGTCCTTTTGGCCGAGATGGAGGACGCAGGCAGAGATGGGGATCTGCTCGGCCGACTCGAGGGCGCGCTTGACTTCGTCCATGGCGATGATGCGTTGGGATTTTTCCGGGTCGATGAGATTGATATTGGGAGCGACGTGGCGCGACCATGGCCCGCTTCCGCGGTCGGCGAGGTAGATGGGCTGATGAAGGGTAGCGGCTACGCCGGAAGAGCGAAACCATGTGGCGATGTCGCGGACGGCGGAGCGGTCGCTGTAGTCGAGGTGGTGGCGGGCGGCAAATATCTCGATGGTTTGAGCGCCGGAGCTGTGGAGGGCATCGAGCATGCCGGGGTGCAGGCGATGCTGGAGGAAGACGTGGGTCGAGACGGCGGGCTGCATCACTTCTTAAGGTACAGCAGGGAGGGCGAGGGCGTTCGGCTAAAATCGGAACCGCTGTGAAGAGGAGGGGGAACGATGACGGTTCTGGTGCGGGCGGTGTTGCTGAGTTGTGTTGCGTTGATGAGCTGGAGTGGGGTACTCGCAGGCTGCGCAAGCCGGTACGGTGCAGCAAGTATCGCCTCTGCCGCCGCCGGCGCCGTCCGATGCGGCGAAGATTGGGGCGATGGAAAAGAAGCTGGACGATTGGCCGCAGCTAGGGCGATACCGGGCGGCGAATGCGGCGCTGGCTCCGGCTGGGCAGGATGAGCAACGAGTGGTGTTTTATGGGGACTCGATTACCGATGGCTGGGGACGGCAGCCGGGGACGGGGGAGTTTTTTCCGGGCAAGCCCTATGTGAATCGCGGGATCAGCGGGCAGACGACGCCACAGATGGTGGTGCGGTTTCGTCAGGATGTGATCAATCTGCATCCGGCGGCCGTGGTGATTCTGGCGGGGACGAATGATGTGGCAGGGAATACGGGGCCGATGACTCCGGAGATGACGGAGGACAACTTTCGTTCGATGATCGATCTGGCGAGAGCGAACCAGATTCGGGTGATCGTGGCGTCGATTACGCCGGCGGCGGATTATCCTTGGAAGCCGGGAGTGGCTCCTGCAGCGAAGATCCGGGCGCTGAATAACTGGCTGCAGGGATATTGTGTAACTCGTTCCGTTACTTATCTGGATTACTACTCTGCCTTAGTGGATGAGAACGGCGGAATGAAGGAAGGTACGAGCTTCGATGGAGTGCATCCGAATGCGAAGGGTTACGCGATTATGGCGCCTTTGGCGCAGGCGGCGATCGACAAGGCGTTGAGCAAGTAATTCTGGCGCCACTACCAGTGGATGGGTGGACTGAAGATGTAGTGGCTCTCCAAAAACAATGCCAGGACGAAGAGAACCATCATGGTGCCGGTGGCCCAGTAGAAAAGCTGCAGCGGGAGTGTGGCGGAGAGGGAGGGGTGGGGATGGGGCTCAGCTTCGCGAAAGATAAGGGCGCCGAGGAGCGAGATTCCGGCAGAGAGGGCGAGAAGGAGGATGGAGTCGAGGATACGGTCGCGAAAAGCCTGGTGAGGCTGGAGGAGAAGGAGCGGGTCCTCGATGGCGAAGAAGAGGGTGTGAAAGAGAGCGTAGAGGGAGAGCAGGCAGAGAACTAAGGCGACGGGTTTGGCGAGTTCGAGCAGCATGCTCAAGGGCCTCGATACGTGCTGTAGTTTACCGCCTTTTCGGGCTTCCCGGGTCGATCTAATTGGTGGCTTTGCGTGTGAGTAGATGGGCGTGCTGGAGCGGGTCAGTTTACTGTTTTCGTGGCGGTGGGGACGCACATGAGGAACGAGATGTCGCCAACTTTGTACAGGGTGGCGAAGGCGTTCGTTGCTGGTCACTGGGTGACCTCTTGATGGAGATTTTGAACGAAACTACAGGCGCTTTGTGATTATTGAGGGTGACCCAGCCAGGAGTACTGCCAAGCCGCGGAGACGTTTTGATAGTTTCCGCCGTAGCGGACGTAGGTGCCGTCGGCATAGCTGACTTTTACGGACTGATGTTTCCCCATAGGCAGCGAGACTGTTCCGCCAATGCGTGAGCTGGTTTGGCGAGTACTCGGATTCTCTACACCGTTGAGGATGGTGAGACCACCGAACCAGAAATTGCCGTCGAGTGAGAGCCAAAACCGAGGCTTCAGATCGTAACTGAGATGGCCTTCAAAGGAGCCGATAGGTCGTTCGGCCTGGGGTTGCGGCCCCGAGGCCGAATAGGACTGATGATTGGTAGTGAAAAACCAAACTCCTGCGTAGGTGTCGAGCAGCATATGTCCCCGCCGTCCCGAGTAACCAAACTCCGGTTTGAACGACCAACGATTCGAGCCCCAATTGACAAGCTTGTTCGGATCGTACTGCCCGGTCGGCGCCACCACCTTCACGCTCACCCCCAGTAACTTCTTTTGCTTCCACTTCACAAACTCTCTTGCGTCCATGGCCGGCCCTCCTTTGAGGTTCACCGACAATCGAAACGTTGTGTCTCCGAGACCGGAGCGGTAGATCTGCTGGCCCACGCCAACGAGTTCGCCCTGAAACGTCCCAACCGCATAAGGAATTGCGAGGTTGAGGTTGGAAGAACGGCCGAACAGGCCGAAGGAGTGATAGTAGGTAAAGACGGGCACGCTGTACGTCCCGGTTGCGCCAGTTATGGGCGCGGCACCGTTGAACAATACGCTGCCACTGTAATACCCATAGGTCAAAGTAATCGCATTGGAGTGCAGAGGCGTAATCACGTAGGCTCGCGGAGACAGATCCTGCGCATGAAGGAGCGCCACCGGAGAGGCAAGGAAGAACATTGTCCATGTAAGTTTCAAAGCAATTTCGGCGCGCATTGGTGTGGCTCGCTATTGCTTCAAATTCACTGGCGGTCCGCTGACGCGCGTCGCCTTGAGATCAATCGTTACCTCGACGCGATCGGCGATTCTGATGAAGGGAATGCCGCTGTTCATCCCATATTGCTTGCGATCGAAGGCCATTGTGCCTGTGATCGTGCCAGAACCCGTTCCCACGCCAGAGACTGTCAGTGTAAGGGTCTCGGGTTTCGAGACTCCGCGTATGGTGAAAGTGCCGGGCACCTCGAAGGTGGCTGGGCCGCTTTGGACGATCTTTGATGACTTGAAGGTGATGAGCGGGTTGTGCTCGGCATCGAAGAAATCCTTACCCTTGAGCTTGTTGTTTTTCATGCCGCTGCCGGTATCGACGGAAGCTGCCTGAATCTCGATATCTAAAACTCCGGTGGTGACCTCAGGGGAGGTAAAAGTCAGGTTGGCGTTCCACTTATCGAAGTTGCCTTTAATTGCGACGGAGGCCTCGACGTTGAATTTTATTGTGCTCGTTCCTGGTGTGACTGCGAAGACGGGAACTTGCGCTTGAGCCGGCGACGCTAACGAGGCGGCGACTGTAAGGAACGGCAGCAGTGCCAGATATCTCATCTTCATAGATTTCCCCCGTTCGCGATCCGGTACGTACAGGTGCGAGGGTGCATGATTGGGCATGCGGCGATTCCAACCACCTGGCACTCAAGACATGCTAGGGATCAATTGCCGGGAAAGACACTAGCAAAAGTGCCTGTGGCGCAGAGAATATGGGGTCTGGAGCGGTTCAACGGCCTGCGGCTTTGCTATAGTCACGGCCAATTGTCGTGCGACTCAATAGTCCGCGGCCTTGCCGTAGGGGCGGCGGTTGTCGTGAGGCAGAGCGTGCTTCAATAACCTGCCGCCTTCCCATAAGGACGGCGGTTGTCGTGGCCGCCGAGGAGTTCGTGAGTTTTGGGGTCGATGGCGATGAGTTCGCTGTCGCCCCAGGTGCCGGGGTTGTGTTCGTCGGCAACGGCGAGGCGATTGACGGTGTAGCCCATGGCAGTGAGTTGGTCAGCGACGTCGGCGGAGAACTTCTTTTCGAGATCGAGGCGGTCAGGCAGGTATTGGTGGTGGAAGCGCGGGGCGTCGGCGGCCTGTTGGATGTTGAGGCCATTGTCGACGGTGCTGATGATGTCGTTGGCAACGGTGGTGATGATGGTCGAGCCGCCGGGGCTGCCCATAACGTAGGCGAGTTTGCCGGGTTTGTACCAATGTCCGGAGGTGGTGAGGATGGTCGGAGTCATGGCGGAGAGCGGCCGCTTCCCAGGGGCGATGGAGTTGGCGGAGCTTTGGATGAGGCCGAACATGTTGGGGACGCCAATCTTGGAGGTGAAGTCGTCCATCTCATTGTTCATTAAGAAGCCCAGGCCTTCGACGGTGACTCCGGAGCCGAAGCCGCCGTTGAGGGTGTAGGTGGTGGAGACGGCGTTGCCGTCAGCGTCGACGATGGAGTAGTGGGTGGTTTGGGTGGATTCTTTTACCGGTGTTTGTTGCGGTGGCGGTGGCATGAAGCCGGCGGGACGGACGAGGTCTTTGCTGGGGGTAGGTTTCAAGGGGGTAATTGAGTTGCTCCACGCGGCTGCGTATTTCATGCTGGCCATTTGCTTGAGCGGGAGTTTGTTGAAATCGGGATCGCCAAGGTAGTCGCCGCGATCCATGTAGGCTCGGCGGAAGGCTTCGGTGATAAGACACACTTGCTCAGGAGAGCGATCCGGGAGCATGGAGAGTTTAAAGTTGGAGAGGATGTTGAGGATTTCGACGAGGACGATGCCGCCGGAGGATGGGGGCGGGGCGGTGATGAGGTCGTAGCCGTGGTACTTGCCGCGAATGGGGACGCGCTCTTTGACCTGGTAGGCGGCGAGGTCTTCGGCGGTGATGAGGCCGCCTCCGGCTTTCTCGAAGTCGGCGATCTGATGGGCCATTGCACCTTTGTAGAAGTCGTCGGAATTGGCGGCGATGCGAGTCAGGGTGGCGGCCAGCTCGGGCTGCTTGAAGGTGTCACCCTCTTTGTAGAAGTCGCCGTCGCGCTGAAAGATTTTTGCCGAAACCGGAAAGCGAGTGAGGTTTTTGCTTTGCAGGGCGTGGGCTTCTTCGGCGGAGAGGACGTAGCCGTCGGTGGCGAATTTGATGGCGGGGGCCATGTCCTGCGCGAGGGTCAGTTTGCCGTAGTGTTTCTGCGCGTAGGTGAGGCCGGCGACAGAGCCGGGGACTCCGCTGGCGAGGTAGCCGACGAGGGAGCGGCCGGGAACGACGTTGCCCTGAGCGTCGAGGTACATGTCGCGGCTGGCGGCGGCGGGGGCCTTTTCGCGGTAGTCGAGGAAGTGGGATTTGCCGTTGTGGTCGCGGATGAGCATGAAGCCTCCGCCACCGATGTTGCCGGCTGCCGGGTAGACCACGGCGAGGGCGAAGCCGACGGCTACGGCTGCGTCAACGGCGTTGCCGCCTTGTTTGAGGATCTGGACGCCGGCGTCGGTGGCGTCGTGCTGGATGGTGACGACCATCGCGTGCTGGGTGCGGACGGGGGTTTCGTCGGGGGCCTGGGCGGTTGCAGGGTTTTGCGCTATGAAGGTGGAGGCGAGAGTGGCGGCGAAGATGGGCCAGACGGCGAGAGATCGCCTGGAGAAAGATGCTCTGAACATGAGGGCTCCGTTGGAGGTAGTGTACGCGAGGGCGGCGGCCGTTTTCTGTTTTGAAGGCTCTTGCGATCCGGATACCGGCGGCTTAGAAGCCACCTCAACTCGAGATGCCGCAGCGCAAGGAATGATCGTCTGCCCTTCATCCCTGCGTGGCACCGAGATAGCTTAGGAATGCGCGTGTCAGCTCGTCCTTGAGCGTCCGGTCATCCGGTGGCATCATCCCCTTCCACACTTTCATCTCGGTGGTGTCCAGCACCAATTCCTGCAGCGTGCTGATGACCATCATCAAGCCGAGCGACACAGCCATTTTGGGCTCAGGGTGGCGAATGTTTTTGGCGTTGGCCAAAAACAGATCGACAAGGCGCTCGTACGAACGGATTTCCAAACGGCAAGCTTTCTTCCAGAATTCCGTATCCTTCCGAGTTCGCACAAACTGGCGAATCGCGCGCATCAGCCCCGCATTGGCACGGTAACTCACAACGAGGGAATGAACGATCTGTTCGGCGAAGACGGGCAGAGGGATCTGCGCTGCCTTCTCTGGCGTGAGCCCGGTGCGCAGCCGCTCGTCCTGCCGATCGAGAATGCCCAGGATCATTGTTTCCAGCAAAGCGTCCTTGTCATTGAATCGGCGATAGATTGCTCCGGGCGTCAATCCGGCGTGTGCGGCGATACGGGGAATTGTGGCGCCCTCGACGCCATGCTGCCCCAGGACCTCGGCGGCTGCCTTCAGCAGTTTGCGGAGTGACTCGCGGCTCCGAGCCTGCTGCGGTTCAAGCATATTTTGAGGACGGCCTTTGGCTATGGCAGATTTGGTCTGCTGCTCCCGCGGCGCAGTCTTTCCTGCCTTCGAACTTCGCTTCGCTTCCCTGCTTTGTGCGCTCTTGCCAGTCGCTTTCGCCATCTTTCTCCCTTGGATTCTTTTGGATGCGGAAGCCTGCCGACGCTTGCGCAAGCTTTGCAGTTTTATGTTGACACGATCGCAAATGTAAACGTAAATTACCATTTACATATTAGCATTCCCACCTTGTCAGTCAAGGAGATTTTCATGGCTACCAACACCGTGCTCGTACCCGCGGCCAAACAGCATCCGCTGCGTAATCCGTATTTTCGCCTGCTCTGGGCCGGCAACACGATCTCCTGGACCGGCGATCAGTTCTATCTCGTCGCGCTTCCGTGGCTCATCCTTCAACTCACCGGGTCAAGCATTGTGCTTGGCACCATTACGATGGTGGCTGCGATTCCACGGGCTGCGTTGATGCTTCTGGGAGGCGCGGTGACGGATCGCATCTCTCCGCGCAAGATCATGATGCTCACCGCTTCCTTGCGGACTGTCCTGGTAGCCGCTGTCTCCGGCCTGATCTGGATACATGTGCTGCACCTGTGGCAGCTCTATATTCTTGCCTTGTGCTTCGGCATCGCCGACGCCTTTGCCGGCCCCGCCGCGCAAGCCTATCTGCCTTCGCTCGTCGCTCCGGAGCAGCTTGCCGCAGCCAATTCGGTCTCGCAGTCCACCGTGCAGGTCGCCACGCTGGTTGCACCGGGGCCTGCAGGCCTGTGTATCAAAGCCTTCGGAACAGCGTGGGCATTTTTCATTGATGCCGTCAGCTTTCTGTTTATCATCGGCGCGCTCTGGCGTTTGCCCGACCCTCCCGTCGCTGCCACTGGCGCACCGCGGCGCAAGATGCTTCAGTCCATTCTCGATGGCCTGCACTATGTCAAAAACGATGTGCCGCTCGCCTCTCTGATGCTGGTCGTCGCTGTATTGAATTTTGCGATTGCCGGTCCTCTCAGCATCGGCATCGCGATCATTGCGAAGCAACGGTTTGGCACGCCTCTGGCATTCGGTTTGCTGATGTCGGCGCTAGCCGCAGGCAGCCTTACGGGCACGCTGCTGGCGGGTTTCACCAAGCACCGCAAGCGCGGCCAGCGCTTACTGTTTGTCAGTGCTTTCATCGGGCTCTCCCTTGGCAGCGTTGGAATGCTGAAGCTGGCACCGCTACTGGCGGGCGTGCTCTTTCTCATGAGTGGCGCCGCTTCTTTCCTGAACATTCAGCTGATTGCCTGGTTTCAACAACGCGTGGAACGCGCCATGATGGGCCGGGTGATGAGCGTTATCATGTTCGCCGCCATCGGCCTGATGCCATTTTCACTGGCAGTCGCCGGCGTTGCGGTGAAGTGGAGCTTACCGGGAACCTTCCTTATCGCAGGAGTGATGGTACTTCTGGTTACGCTGCTGGCAGCCGCTCATCGGCCGGTTCGCGAGATTGACTAGGCGACCAAGGACGGTTCCGGCGTCGGAGGGATCGTCGGGTTTGGGGGAAGGTCGTTTGTATCGAAACATGCGCGATTAGAATCAGAAGCTGATGGCTACGCTTGTTCGTTCGTATTCGAAGATCAACCTGGGGCTGGCGATTGGGCCGGTGCGGCCAGATGGGTTTCATGGGTTGACGACGCTTTACCAGACGCTGGATTTGCATGATCTGGTGACGGTTTCGGCGAGCCGGGCTGCTGCGACCAGGATTTCGTTGACGACGAACCATCCGCAGGTTCCAGTGGATGAACGAAATACGGCCTGGCGGATGGTGGAGCGAGCGCTGGGGCGGCTGCGGGTGAGGGCTGAGGTCGCCATTCATATTGAGAAGAGGCTGCCGGTGCAGGGGGGGATGGGGGCCGGGTCGGCGAATGCGGCGGCGGCTCTGCTGGGTTTGGAACGGGAGCTGGGGGTGGCTTTGTCGGAGGCGGCGCGGCTGGAGATGGCGGCTGAGGTTGGGTCGGATGTGCCTTTGTTTCTGGTGGGTGGTGCGGTTTTGGGGGTGGGACGAGGGGAGCGGGTGACCCCGATGCCGGATTTTCCGATGACGTGGGGTGTGGTTGCGGTGCCACAGGTGGGGGTTTCGACGCCGGCAGCGTTTAAGGCCTGGGATGCGCTGGTGATGGGAGGAGCACGCATCCAAGGACAGACAACAGGTGCAAAAGAAAATACAGAGATCCTTCGCTCCGCTCAGGATGACAACAAAGAACTTAAAGGCGAGGGTGGAGAGTATTTGGATGACGATGTGGAGCGCCGAAGATTGACTTCCCTGCCCCAAGTTGATAAGCTACAGAAGTTGAGTCATGCTTACTCATCCCTTTCTGTGAAGACAGGTGACGATAAGCCCGGCACCTCCGGTATCGTTCGCGATCCTTATCCTGAGAAAAAACAGGGTTTATCTGGTGAAAGCCAGAGCTATGCGCTGAATGATCTGGCCGAGAATACCCTTCTCGCGCTTGTCCGCACCGGGATTGGAAACGACGGTCTTCATAATGATTTTGAAGACGTGGTCTTTCCTCAGTATCCCTCCTTGCGAATAACCAAGCGTCAATTGATGGGTAGTGATTCGGATAGTCCTGCGATTTACGCAGCGCTGTCAGGTTCCGGCTCTGCACTGTTTGGACTTTACCGGTCTGAGCAGGATGCAAAGGCGGCTCAGCAGCGCGTCCAGTCCTCTGGCGTGGAGGCTCTTCTAACGAAGACCCTGCCACGAGCCGAGTATTGGGAACGGATGTTCGCAGAGTGACCTTGCCGGTCGATATAAGATCGAGTTGTAACCGGCGATGTACTGGGCGATCGACTAACGGTAGGTCAAGAGACTTTGAATCTCTTTGTCTAGGTTCGAATCCTAGTCGCCCAACCATTCAGTCGACGCCGGAAGCGAACTGGGAATTTAGGGTTATTTTGCGGCAGCAATTTGCCGCTGAGTATGACAGTTTGGACTCCGTGAGAAACAGTGCGGAGGAAGAAGTGAGAAGTTCGAAAGACCGAAGTCTTTAGCTTTTTTAGGATTCGCAACAAGGATTCAAACGAAGTACGGGGCCGCAACAAGGCTTCGTAAGACAATGCAGCAGGAACATTCAAGGTCAACCAGCCTCGGAGGGTTTCACGTGAACAACAACGACACGACTGCGGTTCTTTCCCCTATTTCAGAGCAGGCTGATGAGACAAAAACGAGCTCTCAGCCTGCGATCGCGCCCTCCGGGGAGGGCGGACGCAACAAAGGCACCCAGGGGCCACAAGGGCCACGAACGCCAGATTTGCCGGCTCCGGAAAAAAAGCGCCCGGGCCGGAGTGAAAACAAGCGCATGAAGATTTTTTGCGGATCGTCCAATCCGGCTCTGGCCGAGGAGATCTGCAAGTTCATCGGTGTGCCGCTGGGCGAGACCCGGCTGCAGAGATTCTCCGATGGCGAGGTTCATTTTCAGCTGCTCGAGAACGTTCGCGGTGCGGATGTTTTTCTCGTTCAGCCTACGTGTTTCCCGGTCGATCAGCATCTTGTAGAACTGCTGATTATGATGGATGCGCTGAAGCGCGCCTCGGCTGGGCGA
The DNA here is from genome assembly GCA_963730135.1 of uncultured Acidobacteriaceae bacterium. Classification (GTDB taxonomy): domain Bacteria; phylum Acidobacteriota; class Terriglobia; order Terriglobales; family Acidobacteriaceae; genus Edaphobacter. The sequence continues at coordinate 750,403 of CAVSQQ010000013.1, forward strand.
ATCACGGTCGTGGTTCCCTACTATGGCTATGCGCGGCAGGACCGTAAGGATCGGCCGCGGGTCGCCATCACATCGAAGCTGGTTGCCGATCTTCTGACTACGGCCGGTGCGAACCGTGCGTTGCTTGTCGATCTGCACGCGGCGCAGATACAAGGCTTCTTCAATATTCCGGTGGATCATCTGTTCGCCAGCCCGGTGCTGGTGAGCTACTTCCGGGAGTTGAACCTGCCGAATCTGACGGTGGTTTCGCCGGATGCCGGCGGTGTAGAGAGGGCGAGATTTTTCGCCAAGAAGCTGGAAGTACCGTTGGCCATCGTGGACAAGCGGAGGACCGACGTGAATGTCACCGAAGTGATGAACGTGATCGGCGATGTGAAGGGCCGAACGTGCCTGATCCTCGACGACATTATCGACACCGCGGGAACGCTGGTGAAGACGGTAGATGCGCTGCTGGCTGAGGGCGCAGAAAAAGTTTATGCGTGCGCGACGCATCCGGTGCTGTCCGGGCCGGCGGTTGAGCGCATTGCGACATCACGACTGGAGCAACTGGTCGTGACGAATACCATTCCGCTGCGGGACGATGCTGCGCGATTGGAGAAGATCAAGGTGCTTTCGATTGCGGGGCTTCTGGGCCGGGCGATCGAGAGCATTCATATGGAGACCAGCGTAAGTACGCTGTTCAACTAGTTCTCAGTTTTCAGTTCTCTGTTGTCAGTCAGAACTGGAGACATAACCGCAGCGAAGGCTGCAAAGGGAGCGGGAAAGAAGACAGTTGCGGTTGACGTTCTTACTCTGAGAACGGCGAACGGACAACTGACGACTTATTCCGTGCCCGAAAGGAAGATAGACGTCATGGCAACAAAAAATACAGAAGCAGTCATCGCCACACCGCGCGAGGGCAAGTTCAACAAGAATGCCGCTCGCCGGGTTCGTGTGGCCGGCAAGATTCCTGCTGTGGTGTACGGCGCCGGCAAAGAGACGGTTGCGGTTGCAGTTGACCCGAAGGTGATTACCAGAATTCTGCATTCCGATTCCGGCCATAACACGATCTTCGATTTGAACGTGGAAGGCTCGCCTGTAGTGAAAGCGATGGTCGTCGACTGGCAGAGCGAGCCGCTGAAGGGCAAGCTGCTGCACATCGATTTGAAGCGGATCGCGATGGACAAGGCGATGCGGGTGTCGGTACCGATCCAACTGGTCGGGATACCTGTCGGCGTGAAGACGGGAGGCGGCATTCTCGAACACGTGATGCGTGAGGTCGAGATCGAGTGCCTGCCTGGCGATATTCCGAGCCATCTGGACGTCGATGTCTCGAACATGGAGTTGCATGGCCTTATTCACGTCTCCGACCTGCCGCACTCGGGAAGCATTAAGTTTCTCGGGGATGAGAATGCGACGGTAGCCCACGTCACGATCATCAAGGAAGAGGTTGTCGCAGTGGAAGAAGTGGTTGCCGCACCGACCGAGCCAGAGGTTGCAAAGAAGGGCAAGACGGATGCTGCTGCCGGCGCTGCACCTGCCGCTGCTGCTCCTGCTGCCGATGCCAAGGATGTGAAGAAGAAGTAGTTTTGCGCGGCCTGCTGGTTTCTTTCGCACTTGCAGGCTGCTTTGAGTTTGGTTGGAAAGGGAACGCAGCGTGAAGTTGATTGTCGGTCTCGGCAACCCCGGTATCGAGTATCAGTTCACGCCGCATAACGCCGGCTTTCTGGCAGTGGATCGTATCGCGGACGACTGCGGTGTGATGCTCTCCAATCGCCGGGGCAGAGCGCTAACTGCCAGGGCGAAGTTTGCAGGACAGGATGTTCTGCTGGCAAAGCCTGAGACGTTCATGAATTTGAGCGGGCTTTCAGTAGCCGCTCTGATTCAGGAGTTGGAGATTTCGCCTGGGGACGTGATCGTGCTCTATGACGAGCTTGCACTCCCGCTGGGCACGATTCGAATTCGCGAGCGTGGTTCGGCGAACGGGCATAACGGAGTGAAGTCAGTCTCCGGTGTGCTGGGCACGGAAGAGTGGCTGCGGATTCGCATCGGCGTTGGGCGTCAACCAAAGGACGCAGCGGCGCTGACGGATGGAAGAGAGATCAAGGCGGGCGGTAAAGATTATTTGCTGTCGCCGATGCGCAAGCAGGAGCTTGTGGTGCTGGATGAAGTGCTCGACAGGGTTAAAAACGCTGTCGAGATGGTGCTGACCCAGGGGGTCAGCGCTGCGATGAATGAGTTCAACCGCCGGCCGCTCACCGCTGAAGATGGGACGGACGACGCGGAGGAATCGAAGTGAAGTAGAGAGCAGTAAGCAAGGTTGAAGTAAAGAGTAAGATGCAGGGTTTTAGAGCAGCAGCAAGGTAACTGCAGTAATTTCCAGACCGTGCCGACAGAACAGACGCCAGCACGGTGCGAAGCAGAACTTCGCAGAAAGAAGTAATCGAATGAATCGTACTTACGAAATTATGTTCATTGTGCGACCGGACGTTGAAGACGCCGAGCTCGACAAGCTGATTGAGGGCTTCTCCGCAAATGTCACCCATGGTGGCGGTGAGGTGAAGAGCGTTGAGAAGATGGGCCGTCGCAGGCTCGCCTACACGGTGCGCAAGTTTAATGACGGCTTTTATGTTCTGTTGAATGTGGCGGCCGCCGGCTCGCTAATCGCCGAGATCGAGCGCCGTTTACGCGTGTCCGAACAGGTGATCAAGTTCATCACGGTGCGGATGGACGAAGAAGAGAAGCGTTTGGCGAAGGTGAAGGCGATTCGCGACACGAAGGTGAAGCGCAGCGCGCAGCCGATCGCAGCTCCCGTACAGGCATCTGCCGCCGCACCCGATGCGGATGCATCTGCCGCAACAGCGGAGAGCGAAGACCAGAAGAAGCCAGTTGGAGCGGCTGCAACCGATGCACCTTCTGAGGCAACCGCCTCGGCCGTTTAGTTTTTTTTGCCTGACGAGATTCGCGATGATGACGACTGCATCGCATAACGCATTACGATCGCCGCACTTCGCTTCCACTTGGCCGATGCCGGCCGAATGTTCAGGGACTCCAACGCGGGTCCGGAGCTGAGTAAGGCACAACCACCTGAGAGGGAACAAACATGGCTGACGAAAACAACAGCACGCAATCGACTGAGCAACGCACATCCACATCCCGCCCCAGCGGCGGCCATTCCGGCCACTCCGGCCCTGGCGCCGGCCCCCGTACGCCGCGTCCTGCGGGCGCTCCCGGCGGCGGCCCGGGCGGTCGCAAGTTCTTCCGGCGCAAGAAGGTCTGCAAATTCTGCACCGAGAAGATCGACGCGATCTCTTACCGCGATGTCCGTTTGTTGCAGGGTTTTGTCGCTGAGCGCGGCAAGATCGTTCCGCGCCGCCTGACCGGTGTGTGCACACGGCATCAGCGACGGCTGAGCCTGGCTATCAAGCAGTCGCGCAACATCGCTCTGCTGGCCTTTGCGGCACGCTTCTAACTTTTCCGCCAACTACGGCGGCCTTTACTGGATTAGGAAAGACTGGCAAGCGACAGGCCAGACAAAAGATCGGAGAACTGCAATGGAAGTGATTCTGAAGGAAGACGTAAATAAGCTTGGGCATTGCGGCGACGTGGTTAAGGTCGCCGACGGCTATGGGCGCAACTATCTGCTCCCCGAAAAACTGGCTATCGAAGCAACGGCGGCCAACAAGGGAGTTATCGAACAAATGAAAGCTTCGGCGGTTCGCAAGTCCGTCAAAGAGAAGGCCGGGGCCGAACAGCTGGCGACGCAGCTCTCCGAAGTGGAACTGGTGTTCGAACGCAAAGTCGGCGAGAATGAGCACCTGTTTGGTTCGGTCACCTCGGGCGATATCGCGCACCAGCTTGAGGCCAAGGGGTTCACGGTCGATCGCCGCAAGATCTCACTCGACGAGCCACTGAAGACTATCGGCGAATATCACGTTCCCGTGAAGCTGCACCGCGAGGTTACCAGCCATGTGAAGGTGACGGTGAAGGGCGAGCAGCCGGAAGAAGCTGAAGTGGCTGCGTCAACAAGCACTTAAGAACTTTGTCCGTTGTAACAAAAACGCATCAGCCCCTCGCGAATTTTGCAGGTGCTGATGCGTTTTGTTTTGGAGAACAAAGGGTTCGATTGCTGCGGCGATCTATTCGTATTTGAGTGTTTGCACCGGATCAAGTCGAGCCGCGCGGTTTGCCGGAAGGGTTCCAAAGAGGACACCGACGAGCACGGAAGTCGACAAAGCTGCCACTGCTGACCATGGGCTAACCGGAATTTTGAACGGCGATAACAGACCCAACGTCAAAGGGATCGCAAGGCCGACGATTGTGCCAAGGATTCCGCCGCTGAGCGAAAGGAAGACGGCCTCGGTGAGAAACTGCAGGCGAATCTCGCGGCTGGTTGCGCCCAGAGCTTTGCGAATACCAATCTCTTTGATTCTTGACTGAACATTCGCGAGCATGCTGTTCATAATGCCGACGCCGCTGACGATGAGGGTAATGCCCGCTCCGAGAGTGAGGACGATGGTGAGCATGTCGGCAATCTTTGCCATTTCGGTGAGGAGATCGGTGAGCGTTGCCGCGCTGTAGACGGAGCCCGCATAGTGGCGGGAGCGAATGATCGCGAGAATGCGATTGCTGGCCGGCATCACCATGGATGAATCGCGCATGGTGAAGAAGATCTCTTTCAACGTGCTGGTGCCGGTGAAATACCGGAGCACGGGATAAGGCACCAGCATGGTATGGTCGCTGATCTCCGACTGCCCGTAGGTATCGAACGCTTCCCGGAAGACGCCGATGATAACAAACGGTATGCCTTTGACGCTGATGATTTTTCCTACCGCGGCGCTTGAGGTGCCGTAAAGCTCTTCGGCGAATGGCTTGACGACTACGGCGACCTTCTCGTGTGCGCGGTCGTCCTGGTCGTCAAAGAAACGGCCGGCCACGACGACGAGATTGCGCACGATCCGATACTGTGGGGAGACACCAAGCAACGTTGTTTGTTTCGTAATACCCCCGCCGAGACTCACGTTGTCGTGAAACTCCAGCATGGGAGACGAGGCGACGATGCCGGGAACCTGCTGGAGGACCGTATCCATGTCATCCAGCGTCATATAGTCGGGCGTTCCGGTATTATCCGGGCCGCTGATGGTGCCGCCGCCATATTGAAGCTCAATCTTGTTCGGGCCCATGCTGGTGAGCTGATCCAGCGCGTACTGCTTGCCGGTAGATCCCAGGGTTGCGACAAGAATGATGGAGGCCGAGCCGATGATCATACCCAGCATGGTCAACAGAAACCGAGTCTTACTGACGCGGAAGCTGTCGACCGCCAACCGGATCACCTCACTAAACAGCATGGTTGAGCGCGCACTGGCCAGAGTGCGGTCAAAGGAGGTCGGCTTGGAAAGATTCGTGGTCGGCATCGGCTTAGCCAGTCGCCATCACTTAACGATTAGACTCCCTCAAGTATCGCAGCGGTGCACGGTTTCCTGCTAACCTTGTACATAGATAGTCCCCCCGGAGGGATGTGTGAGCGGTTGAAACAGGCGGTCTTGAAAACCGCTTAGCCTGAAAGGGCTACGGGGGTTCGAATCCCTCTCCCTCCGCCATTTAGTCGTCTCTTCGTTCTTTTTATCCGAAAGAATTTACATACCCGTTGAAAATGCCCCAGAATTACCTTTTTCTGACACGATCAAGGTCACAGAGAAACGCGGCGCCCCTGCATAGTTTGGGAACATGATGAACTTCTCCAAAAGAGATATTGCCGTCTTCGGCAGTTCCGCCCTTTCCATTGACCACTTATCCCAAGTGGCAGAGCGTGGCCCTGAAAAGGCCGGCGTCGGCGGTTCGATCCCGTCTCTGGCCACCACATTTTAAACAACTTAGCGGCGGCCCAAAGCCTTACGTTTTAGCCGTGCGAACTATGCGCGAACATCGCGTTTTCGTTCGCCGGTTCCAGCAGTTTCCAGATCTCACGCGCCGTATTGCCGGTTCTGGCGATATGTTGCCGCCCCAGCTTCGCGTAGCGTTCGGTCATCTTGATGTTCGAGTGACCAAGTATCTTGGCCAGCTCGTACAGATCACCGCCATTCATCATGTACCAGGACGCGAAGGTGTGGCGCAGATCATGAAAACGGAAGTCCTCGATTTTTGCTCTTTCGAGCAGATCGACGTAGCTTCCTTCAAGACGCTGCCTCCCACGTTCTTCACCCTTTCGCGGGGGTAAAACGCGATCATCGGAAATCACGACCGGAATATGTCGCATTTCCTCGGCAAGTTCAGGAGCCATCGGGACGTACCGCATTTTGCCACCCTTCAGCTTTGAACGAACCGCCAATAGACCTTCGCTGTACATAACATCCGACCAGCGCAGGCCGTAAATCTCTGATGAACGCATGCCCGTTGTCAGGGCGATCAGCACAACGAGCCTCATACGGTAATTCGTGATGTTGAGGTCCTTCGTGCCCTTCCGGTACTTTTTTTCATCGAGCGCAAGCTTCAGTCTGCGAAGCTCTTCATCGGACAGGTAGCGATCCCTTGCATCGTCTGGACGCCTTACTTCGACCTCGTTGGCAGGATTCCGTTCAATCCCGGTTTCCTTCGACCAGATCGTGCAAGCCTTCTCCATCATGTGGTGCATGACGTTGAAATGTCTGACAGCCGTACCCGGCGACAACCCGCGTTTCGCAGTCAGGCCTTCGTACCAGCGGCTGACGAAAATACCGTTAACCTCACGGACGAACGAACTTCCCATTTCGTCCCGTATGCCCTCGACAATGCTTCTCTCGCGATCCGCCGACCGCTTCTTGATACCGTAGTGGTCCCAATACCGGTCGATCAGCGCCGACATCCTGAAATTTACTTCTCGTTTCACGTCAAGGTGCCGGTTTTCTCCGGCGTCTCGGCCAACAGATAATCCGTAATCGCCCGGCTGGCCTTAGCTTCATTCGTGATGCGAATCTTGAGTTCAATCATTGGTTTCCCTGATGCCTTGCTCGTCTTATCGAACGCATCGACGATCTCGAAGGCGTATCAGACGGCATCAGGTCAACAACTGGGTTACATGCCGTTCCTGGACAAGATGGCGCAACAGGGCGCCACGATGCCCAATCGGCCGTCCGTTAGCCCGCACTAGCAACCGAGACGAGATCAGCATTTCTACAGGAAGGAGGCACCATGCTCTCGCCGCTGTCCTCAATATTGTCGGGAACACATCGTTCTCAAAGAATTCGGCCCCCGCCGTCGTTCTCTCGCTCGGCCGCCCGACGAAACTATCGGCGAGATCATCCGCGTACTTCTGACGAATAGCACCACATCGACACGATCCGCGCGATGTATCCCGGCTTGTTTCTCTGAGTTCCAAAATCTCAGTAAAGGAGATCCACTATGAGTCTCAATGATCACGACGCCTCTCAGCAACGAGGGACCACGCAAGCCAACCTGGGGCACCCCTGTGCCCCTCAACAGTCCGGTCAATCCTCGCAGTCATGGAGACGCAAAAAGCCGCCTATGACCATGCCGTAGAACAGCAGAAGAAATCCTCCTAACGAACCTCGGGCCGACGGCAAGGAGCCGCCGGCTCGCGATTTCTTCCGCAGGTCAACACCGCTGCATTCCCCGCTTCAATACTTCACATGAAATGTCGGACTGTCCTCCGGCTTGTTTTTCCGTCTGTCGTAGAGTCGCGTTGTCGAGACATTCGCGTGACCGAGCCATTCCTGGACTTTTGCAATGTCCGCCTCGTGCGAGAGGGCGTTTGTCGCAGCCGTCGCACGCAGTGAATGGACACAGAGGCCGATCACCTGGGCACTCAGCCCGTTTTCCCTTGCGTAGTGCACAACGATGTTTCGGTAAACCGAACCGGGATCGAGATGCTTGTCGAGAATGCCGGTGCGGTTGTTTTTGACGGGGCGGAAAAGGGGACCATCCAGCACGGCGCCGTGCCCGGCGGTCTCCAGATACTCTTCAATTAGCCGCTGTCCCATAGGATGCACCGGCACAAAGCGTGTCTTGCCGCGCTTGCCCTTGACGCGGAAATGTATAACCCCTTGACGGCTTTGCATATCGCGCACGCGCAACTGACAAAGTTCTTCCCGTCGAATGCCGTGATAGAGCAGGGTTGCCAGGATTGCCCGGTCGCGGACGCCTTTGAGCGTGTCCTTGGGAGGCGCATCGAGCAGCTTTCGAGCCTGAGCGTCGCCCAGAGCCGGGGTGCTGCCTTCGTTATTGTTCGCCAGCGGCCGCTTGACGCCATCGACCGGATTGCCACCGACAGCGTTTCGTTCACAAAGATAGTCGAAAAGCGACGACAGCGCCGAGAGCTTGCGCCGGATGCTTGCGGGCGATAGGGAACGAGTTTCCATATCCTTGCGCCAGGCAATCACGTGAGCGCGCGTGACGGTGCGGATCTGTGCGGGTTCGGTCAGGCCGGTAAAAGCCGAGAATTCGGAAACGTCGAGCTTGTAAGCGCGCCGCGTCTTGAGATTGGTGATATTGGCAAGCCATTCGAGTTCGGGCGGCACGTCGGCGAGGTCGCCATACTGAGCCGGCGTCAGGGTTCTCTTGGGAACCGGAATTAACCCTGAACTCATGGCCCTGCCCGTGTTGTTTAAACGCGATAATGTATTTTATCGAGTTAGAAGTCAAGAGGGCAGATGCTGCATTAAGAACCTATTGTTGGTAGGCCCCGTCAACCTCAGGCACGACTGATATCAGGTGGGACAACAGGATCGTCCCAGACAAAAGTAACTTGTTTTCCCTCTCGGGACTTGAACTGGGATCATAGGCAAATTTACCCCCGTGAAAAAGGTTATTTCGAATTTGTTTTACGATCCATACGGCCTCATCCACAGGAGATGTACCCCGTTTGACATAATCAGCCCATAACACGTCGCCTTTCTTTACTTCCAACAATCGCGGCGGATTGCTTGTTAAGTATCCGCAGGCCTCTGCCAATTCCGGGGATTCTTCTGGATTGAAACGGGCCTCCGCCGCTTCTACGAACGCTCTCCAATCCGCTTTAGCTTCACCATCTCCCCTTTGTCGGAAGCGCGTGACCTTCAGGCAATACTCAAGGCGGGAAAACACCCCAATGAAGCGGAGTATCAGATCTGGATTAGCTGCAAATCTCACATTCATTGCGCACCGAAGCCCTTCTCTATCCATCACGCCATTTCGCACTTGCCGATCGGGTCCCTCCGCTAGGCGGGCCGCGCTCACCGTGGGCTCAACCCCGCTCACATTTGTTCGAAGTGCTCCTTGATATACGCGAATGGGGGTCATAACGCGGGAGTGGATGTCGCAAAGCTCCAGACGGCTATGAAGGGCTATCGGCTGGCGTGGCCGAAAGACTGGCCTGGGTATCAGACTAAACAACCGAGCGATCCTGAGATTTTTGACATCCTGGAGTTTAGTTACGAACACGTCGCACTGCCGAAAGACTACGGATTTCACTCCTATTTCAGCCACGATCATTTCACATATGACACTGAAGCCGGCCGAGCGAAGTTCGCGGAAGATGTGAATCGGATTTTTGAGAGACAGGGTCTCGCATTGGAGATGCAAGAAGGGGAGATCTTCGGTTGGCCCCTACAGGTCTGCAGGAAGCTCTCTCTTCGACAGTGTTCAATACTGGCGATAAAGAGCTCGATCGACTACTTGAGACAGCGAGGGAGAAATTTTTCAACAAGTCCGCTGATACACGCAAAGAAGGACTTGAAAAGCTCTGGGATGTTTGGGAGCGCCTCAAGACTATCGAACCCGGCAACGATAAGAAGAAGCAGGTTGGTGCTTTGCTTGATCGAGCAGCAACGGAGCTTCTGTTCCGTGAGCGGCTTGAGATAAGGCCGGATTTCGTAGCTAGCTCTCGCACCGTCCTTACTTTTCCGTCGATAATCCACTCGGACCAGGTGCGAGCCTGGCTTACGGCCCGGACAAGGGAGGGTATTGCCTCCTGCTCCTGTTCACCGCTCTCCAAAATAAGACGTACCTCGCTGCCGCGGCGTGCTACCTGTAGCGGCTCGCGCAGTTCAATCAGACCGCCCTGTCCCGCATCGGCGGTCGATTTGCCAAGAAGCTCTTTGCTTAGTTGGGAGTTGCTGAGATCGATATGTAGCTCTGTCGGAAACACGACTACCCTGGCCACAGTCCGTTGTATAAACGCGCGACCTTCTTTTGAATCGGGCTCGGACAGAACCACCGAGCGGTGCTGGGCAGCGGAGGTGAGCATCCGCAACTCCCGGACGCTGAAGCCTTTAAAATGACTGGCCAGTCGCAGTGAGTCTTCGAGCAGGCAACTCACACAGGCGATTACTTTGGCCTCAATCTCCGTGGCCGGCAGTAGCCGTATCTCGTCCGTTGATGTCGTAGAGATGGGCTTGGTAAGGGTGTAATAGAGGTAACGCCGGCCCTTCTTCGAAGCATGCGTCGGGGTAAATGCCTGGCCGTCCGGGCTCATCAGTTTCCCATAGAGCATTCTGCCGGAAGGAAGGTTATGAGTGTTGCGGCGGCGAACCTGGTTCTGTTTCAGTTGAGCCGCGACACGGTTCCAGGTCTCCATGTCAATGATCGCTTCATGTTGGCCGGGGTTCAAGACCCCTTTATGGATGATCTTGCCGATATAGATCGGGCTGCTCAGCACATGGTAGATGGTCCCCCTCGAAAGAACGGCCCCTCCGAACTGCCGACCCGGGATCGAAGTCCAGACCTTGCTGCGGATTGGGGAGTTCTTAAGTCGGCCATAGAGGATCGTTACATTCTTTGTCTCTATATATAGAGAGAAGATCTTTCGAACCGATTCTGCCTCCTTTTGATTTACCACCAGCCGGCCCTTATCCAGGTCATACCCGAGGGGGACGTATCCTCCCATCCACATACCCTTCTTCTTGGAGGCAGCAACCTTATCGCGGATACGCTCCCCGGTCACCTCCCGCTCAAATTGAGCGAACGAAAGCAAGACGTTGAGGGTTAGTCTGCCCATGGAGGTAGTTGTGTTGAACTGCTGGGTTACCGAGACGAAACTGACGTTCTGGCTGTCGAAGGACTCGACGATCTTGGCGAAGTCGGCCAACGATCTAGTTAGCCGGTCCACTTTGTAGACCACAACGGTATCGATCTTCCGCGCCGCGATGTCCGCCAGAAGTTTCTTCAGGCCCGGCCGTTCCATGTTGCCGCCGGAGAAGCCGCCGTCGTCATACTGGGTGGCGATCACCTGCCATCCTTCGTGCTTCTGACTAAGAACGTAGGCTTCGCATGCCTCCCGTTGCGCGTGAAGGGAATTGAAGGACTGGTCGAGTCCTTCTTCGGATGATTTGCGGGTGTAGACGGCGCACCGGGTCTGGGATCGCTCTAGGGTCACTTTTTGCGCGCTTTCTTCGTTGTTCCGAAGAAGGCCGGTCCTGACCAATGGGTGCCGGTAATCTCGCTGGCGATAGGGGAGAGACTTTTATACATCTTGCCTTGATGTTCGTATCCGTCCTCGGTGAGGATGACCTCGTGGATCTTCCCCTTCCACTCCCGGACAAGCCGGGTTCCGGGTTTGAACCGATGCCGCGCTTCAGTGTGACCGCGACTCTTTGGCGCCAGGGAGTCGGTTATCTCGCGCAATCGGCCCGTGACCCCGGCCTCGAGGCCACCATAGGCCTTCTCCTGGATTCGAAAAGCCAGCACAGGGATCATCACCTCGGCCCTGATCGAACCGGCTGGCTTGCCAAAGTTCTCCTGCCAGAGAGTGAACAGGCGCTGTTTGGGGAGAGTGGGTAGGCTGCGGATAAGTTCTGCAGTGGAACTAGCTAATAAAGGCTGTTTCATGCACATGCCGCCCTCTCTGCGGCACGTCCATTCCCGCTCTGGTCGGGCAAACAGTCAAGTCAAAACCATCTCTGAATCAGCGCTATATCCAAGGATTCGGATGATTCTTGAAACCGACGAATTTACAGAAAGCCACACTTTGCGAGCACTAAGAAGATCACTTCTGCTAACCCAACTTGGCGGTACTTATTTTTTCTCGATGAGTGCATTGGTAATTTACCACTCGTGGAGAAAGGGGTAACGAGCCAATTGGCAGCTATCACTTGCCCGGATAGCCGGTTTTACGTCCACTTGCGCCGAGAATCCTGATCGACTTGGATAGCTTGATGAGTTCATAGGCCTGTTAGCGTCAACTGACAGGCAGTCTCCTAATAACCCGTCAGCGGTTTACAAATTGACAACTAACGCCAAAGAACATTCAACGTTTCAGAGGAGCCGTGGGAGATTACTAGCTTTTGCGCGAGTGCGATTGAGCGCTGCCTTATAGCCACGTACAACGTAGGCCTATCGGACATTCACAGTAGTGGCTAGTTTGATGTCCTTCGAAGAGCTTCCAATCATCAGCTCCACGGGCTCTGCTTCGACCTTGAACCGAGCCCGTTTCTCGTCCCAGAAGGCGAGGATTGACGCTTTCAATGAAATCTGTACGGTCTTCGTCTCGTTCGGATTCAAGGTCACTCTCTGAAATCCCTCGAGTTCCTCGATTGGCCGCTGCACTTTGGACTTGAGGTGCTTCACATAGAGCTGTACCACTTCATCTCCGGCCCGGCTCCCTGTATTCGTCACGTCCACGCTGACCGTGACAGCGCCATCGCTCGCCATCTCTGCAGAACTTGCTTTCAGGTTGGCGTAGCTGAAGGTGGTATAGCTCAAGCCAAAGCCAAACGGGTAGAGCGGCTCTCCCTTGAAGTACATGTACGTGCGACCGTGGCGAATGTCGTAGTCCATCATTGCAGGTAGCTGATCGACTGACTTCGGCCACGTCGTCACCAGGTGACCGCCCGGGTTGTAGTCACCAAAGAGCACCTTGGCCAGCGCGGTGCCTTCATCCTGCGACGAGTGCGCCATGTGCAGAATCGCCGGAACATTCGATTGCGTCCAGTTGATCGCAAATGGGAAGCTCGAGACCAGAACTACAACAGTCTTTGGATTCACCGCGTACACCTGCTTGATCAACTGTTCCTGCGCCAGCGTAATAACCTCGCGGTCCCGTCCTTCCCGCCCATCGCTCGGCACCGTGCACGGCAAAGTACCTCCGCCATCGGGGGAATTGTGCCAATCGTGCGCCATGTCCGGACCGCACGTGGGGTCATTGCCGACCACCACAATTGCTACATCGGACGACTGAGCTGCATGCACGGCAGCGTTGCCGATTTCATCGGCAGCATAGTTTACCTTGACGCCCGGATCGACTTCATTCCTGATTCCATCGAGCGGCGTAATCGCATGCGGAGGCGTGCCGCCGTACCAGTCCCAGTGCACTGAGTCGGCAAGCGGTCCGATGACGGCGATCGACTTGATCGAATCTTTCTTCAGCGGCAAAAAGTCGTTCGCATTCTTCAGGAGCACAACCGATTCCAGCGCCATCTTCTCCGAGACCGCCTTGTCCTTCTCCGTGTTCCATGGCTCCGGAGAGTCCTTGATCTTCGAATAAGGCACCATCTCCGGTGGATCGAGCAGCCCCAGCCGCATCGTCACGCGGAACTTCGGACGCAACAGATCGTCGATCTCCGCCTCAGTCACCGATCCATCCTTAACCGCCGCCTTGGTCTCATCGATATACGTGTCGAGAAACTGATTGATCCCGGCTTTCAGGCAGGCCACCACAGCCTCTTGCTGATTCGCAAAACGCTTGTGGGAGGTCACAAGCAGCTTCACCGCCCCACCATCGCTCGAGAGCACGTCGACTCCCCACTGCTTCTGGACGATGCTCTTCAGAATCGGATTGATCGCCATCGGCGTACCGTTCCAAGCGTTATACGAGGCCATCACTCCCTTGGCCCCACCCTCCAGAAAACCCATACGAAACGGGACCGAGTAGTACTCCCAGAACAGGCGCTGGTCGAAGTCTCGAAGATGAGCTAGTGCGAAAGTTCTCATTGCTGTTCGCCGAGAAAGTGCTTCAGCAGCGCCGCCGACTGCCAATACTTCGGATCGTCCCCCTGCAGACCTTTCGTAAAGGCCACAACCATGGTTCCGTTGAAGAACGGATCTTCGCCATAGACCTCTTCGCTCCGGCCCCAGCGCGGGTCTCGTGCAAGGTCCGCCTGCGGTCCCCACAGCATCAGGATCTGGCGATTGTACTTTTCTGTCTGCGTGATGAACCGCGCCTCGTATCCTTCAACGCCGCCAGCCTGACGTACCAACTCAGGATCCCACGACTCTCCCATGCCTGGAGGCTGCGGAAACTGCGTTGTAGTGATGACGGAGCGTTCGGCCTTACCACCGCCGCGCTGAACAACACCGTGGATGCCTTCCGAGCTGCCAAAGTTAGGAACGCCGAGACGAGCTACTCCAGTCTTCGTTCCCAGACAATCAATCTTTTCATCGAGCGTCATGAGCGAAAGCAGGTTGTCGATCCTCTTCTCCATCGGCAGAGCAGGGTTCCTAAAGGGTTGCGCAGATTGCTGTGCCGTCGCGGGAGCGAGAGCTATCGCCAGAAGGCTGAATATGCTTGAAAGTTGCTTCATCATCATGGACAGCTGCCGCTTCAATTTTGCTGTCATCCTTACACGTTAATCGATCGGAACTTCCACACCGAGCGCCTTCCGCAAACGAATCAAGGCTACCACGCTCAAGCCACGAGAACTCCGAAGCATAATCTTCCTTAGCGATTGAAATACGGTATATGCAGGCATTGTCGCCCACCGTTCAAGCCGATTGGTTCCGGTTCAGAAAGCAGCTAACGGGGAGCGCTACCGAGATTATGGATGAATTGTCGGCAAGCCGGCGCAAGTCGCGCCTTACCATAGCCAACTGTTGCAAAATCGTTAATTCACTCATCGACAATGGGATGCGAGCCGCATGGCCGAATAGTCGCCATCTCGGACATCCATGATAAGTAAAGTCAAGGGAAAAGCGAGAATCTTCGTGCCGCGCTCGGAGTGCGCGGGGGGATGTATGTTTTTGCAGTTCCTTTCATAGCGCTTTTGTTTTTGGTTCCTGCGGTGGAACGCAGAACCAGACATCCATTTGCTATCTCGGGCCGTAGCCGTCACAGATGTTTGAGTTGAGGTTCTCTGCCAGTCTCGAAACAAGTGGGTTGGAGCCTTGGGAGCGGATGCTCCGTCGCTCAGCCGAAAAGTTGTGAGACCTGGCAGAGTGCGCTTGAAAAGCCCTGAATATGACAGCAGCAGTTATGCTGCGACGCTGCTGTGAACCTGGTGAGTTACGAAGGCACGTTCTCCACGATCGATGGCCAGAAGGTAAGCGGCCAGCTTGCGGGCGACGGCGATGGTAGCCTGGTTGCGGTTGCTCTGCGCGGCTTCGCGCTCGTAGAGAACGGCCAGCTCCGGGTTGAGTCTCGGAGCCAGATGCGCGGCTTCCAACAGTACCGTCTGCAAGTGTCGATTGCGCTGCTTGGAGATGGGCATCCGCCTGGAACTGTCGGCCGAGGTCTTCTCTCCGCTGCACAGACCGCAGTAGCTGATGACCTGCTTGACGGAGTGGAACCGCTCGACCTCGCCGACTTCGAGCACCCAGGTCAGCGCGGTGACGTGGCCGATGGCAGGGATCGTCATCAACCGCTCGACTCGCGTTGCGAGCAGTGGGTCGGCTTCGAGCGAACGCAGCAGAGCTCGTTCCGTCTTCTGGGTGCGCTCGATCATCTCGCGCGTGAGCTTCAGCAGTGGCCACAGCGAGGGGTCGATCTCTGGGTTCGCGGGTAGAACCTGGTGGAAATATCCTTGCTGATGCAGCTTCTCCTTGTTGTAGCTGACGCCGGCCTCCATCAGCAGCTGCGCGATCTTGTTCTTCAACTGCACGTTCTGCCGGACCAGCAGCTTCCGGTAGCGCAGAGTGCGTCGGCGCTGCCGGATCTCCATCGGTGCCATGTAGCACTCCGGCAGGAAGTCACAGCGCAGGCAGTCGGCGATCCTGCCTGCATCGATGCGATCGTTCTTCTTCTTCGCCACCGCAATGGCACGCAGCATCAGCGGATGAGCCACCTTCACCGCTGCCGCGTGCGGTCGAAGGTAGTCGTAGATCCAGCCCGTAAACATGGTCGCTTCCATCGCCACCGTCCAGGGCTTCGCCAGCGTCCCAACCCACTCCCACAGGCCCTGCCGCGTCGCCGGAATCTTACCCTCCGACTGCACCTTGCCACTGATGTCCTTCACGCAATAACTGATCGTCTTCTTGTGGATGTCCAACCCGATGAAGTTCATACTGGTCACGAGGAGCCTCCTTGGATGTCTCTGAATCAGCCGCTTCTGCTGAGTTCAGCCCTTGTACACCAAGTGCTCCTCAGCCCAACGACTTATCCATACAAACAAGTGGCTCACAAACCATTCCGCCCCTCAGTTCCTTCGTCAGCTCCTCTGCATGCAACTTCGTTAGCACCTCCATCCCTGCCCCACGAAACGGAGTAAAGTCGATGGCGGAGGCTTTTTTTCCCGTTTTAGCTCCTGTTAACTGAATGGGTTACGAGTAAAATGTGGGTCCTGGTGAGGAAAACATACCAACGAGCGTGGTCCTTCGTTCGAGTCGGAGATTGCGGCCGCTTGGCACGCTCAATCCGTTTCACAGCCTCGCAGCTATGCTGGCCTATTGTCTTAATGATGGTTACCTGTCTTCGGTGTCCGTCGCTCGGGCAAACGTCTACAAGCAGTTCCGCTCGGTGCTGGCCGTCCACGACCAGTAGCCTCGCCTCCTTGATTGCGGGTAGGGAAATGAGCGGCAAGATCGATCTGCCTGAGAAGCAACCCGCAAATTCGGCCGGCGACGAACTGCTCCAACTCGAGGGTTGGCAGCCGCACAATTGGGCTGCTGTCGTTAGATCTGCACAGATAGTATGCGTGTCGGTATCGGCGAATCCAAATTTCTTTGACCCTTCAAACTCTGAACGTTTTGCTGAGTTCTTGTGGAAATAACTCTTCGACTGACACTGCACGCTGAGTGACTCCCTGTTCATTGCAATATCGTAGAAAGGCTTCCAGCGTTTGCTGATTACCCTCGATTCCGTAGGGCCAAAAGTTCTCGCCGAGGACCTCCTGTGCATGGTCATACGCCTGCTGCACCCAGGGGATCGCGACCGACGAATTGACGATACTGGAGAGACTCTTCAGGCTGTTTGCTTTCGCTTCATCAAATGCCCGAAAAAGGTTCATCGCAATCCAGGGGTGGCGGCTCAGCATCTCATTTCTGATTACGATGACGTGCATGATAGGAAATACACCGGTGTCCCGATAGTAGCCTTCCTCAATAGGACGATAGTCAGACCAGAGCCGCGCTATTCTAGGATCGCGAGCCAGGAAGGCGGCCGGCTCGCGCGCGGAGATTATGCCGTCAATGTCCCCGGTCAACAACAGCTCATTGAGCGATCTGTCACGGATTTGCTCAATCGCGATTCCATCGGGAAGTGACAGCACAGCCTTTTCCGTTCGCCCGGCCTGGTTCACTCCGGCTTGTATCCAGTGGATGTCGGCAAGACGAATGCCACACTGATGCTGGAGGAAGGCGCGAGCATAAATTCCCGCCGTCTGTGCCCACTCCGGTATTCCGATGCGTTTTCCAACGAGGTCTTCGGGGCTGCGCACAGAGGCGCCGGTAGCGACATAAAACGCTGACTGACGGAAGACGCGGGAAGGAAATACGGGAATGGCACGGAAGGGGGCTGTACCTGCCCCAATCATCGACACGTATTTCGCCATCGAAAATTCGGCGACATCCCATTCAGCGAAAGAGAACATTCTATAAAAGATCTCTTCGATGGGAAATTCCATCGGTATGAGGTCGATACCTTCCGGGCGAACGCGACCGTTTATCAGATCTCTGACGTGGTGGTAGTCGCTAATTGCCAGTGAAAGCTGAATGCCGGGCATGATGTCACTCCTTACGATAGTGCTGACCGCCCCTAATTCGACCCGATCGGGCGGATTACATCTTCCCACGCTTCAGCCCATTTTAGCGGCAGCAATCGATTCAAAGCAGACATGTAATTTGGGATCTTCTAAAGCGAGATTAATATGTGTTCCGTTTGCTCGCGATTCAGGTTATGGATACCGGGGATACCTCAAGCAACCCTGCTCGCATCAGAACGGGATCCAGGATTTTTGCGTTCGCCTCATCGAGCGATACGAGCGGAAGGCGGAGTTCGGGAGCGTCCAGCAGACCAAGGCGCGACATCATGTATTTGAGTGGAACGGGATTTGTGTCGATGAAGATGGACTGATTCAGCTCGAAAAGCTCCACGTGGATTTCGCGGGCACGCTCGAGGTCTCGTTGCTGGACAGCGTCATAGAGCGCGGCAACGCGCGCTGGTGCTAGATTGCCGACGGCATTCATCAAACCGCTGCCTCCGAGAATGAGCATAGGGAGACTAAGGGCCTCTACTCCGCAGAAGATGCGAAACTCAGGCCCCAGTCCGACCAATAATTCGGTCAATAGCTCTAGATTCTGATCCGCGTGCTTGATACCTACCAGGTGAGGGAGTTGCTCTGCAATCTTCATTACGGTCTGCGCCTTGATCGAGACGGCGGCGCGACCGGGGATGTGATAAATCATCAACGGAACCCCGATACGCTGGCCCAAGGTGACAAAATAATCGACCAACCCTCTTTGTGAGGGCTTGATGTAATAAGGCGTGACCACGAGTACTGCATCAGCACCCGCCTCTTCTGCCTGCAGCGTCAGCTGAAGTGTTTCGGCAAAAGATTGCGAACCGGTCGCAGCCACAACCTGAATTCTGCCAGCGATAACCGACACCGCAACTTTGAGAAGTTCAGCACGCTCGTCTACGGAGAGGCTACTTGGCTCGCCGGTTGTTCCCGCTACTACGATGCCATGAGAACCCTGTTGGACCTGGCGCTCGGCCAGCTCCGCGAACTTGTTGTAATCAACCTTTCCGCCACGGAAAGGTGTCACCAGCGGTGGGAAAGAGCCGCGCAGAAAGGTTTTGTTCAGAGGCATCATGAAAGAGGGTTACTCCTTGCCAAGTAAAGTGTCTTGCGCGCAGAGAAGACTGCGTGACCGGGCCTACTCGTTGTCAGACCCGGTCAGAGATATTACGCTTTTCGATTGGTGGTGAAGCCTTCTGCTGCGCCGAGCAGTTCGACGGGTTGGTCGAGGCTTTCCTGCCAAAGGAGCGAACCCATCCAGATGTTGAGCGGGCTATCTTGGATCGTGAGTTCGTAGACATCTTCCTCAAGCGAGGCATGGTTATGAACTGCCCATCCGGGCGCCGAAAGCATCAGGTCACCCGCTTTCCATGGATATTTCACACCCTCCACCACGCTGTAGCCTGTACCGGCGAAGTAGTAGTTGATAGCAGTTCCGGTGTGACGGTGTGGACGGTCGACAATGTTCTTCGGCCGAATGCACATGGTGGCGAAGAAGTTACTCGTCGTCCCGTTCGTGCGTCCAGTAGCGGGGTTGTAGAGCAAATACAGTCGGCGTCCGCGGTAAGACTGGCCCAGAGATGCCAGCTTATCCAACTCGGTCTTAACTCGCTGCCAGGGGAAGTACAGAGGCTCATACCTGACTACATCCGGATTAATTAGCTTTTCGTAGGGCATCAGAAACGAGCCGTCGTCGGAGATAGGAAAGGTACCGAAGGGGCTCTCTGCTGAGGAGTGTTCGTCGTAGGTCTTCTTCTTACCACCCAGCTTCGGCTCCTCTTCGATGATGTGGACCTTCATTTTTTCCAGCAGCGGTGAGTTGCTGTAGGTCAACCGCACCTGCAGATTGTTGGTGTCGTTGCGATGTTGGTAGACAACCCAGGAAGGTGTGTTGAAGACGTCATATTGCCCGTACTGGATTACTTTGCCATCGACGGTCGCCTCGCCGCCCCCGCGTATGCAGAAGTTGACCTGCGACGAGTTGTGGCGAATTGGTGTGGTACTCTCACCAGGCTTCAACACTGAAATTGAGACATCGATGCCCGGGGCCAGACCTTCGCCCACTCCGGTCAGCGGATTCGCGATGCGTGAGACACGCCTGCCATTGGCGGGGGCTGGAAGGTTCGCCAACCGTTCCACCTCTTCGTCAATCGCTTCTTTTGGAATCGTTACGGCTGGAATTAAATCCAGCTTCTTCGGCTCCGCCACGCCCGTGCGGTCCGCAAAGTAAAACCCGGTGTGCTCCATCTTCTTCCTCCTAAACTTTCGTTCTTCGCTGCTCGCCAAGCCGGGAGACGCTCATTCCAAGTTCAGCTACCCATGCAAACTTTATAGTCTCTTCGTTACAGAATTAGTGTCCAATCTGATGAGGTACTAACTTTAGACCAAAAGAATAGAAATTGGCAAGAGAGAGGCTTCAGACAAGCGAGCGCGGATTTGTTTGCCGGTAATTGGAGGAAAATCTAGAGCATTCGGCCGAGACGGTTAAATCAACAACAACAGTAACTTCTGAGACTTTCTCTGTAATTAGAGAGAGACCCGCTGCTGCTGAGCAATTGGATTCAATTTTTCTACGAAGGCCTTCAATTGACTTCTCAAATTCCTAAAGGTATAAGTTCAATCCATGATGCGAATATAACTCTTTCGACGATTGAACCTATTTCATCGAATCAGTTCACCGTTTACGAAAACCATTTATCGAACAAGCGGTTTCGTCGACGATATTCTTCGTCCCGGAAGCGGGTGGATTGAAATTCCACACTGAACTCCAGGCATCGCTCGACGCGCGTTGACTCTTGTGTCATTGAATTTTACCGGAGGCTCACATGCCGATTGCAACGATTAATCCTTTCAGCGGCGAGACGCTTCAGTCGTTTGAGGCGCTTACACCGGAGCAACTCAATGACAAGCTTGACTTATCTGTGGCCGCGTTTTCGCGGTATCGAAAGACGACGTTTTCGGATCGTGCTCAGTCAATGTCTCGCGCTGCCGGCATTCTTGAGCGCGAGAAGGAGAGACTCGCACGATTGATCACTGTCGAGATGGGCAAACCGTTGATCGCGTCGGTCCATGAAATTGAGAAGTGCGCCCTCGTATGCCGGTACTACGCCGAGCACGCCGAGCGGTATTTGGCCGATGAGATGGTCGAGACGAGCGCCTCGAAGAGCTTTGTGCGCTATCTGCCGCTCGGGCCAGTGCTCGCGATCATGCCCTGGAACTATCCCTTCTGGCAGGTGATTCGCTTTCTTGCGCCAGCGCTGATGGCGGGAAACACGGGCCTGCTCAAGCATGCCTCGAATGTGCCACAGTGCGCGCTTGAGATTGAACGCATCTGTCTTGAAGCTGGATTTGAAGAAGGTGTGTTTCAGGCGTTACTGGTTGGACCCGAGCAGGTCGAAGGCATGCTCGGTGATTCGCGCATCGTCGCAGCTACGATTACGGGAAGCGAGGACGCCGGTATCAAGGTCGCCGTCGGAGCAGCCAGGCGAGTCAAGAAGGTAGTTCTTGAGCTTGGCGGCAGCGACCCGTTCATCGTTATGGCAACGGCTGACCTCGACGCAGCGGTTAAGACAGGAGTCCGTGCCAGGGTCGTGAATAACGGTCAGTCCTGCATTGCTGCTAAGCGTTTCATCATCGCAGATGAGATTGCAGAGGAATTCGAACTTAAATTTGTTGCTGCCATGAAGGCTTTGACCATAGGGGACCCGCTTGATTCGGCCACCGAGATCGGCCCTCTCGCGACCGCGAACGCTGTTCGTACGCTTCATGCCGACGTTACAAAGACACTCGAAGGCGGAGGGCGTCTTCTTGCTGGAGGGTCGCCGCTTAGTCGTCCGGGTTTCTTCTATGCTCCAACCGTTTTGACGGATATTCCGGCTGATTCTCCGGCCTACTGCGAAGAGTTCTTTGGTCCCATCGCTTCCCTCTTCCGCGCAAGGGACATCGATCACGCAATCAAGATCGCAAATGACACACGATTTGGACTTGGAGCAAGCGCTTGGACCACGGATATCGCCGAAAAGGAGAGGTTCGTCAACGAATTGGACGCCGGAATGGTCTTCATCAACAGCATGGTGGTCTCTGATCCGCGCCTGCCGTTTGGAGGTGTCAAAATGTCCGGATATGGCCGCGAACTAGCGCTTCAGGGGATTCGTGAATTCGTGAACGTGAAAACTGTCTGGATTCAATGAGGGGTGCTCGTACAATCAATGGAGCTTACCGAAGTTATGGCCAGGTTCACGGACTGACACGATGACCATGGCAGAAAAATCTGAGCATGTGGCGACCTCAAATCGCGCGCCTGTGATAAGCGAAATAATCGACCAGCGGCCGTTGAGTCGCTTTCAGTCGATAACCATCCTGCTCTGTGGGCTCGTGCTTGTTCTAGACGGGTTCGATACACAAAGCATTGGCTTTCTTGCTCCTTCGATGGCCGAATCTCTCCATCTGTCGATCCACACCTTTGGGCCGGTATTTGCGGCAGCCCTGATTGGATTGATGCTGTCATCTATGATTGCGGGGCCGCTTGCGGATCGCGTGGGGCGTAAATGGCCGATCATTTTCGCGACGCTCACATTTGCAACGTTTGCCATAGCCACTGGCTGGGCTACGACATTTGATCAATTAGTGGCCTTTCGCTTCCTGACCGGCTTAGGTCTAGGCGGCGCAATACCGAATGTTGTCGCACTCACGACAGAATATGCCCCGAAGAGGCTCCAGCAGGTTCTCGTGACTACGTTGTTTTGCAGCATGCCATTCGGTGCACTGCTTGGAGGGCTGGTGAGTTCGGCGATGCTGCCCCATTGGGGATGGCGATCAGTGTTTTATGCGGGTGGAATGTTGCCTCTGATCGTTGCCTTTATTCTGATCAAGTCGCTCCCGGAGTCTATTCGATTTCTCAGCGTGAGAGGGACCGACCGAAATGCGATTGACAAAATTCTTTCGCATATTGCGCCAGGGATTACACAGGCGGATCTTGATTTTTTACCACGGGAAGAGGATCAACAGCTTAAGGGAATTCCTGTGATTCACTTGTTCACGGAGGGGCGCGCGGTTGGAACTGTTTTACTGTGGGTACCTTTTTTTATGAACCTGCTGGTCCTTTATTTCATTGTCAGTTGGTTGCCAGCACTGTTACGCCAGACTCACATGCCAATTTCCGCGGGCATCATTGGAGTATCTGTTTTTAGTCTGGGGGGCATTGGCGGATCGCTTCTGCAGGGGCGCGCGATGAACGCATGGGGCAGCTTCGCCGTGCTGCTATCGGAATTCGCGTTGTGCCTGTTCCTAATCGGATCGTTAGCCTTTATCGCATCGTTTCCACTCATGATGGCTGTCACCTTCCTGCTAGGGTGTTTTGTTCAGGGGGCCCAGGCAGGACTTAACGCGTTATCTGCAACGTTTTATCCCACCTCGATCAGGTCGACCGGGGTTGGCTGGGCTTTGGGAGTCGGTCGCATAGGTTCGATCGTAGGTCCAATATTTGGCGGAGTAATGGTTTCACGGGAATGGTCGTTACAACAGATATTCTTCGCCGGAGCAATCCCGGCAGTGCTTGCGGCATTTGCCATCGCGCTGAGCTCCTTTCTCAGGAATGGCCGTAATCCCTATCATTCCATAGCTGTTGTTGAGTCGTTGTCGAGCGCACGCCACTAAAGGTTTATTGGGAATTTCATTGACAATTGTGAGCATTGGTCTAACATTAGTCCGTTACCAGAAAATAGAGAATCCTACCGCAAATTCAATGGACTAAGGGAGTAAGTAGTATGGCTAAAAGGTTCGACGTCGAAGACGACGTTTTTGGCTTAGGTCGTCCCCCACGGCGACAATTCTTGACCAATCTTGCAGCGCTAGCTGCGGGTTCCCTTGTTCCCGAAAAACTATTTACTCAGCCAATACGGCCCGCACGTGCTCATTCAGGCTGGATTGACGTCCACCATCATTTTTCGCCGCCAGCGTATGCCGAGATAACGGCACAAAAGAAGGTTGCGCCTGCAGCTCTGGCCGGTTGGTCGCCGCAGAAAACCATCGAGGACATGGACCGCGCAGACGTTACAACTGCAATGAATTCCATTGTTGCGCCGGGGGTGTGGTTCGGCGATCCCGATCAGGCACGACGTCTGGCACGCGATAGCAATGAGTACGCCGCGAAATTAGTCTCAGACTTTCCGGGCCGATTTGGTAACTTCGCCACGCTGACTTTACCGGATATCGACGGTAGCCTGCGCGAGATCGAGTATGCTCTCGACGTTCTCAAAGCGGATGGAATCATGCTGTTTACGAGCTACAACGACAAATGGCTAGGTGATCCATTTTTTGCACCGGTCTTTGAAGAACTGAATCGCCGGCAGGCAGTCGTATTTACCCACCCGACGACAAACGCCTGCTGCGCGAACCTGCTTCCTGGTATCTCTTCTGCTGAGATCGAGTACGGAACAGACACGACTCGTGCGATTGTGCGGATGGTATACAGCGGTTCGGCACAACGATATCCGAACATTCGTATGATTTTCTCGCATGGTGGCGGTACGATGCCGTATCTGATCGGACGCTTTGTGAATCGTGTTGCTCGGTCGCACGAAAACACCGGAGAACGGCAAAAGCACGATTTTCAGGCAGAGGTTGCAAAGTTCTATTACGACACCGCCCAGACATTCAACCCGGTTCCCATGACTGCTCTCAAGCATGTGGTGCCGACATCACAAATCCTGTTCGGCACAGACTATCCATACCGTTCATCAATTGAAAATACGACCGGTTTGACGGAATCTAAGGCATTCGATCCCGAGGAACTTGAGGCGATTAAAAGCAGGAACGCCCTCGACCTTTTGCCGCGGCTGCGGAAATCCGAGAGTAATCGCGGGCTCTAAGAAGCGGGCGGTGAGTCGAGATGACACAAATATATTGGAGGTGGCAATGACGCAATGGTGTTCCGGTACCAAGGAGTCGCGATATTGATGAAATCAGCGACGAGGTCGTTGGTTTTATTTGCTGTTACATTGGCCAGTTTTGCGCCGATCGTATCCGCGCATGCCCAGGGCTGTCGCCAGACCATCCTTTACAACGGCAAGATCGCAACGATGGATCGGCACGACACGATGGCTTCGTCGGTCACGATTGAGGGAGATCGAATTACTGCTGTCGGAATTGCTCCTGGAGTCCCAAAGCATGATGGCTGCGCACGTTTGATTGACCTCAAGGGCCGAAGAACAATCCCCGGACTCATTGACAGTCATAATCATATTGTTGTGGCATCGTTGCGCCCTGGCCATGACGCCCGGATCGAGGTTGCCGCTTCCATCGTCGAAGTGCAGCAATTAATTCGCAACAAGGCTTCCGTGATGTCACCAGACGACTGGATCACCGCTATCGGTGGATGGAGTCCGGAACAATTTGCCGAGAAGCGTATGCCGACTCAAGCGGATCTCGATAGCGCCGCGCCGAACTCCCCTGTCTATCTTCAGATTGGCTTTGACGGGCCAGCCGTGACTAATAGTAAGGGGAAGGCCTTCTTCGAAGGAAAAGGAGTTAAGGTTGGCACCGATGGGAGCATTGAGTCGACCGCTGCTACGGTCGCCGCATTTAAGGCGCTCGAGTCAACCCAAACGTTTGCGGATCAGAAACGCGGTGCGCTCGATGTAATGGCCTACGCAGCAAGCTTGGGTCTTACGATGTCCGATGATAAGGGCGCTCCGTGGCCAGTGGATACACCAGGAGCGCAGGGCGTGGCCGAGACCGGGAACAGGACAAATACCATAAACCCCTTTACCGGCTATGACCACTTCCTCGCGCTGGGACGCGAGGACAAGATGCTGATGCGGTTACGAATATTTTTCTATATGCAGGATCAGCGTCCAGATCTTCCTTTCTTGAGAGCGCGACTCAACAATCAATTTCGTGATTTTGGAAATGACTGGATCAAAGTGTCTGGAGTGGGTGAGCGAATTTATAGTGGCCCGTTTCCATTTACTCCAAATTCATCGTCTCAGATATACGAAGCCGCGGCTCGGCTAACAGCGGAGAGAGGCTGGACCTACGACGAACATGGAATGGGTATTGCTGACGAGAAAGAGTTCACCGACATATGGGAAAAAATCAATAAAGAGATACCGCTAGCACCGCTGCGGTGGTCCCTGGCTCATGTTCCAGGGATCGATCAGGAGACGCTGAATCGGCTGCAAATAATGGGTGTAGGTGTCAGTGCTGCTGGCGGTCGGTATACCGCAAGTACTCCGCCACGTACTTCTCCAAAAGACATACCGCCCTTCCGAATGTTGGTGGAAAGTGGAATACATGTAGGATACGGAAGCGACGGTGGTACCGTCTCGCCGTTGAATCCATGGCCGCATATGTATTACATGGTGACCGGAAAGAACAACGCCGGCCAACTCGTCGCGGCGGGACAAACCCTTACACGTATAGAGGCCCTTCGTATGTACACGGCAAGCCAGCCTTGGTTTACAAAAGACGACGATAAGCTCGGTTCCATTGAGGATGGCAAACTGGCTGATCTTGTCGTTCTAAGTGATGACTTCCTAGATCCGAATCGCGTACCGGATGAAGCAATCAAGCGCATCACATCCGTACTTACGATCATCGGCGGCAGGATCGTTCACGATAGTCATGTTCTGCAGATAACTGCAGGTGGTCGCAGTTAGTCATTTGTTTAAAAGTTGCGGGGATTAATTAGCGCGAACGAGAAAATCAGTCGAACAGGAGAAATATGTCTCTAATAACTAATTTCAAACAGAGAACGTATCTTGGCTATCTGGCGATTCTTCGAATTGCTGTGGGCTACCATTTCTTGACGGCCGCTTTACCCAAGATAACGGGCAAATTTTTAGAGGGGCGAATTCTCGCTGAAGAACTGACCAAAACCGCGGTGAAAGACCCCTTCGCGTGGCACCGATCCTTTATCCTTGGTTTCGTCGTTCCTCACGCTCATTCTTTCAGCCATCTGGTTGCCTTCGGTGAACTGGCGATTGGCATTTCTCTTCTTCTGGGCTGTCTGGTTCGAATCTCAGCATCGTTCGGGGCATTCCACAATCTGAATATTCTTCTTGCAATCGCCATTGCGAACGGTGGTCCGCAACTCGGCATCAATCGAATCTTTATCTTCCTTCAGCTAGTATTCGTATTCTCTTCTGCAGGTCTATCGCTAGGTCTGGATGGACTTCTAAAACGGTGGTTTCCCAACAGTAAGCTCTTCTGAGGAGGGATAGGGTTGGCGCGTTTTCTTGTCGCAAGTAAATAATTACTTGAGGTTGTCCTCCTGGCAGCGATCTTCAAGTTTGTCTTTATCACGGTACTTCACATGGCAATTGGCGCAGGCTGTGGTCAGTACGTCGGTCGCATCGGCAAGTTTGTCCTGGTTCTTTGACTGGGCTGCCTCATACGATTTCATGCCTGCATCGCGAAGACCTTGTACGAGTTTTGGCCAGTCTGGGTTGGTCGTTGGCACTGGCTTGCCGTTCAAACATAAACGACCCGGAACGATCAGCAAATTTGCCGTTTCTACGATTGCAAGCGAGCTGTTCTCGACGGCTTCCCATTTGCCATAGGTACTCTCTAGGGGGTTCGTTGCCGCAGAGGGGTCTTTTGCGGGTACCACGTCAGCGGGGTTCTTGCCTGTTGCGGCAAAGAGAACATTGGAATCGGGGAACAACGTCCCTCGCATTAGTTGCGCGAGCCTCGCGGGATTCTTACTCGCAGAAGTCGGTTCTCCCTGGCTCTTCGCCACGGGTGTGGCCGTTGACTGCGGAACAGCCTGCCCTTTTGTTGTCCATGATGCAATGACGAAGAGGAGGAAGGTTGGGAAGATCACGACAGAAAGGATTTTTGCATGCATAGAGTAACTCCTATTTGAGTTGGGCGCTTGTGAATGGAGTACCTTCGGTTTCAGGCCAGCCTATGGATGATTCGTCAAAGTAGCAAGTCATGCGCCTCCTAAAAGAAGAACTTCGCTGCAAGTTGCATGAGTCTGGGAGAGGTTGCGGCAACGATTGCCCCGAAGTCTGGATTCTCTATCTGTCCATCTACTGAGGCAGGGCCGTAGAACTGAGCGTGATTGAAGGCGTTGAACGCCTCGACGCGAAATTCAAGTGATCTCGCATCTGCAAGACGCAGATCTTTCCTGAGTGTGAGGTCGAAGTTATCGATTCCAGGCCCGTAGAATATTCGGCGTTTGGCATTGCCGAGTTGACCCAGGGTTT
The DNA here is from genome assembly GCA_963730135.1 of uncultured Acidobacteriaceae bacterium. Lineage (GTDB taxonomy): Bacteria > Acidobacteriota > Terriglobia > Terriglobales > Acidobacteriaceae > Edaphobacter. Next base: position 778,448 of record CAVSQQ010000013.1, read on the forward strand.
CTTCACTGAAGAGCGATGTGTCGAACGCTGGGCGTCCATCGCGTCCATTCGTGTTGATCCTGAACGGACCTGGTTTATATTGCGGTGTGTCGAGAAGGTAGTTGTTGGCACCGTTGCCCAGCGTGCCTATTAGTGAATTGTCGGAGTTGTCGAAAAACGTGACGGGCAAGCCGGTAGAAAAGCGAGTCGTGCCGGAAAGATTCCATTGCTCGGTAAGGTAGTTGCGTTTTCGGAAGAGAGCCGCGAGGGGCAGCGCGAGAGTGTAGCTGGCGACGAAGTCGTGTTTCAGATCCCAGGCGGAGATGGTGCGACTCTGCCGCGGATCGATCGGATTGAGTTGCTCTCCGAGGTTCGAGCCCTGGTCGATCGACTTGGCGTAGGTATAGCTCAAGAGGAACTGCGAGCCATGATGCTGGTAACGGAGAGTAGCTTCTAGTGCGTTGTAGTTTGAGTTGGCGATGGATTTGTCGGCTGTGTTCTCTCCGTAGTTGGATCCTTGGCCAACGCGAGTTCCTTGCACGGTTTGTCCGGAGCTATTGACGTAAGCGGAGTCCTCACCGAAAGGGCCGCAGCCATCAAGACTGAGGCAAAGCGAGGGATTTCCGGGGTTTGCCGAGACGAGCGTTAGAATGTGATGCCCCTGATTACCGACGTAGCTCATGGTCAACAGAGTTTCTCGAGTGAGTTGTCGCTGGATCGAGAACATGTAACTGCTGACGTACGGTACGCGATTGCGATAGTAAAAGAATGGATCCGCTGCTAGCGGAATGAAGTTGTTCCAGTCTACTGAAGTATCCGGATGCGACACCGATACGCTATGCGAGGGAAATGGAAATGGAAAGCGCTGTCCGTTATCAAAGCCGGTGGCGGCGGTGATAAACGGCGTAGCCAATAGCGGCGGTGCAGGGCTGAGATAGTTGAAGCCGAAGGGCGGAACTGAATACATGATGCCCGTTGCCAAGCCGGGGAATGCGGTGTAGAAGAGACCGTAGCTGGCACGGATACTGCTTTGTCCGTTGGATCCGAAGAGCTTACTCCAGAATCCCTGATCGAACTTTGGAGAGTAAGCGAAACCGATGCGCGGGGCGAAGTTTTTGTAGCTGGTGGGTGCAAGCGTTTTGGGAACACCGGGATCGCCGGCGACCAACAGCCCGGGAGGTGCTCCTGGGTAGAGAGTGGAATGTGCTCCGTCCACCCAGGTCTGGAGTTGGTTGTACTTTTCCCACCAGGGCATGATGATGTCCCACCGGACACCCAGGTTCATGATAAGGTCGCTGCGTGCCCGCCAACTGTCCTGTGCGTACAGGCCGAGATACCGGTTTCGCAGGTAGAAGGGTTGACCGGAGGATTGCGTATAGTTGCTTGGAGTTCCAAGGAGGAAGTCTGCATAAGGATTTCCCGTCTCGGTTCCGTTGATGTTGAAGGTACCGTTAAAAGTTGCGTTAGGATGTTCGTTGACCTGGTCGAGGTGAAATTGGCCACCTAACTTAAGGGTATGGGACCCCATCACTCGTGAAAGGCCATCGCTCAGGTAGAACGTGTTGTTTACCTGCGTGATGTTGGTGATGGGAACGCCCATAACAAAGGACGGGAAAGTGATGTTCTCTACACCTTCGAACTGTGGCGCTTGAACGACGATGCCTGAGGTGCCGGCGCCGGTGGTGAAGCCCTGCGATGCGAGGCTAACACCGAGGCCGCCCTTCGGTTGACCGATGATGTTGGCGTTGCGGAGATACCCAAGGTGAAACTCATTAACCGTGTTGGTGCCGATAACCTTCGTATCTCCAATCGATAGAAGTTGCGCTCGGCCGATAAACAACGCATCGAAGCCCGGGATGCTGGCTCCAGCTACCGAACCCGGATAGGGATTATCGAGATCGTAGTCGTCGAGGAAGTAGTACGCGGAGATCTGACCGAGACGGGTGTTGCTATCGATCCGCACCGAGCCTTTATCGTCGCGGACCGTTTGGGAAAAGGCTGATGTTGAAAATTGATTCGAACCAACATTTGGCGTTGGAATGTATTGAAGGAGGTTTTTTGCAGGCGCCGACCATGCACTTTGAGGGATGGCGCCGTCGGGAAAGACGGCAGTGTAAGCCTCTCCCGATGTGACGGTCCGGCCTAGCTCCTGGGTGAGCAGAGAGGCGAGGTAGGGTCCGCTTACAGAGCCGGTGAGGTCGTTGAAGTTTCCGTTGCGCTGGGCGACGGTGGGGACTGTGATGTTTCCAGTGGAAACGCCTTGAGTGGTCCTTGTGCCCTGATAGTCAGTGAAGAAGAATATTTTGTCGCGTTTGATGGGACCGCCGATTGCACCGCCGAACTGGTTCTGATTGAAGGCAGAGCGCGTGGGATCGAAGTAGCCTCTCGCATCCAACGCAGTGTTGCGAAAGAACTCGAAGGCGTTGCCGTGAAATTGGCCCATTCCCGATTTGCTGACGACGGTGATGATGCCGCCGTTGTAGTTGCCATACTCGGGATCGAAGTTGGTGGTGAGGACGCGAAATTCTTCGATGGAATCGAGATTGGGCAGGATGGAGGTGCCGCCGTTCATGTGCTCCTGAACGTCGATTCCGTTAACCATAAATCCATTGGCTGATTCTCGCTGACCGTTGATGGACAAGTTGCCAGGGTTGGCGTCGCCAGATGGATCGATGCTGCCGGTGACTCCGGCCATGATGACCGAACTGGGGAGCAGAGTCGAGACAGGAGCGACGCCGGGTTGAATCGCGAGGAGGTCGGTGTAGCTGCGGCCGTTAAGAGGGAGCGCCGTCATCTGTGCCGCAGAGACTACCTCGCCAAGATGAGTCGCGGCGGTTTCGACTTGCACCCCGGCATCGGATGTAACGGTTATAGTGTCGGTTTGCATCCCGACTTCGAGGCTGATGTCAACCCGGACTGCGGAATCGGTGTCGACTTTGAGATCTGCTTTGCGTTGCGGATTGAATCCAGTTGCCGTTGTTGTGAGATCGTAGTGGCCTACCGGCAGATTCGGAAAAGAATAAAGACCCTGCTTGTCGGAGATAGCTTGATAGGTGGTTTGCTGAGCGATGTTAACCAGCTTGAGCGTCGCGCCAGCGACGATTGCACCGCTTTTGTCCGCAACTGTGCCGGAGACGCTGCCGCCGGTCGCGGCAAATAATGACGCGGTGGAAAAAAAGACAACTACAAATAGCAAAATCAGAAGGATTGTTCCGGCGGTGCAGAAGGATACACCGAAGTGGTCAAGCTGACGACTCGTTGCATCACCCCCGACAGGCGAGACCCGAGACATGATCTTCGATCGCAAAACTGACCCAGCTACCATGAGTCCGAATCTAACAGCCTAGATGTAAAGCTATGTAAAGTAGTGTGTTTTGTTGCGCGGCGCGTTATACAAAGAACGATAACGTGCTTATCAGACCTGCCTCTCTTTACATAACTTTACAAGTTTGACATTTGGCGGTTGCGAAGTTAATGGCGACCAGAAGGGGCAGGCATTACGCGCTAGACCTGTCACGCCTCAGTAGCTAGATGTAACATTGGTGGGTGCCGATGCAAAGCGTGGAGCGTATGGAAAGTCGATGTGATCATCGCTACCTTGCTGACGTGTATGCCATTTCATTTATTGTGGGACGTGAATTCGATGGCAAGTAGTGAGGCAGGAAACGCACATAGTGGTTTCGCTGGGGATCACAATATCCGACGACGACGGGTCCTCATTATTGATGACGACAAAAAGTTTTCACGTCTTCTGCAGGACTATCTGAAGCCGTTCAGCTTTGAATTGCACGAGGCACACGACGGGCTTGAGGGAATCCGGAAACTTTCGGAAGGTAATTTCGACGCCTTGATCCTTGACTTGATGCTGCCTGGCATCGACGGCATCGAAGTGTTGCGAAGGCTAGGCCCGGAGCGCCAGGTTCCCGTGCTGATGTTGACTGCAAGGGGTGAAGAGCCCGATCGGATTGTTGGTCTCGAAATGGGCGCGGATGATTATGTATCCAAGACCGTTTCGCCTCGCGAAATTTTAGCGCGCGTACGTGCGCTGACGCGCCGACACGATAGAGAGCAACTGCTCGAAAATGATCAGCCAATTCAGGTAGGACAACTTGAAATCAATAGCGGCTCTCGATTAGCGACCTTGCGGGGGGAGGTTCTCTCATTAACAAGCTTTGAATTTGATCTTATGCTGTCACTCGCGCGTTCTGTCGGACGCGTCAAGACCCGCGATCAGTTGTTGATGGACACAGTTTCGCGACTTCCCAACATTTTTGATCGTTCCGTGGATGTGCATATCTCCTCGCTTCGTCGCAAATTAGGTGATGATCCACGGAATCCTGAGTTTATTGTTACTGTTAGGAACACGGGTTATATGATGCGGGGGCACAGATGAAACTATGGCCCGTAGGGAAATCCTTGGCAACCCGCGCCTTGTTGTTGGGCCTCGTCAACGTTGCCGCGGTTTTAGCTCTCGGTCTTGTAATGATGGAGACGGTCTATCGCCGCGGCTTGGTGGATTTTCTGCAGGCACCCGTTCAGGAGCGGATCCTCTCCGCATCTCGATCGATCTCTCTTGACCTGCTCGAAAACGATTCCGAATCCTGGAATCGCATTTTGAAGCGTGAAGCCCAGGGAACTCCCTTCCAGTTTGCCTTGCTCGATAACGAGGGCAAACAAATCGCGGGCGAACCGATGGAGTTGCCGGCCAGCGTCCATCAGTTTTCGAGCAACGTGACCTCAAAGCTTACCTACGTGCCGAAGTTCGAGAGTAACGAGCGCCCTGAACGTAAATACTCCGCCGGAAACTTTTTCTTGCAACGAGATCCGCGCTCAAAAGTTTACTGGGCCGGCGTTCACGTCCTGATGCGTTATATGGATAACGATATGTACGGACACGGGACGTTGATTTGGCGTTTCTCATCACTTTGGACGAACTCGTACTTCTTCGATTTTTGGCCGTACGTTGTACTGATGGGGGGCGCCCTACTACTCACAGCGCTTTGCTGGCTTCCAGCGGTGAGAGCTCTGTTACGCCGGGTTTCACGACTGACGAACGCAACGCGCGAGATCGCCAAAGGGAACTTCGACGTCTCATTGCCTCCTGCGACAGACGATGAGATCGGACAACTGACAGAATCGGTCGCCCTGATGTCCCGCCAGATCGCTGGTTTAGTGCACCAGCAAGAGCGCTTCGTCAGCGACGCGGCGCATGAACTTTGTTCGCCAGTCTCGAGGTTGCAGATCGCGCTCGAACTTTCTCGGCCTGCCGACGGGGAAATGTCTCCTGAAAGGACTCACGGAGCGAGTTCTGACACTGAACTTCGCGCGAGCTATTTTAATGATCTCGAGGAAGAGATAGAGCAAATGTCCGAACTCATTCAAGATCTGCTCTTCTACTCGCGCTCCCGCAACCAAAAGTTACCCCCTAAGGCGGAGTATGTTGGGGTCGCAGATACGATTCACAAACTCATCGATCGCGAAGCTCTCTCTGATAAAGAAGTGATCGTCAATGTACCGTCATCGCTTCGCGTTCATGTCTCAGAATCCCATCTGCGCCGAGCTCTGGCTAACTTACTGAGAAACGCTCATCAACATGCAGGTGAGGCGGGTACGGTTGAAATCACTGCTCATCAGGACACCGTCGGTGTACATGTTTTTGTCCGGGATCAAGGACCGGGTATCCCGGAAGGTGAACTACGGCAGGTGTTTGCGCCCTTTTACCGGGTAGAATATGCCCGGTCCAGGCACACGGGGGGCACAGGGTTGGGTCTTGCGATTGTCCAAAGCTCGATCGAGGCTTGCGGCGGAACTGTAAGTTGCCGAAACCGTCGTCCCACAGGCCTCGAAGTCGAGATGATTCTTCCGGCGTGATGGCCTGCCTCGCCCGGTAGACCTGCCTTCAGTCGCGTACGATTTACAAAATCACATATTTCTTTACATGCGGAGATCGACCAAGCTGCTAAATTTTACTCACGTTGGCCATGGAATATCGGCCTCGGGGTAAGAGATTGGAGAAGTGGCATGAAAAGGATTCTATGGAGTTGTTTGGTCGTGGCGATTGTTTGCCTGGCAGGCACAATCCCAGCGTGGGCCCATCATGGGTATGCCGCTTATGATGAGACAAAGACACTTTCCTTGAAAGGAACTGTGACCGATTACGAGTTGGCCAATCCCCACTCGACGATGTCCTTCGACGTAAAGGACGAACATGGCAAGGTGGAGAACTGGGCGGCCGAGGCTGGACACATCCGTCTCATGCAAGATGAGGGCTGGACAAGGACTACGCTGAAACCAGGCGATAATGTGACATTCTTTTTTCATCCGGCCAAGAACGGATCGCATGCGGTGGATCTAGTGAAAGTTCTGCTTCCTGACGGGCGTTCCTTGTGGGCACACAGTAGTCATGACCAGGTGCCTTCCGACAAAGAGAAATAAGCACAAGCCATACGACCCCGCTGTCTAACGCTGACGGGCAAGTACCTGTGCGCCTTATATCGACAGACATTCTAGGTAATTTTATTTATTCCGAGGGACTCAAGGAATGGGAGTATTTCTTACTGTTTGCCATTGGCTGGACCATACATCGGTTGGCACTGCGATTCGCGAGTCCTTGTGGCTGTTTCCCATCATTGAGACACTCCACATTTTCGGCATCATCTCTCTGGTGGGAGGCACGTCGATCCTGGATCTGCGCCTTATGGGATTCACATTTCGCGATGAACCTGTAACAAAACTGGCGAAGCGATTTTTACCCTGGGCCTGGTTTGGCTTCATCACCCAAGTCGTGACCGGCGTGCTGATGTTCTCTTCCGAGGCCGCAAAGATGTACGGCAATTGGGCCTTCCAGATTAAGATGCTGTTGATCCTAGTTGCAGGACTCAATGCCGTCATCTTCCATTCCCTCGCCTACCAAAGTGTCGGCAAGTGGGATAACGACCCCATTGCACCCTTATCGGCGCGTGTCGCAGGAACGGCTTCCATCTTGCTTTGGTTTGGCATCGTAGCCATGGGACGATGGATCGCATACGTCGTCTGAAAGTAGTGTTGAGGTTGCGAACTACCTCGATCAGACCCTCACCTCACTTCGACCTCCTGGCGAGAGAGTCTGCGTGTTTGTGTAATCTTCCAAAGGACCGAGATCATGACCGCGCAGACAAGAACGACAAGAGCGGTGTAGATAAACAGTAATCGAATTGGAAGGTGGGCCGATATTAGAACACCGCCCAGGACGGGTCCCAGAATTGAGCCGATCCGTCCTATTCCGAGGGCCCAGCCCGCCCCAGTCGCACGAATATCGGTGGGATAAATTGTTCCAGCGATTGAGTTGAGGCCAATCTGACCACCGACCAAAAAGAAACCGACGAGAAATGCCAGCACTAACAGCGAAGATCCGCGTACGCGGGGAATCAAGATGATTAGGGGCGAAGCGAGACAAAAAGCGATCGCGATAAACAGCATACTTTTTTTATCGCTAAGCCAGCATATTAATAAACCGCCGATTCCGCCACCTCCCTGTAAAAGCGCGCCTGAAACGATCGCATAGGTAAGAGGGACCGCGGCCCCAGCAAGGATCGTCGGAAGCCAGCTTGTTAGAAAATAATGTCCCAAAAGACTCGAAGCGAAGGCAAGCCATAGCAGTACTGTGATCGTTGCACGGCCGTTTGTGAATAAATGCTTTACCGGGAGACCTTGATGTCTCTCTTCGGTTACAACGAAGTCACTGCTATCGTCGAGTGCTAAATCATGCGTAAGTCTCCGAAGAATGGACCGCACTTGATCGGGCCGATCCCTTCGTAGGGCAAGAAATCGAATGGATTCTGGCAGTGTGAAGGCAACAAGAATGGCAAGAAGAATCGGAGCAATTCCGCCTACCTTGAACACCGCAGGCCATCCGAACGCCGGGATGAGTTTTGCGGCGACAAAGCCGCCAAGGGTCCCACCCAGCGTGTAGCCAAGAAATAGAACGCTAATGATGCGGGCCTTCAGGTTACCTGGAGCATACTCGACAGTGAGGGCAATCGCAGCTGGAATAGAAGCGCCTATACCGACGCCGGCTAAAAATCTGAGGACTAGAAGCCACATAACTGACGTCGCATAAGCCGCGGCGAAAGTGAATATACCGAAAAATAAAGACCCGCCGACAATGACTTTCTTACGACCGAAACGATCACCAAAGTGGCCAAGAGCAGTTCCACCTAACAAATAGCCGAACAAACCAAAGCCAAAAACGGGTCCGAAGTAAGCATTGGTCAGATGCCAGGCCTTGATGATGGCGGGAGCGGCATACGAAGTCACTTGCATGTCATAACCTTCAATGAACATGACCATGCACGTGTTAAAAAGCACCGCAATATGAAACCAACCAAGTCGACTGCTTTCAATCAGAGCCCCAACATCGATAGTCGTTCGTGTTCTCATCCGTTCCTTTCGCATACTCGACGTAACCTGCGCGCCCCGATTTCGTCGCAAACATCCAAATCGCCGAACCCCTATTGATCAACGCGGCACTGCGACCTTCCAGACTCCCATTGACGGGTCTGAAATAGATCGCTAGCCATCACGCTCGCCTGACGCGGCTAGAGGCCCAATATTAGACCATCAACCGAAAGAACTTCAACTGGACAGTGGCAGTTTATGATTGTGGAGACGGGCGAAGGGAGCAGATTGGATTCCAAGCTCAGTGGAAAACTGGCCAACATTTTATTGGTATAATCTATTACCTTATTTCACACTCAACTCTGTAGTTGGTTCTGAGCTTTGAGGATTCACATTTCCGGGTTGGCTATGAAGCTTTGAACGGAAATCCAGCGCGCCAGTTTAAGGTATATCGCTCCCAACTGGGAGGCCAGGGAAGATGGTTCATGCTGGGGCTAGGTGGCGGCGGCTACACGCATTTGCTGGATTCTGTGGACGTCAAGACGGGCGGAAACATGATCGAGTATGAAGACGAAGATCCTCAGGTTCGCGAGATGTATGTCGCTGAACTCGCCAAGTGCGGGATCAAATTCAATATGGACACGAACGATAGGGGTTTCGGAGTAGGACATCGGTTAGTCTGATGAAAGCTGCAAAGGAGTGCAGTTTAGAAACTGAGGGTCGCTTCTTCTTCCCGCTGGAAGCATGGACGCAACGGACCTTCTACTCCGGGCCCAAAACGGGTTGAGGCGATGGAGTTCCCGTCCACCGCGACACGATGTCGCCGGCGAGATCGAAGAGGTCCAGCATGCGTCCTACGCTCTGGTTAACCATATCGTCGATGCTCTTCGGGCGATTGTAGAACGATGGAATGGGCGGCATGATGATCGCGCCCATTTTGGTGGCCTGGTCCATCAGCGCGATGTGACCTGCATGGAACGGAGTCTCCCGCAGCATTAGTACCAAGCGGCGTCGTTCCTTGAGGCAGACGTCGGCCGCGCGCACGACGAGGTCTTCGTCGTAGCAGTTCGCGATCCCGCTCAGGCTCTTCACTGAGCAGGGAGCTACCAGCATGCCTTCGGTGCGAAATGAGCCGCTTGCAATGGAAGCGCCGATATCTTTGTGGTTGTGCACCACGTCGCCGAGCTTTCGCAGGTCTTCAATGGTGTAGTCGGTTTCAGCCAGCAGAGTGCGAGCGGCAGCGGGAGAGATCACGAGGTGTACCTCGACGCTGGCGGCTGCGCGCAACAACTGGAGCGTTCGGACCCCATAGATGGCGCCGGATGCGCCTGTAATTGCAACAATAAGTCGCTTCAAGTGCACTTCTCCTTACATCCCGGGCATCGCTAGCGATAAACAAATGTTTAAACATCAGTTGCTTTTGTTTTAGCTGAAGGAATAATCTTAGACCAATTAACGCGCCCCTTGTCAACAATGCATTGCGATCGCTGTAAAACGTGGGGAGTGGCGATGAACGATTCCTTTCTACTTCGTTTGTTTGTGAGAACGTCGGTGGAACGATTGAGAAACAGGTTTCGCTCGCGTGTGTCAGGCGTGTCGGGCGTCATAGCCCTGGTTCTTCTGGTTGCTGTCGCAGCGGCGCTGCCTACCCCGTCCGCGGGCAAAGCGCAGACCGCACAATCGGCCGCGAAAGCGACTCGTGCCTCTTCCGAAAGCGAAAAGAGTGGGGAATCGGCCGAGCACCGGGCCACGGTTGCAGCAGATGCCACAAAAGGGCAGCGGCTTTTCGGACAGTACGGCTGCTCGGAGTGTCACCTGAGCAAGGGACAAGGCGCGAGAACAACGGGGCCGCGGCTGGGGCCGCCGCAGATTCCTCAGTCGGCTTTCGTGAATTATGTGCGTGAGCCCACTGGCGACATGCCACCCTACACGCGGAAAACGGTAAGCGATGAAGAGCTAGCCGACATGTATGCATTCCTGCAGTCGGTGCCACCAACTCCGTCGTGGAAGACGATTCCTCTGCTGAACCAATAACTTCTCGCAAAGTGTATGCAGTCGCCGGTGAGGATAAGAATTGCTGGATTGCGGAGAATCGTCACAGGACTCTGCCGTCAGCGAGGTTCCGTCACTACATCGAGCAAGGCCGGTTCTCCGCGCTTGACAACAGCAATGGCGCGGCGGATAGCGGGGCCGAGATCCTTTGGATCCGTAATCGGCCCTTCGGCATAGACGCCCATACCCTGGGCCACCTTTGCATAGTCGATGTTCGGATCCTGAAGCGTAGTACCAATGGTTGCACGAGTGATGCCGCGGTCGTGACGCGCCGCCATGCGCTGCACATGCATGAGCTCCTGATGGTAGGCGCGATTGTTCTGCATTACCGATAGAAGTGGAATGCGGTGATGAGCCATCGTCCACAAAATGCCGGGAGCATACATGAGGTCGCCGTCTCCCTGAATGCTGACCGAAAGCCGACCGTGCTTTTTATTTGCGAGCGCCGCGCCGGCCGACGCGGGCGCACCGTAACCCTGCCCCTCGCCACCCGCTCCGCCAATGTATTGATAGTGTTTGTCAAAAGACCAGAGTCGAAGCGGCCACCGGCTGGCAGAGTTTACCGATGACACGAGGGACCAATCTTCGTGCTGGATCTGTGCCCACAACTCGCTGGATACGCGAGCGGTGCTGATGGGGGTCGAGTCCCAGCCATTGGCAGCATCGGCGCGCGCCCTGTCCCATGCTTTTTGATGATCGTCGGCGAGCTTGCTGCCACGCTCCTGAAATACTTGCTGCCAATCGCCAGTCGTCATGCTTTTGACCGCGGCCGTGAGCGAAGGGAGCGTTGTTTCTGCGTCGGCGGCGATCGCAAGATCGACTTCCTCGTAGCGCTGGATGTCTTGGTAGTTTCCCTTCGCGTATAGATCGCCGGCGCTGATGCTGATCAGCTTCACATTCCGGCGTGTTAGTGGCTTCGAAGTACGGTGCAGTTGATCGCGGAAGGAGTGGACCGTGCCCCAGAAGTCGGTCAATTCCAAACCCAGAATGACATCGGCGGCGGCGATGAGCGCGCGGGAGTTTTCGCTCTGGTTCAGAGGATGTCGTGTGGGGAAGTTCATGCGCATTCCCTGATCGATGACAGGCGCCTGGAGCGCTTCTGCGAGTTCGATGAGATGCGTCATGCCGGCAGGGGTGCGCGCAACCCGGCCTGCGATAATGACCGGATTCTGCGCTGCAACGAGAAGCCTGGCCGCCGCGGAAACGGACTCCGAGTCGCCTTGTGGAGGCATTGCGGTCACCAGTTTGGGGATGCGAAGCATAGCGTCCGGCGCTATCGGGTCTTCCTGTAGAGAGGCGTCGGCCACCAGCAGCACGGGCATGGTCGGGGTTGTCGTTGCGATCTTATAGGCGCGCACCGCGGACTCTGCAAAGTGGAGAAGAGAGACGGGAAGGTCATCCCATTTCACGAAGTCGCGGACCAGCGCCGCCGCGTCCTCGACACTGTGGTCCCATTCCACTCCCGGCCGCCGTTGCGTCGCATCGAGCGTGTTGCCTACGATCACGTACATGGGCACCCTGTCGCAGTAAGCATTGAAAATTGCCATCGAGGCATGTTGCAGTCCAACGTCGCTATGCACCAGTACGGCCATGGGTTTGCCTTCGATCTTTGCATAGCCATGCGCTATAGCCGCTGCGGATTCTTCATGGCAACAGGTAATGAACTCCGGGTCCGCATTGCCGCCGTAGTTGATGATCGATTCGTGCAGACCTCGAAACGAGGAGCCCGGATTGGAGGCGACATATTCAAATTGAAGAGATTTGAATACGTCGACCATGAAGTCCGAGCCGGAACGCCCGACGGTCAGTACATCTACACTGGAGGGATCAACTTCTTCCGACGCTGGCCGCTTGGACGCGGATTGTGTCCGGGCAGGTGCTTCAGCCTGGGTTAAAGATTTTGCCGCCAGCAAGCCAGTAACACTACCAGCCGCGCCCCTCAGGAACTTGCGTCGATCCAATGAAACTTTCGTCGGCATACTCAGGATCCTTTCAGAAACTTATATGCCTTCACATCGCTAGAGGTTGCGAATGTAAGCGAGTAAGTTGACCGTGTCCTCTTCGGTGAGGTTTTCTTTGAAGGCGGGCATTTTACCCTTGCCGTCCCTTATAATCGCGCGGATCTCCTGCTCGGTTTTCTTTGGACGGGCCTCTCTCATCTCGCCATAAAGACTAGGTCCCAAGAGGTCCTTACCGGGCTCAGTAGAATGGCACGGTAGACAATTCTCCGTAAAAACATCGCTGCCGGAATGGACCGACTGGGACTGTGTATGCTGGCTGGAGCGCAAATTTTTCGAGAAATTGGCCTGCAGATAAGAAATCATGGTCTGTATTTCGTCAGGCGTATCACTCAGACCTCGCAGCATATTTCTGGTGATGGAATCCCAGTCTGATTTGCTCCTGGCGACACCTGTTACCCTGCCCATGTCGTGACACAGAACGCAGCGTGTGGCCACCAAGTCTTTACCTGCACCCTCAGGCAGAGAGATATTCTTCATACCATGGGGCGAGCCGGTGCCACCCTGCATTACGTCCTTGCCCGGCCCAAGTTCCGTTGCCAAGTAGTGGGTGACGCGGTCCGCTTCTGATGGAGATAGCTGCGCCCCGTAGAGTACCATCCTGTTCACCACCTCTTCCCACCCCTTCTCTCCGTCGCGAAGGATCTGCGTCTCCCGCAATCCATGACACTGGCTACAGGCGAAGGCGACGAGCTCCTTGCCGTCGCCGTCAGGCAGGGGCTGCTCGCGCCGCTCCTGAGCCAGGGCTGACCCGCTCAAGTACAGCAGCATGCCGAAGAGGAGGCCGGCCATATGTCCTGGCTTCAAAAGAGCTCTTCCAGAGCCCCGCGCCGTGGGGATAGCATTGGCGATCATGCTCAGACCTCCTGCTTCCGCAAACCGGCGATGGAATAGTCGGGGTGCCAAGTCGACGTGGCCCCGGGGCCGTGGCGTGGAGCGTGCAGGTCCACCAGGTAGGGACGTCCCTCTATATTGGCGCGCTTGGCGCGCTCCAGTGCCGGCCGCAGAGAGGCAGCATCGGTGACCGCTTCGCCTTCAACGCCGAAGCCGGCGGCAATCTTGGTGTAGTCGATGTCTGGATCGCCGAGGTAGCAGACCATGTCACGGCCGGCTTCAAACTGGCGGCCGCCTTTGCTATACATTCCGGTGCGTTCCACGTCGTAACTATGGTTGTTCCAGATGATGGAAGTCACGGGGGCTTTGTAGCGGGCCATGCTCCACAAACCCTGTGGGCCGCCGAATAGGAACGCACCGTCACCCATCATCGCCACCACGGGCCGATCCGGTTTCGCCAGTTTGATTCCGACCGACGCAGACAGGCTCCAGCCCAATGCTCTGCCGGTATTGCTCAAGTACTGCTTGTCGTTTCCACCAAAATGCATGAGCGTCGATTTCTCGATGGGCCGAGCGGAATTGAGTTCACCCACGAAATAAGATTCCTTGTCGAGCACGGCTTCCAGGTCAAGTGCCGTGCGCTCCAGGCTAACTTCGGGGCGCGCCGCAGCCTTTGCTGCAAGGGAGTGTTGGAATTCCTCCAACTGTTTGGTGAATTCCGCAATTTTCGAGTAACGGCTGTCGCGAATCTGTTGCAGCCGGGAAGCGGTGGCGAGGTTGCGCACGGCGTCGAGTAAATCGGCGGTCGCCAGTTTCAGATTAGCGATCATCGGAACTTCCGTCGGATAGAGTCGCGCTAAACTGACCTGATCCTGCCGAACCTGGATCACTTTGACGCTGGGAGCCACGCCGTGGCGCACAGGCATCTTGGCCCCGAGGTTCAACATCACGTCGGTGTCGCCGAGAAACCGGAACTGCTTCTGGTAGTCCCCCAGGAACAGGGGGTGACGCGTGGGGAAAGGGATCGACCATCCGAGGCTCCCGGCCGGCTGTGCGACAGGAAGCGCCAGCAATTCCGCGAGCTCCAGCACCTCCTTCTGCGCGCCGTCCCAGGAAATTTCGTCGCCCACGTAGAGCAAAGGACTGCGCGATTCGATCAACAGGCGGGCTGCCCGCTCCACGGCGACAGGGTCCGGCCGGGTTTTTGTCGAAATGGTGAACTTGGACTGGTCCATGATGTCGGCTTCCCCAGTCCCTGAAAGCGTGTTGCTGGGGAACGCCAGAAAGACCGGGCCGCATGGTGCCGTGGAAGCGAAGGCCATGGCCCGACGGGTAACCTCGGGAATTTTTTCCGTCGTTTCGACGACCCAATGCCACTTGGTCATCGGCTGCGTGATCTCGTCGACGTGGTCGGTATAGTCCGAGTTCTCCTCTCCCAAGTCGGGTATGGCCGGGTAGTCCGTCGTCACCACCATCGGGATGTTGTCCTGATGGGTGTTGAACATCTGGCTCATAAAGTTGGGAATGCCGCGTGGCGAGCAGTAGCAAAAGGGGGTTTTCCCTGACGCCTTGGCGTAACCGTCCGCCATGGCCGCCACGGCGCCCTCCTGAACCGCCTGGATAATGTGGAAGTCTGGCTCATCCACAAGGGCGTCAAAGATCGAGACACCAGCGGCACTACAGCCCACAAATATATGCTTCACGTCTGCCTGTTTGAGCTGTTCAATCAACAGCTTGCCGCCTGTGCCTCGCACACGCTTCATCCAGGGCGGGGTATCCGACTCGACGCTGGCCGAGCGCTGCGGCGCCTGAAACGCGGCCAGCGGGCTGGCCAGAGACTTTGCGGCGACCGACGCCAAGCCGAGCTTCCCGAGGTTCGACAACAACCGCCGTCTCGATATCGCTTGTTCCAAGTAACCTTTGATCGTCCCCATCGTCGTCGGCTCTCCCGCGAACAACACCATACACGAATGGCATTGACATTGGTATAAGGTAATACCGATTTATTTGTCTCTGCTTCAAGATCATTGCTGGCCAGCCGAATCCCGAACAATTTGCGTGCCTGAGATATGCGGATCAAATCGTCAAGGTTCTCGTCCGTGAGTCAGGGGGCGGGAGGAAGCAAAGGCAGCGTTTGTCTAGGAGCACGTGGCAGCCACTTCATTTGCCCTGCGATCGCCAACTGGCCCTCAATTTCGGTTTGCCGTGACTCGATCGGATAATTGCAACCGTGCGATATGTTCCCCAATGGAATGATCAGACGGCAAGAGCCGCCCGGCGAGGGGAGCGAGGCAGGGCGGCTCCGTCCCATGAAGTCCGGGCCAGCGCTCGGCAGTTGCAGAACCATGTCAGGCCGCAGAAAGCGCACTGATCGTGACGTGGCGCAACATCCTTTCGTAAGATCGCGGCCTAGAGGAGAGAGACATAACACGGCACCGGTTGGAAGGTGGTTTCCATCAGGTACAACGCGTCATCCAGATCGGGCGCGCGAGTAGTGGGTCAGTTCCAAATCGACAGTGGTCCCTTGTTGAAATCCGATCGAGGCGGATACAACCTCATAACCTCGAAAAATGAACGTAATTTCATTCACGGTTCTGTTCGTGGCCATCTCAAAACGCGATCTTTGCATTGCTGGTACAGCCCTGCAGCAGCGGCATCGACGAAGTGTCCGTTCCGTTTCGAGAATTGCGCGACGTTTAAGTGAGACAGGAGAATTATGAAAAGGACAGTAAAGCTCGTATGTAGGGCCATTCTCATTGCGGCTTCCGTCGCTCCAGCCGTAGCACAGGAAACCACGGAGCAAGCAGTGGCTGGCATGCGCAAGGTGGATCCGAAAGAGATGGACCCCACCTAGACGAAGGCAGCGCCCTTTTGCTCAGAAATTAGTAGATGAAGCTCTGGCGAAACATCCTGAAGTCATTCTTATTGTCATTCAGGAAATTTTTCCCTTGACAACCATTCGCTTTTTTGGTCTAAAGATTAGCCCGCAATCAAAAAAGACGGAACAAAGTCCCGGTAGGCGATTACGGGAGGCCGTCGCCCTAAAGCACGATCTATCAACCGTTTTCGATCGCGTGGCGGATGGGCATTACGAGCAGGGGCGACCCGCTATGGAGCGGTAGCGGAAGACGCGATAGGGACGAAGCCGGGGAGTTGTTGTACTTTCTCCCTCACTTATCAGGGTTTAGTCGATAAAGATCAGATTAGGAAAGTTGGGATTAACGAAATTTTTCCCTTGACACCCATTCGCTCGTTTGGTCTAAGATTAGCCCGCTGTCAAAAAGACGGGATAGGCGATTACGGGAGCCATTGGCTGGCAGCCGAGACTCCGTCTCGGCTACATCCATCTTCCCAGAGGGCCGTTCGGTAGTAGCGAGTCAAGCATTTTTGCAGTTGACAAGAAAAGCATTTGGGACCAGGAGGTCTAATTGACACATTCGATGTTCCCCAGGAGCTACATATTTAAGGTAATTTGCGTTGCCGGTCTGATCGCGACGGTTCTCGGCATTCAAGGTTTTGCCCAAGTCGCCCCGACCGGAACAATTTCCGGTTTTGTGTCGGACGCTTCTGGAGCGTCGATCGTGAACGCGCAAGCATAAGTGATCAAACCGATACAAATGTAACCCGAACCGCAACCACGGGGAGCGACGGAGGGTATCGTTTTTCCGCGCTCCCTATCGGCCGCTACGACGTAACGGTGACGATGGAGGGCTTTAAGACCGCGACGGAAAAGGGCGGGATCTTAGACGTCGGTCAGGAAGCAGTCGAGAATTTCAAACTGACGATTGGCGCTGTGGGGCAAGAGGTCTTTGTCCCTGCCGAGGCCGCGCAGGTGGATACGACGAGCAGTTCGCTCGGCCACCTCGTGGATGGCAGGCAGATCGCCGATTTGCCATTAAACGGGCGGAATTTCGTCGACTTAACGATGCTGCAGACGGGGATCACGCAGTTTTCGAACAACAAATTCGGGGCCATGGCCCTTTTTGGAGAATTCTTCAGCGCCAATGGTGCGCCGCTACGCTCCAATATGTACACGCTCGACGGCGCGATCATGGGCACTGTCGAAGCTGCCAGCGCCTCGTCCATCTCAGGCGAATCGCTTGGGCTCGACGGCATCAGCGAATACAAAACTATGACGAATAGCTTCAGCGCGGAGTACGGGCTTGTGATGGGCAGTCAGACGACGATCGTTACCAAGAGTGGAACAAACCGCTTTCACGGCGACGTGTACGATTACTTCCGCAACAGCGTGCTTGATGCCCGTAACTACTTTGACGACCTGTACGCACTGCCGACATCAGCTCCCGGCGGCGGCCGGCGTATCTCTCCCTTCAGAAGAAATCAGTTTGGCGGGGCTGTGGGTGGACCGATAAAAAAGGATAAGCTCTTCTTCTTTGCTACCTACGAGGGATTTCGCCAGTTGTATGACAGTCCACCCGCGGTGGGGATAACGGGAACTATACCCGCGGCCTGCCATACTCCCATCGTCAATGGTGTTGAAACCGTGACCAATGCCTGCGATCCGGCCCTGCAACCCGGCCAGACCGAGAACGTAGTCGCCAACATTCAGCCGATCCTCGCTCAGTACCCGATTCCCAACCTCGAGCCAGGCGATAATTTTGGTTATCTGGCCGTCAATACGATCCATGAGGACTATATACAAGGGCGCATCGACCGTCTCATATCGAGTAAGGACTTGATTTTTGAAGGACATGCTGTTTGCCACGGTCGGATCCTATGTCCAGGATACCTATCATGTTATGCGGAGACTCAATCTGAATTTGGGTTTGCGATATGAATTCGCAACACAGCCAAATGAGAAGAACGGGCGACAGTCCAACTTCGCGAGCATACCCTATAGCGATGCTCCCACTTTGGGACCCATCGTAGGCGATCCAACCTACAAAAACTTTAGTCCGCGGGTCGGATTTGCCTGGGACGTCTTCGGGAACGGAAGGACCTCCGTGAGAGGCGGCGCCGCAATCCTCTACGATATGGCCAATATAGGCGAGGTATATGAATTGGAAGGGATCGCAATGCCGCCTTTCGTGGTCAGCTACGTCGTCTCTCCTACGACGCCAGGGGCGCCGAAAACGTTCCAGCTTCCGTTTCCCATCCCGACGGGAGTGGTTACGGGAAGTCTGCAAGGGTCAGCGCCGACAAGCGTAAACTACAATTACAAACAGCCCCGAATGTACGACTTTAACCTGGCGGTCGAACGGCAATTGCCATGGGACACGATCTTGAGCGTGGCGTATGCAGGCTCAAGAGGCGTGCATCTTTGGCAGCCTATAAGCGAGGACAACCCCGATTGCCCCACGTCAAACACATTTATTCCGCAGGGATGCGCGGGAATTACAGCGCTCGGCTCGGGGACTCCCATATGGGGTCTGGCACTCGGTAAAGCTCCCAGGTTGAACCCCTTCTTTTCCAATTTCTCCGTGTTCAACACGTTGGGCTCATCTTGGTACAACGCTCTCCAGGTCAATGTAACAAAGAGGCTAAGCCACGGCCTGCAGTACCAAGTCGCATATACCTATAGCAAGCTGATGGACGATACGGAGGGGCTCGCGAACTCCGATACGAGTAACAGTGCACCGGGACTGACTACCGATCCCTTCGATCCGAAGGTGGACTGGGGCCCCGCAAACTTCGACGTGAAAAGCAATTTGCATGCCGGTGTTTTGTACTTCTTTCCTAAGGCTGGCGGCGATGGAGTTGTCGGCCACATACTCAGCGGATGGTGGACAGGAAGTATTTTCAGCACTCAGACAGGGCAGCCATTCTCGCCGTTGATAGCGGCCGATCGTGAGCAGTCCGGTATTGCTGGTTCGAAAGGTGGACTCGAGCGGATGAGTTACGTTACGCCTGCTAATCTGGCTACGCTTCAGGCTGAAGCGCAGGCGGCCGGTATAACAACGTGTCCCTCAAACTCTACAGCCTGCATTCCGTATAACCCTGTTGTGTACAACCCTAAAACCGTGATCACGCACACTGTAAATCAATGGTTCAATCCAAACATGTTTGCCTTACAGCCGGTTGGCACAATTGGAAACGTGAGCAGAAATACGCTGAGGGATCCAGGCCTGACGCAGTGGGACTTCTCTCTGAACAAGGACACAGCGTGGGCCTGGCTGGGCGAGGCTGGCATGATTCAGTTTCGCGCGGAAGTATTCAACATTATGAATCACCCAGGGTTAGGGGCGGCGCAAGATAGCGTCTTTGCCGGCACTGTTACCGACAATGTAGAACAGCCGTCCAGCACCGGCATCACCAATCAGATTAACTCTTCACGCCAAATCCAGCTTTCGCTAAAGTTAATGTTCTGAGGAAGTTGGCCAGACCTCTCCATCAACTTTTGGACTGGAGCTGTGCGCAGTCACGCAAACGGTAATCACCTGACCCCTGATGGTTTAGCTCACGGAGGATAACGATGAAACGCGCTGACTTCCTTTCCTCGACCAGTCGCGGGCTCTCGCGACGGGGTTTATTGCATGGAGCGTCGGCGGGAATTGGCGTGTCGATGCTGGGCGCACTATTCCCTGCCCGCAGCCGGGCGGAACAAGGGCGGCAACATCACCCCACGCTCGGGATTGTTAAGCCTTCCCTGGACTCGATGCCAAAAGCGTTTTCGAATGACGAATTTCATCGCCGCTGGGATGCTGTTCGCAAGCGCATGAAGGAAGCGAAACTCGATTGCCTGATCGTTCCACAACACCCTCACGGGAGCATCGTGCTTGATGACTACTACACTGATGCGGATGTGAACTGGCTATGCGGGCTTCCCGCTGAGTGGGCGATTTTGCCGCTCGAGGGCAAAATCACGGTGATTGGCAGAAATGAGTATCTTTACACCCTAAAGAGGCCCTTGCCGGGCATTATCATGACAACGCTGTTTGCCGACAATTCGCCCGATATCGAACTTTGGGACCAGGGCGGGGGGGCGACGCGTCGTGGGGGGACGGCGCAGACGGCTCGTGATGGTGGTGCATCGCAGCCCATCATCGATGTGCTTCGCGAGAAGAAAATGGAGCAGGCGCGAATCGGGGTCGGTTCCCTCTCGGGTGTGTTTCGCAACACCGAGGGGTCGGTCCCCTATACAGCCTTCGACCATATTTTGAAGGCCCTGCCTCAAGCTCAATTCGAGAGTGCCGTGGAAATCCTGTGGCAGGTGAAGTGGGTCCACAGTGACGAGGAGATCGCTGCTTTCGAGAAAGTAGCGGAGGTGAGCGAGGCCGGGCTGTTGGCAATGTTGGAAACTGCGCACCCCGGATCGGTGAACAGGGACGTATGGTTGGCCATGTACTCAGCGATGCTGCAATGCTCGGGCTCGCGGCCCCAGCATCTGGGTATTGCTACGCAAGGCATCGCCGGCACTAATTTGGGCTCCCCCCTGCCAGATATCATCGAGGCCGGACAGATCCTGGGCCAGGAATGCTCCGGTTGCGTTTTGGGTCTTGGGACGCAGGTGAACCATTCCGTTTTGATCGGCTCGAAGGGCCCGGCGGATTGGCCTGACGCAGCCAAATACTGTATCGACGCATTTCACGCTTTATTGGATCAAATCGCTCCGGGCAAAAGCATCCAAGAAGTGGCCGATTTCTACGGCCAAAAGTTGCAGAAACAGTCGGGGCGGGCGATGGTCGGTGGCGTCAACTTCCATTTCGACGGCTACGGTGATTTGCCTCGTACTGGCCCGCGTGGCGGGCAAGGCACCGCCGGCGCCGTCTACCAGGTGGGCATGGTCCTCGACCTCAAGCCGTCGATCGTCGTCAAAGGAACTCCGATGTTCGCGCAGTTCGGGGATTCCGTACTGGTCACGGAAAAGGGTGCGCGGCGTTTAGGCAAGCGGAGAATGGAAATCGTTAATCTCACGTAGCGACGCTTGCGCTTCGAATCAGTTCGCCCGCAGGTCTCGGGCCAAGCCAGGAAGTGCAGAGGAGAAACCTTTGAGAACAGTACGTGCGACATTATCCGGAGTTCTGATTGCCGTAGGTATGCCCCTGGCGCTGACGGCGCAAGTGCAGGTGCAGACCTTTGAGACCGCCTCAGGAGTGGTGAAGATTACGCCCATCTTCCATGCCGCAGCCATGATCCAGGTGGGCGGCGACACGATCTATATCGATCCCGCTCCCCCGGCCAATATTAAGGGGCTTCCGCCCGCGGACCTGATCCTGATCACTCACGATCACCCCGATCACTTGAACGCCGGCGATATCGCGGCGCTAAGCAAGGCCGGGACGGAGATCATCGCATCGGCCGCCGTTCAGCAGACCGTGACTAGTGCGCGGGTGCTCGGGAACGGAGAAAGCACGACCTGGCGCAAGTGGAAGATAACGGCCGTCCCGATGTACAACATCCGTCAACTGATGCCCAATGGGCAGCCCTACCATCCCAAAGGCCGCGGCAATGGCTATGTGCTCACCTACGGCGGCAAGAACTTCTATTTCGCCGGCGACACCGAAGGCACGCCGGAGATGAGCGCCTTGAAGAACATCGATGTGGCTTTCATCCCTATGAACCTGCCCTACACCATGACCCCCAACGATGCCGCCGCGGCGGTAAAGACCTTCCATCCCAAGATTGTGATCCCGTACCACTATCGCGGCCAGGACACGCAGAAGTTTGCCGACGATCTGAAGGGGTCAGGTATCGAAGTGCGGCTGCTGGACTGGTATTCGAACCCCGCACCGGGGAGCGGCGGTCCCGGCGGTCAGCACCCGTAAACCCCGCCGAACTGCACGCTACAACCGAAAGTCTAGTTGAGGAGACAATATCAATGGGTGAAGACGTCAGACTCTACACTTCCGATGGTCAGGAACTCGGTTCTACAAGCAACATCTCGGAGAGGTGTCTCTAATGCCCTGGTATTTCTACTTGCTGGAATTTCTTGCGGGCGCTTTTCTGACGAATAGCGTGCCCCACTGTGTGCATGGAATCAGCGGAGCGCCGTTTCAGACTCCATTCGCAAAGCCGCCAGGGGTTGGTGAATCTTCGCCGCGCGTGAACGTGGTTTGGGGCTTCGCGAACCTTATCGCCGGCTTGCTGCTGCTGCACTTCTTCTGTCCGGCAACCTGGGGCGGATGGGTGGCGGTGACAGTTGGTGCACTGTTTCTTGCGATACAGCTTGCGGGCCACTTTGGCACGGTGCGGGCAGGAAAGCACAATTAAGCACGGCTAGAGGCCGGCGCAAAGTTGGCAATATACCCGCTGTAGGGGTAGATGGCCGCGGCGGGATGGGACGCGTGGCGGCGAGCCAGGCGCCTGTTCGTTCGAGGCAATAGCCGATCATGCCGGCTTCGCAGGCTCCACGAATTTCTCCCTCAAACTGAACCTCTAATTAAGCACTGTGCCTTCAGGGTCAACTGATTCCTATCAACGGCCAATAAAAGGGGACAAGCACGAGGAGGACAAGCGACTCCATCACGGTTACGCACAGGCCAACGCGAAAAACATCTTTCGCAGTGAAGTAGCCATAGGAATAGCCAACGACCAGGACACCGGACTGGTACACGAAGATCTTGCCGCCGGCGGCGAAAGCCCAGATTAATCCCAGAGGAAGCGGGTGAATGCCACTGGCTTGTGCGAAGCTCATCAAACCCGGCATGGAGGTGGCGAGCATGCCAATCTCATTGCCAAGAAAGATGTGGTAGACGAAGGCCGTCCAGTATGGCACCAGAGCCATGGCGAAACTGTTGGAGACGATCAGCGGCCTCATCCAGTCGAACATGATGGCCGTCATGGTGCGCAGGGCTCCTGTCTCGACGAGCACTGTCCCCATGCCGACGGCCGCAGCCACGAAGAAGACAAGCAGATAGTTGACCTTCTTCATGTCCTTCTCGTCGAGCACACCGACGCGAGGTAGGCAGGCAAAGAGGCCGATGCCTAGACCAATAATGGCCGGTGAGATGTGGTGGAGCAGGTCGGTCATCCAGAGTGCGACGGCGAGCAGCATCAGGAACAGGGCTTTCTTTTCCATACGCGTCCAGGGTCCCAGCCTGCCCACTTCCTCGCGAAGAAATGCCGCCCCGCGCGTCAACGCTGCATCCTCTGGAGGGTAAAGCCACAGGATGAGCCGCCAGATGCCGAAGATCGTCACCACCGCACAGGGAAAGAATGCCAGGAACCACAGGCCATAGTAGATATGGACGTTGGCTCCCTTTTCGATCAGGCCGCGCCCCAGAATAGTAGAGGGACCGGCGATGACCATCTTGTCAAAACAGCCGGCCGTATAGGTGAGAGTGATGAAGATTCCCTTGCCGACGTTGCTGCCGGGGCCAAGGCCGAAAACCTGCATCAGGCCCAGAGCGACCGAGGCCATGATGATGACGCAGGCGATTCCCGAAGGGACCAGGAAGGTAAGCAGAAACGACGTAAGGATGATGCCAAGAAGGAGACGCGAATAACTGGTTCCGACTCGCCGGATGATGAGGTAGGCAAGGCGGCGCCCCAGGCCGGTCTTGGTCGCCATCATGCCGAATAGACCGGCGCCAAAGAGAAACCAGGGAGTTTGATCCGCAAATCCGCTGAACGCTACGTCAAACTTGACGACCTTGAGCACCCAGAAGAGATAGCACCCGATCAGGCCGGTGAGCGCATGAGGGATCGGCTCGGCGATCCAGGCGACGATCATGAAAGCCGCTACCGCGAGGGCGTGTTTGGAGGTAGCGGCGAAGTCGAGCGGAGCGAACCAGATCAAAACCGGCACAGCGACGGCTGTGATGAAGCCGACGATCTTTCGCGTGGAGGTTTCGGTCTGCTCCGCTCCGCCAACTTCGGCGGCTTGCATCGCTTGTGCCATCAGGCTTGCCTTAGTTGCTCATTTGTGACGCCGCGCGTTGGTTGTGGCCGCTATGCCGCCAGCCTCCGCTCGGATCTAGGTCCGTTTGCTGGAGCCGGGTTCGGCGAGGATCTTGCCCCACTTTTCCTGTGCAGCGCGCCGGACCTCCGGACTCGATTCGGCGACCGGAGGAAAGTCCTTCAGCCACTCGTACGGCCTGCAGGCATCGATGACCGCCCGCGAACTGTGCCCGCGGTCTGCCATGGGGATGATGGGATCGAGCGAGCCGCTCCAACTGCGGCGGATGATCTCAATATCCGCTTCGGGGTTGGACCGAGTGGCGATGGCCCAGAGAACGTCGTCGGTATTGGTGACATCGATGTCATCGTCCACGACGACGGTGTAGCGACCAAGATAAGCGCCGGCGTGGCAGTAGGCGGCGATCATTCCCGCCTGGCGGGCGTGACCGGGGTACCGCTGTTTGATGGAGACGAAGGTCAGCAGACGGCTTCCGCCCGACTCGTGACACCAGACGCCGGTCACGTCCGGGACGCCGGCCTTCTCGAGCTCCTGCCAGATCAGCGCGGACCTCATGAAGCAGCGCATGTAATTGAACTCGCAGGGCGGGCGGGTGGGTGGCGCTCCAAGAATGATCGGATTGTTGCGGTGGTAGAGCCGCTTCACCTTCATTGTCGGCTCGGGGCGCATGTTGCTGGCGTAGTATCCGGTCCATTCGCCGAAGGGACCTTCGTTTATGTTTTCGCCGCTAATGGCTTCGCACTCGACAACGATCTCGGAGGAGGCCGGGAAGGGCAGGCCTGTGTATGCGCCGTGGATGACCGGCACGGGTGCGCCTTGAAGACCACCCACCCAATCGTACTCGGAGAGGCCGTACGGTATTTCCATTCCACCGCCCAGGTAGAGTAGAGGATCCTGGCCGAAGGAGACGGCGAGTTTGCAGGGCTGCCCCTTGGCCCAGTACTTCTCGCGCATGATGCGGCCTTGTTTGCCCGGCGAGATAAAGAATCCGAGGGTATTGCGATCGTGGATCATCACCCGATACGTCCCGAGATTCACCCAGCCTTCGTCGGGATCGCGTGTGATGTCCACCGAGCCGGTGCCAAGATAGCGGCCACCGTCGAGCTCGTGCCACTTGGGCGTCGGAAACTTGAACATGTCGATGTCTTCGCCTTCAAAGACGTTTTCCATGATCGGACCATCGGTGACTACCTCGGGCTTGATGTAGGTAAGGTCGGTGATGTGCTTCTTGATGTCCTTCACAAACTGCAGTCGCGTGTAGTTTGTGTCCATGTGCAGGGTCATGGCCAGGCGCTTGGTGGTGTTCAGGGTGTTCGATAGGACACGATATCCCTCGGGATAACCCTTGATCCGATCGAAGAGGAGCGCGTGGCTCTGCTCGCCACGATGATGGCCAAGTTCCGTAATTGCTCCGATCTCAACATCCCAGTCGGCACCGTCGATGTGCTTCAACTCGCCCAGCGCGTCGGCTGCGCGA
The DNA here is from genome assembly GCA_963730135.1 of uncultured Acidobacteriaceae bacterium. Lineage (GTDB taxonomy): Bacteria > Acidobacteriota > Terriglobia > Terriglobales > Acidobacteriaceae > Edaphobacter. The sequence continues at coordinate 804,003 of CAVSQQ010000013.1, forward strand.
ATCCAGTCGCGCAAGTCTCTACTTTGCATCTTTCACCCCTTGCATCCGATTCCTAAGTGTGATCCTTTGCGTCCGGGCGCCAGGTCCGCAAAGCGGTCGAAGTCTGCCTTCCCTCCCCGGAAGGGGGTAACCAGGGAAGGGTATGAGCCGCACAGAAACATCTCATCAAGCTGCATCATAGACAGACCATCTCGCTTTCACCGGACACCTTTTCGACATCTCGAAACAATGCATATAACGCAGCCGGTTATCCGCGAGGGAAACGGGGCCCAGGCTGAGATCAGCGAACGGCGAATGACGGCTCTGGACTAGTCTCGTATGGCTCATGGTTTCTTTATGGAATGAGTTTATACCTTTACGAGCGCTAACCTGTCAAAAGAAGCGGGAGTCAAACGGCAACCGGTTCCTTGGCGATTTCTAGAGCGTCGTCGGGCAGTTGACGGTCGATATTCCCCGGTAGATGGGTTTAATGCTTTTCCCTAATTTTGAGGTTGACAAACGTTATGGCCATTGGTCTAAGATTAGCCCGCTTGCAAAAGCACTCTTGAATGAAGACGCATTCGCAGAATGCCTCTACCCTCACATCGTACCGCGGCGGACTGATTTAGCGAAGAGTAGGTTTTTAGGGCACAGAGTCAATGGCAATGAGTCGGCGATGGCCTAGTGGTGCATATGTATAGACCCGTTACGGAGAGAAAATAATGATCCCGCTCCTGAGTAGTAGCAAGAGAAAATCCATAGCGAGCTGGCTGTTTGCGCTAATTATGTTTCTTATAACCGCTCCAGTGTTCGCTCAAGTCATCCCGACGGGAACCATCTCGGGAGCGGTGAAAGACTCGACTGGTCTGTTAGTTTCTAAAGCCAGTGTCACGGTCGTCAACGTTGAGTCGAATTTTACGCGGACAACAACGACAAGTGACAGTGGGGAATATCGCTTTCCGGCGCTTCCCATCGGTCGTTACAACGTGAAGGTGGAGACGCCCGGTTTCAAGACGGCGACTCAGAAGGACCTGACACTCGATGTAGCGCAGGAAGCAGTAGTGAACTTCACAATGCAAATCGGCGGGATCGAGCAACAAGTTGTTGTTACGGCAGAAGCGGCGCGGGTGGACACAACTACCAGCTCGCTGGGCCATGTGGTGGACAGCAAACAGATCTCTGAATTGCCCTTAAATGGGCGGAATTTCGTCGATCTCACTTTGCTGCAAACAGGGATCACGCAATTCCAGGGCAATCAACCGGGCGTCAACGGCCTCTTCGGAGAATTCTATAGCAGCAACGGCGCTCCGCTCCGGTCGAACATGTACACGCTCGACGGCGCAATCATGGGAAACATCCAGGCTGCGAGCGCCTCATCGATCTCCGGTCTCTCACTTGGGCTGGACGGCATCAGCGAATACAGAGTGATGACGAATTCCTTCAGCGCGGACTATGGCCTTGTGATGGGTAGCCAGACGACAATCGTCACCAAGAGTGGAACGAACCAGTTTCATGGTGACGTATTCGAATATTTGCGGAACAGTGCCCTAAACGCACGCAACTACTTCGATGTGTTGTATTCGCTCCCATCAACAGTTCCCGGTGGGGGTCGCCGCACCGCTCCGTTTCAAAGAAACCAGTTTGGCGGAGCGCTCGGCGGTCCAATCAGAAAGAACAAGACTTTTTTCTTTGGCACGTATGAAGGATTCCGAGAAGTTTCGGGTAATCCTCCCAACGTTGGCGTAACGCCCACGATTCCAGCAGCATGCCATGCTCCGGTGATAGGCGGCGTCCAGACTGTGACTAACTCCTGTGACTCGGCGCTTAAGCCTGGCCAGACGGAGAACGTAACCCCCGCCATCCAGCCAATCCTGGCACTTTGGCCGCTTCCCAACGTTCAGCCCGGCAATCAGTTTACTTATCTCAGCATTGCCAGAACCCACGAGGACTATGCGCAGGGCCGCATCGACCATATCATCTCAACCAACGATAGCTTGTTCGGTCGTTATACCTACGATAATACAAACGAAACCTATCCTAAACTGTACCCAATATTCGACTTCGGTCTTGTTGAAAGGCAACAGTATTTGACGCTCGCCGAAAATCACACTTTTTCTCCGGCGCTGCTGAACTCCGCCCGTTTTTCCTATAGCCGATCTCACGTTTTGGACCAAACACCATCTTCCTCAAATCCTTACACCAGCATGTTAACTGGCCCACAATACTCGTGCATTACAGGTCGAACGATTTGTCCCTTTAACATTAGTTCCATCGCGAATTTCAGCGGCTCCTCCGCTTCGGCAATCAGCGACACGCAAGACATTTTCAGCTTCGGCGACGATCTTTTCTGGACCAAAGGTAAGCATGGAATAAAGTTTGGAACTCTGATCAATCACTACAACCAGTACGCCAACCTGGGCGTGGGACAAAAGGGCACCGTAGCCTTCGCCTCGCTCCAATCCTTTCTGACGGGTGTCTACCGCAACTACACAACATACGATCCGTCATACAACAGCCTAAAGGACATGTTGTTTGAAACGATTGGGTTTTACGCGCAGGATGACTATCACGTTGTGCCGCGACTAACGTTAAATCTTGGCTTGCGGTATGAATTTGGCACGCAGCCGACTGAGAAAAATGGGCGCCAATCGTACTTCCTAGCCCCACCTTATAGCAACACGGTGACACTCGGCCCAATGGTGGGAAATCCGACCTATGGCAACGTCAGCCCGCGAATCGGATTTGCCTGGGACGTGATGGGCGATGGCAAGACGTCACTGAAAGGCGGCGCTGCACTCCTTTACGATCTGGCTAACATTGGCGGAGTATTTGGGTTGGCCGGGTTAGCAACGCCACCCTATGCCACCAGCTATGTGGTTACTCCGACGTCCGGTGGCCCGAAGACACTCGCCTTTCCGTTTCCAATACCTGCGAGTACAGGCACTCTTCAAGGAACAGCACCGACAAGCATAAACCACAACTACCAATCGCCTCACATGTACGATTTCAACTTGGCGATTGAGCGACAACTACCATGGGAGATGATCCTGAATGTGGCCTATGCAGGCTCGCGAGGATTGAACCTATGGCAACCGGTGAGTGAAGCAAATCCATTTTGTCCTACGCAGAATACCTTTGTTCCGCAGGGATGCACGGGAATCACAACGGTTGTCCCCGGCGCGAATCCTGTTTGGGCGAGTGCAAGTGCTCCAAGGTTGAACCCCTTCTTTTCGAACTTCTCGCTCTTTGGCACCGCCGGCGTCTCGTGGTACAACGCTTTGCAGGTGAATTTGACCAAACACCTCGGCCACGGACTGCAGTACCAGTTCGCGTATACCTATGCCAAACTGCTTGACGATACGGAAGGAATTTCAAACTCAGACACCAGCGGCGCCACCACCAACCAAGTCGAAAATCCATTCAGTCCAATATTGGACTGGGGACGAGCTAACTTTGATGTAAGACACAATATCCATGTCAACGTTCTCTACCATCTCCCGAACGCGGGTGAAAAGAACTTCTTTACGAAGCTGGGGAACGGATGGTGGACAGGAAGCATCATCAGTTTCCAGACCGGTATGCCATTTTCGCCGACTTTGTCGAGCGACCGTCAGCAAACCGGACTTACGGGCACGAATGGTGGATTGGAACGAATGAGTTACGTCACCTCCGCCAATGTGGGGGCCATTACGGCGGCGGCGGTCGCTGCCGGCTTGACGACGTGTCCTGCCAATGCCTCAGGCTGTATTCCTTACAATCCTGTTGTCTATAACCATAAGACTGTGATCACACACACCGTCCAACAATGGTTCAATCCGAACATGTTTGCTCTACAGCCGGTCGGCACGATCGGAGATGTAAGCAGAAATATTCTGACGGAACCGGGATTGGTGAATTGGGACTTTTCGCTGAACAAGGACACGGCGCTGCCGTTCTTTGGCGAGGTGGGGCGACTCCAGTTCCGCGCCGAAGCGTTCAATATTTTGAACCATGCCAACTTTGGGCCTGCGCAGAATGGCGGGGTCTTCAGTGGCAGCGTGAAGGACACCGTGGAACAGCCGAGCTTCAGCGGTATCATTTCAACGTCGACGCCCGGACGGCAAATCCAATTCTCCTTGAAGATCCTATTCTGAGAAAGACTGTATCTTGGAGACCAAATACTAGCTCGGATTACAACAACCCTATCAGCCGAAAAAGGAGCTTCATCAATGGGTGTCATAGGAAGAGCATCACGAAGAGCAGCTGAGATGCTGGGACTGATACTGGTGATGATCAGTTTCGCACCGCCAACTTCTCTTGCTCAAACGATCGCGGCGCAAACTTGGGAATCTCCAAAAGCTACGCCCGGCTCCGGCCAGCTCTTTCAATGTATCTACGAGCAAAAATGGCCTTGTGATCCTTCCACGGATCACGCGCCGACCGTGGATCAGATTCTGGCGAAATACGAAGAATCGCTAGGGGGGGCAGCTGCGCTTGCAAAGATAAACACCAGAGTCATAACTCAGCGGCGCTTTCAGGACGTGGGGACGCCTGAAGATCACTACCTTTTACGCTACACAAAAAAGCCGTCGTCAGAAGACGGACGTATTGTGTCGATCATGAGTCATACTGCACTCGACGGAACGTTTCTGCGATGGTCCAACGGGTGCGACGCCAAAGGCGGATACAGCTGGTCGGGGCGAAAAGACTCGAGTGGGATTCCGCATGACGGGAAAAATTCGACCGATGGCCTTTGCGAGCAGGAACTATATTTCTACGGATATTTTCCACTCGATTTGCGACATTTGAAGAACGCCTTTCAGCGACTCGAGTATCACGGAGTCCACAAGATCTTTCAGCCTGTGGCAAGCGCCGTAGGAGAAATGGCCGGAGGTCAAGGACCGGACATCATTCCTGCGGGCGAGGCTCGCGATGCTTACCTCCTGCTTGGCGTTCCCGCCAAAGCAGGTGATGACTATGAATGGCTGTACTTCGACACTAAGACGGGCCTACTCCTCCGCTTTGCGAGTGCTGGTAACAATCCGAATTGGCCGAACAGTCCGCTAACCGGAAGCTCGGATCCGGTGACAGTCGCAGCCGCCGGCAATTCTGCAAGAATCGTGGATTTACTGCAATATAGAAAAGTCGGTGACGGCACAGTAGCTCCGTTCCAGTTCGTCAATCAGGGTCCTGAAACTAGGGTTAGAGGAGTCACCATTACAGTAGTAGAAAACGCACCAATCGCAGACAGTGTTCTGCTCAGGCCGAAGAACTCGCTGAGGGCGGATAAAGGTTTCGGGACAGGCAAAGGAGCGCAATAGGGTGATCTTCCAGGCGTTTCTGTCGCGTCCATTGGAACTCGCAAACTAGTCTATCAATAACTCTATCGCTGTCCAAGAAAGAGGGGCTTATCCGGTGTGTAAGTTGAGGGTCATCGCTTTCGTTACATTTGCGGCTTTGGCAACTAGTTCGCCGAACATAATCGCCCAGTCAGGTGCAAAGACAGCCACTGTACCGGACAGCACCAAGACCTATGATCCCCGAGACCTGTCTGGGGTATGGCGGCTTCCAATGACCCCCAAGTCAAATCTGCAGTTTAAAAGCTCAATGCCAGAGCCTTCGTTGACGCCGTGGGGTCAGGCGCATAGATTCCCTGGGGGAATTACCCATGGCAGCCACATCACAATCAGCGGAGGATTCCCTGGACAGAACTGTGATCCGATCGCAGCTCCCGCGCAGTTTTCATATCTTCGCTTTTACCCAATTGAAAATATTCAGCTTCCCGGCCGAATCCATCAGGTCTTCGAACTTCATCGCGAATGGCGAGACATCTGGATCGACAAAGAACATCCGAAAGATCTATCTCCTACCTACATGGGGGATTCGGTCGGTAAATGGGAAGGAAACACGCTTGTCGTCGACACTATCGGATACAACGGAAAAGATTTTGTGACCGAAGATGTAGATCATCCAATGAGCGACCAGTTTCACCTTATCGAGAGGTACACGCGGATCAGCTATAACACGTTGACCATCGAGATGAGCTTCCAGGATCCGAAAGTTTGGGGCGATAAGACTTGGTCCGGCTTCACAAGAGTCTTAAAACTCCAGAACGATCAATTAGAGGAGTGGATATGTGTTCCCGAGGTAGATGCTGAATTTAATAAGAAGATAATGAAACCGACCTACGGCTCCCAAGGGCTCAACCTCCCCAAGGACACGCCAAAGGAATAACAGGAGGATGGAAGTCATCCCGCTGTAATTCAACGAACTTCTAAAAGGAAATTTGGAGGATGCTATGAGAAAACTCCTATTAACTTGTGTGGCTGTATCGATGCTTTATCTGGCAGGTCCGATCCCCGCTTGGGCTCATCATGGGTATGCCGCTTACGACGAGACCAAACTTCTTTCGTTGAAGGGAACGGTGACCGACTACGAGTTGGCCAATCCCCACTCGACGATGTCTTTTGATGTGAAAGACGAACAGGGCAAGGTGGAAAATTGGGTGGCCGAGGCTGGACATATCCGTCTTATGCAGGATGAGGGGTGGACAAGAACAACGCTCAAGACCGGCGATGTCGTAACTTTCTTTTTTCATCCGGCCAAGAATGGTTCGCATGCAGTCGATCTAGTAAAAATCGTACTGCCTGACGGGCGCGCCTTGTGGGCACATAGTAGTCACGACCAGGTTCCTACGGACAAAGAAAAGTAAGGACCAACATAACGAGACAGAAATGCCCGGGGATATTGATGCATAGAACAGGGACAACGGAGGAAAAAACAATCGATATTTTGGGGCATGGTCAGTTGCAGAGCTCTTGGCTCCCAAGGCGCAAGTTTATCTTTGGGGCAGCCGCACTTGCAGCGGGAGCGTTCGTCCCCCTGCGTGAGTCAATAGGCCAGACCGTGAATAATAATTCTCGCGGAATCGACTTCCACCATCATTTTGGGCCGCCCAAATGGGCTTCTTTTCTTGCTTCCAGGAATGTGCTTCACCCTTCCTGGACTGGCTGGACGCCTGCCCGGAGTGTAGAGGAGTTGGATCGCGCCGGACTGGCAACGGCGATGGTTTCGATTACCTATCCCGGTATCTGGCTCGGAGAGAATATCGTTCCGATCGACGCGACTCGCGGTATGGCGCGTGATTGCAACGAATACGGCGCAAAAATGGTCGCAGATTTTCCGGGCCGCTTTGGCTTATTCGCTGTCTTGCCGCTACCTGATGTCGATGGCAGCCTTCGTGAGATTGAGTATGTCTTCGATACGCTCAAAGCGGATGGGGTCGGTATATTGACCAGCTACGGCGACAAATGGCTTGGCGATCCTGTGTTCGCGCCAGTATTTGCAGAACTCAATCGCCGCAAAGCTATCGTTTTTACTCACGCGAATGTTCCAAGCTGCTGCACGCGCGGAGGGTCTGGAGCCGCACGGTATTTAGTGCCAGGCGTCAATAACAATGTAATCGAATATGGAACCGACACAACGCGCGCGATCATGAGCTTAGTAGTGATTAACGCGAACGACCTCTATCCGAACATTCGTTTCTCGTTCTCTCATGCTGGTGGAACTATGCCCTTTCTGATCGAGCGCATCCTCGGACGGAAGGAGATGGCAAGCCTCACTGACCCTTCTCGACCAAATGCTCGCCTGCATCAACTAAGGCAGTTCTATTACGACACGGCAAATGCAAACAACGCGATTGCAATGGACGCATTAACGAAAGTTGTTGGAGTGTCTCAAATCTTGCTCGGTACGGACTTTCCATATGAAGGTCCCGTGGCGGAACAGCTTAGCAATTTGAAGATGTGCGGTGCATTCACCCCCGAGCAACTCCAGGTCGTCTGTTCTGTAAATGCTCGAAAACTGCTCCCTCGAATCAAGGTCTGATATTCAAATCGAAGGTTTGGTTGGTTTCGGCGGAGTTATTGAAGTCTATGAGGATTTTGGGATGGGATTTGTTTTAGCTTTCTGCAGGTGGCTCGACCACACATCAATGGGCACAGCAATACGGGAGTCCCTGTGGCTGTTTCCGATCATTGAAACGTTACATATTTTTGGAATTATCTCTTTGGTAGGTGGCACATCGATCCTGGACCTGCGTCTTATGGGACTTACCTTTCGGGATGAACCCGTCACGAAGCTCGCGAAGCGATTTTTACCCTTGGCATGGTTTGGCTTTATCGTCCAGGTGACAACGGGCCTACTGATGTTCTCCTCGGAGGCTGTGAAGATGTATGGCAACTGGGCATTTCAGACTAAAATGCTCCTGATTCTAGTCGCAGGGTTGAATGCAATTGTCTTCCATTCGCTGGCGTATCAAAGTGTAGGAAAGTGGGATAACGATCCAGTTGCACCGTTATCCGCACGCGTCGCGGGCACAGCTTCCATATTGCTCTGGTTCGGCATCGTGGCGATGGGACGATGGATCGCCTACGTCGTTTAGAGATTCCACTATCTGACTTATGAAGATTAACAGTAGGAGTAAGGAATAAACTTAGACCTTAGTGAGGAAGTGATGGATATGGCTCTCCTGTTGTAGGCAGTGGGACAATCGAATTACCGATTAATAATCAGTGATTTCCGTCCTTTGGAAACTTAGTATCAATACAGGACTGGCAACGGTATCGATGTGAAGAATAATTTGGTATAATGTAATACCGTGTAACTGCTGTCGCTGAACGGGTAAGCGGTATTTATTTTGAGGTCCGAGAATATGGCAGAGAATCTTTTGGATGACTCGTTCAAGATTGTGGGAGTCAAGCGTCGTCGCCTCCACGAACCCGTGGCGGATCAGATTCGTCAAGCGATCTTCCGCGGGTTGATCGTTACTGGCCACAAGTTGCCGCCGGAACGTGAGATGGCCGAGCATTTTCAGACGAGCCGCGTTGCTCTTCGGGAAGCACTACGCTCTCTCGAGAAAGAAGGCCTGATCACCATCAAGCGAGGTGCTGGGGGAGGAGCGTTTGTCGCCGATTTCGATAATGCACTCAATGCCCTGGCCGACTCGCTCAACACCGTTGTGAGGCTCGGCTCGGCGAAAAGCGCCAACCTCACGGAGATGCGTTCGATTTTAGAGCCCGAGATCACGCGGCTGGCGACCCTGCGTGCGACGCCGGAAGACATTAGCGCCATTGAGGCCGTGGTCATCGCTCAGGAACAGGAACTGGTGAGCGGAGAACTCAGTCGGAAACTGGATATGGAGTTTCATCGCTGCGTCGCCGAAGCTGCTCATAACCCTGTGATGAACATCGTCGTGAACGCAGTCAACCAGTCCATCCGGGACTCGATCCTCCGCTCCAAGCGAACCGAGGAGATGCGGAAGCGAGTCGTGACCTATCATCGCGATATCTTCGAAGCGGTGCGAAGCGGCAATGCCGAACTCGCGAAACGCGTAATGAACTCGCACGTCGTGGATGTTCAATGCCACCTCGAGACCTCCGACCATGAGTAGCCAGATCCCACGGCTTTCCGCAAAAGAGATGCCGTCGGCGCTCGCCTCTTTTCTGCGTCCCAGGGTCACACGGCTAGGCTATCTCGGGGAATTTTTTCAATGCACCGCGCATCAGCCAGAGGCTTTGCTCTCGTTCCTTGAGTTCACCGAACACCTAAAACACGCGCTCCCTAATAATTTTACTGAGATCATCGCCCTGTCTGTTGCAGTACTGATGGAAAACGACTACGAGCGTGTCCAGCACGAACGACTCTCTCGCAAGCTGGGATTCGGTGAGGAGTGGCTCAGCGAAGTGCTCAGCCTCGCTGTCGATGGCCATAGGATTCTGTCGCATCAGGAGCAGGTGGTTCAACAGCTGGTCATCGCTGTTATTCAACGCGGAGGCCGCAATACCACACCCGAGTTCGAAGCAGTCACGCGCGCTGTGGGTCCGGCTCACGCCATCGCCGTGCTGATGCTCATCGGCCGGTATATGTCTCACGCGCTCATCGTCAACACGTTGGACCTGGCTCCCCCTCCTCTTGTTTCTGTGTCTCAGGAGAATGGGTCGTGACCATGCTCGGCCCCCCGCTCTGGATCTCAGAATCTGATGTCGTTTCCATGATGGATATAGGAGGAGCGATCGGCGCTCTTGAACGTGGGCTCGTGGCTGAAGCCGAGGGAAGCGCGCAAAACATGATCAAGACCCATGTTGAGTGGGACGGTTCCACCCTGCATGCTATCGGCGCTGTATTCCCAAGGATGGGAGTCTGCGGGACCAAGACATGGTGTCATACGGCGGGGGGAGCCACACCGCTGCTCATCCTCTTCGACAGTGACAATGGTAGCCTCCGGGCCATCATCGAGGCCTTCGCACTAGGTCAGATGCGTACGGCAGCGGCCTCCGGTGTGGCCACCCGCTGGCTCGCTTCAGCCGATGCGGACGAGTTTGCGATGATTGGCACAGGAAAACAGGCGATCACACAGGTTGCCGCTGTCCTTGCTGTAAGGCCGATTCACCGAATCCGCGTGTTCAGCCGCGACGAGACCCGCCGCAATCAGTTCGTCACGCGTCTAAAGTCAGAATTTCAGGTTGAAATAACCGCCAGCGACAGCATAAGAGACGCAGTCAAAGACGCTTCGATCATCACCGTGGCGACCCGCGCTACCGATCCGATCGTGACCGCCGACATGCTTGAATCCGGTGCGCATATCAACTCTGTCGGTGCCATTGTGCCGACCCGTGCCGAAATCTCGCAGGACGTCCTCGCTCGTTCAACCCGGATCGTCACTGACAGTGTTCCTCAGGCGCAAAAATTGTCCAGGGAGATGATCGAATTCTTCGGCAAGGATTCGTCGAGTTGGAGCGCCGTACAGCCGCTTGCTACCGTTGTAGCAAACGGGTCTTCGCGCGCTGCTTCGGACGATCTAACGCTCTTCAAAGCCCTCGGCGTTGGAATCTCTGACCTGTCGCTCGGCATAGAGCTATACCGCAAAGCGATCGCCTCTGGCCTGGGTCATCCGTTCCCTGCTCCTCAGCGAGTTTCCCCTCGACTGGGTGGCAAAATAGGATAATGCGGTCTTACCAGATCATTGCGATAGTCTCGATTGGTGATAATTATGTTTAATGTTTGACTTATGCGTTCTCAAAATGTGAGAATACCTCAAAGTAGTTGAAGTAAGCATTTTGAGGGTGAAATATGTCTCTAACCGCCTTGCAGGCCTCGACCTACCTGCATCATCTACACTTCGGCTCCCCGGCGCCAGAGCGACTTTCCAAGTGGTACGCAACTGCCATGGACATGCAAGTTGAGTCTCTTTCAGGTGATCTTTGGTTGACTAGCGGCCCGGCTCGGCTGGTCCTTTTCTCAAAGGGAGAGGCAAAGAAACTCAGTCATGCCGGATTCGCCGTACGCGATGCCGAGTCTCTACAGGGGCTACGCGAACGTGCTGAGCAGATGGGCCTCACTCCGCGCTCTGTTGAAACGCCTCTCTTCCAACCTGGAGCATTCGGAGTTACAGATCCTGATGGCAATGCGATCTTCTTCGGCCTGACCAAATCTTTACCGGTCAAAGTTGGCAAGGCCATTCGCGGCCCAATCCAGCACCTAACCTTGGCTACCCGCGATGTTCAGGCAATCGAGGATTTCTATGCCGGCAAGCTGGGTTTCGGCGTTTCAGACCGTGTGGTCAACGAGCACGGCAAAGTGATGACCTGTTTCATGCGCGGCAATCACGAGCACCATAACCTTGCCTGCTTCCTTCAGGATCGACAGGGCGTGGATCACCATTCCTACGAGGCAGGGGAGTGGGACACGATCCGCGACTGGTCAGATCATTTTGCCAGCCAGGATATTCAGTTGTTCTGGGGTCCGGGAAGGCATGGTCCTGGTAACAACCTTTTCATCTTCATCGAAGATCCGGATGGAAATTGGATCGAGGTCTCTGCCGAACTCGAGGTCGTTCACGATCGACCGGTCAAAATCTGGCCACATCAAGAGCGCACACTGAATCTCTGGGGGCGCGGCGTACTCAGGGCGAAGGGATAAAGGACAAACCACATGGCATTCGTCACGTTCAAAGCAGAAAATCGCACCAGCTACGGAGTGGTCACATCCGATGGCGTCTTCGATCTTGGGCGTCGGATCGGAACTACGCTGCCGGACCTAAAGTCACTTCTGACAGCCCAGGGGCTTGGCATTCTGGGCAATATTCCCAAAGCGACGGTCACTGACTATGCTACGGGTGAGTTTACGTATTCTCCCGTGATTCCTAACCCAGCGAAGATTTTGTGCGTCGGGCTCAACTATGACGAGCATAGACGCGAGACCGGACGTGCCGAGACAGAACATCCCGCAATTTTCACTCGTTTCCCTGACACGTTGATCGGCCACCAGTCGCCAATTTTGTTACCGGTAAATTCTTCGGCCTTGGATTACGAAGGGGAATTAGCAGTGGTCATCGGTAAATCAGGTTTCCGAGTGCCTGAGGATAAAGCCCAAAACCTGGTCGCTGGCTATGCGGTCTTCAACGACGCGAGTTTGCGCGACTGGCAGCGCCACACGCATCAATTTACGCCTGGCAAGAATTTCCCGAATACTGGCGCCTTCGGACCCGCTCTAATCACACCGGAAGAAGCCGGCCCACTCGCAGACAAACGCATTGAGACCCGACTGAATGGGGCTGTCATGCAATCGGCGAAGCTTGGCGACATGATCTTTTCCATCCCCCGGGTTATTGCCTACCTCAGTGGGTTTACACAACTCGCCCCCGGAGATATTATCGCGACCGGCACACCGGGAGGTGTAGGATTCAAACGCGATCCACAGGTCTTTATGCGGCAAGGGGATCGGGTTGATGTTACGGTGGAGGGGATCGGCACGTTGACCAACACCATCGAGCTGGAAGTCTTTCCTCCGGACAATGTCAGGCATTGATCGCTATATCAACGTCCTCGATCTCTTCACAACAGAGAAGAGTATGTGGACAGCGCAGCAAGTCGCCTCGGCGCTTAATGTGCCGACAAGCACGACCTACCGAACCATGCGCGAGTTGGCGCGTGTCAATATGCTGGAGCCGGCGATGGAAGGGCACTACCGACTCGGCTCCGCCTTTATAGAATTTGATCGACGAACACGTCTCACGGACCCGTTGGTATCGGTCGGAGAGTCGATGTTGACTGATATCGCATATCACGCAAACATACCGTGCGTCGCAGTTCTCGCCCGGCTATACGGCAACACAGTCATGTGCATTGCAGACACTAGAAGTGCGGGAAGCGCAGTACAGACCAGCTACGAGCGTGGCCGTCCAAGGCCTCTGATGCGAGGCGCCACCTCCAAAGTTATACTTGCCCAACTCACAACGCGCCGCTTGAGTAAGCTACTCGCTCTTGTAGACTCCTCGGACCATCCCGTTTTTTCGTCGGGCGTCACTTTTCGGGACGAGTTGACGATGATCCGCAAAAATGGATACTGCGTGGCTCGCGGCGAGGTTGACGAGGGCCGAGTTGGAATTGCCGTGCCAATCTCCGTTCCGGAGCAAGCTCTCATCGCAAGCCTGAGCCTCGTAATCGATGCCGCTTCATCGACCGAATCCATCGAGCGCCGCCTTGTCCTTCTCCTTGTCTCCTCGGCAGCACTACTCAAAGAACAACTGGCTTCGCGCACTCCCACGCTCGCGTCCGAGTCTGAAGCTTACAGGGAAGGTTCAAACAAATGACCATAGGTTCGAACGCGATTTCTCAATCGCGACGCCTCATGGTTACGACATTCCCCTGGAAGGTCGGCTTTCCAGCGTCCTTCCTGGCCCAATAGCCTCGTTCTGGTGTCGGGATTTCAGAAAGCGCACATATCTTCTTCAGCGCTACATCGGAGATTCCGAATTGTGAGCAAATAGTCTTCAGCGGTTCGGACCAGACAAGATCACGCTTGCCGATATGAATCCCAAGCGGGGATCGGAAAACGGATTTCCCGCTGTCTATAGCGAGTTACAATCAAAGTTCTTTTCGGGAAAGTCGTTCGGCCATCGCGCCTCGGAATTAACATGTATCAGGGAATGCATTTCCCTGATACGCGATTGAAAATTCCCTGTTCTTTAGCGGGCTGCATCGATAACTAAATGCGATAAATGTCCTGAATACAGGGCGATAGAGAGCTTTCAGACTAGAGCTCTAGGCCGAAGTCACGAAAATTCCCTGTATTTTTCCCTGATATAGGGAAATTCGTCGCAGAGAGCGGTTCGATTGAGACTGCATCCACCGCCGTTTCGTCACGGGCATTGCTTCATCTCCGCAGGTAGCCGGAAACTGCTTCACATCAACCCCACCCTGCGGGTATGCACGTTTCATGTATTTTGTTTAGAAGCCCGGTCGTTCTTCGATTTCAAGCAGTCTCCTGATGCGTGCGACAGGATCGTCTGATCTGATGGGCCGAAGGAGCGCCAGCCCTTCTTTTGCTGCAGCGATGGCCTCCTCGGATTGACCATTTGCGCGATATGCCTGCGCCAGTTCCAAAAACGAAGAGGCGCTCCTGCGATGGGTAAGGAGCACCCCGCGCTCGGCCAGGTCGATGGCAAGCTTTGGCTCTCTAAGCGACGCAGGTTGGACGTCGAGGAGCGCTGCAATGGCCAGGTCTATATTGTTCAAAGACGCCTGCTCTTTTGCCGCAGAGCGTTTGACGACAGCAAGGCTCTCTCTCGACATCGCCTCTAAATCGCCAGATTGGTGCAGAGTCTGCTGGATAGACCCAAGTCTGATCAATACTCCGGCTAACTCGGGCTCCCAATACTCGTGGACGGTGTCCTGTTTCATGATCTGTCTGATGGTCGTTGCCTCCTGATTCAACAACTGCGCAGCAGCCTGAAGATTTCGGTGCCGGTCGCCCGACACTGCTGCCAACGCCGGATCGGCCGCGTATTCGAAACAGGATGCCTCGTCATCTTGAACTCGGGCCAGGTCTCCAAGAGCTCTAACGTTCTTCAGGTCAGTATCGGCCAGGCGATGAAAGACCTCGGCGGCCTGCGCAAAAAGCGGAACCGCAATTGAATACTCGCCCAATTCCGACAATGCCACCGCCTGCTTTCGCACGAGGATTGCACGCAGTCGAACCGTCGCCAATTTGCTTCTTTCATCGTCAGGAAGTACGTCGAGGAGTTTGATCGCAAGCCTGAACTCATCGAGTGCACGCGCAGGATCGTCGTCAAGTTCAGCGTTGCCGATGTGCAAATGCATATTGGAAAGGCCGCGGCGCGCGGGGAGGTAGCCAGGATCAAGCCGCAGGGCGCGCTCATCCAGTTCCAGCGATTTGTTATAAGCGGCAATGGCAGCCGCAATATCCGCAAGGCCCGTATCCTGACCGAGCTCGTCACCGAGCGTCTGGTTGGCGGTAGACGCTTCAAGGATCAATTGCGGGGTCGCGCCCGGCAGAGCAATCAGCCGGTCATAGGTTTCTGCTGCCGCTTGCAGTGCCGCTACAGAATCTTGCGGTCTTCCCCATTCGGTCAGCACTTCTCCGCGATCTTCTGACGCAGAGGCGAGGGCGCGCAGGGCGCGCTTGTCATTGGGGTCGGAATTCACGAGGGTCCTGGCCAAAGCCAGCGCCTTATTGAAGCTGGCTAATGCACCCGCCGTATCCGCAAGATTCTGGTCGTAGACATTCCCTTGCACATTTCCAAGACGGGTGTAAGCGGCTATTAAATCGAGTTCAGTCTCGCGATCTCCCTGGGCATCCTTCGCCATGCGATCCAGATGTTCGAGAACGCGGGTGACCAGCAGCTTCTGGGCGCCCGTCGAGCCGGGAATATCCTTGAGTGCCTCATCCAATTCCGAAAGAAGACTATTGCTTAACTGCCGCAGATCCTGCGCGCGCGCCTCAGCCTTACGGCGTTGAAGATTGGCGATTCTCGATTGCCAAAACACGCCGGCGACACCTGCGAGAAGGGTTGCAATCAGCAGTGCGGTCGCAACGCTTGCGCGTATATTTCTGCGGATAAATTTGTTGGTCCGGTAGCGTAGCGTGCCGCGGCGCGCCATCACGGGTTTCTTATCGAGATATGCCTGGATGTCCGCGGCGAAATGGTCGACTGTCGAATAGCGATCCTGAGGTTCCTTGCGCATTGCTTTCAGAACAATGGCATCCAGATCTGCATCGAGCCGTTCAGAAGATATGCGATCGACGACAGCGGCGACGCTGGGCTTGTGCGGGTCCTCGTTGCAAATTACACGCAGCATCTCTGCGGTGGTGAACTCCTTTAACTCGTACGGCGGAACACCTGTCAGCAGGAGGTAAAGCAGAACACCCAGTGAATAGATATCCGAGGCGGTCGTGATCGGGTCCCCAAGAACCTGCTCGGGACTTGCAAATTGCGGCGTGAACGGGCGGAGGCCTTGCTGGGTAAAGCCGGCCGTTACGTCAGTCGGCGTCGGAGCTAACAGTTTCGCCGTACCAAAATCCAGCAACCTGGGCGTGCCATCCGCGACGACAAGAATGTTGTCTGGCTTCAGGTCCCTATGTACGACGAGCCTTTGATGCGCGAACTGCACTGCTCCGCAGACATTCTTGAAGAGAAGCAAGCGATCGCGCAGCGACAGTCGGTTCTGCCTGCAATAGGCAGCGATAGAGATACCATCGACATACTCCATTGCCAGATATGGGTCGCCATCCTCACTAACACCACCATCCAGCAAACGAGCGATAAACGGATGCACCAGGCTTGCCAAAATCTGGCGTTCCATCCGAAACGCATCGCGGAAGAGGTCCGTGGCCAGTGGTGTATTGATCACCTTGATAGCCACCTGCTGGCTGAATTGCCCATCGATTCGATGTGCGAGGTAAACTGCGCCCATACCTCCGTGGCCCAGCAACTTGTCGAGTTCGAATGATCCAATCAATCGGCCTTTGCCGGGCGCAGTCACTCTGCTGCGCGTTTCGACTGATGCGCGCTCAGCCAGCTTTTTCTCGGCTTCACAAGCTTCGAGCAGCGAGCGCAACTCATCCATCAGAGCCGTGTCACCCTTACATCTATTACGCAGAAGCGAATCTCGCTCTTCGGCGGGAGCATCGAAGGCCTCATGAAAGATGGCTTGGGTGAGCCTCTCCAATTCGGTCTTTTCGCTGATGGACGACATGAGGACCACTCCGATTGTGCTGAAAATGCCTTATCCGTACAGCGGCGAGACAGGAGAAACCGTCTCATGCCTTCGCAAAATCTTCCCCCGCGTCGGGCTCAATCCGCCTGTAGAGCCATGCTCTCGCATAGTTCAGATCGCGATTCACAGTTGCTTTGGAAATGTTCATCAAAGCAGCGGTTTCGTCGGCAGTACAACCAAGAAAATAGCGCAACTCAACCAGTTGGACCTTCTGCGCATCGATTAGAGAGAGCGCGTCGAGCGCTCGGTTGAGTTCGATGAGATCCACACTTCCGACCCCCACCCATGGAAGATCGTCACTCAGCGGAACATGCTCTACCTGACCGCCTCGCCGCTGCGCCTGGTTACTACGCGCATGGTCAATCAAAATCATCCGCATTACCTTTGCTGAGAAGGTATAGAAGTGAGCGCGATCATTCCAGCCGGCCTGCTTCTGGTTCAAGAGCCGCAAATAGAGGTCATGGACCAAGGAGGTCGCCTGCACCACACCAGGGTTTCTCTCCCGTCGCACATAGCTGGCGGCGATCTCGCGCAGCTTCGGGTATACGAGCGGCACCAGACGCTCGAAGGCGTCCGGGTCGCCTTCCTTCCACTTTGTCAGCAGCAGAGTGATTTCGCCTGGTTGCGGTTCCAAAGAGAAGTTCTCCCAGAAAATGCGATGCATGGCTATTTTCTTGCAGTTAGCCTAGCACGCCCCCTCGCTGATCATGGGGGAATTCGGCATCTTTCGCCTCGCTGAGAGTACCTGAGCGAGAGAAATGAGCCATTATGCCGCTGCTTTGCGCTGTATCAGATGAAGCCCTTTAGGAGATCACCATGACCTTACGAGTTGCGGGCCGCCGGTTGGCCCAAAGTCTCTCGCTCGCCTTTATCGTCGTGCAATTGAGTTCATCGGTTGCACACGCTTATGACATCACCTACACAATTGACACCACGATCACCAGTGCAACTCCCACGGGGAACCCGTTGCAGTCAAACACAGTCTTTGGTTCCATTACAACTGACGGCACAATTGGCGTGCTGGCGACGAGCGACATTTTAAGTTGGAACCTCGATCTGATTGATAATCTTAATTCCGCAAACAACTTCGACCTTACAACCGCCAACTCCCTGGTTGACGAGGACACCGGAGGTGGCCTGTCAGCCACTGCAACCGGGCTCTCGTTTGACTTCGGTGCGGCCTCTGCTGAGTTCTTGATTCAGGTAAACCCTGGTAAGTTCAGCGGCTTTAATTATTTCTGCTTTTCCACGGGTGGTGCCTGTATTGCCGGGGAAACAATTACTCCCAATAACATCTTTGGTGACGGCGCGGTACTCTCCAGTGGCGCAACAACCACGGTTGGATTGCAGCCGCTCGATCAAACGCCACCCAGCGCCGTGCCCGAACCATCGACCTATGCACTCGTGCTAACGGGTCTCGTGGGTCTAAGCGGCGGCCTGACACGAAGATTCTTTTCATAATTGGCATACGAGCCATTCAGCACGCGACGTCGAGGTTCCCGCGGCAGGAGTACGAACCAACGTGGTCGCTCTTTTGCATCCGTCATTCGGAGCCGCAAACCAGAGTCGATCCTCGTCTTGCGAAAATTCGCTGTAATTTTCGCTGTTAATGGGAATTTGTCCTAGAGAGCGGTTCGCAGCAGACTGCATCCACCGCCATTTCGTCTTGCCGGTCCTGTTCTCGATTTTAATTACCTGCAAATGCAGCAAACTTGGCCCGAAAATCGCAGGTTCAATCTAAGTTCCGATAAGTAGAGAATCCAGGCGCCAAAACGATTGCCTGGACGTCAAGAAGCCTTCAGTCAGCAAACACAGATGTTGGACCATCTCCAACCCGAGTCGTGGTTACTCGGGAAGAACCCGTCAGAAAGAATAATCTGCGCCAGCTACGGGCAGGATCGATGCGTAACTCGAACGCTCGCTGAGTGAGAAGGCGATCGTGCGTAAACGTAAGCGCGGATTTCCAGCCTTGATTAGCTTCCGTATTCGAGGTCAACTGTGCGGGGGCAGGCAGAAAAGAGCATTCGAAGTGGAGAACATTTCGCCTGCGGTGCTGATGTAGTCGTTATAGGCGGCAACGAATCGGAATCCGAAGGGCCCCAGCAGGTTCTCGAACGGCATCAACGCACCGCCGAATACGCCCTCTGTCGGCAGAAGGTCAAAGAACTCAACCAGGACGAACTTCACGGCCCGCTTTTGCAGCATCGAACTGCTCCCTTGAAGAACGACTAAGTCGAAACCCTCCACGTCGGTTTTCAGCAAATCAACGTTGTCGATCGAGTGCTCCGAGCAAAATGAATCCAGGGTGGTTTCCTGTACACGAATGCTGCGTCCGTGTTTGTCGAATCGCGTGGCATGCGGGTTGTTCGGCGTCAGACTGTTGGCTTTGAACCTATCGTATTCAATCATCTCCACTTCGCCGATATCGGTCCCCAGGGCGATATTGAATCCCTGAAAGCGGGGGTTCCTGCCGACTTTAGTCATCAGGTTTGCAAACGTGGATGGATGGGGTTCAAAGCCCAGAACGCGCGCCTCGGGAAACTTATTGAGTGCCTCCAGCGCCGACTCGCCCTCACTGGCTCCCACATCAAAAATCGTGGTCACCGGATACTTCCACACAGCCGCCAGCCGCTTCACATCTGCGAATGGGTAGATGCCAAACCGCGACGTTGACACTAGAGCTCCACCCTGGCGCGCCAACATCCACTTGATTGATCCGACAACTTGCGATCTGAGGAAACCCATTTCATCTCCGTAGTGCAGTCAAAGTTTTCAATCGGTGCGGCCAGATCCAGGGGCCGATGACGCCGCTTCAAATCGTTATTCGAGGTCACCTGCGCGGGGGCAGGCAAAAAAGAGCTTTCGATACGGAGAACATTTCGCCTGCGGTGCTGATGTAATCGTTATAGGCGGCAACAAATCGGAATCCGAAAGGATTCAGCAGGTCATAGCATGGCATCAACGCACCGCCGACGACGCCCTCTCTCGGCGGAAGGTCATTGAACTCAACCAGGACGAACTTCACGGCCGGCTTTTGCAACATCAGACTGCCGCCTTGAAGAACGGCCAAGTCGAGACCTTCTGCCTCGATCTTGAGCAGATCGATGCTGTCGATCGAGTGTTCCGAGCAAAATGTATCCAGGGTGGTTTCCTGTACACGAATACTGCGGCCACGTGTGTTCCACCGCGTGGAAAAGGGGTTGTTCGGCGACAGGCTGTTGGTTGTGGAATCATCGTACTCGATCATCTCCACTTCGCCGATATCGGTCCCCAGGGCAAGATTGAATCCCTGAAAACGGGGGGTCCCGCCGGCATTTGCCACCAGAGTCGCAAACGTGGGTGGATGGGGTTCAAAGCTCAGGACGCGCGCCTCAGGGAAGCTATTGAGTGCTTCAAGCGTTGATTCGCCCTCGTTGGCACCCACGTCAAAAATCGTGGTCACTGGATAGTTCCATATAGCCGCCAGCCGCTTCACGTCCGCGAATGGGTAGCTGCCAAACCGTGACGTTGACACCAGAACTAGACCTTGGCGTGCCAGCACCGACTTGATTGACCCGACAATTTGCGACCTGAGGAAACCCATCTCATCTCCATAGGACACCCAAAGTTATCTATCGCTCGGCCAGATTCTGAGGTCCAGCCAGTACTCCAAGAAGTGCGAGGCAGTGGTTCTTAGCAAGAAAATGGAGTTGACTTGGCATGCCAAAGCAATCAAACTGAACCTAAGCAATAACTATATTGACACAAAACCTCTGTATGCTTAGTCCCTGTCGTGATAGGCGTCGGAGCTGACAACGCGTTTCGTCGTTGACGATGACTAAGGAAAGTACTGAGATTAGCACCTCTAGGGATGTTTCTAAGGAGATTGCTCTTGGTGCCATCTACAGATAAACTGCGAAAAATCGCGGTGCGCCCGGCTGAGGGACGCCTCGCTCTCTTGTTGCGAAGGGGGTAGGCGTGAAAGTCATCGGGATCAGCGGGTTGGAGAATTCTGTGCCATTCAAGCAGGCGAATTGGCCTGGCTTGGAAGAGCGCGAGTATCGGATCGCACAGGGGATGGATGCGGCAGCCGCGCTGGTGATCGATGGCCGTTTGGTTGCCGCCGCTGAAGAAGAGCGATTCAGTGGGAAGAAGCACACCGGCGATTTTCCAATCCACGCCATCCAATTCTGTCTGGCCGAGGCCGGCATTTCGATTGACGAAATCGACGAGATTGTCCACGGATTCGACTATGCTCCGTACCGCGATCTCTATCTGAAAGATGAAGTGTCGGCCGGGCTCTACGACCAGGTCTTCTCCAGAGAAGCGTTGCTGGTGCAGGTACGCCGAGACCTGCCTAGATTCCCGGAAGAGAAAGTGTCCTCGGTCGGTCACCATCTGGCGCACGCTGCCAGCGCGGCCTATACATCGGGCTGGGACGAGTGCCTCGTAGTCGTAAACGATGCGATGGGCGAAACCGAGAGCCTCAGCGTCTACGATTTTCATGACGGGGGGTTCGAGAAAATCCGCACGGTAGGAGCCAATGACTCGATCGGCATTCTATATTCGCTTGTAACTCTGCATCTGGGCTTCGATTTCAATTCAGATGAATACAAGATCATGGGTTTGGCTCCTTACGGCGACCCTGCTCGCTTCCGGTCGTTCTTTGAACAGGCCGTGGAACTTCGCGACGACGGTTCCATTCGGATTCCGATTCTGAAGTTGAACAGATCGCGCGAAGAGCGGGAAAACTATACAGCCACGCGGGCATATCTCGACGAGCACTTGGTGCCACGCAGACTCCCAGTCGACTCGGTCACATCCATCCATCAGGACGTGGCTGCCGCTCTTCAGGAGTGCCTCGACAGAGTGATCCTCCACGTCTGCGGCCACTTCGCGGAGCAGACGGGCTTGCGCCGAATTGCTCTGGCCGGAGGGGTTGCCCTCAACTGCACGGCCAATGGCAAGCTGATGAGTTCGGGGTTGTTCGATGAAGTCTACGTGCAGCCCGTGGCTGGTGACGACGGCACCGCTTTGGGAGCCGCGCTCTATCGCACCTCGCTTGCCGGCGAAGTTCTCAACAGCCGCCTGCCGGCTCCGCTCTTTGGACCCCACTACTCAACGAGCGATATTGAAGCCGCGCTTCGCCGCTTCGGCGACAGGATCGAATGGCAGAAGTTAGATTCTCTTGAGGCCACCTGTGCCTCGGCGGCTAAACTTATTGCCGATGGACGGGTCATCGCATGGTATCGGGGCCGGATGGAGTACGGTCCGCGGGCACTAGGCAATCGCAGCATTCTTGCCGACCCTGGACACCCCGAAATGCGTGATCGCATCAACGCCATGGTTAAGAAACGCGAAGCCTTCCGTCCTTTTGCCCCCGCCTGCTCGGTGGAAGAAGCACACCGCTGGTTCGATGTGGCTCCGGGCGCGGAACATCCTTACATGATCAGCGTGGTCGATGTTCGCCCCGAAGCCCAGGCTTTACTTCCTGCCATAACCCACGTCAACGGTTCCGCTCGTCTGCAGACCGTATCTGTGAACGACAATCCTGATTTTCATGCACTGCTTCTGGCCGTCGGAGAAACCACGGGCCGCCAGATGGTGCTGAACACGAGCTTTAATGTCAAAGGACAGCCGATCGTGAATACGCCCGACGAAGCCATTGAGACATTTCTCGGAACTGGAATAGAGTTCCTATTTTTGGAGAACTGCCATGTTACCCGTTCAGCTGTTTGAGTGGAATCGAACCGAAGTCGATTATCCGCGCGATAGCACCATAGCTGACCAATTCAAACAGCAGGTTGCCAAGACCCCGGACGCAATTGCAGTTGTCGCAAAAGACCGTCAGTTGAGTTATCGCGAACTGGACGAATGCTCCAATCGACTTGCACGGCATTTGCAAAGTCTTGGCGTGAAACCGGACACGCTCGTTGGCGTTGCGATGGGACGGTCGGAGACTCTCGTTGTTAGCCTGTTGGCCATCCTGAAAGCCGGCGCGGGATATGTCCCTTTGGACCCCACTCACCCCAAAGAGCGCCTGTCGCTGATCATCAACGATTCGGGAATGCAGATTCTCCTCACTACATCCGAAGTGCGCGATCAGCTTCCATTAGGCGCCAGAGAACTTAGGGTGCTCGATGTCGAGAATCCCGCGATTACCCTCGAAAGCCCTTACGCAGTCGAAACCAACGCCGCCAGTCATAACCTTGCGTACGTGATCTACACCTCCGGTTCGACCGGGATGCCCAAGGGTGTAATGATCGAAAACCGGAATGTGATCAACTTCTTTACCGGCATGGACCGGGCTATCGGTTGTGCACCTGGAGTCTGGTTGGCAGTCACCAGTTTTTCTTTCGATATCTCTGTGTTGGAACTACTGTGGACCTTGACCCGTGGCTTCAAGGTGGTCGTCCATGGTAACGACGGAACAGCCACAATTGCCGATGAAATCACCCGCCACGGTGTCACGCATCTGCAAATGACCCCGTCGCTTGCGCGCATGTTGACGCTGGATCCGCGCGCGTTCGCCGCACTCGGCTTGCTCAGGCAGATGCTGTTGGGAGGAGAAGCGGTGCCTGCTTCCCTCATTCACCATATTCGCCAGGTCTTCCGCGGAGAGATCCATAACATGTACGGGCCGACAGAGACCACCATCTGGTCGACAACCTATCGCGTGGAAGAGCCGGGAAGCACGGTCTCAATCGGTCGCCCCATCTCCAACACTCAGATTTATTTGCTGGATGCGGAATTGCAGCCTGTTCCGGTAGGTGAAATTGGAGAACTCTTCATTGGCGGAGACGGCGTAGCCCGCGGCTATTGGAACCGGCCCGATCTTACTGCGGAGCGTTTTCTCACTATCCCTTCACTCTCACCGCATCGAATCTACCGCACCGGCGATCTTGCGCGCTTTCTCCCGGATGGGAACATCGAGTTTCTTGGCCGCACCGACTACCAGGTCAAGCTTCGCGGCCACCGCATAGAACCCGGCGAGATTGAAGCCATTCTGGAGCAGTGTAAGGAGGTCAGGCAGGCTGTGGTCGTAGTTCGAGAAGATCGGGAGGGCGACAAGCGACTGATTGCCTATCTGGTGGCCGAGGCTAATGGAACGGAGGCGACCGACCCTCTACGCAGCGCGCTCGAATCGAAGCTTCCCGATTACATGGTCCCTTCGGCCTTCGTCTTTCTTCCCGAGCTGCCGCTTACGGATAACGGGAAAATCGATCGCAAAGCTCTGCTCAAACTTCCCCCGCCGAGCATCACTTTTAGCGTAGCCGCAGGGCCGCCCGAAAATAAATCTGGCCACCAAAACAGTAATGAAATCGAGCGCGTTGTAGCAGCCGTGTGGCAAGATGCACTGGGAATTCCCAGCGTCGGCATGAACGATAACTTCTTCGACCTCGGCGCACATTCCCTCACAGTCGCTGAGGTACAGGCGAAGCTGCAAGAGGTGTTGAGGCGCGAAATCTCACTCGTTGACCTGTTCGAGTTTTCTACGGTGAGTACACTTGCCAGACACCTTGCTGGAACTGAATTGCACTCCCAGGTTTCAGACCGTGCGCAGCGCCGTATGTCGGCTCGGCACCACTAAAGGGAGATGATGACACCCTCCAAAATCGCAATCGTCGGCATGGCAGGGCGCTTTCCCGGAGCCTGCAATATCTCAGAGTTTTGGCGAAATCTGCGCGATGGAGTCGAGTCCATTCGCTCCCTTTCCGATGCTGAATTGCTCGCCGCCGGTGTGTCTCCCGAAGAGTTGGCCAGTCCGGACTATGTCAAGAGGGCTTCGGTGCTTGACGATGTTCCGATGTTCGATGCGTCCTTCTTCGGCCTGAGTCCAAGAGACGCTTCGATCATGGATCCGCAGCACCGCCACTTCCTTGAGTGTGCATGGGAGGCTCTTGAAGATGCTGGCCACCCTCCTCAAAGCTTCGATGGCTCGATCGGAGTCTTTGCTGGGTCGGGCATGAACACCTACCTCATCCATAACTTGCTGGCCAATCGCCGACTGCTTGGCAGCACCGGCTTGTTCCAACTCAAACAGACCGGCAACGACAAAGATGTTCTGGCCACGCGCGTCTCCTACCAGTTGGACCTGCGCGGACCCAGTATTAACGTGCAGACCGCCTGCTCCACTTCTCTTGTCGCGGTTCATCTTGCCTGCCAAAGTCTGCTCAATCACGAGTGCGATCTGGCCCTGGCTGGCGGGGTTACCATCGAAATCCCGCATGGTCAGGGCTATATTTACCACGATGGAGAGATTCTTTCTCGCGATGGTCACTGCCGTTCCTTCGATGCAAGCTCGAGCGGAACTGTCTTTGGAAGCGGCCTGGGGATTGTCGTACTGCGACGCCTCGAAGATGCACTCGAAGAGCGCGACCATATCCGCGCCGTCATTCTCGGATCAGCAATTAACAATGACGGTGCGCGCAAAGTCGGTTATTTGGCCCCGAGCGTTGAAGGCCAGGCGGAGGTCATTGCCGAAGCTCTTAATTTCGCCGGCGTCGACGCCGCGGACATCTCCTACGTCGAGACCCATGGAACCGGGACGGTCGTCGGCGATCCCATCGAAGTCAGGGCCCTTACGCAAGCGTTTCGCAAGTCCACAGCCCGCTGCGGCTACTGCGGAATCGGGTCGCTCAAAACCAACGTAGGCCATCTCGATGCAGCGGCAGGCGTCGCAGGTTTGATGAAGACTGTCCTCGCCCTTGAGCATCGCCAAATGCCCGCCAGCCTGCATTTTCAGAATCTGAATCCTCACGTCGAGTTGAATGGAAGTCCGTTTTTTGTCAACAGCCAACTCTCGGATTGGCCGTCCACCGGATCGCCCAGGCGCGCGGGTGTCACGTCGTTAGGCATCGGAGGCACCAACGCACATGTTGTACTTGAAGAGGCTCCGCCGCCAGTTGAGTCACTACAGACGAAGCCCTATCAACTGTTGGTCGTTTCCGCCAAGACAGACAGCGCTGTTGAGAATGCGTTAACCAATCTCGCCACTCACGTCCACGCACATCCTGACCAACGTTTGGCAGACATTGCATTCACCTGCCAGATTGGCAGGCATGCGTTCCCCCATCGTCGCGCACTGGTCGTCGAGGACACGCGAGAGGCGGCAAGTGCGATTGCGGAGGGAGAGCGCAAATCCTTTGCCTCGGGGCTTGCCGCGAAAACCGCCCCCTCTGTCGTCTTCATGTTCTCCGGGCAAGGTTCTCAGTACGTCAACATGGGCCGCAATCTCTATGAGAACGAGCCGATCTTTCGTGAAACTCTCGATCTCTGTGCTCAACAACTTATGCAGCCTCTCGCGCTCGACCTGCGTCAGGCGCTGTATCCGCCGGAAGAGGAAAAAGACGCCGCGGCTGAAAGGCTGAATCAGACTTGGCTCACCCAGCCCGCTATCTTCTCGATCGAGTACGCTCTTGCACGTTGGTGGATGTCGCTTGGCGTTGAGCCCGAAGCAATGGTGGGCCATAGCATTGGCGAATATGTAGCGGCATGTCTCGCCGGAGTCGTCTCGCTCGAAGACGCTCTCGCAATCGCGGCCTTCCGCGGACGTCTGATGTACGATCTTCCGTCCGGCTCGATGCTCGCCGTTCCCCTCGCCCGCAGCGACCTTCACCTTAACGGCACTCTTTGCTTGGCCGCAATCAACAATCCAAGCCTCTGCGTGGTCTCCGGACTAACGCTCGAAATCGCGGCTCTGGAAGAGAGTCTCGCAAAACAGTCCGTATCTTGTCGCCGCCTATTGACCTCGCATGCATTCCACTCCGAGATGATGGACCCTATCCTCGGCGCATTCGAAGGACGGCTACAAAGCGTCGAGTTAAAGCCTCCACGCATCCCATATCTCTCCAATGTCAGCGGAACCTGGATTAAGCCTGAAGAAGCCACCAATCCAGGCTATTGGGCCCGCCACCTGCGGCAAACTGTCCGCTTCTCCGACTGCCTGGCTGAGCTCTTTCGCAAGCCGGATCGGATTCTAATTGAGGCCGGACCCGGCAATGCGCTCGCGTCTTTGGCTCGTCAACAGGGCGGACCAACGACAAAGGCATTTCAATCCCTGCCACATCCACGGGAAAAAATTACCGACCTTCACTGCGCGCTTCACACGCTCGGCCGACTCTGGGTTTCGGGTGTGAACGTAGATTGGCCGAAACTACATCCGTCCGGCTCCGTTCAACGCGTTCCGCTGCCGACCTACCCCTTTGAGCACAAGAAGTTTTGGATTGAACCAGATAGAGTGCAATCCGCGGAGAAGTCTCTCCATGCGTCACGTCTGGAGGACGACAAAGACCTGTCGTTCTATCGTCGCGTCTGGAGACCTGTTCCTGTAACTCCTGCAGCGACAGGATCGATAGGCGCCTGGATCGTTTTCAATGACTCGCTTGGCCTGGGCGATCAAATCGCCGCGAACCTCAGAGGAGATAAGCAGGACGTAATTCTGGTCGCTGCGGGTTCAAGTTATCAACGACATGAAAAGGATAGATATTCAATCAGGCTTGGTGTTCGCGACGACTATGACGCCTTGATCGCCGACACCATCAAGAGCGGATACTCGCCCAGGAAAATCCTCCACCTTTGGTCCGTTGAGGGTGCCGAACTGCCGCTGGCAGAAACGATGGATAGTAGCTTCTATAGCCCACTCTATCTTGCCCAGGCGCTGGCCAATCAGGACATCGCGGATATCGACATCGCTCTGGTCTCAAACCGAATGCAACAAGTCTCTGAGGAACCGGTCCGCAATCCAGTTCGCGCGGTGTTACTTGGCCCAGCACGAGTTATCCCCAAGGAGCTTCCGGGAATCACATGCCGTAGCATCGATGTGGACCTTGAAAGCGGCAATGCAATAGAGTGCGCGGCCCAGATCGTCACCGAGATGGCCTCTATCTGCGACAACCCAACCATTGCGTTTCGTGGCAGCGAGCGATTTGTTGAGACGCTCGATCCCTTGTATCTGTCCACTGCCCCTGAGCGCCGCCGCTTGCAGCCGCGAGGCGTGTATCTCATCACGGGTGGATTGGGCGGCATAGGCTTGGTCGTCGCTGAACATCTGGCGCGCGAATATAACGCTCGCCTCGTTCTTGTGACCCGTTCCTCGTTGCCGCACGAAGCGGAGTGGGAAGCCGCTGTGAACGACGCCCACCTGACCGAGGCCAAAAAACAGAGGATTCGAAAGCTGCTTGAGATTCGAGCAGTCGCGGGTGGAGTGCTGGTTGCTCAAGGGGATGTCACGAATCTCGATCAGATGCGTGGTGTCGTTTCCCTGGCTCGACAGCACTATGGAAGAATCGACGGCGTCTTTCATGCCGCAGGCATTCTCGAAGACGGCCCTTTGATGCTGAAGAACGCGGAGAGCGCAGCCAGGGTTCTCGATCCAAAGGTGCGTGGAACGTTGGTTCTGGAAGAGGCCCTCCGCGATGCACCGTTGAGCTGCTTTGTCTTATTCTCCTCTATTAGTTCCATCTTCCCTCCAGCGGGTCAGGTGGACTATGCCGCCGCCAATGCCTTTCTCGATGCTTTCGCGCTGAGCCGAAAGGATCCGGTAACTGTCATTGACTGGGGTGCCTGGCGCGAGGTTGGGATGGCTGCACGCTCCGCCTCTCCGCATCCATTGCTGGACGAACGGCTGCTGGCAACGCCCCAGGAAACTGTGTACTCGAGCCGGCTTTCGCGACAGCAGCAGCCGCTGCTCTCTGAACATAGATTGAAAACCGGCAAGGCGCTTGTCCCGGGAACGGGCTATCTGGAAATGGCTGCTGCGGCATTCGCGCGCGGTTCTGTCCCTGGCCCGATTGAATTTCAGGATGTGTTCTTTCTCGCTCCGCTGACATTCGACGATTCTGAATCCACGGAGGTGCGTGTCCAGCTTAAACGCGAACAGGAAGAAGGGCCTGAAAAAGCCGGTTTCCGCTTCTCCATACTTGCGCGTGCGGGCGAGTGGGTCGAACATTCGACGGGTCGCATTGAACCGTGCCTCGCGCGCCCGGCGTCGCAGATCGATGGCACTGCCATCGCGACGCGCTGCCGCGAACGGGAAGTCGTCTTCGATGAACAGCACCGGACCAGGCAGGAGCGTTACCTCGATTTCGGCCCCCGCTGGCACTCTCTCAAGCGGCTGCTCATTGGCAAGCACGAGGGCTTGGCGGAGCTATCGTTGGATGATGGATTCTCTGCGGATTGTTCCATGTATCGCATGCATCCTGCTCTGCTCGATCTGGCAACCGGGTGCTCACTCTATCTGACTGACGGCTACGAGTCCTCCGACGACCTTTACCTTCCGTTTTCCTACAAGAAGCTGTGCGTCTACCGCCCATTGCCCATCAGGCTCTTCAGTCACATCTGCGCCCGCCGGGAGAATTTGCTTCACGGCGAGGTTGAAACCTTCGATATCACGCTCTTCGATGAGCGGGATCAGGTGTTGGCGGAGATTGAAGGCTTCGCCATGCGCCGCATCGCTGATCCAGCAAAGGCCATGGAGAAGAACGCGCCAGCTCGCGATGCTCCTCTCTCCGACGACCAACCGATTGAATCCTTCGCCCTTTCTGGAATCCCGCCACTTGACGGCGCACGAGCTTTGACGCGCATTCTTTTGGCTAGGACTCCGTTCGCGGTGGTCGCCGTCTCCCACCCTCTCGAGGAACTCGACAATCGCAAGGTAACTCCGTCGCCACGGGCGATCGACACGGCACCCCATGCTGCACTCGCAAGCAAGGACCTGGAAGGTACCTTGGCCATCTGGTGGCAAGAACTGCTGGGAGTGGAGCAGGTGGGACTGGATGACGACTTTTTTGCTCTAGGAGGCCATTCCCTGGTCGGCGTTCGCCTGTTTGCCAAGTTAAAGAAGATCTATCAGGTGGACCTCGAACTTGCTGTCCTGTTTGAAGCCCGCACCGTGCGCCAACTCGCCGATGCAATTCGCAAAGCACAGCAGCCGGACGCTGCGGGACAAGGGGCTGGGGCTCAGAACCGAATGGTGCCGATTGCGCACAGTACAACCGGGGCGCCGGTGCCGTCTTTCGGACAAGAGCGTTTATGGCTTTTGGAACAAATCGATGGCAGCACAGCGCAATACAACATTAGCTTCACTCTGAGTTTGGAGGGAACCCTGGATTTTGCCGTTCTCGAGCGTGCCTTGAGTGCTGTGGTTCAGCGCCATGAAACACTCCGGACGCGCTACATCCATGCGGAGGGCCAGCTCCAGCTTGAGATTCCCGCGGCGCTTGAAGTCTCGCTGCCTGTTACCGATTTCAGCGGCATAGAGGAGGGCAGGCGGAAGGACTTGCTTTCGGCAGCGCTTCATGCCGAGGCGAACCGGCCCATTGTTCTGGATCGCGATCCGGTGATCCGGGCAGCTTTTTACCGCGTGGACGAATGCGAACACGTGCTGCAATTGACTGTTCATCATGTAGCGTCGGATGGGTGGTCAGTGGGAGTTCTGTTTCGCGATTTTGCCGCGTTCTACAATGCCGGCATTACTGCCGCGGTTGCTCAGCTTCCTGACCTTCCCATTGCCTATTCCGACTACGCCCGTTGGCAGAGGGAGCAATTCGCCGGGCCTGAAGGAGAACGCCTGATCTCGTACTGGGAAGACCAGGTGAAGGGAAGCTCCTTTGCGCTGCAACTGCCAACAGATCGTCCTCGCCCGGCACGGCAAACATTTCGTGGCGCTGCCCGGCAATACTGGCTGTCCACCGAACTGACGACGGCAGTCCAGGAGTTCTGCATTCGAGAGAGGGTGACGCCGTTTATGGTAGCACTCGCTGCGCTCTATGCCGTACTGGCCCGTTATTCCGGCCAAGACGACATCTTGATTGGCTCACCGATTGCAGCGCGGACTCGAAGCGAGACCCAGGAACTGGTTGGCTTCTTTACAAATACAGTTGTCCTGCGCGGCAAACTCGACGGCGATCCGACCTTTCACGAACTGGTGCAGCGGGTTCGGCAGACTGCTTTGGATGCCTATGCCCATCAGGATTTACCCCTCGAATTGCTGATCGACAAGATTAGGCCCGAACCGGATCTGAGCAGGTCGGCGCTATTTCAGGTCATGCTGATCTTCCAGAACTGGGCGTTACCCAGGCTGGAGTTGCGTGGGCTGGAAGGATCGGCACAGATTGCCCGAACCGATACTTCGAAGTTCGACTTCACGATCGAACTGCGTTCGGTCGGAGAGGCGATCGAGGGGGTGATCGAGTTCAACACCGATTTATTCGACGCCGGCACCATCGATCGGCTATGGGGACACCTGACTACGTATCTTCACTCAGCCATTGCAGCGCCCGAACAGAGAGCAGCAGCGGTCTCGCTGCTGACACCCCCGGAACGGCAGCAGGCGCTGGTGGAGTGGAATGCGACGGAGCGGGCGTATCCGCGAGAGACATCGCTGGCGGCGTTGGTGGAAGCGCAAGTGGAGCGGACGCCGGACGCGATCGCCGTGGTTCGTGGCGAGCAACGGCTCGCCTACCGGGAGCTGAACGAACGGGCCAACCGACTGGCCCAGGAGTTGTGCAAGCATGGTGCGGGCCCGGATCAAATAATCGGGCTGTTTGTCGAGCGATCGATCGACATGATGGTGGCGCTGTTGGCGATCGTGAAGACGGGTTCGGCGTACCTGCCCCTGGATCCGTTGCTGCCAGCCGAACGGCTCGGGTACATGTTGGAAGACAGTGGCGTTCGGGTGGTGGTAACAGAAGAGAGTCTGCGCGGGGGACTGCCGGCGTTTGGCGGTGTGGCGATCGTACTGGAAGATATCGGCTGGCAGGGGAACCGCTGCGATAACCTTGCGGTGGCGGTCGAACCTGAACATCTAGCATATTTGATCTACACTTCGGGCTCGACAGGGACCCCTAAGGGGGTGCAAGTCCCGCGGGGAGCGCTGACGAATGTCCTGTGGTCGATGCGCGAGTGGCTTCAGTTGAGCGAACGCGACCGGTTGTTGGCGGTGACTACGATCTCGTTCGATATTGCGGGCATGGATGTGTGGCTGCCGCTGCTGGTGGGGGCACAGATTGTCGTGGCAAGCCGCGAGGAGGCGGCAGATGGAAATGCGTTGCACGATCTGCTGGATCGGCACGGCATCACCTTCTTGCAGGCTACTCCTGTGACTTGGCGGCTTCTGTTCGATTCAGGCTGGAGCGGCAAGCCGGATTTGCAGGCGGTGTGTACGGGCGAAGCTATGCCGCAGGAGGTGGCGGCGCAACTGGTGCCCAGGGTGGAGAGAGTGTGGAATCTCTATGGGCCGACAGAAACAACGATCTGGTCAACCGGGTACCGCGTTGCCGACGGGCAGGAGCCGATCCTGATCGGTCGTCCGGTGGCGAACACCACATGCTACATTCTGGACGGACAGGGACAGCCCGTGCCGGTTGGAGTTACAGGAGAGTTGTACATTGGCGGAGACGGGCTTGCACGCGGATATCTGAATCGCTCGGAGCTGACGGCGGAAAAATTCGTAGCCGACCCGTTCCGCGCGGGCGGGGAACGGATGTACCGCACCGGCGACCTTGCGCGCCATCGGGCGGATGGCAACATCGAGTGCCTGGGCCGGATCGATCATCAGGTCAAGATTCGCGGCTATCGCATCGAACTCGGTGAGATCGAAGCGGCACTCATGGCGCAGCCGGAGATCAAGCAGGCTGTAGTCATCGCACGCGAGGATAGGCCGGGCGAGAAGCGGCTGGTGGCTTACCTGGTGGCGGCGGCCGGCACCGTGCCGACGACGTTGGAGTTGCGCACACGGCTGAAACGGCAACTGCCGGATTACATGGTGCCAACGGCCTACGTGTTTCTCGATCAGATTCCGATCTCGGACAACGGCAAAATCGATCGCAAGGCTCTGCCGTTGCCCGCTGAGATACATACGTTACAAGCGGACACCTACATTGCTCCCCAAAGCCACCTTGAGAAGACGCTTGTCGGACTATGGGCCGAGGTACTAGGAGTGCAGCAGGTCGGACTGGATGACGACTTTTTCCATCTGGGAGGACATTCCCTGATTGGCGTACGCCTTTTGACCAAGTTAAAGAAGATCTATCAGGTGAACCTCGAACTTGCTGTTCTGTTTGAAGCGCGCACAGTACGCCAATTCGCCGACGTAATTCGTAAGTTGGAACAGCCGACCAACTCGGAATATACTCTGGTGCCCATTCAGCCGAATGGTTCCCGCGTTCCCTTTTTCTGCGTTCATGGTGTCGGAGGAGGTGTGCTTAATTATGAGGCAATTGCGAAAGCTCTCGGGCCCGACCAACCCTTTTATGCGTTTCGATCGCTGCTCTTAGCTCAGGGGAATATTCGCGAAACTACGATACAAGAACTGGCGTCCGCTTACATCAAGGAGATGCGGTTCCTTCTCCCGCAAGGGCCTTACCTGATTGGGGGCGGGTCCTTTGGAGGAATTGTTGCTTTTGAGATGGCACAACAACTTTATGCGCAAGGTGCGGAGCCGGCGTTGCTCGTCTTGTTCGACGCTTCCGCTCCAGGGAGCCTCCAGCACGTAGGGACCACTGAGAAACTGCGTGGGTTCTGGCAAAGACTTCGAGATCAGGGTGTCCCTTATCTTGTGCGAAAAGTCGCGCTGAAGGGCGACCACTGGCGACAGCAGCTTGTTAGGCGGAGTCGAGACGTAGCCTCTTATTATCACCGTCTGGCGGGTTCGGACCTGCCAGTTCGCCTTCGCTACTATCAAGTCCAAGAAGCTCATTCGCGAACCATGGCGCGCTACAAGATCCAGAGATACCCAGGGAAAATCACGCTCATGCGAGCAGTCGAGCGCGGTTACCTGGGTATGGAGCTTCTGGGCACACGCGAGGACCCGATGCTCGGCTGGGGAGCCCTTGCGGGTGGTGGACTGGATATCCATGACGTGCCAGGCGAACACGGAAACGTGCTCAATGAGCCTCATGTCCGGACTGTTGCTGAAGAGCTCGAGACGATACTGCCGAGGCCGGAAACCATAGTTCCTCACCAGCAGCCAGTCGCGTAGGAGGTGCCAGCAAAGGCCGTGCCTCCCATACCTGCAGCTCGGGAACAGTCGCCCGCTCGGCCATCAATGCGATGCGGTGCCCGGCGTGTTCTAACAGACAGAATCGCCAGCGTAATTCAGGCTCAGTAAACAGACACGGGTCGAATTCCAGGCGAATTCCCTCGACGCCGCCAAACAGGAAGGAGAACTTGTTCAAATGCAGGGACAGCCCCACACCTTTCGCCTTGATGTAGGCCTCCTTCAGCGTCCACAGAGACAAGGCGCGGTCCAATTTCTCCGGACCGGGCAAGACTTCCAGTTGGGCTAGTTCCAATGGGGAAAACACCTCAGGGGCAAGCTCGGCGATCTTTTCCGCGCGCTCAATCGGCTCTGCGTCCACACCCACCTCAACCCCTCGAGCAATCAAACAAACCACCAGACTAGGGGAATTGGACAAATTAAAACGCAGGCCGCAATTCGGGTCGACGGTGGGCTTGCCGTAAGGATTCGTTTGAAAGCGCCAGGCTTCAGGGGCGAGCGGATGATAGTGGGAGAGCGCGGTGCGCACCAGGGCGCGGGTAGTCAGATATTCGCGGCGATGCCGGTCAAACCGAAAGGTCTGCCAGAGTGCACGCTCGTCTTCACTCAGCAGTCGCGCGCACTCCTGGGTGACTGCTTCCGTCAAATCCTCTGGATGTGCGTACCACAGGTGGAGTGACTTTTTTTCCATATCAGTGGGAACGCGGCTGCCAACATCAGTTCGCGCACGTACGAAATATAAATATATTTGATGCGTGGTGAAAGTCTAGGCCCAACTGATAGAGAGATTTCCTGTTGGAGCACCTAGGCCGAAATCACGAAAATTCCCTGTATCATTCCCTGATATCGGGAATTAGTCGCAGAGAGCGGTTCGATTGAGACTGCGTCCACCGCCATGAATTTAGTTGTTGCATCGGCACAGGTGGCATCAATGTGTCCGGAAGGCCAACTTTTCCGACAGGTTAACGACACGGCAATGTGGCTCCGTGTCTCGTTGGAGTGCTTATGCCAGACTTCCCAAAAGAGTCATGGGCTCAAATGGTATGAAAACACTGCAAAACATCCCGGACAAGGCTTAGGTGTACGACGTAGCCGTTTTTGAAATCAAAAAGGAGATTCCAGGTGAAAGACGCCGGTGTCCAACAGCCGCCGCCTTTTGTTGCGCCGCTTCTCTATGGGGGCGCAGTGGTGATTGTCCTGGTGTTGCATCTCGCCACTAACGGCAACCTTGGCTTCCACACCGACGAACTCTACTACATCGATTCCGGCCGGCACCCCGCGCTCGGATATGTCGACTTTCCGCCGATAGTCCCGCTGCTCGCGCGTCTGGAGACCGATCTCCTGGGAGCCACACCATGGGGTCTTCGCTTGCTCCCGACTCTGCTCGGCGGATTCATGGTTGCTCTCTCAGGCATGTACGTTCGGCGCCTTGGCGGTTCGCTCCGTCTGCAGGCGCTCGCCCTGTTCATCGCCGTCACGGCGCCCTATTTCCTCGGCGCGAACTGGGTCTATCAGACCGTGACGTTCGATGAGGCGACCTGGATGGTCGCGTTGTACTGCTTTCTGTCCCTGGTCCTGGAGCACCGACCCAGAAACTGGATCTACCTCGGCCTCTCGCTCGGCATCGGCCTCCAGGTCAAGTACACAATCGCTGGTCTGGCGGCTGCCATCGGGCTTGCCGTAATGTTTACTCCCGCGCTGCGTTCGGACCTGCGGACGCGATATCCGTGGATCGCGGCGGGCGTCGCACTGCTCATCTGCGCACCAAACCTTGCGTGGCAGGTTGCGAAAGGCTTCCCTTCGCTTATCTATATAGGCAACCATCAGGGCTCCAGCGGCGGTTTTGTCGCGAACCTGGCCCTGATCGTGGTCTATCTCTTCTTTTTGATTCCACTCTGGATGGCGGGATTGGTGTCGCTGCTTCGCAGTGCCACACTGCGGCCCATCGGGATCGCGTGCCTTCTCCCTCTCATCCTTTTCCTGTTCGTGGGCAAGTCCTACTACTCGGTGGGCACCGTACCGATGGCGCTTGCTCAAGGGCTCATGGCGATCGCTGGCGTCAGGCGGCCGAGACTGCGCACCGGTTTCCAGATCGCAGTCGCGGTTGCCTGCGCGCTCCAGCTGCTCACGTTTGCTCAGCTGACGCTACCCA
Source organism: uncultured Acidobacteriaceae bacterium (assembly GCA_963730135.1). Classification (GTDB taxonomy): domain Bacteria; phylum Acidobacteriota; class Terriglobia; order Terriglobales; family Acidobacteriaceae; genus Edaphobacter. The sequence continues at coordinate 840,169 of CAVSQQ010000013.1, forward strand.
TCACGCCGCCGGACCGGATTCATTCGCTCGGCCTCGACGCCAAAAACGAGCTCTTCGCGGACAGCGTGGGATGGGAGGGCGTCGCCCACCAGGTTGAGTCGATATACGGCCATCTTCCCGCGCCAGAGCGAAATGGAACGATCATCGTTTCGGCGTTTTACGGTGTTCCGGGGGCGCTGCAGATCTATGGCGACAGGAGATCGCTCCCCGCGGTCGTCAGCCCTCAGTTGAGCGACTGGTACTGGCTTCCCAACGATCTTGTCGCGACGAACGCGCTGATGGTCGACTACCAGCCGTCGGACGTCGCCTGGATGTGCTCATCCGCGACTCTCGTAGGGCATCTTACGGTCCCGTACAACGTGCAGGGCCTGGAGCAAGGCGCACCGGTCACGTTCTGCGTGCTCAAAGCGCCGATCCAGCAGGATTGGCGCCGGCTCCGCATCTTTTCGTGAGGGTGGTTGCATGCGGCCGTACTTTTGCTGCATCTCAGGGAGGAAGTAATTTTAGGACCTGGCTATTTCTCGGCGTTCCATGGAAATCGAACCGAACTCCTGAAATCCGACACAATCTGCAAGCTTTCGTTGACGGTTGGCCGTCCTAAATAAAGCAGTACGGCGCGTTGTCGAGTGCCTGCCGATTGTCGTGCATGCATCCCCGGGAACAGAAGGAGGCATCTCATTCTGAGACTGCACTCACATTGAACGATGGTTAAGCGCGGGAAGAACTCGACTGGGGTAAAGGATGGAATCCTTACAGACATCCACATACGGCAACGAGGAAAGAGCATTCCAAGCCCGCGCCTCGAACATAATTGAAGCTTTATTCAACCTGACTTTTCTCATCTGCGAAGAGGCCGGGAGTCCCGCGAAGGTTCGATATTATGCGGATCTATCCGAAGAGCGTTTGCGGGCAATGGCGAACCTGATCCGCGAGCGGTCGAACTAAAGCGCGGCAGTTTCAGGATTTTGCTGAAGCGGCGAGAACTGGCAACAGGCGGCTCTCTTCCGGTTTCCGACAGAAGATTTTCCTCTATCTAATTGATTCTAAGTAGCGCACGGCCTCCTGAGCTGCGTGGAATCCGCTCATCCCGTGGACTCCGCCGCCGGGGGGCGTGGAGGCTCCGCAAAGGAATACGCCGGGCAGAGGTGTGCGGTAGAGCGAAGCCGTGGGGCGACAGACCAGTTGACGGATATTCATGGCGCCGCCGGAGAGGTCGCCTCCCACAAGGTTCGGGTTCCAGCGTTCGAGCGCAGCAGGTGGAGAGACGGAACGCGCGAGAATGCAATCGCGAAAGCCCGGCGCGAAGCGATCAATCTGGCTTTCAATGGCCTTGAGATAATCGACGGCGCTTCCATTGGGAACATGACAGTACGCCCAGGCGGTATGTTGTCCGGCTGGGGCGCGAGTGGGATCGAAGAGTGAGGGCTGAACGAGCAAAACGAAGGGAGCGGCTGAGGTGAAGTGGCGCTCGGAAGCAACAATCTCCTCGAGGGTTCCGCCAAGATGCACGGTAGCGGCCCGCGCACAGTCGGTTGCCGTCCATGGGATCGGTGCACTGAGAGCGTAGTCGACCTTGAATGTCCCGGCACTGTAGCGAAAGCTTTCCAGTTGCCGACGGTATCCTGCCGGAAGCGTGGGACCCGCGATTCGTACGAACTGACGCGGCGTTACATCAGCGAGAATCAAGCCCGCGTCCGGTAACCGGGTGACCTCGTGACCGGTCTCGATGCGACCACCGAGGGAATCCAGATGACGGACAAGAATATCGGTCAGCGTCTGAGCCCCGCCTTGTACGATCGGCCAGCCGCTCGCGTGCCCTGCGGCCATCAGGATAACTCCCACCGCGGAGGAGGCTGCGCTCTCCAGGGACAGGACTGAATGAGCTGCCATGCCTGCCAATAGGGAGCGTGCGCGTGTCCCGGCAAAAACGCGACCGCGCGAGCGATGCGGCGGGGAGAAGCGCAGAGAGGCCGAAGCGTGCAAGGAGAATCGGATGTCGCGGAAGGTGCTGAATCGGCCCAAGAAGCTCCGCGGTCAGTTTGTCGAAATTCTCGGCCAGCGGCTCAATCAGCGAGCGATACTTTCGGCCATCGGACGCGTCAAGATTCGCGATGGTCGCTTCGATAAAGGATTCGAGGAGCACGGCCGTGCCGTCAGCAAGGGGATGGGCGCAGCAAGCGGGCGATTTGACCCAGGGAATTTCAACAGAGAGCGAGCGAAAAAATGGACTCGCAATGGCGAGGGGGTAAACGGAGGATCCCAAATCGTGACGGAAACCGGGCAATGTCGTTTCAGCGGTGGAACATGCTCCGCCGATCTGCCCATTGCGTTCTAAAACGTTCACGGCGATGCCGGCCGATGCCAGGGTAATGGCCGCGGAAAGACCATTGGGCCCGGAACCGATAATGGCTGCGATTGGCATGGCGCTAAACAATGTAGATAAGATGCATTCCTATCGGCAGCCGCGGCTTTGAATGATTGCAGTCTGACGGGATTCGCCCCCGCAGCACACCGCAACAGCACTTGCGGCATCCAAGTCACTGATCAGGCAGCTATGCAGAACGCCAAACGCACCTTCAGGTATTTGTTCGATTCCACCTATGGCCATTCCGATCGCCTTATCGCGCGTTGGCTGTTTCTTCGGGCATTGGGGCTAATTTACTTCTCGGCGTTTTTCTCGCTTCTGTTTCAGATACGCGGACTGATTGGATCGCAAGGCATTCTTCCCGCCACCGAATATCTGCAGTCTGCTTCCGGTCTCGGGGTCCTACGTTTCTGGTACGCTCCTACGCTTCTCTGGCTCAGCAGTAGCGACGGCATGTTGATGGCTCTGTGCTGGGCAGGCCTGATCGCCTCGGTGCTGCTTGTCTTCAATATCTGGCCGCGCGCAATGCTGCTGATTTGCTTTGCCTGCTTTCTCTCATTTGTAAGCGTTGCACAGGAATTTTCCGGATACCAGTCGGATGGCATGCTTCTTGAGGCGGGCTTCCTTGCGGTCTTCGTCGCCCCGGGAGGGATGCTGCCGGGCTGGGGACGAGAGCGGCCACCGGTGCGTGCCGCAATGTTTCTCCTGCTGTGGGAGTGGTTTCGAATCTATTTTGAATCCGGCGTTGTCAAACTTGAGAGCGGAGACCCGACTTGGCGGAATCTCACGGCGATGTACGAGTATTACCAGAACGGCCCGCTGCCTACTTGGATCGGCTGGTATGTGCAGCATCTGCCGCCCTGGTTTCATATTGCGACAGCCGCTATGACTCTTGCGATGGAGCTGGTACTGGTGTGGATGGCATTTCTTCCGCGACGCTGGAAGATCATCTGCTTTTTTATTGTCACCGCATGGCAGATCGGAGTGATCGCAACCGCAAACTACACATTTCTCAACTATCTTGTCCTGGTATTAGCATTTTTTTTGCTGGACGATGCGTTTCTGCAACGCTTTATTCCATCACGCTGGCGACACATGCTTAGTTTTCGCGGGCTTTTTCAAGGAATTACGCCGGAGACTGATGTGACATCCTCCGGAAATGGAAACGCTGAAGTGAAGCGGGGATCACTTGCGCCGCTTCGCACTGCTTCGATCGCCATCATGCTTACCTGGGTTTTTTACGCAACGGTATTTCCCATGGTGCAAATGTCATGGCGCGAAGCTCCGTTACCCGTCAAACCAGTAGTCGCACTCGAGCCTTTTCGCATTGCAAACGCGTACGGTCTGTTTGCGGTGATGACGCCGCATCGCTATGAGATTGAATTCCAGGGCTCCGACGACGGCGAGAACTGGATTGCTTATCCCTTCCGCTATAAGCCCCAGCAACTGAATCGGCGTCCGCGGATCTACGCGCCGTACCAGCCGCGCTTTGACTGGAACCTTTGGTTCGCCTCTCTCGGCTCCTGGCGGGAGTATCCAATTGTTCCACGGACGGAAGAACTTCTCCTTGTGAACGATCAGGCGGTGCTGGGACTCTTTGCCGGCAATCCGTTCCACAACGCGCCACCGCGCTTTGTCCGCGCTGTGCTTTGGCAATACTGGTTCAGCACAACGGAAGAGAAACATGCAGAAGGCGTGTGGTGGCGGCGCCAGTTGATTGGAGCCTACGCCCCGACTATTACCCGGCTTCCGGACGGTCGCTTTGCCATTGTCGACGAAGCCGCAGCCAATCCGCTGCAGCCTGAGCGTTAGTGGGTACTGCGCGATCACGCGAGCGCTTACAAAATCCGGACAGGGGCTGCGCTCCTCTGTTCCACAAATTCGATGATCGACTTTGCGATAAAGTCCAGCATCTGCGTTGTCAGTCCCGGATATACTCCAACCCAAAAGACGTTGTTCATGACGAAGTCGGTATTCTTCAGCTCGCCAATCACCCGGTACTCGAGCCCCTCGTAGGCGGGCTGACGCAACAGGTTTCCCGCGAACAGCAGCCGAGTGCCGATCTTGTTCGCTTCGAGATGCGCGGTCAACTGATGTCGCGAAAACGGAGCGTTCTCTCTCACCGCGATAGGAAATCCAAACCAGCTGGGATCGGAGTTTTCTCCTGGCGTTGGCAGGATCAGATACTCCTGCAGCGGCTGCAACAACTGCTTAAGATAAGCGAAATTCTCCTTGCGGCGTTCGATGAATTGCGGCAGCTTCGCAATCTGCGACAACCCCAGGGCTGCCTGCATGTCGGTCGCTTTCAAGTTATACCCTATGTGCGAGTAGGTGTATTTGTGATCATATCCGCAGGGCAGCGTCCCCAATTCCCATGCGAACCGCTTGCCACAGGTATTGTCCATGCCGGGCTCGCACCAGCAATCGCGCCCCCAGTCTCTGAAGCTATCGATGATCAGCTGCAACGACGGCTTGTCGGTTATCACGGCGCCGCCCTCGCCCATGGTGATGTGGTGCGCAGGATAGAAACTTACCGTCGCGATATCACCGAAGGTGCCGACCCTTCGGCCCTTGTACGTCGAACCCAACGCATCGCAGCAATCTTCTATTAACCAAAGATTGTGTTTCCTGCAAAAAGCCGTGATTGCATCGAGGTTGAAGACGTTTCCGAGCGTGTGGGCGATCATGACCGCTTTCACCTTCGGGCTGTAGGCGTCTTCCAGCCGGGAGGTATCGATCTCATAGGTTGGCAGTGTGACATCAAGAAACACAGGCACCAGGCGGTTTTGAAAGATTGGGTTGACCGTGGTGGGGAACCCCGCCGCAACAGTAATCACCTCATCGCCGGGTTTCAACTGCCGCGGACCAAGCTTTGGCGACGTCAAAGCGCTGAGCGCCAGCAGATTCGCAGACGAACCCGAATTCACCAGGGAAACCGATCGCACTCCGACGAACCGCGCGAGGGCGCGCTCAAACTCCCTCGCGAAATGCCCCGTCGTAAACCACCCGTCAAGGGCCGACTCCACGACAGAACAGATGTCCTCTGGACCGATCACCTTGCCGGACATTGGCACAACGGAGACTCCGGGCACAAACGTCTTCGCGGGAAAAGCCTCAGCGTGATACTCCGCCGTCAGTTCCAGTATCTGTTTCCGAAGCTGCTCCGCCCGGTTAGTCATCATGAGTCCGAGGATACACAAACAAACTCCTGCCTCCTCCGATTCTAAAGAACTTCGATGGCATCGTGCTCCTGTGCTTGTACGATAGGGGAAACATTTGCCAAGGCTTATGGAATGAGCTTGAAATATGCTTTACTCACTTGAAAAGGAACCTAGACCATGAAAGCCGTAATTTTAGCCGGTGGCCTTGGCACGCGCATCAGCGAAGAGACCTCGGTGCGTCCCAAGCCCATGGTTGAGATCGGCGGGCGGCCCATTCTCTGGCACATCCTGAAGGTTTACTCCCGTCACGGCATCAATGACTTCATCATCTGCTGCGGCTACAAGGGCTACATGATCAAGGAGTATTTCGCCAATTACTTCCTCCATACCTCCGACGTGACCTTTGACATGCAGGCAAACAAAATGACGGTGCATGAATCGGTAGCCGAGCCCTGGCGCGTCACGCTGGTCGACACCGGCGAAGCGACCGGAACTGGAGGGCGCCTGAGGCGGATAGAGAAATACCTGCAGGGAGAAGAGGCATTCTGCATGACCTACGGAGACGGCGTCGCCGATGTAGATATTACGCAGTCCATTGCATTTCATAAGAGCCACGGCAAACTCGCGACTCTAACCAGCGTGCAGCCGCTCGCGCGTTTTGGGGCCTTGGGACTCAAGGACACACAAATCTATGCCTTCCAGGAAAAGCCCAAAGATGAAGGCGGATGGATTAATGGCGGATTCTTCGTGCTTTCGCCCAAGGTACTCGCCAGCATTACTGACGATTCTCAGATGTTCGAGCGGGAACCTATTGAACAGCTCGTCGCCCGCAACGAGGTTCACGCGTTTTTCCATCACGGCTTCTGGCAGGCGATGGACACGCTTCGCGACAAACAGAACTTGGAAGACCTTTGGAGCAAAGGGAAGGCCCCATGGAAGACATGGTAGGCAACAGCGCGTCTTCGAGTAATCTCTGGAACGGCCGTCGCGTTTTTCTTACTGGACACACCGGCTTCAAGGGCGGTTGGCTGGCTCTGTGGCTAACTCAGCTGGGCGCCACAGTCCGGGGATATGCACTGGATCCGAGCACCGAACCCAGTCTCTTCCACGCTGCTCGCGTCGGCGACGTCATTGAAGACGTTCGCGGCGACATCCGCGATGCGGCCCGGTTGGACAGCTCGATGCGCGAGTTCCGGCCGGAGGTGGTCTTCCACCTGGCAGCACAGCCGCTTGTTCGCTGTTCGTATGATGACCCCATCGGGACCTATGAGACCAATGTTATCGGTACCGCGCGCGTGCTGGATGCTGTGCGAAGAACGCCGTCGATCTGCGCCGTTGTCGCGGTCACGACCGACAAGTGCTACGAGAACAAGGAATGGGTATGGCCTTACCGCGAAACCGATCCTCTCGGCGGTCACGATCCCTACTCCAGTTCCAAGGCTTGCGCGGAAATCGTTATCGCCGGCTTTCGGCAATCCTATTTTCCCGTCGACAGAATCACCGAACACGGGGTCGGAGTCGCGACGGCTCGCGCCGGCAATGTCATCGGTGGTGGCGATTGGTCCCGCGATCGCCTGATTCCCGATCTCATCCGCGGGTTTCTCTCAGGGAACTCCGTGCCTATTCGCAACCCGAATGCGATTCGACCCTGGCAGCACGTGCTGGAACCTCTTCACGGATACATTCGCCTCGCGGAAAAGCTGCTTGCCCGAGGAGCGGAAGCGGCGCAGTTCGCCACTGCGTACAACTTCGGGCCAAATGAGATGGATGCACGGCCAGTCTCCTGGATCGCCGAACGCATGACCGACCTCTGGGGTGATGGAGCCTCATGGACGCTGGATGACGACCGCGGCCCGCACGAGGCCAACTACCTTAGGCTCGATTCCAGCAAGGCTCGACGCGATCTCGCTTGGACTCCCCGGCTTCGTCTTGAGACCGCGCTTGAGCGGATTGTTCAGTGGTATCGCGTCTGGCAGTCATCACCCGACTTTGTTCATCACTTCACTCAATCGCAGATCGCCCAGTACCAATCCCTGACCCAGACTGATCCGATCGCGTCCGGACCGGGCGAACGCAAGCAAGATTAGTCGAATCGAATCTCCGACCCCTGTCAACAGGGAACCTTTCCCAGCGGTGGAACGTCCGTCATTGCTATAAACTTGACGATAATATAAGCCGCTTTCCGTGAGGATTGCCTGCGCGCATCGGTAACAACTCGCCCGGATTTTAGAGTCGTGGCTTGTCGGTTTCAGAAGGGAGACCTTGCATCAAACTTTCCGATTACGTTCTGTCTGAACTTCGAAGCTGGGGCATACGACACGTCTTTCTTGTCACGGGCGGCGGCGCAATGCACCTCAACGATTCGATCGGCACCTCGGGGCTTCAGTATGTGTGTACTCACCACGAACAGGCCGCTGCCATGGCCGCAGAAGGATACGCTCGCATCACCGGCACTCCTGCTCTGCTGAATGTTACGACCGGTCCCGGAAGCATCAATGCGCTTAACGGCGTGTTCGGGGCCTGGACCGATTCCATTCCGATGCTCATACTCTCCGGCCAGGTAAAGCGGGAGACCTGTATGGCTACCTATGGACTCATCAACATGAGACAACTCGGCGATCAAGAGGTCGATATTGTCCGTATGGTGCGCGGCATCACAAAGTACTCTGTCTGGGTGGACGACCCGTCCACTATCGCTTACCACTTGGAGCGCGCCTGGCATCTTGCCCAGACAGGGCGCCCTGGTCCGTGCTGGTTGGACATTCCCGTCGACGTCCAATCCGCCCAGATTGATCCCAAAACGCTGCGTCACTACCATCCGTCCGAAGATGATCTAGTCTTCCCATCGGCGCAAGTTGCGGAACAGGTCTCCGATACGCTTGAGCAAATTCGCCTGGCTCATCGTCCGGTCCTCCTCGCTGGAACCGGCATCCGGTTGGCGAATGCTTTGCCTGAGTTCACCGCCGTCGTCAGACGTCTTCGTATCCCCGTTGTCACAGCCTGGACCCACGATCTTATTGCTTCTGACGATGAACTGTTCTGTGGACGTCCTGGCACAATTGGGGAACGCGCCGGCAACTTCACCGTCCAAAACTCAGACGTCCTTCTCATTCTCGGTTCTCGCTTGAATATTCGCCAGACCAGCTATAACTGGCCTTCGTTCGCGCGCTTCGCCACCACGATTCAAGTCGACATCGACCCGGCAGAACTGGTTAAGCCCACAATCAAGCCAGACATCGGCATTCATTGCGACGCAAAAATCTTTCTTACCGAGATGCTCCGTCAACTGGAACAATCCTCCGCGCCACAGCCGAATCCAGCCCATGAAGAATGGCTTCACTGGTGCAAAGAGCGACAGTCGAAGTTTCCCGTTGTTCAGGAGAAGCAAAAGCAGGCCGGGCCGCCGCTGAATCCTTACTATTTCATCGATCGCCTCTTCGACATCCTCGGTCCTGACGACGCAGTCGTCTGCGGCAATGCGACCGCCTGCATCGTTCCATTTCAGGCGAGCAAATTAAAGTTGGGACAACGCCTGATATCCAACTCCGGCTCCGCCTCGATGGGCTATGACCTTCCGGCAGCGATTGGCGTGGCATTTGCCAAGGGTAGCCGGGTTATCTGCCTCGCAGGCGATGGCAGCATTCAGATGAACATCCAGGAGTTGGAGACGGTCGTCTGCAACAACCTCCCGATTAAGATTTTCATTCTCAACAATGGCGGCTATCTCTCCATCCGCCAGACACAGACAGGCTTTTTTCAGGGCCGTCTGATCGGCACGGGAGCCAGCAACGGAGTCAGTTTCCCTGACATGGTCAAGGTCGGCAATGCCTACGGTATCCCGACGTTCCCAATTACTCAGATGGAAGACCTTGCCCTCATTCAGCGCGAGCTCGATAAGCCGGGTCCGACCATCTTCGACGTCTTCCTCGATATTTCGCAGGAGTTCGAACCGCGTCTCCGTTCCCGCATACTCCCCGACGGAAAAATCCAGACCCCGAATCTTGAGGACATGTATCCTTTCCTGTCACCTGAAGATCTTGCCGCAAACATGCTCGTCAAGGACGATGACTAGAGTCGCACACTATGCCCGAGCCAGCGTCTCATCTCCCACAAGCCATTTTTTTCGATCTTGACGGCACGCTGCTGGATTCGCTGCCCGGCATCGCCTTCTCCATTGAGCAGGCCTTCGGCGCATGCGGTTTGCCTATGCGGACTATCGATCTTCGCGAGGCGATCGGACCACCCATTCGCACGATTTTGTCCGACGCATCGATAGAAGCCACCGACTGCGACCTTACCCGGCTGGAACAAGCCTTTCGCAAAAGCTACGACTCGGAGGGATGGCAGAAAACCGTGCTCTTTCCTGGCTCGAGCGCGATGCTGGATGAAGCTCATTCCCTTGGCATCCTTCTCTTCGTCGTTTCGAACAAGCCGCGTCACATCGCGATCAAGGTCCTGGAACGCGCGGGCTTGTTCTCGCACTTCGCGGCGATGGTCACTCGCGACTCCAGCGACCCACCTTATACCGGGAAGGCGCAGATGATCGGGCATCTCCTGCAAGCCTTCCAGCTTAAGCCTCCTCGTTGCATCATGGTTGGGGATACCCCGGAGGATGTATTCGCCGCGGCAGCAATGCTAGTACCATTTGCATGGATGGTTCACGGTTATGGAAAAATGCCGGCCTCCCTGGATGTCGCGTTTCGCGTAGATTTATTTGCGGACCTCTTGCCGATGCTAGCAAAGGAGTTTGGCCAGTGATTGAGAATGACATATTTGAAGACTTGTTCGTTCTGGAGCTGGCCAATAACCATCTTGGCAGCGTCGAGCGTGGACTCAGGATTATTCAGGAATTTTCTCAGGTTGTCCGCTTCAACAATGTTCGCGCCATCATCAAGCTCCAGTTCCGTGACGTCGATCACTTTATTCACAAAGACTTCGTCAACCGCTCCGACCTTCGTTATATAAAGAAGACGCTCGACACCCGGCTTTCGGACGATCAATATGCGACGCTCGTTAAAGCCATCCGCAATGCCGGCTGCATTCCCTCTGCGACACCCTTTGACGAACGCTCCGTCGACCTTTGTGCCGAGCTTGGCATTCCCATCCTCAAGATCGCGAGTTCTGATCTGAACGACTGGATGCTGATTGAAAAGATTGCGAAGACCAAGAAACCAGTGATCGTGTCAACTGGTGGATCGTCGCTAAAGGACATGGATGACATCGTTATCTTCTTTGCCAATCGCAATATTCCGCTGGCGATCAATCACTGCGTCTCAATTTATCCTGCTGAAGATTCCGAGCTTGAGATCAATCAGGTCGACTTCCTGCGTAATCGCTACCCCAACAACACCGTCGGCTACTCTACTCACGAGTGCACAGACTGGGCAAGTTCCATGTTGATCGCCTACGCAAAAGGTGCACGCACCTTCGAGCGTCACATCGACATCGACTCCGATGGCACCAAGGTAAGCCCTTATTGCAGCCTTCCCCGCCAGATCGACGAATGGTTTCGCGCTTTCAAGAAAGCCAAGGACATGTGCGGCGCTCCTGGAACTCAAAAGCGCCACCCGCCGAGAAAAGAGATTGAATATCTCGACGCTCTGGTGCGCGGCGTCTATGCCAAAGCCGATCTGCCGCCTGGCCACTCACTTGCCGATGATGATGTGTATCTTGCCGTCCCGCTGCAAAGAGGCCAGCTCTCCTGCCGAGAACTGATGCGCGGCGAGAGGCTGCTAAAGCCTGTTCGGAAGGACTGCCCCGTTTATATCGATGACATCGACAGCCCCTACTCGCAGGTACCCTCACTGCGGCAGACGATCTACAACCGCGGCATCAACGACGAGCCCAAAACGTAATATAGATATCTGTCACAATCGTCAGACCACAACCCATGGCACATCAGCCTTTGTCCACCGTCGACCTCGACCAGATCCTCAACGAGACGAGGCCCCTATGGGAAGAGGTGCGAAACAAACGCGTTTTCATTACGGGTGGTACAGGATTTTTTGGTTGCTGGCTGCTCGAAAGCTTTTCGCACATCAATCGATGCCTTGACCTGAAGGCTCAGGTTACCGTCCTCACACGCAACCCAGCCGCCTTCGCAATGAAGTGTCCGCATCTTGCTGCCGACCCTGCTATCGCCTTTCTTGCAGGAGATGTCCGCAGTTTTTCTTTTCCTGACGGCGACTTTCAATACATCATCCACGCCGCCACCGACGCCAGTGCCAGGCAGGCATCCGAACAGCCTCTCGACATGCTCACGACCATCATCGATGGAGCCGCGCGCATACTCGACTTCGCCAGGACCCACGCCGACTGCAAATTCCTCCTCACCAGTTCCGGCGCAGTGTACGGCAAACAGCCCGCCAGCCTGACCCATGTTACGGAGGACTATCTCGGCGGCCCTGATCCGCTCGATCCGGCCAGTGTCTACGCTGAGGGTAAGCGCATCTCCGAACAGATGTGTGCTCTCTGTGCCGCCCACAGCCAGATCGAGATTAAGATCGCCCGCTGCTTTGCCTTCGTCGGCCCTTACCTTTCCCTGGAGACTCACTTCGCCATCGGCAATTTCATCGGAGACATTCTCGCAGGGCGGCCGATTCGGATAAGCGGGGACGGCACTCCAAGACGCTCCTACCTCTACGCCTCCGATCTCGCCATCTGGCTCTGGACCATACTCTTTCGAGCTCCCGCTCTTGTTCCCATCAATGTGGGTTCGGACCATGACCTTAGTATTCTGGAACTGGCACAAGCAGTGAGCGAAGCTCTCAATGTGTCCGCCGCGATTCATGTGGCGAAAAGTGCCGCTCCCAATGCTGAGGTATTGCGATATGTTCCATCCGTAAATCGTGCAAGGATATTGCTTGGCCTGAGCGAGATCGTCAACCTGCAGGAAGCCATTCGCCGAACAGCGGCATGGTACGTTGGAGGGGGTAAGGGAAAATGAAACTCATCAGCGTTATCAGTCCCTGCTACAACGAAGAGGGCAATATTGAGACTCTGACCAGTTGTGTGCGCGATCTGTTTGCGAGCCTCCCCCAGTATCGCTATGAACACATCATCATCGACAACAATTCGACAGATCGGACAGTGGAGATTCTACGCGGCATCGCTAAAAACGATTCCAACCTCAAGGTGATTGTGAATGCCCGTAATTTCGGGCACATTCGCTCGCCTCAACATGCTTTCCTCGAAGCCAAAGGCGATGCTGTCATCAGTCTGCTCTCGGATTTGCAGGATCCACCGGAGATGCTTCTCGACTTTCTTCGCGAGTGGGAGGCAGGTTATCCGATCGTCGTCGCCATCAAAAGTAGCAGTGACGAAAGCGGCCTGATGTACCGAGTTCGATCGACGTATTACAAGACCATCGCGCGGCTCACAGACGTAAAGGTTCTTGAGCACTTCACCGGGTTTGGGCTCTACGATCGTCAGGTTGTCGATATTCTGAGGCGCGATTTTCAAGACCCCCATCCCTACTTCCGCGGGCAGATCGCGGAGATCGGGCTACCCTACAAGGCGCTCTACTATAACCAAAAGCGTCGCGTGCACGGCGTCACGAAGAACAACTTCTACGTTCTGTACGACATGGCGATGCTCGGTATCACCAATCTCTCCAAGGTTCCGCTTCGCCTCGTCATCTTCGTTGGGTTTGTGTTCGCGTTTTTCAGCCTCATCGCAGGCGTACTCTATCTGGTTGCCAAACTTGTCTTCTGGAACAGCTTCGAGATGGGCCTCGCTCCCATGATGATCGGCCTCTTTTTTCTCGGATCGGTGCAGCTCGTCGCGATCGGAATTATCGGAGAATATATCGGATCGATCCATACCATGGTCCAGAGACGTCCTCTGGTCACCGAAAAAGAACGCATCAATTTTTAATGCAAGCCGGAAGCCACTTCTTGCTCAAGCGACTCTTCGTCCACCTCCCGCCCGATCAACTGCTACGCTACCTGATTGTGGGCGCATGGAACACGCTGTTCGGTTATACCTGTTTCTTCCTTCTTGTCAGGCTCTTCCTTCGCATTCTGCCTGTCTCTCCATCGCTTACCGCGAGCATCGCAGTGGTGGCGGGCACCGTCATCAATGTGACCGTCTCCTTCCTCGGTTACAAATGGTTCGTCTTTCGTACCAGCGGAAACTACTGGCGCGAATATAAGCGGAGCATGATCGTCTATCTGCCAGGCCTGGTTATCAATGCGGTTCTCGTCGCTCCTGTTACTGCGGGATTGCGCGAAATACCTCTCTTCAGGGAGCAAGCTCCCTACATTGCCGGGGCCCTTCTAATCGGGTTTACATTTATCTTTAGTTTCTTCGGCCACAAACACATCTCCTTCAAATCCCCTGGTGACTTGAAGCGCGGCTAGTTGCTGCGCCAGCCAATCGGGGATTCGTCAAAAGGTCTTCATGTATTCGATGAGAGCCTTTTTGTCCGCGTCGGGTAGATTGGAACCGAAAATGTGACCACGATCCTCCACAAAGTCGGGAGAGTTATCGAGTGGAAGAAAAAGACCATTGAGGTGACCACCGCTTGTGAAAGAACACAACATCCGGGTAAATGCGTTGTCTTTGCGGAAGTGTTCCGGTGTAACGAGGTCAACGTTTGCAATGAGTTGTATTGGCGTTCCTTTTGCGATGCATACCGACCCGCCCTCAGCGTAATAAAACTTACTGGCCACCGTAGTTTTTCTGATCGACGCCAGACCCTGACGGTGATCGGGCGAAAGTAATTTCGCCATCGCGTCCTGGTAAGCAGCAAGCCGCCCAGCCACCGACGGATCGCCGTTATACAAGCCGACAGAGTTGTTATGAAGCAGCGGAGCGGTGGCCCAGATGTTCGCAAGGTTAGGGGTGCGATAGTAGCCGCGGCCTCCAGTTGCCTCAATTGGCAGAAGTTTGAGACTCGGGTGCAGCGGATCGATGAGCCCCGATATTTTTACCGGGGGGAGCTGCTTATAAGTGTCGGAAGAGAAATTGGCCCAGATGTGCCCCGCCATGGCGTTGCTTCCCATCGCGCGCCCAATATTGGTTCCGATCTCAGAGACCGGATGGCGGGCATCGTCGGAGAGAAAATTGTCGTTGAGAAAATCGTCCTTCATAACGGCTTCGCGATACCACTCCGTCTGAGAGTCCGCGCTACCTTCCGGAGCGCGCTTGCTGGAGTGACAAGTTGCACATTGTTCGGCAAAGACAATTTTGCCTCGTGCAACGACAGTGGCATCCTTCGGCAGAAAAGTCTGCCCACCATCAGCATCCGCGAGATGCAGTGGCGTAAGCGTACGGAGAAATGATTCCAACGCGTCCATGCGCGCTTCTGTATCGGTCCAGGCCTGATTGCAGATCGGGTTCATTCTCGCTTGATGTGGATCGAAGGGCGATTCAGGCCGCTTCAATCCATAGATAGGATCCTGCAAGGTGATCCAGATGTTCGCACACACTCCGATATTGATGTAAACGCGAAGCGCGGCACAAGCAGTATCGTCGACGCCGGGACGCGGGGCTGGATTATCCAGACAGGCCGATCCTACGGAGTCCGCCCCATCCTTCAGAATGTGATAGACGTTCCGATGAACGCCGTCAGCCGTGACTTCGGGATGAGTCGGACGATCGTTCAGGTTGGCGATGTTGTTTATGGTGTTGGGATTGAAGATGTGATCGGTTGCGACTTGCGAGGTCTCGGACGTGCCAGGAGGTTCGCTGTTCGCCAACTGCCAGCGAAAATCGTCAGGCTGAATCATTGTTTGTTCGGGATACTTTGCCGCATTGAATTTCTGCTCACGAAAATACTGATTGCCAATTCCGGGATGAAGATTGTGCCACTGAGGATTCTCGGGGTCCGCGGGTGGATGGAGTGGATTGAAGCCTACATGGCACATCGCACAGGTCATGCCAACCAGAAATGGAGGCTCGACCGTGGCAGGGTCCTTCCTGTACTTCTCTATGTCCCACTCAGCTTGCTTAAACTTTGGATTGGGAAACAGACGCAGCCCAATGATGCCCGCGGACTTGCCGTAGACATCGCCCAGTGGCGGAGTGTTCGGACTGGAGCAGTCATCCACCCAAAAACCATACGCATCGGGAGCAGTGGCCTTTTTGCAATCTGGATCGCTGATCACGCCAAAGCGTTTGAATCGTTCTCCGCGATATCGCGAATCTATCGCCTGCACCAGATCGAATTGCCCGTGAGTTTCAACCGCGATATGACGCCATAACGCCTGATCGCCGACGATATTCGCGCCCGACGGGTCTCGATCGCCGCCTGTCCAGAAGTACCACGTGTCTCGGCCAGTACGCTGAAGGTCGGTAAGGTCTCCATAATTTGCCTGGTAGCAGTTCGTCGTGCCATCCGGACACAAATAAGCGGCCTGCGCTCTGGTGGAATGAAGATGAGATTCAATCGCTGAAGCGGCCAGCAAAGCCGATAAGAACAGAAGAAAAAAACGACTCGTCCGCATGAGCTCTCCAATCTTTTAAAGATTACTCAGGGGTCCCATTGCAAGTCCGCGATCAAGACAGAAGAGCAACATAGTGCTGCAGCCGGGGAGATTCGTCAGGGTTCGAGCAGACGACTGACTCACCGGACAGATGGGCGAAGCATTTGTCGTTCGGCAGATAGTAGCATATTCCAATCTGCATGCAACTTGACTTTGGCATCGGCAGGTTGCTAACTTGCGTCTGTCGCGGTAGCTCTCCTGATACCTCCCGCTTGCTCCCCTTCCGCCGCTACGTTTACGTTCCGTTTCAATTTTGTTTTTTGCCAGCGGGATTGTTGAATGACGATGCAGAACCTCTTACGGGCCGAAGAATTTCGAACTCTATTCGGGTGTTCTAAAAGGGAGAAGAGATGAAAAAGATTGTTTTCTGCGCCGACGGTACCTGGAGCCATCCAAAGAGTATCTCCAGCGTCTCTAAGACGGACACGAATGTGTACAAGCTATATAAGGCGTTGCTGACTACGGCGACGCAATGCGCGCGCTACGACGACGGCGTCGGTGCGGATGGACTTCCTCTCGATCGCCTGCTGGGGGGCGCCTTCGGGACTGGCTTGTTCAATAAAGTTAAAGATGGCTACACAAAGATCGCCCATGACTACAACAATGGCGACGAGATCTTCCTCTTTGGCTTTAGCCGCGGCGCCTATACGGCCAGAAGTATCGGGGGAATGTTGGCTTGTTGTGGATTGCCAACGGCTCTTTCCCAACCGGCGATCGACGATGCTTTTGCAGCGTACCGCATGGCGCCCCAGTCGACCGCACGAACCGCGGCCCTTGCCGCTCTGACAACAAAATACGGCAATCGGCCCGTGACAATCACCATGATTGGCGTGTGGGACACCGTTGGCTCTCTGGGAATTCCTAGTATCCTCGGAGGAGTGGATCCCGTGCTCTATGGATTTCTCGATACAAAATTAAGCGCCTCGATCAAAGCCGCTTATCAAGCCCTTGCCATCGATGAAAGGCGAAGATCATTTCCTCCGACTCTTTGGGTCGCGGATAATGTTCCGGGGCAGATTGTCGAACAGGTCTGGTTTACCGGCTGCCACAGCAGTGTGGGAGGGGGATGTCCGGATGCTGGTCTGTCCGACATAACATTGAAGTGGATGCTGGAGAAGAGCCAGCAGCAAGGGCTCGAGATAGATCCTGGCGTTCTCAGTACTTACACCGCGATCGACTCGGCTACCAATGGGCTGGATCAGATTCAGGAATCGTGGAATGTTTTGTGGGGAATTCCCTTAGTAAGAAAAATTTCTGACAATTCCGCTATTGCCAACAGTGTGTCGAGCCGGCTCTCACACCTCTCCACCTACACTCCCGCGAATCTAACCGTAACTCCAACCCGCGTTCTCGCCTCTACCTATGCGATTGAAACAGTGTGAACCTGGCCCATTTGCAGTAGCTATGGCGAAAGCGCGTAAACATCCACGCCGCCGTTGTAGTTCGGGAGGTAGACCTTTCCATTCCAAACAATTGGCGGCATAAATTTGTTGAAGAGATATTGAATATTCCATTGTTGCGAGTCCCAGAGAACCTTTAATGTTTTACTACCGTCTGCATTCGCAATCATGTCTTCGGGGTCATAGGCTAGCAGACGTCCGTTTGTGACCGTCGCATTCGCATCGCCATAAGGAATGGAGCACCACAGAACCGCAGTTCCGAGCTTGTTCGCATTGCTCGACAAAGAGCAGAAGCCGCCCGGCATTCCACCCGGCGAGTTCGTTACATTCTCCGAGGCGGTTTCATTGCCTTGAGCCAGGTAGGTGAGCGCTCCCGTCGAACTCATCGTCCATGCATGCAGCTGGCTATTTTCTCCCCAGACAAAGATCGTCATCCCGCGCGTCGGACTCATGTACTGCACCGGCGTGGCGTGGACGTGGCGCGTCTTGCCCCACGGCATGAAGTTCAGCGTGGTCTCGTTCTGCGGACACGGATCGACAGGCCCCGGCGACGCCGCAATCCATACTGGAGGCGCCTTCAGCTTGGCGCAGTTCGCTTTCGCGTTGCCGAAGTTCGCAGGCTGAGTATGCCCAAGACTCTGCGTATTCACTGAATAACCGATGCCATCTTTACCCGCAGCGAGATAGACATCGTACTGGGCGACCAACGTGCCCCCCGCAGATCCGAAGTCCTCATCGCTCCATGCGGGATCAGTAGGGTCCGTGGGATACACAAGCGTCACCGCTCTACCAGTTTCATCTACGCCGCTCTGCACGGTTCTCGTGTGTTTCGTGGAGATCTTCATGCCGCCGCCCACCGGCATCGCCACCTCCTGCGAAGGGGCGCTCACGCCTGCTAATTTGGGAGGCAACGGGACAGCCGGCGCCGACAGTTGAGGATTCTCACCAATTCTTCCGGCGTCGCTGAAAGGAGACCACGAGTCGACGACTTTCATCCAGGACGCACTCGTCGCGGTGGGTGGCTGATATTGAATTTTAAAGACGGCCTCGCCGAAGTCATAAACGCCATCGTAGGAACCATTGCCGGAGATGCCGTACAGAAAACCTTGTGCGTCCGCAGCAAGTCCCTGCCCAGCCATCCAGACCCCGGCACCGAGCCCCTGTGACATAGCCAGCGAAGCGGTCAGCTTGTTCGAAGCCACATCAAAGGCAAACACCCATCCCGACGAACCTTCCGCTGTCTCCATCACGGAGCCCGACGCAAAGAAGACGGTCTTCGTGCCATTCACGTTTGTCATCACCAGCGAGCTGCGCTGCTTCCGCATTGCCGCGGCAAATCGCTGCTTTCCGCTCGTTGCATCTGCGAGCGTTACCGGCGGCACGACCAGCGTGCCGTCCGCGATGTTGACGACGCATACATACTGCATCCCCTTTTGTGGAGTGCCGTCCGGCGAGATCCACACGACCAGGTAAACGCGCTCCGTCGCGGCATCGATGACTCCTGTACTCAGAACTCCCCAATGGTCGTTGATCTGGTGCATGTCGATCGCGGCGCTGCCGTTGATCGGTCTGCCAAGGCTCGTCTGCCAAAGCGCCGCACCCGTCTCCGCGTCGACCCCGCGAACGATATTCGCCATCGACGGCAAGATCATCACGTCGTGGGTGCTGCCATCCTTCAGCTTCACATTGGGAAGAATGAGTGGCTGGCTTTCAGTCCCGCGCGCGTCACCGTAGACCGGAATGATGTTAACGCGGCGAATGCCCTTCGCAAGGACGTTGTTTCGCGTCAGGATAGTCTCGTGGGTATTTGCTCCAGATCGATTGTTGTCGAAAGCCCGAGTAACAACCGGCGGCAAGCCCTGTCCCCAGGTGGAGACCGACAGCAGGAGCACAGCCAAAAGGCAGATTGATTTACTGAACATCTCAGTGGTCCTTGTGAAGCAGCACGGGCCGGGGGCTCACCAATTCTTGCCTACATGATATGTCTTTAATTGATTGCACTGCAGCCGGTGGCCCGCTACTCCGACAGCGCGATTCCGCGCGTCTCGGGCAACAGAAAAACACTGAGCGCCATCAGCATGTAGGCGATGACAGAAAATACCGCAATCGCCGTGCCGAGTTGTATATGCGCACTGAAGTAGCCCACCAGTGCCGGAAAGAGCGCGCCTGCGCCGCGTCCCAGGTTGTAGGCAAACCCTTGACCCGATGCTCGAAGGGAAGTTGGAAAGAGTTCAGTAAAAAACGCCCCCATCGGGCTGAAGGCGCCGGACGGGAAGAACCCCAGAGGAAATCCGACGAGCAGCATTACGTGATCGCTGATCGGCAGCGCGGTGTAAATCAAAACCGTCGTGAACGATAGCACAGCGAAGATGGTTAATGTCCAGCGGCGGCCAATGCGGTCTGCCAGGTGCGCCGCCGTCAAATAGCCCGCGAACGACCCCGTAATCACTACCAGCAGATATCCTCCCGTACCGGTTACGGACAGCCCGCGCGCGTTCAAATAGAGCGGCAGCCAGGTGGTGATCGCATAGTAGCCGCCCTGTGCGCCGAGTGCCACCAGCGACGCAAGGAGTGTCGTCCGAAGCAGGGCGGGGGAAAATATCTGAAGAAATTTCGCGGGAGTTTCTGCCTTCCTCACCGCGACGCTGCGCTCGAAGAGATCGGATTCGGAGACATGGCTGCGAATCCAAAAAGCCAATAACGCCGGCAGCAGACCAACCCAGAACATCGCGCGCCACGCCAACGCAGGCGGCAACACGGCGAATAGCAGCGTGTAGAACAAAGCCGAGATGCCCCAGCCTATGGCCCAGCCGCCCTGCACAGTTCCTACAGCACGGCCCCGGTATTCACGCCGTATCGTTTCGCCGATCAGCACCGACCCCACCGCCCATTCCCCTCCAAATCCCAGGCCCTGCAAGCCTCGGACGATAAGAAGCTGCGTGAAGCCGTTTGCAAATCCACTAAGAAACGTGAAGAACGCAAACCAGAGAATCGTGAGCTGCAGAATCTTCACTCGGCCATACCGGTCCGCTGCGAGTCCAGCGAGCCAGCCTCCCAGCGACGACAACAGGAGCGCCGAAGTCCCCAGCAAGCCTGCCTCGCCTTTGCTGATGTGCCACAGAGAGATCAGAGTAGGCAGCACAAAGCTGTAGACCATCACGTCCATCCCATCCAGCATCCAGCCCGCGAAAGTTGCCACCAGCGTCGATCGTTCTTTGATAGTGAGCTGAGTGATCCAGGCCTTGTCGACTGCTTCTACCCCGTGCCGAGGCTGAGATCCACTCATTCTTCCCTCAATCTTCTCTGCTATTTCTTCTGGCCGCCGGTCCCCACCCACCGCCTCCCGGCGTCTCCATGTGGATCAGATCATTCTCGCGGACCATAAGCGTACCCTTGGCCGGCAACTCGGTTACATCTCCGTCCGGTCCAATGAGCAGCGTTCTTCCCGTCGCCCCAGCTTCTCCGCCTGCCAGGCCATAGGGAGAGAACTTTCTCCGGTCGCACAGAAAGGTGACCTGCGCCGGCACTAAAAGCTCGATCTCGCGCACCAGGCCGTCTCCCCCGCGAAACTCTCCGGCTCCTCCCGATCCACGGCGATATTTGTACGACCGAACACGAAATGGGTACGCATACTCCAGCGCTTCAATTGGCGTGTTCAGCGAATTGGTCATATGGCAGTGAATTCCATCAATCCCGTCCATGCCGGGACGAGCGCCCATGCCGCCTGCGGTAGTTTCGTAATAAGTGAAAGGAGCGTTCGTGCGATGATCCACTCCTCCCACTGTCAGATTGCTCATCGTCCCATAGCTTGCCGCGGGCACGCGATCTGGCGCGGCCTGTGCCAACGCACGCAATAATGCATCCACAATGCGCTGGCTTGTCTCTACATTTCCACCCGCCACAGGCGCCGGCAGATGTGCGTTCACAATCGTTCCCTTCGGCGCCGAAATCGTCACTGAGTTCATCAATCCCGCAGTAGCTGGAGCGTCTTCCGCCAGCAGGCAACGCAACATATAGAAGCAGGCAGAGTAGGTTATGGGGAAAACTGCGTTGACGCTTCCCCTCACCTGCGGCGACGATCCCTCAAAATCGATCTCTGCTGAACCAGCCGACGGATTGAACCTGATCGCAACCGCAATTCGAATCGGATCATCGGAAACTCCGTCGCTGTCGAGATAATCTTCCGCCTTGAACACTCCCGCTGGCATCTTACGCAACTGGGCACGCATCAGCCGTTCCGAATAAGAGAGCAGTTCTTCCACGAGGTTGTTCACCTTGTTCAGCCCATACTTGGCGACGACTTCCTTGATTCTGCGCTCCCCCACGCGGCAGGCTCCAATCTGCGCCGCCAGATCGCCTTCACGCTCTATCGGAGTTCTCACGTTGGCCAATAACAGCGCCAGGATGTCTTGACACATCGCGCCCTTGCGAATCAGGTAGACCGGAGGTATGCGAATTCCTTCCTGGTATATCTCCTGCGCCGGGCCCATCGACCCCGCATACATTCCTCCTACATCCGCGTGGTGCGCTCGCGATGCCGCGTAGAACGCCGGCTTGTCGCTGCCCTCAATGAATATCGGAAGAACCAGCGTGATGTCGGGCAGATGCGTTCCACCTGCATACGGATCATTCAAGATCGCGACGTCGCCTTCCTCAAGCGTCATGGAATTCACGACAGCCTTTACCGACATAGGCATGGCGCCCAGGTGAACCGGCATGTGATCACCCATGGCAATCACACGCTCCCGGCTGTCAAATAGTGCGCAGGAATAATCGCGTCGCTCCTTTATGTTCGGCGAGATGGCGGTACGCCGCAGCGCCGCACCCATCTCCTCAGCGATCGAATGCACGCTGCTTTGGAAGATAGCGAGCTCGATAGGGCTTGGAGTATCTCTCATCTGCTCCATCAATGCACCTCAATCACTAGATTTCTCAGGCCGTCCACGCGGAGAACGTCGCCAGGAGGCAGCACGGTAGCCGAGCTGTACTCCGAGATGATTGCCGGACCGGCAAATGCATCTCCGGGAAGCAGCAAATCGCGGTCGTAGATGCGCGTCTCCTGGAAACTGCCGTCGAAGTAAACCGGACGCGCGCCAATCCGTGCATGCGAGCCGTCACCCTCTCGCAGAGCCTCCGTCGCCGGTTCAAACGCTTCCGTCGCGTTCACCATCCGAACGCGTACGTTGACGACTTCCAGCGCTCGGGTCTCACTTGCAAATCCGTAGCGGCGCTGATGCAGATCGTGAAATTGTGCCGCCATTTCAGGTCCGAACGGCACATTCAGCTCATACCCCTGCCCTCTGTACCTTAAGTCCACGGATCGGGATGCCTGTCCCGTCAGTCGCTCAGCTCGAAAATCCTCAGTTGCCTGTTCTTCCAACTCAGCGAAGACCGCCTCAAACGAGGCATCGATCGGGAGCATCATCGTACGCGAATATTCGCGCATCGTATCGGCCAGTAGAATTCCCACCGCCGAAAGGGCTCCAGGCAGAGCCGGCACCAGAACGCGCGGAACGCGCAAGACATGCGCCAACGAACACGCGTGAACCGGGCCTCCGCCGCCAAAAGCTACCAGCGTGAAGTCGCGTGGATCATAACCACGCTCCACGGAAATGACGCGTATCGCCTTGGCCATTGACGTTTCGATGACCTGCACAATACCCGCGGCAAAGTCTTCCACCGTGGCGATGGCGCCTTTTGCCTTCTCCATCCACAGCATCATGCGTTCACGATCCAGCTTCACCGAACCATCGAGAAATCGCTCGGAGCCCAGACGCCCGAGTGCGAGATTCGCATCGGTTACGGTGGGCTGTTCCCCGCGGCCGAAGCAGATCGGTCCCGGCATCGATCCTGCAGACTCCGGACCGACGCGCAGCATACCGCCCGCATCGAAGCGCGCAATCGATCCACCACCAGCTCCTGCGGTGTGAATATCCAACATCGGTACGCCAATCGGAATTCCCGAGACCATCGATTCGGTGCTGATCCGCAGCCCGCCTGCGCCGGCATCTACCAGGCACACATCCGTCGACGTACCCCCCATGTCGAAACCAATAATGCGGTCAAATCCGGCAAGCGTCGCCAGCTTGTAGGCGCCAATCACACCGCCTGCCGGGCCCGACAGCACCGTCCTCACGGGCTCAGCCGCCGCCAGCTTCGCCGGGACGATGCCTCCCGATGACTGCATTACCTCGAGGCGCGCTTCGTCGTATTCTCTCTTCAGGCTTTGCTCCAGGTTCGACAGGTACGATCCCATCTTCGGAGCAAGGTATGCATTCGCCACCACTGTCGATGCCCGCTCATACTCGCGAAACTCCGGCAGAATGCGGTGCGATATCGACAACGGCAGCCCCAGCTTCTCCAGCGCAGCAGACACGAGGCTCTCGTTTTTCGAGTTCGCAAAAGAGAATAAGAGCGAGACCGCGACGGCATCCACATCAGCTTTTCCGATCGCAGATACCAAATCGTCCAGTTCCGCAGCATCGACTCCGCGAATCACTTCGCACTCCGCGCTGGTCCGCTCGGTGATTCCAAAACGAAGCCCCTGCCGCACCAGGCACTCTGGACCAGGCTGGAACCAGTCGTAGAGCTTCGGTCGCGCCTGCCTGCCAATCGCGATCGTATCTTCAAAACCTTTCGTGGTGACAAAGGCGACTCGTGCACCCTTGCGTTCCAGCATGGTGTTCGTCCCAACAGTGGTTCCGTGGCGAACCACAACGCCTCGCCCGGCATCGATCGCTCGCAATCCGTTCAAGACGGCCATGCCCGGATCTTGCGGTGTTGAGAAGACCTTCAACACAACAAGCTTCCCGTCTTGTAGATACACACAGTCCGTGAACGTTCCGCCAGTATCGATTGCAACGCGCATCATTTATAGAAGAATAGCAGGCGTCTTTCCCGGCAATTCGGCCCGAACTTTTTCAGATTGAGCGCCAATCCAGGCCGGATGGCCATTCTGTCAGGCCCGCTAATCCAACACCTGCTCTTATTCATGCATCCATTACACGAGGGCTCCGTGCCTGTGACCCTCCCCTTTCTCTTTGCAGTTCATTTAGGAGCGATTTGAAAGACCCTGTGAATGCCGAGAGTCCATGGCGCGACCGGTTGCGGGCGCTCCGGAATGTGCCCCCCGTCCTTCGAATTCTTTGGGAATCGGGACGCGCTGTTGTGTCCTGGGGACTCGGTCTCCGAGTCATCGTCGCAGTTCTTCCCTTTGCTATAGCCAAAGTCGCTCAGTACATCATCAACGGCATCGCGGCCGTCTTGCGCGGCGCAGCTTTGCCCTCTAACTTCTGGGAATTGGTCGCGGCCGAAGTTGCCCTGAACGTCTTCCTCGGATTGATCACGCGGGGAATTGACTATTCGGATTCACTTCTCGCCAACCGCTACACACAACACGTCAGTGTTCGCGTCATGGAGCAGGCTGCCAGGCTCGACCTGACAACCTATGAAAATCCTCTCTTCTACGACCGTCTCGAACGGGCTCGCGTGCAGGCAACCGATCGCCTGGCAATGATCCAGCAGATGGGCCGCCTGATACAGCAGATCATTACAACCTTGGTATTTTCCGCAGCCCTCGCGTGGGCATCGCCATGGCTGGTGCTCTTACTTGCGCTCGGCGTACTACCGTCGTTTCTCGGCGAAACCCACTACGCCTTTCTCGGTTACGCGAAAAACTTTCGTCAAACCCCCGCCAAACGGCAGATGGATTACCTGCGACAGGTGGCGGGCAGTCGCGAAGGAGCAAAAGAGGTAAAACTCTTTGGCCTTAACAAATTTTTCACCAGGCGATTTGAGACTCTTGCCAACCGGATCTATGTCGAGGATGTTTCGCTTTCGCGATCGAAGCTGATTGTCGGAGGATTGCTGGGAATCGTCGGAACATTGGGATACTACGGCGCCTACATCTATGTCATTTGGAGAACGCTCGGGGGCGCCTACGACATCGGCCAGTTCACTTTCCTGGCTTCGGCCATCCAACAGGCGAGCTCCAATCTGCAGCAGGTCTTCTCCACCGCATCGGGCATCGCCGATCAGGCGCTGTTTCTCACCGACCTTATTGCATTCTTCGAAATGCAACCGACAGTGCAATCCAAACCCAACGGACTTCCCGCGCCACAGACGATCAAGAGCGGTTTCGAGTTTCGAAATGTCTCCTTCGCCTATCCGGGAACCGAGCGCGCCGTGTTGAAAAACTTCAACCTCACGCTATCTCCGGGAGAAAGAATTGCGTTGATCGGCGAAAACGGCCAGGGCAAAACGACCGTCGTCAAACTCATTACTCGTCTCTACGATCCAACACAAGGGCAGATCCTGCTGGATGGCGTCGACCTCCGGGAGTATTCCCTCGAAGATCTCCATCGCCATATCGGTGTCATCTTTCAGGATTTCATGCGCTTTGAAATGACGGCGCGAGAGAATATTGCGATTGGCCGAATCGATCTCCCTCATCCGCAGAAAGACATCGAACTTGCCGCTCACAAGAGCCTCGCCGACACCGTCGTGAACAAACTCGCAGGAGGGTTTGATCAGATGCTTGGCAGCCGCTTCGAAGGAGGAGTCGAGCTCTCCGGCGGCGAGTGGCAAAAGATAGCGCTCGCACGTGCCTATCTTCGCGATGCCCAGTTGCTCATTCTTGACGAACCGACCGCGGCTCTCGATGCCCGCAGTGAACTTGAAGTGTTTCAGCGTTTTGCCGAGCTGACAGAAGGGAAGATGGCTCTGCTGATCTCCCACCGTTTCTCTACGGTCCGCATGGCAGACCGCATCGTGGTGCTGTCCGGCGGCCGCTTGATTGAAGAGGGCACGCATCAGCAACTGATAGCCAGAAATGGACTCTACGCCAGCATGTTTGAGATGCAGGCTGCAAGCTACAGGTGACCTCGGCTCCGCATCTTACCCAACAAGAAACAGATATTCACCTTGGACTGCTCCCTGCCTGATCACTGATCGATATCCCGAAAGGACACATGGCGCCACTTTCAAAAGATCCGCCTTCGTCAGAACAGGCTTTGCCACCGACCGCGCCAACGTTGGAGATGCCCACCGCCGGCTTGCCCGAAAAGCCATCCGTTTCCATGGAAGAGTTACAGAAGGGCGCCGAGTGCCTAAGCAGACAATGGATTCTCGTGCCGCCCGGCACAAAGGCGGGCGGATTGTCAGCCCGTCTCTTGCAACTCAAGGGGAGACTCGCCGAAATCCTGCGCGCAAGCCATAAAACGGCTTCGATACACGAACTCACGCCTCAGCTTGAACTACTCGAAAGCACTCGCATGTTGGAGTCGGCGTTGATCGCCGGAGATAACACCAATACCACCTTTGCCTCCCTTCCCCACGTTCGCGTCGATGGCGATAAGGAGCTGCCTCGCGTCGTAAACCTCACGGAGGGATACCTTGCAGCGGCCCAGGGCATCTGGTCGCCAGAATCTCTCATCGCTTTTGTTCAGCGGGCGCAGCAGCGCGACGCTCTCCTGCTCGAAGAGGTCACGGTCCTGCCGCAGGCGCTCAAGCTGGCGCAACTGGAGTACATCCTTGACCGCGCCGAGGAAGCTTTCAAAGCGGGCGAACTCCCTCCCATCGAACATTCTCCCTTTTCTGCGATTCTCCACAGCATGCGGCGTTTAAGTCATTTCGAATGGCGCACTGTCCTGGAGCCGCTAATCGCATTCGACTCAATCCTTCGCCAAGACCCATCTGGCGTCTTCGCGCAGATGGAAGACGAGACTCGCCACACCTATCACTTGCGCGTCGCCGAACTCGCGCAACATGCCGACGCAAGCGAGGTCGAAACTGCTCAGCTTGCTCTAGACCTGGCGCGTGAATCCAGTCGCATCCCCGACCAGGACCCTCGCCACGGCCGCCGGACCATGCATATCGGCTATTACTTGTTTGCCGAAGGTTTGCCTCTGCTCAGCCAGCGCATCGGATATCACGCCCCGCCCATGGAGCGGCTTCGCAGCCTTCTCCGCCGGCGGAATGAAGATTTCTACATTCTCGGCATCTTCACGGTTTCCTGTCTTCTCATTATTGCCATCATCGCGTCTCTGGTCCCCCATCACGCCTTCTGGCCGGTGATGGCCGCGCTCCTGCTCGCGCTTTTGCCAGCCAGCCAAGGCGGCGTCGACCTGGTAAACAACGCGTTTGCCGCTCTGATGAAGGCACAATCGCTTCCGAAACTCGACTTCCAAAAGTGCATTCCTGCGGACGCAATCACTCTCGTCGTTATCCCCACCTTGTTCTTCAACGAGGCACAGGTTCGTGAGCTCTTCGATCAGCTCGAGGCTCGCTATCTCGCAAATCAGAATCCGCATATTCATTTCGCCCTTCTCAGCGACCTACCCGATACCAAGGTCCATCCGCTGGACGAGAACCTGAATCCGCTGGCAGCATTGGCCGCGCAACTTGTCGATCAATTGAACGCGAAGTATCGGCACGAGAAAGGGGGCGCCTTCTTCCTGTTGCATCGCCACCGAGCCTTCAACTCGCGCCAGGGAGTATGGATGGGTTGGGAACGAAAGCGTGGCAAGCTGCTCGATCTCAACAAATTCCTACTCCATACGTACGATAGCTTCCCACTGAAGGCCGGACCTCTCGAAGCCCTCGAGCACGTCCGCTACATCATCACGCTTGACTCGGACACGCAGCTTCCGCGTGGTACAGCCGCGCGCATGACTGGCACAATTGCGCATCCGCTGAATCAAGCCATCATCGATCCAAAGCTGCGCATCGTCACCCAGGGATACGGCATTCTGCAGCCCCGTGTGGGTGTCAGCGTCTCCTCCGCAGCACGTTCCCGCCTTGCATCCCTCTACTCAGGAGAAACCGGCTTCGACATCTACACGCGCGCCGTCTCCGACGTCTATCAGGATCTTTTTGGGGAAGGCATCTTCGCCGGCAAAGGCATCTACGAAGTGAGCATCCTGCACGAGGTATTGGATCGCCGATTCCCGCGCAACGCTCTGCTGTCTCACGATCTGATCGAGGGCTCGTACGCACGCGCCGGCCTTGTCACCGACATTGAGGTTATTGACGACTACCCCTCGCACTACTCCGCACACACCCGCAGAAAACACCGCTGGGTCCGTGGCGATTGGCAGATTGCGCAATGGCTCTTCAGCCGTGTGCCCGACGAGTCCGGCAAGTACGTTCCCAATCCCATCAACACCATCTCGCGATGGAAGATTCTCGACAACCTTCGGCGCAGTCTGGTTGAGCCCGTCACGTTTCTTTTGTTCCTCCTCGGGTGGTTCGCCCTCCCCGGCGGACCCCTGTATTGGACCGTAGCCACTCTCGTCCTTCTGCTTCTCCCTGTATTTGTGGAGCTTGCTTTCAATCTCGGACGTGCGTTGTTGAAGCTCAGCTTTGTTGCTGTGCGCGAAGGTTTCACCGCATTCGCAGCGTCTTTTGGATTTGCTATCCTCAACCTCACCTTTCTGCCTCACCATATGTTTCTTTCGCTCGATGCCATCATCCGGTCGTTGAGCCGCAGACTGGTGTCAGGAAGGCACCTGCTCGAATGGGAGACGGCGGCGCAGGTTGAATTTGGCGAATCGAAGACGTCGCTGGATGTCTATCTGCAACTCTCACCCGTCGCAGCCGTTGTCATCGCATTGGCGCTCGCATTCACAACCATCCGATCCCTCTTCGCAGCTGGCCCGATTCTTTTGCTCTGGGCGATCGCGCCACTCGTCGCGATCTGGCTCGATTCGCCTCCACGCGTGGAGGAGGGCCCACTCACGACCGCCGATAGAGCTTTCCTGTCGCAACAGGCACTTCACGTATGGCGATATTTCTGCGAGTTCGGCGGAGAGGACAATCACTGGCTCATTCCCGACAACGTGGAAGAGCGCGATT
This sequence comes from uncultured Acidobacteriaceae bacterium, assembly GCA_963730135.1. GTDB lineage: Bacteria > Acidobacteriota > Terriglobia > Terriglobales > Acidobacteriaceae > Edaphobacter. The sequence goes on from CAVSQQ010000013.1 coordinate 869,435, forward strand.
CTCTTCAGGTGCGAAAGCTGTCCCCCACAAATCTGGGCATGCTCTTCAATGCTCGCCAGGCGGCATACGAGTTTGGCTTCCTCACTCTACCGGAGTTTGCCCGGGCAACCCTCGGCACTCTGAGCACGTATGATCGCCTCGAAAAACAGCACGGCCATATCTACAACTGGTACGACATTGAAACCCTCCGCCCCATCCCGCCGCTAACAATCTCCGCCGTCGATAGCGGCAATCTCACTGCTTCTCTCTATACCCTCCACACTGGAGCGCTCGACCTGCTGAAGCGTCCGCTTCTGGAATACGAGATATTTACCGGCATGGAACAAATGCTGGCGGGCCCGGATAAAACGAAGGCTGGGGTCAAAGAGAGTGACTCGACATCTTCGCAGGATTCAAGCGCCGCTCTGATGCGAACCCATGTGCGTTCGCTCCTGCAACGCACAGCCGAGCCGTCTCTCTCCGTTCCAACAGAGAACGACCTGTCCACAGCGAGTCGTGAAGACCGGCTGGCGCGTGAGCTGTCGCACCGGCTGCTGGCATTATCAATATTTGTACAAGACTATGCACCGTGGTTCCTGCCTCAATTTGAAGCCCTCTTCGTGCTGCCGCAACTCAACGAAGCTGGCGACCAGAACGTCCCGACTCTGCAGCAGGCATCCGGCTATGCCGCCCATTTGGATGCGCGAATTGCAGCAGTACTCCCCTCGCTGCCACCCGATTCCCCGCTCGCAATCTCCGCTGCATCGTTGCGATCCATGCTCTCTGACGCCGCCCCGCGTCTTGCACAATTGACAGGCGACATAGGCACCATCGCCGTTCGGGCGGAGCGCTATGCCGATGCCATGGACTACGGATTCCTTTTTGTGGAGTCGCGCCAACTGCTCTCCATCGGCTATGACGGCGGCACCGGAGAGTTGCATTCCGCTTGCTACGATCTTCTCGCTTCCGAGGCGCGCATTGCATCGTTTATCGCCGTCGCCAAGGGAGATATCCCTCAACAATCCTGGTTCCGGCTCGATCGCTCTCACGTTCTGGTCCACGGACGTCCCGCACTTCTTTCGTGGACGGGAACCATGTTCGAATACATGATGCCCTCCCTCTGGATGCGAGCATTTCCCAACACGCTCATCGCGCGTTCGCTCGAATCTTCCGTTCTCATTCAGCGCTATCACGTGCGAAGCATCCCCTGGGGCATATCGGAATCAGGCTTCGCCAAAAGGGATCCTCAAGGCCGATACGCCTATCAGGCTTGGGGAATTCCTGCCCTCGCCCTGAAGTATGGAGCTGAGGACGGACCTGTCATCTCGCCGTATTCCAGCTTCCTAGCCCTCGGACTTCTTCGCAAAGATGCGATCGCCAATCTCAGACGCATGGCCGGAATGGATTGGATGGGAGCATACGGATTTTATGAATCAGCCGACTACACAGAGGGAAAACAACCTGAGTTGGTGCGATCCTGGATGGCCCATCATCAGGGGATGTGTCTTCTCGCTCTTACTAACCTGCTGAAGAACAATATCGTTCAGCGTTGGTTTCACGGCACGCCTCGCGTTCGTGCCGCCGAGCTTCTCTTACACGAAAAGCCCTTGAGCAAGGAGACGCTAAAGGAGCTCTCGAAGCAATCCAGGTTGCAGAAAAAATAAAACCCCTTCCGAAGTTCCAGCCGTCGAATTATCTTCCTCCATCATCACTTGGCCCCAGTCGCATCTTTGGCGGAAGTAGAAGGCCACGCCGCCAGACCATCCGGCGACCAGCTCTGAATGATCGCACGTGCCAGCTTCGCTATCGTCAGTTCACCCTCTTGTTCCGCTCCCCACGAATGGTCCTTGTTATTGAACGTAAAAGCGGAGATGATCACCATTCCGTTCTTCGTCGATATCGCCGCAACATCGTTCCGTACCGCATCGAGCGACCCTGTCTTGTTCGCAATCGAATCGCCGGTCGCCCCTGGCATTCCGTCCAGATAGCGCGGTATGGCGCTCCGGTAAAACTGTACGTGCAGCATCTTCAATGCCACCCCGCACAACTCTGCATCGCCTGCCTGCGGCTGGCTGCCTGGTTCTGCGAGCTCGCACCGCGCGATCTTTGTCATCAGGATTGCCATTTCGCGCGCTGTCGTCTTTCCCAGGCCAAACTTTTTCTGGTCGGGCGGCATCACCGTCCCTGCAGGGGCCGGCGTGAATATCTTCTTATAAAGATAGGTGTCTTTCAGGCCGAGCTTCGCAATCCGCGCGTCGACATTTTCAATGCCCAGATGGTCCATCGCCAAATTTGACGCGCTGTTGTCGCTCATTACGATCATCATCGTCAACACGTCCTTCAATGTCAGCGAAAGTGGCGTGTCGAAAAACAGCAGCACACCCGAGCCTGGCACCTGATCCGCCTTGGTCAACGTAATCTTGTCGTCAAAGTGAGCTTTACCGCTGCGCACCTGCTCAAGCGCCTCATAAAGAATGGCCAGCTTGATTACCGACGCCGTCTGGACCGGTGTATCCGGTGAGATTGCCACCGTTTCATGCGTCTTCAGGTTCTCCGCGAACAGCGCGACATCTCCATGATGTTCCGCCGCAATCGCATGAACCTGGGCTGCAAGCGAGGGCGACGTGTTCTGTGCAACAGCCATCGCCGGAAAAAGTACAACCGCTGTCAAACCAGCCGCTATGAGTGAAAGAAGAAAAGTCGTCTTGAAAATTTTGCCGCGTATCATCATGATTTCCCGCTTGGCTGCAATCGCCACAAAGAAGGAACGGCGTCCACCCGGGATTTTGGGAAGACGCCGTTCGTTAGAAGGTGCACACTCGCACTAGAAAGTAAACTTGCCAGCAAACTGCAAAATACGAGCATCGCGGTAGCCGGTGATCTCACCGAACGTGCCCGAAGTCGCGGTCGTACCGATCGATTGCACATTCGTGTGATTGAACGCGTTGAAAGCCTCCGCACGGAACTGGAAGGCCAGCCCTTCATAGATGCGGAAGTTGCGGAAGACGCCCAGATCGAAGCGACTGAACCCGGGGCCCTGGATCGTCCCGCGCTTCGCGGTTCCGGGAACAATGCTGGTCGGTGAGGGAGCAGCATACGCACCTGGGTAGAACCACAGCGCCGACGCCGACTCATACGCCTTGCTCCTCTTGAGTGGAACACCGTAGCCCTGGTTGGGATCGCCGATCTGGTTGGGACGAAGCCCGGCATTCGTGTTTCCAAGAACGCTTAGACCGGCATTATCCGTTTCAAAGCCGCCGTTCGTCGCATTGTTGAAGACACTGGTTACTCCGTTGTAGGTGATTTGCGAACCGCCGCTGGCAGCTACCGTGAGCGGAAGCCCCGAGTTGATGGCGTAGATGCCGGAAAGTTCCCATCCGCCAATCAGGTGGCCTTTCAGGCCTTTCTGTTGGCGGAACCACGGCAGTTCATACACGCCGTCGAGGTTCAGCATGTTGGTACGATCCACGGCGGCACGACCGTAGTCGCCGTTGATGTTGTAGATGTTCTGAATCACACCGCTGTAGTCCGCCTGCGCGTTGGTAAGATCCCTCGACCAGGTATAGTTCGCATCGATGTACGTGTGCCCCGAGAAGCGCTTCGTCACCTTTACCTGCAACGCGTTGTAGTTCGAACTGAAGACCGACTGCATCGCATCAATGGCGAAGTATCCGAGGTACGGCTTGATCTGGTTCAACACGCGATCGCATGTCGAATTCAGGAAGGCCTGTTGGGTTGTGCTGCCGGGATAAAGGCACGCGCTGCCGGAGTTTGCCGGCTGAACCTTGCCCACCCAGGCGCCCGGCGCGGGTTGATTGATCTCGAGAATGCCCAGCAGGTGAGTGCCATGCGTACCGAAATATCCCACATCCAACATGAACGTCGGCGAAAGCTCCTGTTGAACATCCAGGGAGTACTGCTGGATATAGGGCGTTTTGAAGTTGAGCGGGAGCGCCTGCAGACGGCCCGGGGTGCTCGACGGTGTCGATGACGAACTTCCTCCCGACGGGTTATCCAGCACCGCATTGGCCTGAGAGTAGGAGGCGACAGCCGGAGGATTGTCGAAGATCGTGGTTTCGTAATAGCTCACCTCGGCATCGTCATACGCCCATCCATAACCTCCGCGCAGCGCAGTCTTGCCGTCGCCGAAAACATCGTAGGCGAAGCCAAAGCGCGGAGCGAAGTTGTATTTCTGCGCCGACCCAACCTTGTTGCCGTAAGGCGATGCCTGGTTGTTGTTGGCAGCGCTCGGAGTTCCGAAGATCATGCCATTGATGTAATTGGGGCCAACGAAAGTGGCGCCCGGATTCGGTAATGTGGATTGACCTGCATTGCTGCCAGTCTGGCTGCACGGAGCAGTGAAGCAGATCAAGCCACTGGCGGCAATGGTCGGGGCCTTCGAAGCCGAGTAGGTCGCCGGATCGAAGTTGCTCAAATTGTTGTTGGCATCGTACGGCTGGCCATAGTAGGTATAGCGAACGCCAAGGTTCATCGTCAGGCGCGGCGTCACCTTCCAGTTGTCTTGAAGAAATGCCTCGTACATGGCCTCCTGAATATTCACCTGCACGTTCTTCGACGCCTGCGTGAAACCGTTATTCACATTGCCCGTGAGGAAGTTAGCGAAGGCTTGAGCTTCGGTCACACCGTTTCCAGAGTCCTGTGGCTGAACCACAATCGCCTGAGAAGAATCGTTCGTGAAGCTGAATGAACCTTGATTGCCTCCGCCCGCGTTATTTTCTTCTTTTTGATAATGGTTATACGAGAAGCCAGTGATGAACGTGTGGTTATGGAACGTCTTTGTCACGTCGCCGAACGCCTGGTGATTGACGCCATGGTCGACATACACTACCCCGCCGCCGATTGTTGTCAATCCGCTTGTCCCGCCAAAATTGAGGGTCGGCACAACATCCGCAGTGCTCGTATAAGGCAATGGGATCTTGATGTCGGGCGACTGCGACGAGAGCAGAGCTCCCTGAGGCGTCGTCAGGATCGAGCCATTGGAGTAGGCATAACCAATATTCATGAGCAAGGTTGGATTGAAGACGTAGGTCGCGTGACCGAGTTGCTCCGTCCCTGGGGCTGTCGAGACAGTAGCCGAAAGACCAGGAATCGGCACCGCGATAAAGACACCGGAACCGGAGAACGAGGGGAAGGTGTCATGCAAATAGCGATAGAACGCACTGAACTTCTGACCGAACTGCTGGTCGATACGAACCACGGTGTTGTCATTATTAAACGTGTTCGCGATCGTCGACGTGAGAGTGTGAGGGTCCAGATTGTTCGCCAGGTTGAAAGCGCTCTGCGGAGCTGGAATGACGCTGAAGACATCCTTGAGGTACGCCTGTGCCGTAGGGGAGATATTCGTAACCTTCGTACCCTGCGCGGTACAGGTATTAACTTGAGTCGCCGGATTGAACGTATAGGCAGTGCAGACATTGATATTCTGCGATGTCCAGGTGCCCCCGCTCTTGAATCCATCGTTCGTGAAATCGCCCGTTCGCTCCGCCGCAGTAGGCACCAGCGCTGTGCCGGTGCCGTAGGTCACCTCGCGAAGCCACTCTTCCGAGACGAAGAAAAACGTCTTGTTGCGCCCGTCGTAAACCTTTGGAATGTAGACCGGACCTCCGAACGAAAAGCCGAAGTCGTTGTAGCGGTACTTCGGGATGCGCTGATGGAGTGTGTTATTCAAGAAGCCGTTGGCATCGAAATAGTCGTTGCGAAGGTACTCGTACGCGCTGCCGTGAATGGAGTTCGTACCGGACTTCGTGATGACATCGATCTGCCCCGAAGCATTGCGGCCAAACTCTGCGCTGTACTGGCCGCGTAGTGTCTTGAACTCGGCGATCGCGTCGGGACTGGGGTAGGTGTAGAGCGTCAGGTTTGCGCCGCGGTCCACATTGTCGGCGCCATCGATCGTCCAGTTGTTCGAAGTCGTGCGGCCGCCGTTAATGGAGAACGCCACCGTGCTGGAGCCACCGGTCGGGCTGCTCGGGCCACGATTCAACTGGTCGCTGGCCCCGCCAAAGGCAACTCCGGGCTGCAGGTTGATCAGGCTTTCGTAGTTGCGCGTAATCAGCGTGAGCTGGTCAATTTGCGTGCTGTTGATCAGGCCCGCTGAGGTCGCATCTTGCAGGTTCAATTGAACCTGATCTGCCGTTACCGAGACGGTCTCCTGGGTGTTGCCCACAACCAGCGCCCGATTCACGGTCAGCGCATCGCTCACGTGCAGCACGAGTCCGGTCACTGCATCGGTTTTAAAACCCGAGGCGCTCACCTTCACGCTGTAGGTGCCCAGCGGCAGAGACGTCGCCGTAAAGTAGCCTGCGGAGTTTGTTGTCAATGTGCGCAGAGCAGTCCCACGATCTGTGTTGGTCACCGTCACGGTTGCGCCTTTAATGCTTGCACCCGTCGAATCGGTTATCGTACCGCTGATGCTTCCCGTGGTTTCCTGGGCATAAACCGCAACCGAAAACAGCGTCAGCAAAATTACCAGAGTTGGAATATGCAGTCTTAATCTCGTCATTGTGTCTGATCTCCTGAAAGGATTTGAAGCTCTACCGGCCTTTGCCGGCTTGATCGGCTTAATCGGGGGACCCGTTTTGCATTTGCAACCGTGATAGATGCGCAAAAACCTGACGCTGCTGCGTCACCGATTCCTGATTGGAGACGCTTTTGAATGATGTACAACAGTACATAACTCTATACAGGTGCTGTCAACCCTAAAAACAACGCCGCTTCTTCTTCTGTCGAGCACACCAACATCCCAATCGATCTTCATGCGCCGCATCCACGACAAACCTCTGCTCCTCCAGCAAACGCAGGCGGCGTTGTCTGCATCTTCATAAAGACGCCCCCTTGCGTCCTCATTTGCTGCCGAACTCGGAATCCTGTGGAATACGCAAAAGGCGAACCCGAAGTTCTCAAGACATATGAAACCTGTTGAAGGCCGGAAGCGTGTCGTTATCGAAGAGGTCCAGCCCCAGGTCGACTGCGGCCGTTACCCGGCAAAACGCATCCTCGGCGACGCCGTCACTGTAACGGCGGCGATCTTCGGCGACGGCCACGACCACGTCTCCGCACATCTGCTCTATCGTCACTCCAGCGAAACCGCCTGGCGCTCCACGCCTTTGACCCCGCTTACCAACGATCTGTGGACAGGGGCCTTCACCCCGGACAAACTGGGCGATTGGCTCTTCACCATCGAGGGGTGGATCGATCACTTCGCTACATGGAGCGCCGATCTGCAAAAGCGTCTCGCGCCTCATCCGGTTCCCGGCACACCGGCTGCCGCAGCTGAATCGCAGGACATTTCTCTCGCCTTGCGCTCCGGCGCCATGCTGCTGCGACAGATTGCGCAGCGTGCCAAAGATCCCGACAGTACAGTCTTCTCAACCGCAGCGGCCACGCTGGATCAGTGGGCCGACACAGACGCTCCAATCTCGGAATATTCCGTTAGCGCCGAACTCATCACCCTCGCCGCCCACTATCCCGATCTCACATTTGCTACACGCTACCGTCAGGAGTTGCACATCTGGGTCGACCGCGAGCGTGCCCGCTACTCCACCTGGTACGAGCTTTTTCCCCGCTCCGCCTCTTCCGATCCAACCCGGCACGGCACCTTCGCCGACGTCAAAGCGCTGGTGCCGGAAATCGCCGCCATGGGCTTCGACGTGCTCTATCTCCCCCCTATTCATCCCATCGGCACTGCCTTTCGCAAGGGCCGCAACAACAGTGTCACCTCAACCCAGGACGACCCCGGCAGCCCCTGGGCCATCGGTTCAAAAGAAGGCGGCCACAAATCCATTCACTCCCAGCTCGGCACCTTGCGCGACTTCGACGCCCTGGTCGCCGCCACGCGGGACCACGGCATGGATCTGGCTCTCGACATCGCCTTTCAATGCTCCCCCGACCACCCCTGGGTTGCCGAGCATCCCGACTGGTTCGTCATTCGCCCCGACGGCTCCATCCAGTACGCTGAAAACCCGCCAAAAAAATATCAGGACATTTATCCTCTCAACTTCGAGTCTCCCGACTGGCGCGGTCTTTGGGAGGCTCTCCGCGATGTCTTCACCTACTGGATTCGCCGCAACGTCCGCATCTTTCGTGTCGACAATCCGCACACCAAAGCCCTCCCCTTCTGGGAGTGGTGCATCGCCGAGATCCACAAGAAATTTCCCGACGTCATCTTCCTCGCCGAAGCGTTCACTCGCCCGCATGTGATGTACTCTCTCGCTAAGGCCGGATTCACCCAGTCCTACACCTACTTCACCTGGCGCAACACCCGCGACGAGCTGCAGGAGTACTTCGAAGAAATCTCCAGGCCGCCGGTCGCCGATTTCTTTCATCCCAATCTCTGGCCCAACACGCCCGATATCCTCCACGCCACGCTCCAGGAGGGCGGCCGACCTGCCTTCATGCAGCGCCTCATCCTCGCCGCCACTCTTGGCGCAAACTACGGGATGTACGGGCCGGCCTTCGAACTCGGCGAAAATATTCCCGCCAAACCCGGCAGCGAAGAGTACTTCAACAGCGAGAAATATGAGATCCGCCGCTGGGAGCGCTCCGCCGCTCACAGTCTTGTCCCGCTCATCACGCAGATCAACCGCATTCGCCGCGACAACCCGGCGCTCCACAGCAACGCGTCCCTTCACTTCCATCCCGCCGATAATCCGAACATTCTCTGCTACAGCAAATCGAGCGGTGACAATCGCATCCTTGTTGCCGTCAACCTTGACCCCAAACAAGAACAAGCCGGCTGGATCGACCTCGACCTCAAACAGCTCGCCATCCCGCACTACGAAAACTTCGAAATTGAAGACCTTCTCACCGGCATACACTACCAGTGGCACGACCGCAGCAACTTCGTCTCCCTGAACCCGGCTGTCATGCCCGCGCACATCTTCCGCTTAATCGGACCGGCAACCGCGACAGAACAGGCAACGCTCACCAACGGGCCGGAGGAGGACGAGTGAAAAAAGCCGGCAGCGCCACCGACCCGCTCTGGTACAAAGACGCGATCATCTACGAGATCCACATCCGCGCCTTCATGGACTCCAATGCGGACGGCATCGGCGACTTCCCCGGCCTGCTCTCCAAACTCGACTACCTTCAGGATCTCGGCGTCACCTGCCTCTGGCTGCTCCCGTTCTTCCCCTCGCCCCTGCGCGACGATGGATACGACATCGCCAACTACGTCGACGTCAATCCCAGCTACGGCACCCTCAACGACTTCAAACAGGTCCTCGACGCCGCACACCAGCGCGGCATGCAGGTCATGATCGAGCTCGTCATCAACCACACCAGCGATCAACACCCCTGGTTCAAAGCATCGCGCCTCGCCCCTAAAGGCTCGCCTGAACGCGACATGTATGTCTGGAGTGACACCGACAAGCTCTTCGAAGGCGTTCGCATCATCTTCACGGATACCGAAAAGTCCAACTGGACCTGGGATGACGTTGCCCACCAGTACTACTGGCACCGCTTTTTCTCTCACCAACCCGATCTCAACTTCGACAATCCGCGCGTCATGGAAGAAGTGCTCAATGCCATGCGGTTCTGGATGGACATGGGCGTCGACGGTCTTCGTCTCGACGCGATTCCCTACCTCGTCGAGCGCGACGGCACCAGTTGCGAAAATGTTCCGGAGACCCACGACAAAATTAAAGAAATTCGCGCGGTCATCGATGCCGAATACTCCAATCGCCTTGTGCTCGCCGAGGCCAACATGTGGCCTGCAGACGTCCGCCCTTACTTCGGCGACGGTGACGAGTGCAACATGGCGTTCCACTTCCCACTGATGCCGCGCATCTACATGGCTCTCCGCCAGGAAGACCGTCTTCCCATCACCGACATCATGGCGGAAACTCCCCCCATCCCCGACAGCTGCCAGTGGGGTCTCTTTCTGCGCAACCACGATGAGCTCACCCTCGAAATGGTCACCAACGACGAGCGCGACTACATGTACCTCGCCTACTCTGCAGACCCGCGCATGCGCATCAACGTCGGCATCCGCCGCCGTCTCGCGCCTCTGGTCGACAACAATCGGCGCCGCATCGAACTCCTCAACTCGCTCCTGCTCAGCTTCCCCGGCACGCCCATCCTCTACTACGGCGACGAGATCGGCATGGGCGATAACATCTACCTCGGCGACCGCAACGGCGTCCGCACCCCCATGCAGTGGAACTCCGACCGCAACGCCGGTTTCTCCACCGCCGTCCCCGCGAAACTCTACTTCCCCGTCATCATGGACCCCATCTGGGGCTATCAATCCATCAACGTCGAAGCTCAGCAGTCCGATCAATCCTCGCTCCTGCACTGGACCCGCAACATGATCGCCCTGCGCAAACTCTTCCACGTCTTCGGCCGCGGCACGCAGGAGTTTCTCAACCCCGATAACAGAAAAATTCTCGCCTACCTGCGCCGGTACGAAGAGGACGGCCTCAGCGAAACCGTGCTTTGCGTCGCCAATCTTTCGCGCTTCTCGCAACCCGTCTCGCTCGACCTCAGCCGCTTCGCCGGCATGATCCCCGTCGAAATGCTCGGCTACGTCACCTTCCCCACCATCTCCGCGCAGCCTTATCCGCTCACCCTCGCGCCGTATTCTTTTCTGTGGCTCGAACTCCAGCCCGCGCCTCAATCCCCGGAGCCCGCCGAAGTCCCCCTGGACTCCGAAGGCGAGCCCATCCTCAACCTGCTTAGCCAGGGAATCGACGGTCTCCTCACCGATCCCGGATTATCTCTTCTCCAGGAACTGCTCGCCACCTACCTGACGCACCAGCGCTGGTATGGAGCCAAGTCCCGCAACATTAAAGCCATATCTGTCGTCGACTCTGTGGCGCTTCCCACTCTCAACGCGGTCCTCATCTTCCTTCAGCTCAGCTACGACGACGACACCACCAGCGTCTACCAGCTCGGCCTCACCCTCACCACCGGCGAAGCCGCCGAGACCATCCGCGCCTCCGATCCCGCCAGCATCGTAGCCACCGTCACCACCTCCAGCGGCCCAGCCATCCTGCACGACGCCGTCGCGCACGAAGACGTCCGCCAGGCCATCCTTCATCTCATCGAAACCAACGCCGAGCTCCCAACCCGCAACGGCGTTCTCGTCGGCCGCCGCAGCAACGCCTTCGCCGAAGTCCGTGGCGCCGATCCGCTCCCCGCCCGCATCGCCTCCGCCGAACAATCCAACACGTCGATCCTCTACGACGCCAAACTCATCCTGAAACTCTTCCGCCGTCTCCAGCCCGGAGAGAATCCCGACACCGAAATCGGCCGCTTCCTTACAGAAACGGCGCACTTCCCCCGTATCGCGCACTTCCTCGGAGACATAACGCTTCATCCCAAGGGCGGTGAGCCCACAACTGTCTCCATGTTGCAGGGTCTCGTCGAAAACGAAGGCGACGGCTGGCAATGGACCCTCGATGAGCTCGCTCGCTACTATGAGAACGTCGCCACTCTCCTTGTCCCCCAGAACGCATCGACGCCGCCGGCTCTCTTCTCAGAAGCGGAGACTCCGCCATCGGCCCGCGAACACGCCGCTCTCTCTCTCGATGCCGCCGCCCTGCTCGGCCGCCGTACCGCCGAAATGCATCTTGCTCTCGCCACGCCAACGCAGAATCCGGACTTTCTCGCAGAACCCTTCACGACAGCCGACCTCGTCGCTGACGCCGACCGCATCGACGCTCAGCTCTCCCTCACCCTCGCCGCACTCAAGCGCGGAATGTTCCAACTCACTGAAACCATCGCCGACAACGCCGCCCTCGTTCTCAGCCGCCGCATCGAGCTCTTCGCCCGCGCCCGCGCCATTGCCTCCGCCACGCCCGCCGACGCCGGCCAGCGCATTCGCATTCATGGCGACTACCACCTCGGCCAGGTCCTCCGCTCCCGCAACGACTACGTCATCCTCGACTTCGAAGGCGAACCCGCCCGCAGCCTCGCCGTCCGCCGCGCCAAGCAATCCCCACTCAAAGATGTGGCAGGCATGCTGCGCTCCTTCAGCTACGCAGCGTACTCCGCGCTAAATTCCTTCACCCAGCGCCGGCCCCCAAATAGTGAGACCGATGCAAGAAATCTCGAGGCATGGGCCACGCTCTGGCAAAACGCCGTCTCCACCGAGTTCCTTCGCGCCTATCAACTCACCATCTCGGAGACAAACCCCGAGCTCATACCGCAACCCAGCCAGTCTCAGCTCCTGCTCAACGCCTACCTCCTCGAAAAATCACTCTACGAGCTCCTCTACGAACTCGACAATCGTCCCACCTGGGTTCGCATCCCCCTCACAGGCATTCTCACCCTCCTCTGACGGCCAATTCCGGGATCAACCATCTCCGAAGCGGATCCGCTGTTCTATCCGGCAAGTAAAATAATCCTGCCACCATGCCATCGCCCATCGAATCCCTTCGCCAAGCTCTCGCGTCCTCCGTCACCGATACCCGGCAAGTTGCCTCCGAAGCCTTAGCCAACGCCAACCGCAATGCCTCGCGCAACATCTACATCACTCCCTTCACAACCGAATCCCTTCAGCGTGCCGAACAACTCCCCCGCCTCTTCCCCGATGCAAAAAACCGTCCTCCCCTCTACGGCATTCCCATCTCCATCAAAGACTGCTTCGACGTAACCGGCACCGTCACCACCTGCGGCTCACGCTTCTACGCGCAGCACAATCCAATCGCCACCAGAAACTCATGGGTTGCGCAGCGCCTTCTCGATGCAGGCGCCATCCTCACCGGCAAAACCCACCTCCATCAGCTCGCCTACGGAATCACCGGCGAAAATGCCGACTACGGCGATTGCCTGCAACCCCGCGATGCTGCACTTCTCACCGGCGGTTCCTCCAGCGGCGCTGCAGCCAGCGTTCAGGAGGGCTCCGCCCTCGCCGCCATCGGCACCGACACCGGCGGCTCCGTCCGCGTTCCCTCCACTCTCTGCGGTGTCGCCGGCTATCGCTCCTCCCTCGGCGTCAGCCGCGGCGAAGAGCGCTGGGCAGGCGGATATCACCTCGCAGAAACCTTCGACACCATCGGTCTTCTCTTCCGCGATCTCCGCGACGCCCCCGCGCTTGCCAACGCCATCCTCGACATCGCCATCATCTCTTCTCCCACCTCGGTTCGCATCGGTTTCGCCGGCAACGACTTCGTGCACGACTGCGAATCCGAAGTTCTCGACGCGTACGAAGCCTCGAAGCAGGAACTCGCGCGGCATGGCGCAACGCTCTCACCCATCGACACAACCTTCTGGTCCGACAGCGCCGAAATCTACAGCGCCATCCAGGCCAGCGAAGCCGCAGTCATTCATCGCGGCTACTTCCAGCACTTCGAACCCGTCATCGCCCAACGCCTCGCATGGGGAGCCTCCTTCACCACCTCTCAACTCCAGACCTACCGCGAGCGGCTCAACAAATTCCGCCTTCAGATGTCCGCCCTCTTTCAACAATTCGAGTTCCTCATCCTACCCAGCGCTCCCATCGCCAGGCTCTACGCCGGCCACGACCACACCGCTGCCCGCAAAGCCCTCCTGCGTTACACCACACCCGCCAGCCTCCCGGGCCTGCCGGCAGTCACGCTGCCCGGAGAACACATCGGCGCTGCTCTCGGCACCGGCGTACAGCTCCTTGCCGCTCCAATGAACGACGCCTCCCTGATTGCCTTTGCTTCCACTCTCACAGCACCGCCGCGCTAACCAGGCAGCCACCGCCCGCCGCATTGTCGCCGCGATCCCGGCATCTCTCTCTGTTGTTGTGTGCCTGTTGTTGCCTGTGGTGCCCAAACCCCGGCCTTGAGAAAAGCTTTCTGAAATGACGCTTACACTCTGGAGAGAGAGAGCGCCTCCTTCTATGTCCACGTCGCCCTTCGTCCTTCTGCCTAGCTCTCACGCTCGCGCCCGCGACACCTTCCCCGAGGCCGCTGCTCTCGAGCAGCAGCTCCGCGCCATCATCCGCGGCGAGGTCCGCTTCGATCCCGCATCCAAAGCCCTCTACGCCACCGACGCCTCCAACTACCGGCACACTCCCATCGGCGTCGTCATCCCTCGCGACGAAGCCGACGTCATCGCAACCGTTGCAGCCTGCCGCGCAGTCAACGCCCCCATCCTTACCCGCGGCGCCGCCACCTCGCTCGCCGGTCAGTGTTGCAGCGCTGCCGTGATCCTCGACTTCTCCAAATACATGAGCGGTATGGACGCCGTCGATCCCGCCACCAGGACCGTTCGCGTTCAGCCCGGCATCGTTCTCGATCGCGTCCGCGAAGCCGCCGAAAAATTCGAGCTCACCTTCGCTCCCGACCCCGCCACCCACAGCCGCTGCACCATCGGCGGCATGATCGGCAATAACTCCTGCGGGGTCCACGCTCTCATGGGCGGCAAGACCGTCGACAACATCGAGTCTCTCGACCTCCTTCTCTACGATGGAACCCGCCTCACCGTCGGCCCCACTACCGAAGCGGAACTCGAAGCTCTCATCAACGCCGGCGGACGCATCGGCGGCATCTACACCGGTCTGAAGCGTCTTCGCGATTCCTACGCCGACCTCGTTCGTAAGCAGTTTCCGCAAATTCCCCGGCGCGTCTCCGGATTCAACCTCGACCAGCTCCTGCCCGAAAATAACTTCAACGTCGCACGCGCCCTCGTCGGCAGCGAAGGCGCCTGCGCCATCATCCTCAGCGCCACACTTCGCCTGGTCAGGAGTCCCCAGTTCCGCACCCTCGTCGGTGTCGGCTTTCAGGACATCTTCATCGCCGCGGACAATGTCCCTCAACTCCTCGCCCACAAACCCATCGGCCTTGAAGGAATGGACGGCAGCCTCCTCGACGCTCTGCGAAAAAAACACAAGCTGCTCGATGACCTCGCTCTTCTTCCCCCCGGCAACGGCTTCCTCCTCGTCGAGTTCGGTGGCGACACCCAGGACGCCGCCGATCAGCAGGCAGAAAAACTTGTCGCCGCTCTCGCCCAGCTTGCCGCCACATCCTCGTCCCGCATCTACACCTCAGCCGAAGCCCCCCACGTCTGGCACATCCGCGAATCCGGCCTCGGCGCCTTCGCCTTCGTTCCCGGCCAGCCCATGAAATGGGAAGGATGGGAGGACGCCGCCGTCGATCCCGCCCAGGAGGCTTCGTACCTCCGCGCTATCGCCGCCCTCATGCGCGAGTTCAACTACGAGAGCCCGATGTACGGCCACTTCGGTCAGGGCTGCGTCCACATGCGCTTCAACTTCGATCTCGAAAGCGAACCCGGCGTCCTCGCATTTCGCCAGTTCATTGATCGCGCAGCCGACATCGTCGTCGCTCACGGCGGCTCCCTCTCCGGCGAGCATGGCGACGGACAGGCTCGCGCCGCACTCCTGCCAAAGATGTTCGGCCCCGAACTCATTCAGGCATTCCGCGAGTTCAAGCTTCTCTTCGATCCCGACAATCGCCTCAACCCCAACAACCTCGTCGATCCCCGCCAGCCCCACGAAGACCTCCGTCTCGGCGCCGACTACAAGCCCTGGCAACCTGGAACTCACTTCGCCTACGCCGAAGAGAACGGCAGCTTTGCCGCCGCCAACCTCCGCTGCGTCGGCGTCGGAGCCTGCCGCAAAACTGACGCCGGCGCCATGTGCCCCAGCTTCATGGCCACCGGCGAAGAACTCTACTCCACCCGCGGCCGGGCCCACCTCCTCTGGGAATTAATGCAAGGCGAGATCCTTCCCGGCGGATGGAAGAACGAGCAGGTCAAAGAGTCCCTAGACCTCTGCCTCTCCTGCAAAGCATGCAAAAGTGAGTGCCCCGTCTCCGTCGACATGGCCACCTACAAAGCCGAGTTCCTAGCCCATCATTTCCAGGACGAATCCCGTCCTCTATCGCATTTCGCCTTCGGCCGCATCGACCGCTTCGCCCGCATCGCATCCTTCGCGCCGAACGTCGTCAACGCCATCAACAACGCTCCCATCCTCAGCTCACTCATCAAGAAAATTCTCCACATCCACCCGCAGCGCACCTTCCCTCGCTTCGCCAAACCCTTCACCCCCGACCGCCGCCTCGCCCGCGACGCACGCCGCCGCCGCGACCGCCGGCCCGCACTTCCCAACACCGCACCTGAAGTCTTCCTCTGGGCCGACACCTTCAACAACTACTTCCATCCCTCCACCATGCGCGCCGCCCACCAGGTCCTCACCGCCGCCGGCTTCCGCGTCACCCTTCCCACGCAACATCTCTGTTGCGGTCGTCCGCTCTATGACTTCGGCATGCTCGACACCGCCAAAGACTACCTCCTCAAAACGCTAAATGCCCTCACGGCGCAGCTCGCCGCCGCCACACCCATCGTCGTCCTCGAACCCTCCTGCGCCTCCGTCTTCCGCGACGAGCTCACCAACCTGCTCCCGAACGATCCGCGCGCCGCCAAACTCCGCGACCAGACCTTCCTCCTCAGTGAGTTTCTCGTCAAGCACGCCCCACACTATCGCCCACCTCAGCTCAACGAGAAAATCATCGTCCACGGCCACTGCCACCACCGCGCCACCATGGGCATGCACGACGAGATCGCTCTCCTCCGCCTGACCGGAGCCGACGTCGAACTCCTCGACTCCGGCTGCTGCGGCATGGCCGGCCCCTTCGGATTCGAAAAAGAAAAATTCGACATTTCGCAAAAACTCGGCGAGCGCGTCCTCCTCCCAGCCGTCCGCAACAACAGCAAAGCCATCATCGTCAGCGACGGCTTCAGTTGCTGCGAACAAATTACCCAGAACACCAACGCCCATCCCATGCACCTCGCCGAAGTTCTCGCCCAAACCACGAAGCCCTAGCGCTCGCTCCACCTGTCATCCTTCGCCGACCGGCGAACACCTGCTTTTGCTTTTGCTTTTGCTTTTGCTTTTGCTTTTGCAGTTGCAGTTGCAGTTGCAGTTGCAGTTGCAATTGCCGTTGCCTCTCTTGTTGTCATCCCCGAAGGGGATCTGCTTCTGCCGTTGCCTTTGTCTGCTCTTTTGCTTGTCATTTTGCAGCGAAGCGGAGAAATCTGCTGTTGTCGTTGCGATAGCGATTGACATTGCAATTGCGTTGTCTTTTCGCCCCTGCATTTTTCTTTTGCTTTCTTTTGCCATTTTCTGCCCAAAAATCACATGTCAAGCCCCAAAACCACTCAACCTTCTGAATTCAAACAACATCCGCGTGGCATGTTTCCCCCTCCCCCTCCCATATAATTAAAGAGAGGAAGAAGAGAGCGACCCTCATGCACGCATGGAGGGCTTTCCCTTTTAAATCAAGACTTTGCAGATGGTCCTTAATAGAATGAATAACTTACGCGACAAGTACAAACCTAACCCATTTCCTTCGAAGACTTTGCACAAAAATCACCCACCCGGGGGTACCCGCCCGTTTGCCACCCACCGCCCGCAACCTCTACGCTAACCACCAGCCATCATGACCATCAAAAACGAAGTCCAGACCCTCCTCACGCAACTCGGCGTTCCCGCCACCGCCTACACCAACGGCACCCTCACCGCTCGCACTCCACTCACCGGCGAAGTCATCGCCCAACTCCCCACCATCACCGCCGCGGACGCAACCAAAGCCATCGCCCAGGCCCACACCGCCTTCCTCGAGTGGCGTACCGTCCCTGCTCCCAGGCGCGGCGAACTGGTCCGTCTCCTCGGCGAAGAGCTTCGCGCCAACATCGAACCCCTCGGCCGCCTCGTCACCATCGAATCCGGCAAACTTCTCTCCGAAGGCCGAGGCGAAGTTCAGGAGATGATCGACATCTGCACCTTCGCCGCCGGCCTCTCGCGCCAGCTTGCAGGCCTCACCGTCCCATCCGAGCGCGCCAAGCACCGCATGATGGAGACCTGGCACCCTCTCGGCGTCGTCGGCATTATCTCCGCCTTCAACTTCCCCGTCGCCGTCTGGAGTTGGAACACCGCACTCGCTCTCGTCTGCGGCAACGCTGTCGTCTGGAAGCCCAGCGAAAAAACTCCCCTCACCGCACTCGCCACGCAAGCCATCTTCGACCGCGTAACCAAAAAATTCGGCGGCGTCCCCCAAGGTCTCGCCACTCTCCTCATCGGCGACGCCACCATCGGCCAGCTACTTGTCGACTCGCCGCTCATCCCTCTCGTCTCCGCCACCGGCAGCACCGCAATGGGCCGCGCCGTCGCTCCCAAACTCGCTGCCCGCTTTGCCCGCGCCATCCTCGAACTCGGTGGCAATAACGCCGCCATCGTCGCCCCCACTGCCGACCTCGACCTCACCCTCCGCGCCATCGCCTTCTCTGCCATGGGCACCGCCGGCCAGCGCTGCACCACCCTCCGCCGCCTCATCGTCCACGACAGCATCTACGACAAACTCATCTCTCAACTCAAAAAGGTCTATGGCTCCGTCGTCGTCGGCGACCCCAGCGAATCCACCACCCTCGTCGGCCCGCTCATCGACGACCACTCCTTCAACGCCATGCAGAAGGCCCTCGCCGCCGCCCGCTCTTCCGGAGCCGCTATCACCGGCGGCGACCGCGTCCTCACCAAAGAAAATCCCGAGGCTTTCTACGTCCGTCCCGCGCTGGTCGAAATCTCCACCCAGACCGACATCGTCAAACACGAGACCTTCGCGCCCATCCTCTACGTCCTCCACTACAACGACTTCGCCGACGCCCTTCGCCTCCACAACGACGTCCCCCAGGGCCTCTCCTCCAGCATCTTCACCATGAATCTCCGCGAAGCCGAGCAGTTTCTCTCCGCCACCGGCTCCGACTGCGGCATCGCCAACGTCAACATCGGAACCTCAGGCGCTGAGATCGGCGGAGCCTTCGGCGGTGAAAAAGAAACCGGAGGCGGCCGCGAATCCGGCTCCGACGCCTGGAAGCAGTACATGCGCCGCGCCACCAACACCATCAATTACGGCACCGATCTGCCCCTCGCACAAGGTGTCAGCTTCGATATCGGTTAGCCTGTCAGCTCAACACCCTAAAGAACAAACCAAAATTTCAAGGAAAAACAGGAGACTGCATGAATCGCTTTGCCACTCTACTCACAGGCGCTGCGTTGTTGGCCGCACAACCAGGTTTTGCCCAGATGGGTGCGCCG
The DNA here is from genome assembly GCA_963730135.1 of uncultured Acidobacteriaceae bacterium. Taxonomy (GTDB): domain Bacteria; phylum Acidobacteriota; class Terriglobia; order Terriglobales; family Acidobacteriaceae; genus Edaphobacter. The sequence continues at coordinate 888,456 of CAVSQQ010000013.1, forward strand.
GACGCGAAGCCGGTTCCTGGAATGCCGGGAGTCGCTGGTCCGCTGGCGGCGAAGTACAAGGCCGACGCCGACAGGATCCTGCAGGCGTCGGAGACGGATGAAGATGGCTACAAGGCCCTGGCCTATCTCTGCGACCACATTGGCAAGCGGTTGAGCGGAACTCCGCAGTTGAATACGGCGGTTGCGTGGGGTGCGGAGCTCATGCGCAAGGCCGGACTGCAGAATGTGATGGTGCAATCCGTGATGGTGCCGCGGTGGGTGCGGGGACACGAGTCAGCCGCGATGATGTACAAGGGCGAGGCTGGGCCGATTACAAGGCCACTCCACATGATCGGGCTGGGGATGAGTGTTGGTACGCCGGCCGACGGAATCACCGCGCCGGTGGTGTTTGTGCCGAGCTTCGACGCGCTCGATGCAATGCCTCGGGAACAGGTGAAAGGGAAGATTGTAGTCTTCAACCCCGGCTGGCATGGTTACGGGGTAAATACGCAATACAGAACCTATGGCGCGTCGCGGGCAGCAGCAAAGGGCGCCCTGGCAATGCTGGTACGGTCCGCCACCGGTCTGGCGATGCAGATCCCGCATACCGGCACGCTGGTCTATGACCCGAAGCAGCCGAAGATTCCCGCAGCGGCGATCACGGTAGAGGACGCGCTGATGATCGAGCGGCTATGCAAAGAAGGCCCCCTGACCGTGCATCTGCAGATGGACGCGCATATGGAGGCGGATGTCGAAGCCGGCAATGTGATGGGCGAGATTGTGGGGAGCGAGCACCCGGAGCAGGTGGTGGCGATTGGCGGCCACATTGACTCGTGGGATGTGGGTCAAGGCGCGCAGGATGATGGGTCGGGCATTATGGCGGCATATCAGGCCGTGACCCTGATTCATAAGCTCGGGCTGAAGCCGAAGCGGACAATCCGCCTGGTCTTCTGGGTGAATGAAGAAAACGGCGACGCCGGTGGACGGGCCTACCGAAAGATGATCGGGGAGAAGATCGGCGATCAGGTAGCAGCGATTGAGATGGATGGCGGTGCGGAGAAGCCGCTCGGGATTGGATACGGCAGTTTGGGTGGTTCGCGACCGCCGCGTACAGCAGCAGGCGCAGTGCCCAGCGCTCCATCGCCTGCCTCTCTCGATACAAATGCAATGTCGGCAGAGGTGAAACAGTCAGTAGATTACCTGCAGGATATTGTTTCGATGTTGGGGCCGATTGGAACGGACACGGTTTCCCCGGGTGGCGGCGGAACCGATATTGGGCCGTTGACGGCGGACGGAGTTCCGGGGTTGAGCCCGAGAACAGTCGGGACGCACTACTTCGACTGGCATCATACGGAAGCGGACACGCTCGACAAGGTCGATCCTGTGGAGTTCAGAAAGAATGCGGCGATGCTGTCCGTCGTGACGTACGTTCTGGCGGACATGGATGGGCGGTTGGCAGGAAGGAAATCGGCAGCGGAGGAGTAGTTTCGCTTGCATCGTCACACGCAAGCCAGAATTGCGCGTCCCAGCGCGCCTGTCATCTGGTCCTGTGCGGCAAGCGCCACCTGCCTCGCTGCCTCATCCAGCTCTCGCAGGTGGTCTGAAAACTCCCAGGCCAGATCACGCGCACGGCAAATGTTCCAGAACGCAAGTATCCGCCCGATCTTTCCCGTGTCCTGCGCCATCTCTCCCAGAACCCCTGCCGCCAGCATCTGCAGAGCCGACGGCATCACCGTATTCAGAAGATCATTTACTGCCTCATAGTCGGCACGTTGCGGACTCGCGATCCCGGGCACAAGATTCATCTGTTGATCGGTCGCGAGCAGCGCCAGCGAGAGGTCATGATTGATATGCGCGTTCATTCCGGCCAGCGCAAACTGAATGCGATCGATCCCCGGCACAGACCGGGCACTCAACATCGCACTCCACGAGCTCGGCACCGTCGAAGTCCCAGACAAAAATCCCGCCACCGCTTTGAAATAAAATCCCGCAAAGACAACATCCAGCAGCAGCAGCCAATCGGCATCCTTCCACCCACCCGCCGGAGGATTGAAGTCAACTTCTTTCGTCACCATCATGTAAAGCCGGTTGAACCACTTCAACCCATCTCCATCGGGCAAAAGCTGATCAATACTCTCCATCCTCTGCAACACGTCGTCGATCGTGGCCGGAGCGGCAGCACTCACGAGTTGATAAAGCGCCTGATCCGCAGCAGCAACCGACATAAATTCTCCATCGCTCACTCGTCGCGATGGCGGAAGTATAGCCCAGAGCATCGCGCCCCACTCCGCAAAAACACTCATCCAGCCATCCGCAAACTCGCGTAGCATCTCCTTAAGAGCGCAATGACCATGCCGACTCTCCGCCGACTCCTTACACTCTGCCTCGCCTGCAGCCTCATCATCCCCGCTCTCGCGCAAACCCTCGCCCGCCCCGGCTGGGTCGGTTCCGGCATCAATACTGAGGTTTGGTGGAAGCATGCCATCGTCTACGAGGCAAACCCCCTCAACTTCGACACTGCAGGCGGCAGCGGCCTCCACGGCGTAACGAAGCACCTCGACTATATCCAGTCCCTCGGCGCGGACGCTCTGCTTCTCACTCCCATCCAGCCCGACGCGACCCACGCTCAATCCATCGACCCCGCCTACGGCACCCTCGACGATCTCGATGACCTCATCCACGAAGCCAGCCGCCGCAACATCCGCGTCCTGCTTGATCTCTACCCCCACATTCCCTCTGCCGACCTCCCCAACGTGGCTCGCTTCTGGCTCAACCGCGGCATCGCCGGCTTCCACGTCACCGGTACCACCCCTGACGCTCATGCCCAGGCCGCCGCGCTGCGCAAAGCCGCCAGCACCTACCTTGGCCAACGAATCCTCATCGGCGACGTCGACCCCACACCCCCTACATCTCCTCAGCAACGAACTTCCAGGGTCCCAGACACTGACGCCCCGCAACTTCTCCTCGATGTCAGCCTTGGAGCCGTCAATCCGCTCAATCCCGCCGCTGTCCGTACCGCTGTCGAGTCCACCGAAAACATACTGCAAGCGGGTCACAGCATGCCTCTGCTTGCCAGCGATGGACCCGGCTTCCAACGAAGCATGAGCCGCTACGCCAACGGAAAAGATGATCTCGCTATCGCAAAACTCCTGGCTACAATTCTCTTCACCACCCGCGCCCAACCCCTCCTCTACTACGGTCAGGAGCTAGGCGCCACCTCTTCGTCAACCGCCGGTTCTGTTCCCACCAGCAGCGAAGGCATCGTCTGGGAAGCCCCGCCACCACCACCGAAAGGCAAACCCGCACCACCCCAACCCGAGGCGCCGAATGCCCCTCCAAACGCTGCATTGGAGGACGCCAACCCTAACTCGCTCCTCAATTGGTATCGCGAGCTCATCGAACTCCATCACAGCAACTCAACCATCAACTCCGGCGAATACCTCACCATCAACCGCGATGACCAGAACGTTCTCATCATGATCCGCAAGCCAAAGAACGTGTCGCCAACGACGCCTGTTTTGGTCATCCTCTGCAACTTTTCGGATAAGCCAGCCCAACTCTCCCTCAAGGCAGACACCATGAAGCTTCACCTGCGCGGAAGCTTCCTGCGCACCGTCCTCCGCTCAGACAATGGCATGGGCACCATGCATCTTGAGTCCATGACGCTCCCGCCTTATACCGCGTACCTCGGGGAACTCCGCTTCTAGCAGATGAAAAACTGCCGGCCTCAGATTGCCGTACTCACTCCGACCGTAATGTCTGCGTCATATTCACTGCCGCTGCACGGCGAGCTGGCAATAGCGTCGCAACCAGTGTCAGCAGAAGCAGCACAACCGCAGCCGACGCCAATACCACCGGATCGAGTGCACCCACGCCGAAAAGAAACGACTGCAGTAGGTGCGAGGCGCCCCAGGCTCCCACGAGTCCAATCGCGCAGCCGATCACGGCGAGTTTTGCCCCAGAGGCAACAACCAAGCGAACGATGCCGCCGTGTTGCGAACCCAACGCCATGCGAATCGCCATCTCCTGCACCCGCAGTGCAACTGAGAACGCAATCACGCTGTAGATGCCCAGCACCGCCAGTAACACCGCAATCGCAGCAAACGACGAGATCAGCGCCGTGTTAAATCGTCGCGGGGCCTCGCTCTCCGAGATGGCATGCTCCATGCTCTGCACCTGCGTCAGCGGTAGCTGCGGATCAATCGATCGCACCGTCGCGCGCAGCGAATTCTCCATCTGTTCCGGTGGCATAGTTGTGCGCAAAGCGATAAATCCGCCATTTCCGTTCAAGTCCCCTTGTGCAGCCAGCGACCCGGCGAACGACTCCGCCTGACTTACTGTGACGTAGTATTCCTGCTTCAGCGGAGAGTCAGGTGAACTCTCGTTCACGCTGGCCGCCTCGCCTACCACCAGCGCCCAGGGTGTCTGCATCGTAGACGTGCCTAATCGCAGCCGTTTGCCGATAGGGTTCTGTCCCGGCCACGACTGCTCCGCAAGCTTCTGATTCACGATCACAACGAGCTGAGAGCCTTCCTTGTCATCCGGCGTGAAGTATCGTCCACGCAACAAAGGAACTCCCATCGCCTGAAAGTAGTCGCCCTCGACCTGAATCGTTGTCGCAAGATCATATCCGGCATCCTTGGCCGGAACGTAACCCTCCGCTACAAACACACTGTTACTGTTGGTGCCCGAATCCGGCACAAGCGAGGTCAATCCCACGCTCTTGACGCCTGGCAGTTGCTGAAGCCGCCGTACTACCTCATGGTTGAATGCGTTGACCTCAGGCTGAGTCGAGTACTGCTTCTTCGGCAGGCTGTAGGAAGCCACCAGCGTATGGTCCGGTCGAAAACCCAGATCGACCTCTCGCATCTTCTCGAAGCTGCGCAACAGCAGACCCGAGGCGGCCAACAGCACCAGCGCGATCGCAACCTCTCCAATCACAAGCGCTGAGCGCAGCCGCGCATGGCCTCCCCCTGAACTTCCGGTACGCCCGCCCTCCTTCAATGTGTCGTTCACATTGGTGCGAATCGCCGCAAAGGCCGGTGCAAGCCCGCAGATGATTCCCGTCAGCACAGCTACTCCAAAAGCAAAACCGATCACCCGCCAATCGAGTCCAATCTCGCTGATGCGTGGCAGTGTCTCCGGCAAAGCCTTCACGCCCACGCGCAGCGCAAAAGCCGCAAAGGTCAGCCCGACTATGCCCCCCGCGATGCTCAATACAAGACTCTCCAGGAGAGTCTGCCAGAGTAGCGTTTTCGCGCTCGCTCCCAGTGCCAGACGAACCGCAATCTCGCGCCGGTTTCGGATAGCGCGCACCAATAAAAGACCGGCGAGATTCGCACATGCGATCAGCAGGACCACGGCGACGGCAAGAAATAGTGTGCGCACCAAAGGCCGGGCATATTCGACTGTCTCCTCGCGCAGCGGTCTCACAACGGGGTGCATGGTGAACCCGGCCATAAACGCGGGGTAGTTGAGTACGGTGTCCTTCGCTACCTGTCCTGCGTCGTTTACCGCCTGCTCGGCAGTAACGCCAGGTTTCAGCCGCCCGACCATGCTGTAGCTCCAGTTCGCCGCGGCAGACGGCGACAGCTCCTGCGGCGTAAAACTCATCGGAACCCACAACTCGCTGCGATTCAAATGACCCGGAACCAATGGAAATTCGAAGTTACGCGGCATCACGCCAACGACAACATACGGCTTGCGGTCGAGAAGAATCTTTTTGCCCAGAATGTTCGAATCGCCCTGAAAACGGCTCTGCCACGTCGCGTAGCTCAGCACGGCCACCTGCTGATGCTGGTCGTCCTCCTCCTGCGTGAAGACCCTCCCGAGCAGCGGTTGCACTCCAACGGCCGGTAACACTCCTCCGCTCATGCGAGTCGCATTCACCATAGCCGGCTCGCCTATGCCCGAGAGCTCAAAGCCTGTTCCCTGGTACCCGCCAAGGCTGGTGAAGCTGTGCGTATCGCGCATATAGTTGCGGATGTCCGGAACCGTCACGCCATCCTCGTTGTTTCCCTGTACCTGGACGCCCTGCAGGACATCCGACACGACCATCAGCCGGTCAGGCTCGGGAAACGGCAGCGGTCGCAACAGAACACCTTCGACGATGGAAAAAATCGACGTTGTAGCGCCAATACCCAAAGCCAGCATCAACACAGCGGTGACCGCAAAGCCAGGTGATTTTGACAAGTGGCGAACAGCAATCTTCAAATCGCGATAGAGAGACGTCATGGAAACTCCTCGCCCCGGGACGAATCGAGGGTGTTAAAGTGAACAAAGCAATTGCCTTGCCAAAGGCACTTCATGAAAGCGCCACACGGAGTCAATACGTTGGCGTCACGAAGATCGTTCCTTTGTGAACTGAGATGTCCATAATCGGATGAAACCGTCCGAAGTCGGACAATTTCCATTCAGATTCTTTCGTAAACCGCACTATGAGAAACTTCGTTCAACCATTCCCTCCAGTTCGATGATCTTTCGAAGAAAGAAAGCCTGATGACCGACCAAGCAGCTCCCAGCCAACCTGCCGTTGAACGTCTTACCCTTGAGATTGACAGCACGGATAACGTGACGATCGTGCGATGCCGTGGACGCCTCGTCTCCGGCCAGGCAAATATCCTTTACTCCAAAGTCCGCCCAATGATCCCAAGTGCAAAGCGAATCGTGCTGGACCTGTCGGAGGTCACGTACATGGACAGCCTGGGCCTCGGAACGCTCGTTGGCCTCTACACCTCAGCCAAAGCATCGGGCTGCGAGCTGCAGCTACTGAACCTTGGCAAACGGATTCGGGAGCTCCTCGCCCTCACCAATCTACTGTCTGTTTTTTCTGTCGTCGGCGAAAATAACTTGCGATTCTGACAATCGTCACCCGTTCCCGCGCAAAGGCATCGCACTTGTCTTGCCTACTGCGTCTTCGCGATGTCCGGTCCCAGCATTACCTGCGCATCCGGCGCCGGCTCAACAGGAATCTTACCGCTCTCCAACCGCCGCTGTTCCCGCTCGTAGTCCGATTCGAGATGATTCTCCGTGAGACCCGTTGTCAGCATCGCAAACGCCTCCTCCGGCGTATTGGCAAACTGAAACAACTCCAGATCTCCTACTGCAATCGCGCCTTTTTCCACTAGTAGTTCCAGATTGACAACGTGCTTCCAATACTCCGTTCCATAGATCACCACCGTGATCTTCTTCGCCAGCTTCTTCGTCTGCACCAGCGTCAGCAGCTCGAACATCTCATCCAGTGTTCCGAACCCTCCCGGAAAAACGACGAGCGCCTTCGCCAGATAGGCAAACCAGTACTTCCGCATAAAAAAATAGTGGAAGTCAAAACTCAACCCCGGGGTAATGTACGGGTTTGGATGCTGCTCGAACGGCAGCCGAATGTTCAGTCCGATCGTCTTCGCTCCCGCCTCATACGCTCCACGATTAGCCGCCTCCATAATCCCCGGGCCACCGCCCGACGTGACTACAAAGCGATGCCTGGGTCCCGGCAACTCCTTCGCCCACGTGGCCAACATCCCCGCCAGTTTCCGCGCATCTTCGTAATATCTGGCCATCTCCACCGCGGATTCAGCCAGCTTCAACTGCAGCCTGCTCGCGTCTCCGCGCTCAATTTCATCAGGCCGTGCAGGTTGGTGCTTGTCCGGCGCGGGCTGTGACGAACTCGTATTCTCCAGTAGCTCGAGCTCGGAGGTTGCCTCATTCAGCGCCCGAAACCGTGCCGATCCAAAGAACACCACTGTATCCTGGATCCGCTCCCGCCGGAACCGCGCCATCGGCTCCTCGTACTCCGCAAGAATCCGCACAACTCGCCCACTCGGCGAGTTCAGAAACTCCGAATTCTCATATGCAAGAGGTCCTTCTTCCGGCACCTCTCGTTCCAACTCCTCTTCGTCCATCCGGCCGTTATCCCCGATAGTCGCGATAGTGCACCGCCTCCGAAATACCGATCCAGATATCCAGCAGCCCCAGGCCGGAGATGATTCCCCGCACCGCACCGTTATGCAAAAGCGCCGTTAGCCATGGCCGCGCCAGGATGAACTCGTTTCGGTCCCATATCCGCGGCCACCACGGCAGCATCATCACCAGCACGCCAAGGTATACGCAAAACAGCACAAGAACAAATAGCGACAGCCTTTGCAACCACACAGGCGCGGTCCGCTTCGCAGGTTCTCCGCCATCGGATGGCGCCTGTTGCACGGCCGGCTCAGGGCTGGAATAAAGTTGTGGCTGTCCCGACATCAAACTCCGCTTAATGCTTCCGCCTAAACTCTCAAGGGCATAAAAGCTCTCAAGATTGACACTAGCAGAGCGCTTGGCCATTGTCTCTCCACTGGAAGCACCAGACAAGGCACTCCGCTCATTTCGTAGGACTTGCCGCATCCGCCGGCCGCCGGACGTCGTGCGGAAAATCCAACCTCAGATCGTACGTCGAATGCGTGCCCGTCACCATAATCGGCAGCTCAGCACCCGCTCCATTTTTCTTCAGCAGCTTGTCGAACGGCCCTAGTAGCAAGCTCTTCCACCCCGTCGTCATCTGCGACACCGTCGCTTCCGTCCGTACCTTCCCGTGAAACTCAAACGTACTGCCCACAAGCTCGATCTTTCCCTCCATCTGCACCTGAGCCCCCGGCATTTCGAACTTCAATTCGCTTACCCTCAACATCGCATCCGCCTGGGAAAAGCTCCCGCTCATGGATGACGCCACCATCTTCGCGTCCCGCGCATTCGCCAGCTTCGGTTTGCCCTGCGCTCGCATGCTCAGCGCATCCACTTTCTGCTGCATCTGCGCATCGTTGAACTCAGCCCCGTGAATGGCAAACGTTCCGTCGAGCCGCATCTTCCGCGAAACGCTCACCGGCCCCGGCGGAATCTGTATATGCGCCTTCAAAGACACCGCCCCTCGAATCAGTGTCGGGTTCGACTTCATCCCCAGCACCAGCATGTCCTCGATCCGCCCCTTCTCCATCGCGACATTCAGTTCGGTGTTATGCCCAGGCAAAGTTGTTGTCGACCGTGTTACCGCGCCCGAAGCCACTAACTCCGACCGCCCCACCCGCGCCTTCACTTCATTCAACTGCGTATCGCCCGTCGTTCCATCCACCACGGCCTTGAATTCGGTATGGAGCGGTAACGCATGATCGCTCACATCCAGTCGGAAGTCCGGAGTATCCGTCACTCCATCCACAACAATGTTCCCCAAGGTTCCGTTAAATTTCCCCGTCGACGACAGCATCCCTCCAATCCCATGAATCGACGACAAATCCGCGTGCGTAAACTCGAAGTTTCCATCCACCGGCGTATCTCGCGGATTGTCGTCCTGCCACGGCCCGAAATGGCCCGTCGACCGAACGTCGCCCACTGGCTTCGGGTTCACCAGCACCGCCTCGTAATTCAGCGGCTGCAGCGCCCCTACATCCGTCAGCACCAGCCTCCCAATATCGAACTCCAGCGGCTTCTTTCCCGGTTTATTCGTCTCGATGACCAACTTCGCATCCGTGCACTCAATCGTATCGACGGCGATCCCCAGCCTGGATTGCCCTCTCCGCTTCGGATCGTCCGGCTCCGTAGCCTCGCGATCTTCTTTCGGAGGAATATTCACCTCCAACCCTTGCACTTTCACCGCCAGCACTCTAGTGGTCGGCCGCATTAGCTCCCTCCACCCCGTACTGAACGAAAAACTCTCCACGCTCAGCATCGGCGGCGCATTCGGACGCGCATCCGGCTTCGTCGGTCCCGCAAGATAAAGTATCCGCAATCCCCCGCCCGTCACCGCCACGCCTTTCCTCATCGTCAACGAAAGCCGATCCAGTTCCACCGGCGAATGAAACCGCGCGGAAAGCGTCTCAATCACCTTCTTCTTCATCATCGGCTGTATCTGCCGCAATCCCCACTCCACCGCGGCCGCTCCTGCAATCATCAACGCCGCAACCACCAAACCCGTCCACATAATCCATGGCCTTCGCCACCATCGCGATAGCTCGATTGCCGCCGCGTCATCGTTACCCATCTCCGTCAACGAATACTCCTGCCCAAAAACAATTGCCCGTGGGTGATTGGACGCTCCAAACGCAACCGGGGACGAGCCACCCGCCGAAATAAACATCGCTCGATAGAACACACTGCCGTCGCAGTACCATCATCCTGTGCGAATCCTTCGAACAATCCTTACCCTCAGCATCATCACCCTCTGCGCCAACGCCCAAACCCTCGTCATCACTCACGCCACAGTCATCGATACGGTCACCGGCAAAACCCAGCCCAACACCACGGTCGTCATCGACAAAAACCGCATCACCCGCGTCATCATCTCTTCCAAAGCCGACCTCAAGTCCGGCAAGGTCATCGACGCCCACGGCCAATACCTCATCCCCGGCCTCTGGGACATGCACACCCACGTCTACTTTGATAGCACCGCCGCGGACGGCACCGATCTCATCCTTCCACTCTTCCTCGCCAACGGTATCACCGGCATCCGCGACATGGGGTCCGCACTCGACCCCGTCCTCAAAGCACGCGACGACATCGCCGCCCACCGCCTCCTCGGTCCCCGTATGGTCGTCTCCGGCCCCATGCTCGACGGTCCCAAATCCCAGTACAAAGCTGCCATCGCCATCGCCACACCCGAAGATGGGCGAAAAGCCGTCGACATGCTCCACACCCGCGGTGTCGACTTCATCAAAGTCCAGTCCGGCATTCCGCGCGAAGCCTACTTTGCCATCGCCGACGAATCGAAAAAAGACAACATCATCTTCGAAGGCCACGTCCCCGACTCCATCCGCGCCTCCGAAGCCGTAGCCTCCGGCCAGCACACCTTCGAACACCTCATCGGCATCTTCGAAGCCAGCTCTCCCGACGAAACCAAATACCTCACCAGCAAAAAAACCGTAGGCATGTTTCTCCAGACGTACGACCCAGCCCTCGAAGCGAAGATCATCGACCTCCTCGCAAAAAATCACGTCTGGCAATGTCCCACACTCTTCTGGGAGCGTGGCCAGTGGCTCGTCGACGCCATCGACTACACCAAAGACCCCGACCTCGCCTACGCCGGCAATACCTGGGTCACCAAACAGTGGCCTCGCGCGCAAAAAGGCATCCTCAAATCCCTCGACACCGATCCGCTTCCCATCCGCGAAAAGTTCGTCACCCACGAACTCGACATTGTCCGCAAACTACACGTTGCGGGCGTCCCATTCCTCGCCGGCACCGATACGCCCGCTGGGGTTGACGTCATCCCCGGCATCAGCCTCCATCTCGAACTGCAACGCTTCGTAGCGGCAGGCTTTACCCCACTTGAAGCCCTGCAAACCGCCACCCTCAATCCCGCAAAGTTCTACAACAAGCTCAACGACTTCGGCACCGTGCAGCCCGGCCGCATCGCCGACCTCGTTCTCCTCGAAGCCAATCCGCTCGACAACATCGCCAACACGCGCAAAATAACGGCCGTCATCACCGACGGACGCTATCTCTCCCAACAAGACCTCGAACAGCTTCGAACAAAACTCAAACAACTCGCCGCAACAAAATAAATCTGTGTAGCCGCAACACTCAAGTTCACAGAAGCGATCTCCTTCGTCGTGCGTTGCGATACCCAGCGAGATCGATGACTACTGGACGAAGCTCACCGCCGGTGGCAGCGATATGCAGTTCGGTTGGCTCAAAGACAAGTTCGGTATCACCTGGCAGACCTGATCAAACACCCAAAGGCAATGCAGGCCATGATGGGGATGAAGAAGCTCGACATTGCTGAGCTCGAACGAGCCGCGCGATCCTAGCTCACCGCGGACAGGATTTATTTCACCGCGCAATCCTTCCGGCCAGTATCTGCCACGGTCGCAATCAACCACTTCCCGTCCTTGCGGACAAGATTGAACAGATCCGTCCCGCAGTGATCCACCTTGCCATCGACCAGAAAATCGAACGGAGCCCATACCACTGCCAGGTCATTGTCGATGCGTATCAACGGATCGTGAATCCGTTCTTCGATCTTCGTAGTCCCCGGCCGTCCTACCCGGTCTGCAAATGTCTCAAACGTCATCTGCGTCGGTTTGCCGTCACGCATCAGCACCAGCATGCCTCCGGTCAGCCATGGTTCCTTGATCGCCGCTGCGTCGCGCTTCGCCATGCCATCGAACATCGCCTGCACCGGAGCCAGCACAGCCTGCTCTTCCGGCGTCGCAGCCAGCAGCGGAGCCGTCAATAAGCCAGACCCAATCGCTCCGGCAACCAACAAAACGAAACTAAATCCACGAAGAATCTTCATGGCTCTGGATTTTACACGCATGAATCCACGAATTGTCCGGAAAGGGGCGCAATGCTTCGGCCAATGAGAAAATAGAAGGAATGCTCCAACTCTCCTCCGCCGGCAAACGCTTCGGCCAAAAACTTCTATTTGAAGACGCCAACTGGCTCATCACGCCAGACGAGCGCACTGGCCTCGTCGGTGGCAACGGTACCGGCAAATCCACGCTCCTCAAAATTCTCGCCGGCATCGAAACCCTCGACTACGGCCAACTCACCCGCGTCAAAGGCATGACCCTCGGGTATCTCCCGCAGGATGGCCTTGCCCTCCGCGGCAAAACCGTCTTCGCCGAGTGCCTCTCCGTCTTCGACCACCTCCACGCCCTCGAGCGCGAAGCCGAAGACCTCACCCACACTCTCTCCACCGCTGAGCCAAAATCCAAAGAGTACGCCGCGGCAGCCGAGCGCTACTCGGACATTGCCGATCAGCTTCACGTCCACGACATCTACACCCTCGATGCCCAGGTAGGTGCCGTTCTCGGCGGCCTCGGCTTCACCAAGGAAGACTGGGAGCGCAAAACCGAAGAGTTCTCCGGCGGCTGGCAGATGCGCATCGCGCTCGCTAAACTCCTCCTGCAAAAACCCAGCCTTTTACTTCTCGACGAGCCCACCAACCACCTCGACCTCGAATCCCGCAACTGGCTCGAAAACTACCTCCACGACTATCCCAACGCCTACATCCTCATCTCGCACGACCGCTACTTCCTCGACGTCACGGTCAACAAAACCATCGAGCTGTGGAACAAGCGCATGCACGTCTATCACGGCAACTACGAAAAGTACGTCCAGCAAAAAGAAGAGCGCCGGGCAACATTGATGGCGGCGTACAAAAATCAGCGCGATCGCATCGACGCGCTTGAAGCTTTCATCAACCGCTTCCGCTACCAGGCCACCAAAGCCAAACAAGTTCAGTCTCGCATCAAGGAACTCGAGAAGATCGAACGCATCGAGGTCCCCGAAGAAGAAGCCACCATCCACTTCTCTATTCCACAACCACCCGCATCAGGCCGCACCGTTATCGAAGTCAACGACCTCAAAAAGGTTTACCCCACACCAACCGGCGGCGAAAAACTAGTCTTCGAAGGTCTCAACTTCACCATCGAACGTGGTGACCGCATCGCTCTCGTCGGCGCCAACGGCGCGGGCAAATCCACGCTCATCCGCCTCCTCAGCCAGCAGGAAGATCCTACCAGCGGCCAGATCAGGCTGGGTCACAATGCGCTGGTTGATTTCTTTGCTCAAGACCAATACAAAGTCCTTGACCCCAACGCCGTCATGCTCGACGACATCTCCGCCGCCTCACCCAAAGTCCCCGTTGTCGAACTTCGCAGTCTCCTCGGCTGTTTTATGTTCTCCGGCGACGACGTTTTCAAAAAACTCGGGGTCCTCTCCGGCGGCGAACGCAACCGCTACGCCATGGCCAAGATGCTCGTCTCGCCCAGCAACATGCTTCTCCTCGACGAACCCACCAATCACCTCGACCTTCGGGCCAAAGACGTCCTCCTCGACGCCATCCGCAACTTTACCGGCACCGTGCTCTTCGTCTCGCACGATCGCTACTTCATCGACGGCCTTGCCACCCGCGTCTTCGAGGTCGAAGACCGCCGCCTGCACATCTATCCCGGCAACTACGAAGACTACCTCTGGCGCAAACAGGGCGGTCCCGAAAAAGTAGCGGAACAGATTACACACTCGCTCGCTGCTGCGCCCGTCATTATTCCCACGGTCGCAATCCCCACCCCAAAGCCTGAGCCCACGCCTCCGCCGAATATCAAACGCCTCAACCCCATCAAACTCAAACAACTCGAAGACCGCCTCCATCATGCCGAAGAAGAGATCGCCCGCCTCGAATCTCTTATCGCCGACGCCGAAGCCCGCTTCGGCAGCTTCACCTCCGCCGTCCAGTCTCAAAAAGACGCCGCCGAACTGGATGAACTCCGCGCGAAGCGAGCCGACCTCCTCACCGAATGGGAGGAGCTTTCCCTGACTCTGGAAGAACAACGTACCGCGTAGGCGCCAATTCGTGCCTTTTTGGTTGCTTGCTTTTCACAAGCAATGAGCGTGGGCTGCCTATACTCCCTCGCGAAGTCTTTGCGGTGCGCGCATCCTTTCGGGCGCATCGGCATTACTATGTGCATAGGCGATACGCCTTGCCGTGCCAAGTATCGTTCCGTCGTATAAAACTCTGAATAGCCCCGTGCGCAATTTTGAGAAAACCCGAACGGAATTCCAGGACATACTCGCCAAGCCCATTCGCGACCTCGGGCTTAAGCTAGAGGGTTCTCCGCTCGAACGATTCGTTCAGCAGCTTTATCGCGAACTGGAAGCCAAAGGCATTCGCAAGTTCCGTCCACTTTGTTATCTCACCGATGAATGGGGATGTCCCTCTGGCGAGCCCGTTATCGGCATTCCGTTCTACCTGGCCAATCCGGACCTGGCCCAGCTTGAGCGAAACATGAACGACCTCGAAGACGCTCGCGAAATCATGATGTATATGCGTCATGAGGCTGGACACGCCTTCAATTACGCGTACCAGCTATACAAGTCAGCTGAGTGGCGCGATCTCTTCGGTCCGTTTCGTCGTGCCTATCGTGATAACTACCGCCCCATACCGTTTTCGCGGAAGTATGTCCGCCACATGGCCGGGTGGTATGCGCAGAAGCATCCAGATGAAGACTTTGCAGAAACGTTTGCGGTCTGGCTCACCCCTCGCTCACGATGGCGAGAGCGCTACAAGGGTTGGGGCGCACTGGCCAAGCTGCAATATGTCGATCGCACGGCGCGAAGAGTCGGGAAGCTCGACCCCCCGCGGCGGCGCGGCCGCACCGACATCACCGTCGATGAGATGGAATCGACGGTCGGCGAGTTCTATCACCTCACCTTGCCGGAGGAGGTTCCCGTTGAAGAACTCGCGCTGGACACCGATCTTGCGGACATCTTCAATATCTCTCGCAACCGGCGCGTCGGCGTGCGACCCGCCCACGACATGTTGCGTCAGCATCGCAAGGCGATTGTCGACAAAGTCGCCTATTGGAGCGGGGTGCAACGTCCGATCATCAAGCGACTCGTCGAAGCCATCTGCAAACGCGTTGAAGAGCTGGGTCTGCGTGTGGACACTCGACGCGAGTCCGACTACCTCATGGAGTTCACCGTGTACACAACTGCACTCTCCATGAATTACCTCAACCGTGGAAAGTTCATTCACACCTGAGGCGGGCGACCTGACCGCACTCGGATTGGAGGCCGCATGGCTGAAACGAAATTGAAAGTCACTGTGCTGTACGACTTGTGGGAAGATGAGCCTGCTGAAGTCGAGGAAGAAGCTCCAGCGCCGCGCAAGCGCAAGGGACAGACAAAACGCAAGAAGAAGAAGCCAGTCAAGCACGACCGTGAAGAAATCTTCGAAGCCCTCGAGAAGCTCGGCCACGAGCCGTCGTACCACGTCCTCGACGGGCGCACGCAATCACTGTTCGGACTAGCCAAATGTGGCGCTGATCTCATCTTCAACCTCACGGAATCCTATGCCGGCGATGACACCAAAGAGATGCACGTCACTGCATTTCTCGATATGCTCGAAATCCCCTACACAGGGGCGGGACCACACGCGAACATTCTTGCGCAGGACAAATCGATCGCCAAGAAAATGTTCGCTTTTTACGGGATTCAGTCGCCCTACTTCGCGACAGCCTATCGCGGCAACATCGATCACGCACACGACATCTCGTTCCCGCTCATCGTGAAACCAACCTCGGAAGATGGATCTATCGGTATCGATGCCGCGGCCGTCGTTACCAGCGTGAAGGAATTGATGGAACGCGTCGACTATATCCAGACAGAGTTCAATTCTCCTGCCTTGATCGAGGAGTACATCGAAGGACGCGAGATCTACGCCGCAATCCTCGGCAGCTATGAGAGTGCACACGCACTTCCGCTTGTGGAGCTTGACCTCTCGAAGCTTCCAAAGGGTATGCCCAAAATCGCCAGTCTGGATGTGAAATTCGAAAAAGACACAGACGCCTACAAGTTGACCAAATCGGCCATCGCCGAGGATCTCGATGAAGAAACCGTAACCAAAATCACCGAGACTGCGATCAAGGCCTATCGAGCCGTCAAGCTCCGCGATTATGGCCGCATTGACATGCGCATATCAAACAAGGGCAAGGTGTATGTTATCGAAGCGAATCCGAACCCATGGCTCTCCAGCGGACAGGAGTTTGCCATGGCCGCGAAGAAATCCGGCCTGTCCTACACTCAAATGATCGGGGAGATCGTGGATCTCGCAATGGCTCGAAATGCTTGACGTACAGCAATACACTCACGGAAGTAGCGCGCAGGATCCACTCGGAAGCAAACGTCACCCAACATCAAAGCCGGAAAATATCTGCGGACTAACGCCCTTCCCTTAGCCTGGCCGCCAACCGCTCCGGTAGCCCGGCCATCAAAATCCGCCCCTGCGCTGCCGTCACGTCATACGGAACGCGATGATAAACAACCTCTTTCGCCTCCGAGTCATACAACACAAACGCCGCCCGCCAATCACAATCCCTCGGCTGCCCCACCGCCCCTGGATTGATCAGGTGACGCGTCCCCTCCGGAACCGCCATCGTCCAAGTCTCCGCCTCATTCTTTGTCTGGAACTGCGGCTTGATCTCGTACCAGTCATTTTCCTTCAACGAGAATCCACCCTGTAAGTGCGTGTGGCCGAAGAACGTAATCGCCGCCGTCATCTGCTGCAGCGGAACCCATGCATCCCGCATGCTCAAAATATATTGATCCTCATTCAGCGGCGATCCATGCACGCAAGTCACGGCCGGCTCCTCCGGGCTCACCGGCCCCTGCGGCACCGCGCGTAACCAGGCCAGATTCTCCGGCGTCAACTCCTTGTTGGTCCAGATCGCCGCAGCTCGCGCCACCGGATTGAATCCCAGCGGCGAGGTCAACCCGCAGCATACCCGATCATGGTTCCCTCGCACGTTGATCTGCGCCTTCGCGCGCATCAACTCAATCACCTCATTTGGACTACCCCCATACCCCACCACGTCCCCGAGGTTCCACAGCGCGTCATATGGCTCTGCTGCGGCCAAAACTGCAGTCAGTGCTTCGAGGTTCCCGTGAATATCTGAAATGACCAGTGCGCGCATGCAATCCGAGAGGCCAAGCGACCAATTTCTTAGTTTATACAGGTTTCTCCCCTCAGGGAAATCGCACGCTGTGTGTCCGCTTACGCCATCAAACCACGGCAGCCAATGGTCGCGTCCGATCCGTCTTCATCGTCGGCGCGGAAGCCAGCAGCTTCTGCGTATAAGGATGCCGTGGCATTGCAAACAACTCACGCGTCGTAGCCTGTTCTACGATCTCCCCGCGCTGCATGACTGCAACTCTATCTGATACCTCTGCCACTACCGCCAAATCGTGCGATATAAACAGCATGGCCAACCCATATTCCCGCCGCAGCTCATTCAGCAACCCCAGAATCTGCGCCTGCACCGTTACATCCAGCGCCGTCGTCGGCTCGTCGGCGATCAACAGCCGAGGCCGGTTCACAATTGCCATCGCAATCAAGACCCTTTGCCGCTGACCTCCGGAAAATTGGTGCGGATAATCCCTGGCCCTTCGTTCCACCTCGGGCAAGCCCACCTCGTCCATCGCCTTCAAAACCTGCGCCTTCACCGCTTTGCGTGACGCCTGCGGATGGTGTGCCCGCACCGCCTCCGCAATCTGCGCACCCACTGGCATCACCGGATTCAGCGCGGTCATCGGCTCCTGAAAGATCATCGTGATGTCCTGCCCGCGCCGACGCCGCATCAGCTCCTCCGGCAGTTCGAGCAAATTTTCTCCATCAAACACAACCGTTCCCCCGACCCTCGCAGAATCTGGCAAAAGACGCAGAATAGCCAGCGAAGTAGCCGATTTTCCCGATCCGGACTCTCCCACCAACCCCATGGTTTCGCCCGGATTGATATGGAACGAGATGCCTCCGACAGCAGAATCCTGCCCAAAAGCAATCGACAGATCCCTTACGTCGAGAAGCGGCGTCGTCTCCATAACTGGCAGTGTAACCAATCGCCACCCCGCCCATTGCGCTCCATCCACTAAACCAACCCAAGCGGGACTTTGCTCCGCAAATAGCGTCTAATCTCCGTAGCAGACTATGAAAACTCTCATCCTCCGCGTCGTCTTCGCCAGCACAGCTTTCGCCGCGTCTGTCACCTTTGCCCAGATGCACAAGGTTGCGAAGCCCCAGCAAGTCGTGCGCGCCGTCGGCGTCTACGAGTGGACCGGCGACTTCGCCAAACCCACAGCCAGCCGCCTTATCCCCGTCTCTCTCTACATCGAAGGCAAGCTCGAGGACGCCGGCGTCTACATCGCCCGTCCTGTCCCCTTCGCCCTCCTCAGCGGCAACCTCTACATCCTGCAAAGTGCGGGCGTCGATAAGGGGACACTCGACATCGTCTACTCCAAGCATCTGGAGGCCGTCACTTCAACCGGAGATATGGCCTATGACGATGGATGGTTCGGCTATGGAAGCGTCAGACCCCTGGCGGCGCCCAGAAAGGCTGCGGCACTCAAGCCTTCGAAGACACTCCCTGTCCTGGTCGCCTCATCTGACCCCAACCGTCCTCACTTCGGCTCAAAGCCAACCACAGACACAACGTCCGCAGGCAGCGCCCAGAACAATCCGGCCACGACAAACAAGAGCGCGGACACAACGACGTCAAGTCCAGCAGCCACATCGAGCGGCGACCCGGACAGACCCACCATGAAGCGCCGCACCCCCGACACATCGAGCTCCGGCACAGCCACCGATACCACCTCAACGGCAACCACCCCATCGACGGACGATCCCGATCGTCCGACATTGACCCGCCGAGTCCCCGACAGCACGACTTCCGGCGGCGATAGCGCAGGAACGACCGCCTCAACGACACAAACCGGAAGCAATCCCGCAGACGATGCCGACCGGCCCACCATGAAGCGCCGCACCCCCGACGACACAGCAGGTTCCGCATCGACAACAACCGCATCGACAACAACGACAGACACGCCCGCCCCCGCAGACGATCCCGATCGTCCTACGTTGAAACGCCATACCGCTGAAGAAGCCAGGAAAGCCAACACATCGCTTGATGCGGGAGAGGTAAGCGGGATCGGATCGTTGAATGATGATCCAACCCGACCAAATCTTCATTACGGCAAACCAGCCGACGCCATGACGGAAGCTGACCTACCGAAGCTGACGGGCTTGCCACCCAATCTGCACCAGATGGTTGCGGTATCGGATGCAGTCAATCGTGACCCCCATCCGTTCGCGCTCGATTGGGACGATGAAGAACAGCATCAGGCTGTCCTCAAGAAGATGCAGGCCCTGGCCCGCGCCAAGCTGGCCTCGTATGAAAACAGCTCCGCTTCCGCTGCTACCACCCCAGCGCCCGCCGTAAAGAAGACCACACCCACAGCTGCACGATCGCGTCGCGCCGCAACCGCCGCGCCGCAACCGGTGCCGTTGCTGAACGAAGAATTGAAGGCGTACACCCTTAGCTATGGCGGCGACGCTACCTATATTTATTCGGCGGACACAGGAGGCACGGGCACTGCACTGCGCTACGTCACCATCGTCGCGCAGGTCGACGCACTCAAGGACCTCAAACCGGCTATCCAGAGCGTCACCGACGCAGCGCATCTGAATCGCGCCCCCAGGATGCAGTTTGTTGATGTCGTCGATGCGGACGCGAGCAATCGTGCCAGCCTTTTATTTGAACTTCGCAGCCAGAACGTGCGACAGTTCGCCCTGTACCGCGTCATCGCAGCCCACTCAGAACAGATCTTCCTCACCGGTACCACCCAGTAGCTGCGACTATCCTTGCATCCTCTTTGTTATTGGCGCTCTTGTCTGATCCGGCGATGGCCTGTTGAACGTGCCATCTAGCGGGAGTAAAATTCGTCGCGTACGCAGCAACGCAAGGAGGTCCGCATGCTCCGCCTCTCCGCCTGTCTCCTCTTTCCTCTCACCGCTACATTGACCTTCGCGCAGGCGCCGGATGACATCGCAGCCAATGCCAAGCTGATCGCTCCCCATGTCAGTCTCTCGTCCGCCGGATGTCCTGTAAGTTTTGCAGCCAATCGTCAGGCCAACACAAACCTGATGAGCGTTGACCGCGACGCAAAGCCAGGTGACGGTCCTGCGCAAGGGCTTCATCTCTTGCTGGACCATCTCAATAAACCGGCCATCCAAAGCATTGAAGTCACCGTCTACGGAACCTCTCTCAAAACACGCGCGCTTCTCGTAGGTCAGCCGTCGGACGACACCGTCTCAAAGACATTTGAATTCCATCGCACCGCCGGCAGCGACAGCCTGCGTGACGCAGACGTCTGGATGCACCAGGTTGGCTCTCTGAGCTGGGTTGACCTCATCTCTATCACTTTCACCGACAGGACAACCTGGCACCCCATGGCAGACGTGAAGTGCCGCGCCGTCCCCTCGAACTTCCTCTTGGTCGGCAGCAAGTAGTAGCGCCGGCGAAGCTGCGCGTTCAATTTGTATCTGCTGCTGCCGAATCCAATTCGCCGGCGAAGTAGCTCTCGCGGAATCGAACCCGCGCTTCCGGATAGTCCGGAATCTCCACGCGGATCCTGTGCATGCCCGACAAAGGCTCTCCGTTCGCTTCAGCGTGCGGTTGAAAGCTAAGCAGGTAGTAGTTGTGGACGTGGTTGGTGAGCTGTTGCAATCCTTGATCGAAGCCCTTTTGGGTAGTGAAGTTGATGTACTCTCCGCCTGACAATGCAGCCAGCTCGTGGGCGGCGTTCTTCTTCAGTGCATTCACTGCCATCACCAGGAGGCCGATGGGTCCGCTGCCTCCGCCGTACTTCAGATCGCTCAGGATCTCCGTCTTTCCTGGCCCGAATGCAACAGAATCGACAACTGTGTTCGTCCGGCCGAGCGCTGCAATTACCTCCGCCGGCTTCTTCAGACTGCCATGGTCGCGGGTCTCGCTGATCAGTAGAATTGCGTGGCGATAGTGATTCTTCCGTGCCTCCAACAACTTAGTGGCATAGGCTACAGCGTCGATGGTCGATGCGTCGGGATCGTCGCAGGGCTCGAGCTGGGCGAGTGCATGATTCATGGCGTCGACGCTGGTTGAAAACTTTCCCAGCAGTAGCGGCGCGGAGCCGTAGGTGACGATTGCGACCTCGCGTGGCGCGTCTCCGGCAATCGCGTCGATCATGATGCCGAGGCCGTTCAGCTTGGGAAATTCCCAGCCTGCGGAACGGCTGCACTGCACGACGACGACGAGCGAAAGGCCGAGAGAGTCAGTGTCTTCGTCAAGGTGCACTGTCTGCGGAACTCCATTGTCTTCAACGACAAACTGGTTCTGCTTGAGACCGTAAATCATGTCGCCGTGTTTGGTCTGAACGGTGGTAGGGACGAGGACGATATTCGACTGGGTTTTGAGGGTGTAGCTCTGGTCGCCGGTTGGAGGAGGGTTTTGCGCGGCGGCGACAGTGGCGCAAGACAGGACGGCGAAGAGAAGGGCCCGCATAAGCACAAGTCTAAATGGAGGTTTTAGGAGCGGGAATGCGGGGAAAAATATTCCGGCGAAAAAGTGCTGTTTTACAGGGGGGTTTGCGTTTTCGTGGTGTTTTTGTGATGGTAAATCGTGGTGAAGTTATGGTGAATTGCGTGGTAAACGTGGTGGGTTGGATGGTGCCATTTCGGGGTGAAAAATCATGCCAACTTTTTGAACTTTATTTGCGGGGAACCAAACTCGCGACCCGCCGGCGGCTCTTCAACCGTTGGCTGCCAGGGGTGATTGCTCTGGGTTATAGTCCCAAGAAGGGCCAACTCCCCTCCCGATAAAACCTGCAGGAGGATGTGTATGACGAAGGCTGCGCCAAAAACGACCTTAGACCTGGATTATCCGGTGGCGCGACAGGTCGAGCAGACGGACAACTACTTCGGCACTATGGTCGGCGACCCGTATCGATGGATGGAGGATGTCGATTCGGCTGAGCTGAAGACGTGGATCGATGCCGAGAACGAGTTGACGCAACGGTACCTGGCGCAGATCCCGATCCGCGAAACGATGCAGCGGCGGCTGATGGAGTTGATCAACTTTGAGCGTTATACAGCGCCGGTGCGCCGGGGCACGCGATACTTCTATTCGCACAACACGGGGCTGCAGAACCAGAACGTTCTTTACTGGCAGGAGGGCCTGGAAGGCGAGCCGAATGTGCTGCTCGACCCCAATACTTTTTCCGCCGACGGCACGGTGGCGATCAGCGGCATCAACGTCACCGATGACGGGATGCTGGCGGCCTACTCCATTGCGGATGCAGGCAGCGACTGGGTGAAGTGGCATGTCCGGGATGTGACCACAGGGAAGGATCTGCCGGACATTGTGGAGTGGTCGAAGTTCAGCGGAGCGTCATGGCTGAAAGACGGGAGCGGGTTTTTCTACCAGGGTTATGACCCGCCGGAGGCGGAGGCGCTGAAGGCCGCCAACTACTTTCACAAGGTGTTTTTTCACAAGCTGGGCACGCCGCAGAGCGAGGACCGGCTAATCTTCGACCGGCCCGACGACAAGGAGTTGAACCTTGGAGCACAGGTGACCGACGATGGCCGCTACCTGCTGCTGTACCAGAGCAAGGGCACGAGCCCCAATAACGAGCTTTCGGTGATGGACCTGGAACGGCCGAATGCGCCGGTGGTGCGTCTGATCGACACCGCCGACGCGACCTATGTGCCGATCGACAATGACGGAACATTGTTCTGGCTGCTGACGACGCTGGAGGCGCCGAACGGCAAGGTGATCTCGATCGATCTGAACCGGCCGGCGCGCAAACACTGGGAGACGGTGATTCCGGAGAGCGCGAACAAGCTGAGCGAGGTGACGATCATCGACAACACCTTTATCGCAAACTACGTGGCCGACGCGCAGAGCTTTGTGGTGATGCACAGCCGCGACGGACGATTGATCGAGCGGCTGGCGCTTCCGGCAATCGGCACAGCGTACGGATTCGGCGGCCTGCGCAAGGACACCGAGACCTTCTACCAGTTCAGCAACTTCGTTACCCCCGGCGCGACCTACCGGCTCAACGTGAAGACACGTAAATCAACGTTATTCCGCGAGCCGAAGCTGCTCTTCGATCCCGATCTCTATGAGACGAAGCAGATCTTCACGCCGAGCAAGGACGGGACCCAGGTTCCCATGTTCCTCACGCACAAGAAGGGACTGGCGCTGAACGGCAGCGCGCCGACGCTGCTGTATGCCTATGGCGGCTTCAATATCTCGCTGATGCCGGAGTTCTCGCCGGCGCATGTGATGTGGATGGAACTCGGCGGGGTTTATGCCCAGGCCAGCCTGCGCGGCGGGGGGGAGTATGGCGAGGCGTGGCACGACGCGGGGACTCGGGTGCGAAAACAAAACGTATTTGACGACTTTATCGCATTGGCGGAATGGCTAATAACCAATCAGTACACGTCAGCAAAGAAGCTGGCCATTGCCGGCGGCAGCAATGGCGGCCTGCTGGTGGCGGCGTGCGAGTTGCAGCGGCCGGATCTTTTTGGGGCGGTGGTGGCGCAGGTCGGGGTGATGGATATGCTGCGCTTCGACAAGTTCACGATCGGGTGGGCGTGGAAGGAGGAGTATGGGTCGCCGTCGGAGAATGAGGCCGAGTTTGCCGCGATCTACAAGTACTCGCCACTGCATAACATACGGCAGGGCGTGAGTTACCCGGCCACGCTGATTATGACGGGAGACCACGACGACCGCGTCTATCCGGCGCACAGCTTCAAGTATACGGCGGCGATGCAGGCCGCGCAGGGCGGGCCGGAGCCGATCCTGATCCGGGTGGAGACGAGGGCGGGGCACGGGGCGGGGATGCCGCTTAGCAAAAGAATCGAAGCTACTGTGGATCAGTTCGCGTTTATGGCGGAGCAATTGCAGGTAAACCCACCGAAGCGCTGATGGGAAGCCTGCACGCGCAGTGTTTTGAGGCTTTTCAGGAGCTTCTCGTGCTTTTTGGTAGGAATCTGGATACTGGCGAGGGAAATTCTGGTGACAGCCGGGGCCCGGCGGCCGATACTTGCAGCCATCCTGCACGAAATAGCTGCTGCACCAGATAGCTGCTGCACGAAGATGTGTTTCGGGATAGCTGTCACAGAGATGCAATCCGGGTGGTTGTTTTGCACGTTTTGCAGGAAGAGGCTACGGAAAGGTCGCGCGAATGAAGTCGAAGGCCCGAATCACGATCGCGTTGTTGCTGGCGCTAAGCTATGCGTCAAGCTACGCGCCGGCCTATGCGAAGCCACGGGCCGCGACGGTTCATATGCGTCCGCAGATGTTTCGCGACCGTGCCCCGAAGGTTCGCGTGCGTGATGGTCACACGCATGAGGTAAAGATGAAGCCGCCGAAATCACCGCCTCCGCCTGCTCCGGCGAAGGACGAGTTCTAATTGTGTAGAACTCGCTTGCCGAGCAAGGGGGTTTGCTTTGGAATGTCGTCTACCACTCGCCCACACAGCTGTTGAATTAATCACCTTTATAAACGCCTGCCCGCCAAGCGCTCAGAGAAAGTTTGTCGCATATTTCCAACCCTTCAGAGGAAGCGGGGCCAGGACGAAAGGTCATTGAGGTTTTTCCATCTCCCGGAAAAATCTTCATATGCGTAACTCTACGGCAATCATGTCCTGGACCTTCCACAACGTCTATACCCAAAAGAATGTGTGCTGATTCACCCGGGCGCAGATTGATCAATTCCGCGGGTTTCGACGTAAACATATAGTCTTGGCAATTCGCGCAGATTGGAATTTTCCATTCCCGATCTTGCTTGTCGAACAAGTGCAACTGCGGCACACCGTTCAATGTACAAGGGTGCCGGGACGAATTCATTACTTGATAGACATACGCAAAGTGCCCAAGACCACCCTCTGGCCGCCCATCGGGCGTAGTCGCAGTTAACTGCGCTGGTTGACAATTTGATGAGGCAGTAATTGCGGGTTGCGCAAATCCCGGAGCCGCGCACAGAACATCAATGACTACCAATGCGATTACTAAAAAGACCGGCGGATAGCCACTGGAAATGGTCGGCATGTTCTTTCACCCCGTCAAACAGGACGATCATAAGACGATCAAATCGTATGACATGTCCGCAGGCCCGTCTATGTGGTTGGATCGCCTTTGGTATCAGAGTTGCGTGCGGCATTGATGAAGGCGGTTAGTTTTTCACGACTTTTTTTGCCCGGCTTTTCCTCGACTCCACTGGCGACGTCGATTCCCCATGGATTCAGGCGAAGAATTGCGTCGGCGACGTTGTCGGGACGCAGGCCGCCGGCAACGATGAGCTTCAATCCGGGACTTGTGTCAGCGAAGTTGGCGAGCGTTGCGCTCGCCGAATCCCAGTCGAAGGAGACACCCGTACCGCCGGTCTCTGTGCCGATCCTGGAATCGATGAGCACGCGATCGACGGCTTTTTCCGCGGCAATTTGCTTCAGTTGCTGAGCGACAGCTCCTGCGCTATCGTCTGCGTCGATGTTCCAATGCACGGTCTGGATCAGCTGGATGTCGCCCGCGAATATTTTGTGGAGTTGCCGGAGCAGGGGGAGATCGACGCCGCCATGAAGCTGCACCGCGCTGAGTCCGGCGTGATGCGCGATGTGGGCGATGACTTCGGCTTCGAGCGCAGGGAAGACTCCGACACGCTCGACATTGTCCGGCAGATGCGGCGTGATGTGCGCCACCTGGCCGGCGGTGACCTGTCGCCTGCTTGGTGCGAAGACAAAGCCGACGGCGTCGGCGCCCAGCTCGGCGGCGAGTTGTGCATCTTCGAGGCTGGTGTTGGCGCAGATCTTGATCCACATGGCGGAGAGAGCAGTTCGGGAATTAGATGCCGGAGGAGTACTCACGATCCAGCAGCAGAGCAAGGGCCGCGGCGGGATCGGGTTGGCGCATCAGCGCTTCGCCGACGAGGAAGGCATCGTAGCCAACAGAGCGAAGTCGGGCGATGTCGGCGGCGGAGCGGATGCCGCTTTCGGCGACCTTCACGACGTTGCCGGGCATCGATGCGGCGAGTTCGATCAGGCGCTCGGGGTACACGGAAAATGTGCGCAGGTCGCGGCTGTTGACGCCGATGAGGTCGAAGCCGAGGCCGACGGCGCGCTTCATCTCTTCGCTGTCGTGGGTCTCGCAGAGGACGTCGAGGCCGATGCTGTGGGCTTCGTCGCGCAGGTCGCTGAGTGCGGCGTCCGTGTGGGCGGAGACGATGAGCAGGACGGCGTCGGCGCCAAAGGCGCGGGCTTCGAGGATCTGAAACGAGTCGAGGATGAAGTCCTTGCGCAGGCAGGGAATGGTGACGACGCTGGACGCTTCGTGCAGGAAGGAGAGGGAGCCCTGGAAGAACTCTTCGTCGGTGAGAACGGACAGCGCGGCGGCGCCGGCGGCCTGGAAGGTGCGGGCCAGGGTTTCAGGATAAAAGTCGCCGCGGATGAGCCCTTTGGAGGGGGAGGCCTTCTTGATTTCGGCGATGATGGCGAGCCCGTTGACCGCGGCAGCACGGAGGGCGGCGATAAAGCCGCGGGGAGTATGGGCGGCGGCTCTGCGTTCCATGAGAGCGAAGTCCGCGACCGCTTTGCGGGCCTGAACCTGCAACAGAGTGTGGGCAAGAATCTGGTCAAGCTGTGTGGGCATAATCCCTTTGCGATGTCGCGGTAAGAGATGGGACAAGCAACCCTGCCACGAGCCAGAGCGAGCTTCCGCGCTTACTCGATTTCTGCCGGCATTTGCATGCCGTTGACCGATGGAGCTGAAGCTGAAAAATCTGGTGCCGAAGGGGGGACTCGAACCCCCACACCCTTGCGAGTACATGGACCTGAACCATGCGCGTCTGCCAATTCCGCCACTACGGCACGGTGTCATTCGCTCCGCACAGATGGCCGGAGCACGCTAACCGCGAGCCTTTAGTTTTACAAACGGCGCGACGGCTGTCAATTCTGCGCAGTCCGCTGGCAGGAGCGTATGGCTTGATCGGGAGGCCGCGAATGGAGAGCCGGCGGAGGAAGAAGACTTCTCGGGAAAAAAAGCGTCTACTGGATGAGGAAGGCAATATCACGAACCATGACTGAACCAAAAAACACTTTTTTCCCAGGCCCCGTCTGAAGTTGAAATGATTCCCGAAGATCTCTCGGTTGAGATGCGCAAAATAGCGCACGACCTGAGCAACGCTCTGGAGGTGATTATCCAGACCAGCTATCTTCTGAGCACGACGGAGATGAAAGAACCAGCCTCCGACTGGCTGCGCATGCTGGACGACGGCGTGCAGAAGGCAATGAGCCTGAACCTGGCACTGCGGAGTTACATCAAGGAACATACGCCGAAGCTGACGCGAACGGCGGGAGGAAGCGGACGCCAGGGCTACTTGCGCCTGATGGAAGGCTTTGCTTTCTTGGCGGAGGGCTTGGCTTTCTTGGCAGGCGGCCTTTTTGGCCGAGGGCTTTGCTTTCTTCGCCGGGGATTTTGCTTTTTTGGCGGAGACTTCTTCTGGCAAGGGACTTTGCTTCTTTGGCAGCGACTTTGCGACGTCTTTTTTGGTTATTTGCGGCAGCTTTTTTGCGGGGGCGGTCTTCACGGCCGGTAGAGGCGCTTTCGCTTCGGGAGACGTTGCGGCCATCTGCGCCAGTTTCTGCTCGTGCGAGTTGATGAGGTCTTCGATCTGCTGCAGCAGAATGCGCGTATGTACGGGCTTGACCAGGAGCTGGTCGGCGCCCATCTCCTGCCAGTCCTCCTCGGCGACGGGAAATGCGGTCAACAGCGCAACGGCAGGGTGATAGTGGGCGGCACGTGCGGCTTTGATGACCTCAACGCCGGCGACGTCATGCTCCATGCGCATGTCGGTGATGAGCATGTGGTATTCGCGGGTGTGGAGCTTGGAGACGCCTTCACGCCCAGAGGCAGCGGTGTCGACCTCGAATCCGCTGATCTCGAGAACAGCCTTGAGTGTGAGCAGTACGGCGACTTCATCATCGACCAGCAGAATGCGGCGTTTCATTCGGGTTCCCCTGGAAATATCTTCCGAGCCAACATACATGATATGGAGGACGATGCAAAACGTCTGGGAGAAGGCGCGGTTCGGAGGGCGCGATTCAGGCGACGAAACTGGGAGCGGAACCGGGACCGGATCGTGGCCGCAGGGCCACGCCGTGGTGTATTATCTAAGGCTACGAGGCAATCTTTCCCGGAATTGCATCTAAATCCCTTAACAACGCATGGCGAGTGAAAAGCCCGCTGTGGAGGCGACTTATTCCACCAATTGATAAACGTTCCGCCAAGTCCTTTATCCGCACCAACGAACGAATCCGAGCCCGCGAGATTCGCGTTATCGACGAAAACGGCGAACAACTCGGCGTTATGGCTCCGTTTGAGGCCCTCAAGATGGCGCGCGAACGCTCGCTGGATCTGGTAGAGATCTCCCCCAATGCGGTGCCGCCGGTTTGCAAAATCCAGGACTATGGGAAATTTTTGTACGAGAAGGACAAGAGCGAGCGGGCGGCTCGGAAGAAACAGAAGATCATCACGATCAAAGAGGTCAAGTTCTCCGTGACCGTCGATGAACATGACTACCAGACGAAGAAAAATCAGGCTGTCCGCTTCCTGGGTGACGGCGACAAGGTGAAGGCGTCGCTGCGTTTCAAAGGCCGCCAGATGGCGCATCGCGACCTCGGATACAAGATCATCAACCGCCTGATCCTCGATATTGGCGACGCCGGCCTGGTCGAGTTCATGCCGCGGATGGAAGGCACGACCCTGCACGCCATTCTGGCGCCATCGAAGCGATCCGAAGCAGCTCCGCGGAAGACGGATCCGACGCCGTCAGCGGTCTCAGGCACCAAGCCGGGAGACCCCGCTGCCCCGGCGACGGTCTAGGGACCATTCAGGTCAAAAAAATAAGCGCGATTTAGCTCGGATTTAAGGGCAAAACGGGTGTGCAGGAGCTTTCACACGCCGGTTAATCGTGTTGCTACTGGGATGGAGCACCCTGCTATGGGCTGAATCCGGTGTATGGCCGCGGCGGAGTTCGATACCCGGCGACTCGCGACAGGCCCCCCCGAACAACGCCAACTCCACCTTTTGGTTCAGTTCCGGCGTTTGTCTAAAAGCGTGCCGCTTGCCCGAAAGGGCACTGGCTGCGGTTTTGCGTTGGATATTCGGGCCATTTTTAGCGGCATGGTCGGCAAGCAGGAAAGTTGTGTTAACAATGCACATCTCTGCGCAGAATGCCGAAAATGAGTACTTTAGTAATCAGTACTATTGTATAGTTATATATATTATTGATTACATTAGACTTATTCCATTATGTATCCTATTGTTACCTCATCTGGCTTGTCCAGAGAAATCTTTTTTTGCAAATACAACTTTAGGGGTATCCCACTATGAAACATCTCGTCCGTGCCTTCGTTGTCGTTCTCGTCCTCACCGGCGCAGTTGCCTCCACGCAGACCTCCTCCGCTACCGCGGCCAACAAGGTCACCGCGGCAAAGACCAGTGTTCTCCCTGTTCCTATGTGCCCACCGGACGATCCCAATGCCTGCGGCATGGGGCTGGGTCGCTAACAGGGCCGCTAAAACGCCGCCGACCACACACTTTAGCTTGTAACTAGATTTTATTCAGTAACTTACGAAACTAAAAAGGGGCCACACCATGAAAAACATCGTTCGCGCTTTCGTTGCCGTCCTCGTCCTGACCGGAGCCGTTGCCTCCACGCAAACCTCCTCCGCCACCACCGCGGCCAATAAGGTCACCGCAGCCAAGACCAGCGTTCTCCCGGTTCCGATGTGCCCCCCGGATGACCCCAACGCCTGCGGTATGGGACTTGGCCGCTAGTCGGTTCGTCCCTCGCTAACCTTCAGATATCACACTACTTCTGCTGAGAACTTAGAAAGGTCCAATCCCATGAAATTCGCCATTCGCACTCTCGTTGTCGTCCTCGCTCTCGCCGGTGCTGCTGCCTCCACGCAGGTCTCCTCCGCTTCGACTCAGAACAAGGTAACGGCCGCAAAAACCAGCGTTCTCCCCGTCCCGATGTGCCCGCCCGACGATCCTAACGCCTGCGGCATGGGTCTGGGTCGGTAGAGTCTGGGACGGTAGACCTGGAGCATTAGAGATAACGCCCCCTATCACCCGGCTGGCCCGTTACTCTTTAGTTACCAGTTCTTTAGTCAGCAGTTTTTTGCATTCTGCGGAATAAATTGTTGTGTCCGTGCCTGGAATAAGCTAGGCTGAGTTTGCCTTACAGGTACGGACCACTATGAAAGTTTCTCTTTTTCACCTCCTCTCTCAGTTTCAGTACGTTGAGCCCATCTTGTGCGGCTTGCTGCTGTACCTTCTGGTACGGGCGAAGGCTGCCAGGCAGTTTGCGTATCTTTGCGGACTCCTGGGCGTGAGACTGCTGTGCGACGTCATCTGTATTCCTTTGCTCAACTTCAGTGGACGCGGCATTGAGCGCCATCTGGCCTATCAGGTCTATTTCTACGTTTACTGGACGAGCTTCGCTCTTGAGGCGATCCTGTCCCTTCTGGTTATCTACGGCATCTTCAAGATGGCGATGGCGCCTCTGAAGGGCCTGCAGACTCTTGGAATGCTGGTGTTCCGCTGGGTCGCAGCCATCTCGGTTGCGGTTGCGATCGGTGTTGCGGTCTCTCCCCATCAGTCGGGGATCAAGTTTATGACTGCCATGATCACCCAGCTTCAACAGACATCGAGCATTCTGACTCTTTGCCTGCTGTTGTTTGTGTGCTTCGCCATCCGGCCGATGGGTCTGTCGTTCCGCAGCCGCATCTTCGGCATAAGCCTTGGACTTGGCTTTCTGGCAACGATCAACCTGGTCAACTCTGCATGGCTGGCCCGGTATGTCAGCATGTACTCCGCGTTCAGCGTGGTCAACGGTCTGGCAGTCAGTTTGACTCTGCTCACATGGTCCGTCTACTTCGCCTTTCCGGAGCCGAAACGACGCATCATGGTGCTCCCGACCACCTCGCCCTTCCTTCGCTGGAACCAGATTTCGATGGCTCTTGGCGACGACCCCGGCTTTGTGGCGGTCGGCGGCATCCCACCGGAGCTCTTCGCTCCTGCCGAGCTTGAGATCATGCGCCGCGCTTCTGCGAAGATGACTCCAGTCCTCGAAAGCTCATCCTCGATGCACTCGTTGTCTGCGTAAACGCGGTAAAGGAATCAGAGCCAGTGGCCGTCCCAAGGTGGGGCGGCCATTTTGCATCTGTTAGAAAGTACCGGCAGGAGAGCAGCGGAGTGGCTGCGCAACCGCGAAAGTCCCCCACGGAACGCCCCACGACGCCGGTCTCGGATAGCCCAGCTTCGCAGTTCGTTGGAAGTACGATCCCGCCGGCGAATAAATCCGCAGAAACAGTGTGCAAATCAAAAAGCGCAAACGTCTATCAGGGAGACCCACATTAAGGAATGGGCCCACATCCATGGTCCGACGCGCGGCGCTCATGATCGTACTCGCAGCCACTTCGATCGCCGCACCGATAACGTTCGCGCAAACAAACGCCAGCCAGGCAGCAGCAGGCTCCCCTGCATTTGAGGTGGCGTCGATACGACCCCATCAGGGACCCTTGCGAATCATTATGGGCTTCGAATCCTCTGGCCCTCGGCTGAAGTTGGAGGGGTATACCCTGCGTGGGCTCATCATGGAGGCGTATAACCTCCGGAGCTATCAGGTCTCAACCGCTGCGGGGGATGACACGTTCTTTGATGTGGCCGCGAAGGCTGAAGGCGACGCATCGCCGACAAGAGTTGATTTCAGGCAGATGCTGCGGACATTATTGGCGGAACGATTCAATCTGAAGGCACATTACGATGTGAAAGAGATCCCCGTCTACGCCTTAGTAGTAGGGAAGAACGGCCCAAAATTCAAGGAAAGCGCTCCCGATACAACATTGAAAGGCCTTTTCGGCGTCAATGGCCGCAATCAGACCATCATCATGCCCCGCGAGACAATGGACTCCCTCGCCAATGACATTTGGCAAATCAACCTTGTGGACGACCGACCCGTAGTGAACGAAACGGGCCTGGTTGGAACCTACGATATCAAGCTGGAGGCCACTCCGAAATTCAGGATCGAAAGGAATCCGCAGCCGGAAGATCTCAGCGTCTTCACGGCCATTCAGGAGCAACTCGGCCTGAAACTGGAGCCCACCAAAGCCAATGTGCAGATCCTCGTCGTCGATCACGTTGATGAGAAGCCTTCAGAGAACTAGCGGTTATCGAACTTTCGCATCACTCCTGAAGCTGCTTTGATGGCGCCAGCGCGATTAAAGCGACGCCGATGATCGCGAGAACAGCTACCCCGATCAGTTCTCCACGCGCGACCATGTTGCGACATGCCTGGGTACCCATGAGCGCAGCATGAGCGAAGCTTGACCATGCCGTGAAGGCAATTACGCTGCGACTCGCCGACGGATCGCGGATGGCTAGAAGGAGAAAGACTCCCAGTGTGACGTAGAGGCTGAACTGCATAGAAAGTGCAGGATCTTGTCGGATAAAGACCACCATGGGATAGCCTAAAGCGATAAAGATGACCCCCACCACCGCCAGTACGATCTTCAATGCTGCTTCACGATTCATGGATTTCCTCCGAACGGCGGCCTGAAAATCCGGACTGCGAACTTATTAATGCATTTTTTCTGTGTGATTCTGCGAGCATCATACGCAGGCCAACTCCTGAATGTCATTGAGAAATCGAAGTTCCCGAAATACAGTGCGGTCTCAACCGGTCGATGCAACACCTATCTCATCACCTGATCTACAAATGCTTACCCTGAAGGCTCGACCTGTTTGGCTGATGTGGCCAAAACCTAGCCAGGGTAAGGGTTCCGGCTGATCTAATCCTAGCCAGCGCTTTTAGCTCTTGTTTTCATTTGAATGTGGGTTTGAGCTGAGTGTTGCGTCGACCCATTGAGACCACCAGGGTTTTTTGAAACTAGCCCACTCATACAAAAAGGCCGCCCCAAGTGGGACGGCCTTTTGTGTTAATACTTCGTGCGGGAGAGCTTAGTCTCTCTCAGACTCAGAGCGCTTCCAGTTGATCAGGTCGCCCAGCGTGGTGCTGCTGCTGTTGCTTGAGGAAGAGGAACCCGAGTTGTTTCCCTTGCTGGGAGTCTTCTCGCGTTCCTTGTAGCTTTCGACCTCGGCGCGGCTGGCCTCTTCGCCAACGGCCTTGATCGAGAGCCCGACCTTCTTCTCGTCCTGGTTCATCTTGACGATCTTGAACTCGTGCTCCGAGTCCACATCCATCGCCACAGGCTTGCCGTCGGGACCGATGGCTTCGGAGACGTGGCACAGGCCCTCAACTCCTTCGGCGATCTCAACGAAGGCGCCAAACTGCGCGGTGCGCAGAATCTTGCCTTTGATCACGTCGCCAACGCGATGCTGGGCAAAGAACGTCTCCCAGACATCAGGCTGAAGCTGCTTGACGCCGAGCGAGAGGCGCCGGTTCTCCGGCTCGACGCCGAGAACGATCGCGCGAACCTTCTCACCCTTCTTCAGAACCTCGGAGGGGTGCTTGATGCGCTTGGTCCAGCTGAGATTCGAGACGTGCACCAGCCCGTCGATGCCGTCCTCGATCTCGATGAAGGCGCCGAAGTCCGTCAGGTTGCGTACGCGGCCTTCGATGATGGCGCCGGTGGGATATTTCTCCTCAAGCTGCTCCCAGGGATTGTCCTGGAGCTGCTTCATGCCGAGCGAGATGCGGCGGTCGTTCGGATTGACGCTGAGAATAATGGTGTCGACTTCGTCGCCGGGCTTGACCATCTTCGACGGATGCTTCATCCGCTTGGACCACGTCATTTCAGACACGTGGACGAGGCCTTCGATGCCCTGTTCGAGTTCGATGAACGCGCCGTAGTCGGTGACCGAGAGAACGCGGCCGCGGACCTGTGCACCGATCGGGTAGCGCTCGGTTGCGTCGAGCCATGGGTCAGGCGTGAGCTGTTTGAAGCCGAGGGAGACGCGCTGCTTCTCCTTGTCGAACTTGAGCACCTTCACCTGAATCTCGTCGCCAACGTTGACGAGGTCGCGGGGGTGGGTGAGCCGGCCCCAGCTCATGTCGGTGATGTGCAGCAGACCGTCGAGACCGCCGAGGTCGACGAACGCGCCGTAGTCGGTGAGGTTCTTGACGGTGCCGGTAAGGACGCTGCCCTCTTCGAGGGTGGAGAGCGTGACAGCCTTCTTGGCGTTCTGGTCTTCTTCGAGAAGCTCTTTGCGGCTGATGACGACGTTGCCGCGCTTCTTGTTCAGCTTGATGACGCGGACTTCGATCTCGGTGCCGATGTAGCCGTCCAGGTTGCGAACGGGGCGAACTTCGACCTGGGAACCTGGCAGAAACGCCTTGATACCGATATCGACGGTCAGACCACCTTTGACGCGGCCGAGAACCATTCCTTTGACAGGCGTTTTCTCGTTCGCGGCCTGTTCCAGCTTGTCCCAGACCTTGTGCCGGAGAGCTTTGTCGTAGCTGACCAGGTAGCCGCCTTCGGGCTCCTCGCGCTCGACTACAACCTCTACCGCATCCCCGGTTTTGAACTTGGGGACGCCGTGGATGTCCAGCACCTGTTCCAGCGGAATGAGGCCTTCCGACTTAAGGCCAATGTCGACAACAACATGCTTGTCGGTGATTTTGACCACGGTGCCGGAAACGATGACCTCTTCGACGGTCAGGTTCTGGGCTGCTGCGGACTCGGCTGCTTGCTCGCGATCAAAGTTGGCGAGTGCTGCGGCGAAATCGGCTGCATCGTAGTTCAAATCATCTTCACCTTCGGCGGCTACCGTGGCAACGGTGCCATGCGCTACGGCAGCACGCTGAGGCGCATCTCCTGACGTTTCGCGGGCGGTCTCATGCAGGTGGGTTGAAGACTCATGCGGTTGGGTTGAGGTGGATTCAGATGACAGGCCAGTATGCTCGGCTGTCGCTTCGGGCGCCAGGACTTCCGTTTCGGTGGTCAGGGGTTTGCTCTCGTTATTGTTGGGATTATGGTTTTCTACCATGGTGAATGCGGACTCCGGGATCCAAGAACTCCTTCCGTCTCAGCGGCGCGTGGGGCGCGAACAATCAGCATTTCGGGGGAAACGCCGGCTGCTTTTTCTCTCCTCGCAACTGCTTCGGCAGGATGGAAGGAATCAGGTCGTACAGAGGAGCCATTGCACTTGGGTCCCACACGCAATGACTCACTGGATAAAGAATAGAACTTTGCATAGAGTCCGTCAACAAATGCCGGCTCCGGCGCCTGTATTTTCATCGCCATGTCATCCCTTGCAGATTGCACTATTCGCGGATCGTATGGGACTTGGATGCGGTGGACCGGCTCGGGGAAGCAGGCGGGGCGAAAATAATTGCCTCCTGGGTGACACGCGAGATGGGCACACAGACCAGGCGGGCGGCTGTCCAGTCCACGCTATACTCGGCGAATGGACCGCCTCTGGACCCCCTGGCGCTATAACTACGTCGCCCACGCCGATCCACAGGCTTGCACGGGCGTCCCGGAAGCGCTGAACGCGTGGCCGCCGTCCGAGGCGGAGGACAAGCATTGCGTCTTTTGCAACATGATTGACGCGGTCGACTATGCCATCGCCCACGGCATGTCGCGCGAGAACGCAGAGCGCGCCGCGTACATCGTTCATCGCGGCTTGCACTGCTTCGTGTGCCTGAACGTTTATCCGTACTCCACGGGCCATGTGATGATCGTTCCCTACCAACACCTGGCGTCGCTCGCCGCGGTCCCGACTGAAGCGGCAAATGAACTTGTGGCGCTGGCGCAACGGGCGGAAGCGGCTCTGCGCGAGGTCTACCATCCCGATGGCCTGAACCTGGGCCTGAACCTGGGCGAGGCCGCCGGCGCCGGAGTGGCCGACCACGTTCATCTGCACACGCTGCCGCGTTGGGTCGGCGACACAAATTTCATGACGGTCACGGCCGAAACGCGTGTACTTCCCGAGACGCTGGATGTAACATGGAAGAAGCTTCGGGCCCCGTTCGAAAAATAAATACAACCAAGCATCTGCCATATCCATCCAAACTCATATAGACCACAGCGCGGCGAAAGCCACACCGTCCTATGAGCGACTGAGGACATCCCCATGGCAATCTTTCAACAGAATCTCCCCGCATCCCTCCGCGTGGCCCCGCCGGCTCCGCAGGAGAATCGTGACGGTCCGATAGTCGATCGCCGACCCTACCTCGTCGACGTGCCTTCGCGACGGCTCGTCGTGCAGACTCGCAAAACCGTAACTTCAACCCGGCAGTTTCTCGCTCTGTTTCCGCATGAACCGGAAGACGCACGCATCACCGGCTCGACCCGCTCGCTCTATCGCCGCCTGCTGGCATTGAATCTTCCGCGCACATCGGGGCGGGCCGACGGTACCGCGGAGATGCAAGGCGCTTCCGAATCGCGTTTTACGCTGGTGGACATCAAGATCGCCTAAGCGAGGGATAGAGGATCGCCGGCGAGTTCCAGACGGATTTATTGGCAGATCACAAAAACGTATGACCTTGCTTTCCTGAGCAAGGTCTCTTTATTTAAGTAACGAATTATTGCGCGCGGGACGGAATTGAAGCGTGTCTTCTAGGTGGGACCGGACGGTGGGGGTGCACTCGCCGTCGCCTTGGGAATTGCACTGTCGTTTCGCTGGTTTTTCGGTCCCGGCACCCGCGTCGCTTCAAAGCTCGTGATCTTCCAGACTCCCGACGGCAGACGCTGATAGACGCGCGTGTAGCGATAGGTCCCCTTTACCGGAGCGCCATCGTTGGTCCCTTCCACCTCCGCACGCGAGGTCACGATTGCAATAGAACCAATCAACTTCACCTGGGTATCCCCCAGATCGAGCCGGGTCAGCGAGACCTTGTGCATTCGCATCCTATCGAGTTGCTGCATCTTGGTATGAACCTGTCCGGTCATCGAGATACCGATGTAATCGTCCGACAGCAGCTTGTCCATGACGGCAACATCGCCCACCAGCTGGGCTTGCCGCCACTGCTCCTCCAGCGCCTCCACCTGACGCTTGGCGTCGTGTTTTTTCTCATGCAGGGGCTGGTTCCAGCCGGCGGCGAACAGCGGCATAGACCCTCCCAGCGCCACCGCCGCCACCAGGAGGGTGGGAGGGATCAGCAAGCAACGGATTGGACGACCACTTAGCCGCATTGCGTACCGGATACTAGACCGATTTACCGATTACAGTCAAAACAACTTTAGTCGTACAGGCACTCCGGCTTCCTTAAGACGTACCATCCGCCTCAAAAGTCGAAGACAAGCCATCAACAAATGGCTGATAAATTCTCCATCTGGCGCTCCTTCATTTTCTGATACAGGCCGCCGATGGCATATTGGTGAAAATGCGCTGACCCCCTGTGATGATCCAGCGCGGCCTCGTCCCGATACTGCTCGTAAATCAACACGGCGCAGGGCTCTCCCTCGACGAAGTGGGGAATATAGCTCACGCATCCCGGTTCCAGCCGCGAGGCTGCGGTCAGATGGCCCAGAAGCTCTTCCATGGAGTCCCGGTCCTCCGGGTCGAACGTCATTCGCACGATGAAACTCAACATATAGGCCCTTTTCTCTTACGCTTTGAGCGCCTGGTCAAACTCCGGCAACGTCATTGTCTGGTCACGATCAGGCCCGGTTGAAACCATTCCAATCTTCGCCCCCGATTCCTTCTCTGCAAACCTTAGATACTCCTGAGCCAGTTGAGGCAGCTTATCAAACTCCGTAATTCCTTCGGTCGAGCTCTTCCACCCCTTCAGCTTTGTGTAAACCGGCTCAATGGAGTTGTACCCGGGCATGTCGCCGGGAATGACGTCGGTCAACTTGCCGTTGATCTTATAGCCGGTGCAGATCGGAATCTCGGCACACTCATCCAGCACATCCATCTTCGTGACCACCAGCCATTCGGTCCCGTTGATCATATTGCTGTAGCGCAACAAAGGCAGGTCGAGCCAGCCGCAACGCCGGGGACGCCCGGTGACAGCACCGTACTCCTGCCCACGCGCCCGCAGCAGGTCGCTGGTCGAATCGTGAATCTCGGTGGGGAATGGCCCTTCGCCGACTCGCGTCACATAAGCCTTGGTGACGCCGATCACAGTGCCGATCCGGGTTGGCCCAACCCCTGTGCCGGTAACCGCCCCGCCCGCCGTCGAAGACGATGACGTCACAAACGGATACGTCCCGTGGTCGATATCCAGCAGAGCGCCCTGCGCGCCTTCGAACATTACTTTTTCGCCATGGTCGATCGCATGATTCAACAACACCGCGGTATCGGTCACAAACGGAGCAACCTGTTCCGCTGCCCGCGAGTACTCCTCATACATGGTCTTCGGGTCCAGCGGTTCGGTGCCGAACAGAGCATGCGCGATCGTGTTCTTTTCATGGCAGGCATTCTCGATATGCGTCCGCAACAAGGCTGAGTTCAGTAGATCCACCACGCGCAGACCGCTGCGATGCATCTTGTCTTCATACGCGGGACCGATACCGCGGCTGGTGGTGCCGATCTTCGTCCGTCCCGGCGCATTCTCGGCGGCCAGCTCGATCATCCGATGATAGGGAAGGATCACCTGCGCCCGGTTGGACACAAAAAGCTGGCCGTCGACGGGGAGTCCGGCGTCCTTCAGCTTCTTCACCTCATTCAGAAAGGCCATCGGGTCCAACACCACGCCATTGCCGATCACACCCTTGCACCCGGGACGCAGTACGCCGCATGGAATGAGTTGCAGCACAAATTTCTTGCCCTTGATGATGACGGTATGTCCTGCATTGTGGCCGCCCGCGTACCGGGCTACGACGGAGAACTTCTCCGACAGCACGTCTACAATCTTGCCTTTGCCCTCATCGCCCCACTGGGCACCCAAAATGACCGCTGATTTACGTTGATTCACGACGAATATGTTCTCCAGAGGATTGGTTTGGCCGGATAGACGAGTCGCGCGCCGCGCAAAACCACGCCTGTATTCATCATATCGCGTCCTGTGGCCCCGGCGTTTCGTGCCGATCCGCCTTCGCAGCGGCAACTCAAATCACGAATACGGGTCAGGGTTGCGCATAGTAACCGTTACGCGTGCGGGCGGTGAGACCGGGTGTCGCCACCTTGACCTCGATCGAATGATACTCATTCGGTCGCTCGACCGCCTCTGCTGCGATGGTCAATGTGTAGTATGCGTCCGCGTCCGCCAGACATCGATTGATCTGGTCCGTTATATCGTTACTCGCGGTCAGCACCAGACCTCCGGTGTGTGTCGCAATCACCTGCAGGGCCAGGTTACCGGGCAACACATTTTTTTTCGCCGTCACGGGTTTCAGAAACTGCCTGTAGTACGTCCCTGACTCAACAGAGGCTTCAGCGCCCATGGGATCGACGCTGTAGAGCGTCACTCGCGCTTCGCGCAGTTCCGTCGAGAGTAAGGTAACCATGCCAAAAAGTTTCGCTTCATCTTTATCGCTTATTTCGACGCCTGGTCCCGAGAGAAGCGGCCAGCCCGGACTGATCCAGATAACGATCTTTCTTCCCGGTGTTTGAGTCTCGCTCTCCGATGTTTGAGCCTCGCTCTGGGCGAGGAGGTGCAGTGTATTGAGAGAGGCCTGCAGGCGTTCGATCGCGCCGTAGAAACCCTGCGAACGGCGGATCGTGCGCAACGCTGTCTGATGCTCGTCGAAGACCGCAAGCAACGCATTTCCGTCACGCGAAGTTGTTTTTTGTATCTCGGTCTTCGTATCCATGAAGAACGCCATGGATGTGGGATAGGGCAACACGCCGCCATTTTGCAACAGGAACTTCTTTATCTGGTCCCGCTCATACGAGACGCGGTCAAAGTTGGTATTCACCTCGTCCACCAGCAAAATGAGCTTCACCGGATCTCCGGAGGCCGCGTCCCTTCCAACCGGCTTCGTGGAGGCTCGGAAGGCAAGAACCTTCTGTGGATGTCCGTTATCGAGAACCGTAAAATCCGTCTCCTTAAGACCCGGCACGGCCTTTCCTGACTTGCCGGTCACCACAACATCCAGCGTCAGGTCTTTTGCATCGGAGGGGGACGCAGTCCGAACCTGCAGCTGGCCGCTTGCCGGGGCAGGACTCTGCTGCGCAATACCCGAGAGCGACACCAGCGAAAGACCGACAATCGTTAAACAAAGACCGACAATCCTCAAACCAAGACGAGAAATCTTCATACAAGCACCCCGTAGAGTCTCTTCAATCTACTCGAATCGCGCTCGAGATGGAACGGAGCACAGCGGCATCTGTTCTTTTCCATCGCAGGGAAGCGAATGTGTCGTTTATTCTCTTCCAACGGCCGCTCGACGGACTTCGAGCATTCGCTAATTCGGAAGATGTACTCCAAACCTTCGCCTCAGGGTCCCAGCCATGTCTGCTTTACGTCTGCTTTACGGAACTACGGTGTTTCTCGGCGCATTCCTGCTCTTCATGGTGGAACCGATGGCTGCCAAGCAGCTTCTTCCCGCGCTCGGAGGCTCTTCTGCGGTGTGGCTTACGTGCCTGGTGTTTTTTCAGGTCACGCTTCTGCTCGGCTATCTCTATGCCCACTGGCTCACGCGCGGCGCGAGTTCCGGTCTGCGACAAGGTGTCTATCTCGCCTCCCTGGCGTGCGCGGGCATTTTATTAGCCGCGCAACGACTCGCGCCGGCATCGCTGAGCCGACACGCCGGCCACCCCGTCACCGCGATCTTCCTCGCGCTTTCCGTCACCATCGGACTTCCTTTTCTGCTGCTCGGCGCAACCAGCCCGCTCTTGCAAATATGGTTTGCTCGCACCCAAGGCGGCGCCGTACCATACCGGCTGTTTGCGCTCTCAAACACAGGCTCTCTGCTCGCGCTTCTGGCATATCCAACGCTGGTTGAGCCAAACCTCACGCTCAAGGTTCAGAGCACGCTCTGGTGCATCGGCTTCTTCCTCTACGCTGCGCTGTGTGTCGCGCTCGCCCTGCGGTTACAACCTGCAGCGAAGGCGGAGATCCCACAGGACGAACTCCTCATCTTGAAGGCCAGGACGCGGGCGAAGTGGCTCTGGTTCCTGCTTCCCATGGCGGCGGCGATGCAGTTAAGCGCCGTGACAGCGCACCTGACAATCAACATTGCCGCCATCCCGCTGCTCTGGATGCTCCCGCTGGCCGTCTACCTCCTCACCTTCATCTTCGCCTTTGAGTTTCCCGGTCTCTACCGGCGCGGCATTATTGTGCGTCTGCTGGTTGTCATGCTGGCCGCGCTGGGCTACGCCATTTCAAAGACCGACGTCAGCCTGCCGATCGGCGCCGCGATACTGTTCTTCCTCGCCGAATGCTTTCTCGCCTGCTTCTTCTGCCACGCCGAGACCTACGCTCTTCGTCCGCAGCGCACGTCTGAGACAACGCTCTTCTACCTCATCATCGCCGCTGGCGGAGCAGCCGGAACCTTCTTCATCGGGATCGCCAGCCCGCTGATATTTTCGGCCAACTACGATCTCGCCATCACATTCTTTGTCACCGCCGCTCTTGCCGTTGCGGTTACCTGGCGCGACGGCTGGGGGCAGCGGCTGCTCTGGTCAACTGCCAGCGCCCTGCTGCTCTTCTTCGCCATCATGCTGCATACCGCCTACGCTCACGAGGCCATCCTTGAGGTTCGCAACTTTTACGGAACCCTCCGGGTAAAACAATCCGCCAACACGCAGGGCGATACCGAGCGCATGCTGCTCAATGGCACGATCCAGC
Source organism: uncultured Acidobacteriaceae bacterium (assembly GCA_963730135.1). GTDB lineage: Bacteria > Acidobacteriota > Terriglobia > Terriglobales > Acidobacteriaceae > Edaphobacter. Next base: position 930,479 of record CAVSQQ010000013.1, read on the forward strand.
ATGGCACGCAGATCTTTGCGCCCGATCTGAATCGCACCCCCACCACGTACTATGCCGCCGATTCCGGTATCGGCCTCGCTCTGCGCTTCTGCTGCAACGCATTGGGGAGCGATCTTCCGCGCGCCCGCAACATCGGCGTCATCGGCCTCGGCACCGGAACCCTGGCCACCTACGGCCACGCCGGTGACCGCATCCGCTTCTATGAGATCAACCCACTCGTCCTCCCCATCGCGCAAAACCTCTTCACCTACCTGCGCGACTCGCATGCCCAGATAAGCATCGCCGACGGCGACGCCCGCACCTCGCTGACCCGCGAAGCTCCACAGCGGTTCGATGTGCTCGTGGTCGACGCCTTCTCCGGTGACGCGATTCCTCTGCATCTGCTGACGACGGAGGCCATCGCGCTCTATAAACGACACCTTGCTCCCGACGGCATCATCGCCTTCCACGTCTCGAACCAGTATCTGAATCTCGTGCCTGAGATCGCCCAGCTTGCCATCGCGACCAATATGCAATCGCGCCTGGTCGACAGTGCCGGCGACGACGCAGCTGGATCCTACCGCTCCACCTGGGTTTTACTGAGCAACAGCCGCGCTTTCTTCGACCGCCCCGAGATCGCCGCGGTAGCCTCGGAAGCGCCCACCATGCCCAACCTGCGCGCGTGGACAGACGACTACTCGAGCCTGCTGCCCATCCTTCAGCTAACCAAACACTAAGCTACTTCGCCCACGCCAGCCCGTCTGCAAAAGCGCCGGCGTCGATCAGCCGTGAGACCTTCCACTGCCCAAGATCAATCTCGGCCACCTGCTTTGTGTAGTTGCACGCAACGTAAGCCTTCTTTCCGTCCGGGGTCACGATAATCTCCGCCGGACCAGCCGGCACATCGATTGTCCGCGTTACTTTCATCGTCTTCAAGTCGACCACGGCCACTTGTTTGTTTGTCCGCAACGCCACCAAAAGCCATCGTCCGTCGAGCGTCGGCGCCGTTCCGTAGCCTATGGCGGGCAGCGGAACCCACATCTTTACCTTGTTCGCCGCTGTGTCGATCACCGCGAGTTGCGGCGTGGCCTGGTCCGCGGTAAACGCCATCGAGTCGTCTCGTGAGACGGAGATGCGTTGCGTATTCTTCGAGATGGGAATAATCGCCAACGTCTTCCGAGCCTTCATGTCCAGCACCGACACGGTTCCCGGCCCGACATTGGCCGTGTATCCTCGCGACCCATCCCGCGAGAGCGCCAGCATGTGGGATTGTTCCTGGCCGGTCGGTATACTGCCGACGATTTGCAGCGTCTTCGGATCGATGATGCTGATCGTCTTGTCCAGCTCCGTCGTCACGTAGAGCATGCCGCTGTTGCGGTCGTAGATCGCGCAATGCGGCCGCACTCCATGACCGAAATCGATCGTGTGGACGATCTTTCGGGTTGCCAGATCGATCACTTCAACTGTCGTGCCATTTGTCCCCGGCGAGCCTACGCCGACGTTGCTATAGATCGGCACGAAGGCCGTCTTCCCATCCGGGGAGACAGCGACTTCATGCCCGTGTCCGGCCGCTGCCTCCGTCGGCACAGTCGCAACCTGTTTGCCGGCGGAATCGATCAGGCTTAGAGTATGATCGCCCTGGTTCACAACCAGCAGCATCGGCATCGCCGTCTCCTCCTTGCGGCTCTGAGCACTGGCACTTCCCGTCGCAACGCCCATCGCAAAACAACCCACAACCGCGCAGAAAAATATCGTCTTCTTCATAAGGCGAGAGTATAGCCGTACAACGTTAGCGGGGCTCTTAAATTTCGCGGTCAAATTTCTTCGCTGAAAGTGCGAACTCAGCAGCAAAAACGCCGCGCCTATACTTGAGACAGCCCATGCCCGAGCTGCCCGAAGTCGAGACCGTCGCCAATGGCGTTCACGCGCGCGTCCACGGCCAGACAATCCGTTCGGTCTGGACGAGCAATAAACCCCAGACCTTCAAATCTCCGCCCAACGAGATCGTCGAAACGCTAACGGGCAGCCGCATCGATCGCGTTCATCGAGTCGGAAAGACGATCGTCGTCGATCTAAGCCGGAAGAAAAAGGGCGCGCAGTTCCTGGTCCATCTCGGCATGACAGGCCGCCTGCTCGTCTCTGCGCCAGAGAGTCCGGTTGCGCCGCACACTCACGCCATCCTTACTCTCAGCAGCGGAAAAGAGCTGCGTTTCGTAGACCCGCGCCGTTTCGGCCGGCTCTCCGTCGTTGCTCCCGATGCAAGATACGAAGGACCAGGCGCCGAGCCGCTCACCATCCCGCTTGAAGAGTTCATCGCACTCTTCCGCAACCGCAAGACGCCCATCAAGGCGGCGCTACTCAACCAGTCGCTTCTGCATGGCGTCGGCAATATCTACGCCGATGAGTCTCTATTTCACGCAGGCATTCGGCCCAGCCGTCACGCAGGACGCCTGACCCGCGCCGAACTCCTTCGCCTTCGCGCTGCGCTGATCAAAGTGCTTACGGAAGCCATCCAGCTAGGCGGCTCCTCGGTCTCCGACTACGTGGATGCGGACGGTGTCGCCGGATTCTTCCAACTTCGCCACCACGTCTACTCGCGCACCGGCGAGCCCTGCCGAGTCTGTAAGACGCCCATTAAGCGCATCGTCATCGGTGGACGAAGCACCCACTTCTGCCCCACCTGCCAGAGATAAAGACGCCCGCCTGCGGATTACCGCGCTGCAGCCTGCTCCGCCGACACTGCCGCGCCAATCACACGCAACTCAGCCGAGTCCTCCACAATCTCCAGGGCATAGCTCTGCAGCGGGCTCATCTTCACCATCTGCTGCATATAGTCCTTGAGCATCGGCAGATCGACGAATCGCACATTGGCTCCGGACAGAAAAAATTTCCCCGGCCCCGCCATGTGGATTGACGTCGCCGAAGCCGCGGCCAGCGCCTTGTGCCATAATCGCTTGAACTCCAGGCAACGCGCGTCTCCGTTCTTCGCCGCCTCAAAGACCTCCTCGGGCTCCATATCCAGAAATCGAAGCCGCATCGCCCGATGACCCATAATTCCTTCCATGTGCCCGCGTCCGCCGCACCCGCAGAACCGTTCCTTCTCATCGAGAGACACAACCGTATGGCCGCCTTCCCACACCCCGGGCGTGAATGGATACCGTCCATACCCAATGCCCACGCCTAGTGTCCACACCCGAATCATGTGATCCAGTTTCCCGTGCGCTGAAGCAAGTCCAGCGGCCATGCCATCGGCATCGTTCACGGCCGTCACCCGAGCAGTCACACCATGGTTGCGCAGCTGCCCAGTCAGCAGCTCCTCAATCCGCGCGCCTTTGAGCTGCGGCAGGTTCGGCGCTTCCTCCACCACGCCATTCTTGACCAGGCCGGGAAGCGCCACACCGACGGCCGTCATGTCCTTTGCTCCCTCCGCCACCTGCACGATCTCGTTGCAGATCGCCTCGACCAGCGCGTCGGTGTGCAGCTCCACCAGGGCATCGTCCTGCTCATGCTCGTCGGGAAAACGGCGCACCGCGCCCACCAGCTTGTGATCCACCACCAGCCCAGCCGATATCCGTTCCGATAACGTGACCCCAATTGTCTTTGCCATCGCTCCTGCCTCGCTCGTCCGAACTCCCCGCCGCGCCTTTATTCGAACTTGCTCACGCGGTTCAACCCATTGAAAGCCGCAACTTTATAACATTCGGCGAGCGTTGGATAGTTGAAGACCGTGTCCACAAAGTAATCCAGCTTCCCGCCCAGCGCCATCACTGCCTGGCCGATGTGCAGCAACTCGCTCGCGCCCTCGCCAATAATGTGTACGCCGAGAATGGCATGCGTCACCCGGTGGAAGATCAGCTTCAGCCTTCCCGTCGTATCGCCCCGAATCTGGCCGCGCGCAATCTCGCGATAGTAGGCCACGCCAACCTCGTACGGCACATCCTCCTCGGTCAACTGCTCCTCGGTCTTGCCGATAAAGCTGATCTCCGGAATCGTATAGATCCCATACGGATACAGCCCCGGATTCGACTGCACCTTATCATCCCCAAATGCGCGCGCCGCCGCCACACGGCCCTGCTCCATCGAGACCGACGCGAGCGAAGGAAAACCGATCACATCCCCCACGGCAAAGATCGTAGGCACCTTGGTTCGGAAGTCCTTATCCACCGGAATGCGGCCCCGCGCGTCCGACTCGATCCCAACCGCCGGCAGGTTCAGCTCATCGACATTCCCTTGACGCCCGACCGCATACAGCAGCGCATCCCCCTGAACTTTTTTCTTGCTCTCGAGGTTCGCAACAACAGTACCGTCAGGCATCTCTTCAACCGACTCCACCTCTTCGTTCAACCGCATGGTCACGCGCGAATCGCGCAGATGATAGCTCAGCGCCTCGACGATCTCCTGATCGGCAAACTCCAACAGCCGCGGCCTGCGCTCGATCAGCGTCACCCGCACCCCAAGCGCAGAGAACATGCAGGTATATTCCACCCCAACCACGCCGCCACCGACGACAATCATCGTCTTCGGCAGATTCACCAGATCCAGCACCAGGTCGCTATTGATGATGTTGCGCCCGTTGATCGGCACCTTCGGCGACGACGCCGGCTTGGTCCCCGTGCCGATCAAAATATTCTTTCCTTCATACACGGTCGACCCGCGCGAGTTGGTCACCTTCACATGGGTCGCATCTTCGAAACTCGCCACCCCGACCAGCATGTCGATGTTGTTGCGCGAGAGTTGCGCCTCAGTCACATCGATCTCGGTCTTGATGACATGCTGCACGCGGAACGCCAGGTCAGCCATCGTGATCCGTTCTTTCACCCGGTAGTTCATTCCGTAGATGGACTTGTAGTTGTAGCCGGAGAGGTGCAGAACCGCCTCACGCATGGTCTTCGAAGGAATGGTTCCCGTACTGATGCAGGCGCCCCCCACCACCTCGCGCATCTCTATCAGCGCGACCTTTTTTCCGAGCTTGGACGCGTAGATTGCCGCCCGCTGCCCCGCTGGCCCGGACCCGATGACAATCAGATCGTAAACACTACTCATAGTGGCACATACTCATGGACGTCGCCTCCAACAGCGTGGCTGGCTCCAGTCCCGTTATCGGCTTAGGCACGGCATTTGGTGAGGCCCAGTCTCTCGATGTAGTGCGTATTCGCCTCACTGTTTTGAAACTAACATACCAACATTGCTGCCCCTACCCCGGCGCTTTGACAACATACACTTAAACCATCATGCTCCGTTACGCCATCACCAGTTGCGCCTTGTATCCGGGGGACGAGCGGCAGCAATTGGGCGCGCTGCTCCAGGAGGCCGCCCGCTGGGCCGCCGATGGCGTCAATTTCATTCAGCTTCGCGAAAAGGATCTTCCAGCCGCCTGCCTTGCTGCGCTCTCCCGGCAGATTCTTCAGGCCATCCGGTTCGCTGCCAGCCAGACCAGGCTCCTGATCAACTCTCGTCCGGATATCGCTGTCGCTACGGGCGCCCATGGCGTCCACCTCTCTGCAGCGCCGGATGAACTCACCCCCAGCCATGTCCGGCGCCTGTACGCCGCTGCAAAGCTTGACACACCCATCATTACCGTCTCCTGCCACACGCTGGATGACGTGCAACGAGCTCGCGTCCGTAACGCCGACGCTATCCTCTTCGCCCCTGTCTTTGAAAAAACGGTGGCCGGCAGAGTCGTCGCCTCCGGTCAGGGCCTCGAGGCTCTTCGCGCCGCCTGCGTGGCAGCCTCGCCCACGCCGGTCTATGCCCTCGGCGGCGTCACCATGGAAAACACGGCTCCCTGCCTGAACGCCGGGGCCGCTGGCGTCGCCGGTATTCGCCTCTTCCACGATCTTTAGCAGAAGCGCCACTCAGAGCTTTCAGCGCAGAGCTATATAATGGCCGGGCGTGGGCGAAAGCGGAATCTATGGGCGGTGAACTGGACTGCGGGAAACGGTTAGGCGAAAAGCAGCGGCTCGTGTCCCTGGGAGAATGTTTTCTTGGCACCTTCTTCGTGCTCGGACACAATGTCTGGCATGTGCTTCCGAATGAGGTCTACCTGCTGGTCGCTGTGGGCCTGTGTTCGCTTTGGCTGAGGAACGGCGGTCTGAGCGGCGCTGGCCTGAAGAGACCGCAATCGTGGGGGTGGACAGTCGTGGCCGCCACCACAACGGCCGTACTGCTGCAACTCAAAGATGTAGTAACCGATCCTATAGGACGGCTACTGACACGTCAGCCACAGCATCAATCTTCAGTAATGCCGCACAGCCACGATCTGCGACAGGCAATCGTGGCGCTCGCGATCGTATGGACGCTCGCCGCTTTTGGCGAGGAAATCGGCTACCGCGCTTATTTGATGACGCGATTCGGCGAGATGGCTGGTGGCGGCCGAATCGGGAAGGCGGTCAGCCTTATAGCGGTTAGTCTGCTCTTTGGCTTCGGACACTTTTATAAAGGTCCGGCAGGTGTCGTGGAAAGTACAGTCTCCGGCCTGTTGCTCGGCGCGGTTTATTTGGTGACCGGAAACCTGTGGGCACCGATTCTGGCGCACGGACTGAGCGATACATTCGCGGTGACGGCGTTGTATTACGGCTGGTTCTCGTAGACCTGTTCGTAAGAACAGGATCGCGTTAAAACGTTGTGCTGACAGTCAGCCGGAACGTCTTTCTCGGCTCGCGCAGAATGTAGTCCGCGCCGTAGAACTGCAGCGCCTGCGCGTAGCTGTACTGGCCTGCCCCAGAGGTCGGGAAGTAGCCCTTGAACGTATTCACATTGTCCGGACCCGAGTTCGGCACAGCCAGCTTCTGCGGAACATCCTCATACAGCCGCAGCGAATTGTAGGCATAGTAGATGCGGAACGGAGCATTCACGATCGGCAGAATCACCTGCAGCTCCGCACCGTTGGACATGCGAGGAACATAGTTGGTTCCCGGAACGATCGCTAACGAATCGGGGAACTTGACCGAGCTGCCTCCGAAGCAGGCTCCATTGACGATCTGCGGGCAGCCATACGACGCGCCGCTGATCAGCGACTGGCCAGCCGTGCTCTGGCGCAACTGGCCCGGATACGCGTCGATCGTCATTCCGAAGTCGGTGAAGAACGCAAACGTCACCTGATTCACAATTGGAATGCGATATTCCAGATTGGTGACAAGCTGAGTATCTCCGCCGATCGACGACAGACGGTAAATAGGCAGCGGAATCTGCACGCTCCCCAGCGCCGGGTTGGCCGGATTCAGAGGAACCGTCGTCCCGTCCGGATTCGTCAAAGCAAAGTCAATCTTATTGGGAACAAATGTGTAAGGCGAGATCGACCGCGTGTCGAATCCGCGAAGGTCTTGTTCGCCGCCGCTATAGAAACGGTGTGTCGGCGGAGCCACTTCGCCGCCAAAGCCCGCGATGGTCGCCAACTGAATGCGATAGCCCAGGACATTGTGGCCCTCACGATTGACCTTCAGTCCTTTCATCGGGAAGAACTGGCGATAGCTGGCGATCGGCGAGACGTACTTCACATTTCCGCCCACGCCCGCGATCTGCACGGATATATTGAAGTCCTTGCCGTGATGCGGTCCGACGGGACGATCGAGGCTTGAGAACGAATAACTCGGCGACACCACCGAGGTGACGATCCCCGTCAACTGATTCTGTCCCGCAACTCCAGACCGGAACGCAAGCGACTGGAACACGTTGGTCGTGTTCTGGTTGAACGTCGTCACCGACGACCGCGACAGGGAGTAGGCCAGGCCGACGCGGGTCACGCCGGTCTTCGCGAAGAGATGCCGCAACGGCTCGCTCGCCGTTAACGTCAGGCCGGTCGTCGAGGTGTTGTAGTTCGTGAGCAGCGACTGTTGCGCGGCCGATAAATTCCCGGTCGCCCCTGTGGTTGACTGGCTCTTCGATGGGTTGAAGTCGTACTTGTTCGCGAACACCTGCGCTCCGACCGAAATCGGCTTATCCCGCAGATAGGGTTCCGTGAAGCCGAAGCTCACCGTGCGCGACAGGTCGCCGATATTAGCCTGCACTGACAGCGTCTCGCCCAGTCCCAGGAAGTTGTTGGTCTCGTAGTTCAACCCGATAAACGTTCCCGACAGACCGCTGATGCCGCCGTTCAATCCGATGGAATTCTTGCCCTTCTCCTTCAGCTTCAGCAGCAGGTCGACCGTTCCGTCATCGGTATTCTGGCGGCTCTCGGAGTCTTGCTCCACCTTCAACGGCTCAAAGTAGTTCAGCTGATTCAGACGCAGAATCGACAGCTCCCACAGCTGGCTGTTGTAAATCTGCCCCTCTTCCAGCAGCAGTTCGCGCCGGATCACCTTGTCGCGGGTAATCGTGTTTCCAATAAATTCGATCCGCGAAACATAGAAGGGCTTGCCCTCATCTATGTCGATATTCAGCGTGATGGTCTTCTTTGTTTCGTCAGCCACCGGAACGGGATTTGCGACCATGTTGATGAATCCCAGTGAGCCATACGACTTGCGCAACTGGTCGAGGCCTTTGCTGAACAGCGACGTGTTGAACCACTCGCCATCCTTCTGTGTGAACTGCGCCCGAAGCGCCCTCACATTCGGCACATGCTTGTTCCCGGTGAAGTTGATGCCGCCGAGCCGGTAGCGATCTCCCTCTTCGACCGGCATCAGAATATCGATTCGCTTGCCCTTGGAGGGCCGCAGGGTAAACGGATTCAAACCGCCGGCATCGCGAACATGGGTCGTCGGCTCGCTCGTATTGGCATGGAAGTAGCCACGGTCGCGGTAAGCCTGACGCACCCGCTCGGTGTCCTCATCGAGCTTGCTGGCGTCGAAGGTCCGCGCAAACAGGTTCTCCAGAATGATCGAGTGCGGTATGCCGATTGGCTTCAGGTTCTTCATCGCTCCGCGCAGCGTGCGGTCGCTCAGACTGGCGTTGCCCTGAAATGCAATCTTGCCCACCTTGACCGTCGGGCCTTCTTTCACCACAAAGGTGATCGACACGCCGGCCGGCGGAATCTTCTTGATCTCCGGCGTCACCGTGGCAAACTGATGCCCGTGCTCCGCCAGCAGATCCTTCAGCACCACCACGGCCCGCGCGATCTTGGTCGCGTCATATTGGCTCTCGACCGAAACCGGAACCTTCGCTTTCTTGAAGCGCTCCAGCACGTCTGAAACCGTGACCGCATTGAGACCTTTGTAGTTAATGTCCCGGATGGTCGGCTTTTCTTTCACGTAAATGATCAATTGCACGCACTTCGGCGTGTCCATCCGTTCAATCTGAATATCTTCAAAATATCCGGTGTTCCAAAGCGAGTTGAAGTCCCGCTCCACCACCTGCGGGTCGTACAAATCGTTTTGACGGCTGAACAGACGCGCCAGCACGGACTCCTTGGGGATTCGCCGGTTGCCGATAACCTCCGGCTGACAAAGAGTTTCCACTCCCTGAGACGATTGCGGCGTGGTTGCCATTCCCGGACTCACCTGGGCCGGCAGGGACGAGGCGGCAAAAACCACCATGGCGAAGACATACGCAACATAAGCAATGCGGGAGCGGCTGGAGCGCGTGCACACAGGTTTGGCCTTGCTGTTCAGGGAGCTTCCGCTCTCTCGATTCACGGTAAAGATACGCACACCCTCACTGCTCTAAAAATGACGCTCCGCCATCAAAACAAGCGAAGTCCTGATTATATGGGAGCGGCCAGCCGTTAGCGAGTTCGCCCCCTGGTTCAGGTCCGATCGGACAGCATCTAACCCGCGTAAATTCAGCTTTGTTCTTTTTTTGACGAAGCGCACGAACAAAGGAACCGTCTATACAGCCTAACTCTCCAGTTCGGTCGAAATCGTAAACTCCTGCGCCGAGACATCCCATCGCACCGTCAATACATTGGGTTGGCAGCACACCTGGCAGTCCTCCACATACTGCTGCTTCGATCCGGCAGACTCATCCACCGAAGTCTCTACCCACTCGCCACAGCCCGCACACTGAAACCCCGCTGCATACATGCTTACTTCTCTCCTGCAATCTCTTTGGTTACCGCGCCCGATGCATCCAGAAATCGCAAAGCCGGCTGCCCGTTTGCCTTCACCGTCAGATCGACCCGCACCCGTCCCTGGGCATCCCTTAAGCTCATCCCGACGGAGTCATCCTGCTGCCTCCCGAAAAACGCGCGTTCCGCATCCCCGGAATACTTTTTTCGAAAAGCCGACCAGGCATCCGCTCGGGCCTGTCCATGAGGCATCGCTTTCAGGCGCTCCGCCTCCGCAATGAATTCCGGCGTGATCAGATAGCTGCCTGTGTCGTTCACCGTAACGCCGGAGGCTCGCTTTCCTTCTTCAAGGCTCGCGCCAAGAACCAGCGTCTGATCCTGGTCATACTGATCGAAACTCAAATGGCTGAAGCTGGACGGGCTCTTTCCTGCTTCTTTGCTGCCGCCATAGATCAGTCCCCCGTCCTCGGTTCCTTCGTCGTTGACAAAGAGCATGCCCGCAGAATCGGTCCGGTCGGGTCTCGCAATCTCTTTCCGGTGCAGAAAACTCCCCGGAAACTCGGCCTTGTCCGAGATCACCAGCCGGACCGTTCCATCAGGCTCTACAACATTCACCCGATGCACGGTGATCTGGTCAAACTCGGCGTTCCGTTTCGACGGCGCAAACCCTGCCAGAACCGTAACCAGAAAGATCACTGTCAAACAGCCGGAGTAGATCGCCAGGAAACGGCGGCTGGAAAGAAAATCGACCATGATTCACCTCGGGAGATAGTGAGATTGATCCTTGACCGGATCCTTCTCTTCGAACAATCCACTCTTTACGCAAGCGCAATCTGGCGAGTGCAAAGGACTTCGCTAAAGACCTCGCTGTTCACATTGCCTCCGGTGAGCACTGTTGCAACGCGCTCACCCCCGGCGCCGCGGTCCTTCAGCAGCGCAGCCAGCCCCGCCGCACCCGCACCCTCCGCCACATTGTGCGTATCCACGAAGTAGGCCCGCATCGCATCCTTCACCTCATCGTCATCGACCATCACGATGCGATCCATTCCCTCGAGAATAATCCGTAGCGCCGAACCGTCCGGTCTTCTGCACGCTATGCCATCCGCAATCGCCGTCCGCGTCTCCCGTTCCATCACCTCGCCGGCTTCAAACGACAGCGCGTACGCTGGAGCCTCGCTCGACACCACCCCTACCACCTTCGTCGCCAGCCCCAATGCGTTGCGCGCCGCAATCGTGCCGCACACTCCGGATCCCAGCCCGATGGGCACATAGATCGTGTCGATGGCCGGACACGCGGTAAAAAGTTCCAGCGCATACGTCGACACGCCCGTCACCAGGCGCATGTCGAAGCTCGGCACCCAGTGCCACCCGTTCTCTCGCTCCAGTTGCGCAGCGTGTTCCATGGCCGCCTGAAAATCCTCGCCGAACTCCACCAGCTCCGCGCCCAGGGCACGCATCGCCCGGTTTTTCTCCGCGCTGTTGCCGAACGGAACCACAACCACGACGCGAATTCCATACTGCGCCGCCGCAAATGCGATCGACTGTCCATGATTTCCTCGCGTCGCAGAGACCACCGTCTTCACCTCCGGATGCTCGCGCCGCAGCCAATCCATGTAGACCAGGCCACCCCGGACTTTGAACGCCCCCACCTGGGTATGGTTCTCGTGCTTCACCCAGACCTCGGCGCCCGCCCTGGCATTGAGCAGCGGCCAACTATATTGCGGCGTCGCCGGCATACTCTGGTAGATCAGCTCCGCCGCACTCTCAATCTCATTCAACTCCGGCAACAAAGCGCGCCTCCAATTCCTTTCTGTCCTGCCAGCATCTGTCTCCTTATCGCGAGCCTGTCGCTAATCCCGCAAAACCTTTCTTACTTCAACCAGGGTCGAGTAAAAAGTAGGACCGCCGCCAATATCCGTCAGCGTTTCGGAGGTCAACCGATTCACATTTCCTCCGCCGGCCGATAGCTTGTTCCAGTCCAGCCGCGCCGAAACGACTCCCGCCGTCACCTGCGTATTCACCATTGCCTTCAGTGCAATGCTTCCGCGGCCGTTGAACACTTCAACTTCATCTCCGGTAGTAATCGAGCGCGCCGCCGCATCCGTCCCATGCATCTCCAGCACACCCGCCGTGCGTGCCTCCATCCGGCGGTGCGGCACAAGATTCGCAAACGTCGAATTCATATAGTTGTCGGCCTTGCGCGGCAGAAACTCCAGCGGGTACGCCTCAGCCGCATTCGCCCGCGACTCCTCAGGCGCTCGAAATACCGGCACCGGCGTGAATTCACCCCGTCCGCTCGGCGTCCTGAACCACTCTGCCGTGCTGAAGGGCAAAACCTTTCCGGCAGCATCCACCGGCAGTTGCAGCGCTACATGCCCCTCGCGCTCCAGCCGCTCCCGCGTGATCCCCGCAAACCACGGATGTTCCGACTTCAACGCCTGGTCGATCAGCTCATCCTCGCGATCGTCGAAGCACGCTTCCGCAAATCCCATCCGCCGAGCCAGCTCCGCGAACAGCACGACGTTATTCCTTGCCTCGCCCAGCGGCGCGATCGCCCGCTCGCTTACCTGAGCGAAAAAATGCCCATAGGCTCCCTGCACATCTTTCGTCTCCAGAAACGTTGCCGCCGGCAGCAGAATGTCTGCGTAATCCGCCGTATCGGTGAAAAACTGTTCATGCACCACGGTGAACAGGTCCTCCCGCAGCATCCCCCGCAGAACGTCATTCTGGTTCGGAGCAATTGCGGCCGGATTCGAGTTGTACACAAACAGCGCCTTCACCGGGGGGCCGTCACTTGCATCCTCGCCCAGCGAAGTCAGCGCCTGACCCAGCTGGCTCATATTCACCACACGCGACGCCCGTCCCAGCGGACTCGCCTTCATCAACTCCGGCAGTTGCAGCGCCGCCGAATTGAACGGGAACGCTCCCGATGTAGAAAGCTGCAACCCTCCGCCCTTGTACTTCCACGCTCCGGTCAGCAGCGGCAACATGCACACTGCCCGCACCGAAGTGCCGCCGAACTGGCTCCTCTGGATGCCGTAGTTCAGCCGGATCGCCGCCGGCCCCGAACCCGGTGCAGAGCCCGGCCCGCGCCCAGCCGCCGCATACGCTCTCGCCAGCCGCACAATCGTCTCCGGCGAAATTCCCGTAGCCGCTGCCGCCTTCTCCACCGAATTCTCCGGCCGCAGCGCGTGCGCCTTCAACTCGTCAAACCCCGTCGTGCATCGCGCAATATACTCGCGATCTTCCAGCCCCATGCTGAGAATCGCATGCATCATCCCCAGCGCCAGTGCCGCATCGGTGCCCGGATTGATCGCCAGATGCTCATCCGCCAGCGCAGCCGTGCGCGTCCGGTAGGGATCGATCACCACCAGCTTCGCGCCTTTTCGCCGCGCCTCTTCAATAAACGGCCACAGATGCACGTTATTGCCGTGAACGTTGCCGCCCCATGCAATGATCAATCCCGCATGGGCAAAATCCTGGGGCGGTGTCCCCAGCTTCACCCCATACACGCTCGCCAGCGCCTCGCCACCCGCGGTCGAACAGATTGTCCGGTCCAGCTGCGAGGCTCCGAGGCGATGAAAAAATCTTCGGTCCATCGACCCGTAGCCCAGCTGGCCGATCGTCCCCGCATAACTGTAGGGCAACACGCTCTCGGGCCCAAACTCCGCCGCGATCTTCTGGAGCTTTGACGCAATCTCGTCCAGCGCCTCGTCCCATGAGATCCGCTCAAACGCATCCGCCTCGCGCCCTCGAATTGCTCCATACCCTGTCGGCCCCTTCGGCGCACCTGCCTTGCGACGCATCGGATACAGCAGCCGGTCCGGCGAGTAGACACGGTCCAGATACTTCGCCACCTTCCCGCACAGAAATCCGCGCGTCATGGGATGCGATGGATCGCCCTGCATCTTCACGGCACGCCCCGTAGCCTCGTCTACCGTCACCAAAACCCCGCACGAGTCAGGGCAGTCGTGCGAACAAACGGCATGCACGATCTTCATCGCGCCCAAACGGCCACCCGATTCGGTGGAATCTTCGCCCATGGATTGATTCTAGTGCAGCGATCCCCTCTCGTTGCTGCAATCTCCGTTGTATTCTTCTTCCCAGCGCCAGGCACACGGATAAGTATGTCCCATCACATCGCCACCCCAGCCCGACTTGAAGCCTTCTCCGATGGAGTCATCGCCGTCATCATCACCATCATGGTGCTCGAACTCAAAATCCCTCACCTGGACGGCCTCGCCGGCTTTCGCTCCGTCCTGCCCACTCTTTGCCTCTATCTCATCTCTTTTGCCTTCGTCGGGATTTACTGGATTAACCACCACCACCTCGTCCACCGCACCGATGAGGCCGACGAGCTTATCCTCTACGCCAATCTCGGATTCCTCTTCTGTCTCTCGCTGCTCCCTTTCTTCACCTCCTACGTTCTCGAAAAAAAGATGGACTCCTTCTCCGTAGCCATCTATATCGCGTCCATGATTCTGACCGGCTTCAGTTTTCTCCTCCTCCGGCTGGCAATCGCCCGGCGACTGCGCCACGCAGGCAAGCTCGAAGCCGAAGACAAAGCCGTCGAACGGAAGAACTGGCTCTCCCTCTTCGTCTACCTCGTTGCCATCCCAATCGCCTTCGAGCACCCGCATCTGTCTCTTGGCATGGTGGCCTTCGTCACCGTAATCTGGATCACCCCCACCGCCGGCATCAAACCGCGGCCGGAACATCCTCCCAATCAGCGACTCTAGGGCGCTGGCTCTCTCGCCCCGCGCTGCGCAGCCTCTCTTCTTGCTCGTCGTCTGGAATTTCGCCGGCAACCCGGCATAATCTCTTATCATTGATCGTCTACTATCAATCCGACCGCACTCAAGCTCACGTCCTATGAAAAACCCCGCCGCAACACCCCGACGAACCGCCTTCCCTCCTATATCCCCAAGGTCTCCGAGATCCCCTATGATGCGTCGCTCTCCTCTCTGTCTCGCCATACTCGCCCTCACCCTGCTTGCATTCGTTCCTCTCCATGCGCAGGAGCCCGACCCCCTCCACACCGCCACTCACCAGGAGCTCAGCATCATCAAGGTGCTCATCGCGCAGGAGAATGCCTGGAACAACGGCGATCTCGCCGCCTTCGCCAAGGGATATAAAGACTCCCCCGACACCCTCTTCATCACCCATCAGGTCTTCCGCGGATACAGCGGCCTGCTCGAAGAGTACAAACACGACTACCCCAACAAATCCGCCATGGGCACACTCGCCTATTCCGAACTGGAAGTGCATCCTCTGGACGAAAACTTCGCCGTCGTCATCGGGAAATATCGCCTGGAACGCAGCAAAAAGGATGGCGGCAATGCCGAAGGACTCTTCTCCCTCATCTTCGAAAATACCGACAGCGGCTGGAAGATCGTCGTCGACCACACCACCTGATGTCCCCCCGTCGCCTCCAGATCCGGCCGCTCAGCCTTCGCTCAACTCCCCACTCAACTCCCGGATCAGACTTGCCAACTCCCGCTCCATCCTCGCATCCCGATTCATAAACAGAAATCCGGCGCCGCGGGGCCTCAGCATCCTGCACATGGCATCGCAGTGAAACATCTCGTCCTTCAGACGAAAGACCATCTCAACCATCGTTCCCGGAGGCAACCGCAGCCGAGCCTCGGTCTCCACATAGCACCCGCCCATGCTGACATCCAGTACGCGTCCGCGAAACAGCATCCTTCCATCCTTCACCAGCACCTCGGCCCAGGCATCCGTGGCATAGCGCGGATGCTGCCTCCGCTCCACGATACCCTCCTGCACCGCTATCCGCCTGTCCGGCCCGTCGAACTCGCTCACAGTCAGCTCCTGCACTATCCGCTCTTCGCTTCTTGACAGCGCGTTCCTTCTTCATCGGCGCAATCCGCAAAAAGCATGAGCAATCCTTCGTCTCACTCTTTCACTCACCGGCGCGCCCGGTGTATCTTCGACGGTGCAAGGAAACCCTCCCATGATCCCGTCCGCTCCGGCTGTCTCGCGCCGCCACTTCCTCGCCACCTCCGTCGCCGCCACCGCAGCGGCCTGCCTCAAGCCCGGTGCGCTCCTCGCTCAGCAATCTCCCCAACAGCCTCAGGACTTCCTTGCGAAAGCCCGCGCCGCAAACGCCAACAACAAGATCAAAACCACTCCCCTTCGCCGCAACATCACCGCGGTCCTCGGCGCCGGCGGCAACATCGCCGTCCTCACCGCCAAAGAAGGCAAGCTTATCGTTGACTCCGGCTACGCCTCCTGCCAACCCCAGCTCACCGAAGTCTTCGCCGCCATCAACGCCGAACCCATCCGGCTCCTCATCAACACACACTGGCACTTTGACCACACCGACGGCAATGAATGGCTGCACTCTGCCGGCGCCACCATCTGGGCCCATGAGAACACTCGCTACCGCATGTCCACCACCCAGCACATCGCCGCATACGATGCCACTATCCCGCCCTCGCCCGCCGGCGCTCTTCCTACCGTCCTCTTCAACAGCTACAGAAAACTCTCCGACGGCATCACCACCATCATGGCTACGTATTACGAGCCTGCCCACACCGACACCGACATCTCCGTACACTTCACGGAAGCCGACATCCTCCACTGCGGCGATACCTTCTGGAACGGCATCTACCCGTTCATCGACTACTCCTCCGGAGGCAACATCAACGGCATGATCCAGGCCACCGAAAAAAATCTCGCTACCGCCACTGCGGAGACCATCGTCATCCCCGGCCATGGCCCCATCGGCAACAGAGACGAGCTCACCGAGTTCCGCGATATGCTCGCCGGCTCTCGCGACAACGTCGCCAAACTCAAAAAAGAAGGAAAGACGCTCGAGGAGACCATCGCCGCCAAACCCACCTCGGCCTTCGATGCAAAGTTCGGCAAGAAACCAGAGGCCTTCATCGGCTACGTCTACCAGGGCGTCTAGCAACAGGCAAAGTAAAGGGTCGAGCAACCCTCACTCGACCCCGTTGTTTTTGCGCCGAAGGCGCTTCCCGCCCTACGCGCAGTAGCTCAGACGGTCATGATCTCTTTTTCCTTCGCCTTGCACAGCTCTTCGATCCGCTTAATCTCCATATCGGTCAACTGCTGCACCTCGTCGTTCGCCCTCTTCTCGTCATCGGCCGAGATCAGCTTGTCCTTCGCCGCCTTCTTGATGTGGTCGTTCCCATCGCGCCGGATATTGCGAATCGCCGTCTTGTGATCTTCGAGCGTCTTGTTCAGCTGTTTCACCACATCCTTGCGACGCTCTTCGGTCATCGGCGGCACCGGCACGCGAATCACCTTGCCGTCACTCATCGGATTCAGCCCCGTCCCCGAGGTCCGGATCGCCTTCTCGATCGCCGACACCATCCCCGCATCGTAAGGCTGCACCAGGATCAGCGTCGGCTCCGGCGTACTCACCTGGCCCATCTGCCCTACCGGCGTGTCCGTGCCGTAATAATCCACCTTCACATGGTCGAGCATATGGACATTCGCCCGGCCCGTCCGCGCCGACAAAAGATACCCACGGAAGTCCTCCACCGTGCTCTCCATCTTGGTCTTCATCTGCTGGTGTGTCGCCTTCAACGCCGGATTCCCGGCCATAAACGATGCCATTTCAATCTCCTCTGGTGCAATTCGATATTTTACAGAGACGTTCTGAAGCGTGCGAGGCAAGCATGGAAACCGGCCAGCCAAATACTCCTATCAGTAAAGGCTTCTGGACGATCATTGGTTCTTTCGCCAGGCCGCGTGGTGCCGATAGTGGAAAATTTTCAGACAAATTGTGCAAATAAATGCACATAACATGCCGGGTTTATCCTATCCCATCGGTGCGTCACGGCTAACTATCCGCTTCGACAAGGCTAGATTGTCCTGCGGAATGTCGATGGTTTGGCCCTTAACATGCTTCTAGAAAATGTGATTCCGTGTGTTCTGGGCCCATAGGACGACTGTACTCGGAAAATTTAATGATTGAGTCATCTATGATCAAAAAAATCCTCTCCCTCTCATGTCTGTTTCTTCTCGGCTTCGTGGCCTCTGCCAAGGCAGACACCGTCACGGATTCGGCCCTGAACGTGAACTATACCGTTGAGTCTAGCTTCGCTCCGGTGAGCGGGAACACCTACGATGTGTTCTTGACCATTGACCCAACGTCCTTCAGTCAAGGTGCAGGCTTTTTGACGGCATTCACGCTCCAGTTCAAGACCGGATCGGACATTTCGACAGCAGTGACCTTAATTTCGGCGTTCGGAGGCGTTGCGGATTGGAGTGTCGACATGCCAGGAGGTCTGAACTCTGGCGGCTGCGACACAAGTGGCAAAAGTTCCGGCGATGTCTGTTTCCAGAACCTCGGGAGTGCAGGTACGTCAGTTCCCTCTTCTGGTGCTTATGATTTTGAGTTAGCAGTTACTATGCCCGGCACCGATGCTTTGACCGCCGCTTCAGACATCAAGGCTGCTTTCAATACCAAACAGGACAATAGCGGCAAGAATTTAGGCCTGACATCGATGGGCATTACAATTCAACAGGGTACGAGTTTTGTTGGGACGACTTCAGTGCCTTCAGTTCCGGAGCCCTCCACGCTCATGCTTCTGGGTACCGGCGCCCTCGGTATTGCAGGAATCATCAAACGCCGTCTCGCCTAACGAAAAAGGAGCACCATGTTGAAGAAATCTGCACTCCTCCTGCCTGCGGTCCTCTTTGCAATGATTTCAATATCGGCAAAGGCGGATACTCTCACCCTGGTTAGCAGCCCCGGCGGCGGCTCGATTGGCCCCTACACTCTGACGCTTACGTCGGGTAAATCCTCCACCTCGCTGCAACTGTTCTGCCTCAATGACAATCTCGAGGTTGACTTCGGCGAAACCTGGGGTGTCGATGTAGTGAACGGATCGAATCTCCCCTTCACCGGTGCCGCGCTGATCCCGTATGAAGAAGAAGCATATATCTACAACAATGAGGGCGGCCTTACGGACACCGAGATTCAGGATGCGCTTTGGGACATCATGAATCCGAACAGCCAGGGTCTGGATGGTCCTGCGAGTACCCTGTACAACAATGCAATAGCCGGTTACGCCACTACCAACCTCGCTGATACTACCTTCTATCTTTATGATGCATCGCAGGGCACTGTGCCCCAGGGTGATGGCCTTCCGCAGGCCTTTATCGGGACTGGCGATGGTCCCGCACCTACGCCAGAGCCGTCCAGCCTGCTTCTCTTGGGAACTGGTCTGATTGGCGTCGCAGGTGCCGCACGCAGCAAATTTGTCCGCGGATAACGCGGATAAATTACTGCGCGGTCAGTTTGTCTCTCAAGTCGAGTCGACCAGGTGGGCCCCACGGATCAAGTGGGGCGCGCTTGGCTGCGGCACACAAAAGAAAAACAGTATTTCGCGCATTCATCACGCAGCATACTCTCAGCGGGCGAATTCCGCGCCGCCGAATCTTGGTGGCTGCATTCAAACGATCCCCACCCGAACTAGAGACCTTTCTCTTCGCCACCAGTCTCCGGCCCAAGCCCCAGCCCCCGCCCCGCTTTCTTCTTCCCCACCGGATAGACCCTCGCCGCAACCGGCGGCGCCATCGCCTCTTTCACCAGAGCCTCAATCCCGCGCCAGTACTTCACATGCGATGGCAGTGCGGTCGGCAGCTTCTGCCGCATCCGGCAGTACCAGAGCGACCATTCCAGCTCCTTCGCGCTCTTGTTCTTGATCGCAGCCTCAATCCGCCTTACCTCAGAGAACCCGCTCACACCTTAAGCCCCCGCAATCGCCTGCAAGCCTCCGCCAGATCCTTGTCCTTCTTCGCAAAACAAAACCTGAGCAAGTCCTCGCCCTTTCCCGGCCGGAAAAAGGCCGACCCCGCCACCGAAGCCACACCCGTCTTCGCCAGCAGCGCCCTCGCCTTTTCCGCCGACGTCGCCCCCGGCAGGTCCCCCGCCGAAGCCAGCACGTAATACGCCCCATCCGGAACATGCGGCTCCATCCCCGCAGCGCGCAGCGCATCCACAATCATCGTCCGCTTCAACTCATGTTCCCGCGCCAGCCCCTCATAAAACTCCGGCCCCAGCTTCTCCACCCCATCCGCGCATCCCTGCTGCAGCGGAGCAGGCGCACACACATACGTCAGATCATGAAAATATCCAATCGGCCCCAGCCACTTCGCATCGGCGATCAGATAACCCACCCTCCACCCCGTCACCGAAAACGTCTTCGAGAACCCCGACATCAAAATCGTCCGCTCCCGCATCCCCGGCAACGCGGCGAAACTGACGTGCTTCGCGCCTCCATAAATAAAGTGCTCGTAGATCTCATCCGTAAACACGAACAGATCGAACTCCTCTGCAATTGCCGCCAGCCCCTCCAACTCCTTGCGGGTAAAAACCTTCCCTGCCGGGTTCGACGGCGTATTGATCACCATCCCGCGCGTCTTTGGCGAAATCGCCGCCCGCACTGCATTCAAATCCAGCCCCCAGTCCGGAGCCGTCAAACCAACCGGTACAGGCACCGCCCGTATCGACTTCAACGTACTCGCGTGATACCCATAGAACGGCTCAAACAGCAGAACCTCGTCACCCGGATTCAGCAGCGCCATCACCGCCGCCTGAAATGCCCCCGTCACGCCGTTCGTCACAAATACTTCGCGCTCCGGATCAACCGTAATCCCCAGCGTCCGCGCAACTTTATCCGCGATGGCTCGCCGAAGCCGCGCAATTCCATCCATCCGCGTATAGATATTCAACCCATCGCGAATCGCGCGAATCGCCCCCTCCGCCACCACCTCCGGCACCTCGGTATCGCAAACTCCCTGGGCCAGATTCACCCCACCCATGCGGTCGCACTCCTGCGTCATCGCACGAATCTCCGACTGCACCACACGCGGCGCCAGTTCACTCAGCCGCAAACCATAAATCGTAGAAACCTCCACCTGTCCCATCACGAATCATCCTCCAATCCAGCGTTCCTGTATCTTACGTCCGCACGAGCCACCATTGCTCGACGCCATACGAAAACACAATTGACAGGCTGCCCCCCCCTGTCTACCCTCTATTCATGGAGCTTCATCTCACACCTGAGCAGGAAGCGCATCTCTCGCAGATCGCCCGGCATGAAGGTAAAAATCCTGAGCAACTGGTGCTCGATGCAGCCCTGAACCTCCTCGAGGGTGATCGCCGCTTCCGTGAGGCAGTTCAGCGTGGCCTCGATCAGGCAAACGCCGGAAACTTCATCGAAGAGGAAGAGATGGACGTCCGCTTCAAAAAGATGATCCGGGATAGATGAAACTACGCTGGACGCCGGAAGCCGCCGAAAATCTCGAATCCATTTACACCTATCTTTGCGAACACTACCCATTCTTCGCCGTGCCTACGGTGCGCGGCCTCTATGAAGCTGTTCGCACTCTTCGCACATTGCCGGAACGAGGCCGTCCCGGAGAAATTCGTGGAACTCGTGAGTTCGTCCTGCCACGACTGCCTTACATCGTCGTCTATCGCATCAACAAACAAGTCATAGAAGTGCTCCATATCTATCATGGCGCGCAAGACCGCTGACTCACTGACTGCGATGAGACTACTAAACCTCCGCTACAATTCGCTTTAACGCCTCAGCGGCAGACACCATATGTTCACGAGTGGCCGGCGGACTCATTCCCATACGTTCATCAACTACCTCAAAAAGATAGTCTCGTATTTGACGAACGGAAGCATTCGAGACCAACAGGTGAAGAATTCTTGGAATGTAGTTATCGTATTCGTTAGTCGCGTTCGGTTCTCCGCAGACTCCTATCGGATCCCACTCCTCCATCAGAACCTTACGCACACGAAGCCACAGGTCGTCCCGAAGCTCATCGCCCTCGACATAGTGAGATGAATTCATATTCTAAGCCAACCCGGTCGACTCCGCCTGCTCCTGCGCGTGATAGCTGCTCCGCACCAGCGGCCCGCTCTCCACATGCTTGAAGCCCATCCCCAGTGCCTCGTGCTTCAGGAAAGCAAACTCCTCCGGAGTGTAGTACCGCGTCATCGGCAGATGATCCCGAGACGGCCGCAGATACTGCCCGATCGTCAGAATATCGACGCGCCGATCCGCCAGATCGCGAAACACTGCGAGCAGCTCGTGCATCTCCTCGCCCATCCCGACGATGATGCCCGTCTTCGTTACAATCTGGTCGCCATCGCGATCGGAAAACATCTCTGCAGCAATCGCCTTCGCCTTCTCTAAAAACCCGAGCGATCGCGCGTATCTCCCACCCGACTTGGCGACACCGTAAAGCCGCGGCACCGTCTCGATATTGTGATTCAGAATCTCCGGCCTCGCCGCCACCACCAGCCGCAGCGCCTCCTCCACTCCCTGAAAGTCCGGCGTCAACACCTCCACGCGGCACCCCGGAGCCTGCAACCGAATCTCCTCGATCACACTCACAAACGCCCGCGCCGCGCCTACATTATCGTCATCGCGATTCACGCTGGTAATGACGGCATGCGCCAATCCCAACTGCGCAACCGCATACGCCACCCGTCGCGGCTCATCAAAATCAATCGGCTCCGGCTTCCCCTTCGGCACCGCGCAAAATCCGCATCGCCTCGTGCAGAGATTCCCCAGCATCATGAACGTCGCCGGACTTCTGGTTCCAGCACTCGCCAATATTCGGGCACTGCGCGCTCTCGCACACCGTGTGCAGGTTCAGCTCCCGCGCCATCTTCTTCAGATTGTGGAAGGTCTCCCCCATCGGAGCCTTCGCCTTCAACCACACCGGTTTCGGCGAAGGTTTCCTCGGCGTCAGCTCGATCTGAACCAGCCCTTCCTGTAGCTGTGCAACCGGCGGAGTCATCTCTTCTATTGTATCCAACCGCGCCAAAACTCAGCGCAGCCGGTTCCTTACTTCAACCCGCACCAGGTAAAGAAAGAACACCAGCGCAAACAGTCCCTGCACCAGAAACGGCAGCACATGCGTCTTCTGAAACACCACCAGGTTTCCCACGCACAACGTCAGACACCCGCCCAGCACCAGCGCCCATCCCCACCGCCGCAGCCGCAGCAGCCCGAACACTCCCGCAGCCAGCAGCGTACACAACACCAGCACGCCAACCTTACCGCGGCCAACGCCAAACTTCCCCTGCAATGCCGCAAACGCGTTGATCATCGTCAGCGTCAGCAGAAACAGGCAGATCCCCGCCACGCCCGGCAACATCCCGTGCGCCCGCGCCTGGAGCTTTTTTACCTCGTCTTTCTGTATCCCGTCCGTCTCGCTCATAAGGTATGCAGATATGCCAGCAGATCGTCGATATCCTGCTGATCCATGTTATTCCCCACCGCCGGCATCAACCCATGTCCATGCAGAATCGTCGCAGTCACACGCTCATCGTTCGCCGGTGCACCGCTCCGCAACGTCGGCTGCTTGAACACGCCCAGCAACGGCGGCCCATGCAGCGGCTTGTCCTTGCGATCGTAGTGGCACCTCGGCACATTCGTCTGAAACATCGCATGCCCTCGCATCTGTTGCGCATTCAACTGCTCCAGCGGCATCGGCGGCGGCATCGACTTGCATCCCGCCAGCACACACGCAACCATCAGCAACAAACACCCTCGAATCATTCCGCCATTCCTATCCGCGCACCGACTCCGCCAGCAGCACAACGCCAATCACCGCCAGCCCCGCGTAAACATACTTCAAAAAAACATCTCCATGCAGCCGATGGTTCACCACCCTGCCCAGCCAGACCGCAGGCAGCAGAATAGGCAGACTCAACAGGTAATAGTGTGTCACAGCAGGTACCCAAAGCCCCGCCAGCCAGTACCCGCCCATCCCAATCACGCTCGCCGGAAGAAAATAAGCTTGCAGCGTCGCGCGAAAGTGCTGCGCCGACCACCGCCGCATCGCTCCATAGATCACCAGCGGCGGCCCATTCATCCCATACGCCCCGCCAAAAACTCCCGCAACAAACCCACACCCCACCAGCCACGCCTTGTTATCGCTCTGCAACTCCGGCGGCTTGCGCCCAACCAGCGAATACACCGCGAATGCCAGAATAAAAATCGCCAGCACCACCTTCACTGCCTGTTGATGGCTGCTCGTCAGCAGCGCCAACCCCAAAGGAATTCCAAACAGCGTCGCTCCAACCAACCATCCCGTGCTCCGCACATGAATCTTTCGCCAGTCCTGCGCCACCACCATCGCGGCAATCGTAATCGAAACCAGCGCCGCAACCGGCGCAGCAACCTTCAGCGGAATAAAGAGCGCCAGCAGAGGCACCGCAATCAACGCCTCGCCAAACCCGAACGCCGACCGATTCAATGTGGCCACAAACACCACCGCCAGCACACCCGCAGTCGTCGTATCCATCCAATGACTCACGCGCTGATAACCCACACCACTGGAAAGACCCCATGCCTCATCTCTCCATTCTAAAAGCCCACGCCACAACCCAACGCACTAATTCGCCGCAGCCATTGCCGCCACAATCTTGTCCATGACGTCGCGGTCATCATTCGTCCCTGGCATATGGTTTCCCACCATGATCGAAAAGATCACCGTCTTCCCACTCGCGCACTCCAGATACCCGCTCAGCGCCCGCGCCTCACCCAGCGTTCCTGTCTTCGCAAACACATGGTCCTTCAGCGGAGCCTTACCAAACCGTGATATCAGCGACCCATCCTCTCCACCCACCGGTAAGCTCGCCTTCCAACCCGCAAACCACGGCTGCGTCGACGCATACTGCAACAACCGCACCGTCGCCCGCGGCGTCACCAGATCATGCCCACTCAACCCCGACCCGTCGAAGAAGACAAAATCGTCTTTATCAATTCCCGCATCTTCGAGAAACGCACTCCGCATCCTCGCACCCGCAGCGGTTGAGCCATTGTCGCAAGCCATCTTCCGTCCTAGGTGATGCAGCAGCAACTCCGCATGAAGATTCTGACTGACCTTATTCGTCACCGTCACATCGTCGATAAGAGCAGGAGACCAATGAGACGCCAACACCTTCCTCTCCTCCCCTACCCCAGGCGGAGGCGCCTGCAAACAAATTGCAATACCACCGTGGCCCTCAATGAAATCCCGTTCCACCTTCACATCCGAGGTCTCGCGTAAAAACCCAACAGGATTCGAGTCCACCTGATGCAGCGCTCTCGCCTTCCCCGTCACCTCAATCCCTCGCGCCTCCAGCATCCCCTTCAACGCCATCGCCGCATATTCTGCCGGATCGTGAATCGCGACCTCCTCCTCATCCGGCTGCGAATCCACCGCAATCGACCCATACACCCGCAGCACCTTCGACCCCAGGGGTCGCTCCATCTGCACGTGGCTGCCGCTCTTCTTCGCACCCGTCGTCACTGCAACGTCCAGCGTGTAATACTCAGGCACCGCAGGATCAACCACCACCGTCGCCGGGGTCCCCGCAGCAACACCCGGCGTCACCGTAACCTTGATCTGGTTGTCATTAATCGTCAGCGCCGACACCGGCGCTCCATATCCCCACACCGCATCATCGATCGACCAGTCCTGCGCATACGGCTCCCACGGAAACAGCGTGTCGTCCCCCACCACATCGCCGTTCACTACTTTTAATCCAGTCGCCGCCACCTGGTCCGCCATCGCCGCGAGATATCGCAGCGGGTCCATCTCCGGCAAAGGCGGCGCGCCCTTCTCCACCTTCGGTCTCATCATCGGCTCAACATATGGAATCTCCCTTCCCGAAAGATTCGCATCCCCGCCGCCCACCAGCACTAGATCGCCCTTCAGCGCCGTGGTTCCGTCCATCACCCCGCGCGCCACGATCTTCGTCTCAAACGTAGTGTTCGGTCCCAGCAGCGCCATCGCCGCCGCCGTCGTAAATAACTTTGCATTGCTCGCCGGCTGAAAAAACTGTCCTTCATTCAACGAATAAATCGGCGACCCATCCATCGCCGTCACCGCAATCCCCCAGTGGTCTCGCACCACCGCCGGTCCCGCCAGCAAACCATCCATCGTCTCCGCCAGCTTCGTGCAAGGCCCACTCCGCCCCGCCTTCAACACCACCGCTCCATCGCAACCCGCACCCTGCGTCTGCGCCAGACCCACTGGCACACACCCCAGCACGAACATCCCAGCAACAAACCGTAGCATCCGCGCAGTCTAGCATCTCTCTCCCATGCTCCACACGCCGCATTCTTCTTGGCCACGCCGAACGAAGCGTATAGTTTCCTGACCGAGAAACCATCACTTCAGCGAATCTTGACGAGTCTTGAGAGGATGCCCACCTTGAAACTGCGACACATCTGTATTGCCCTGCTGCTAACCCTTTGCACCGGCATTGCCTTCGCACAACAGTCTCCTGACGAACTGGCTGTCTGGAAGCTCGAACACTCGTACTGGGATGATGTGAAGGCGCTCGATCTGATCAGTTACCGAGCGCTGTGGCATGCAGATTTCGTTGGCTGGCCGTACGTCAGCCCCGCGCCGCAGCGAAAGGATCACATCACAGACTGGATCGATCGTTACACCGCGAAGGGCTTGCGGCTAAAATCCTATTCCTTGCGACCCGCTGCAAGCCATGCCACCGGAAACATCGTCGTAACCTACTACTGGCTGACTGCCGCGTGGGGAGACGAGAACAAGAACAGCGAGCCTGCAACCAGCCGCATCACCCACACCTGGCTCAGGACGCCCACAGGATGGCAGATCCTGGGCGGCATGTCCGCATCTGAATCGGGAGATACGAAGTAGCGGCAACCGATAAAATTCCCTCATGCCCTTCGCCCCACGCGCCCATTACGACTGGCACCTCCGCACCCGCAACCTCGCGCTCGGCCGGCGAACCCTCATCATGGGCATCCTCAACGTCACACCCGATTCCTTCTCCGACGGCGGCCACTTCTACTCCCCCGATCATGCCCCCGAACGAGCCCTCGCCCAGGCTCTCACCATGCTCGAAGAAGGCGCCGATATCCTCGACATCGGCGGCGAGTCCACCCGCCCCAACGCCACACCACTCACCGTCGAAGAAGAACAATCCCGCATCCTCCCCGTCATCGAATCCATCCTCAAACAAAAACCCGAAGCCATCCTATCCATCGACACCTTCCACGCCACCACTGCCCGTCGCGCCATCGAAGCCGGAGCCGAAGTCGTCAACGACGTCAGTGGCCATCTCTGGGATCCCGCAATGTCCACCACCTGCGCCGAACTCGGCTGCGGCGCCATCCTCATGCACACCCGCGGCCGCCCGCAGGAATGGCCGCACAACCTACCCCTCCCGCCCGAAGAAGTCCTCCCTCTTGTCCTCGAAGGACTGGCCCAACGCGTCGTAGCCGCCATCGCCGCTGGGATTCCTCCAAACAAGATCGTTCTCGACCCCGGTCTCGGCTTCGGCAAAAAATTTGACGAAAATTACCCCCTCCTCGCCCACTTCGACCAACTCCGCCAATTCAACCTGCCGCTACTCGCAGGAGCCTCGCGCAAGAGCTTTCTCACCCGGACACTCTCTCAAAGCGCTCCCTTCGCAACGCAGGACCTGATCAACGCCACCACCGCCGCCAACGTAGCCGCCATTCTTGCCGGAGTCCACATCATCCGTACGCACGACGTGCGCCCCGCCGTCGAAGCCGCCACCATCGCCGACCGCATCCTGGAAACGATCTAGGCAGACCCGACAGAGCCATCCTGATTTCGACCAACGGGAGAACCCACAGACTCGTGCTGCCAAGACAAGGTATACCCGCCACGAAGTGGCCGCCTCACGCGTAGTGAGCCCGTCCGGCAGGACAAAGTCTTTTAAACCGGATTTCCTACAGAATCCGTAGACCAGCTCTCCGTCTGAAACGCAATGAATACCGCCGTCCACGTCCCCTTCGACGGCAATCGAATAAACAACGCCCCATCCTGCCAAACCCCATTATCCCCACCATGATTGTTCGCAGGATTCCCCTGGTTCATATGGATATCGTGAATTCCATCCACCTTTCCCCCATCGGCATACGCGCTGCCAAACGCATAGATCACGCCATCCTTATCCGCAATCGTCATATTCAGCAAAGTGATCACTGCATTTTCTAACGCCCTGGCCTTCGCACGCTGAATTGCCTCTGCCTCCACGCTCGAACCCTTCGCCTTCTCGCTCTGTTTCGGCAACAGTGTCATCTGCGCCTTCATAATCATCGGCGAGCCACCCACCACGCTCCGCACATAATCCAGCGCCAAACCGCCCTGCTCACTCTTCAGCGAAGTCATCCCCATCGGCAGCGCCGTCAATCCCGCAAGATCCGGCGGCACAAAATCCTCTTCGATCGCATACAGCACCTCAGACCCATCCACCGACTGAATATTCACCGCCGCCGTAAACGTCCCGCTACCGGCCTGCATCGTGATCTGATAGTGCGCGCTGGCCCCACTCACGATCTTGCCCGCAGTCGGCTTTCCCGCCAGCACACTATAGTTCGCAATCGCCATCACAGCTCTCTCAAAAAGCAGTTCGCCACCACCGTGCAAGTCGAGTTGATCTCACACGCGAGCAATACGAAAGCGCCTACCCTCAAATTACTTCCCCTCTTCCGGGCCGCGCCTCGACTGAATCTCCAACTCGCCGATCGTCAGGCGTCGAATGTAGAGGTCCTCAAGCTTGCCCTCCAGCAACCGCAGTCTTCGTACGCTGAACGCCCCCACCGCGAGAGCCCCGACCGCGAGAGCCCCAACCGCCGCTGCGCCCACCGCCAATGCTCCTACTACCGTCGCTCCCAGGGCAAGTGTGCCCGCCGCACCTGCGCCGGCAACAACCCTGCGACTGATCTGACCTCGTCTCATGGCGCTCTCCTTCCCTGGCCGCAACGCTCCCGCCAGCCTCTGTGCTCCGCTTTGACTAGACGCCAGCTTCGTCATCAACATCTTCTTCCTCGTTCAACTCGTCGTCTTCTTCTAACGCAGCGGCATCGTCATCTTCCTCTTCCAACTCCTCGTCCTCGCCATCCACAGCCGTCGCCGCATTCGTCGCCTCGCTACTCGCATGCTCCGTGGGATTACTCGCTGAGTTATCAAACGTCGCCGTAGCATCCGGCCCCACTTTACTCACAATCTCATCGAAGTCCTGATCCCTGCCAACCTTAGCCATAAGCCATCCTCCTGCATCGCCCCGCGTCGACGAACGGCTATCTGCCGTCAACTTCATTGGATGCAGACTCGACCCTCCTCGAGTTCCCATCTCCGCAGAGTTCACATCCTCGCAACAAAAGCGCCTGAAAAACTACTCCTCCGTACTCTCTTGCTCCGCCGCCACCAGCGACAGCCGCCCCTGCCAATCCTCACTCATCAGCGGCCTCAACTGCACCGCGGCCGGCTCCAGCACCGGCAGCTCCTGCTCTCCAATCTCCAGTTCCCGCAGTTTGCGCGAGATCGAAAACAGCCCCCCACGCCCCTCTGCCTTCACCAACATATCGTCATAAGCCTTACCCGCACTGCGCAGCCTCTTCCCCAGCTCCACAATCGCATCATGCATACCTACGAGCTTCGACTGCACATTCAGCGCCTCATTCCGAATCAGCTGCGCGTCCCGGGCAATCTGCGACTGCTTCCACCCGAATGCCACTGCCTTCAACAACGCAATCAGCGTCGTCGGCGTCGCCAGAAGCACCCTGCTCTCCGCGCTGTACTGCAACAGCGTCGGGTCCTGCTCCAGCGCAGCCGAAAACAGGACCTCACTCGGCAAAAAACACACCACAAAGTCTGGCGACTCAGCAAACTGCTTCCAATACGCCTTCCCACACAGAGCATCCAAGTGCTTTCTCACCTGCGCTGCATGGCCCTTCATATACACCAGCCGCTGCGCCTCATCCTCGCACGCAGTCGCATTCAAAAACGCGTCGAGCGGCGTCTTCGCATCCACAATAATCGACCGTCCATTCGGCAGCTTTACCACCATGTCCGGCCGAATCGACACCTCCTCGCCCCGCACAAACTTCTCCACTTCAAACGACGCATACTGCACCATCCCGGCAAACTCGACGCACTTCTCCAACTGCATCTGGCCCCAGTTACCCCGCACCTGCGGAGCCCGCAATGCAGCTACCAGTTGCGTCGTCTCCTTCCGCAGGTCCCGATGCGAGGTCTGCATATTCTGAATCTCCGCCAGCACCTCGCGGTACGCACCCTCCCGCTTCACCTCCAGATCCTGGCTATGCGTCGACAACTTCGCCAGCGAATCCTGCATCGGCTTCAACAGCTTCTCAATCGCCGACTCCTTCGCCGCCAGATCCTTCGCCGACTCCATCTGCTGTTTATCCAGCTCGCCCTTCGCCAGCGCGACCAGCCGCTTGCTGTTCGCATCCAGAGCCTCGCCCGCCAGAGCCTGAAAACTCGTCTTCAGGCTCTTCTCCACCTCCACCAGGACCCGCACCTTGTCGTCTGCGGCTCTCTGTTCCGCCTCCAGCCGCTCCAGCAATCTTCCGGCCTCCAGACGTGCCGCCTCCGCCGCCGTGCGCAGCGCCTCCACTTCCCGCATCTTCTCTTCAATCAAACGGTCCCTGCCCGCTACCCCCTCGCGAAGCCCGACAACCTCGGCTTCACGCGCTGCAACGCGCGCCTCTGCGGCAGCACGATCAGCGTGCGATCTGCTGCCCCTGATCAGCCACGCAATCACCCCGCCCACCGCACATCCCAGCACAAACCAGACAACCGTCATCGCTTCCATCCTCCAAATCTACGCCAAATCTTCGCCAAACCCAACATCAATCCTACCGCTGCCCAACCGCTTTCCAGACCGCTGCCCAGACCTCCTCGACGACCCGCATAACCGGCCGTCTCTCTTCACCTCTTAGAAGCTTCTCTTCCCATCCGAACCCCACGCGATCCTCGCCTGCAAAGCGCGTACTGCCCAAAAGTTCGCAGTATCATTTGTGCCGCAACAACTCGCTCCGCACCATCGGGCATCCACCACATGCACTGGCGATTATCGGTCCTCCTATCGGTCCTCAATTTTTGAATACTCGCAAAAGAGACTCCGTCTTCACTTTGCTTTACACTCACATAGGCGCTCAGTATGCTTGATGTTGGCGGTCGTGGGCTTGCCGCGCACCAAATCCAGGCTTTGATTCCAGACGCAAACAGGAGAACGAAATGGCAGCAGTAGACGAAAAAGTAAAACAGATTATTGTCGAGCAACTTCAGGTGGATGAAGCCGAAGTCACTCCGGGCGCAAGCTTTCAGGAAGATCTAGGCGCCGACTCCCTCGACGTCGTCGAACTCGTCATGCAATTCGAAGAGGCCTTCGACATCCAGATTCCCGATGAGGATGCCGAGAAGATTAAAACTGTCAAAGACGCCGTCGACTACATCGAAAAGAATCAGAAGGGCGCCAAGTAAAAAATGGAGCAACGTCGCGTCGTCGTGACCGGCCTCGGGCTTATCTGCGGGGTCGGCAAAACCACACCTGAGGTCTGGCAAGGTCTTCTCGCTGGCCGTAGCGGCATGGCCGAGATCAAAGCCTTCGATCTCACCGGGCATCCCGTTCGCTTCGCCGCCGAGGTCAAGGATTTTGACCCGCTCCTCTTCGTGGACAAAAAAGAAGCCCGCAAAATGGGCCGCTTCATCCACTTCGCACTCGCCGCCTCCACCGAGGCCATGGACCACGCCGGCCTCAAGGTCACCGAAGAAAACCACGACCGCGTCGGCGTCCACATTGGCTCCGGCATCGGCGGATTCGACGTCATCGAACGCGAGCACATCAACCTGCTCAACGGCGGACCCCGCAAGGTCTCGCCCTTCTTCATCCCCGGCGCCATCATCAACCTCGCCGCCGGGCACGTCTCCATCAAATACGGTGCGCGCGGACCCAACGAGGCCACCGCAACCGCATGCACCACCTCCGCCCACGCCATCGGCGACGCCTTCCGTCTCATCCAGCGCGGCGACGCCGACGCCATGATCGCCGGCGGTACCGAGGCCTCCATTACCCCGCTCGGCGTCGCAGGATTCGCCGCCATGCGCGCCCTCTCCACCCGCAACGACGACCCCACCCACGCCTCCCGCCCCTTCGACAAGGATCGCGATGGCTTCGTCGTCGGCGAAGGTGCAGGCATCCTCATCCTCGAAGAGCTCGAGTTCGCCAAGGCCCGCGGAGCCAAAATCCTCGCCGAAATCGTCGGCTACGGCCTCTCCGCCGACGCCTTCCACATGACCGGCATGGCCCCCGAAGGCGAAGGCTGCTTCCGCTCCATGAAGCACGCCCTCAAGGTCGCAGGCATCTCACCCGACCAGATCGACTACGTCAACGCTCACGCCACCTCAACCCCCCTCGGCGACGCACTTGAGTCCAAGGCCATCGAAAATCTCTTCGGCGAGCGCGCCCTCAACCACAAGCTCCTGGTCAGCTCCACCAAGTCCATGACCGGTCACCTCCTCGGCGGAGCCGGCGGCCTCGAAGCAGGCATCACCATCATGGCCATGCTCAATCAGACCGCCCCGCCCACTATGAACATCGTTGAGCTCGACCCCCAGTGCCGCCTCAACTACGTTCCCAACAAGCCCCAGGCAGCAAAGATCGACTACGCCCTCTCCAACTCCTTTGGCTTCGGCGGCACCAATGGCTCCCTCGTCTTCAAACGCTGGACCGAATAAGCCTCCCTTCGCAATAGAAAAGAAAATGCCCGGACTCACTCCGGGCATTTCTTTGCAACTCATCCTTCCAGTCGTTGTGCTCTCAACCGCTGAAGGCCGAGCCCGCAACCTTCAGCAGGGTGAACAGTATCCACCAGCCAAACACGATGATCGCAGCCGAGCTTCGTTTAATCCCCGCTACAATCGAGACGCCAATGGTCATCAGAACCGCGGCCCAGATCGCAAACACATCCACCGCCGAAAGTAGCGTCACCAGCCAGTGCGGCAGATCGGTTCCCGTAAGGTAGTACCCGATGTTGGTCCCTATCGCATTCTGTACATCGAACTGATCGCCCCCCAGCCCGGCGTAGATCGAGATAATCACCAGCAGGTAAAACAACACCAGGGGCAGACTCGCGTAGAACCACACTGCAAGCATCTGTTTGTACTTCGCCTTCCCGCCAAACACGAAGTTCGCCGTAGCCAGCAGAACTCCCCCGCAGATCAGACCAGAAAGCAGACCAAGCACAGGCCCAAGATAGGAAAACTTGAACTGTGTCTCAATCCGCCCGCGTATCTTCGCCGCATCCGCGGGAGTCGCATTGGCCAGAGTGTCCTCCAGCGTCTTACTATGATGCACCACTCCATCCACCAGCGTCGGCAATCCCACCTTGTTCAAAATGGCATACGCGAAAAGCAGCCCCAACAGCGCTCCAAGCAGATAAGGCAGCCACCATGTCGAGTTACGAAGTATGTCCGTAAAGGTCTTCGACGGGGCGACAAACGTGTCCACCACTCGCGCCACCTGGCTCAAACCCGGTTCCCCAGCCTGTCCTTCCACCGCCACAATGTCGTTCATACACTCTCCCTCGCGCAGCCCGCGCCATCTCCCGATGCATCGGCAAACAGCTTTTTAAGCGCTGCCGGATTGTAGCCCGACCCCGGCCCGCCTCCCAACAAAAATTTCATGCCTTGGCGTGATGACACTCAGCGCCCCGGCCATCGTCTACTTCCCCGCGTCAACCGTCAAACTGGCGCGAGCGACCGCCGTTCCGTGCACCCAAACCGTCACAATGCTGTTGTACGCATCCAGGCTGTCCAGTGGAGACGCCTTCAGCAGCACAAGATTCGCAACCTTTCCCGCCTCAATCGTTCCTACCTGCGCACTTAGCTTGAACTCCCGCGCATTGTTGATCGTCGCCGCCTTGAATATCTGCGTCAGCGACAATCCCGCCTTCTGCAGTTGATGCATCTCCAAATAGCCGTTCAACCCCGGCAGATTTCCGTAGGTCGCTCCCGAAGGAGTGTCCGTGCCAAAGAGAAAATTCGCATCCTTGCCCGCCAGGTAACCCACCACCAGACGCTCTCGCCGCAACGGCCCATTGTCGTACATCCCGCGCATCGCCGCGTCCGGCGTATTGTCATCGACGAGACCCTTTTTGAACGAGTGCCCAGCGGGAGTTCGGAACCACGCAATCATCGTCTTCGGAATCACCTTGCCGATCGCCTCTCCGTTCAGGTACTCCGGCTCGAAATACGCTCGCTCCCCCTCCAGCACCTGGAACGTCGGCTGATACCCAATCTTCTTCTTCACGATCTCATCCAACAGATCTCTGATCTGATCCGGCAGCGCCGTCTCTCTATCCAGATCGCCCCAGTGCCACATCCCATGCGCAATCACGTCGACGCTCCCATCGACGGCAAACTTCTGCGCCTCAAATGAGTTCGCATGCATCATCAGCACCAGGCCGTTATCCGCCGCAGCCTTGCGAATCTCAGCCAGAACATCGGCTCCCATCACCGGCAGGTTCTTGTCCTTCCCAAACCCCCGCTCATAAAAGGTCTTCACGCAGATCCCGCCCGAACCTTTCACCCGCGCTACATCTGCTTCCGGCGTATGCGCCTCCGGCTTATACTCCGCCGGAATACTGGCTGCCTGATCCTTGTCGTAGATGAAATTTGAAAACAGCTCGAATCCCAGC
Source organism: uncultured Acidobacteriaceae bacterium (assembly GCA_963730135.1). Taxonomy (GTDB): domain Bacteria; phylum Acidobacteriota; class Terriglobia; order Terriglobales; family Acidobacteriaceae; genus Edaphobacter. The sequence continues at coordinate 964,928 of CAVSQQ010000013.1, forward strand.
TCCGCTGGCGCGCCCGACATCGGATATCCATTCGCGAAAACCAGCGGCTCGCCGCAAGTGTACAAATCGGGGTGCAGCGGGGCCTCCTGGAAATCATCCAGCACCTTGCGATCGACAACCGCCAGATCGATCACCGTCGTGTAGCCGTAGTAGAGATACGAACGCGGAAGCTGCCGGAAGTACTCCCGTACCATCCCCGCCTCGCCCGCCACCTGGTCGAAACCCATCCCCGGAACCGAAGCCAGATGCACATGCGAATCGATCAGCCCCGGAATGAGAAACAATCCCTTGCCATCAACCTCCACTGCACCCGCGGGCTTCTTGACCCCCGCCCTGCGCACCACGCGAACGATGCGGCCGTCTTCAATCAGCACGCTGCCCGTCTTCACCTGGTCAAGCTTCTCCGGCGAGACGATCGTGACATCACTGATCCACGTTCGATTCGCCTCAGTCGCAGTTTGACCCACAGCGCCGGCGGCGAGAACAAACAACCCAGCGAAAATCGCAACAGCCTTCATCCCGACCTTCTCCTCGGTCAATTAAAGCTCAGTTTGAGCATCCATCCCGTTCTCGGTTAGGATTTAACCAGAACATAGGAGGATGTCGGAGATGAGCTCGTCAATAGAATCGGTTTCATGGTTGGATCGCTGGTGGCCCCTGCTGCTCATTCTCTTTGGAGTCCTCTTTGTCTCAGTCCTGGTAAGCTTCTCCCCGACCTGGTAAGCCGCCTCTAAAAGTCCCGCCACGACAATCGCTGCCTTGAGTTGTCGTCCCTCGCCGCAAGGCGCAGGAACTGCCGTTGCCCTTTCCTGCATCTCGTTGAGTAAGGGCGGTTTGTTTGCAAACGCAAGGTGACGGATCGATCAGCACCAAAAACCCTACTCCACCACCACCAGCACATCTCCAGAACCCACCGTATCCCCAACCGCCACGCCCACCCGGGCCACTCGCCCCGCCTTAGGCGACTTCAGCTCGTTCTGCATCTTCATCGCCTCAATCACCACCACACCCTGTCCCTCCGCCACATCGTCCCCCGCCTCAACCAGTAGCCGCACCACTCGCCCCGGCATCGGAGCCTTCACCGGCCGTGGCCCCTCCGCACCCCCGCCGGCGCCGCGACGGCCCTGCAGCGACCGCGGATCAGCCACCTCAAAACCATACCTCCGGCCACCAATCACCACGCCATCGCCATCTAGAACGCAACGATGCTGCCGTCCCTCCATCACCAGAGAGATCACGCCCGGCTCCAGCATCTGCGCATCCACACTCACCGTACGCCCGTCGACAGAGCACTCCATCAACCCCGTCCCCGCCGGCAGCTCCACCCGCAACTTCTTCCCCCCAACCTCCAGCCAGATCGTCACAACCGCAACCCCTCTCGTCGCCCCGCCTCGGCCCACCGGCTCTCCGCCGCCGCATCCGCCACGACCACGCCCTCGCGCTTCGCCGACGCCACAAAGATCGCAGCAGCCAGCGCCACCACATCCTCCGAAACAGCCTCTCGCACCGGCGCAGGCCCGGCAGCCAGAAGCCGCTCCAGGTATCCCGTATCGATCCGCGCTGCGCGAAAGTCCGCGTCCGTCAGAATCCGCCGGAACAAGCCGATATTCGTCTTGATCCCGCCAATCACATACTCCTCAAGCGCCCGCAGCATCCGATCGATCGCCATCTCCCGCGTCGGTGCAAACGCCACCAGCTTCGACAGCATCGGATCGTAGTCCAGCGGCACCGTCCATCCCGCAAACACCGCGCAGTCCTCCCGAATCCCCGGCCCGCCCGGCTGCACCAGCCGCGTGATCAAGCCCGGCGACGGAAAAAAATTATCTTCCGGATCCTCCGCATAAATCCTGCACTCGATCGCATGCCCGCGCAGCCGCACATCTTCCTGCTTCAATGACAACGGCTCTCCCATCGCCACCCGAAGCTGCAGATGCACCAGATCCAGCCCCGTCACCATCTCGGTCACAGGATGTTCCACTTGCAACCGCGTATTCATCTCGAGAAAATAAAAATTCTCTTCCGCATCGACCAGAAATTCAACCGTCCCCGCATTGACATATCCCGCAGACAACGCCAGCCGAACCGCCGCCTCACCCATCCTTCGCCGCAGGTCCTCACTCACCACCGCGGACGGCGCCTCTTCGATCACCTTCTGATGCCGCCGCTGCACCGAACACTCGCGTTCGCCAAGATACAAGCAGTTGCCGTGCTCATCCGCCATCAACTGAATCTCGATATGCCGAGGCCGCTCGATCAGCTTCTCCAGATACACCTCACCCGAACCGAAGCTCCGCTCCGCCTCACTGCTCGCCGCCACAAACGCCGCCGCAAGGTCCTCCGCCTTCGCCACCGCGCGCATGCCCTTGCCACCGCCGCCAGCCGCCGCCTTCAGCATCACCGGATACCCGATCCCCGCAGCCACGCGAACCGCCTCCGCAACATCCGCCAGCCCGGTCACGCTCCCGGGAACGCGCGGCATCTCCGCCGCATCCGCCGCCTGCCGCGCCCTGGTCTTCGATCCCAGCACCCGCATCGCACTCGCCGGCGGTCCGATAAACGTCACCCCCACTGCCGCACACGCCTCCGCGAACTCTGCATTCTCCGACAAGAACCCATATCCCGGATGCACCGCATCCGCCCCAACCCGCCGCGCAATCGCCAGAATCAAATCGCCCCGCAGATAGCTCTCCGTCGCTGGCGCCGGGCCCAGACGGTACGCCTCGTCCGCATGCAACACATGCAGCGCGCCCCGGTCGGCGTCCGAGTAAACCGCCACCGTCGCCAGCCCCATCTCCCGGCACGCGCGAATCACCCGCAGAGCAATCTCCCCGCGATTCGCAATCAACACTTTTTTTATCGACGTTGCAGTTTTTGTCATCGATCGTCGCAAGCCGCAATTTTACCGCAGCCGCTATCTGCCGCGAGCATAACCGCATCCCAAACAAAAGAGGCCTCCCGCAGTGGGAGGCCTCCGGCCTTGCAGGCAAACGCGGCTACTGCATCGTAACGCCGCCCTGTGTCGCCTTTTCTTTCTTCAGCTCATTCGCTTTGCGCGCGCCCATCGCCTTCTGGATCCACTGATCGACAATGGCCATATCAGCCTTCCGCGCCGCATCCTCGCCGCAGTCCAGATCGGCCTTGCGACGGTACGTCAACTGCAAATACTGCATCGCATCGTCGTATGTCGGATTCAGCTCGACGGCCTTGTTGAGATACTGAATCCCCTCAGTCACGAGATCCGTATTCGCCGCCTTCATCTTCGCGCAGGCGCCTTTGCTCATCTTCGGATTTCCATCGCCCACATCGGTGAGGCCGTCGGCAGCCAATATCGTGGTCGCGTTCTTGTACGCCAGCACCCAATCCACAAAACCTACCGTGTAATAGGCCTCCGGATCGTTAGGCGCAATCGCAATCACCTTCTTCTCGTAGTCTTTTGCCACATCGAATTTCTTGATGTTGCGATTGATGGACGCGATCTGTTTCAGCGCAGTCAGATCATTCGGATCCTTCGCGAGCACAGCATTGAAGCCATCGAGCGCCTTCTGCGCGATCGCCAGGTTCTCCGGCGTATCCAGATTCGGTACCACCTGGTAAGAGTACGCCGTCGCCAGATACAGCTTCGCATCTTCGTAGTTCGGATCCAGAGCGATCGATTGTTGGAAGTGGTTCACAGCCTCTTCATAACGTGCATTCTTGAATGCCTGCACACCCTTGGTCAGCTGGTCCCGAGCCTTCAGGCGATTACACCCGGTTGCAGTGAGTAGCAGCAGCGCTGTCAGAGCGGCTGTAACCGGAATCCGTGCGGTAAATTTCATTGGGCGAATCATCTCCTTCAAATAGGCGCGTTTTGTTGCACAGAAAGGCGAAGCGTTTGAATCGGCATTCTCGGCTTTATCTGTGATTGTAATGGTATACGTCCCAACGTGACTAGAGGACTCCATCTTTCTCCGCCAGATGGTTGCCGTCGCGCAATTTTCATCCGGCAGATACGGAAAATCCCCGGTATTCAGTCACGCCCCCATGTGGGATGCGCGCTGGCAGCAAAAAGCCAGCCGGTCCGGCGAAAAATTGCGCTCCTAGACGATACACCCGTCACGCATTCGGACAATCCTGTCCGCATAGCTGGCCGCATCGGAATCGTGCGTAATCATCAGAATCGTCTGTCCCAGCCGGTGATTCAGGTCCTTCATCAACCTCAGAACGGCAGCGGAATTCTCACTGTCAAGATTACCAGTAGGCTCATCGGCCAGCAGAATCGCCGGGGAATTCACGATCGCGCGGGCAATCGCCACCCTCTGCTGCTGACCTCCGGAAAGTGCGCGAGGCTTGTGTTTCATCCGGTCCGCGATACCCAGCAGCCGGAGAATCTCTTCAAATCCCCGATCGAACGCCGTATTGCGCCCGGCAATGAACTGCACGATCCGAATGTTGTCTTCCGCTGTCAGCGTCGGCAGAAGATTGTATTTCTGAAAAACAAAGCCGACCGCCGTCTTGCGAAGATCCGTTCGCTCCGCATTCGTCATGCCCCCAAGATCGCGTCCGTTGATCCGCACTCTGCCTGAAGTGGCAGGCGTCAAACCGCCCAGCACATGAAACAGCGTGGACTTGCCGGAGCCGGAGGCCCCGATGATCGCCACAAACTCCCCCTTGCGTATCTCCAGATCCACCCCGCGGAGCGCGTGCACAGGAACATCTCCCACCTGGTATGTTTTGGTCAGACCATTTATCTCGATGATTGCAGGCTCACTCATACGACAAAGCCTCCGTAACATCCTGCTTCACCGCTTTGACGCCAGGCACAATCACGCCCAGCAGGGCGCCCCCGATCGCGATGCCGGTTGCGATGGGCCACCATCCGTAGACCGTCTCCTGCACCAGGCTCGCCGGCACAACATGCGTCATCAGCCACTGCGTTCCGTAGGTCAAAATGATGCCCAGGGCCGAGCCCAGCAACGCCAGCAACAGCGTCTCGCGAAGCAGAATATTCAGGATCAGGCCTGACGAGCCGCCGACTGCCTTCAGAATGCCAATCTCCCTCGTTCGCTCCAGCACCGCCGTGTACATCGCCATAAACACCACAATGAACCCCACCACAACCGCGATGCCGATGACCACCCCGATGAAGCTCTTCAGCATCCCCACGCTGCTGATCGACAGCAGGGAAGTGAAGTACTCCATCGTATAGATTTGATACCCGGTGTACTTCTGCCGCAGCGCGTCCACCACCGCCTGCGCCTTGCTTGGATCATCCAGCTTCAGATAAATCTGGCTCAGATGGCCCGGGTTGCCCGTCAATGCCTGCAGTACAGGCAGCTTTACGCAGATGCGCGCCAGCTTGCCCGATTCGAAGATCCCCGACACCTTCCACTTGTGACTGATCAGCTCCACCGTATCGCCAACGTGCAGGTTCTTCTGCCGGGCATAGAACTCGTCCACGATAATGTCGTCGTCACTGACCAGCGGGCCGCCCTGAAGATAATGGAAGCCTCCGTTCAGCTTGCGAAAGTCCCCCAGATCGAGGCCGGTGATCGTGTCGAAGCCCGACAGCGGCTGCACCATCGTCCCCATCGCGAACGTCATATGAGGCTCCTGCATCAGCAGCGCGGGAAGCTTGTCGCTCATCGGAGCCGAACTCAGCCCGATCGCCGAAGAGCCCGGTGGACGAAACAGAATATCCGCGCCCACCCCGCGCGCACGAGCGGCCGTTCCATCCAGGGTTCCGTAACTCACACCCACCAGCGTCAGGATCATCGTCACCTCAACGGCGATGGCCAGCACGCTCAGCAACGTGCGCAGGGGCCGGTGACCTAAATTCGCGAGGATCAGCTTATTTAGCAAGATTTAAGTCTAATTTAGATCGCTGCAGTGCGGGCGCAACCGAGGCTGTTACGCAACTCAAACGGTGGGATTATCGCCCATCGCTCCTTATTTTTTGAAACCGCTGTATTTTGAAATCCTTGTCCAACCCCGGCGTCAGCAATCCCACGCTTTCGGCCCCCGCAGCCTGACTGGCGTCAATCACACCCGCAATAACGCCGAAGTCCAGCTTCGCGTCTGCCTTCAACAGCACCTGCCGGACAGATCGTCGTGACAGAAGCTCCGACAGCCGTGGCGCGACTTCGGTTCTCCCCACGCCAACGCCGTCCACAAGGTACCGCGTCGTCGCTTCATCTTCTTCTATCTGGACCAGGACAGGTCTATCCGCAGCTTCTTCGGAGCCCACCGCAGCGCCAGAGGGAAGTGACGAGTTCAAACCTCGCGGCACGACCGGCACAACCACTAAAAAGATGATGAGCAGAACCAGCAGGACGTCAATCAGCGGAGTTACATTGATCTCAGAGGAAAGGCCTTCGTCTCCAGAGTTTCCCATCACTGAGAATGCCATCGCAGTCGCCTCCCAATAAAAATTCGGGTGGGCGAGCATCCCTCACTATAGACACCAGGCAGCCTTAAAAGGATCCGGGCGGCTGGCCAACCGGCCACACCGCCCGTACTAGCTCTCGCTACTGAGATTCAGGTATTGACTACTGTCCTGCTTCAACCCGCGGAGTAATCAGACCGATATTGTCTACGCCGGCCTGATGCCCAAAGTCGATCACCTCGGCTACCTTGCTGAAGTCGAGATCCTTGTCGCCCTTGACGAACATCACCTTCTCCTGGCGCGTCGCGTAAATCTCCGCCAGCTTGGGCTCCAGGTCTGCCTTCGCGAACGTGGTTTCGTTGATCAGATAAGACGGCGCAGCTGCTCCGTTCGCCCGCACCTGCACAACAATCGTACGATCGTTCTGCGGCTCTTCCTTATGGTCCTTCGGCGGCTGAGGAACCAGCGTCTCAAGCCCTCGAGGCGTCACCGGAACAATGACCATGAAGATGATCAACAGCACCAGAAGCACGTCGATCAGCGGCGTCACATTCATATCCGACATTGCTCCGCCGGTATTTCCACCACCCATTCCCATAGCAATCTCCTTAATTCCGATTCCGTTGGGCCGCTCCACGAATTGCGGATCGGCATCCTGCAATAAAATCCCGTTACTTCTTGGCCGGCGTCGTCGTAGCGCCCGAGTCGTCCACTCGCTCCGTCAGCAAACCAAGCTGGCTAACGCCGGCAGATCGAATGCCGTCAACCGCATCCATCACCTTGCCGTAGTTCGCCCGCTGATCCGCTCGCATAAAGACCTCTTTGCTGGGCTTATTCTCCAGCTTCGCCGCAATCTTGGGGCCGAGATCGTCCAGGGTCACCTGATCGCCGCCGAGAAATGTTCTGCCATCCCGAGTCACCGCGACCACCACGGCATCTTCCTTGTTGGCGTCTTCCATCACCACCGCAGCGTCAGCCTTCGGCAGGTCCACATTCACCTTGTTGTTCAGCATGGGGGTGATGACCATGAAGATGATCAGCAATACCAGCATCACGTCCACCATCGGCGTCACATTGATGTTGGAGTTGACCTTCTTGCCTTCATCCCGCTTATTGATACCCATAACGTATGCTCCGTCCGGTTTGCTGTATTAATTCTCCCCTGTTGTGCCTGTCGACCTCCGGACGCCGTCGCTTGTCGGCTTCCGGAGGCTCGATCAGATCTGTGATTCTCGCGGGGTATTGCACTTGCCTTACGCTTCAGGACCGAAGCCTTACCGGTGGCTCTGCTTGATGAAGTAGTCCACCAGCTCGCTCGAGCTGTTATCCATCTCTACGTCGAACGCCTCCACCTTGCCGGTGAAATAGTTGAACGTCATAACCGCGGGGATCGCGACAAGAAGACCGAACGCCGTCGTAACCAGCGCCTCCGAGATACCGCCGGCGACTGCACCGATACCGGATGTCTTCTGGGTTGCAATCTGTTGGAAGGCGTTCAAAATACCGACCACCGTACCGAACAGCCCGATAAACGGAGCCGTCGAACCGATCGTCGCAAGTCCGCCCAGACCGCGCTTCAGCTTGGCATGAACGATCGCCTCGGAGCGCTCAAGAGCACGCTTCGAACTCTCGATCTGCTCCGGAGTGATGGAGCCACCCGAGCCGAAGCTCCGGAACTCCTGCAGACCGGCCGTAACCACCTCCGCCAGATGCGACTTCTTCGAGCGGTCGGCAACCTTGATCGCCTCGTCCAGACGGCCGTCCTTCAACGCTCCGGCAACCTTCGGGGCAAACTCACGAGACTGCTTGCGCGCAGCCGAGAAATACAGTGCGCGGTCGATGATCACAGCGAGCGACCAGATCGACATAATGAAAAGGAAGATAACAACGCAGCGTGCCAGCCAGCCCATGTTGCCCCATAGACCCATGACACTGAAACTTACTTGAGCCTCCTCGAAGTACATCGCGAGAGAAGCATGAACGTGAGCGAAAATTGCGAGATGAGCGAGAATCACTGGAATATTTCCTCCTGATAGAACTCTAACTTTCTGAATCTTTACCCGGTATCCCCCAAAAGTTCGACATTTCAAAGGTTACCGAATGACGGTATTGAGCTTTTTGGCCTCGGTCTAGCCGCCGCCAAAGGTGAAGTTGACGGTAATCTGCGTATCCACTTCGGTCGGGTCCCCATTCAACAGATATGGCTTGTAACGCCAGTTCTGCACGGCTTCCGTCGCAGCAGTCCGTAGCATCTCGGGCCCGCTGACGACCGACAGATTCTTGATAGTGCCTTCCTTGGAGATAATCGCGTGAAGAACCACGGTGCCGGAGACGTGTGCTGCTCTCGCAATCGGCGGATAGACAGGGTTCGCGCCCGACAGCTTAGCGCCCGCCATCACACCGCTCGAAACCCGGGTCGGGCCTTTTGGCGGGGCAATCTTGACTACGGGCGTCGGCGCCGTGCCGATTCCGCCCATCACACCGCCCGGAACGCCGCTGCCGCTACCCATGCCGCTCATCCCGGCCACTCCGGCCATCGTCGGCGGAGGAGCCTCTTCCTTCAGCATCTTGATGTCTTTGGGAATCTTCGTCGGCGCATGCAGGCCCTGGTCGATCTCAGAGATCATCTTGATCGGCTTGATAATCTGCTGCGGCGGTGGTGGAGGCGGCGGTGGTGGAGGCGGCGGTGGCGCTGTAATCAGCTGAGTCAGCAACGTCTTGGGCAAAGCCTCAGGATTCAACAGCGGATAGATGATCATCGTCGCGATGACCAAAAGATTAAAAATTAAGGTCGCGATCATCCAGTACTTGGACTTGGTCTTGATCTTGCCACCCGACTCCATCAATGAATCTTCAAACATAGTCAGCCTCTGTAGGTGAAGAAGAGCTAGTTTTTTTAGACACCACGGTGCTTCAATTTGTTCCCAGGATTTGGAGCCTCGCCATAAACCCTGTTCAACCTACGCCTTCGCCCGCTTCCCTGCAGGCAGCGACGCAATCTTGCCACGCTTCACCCGCCAGTCCTGGTAGGCCACCAGCATCGGTGCCGCCACCGCAATCGACGAGTACGTTCCAATCAGAATTCCAACCACAAGCGCAAAGGAAAACCCATGCAATACCTCGCCGCCAAACAGATATAGCGACATCACCGTCAAAAACGTCAGGCCCGATGAAATCACGGTTCGGCTCAGCGTTTGATTGATACTCCGGTTAACGACATCATGTAACGACTCTCGCCGCGATAACGCCAGGTTCTCGCGAATACGGTCGAAGACGACGATTGTGTCGTTCATCGAATAACCGATCAATGTTAGGATTGCTGCGATTACGGTAAGGGTTATCTCCTGATTCGTCAAACTGAACGCGCCGACCGTAATTAAAGTGTCGTGGAAGACCGCCACCACCGCCGCCACCCCATAGATCAGCTCAAACCGGAACCATAGATAAATCAGCATTCCCAGCAGGGAATAGAGCGTCGCCTGCCAGGCCTGATTCTGCAGTTGTTTGCCTGCCGTCGGCCCCACAATCTCCACCTGCTCAATCGTCGCCGAACCGTGATACGCGCCCGCCAGCGCATCTTCTACGCTCTTCCGCCCCGCATCGTGCGACTGGTCGGTGGCCGTCGACTCCGGCAACGCGATAATCACTTTGTTTGCCGCATGTCCGCTCGGGTCGCTCACCTGGCTGACAATCGAATTCCGCAGTCCCGCCTTGTCCATCACCTCGCGGATCTGGTCTTCGTTCGGCTTCTGGTCGAACGCCACGCGAATGTGCGTGCCGCCCTTGAAATCCACCCCCAGCGGGATGTGGTGCCAGAACAGCATGCTCAGGACGCCGGCAATAGAAAAAATCAAAGAAAACCCGAGAAAGTACCACTTCTTCCCAAGCCAGTCGATATTCGTTGTACGAAACAGTTCCAAACTCACGTTTACTCCAGTTATCCGTAGTCAGTTGTCAGTTATCAGGCCTGCACTCCAGGCAATCCGTCCGCCTCTGACAACTGAGAACGGACAACTGAGAACCTCTTCAAATCGACAGCATTGCGCCGCGCTCTTTCCTCTGCAGAATTGCATCGAAAATCACACGCGAAACCAGTACCGCGGTAAACAGATTGGCAAACAAACCGAACGCCAGCGTAACCGCAAATCCGCGCACCGGCCCCGAACCGAACAGGAACAGGATCAGCGCTGAGACGATCGTCGTGACGTGGGTGTCGATGATCGTCACCAACGCATGCTTGAACCCTTGCTCCACCGCCGCCGCGGCCGTCTTGCCTGCGCGCAACTCTTCGCGAATGCGCTCGAAGATCAGCACGTTCGAGTCGACGCCCATACCAATCGTCAGAATCACTCCGGCAATGCCGGGAAGCGTCAGCACCGACCCTGTGTACCCCATAAATCCGAGCAGAATCACCAGGTTCAGAATCAACGCGAGATCGGCATTGATGCCCGCGCCGCGGTAGTAGATCAGCATGAAGATCATGACCGCCAGCATCCCGGCAATCGCCGCCACCACGCCTTGATGAATCGATGCCGCGCCTAGAGTCGGACCAACCGTGCGTGTCTCCAGGTACGTGATCGACGCCGGCAACGCTCCCGTCCGCAGCATCAGCGACAGATCCTTCGCCTGCTGCTCGGTAAAGCCGCCCGTAATCTCGCCGCTGTCGCGAATCGCCGACTGAATCGCCGCGACCTCTTTCACCTTGTTATCCAGCAAAATCGCCATTGAACCCGGCGAAGCGCTCGTGCTCGAGTGGGCCTCGGTGTATTTATAGAAGCGGTTTCCCGCGTCCGTCGTCAGGTTGAAGCGAATATTCGGCCGGCCATTCTGGTCCTGCGAAGGCTGCGCGTCGCGGAAGTCCGTGCCCTCCACCTCACTCACCCGCTTCAGCAGCCAGACCTCCTCAGGAGCGCCCGCCGAACCCGATCCGTGCACCAGCATCGAGTCCGCCGGAATCACGCCTCCATTGGCCTGCAGCGCCGCCTGATCGTTTTCGTAAGGGCCGCCGGTAACCGCATGGATCGACAGCTTCGCCGCCGACTGAATCACATCTTCCACGTGGCTGATGTCGCTGATACCCGGCAGTTCCACCAGGATCTGGTTTGCGCCCAGTCCATACGGCGCAACCAGCGGATCGGCAACCCCAAGCTTGTCGGTTCGTTCGCGGATCGTCTCAATCGAAGTCTCCACCGTCCGCGCTTCCAGCTCCCGGATCGCGGCCGGCTTCATCGTCAGAGACGAATTGCCGTCAGCCGTCGTCGACACGTCGTACGTCGAATAGTCGTTGCCCTGCATAACCCCACGGGCATCGCTCAACTTCGCCGCAGGAATACCCGAGATGATGATCGTGTTGGGCCGCGTCGAATCCGTCTTGCCGATCGTCGCACCCGTTATCCCGGCCTTCAGGAAGTCGTCCTCCAGCCGCTGCACATCCCGGTCCGTGGTCGAGGTCACCGCCTCGGCAACCTGGACCTCCATCACCAGATGGATGCCACCCTTCAGGTCCAGTCCAAGGTGAATATTGTTCTTGATCGACTCCACCAGGCCGCCGTGGGGTATGCCCACGATGCCGAAACAGAAGATCACCAGTACCGCTACGATGAATGCCGATTTCCCGGCCAGATTCTTGCCCATGATCTTTATTTGAAGGATACGGCCGCGGTGTCTTACCTTAATCCCGCCGCCGCCATCCTGCTTCTTCCTTATCCGTAGTTAACGGTTCAATCTCAACCTGCATACTTCTAAAGCTCAATACACCGGCACTTGCGATCTTCCCGTCAAGCCGCCTGCTCGTCTGTCGTTACCGCCGCAATCGCACTCTTGACGAACTCCAGCTTGATCCCGTCCGGCTGGACCCGCAACACAACCACGTCGTCCTTCACCGTCAATACCGTGCCTCGAATGCCGCCATTGGTCGTCACGCGATCGCCCGACTTCAACTTTCCCAGCATCTCCTGCCATTTCTTCTGCTTCTTCTGGTTTGGCGCAATCATCAGGAAATACAGCACCACGAAAAACAGGATCGGCAATGCAAGACTGCCCAGATTTCCCAGTCCGCCCATCGCACTCTGCAGCCACATCGCAAACATCCATCCACTCCATTCAACGACTTACATCTTCATGGGCTACAGCAAGAGATACCGGCAGCCAACCGAAAAATGCGCGAGCAAACGCTCGTCGACTGCAACTTCATCTGGCGTGCGCAAAAAGAGGCCTAGGCTCTAAGCATCGCGTAACCGAACAACAGTGTCAAGGCGGCCACCCTGTTGCCCTTGCCTGTGCCCGGCATAAAGTATTCTTGGCACACCAGCCCACTCCATACCCCAGGAGCATCGCAAAATGCCCATCGCGGAAGACCTAGCCACCATCGCCCGTCAGGAGGCCGCACTCCTCTTCCGAAACTTCGACTGCGAGACCGCCTGGCGTCTCGGCCTCAGCATCCGCGAACTCGCCCTCGCGCGCAGCCAGTCCATCGTCATCGACATCCGCCGCTTCGGCCAGCCTCACCATCAGCTCTTTTACTTCGCCATCTCCGGCACCACGCCGGACAACCTCCGCTGGGTCCAGCGAAAATCCAACGTCGTCGCCCGCTTCCACCGCAGCTCCTACGCCATCGGCCTCATGCTGGAGCAAGCTGGCCGCACCTTCAGCGACCGCTACAACCTCCCCGACGCCGACTACGCCCCGCACGGCGGCAGCTTCCCCCTCCACGTCGCCGGAACCGGCATCATCGGTGCCATCACCGTCTCCGGCCTGACCCAGCGGGAAGACCACAACCTCGTCGTCGAATCGCTCTGCCTCGAGCTCCATCAGGATCTCCCCTCGTTTCGCCTTCCCGCGCAATCCTGACCGCCACTCACCGTTTTTCCGTGATACCGTTCCCCATGCGATTTTTGTCCTGCCTTCTTGCCTCCGTTCTGGCGGCCTCCTGCGCCCTCGCGCAAACCTCCACGCACCGTGCCCACCGCCGCTCCCGTCCCCGTCTCGCCCGAAACCCGCGCCGCCATCAGCAAACTCATCGGCGACATCATGGTCAACGGCAAAGCCTACGACTACGACCGCCATCTCGCCGACAATATCGGCCCCCGCCTCACCGGCTCCGACAACTACGTCCACGCCGTCGCCTGGGCGATCGAGCAATTCAAAGCCCTCGGCCTCAGGAACGTCCACGCCGAACCCTTCGCCATGCCCGCTCTCTGGGAGCCCGAAACTCCAGCCACCGGCAATATCATCGCGCCACGCAACCAGGCCCTCCACATCTACTCCGCTGGATGGAGCCCCTCCACCCCCGCAGACGGCATCACCGGCAACATCATCTACATCCCCCACCTTCTTCCCGCCGACAAACTCCTCGGCATGAAGGACAAGATCGCCGGCCACATCGTCCTCATCGACAACGCCAGCTTCGGCGAAAAGTTCGCCATCGGGGATCTCATCACCGCCTTCTCCACCCTCAAGTCCCTCGCGCCCAAAGCCGTCCTGCTCACCGGCAGCGCCAACGGCTCCCAGAACGCCGACTGCCTTCAGCTTCAACGGCAAGATGGCCGCCATGCCGGTCGCGCAGATCGGCCTCGAAGACGAGCTCCTCATCAAACGCCTTCTCGATCAAGGCCCCGTCACCGTCCACTTCGTCTTCAAGAACCGCGTCCGTCCCGCCACCCAGGTCGATAACGTCGTCGCCGAAATCCCCGGACGCGACGACCCCAACTCCATCGTCATCGTCGGCGCCCATCTCGACTCCTGGCACCCCGCAACCGGCGCCCAGGACAATGGCACCGGCGTCGCCACCGTCCTTGAGGTTGCCCGAGCCGTCCAGGCCCTCGGCCATCCGCCCCGCCGCACCATGCGCTTCATCCTCTTCGGCGGCGAAGAGCAAGGCCTCGTCGGCTCCAACGCCTACTCCAAAGCACACATCGCCGACATGCTCTCCATCGATGCCGTCCTCATCTCCGACACCGGCGCCCAGCCCGCAAAAGGCTGGTATCTCATGGGTCGCGAGGACGAAAAGCAGGCCCTCACCAATATCGAACCTCTCCTCGCCGGCCTCGGCTCCAACGAAACCAACCCCGACACCGAGTTCCTCTTCGAGACAGACCACGCCGGCTTCGATATCTTTGGAGTTCCCACCCTCGTTCTCTGGACCGACATGGACAAGTACTTCAAGCTCCACCACCAGGCCTCCGACAGCTTCGACTCCGTCGTCCGCCCCGACCTCACCCAGGGCGTCGCCACCACCGCTGCCACCGCCTACGCCATCGCCGACTCAGCCGAGCCCTTCGCCCCCCACCTCACCCGCCTCCAGGTCGAGACCATGCTCGAAAAAGCCGGCGAGCTCGACACCTACAAAACTCTCAAGGCCGCCGGCTTCGTCCCCTAGGGAGCCTGCGGGATGATACGCTGTCGCAACTCACAAACGCCGGCTTTCTCCCACTACAACTCCAGCGCGACGACATCGCCGGCGCCACCATCGCCGTCACACAAGACGGCCAGCCACTCATCCTCAAAGGCTATGGCTACTCCCACTGGAAGCAGAAGACACCGGTCGACCCCATCACCATAACCTTCCACCCGGCAAGGCCCTCGCCTGCTCCAACTACCCCGACGGTCCCACCGTCTATCACTTTTACTAGGGCGATGCCTCAAAGAGTTGCAGACCCGGGCGAAATGCCTTCACTACGCAAAAAAGAAGGGCTATGATCGGCACCTCTTCGAATTTCTCCGCACGTTTTTACGGGATGCAGCATCCGCGGCAAACAGTCCCATAACGACCAGCGATCGGGGTTGAAGATCGATGATTTTTCAGATCGATGCCTTTTCTTGAACGGGGTAAAGAAAATGATCGGGACTTTCTTCAAAAAACTTCTATCAATGGCGTTGTCTTTCTTGCTCATCCTTCCTCTCGCACAGATCAGAGCTCTGGCTCAGCAAGGAGCGCCCCTGACTGCGAATGATTTGCAGCAACTCGTCGCGCCCATCGCGCTCTACCCCGACTCCCTCGTAGCCCAGATCCTCGGAGCTTCGACCTTCCCAGACCAGATTGCTTTCGCTAACGACTGGCTTCTGCAGAACAAGAATCTCACCGGCTCAGCTCTCATGGCGGCCGTTGATGCGCAGCAATGGGATCCCAGTGTGAAGGCACTCACACAGTTCCCGTCCGTCCTCGACAACATGACGAAGAACCTGAGCTGGACCTCCTCCCTCGGCGAGGCGTATCACCTCCAGACAGCCGATGTGATGACGGCAATCCAGGTATTACGCGCCAAAGCACAGGCCGCCGGCAATCTCAAAACAGGCCAACAGATTACCGTCGTCCAACAATCCCCCGACGTGATCGTGATTCAGCCTGCCAACCCGCAAGTCGTGTACGTCCCGGTGTACAATCCCACCGTCGTCTATGGCTATCCGTATGTCACGCCGGGCTACAGCACCGCAGCCGTCGCAACCACCGCCGTAGTCGCCTTCGGAGTTGGCATCGCGGTTGGCGCGATGATGAGCGGCGGTTATTACGGCTGGGGCTATAGCAGTTGGAACTGTGGCTGGCACGGTACCACCGCCGTCGTCTATCACGGCGGAGCGTACTACGGAAACACGGCATGGCACGGCGGATACTACGGTTCCAGCGCAAGCGCCTACGGTGCTTACGGTGGCTCCGCGCATGCTGCGAACGGATACAACCCCTCCACCGGCACATACGCCCGCGGCGGATCCGTCTCTACCCCGTACGGTTCGACCGGCGCCGCTCAAGCCTACAACCCAAACACCGGAGCCTACGCGCAGACCCATCAAACCTCCAACGCCTACGGCAGCTACGGAAACTCTGAGGTCTCAAAGAACGGGAACACCGCCTACACCCAGCACCAAACCAACGCGAATGGCACTACGGCATCCGCAACAACTACAGCAGGTGGCAGCGCCGCCGCAGCCTCGGGCAAAAACGGCAATAGCGGGGCCGTAGGCCAAACCGCGAACGGCAACAAGTACGCCGCCGCAAACGGCAATGTGTACAAGAACACCGGCAGCGGCTGGAATCAAACCCAGGGCACCCCACACAACTCCTCAAGCTACTCAGGATCCTCCGCAAGCAGCTCTGCTGCCTCGAAAGGCTACGGAGGGCAGGAGAAAACAGGTTCTGCCTATGGCGGCGGAGGTAGTAGCGGTTGGTCATCCAGGCAGGCGAGTGCCCGCGGCGCTGAAAGCCGGGGTGGCGGTGGCTACGGAGGTCGCAGGTAAACGGTTCAGCACCGGATCGCCCCCGTACCCGCGTCCGCAATCAGCTCAAACAAGTTTTGGAGGATGAAATGTCGCTCAAATATCGCAGAACTTCGTTCGCGACTCGACCACTGATTCTGCTGCTCGTCCCTATTGCAATTTCCATTGCCGCCTGCAACAGTCACAAGGAGCCCGAGAAACCCGCGATCACTGTCTTCGCCTCTCCCGAAGACGCGGGTACCGCAATCATCTCCGCCGCCAAGGCCGGCGACCGGGACGCGACCCTCGCAATCTTCGGTCCCGACGCGAAAGACCTGATCTCCTCCGGCGACACCGTCCAGGACAAGAACACCGTCGCCGAATTCGTAGCAAAATACGGCGTCATGCACCGCTGGCGCAAGCTGACCGACAACTCGCAGATCCTGCTCGTCGGAGCCGACAACTACCCCTTCGCAATCCCACTCAAGCGGAATGCAGACGGAAAATGGTTCTTCGATACCGCCGCCGGCAGGGAAGAAGTTCTCTCACGCCGAGTTGGCCGCAATGAGCTCGCCACCATCGACACCTGCAGAGCATTCGCAGATGCACAGGCCCAGTACTTCGCCCACGCCCATGAAGGTCAGCCCGCAAAACAATACGCGATGAAGATTGTCAGCGACGACGGCAAGCAGAATGGCTTGTACTGGAAGCCGGCCGATGGACAGCCTGCCAGTCCCCTCGGCCCCATGGCCGCATCCGCAACTGCCCAAGGATACAAAACAAACCCCAACGGGCACGTCGCATTCCATGGCTACTACTTCAAGATGCTCGATGGCCAGACCGATAAAACACCCGGCGGAGCCAGAAACTATGTGGTCGATGGCAAAATGACCGGCGGCTTCGCCTTCATCGCCTATCCCGCCGAATACGGAAACTCCGGCGTCATGACCTTCATGATGAACCAGGATGGCGTCCTGCTCGAAAAGGATCTGGGAAAGACCACCGCAGAAACCGCAACCGCAATGACCACCTTCGACCCGGACTCCGGCTGGACGATCGTAGAATAACGATCCCGACTGGCCCCACGCGCATTCATGGAATCGCCTCGCCTGCCTGCGCCGTCCTCATCGGGAACGCCCACTTATCTCCCAAACCGAAGTTCACCACCGAGCAGCACAGAATCGCAATGCCGTTGGCCGCCAGTAGAGGCACGCGCGCCTCATGGACTAGGATTCGCATCACCGCAAGATTTCCTACGATAGAGACCAGCCCATTCGAGAGATGAAAGCGCACAAGCTGCGACCCCCACGCCGAACTCCCCCGCCGGTCGCGCCACGTAAAGCGAACGTGCCACACAAAGTTATGCAGCACCGCCAGCTCTACTGCCGCAGCCGAAGCGCAAAGGTAGCGGCCCCCGAAAAACCGGTTCAGCAAACCAAGCGAGGCAAGCTGAACCGCCATGCCCATCGCTCCCACCAGATTGAACTTACCCCAGCGAACCAGCGTCTTCACGGCAGCGGCTCCTCCCGGTAAAGCTCCGCCGTATGCCGCACCGTCACCAGGATCGCCGTCGCAAACATGCAGACCGCCGCAATCGTTCCTCCCAGATCGAACAGCAACATCCTGTGTCCGAACACAGTCGAGTACGGACTGCGCAGCAACGCCACATTGCCGGCGATCAGCAGAATGCGAATCTCCGTAGGCCCAAACATCCCCTGCGAAAGCTCAAAACACCCCAGCGTGTACGTCGCAAGATAGCTCTCGCTCGACAACACCAGAAACGCAACCAGCATCGCAATCGCCACCTGCCAGTGCACCAATCCCGAAAAACCAAGCCCGCACATCAGCGCGACAGTCCCCATCACGTCCACCATGTGATCGACATAAAATCCGTAGCGCGGCCTCTGTTGTTGACGCACCCGCGCCAGCGTCCCGTCCAGACTGTCCCCCAGCCAGTTCAGCACGACGCACCCAATCACCGCCAGCAAATACCTGCGGTCGTAGCGCGACAACGCATAAAAAACTCCCGCCCCAATCTGCGCACCCAGTCCCAGCGCCGTCAGCTGGTCCGAGCTCACCCACCTCGGTGCACGCTCCGCGATCCATTGCAGAGCCCGCTTCTCCATCGCGGCCGTCAGCGAACGATTCACCCTGCTCGCCGCCCGAAAACCCGCCTCATCCTTCGTCGTCGCAACTGTTGCCGCCGCGGTCATACTCGTCACACTCATCGTCCTGTCCCTTCTTTTACAGCTGCCGTCCTCTCAGGCTCGCTCCGCAGCCCCTTGCACGTCGATCGCAACGTAAACTCCAGCGACTCCCGCGGAACGCTCTCCACAAACGGCTGAACCGCCCACCCCAGCCCCCGCGGAATCGAACGCGTCAGCGAAACCGTTTCGATCTGCATATAAAGTCCCCCATCCCTCTCCTCATAACTCCAGTAGCTGTTCAGCCGCCACAAAAAACCATGCCCTTCATCCGCACTCAGCTCCCGCTCCGCACCTGTCCCCGGCGAACTGACCTCAGAGATCTGCGTGCTCCGCGAGATGCTGTACCCATGCCGCTCATCAAGCCGTCCAAACCTGACGTCATACGCCGTATCCATCACCACCGTAATCACGTGCTTCTGCCGCACCCGCATCATCATCTGCAGGTTGTCTCCGGTTTGCGTCAGCACTCGCGCCCGGACCACCTGTGGAGAGAAATTCCGCGGATAGTCATCGAAGTCCTTCATCAGCCGTTCAAAATCCGCAGCCGTCGCTCCCGGCGCAAACGCCGTCCCTCGCCAGTGATGCAGCAGCGCCCCCGGCAGAGCCGCCCCGCCCGAAGGAGTCACCTCCTCCACGATCAGTTCTCCACTCCGCAAACGTGCCGCACTCTGCGGAGCCAAAACGCCCGACGCAAGAAATGCCTCCGGCGACCGGTGTTGCTGGCCAAGCCGCAACTCAACCCCACTCACATAGGAGTTAAACCCGGCAATCGCTCCAGCCGAAGGCCCCTCAGCAACGCAGCAGGTAGCTGCAGCGAACCAGCTCAACAACCCAACGCTCACCGAAAATGCCAGGACACGCCGCTTCATGCATTCACTCTGCTACGCCCGGACCGCGAAAACAATGCAAGCCGCCTCACCCGTTCCTCATCGATTCCTCACCCGCCAAACCATTGCAATCACGAGATTTATTCGAAGTCCTCCTACGCACGAAATCTTCGCCTTTGGTGTTGGCTCGAATACACTGGCCATAAGCCATGCCCGACCCCCAGCCAGCCCGGCGCTACCGCTTCGGAGTATTCGAAGCCGACAGTTCCCTCGGCGAACTCCGCAGGAAAGGCGTCCGCGTCAAGCTCAACGCCCAACCCTTCCAGATGCTACTCATGCTCCTGGAGCGGCCCGGCGAACTCCTCACGCGCGAAGAAATCTCCCGCGCCCTCTGGCCCGACGGAACCTTCGTGGACTACGAACATGGCGTCAACTCAGCAGTCAATCGCATCCGCGAAGCCCTCGGCGACACCGCCGGCAATCCACGATTCGTCGAAACCCTCGCCCGCCGCGGCTATCGCTTCGTGGCCCCGGTAGAACGAGTCACCCTCAACCAATACCTCTCCACTCACGATCTCGCCATCTCGCCATCCGAGCCACAACCCGAGTCCGACAACCCAACCGCAGACCCGACGCCGGCCATAACAGAATTCGAACCCGAATTTCTGAGCGGCATCCTCTCCTCCCCCGCAGACCTTCCCAGAACCCCGCACACCGTCGTCCGGACACTCTTCGTCCTCTTGCAGCTCATGTACCTCAGCTTCTACATCGGAGCGCTCGCCAATCTCGCCGAGATCGAAGACCTCGTCTCTCGATTATCAAAATCAACCGAAATCCTCATCGTCCTCATCGTCACCGCCGCAATCATGATCCCCGCTCGCGCCTTCGTGCTCTCCATGATCCTCTTCCGCGCCCCCGGTGCACGCAGAAAATTCCTCAAAATCTGGCCGTTCCTTCTTCTGCTCGATCTGCTATGGGCGCTCTCTCCGTTTCTGCTGCTCCACCACATCAGCTACGGCCTCGCCCTGTCCTGCACCGCCCTTCTGGTCTACTCCCCCTTTGCTCAACGATCGCTCATCCTGATGGGCGCAAGCGAAACCGACGCAGTTTAGCCGGCAGGAGCGAATGGTGTGACGGACAGTAATCTCCCATTCCAGCACCCGTCATCGGATACACTCGGTCGAGACTTTGACTCTCACCTCCCATCCCGCTCTTCACACGCTCTTCGAGATCCTCGCCTACGCCATCGGCTATCAACTCTACCGACGCTCCCGCCAACGCTCCGGCGACTTCCTTCCAGACGAGCAGCGCTGGATCATCATCGCCGCAGCCGCCATCGGGGCCCTCCTCGGCTCCCGCATCCTCGGCATCCTGGAGCAAGCCCCGCGCCTCACCCTCACCTGGCGCACCTTCCTCCAACCCGGCGGCAAGACCATCGTCGGCGGCCTCCTCGGCGGATGGATCGCCGTTGAACTCACCAAGCGCCTCCGCCACATCCGCTCCCGCACCGGAGACCTCTTCGCCGTCCCACTCTGCATCGGCATCGCCATCGGCCGCATCGGCTGCCTCCTCGCCGGCCTCGCCGACGACACCTACGGCACCCCCACCACCCTCCCCTGGGGCATCAACTTCGGCGACGGCATCCCCCGCCACCCCACCCAGCTCTACGAAATCCTCTTCCTCCTCGCACTCGCCGCATTCCTCCACCGCTACAACCAGCGCCCCCACCCCGAAGGCGCCACCTTCCGCCTCTTCCTCTTCGCCTACCTCCTCTGGCGTCTCGTCATCGACTTCATCAAACCCCAACCCCTGCTCTACGGCCTCAACCTGATCCAATGGGCCTGCGTTGCAGGATTACTGGCGCTCCTGCCCGATCTCGTGAGACTCTTCTCCTTCCAGCAAACCTCAATCCGGAGCGCCGAATGAGCACACCATCCACGCCACAGCTTCCCGAGCAAAATCCGCCGCCCGCGCCCCGCACCCGCAGCGCTCTCGCAAAAGCAGCCATCGCTTTCGCCGTCACAATCGCCGTCACCTTCGGTCTCTGCAGCGTCACCTTGATTCGCTCAACCAGCGCAATCTCCGGTCCCATACTTCCCGCCGCCGTCATCATCGAAGGCATCTGCGTCGTTGGACTCATCGTCGTCGGGATCCTCGCCATCGCCGGAAGAACAAATCAAGCTAAAGCTGGACGTCTTCACAACAATTCATACACTCCAGAAACTGCCACAGACCTATACATTGTCCCCAAAGTTCCGCGCATACTTGCACCAGCTGATTGACCGATCTGATTAACCGAACTGGATATTTTTTTCTTACCAAGCTAGAGGACACCCGATGAGCACGCCGCCACCTCTCCCCGAGGACACTGACGAACTTCCACCTGAGCGGAGCGCACTCGCCAAGATCGCGGCTATTGTCGCCGCCATCTTTATCGTTGGCTTTGGTCTCTGCACCGCAACCGCCGAGCGCAGCAATACTGCAGCTACCATCGGCGCCTTCTCGGGCCTCATCGCCACTATCTGCTTCTTTGCTTTGATAGTCATCGCGATCATCGCAATCTTCAGGTCACCCTTAAGAGGACTAGCCCATGCCAGCCCGCACCCGCCCCTACCTCTTCTACGACACCGCCGTCTCCCTCTGCACCACCTGCTACCGCCGCATCGACGCCAAGCTCGTCTTCGAAGAACGACAACGTCTACATGCTCAAGCGCTGCCCCCAGCACGGTTTCGAGCGCGTCCTCATCTCCGACGACGTCGACTACTACCGCCGCTGCCGCGAGGTCTTCATCAAGCCGCCCGAGATGCCCGACCGCTACAACACCCCCATCAAATACGGCTGCCCCTACGACTGCGGCCTCTGCCCCGACCACGAGCAGCACTCCTGCCTCTCGCTTCTCGAGATCAACGACGCCTGCAATCTCTCCTGCCCCATCTGCTACGCGCAATCCGGCACCCACCGCACCGAATACAAATCATTGGATCAAATAGCCCGCATGCTCGACTGCATCGTCACCAACGAAGCCGAACCCGATGTCGTCCAGATCTCCGGTGGCGAACCCACCATCCACCCGCAGTTCTTCGAGGTCCTCGACGCCGCCAAGCGCCGCCCCATCCGCCACCTCATGGTCAACACCAACGGCATCCGCATCGCGCAGGACGAAGCCTTCGCAAATCGCCTAGCCACCTACATGCCCAACTTCGAGCTCTACCTTCAGTTCGACTCCCTCCGCCGCGAACCCCTCATGCAGCTCCGCGGGGCCGACCTCCGCAGCATCCGCGAAAAGGCCCTCGAACGTCTCAACCAGCTCAACATCTCCACCACCCTCGTCGTCACCGTCGAACGCGGCGTTAACGACGACGAACTTGGCGCCATCGTCGAGTTCGCCCTCCAGCAACCCTGCGTCCGCGGCATCACCTTCCAACCCGTCCAGCAGGCCGGCCGCCTCGGCAACTACGACTCCGCCGCGCACCGCCTCACTCTCTCCGAAGTCCGCCGCCGCATCCTCTCCCAAACCTCCATCTTCAAACCCGAAGACCTCATCCCAGTCCCCTGCCACCCCGACTCCCTAGCCATGGCCTACGCCATGAAGCTCGCCGGAAAAGTTGTCCCCCTCACCGGCCTCGTCTCCCCCGACGTCCTCATCAACGGCGGCCGCAACACCATCATCTACGAGCAGGACCCCGCCATCCGCGCCTCCATCGAACAAAACCCCAACCTCCGCAGCCAGATCTTCAAGCTCTTCTCCACCAATCACTCGCCGCAATCACAAGCCAGCACCCTCCGCGAACTCCTCTGCTGCCTCCCGCAGGTCCTCGCCCCCAAAAACCTCGGCTACGACAATCTCTTCCGTATTCTCATCGTCCAGTTCATCGACGCCCAGACCTTCGACCTCCGCAGCATCAAAAAAACCTGCATCCACATCGCCCACCCCGACGGCCAGCGCCTCATCCCTTTCGACACCTACAACATGTTCTACCGCGACACCCTCGAAGAAACCCGCCTCAAACCCCTCCGCGAACAAACCCTCGCCTACGTGTAACTTCGCCGTCGCATTCGCAGGAGCCCTCGCAACCCTGCGCGATTTCCCAACACAAAATCGTACTTTTGCTAGTTCCCACCGCCAAACGATCTTCCTAGACTGAGTTCAATGCGGTTCTCCGTCTCGCACCAGGCAGAAGTCGATCCATCCTGCGAGCCAAAACCCGGCAGCGCGTCCAGTCTTCGAAAGGAAGACCCCATGAAAACCAAACTAGCACTCTGCGCGATGCTCCTCGGCATCACGTCTGCCATCGCCTTTGGACAACAAGTCTCAGTCAACTACAACCACAGTCAGAGCTTCTCCGCTTACCACACCTACGCCTGGGCCTCCAATAACGAGAATCAGATCCAAAACTCCATCCTGGCGCAGGTAGCGCAAACCGACATCGACAACGCAATGGTGGCGAAGGGATTTACAAAAGTTACGCAAGATAAGAATCCCGACATCATCCTCCTCGCCAGTGGCGGCATGAGACAGCAGACCTCCTACTCCGCCTGGGGCATGCGCGGAATCGGCGGCGGAATGGGTGGAATCACCCCACAGCAGAACGTCGAAGCAACCCTCATCGTCGACCTGCACGACGCTAAGACCCAGTCTCTGGTCTGGCGTGGCATCGCCCAGGACACCCTGAGCAACAACGGCAACAAGAACCAGCAAGCCATACAAAACGCCGTCAACAAAATGTTCAAGCAATGGCCCAAATAAGCCACCTCACCATCGTGACCATCGTGAGATCAGCGCCCAACGCCACACCATGAGAACCAAAACGCTCCTCACCCTCTCCGCTTCCATCGAACTGACCACCGGAATCGCCATCATCCTATCCCCGCATCTAGTCGCCAATGTCCTCCTCTCCGCCGAACCCGCGCCGGGTGGAGAGGTCTTAGGCCGCATCGGCGGCTGCGGCCTCATCTCCCTCGCCATAGCATGCTGGCCGCGAGGCGCATGCCTGCCCACCGAAAGAGAGAGCGAGCAACCCATCAGAGCGCTCTTCCTCTATAACCTCCTCGCCGCCTGCTACCTCAGCTACCTCGAAATCAGCGGAGACTTCGCCAGTCCCTTCCTCCTGCCAGCCGCAGCTCTCCACGTCATCCTCACCCTGCTATTCATCCATCCCGTCTACCAGACCGTCACGAACCACGCTTTGAAGACATAAACCCGGTCGTCACCCGCACTGAGGCGCAAGACGACCGCCGCGGTACCCAAGCAAGTTCAGCGAACAGATCGGAAGGAGATAGCATGACAAACCAAAATCACTTCACCCTAAGGCTCTGACCTCTGTATTTCTTGTCATCCTTCGCCATAGGCGGAGGATCTGCTTTTGTCTTTGCTGTTGCCCACTCGCCAAGATCGGCGAGTTTCCGGACCGCAAACGCGGGATATGTTCGTAGACAGGCGGAACTCAACTCGCACGTTCCCGCACCAGCGTCGGCGCCTGTTGCAGCTTGGCCGTAACAAGGTCCAGGAATGCCTGCATGGCGGGTGACACCCATCGAGCTTTATGCCAGACAATAGATGTTGCGATGCTCGTGTTGGCGCCTTGCCAATTCAGCACGGCGAATTGCCTCTTTTTGAGTTCGCTGGCGATGGCGATCTCCGGCAAAAACCCTATCCCCATCCCTGCATTGACACACTGTTTAATTGCTTCGATGCTGGAGAATTCTGTGACGTTCTGCGGTCTTACCATCGCCGCCGCCAGTTGCATTTCCAGCATCATGCGGTAGCCGCAGCCGGCTTCAGTCAGAAGCAGGGTCTGCTCCACGAGATCTTTCGGGTATACCTTCTTTGTTTTGACGAGCGGATGGTCCGGCGTAGTGAAGAGGTAAATGTCTTCGATCCGCATGTTGATTGAATTGAGATGCGGTCCCCCAAAACGCCTCGACATGCTAATGGCCAGATCCAACTTGCCACTCTCGAGCGCGTCTGCCAGCCTCTCCTGCGAGTCGGGGTGGAAGATGAGATCCACCTTTGGGTAGTGCTTCCGGAAGAGCTTCAACACCTCGGGGAGCCGGTAAGTCAGCATGCTTTCCGGCGTGCCAATATGCAAAGGTCCCGCAGGCTCGGTGCCAAATTTCACAGCGCGATGTCCTTGATCCATTGCAGCCAGCGCCCTCTCAGCATAGGGACGAAAGCGACGCCCGGCCTCTGTCAGCACGACACGTTTTCCTAAACGATCGAAGAGCGGAACTTCCAGTTCGGCTTCGAGTAATTTAATCTGCGAAGTCACATTCGATTGCACCGTGTGCACACGTTCCGCGGTGCGCGTGAAGTTTAATTCTTCCGCCAGAATGCAAAAGGTTTGAAGCTGCCGAACTTCCATGGAGCATCTCCTTTCGAGATGAAACCAATCATAACAATCTATTGGACAGATGCGCAATAGAGCGGGAAACTCGGTGCATGAACTCGTTTCGATTTGAGAATCGATGCTTTCAAAAGCGTTCAGTTCACGATCCGAGAGCGAGTCCAACAACGTTGAACTGCCACCGCCGTATTCAAAGAGGTGAGCATTGAATCGAAAAAGGAGAAATATCGAAATGAATAAAATCCACCTTCCCGCAACTGACGTGAAAACAGGACGACTTGAGGCTCAGTTGAAGCTTTTCGTAGTCGTTCTCATGGTCACGAGTCTCTGCCCCTTCTTCGTGGTCGCACAGACACAGGATGGACACTCCCACACAGCCAACACGCAAAGCCAGCAACAAGGAGCCCTCATCAAAGCTGTGAGAGACGCAACCGCACAGTACCAAAATGTCCGGTCGGCAGAAAATGACGGATACCACCTCGAATTCGGGTGCGTGAGCGGGTCCGACTCTGGGGCCATGGGTCTGCACTATGTGAATGACACCTTGGTAGCTAACGGTGTTGTCGATGTCTCGCGTCCGCAGATCGTGCTGTACGAGGCACAGCCAAATGGAACCCTCAAACTAACAGGCGCCGACTATCTGGTTCTCGCACAGCCGTGGGACACGAAACATCCCGGCACGCCACCGCAGCTCATGGGACAGATCTTTCATTACTTTGAAGCGCCCAATCGTTTCGGTCTGCCGGCCTTTTACACGTTGCACGTCTGGGCGTGGAAGGACAATCCCAACGGCGCATTCGTGAACTGGCATCCCGATGTCAATTGCCAGACATTCGTCGGACAAACCACACCCTGATCGCACCAGGCGCCCCTTTGATCTTCTCTCTCGATCAAAGGGGCTACTTAAGTAGAGAACGGGCTCTTAAAACCCTCCGCGAACAAACCCTCGCCTACACCTGAAACTCCCGCCGGCAAAACGCATTTTAAGGCAGCGCACGCAGCAAACCAAACCAGTGAAAACCGCCTGCGCTCCACAGCAAGTCCAAGCCTAAAGTCTCTGTTTCTTAGACTTTGGCACACTTTGACGGGGGGAGGGGGGTACAGGACCGGCAGCCCGGAACATCCACGGCAACGCCTTCCTCAAGCCCCTACAAACCCGCCAACTCACCCCGCACCCGCTCCATCGTCGCCAGATAAAAATGCAGATTGTGCACCGAGTTCAGCGTCAGCGCCAGCGGCTCACCCGACGCATACAAATGCCGCAGATAGGCCCTCGTATACCGCCTGCAAACCATGCACCCGCACCTCGCGTCGATCGGTCCCTGATCCTCCGCATACTCCGCCTTCTTGATATTCATCCGCTGCACTGCGCCCGCCTCATCCCGCGCGAACAGCAGCCCATGCCGTCCCGCCCTCGTCGGCAGCACGCAGTCCATCATGTCCACCCCCATCTTCGCGTACTCCTCAATCTCATCCGGATACCCTACCCCCATCACATAACGCGGCTTATCCTTCGGCAAAAACTCAAGCGTCCGCGCAATCATCTCCCGCGTCACCTCCCGCGGCTCACCGACAGCCAACCCACCAATCGCATACCCCGGCAGCTCCAGCTCCACCAGCCGCTCCGCCGACTCCTTCCGCAAATCCGCATACATCCCGCCCTGCACAATCCCAAACAGACTCTGCGTAGCGCCATCGAACGGTCTGGGTGGCCCATCCTTCACAGTCTCATCGTGAAGGGTGGGTTGCTCTTCTCCCGCCGACCCAACAGCCTGCGACCACGGCACCAGATGCTTATGCCTCTCAAAATGATCCTTCGACCGCCGAGCCCACGCATGCGTTAGCCCCATCGACTCCCGTGTCCGCTCCCACGTCGCCGGAGTCTCGACGCACTCATCGAACACCATCGCAATGTCCGCCCCCAGAGCAATCTGCACATCCATCGAGTGCTCCGGCGAGAAGAAGTGCTTGCTCCCATCCAGATGCGACCGAAACTCCACCCCATCCGCCGTCACCTTCCGCAGCTTGCTCAGGCTGAACACCTGGAACCCGCCCGAGTCCGTCAGTATTGGCCGCTCCCAGCTCATAAACCGGTGCACCCCACCCATCCGCCGCACCACCTCATGCCCCGGCCTTAGATAAAGATGGTACGTATTGGCCAGAATGATCTGCGCGCCAAGCTCTTCGAGTACCCCCTGTTCCACCGCCTTCACCGACGCCGCCGTCCCCACCGGCATAAACACCGGCGTCTCCACCACCCCATGCGGCAGCGTCAACCGGCCACGCCGCCCTCCACTCTCAGCAACCGCCAAAACCTCAAAACCAAAACCCATCTTCCCATTGTAAGGAGGACATTCCCGTTACACCCGGAACACTCGCTTCAGCAAAGGTATATATTGCGGTCCGGTAGTGAAGATAATCGCCACAAAGTAAGCTACAGCCGCAACTCCGCCGCCAACGAATTCGCCCACCTGGCGCAGGTCCGGACGCATTCGCAACCATCCGGCGAGGCACGCGAACAGCAATAAAAAGTGCCCGCCCGCGGCAACGACCGCAACCACCAGATCCGGCCTGTGAAGATGGCCTGTCTGAAGCATCAGAGCGAGTTGCCTCATCCCTCCTCTTACAAATGTTGTCACAAAGAGATTTGTGTAATTCCAGAGGCTGGCGATGAAAAAACCCGCACCGAATCCCCACGCATTTTGCTTGCGCGTCAGCACAATGATTGCGACATAAATCAATGCCTGCAGCGTGTGAAGAAGACGAATCTTCGGATCGAAGACTGCCGAAAGTATGAGCGCAAAGATGAAGAACCCCGCACCGATGCGAATGCATACCTTGATCCAGGCCGGGGTCTCCCCGGACGCGCGAGAATCTCTCATCCCATCCAGTACGTTGCGGCTATTCAAAAGTTCAGCCTGTCTAAAGGCTCATCACGACGGCCTAGAAGACGCATTGGGTGTTTGCGTTGGCACATTAATTCATCCGACGTTCAACTTCAATTCACAAAATCACCGATATCCGAGCCTAACAATGGAGCGCACACATCTTCCCACTTTTGAGGCTCTTCCAATGATCCGAAAACTTCTAGCCCTCTCGTTATGCTCGCTCCTCATCCTCAGCGGCTGCGGCCAGGGTATCGTCAGCAATCCTGCAGGCAACGGCAATGCCAACACCACTCCGCCTCCCACGCCTCCGACGCCCACGACTTCTTCCGCCGTGATCAAGCACGTCGTCGTTATCTTTGGCGAGAACATCTCCTTCGACCACTACTTCGGCACCTATCCCAACGCTCTGAACAACCCGGGCGAGACCAAGTTCACTGCGGTTGCCGCCACGCCGACTCCCAGCAACTACACCGGCGCTCCAGGACTGCTCACTGCCAATCCGAACCTGAATGGCGCCAACGGTGCCGGCGCTTCGAATCCCTTCCGTCTCTCCCCGGCTCAGGCACTAACCGCCGACCAGGACCACGGCTACACCGACGAGCAGTCAGCCTACGACAACGGCAAAGCCGACCTCTTTCCCCTCTCTGTCGGTTCCGCAGACAGCTCCACAGTCGCTACGTCCACCGGCGCCTCGGCCATTGCAGCCACCAAGGGCTTGACCATGGGCTACTACGATGGCAATAGCGTCACCGCTCTCTGGAACTACGCCCAGCACTATGCTCTCAACGACCATTCGTTTAGTACCACCTTCGGCCCTTCCACTCCGGGAGCCGTGAATCTCATCTCCGGCCAGACCAACGGCGTTATCAACACCGTCAACCCCGGCAGCGCAGTTGTCGCTGATGGCAACGGTGGGCTCACCCTCATCAGCGATGCAGACCCCACCGGCGATATCTGTTCCAGCACCACGCAGTCCGTCAGCATGTCCGGCAAGAACATCGGCGACCTCCTCAATGCCAAGAGCGTCACCTGGGGATGGTTCGAAGGCGGCTTCGACCTCACCAAGACAAACCCCAATGGGACCACCGGATGCAATCGCTCTACGGTGTCCCTCATCACTGGCACGCAGGCTGACTACTCGGCGCACCACCAACCCTTCCAGTACTACGCCAGCACTGCGAACTTCAACCACAATCGCCCCACCCCCGGTGTTGCGATCGGCACCACAGACGCTGCCGGCGCCAACCATCAGTACGACATCCACGACTTCACCGATGCTCTCGCCGCCGGCAACCTGGCAACCGTCAGCTTCCTCAAAGCTCCGCGCTACCAGGATGCCCATGCAGCCAACTCTGACCCTATTGATGAAGGTCAGTTCGTCGCCGGCATCGTCAACTCGATTGAACAATCCACCTTCTGGTCCAGCACCGCGATCATCATCGCGTACGACGACTCTGACGGCTGGTACGATCACATCACCGACCTCGTCAACGGCTCCGCTACATCCGCCGACAAGATAACCAGCGCCGGCGTCTGCATCAGCACAACCGCTGCAGCGGCCGCTCTGCCCGGCGTTACCGGGACCAATCCCGCACAGGGACGCTGCGCCTATGGCACTCGTCAGCCGCTCCTGGTCATCTCGCCCTGGGCGAAAAAGAACTTCGTCGACTCCACCGTTACCGACCAATCCTCCATCTCCAAATTCATCGAAGACACGTTTCTCGGCGGTCAGCGTCTCGGTGGAGGTTCCTTCGACAGCGTCGCCGGCTCCCTCAACAACATGTTCGACTTCAGCAATGGTGCCGTCATGCCCAATCCCAACGTCGTAGTCCTGAACCCAACCACCGGCGTAGTCACCAGCGGCAACTAGTTGGTTTAATTTACAGAGACGTTACATTCCTCCTGTACCGTCAATGACACGCACTCTGCGTCTGTAGAGTGCGTGCTTCTTTTTTGCGCTGCACATTCCGCCGCACGGAGTTCATCGTTGTCTTCTTCCCGCCGCACCTTCCTCCAGCAAGCCTCCGCACTCGGCCTGCTCTACACCGCTCAGCGCGCCCTTCCGCAATCCGGCCTGCCTGGCATGAAAATGACCCAGGCCCAAACCAACGCTGCACAAACCTCCCGAGTCCAGGCCCCCAGTCCAAATCCGCCCCACATCGGTCCGACGATGCTCCACACTCTTCAACTTGCGCCATTCGTCGACCCCCTCCCGCTCCCTGAGGTCATTCGTCCTACCCTCCAGAACGGCCGCCGCTCTGTCACCCTCACCATGCAGCAGATCCATGCCAAAGTTCACCGCGACGTCGCTCCTACGCGCATGTGGAGCTACGGCCCCAACGCACTCGCACCTCTTATAGAAGCCCGCGCCGGCGAACCCCTCCACATCACCTGGGTCAACAATCTCCCTACCAGGCACTTCCTCCCCATCGACCATTCCCTGCACGGCTGCGGCCCAGGCATCCCTGAGGTCCGCGCCATCGCCCACCTCCACGGCGCCAGGACAGCCTCCAAAGACGATGGCTACCCGGAAGATTGGTTCGTCCCCGGCCACTCTCGCACCTGCACCTATCCGCTGGAGCAGGACGCCACCGCCCTCTGGTATCACGACCATGCCATGGGCATTAACCGCCTCAACACGTACGCCGGCCTCTTTGGCATGTTCCTTCTGCGCGATCACATTGAAGACGCGCTCAATCTGCCCAGCGGCAAGTACGAAATTCCCCTCATCCTCTACGATCGCGACTTCGCCGCCGATGGCCAGCTTTTCTACGACGTCTCCGGCGATCCGAAAAGCCCCTGGATTCCGGAGTTCAGCGCCCTCGGCATCCTCATCAACGGCAAAATCCGTCCCTTCTTCGAAGTCGAGCCGCGCCTCTACCGCTTTCGTCTCCTCAACAGCGCGAACAGCCGCTTCTTCCTCTTATCACTGTCGGGTTCCGGCGGCGTTGCTCAGCCTTTCACGCAGATTGGAACAGATCAGGGCCTGCTCGCCGCGCCCATCGAACTCAAGCGCCTCATCCTCGGCTGCGCCGAACGCGCCGACGTACTCATCGACTTCTCCCACTATGCTGGCCAGACCCTCCACCTCCGCACCGGAGCCTTCGACATCCTCGAACTCCGCGTAGCCAGTCGAACCACCCCGTCGGCAACCTCATCGAACATCCCCGAAGTTCTCCGCCCCCTTGAGCGCATCCCGGAATCTTCCGCCACAAACACCCGCACCCTCACGCTCCACGAGTACCAGGACGAAGCCGCCCGCCCCATGGTCATGCTCCTCAACCGCAAGCAATGGCACGAGCCCGTCACCGAAACCCCCAAACTCAACTCCACCGAAATCTGGGAGTTCGTCAATCTCACCGAAGACACCCACCCCATGCACCTCCACCTGGTGCGCTTCCAGATCCTCGACCGGCGGCCGTTCGACACCACCGACTACCTGCTCAACAAAAAACTCCGATTCACCGCCGAAGCCGCTCCACCCGACCCCAACGAACTCGGCTGGAAGGACACCGTTCAGTGCCCCCCTGGCATGATCACTCGCATCATCGTTCGCTTTGAAGGCTTCACCGGGAAATACCTCTACCACTGCCACATCCTCGAGCATGAGGCCAACGACATGATGCGTCCCTTCGAAGTCATCGCTTAGTCGAAGAATTTACCGCTCGCGTTGTATTTTCTGCTCCTCATTCCGGGCGCGAAGAACCAGCACTTCTCTGTGTCTTTGAAACTGCTCTATTCCGTCTTCTTCTCCGCTGCCGCAGGCTTCGGCGCCGGAGGCATCCCCAGGTATTTGTCATACCAGTCAAACCATCGCTGATACCGGTCCCTGATATAACTTGGCCGCGTGAATCCATGGAACTGACCCGGATACACGACCAGTTCCGCCGTCGTCCCGACACTCTTCAGCGCCTGGTACATCTGCTCGCCTCCGACCAGCGTCACGTTGAAATCTTTTTCTCCGCCCATAAACATCGTCGGCGTCTTGATCTTGTCTGCATGCAGAAAGGGATAGGACAACTTCAGATAGGGCTCCAGATTCTTCCACGGCGGCCCCAGTTCATTGTCGTATTGCAGAATGTACTGATCGACGCCGTACATCCCCAGCAGATTTGCCGTTCCCGCCCCACTGGAAGCCGCTTTGAATCGCGTCGTCGAAGCAATCGTATAGTCGGTCAGAATCCCGCCATAACTCCATCCGCCGACGCCCATCCGGTCGGGATCAATCTTTCCGGTAGCCACCGCGCCATCGACTGCGCCCAGCAAATCCTTGACCTCCTTGTCACCCCAGTCTGCATTAATCGCGTAGCTATAGTCATGCCCGCGCCCTGTGCTTCCGCGATAGTTGACCTGCAGCACAGCAAACCCATGCGATGCCAATAACTGTCGATCCGTCGCAAAGCGATGGGAGTCCTCCGCCGTCGGGCCGCCATGAATCCAAAGCAGCATTGGAGCTTTTGTACCCGCAACATAACCAACTGGCATCGTCAGCAGACTATGCACGTCATTTCCATCCGACGTCTTTGCCGACAGGTCCTCCGCCGGCATTAGGTTCAACTGCGCGATCAGCGCATCGTTATGCGAAGTCACCTTCCGTAGCGTCTTTTCTTCCAGCGCAAAGATCTCTGGCGCGGTCACGTCCGTCGTCCAAACCACCGCAACATGCCCTGCAGAAGAAGACATCGCGCCCGCCGAACCCTTCTCCGTAGTCAAGCGCGTCACGCTTCCGCCCTTCAGCGGAACCTCCGCCACATAATCGACCCGGTCCTCGCCAATCGTCGTCAACAGCGACTTGCCATCCGACGCAAACACCGGAGCGCCCGTCCCCATCTCAGCCGTGGCCGCCAGGACCTCCGGCGCACCACCTGCAACCGGAACCACCGCCAGCCGCTCCATGTCATAGATCGAGTACCGCGGTGAAACTCCCTGCCGGTACGCAATCGCCGCACTATCCGGACTCCACGCCAGCGGTCCGCTATCCACCCCCGTAAAGCTCGTCAGCTTTTTCGCGGTCGAATTTCCCTTCGCTTCCACAACAAACACATCCGAGTTATTCGACCGGTCCGGATCAGGCGTCTCCTGATTGCTCACAAACGCAACCCACTTCCCATCTGGCGACCACTCCGCCTGCCGCTCGTCATACTTGTCTTCTGCCTTGTCATCGCCAATCAACCGCGCCAACTTCTTCGTGGCAATATCAAACAGAAAAAGATGGTCATGCTTGTCCGACAGATAACCCTGAACATCCTGCTTGAAGTGATATCGGTCAATCACGATTGGCTTCGGCGCCGCAGGCTTCGCACCCTCCTTAGGCTCCTCCTCTTCCTTCGCCTTCAAAGTCAGCAGAAGCTGCTTCGAGTCAGGCGACCACCGGTAATCCGCCAGGTCCTGCTTCACATCCGTCAATTGATGTGCTTCGCCTCCGCGCCGGTCCAGCAGCCAAACCTGCGATCCCTTCGCCTTGCCCGGCCGCCGGGATGTAAACGCCAGCCATCTCCCGTCGGGACTCCACCGTGGCGCACCCGCGCCCTCCGGACCATATGTCAACTGCACATCCTGTGTCCCATCCCAACTCACCATCCAAAGCTCGGAGATATTCTTATCCTCACCCACATCCACATGCGAGGTCGTATAAGCAATCCACTTCCCATCCGGCGAGACCTGCGGCCCACCCACATTCACCAGCTTCGCCAGATCGTCGAGTACCATCGCCCGCTTCTGGCCAAATCCAAAGGTTGTTAAAACGCACAGGGACACCAGGCAACATCCGACACGGCACAAGCTTTCATATCGCATGACAGGCAGTCTAACAGAGACTTTTAGTGCTCCAGCAACGCCACCGCCTGCGCTACGCTGATGTTCTCCGGCAACTCTTTAAATTCGCTGTGGACGGTGTGCTCGTTTCTGCCAATCTCCTTAAAAAGCAGCGCCTTGCCTTCAATCGCCGTTGTCACCACCGACGATTTCCACTCATTGCCCGGCTCCATCTCGTGTTCCGTACTGAAACTGCTTCCGGCATGTATCGTTCCGAGCAATCCATAACCCATGCTCACATCCGAAGGCACCTTCCCTTCAATCCGGTGCAGTTCCAGTGTCTTTTCATTCACCAGGATCGATCCCGACATCGAATGCAGCACCTTCTCCTCCATCGTCTTCGGCTGATATGCCGGATCTGGTCGAAAACCTATCTCCAGGTCGCCGCCTTCGCTATGCGGCGCGTCGAACAAAAATGCCTTACGCAGCAGTGCGAGCATCTGCTCCGCATGCTCCTCATCGTTCTTCATCGACTGTTCGTGCCGTTGAAATGCCTCCGGGTGCGCCGCGATCTCCGCCAGCCGGGTTCTCTCTTCCGCTGTCCGTTCTGGACTCAAGGCCTTCCCATCCTCAGCAAGCAACAGCCGCACCTTACCCATCGCCGTCTCGACGACCCGTTCCTTCCAGAGGTGGCCCCCGGTGCGCTCCGATCGCTCCTCTGAGAGATACATATACTTATTGCGATGTTCGGCCGGGTCGCTCTCATGCGCCAGCATCGTATTGACAATCCGCCGTGCATCATCCGAGCTCTGGGCACGCACCGCGCCCGTCACCAGCAGAACCAGGAGCACAACCGCACTTCGTCCAACATATATCAATACTTACTCCCGCCTCTGCCCGCTGAAAATGAGGATTTGACCCGCATCTGAAGTAAACCACGATCTCAGTCGATCCCGGCCAAAATCCACCGCTTCTTATTTCAGACGTGCCGTAACGCATCTGGACTCAGCTCGGGAAAAATTACCCGAAATCTTCATGAGTCTGCAGCAAACTCACGTAGACTAGCGCTCAATCGCCGCCGCGAACCTGTCACAATGCATGCCAGACTCGACCCAAAATCCGCCCCCGCCGGTCGAAGCGCCCAACCCGCTGCTCACCGAGCCCGAACTCGTCCAACTCGACGAAGCTCTCATCCCCCATCCCCCCAAAGGCCGCCGCGCCGCCGCCATCTTCATCTTTTTCACCGTTACGCTCGACATGCTCGCCCTCGGCATGATCGCCCCCGTGCTTCCCCGCCTTATCGAAGGCTTCCTCAACGGCGACACCTCATCAGCCGCAAAGATGCTTGGCCTCTTCGGCACCGTCTTTGCCGCCATGCAGTTCTTCTTCTCACCAATCGTCGGCTCGCTCTCAGACCGATTCGGCCGTCGCCCCGTCGTTCTTCTCTCCAACTTCGGCCTCGGCCTCGACTACCTCCTCATGGCCTGGGCTCCCGCTCTCAACTGGCTCTTCCTCGGCCGCGTCATCTCCGGCCTTACCTCTTCGAGCATTCCCACCGCCATGGCCTACATGGCCGACGTCACCCCTCGCGAGCGGCGCGCCGCCGCCTTCGGCATGCTGAACGCAGCATTCGGCATCGGCTTCGTCCTTGGCCCCGCAGTCGGTGGCCTTCTCGGCAACATCAATCCCCGCCTGCCATTCTGGGCCGCCGGCGCCCTCTCGCTCATCAACGGACTCTACGGCGTCTTCGTCCTGCCCGAGTCCCTTACCAAAGAAAATCGCAGCCCCTTCTCCTGGACCCGAGCTAATCCCGTCGGTTCTATTGCCATGCTGCGCCACGGCGGCATGATCGCAATCTCCGCCGTACTTCTGCTCGGCTACATCGCCCAGCAGGTTCTGATGAACGTCTATGTCATCTACGCCGACTTTCGCTACCACTGGACTGATCGAACCGTCGGCTTCTCTCTCGCTGTCGTCGGCATCTGCACCGCCGTCTATGGTGCACTCCTCGTCAAACCGGTAGTCGCCAGGCTCGGCGAGCGCGGAGCCATGGCCTTCGGCCTCATCGGCGGAGCCATTGGCTACTCCATGATCGGCTCCTCCAAAACAGGTCTCTTCTTATGGCTCGGCATACCCTTCCTCAACATGATGACCTTCGCCTGGCCCGCCGCGCAGAGCCTTCTCTCTCACAAGACCAGCCCCTCCGAACAAGGTCAGCTCCAGGGAGCCATCAATAGCCTTCGCGGCATCGCCGGCCTCCTCGGCCCCAGCTTCTTCACTTACATCTTCAGCAAATCCATCGGAGCCGACGCCCTCCTCCACTTGCCCGGCGCACCCTTCTACACCGCAGCCTTGATGCTCCTCATTGCCCTCCTGCTCGCGCACAACGACACGCGAACATCACGGATGACAGCAGTATCATGACACAGTTTAGAGCTGCATTATGCCAACTAGCTTGCTTTCAGCCAGATGTGCCGAACAGAAACCACGCCTAATAGAAATCGGCACAACTCAGAAAATAACCGCAGTTCCGGCATACCAGTTTGCAGCGGATATCCTCCAGCCTCGAGCTGCACGTCGGGCAAAAGCGGCAATGGTGCTCCAAAGAGAGCGGGCATTCGGCAGATGCCGATTCGATCGCGATGTCGTGCGCGGAGGTGTCCTGCATCAGGAAATACTAGCCCACACTGTCAATTTTCAACCCCGGCAGCACCCACGGAGCATCGAAGAAGATACCCTTAGTAAGAACGTTCGATACGAAGATCGAAAACTGACAGAAAAAGGAGACACCCGATGGATCGCAGCGCATCAGCAGTCTGGCACGGCAGCCTGAAAGAAGGTACAGGAGAAATCTCAACCCAGAGCGGAACCTTGAAGGGGACGCAATACAGCTTCAAGGCGCGCTTCGCCGACGGCGTCGGGACCAATCCCGAAGAGCTCATCGCAGCCGCCCATGCAGGCTGCTTCACCATGGCTCTGAGCGGCGAGATCACTAAGGCCGGCGCCACCGCGGACTCGATCGAGACCTCCGCTGTCGTTACTCTCGACCTCACCGGCGAGAAGCCTACCGTCACCAAAATTCACCTGACCACAAAAGCGAAAGTTCCCGGCATCGACAAAGCGAAGTTCGCCGAACTCGCCCACAACGCCGAGGTCGGCTGCCCTATCTCCCGCCTCCTCAAGGCCGCGACGATCACCCTCGACGCGACCCTGCTCTAAGCAATCAATCGGCTAATCCAGCCAGAACTTGTTGTCGTGGAAGTCAAAGCTGACTTTGTGTTTTCCCAACAACTCTGCCCCGACGGTGCCATCAAACAGGCCGTCGGGCAGATGCACTTTGGGTCCCGCAAAGTAAAGCGGCGCCTTCGCAGCAAGTGTCCCGGACTCGAATCCGATCTGCCGCGCCTCTGCCCGGAACATGTCCACTCCTTCATCCGTGTAGGCGAAGTATTGCGTCGCCTTGCTCTGTGCTTCGCTTGTCAAATTAAGCTTGTCCACCGAGGTCGGGTAAATGAGGAGGCTGCCGGTAAACATGGTGTCCACCTGGACCGAGATCGGCCTGCCGTTCACCGTGAACCCCGCGGTGGTGACGATCAGCGGCCCACGATGACCAAAGGGGATCAGCGAAATATCGCCGCACGCAACCGGACACGCGACAGCGGCGGTAAGCGGCTCAGAAACCGAGAACACACCAGTTGGATAATCAAGCTGAACGATCCGGTCTTTCCACGCGCCATAAGCAATCGTGCCGTCGACATTGGGAAACGTCTTTGCGCTGATCGAAGGCGAGAGATCGATGACAAGAAACCTCAACTCTTTGAACACAATGTCGCCGACAGTGACGTTGGGTACGACCGCCCGCTGAAAACCTGCAATGGGCTTGCCATCCGCCCCATTGATCGGTTGCAGCGAGAGACCGAGCGCTTCAGCTGACTTCAGGTTCAATGCGGAGTTGGGATTACCCGTATCGACCGCGAGACGAAGATGCTTGCCCTGGATACCCTGGATACCCTGCACCTGCGCATCAATGCACGGCAGCCCGTCACACATCGAAAGCTTGGCATGAGCTAATGGTGGCTGCGCCACACCGAGCGAAGTCCCGAACAGGAGGAAAGTACAGAGGCAGCGTAGGAGTCTCATAGAGGCTGTATACGTCGAGTTGAAATTCAAAGTTCCGACAGAGGAAATTTGGTCTAGTGCGAATGGTCATGATCGTGATCATGATGACTGTGCATCCCGATAGCCTCCAACTCAGGAGGCGCGCTGCACCCATGAGTCGTCTCGCAACCAGTAACCTCAAACTGAATCGTCGTGTGCGTGATATGAAAGCGGTCACGCAAAGCACAGTTGATTCCAGTCAGAATATCGCTGCATTCCGACATCGGCATCTCCGCAATCGTGACATGGCTCGCCAGCGCATGCGATTGCGAGCCAAGACTCCACACGTGCAGGTCGTGAACGTCCAGAACGCCATCAACTGAAGCCATCGCCTCACGGATCTTGACAAGTTGCAGGTTGCGCGGCGTTCCTTCCAGCAGAATATTCAGCGTCTCGCGAATAATCCCCACCGAACTCCACAGAATCATTCCCGCAATCAGAATCGACAACGCGGGATCAATCCACGACATGCCGCTCAGCAGGATCGCCGCACCGCCCGCGATCACCGCAGCCGTCGAAAGCGTGTCGCCAAGCATATGGAGAAAGACACTCCTAATATTGACGTCGCCGGAAAATCGCCACAACAGCGTCGCCACCGTGCCGTTCATCAGCACACCGGCAACGGCAACATACATCATCACCTTCGGCTGCACCTGAACCGGAGCGGTAAAGCGGTGAATCGCCTCAATCGCAATCCACGCCGACAGCACCACGAGAGTCACTGCATTCACAAACGCCGCCAGCACTCCCGCCCGCTGATACCCAAAGGTCTTCTGGTCGGTCGCCGGCCTTGCCTGAAAGTACACAGCCACAAAAGACAACGCAATCGCTAGGAGATCACTGACGTTATGCCCGGCCTCTGAGATCAGCGCCAGGGAATGCGCCCGCAACCCAAAGTAGAAGGTCGCCACCACGTATGCCAGCGTCAGCAGCATCGACGCCTGCAATACCCGCTGCATTTTGCTGTTCGGGCTGGCCACCATGTGCATAGTTCTTAGTGTAGTCTGCGCGGAAGGCTCGTTCAATCCATACGGTATGGATGCGAAGAGCTTAGCCGCAGCCCACTCCACGACTCGGCCACGACAATGCTGTTCGCCGGATTACGCGGCGAGTAGCGCACCTGGATGGGAAGATCGGTCCGGATCCCGTGAACGTGGTCGGCCAGCCCTGTAACATCCTGGGCGCACTCATACGTAACCCCGGCAATCCGATAGTTGTAAACGATAATCTGAGGCGTTGGAATCGCATCGTCGCCCTGCATGGACACCTGCGAAGCGTTGTACTCCATCCGCGCCTCGGTAACCATCGTGTCCATAATCATCGTGTCCATGATGGTGCCATCCGTGATTCGGCCGGAACGGGCAAGCACGTCGCGGCGTTCACGCTCAATCTCTTCCGCAGTCGGTTTGCGCCGCGTAAAAACGTAAGCGGCAACTCCGGCCACGCTCGCAGTACCGATGACGATCGCGGCGATAATCCGTGGCGACCGAAGCGTTTGGGACAGATAAATTGGGGTCAAGGCAAGCACAGTCTTTCAAAAAGCATAGTTCAAGCCAGTCGATTCAGGAGACGGGAGGTGCTGTCTGAGTAACCTACTTTCGTGGGATTGAACCCTCCTCCTCCCGTCCGCAGATAAAAGAGCGATCGGCGATATACTGGAGATTGCCCATGAAGCCGCCTTTTTCTCGCTCTGCAAAGTCGACCGCCCCTGCAACAACGTCCTCCGCATCGTCTAACCTCGCTCATCCGATTGATCTGGGCGAAGGGCGGCGCATTCGCTCCACCACGGTAATCTGCGTTCGCCGCGGCGACTCCGTCGTTATGGCCGCCGACGGTCAGGTCTCCATCGGCGCTACCGTCATGAAGGGCTCTGCGAAAAAGATCCGCCGTCTCTATCAAGACAAGGTTCTCGCCGGATTTGCCGGATCCACCGCCGATGCGTTCTCCCTGTTCGCCCGCTTCGAGGTCAAGCTGGAGCAGTACGCCGGCAACCTCGGCCGCGCTGCGGTAGAGCTTGCCAAAGACTGGCGCACCGACAAAATGCTGCGCCAACTCGAGGCTCTTCTGATCGTCACCGACTCGAAACAGACCTTCCTGCTGTCGGGCACCGGCGACGTCATCGATCCCGATGAAGGAATCGCGACCATTGGCAGCGGCGGCAGCTACGCCCTGGCCAGCGCACGCGCTCTCATGGAGAATACAAATCTCAGCGCCCGGGAGATCGCAGTGAAGAGCCTGAAGATCGCCGGGGAGATCTGTATCTATACCAATGACCAGATGACAGTTGAAGAGTTGAAGTCTGAGACCACGCAGAACAAATGACGTCACGCAGTCGTACAAACTCTTCGAACCCTCCGTCGCAGAGTCTTTGCGACCGCGCAATTCCGTACCACCGCAGTCCAGTATCACCGCAGTTCCGTACCAAGGAGTAACGCATCATGGCAATCTTTCTCCCCGGCGCCGCTGAAGATCAGGCGCTCGCACTCGATGAGATGACACCCCGCGAGATCGTCGCGGAACTCGACAAATACGTTGTTGGACAACACGCCGCCAAGCGCGCCGTAGCCATTGCGCTGCGTAACCGCATGCGCCGCCAGAAGCTGTCCCCTGAGCTTGCAGACGAAATCATGCCCAAGAACATCATCATGATCGGGCCGACTGGCGTAGGCAAAACCGAGATCGCGCGGCGGCTGGCAAAGCTGACCAACTCGCCCTTTCTCAAGGTAGAGGCCTCGAAGTTCACCGAGGTCGGCTACGTCGGT
The DNA here is from genome assembly GCA_963730135.1 of uncultured Acidobacteriaceae bacterium. Classification (GTDB taxonomy): domain Bacteria; phylum Acidobacteriota; class Terriglobia; order Terriglobales; family Acidobacteriaceae; genus Edaphobacter. The sequence goes on from CAVSQQ010000013.1 coordinate 1,006,418, forward strand.
CGCGATGTCGAATCGATCGTTCGGGATCTCGTCGAGATTGCCATCGACATGGTTCGCGAAGAAAAGATGGACGAGGTCGCGGAAAAGGCGGAGTTGGCCGCGGAGGATCGTCTGATCGATCTGTTGCTCCCGCCGACTCCAACCGTCGCCACCCACGCAGGCAGCGCCATGCATGAGCCGGGGAGCAACGTCATTCAGCTTCCCGCAACAACTCCCGCAGATACCTCCGAGGACAAACCCGGAGATCGCGAACAGCGGACCAGGGAGAAGCTTCGGCAGCAGTATCGCGAAGGCAAACTGGATGATCGCATCGTCGAGCTGGACGTCCGCGACCGCAATCAGCCCAGCTTTGAAGTCATCTCGAATCAGGGTACCGAAGAGATCGATATTAATTTGAAGGACATGCTGCCCGGGCTCTTTGGACAGCGCACGAAGAAGCGCAAGATGAAGGTCGCCGAAGCGTTCGACTACCTCGTGCAGGAGGAAGAGAACCGCCTGATCGACATGGATCAGGTCACGCGGCTCGCAGTCGAGCGCGTCGAAGATTCGGGGATGGTCTTCCTCGACGAGATCGACAAGATCGCAGGACGGGAGGGTGGCCATGGCCCCGATGTGTCGCGGGAAGGCGTGCAACGCGACATTCTGCCCATTGTCGAAGGCACTACGGTCAGCACAAAGTATGGGATGGTGTCGACCGATCACATTTTGTTCATCGCTGCCGGCGCATTTCATGTGTCGAAGCCGAGCGATCTGATTCCTGAGCTGCAGGGCCGGTTTCCCATTCGCGTTGAGCTTAACTCGCTGACGGTGAACGACTTTATTCGTATTCTGACGGAACCGAAATCGTCGCTGGTCAAGCAGTCTACGGCGCTGCTGGAGACCGAAGGATTAAAGCTGGAGTTTACAAAAGAGGCGATTGCGGAGATAGCCCAATTTGCGTTCAGCGTGAACGAAACCACTGAAAACATTGGAGCCAGACGACTGCACACGATCCTGGAGCGGGTGTTGGACGAGATCAGCTTCCAGGCTCCGGATCTCTTCAAGAGTCCCCGCGCCGAAATCACCGAAGAGGGCGTCGTTGGCGAGGTTCACGTGTCGGCTTCGCTGACATCTGAGCCGCGGACGCCTTCGCCGCCGCTGCCTGTGATTGAACGGCAGACGGCTATCGGCGTGGAGAAGGTGATTGTGGTCGATCCGGAATATGTGCGCCAGCAAGTGGCTTCGATCGTGAAAGATCAGGATCTTTCCCGCTATATTTTGTAGGTTTTTCCAGCGAGGCGAAGTAGCGTTTTTGCGAGGGGTTTTGCCATTTTCTGGGTGCAGAACGTGGTTAAATGCGTGGTAAAACGTGGTGGAGTTGTGGTGGAAACATGGTTAGAAGACGACCATAAATCCGCCGCTGAAAACATGCCACTTTTTTTGCACATTTTGCGATTTTTTTAATTGCAGCAACATTCCGCAGGTGACCCGGGTCAACCATATTCCCGGGCTTGCCTCATCCGGCTCAAGGACCCTGCCGGACCCACTGATGGGACATTGCATACAACTCGCCGGGGATGTACGGCCGAGCCGTGGCGGCTTATGTTGCTGTTGGGGGAGATGGGCACGAAAAACTAACCTAAGTCGTAGCGTATGAGATGTTAGATACCTGAACCAGTTTGGTTGATGAAGCAAATTTCATGTCGGTTTCTCGCTGAAAATGTCGGATAATTGTTGCTATAGTAGTCGTCCTAACATTCTGTAAGACGGGCCATGGTGTCAGTTTCTCAAGGGCCGGTTGTCACCAATGGATCAAAGTTCTTCAGCCCGCCCTGGGCCTGCAGCCTTGAACCATTTTCAATCCGGTATTTTTTCCGGACCCCGTTGCAAACGCCGATCTGAGCGGGCCAGCCAGCGGCGAACAAGAGTTTTACTTCCCAGATTCACGGCGAGCAGGCTTTCTCTCGCCGGCAAGGTGAAAACGTGCACTTCACGGGCCTTTGTCCAAGGCCAATCCAACCGTTGAGGTGCATGGAGCCTGATGAATTACTCTTTTCTGCCCGATTTGCTGGCTCTGTTGATCCTGATCATCCTGCTGGTGTTGCTGCGGCGACGCCATCCACAGGGACGCGCAGATATCTGGCTGCTGGGTCTGTTCTTCACTCTGGTCGAAGCAGTAGCTCACACCTTTTACCCGGACGGCGTGCGGCCGCCGAGGTCACTGCATGTGATCGTGATGGATTGCTACCTGCTTGCCGGTGTGATCTTCGTGTGGGCTTCGCGCGAAAATACCATCTCCACCAGTAGCGACCTGCTGTACCTGATGCTGAACTCGATTCCGCTGCTGGCTCTCAGCTCGTTGTATGGTCTGTATTTTCATTCGCCACTGCCCTTTTTCGCGGCCATGGCAGCCGGTCTCGTAATCGGCGTAGCCAGTTCCTACTACGTGCGCCACAACTGGAAGTTTGCGGTAATGCACATCTGCGGCTGGCTCGCGGTAGGATATCTGATCTACCACGCCGAGTATCGCGAGGCTGTTTACTGGAGCTTGTGCTGCGTCTATACGATCGCCGCAGTCAACTTTCAGCGCCGTCTGGCGCGGAACAGTACCGGCAAGCTGGCCATTGTGACCGGCTTTACGATCTGGGCGCTATGCCTGCTGCTGCATCCATGGATTGTGCAGTACCGGGCTTATGCCGATATCGCGTCGCACGTGTGGAACATGCAGAAATCGCTGATCTCGATCGGGATGATTCTGGTGATGCTGGAGGAGCAGGTGTCGAGCAACGAGTGGCTGGCGCTGCACGACGAGCTGACCGGGCTTCCGAACCGCCGTCTCTTTGCCGACCGGCTCACGCTTGCGATCGAACGCGCGGACCGTTTGCGCAGCCGGCTCGCACTTTTAATTCTGGACCTGGACGACTTCAAGACGATCAATGACACGATGGGCCATCAGGCCGGAGACCAGGTGTTGCGCGAGGTCTCCAGCCATCTGCGCAAGAGCGTGCGCGCCTCCGATACGTTGGCCCGGCTTGGTGGCGATGAGTTCATCATCGTTGCCACGGACTTGGAGGTAGGGCAGTCCCCCAGCCACTTTGTGGATACGATCCGGGGCGCCATGGATCGACCGGTTATGGTCGAGGGGCAGTCGATGATTGTATCGGCGAGCCTGGGCGTGGCCATTTATCCAGACGACGCGAACGATTCGATCAAGTTGCTCAGGGTTGCGGACCAACGCATGTATGCGCTGAAGCAAAGACCGCATTTTTCGCCGAAGCCGAGCAAGTCGGCAAAGGTGGAAACTACCTCCATTGCCATCGGCCAGCAATAATTCCTGTCTATAGTTCTCTGGCCACGCAATTCCCAGCCGATGGCAGAACCACAAAAAAATGAGGGGCCTCTTCGCAAGCCCCTCGTTCCAGTTGTAATTCCCGAGCCACGGTTCAGTTGTTGACGTGACCGTGTCCGTCATGGACCTCATTGCCTTTGAAGTTGTGAGGCGAAGCTTCGTGACCGTGTTCGAGATGCTCGCCGCGAGCCGGTTGTGGGCCTTTGTAGCCGTGTCGAACATCGTAGTGGTTGTCTACATGGCCCTCGAAGTGTTCGGGACCATGGAACCATGGACCTGCACCGACGAAGACGCCACCTGAAAACCAATTGGGACCGTAGTAACCGTACGGAGCACAACTGTAGGGAGCGTAGTCATAGTACCCATAGGGACATACCGGCGCCACGCCGATACCAACAGTGACCTGAGCATGTGTCGTCGTAGGCGCACTGAATGCAAAACACAGACCCGCAACTGCAGTTAGCGCAAGAAATTTAAAACCCTTCATAAAAATCACCTCAAAAAAATTAGAGGAAAATCGCCGCGGATAAGTTGTGCGATAAAAACCTACAATCACACGATGAGCTGCAGATCACTTTCATAAAAGGTTGCTTATCGCGCGCACCAACTCCGAAGCCAATTCGGATGACATCAAAATCTCTTTTTTGAAATCATCAAAAGCAAAAATGATCTGACAAGCAGCAACGAGGATTCGACAGGAACTGATACCAAAAACAATTCGGCGGCCTTGTGAGGCCGCCGAGACGGTAACGATTGACCCGCGTTGAGTTGAAGCTAGCGTGCTGCGCCGGCCGGTTCGCCGATCGTGCTCAGACGCTTCTCCAGAAGCGTTTCCAGATCGACGATCGCCTTGGAGAAGCCGTCGATTCCTTCTTTCAGCTTGTCGCTGGCCATCTGGTCGGCAGCGTGCATCTTGTCGAAGGTCGCCTTGTCCATGGGAATCTTCTTGATATCCATCTTCTGGGCGTTCGCCGGATCGAGCTTGCGCGGTAGAACGCCTTCGGCGGATTCGAGTTCCTGGAGCAACTTCGGCGCGATGGTCAACAGGTCGCAGCCAGCCAGTTCTTTGATCTCGCCGGTGTTGCGGAAGCTCGCGCCCATGACGACGGTCTTGTAGCCGAATTTTTTGTAGTAGTTGTAGATGGTCGTGACGGATTCCACGCCGGGGTCATCCGCGCCGACGTAGTCTTTGCCTGTGCTCTTCTTGTACCAATCCAGAATGCGACCGACAAAAGGCGAGATGAGGGTGACGTGCGCTTCAGCCGATGCGATGGCCTGATGAAGACCGAAGAGCAGCGTCATGTTGCAGTGAATCCCCTCTTTCTCGAGAATTTCCGCCGCCTTGATGCCCTCCCAGGTGGAGGCGAGCTTGATAAGCACGCGGTCGCGGGAGATGCCGACCTTGTCGTAGAGCGCGATGATCGCGCGAGCCTCGGCGATGGACTTGTCGATATCGTAAGAGAGGCGGGCATCGACCTCGGTGGAGACGCGCCCCGGGATGATGGCGAGGATCTTGCGGCCGAAGGCCACTTCGAGGGGCCGGAAAGACAGGGCCGCGACATCCTTATCCGAAGCGCCGGGACCGGCATCCTTGCGCACCTGCTTGAGCACGTCATCGACGATGGACTGATACTCGGGCTTCTCGGCGGCGGCTGCGATCAGCGAAGGATTCGTAGTGGAATCCTGCGGCTTGAACTGTTGGATCGCGTTGATGTCGCCGGTGTCGGAGACGACGGTGGTGTATCCACGAAGCTGTTCCAGAAGCGATGCCATAGTGTTGCTCCTTCGTTGCAAAAACCGCTGCTAGCCCAATTTTATCAATCTCGGGACGATTGCGTTGCGCTATCGAGTTTGGGCGGCCATTACTCGGCCGCGAATTCGTTTTCCAGAATGCCGAGGCCGTCTATCTCTATTTGGATGCGGTCGCCGGGCTTAACGGCTCCCACTCCGGCAGGGGTTCCAGTGGGAATGAGGTCGCCGGGTTCGAGCGTCATGGTGGCAGTGATATAGCGGAGCAGCTCGGCGATGGGAAAGATCAGGTCGCGGGTAGATCCCTGCTGCTTGATGGTTCCATTGAGCCGCGTGATCACGGTGACGGGGCCGCCGCCTGCGGGGTCGATCTCGTCCGACACGATAGGGCCAACGGGACAGAATGTGTCGAAGCCCTTGCCGCGCGTCCACTGGCCGTCGGCCTTCTGAATATCGCGGGCGGTGACGTCGTTGACGCAGACATAGCCTCGAATGTAGGGGCGAACATCCTCGTCGCGCCCGATCTTGTGGCAGCGGCGGCCGATCACGATGCCGAGCTCGCCCTCGTAGTCAACCCGCGTGGAGATGGCGGGCATGCGGACTACGCCCCAGGGAGCCAACAGAGAAGACGGCGGTTTGAGAAAGAGCAGAGGCTCTTTGGGGACATCGTTGCCAAGCTCGGCGGCGTGATCGCGGTAGTTGCGGCCGACGCAGATGATTTTCGATGGGGTGACCGGGGGGAGCAGATGCAGATCGGAGAGCGGAACGGGTTCGAAGTTGACAGCGAGCGTGGGGACGGGAAGACCGCCAAGGACCCGAGCCGACAGGTCTTCCTGCGGAGCCTGCATGGGAAGCGTGGCCCAGGGAACACCGTTGCGTTTTTCCACCAGAGCATATCGCGACAGACTGGCACCGCTCTCCGACGACAAATACTTGCAGTAACGCATTTATTGCTCCCTTAGAGTCTCCTGGACCTCGTCGCTGAGTTTGCTCTCGTTGCCCGCTGCATCGACAGCAGTGACACGATAGGCGTACCGGCGGCCAGCCATGGCGGTTTGGTCGCGGTAGGCAGGGCCGACGACCGGGGTTGTGTTCAGACGCGTCACTGTACCCGTGGCTACGCCTTTTGAGTCAATATCTTGACGATACACAAAATAACCCGCGAGGTCGTCCTCGGTGTTGGGCGACCAGGAAAGATCGATGGAACGATCGGTAGCCGTCGCACCACCCGGAACCGCTTCAAGACCCGAGGGAGCAGCCGGCGGAAAGATGTCGCGCATCACCACGGTGACCGGCGGCGACAAGGAACTGCGCAGCTCCAGCGCATGACCCCCGAGCGAGAGGTAGCGAACCCGCTCGGCAGTGTACTGATAGCTTTCGGTCTTCTGTGCAGTGTGGTCGAGGGTTCCGCCGGCGTCAGTCCCGGCGGGCGTGCGGAGCTTAACCTCGGCCGGGACGGGCGCGGTTATTTGCGGCGGCTTCGGCTGGGATGGTTTCGCTGCGGAGGGGCTTGCGGCCTTCGGAGCACTGGTGGATTGCTTCCTGATGGTTGGCTTGGACGAGGGTTTTGCCGGCGTCTTGCGCGGTGCAGGCTGGATGGCAACTCCATCGGGGCCTACCAATAGCCGGTCGAGCACTACTGGCGCCGCGGTATCCTGCTGCTTCCATTCGAGCATGGCGCCGTCGCGGGTGTTGGTGGCACGAAGTTGCTCGACCGCTGGCGGGGCAGCGCCAGCAGCGGCGAAAGCCTGGGGCGAAGAACCGGCGGAGTGGCCGCGAAGGTTGAGAATCTGCACGCGATAGGCCAGCAACGCCGGAGGATCGGCAGCCAGGGAAGGCGGCAGCACATCCGTTGTTTGTGCCGGGCCGGGCTGAACCGGTAGCCGCGCCACCGGAACGCATGCAGAGGCTCCCGCGGAACTCGAGAAGATGACTCGGCAAACCACGGCGGTCATCGCGCCTTTCACGGCGATGCGGTCGGTCGTCATGGATGGAGTGGTCCAGCGGAGGTATACGCCGTCGGCGACGCGCTCGGCGGCCAGATCTGTCACAGTCTCAGGGAGATTGAGGGAGGGGGGCCGCGGCGGGCTGGGGCTGGCGCAGCCAATTGCAAGAGCCATCAACGGCGCGGCTGCAACTGCCGGCAACCATTTCCTTGGAAGGAGATGGCAGACGATGAGAGAAAACTTCATTGATCTTCGATCATACGGCGGTCGCCATCCAACCGTTGCAGACGGGTCCGGGGATTTTAACAATTGTTGCTTTCCTTGGGACCAAAATGAGCATCCAAACTAATCAGTTGGGCCGGTCCCGGACAACGGTTGATCGTATTTCAACATCCGTTGACATAGCAAATCCAATTCGATGAACAAAAATATTACTCCCCCGATGGTTATGAGCTCTTCTGAAAATACGCCTCCCCCACCCGGAATTTTGTCAGGCCACGAAACAAACGGACACCGGAGCCTGCATGTCGATGGAGCGGCCGCCGAAACCTTTATCGCCGAGAAGCGCATCGGTGAACGCATTAAATATCTGCGGCTGAAGAAATCGATGGGACTGGTGGAACTGGGCCGGCATACTGGACTCTCAGCCAGCTTCCTGTCGCAGCTGGAGACGGGTCGCGTCGTGCCAACGCTGCGCAACCTGGCACGCATCGCCATGGTCTTCTCGAAGGATCTCAGTTATTTCTTCGATCCCGAACCGCAGACGCTGTTTCGTGTGCATCGGCGCGACGAGCGCGTGCGCCTGCCGCAGACTGGCGTCGACGATCCTGCATATTTTTTTGAGAGCCTCGGCTACCTGGTGCCCGACCGCCAACTCGATCCTTACTTTGCCGAGTTTCTTCCGGTAAAAGAAGGCAGCGTGCCGCGGGCGCATCAACACGCAGGCTGCGAATTTCTGTATCTGCTTTCGGGCAAGCTTGACGTTCGCCACGGCACATCCGCGCACCACATCGAAGCCGGCGACGCGATCTACTTCGACGCGAACACCATTCACAGCTACGTCTGCACCGGAAAAGCGCCCGCCACGGCAGTCATTGTTACGCTGCAACATCCTCTGATGATGCAAATGGGGCCGAACGCGCGGCCGGTCCACCTGGGAAACGGCAAGGTTCGCGGCATCGCCACGGCGATGCTGCCTCGCGCAGCCGTCCAGAAAAAGGCTATGGAGCAGACGCAGTAGGGAAGCCTGAGCAGCATCAATCCGCAACCTCAAGCGGTAGCTTCGGCAAATTAACCGCCATCACATCCAAACGCTGCAGTACCTTGCGAGCGAGCCCAGTGAGGGGCAGGGAACCGAGGCGAGTGGTCAAGACCCAGTGGAGATCGCTTTTTGCGGCGGGAACGGCGCGGCGCAAACCACTGTCCCCCGGACCCTGCGCTGCGAATACCTGCACATAGTAGTTCGTATTCGTAATCGCATGCCGCAGACGCAGCAATGGCTCGCGACCTTGCACGGCATCCTGCGGCAACGGGGGGAGCTCGTACATTCCCGGCATCAGACTCGCATCCTCGGCGCGAAGCTCCAGCAGCACCTCGGTGACCGTGGCGCGTTTACGCAGGTTCAACAGATACGCCGCGGGCCGGCTGAGCTGCGGCGCGCGCGGCGGCGTGATGTGCTCGCCCCTCGTCCTGCACATCGAGTAGACCGGGCAATGCAGACAAAGCGGATTCCGCGGCAGACACAGGGTCGCACCCAGCTCCATCATGGCCTGGTTGTGATCGCCGGCGGCGTTGCCTTCGCCCTTCCGCCGTTTCGGCACCAGGGCGCTTGCCTTACGCTGCACGAAGGCGCGTCCGGCTGCCGTTTTGATCTCAGGCCGTCCCGTCAGCCGCAGCAGAACCCGCTCGACGTTGCCGTCGACAACGGCGATACTCTCGCCGAACGCGATGCTGGCGATGGCCGCGCTGGTATATTCCCCGATCCCCGGCAGGGTACGAAGCTCTGCGGCCGTGTCGGGCAACAAGCCTCCGCGTTCGCGCGTAAGAAACTGGGCGGTTTTATGCAGCATCCGCGCCCGCCTGTAATAGCCGAGACCGGACCAGGTCGCCAGCACCTCCGACTCGGGCGCCAGCGCCAGCGCCAGCATGGTGGGAAACTTGCGCAGAAAGTTTTCATAGTGCTCGACCACAGCGGCAACCCGCGTCTGCTGCAGCATCACCTCGGAGAGCCATGTTCGATAAGGATCGCTTACATCGCGCCATGGCAGCTCGCGCGCATGGCTGCGATACCAGCTCATCAGCTTGCGCCGGAAGAGAGCCGCATCCAGCTTCGCGTCCGGCGGAGCGGTCGGCTGCAATGGCTGGCTATCTGTGCTTTCTGACTCGAACGGAGAAACCATCGCTGCAAGTCTATCCCTTCGCGGCGAAGTACTACACTGGTCACGATGATGCAGCGAAACGACAGGCGGGATTTCCTGAAACTCGCAACGCTTGCGACTGGCGCTGCACTTCTGCCCATCCCCGCCGAGGCAGCGCCCACGGCGCCGCTGCGTCCCGCGTTCCCCACCAACGATCCTCGCTGGCCCCGCACCTGGGATGCTGCGCTCGCCACACTCGCCGGAAACATAAAGATCGTTCCCCGCTACGAGCGGCCCGTGCTGGTGGAAGGCAGCGTCTACCCCGGCATCTGGCAGGAGTGCGGTCCGCACGAAGGCCTCGTCTACGGCACCCTCGCGCCCTATATCGCTGCGCAGGATGGCGCACCCACACCGCTCGCGATCGCCCGCAACAACCATATGGCGTTTTTCGCGTTGCAGTACCCCATCGGCCATGAATCAGCCGGTCAGATCCCCGCGGCCATCAAGATGACCGGCATCGGTTACGGTCAGATCCAGATGGTCGTGCCCATTGCGTCCACCGCCTGGGAGCTCTCGCAGCTCACCGGCGACGACGAGCTGCTCGTCACCGCCTACAACGCGTGCAGCCGCTGGGATGCATGGCTCCGGGAGTACCGAGACACCCGCAAAACGGGCCTAGTCGAAGGCTTCTGCACCTACGACACCGGCCACGACAACAGCCCGCGATGGGCCGGCATTCCTAACCGCTGTCCCGACGGAGATGCGCGCAAATGCCCGCCGCTGACTACCATGCCGCGCCTGTGTCCCGATCTCTCTGCCACTGTCTTCGGCGCTCGCATGGCCCTGGCCCACATGGCAACCGCGCTTGGCAAAGGCGACGAGGCCAGCCGCTGGCACGACGACGCGGAGACGATCCGCCAGCTCATCATCGACAAGCTCTACGACCCGAAAGACGCCGCATTTTACGATCTCGATGCGCAGAACAACTTCGTCCGCGTACGCTCCGACGTGATCAGCCGCGTGCTTGGCGAGCACGTCCTGAAGCGTTACGACGCGAAGGACAAAGCCATCTTCGACGCCGTCTGGACAAAGCAGATCCACAATCCCAAGGCCTTCTGGGCGCCCTACCCGCTCACCTCCATCGCCATGGATGACCCGACGTTCGTGCGGCCCATCCCGCGCAACAGTTGGGGCGGAGCATCGCAGGCGCTCACTGCGTTACGCGCTCCACGCTGGATGGCGTACTACGGCAAGCAGGCCGAGCTGAATCACATGATGCAGCAGTGGTGCGAGGCCATTAGCCGTCACACCGAGTTCCGCCAACAGATGGATCCCCTCACCGGCGACTTCACCCAGGCCGACCCCAGCGGCTACTCCCCTGCTGCGCTGGTCTTCCTCGAGTTCGCGCAGCAGCTCAGCCGATCCGTCGTCTCCACGACGGCAAAGCCGGCCCCGACGCCTTAGCAGTTCTGATACTTCCAGTTGCGTTGCTTCCCCTCGGCGATCCACTCCACGGCCTGCGTCACGCGCTTCTCTTTCGTCTCCGGTCGCTTTGCCTCGGCGATCCAATCCGCATACTCGCGTCGACAGGAGTCGCTGAAACCCGCAAACACCTTCGCGGCAGCTTTGTTCTTTTTAAGTGCAGCAGTCAGCTCCGCAGGAACTTCAGGAGCCGGCTTCGGAGACTTCTTAGGCCGCACCAACGACTGGGTGCGCTGTCCACTGGCCACAAATCCCGCCGCCTGCCTGTAATAGTTGAGCAGCGTCTTATCCGAGGGCAGATCCTTCAGGCTGGTGATCTTGCCGAGCAATCCCATTCCATCTTTCGATTCCATTCCGTCTTCCCGGAGGATTGCCTTCATCTCCGGACCCCAGAATCCGATGGAACAGTGTTGCTTGAATGCCGCCATTTGGCCCAGGATCACACCGCGCAGTTGAAAGAACGGCATGCTCCACTTAATTGTCTCTTCCACATCGGGGCAGGCCTTGTGTACTAGCTCGCGGATATGCGACAGAATCGGCTGCGCGAAGGTTTGCGACTTCGCGATATAGGCGTCGACTTTCGGATTGAAGGTCTGATTTTTCACGACAGCAGTTTACAACGACAGCTAGGCTGTGTCGCCCGGCTTGGTCTTTGGCACGATGGGCTCCGGCTTCACCGGATACGGTGGGCCTTTGGCAAACACCTTCTGCATCTCGGCATCGTAGCCGTAAATGTCGTCGAAGAAATGAGTCTGGCCGTCTTCGTCGACGACCGCCGTCAGATAGAAGATGACGATCGGCAGCGGCGTCTTCAGGCTCACCGTCCTATTGTCCGGTCCGCTGTCCATCGCCTCTTTTACCTTGTCCTCATCCCAGTCGCTCTGTCCCTGCAGCACCCACACGGCGAGATCGATCGGCTTCTGCACCCGGATGCAGCCATGGCTGAAGTCGCGACGCGACCGCTCGAACAACGACACTGCAGGCGTCGAGTGTAGATAGATGTCGTACTGATTGGGAAAGATAAACTTCACCAGGCCCAGCGAATTCTTCGGCCCCGGCTTCTCCCGCACCATCACCGCGCCTTGCGCAACCTGTTTGGCGGTGTAGTCGGTCAACACGACACCCTTGTTGTTGGTCACCTCGAAGTTTTTGCTCGCCAGATAATTGCGGTTCGCCGCCATGTGCGGCACCAGCTCCTTGCGCGCGATATCGACCGGCACATTCCAGTACGGGCGAAAGACCAGGTACTTCATCATGTGCGTGAACACCGGCGTTTGATGCTCTCCCATCACCTGGCCAACCACCACGCGCATCGTGAAGTCCAGCGTATGTTGGGGATCGTAGCCGCGCAGCACAAACTCCGGAAGATTCACCATCAACCGCGCATGGAGATATGGCTCGGGCAGCCAGCGCCAGCGCTCCAGCGAGTCCTGCAACTGTGCCACACGCGCGGTCATCGGAACATTCAGCAACTTGATCGTCTGCGGCGTCAGTTTGCCGTCCTCGGTGATGCCGTGACGATGCTGATAATTCTTCACCGCAGCAGAGACCTCGTGGTTATAGATGGAATGAAGATCGGGCGAAGCAGCCGGATGAGATTGTGCAGCGGCGGGAGCATCACCCTCCAATTGCAATCGCGCCCATAACTCCGGAACTGCCGGATACGCCTCTCCCACGGACACAGGCTTGGTCACCATCGGCAGCGGATCGGCATTTGCCTGGCTCTGTTGTTTCGCAAGGTCGAGATAGTGCGCCAGCGCCTGCTCCGTCTTCCTGTAATCATCGGAGTCCGGTTCGATGCCGGCGATCAACTTCGGCACATCGGTCGCATCGACGACATTGTCCGAGACAAACTCCGCCAGATCGTACTTTTTATCCTGCACCGGAACTTCAAAGTTGAAGTGCGACGGATTGACCCGCCCGATGCGCAGGTCGGAGATGTAGCGCATCACGTTGACCGTCATCGCCACATCGAAGAGCGAGAGAGCGTCGGCGGACTTGTCGTTCAGCGCCTGAACCCGCTCAGTCCAGCGCGGCGCGTCGTAGTCATCCGGGATCAAACCCTTCATCGCGGCATCCTGAAACTGCTGGATGAACGCCGTCGCGGTCGCGGTTGGCGCTCCATCGCGAGTCCACGCCACCTCGTAGTTGCGGTCGTCGTAAAACGTCTGGATATACGAGTCGTAGTCGGAAAAATTCGGCCAGCGCAGATTGGGGACCTTGCTGGTGTCGACCTTCTCGGGCGGCAGCGCCCTCTTCTCCACTAACTGATGCAGATTGTCCGAGTAAGCGTCCGTGTTGGGTGCGGACTTCGACTTGCGATGACGGTGGCATCCGCTCACAAGCAGCAAAACGATAAGCGCACACGCAGTGCAGGCGGAACGGAACGGGACTTTCATCATTGCGGACGGACTATCCTCCATAGCGTGGAAATTCCTTGAGGCGACGACCTATTATGCCGGATTCTCGACAGATTCCGAGAAACGACGCAGCCGGATGGGTACCGAGCCGGATACAGCCGTCTCCTCGCAGATTACCGCGCAATTCCCGGCAACACGGTCAGGCAGAGAATCGCCTGGGTTAGAAGAATCGCGCCGGACAAGACAAGAAACATCCGCCTCTGCCGCGTCTCCAGAGCATCCGCAAATACTCCGCCAGCAAAGGTGAACAAAAACGGCAGCGCCCAAAGCCATGGCCGGGACACCGTCTGCGTCGTCACCAGCGGGAACAGCATCAGCACCATCACCAGCGGCGCCGTATTGCCAAAGTAACGGGAGCGGCGCACCGTGATGTAAAGCAGCAGCGCTACCACAGTCGCGATGACGATCGGACCGTTCGCCATGCTCAGGAAAAAACGGCTGGCCCCGTCCAGCGAAAACCAGAACCGCGCGCCACCCCCGGTAAAGACATAGCTGAACGGCGCCGGCCGGAACGCATAGAACGCAAACAGAATCGCCATCGCCCCCACTGCGGCGAAGACCATGATTTGCATGACGTAGCTGCGCCGCCGCTCCGAAAGGTACATCATCCATACCACCGCCAGAACAAAGCCAAGCATCGCCGCCAACAGATGCGCCGCTGCAGTCAGTCCCAACGCGATCGTCAGCAGGACGATGCGCGGCCTCCACTTCTCTCGCGGGCCCTGCATCGCGTGGGCCACGCCCATCGCCGCGTACACCAGACCGTAGAGTCCCCACATCGCCAGAACATCGTTGTTCGGTGTCACCGCAAAGCGCACCACCGCCGGGCAGAAGCAGTACAAACCCAGCGCAAAGAAGCCGCCCTCATTGCCGAAAAGTCGCCGCGAGACCCACCACAGACCTCCACCCAGCCAGATCGCAAAAAAGACAAATGGCAGATGCAGCAGATACTTCACGCTGAATAGCTCGTGCCGCGCCTCCCACGTCGAGCCGTGCAGAGTCCCTTCGGCATACAGCCTGTTCTCCGGCTTGCGCAGCTTGTCCACGCCCAGCATCCCCAGCCGCTGCAAAGTCAACGGAAGTCCCGCGACCCGGTAGGCAAACGTCCCGTCGCCGTTCAAATTGCCGCAGGTTGTAAAGTAGCCGGCCAGCGGCGAAGGCCGCTCCCACATCTCGCGGCCGCACTCCGCATAGCGATAATCCTGCTGCGAAAGCTCCTGATGGCTCACCACCCACCAGCACTCCGCCAGAAAAAACAGCAACAGCAACGCAGCGAGTCGCTGGGGCCGACCGACCTTGATGCGGGGAAGCTTCATGCGCTCAATCGCCGGTCCTTACCTGTCATTGATCCTCATCCAGCATCCTCTGTCCCTCTCGTGACAGACTTGCTTCTCTTTCCGAACTTGCTGCGTCTGCAGCGGTGAACAGCCGCATCTCCAAGTGTATCGTGAGAGATATGCAGTCGCTTTCCTTCACTCCAGGCCGCGCCTTTCTCTCCTCCAACTCCACCGCCGTCCCCTGGACCGTCGTCTTCGAGGACGAAGGCATCGCCGGCTACTTCTACGCCTGCGACCGCTCGCAACAGGTCCATGAGGACAGTATTCTCGACGCCATGCTGATCTACAACGTCGCCGCCCTTGCCAAAAGTGACGCTGAAAATCAGCGCCCCGAGCCGCAACGCATCGCCTCTGTCGAGTGGTCGCGCGACGGGTTGCAGGCCGTTCTCTACCTCGACGGCACCGCCCAGGCTCTCTACGACTTCCAGGCTCGCTGCGGCTACTGCCGCATGGACTTTCCCAACTTCCGCGAAGAGCCCGGCGACACCTGGCGCAAAACCACCCACGCATGGTCCGAGTCGGCGCTGCAGCGCTTCGAGTCCGCCCTCTACGCCTAGCCGAGAAACATCTCCTCCACCTCGAGCCAGTCGTTGACCCGTTTATATCCCGTCACTCCGGCGTTATGTGGCGAGCTGTAAAGAATCCCTTCGCCGGAAAAGCGCCGCAACTGACGGGGATTGTCGTCGATCAGATAGTCGGCACGCAGAATGCTTTTATCCCCGCAGTAGACAATGTGCGACGCAGGAATAAACGGAAAGTGCTTCGCCAGCCAACGGTACTTCGGCTGAAATGACGTCGGCACCTCCATCGCCGCCGTCGCGATAAACACGTCATAGTTCATCTGCAGCCGCCGCAACACGCGCTGCGACTCGGGCATCACCGCCAGCACATCGAAGAAATCCTCAGAGCGCAGAGCCGCTTCGAGCACCGCATGACGGTCGGACGAAACCACCTCCCACAGCCACTTCCCCTGCAAATCTTCGACGGTGATCTGCTCGCCGAAGTGCCGGTTATAACGCGTCAGATGCTCCCCCAAAGCATCCGCCATCACCTCATCCATATCTACGCAAAGTCTCTTCACAGTTTTCCTGACTACGGGCCTCTCCTTCAAAGAGAGCGGATGATCGATGCCGCAATACTCTCTACCGGAACCGTTTTACGTTGCGGCGAGTCGCGCGCCGGATCGTAATACAGCAGTCGGCCGCAGCTCTCGCACGTCATCATCACCTCTTCGTTGTTGCGATCGCGCAGGTCGTTCCAGCGCTGCGGCCGCACCATCATCTGGCAGGCCATGCACTTCTGATTCAGCGCCTCGGCGACCGCCGTTCCCTTGGCCTTCGCGATGCGATCGTACGTAGAAAGCGCCGACTCGGCGATCTCCGCGCGCTCGGCCTTCCGTTTTTCCTCAACCGCAGCGAGCAGAACCTTGTCCTGGGCAATCGTCTCCGCCGCCCTCACCCGTTCGCGCTCCAGAGTCGCAGTCGCATCAGTCAGAGCTTCGTCAGCCAGTTGCCTCTGTGACTCCAGCCCCTCGCTGCGCTCCATGCTCTCGATCTCGGCGTCCTCCAGCCGGCTGATCTCGGCCTGAGCGAAGCCGATCTCATGCTCAAATGCCGTCACCTGCACGGTCGTCGTTGCCATATCCATCTGTTTGCGTATGCGCGCAATCTTCGATTGATGATCCTTGACATCCGACTCCTGCCGCCGCCGCAACGCCTCTTCTTTTGCCATCAGATCGACGATCACCGCGCGCTGCCCTTCGGTCGCCTTCGCTTTCGTCTCCAGCCCTGCGACCTGTTTCGGCAATGCCGCCATCTCATCGCGCAGACGTTTGGCTTCAACATCGTGGGCCTGCAACGAAATCAACTTCTCCAGATCCGGATGCATCTACAACTCTCTTTCCACTCCACGCCATCGCACAAGCGGCTGAACTACGACGGAAAACCCGAAGTTTAGCACCGCTCGGCACTTGTTGTTAATTATGCGCCTCACATCTTGTTTACGTTGATGTAGTAGAGATCCGTCGCCACATCGAACTGATCCTTTGTCAGCGGCGTCTTCATCGTCTGCCACTCCGTCGTGGGATGAAGCGTCTCCCAGTGATCTTTCAAACCTGCGCGCACCGGCATCGCAAACCCTTTTTCATCCGCAACCCATCGATATTGGACCGTGCTCGGCTCGTCGAATTTCAACTCCAGCGTGGGTATCGCAGTATGCCGCAGATATTGATCGAAGACCGGAGTCAGGTTCATTCCCGTCTGCTGGTTGAAGTACTGCACGATGTCTTCCGTCATGATGTTCTGATACTTGAAGTGCTGATAGTACCCCCGCAGCATCGCCCACCACTTGGCGTCGTCATTCACAACGCTGCGCAGTGTATTCAGAAACAGCGCTCCTTTGAAGTACTGATCCTGCGGCGGTTCGGCGTTGGTGCCGCGCGCGGTAATAATGGGCCGGTCGTTTTTCACCTTCTTCTTATAGGCGTTCAGATACTTCATCGCATCGTCGTGCCCATAGGTGTACTCGACGTAGAGACTCTCCAGATACGTCGTCCAGCCCTCGTGAATCCACATGTCGGACTTGTCGGCCGCCGTTATCGCATTGCCGAACCACTCATGTCCGCTCTCGTGAATAATGATGAAGTCGAAGCGCGGGCTGATGCCGACGCCGGTCCAGTCGCGATTCAAATAGCCGTTGGCAAAGTGGTTGCCGTAAGCCACCGCACTCTGGTGTTCCATGCCCGCATAGGGCACCTCGATCAACTTGTAGCCATCTTTCTTGAAGGGATACTCCCCAAGATAGTGGTAGTACGCCTTCATCATCCCGGGTACCTGGGCGAACTGCCGCTTCGCGCCCTCCATATCTTCCGGCAGCACGTAGTAGTCCAGCGGCAACCCGCGAAACTTATCGCCGAAGTGCACATAGTTGCCGATGTTCAGCGCGACGTCGTAGTTGTTGATCGGGTAGTGAACCCTCCAGTCCCAGCGCGTGTATCCATCGCCAAGATCTTTCTTGCCCATGAACTTTCCATTGGAAACATCCGTCAGTCCATTCGGCACCGCGACCGTGATCGACATGCCCTCCTGGGGTTCGTCGCGCCACTGCTCTTTATTCGGCCACCAGACGTACGCGCCGTCTCCTTCGCAGGCGGTATTGATCCATGGATGTCCCGCCGTATCCTTCTTGAAGGTGAAGCAGCCGAATCGCCCCGTCTCGGTTGGGTTCCCCGAGTAGTGAACGTCGATCGAATACGTGTGGCCCTGGCGCAGCGTCTGCGGAAAATCGACATAGAAGGTGGGCCCGTCGCGCTCGTACTTCAACGTCTCCGAACCCATCGCAATCTTGTCGATCTGCAGGGTTGGATAGAGCTCCAGCTGAATGCGCGTGCCATCCTGCAGCATCTTGAAGCGGATCGTGTTCGTGCCGCTGATGTACTTCTTCTCCGGATCGACCCGGATATCGAGGTGATAGTAGAGCAGATCGTTGTTCGCCCGGTACGGCCCATACGATCCGATCAGAAGATCGGCTGGGGTAGGCGAGTGTGCCGCCGCGGGCGCACTGCGGGCTGGAGCCGATTGCGATGTCTGCGCAAAAAGCGACGTACCGAAGCACGCCAACAGGAAGAAAACTGCAACTTGACGGTTGGAAACAACGGAGATAGCCATTGACATTAGCCTACCGCGATTTCTGTAGAAATTCCTTCTTCCTCCACTCATCCTCTCTATTTAGAAACCCGCCGGGCCGCCGCCTTACTGCCGAAACAGTGGTTTTCCGCGGCATTCTCCCCCGCAATCCCTGAATCCCAGCCAATGTCACTACAATCGAATCAGCATCGCATGGCAGCTACCACACTCGAACTCCCCAGCGGACAGGTACCGGACAAGCCCTCCACCCACGACACCGTAGAGCGGCCATGGCGGCCCCGCATCAATCCATGGATCGTCGCCATGACGGTCACCCTCGCCACCTTCATGGAGGTGCTTGACTCCTCCATCGCCAACGTCGCCCTGCCCCACATCGCGGGAGGCCTCGGCGCAACGCAGAACGAAGCCACCTGGGTGCTCACCGCGTATCTTGTCGCCAACGCCATCATCCTCCCTGCCGGCGCCTACATGACCACCTTCATCGGACGCAAGAAGTTCTACATGATCTGCGTCACGCTCTTCGGCATCAGCTCCGCCCTGTGCGGCTTCGCGCCATCGTTGCCCATTCTCATCTTTTGCCGGGTCTTGCAGGGAGTCGGCGGCGGCGGCCTCGCGCCCTCCGAACAAGCCATCCTCGCCGATACCTTTCCTCCAGCCAAGCGCGGACAAGCCTTCGCGATGTATGGCCTGGCAGTCGTCTGCGCACCCGCAATCGGCCCAACACTCGGCGGCTACATCACCGACCGCTTCGACTGGCGCTGGATCTTCTTCCTCAACATCCCCGTCTGCATCATCTCTCTTTTCCTCACGTCGCGCATCGTCGAAGATCCGCCATACGTCAAGAAGCAGGTCGCGGAATCGCAAAAGGGCGGCATCAAGCTCGATTTCCTTGGCTTCGGCTTGCTCGGCCTCACCTTCGGCTCGCTCGAGTTCATCATGGATAAAGGCCAGGAAGATGACTGGTTCTCCTCGCACCTCATCGCCTTCTTCGCCGTGGTCAGTGTCATCGCTTTCATCGCGATGATCTGGTGGGAGCTGCGGCAGCTCCGCATCGGCCACAGGCCCATCCTCAATCTCACACTCTTCTACAGACGCAACTTCGCCATCAGCTTCCTTCTGATGTTTGTGCTCGGCTTCGCGCTCTATGGGACAACCGTTCTCATCCCGCAGTTCGTCCAGACCCTGCTCGGCTACACCGCGGAGCTTGCCGGCCTTGTGCTCTCTCCTGCCGGCGTCATGATGATGTGCATGATGCCCATCGTGGGCTTCCTGGTCGGCCGCGTCGACCCGCGCAAACTCATCGCGTTCGGATTCTTTCTACTCACCGCCGCCCTGATGGAGATGCATACCCTCAATCTCGGCGTTAGCTATAACTACCTCGTCTTCCTGCGCTGCTTCCAGGCTTCGGGGCTCGCCTTCCTCTTCATCCCCATCAACACGATCTCCTACATCGGCGTAAAGCAGTCGGAAAATAATGATGTCTCCGGCCTCACCAACCTGGCCCGTAACATCGGCGGCTCCTGCGGAACCGCGTTCCTGGCCACGATGTTTACCCGCCGCACCGCTGCCCACGAAAGCAGCATGACTCGCAATCTGACCTCCGGAAATCCCGCCTTCATGAATCAGGTCGCACGACTCAAGGGCATCTTCGGTGGACACAGCAGCGGCAACCCGCTCACCGGGGCCGGCTCCCACTCCGCCCAGGCTTTCATCTACAACCAGCTTCATCGCCAGGCCTCCATGCTCGCCTACCTCGACGTCATTCAGTACCTCGCCGTCTTCTGCGCCTGCATGATTCCTCTCATCTTCTTCATCCCCCGCCCGCCAAAGCACGTCAACCCCTCCGCCGGCCACTAGACATTCGAGCTGGTGTTATCCTCCGGCAGGATAATTTCCATGCTCAAGATCGTCGCAAACGGAGACGCCCTTCGCATTCAAATCCGTCCCCGCATCGATTGGCGCATTTGCTTCAACTTCGCCGTCATCGCAATCTGGGGCGCCTACTTCTTTTCGTCTCTCACCGGATCAGGCATCTGGGCGGCCAGTCGTCATTCGCTGTCAATGGGGACCGGCACCACCGTTCTCCTCGTTTTAGCCTTCCTCATGATCGTCTACATCACCCTGAGATCGCTTTTCTACTTCGAAATCGTCACCGTAACGCCAGACACCCTTCGCATTCAGGGGCGTCTGCTCTCTTTCCAACTCTCCGATCGGCAGTACCAGAACTCCGACATCTCCAATCTCCATTACGAAGAGTGGGCAGGCAGACGATACGGACCCCAAAATGGCGTCCGCTTCATCTGCCATGGCCAGGTGGTTACATTCGCCCGTCAGGTCAGTCCAGCCGATTCATGGGACCTGATCGACCGCGCCCGGGCAGTGTATCCCTTCAAAACTCCCGCGCCCGCCAGCTCTCCGGCCGTGTCGTCCTGGTAGTCGCCGCATCCCGTACCGGTCAGAACTTATAGATCACGTCCATCCCGAAAAAAAACTGGTTGCGCGCTGTTCCATTGTCGTAACCGCGATTGTCCCACGAGTGATCGAACCGCAGCTCCGGCCGCAGCATCACCGTGCTGCCAATGTACTTCGTCGCATACAAAGTGTTCTCCGTGTACTTGCCCGCAATGCCCGTCCGTTGGCCCTTCTTGTCATTCAGAAAATCCGAACGGAATCCGGCAAAGAACTTTGAGTTGAACTCGCGATTCACATAGTTCACGAACGCATACTCTGGAGCCGTGCAGCGCAGTTCCCCAGCCAGGCAAAAAGCTCCGTTTGCGCCAATCTCCGGCGTAATCGGATTCGCCACATTACCCGCGACGTTCGGCACAACGTTCTCATACATATACCAGGCCTCGGTCGCCGTATGCCACTTCGCATTGAACCGGTGATACCACGTGCCGTCGAAGTCCTGCAGATTGTTGTATGCATACTTGCCATCATTAATGCCGTTCGCGCATGCGTAGAAATTGTCATGATTACTCGCGGTTGAGTAATCCACACACGCAATCAACGATGCTCTCCGGTCCACCGTCCACGGCGCCACATCATGGCTTGCCGAGATTCCCGCCTGCACGATCCACTGCTTCGTCAGCTTCAGAGTCGCAATCGCGCCGGTATCGGTAAACGGATCGATCGTATACAGCAGCGAATGCGTCATGTTGTAGTTGTTCGGCGCGAGTTGCGCTTCAATTCCAGGCACCGACAGAAACCGCCCGAACCGGATGTCCAACCCCTCCTTCACCGGAAAGTAAAGATCGACATACTCCAGCACCGGGTCGAAACCATAGACATGATTTTTTTGCAGAAGCTGCTGACTGAAATAACCCTTCGCCGTCGTGAACCTGTAGTCCGTCCCGAAGAACGCCGTCAGGTGATATCCGAAGTCGAAGTGGGTCTTTTGCACCGTATCCGGCAGTCGCTCCACATAGATCACTGCCTGGTTCAACTCCACGCGATTCGGAAACACGTCGTACGCAAGCGGAAAATTATTCTTCGACGACGTACTCGCATTCACGCTCGGAGCGACCCATCCATACACCTTCGTTCGGCTGTTCTCCATCTTCAACGCCGTCATCAGCGGATACGTGTTCCCGTCCGGAACTCCAATCGCAGGGGAACCACCATAACCCCAGTCAGAACTGGGAAACGGCGGCGAGTCGAGCGGCACATCCAACGCCCGCCGAGGCGGCGCTGTAGAAGCCGGAAGCCTTCCGGTCCAGTCCTCCTTATAAAAACTGCCAAGGCGCTGAAAAAAATTCCCCTGCAATTCAGGTGCCGCAGCAGAATTCGCCTCCTGCATCTCCGCTGCCACAAGCGGGACCTTGTACATCACGCCTCCTTCTGCTTTATCGGCGGCCGCAGGAACGCTCGCGGCGTTTTGCCCCCCACCCGATTCCTGTGCCAGCACCACTCCCATCCCACACGCAAGAAAAATGCCCAGGCACGCAATCCGTCCCGAGCCATACTTCATTGACAATCGCATACATCTCCCTGCCGGCGGCTGCTGAACCCATCAGCACACAACCGCAAAAGACGGCATAACCAAGCCTATGCGGGGACATATAAAAGAACCGTAATAAAGCTCTAAAGAGTCCGTATCTAAACTGCTTATCGTCAGCTCCCAGTCGATCGCGCCAAGGTTATGTTTCAGTTGTTTCCCATTTCTTTACGCCCACGAGGAATACCTCTTCCTGATCCTGATGATTGACGATATGCTGACTGCGCATCCTGACTTAGGTGATTTTTCGGAGACCCCGCTTTGAAGCTTGCTGGATTCTTTTCCCACTTTCGCCTATGTGTGGCGATTGCATTCCTCCTCACGACCTGCTTTATGGACCATTCAGCGCTGGCAGTAAACTGTTCAGTCCTCGCTGCCGGCACATCCTCTGAAGCGGACCAGGCGTTCCTTCACAGCGACTACGATCGCGCCGTCACGCTCTATCAGTCCCAACTGCAAAAGAAGCCGGGCGATCCGGCGCTCACGGCAAGCCTGGCACGGGTATTTCTCAAACAACAGAAGGTGAAGGAAGCCGAGGACCTCGTCCAGAATGTCCTCACTCAAAACCCCCAGTCCGCGATTCTTCTCACTTCACTCGGCGACGTGCAATATGCCGAAGGCAAACCGTGGCTTGCCTTCGACACCGCAGCCTCAGCCTTGAAGCTCGACCCTTGTAACGCTCAGGTGCACCTTCTTACGTCCCGGCTCTACCAGCTCAACTCCTTATACAGTTCGGCCGCGAAGCAGATTGCCATGGCTCACGCGCTTGAGCCGGACGATCCCTCCATTCGTCTGCGTTGGCTCGAAACCCTTCCCAGCGCCCAACGCATCTCCGAACTGGAGGCCTACCTCGCTTCATCCACAGGCAACAACCCTGAAGAGATGAATCATCTGCACTCTTATCTCGACTACGTGAAAAAGCAGATGGCGCAACCCCACAAAGCCTGCCGACTCGCCTCAGAAACCTCCACGACCAGCATCCCATTCATCCGGTTCATGCGCGACGGCGACCATATCCGCGCCTTTGGCCTGGAGGTAAAACTGAACGATCACAACGCCCGTCTGCAGATCGATACCGGAGCCAGCGGCCTCGTAATCAGCCGTTCAGTCGCCAATCGCGCTGGTCTCCAGCGCATCTCTCAGGAAAAAATCGGCGGCGGCGGCGACCACGGCGACCAGCCTGCCTACACGGCGCACGCCGACAGCATCAAGATCGGCGGGCTTGAGTTTCGCGACTGCGACGTAGAGGTGGTCGACGCGCGCAATGTTGTCGACGACGACGGCCTCATCGGCATGGACGTCTTCTCCCGTTTCCTCATCACCCTTGATTATCCGGTGCGCACGCTGATCCTCGGACCTCTGCCACCACGTCCCGACGACGTTGCATCTGCCAAACCCACACTTGAAACCGCCAGCACTCCCGACGATTATGAGGACGACAACTCCGGCCAAACCTCCGAAACTGGCCAAAAGCCCGTTCCTCGTGCGCTGCACGACCGCTACATCGCCCCCGAGATGAAGGACTGGAACCTCGTCTATCGCATTGGACATGATCTGCTTCTTCCCGTCTCGCTCAACAACAGCAAAGTCAAGCTCTTCATACTCGACACCGGAGCCTTCACTACTTCAGTCACGCCTGCCGTCGCGCGCGAGGTTACAAATGTCCACAAGGACGGCTTGATGACCATCAAAGGCCTAAGCGGCAACGTCGACAAGATTTACATAGCGGACCAGATCAACTTCAGGTTCGCCAATCTCTCTCAGACAATCCGGGATGTAGTCGCCTTCGATACACCAGGCCTCTCCACGAGCGTCGGGATGGACGTCTCTGGATTCATTGGCTTCACTGCCCTTGGCGAGACCACAATGAAGATCGACTACCGCGACGGACTTGTCAGCTTCGATTACAAAGCCAATCGCGGTTACAAATTCTGACCGCTCTCCCATGGATTCGCGTCACACCGCCCGAGGATTCCGCTCCTCAAACTGCCGCTGATGCCAGTACGGATAAGCCAGCGGAACCTCGCTCGCTGCATCCAGCTTTGCAATCTGCTCCTTGCTCAACTCCCACCCGATCGCGCCAAGGTTCTGCTTCAACTGCTCCTCATTCCGCGCACCGACGATGAGCGTCGAAACCGTAGGCCTCCGCAGCAGCCAGTTCAACGCAATCTGCGGCACGGTCTTACCCGTCTCCAGCGCGATCTCGTCAATCGCATCCACAACCTTGTGGAGATACGCTTCCGGCACCTGTGGCCCCTCCGCCGCCGTCTTATGCAGCCTGCTCTCCTTCGGTATCGGTGAGCCCCGTCGAATCTTGCCCGTCAGCCGTCCCCACCCCAGCGGCGACCACACCAGCGTCCCCACTCCCTGATCCTGAGCCAGCGGCATCAACTCCCACTCAAAGTCCCGCCCCACCAGCGAGTAGTACGCCTGATGCCCCACGTACCGCGACCATCCATACCGATCGCTCACACTCAACGACTTCATCAGATGCCACCCGGAAAAATTCGAGCACGCGATATACCGCACCTTGCCCGCTGTCACCAGATCGTCCAGCGCCCGCAGTGTCTCCTCTACCGGCGTTGCCGCGTCGAACGCGTGCAGATGATAGATATCGATATAGTCTGTCTGCAGCCGCCGCAGCGATCGCTCCGCCGATTGCATCAGGTGATACCGCGACGACCCCACATCGTTCGGCCCCTTGCCGAGCCGGAATGTCGCCTTCGTCGAGATCATTACATCCTCGCGATTCAGGTGATCGATCGCCTTACCTAGAACCGTTTCACTTTTTCCGTCCGAGTAGATGTCTGCGGTGTCGAACAGGTTCATCCCTGCGTCCATGCAGATACCAACGATCTTTTTCGCCTCTTTAATGTCGTCAGTAGCTCCCCACGCGTTGAAAAACTCGTTACCGCCGCCAAACGTCCCCGCACCGAAACATAGCTCCGGCACCTTCAATCCCGATCTACCCAGTTGACGATATTCCATGACGACTCCTTGTCACTCGTCTGATGATCTTCGGCAGCGCCAGGGTTCTTATTCCGGCATTCCAGTTCGTTACTGGACAGTCTTCTTCGGCGTCACCGTCGTGGCGTCACGAACGATCTTCCATCCGCCCGGCGTCTTCTCAAATACGAGCAGAAAGTAGCCATCTGCGTTGCCTCCGCCTGCTTGCGTACGCTCCAGATGAAAATTCCCCGTCACAGTGGCGAAGTGTTCATCGAGCGGCTGCACTTCGAGATTGCTAAAGCCAAGAATCCCCATCTTCTCTTTCGTGGAATAGTTCTTGCGGTAGGTCTCCACCATCTGGGCATAGCCTCGCGAAATCTTTGCGCCCATAAACAGAATGTCCGGCGAGTTCTTATAGCTCGTGGCAAAGGACGTCAGGTCCCCGCGATTCCAGTCGACAACCGATTTGTCCATTACAGCGCGAATAGCCTGCGCCTCACGCGTGTTCTGGGCAAAAACTACGGATGGCACAACCAACACAATCAAGGCAAGAAAACGAAGTGTTCGCACTGGCTAAAGCTCCTTGGGCAATAAATTGAGATATAGCCAGATGGTGGACTATAGCGACGTCCCCTGTCCAGCTAGCCATCGAAGTCCGGCAAATCAGCTTCCGTCTCCATCGGCTTATCCACCTGTGACTGATAAACCTCCTCCACTCGTTCCACCGTGTCGATCTCGCTTACCGGCTTGTCCGTTCTGATCCGCAGAATCCGCGGAAATCGCAGCGCAAATCCACTCGCATGCCGCCCGCTGCGCATAATGTTGTTGAACGCCACCTCCAGCACCATCAGCGGCTCGACCGTGCGAAAAAATCCCCGGTCCTCCAGCGTGTGCGCCATCATCCACGCGCTCATCTCGGCAATCTCCGCGTCCGTCAGCCCGGAATAAGCCTTGCCCACGTTCAGCAGCTCACCGCCGGCACCCCGCACCGCAAACGTGTAGTCGCTCAAAATCCCGGCACGCTTGCCATGCCCGAACTCCGCGCCCGTCACCACCACATCCAGCGTCGCCAACTCGCGCTTCAACTTCGCCCACGCCAATCCGCGACGTCCCGGTTGATACACCGACTCCGCCGCCTTCAGCATCACCCCTTCATTTCCCCGCGCCCGTGCCTCCGCATAGGCACGATCGATATCCTCGGCTGACCCGACCAGCCGCGACGGAGAGATCATCAACCGTTCCACATCCGGACCTTCGCTCCCGGCAAACAGCACGGCCTGCGAATCCCGCCTCCGCTCATCCACAACCACAGGCGATGCCACCCGCTCCACCAGTCTCTCCACCTCTGCCTCCAGCCGGTTGCGTCTCTCCCGCAGCGGCAGTTCCAGCAACAACTCGCCCCCCGCATACATCAGATCGAACGCCATAAATACCACCGGCACCTGCCGTCGCCACTCGTTGGAAACTCTCTTGCGTCCAATCCGTTGCCCCAGCACTGCAAACGGCAATGCGCGCGCCTGTTCGAGATCCCAGCCCAGAATCTCGCCATCGAAGATCAAGCCGCCCGGCGCGTCGTCCTCTCCCGCATCCACTTTGGCGAACGCCTCCTCCAGCTCCGGAAAACTCTCGGTCACATCCTCACGGTTGCGCGAATAGATCGTCACGCGCTCCGGTTGCCCTGGGTCGCCGCAATGCACCTGCGCCCGCATTCCGTCGTACTTGTCCTCCAAAAACGTCTCAACCAAACGATTCCCTTCATCTCCCTCGGGAAGAATCCCGTCCTCTCGACCGTTGAGGCGGACGGTCTCATCGTCCGGTTCGGAGTCAAGCTCGGCCTTGTTCCTGCGTTTGGTCTTCGCCACAATCTTCACAGGCTTCGCGGTAAATCGTTCCACCGCCTCCTCCGGCGACGCGACCGGACTCGCCAACATAAATCCCAGCGGATGAAACAGCCGCATCCGCGCTTCGCCCAGAGTTCCGGCAAACGCCCGGCGCACCGCACCCGCAAGATCAGCCTCCAGCATTACCGACCGCCGCACCGTCTCCACCGATGCACCCGCCGCAACCGCAATCGCCTCCTCCACCAGGCTCTGCTTCACTCCAATCCTCATATCGCCGAGCATCAACTTCAGCAAATACTTCGCCTCCAGCGGACTCGCTCTTCGCAACATTCCCTCCACTAGCCCCGCACGAATCGCCGTCGTCTTCGCCACCGCCATTGCCGCAAACGCATCGGCCACATCGGCCAATGTCAGCTCAGGCACTCTTTTGGCCGCCACCGGCGAAGCCATCAGCAGATCGAACGCCGCCGCGCCCATATCCCCGTGCCGCCGATAAGCCGCCGTCAACTCCACCTGCTGCGCCCCGGTCACCGCCAGCAGCGCCTTGGACAACAGCGCCCCGCCCGCATTCAGCTTCCGCGAATCTGCCTCCGCAAACGGCGTCCCCGCGAGATACATCGCAAACAATCCCGCGTCCTCGCTCTCCGGCGCAGCCCCGTGCACGCGCGAGATCGCCTCCGCAATCGCCGCCCGCTTCTTCAACCGGCCAGCCTCCCCGGCAAGCGCCTCGGCTAACTCCGCCACGCCCAGAAACAACGCCATCGATATATCTCCCGAAACAAACAATTCGTCTCTGCAGATGATGAGATGATGGATGCCGCATCCGGGCCCACACCCTCAACGAATCTTCTGGTAAGCTGCCTGCATTGGTCCACAAGCGAATTGCTACCACTCCTGGTACTGAGCAAATTATGAGCGAAGAAGGCCATATCTTTGTCAGCGTCGGCGGAACCGCCAACTCCCAGCAGGAAGACTTTGTTCGCGCCGTAGAAGACCGCTTGCGCGGGGAAGGCCTGACCCCTCACACCGTCGGCCGAAATACCTTCAGCTCCGATGCCCCCCTGAAAGCCGTGACCGAACTCCTCAAAACCTGTTCCGGAGCGGTCGTCATCGCCCTGGAACGATCGTACTTTTCCTCAGGCATCTCCAAACGCGGCGGACCCAGTCAGACCGTGCTGTCCGAGGTAAAGCTGCCAACGCCCTGGAATCAGATCGAAGCCGCAATGGCATACTCCGCCTCTCTTCCTTTGCTGGTCATCGTCGAAGACGGGATTCAACAGGAAGGCCTCCTCGAAAAAGGCTACGACTGGTATGTCCAGCAGGTCAGCCTGCAGGCGGTGTCATTGACGACCGCCGAGTTCAACGGCATCCTCTATAGCTGGAAACAAAAGGTGCAGGAGTGGAAACAAAAGAATCAGTCCCTCTTCAACCAGCCGCCGCAGCCTGCATCAGCCGCACCGTCACCCCAGCAGCCGTCACCCCAGCAGCCGTCACCCCAGGAGATGACCGTCGCTCAACTCCTCGGCAGCCTCAAGCCGGCACAGCTTTGGAGCACCCTCGCTGCTATAGCCGCACTGGTCGCAGGCGCATTTCTCGTCGGAGCAAAACTGCTCGGAAGCAAGTGAGCCCCCCGCCCCCGCCGCCATTCCACTCGCCGAACCCTCCAGCGCAGGAGTAACATCCAATAAGCAATGAACACAGCCGCAAATCCGGTGACCACCCCCATCGTGCCCGCCTCCCCGGCGCGTCACGACTTTGCCTAGCTGCTCCCAAACCGCATTGCTGTGCCTCGTCCCCATTCCCTAGTCCCTGTCCCTTAGGAGCACCCATGTTCGACCGCCTTGACCAACTCGAAGCCCGTTACGAAGACCTCGGCCGCCAGATGTCCGACCCCACCCTGCTCAGCGATCAGAAGAAATTCCAGTCCATCGCCAAGCAGCACCGCGACATCGAGCCCACCGTCGAAAAGTTTCGCGAGTACCGCAAGATCAAGGAAGGCGTCGCCGAAGCCAAAGCCATGCTCGCCGACCCGGATCCCGACGTAAGAGAGATGGCGCAAGCCGAGCTCGACACACTCGAGCCTCGTCTCGCCCCTGTCGAAGAGCAGCTCAAAGTCCTCCTCCTCCCCAAGGATCCCAACGACGAAAAAAACGTCATCCTCGAGCTTCGTGCCGGCACCGGCGGCGACGAGGCTGCCCTCTTTGTCGCCGAAGTCTTTCGCATGTACATGCGCTTCGCAGAACAACACAAGTGGAAGGTCGAAATCCTTTCGCAAACCGAATCCGGCATCGGCAACGGCCTCAAAGACGTCACCGCCATCATCGAAGGCGACAACGTCTACTCGCAACTCAGGTATGAGTCCGGCGTCCATCGCGTCCAGCGTGTCCCCGCCACAGAAACCCAGGGCCGCGTCCACACCTCGGCAATCACCGTCGCCGTCCTCCCCGAAGCAGAAGAGGTCGACATCAAAATCGAAGCCAAAGATCTCCGCATCGACACCTTCTGTTCCTCAGGTCCCGGCGGTCAGTCCGTCAACACGACTTACTCCGCCGTCCGCATCACCCATTTGCCCACCAACACCGTCGTCAGTTGCCAGGACGAAAAATCCCAGATCAAAAACCGTGAAAAGGGAATGCGTGTCCTCCGTGCCCGCCTCTACGAAGCCGAGGCCGAGCGCATCCACCAGGAGCAGGCCAAAGACCGCAAGCAGCAGATCGGCACCGGCAACCGCAACGAAAAAATCCGCACCTACAACTTCCCGCAAAATCGCCTCACCGACCACCGCATCGGCCTCACCAATCACCAACTCGCCATGGTCATGGAAGGCATGCTCCAACCCACCATCGACGCCCTCATCGCCCACTACACCGCTGAGAAGCTCAAGGCGGAAACCCAGGCCGCCTAAACCGCGCTCCAGCCAAAATCTCAACGAGTCGGAGAGGGTATGAGCCACCGAAAAAGTAAAGTCGCTGCAAATGCCCCTGCCAATTCAGCAGCAACAAATCCCCAAACGTCCCCGGGTCGAATTCCCGCAAACGTGTTTGTCATACAGCGAGCAATCGTCACCGCAGGGTTGGCAAAGGACGTAGACGCGGTAAACCAATAGGCTGCGGTGATATAGCCCCCCACAGCGAATGGAACGATCAGGGAATGTCTCCGGACACAGCCCCAGATAACTCCAAGCAGCCCGAACGTGGCGATGAATTCGCTGAACAACTGGGCAGCGCCGCTGCGTACATGTGTCGAAGCCGAAAACAGAGGCAAGCCAAACATCAGGTGAGCGACACCGACTCCGGCGAAAGCACCAGCGAGTTGCGCAAGGATGTAGACCGGTGTGTCACGCCAACGAATTCCGCCCTGCCATGCGTCGGCGAGCGTCACCGCTGGATTCAGATGAGCCCCTGAAATGGCGCCAAGAGCAAAGATGAGTGCGACCAGGGCCGATCCTGTTGCAACACTGTTCGCCAGCAAGGCGATGGCAACGTTACCGCCAGCCAAACGTTCTCCCATGATCCCGGAGCCCACCACAGCAGCGAGCAGAAACAGAGTACCGAGGAACTCTGCGACGAACCGGCGCGTCAGTGACGATTTCATCGCCGACCTATGTTGTCGAGTTCACGCTGAACTGCGAGGCTCGCCAAGGTCGAAAGAGGCAGTGCAAGGAAGAGACCGATTCGCCGGTCGAGAATTGAAAACGCATCTCGAAAAGCGCGTTCTTTTTCCTCAGGCGTACCAGCGATCGACGCAGGATCGGGAACACCCCAGTGCGCGGTCATCGGATGACCGGGCCATACCGGACAGACCTCATTCGCAGCGTTGTCGCACACCGTGAAGATGAAATGCATCGTCGGTGCATCCGCCCCGGCGAACTCATCCCACGACTTGCTGCGCAATTTCTCTATCGGGATGTCAGCAAGCTCTAACTGCCGTAATGCCTCCGGCCTGACGACTCCCGACGGATGACTCCCCGCGCTGTAGGCAGTGAATTGCCCCTTGGCCCTACGGTTTAAAATTCCTTCCGCCATGATGGAACGGGCAGAGTTCCCGGTACATAGAAACAGGACGTTGTATGCCGGCATACTCATGCCCTCACTTCGACCGGGCCGCAGCAACCCGGATCGCAGCATGCAACACCGGGCTTCGTGGCGCGGATAAACGCGCTAAGGAACTTGCCCTCGATCTGAGGTGCAATCTCATCCACCGCGATTCCAGTTTCAGTAAGAAAGACGCGAGCGTCTTCGATGTCATACGTCCGCGTCGGCTCAAAATCAATGTCGACAAATCCCGCAGCAGCGAGCTTGGCGCGGTAATCCGATTCCTCCAGCGCGCCCGCGATACAGCCCACCCAAAGCAACATGCTTTGACGAACCGACTCGTGCACCTCGCCACGCACCACAACATCGGAAACGGCAAAGCGCCCTCCCGGCCGAAGCACGCGAAACGCCTCGTTCAAAACCCGGTCTTTATCCGCCGACAGATTGATAACGCAGTTCGAAATCACCACGTCCACGGAATCATCCGGCAGAGGAATATTCTCGATCTCACCCTTCAGAAACTCGACATTCGTTGCGCCCGCCTGTCGCTGATTCTCACGCGCAAGCGCAAGCATCTCGTCCGTCATATCCAGACCATAGGCTTTGCCTGTCGGCCCCACGCGTTTTGCGGAAAGCAGCACATCGATTCCGCCGCCCGAGCCTAGATCGAGCACCGTCTCGCCCGCTCGAAGCTCAATCAAAGCCGTTGGATTGCCGCATCCCAGCGACGCCAGCACCGCGTTGTCCGGCAGCATGCCTTTCTCCGCAGCGTTGTAAAGATCTTTGGTGATGGGGTCGCAGCAGCGCATCGCAGGATCACAGCACGCCGCGGCTTGAGCTTCAGTTACGCCTGTGGCAATCGAACCATATTTCTCACGAATCGCAGTCTGGTTATCCATTGGTCGGCGTCCTTATATTCGTCTAAACGAATATATTGCCGACCAAACATATCTGTCAAGGCGTATATTTAGAACATGGCGCGACACCCAAAGTCTTACGACCTCGTCCAGCTCTTCGCCGCCCTCGCCGACCCCACTCGCCTCCGTCTTCTCAACCTCATGGATGGCCGCGAAGTGTGCGTCTGCTACTTCGTCGAAATCTTGCATCAGGCGCAACCAAAAATCTCAAGGCATCTCGCCTATCTTCGACGCGCCGGAATCGTCGACGCACGTCGCGAAGGCAAATGGATGCACTACAAGATGGAGCGTCCGCGGGACAAAGCTGCCGCGTCGATTCTCGATGCCGTGCTGGCGTCTCTCAAATCCGACCGCGCCATGCAGGCCGATCTGGCGACCCTGAGCCGCGCCTGCTGCGAACCGCAACAGTTTGTCTCCTTGCAGGGCGCGCCGGCTCCAGCACCCTTCTAAATATCACTTCTTCATGCGTGCCAGTTCCACCTCAGACCCGACAAACCCCCACGAATTCCACGCCTCTCCCTTCACCACCTCTTTAAAAAGGTCCACCGCCTGAGGCATCGCGTGATGGTACAGGTGCCAGTTGCCCACTCCATAACTCACCGTGTTGAACGAAAGCTCTGCTTCCACATCGCCCTTCGCTGGAGCAGGCAGGCAGCACGTCCTTCTCCGCAATCTTTCCCTGATAGAAATGCAGAAGCCGCAGATAGAAGTACAAATGCGGCTCGGTATTCTTCACAGCCGGAGTAATTCGACTCAGAGCATTGCTCGCCTGCGCCTCATCGCTGGCGCGACGCAGCGAAACATACAGCCAATTCGAACAATCAATCAGGCTGTCGTCATTTTTGGCCAGCGCCCGTGCCGCGTCGAACGAAGCCGCCGCCTCACGGAACTCCCCCACAAAATAATGCGCGAGCCCAAGATGGTAGTGCGCATCAAGATTGCCCGGCGCCAGTTTCGTCGCCCGTTCCAGGTCCTGCTTCGCCTGCCGGAACTGGCGCAATCCCAGCTCGCGATGACCACGCTCAACATAAAGATCGGCATTGTCAGGCGCCGCCAGCAAACCCTTCGTGCAGGTCGCCACCGCTTCCTTGTATTGCCGTCGTCCCGCCTCTGCCCTCGAGAGAGCAAGCACAAGGGCAACATTCTTCGGATCCGCGGCAAGCTTCGCCCGTGCTGTCGTCACGCTCTCATCGTCCGGAAGCGCATACAGCTTGCGTCCCAGTGCCGAGGTGACCTCGAGCGACGGTCCGCCCGCTCGCAGAGTCTGGGCATGCAACGAAAAACCAGCACTCGGACCACCCGCCGCAACACCCAGGCCTGACGCAACGCCCAAACTCAGGGAAAGCCCGATCAACCGCCCTCGTCGCCAGCGCATGCAATCCATTCTGCTCATCTCTCCACTCCCCCTTTTCCATTTCTCCGTCCGGTAAACTCAATCGAAACTTCGCAAACATGCTGCAACAAAGGCAAATCCGCATGTCAAGCCCTCCCAAGCCTACCCGAACCCTCTACAAAGCCCACAACCAAAACAAAAATAACCGCTTACTCTCCGAAAAATATTCTCCGGAAACCTGGCATTTTAGTTTTAGTCAGTCCCGTAGAATAGAAGTAGATAGAGAAAAGGCCAAAGACTCGCGACAAATGGCCGCCCGTATCTCGTTATAACGAAGTACTTTATCGCTAAACCATTTCGATCCAGTACTTTACCTTGGAAGTACCCGGCTATCACCCATCGAATCAAGACTTTGGCAAGATTCGAGGGGGTGGGTGTAAAACCGATTTGTTTGCCGCGCAATCTCATCGGAGACAATCCTGGTCGGAACCGCTTCGCCAGACCAACCAGACCAAAAGGATAAGGAATGAACCTGCAATCGGCCCTCGGCGTCAGCAAGACCCTCGCATGCACTCTCGTCCTCGCTCTCTTCGCCAGCTTCGCTCACGCCCAGGCCGACGGCGCCCCTCCTCCGCCCTTCAACGGAATCGCCCACGTCGCCCTCCGCGTCCACGACCTCGCCGCCTCCACCGCCTTCTACGAAAAGCTCGGCTTCGAGCAAGCCTTCGACCTCAAGAAAGACGGCGTCTCCTACGAGTCCTTCATCAAGATCAACGACCATCAGTTCATCGAGCTCTACCCCGTCACCCCGAAAAACCCGGACCCCGGCTTCCTCCACCTCTGTTTCGAGGGCGTCGACCTGCAGGCCATCTACGATGATTACGTCGGCCGCGGCCTCACTCCCACCGCCCTCCGCAAAGCGGGCGCCGGCAATCTGCTCTTCACCCTCGCCGGCCCCCTCCAGCCCTTCGGCCCGCAAAATATTGAATACACCCAGTACATGCCCGGCTCGCTCCACTTCGACGATCGCGGCAAACACCTCGGCCCCGACCGTGTCGCCGACAAACTGGTCACCGTAGCGCTCGCCATGAAAGACACCGCTGCCGCACGCGAGTTCTACATCAACCAGCTCCACTTCAAACCCCTCGCCAACGACCAGATGGTGATGCACCTCCCCGGCGGGTCCGGCGAAAAAATAGAGATTGTCGCCGCCACCCTTGGCGTGCAGGCAGGCCTCACCCTGCAGTCGGACAATCTCGCCAAAGCCGCGCGCCACCTCCACAAAGAAGGCATCGAAGTAGTCAAGTCCGGCTCAGCCCTTACCCTCACCGATCCCGACGGCAACAGCCTTATTCTCGAATCGCGCTAAAAATCCATGACGCACCGTGAGGCAATCACCGTCGGCGCAGCAGAACTCGCCGGCGATCCCAGTCTCCGCGACACCGCCTCCCGCGACGCCGAACTTCTCCTTCTCCACACCCTGGAAATTTCCCGCATCACCCTCATCGCCCATCCCGAGACCACGCTCACGCCAACCCAACGCGCCGCGTACGAAGACGCCATCGCTCGCCGCCTGCACCACGAACCCATCCAATACATCACCGGCCAGCAGGAGTTCTACGGCCTCATGCTTCAAGTCAATCCTGCCGTCCTCATTCCCCGCCCCGAGACTGAGCTCCTCGTCGAAGCCATCCTGCAGCTTCTTCCCGCGGATCAGCCCCTGAAGATAGCCGACATCGGCACCGGCTCGGGAGCCATTGCCATCGCTCTCGCCGTCCATCTTCCCGAGGCCACAATCACCGCGCTCGACATCTCCCCCGCAGCCCTCGACGTGGCCACCGCCAATGCTCGCACCCACAAGGTCGACCGCCGCATCCGCTTCCTCCACTCCGACCTCCTCACAGCTCTCGCCGACGAGTCCGCAACCTTCGACGCCATCGTCAGCAATCCTCCCTACGTCGCCGAATCCGACCGCAACACCCTCCACCCCCAGGTCCGCGACCACGAACCCCCCACCGCCCTCTTCGCCGGCCCCACCGGCCTCGAAATCTATCGCCGCCTCGTCCCGCAGGTCCACAACCTCCTCAAACCAAATGGGCTGCTCGCGCTCGAGATCGGCCATGGCCAGCAGGCAGCCCTTCAACATCTGCTCGTCAATTGGCAGGACGTATCGTTCGTCAGCGACCTGCAGCAGATACCTCGCGTCGCGCTGGCTCGAAGGCCCTCCCCTCGCGAAAGTCGATAAAATTCCTTTGCCGCGCCACCGCTGAAACCCTCTTCCCCACCAATCGTATTAATCTGTTGGAGCGCATCATAAATAGTTGGAGAAATAGTTGGAGCGCACGATATGACGGACCCGGAACTGCAGGAGCATCTCTACACTCTCGAGCAGCGCCTCCTCCATCCCGACCGCGAGTCTGACCGCCGGGCCCTGATCCCTCTCTTCGCTCAGGAATTCCGGGAGTTCTGCATCTCGGGTAAAGTCTTCAACCGTCAGCAGACCATCGATGCCGTGCTGTCCAGCGAGCCTCGCTCAGCATCCATTCACTACTTCTACGTCGAGCGGCTGGCAGAAAACGTCGCCCTCGCTACCTACAGTTCCACCACCGTCCTCGTCGTCTCCCACCGCTCCTCTCTGTGGATCTTCCGCGATGACCGCTGGCAGATCTATTTCCATCAGGGCACTGTCGCCGACTGAACCGGAGATCGTGGCAGATCGTAGATCACGTCTGCTACCCTCACTCCATGCGCGCTCTGCCCCTTACTCTGCTCCTCGCCGCTTGTCTCGTCTCCGGAACCTGCTCCGCCACCGCACAAAACCCATCCTCCACCGTCGAAGTGCGCCTCGCCACGCAGAACGCTCTATTCGAAGAGGTCTATCAGACCGATCTCAAAAACGCCCCCGAGCGCGCCACCGCCTATGGCGACTATCGCTACAACGATCAGCTATCCGACCGCTCCCTGGCTGCCATCGCGCGCCGCCACACCGAAGACGTCGCCTTCCTCTCGCGTCTCAAAGCGATTCCCACCACCGGCTTCTCCGAGCAGGACATCCTCTCTCACGACCTCCTCGTCCGCGTCTTGCAACAGCGCCTCTCCGACTACGACCTCAAAGAGTACGAGATGCCCGTCGACCAGATGAACGGCGTCCACACCAGCCTCGCCGACCTTCCCCTCGCCATGCCTTTCGACTCCGTCAAGCACTATGAGGACTACATCGCGCGCCTCCACCAGATTCCCCGCGTCCTGGCCCAAACTACCGGTGTCCTCCGCGCCGGCATGAAAGACAACCTCATGCCCGTCCGCTTTCTGCTCGAAAAAGTTCCCGGGCAGTGCAATGGCATCATTGCCGCCAACCCCTTCCTCATCCCCACAAAGAAGTACCCCGCCAGCATCTCACCGGAAGAGCAGAAGCGCCTCACTGCGGAGATCACCAGCGCCGTCAACAAGGATGTTATCCCCGCCTACCGCAGCTTCGCCGCCTTCATCGCCACAGACTACGCCCCGCACGGACGCACGACTCTCGCCGTCACCTCACTGCCGGACGGCGCAAAACGCTATCAGAACGACATCCTCGGCCGCACCACCACCCATCTCACACCCGATCAAATCCACGCCATCGGCCTCAAGGAGGTCGCCCGCATTACCGCCGAGATGACCACCCTCGCCCATAAAGCCGGCTTCAAGGATCTCGCCGCCTTCCGTGACTCTATCAACAGCAATCCGAAGTGGGTCCCCACCTCAGCCGAACAGATCCTCGACGACTATCGCCGCTATATCGCCCAGATGCAGCCCAAGCTGCCTCAGCTCTTCACCTTCATTCCCGGCAGTCCCGTCACTGTCGAAGCAATCCCCTCCTTCCAGGCCGCGGCATCCACCCACTATCAAACCGGAACGCCCGACGGCAAACGTCCCGGCCGCGTCGTCGTCGCCACCAGCGACTTCGCCCACCGCACGCTACTTGAAGACGAAGCCGTCGCCT
Organism: uncultured Acidobacteriaceae bacterium; assembly: GCA_963730135.1. Classification (GTDB taxonomy): domain Bacteria; phylum Acidobacteriota; class Terriglobia; order Terriglobales; family Acidobacteriaceae; genus Edaphobacter. The sequence continues at coordinate 1,043,734 of CAVSQQ010000013.1, forward strand.
ACCACGAGGGCATCCCCGGCCACCACATGCAGCTCTCCGTCCAGCAGCAGCTCAAAGGTCTGCCAAAATTCCGCCTCCACACCGGCTTCAGCGCCTACACCGAAGGCTGGGCTCTCTACGCCGAACAGCTCGGCAAAGAAGTCGGATTCTATCAGGACCCCGTCAGCGACTACGGCCGCCTCAACTCCGAACTCTTCCGCGCCGTTCGCCTCGTCGTCGACACCGGCATCCACTCCATGGGCTGGTCGCGCGACCAGGTCGTCGCCTACATGCGCCAAAACGATGTCAACGAGCCTCTCATCCAATCCGAAACCGACCGCTACATCGCATGGCCTGCACAAGCCTGTTCCTACAAACTAGGCCAACTCAAGATCATCGAGCTGCGTGAGCGCGCCCAAAAAGAGTTCGGCCCCAAATTCGACATCCGCACCTTCCACGACGAGATCCTCAGCGGCGGCTCACTGCCTCTCGACATGCTCGATACTCGCGTCACCCAATGGATCGCCGTTCAAAAATCAAAACCCAATAAGATTGCCAGCGTCGGGGTCCCTGTCCAGAAGTAAGGGTCGCGTTTGTGCTTCTCGGTAGCCCAAGGCTTTAGCCTTGGGTCTCTGGGGGTTCGAAACGGCGGGGACTTTAGCCCCTGGGGTATGCCTTCTTGTCCACCTCTCACTCCTCCTACCGGAAGCAACAAAGCCTGTCTCACAGCCCCGCGTACCAGTCGTACCCCAGCTTCGTCCAGTAATCATCCGGTTGCATATCGGTATACGCGATCAGCCCGATGCGTTTGATCTGTTTGTAACCGTACTTGATCGGCATATGTAACCGTATCGGTGCGCCATGCCATTGATTCAGCGGTCGCCCCGCCATCTCCGTCGCCAATAAACTCTGCGAGTGCATACAAGCCCGCAGACTGAACCCGCAGTAGTAATCTCCGTCCGGCGTCTCCATGTAGACATACCTCGGCAACGATCCATCCGGTTTCTTCTCCGGAGGATACCGCGCAATTAAATCCGCCAGCCGATACCCGCTCCAGTGCACCACCTGGCTCCAACCCTCAATACATTTGAACTCCGTCACCAACTCCTGATGCGGCAGGCTCGCCACGTCCTGCATCGTCAGCAGCAGCCCCGGCGTGCCAGGATCGAGCGTGTTGTCGGACATGCCCGCCTCTTCCTGCCCACGCGGACGCTTGTTTCCCTGCGACTTCTTCAACGCAGCCAATGCCGCCTCAAAGGCCGGCGACAACTTCGTCTCCGGCTTATCGGCACCGCCCGTTCCGCTCATCGTGCTCGCCGGCCCACCCTGCATCATCGGCCCCTCGCCCGCGCCCGCGTCGCTATTCGGATCGGCCTTTGCCTCATCTTTCGGAGCAACCTTCGTGTCATGCAACACAGCGGCCGGCTCTTTCTTCGCCGCATACTTGTACTCCCACGCCGTCACATCCTCAACATACTGCGGAAATCGTTTCGCACCCTCCACTCCCACCATCTGCAACCGATAGCTTTCCGGAACCAGATCCTCCTTCAATCCATAGTTGCCATTCGTCCGCAGTTCCATCGACCGGCTCACCGGATACGTCGGCGCCAGTCCGCGTTCCTCGAACACCCCGCGCGCTACCCTCGCATTGAAGTCCAGCATCTTGCGCAATGGGCGAGGAATCAATTGATCCCCTGGACTCTTATCGATCCAGCGGTAAAAGCTATACCCACCCGCAGCCGTAACCGCAGCCACCAAAAAACTTCGCCGCGTTCGCCGCCCCGACTCTGCCCTCACCGCCGCATCCAGCAGCTCTACTGCCTTCGAATCTCTGCGCTCCCGATCTCCGTCTCTCTCCCAGTCGCGTTCCCGTTCCTCATGATAGCGATCCGGATCCTTCGGCTGTTCCTTCCACTTCCGTCGCTCCTCCTGCTCTTTTCGTTCCTCGTTCCCGTCGCTCATCGCGCACTCCTCTCTTCCTCGAGCGGTATCTTTGCCGCCGGCACAATCTCATATCCGCTCACCATCGAACGAAAGTTGTTCCACCCAGCAAGCATTACCTGAATCACATGCACCACAAAAAATCCGCAGAATCCCATCGTCAGCCAGAAGTGTTCCCACCTCGCCATCTCATACCCGCCCAGCAGAGTCGTAATCCAATGCACCTGTGTCGGCTTATAAATCGAAAGCCCCGTTACCAGCGAACCCAGCCCCATCAAAACCACGGCACTATAAGCGATTCTCTGTGCGCCGTTGTACTTTCCCTGCGGCGGCAGACCCTTGAGAATGTGCAGATCAACCAACGTCACCCGAATCGCATCCAGAAACGATCTCCGCTCCGGTACCAGCACCCGCCACTCGCCTGAGAGCAACAGATATGTCACATACAAAATCCCATTGATCGCAAAGATCCACATGAAGAAGAAGTGGTACCCCAATCCCTCCGTCACGCGATACGGCGCATTAATCGCCTTCCAGAACCACGGCGGAAACATCCGCACCAGCGTCAGCGACCCCACGCCCACTCGATACACCGCATGGGGGTGCTGGTACGCATTATCCGAATCGTTCCAATAGATCAGCAGCCCGCTCCAGATCATCGTGAACAGCACCGGAAAGTTCACCCAGTGCATCCATCGAATCGCCAGAGGATGCTTTTTCTCCAGTCGAATCGTCGCTACAACAGGGGGCATCGCTTCCGGCTCCGCCGCGACCATCACGATTTCCGCAACAGATACAGGAACTGGTGCAGAAACCACGGATGCCGTCTCCGCCGCAACGCTTTCTACAACAACTTCCTTCACAGTGTCGGGAGAAGCTGTTGGGTTGGCCGCAACCATCTCAGCAGGAGTGTCAGCTGCCGATTCAACCGGCTCGCCTTCATTCATCGGGTCCTCTGGCATCTGAGCTCCCTTCCTCCAATCCAGCAGACATCGGTACACAGATATCGTTTGAACCCTTGGATTGGATTTACCTCAAGAGGGTACGCCTTATTTGACGTTCCGCTCGCGCCTACCGCAGCCTCACCCTCACATTTGCCCCGGGTTCACCCACGAACGTAACCTCCTTTGCGTTCATCACCGCGCGCGTCCGTCCCCCAATACCCTCTACAGGAAATACCGAGGCTTTATCCGCATCCGTCCAGCACACCATTCCCGTCAGACAAAATAAATGTTGCGGAATCCCCGGCAGCCCACTCCAGCCTTGCACCAGCACAAACCGGTGCTGCGCCACATCTTCCACCAACACATCGTTGGAATAGTTGATAAACAACCGCGACCCATCCAGCGCAGTTCCGTTCCGCTCCACCTTACCCAGCGGATCCCGCACAAAGATTCGCTGCCGAAACACCGCGACGAAGATCGCCAGCAGCAACACTCCGACAATAAGAATCCTCCGCAACTATCTCTTCTCCTCGTGATACTCCTGCTCCGTATTGATTTCCCACAGAGCAGCCTTGTCAACATGCCCGGCCACAAGTCCATCCACCACCGTCATCGCGGTCAACATACTGTGGTCCTGGTTGTTGTACTTGTGCATCCCGTTCCTTCCCACCAAAAAAAGATTCTCAAATCCATCCGTGAATTCGCGCAACTCGTCAAACCGGTCGTAGGTTCCAAAGTAAGCCGGATACGTCTTCGGCACGCGCACCACATGCCCGTCCAACACATCCTCCGCATTCAAAATGCCGATCTTCGCCACCTCGGCGATCGCGAACTTCTTCAGCTCCTCATCCGGCATCTTCCAAAGGTCATCCGTCTCGTAACAAAAATATTCCAGCCCAATCCACACCTTCGTTGGATCGGCCACCAGGTACGGACTCCAGTTATTGAAGATTTGTAACCGTCCCAGTACCACATCTGGTTCCTGCACATAAATCCATGTGTCCTTCAGCAATCCGCCATTCGGCTCCCTGACCTTCAGACGATCAGCCAGCAATCCCACCGTAATAAAGTCCCGATACTGCAACCCCGCGCTCACCTCGCGCACATTCTCCGGCACCAGAGCATCCATCGCCTCCACCAGCTCGCGCATCGGCATCGTCGAAAAAAAGTAATCCCCCGCAAACGTCTGCCGCTCACCCGCCCCATTCACCGCATCGATCGAAACCAACCGCTTCAACCCGCCTTCCACTGAGCAATGAATCCGATCCACCCTCCACCCCATGTGAATCTCCCCACCCTTCGCGAGAATCTGATCGGCCACATGCTCCCATAGCTGCCCGGGACCAAACTTCGGATACATAAACCGCTCGATCAAGCTCGTATCCGTGCCCTTCTGCGCCACATCGCCGTCTTTCTTCTTTCTGCCAAAAGCCTTCTTCACAAAATGCTTTACTGCGGTGGTCAGGCTCAGTCCCTTGATCCGCTGTGCGCCCCACTCCGCCGAAATCTCATTGCAAGGCGTCCCCCACACCTTTTCCGTATAGCTTTTAAAAAACGTCAGATAAAGTTGCCGCCCAAACCGATTAATCAGAAAATCCTCAAGACTCTTCTCTGGAGTAATCCGGCTCACCCGCGACTTCAAATAGCTCATCCCAACGCGAAACGTTCTCGCCAGCCCCAGATTTTTCAATGTCGCTCCAGTGAGCGTGATCGGATAATCGAAAAACTTCCTCAGGTAATATATCCTGCTCTTCCGCGGCCGAATCAGCATCACGAGATCGGGATCGGCCGGCGGTTCATGCAGCTCCACCGCTGCCGCCACCTTTTCCGCCTCCTCCTCGTCCTCGATCTCTTCCACATCGACATGATGAAGGATCGGCCCGGCCCCCCGCAGCACCGGCTCCTCATGCAAGTGCGCCGGCACCGTCACCACGCGCGTCTTGCCTTGGTAGCTGATCTCCGGCCCGGACACTGCATCATCCGGCCCCGTCACCTCCGGCGGCATCAGGTCCACCCACCACTGCATCACTCTGTCGCTCTTGGAAAAAAAACGGTGGCCGCCGATATCCATCCGGTTGCCTTTGTATTTAATCGTTCGCGAAATTCCCCCGATCTCCTGGGTCGCCTCCAAAAGAATCGGTTTCACATCCGTTCGCCGCAGCAACTCCAGCCCCGCCGTCAACCCCGCCGGCCCGGCCCCGATAATCACCGCAGTTTTGCCCATCGCAGGCGAGTCGCTCCTGAAAAGACCCTTCAGCCAGTATACGTAGACTCTTCCATGCCTCACGATCTGTCGTCTCGACAATGAGAACACGTCAAACTGAAGCGATACCGTAAGCAAAAGCCGCTTATCGGAAAACGCAGTTGCTACAATTCAAAAAATGGGCAAGCGCTTAACCTTCTCCGTCGGTATTCCGACCTTTAACCAGGCAGACTTTCTTGAGGAGACGATCCTTTCTCTCTTGAATCAGACCCATCCTCCGGATGAGATTGTGATTTCGGACCATTACAGCACCGACCATACTCCCGACATCATCTCGAAATATTCAAAAGAGGTGCGAGGCCTGAAGCCTCCCCCCGGCTGCAACATCAGTGGACAGTGGGATTTCACCCTCTCCAGCCTCAGTGGCGACTGGGTCACTCTCTTTAGCAGCGATGACGTCGCGCGGCCAAACTTTTGCGAAACCCTTCTCCGAGGTGCCGGCCGTCGCGACGACGCCGTCCTGGTGTGCGCCGCATGGGACATCATCAACAGTGCCGGCGAAGTTACCAGCCACCAATATCTGCTCAGCGTCAAAGCCGTCACTCTGCCTCCGAAAAACCTCGTCGAACAGAAGTACGGACCCAAGGCTTCCTTTGCTGCCTTCGCCGTCAAACGGGAAGCTCTGGTGGCTTCGGGAGGCTATCCGAAGGGTTTCGAGTCTTTCGGGGATTGGCCAATGTATGTGCAAATCTCCCCCTTCGGCTCCTTCATCTACGAGAACGAGATCGTTAGCGGGTACCGGGTCGGTCATGACGGTAACAAGTTTCGCAATCGCATTGGCATGTGGCTGCGCGACGAACAACGCATGTTTTACGAAGTGATGCCGCTCGCCGCCGAACGAATCAAGATGAAGGATCGCTCCTGGATCGGCAAGGCGAGCCACAAGAACTTTCTCCGTTACATCTCCGCCGCCAGCGAAGAATACGCCCCGGAAGAACGCGCCGAAATCGCTCCACTCTTTACCTCTTGGGCTGAGCGGCTAGGCACCGAAGCGCTCGTCAAGGACTTCACCGCCGGAAAGATCATCATCCCTTCAATCGGTATTACCGAACGAAGCATCTCCCATATCCGTCCCCTTGCCAAGAAGATCGCGGCCCGCATTCGCCGCTAGAGATTCATAAATGTGGTCCGCATGATTAAGGTCGAACAGACACCGGGAAATTTTCGAGACTCCAAAGCATCGGTCCGGCTGGACATGATTCGCGGACTCGCCGCAATTCTCGTTTTGATCTCACACTGGAAGATCATGTTCTTCCTCGATTATCCCCTGATTCCCACCCACAGAATCCTGTTTGCAATTCCATACGTCCTCTGTTCCGCTGGTCACCAGGCCGTCCTTATTTTCTTTGTGCTGAGCGGCTACCTCATCAGCGGCAGCGTCTTTCGCTCGCTCAATCGCAGCCAATGGCAATGGCAGTCCTATCTGACCCATCGATTTGTTCGCCTATGGCTCGTGCTGATTCCGGGCCTGATACTGGGTGCGCTCTGGGATTGGATTGGGATGCACTACGGCCATTTTCCATCCTTGTACGATGGCTCGAATCCAAAGTCTCACGCAATTGATATCTATAAGACCTTTTCGACCGGCACGTTTTTTGGAAATATTGCCTTTCTGCAAACGTTATCGGTTCCTTCGTTCGGTTCAAACGCGGCTCTTTGGAGCCTCGCGAACGAGTTCTGGTATTACCTGCTCTTTCCCTTTGGCTTGTTCGCCATAAAGCGCAGTACCTCCGCAGTGAGGCGCGCGATCTATATCGCGCTGTTCCTTCTCGTCGCGTGGTTCACTCGTTCGAAGATACTTCCGCTGTTTCCCGTCTGGCTCGCTGGCACCGCTCTTGTACTGCTCCCCAGCCTGCGTGTTCGCGCATGGCATGCTCTCGCTGCCTCGCTTATCTATACGCCCTTGGTTTTCTTGTTTGCGAAGATCACCTTCGCAGCGGACCTGGTACAGGACTACCTCTTCGGCATCGCAACCTTTTTCTTTATCTGGATACTCATCTCGACAAGGCAGACGGCCCGGGCCTCAGCGACAACAACCTTCGCTCGCGAAACAGCGCGCTTCTCTTACACGCTCTACGTTGTCCATATGCCGGCTCTGCTATTGCTCACCACCTTCATCGCCGGTGAGCAGCTGTGGAGTCCTACCGACATTCGTCATGATCTGATCGCGCTGGCCGTACTGGCCGTTCTATTGATCTACGCCTATCTGGTCGCTGCCGCTACAGAGTTCCGAACAGATAAGGTCCGGAAGTGGGTTGAGGGCAGGTTAAAGTCACCTCTCCGCCAACGTTCTCGTGCAAGCGAAACAGTCTAGGAACACATCCCCACATCGCCGTCTTTCTTCTTTCTGCCAATCCGTACAACGCGCTTCCCGGTGCGGAGAGGCATCATTGCCCTCTACCCACAAGCGCTCCTTGGTCATTGCGGAGATAAATACGGTAGCCGAGCGGCTCCTCCCGCGTCACAAGCACCGTCGTCCACTCGGTCACAAGAGCGTAGTTATTTCTCAAGTAGTCCGCGAAGTCCGGCCATGTATTGATCTTGTTGAAGGGGTCCCCGAGCCGATAGCTCGTTTCAATGAAGACCTTGGGTGGGGCCGCTTCAATCTCAGCCCTCATCCACACAGACGAACGGATCGTCAGTCATCTCTGACTCAATCTCTAGTCTCTCCCCTTCACGGCAAACTCCAACCCATTCTTCCCCGCCTTCACGACCACATGGTCGCCATGCAGCACGCTCCCGTCCAGAATCTTCACCGCCAATCTGTCCTGCACCAGCCGCTGAATCGCTCGCTTTAAAGGCCGCGCTCCATACGCCCGATCATACCCCGCCGTAAAGATCGCCTTGCGTGCGCTATCCGTCATCTCCAGCGTAATCTTGCGGTCCGACAGCAGCCTTTGCAAATCCTTAAGCCGCAGATCGACGATATGCGTCAACTGTTCATCGCCCAGCGGACGGAATACCACAATGTCGTCCACGCGATTGAGGAACTCCGGCTTGAAGTGCTTGCGAAGCTCATCCATCACGCGCGTCTTCGCCTCTTCAAAGCCCTCTTCGCCCTGCGCCCACGCCGTCGACAACTGCGCGGCGCCGACGTTCGACGTCATAATCAGCACCGTGTTCTTGAAGTCCACCGTCCTGCCCTTCGAATCCGTCAGCCGCCCATCATCCAGCACCTGCAGCAACACATTGAACACATCCGGATGCGCTTTCTCGATCTCATCGAACAGCACAACCGCATACGGCCGGCGCCGCACAGCCTCGGTCAACTGGCCGCCTTCGTCGTACCCCACATACCCTGGAGGCGCTCCAATCAGCCGCGCCACCGCATGCTTCTCCATATACTCGCTCATGTCGATCCGCACCATCGCGGCCTCGTCATCAAACAGAAACTCCGCCAATGCCCGCGCCGTCTCCGTCTTCCCCACGCCCGTTGGCCCGAGAAAAATAAACGAGCCAATCGGCCGCTTCGGATCGCTCAAACCCGCGCGCGAACGCCTAATGGCATTCGCTACAGCATTCAGCGCCTCATCCTGCCCAACAACACGCTCGCGCAGACGATCCTCCATCTGCACCAGCTTTTGCATCTCGCCCTCGAGCATCTTCGCAACAGGAATTCCCGTCCACTTCGACACGATCGCAGCGACATCTTCCTCATCGACTTCTTCTTTCAGCATTCGCGACGGCTTCTTCGCAACACCCGTCTTCGCCTCCGCCGCATCTTCACGAACCGCAGCATCCTGCTCCGCCGTCAACTCCCGCAGCTCTGCCTCCAACTTCGGAATCTCGCCATACTGCAACTCAGCAGCGCGTTGCAGATTGCCCTTGCGGGTCTCCTCCTGCATCTGGAACCGCAGCGCCTCCAGCTTCTCCTTCAGCTCGGCGATCTTTCCAATCGCCCCGCGCTCCTTCTGCCACCGAGCCCGCAGCGCCGACGCCTGTTCCTTCACCCCGGCCAGTTCCTTCTCGACGATCCCCAGTCTCTCCTTGGACCCAGTGTCCTTCTCCCGCTTCAACGCCGCGCGTTCAATCTCCAGCGAGGTCGCTCTCCGCTCCAGGTCATCAATCTCCACCGGCACCGAGCCAATCTGAATCGCCAGCGCCGCCGCCGCCTCATCCACAAGATCAATCGCCTTATCCGGCAAAAATCGGTCCGAAATATAACGATGGCTTAAAGTAGCCGCAGCCACAATCGCCGAATCCTTGATCCGAACCTTGTGGTGCGCCTCATACCTCTCCTTCAGCCCACGTAGAATCGCAACCGTATCCTCAACATTCGGCTCGCCGACAAATACAATCTGGAACCGCCGCTCCAGAGCCGCATCTTTCTCGATGTACTTCCTGTACTCATTCAGTGTCGTCGCGCCAATCGCCCGCAGTCCGCCGCGAGCCAGCGCCGGCTTCAGCATATTGCTCGCATCCATCGCGCCCTCGGCCGCACCCGCGCCGACAAGAGTATGTAACTCATCGATAAACAAAATTACTTCGCCGTTCGACTCTTCAATCTCCTTCAGCACCGCCTTCAGCCGGTCTTCAAACTCTCCGCGAAACTTGGCCCCCGCGATCATCGCCCCAAGATCAAGCGAACACACCCGCTTGTTCTTCAGAATCTCCGGCACGTCCCCCAGAAAAATCCTCCGCGCCAATCCCTCCACAATCGCAGTCTTCCCCACACCCGGCTCGCCAATCAGCACAGGATTATTCTTCGTCCGCCGCGACAGCACCTGCACCACGCGCCGAATCTCCTCATCCCGCCCAATCACCGGGTCCAGTTTCCCGCGCCTCGCCAGATCCGTCAGGTCCTTCGCATACTTCTCGAGCGCCTGAAACTTCCCTTCAGGATTCTGGTCCGTCACGCGCTGCGACCCGCGGACCGTACTCAACGCCTTCAGAATCGCCTCGTGCGTCCCACCCAACGTCGCCAGCGCTGTCTGCACTGGGTCGTTCTTCGCCTTCGACAGCGCCAGCAGCAAGTGCTCCGTCGAAACATAGTCGTCCTTGAAATCTTCCGCTTCCTTAAAACCCTGCTCCAGAACCTTCTGCAGCGCCGCGCTCATTCCCGGTTGTCCGCCACCCTGCACCTTCGGCAGCTTCGCAATCGCCGCATTCACCCCCGAAAGCAACTGCTCCACCGGCACCCCGACCTTCTCCAGCACCGGGATGACCACTCCCTCGCGGTCCTCCAGCAACGCCGCCATTAAATGCAGCGGCAACACCTCCGGATTCCCATTCTCCGCCGCATGTCCACTCGCCGCCTGTACCGCCTCCTGTGACTTCACCGTCAACCGATCCCACTTGATCGCCATAACCTGCTCTCCTCAAAATCTTTGGGCTTTTCCTCAAATTAGACGCTCAACACCTGCAACAAGATGCGTAATCTGATAACAGTCCACTCACATCCCGCCCAAAACACCTCCCCAAAAGTCAGCATTAAAATCACCACTCACCACACGCCCACGCCTATCCTTCCACCATGCCGGTAAGCGATCCCGCGCTTCAATCCAACTCCCTCCTCGACGCCACACTGCTGGCCGCCACCGGGGGCCTGCTCGACGCCACGGTATACCTGCTTCACGGCCACGTTTTTGCCACCGCCATGACCGGCAACCTCATTTTCCTCGGCATCGCGGGCGTTACTCAAAACTGGAACGAAATCATCCCCCATCTCGTCCCCATCGCGAGCTACCTCGTCGGCGTCACTACCTCCAAACATATGCGCACCCGCCTCGGCGTCAGGTCCCTTACGTTCAGTCTCGTGCTTGAAATCGTGGGCATCTTTGTCCTTGGATGGCTCCCCCTGAGCTTCCCAAACATGGCCTTCACCGCGATCATCGCCTACGTTGCCGCAGTGCAGGTCGCCGGCTTCCGTCGCGTCGACACGTTCGCCTTCAACTCCACCTTCGCCACCGGCAACCTGCGCGACGTCGCCGAAGGCGTCTACGACGCTCTCCGCACCAAAGCCTCCGCCGAAACTCGCAAAAGAGGCCGTGGCGAAGCTCGCGACCTCGGTCTCATCTGTCTCTGCTTTCTCGGCGGCGCTGTCCTCGGAGCCTGGGCATCCCCGCGCCTCGCCAACCACTCCCCCTGGTTCGCCGAACCCTTCCTCCTCGTCGTCGCCTTGCACTGCTTTCGTCATCAACGCTGACCCGAAAGCCCTACTCACCCATGCTGTGAGCCATTCCATCACAGCCCTGTAACATAAAGACTCAAACGTCTTGCTAAAATCGAATCATCTTCAACCTCACCGGGAGGGTTTTATTATCGCGATCACCCCAAGCCTCCCCTCCCGGAACGTCTTTCGCAGAGCCGCTGTCGTCTTCGCAATCGCCTACCTGGTCCTCTTCGCCGGCATGGACCTCGGTCCCAATATCTTCGATGAGGCCATCATCTTAACCGGCGCCATGCGTGTTGCCGCGGGTCTGATCCCCCATCAGGGCTTTTACTCCAATTACGGTCCAGCCCAGTACTACATCGTCGCTTTCCTCTTCAAACTCTTTGGCCCCTCTGTCCTGATAGAGCGTCTCTACGATCTTTTTCTCAAGGCTCTCATCGTCAGCTTCATGTACACCATCGTTGCGTTATACGGCCCCGTTTCGAAGAACCGCCGCACCGTTGCAGTCTGGACCGCCATCATCACCGTCCTCTGGTTCTTCGCCCTCGACGGAATCGCCGGCACCGCCGTCATACCAGTCTCACTGCTCAACCTAATCGCCTCCGTCCTCATCCTCCCCATCTTCTCCCGTTCCCTCTCCGCCCGCCGGGTCTTTGCAGCCGGAGCCATTGCGGGGATCAGTACACTTTTCCGCTATGACACTGGCGTGGCACTCCTCGGCATACAGGCTTTTGTCATCGCGGCCGCGATCTACCTGCGGACCCCAGGCTTCGCCAACCGCCTGCGCAACTTCGCTTTGACCTTCTGGGCCTACCTCGTCGGATTCGCCGCGATTACCCTTCCTGCCTTCGCCTTCTATTTATCACGCGGCCCACTCCACCCCTTTGTTCACGACATCCTCATCTACCCCAGCAAGTACTACCATCGCGGACGCAACTTACCCTTCCCGCGCATCAACCTCGACGGCATCGATAATATCGGCATCTATCTGCCGGTCGTTATCCTCGCCATCTCCGTCTACGTCGCGTTCGCCTACAGATCCCGGCCCGCCATCGGCGACGCACCAGCCTCCCCTACAGACCCCGAAGACCGGTCCTGGCTCGGTCTTCTCATCACCTTCGGCGCCCTCACCTTCGTCATGTACCTCAAAGGCATCGTCCGCGTCAGCCTCACTCAAATGTATCTCTCTATCCTCCCATCGCTGGTTCTTATCGCCGTCCTCTTCCAGTGCAGCGCAGGGATGACTCGCCCCCTCAGGAGATCGATCAAGTTCCTCGCTCTACTCTCCATCCTCGCCGCCTGCTTCCCAAGTCTGACGCAGGTGCGCACGCTCCACAATAGGCACACCTCTGTTCCCGCGAATCTCTGGGCGTCTCTGCGGAACAACTTGCCGGAGCCGCGTGCAGACTGGTGCAAAATCCCCAGCCCCACCACCAAAGGGCTCTGTTTTTTGCCCGACAACGACCATATCCAGACAATCGAATTCATCCAAACTCACACTCATCCCGGACAAACTCTCTTCGTCGGAACGACCAGGAGCGACATCGTATTGGAAAACGACAACTTCACTTACTTCGCCTGCCAGCGTCTCCCGGCCACCAAGTGGTCTCAGTTCGATCCTGACCTCGTCAACAGGTACGACATTCAAGTCCAGATCGTCCGCGACCTCGATCGCAATCTTCCGCCTTACATCGTGATCGATTCGGAATTCGACCATGCGCACGAACCCAACGACAGCTCAAAAAGCAGCGGGGTCTTCCTGCTGGACGACTACATTCACCATCAATACCGGCCCATTCAGACCTTCGGAAAGATGTCGATCTGGCAACGCAACCCAACCTCGTAGACATCGAACCGAATTTGCCCGTCCGATCATAGTGCCGTGGACCGAACGATTCCGGTCCACTACGTCTACCAAGAGGTGTTGTATCGCTAAGGTTATCGTCATCGGGTCTGGTGCCATGGGTCTCGCCGCGGCCTTCCACGCCCTGAACGCAGGACATACCGTCGAAGTCCTTGAAGCCGCACCGGAGCCCGGAGGCATGGCCGCGCACTTCGATCTCGCAGGTCTTTCCATCGAACGCTTCTACCACTTCGTCTGCAAATCCGACATCCCCACCATGGAGCTCCTCCAGCAGCTCGGCATCCGCGACCAGCTCCAGTGGAGGACCACCTCCATGGGCATGTTTACCGATGGAAAGCTCTCCAACTGGGGCAACCCCATCGCCCTCCTCCGCTTCGACGGTATCAGTCTCCTCTCTCGCCTTCGCTACGGCCTTTTCGCTTTCATCTCCGTCCGCCGCGATCGTTGGGACGCTATCGAAACCGAATCCGCAAGCTCTTGGATCACTCGCTGGTGCGGCGATGAGGTCTTCGATCGCCTCTGGAAGCCACTTCTCACCTTGAAATTTTTCCAATACGCCGACAACGTCTCCGCCGCATGGATCTGGACTCGCATCAGACGCCTCGGACGCTCCCGCAAATCCTTACTGCAGGAGGAGCTCGGGTACATCGAAGGCGGAAGTCAGACCCTCGTAGACGCCCTTTGCAACGCCATCCACAAAAAAGGCGGCGTCGTCCGCACAGCTTGCCACGCCCAGAGAGTTCTCGTCGAAGATGGCCGTGTCACCGGCGTCGCCACACCCCAGGGCGTCATCCCGGCCGATGCCGTCATCTGCACCGTCCCAACTCCGCTCGTCAGCAGGCTCGTCCCCGATCTCCCCGCCGACTGGAAGGCTCGGTACGACTCGATCGTCAACATGGGCATCTGCTGCCTCGTGTTCAAACTCAAACGCTCCGTCACCCCACACTTCTGGGTCAACATCAGCGAACCCGACATCGCCGTTCCCGGCATCATCGAATTCTCCAACCTCAGGCCTGTCGGCGGCGAAACCGTCGTCTACGTCCCCTACTACATGCCCAACGACCACATCAAATTCACATGGACCGACGACCAGCTCCTCGACGAGTCCTTCGGCTACCTGCAACGCCTGAACCCGAAGCTCACCCGGGAAGACATCATCGCCCAGCACGTTGCCCGCCTCCGACACGCACAGCCCGTCTGCGAACCAGGCTTTGGCAAAAAAATCCCCCCCATCCAGACCCCAATTCAAGGCCTCCAGATCGCCGACACCTGCTTCTACTACCCCGAAGACCGCGGAATCTCCGAGAGCGTCCGTTTCGGCCAGATAATGGCCAACCATCTCCCTCCGCCCGCAGACCCGCACTAAAGCGCCGAAACACTCTCCCTGCGTTACTCCCAAAATGGTACCCGCCTCACCCCCTCGCGCCATCAATCCTCACGCAAAAGTCGTACCGTCCCCCCTCATCCTAACTATTACTCTTGCATCACTTGCCCCGTTTCGGAGAGCATCCTTTGCCACGCGCCTCTTTCCTCACATCTGCTCCTGCTCTCCTCGCCGCCGTCTTGCTGACCGGGTGCGCGTCCGTCCCACAGCAAGCCGTCACTGAAATCTCCCCTCCCGCCAATCCCATCGCACCCACCGCTCCCGCCACCACTCCCGGTGCCCCGATCGCGGGCAACGTCCACGGTGGCGCGCAACCCGTCATCGGCGCTCACATCTATCTCTTCGCCGCCAACCAGGGCGGATACGGCGCACCCAGCACCTCCATGCTCAACCCCACCCAGCCCGGTGTCGCCAACGACGCCAACGGCAACTACGTTCTCACCGACGCCAACGGCAACTTCCACATCAGCGGCGCCTACACCTGCACCGCTGGCCAGCAGGTCTATATCCTCGCCACCGGCGGCAACCCCGGTCTTCCCCCGGGCCAGGTCAACCCCGCTCTCGCCCTCATGGCTGCCCTCGGAGCCTGCCCCAGCGGCCAGTCCAACTTTGCCTCCACTGTGCCCAACGTCTCCATCAACGAGGTCTCTACCGTCGCCGCTGTCTATGCTCTCTCCGGCTTCATGTCCGACGCCAACCACCTCAGCTCCGCCGCCACACCCGGTGCACTCCAGGGAATCGCCAATGCCTTCCTCACCATCAATAACCTCGTCGACATAGGCTCCGGTGCAGCCCGCAACGAAAGCGTGCAGGGAGATGGCGTCGTCCCCCAAAATGAGATCAACTCCCTCGCCAACCTCCTAGTCACCTGCGTCAACTCCGACGGAACCGCCGCCTGCACCCCGCTCTTCTCCAACGCCACCGGCCTCGACGGCTCCGCGCCCACCGACACCATCGCCGCCGCTCTCAACATCGCCCATAACCCCGGCGCCAACGCCGCCGCTCTCTTCACCGCGAGCCAAACCACCCCGTTCTTCCAACCCACCCTCGCCGTTGCCCCCAACGACTGGTCCCTCGCCATCTCCTTTTACTCCGACAACATGTCCGGCCCCTACTTTCCCGCCATCGACTCTGCCGGCAACATCTGGGTTCCCGCCTTCGCCAACAACACCCTCACCGAGTTCGATCCCAACGGCAACATCATCGCCAATACCAACGCCGGCGGCCTCAATCTTCCCTTCGCTACCGCCATCGACGCCCACGACAATGTCTGGGTCACCAACTTCGGCCCTCCCGGAAACTCCTCCGTCTCAAAGTTCTCCCCCACCGGCACTCCCATCTCCGGCGCTCCCTACACCTGCGCGGATGCATGCTTCTTTCTCGCCTTCGATGCCAATCAGAACCTCTGGATCTCCGGCTCCGATCGCGCCACCGTCCTCCAACCCAACGGCGCTCTGCTCAAAAAATTCTCCACCAGCGCCTACGACTCCGGTATCGCCGTCAACAGCACCGGCATCGCCTGGACTATCGGCCAGCCCCGCAGCCTCTACCGCCTCGGCCTCTCTGCCACACTCTCTGCTACCCCCGAGTCTGTAACCTCCGCTACTTCGGAGAACGAGCTCACCACCCTCGCCATCGACTCCTCCGATAACATCTGGTACTCCAGCAACAAAAACAACGCCATCGGCAAATCCGACAAGAACGGCGTACTCCTCTCCCCCGCCAACGGCTACACCGGCGGTGGCCTCAACGGCCCCGCGCAACTCGCCATCGACGGCAGCAACCGCGTCTGGATCGCAAACCGCGACGGCAACTCCCTCTCCGCCTTCACCAATGCCGGCGCCCCCATCTCCCCCGCCACTGGCTATCAGGCCGCCGGCGTCAGCAATCCCCGCGGCCTCGCCATCGACCCCTCCGGCAATGTCTGGCTCACCAACTTCACCTTCAACTCCATCACCGAGTTCATCGGCATCGCCACTCCATCCGCCACCCCCATCTCCACCAGCACCCACGGCCAGCGTCCTTAGCCACAAAAAACAAGCCACAAAAAAACGAGAGCCGTCCGAAGACAGCTCTCGTCCTTCCGCACATAAAATCAAATCCTACAGCAAAAACATACTTGGCTAACCAGCGGGATAGTCCCGAAAATGAACAGTCGGTCAGCTTGGAATATGAGGTACAAATCGTCGAACTTGAGACAGCGGCTGTCCCGGCTGGTTATAACGATAATTCCGGATGGCGTGCTTGGTTCGGTGAAGGGATCGATACGATTTATTGTTTATGCCCCGAAGTACACTCAAGGGAATTATATTTTCTTCGATCAACGATGTGATTCGAGGCAGCACATCGGCAAACTTCTCACCTCGCTCTCCAGCCGATGCCACCGACTGAGCAATGTCATGCACTTGTTCGTTGGAAAGGGTGAGGTAGTGTGTATTCGCCAAAATGAATTGATCAAGGGCGATGGCGGCGGTACGCTTGTTGCCATTGCTGAATACATGTCCAGACGCAAGATGGCAAAAAAGATAGGCAGCTTTGGCCGCGAGTGAAGGATACAACTCTTGGCCAAAGCATACCTGGTATGGCTGCTCTGCCACCGACATAAGAAGGTTTATGTCTAAACAGGTAGCCCGCTGGACGGGTTCAATACCCGGCCAAACTATGTTGATGCCCACATCGTGGGTTTTTTCGATAAAGGCGGCTGAAAGCCGATAGACAGGTGGCTTACTTAGAGGCAAGCTTCTTCAGCGCGGGATAGTATTTTGCTGCTGAGGTGGCGAAAGGCGCATTATCTTTCGTCTTCACCCGATCCATGTATCGCTCCGTGTTCTTGGTGAGGGTAGCGATCTTCTTTGCGGTTGTTTGAGTCATCTGAGATGTCCCTTCTCGCCAAAGGGTAGCGTACTGCCTTTGTTGCTATGCTGTTCCCCTATAGGAACAGATTCCAATTTCCGTACAGAACGGGTACAGGCCCGCCTATTGTTAGACGACTGTATACCACTAAAGTGGTATCCGTTGTCCAGTTTAAGATGTTCTGTGCATCCCGCAGGATGCAACCATCATACAGCTTGTCACCGCAAATTCCGTCAACAATCATGGTTGTCCGGCGGCGGGCGTCTGCCCTCAAACCTTATCGGCAGAACGTTACTTCCCCCATAGCTCTTTAGTTGTAGGAGCTTAGGCCCCCCGCCCCTCCCATAGGGATTCTTAGGCCGCTGGGGCCAGCCTCCCGGTCCGATCTACGCATCGTGGGACCACCCCCACTAAGGCGGACATCACCCAATTGAAAAAGCAGATCGACTCACTCGAAGAGTCTTTCGACGATGAAGCCGCCGAATAGGCGGCTTTCTTCTCGAGGAGCATGGGAGCATGAATGGGCTGGTTAGCCAAGTATGTTTTTGCCAATCCTACTTCCCACCCTCCGTCCCTTTAATAAACGCTGCCACATCAGCGTGAAACTGCTTCAACACATCCTCATTCACATAAACCATGTGTCCGCTCTGGTAGTAGTGGTAGCTGATGTTCGTCTGCAGGTTATCCGGAATCGGCAGATGGTGCATCTCATACATTCCCTCAAAAAATGGCGTCGCCAGATCGAAGTACCCTCCGGCCAGCATCACCTTCATCTTCGGATTCGATTTCATCGTGAATGCCAGATCCGGCATCACGTTGGTCCCGCCCTCCTGCTCATTCGCCACCGGCCCACCCGGAGCCTGGTGCCGCAGATCCCACGAAAAATCGTCCCCGTCCAATCCCGGCTTATACGTCTGGTTCGCTCCGTACTTCAGCTCCTTCCGCATATAGTCGTTGATCGCGGCGGTATATGCCGACGAGATCGCATTGCTCTGCGGGTCATACTCTGCGTCCGCACTCAGCGGATCCATATCCGGCCCTTTGTACCGCGCATCCAGCCGCCCCGTCGTCACCTGATCCTTCAGTTGCAGTTGCTTGCTGAACGCCGGTCCGCTCACCCGCAGATTCGCCCGCAGAAGATACTCCACCGGCAGTCCCGTATACTCGTGCAGCTTCTCCGCCACCGCCTGCTTCTTCGCCGCTGTCAGCTCCGCCCCCTGTAGCAGCGCACTCATGTAATCGCCAAGCGCATACTGCTCCACCTCGGCAAGAAACGCCTCCAGCGCCGCCGGTTGCGCCGGCAGCTTGTGATGGAAAAACGCCGTCGCGGCGAACGTAGGTAGCGCCAGTGCATATCCCTGGTCCACCCCGGGATTCCACTTCGGCGAATCGACGCTGTTATCGAAACTCAAAATCTGAGACAACAGAATAATTCCGTTCAAATCCACGTTTTTCAGATCCGCCGACAGCACCGCGCTCCGCGGCGTCCCATAGCTCTCCCCAAACAGATACTTCGGCGAATTCCAACGGTCATACTTCGTCAGGAACCTTCGGATGAATCGCTCGAACGCATGCGCGTCCTGATCCACGCCCCAGAACGCCTTGTCTTTATCCTTGCCCATGATCCGGCTGAAGCCCGTCCCTGGAGCATCGATAAACACCAGATCGCTCACATCCAGCAAACTATAGTCGTTGTTCACAACCCGGTATGGCGCCCCCTCATCATGCTGCGCATCCGTCGTCGTCACCCTCCGTGGCCCGAACGATCCCATGTGCAGCCACATCGTCGCGCTCCCCGGGCCGCCGTTATACAGAAACGTCACCGGCCGGTGCGGCCCGCCGTCTTTCTTGAAGTACGCAACATAAAACATCCTCGTCGTCGCCACAGCTTCATCCGGCTTCTCCGGATCGGGCGCCTTCTCTCCCGTCCCCGGCAGCATCTTCCCATCCAGCCCGATCATCGCATCCTGGCCATCCGTCGACCCCACCGTCAACGTCCCCGCCACCGCCGTATACCCAATCGCCTGCCCACCCACTGTCACCGAACCCTCAGTCATCGAATCCGGCGGCAGCTCCGTCTCTCCAGCCGCTGCCTTCTTCGCCACTGTCTTTTCGTCCTTCTTGTCCTGCGCCAACGCCGAGCCAAACAGCACACCACACACAAACACAACCATCCAAACCCGCTTCATTCCCATTCGGCGTCTCCTGTACAGCAATCTCTTGCCACGAACAACTATAGCCTTGCAAAACCATACCCCCACCGCAGTCAAAAAGTCTCTGCCCCCGCGCATTCGGCCCCGCAAATAAATTTGAGGAATTTAATGCCAACTCGTAGTGCCACGTGCTACAACAGTTACTTCCTGAACGAAGGCATGCGCACTCAACAACGCTGGGGTTTGATTCACCCAGCGAAGGCAGTTCCCATTTTTCTATCTACTATCGAGGCCTTGTGAAAACATCTTCCCGTCTCCTCTCTGCCTTCTCTCTCTTCTTCCTCACCGTCGCCTCCGCCTTCGGACAAGCCGGCCTCCTCATCTCGCAGATCTACGGCGGCGGCGGCAACTCCGGCGCTCCATTCACCAACGACTTCATCGAACTTTATAATCCCACCGCCGCTGCCATCTCCACGACTGGTCTCTCGGTCCAGTACGCCAGCGCCGCCGGCACCAGTTGGAACACATTCGCTCTTCCCGCTGGCTCCATCGCTCCCGGACACTTCTATCTCATCCAGGCCGCCGCCGGCGCCGCAAGCCCCGCGCCTCTCCCCACTCCTGACGCCACCATCCCCACCGCGCAGTCATTTAATCTCTCCGCCACTGCCGGCAAGGTCGCCCTCGTCAACAGCACCACCGCCCTCACCGGCGCATGCCCCATCCCCAACGCCGTCGTCCTCGACTTCATCGGCTTCGGCACCGCCAACTGCTCTGAGGGAACCGCCGCCCCCGCACCCAGCAACACGCTCGCCGACGTCCGCGCAACGCCGCCCACTGACACCAATAACAACTCCGCAGACTTCTCCACTGCCGCACCAAATCCGCGCAACTCCACCTTCGGCGGATCAACCGGCGCTCTTAGCGCAACCGGTTCTGCCAACCCCGCCTCCGTCGTCGCCGGTCAGACGACCACCCTCACCGTCACTGTCACGCCTGCCACAACACCCGTTCCCAGCACCGGCATCGCCGTTACCGGCAATCTCAGCCTTATCGCCGGCAGCTCGACCCAGGCCTTCACCGATAACGGCGACGGCACCTTCTCCTTTACCGCCACCGTCACCACCACCTTCACCGGCAACGTCGCCGTTCCCATCACAGTCACAGACGCACAAGGCAACTCCGCCTCCGCCACCATCCAAATCGCCGTAAGCCAACCCGCTCCCGTCGTCGCCATCCACGACATTCAAGGCGTCAAGTCAACCACCGCCGCCACCGTCTCTCCCTACGTCGGCCAGAAAGTCCAGACCACCGGCATCGTCACCGCCATCATCTCCAACGGATTCTTCATCCAGTCCCAATCGCCCGACAGCAATCCCCTCACCCCGGAAGGCGTTGAAGTCTTCACCAGCTCCAAGCCTCCCGCCGCCACCGTCGCCATTGGCAATCTTGTCACCGTCACCGGCACCGTCGCCACCTTCCCCGCTGTCACCGCAAGCCACACACCCGCAACCGAGATCAGCGGCTCACCCACCATCACTCTCGTCAGCACCGGCAACGCGCTTCCCGCGCCCATCACCCTCACCACCGCGATGCTGACTCCCTCCGGCGGCCTCTATCAGCTCACGCCGTATGAAGGCATGCGCGTCAGCGTCCCCTCCATGACTTCGGTCTCCGGCACCAATGGCTCCATCACCGACGCCAACGAACCCAACGAGCTCGCCACCTCCGTCGGCTACTTCTATGCCGTCATCACCGGCACACCGCGGCCCTTCCGTGAGCCCGGCATCGACATCCGCGACGTCCCCATCCCCGGCGAACCCGCCAGCATCGCCCAGTTCGATGACAACCCCGAGCGCATCCTCGTCGACTCCACCATCGCTGGCGGAACCTCGCTCGAAATCTCCACCGGAGCCATCCTCCCCAACGTCACCGGCGTCCTCGACTTCACCTTCTCCAACGACAGCTTCTACGATCCCAGCCGTCTCATCCTCGACGCCACCTACGACCGCACCCAGGTCACTCCCGGCATGACCGTCCAACCCGTTCCTCTGCCCTCCGCCAACCAGTTCACCGTCGCCTCCTTCAACATCGAGCGCTTCTACAACACCAGCTCCACCGACGATCTCTACTACGTCCCCGCCGGCGTCAACGGCTTCAACGGAAGCTCCAGCACGCCCATCCTCTCCACCGGACAGACCTTCACCTCCGAAGCTGTCGACATCACCCAGGCCGCATACACCCGCCGCCTGCAGAAGCTCTCCCTCGCCATTCGCAACGTCCTCAACACTCCCGACATCGTCACCCTCGAAGAGTGCGAGAACCAATCCGTCGCCAACGACATCGCCACCCAGATCAACACCGACGCTGGAATCGCTAATCTCTACACCGCCTACAGCACCGATAACTCCGCCTTCTACTCGCAGGACGGCACCGGCATCTCCGTCGGATTCCTCGTCAAAAACTCCACCGTCGACAAACTCGGCTTCACCCAGTTCGGCCAGAACGAGTCCTTCACGCCCACCAGTTCCACCAGCCCCATCACCCTCAACGATCGCCCGTGGCTCGTCCTCAACGCCGGCATCAAGCGCGGCACCGCGAAAGACTATCCCGTCACCGTCATCGTTAATCACATGAAGGCGCTCACCGGCGTCAACAGCACCACCTCCACCTCCACGCGCCAGAAAAAAGAACTCCAGGCCGAGGACATCGCCAAGTACATCCAGACCCTGCAGGCTGCAGGCCAGCACGTCATCTCCGGCGGCGACTTCAACGCCTTCGAATTCTCCGACGGCTACACCGACACCCTCGCCACCTACACCAACACCAACGTCCTTCCCGCCACGCAAGTCGTCCAGCCCGGCGTCGCAGGACTCGTCACTCCGCCGCTCACTGACCTCGCCCTTCTTCTTCCTGCCAATCAACGCTGGTCCTACTCCGAAGACGGCAGCGCTCAGATCCTCGATCACATCGTCGTCACCCAGGACCTCGTCACTGCCGGCGCCTCCATGGCCTACGCGCATCTCGACGCCGACTTCCCTCTCACCGCATACAACGACGCCACCACTCCCGCCCGCACCTCCGACCACGACGCTGCCGTCGGCTACTTCACCATCCCCGCGCCCGTGCTCTCGGCCACACTCACACCCACCACCGCAACTCTGCCCACCACCGCCGTCAACGCCACCTCCGCCGGACAGGCCTTCGTCCTCACCAACACCGGCGAGGCCTCCATCAACATCACCAGCGTCACCACCACCGGAGCCTTCGCTGCCACCAACAACTGCACCGCGCCCCTCGCTCCCGCCGCAACCTGCAGCATCAACGTCGTCTTCCAACCCAAGACCGCCGGATCACTGACCGGACAGCTCAGCGTCGTCACCAGCGCCTCCTCCACGCCTCTTACCTCTTCCCTCGCTGGCACCGCCACATTAACTCCCGACTTCACTATCGCCGACTCCACCGGCAAAACCGCAACCACCATCTCCCTCACCGCTGGCGGCTCCGCGGCCGTCTCCCTCGTCCTCACCCCCAACGGCACCTTCACCGGCACCGTCACACTCACCTGCGCGATCGCCGGCACAGTTCCTCCCGGAGTCACCTGCACCGTGCCCGCCCCCGTTGCACTCACCACCGCCCCAGTCACAGCCAGCGTCACCTTCGCGACAACCTCACGCACTACCACCAGCGGCCTCAGCCTCGCATCCGGCCAGCGCTCTCGCTGGATCGCGGCTTCAACCCTCGCCCTCGCCGGACTCCTCATGCTCTTCGCCGCCCGCGCCCGTCGTCTCGGCAAATCCACCATCCGTCTGGCCGGCCTCTTTACTCTCTTGCTCGCCATCTGCATCCCTGCGACCGGCTGCAGTGGAGGCGGCGGCACCAAGACCACCAACAACCCCAACGGCACCCCGCCCGG
Source organism: uncultured Acidobacteriaceae bacterium (assembly GCA_963730135.1). GTDB lineage: Bacteria > Acidobacteriota > Terriglobia > Terriglobales > Acidobacteriaceae > Edaphobacter. The sequence continues at coordinate 1,067,140 of CAVSQQ010000013.1, forward strand.
AACCTTCAACTACACCGTCACCGCGACCAGCGGCACCGTCGCCCACGCTCAAACCGTCACCCTCCTCGTCAACTAGCCACGCACACTCATCAACAACCAAGCCCCGGCCAAAAACCGGGGCTTCCTTATCTTTAGATGAGAATTGTCTTTCGATAAGAATCGCGGAGTTCACTCTCGCGAGTCTGTAGTCCTTAGTCGGTATGCAGCGCACGCATCGGATCAACCCGCAGTGCACGTCGTGCCGGCAGCAGCGCTGCAACCACTGCGATGCACGTCAGAAAACCAATCGCACCAATATAGCTGACTGGATCAAGATTGCTGACACCATACAGCGTCCGTCGCAGCAACATAGAGAGTGCCGCCGTCACTCCCACTCCAGCGACCAATCCGAAAATCACCGGCCAGAGGAACTGTCGCAGAATCGACGACAGCACATCCCACGGCTGCGCGCCCAGCGCAATCCGGATTGCAATCTCCTTCGTCCGCTCCGAAACCGCATAGGCCACCAGCCCCACCAGCCCCAACGCCGCCAGCGATAGCGCCACCATCCCCAGAAAACTGATCGTCAAGGCAACGTCCTCAACGCCTTTCGTCGTCCTCTGAAATTCCCCTTTCAGCAATCGAATAGAAAGAAATATCTTCGGATCGATGCTCGCACCGATTGATCGCACCATTGGGATCAAATCGTCGGAGGCACCAGACGTCTTCGCCAAAACAACCATCTCAGGCATGTCCGCGAGTTGCGCCGCTCGATACAACTCCACAGCATCGCTATCGTTCAACGCGACGAGGCGTGCGTCTCCAGCCACGCCGACCACAACATCACCCTTGCTCCATCCACCAACATCATGTTTGCCCAGAGGGTCCTCCCCAGGCCATTGGATCCGCGCTAGTGACTCGCTGACAATCACTGCATTCTCCTCACCCGGCAACAGGTTCCGGCCCCTCACCAGCGGAATGCTCATCGTCTGGAAGAACTCCGGCGTCACTCGGTAAAAATAGATCGGCACCTTGTGTCCGCCCACTCTATACCTGCCAACCCTGATCCTGTCCTGCGTCAACGGAACCACAGAAGACAGCGCAACAGCCGTAACCCTTGGCAACGAGCGCAGCCGGCTCTCAAATTGATCAAGAAAGACCCGAGCCGTAGCCGGTGTATTGCTATGGCTCCCCAACTCAGGATCGACCGAAAGCACCTGTTCATACCCGAAGCCCGGATCAGTCGTCAGCAGATGCCGTGCTGCACGCACCAGTAACCCGGAGACGATCAGCAGCACGCAACTCGCTGCAATCTGCACTGCGATCAGGACCTGTCGCGCCCTCGTCTTTCTTCGTCGCAGGCGAGCCAGCTGTAACGCAGGAGCCAGTCCGAAAAAGATCGCCGTCATCAGCGCCAGACCGAGCGCAAACAGCAACACGCGCCAATCCGGTGTAGCATGCAACCACGTCGGGGCTTCGCTCTTCACCAATCCCACTCGCAACACCACATATCCCAGCGCCAGCCCCGCCGCTGCACCTAACATCGCAAGCAACAGACTCTCCGTGAACAGCTGACGGAAGATGCGTAATTTGGTCGCACCGATCGCCACCCGGATCTCGATCTCGTGCTCCCTCGTCACACCCCGTGCCAGCAGCAGCCCGCCAAGATTCGCACACGCTACCGCCAGGATCAAAATAGCAAGGGTCCCCGCCAGCGAGATGACGAGGTATGCGCCCTTATCCACCCCTTCCATCACTTGCATGTGGCCACCCACTTCACTCTTGATGTACTCCTTATCCCATACCTCCTTCGGATACAGCCTCCTGTACTCGTTCGTCAGCGCCAAAAGCTCCTGCTCTGCCATTGCCGCCGATGTCCCCGGTGCCAGTCGGCCCCACATCTCCATCGCCCCCGAACTGTAGCTTGCGTCGACCAATGCCTTACTGCCATCGATGAAATAGGGCACCTGCGACATCGGCAACCAGACATCCGGATGGTGGTCGCCGAGAGACGCGAAGTCGTATGCAGTCACGCCAACCACAGTCGCTATCTTTTTGTTCAGCAATATTGTCCTTCCCACGATCGAAGGATCAGAGCCAAATCGTCGCTGCCAGAATCCATAACTCAAAACTGCCGCCGGGGCCGCGTCCGCAGCACCATCTCGCGCCGGATCCAGCAGCCTGCCATAAGCCGCTGCTTCTCCTAGCTCAGTGAAGTAGTTCTCCGTGACAAAATCAGCGCCGATGGTCTGCACATCTTTATCCACATTGAGTCGACCGGCCATCGTCCCCATCACCGACTGCAAGGTCTTCGCATGGTCACGATAGAACACCATCGCGGGATACGAAAAAACATTCGCTGAAGCATCCGGAGATCGCCGCTCCAGTCGTACGATTGTCTGCGGATTGCTAATCGGCAGCCATCGCAGCACCGCCATATTGAACAGACTGAAAACCGCAACATTGACCCCCACCCCAACCGACAGCACCATAACCGCAGTCAAGGTAAACCCCGGCGACCGCCGCAGCATCCTCGCTCCATACCCCAGATCCTGGAGCAGCCGGTCAATCCATGTCCATCCCCAGGCCTCGCGCGACTGCTCCCGCAGGCGCAGCAAATTGCCGAAGTTCTTTCTGCCCTCGCGCGCCGACATCTCGCGATGAAACTCCATATCGTTCTCCAACTCGCGATCAAGCCGGCGACGATTCATCAAATAACCAAGACGCCGAAATAACTCACCCATGGTGTTCTCCCTTACGCCGTTCTCAGCACAGTCTGGATCGCCTCAGTCACGCGGTTATAGTCCGACAACTCCACCTCAAGCTGTTTCCGCCCCACCGTCGTCAGCGAATAAAAACGCACCTTGCGATTGCTCTCCGACACTCCCCACTTCGCCGTCACCCATCCCTTCAACAACATCTTCTGCAGCGCAGGATAGAGCGCGCCTTCCTCAACCTGCAGCACATCACTCGACAGCACATGAATCCGCTGCGCAATCGCATACCCATGCAGCGACCCCGAACGCAGCACCCGCAATATCAACATCGCAAGCGCCCCAGTAGGCATTCCAACCTTAGGCATAATTTCCATAGGCATATAATCATTATGCCTTGGGAATTTGTCAAATGGCTCTGCCGGGATTGCGCCGCCTTGTTGCTTCTCTTCTTGTCATCCCCATAGCCTGCCCCCCGAGTCGAATGGGAATCTGCTTCTTGGTCTTCGCCACTGCGTTTTCTCTTTCGCCCGGTCAAAAATGAAGCTGAAGCGAATTGATTTCATGGTATTTACCGTTGCTTGTTTTTATTTTTCTCGTTTTTGGCCCATAAATCGCATGTCAAGCCCCAAAGCCATCTAACCCATTCCCCACCAACAACATCCATTTGGCATTTTAGTTACCCTTAACCCGATATACTGGATATATAGAGTTAAGAATAAAGCAAAGCCTCGGCCACCCGCCGGGGCTAACTCGTTTAGAAAGACGATTTTAGCCGTAACCCCTTTGTTATGACGATTTTGGAGTCATCGACATGGCCTAAACCATTAAATACAAAGGACTTACGCGCAGGTAATGGGGGGGGGGAGGGGGTCACCCCACCCGGCAGATCAGGCACTTCAGATAGCTCGTCTCCGGCAGCGTCAGCACCGCCGGGTGATCTGGCGCCGCCCCGCGAATTTCGAGCACCTGAACCCGGCGGCCCGCATCCGCCGCCGCCGACCTGACCACCTCGGTGAACTCCGGCAGTCCGACATGGTGCGAGCACGAACAAGTCACCAGGCTGCCACCCGGCGTCAGCATCTTCATCGCGCGCAGGTTCAACTCCTTATACCCGCGCATCGCGCCCTCCGCCGCCCTCTTCGATTTCGCAAACGCCGGCGGATCGAGCACGATCGTGTCATACCGCTCGCCATTGGCCTCATACTCCCGCAGCAACTCAAACGCATCCGCCTCGATCCACTCCACCCGCGCACTCAGCCCCGAATTCAACTCCAGATTCCGATCCGCAACCTCCAGCGCACCGCGACTCGCATCCACTCCCGTCACCTGCTCGCAGCTCCGCGCCAGATGAATCGCAAAACCACCCTGATACGTGCAAATGTCCAGCGCCGAACCACGCCCGTACCGCGCAGCCGCCGCATAATTCAGCCGCTGATCGAGAAAAGCTCCGGTCTTCTGCCCCGAACTCGCGTCGTAATGAAACCGCAGCCCATTGATCGTGAACACAGTCTTGAGCTGCGGCGAATCTCCGCTCGAATACAGCGGCCCGGCAGGAGGCGCAGGCAACTCCTCCAGCTCCCGCATCTTCGGATCGGGCCGCTCAACAATGGTCTTCGGCCTCAGCTTCTCCCGAATCGCCCCCGTCAGCACCGTGCGAACATCATCCTGCGCAGTCCCCTGGATCAGCAACTGCACAATCACCAGATCGCCATACCGATCCACCACAACTCCCGGCAGATTATCCGCCTCCGAGAACACCATCCGACAAGCATCATTCTCCGCCGACTCCGGCGCAATCTCATCCCGCAGCGCCAGCCCCGCAACTACCCGCTCCCGCAGCTGCTCCAGATAAACCCCGCGCGAAACCGCCGCATCATCCGACACCATCCGCACCGCGATCTGCGATGCAGCGCTATAAAGCCCCGTCCCCAGCGGAATCTCACGGCTATCCATCACCGTCACCAGCGACCCGCCCGCAATCTCCGTCGTCCCCACCCCCGGAACCAGAGTCTCCACATCCGACCGGTACACCCACAGATGCCCTGCCCGCAACCGATCCCCCGCCCGCCGTGTCACCCCCGCAGCTGGACCAAACGGCTGAGCTGCAACCACCCGTGGCCCACGCTCTTCCACTTTTTTCACCATCAATCTATGGTCGCACAACCGCACAGAACCAGTGATCCTGCGATCCGCATCAGCAGAGAGGTTAAGGCCGCTGATCGAGCGCGTTATTCTGCACAGCCACTGACGCTGGAGTCACGACCGGAGCAGCAGCACCCACAATCTGCGTGATCGTGCCCGTCCCAATCGTCGAAGATCCTAGGTTCGCGACCCAGACATTCCCCGATCCGTCGATCGCGACACGTATCGGATTCGCCAGCGCAGAACTGCCGTAACCTGCAGCTCCCGATTGTGCCCGTCCCGTGCTCAGGAACTCCGAGACGCTGCTATTACCCGAGTTCACCAGCCACACATTATCTAGACCATCCAGCGCAATATCGATCGGAGCATTCAACCCCGCACCGAAGAATGGGCTGCCTGCAATCGGAGACCCATCGAAGGCCAGCCTGCTCAAACTGCTTCCCGTCCGATTCGCAACCCACGCGCCGCCGGTCGAGTCGATCGCCAGGGCAAACGGTCCACTCAACCCGCTGCCTGTATAAGGCGAGCCCGGCAGCGCCGCACCTGTATTGCTGAGTACGGAGATGCTGTTGCCGCTGCTATTCGCTACCCAGACATTTCCGGACGTATCGAGCGCCAGCGCAGACGGCCCGCTGGATCCGCCCGTGTTATATCCCGTCAGCGGTGACAGTGCCCCGCCATTCGCGCTCAGCTTACTCACCGTCGGCCCGTTATTCACCATCCAGACACTGCCCGAGCCATCGAAGGCCAGCGCTCCCGGCCCTTGAATGCCTGCGCCGATATAAGGGTTTGACGAAGCGTGGCTGCCGGCACTCGTAAGCTCCAGCACATTCGAGCCGGAGTTGTTCGTCAACCACGGATCGTCGAAGGGGTCCAGCGCCAGGTGGCCCAGGGTTACGCCGGATTGTGGAAACGTCGCCGAGATGCCACTCGCGTTCAGGATACTAACGTTACTCGACGGACTGCCACCTGACGCGCTGAGCACCCAGGCGTTCCCCTGTGAATCGACGGCGAGATCGGTTGGAGTTTGAAACGTCGGCGACACATAATTGATGGCCAGAGTCCAGTCGCTTGGAGTGGACCGAAGCGTGGGCTGATAAGCGCCACTCGACGGCAGACAGGCGAAGATAGCGCTCGCATTGTGTCCCGGATTGCGGGCGATATTCAGCGCCGCTGCTGTGGTGTCTCCGGGCGCAACGCCTCCGGCAGGTGTAGCCGCGGCAAAGAGCCGCCCACAGCCTGCAGTAGACGTGGTGCTGCCATCGGAGTTCACGCACGATGTAAGAATGTCGGCGAGGGTATTGATCTCCAGCGTCGGTATCGTGGCAATCGATGGTGCAGTGCCAGGTGCCTGACCCGTATGGATGTCCACAAGATTCTGCGCAGTGGCAAAGGCGTTAAGCAAACCCTGTACATTGCCATGACTCGTGCCAATGTGAGCATAGTCCACCATGAAGGGAGCAAGCGCCCACACGGCAGCGACAGTTGTGCGCTCGCCAAGACTGAAAAAGCTGCTCGACGTGAGGTCCCCACACTCGCCCAACAAGCCCATCAGGGTAATCGCGCTGTTGTTGGTGCCTGGAGCCAGCCCTGGGTTTCCTCCCGTAACGACAAGGTACACAGGCGAAGAGGCTGAAGGGCATGTAAAAGTACCAGCCAAAGAAAAGAACCCATTAGAGTCAGTACTCACCGGCTGATTCAACAACGACGTGGATGCAGAACCATACCCATTCGTGCCGGGAGTATAAAGCTGAATGCTGGAGTTGCTGATCGGCTGAACTCCACCGACGATCCGGCCGCTGAAGGCTTGAGCGGAGGATGCCGCAGAGACTGCCGACGGCGAAACGCTGCACCCGGTCATTCCGACTGAAAGTGCAATAACCATCAATCCCGTGCAAACCGGGCCTGGCCACTGGCGGCGAACGTGCATAATGTCGCGGCTCCTTTGATGTGCTCTATTTGGTGTAAAACACGCAAAAGTAACGGTCTATGACACAAAAGCCGCAGTTGGCGACTAAAAGAGTAAGAATGGCAACGCAGATGCTCATCAAGGCAAATCTAGAATGAGACAGGCGTGAATTGACTCTGCGAAAAATGCGATGGTGAGGTTACGTGCAACAGATTGATGTCGTGGTCCTGGGAGCAGGCGCCGCAGGTATGATGTGCGCGATCGAAGCAGGGCGGCGCGGTCGCAAAGTAGTTTTGCTGGACCATGCCGAACGCGTCGGCAAGAAGATCCTGATCTCGGGCGGCGGCCGGTGCAACTTCACGAATCTCAATTGCCGAGCGGAAAATTTTCTCTCGGAGAATCCTCACTTTGCAAAGTCCGCGCTAGCTCGCTTTACCCCTTCAGATATCGTCGCCATGATCGAGAGATATGGAATCCCTTACCACGAGAAGACCCTGGGGCAACTCTTCTGCGACCGATCTGCCCAGGAAGTTGTCACCATGCTGCAAAGGGAGTGCGCTGAAGCGGCAGTGCATGTGATCGTCGGCGCTCGAGTCATCTCCGTTGTGCATGATGGTCACTTCCGGGTACAAACGGCAAAGACAATCTACGAAGCCAAGGCCGTCGTAGTTGCAACCGGCGGCCTATCCATTCCGAAGATGGGCGCGACGGATTTTGGCTACCAACTGGCAAAACAGTTCGGCCTGCGCGTTGTGGAGTGCAGACCCGGTCTAGTACCGCTGGTGCTCAACAGCGAAGACCGCAGTCAATGGTGTGATCTGGCAGGCGTCTCAACTGAAGTGATCGCGTCCTCCGACGCGCAGCAGAGACGCGCCAGTTTCCGGGAGAAGATGTTAGTAACGCATCGCGGACTAAGCGGCCCAGCGATCTTGCAGGTGTCGTCGTATTGGAGGCCGGGCGAATCTCTAGTGGTCGATCTGGCGCCGGATGTTGATGTGATGTCACCGCTCTTGGCGAATAACGCGCGGCGCGATACCGTGTCAGCCGCACTCGCGATCCGCGCTGTCCTCCCGGCAAGAATGGCCGAGCGGTGGCTGGCAACTCATCAACCAGCGGATTGGACCAATGCTTCTCTGGCAACCCTCGAAACGCAGTTGCACGCGTGGCGCATTACACCCGCGGGAACCGAGGGCTACGAAAAAGCAGAGGTCACATCAGGCGGCGTGGATACCGTAGAGCTCAATGCAAAAACGATGGAGAGCCGCAAAGTCCCTGGACTCCATTTCATCGGCGAAGTGGTCGACGTAACTGGATGGCTTGGCGGATATAACTTCCAATGGGCCTGGGCCTCAGGCGCCAGCGCAGGCCGGGCTGTCTAAATACGAATCACCTGCAACATGGAATCGAACCCTACTGAACGATCAACGTCAGATTGACGGTTCGCGTCAGACCGGCGCTCGTTGCTGAGGCAACGATGGTATAACTTCCTGCAGGCGTGACGGGACTGGATGGAGGGTTTGGGTTCGACCCGCTTTCCAAAGGAATCGTGCGCGATGCTCCGCATCCAGTTGCGGCGATCAGACAACCAAGCAGAGCAACCGCTGCGATTCCCGGCCGACCGGCTCTGCGGAAGGCCAACAAACCACATGGAAAGAGCATTGCCAGACAAAATATTTGCGATCCCGTCATACGCGGTCGCGAAACAGCCGACGAAGATGACACGCCGGTAAGAACAGTGACCGAAACCGTGGTCGTATTACCCAGCGGGACACTGGATGGCGTCACGTTACATGTAGAGTTCGCAGGCGCGCCTGTGCAACTGAACGTCGCCGTACCGGAGATATCTGCTGAAGAACTAAGCAGCAATGGGTAGACAGCGTTCTGTGCGTTTGCGATCGTAAGGCTCGTGCTTCCGTTTGGATTCAGTGCAAAGTCAACCCCCATGCCGGTCAGTGAGAGAGTCTGGGGCGAGTTGGCGGCACTATCCGTAACAATCAACGAACCGGAACGAGCGCCACCCGCAGTTGGTGCAAACGCAACCTGCATCGTACATGCTGCGCCCACTGCGAGAGCGCTGCCGCAAGTGTTGCTGCCGGGCATAACAATAAAATCGCCTGTGAGAGTCACGCTTTGTACAAGAAGAGGAACACCGCCATTATTCGTTAGCGTCACTTTTTCCGCCGACGAGGTAACCCCAACTCCGGCAGCGGGAAAGTTGATGGCCGCAACCGGCGAGAGGGATACGCCAGGCGGCGCAACGCCAACTCCATTCAACGAGACCATCTGGGTGCGGTACTGATCCGATACGCTGAGCACGCCGGTGATCGTTCCCACGCTCTTCGGCTGAAAGCTGATGTTCATCGAGCATGAGGAGTGCGGGTTGAGCGAGTTACCGCAAGCGTTGACGACGGTAAAGTCGCCGCTTGCAATCTGTGCTGCAATGAGCGCGAGAGGTAGATCGCCGGAGTTAGTCAAAATGATTTGTTGAGCAGCACTCGCAGTGCTGAGTTGCTGCGCAGCAAACGTAAGCGTCAGAGGCGAGAGCGCATCTGTGGCGGGCGAAACGCCAGTTCCAGTCAACGATGCATTCTTGGTGCCGGCATCATCGGCGATAGTAAAGATCCCGCTGCGGCTTCCCGATGCTGTCGGCACGAAAGCGATCGAGACCGTACAGCCTGTACTGGGACTAAGGCTTGCGACACAAGTATTTGCGGCAATCTTGAAGTCGGCACCGGCGATGGATGGTATCTGCAACGCCACGGAGCTGCCGCTGGTGTTTGAAATCGTAATGTTCTGCGCAGGACTGGTAGCGTTGATCGGCGTCGCAGAAAACATAAGAGAAAGCGGATTTAGAACAATAGCTGCGGCAGTGCTGCCAACTCCGGTTAGCGTCGTGGTCGCCTGACCACCGGAAACATTTCCGTAGATAGTGAGTACGCCAGCACGGCTTCCCGTCGCCGTGGGGAGGAACCGAACCTGAATCGTGCACGTCTGACTCACTGCAATCGGGGCTGCGGTACACGTATCGGCTTCGTTGAAATCTCCTGTGACCGCAACCATGCTCACCAGCAGAGGAGCGACGCCATTATTTGTAACCGTGATCGTTTCCGCCGTACTTGCTGTAGCCACGGGTTGAGTGCCGAAATTAAGCGCATTCGGATCTAGACTCATCGAGGGTTGTGCCGCGGTAGACGCTGTGAGCAATGGAATCTGCCATAGACCCCGACCATAGGTCGCAGCGCGCAGTTCGCCAACACGACCGTCTCCGGTCGGCATCTCCGGCGCTACAGCGAGTTCCACAATAGGCGCATTCGGCAGGCCAGTGCCATCGATGCTCCAGCAATTGGCCGTGCCACACGTTGTGACCTGGGTCGTCACGTAGACGCCCGTGTCCAGGGCGACATAGAGAGTGTTCGCATCGTTCGGGTCGACGACCACGCTGTTCGCAGGGGCGTTCGGCAGGTTGCTGCTGATATTGGTCCACTGGCCGCCGCCATCCGTCGAGCGGTAAACATGCGCCGCGTTTATGCCGTTATTGGCAAAGCCCATCACCGTGGCATAAATCGTCTCGCCGGTTGCGTCGTGAGGATCGGCCGCCAGAGAGGAAAGATCGAACCCTCCTGGGTTGAAGCTCGCGCCCTGCCCATTCGTAACCGGCGATGTTGCCATGTCGTTCCACGCTGTCGTATTGCCTGCGGTATTAGCCGCTGTGAGAGAAAACACGTGGCCCCCAAGGCTGCCGCCGCCATCGAGCAATCCTGCCATTCCGGCATAGATAACCTCCGAGCCTGCATTCTGCGCGGCCGCCGTATTGCTGACAGGCCCTCCCGCCGCAAGGGAGCGGATAACGGGGTTCGTACTCGAGCAGGATGCGTTCTGAGGACCGCCAAGAAGTCTGCTGATAGCGTTCGACGAGGTCCATGATGGTCCCCCCTCGCCGGCGCCGCGCCACACCCTGCAGGTGCCGATGACAATATCGGAGGATAGTCCCGGGTCAAGCAGCCACGGTGCGTCGATGACGCTGTCGTCATCGTTTATCTGTGCAGGACCTATCGTCGGTGTTCCGGCAAAGTTCGAACCAGTGCAGGTCGCACCGCTCGTGCATTGGCGGATGCTGACGCCGGCAGCAGTGGAGATATACCAGAGCTGAGAATTCGCCTGATCGATCGCCACGGTACCTCCTTCGCCAGTCGAAAGCTGCGGCCACGATGTAGCGAGAGACGAAGCGATAGACGTGGCAGCAGTCCCGTTCGCCCCTAGCCCCGCCAGCAAAGTTCCCGCGTCGGTCGGATGCTGGGTAAAGCTGACAACCTCTGCAAGTGATCCGAGCCCGGCATTAAGGTTTTGAAAGTGAGTCGCATCATCGGGGGAGCAGGGAGATGCCTGCTGATTGACGCCATCCGTCGATCGCCACAGGCCTCCATCGTTGCCGACATAAATCAAAGGCTGCGCGACTGTCGCCAACGCAGCGACCGCATGCTGCGCGGGTGCAACCTGCGCGGGTGCTGCGCATCCGTTCACCGCATTCGTGGTGTTGCGAAATACACATCCACTTGCAAGCGAACAACGATACAGATCGATCGTACCCGCATACAAAAGCGTGTCCGGCGTCGAGCCGCTCGTCCCCGACGTCACCGCAGTCAGCGCAAGATTGTAGTCGGCCTGCGGGATCACCGAGCTGCCATTCCCAATCTCCAGCGATGACGTAGGCAGTTGCTCGCCGAAGGTGATTGCTGCGTTGCTACAGTTCGCGCCGGACAACGCACAGACATCCTGCCAGAGGCCCTGATCGCGATTGCTACTATCGACGGTTAACGCGAACGTGTCCCCCGTTGTCACCTGGACCGCAAGCGCTCCGCGAAAGATGGGACAAGACGCGCTGCCTATGTTCCCCGGTGCCGTCGGGCAGGCAGTCGTAGTGAGGCCAGGTCCGGGCTGATGCGCAAGACGCGTCCACGTCGCACCATCAGCCGACTCGTAGTAACCGTGGTATCGGATCGCAGCATAGAAGCGCTGGCGCACAGGATTCCATACCACCGCGGTTGCGGCTCTGCCACCCAGGTCACCGCCGGATGGTTGAGGTGTCTGCACAATTTGACTCCCATCCATAACCGTTGACATATGCCACGTGACTCCGGCATCCGTCGAATAGTAAAGACCCATAACACTATTGGTCGCATCCGGCGAGTTGACCAAAGCCCCCTCCGCCGCCTGCGAAACAGCAGCGACAACAGTTCCTGCCGCAGCGCTGCTCCAGGCAAATCCGGCAAAGCCGAGGCCGCTGAACAAATGGTTGCCCGCCACTCCATCCTGTGAATTTTGGATCAGCGTCCACGTCAGACCACCATCGCCGGATCGCAACAACCCGCTGCCATAGAACGAGTCGGAGGCGTCGTTCGGATCGCCCGTGCCGGCCAGCACCACGCCGGACTGAACGCTGATCGCGCCGATGCTGAGCGATGGTATCGCCGCAGTTCCTGCATTTGCGCTGAAGACGGGAAGCGTATCGGTAAGCGCGGTAAACGTCACGCTTGCCGGCGGTCCTGCTGCGTTGGTCGACTTCCACACGCCGCCGCCCGTAGTGCCCAAGTAAACCGTATTGCCACTGGTGTCCGCAGGATCAATCGCGATCGCAGTAACCCGTCCCGTCACGTTCCCGTAAGCAATGCTGGCAACCTGATCAGGGCCGAGCGGCTGCCAGGGGGCATTCAGGTTGGAGGATTGGGGCAATGCAGCCTGCTGCGCCAACATTGCTGCGTGTTGCCGACGAGCGGCATCCATCGCTCGCGCAGCAGAGACTCCTCCGGCGAGCGTGCGTCCACCAAGAAAATGCCGTGTCCTCGCCGAATGCGTGGTAACAGGCTCGCCCGAGGCCACATCGTGTGTCGCTATCAATTGTGAAGCGGATTGACCGAAGACAACCGTAGGCGTCGCGACTGCGATGCAAAAACTCGCCCCGAAGAACCAGCAGCACGTGCCCCGTTGAAGGCAGAGTCGTACATATCGCGCGAATTGAAACAATATGATCAGGCCCATAGCGTGCAATCCGACAACGGCAAGTCAGCTAACCTTCATGCTGCAAGCTGACATCGGACGAGTCAACGCTAGAGCGGGAGAAGAACGATGGATAATTCCAGAACGGGATGAGAAAATTCTCATCAACGTCGATGGAGGGATCGTTGGTAGAACTCTGCGGCCATCTCTCAGCGTGTTCAGCACGGACGATCTCACCTAAATCGATCTGCCGCGTGGACGTCCTCAATCTAACATCTGCGGCGACTGCACCACAATCTCTCAATAGTTGTATAGGCGGCAGCATGGGCCGCCAGCTTTCCGGCGAACCCCTAAAGCCACAACAAAAAGTGCGACCCGAAGGTCGCACTCGCATCGAAACGAATCAATAGCCAGCTACATCTACCAAAGCCCCCAGGCTCGGCTGATGTAATCGGACAGCGTCATCGTAATCAGCACAAGAAACGTGAAAAAACCCGACGCGACCGTCAGCTTCACTAGCTTTGACTGATACTTTACGTGCATGAAAAACAGAATCACAACCACAGCTTTGAAACAGGCGATGGCCAGCGCAACCACGGGATTCAGAATCCCCATCTCAACATACGCCGCCACAACCGTCAGGCCGGTAAAGATCAGAAGCGTGGCAAAGACAATCATGTACGTGCCCGGCGTGACGACGTGGTGGTCGGAGTGTTCTGGGTTCACTACGTTCGATGGATCATGATATTCGGTCATAATATTTTTCCTTCCGGGTCAGTGGCTGCAATCATGGCTACACCGGGTGCCGGTTGATGAGGTAGAGCAAAGGAAACAGGAAGAGCCACACAATATCGACAAAGTGCCAATACAACGCAAAATTTTCAATCGGCGCAACGTACCCCGAAGAGAAATCACCTCGTTGGGCTCGCCACAGCAGCCAGCTCAAAAGGAAGATGCCAATCACCATGTGCAACGCGTGCATGCCCGTCATGGCAAAGTAGAGGAAGAAGAATATCTGCACCTTCTGCGCCATGTCAGGGGCAACCGGTTGCTCTTTCAGGCCATAAGCATGTGGATTCACAAACTCCGACACGTCGAAGTGAGCGCCGGGGATGTGATGCTTCTCCCACTTTTCATGGTACTCAATGCCCTTGATGTAAAGGAACGCCAACCCAAATAGCGTAGTGAGCACGAGGAAAATAACCAGCAGTTGCTTTTTCCTGACCTCCGCTGCCCACACCGCCAGGGCCATAAAGAAGCCCGACGTGATAAGTATCGCAGTGTTCGCCGTGCCCAGCGGAATGCTGAGTTGGTTTGAGCCGACTACAAAGGCGTGATAATACCAGTTGCGATACAGCAGGTAGGAAAAGAACATGCCTCCGAAAAACATGATCTCCGTCAGCAGAAACAGCCACATCCCGAAGGTTCCAGCCTCGCGCTGTTGCTCCTGCGTCTCGAAGTGGTGACGGTGCTGCGGAAGCGCAGCATGCTGATGATCAGCAGCCGTCTCATTCGTATGCGTTGCTACGATCGTATTATCCAACGGTCGTCACCTCTTGTGCAGTCTTGTGAGCGAGCCACTCGTAGTCATAGGCTTCATAGTCCACGACGGGAATCTCGACAAAGTTTTCGGTAAGCGGCGGCGACTGAATCTGCCACTCAAGCCCTGTTGCCTGCCAGGGATTGTTGCCGGCAATTGCTCCATACTTCAGCGACCACCCCAGGTAAAGCAGAGGCAGCATATAACCGATCCCAAGCACCGTAGCGCCCGCCGTCGACAACACATTCAGCACCTGGAACTCAGGTGGATACGCATGGTACCGCCGCGGCATTCCCAGATATCCCAGAATAAACTGCGGCAGAAACGTCAGGTTGAAGCCGATAAACGTCGTTACCGCCGCAAGCTTCGAGATCGACTCCGGATACATGCGTCCAGTCATCTTCGGCCACCAGAAATGGACTCCCGACAAAAACGCCATCAGCATGCCGCCCACCATAACAAAGTGGAAGTGCGCCACGATAAAATACGTCTCCGTCAGGTGAATATCCATTCCCAGTGCACCCAAAAAGACGCCCGTCATGCCGCCGATCGTAAACAGGCCGAGAAACCCGAACGCATACAGCATCGGCGTCTCAAAGGTGATCGAGCCCTTCTGCATCGTAAACGCCCAATTGAAGACCTTGATCGCCGATGGCACCGCGACCAGCATCGTCAGCAGCGAAAATACAAGTGCGGAGTAGTTCGACACACCCATGATGAACATATGGTGCGCCCACACAAAGAACCCGAACAGCGCAATCGCCACCGAGGAAAACGCAACCGCCGTATATCCGAAGACCCGCTTCCGGCTAAACGTGCTGATCACTTCAGAAATCACACCCATGCCCGGAAGAATCATGATGTACACGGCTGGATGCGAGTAGAACCAGAAGAGGTGCTGAAACAGGAGAGGATCTCCGCCTTTAGTCGGGTCGAAGACGCCAATGCCGGCCAGCCGCTCCAACGCCACCAGCGTCAGCGTGATAGCGAGTACCGGAGTGCCAAGCACCATCAACAGCGAAGCCGCATAGTGCGACCAGACAAACAACGGCATCCGGAACCACGTCATACCCGGCGCCCGCATGCGATGAATCGTCACGATAAAGTTCAGGCCAGTAAAGATCGATGAGAACCCGAGAATGAAAACACCGGTCGCAGCCGTCACGACATGGGTATTCAGATAGTGTGTCGAGAGCGGCGTCGTAAAGGTCCAGCCCGTGTCCACGCCGCCAAGCACCATCGCTCCAAGGACGACGAGACCGCCAAGCCAGTAGAGATACCAGCTCAATAGATTGATCTTCGGAAACGCCAGGTCCCTCGCCCCCAGCATGATCGGCATCAGGAAATTCCCCAACGTCGCTGGGACCGATGGCACCAGGAAGAGGAAGACCATGATGATTCCATGCATGGAAAACATCTTGTTGTACGTGTCCGAAGCCATCAAATCGCCCTGCGGGGTCAACAGCTCAAGCCGGATGAGACCGGCGAATGCGCCTCCAATAAAGAAGAAAAACGTGATCGAGATCAGATACAGAATTGCAATTCGCTTATGGTCGCCGGTAAACAACCAGCTGAGCAGTCCGTCCTCATTGTTGATATAGGTCCGCTTCGGCAGCGTTGCCGTTCTCTGGTCAGGCAGGTTGAGGATTGTGGAACTAGTTGCACTCATGGCTTTACCCCTGGCGTTGTCGGCGCCGCTTGGTTCGACTCGGACGTGGTCAGCGTCTGATGGACACGGTAGTTATTCTGCAAGGACTTCACATACTCGACCAGGTCGATCAGGCCGTCTTCGCTGATCTGCCCCTGATACGTCGGCATAATCGGCGCATACCCCGCGGTGATGTGCTGCGATGGATTCAGAATCGCGTCGCGCAGGTAAGCGTCATTGACCAGAACCTGCGATCCATTCGTCAATTGCAGCTTCGACCCATAGACACCCGCAAGATTCGGCCCGCGAGCCGCCGCGCTCCCCGAGTGGCACGCATTGCAGCCCATACTGGCAAACAGCCTCTCACCATTCTGCGCAAGCGACATCCCGCTGGTGGACTCCTGCGTCCATTTTTCGTAGTCCTCCGGGCTCAGCACTGTGACCTCCCCAATCATCGCCGAGTGGTTCGTCCCGCAATACTGCGTGCAGAAGATGTGATACGTCCCAGGCGTCGTCGCGTTGAACCACACCGTCGAGTACCGGCCCGGAATCACCTCGCGCTTGACCCGGAAATCCGGAATAGAGAAGCTGTGAAACACATCCTGGGAGATCATCGTTAGTTGCACAGCACGCCCCGACGGCACATGCAACGCATTGATCTCGTGTTGTCCACCCGGATGCTCCGCCTTCCACATCCACTGCTTGCCCACAATGTAGACGTTCATCGCGTTGGTCGGCGGGTTGTAAATCCGGAAGTACAGAAGCGCGCCCCAGACGAACACAATCAAAAAGAGCGCAAGCGGAATAATCGTCCAGGTCGCCTCGAGCAAGGTCGAGCCTTCTACCTGGATCGCAACCGGGTGCTTCTCTTTCCGGTAGCGAATCGAGAAGCCAAAGATGAGAGTGCCCACCAGTGTCAGACCGACGACGGTAATCAACAACAGGAAAAAATAGAGCGCGTCAGCGTAAGGCGCAATGGTCGATGCCTCGCGAGGAAAGAGCGCTGAAGCGTTAAGCCATTTCACCAAAAATTGCCACAGGACTGGACTGATATGCATCGTTACCCTTTATCCGTTTCTTTCTTCGTCAGGTCGTGTTCGCGCGCAACTTTGACGTCTTTCCGAAACATCAGGAACATAAATCCGCCAAGGCTGGCCACCGTAATCATGCCGCCAAGCTGCACCACTCGCGCAACGATCAGAGAGTGCTTATTCGTCTGCGGATCATAGTGATAGCAATAGGTCAGAATATTCGCAACCGGAGAGCCGATCTTATTGCCGGACGCGTCAATCAAGCCCAGAAGCACATCCTTCGGCGAGTACTCAACCCCAAGATAGTACTGCGCAAGTTTGCCCAGAGGCGTGACGATCTCGATCGAGCTCGCATGCGCAAACTGCGACATCTTTCCGTCCGGCCCTGGAACCCGAACATAGCCAAAACCGACCGCATGGGTCACCGCATCGATCGCCGGCCGCTGTCCCGTCAGGAAATGCCACCCTGCCGCCGTCTCCGGATGGCCGTATCGCTTCACATAGAGAGCCTTGGACTTCGCAGCCAGCTCGGGCGTGTCGCTGGGATCGATACTGATCACCACGACGTTGAAGTCCTTGCCCGGCGTCAGCTTCACCATCATCAGCGAACTGGTGAGTCCATCCAGTTCCTCCGAGCAAAGCATTGGACAGGTGTAATACACCAGCGACAGAATCGCGGGATTCTTGCCGAAATAATCTCCCAGCTTAACCGTCTTGCCGGTTTCATCCACAAAGGTTGCGTCCAGGGGAAGCTGTTGA
The DNA here is from genome assembly GCA_963730135.1 of uncultured Acidobacteriaceae bacterium. Classification (GTDB taxonomy): domain Bacteria; phylum Acidobacteriota; class Terriglobia; order Terriglobales; family Acidobacteriaceae; genus Edaphobacter. Next base: position 1,084,859 of record CAVSQQ010000013.1, read on the forward strand.
TTCAAGTGCTGCGCTACTCCTACTTTCTGGAGCACCTGCGGCAACTGGTCACCGCTATTTTCGCCGCTCTGCTTGTCCCCATAGCTTGAGACCTGGGCGAATACAGGCACACTCAGTAGCGCGCAGCAGAGAACCGCCGCCTGCCAGCCACTTCGTCCTGTCCGCCTGTACTTCATGCCATCCCTCTCCATCTTAAATCCACTTCGACGTCCACCTCTACTTCACCGGCGCCAACTCAGCCTTGTTCTCGCCTTCAGCCTTGCCATAGGCCAGCTTTTGTTCCCGAGCCTCAATCACATCAAGCTCATAGGCGGTTCGTGCGAAACCCGAGGTCAGCGGCGCATGCACCACAGGTTTTTCGTCGCCTGCCATCTCAACCACTGGACCGCCAGTTTGCGCGTTCACCGGCAGACCGCGCTGCGCAATCAGTTCCATGGCTCGCGTAATCGGAATCCGAATCGATCCGCCCTCGCCTGGAGTTACGCTGTAATGGTTCAGCAGCAAATCTTCCCGGGAATGCAAATCTGCCGTCGCCTGGTTGCCGTCGTCGATGTCCAGACGAGGTTCAGGGAACGTCGCCGTCATTTGCTGGAACTCCCGCTGCTGCATCACAGAGTTGCTCGTGAGGTCCTCGCGCTTGCCATTCGGATTCGCCGGGCCCGCAAAAGTGCTCAACCGGTTCCACTTCGTAACCGGCCCATCTTCCTTCTTTATGCCACCGTTGATCAGAATGCCCAGGCCGTAGCACAGCAGAAAGAAGACGCATACCGAACCAAACAGTCCCGCCAGGAAGACAGCGATGCCGTTCGTGTTGACGTCTGTTACCTCGTAGCCCGGCGACTCCGCATCGCGCACGTGAGGATCGTGCCCTGCAGGCCGGTGCACATCATGATCATGATCGTTAGTGGGCATGTTCAGGCTCCAGCACCTCTTCAACGTGAGGATCGTTCAGGCTAATCAAGGGACGCGCTTGCATCTCTCTCATATAAAACCAGCTCCATATCGAAAGCACCGCGACAGGAACCGTAATGTAAGCAAGAATTCCGTAATTATGGGCGAGGTGCAGATTACCCGCGGCGTCCGCAAAATTCGGCTCGATGAGCCAGAACATATCCACGCAACGGGCAAAGATCATAAAGCACGTCAGCCAGATCATCTTCTCCTTATTCCGCTTCAGATCGCGCGACAGCAGCAGACTGAACGGTATCAGCCAGTGGCAGATAAAGTCCGCCGAGCAGACATACCACCATCCGCCGTGAATCCGGTTCAGGTACCAGGGAATCTCGTCTGGAATATTGCCCGACCAGATGATCAGGAACTCTGCGAAGCAGAGATAGATGTTCAGCATCACAAAAGCAAATGCCAGCTTGCCCAGATCGTATTGCTCCGTCACGCGCAGCATCGTCTTCATCGGCTCGTAGCGCGACAGCAGAATCACCGTCAGAATGCCGAGCGCCAGAACCGCATAACCCTGGCCCACCAGAAACTGCAGTCCCCAGATCGACGAGTACCACGTGATATCGAGCGACTTGATCCAATCAATCGCCCCAACCGTCAGCAAAACCACATAAATCAGAATGCCCGGCCCGGAAAGATTTTCGAACTTGATGCGCCAGCGGTCGAAGCTCGGCAGCGTCCCCCGCTGCGGATCGGCGTCGCACTGGAGCGACCACTTGTTCAACAGGTACTGAAACAGCCAAAGAATCCCAAAGATCAACGCTGTCTGGATAATGACCGCGGTTGGGTTCAACATCGGCCGCTTGTCGTTAAGCGTCATCGCCTGTTCGAGCGATGCCGTATGATTCGCCAGCGCCTGAGCAACCGCTCCCGCAGTCGGGAAGGCAGCCCACTGATACAGATGCTTCCACAAGAAGATGATCGGCACGAACATCAGCCCAACCAGCCAGATCGTCCGCGTCATCGCCTCCAGCGGACGGCGCAGTATCAGCCCCCACTTGCCGCCCGTGACATACTGCAGCATCAACATCGCCAGGCCGCCGCCGGCAAAGCCGAAGCAGGTCATGTACGCCATCAGGTACGCGCGAAGAATATGATTCTTTCCCTCATGCGTGAAGGCGAACGGGATCGTGAGAAGGATCGCGATCGCGGCAACGATCAACGCACGCGTCCGCCATGCGGAGAGAACCCCCGGTGCCGCCAGCGATGCAGGCAGCGGACGAGGACCGTACTGGTGGCCCTCTGCTGCTCCGTTATGTTCGTGTCCAGATGACATTCTTTTCAAACCTTCGTTCGGAAGCTTCCGAGGTTACTGCTTCGGTGTTGCTCTTGCCGGATTCAACGCTGAATCGGCCGGGGTCGTTGCCGGAGGAGCCGCACCGGTCGTACTGTTTCCCGGTGTCGGAAGAATAAAAGTCTGGCCGTCGGGCGTGCCGTGAATCGCCGTCGCAGGCAGCACCCACTCTTCGGCGAAACTCGCCGGCAAACCCTCTTGCTCCGCGATGCTGGATAACGATTCAACGCGGGCGCCCGCCGGCACATCTGCCTGGGTCGCCTTCTGGCTCAATTGCAGCGCCTTGATATACGCGACAATCGCCCAGCGATCGGCAGGGCCGACCTGTGCGGAGTAGTCCGGCATCGCACCGTAACCGTTGCTGATCACGTGAAAGAAGTGGCCCAGCGGAGCTGTCTCAAGACGTGCCGTATGGAAGTTTCCCGCAGGCGCATACCCGCGCTGGACAATCATTCCAGCGCCATTGCCAACCCGCGAGTGGCACGGCGTGCAGTAGACGTTATAACGCTCTTGTCCGCGCGCCAGAACCGGTATCGTAACCGGAAACGGCATGCCGTCGCCTTCTTTTCCGTTGATCAGGCCGGTATAAAAATAGCTGTCCTGATGCAATTGGCCCCGCGCCACCGTGTCCGCAACCTGCGGCCGAACTGAACGGCCATCAGGATAGAATGTGGTTCCGCGTTGCGGAAAAAACTTCGGCTCGTCCTGCATATCCTGCCGGCAACCGAGCACAAACATCAGCCCGAGTGCCGCAGCAGAGATTGCGGCGCGCCGTGCGACCTGTTTCCCTTGCATATTAATGATCCACCTCCACCACGGAAACCGCGCGGAACTGCTCCAGAAAAGCCCGCGTTTCGCCAGGCGAGAACATTGGATCGACCGCCTCAAGACAAAGGAAGAACTTGTCCGTCGTGGCGCCGTTCCTGAAATTTGGTGCATTGAACAGAGGATGGTACAGCTGCGGCAACCCGTTCAACGCCAGCATCCCAAAGCATGCCGAAAACCCGGAGAACAGAATCGTCCACTCGTAGGCCGGGATGATGAACGCCGGCCACGAGAACAGCGGACGTCCTCCGATATTCAGGGGATAGGCCCACACATTGATCCACGTCTCCATCAGAAATGCTGTGGTCACCCCCATAATTCCGCCGATCAGACAAACCAACGGCACCCGTGTCTTATGGAACTCCATCGCCTCGGCAGCCTGTTCCACCGGATACGGCGTGTAGCACTCCATCCGGCGATACCCGGCAGCGCGCGCCTGCTCAGTGGCATGCACCAGTTCGCCGGGTGTATTGAACTCGGCCAGTAATCCGTAAATTCCTTCACGCGGCGGCATTAGGTTTCCTCCTGACTCACTACCTCTGCATTAGGTCCGCCCGGATGCACCTTGGTCTGCGGCAGCATCATTCGGATCTCGGACATTGGAATCATCGGGAGGAAGCGGACAAACAGGAAGAACAGGAACGTAAAGAACCCCATCGTTCCTACATAAATCATGTAGTCCCACTTGGTCGCCCGGTAAGTTCCCCAGCTCGACGGCAGATATTCGCGATAGAGGCTCGTCACAACGATGACGAACCGCTCAAACCACATGCCCGTATTGATGATCAACGACAAGATAAATAGCCAGATCACATTGACTCGCAGCTTGCGCGACCAGAGCGTTGCCTGCGGAATCGCGATGTTGGTCAGGATAAGGACCCAGTACGCCCAGCCCATCGGCCCGAACATGCGGTTCCACATCATGAAAAACTCCCAGTGGCTCGCCGAGTACCAGCTCATGAAAACTTCCATGCCGTACCCATACGCCACAATCGACCCCGTCGCCAGCATCACCTTGGCCATATTGTCCAGGTGGCGCAGCGTAACCAGGTCTTCCATGTGGTAGAACTTCCGGATCGGAATCGCCAGCGTCAGCACCATCGCGAAGCCCGAATACACCGCGCCTGCAACAAAGTAAGGCGGGAAGATCGTCGTGTGCCACCCAGCCAGAGCCGCCACAGCGAAGTCGAAGCTGATGACCGTGTGTACCGAGAGCACCAGAGGCGTTGAAAGGCCTGCCAGCAGCAGCGAGGCCGACTCATACCGAATCCAGTGCCGCGTCGAGCCGCGCCATCCCAGGCTCAGCATGCCGTAAAAATACTTCGCAAGCGGCATCGTCGCCCGGTCGCGCAATGTCCCGAAGTCGGGAATCATTCCCATGTACCAGAAGATCACCGAGATCGACGCATACGTCGAAACCGCGAAGACGTCCCAAGCCAGCGGCGAACGGAACTGCGGCCACACATTCATCGTGTTCGGGTAAGGGAACAGCCAGTACGCCAGCCACGGCCGGCCAACGTGGATCAGCGGGAAGATGCCGGCGCAGCACACTGCGAAGATCGTCATCGCTTCGGCGAATCGGTTAATCGAGTTGCGCCACGTCTGCTTGAACAGCAAAAGAATCGCAGAGATCAGCGTTCCGGCGTGGCCGATACCGATCCACCATACAAAGTTGATGATGGCGAATCCCCAGGCTCCCGGGATGGTCACACCCCAGATGCCGACGCCTTTCAGGAACAGCCACGTACAGCCGATCACCAGGCCCAGCGCAACGCCGGACGCAACCATCAGGCCGAAGAACCAGCCCAGCGGCGTGTTCGACGTCAGCACGATCCCGGCTATCTTCTGCGTGACCGACTTGAAGGTATGACCCGGGGCGATAACCGCATACTCGCCAGTACGCGGGTCGATCAGGGGATCGACGATCGGGTCTTGCATGGGTCCTTTGGTCGCCATTATGCCAGCTCCGGATGCGGGTTGATGACTCCGGCCGTGTAGGTCGTGCGCGGACGGAAGTTGAGGTCGGCGAGTACCTGGTAATCGCGCTCCTCAGCCTTGACCTTTGCCACCTTGCTTGCCTTGTCGTTGATATTGCCGAACGTAATGGCGCTGGCCGGGCACGCCTGTTGGCAGGCCGTCACGATCTCGCCATCGCGAATCACACGGTTTTCTTTATCCGCTTCGATCTTCACCGCCTCGATCCGCTGCACGCAGTAGCTGCACTTCTCCATCACACCGCGCGAGCGCACCGTCACGTCCGGATTGCGCATGAACTTCAGGCTCTCCGTGTCATAGTCCGCATACAACAGGAAGTTGAATCGCCGAACCTTGTACGGGCAGTTGTTCGAGCAGTACCGCGTGCCCACGCACCGGTTGTAGACCATCGTGTTCAGGCCCTCCGGCGTATGCACTGTCGCGCCCACCGGGCAAACCTGTTCGCACCCGGCATTTTCGCAATGCTGGCAGGCCATCGGCTGGAAGTGCGCTTTGGGTGCATGCAGATCGCCTTCAAAATACGTGTCGATCCGAAGCCACTGCATGTCGCGGCCTATCTTTACCTGCTCGCGGCCGACAACCGGAATATTGTTCTCCGCATAGCAGCTTACGATGCAGGCGTTGCACCCGATGCAGCTATTGAGATCGATCGCCATTCCCCACGCATTCTGAATCGTCAGCGTCGAGGGGTCCTGCTCGTTGTACTTCCAGTTGTCTGCGAAGAACGAATTTTCGTGCGGTACCTTTTCGCCCTGCGGTGAATATCCAACCTTGCCGATCAGCGTCCCGCTCGCACCGCCCTCATGCGCGAAGTTCGGATTCTTCTTCGCTTCAGCTACCGTGGCGTACCGGATGATCGACCGCTCCTCCGCCTCATGGCCGGCAAGGGAATAAACGCCCTCTTTATCCGACAGCTTCTTCTCCAGATCCCACTGCGCGAAGCTGCCCCGATGCTCAATATTATGCACCTTGGTGACGCACAGATCGTAGGTTCCCGGCATCTTTTGCGCCGTTGCGCCGGTGAGAAACAGAGGCTGATCCGATGTCCGGATCTGATACGCATCGAAGCCGGTACCGCCCGCCGCCACGCGGCCCGCCTGCACCCCGCGGCCAAACCCCAGATGGATCGTGACCACGCCATCCGGATGTCCCGGAGCCATCAAGGCTCCTCCAATACATTCGCGACCGTTGAACGACAGCTTCACCGGATCGTTTTCCTCCAGGTTCAGCTGCCCCATCGTCCCCAGGCTCATGATCACGGCATTGTTCCAGCTCAGGTTCGTCACCTGCTTGGGCAACTCCTGCAGCCAGCCTACGTTCGCAAACCGCCCGTCATACAGCGAAGGATCGGGCCGGAACGAAACCTCCAGACCGCTCGAATTCGCAGCCGTCGCCGGGAACGAGCCCGCTGCGCTCTTGCCTGCGGCCGCCGCCTTTGCCGTAAAGGCCGTGCCTTCCACCCAACCGTCGTGCAGCGACTTGCGCCACGCCGTCGCAAAGTCGCCCTTAATATAAGTCTTCGCATTCGCCATCACGACGTCGTAGGCCGAGAGCTGCACATTCTCAAGCAGCGTCTGCAACACATCATGTGCGCTCTTGCCGGAATACATCGGAGCAATCATCGGCTGAATGATCGAGATTGTTCCGTCATACGCCCGCGCATCCGACCAGCTCTCCAGATAGTTCGCCTTGTTGATGTGCCAATTGGCAATCGCGCCCGTCTCGTCCACATGCGAACCCAGATGCACTGTCACCGGAATCTTGGCGAAGGCATCCTGGAAGTCGAGATCAGCCGGCGCCGAATAGATCGGATTCACCCCGAGGATCACCAGCCACTGCACCTTGCCGGCGTTCATATCGGCGACCAGTGACTTGAAGTCCGCCATCTGCTCGCTCGGCATCGGATTTACCGTCTCGGTGTAGATCACCGTCTTGCCCACCGCACCCAGCGCAGCGTTCAGCGCATAAGCCGCAGCATGCACCCCGGGTGCCGCCTGCTCACCCGGAATCACGACGCAACGGCCGCCGGACGCCTTCAAATCACCCATCAGCACAGAGAAAAACTTCTGTGCATCGGCGCTTGCACCCTGCGGAGCCGAACCGTTCACCAGCGCCGCAGCAAAGTTCGCAATCTTACTCGGCTTCAACGCCAGCCGGTGGTCCGCCTTGAACCCCGTCACCGTGGGCATCGTCTCGACCACGTACATCCGGTTCATCGTCTTGTCCGGATCGTACCGCCGCCGCTCCGCATACCCCGCAGCCAAAGGCAAAAATCCCGGATGCGCGATGCCGCCCAAAAAGTCCGCATCGAGAGACAGAATGATATCCGCGTCTTCCAGCTTGTACTGCGCATCGGTGTAGCTGCCGAACGCCGCCTTCGACGCCGCCCGCGAAGAGTCCTGGTTCACCGGCTCCCACTGAATCAGCTTCGCATTGGGATACGCCCCCTGCACCTGCTTCCACTGCGATGCCAGCGTTGGAGACGTAATCGTCTCACTCAGGAAATAAATCCCCTCGCCGCCCTTCGTCTTCTTGGCCGCAGCAATAAATTCCTGCTGGAAATCCCCCCACCCCGAGGTCTCGCCGCGATGAAGCACATGCTGTGACCGGTCTGGATCGTACAGATCCAGCAGCGTCGCCTGGGTAAACGTGTCCGACTTGCCCTTCGACACCGGATGCTCCGGGTTGCCATCCACTTTAATCGGACGGAACGAATCCGACTTCACCAGCACCGGAATTGCGCCCGTCGGAAACGGATACGCCGTAGCAAAGTACATCGGCTTGCCCAGCACCAGATCCTCTGGCTGTTTGATGTACGGAAAAATCGCCTCATCCGGCTGCTTCGTGCAACCCGCCATTCCAGCCAGCGCCAGCGACGCCCCCATCACCTTCAGGAAGCCGCGCCGGCTCACCGAATCCACCCACTCGCCCGTCATCCCACCCGACTGCCGCGGAAACTCCTCGCGCATCAACTCGTGGAACGCCGGCGTCTCCGCCAGTTCATCTAGATTCTTCCAGAATCGCCGCCCCGTCTTGCCGTCCAGCTTCGCGCGGACCTCCGCCAGCGTCAGCTTCGCCGGCGCTATCTGTGTCACCACTACGGGTTGTGCTGCCGGTGTTTTTGTCTCAGCCATCGTCTCTTCTGTTCCAATCCCAGTCTTGATTCCAGCCGTCCTGGTTCCCGCTGTCTTCGATCCCGTCGTCTCGATCATCGGTGGCACGTCTCGCAACTCGATAGTTGCTCCGGATTTCGAATGTGGTACTGCGCCGTCAGATACCGGCCCAGATCCATCTGGTTCGTAAACTTCTGGTAACTGGCCGGCATCCCGATCTCCAGCGGGGGAACGTCGCTCGCCGTCACGTCTCCGCTTACCGCATGCGGGTCCGTGCGCTCGCCCGACTGGGATCGGCCCATGCTGCGCGGCCTCACATCCAGCTGCTGCATCATCGCCACCTCAGGCCCGCCGCCCGTCGGATCGGTCGTCGTGCAGCTCACATTCTGCGCTGTCGGTCCGCCTTTGATCGTGCTCGTGCACCACACCGGCTTGTCGCCCGTAGGACCGGCCCACGCCATGTTGTAAATCTCGCTCGTCGGCCGCAGATTCACCGCAGGATTGCGATGGCAGTTCAGACACCACTCCATCTGCAGCGTATTTTCCTCGTACATCAACGGCATCTCGTCCACGCGGCCATGACAACTCGCGCATCCGATTCCCTTGTTCACATGAATCTCATGATTGAAATAAACGTAGTCCGGAAGATCGTGCACACGGATCCATTGAATCGACGCGCCTGTTGCCCAGCTCTGCCGCACCGGCTCCAGCAAATCTGCATTCGTCCAGATCTGCGCATGACAGTTCATGCAGGTCTTCGTCGGCGGAATCCCCGCGTATGCCGCATTCTCCACCTGCGTGTGGCAGTACTGGCACTGCAAGCCCAGACCCTGAACGTGATGCTTGTGGCTGAACGGTATCGGCTGGTCGGGCCGCTGTCCCTGGCGCGTCACCCACGGTGAGCGCTGCAGTTCGTTCAAGGTTACGCCGAGCGCGATCACGATTACGCCAGTCAATACCAGGCTGAATCGAGCCAGCGCGTTCGAACTGCGGTCAAAAACTTGCGCCATGAGTGCGTTCCTGCTTCCTCTGCATTACCTTCGGCTAAGGGTTGAGAAGTTTCTTGCGATGGTCGTTATTACTTCCGGTTACTTGCGCCAGCGTTCGTCAGCCAGTGGTTGGGGCATCCGCATTGGTCTGCCCGTATTTTTCGTCGTTAATATTCTTCGAGTATACCAGCGGAAATCTGCGAACTAAACCGCACGGGTTCCCGCGCAACTGATTTTTTACCTGCAACATCCGATTATCGAACCGATTTTGCGAAGCCCTTGCACAACATCTCGTGCACACACTCCGCGCTTGCATCAATCACCACTACATCTACCCTGCCGTATAGGTATCGCACTTGTAAATGCAAACCAATCTAGTCCGAATTGTCATCGACTAGCAAGACGTCCGCCGGTTCGTTACCATACCCTCAAAACATGCCGCATCTTCGCACCGATCCACGTCCGCCTCGCTACGACTTCACTCTCGCCTGTCATGAACTCGCCGCAGCCGATCCGAAACTCGGCAAACTCATCGAACGCGCCGGCCCTTTCAAACTCCGCGTCGCCAGCACGCAGTCGCCCTTCGAAGCCCTCGTCGAATCCATCATCTATCAGCAGCTTCACGGCAAAGCCGCCGCCACCATCCATCGCCGCATGCTCGAAAGCTTCCACGACATCTGCGGCATCGGCAACCACCCATCCCCCCAACATCTCCTCGACTGTCCCAACGAGCAGCTCCGCGCCGCCGGCCTCTCCAAAAACAAGATGCTCGCCCTCCGCGATCTCGCCGCCAAAACCATCGACGGCACCGTCCCCACGCTCGCTCACATCCGTCGCATGCCCGACGAAGCCATCATCGACCACCTCGTCCAGGTCCGCGGCATCGGCCGCTGGACCGTAGAGATGCTCCTCATCTTCCGCCTCGGCCGTCCCAACGTCCTCCCCGTCGACGACTACGGCGTCCGCAAAGGCTTCGCCCTCACCTTCGGCAAACTCAAACCCACCGACAAAGTAACCCCCATGGACCTCCCCAAACCCGATGTCATGCAGCGCCGCGCAAAAAAATGGCAACCCTGGTGCTCCGTCGCCAGCTGGTACCTCTGGCGCGCCTGCGACCTCGCTTCAGGCAAACTTCCAACAACAGCAAAAGGATAAGAAAGGCATCGGCGATGGATTTACCGGCTGTTACAACCGTTGCGTTTCTTCTAGGCGCAACGATATCGACGGCGTGGCTCGCCAAGAGAGTTACGGAGTCCTGGCTTGCCCGAATACCATTTTTCTTTGAAATATCGCTTCCTCTCTTTGTTCTTGGCCTGATGTTTTTGCCAAAAGCATGCCCTGGGGTTTTCGCAAAATTGTTGGGCCACTCAATTGATATGGATATTACGAATACATCTCATCTGAGCGGCGGAACGACTGTGACTGAAACCTCGGCGTGGATCGGAGAAGTCTGGATGCGTAGATTGATCTTGCCGCTCCGCATCTTACTACCAGCGGGTTTTATTCTCGGATTAGTCAACCTCGTAACCAACAAAAAACGACTTTTGAATGCTGTGGCTTGCCTCGCATTTGTAGGCTGGATCATCTTTACCATCAGAAGCGTTGTCTGGCTATGAAAGAAACATGGCTCAAAAAGGCATGAGTCCTACGCGTCGCCACACTGCTTTCATCCTTCTCCTCATCACCATCCCCTTTGGCCTCGCCGTCCGCTATCTCCCTCTCCACCTGTCGTGGCTCCTCTATAAATACCTGGGCTCCACTCTCTGGGCCGCAGCACTCTACTGGTTCCTCGCCACACTCCTCCCCAAACTCCGCCCACCATCGCTCGCCACACTCGCCATCACCATCGCCACCCTCGTCGAACTGAGCCGCCTCATCCCAATCGCACCCATCGACGCCTTCCGCCTCACCCTCGCCGGTCAAATCCTCCTCGGCCGCTACTTCTCCTTCAAAAATATTGCCGCCTACGTTCTCGCAATTGTCCTCACCGCCATGCTTGACAACTCCCTCTTTGCCCCGCACCAGCCTCGCGTCGAAAACCCAAATGCTCAATCTTGATGAAGCCCCTGATCGCGCCGCGCTATAGTACCTAACGTATGAACTCATCAGGCAGCCGCCTTCTGTTGACGCTGAGCGTCTGCCTTGCCTGGGCACTCACCTCTGCAGCCCCACTCTGGAAATACCTCGCCCCCGCCAGAGCCACAGCGGCCATCGCGCTCGGTCTTCTCTGTATCGCACTCGGAATGTACTGCCTCAATCACCTCAACCGAAGACACCGACAGATCAGCATCGCGTGGTTCTTCCTTCTCTTCCTCGCTCTAACCACAGCCTTCGCCATCCTCTATCCCATCTCCCTGAAACATACCCTCAATATCGGTTCCGACCGAGAAGACGCTCTCCGACTGGAACTCACCGCAGTCCGCCATCATCAATATCCCTACGCCGGTTACACCTTCTTCGGAAATCCTCCTACCCCATTGCCCGGAGCCATGCTGCTGGCCGCGCCATTCTTCGCAATCGGGCACATCGCCTGGCAAAACTTTCTCTGGCTCGCGCTCTTCTTCCTCTTCGCCATCCGCTTCTTCCGCTACCGCGCAACCGCTCTCTTCTTCCTCGCGGTATTTCTTTTCTTCTCCCCCGGAAATCTGAGCGACTTTACCTCAGGCGGGGACTACCTCACCAACTTCTTCTACATCACAATCGCGGTCGCACTCTTCGCTCGATCGCTAGACCGCAGCTCGTTCTCGATCGGCATCCTCGCCGCACTTTTCCTCGGAGTCACCCTCTCCTCACGCATCATCTACCTTGTCGTTCTCATTCCTCTGTTCGCTCTCACGCTGCAACGAACCTCAAGCCGCCGCACCGCTGCACTACGCACCACCGCACTCTTTGCCGTCATTCTCCTTGCTGCCACGGCTGTCACACTTCCGTTCTTTGCGCCGCACCCCATCACGCATCTTCTCGAGCAACTCGACCAAAACTCCCGCAAGCTACGCTTCATGCCCGCTGGACTTCATCCTCAGTGGACTCTTCCTCTTCTCGCAGTCATCGTGTCCTGCACCGCTTTTTTTATTCGCATGAATCTCCCGCGCCTCTTCCTGATCTTCAGCGCGGCGGCCTTCGTAATGCTCGCCCCCTTCGTCGTCTCCTTCGCTCTCCACGCCGAACAGTTGCGATATGCCTTCTTCTATCTCACCACCTGCACTCTGCCTTTCTCTCTCTGGGCATTATCGAAATTTGAGCAGGTGGCGACCTCCGGTCCCATCAATTCCGCCCCATTTGATTCGGAGCCATAGTTTGACCCTATCCACGATGCATTTACCTTCTCAATCGACGGAATCCCTTCCATCAACTCTCACTCCGCAAGCGAATCTGAAAAACCCCCCATCCTTCCACACCCAACCCCACCACCCGCGATACTCTCTAACTGAGTATGGCCAAACCTAGCGCCACAAAACCCAAGCCGCAAGCAGCCACCGAAGCCCCTCGCTTCGTCTGCATCCACGGCCACTTCTACCAGCCGCCCCGCGAAAACCCCTGGCTCGAAACCGTAGAAGTCCAGGACTCCGCCGCCCCCTACCACGACTGGAACGACCGCATCACCGCCGAGTGTTACGCCCCCAACGGAGCCTCCCGCATCACCAACAAGCAGGATGAAATCATCCGCATCATGAACAACTATGCCCGGATGAGCTATAACTTCGGCCCGACCCTCCTCAGTTGGCTCCACGACAATGCTCCCCGCACCTACCGCATGATCGTCGACGCCGACAAGTGGAGCGCACAACGCTACAGCGGACACGGCTCCGCCATCGCCCAGGTCTACAACCACCTCATCATGCCTCTCGCCAGCCGCCGCGACGCCCTCACCCAGATCCGCTGGGGCATCGCCGACTTCAAATTCCGCTTCGGCCGCAAACCCGAAGGCATGTGGCTCGCCGAAACCGCCGTCAACCGCACCACTCTCGACCTTATGGCGCAGGAGGGCATCAAGTTCACTGTCCTCGCTCCCGCCCAGTGTGCCCGCGTTCGCCCTCTGCCCTCATCGACAGCCTCCTCGGAATTGTCATCCTTCGCCGCAGGCGGAGGACCCGCTTCTCCAACCACCGAAACCTGGACCGAAACCCCCGACGCCACCGTCGATCCCACCCACCCCTACCTCATCCATCTCGACGAAGGCCGCACCATCTCCGTGTTCTTCTACGACGGCCCCGGCTCCCGCGCCATCGCCTTCGAGGGCCTCCTCAACAGCGGCGAAGACTTCGCCAACCGGCTCCTCGCCGCCTTCCACCCGCCCTCACCCAACGATCCCGATGCCGCCCAACTCTCCCACGTCGCCACCGACGGCGAAAGTTACGGACACCACCACAAGCACGGCGAAATGGCCCTCTCCTACGCCATGCACACTATCGAAGAAAGCCAGCAGGCACGCCTCACCAACTACGGTGAGTTCCTCGAAAAATTCCCCCAAAAATGGGAAGCCGAAGTCGTCGAAAACACCTCATGGAGCTGTCCCCACGGCGTCGAGCGCTGGCGCTCCAACTGCGGCTGCAACAGCGGCGGCAAGCCCGGATGGAACCAGGAGTGGCGCACCCCGCTCCGCGAGGCCCTCGACTTCCTCCGCGACGCCACCGCGCCCCTCGCAGAACACCTCGCCCAGCCTCTCCTCAAAGATCTCTGGGCCGCCCGTGACGGCTACATTCAGGTCATCCTCGACCGCTCTCCCGCATCCATCGCCAAATTCTTCGACCAGTACGCCACCCGCCCCCTCACCGAGAACGAACGCATCACCGCCCTCGAACTCCTAGAGCTCGAACGCCACACTCAGCTCATGTACACCAGTTGCGGCTGGTTCTTCGACGAAGTCTCCGGCATCGAAACCGTCCAGATCATCGCCTACGCCGGTCGCGTCCTCCAGCTCGCCGCCAAACTCTTCGGCCCACCAGGCGTCGAACTCGAAGCCGGCTTCCTCAATATCCTCGCCAAAGCAAAAAGCAACATCCCCGAGATCGTCAACGGAGCAGAAGTCTACCGCCGTTACGTCGACAACATGCAGATCGGCCTCGAGCAGGTCGGCGCACACTACGCCATCAGCTCCATCTTCCGCTCCTACCCCGAAGACGGCGAGCTCTTCTGCTTCGACGTCCACCGCGAAAGCCAGCATGTCTTCAACTCCGGCCGCGGCCGCGTCGCCGTCGGACGCGCCCTCATCTACTCCCGCATCACCGAAGAAAATGAGGACATCTGTTTCGCAGTCCTCCATCTCGGCGACCAGAATCTCTCCGCCGCAGTCAAACACTACAACGCCCAGGATCCCACCGAGGTCGAAGCCTTCGCCCATTTCACCGCCGACATCGGCACCGCCATCCGCCGTGCCAACCTCCCCGAAGTCATCCGTCTCATCGACCGCTTCTTCGGCCAGGGCGTAGCCCCCGGTGAGTCCCCGATCGCGTACTCCCTCACCTCCTTATTCGCCGACGAGCAGCACCGCATCCTCAACACCATCCTCAACCAGACCATCTCCGAGATGGAGGACTCCCTCCGCAAAATCTACGAGGACCACGCCTCCCTTCTCCACTTCCTCACGGAAACCGGCGTAGTCGCCCCGCCCGCACTCGCCTCCGCCGCGCGCTTCGCCATCAACGCCAGCCTCCGCCGCGCCCTCGAAGCCGAAAAATTCGACCACGTCGCAATCGAAACCCTCCTCGCCCGCGCAGAAAGCGACCAGATCCCACTCGACACCCAGCTCCTCGGTTACACCACCGGCCAGGCCATGAAGCGCGCCATGGTTCGCCTCGAAGCCTCCGCCGCCGGCGACCCCCTCGCCACCGGCGCGCTCGCTACCGCCCTCCTCATCGCCGAAACCATCCAGAAGATGCCCTTCGAAGTCAATCTCTGGCAGGCCCAGAACATCTGGAACGACCTCCTCCGCCGCAGCGACACCAACTACTGGACCGCCGAATGGAAACAGGACTTCAAAAAGCTAGGCCGCGTCATGAACATCTCCGTCGACGAACTCGTCATCGAAGAAGGCGTAAGCGCCTTCTGAATCGTCACTCTTCGCGCAGCAGGATTACACGCAGCAGCATTAAGGATCAGTCGGCAGCGCACGTTGCGCAGGAATCCACGAAACCGGGTGCCGGGTGCCCCACATCTCGATTCTGAGATGTGGGCATCGCGCGAAGCGCGACCGTCTTCCTCTCACATCCAGGAGATTCAATCTCCTGCTCTCCTAATCTGTCAACGAGAGCGTAATCAGAAATCACACCGAACTCACTCCGCGCGAAGCCGCCACCCTCCGGTGCAGCAACAGCATCGCCGCCACCCCAACCACAGGCCCAAATGCCAGCGGAACAAAACTCCACTGCCAGCCAATGTGCGCCGCCAGCACCGACGTCAATCGAATCGACACCAGCGTTAGCAGAAACCCAAGCCCAAGCTGCAGTGCCAGCGCCGTCCCCACATAACTCGAATCACTCAACTCCGTCGCCATCGCGGAAAACTGCGCCGAGTCGCCAATCACCGCGATCCCCCACAAAACCGCGATAGACAAAAATAACCACAGCGGTCCATGGAAGGCGATCCCAATCGTCATCGCGCACGCGCCGGACACCGTCATCATCAGCCCAGCCGCGAACGTCCGGCTCGTCCGGTCCGCTAGTATTCCCCCCAGAACCGCTCCCGCCATCCCTGACGCAATCACGGCAAACGTCACCAGCGATGCCAATCTCCCGCCACCCAGCCCAAGCTGTCCGGAAGCAGCGCGCGTATAAGCCAGAAACCATCCCCACATCGCATACAGCTCCCACATATGCCCCAGGTAGCCGAGGTTCGCAAGGACCAACGGCCGGTTCTTCAACACAACCCCAAGGTAACGGGGATTGAAGACTGCTTTGCTGAACGGAAACGGGCCCTCCCTGGCGAACAGCACCAGCACCGCCGCTCCCGCCACCGTGCAGCCCGACGCCGTCTCCACCACAATCTGCCAGTCCACCCGATCCGTGAGCGAACGAATCAGGTGCGGCGACGCCGACCCCAGAGTCAACGCCGCGATCACCCACCCCAGTGCGGTCCCCCGTCCCCGCACAAACCATGTCGCCGTCAGCTTTAGAGCCGGCGGATAGATCCCCGCCAGCGCCACCCCCGTAATAAACCGCGCCGCAAGCAGCCAGCCCGTCGACGGCGCCCACAACAGGCACAGATTCGCCGCCGCCGCCACCAGCGCACTCACTCCCATCAGCTTGCGCAGAGGAACCAGGTCCGGCAGACTCACAAAACTTGAAAGCAACGCCCCCATGACGAAGCCAAGCTGCACCGCATTCGTCAGCCACGCCACCTGCGCCCCCGACAGTCGCCACAGCGCGATCAGCTCCGGCGTTATCGCCGTCGCCGAAAACCACGTCGTCATGCAGAGCACGACACCCGCGCAGATCAGCCCAAGCATCCTCCAGCGCGCGCCGTCGTCCACTCTCTCCCTATCGAACCCCACCCTCAACTCCGCCAGTGCAGCGTCACCGGCCCGCTCAAAGGATGCTCGCCGGTCCCTTTCAATCTCGCCTGCTTCAAAGCGAAATACCACTTCGCCGGCTTGTCCGCATCGTCGATCAGCATCAGCCCCGGGTTGAACCGCAATCCCTCCGCCTGCTCAATCATCGTCTCCTGATCCTGCCGCACAAACCGCCCTCCAAAGAAGGTAGCAATCGAGGTTACAAATGGAACCCAATAAAAAACATTCCACGCCGCGCACACGTCGATTCTGCAAGTCGAAGCCGTCACCGGAGTCACCGTCGTCAAACTCGCAAACCACTTCTCCCCTGCGCGAATCGTCTCATACCGCCGGTTCGGCAGCACGAAATCGATCGTCGTCGTAATCTTCTCTCCATAAACCCCCAGCAGCCGATACGGAGCAGAATTCGCACTCGGAGCATGCGCCGACATCCGAAATCCCGCATTCCGCCCGCGATGCTCCTCGTCATTCAGCGGCTCGAAGTGCTTCTCCTTCTCATGAATACTCGCCCGGTTCCGCCACCACCACGCCTGGTGCACAAACGGCCCATGCGCCGGATCCATCAGCCCGATAATCCCATGATCCACATTGCACGGCAGCTCAGCCGTCAGGTGCGCCGTCCGAAACCGCCCCGAAAACTTCGGCACCTCCGGCACCGGCGGCAGCTCTCCCAAAACCCGTCCCACCCCTGCCTCCGGCATATAAACCCATGCATACCCATCCCGCTCCTCGCAGGGAAACGCCCCGGCATAAATCTTCGTCGGATCCAGCGTCTCAAAACTCGTCAGCGAAGGAATCTCCCTGCACTGCCCCGAGCACGGCTCAAACCGCCAGCCGTGGTATTTGCACGTCACCGTCTCCCCATCGAACCACCCCGCCGACAGCGGAATCCCGCGGTGCGGACACAGATCCCGCATCGCAAAGATCCTCCCATCCTTCTTCCGTCCCAAAAGCAGTGGAACCCCCAGCAGCATCGCCTTCGCCGTCTTCCCCGCGCGCAGCTCACCCACCCGCAGCGCCGGATACCAATCCCCAAAGATCAGCTCCGCCGCAGGTCTCGCGCCTCCACTCATTTGCATGGGTTCATTCATCATCAGTCGGTATCGGTCTGTGCCAGTCTGCCTGAGTCTACGACACCCGCCCATCGTCACACCAAACAGCGCTACCCGCAAAGCAGCCTCAATCTGTCTTCATCGCTTAATCCGTTCCATCCCCATCAATCCGCAGCCGCTCTCATACACTGTTCCTGTGACCACCCCGCGCTCAGAGATGCCTCCCGGCACGCGCCTCCTCGTCCGGCGCAACCGCCTCATCCTCATCGCCCTCTGGTTCCTCTTCTACGCCAGCCTCGCCCTCATCACCCCACCTCTCCTCGACGACGCCGACTCCGTCCACGCCGAAGTCTCCCGCGAGATGCTCCTCCGCCACGACTACGTCACCCTCTACGCCAACGGCATCCGCTACTTGGAGAAGGCCCCGCTCCTCTATTGGTCCATGGCCGCCAGCTTCCGTCTCTTCGGCGTCCACACCGCCGCCGCCCGTCTCCCTCTCGCCTTCACCGTCCTCGCTCTCGCCCTCATCCTCGAATCCTTCGCTCGCCGAGCCTTCACCAGCCCAGCCTTCACTAGTCTTGACCGACCGGAATCCGGCACCCGCGCCGGTCTCTACGCCGGCCTTCTCCTTCTCTCCAGCTTCGGCATCTTCATCTTCACTCGCATCAACATCCCCGACGCCATGGTCTGCCTCTGGCTCACCCTCGCCCTCTTCTGTTACTGGCTCACCGAAAATTCCAATCACCCACACCCCAACCCCCTCCTCTGCTACGCCTTCGCCGCCGCCTGCGCCCTCAACGTCCTCACCAAAGGACTCATCGGCATCGTCTTTCCTCTCCTCATCGTCCTCACTCATCTCGCCCTCACCCGCCGCAATCTCCGCGCCGTCCTCACCCGAATCAAACAGCTCCACCCGCTCTCCAGCATCGCCGTCTTCTTAATCATCGCCGCCCCCTGGCACATCCTCATCGCCCTCGCCAACCCAACCCAGGGCCACCCCGGCAACGTCACGTTTTCCCACGGCCACTGGCAAGTCCCTCTCCCCACCGACAGCAACGTCCACGGCTGGCTCTGGTTCTACTTCGTCAACGAACACCTCCTCCGCTATCTCAACCTCCGCGTCCCCCGCGACTACGACACCGTCCCCCTCTATCTCTTCTGGGGACTCCTCCTCATCTGGCTCCTCCCCTTCAGCGCCTACCTCCTCCACGCCCTCCGCACCGTTCCCTGGCGCAAATCCCTTCGCCCCCTCGTCTCCCTCCGCACCCTCACGCCCGAAGAAAACACACGCCTCCTCCTCGGCCTCTGGGCCATCATCCCCCTCCTCTTCTTCTCCCTCTCCACCCGCCAGGAGTACTACGTCCTCCCCTCCCTCCCACCATTAATTCTTCTCATCGCCGCCTGGCTCAACGACGAGGCCGCCGAAGCCGAATCCTTCACCGTCCCCAACCCCCTCACCCGCGCCGGCCAGCGCATCTCCGTCGCAATCCTCATTCTCGGCTCCATCGCAGCACTAGCCGCGGCCTTCTTCGCCATCCACTCACACCCCCCCGCACCCAACACCAACCTCGCCGCCCTCCTCACCCAAAATCCCGGCGACTACGCCCTCTCCTTCGGCCACTTCCTCGATCTCAACTCCCAGGCCATGGGCGCCTTCCGCGACCCACTCCTCCTCACCGCCGCCGCATTCTTTCTCGGTCCACTCGCCAACTGGCTCCTCCGCGGCAACTACAAACCCCACGCCGCAAATCTCTGCCTCGCCGCCGCCGCCTTCGTCTTCCTCCTCGCCGCCCACATCGCCCTTCAGATCTTCGCCCCCGTACTCACCTCGCGCCAGCTCGCCACCGCCATCGCACCACAGCTCCACCCCTCCGACATCATCGTGATCCATGGCGAATACGAGAGCGCCAGCACTCTCGGCTTCTATCTCCACCGCCCCGGCCCTGAAGATGCAGCAACCGGCGCCGAGCCCATCCACATCCTCAACGGCCGCAGCTCCAACCTCTGGTACGGCAGCTTCTTTCCCGACGCCCCCGCCATCTTCGAAGACAACGTCTCCCTCAGCCTCAAATGGACCGAGCCCCGCCGCATCTTCCTCTGGCAGGATCTCAACGACCCCATCCCTTCACTCCTCGGCAAAACCTACTTCATCGCCCAGAGCGGAGGCAAAGAGATCCTCAGCAACCAACCCAACCCCTACTAAAAACTTCAACCGCGAACGATGAATGAAAAGCGAACAGCAGCCATGTTTAAATAAAAAAAGAGAAAGCCACTCCCAGCTCTCTCTTTTTCAGCAACTTCAAATTGTTCCGGTGATTCTTCCTGATCGTCTCCCACACCGCATCAGAAAAAATCCGCGATTACTTCACAGGCTTCCATACATAAAGAAACTCCTCGTTGCTCGACGTTGCCAGTTCGATATTTAGCTGGCTCGCTGCCCGGCTCAGCGCAGACCGGATATTCTGCTTCGTATCCGGCAGCTCATTCAGAGGAATCTTCAGCGCGAAACCCGGAGCCACGCGCGCAATGTCACTCAACAACTGCGTCACGATCTCCTTGTGCTTCCCGTCCCGTCCCTTCGGAACATTGACCTGGAGAACTGACTCAAATCTCATCGGTTCTTCATTTGCCATGTCACTATCTCCTATGAGAACATTCCGCCTAAAGCTTTTTAAGCACAACGCAATACTAACGTAACCGTAACCTAAAACAAATGAGATGTCAACAGTCCCACTCAAGTTGTATTTCTCGCCTAATAGCTTCCTAACCCCGACAGCAACTGAACAACAACTGAGGTCGCGACAAGTGAATAGTTTAAAAAGAGTTAACCCGTATCGGTCGATCAAGCCTAAGGTTGGCTCTGAGGTAAGAAACCATGAGTCCCAACTTGAAATACGACATCGTTCCCGTCACAGAAGTTCCTGCAAATGATACTGTCGTCGTCGCTCCCGGGAAACCCGTTGTCCTCGTGGTGGACGACGAACGAGTCATCGCGGACACACTGTCGATTATCCTTAGAAAGAGCGGCTTCTCCACCCTCACCGCATACGATGGGCCAACCGCACTGCAGCTCGCCAATGACCGCAGGCCCGATCTGCTGATCTCCGATGTCATGATGCCCGGGATGACCGGCATCGAACTGGCCATCAGTCTTTCCAAGAGCGTCCCCGAGTGCAAGATCCTCTTGTTCTCTGGCCAGGCCGCTACCGTCGATCTCCTCGAAACCGCGCGAGCCGCAGGCCACGACTTCACCACCCTGACCAAGCCCGTTCACCCCACCGACATGCTGCGCCGCATCTCCGAGTGCCTGACCGTCCCGGCCGCCATTTCAACTAAGAACCGAGACCTTCACCCCACCTCGCCCTCCGCCAACTAACACCCTCAACCAAACCGAGTATCTCCGCCTCCCGCACGCACTAGCCCTGCCTGTTTTAAGTAGGTCCTCGGATTGATTCAGGTTAGATTGATTCAGGCACAGGAGGCTTGTATGGCTTCAATCACCGGCTTTGGCGGAATATTTTTGCGCGCGAAAGATCCAAAAGCTCTATATCAATGGTACGAGCGGCATCTCGGGTTGGCGAAGTCCGAGGGAGCCTTCGCGTTTCCTCCACCAACACAACACCCCCAGGTCGTCTTCGCCCTCTTCAAACAAGAGGATGCCTACTTTCCCCCGGCCCAGAAAGCGATGATCAATCTTCAGGTAGACGACCTCGATGGAGTGCTCGACCGTCTGATAAGCGAAGGTGTCACGGTCGACCCCAAACGTGACAGCTACGACTTCGGAAAGTTCGGCTGGTGCACCGACCCGGAAGGAAACCGCGTCGAGCTTTGGCAGCCCATCGCATAGGACTGAGGCCGAGCCGATATAGGAGAATTCGGGTTGCGCCTGCTTTGCCGTTGGCGTCGCCTGTCCTCGTCCAACCCACCCCCAAGCTTCGTCATTTCGACCGAAGCGACGGACAGCCTCACCGTCCGCCGCGCAGTGGAGAAATCCCCGCATTTGCCCTTGCGTTTGCCGTTGCCGTGCTTTTTTGTTCTCACCCCGAAGAGCCTGCCCTGGGCGAAGGCGAATGGGGGATCTGCGCTTGCCGTTGGCGTTGCTTTTGTCCTTGTTTTTAAGTTGTCATCCTTCGCCGCAGGCGGAGGACCTGCTTTTGCTTCTGCTTCTGCCTGTTCTGCCCCAACCCACCAACAAAATCGCCCACCCACAGAATCGTCATTTCGACCGAAGCGACGGACAGCCTCACCGTCCGCCCCGCAGTGGAGAAATCCCCTGCATTTGCCCTTACTTCCCACCATCACAAAATATTTTTCGCGTTTTTAGCCCGAAAATCGCTTGTCAAGTCCCAAAACCATCTAACTCCTTTCCATCCAACGATATCCATTTGGCATGTTAGTTATGCCCAATCCGATAGAATAGATATATAGATCGAAAACAAAACTAGTCCCGGACTCGTCCGGGACTAACTTGTTTAATGGAATATGCAGGGAATGGACACAACCTATTTGTTATGAGGATTTTGCCGACATCATCTCCGTAAGCTTATGAAAACAAACGAACGCAATCTGTCCAATCCCTGCTAACTCGTTTAGAAAGAAGATTTTAGCCGTAACCTCTTTATTATGACGATTTTGCAGACACGTCCTTGCCCTAAACCTAGGAATACAGGCGATTTACGCCAGGGCAATAGGGGGGGGGCCCCCCCCGGAAGATCCAGTCCCGACAGGCGCAATCCGTCCATCGCGCAGCCGGAACCGTTCGCCACGCCACACCACCGTATCGCCGGCAAAACTCCACGCCCAGAATCCCAAACCCAGAAAGTCCCGCAGCGGCAGCAACCACAGATCGCGCATCACCTGCCCGTCGCCCAGCACCCCAACCCCAACCGACAGAGCCACCGCCACCCGCGCCAGCGCCACCAGGCTCAACAGCGAAAAACTCCACAGAGCAAACCCGCTCGCAACGCACGTCATCAACGCCCACGGCAGCGCATACGTAACCCCGACTCCCAGATACCCCAGCTTGCGCGAGTCCCGCGTCGACCGCGCCCATCGCAGCTGATGATCGCGAAATTCGCCAAATCCATAAGCCGGCACCGTCGTCTCCACCACCTCATGGCACAGCTCCACGCGATAACCCGCCCGCGAAATTCGCTCCCCCATCTCGTAGTCGTCGGCCAGATACTCCACCAGCGGCTCCAGTCCTCCCGCCTTCGCCAGCGCCACCCTGCTCATCGCCAGCGTCGAGCCCAGGCCAAAGTGGAGCCCACCCTCAAGCCGGCGCGCCATCAATACACCCGGCAGAAAGTCTGTCGAAATTCCCAACGCCTCCAATCGCGACCAGATCGTCATCCCCGCTCCACCCTGCGCGGTCCGGCCGATATAAGGAGCCGTCACCATACCCACCCGCGAATCGGAAAAACAATCCATCACGCGGGTCAGATACTGCGGCGAAACAAAAATATCGCTGTCATTGATGATCACGTGTTCATACCGCGCCTCGCGCAGCATCTGAACCAGATTGCTTATCTTGCCCGAAGTCCCCAGACGTTCTTTGCACTCCACCAGTCGAATCGCGCACTCCGGAAACTCCGCCCGCAGTCGCTCGATCTCGCCAACAGCAGGATCATCCAGGCTGCTCACGCCGAAGACGATCTCGAAGCTGCCCGCGTATTCCTGACGGCAATGACTCGCCAAGCCCGCATACATCCGCGGATCAACGCCTTTTACCGGCTTCAGAATAGTGACATCCGGCGCAAAGCCGGATCCAGCCTTCTTCAGCTTCCAGTAATGCATGAAGTCGCGCGCCGCCGCCAACGCCAACAACAGATAGGCCAATCCACAAAACGTCAGCAGCGCCGTGATCGCCTCAATCGCTGTGGCCATCCCGATAGTCTACCAACCAACCCGAAGCCGCCTCAGCGGTTACTCATAACGCAACGCATCGATTGGATTCAGGTTCGCAGCCTTCCACGCCGGATAGATCCCGAACACCAATCCAATCCCGCACGAGCATATAAAGGCCACGGCCATCCATATCGGAGACAGCAGCGAAGGAAACACGAGACGCACTCCAAGCGCAATTGCGCTCCCGAAGAGCACGCCAATGATGCCTCCAACCGCACAAAGCGTGATCGCCTCCAGGGTGAACTGAGCCAGAATCACCTGTTTCGACGCACCGATGGCCTTACGCACGCCAATCTCCCGCGTTCGTTCGGTTACGCTGACCAGCATGATATTCATCACACCGACTCCGCCCACCAGCAGCCCAACCGCAGAGAGCGAAAGCATCAGACCGAACAGACCAAACGTAATCTGGTCCCAGAGCCGCGTAATCGTATCGGTTCCGAAGATGGCAAAGTTGTCCGGCGCGGCGTTGGCCACTTTCCTGCGTCTCCGCAGCAGCTCGGTCAGCTCATCTTCAACCGCCGAACGATTCTTCGGATCGTCGTACTTCAACGTGATCCAGTAGTCGAGTTGCTCCGGATGCATGCTATGGAATGTCGTAATGGGAAAGATCGCCTTATTGTCTTGCGGATTCTTTCCTCCGCCGAAGGCCTGCTTCTGCGGCTCAAGCACGCCAATCACGGTAAAGACCATCCCCGCAACCTGGACCTCTTTGCCGATTGCACTCTGTGCCGGAAACAACTCGTCCGCCGTATCGCTGCCCAGGACCGTCACACGAGCAGACCGGTTCTGATCGAAGTCGTCGAAGAACCGTCCCTCACGCAGATCGAAGTCGTTGACCAGCTTCTGGTCCGGCGAGTCGCCTTCGAGAATGGTGCTCTGCATCTTCTTGCTGCCGGCCTTGATCGAAGTCGTCCCCGGTCGGCCTGGAGCGCTGTTATCGGTGTACTGCAGCGCCGGCGACACGGCAACGACATGCGGCAGAGTCTTCATGGCTACGGCGTCATCGTAAGTCAGCTGCTTGCGCGTAAGCATCTCGGTAGTAGGCCGCCCGGTAAACGCAGGAAAACGAAAGACGAACAAAACATTTGAACCTAACGACTCCACAAGGCTCGCAACATTGTTATTCAGGCCATTGACCACAGACGAAATAATGATCACTGTCATTACGCCAATGACAATGCCGAGGATCGTCAAGCCGCTGCGCAGCTTGTTCGTCCGTAGCGTGTCTAACGCCATCTTAATGGTCTCTTTTGTATCGCCGAGCCGCATAAAAACCTCTCTGAACTTCGTTTCCTGTCTCGCCGTTCTCAGTCAGCGCGCAACGCCACGATCGGATCCAGCATGGCCGCCTTACGCGCCGGATAGACTCCGAAGAAAACGCCCGTCGAGGTCGCCATCAACAGGCCGACAAGCACGCTCCACACCGCAACGGTGGAAGGGAATCCAGCCACAATCGTGATGACATAGGCCACAATGATCCCTCCCAATACGCCAAAAGCTCCCCCTACCAGCGCCATCGTTCCCGATTCGATCAGGAACTGAATCATGATGTCGCGCGGTCGCGCTCCGAGAGCCTTGCGAATGCCAATCTCGCGAGTGCGCTCGGTCACGCTGACCAGCATGATATTCATGATCACGATTCCGCCAACGACAAGTGAGATCATGGCGATCCCGCCTGCAACCGCACCGAACGAATTGGTAATCGTACTGAAGAACCCGACCAGCGTGTTGTTTGTAGCCAGTTCGAATGAGTCTGGCGATCCAGGCGCGTCGTGCCGCCGAGACCGCACCAGCACACGCACCTCGTCGGCAGCGTTGTCCAGGACAGGACCGGCTTCACCAGCCTTGATATACACCGTAAGAGTCTTCGCGGTGCCATAGTTCTTCTGAAACGCCGTTAGAGGAACTGCAACCCAGTTGTCCTGACTCTGGCCGAAGGTGCTGCCCTGTTTCTCGCTGACCCCAATTACGGTATACGGAGTGCCGTCGACGCGAAGTTCCTGCCCAATGGGATTGACGCCAGCAAAAAGGTGATCCTGAATGTCGGTTCCAATGATGGCGACGTGCGAAGCATGTTCCTCGTCGGTCTCAGTAAAGTCACGGCCCTGCTCGATGTTCAAGTTTTGCATCGCCGGCATCTGCGCTGTGTAACCACGAATACTGGTATCGGTGACTGATTCTGTTCCGCGCACCACCTTTGCCGTTGTCGATTGCATGGCGCCGATTCCGACGCACCGCTTACAGTTATCTTTGATGTACTGATAGTCGGGAAACAGAATATCCTTGCGCTTCTGAAAGCGCTGGTAGTCTTCGGAGCTGGTAATGATCTGCGGCATCTTCGAGACCGTGAATACGTCTGCGCCGTAGCGTGTGAACTTAGTTGTAACGTAGGTATTCGCGCCGTTGACGAGGGTGACGACAGCAATGACGCTGGCTACGCCAATGACGACGCCCAATAACGTCAAGATGGAACGCATCTTGTTCGCCCAAAGCGACTGCAGCGCGATCCTTACCGCCTCTTTAAATTCCATTTCTTTGTCTTCCCTGGATACCCTTGAGACTATCAGCCGAAAGCCCGCAAGGCGAGGCTCAACCTATTGTCTACTACGCAATTAGACGGGATTTTGTTCGCTTGAGTGGGGTACACTTACAGTTGCAGGCGGCTGGATGATCGCTGCCGCTCGAAAGGGCGGGGGAGGAAAGTCCGAACTCCGCAGGGCAGTGTGCCGGATAACGTCCGGGACGGAGGTTTTAAGGCCTCTGGACGGCAAGTGCAACAGAGAATATACCGCCTCAAGTTATTGATTTGCTTAGGCAAGTCTGTACGTTCTTGAGGTAAGGGTGAAAAGGTGCGGTAAGAGCGCACCGCGCGGGCAGTAATGACCGCGGCAGGGTAAACCCCACACGGAGCAAGACCAAATAGGCAGGGATCTTGTTGCTTCTCTTCAGGCGGCAGGAGCGTACCGGTCCGGTGCGCCAAGGCGGAGAGACTCAAACCTGATGATTTCATTGGGGATGGGGACCGAAACTTGCGGGTAGGTTGCTAAAGCGCCGCAGTAATGCGTCGCGTAGAGGAATGATCGTCTAAAACAGAATTCGGCTTACGGGCCGTCTGCAGACCGATGGCCCCGGAATCGCGAAACGATTTCGGGGCCTTCTTTTTTCAATTTTATTTCTGGAGGGGAAAGAGCGTTTTTACTGGGGTTTTGGCGATTTCCGGTGTGCAGAACGTGGTTTTTTGCTGGTAAATCGTGGTGAGTTTGTGGTGAAAACGTGGTGGCAAAACGACCACGAATAGGGCGCTGAAAATTTTCCACTTTTTTGAGATTTATTTTTGGTGCTCTGAGGCGCAGAGGCGACGGAGACAAAATGCGGGGATCTCTCCACTGCGCAACAGACGATGAAACTGTCTGTAGCTTCGGTCGAGATGACGCCTCCTCGGAGGGCGGGAGAAGATTTTATGCGGGCATACTCGTTAGCGGATGACGTCTCCTCGGAAGGTGAGAGAAGCAGGCAGGCGTTAGCGAATGGCGGCCATGGCGGCGCGGAAGAGGGTTTCGAAGTCGTGGGCGGCTTCGGGGTCTTTGGCGATGGCGGTCTCGATGGCTTTCTGCGCGGTGGGGCGGGCGTAGCCGAGGTTGACGAGGGCTGAGAGAGCGTCGTCGCCGGCTGCTCCGTGATGTGGGGCGCCGGTTGTTGTGGGGATGGCAGCGGCGAGGTCGTCGAGTTTGTCTTTGAGCTCGAGGACGACGCGTTCGGCGGTTTTTTTGCCGATGCCTGGGATGCGGGTGAGAGTGGCGTGGTCGCCGGAGCGGATGGCGGTGACGAGGCGATCGGAGTCGATGCCGCTAAGGACGGTGATGGCGAGCTTGGGGCCGATGCCCGAGATGGTGAGGAGTTTTTCGAAGAGGCGTTTCTCCTGCGTTTCGGAGAAGCCGAAGAGGGCGAGCTGATCTTCGCGGACGTGGGTGTGGATGTGGAGGGCGACTTCGGCGCCTTCCGAGGGGAGCGCGGAGAAGGTGGCGACGCTGATGGTGACATCATAGCCTACGCCGGCGCACTCGACGATGGCCTGGTTGGGGGTTTTGGAGAGGAGACGTCCGCGTAGGTGGGCGATCATGCTTTGGTGATTGTAGCTGGACTGCGATTTTGCCGGATGCGCGAGGCGAAGGATGACAACTAAAGGACAACGGCAAATGCGGGGATTTCTCCACTGCGCGCCTCACGATGAGGCTGTGAGACGCTCGGTCGAAATGACGAAGTTTGAGGGTGGGAAGGGGGAGGACAGGCAAACGCAAAAGCAGGTCCTCCGCCTGCGGCGAAGGATGACAAGCTAAAGAAGCAAAAGCAAGGGCAAATGCAGGGGTTTCTCCACTGCGCGGCGGACGGTGAGACTGTCCGTCGCTTCGGTCGAAATGACGAAGCTTGAGGGTGGGCTGGAACCTTCCTGATTGCCCCTGATCGGTTTTCCGTGCGTCCTGGGTGCAGTGGCGAACGTATATGATTTCAAATCAACAAGATTTTTTGTGAGGGTACATCATGACGCGAATGCCGCGTGCAGCATATTGGGGTTTGGTTTTTTCGGGCGTACTGGCATCAACCCTGGCTTTGCCGGCGCAGGTGAATCCCAACCTCTATGCGGGTCTGAAGTGGCGCAATGTGGGGCCTTTTCACGGCGGCCGCATCTCGTCGGTGACGGGTGTGATCGGCGACTCCGGCACATTCTATTTTGGTTCGCCGCTGGGCGGCATCTGGAAGACCACCAGCGCCGGCGTGACGTGGTTTCCGATCTTCGATCAGGAGACGAGTGTGGATAGCGTGGGGGCGATTCAGGTTGCGCCTTCCGACGCGAAGATTGTGTATGCCGGGGCGGGCGATCCTATTGGCGGCAGCCTGGGCAACGGCATGTGGAAATCCACGGACGCGGGCGAGAGCTGGCAGCACATCGGGCTGGAGGACACGGTGAAGATCGACAGTATCGTTGTCGATCCAACTGATCCCAACGTGGTGGTTGTCTCGGCGCTTGGCGACACGACCCATCATGGCGGCGGCGTGTATCGCTCGACCGACGGCGGCCAAAGCTGGGCCAGCGTCCTGAAGACCCCCGACTATGACGGCGTCCGCGACCTGCAGTCCGCGTTCGACGAGCCGAATGTCATGCTGGCGGCCACGCAAGGCACTGGCGGCGAGCGCGGCGGTGGCGCTCCTGCCGGCGAGCGCGGTGCACGGCCGAAGACCAAGCCGGCGCAGGCTTTCAAATCTACCGACGAGGGCAAGACCTGGACTCAGATCAAGATTCCTCCCTTTGAGGGACGCATTGCGGTGGCGGTGGCCATGCACACCAAGGGCCAGCGCATGTACATCATTGGCAACAATATTGAAAACGGCTCGGGCCTTTACCGCTCGGACGACGGTGGCGCGAACTGGAAGCACATGGCAGGCAAGGATACGCGCATCAGCAACGGCCAGGGCGCGTATAGCAGCGGCGTCTTCGTCGACTCGCAGAATCCGGACATTCTCTACACGATGAGCACGGCGATGTACCGGTCTACCGACGGGGGAGTGACGTTCGAGCCGTTCAAGGGCGCGCCGGGCGGGGAGGACTACCACAAGCTGTGGATCGATCCGACCAACGGCCATCGCATGCTGGTTGGCTCGGACCAGGGCGCCAGCGTGACGCTCGACAATGGCAAGACGTGGAGCCTGTGGTACACGGAGACGATCTCGCAGATCTACCACGTCGCCACGGACAGCCAGTATCCTTACCACATCATGGGCGCCCAGCAGGACACCGGCGCAGTGATGATCAGCAGTCGCGGCAACTGGGGCCAGGTGAACTTCACGGACTGGAACCCAGTGCCCTCTTCGGAGTTCGGCGTGGTCACGCCCGATCCTAAAAATCCAACCATCCTCTACGGTGTCGGCTACGGCCCGGGCGGAGGCGGCAGCGGTCTGATCAAGATCAATATGTCGACCGGACAATGGCAGAACGTCGCGCCCAACTTCGGGTCTGATTCCACCAAGTACCCTGCGGGCAGGGATTTCCAAAAGAAGTTCGACATCGCCTTCGAGCCCACGGCTCTCTACGTCGCCTACCAATGTATGCTGGTGACGCGCGACGGCGCCCACTCGTTCACAGTTGCTTCGCCGGATCTGACGACGGCCAAGGGCGCGCCTCAGACAGCGTGCGGCGTGAAGAAGCCGGAACCGCCGCAATCGGAAGAGGCGGCGCGCCGAGGTCCTCCGCCAGCGCCGCCAACCATCAGCGATTTCTCCATCTCCCGGGCGAAGCGGGGCGTGATGTGGACGGCAAGCAGCAACGGCCAGATCTACAACACGATGGACCACGGCAAGGTTTGGAACAACGTCAGCAACATTGCGAGTCTGCCGCCCCACACCAACTTCAACACCATCGAGGCAGGCCATGACGTGAATACGGCCTACGTCGCGGGCCATATTGCCGCCGAGCGCGGCGCTACGTTACCGGCGACTGAGGACGGTAACGTGCCGCTGATCTGGCGAACGACCGATGGCGGCAAGACGTGGGTGAGCATCGTCAACGGGCTGCCGAAGGACGAGCGCACGGGAAGCTGGGTGAATAGTCTGCGCGCCGATCCTGAGCAAGCCGGGCTGCTCTTCGCCGGCACGGAGACCACGGTTTACGTGAGCTTCGACAGTGGCGATCACTGGCAGTCGCTGCAGCAGAACCTTCCCAGCACCTCCATCCGCGATCTGGACGTCCACACCGATCATCACCAGAACGATCTGGTGATCAGCACCTATGGCCGCGGCTTCTGGGTTCTCGACGACATCACCCCGCTTCGCCAGCTGGCTGCGAATGTCCAGGCGGTCAACTCCTCCTCCGTCTATCTCTTCAAACCGGAAGACGCAATCCGCGCGCGCATCAACAGCAACTGGGACCAGCCCTTCTCGATCGAAGTGCCTCATGCGGCGAACGTACCGTATGGCGCGCTCGTGGACTACTACCTGAGCAGCGAACCCAGCGGGCCGATTGAGCTGCAGATCTTCGATGAGCACAACAATCTGGTGCGCACGATCTCCAGCAAATTGCCGCCGCCGATCGAAGACGCGGCGTATCCCCACTACTGGCTGGCGACGCCGGAGTCGCGCGCGCTGAGCACGCACGCCGGGCTGAACCGCATTAACTGGAACCTGTACTATGACGATCCACCGGCCCTGCGGCACGATCTGGAAAATCAGATGAACATGACGCCGGGCTCGACCACTCCGGGTCCGCATGGACCGCAGGTGATCCCGGGGGTCTACACGCTGAAGCTAACTGTGGACGGCAAGGTGTACACCGGCAGTGTCACGGTCATCAATGATCCGCGCGTCGGCCAGAGCCCGGAGCTAATGACCGCGCTGCGCAGTCAGAACCGGCTGACCCTGTTGTCGGTTCAGGGAATGAAACAGAGCTTTGCCGGCCATGATGAGGTGAATGACGTCAAGAACCAGCTTGCGTCTCTGATGCAGGTCGCCCTGCCGGACGATCTGGCCAAGCAGGCTAAGGCGCTCGACGCGAGTCTGACGAAGATTGGCGGCGTGGTGCCGCCTCCCGGTGGCGGTGGCGGCGGGAATCGCCGTCCTCCCGAGCCTGATGCGATGCAGTCGTTCGCGGACTTGAACAACTCCTACAACACCATGGTGAGCATGATTCAGGTCGGCCTCGACATGGCGCCTACGCCAACCCAGATCGCCACGTGGGAGAGCGACTGCGCGAACTACAACCGGACTCTGGCCGCGTGGAAAGGGCTACAGCCACAGATCAACGACTTCAACGCGCTGCTGGCAAAAAACAACCTGCAGGAGCTGAAGGCGCCGCCTACTAAATTGACCAGCGAGTCCTGCGGCTTTGGTCCGGAACAAAGCAGGAAGGCGACCAAGTGATTTTCCGTCACTGATCGCGTCTCTCAAGTTGATCGAACGGCCTCAAGAGATGCGGGCGCGAGTTACTCGGTGCGCAGCGCCTGCATGGGTTGGACCGCGGCGGCGCGGCGAGCGGGGAGGGCTGCGGCGATGAGAACCATCACGATGATGAGAGCCGTGGATGCGGCGAGGGTGATGGGATCGTAGACGCTGACACCGTAGAGTTGACTGCGGAAGTAGCGAGCCAGAAGGCCGATGCTTGGAAGCGCGATGATGGTGGCGATGGCGACGATAAGGGTCATCTCGCGCAGGACGCCGATGACGATGGTGGTGCGGGGGGCCCCGAGGGCGAGGCGGACACCGATCTCGCGGGTGCGTTGTTCGGTGGAATAGGCAAGAACACCATAGAGACCGACTGCTGCCAGCAGCAGCGCGAGGATAGAGAAGCCTACAGCGAGTATGGCGAGGGCGTGTTCTCCGGAAGAGATGATGACGGTCTGGTCTTCCATGGTGCGCAGGCCGTCGACGACGAGGGTTGGGTCGTAGTCGTGAACAACTTTTCGAATGGAGGCGTCGGCTGTCTCGGGCGACTGCGAGGTCTTGACATAGACCTGCACGCCGCCCGGATGGGGATGCTGCAGGTAGGGTCTGTAGACGGCCGGGCCGAGCTCGGTGCGGAGATCGGAGTGCCGGATATCGCCGACAACACCGACGATGAGGGTGTCGAGTTTGGCATTGGTGTCGTCGTTATCGCTGACCCGACGGCCAAGGCTGTTCTGGGGTGAGCCGAAGAACCGTTTGGCGAATGCGAGATTGACGACGGCAACTTTGTTACTTCCCTTGACGTCGGCTGCGGTGAACTCGCGGCCGGCGAGGAGCGGCTGGTGGAGAGTGGCGAAGTAGTCAGCGGTGATCCAGGGAGCTTCGAAGTCTTTTTTTTCGTCTTCGGTGAATTTGTGGCCTTCGATGGTGAAGCTCGAAATGGAGGAGTCCTGGGTAAGCTCGGGGTCAGAGGTGGCGGCGGCAGAAGAAACGCCGGGGATACGGCTGAGATTTTCGAGAACGCCGGTAACGATCTGCGGAGTGCGGTCTTCGCCATATCCGGCGCTGGTGGGGTCAAGACTAAAGGTTGCGAGACGAGTGGTTTCGAAGCCGACAGATTGATGACGGAGATTATCGAGCGTATGAACGAAGAGGCCAGCTACTCCGAGGAGAAGGACGCTGAGAGCGATTTGCACGCCGACGGCGGATTTTCGGAAACGCTGGGAGGCTTTGGAGGCGGTGCCCGCACTTTGCCGCAGAGCATTGGCCAGGTCAGGGCGCAGGAAGTGCACGACAGGTGCGAGGCTGAAAAGAAGACTGACAAGGATGGAGAGGGCGAAGGTGAAGGCGAGAATGCGGCCGTCGATGGCGGCGGAGTAGGGTTCGCTGCCGGGGTTGGCGTGCGTCATGAGACGGACCAGCGCGTTGGAGACCAGAGGAGCGAACGCGAGGCCGGTGAGAGCGCCAGCCAAACCGAGGATGCCGCCTTCGACGAACAACTGGGAGGCGATGCGCGAGCGTGCTGCTCCGAGGGCGTAGCGCATGGACATCTCACGAGCGCGGGCGGAGGCGCGAAGAAGCAGAAGCGTGGCCACATTGATGACGCACATGGCGACGAGCAGGGCGGCCATGCTCATGATGAGAATGAGCGGGGTCTTAAGATCGGCGCTATCGGGAGAGAAGCCGCGGGAGTCGTCCTTGACGAGGAGGTGCGATTTGTCGACGAAACCTGTGGCGAAATGTTCGGTGCGGGTTTTGTACAGCGTGAGCTCCTGGGCGCGGAGTGCGTGCCAGAGCGGCTCCAGGCTTGCCTGAGCCTGGGTAATCGTGATGCCGGGACGCAGACGCGCGACCAGAGTGAGCCAGAGGGAAAGATGGTTATCGAGGTTATTGCGGGAGACCGTCGAGGGCAGCGCAATCTCAGACATGCTGATGGGCAGAAAGACGCCTGGTTTGTAGCCGCCGATGACGGTCTGGAAGTTTTCCGGTGCGACGCCGACGATGGTGAATGGATAACCGTTGATGCGTACGGACTGGCCGATAACGGCGGGTGAAGCAGAGAAGCGAGACTTCCAATAGGCGTAGCTGAGGACCAGTTGGGGGTTGGCGTTTTTGGCGGTATCGTCCTGCGGGGTGAGAAGACGGCCAAGCGCGGGCTGGAGACCGAGAAGTTGAAAGTAGTTTCCGCTGATAACCTCGGCGTCCGCATCTTCAGCCTGGTTATTCCAATTGACTCCGACATTGGCTTTGTCGGCGGCGAGGATGCCGGAAAAGACCTGATTTTTGTCGCGGAGGTCTTTGAACATGGGATAGGAGAAATAGTTCTCAGCGCCGCCGCCGAAGCTACTGATCGATCCGCTAAAATTTCCGGTCCATATGAAGCGAACGAGTTGCTTTGGCTGCTGGACGGGGAGGAAGCGAAGCAGCACCTGATCGAAGAGGGTGAAGACGGCTGCATTGGCACCAATGCCGAGGCCGAGGGTGAGGATCACGGTGAAGGCGAAGCCGGGAGATTTACGCAACTGTCGAAAGGCGTAGCGCAGATTTTGCAGCAGGGATTGCATCGAGCCTCCAAAAGCGTATTCGGAATAAAAGCACTTTGCTGGCCATAAAGAAGACGTATAAAGTGCTGATGCGAAAGAGAGAAGAAACCGAGCGAGAGATTTGGGCTGTCCGAAAGTGTGAATGAGTGTCCGTTTGCGGACATGGAGAACCAACGGGGTGTCATGAAGTAGGATCAGGGACTATGAAGCTTCGTTCTGCGTGGCGTGCTGTTGCGATTTGCCTGATCCTGCTTTCGATGCTGTATTTGCCGGTGAAGGCAGATTCGCAGGAGAAGGGCGAGCCAGGCAAGTTCGACTTCTATCTGCTGAACCTCTCGTGGTCGCCAGAGTTCTGTTCGATCCAGGGGACGAGTCCGCAGTGTGCGGCGCCACCGGGGTTTGTTGTGCATGGTTTGTGGCCGCAAAATAATGATGGCTCTTATCCTGTGTTCTGCAGCGAGCGCGCGGGGCCGACGCATCCGGAACGGAACCTGGATATTACGCCGGACCGTTCGCTGCTGGAGCATGAGTGGAACAAGCACGGTACGTGCACGACACTGGCGCCGGATGATTTTTTTTCGCTGGAACACAAGGCCTATCAATCGCTGACGATTCCGAAACTCTTCAACGAGTTGGGTCACGAGGTGATGTTGAAGCCAGCGGAGATTCTTAGCATGTTTGCCAAGGCGAATCCGTCGTTTCCAGAGGGCAGCATTGTTTTGAGCTGCGGGAATAATCGGTTGACTGCGATTGAGGCTTGTCTTGCCAAGGATGGCCTGCGCCCGATTGCTTGTCAGGGGCTGAAGGGGTGCCGGGCGCAGGTGGTTAGGATTACTCCACCGGGGCGGAAGTAAAAACGGCCGGGTCAAACGCAGATCCCATTCGACTTCGCTCAGGGCAGGCTCCTCGGGGATGACAAAGAAGAAAGACAACTGCAAGAAGAACGGCAAAAGCGAAATACAGGGATCTCTCCACTTCCCCTTCGACTCGCTGCACTCGCTCAGGGTTCGGTCGAGGTGACGTGCGTGGTCGTGAGCGAATATTTTGTTAAGTTAGACGGGGCTGCCGACTCTTCAGGTCTTCGAGAAGGCGGTCGATCTGGTCTTCGCGTTCGAGGGTGATGAGGCGGTCTTCGATGGTTTCGGCTTCGAGCAGGGTGTGGGCGGAGTTGGCGGCTTCGCGTTGCTCGATGCTGGAGCGCAGGCGGTTGAGCGTGCTTGCGGTTTGGTGAGTGGCGTTGAGAGAGCGCGCGGCGTTGGCTTTGCCGATGGTGCGGGCGCGGCGGTTGCGGGTGACGAGCATCTCGCAGGCGCACCGAGTCTCTTCGAGCTTCTGCTGAAGTTTGGTGAAGGCGTTGCGAAGAGTCTCGGCTTCGGAGGTTTGATCTTCGAGCTGCTGGGAGAAACTTTGCGCTAACTGCTGGTGGCTGATGCTGCGCTCGAGCGCGGCGCGGGCGAGGTCGTCCTGCTGCTTGTTGACGGCGAGTTCGGCTTTACGGTTGAACTGGTTCATGGCTTCTTCGTGCTCCTTGAATTTCTTCTGGAGAAGATGCTGGTCGGCGATGGCAATGGCGACCTGGGTTTTGACCTGGAGGAGCTGGTTTTCCATGTCGAGGACAAGTTGTTTGGCGAGCTTCTCGGGGTCTTCGGCTTTTTCGATGAGATCGTTGATGTTGGCCCGTAAGAGGGTCCCTACGCGTTCGAGGAGTGCCATGGTGATTCTCCTTTCGGGGGAAATGGCGGGTTGGATGGGCGGACTGGCATGGGATTTACCAGCGACGCCCGAAGATGCGGCCGAGAACGACGAGCACCACGATGGGTAGAAGAGCGGCGAAGCGATGACGCCTGTAACCGCGGCCGTAGTATCCGTACGGGCCGAAGTAGGGGTGACGGATGCGGTAGGGGTTCCAGATGGGCCGGACGATGAGATGGATGATCACGGAAGCAATGATGAAGATGAGGACGATGAAGGCGAGGAAGGTAAGCATTGTGTCTTCTCGATTCGAAGGTTAGGTGAAGAGGCCGGCTCGCCCGTTTGTGCGCGGGCGAGCCGGATAGATGAGGTCAGGCGGAGTGGGCCTCGCCGTTTTCTCGCGGTTTCATGGCTTTGACGTTCGCCATGAGCTGGTGAAGGTTCATTCCGGAGAGGGCCTCGACGAGTGCAGGGACCTGAGCGGCGATCTTGGTCATCTCGCCGGTGATCTTGCTGGCTCCGGTGGCTCCGTCGTTGCCGGTGGAGACGATGGTGATCTTGTCGACTTTGCTGAGGGGTTCGGACATGGCCCGGACGATGTCGGCCATGTTGGTGATGAGCTTGTCGACAACGGCGGCCTGGGTCCACTCCTGATAGGCCTCGGCTTTGACGTTCATGGCCTTGGCTTCGGCTTCGCCCTTGAGGAGAATGATATTGGCTTCGGCTTCGCCTTGCAGGCGGGTGGCTGCGGCGTGGCCTTCGGCCTCCGCAGTGATGCGAGACTTCTCGGCGCTGGCGATGTTTTCGATGCGCTGACGCTCGATCTCGGAGCCTTTGAGGATGGTGGCGATGAGCTCTTTTTCGTGGCGGAGGATTTCGGACTCCTGCACTTTGATCTGCTCCTGCTTCTCGATCTGCTGCACCTTGACTTGTTCGGCGATGACCTTCTGCTGCATGACATTGGTCTGGAGCTCGTAGGCTTTGTCGGCCTGGGCCTCCTGACGCTTTGCGGCTTCGGTAAACTGGGCCTTCTGAATATCGAGATCGCGCTGAGCTTCGGCTTGTTTGGCGAGCGAGAGGGTTTCGGCGAGTACGCGGTCCTGGTCGGCGGAGGCTTTGGCTACGGCGGATTCGCGCAGGGCAATGGCGCGCCGGATGGCAGTGTCGCGCTCGGCTTCGGCGGAGGCGATCTCGGCGTCACGCTTGATGCGGGCGACATCGGGGCGGCCCATGTTGGTGATGTACTCGTTCTTGTCGCGAACCTCGCGGATGGTGAAGGAGATGACTTCAAGGCCCATCTTGGACATGTCGTCGAGGCAGGTGGAGCGCATGCGCTCGGCGACCATCTCGGGCTCTTTGACGATTTGTTCGACGGTGAGCTGGCCGATGATTCCGCGCAGATGGCCTTCCATGACGAGGCGGATGAGGCCTTCACGCTGATCGGGGGATTTGGTGAGGAACTGCTCGGCAGCGGTGAGGATGGATTCCTTGTCGGAGCGGACTTTGATCTGCGCGACGGCTTCGACAGTGACGGCTACGCCTTGCTTGGTGTAGAGATCCTGCTGCGGCGCGACGTCGAAGCTCATCAGTTCGAGCGAGAGCTGGCGGGAGTTTTCGACGACGGGGAAGATGACCGCGCCACCGCCCTTGATGACGCGGGGGCCACGAAAGCCGTAGACGATGATGGCTTCGTTGGGGCCGGCTTTACGGAACATCTTGCCCATGAGGACAGTGAGCGCAAGCGTGGCAAGAATGATGAGACCAACAATGATGGCAACGGAGTTCGACATATCGTTCCTTTGTCCCGTTGGGACTGGAGGCGGGTGGAGTGCTTGCCGCAGTGGATGAGTGACGCGGGATTCCCCGGCAAGAGAGGGGCGTCGGTAGAAGAAGGATTTTCGTCAGGTGGCGGGCTTGTTGCGTTGCTCGAGGCAAGGATCAAGCTCGTCCAGGCGCCGATCTGAAAGCTCATCGAAGGGGCGAACGTAGGCAACGCCATGCTCGTAGCGAATGACGACGACTTCGGCACCGCGCTGGATGGAGGAGCCGTCTTCGCTGCGAGCGGCGTTGGAACGACGAGCTCCTGTCTGCGAGAAGATGATTTCGCCGATGCCGCCGTTATCGCGAATGCTGTCGCTGACGCGGGCGAGGGTGCCGGACATCTCGGTTTCTTCGCTGGTAAGGACGCGCTCGCGAGGCAAAAGGAGCTTGAAGAGGATCGCCCAGAGCAGTGCGGCTCCGACGAGTCCACTGAGGACGGACAACAAAAGAATCAGGGGCGTGATGAAGATGCTGTAGCGATCGAGAAGGTAGCCTGCTCCGCCGAACCAGCAGAGGAAGGCAGTGATGGTGAAGCCGTTGACCGAGGAGATGCCGCGGCCAACGCTGTGACTGTGCGAGTGTGCGGTGTGGCCGATGTGCATGCGACCGAGGTGCAGATGGGCAAAGCCTCCTGCGAAGGAGAGGACGCTGAGGACGAGGCCGACGATGAAGCAGACGAGATAGATGGTTTCCATGGGTTATGCCTTATTTGCGTTCGCGGCCTTGTTTGTCGGCGTTTGTCTGAGCGCCGAAACGCGTCTTCGCGAATGTTTTGCGTATCGGGTGTGCAGGTGTTGCAGCGGCCTCGGGTTTCAGGACCTGAAGGAGGCGGTCGACCAGGGAAGGCGTCTTCAGGACTGCGTCCATGAGGAGGAGGCAGCGGCGGGAGTCGTCGTGGTGGGCAACCCTGAGGAGGGCCTGACTGAGATCGGGGTCGCGGCGGAAACGTTCGGCTCCGGCGACGAGCCAGAGGTCGAGTTTGTCCTCGGTGATGCGGAGGTCGGAGATAAGCTCGGCGTGATAGCCCTCGGGATCGTCGACGAGGTAGCCGGGGTGGACCTGGAAGAACTTCGCGAGAAGCAAGCGGGTGGTGTTGGTGAGGTGGGGGCGAGCGCCGCTTTCGATCTGAGAGAGATACGACTGGCTGATGGCGCCTTTGCCTTCGGCCTGAATGGCGCGGACGAGTTCCTGCTGGGTCATGGCGCGATTGAGGCCACGGAGGTTGCCTTCGACTTCGCGGAGGTAGCGGATTTTGTCGTTCAGTTTCATATGTATATTGCAGATCGCAATATTTATATCGCAATTTGTAATATGTGTCAAGAAGGATTTTCAGCATTTCTGCCGCGACGTATAGCATTAGGGGAGATGGGTGCGATGAGCGTTGAGCGCATGAAGGTTACGGTTGGAGTTTGCGGTGGAATTGCGGCTTACAAGTCGGTGGAACTGGTGCGTCTGTTGCAGGACGCCGGGTACGATCCGCATGTTGTGATGACGAAGGCCGCGGAGGAGTTTGTGCGGCCGCTTACGTTTGCGGCGATCTCCGGGCATAGGGTGATTACAACGCTTTGGGGAGAGGACGCCGGGGCGGGGCGGGAAGAAGATGGGAGCTCGATTGAGCACATTCGGGAGGCTCAGACGACGAAACTGCTGATTGTGGCTCCGGCGACGGCGGATATGCTGGCGAAGTTCGCTCATGGGCTTGCCGATGATTTTCTTTCGACAATGTTTCTGGCGACTTCCGCTCCGGTGATGGTGGCGCCGGCGATGAATGTGGCTATGTGGGAACATCCGGCGACACGAGCGAATATAGAGACGCTTCGCAGCCGCGGGGTGAAGGTGATCGAGCCGGGGAGCGGCTACCTGGCATGTGGAATGGTGGGGGGCGGTCGACTCGCTGAACCTGCGGCGATTGTGGCTGCGGTTGCGGAGGCACTGGGTGAGACGAAAGCCGTCCCGGAGGTGGGAGGGGGCGCTCCCGACTCAATGGAGGCATGGCGAGATTTCGAATTCGGAGGTGAGGAACCGCTTATCTCCCCAGTCCCAGTAGAGGAACGCTGGACATCGGCTTTTGGAGAGTCCGCAAAGAACCAGGACTTTGCGGGCGAGACGATCCTGGTGACGGCGGGCGGGACAAGAGAGGCGATCGACCCGGTGCGATTTATTGGAAATCGATCCAGCGGACGAATGGGATATGCGATAGCTGAGGCGGCGAGGCGCAGAGGTGGGCGGGTGCTACTGATCAGCGCTCCGACGAGTTTGCCCGAGCCGGAAGGAATCGAGATTATACAAGTAGTGAGCGTCGACGAGATGCGGACCGCCGTGATGGCCCGGCTTCGCGAGGCGACTATTGTAGTGATGGCGGCGGCGGTAAGCGATTTTCGTGTGAGGAGTGTGGCAGCCAAGAAGATCAAGCGAGAAGCGGCCCGTCCCGTGTTGCTGGAGCTCGAGGCGACTGCAGATATTCTGCGTGAGGTGGTGGCAAAGCGGGTTGTGGGAACCATTGTGGTGGGATTTGCGGCTGAAACCGAAGACGTGCTGGCCAGAGGACGCGCCAAGCTTGAACGCAAAGGCGTGGATGCGGTGGTGGTGAACGATGTCTCGGCGGAGGGGATAGGATTTGATTCGGAGATGAACGCCGGAACCTTCCTGACGAAGAGCGAGGCTGTGGAGTTCGCAGTGATGAGCAAAGCGAAGATGGCAGACCGGATTCTGGATGAGGTGGGCAAGCTGCGAGGGTAAGGGAGGGATTGGTATGCGAGTCCAACCCACAATTCGCGGCGTCGCGGTGCACTCAAGCGGCCCGAACTAGTAAACTAAAGCCACATGATTCTCCGCAAAGCAGTTCTCTTCCTTGCCGCCGTTGCCGTATCGAGTACCGCTTCCGCCCACGCGCAATTTGGCGCTTATGGCATGTTCACCGTCAATCGTCTGAGCAATATCGCCTCTTCGCCGCAGCCGACGACGCCGACCGATCTGGCCAATACACGAGCGAACACGGTCGATCCACTCGGCGGGACGGGGGGCGTGTACTACGATTTTATGAAGCTGGGTCCGGTGCGACTAGGCGCCGACGTTCGCGGCAGCATCCTGACGACGAAGCGCGGAGCGTACATCAACTTCGACGGTGGGGGGGCGCGCATCTATTCGGCGCTGGGAGGTGTTCGGGCGGTTTTTCACACGAAGTATGCGCCGCTAAAGCCATATATCCAGGTCTCGGCAGGGCTCGGACGAAGCGACTACGGCCTGTTTACGCAAGGCTCGACAGCCAATGGACAGGTCGTGATTCACAACAACTTTGAGTACGAGGGGCTGGCCGGGGTGGACCTCAAGCTGCTCCCTATCATGGACTGGCGCGTAGCTGAGTTTGGCTATGGCGGTCTGAATCCCTTTGGCACGTACAGCCACAACTATCCGATCAAACAAGTCAGCATGGGCTTTGTCTTCCATCTTCCCTGAGGATGCAGTCGCACTCCGCGAGGATATCCGCATGCGCGTAGCCCTGTTCGGCGGCAGCTTCGATCCACCGCATCATGGCCATATTGCTATTGCGGCGGCGGCGGCGGATGTATTCGACCTGGACAGCGTTCTGTTCGCACCGGCAGGGCGACAACCTCTGAAAGGTGAGGGCGTTGCGTCGCCGTTTGCCGACCGGCTCGCGATGGTGGAGCTTGCCTGTCAGGTGGATCTGCGCTTTGCAGCGTCGGACCTTGACGCGCCGAGGCAGGACGGCGCGCCAAACTACACAGTGGGGACCCTGACCCGGCTGAAGGAGTCAAGGCCTGATGTGCGGCTATTCAACCTCGTCGGGGCAGATAGCTTTCTCGATCTGCCGCGGTGGCGAGATCCTGCAAGATTGCTGGAACTTGCGGAGTGGATCGTGGTGAGTCGTCCGGGGTTTCCACTGGCCGACCTTTCGACTCTGGGGCTGACGGCGTTGCAGCGTGGTCATATCCATCTGTTGCAGACGGTCCACGAGGATGTTGCGGCGACGAATCTGCGCGAGCGACTTGAGGCGGGCGACCGTTGTGCGGACGTTCTCGCACCTGCGGTGTGGGAGTACATCCAAACGCACAATCTCTACCGGTAGTGGGGAACCGATTTCGACGAGCGAAGTTTTTACAATTGCCGCGAAACTTTCGGGGCATCTATGTGTCTTTAACCTGACGGCCTTCTCTGACATTTTTTCGTTTTTTGCAGCATAACCAATTCAGTGGGTGAAACAAGATCGTGACCCCTATGGCCGAACTACTGACGTTGCCCTTGCTGTCCACGTTTCGCGATCCTGCAGGCAGCCTGGAGGTGCGGCCGGACGGCGCGTATCGCAGAGTGCGGGCTCCTTTCGATGCCGAGATTCTGGAGTTCCTCGCATTGCCGTTCGCGTCGGAACTGGTTGCCCAAGGGCGGCTTGTCGCCAGCGAGGTAGTGTCGCCGACGGGTGCGGAGACGCTGGTGCTTCGCCACCCGCGAATCGCGTTTCAGTCTTTCTCGTGGGAATGGGCGCCCGGTCTTTGGTTGGCGGCAGCGGAGCTTACGTTGAATCTGTGCAGCGATCTGGTGCGACACGGTTGGCTACTGAAAGACGCTACGCCGCTGAATGTGCTGTTTCAGGGAACGGAGCCGATCTTCGTCGACGTACTGTCAATCGAACGCTTAGATGC
Source organism: uncultured Acidobacteriaceae bacterium (assembly GCA_963730135.1). GTDB lineage: Bacteria > Acidobacteriota > Terriglobia > Terriglobales > Acidobacteriaceae > Edaphobacter. The sequence goes on from CAVSQQ010000013.1 coordinate 1,127,144, forward strand.
GCATCAACCGATCTGGCTCGCATACGGCCAGTTTGTGCGGACGTTTTTGTTGCCCATGCTTGCCTACTCGCGGCTGGGATGGCCGCTGCACGGGTCGCTTAGTCGTCGCGACGGTTACGAGCCTGAGGAGATCTACTCCGCGCTCTCGTTGAGCGGGCGCCTGCGGCAGCCTGCGTTATCGGCGGTCACGCTGCCATCGCTGCTGGCGAACAGCAAGAAGATGCGAACTGGGAGTCTTGGATCGCGGCCAGTAAAGGATCCCGAGCTGGCTACGCAGATTCTCTTGAAGACTCTCCGTGGGCTGCTGTCCCAGATGCGTGCGATTACTCCGACCCGCCGCTCGTCGACCTGGTCGGACTACGCAGAGACGGCAACCCATTACAGCGATGACGATCATACGCGGAAACGAAACTTTGTCATGAAGGCTCTGAGCGGCGCGCGGCCTGAGAGCGTGCTCGATGTAGGGTGCAATACGGGCGTTTATTCCAATCTGGCGGCTGATGCAGGCGCCGAAGTGGTCTCGATCGATACCGATGTGCAGGCCGTCGATCGGCTTTGCGCGAGTCTAAAAGGGAGCGGCAAGAGGATTCTGCCGCTGTGTGTGGATCTGGCTCACCCCACGCCGGCTGTGGGATGGGAGAACCGTGAATATGCTTCGTTTCTGAACCGCTGCGCCGGACATTTTGACACGGTAATGATGCTCGCTGTGCTGCACCATCTGCTGCTGCGGAATCAAATTCCAATGAATCGAATTGCAGCGCTCTGCAGCAGTCTGACGATGCGACATCTCATCATCGAGTGGGTGCCTCCGGCGGACCCGAAGTTTCAGGAGTTGCTCCGCGCCCGCGATGCCATCTACGCTCACATTACGGAAACTGCATTTCGAGACGCTTTCGCGGAGTATTTTGTGCAGGTCGATGAACTGGTTTTGGCAAACGGCCGCATTATGCTTTGGCTGCGCAAGAAGTAGTTGTCCGGACGCGCGCGAAGGAACAGGGATGTTGATTTCCGTGGGGACGTGATTTTTTTGACCACCCGGATATAAGGATTTTGATCTTTGGAACCGCTGGCTTCCCAGAGGACAACCGGCTACCATGAAAGGTCAAGGAGTCTCATGCCATCGATTGAAAGCAACCAGCTATTGCTCGCTGCCGCCGCTGCCTGCGAAGACAAGAAAGCCGAAGACATTCGAATTCTCGCTCTTGACCCGGCCGAGAGCGGGCTCACCGATTATTTTCTGATCTGCCATGGAACCAACGAGCGGCAGAACGTGGCGATCACGGATGAGATTGAACTCCGGTTGAAGCGCCAGTTCGGTGTCTATCCCAACTCGGTCGAGGGACGACGCCAGGGCGAGTGGATCCTGATGGATTACGTCGATTTTATCGTCCACGTCTTCTCGGCGGAGAAACGTGCTTTTTATGGGCTGGAACGTCTGCGCAAGTCGGCTACCAGTCTCAGCGTTGCCGACCTGAACGCGGAGGTGAGTGCCCGGATAACGGAGACGCGTGCAAAGAAGAGAGCGCCGCTCACAAGAACGGCACCGGTGAAGGTCGCTGCCAAAAAGACTTCGACGAAGAAGTCCGCGGCCAAGACGGCGGTAGCCCCGAGGAAGATGGCACCGAAGAAGAACGCGGCTAAGAGAGCTGCCGTCAAGTCTACGGCACGCAAGAGCCCTAAGAAGAAGACGGCGAGGAGTAAGTAGCCCGGATGGGCGGTCCTGGCGAGGTTACGCGCGAGAGAGAGCTATTTAGCGGAGAGGGGCCAGATTCAGGGCGTGGATCGGGACGGGGCTGAGGAGATGAAAAAGAGGCGTTCCCCAGGGGAACGCCTCTTTTGATAGCTTCGTCGCGCAATTGGCTTAACTCAAATGGCTTAAGACGAAAGCGGAGAGCCGAAGCTCTCCGCCTTAATTTGATACGTGTTCACAGCGGAATCGCCTGTGAGGTTAGAAGTAAATCTTCGCCGCAAGCTGAGTCTGACGGCCCGCAGCAGCGGAGGTGATCAGACCGAAGTTGGCGGAGGTAAAGGACCCGCTGGGACTGGAGAACTGCGTGTGGTTGAAGACGTTGTCGCTTTCCATACGGAGCTGGAGAGAGCGGACACCATCGCTCGACAGCGCGAAGTTCTTAGCGAGGATGAGGTTGGTGTTGTTGATGCCCGGACCATGGTACTTGTTGCGGCTTTCGTTGCCGAAGGTGCCGAGTTTCTCAGCAGTAAAGCTGGGCGATGAGGACGGGTTGAGGAAGAAGGCAGTCTTGTTGGTCGACGCGCCAGACGAGGTCAAGGTGAAGGTGCGGGGATTCTGCCTCACGACAGGAGCAACCTGATTGGGAACGTCGGGGCATGCGTAGAACGAGTTGCTTGCGGAGCACCACAGCGAAAGCGAGGTGGCGCCATCGTAGGCGATGTCGAACGGCGCGCCGGTAGCGAAGGTGGCGATACCGGAGATTTCCCAGCCGGAGAGAAGGAGGTTGGCGGGCGAGTAAGCGCTGCCACCCTTCTTGAAGGGAACGACATAGACAGGAGCAAGAACGAACCGGTTACGGACGTCGAAGCTCGCATTTCCGTAGTTCAGGCTAGGCTGGTACTGGTTGTAGCCACGCGCACCGCCGAATCCAGCATTCTCGAAGTTGGATGCGTTGTCGAGCGCGTGGGAGTAAGTGTAGCTGGCTTGCATCTGCAGGCCGTGGGTGAGGCCTTTATCAATGCTGAGCTGAAGCGAGTTGTAGTTGGATGCGGCATTGGTTGAGATGAGCCCGATACTCATAAAGTCGTTGATGCCCGTGACCGGATCCGCATATCCGAACTGAGTGTGGGTGGGATAGAGCTTGTTCTGGTTGTTGCGGTTGGTGGTGTTGCAGGTCTTGTCTGCCAAGCAAGCAGCCTGACCGGCCGGGGTAATGGGATTTCCTTCGATGACGGTCTGGTTGTGCCGACCGAACGTACCGATGTAGCTGGCACGCGCGACGACCTGGCCGGGGAATTCGCGTTCCACTGTGAGTTGAACGTTCTCAGAGTAAGGAGAGCGGAAGCCGGCGGCGTATTGGCTCAGACTGAAGGGTTCGTTGAGCGAGAAGTCAGGACTGGAACCAGCCGACGGTGGCACGTAGGGGAATTTGTTGGGATACTTTCCAGCGGCCGTTGCATTGTTGATGTCCTGGTAGGGATTCGCAAAGGCGGGGTTGGTGATGCCATTCGCATCCGTTGCATAGTCGTTGACGCCACCCGAGCTAAGGCCGAAGGGTGGGTCTTCGAGGTTCTGAAGCGAGGTCTCTTCTTCAGTCCGGTTGTAGTAGATACCGTAGCCGGCGCGAATGGAGAGCTTTCTGGAGGCGCCTCCCGACAGCATGCCAAGATCCGGAGCCCAGGCAAAGCCGAGGCGGGGTCCGAAGTCTGTGTACCGTGTGGTTGCGCCACTGGCATTGTTGCAACCCGGATCACCTGGGTAAGCGAGGTTCTTGGGCGCGGACGGGAAGACCTTCGACTGGACACCCGGCAGATAGCAGGTTACTCCGATGCCGCCGAACTGGAGGTTATGGAGTGGGGTATCAATCTGGTAGCCAAGACCGTAGGAGACGGTGAGCGAGCTTGTCGCCTTCCAGGTGTCCTGGGCAAACATGTAGTTCAAGAAGGCATACGCCTGGATAGGTGCACCAGAACCCTGGGAGTAGCCGGCAGGAATACCGAGCAGGAAGTCCAGAGCGACGTCGCCCGAGGTGAAGTTATTTCCATCGGCGGCATTGGCATCAAATGCGTAGGAGCCATTATTGACGGCGGAGAAAGGATTGGAGACGTTGTACCGACGCAGGTCGTAGCCCATCTTCAGGTTGTGGTGACCAAAGCTCTTGGAGACGCTGTCGTTGATCTGATAGACCTGGTCGATTCGCGGCTGAGGTCCGTTGGTGCTGAAGCCGAGCGCCAGGTTCGGCTGGCTCGAGCTGCCGTTGCCGGTGAATGAGATAAAGGGAACACTCATCGAAGCGGTGTTCTGCGGGCTGATAGCGAAGCCGAGGCTGGAGGGAGCGACGACCTTCTGAGGCTCGACTGCGTCGAAGTTGAAGCGGGTCCAGTGAGCTTCGAGATCGTTCACCATGGTGCTGTTGATCTGGCGGGTGTACCCAACCGAAACCTGGTTGATCGTGGTTGTGCTCACATCGCCGAAGCCGGGAACCGTACCACCGGTGAAGGGCAGAGTCTCAGGCGCAGCACTCTTCTGACGGATATAAACGCCGTAGAACTGGTCCTTCGACGTGAGGTTGTAGTCCATGCGCCCGATGTACTGATCGGTCGTGGTTGTCACCGAGGGATTGAACGTAAAAGTATTGAGGCCGGATGTGGGAGCAGGAACGTAGTTCTTGATCAGGGTTGCGGAGATTGGATTGATTGCAGTGGTCGGCAGCTTTCCGCCGTTTGCACCGAAGCAGGACGCGAAGGTTTGAACGCCCGAGGTGCAACCGGGGATCGAGACCGTTGCAGGGATCACATTGGTGGTGAAGGGGCTGCCGGCGAAGTTACCAGCCAATTCGGCAGCAGAGAAGGTTTGAACGTTGCCGCCAGCCTCAGGCACAACCTGTCTGATGCCCTGATAGGCACCGAAGAAGAAGAGCTTATCCTTCAAGATTGGTCCACCGAGGGTGCCGCCAAAGATGTTCTGGTGGAATGGCGCTGTCGGCTGAGACTGTCCTGTCGTGGTGTTGATCTGCTTCTGGAAGTAGTTACGGGTATTGAGGAAGGTGTCGCGGTAGAACTCAAAGACATCGCCGTGGAAGTGGTTCGTACCCTGTTTGATGGCGGTGTTGACGATGGCGCCGCCGTTACGGTCATACTCGGCATTGAGGGGACCGGTAATGAGGTTGAACTGGGCCAGGGCGTCAATGTTCGGCTGAATCGCAATGGTGTTCAGCGGCAGGTCGTTCGAGTCCGCGCCGTTGATGACGTAGGCGGATTGCTGAGTCTGGCTTCCGTTGACCGAGAAGGAGCCGAAGCGGTCTGTCGAGGCCTGCACGCCGGGCATAATCTGTTCCAACTGAGTGAAGGCGCGACCGATCAGCGGCAGTTCCGTGATCTGGTGCGAGTCCACGATGTTGGACAACTGCATGTCGGTGGTGTTGACCTGGACGCCATCGGCTTCGACCGAGACGGTATCTGCCTGGCTGCCGAGGGTCAGCTTGACGGCCTCGACGTACTCATTGTCGATATTGAGAACGATTCCGGTCGCGGTAAAGGTCTTGAAGCCGGGAGCGGACACGTTGATGCTGTAGGTTCCAATAGGCAGGGCCGGGAAGGAGTATTCACCGGAGGAGTTCGAGGTCGTTGTCGAGACCACGCCTGTTTGGGTATTGGTAACCGTAATGGCGGCCTTCGGGACCACGGCACCTGTCGGATCGGTCACAGTACCTTTAATGTGAGCGTTAACTTCAACAGCATGTGCGTAGCTAAACGATGCCGCGAGGAGAATTCCTAGAATCACTCGACGCCAAACCGAAATCTGTCTCATTTAAGCGGTCCCCTTATCAATTGTCAGGTCTTGACGGGACTTGGGATGCACGTAGAGGGCCAAATCTTGAAGCCACGGATTACAGAGAATTTGAGGGTTTTCCGTTCGGTCGAAGAATTTGTTCTATGGATTATTGGATAATCAGCGGAGCGAATCTACGAAACTGGACTAACCAGGACAAAATGAAGATCACTTTAGCCGCAATTGCCTCTCGCAGTACCCGCTCCAAGTCGGAGGGGACCGATCGTCTGCTGGCTGACTATATAGAGCGTGCGGGGAGATACGCTCCCTGCGACTCCCAGCTATTCGACACGGAAGGTCAATTCCTGGATTGGCTGGACCGGACGTCGGGACGCAGCCCGGCCAAGACAATTCTGCTGGATAGCCGGGGCCAGCAATATACCTCCGAAGAGTTTTCTGCCTACCTCGGCCGCATTCGGGATGAAGGCGCCCAGCGTGTGGTATTCGCCGTAGGTCCCGCCAATGGATGGTCGCCGGCCGCGCGTCAACGCGCTAACCTGCTTTTGTCGTTCGGTCGGATGACACTTCCCCATCAGCTTGCCCGCGTAGTGCTGGCCGAGCAGGTATACCGCGGGTTGACGATCCTCGCCGGCCACCCGTATCACTCGGGCCACTAGTGTGCTGCCAAGGCGTAAGTCATGGGGAAGCGGTTGCAAATCGCTTGCACACGGAGACGCTACTCTATATGGTTCTCTTCATCGCCGGAGATCGTTTACCCAATGTCAGTGCACCCGACTACGCGACGCTATTTTCTGAAAGCTTCTACACTTGCGGCCTCGGCGGCTGCTCTCCGCGGCTCGACTCTTCTGGGTCAGGCTACAGGGGCCGATGCGCACATCGACATATTTCCTGGTGATCGGATCGGCACGATCTCCCCTGAGATTTACTCGCACTTCATCGAGCAGCTGGGTGGTGTGATCTATGACGGCGTATGGGTCGGGGAGGGTTCCAGTATTCCCAACGACAACGGCGTTCGCAAGGCATTTATCGACACGATGCGCGCTGTAAGAGCGCCGGTCCTGCGCTGGCCGGGCGGATGTTTCGCCGACAGCTACGACTGGCGTGACGGCATCGGTCCAGCCAACAAGCGTCCCGCGCGTACCGGTTTTTGGAACCAGCAGGATCCGAATACCTACGGGCTCCACGAGTTCATGCACACCTGCCGCGCCATTGGCTGCAAACCTTATCTTGCTGCCGATCTTCGCTCTCTTCCAGCACGCGACTTCTACCAGGAGATTGAATACTGCAATGCGCCGGGAGGAGATGTTCCTTCAAACTCTGCTGCGAAGGCTCAACCCAATGCGCTTGCAGCGCAACGCGCCGCTAATGGCGATCCCGAGCCCTTCGATGTCGATCTTTGGGGCGTTGGAAATGAGAGTTGGGGCTGCGGCGGCAATCTGACTCCTGAGGAGTACGCCGCCGAGTTTCGCCGCTACACGGCATGGACCCCGAGCTATGGTAAAAAGCCGCTGCGTTTTGTGGCGGTCGGCCCCAACGGCGACGATGTCGACTGGACTTCGCGTTTGTTCAAGGCGTTGTATTCGAATCCGGAACGCCGGCATCTCTGGGGACTCTCGGTGCACTACTACACCTCAGGCAGTCCATCGAAGTTTGCCGCGGGAGATGCGCTCAACTTCAACAGTGATGATTATTATGATCTGCTCACACGCGGCAGCATCATGGAACGGGTTATTACAGACCACTGGGCCGCGATGGGCAGTACACCAGACCAGCCAAAAGTCAGACTCGTCGTCGATGAATGGGGAGCATGGTACGGCAAGGGCACGGAGCTTGCGCCGGAGTACAACCTTTCGCAGCAGTCCACCATGCGCGACGCTCTGTTGACCGGCATTACGTTCGATATCTTTCAGCGCCATGCAGATAAGGTCGCCGTTGCCGCAGTGGCGCAGTCCATCAACTGCATTCACTCGCTGATGCTTGCCCAGGGAGACAAGTTCACCGTCACACCGACCTTTCACGTCTTTCGGATGTACCTGCCGCACAGTGGAGCGCAGGCTGTCCGCGCAGAGTTCAGGGCGGCGAGTATCGATAACCCGCTCGCTAATGCGCCAATTCCGGCAGGTGGCAACAGCTATCGCGGATCGCTCGAAGCCAGCAAAACTTTAGCCGGTCTTAGCGGCTCTGCCTCGATCGCTACCTCCGGCAGTGGCAAGCAGATGACACTGACTGTGGTGAACCCACATCTGGACCGGCCGATGACGACAGAGATCGTCGTCCATGGAGCGAGTATCGCGAGCGCAGCCGGGACGGTTCTGAACGAACCTGATGTTCATGCGCACAACGATTTTGAACATCCCAACGCCGTGCATCCGCGCCCGGCAACCTTGGGACAACCTACTGCCGGGCGTTTGCTCCACAGTTTTCCTGCTGCGAGCGTGACGACGCTAAACCTCACTCTGGCCTGACACGCTGGGGATTTAAAAAGGTTTCAGCCAATGGTGGACGGCGTCTACCAAAGCACACATCTCTCTGCCTCTGCGCGAACCATGGCCGAACCGTCTTTGCAACTGAAGGCTTTTTGAAACTCGGGCATGTTGGAGAGCGGTCCCAGCACGCGGAATTTTCCCGGCGGGATGCGGATCGGTCTGAGCGGCCATACGCGCTGCTTCGGGCCGCACGATGTCGCCTCTCCACTGACCTTCTGCGAGAAAGAACTGCTGATCCGGGGTCAGGCCATCGATCGTTGGTTCTGGCCCCTTGCCCTCGCGCGACTTTTTGTAGGCACGATAGGCCAGGTTGACGCCCCCGAGATCACCCAGCGCCTCTCCCAGCACCAGCTTTCCGTTTAAGTGGACACCGGGCTCGATAAAATACGCGTCATATTGTTTCGCTGTGCATGCGGTTTTTTCTTTGAACTTTGCGTAGTTTTCCGGTGTCCACCAGTTCGTCAAAGCTCCCCTGGCGTCGTACTGTGCGCCCTCATCGTCCACCCCGTGGCTGATCTCGTGCCCGATTGTGACTCCGATAGCGCCGTAGTTGATCGCGTCGAGCCCATTCAGGTTGAATCCTGGTGGCTGAAGATAGCCGGCAGGCACTACGATCTCGTTCATGGACGGGTTGTAGTACGCGTTCAGCGTGGGCGGTGTCATATCCCAGCGGCCGCGGTCGAGTGGTTTGGCGATCTGACCGAGATCATCGCGAACAGCAAAGGCATGCAGCGCCATCAGGTCTTTCAGGTAGTCCCCACGTGTGATCTGAACCCAGGCGTAACTCTTCCACTTATCGGGATACCCGACTTTGATATTGAGCGCACTGACCTTCTCAAGCGCTTTGGTCTTAGTTTCCGGGGTCATCCAGTCGTTGTTTTGAATACTGAGCTTTAACTGGTCAACGATGTTGACCGCCATCTGGCGGGCACGAGCCTTGGCTTCGGGCGGAAAGTACGCATCGACGTACTTCTTCCCAAGAGCATCGCCGAGACGCGCATCCGTTTCGCGCACACAACGCTGCCAGCGTGGACGCTGTTCCTTCGCTCCGGTCATCACTGTTCCATAAAACGCAAATGCCTCATCGCCAAACGCGACTGGAAGCGCACCGGCCTCGGTGCGCAGCACATGCCACTTCAGATAGCTTTGCCAGTCGGCGACGGGTGTCGCTGCCAGCTCTGCGTCGAAGACATGCATCAACTTCGGCTCGTCGACATTCAGCTTTCCCTGTGGAATGTTCAGCGCACGATAGGCAGAGGCCCAGTCAAAGTGTGGCGTCAACGCCTGAAACTCGGCAAAGGTCATCGGGTTGTCCGTCAGCTTGGGGTCGCGGCGCTCTACTCTGCTCAGCTTCGCGGTCGCAAGTTTGGTTTCAAAGCGGAGCACAGCAGCCGCAGCTTCCCTGGCATGCGCTTCGTCATAACCTGCGAGTAAGAACATGTGCTCCATGTGTACGACGTACTTCTCGCGAATGTCTTTGAACCGCGGCTCATCGCGCAGATAGTAGTCGCGATCCGGCAGGCCCATGCCGTTGACCTCGATATTCGCGATTACATCGGTGGGAGAGTGAGGATCCTGCTCGGAGTTCACCCGGACCGGCACATCGATGGCATAGCGTTGCAGCTCCACAATTTCGATCGCGAGGCCCTTGCGATCCTTAATTGCGTCTATCCTCGCGAGTGTCGGCTGCAGCGGCTTCAGTCCGAGAGAGTTGATGTGCGCCTCGTCCATACAGGCACCATAGAAGTCTCCGATGAGCTGATCGGTCGAACCGAGGGGCGCTTTTTTCGACGAGGCCGCTTCGAGCAGCGTATGCAGTCTGCCCAGCGTCTCCTCCTGGGTCACCGACCTGCGAGCCCACCTGGTCTGGATCGCAGGCATAGAATGTTCGGCTCGCCATGCTCCATTCGCATAGGCATCGAAGTCCTGACAAGGATCAACCTGGTGATCGATGTCGCCTGCCTTCACACCCTCCAACGCACCATTCTGCGCCACCATCACACCTGACAACAGACCGCACACAATTCCGGCAAGCAAGCGTCTCATTGGCCCCTACCAATTCCATTGAATTAGGAAAGCCCCACCCTAGCACTTTTCGCGCCCGGCGGTAAACGACAATCGGCAGGATGGTTTTCGAAGCCAGTCGCGCCCGCAATGCGGTGACAAAATCGCGATGACGCGATTCGATTGATGTGGCAGCTCGGCTGGTTATTGATCCAGGTCGAAATCGACGGTGACGGTGGTCGCGACATCGACAGGCCGGCCGTTCAGCAGATAGGGTCTATAGCGCCATTTATAGACTGCGTCGGTGGCGGCGCTGCGAAGGCGAGGATCTCCGCGGATGACGGAAACATGCTTAACCAAACCGTCCGTCGAAATGATCACCTGCATCACCACAGAACCCTGGACTCCTTCGGCCTTCGCGGACTCCGGATAGGCGGGCACGCGCGAGATGATGAGGTTCGATTCCATTACGGACGGCGCCACGCGGACAGCCCCAGCCTCCTCAGCCTGCGATATGCCGTCCGGTGGCCCATGTTCGGCCTGGAGCGAAGCGTGATCGGTCATCGGCCTTCGGGTGTCGGAGGCGAAGCCACTGCTCTTAGCCTGCGGTTTTGCGAGAGGAGTCTGGTCCCCCGCAATGGCGGGCGGCGGTGTAGAGGTGCCTTGAAGCAACGGCTGTTGCGGCGGCGTCTGGTTTTGCTCAGGTGGCTGCGCCGATGTTTGCGCTTCCGGGGAACTGTTTGGAGAGGCGCTTGGAGTTACGGATGCTCCGGTGACTCTGCTTTGGATCTCATGAAACAGGGCGACGGATTTTTCCCGCACCGGCGTTCGGTAGCGATACAAGGCGAAAGCCGATCCGACGAGCGCCACCAGAAGCAAAAGGAACAACAGAGGTCTTCCATGTCCGTCGGCGCGGGAGTAGTCCGCGAGCGGAATGCGCAGATCGTCTCCTCTCGCCAATAAAGAGTCTTCCATAGGCATAGGAGCGTGTTCCAGAACAAGTCGCGAATTACGGAGAGGCTTGTGGGCCAGTTGTTCCGTTGCTTCAGCGGCTGGGTCCATTGCCGGCCAGCGAGTTCCTTCGTACCCATCAGGCGCACCAGGAGACGAGGCGTCGAGGTGAGGCTCCAGTTGACTCATTTTTTTGTCGATGTTCTCGAGATGATGCTTCAGTTCGAGACTGGTCTGCTCGAGCCGATGAAGAGCTTCATCGAGTTGCGGGGGTAGCGTGACGGCGGAATTCGCTTCCCCATCAATCAACTCGGATGTGAAGGCCGCTCGCGAGTCCGGCCGCCGCATGGGTAGTTCGTCGGCTTGCATCCGTAATTCTTCAGCGCGCTGCCACGAGCCCTTTCCACTCTTTGGAAACGGCGCCACCCGGATCTGTTCCGAGGCCTGAATATCCACGCCGGATATCATGGCGCGCAAATCGTCAACGACTGGCTTCAATTCGCGGTTTTCGTCGTTGAGCTCGCTGCCGGTAACGCCTTCGACGATGACAGCAAGCAGCTGGTCATTGGAAAGCTCACCGCTGCCGTCGCGGTCACTCATTTTTCCGACGAAATTCCAGAAGTCCATCGCAAGGTGTTTGTCCTCGATCAGCTTCTGCATGAAGATGGGAAGATCTGCAGCCGATCCGATCTGGATACTATGCATTTCGCAGATCGATTGAAACTTTCTGAGGTACTTATCGAAGCGTTCGGGTTTCTGGAGGCTGTTTGCTTGAGCGGACATCATGTCATCTTTGATGCCAACAATGGCGTTTCGATTAGCTATAGCATCATCGTCAAATCATCGCCCTCGATGCTTCCAGATCGGAATGGAGAGCCGTACATTTTGCTAAATCGTGTGATTTGTGGAAGAAGGCTCTTCTACCCTGCATTGCCTCTGAATTTCAATCGCCGCAAGTAAACCAGAATGTGATATTTGCCTGAAGATGCCTTCGATTCAGAGGTTTCCTTTTTTTTCTCACATCATCTCTCTAGAAACAAGCGACTTAACCTGAGGCTTTGTTGCGGCCTATTTCCTTTGTCACCGATACAATGGTCAAGGCAGGTTTGGGAAGGCACGCAACCATGAGTTGGTTCAAGCGCGAAGACCACGAAATCGTCAACGATTCGGAGAAGACCGTCCGCACCGAGGGGCTCTGGATCCGCTGCCCCGACTGCGGCAAGATACTCTTCAAGGCCGAACTCGAAGCCAACCAACAGGTCTGTCCACAATGCGGTCATCACTTCCGCATCGACGCACGCACGCGAATCGAAAATCTTCTCGAACCGGGTTACGAACTGGTCGACCTCGGTCTTCGCTCGACTGACCCACTCCAGTTCACCGACCTGAAGCCCTATAAGAAACGACTCGCCGAAGCGCAGCGAAAGACTGGCCTTAATGACGCGATTATCAACTCCATCGGCCAGATTGGATCCCACAACGTCGTCCTCAGTGTGATGGAGTACAACTTTATTGGCGGCAGCATGGGTGCGGTCGTAGGCGAGACCATTGCAAGGGCTGTGGACCGCTCGCTTGCAGAGCGCTGGCCACTGATCATCGTCTCGGCTTCCGGCGGCGCGCGCATGATGGAAGGCATCGCCTCGCTTATGCAACTCGCCAAGGTCTCCGCTGGCCTCGCCCGCATGGACGCTGCGAAGATTCCGTACATCTCTGTGATGACGGACCCGACCACCGGCGGGGTCACTGCGAGCTTTGCGATGCTTGGCGATCTAAACATCGCCGAGCCCGACGCGCTGATCTGCTTCGCTGGTCCACGTGTGATCGAGCAGACTATCCGGCAAAGACTTCCAGAGGGTTTCCAGCGTTCGGAGTTCCTCCTCGAACACGGCTTCCTTGATGCTGTTGTGCCTCGCAAGGAGATGAAACAGTATCTTGTGCAGGCGTTGAGCTGGATGACCGCTTAATTTTGACGGCCTGTTCTCGAAAACTTATCTCAGAGACTCGCGCTGCCGTCGATCAACAGCTCGCTGCCAACTACACTGAAATAGATGCATCCTGCCGCCCCTTCCAGAACCGCACTTCGCGTAGCCCTGCGTCGCGCTGCACACCAGCTCTACGACGCGCAGCCGCTTGTTCTCGATGACCCTATCGCCGTCTCTATCCTCGGCGACGCCCACTCCGAGGAGCTTCACCGCACCCCCGTACGTCCGGACCGCCCATTCTCCATGTCTCTTCGCGCTTTTCTGGTTGCGCGCAGCCGTTACGCAGAGGACTCGCTCGCTCGGGCCGTCGCGCAGGGCGTTACCCAATACGTTCTCCTGGGCGCGGGTCTCGATACTTTTGCGCATCGCAACCCGTATCCGCACGTCCGAGTCTTCGAGGTCGACCATCCTGCAACGCAGCAATGGAAGCGCGAGCTGCTCGACAGAAATGGGCTCCCGATTCCCAGAAGTCTCACTTACGCTCCGGTCGACTTCGAGCGTCAGTCGTTATCCGAGCAGCTCAGTGCGGCTGGTATTAACTCCGCCATTCCTACGTTTTTTGCATGGCTCGGCGTCGTGCCCTACCTTACCCTCGAAGCTTTTCGTTCTACGATAGCGTTTATCGCCTCGCAGCCGAAAGGCAGCGGCCTTGCCCTCGACTATAGCCAGCCCCGCTCTGCATTGCCCTTCCTCGAAAAGCTGGCTCACGACTCTCTCGCGGCCCGTGTGCGACTCGCAGGAGAACCCTTTCAACTTTTCTTCCTTCCGGCTGAGATGGCCGCCGAGCTGGCAGCCTTCCGAAACATCGAAGACATTGGTTCGACAGAGATCAACGAACGCTACTTTGCTGGCCGAACTGACGGCCTTAAGGTTTTGGGCAGCGCAGGTCGCCTTTTGAGCGCGTGGCTTTAGATTTTTCCGCTTGATGCTGTCGCGCAGGTATCAAATTGATCTATCAGGCTTGATCTATAAAACGAGGTCCAATGGCCAGACGGAGTCCAATGGCGAAAAATAATACAGTCATCCATCGCTGCTCCTGGGCGCATAACGATCCGCTGATGCGGGCCTATCACGACGAAGAATGGGGCTTGCCCAAGCGCGATAGCCGCGCACTTTGGGAGGCGCTGATGCTTGATGGCTTTCAGGCGGGCCTTTCCTGGCTCACCATCCTGCGCAAACGCGACGCCTTCCGCAAGGCCTTCCATGGCTTCGATCCGAAGAAGGTTGCGCGCATGGGTGAAGCCGACATCGCGCGGCTACTTCAGAACGAAGGGATCATCCGTTCTCGCGCCAAGATTGAAGCGACGATCAACGGCGCACGTATCTATCTCGCGATGGCCGGCGCCGGCGAAGATTTTTCCAGCTGGATCTGGACGATGGCGGGTAATAAGCCAATTCAAAATCGCGGTCCAGTCCCGGCAAAGACGCCACTCTCTGAAGAGATTTCGGCAGCCTTGAAGAAACGCGGGTTCAAGTTCGTGGGTCCGGTCATCGTCTACGCGTGGATGCAGGCGGTTGGTATCGTCAATGACCACACATCCGATTGCTTCCGTCGCAGAGCGGTTCAGACGCGGTAAATGAAAGAGAGCAAAGCCCCGGAGAAATTTCCCCGGGGCTTTTCTTGTTGCGAGAGACAGAATCTCTCATTTGGTTATTGTTGACGACGCCGTCCCTGACCGCCTGGTTCATCCGGCGCTCCGGTCGAGTTTGGATAGATTCCCGGAATCGGGGCGGATTGCTGTTTTTCGAGTTCAGGATGCGGGAAAGGCTTGCGTGGCATCATCGCCTCACGCTCACTGGTGTTGTAGAGGAAGATCGCCTCGATCACCGCACCCTGCTCGAGATCGAGCGCGTGCAGCCGGTCGTACGTGTCCATGTCGGAGTGGTGGGTACGTGTTTCATAGTCCATTGGATCCTGAATGAACTGGAAGCCCGCCAGACCAACAGCGTCGAACGACAGGTGGTCGGTTCCGCCCGTATTCCGGAAAGAGATCGTGCTGACACCGAGGTCGGCCAACGGAGCGATCCACTGCCGGAAGATTGGAGCGATCGCGTAGTTTTCCTGCGTGTAGACGCCACGCACCTTGCCTGTCCCGTTGTCGAGGTTGTAGTACGCATCCAGAGTCTCCCACTCCTTCGTTGTTTTGATAGGAGGTTGAGTTGCAACAGGCTGCCCAAAGCCGCCAGCCCCGCCGCAGACGGGAAGAGGCGCGCCTTCAGGACCGCCAAAGTGGTTATGCACGTACCCGCGAGAACCACAGAGACCTTCTTCTTCGCCGGACCATAACGCGATTCGGATGGTTCGCTTCGGTTTGATGTTCAATGCTTTCAGAATGCGCACCGCCTCCATCGCCATAATCGAGCCCGCTCCGTTGTCTGTAGCACCGGTGCCCGAGATCCAGCTATCCAGGTGGCCGCCAACCATGACAACCTGATCTTTCAACTTCGGGTCGGTCCCGGGAATTTCAGCAACGGTATCGAAGCCGTGCTCGTTATCCCCTGTGAACTTGGTCTCAATGTTTACCTCGAGAGTGACAGGAACGTGGTTCTCAAGGAGCCGGCCGATACGGTTGTAATGCTCAATCATCATGACGGCATTCGGAATCGTGACGGCATTCGCTTTCAACTGGGCATTGCGGGCGATGTTGGCTCCGTTGTCATCGAAGATAATTCCGGTGCCTCCGCCATCGCGGGCGTCGCGGGTCGGCGTAATGATTGCGGCCACGTGCTCCTCTGTCATCATCTTTACAGCGGCGGTTCTGAGTGCAGTCAGACGCGCACGATCAGCAATCAGCTGCTGGATATTCGGTACAGCACGGCGTCCTTCGCCGGTCGGATAGGTCTCCATCTCCGCCAGCTCTTCTGTCGTGTAGCGGTGAAACAGAGGTTCTGTAATGTCCGGCGTCGTGCGCATCGCACCCAGCAGAACGATCTTGCCTGCAAGCTTTCCCTTGAATTTATCGAGGTCCTTCTCGGTCTGCAGATCCATGTAGACGGCCTCGCCCGTCACGGGTCCATTGGTCGATGGCGACCACGGCGCAGCCTGCATCCACAGCGGCTCGGGATCAGGTGAGACGATTCGCGCCCAGGTATTGATCTGCTGCCAGCCCATGCCGAACTCGCCCCAGTCCTCCAGGTGCGCGTTCTCCAATCCAATCTTCGTCAGCGTATCGCGCGTCCATGCATTCGCCTTGGCCATATTGGGCGATCCCGTCAACCTTGGCCCGATCCCATCCGCCAACGCGCCGCCAAACTCCATTACGTGCGAGTGGCGGAAACCCTCGTCGCGAATCCGCGCATACATGGTCAGATCGATGTTCTCGGTTGCAGGCTGGGGGCCATAGTACGACGTGTCAACAGCAGGGGCGGCTTCTTTCGGTTTTTTATCGGCGGAAAGAGCAGGAAGGGTAAGGCTTGCGATGGCGGCCGTACAACAGCCCCAACGCACAACAGCACGAACGAATGACATACGCGGTGGTCCTCCAGAAATTTATGCTAGGAACGAAGAATAGCAGAACAATCTAGAGACGCGGGTGCTTTGGGTATTGTTTCGTCCGCAGCAAGCGGCTGCGGTTATTCCCGGCGAAGCTGTCTCCGCACCCAAAGTGTTCCCAGATAAGCCAGAGTCACCACTAATACCAGCAAACCAGTTGGCAGACCGGCCCATTTGTAGGTCAGCGCAAAATCGACTGCATGGTGCGTCGCCGTGTTGTAGATGAGGACGGCGAAGATAGCGCAAAAGGTCGCTGCAAAGAAGGCCGCAAAACCCATCGCGAAGCTCATCAGGAGACTGGCAAACCATCCTAGATCGCCTAAAGGAACGCCAAACAGATAGCCAGAACCGAACGTTCGGGGAGAGGCCGAATTTCTACTCTGTGATGCATGTGCCATAACAAGTAGAATACTGCTTTATGACAGAAGGTGTTCAAAGCGAGTTGGTACAGGCGCAGCAGGTCATCAACGAAGTTGCGGTGCATCAAGGAGCAAACGGCATTCGCTATGCCGCATTCGGCGATAACAAGCTTGATGCAAGGGATCTTGAGCATATGGTGCAGGCAGTCCCTATCGCCATCGCCGGCGCCCTTACGCGCAAGACGTACTACTTTGTCCCGCTCGCCCTAAGCGACCGCCGTGGCGGCGAGGCGACCATGGTGGCGCCGGCGTATACGCCTGAGCTCGGCGACCAGGCCATTTGCCACCGCAACGTCAACCATGACGGCACCGAGGGCATCTTTATCTCCACGCGGCTGCTTGGCGATCGGTTTGCGCTGGCGTTTGAGTTTTTCATTAACGTCGGCCACGCCTTCGTCGACATGATCGGCGTCCCTGAGGCCTTTGACCAACTCGTCTGGGCGCAGGCCCTCGCCGACGTCCGCGGCGAAACCAGCCAGGATGCCTGGGAGAGTCGCAACCTCTCCCTCGCTGCAAGCGGAAAAGCAGGATCGGTCGACGGCAAACCTGTCATCGACGAAAAGGCCAAATCAAGCTTCCTCGAATCCGCATTCTCCGATGCCGTAGCCATCTACCAGCTCTCGCTCTCAGTAGATTTCGATTACTCCGAGCTCAGGGAACGCGAGTACCCGCTTCTCGCTCCGCAGGCATTGGCCGACCGCCTCCGCCTGGTCGCAAGACTCTTCCCACCGAATCCAAATTACGACTTCGCCATCCGCTACCGCCGCCGCGCGTAGAAGCGGCGACGGATACGTGTTTCTTAGGGACTAAGGAGAAGGCGTGAATCGAATCGAAGAACACCGATTATTCTTCGCAAGCCTGATAACCGCTCAGGCCGGCATACCTCCGGGCAGCGAACTTGCCGCTGCGTTCGCGTACACACCGCGAGAGCAGTTTGTCGGACCGCCCCCGTGGAGGGTATACACGCGTACGGGCTATGTCGAAACACCCACGGATCCGGCCTTTCTCTATCAGGATGTCGTCGTCTCGCTAGGCGGCAAAGAAACTCTGAACAACGGACAACCGACGTTGCATGCCTTTTGTCTGGCTGCGTTGGCAGTGAAACAAGGCGAACACGTCGTCCACGTCGGCGCCGGTACTGGGTACTACACCACGATCCTGGCAAAGTTAGCCGGTGAGAAGCGGGACGGTGGATGCCTATGAAATTGACCCGCCGCTCGCCGAGCGTGCCCGCGAAAACCTCGCTTCGTTCCCCAACGTGAGAGTACACTCCCGGTCCGGCGCAGAAGAACCGCTTCCTGCTTGCGATGTTCTTTACGTGAATGCCGGTGCGACTGAGCCGTTGGGCGTTTGGCTCGATGCATTACGCCCCTCGGGGAGGCTGCTGTTTCCCCTGACACCCGACGCAGGCGCCGGGGCTATGCTGTTGATCACGAAACAAGACGACGGCAGGTTCGGCGCCCATTTTCTTCTGCAGGCGCAGTTTGTTCCCTGCATCGGGGCCAGGAGCGAGGCGACGGAAAAAAGACTGAGCGAAGCATTTCGGAATAGCAACTGGACCAAGGTAAAGTCGTTGCATCGGAACGATGAGGTAGACGAGAGTTGCTGGTGCTCCGGTCCGGGGTGGTGGCTTTCGACGAATTGACTCGGATGCAATCGACCCTTTCAGAGTAAGGGGCCATCACGTGTTGCCATCAACTGTGGAAGCGCCCATGCAACCGAAGAACGGCAGGTGTATCCAATCAAAGAGAGGAATGACAATGCCTGCGATAAGAAGCTGCAATAGTTGCGGCCAGAAAAACCGCATCGCCGCTAACCGCCTGGCGGACGTCGGTCGATGCGGCGCGTGCAAGGCGCCGTTATCTTCCCTGAATGAACCCTTACCGGTTGACTCTCAGCTCTTCGATGAGATCATCCAGACCTCGCGCGTCCCTGTTCTGGTCGATTTCTGGGCAGACTGGTGCGGCCCATGCCGCGCGGCCGCCCCTGAGGTTGCGCGGGTTGCAAAGGACATGACCGGTCGCGCAATCGTCCTCAAAGTCGATACAGATAAAAATCAGCAACTAGCCGCAAGATTCGCCGTACGCGGTATTCCGAACTTTGCCGTCTTCGCCTTTGGCAAGTTAGTCAGACAGCAGGCTGGGGTGGTAGGTCATGAGGTCATGGAAGGATGGTTGCATTCAGCCGCTTCAGAGCAGCCGGCATGAACGCTTACCAATCGCGTCCATGATGCGGAATGCGTGCGCAGTCGCCCTCGGTCAAGTAGCAGCGCAGCAAACCACAGATGACGGTGGCTCCGGCACCCATAATCATCAAGGGGACTCCCGCAGTGATCCGGCCCGTGAAATAAGGAAAGAGGAAGACGCCGACGCCCGCATACATCAGGATCGTCAGCACAATTCGTAGAATGCCCTTAGACATAATCTACCTCCCTGCGCCCTCAGCCAAACGGTTCAAGCCTCAGCGGGCGGACCATATTCTTGGCCGCCTATCCGTAAGATGCGGAAGACCTCGGCTCTACAGTCAGGCACATGCTACTCCACCAAAGGACTTCAAGGCTATATTTTGGACGACCCGGTGAACCCTGACTTCCAACCCTGACTTTCCAGGAGTTCGGGCCGCTTCCGGCCGTTCGAAAGCGAACAGCAATTCCTGAAAGTGGACGGCGACCCTTACCGAACAAGGAACGAGCGCCGGGCTAATTCCTTGCCGATGATCGACTTGCAGAGTCCGTTGGAAGACAGACTTTGGCAGCTAAATTGCGATTGGTAAGTCTACGAGAATCATCGCACGGAGGCTTTCAATGGCGCACTTTGAACGGATTCGCGATGTGATTTCCGGGCCGTTTAGTCCCGAGATCATTAGGCAGCGCACAACCGCTGGATGGCAACTGGTCTCAATTGAATGGAGGCGGGAGCTGCCGGATTCGGAAGCTCCGACCGAAGGCGCATTCGATGAGGACATCCCATATGGTTTGCGCATCTCGGAAGACTGTCAGCGGCTTGAGGTCGAGCCAAACGAAAACCAGGCGCTGATGTTGATGATGGATTTGCTGGGGCAGGACTTTTCTTACTCTCACATCGTCAGCGATCTCAATGAGAAGGGCTTTCGGACGCGCGACGGAAAACCCTGGAATCGGGTCGCGGTGTTCAATATGATGCCGAGGCTGATTGAGGTGGGACCACGCCTTTTCTCCAGCGATGAGTGGAAGACACGCCAGAAATTTTCGCATTTATGAACGAGTCGAAGGCGTTCTGAACTTCATGCTACGTTGATAGCTATCCTGTGACGACACCCATCGCCAGGACCGCGCAGATGATTGCGCTGAGGTCCTCGATCAGACCTATCGGCCAATCCTTGCATCCGAGCCGCATGACGATCTCGCGGCGGACCAGGAATCCGCCAAAGGTTCCGATCAAGGCGCCTCCGACACCCAGAATGACAGCCTCGACACCTGATCCGTCCAGGCCGGCTGCCACAATCGCTGCGACCAGGCCGCCCATCAGCACTCTTATCAGCAGAGGTCCAGGCGCGGAACGGTTCGGCGTCTTCGGCAATTTGTCCGCGACATACTCCGCCAGCGCCAGCACAGTGAAGATGATGGCGGTCACGAGTTTCGCAGCCCAGGAAGCCCAGGTTCCATCGAGTGGCAGATCACCCCGGTACGCGAACCAGCACAGGACCGCCATCGCGGTCATCGATCGCATTCCCGTGACCACCCCAAGCATTGGAATGGCAATCAACCATGTCATTATCGCCATCGCCATAGAGCTTTCCCTTCTGCCCGCAGCTGAATTGGTGACGGCGCAGACTACGCCGTGCAGCCTTCCAAAGCAAAACTATACTCGCAGATTGTTCGTCGGCGATGGCAGATGCACCAACTTCGACATGAAAAATGCCGGATCGCTATGAATTACATTCAGAACGAAATGTGGCCCTGTTGAGTCATTCTCCGCGTAACCACGGGTAGAGCGGGAATTTATCTGCCATCTCCTGTACATGCCCGCGAATCTGTCGCAGCTTCGCGGCGTCCGTCCTGTGCTCGAGCGCCTGCGCGATCCATCCAGCAATGACGCGCATCTCCGGCTCTTTCATACCGCGCGTGGTCAAGGCTGGCGTTCCGATGCGAATGCCGCTGGGCTTCATCGGCGGGTTGGTGTCGTAGGGAATTGCGTTCTTATTTACGGTGATTCCTGCTTCGCCCAGTGCGTGTTCTGCCTCAGAGCCGAGCATCCCTTTCTGGAAGACGTCGATCAGCATCACGTGTGTGTCCGTTCCGCCAGAGACGATGCGATATCCCTCGGCCGCGATTGCCTCTGCCAGGACCTTTGCGTTGGTGACGACCTGTTGGGCATAGGTCGCAAACTCCGGTGCCAGCGCCTCTTTGAGGGCTACGGCCTTGGCGGCGACGATGTGCATGAGAGGGCCGCCTTGTTGGCCGGGGAAGACGCTGCGATCGATGCCAGCGGCAAACTCCTGCTGACAGAGGATCAACCCGCTGCGCGGACCGCGTAGTGTTTTGTGGGTTGTCGTGGTGACGACTTGCGCGTGAGGCACTGGCGACGGATGAACGCCGCCAGCGACGAGGCCGGCGAAGTGGGCCATGTCAACCATGAGGTAGGCTCCGGTTTTGTCGGCGATGGCGCGCATGCGGGGGAAGTCGAACTGGCGTGGATAGGCACTGCCGCCGCCTACGATCACCCTGGGCTTCTCGCGTTGCGCGATGGCTTCGAGCTCGTCGTAGTCAATGGTTTCGGTGTCTTTGCGAACCTGGTAGCCGACGATTCTGTAGAGTTTGCCGGAGAAATTCAATTTGTGGCCGTGGGTGAGGTGGCCGCCATGGGCCAGGTCGAGGCCAAGGATGCAGTCGCCGGGATTGAGGAGGGTCATGTAGGCGGCGGCGTTGGCCTGGGAGCCGGAGTGCGGCTGGACGTTGGCGTGATCGGCGTTGAAGAGTTTTTTAGCGCGGTCACGAGCAATGTTTTCAACGATATCGGCGTATTCGCAGCCGCCATAGTAGCGCTTACCGGGGTAGCCTTCGGCGTATTTGTTGGTGAAGACGGTGCCTGCGGCTTCAAGGACGGCGCGGCTGACGAAGTTTTCGCTGGCGATCATCTCCAGGCCGTCGTGCTGGCGTTTCACTTCGTTTTCAATCTGTTGGGCGATCTCGGGGTCGGAGACGGCCAGCGGGGCGTTCAGGTCGATGGGCATGGCGTTATTTTATGTCACGTTTTTGCGGTTTTTTTTGTGGCGGCGGAAATGGGCGGGGATCGGGGTTTTTGTTGGGTTTTTGAGGGGGGTTTGGGAAAAAGCGTTGTTTTTGCGTGGTGAGTTTGCGGTGAATTGGTGGTGGAATGCGTGGCTATTGTGGCGGCGAGACTGCCTGTTGTGTGGAGGGTGAAAATTTTCCTCGAATTGCAACTTTATTTTGAACCTGCAGTGGATAAAAGTCAGGTACGGGAACGACGAACTAAAGTACCGCGCAGCGTGGATTCTCGTGGCTGAGTTCCGAGCTTTTCTCGCTATAGTCGGAGACGGTTTTGATGCTGGAAGAGAGGATGATTGCCATGTATGACTGGATGATGGGACTCGGATTTATTGCTTTGTTGATTGCACCGTGCGTTATTGCAATGCGGACTGGAGTCCAACATGCGGATGACTAGAGGCGATTCTTCGTTGAAGTAAGGGAGGCTTAGGTTTCAAAGGCAAAGATTCGCTTCCAGTCTTTCTTCATGCTGATGACCGGCCATCCCTTGGCTTTGGCCTCGTCGTACAGCTCCTGGGTGAAGGTTCCTACTTTGGAAGCCGGCAACCCCAGGGCAGGACCGTACGCGTACTCGCGATCCCTGTCGTCATGGAGGACGAGCATGGCCAGCCGTTCCCCGTCGCCGGATTTGGTGTACTCGAGCATCTCGCGGTCGCCGATGGAATTGCCGAACGCGATGTGGGGAACTCGTCCGATCATCATGTAGATCCCCTGGGGCTTGCCCGCATTGTCGTTGTTCAGAAGCAGCTTTGGATCCTTGGTCAGGATCGGCTTCCCGTTGGCGTTGTAGCTGAAGGTTGTGCCCCCCATCGATCCCACGACCTGCTCGACCGGCACACCGTAGACCTTGTCGCAATACACACGCACAAAGTCCTGCCCGCCGCCGGTGATGAAGTAGGTCCTATATCCGTTGATGCGGAGATAGGACATCACTTCGAGCATGGGCTGGTAGGTCAATTCGGTGAATGGCTTTTTCCAGCGCGGATCTCTCGCGGTTGCGATCCACTGCTGCACCTGGTCATGGAAGGTATCAACGGTCATTCCCGTAAGCGTTGCGCCGAGGATTTTATAGAGGTCGGCAGTTGGGAGCTTTGCCATCGCCGCGCGTTCTCCCAACATCACCGTCTTGAACGGCTCCACATTGGCCAGCTCCGGTTTCGCTTTGACCAGCGCGGGCACACGATTCAGGCAGTAGACGACCTGGCTGTAGATGGGCTGCTCTACCCATGTCGTGCCATCCTGATCGAAGCACGCGACTCTTTCGGCCGGCGGGACGAAATGCGGGCTCGAAGAACTTGTGGTGAAGTGAACGAAATTCAGAATGGCCTGCTTTGCCGCGCCATCGTTCCAGGAGGGCAGCGGATCTTTGGCTTGTGCCAGTGACTGGGCCGGGAACAAACTCTCAACAACACCTGCGGGAACCAGCGTAGCTGCGGTTGTCGCCAGTCCCATCTGCAGCAGTTGACGTCTGGATACTTCCTTCTCGGGGCGCATCTTCATGTGGCCCTCCCTTGGTCAGTTTGCTGTAGCGGCGGCGGCATTAACCACTGGCAAAAGTAGCAGCCATGGCATCAAGTTGATTTAATCCCGCGGCGGCAATTCCTTGACCATAGAAGTAAAAGCAACAGCAGGTCCTCTTCGAGGATGACAACAAGAAAGGCAACAGCAAGAGCAAGAACGAATGCGGGGATCTCTCCACTGCGCGACGAACGATGAGACCGTTCGCCGCTTCGGTCGAGATGACGCTCATCTCGGGAGTGAGGCAGCGTGTGGGATTGAGAATTAGCTGCAAGAGAAGTAAAGGCAACAGCAGGTCCTCTTCGAGGATGACAACAAGAAAGGCAACCGCAAGAGCAAAAACGAATGCGGGGGTCTCTCCACTGCGCGACGAACGATGAGACCGTTCGCCGCTTCGGTCGAGATGACGCTCATCTCGGCGAGTGAGGCAGAGTGTGAGAGACCGTCTGCCGCTTCGGTCCAGATGACGGTCATCTCAAGGCGTGAGGCAGCGTGTCAGATTAGCGCGACTGCTGTGGGCGCGATTGTTGTTGGGCGAGGCGTTTGAAGGAGGTGTAGATGAAGTGGCCGAGGTACCAGCCGTCGAGGTATTTGTAGGGGGTTTCGCCAGTGGTGTAGTGGCCGCAGGGGAGGACGCGGGAGACATAGTCGATGTTGAGGCGATCGAAGTTTTTGAGGACGTCGAAGGAGTACTCGAGTGGGAAGGTGAGGTCGTAGGTGGCGTGGACGACGAGAGAGCGCCTGGGGTGGGCGGGGCTTGAAGTTTGCGCGAAACGATCCATGTACGACATGGGGCTGACGATGGAGAAGATCTGGCGGGCCTGAGCTTGATTGAGGCCGGCGTCTTCGAAGGCGGCGCGGATGTGGCGGGTGCTTTGGCCAGCCCAGACGACATCGCCGAACCAGGTGGAGGCGTGGTTGAAGGCGCAGACCTGGAGGCGGGGATCGAAGGCAGCGGCGATGAAGGCGTAGCAGGAGCCGAGGGAGGTGCCGAGGACTCCGAATTGCGAGTAGCCCTGTTGCTCGAGCCAGTCGAGACAACTGCGAATGTCGACGACGGCCTGGCGGCAGGCCTGGGTGGTGCGACCGACGTTGGCGCTGACGGCGTAGTCGGAGCGCTCGAGCTCGGCGGGGCGGCGGACGTCGTGGTAGGGCTTGGAGAGGCGGAGGCAGGAGATGCCGAAGTGGTTGAAGAGGGTGCAGAGGGCGTTGTGGGAGAAGGCGTCGGCGTTCCACTGGGGCATGACGATGATGGCTTGTTTCGGCTTCGCTGGATGTCCTTTGGAGCGGGCTTCGCGTTGCGTGTCGGGATGTGCGGGGTACCAGCGGGCGTTGACGAGGTCGTTTTCGGGATAGATGGTGCGGACGGCTGAGGTGAAGCGGAGGAAGTCTGCTTCTTCGAGCTCGCCGGTCTCGGCCTGGCGGCGGAGCTCGGCATCTTCGGCGAGAGTTTCGGGACGGACGTTGGTGGGAAAGAGCTGGGGGTGGTGACGCTCGATGCGGAAGTCGGTGGGGGTGCGGTAGTTGAAGAACTGGTCGGCGCGGGTGACGATGTCGCGGTTGACGGCGATCATGCGTGCAAAGTCGTCTGCCGCGGGCGCGTCGCTGAGGTGCGGTTGGCTTCGACATGCTGAGCGGGGGGCGAGGGGACTGAAGTCCTGGAGCCAGTCGAAGCCCCACTCGAGGGGACGGACGATGCGGTTGGTGTCGCGTGTGGTGAGCGCGGTTTCCCACGCGTACATCCACTTTGCGTAGAGCCTGGAGAGCATTATCTACAAGTTTAGCAATTGTCGGTGAGAGGCTTGCAGGGAGCTTGGCTTGAAGAGGGTGCAGAAAAAGTGACTTGCGGGAAGGAAACGTACCTCAGCGGCTGAAGCCGCATTGCGAGTGAAGCGCTTACGGCACGGATAAATCCGTGCCGTAAGCAAAACAGGTTTTTTCAGCACCATCTAAAGCCAGTCTGGGTATTCTGATTGCTAGTATTTTTAGGAGTTCTCTTAATAGGCGGGATTCGAGAGACTTATGTGGCTGAAGGAGGCGCACCCGGGCCCAGGGCACGCGTTCGGAGCAGATTTCAGAAATTCAAATCTCTGGTAGCTGAGGAATCTCATGTCTAAAGGCAAAGAAAGAGCAACAGTCGGAGCTGACGGATTGCCGCTGCCGATACTTCCGCCGGAGCGCGACGCGCGGGTTTGGGCGAGGCTGGTGCGGGTGATGTTCTACCTGCCCGGGTTTATGGGTCTGCTGTTGATCAAGGCGGGAGAACCGGCGAGTTTCGGGATCACGGTGGAGCTGTTGATGCTTTCGAGCGCGGCGGCGATCATCGGCGGTCTGTTTGTGGGGTCGGAGTCGACCATCACCGGCGCGGATACTGCGTCAAAGGTTGGGACATGGAGCGGGTCGCTGGTGATGGAGCTGCTTTCGGTGGTGCCGTTCCTGGCTGCGATACCGTCTCTGTTTCATGAACTGGCGCATAGCTCGCTGCTGCATGCGAGGATTCCGGAGACGGTGGACGTCGCGCTGGGGGCCTCGGAGATGCTGCCTGCGGTGGCGATTCTGCCGTTCCTGATTTACCAGCTTTCGGGGTTCGGCACGCTGCACTTTCTGGTGACGAAGACGGCGAACTGGGTGATTAATATTGGGATTTTCGTTCTGATCATGGCTGCGTATATGGCGAATCGGGAGGGTGCGTATCACGTGGAGCGGATGCTCTCCAGCATCCTGGTGATTTGTATGGCGCTGGTGGTGTACTTCGGGGTGATGAAGCTGCAGAAGATGCAGGAGGAATATGACAGGCGGTGTCCGCAGAAGGCCGCGAAGGCGAGAAAGAGTAGAGGCGGGGTTTGGCCGCCTGGATGCAGGCAATTACGGGCGATCGGCGTGGTATGGGGGTAATTTGGCCGGGGGTTGGGCAGACGAGGCCGGGTGGCGTCGGGGGCGGGGGCTGGAGTGTGAAAACTTTTTCTCTTTTTTTGGGGAATCGGAGGGGCAATGCGACGGGTACGCGCGGGCTCGGAATTGGGCTGTATTTCGTTGAAAACACAGAAAAATTGCGGTTTTTGGGCGGCATGGCACTCCGCTTGCAACTATGCAAAGCGTAGCACATGCAGCTTTGGGAACACCGGATAGGAAAGGAGACAAAGATATGGCAGCAACAACCTTATTTACATGCCTTTGTGGGCGTCAGAAGCAGACAAGCAATCATTGGGTTCTGGCGAGGACCACGCAGCATGGCATTACGTTCATGTCGTGGGACTGGGATCTCGCGCTGAACAGCGACATTGTGGTTCTGTGCGGCGAGGGGTGCGCTTCGGCGTTGCTGAGCCGCTCGCTGGGTGATTGGAAACGGCCGTGCCGGTTCCTGTACCTGTGGTCGAGCCGGAACTGGCAGTGGCTTAGACGGCTTTGATTTGAAGGAGCTCGTTTGTGTGGGAGAGTTGCTCGGCTGTAGTCTGTGAGTCTGTAGATTGCGAATGAAAATTTTGCGGGGTGATACGCCTCGACTTCTGTGATTCGGCGAGATGTCTTTTGCCGGCTACGCGGAGGTCGAGGTGACGCTTTCTACGACGACACCTTCGGTTTCGAAGTGGGTGACGCGGTGGTCGGTGCTGTGGCCCATCATGATGGCTTTTTTGAGAAGGGTGATGAGAGGGCGCGAGGTTTCAGAGAACCAGCGGTCGTTGGATTGGTCCCAATCGACGGCGAGGTTGTAGGTGGTGTCGCACCTGGGGCAGGCGAGGGGTTGCTCGAGGATACGGGCGAAGGTGCTTACGCGGAGCTTGCGGACGGGTTCTGAGCCGGAGCGGACGGCGGCGATTCTGAGGTTCATTGTGTTAAACGCTATCACTGGATGCGTGACCGGGTGGTTGCATTATTTGCTGAGTTCGATGGAGAGGATTTGGCCGGCGACGACTTTGTCGGTGACTTCGGCGTATTTGACGGTGGCCTTCATGCCTTCGATTTCGGTGCAGGGTCTGATGTCGCCCTGGGGTTCGTAGTTGGCGGTGGTGAAGACGACTTTGTAGAAGTTGTTGCTGTAGAGGGTGAGGGTTTTTCCGCCTTGATCCATGCTGACGGCGAAAACGTTTGGGTACGAGCAACGGATGTGGGTGAGGACACCTTTGATGGTGTGCCGGGGTCCGGTGGCGTCGCCGGTGGGGTAGTTCGGCGCGTCTTCGGTTATGCCGATCAGCTGGCCGTTGACTTGCTGGTAGACTGTGGTCTTTTTTGCATCGGGTGGTGCGGCCCCTGTCTGGGTTGTGGTTTGCGAGGTGGTGACGGCGGACTGAGTGTTGGCCTGGGACTGTTCCTGGAATCGCTCGAGACTACGTATGCGAGACTGCAACATCTCGGTCTGCGCCTGAGTTTTGGTCAAGGGGAGCGCGACCTTTAGAACACTGATGGCGCTGACGTACTCTCTCTGCTGGCTCAGGACGTTGGCTGCGTTGAGACGGTAGTGGAGGTTTGCGGGCTCGAGCTGGATGGCCTGGATGTTGAGAATATGAGCTTCGTCGAGCTTCTGGTTACGCGAGGCATAGTAGTTGGCGAGTGCGTCGTAGGAAGGGGCGAACGAGGGATTGAGCTTGATGGAAGTGCGTAAGCTGGATTCGATCTCTGCGTCGTGGCTCCTGTCGCCGCTCTGGAGAGTCATGACGGCGAAGTAGTAGTGGGCAAGATAGCTGTGCGAGTCGAGCTGGACGGCTTCGCTGTACCACTTTCTCGCGGCGGGGATATCTTGTTGGCGGAACTTCAGAAAGCCCATGGTTTCGTGGGCGAGGGCGTTGTTGGGATCATCGCGCAGGGTGGTTTCGAGAAGGGCCTGCGCTTCCTTGGTGCGATCGTCGTAGACGAGAACGTCGGCACGAACGGCGTCAGCTTCAGCGTTCGAGACAGGCTTGACATTGAAGGTTGCAGCATCGATTGGGACGGCGGCGTTCATCTTGAACATGCTGAAGGAAGACTGTTGCACGTAGTTATCGAGCAAATCCTGAAGCCGTTTGAGGTCGCCGAAGGCGTGTTGCGCGGCGGTGACGGAATCTTCGCCTTTGATGAGGAACTGGGTGTAGTCCGTGAGGAGATGCGTCTTCTTCTCGAAGTCGTTGATTTCGAGGTAGTGAGTGAGCGCCCAGGATTCGGCATAGAAGACTGAGCCTTTCTGCTCATCGTGGTAGTAGGGAGAGTTGTGGTCGACACTGAGGAGCGTCGTGAGGGGAAGCAAGCGATTCTGCCGGAGGTAGAGGATGTCGTCCTGGCTGGGTCGACCGAGGACCACCTCTTTGTCGCGAATGTCAGTGTTCTGATAGAACTCGGCGAGACCTTCGTTGAACCAAAGCGGGATCCAGGTGGCTTTGCGCATCATGTAGTGCGTGTACTCGTGGTAGACGGTGCTGTAGGGGTTCTCGCCCTGGGCATCGAGCCGCAGGAGGATGTAGTTCTTGTCCGGACCGCTGACGAAGAATCCGGCGAGGTCGAGCTGGTTTTTGGCGAGATAGGCGGCGGGCTCGAGGGATTGAAATCCCTTTTTGTCTTTGAGGGCGAGGACGACGATGGGTACACCGGCGTCATCGGCCGCACGGGGCATGATGAGACGGAAGACCGCGCGCATATGCTCAAACTGGCCGGCGATTCGGCGAGCCTGTTTTTCGTTGGTGTCGGTAAGGACGACAAAGTGGGGACTTTGGACTTCGAGCCAGTGCTCGTTTGAGTCGCTTGCCAGGGCAGTGCAAGCGATGCAGAGGAGAAACAGGGCCGGGAGGTGTTTGCGCATACCGATACAGAGGGTAATCGCAAAGAAGAGCGGAGCCAAGAGAAATTTGTGCGACAGCGAAGTGGCTGTTGCTGCGCTGTTGCAGGCATTGTCGGCGCTTTCGGAATTTCTTCCTGCGAATTTTGAATATACAGGTGTGCATTTTGCGGGCGGAGCAAAGTTTGTGGCCGTCCTATCATCGGCCAACAGTTTTGTGACAGCCATGAAATCTAATCTGCCAATATCCGAAGGGCGAGCCGATGCCAATGAAAAAAATGGCCTCTTCGATTCCGATCCGGGATATCGCGGTGGCACCCATATATTGTCGGACTGTGGCTGAGTACGGAGTTCGTCTAAAGGTTCTGTGGCGGAAGTTGTATAGATTTGGGACGCTCAAGGCAGCTACATTGATCGCATAGCGTAAAGAGGCTGAATCGCGTAAGGTCGTCCTTTCAAAGCAAGAAAGAGTTCGGGGAATAGAGCACCATTGAAAGTCATCATTCATAAGGGCAGCCAGGAAATTGGTGGAAACTGTATTCAGGTTTCATCGGGAAAGACAACGATCCTTCTCGATGCCGGACTTCCCCTCAACCCCGCCAGTAAGTCCGTAGACCTCTCGCGCCTTTCCGTGGATGCCCTTCTTATCAGCCATCCTCATCAGGACCACTTCGGTCTGATGGCATACACTGCCGCCCGGCACTCCGGTCTACATCGGCAGGCTGGCCCGCAGCCTGATCGACGCCCCGCAGGTGTTCATCGGCGGAGATAGATATGCGCTCGACTTCCACGACTTCAAGGCCTGGCAGCCGTTTACCATCGGGGAGTTCACCATCACTCCCTATCTCGTCGACCACTCCGCCACCGATGCCTACGCCTTCCTCATCGAAGCCGAAGGCAAGCGCCTGTTCTACAGTGGCGATCTTCGCTCGCATGGCCGAAAGGGAAAGCTCTTCGACAATCTCATACAGCGCCCGATTCGCGACATCGATCTCCTCTTCCTCGAAGGCACCATGCTGCACCGCAGCAACGACCAATTTCCCTGACGAGACGGCGGTCGAAAACCTAATCTTCCAGACAATTCGACAACAGAAGAACATCTCGTTCTTGCTTGCGTCCTCACAAAACGTCGACCGCATCGTCTCCGCTCATCGGGCCTGCAAACGTGCCGGCAAACTCCTCGTCATCGACATCTACACCGCATGGGTGCTCGAACAACTCCGGCAAATTACTCAAAATACGCCTGCCATGGATTGGTCCGGGATAAGAGTTTTTGCCGCTTACAGCCAGGATCAAAAGCTCAAGGCCAACTCGGACTATTTTGGAGACTTCAGAAAGCGACTCTATCGCTACAGGGTCAAGCGTGAGGAACTACACGCAACTCCTGAAGCTTTCCTCTACTTCGGCAAGATGTCCAGCTTTCGTCTCATCAATGCGTTCAAGAACGCCGAAGCTCCTGTCAACGTCATCTACTCGCAATGGCTCGGCTATCTCGACGGAAACCACGCCGCGTACTTCGGCAGTGACAAAATCTCCGCGCTTTCGCAGCGATCCGGCAGGTCAACTTCATCTACGCGCATTCGAGCGGACATGCGCCATTGAAGGACCTGCAAAAACTGGCTGCGGCTTTGAAGCCGAAAATGCTGGTTCCGATTCATACCGAAGACGCAGAGGGTTTCCGAAGCAATTTTGAGAACGTAGTCACCCTCAACGATGGCGATGTCTTTGACCTGGCCTGACAGTTCTCAATGCTTTTTTTCAAATGCGGTCTGTCGTTAGGACGGCGAAAGTGGAGGTTTGAAGTGAGTGTTTTTAGAAGAGGCTTGAACGACAATTTCATCGCGGCGTTAGAAGAGCTCGCGCAAAAGCCCGGCTGGTGGCGTGATGTGCTCGCCGACGCTTCACTGATTATCGGAATTCGCGATGAAAAGTTTGACGTCTATTGGAATGGACAATCACTTTTCAACGCCGACTTTCAGGGCGGAAGAGTGAATGTCAACACACATGTTAAGTATTTGCTCGATCCGGACCGATCAGATCGGGTCGCCTTGGACGAAAATGGCAACTTTCATGAGGTGTCAACACCGATGCTTGCGCGCTACACTTCGGGCACGTTGAGCAAATTAAAGAGGGCTGCTGACTTGTTCTCGGGAATGGAAAAGCAAGGCGTGCACGCAATTGTCCGGGCCAACGAGAACATCATCGATGTCGAGATTAGGCTCGATGCAAGAGATCTCGATTCAGACCGTAACCAGCCGAGGATTGATATCGCCGCGTTCGAACAACGGCCCGATGGTGTCGAACTCGTGTTCTGGGAGGCGAAGCTGTTCGCCAACAAGGAGCTTCGTGCTGCGGGACCTGCGCCCGTAGTCAAGCAGATCAAAGAATATCAACAGGTCTTGCAAGCGCGACAATTCGACGTGCTCTCTTCGTATCGTCGCGTTGCCAAGAATCTAGTCGCGATTGCGCAAATGAGCGGCGTCCGCGGAGTCGGATCTGCAATTCGAGCGGTCGTAGACGGGGAGGAACTGAGGATGAGCTCTACGGCCAACGTCGGCCTAGTCATTTTTGGCTTCGACGCTGACCAGAAGGCAGTGGGCGGGATCGGGCACAAACATTTTGAGAAATTGAAAGCGGAACTTGGCGAAAAAATGTTGCGCGCGAGCGGCGTTGCCGATGGTTTGAAGCTCTGTCTCTTGTGTTGAAAATCGGCGGATGACGCGGGTTTGCGGCAGAGAACGAGCGCATTAAGTACGTGTCTCCGAGCCCAGAAAGCAGAGCCTGGGCATCGGGCAACAGGGATTGTCGAAAATTTGCTATTCGGAGGGGAACATGGCGGAGTACAAGTTCGATCGCAATGAATTGCGAGATCGCAGCGGAAGTAAGGTTGCAGTACTCGATGGTAAGTACATACGTGACCATCGTGGAAGTCGGCTGGGGGAGATTGATGGCAAATATTTCAGAGATAGCCATGGGTCCAAATTGGCCGAATTCGATGGGAGGGACGTTCGGGATTCACGCGGTTCTAGAATCGCGACGATTGATGATGTGAAGAAATCGATAGATGGAATTGGCGGCGCATCGCTCGTTGCCATGTGGCTTTTCTTCGTTCGATAGCGGGACACGCCCAAACTGCCATTCTGCCGTGAGAGAGCTACGCTGTTACGGCGTCATAAGGGGACTATGGTTCTGGTATTGTTTGGCGATACGCACGAACTTCACCGTGAAGTGGAGGTCCCTGCAGGAGACATTCTGATCTGCGTGGGCGATTTCACGATGTTCAGCAAGAATTTGTCCGCAATCGAGGACTTCAACGAGTGGCTCGGGGAGCTTCCGCATCGCCATAAGATCGTGGTTCCCGGTAATCATGAGTTCTTCCTCGAATCGAACTCTAAACTCCGGTCACTCGTCGACAATGCGAACGTGCTGATCGATGAAGGCATTGAGATCGAAGGCTTAAGCATTTATGGTTCGCCCATGACCCCACTCTCCGGCGCTGCATTCGGTAAGCCCTCATCCAACGATCGGAAGCGCCACTGGAGCACGGTCCCGGATGACACTGATGTGCTTGTTACACACGGCCCTCCGTTCGGTATTCTCGACCTATCTCCAGACAACGTGGAGCGGATGGGGGATCCAGAGCTGCGCAATCGAGTGAGAGAATTGCCTTCTCTCATACTTCATGCGTTTGGGCACGTTCATGGGGCACATGGCGTTGTTGAGGAGGACGGCATCAGGTTCCACAATGTCGCGCTAATGGGGCACCTTGGCGATCTTGTGCAAGCCCCAACAGTTCTGCGGATTCCAAGCAGAAGAACCTGATCTTAGCGAGGCGTCGTCCGGTGATTCCGCAGGTTTAGCCTGTCGATTGGCGACTTCAGGCCAAAGTGCCCATCGAGATAAGGTGTCACCGGGGTTTGGGGGCAGCGTCAACGCGGAGGCGCGGTGATGGAAGACGCCGGAGGGAGGAGGACGGTGTTCTGGGCGGAGATGATCCGCCACTCGCCGGCTTGTCTGATGAGGATGTACTTCACACGGATCTTCAGCGTGCCGGGCGTGGTAGGGACAAGCGGAGGAGGAAGGGGTGGGAAGTGCGTAAGTTCGAAATCAGCGTCCAGGATCGTGACGTCGGGGGTTGGTTGGGTGATCAGACGAACGGTGACGGTAGCGTGGCTGCCTTTGAAAGTACCGTTGAAGCTTTGTGCATGAACACGGGCGATCTCTTTACGGCCATGCACGATGAGGCCGCGGAGGTTTACGAGGTCTGCGTCGGGGGCAAAGGCGGAGGCCCAGGCGTCGCCGTCGCCGCGGTTCCAGGCAGCTTCCTGCTCGTGGAGAATCTGTTCGGGGGAAGGGCTGGAGAGAGGCGCGGCCACGGCACTGGTGAGCGTAAGGAGAAAACAGAAAGAGTAGATGATTCGGTTGGGGAGTTTCATCGGGGTCAGGTTATCAAATGTGGAGGTATCAAATGCGGGGATCTCTCCACTGCGCGCATCAAATGAATTTGAGATGGAAGAGCGGTTCGCGCGTAGCGCGAATAACCCACCCTTCACTGGTTGTGAATCATGAGGACCGAAGAATGAGTAAGGCTCGCTGGGATGTGGACGAGCTGTTTGCGCTTGGGGAGACGATGAAGCGGTATCCGGCGACTGTGAAGGTAGTGGCTGAGGATTTGCTGAGAGTCCGAGATCGAGAGGGTGTTGAGCGGCCGCTGAGAGCGAATGAAGTACAGAAAGCGTTTGAACGTGGCGTGGGACGCGAGAACATTGTGTTGAAGGCCAGGCAGATGGGGATCACAACCTGGGTGGCTGGCCGGTTTTTTTTGAAGACGATTACGGCGGCCGGTGTGATGACGGTCCAGGTGGCGCAGACACGGGAGGCTGCCGAGGGGATCTTTCGGATGGTGCAGCGGTTCTGGGAGTGTTTGCCCAAAGATTTGCGGGTGGGGCCGCTGCGGCGCAGTAAGGCGAATGTGGGACAGATGTGTTTTCCGGAGCTGGATAGTGAGTTTCGTGTGGTGAGCGCGGGCGAGGAGAATGCGGGACGAGGGTTGACGGTGCAGTATCTGCATTGCAGCGAGGTCAGCCGGTGGCCTGGGGATGCGTGGGCGACGTTGGCCGGATTGCGTGCGGCGCTGGCTCCGGGCGGCGAGATGGTGATGGAGTCGACGCCGAATGGAGCGTATGGATGTTTTTATGAGGAGTGGGGAAGGGCGGCGAAAGAACGAGCCGGGAGTTGTGGCGATGGGGTGGTGAGGCACTTTTTTCCGTGGTGGATGGAGGAGGCCTATGTGGGGACTCCGGTGTCGCGGGATTTGCGGGAGGATGAGCGGCGACTGATGCTGGCGCATGGTTTGACAGCCGAGCAGATCGGATTTCGGCGTGGCCTGGAGGCTAGTTACCGGGGGTTGCGGTCACAGGAGTTTGCCGAGGATGCAGAGAGCTGCTTCAAGGCTACGGGGGAGTGTTGCTTTGATGTCGAGGCGGTGGAAGCGCGGCTGGCTTCGGTGCAGGAGCCGATGGAGGTGCGGCGCGGCGGCGCGTTGCAGATCTGGCTGCCTCCGGTGGCGGGTAAGGAATATGTGGTTGCGGTGGATACGGCTGGAGGCGGGGCCGATGGGGACTTCGCCGCTGTGCAGGTGATCGAGATCGGCACTGGGCTGCAGTGTGCGGAGTTGCAGCAGAGGCTGGGAACGCTGGAGCTGGCGAGGGTTGCGGCGGAGTTGGCGAGGAAGTACGGTGGGGCGTTGATTGCGGTGGAACGGAATAATCATGGCGCCGGAGTGTTGGCTTATCTGGACAGCGTGGAGCGGTATTCGCGGGTGTATGAGCAGGGAGGAGTTGCAGGGTGGTTGACGACGGCGGGGTCAAAGCCGGGATTGGTGAGCCGGCTGGGGGCGTTGCTGGTGGAGTCGCCGTGGATGTTTTCGAGCAGACGATTGCTGGGGGAGTGCAGGACGTTTGTTTCGATGGCTGGAGGCAGGACCGGCGCAGCGAACGGCGCACACGATGATTGTGTGATGGCGATGGCGATTGGCCACGCGGTTCGGGCCGAGTTAGTGGGAAAGAATCGATGATGTGTTGCCCGACGGCATAGCCGTCATTCCGCGGAGGAACATACGTTATTCTGCTCAAGGCGGGGTGACTGGGTCTTGGCGGTTCTGGCGGTGCAGGCGATCAGGAGGATGCGGGGCGGGGCGCAGAGCCAGTTGATGCTGGGAGCGGATGGGAAACTTTGGGTGGTGAAGTTTAAGAACAATCCACAGGATGTGCGGGTGTTGGCGAACGAGCTGATCGTGACGCGCCTGGCAGCAGCGGTGGGGTTGACGGTGCCGGCGAGCGATGTGGTTGAGGTGACGGAGTGGCTGGTGGCGAATACACGGGATATGTTCATCGATCTGCCCAAGGGACGGCGGGAGCGGTATACGGCGGGGTTGCAGTTCGGGTCGCAGTTTGTGGGCGGGTTGATGCCGGGACAGGTGGTAGATTACCTGCCGGAGCAGCAGTTGGACGAGGTGAGAAACCTGGCGGAGTTTGCCGGGATGTTGTGCATCGATAAGTGGGCGGGAAACTGTAATGGCAGGCAGGCTGTTTTTGAGCGGAAGCCGCGAGAACGAAAGTATCGGGCTACGTTTATCGACCAGGGGTTTTGTTTCAATGCGGGAGAGTGGACGTTCCCGGATTCGCCGCTGCGGGGAATCTACCAGAGGAACCTGGTGTATGCGAGGGTCACAGGGTGGGAGAGCTTTGAGCCATGGCTGAGCCGGGTAGAGGCCATGGAGGCGAAGACGATGTGGGAGATCGCGGAGGCGGTTCCACCGGAGTGGTATGGGGGAGATACGGCTGTAATCGAACGGTTGATGGAACAGATGCTGCGGCGGCGATCCAGAGTAAGAGAACTGATTGGGGAGTTTCGCGATTCCAACCGGGAGCCATTCCCAATGTGGGCCTCGGGAAAGACGATAGTGGTTCCAAGACAGTTTGCGGATGTGAGCGGGGCGGGTAAGTTTGTAATGTAGGCGAAGAGATGTTTCGTATCGCTGAAAAAGATCTTTGTGATTTCGGAGGGTGATGGTTGCGTGAGCGAGTCCAGTGCGAGTTTTTCCTGATCCAGTATGTGCCGGATGTGGTGAAGGGCGAGTTCGTCAATATCGGGGTTCTGCTGCGGGAGGCAGGAGGCGGAAGGCGAGAGGCAGGCAAGCCCAGCCAGGCGGTGGTGCGTTTTACGCGGGACTGGAGCCGGGTGAAATGCATGGATGCGGATGCCGATATCGGACTGCTGGAGGCTTTGGAGGGGGAGCTGGAGTCACGGTTGCGGATGGCGGGCAATGACGCTTCCGGAACCAAGCCGGTGATGGCGATTCTGGAGGATACGCTGGCGAATTCCGTGCAGATGACAGGCG
The DNA here is from genome assembly GCA_963730135.1 of uncultured Acidobacteriaceae bacterium. GTDB lineage: Bacteria > Acidobacteriota > Terriglobia > Terriglobales > Acidobacteriaceae > Edaphobacter. Next base: position 1,163,890 of record CAVSQQ010000013.1, read on the forward strand.
TGCGGGCTTGCCTGGCAGAGAGCCTGCCGGCTGAGATCGAGCAGTTGATGAAGATGTATGTGGAGCCCTTGAAGGTGAAGACGGAACGGAAGCGGACGGGAAGGGCTGCGATTGCGGGTGCGATGCGAATGGAATTTGAACGGGCCGGAGTGTGGGGTTTGATGCGGAAAAGGATTGCGGCTTCGCTTTATACGAGGGCGGGCGATCCGATGAGGATCGATTGCGGGTATCGGACTGAATCGATACAAGCAACCTCGAGCGGGATGATTCGGATGTTTCAGGCGGTGTCGCTGGAGGGGGATGTGGAGGCGGCGAAGGGACTGGCCTATTCGGCCCCGCAGTTGATGGAGGGTGTGCAGAGAGTGGAAGCAGCTCGGCTGGAGCTGACTGCGATTGTGGAGCCTCTGCGGGCGGTTTCGGATAGTGAAGACGAGGCGATGGAACGGTATCGATTTGGCGTGGAGGCGATGGAGCGGCAGGAGATTCGGGTGGTGACGATCAACGACCTGGCTCGGGCAGCGGAGACCGCGCGGGTGGAGTTGAGAGTTTGATGAGTTAGGCGTTCGTTTTTCGCGTGACGCCGAGTGGAGTCGGTTTGAACTGGAAGGCATGGCCCATGAGGCTGTGCCTTTCTTTTTTGCAACAAAGACGGAAAGAGAGAGGGTACCTATGGGAGTTCGAACGATAGTGAAGGACGTCTGGCAGAGGTTGTCACGAGTCGAAGCGGCAACTGGAGCAGAGATGGGAGCGAGGAAGACCGCGATGCTGCCTTCGATCCTTAGTCCCTATAACCCGGCTGGACGAGCAGGGCAGCATGCTTTGCCGAAGCCGACTGCGGCTAATCTTCGTAAGTTCGCCGAGACTCCCGTGGTGCGGCGCGCGATCAATGTGGTGAAGGACAAGATCGCCAGCATGGACTGGCAAGTGCGGGTACGCCGCGGCTACTCCGATGGGGTGGTGGAGGATGCGGAGGCACGAATGAAGGCACTGCGGCATTGCCTGGAAGAGCCGAATGCTGCCGACAGCTTTCGGGTGTTGTGGGAACAGGTGCTGGAGGATCTTCTGGTGGGCGGATTTGGCGCCGTGGAGATGGAGGCTACGGGTGATCCCGGGCGGCCGTTTCATCTCTGGGCGGTGGATGGCGCGACGATTCAGATTGACGCGAAGTGGAACGGCGACCCGGAGAAGCCACGGTATGCGCAGGCTACGGGGCGAATGGGCCAGGAGTCGGCGGTTCCGCTGCTGGATGATGAGCTGATGTACCTGCGGCTGAATCCGCGGACACATACACCATTTGGGCTGGGGCGACTCGAAGTTGCGTTTGAGACGGTGAACCAGTTTCTCAGCGCGAACCGGTATGCGGGACGGCTGGCCAGCAATTCGGTGGTGCAGTATGCGCTTTGGCTGAACGAGGCGACGCCGGAGCAGCATGATCGGCTGATTCGCTGGTGGCAGGACGAGATCGAGGGCACGGGACGGGTGCCTCTGCTTAGCTGTGAACAGAAGCCGGAGGTGTTGCGGTTTGCCGGAGGAACGGATGCCGATCTGCGGCTGCAATGGCAGGAGGCGCTGATCCGCATGATTGCGAACGCATTTGATCTGCCTCCGATGATGCTCGGCCTTGAGGGCGATGTGAATAAATCGACGGCGGGCGAGATGGCCGATGAGGCATTTCAGAGCGCAGTGGTTCCTGTGGCCAAACTGCTGGCCGAGCATATTACGCGGGACTTATTTGCGAAGAAGCTGGGATGGCGTGAGTTTGAGTTCTGCTTCAACGACCTCGAGAGCAGAGACGAGATGGAGGAACTCCAGATACAGACGACGCTGCTGCAGGCTGGGGTGTTGACGGTGGACGAGGTCCGCTCGATGCGCGGGTTGGGCCCGATAGCGCCGGCGGTGACCCAATGAAGGTGACGATCGACAACCTGGACGGAACGGGCGCGGTGGACTACAGCGACGCGCTGTGCGCCGATGGGCCGTTGAAGATCGCTCGGTCGTTGAATGCTCCCTCCGTGTGCAACGGCTTATTGGATGTGAGCGATGCCACGCTGGCGGTGCCCGCGCGCCGTGCGCGAATCATGGTTACGGCGGCGAACGAAACGGTGTTGTTTACCGGCTACATTGCGACCGAGCCGGAGGCGGTGTATGCGGGTACAGGAGTGAAGGGGCCCGTGTATCGCTATGCGTTCAGCGCGGTCAGCGATGAGTGGCTGCTCGATAAACAGGTGGTTCCGCTGAGTGGGGCTGGGCTGGCACAGTGCGGCGGCCAGCTGCTGAAGACATTGACCAACCGCGTGGATGGCGGGTTGTTTACTACAACGGGCGTGATGAACGGATTGCCGGTCGGCGTGTTTGAGCCGGCGCAAACAGAGAGCTGGTCTGCCAATGCCGGCGGCGTCGCCAGCGCGACATATGCTGCGTATCGTGTGCTAAACGGCGCTGTGAGTCTTCAGCCTGCAGGAACGGTGACTCATACGCTGAGCGATGGCGAGGGGACACTGCAGGTGGCAGCGTTGAAGACTGCATCGGTGAAGGAGCTGGCCAATGATGTCACGGTGAGCGGCGAGATGGAGCCAGCGGCTTATGTAACGGAGACGTTTGCGGGAGATGGCACGACGGCCACATTTCAGTTGTCGGAGGATCCGTTTCGTCCGAAGAAGACAGGTAACTCTTCTCAATTTCTGGCGGACAGCTTCAATGAGAGCATGCTCGATACGCAGATCTGGCAGATCACCGATCCCGGGTCGCATCTTGGTTTGAGTGCGGCGGGATTAGCGATGACAGGCGGCAATGGATTCGATGGGCAGACGACGCTAACGGCGATTGACGCGGTCGAGCTGGGCGGATCGCTGGTGATCGAGGCGGGGAGTCTTCAACTGGAAGGAGCGAGTGAAGGCGTTGTTTGTGGCTTGTACTCGGGGGCGACACAGAGCGCGAACTGTTTTGCAGGCTACAACGTGCGGCAGAGCGGAGGAGCCACGGTGGTTGTTCCATTCGTGAACGGAGCTGAGGCCGGAACCGTTTTTACGCTGCTGGAAGGGCATATCTACACGCTTCGCATTCGCCTTCATTGTGTCGAGGCGCAGCGGGTGCTTCAGACGTACTACGCCATGGTGGACGGTGCTGTGCAGGCGTTCGGTGGAGGGGTTGTAGCGGCACCGATGGACGTGGTGTTTGAGCTGCAGGATCTTGGAGCGTCTTCGAATACGCCTGCGACGGTCTTGTATGACGGAAGCGTGGCCAGTTCGCCATCGAGCTGTAGCTTTGTGGCAGTAAACAGCGTTCAGCTGATCGGGTCAATGGGGTATTGCAGGGTGACGCAGACGGGCTCTGCCTGGGTGACGAGCACACAACCCAGTGGAGCAAAGATGACCCGTCTGATCGGTGTTGCGGGCGAGGGTGTGGACTGTACGGTGAGCACTACCGGAAAGGTCACGTTTTTCGCGGGCCGGATTCCAGGAGCCGGCGAACTCGTGACGGTGATTTATCGTGTGCAGCAAAGAGCTGTGGCGCGTCTCGAAGATGCAGCGAGCGTTGCGGGAGAAGCGGCGTCGGGCGTGCCAGGGACCGCACAATGGCTGGGTAAGGTGCTGAAGCCTGAGGCCCGGAGTTCGGTGGACTGCGAGAGTGCGGCGCAGGCGGTGTTGAGCTTTTCGGCGAGTCGCGCGGCCGCGGCTGCGGGAACCTACGTGGCGGTAAACTCGCCGGATATCTGGCCGGGAGATGTGCTGGCCATTACCAGCGCTGGGGAGACGATGAGTGTTGTGGTGCGGCGTGTCGAAATCGCTGACGGCATGGCTTGTCCCGAAGTACTGACCTATCGCGTGTCGTTTGCCAATGACTGGGCTGAGGGGTTGGGGCTGACGTTGTCCGAGGCGATTGCCGCGGACACGCTGCTGCCACAGAAGGCATTGAGTGCACCGGGCAACGTGCTTGCAAACCTGCAGCAGTTGCAAGTGGTGAGCGCAACGGGGACCGCACTGCAGGTGGATGCCGGTACGGTTGCCCCTGCAGGCGGCGGATTCGAAGTGCGGCGTCGCGACGGAGACTTTGGACCCGGTGTGGATCAGGACCTGGTGTTGCGAAGTCCAGTGCGGGGTTTTTCGATTCCGCGGGAAGGGCAGGTGGAGCACTATTACATTCGGATGTATGACGGCTCGACTCCGCCCCTCTACTCAAGATTTTCAAGCGCAGTATTTACGGATCTGCCGGTGGGGTAGTGGCGACTACGGGAAGGAAGAAGGGATGACGGAGTTTGAAGGTCAGGTGTTGGCGGATTTGAGCGTGTTGAAGAACCAGATGAACCAGTTATTCGGGGTTGGTCAACAGGGGCGGTTGACGCAGCTCGAGGAGCGGGTGGAACGTCACGAGCGAGGAATGCAGCGAATGAAAGGGCTGGTGGGCGCCGTAGGTAGTTTGCTAACGGTCTTTCATTTAGCAATTGATTATTTTCGGCGATAGCCGCAATTCAGATAAGGGGGCGTATATGAATTTCTTGAAGTTATTTCTGCGGGCGATTGCCTTGGTTCCTGGGGTGGTCCAGGGCACGGAGGCGCTTTTCGGAGCCAAGACCGGCGAGCAGAAGAAAAAAGCTGCGGTTGAGATCGTCGGGGCCGCGATCAATATTGCTGATGCGGTAACAATGAAACACATTGCCGACTCGGACAAATTTACAGAGGGGCTAAACACTCTGATCGACGGAGTGGTGATGTGTCTGAATGCGAGCCTGTGGGCGAAGCACTAAGGATTGTGGCGGCCACGGCGGCCATTAGGGAAGACCGTATAATCGGGCATGGACGCCGCGACGCCAGGAAAGATTTTGGTTGGGATTGTGATGGGGAGCCGCAACGATTATGCGGTGATGCGCAAAACCGTCGAAGTGCTGAAGGAGTTTGGCATCGCGTTTGAGACGCGAGTCGTTTCGGCGCATCGAACGCCCGATCTGCTTTTCGAATATGCGGACACTGCGGCTGGCCGCGGCTTGCGGGTGATTATTGCGGGAGCAGGTGGCGCCGCTCATTTGCCCGGAATGATTGCGGCCAAGACGGTCGTCCCTGTGCTCGGCGTACCGATACCGGCGACGGCGCTGCAAGGGCTGGATTCCCTGCTGAGTATTGTGCAGATGCCCAAAGGGATTCCAGTAGGAACGTTGGCGATTGGCGCATCTGGCGCGACGAACGCCGGGCTGTTGGCGGTGGCGATGCTCGCGACGACTGATGCGGCGCTGCAGAAGAGATTGACGATATGGCGTGCGGCTCGACGAGATGAGGTTCTGGCGCAGGTGATCGATGAAGACGAGGTTGGCGCGTGAGCTCTGCCTCTTCGACGGCAAAACCGATTTTGCCTGGCGGAACAATCGGGATCTTCGGAGGCGGGCAGTTAGGGCGGATGACTGCGATGGCCGCCCGTGGCATGGGATATCGCATCCTCGTGCTCGATCCCGACCCTGCTTGTCCGGCGCGGTTTGTCGTGGATGGATGCATCGAAGCTGGTTGGGACGATTCGCGGGAGGCAGCGAATCTTGCGCGTGGGTGCGATGTGGTGACACTGGAGATCGAACAGATTTCGCCAAGGAGTATGGAGGCCGCAGCGAGCTATGCTCCGGTGCGGCCTGACGGGGCGATGCTCGCGATCATTCAGGACAGGATTGAACAGAAGGATTGGTTGCGGCGAAACGGATTTCCGGTGGGGGAGTATCGTGCGGTCCGGTCGCTGGATGATTTGCGCGAGGCCGTCGCCGCATTGGGTGGCAAATGTTTCTGCAAGAGCGCGACGGGCGGATACGACGGACGCGGCCAGGGAAAGGTTGGGTTTGGTCCCGGGGTTGTCAGGCCAGGGATGGTCAACGAAGGTGAGATCAGGGGGGCGTGGGAAGCTCTTGGAGAACGGGCCGGTGTGGCTGAGAAAGCTGTCGTGCTGGAGCGGGAGATCTCGGTTCTGGTGGCACGCGCTCCCAACGGCGAGGTGAAGGTTTATCCGCCGGCATGGAATCATCATGAGGAACAGATATTGGCCTGGAGTGTGATTCCGGCGCCAATTCCAAAGGCGATGGAAGTTGGGGCGAGAGAGATCGCCGGGGCGATTGCCGATACGTTTCAATTGGAAGGATTGCTGGCGGTCGAGATGTTTTGCACGGTCGACGGGGAGCTACTGGTGAACGAGTTAGCGCCGCGACCGCACAATAGCTATCATGCAAGCGTTCGGGCGTGTGTAACCGGGCAGTTCGAACAGTTGGTGCGAGCCGTTTGCAATCTGCCACTCGGAGAGGTGGGCGTCGTGCAGCCGGCGGCGATCGCAAACCTGCTGGGGGACTTATGGCTCAATGGCGATGGCTCGGCTCGAGAGCCGAGGTTCGATAAGGCGCTGGCTATACCCGGGGTTCGATTGCACTTGTACGAGAAGCACAAGCCACGCAAGGGACGGAAGATGGGACACCTCTCTGCCGTGGGTGAGACGCCCGACGAAGCGGTGGCGTTGGTGCTCCGGGCAAAGGCTTTGATTTAGGGATTGGGTTGATTGGGAACAGAAGAAATTGCGGCAGACCGGTTCAAGTCTGCCGCAATTATCAATTTAATAGCCTTCAAATTAAGAGCCTTCAAAACTATCCGATATCTTCCGACCAGTTTTCGAGGTAAGCCTTGAAGTCCGACATGAATTTACCGGCGTCGGCGCCATCGACGATACGGTGATCGAAGCCGAGGGTGAAGCGCTGGATGGAACGGATCGCGATCGAGTCGTTTCCGTCCTTGTCGGTAAGGACTTCGGCTTCCTTGTTCAGGCCGCCGATGCCAAGAATCGCACTCTGCGGCTGGTTGATAATCGGCGTTCCGAACTGCTCACCGAAGATGCCGGAGTTTGTGAGAGTGAAGGTTCCGCCGGAGATCTCGTCCGGCGCCAGCTTTTTGCCGCGAGCGCGGTCGGCTACATCGACGATAGCGCGGGCGATGCCGAGGAAGTTCTTCTCCTCGGCTTGCTTGATGACGGGAACGATAAGGCCCCAGTCGAGCGCGACGGCGATGCCGATGTTGATGTTTTTGTTGTAGCGAATGGCGTCGCCTTCGATCGATCCGTTGACGATGGGATGCTTACGCAGCGCGGCGATCGCAGCGCGGGTGATGAAGGGCATGTACGTCAGCTTGACGCCATTACGCTGCTCGTACTTCGACTTCTCTTTCTCGCGAATCCTGACGATGCGCGTCATATCCACCTTGAAGACAGTGTGAACATGCGGGCTGGTGTGTTTCGATTCAACCATGCGCTGTGCAATGATGGAGCGCATCTTTGACATGGGGACAAGTTCGCCGGGCTGAGGCTGGGGAGCCGCAGGTTTGGCAGCGGCGGCGGACGGAGTAGAGGATGCGGGAGAGGCCGGCGCAGCAGCAACTGGTTTTGGGCCCTGCTCCAAAACGCTGACGATGTCTGTCTTCGTGATGCGCCCAGAGGCACCCGTGCCGGGCACTTTGGCCAGGTCGATATTGTTATCCTTCGCGATCTTGCGGACAAGCGGCGAAGAACGAACGCGCTCGCCCTCCGGCACCGCAGGTACAGAAGCGGCCGCCGGGACTGGAGCGGGAGCGACAGGTGCAGATGCTTTGGGAGCCGCTACGGCAGGTGCAGTGGCTTTTCCAGCTCCGGCAGCCGCGCCGATGATAGCAACGACGGTGTTGATCGTGACGGTCGCACCCTCGGCAACCTTGATCTCGGAGAGAATGCCGGCGACAGGCGATGGAATCTCTGCGTCAACTTTGTCGGTAGAGATCTCAAAGATCGGCTCGTCACGCTGAACGGTGTCACCGACTTTTTTGAGCCACTTGGTGATGGTGCCCTCGGTGATCGACTCACCCATCTGCGGCATCAGGACTTCGGTACCGGGGCCGCCCGTCGAGGGAGGATTGCCCTGTGCAGCAGAGGGTTCATCGACTGCCGCGGGAGTAACGCTGTCGTCTGCGGGAGTTGCTGCTGTCTCTGCCATCGCCGGTGAAGCAGTGGGTTCAGGAGCTGATGTCGAACCAGCAGCGTCGATGGTGCAGACGACGGTGTTGATCTGAACCGTAGTGCCCTCCGGGATCTTGATCTCCTTCAAGATGCCGGCAGCGGGTGAGGGTATCTCGGCATCCACTTTGTCGGTAGATATCTCGAAGAGCGGTTCGTCGCGTTGAACTATGTCGCCCGGCTTTTTCAGCCACTTGGTGATAGTGCCTTCGGTGATGGATTCGCCCATCTGGGGCATAACTACGTCGGTCGGCATGAACTTTTCTTCTCCCTCAAGACGAATACAAACGACAATACAAGCAGCCAGGCATCGGCTTGTTTCAGCCGGGACAACCGAGCATATCCTCTGCGATTATACGGCGGTTGTGCGATTCTGGCCGGGGCGGTGCGGTAAGCGGACGACTCGCTTTACCAGAGCATTAAACGCGCGATGCCAGTAGCTGATCGACTGACTCGCACCACAGAATCTGTCGCCCGAAGATTCGACCGAAATTGCGCGCGGTAGCGTGAAGCGCGAGCTCCATGGTTGGTTGACGGCCGGAGTCAGCTTCGAGTTCAAGGCTGGCGACCCCACGATCCGCGATACCGCAGGGAACGATCCATTCAAACTCGCGAAGATCCGTCGTTACGTTAAGCGCGAATCCATGCGATGTAACGCCCTGAGAAACGTGCACGCCGATGGCCGCTATCTTCTTTTCGCGAATACTTCCGCCTGCCATCGTCCACACGCCTGTCAGTTTGCAGATGCGTTGCGTCATCACGCCGAAGTCACCGCAGGTGCGGATCAGTACTTCTTCCAGCAAACGTACGTAATCGACGGGACCGAGATACGGACCTTTCTTCCCGGGAAGATCGCCGCGCAGATCGATGATGGGATATCCGACGAGTTGACCGGGGCCATGGTAGGTTACGTCGCCACCTCGGTTGACCTCATATATCTCTACTCCACGCTGCGCAAGAAGTTCATCGTTGGCGAGCACATTCGCACGGTGCGCATTTCGGCCAAGTGTCAAAACTGGAGGGTGCTCCAGCAAAAGCAATGTATCGCCGATGAGGTTCTGCTTGCGGGCGGAGACGATCTGGTCCTGGATAGCAGTCGCTTCCGCGTATGAAATTTTACCGAGATGAAGAAGGTTGAGGTGCATCGCAAAACCGCTCGTTATCTTTCTGTGTGAAAAGAAAAACAGCCGAGCGTGAGACCCCGGCTGCACTTCATGTTTTCAAATATCAGACGTTGACCGCCATTCCTTCAACGCTCGAGAAGCCATCAAGAAGAGCTTCAGCAACCGTAGGATGGGCATGAATCGTGAACATCATCTCTTCGATCGTCGCTTCCAGCTCAATCGCGGTCACTGCCTCCGCGATGATCTCGGTTGCATAAGGCCCGATGATGTGGACGCCCAGAACTTCGCCATACTTCGCGTCCGCGACTACCTTGACGAAACCGTCATGCGCGTCGAGGATCGTCGCCTTCGAGTTGCCAACAAACGGAAACTTGCCGACCTTCACCTGAAAACCCTTCTCCCTGGCTTGCGCTTCGGTCAATCCCACGCTGGCGATCTGCGGATCGGTGTAGGTACAACCGGGAATGCGAGTACGATTCACCGCTTTGGCGTACTTGCCGGCGATGCGCGCCGCAACCACCAGGCCGGCCATGCTCCCGACATGGGCCAGCTGCGGGAGCCCACCGACAATGTCGCCAATCGCATAGACTCCGGGCTCGGTCGTCTCCATCCATTCGTTCGTCATGATGAAGCCGCGATCTGGTGTGATCTTCACTTTATCCAAACCTACATCGTAGGTTCGCGGAGCGCGGCCAACTGCAACCAACACCTTCTCTGCCTGCTTCGTCTGCGGCTTACCGTTGGAGTCGATCCACGAAACCAAGGCTCCATCTTTATTCTTTTCGATTTTGGTATCTTTCACGGAAAGATTCACGTCGATCCCACGCTTCTTGAAGAGGCGGAGCAGCTCTTTGCTGACGTCCTCATCCTCGGCGGGCACCATACGCGGAAGCATCTCGATGATCGTCACCTCAGCGCCGAAACTGTTGAAGATCGAGGCAAACTCAACTCCAACGGCACCTGACCCGATGACTACCAGCGACTTTGGGGCATTGGGAATCTTCAGAATTTCGTAGTTGGTCAGAACGGTATCGTCCGGCTTGTACCCTTGCAGCATCCGAGCATCGGAGCCGGTCGCCAGCACTACTTTTTTTGCCTTCACCGTATCGGTCTTGCCGTCGGCAAGTTTTACTTCGATGCTGTGGACTCCGTCCTTCGCCGGTCCAGTCAGCCGCCCATAACCCTTCATGGCCGTGATCTTGTTCTTTTTCATCAAAAAGTCGAGGCCTTTTACGTGGCGTGCGATCACATCGTCCTTGCGCGCCAACAGGCCCTTCCAGTTCAGCTTGGGCGTCACAACGTCGATGCCGTACCGGTCGGCGTGCTTCAGATGGTCCCACAACTCCGCGGAAAACAGGATTGTCTTGGTTGGGATGCAGCCCCAGAGCAGGCATGTTCCGCCCAACCGGTCGTTGGCATCAATCAGAGCGGCCTTGAGGCCATATTGCGAGGCGCGGATCGCGCAGGTATATCCGGCGGGGCCGCCGCCGAGGACGACTAGATCAAAAATTGTATCTGGCAAGAGAACTCTCCACATCAAAAAGCAACACAGACCATCTTATTCGATTCTTCCGCTGGATTTTGGATTCCGGCTTATTAGGACTACCCCCGCTGGACCATCGCTTCCATCAAGGCGACCGCCATGCTGTTGGCGGGAGTTGCGATATGGTGGTGCTGGCCGAGCCGGACGATCACTCCGTTCCGCGCGTCGATCTCCACCGGGCGGCCCGCCTGCCTGTCTGCGAGCATCGAGTTAACTGAATCGGCCGGCGCAGCGCGCTGGGCTGCCAGGATAACGTCGGCTATATTCTCTTCAAGATGTGCCCCTTCCGCTCGCGCCACAGCCGCACACTCCCGAATAATCTGCAGCGCCACCTCTCCGAGAGCTTCTCCGCGCACAACTCCGGCTGGCTGCATCACCAGCGCCGATAGCACGCCCGCGGAGTTGAAGCATAGCTTCCGCCAGACGACGCTGAGAAAATCCGGCTCGACTGCCGCATCCGCCGTTGACCCTCGAAACAACTCCACAAACTCGCTGCCGAGCACGTTCTGCGGAACCTTCAGGTGCATCAGCCCGCGTTGCCGAATTCTGTCTGGAGCCTGCCGTTCGACCGGGCAGTCCACCATCACCGGAAGAATCTTCTCCGCCGCCATGTAGGAAACAAAGCGCTCACGATGTTCCACTCCGTTTTGCAGAACCGCCACCGGAGCTCCGTTTGAGCAAAGCCGCTCCAACCATTGTGCTGCGCCGGCGACATCGTAGGCCTTCGTCGCCACCATGACCCAATCCACAGCGAAGGCGTCCTTTGGCTCAGTCACAAATGCCGCCTGGATGGTCACGAAACCTTCCGGCGTCTCAACCGAAAGCCGGGACATCGGACGCCGTGTGCATAAGAGCAGTTCGTGGCCGCCAGCCTGCTGCAGCAAGGCCGCCGTTACACCTCCGATTGCTCCGGCTCCAACGATCGCAATCCGCGCCATTCGATTCGTCCTTAGCGTTCGATCTTCGCTAGCCCAACACCTTTGCCGCGTCCTTTGCGAAATAGGTCACGATGAAGTCTGCCCCAGCGCGCCTGATCGATAGCAGTGACTCCATCATCGCTCGCTCCGGCTCCAACCAGCCGCGCTGGAACGCCGCCTGCAGCATCGAATATTCTCCCGACACCTGGTAGGCTCCCATCGGCAGATCATAGCGCTCCCGCGCCGCACGAATGACATCGAGATATGGCATCGCGGGCTTCATAAGCAGCATGTCCGCGCCTTCGACGATATCCTGGTCGATCTCGCGCATCGCCTCGCGCAGGTTGGCGCCGTCCATCTGATAACTTCTCCGGTCACCAAACTGCGGAGCAGAGTCCGCCGCTTCGCGGAATGGCCCATAGAACGCCGAAGCAAACTTCGACGCGTAGCTCATCACCGGTGTCTGCTCCTGCCCGCATGCGTCCAGAGCATCGCGAATCGCCTGCACACGGCCATCCATCATGTCCGAGGGAGCCACGATATCCGCGCCAGCCTTCGCCAGAGAGGCCGCGGTCTTCGCAATCAGAGCTACGCTCGAATCATTTTCAATCTCGTAGTGATCTCCATCCCGCGCAACGACTCCGCAATGTCCATGCGAGGTGTACTCACAAAGGCAGACATCGGCAATCATCACCAACCGGTCTAACCCACGATTTTTTTTAAACTCCCGCAACGCCGACTGCACAATTCCATCGTTAGACCACGCGCCGGTCGCCTGCTCATCCTTCTCGGCCGGAAGACCAAACAATAACAGTCCGCCAACGCCAAGTTCAGCGCAGGCAGCCGCCTCTTTTGTGGCTTCATCAATCGATAGATTGAAGACCCCGGGCATGGAGCCGATCTCTTTCCGCACTCCTTCTCCTGGGCAGAGGAACAGCGGATAGATCAGTGCCTCTGGGCGCAGATGAGTCTCGCGAACCAGCGACCGCATTGCCTCTGTACGGCGGAGCCGGCGTAAACGCATGGCAGGAAAGTTCATGTCTCTAGTCTACGGCCAGTCCTCAGGTTCGGTCTGCGATCGAATCGTATTCAAGCCCGGAAGCGCCTGGCGCCAGCACCCATAACGTGTAGATGCCGAGCGCTGTGCCAATAGGAAATTTGAGCAACGCGAGAATTCCTACAATGATCGCCAGGATCCGGCCCCATGGCCTGCGCGTTAGCAGGCTATATCCGGTAATCAGAGCCAGCGCAGCCGCAAAGACCACTGCGACAACGATCAATGGCCACAAACCAGACATCCACATGGCGGGAAAGTGCCCGTGCATGCGGTCGGCGAACATCCACCAATCGTCGCCGAAGTTGTGTGTCGTAAAGGCCCGCAGAAAGACAACGGCTACCAGGCCGACGATCACGCGGTATGCCCCATAAACACACCACAGAATGCCGAGGGTCTGCAAATTCCGGTGCACGCGCGGCATGTACATCGGCATCGGCGACTGCGGATATACCGGTTGGGCCGCAACGACCTGCGCCCCGCACTTCGAACAAAAGTGAAGCCCCTCCGCGACTGGAGTTCCACATGCCTGACAGACCATCTCACACCTCCCAATGTCTGAGGCGCCGGCCCGCGCTCTCAATAACTGCTACGCATCAGTTCCATCAGTGGTTCCCTGCGAGGGTACGATAAATAAAGTGAATAAACCAGAGCTATTGCCGGATAGCCCCTCGCGGCTGCGCGAAACAAGCGCCGAAGCCCTGGAGTGGCCGCGCCTTCGCGACCATATCGCCGGTCGCACCTCGTCGCCTTTGGGCCGCGCCTGGATCCTCGCGCTTGAACCGAGCTCGAACCTCGCATGGATCGACGAGCAGCAGCAGCGCACCGCCGAAGTGCGCGCCATGCTAACCCGGGGCGGCAGCTTTGAGTTCGGCGGCCTCTTCGACCCCACCACTTTGCTCGACAAGGCCCGCATCGACGGCGCCGCCCTTGAATCCACTGAGATCCGCGACCTCCTCACCGTGGTCGAACGCGTCGCGGCATGGCGCAACCTCATTGATCCGCCTTCCAATGGCACACGCTACGAGTGGCCCAGCATCGCCGAGCTCTCGTCACCGCTTCGCGATCACGACCTTGCCCCACTTCTCCGCCTGCTGCGCGGAAAGATCGAACCCGACGGCAGCCTGGACGACGACGCCTCCCCCGAGCTTCGGCGCATACGCCGGGCGATGGAACGCCAACACCGCGCTATCGAAGATAGCCTTCGCAAATCCCTGCGCGGCTTAAGCGAAGGCGGCAGCACCCAGGAAAATCTCATCACTATTCGCGGCGACCGTTTCGTCATCCCGGTCAAAGCCGAATTCAAACGCAAAGTCCCCGGGGTCATCCACGGCTCATCCTCTTCCGGCCAAACGGTCTTCGTCGAACCCCTTGAAGCCATTGAGCAAAACAACGAACTCGTTCGCCTTCTTGATGAAGAACAGAGCGAGATTCACCGCATTCTTGTTGCGATGACACGCGCACTCGGCGAGAACGCCACTGCGATCCACCTCGGCACCTGCATTCTTGCCGAAGTCGAATCCCACTTCGCCCGCGCTCGCTTCGCCATCACCCTCAACTGCACCAGGCCTGTCTTTGCGCAGGAGCTCTCCCTCACCGCCGCACGCCATCCTCTGCTGGAAATCCGGATGCGCGCCACAGCGCTGGAGGCAGGCGATGAACCCAATACTCCCGTCCCGCTTACCGTCATCCTTCCTCCCGAAACAATGCAGCTCATCATTAGCGGCCCCAACACCGGCGGAAAAACTGTCTCGCTCAAGACACTCGGCCTGCTCTCCCTTATGGCGCAATCCGGCGTCCCTGTCCCCGCGGAAGAGGCGAAGCTACCGCTGTTCGAGAGCATCTACGCCGACATCGGCGATGCGCAGTCGATCGAGCGCAATCTCTCCAGCTTTTCCGCCCACGTCGTCAACCTCGACCACATTTCGCGCGAAGCCACTGCCAACTCCCTCGTCCTGCTCGACGAACTGGGCTCCGCTACAGATCCGGAGGAAGGCGCGGCTCTTGCCGTTGCGGTCGCGACTCACTTTCTGGCCCTCAACACATGGTGCTGCATCACCACGCACCTCACCTCGCTCAAGGTCTATGCCGCCAATCATCGCGGAGTCCTCAATGCGGCTGTCGGTTTCGATCAACTGACTCTCACGCCTACCTACGAGCTGCGCCTTGGCGTCCCGGGATCCTCCGCCGGCCTGAACATCGCCGCCCGGCTCGGCCTGCAGCCGGAGATCGTCGCCGCCGCCCGCGCCCAGATGACCACGCAGACCGCGGACATCGGCGCCTTCCTCGATCAGCTCCATGACCAACTTACCGCCGCCACCATCGAACGCGAAACCCTGCAGCAGCGCGAGCACGAGCTCTCCCGCGAAAAGGCGCGCCTCGAAGTTGAAGGCCGCGTCGAACAAAAGGCTCGCACCAAAGAGCTCGAAGCCAAACTCAACTCCCTCATTGAGGACTTTGCGTACCAGCTTCGCGAGACCGTCAAAGCGATCGACGACAAAGCCCTGGCGCAGAAGATCGCTCGCGACTCCGATCGCCGCATGGCAACGCTCCGCCGCGAATTTTCCGAGCAGTTCAACTCCACCGTCGTCGCTCACACCACCCGCGCCGACAAGAACGATCCCGCTGCCCAACCCCACATCCCCAGGGGCATCAAGGTCGGCGACCTCGTCAAACTGAAATCGCTTGGCCGTCAGGCACGAGTTGACCGCATCATCGACCCAAGAAACTTTGAGGTCTCCATGGGACAGTTGAAGATGCGCGCCGCCATCGATGACATCGCCGAGGTCGAATCCGTCAAAGTCGTCTCGCCCCTTGAAGCGGCGAGGAAACGTGGAGGCATCACCGTCGCGACTGCCCATAATGACACCGATTACATGACTTCAGAGATCAATGTAATCGGCCGAACCGCCGACGAGGCCCAGACGGAGGTGGAACGTTTCATCGACCGCGCCTTCCTCGCCGGCTTGCCTCGCATCCGCATCGTGCACGGCACCGGCATGGGTGTCCTCCGCCGCACCCTCCGCGAATATCTCCGGAACCACCCCAACGTTGCCACCATCACCGAGCCGCCGCAAAACCAGGGCGGACAAGGCGCCACCGAGGTCGAACTCCGCCAATAAACACCTTAAAGCACGGTGACGAAGCTCTTATGGCCTGTGCGACTGCTGACAATCATCTGCCATATCTCCCACAGGAACTTCACAACGCTTATTGCCAGAACGATCTTGAATCCGAGATTGAGCGAGTAGTTCACCGAAGCAAGATTCGCGAGATTCATTCCCGCACCAGACGGTACCGGAGCAAAGTAAGTCCGGGCCTGCACCATCACCACAAGTACCAGAATCCCTATCGCCCGAGTAGTAATATCCAGGATCGCGCGCCACTTCGCCGCACCGCGAAATAGAGCAGCGATCTTGAACGGCAGCATCAGCGCCAGCAGGCCGATGATCTGCCAGTACAAGATATGCCACTCCGGGGAAAGCCCAAATGGCATGCCGCGCAAAGTGTCACCGGGCCCCAACACCAGAAACGGGTGAGTCGGGACAGAGAGCAACCACAGGAGCATCAGCACACTCACAATCACGTCCGCTACGCGGCTTGCAAACGATGTCCCCTTCTCTTGCGTCACGGCAGGCAGGTCTCGAGGATTCCAATCCTTCGTCCACTTGAGCTCTGTAAAATACCTGCCCTGGCCATACTCGAACACGGCAAAGCCCAGCGTCACCACCGCCCAGAAGGTCAGCGCCACATAAGGAAAGTGTCCGATCGCTGCAGCCACATCAGGCCGGCCGCCAAAGATAAAATTCGCAGCCTGCGCCACTGCATACGCCAGCAGTACAAGCGGAAAGCACTTGAGAAGAGTGAACCAGTAGAGAGGGAATAGCCCCGGCCCAATCAGGTAATGCTGCGGCAGATAACGGGAGGCCACAACGACCGGCCTTCCGTGCTGCTCCAGCACCGACGCCACTTCAGCCTCGTTCAGCGGCCGTCCCAACTGCTCTTCACGACCCTCCATCTCGGCCAGAAGATTCGCACGAAGCTCCGCCAGGGTATCTTGCTTACCCTTCGCCGGCAGATAGTGTCCCACAGCGTGTAAGTAACGTTCGAGCAGGTCCATCAGCTTACCCTCTCTTTCTCGTCTTTCAAAATCCCTTCTCTCAAAATCCTGTGCAGCGAGTCATTGATCCCATTCCACTCCGTTAGCAGTTGCGCCAAAATCTTCGTTCCTTCAGCCGAGAGCTTGTAGAAGCGCTTGTTCCGTTTCTCCTCCTCGCGCCATTCGCTGGTAAGCAGTCCCTGCGTCTCCAGCCGGCGCAACAACGGATACAGCGTGCTCTCTTCAATCGCGAGCCCCTCATCTGCCAGAGCCTTACGCAGTGTGTAGCCGTAGTGCTCTACGCGTAGCTGCGCCAGCACCGCCAAAATCAGGCATCCCCGGCGAAGCTCCAACCGGAGAGAATCGAACAACTCGTTTTGAATTCCTGGTCCCATATACTGTACTCAACACACTGTATGGCAAACAGTGTATAGTGTCAAGTATTCATTGTTTTTTTAGAGGCCGCCAGAAAAGAAAAGCCCGGCACGAGGCCAGGCTAGTTTATTGCTTTAGTTTATTGATGATAGGGGAAGATTAGCCAATCCGTCAGATACGCATCGGCATCAGGATGTACCGGTACTTCACGTCTTCATTCGCATCTTCAGGTCGCATCTGCCCGGCGCTTTGGGCGTCTTTGAACTCCAGCCGAACCTCGCCGGTGCTCCCGATCGCCTTAAGAAAATCGATCAGGTATTGGCTGTTAAAGCCCACCACGAGCGGATCGTAGTTGTACGGAGTCTCAATTGTGTCTTCGGACTCACCGGCGTCGGTCGAAGACGAGGAAAGCTTGAGCTCATTCTGCTCCAGTCGAATCTTGATCGCACCGCTCCGCTCATCCGCGAACTGCGCCACGCGCTGAATCGAACCCATCAGGTCCTCCGAGCGCACGATGACAAACTTATTGTTGTCGCGCGGAAGCACAGCCTCGTAGTTGGGAAATTGGCCCGTCAATTTGCGGCTTGTCAGCACGCGTCCGCCAACCTTGAAGAACAGGGTCTGGTCGTCCTCGGCAAACTCCAGCGTCTCGGCCTCCGTCGCGCCCAGCAGCGACGAAAGTTCACTCAGTGCCTTACGAGGAATCAGCGTCTTCCGCTCGCCGGACACCCCCTCCAGCGTCTCTCCCAGCTTCTCGATATGTGCCAGCCGATGACCGTCCGTCGCCACCATGGCCATGCTTTCGGCCTTCAACACCATCAAGGCGCCGTTCAGCGTGTAGCGGCTCTCTTCATTGGAAATCGCAAAGATCGTCTTGGAAACCATGTTCCTGAGTGACCCGACGGAGATCTTTACTGCGCCGTGGGACGGAAACTCCGGAACCTGGGGAAAGTTCGCGCGCGCCATCCCGACCATCTTCGTATTCGACCGGCCAGCTCGAATCTGTACCCAGTGGTTGTCCATCAACTTGATGGAGATATCGCCGTCCGGCAGCAGCTTGATGTAGTCGTACAACTTGCGTGCCGGAATTGTGCACGCGCCCGTTTTCTTTACCTTGGCTCCGCAGCTTGTTCGCAGGCTCTGATCCAGGTCGGTTGCGGTGATTGTCAGTTTGTCGTCACCGGCCTCAAACAAAAAGTTTGACAAAATCGGTATCGTCGTCTTCCGCTCGACGACGCTTTGCGCGGCGGTTAACTCCCGCAGCAGCTCCGCTCGTGAAACACTGATCTCGAGGTTGCCGGTGGGCGATGCTGCTGTCGTCTCGGTCATCTGGGGCTCCTGGGTCGCGCTCGTCACGATCGATCTCTCCGAAAAAGGATTTCGTTGGCCGCTGGCCAAACTGTACACCGAATCGAATTCGAAATGCACATCCGGCGATGTTTAGCGCCTGCTTGATTCTAGGGTGGAACAGGCCGGAGCGCGACAGATTTCTTTGTGGAAACCTCGGTTACTTCTGTGCGACCCCTGCGAGTGCTCCAATCAACATTGAGGTCGAGTGCTTCTAAGAAACAAGATTTAAAGATAAGAAATACTAGTAGCAGTAATCGTTGTCGCTTGAAAAGTGTATATCTCTCCCATCTACTCGCACCCATGGAGTTGAACTCCGATCCCGTTTTAGAAAATAGGACGAACGGGAAAGCAAGTTTCGGAAGAGTGCCTCTAATCCTCTGCTGAGCAATCCTGTTATCCCACTTCTTCACACCCTCCAACAACGTCGTCTGAGAATACTCGTCTCCAATCGTGGAAATGCGTCCAAACGCAGGAAGCGGTTATATTT
The DNA here is from genome assembly GCA_963730135.1 of uncultured Acidobacteriaceae bacterium. Classification (GTDB taxonomy): domain Bacteria; phylum Acidobacteriota; class Terriglobia; order Terriglobales; family Acidobacteriaceae; genus Edaphobacter. The sequence continues at coordinate 1,182,831 of CAVSQQ010000013.1, forward strand.
ACTGCGACCACTTTTTTCACATACTGCGCTCTATGATGAAAGTGCCTCGATAAAAAGGGTGTTTGATGAACCGAGCGGTAATCCGGCAATTCCTCATCGTCTTGTCTGTGCTCCTCCTTCCCGGCGTACCTGCATTGGCGGCGGAATCTTCGCAGACAAAGGCGCCGGCGGAGACGCAGACAATTCCCGGCTTAGGCACCCTGACGTTTCAAACCTCAACCCATTCGCCGCAAGCTCAAACAGCATTCATTCGCGGCCTGTTGTTGTTGCATGTCTTTGAGTATCCCGACGCAGCGAAAGCATTTCAATCCGCCGAGACGATTGACCCAACCTTTGCGATGGCGTACTGGGGCGAGGCAATGACGCACAATCACCCGGTGTGGAATGAGCTCGACGTACCCGCCGGCGCAGCAGCGCTGCGCAAACTTGGACCGAGCCCGCAGGCCCGGGCAGCGGCCATTGCAGATCCTCGCCAACGAGCTTACCTCGCCGCCGTGGAGATCCTCTATTCGGGCAAAGGCACAAAGCCAGAACGTGACGCGCAGTACGCAGAGGCTATGGAAAGGCTCGCCAAAGCCTATCCAGCCGATGACGAAGCCCAGCTCTTTTATAGCCTCGCACTCCTCGGCCGCAGCGAAGGAGTGCGCGACGTGCCCGTCTACCTGCAGGCAGCCGCGATCGCGAAGGCTGTCTACGAGCGGAACCCCAACCATCCGGGCGCTGCCCACTATTGGATTCACGGGATGGATGATCCTGTCCACGCGAGTGGAGCGCTCGTGGCCGCCCGATCCCTCTCAAAGATTGCGCCCGCCGCCGCGCATGCCCAACATATGTGTTCGCATATCTTCATGGCGCTCGGTATGTGGAATGATGTGGTCGATGCCAATCTGAAGGCGGTGCAGGTCAGTGACGAGGAAAGACGATCCGCCGGCCTGCCCGTTGTGACCTGTGGCCACTATGTCGAATGGCTGGAGTACGGCTACTACCAGCAGGGCCGCATCCAGGATGGGAACAAGTTGCTGACTGCTTGTCAGAGCACCGGCACAGAGGCTCTGGCGTGGATGGGCACGCACAAAACTGTCAGCACTCCTAAGCAGCTGGTTGCGCGCGACAATACCAGCCTCGTGAGAATGCGTGGCGTCGCTGTCATTGACGCTCGGCAATGGACCGGCGGTGCAGTGGCTATGGCTCCCAATCCAGGGCTTCCCAAACCGGAAGAGGGTTGGGAAGCCTTCACAACGGGATATGCAGCTGCCGAGCGGGGAGATCTTACCGCCGCGGCAGACTCCCTGAAAAGGCTTCGCGTGATCGAGCAATCGTATGCTATTATTCCGGACGCCGAGAAGGAAACGGCGGAGTATCTGAACATCCTGGGGGACGATCTTGACGGTCTTATCGCCAGCAAGAACGGCGACCTGCAGGGAGCCATCGCTCGGGTTCAACGAGCGGCAGCGACTTATGACGCCATGGCATTCGACTTCGGTCCGCCTCCAATCCTCAAGCCTCCTCAGGAACTGCTTGGCGAGCTGCTTCTTCACGACGGCAAGCCCGAACTGGCGCGCGCGGCCTTCCAGGCATCGTTGAAGCGCGCACCCAATCGCACGCAATCTCTGATCGGACTTGCACGGGCGCAGCATGCAGCGGGCAACAATGCGGGTTCTGTCGCTACCTATAAACAGCTTCTCGCGATATGGAAGAACGCCGACGCAAACCCGAACGTTGCCGAGGCCGAGCATTACGTTTCCAATGAGAAGAGCAATCAGACAGGGAATAATTGATACCCCGATCATCCTCTATAAGGAGCTGTAAAATGAAGCAAACAAGCCAGTTGACCACGCTGCTTTTCCTCGCTTTTTCAAGCGCTGCTTTGATCGCTCAGACGCCCGCACCTGCGCCCACAGTCGGGCTTGCGCCACCTCGGCTAGTCGGCTCGATTGCCGGTCATCCGGGCTGGCCGGTGGCAAAACCGGAGGATGTGCAGTCGCCGGAAGCTATTGTTAATGCGGTATATAGCGTCATCTCAGGAGGGAAAGGGGAGGCGCGCAACTGGGATCGCATGCGGTCGCTGTTTCTGCCGGATGCGCGGCTCATTCCCAGCATTACGGCCTCCGCGGCTGCTGGCGGGGCGGGTCATAGCGATGCGGTTTTTCTTACGGTTGACGGCTATATTGAGCGCAGCAATGGGCGTATGACCGCGGATGGGTTCTTTGAGCGGTCTATCCATAACGAAATGGAGCAGTTCGGGAATATTGTGCAGATCTGGAGCACGTATGAGTCGCGGCACAACCTGGCGGATGAGAAGCCGTTTGCCAGGGGAATCAATAGTTTCCAGTTGCTCAAGGATGGCGACCGCTACTGGGTCGTCAATATTTTCTGGGATTCGGAGACGCCGACCAAGCCGATTCCGGCGCAGTATTTGCCCCTAAAATCTCAATCGCGGTAAAGGTGCGTTTTTGCAGGGGATTTTGGGAAAAACCGCGTGCAGAAGGTGGTTTTTTGCTGGTGAAGTTGTGGTGAATTGCGTGGTGAACGTGGTGTTTTGACACCATGTTTTTCGGCGACGAAAATTTTCCGCTTTTTCGAACTATTTTTTTCGATTCGCCATTGGTACTCGGTTGCTTACGGATGAATGAAAGCAACAGCAGATCCCCTTCGGGGATGACAACAAGAAAGCAAAGGCAACAGCAAGGGCAAAGCAACAGCGAAATGCGGGGATCTCTCCACTGCGCAACAGACGATGAACTGTCTGTTGTTTCGGTCGAGATGACGGGCCATCGGGGATCGAGAAGACGAGGCTTTGGATCGGCCGGGTGCGGGGCTAGCTGAGGGTTTCCATCAGCTTGTTGATGGTGCGGTTGAGGTCTTTGTCGGCGCGGCGTTGTTCGTCGATCTTGGAGATGGAGTGCATGACCGTGGTGTGGTGCTTGCCGCCGAACTGACGGCCGATCTCGGGTAACGAGGCTTCGGTGAGTTGTTTGGCGAGGTACATGGCGATCTGCCGGGGGACCACGATCTGGCGGGAGTTGTTCTTCTGCTTGAGTTCGGCGACGCGCATGCCGAACTGCTCGGCGACGGAGCGTTGAATGGTCTCGATGGTGATCTTGCGCACCTGGGTGTCGATGAACTGCTTGAGGCACTGCTGGGTGACGGGCAAGGTGATCTCGACGCCGTGCATGCTGCACCAGGCGATGAGGCGAACCAGTGCACCTTCGAGCTCGCGGACGTTGGTGCGGACGTTCGAGGCGATGAACATCGCGACTTCGACGGGCAGCGAGGTCTGTTCGCTCTCCGCTTTCTTCTGCAGGATGGCGACCTTGGTTTCGAGATCGGGTGGTTGAATGTCGGCGATGAGTCCCCACTCGAAGCGGGAGCGCAGACGGTCTTCAAAGTCGGGCAGCTCTTTGGGCGGCCGGTCGCTGGCGATGACGATCTGCTTCATGCTCTCGTGGAGGGTATTGAAGGTATGGAAGAACTCCTCCTGGGTGCGCTCCTTGCCGGCGAGAAACTGAATGTCGTCGATGAGCAGGACGTCGACGCTGCGGAACCTGTCGCGGAAGCTGGTCATCTTGTCGTAGCGGACGGAGTTGATCATCTCGTTGGTGAACTTTTCGCCGCTGACGTAGCTGATGGAGGCCTGGGGCTGGCGACGCTTGACGTCGTGGCCGATGGCGTGGAGGAGGTGAGTCTTGCCCATGCCGACGCCGCCGTAAAGGAAGAGGGGGTTGTAGGCTTTGGACGGACGCTCGGCGACGGCCTGGGATGCGGCCATGGCGAACTGGTTGCCGCTGCCGATGACGAAGGCGTCGAACTGATAGCGGGGGTTGAGTTGCGAGGCTGCGCTCCAGTCGAAGCGGGCCTGCTCGGGGGCCGGGCCGGCGACGGAACCACCGTGGCTCGAGCGTCCCTGGCGGGGTGCGCTCTGGCTATGGCTGGGGACGGGGGCAAAGCCGCCGTCTTCGCGAACCCTGGGGGTTCGGGGATCCTGTTCGGGAGTGGTGAAGGTGACGGTCTCGACGTCGAGGCCGAGATTGTCGATGGCCTCCTGGATGAGATCGGCGTAGCGGTCGCCGATGTGCTGAAAGTCGGCGGAGGGTATGCGCACAAAAAGTTTTTTGCCTTCGAGGTGAGAGAACCTGGTGGGCTTGAGCCATGTCTCGAAGGACTGGCGATTGATCTTCTTCTCGAGGGCCGCGAGGATGCGGACCCAATAATTCAACACGGCGGTAGCCGTCGGAACGAATGACATTCTTTAGTTTCCTTGTCTCGTTTCCTGATTCAACCCAGACAGTGGCACTTCGAAAAACCTCACTTAACCCTGGAGCAAGCGGCAAAAAGGAGTCTGTTCCTGCCATGGCCGGCAGGAGGAAATCTCCTGTGTTGCCCGTAGTCTCTCCGTAGATGCCTATGAAGGATCAGGCTGCGGAAAAGAGTTGTTCAAACCGAAGCAGAGTGCGGAACAGCTGGACGTGCAGAAAAACGTCTTACTAAACGGGTTCGATAGTAGCACGGAAAACGCGGCCTTTTTCAATGGTATCTTTCAAAAATTTTAAGTTGCACCATTCGTAGTGAAGAAGAGAAAGCATTGGCCTCTTGAAGAGAATTTTTTTCTACGCTGCGAAAGAATTCTCTTACACGTTCGGCTGATCTTGTGGTATCGGAGGCGTGAAGCGGTAGGCCATCGCGATTCTGTTCCAGGCATTGATGGAAGCGATTGCTACTGTGAGAAATGCCAGCTCGCTCTGGGCGAACTGCGTCTTCGCATGCTGGTAACTCTCGTCCGCTATGCCAGCGGGCGTTACGCGGGTGAGCGCTTCGGTCCATTCGAGTGCGGCCTTCTCTCTTGCGGTAAAGAGATCGGTTTCGCGCCAGACGGCGACAAGGTCGAGTCTTGTCTGCGGGAGATCTGCTTGGCGCGCGAGGTTGAGATGGTATTGAAGGCAGAAGGCGCAGCCGTTGATCTGCGAGGCACGGATTTTGATCAGCTCGATGAGCTGCTTGTCGAGGCCAGAGTCGGCGGCTGCTTTGCTGAGTGCTGAGAGAGCTGCAGTTGCTGCGGGTGCTGTTTGAGTGAAGGCTGCGTATTCCATGCGTGCGGCGGCGCTCATTTCGAAAGTTCCTCTGTGTAATGGTAGATTCCCGGGGGGTTGAAAAGGTGCAGGGTAAGGGTCAGCCCGGACTCCGGGCAGACAAAGTTACCTGTAACCCCGTTTTGCATGCACCACAAGAGGACAACTTCCGAATTGCCGACAACACGCCTGGAATGATTGTGCAATTTCCCGGCCCGGCCTTGGTGGGACCAAACGGTGCTATGCGTCTAGGACGTGCGACCCCACGCCTGCGCATCTATCTTCCATTCCTCGCCATGCTTTGAAAATGTATATGCGAGGGTGCCGGTCCGAACGACGTTTTGGCCATTAATCGTTACCGTAAGAGTCCCCGCTATGACAGCGTAGGCATAGGAATCTTCCACGTTCCAGAACCCCATCTCGTACGACAGATGCTCGTACGTAACCCCAAACTTCTTACGCCACTTCTCTACGTCGGCAAGCCAATTGGCCGCAGCATTCGGGTTCATCCAGCGATAGGGTGCGATACCATCAATGATGATCGCGGTGTCCCCAAAAACACCAGAGAAAAGCTCTGCATTCTGGCTGTTGAAACCGTTGATGTGATCCTCGATAAGGGTCTGGATTTCGCTTGGTGGTTTACTAGTCACGGTCATCCTCCGGCCATCTCGCACGTCAGATCATCTGCAACTATACGCATCGCGGCAGCATCAGCCACTGGCAAATCTGATAGTTCGTAGTGGAACTGTGGGGCGAGTCACGGCTATACGGACTCCTGTTGGCTCGAAAAGTCGGCTTTTCGGCAACTTCAGCTATTCACCCAAACTGACCCACGACCACGCAGGGTTTGGCTGTGAAAATCCGGCTGGTTCGGGTATACTCAGAGATTGCTGCTATCGCTAAAAGTTTGAGCGGGAGTGTCTCCTGCCGCAGGAGTTTTTGTCATGCCGAAGCGTACCTTTCAACCCAACCGCCGCCACCGCTCGAAGACCCACGGCTTTTTAAGCCGGATGAAGACGAAGGCGGGCGCCGCAGTGCTGAGCCGTCGCCGCGCCAAGGGCCGTCATAAGATTGCCGTCAGCGCCGGTTTCCGCGACTAGTTCTTTCCTCACGATGCCTTCGAGCTCAAAATTCGAAGGGCAAAAGGTTCCGATCTCCCTGGAACAGGCCTGCTCGGCGCTTGAGGAGCTCTGGTCGCCGCGAGTCGTCGGCCAGGTGAACAACCAATACATCAAGGTGGCGAAGATACAGGGCGAGTTTCCCTGGCACTCGCATGAGCGGGAGGACGAGATGTTTCTGGTCCTCCGCGGCGTGCTGCGCATTGGCCGGTCGGAGGCGGACGGCGGGCCGGTGTTGTTGCATCCGGGCGAGTTTTTTGTAGTGCCGCGCGGGGTGCGGCATAATACGTCGGCCGAGGAAGAGACGTGGATCGCGCTGGTGGAGACGGTGACGACGCTGCATACGGGTGGGGAGCAGACTCCGCTGACGCGGTCGATCGCGGAACAGCTTGGGTAAAGCAAGCGTACCGCAGCGGCTAAAGCCGCTTTTCTCTTATGACTGTGATGGCACGGCTGAAGCCGTGCCCTTAAGCAAGACACTCCGGCTCTGAGGCTTGCGGGAGCGAAAACTGAGTTGAGTCCGGGTGTGTTGAGTGGCGTCGACGCGGGGTGAGGAGCGTAAGGCCAGTGTTTGGTGTGTTTGGTGGAAATAGTGGCAGACGTTGAGTTAGAGGCTGGCGAGCGGGCAACCTCCAGAGGGGCTGGGGAGAGACTAAAATTGGGGAATGCGCGGCTCGACGCGCATGTGCGATCGAGCCCAAGCCGAATGACCTCCAGAGCCATTACCTTCCGACTACGCAAAACCGCCGACTACCAGCGGGTGTACAAGGCCAGCCGCAAACAGTTTGCGCGGCAGATGAGCTACTTCTTTACGCTGCGGCCAGAACCCGGCCCGGATGGCAGAGCGTGGCGCGACACGGAAGCGGGAGGTCCGCGCGTGGGGCTGACGGTGGGCAAGGTGATGGGCAAGGCGGTGGAGCGCAATCGGATCAAGCGGCGGATGCGCGAGGCGGTGCGGAGGAATCTCGGGTCGCTGCCGATGCCGGTCGATGTGGTGCTGCATCCGCGGCGGAGTGTGATCGATCTTGAGTTTGGGGCATTGGAGCGTGAGGTGGGGGATGTGTTCCGGGCGATCCGGCGGGCTGTAGAGAAGCAGATGGCGGCGGGGAAGTCTGAGGCCTGACGCGATGCAGGAGACGGAACCCAGGCTCGGCATTCGCATTGCATATGGGGTGTACAAGCGGTGCGTGTCGCCGCTGCTGCATGTGATGAGTCCGGCGGAGTGCCTCTATCTGCCGACGTGTTCGGAGTATGCGTATGTGGCGCTGGTGCGGTTCGGGGTGATGAAGGGGTCGTGGCTGGCGCTGCGGCGGCTGGCGCGGTGCCATCCGTTCGCGAAAGGCGGGCTGGATCCGGTTCCGGGAGTTCCGGGGGGAAACTCGGAGTTGGGCGCATCCGTCACCATACCTACAGACCATTTACCATAGAGCTTGCGCCCTGATGGGTGGCGGCAGCGACCTGAAGTTCGATCAACAATCAGCAGAAAAGATTTGGAAGAAAGACAGGAAGTCTCTTGGCAGAGTTTAAAAACCCCAACCAGCAAGGCGGCGGCGATAATAAATCGCTGCTCGTCATGATGCTTGTCCTGGTCACTGCATTTTTTGGCCTGCAGTACTACAAAGCGCGGACGAATCCGCCGACGGTTCCACCGAATAGCACGGCGCCGGCGGCGCAGAATGCAGCACAGAACGCCGCGCCGGGAGCTCAGCCTGCGGCGGCGCAGGAGACGGCGGCTGCTGCACCGGCTGCGTCGTCTGCCAGTGCGGGCGTGGCTGGGGGGGTAGTCGGGCATGGGGCGGCTACGGTTCCGGTGGTTCAGGCGCCGGCGGAGTCGACGACGGTGGTGGAGAACGAGCTGTATCGGATTACGTTCACGAATCGCGGCGGGCAGGTGACGAGCTGGATTCTGAAGAAATACAACGACTCGAACGGCAAGCCGCTGAACCTGGTGCATACGGAGGCGGCGGCAAAGTTCGGCTATCCGCTGTCGCTCTACACGTACGATGCGGCGCTGACGGAGGGGTTGAGGAAGGCGTTGTATGTTCCGTCGGCGACGGGGACGATCGCGGCTCCGGGGAGCCTGACGTTTACGTATTCGGACGGCAACACGCAGGTACGCAAGACCTTCACGTTTGATGAGACGTATGTTCTTCACGGCGATGTGGTGGTGACGCAGAATGGCGTGCCGGTACGGGCGCTGATCAGCTGGCCGGGCGGGTTTGGCGACCAGGACGATGCATCGGCGTACAACGGAGCGCAGTTCGACACGTCGGTGGATGGCAAGGACGAGCACCTGGCGCCGAAGAAGGTCTCGGGCGGGGGAACGTTCAATGGACCGTTCGACTGGGCGGGGGTAAGCGATTTATTTTTTGCGGCGGTGTTTCTGCCGGAGTCTCCCGACACGGCGACGGCGGCGACCCTGCACAACGAGCTGGATGTGGCGAAGACGATCCATCGCACGGGGATCGGGAGCAGCTCGCCGGTGAAGGGGGCGATCAACGTTCCTATCCTGGGCGCGGCGGTGGGGAACACGAGCGGGCATACGCTGACGCGAATTTATGTCGGGCCCAAGGCGATCAGCGTTCTGAAGTCCATTCATGCGGCGAATCCTTCAGTGACGCTGGAGCCTTTGCTGGAGTTTGGCTTCTGGGGGGCGATCGGGAAGTATCTGTTCCTGTCGCTGCAGTTCATCCATTCGCATATCGCGTCGAACTGGGGCTGGGCGATCGTCATCCTCACCGTATTCATCAACGTGCTGATGCTGCCGTTCCGCATCAAGACGATGCAAAACGGGTTGAAGATGCAGCGCATTCAGCCGCAGATGAACGAGATCAAGGAGAAGTACAAAAAGTACAAGGCGACGGATCCGAAGAAGAACGAGATGAACGCCGAGATCATGAAGCTCCAGAAGGACAACGGAGTGAACATGTTCGGCGGGTGTATTCCGACGCTGATTACCTTGCCGCTGCTCTACGCGTTCTTCACGATGCTGCCGCGGGTGGTGGAACTTCGGCAGGCGCACTGGCTGTGGCTGCCGGACCTTCAGGCGCCGGACCCGTGGCACATTCTGCCGATCGTGATGGTGCTGAGCCAGTTTCTGGTGCAGTTTTACACGCCGTCGCCGGGGGTTGATCCGCAGCAGCAGAAGATGATGGCGTTTGTGATGCCTGCCATCTCGGGGTACTTCACGTGGAACTACGGCTCGGGACTGGCTCTTTACTGGGCAATCGGCAATTTGATCAGCATTGTGCAGCAGGCGGTGATGAACCGGACCAGCCTGGGACGCGAGATGCGCGAGATCGCCGCCAAACGCGCACGCCGGAAGTCAGGAACAGGCGTCACCCTTCAGGGAAAGCGATGATTTCGATGTGGAATCTTTAACTTTCGCAAGATCGTCTATCCTACTGATATATGAAAGTCGCAATTAAATTTGTTGGCGCAAGGAAACGGAAACAAGAGCAGTGCTCGTGCAGATGACTAATCCTTTGAATGACCCGGGCCAGGCGGCAAAAAAGATTACAGATTTCCTGCAGGTGTTGCGCACGACAGGCGGTCTGCAACTGAAGCCTCACATCCTTGCCTGCAACGGCCAAGTGCAATCGAACTCCAGCGATGCTGCGGGTGCCGCTATGGCTACCCCTCTCGAAAACCCTCCTCAAGACCCTTCCGCTTCCGCCCCGAAGATCATGATTGAACTCACCGGCCCGGATACGCCCCTGCTTCTGGCGCGCAACGGCGAGCTTCTGCATGCGATCGAACACATCGCCGCCAAGATTCTTCGTCTGGAGCCGGAGCAGCACGACCGCATCTCGATCGACGCCGACGGTTTCAAGGCCAGTCGCGACCGCGAACTCGAGTTGATGGCGGAGATGGCGATTGAGAGAGTCCGGTCGAGCGGCATGCCATTCTCTTTTTCGCCGATGAGCTCGCGCGAGCGCCGCATGCTTCATCTGTCGCTGGCGAAGTCGGGTCTTTCCTCGGCATCTTCGGGGGAGGGTCCCCGGCGCTTTGTGGTTCTGTATCCGGAGGGTGATGGGCCAGCCCAGCCTGCTGCACCTTCGGCAGAAGATCGGACGCGAGCGATTCGCAACAGTTTCCGCCGCCGCTAGCTGCGGGGAGGAGCGATGGCTCCATGCGCGGCCTGTAACAGCGAGTTCCTGTTCCGCGGGCTGGAGCGCGCGACGGCGCTTGATGGGGGGATACGGTCGTACGGCTCACCTTCAAGATATTTGCGCCACATCTCGGACTCGGCCACACGTTTGATGACGTCGTTGCGTTCGGTCAGAAGCTGCAACAGATGCCTGCGCACAATCGTCCTCGATGCCAGGCGGCCAAGCGAACCCCACTTCGCCGAGAACCGGATCTCGTCCCGGATGCGAGTTCCATCATCCATGCGGGCGAAGTGATGGTCATGCTCAAAGTGGCGGAAGGATCCCTTCGTCATCACGTCACGAAAGTAGCTGTAAGGCCGCACAATTTCCATCCGGGTTGTATGGAGCCTGGGCAGGCCAAGACGGCGGCTCCGAAACGTCACCCATTGTCCCTCGCCGATGAGACCTTCGGTGACTCCGTCGACGGCTTTTTCACCCGTGGAACGCGCATGCAGATCGATGCTGAGCGAGAGCAGGAAGCAGCGCTCAACTGGCGCGTCGATCCATGTTGTCAATCGAATGGTTTCCATGAGGCTCCGTGGGTCACAGGCTGAAGGCAGCACAAATGCAATTACGCCAATAACAGGATCTTCCCGATACCGCCCTTTTCGGCGGCTGCATGCGCACTGGCTGCTTCGGCCAGGGCCACCATGCGATCGATCGGGATGACGAAACGGCCTGCGGCTACGTCCTCGGCCAGGGCTCGAAGCTGCGATGCGTCAGGATGTACTTGAATTGGCTGGATTTTCACCGTGGGGTGAAGGTTTGCGTTCGCGGGAGGGCCAATAACGGAGGCGTAGACGCCACCGGGCTTGATCTTTGCCATCAGCTTTTGGCCGACCTCGCCGCCCACGGTATCGGCGACCACGTCGACGAACCCCAACTTCTCCATCGCCGATGCGTTATCGAGCGCCAGCACATAATTTGCTCCCAGCGCATCGGCTTCGCTGAGCTGCGATTTTTTTACAGCGGCGATCACGGTCGCGCCGGCCTTCTTCGCCGTCCACACCGCCGAGCGTCCCACGCCGCCAACGGCTCCGCTGACGAGGACGGTCTGCCCAGCCTGAACCTGTGCGCCGAGCAGGATCAGCTGGGCGCCGGTGAGTGTGACCAGCGGCAGCGCAGCCGCCCTGACCAGGTCCAGGTTGTCGGGAAGGAAGGCAAGATCCTTCGCCGAAACGACGGCGAGCTCTGCATAGGCCTTGTGGCCGAGAGCCATGACTTTGTCGCCGGGTTTGAACCCGGTGACGCCCTCGCCTACTTCGCGGACGATGCCGGAGATGTCGCGTCCCAGAATCGCCGGCAGCTCGAGCGGCATGTACTGCTTCAGCGCTCCACTGCGAATCTTGTAATCAATCGGGTTGACACTGGTTGCCGCCACCCGCACCAGAACTTCGCCCTTGCTCGCCACGGGATCGGGAACGTCCTCGTACAGCAACTTGTCGGGCCCTCCATACTCGTGCAGAACGACTGCCTTCATCTACCACCTCAATTTATTGAGATGCACATTCTTGAGAGGCACAGATTCGCATCCATGCCTGCCACTCCATTAGACGCTTGGGACCGAGCGTGGTTTTTGTGAGTAGAATCAATTGCTTTGACGTGCTGAAAACTTCAATTGGACGCGGCGTCCTCGGGCACGTATTTCTGCCACTCCTTGCGACTCTCCGCCACCCGCTTCAACACCACCAGCCGACGGCGCAACCTTCTCGAGAGATAGGGCACGATCACGAATTTGCCGACAAACCGTCCCGCGAAGCCAAATGGCATGGTGAATCGAATCTTGTCGTTGAGCACGGTGCGCTCGTCCATTTCGTAGAAGTAATGGTCGTGCTGATACCGTTTGAAACGTCCGCGCTTCATGGTGTCCTGAAAGAATGCCGGCCGGTCGTACTGGCTGACGACGATCTCATGCATTTGCGGAAACCCGAACTTCCACCCGGCCCAGAGCAGCTTGTCATCGGCCACGAACGTGCCGGAGGTCTTGCCGTCGATGGGCCTCATCCCAATGGTTCGTCCCACCAGCTCGATATTCGTCGAGAGAAGAAAACACCTCTCGATCGGAGCATTGACAAAAATGCTGTCGCTAATCGTAAACATCGGGGGAGGACTCCTGCAGAAAATTGTACTTGTCTTTTGTACGTAGACTCAATCAGAAGCGAAGACAATCGCTCCATTTGTGTTGGTCGCGCCGGTTACGGGCTTTCCCAACTGCCGGGGAGAGGTGCGTTGGCGTTTTTTCTGCGGGTGCGCAGCGGCCTTTAGAGCGTCGCGGATTTTGACGCCACTAATCCCTTCGCTCTTTCGATAAACGCAGCGAGGCTGGCACTTCCCTCATCGCCTTTGCCGCGCGTCCTGACGCTGACTGCATCAGAGGCGGCCTCCTTGTCCCCCATGACGAGAACGAAGGGAACCTTCTGCAGAGTGAACTCGCGGATTTTGGCATTCATCTTTTCGTTGCGGGCGTCGAGCTCGACGCGCAGGCCCGCGGCTTCGAGCTTTTCCTTCACGGCGGCGGCGTACTGGAGATGCTTCTCCGATATCGGAACGAGACCGACCTGGACAGGAGCGAGCCAGAGCGGAAACGCACCGGCGTAGTGCTCAATCAGCACGCCGAAGAATCTTTCGACGCTGCCGAATAAGGCACGGTGCACCATGACGGGGCGGTGCTTTTCGCCGTCCTCGCCGGCGTATTCGAGCTCGAAGCGCGAATTCATATTGAAGTCGAACTGGACTGTGCTGAGCTGCCAGAGGCGCCCGAGAACATCGACGAGCTTGATGTCGATCTTGGGCCCATAGAACGCGGCCTCGCCGGGAATCTCTTTGAAGGGAATTCCCTTTGCGTTGAGCACGCGCTTGAGCGATCCGGTTGCCATCTCCCAGTTCTCGTCGGAGCCGACGTAGCTTTTGCGATCCTTCGGGTCCCAGGTGGAGAGCTCGATCTTGAATTCGGAAAAGCCGAAGGTCTTGAGCACAGTCTCGGCAAACTCCACGCAGGCGGCGACCTCATCTTCGATCTGGGAGGGCATGCAGAAGATATGCGCGTCATCCTGGGTGAATCCGCGAACGCGGAGGAGGCCGTGCATGGTCCCGGAACGCTCATAGCGATAGACATTGCCCAGCTCGGCGTAACGCAGCGGGAGATCGCGATAGCTGCGCGGCGAACTCTTGTAGATAAGAATATGGCCGGGGCAGTTCATCGGTTTCAGGCGATACTCGGCGTCGTCCAGCTCCATGGGGGGATACATGTTCTGGGAGTAGAAGCCCTCGTGGCCGGAGATCTTCCACAGGTCGCGCCGCATGATATGCGGGGTAAACACCATATTGTAACCACGACGGATACATTCTTCGCGCATCCAGTCTTCCATGGTCTTGCGGATGAGGCCGCCCTTGGGATGCCAGAAGATGAGGCCGGCTCCGGCGACCTCCTGGATGGAAAACAGATCGAGCTGCTTGCCGAGAACGCGGTGGTCGCGGGCCTTGATCTCTTCAAGCCGCTTGAAGTGGGCGTCGAGATCCTTGCTGTTGAAGAAGGCGGTGCCGTAGATCCGCTGCAACTGCTGATTTTTCTCGTCGCCCAGCCAGTAGGCTCCGGCGACCGACATGACCTTGAATGCCCGGACGCGCGCGGTGGAGGGGACGTGGGGACCGCGGCAAAAATCGACAAAGCCGCCGTTGCGGTAGAGCGAGATATCTTCGCCGGGTTTGGTGAACTTCTCGATGAAGTGGACCTTCATGAACTCGCCGTGCTCGGCGTAGTCTTTCAGCCCCATCTCGCGGGACTCGACCTCGCGGACAAACTTTTCGTCGCGCGCGACGACCTCGGCCATGCGGGCTTCGATGGCGGCGAGATCCTCATCGCTGAAGGGTGTCTCGCGGTAGACGTCATAAAAGAATCCAGAGTCCGTGGCGGGCCCATGTCCAAGCTTGGTCTCGGGAAAGAGCTCGAGAATTGCGGTCGCCATAACATGTGCGGCGGAGTGGCGGACGACCTTGAGGGCTGCCTCGTCCGTCTCCTTCAGCAGCTCCAGGGCAACGTCTTCGGTGAGTGGGGCGGCGAGATCGACCAGCCGTTCCCCGGCTGCTTCGGCGCCGTACATGGCGGCTTCGGAAGCCTCTTCGGTGGCGACGGCGCCCGCGGCAATGGGGGTGAGGGGACGGATTCGCGCGACAACGACCGCGGCAGCGAGACGCGGGGAGATGCTCATCGCCACCTCGTGCGCTGTGGTGTCGCGCGGAACCTCGCGCACTGAACCGTCGGGAAGCTGAATCCTGATCATCTGCTCACTCATATCGTTAGCTACCAGCATATTTCGTTTGCCGCCGCCACACCAACCCGTCTCCCCCATCGGTGGCATCCGCACCACCTGCCTTGGCCATTTCGGCGCAGCGATTGCAGCGACATACTGGAGGACAAGTCCATCGCCGAGCGGAGAAGCAAACGGAGAGGTTGAAGCGCGAAGCAGTACGAAAGCAGGTCTCCCATGCACTCATGCGAGCTATCGAAGATATCGGCGAACGTTCGCTGCCCGGTCTGCGGACAGGGTTTTCTGATCTATGCGGAACACGGCATCGAAGCCGGTCACTCGATCAACCGGCGCACTATTCAGCACGTGCTTCGCTCCCATCACGCGCGCAATGGATCAGCGAGCGCGCATCCGGAGAGCACATTCCACATCCCCAACTGGTCGGGCGCGCATCCGTTCCTGGCCTCCGCCACGCTCAGCAACCTTCTCGATGCTGCGCTCTGACGCGGCGTGGCCTGGATCTTCACTGGCGTCATGATGGCTTCGTGACGCGGCGGCGATGGCTGCTTGATCTGCCTTCTCACTGGTACTATGCTGGTTGCAGTCTGGCATCGGACTTCATGCACCGAATCGCGGAGCAGGAGATTTGCATGAAGCCACCATCCAGCTGCAACGACCTTGACGAAAACCCTGGAAAATTCTGCGGCTCGCTCGTTCTTCGTGCTTCTTGGCTTCTCCGTGTTGTGCTACGGGATTGCCGTGCTGGGGGCGTCTTCGACAGCGCCCTCCATCACGACGTGGTACGCAGCGCTCAGCAAGCCCACCTTCACGCCGCCCGACTGGATATTCGCGCCGGTCTGGACCACGCTCTACGGCTTCATGGCGATTGCGGCGTGGCTGGTCTGGCGCACGCCCGGCATGGGTCCGGACTCTGCCCACCGCCGCTCCGGCCTGACGTTCTTCGCGCTGCAACTCCTGCTGAACGCGTTTTGGGTGCCTACCTTTTTCTATTTTCATCAGATACTGCTGGGGCTCGCCCTGAGTGTCAGCCTTTGGGTAGCTATCTTATTCACAGCATTGCGTTTCTGGAGAGTGGAACGGTTTGCGGCCGGTCTGATGATTCCCTATCTGCTCTGGGTCAGCTACGCAACGGCCCTCAACTTTGCGATCTTCCGGCTCAATTGAGGCGGTAGTGGACGCGGTGGCGGAGGGCAAAAAAAAGGACCGCGCCATCCCGGCAGCGGTCCTGTGTGCTTGATGCTGCACGGTAAACCCTATGCAATTTCAGGGATACTCTTGATTCCCCGTGCTGCGGGCGCATGTTTCTTCAACCAGACATTCGCCCTCCACCGTCCAACGAACGGGGCTACAGCGATCATTGCAAAAGAAATACCTAACGCGATGCGCATTCAACGTCTCCTTTCTCCCTCAGGGCCCTTGCATCCCTCCAGGGGTTGAACCGGCAGTGAAGCTAGATTGCAAAACATTGCATGTTGCTACTGTTGATACCCCACTATCAGGCCCCGGCACCAGCCTCGATATCCCACCTTTGTGTTATGCCTGGAACCTTGGTGGTAAATGTTCCCGGCTCTGAACTGGGGGGACTGGCGAACAGAGATCGTCAATCAGCTGCACTGGCAGAAAGGCCGGGGGCGCGCCGAAGACAACCGCCGATGGCATCGTTTTCCAGGCGCAGTTCAGTGAACCTACAAGGTTGCCGCCTCAGGTACAGTCAACTAACCGCGGCCGCTGGTAACGATATACTTGCATTAGAGGAATGGTTGCATGAGCATGATCGACGATCTTCGGAAACTGATCCAGGACTTGATCGCTCCCGATCTCAAGTCAATTCAGTCCAAGCTGGACGGGAACGAAAACGTATCGAAGCTGCGCGACGAAGCTCTGAGCGCGAAGATCGACAGCAAGTTTGAGCTGGTGATTTCGAAGATGGATGCCAACTAGGCGACTGTGATGAACGCTCTGAACATCGACAAGCGCGTAGAGGCTATTGAGCGCAAGACGGTCGCCGCGGCGTCGCCTGCGCCTGCTGGGGTCGCTGCTGATACAGACACGATGAGCAGCAGAACAAGATAATCAACAGGGTACCCTAAACTAACAAGGGCTCCATCAGGAGCCCTCGGTTGCGTCTGTGCTAAAGGTGCATCGTTCTCACGAGACCTTTGGCAGCTCTGTTCCCCGGATCTGTGACGACAGGTGTGGGCTATCCCCAATAGACAGGTGTTTTCGGGCAAAGTCGCCTAGAATAGCCGCATGTCTTACGCCGCTGCGGTCGACCAGCTTTATGCCCTGGGCCACGAGCTCGCCGCAGGCCCGTCGCCGAGCGCCCCCCGCCGCAAGTTCGACCTCGCCCATATGCGAGTTCTGGCCGCCGCGCTGGGCGACCCGCAGAAGAGGTTTCCCGCGGTTCTGATTGCCGGAACCAACGGCAAGGGTTCGACGGCTGCGACGCTTGCCAGCATTCTCGCTGCCGCGGGCTATCGCACGGGTTTGTACACCTCCCCGCACCTGATTCGCGTCAACGAGCGCGTCCAGATCGACGGCATACCGATTGCCGACGAGGACTTTGCCCGGCTCTATTTTCAGGTGGACGAAACCGCGCGCCGCCTCGTCGAATCTGCCGATCTTCCGCACCCGCCGAGCTTCTTCGAGGTCCTCACTGCCCTTGCTTTTCTTTACTTTTCCGGAGAGAGGACGGATCGCAGCGGCGAAGAAAGCGCCGTCCCGGTCGATATCGCGGTTCTCGAAGTTGGACTGGGAGGCCGGCTCGATGCGACCAACATCGTCGATCCCCTGCTCTCCATCATCACCGACATCGCACTCGACCATCAGGATTACCTGGGCGACACGATCGCTGCGATTGCGCGCGAGAAGGCGGGCATCCTCCGCCCCAACGGCATCCTCATCACCCTGCCGCAACACCCGGAGGCAAACCAGGCGATCGGCGAAGCGGCGGCTACGCTCAACCTTCACGCCGTCAGCGCCGCCGGTTTTATTCCTCACCTTCCGCCTCGCTCCCCGCTGGAGTCCGCAAGCCTTTCGGCCAGTAATATCTATGCCGCGACTCCGGCCGCGAATCCGGACGAGCCGCTTCCTCGCAACCGCTACACCGTGACGCTGGACGGCGAGCCGCTCGAAGTCGATTCCCCACTCAGCGGCCACCACCAACAACGCAATCTTGCCCTGGCAATCGCAGCTGCGAATGAATTACGCAACCTAAGCAGTTACAAATTGCCGCAAATTGGTGAAGAACGTAACCAAAGAAATTACAAAATAGATAATTCAGCAATAGAGAAAGGCATTCGCGCGACGAAGTGGCCAGGTCGCCTGGAGCTGCTCAGCTTTCCCAAAGGCCCTACTCTGCTGCTGGACGTCGCGCACAATCCCGCCGGCGCCTGGAGCCTCCGCGCCGCAATTGCTCAGCTCCCCGAAGCTCGGCCCCGCACCCTGATCTTCAGTTGTCTGCGCGATAAAAACCTCAAAGAGATGTCGCAGATTCTCTTCCCCCTCTTCGACGCGAGCGGCGACCGGCCGCAGGACCACATCATCTTTGCTCCCATCGACAACCCTCGCGCTTCGAGCCTCGACGACCTGCTTGCCGCTGCCCGCTGGCTCGACACTCCGGCGCACGCCGCTCCCGATCTTTCCGCCGCACTGGCCGAGGCCCGTGTGATCACCCCGGCGAACGGGCTGATCGTCGCCACCGGCTCGATTTACCTGGTGGGCGAGATCCGGCGTCTTGCCGTTGCGGAGCCAGGGGCGCCGCGATGACCCCGGAGATCAGCCCCGAGCAGCCCGCCCTCCTCACCCAGCCGGACTCTGCTTCGCAGTCCTCAGCAGGATCATCCGCAGCAGGATTGAAATCCCAAGCCGGGGTCGTCTCAAAACAGCCCTCCTTCGCCCTTCGCTGGCTCTCGTATCTGCTTCTGGTTCCGTTGATTGCGCTGGCGACGGGCGCGTTTGGCTGTGTCTCGCTGCTCTGCGGTCTTTGGGACAAGTCCGGCCGTCAGCAACACGCGATCGCGCGCCTCTGGGCCAGGACGCTGCTTCTGATCAGCTTTTCGCCGGTAAAGATCATCGGGGCGGAGAAGCTTCACGTGCACGAAACGGCCGTCTACGCCTCCAATCATCTGAGCTATATGGATACCCCGGTGCTGTTCGCCCGGCTTCCCTTCCAGTTCCGCATTCTGGCCAAGCAGGCGTTGTGGAAGGTGCCTTTTATCGGCTGGTATCTTCACCGCTCCGGTCAGGTTCCGGTCGATCTCAAAGGCTCGCGCTCGCTGATCGCCAGTCTGAACCGGGGAGTCGCGACTCTAAAGCATGGCCTGCCGCTGGTTCTATTCCCGGAGGGTGGCCGCGCAGCCTCGGGCCATCTCCAGACCATGATGTCGGGCTGTGCCTACATGGCGATCAAAGCGCAGGTGCCGCTGATCCCGCTTACGCTGGTAGGCACCTACGAGCTTCTGCCCATTCACGTCTACGCGCTTCGCCCACGTCCTCTGCTGATCGTCGTCGGCGATCCGATTCCGACAACCGGTCTCAACCCGCGTGCCGCGGATGCATTGACCCAGCAACTCTACGAATCCATCTCCGCGACCTACCTGCAGTACACGGCCGGGCACGTCGACCAAAAATGATTCTGACCCAAATGATTCAGACCCAGGCCGCCGGAACGTGGGATAAGAGATCGCCCGAGCGCGGGATAGAATAGCCGCAACATCTCCGTTCCTCGGGAGCAGCACGCATGGGTCGCAACGCGGTTGTCAGATATCCGGTCTTGCATTCGTCTTTGGGCTGCGCAGTGGTCTTCTTTGCTTTGTCCTTCGCGTTTGCTGCCGCCTTCGCCGCGGCGCAGCCCTTCACGCCCTCCACCGTCACCCCGGTCGGGCGTTGGATCACAGAACACCCGGGCAAAAATAACATCGCCTCGTGGTGGGACTTTCGTCCGGACGGCACGTTGACGATGTATATCGGCGCCGCGGTGACCGCTCCGATTACACGCTCGGGAGACACCTTCATCGCGCCGGCGGTGTCATCCACCGATCCTCCCGTCAAGGTGACCTACCGCATTGAAGGAGACACGCTCCATCTCACATCATCCGCTGTCGCCGATCAAATGTTGCTTCGTGTCGGTCCGGCTGTCTCGGCGAAAGATCCGCTGCTGGGCAGATGGAAGCCGGTTCCCCCAGTGACGCAGAGCGCCGATCCCGCTGTCGCTGCGCAGATGTTGGCGCTGTCCAATTCGATCTTTATCTTTTCCGCGGACAATACCGAGACGGTTCGTGCCCCATTCACCTCCGTCGACGGCAAATGGGATGCCGGCAAGCACACCTTCCATCTCCAGAGTCAGACCGTCACCTATACCTTTCAGCGGGAGGGCGCGAGACTCATTCTCACCGAGCCGCCGGACGGTAAGCACACGGACACGTACGTCGTCGATCCGCTCTTCTAGCCGTATAGCGCGCGACTATACTTAGAGTCTGATGAACTCTCCCTCTCATCCCCGCATCGCCATTCCGGCACCGACCAGCAGCAACGTTGCTTACAATCTCCGCTCCTGGCCGCACTACGCCAGTGCGGTGGAACGCAGCGGCGGCGAGCCTGTCGAAATCCCGCTGCTGGCTACGCCGGTTGAGATCGTCAACCTCATCAACACCTGTCAGGCTGTCCTGCTTCCGGGGAGTCCGGCAGACGTGAACCCGCACAAGTACGGCCAGGAGCCGATCCCCGAGTGCGCGCCGACAGACAGCGCACGCGAAAACGTCGACGAATTGCTGCTGCAGGATGCGCACAGTCTCTATAAGCCGATCTTCGCGATCTGCTTCGGCGTCCAGTTCCTCAATGTCTGGCGCGGCGGAACGCTGGTGCAGGATCTCAGCGTTCTGCCGGTCAACCACTCGGCCGGCGGCAGCGTCGCGATCGCCCACACGGCGGCGGTGGCGCCGGAGTCGCTTCTCGGCACGATGCTTCCGGCTGAGGAGGCGCCCGAAGAGGAGAATTTTCTGCGGCTCCCGATCAACTCCAGCCACCATCAGGCGATCGGCATCGCCGGCGATGGGCTGCGCGTCTCCGCCCGCTGCCCGCAGGACGCCGTCATTGAAGCCGTCGAAGGTGGCCAGGCCAGCGAGGGAGCTCATGCTCATTTCGTCCTAGGCGTGCAATGGCATCCTGAGCGGAGCTACGACATCAGCGCTGTCTCGCGGGCTTTGTTCGATCGCTTCATCGCCGAAGCGGTTGCGTGGAAGCCGCGGCCTGTCCATACCTCGGTTGCGTAGTCGGGGCATGTAGTCGGTATGAGTTGGGGCGGTAGAAGCCCACTCGGCTGCAGTTCACCAACGAAGCTAATAACCAGGCTGGTGCCATGAGCACTTCCAGCATGGTCTGCGATACTGAGCGGGTGATCCCCACGCTCCCGGAGTCCGCAATCGCAGATTTGATCGGTCCCTATCTGCCCGATCCGCCGGCCGCGCTCCTCCCCAGACTCTCCGCCTATCTCGACCTTCTGCTCAAGTGGAACGCACGCACCAACCTCACCGCGATTCGCGAGCCGGAAGAGATTGTGCGCGGCACTTCGGCGAAAGCCTGTTCGCCGGGCGTCATCTGGGCGCGTCCGCTACCTTGCTCGACGTGGGTTCTGGCGCCGGCTTCCCCGGTCTTCCCATTGCGCTTCTTCGCCCTGAGATCGAGGTCACTCTCGCCGAGTCCCAGAACAAGAAGGCAGCATTTCTGCGCGAAGCAGTCCGCACTCTCGGTGTGGCCAACGTCGAGGTATGGGCCGCGCGGGCAGAAGATCTCGCGCCTGGCCGCCAATTCGACACCGTCACCCTCCGCGCGGTGGACAGGATGGAAGTGGCGCTGCCGATCGCGAGGGCACGCATCGCACCCGGCGGACAGCTTGTCCTGCTCACGACGACCCGGCAGGTTCCGCATGGTGGCCGGTCGATTCCTCTTCCCTCTCTTCCTTCTCTTCCCCACTCTCAATTCGGGGTGCTGTATATCGAGGAGATGGATGCAGGAGATCAACCCCGGTAGCGGTTGTCGTTCTTATCTTCCTCATCGTTCTCATCCTCGCAAAACGAAGCAATCATCGGGTGATTTGGCTTCGGCTTGCATTAATCGCGGCGATCCCGTTTTGGGAATAATTGGCAAATTTCTGTAAATACCACTTGTAACGAGGTGGAACCTTTGTTATAAACACAATGCCCTTAGAAATAAGGGACTCCCCGCAAATATGTTGTGCGCAAGAAACGCAATTGCACTTCTGCGTTAGCCCTAAGGGAGCATTATGAACGTGTCTACAAAAAAGAACGTCACGACCGGAATCGATCCCATGTACAACGGCGAGACAGTGGACCGGAAGGACTCCAAGGGTCTGTATCCTTCCACCCCGTACCAGAAGGTTCTGGACTACCATATCGCTGAGATTCTGCTCAGCACGATTGTTCTCGCTGTGATTGCCTTGCTCCGGATGCATCACTAAACTGCCGGTTTCTCAACGAAGCGGGCGGCGCCAAGCCATTCCTCTCCCTATCTCCCTATACCGAAGGCACATCCCTGTGGATCCGTGTTGAGGATGTTCCACGTGGAACACACCAGGGTTGGCGACCCTGACCAGCTCATAAAAGAGTCCCAATCGGAGAGGTGTTCCACGTGGAACAATCGCTGAACCGGAGCCGGTGGAACGAAGCGGAGGAATTGCATCGGAATAAAAGATTTCCACATTTCTCTCTCGCGAGGCGCCCTTCGGTTCCCCGCGAAATAAGCATTCCACACGTTCTCCACAGCCCTCCGCACTTCTGCACAGCCCACCCCGCATTGCCAGCAGACCCGCCTCCCGATACCCTTCTCCTACGCCGATGATCACCGCAGATCCTGATAACAAGCCAACTCCCGCACCCACTTCGTCGAAGGTCATCGCCGTCGTCAACCAAAAGGGCGGAGTCGGCAAAACCACTACCGCCATCAATCTCGCCGCTGCTGTCGCCCTGGAAGGCCTTCCCACCCTGCTCATCGACTGCGATCCCCAGGCCAACTCGACCGGTGGCCTGGGATTCTCGCGAGATGAGGCCCGCCTCAGCATCTACGACGTTCTGCTCGGCCAGACCACCCTCGCCGAAGCGCTCCTCCCTACGGAAATCGACTCCATGAAGCTGGTTCCCAGCAGCAAGAACCTCATTGGGGCCACAATTGAGCTGATCTCCCTCGAAGGCCGCGAATTCAAGCTGCGCGAGGCGATCGCTCCCATCCGGGCTAACTACCCGTTTATCTTCCTCGACTGCCCGCCAGCCCTCGATCTCCTCACCCTCAACGCTCTCGTCGCGTCCGACGGGCTGCTCGTCCCCATGCAGGCGGAGTACTTCGCCCTCGAAGGCATCTCCGAGCTGATGTCCACGCTCGACCGCGTGACCCAGGCGTTCAACCCTTCGCTCGACCTCGAAGGTGTCCTGCTGACCATGTACGACGACCGGACCAACCTCTCCCAGCAGGTCAGCGAGAACCTCAAAGCGTTTTTCGACGACAAGTTGCTCAAAACCACGATCCCGCGCAACATCCGCCTTGCCGAAGCCCCCAGCCACGGCAAACCCGTCGCGCTCTACGATCCCAAGTCGCGC
Organism: uncultured Acidobacteriaceae bacterium; assembly: GCA_963730135.1. GTDB lineage: Bacteria > Acidobacteriota > Terriglobia > Terriglobales > Acidobacteriaceae > Edaphobacter. The sequence continues at coordinate 1,206,043 of CAVSQQ010000013.1, forward strand.
GGGGCCGAAGCTTACCGTGAACTCGCCCTCGAACTCCTCACCCGCAATCACCTTGAAAGTCCCGAAGAGAAACGCCGTAAAGCCGCCGCCGCCGCCGCTGCGAGTTCCCTGAAGTCGTTTACAGCCCCCGAAAAAAAGAGCCGGTTCTGGAAGTCCAGCAAATAACCACCGGCTCACCACGTTTTCACCACAACTTACCAGCAGAAAGCCATCAAAATGTCCACCGCTACCCCACGATCCCAAACGCCGCGCCCTCGGAAAAGGTCTCGAATCCCTTCTGCCATCGCGCTCGACAACTCCTCCTGCGGTCATCACAACCCATGTCGAATCAATAGGAAAGCCGCTCGAAATCCCCCTCGACCACATCGAGCGCAACCCCTTCCAGACTCGCACCCGCTTCGACGAGGCCCAATTGACAGAATTAACTCGGTCCATTGCTGCCTCAGGCGTCGTGCAACCTATTGTTGTCAGGCCACTTAGCCAAAATAACGGGTTAGTAAAGTACCAGCTCATTACCGGCGAACGCCGTTGGCTTGCCAGCCGCAAAGCCGGCAAATCCACCATCCCCGCCATCCTTCGCCAAGTATCTGATGAGCAAGCACTTGAGATGACCATCGTGGAAAATCTTCAGCGCGCCGACCTGAACCCTATGGAGCAAGCCCGGGCCTATCAACGACTTAGCCAGGACTTCCAGATGACCCAGGAACAGATGGCGCACCGCACCGGCAAAGAGCGCGCCAGCGTGGCTAACTTCCTTCGTTTGTTGCGCTTACCTGAGCCAATCCAGCACAAGGTCGAGTCCGGCGACCTCTCTTTCGGCCACGCCCGCACCCTCCTGGCGCTAGATAGCCCGGAATCAATCACTTCCGCGGCTCAAAAGGTTATGGCTCTCAACTTCTCCGTCCGCCAGACCGAAAGCTATGTCCAAAACCTCATCAACCCCGAATCCAAACCCAAAAAAGAACCCAAAGCCACCCAACCCGAAGATCCCAATGTTCGCGAAGCCCAGGACCGTCTGCAGCGCAGGCTAGGCCTCAAGGTCCACATTGAAGACAAGGGCGGCAAGGGCCGCGTGATCATTCAGTACTCCGGTCTCGAAGATTTCGACGCTATCCTCACTGCGTTGGGCGACGAATAACTGCTCGACAATATTTCATCGATCACGGACACTCTCAAAGACACCCGTCAAGACCAACAGGAGACTGCGAAATGCGCACGACGAATCCCTGGAAATTTTATCTGTCACTCATTCTGTTACAAATTACATTTGTCGCATGTGCCTTCGGGCAAACCGCTACGCGCACGCTCATCCGCACCGGTCATCTTCTCGACGTAAAGACCGGTGCTGAACCTGCAGCCCAGACCATCATCGTCACTGGCGACCGCATCACCGCAATCGCACCGACGGCATCAACTCCGAGACAGTCCGGCGATACGGAGATTGATCTGACGAAGTACACGGTCATGCCCGGTCTGATCGACGTCCACACCCATCTCACCTTCGCCAACAACTTCGACCCCTACTTCGAACTCAGCATGACCCCCGCGAAAGAAGGCATCCTCGGAGTCGAAAATGCCAAGGTCACGCTTGAAGCGGGCTTCACCACCGTCCGCAACGTCGGCGCCAACGACTTTGCCGACGTCGCTCTCCGCGACGAGATCAACGCCGGCCACGTCCCCGGCCCGCACATGCAGGTCTCCGGCCCCATCATCGGAATTACCGGCGGCCACGCGGACGATAACCTTCTCCCCTACGAGTTTCACGTTCACGGCGAAGGCGTAGTCGACGGCATTCCCGCTGTTCAACATCAGGTTCGCGAGAACATCAAATACGGCGCTGACCTCATCAAGATCGCAGCCACCGGCGGCGTTCTCTCCAAGGGCGACGACCCGCAGGCCAGCCAGTTCACCCTCGAAGAGATGCAGGCCATTGTTGCTGACACCCACCGTCTCGGCCGCAAAGTTGCCGCCCACGCCCACGGGGCGCAGGGCATCCTCTGGGCGACCGAAGCGGGCGTTGACTCCATCGAGCACGGCTCCTATATCAACGACGAGTGCATCGCCGCTATGAAAAAGCACGGCACCTACCTCGTTCCCACCGCTTATCTCGTCGACTGGATGCAGCAGTATGGCAAGCTGCCGCCGATCTATCAGCAGAAGATGATCGACGTCAGCGCGGTCGAAAAACAAAACGCCATCAAGGCCATCAAGGCCGGTGTCAAGATCGCGCTGGGCACGGATGCGGCAGTGTATCCACACGGTCTCAACGCGCACGAGATCGATGTCTACGTCAATCAGTTCGGCATGTCTCCGCTTGCCGGCATTCAGACTGGAACCATCAACGCTGCGGACCTGATGGGCTGGACGGACAAAGTCGGCACGATCGAACCTGGCAAATGGGCCGACATCATTGCCATTGACGGCGACCCGCTGAAAGACGTCAAGATTCTTCAGCACGTGAACTTTGTCATGAAGTCCGGCGTAGTCTACAAAGACGACACCCACAAGCAATAAAGAAAACTAAACCCAAGATCAGCAAGAAGGGACCACTCGCGTCGGAATGAAACCAACACCCCTGGAATTTCGCCTCCGCTTTTTCATCCACGGCATCCTCTATTTCCTGGGCTTCGTCACGCCGTGGAATAGATGGCTGCATCTTGACTCTGCCGGCCCTAACGCTCACGTCTGGGGGACGCTTGCGGCCAAACTCTCGGCGCTAAAACCCGGTACGCTGAATATCGCCACTGCATTTAATTTGCTTCTGGTCGCGGGAATACTGTGCGTTCTGGCCGCAGCGCTGCTACGCACCTCGGCGTCGGCCTACCTCGGAACCTCCATTGTTCAGGATCGCGCGATGCACGGCGAAAGCGTCGTTGCCGCCGGTCCATTTCGTTACGTTCGCAATCCGCTCTACCTCGGCATCTTCCTCCACACTCTCGCGCTTGCGCTCCTGATGCCGGTCAGCGGAGCCATCTTTTGTATTCTTGCCATCGGCATCTTTGAGCTTCGTCTTATCGGCGGAGAAGAGGCTTTTCTTACAGCAAAGCTTGGCGAACCCTACCTCGCCTACTGCGCCAAGGTTCCCCAACTCTTTCCTGCGTTCACACCCCGAATCGCTGCATCCGTCGTAACGCCGGCGTGGCTGGTCGCTTTCCTTGGCGAAACCTATATATGGGGCGCTGTGGTCTCCTTCGCTGTGCTGGGCTGGCACTACAACTCCAATCTGATCATCAGAGGCATTCTTGTCTCGCTGGGGCTTTCGCTCATCGTTCGCGCCTTTCTGCCAAGGCGCTAGAATTGACTCTTAGCGGCCACAAAATTGTGTCCATCTTGCAGCAAACTCCCCGAAGCTTTGTAGAAGTTACAGTCATCCAACACACACAGGAAGCGTTAACCCGGGTTCACTTAGTGGATGCCGTCCCGGCATTCCATGCCAGGACAGATATACTTGAAGTTTGTGCTAATGAGGATAAGACAAGCGTTAGCGGTGGGGTTGGTGGCGCTGGCTCCGGCACTGACCGGCTGCCTGACCCACATCTACAAGGTACCGAAGACGCGGCCTGCCGATGTGGTGATGACCGCGACGCTGAGCCAGCTTTTGACGGACGTTGAACATCGATTTAATGCCGTCCAGAGCCTGAACGCTACGGTTCAGATCGTGGCCTCGGAGGGCGGAGCGCGCCAGGGCCAGGTGGTCCAGCATCCGAGCTTCAGCGGCTACATCTTCCTGCGCAAACCGGAGGACCTTCGGGTTTTGCTTCGTCTGCCGGTGCTGGGGTCGCAGGCGCTGGATATGGTGAGCGACGGGAAGAACTGGAAGCTATGGATTCCGCCACGCCATATGGCGATGGTGGGCACCAGCGAAGTGCGGGATGCGTCGCAACATGGGCTGGAAAGTCTGCGTCCGGCGGTGATCTTCGATTCTCTGCTGGTGCACGGTCTGGCCGCGGGGCAGGTGGTTTCGCTGACGCAGGATAGCCGGGTGGTGGCGAATGAAAAGAATAAGAAAGATTTGATTGAAGAGCCGGACTACGATCTCGAGATTCTGGAGCAGCCAAAGGGCGACAGGGCGCATACAGTGCGGGTGATTCATATCGGGCGGACGAATCTTCTGCCGTATCAGCTGGATATTTATGGGCCGGATGGAACTGTGGTGACGCGGGCTTTCTACAGTAACTACCAGACCTTCGGCGATACGGTTTTCCCGATGAAGATTGTGATTAAGCGGCCTCAGGATCAGTACAGTCTGGCGATTACGATCTCCAAACTGGCGATGAATCAGAAGCTGGATGACGACCAGTTCGAGCTGAAGATTCCGGACGACGTTCCGGTCAAGACCATGAATTAGGCGAATTTTCCGAGGCGTTGCGGCAGATTTTTTGGCTGTGGTGAGGTGGGCGTTTTTACAGGGGGTTTGCGGGAAAACGGGTGTTTTGATGTGGTGTTTTTGTGGTGAGAACGTGGTGGGATGCGTGGTAATCGTGGTGGTTTGATGGACACGTTTGTGGTGGCGGAAAACCTGCCACGGTTTCCAACTTTATTTTTCAACAGAGGCGAGGGGGCACGCGGCAGGTCCGTGAGGAGAGCCTGACTCGAGTGGGGGTCGAGTAGTATTGAAGGACGTCGAAGCTTGAGATCGCCCAATGATCGGCCAAACCATCTCGCACTATCGGATTATCGAGAAGCTGGGCGGCGGCGGGATGGGCGTGGTCTACAAGGCGGAGGATCTGAACCTGCGCCGGTCTGTGGCGCTTAAGTTTCTTCCCGACGACGTGGCGCACGACCCGCAGAGTCTGGCCCGGTTCCAGCGGGAGGCGCAATCGGCGTCCGCACTGAACCATCCCAATATATGCACGATCTATGAGGTTGGCGAGGAAGACGGCCGGCCCTTCCTGGTAATGGAGTTTCTGGATGGCGAGACGCTCAAGCATCGTATTTTCAACGGCGCCATGGATACAGAGGCCCTTCTGCCGATCGCGATCGAGATCGCTGATGCTCTGGAAGCGGCTCACGCTGCCGGGGTGGTTCATCGCGACATCAAACCGGCGAACATCTTTATCACCAAGCGGGGGACGGCGAAGGTGCTGGACTTTGGCCTGGCCAAGGTGATACCGGCAGCGAGCCGGATGGTGGAAACGGCGGCCGCGGGGCGGACAACGGTCAGCGATGCGCATCTGACAAGTTCGGGCGCGATGCTGGGAACCGTGGCCTACATGTCTCCGGAGCAGGTACGGGGGAAGGAGCTGGATACCCGCACGGACCTGTTTTCCTTCGGCGCGGTGCTGTATGAGACGGCGACGGGCATGGCGCCGTTCCGCGGCGAGAGCATCGCGGTGACCTGCGAAGCGATTATGAACCGGACACCTGTTCCTGCGGTGCGTTTGAATCCGGATCTGCCGGTCGAGCTGGAACAAGTGATCAACAAGGCGCTGGAGAAAGATCGAAATCTGCGCTACCAGCATGCAGCCGATCTGCGAACCGATCTGCAGCGGTTGACCAGAGACAGCAGCCGGCGCAACTGGGATGCGCTGTCGTCGGTAGAAAAGACCCAGGAGAAGGGCGAATCCGCGGCGGCCTGGACACCGAAGGCGGGGATGCGGAAGGGCTACTTTTATCTCGGCGGGGCAGCTCTTGTTCTGGCGCTGGTGGCGGGCGGGTTGTTTTATCACCGCCGAACTCCGGCCCCGTTGCCGCCGAGCCAGCAGTGGGAACAACTGACGTTCTTTACCGACTCGGCGGTATATCCGGCCCTGTCCTCGGATGGCCGCATTCTGGCGTTCGTTCGAGGGTCCGATGCGTTTTTTGGCCCCGGAGATATCTACGTCAAGATGCTGCCGGGGGGTGAGCCGGTCCAACTAACGCACGACGGAGGGGTCAAGATGGGGTTGTCATTTTCTCCCGACAACTCGCAGATCGCCTATAGCGATCCATGGAATTCGTGGGAGGTTCCTGTACTGGGCGGCGAGCCTCATCCGCTGCTGCCCAATGCCTCGTCTCTGAGCTGGATTGAAGGAGGAAAGCGGCTGCTTTTTTCTGAGATCAAAGAAGGGCTGCACATGGGGATTGTGACGACGGATGAGGCCCGGGGAGATAGCCGCGACGTTTACCTTCCCGAGGGGGAACGCAGCATGGCGCATCACTCCTACCTCTCTCCGGATAGCCGGACGGTGCTGGTGGTTCAGATGAACTCGCGCGGCGCCCTTGAGCGTTGCCGGCTGGTTCCGTTTCAGGGCGCGAAGGAGGTTAAGCCGGTTGGTCCGGACGGGCCGTGCAATGCCGGCGCGTGGACGCCTGACGGTAAGTGGATCTATCTGACTGCCAAGACAGATGACTACCACGTATGGCGCGAGCACATTCCCGATGGAAAGCTGGAGCAGGTGACGTTTGGCCCGACGTCTCAGGAAGGAATTGCGATGGCGCCGGATGGGAAGTCGTTGATTTCGTCGGTCGGCTCGGAGGATCGCACCATCTGGTTGCACGATAAGGACGGAGACCATCAGGTGTCTTCCGAAGGGAATGCGTTTGCGCCGACTTTTTCCGCGGATGGACAAAGTCTGTATTTCCTGTCGGCCAATGGGGGAAAGCGTGGCGCGGAGCTGTGCCGGAAGGACCTGACGAGCGGAAAGGTGGAGAAGCTGCTGCCGGATTACGCGGTGCAAAGCTACGCCGTCTCCCAGGATGGCAAAGAAGTGGCGTTTACGATGCAGGACGCAAGTGGCCGCTCCAATCTCTGGGTTGCGGCGACGAACCGGCGCTCGCCTCCGCGACACATCGTTTCTCCTGCGGTCGAGGATTCGCCATTTTTTCTTGCGGATGGCGATATCGCTTTCCGTGCAATAGAAGGGAGCTCGAACTATCTCTATCGCATGAAGGTGGATGGCAGCGGCCGGCACAAGATCGTCCCTCAACCGATCCTGGACCTGGCGGGAGTGTCGCCTGATGGCCGCTGGGTGATTGCTGGGTCGTCAAACCCAGGCGAAGACCGCCCGGCGTCGGTCAAAGCATTCTCTGTGGACGGGGGAAGCACCAGACCATTGTGTGTCTTGGATTGCCAGGTCAGTTGGGACACAGCGGGAAAGTTTATCTACATTGCCTTCGTGGAGTTGCGTGGGACGACGACGTACGTTCTGCCGCTGATGCATGACTCGGAGTTTCCCAAGGTTCCGGAGCCCCACGGATTCGGGGGCCCTGAGGATATGACCAATGCGAAGACGATCCCATGGTTTGTGGGCTCGGCGTTGAACTCTTCCGACTACGCATGGACGCGGTCGACAATTCGTCGCAATCTTTATCGCATTCAACTGCCGTGAGCTGCTGGTTTTGAGATTGTTTTGCGGGTGGGCGACGCGGTTTATCAACTGCATACATGCGATCAACAATTCATCCGGCAGCAGTGCAGCAAGGATATAGTCTCCAACATCACCGATTCATTCGGTCTACTGGCAAAGACCAAGGGCCCCCTAGCTCCCCCTATCTCCCGTTGAGCACGATGGAGGCTTTTCATGTGTAGACTGCGCCTTGTGTCGATTGCCGCGCTTGCGTGCGGCATTGTGGTTCCGTTCGCCAAAGCTGCCTCTTCGTGCTCAACTCCGGCAAATCCGCCGGCGTGCTCGTACACGGCGCTGAATGGAGCATGCAGCATTACGGTGAACCGAATGTGGCCGGTGACTCCGCCGACGATCTACGTCAAGCGCGGATGTGCGGTGCAGGTGAAGGTGACGGACCCGTATTTGCTGGAGAACCTGACGCTGGATTGGAAGTCGACGACGAGCGTGGTGCCTCCGGATACGTTCCAGACGATATTCGGATCGCTGTCGGGGAACCTGGGGAAGATTGTTCTGCTGCCGCAAGGTGGGGAGAAGGCGGCCCATGAAATACCAAAACTCGATTGCGAAGACAGGCGCGGCGAGTGTGCCTCGGTGGCCGATATCGCCGCGGCACAGCAAAGAGTGGAGAACGTGATCAAGACGATCGATCCGCTTACCCTGGCTGCGCCCGCGATCACCAGCTTCAAGGGGGCGCTGCAGCCCCCGCCGGGAGGGCCGGCATCGAAGAGTGAGCCGTGGATCAATACGCAGGCGTGGAAGGATAAGACGGCCAAGGATCTGCAGGCGGCGATGACCAAGTATGACGATCCCGCGATATTGAAACAGTTGAGGCAAAAGATTGCGAATCTGGACGGGGACATCAAGACATTGAAGGCGGGCGGCACGACCGACGCGGCCAGTGTCGGGACGCTCGAAGACAACCAGAAGGGGCTGAAGGTCGAGGTGAAGGCGCTGCCCGCGGCGGTGCCGAAGCTAAACGTGTTGGAAAGGACACTGAGGCTGACGGAGCTGACTTCGGGAGGGATTACCGGCAATGCGACGATTCCCGATACGAACAGCGATAAGCAGGATTATCAGGTCCAGACATGGGTTTTGAACTATACGAACGTACTGGCGCCGGTGGCCAAACGAGTTGCCGCCGATACATTGAAAACCGCCAGCGATGCTTTGCTGAGCAGCCTGGCGGACGCCTCAACGAAGCTTCCGGTGGTGACGATTACGGTTCAGTTTGAGTCTCCGCCACGGGTGGAGGCTGCCGCGGGTGTGATGGTGCCGTTCACTCCGTATCACAGCTATTCGGCCGCGGCCTCGGGGACGGGCAGCATTGTGCAGGAGACGAAGACGTATGTTGTGGTTCCGATGGCATTCGTCAATGTGCTTGCGAAAGAGTGGATCGTGAAGAAGCAACGGTCGGCGGTCTTCGGCACCGGCGGCATCGGGTACAACCCTTCGACGACGGCGGTTGAATTCGGGGTGGGAGGGACGTATGCGTATCGCGCGTTCGAGATCAGCTGCCTGGCGGATATCGGACGCGATACGAAGCTGGGCGGCGGTTACAACGTGAACGATTCTCTGCCTGCGAGTACGGCTCCGCCGACGTCGACGTACTGGAGCGTCCGCTGGGCTGGGGGAATCAGTATCAGGATTCCTCTGGGTGGTGGGAGCAGCAGCAGCTCGGGCGGCGGCAGTAATTAGAGGCCGGCGCGCTGGGCGTGCGCGGCGATCGCGCGATTGATGTCGAGTGCGAGGGCGAGTGCGGCGCGGCCGTCGTCGCCTGAGACGACGGGGGTGGTGCGGGTGCGCACGGCGTTGAGGAACGAGGCGATCTCGAGGCTGAGGGGTTCGCCTGGTTCGACGGAGATTTTTTTCAGGGAGAGTCCGGCAGAGGGATGTTGACCTGCGAGGTGGGCGAGGGCCGAGGCGTCGAGTGTGGCGGGGTTGGCGGCGGCGGTGTCGATGATAAGGAGATCCTGGCGGGCGAAGTCGAGCGAGAGATATTGGTGCGGCTGAAAGAAGCGCATCTTGCGAACGCGCTCGGTGCTGACGCGGCTGGCGGTGAAGTTGGCGATGCAACCGTTTTCAAACTCGAGGCGGACGTTGGCGATGTCGACCTTGTTGGAGAGCACGGGGAGGCCGACGGCACGCACTTCGCGAACGGGAGAGGCGACGAGGTTCAGGACGATGTCGAGATCGTGGATCATGAGGTCGAGAACGACATCGACATCGAGCGAGCGCGGGGTGAAGATGCTGAGGCGATGGACCTCGAAGAACATGGGTTTGTGCAGATGACGGCGGGCGGCGGTGACGGCAGGATTGAAGCGTTCCAGGTGGCCGGTTTGCAGGATGCGGTTGTGGCTGCGGGCAAGATCGAGGATGCGATCGGCGTCGGCGAGGCTGGCGGCGAGGGGTTTTTCGATGAGGAGATCGATGCCTGCGGCGAGGAGTGGCTCGGCCACGGCGGCGTGATGCACGGTGGGGACGCAGATGGATGCGGCATGGAGCGGGCCGGCGTCGGCGAGACAGGCTTCGATGGTGGCAAAGGCGGGGACGGCGAAGTTTTGTGCGGCTTCGGCAGCGGCGGCTGGGTTGCTGTCGACGACAGCGGCGAGCTGGACGGGGTGACCGGCCTGTTCGAGCTCACGAAAGACGCGAAGGTGGTTGCGTCCGAAGGCTCCGGCTCCGATGACGGCGACGCGGAGTGGATGGGAGGGGGGCACTACTTCTTTTCGACTGCTTCGCGGCAGCGGGCGTAGAGTTCGAGGAGGCTGGCGACCTGATCCTCGGGCTTGGCTGAGGAAGTGACGCCAAAGCCGGTGGAACCGGAGGTTTTGTTGCCGACGTGAGCCTGGGCTGCGATGAACTTAAGCAGATCGAGCGCGATGTCTTCCGTACGGCGCGCGGTGTTGGGGGATTCCATGAAGTGGCCTCTTTCGTTTCTCTGCTGATGTTAATGGGTTGGGAGGGTGGGTGCAAATGCGCGATTGTGGGTTAGGCGATCAGACGCGGAACGGCGCGGACAGCGCATAGGATCTCGTAGGAGATGGTGTGGGCGAGACGGGCGTGGTCGTCTGCGGTGATGCCGTCGCCGAGGATGATGACTTCATCGTCTAGGGCGACTCCGTGAATGCCGGTTACGTCGACTACGGTGAGGTTCATGGAGACGCGGCCGACGATGGGCGCTTTTTGTCCGTGAATGATCGTCCATCCGCCGGGTTTTGCGTTGGAGCCTGAGAGCTCGCGGCGGAGGCCGTCGGCGTATCCCACGGGAAGGAGCGCGAGTCGCATGGGATGGGTCGCGGTGAAGATGGCGTTGTAGCCGACGGTGTCTCCGGGCTGGATGTCGCGGAGGCTGAGGACGCGGGTCTTCCAGGTCATCACTGGCTGCAGAGCGCATTGCAGCCGGGCCTCGACGGTACGGCTAGAATTGGACTGCTCGATGGGCAGGCAGTATCCGTAGAGGGCGACTCCGGACCGCACAATCGGGCTGGCGCCGACCGTAGCGGCAAGTGTACGAAGCCACTGCACATTGTTCTCTGCCGCCTGGTTATCGAGGGTTGAGGAGTTTCCTGCGTGGACCCAGGCCGGACGCAGGCCAGCCTCTGCGATGGCGGCGATTGCTTCTTCGAATCGCTGCTTCTGAAGCCGGGTCTGGGGCGAGTCCGCGACTTCTCCTGAGGCGAAGTGGGTCATGACGCCATCGAGGCGGAGGCGGGGTTGCCGCTTCAGCCAGTGGAGCAGAGTGTGCAGGCCTTCGCCGGGGGCGATGCCCTGCCGCGCCATTCCGGTATCGATGACGAGGTGAAGAGGATGGGGAGCGGAGCTGCCGCCTCGCTGCAGAACGGCTGCTGCGAGCGACTCCATCTGCTGCTGTTCCCAGACGACGGGAGTAAATCCATGCTGCACGACGGCGCCGGCATCTTCGGGGAGCAGGCCGCACAGGATGATGATGCGGGGCTGGCTGTCGGGCGAAATGCGAGCGGCGGTGAGCGCGTCGCGAATGGCGATGGCCTCAGGGAGATCGGCGACGCCAAGCCACTGCGCTCCGGCACGCGCCAGCACGGGAGCGCAGAGGGTTGCCCCATGGCCGTAGGCGTTGGCTTTGACGACCGCGAGGACGGCGGCATCGCCGTTGGCGGCCTGAACCAGCAGATTGTAGTTGGCGACGAGGCGCTGCTCCGAGATCTCCACCCAACTTTTCACAGTCTTATCCTATCGCCGGGACCGTCTACGGCCGATGTTGCCGATGTTTGTGGTCGGAAGAACGATATCAGTAGCCGCCGGAATCGCGCTGCAGGTTTTCGAATCGCGTGAAGTCGGCCAGATAGGCAAGCTGAACACTGCCGGTGGGGCCGTTGCGTTGTTTGGCGATGATGATTTCGGCTTTGCCTTTGAGGTCTTCGTTTTCGCGGTCGTAATATTCTTCGCGGTGGATGAAACAGACGACGTCGGCGTCCTGTTCGATGGAGCCGGATTCGCGGAGGTCGCTGAGCAGAGGTTTTTTGTCGCCGCCGCGCTGCTCGCTGGCACGGGAGAGTTGCGAGAGTGCGAGGACGGGCACCTTCATCTCTTTTGCGAGGGCTTTGAGGCCGCGTGAGATGGCGGAGACCTCCTGTGTACGGTTCTCGAATCCCCTGGCGTTGGAGCTGGAGCCGGTCATGAGCTGGAGGTAGTCGATGACGATGAGGTCGAGGCGGCCGTGCTGCTGCTTCAGGCGGCGAGCCTTGGCGCGCATCTCGGCAAGCGTGATGCCGGGGGTGTCGTCGATAAAGATCTTCGACTCCATCAATCGTTCGAGTCCGTTGATGAGCTTATCGCGATCTTCGCGGCCGATGAATCCCTGCTGGATGTTGCGTGCGCTGACGAGCGCCTGTGAGGCGAGCATTCTGCGCAGAAGGCTGGACTTGCTCATCTCGAGCGAGAAGACGGCGACGACCTTGTCGGAGTGGACGGCTGCGTTTTCGGCGATGTTGATGGCCAGGGCGCTTTTGCCCATGGATGGGCGGGCGGCGATGATGATGAGCTCGGAGTCCTGCAGGCCACTGGTCATGCGGTCGAAATCGACATAGTGGGTGGCGAGGCCGGTGACCTCGCGGCCCTGTTCGTAAAGGGCGTCGATGGAGCCGAAGGAGTCTTTGACGATGGCGGCGATATCGGAGAGGCCGCCGGTGACGGCGTGCTCGGAGATTTCAGTCAGGCGGCTGGTGACCTGGTTGAGGACGTCGAGCGCCTCGCGGCTTTGATCGGAGGCCTCGGTAATGCCCATGTCGCAGACGGAGAGGAGCTGACGCATCAGGCTCTTGTCGCGGACGATGCGAACGTAGCTCTCGATGCTGAGTTTGCGCGGCAGGCCTTCGCTGAGCGAGGCCAGGTAGGGCAGGCCGCCGACGGAGTCCAGCTCCTTCTTCCTGGTGAGATGATCGGTAACGGTGACGATGTCGACGCCGTGCCCCACTTCGACCAGATGCAACATGGCGGAGTAGATTCTGCGATGGGAGTCGAGGGCGAAGTCCTCGGTCTTGAGCAACATGGTCGCGTCGATAATGGCGACGGGCTCGACCAGCATTGCGCCGAGAATGGTCATTTCGGCATGGACGGAGGTGGGGCGTTCCTGATCTCCGACGATGTGAGGGAAGGCGGCCATGAGGTTCTACGGTAGCGAAAGTTGCCCTGCGGATTGCAGGAGATTTCTGTGGATTATCGGCAAAAGGCCTGATTTAAGTCTACGCCCGGCGCGCAATCTGAGACCAACAGCCCGTAACCGTTATAGGCTAAGGCAAGCTGTTGCATGCGAGGGAAGTCCAAAACCGAGGCAGGATAACGATGGGTGTAGAGAAGATTCTGAGCATACCGCCGGTAGCGCAGCGGGATAAAGCATCGTTCGAAGTTCTGCGCGTTTGGATTGCCGAGCAGGGCCAGCATGTCAGCATCCGCAGCGGGGCGTGGGAGGATCCATTTGCCTGGGGTATTGTGCTGGCGGATCTGGCGCGGCATATCGCGCATGCCCACGAGCTCCAGATCGACGGCGCCGACTCGGCTGCGTTTCTGCGACGTCTGCTCGAAGGCTTTCAGGCGGAGATCGACAACCCGACGGACGAACCTGAGGGCGAGGTTACGCAGTAGAGACGAATCGGGCGAGTTTTACTTCGGCTTGTAGTCCTGAAAGAGCTCGGGGAACTGCAGCTTCAACGCTTCCACTTTGGGCACATCGCAGACCTGGATGTAGGGATTGCCGGGATTCTTGTCGGCGTAGTCCTGGTGATAGTCCTCTCCGTCGTAGAAGGCCTTGAGCGGTACTACTTCCGTAACAATCTTTTTGGGAAAGACGTGGGCTGCATCGAGCTGCGCGATGTAGGCTGTGGCGATCTTCTGTTGCTCCGGCGTGGTGTAGAAGATGACGGAACGGTAGGAGGTGCCGACGTCCGGCCCTTGCCGGTTCAATTCCGTGGGATCGTGGACGACGGAGAAGAAGATGCGCAGCAGGGTGCCGTAGGTGACTCGCGATGGATCGAAGACAACTTTTACGGACTCTGCGTGTCCTGTCGATTCGGACGAGACCTGATCGTAGGTTGCGGTTGCGGCGGAACCGCCGGAGTAGCCTGCGGTGGTCGCGGTGACCCCCTTGATGCGCTCGTAGGTTGTCTGCACGCCCCAGAAACAGCCGCCGGCGAGGACCGCAGTCTCGTGTTTCGCGGTTGAGTGTTGCTCGTCGAGAGTTGGAGCGGGGATCGGTTGTTTGCGCGTGGCCTCTGCTCCCATCACTGTTCCCATCGTTCCCATCATTGTCCTCCAGCCGCCGGTGAGCAGCAGTATGGCAACTACCGCGACACCGAGTGCAATCAATCCTGTTCGTACACGAGCCGTCATCGGGATTCTCCATCCATATTTCTTTGACGCGGGGAAGGCAGCAACGGATTCTTTCTTCAGGGCGATCTTTCTTCTGGCGAACTTTCCTCTAACGATCTTTCTTCGGGAATTCTTCCTTCAGGCTACTCGTTCCCGCGTCTGAATTTCGATGTAGACATGGATCAGGCTCACCGCGGCTGGCGTAACGCCTGCGATCCGGCTGGCCTGCCCAAGGGTCTGGGGACGCACGCGAGTGAGCGTCTGCTTCATCTCGGTAGAGAGGCCGCTGATGGCGGAGTAGTCGAACCACGCGGGGATGGTGCGCTTCTCGGCCTTGCGCATCTTCTCGATGGAGCGGCGCTGCTGGTCGAGGTAGCCGGAGTATTTGATGCCGGTCTCGACGGCCTTCATCTCGTTGCGAACCCAGGCGGGGAGCCGCGGGGAGCCGGAAGCGTCGATGGCAGCGCTCCATTTATCGAGTACGGCGTTTTCGAGTGCGGCGTCGGCTCCGGTGAAACGATCGCGAAGAAGGGCGGCGATCTCTTCGACTGAAACCTCGGGCCGTTTGAGAAGGTGCGCGAATGTCTGTCCGCTGACGCCAGCGACGTCGCCGTCGAGTCGCGCGAGAAGTTCCGGGGGCAGCTCGTCTGCGCGGACGCGCGCGGTGTTGAGCAGCGTTTCAAAGGCGTCTGCGCGGGCTTGCTTTGCCTCGTAGTCTGCCCAGGCGGCATCGTCGATCAGGCCGAGGCGGCGACCGAGCGGGGTGAGCCTGCGGTCGGCGTTGTCGATGCGCAGATGCAGGCGGAACTCCGCGCGCGAGGTGAACATGCGGTAGGGTTCGTTGGTTCCTTTGCTGATGAGGTCGTCGATGAGGATGCCGGTGTAGGCCTGGGTGCGATCGAGGGTGAAGGGCTCGGCCTCTTCGCCGCTCAAGGCTGCCCGCACGGCGAGGGCTGCGTTGATGCCGGCCATCAGACCCTGGCACGCTGCTTCTTCGTAGCCGCTGGTTCCGTTGATCTGCCCGGCGAGATAGAGGCCGGCGAAGGACTTGACTCGCAAGGTGCGGTCGAGCTCGGTGGGATCGATCGCGTCGTACTCGATGGCGTAGCCGGGGCGGAGCATCTCGGCGTGCTCGAGGCCGGGGATGGAGTGCACCATCGCGGCCTGAACCTCCATCGGCAGGCTGGTGCTCATGCCGTTGATGTAGACCTCGTGGGTGTTGAGGCCTTCGGGCTCGAGAAAGAATTGATGCCGCGTCTTCTCGGGAAAACGAACGATCTTGTCTTCAATGGAGGGGCAGTAGCGCGGGCCGATGGCTTCGATCTGCCCGGTGTACATCGGGGAACGGTGCACATTTTCGCGGATAAGGCGAAGGGTTTCCGGCGTGGTGTGGGCGATGTGGCAGACGATCTGTCGCAGTGGAATTTCTTTGGTGCGAAAGCTGAAGGGCGTGGGGTCGTCGTCGCCCGGCTGCTCCTGAAACTGGCTCCAGTCGATGGTGCGGCCATCGAGGCGCGGGGGCGTTCCTGTCTTGAGGCGGCATTCGCGGAGGCCGAGCCGCTTCAGACTCTCGCCGAGCAGGACACTTGCGGGTTCTCCGCTGCGGCCTGCGGTGTACTGCTGCTCTCCGCAGTGAATGAGGCCGTTGAGGAATGTTCCGGTGGTGACGATGGTTGCGGCGGCGTGGATGGTGCGTCCATCGCGCAGCTTCAGGCCGCGCACAATGGGCTCGGCGGCGGAACGGTCGACGATGAGGTCCACCACCTCGGCCTGCTTGATGAAGAGATTCTTCTGGCCCTCGAGCACCTCGCGCATCTTCACGCGATAGAGCGCCTTGTCGCACTGTGCCCGCGGGGACCAGACGGCGGGGCCGCGGGAGGTGTTCAGGAGGCGAAACTGGATGCCGGTCGCGTCGGCAACCTCGCCCATCACACCGCCTAGAGCGTCGACCTCGCGCACGAGGTGTCCCTTGGCGATGCCGCCGATCGCAGGATTGCAGCTCATCTGCGCGATCAGGTCGAGGTTCAGGGTAAAGATGGCGGTGCGCAGACCCATGCGCGCCGAAGCCATCGCTGCTTCGCAGCCGGCGTGTCCCGCACCTACGACGACGACGTCGAACTGTTCGGTAAAACTCACCTCTCTATTTTAGGCTCTTCTGCTTGTCTGCTTTACATCTGCCCGCGTGCGAACAATAATTTCACCCATGCGCCTGTCTCGCCTCTTCGCTGTGGCCTCGCTTGTCTGCGGACTGCTTTCTCTGCCGGTCCATGCGCAACAACCTTCTGCCGCGATAACGACCGATCCCGCGCCGGACAAGACCTATCCTGCCACGATGGAGACGTTTCAGATCCCCAGTCATGGAGCGCTGCTCAACGCCTTGGCGTATATTTCGGAGGGCGCGGGCCCGCATCCGGTCGTGGTTCTGCTTCACGGCTTCCCTGGCAATGAGAAGAATCTTGATCTCGCGCAGGCGATCCGCCGCGACGGCTGGGATGTGGTTTACTTCGACTACCGGGGCTCGTGGGGGTCGCCGGGCGACTTCTCTTTCACCCACTCCATTGAAGACACCGAGGCCGCGATTGCTTATCTGCGCGATCCAGCCCATGCGAAGAAGCTGCGCTCGAACCCGTCGTACATCGTCCTCATCGGGCACAGCATGGGCGGTTTTATGGCGCGCTATGTTGGCGCAAAGGACGCGGCGATCAAGGCGGTTGGCCTGATCTCCGCAGCGGACATGGGGGTGGATAGGGCGCAATCGCTTAAGCCGGGCCAGAAGAAAGAGGCCATCGCGGCTCTTGCCCGGCATCTTGCCGCGGATGGCATGGCTCCGCTTGCAGGGTGCACGCCGGAGAGTCTGGCGAGCGAGATTGTCGCGAACGCTGCGGCATGGAATACGATTAATCTCGCTCCGAAGCTGGCGACCCGTCCGGTGCTGGTCGTGACCTCGGACGACGGTCTGGCTCCATCGAACGATGCGTTCGTTGCTGCCCTGCGTAAAGCAGGCGCTAAGGACATCATGACGGTTCATCTGTCGACTGACCACTCCTACTCGGATCAGCGAATAGCGCTGGAGAAGGCCGTGCTGGAGGCGCTTGACGACCTGCAACACAAGTAGCACCAGATTCCGGGCCTCACCGGCACGATGATTGCGACTCGTCGTCTCGATGCATCTAACCAGCACAAGGAGGCCCGGCCCCTTGAATCCAGCCACTCTTTTTCCCGCCAACCCGCTCGCGGAACACTCTGCTGTTTTGGGGCTTGCGATCGTTCACTTCCGGCATGGATGGTACTTCTCCATCTTTGTCTTCTGCGGCCTGCTTGTGCTTGCGAACGTGGTGCATTACCTTCTGTTTCGCGTTCTGCGGCATAAACAGGCGACTGACAACGTTCTCGGGTGGAGGCTGCAGAAACACCTTGGGAAACCGGCTCGCGCAATCTTCCTTTTGACCTGCCTCTTCATCGTCCTGCCCTTCATTCCCGGCCTGCCGGAAAGCACCGACTCCACGCTGCGGCAGGGAATGGTCATGCTGACAGTCATTCTGCTCGGATGGTTCGCCATCGGCTGCATCTACGTCCTAGAGTCCGTAATGCTAAGCCGTTACGACATTACCGCCGCCAACAACATCCAGGCGCGCCGGATTTACACCCAGTTCCAGCTCTTTCGCCGCATGCTCATCGTGTTCGTCGTCGTCATCGACATCGGCGTGCTGCTATGGACCTTCAACGATCCACGCATCTGGCACTACGGCTCCGGCCTGCTTGCTTCGGCGGGGATCGCTTCGTTGATCCTCGCCACCGCGGCAAAATCCACCGCCTCTAACTTTCTTGCAGGGCTGCAGATCGCTGTCACCGGAGCGATCCGCATCGACGATGTTGTCGTCGTTCAGGGGGAATGGGGCCGTATCGAAGAGATTAAATCGTCGTACGTCATCATTAAGCTATGGGACCTCCGCCGGCTCATTGTTCCGCTCAGTTACTTTATCGAAAACTCCTTTCAGAACTGGACACACGAGACCTCCGACATTATGGGCACTGCATTTCTCTATGTCGACTATTCGATTCCGGTGGCGGAGCTGCGACGACAGCTTGAGACGATCGTTCATCCCTCGCACTTGTGGAACAAGCAGGTCTGTGTCCTGCAGGTCACCAACCTTACGGACCGCTCCATGGAGCTGCGGTGCCTTATGAGCTCGCGTAACTCCGACGAGAGCTTCGAACTGCGCTGCCTCGTTCGCGAAAAGATGACAGCGTGGATCCAGGAGAATTATCCTGGCGCATTCCCCACGACGCGTTTCGCCTCCCACTCCGATCTTGCTCCAGATCCGGCTGAAGATCGGAGCGTTGTCACGCATCCCGCACCTCCACCCCCCCGGAGATAGCAGCACTGAGAGCTTAGAACTCTACCCTGAGTCCCAACTGGACCTGGCGCTCGGGCGACTGGCCGGTCGACGCTGCGGTGAATGTTCCGAAGGGCCGCACATTCAGGCCTTCTGCCGCGACTGTCGCAGCATTTTGAAAGATGAGCGGCGTTACCCCGCTGGACTCCGTCCCGACCAGAAATGCCCGCTGCATAATCGCGGAGTAGTTCACGCGGTTGGTCAGATTGAAGACCTCCACGGTTCCGCGCATCCGCACTTTTTCGGTCACATGCATCGCCCTGCTCACTCGCAGATCGAGTTGTGCTGTATCCGGCAGCCGCAGGGTATTCCGCCCCACTGTCGGCAGATACACTGCTCCGCCAGCGCCGTTGATGCTCTCGTGTCCGCCGGCGAGCCGCGTGCCTCCAAAGATGTCGAGGCTGTATGGCCTGCCGCTGGATTCGACAAAGACGGGAGCAACGGTCCATCCATTGGCGGCGGCTCGAAGCCAATGGTGATCGGTGGCGAAAGCGGGCTCCCACACGGCGCTGGCGAATACTTTATGGGGATAGTTCAGCGCGGAGAGGCCTTTGTCGTACAGCACAGTGAATGGATCGAACTGCGCATTGGTTCGCGGCGTAGCTCCGCCCTGACCATCGTCGATCGCTTTGGACCAGGTCCAGCTGGCGCGAAACTCCAGGCCTCCGCGAAGACGCCGCCTCGCCTCAAGCGCCATCGCGTTGTAGCTTGCGTCGGCGTTGGAGACAATATCGGTCACCGGGCCGAAGTTCGTATTCAACCGCTGCGAGTAGAAGGGGACCACGAAGGTCTCGCCGTTCTGCACCCCAACCGCGCCGGTTCCGCCTTGCAGCTGAAACATCTTTGTGGCTGTTGCCGGAGCGATGTTGATATCCACGGAGTTCGGCAACTGCCGATCGATATTGAGCAGGTAGGTGGCACTGGCAACTACTCCGGCGCCGATCTCGCGCTCCACCGTCAGGCTTTCCTGCTGCACCGCAGGAATCCGAAATCTGCGATCGAAGACCATCGCCGAGGTCGTCGTGGTTACAGCAGACGGTGGAGTTGTCACGTAGGTGCACACATAACCGAATCCCTGGTTCGACACCTGCGGACAATTTGTAACCGTCGTAGGAGTAATTAGCACATGTCTCGCCGAAGTGGCCTGGGCCGTATCGACCAGCGCACTTCGAATGGTCGCACCCGGCAGCCGTCCAAAAAAGAGCCCATAGCCTGCGCGAACGACGCCGCGACCTGGCCCGAATGGCTCCCACGCAATGCCGATGCGCGGCCCGAAGTTATTTCGGTCTTCGGGAAATACACTGGTCGCGCCGGTTTTACCGAAGGCCGCATCGAGCGCAGCGTTGGGCTGTTGCGGCAATGGCAGGAACTCGTACTCGTAGCGCAACCCGGCATTGATGGTGAGTCCGGGTCTGAGGTGCCAGTTGTCCTGCACGAACCCGGCCCACTCCTGGGTGTCGAACGCGACTGCCTGCTGTCCAAAACTCTGCGTGAACGAGCGGAAGCAGAAGTCATGGATGGGGGAGACGATGGACGGACATCCTCCATTGGGGTTGGCGTTGACATTGAAGGTGTAGTCGGTGATCCAGTCCACCAGGCCACCGGCGTGACCCGAGGTGCTGGAGCTGTCGTAGTGAAAGGCTCCCTGGGTGTTCGTGAGCGCGTCAATCTTGTCGTGAACAAGGCTGAGATCGACGCCGGTTTGAAGTTGATGGCGGCCGTGCTCCCAGGTTACGAGATCGACCAGTTGGGTTTTATTCTCATCCGGATATGCCTTTCGGCCGAGCGAAGAAGGAGCGCCAAAGGTAAATCCATCCGGCCCGATCGCGACCTCAGGTGCATATCCTCCGGGCCCGATTGCCGGCTCCTGCGGCAGCGGGGGCACGGCCTGCTCATATTGGAGATCGCGGCCATACTGCACTCGCACCTCGTTACTCAGTTTCGGCGTGGCCAGCCAGACCCATCGCCCGAGCACCGCATCGAGCGTCGCATAACTGCTGCCCAGGCTTGCTCTGCCGACGTCCACCACGGGCGCGGACCGCACACCTGCCGGCGAACTGGATCGCCCGCGGTCATATTGCAGACTGAGGTGTTGGCGTTCGGCGGCCTGCCAGTCGATTTTGCCGAAGTTGATGGTCTGGTTCTGCTGTCTCGCGATCGTTCCGGTCAAGCTGTCCAGATAGTTCAACGCTGCATTCACTTTGGCAGAGGTTACGCCACGATTGGCGAGCAACGCTTTCTGGGTCGACGTCAGCGCGTAGAAGTTGGGATCGTCAGGAGTCGAGATCGCGGGAAACGTCCGGGCCTGCTGATCGTAGGCATAAAAGAAAAAGAGTTTGTCCCGCACGATCGCTCCGCCAATGCTGCCGCCGAACTGTTGCCGCAGATCGTGAGGCTTCACGTCACTGCTTGCAACGACGCCGTCGGCATAGCTGGTTGCAATCGAGAAGGGATTCGCCGCGGCCAGCGCACTGGTTCGCGCCAGATAGAAGCCTGTTCCATGCAGATCGTCGGTTCCGCTCTTCGAAACCGTAGTGATGATGCCGCCGGCGGCTCGGCCATAGAGAGCGGAATAGTTTTGTCCGCTCACGCGAAACTCGCGCACAGCCTCCTGCGAAAAGGTGTACGCCATTCCCGAGTGGCGTCCATACCCTCCGCCGCCGGCCGCGCTGCCGACGCTGACGCGGCCGGCCACGCCGGTCTCGGCGGCATCTTCAAGCTCCGCTCCGCTTTCCATGCCGGTTCCGCGTGGCACTGAGCCGAAACTCTGATCGTCGTCTCCTCCATCGATCCGGCTGCTGTTCTGCGTGGAAGCCACTCCGCGAAAGCTCAGTAACCCATCGCCTTCCGGATTGACATTGACCGCAGGCATCATCAACGCAAACGTCTGCCAGCGGCGGCCATTGACCGGCAACCGTTCCATCTCGTTCGGAGTTACGACGCCGGCGACGGCGGCCGATGACAGATCGTCGATGCTGACAACAATGGGCGACGCCTTCACCGTCACCGAGGTCGATACTCCTCCGACCCGCATCTGCGCCTGTACGGACGTCACGCCTCCCACCTCAACGATGACGGGTTGAAGCGTCATCCGGGCAAAGAGGGCGTACTCGACGAGGACGCGATATTCTCCGGCGGGCAGGTTCGCTATGAGAAACTCTCCCTTGCTCCCGGTAGTCGCGCGATTCATTGCGCCACTGGCGACGTTGTGCACCTCGACCACCGCACCCACCAGGGCAGAGCCACCTGCATCGACGACGAAGCCGCTGATGGCGCCATCCACCGACGTCTGCGCGTCCGCGCGCACGGCTCCAATTGCAGCGATACAACACCACAACAAGCAGGCCCAGAGTCTCTTCCACACGGCCGCGCTGGAATTCGCGCGCCCACTCCACAATTGCATGCACTCTCCGCGGAAATTTGTACCGCTCTGCGTAAAACCACGGGACGATCGAGAAACGTGCTTACCCTTTACGATCCGGGCTGGAACTGCTCCGGCACTGCGCCGGAGACACTATGAGATTAGTCGCAGAGCCGCGAATTAAGAAAGGCCAATTTGCAGGAGCAAGAAACGGGAGCAAGAAAAAGGCGGCAGCCGAAGCCGCCGCCCCGGGAGGTTACACCGTGGTTAGAACTGTACGCGAGCTCCAATCTGGATCTGGCGGGGACTGAAGGAGAATCCGCTCGAGTTCGTGTTGGTGATGGTGCTGAACAGCGGAAGAGCGCTATTGGCGCTGTTGGTGTTGAAGGTGAGCGTATTTGTCTTGGTCGCGGCTGTGGACGCAATAAAGTAGCCGGTGGTATTCACCGCGGTTACGTTTTGCCGATTGAGGACGTTGAAGCTCTCCGCCAGCAACTGCACCTTCACCCTTTCCTTTACGCTGAAGCGCTTGGAGAAGCGCACATCGAGCACGTTGGTTCCCGGTTGCGAGAGGTTGTTGCGCGCGAAGCCAGGCAGGCGGAAGGTTCCGTTGGAGCCGTTGACGCCGCCGCCGATCGCGCTAAGAGTACCCGTCGGCACAAACGCTGTCGACAACGTCCCGCTGGTGCCGATCGAGTAAGGAAGCCCGCTCTGAGCCTGGAAGCCCGGAGAAAGCTCATAGTCGTTCAGCAGATAGCTCTTCCAGCCGGTGGCATTCCACGGCGCGCTCAGTACCGCACCAAGAACAAACCGGTTGGGGATGTTGGTGATCGCGTTCCCGTACTCCGCGCGAAGATTCTGCGGATCGAGGAGGTTGTTTGCCGTGGTTGCTGTCTGATTGTTCTCACCATAATCCAGTGCGTGCGACCAGGTGTAGTTCATGTTGAACTGGAAGTGGTGGGTGAAGCGGTGATTGAGCTGTGCGACCAGGCCCTCGTAGTTCGAGGTCACGCCGCTGAAGATGTCGGTGAGAGAACCGAAGCTGCAGTTGGGACGTTGACTCGGGCAAATCGAGGCGGACTGCGGGCTCTTGGCGTAGAAGTTCGTTGTGAGGGTCGAACCCACGGGCAGCGGTCCCTTGCCTGAGGTGTCGACTACGGTGTAGGTCACCGGCGTTGGCGCGAACAGGTTGAGATCGGTGAAGTTCGCCAGCCTGCGTCCGTACGATCCCAGCCAGGTCAGGCTGAACACCGAGTTCCAGCCAAGGTCCTGCTCTACGGTGAGGTCGGCCTGCTGAATCTCCGGCGCTTTGAAGTTGCTGTCGAAGAAGACGGAGTTTGGCGGGCTTGCCAGGCTCCCGGAAGCAACTACGCGCGGGAAGACCGGCGCGTTTGGCGTGGTGACGGTATCGCTGATGGTGTACTGGCCGTTGGTCGAGCCGGTGCTGATCAGCGCGTTATAGATGGTGCCGTTGAGGATGCGTGCGAAGAACTCGCCGTAGCCTCCGCGCACCACGGTTTTGCCGGTGCCGAAGACGTCAAAGGCGAATCCGACGCGCGGTCCGATGTTGGTCTTGTTGCTTGGGAAGACGGTGGTCTGGGGGATGGACGCGATCTCAAGCGCAGGCCGCGGCGACGGCAACTGCTCATACTCCCAACGCAGCCCCAGGGTCAGGGTCAGGCGTCTGCCGGCCTTCCAGTTGTCCTCGACGAAGAAAGCATAGTCGCTGGTGGTGAAATCCAGCCCGGGAATTCCGAAGCCCTGGACATAGCTGCTGTAGTTCTTCGCGCTGTTGACGGTTGCCGGATTCTGAGAGAAGGTCAGGTCGGTAAAGTAATTGGTCAGCGAAGTGTAGCTGTAAACGCCGAAACCCGAGAAGAGGTTGTTGATCAGGTCGTAGGTGTGGATGTAGTCCTCGCCAAACTTGAAGTTGTGGTTTCCGTGAACCCAGTTCACCGTATCGGCAACCTGCCAGCGCCGTTCATCCGGCAACGCTGCTCGTTCGAGGAAGTTCGGTGTGCCGAAGGTGAATCCGTTGGTGATGGAGACACTGGGCGGCGCGGTAAATGGATTGGTGTAGCCGCCGGAGGTGGGTCCCATCAGGTTGGCGGTTTCGTAAGGGGTGGGCGGCTGGCCGAACTCAAACTCGAAGTCGCGGCCATATTGATAGCGAATCTCGTTGGTGATGGAGTTGGTGATCTGGCTGTCGAGCTTGGCGATTCCGAAGGTGTCGCGAACATAGTCGTTGCCAAAGCTGGCGATACCGTCAGACACCGTGGAGGCGGTCTGAATGCCGGCCGGAGAGATCCAACGCAGGCGATTCACCTCTCCTGAAAAATGGTTGCGCGAGTTGATCTGCCAGTCGATCTTCGGGAAAAAGATCGTCTGATCACCGGTACGTGGCACCGTGCCCAGCATCGAGTTCAGATTCGTGAGCCCGGTGTTGTAGATGGTTGCCGCAGCCGAATAGGTGCTCAGCTTAAGATTGCTCTGCAGGGTGCAAGCCGAGGCGTCGATGGCGCTCGGCGCGGTGGCGCCGGTTGTACCGCAGACTTTACCGGCGGGCAGAGTGGCATCGGGAGTGGTGAAGAAGCTGTTTGGGTTGGTGGCCACCGCGACGCCGGGGAAGTTTCGTTGAAAACGATCCGCCGCAAAGAAGAAGAAGAGCCGGTCGCGGAGGATGGGGCCGCCGATGCTCCCGCCGTACTGCTTGCGAACGTCTGTCGGCTTGAAGTTCTGCGAGACGAAACCAGCGCCGGTCGGGTTTGGCACAAAGCGCGTGGTGAAGGCATTGGCCGCTCCCCATTCCGCGTCGCGATCTTCGAAATAACCTTCGCCGTGGAATGCATTGCCTCCACTCTTGGTGACCGAGTTCACGACTCCGCCGGCCGAGCGTCCATACTCCACGGAGTAGTTCGACGTGTTGACCTGAAACTCCTGAATCGAGGTCTTCGCGGTCGAGTACCCTGCGCGCGTCCTGCCACGCTCTTCTGAGAAGTAGGCCTGGTTGTCGTCGGCTCCGTCGATCGTCACATTATTCAGCAACGTGCTCTGTCCGCGAAAACTCAACAAGCCAAAGCCGCTGGCATCGAGCACCACGCCCGGAGTCAGGGCAGCATAGGCCGACCACCGGTAGTTGTTCACCGGCAGATCCTGCAACATGCGCTGGTTGATGACACTGGAGAAATCGGGAGTGCTGGTATTGACTGCGGGCGCCTCGGCGGTCACCTCCACCGTCTGCGATTCGCTTCCGACCGGAAGCTTAGGTGAAATGTCGGTCAACAACCCGACCTGAACCGTGACTTCCGCGGATCGGTAGCCTTGAAAGCCTGGCGCTGCGATCGTCACCGTGTAGGTGGAGGGTGGCAGATGGATCGCGCGAAAATACCCCGACGGATCGGTGAGGACCGTCTGCTCCGCGTTGGTTGTGTTGGAACGAATGACAACTTTGGCCTTCGGGATGGGCAGACCGCTTGCATCTTGCACGGTGCCGGCGATCGCTCCATCTACAGCCGACTGTCCAAAACCGTATTGCCCTGCCACGACGCATACCATCGCAAGCAGAACCAGGCGCACCATTGTTTTTAGAATGTTGTTTTGCATTTGGTCTCCTAAATGAATTTATGTCTTTTGCAGGTTCTCTTTCTGCCTGCTCTTCAATCGAATAAGTAGTAGTTGTTACGCCAATAATCTCACGCGTTGATTAATAGAAAATAACTTAAGGCTGGCTAGTATACTCCTAACGAAAATCGTTGCGACAGAGCCCCTGCTTCGCAACGAAGCCGTCCCCCCGATAACAAGTAAAATCAGTAATCTATATCGAATCAGCCACCCTAGTACACTTAATATTGAATGTTTATCGATGAAGCGAGAATCCGGATCAAGGCCGGCGATGGCGGCAACGGCTGTATGGCCTTCCGCCGCGAAAAGTTCGTGCCCAAGGGAGGCCCTTCCGGCGGCGACGGCGGCCATGGCGGCGACGTCCTGATGTCTTCGTCGCTGAGCCACAACACCCTGGTCCACTTCCGCTTCAATCCTGAACATAAGGCGCAGCGTGGAGGTCACGGCCTTGGCTCGAACTGCTCAGGTCAGGCCGGCGAGCACACTACCCTCGAAGTCCCCGTCGGCACGCTTCTCTACGACGATCAGACGGGGGAGCTCGTGCACGACTTTGCACATCCCGGCGAGACCATCGTCATCGCCAAGGGCGGCCGCGGCGGCAGGGGCAATCAGCACTTCGCCACTTCGACTCATCAGGCCCCTCGCGAACACGAGCTCGGCCGCGCCGGCGAAGAGCGCGCCTATCGTCTCGAACTTCGACTCCTCGCCGATGCCGGCCTGGTCGGTTATCCCAACGTCGGCAAGTCCACTTTGATCTCGCGCCTCTCCGCTGCCAAGCCCAAGATTGCCAACTACGCCTTCACCACGCTGGAACCGAATCTCGGCGTCGTGCAGGTGGGCGAATACCCCCACACCGAGTCCTACACGGTGGCCGATCTCCCCGGCCTCATCGAAGGCGCGCACCTCGGCGCCGGTCTCGGCATCCAGTTCCTCAAACACATCGAGCGCACCAGCGTCATCGTCCACCTCGTCGACGTCTCCGACTCCGGCGCCGCGGAAGGAACCGCCCGCCCGGACCCGGTCCACGACTACAAAGTCATTACCGACGAGCTGAAAAGCTTCGATCCTGCGCTCGCCGCGAAGCCGACGATCCTGGTCGCCGCGAAGATCGACGTCGCCAATCCGGAAAAATTGAAGAAACTCGCAGCCATGGCCAAACGCCGCAAGCTTCCCTTCTACAAAATCTCCGCTGTCACCGGAGAAGGCGTCGAAGCCCTCAAGTACGCCATCGCCAAAATGGTCGCCGAGCATCGCCCGGTTCAGATCGAAACCAAACCCCCCGCTCCCGCAAAACTCAAACCCCACTACGCACCACCCGCTCCCAACGCAAGAGGCCGCGCGCGCTAATTCCCTGCTACTACCCCAGGCTGCTGGTCCTCGATCACAATCGACCGAATCCCATCGAGCACCCTTCCCGCTTGAAAGTGGATTGACACTCCCTGACCCTAGAGGCACAATTAGGCGGGCCTCTTGCCAACAACAAATCCTTCCTCCTAAAAGGAGAAATCGTGATGCGGAGATCAGTTCAGTTCTCGCTCGCCGTTCTTGTGTTCGTGTCCGTCGCAGCCGTTAGCTCCAAAGCGCAGTCTTTCATGACGCATCACATGCGAGATGTGACCCGCAACGGTCAGGCAAGCTTCACCGGACAGCTCCCTCAGGACCGGATCATGACTCTGAACATCGTTCTGCCGCTGCGCGACGAGGCAGGCCTGAAGCAATTGCTGAGCGACCTCTACAATCCCTCCAGTCCCTCGTACCGGCACTTCCTCACGGTGCCGGAGTTCACGGCGCGATTCGGCCCCACCCAGGCAGACTACGATGCCGTCGTTCTCTTCGCAACCATGAACGGTTTCACCGTGATTGGCGGCTCCCGCGATGGCATGGATGTGCAGATCACAGGCCCTGTTTCAGCTGTTGAGTCCGCATTCCACGTCAGCATGGGTGCGTATCGGCATCCCACCGAGGACCGTACGTTTTACGCGCCCGACCGCGAGCCCACAACCTATCTGCCGTTCCGTCTCTGGCACATCTCCGGCCTGGATAACTTCTCTCTCCCCCACCGGATGCTCGTCAAAAAGAGCGATTACGCCAAGGCCCATGGCATCGATGTTGACAGCGTGGTATCGCATGCCACCACGGGCTCTGGCCCATCGGCATCCTTCCTGGGCAGCGACATGCGCGCCGCGTACTACGGCGGCACTGCACTCACCGGCGCCGGGCAGAATATCGGTTTGCTTGAGTTCCTGGGCACCGATCTCGCCGACCTGAATACCTACTTCAAAAACGTTGGTCAAACCAACAAGGTGCCGGTCACCCTCTTCTCCACCGATGGAACCAGCACATCCTGCGTCGACACAAGGGCGGGCGGCAACTGCGACGATACCGAACAAACCCTCGACATGACCCAGGCGATCGGCATGGCTCCCGGCCTCTCCAGCCTCGTCATGTACGTCGGATCGAGTGACACCGCGATGATCAGCGCCATGACGACGCACAATCCTCTGCCCACCACCATAGGCTGTTCGTGGGGCTGGACGCCCGCCGATCCAAACACGCTCGACCCCTACTTTCAAAGGATGGCAGCCCAGGGGCAGACCTTCTTCGCGGCCTCCGGCGACAGTTCCACCTGGTCGACGAAAAACGAAGCATGGCCAGCCGACGACGCGAATGTAGTCTCCGTCGGGGGCACTGACCTGGTCACCTCAGGCGCGGCTGGCTCCTGGCAATCTGAAACCGCCTGGGTCGACAGTGGCGGCGGCATCTCTCCGGACAGCGTCGCCATCCCTTCCTGGCAGCAGCTCTCCGGTGTCATCAATTCAAACAACCGCGGCTCGACCACCCTGCGCAACGGCCCTGACGTATCGGCCAACGCGAACTTCACCTTCTACACCTGCGCCGACCAGACAACCTGCCTCGCAAACGAGTACGGGGGCACCAGCTTCGCCGCTCCCATGTGGGCGGCCTACCTCGCTCTGGTCAATCAACAGTTGGCCGCCAATGGCCAATCGCCCATCGGCTTCATCAACCCAACCATCTATGCGCAGAATGTGACGTCCAGCTACGGCGCGAACTTCCACGACATCTGCCAGCGGCACCTCCGGCAGCTTTTCCGCGGTAACCGGCTACGATCTTGTCACCGGATGGGGCAGTCCAAATGCCGGCCTCATCAGCGCGCTTACGGGATCGACCACGCAAACGCCTGCCTTCACCATCTCCGCTTCGCCCACGGCAGTTTCAGTTGCGGCGGGCAGCAACGGCACGTCCACCATTACTACCTCCATCTCCGGCGGATTCAACTCCGCCGTTGCCCTGACCGCATCGGGCGCACCCTCTGGCGTAACCGTCAGCTTTAACCCGGCATCGATCGCCGCACCCGGTTCCGGCACATCATCGGTTACGTTTACCGTGGCTTCCACCACCGCTGCGGGCACGTACAACATCACGATCACCGGCACAGGCAGCGGGATAACGCATACGGCCACCGTCTCACTCACGGTCACCTCAACCGCGCCGGCTGGCTTTTCCGTCTCTGCCTCGCCCACTTCGATTACCGTGGCCAGAAACTCGTCCGGCACCGCGACCATCACGACAGCCGTCACCGGCAGCTTCAACTCCGCAATTTCCTTCTCTGCTTCCGGGCAGGGCAGCGGCCAAACGGTGACGTTCAATCCCAGCTCCATAGCGGCGCCGGGTTCGGGCTCGTCGACGATGACAGTACGCACTGCAAGAAACGCGTCGATTGGAACTCACACCATCACCATCACCGCATCAGGTGGAGGAGTAACCCATACGACGAAGGTCACTCTCAACATCGTTCGTTAGGCGCTAATAGGTAGCCGGGTGCCCCATCTTCAGCGCATGTTGCGCTTAAGGTGGGCATTCGCGAAGCGAACCGCACTCGCCACACAGGCCACTGCCGCCACTCCTCCGAAAAATGCTACCCTCAGCACGGATGCCCACGAATAAAAACAAGCTCGAAGTCCTGCAAGATTAGAAACAAACCTCACTCTGAACCTCGGAGGGATATGAACCTCAATCTCCATGTACCTCAATAACTTGCAGAATTTATCTTCATTTTCAGCCCAAAAATCGCTTGTCAAGTCCCAAAACCACCTAAGCCCAACAAACAGAGCAAGATCGCGTTGGCATTTTAGTTAGCGTTGACCCGCTATACTTAATATATAGATCGAAAACAAACAAGCCCCAGCCGCCTCGGACCTGCTCCGGGGCTAAGTTGTTGATATAGGCGAATTTGCGCGCAACTCGTTTGTTATGACGATTTTGCAGGGAGTCTCCTTCCGTAAACCACTGATAAACTGAGGCTTGCGTGCGGGATATAGGGGGGTACCCCCCGGCTCACGATCGGTAATCGCACAAGATTCGGTAAAGAGAGGAAAGACCAACAGCAGCAACGCACCAAGAAGAACAGCGGTGGCAACCGCCGTATAGGATACCGTCAGCACTCTGACACCATTTCATGCGTGACGAGACAGGGAATATTCCCTGTCTCACGTGAGAAGGAACCTATGCCCGCGTACTTGCTCCGCCGCACTCTGCTTGCCGCCATCCTCTGCAACCTCATTCTTGTCGTCTCTGCCCAGACCCCGGCTGCCCTGCCCAGCGAATCGCCTGCAGTCTTCAAGCCGACTGATTACGGCTTCGACTACATCCGCCGTGAAGTCATGATCCCGATGCGCGACGGAGTGAAGCTCCACACCGTCATTCTGGTGCCGAAAGGAGCAAAAAACGCTCCAATCCTGCTCACTCGCACACCGTACAGCGCCAATGTCCTGACGACGAACATGCAGAGCTCGCATCTGGGCTCGAGCCTCTACGGCTACGACAACGCGACCGACGTCATCGTCGACGGCGGCTACATCCGCGTGATCCAGGATGTGCGCGGCAAGTACGGATCGGAGGGCGATTATGTCATGAACCGCCCGCTGCGCGGCCCGCTGAATCCGACCCAGGTGGATCATGCGACCGATACCTACGACACCATCGACTGGCTGGTGAAGAACACGCCGGAGAGCAACGGCAAGGTCGGAATCATCGGCATCTCGTATGACGGATTTACCACCTTGATGGGGCTGATTCATCCGCATCCGGCGCTGAAGGTTGCCGTTCCGATGAATCCGATGGTCGACGGCTGGCGCGGCGACGATTGGTTCCACAACGGCGCCTTCCGCCAGCAAAACATGCCCTACATCTATGAGCAGGACGGCAGCCGCGACAACTCAGTGAAGTGGTGGATAAGTAACTTCGATGACTACGACATGTTTATGGACGCAGGTTCCGCAGGAGAGCTTGGCAAGCGTCGCGGACTGGAGCAGGTGGGCTTCTGGCGCAAGGTCGTGGCGCACCCGAGCTACGACTCATTCTGGCAAGACCAGGCAGTCGACAAGCTGCTCGCCGCCGAACCGATCACTGTTCCTACGCTGCTGGTCCACAGCTTCTGGGACGCCGAGGACATCTACGGGGCGATGGCGGTCTACAAAGCCATCAAGCCCAAAGACACCGGCAACAACGTCTTCCTGGTAATGGGGCCGTGGCACCATGGGCAAGGCATTGAGGATGGGAACACCCTGGGGGCCATCAAATTTAACAGCGACACGTCACTCTATTTTCGCGAAAACATTCTCGCGCCCTTTCTCGCGAGGTATCTGAAGGACGATACTTCCGCACCGCAGATCGCTCCTGTAACCGCCTATGAAAGCGGCACCGACGAATGGCGGAAGTTGCCCTCGTGGCCAGTCGCCTGCGAGAGCGGCTGTAGCTCAACCTCAGAACCGCTTTACCTGCGAGCCGAAGGCAAACTCAGCTTCTCTGCGCCAAAGCAGGGAGACAGCGCCTTCGATGCGTACATCTCCGACCCGGCGAAGCCGGTACCATATCGCGCGCGTCCAATCCAACCTGTCGGCTACGACAATGGAATGACGTGGCCGAACTGGCTTGCTGACGATCAGCGCGAGGAGTCGGGAAGAACCGACGTTCTTGGTCTTCACCTCCGACGTACTCGCCGCGCCGGTGAAGATCAACGGCCAGCCGATTGCAAACCTGATTGCCTCCACCAGCGGAACCGACTCCGACTGGGTCGTGAAGGTGATTGACGTCTATCCCGACGAGGTTGCGGGTCAGCCAAAGATGGGAGGCTATCAACTGATGGTCTCTGCCGATATCTTCCGCGCACGGTATCGCGAGAGTCTGGAGAATCCGAAGCCGATCGCGGTTGGTGAGCCGCTTCTGTACAAGTTCAACCTGCCACCGGCCGATCATGTGTTTCTGCCGGGACATCGGATTATGGTGCAGGTACAGTCGAGCTGGTTCCCACTGTACGATCGCAATCCGCAGACGTTTGTGCCGAACATCTTCTGGGCGAAGCCTGGAGATTATCGCAAAGCGGAGCAGCGGATCTACCATGGGCCTGGAAATGCGAGCTTCATCGAGCTGCCAGTGGTTGCAACTCACTGAGTCGTAAAGGGGGGCGGGTTGACTTGCGACGGGGTCGCGAGGCGCGTAGGCTTTAAGTCGACCCAGGAGGTTGCTGGGACAGGTGGTATCCGGCCAAAGTCGTGCTTTTTCGCGCGATACGCGGTGGAACTGCACTGGAGATTACGATGAGTCTGACAACGTTCTCTACGGAACGATTTGGCGCGCGGGTTGGGCGTGACGCTGATCTTCCGACGAAGATCACAGCCCCCTATTTAATGGAAAAGAAGTTGTTGCGGCGCCCAATTACCGCACTGACAGCGTATGACTATGCGAGCGCACGACTGGTCGATGAGGCCGGGATGGATGTCGTGCTGGTGGGCGACTCGCTCGCGATGGTGATGCAGGGTTACGAGAATACGCTCGCCGTAACCATGGATGAGATGCTGGTGTACACGCGTGCAGTTCGGCGGGCGATACGGCGCGCCCTGTTGGTGGCGGACATGCCGTTTGGAAGCTATCAGGCAGACAAACGCGATGGCGTGGCAAACGCGGTCCGGTTTGTGAAGGAAGCCGGCGCCGAGGCAGTGAAACTCGAGGGCGGCCGCGAGCGAAGAGAGCTGGTTCAGCGGATCGTCGATGCGGAGATTCCCGTGATGGGCCATCTTGGGCTGACCCCGCAGAGCGTCCATCGCATGGGTGGTTACAAGGTGCAGGGCAAGACGATGGAGGCGATCGACGAGCTGCGGACGGACGCGCATGCGCTCGAGGAGGCGGGCTGCTTTGCGCTCGTACTGGAGGGCGTGCCTCGTGAGTTGGCCAGGATCGTCACGGAGGAGCTGCAGATTCCAACCATCGGGATTGGTGCAGGACCGGACTGCGACGGACAGATTCTGGTGCTCCATGACATGATGACGATGACTTTTTCGCGTCCGGCGAAGTTTGTGCGACGCTACGCAGATGTGGCGGGAGTCATGCGAGAGGCATTGCGTGAGTACAGACAAACTGTGGAGGCAAGAACGTTTCCTTCGGATGCAGAGAGCTACCATCTGTCGCAGGAGATGCGGAGGTCGATAGCTGCTCCGACGGAAGTGGCGGGTTAGACCAAGCGGCATGAAAACTGTGACGAGCATCGCAGAGATGCAGGGGGTTTGCCGCGATTTGTGGGCAACGGGTTCAGTGCTGGGCCTTGTCCCTACCATGGGAGCGCTGCATGAGGGTCATCTTTCGCTTGTGCGGCGGGCACGGTCGGAGTGCGACGTTGTCGCCGCGTCGATCTTTGTGAATCCGCTGCAATTTGCGCCGGGAGAGGACTTCGCGAGATACCCCAGGACATTCGAGAGCGATTGCAGATTGCTGGAGGCGGAGGGAGTCGACATTCTGTTCGCCCCTGATGCGGCAGAGATGTATCAGGATGGCGCGGTAACGACGGTTACGGTGTCGGGAGTGGGAGACCGGCTCGACGGAGCTTCGCGTCAGGGACACTTTACCGGTGTTGCGACTGTGGTGGCGAAGCTGTTCCATATCGCCGCGCCGAGGCGAGCTTACTTTGGGCAGAAGGATGCCGCGCAACTCGCAGTATTGCGGCGGATGATTCGGGATTTGAATTTTGATGTGGAACTGGTGGCTTGCGAGATTGTGCGTGACCCGGATGGACTGGCCCTCAGCAGCAGAAACAAATACCTGGGCGCAGCGGAACGAAAGCAGGCGCTGGCGTTAAATCGAGCGCTGCGAAGAATGGAAGGAGTGATCGCCGGGGGTGAACGGCGAGTTGAAACACTGCTGCGCACTGGGATGGAAGTTCTGGCGCCGGCGGCTGGCGTACGGGTGGATTACCTGGCCATAGTGGATGCCGACACGCTGCTGCCGGTAACCGTCGCGCAGACGGGAGCACTCGTAGCTGTAGCGGCAAACGTGGGAAGTACACGACTGATCGATAACTTTCTTGTTGCGTAAACGTCTCAGCTAAGCATGTTCTGACGATCTACGAGTTCTTTTCCAATGGAAAGTGCGGAGACTCGAGCCCTTCCGCGACTTTGTCGGTAATCCTCGGGTCTAAATGCGTGGCACTTTCAACTGAGATAGCAAGGGCACGATTCTATTCGTAGATAACACGGATGGGATCGCAAGAGGAATTGCACGGAAGTACTATGTGTCCCCAGAATTAGGGAGTGTAAGAGTCTGCCCCCTTAGTAACATTAGGTTGCACTATGGTTAGTCTTCTGCTGCTGAAGAGAGAAAGCAGGGCTGCCGACAGAGGTTAGAAGAGCATTCTCGTGAGAAAGAAGCAAAGTCAAGATGCCCGGCACTTCAATCCATGAACTCGCGATCACGGAGATAGACCGGCTCTCCCGACGAGGGTTCCAGCGATTGACGTTGCCGGAACCTTTGGAAAGCGGCTTCGAGCAGTCTACGTTTGTTCAGCGGGCGGCTCGACTCTGGATTGAAGGGCTGATTGCCATTGGCCTCTTCAATATTTACGTTATCGCGGATTACTTTATTCGCGGAGGGGTCGCTTGGTTTCCCTTGCAGGTGCGTCTTTGCATTGTGACCCCGATCGCCCTGCTGATCAATGTCAGTATGCGGTGGAATCCAAGCAAGGTCTATCGTGAAACGACCATCGCGGTGGCAAGCTGCCTGATAGGGATCACGCACCTCTATCTTGAAAGCAACATCAACGCGACCTCCTCCGCTTATGCACAGGTGGGGCTGATCGTAACCGTGATTTTTGTCACAGTTGTGATGCGTCTTCAGTTTCTGTATGCCTTGACTACCTCTGTGGTCCTGCTGGTGAGCGATCTCACCTTTATCCGCTATGACCACTTTCTGAACGGTTCGGAGAAGTTGCTTGGGATCACCCTGGCGATCTGTGCCATTTCGATGACAGTAGTGGCCAATTACAGCATCGGGCGGGAAGAGCGCATGGGATACCTGATGCGCCTGCGCAGCGAGATCCAAACGAAAGAGCTTTCCTTCCTGAATGTCGAACTGCAAAAGATCTCTTATATCGACAATCTGACTGGGCTCGCGAATCGGCATGCGTATGAGTTGCAGTTCGCAAAGTTGTGGCGCGAGGCGATCGATTCCGGCAGCAGTCTTTCGGCTATCGTGATCGACATTGACCACTTCAAGATCACGAACGACACACGCGGGCACCTTTATGGGGATCGCGTGCTGGTGCGCGTGGCCTCGCTGCTGTTGCAGAGCCTGCGTTGCAAAGACGATTTTGCGGCCCGATTTGGCGGGGAAGAGTTCGTGGTCCTGTTACCCGGAGCGACCGAGGAAGGCGCGACGATCGTTGCCGAACGAATTCGCAAACTTGTTGAAGTCGCGGGATCGCCGGCACTTCCGGAGCCAGGACTCCATCCCCGGTTATCGACGGTAAGTTGCGGGGTGGCGACCTGCTGGCCCGGCGACTCGAATTGTCAGGAGGATTTATTGGAGTCGGCCGATAAGGCGCTCTACCAGGCCAAATCTGCTGGTCGTAACCAGGTTTGCTGCGGAGAACTGACAAGTACGGCCAGAAAGCGGCCTTCTGCCGACCGGCGAGTGCTGCGGGGATTGGCGCGGGGAGATTCCGGCTCCTGGGCCAGAGTCGACTAGAACTTCCTCAATTATTGAACCAATATTCCTTAGCCTGCGTATTCCATCGGGCGCCCGATCAACTGCGAAGGCTGATCAGTACTGCTTGGCTGCACTGCCGGGCTCAGGGGCTCGAATTTCCTGGGCCAGAGCCTGTGTGGTAAATTTGCGGCTACCACGAAACTACGGTGTAGATCTATCTGGAGGGCACTTTCCTTGGCACTCAAAATTACAGGTCTGTCCAAAACCTATCCCAACGGCGTAAAAGCTCTCAAAGATCTGACACTGACAATTGGAAATAACATGTTTGGATTGCTTGGTCCCAACGGCGCGGGCAAGAGTACCCTGATGCGCACTGTGGCTACGTTGCAGGATCCGGATTCTGGCGAGGTCTGGCTGGATGACGTGGATGTCCTTAAGGACAAGGACGCAGTCCGCAAGGTGCTGGGATACTTGCCGCAGGAATTTGGCGTTTATCCGAAGATGAGTGCCCTGGACATGCTGCAGCATCTTGCGGTGATGAAGGGCATTTCCAACAACGCTCAGCGAAAAGAGATGGTCGAAGCGCTGCTACACCAGACCAATCTGTGGGAGGTGCGCAAGAAGGCGCTTAGCACGTTCTCTGGCGGAATGAAGCAGCGATTCGGCATTGCGCAGGCATTGCTTGCAAACCCCAAGTTGATCATTGTCGATGAGCCGACGGCTGGACTTGACCCTGCTGAGCGCAATCGCTTTCTCAACCTGCTTAGCTCCATCGGCAGCAATGTCACTGTGATTCTGTCGACACACATCGTCGAGGATGTGCGCGAGCTCTGTCCGCGCATGGCGATCATCAGCAACGGAGAGCTTTTGCTGGAAGGATCTCCTGCCGAAGCCTTGCTTGCGCTGAAGGGGATGATATGGAGCAAGGTCGTTGCCAGCGACGCCGAGTTGAAGGACCTTGAGGCAAATCTGCACGTCATCTCGACCCACCTGGTTGGCGGACAGCACGAGATTCGCATCTTCGCGGAATCGAGTCCGGGAGCTGCGTTTATTCCTGTCGACTCCGGTCTTGAAGATGTTTACTTCCTCAATCTTTCACGCCACACGAAGAACTAATCGTCGAGGAGACCAATGGGAATGTTCTGGGAGTTTTTCTCGTTCGAGCTGAAGTTTCGCATGAAGAGCGTATCGACCTACGTTTACTTCGCGTTGTGGTTCTTTCTCAGCTTCCTCAGCATCGCGGCGGAGGATTTTATCAATGTCGGCAACGACAAGGTGCTGCTCAACGGACCTTACTCGACCGCCATACTTTATATTCTTTTCACGTTCTTTGGCGTCATCGTCATCGCTGCGATATTCGGAACGTCGATTCTTCGCGACTTCCAGCGCGATACCTACCAACTCCTTTTTACAAAGCCGATCACTAAGTTCGCTTACCTTGGGGGCCGATGGGCTGGTTCCTTTGTCACAACCGTTTTCTGTTTCAGTGGACTAATGTTTGGCGAAGCGGCTGGTACGCTGGCTCCGTGGGCGGACCATACCCGCATCGCCCACGGCCACGTCTGGTGGTATCTGCAGCCGTTTCTTTCTATCACTGTCGTCCAAATTTTCTTTCTCGGGTCGCTGTTCTTCTGCATTGCCGCACTGACCCGCAAACTTTTCATTGTGTATCTGCAGGGCGTCATTTTGTTTCTGATGTATCTGATCGCCAACGCCGTTTTTGCAGCGACAAATTCTCTCGAACACTTCTGGTCTGCCATCTTCGATCCCGTCGGCCTCCGGTTGTTCGATAGCGTCACGCGTTATTGGACAGTTGTCGAGAGAAACCGGCTACTGCTTCCCTGGTCGGGTGTTTTTCTGTACAACCGGCTGCTTTGGGCTGGAGTAGGATTGCTTGCACTCGTGGCGGTGTATGTCCTTTTCCCGCTTTCAGTCGAAGCGTTGACTGCAACCTCCCAGGGACGCCGGGCGGCGAAGGCTCGCGAGAACGAATCGGCGGAGACGCGGCCCACGCGATCTCTGGTTGCCCAAAGATTGCCCTCGATTCAGCAGTTCTTTGGAGCGGGAACAACCTGGGCTCAGTTTCGTTCCTTAACCCGGCTGCGGATTTCAGACATTCTGCACTCACTTCCCTTCTGGGCGATTCTCGCCGTCATGATTGTATTTGCTCTCGCCAGTGGCCATTTCGCCGGACGCAACAGCGATGGCAACGTATATCCCGTCACCTTCCTCATGCTGCAGGCGGTGGAAGGGCAGGCACCGCTTTTCCTGTACATCATTGCAACGCTGTATGCAGGAGAACTCGTCTGGCGCGAGCGGGACACAAGTTTTTCAGGGATTCACGACGCGCTTCCTATGGGCGAATCGACAGATTGGCTCTCAAAACTTTGCAGCGTGGCCTTCATTGAGTTGGTTCTAATCACTGC
Source organism: uncultured Acidobacteriaceae bacterium (assembly GCA_963730135.1). Taxonomy (GTDB): domain Bacteria; phylum Acidobacteriota; class Terriglobia; order Terriglobales; family Acidobacteriaceae; genus Edaphobacter. Next base: position 1,244,012 of record CAVSQQ010000013.1, read on the forward strand.
GGTTTTGTTCTGCGGCATTATCAGCCAGACGATCGCGGGCTACTATCACTACGAACTTATTGAGTATGTCAAAGAGTTGTACATCATCACCTTCCCCCAGGTGCTTACCTTTGCCCTGGTGGCGATGTTTTTTCAAACGATTCTCAGTAACAAGTTCATCGCTCACGGTCTGGTGATCGGGCTCTTCGTTCTCAATATTGTGCTGTTCAACTTCGGCTGGGAGAACACGCTCTATCTCTTCGGCAACACGCCGCCTTATACCTACTCCGACATGAACGGCTATGGACACTTCGTCCCGGCGCTATTCTGGTCGATCACTTACTGGTTCGCCATTGCAGCTATTCTAGGCATTATTTCCATAGCATTTGCGCTGCGCGGTTCAGAGGACACGTGGACAGCACGCCTTCGCCTGGGTCGGGAGCGCTTTCCGCGTCTCATACCGGCGGGTGCGCTGCTTCTGTTGATTGCTATTGGAAGTGGGAGTTGGTACTTCTACAACGCACACGTATTGAATGAATTCCTGAATGCAAAGGCGCGTCGCGATATTCAGGCCGACTATGAGCGAGATTTCAAGAAATACGAAAACCTTCCACAGCCTAAAGTCATTGCGGTAGATGCCGAAGTGAATCTTTTTCCGGAGCGGCGCTCCTTCTCGGGAACTGGCCACTTTGTGCTTCAGAATAAGACGCCCAATCCCATTTCGCAGATTCATATCGTGAATACGCAACAGTCGGTTTCGAACGTGCAGTTTGACCGGCCTTTTCACGTCGTTTCTTCGAGCCCGCGAGCGATGTACACCATCTATGCGTTGGATCAGCCGCTGGGGCCAGGTGACAAAATTAATCTAAATTTCAATGTCGGCCATGCGAGTCACGGCTTCAAAGACGGCAATGAGCGTCCTGAATTTGCCTACAGCGGCACTTTTTTTGACTCCTCATATTTTCCGACAATTGGATATACCTCGGACAATGAACTGACCGATCCGCGGCGGCGGCGCGATGAGCATCTTGGACCGGTGTCGGATCTACCGCATCGTGGCGATCCTGTTGGAAGCCGCACTAATCTTTTTACCAAGGATGGAGATTGGATCTCTTATCGCACCGTCGTTAGCACACCGGATGACCAGATCGCTCTAGCGCCTGGATACCTGCAACGCGACTGGCATCAAAACGGCCGTCATTATTACGAATACAGCATGGGCGACGTCAAGACTTTGAATTTCTACGCTTATGTTTCCGGCGTCTACAGCGTCAAACGCGATACATACGATGGAGCGAATGGGAAGATTAATATCGAGGTCTACTCTGCTCCCGCTCATCCCTACGACGTTGACGACATGATTGCTTCCAGTAAGGCTGGACTCGCGTACTACGAGAAGAATTACAGTCCATTTCAGTTCAACCAGTTCCGTATTCTTGAATATCCTCGCTATCGGGGCTTCGCTCAGTCCTTTCCAAATACGGTTCCTTACACGGAGCCCGGCTTCCTGGGCCGGGTTGTAAGTTCCAAAGATATTGATCGCACCTACTTTGTGACTGCCCACGAACTCGCTCATCAATGGTGGGGCCACCAGTTGATCGGCGGCCGCGTTGAAGGTTCGAACATGTTGTCGGAGTCGCTTGCGGAGTACTCCGCTCTTCGCGTTGCGCAGAAAAAATACGGCGATGAAAATATGCACAAATTCTTGAAGCATGAGCTGGACGGATACCTCAGAGGCCGAGCGGGCGAAGCACATCGCGAACCGCCCATCGTCCTGGTGCAGCGCGAGGCCTATGTCTGGTATCAGAAGGGCTCGCTGGTTCTTTATGCGTTATCGGATTACATCGGCGAAGACAAGTTGAATCTCGCGCTACATAACTTCCTTATGCAGTATCGGTATGCGAATGCGAATGATTCCCAAAGCGAGCCGTATCCTGACACGCGTCAGTTTGTCGATGCCCTCCGTGCGCAGACTCCGCCTGAACTCCAGTACTTTATTACGGATGCTTTTGAATCGATCGTCTTGTACGACAACAAAGCGCTGTCCGCGACTGTCACCGAGACACGAGACAAGAAATATAAGGTCACTCTCACCGTGCAGGCTCGCAAGCTGAAGTCCGATGGCAGCGGAAACGAAACTCCCATGGCTCTTAACGACTATGTCGACATTGGCGTCTTTAGCGGCAAGAAGGACGAAGAGAAGCCGCTTTACCTCAAGAAGGAAAAGATCACTCAGGCTAACCAGATCTTTGAAGTTGTTGTGGACAAAATGCCTACGCGCGCCGGCATCGATCCATATAACAAACTCATCGATAGAATTCCCGATGACAATATGATCGATGTCGTAAAGCAGTAACGGATCGCAAGGCTATACCTGTAGGACGTCTCCCTCGCGAGCTACCATTTCGTACAGCACGGGATTGACGAAGAAGCCGAGGAAGAGCCTCGAGACGAGGCCCGCCACGATCACGATTGCAAAAGGCTTTTGCGTGTCTGAGCCGATGCCCGTCGAGAGCGCCGCTGGCAGAAGTCCGAGACAGGCGACCAGGGCGGTCATCATAATGGGTCGTAACCGCAGGAGAGAAGCCTCGCGCGTTGCGGTGCGGATATCTTTATTTTCAAGCCGCAGTTTGTTGATGTAGGAAACGAGAATGACCGCGGTTTCGACCGACACTCCCATGAGCGCAAGCAACCCGAGCGCAGACGAAACGCTGAACGGTGTGTGAGTGAGCTTCAGGGCGATCAAGGCGCCAACCGGTTCGGTCAGTATGACGCCGAGAGCGATCGACACAGGGAACTTGAAGTTGCCGTAAAGCGCAAACAGAATCATGAAGATGATCAATACGGCAAGCGGTCCAATGAACTCCATCTGGTGTTTCGCTTCGAGAAATTCGCCATACTCGCCGCCCCACGTGAGCCGATATCCCGAGGGCAAGGATTTTGCGATATCCGCGACGGCTTTCTGACCATCGAGCACGGCGCTCTCCAGGTCGCGTCCTTCAACGCTGTACTGCACACCGATGTAGCGCGAGTTGTTTTCGCGATAGATGAATGAGGCGCCGCCCGCTTCGTGAATATTCGACAGCTCGCTCAAGGGAATCTGCTGACCGGTTGGGGTTCCGACGAGTAGATTGCCGATCTGCTGCGCGTTTTCCCGAAATTCGGGTTTCATCCGCACCACGAGGTCGAATAATTTCTCACCCTGAATCACCTGGGTGGCTGACTGGCCTCCGACGGCTGCCTGCACAATCGCCTCTACATCGGCGACGTTGATGCCATAACGCGCAATCTTGTCGCGGTCGACGTCGATCAACAAGCTGGGCTGGCCGAGCTCCCGGACGACGGTCAATTCTGTGAATCCAGGCACCTGTGAGAGCCGGCGTTTGATCTCGAGCGCTTTGTTTTGAAGAACGTTAAGATCGGGACCATATATTTTGACTGCGAGTGCGCTCTTGAGTCCCGTCAATGCTTCGTCGACCGCATCCTCGGCGGGCTGAGTGTAATTGAAAATGACTCCGGGAAATGCTTTGAGCTGCTTCTGAACGTCCTCAGTCAACTCGGCCTTGTTGTGAATTTCGCCCGATTTCCAGGATGCATCGTTGTAAGGTTTCAGACCGACATAGAACTCGTCATTAAAGAATCCAGTTGGGTCGGTGCCATCGTCCGGCCGGCCAAGTTCGGATCCGACGTCGGTAACCATCGGGTACTTCATCAGAATCTTTCGAACCTGAGGCGAGAACCTGCTCGCTTCTTCAAATGAAACCGTATACGGCATCGTTGCGCGAACCCAGAGCGCGCCTTCGTCGAGATGAGGCATAAACTCTCCCCCAATGAAAGGGATGAGCAGAAGCGTACCCGCGAAGATCAATGTTGCCACAACCATCGTGGTCTTCTGGTGATCGAGGCACCAGTCGAGATAAACCGCGTATCGTTTACGCGTCCATTCAAATGGTCTGTTCACACGCTCGTGAACGCCTCTTTTGAACCAATAGGCGCACATGACGGGAACGAATGTCAGTGTCAAGATCAGGGCGCCAATCAGTGCAATTGATACCGTGTCCGCCATCGGCTTGAACAATTTGCCCGACGGGCCGGTGAGCGCATAGATGGGGAGATAGCCTGCAATGATGACTGCAACGGAATAAAAAATCGGCCGATCGACGTCCTTCGCTGCGGCCAATATCACTTCCTGAAGGTTGTAGTTCTGACCTTCACGCTGGCCCAGTTCGCGGAAGACGTTCTCCACCATGACCAGGGTTCCATCAATGAGGATTCCAAAATCGATTGCACCGATCGACAACAGGTTTGCGGCGACTCCTCGCGCGTGGAGAAATATGAAGGAAAAGAGCAAGGCCAACGGAATGGTGAGCGCGACGATGACGGCAGCGCGGACGCTGACCAAAAAGGCCATCAACACAATGAGGACTAGAGCCATCCCAAGCAGCATGTTGTGTTCGACCGTGTCGATTGTGAGCTGAACCAGATCGCTGCGGTCGTAATAAGGCCGTATTTTCACGTCGGGAGGAAGGATGTGTTCGTTGAGCTCCTCGGTCTTCGCCTCAACCCCCTTCAAAACATTTTGCGTCTGCTCGCCACGCCGCATCATTATGACGCCTTCGACGGCGTCGTCCGTTTGATTGAAGCCAAATTCTCCCAGGCGTGGGGCGTGTCCAATGGTGACGTCCCCAATATCGCGGATGCGTATCGGCACGCCATTTTGCGTGCCGATCACGACGTCGTTGATATCGGAGGTATCGCGGATGAGTCCGAGGCCGCGAACATAATAGATCTGGCCGCCTTGCGGATAAAAACCGCCTCCGGCATTCGAATTGTTGACAGAAAGTTGCTGAAGCACGGTCGGTACTGAGATGTGGTAGGCGTACAGCCTGGCAGGATCGAGAAGCACTTGATACTGCATCACCGTGCCGCCAAAGCCGGAATCGTCAGCCACTCCGGGGACCTGTTTATATTCGCGCTCGATAATCCAATCTTCGTAGACCTTCAACTCCTGCGGTGAGCGGTCAGGACTAGCAATGACATACCGATACACAAGCCCCGATGGACTCGCGAGCGGGGCGAGCGTGGGCGTTACGCCAGTTGGATAGGTCACCTCGCTCAAGCGCTGGAAAACTTCCTGGCGCGCGAAATAATCATCGGTCCCCTCGTCGAAGGTGAGAATGACGTCCGACAGTCCGTACAGAGAGATTGAGCGCATCACAGACATCTTCGGGACGCCGTTCATCTCAACTTCTGTGGGAACTGTAACCAGACGCTCGATCTCTTCCGCTGCGTGTCCGGGCCATTGTGTGATGATCTCGACCATTGGCGGGGAAAGGTCGGGGTAAGCATCCACCGGCATGTGATGGAACGAGATCGCACCACCCACGATGATGAAGACCACCATCAACAGGATTAATAACTTTTGCCGTAACGCAAACTGGACGATGTGATGGATCATTCGAAGCTTCCTCCTCAGTGTTGCAGCGAATTAGCAAACTGAAGAAACAGGCTGCCATCGCCGACAACCCTTTCTCCGACGGCAATACCCTTCAGGATTTGCTTCTGTCCATTCTGACTTTCGCCCACTTCCACATCCCGTCTGCCAAACTGGTTTGCACCCGTCGCGACGTACACAAACGGCTGATTATTGTCGTCACGCAGAACAGAGGAGTCCGGTACTGCGGTGACGTTCGAAATTGATCCAGCCGTCACGGTAACGGTGCAGTACATATCTTTTTTCAATTTCTCGCCCGGGTTGTCCACGATGACTCGCGCCTGAAGAGTTCTCGTATTTGGATCGAGAGCAGGAGAGACGTAGGAGATTTTTCCGTGGAAATTGCCGGGATACGAATCTGTTTGCACAATGACGTCGTCTCCACTCCGGACGAAGGCAAGGTCTGCTTGATACACGTTTGCGAGTACCCACACCGTGCTCAAATCTGAAATCGTAAACGCCTGCGTTTGGCCAGCCTGCACTACTTGACCAGGCGAGACGAGACGCTCGACGACTTCGCCGCTAATTGGCGCAAGCACCGGAATCAGCGCGGACGATGTGGCTTTTGCCAAACTGGAAGGGTCCTTGATCCCAAGAATTTTCATTCCCTGTTCTGCCGCGTTCAAATCCGCCCGGGCCTGGTTGCGGTCTGATTCTGCCTGCTCAAGATCGCGCTCAGCGATGGCGTGGTGCTGGTACAAATCCTGCGCGCGAGCATAATTCTTGTCAGAGAGGCGAGAAGAGTCCGCAGCCTTCAGATACGCGTCCAGTAGTTGCGAATAGTCGGGGCTGCTTACATCAAGCATGGGTTCGCCTGCATTGACATGCTGGCCGGGTACCACCAGGATCCTGCTAACCGGGCCACCGACTTGCGTGATCACCGGCGTGGTCTTGAAGGCGTTGTACGCCACAGTTCCAGTAAGTCGAAGTGTGCGCGTCAACGTGGTTGGTTGAACCGTAACTATCTGGACATGCGACATCTGATCTTGCGGAATGGTGAAGAGCTGCGGAGTTGCAGACTTTGAAGCGTTCGCAGAATAGGAGGTCATCTGGCTGGCCTGCTCGCGGTTACTCGAGTTGCAGGCGGTGAGCAAACACACGAATGTGAGCGCTATCGCACTCTGAATCCTGCGGCTGCGGGAAATATTGGGTGCGATCATCATGGTAAGCTCCTGGTTCCCACTGCCTCGCGGAGTTGTTCGATCGCCAGCAGATAGGAGGCGAGCGACTGGCGGTAGGCAAGTTGTGTGGCTCGATAGCTACGTTCAGAGTCGAGAAAATCCAGCAGGCTGGCTGCGCCGTGCCTGTAGGCGTATTCGCTGATGTCGCGCGACTGCTGTGCCTGGTTGAGATAGCCAGAGCGATAAAGCCCCATAACCTGGTCGTTGGTGCGCATCGACTCGAAGGCGTCCCGTACATCCGTCATTACTTGTCCCTCGGCGAATTTTTCCTGTTCCTGAGCTTGCGTAATCGCAAAACCAGAGCGCGCGATCTCTCCCTGATTGCGATCAAAGATTGGCAACTGGATCTGCCCGAAGAGGGACATGGTGTTGAGAGAGCTGACGTGTGTGTAGCTGGCCTGGCCAGTGACGTCTCGTTTGCCGATTGCTTCTTGTAGTGCGTGCTGGCTATTTGCGGCGGTTATTCCTTGTTGTGCGGCGCGCAGGTCTGGCCTGGCCTGCAGGGCTTTCGCCTGGAAGTCTTCGAGGTTTCCCTTCACCGACTGGTAGTCAAAAGATCCGACGACATCGTAGTTCGGGGGTATCGATTCATATCCGAGAAGCTGGCGAAGATCCGAGAGACCTTGAACCCTGGCAAGTTGTGCGCCGGATAAGTCTGTCTGAAACTGAAGCATCTGAAGTTTGATCTTCAACAGATCGCCCTCGCCGATGTCGCCCGCCTTAAAGCGCGCTTCGCTGATATCAAGCGTGTTCTGGAAGCTCTTCAAGTCCTGGTCTGCCAGTTCCAGAGTCGATTCGGCAAGCTCAACATTGATGAACTGCGTCGCAACGTTAAAGGTAAGGGTGCGCTCGTTGTCGGCCACTTGAGACCGTGTCACTGCCGTCAGGTCCTTGGCTGCCTGCAGACGGTGTTGACGCTTTTTGCCGCGCTCAAAGAGGTAGCTGACACCGAGGTCAAATTGCGCGGTGTTGTCGATGTAATCCGTGCTGAATTGGTCCGGCTGGAAGACCGGCAGGAACTGGGAGTCGCCCAAGAGCACCGGGTTTGGCCGTAGGTTGGCAGTAGTTTCTTCCGCTTCGTTTTGCTGAATGCCGGTGCGGGCAGCCAGCAAAGTATGGTTGTGTTGCAGCGCCATCTGGATGGCATCATCGAGCGAAATAGTCACCGCGCTTGGATTCTGAGCGAGCGTGTGAGTTTGTGGAGGAGACGGCGGTGGTGGGGTCTGCGCAGGTGGGGATTGAGCACCTGCAGCTTGAATAGAAAACACCGCGATTAAGCAACTTAGGAAACGCAGACGTCGAATGCGCATGGGGCAGTCAGCCTTCTTCAGGAAAAAGGGATACTGATTGGCGTGCCGAAGGGCACGGAAGAATGCAACTGCTATGCGGGAGGTGCGCGTGCGGAGATGTGACGCGGGAAGGAACTTGTGCTGAAGCTGATCTGTTGAAGCTCAGGACCAGAGCCCGTGGGGACGAGCGGATGGATACGAATGGAGACCGCAGCGGGTTCGACTGCCTGATGGCTCAAATGGCAGATCGGGCAGGTGTCGGGAGTACGGTTGGCATCATGATGATGCCAGCCCATCCCGAGCGTGGTCACTATGAGTAGCGTGAAGAGCGCTATCGGTACGACTACACGCCAGATTCGCTTTTGATCAGCCATTATTGAAAGATTACGGACATCTTCCGGATTAGTTTAGCCCAAATCGAATTTATTGGAATTTTCGCTTCCAATAAGTACTGCGGGACTCCGTGGCGATTTGGCTGTAACTATATGAAAGTAAACGGGGGTCATTTTCCGATGCAGAATTTGCTAAAGATCAGGTTGAGGATGTTGTCGCTGGTCGTAGTGCCGGTGAGGGCGTCGAGGTTGTGGAGAGCCTCGTACAGGTCGAGAAGAATCATCTCGTGGGGAATCATTGCGATGATGGCTTGATGAGTGCGGTTGAGTGCGGCCAGGGCTGATGAAACGGCTTGCTGGTGGCGGAGATTTGTGAGGAGGGCCGTCTCGGTGGTTGGGGTTTCGGTGGTGATCAGGGAGAGGATGGCGTGGCGTAGTTCGGGGATTCCGGAGCCGGTGAGAGCTGAGGTTTCAAGTGCCGGACGGGATAGGGGAGGAGGAGTGGCGAGGTCTTTCTTATTGATAACAATGAGGAAATGGCGGCCAGCCAAGGCTGCGATGGTGGCTTCATCTTCGGGGTGGCAGGGTGAGGTGGCGTCGAGGACGAGGAGGACAACGTCGGCGTCGGCCATGGCTTCGCGGGATTTTGCGATGCCGAGAGTTTCGGCTTCATTGGCAGAGTCGCGAAGGCCTGCGGTATCAATGAGTTCTACGGGTATGCCAGCGAGAGAGACGCGTTCTGTCACCGGGTCGCGGGTGGTGCCGGGGGCGGCGGTGACGATGGCGCGGTTTCGTTCGATGAGGCGATTGAAAAGAGAAGACTTCCCGACGTTTGGGCGGCCTACGATGGCCAAGGTGAAGCCGTCATGGACGATTCGACCGTAGGAAGAGGTTCGTTCTAAAGCAGTTAGGGGCGCCTGAATCGCGTTGATCCGGGTGGAGATTTCATGGCCGGGGAGGACATCGATGTCGTCTTCGGCGAAGTCGATGCCGGCTTCGAGCGTGGCGATGAGGGCTATAAGTTGTTGTTTTATAGGGGTTATCTGGCGGGAGAGGCTGCCTCCAAGCTGCTGGGCGGCGATGCGGGCCTGGTGGAGGGTGGTGGCTTCGATGAGGTCGTGGACAGCTTCGGCCTGGGTGAGGTCTAAACGGCCTGAAATGAATGCTCTCTGGGTGAATTCTCCGGGTTCGGCGAGGCGGGCGCCGGCGGCGACGCATTGGCGGAGAAGATGATCCAGGAGGATGGGGGAACCGTGGGCGGCGATTTCGACGACATCTTCAGAGGTGTAGGAGTGGGGATTTTCGAAGAAGGTGACGACGGCTTCGTCGAGCGTTTCTCCTGTGTTGTCAATGATTTCGGCGAAGCGGGCTTGTGCGGAGGCGAGCGGGTGGCGCAGTTTCAGGAGGGGTTCGGCGATGGCCCGGGCGTGGGGGCCGGAGAGGCGCACGATGCCGATGCCGCCGCGGCCGGGCGGGGTGGAGATGGCTACGATGGTGTCGTCTGGTTCGGGCACGTTTTGATGGTAAATTGCGCGCTTTTTTTTGGAGGAGGCTTTTGATGGTGGGAGGGGCGGTTTTAGGGGGGATTTGCGATTTCCACAGGGGCAAATCGATGGTTTTTGCATGGTGAGTTGTGGTGATTTTGTGGTGGAAACGTGGTTCCTTGCAGCATGTTTTTGGGGCGCTAATTTTTTCCTCTCTTTTATACTTATTTTTTTAGTTTTCTTAAAATTTTTGAGGGCAAAGAGGAAAGGTGGGGGCATGGCAAAGATCATCTATGGGTTGCAGCAGTCCCTCGACGGCTACGTCGACCACATGGAACTGGGGCCACCCGGTCCGGCGCTCGGTCGACATTTCATCGAGCATGTGCGCGACCTGACGGGCTTGGTGTACGGTCGCCGCACGTACGAGATCATGCGTTATTGGGAGGAAGACCTTCCGGACTGGGATGCGGAGGATCACGACTTTGCGGCGCTGTGGCGGAGCAAACCGAAGTGGGTTGTGTCGCGCTCGTTGAAGTCGGTCGGGCCCAACGCCACGCTTGTCGGGAATGATCGGGGAGGCCCGGGAATGACATCGAGACGGTGATACGCGGACTGAAGGCTCAGCAAGCCGGGGAGGTTGACGTTGCCGGACCAGACCTGGCAGGAAGCCTGACCAAGCTTGGTCTCATTGATGAGTATCGACTCTACTTGCGCCCCATCGTGCTTGGTCGCGGCAAGCCATTCTTCATCGGCCCCCGGCCGCCGCTCCGGCTGGTGTCCAGCGATCGAATCGGCGAGGACGTGGTTCGGTTGACGTACGTTCCGGTTTAGTTGTGCAACTCGCAACATTTCCGCCATGCGCGTTTTGTGAGAGGCATGACAGCATGCTGTTTCCGGCGTGTCCTACACTGGCATTCGGGTCCCCATGGTCGGATTTTCGGCAACTTCAAACTGCAGTCGACGACGTTTCTCAAAACCCCGTCTTGCGGGAAGTCGACCCAACGAGTGCATTGGCCTCTTGTCGCCATGCGACAGGTCAGGTTAACAGCATCCCGATTGGCACTGTGAAATATGACCTGGGGATATGGACTGGTTAGGCGCTTCTGGATCGCAGTTGACTCTTGTAATCGAAAAAGAGAACAAGTTTCTGTCAACTTCAGGCACAATGGGTGGCCGGCTGAACGATCATCGAGGATAGCGGCGGAAGATGAGGCTGTTCATTGACTGTAGATATCGAGGAAACTAACCGCCGGTTGATGTTCCATGGTATGTGTCTGTTTGTGTTGGGACTTCTGACCGGATTCGCCGAGCAGCATTTCGCTAATGTGCGCATGGGGCTTGCCGCGCATTTGGAAGGCCTAATGAACGGCACCTTCCTGGTTGCTTTGGGCGCTATTTGGATCCATGTGCGATTGTCGCCAGTGACAAAAACGATCGCATTCTGGACTGGGCTGTATGGCGCATATGTCAACTGGCTCATCACCTTGCTAGCGGCGGTCTTCGGTACTGGAGCCTTGTCGCCGATCACGGCGGCTGGCCGCACCGGTCAGCCCTGGCAGGAGAGCTTAGTCACGGCTGGCTTCATGAGTGTCGGCGTCACGATTGTCGTTTCCTCTGTCCTCGTTCTAGTGGGTCTTCGCGGCAGAGCATCGGCGCAAGCATTCGACCAAAACTGACGCTGGCTGACTCTGGGGCAACACTTCCGCTATGCGCGTTTGTGAGGACTCGGTGGCAAAGGTGAAGTCTGCGGCTTTCTTTTTGTTCTGGACATCCTTAACTCTACATATGTAGAGTTGCGTCATGAACATTCGCCGCTCTCCCCAGACGAGCCAAGTGTTTAGGGAGCTTCTGGACTCACCCCAGGAGTGGCGACACGGTTATGACATGAGCCGCAGGACCGGGCTGAAGTCGGGAACGCTGTATCCCATCCTCATTCGGCTTGCGGAGCAGAAAGTCCTCGAAACGAAATGGGAGGACGCGAAAACAGGCAGGCCGGCGCGCCACCTGTACCGCCTGACGCAGAAGGGTGTCCATGTGGCGCGTGATTTCGTCACCGACCCTCAAACTCTTAGCCTTCAAAAACCAGCATTCGGGATGTGATCCGTTATGAGCATCGTTCGGAACTCGGCACAGAGACTGGCGGACTTTGTTGTGAGATACGCCTCGGCCGGATCGAAGGAATGGGCAGAGGCGATGGCGAGTGAGCTCGCGGAGATTGAGAATGACTGGCATGCGCTGGCCTGGGCCGCTGGCGGACTGCGAGTCTTGTTCTACGTGCGACCAAAGCCGCTTGATACGCTTCAGGAACTCAATGCCATTGCACAGAGCTATGCCGACCGGCGTCGCTTGCAGGTAAATGACGTTTGGCTGGCGAGGAATCTCGTTTGTCTGACGACGCTCCTCCTCGCTTTGTCTGCCTTATCAAAGGTGTTTCATGGCGTGGATCGTCTTGGCAATGGCCTTAACGTGCTGGGCTTGCTAACTCTATCTTTCATTCACTACTTCCATAGCCGAGAACCCAACGTGCCGGACCGTGACGATCCATCCGGTCTCGTTCGGTTCTATCGAGAAAACCTCGTGCGATCGACGAACGTGTTCTCGTTGACGTACTGGCTTTTGCCGGCGTCCCTTGTCCTAATAGCAACCGGGTACGAGTTGACGATGACCTATTCATGGGAGAGGGTTCTGGGGGTTCTGTGGTTCGGCATGCTGATGCTTTTCTTCAGCCGGCAACGCAGCAATCGGCGCCGACTGGCCCAGATCGATGCACTGCTTGCCGCAAACGCCGAACGCTAAACTGCGATTTCATCGAGTCCTGAGAGATCGGCTTGTCAGTGGGTGGGCGATCACGAGCTGCTCAGCAACCCGATCTGGCATGGAGGCTTAAGAGGGTGGGGAAAAAGTGAGTCGCGGGAACGAAAATGTACCTCAGCGGCTGAAGCTGCATTGCGAGTGAAGCGTTTACGGCACGGATCAATCCGTGCCCTTAAGCAAAACAGGCTTTTTCGGCACCCCTCTGAAGCTCGGCTTTCCGCCGCGTGATGTTATTCGGCTAAGCGATGAAGGGAGAACCCACGCGTGGGGAGGAGAGCGGTCGTGCGCTGCCGCGCACGATAACCACCCTTTCTCAAAGGCGCGAAAGGATGGGCCACTCGATGTCTGGGAAGGCCAACCGATGTCTGGATGGGCCACCCGATGTCTTGGAAGGCCATCCGGCGAAGCAAGAAGCGCGGCTCTAAGGCAGACCTGTGGAAGATTGACGGGGATTGGAAGGTAACGGCAAATGCGGGGATTTCTCCACTGCGCGGCGGACGGTGAGGCTGTCCGTCGCTTCGGTCGAAATGACGATTCTGTGGATGGAGCGATTTTGTTGGTGGGTTGGGGAAGAACAGGCAAAAGCAACGGCAAATGCAAAAGCAGATCCTCCGCCTGCGGCGAAGGATGACAACTAAAAAGCAAAAGCAAAAGCAAGGGCAGCAACGTCAGGCATGGGCTTAAGAGGGTGCGGAAAACAGTGGGTCGCGGGAACGAAAATGTACCTCAGCGGCTAAAGCCGCATTGCGAGTGAAGCGTTTACGGCACGGATAAATCCGTGCCCTTAAGCAAAACAGGTTTTTCGGCATTCCTCTGAAGCTCGGCATTCCGCCGCGTGATGTTATTCGGCTAAGCGATGAAGGTAGAACCTACGTGGGGAGGAGAGCGGTCGTGCGCTGCCGCGCACGATAACCACCCTTTCGCAAAGACGCGAAAGAATGGGCCACCCGATTCTCGGAAGTGTACCCGGTATACCTATGGGCTGAATGGCGGGAGCTTCAGTGGGCGACGACTACCTGATTTGTGACCCATTTGGCTTCGACCCATCCGGAGACAGGGTAGGGTTGAGCGTCGTTGGTGGTGACGCCGGTTTGGGGGATTGTGCCGGGAATGGTTCCGGTGGCCATGCCGGTTTGATCGAGGACCTGGACGGCGTCGTTGAGCGAGGCGTATTGGTCGGATTTGATTCCTCTACCGAGGATGAGTTCGACGGTCGCAACGGCGATGGGGCCGCCGGTGACGGCTTGTACGACGCCGCTGAGAATATCGGCTGCGAGATATCCCTCTCCGCCTTCGGAGTTGAGGGCGGCGAGCTCGTCTCGCGACCAGTTTCGGTGATTGTTGGCGGGAAGCTGGGGCGGTTTGTAACCGGCCTGGTTCATGACGATGTAGATGTCGACGGTGTCGGCGGCGGAGGAGATGACCTCGACCGCGCAACTGGTTTTGACGGTGAACTTGTAGGTGACCTGAATATGATGGGGCTGGATCGACAACTTTGGGTTGAGGGCGGGCGGGCGCACGATGACGTGCATGAGGTGCAGGCCGCGGAAGGGGAAGGATTTGACTTTGGGATGGGCTTCGACCTGGAGGGACTCGGTGGGGATGCCGAGGATGGTGGCGTTGACTTTAGCGAGCTCTTTTGCCATGTGGATGAGAAAGGTGCCGTCGTCGCTGGCGCCGTCGACGTAGATTTTGGACTCGTCGGTGGTGAATGTGTCGCCGATGAGGAAGGGGCGCGAGGTAAACATGGCGCGGGTGGTGCTGGCGTCGGGATTGGAGGCGGCAACGAGGAGGAGAGGAGGATGGATTTCGGTGCGCTGGACCTGGGCTCCGGACTGGGTGGCGAGGGCGTGTCCGGTATCGACGATCCAACGGCCGAAGATGGCCACGCGGTTGAGCGACTGAAAGTTGTTGATGAAATCGCGGGGGACGTGGGAGCTGTTCATCTCGACGCCTAAAAGGCCGAAGGGAAAGTTGAGGCCGGCGCGGGTTGCGATGCCTTCATCCTTGACGCGCTCATCGTTGGGGTCGGGGTTGGTGGTGGGGGCTTTGTTTCCGAGGGAGAGGAGGTAGTCGAATTCGGTGGGATTGGAGGCGGGCCTGTCCATGGCGAGACTGAACTCGTAGTCGAACTGGTTGTTGGGGTTGCCGACGGAGTTGAGAAAGGGATGGGAGAAGGGGAAGTCGCCGGTGACGACGCGGGGATTTACGGCCCAGCCGGTGGCTCCGACGATGGTGTCGTCGTACTCGGTATCGGGCGAGAGGGGTTGGACCCACTCGGAGGCCTGGTTGATGGGGAAGGTATTTCCATTTCCGATTTTGGCGAGGAGGGTCTGGAGGGCGGCGCTGGCCTGGGTGATCTGCGCGGCGGTCATGGGATTTTGAAAATCGAGAATGTTGGCTGAGGCGAGAACGGTGGTGGATCTTGTCCAGGCGGAGTTGTTAGACCAGTTGATGGTTCCGGGGGCTTGCAGGGTTCCGGTGAAGGTGCCTGCGTCAGGGAAGGTGACGGTGATGGTGGAGGCGGTGAGGATTTTTCCGTGGGCCGTGGGGCGGCCATAGGCTGACATATCGACGGCAATGGAGATGGCAGTGACGGTGATGACGGGTCCGGCGGTGCCTCCGCTGGCCCAGACGCCGTTGATGTCGATGAGCAAGGCAAAGTGAGTCCAGGCTGAGCTGTTGGAGAAGAGGATGGTGCCGGGGGCTTGAAGGATCGCGGAGTAGGTCTTGTCGTCGGGGAAGTCTACCGAGACGGTGGAGGGGCTGAGGATTGTTCCCTTGGCGGCGGGGCGGCCATAGGCGGACATATCCACGGAGAAGGTGGCGGCGAATACGGTGATGACGGGGCCGGGAACACCACCGCTTGCCCACATACCATTCAGATCAATGACGGTTGCAATAGAGGCCATGGTCTACGTTCCTCCAGGGGGGAATGTGTTTTGAGAGTTGCGGATCTGTTGGGCCGGGTCTTGGGGACTTCAGGTTTTTAAGACGGGAGAGCGTCGTTTCCGTCGGACTGAGAGGGTTGGGCGAAGCGTCGGGCGCGTCTGATGCGCTGCGCTACCAGAAGCGCGCAGACGATGACGGGAACGGCGAGAAACATGAGTTCGGTGAGGCCCGAACCGCCGTCAGGCGAAACATGAAAGAGTGTTTCGATGAAATCCATATCGCTTATCCTCGCCTTCAATAAAGATGGGAGATGCTGAAGCACGCGATGTGTTGGTGAACCCGATGGCCGAGGTACAGGGGAGGGTCTCTGATGGGGGCAACGGGCGCCCGGCGATCAGAGTCGTGCGAAACATCATGGGATATTTCGTCGGCAATTGCAAGTCGTAAATGAGGGTATTGCCGCAATTGCTGCGGTTTGCCTTTGAATACCGCACTTTGCTGCAATGGCAAATCACGCGGAACTCCAGAGCATCCAATCTCGTACTGCAAAGCTGGTGCTGGATTCGCGCGGGGTCGCGCAAGGTACGGGATTCGCAGTCTGGATTTTTGAGACAAGCGGGAGGGATGGATGCTGGCAGATGTGCGCGATGCGATTCGACAACTGCGGAAGGCGCCGGGGTTTACTGCGACGGCGGTGATCACGCTGGCGCTGGGGATCGGAGCGACGACGGCGATCTTTACGCTGGTGCAACAGGTGATGCTGAAGTCGCTTCCAGTGACGAAGCCAGAGGAGTTGTGGCGGATCGGGGATACGATTCGATGCTGTAACTGGGGCGGCTATACGCAGGGCAGCGATGGTGATTTTGCGCTGTTTTCATGGGAGGCGTACAAGCACTTCCGCGCGAACACACCGGAGTTCAGCGATCTGGCGGCGCTGCAGGCGGGAAATGCGCCGCTTGGGGTGCGGCGGGCGGGGTCGCAGGCGCAGGCGGATACACGGAACGGGCAGTATGTGTCGGGAAATTTCTTTAGCACGTTTGGCGAACAGGCGTGGATCGGCCGGTTGATGACGGACGCGGACGATGCGGAGGGCGCGCCGCCGGTTGCGGTGATGAGCTACAGGATATGGCAGGAGAAATATGGTTCGGACCGATCGGTGGTGGGGGCGAGCTATCTGATTAATGGACATCCGTTTACGGTGATCGGGGTGGCTGCGCCGGGATTTTACGGAGCGAAGCTGGCGGGGTCGGGGATGCCGGACTTCTGGCTGCCGCTGACGGCGGAGTTAACGATTGATGGCGCAACGTCGCGACTGAAGAGGCCGAACGGCAACTTTCTGGACCTGATCGGGAGAGTGCGACCGGGCACCGATCCGAGGTTGCTGGAAGCGAAGCTGAAGGTTGAACTTCACGACTGGCTCGGGAGCCATGTACCGGATATGGAACCGGCCGAGAAGCAACTTTGGCAGCAGCAGACGCTGCATCTGACTCCGGGCGGGAGCGGCGTGTCGGTGATGAGAGACCAGTATCAGTCCGGGCTGAAGCTGCTGCTGGTGGCGGCGGGATGTGTGCTGCTGGTGGCGTGCGGCAATCTGGCGAATCTGATGCTGGCGCGCGGGTTGCGAGATCGCGCGCAGACGTCGATCCGCATGGCGATGGGGGCTTCGCGACCACGCCTGGTGAGGAAGGCGCTGGTGGAGTCGGTGCTGCTGGCGGTGGTTGGCGGAACGTTCGGCATCGGTGTGGCCTATGCGGGTACGAGGCTGATTTTGTATCTGGCGTTTCAGATCGGCGGTGCGAATAACTCGATACCGATTGGGGCGACACCGTCGTGGCCGGTGCTGCTGTTCACGCTGGGGGTATCGGTGCTGACGGGAGTGGTTTTTGGGATTGTGCCGGCGTGGATGACGTCGCGGGCGGACCCGGTGGAGGCGCTGCGCGGCGCGAATCGTTCGGTGGGCGGACGGCGCTCGTGGTTGCAGCGGTCGCTGGTGATCGGGCAGGCGGCGATGTCGCTGGTGCTGCTGTCAGCGGCGGCGCTTCTGGGCAAGAGCCTGCGGAACCTCGAGCATCAGAACTTCGGTTTCGAGACGCAGGGCCGGTACCTCGCTTGGATCAATCCGATATTGAGCAACTACAAGCCGGAAGAGCTGGAGCCGCTGTTTGAGAGGATTGACGATCGCTTGCGGCAGATTCCGGGCGTGCGGATGGCGGCTCCGGCGCTTTATGCGCCGATGACGGGCGATAGCTGGAATGACGGGATTCGCGTGGCGGGCAGGCCGGAGCCGGGCGCGAAAGAAGATACGTCCGCGTCGTGGGCGCGAGTGACGCCGGGATTCTTTGAGACGCTGGGCGCGAAGATGGTGCTGGGCCGGCCGATCGGGGACGACGATACGGCGACGACACGCAAGGTCGCGGTGGTGAACGAAGCATTTGCGAAGAGGTTCTTCAAAGGACAGAACCCGATCGGACAGCACTTCGGACCAAACAAGATTCAGTATGCTTCGACGTACGAGATCGTGGGCGTAGTGAAGGATATGCGCTATCTGACCTACAACTACAAGGACCCGGTGGGGCCGATGTTCTGGTTGCCGGAGAGGCAGACGGTCGCGTACGCGGATCCAGCCTATGCCGCCACCGAAACATGGTCGCACTATCTGTACAACATTGTGATCTGGGCGCCGGGCGATCCGCCGGGCATGGAGGAACGGGTGCGCAAGGCGTTGGTCAGCGTAGATCCGAACCTGGTGCTGTACGGGGTTGATCCGTATACCAAAGTGGTGGGTGCGGACTTTCAGCAGGAGAATATGATTGCGACACTGACGACACTGTTTGGAGTGTTGGGATTAGTGCTGGCGGCGGTGGGGCTCTACGGCGTGCAGGCGTATATGGTGGAACAGCGGACGGGGGAGATTGGCGTGCGTATGGCGCTGGGCGCAAACCGGGGCCAGATCGTAACAATGGTGATGAAGGGCGCGTTCTCGCAGGTCGGGATCGGACTGGCGCTGGGGATTCCGGCGGCGATTGTGGCGGGCAAGCTGATGACCGATCAACTGTTCGGGGTGAGGCCATGGGACCCGGTGATGCTGACGATGGCTACGGCGCTGCTGGTCCTGACGGCTTTCGTGGCGTCGTTGATTCCGGCGCGACGCGCGGCAAGCGTGGAGCCGATGATCGCGCTGCGGAGCGAGTGAAGTGAGTTGGTTGCAGAGTGATGTCGGACTGGCAGAGTGATGTCGGACGATGACGCTGGGACCTTGGCAATTTTGCTAGTAGACCGGACGATCTGAGGGTCGTAACGTCGGGATACGGTGTCATGCATTCGGGCCCCGATTCTCATAGTCTGCGCCAGTCTGATTGTTGTACGAGGACGGAGAAAGCTTAGCACCGCGCATGCGCTTGGAGGACAGGTTCATGGGGGCGGAGAAGCCAGAGTCCGTCGATGGCAGCGCGACTGAATTTCCGTCCGCGAGCGGCGTGGATCCGGATCGCACGATGGGGTCCGATGATGGAGACGGCGGCGGGGCGTGGCGTCCTCCGGCAACGATCGGGCATTATGCGATTCTGCGCCTGCTTGGCGAAGGGGGCATGGGCAGCGTCTATCTGGCCGAGCAGGAGAATCCTCACCGGGTTGTCGCGCTGAAGGTGATCAAGCCGGGGTTTGTGAATGCGGAGATCCTGCGTCGCTTCGAGCAGGAGGCGCACGCACTGGGACGGTTGCAGCATACCGGCATTGCCCAGATCTATGAAGCCGGAACTGCAGACAGCGGATTTGGGCCGCAACCATACTTCGCAATGGAATTTATTGCGGGAGCGGCGCTGATTGAGTTCGCCCAGGAACGGCAACTCACTATGCGGGAGCGGCTGGAGCTGATGGCGAAGATCTGCGATGCAGTGAACCACGCGCATCAGCGCGGCATCATTCACCGCGATCTGAAGCCAGGCAACATTCTCGTCGACGAGACAGGGCAACCGAAGATTCTTGACTTTGGAATTGCGCGGGTGACGGATTCGGACGTGGAAGCAACGCGGCAGACGGACATGGGACAACTGATCGGCACGCTGGCTTACATGAGTCCGGAGCAGGTGCTGGCGGATCCTGTGGATCTGGATATTCGGAGCGATGTGTATGCGCTTGGAGTGATCACGTACCAGTTGCTGACGGGGAAGATGCCGTATGACACGAGCCGAAAGGCGATGCATGAGGTTGTGCGGGCGATTCGGGAAGAAGATCCGGCGCCGCTGAGCTCGATTAACCGGGTGTACCGGGGCGATATCCAGACCATCGTCGCGAAGGCGCTGGAGAAGGACAAGACGCGACGGTATGCGTCGGCCGCAGAGATGGCGGCGGACGTTCGGCGCTATCTTGCCGATCAGCCGATTGTGGCGCACCCTCCGAGCACGGGCTATCAGCTGAAGAAATTTGCGCGGCGTCATCGCGCGCTGGTTGCGGGAGTGGCAGCGGTGTTTCTTGCGCTGATTGCGGGCGTGGTGGCGAGTACACGGGAGGCGGTGCGTGCGCGGCGGGCTGAGGCGTCAGCGAAAGCAGTGGATGACTTCCTGCAAAACGACCTGCTGGCGCAGGCAAGCGTGGAGAACCAGTCCGGGCCAACGACGAAGCCCGATCCCGATCTGAGGGTGAGGACGGCCCTGGACCGGGCGGCGGCGAATGTGACGGGCAAATTCGACGAGCAGCCGGGGGTGGAGGCTGCGATTCGGGACACCATCGGGCAGACTTATCTTGACCTCGGCTTATTTCCTGAGGCGCGGAAGCAACTTGAACTGGCTCTGGCCCTGCACAAGCGGGTGGAGGGGCCTGACGATCCGAAGACTCTGAATACGGCGATGCATCTGGGAATTGTCGCCGAACAGCAGGGGAAATATGCGGAGGCCGAGGCGCTGCAGCGACAGACGGTTGAGGCGATGCAGCGGGTGCTGGGGCCGGATCATCCGGATACGCTGCGCGCTGCGAACGGTCTGGCGACGGTGTATATGGACCAGGCCAAATACCCGGAGGCCGAGGCGATCTACAGCAGGAACCTGAAGATCGAACAGAGAGAGCTGGGTCCGGAGAACTCTCAAACGCTGCACGGCATGCACAGCCTGGGCGCTGTGTATCTTTATGAGGGCAAGTATGGGGCGGCCGAACCGCTCTACCGGCAGACGGTGGAGATTGAACGCCACGTCCTGGGGTATGAGCATCCGAAGACGCTGCTGGCGATTAACAATCTGGCGACGTTGTATCAGAGTGAGGGCAAGTATGCAGAGGCCGAAGCGTTGTTCAGCCAGATTCTGCAGGTCTACCGCAGGATCTCGGGGCCGGAGCATCCCGACACTCTTCTGGTGATGAATGGTTTGGCCGGCACGTACACGGCAGAAGGAAAATACGTGGAGGCAGAAGCGCTTTACCGCAAGACGGTGGAGATACAGAGCCGGGTGCTGGGCGCTGAGCATCCGAATACGCTGTCGTCGAAGTACAGTCTGGGTGAAACGTATTTCTATGAGGGCAAGTATGCGCAGGCCGAGGCGCTGCTCAGCGAGGTTACGGATCTCAGACACCGCATTCTGGGTCCGGAGCATCCGGGGACGATGCGGACTTCAAGCTATCTGGCCTACACCTACGCTGCGGAGGGAAAGAACGCGCAGGCTGAGGCGCTGTTCCATCATGACCTGGAGGTTCAGCGCCGCGTGCGGGGAGCGGAGAATGAGGACACGCTGACGACACTGACCCACATGGCGTATCTGTACGAGGTGGAGGGGAAATATAGTTTGGCAGAGACGGCGGCAGCGCAGGCTCTGGCAGGGCGGCGGCATATTCTGGGCGCGGAACATCCGGCGACGGCGGCATCGGAGGCCGATCTGGCAGAGGCGTATGTGGCGGAGGGCAAGTTCACGCAGAGCGATCCGCTGGCCCGCGAGGCCGAGGCGTTTCAGCAATCGAAGCAACCGGACAACTGGCAGTTCTTCTGGGCTGAGAGCCTGGTGGGGGCGAGCCTGGCAGGGGAGAAGAGATACGCTGACGCGGAGCCGCTGCTAGTTGCGGGCTATCGCGGGATGGTGGGACGAAAAGACTGGATGCCGGTGCCCAAGTTGCGGGATATCGATAGCGCGCAGGGATGGATTGTGCAGATGTATGTCGAGTGGGGGAAGCCGGACAAGGTCAAGGAGTGGCGACATAGTTGAAGGATTTTCTACAGTCTGCTCTTACAGTTTCAGTTTCCGTTTAAGGATGGAGTCCAGCCGCCGAGGACGAAGGTGGGGTTGCTGTAGTTCGCAATGATCTCGGCGTCCTTGGGCATGGTGAGCTGCCTGGAGACAGGGTGGCGCTGGGTGGTGTCGATGGGCTGACCGTCGAGGCCGGTGCTGTTGTACTCCCAAAGGTGGAGGTGGGTGGTGTCGTCGTCGATGGGACCCCAGCCGATTGCGGGAATGCCCTGGAGACGGCAGTCGATGAGTACGGCTTCGGCGTAGGGGTAGTTGAGGCCGTGATTGTTCGGCAGGCGGGCAAGCACGGCGCCCATGGGCGGACGAACTGGCGCAGCGGCAGTTGCCGGCGCGGTGGGTCGGGGCTGGGCCGGTGGGGCGGCGACGGGACGCTCGCGGGTGATGAAGGTGCAGTGGACGAAGACGTTGCCGTGGTTTGCCTCGGTGTTGCGAATCCACATGTACGGTCCCATGGATTGCAGCTCGCAGTTATTGAAAAAGGCGGGGCCGACGCCGAGGATGGTGTCGCCATCGCCGATGATTCTGCTGTCGGTGAGATAGACGGGGCCGCGGAGATTGAGCGCGTCGCCAGAGCCTTTGATGTTCATGTGGCTGACGATGTTCTTCGAGCCGGAGATGAGAAGACCTTCGGCCTGACCGTAGAAGTAGTTGCTGACGGAGAAGTTGATCAGCTCGATGTCAGTGGAGTTATAGACGGAGAAGGCGCATCGGCGGGAGGGTCCGGGCATGGGCGGGTTGAAGGCGCTGTTGTTGCCGTAGCCGACCTGAACCTTGTCGCGGTCTTCGCCGCGGAGGGTGAGGTTGGCCTTGTCGCGGAAGAAGACGATCTCTTCGTAGGTGCCATTTTTGATGAAGATGGTGACGCGTTGAGGAGGATTGGCGGGAACGAAGTCGATGGCGCCCTGGACGGTGTTGAAGTCGCCGCTGCCGTCGGCTGCAACGACGACGCGGGTGGCGTTGGCGGCGGGTGGCGCGGCTTTGGTGGCGAAGGTCCAGGCGGTATTGGTGGTGAAGCCGGCGAATGCGCCGGTAGCGGCGTTGAGGACGCCGGGGTCGATCTGCACAATGTATTTGCGGTGGTAGCGCAGGACATTGTTGTGGAGATAGATGGTCGCGACGTTGCCGTGAATGATGACGGGATAGAAGTGGAAGTCAGCGAGGCCGCCGATGGTGGTGAGCTGATAGTTGTGAAGGTCGGCGGGAGTGGTTCTGACGGCGGGAGTGGTGGTGGTTGGGGTGGTGGGGTTGGGATCGATCGCTTGCGCGGGTGGAGGGGTGATGCGGTGAGTGGGATCGGGACCGGCGGGGATGCTGAGGTCGAGCGTGTCGACGAGAGAGTGGTCGGCGGCGTCGTAGATACGAACCTGGCCGGATTTGCCGAGCGTGGGAGCGGCGGAAAAGGTGAGGACGAGATGGGTATCAGGATTCACGCCGGCGGCTTTATTCGCGGGGAAGCATTGGATCGCGGCGGTTTGCGCATGAGCGTGCCAGGGCGAGAACAAAAGCAGGGCAGAGAGTACGCAAGACGGGAGGATTAACGGGCGGATTAGCGAGTGCAGGCTCATCGGAGATTCTCCTGAAGGGTCAGGAGAACTATACTGCCGAATCGTCGTGGAATTGGAATCGAGAGTGATTGATTGTGTGGATGCATGGTTGTGGGTGATGGTGTTTTGCGATGGCGAAGGAGTATGGACGAAGGGTAAGATGTTCGCGGTTGGAATTTAATGGCTTTGCCTTCGAGGTGAGGATGATTTCCAGGATCGTACTTGTGCGGATGCTTGCTGGTTGGCGCGGTGGGTGTGGCTTCGGCGCAGGAGAACTACTTCGATAATTGGCCGGCAGGGGTGGCGCCGCAGGAGGTGGGCAAGCATCTGGCGGAGCATTTTGTGACAAGTCCGCATCAGTATTCGAAGACGATCCACTACTCGGAGGTTTGCGCGTGGTATGGCGCGCTGACGTTTGCGGAGCTGACGCATGACGATGCGCTGCGGGAGGAGTTGATCAAGAAGTTTGAGCCGTTGATGCCGGGTGGTGCGGAGGCGGAGCGGCGGCCAGTGCGACATCATGTGGATGATTCGATCTTCGGAATGGTGCCGCTGGAGATTGCGCGGCAGACAAAGGACCCGGCGTATTTAAAAGAAGGCGTGTGGTGGGCGGACCGGCAGTGGGAGAGTCCGCAGGCGGATGGGCTGTCGGGCGAGACGCGGTACTGGATCGACGACATGTACATGCTGGTGATGTTGCAGCTTGAGGCGTATCGCGCGACGGGGGACAAGAAGTATCTGGACCGCGATGCGAAGGAGATGGTGTCGTATCTGGATAAGCTGCAGCAGCCGAATGGGCTGTTTTATCATGCGCCGGATGTGAAGTACTTCTGGGGGCGTGGGGATGGGTGGGTTGCGGCGGGTATGGCGGAGATGTTGCGATCGCTGCCGGAGAACCATCCGGATCGCGCGCGGATTATGAAGGGATACCGGCTGATGATGAGTGCGTTGCTGAAGTATCAGGGCAAGGATGGGATGTGGCGCGAGCTGATCGATAAAGATGATGCGTGGCCGGAGAGCTCAAGTTCGGCGATGTTCAGCTTTGCGATGATTACCGGCGTGAAGCATGGATGGCTGGATGCAGCGACGTATGGGCCGGCGGCACGAAAGAGCTGGATTGCGGTGGTGGGGTATGTCGATCAGAACTACGATGTGACGCAGGTATGCGAGGGGACGGGGAAGAAGGACGACCTGGCGTACTACTATGCGCGGAAGCGGCGGACCGGAGATTTTCACGGACAGGCTCCGGTGCTTTGGGCCGCGAGCGCTTTGTTGCGGGATGAAAAGTAAGAGGACTGCGAGCGGAGCTTCGAATAACTCTCGCGGTTTCGCGTGAGTTTCTGATTCTTCGCGGTGATTTTTCGGGCTGTCCTTCGTGGGCGCGGCGAGAATCAGCCGGCCCTATCGTTCAACCAGCCATATCGAAGGAGACAAACGGCCTGGCGCCTGGAAGCTGGCGTACGTTCGATGGCGCGATTCTGGCGCGGTTGGCAAACGGTTTGCATTGAACGCAGGTTCGCTGATGACGAGCGATCGACTTGTGGATACAGATGAGATCCCTCTCTACATTCTGCAGATCCGTGTCGGAGCGGCTGCGAAGGATCAGTTTGTTTCGAATGTCGTATCTGTTCTGCATCGTTGCGGCAAGGGCTTTTAGTTTTGGACAAGCAAATCGCAACATCTCTTCTCCTCTGCATATGAAGGGCTGTCTGACAGGACATGCCTTTTGTTCGAACGGCATGTGAACCACGAAAGAAATTTTAGAGAATCCGCCGGGACGTTCTGGGGGCGTTCTGGATTCTGCGTTGTGAGATGCATGAAACGAGGTAGGCGGAAAAAAGTTGATGTTGAGAACCCGAAATTGATTTTGCGGCGGGTCAAAAATCATTGAAAAGGCGTTCATGAAATGGTTCGCTAAATGCGTTTGCGCAATTTACGCAATTTGAGAGCCGAGTGCGGACGGTGCGTGGAGAGTGCGTTTTACAGCATCAAAACGCGAATTGCTCGATCGATCATGCGAGGGCAACTAAAGGGGAAGGATTGTCTCTAACGAACCATACGCAGGGTCGAGAAGCTTCGAAGCTGCAACTTGCCCTCAATACAAAACCGGAGATCTCTCATGCTAAAAAGCCTCATCGTTCTTTCTGCACTGGCGGTCGGCAGCGCAGCTGTCGCGCACGCCGACCCAATCAATGGCTTCTTCAATGCGGATGGCACCGATTCGTTTACCACCTCCTCGATCACATTCAATAGCGCGGTAGTTGCGGGTGCGATCGGCGGCACGTTTGCGAGCTTCCTCACCGATGGCAACCCAATTACGTTTCTTTCTGGAGCTCTTCCGTATCAAACCGGGACGAATACACCACCCAATCCTCCATTCACTACCGGGAGCGCCCCGCTTTTCTCGATCACGGAGAATGGCGAGACGTTCACCTACAACCTGACTCAGTACACCGCCGACTACATTAACAACGGGACGATGGGATGCGCCATGGGAAGCACCTGCCTGATTGTTACGGGGGATGGTTTCTTTACCGGGACGGGCGTCCTGACGGGCACCTCGGGAGACGCGACCTTCGAATTTACTTCTCAGTTTGCAGCGGGCGAGCCATTGACAGGCGTCACATCGTTCTCGGCTTCGTCCTTTGCGGCAACACCAACGCCGAGCGTACCTGAACCGGCTTCGCTGGCTCTATTCGGCACTGGCCTTTTGGGATGTTTGGGTTTGATGCGTCGCAAACTCGCGGCTTAATTATTTTTTAGTTGCGAAGTTTAGTTGCGCGAAACTTGTCGAGATGGGAGCCAGCAGATGGCTCCCGTTTTTTTGCAACTGCATTTGCAGTGGTGTTCGCGTCTTGCAGGTTACGATCCTGTAAAAAAATCTTCATTTGATGGGCAACCTTTTCTGATCTATACTTAGGCATTGCCCTAGTGGCCTTCGCCTG
Source organism: uncultured Acidobacteriaceae bacterium (assembly GCA_963730135.1). Taxonomy (GTDB): domain Bacteria; phylum Acidobacteriota; class Terriglobia; order Terriglobales; family Acidobacteriaceae; genus Edaphobacter. Next base: position 1,270,190 of record CAVSQQ010000013.1, read on the forward strand.
AGCGCCGAAGAGATTTTTCTCTCTGGCCCGAACGACCGGCCTGATCGCATTCCTGCCAAAAAAGATTAATTTGCCGCCCACTCCTCAGCGAGCGGGTGCACCCGTTTTTTTGAACAGGACAGTAGATTTATGCGCATTGCATCTGTAGGCACGGCATTTCCTCCGCATCGGTATCCACAGGCAGTCATCACGGAAACTGTAAAGGAGCGGATCCAGGGCACGGCCGGGACTCCCGGGGTGATCGATCGACTGCATTCCAACTGTGGGGTGGATTTCCGTCATCTGATGTTTGGCCTGGACACGTTGGGAAAGCTCTCCGGCTTCGGTCCGGCGAACGATCTGTGGATCAAAGGGGCGCTTGAACTTGGCCAGGAGGCGATTTGGAAGGCGCTCGATCAGGTGGGACTAGCGCCGTCGGATATCTCGGCGATATTTTTTACCTCGGTGACTGGGATTGCGTGTCCGAGCATCGATGCTCGTCTGGTGAATCTGATGGGCTTCCGGAACGATATCAAGCGGACGCCGATCTTCGGTCTGGGGTGTGTTGCGGGGGCGGCGGGAATTGCTCGCGCGACCGACTACGTGCGCGCCTTTCCGAAACAGTATGCGCTTCTGCTTGCGGTCGAGCTTTGTTCGCTGACGTGGCAGGAGAATGATTCCTCGATGGCGAATCTTGTGGCGTCCGGACTGTTTGGAGATGGAGCGGCCGCCGTGGTGCTGGCTGGTGAGGAGACGACGATTGCGGAAAAGCCGACGAGCGTCAAGGATCCGTGCCCGCGGGTGCTTGCGACCAAGTCTACGATGTACCCGAATACGGAACATCTGATGGGCTGGAACATTAATCACAGCGGCTTCAACATTGTGCTGTCGGCAGACGTTCCTGACCTTGTGAAGACAGAACTGCGCGGCACGGTGGAGGGTTTTCTGGCGGACAACGATCTTTCCATCGGGCAGATATGCAGTTTCATCTTCCATAGCGGAGGGCCGAAGGTTCTGAAGGCTATGGAGAGCAGCCTGAGTTTGCCGGCGTACGCTCTGTCGGCTTCGTGGAACAGCCTGCGGCAGCGAGGCAATCTGTCGTCGGCTTCGGTTCTGACGGTGATGCAGGATTTTCTGCTGAATCGCCCGGGGAGTCCGGGATGCTACAGCATGATTGGAGCGATGGGGCCGGCGTTTTGCTCGGAGTTGCTGCTGCTGCAGTGGTAATGCGGAGTCGCCTCCAGGAATTGATGTCCCGAGTCGTTCGCGTCTACTAGGTTGTGGATGGCGGCGGGATGGAGCGCGGTGCGAGGGAGGGTGCGGTGTTGCCGATTCCTCCCATGCTGGCTTTGAGGCCGGCGAGGATCTGGGTTTGGAAGTCGTTGGCTGCTCCGGGATTGTTAGGGAGGAAGATGGTGCTGGAGCCGCCCTTGGTGCCGATGTCGCGAAGGGTGTCGAAGTATTGGGTGAGGAGGACGAGAGCCATGACGTCTTCGGCGGTGGAGCCGGGGACGGATTCGCGGAAGTTTTCGATGGAGGCGCGGAGACCGTCGATGATGGCCTGACGCTCGGCGGCGATGCCTTTGCCCTGGAGAGCTTTTGACTCGGCTTCGGCCTCGGCCTGTTTGACTTTGAGGATCTTGTCGGCCTCGCCGCGGGCCTGCGCTGCGACTTGAGCGCGCTGGGCGGCGTTGATGTCGTTCATGGCGTCTTTGACTTTGGCGTCGGGGATGATGTCGGTGACGAGCGCGTTGAGGATGTTGAAGCCGAAGCCGGACATGGTGGAGTCGAGCTCGGTTTTGACGGCGATGGAGATGCCGGACTGCTGCTCGAAAGTCTCGTCGAGGGAGAGCTTGGGGACGTGGCCGAGGATGGAGTTGAAGACGAAGGACTCGATCTGCTTCTGCGGGGCGCTGAGTTTGTAGAAGGCGTCAAAGACTTTGTCGTCGAGGATTTGATATTGGACGGAGACAGGAATCTGAACGAAGACGTTGTCGTGGGTCTTGGTTTCGACGGAGAACTGGGCCTGCTTTACCTGAAGGTCGACGAAGTAGACGCTTTCGGCGAAGGGAATGAGGACGTGGAGGCCGGGGCGGACGATGCGGTTGAATTTGCCGAAGCGCTCGACGACAGCGGCGGTGTAGGTGCGGACGGTGTAGAGGGTTTTGAGGATGGTAATGATGACGATGATGGCAACCACGACGAGTAAGACGACCAGAGCAGTGCTTAACGGTTCCATATGTGTGCGTACCCTGGAAGCGAGGATACTACGAGAGAAGAGCTGTCCAGAATTTTGTTCGTTCGATTTACGATGGGGACATGGCGACTTACTTTTCGAATGAGGCGTTAAGGTTTTTGCGCGGGCTGAAGCGGAACAACGACCGCGAGTGGTTTGGTGCGCGCAAGGATGTATATGAGCGGGAGTTGAAGGAACCGATGCTAAAGCTGATCGGCGAAGTGAATGAGGCGATGGTGGAGTTTGCGCCGATGCATGTGCGGCCGCCGCAGAAGATCATGATGCGGATCTATCGGGATATCCGGTTCAGTAAAGATAAGCGGCCTTATAAGACGCATGTTTCGGCGTGGTGGGTGAGAGATGGGCTGCAGAAGACTTCCGGGGCGGGATTTTACTTTAGCGTGAGCCCGGAGGAGGTTGTGGTTGCCGCAGGTGCGTATATGCCGGAGCGCGAGCAGTTGCTGGCGATACGGCGGTACTTGGCGGACCATTACGTGGAGTTTCGCGCGGTGATGAAGGGCAGGAAGTTGCGGTCGCTGATGAAGGAATATGACGGGGCTCCGCTGACTCGGGCGCCGAAGGGATTTCCGGAGGATCATCCGGCGATCGATCTGTTGAAGAACAAACAGTGGGCGGTGTCGGCGCGGCTTCCGGTGGCTCGGGCGATGAAGGGCACGCTGGTGAAGGATGTGGTGGAACGGTTCAAGGTGGCGGCGCCGATGATTGAAATGCTGAATGCGCCGTTGGTGGGGAAGCCGAAGCGGCCTTTGTTTTGAGGAGGAGCGGCCTCTGAGAGAAAGCCCAGGGATTAGTCTCGAAGACAAGAACCAAAAAAGCAGGTCCTCCGCCTTCGGCGAAGGATGACAACTAGAATGCAAATGCGGGGATCTCTCCACTGCGCTGTTCACGATGAAACTGTGAACAGCTTCGGTCGAGATGACGGTGGCCGGGTGGTTGCTAATACGCTGTTTATGATGAAACTGTGAACAGCTTCGGTCGAGATGACGATGGCCGGGGTGGTTGCTGAAGTTTAATTCCTGGGTCTAGGCTTTCAGGGCAGTGCGGACGATGGGGGCGACGCGGGTGCCGAGGAGTTCGATGGCGTGCATGAGCTTATCGTGAGACAGGGCGGCGACGCTCATCTGGAAGCTGATGCGGGAGATGCCGCCGAGAGCTTCGCTCATCTGGAGAAGCTTGGCTGCCACGGTTTCGGGGTCGCTGACGAGGAGAGCGCCGGTGGGACGGCGGAGAGCTTCGAACTGGTTGCGGGTGACGGGAGGCCAGCCGCGTTCCCTGCCGATTTTGGTGAAGGCGTCTGCGTAGCCGGGAAAGAAGTCGTCGGAGGCTTGCTGGTCGGTGTCGGCGACGTAGCCCAAGGCGTGGACGCCGACTTTGAGTGTTTCGGGGGCGTGGCCGGAACGCTTGCCGGCTTCGCGGTAGAGGTCGATGAGGGGGCGAAAGCGGTGGGGTTCGCCGCCGATGATGGCAACCATGAGGGGAAGTCCGAGAGCGCCGGCGCGGACGAAGGATTGCGGTGTGCCGCCGACGCCGAGCCAGATGGGGAGCGGATTCTGCAGGGGGCGAGGGTAAACGCCCTGTCCGGTGAGGGGCGCGCGATGCCTGCCGGACCAGTGGATGTTGGCGCTCTTGCGGAGGGCGAGGAGGAGGTCGAGTTTTTCGGCGAAGAGATCGTCGTAGTCTTCGAGCTTGAGGCCGAAGAGGGGAAAGGATTCAATGAAGGAGCCGCGGCCGGCGACGATCTCGGCTCGTCCGTTGGAGACGAGGTCGAGGGTGGCGAAGTTCTGAAAGACGCGGACGGGGTCGGCGGCGCTGAGGACGGTGACAGCGGAGGTGAGGCGGATGGTTGTGGTGCGGGCGGCAGCGGCGGCGAGGATGATGGCGGGAGCTGAGTCGAGGTATTCGACGCGATGATGTTCGCCGAGGCCGAAGGTGTCGAGACCGACCTGGTCCGCTAACTCGATCTCTTCGAGGAGCTGGGCGATGCGCTCCTGCGCGGTGACGATGTGACCCGTGACGGGGTCGGGAACCAGCGCTGCGAAGCTGTCGATGCCGATCTGCATCTGGTTGGCTCTCCCCCTACTACTTTACCTGTTGATGGCTCTGTAGGTCGGAGATGGATTCAGGAGATTGATGTATCGCCGTAGTTCGTAAAACCGATGACTTCAAGCAACGACGTGGGTTGGAACGGAAAGAACAAATGCGGGGGTCTCTCCACTGCGCCACGGACGATGAAACTGTCCGTGGCTTCGGTCGAGATGACGCTGCTATGACAGGGACCGCTGGACTAGGACCTGATGAAGGCGAGCAGGTCGGCGTTGATCTGGTCGGCGTATGTGACGGGCATGCCGTGCGGATAGCCGGGGTAGGTTTTTAGTGTGGCGTTCTTCAGTATCTTTGCCGAGGCGCGGCCTGCGGCGTCGATGGGGACGATCTGATCGTCTTCGCCGTGCAGGACCAGGACCGGGATGTCGATCTTCCTGAGGTCGTCGGTGAAGTCGGTCTCGGAGAATGCCTTGATGGTGTCGTACAGATTTTTATGCGAGCCGGTCATGCCCTGAAGCCAGAAGTTGTCCTGGATGCCCTTGGAGATCTTTGCGCCAGGCCGGTTGTATCCGAAGAAGGGCAGGATGATGTCCTGATAGAACTGCGAGCGATTGGCAGCGAGGCTGGCGCGAAGGCCATCGAATACTGACATGGGGAGGCCGTCGGATTCTTGTCGGTCTTGAGCATGAGGGGCGGCACGGCGCTGATGAGGACGGCTTTTGCGGCGCGGCCTGCGCCGTGGCGGCCGAGATAGCGCGCGACTTCGCCACCGCCGGTGGAGTGACCGACCATGATGGTGCTCTTGAGATCGAGGAAGTTCATCAGCTCGGCGAGATCGTCGGCGTAGTGATCCATGTCGTTGCCATCCCAGGGTTGGCTGGAGCGGCCGTTGCCGCGGCGGTCGTGCGCGATGACGCGATAGCCCTGCCGGCCGAGGAACAACATCTGCGCGTCCCAGGCGTCGGCGGTGAGGGGCCAGCCGTGGGAGAAGGTGATGGGCTGTCCGGTGCCCCAGTCCTTGTAGTAGATGGATGTGCCGTCTTTGGTGGTGAGGGTAGGCATGTGAGTTCTCCGTGATTTCTGCCGGTGAACAAAAAAAATCGTGATGGTAACTGGCCTGATTATTTGCCAGCAGTATGGATGCTCAGTATGCCAGATGGATGTGAATTTCGCGCGTGTGCAGTGAAATCGAGATATTTTGCACTGGGCTTGTTGGCGTAGGATGCGGTTCGAGAGGGTAGTCGATGCCGATTCTTCTGAAACGTTTGGTTGTGTTGCTGATGGCGTGCGGTGCGACGCAGTTTGCTTTGTCTCAGAAGACGACGCCTGCTGAGACGCTGCAACATATCAAGGATGTGGAAGCAGGGCTATTGCCGAGCGTCGTGATCAAAAGCGACGCGCATCCCGGACGCAGTATGAGCGAGCGAATGGCGGCGCTGCATGTTCCCGGTGTGAGTGTCGCTGTCATTCATCACGGCGTGATCGAGTGGGCGCAGGGGTTTGGCGTAATGAGTGTGGGCGGAGCGCCGGTGACTGCGGAGACGCAGTTTCAGGCGGGTTCGATCAGCAAGCCGCTGGCAGCGATGGCTGCGCTGCATCAGGTGCAGGAGGGGAAGCTTTCTCTCGATGCGGATGTGAACACGGTTCTAACCAGCTGGAAGTTGCCGGATTCACCGAGCGCCAAAGGAAAAATTGTGACGCTGCGCGAGTTGCTGACGCATACAGGCGGGACAACGGTTCATGGCTTTCCCGGCTATGCGACGGATGAGACGGTTCCAACTCTGGTGCAGGTTTTGAACGGAGAGAAGCCGGCGAATACGCCCGCGATCCGCACAGAAGCAGAGCCCGGGACGAAGTGGAACTACTCCGGCGGCGGCTACACGATCATGCAGCAGATGCTGATCGATGAGACGAAGGAGGCGTTTCCAAAGCTGCTGCACGAGACAGTGCTCGCACCGATTGGAATGATGCATAGTACGTATCTGCAACCGCTGCCGGCAGAGATGCGCGCTGCAGCAGCCACTCCATATGAGGCGAATGGCAAGCCGATCGCCGGCGGCGCACATACTTATCCGGAGATGGCCGCAGCAGGTTTGTGGACGACACCGAGCGATCTGGCGCTCTATCTGATGGAGGTTCAACATTCGCGGAAGGGCGAATGGAATCATGTGCTGTCGCAGAAGATGACGCAGGAGATGCTGACGCCGGGGATGGGCAAATGGGGATTGGGACTGCAGATCGGCGGCTCGGACACGAATCCTTACTTTGGGCATGGCGGCGTCAATGCGGGGTTTGAAAGCACGATGACCGCGTACGAACAGAACGGAGAAGGCGCTGTGGTGATGACCAATGCGCAGGGCGGGACGAGGTTGGCAGATGAGGTGATGCGAAGCATTGCCGCGGTGTATCACTGGCCGGATCTTCAGCCGAAGGTTCGGACGGCGATGACGGTGGATCCGAAGATTCTTGCTTCGTATGCGGGCACGTATGAACTGGCGCCGAAGTTCGACCTGGTCGTGACAGTTGCAGAGGGGCACTTAGTGACACAAGCCACGGGACAGGGGAGTTTTGCGATGCTCGCCGAGTCGGAGACGAAGTTCTTTCCAACCGGGTTTGATGCGGAGATCGAATTTTTTAAAGACGAACACGGGAATGTGTCGTACCTCGTGCTGCGACAAAATGGGCATGAGACGAAGGCGATGAAGCAGTAAAAAGCGTGTTTTTACTGGGGTTTTTTGAAGAAAAAAAGTATCTAAATCCGAACAAAACCGGAAAAAACCGGTAAAAACCGGAAAAAACCTGTGGAAACCCAAGAATTGTGGTTGACAAAGCGCGTGGAAAGGGTGAAGGTGAATTGCGGTAGGGTTCTCCACACCCGCATGAACATTGGTGATTTCGTATTGGAAACTGGATGCGGCCCCATTCAATTCTTCAAGCAGGCAAGGCGAACGACCGCAATTTATTTTTGAAAGCAGAAGGAGCAAGACAAATGGCAAAGGGAATGACAAAGACAGCGCTGGTTCGCCACATGGCGGAGAAGCTCGAGATTACCAACAAGCAGGCGGCAGCGGGTCTGGAGTTGCTGGCTGACACCGCGGTGAAAGAGACCAAGAAGAATGGCGAGTTCACCATTCCCGGCATCGGCAAACTGGTGAAGGCGGAGCGCAAGGCGCGTCTGGGCCGGAATCCGCAGACCGGCGAGACGATCAAGATCAAGGCCAAGACCGTGGTGAAGTTCCGCGTGGCCAAGGTTGCGAAGGATACGATCGCACCGGCGAAGAAGTAGTTTTGTTGCGACGCTGACTGCGGCGGTTTGAGGGCAGCGGTGTCGAGTGCAGAAAGACTCCTCCAGGATCGTCCGTGTCCGCGCGGCGTTTGTCCCAGGCTACGGAGTAGCGATAAGCCCGTTGTGCCCTTATTCGGGGTGCAGCGGGCTTATTGTTTGGCCTAAGGGCTTTTGTCTAGCGGCCCTGGGCCTGAAGAGAGTGCAGAAAAAGTGACTCGCGGGAAGAAAACGTACCTCAGCGGCTGAAGCCGCATTGCGAGTGAAGCGTTACGGCACGGATAAATCCGTGCCCTTAAGCAAAACAGCTTTTTTCAGCATCCTCTAGCGACCCTGGGCCTGACGGTAGGCCTGCACCTGGGCCACGTGCTCCTTGAGATCGACGGAGAAGCGGGTGTGACCTGCGGCGTCGCTGACGAAGTAGAGGTAATCCGTCTGTGCGGGGTGGAGTGCGGCGCGCAGGGAGGCGATGCCTGGACTGCAGATTGGCCCAGGAGGCAGCCCGGGGTGTTTGTAGGTGTTGTAGAGCGAGGGCGATTGCAGATCTGAGGCGTAGATGGCGCCGCGCCAGCGGTTGTCCAGAAGAGCGGCGTAGATGACGGTGGGATCGGTGGCCAGTGGCATGGATCTGGCGAGACGGTTGTTGAAGACGCCTGCGACAAGAGGCCGTTCGTTATCCTGACGAACCTCCTTTTCGATGACGGAGGCCATGATGACGGTTTGGGCCATCACGGCGCGATCGATACCGAGCTGGGTGCTGACCTGGCGGAAGCGCCGGACCATGGCGGTGAGGATCTGGACGGGAGTGGCGTGGCGGGAGAAGCGGTAGGTGTCGGGAAAGAGGTAACCCTCGAGCGAGTCAGGGTGCGCGGCAGGAGGCAGAAGGTCGGCGATGAGTTCGGTGTGGGCGCGTTCGGCGGCGAGAAAGGCGTCGCGTTGTCCGAGGCCGGCGGCTTCGACGGCTGCGGCGATGTCGAAGATGTTGTAGCCCTCGGGGATGGTGAGGGCGCGGGTATAGACGTCTCCGCGGACGAGGCGGTCGTAGACCTCGGCTGGGGGGACGGGGTGGTCGAAGCGGTATTCGCCAGCCTTGAGGGTGCCTCCGCGGGTGAGCTGCAGGAGTTTGAAGCCATAGCGGCTGCGAATGATGCCGTTCTTTTCCATGCGGGTAGCGATGGCTGCGGAGCTGGTGCCGGGTGGGACATCGACGAAGGTTTCGGTAGTTGGGCCGTAGGGAGAGTAGACGACGTAGGCAGCGGCGCCGGCGGCGAGGAGGAGAAGCAGCAAGAGGAACCCGATAAACTTCAAAGCCGCGCCTCCGGGAAGCGGTGTTGACGAAGACCGGTCGAGGCACTTCGTCCCGACTATTTTACGGTGCGACCGTTACACTCAAGACCGTGGCTGAGGATTCTTCAAAACCCGATACAAGCGGCATAGAGGCGGAGGAGCCGAAACGGCAGGAGGGTGCGCTAGCTCCGCGGATTCTTGCCTTCGATGTGGGGGACCGGCGAATCGGGCTGGCCATCTCGGACCCGCTCGGGTATACGGCGCAGCCACTGTTTACGCTGCATCGGGAGGGGCGTCGAGCTGACCTGAAGTCGGTGGCGCGGGTTCTGCGGAAGCATGGGGTTAAGGAGGCGGTGGTGGGAAATCCACTTTATATGTCGGGGGATCAGAGTCCCCAGGCGGCCAAGGCACAGGCGTTCGCCGAGGAGTTGCGGGCGGAGTTCGGGATTACGGTCCATCTGTGGGATGAACGGTTGACGACGACGCAGGCGCACCGGCATCTGGATGACGCGGGGCGAGCGAGGGGGAGGGAGCGGAAGGAGGTCATCGACCAGGTGGCGGCGGTACTGATTTTACAGTCGTTTCTGGAGGCACGGGCCCATCGGATGGGCGGTTCGTAGAGGGGTTGTCTGGGTGTGCGGGCAACCTGGGGCGGGGGTTTTTGCGTCGTCCCATCGTATAATCGTTTTTTCACCCAGAGCGTTGCTGCACGAATAGCTGTGAGCGCGCCAAGTATTGTCCGGAAGGCCCCAATGCCAGAAGAAGTAAAGAAAAGGCTCGCAGAAGAGATCAAGTTGCTGGAGCACGAGTTGACGACGGAACTGCCCGCCGAGATCAAGAAGGCGGTCGCTCTGGGCGATCTCAGCGAAAATGCCGAGTACCACATGGCCAAGCAACGCCAGGTCTTCGTGAACGCCCGCCTGGGACAGTTGAAGAAGCGGATGGGGGAACTGGCCATGGTGAACCTGGTGAATATCCCCAGCGATAAAGTCGGTTTTGGCTCCCGGGTTACGGTCTTCGATTCGAGCAAGGACGAAGAGATCAAGTACCAACTGGTAACGAGCGAAGAGTCGGATGTAGCGAAGGGGTTGATTTCAACGACCTCGCCGATCGGCCGCGCGCTGCTGGGCAAGCAGGTGGGCGATACCGCTACGGTGATCACGCCGAACGGGAAGCGGGAGCTGGAGATTCTGAAGCTGCAGACCATCCATGACGCCGCCGAGTAGGTTGGGCGGCACTTTTCTGAACGTGTTATTAAAGAAGCGGCAAAGACGGGGTTTTCTGCCCGGAGGACAAGTTTTTTGACCTGGACAAGCGCATTCGGCAAGGGCAGTGGCTGGCTGCTGCAGAAGATCGTGAACGGGCTGGCTCTCACCCGGATCTCTCCGAACATGCTGACGTTTCTCGGGCTGGTGATCAACATCATTGCGGCGTGCTTCTTTGGGTTTGCGCGAGCGTCGAATGCCAACCGGATGTTCCTCTATGCGGGGCTGATCATTATCGGGGCGGGCGTCTTCGATATGGTGGATGGACGAGTGGCGCGGAAGACGAACCAGGTTTCGGTCTTTGGCGCGTTCTTCGATTCGGTGATGGATCGCTACTCCGATGTGGCGATTTTCTTTGGCTTGCTGATTTTCTATGCGCGGGGCAACCGGCTGTTCTACGTGGGGCTGGTGGCGTTTGTGATGACAGCGTGCGTGATGGTGAGCTATACCAGGGCTCGCGCGGAGGCGTTGATCGGGAGCTGCAAGGTGGGGTTTATGGAGCGGCCGGAACGGATCGTCTGCGTGATTCTGGGGGCACTATGCTATCGCTGGGGGGTGATGGGTCCCGCGTTGTGGGTGTTGGCGTTGTTTGCAACGCTGACAGTGATACATCGCATCCGATATACATATCTTGAAACCGAACGACGCAAGCTACAACCTAAGAGCTAGCGACGACATCGCGGTGACACGATAACTTTGCTACTGAGTTGCTGACGAACATTGCGGTCGGGTCCACTTCCGGTTGAAACACGGGAACAACAACGTTGAGCTTCTCACCGCGCACTTTGAAGAATTGAATTCTATTTTTTGAGTCTATGAACTCTTCTGCGCATTACAGAACATCCAGTTTCCTCGTTGAAGGTTTTATGACTCCACCTGGGGCCTCAACAGCTTCTGACGCAGTCGAGACGTTCCTAGGGGCGACGATTCACATTGTCCCCGAGGTCGATTCCATTGTGCGTCTGCTTCCGGTGCTTGACCGTTTGAGTGCGCGCTGCGGTCAGGCGGGAGTGATGGATGACCTCCACTATTTTCTGTCCAAGCCGGGTACGCTGAGAAGGGTGCCTCATCTTCTGCTGGTGTCGAACGTTCCGGTTCTGAATCCGGACAGACTGACGGCTGACGACCTTGTTGGGGCGGTTCTTCTGTACAAATACAAGGTTCTGGGCTGCAGCATTGGGATGTTCAGCACGAACGACAGGTCTGGAAGAGGGAGTCTGGTGGCGCCGGCGGAGCTGCGATCTGCCATGGCAGAGTGGGTAACCCGCCGTCTGATGGATCGCGGCGCTCTCGCTGTTCTGATCTCTTTTCGCGATGGGAATACGGATGGAAAACCGGACAGGAACAACAGGCTGTCTTCTGGCGCAGCCGTGGTGGATGATAAGACCGCGCGATGGGTGTGGCGGCAGCGCGAGACGCCGGACTATCTTCCTTTGGCGGAGACCTACGACGGGACGCTGGCAAAGATCGGTCAACGCACCCGAAGAAATATGCGCTACTATCGCAAACGCGCCGAGGCGGAGCTGGGTTGTGTCTTCCTGCCGTCGGCGGAGATAAGCAAGCGAGAGTTTCTCGACTTCAATCGCGAGTGCATGTACGCCGTATCCGCCAAGGTTGCCTCGTGGCGGTATGACTCTCTGCGGGATATTGGTACGCCTCTTTTCATGGGGCTCAAGGACAAAGAGGGGCGCTGGCTCAGTCTGCTTGGCGGGAGGAGGCATCGCGGAGGAACGGAGATTCTTTGGCAGATGAACCGGGACAGCCTCTCGGCCTACTCGCTGAGTATCGTCATGCGCTCCTACTTTATGGAGCATGAGATAGGGCACGGCATGATGAAGCTCTACATGGAGGGCGGAACGGCTCATCCGATGCGGTTTTCCTTTGTCAATGACGAAGTGACCGATCTGGTCGTTGTGCGGCGTTCGCGGCTGGCGTTTCTTGTACCGGCGCTCGCAAAACTCTTTATCAAGCCTGACAACGAACTTGCGTTACTGCTTCTGGACAAGAGCCTATATGGAGTTTCCCCGAACGTGGGTGCTTCGCCGGAAGAATCGGAAAAGGAAACGACCTAGCGCCGTTCCGCGCTACGTGGGTGGTGGAGCGTCGTCAGCGGGAAGCGGTGCGACTCCCGTAAACTGATGACGCAATGGATACGCGACCTGTTCTCCTGATTCACGGCGGCGCCTGGGCAATGCCCGACGACGCAGTTTCCGCCCATGAAGATGGTATTGCCAGCGCACTCGCGGTTGGTTATGCGCTCCTCGAACAAGGAGCGAGCGCTGTCGATGCTGTTGAGGCTGCCGTTGCCGTAATGGAGGACGATGAGACCTTCGACGCTGGGCGCGGCTCGTTTCTGACACAGGATGGCCGCGTGCAGATGGACGCTCTGCTGATGAATGGCGAGAATCTGCGCACGGGCGGCGTTGCCTGCGTGGAAAGGCTGCGAAATCCGATTCGCGCGGCTCGGCTGGTGCTGGACAAATCGCCCCATGTGTATTTTGTCGGAACAGGCGCGGAGCGATTTGCGCGGCAACACGGCATGGCTCTGTGCGACAACATGGAGCTGGTGATTCCGCGCGAACAGGAGCGGCTTCGCAGAGCGCAGGCGGACGAACGAGCGGGACTGCCGGATGAGACATTTTCTGGAAGTCTCGATTCACACGACACGGTGGGAGCGGTGGCGCTCGATCGTCATGGCAATATCGCTGCGGGAACGAGCACTGGCGGCACGTTGAACAAGGCCCCGGGGCGTGTGGGCGACTCGTCGCTGATTGGGTGTGGCTGCTATGCGGACAATCTGACTGCAGCGGTGTCGCTGACGGGCTGGGGCGAGCCGATCATGAAGCTGGTTCTGGGTAAGTGGGCCGTGGATCGGGTTGCGGCGGGTGCGAGTCCTGACCAGGCAGCACATGAAGCGATTGACTATCTCTTCGACCGGCTTGGCGGGCACGGCGGCATCATTTTGCTGGGGCCGGATGGCCGAACCGGGCTGGCGCACAATACGCCGCGCATGGCGTGGGGATTGCGCACTGCAGCGGGGGTGGAGATTGGTGTGACGAAGGGCTGAAGCGCGGCTTGGAGTTCGTGGAGTTCTGGGAGCTCTTCGAGTTTTTCAGGGCTGCAACGTTCGCGGCGAAAATCGACTTTGGGAGTGGAGTAAGTGAGTTTTACTTCACAATGGGAGCCAGCGCGATCGAGGTGAGGCCGAGAAGAAAGCAGAGAAACATCAGGCCGAGCAAAAGCGGGACGCGGCCGGTTGCGCCTTTGAATTCCTTCCAGACGAAGACGCCCCACAGAGCGGAGATCATGGTGTTGCCTTCACCCATTGCGAAGGAGGTCGCAGGGCCGATCATGGGCACGTACGAGGCGACAAAGTTTGCGATGGTTCCCAATCCCCATACGAGGCCGCCGATGATGCCCCATGCATGGAGCCGCAAACTTCCTGCGGCGTAACTGCCAAAGTTGAGTGGCCTCCCGGTGACCGGCTTGCGCATGAGGAGATACGCCATGGGAATCGCAGTCGTCAGAGCGCCGAGTGCAAAGACAACGTTGACGGTGTAGGGAACGAGATGAGCGGGGCCGGTGAGAGACTTCGCCACGAAGGGATAGAAGAGCCCGGCTCCGATTCCGCCGCCGATGCTGAGCAGAATTCCCTTCGCGCTCGACTTCCCTGCTCCCTCGAGGTTGCGATACGCGAGTGCGTCCAGGCCGATGGCGACGCAGACTAATGCGATGCCTCCGAAGATAAGAACGGGATTGCCGGTTGGCGAGATGCAGTAGTTGAGCAGGGAGCCGAGGACCAGCGCGAGGCCGGCTCCTACGGGAAACGCGACAGCCATACCCGCGACCGAGATCGCCGCAACGAGAAGGATGTTTCCGACACTGAAGATTGCGCCGCCGATGAAGGCTTCGATCACGCTGCGGGCGCTGGCAGCGTGCAAATTGACGAAGAAGCTGTCCGGAGAGGCCGGGTCGGTATGGCCGAAGGTCAGCGCGAAGAGGACCGATGCCACGACAAGTCCGAAGCTGTAATCGAGATAGAAGAGCTCGAAGCGCCAGGCGGCATCGATCTTCTGCGTGTTCGCCCAGCTGCCCCAGCAGAGCATGCTGAGCATCATCAGAAGCAACGCCGCCGAATAGGTATGAGGTGTGAACAAGGTGCCTTCCGCGTTCGGTATCTCAGAAGTGCAGTCTAAAACTTCTTCCTTTTTTTGATGTATATCGGGGGCATAACTAACTCTTGTGAAATCAATTATCCGACCAACCGAGTGCCGGGCGAAATCATCTAACCGGGAGGTGCTTTTTATCGCGCTGGAGTTGCAGTCCTTAGTTGGCTTGGAAACAAGGCAACCGTCTGTGAAAATGAGTGTTTTATCCGGTGTAGAGGAAGTCTTGATTGGTTCACGAATACGGAAAGGTTCGTTCGGAATGAAGAGCGTACGCGTAGCGCTAATGGCATTTGGGCTGGTTGTCCTGGCAATCGGCGGACTGCGGGCACGTGCCGACGCTGCGCTCCTGATGGAGGAGCCTTACGCGCAATTTGGCGCCTTCAATCCGACCGGCCATGCGGCGATTTATCTGAATCACATCTGTGCCGAGTCGCCGACGCGGCTGCGTCCGTGCCGTCCCGGTGAGCCGGGTGCGGTCATCAGCCGGTATCACAAGATCAGCGGATATGACTGGCTCGCCATTCCTCTGGTTCCCTACCTCTACGCCGTGGAACGTGTGGAGGATGTGCCGTCGACGGCCGATGCAGCGCTCGAGGCCACGCTGCGGGATCGCTACCGACGCGATCATCTGTTGGCCTATGCGCCGGATGTTCCCGATGGAAAGAAGGAGGGCGATGCTGCCACCGGCGAGTGGACGCAACTGATCGGCGCGTCCTACGACCGCAGGATCTATGGCTTTCAGATCCAGACTACCGCGGAGGAAGACGTCGAGTTCATGAACAAGTTCAACGACAGTCCTAACGTTGGGCACTTCAATCTGTTGTTTCACAACTGCGCCGATTTTTCGCGCACCCTGTTGAACGTCTACTACCCGCACGCGATTCATCGGAATTTTTTCGTCGATGTGGGAATCACAACGCCGAAGCAGGTGGCACGATCCTTGACGAAGTATGCCAATCGTCATCCGGAACTCACCTTCTCCACCTTTCTGATTCCGCAGGTTCCCGGGAGCATCGAACGCAGCCATCCGATCGACGGTGTGCTGGAGTCGGTGGTCAAGTCGAAGAAGTATGTTGTGCCGCTCGCGGTTCTCAATCCCGAGGTCACCGCGGGTCTTGTGGTTGCTTACCTGACCGATGGGCGGTTCAAGGCGCCCAAGGACGCGACGGTCGAGATAGTTCCCGGCGAGGCTGTGACGCAGAGCGCACAACCGGCATCGACACCCGTCTTCACAGAGCTTCCGGCGGAGTCGCCTGAGGCGCGTCGCCCACTCCCGGTCCCGGCGACGATCCCGCAATAGCGAATCTCCGCACTTCTCAATCGACCGTGAGAGTCGCATCGGCGTCCATCACCAGCGATTCTCCCTCGACCAGCAGCGAGTGCAGCTTCAGCGAGCTAAGCGAAAGCGCGTAGCCGGTGGTCTCGGTAGAACGCGCGAGAAGTTGGCGCATCAGGACGGCAGCGTTCACCTTCATCTGTGCCGGTAGCTGGCGACTCAGAAACGGCACCAGAAGGAAGTTCAACTCTTTGGACTCGCTGAGCCGTTCAATGCGGGCGTCGCGAAAGCCGATGCTTTCTTCCTCGGCTTCCGGAATTAACGAGACATCGGCATCGGTCGTGAGCGAAACGCCGACACACACTCCGCGGACGTTGGTGCCGAGCTTCGCCCGGGTATGGACGTGGACGACGATGCGATCCTGCACAAAGGTGACCCGCGGCTTCTCGGCGTAGACGAAGCAGGCGGATTGGGCATCCCCGCGAATGTAATAGCGCCCCTGCGGCCCGTTGAAGAGCTGTGCCTGAAGGGTGCGTTCCAGAGCACGAGGAGAGATCCTCACCTCAATCGCAGAGGCAGACCGCGCGGCCGAGCAGACAACCGCAACGAAAAGAAGCAGTCGGAAAGAGATGAGACGCATGGTGTTTTTAGGATAATGGCTCCGAAGTTCTGTTGGTATGGGATGAAACCGTCTTTCGTCGCTGTTACTCTGTCCTCATCATGATCCAAAGGCTCACATCGCTCTGTTCCCTGCTTCTCCTCGCTCTGGCGGTTGCAGCTGGAAACGCGCAGATGCGGCGCATGGTCATCATCGATCAGGACGCCGCCGGGCCGGGTGGTACCGACCAGATGTCGATGATGGTGTTGCTGCAGTCGCCGCAGGCCGAAGTGCTTGGAATCACGATCGTGACTGGAGATGCGTGGGAGCCGGAAGAGGTACAGCACACGCTGCGTATGCTCGAACTCATTCATCGGACCGATGTCCCCGTCGTTCCGGGGGCGATCTTTCCGCTGGTCCGAACGGAAGAGACGACGAAGATCCAGCAGGCGCTTTACGGAGGCTACCAATGGTACGGCGCGTGGGGAGACCTGCTGCCGAACGCGGGCCGTAAACCATACCACGGCCCCTACGTGGTTCCGAAGCTGATTGAAGGAGAGCCGAGCACCAAGCCGCTGGCCGAAGATGCGGCTCACTTCATGATTCGCCAGGTCCGCGCGCATCCGCATCAGGTGACGATCTATGCAGCCGGTCCGCTGACCAACATCGCGCTGGCAATCTCGCTCGATCCTCACTTTGCGGAGCTTACCCAGGGCATTGTCATCATGGGAGGCAGTCTGGGCCCTCAGACCAGCGATCTTGAGCTTGCCACCAATCCGCGGCACGAGTTCAACTTCTGGTTCGACCCGGAGGCAGCGCACATCACGCTGCGCGCTCCTTGGCCGCGCATTGACCTCACGACGGTCGACATCTCAGTCAAGACCGCGTTTACCAAGGCGATGCTGGCTGAGATTGCAGGCTCGTCGAACCCTGCGGCAAAGTACCTTGCGACGTACACGGATGGATTCTCCTATTGCTGGGATGAACTCGCAGCCGCGGCGTGGCTCGATCCGGCAATCATTACCAAAGAGAAGAAGCTCTACATCGACGTGGACCTCAGTCGCGGACCTTTCTACGGAGATACCGTTTCGTGGACAGAAGAGACCAAACCTTCTCTCGATCTTCAGCTCGTTCATGTGCAGACGGATCTCGATCTGCCGCGGTTCAATCAGTTCTTCGTCGACCTGATGAAGGGGCCGCCGCAGCCCTTGTCAAAGTAACTGCCGCGATTCCGCTTACACTGGAATGCATCGACAGAGCGGAGATTAACCTTGGACCTTACCCAGCTCAACGAACACTTCGGCATCCCCGGCGTTCTCGCCTTTCATGCTGCAGGCGGCGGTTTGATATCTGCAGACATCGCAATGCCGCACGCAACTGCGACCGTCTATTTGCAGGGGGCGCATTTGACCGCGTGGCAGCCCAAGGGTGGACACCCGGCAATCTTCCTCAGCCGCAAGAGCGAATTTGCCGCGGGTAAGCCGATTCGTGGCGGCGTTCCGATTGCCTTTCCCTGGTTCGCTGCCCGGCACGATGGCAAGGAGGGGCCCTCGCATGGTTTCGCGCGCATTCAGGACTGGACAGTCGCGTTTGCAGCGTTGGCCGGCGACGATTTGCACCTGACCTTTACGCTGGGCCCTACCGAGATGAGCCGCAGTCTCGGATATGACAACTTCAAACTCGCGTATCGGCTCATCATCGGACGCGAACTCACAATGCAACTGACGGTGGTCAACGATGCAGCTGTGCCCCTGGTCTTTGAAGAGGCGCTCCATAGTTACTACAGCGTCGCAGATGTTCACGAGATCACCGTGGACGGCCTGGAGAGTGTGACCTATCTGGATAAGACCGACAATATGCAACCCAAGGTGCAGCATGGCACCATCCCCATCACGGGTCCTACGGATCGCGTGTACTTAAACACAAGCTCGACTTGCACGCTTCACGATACGGGTGGCAAGCGCCGGGTTGTCATCGCGAAGACCGGCTCCAACACGACGGTTGTGTGGAATCCGTGGGAGTCTGGCGCGGCAAAGTTGCCCGACCTCGATCCAACCGAGTGGCACGAATTCATCGCTATCGAAACGGTGAACGCCGCGGCAAACACCATTACGCTGGACCCGGGCGCCAGCCACGTCATGCAGGCTCACGTTACGGTCGAAGACCTCAAAGCATAGGGTCTGGGTCCCACGGGATTGCGTCTCACGGCGAACTCACCTTTGCTCAATGACCAGTTCTCCCGCTACTCTTGAGCGTGATGCTTATCCTGGCTTCTGCTTCGCCTCGCCGCCACGAGCTTCTCTCGCAGACGGGTATACCCTTCACCATCGCCTCCGCCAATATCAACGAAGATCTGCTGCCGAATGAGACTGCGGCAGCATACGTCCAGCGCCTCGCAGAAGAGAAGGCCCAGGCAATCTGGAATCTGAATAAGCCGGCGGATACGGTGGAGGATCCGCTCATCGTTCTGGGTGCTGACACCTGCGTGGTCTGCGACGGTCAGATTCTGGGTAAGCCCGTCGATACGGCCGATGCGCGGCGGATGCTGGAGTTGTTGAGCGGCCGCACCCACGCGGTATTGACAGGCCTCGCGGTCATTACGGCACACAAGACTCTCCGGGACGTGGAGATCACGCAGGTCACGTTCAACCGAATCGACCATGCGGAGATAGCGAGGTATGTCGGCAGCGGAGAACCACTGGATAAGGCAGGCGCGTATGCCATTCAAGGATTCGCGGCACGGTGGATTCCGCGGATTGAAGGCTGCTACTTCAACGTCGTCGGGCTGCCAATTGCGCGCACGGTCGCGTTGCTTGCGGAGGCTCAGAGTCTGAACGGCGGCCACGAATCACGAACTTAGTCGGCGCTGGCGATCATCGCAGCAAGAAGCGCGGTCCGCGGCACCAGATGTTCGACCAGGACGGACTCGTGTGCGGCATGAGCGCCTTCGCCGACAGCGCCCATCCCGTCGAGTGTCGGCACGCCCAGGGCAGCCGTGAAGTTACCGTCGGAGCCGCCGCCGGTTGCTGCTTCTTCCAGAGAGATGCCGAGGCTGGCCGCGAACGAGCGCGCTTTCTTGAACAAAGCAATCGTCCCGGCCTTGCGCTCCATGGGTGGACGGTTGATGCCGCCAGTGATGGTAAGTTTGCAGTGGGGATCGGAGACCTTGAGGCCGCGAAACAGCTTGTCCACATAGGCTGCGTCCGTCGCCTTCGCGATGCGGACATCCACCTGAGTGGAGGCGTGCGAAGGCACCACATTTGACCGCGTTCCACCAGCAATCACACCACAATTTACCGTCAATTTTCGTGCTGAATTCGTGAAGCCGGAGATGGTCTGGACCTGTTTGGCGAGCTCGAGAATCGCAGAGTGGCCGCGCTCGAAGTCCACTCCGCTATGTGCGCCAACCCCCGTAACCTCCACGTTATAAAGGCCTACGCCCTTGCGCGCCGTTTTGTAGGCGAGCCCCTGCGCTGGTTCAAGAACGAACACCGCCGCCGACTCCAACGCGAGCTGCTCCGTAATTCTCCGGGAAATTGGGCTTCCCACCTCCTCATCGCTATTCAAAAGCAGGATCGCGGGGCGAGCTAACTTCATTTCCTGCAATGTGTTGAGTGCCGCCAGAGCCATGACGACTCCAGCCTTCATATCGAGTACGCCGGGGCCAAAATACCTGCCTTCCGACTCGCGCCATGGCATCTTCGCGAGGGTTCCCATGGGCCAGACTGTGTCGAGATGCCCAAGAAGGAGAACAGGCTTTTGCGATGAAGTCCGCGGGCCGAAACGAAGCTCCAGCACATCGCCGAATTCACGTTGGCCATGGCGCTTGCAACGTGCCGCTTGATCTCGAGCCCAGCGTTCGACCAGGCTGGCGGCTGCGTTAACCGCTCGCCGGTCTTCACTTGGTGACTGCTGCTGAACGAGGTCGCGCAGGCGGCGATGAATCCATGTCCTTTTTTTCTCAACGTGACGAAAGACCGCTTCGATGTCCATGGACGGATGTTATAGCAGTCAAATGAATTAGTTCCAGTTTTGTCGAGGCAAAAAGTGGTCAGTCCTGATGGGGACCGTGGTGTATTTGCCACAGTGACGGATTGTCATTCCACTGTAACCTTGTCGATGGCTCTGTTGGAGGACTTCTTTTCGTGGCCTTGGAAGCTCACTTTGAGCAGACAATTCGATCGGAGATTGAGTTCAGCGGCATTGGTTTGCATAGCGGGGCCCACGTCTCCATGCGACTGATCCCAGCGCCTGCTGGATCTGGTATCGTCTTTCGACGCACAGACTTAGACAACTTTGAGATTGCCGCAGTGGGGCGGAATGTCGCCAAGGTCAGCTATGCGACAAGCCTGATGCGGCAGAGCGTTTTGATTTCGACGACAGAACATTTGCTATCGGCATTGATTGGATATGGCGTGGATAATGTCATTGTCGAGGTGGATAATCTTGAGGTTCCGATCCTGGATGGAAGCGCTTTGCCCTACGTGCAAGCCTTTCATTCTGTGGGGCTTAAGCAGCAGCGGCGGAAGCGGGAGTACTTGAGAATTCTGAAAGAGGTGGAGGTACGGGAGGGCTCAAAATTTATCGGGGTATACCCGGGATCGGGGTATAGGATTCAGTACACGATTGACTTCCCGCAACCTATTGGTTATGAAATGTTTACGGGTGATCTGGCGATTGGGGATTATGTTAATTTCATCGCACCTGCGCGGACTTTTGGGTTTAAAGAGGATGAGCGTATGTTGCGGGATATGGGGCTGATCCGGGGGGCGTCAGCCGATTGCGCGATTATTTTATCGGGGCAACATGTTGAAAATGGGCCACTTCGGTTTGAAGATGAGTTTGTGCGGCATAAAGTATTGGATTTAATTGGGGACCTGGCGTTGGCGGGGCGGAGAATCCAGGGCCGGGTGGTGGCAGAGAGGGCGGGACATGCGATGCATACTGCTCTTGTACAACGACTTATGCGGGACCGCTCGGCGTGGGAGCTGGCCCATGGGTATAACGAAGTGGCCGAGCCAGCGACCTCGCTGGTGGCTTAAATCTGCGGTATTTTCGTGGTGTTTCGCTGGTGGATTGTGGTGATTTTGTGGTGATTTGTATGGTGGATTTTGCGGGTCCGGTTGCCGGGAGCCGATGATGGGCCGGGCGGCGATTGCGCTGGGGTCGAATCTGGCGTCGCGGTTCGGGGACCGCGAGGCGAATCTGCGGGAGGCGATAAGGAGGGTTGGGGCGCTGGGTGAGGTGCGGGCCGGATCGTCGTTTTACGATACGGAGCCTGTGGGGTATGTGGAACAGCCTCGATTTCTGAATGCTGCTCTGTTGCTGGATACGGAGCTGGGGCCGGAGGCGTTGATGGAGGAGCTGCTCGGCGTGGAGAGGGCGATGGGGCGGGAGCGTGGGGGAGCGGTGGCGAAGGGGCCACGGGTGATTGATCTCGATCTGCTTGGATACGATGTGGCTGGGGACGATCTCGCAGGGTCTGCTGGTCGAGATGAGATCGATCGAAACAGAATCGATAGAAATAGGGGCGGTGTGGTGATGGCGACCGAGGGGTTGACGCTGCCGCATGGAGAGATGGCGGCGAGACGATTTGTGCTGGAGCCGCTGGTGGAGATTGCGCCGGAATGGTTTCATCCGGTGCTGGGGAAGACGGCGAGAGAGTTGCTGGAGGAGTTGGATTCGCGGGACGCGAGTCGAGGCGTTGTGCCGGGCTAGCTTTTTTCGGCGGGCTCTATTTCGACGACGTGCGCTTCCCTGCTCTCTTCAACGACTGAACCAACTGCTTCCAGTCCAGCTCGGTCTGGTTGGCATACTCTTCGGCAAATTTTCCTACTGCGTTGTCAAAGCGGTCTGATCTTCCGAGATACCCGGCGATCATCGAACTATCTCCGGCGCGGGCGTGACCTCTGGCGAGGAGCTCGCCACATACGGCGGCATACTCGAGCAACTCTGCGGTCTTCAGATTTTCCAACTGGATGGATGCTTTGTGATCGTTGAGCTGCCGGACGAGATAGTCGCGTCCGTTCATGGTCGTCCAACCGAGGAAGGGATCGGATTGCTGTTGCATGGCGCGCTCTCCATCGACGACGCGGCGTCCCTGATGCTGCTTCAGGTTGCGGGCCCTGGCGGAGACATAGGGGGCGTAGCCGGATGGAACCTCCTCTTTGACCTGGAGAAAGAGGGGATCTTTGGGGCCGTTGCCTTCCATCATGACGCAGTAGTCGCGAAGTCCGACGGAACCTGTTCCGACAACTTTGAAAGCAACATCGACGGCCTGATACTGTGCCAGAAAGTGGCGGCGCTCGGGCAACAGATTTTCCGCATAGGTGGAGAGAGAGTTGACGACCTGCTCTGCGACCTTCCCGGTCACCCGGGTCAAGGAGGGCGGAATGGTTTTAAGGATTCGCTTCTGGATTGCGTGGGGGCCAGCGCTTTTTTTTCCGGTTTTCTTGGTGCTCCTGGTCTCGACGATGGCAGCCTCTCCCTCGATCTCGGTGAGGGTCATGAGGGTGTGGAGGGGCGTGGCGCGCTCGGCCATTCGGAGGATACCGGCGACGGGAGAGATGTTCTGCAGGCGATGCACCTGATAGCGAGCGACGTCCAGGACGGGCATACGCGCCAGAGCGGCGACGGTGGTGCGATAGCGCTCGAGAAATAGTGCGGCAGCTTCGCGGCAGTGTAGATTTTTGGTTCCTGCTGCGCGTCCAGCGAGCACGAGACTGGTGGCCATTCGCTTCACGTCCCACTCAAAGGGCGCGACGATGGTCTCGTCAAAGTCGTTGATGTCGAAGACGAGACGGCCATCGGGGGCGGCAAAGGCACCGAGATTGCGCACGTGGGCATCGCCGCACAACTGGTTGCAGATGCCTGTATTGCCGGTCAAGGAGAGATCGTAGGCCATGACCGGGACGGCGCCGCGAAAGTAGCCGAATGGCGAGACCGCCATTAGCTGATTTTTCAAAGCGACCAGCTTCGGCACGCGGCCTTTTGTGGATGCGTCGAGCAGGGCAATGGGGTCTTCGCGGCGGTCTTTTGGGTTCCATATCCGGTGTTCCGGGCGCCGGATAAGTTTTCGGCGTTGTTGTCCGAGAGCGAACCGTTGCTTCGCGCTGAGCATGGGAGTCAAAGCCATTGAATCCTCCGACGGGGACGCGCAGGTCTACAGCCTACGCCTTACGGGGCGTTTCTTTAGAAGGATACAGCCGCCTTGATGTATTCTGGCGCAAACAGAGAGTCGATCCGTCAGCCTCAGCGAGGTACTATGTCGCGCACTCGAACCACCGAGTTTTCCAGGATTGCACCGCTTCTAGTGCTTGCGGCGACGGTTCTCATTCTGTATTTTGCCCGCGAACTTCTGATCCCATTCGCTTTCGCGCTGACGCTTGCCTTTTTACTGGCCCCGGCGGTGAGCCGGCTGGAAGCGCGGCGCGTTCCTCGCGTGGTGGCGGTGATGCTGTCCGGCATTATTGCGTTCGCCATCCTTTGTGGAGTGGGATATGTGGTGGCGCGTCAACTTCTGAACGTCGCGGACAATCTTCCCAAGTATCGGCTGAGTATTCAGCAGAAGATGTCGTCGGTCCACTCCGACTCGGAACAGTCAGTGTCAAAAGCCATGAAGGCGATTGAGGATATCAGTGGGGACCTTGCCAAGAGCGCGGGCACGTCAGAGATTCAGGATCCGACAAAGGTTCCACCGGTTCGTGTGATCGATCCTAACCGCACGCAGGTCCAGTCGACCGCGGAGCTGCTGATGGGTTTCCTTCGGCCGATCGGAACGCTGGGTGTGGTGATCGTCTTCACGATTTACCTGCTGATGAAGCGGGAGGATCTGCGCTATCGAATTCTTCTGCTGGCGGGCATGGGCCGGATTAATGTGATGACGCAGGCTCTGCAGGATGCGGCTACACGCATCAGCCAGTACCTGCTGCTGCAGGCTGCGGTGAATGCTTCGTATGGGATTCTTTTCGGCTTCGGACTCTTTCTGATCGGCATACCGAACGCTACGTTGTGGGGAGTGCTTGCCGGGATACTTCGCATTATTCCGTATGTCGGCACGACGACAAGCCTGGTACTGCCGTTGATCGTCTCTGTGGCGATCTTCTCGACGTGGTGGCATCCGCTGATGATTATCGGGTTGTTCCTTGCGCTTGAGCTGACGGCGACGAATTTTGTGGAACCGTGGCTATTCAGTTCACGCACCGGCATCTCGTCGCTTGCGCTGCTAGCGATGGCGATCTTCTGGGCACTGATGTGGGGGTGGCCGGGGCTGATTCTATCGACTCCACTGACTGTGTGCATTGTTGTTCTGGGGCGTTACGTTCCGCAGATGTCGTTTCTGCACACGCTGCTGGGTACGGACGCTGAGCTCTCTGCCGAAGCGTTGTTTTATGAACGTCTGCTGGCCATGGATCAGCAGGAGGCGCATGCGGTCGCGAACCGGTTTCTGGACGGCAAGCCCCTGGTGGAGCTATACGACTCGGTTCTGATTCCAGCGCTGTCGCTTGTGGAGCAGGAGAGGCACCAGGGGAATCTCGACGACGTTCGCTGCAACTTCTTCTTTTTGAGCATCGGTGAGCTGGTGGCGGAGCTGACGGACTATCGTCAGAAGGAGGTTGCGGAACCCGCGCGGCCGGCGCGCCTGCCATTGAGGGCTACGGACGAAGAGGACTTCGCGATTGTGTGTATTTCGGCCAGCGATCAGGCGGACGAACTGACGTCGCAGATGCTGGTTCAGTTGATGGAGCGGGCGTCGCATCAGACGCTTCTGCTGTCGGCGGGGTCGGTTTCGGGCGAGATTCTGGACAGTCTGGCGAACGAACCGAACACGGTTGTGTTTATCTCGGCGCTGCCGCCGTTTGCGTTCTCGCAGGCGCGTGCGATCTGTCAGCGGGTTCGCTCGCACCTGCCGAAGAATCGGATTGTCATCGGGCTATGGAGCCCGATGGAGGATGTGGATCAGACGCCGGAGATGACAATCGAACGCTTCGGCAACGGCAAACCGAATGTTGTCGTCAATACGCTGGCGCAGGCTCTGCAGCAGGTGAAACAGTGGCATCACCCGTCGCCGAGCCATTTCATTCACCGATAGGGTGATGGACTGGTTGGGTTAGTGGATGGAGGTGCGTTGGCGCTCTATGCCATCGAGGGCGAGCCAGAGGGCCTTTGCGGCGCGCTCTGCTGCAGCGAGTGCGGCCTGTTCGTCTTGAGGAGTGGCCAACTGGCTGTCGATCAGCTCGCGCCAGACGCCGGCGTGGGCGACGTCGGCGGTTTGATGCAGCGTGAAGTAACGCGCGGCTGCGCCTTCGGTCGCGTAGTGCCGGGCGAGGCCGTCCGCTTTGGTTGAGGCGATGGCGGGCACCTTCGACTCGTAGGCATACAACGCCGCCATGGCGGAGGCGGGTTTCTCCTGCTGCATGAGCTCGCGGAAGGTTGCGATGAGCGCTGTTGTTTCGGGCTGTACGGCGCGGCTTTGCACGCTGGCGCGATCGGCTCCCATGGC
This sequence comes from uncultured Acidobacteriaceae bacterium, assembly GCA_963730135.1. Lineage (GTDB taxonomy): Bacteria > Acidobacteriota > Terriglobia > Terriglobales > Acidobacteriaceae > Edaphobacter. Next base: position 1,295,849 of record CAVSQQ010000013.1, read on the forward strand.
GATGGCGAAGTCCATCCAAAGATCGCTGTGCGGACGGGCGGTGGGAACATCGGTGCCTTCTTCCTCGGCGAGATTGCGGAGGACTTCGCGGCGCATCTCGGCATCGGGGAGGCGTGCGTGGAGGGCGCTGAGATAGGTGGGAAATGCCGACACGTGATGCCAGTATTCGGCGGCGTATTCGCGCAGGTCTTCACGGGAGAGCTCGCCGCGCGACCAGGCCTGATAGAAGGGATGCTGCAAGAGGTTGAAAGGCGCAACACGCTCTTCGAGACGGCTCCAGAAATTAACATTCGTCGACATAGGAAACTCCATTGTGAAATTCTTACGCAGGGGAAGGCGCCTGCGCGATGCATCGAGTGTATCCGGTATTGCGTGTCCGCGAAACGTGGCGGGGGTTCAGTTTTTTGCGAGGCTGGCTTTGCGGGCGGCTTCGAACTCGTCTTTGGGGAGCCAGTTGATGGTGGTGGGGGCGGTGAGGGCTTCCCAGCCTAACTCCATGCCGAAGCTGTCGAGTTTGGCGTTGCCGGCGAAGTCCCAGTCGGCGTGGTAGTTGTCGGAGAAGTTGTGATAGTCGTGGGCGGTGAAGTCTTCCATTTGTTTTTTGCCCCAGGCTGCGTCGTGGCCTTCGTAGAGGTCTCCCGGGTCGATGGAGAAGGCGGGGATGCCGACGCGGGAGAGGGAGAAGTGGTCGGAGCGGTAGTAGCTGCCGGCGGAGGGTTTGGGGTCGGGGACGATGGCGAGGTCGAAGCGTTTGGCGGTGGCTTCGACGGTGGGGAAGAAGGTGGTGCGCTGGGCGCCGTTGACGTTGACTTCGAGCGGGATGCCGATGGGGAGGATCATGTCGTAGTTGATGTCGAGGGCGATCTGACCGGCGGGGATGGGTGGATGCTGGCCGAGGTATTCGCTGCCGAGGAGGCCTTGTTCTTCGGCGGTGACTGCGGAGAAGATGACGGAGTGGGGCGGTTTCATGCCGGAGTGTGGCGAATACAGTTCGGACCAGGCTCGGGCGAGTTCGAGGAGCATGCCGCAGCCGGTGGCGTTGTCGGCGGCGCCGTTGTAGATGTTGTCGCCGGACATGCCGGGGACGAAGCCTAGGTGGTCGAAGTGGGCGGTGTAGAGGACGGCTTGATCGGGTGATGGCATAAGTCCTGCGCAGATTTTCGGGCGTTCGCGCCGGGAAGGATGGCGACGACGTTGGGTGATTGGAAGGGGCGGACGACGCTTTCGACGTGGGCGTGGAGGCGGACGGGGAGTTCGATGGCTTTGAAGCCGCGTTTGCCGGCGGCTTCGATCTCGGCGTCGGCGTCGAGGTTGGAGGATTTGAAGATTTGTTTGGCTACGTCAAGCTGGATCCAGCTGGCGGCTTCGAGTCGCGGGTCTTTGTTGTCGCGGAGGTAGGTTTTTTCGCTGGTGTTGGAGTTCTTGACGACGTCCCAGCCGTAGCTGGCGAGGTCGGTGCGGTGGATGATGAGTGCGCCGATGGCTCCCATGCGTGCGGCTTGTTCGAATTTGTAGGTCCAGCGGCCGTAGTAGGTGAGGGCGTCGCCGCCGAAGAAGGCGGGGTCGTTGGAGGGTGGGTCGCCGACGATGCAGAGGATGACTTTGCCTTTGACGTCGATGTTGGCGTAGTCGTTCCAGTTGAACTCGGGTGCGTCGACGCCGTAGCCGACGAAGACGATTGGCGCGTCGATGTCGACTGTGGGAGTGAGGGTTTGATTGCTGACGGTGTAGTCGTCGCCGTATTTGAGGTCGATGGAGTAGAGGGTGATGGCCATCTCACCTTCGGGTCGTTTGGGGACGAGGGACATGGTGGTTTTGTCGGGGATGGGCTTCATGCCGACCATGTTGATCTGCTGAAGATAGGTGCCGTTGTCGCCGCCGGGTTTGAGGCCGAAGAGGGCGAACTGGGTGGCGATGTATTTTGCGGCGATCTCGCTGCCGCGGAGGCCGGGACCGCGGCCTTCGAGGAGATCGTCGGAGAGGAACTTGACGTGGGCGCGGATTCTTTCGGGGTCGATGGAGGCTTCGGCAGTTTTGACGGCGGGAGGGATGGATTGGGCGAGAGCGCTGACGGAAAGAGAGAGGACAAATGCGGCGAGGGCGGCGGCAGAGCGGAGGCTGGGCAAGTTCGTGCTCCTGAGGGCTATCTTTGTGCGTACAAGTCTAACCGCATTCGCGATGGCCCATATAGCCTTGTTGGCTTGCGGGCGCATCTTGTTAAGCTAGAGAGCAAAACTGTGTGGGGGGACTGCTGGGCTGCTGCCGGATGCGATGGAGTGATATTGGGTATGTTGGTTCGCATGGGGATGAAGCACTTTTGCGCTGCAGCGGTTTTATTTTTTGCAGTTTTGCAGATAGGTGCGGAGCAAAAGCCGGCGTCGACTCCACCGATGGGGTGGAATAGCTGGGACTCCTATGGACTAACGGTGAACGAAGAGGAGTTTCGCGCCAACATGACGGTGATGGCGGCGCAGTTGAAGGAATTTGGCTGGCAGTATGTGGTGATCGATGAGGGATGGTACCTGGAGAATCCCGAACTTGCGGCGATGCCGGAGAAGTTGCGCTACACGGTAAACGGGCGGGGACAATATGAGCCGGCGGTGGACCGGTTTCCCTCGGCGAAGGGTGGGACGGGATTCAAACCACTGAGCGACGTCGCGCACCAGAACGGGCTGAAGTTCGGAATTCATATCCTTCGCGGGATTCCGAAGCAGACGGTGCTGTCGAATACGAGGATTGGAACGACGAAGTATCGCGCGGCTCTGGCGGCGGATACGAGCGATAAGTGTCCGTGGAATCCGGATAACTTTGGGGTGAAGGCGAATGCGGCGGGGCAGGCATGGTACGACGCGTTGATGAAGCAGTACGCGGCGTGGGGCGTGGACTATATCAAGGTGGACTGCATTGCGTCGCACCCGTACAAGGGCGCGGAGATTCGCATGATTCACAAGGCCATTGTGCGGTCAGGGAGGCCGATGGTGCTGAGCCTTTCGCCGGGGCCGACGGCGCTGGAGAATGCTTTGGAGGTGGAGAAGTATGCGCAGTTGTGGCGGATATCCGACGATGTGTGGGACTACTGGGAGACGCCGCAGGGCAAGACGTGGCCGCAGAGTGTGAAGGGGGAGTTTCCTGTGATTGCGAGTTGGGAAAAGTATGCGCGGACGGGGAACTGGCCGGATGCGGATATGTTGCCCATCGGACAGTTGAGGCCGAGGCCGGGAGACGGAAAGCCGAGGGCTTCGCGGCTGACAGAGGATGAACAGAGGACGATGATTACGTTGTGGGCGATGGCGCGGTCGCCGTTATTTATCGGGGGAAACCTGACGCAGATGGATGATGCGTTGAAGTCACTGCTGACGAATCCCGGGGTGATTGAGGTGGATCAACGTTCGTTGGATGCCCATATGGCGGGTCGGGATGGGGATGTGGTGGCGTGGGAGTCGGTGTCGGTGAATCGCGACAAGAATTATCTTGCACTGTTCAACCTGGGGGATACGCCGGTGCATGTGGACAAGACGTTTGCGCAATATGGGTTTATCGACAGGGCGGAGTATAAGGTGCGCGATTTGTGGATGCGGAAGGAACTGGGGGCTCTGAATGCGGTGACGGTGGAGATACCGCCGCATGGGTCGGTGATGTATTCGCTGCATGAATGAGGCGGAGTGGTTGCGCGATACGAACCAGTATGACCGGCAGACCTATGAAATTTCAAAAGGCGGGTACACCATTGCGTGCTTCGCGTCTTCGCTCTACTATCGCCTGAGTGGAGTTACCAAAGAAAAACACGATTGATTTGAATCGCGCGGCGAAGTCGGCTGAGGCGGAGCGGCTGGTTTCTGCGGGCAGGGTTGAGGATGATGCGGCGTTTGAGCTGAAGCTGCGGCCTACGCGACTGAGCGAGTTTATCGGGCAGACGAAGGCGAAGGAGCAGTTGGCGATTGCGCTGGAGGCGGCGAAGTCGCGCGGGGAGGCTTTGGATCATGTGCTGCTGTTCGGGCCGCCGGGGCTGGGCAAGACGACGCTGGCGACGATTATTGCGAATGAGCTGGGGGTGGGGTATCAGCAGACGAGCGGGCCGGCGCTGCAGATTCAGGGTGATTTGACGGCCATTTTGACGAACCTGCGGGAGAAGCAGGTTTTATTTCTGGATGAGATTCACCGGCTGCAGCCAGTGCTGGAAGAGAAGCTGTATACGGCGCTGGAGGATTACAAGCTGGACATCATCATCGGGCAGGGGCCGGCGGCGCGGACGCACGTGATGGAGATTCGGCCGTTCACGTTTGTGGCGGCCACGACTCGGCCGGGGATGCTGTCGTCGCCGCTGCGGAGCCGGTTTGGGATTTTGCTGCGGCTGGAGTTTTATACGGATGATGAGCTGCGGTTTGTGGTGGAGCGCAGCGCGGAGGTGCTGGGTGTGCCGATTGATAAAGACGGGGCTGCGGAGATTGCGATGCGGTCGCGGGGGACGCCGAGGATCGCGAATCGTCTGCTGCGGCGGGTGCGGGATTTTGCGCAGGTGCGGGCAAAGGGCGTGATCGACCGGGAGACGGCTGGTAAAGCGCTGGAGTTGCTGGAGGTGGATGCGCATGGGTTCGACGAGCTGGACCGGCGGCTGCTGCGGACGATTATTGAGAAGTATGATGGGGGGCCGGTGGGGTTGAATACCCTGGCGGCGGCGCTGGCGGAGGAGCAGGATGCGCTGGAAGAGGTTTATGAGCCGTTTCTGATTCAGATCGGGTTTCTGGATCGGACGCCGCGAGGGCGAGTAGCTACCCGGCTGGCTTATGAGCATCTGGGGATTGAAATGCCGCGGAAGCTGAGTTTGTTCTAGGGACTATTTTCCGGTTGAAGGAAGATTTCGTCGGGAGGCTCGCGGTGAAAACCGTTCGTGAGTTGATTGCGGTGGCGGGGCTGGTGTTTGCGGCGGCAGTGGTGGCGGATTTTTATTCGCGGCTGCCGGAGCGGATTGCGACGCACTTCAATGCGGAGGGAATTGCGAATGGGCTGGGAGCGAAGTCGGTCCTATGGGTGCTGGTGGGAGTTGCGGTCCTGTTGTATCTGATACTGACGATGATTGGAGGCCTGTCGCGCGTGGTGAGGCTGCAGCGGCCGCTGGCACCGGAGCGGGAGAAGGTGGTGCTGGCCGAGTCGATGGAGATGGTGGGGTGGGTTAAGGTGGTGATCTGCTGGATGTTCGCTTACATTTGTTTGGCGATGGTGCGGAACGGGATGGGGTTGCAGGTGGGACTGGGGGCGTGGTTTCTGCCGGTGACGCTGGTGGTTGTGTTTGGGACTTGCGGGGTTTATCTGATGAGAATCTTCGTGGCGATTCGTGGGGCTTGATTTGTGTTGCAAAGACAGGTGATTGTGGCGATGGAGATAGGTCTTTGCCATGGCCGTTTCTACTAGTTGTGCTAGTGCCCGAAACCCCTAACCTGTTGTTAGACTTCGCTTATGGGGCGTCTGCATATACTGCTCGTGCTTTTGTCTGTGGCTTCTTCCCTGGCTGGCCGCGCGCAGCTAAGCGCAGGAGCGAAGGTCCGGCGTGCGCCGACGCTGGCTATCGAAGACATCGGCAGGGGAACAGTGCCAATCGATGGCGAATGGCAGTTTCACCTCGGCGATGATATGGGTTGGGCGTCGCCCTCCTATGACGACTCGCAGTGGGAACATATCCAAGCTGAGAGCAGTTGGGGAGCGCAGACGCATCCGTCGTATAGCGGCTTCGCCTGGTATCGGCGCCACCTCGACATTACACCTTCGCGGGTCGGCAACGTGAAGCTCGCGATTTTGATGCCGGCTATAGAGGATGAATACGACCTCTATTGGAACGGGGTGGAGATTGGCAGTCAGGGAACACTGCCTCCGCATGCGGTCTGGTATTTTCCGCATCGTCAGTCGTTCGCTTTTCCGGTCTCGCCAGCTGGTGCGACGGACGGCCTGCTGGCGGTTCGCGTCTGGAAGTCGAAGCTCGCGTCATTTGACTACAGTACCCTCGGCGGCCTGAAGGGGGCTCCGGTACTGGGAGATGCTGTCAGCATTGGTCAGCGGGCCGGCTCGGAAGACTTTGCGTTACTGCGTCGCAACCTCTACTTCCGAATGATTAACATAATTTTTGCGTTCATGGGTTTTGTGGCGCTGTTCACCTGGGCCCGCGATCATAGGAAGTGGGCTTTTCTCTGGTTCAGTATCTGGACGATGGGACGCATGGCCCAGTTCCTTACCACGATGCCCAGTATTAACTGGGAGTTCTCCCATGCAGTCGTCAACTGCGCGCTGCAGGTCATTTTCTCCATTCACAACTGCGCGGCGTTGTTGCTTCTGCTCTACCTCTTCGATCTTCAGAACAATCCTCGCCTTCGCCGCTGGACCTGGTCGGTAGTTGGAATCCAGCTAAGCGCGGCTTGTGCGGATGGCCTGGTAATGCTGTTCTGGGGAGATGCCGGGCCAGGGATGCAGTGGGCTGATGCTTTCCTGTCCTTCGTGATCATGCTCTGCCGAATGTTCGTTTTTGTTCTGGCATACGAAGGGATCAGGCGCAGGGTCAATCCGGAGCTCAGGCTGGTCGCCGTGATCGCTTTTCTCGACAATCTGATGGAGATTCTGAGGCTTTCAAGCCGCCAAGGGGTTCGCTTCACTCACTGGCCGCTGACAAGCTGGCTCAGCACGCCTCTGTTTTATGTGTCAGGCGCGGGCATCACTGTTCTCCAGATCCTCGACACAGTATTTCTCGCAGCCGTGGCTTACGCACTTCTGCGCTACGCTTCACGCGAGAGGCAGAAACAGGAGGTCATCCAGCAGGAACTGAAATCGGCGCGCGAACTCCAGCACGTACTCATTCCTGAAACGATTCCAGAGGTGCCCGGCTACGCCATCGCCAGTGTCTATCACCCGGCGCAGGAGGTCGGCGGCGATTTTTTTCAGATTGTCCCAATGCTGGATGGCGGTACGCTTGTGGTTCTCGGGGATGTCAGCGGCAAAGGACTGAAGGCGGCGATGAACGTCGCTCTGATTGTCGGAGCGGTACGGACACTGGCCGAGTTTCACAGCGATCCTGCCAGCATCCTCGCCGGACTCAACCGTCGACTTGTCGGACGCATGCAGGGTGGCTTTACCACTGCGCTCGCGTTCAGGATCGACCGTGTCGGCAATTGCACGCTTGCCAACGCAGGTCATCTGCCACCATTTCTGAACAAGAGCGAGATGACTCTTGATGCGTCGCTTCCATTGGGCATCGATCCCGACGCTGAATACAAAGACCAGGACTTCACGCTCAATTATGGTGATCGCCTGACGCTCCATACTGACGGTGTGCTCGAAGCGCGCTCTGGAAACGGTGAACTCTATGGATTCGGGCGCCTGACGGCGCTCCTCGCAAGTCTCCCTGATGCCGAGTCGATCGTCGATGCAGCTCGCATCTTTGGCCAGGAAGACGACATTACGGTGCTCACGATAATGCGGCTTCCATTGCACGCGGCTGTTCCTTCGGTGTCGGTCAACTTCTCCCCGGGCCTTGCTCCGGCTTAATCGCAAGGGAAACGAGAGCTGCGTGGTTGCCGGATTACTGAGGGGCGAAAAAGCTCCGCGTTGAAATGTGGTCTATGGTGCAAGTGGGATGGCGGGTTTGCCGTCGAGGCGTTGGGCGATGTGCTGGCCGAGTTTGTCGGCGAATGCGTCTTTGTCGCCAGCGGTGTTGAAGAGAACGATGAGGGCGTAATCGTCGCCGGGATTGAAGAGAGCGTAGGAGGTGTAGCCTCCGGTGCCGCCGTTGTGCCAGTAGCTGTCGGTGGTTTCGACGTGAAACCAGTTGAGTGCGATGTTGGTTCCACCGGCTACGTCGGCGTGAATCTTCTGCGAGGCGTAGAGCGCGGCGGGAAGGGTTTTGCCCTGCGGGGTGCCGGCGGCGGAGGCAGGGAGTTTGTCGGGATGGAGCTGGGCTTCGAGGTAGGTGAGCATATCGGCGGCGGTGGAGCGGATGCCTCCGGCTCCGGCGAGAGCGTCGAGGTCCCAGGCGTGGGCGGGGTTATGGGCTGAGTCGTGGCCTACGATGAAGCGGGCGCGCATGGAGGAGGTGAGGGCGATTGCGGTGTCCGTCATGTTGAGCGGGCCGGTAATCTGCAGGTGGAGGAGATCGCCGTAGGAGAGATTCGCCCGGTTGGCGAGCGCCGCGCCGAGGAGGCCGACGCCGAGATTACTGTAGCCGAAGGGTGCGTTGGGAGGAAGCGCGACGCCGTGAGCGCTGATGTAGGCGTAGAGACGTTTGGCGTCGTAGTCGGCGTAGGGGTTTGCGGGATCGGCGGGGGCGAAGTTGTCGGGCATGCGCGGGAGGCCGGAGTGCTGGTCGCTAAGATCGACGAGGGTAATTTCGGTGCCGGAGGGTTTCGCGGCTGTGCCGGGCGGGAGAAGCTCGCGGACGGGCTCGTCGAGCCTTACGGATTTCTGCTCGACCATTTGGGCGAGGATGAGGCCGGTGAAGGTTTTGGAGATGGAGCCGATTTCGAAGACAGAGTCTGGTTTTGCTGTGCCATAGCTGAAGACGGTGCGCTGGCCGTGGCTAATGACGCCGATGGTGACGCCGGCGTGTGTAGAAGGTGCGAGTGCGCCTGAAGTTAGAGCGGTGGCGAGGTCTTTGTCGAGGATGGACTTGATGGATTTTGCATCGGCGGGCGGCAGGGCGGGATCGAGTGGTGGCCGGGGTTTGGGCTTTGCAGCCGTGGTCTGGTGTTCGAGAGTGATGGGCAGGCTGGCGCCCTGGGTGAAGGTGCCTGTGAGCATGCCGGCGGTGAGGCTGACGGATAATTTGCCCTGGACGGCGGGGACTTCGATGACGATGGGACCTGCGGCGGAGGTGACAGTGCAGGGAATGCCCATTGCGTCCTGATCGAGGGAGTCGAGGGCGCAGGTCCACTTGCCGTCATCCTGCTGAAGATGGAGTTGCATGCGGAGAGAGGCTGCTCCGGCGTGGAGCGTGCCCAGCCAGATGCCATCGAGAGCGGATGGCGGCGGGATCTGCGCAGCATTGTGAAGGGAGGGCATCCAACGACGGTTGAAGTTGGAGGGTTGTGTCTGTGCGAATGCGGCGGTGGATAGCGCAATGGACAGGACGGCAGGAAGAAGGCGCTTCATGGTGGAGAGGATAACGCTTCCCGCTCTCACTGTCGCTACATTCAGGAATTTGCGGGTAAAGAATTGCAGAAGAGTCCGCTGCACAGGGTTCATGCGCCGCTGGAGACCTCGATGGAGTCTACGGGAGGGTTCGTTTCTACGGCGACTGCGAACCGGTAAGGGCCGAGGCGAGTGAGCAGGATCAGCGAGAGGACCATCGCTAAGCAGAGGGCTGCGAGCGGGACGGTGTAGGAGTGGAAGCGGTCGTATCCTACGCCCATCAGCAGCACGCCTGCGGACCCGGCGATCATGAAGGCTCCGAAGATATACCCATAGGCTGTGCCGAAGGCTCGGAGGCCGAAGTATCGGCTGGTCATGAAGCCCATGGTTTCTACTTCCGCTCCCATGCCGAGTCCGACGAGAAACGAAGCCACGAGTGCAATATTTCCGGAGTATCCTGCGCACAAAATCGCTGTGCCAAGAGTCGTTGCTCCGTAGAGGAGGATTGCAACGCGGGGCGCAAAAAAATGATCGAGAAGGAATCCTGAGCCGAGACGGCCTACGAGCACGGCTGCTCCGACAATCGAAGTGGCGACGGCGGCGCGCTCCGGGGTAACACCTCGATCGGTAAATATTGCGGAGAGATGAAGCACGGCGCCATGCACGCATGCTCCGGTCAGCGAGAAGATGCAGATCATGGTCCAGAACGTAGGGTTGTGCCAGATCTCATACCAGGTCAAACCCTGCTTGTTCTGTTGCGGCGATGGCGAGACCGGGCCTTCTTCGTCTCCATCGGGTTGCAGGCCGCGTTGTGCCGGATCGTTCTGGAGGAAGACAGCGAGTATTGGGAGCGGAAGCAGAAGAGTGGCGCCGCCGAAGATCGCAAGTGTGATTCGCCAGCCGTACGCGGCGATGAGGCGCTGGGCGAGGATTGGAACTACGATGGAGCCAAGGCCGATGCCCATCATCGTGAGTGCGAGTGCGAGTCCGCGACGGCGGTTGAACCAGTGGGAGATGATGACCGCATAAGGAACGGGTGCGGGGCCGCTGGCGAGCGCTACTCCCACTACCGCGAAGAGAAGATAGAGCTGCCAGAGGCTGGCGCCCACCCACAGAGCAGAACATAAGACCAGGCCATAGAGGATCGTGGACATAAGGAGAATGCGCTTTGCCCCGAAACGGTCGATGAGAGAGCCAATGCAGATGATCCATACTGCGCCGATGGTATTTTGCAGCGAGAAGGCGAATGATACTGCGGCGCGACTGGCGTGAAAATCCACTACCAGCGATTTGAAAAACACGCTGAAGGAGAAGACGATAAGGGGCGCGCCGAGGAAGAGACCGATGGCGCTTACGAAAACAACGAGCCATCCGTAAAAGAATCGAGGCCGCTTGCTGGTCATAGAGATTCCGAGACTCCGGGCCGTGAGGTGAAACCACGCTTGCGGCAACGCGCGCTCTGCTTGAGCCTATTGCTATGTATGGCAGTGGTGTAACGCTATACGGAGCGTGCGTTGGGAGTCAACGAAAACTTATGCCGCCGGTGAGAAGGTCAGCGCAGCGAAATGCTAAGATTTGTCGAGCGATTTGGCCTTAGCTGGTGATCTGGCGGCTCCAAGGTGAAACCAATGACAAAAGGAATTGTCTTTCGGTCGGCACGGATCTTCGATGGAGAATCGGAGACGCTGCGTTCCGGAGTGAACGTCTTTGTGGAAGGCGGTGTTATCCGCGAAATTTCAGATCGTCCGGCGGGCGAAGAGCAGGAGGTTGTTGAGTGCGGCGATCGTGTTCTGATGCCGGGGCTGATTGACGCTCATGTCCATGTTTATGCCGCTGGATTGAACATTGTGCGGGTGGCGCAGTCGCCGATGTCGTACCTGGCACACTTTGCAGCGCAGTTCCTGCACTCGAGTCTGGATCGTGGGTTTACGACGCTCCGCGATGTTGGAGGCGCGGACATCGGCCTGGTTTTGGCGATTAAGGATGGTCTGCTGGATCGGGTTCCGCGATTATTTTACGGCGGCCGCGTCATCTCGCAGACGGGCGGGCATGGGGACTTCCGCCCGGGAGACCACTTGCTGGAGACCGGACATTTTTGCGGATGCTCGTATCATGCGGACCAGCTGGCGGTGATTGCTGATGGCGCCGATGCGGTTCGCAAAGCGGTGCGAGAAGAGTTTCGCCGCGGCGCGTCACACATCAAGATCATGGCATCGGGGGGAGTGGCGTCGCCGACGGATCCATTGGACCGCTGCCAGTACTCGGATGAGGAGATTCGCGCTGCGGTGGAGGAGGCTGACCGCGCGGGTCTTTATGTCGCTGCTCACTGTCATCCGAAGGAGGCGGTGCGGAGAGCTGCGGCGCTTGGGGTGAGATCGATTGAACATGCAACGTTGATTGATGCCGCGACTGCAGAGTATGTGGCGGAGAAGGGCGCGTTCACGGTGCCTACGATGGCGGTTATTGTCGCGCTGGTGGAAGAGGGGGATAAGCTTGGTCTTCCTCCGGTGAGCATGGAGAAGTTGAGGCGGGTGTCCGATGCTGCGCTATCGAGCCTGACGATTATGAAACGGGCGGGCGTGAAGATGGGGTTCGGGACGGACCTGTTGGGGGCCCTTCATGTACGGCAGAGCAGCGAGTTCATGCTGCGAGCGAAGGTGCTGCCCGCGATTGACGTGCTGCGCTCGGCCTGCGCGGTCAACGCAGAGTTGTTGGGTCAGACGGGAAGACTGGGGTGCATTCGCGAGGGTGCGGCCGCTGACTTGCTGGTTGTGGATGGGAACCCTCTTGAAGATATTTCTCTGCTGAGTTCGGGTGGTGAGCGTCTGGCGGTGATCATGAAGGACGGCGGTTTTCACAAACGCGTTATTTAGCGCTCGGGCTGGCGGAGGGATGCGGGGACGGAGGCGGTGCTTAGCGTGGAGGGTACGCCGGTGAGGTAGTAGGCGGGGATTTTGGGGAACTGCTCCTGGACGAGAAGGAGGGTGCGGAAGTCGAAGCTCTGGACCTCGGCGCGAGACTCCATGTGGTTGCGGGTGATGGCTCCGCAGAGCGTGGTGACGAAGGTTTGCGGGTCTACGGTGTGGTTGGCAACTGGGAGAATTTTGGTTTCGAGGTTGAAGCGGACGCGTGCGGCGTTTGCGGCGCGGATGGCGGAACTGGGGTGGGGTCTTCCGGGGCCGTGAGTGTAGAAGTCGATGTAGAAGGCGACGAAGTGGAAGAGCTGCTCGACGTGGGTGGGGACGTAGGGGTTGATGAGATGCTCGTGTTTTGCGAAGGCTACGGCTACGGGTGAGAGCGCGAGGTCGTTCTTCTGGTCGGGGAAGGCGGGATGGAGCTTGTCGCAGATGAATGTGCTCTGGGCTTCGGCGAGCGAGATGTCGCGGATGTAGATTTGATTTTCGAGGGTGTAGGGTTTGCCGTCGACGCGGCGGCAGGACTCGGGGTCGAGGAACTGATCGTGCCAGATGAGAGAGACGCGGTCGGCGGTGACGCCGGTGTCGGTTTCGAGTTCGGTGGAGAGATGGTCGAGGCCGGCCTCGAAGGAGGGAAGGGTGTTTTCCGGGCGGAGACCGCGGCCTCCGCGATGAGCGGAGACGACGAAGGTGCGGAAGTAGTCGGCTTGCTCAGGGTGTGCGGCTTCTTCGGCGAGGAGCTGCTGGAGGATGTCGGGGCGATCGGTGATGAGGCCGTCGACGCGGAGGTTGATGAGGGCGCGGATTTTTTCCGGGTCGTTGGTGGTCCAGGGGATGATGCGGAAGCCGGCGCAGTGGAGTTCAGCTATGTTGACGGCGGGGTTGGGGCAGAGGAGGGTCGCGTCGAAGGGGGAGAGGGTTGGGGTGGGGGCGCCGTGAGCTTTGGCGTGGGTGTTGGCGGCGAGCATCAGTCCGAGGTAGGGATTTTGATTTGGCATGGCGGGCGTTTTTGGTTGTGGCGAAGAGCTGCGAGGTTTATATGGCGGCAATGATAGCGTGTTGAGGTTTGTTGAGGGCAAGTGCAACGGCAACAGCAGGTCCTCCGCCTGCGGCGAAGGATGACAACCAAAAAAGACAAAGACAACAGCAAAAAGCAAAGACAAAGACAGAAGCAGATCCTCCGCCTGCGGCGAAGGATGACAACCAGAAAAACAACAGCAAGAAACAACGACAAAACAACAGCAAAAGAACAACGGCAAAAGCAATGCGGGGATCTCTCCACTGCGGCGGCAAAGTGCGCCGCCTCCGGTCGAGATGACGCTTATTAGAAGTCGAGGAGGTGTTTTGTAGTTAGGAGCGGAGGAGGGCGGAGAGGTTTCCGTTGTGGGCAGCGAGTTTTGATTCGGCGGTGGTGCGATCGACCGATAGTTTTTGCATGACGATGGCGGTTTTTACGCTGTTGGATTGGTGAAGGAGTTTGGCGGCGGTGGGTTGGTCGATTCCTGTGGCGGTCATGATGATGCGCTGGGCGCGGTCGACCAGCTTGGCGTTGGTGGGTTGCACGTTGACCATGAGGTTGCCGTAGACGGCTCCGGTTTTGATCATGACTCCGGTGCTGAGCATGTTGAGGACGAGCTTGGTTGCGGTGCCGGCTTTCATGCGTGTGCTGCCGGTTATGACTTCCGGGCCGGTGAGCGGGGTGATGGTGATGTCGGCGAGTGTGGACATCGGGGAGTTGGGTACGCAGGTGAGTGCGATGGAGAGGGCGCCGAGTTTTTTTGCGTAGGCGAGGGCTCCGAGGACGTAAGGAGTGCGGCCGGAGGCGGCGATGCCGACGAGTATGTCCTGAACTGTTTTGCCGCCGACGCTTGCGGTGAAACCTGCGGCGGCGAGATCGGCTGCGCCTTGTTCGGGGGAATCCTCGGATTGCTCGCTGGATTTGCGTAGGGCGGAGTCTCCGCCAGCGATGAGTCCCTGGACGAGAGTTGGCGGGACTGAGAAGGTGGGGGGACACTCGCTGGCGTCGAGAACGCCGAGACGACCGCTGGTGCCGGCTCCGATGTAGAAGAGGCGGCCACCGTCCTGGAAGCGGCGTGCGATCTCATCGACGGCTTTGGCGATGTTGGGGAGTTCTGCGGCTACGACCTGCGCGACTTTGGCGTCTTCGCTGTTGATGACGCGAAGCATGTCGAGTGTGGGGAGTTCGTCGATGTGCTCGGTGGCGGGGTTGCGGGCTTCGGTGAGGAGAGTGGCGAGGTTCATGGTGGTTCCATGATACGGCGCAAAGTAGAAGCAGCTTCCTGCGGGATGACAACAAAAAAGGCAAGACAAAAGCAAATGCGGGGGTCTCTCCACTACGGCGGCGAAGAGCGCCGCCTTCGGTCGAGATGACGCATCTTGATCTTTGGTGGTTGATAGAAGGGTTAGGGGAGGATGACGCAGGAGCCGTTGGCAGTTTCGTTTTTTACGGCTTGCAGGGCTTCGTTGGCGTGGTCGAGAGAGAAGGTCTGGACTTGCGGCTTGATATGGATTTTGGCGGCGCGGTCGAGGTAATCGCGGGCGTCCTGGCGGGTCATGTTGGCTACGCTGCGGATCTGGCGTTCGCCCCAGAGGAGCTTGTCGTAGTCGAATGCGGGCATTTGGTCGAGATGAATGGCGTTGATGGCAACGACACCGCCTTTGCGGAGACTGGAGAGCGCGCTGATGACGACTGCTCCGCTGGGAGCGAAGGTAATGGCGCGGTCGAGCGGGACGGGGGGCATGTCGTGTTCGGTACCGACCCACTTTGCGCCGAGTTGCCTGGCTTGAGCGCGATGATTTTCTCCCCGGGTGGAGACGTAGACCTCGCAGTTCCAGTAGCGGAGGATGGCGATGGCTTGTGAGGCGGAAGCTCCGAAGCCAAAGAGACCGACACAGTCGCCGGGTTGGGTGTTGGCGACGCGAAGGCTGCGGAAGCCGATGATGCCGGCGCAGAGGAGAGGGGCAGCCTGGGTGTCGTCGAGGGTAGTGGGGAGGGGGTAGATGAAGTCGGAGCGGACGAGGACGTACTCGGCGTAGCCGCCGTTGACGGTGTAGCCGGTGAAGGTGGGGTTGTCGCAGAGATTTTCCTCGTCGTGGGTGCAGAAGCGGCAGGTGCCGTCGGTACCACCGAGCCAGGAGACGCCGACGCGTGTGCCTTTGGGGAGATCAGGGGTGGCACCATCGACGATTTCGCCGACGATCTGATGACCGAGAATGAGAGGTTTTTGGATGAGGGGAAGGTCGCCTTCGTAGATGTGGAGGTCGGTGCGGCAGACTCCGCAGGCGAGGACGCGGAGGAGGGTGTGGCCAGGGGTGACGGCAGGGACGGGAACATCTTCGATCTGGAGAGGCTGGTTGGTGGCGTGGAGGACAGCAGCTTTCATCGGTAGCTCCTTAGCTTCTGATGTATTTCGAAGAAAGTTCGATACCTGGAGGCTTGGATTAGCTTAGACTGGGTTGATTCTAAAAAATTCAGGAGGACAAACACCATGGCCGCAGCGGCCTCGTCTCAACAACCTACGCCGGAACGGTTCTTCAGTAGTTTGAATGCTTATGAGCAGACGGAAGCGCTTAAGACCGCCGTTGAGCTTGAGTTATTTACTGCGATTGCGGAGGGCAATACTTCTGCGGCAACGATTGCGAAGCGTTGCCAGGCTTCAGAACGCGGCACGGAGATTTTGTGCAATTTTCTAACGATCCACGGATTTCTTACGAAAGAGGGGACGACATACGGGTTGGCTCCGGATGCGGCGGTGTTTCTGGTTAAGAGTTCCCCGGCATACATGGGCGGTGCGATGGAGTTTATGCTGACACCGCGGATTCGCGAGGGTCATGCGCGGTTGACGGAGGCGGTGCGACGCGGCGGGACTGCGCTGGATGAAGGCTCGCTGGTGCGGGAGAATCCGGATTGGGTGAAGTTTGCGCGGGCGATGATGCCGCTGATGTTTATGCCTTCGCAGATGATGGCGACGGAGCTTCGCAAGGGCGGCGAGGTGAAGAAGGTTCTGGACATTGCCGCGGGACATGGGATCTTTGGAATCTCGGTGGCCAAGGCGAATCCGTCGGCACAGATCTATGCATGCGACTGGAAGAATGTGTTGGAGGTTGCGCAGGAGAATGCGAAGGCGATGGGAGTTGCGGACCGCTACCACCTGCTTCCCGGGAGCGCATTCGAGGTGGACTTTGGCAGCGGCTACGATCTAGCGTTGGTCACAAACTTCCTGCATCACTTCGATCCGCCCACGTGTACGGCGTTTCTGCGCAAGGTTCATGCTTCGCTTGTGCCGGGTGGCCGCGCGGCGATTGTGGAATTTGTTCCGAATGCGGATCGGGTTTCGCCGCCGCGCGCAGCCGCCTTCAGCATGATGATGTTGACGTCGACGGCAGCGGGCGATGCGTATACGTTTGCGGAACTCGAGAAGTTTTCGAAGGATGCGGGCTTTACGCGAGTTGAGCCGGCGGTATCGCTCGGAATGAACAGCCTGGTTGTTGTCTCCCGGTAAAGTTTGAGCGAACCGGCTCTGTGCGAGGAGCGTAGAATTTCTACGGCGTGCAGTGGAGGGTGGAATGAAGATGCGGCGGATCGCGTTAATGGCGTTGGCCCTGATGCTGGCGGGGCCAACGCTGGCAAAGAGCAAGGACAAGGCGCTTCCGCCGTATATTCTGCAGGCGCATACGGTGGCGGTGGTGATTGATCCGAGTGCTGGGGTGGATGTGGAGGATCCGCGGGCGAACCAGGTCGCGCAAAAAGATGTGGCGACGGCGCTCGCGAACTGGGGGAGATTTCAACCGGTGATCGGCGCGACGGGTGCGGACTTGATCATCGTGATTCGCAAGGGACATCGACGGCTGGTGGATGCGACGATTCCTAATCCACAACAGAACAATCAAGCAGGGGTGATCAATCCGACGGACAATGGGGTGATGCTGGGCGGGCAGCGGCCGAGCGGCGGTCCGAGCGGCCCTAGAGCGCAGTATCCGCAATCTCAGAATCCGCAACCGCAGACGGAGATTGGCGGCACGAATGATTCGTTCGTCGTGTTCAATGGCAAGGCCGAGAAGCCGCTGAATGGCGCTGCGGGTTGGAGGTACGAGTCGTCGGATGGGCTTGAGGCGCATAACGTTCCTGCGGTGGATCAGTTCAAAAAGGCGGTGGCGGCGGGGGATAGGGCTGCTGCTGCGGCGAAGAAGCCTTAGGTGGAAAAAACAAAAGCAGATTCCCTTCGGGAATGACAACTAAAAAGACAAAAGACAAAAGACAAAAGACAAAAGACAAAAGACAAAAGACAAAGACAAAGACAAAAGACAAAAGCGAAATGCGGGGATTTCTCCACTCCGCGGCGGACGATGAGACTGTCCGTCGCTTCGGTCGAAATGACGTCCTTTTTTGTTCGAGATGACGGTGGTTGTCGGTCGAAATGACGGTGGTTTTTAGTTCGGAATGACGATTGTTGTGATGTGAGATGGATGTCGCCGGCTGTCGAAACAGCGACGGCTGTCCCGGGAAGATGACTCTGCGATGGATCAGTACTGGCCGTAGCGGCCTTTGATGGAGTCGAAGAGTTTTGCGGAGTCGTAGCCTACGCCGTCTTTGAAGACAATCTCTACTTTTTCTATGTCATTGATGTTGACGGCGGGGTTGCCGTTGATGACGACGAGGTCGGCGTCTTTGCCAACGGCTATGCTGCCGATGGTGGCCTGTTTGCCTTCGTAGGTGGCGCCGTTGAGGGTTGCAATTTTGATCGCTTCGAGCGGGGTGAAGCCGTCGGAATCGACGAGGAGTTCGACCTCGCGTTGATCGCCAAAGCCGGGGAGAGTGCCGCCGTCGCCGGTGGGATCGAGGCCTGCTATGAGGAGGCCACCAGCGTCCACGAATTTGTGCTCGAGTTTGGCACCGTGTTCGTAGATGAGAGCGCGGGTGGGATTTGCGGGTCTCGAGAGCTCCAGGTTGCGCGTGTAGAGATAGGCTTCGCGGGTGGGCGGAGACATGGCTTCGAGGACGCGATTCTGAAGATGAACGTGGGTGGGCACATCGCTCTCAAAGACGGGAAGCGTACTGGTGATGGCGACGTGGTGGTCGACGAGAAGCTTGATGAGAGCGGCGGCGTCTGCGCCGTTGGGGTCCATGGCGGCCAGGGTGGGGTTGCCGGAGGAGCGGGGGCAGATGTCAGGCTGCTTGCCGGGATCGTTCTGGGTGTTGACGAAGAAACCGTGCTCGAGATCGTCGATGCCTGCTTCGACTGCTTCGGGGTAGGTGACGGCGCAGAGGTGACCGGTGATTTTGAGGCCATGCTTGTGAGCGGTTTCGGCGGCGGCTTTGAGCTCGGCGCGGGTGATGTTCATGTAGGCCTTGTAGCTGGTGGCTCCCTGCGATGCCCAGTAGTCGACAAAGGTGCGGGCGTCGTCGGGGCCGGTGAGATTGTGCATCTGGATGAAGGGGCTATTGGGGCCTTCGAGATAAGGCGCGGTGGCGTCGATGTGCGGGCCGACGAGTTTGCCGGAGTCGATGTCGCGTCGGAGGTTGAGGTCGAGGTAGGGCTCGACGCTGCCAGCGGTGCGGATGGTGGTGACACCGGCGGCGAGGTACATGCGCGGGGCGCTGAAGGACATTTGGGGGACGATGAGGGGCGGTTCGGAGGAGCCGTCGGCGGCCTCATCGGCGCGGGCGATGTAGTAGAGGTGATCGTGCATGCCGACGAGGCCAGGGATGACGGTGTGGCCGTGGAGGTCGATGACAGCGACGTTTGCGTCGGCGGCGGTGTCTTTGGAGATGCCGGCAATCTTGCCGTTCTCGATGAGGATGGATTGGTCTTCGGCGGGAGCGGCGCCGGTGCCGTCGATGATACGGACGTGCGTTAGGAGAACGGCGGGGGCGTTGACTTTGACGTATTTGAGGACGTCAGGGGAGAGTTTGGGGGTTTGAGTCTGAGCGGAGGCGGTGAAGGCGGCGAGCAGGAATGCAGTAAAGGTGAGGCCAGGGCGCATGATTTTCTCCGGGATGAGTTTACCCCGAGATTGTCTGTGCGCGAATGTACGACGATCTTTTGAAAGAACAGGTAGGCTGGGTTTATCTCGTAGATGCGAGGTCGTAGAATGGAGGAATCACAGAAAAAGGACGATTTGAGGCAGATGAGTATGGGAACGCAGGCAGTTCTGGCTGGTCAGGTGGAGGCAGCAGCGAAGGCGGCTGGTCTAGTAGTGGTTTCGAGCGAGGTGGGGCAGGATTTCTCCGGGCACCCGACGACCCGTTTTCTGCTGGCGCCGATTGGAGATAAGGCAAAGACGCAGGTGCTCGAACTGAGTGACAAGTTCGATTTCAGCCGGGCAGACCTGCTGGCAGAGGTGGGGACATATCTGGCGGCGGCAGCAAAGCGACTGAGGAATCCGCGGCCGGATTGCTATCTGACGCTGCATGGGCTGCCATTGAGCTTCGACAAATTTACGTGGCCGTTCCATGCGTCCAGTTCGGGGGCGGATACATTTCTAGTGCACGGCGAGGTGCGGCTGGAGGATGGCGAGCCAAGTGTGCTGCATGCGAAGGTGGCAGCGTCGATGACGGTGACATTTGCCGAGATTGTGAAGGCTCCGGAGCAGCCGTTTGCGGAGGAGTTCATCTACAACGCGGTGCGGAAGACGATGGACCAGGGACAACTGGAGTTGGTGAAGAGCGGCAACCGGCAGCCGGTTCCGGTAACGACACGGTATTACAGCCCGTGGAAGAAGCAGTTTAGTTTCAATGACACGACGGAGACGCAGCGGCAGGAGTATCTTGCGGCGAAGGTGTTCTGGTTGTCGGGAGTGCTGGGCGGAGGGCAGCCGGTGTGGGTACTTGACCCACGGGATGCGCAGTATCTGAATACGACGGTGGCGGAGTTGAAGAAGAGCGCGACGGCTCTGGCTGGGGAGGGTGTGGTGCGGCTGGCGGCGGACACTGAGTTTGCCATGCCGACCGAGGCTCTGATGGGGCATCGCGCACACTATGTGGCGGAGGTGGCGGCTGCGTTGGCGTTCATCAAGCCGACGTTCAACGAGGATATGCGAGGCGGGCATACGAATATGTAGAAGTTGGGTGGCTGCATCACCGAAAATTGCTGTTACAAACAAGAGGGTCCCAGTGCGGGACCCTTTTGTGTGGCGAAAAGTAATTTGCCGGGAGAGTCTTGATGCGGATGATGATGGTGGCTGTGGTGGTGTTGAGTTTCGCGGTGGGGACGGTGTGGGCGCAGGATGCAGATCAAAAGACTCCCGCTGCGAGCGCTGCCGCCGGCAGGGCGGTGGAGGCGCCAGTAGATGGGCTGACGCGGAAGGATATGTATGCGGTTGCGTTGACGGTGCCGGGGAAGGTGGCGGGACCAGGAGTTGACGCGGGCCCCGACGTGCTGGTGGAGGATTTTGAGTTCAATGGAGAGGTTGTTCCGACGAGCAAGCTGCACTTCAAACAGCTTTCGGCAGGGGTGGTGGAGATTACGAGCGTGGCGTATTCGGTGGGGGCGTGGCGGTTCCGGGTGCGGGATGCTGCGAATTATTACGGGTTGGGGGAACGGTTCGATGCTCTGAACCATGCGCACACCGTGGTGATGAATACGTCGCAGGACAATGGGCATGCGAAGGGTTCCTCGACATATAAGCCGATGCCTTTCTTTATGAGCACGACCGGCTATGGGCTGTGGGTGGACACGACGGGAGAGGCGTCGTTCGATATGAACGCGTCGAGCAATACAGACGTGATTATCGATGTGACGACGGAGAAGCTGCGGATTGTACTGTTTACGGGGCCGCAGTTTCCGGTAATTTTGGAACGTTTCACCGCACTCGCCGGGAGGGCGATTCTGCCGCCGTACTGGGCCTTTGCTCCATGGAAGGCGAGGGATTATTACCAGAACGACGCGCAGGTGAAGGAGGATGTGGATAAGAACCGGCAGCTCGGATTGCCGGCGAGCGTGATCCTTATCGATTCGCCGTGGGCTACGACCTACAACAGTTACAAATTCAATCCAAAGCAGTTCAGCGACGCGCCGGGCATGGTGAAGTATGTGCACGATGAAGGTTACAAATTAGTTTTGTGGCATACGTCATGGATCAATTCGAAGTCGAACCCGCCGGGTGAGGCGGGGTTTGACGGAAAGATCGCGGCGAAGGCCGAAAACTACGATGAGGCAGCGGGAAATGGATTTTTTGTGAAGAATCCCGACGGGACGCCTTATGTGGGGAGGTGGTGGAAGGGAGAGGGTTCGCTGATCGACTTCACGAATCCTCTGGCGAAGCGGTGGTGGCAGGACCAGGTGAGACAGGCGATCCAGGCTGGTGCAGACGGGTTCAAGGACGACGATGCAGAGGGAAATTTTCTGGGGCCGGTGAAGTTTGCGGACGGGACCGATGTGAAGGTGATGCGGAACCGGTATGCGGTGCTTTACAACAATGCGATGGAGGAACTGATCCAGAAGGATCTGAAGGGCAATGGTGTTCTGTTTGCGCGGAGCGTGACGGTGGGTGCAAATGGGATTGGCATGTTGTGGGGCGGGGACAATGAGGCGAGCTTCAGCACGGAGAATGGACTGCCGACCGTGGTGACGGCAGGGCTGGGTGCGGGGTTGAGCGGAATGTCGCTGTGGACGGCGGACCTGGGTGGGTATGAGAAGACGGCGTCGTCGCCCGATCCGGTGGTGTTTCAGCGGTGGACGGAGTATGCGGCGTTTTCTCCGGTGATGGAGGTAATGTCGGAGACGAATCTCGGGCCGTGGGACTACGGGGATCGGGCGCTGGCTACGTACAAAAAATATGCGGTGCTGCATATGAGCCTGTTTCCTTACCGCTATGCTGCGGCGCAGGAGGCGGCAAAGACGGGGATGCCGTTGATGCGCGCGCTGGTATTGACGAATCAGAATGACAGCAAAGCGCGGACGGTGAAGGACGAGTACATGCTGGGACCGGATTTCCTGGTGGCTCCAGTGGTGGATGAGAATACGCGGAGAGTAGTGTATCTGCCGCGGGGGGAATGGGTGGACTATTGGACAGGCGCGCAGACGAGCGGAGAAAAGACGGTGCAGGTGGATGCGCCTGTGGATGTGCTTCCGCTGTATGTGCGGGCCGGGGCTGTCATTCCGAAGATTCCCGAGGATGTGATGACATTGGTGCCGCAGAGTGAGAGCGGGAACAGCACGATCAAGTCGATGGACGATCGCAGAGTGTATGAGGTGTACGGGCCGGGCGATTCGACGATGACGGATTTTGAAGGGCGGAAGGTGGTAAGGAATGCAAATTCGTTGAAGATTACGGGCGATTCCGCGGCGCATGTGATTGTGCGGTGGGGGTTCGGTTCGGTAAAGAGCGCGACGGTGAACGGTTCGGCGGTGAAGGTACAGACGGGGGAGAGCGGGGCTTTCGTGGAGTTCGATCACCTGAAGGAAAGCGTACTGAGCTGGCAGTAGGGTCCGTTATGTCGCTGTCCAGGGTGCGGTTTGGGGACTGAGCGCGGTGCGGGTGATCTCTGCTCCGCAGTGGTTGCAGAAGACGGCGGTTGGATCGATTGGGTTACCGCATGCAGTGCAGTGGGTGACGGCGGATACGGTTGCGGTGGGGGAGGCCCAGGTTCCGGAGACGGGATTTGGGGCGCTGGGGGCTGCAGTGTTGCCGAGGATCTGGCTGGAGATATACATGGCCTGCATCGCGTTGTATTGGCGGACACGGCCGGGCATGAAGAAGCACTCGATCAAGCCGAGGATAGCGGTAATGCCTGTCCAGCAGAAGAGCAAATAGACGACGCCTGCGGTGTTGCGACGGAGGTAGAAATGGTGCGCACCGATGCAGCCGAGAAAGAGCGCGAGGAGGACGCCGACAACCTCATCTTTGCGGGCGCGTTCATATTCGGCGTAGAACCAGGCACGTTGCTGATCGCTCATGTTGGCGGTGTAGATAGGGTTGCTGGGATACATGGTGACCTTCCTCTCGAATCCTAGGATATATACGCTGGGGCGGGATTGGCGGTTCCCGGCTCCGATTCTGGAGTTGATTTCGAAGGGCTCAGGGATGACCGGCTTCGGAGGCGTTGGCCGGCAGGTTGAGGGGAAGGGCATAGAAGGCGGTGCCGTCGAGTTCGAGCCGGCCTTCGGAGACGAGAGATGTGCCGGTGACGGAATTTGAGGTGATGGAAGTTGGAGTTAGAGAAGTTGGGTTGAATGAGCCGACAAGAACCCTGGCACCCCGGCGGCGCACGACATCGAGAGCCTGCTGCCGGTTGGGCATACGGACAAGAGCGGGATAGAGGTTGACGGTGGGCTCATAGATTTCAGTGAGGATGCGGACACCGGCGAGACGCGCCCAGTATTGATCGAGGAGGCAAGCGCGGTCACCGATGCAGGCGACGGTATCGCCGGGGTTAACGCCGAGGTCGTTAAGGGCGTGAGCTGCTCGGTAAATCTCCGGGTTATACCATCCGCCGGGTGAGTGGGCATGTTTGAGTTGACGTCGCAGTTCGCCTACCGTACGGGCCGATTCGCCGAGCACAAGCAACGAGAGCAGAAGCACGCAGGCCGATGCTGCGATGCCGATACCGCTAGTCTGAGATGTCTCGGGACGGCGCAGTGCAGCGAAGAGGGAGAGCAGGATGAGGAGGAGACCGATGGTGATGAGGGCATAGATGCAGATAACAGCAGCGCCGAGCGAGAAGGGGACGAGCCAGAATACTTGGGTGAACAGAGCATGGCCTGGGTTGAGACGAGCTCCGAGAAGAAAAAGAAGGATGAGGAGTATCCAGCATTCAGGATGGTCGGTGAGATGCCGGACGAAACGCAGCGATGAGTGCGCGATGGCGGAGATCTGCCGGCGGAGATTGATGCGAGCCTTGACGTGATCGTTCCAGAACGAGGGATCGAACCAGCAAGGGTAGGTGCCGTATGGGAGCTGCTGATAACTCAGAATGAGGGGCTGCTGCATGAGCAGCTTTTCAGGATGTACAAGGCGAACCTCGGCGACGCCAAACGACGATGGCTGATCCGGTTGGAGGTGCAGCCTGTCCGTTCCACTGACGAACCAGGCGTAGTTGAGGCTGCCGGAATCTCCGAAGTCGAAGCGTCCCTTTTGGCTGGAGAGTGCTGCAATATAGGGTCCGGCGACCACGACGAAGCATATGAACGCTATAAGAGATTCTCGTGCAACTCGTGCAGAAACGTAGTGCTGCCAAAAAATCCGGAAGGCGATGAGGGCACCGATGCATACGAACGTGAAGAGAAAGGCGAAGGATTTAGTGAGATAGGCGAGGCCGAGGGCCAGACCCATGAGTGCGGCATAGCGCTGATGGTTTGTGGCGAGAAGTTTCAACAAAGCGCCGATAGCGAAGAGGAGACAGACCTGGAGGAGGGTATCGGGCCGCACCTTGCCCATGCTGAGTTCGCGCTGAGATGAGATGAGCAGAAGCGCGATCGCGATGTAGCGGAGAGGGCACCTGCCGAGCATAAATGGGTAGGACTTTGCGGAAGAACTTGCTTCTTCGAGACGATCGCGTAACTGGAGTAGCGCGTCGGCAAAAAATACGACGGCGATCATCTCCAGAAGGAATATACCGAAGTTGACCATGTAGTATGCGTGCAGTTCGGTGAAGCGGCTGGCGCGGAAGAGGATGTGGCCGAGGGAGAGAAGGCTTGGGTAGAGCGGGTTCCAGTAACCGTTGACGACGGCGTGCCAGTTGTGAGCGCGGATGAGGTCGCCGATATCCATGTAGGAGACAGCGTCACCATCGATCTGGTAGGGGTCGTAGAGCGCGTAGCCGAAGGTTGCAAGCGCAGCGAGGAGACAGTATGCCGGCCAGAGGCGACGCAGCCAGTGGGAGAAGGTGGTCGCCGGGTTTTCAGGTGTGGGGTCTTGCCAGGACATATTTGCGCAGGGAAATTGCTGGGACCTCAATAAGGTAGCGGGAGAACAGGCAAAGAACAAGGGTGATGCAGAGTATTGCAGCTACGCCCTTACCCGTCTACCGACAAATCGGGCGAGGTTATGAGTTCGGTCGTCGAGTGGAATGGTCTGTTTCCGTTCTTCGATTGGGCTTGAGAGACAGACAAATAAAGGGCCAATGAGCGTGGTGTGTTTCACTCATTGGCCTTGATTGTTCCGGCAATTGAAGATACTTCTCGACTACCTGTCTTCTTACATATCTTTGACGCCGTCGACAAAGGCCTTCAGCTTGCGGCTGCGGCTGGGGTGACGGAGCTTGCGGAGAGCTTTGGCTTCGATCTGGCGAATGCGCTCGCGCGTGACCTGGAAGGACTGGCCGACTTCTTCGAGGGTGTGTTCGCTACCGTCTTCGAGGCCAAAGCGCATCTTGATGACGCGCTCTTCTCTTGGCGTCAGAGTCCGAAGCACCTGAGACGTGTACTCCTTGAGGTTGACGCTGATGACGGCGTCTGCCGGGGAGACGGCCATGCGATCTTCGATGAAATCGCCGAGGTGCGAATCTTCCTCTTCTCCGATGGGAGTTTCGAGGGAGATGGGCTCCTGAGCAATCTTGAGGACCTTGCGGACCTTGGCGACCGGGATGTCCATGCGCTTGGCTATTTCTTCAGATGAGGCTTCGCGGCCCAATTCCTGAACCAGTTGCCTGGAGGTGCGGATGAGCTTGTTGATGGTTTCGATCATGTGCACCGGGATGCGGATGGTGCGAGCCTGGTCCGCGATAGCGCGGGTGATGGCTTGACGGATCCACCATGTGGCGTAGGTCGAGAATTTGTAACCGCGACGGTACTCGAACTTGTCGACGGCCTTCATGAGGCCGATGTTGCCCTCCTGAATGAGGTCGAGGAACTGGAGACCGCGGTTGGTGTACTTCTTCGCGATGGAGACGACGAGGCGAAGGTTGGCCTCGATGAGCTCGCGCTTGGCGCGCTCAGCGTCCATGTCGCCCTGGATCATCTCGCGCTGGGTGCGCTTGAGGTCGGCGATGGAGATGCCGGCGTCGGTTTCGACGCGCTCCAGGTCGGTGCGGCAGTTCTTTTGCTGACGTTTGTATTCCTTACGCAGCTCTTCGGACTTGGAGTTTTCGAACTTGGCGTCAAGGGTCTTGATCTGACGCTCGAGGGTGCGCATGGCGTCGACGGTCTTGTTGACCTTGTCGAGCAGGCGTTTCTTTTCGCTGTTGGTGTACTTGAGCTCGCGGACGATGCGGTTGATGTAGACGTGTTCGCGGCCGATGAGCCAGCGTGTCTTACGGGAGTCGCGTGCTTTGGCCTTGGCATCTTTGCCGTGCGGCGAAGCGAGCTTTTCTTCGAGGGTGTGGATCTTCTTCTGATGCTTAAGGATGACGTCAATACGGCTGGCGGTGGCGCGAACGCGGGCCTGCAGGATCTCTTCGGTGAGTTCCTCTTCGTCGAAGGTGACAACTTCTTTGATATTGCGGACGCCGCGACGCAGGTCTTCTCCGAGACCGACGATCTCGCGAATGACGATGGGCGAACGCGAGATGGCCTTCATGACGCGCATCTGGCCGCGCTCAATGCGCTTGGCGATTTCGACTTCGCCTTCGCGGGTGAGCAGGGGAACGGTGCCCATTTCGCGGAGATACATGCGGACGGGGTCGTTGGTCTTCTCGAGAGTTCCAGGGGAAAGGTCGAGCTCTACATCGTCGGACTCTTCGCCTGCCTCGGGCTCGTATTTGTCACGTTCGCCCGCGAACTTCGGCTCGCCGGAGAGGACATCGATGCCCTGCGTGTTGATGGTGGTGAGAAGATCATCGAGATCGTCGGGGGTGGTAATGTCACCGGGAAGGAGGTCATTGACTTCCCCATAGGTGAGATAGCCCTTTTCTTTCCCTGTGTCGATGAGCTTATCTATGTCGTCTTCGTACTTATCGTTTTCTTCAGCCACGGCTGTGCGCACTCCTGCAAAAGATCAAGATGATTGGGATACCGCTTGTTCACAAGACGGGGGTCTGCGGGCGGAGAAATCCCTTGGTTGTTGCGTAATGCCAGGAAGCAGATTGCGGTTTAGACCGCGTTGGCAAGCCCGGCGACCCTAAAGGTCTGGGCATTCGAAGGCACACGTCCCCAGCGAACCACAGAATACCACATTCTTTAGACGTTTTTGGCGGCAAAAAAGATTCGTGGAAGAGGATTTTCGCCTGGTATGGCTTTAGGGGCACCTCTGATCGGCTGGGTCAGCTTTCGAAAGTGGGCCTGGACCTCCGGATGCGAGCCAGAAGAATAGCGGGCCGGAGAGAGTGGGGATACTGGAGCATGCTGGAAAGAAAGACCGGCAGAGTGTCGTGAGCGATGCGAAGGGAGGCGGGCACGACGTAGAGGTTCATGACGATTTCCGAGATCAGGAGCGAGGCAGCAGCACCGTAGAGACCCCAGAGGCGAGCGAAAAAGTAACAGAAGAAGCAGGTCAGGCTGGTGCCGACGATGTAGTAGGTCGCGAGCCTCTGGTGCTGATTGGTGGAGGTCATGAGGGAGGCGCTGGTAGACCAGAGCGAGTAGAAGATAACAACCAGGAGGAGAAGGCTGAGGAGTGGGCGGCTGGGTGGAACGTGGCCTCCGGTCCAATGGGTCAGGAACCAGGGGCCGAAGGTCATCATGATAAGGACAATGACGATGGCGACGACGAGGGCGAACTGGCAGGCGCGGCGAAGGAGAGTGCGGACCAGGTCATAGTTTCCTGCTCCGTAAGCAATCGAGATCTCGGGCTCGAAGGTGCTTCCCGTCATCTGGACCATTTGGAGAGCGACGCGGGAGACGGTGCGGGCGGTCCCGAAGACAACGACAGCAACCGGACCTAACGCGTAGCCGACAGTGAGGAGCGTCCCTGATAGATTGAGGGCATTGCCTATGGGAAAACCCATGAAGGCGACGGCCAAAGGCGCCAGCCTGCGTATCTCGGCGAAGCTGGCGTGTCTCCATCCGAATTCGATCCAGGCGATGTCGTGGCGGACGAGTACGCAGAGCAGAAGGGTACCGGCAATGTTGGTGGTTGCGAAGACGAGAGCGGCGACGCGCGGGGCGTTGCCAAGGGCCACGGAGGCGATCATTCCGCCAAACGCGCTGAACGAGAGGGCGGTCTTGATCGAGGTGCCGTAGGAGTATCGTCCGATGCAGCGATAGGCGGACTGCAGGAGCTGTTCGAGCTGGCCTAAAAGGACCGAGAGGCCCAGGTAAAAGATGATCCATTTGGTGTCGTACCCGCTGATGTGAGTCAATTTGAGCAGGTGAGCGGCAGGGAGAAAGTAGAGCGCGCCACTGAAAAGAACAATTATGGCCGAACAGATGAGTACGATGAGCCACCAACAACTTTGGAAGACGCGAAGGGCCTCGTCGCGGCGGTTGCCGGCGACCATCATCGTCATCTCGTTGCCGGCGACGCTGCCGAAGCCGGCGCTGCTGAAGCTGAGGTAGGCAGGGACGGAGTTGAGGATCAGCCATTCGCCGAAGAGCGGCATGCCCCAGAAATGGAGAAAGACGGGGACCTGGACGAGTTGAATGATGCTCGTGGCGAGCTTGCCAATCCAGTTGACCAGGAAGCCGAGGAGCAATCGCCGCTTTGTGTGGCCATCCATACTCATGACCTGGATTCGTTTCCTGGATATTGTTTGGTGGACCTAATAGTGGTAACCCCGAGACTTGAAAGATATTTTCTGAAAAACTGGGTGGTGCGTCAGTGTTGGCGTAGGTTGCGATCGATCTGGAGTTTCTCTGCAGTCAGTTTAGTTAGCATCTCATGGTCGCTGCGACGGTCGGCTTCGGCGATGAGGGTGCGGAGCTCGCGTTGGCGGCGCTCCATCTGACGATGGGCCAAAGTGTGGAGAGCATTTTCGACCTGCTCGGTCATGGATTGGGCGTTTGATGAGTCGTCAGCGTGTTCGAGTGCGCGAACGAGGAGGATGCGGCTTTGCTCGTCCGGCGCGGCATCGAGCGGGTTGGTTGGAGCGGGCGCGTTGGAGAGAGTTTCGAGGAGAGCGGCGGAGGGAAGGCTGTCGTACCACTCAGGATGGTCAATGAGCTTGGTTGTGGCGATGATGCGCGCTGGAGTGTCTTCGGGGAGGACGAGGACGCGTAAGAGGACACGCTCGGTCTCGCTGGCTGGGTCGTGGGTGTGGGCGCGGACGCTTTCAACGCGCTGGGCAGCGGCTTGCTTAAGTTCCTGCCGGAGGATGGAGGAGTCGATGCCGAGTTTTTGCGCGGCATCGGCGGCGAACTCGTCGCGCTGGATGCGGTTGGGCATGCGGCGGATGTGCGGGAGAAGGAAATTGAGGGCCTTGACCTTGGCGTCCGCAGTGCGGCCGGGGAACTGTTCGCGAGCGTGGTCAATGAGATAGTCGGAGTGGCGCTTGGCGTTGCGGAGAGCGGCCATGTAGGACTGGACGCCTTGTTCGCGGATAAAACGGTCCGGGTCGAGGCCGCCGTCGAGGGTGACGATCTTGACTTCGAAGTCCTCTTCGGTGAGGAGGGCGATGGATTTTTCTGTGGCGGCGATGCCTGCGGTGTCGGGGTCGAAGTTGACGATGACTCGTTTGGCGAATCGGCTGAGGAGGCGAATCTGCATCTCGGTGAAGGCGGTGCCGGAGGTGGCGATGACATTTTTTATGCCGGCCATGTACACGGAGATGCAGTCCATCTGGCCTTCGACGAGGAGGGCGAAGCCGAGGGTGCGGATATCGGCTTTGGCTTTGTCGAGGTTGAAGAGGATTTGACCTTTGGTGTAGAGAGCGGTCTCGGGTGAGTTGAGATATTTGGCGATGTCGCGGCCCTTTTCATCTTGGGCGTCTAGAGCGCGGCCAGTGAACGCGATGGTTTTGCCCTGTTCGTTGGCGATGGGGAAGGTGATGCGCTTGCGGAAGCGGGCGTAGAGCTGGCCCTGGCCTCCGTCGGCCTGTTCTTTGGCACTGAAGAGGCCGCTGGCACGGAGGACAGGGTCGGAAAAGTGTTTGGCGAGCTGTTCGCGCATGTGGTTGAAGTCGTCAGGGGCGAAGCCGATGCGGAATTTGGCGATGGTGTCGGGCGTGACGCCGCGGCTGGTGAGATATTCGCGCGCGCGTGCGGCCTCGGGGGCTTTGAGGGCGGCTTCAAAGTACTGGGTGGCGGCTTCGTGGATGTCGATGAGCTGACGGCGCAGGCCGGCTTCGTGTGCCTCCTGCGGCGAATTGAACTCGCGTTTAGGGAGTGGGATGTTGCACTTCTGCGCGACGACGCGGATGGCTTCGGGGAAGCTAATGTTCTCCATCTTCATGACGAAGGTGAAGACGTCGCCTTTCTCGTGGCAGCCGAAGCAGTAGAAGTAGCCGTGGGTAGCGTTTACGGAGAACGAGCCGGTCTTTTCTTTGTGGAAGGGGCAGAGGCCGGTGTAGTTCTGGGCGCCCGATTTGCGCAGCTTGAGGTAGTCGCCGACAATGCGGACGATATCGGCCTGTCCCTTTACGAGTTGGGTGAAGTCATCGGACATGGAAGAAATGTGTGCGAGGTTTTAGGGACACCACAAATTTACAGGCTACTCCGTTCAGAGTAATGGCTATGGCCGCTGGTGGGCGATTCGGTGGCTGCGCGAATCTGAGAAATACCGATTTGTATCCAACCACTTCCGGTTTGCTGTATAAAGTTTGCTACCAGCCGAAACTTGAGGACGCAGCAGGCCTAGCGGCCCTTTGTCTCTCCCTGTTTTCTGCCTGGCTTACCTGGGGAGATGGATCGATGCAGATATGGAAGCGAATGGGTCTGGCTATGGGTGGATGGATGATGGTGAGTGGATTTCTGTGTTGCGCCGGTCCTGTTGCCGCTGCTGCGCCGGTGACTGCGGAACGTCAGATGCCTCAGTTGATCGAACAGTTCGCCGCCGATCGGATGAGCCTCAGCCGAATTTATCCGGTTGCGATTGCGCCGGCTCGGATGGAGCGATTCCAGAAGTTTTACGAGGACAAGCTCGCGATGCTGGCGGCGATGAACTTCGACAAGCTTTCTGAAGACGATCAGATCGATTATCTGTTGCTGAAGAACCGGGTGACGTCTGACCTGCATCAGTTGGCGATCCAGAAGCAGCAGGCCGAGGAGATGCAGGCGCTGCTTCCCTTTGCTGCGACGATTGAAGCATTTCTGGACCGCAAACGTGAGATGAAACGCCCTGACGCGGAAAAAGATGCTGCCGCGTTGAGCGCGATGGTAACGCAGATGGCGGCGACGCAGAAACTGCTCGATCCGAAGCCGCATGGAGGACAGCCTGCAGACTCCGCCGCGAAGCCAAAGGTTAGTCCAGTCGTGGCGAACCGGGCCGCTATTGCAACGGTGCAGTTGACCGCGGCGCTGAAGGAGTGGTTTGGGCAGTACGACGGTTACGATCCTGCATTCACGTGGTGGGTTGCGCTGCCATATAAGGATGCGGACAAGGCGCTGACAGGGTACAGCGCTTTTTTAAAAGAGAAACTGGTGGGCATCGCACCGGATGACAAGACGACGATTATCGGCGATCCGGTTGGCCGTGAGGCGCTGATGAACGAACTCTCGGACGACATGATTCCGTATACGCCGGAGGAGTTGATTGCGATTGCGCAGACGGAGTACGACTGGTGCATGAAGGAGATGCTGAAGGCGTCGAATGAGATGGGATTTGGCAACGACTGGCACGCCGCGGTGGAGAAGGTGAAGGAGACGCATGTGCCGCCAGGGGAACAGCCCGAGGTCATTCGCAAGCTGGTGTTGGAGGGCAGGGACTTCGTCGTCAACAATAATCTGGTTACGGTTCCCCCGCTGGCGGACGAAACCTGGTACATGATCATGATGACGCCGCAGCGTCAGCTGGTGAATCCGTTCTTCACGGGAGGGAATGAGTTGAGCGTGTCGTATCCAACGGACACGATGACCTACGAGCAGAGGGAGATGAGCATGCGGGGCAACAGTACTCCGTTGTCCCATGCGACTGCGTTTCACGAGATGATACCCGGGCACTTTCTGCAGTTTTATATGGGGGCGCGTTACAACCCTTACCGTCGGACCTTTTCGACACCGTTCTGGCATGAGGGCAATGCATTTTGGTGGGAGATGCTGTTGTGGGAGAAGGGATTCGACAAGACGCCCGAGGAACGGGTTGGAGCTTTGGTGTGGCGGATGCATCGTTCGGCGCGGGTTATTTTCACGATGAATTTTCATCTGGGCAAATGGACGCCACAGCAGTGCGTGCAGTTCCTGATCGACAACGTTGGCTTCGAGCCGGACAATGCCTCGGGCGAGGTGAGACGATCCTTTGATGGTTCGGTCGGGCCGCTGTATCAGATTGCTTACCTGATGGGTGCGCTGCAGTTCCGCGCGCTGCATAAGGAATTGGTGGACTCGAAGAGGATGACGGATCGCCAGTTCGCCGATGCGGTGCTGCATGAGAACTCGATGCCAATCGAGATGCTGCGCGCAGATCTGGAGCGACAGAAACTGACAAGCGATTTCAAGACAAGTTGGACGTTTTATGGGGAGCATCCAACTCATCCCTAGTTCGTATTGGCGGTCGTCGAGTATGCCAGGTGTGCGGGCTGCCAGCATACCGCGGCTGTCTTTTGGAGCGAGATTTTTGGGGGAATGGTAGGCACGAGGAGACTCGAACTCCTGACCTCTACCGTGTCAAGGTAGCGCTCTAACCAACTGAGCTACGCGCCTGTGCGTTGTATCAGTCTAAACGGAAGAGAGAGGGAGGAGCAACCGGCGGCAGACATGGGTTAGGATTGTCTAACTCTCGACAGTGCCTTTTCTGAGCCAATTTCGCGCCGCACCCAACCTGCTTACGCTCATGCGGCTGTTCATCATCCCATTTCTGGTGATTTCGATTTTGGATGGCCACTTCGGATTGTCGTTCGCGTTGTTTATTCTTGCTGGCTTTAGCGATGCGCTGGACGGGTTGCTGGCACGGTGGTTGAGCCAAAAGACAACTCTAGGACAATATCTCGATCCAATTGCGGACAAGCTTTTGCTGAGCACGCTGTTCGTCGTGCTGACGCATGTCGGGATGATTCCGCAGTATGTGACGGTTCTGGTGTTTAGCCGGGATGTGGGGATTTTGCTGATCTCGACCTTGCTGTTCGCCACGGGGGCGTTGCGGGATTTCAGGCCCAGTTTGTTTGGGAAGTTGAACACGTTGGTTCAGATCATGGCTTTGATTGCAGTGCTTTGCCAGAAGATCTTTGTTTCCGTGCATTTGGCGACATTACGCGATGTTCTGGTGCGGGCGATTGCGGTGTTGGCGCCGCTTTCGGCGGCACAGTATGCCTGGATTGTGTTTCGCAGGATGAATACGCCGCCGGCGCCGACCGTGGTTTAGGTGGATTAGTCTTCGCCGGGGGCCTCGGTCAGAGCCTCTTCCTCTTCGATAGCGATGTCGCTAAATTCCGCTGAATCAAAGACTTCTCCGCAGTTTTGGCACTCAACAAACTCTGCGTCTTCCTCGCGGGCGACGATCTTGACGATGGGATGTTTGCACTTTGTTGTCATGTGGGGAGGAAATCGCGAATGGTATGGATTTTGCCCGTCTTCGGACCCCTTGTCAACTGGGATTTGTCTAGTATTCGTGGTGAAAAACATGGTGAAGTTGTGGTGAATTCATGGTGGTTCGCTGGTGAAAGTGTGGTTGCAATGCACTCAAAGGTCGACGTACACTATCTAGGACTGGAATTGTCTGAGTTTCCAATTCTCAGGTGGCGGGAGCCCCAAAACAAAGCGACATGCTGCGTCTGACCAAAAAAGCGGATTACGGTCTGATGGCTCTGAAGTACCTGGCAGAGCAAGAGTGGGGCAGCGCGCATAGCGCCAAAGACATCGCCGAGGCCTACCACATTCCCCCGCAACTGTTGGCGAAGATATTGCAGACCCTGGCGAAAGCTGGGCTGTTGGTTTCGCATGCCGGGACGAACGGGGGGTATGTGCTTTCGCGCGCGGCGAACCAGATTACTGCGTTTGAGGTGATCCGGGCGATCGATGGGCCGCTGTTTATTACGAGCTGCATTACGATTCATGGCGCGTGCGACCTGACGAGCACCTGCACCATCAAAGAACCATTGCGCAAGGTGAACGACAGTATCAGGGATTTGTTAAGTGGCATCCACATCGCGGATTTGGTTGAAGCGGATGGGGAGCAGGCGGGAACGGGCGCGCCGGTGGGCGGCGGCCTGGTGAGCATCGCACTCTAGCCGGCATCGTAGAGCTTGGCAATGAGATTGGCGATGAGAAGTTTTTGAACGGAACAGATTTCACGAACATAGGTTTGGAGAGACGATGAGCAACGAGATGAGCAATACGGGCGTAGTAATCAGCGAGTCCACAACGCCGCTGCCGAAGGGCGTGAAGCTGCCGATCTACATGGACAATCATGCGACGACGCAACTGGATCCGCGGGTTCTTGAGGCGATGATGCCGTACTTCACCTCGACCTTTGGGAATGCCGCCAGCCGCAACCACTCGTTCGGGTGGGAGGCGGAGAAGGCGGTGGAGAAGGCGCGGGAGCAGATTGCGAAACTGATCGGCGCGACGAGCAAGGAGATCATTTTCACAAGCGGTGCGACGGAGTCGAACAATCTTGCGCTGAAGGGCATTGCCGAGATGTACCGCGAGCGGGGCAACCACATTATCACGCAGGTGACGGAACACAAGGCGGTGCTGGACACGTGCAAGAAGCTTGAGAAGCAGGGTTACCGGGTGACGTATCTGCCGGTGCAGGCTGACGGGTTGATTGATCTTGAGGATCTGAAGCGGGCGATGGACGATAAGACCATCCTGGTTTCGATCATGTATGCGAATAACGAGATTGGTGTGATTCAGCCGATCGCGGAGATTGGGAAGCTGTGCCATGAGAAGGGCGTGATCTTCCACACCGATGCTGTTCAGGCAGTGGGCAAGGTTCCGGTGGATGTGCAGAAGGACAACATCGATGTGCTTTCGCTCTCAGGACATAAGATTTATGGGCCGAAGGGTGTTGGCGCGTTGTATGTTCGCCGGCGGAATCCGCGGGTGCAGATCTCTGAGCAGATCAACGGCGGGGGACATGAGCGCGGGATGCGGTCGGGCACGCTGAACGTTCCGGGGATCGTTGGACTGGGCAAAGCCTGCGAGATATGCGGCGAAGAGATGGAGACCGAGGCGAAGCGTGAGAAGGAGCTTCGCGACTATCTGAAGGCAAAGTTTGAGAAGGCGTTGGACTATGTTCATGTGAACGGCAATATGGAGCACCATCTGCCCGGGAACCTGAACATGAGCTTTGTGTATGTCGAGGGCGAGAGCCTGCTGATGGGGATCAACGACATCGCGGTTTCTTCAGGCTCGGCGTGCACCTCGGCTACGCTTGAGCCCAGCTATGTACTCAAGGCCCTTGGCTTAGGCGACGATGTGGCGCATAGCTCGATCCGGTTTGGGCTTGGACGTTTCAACACGAAGGCAGAAGTGGATTATGTTTCGGACAAGCTGATCGATGTGGTTTCGAAGCTGCGGGAGCTCTCGCCGCTGTACGAGATGGTGAAGGAAGGGATTGACCTCTCGAAGATCGAGTGGGCGGCCCACTAAAACGAGTGTTCTCACCGTTTTGAGCAAGGCGAGGCGCTTGTTCTGAAATT
The DNA here is from genome assembly GCA_963730135.1 of uncultured Acidobacteriaceae bacterium. Taxonomy (GTDB): domain Bacteria; phylum Acidobacteriota; class Terriglobia; order Terriglobales; family Acidobacteriaceae; genus Edaphobacter. The sequence goes on from CAVSQQ010000013.1 coordinate 1,331,438, forward strand.
CAATGTTGGCGCAGCGAAATGCGCCGGAGTAACATCTAACGAGATAGAGAGAAGGAACACATCATGGCATACAGCGATAAAGTCGTAGACCACTACAACAATCCACGGAACGTCGGCACGATGGATAAGAGCGCGGCCGAGGTCGGAACCGGCCTGGTTGGTGCGCCGGAGTGCGGCGACGTGATGCGTCTGCAGATTCGCGTGAACCCTGAAACGAGCGTGATTGAAGATGCCAAGTTCAAGACCTTCGGTTGCGGTTCGGCGATTGCTTCGAGCTCGCTTGCGACTGAGTGGGTGAAGGGCAAGACGATCGACGAGGCGATGGCGATCACGAATACGGACATTGTGAAGGAGCTGGCGCTTCCTCCGGTGAAGATTCACTGCTCGGTGCTCGCGGAAGACGCGATCCGGGCGGCAATTGGCGACTGGAAGAAGAAGAACAACGTTGCCGAGACGGCGACGGTTGCGGCTTCTGCTCACTAAGAGTTCAGGCGGGGATTTTGTTTTTGGGGAGTGTTGAAGAAGGCATACCCCAGGGGAGACCAGGGCTAAAGCCCTGGGCTACCAGCCCCGCGTTTTTGCGGCTTTGAGATTGCCAAGGCTAAAGCCTTGGCCTACCTAGAGGCAAAAGCAAGAGCAAATAATTATGGCGATGGTGACACTACAAACCGCGGCGGAGATGGAGGCGGCTAAGGCTGCGTCTGTTGCCGCCGAGAAAGCTCCATCTGCTGGCGGCGAGAAGAAAGACCCGCTGGCGGGGATGAAGGTGCTGACCGCGCAGGGGCAGGAGCCGGGGCAGAAGGGCATTCAGATTACCGAGAAGGCGTTGAAGCGAATTCGCGTTGCGATGGCGAAGGAGAGTGTTTCGCCGGAGCAGGGCGGGTTGCGGGTTGGGATTCAGGGTGGGGGATGCTCGGGGTTGAGCTACAACATTCGATTCGATACGCAGCCTCGCGAGCGGGACCGGGTTTATTCGTTTGGCGATGGGCTGGTGACGGCGGGCGATCCTACGAATGGAGCGCCGATTCGGATTTTTGTCGATCCGAAGAGCTTTATCTACCTGCATGGCATGGTGCTGGATTTCGAAGAGACGCTGATGCGACAGGGGTTCAACTTTATCAATCCGAACTCGACGAAGAGTTGCGGGTGCGGATCGAGTTTCACGGCTTAGGGCGCGTTTAGGGACGGTATGAAGATTTTGCCGGTACTGACGCTGGCGGTTGCTTCTCTTACTCTTACCGCTTATGCTGCGAAAAAACCTGCCATCCAATCGATCGACTGCAAGAAGACGCCGCTTGCTCCTACGGAGACGACGATTTGCAATACGCCTTCATTGTTGAAGGTCGATTCGCAGATGATGGCGGATCTGGATCTTACGCTGATGAACTCAGGCGGGCAGCAGACGCGCCGTCCGGACGAGATGAGTAAATGGCTGGCGGCTTTTGCGGCCAAACGCGATTGGTGCGGAAGGGACAAGGCGTGCATTCAATCTGCCTATAAGAGCACGATTGATTCGATGGAACTCAGTATCGAAAGGAACAGGCTCAAAATGCGGGGACTCTCGCCATAGAAACGCGTACGTCAGGGGCTGAGGGACCATTTGTTTGAGTGATGGTGGCGGCACGAGCGAAGCTGTACCCTAAACAATTTTTCAACTTGATCCGCTATCGGTCTTTCAAACTGCAAACTATCAAACCGCTGGCCTTCACCCCCTCCTGCCTGATATTTTCTCCTAATGGAATTAAACCCGTACGCCAGCTTCCTGAACGGCCAGGATCCGCTCCATGTGCTTGCCTCGACCGTCGGGCAGATCCGCGCTGTGACGTCGGGGCTCACCCCCGGGCAGATCGCCGGTCGTCCGAACCCACGCAAGTGGAGCATCCGCGAGATCGTCGCTCATCTGGCCGACTGCGAACTTGTCTTCTCGTTCCGGCTGCGCCAGACGCTGGCTCCCACGCTCGATCAGCCGCAGACCATTATCCAGCCGTTCGACCAGGATGCCTGGGCTCAGCGCTATCAGGCCTACCAGTTCGAACCTGCACTGGCTCTGTTCCAGGCAGCCCGCAACTGGAACCTGCTGTACCTCACCACCACCTCGTCGAGCGACCGGCGCCGACTCACGACGCATCCGGAACGCGGCACGATGTCATTCTGGGTCATCGTCGAGACCATGGCGGGCCACGACATCAACCATCTGCATCAACTGGAACGGCTGGCCGCAACCCCATCCACATAGCCTGAGCCGTCGCTTCGACCTTAGAGACTTTAAAGTCCAAGCGCCTCATTGACGTCGCGCACAAGATTCCGCAGATAACTTCGCTTATTCAGCAGCGTCACCATCGCGTCTTTGGCTTTGGTCTTCTGCGCGTCATCCTGCAGATCGACGCCTAGATCCCACTCCGACCAAAGCCCCTCCAACTCTGCCTGCGTCTCGACCATCTTTGCGTCGAACGTATCTTTGGCGGTCATGAGATCGCGTCGCAGCTCGGGCTCATCCTCGCCCATCTTGTTGGCGGCACGCATCTCCTGGAGCTGCATGTTGAGCTCAAATACTTCCTCGAGCAGCTCCGGAGGAACGACCTGCTTCTTTTCGGTCCCGGAGGCCTTTGCGGCCTCGGTCGCCGCCTTCGATTGCTCTTCGAGCTCGACACCCTGAAGCTTGAGGAGGTACTGGGTGCGGAGGATGGGATCCTTGAGGGTGCGATAGGCGTCGTTGAGCAGCGACGACTGGGCCAGCGCGGCGTCCTGCTCGGCGACTGGCCTGGAGGCAAAGCGGTCGGGATGCAGCCGCCGGCTCATGGTATAAAACTGCTTCTCGAGCGCCACTACGTCGAGCGTCAGCTTGGGGGGCAGGTTGAAGAACTGAAAATAATCCATCGGGTTCTATTGTGCGCTCTTTCGGGTGCTCTTTTCGGGGGTACCCCCCTCCCCTATCTCGGTGGGTTGCGGCTCCTAGTGGCTGACCCACGAGACTCTGCGGACTTCGTCCGGGGATCATGGGGTACCCGACGGCATCCAATGGCGTGGGGTTGTAGGACAATAGAAGATGGCTCAATCGAGGGTTTGAAACGATGACGGATGAACGGGTTGCAGGGGTTGGGCGGGTGGTTGGGATTGATTTGGGGACGACGAATTCGCTGGTGGCGTTTATGGAGGGTGGGACGCCGGTGGTGATTCCGGGGGAGGACGGGGAGCGGCTGGTGCCGTCGGTGGTGGCATGGACGGAGGATGGGGTGGTGGTGGGGAATGCCGCGCGCGGGACGTTGATGACGGATGCGGCGAGTGCGGTGTACTCGGCGAAGCGGTTGATGGGGCGCGATATCGAGGATGTGCAGGAGGAGCTGAAGCTGTTTCCGTTCAAGCTGGCGGAGGGGTTGAAGCCGGGTGAGGTGTTGAAAGTGAGTGTGGGCGGGTTGCTGCTGACGCCGCCGGAGATTTCAGCGTATGTGCTGCTTCAGCTGAAGAAGAATGCGGAGAGGTTTTTCGGTGAGCCGGTGACGAAGGCGGTGATTACGGTTCCTGCCTATTTCAACGATGCGCAGCGACAGGCGACGAAGGATGCGGGACGGATTGCAGGGCTGGAGGTGTTGCGGCTGGTGAATGAGCCGACGGCGGCGGCGCTGGCTTATGGGTTGGATAAGAACAAAGACGGATTGATTGCGGTGTATGACTTTGGCGGCGGGACGTTCGATGTTTCGATACTGAAGCTGCATGAGGGGATCTTTGAGGTGGTGGCGACGGGTGGGGATACGCACCTGGGTGGCGATGATATTGATAATTTGCTGATTGCGATTGCGCTGGACGATATTGCCGGGGATCTGGGTGTGGATGTTCGGGGGAATGGCGAGGCGGTCCAGAAGATTCGCAAGGCGGTGATTGAGGCGAAGATTTTGCTGTCGAGTGCGGAGACGGCGCGCCTTGAGGTGGAGATTGAGAAGCAGATTCCCTTCGGGAATGACAACAAAAAAAAGGGGAGTGCCTCAGGGAATGACAACCAGAAAAGCAAAACCTATCGACGGGAGATTTCGCGGGGGCAGTTTGAGGAGTTGATTCCGGGTGTGATTGCGCGGACGGCGGCGCCTTGCAGGCAGGCGTTGAAGGATGCGGGTTTGACGGCGGCGCAGATCGATGAGGTGGTGTTGGTGGGCGGGTCGACGCGGATTCCTGCGGTGCGGGTGCTGGTGGACGATTTGTTTGAGCTGAAGGCAAGGGGGAAGAAGCCGCATACGGAGCTGAATCCGGATGAGGTGGTGGCGCTGGGGGCGGCGGTGCAGGCGCAGATTCTGGCGGGAGGGTCGGCGGCTACGGAGGATTTGTTGCTGCTGGATGTGACGCCGCTGAGCCTGGGGATTGAGGCGCTGGGTGGGGTGGTGGCGAAGATTATTCAGCGGAACTCGACGATACCGGCGAGTGCGACGGAGCACTTTACGACGGGAGTGGATGGACAGACGAATGTCGCGATTCACGTTGTGCAGGGAGAGCGGGAGTTGGCGAAGGATTGCCGATCGCTGGCGCGGTTCGATCTGAAGGGGATTCCGCCGATGGTGGCGGGGCTGCCGCGGATTGAGGTGAAGTTCCTGATCGATGCGAATGGGATTCTGCACGTGAGCGCGCGGGAGCAGAGAAGCGGCAAGGTGGCTGAGGTTGAGGTGAAGCCGACGTATGGGCTGACGGATGAGCAGGTGGAGACGATGATTCTTGATTCGTTCGACAACGCGGAGACGGATATTCAGGAGCGGCAGACGATCGAGGCGAAGAATGAAGCGGAGACGATTCTGACGGCGGTGGACAAGGGCAGGACACATGCGGCGTGGCAGATGCTTTCGAGCGACGAGATTGCCAAGGTGGAAGAGGGAATCTCGTTTTTGAAGGCGGCGGTGCGGGGTGGGAACTACAAAGAGATTCGTGTGGGGATTGAGCGGCTGGATAAGGCGACGCGAAGATTTGCGGAGTTGATGATGGATAGCGCGGTCTCTGGCGCGGTGAAGGGAAAGACGATGGAGGCGGCGGGCGAGAGCATGGGCGAGGGGCCGGCGGCGCCGCATCCGTTTGCCAAGGCGGAGATTGACAGCTCGGGAGATTGACAGCCGGAAGGGCTAAATCGCCGGGAAACAGGCGATAATGAGAGATATGTCTGAGATGAAGAGTGCTGAAGTTGTGGATATGTCGACACCCGCGGGTGAGGGGATGGTGCGGGTGACGTTTTTGCCGGAGGGAAGGACGGTTGAGTTTCCGTTCGATACGCTGCCGTATGAGGGACACGGCGAGCCGATGTCGTTTCTGGATGTGGCGGAGAACTTTGGGATCTTTCTGGACCATGCGTGCGGCGGGGTGTGTGCGTGCACGACGTGCCATATTCATGTGAAGGAAGGGGCGTCGGGGATCAGCGAACCGGAGGATCTGGAGCTGGACAGGATGGAGACGGCGGCGGATGTTCAGTTGAACTCGCGGCTGGGGTGCCAGGCGGTGATTGAAAAGCCGGGGACGTATGTGGTGGAGATTCCGAAGTGGAACCGGAATTATGTGCAGGAAGGAAAACCTGCGCATGGGCCGGGGAGCTAAGGCTGCGGGTTGAGTCTCGAGCCAAGGCGCGGCTGTGTCTATGTGTGACATTAGAAAAACTCTGGGACATAAGAAAACTGTGGATTGCCTGACTAAATTGCGAATGGGATGAATTGTAGGGATTTTCGCTTCCGCGAAAATGGCCCACCTTATCGACGATGAAACCGTCGCGAAGATGGGGCACCCTATTTTGATGGAAAAGTTAGATTTGGGCCACCCGCCAGCCTTCGACAGGCTGGCGGCGGGAGCAGACAAGGAATTGCTTGACGATTTGCGGGATATGCCGTTTGGAAGCTATGGACATCTTGCTGATAAATTCGGCGTCCACTGGTTCTTTCGGGAGGAGAAAAAGGAAGCGTAACAAGGGCGAATCCATGTTCTATGGCGACGCTGGGGTTGATGGGAGATCGCAGCGCGTTAGGTGGGAAGGATTCCGTATTATTTGGGTAGTGGGCTTACGCCACACCTTACAAGATAATCGGCGATACCATCGAACTCATTTGCAGGCCGGGTCGGGTCCGCCGAATTTCCGTGTGGAACGTAGATGACCATGCCTTGCCTGGCACGAGTAAGCAAGACGCGGTATGCATTTTTGCGGTACATCTGCTTTTCGGTTTTGCCGATCAGACTCCATTTGCTCTGGGTACCGAGGTGCAAATTGCGTGCGACCCAATCGGTGCCAGACCAGACGAAATCTCCTCCCCAGCACAACCCGACCCAGTCCAACTCTAACCCTTGTATCTCGAATTCGGTGGCGAAGACTTCACAGGCATAGCTCGATCGAAGGTCTGTTCGGGGTGCGAGATACCAGTGATGCCAAGGATAGTCGGCATGGAAGACAGAACTCGGCTCCAAGCCTTCGGCTCGTAACCTTGCCGCACCAGACGAACCGACAAGGCCAAATCTGCTATTGCCGAGTGACTCCATTTTGAGTTTTAAGCGTGTCTGCTCGAGGTTACGAGAGAGAAGCAGCGGATAACGTGCCGTGATGTTCATCGCCTTTGCACGTTCTGGCTGGCCATCGAGGACCAGATTGACCCAATGGGCGAGATTGTCAGCTCGTAGGCTCCTATTCGATGTCCTTAGATGAAGGGTTGCGCGCTGATGTACATTCTTTCCATCTTCAAGATCAGAAAAGAGCCTATGACCGGCGGTCGATGTGCCGCCCTCAATCACTTCGGGAGAGGCATAGACCTGCCAGTCGCAGGAGCTTTCCTGTAGGGCTTTTCCCCACTCCTCTAGTCCCGCCTCTCCATTGTTGATCTCCTGTCCTCCTCCGACCAGCGCTACTACAACTGCCCAATCGTTATGGCGCTGCATGATTTGGAGAAGCATCTCTGGTTCAGAATAATTACGGCGAAATTTGCTCAGGTTTTGATTCAGGTTCCATGCGCGTTGAGCTTCGTCGAAAATTACGACGTGATTTGACGGAGGACGATTGGGATCTTCGTCGGTGTATGTTTTGGCAAACACGTGCACATTTTCGATGAGAGTCTTGGCCTGAATACTCGACTGTGCCGCGGGGATGCCATCGCGCATTCCTTGTTTTCGGAAGAGCTCTTGCAGGACCTGCACCAATGGCCCGTTACCACTCATGAAGTGAATGGCATCTGTTCTGCTTTCACTAAGATGTGCCAGGCTAAGACCAACTAACGTTTTGCCTGATCCCGGCACTCCAGTGAGGAAACAGATTGCGTGCTGATGATTCTTATGAGCTTCGTCGATGATGGTGCGGATTTCTTTGGTGACAGTATCGATGTCATGTTCTGCCGCTTCAGAATGGGCTATCTCCCGAATACTCAGGCCAGTTCGAAGAGCCAGAGCGGCATCGATAATGGTTGGCGTTGGGGAATAACGACCGTCGTCCCACAAGGCTCCATCGGGTGGCGATGATTTTGAGTTGGCAATCGAAAGAAGGGTTGTTGTGAGAGATTGCCAAGTGGAGATCTGCGTCGGTGCAATCCAAAAGGACGGCAAAGTGGGGAAAAGTAACTCATGTTGCCGAAGATTTGCCAACCGTTGTGCATCAGATTTGGCAGAAACAACGATTGGATAAATACGTTGTTGATCGGACGGTTTGTGGAAATAGTGCAGCAGGAGTGCGTATTCTTCAACCTGCCTCACGGCTTCCATAGTGGCCACGCCGCGCTTACATTCGAGGAGGATGATTTCGGCGCCGGTAAGAAGAACTACATCGAGCCTTCGTTCTTTGCGGGGCACAGAAAATTCAAAGAGTATCTGCCATTCGTCGGCTGAGGAATTGCTCGATGTGAGTTCACTCGCTACTTCACGAACCGATGCCAGATCGTCCCACCATGTAGTCGTAGTGTCCGTCTGCATTTTGGCAAAACCAGAGTGTGCATATGCGAGAGTTAGTTTGGCGAGTATTGTCGCATCGTCGGTTTCGAGAAATGTTTTAAGCGACGCACGAAAATAGGATGGCATGGGGTCACGCCAGGATAACAGTGCGGAGCCGATCAATTTGTGGGCAGAATTCCGTATTTTGCGTCTAGGAATTGTTGGAGGTCCTGGGGGAGGACGGTGGAGAGTTCCTGCCAAGTGAGGAGTTTCAGGCGGGTGGCGAAGGTGGGGCTGCGCACGGCGGACAGGACGGTGTACCAAGTTTCGATGAGGTCGTGGCGGCGGACGTCGGCGAGAACGGAGAACGACGCGCCGGAGACGTAGGCGGCGAGAACGTTGCGGATGAGCTGGTAGCCGTTGATCAGGATTCTTGCAGGTTTTGATGGTGGGTTTGGCGTGGCGGAGAGGTTGGGTTCTTCCAGTTGCGAGAGGTCTTCTGCGGGGGTAGGAGACGCGGGTGGGTAGAGGACTCGCTTCGGAAGGCGGGTGACGTCGAAGACGGTTTCGAGGTCGCGGTAACGTTCGACGAGGCGGGGAGCGACGGCCTGGAAGCTGGTTTCGGTGAGTTTGGCTTCGAGGAAGAGGTCGCCGAGCTGGAGGTCGATCTCGGTGCGGTCGGTCAGGTTGGAGGGGAGTTTGCTGCGGCCTTTGCGAGTGGCTTTGAGAGGGACGCCGGGGTTGATTCCGAAGCAGGGTTGAGCGGTCGGGTCGACGTTGAGGAGATTGGCGACGGCAGGGGCGAGTGTTTTTCCGTTGAAGACGCCGGGATGACAGAAGATGTTCATCAAGAGAGCGTCGGAGCTGTTGCAGGAGTCGAGTTCCATCCAACGCCAGTCTTTGCGGACGCGGGAACGGCGGGATGCGGTGTGGGGCTTGGTGAGTCGATGGAGCCAGGCGGGGTTGGCGCAGATGTTGGCGTAGGCGGCGGGATGAAAGTTGCCGTGGCGGTTTTGGTCGTCGTTGCCGAAGATGACGACGGGGTTGGCGCCGGGAGAGACGTCGTGGAGGAGAGTGTGGGTGCGGGCGAGATGGCCGGCTCGGGCGCTTAGATCGCGGCGGAGCATGGTTGCGGACATGGATGGGGAGTTTGGGCGAGTCATAACATTTGCGATGAACTCTTGTAGTCTCTTGGGGAGTGACTTTGTTGCTGACTATTGTAGCGAGGGAGGGTGCGATGGCGCGTGAGATTGACTGGACCGACGCGGAGGATATTGGGATTCTGTTGCAGGAGAAGTATCCGGAGATTGAGCCATATTCGGTGCGGTTTACGGATCTGCATAAGTATGTGACGGGGCTGCCGGGCTTTGTGGGCGATCCGGCGAAGTCGAATGAGGGGATTCTGGAGGCGATTCAGGCGGCCTGGCATGAAGAGTATGAGGATGCGAAGTAGGGGATGTTGATTGTTTTGGTGTGGTGCTGAAACGGCTAGAAGCAGATCCCCTACGGGGATGACAACAAGAAAGGCAAAAGCAACGGCTTTGGTTGTGGCGGTGCGGGCTAGGTGAGGCGGGAGCGGAGCTGGGTGAGGAGTTTTGAGCCGGTCAGGTGAAGGGTGGCGGTGGCGAGGATGGCCCAGGTGATGCCTCCGAGGGCGAGGGAGATGAGGTCGCCGCGGTAGGTTTGGTGCTGGGGCACGAGGTGGAGGAGAAGAGTGACTCCGACGAGGCTGACCAGAGCGGCAATGATGGCGCCGCCGATCTCGGGGCGGTCGAGGCCGGCGTACGGGCCGGGCGGGCCGAAGATGGGGATGAGATGGCGGCGGTGGGCGAGGATGGCGAGGGTGCCGGTCTGGAGCAGGATGGCGCAGTTTGACGCCCAGGCGAGACCGACGACGCCGAAGTGCAGATGGAGCTGCCAGTAGATGGGAATGCTGACGACGGTGATGATGGTTCCGGCGAGCATAGGGGCGAAGGTTTCGCCGGCGGCGTAGAAGGCGCGGGCGTAGATGGCTTGCGCGGTCCAGAGGGCGAGTGAGATGGCGAAGATGGCGAAGTAGGTGGCGGTGGATGCGGCGTCGGCGGCGTTGAAAGAGCCGCGGCGGAAGATGAGATCGACGGCGGGTTCGGCGAGGGCGATCATGGCGGCGGAGCCGAGGACAGAGAAGGCGATGAGGCGGGAGACGGAACGGTTGACGGCAGAGGCGAAGCTGGCGAACTGGTTGCGGCCGAAGAGCGAGGCGAAGAAGGGGAGCGAGGCGGCTCCGGCAGCCTGGCCGATGATGGCCATGGGCGCGGTGAAGAGGCGCTTGGCGTAGTTGAGGCGGGAGATGTCGCCGGCGCCGTGCTTGGCGAAGAAGCCGAGGATCTGGTTGTCGAGGGTGATGATGGTGACGCCGAGCATGAGAGGGAGAGAGAGACGGACCCACTCGCGGAGGCCGGGGTGTTTGAAATCGAGGATGCGGTGATAGCGGAGGCCGGCGCGGTAGGCTCCGTAAGCGTTGAGGAGAAAGGGACCGAGGATGGCTCCGATGAGAGCGCCGATGCCGAGGGACGAGATGCCGATGCGGCTGGCAAGCAGGACTCCGCCAAAGATGATGCCGAGGTTGTAGATGAGCGGGGAGAGGGCCTGGAAGGAGAACTGTTTCCGGACGAGGAGGACCGAGGCGAGGACACCGCCCGAGAAGAAGAAAAGTTGCGCGGGAAGAAGGATGCGGGTGATGCGGGTGCAGAGGAGGCCCTGGGGCGATGCGGGGTCGAAGTAGATGCGGGTGAACAGGGGGGCGAAGACTTCGGCGAGGAGGATGGCTCCGCCGAGGACGATGACCATAGTGTTGAGGATGATGGAGAGAGCGCGTTCGCCTTCGGCTTCGTCGTTGTTGGAACGGTAGCGATCGAGGATGGTGACAAAGGTGATGGAGGCGGCGCCGCCGACGAGGAGGTAGTTGATCCACTCGGGGAGATAGAAGGCGACGTTGTAGGCGTCGGTTGAGTGGCCTGCGCCGAACTCGTAGGCGATGTACTGGTCGCGAATGAGGCCGATGATGCGCGAGAGAAGAGCTGAGAGTGTGAGCAGGAGCGTGGCGGAGGTGGCGCTGTGGCTGTGGGAGGGGCGAAGAAAGGCGAAGAGGCTGCGAGGAGGTATTGGGGCGGCCGAGTTGGGATCTTTCTTTGTGGGCACGGGGTTGGCTGCATTGATTTTATCGGCAGGGCTTATGCTGATGGGGTAGCGGGGGTGGTTCGCCTTCGGCGACGGCGAGGAGTGAGGGGTTGGAGAACTTTCGGTTGCGCGTGTTTCGTGCGGTCGCGGAGGAGATGAGCTTTCGCAAGGCGGCGGAGGTGTTGCATCTGAGCCAGCCGGCGGTGAGTCAGCATATTCGCGCACTGGAGGAGGAGGCGGGAATGCGGCTGTTCGACCGGTCGCGGGGCGAGGGGCGGGGGAGCCAGATCTCGTTGACGGAGGCGGGCCGGGTGTTGCTGAGGTATGCGAAGACTGCGGCCGAGACGATGGGGGAGGCGCAGCGGGCGCTGGCGGCGTTGAATGAAGAGGCGGCGGGACCGCTGCGGCTGGGGGCTTCGACGACGGTGGCGCAGTATGTTTTGCCGCGGATACTGGGGGCATTTTTGCGGCAGTATCCGCAGGTGAAGCTGTCGCTGGTGAGCGGAAATACGGAGCGGATTGTAGAAGCGGTGGCGGAAGAAAAGGTGGAGCTGGGGATTATTGAAGGGCCGGCGATGCGTCGGGACGTGAAGACGGAGCGAATGATGCGGGATGAGATGGTGTTGATCGTGAGTCCGAATCATGGGTGGGCCCGGAAGGCTGGAGGGATTGCTGCGGCGGAGCTGGCGCGGGTTCCGCTGTTGCTGAGGGAGCGGGGATCGGGGTCGCGGCGGGTGGTGGAGCGTGCGCTGAAGAAGGCGGGGTTGCCGCTGCGTTCGTTGCGGGTGGCGATGGAGCTGGATTCGACGGAGGCGATTATTTCGGGGGTGGAGGCGGAGCTGGGGGTGGGGTTTGTGTCGCGGTGCGCGGTGAATAAGGTGTTGCGGCTGGGGTCGGTGCGGATTGCGGTGGTCGATGGGCTGGAGATTCCGCGGGATTTCAGTTTTGTGCGGCTGGCGGGGGCGGAGATGACCGGCGCGGCGACGGCGTTTCAGCGGTTCGCGATGGGAACGGCGGTTGCGGTTTGACGAATAGGGGCGATAAGTAAAACTTATCGGTATTTTGAAACTACTTCTCGACTGGGCCGGCCGATACGCCGATGCTGGTTAATGTGTTGAGAAAGAATCTTTTTTATATCGGCATCATTGTTTCGGCGAGTGGGTTGATTGGACCACCTACTGCTTTGGCTGCGGGGCTGGTTTACGGTCTTAGCGGAGCGCATCCGTTTACGACGGAGAGCCGGGGCCTGTCGAAGTTTCTGCTGCAGGCTGCGGTGGTGTGCCTGGGCTTTGGGATGAACCTAAAGGAAGTGGTGCATGCGGGTGCGTCGGGCTTTCTGTATACGGCGATCAGCATCACGTTCGTGCTGAGCCTGGGGATTTTGCTGGGCAAGACGCTGCAGGTGGGTAAGACGCAGTCGCTGCTGATCAGCTTTGGGACGGCGATCTGCGGAGGGAGCGCGATTGCTGCGATGGCGCCGGTGGTGGATGCGAATGAGGAGGAGATGGCGGTCTCGCTGGGCACGGTGTTTGTGCTGAATTCGGTGGCGCTGATGTTGTTTCCGCTGATCGGGCACCTGATGCACTTTTCGCAGACGCAGTTTGGGCTATGGGCGGCGCTTGGCGATTCATGACACGAGCTCGGTGGTTGGGGCGGGGGCGAAGTATGGGCCGGTTGCGCTGGCGGTTGGGACGACGGTGAAGCTGGCGAGGGCGTTGTGGATTGTGCCGTTGGTGATTGCGACGGCGATGTTGAAGAAGAGCAAGGCCAAGGTGAGCTGGCCGTGGTTCATTTTGTATTTTTGCTTTGCGGCGGTGCTGGCGAGTTATGTGCCGCACTATGTGCCGCAATCGACCGTCTTGTTTTCTGCGCTGTACCGGCTGGGGAGGGCGGCGCTGACGGTGGTGTTGTTTTTGATCGGAACGGGGATTACGCGGAATACGCTAAAGGAAGTGGGGGCGCGGCCTTTGATTCAGGGCGTGGCGCTCTGGGTGGTTGTGGCGTGCGTTTCGCTTTGGGCGATCCATGTTGGATGGATTGCGCTGTAGGGCGGTTATTGAGAGGAGTGCGATTCCTGCTCGGCTGGAGCGCCGGACTCAGCGGATGGGGGCTTGAGGATTTCGGGATGCTTGGTGAAGTCGATCCATCGAACAGAGGGGTCGGCGGGACGATGGCGCCGGCGCGGTTTGATGCTGGAGGAGAGTGAGAGGCTGGCGACGGTGAAGCTGACCAGTTGGCGCCCACCGCAACGAAGGCAACGGACGGGATAGCGCATGAGGAATATCTGGGAGAAGTCGTCGCCGCGGAGGGTGGAGCGGCGGAAGCTCTGACCGGAGCAGAACTGGCACTGAATGGGGACGCCGTTGAGCGGCTCCAGGCCGAGATAAGGGGTGTGGCTCTTCGGGGAGTGGGGCCGCTCTTTTCGTTTGCGGGGGCTTTCAAATTCGTTCTTGAATTTCATCTTCAGTGGCTATTGTTTTCCGAGCGGGATGATGAGTCGAAGAGCTTGTCTGCTGTGCGGCGAGCAGTGTTCGGGGTGCGCGGCGTGCGAATCGAATGAACGGCGGAGCGGACGGCGGGTTTCGAAAGCAAGGCGTGGAGATCGTGAAGATCTTTCTGAAGTTTGCGGAGTTGGCGGGTATCGACGTGGGGGCCGTTGTCGATGGCGAGAGCGAGTTGAGGCTCTTTGTGTTTGAGCTCGGCTTTGAAGACCTGGCGTGCGCCGGGAATGGTGTAGCCCTCGTCATAGAGAAGCTTCTTGACGCGGAGGGCCATTTCGACATCGCGGCGGCGGTAGAGGCGCTGGCCGGTTCCGCCCTTGTGGGGTTTGAGCTGGGGGAATTCACTCTCCCAGAAGCGCAGGACGTAGGCTGGAACGTCGCAGAGTTTGGCGACTTCGCCGATGCGGAAGTAAAGCTTGTCCGGGATGTCCGACCCGGAGGCTGGGGGATTTTTGCGGATTGGCTGGTGCTGCGCCATGCGGAGCAAACTCCGATACCGTTGTGCCGGGCGAGGGGCTCCCGCTTCGGCATGTGTAAGTATAGGACACGGGAACGGCGTGGTTTGCAATTTTTCCTGGGGGAAGCCAGGCATTCATCCTGAACAGGTTTTGCTGCTGGCGTGGTTGGCATTTGACGGGAGATGGTCGCGGTGGCGCGGGGCGTCACTGTCGGCCGGGCGATGAAAGGGAACCGGAGAGCCGGAAGCGGCGTATTGTTTTGTAGATCTGGAGGCGAGAGATGCGAGCAAGCCAAACTGTACTGATAGCGATGTTGGTTGCGGGGACGACGGTGTTGATGAGCGGCTGCCGGATTGAGTCGGACAAGAAAGACGGCAACGACAATGTGAAGATCGCCACGCCGTTCGGGGGAATGACGGTAAAGACGAACGACGCGGTTGTGGCCGAGGGGCTGGGACTGCCGCCGTATCCCGGTGCGGTGATGGTGAAGAAGGACAAGGACAACGGGGCCGCAGACGTGAATATGAGCTTCGGCAGCTTTCAGCTTCGGGTGAAGGCCGTGGGCTATCGGACGCAGGATAGTACGGACCAGGTGACGGCGTTTTATCGCAAGGCGCTGGGGCGGTACGGCGACGTGATTCAATGCCAGGACGACAAGCCAGTTGGAACGCCGACGATCACGGCGGAGGGTCTGACCTGCGACAGCGATAAAAACAATCATGTGTATGTCAACGACGATGAGTTCGGCAAGCTGGAGCTGAAGGCAGGATCCAAGCAACATCAGCATATTGTGGCGGTCGAACGGGATGGCAATGGAACGAAGTTTGGACTGGTCGCGCTGGATTTGCCGGGGCGCCTCACGTTTGGGGACAAAGACGACAAACAGACGCAGTGATGGATGTCGGTTGGAGCTTGCCGCACCCTGCCGGGTGGGATAGCTTCATAGATATGCCAGAGTATTGTCACCGTTGCGGCGGCGAGCTCCCTGCCAGCGATGGCCTGTCGCCTTTCTGTCCGCATTGCGGTTCGCCGCAGATTTATTTGCAGGATTACGAGCAGCAGACGGCAGGGGCCGAGGCCGACACAACCGGCGCGATTCCTCCTCCGCGACCGCAGCAGGTGGAATGGAAGACGGCGATCCGTTGTGCGGTACTGGTGGCGGCGGTGGCGGCGGGGTTGACCCTGTTGTCGGAGCGGATTGAGCTTATTTCGCCACTGAGCCTGCTGTGGACTGTCAGTGGATCGATCATTACGCTGGGGCTTTATCAGCATCGGCGTCCGCTGGCGTGGATGGATGCGGGGGTTGGGGCGCGGATTGGGGTAGTGGCTGGGCTGCTGCTGATCACCTGCCTCGGCGTGACGTGGGCGATCCTTGGCCTGGTGGCGCGATTTGGGCTGCATAGCCTGGGCGGATTCGATGCACAGCTGACGCAGCTATTGCATGTCCAGTTTGAAAAGGCGGCTGCGATGACACCGGAGCCGCCGGAGATAAAGAGGTTCTGGTACTCTCCGGAGTTTCGGGCGGGAATGATGCTGACTGGATTCGGGATGTTGGCGGGGTTTCTGCTGGTTCTGTCCGCGGTGGGTGGAGCGCTGGGCGGTTTTATGCGGATGCGGCGGAAGGTTTCGGCTTAGGGGAGCGAGTTTCCGCGTGCCGGGATATTTTTGTTGAAGGCGCTTGTCTTTTGCAATGCTGCTGGTTGTTTGACGACCCCGTGCTGGGCGAATTTACTGTCCCAGTCGGATCGCCCGCCGCTAAACGGTGGTTATGTTTCCCGGAGGTTCTGTGAGACACACTATGGATCAGGTTGCGCGCCAGAGGGCGGGCGGTTCGTCGCATTGTTGGTTGCGCTTAGTTTCCTGATCATGGAGCAAGAGAGTGTTGCGCAGAATCCTGCACTTGCCACGTAGGGGGCGCCTGCGGCGTCGGTGGACACGTCGCCGGCGACGCTCGATCATCTGCTTGCTCCTATCGCGCTCTATCCTGATCCGCTGCTGATGCAGGTGCTGGCGGCGTCGGTGAATTCGCAGGAGGTTCAGGACGGGGGCAACTGGCTGCTGGAAAACAAGACGCTGGAAGGGACTGCCCTGGACGATGCTGCGCAGAAGGCAGGATTCGGGGCTGCGATGACGGCGCTGTTTCACTTTCCAGATGTGGTCGATCAGATGTGCACGCAACTGGACTGGACGACGCAGGTTGGCGACGCCTTTAGCGCGAACCAGGCTGGGGTGCTCGCTTCGGTGCAGCGGCTGCGAGCGCAGGCTCAGCAGTATGGAACGCTGAAGACGACGCAGCAACAGACGGTGACGACGCAGGCGGATAACGGGAAGCAGGTGATTGTCATTCAGCCGGCGAACCCGCAGGTGGTGTATGTGCCGCAGTACAACCCGCAGACGGTGTATGTTCAGCAGCCGGGGCCATCGTCGGGCGACGTTGCGGCGGCTGCGATTATTTCGTTTGGCGTGGGCGTGGCGATCGGCGCGCTTTTCACGAGCAACAACTATTACTATCCGCGATGGGGATACGGTGGGGTCTACTATCGCGGCGGACCGTGGTATCCGGCGCACTATGCTTACCGGCCGCCGGTGAATCGTCCTGGGGGTGGGTATAACCGGCCTCCGGGATATAACGGAGGCTATAACCGGCCGAGCACGCTGCCGGCTAACGGCGGGTACATCCGGCCGCCAAATGGTGGGACGACACGTCCTGGGACTCCCGCAAATGGGGGCGGTTATAACCGTCCGGGGACTCCTGGGAACGGAGCGGGGAACGGAGGTGGGACGCGCCCGACGACACGCCCGGCGGTGACTCCGGATCGCGGGTACACGAGGCCAACGACACAGCCCGCGCCGCGGCCTGCGCCGCAACAGCGTCCCGGGACACCACAGCAGCGACCGCAGCAGTCTCGACCAGCGCAACAGCAATCTCGACCGGCGCCTGCTTTTTCGGGAGGGAATGGACGGTCTGCCCAAGCGGCAAGTCAACGAGGAGCAGCCAGCAGGGGAGGCAGGGGAAAGTGATGAAGGCTAACCTTTTACTGAATTGCAGGAGATTGCGCAGGGGCTTGGTTCGCCTGCTTTCGCTATCGCTGCTGGTGTTTGGGTTGGCCCCATGCGTTTTGGCGCAGGCGGCCAGCGGACAAAAGACTTTGCGAAGCCGTGGGATGGAGTGAAGGCTCTGATTGCAGCTACGCGGGCTGGAGATACGGCTGAATTGCTTGCCGTGCTGGGACCGAGCGCGCTTGAGCGCAGCTTCTGCATCGGTGCCGGGTGCTGATATCATCAAGCGCAATCGCTATGAGTGAAGATACCGAAGTACGGAAGCCCAGGTTACGCGAAAAAGGCCGGTTGATGTCGGCCTCGGAGATCGAACGCACGCTGGTTCGGCTGGCGCACGAGATCGTGGAAAAGCACGATGGAAGCAAGAACGTCGGGCTGGTGGGAATCAAGCGCCGCGGGGTGCCGCTGGCGCAGCGGCTGGCAGTGCTGATCGGGAACATCGAGAAGCATCCGGTCGACACGGGTGTGCTGGATATCAGCTTTTATCGCGACGATCTTTCAACCGATGGGGTGCGACCGAAGGTGATCCAGGGTGCGATTGGATTTGATGTGACGGGCCGGGACATTATTCTGCTGGATGATGTGTTGTATACGGGCCGGACGATTCGCGCGGCGCTCGATGCGCTGTTCGATCAGGGGCGACCGAAGAGCGTTCGGCTGCTGGTGCTGATCGACCGCGGGCATCGTGAGCTGCCGATCGAGGCGACCTATGTTGGGCGCACGATTCCTACTTCGAATCGCGAGATCATTGAAGTGAAACTGAACGAGGTGGACGGGCAGGAACAGGTGCTGCTGGTCGAGCTGGTGGATTGACCGTTGGCCTCGATGATGCCCAAAGTACATGGTGCGGCGAAGAGGTCGAAGATCGCGGCGGGGTCGTTGTTGACGGTGATGGACCTGCCGCTTGCGGAGGTTGCGGCGATTCTTGCGGCGACCGATCGACTTGAGCGGATGGGCGGCGCGGATCGCGCGCGGCTGCTGACGGGGCGGCGAATTGCGCTGCTTTTTTATGAGTCGAGCACGCGGACCAGGACGTCGTTTGAATTGGCGGCGAAGCAACTGGGGGCGATGACGACTCTGGTGAGCGACAAGTCTTCTTCGATCGAGAAGGGCGAGAGCCTGAAGGATACGGGGCTGACCCTGCGAGCGTTGGGGGCGGAGTGCATTATTCTGCGGCATCCGGCTTCGGGAGCGCCTTATCTGTTGGCGGAGGCCACGGGGCTGCCGGTGTTGAATGCAGGGGACGGGATGCATGAGCATCCTTCGCAGGCGCTGCTGGATCTGCGGACGATGTTGGCGCACCTGCCGGGTGTGGATGCGGGACGCGGCAAGTCGAAGATTGATGCCAAGACCCTGCATGGAGTGACGGTGGTGATTACGGGAGATATTCTGCATAGTCGCGTGGCGCGATCGAATGCGATGCTTCTCACTCGGCTGGGCGCCAGGGTGGTGCTGTGCGGGCCGGAGGAACTGGTTCCGCGGGAGGCGCTGGGACTGGGCGACGGGGTCGAGATCGAGCGCGACTTCGATCTTGCGTTGAGCAAAGCGCAGGTTGTGATGATGCTGCGAATCCAGAAAGAACGCTTGTCGGGATTGGAACTGGATCTGGCGAACTATATTTCGCGGTATCAGCTAAGCGAAGAGCGCCTTAGCAGAAATGCGGCGCAGGCGCTGGTGATGCATCCGGGGCCGATGATTCGCGGGCTCGAAATTGCCGGTGAGGTGGCGGATGGGCCGAACTCGGTGATTGAAGAACAGGTGCGCAATGGCCTGGCTGTCAGGACGGCACTGCTGGCGAGGGCGTTGGGTGCGGGTGGGTTCGAGAGTGTAACCGTATGAGTGACATATTGATTTTGAATGGGCGGGTCGTCGATCCGGCAAGCGGTGTCGATGCGGAGCGAGACCTGCTGTTGCGGGACCGGCGTGTCGCTGCTATTGAAGCGCCGGGCGGGTTAAGGGGAGTTGCGGCGACGGAGGTTATCGACGCGGCGGGGATGATCGTGGCGCCGGGGTTGGTCGATGTGCATGTGCATCTGCGCGAGCCGGGACAGACCTATAAAGAGTCGATTGCAACAGGGACGGCGGCGGCGGCGGCGGGTGGCTTTACGAGCGTTGTCGCGATGCCGAACACGGTGCCGGTCAATGATTCGGTTGCGGGACTGGAGTGGATGCTCGATACGGCGCGTGGCGCAGTGGTGAAGTTGTTCGCGATGCCGGCGGCTACTTTTGGCAGCATCGGCGAGGACATTACGGATTTTTATGCGCTGCGGCAGGCAGGCGCTGTGGGGTTTACCGATGATGGGAAGCCGGTGCTGGGTGATCGTGTTATGCGCGAGGCGCTGGTGGCAGCGGCGCGGATTGGAGTACCGATTTCGCAACATGCGGAGGATACGCGGCTGACGAGAGGTTGCAGCATGAACGCCGGACGGGTGGCGTTCCGGCTGGGGTTGCGCGGGATGACAGTGGAAGCCGAGGCGCGAATTGTGGAACGGGATATCGGGCTGCTCAAGGAGATTGAGCGGCACGATGGCCTGCGGCCGCACCTCCATGTGCAGCATGTTTCGACCGCGAAGGCGATGTCGTTGATCCGTTCGGCGAAGGCTGAAGGATTGCACGTTACGTCGGAGGTTGCGCCGCACCACTTCACGTTGACCGATGAGGCGATTGGGGACTACGACACGAATGCGAAGATGAATCCTCCGCTGCGGGATGATGAGGACCGAATGGCGATGATCGCCGGGTTGATGGATGGGACCGTTGACTGCATCGCGACCGATCATGCTCCGCATGCGTTGTTTGAGAAGGAACAGGAGTTTGAGCGGGCTCCGAATGGGATTACCGGGCTGGAGACGGCGCTGGGGTTGGCGTTGCGCGTGCTGCACGAGGGGCACGGGATGACGATTTCGCGTGTTGTGGAGTTGATGAGTGCGCAGCCGGCAGGGATCATTTCACTGGATGGTCGGGGGACGCTGAAGGTGGGGAGTTTTGCGGATGTGGTGGTGTTCGATCCGGCGGCGGAGTGGAGTTTCGAGGCGAAGAGGTCAAAGTCGAAGTCGCGGAATACACCTTTTGACGGCGCGCCGATGCTCGGCAGAGTGGTTTACACGCTGAGCGAGGGGCGCGTCGTCTTCAAGGGCTAATGCGATTAGTCGCGTTGCATGACGGCAAGTTCGTTGCCGGCGGGATCGGTAAAGTGGAAGCGGCGACCGCCTGGGAAGCTGAAGATGGGGAGAGAGATTTTCCCGCCTGCTTTCAGGATGCCCTGCTCTGTTTGCTCGAGATCTGTCGATTCGATGACGGGCAGTGGCGCCTTGGTGCGTTCGGCCGGGTCGGCGTTAAGGCCGCCGTCCGTACCACTTTCGGAGAAGGCGGCGTAGGTGGGGCCGTAGTCCTGGAAGGTCCAGCCGAAGAGGTTGGCGTAGAAGGTTTTGCTAGCGGCCAGCTTTTGGGCCGGCAGCTCTAGGTAGGCGATTTTTAAATTAGGCATGATTGTCCTCGTGGATGCGAGTGTCGCTGACTCCTCCATCCACACTGCCGCGAACCGGTTTGCAGTGCAGGTAGAAGCCGGGAATCCGGCCTCGCGAGGGACAATTCAAAATAAAACAGAACGAATGACCCGGTCAACGTGATCGCGTAGGTTTTTCTGCGTCGTTCAAATCGGCGAAGGGTGGGGTTCCTGTATTTGGGCGATGACGATGTTGGAGTCTAGTGAGTGTGGAAGACCTTTTTATTGACGCTGGGCCACCACTCCTTCCACCAGAAGTTGAAGCAGTCGATGAGGTCGCTGGTGAGCCACTTCTGACCGACCTTGGTCCAGGTTTGATACTGCTTGGGGTAATAGACGGTGGAGAGACCGGCTGCGGCGCCAGAGCCGACGACTTCGGAGAAGTTGAAGGTTGTGTTGCCATTGTCTCTGCGGGTAACAAGGACTCGAGTGACAGCGTACCAGGATCGTTTGCGGAATCCGCCGTGGCCGAGGGTGTAGAAGCGGCTGTCCTGATGAAAGAGAATCGGGCCGAGGCCCCCGACCATGAAATTTTCGTCCGCCGTGTCGGCTAGGGTATGCCAATAGTATTTGCCGTAGCCTTCGAGGCCCTGATGAAACTCCGGGTAGGATTTACTTTCCATGGCGAAGCCGGCCTGGATGCCAGCGACGAGGAAGGAGGAGTAGTCGAAGCTGTTCTTGCCTGCGAGGATTAGCTTTTCTTTTGCGGTCTGGGGAGGCAGCTTCGTGTCGGCTGAGACAGAGCTGAAGTTGGGGATGATGCCCAGGACGCGCTTGGTCTGCTGGGTTCCGTTGGCGCTGACGGCGTCGGGGTTGTCGGTTTTCTGCGGGGCTGATACGGGCGGAGGCGTCTGACTGGCTTGAGGGTCGATCAGGGCGCCGGGGGCGTCGGGGAGTTCAGGCGCCGGATAGGATGCGGGGAGGGTTGAAGATTCGTGGAAGGAGATTGGGGCGGTATTGAGTTGCTGTGCGTGGAATGTGAGCGATGTCCCTGCGAGGGTGACGAGGAGAGCGGTGCGTCGCGTCAAATCATTCCCACGAAAAGGCATACCAATAAGACGCGCTTTTTCTGGATTAGACTCGCGGCGAGCTGCCATTGGTGGAATTAATCGTCTCTGGGGATGAGCGCTGATTTCGAGAGTAGTGGTCAGGTCTGGAGACTGGTCAAATCTGGAGAATGCCTGCTTTTCTGGCGACAGAGGAGAAGATTTCGAGGGCCTGATCGATCTGGGGGCGGGTGTGCTCGCTGGTCATGATGGTGCGGATGCGGGCCTTTCCTTCGGGGACGGTGGGGAAGGCAATGCCGGTGGCCATGACTCCGGCGTCGAAGAGAGCACGGGAGAAGTCCATGGTGCGGCGGCCATCGCCGATGATGATGGGAGTAATTGGGGTTTCGCTCTTTGGGGTGGAGTTGCCGCCGACATCGAAGCCGGCATCGGTGAGCTGCTGCTTGAAGTAGTTGGTATTGTCCCAGAGGCGCTGGATGCGATCAGGCTCGCTTTCGAGGATGTCGAAGGCTGCGATGCAGGTGGCTGCGACTGAAGGCGGGTGCGAGGTGGAGAAGAGAAAGGGGCGGGCGCGATGGTAGAGGTAGTCGATGAGATCGCGGCTGCCGCAGACGTAGCCACCGAGTGCGCCAATGGCTTTGGATAACGTGCCGACCTGGATGTCGACTTTGTCCGTGACGTGGAAATGATCGACGGAGCCGCGACCGTTGCGACCGAGGACGCCTGAAGCGTGGGCGTCGTCGACCATCATGATGGCGTTGTATTTTTCGGCGAGTGCCGCGAGCTTGTCGACGGGGCCGATATCTCCATCCATTGAAAAGACGCCGTCGGTGATGAGTAGCTTGTGGCCGGGTTCGTTCTGGACTTCGCGGAGGAGTTCTTCAGCGTGGGCGACGTCTTTGTGGCGGAAGACTTTTATTTTTGCCTTGGAGAGGCGGGCGCCGTCGATGATGCTGGCGTGGTTGAGCTCGTCAGAGATGATGAAGTCATCTTTGCCGAGGACGCTGGAGACGGTGCCGGCGTTTGCGGCGAATCCTGACTGGAAGACGACGCAGGCTTCGACACCTTTGAAGGCGGCGATCTTTTCTTCGAGCTCCATGTGGATGCGCATGGTGCCTGCGATGGTGCGGACGGCTCCGGAGCCTACGCCATATTTTTTTGTGGCGGCGATGGCGGCTTCTTCGAGTTTGGGATGGTTGCAGAGACCGAGGTAGTTATTGGAGGCGAGGTTGATGACGTGCTTGCCGTCATAGGTGCAGACGGGGGCCTGCTGATCGTCGAGCTCGCGGAGCTTGAAGAAGGTGCCGCGCTGGCGAAGGTCGTCGAGTTGGGCGGTGAGATGGGCGAGCTGAGGGCGTTTAGCGGCTGCGGTGGTCATAGAAATAATCGTAAACCTTTGCGGGCCGGGTAGTCTTTGCAGGGGATTGAGCATCTTAGGAAAAGAATCGGCTGGGCAAAGCGGCGCCCCGGCGGGCGAACAAATAGGGAATTAAAACGAGGTTTCGAGATGATCTTTCGGTATTCAGGAAAAGCTGTTGTGATGATGGTGCTTGCGCTAGGAATGCTGGTGGGTTGCAAGTCGAAACAGGATGCCGCGATCGATACGGCTAAGAAACAGGCGGCCGCTACCGGACAGGCTCAGCAGGTTGTTTCGACCGACAAGAACGGAAATGTGACGACGACGACGGTACAACCGCCGGCGCCAGGACAGACGACACAGGCCGTGACGACAACGGTGACGCCGGCGGCCGCGGCGCCTGGGCCGATGACTACGGGTCAGCCGGTGACGGCGGGGCAAACCGACGCCTCGGGTCAACCGGCGGCTGTACCTGCGCCAGGCGCTGCGCCGATCATTCGGCCTGCGGATGTGAACGTTGCTGCGGGAACGAATCTGACGATTCGAATCAATCAGCACATCAGCGTTAAGACGAGCCGCGTGGGCGACAGGTTTGACGGCGAGATTGTCGATCCCGTGGTGGGAGAGAACGATCGCGTTGTGATTCCGAAGGGAGCGCGAGTGAGCGGCGTGGTAGTTGCGTCGCATCGGCGCGGACACTTCAAGGGCAGCTCCATTCTTGAGCTGCGGCTGACGTATCTCACGTTGGACGGCACTCGTTATGCTCTGGACACGCACGATTTGACGCAGACGAAGAAGGGGAAGGGCAAACGTTCGGCTGCGATTATCGGCGGAGGGACGGGCGTGGGGATGTTGGTCGGAGGCGTGGCGTCTGGCGGTGTCGGATTGCTGGTAGGCGGCCTGGTTGGCGGAGGCGGAGGGACGTTAATCAGCGGCTTGACGGGCAATCGGGATATTGAGATTCCGGCTGAGTCGATCGTTCGCTTCAGGCTGGCGGATGACCTCGTCGTTCAACCCGCCTGAGCGGTCATCCATTCAAGGCGCAGAGGCCCATCCTGAGGGATGGGCTTTTTGCGGTCTGCGAGGAGATGCGCTGCTTCGGTTAGGATGGGGTGGGTTTTATGGAGGATGTGAATGGCGATTCGACTGCATTTCTGGGGTGCGGCACAGACGGTTACGGGGTCTTCGCACCATCTGGAGTGCGCGGGACAGAATGTGCTGCTTGACTGCGGGCTGTTTCAGGGGCACAGGCAGCAGGCTCGTGAGATCAATGAACATCTGGCGTTGCCTGTAGAACAATTGAATGCCGTTGTGCTTTCGCATGCGCACATCGACCATAGCGGCAATCTTCCACTGCTGGCGAAGCAAGGGTACCGCGGGCCGATTTATACGACGGCTGCGACGATCGATCTTTGCGACAAGATGTTGAAAGACAGTGCGCACATTCAGGAGTCGGATGCGGAGTTTGTGAATAAGCGGGCGCGCCGGCGGAGATCGATCGGCGTTCCGGCAGACGGGAGTGCGGTGATTCCGCTGTACACGCAGAACGATGCGGCGCAGGCGGTGCAGCAGTTCAAACCGGTGGCGCTGCATAGCCCGCAGTTGCTGGCGGGTTCGACGGCAGATGCGGGTTTTATCTCGACGACGTTTGATGCGGGGCACATGCTCGGGTCGACAGGCATTTTGATTGAGGCTCGGGAGAAGGGCCAGACGACGCGGCTGCTGTTTTCGGGCGATGTGGGACGAAAAGGGCTGCCGATTATCAAGGACCCGGAGACGGCTCCGGCTGCAGAGTATCTGATTATGGAGAGCACGTATGGGAACCGGCTGCACCAGCCTGTGGGTCCGGTGAAGAAGAAGCTGGCGAATCTGGTGAATCGCACGGCGGCACGCGGCGGCCATATCGTGATACCGGCGTTTGCGGTGGGGCGGACGCAGCAGGTTGTGATGCTGCTACACGAGCTGATCGATGAGAAGGCAATTCCCGATATTCCGATCTTTGTGGATAGCCCACTCGCGGTAAATGTGACGGATGTGTTTCGCAAACATGAAGAGGAGTGGGATGACGGAGCGCGCGCATTCGATGCGCTGCATGAAGATCCGTTTGGGTGGAAGCGGATGCGGTACATCCGGACAGTGGAGGAGAGCAAAGCGCTGAACGGGTTGCGTGTGCCGTTTATTGTGATCTCGGCTTCGGGGATGTGCGAGGCGGGGAGAGTATTGCATCATCTGAAGAACAGCGTGGAAGACCCGAAGAATCTGGTGCTGATTACCGGGTTCCAGGCACAGCATACGCTGGGCCGCGCGATCGTGGAGCGACAGCCTGAGGTAAAGATCTTTGGCGAACCGATGCGGCTGCGGGCCGAGGTGGATTCGATCGGCGAGTTGAGCGGACATGCGGACCAGAGGGAGTTGCTGCAGTGGATGGAGCCGGTGGCGCCAACGCTGAAAAAGGTTTTTCTAGTGCATGGCGAGCCGGATGCGCAGCAGGCATTGAAGATCGAGATTGAAAAAGCGTACAAGCTGGAGGTTGTCTGTCCCAGGCGCGGCGACCGGTTCGAGGTGGTGTGAAGGCTACCGGCGGTTCGCTTTGAGGTGTTGAGCGACGAGGTGTGTGGCTTTGGCAATGATGTCTTCGTCGCCACCGCAGCCTTCCAACCAGAGCGTGTCCGGTTCGCGTCGGAACCAGGTTAGCTGGCGCTTGGCGTAGTTGCGGTGACCTTGCTGGGCCTGGGCTACGGCCAGCTCGCGGGTAAGTTCGTTTTGCAGGACGGCGACGGCCTCCGCGTATCCGAGGGAAGTAAATGGACGGCAGCCGATGCCGTAGCGGCCGATGAGGCACTCGGTTTCTTCGATGAGGCCGCGATCGAACATCGCGGCGGCGCGTTGATTAATGCGTTCATAGAGACGTTCGCGCGGCGGGTTGAGGCCAAGGTGCAGAACGCGGTAGCCGGTTAGCGTATCGCGGCCTTTTTTCCACTGCTGGGTGAGAGGTTGGCTGGCAGCCAGAGAGACTTCGATGGCACGGACTACTTTGGGGACGTCGTTGACGTGGATCGCGGCGGCGGCATCTGCGTCAAGACGCGTGAGGAGGCGGTGGAGATAGGCGGGTCCGCGAGTCGCTGCGAGTTTGCGAAGACGTTCGCGCTGGCCGGGCTTTGTGGGCGGAGCGGGGAAGAGGCCGTCGATCAGAGCGCGCAGGTAAAGACCGGTGCCTCCGGCCACGATGGGGAGACGGGCGCGTTCGGTGATACCGTTGAGCGCTTCGCGGGCCTGACGGCTGTAGTCCCCGGCGGTGCAGGCCTGGTTCGGCCATGCGATGTCGATCATGTGGTGCTGGATGAGGGCGCGTTCTTCGTGCGACGGCTTGGCGGTGCCGATCTCCATCTCGCGGTAGACGGCGACGGAGTCGCAACTGACGATCTCTCCGTTGAACTCCTCGGCGAGACGAAGCGCGAGCGAGGACTTTCCGCTGGCGGTGGGTCCGACGAGGACGATGAGAGGTTGGGTGGGAGAAGTCATCGGAGAGCTGCCGTAGTCACCATAGACGCCACCAACCGGGTGTGAAGATGGTATGGGCGCGGGCATGGATGATGCTGAAGAGGAGGACGGCCAGGGCGAGGAGAAGGAGGCCGCGTATCTGGCGACGTCGTTCGGTTTGCCGGCGAGCTGTCGAGGGAGCGGGCTGTTGTGGCATCGAGTTCGAAGAAGAGTTGGACTGTGCTGCCGCACGCAAGGACAAACGGATCAAATTGCTGAGGGGCAAAACTAAGGAGCTATGGAATTGGCTTGTTGGTGAAGAAGTCGACGCGAAGTTCGAGGTTGGGACCCTTGAAGGCGGCGGGCAATGGAGGAAACTGTCCGACGCCGGTGATGCCGCCCCAGCAGGCGCGGTCGATGGCGGCGTCTCCACTGGGGCCGTCGAGGACCATGCCGTCTGCCGTCGGTTTGATGCGGCCGTCGGGGAGGATGGTGAAGCGGATGAGGGTCTCGCCCTGCTTGTTGAGAGGAGGACGAGCTTCTTCCGGAATGAGGGGAATCCAGTTGCGCTTGATGTCGCTGAGGATTCTGCGGAGATATGGGCCAAAGTCGACGCCTTGTGTGTCAGAGAGGATTTCGGCAGTGCCGTCCATGCCCTGTCGCCCGCCGGAGGGGCTGTTGGAGTAGTCTCCGGAGCCACGGTCGTGGGCTGCATCCTGAGCGGCTCTGCGGATAGCGTCGCCGGCACTCTGGTTTGGGTTGGCAAAGGTGGGCCGCGGAGGCGCCGGCCTGGGCGCTTCGACCAGGGCCTGCTGGGTCGGTTGCGGCGCCGGCGGTGGAGGCTGCGGCGTGGGTGGGGTTGGTGTGGCTTGCGTGGGCGGAGCGGGCACCGGTTGAGGCGCCGGCGTTTCCGGCTTGCGCATCGCACGCAGCTGCTGCAGCGTCTTTTGATCGAGCGGCTGAGCGTGACTCTTCTCGGGGATTGGCCTTGGGGTGGGTCTGGGCAGATTCTTCGGCTCATCCAGGAAGGTGAGCTGCTTCTCGCGGTTTTTCAGCACTTCGACGGGACTAATGAGGCGAGGCTGGTGAAAGAGGACGCGCGGACCGTAGAAGAGGAACCAGGCGATTGCAAGGTAAATGATGACCGAGATGTAAATAGACTCGCGGAAGCGCGCCTTGGAGCGTTCGTCGTCAAGCGTGTCCAGCAGATGAATGAGCTCATGCTCATCGAGTTCGCCGAATCGGCCGGTGCGCACCTTCGTGGGTTGGTGGGTTGGCGCGGAGTTGGGCGGTGTCTCGAGGGAGGGCATGGGCTATGTGGTCTGACGGGTGCGGCAGGCGAAAGTTTCGTTAATGCAAGACAGTACGGCTCTGGTGGCTCGGCCCTCGGAATTGAGTACTCCACTCTATTTTCTCATTTTTGAGCTTTCCCCGGGGCGAAGAAGCGATTGCGCCGAAGTTTCGGAAACCATGGGCGAAACCCGTAGACTGGGTGTGTGACCCCGAGCTTTTCTTCCGATCTTCGCGCCGTTGTGCTGACGATCAGCGACCGCTGTTCACGTGGTGAGCAGGAGGATCTCTCCGGGCCTGCCATCCGGCTTCTGCTGGAGGCCTCTGGAGTGAGCGGGGTGACGATGCAGACACTGCCGGACGAGCTGGGTCTGATCGTCGCGGCGTTGCGGCGGCATGCAGCGGGTGCGGGCCTGATCGTCACCACGGGGGGGACGGGACTGACGGCACGCGATGTGACGCCGGAGGCTACGAGGCTGGTTTGTGACCGGTTGATCGACGGACTAGCGGAGCGTATGCGGGCGGACGGATTGCTGCATACACCGTATGCTGCTCTGAGCCGGGCGGTATGCGGGACGCTGGGAGGCACACTGATCGTGAACCTGCCGGGGAGCCCGGCCGGGGCGAAGAGTTCGCTGGCGGCGATTCTGCCGATTCTGCCGCACGCGCTCGATCAGCTGAACGGAGGTGGCGGGCATCCTGCGCGGTCTGACGGGAATCAACATGGAAGGGCTGACGGCAGGTAAGATAAGGCATATCCCGTGAAAATTCACCCCGTTGCACTCTTTCATCATTGGAATGCCGTCATGCTTGCGGTGCTGAAGCCGTTTGGCGTGTGGGGCATCGGTGCACTGGCGGTTATCGATTCGTCGACCATACCGGTACCGATCGACGCGATGTTGATCGACTATGTTGCCAATGATCACAGGCGATTTTTGCTGTATTGCTTTATGGCGGCGCTGGGTTCGGCGATCGGCAGTCTGTTGCCGTATTACCTGGGTCGCGCGGGTGGCGAGCTATTTCTGCTGAAACGAATCAACCGGCAACGATATGAGCAATTGCGCGACCGGTTTGAGAAGCAGGAGTTTCTTGCGATCATGGTCCCGGCGATGATGCCGCCGCCGATGCCGGTGAAGGTATTCGAGTTTGCGGCCGGTGTATTCGAGATGAAGCCGGCATGGTTTTTCAGTGCGATCCTGGCGGGAAAATTTGTTCGGTTTCTGATCTGGGCGATCATTACGATTACGTATGGCCCGACGATTTTGCATGCGATGACCAGAGCGATGCATGCGCATCTCGGTTATGTGCTGGGGGTGGGTGGCGCGGCTTTGGGACTGCTGGCGGTGTATGTCGTACGCAGGGTGTTTGACGGGCGGCGGGGTACCAGACTTCCAGTGGAAGAGGAGTAGCGAGGGGCGCTTAGTGTTGAACGTGGCCGCCCAGTTCCATACGGACGACATGATGGTCAGCATTGACGTAGACGGCGCCGGAGAGTGGCGGGTCGTTTTCCTGACTGGAAAAGAGCGGCGGATTGTAGAGAAAGCGCAGGTCATGGAAGGTGACGGCGGCGATGCCGTCCGGGTCTGTGCCAGCCTGGGTGACGACCGGATATTGTGACCAGTCGAGATAGATTTCGCCGAGCCAGCTTTGTTTGGCGACGAGAGTCGCCAGAGTGGTGGGCGGCTTGAAGATGATCTCCGCGTGATCGCGGTCGGTGATGGAGTTGCCGAGGGTATCGGCGGTGGAGATCTGATAGAACTGCGGGGTTTCCGCGACAGTCTGCCAGCGGAAGGGATTGATGGGGTAGGGATCGGCAGCGACACGCAGGACGGATGCTCCGTTGTAGTCAGCGCCCTGGGCGAGTTGGAGCGCCTTGTCGTGCTCGACAAAGCGAAGGGTCCAAAGAGCGGCCATGGCGAGGAGACCAGCGATGGCCCAGTTCTGTCCGCGGAATGCGGGTTTGCGCGCTCCGACCTCGCTGCCGATCAGTCCGAAGAGCGCGGGGGCGACCAGAGCGACGAGAAGAATGACGAAGAGGACCGGCTCAAAGATAAAGACGAAGGAGCCTGAGTACCAGCGGGGGTTGAAGGGAAAGAACGGACGGAGGCCGTAGTTGTTTGTCCAATCGAGCAGGAGGTGGCTGACGAGCGCGATGAGACAGAAGAAGTAGAGAAGGCCCCAGCGGATGGGGGCACGGGGTGGTTTGGCGGGGTTTTGACGGCGGGTTCGCCAGCGATGGAAGAGCCAGACCGCAACGACGACGATGGCGGCTTCGATGGGGAGGCCGAGGAAGGTGTGGGTCCACCCGCGATGATGCTGGAAGGCGGCGATGGGGCCGCCGATTGACCAGAGGGTGTCGAGGTCGGGGACTTCGGCGGCGAGTGTCATGGCGACGACGGCGTAGGCCGCCTTGCGGTTGAAGCCGGCGCGGGCGAGGCAGGCTCCGGTCATGAGATGTGTGAAGGGATCCATGTCTAATGCGATGGTAGCTTGTCTGTCAGGATGCGGGCGGTATTTGATCCTGCCTGCGGTAGAGGACGAGCTGGCTGCCGGCGATGCGGTGGAGCGGGAGGGTATGGCGAAGTTCGGTGAGGTACTGGCTGACGCCGTCGATGAACCAGGCGTAGTCGTCCCAGACGATGACGCCGTTGGGAGAGAGAATTTTGAGTGCGGTCTCGGTGTCGGCTTTGACGCACTCGTGGGAGTGGCCTCCGTCGATGAAGCAGAGGTCGGTGTTGGCGAGGCAGTCCGGGGGGGTGAAGGTGAGGGAGTTGCCGCGGAGTTGATGGATGCGGGTTGCGGCGGGGTGGTTGAGGAAGGCGAAGCCGGTGGAGGTGCGCGAGAGGCGGACCCACTCCTTGTCGCCTTTGCTGAGGGTCTCGACTTCGGCGTCCGTGTATTGCTCGGGGAGATCGAGGGTGTAGATGTCGGCGTCGGGTGCGTTGAGCGCCATGGTGAGGGTGCCGACGCCGCGAAAGGTTCCGGTCTCGAAGATTTTTTTGGGATTCAAGGCGCTGACGATTGTGGCGAGGAGGGTGTAGGGGACGACGAAGCCGAGGCCGGAGAGGCTGATGGTGTCGATGGGGGGGAGGAGGATCTCGCGGGGCTCGGTGCAGCCGAGGAAGGCGGCGAGGGCGGGGTGATCGATGACGGGGAGTGTATCGCGGGCGTCGAAGGCGTGCTGGCGGATGCTGCGGCCAAGTTGCACGACGTGACGGCGGGTTTTGCCATTCGCGAGACGAAGGGTGGCGAGCTCGATGAGATCGCGGAGCATGGGGAAGAGGTGACGGGAGTCGACTCCATAGCTGCGCGTCTTGGGGGGCGGGATGCGGGGAGGCGGGATTTGCCCGGGCGGATTTTCGTGCATGAAGGGGTCCTGATTTTCGAGAGCCGTGAGCGGATTCTCTCATGGACGGTTTTTGGGGTTTCGCCAGCGAGCACGATTGCAGGCTTGCCCCCCCACCCCCGGCAAAAGTGTACAAAGTATAAGAAACAAACGAGATGAGTCTGGACTTCGAGATCTGTTATCGATCAGGCGAGGCAAAAGATAAGATTGGGGGCCGTTTCTGAGAGCGGGGGTTTGTCAAGCTTTGCAGTCTGGTTTTGTAAGTCTGGTTTGGCTGGTTTGGGGCAGGTTTGGCGCTGATAAGATGAGTAAGAAATGGCGACTCCGACTCTGATTTCTCCCGAAATACGTACCAGGTACCAGCCTGTGGTCGGGCTGGAGGTGCACGTCCAGCTTTTGACGCAGACGAAGGCGTTCTGCGGATGCGTCAATAAGTATGGGGGCGAGCCGAATACACATATCTGCCCTACCTGCCTGGGGTTGCCGGGAGCGTTGCCGGTGCTGAACCGCAGGGCGGTGGAGTTCGCTGTGCTGGCGGCGAGGGCGATCAACTGCGAGATTCGGGAGACGAGTATTTTTTCGCGAAAGAACTATTTTTATCCGGATTCGCCGAAGGGGTACCAGATATCGCAGTTCGACAGGCCGATTGCGGAGCATGGATGGATCGAAGTTCCTGCATTTGATGCGGGCGGCGGGGCGATCACAAAGCGGATCAGAGTGACGCGGCTGCATATGGAGGAAGATGCGGGCAAGAGTCTGCATGACGGATTTGCGGATTCGGTTGCGAAGACATATATCGACCTGAATCGTTGCGGGACGCCGCTGGTGGAGATTGTGAGCGAGCCCGATCTGCGGACGGCGGATGAGGTGTTCGAGTACCTGACGAAGCTGAAGGAGATTCTGCTGTATACGGGTGTGAGCGATTGCAATATGGAAGAGGGGTCGCTGCGTTGCGACGCGAATGTCAGCGTGATGCTGAAGGGAGCGAAAGAGTTTGGCACCAAGGCTGAGGTGAAGAACGTCAATAGCTTCCGGTACATTCGCGCGGCGGTGGAGTACGAGATCGAGCGGCAGATTGGCGTGCTGGAGGACGGCGGGCGGGTGGTGCAGGAGTCGCGGCTTTGGAACAGCGGCGAGGGACGGACTTACTCGATGCGGAGTAAGGAGCAGGCGCATGACTACCGGTATTTTCCGGAGCCGGATTTGCCGCCGCTGGTGGTAGGAGCGGAGTGGCAGGCGGAGATTTTGAAGATGCTGCCGGAGCTGCCGGAGGCGCGGCGGGCGCGGATGATTGCGGAGTACGAGATTTCTGCGCAGGATGCGGCTACGCTGACGGCGACGCGGGAGTTTGCGGATCGATTTGAGGCTGCGGCGAAGAAGGCGAAGAGTCCGAAGCGCGTGGCATCGTTGCTGACGAGCGAGTTGACGATGCGGTTGCGGCTGGCGAATCTGGAGCCGGAACAGTCTCCGGTGAGTATGGACGGCGTGGTGATGGCGGCGGATCTTACGGAGTCGGGCGAGCTTTCGAGCAAGATGCTGAAGCAGTTGCTGGATAGCTCGTTTGCCGAGGGCAAGGACTTTCCTGAGATCTATGAGCGGGACAAACCGAAGCAGATCTCAGACTCAGGCGCGATCGAGGCGATGATCGATGAGGTGATTGCGGCGAATCCGAAGCAGGTGGAACAGTATCGCGGGGGAAAGAAGACGGTGGCGGCATTCTTTGTGGGGAATGTGATGAAGCTGTCGAAGGGACAGGCTAATCCTGCGCTGCTGAATGAGTTGGTCACAAAGAAGCTGGACGCGCAATAGGTTGTATCGGCAATATTGCGGAAGATGGTTAAGCAGAGGAAGCCACTTAAATGTGTCAATCCAGGGTGTGTCCGCACTCCGAGCTAGATCTCTGTTAAGCTGGCTTCTCCGCTATGAGCGAAATATCTCTACGTTCGCCGAAGCACTCGTGGCTGGTAGCGGCAGCGCTGTTCACCGCAGCACTGCTCACTGCACCCGTTATTGTCGTTTTGGCGCAGACGCCCGCCTCCCCAGCCAACATTCATGCCAAAGGCGATATCTCCGGCGACTGGCAGGGAACGCTCACTCTGCGCAACGGGAAGACGTTGCGGACGATCGTCCGAATCGCCAGGGCCGAGAAGGGCTTTGCAGCAAAGTGGTACAGCCTCGATGAGGGTGGGCAGCCAATCTCGGCGAGTACGATTACCGTCGATGGGTCGGACGTGAAGTTGACCATCGATTTGTTTGATGAGACATACGATGGAGTGCTGCGCGCGGATGGCGTGTCGATGGTGGGGACGTGGAAGCAAGGGACAGATTCGCTGCCGCTGACATTGGTTCGCGCAACGAAGGAGACGGCGTGGGAGATTCCGGCTCAGCCTACACCCATGAAACGTATGTCGCCTGATTTCGATCCGACGTTTGAGGTCGCGACCATCAAGCCGAACGATTCAGGCGCTGCGAACATTAGGATGCTTCGCTTCGGAGTGGATGACTTTGAAACGCGAAACTCCTCCCTAATCGACTTGATCGCGTATGCCTATGATGTTCAGGCCAAGCAGATTGCGGACGGGCCCGAATGGATGAGCCATGATCGCTACGACATCAAGGCCAAGCCGGATATCCAAGGCGTTCCCAACCCTGCGCAGATGCGCTCGCTGGTGCGGAAGCTGCTGGCCGATCGCTTCGCTCTGACCTTCCACAAGGATAAGAAGGACATGTCGGCGTATGTACTGACGGTGGTGAAGGCGGGATCGAAGCTGAAGCGCACTGAGTTTAATGGAACGGGAATCAGCTTCGGGTTTGTGCCGAACCCCACAGGCATCACCCTACCGGTGCGGAATGGGACAATGTCCGAATTCTCGGTTGTGCTGCAGTCGATGGTGCTTGACCGCCCCGTAGTGAACGAGACGGAACTCACCGACAAGTACGATTTCGCGCTGACGTTTATGCCGGACGACTCTCAGTTCAACGGGCATCCCCCAATGATGAAGGGGCAGGATCCGAGCCTAGATGCGGCACCGAGCTTGTTCGAGGCGATTCAGCAGCAGCTCGGGTTGAAGCTGGAGGCAAAGAAGGTTGCTGTGGACGTGATTGCAATCGACCATGTGGAGAAGCCTTCGGCGAACTAGTGAGTTCCTGACAAAGTGCAGGTTCTTCGACTGCGCGTCTCGCGATTAACTGCGAGAGGCTGCGCTCAGGATGAAACATATCCATACGATCAAGCTGCTGGCACTAGTTGAATCACTAGATGGCAGGACGTGCGGATTAGGGTTTAATGGGCGGCATGCGAATCCGTATCCACTTGTCCAAAGGTATCTGCCGCGGTGTGTGTGTGAGCGTTTTGCTGGCTCTGATTGCGTGCCGGGCGGAGGCGCCCTATGTGGTGCCGGAAGAGCCGATGCCGCCCAATACGATTCTGCTGTCGGGGATGATGCGGGAGTTGTCGGCTACGCCGGGCTTTACCGATGCGCTGCTGGACCATCTGAACGAGGGCACAAAGAAAGGGCCGGCTCTGATGACGCAGCGGCTGGTCAAGCGGCTGCGAGAGCTGATTCTTGGCGACGACTGGCGGGGGATCGATCGCTTTCCGGGATGGACGATGCAGGAGGTCAACCCGGCCGTTGGAGTGATCAACAAGATCAAAGCCAAGGGTCCGGAGACGCCGGTGGGAACGCCCTCCGGGGCGCCGACTGAAGCTCCAGCAAGCGCCGATAAAGGAGTGATTGCGGAGTATCTCGACCTGGGGAGCTATTCGCTGGAGAAGGCGGAGACGGTGAATCTGGATACGCCGTCGACTTTGCCCGGGCTTTTGAATGCGGAGTTGGTAAGCGAGTTAGGCGCGGGAGTCGTACGGGGGGATGTGGCGGACCCGAAGCTCGCGCCGATGCATCCGGACAGCCAGCGACTGGCGGATGTGCTGAACCGGTTGAGCATGAATGGACATGAAGGGGCGGCGACGCTGACGGCGGAGGTGGGAGGGCAGAAGGCGACGACACCGCAGGAGCTGGTGCAGGCATTGATGGCGACGGGGCACTCGGTGGTGGTGGCGGATGCCCGGTACTTTGCCAACTTCGGGCACTTTCACTACAAGGGTCAGGATGTGATGATGCCGTTCTTCGTGAACTCGCAGATTGCGATTCCAGATACGAATCGGTCGTTGCTGGTGCCGGTGAGCCATGCAGAGTATGAGTGGACGATTCGGGGGCCGAAGGTGAATGCGGATGTGAGCTGGTACTTCGGGATCGACGGGAAGTCGGAGTTCCGCACGATGGATACGCTGGACCAGGCCTGGGTGCTGGGGCGGCATGCGCATGAGTATCGCGATGCCGACGCGGTGGAGGTGACGCGACTGGTGGGTGAGTTTGTGATCGCGTTTGTGCATCAGCATGTGCGGTGGCCTGATCTGCCGTTTGGCGGGTACTATCCGCTGGGGGTTTGCCAGGATGGCGTGGCGGCGATCGAGAAGAAGATGACGGGACATGACACGCTGTTTCCGAATACGGCGGATGGCGCGCTGTTCGACGATCCTCGCGACGCAGAGGTGAACGCGATGATGCTGGCGATTCCGAAGGACAGGAATGGAGCGCCGCCGGCGCCGGACAGGATCTTTGGTTCACTGCCGGTTACAGATTTTAATTTGATTACGATTCCGGGGCTGGCGGCTGATCTGAATGCGGTGCATGCTGCGTGGCAGGATGGGTCGCTGGGGCGGACGCGGTCGTGGATGGAGACGATGAGACTGCGGCTGATTGGTGCGGGTGTTGCGCTGGTGGTTGTGGTGGGATTAGCGATCTGGCAACGCAGGAGAACGAGGAAGCAAGCCGCAGGATGATTGCCGGGGATGCAACTAACTTGCCGGGTGGAGGCTTCCTATGGGAGAGGGAGAATTATCACCATGGCGACAAAGAAGTCCGCCAAGAAATCTTCGTCGAAGAAGAAGTCGAGTTCATCGCGCAAGTACAGTCCGTCGGCGGGCAAGGATGTTGAGCGCGAGATGAAGGCGATGAAAAAAGGCAAGCTGAAGAGCGGCCGCAGCGGCAAGAAGGTGACCAGCCGGAAGCAGGCGATTGCGATTGGCTTGTCTGAGGCGCGCAAGGAAGGCAAGAAGGTTCCTGCGAAGAAGAAGTAGGCGTGATTTGGGACAAATGGTACCGCGGGAAGCCTGGGTGGCTATCCTTATTTCTTGTCTGACGAGGATGTTGACGAGGACGAGGACGAGGACGTGGATGCTGCGGCGGGTGCGGGTGCCGGAGTCTTAGCTGGAGCGCTGTCCTTGCTCGACGTCGAGTCGCTTGAGGATTTCGAATCCGTGCTGGGCTTGGCGTCGCTGCCGGTTGCGTTTTTGCTGTCGCCGGAGGATTTTGGCTTGGCGTTGCCGTAGCCGTCGGCGTACCAGCCGCCGCCTTTGAAGCTGATGGCTGGAGCGGAGACGACGCGTTCCAGTTTGCCGCCGCAGTGCGGGCAGACGGTGATCTCGGGGTCGGAGAACTTCTGGATCTTTTCTGTGTGCCTGTGGCAGGCGGTGCATTCGTATTCGTAAAGCGGCATGATTTTTTCTTCTCAACTTCTAGCTTACCGTGATGCAGGAACGAAAGCAGGTCCTCCGCTTTGCGAAGGATGACAGTTTATTTTGCCTGAAACAGGCTGGCATACAGTGCTGAGGTCATAGTTTGCCGAGTTCGATGAGGCGGACACTGGCGATGGCTTCTACTTTGCGCAGGGCTTCGATGGCGGCGTTGGCAGCGGAGGCGCTGGGGACGTCGATCTGAACGACGGCGAGGGCCTGGCCCTGGGGGACTCGTTGTGCGTGGGCGCGGGCTGGGTCGTGTGCGCGGCCCAATGCGAAGTTGGCGATGTTGAGGCCGTGTTCGCCGAGGATGGTGCCGATGCGACCGATGACGCCGGGGACGTCGTGGTTGCGGATGGCGACGAGGGTGCCGTGGAGGGGGGCTTCGATGTCGATGCCGTCGTAGCTGAGCAGGCGGGGTGATGTGCCGTGAAGGACGGTGGCGGAGGCGCTGGTGTCGCCGTGGGAGGAGTGGAGGAGGAGTTTGAGGACAGAGCCGACGCCTCCGGTGGTGAACTCCTTCTTGTCTTCCTGGATGCGGATGCCGCGCTCTGCGGCGATGGCAGCGGCGTTGATGCGGTTTGCGGTGGCGCCGTCGCCCTCGCCGTCGGCGCCGTTGAAGATTCCGGCGATGGCAGCGTTGCGGATGAGGTCGGTTTTGCCGGTGGCGATGCGGCCGGTGTAGGTGATTTGGATGCTTTCGAGATTGCCGGGGTTTGCGTGGGAGAGGAAGTGACCGAGGCGCTCGGCCATTTCGATGTAGGGGGCGACCTCGATGTACTCCTCGTGCGAGAGCGAGGGGAGATTGACGGCGTTCTGGACGACGCCGAGTTTGAGGTAGTCGCGGACCTGCATGGCGAGCTGGATGCCGATGGCTTCCTGGGCTTCGTCGGTGGCACCGGCGATGTGCGGGGAGAGGATGACGTTGTCGAGGTCGAAGAAGGGCGAGTCTTTGAGGGGCTCGTCGCGGAAGACGTCGAGGGCAGCGCCGGCGACGTGGCCGGATTTGATGGCGTCGGCGAGGGCCTGTTCGACGATGAGCTCGCCGCGGGCGCAGTTGATGATGCGGATGCCCTTCTTCATGATGCGGATGGAGGTCGCGTTGATGAGGCCTTCGGTCTGGGTGGTGAGTCCGACGTGGAGGGTGAGGTAGTCGGAGGATTTGAGGATCTCGTCGATGGGGACGAGGGCGACGTTATTTTCGCGGGCGATGACGGGGGCGACGAAGGGGTCGTAGCCGATGAGGTGCATGCCGAAGCTGGAGGCGCGGCGGGCGACTTCGAGGCCGATGCGGCCGAGGCCGACGATGCCGAGGGTTTTGCCGCGGAGCTCGGAGCCCTGGAGGGATTTTTTCTCCCACTTTGCGGCGTGCATGGTGGAGTTGGCACGGGGGATGGCACGGGCGAGCGAGATCATGAGGCCGAGGGTGAGTTCGGCGACGGCGACGGCGTTGGCGCCGGGGGTGTTCATGACGACGATGCCGCGATGGGTGGCGGCATCGGTGTCGATGTTGTCGACGCCTACGCCGGCGCGGCCGATGACGCGGAGTTTGGGGGCGGACTCGAGGAGTTTTGCGTCGGCCTGGACGGCGGAGCGGACGACGAGGGCGTCGGCGTCGGCTAGCTCGGCGGCGAGACCGTTTTTAATCTGGTCGGGAGTGATGATCTGCCAGCCGGGTTCCTGCTGGAAGACGGCGAGGGTGGCGGGCGAGACTTTTTCGGCGAGAACGATCTTCAAGGCTGACCTCTGCTGGGAGGGCTACCCCTCCCTGGGTGAAAAGCGGCTAAAGTCTTCCAAAGACGAGGCTTATGTTCGGACCTCGTATCGAAGTGGACGCTAAAGTCTTGTCAACACTGGACGGCTAAGTGCAAAGTATTGAAAAAGCTTGGGTTAGGAAAGGCGATCTGCACGAATTCCGGTTCTGCTCCTTCCATTGTAGCCAATGTGGCGGCAAGGCTTTGTCAAGTCGTGGCAGATTGAATCGCGAACGCAGGCTTAGTGCGTCGTGGCCGCCGCTTTTGGGTCGCCTTCGGGTGCGGAAAGGGCCGCCGGCGCAAGGTTTCGGAAGTTCATCAGGGTATTGAAGACCATGCGGTACTCGCCGACGTTCTGCCAGCGCCAGACGGGGTTTGTGGCAAACATGACGACCTCTCCTTTACCTTCTGGTGTGACGACGACGGCAGCTCTGCCCTTGATATCGTCGGAACCGTTGAAGAGTCCGCTGAGCACGGACTTTTCACCGCCGGGGAAGCGCATCAATACGTCCTGCCTGTCCCTTTCCTCGGACATCCTGAATAAAGGCCCATTCGCGTAGCGGACAGGCACAGTTTTTGCTGAGTAGCCGTAGAAGATGGGATTTTCCGGGTGAGCGATGTTTGCTTCGACGATGGGACCTGGAGCGTAGAATTTCGCGCTGGTGTTGCTGGTGTCGATTTTGGGGGTGAGGCCGAACTCCGGAGGAAACGCGCTCGATGTGCCGAGCGTGACCAGGAGGCCACCCGCTTCGGTGAATTTCTGCAGCTCGACGACGCCCGCTGCACCCATTCCGCCCGAGATATCGTCCGACGAACCGTAGTCACCCAGAAATTTGAACTTGTCGGTCTTCTTATATGCGAGCGGTTTGTCCGATTTCGGGATGTCGACGACCAGCGCCTTCGCGGACCGCACCTGGTTGGGAATGAGGACTACATCGTAGTCTTTGGCGAGATCGCCCTGGAGGACGCGCTCTTTGAAGATCAGATCGTAGGGCACTTTGTATTGGTCGAAGGTGTAGCGCACCCAACCCACGTCCTGCGTGCCGGCCCATGTACTGAAGATGGCGAGGCGAGGTAGAGCGGCTTCGTGAGCCGCTACCGGCGGAGATGCTGCGAGTCCCACGACGTCCAATCCGAGTTGTGCGGCAAGCGGCTTCAAGGTTGAGGCAGCGCTGGCCGGAACGAGGAACGTGCCTGCAGAGAATTTCGCGCCATCGGCGATGAATGGCTTTTCCGCAATTTTTACGGCGGCGTCTTTGAGGGCGTAACGGAGCGTCACCATGTTGGGGGAGCCGTGATCCGGTACGGCATAGAGGGCGACTGCAGCTGCCTCCTTCAGGGTTCCTACGGGTGCGTACTCGTCTACGGTATCTACGGCGAGGGCTTGCACGGCGATGTCCTTGGTGGGCTTGATCACGGTGTTGGTCATCAGGCTCATCGTCCACGCGCTGTCATCGTAGGTTGTGAGCTCCGGGTCGGGATCAACCTGTTTGCCGAGCAGAGTCCTGGCGAGCGGGCCGTAAGGTTGGTTGGTTTTCACAAGCAGCGATCCTGCGGGATACTCGCCATCGCTGAGCTTGACCGCAGCCTTGATCCTGCCGACTTCAATACCTTGCATGCGAAGAATGTGAATGACAAACGCAACGCGTGTGGGGTCTTCCTGATCCGCGGGCAGGATAAATCCGTAGGGCTCTTCTTTGGTGCCTGCGGTGACCGCATTGCGGCTCTTGACGTAGTAGTTCTCCAGGAGGACGCGCGGAAAGGCGGCGGCAAATTCCAACGAGGTAAGGACGCCTGTCTCTGAGTAGTTGGTGTTGTCGCGCATGGACCACAGAACGTGTTGCGAGGGCGGGTTGGGCCGGTACCACTGGCGCTTCGTATAGTCTCCGGATGCGCCACCGCCTCCGCCCAGGATGGCCGGGTTAGGCTGCCAGATGGTGCGCTCCATTGTTGAGGCGCCGGCGTTGCCCATGATCTCGTAGAAGCGCATCAGGCCGTTGTGGTTGGTGGCCATAATGGCGACGTAGCCGGGGGACCATGCGTCCACATAGCCGTGAGTCCAGACACCGGGCATGCCGTAGCTGGTCAGCCGGGACATGTCCCAGTTTGCGAACATCGGCAGCTCGCCGTATACGATCGGGTCCCATAGCGGGTTCTGCGGAGCCTGGCCGCTGTAGATGTAGAGAAACGGCACCGATTCATGCAGATCGTGAATGATGGGCGGATGCCAGTCGAGATACCACTTCAAAAAGTTCTGGTTGGCCATGCCGGCATAGTTGATGTCACGGTTGTCATCGTGTTTCGTGTATTTGCCCCAATAGGGAACGCCGGACATTTTTTCGTAGTCGGTGATGTCGACGTTGTGGGCGAAGTACCAGTCGATCGCGCGATCGCGTCCATCCGGGTCGGCCACCGGCAAGATCGCGACGATGACCTCGGACCGAATCTTCTGAATGAGCGGCGAGTCTTCGGTAACGAGGCGATACGCCAGCTCCATGAGCATCTCCGGGGGGCCCAGTTCGGCGCTGTGCAGGCCGCCTGAGAGCGTATAGATCGGCTTGGTTTTTGCAATCAGTTCGTGGGCTTCGACATCCGTGAGGCCGCGTGGGTCTGCAAGCCGCGCAAGATTTTTGCGATTGTCTTCGAGGTGGGCAATGGAATCCTCAGAACCGACAAAGACGATGACGGAGTCGCGGCCTTCCTCGGTTTTGCCGATTCGCATGACTTTCACGCGGCCGGAGTGGGATGCAAGCGTGTCGTAGTAGCGAAGAACATCGGCGTAGTACGTCAGTTCTTTGGGTGCGCCGATGTGATGGCCCAGCACATCCTTCGGCGCCGGCACGCTCGAACTCGCAGGAAGAGAGGCTACGAGTGGCCCCAGAAACTCTGGTTTGGTGGTCCATTTCTTAATGCTTGCCGCGTAGTCGGGATCCGTGGTCTGGGCCAGCGAGGTTTTGGAAAAAACAGCAAGGAATACCAACAGAACCACAGCGCGGCGCCTAAGCATTTGTCTTGTTCTCCTACCAGGAAATTATCGACCTATGGTAGCGCATGGAAGATCGAAGACAGGTGAGCGACCGGGTGCTAGTTTGCCGGCGGGTCTTCGAACTCCTCTTGATTGATGGTCATCATCTTTATGTCGGCGGCGGTTTCGCCATTGAGGAGGCCTTCTTCGTAGATTCTTGACCAGCGAAGGCGAAACAAGAGGCCCTGGATGGCGATCTGGGTGTCGGAGGCGGTGGAGGCGAGAAGCTCGGCCTGGGCGGGGGTGACGGTCCATATTTCGGTTGCTGCGTGATCCGAGTCTGGCTGGGCGAAGCGTTTGCGCATGGCGATGATTGCATTACATCCAGTCGCGACCCGATCGCGGGCTGCACCGAGGAGCTCGTAGTTGTGCGCGAGGCGGGCCTGCATGCGCGCCTGATCGACGGGGAGAAGAGGTACGAGGCCAGCTTCTTTGGCGGTTGACCAGACGGCTTGCGACGGCGCGAAGTAGCGGATGGCGGCAGTGCCGACAGAGCCGGGAAGACAGGGAGGAGCGGGGAGGGTTAAGCGGAGCTTTCCCGGTTGGCCGGCTGGGGTGGCTTCGTGCATGGCTTGATCGAACCAGGTCTCGAGATCCTGCATCCTGAGGTCGCGCGCGATGATTTGCAAATTCTGCGCGGCCTCATCGTGCAGGTCCAGCTGGAGCTGATCGCGCTGGTGGCGGTGGTGGAAGAACTCGACGGTCTGTTCCAGGCCGATGGCGATGATGAGTCCGAGAACGATGGTGGCGATGTGGACGAAGAAGTCGCGCCACGTGGTGGCGGCGTGATGGGCGGGGTGGACGTCGAGCATGGAGGCTCCGGGGATTGTTGTATGGGGCTATCGTAACCCTTCACTTCGGCAGCGCGGCCACTGCCCGGGCGATATATGGGCCCATCTCATCCGGGGAACGCACATGGTGAAGGACCGCGTCCGAGCTGCCTTCCCAGATCGCATCCGCGGTCGATAACTGGCGAGTGGCTTCCATGTGAAACGCGACCACCCGCATCAGCTCGTCCCGCTCTTCCGGGGTCATATGCAGGGTCGCGCCGTGGGCCAGGGTCAGACCCAACCGGCTGACGACCGCGTTTTCGGCAACGCGCCCGGCAGTGCGAGCTTCCACGGCTGTCTCGGCCAGTTCGGCATAAGCGTTGACTCTTCCGAAGGTCTCAATCTCTTCGCGCGGCAGCACGGCAACCATCCCGGAGGCCTTGGCAGCCGGCCACACGTTGTCCAGCGGTCTTCCCGCGGAGGGAGGATTGACTCTCGCCGGAATGACGAAGGTGACGAATCCCGCGGATGGGGTAGCGTTTCTGCCGGCCTTCAGAACATCTTGAAACCATGCCATGTAGGCCACAAAACTCTTCTGATTGGCCTCGATTCTGCCGATGTTGTGTTGCGCCTCGTTGAGCAGGTCTTCCTCCAACTGATGACGCTCGTGTCGGTGATGGAAGAACTCGACGGTCTGCTCCAGGCCGACAGCGATGCAGAGGCCGACGACGATGGTGGCGATGTGGATGAAGAAGTCGCGCCAGGTGGTGGCGGCGTGGTGGGCGGGGTGGACATCGAGCATAGAGGTGGCTTCCTGTGGAGGGGATGGGGGCGCGGTCATGGTTTGCTGTCGGGTTGAGGGGGGACGGAGTCTTGCGAGGGAGATGAGGTCTCGGGAGGGAATTGAGATTCAATCTCTCGACGCTGGTCAGGCGACTCGTGGACGATGTTGGCGAGCTCTTCGATGGTGGGTCCGGGGGCGAACTGGGGATAGCGAGTGGCGAGGTTGCGCAGGTCCGCACCGAAGCGATAGAGGCGATTGAGGACGATGCGGGTGAGGCGAATCTGCTCCTGAATCTGGGAGGGAGAGAGGTCGGAGACAGAGGCGGTGTCGACGGTGTAGGCGCGGGCGTCGTTGCTGGCGGCGTGGTAGGCGTCGAAGCTGGCGGAGCAGGTTTGGAGCATGCGATAGATACGGCTGTTTTCTCGAACCTCCTCAGTCGGCATGAGGTTGAGTACGGCGCCCTGTTGCGCGGTGATCCAGACGGATTCTCCGAATGGGCTGCCGGCGCTGTGCCAATTGACTTTGGCGGGAAGGCTGCTCTGTGGAGCACCGGGATGTGACTCCAGGTAGTGGAAGACAGCCAGGTTGGTCTGTACGACGGTCGTGAGTCGTCGGAACTCCGCAACAGAGGATGCCATCGCTTTTTGATTTTGCTCGAGTTCTTTGTTCAGTGCCTCGCGGGTTTCGGCGACCTGGTGGCGGTGATGGAAGTACTCGACGGTCTGTTCGAGGCCGATGGCGATGAGCAGGCCGATGACGATGGTGATGATGTGGACGAAGAAGTCGCGCCAGGTGGTGGCGGCGTGGTGGGCTGGGTGGACGTCGAGCATGAGTGTTGCTCCGTTCTGCGTTATTTGAAGTTGGCGGAGGTATTGTTTCCCAGATGTCTGTTCAACTCTTCGGGAGAGGTTGCGCCGCTGAGGACTGCGCTAGAGGAGTCTTTGGCGAGCATGGTGACGTAGCGGGATTCCTGAAGCGCGTCGAGCGCGTCGGAGATCAGCCCGGAATAAAGTTTGAGCTCGTCCGGACT
This sequence comes from uncultured Acidobacteriaceae bacterium, assembly GCA_963730135.1. Lineage (GTDB taxonomy): Bacteria > Acidobacteriota > Terriglobia > Terriglobales > Acidobacteriaceae > Edaphobacter. Next base: position 1,375,402 of record CAVSQQ010000013.1, read on the forward strand.
CATGCGCGCCAGAGTGTCCCGGCTGACGGACCCGACCCAAGTGCTCTGATCTATTGGCTTACCGAGATCCAAGAACGTGGCCGCGAACTTCCGCTGCTTGCCAAGGGCCACGAAGTATTCGTCGGCGTAGGTGGTCATGCGGTCGTTCTCAAAGTAGACCTCTTCGAACATGGCGGCGAGGTTGCGTGGGAGCAGAGGGACGAGCGAGGATTCTTTCGCGGTTTTCCATGTGGAGGTGATGGGAAAGCCGAAGAGCGGCGAACCGAGTTCGGGAGGGGGTTGGATGGGCGGCGGAAGTTTTGCGATGCGGCGAGTCCGGGTGTCTTCGATATATCGGCGCAGAGCCGTGAGCGCGGCGGTTTTGTCGTCGTAGAACTTGTCATCGAGATCGACGATATGGAGGTTCTTTCTGGCTTCGACGCGAAGGTCGTATTCCAACTGATGGCGCTGATGACTGTGGTGGAGGGCCTCGACGGACTGCTCGAGGCCGATGGCAATGAGCAGACCGACGCAGATGGTGGCGATGTGGATGAAGAAGTCGCGCCAGCTGTGGGCGGCTTCGTGAGGTGGGTGGACTTCGAGCATATGGGCTCCGTGAAATCTATTCCGTTCCGCCGGGCTGGTTTGGAATCGTTTGTGTCTGCGGCTTCGGGGTAGCTCCAAAGAAAGTCGCGGAGCCAGCCTCGACATGGGTTCGTTGCACCGCGGCCTGCTGGAAAAAGTACATCTCATCGAGTGAATGGACACGTGCCTGAATCGCCTCGTCGCCTCCTTCGACCAGGGCGAGAGTGGCGATGCTCCTGCGAATGGCACCGTCAACCTGTCGCAACTGGAAGAGGAGATCGTCGCGATGAGAAATGCTGATACGCTGAACGGCCGGATTGGCATGGTCATACTGCGCGCGTGCGCATTGGCTGACCAGGGTGCGTAGCGTTTCGTGCAGGTTTTCGTCGGCGCTGATCTCCTCTACGGTGTTGTAGTCGAGCCGGGCAAAGAGCTTGGCCTGGTCAGCAGGAAGGAGCGCAGCGAGGCCCGCGGACTGAGCTGCCGACCAGGTGGCTCGTGAGGGAGACACATAGAGCGCCGAGCCAGCGTTCGGAGGGATGCCGTGCACGCCAACGGAATCACCGGAAAGTTTTCCGGCGAGCAGCGCATCCTCAAGCGACCGGATGTATATGGCCTGCACTTTGAGCCTGTCGATCGAGTCGCGTATCAGCGGCAGGTTGTTCTGCGCTTCGATGCGCATTTGTTCGGTGAGTTGGGCGACCTGGTCGCGGTGGTGGAAGTACTCGACGGTTTGCTCGAGGCCTATGGCGATGAGCAGGCCGATGACGATGGTGGCGATGTGGATGAAGAAGTCACGCCAGCTATGCGGTGTATGTTCGGGCGGATGTACGTCGAGCATGGTGAGGGTTCTCTCTTCTCGGCTAGTTGGCTGGTGCGTTGGTACCAGGAGTAGGCGTGGTGTAGGAGCGGAAGGATTCGTTGGCGGTTTCGGGGGGGAGACCGGCGAAGGCGCGGGCGTGATCGATGTCCTGCTGGGAGGGGACATTGAGTTCGGGATGCTGACGCGCCCAGGCGTAGTAGTCCTTCATGGTGAAGAAGGGAAGCATCTGCCACCAGGAGGGAACGGGACGGAACTCAGGTAGTCGGCGGCCGAGGACCGATAGCGTGTCGCCGTAGACAGCCTGCTGCGCGATGGCCTTCCTGATGTTGGCAATTTCGGTGTCGATGTCTGCCGGAGAAAATTTGGTGATATCGGGTGTCTGGGCGTAGTAACTGGTGGAGAGGGTGAGTGAGGCAATGACGGGTTGGTAGGCCTGCCAGGCGTAGTCGAGGCCGGCGTAGGTGGCAGCGACTTTGCTTACCTCCTCGCGGGGCATCAGGGAGAGGACATCAGTGTGTTGAGCGGTGGTCCATGCAGCCTGGACTGGCTGGGTAGAGAAGATAGGCCAGTAGAGAATGCCGGGAAGTTTTTCCTGAGGAGTGCCGGGGTGGTCGCGGAGGTACTGGAAGATTCGCAGATTGTTATGCAGGTAGGCCATGGCCATGATGTGGCCCTCGACGTTCCTGTGAAAGGTACGGATGTTTTCCTGCTTCTCTTCATCGAGCGCTTTGCGGGTTTCCGCGACCAGATGGAGGTTATGGAAGTGTTCGACGGTTTGTTCGAGGCCGATGGCGATGATGAGGCCGAGGACGATGGTGGCGATGTGGACGAAGAAGTCTCGCCAGGTGGTGGCGGCGTGATGGGCAGGGTGGACGTCGAGCATGATGGGCAGCCTCGTTGTGATGGAGGTTAGGGTGCGGTACCTTCGGCGGAGAGAGATTTTTCGTAGTCGTTGACGCCCTGGATGAGGCGGTGGCTTTCTCCCACAGATGCGGGGTCTTCCTGGGCGTGGCGGATGGCGACGACCTCGGATAGGGTGGGAGCAGGAGCGAAGTCCGGGGAGCGGCTGTTCATGTTGAGCTGGCCGTTGGCCGTGGTGGCGAAATCCTGAATGGCCTGCGCGGTGAGATCGATCTCGCGGTCGAGCTGGGCGGCTGTGAGATGAGAAGGGTCAGGGTCAACGATGGCAAACCGCCTGGCCTCTTCGATGGCTGCCCGCTCGGTTAGGAGGCTTTCGTTCAAGAGTTGGAGATCTCTGTAGAGGATGGTGTCGGTGCGGACTTCCGCGGGCGGCATGTGGGGGAGGACGTTATTTTGCTGGGCCGTGCTCCACGCGGCTTCGAGGGGCAAAAAGGTGACGTTCCACCAGTTGAGCTGACCGGGCCACAGTGAGGGCGGGGCGTTGGGGTGCTGGCGAAGGTAGACGAAGATGGCGAGATTGCGCTGTAGATTGGGAACGACGCGGCGGGACGCGGCGGTGATGACGGCGAAGCGATTGATGTTCATGAGGCGCTCGGTGTGGAGAGCGCGACGGGTCTCGTTCACCTCGTGGCGGATGTGTATGAACTCGACCGTCTGCTCGAGGCCGATGGCGATGAGCAGTCCGAGGACGATGGTGGCGATGTGGATGAAGAAGTCTCGCCAGGTGGTGGCGGCGTGATGGGCGGGGTGGACGTCGAGCATGGGTTGTCCTCGAAAGTATGCGGCTATCATCCCACATCTCAAAAGCGAGATGTGGGGCACCCGGCATTGTGCGACCCCACTCACGACTTGACAATAAAACTGCCATGGATGGGGCACCCGGCACCCTCCGCGTGTCCTACTTTGCCGGGGCAGACGCCGAGCGCGCGGCCAGCGCCTTGAAGTCGAGCGGGTACGCGCGTTGCGCCGCAGCCTGCTCCTTGATCTGCGAAGGAGTGTCATAGAGATGCTTGAACGTCCCCTCGTTGGACCCGAAGAAGAGCGTCATCCGGAGTCTCTGCTGTACCACCGCCTGCAATGTGGCGGAGACCAGCAGAGCATACTCCTCCAACTGCGCGGAGGACATTCGCGATAATACCGGCGATTCAAAATTGTCGACATCTGCAAACCGCGACTCGAACGCACTCTGCCGCTCCAGCACGCGGGTGTAGTCGCTGCGCAGCTCCGCAATCATCTCGATCTCGTGGTAATCCATTGCGTAGGACCGCGCCAGATTGTCGGGCAGCAACGTCAGCCGGTCGTTGTTCTTCATTGTGTCCCACACTGCCGTCGCCATCAGCTGCTCACCCCGGTTCATATTGGGGCGGATGGCCTGCGTTGCGCGGTAGGGAAGATTCGCCTTTCCATGCGTCGCGATCATGGTATCGATGTCGCGCCTGAGGCCGAGCAGCCACGCGATGCGATCGTCGAATATATCGAAGTTGCTCTCCGCCCTGCCCTTGTTTTCCTCGCACTCCGCATGGAGCGAAGCCTCCAGGACATGGCGCTGGTGCAGGTGGTGCATCCACTCGACGGTCTGCTCCAGGCCGATGGCGATGAGCAGGCCGAGGACGATGGTGGCGATGTGGATGAAGAAGTCTCGCCAGGTTGTAGCGGCGTGGTGCGGCGGGTGTATGTCGAGCATTGGAGAACTCCGGATGGTTCAGATGGATTGAAAATTTCCTTGTTGTGTGAGGCCTAATGTTGCGGAGTGGAACCAGCTTCTGCCTCGCGCAGCTTTCCGAGGTCTCGCTGGCCCTGGATGAATGCCAGCGCGCCCCTGTGCATCTGGCCGAGGTAATCGAGGGTCTCTGTCCGGCGAAGCCGCTCCTCGATAAGGAGGCCGAGATAGTCTTCGAGCTGGGCAGGGGTGGCTGGAGAGAAATCGTATTCGTCGGCGGGATAGTTCGATTGAAATCTCTGTTCGAAGGCGACGCGCTTCTGTTTTGCCTCCTGAGCCTGTTCTTTGAGAACTTCCGCCTTCACGACGCCGACCTCGGCATCGCCGGCGCTGTTGATTTCGTCTTCCGGCAGAAGATGGAGGAGACCGCTCTCCCTGGCGGCGGCGAGGTTGCCGAGCCTGATTGTGTTGGTATAGATGGCGGGCCGATAGACGGGGGCGGTGAGTTTCTGATGCTGTGCGATTGCCAGCCGCACCTGCTGGATACGTTGGGAGAGGTCTTCGATCTGTTGCGAGTTGGCGAGCCTGAGCTGGTCGACGTCCTGCAGGTAGATCCGGGCATCGGTCAACTCACCACGGCGCAGCTCCTGGAGTTGATGACGCTGATGAAAGTGCTCCACGGTCTGTTCGAGGCCGATGGCGATGAGCAGGCCGATGACGATGGTGATGATGTGGATGAAGAAGTCGCGCCAGGTGGTGGCGGCGTGGTGCGGCGGATGGACATCGAGCATGGGAGAACTCCTAGCGGACTTGAGTATGACAGTGGATCAGCTGTTTACTGCGATTCTTTCGCCGGACTGGATGTGCCATCGAGCAAAGGGTACCGGGCGAGCAGCGCGGCAGTGCCGCCCTGTGCATATGTGCCCATGGCGTCATAGAGGGTGCGGACGTTTTCCTCATCGGACCGGGAGCCATTCAGGATGGCCCATTGGATGCCGTAGAGGTAGACGTTCCTTCTGATGCCTAAATTTGCTGTGCTTATGTCGTTACCGATCGCATCGCGAGTCTGGCGGAGTTCCTCCGGGGAGAGCAGCGAGAGGTCATAACGCACCGGCTGGCCCTGGCCGGGGGACGCTTGCAATACGGGCGGGTCAACCACTGCCGGGAGCCTGGCATCGGCTTTCCTGGTTCCAGCTTCATTGATGTCGTCGATTTGATCGACAGCTAGTTGCACCACGCCGTAGAGCCGCACGTACCGCTGAGCATCGGCGCGCGGGAGAAGCCCGGTGGTGCCGCTTTGCTGGGCCACGGTCCACACGGCGTAGGCAGGCCTCGTATAAGTTTCGTCGGGCGGCGTCGGGAACATGGTGGGCGCGCGATGTTGGCGGGCAGCGAGCAGAAACTCTGCATATTGGGCGCTGTCGGATTGGCGACGCTGCTCGGAGATGCGGATGTTGTCGAGTGCGACGTGAAGATTGCGGAGACCTTCGGCGTGGAGGTCTTCTTCGAGCTGGTGACGTTGATGGCTGTGGTGAACGGCTTCCACGGTTTGCTCGAGGCCGATGGCGATGATGAGTCCGAGGACGATGGTGGCGATATGGATGACGAAGTCGCGCCAGGTGTGTGCGGCTTCGTGCGGTGCGTGGACGTCGAGCATGGGGGTGGGTTCCTGTGGAGTCTCTGCAGGCTGGGTGGTCTCGGGTTGGGGAACTGGGTCGTTTTCCGGCGGCGTCCGGGAGTGTGCGGATGTCATTTGACTGGGTTGTTGTGGAGGTTTCGCTTGATGTTGAAGCAATAGGTCAACAGAGCGTCGTCGTCGACGAGCGCGACCTGAATGCCATGCTCGAGGGCGTCAATCTGGGGTGGGGTCAATCTGGAGAGATCGCCGGGTTCGGCCACAGCGGCAAATCCTTGCTCCACGGCCTCCTCGCTCAGGGTTTCGTGGCTGTCCGCGATTCTCCTGGTGAATTTAGTGAAGTCAAGGGAACTGTCCATCGTTGCGGTGGCCGGGTCGTTCTCCGTGCGAAGAGCAGCGGCAGCGCGGTAGAGGTCCTCAATGCTCTGAGCGGCGCGAACCATAAAGGCATCCTGATTGTTGTAGCGATAGTCGACCGGCGAAAGATTTTCCGTGAGGTAATTGACAGTACCGGACTGATGGATCTTTCGCCACTCGTCCTCAAGATAGAGGTAACGGACGTGGCGCAGGATGAAGGGGCCGGGAGGGACGGAGGTGTGATTTCGTATGGCGTGCAGGATGGCGAGATCGCGTTTAAGGTGCATCTGGTGGCGCTGGGTGGCAAAGATGTTGAACTCGTTGGAACTCTCGTTCTGTGTGCGCTCGATGAGGAGTTGTTCGCGAGCCTGGTGCGCGAGATGACGGTGATGGAAGTACTCGACGGTTTGTTCGAGGCCGATGGCGATGAGGAGGCCGAGCACGATGGTGGCGATGTGGACGAAGAAGTCACGCCAGGTGGTGGCGGCGTGATGGGCAGGGTGGATGTCGAGCATGGGGGTGGGGTCCTGTGGCGTGGCGGAGGGTTCGGGGTTTGGGGCGTGTTCGGTGGGCGGCGCCTGCGGGGTGAGCACGGGGGCGGAGATAGGCTGTGATGCTGGCGACGGATCGGGCTTCTGATCGGGCACACGCTACTCAGGTGAAGAAGTGGGTACGGAGGAGCTTAGAGTATCAGGGAGGGGTGTGGCCACTGTAATCTAGAGGCATACCGCTCCACGGGGCGCGAGAGGAAATTTGTATGAGCGAATTTATTCCGAAGGCAGGCACGATCAAGATCGGCGGACTGGGCCCGAAGGCGGCGAAGCTGCAGGCGCTGCGCGAGAAGGCGGCGCATGTGAAGAGTGGCGCGAAACCCGCTCCTGGGGCGTCGATGCAGTCGTTCAAGGCGAAGGACTCGTTTGCGGGAACGAAGAAGACTACGTTTCAGCGTAAGGCTGTTTAGAGGAGCGGTCCTGCCGGACGGGCTTCCTACGCGGAAGGCGGTCACTTCGTGACTTGTATACCCTGTTGGGGCTGAGGGAGGGATGTGGGCCTCCCTTTGGTCGGCACGGTCTTTTATTGGAAGAAGTGGGGGACGAAGGAGCTGAAGTTGTCGGTGATGAGGCCGGCGGACTCGCGGATGCCGAGACCGCAGCAGTCCTGGTCGATCATCCAGAGGCCGAGGATGGGGTAGCGTTGGTTGAAGACGGCTTCCGGTGCGAGGGCCTGGCAGATTTGCTTTCCGTTGTAGGGGCCGGGGGTGGTGGCGACGGTCTGGTTGTCGCGGACCAGGGTGATGTTGGCGCCTTCGCGGGACATTAACGGCTTGCGGACGTAGTTCTTCATGGTGCCGGGGCCGTCGAAGTGGGATTCGAGTAAGAGCTCGTGGTTGGGGTAAAGCTGCCAGAGGATGGGGAGGATGCCTTTGTTGGAGAGAAGCATCTTCCAGATGGGCTCGATCCAGCGGGTGCTGAGGTAGGTGTCGATGGCGTGCAAGCCGAACTCCTCCTGGAGCATGGCTTCCCAGGGGTAGAGTTTGAAGATGGAGAAGATGGGGTGGTCGTCGAGATCCATGAAGGATTGCTGGGCGTCGTTCCAGCCGATCTCCTGCATGAAGAGCTGGCGGGTGTCGAGGCCTGCCTGCTGGGCGGTGTCGCGAAGATAGGTGACGGTGAGCTGGTCTTCGGGATTGTCGAGCGCGGCGAAGTAGATGGGCTTGGAGAGATAGGGGTCGATGTCCTTCCACTTGGCGATGAGTTTTTCGTGGATGGAGTTGAACTGGTCGGGATTTCCTGAGTGCGAGAGGGCTGTAAGGGCCGGGGAGATTTGTTTGAGCCAGTTCCACTGGATGACTGCGGCTTCGAGGAGTGAGGTTGGGGTGTCGGCGTTGTACTCGAGAAGTTTGGGTGCGCTGCCGGAATTTGCGCCGGCCCAGCTTAGGTCGAAGCGGCCGTAGAGGGCGGGAGGCTCGTTGTTCCAGGCCCATTCGATGGCCTGGATGGCGGAGGCGGGGATGTCGAGTTCGGCGTAACGTTTTTTGTCGATGACGTGCTGGGCGGCGGCGAGACACATCTCCTGCAGTTTGTTGCCGGCGGCTTCGAGGGTGTCGATCTCGGCGGCGGTGAATTGGTAGGCGGCAGATTCGTCCCAGTAGGGTTGGCCGTTTTCGAGGGTGTGGAAGGTGAGGCCCTGAGATTCGACGGTGTGCTGCCAGTTGTCGCGTGGGGTGATGGGGATGCGCTGCATTTATTCTCCGGCTCCGAAGCCGTGCGCGCTGCTGCTGCCGCTGGAGTGGCTGCCGCCTTCGGCGAAGGAGCTGCCGAAGCCCCCGCGGGTGGTGTAGCTGGCGCCGGGGCTGGGAGTGAAGGAGCCGCCGCCGGCCTGCGTGCCGAGGCCGTAGCTGCCGTATCCGCCGTAGTAGTAGCGGTAGGGCAAGATGATGGGGAGGAAGCCGCCGTGTCCGTCGGGCTTCTGTTGTTGGGCATTCGGTTGGTTCTGGCAGAAGCTGTCGTCGACGACGTTGTTGTGCTCGTCGACGCAGCGCTGCATCTGGCGATGGCAGCCGGTGAGGAGAGAGAGCGCGGTTGCTGCGAGAAGTGGGGCGGTGACCTGGGTTGAGCGTTTCATCGGAGTCAGAGTTGCGGTTGGAACTAGAGTATCAAGTCAAAGTATCAGGCCAAAGTATCAGGCCAGGAGCACGTTATTTGGAATCGATCACCATTGACTTGAGGAGTTCGTCGAGGCCGGGGCGCGCGCGAGGGTAGATGTCGTGATTCGCATCGAGCGAAACAAAGGTGTAGAGGGTGCCGTTGAAGCGCTGAAGAGTTGGTTCGGGTGTGACCGGCTGGTCTGAAGGGTTCGCGGCCTTTGGTTGAGGGGTTTCGAGACGGAGGCCGGGATAGGCGGGCTGGTCGCTTTGAAAGAAGACTGCGAGCACATGAGCGCCGCCCTCTTCCTTGTAGAGCTTGTCTGTGGCGATTTCGAAGGCGAGGCAGGTTGCGACCGGACATGGGACTCCGGTTACGGCCGCCTTCTCCGGATGTTTTGGATCTTTCAACAGTTGCTGCGCTTCGAGAACGCGCTTCGAAAAGGCATCGAGAGATTCGCCGGGCCTGGCGATTTGTGTGAGCAGAAGGATGGAGGCGGAGCTGGGGCCATAGCGGCTCGGATACTGCTCCGAATTGATGGTGACGAGACACACTCCATTTGCGGCATCGCCGGGTTTTACGGTTGAGGTTGCCCTGGCGAGGAAAGATTCTCCGCAAACGCTGCTGGTGAAACGGAAACCTCCCGCGATCTTCTCCTGATGCCAGGCTTCTTTTGTGGGGTAGGTGCCGGTGTCGCTGCTAGGCTTGGTCCGGTTGCGCGCGATCTGTTCGAGCTGGTTATTCTGCTCATTGGCGGGCAGGCCGCCGGGGGACTTTCGTGCGTTGTCATAGGCCCGAAGGGCGTGGACCGGCATGTTGGTGGCGATGGCGCAAATGGCGTAGTCCTGCCAGAAGGCGCCGGGAAGCGATTTATTGGAGGCTTCGACATAGAGAAGTTGCTGCATGCCGACGAAGGAAAAATTGGATTGACACTGGTGAATTCCGAGAAACCATGCGGCGCGAAAATCTACTTTGGCTTGTGGCTGGAGGAAAGCTGGCGCCAGATCGTAGGCTTCTTCGATGCCGAGGTTGGAGGCGAGATGGGCGACTAGTCCGATGAGGAGTTGAAGTTCCTTGTTGTCGGGAGCTTGCTCCTGGGCCTGTTCGAGTGTGTGAAGGGCTTTCTGGAAGCGCGAGGACACCTGCTCTTTGGGAACGGGATAGAGCCAGGTTGCTTCAGGGGCGCGGGCGAACTGATCGATGGGGAGCAGATCGGCGTAGGTGCTTTGGACTGCAGGGTCTTGCGGGAGTTTGGAGGGATTAATCTGGAGGATTTGGGAATGGGCAGGTGGAGTGAAGGCGAACAAAAGAGCGATGCTCTGGACGAGTGGGAGAGAGACTCGAGTTGAACGCTTCATGGAGGCCTTGTTATAGCACGGTGTCAAATTCGAAGGCTAAGTCTGAGGCGGAACTTGCGAAATGCGGTTCGCCGAAGCCGGAGCACGAAACGGTGACGGTTGTGTTTTCGTTGAGCGGGTGAGGGTCCAGATGCGGCACTTTCGTCACACTCAAAGCGGAGCCTGGTTATGCAAATGAGTGCGGTGATGACAGGAAAATAGGCGAGGTATAGAATTACTGCGCTGAAAGGCGGACGACCTTAGGCTTAGCCAAGTTTGACCGTTTTGCCTCGAAGCGCAGGATGCCGGGGAGCGGCTTTCTGCACCCTTTCGCGGGCCCTCTTACTTTTTGTGACTGGACGACCCGAGGCCTGAAAGCCGGCCTGGCACGGCCCTGTACGCGACTACATCCAGGAGAGATTCCATGAAGCGGGTTAGATTCGCATCGTCGTTTTTGTGTGCTGCGGTTCTTGCAAGCGGCGCATCGGGAGTTCGGATGCTGGCGCAACTGCCGGCCAACGCAACACTGTATGCCTCGGGGCTCGAAGGGCCGAGGGGATTGGCATTCGGGCCGGATGGCACTCTGTATGTTGCCGAAGCAGGGCTGGGCGGGAGCAACTCCGGCACGTGCACGCAGGTGATTCCCCCGATCGGGCCTTACACAGGCGGCCTGACTGCGCGGATCTCGAAGGTCGATACGAAACAAAACGTAACGACTCTTACCTCGGGGCTGCCTTCATCAGTGGGAGCTACGGGAGCTGTTTTAGGGGTCGCGGACGTTACGTTTCTGAACGGCGATCTGTATGCAGTACTGGCTGGCGGAGGGTGTTCGCATGGAAATCCGGACTTTCCGAACGCTGTGCTCAAGGTGAACACGAAGACGGGGAGCTGGACGAATGTAGCAAACCTGAGCCAGGCCCTGCTGAACTTCCCGGCGAAGTACACGAGCCCGGACGACTATGAGCCGGATGGGACGTGGTACGGGTTGATCGGCTATCAAGGGTCTCTTTACACCGTGGAACCCAATCATGGGCAGCTGTTCTCCGTGACACCACGGGGCCAGGTGCAGCAGGTGATCGACGTCTCTGCATCGCAGGGTCATATTGTGCCGACATCGCTTGTGGCGTTGGACAATGTTTTTTACGTAGGGAATCTGAATCTCTTTCCCATCGACCCGCAGTGGGCGAAGGTGATGACGATCGCGAATAACGTGTATGTTCCGAATCCGCTGCCGGGATTCGGCAACCTGTTTGGCGGCTTTGGACAGTGGAACGTCGTGGGTTCGAAGGCAGGGTTTACGACGATTGTGAGTATGAAGATTGGACCGGATGGGCTGCTGTATGTGCTGGAGCTTTCGGATTTTGCGGCGAATGGCCCGACGCCGGGGATGGGCAAGGTTGTGCGGGTGAAGCGCTCGGGCGACCTTCAGGATGTGGTGACAGGCCTATCCTTTCCGACGGGCATGACCTTCGGGCCGGATCAGCGGCTGTATGTATCGAATCTGGGCATTGTGGGGGGGGCCGCGGGACAGATTCTGCGGATCGATCTGCCGGCAGTGCAGTAGGGGTTGTTGTTTCCGGATACCCACCCGTTACGTTGAGACTGTAACGGGTGGGGTGCTCGGAGTTGCGTGTTATTTGGCGTGGTCAGCGAAGAATTTCTGGGCGGCGATGAGGCCCTGGCCGAAGGTGAAGTTAGGGAGTGGGGTTTTGGTTTTGGCGATGACTTGTTCGAGAGCGCCGATGATGGCGATGGTGTCCATGTAGTCGAAGAAGCCGATGTGGGCGATGCGGAAGAGCTGGCCCTTCATCTCGCCTTGGCCGTCGGTGACGATGGCGGCGAATTCGGATTTGAGGCCTTTGACGAGGACGCCGGAGTCGGTGCCTTCGGGGGCGACGATGGCGGTTGCGGCTGCTGCTTCGCTGCCTTTGGGGGCGAAGAGTTTGAAGCCGAGTGCGGTGGCCGCGGCGCGGGTCATGGCGGCGCAGGTTTCGGCGTTGTCGATTAGCTTCTTTGCGGCCTTCGACCAGATTGCCTGCGGGGTTTTCCGGTATGGCGGCCTGGGCGGCGATGTAGTCGAGGGATGCGCCGAGGGCGGCGATGAGGGAGACAGGTGGGGTGTAGGCGGATTCGCCTTTGGCGGCGTTTTTGCGCTCTTTGCGGAGGTCGAAGTAGTAGCGCGGATTGTAGGTGGACTCCATGCGGTCCCAGGCGCGGGGGCTGACGGCGAGATAGCTGAGTCCGGGAGGCATCATGACGGCTTTTTGTGAACCGCCGATGAGGACGTCGATGCCCCAGCCGTCCATGTCGAGGTGGGTGGTGCCGAGGCCGGTGATGCCGTCGACGATGAGGAGGGCTTCGGAGTTTTCGGATTTGAGGAGCTTGGCGATGCCTTCGATGTCGTGACGGACGCCGGTGGACGACTCGGTGGCCTGGACGAAGACGGCGCGGGTTTCGAGCTTGAGCGCGGCTTTGATCTCGTCGAGGGAGAAGGTCTGGCCGTAGGGTTTTTCGATGATGTCGGCGTGGCAGCCGAAGGATTTGACGAGGGAAGCCCAGCGCTCGCCGAATTTGCCTGCGCTGAGGACGAGGACGCGGTCGCCGGGTGACGTCAGGTTGGAGACGGAGGCTTCCATGGCTCCGGTGCCGGAGGCGGAGAGGATGATGACGTCGTTTTTGGTGCCGACGAATTCTTTCAATTGCGAAAGGACGCGGGTGTAGAGGGCGCGGAACTCGGGGGTGCGGTGGTGGATGTCGGCCGCGGCCATGGCGAACTGGGCGGCGGGAAGGAGAGGCGTCGGACCAGGGGTGAAGAGGCGAGTTTTGCGGATCATGAGGTTTATTTTAGCGGTGTCCGGATGATTGCGAGTTGTGCCAGAGACTTAACACCGATCTGCACCGATGACACCGATCAAAACGGATAAGGAACGGATAGAACTTGAGGTGAGCCTGGTGTTCTAATAGTGAATTGATTTTGGAGATGAACGATGACGATTGGCGAAAAGATTCAGACGGATATTGTAGTGGCGATGAAGGCCAAGGAAGAACACAAGTTGACGACGCTGCGGATGGTGAAGTCTGCGCTGAAAAATAAAGAGATCGATAAGCGCGAGAAGCTGTCGGATGCGGAGGAGTCGCAGATTCTGACGACGCTGATTAAGCAGAGGAAGGAGTCGGTGGAGTCGTTTACGAAGGGAAATCGGCCTGAGCTGGCGGCGAAGGAGCAGGCGGAGATTGCGATGATCGAAGGTTACCTGCCGCAGGCAGCGGGAGAGGATGTGATTCGCGGGGTGGTGACGGGAGCGATCGATTCGCTGACGGTGGATGGGAAGCGGCCGGGGCCGAAAGATATGGGCGCGGTAATGAAGACGGTGCAGCAGAGGATTCTGGCGGATGGGCTGCGGGCGGATGGAAGGCTGGTGAGCGAGATGGTGAAGGCGGAACTGGCGAAGTAATTTTGCCGTGCCTCTGCGCTTTAACTGGATGCGCCTAGTTCACCTGGAGCTTAGTTCAACTGCAATTGAGGAAGGATGTCTTCGGGTGCGGGCCATCCTTCGACGACGGTGTCGGACATGTAGTGGGGGTGGGGGCGGTAGCCTTTGGGTGTGTCGTTTGCTTCGATGGGGATGGTGGCTGGGGGCAGCCACTCTTCGATGGGGGAGATGCAAGCGATGGGATGGGTGCGGCAGCGCAGGATCGCGGCGAGATGCATGGGGCCGGAGTCGTTGACGATGACGTGTGTGCTGGCGCGAAAGGCGTCGACCAGATCGTGGTCGATGAGGCGGAGGACGTCGGTTTCCGCGATGCCGGCGGGGAGCGGGTCGCCGGGTGCGCCGACGATCTGGATGGGGTGAGTTTTGGCGATCAGGTTCGCGAGTTTTGCGACGTGAGGATATTGTTTGGAGCGCCACTGGGCTCCGATGTGGATGGTGATGAGGGGCGTGGGCGGGGCGGGGAGTTTGTGCTGGTAGAACTGCTCGATCTGCTGCCAGGGAGTGGAGGCGATGGCGGCCCAGGCGTGGTAACGGTTGCGGACGGGGAGCCAGGCTTTTGCAAAGGGAAGATCGAGCAGCGCGGAACGGCGCGCGGTGAAGGCGAGCCATCCGGTGGAGTGGACGATTGCGTTGGGGAAGAGTTTTTTTGCTGCGCGGTAGTCGCGGATGTCTCCGCGGATGGTGGCGACGGGGGTTGCCGAAGTTGAGACAGGGGCGAGCGAGCCGGCGTTCCATCGGCCGGTGCGGCTGCGGCTGACGTAGTCGAGGTTGACGGCGATGAGTTCGGGAGTGGTGCGGCCTTCTGCCGCGGCGCGGATGAGGGGATGCCAACGGGGGTTGCAGGCGAGGGCGAGGCGTGCGGGGTCCTGAAGGGCGATGGCCGCCGCGATGAGGGCGTCGCCCATATTCCAGGGTTCAAAGAGGATGAGTTTTCCGGTCACACGACTGGCTCCACGCGATACCTACCTTTGATTTATACGCGGTCAGTTTATACGCGGTCAGTGACGGGACGAGGTCCAGTTGAACTCGGCGCCGGCCATGATGGTGCGACCTTGCAGGGGGACCTGGGGAATTTCCTGGTAGCCGGTGTTGCTGAGGTTGAGGGCGCGGAGGTAGGGGCGGATATGACCGGTGTTGCGGGTGAGGGCGATGTCCCAGAGCGGGTAGGCGGTGTGCTGAGTTTTCTGTACGACGTTGATTTGGGTGTAGGCGTTCAGTTGATGAAAGGTTCCAGTCCAGCGAAGGAGGGCGTTTTGTGCGGCGTAGTTGTAGGCGTACTCGGAGAGGAGGTTGGGCGGCGGTGAGGCGGCGTGGGCGGCGGTGTAACTGAGTTGGAGCTGCTGGCTGGAGATGAGGCGAAGGCGGGCGGTGGCTTCGGCTCCGGTGATGTTGAGGTTCTGGATGTTGATGGCCTGCCAGGGTTCGGCGAAGGTGAGGGCGGAGGTGGCGAGGATGGTCTTGGCGTAGTCGATGGTGTCTTTTTGCTGGAGGCGGAAGGCGGCGGCGTTAAGGGTGATGCGGCTGGTGGTGGGAGTCCATTCGATGCCGGCTTCGTAGCTCCAGGAGGATTCGGGTTTGAGGTTGGGGTTGCCGATGGTGGTGGGATCGGCGTAGTAGAGATCGACGTAGGTGGGGAGACGAAAGCCGTGGCCGGCGGAGGCGCGGAGCCGCGTGGTGCGGGTGAGGGTATAGGCGGCGGCGATGGATGGGGAGAAGACGTTTTGGTTGCCGCTGCTGTTGCCGGTGAGGATCTCGTCGCGGGCTCCGAGAGAGAGGGAGAAACGGCGGAGGGCTGCGAGGTTGAGGTTGACGTAGGCTGCGCCTTGATTGCGGGAGTGCTGGCCGAGGGAGTTCGAGTGGATGGTGTCGCCGTCGGCTTCTACCCCGTAGGAGAGGGTGATGTTGGGGGAGGGGGTTTGGGCGCGGCGGAGAGCGCCTTCGTAGCTGGTGGTGATGTGGTTGTTCTCGTAGATGGAGGGCTGGTCGATGAAGAGGACGAAGAGGTCGGTATGGCGGCGGTAGCCGAAGCTGGCGGCGGTTTGCTCGCCGAGTTGCTGTTGGATGGCGGCGAACCAGCCTTTGGTTCGCTCCCATGAGGGGTAGGGGCCGTAGAACTGGTTGGCTCCGTAGGGGCGGTCGCTGGTGGCGAGGAGGACGTCGCTGGTTCCAAGCTTTGTGGTGAGCCACGACTCGGATGCGAGGGCGTTGCTGCTGTAGTTGCGGTCGGAGATGAAGCCGTCAGAGGTGTCGCGGCCGGCGGTGAGTTGTTCGGCGAAGGGGCCCTGCGAGTAGGAGGCGCGGAGATGCTGCTCGATGGAGGAGTAGGTGCCGCCTCCAGCGCTGGCTATGACAGTGAGGCCGGGGGCGGGTGGCTGGGTGAGGAGGTTGACTGCGCCGCCGATGGCGTCGGAGCCGTAAAACGTTGATCCCGATCCGTGGAGGATGTCGATGCGGGTGACGGCGTCGAGAGGGATGGGGATGTCGAGGTTCAGGTGGCCGGTTTCGGGATCGTTGATGCGGAGGCCGTCGAGGAGGATGAGGGACTGCTCGAAGGTGGTGCCGCGAAGGGAGAGGTCGGCCTGGACGCCGTTGGGGGCGCGGGCCTGGAGGTTGAGGGAGGAGTCCTGACGGAGGAGGTCGACGACGGAGTTGGAGACGAGCGGCTGGTCGCGCGGGGAGATGAGATTGACGGAGCGGTTGCTTTCGGCGAGAGGGAGGGGTTCAAGGGTGGTGGTGACGGTGATGCTTTCGGTGGTGGTGGCCGGTTTGGGCTGCTGTGCGGGTGGAGATTGCGGGACTTGCTGGGCGAGTGCAGCGGCGGCGATGCAGAGGAGGCAGATAGCGGCGGAGATTTTTGGTGGAGTGGTCGGGGTCACAGGGTAATGATGACTCGGAACGCGGTACCGAGGAGCTAGTTTTGTTCTATCGTAAGTAGTTGAATTGCTAAATCACTTTTGAGCCAATGGCGATGCGAATCGAATCTTTTTTGCGGCAGAGTCCCATCTTTCAGGCCAGCCGGGTTGCGCGGCGGATGGAAGCCTCACTGAATCTCGTTCTGCGGGATGAGGGGCTGACGTTTTTTGAATCGCTGATGCTGGCGGCGATTTTTTTTGAGAAGAAAGACGGGGTCAAGCCGTCGTATCTTGCGGAGACGTTTCAGACGACGCGCGGCAATGTGAGTCACTGCATCTCGTCGCTGGAGGCGAAGGGGCTGGTGCGGCGAAGGATGGATGTGGAGGATGCGCGGGCGCTTCGGCTGGTGCTGCTGCCGGCGGGCAGGAGGCGAGCGGCGAGGGTGGCGGGGATTCTGGATCGAATGCAGCGGCACTTCGAGGAGAAGGTGGGAGCCGAAAAGCTGGAAGTGATGTTGGGGCAGCTGCATTTTGTTGAAGAGCTGTGCTCCCGGCTGGCGGTAAAAACTGTCTGACGGATACTTTCCATCTCGATGGGTCGTTACTTTGTGCCGGTAAGTGCGTTGTTGAGAGAGCCGGAAAACTCCCTGGCACCCTGGTTGAGGACCCTGACGTCGCTGAGGTAGATGAAGAGTTTTTCTGTACCTGATTCGAATTCGGCGACGGTCGGATTTTGATGGGCGCGGAAGAATGCATCGAGCTGTGCCCAGTCCCTTTGGGCCTGGCTCTCCAGCGGAGTGTAGGTGTGGACCATGAGGTTGACCTCAGAGTAGCGGTTGACCTCGTCGACGGGCATGTGTCCGAGTGCGCCGGTGGAGAGGGCGGATTCCCAGCGAAAACTGGAGAAGAAGTATCCGCTGGGTGCCATATCCGCGACGCGTTGGGCGAACTGGGAAGGATTCTGCCGAAGCTGGGGTAGATCCTTGATGGTCTGGTCGAGCAGCGCGAGAGTTTTCTTGTCGTGTTCCATTTCTTTGTCGAGATTGTGGCGGTTGGCGAGGAATTCGGCCTGGAAATTTTCGCGGGCATCGCGAACGACCTTGTGTTCGTGGATGGTCTCGCGGATGCCATCGAGGCCGAGAGCGATGAGAATGCCGACGGTAACGATGACGATGTGAATGGCGAAGTCTTTGAAGGAATTGGTGGGGCCTGCGGGGCCATGAATTTCCATCGGTGGTCCTTGATTGAGGTCGGGGACAGAATACTTTGGTGGCCGGTTATTCGCGGATAATTTTGACGAAGATGCCGTCGGGGAGGGTGGCGTTGCCGAGGAGGTGGATGGCGCCGTCTTTGGTGAAGCCGCGAAGCATGGTTTCGGATTTGGCGTAGGGGTCGGGCGGGGTGGCGGATTTTTTGGGGTAGGGAGTGGCCTTGAGCGCAGCTCCCGTGCGAGAAGCAGGTCCTCCGCCTTGACCACCGTCGAGAGCGGGTGGTTGAGGGGGGAGAGCGCTTCATGCCGCGGTCCATGGCTTCGTTGGCGAGACGGTCGGCGTCCTTGTTTTTGTGGCGGAGGGCGTGGGAGATCTCGAAGGCTTCGAGGCGGGCGATGCGGTTTCTGGCTTCCTGCCAGAGGAGTTTGAGGTCGGGGGAGTTGACTTTGTACTTGCCCTGGATCTGCTTGACCATGAGCTCGGAGTCGGAGACGACGCGGAGGCGGTGGTGGTGGTGGTCGAGGGCGTACTGGAGGCAGGCGAGGAGGCCGGAGTATTCGGCGTAGTTGTTGGTGCGGATGCCGAGGAAGTCGGAGAGTTCGGCGAGGACGATGCCGTGGTCGTCGGTGATCTGGGCTCCGTAGCCGGCGGGGCCGGGGTTGCCGCGGGCTCCGCCGTCGCAGTGGGCGTTGATCCAGACGGATTTGGAGGATGTTTCGGGTTTGGGGGCGGAGGGTTCGGGGAAGAGGCTGGGGACGGAGGCGGGGCGGCGGGACATGGGGTGAGTGTACCCCGATGGTGTTAGGGAAAACATGCAACCTGTTGCGCTCACCTTTCTGAAGTGGGCGGGTCTATTGAGTGTTATTCGATTTTGACCTCCGGAGTCAGTCGATGAATGCAGATGCGGTTGGGATAGGTTTTGGCGGAGAGCTGTCGGCTCCGTTGGCGGCAGTGGCTCAAAAACGGCACGTAAGTCCGTTTGCCATGGGATTGACCGGTACGGCGGCTGTAGAATCTATGCCAGCGATGGCAAAAGCTGCGGCCCAATCCGGGACCAGGAATGGCGGCAAGCTGACGCAGGCGCAGCTCGATGCGCGGGCACAACAGCGAACCGAGGACGACGAGCTGATTCGCGAGGCGCAGAAGGGCCAGCGGACTGCGTTCGATGCTCTGGTGCGGCGGTATGACCAGTCGGTGTTGCGGCTGGCGCTGCACATGCTCGGCAATGAACAGGATGCTCAGGACGTTCACCAGGAAGCGTTCATTAAGGCGTACAGGCACCTGGGGAACTTCCGGTTTGAGTGCAGTTTCTACACATGGCTTTACCGGATTGTCACGAACCTTTGCCTGGACCAACTGCGGCGGCGGAAGAGTCGCAGAGAAGATCCGGCTACGGTGCTGGATGCCAGTGGCGATGAGTTGGATCTGATGGCGAATATCTCTGATGAACGGGCGATGTCGAATCCGGCGCGGGAGCTGGACCGGAAGGTGATGAGCGAGCGGATCAACGATGCTTTAGGCAAGCTGACTCCGCGGGAGCGAACGGTCTTTGAATTGAAGCACTACCAGGGTCTGAAGTTGAGAACGATTG
The DNA here is from genome assembly GCA_963730135.1 of uncultured Acidobacteriaceae bacterium. GTDB lineage: Bacteria > Acidobacteriota > Terriglobia > Terriglobales > Acidobacteriaceae > Edaphobacter. Next base: position 1,394,493 of record CAVSQQ010000013.1, read on the forward strand.
GCGAGATGTTGAGTACGACGGAGGAGACGGCCAAAAATACCTTGTTCCGGGCAACGAGAAAGCTGCGCGCGAATCTGGCGGAGCTTCGAGGTTGACGGACGGGGGGAAAACGGCGCAGCACGAAGGCGAATGCAAAGCAATGGATAAAAAGGGCGAAGGTAAAAGCCCAGGACCACAGGTGAAAATTTGAGGCTGGTTGAGGTAGGACAATGAAGTGTCAGAGCGCAAGAGACTGCATCGTGTTGTTGAATTACGGCGAGCTTCCCGATGAACTAGCCGGGGTATTGGAGCAACACCTGACAGGGTGCGAGGGCTGTCGCGAGGAGCTGGAGACGTTCCGGCGGTTTGAAGAGCATCTGACGGCGCTTCCGGTGCTGGAACCTTCTCCGAATCTGCTGGCGCAGTCGCGAATGCGGTTGGATGATGCGCTGGATATGATTCCGCCGCATGGAGTTCTGACCCGTCTGAGGGCAAATCTGTATCGCTGGGTGGGAAATGTGCAGAGCGCGCCGGCGCTGGCGACGCTGCTGCTCGGCGTGGGGTTTCTTTCGGGCAACTTTACGCACCGGTATCAAGTAGCGCATGCGCCGAAGCATGAGAGCGGTGTGGTTACGCTCACCCATCCGTCTGATGTGATTGCGAATGTGACCGGGATTGTGCAGACGCCGAACTCGGAGCTGGTGCAGGTGAACTACAACAAGATCGTTCCGGAGTCGATGGAGGGGTCGCTGGACAGCCCGGAGATCCGGCACCTGTTGATGGTGGGGACGAATGCGGCGGCGACTCCCGGGGTGCGGATGAACTCGGTTTCGCTGCTGACGGATGAGTGCAAGGCGGGGCATGCCTGCCAGCCGACTGCGGATGGCAAGGAGATCCGTCATGCGCTGATGGTGTCGCTGCGCTATGACCAGGACGCGGGTGTGCGGATGAAGGCGCTGGAGGGTCTGCAGCGGTATGTCGGACAGGACCAGCATGTGCGCGACGCAGTGCTGGAAGCGGTGATGCACGATTCGGATGCCGAGGTTCGGCGGACGGCGATTGGGGTTCTGGAGCCGGTGCAGTCGGACTCGAGCGTGCAGCAGGTGTTGCGCACGGTCGCCTCGCAGGATACGAATCCATTTATCCGTACGGCATCGTACAACGCATTGCAAAGCTCCGCCGACATTCAGTAGGGGTGAGCCTTCCGGGTTCCCGTGGTGCAGATAAGTTCAGTAAGAAGAGCTGAGAAGAGAGTATGCAGATGAGACACCGGAGTTCGTTGGGGCTGTTGGCACTGATAGCGGGCGTAGCTGTTCTTGAGGGTGGGCAGTTGTTGCATGCGGCGGAAAAGGCATCGATCGCCGGTGAGGAGTTGTATGCGGCGATGGGTGAGGCGCATGGGCATGTGCCGCAGGGATATCTCGGGGTCGAGACGCGTGATGTGAGCGAAGACCAAGTGGGCGAGCTGAAGTTGAAGGATGCGCGGGGAGCGGAGATTACGAATCTCGATCATGACGGACCGGCGTGCAAGGCCGGGATGCGGATGCATGATGTGATTCTGCAGATGAACGGGCAGGTGGTTGAGAGCGAAGATCAACTTCGGCGGATGCTGCGGGATATGCCGGTGGGAAAGCAAGTGACTTTCGTGGTGAGCCGCGACGGGCTGACGCAGACGATGACGATGACGACCGCAGACCGCAGGACGGTGGGGCTGCAGGCGTGGGAACAGCACTATTCGGTGGCGGCTCCCCAGACTTCGGGAGTTGTGCATGGGAACAGTTTTCTGAATGAGAAGACAACGAACGCGGCGGTGGCGCCGAAGGAACATCGCGATCTTCTGGGCACCGAGACGATTGTTTTGAGCTCATCGTTCACGGGGGCGAAGCTGGAGTTGATGGGGCCTCAGCTTGCGGAGTTCTTCGGCGCGACGGGCGGTGCGGGGCTTCTGGTGAGAAGCGTGGATGGAAATAGTCCGGCGGAAGAGGCTGGACTGAAGGCGGGCGATGTTGTGGTGCAGATCAATTCTGTCCCGGTGTCGAATGGGACGGACTGGACCAAGGCGGTACATGACAATCGTGGAAAGCCGGTGCCGGTGGTGGTATTGCGGGATAAGCACGAGCAGACGTTGACCCTGACGCCGGACGGAAAGAAGCGGTCGAGCCTGTGGATGGGATTCGGGCTGGAAGGGTTTTTTGAAGGAACGGGACAGCAGACCCGCCAGTTGCTGGCTAAGTTGTAGGGTGGAACGTTGGCGAAGAAGCGGCCTTATGGGGCCGCTTTTCTTTTGCAATGCAGAGGGCGGATTTTGGGAATATAGTTTTTTGCGGCAGGAGATTCAGTGCCGACAAGGAGATATTTCATGCGACGAGTTTTTCTGATGCTGGCTGCTGCGGTGGCGATAGCGCCATGCTGCGGTTTGGCGCAGGCTGGGCCATACAAGGTGCTGCAGACGGCGAAGGTTGGCGGCGAGGGCGGTTTCGACTACGTGTATGCCGACGATGCGGGGCGCAAGCTATATGTGCCGCGACTCGGGCCCCAGGGAAAGATCACGGTCTTCGATCTGGATACGCTGAAGCCGGCGGGCGAGATCGCGAATGCGAGCGCGCATGGAGCCGCGGTCGATGAGAAGTCAGGACATGGATTCGGCAGCAGCAATCCGGTAGTGATGTGGGATGCGAAGACGCTGGCGACGATCAAGACGATTGAGGTGCAGGGCGGCCCGGACGGGATTCTGGGAGATCCGTTCAACGGGCGAGTGTACGTGTTCAGTCATCGAGCGCCGAACGCAACAGTGATCGACGCGAAGGATGGGTCCGTGGTGGGGACGATCGACCTGGGCGGAGCGCCGGAGCAGGGTGTGTCGGATGGCAAAGGTCATCTATATATCGACCTGGAAGACAAGGGCAGCATTGCGGTGGTGGACGCGAAGACGTTGAAGGTGACCGCGACCTACGATCTTCAGGGCAAAGGTGCAACCTGTGCGGGGTTGGCGATGGATGTGAAGAACAACATTCTCTTTGCGGCGTGCCGCGATCCACAGACGATGGTGATTCTGAACGCCGGGGATGGGAAGATTCTTGAGACGCTGCCGATTGGGGCTGGAACCGATGGTGCGGTGTTCAATCCGAAGACGATGGAGGCGTTTAGCTCGCAGGGAGATGGAACGTTGACGATTGTGAAGGAGAACAGCCCGACGAGCTTTGTGGTGGAACAGACGCTGACGACGATGCCGCGGGCGAAGACGCTGACACTGGACAGCAAGACGAACCGGATTCTGCTGATTGCGGCGGAGTTCACGCCGGCTCCTGCGCCGGCGCCGGGCGGGCGTCCGGGACGCGGGCAGATGGTGCCGGATTCGTTTGCCATCCTGGTGGTGGGCAAGTAAACGACTGGTAGTGGACGTCCCCTCGCTGCGGTTGCCACTGGGAGTTTTCCTAGTAGCAACGCGGCCCCCTGTGCTGGATCATTAGATCGAGATTTTATATGAATCTCTTCGAGGCAGAGGGGTGTCAAAAAGAGTTATGAAGTACTCGTTGCGGAGTTCTTTCGCTAAAGCTGTTCTTGGCGTGGGCCTGATGACCGCGATCGCTTTGATGCTGATGGTGGTTGGTCCGCGTGTTGTCCTGGCACATGCGGTGCTGGTGGAGTCGTCGCCGGCGATCAATGCGACCGTGCACGGGCCAGACTTAGCGGTCACGATGAAGTTCAGCTTGCGGGTCGATGGGACGCGATCAACATTGCTCTTGAATCTTCCGGATGGTCAGGCCAAACCGCTGGCGATTGAGAAACAAAGCACACCGAACATCGTGACCACACGCGTCACCCAGTTGAACCCGGGAAAGTACGCTATCCGCTGGCAGGTGTTGGCGACTGACGGCCATGTCACCCGTGGTGAAATACCGTTTAGCGTTAAGTAGACCAAGGGTGGCGAAAGATAGTTTGTGAGGCGGGAGGAACCGCCGTTATGAGTCCTCCATACCTCTCCGCACGACGCTAACTGAAGACCTCTGTTGTGCGTAACTCCCATTGCTGTGCTCTTATTCCGAGGACTAACCCTTGATCTGGCTTTTAGGCGACTTTGATTTGCTGTCCGTTTTCTTGCGGGCTCTGACGCTCGGACTGGAGTTGCTGACGCTTGGCGGCGTCGCCTATTTAGTGGTCGTTGTCATATCGGCGCGTGCGGGAGAATCTGTCGCTGCCGGGTGCAGGCGGGGGATTCGCTGGGCAGCCACCAGTTTTGCGATCGTTGAATTGTGCTACGTCGCAGTAGACAGCGCGATTCTGATGGGAAGTTCTTCTCTGAAGATCGGAGACCTGGTTGGTGCGCCATATTTTCTGGCGGGTGCGTGTGCTGCGGTGGCGGCTTCGGCGATTGTCTTTTGTGCGCGATACGAAGGGCGCAGGCCGGCGTATGCGATGGTTTCCTGTAGCGTTTTGGTTTTGTCGGCGGTGGTTTCCACCAGCCATTCGGTCTCCCGTCTGGATCATCGGGTCGTGCTCACCGCCTTGACCGCTGGGCATCAATTGGGTGCGGCGCTGTGGATTGGGGCGATGCCGTTTCTGCTGATTTCGCTGCGCGGGTCGGGAGATCCTGGAGAGGCAAAACGAATGTTGCGTCGCTATTCTCCGCTGGCTCTGGTGGGCGCGGGAATGTTGCTGCTGTCTGGCGCGGGCATGGGCTGGCTCTACCTTGGCATTTCGGCCGACAAATCGTTGAGCGGGTTGTACGGCACTGCTTACGGCATGATGATGATGTCCAAGGTGTACCTGGTGTTGCTGGTGATGGCGATGGGCGCGGGGAACTTTTTTCTGGTTCGACGTATCGAAACTGCGCCGGTGGCTTTATTGACGCGGCTGCGACGATTTGGGGAGGCAGAGATTGGATTGGGTTTCATGGCGGTGCTGGCGGCTGCCTCGATGACTTCGCAGCCGCCACCGGTCGACTTGCCGAACAACAGGGCAAGCCTCTCTGAGATCGTCGCTCGCTTTCGTCCTGAGATTCCACGCATGTCGAGTCCGGCGTTTGCGGCGCTGTCGCCACCGCCGCCGCTGGATGAGGCTGTAAAGACGACACAGTTCAACGGGGTCAACCCTCCCAGCGATGCGAATGCTGTGGCGTGGTCGGAATATAACCATCACTGGTCGGGGCTGATTGTGCTCGCCGCCGGGGTGTTCGCGCTGCTGAGTCGCCTGCGCAATGTGCGATGGGCGCGGAACTGGCCGCTGGTCTTTGCGGGACTGGCGGTGCTGATTGTGCTGCGTGCCGATCCGGAAGCCTGGCCGCTGGGGCCACGGCCTTTCTGGGCGAGTATGTATGCGCCGGATGTGCTGCAGCATCGTTTGTTTGCGCTGCTGATCCTGGCGTTTGCGGCGTTTGAGTGGGGAAATCAGACCGGGCGCTTCCACTCTCGATGGACGGCGACGGTTTTTCCGTTGCTTTGCGCTGCCGGGGGTGCACTGTTGCTGACTCACAATCACTCCATCGGAAACATCAAGGAAGAGCTGCTGGCGGAGATGAGCCACACGCCGATCGCGCTGCTGGGAGCCACCGCAGGCTGGAGCCGCTGGTTGGAGTTGCGCTTGCCTGACCAGAAGGCATCCCGGCTCGCCTCGTATATTTGGCCAGTCTGCTTAATCATGGTTGGGTTGGTGCTGCTGAACTATCGCGAGTCGTAGGGTTTACGGCCCTTTTCGACCGAAAGGTGCCCATGGTTCGATATACTTAAGAGTGATATGTCTTCTGCTTCTACAACTGCCGTGGCGAACGGCAAACGGCCGATGACGGCTAAACGCCGCTGGAAGGCAGTGACGCGGAAGCTGCGCGAGCTGGGTTCGATCGGTTCGGCGGTGCTGTCGACCGGCCACCCGTACATGGCGCATGTTGTGCCGATGCGGCGGTGCAATCTGGCGTGCACCTATTGCAATGAGTACGACGATTTTTCCGATCCGGTGCCGATCGACGAGATGCTGCGGCGGATTGACGATCTGGGGCGGCTGGGGACGTCGGTGATTACGATTTCGGGCGGCGAGCCTCTGCTGCATCCGGAGCTGGACCAGATTATCGCGCGTATTCGGAAGACGGGCGCGATCGCGGGGATGATCACGAATGGCTATCTGCTGATGCCGGATCGAATCCAGCGGCTGAACAAGGCCGGGCTCGATCACATGCAGATCTCGATCGATAACGTAATGCCGGACGAGGTCTCGAAGAAGAGCCTGAAGGTGCTGGATGCGAAGCTGCGGATGCTGGCGGAGCATGCCGACTTTCATGTGAACATCAACTCGGTTGTGGGCGGCGGGATTGCGAATCCTAACGATGCGCTGACGGTGAGCGAACGGGCTCTGGCGCTTGGGTTCAGCTCGACGATCGGGATTATTCATGATGGCAGCGGGCAGTTGAAGCCGCTGGGGGCGGAGGAGCGCGGGGTCTGGGACAAGGTTCGGAAACTGACGCGGCGGAGTTATTCGCGGTTCAATCACTTTCAGGAGGCGATTGCGAACGGGAAGACGAATGACTGGCGTTGTCGCGCGGGGGGACGGTATCTGTATATCTGCGAGAACGGGCTGGTCCATTACTGCAGCCAGCAGCGCGGATATCCGGGTGTACCGTTGTCGGGTTATCGGACGGCGGATGTGAAGCGGGAGTTTTTGACGGAGAAGAGTTGCGCGCCGAGCTGCACGATCAGTTGCGTGCACCAGGTGAGCTACATCGATCACTGGCGTGCGCCGCAGACTTCGTCGGTGACGCCGGGCGCTTCGGGACACGGGGCGGGCGCGGCGGAGCTGGTGCAGATTCGGTAGAGGTGATTCTTTGGGGCAGGAAGACATAGGAAAACTGCCGCAGATTGCGAAAAGCGAAGTGCGGAGAACCTCTTGCCAATCATGAGCGGCATGGTTGATTGTGGGGCATGATGAATTTTTCCTTGCATTCCTCGAGATGGGCGCGGACCTGGGGTGTTGTGCTTTGGTTGGCGATGGGGGCGTGCGCCCTGGTTGCGAGGGGTGCGAGCGCGGCTCGGCCGGGCCACGAGCTGAGCCAGGAGTTGAGCCAGGAGTTGAGCCAGGCTAAGGCGCCGGCCGAGCAGTCGAGCCCGACGACTCAGCGGCCTACGAGTACGCCGTATACGGGTGATCTATCGATCTTTGAGTATCCGGATCGCGATAAGAAGCTGCAGATCAATCGCGTGATGGATCTGCTGGGGATTACGACGGGAAAAAATGTTGCAGATATTGGCGCGGGGTCGGGGTGGTTTACGGTGCGGGCTGCGCGGCGTGTGGGGCCGACGGGAGCGGTGCTTGCAGAGGACATCAATCCGCTTGCGATCGAGGCGATCGGCAAGCGCGCGTTGAAAGAGGATCTTCCCAATGTGCGTACGGTGCTGGGCGCTCCGGACGATCCACGGCTGCCTGTGGGAAGCACAGATGCGGTGCTGATGCTGAAGGTCTACCACGAGATCGCTCATCCGGCTGCGTTTCTGCAGGCATTGAAGCCTGCGCTGCGGGCCGGAGCGAAGGTGGGGATCATCGATCGCAATGGAAACGGGGCAAACCACGGGCTGGATCACGACGTGGTGGTGAAGGAGATGGGGGAGGCCGGGTTCAAACTTGTCGGGACCTATGACTTCACCAAGGCAGATGACGAAGATTATTTTCTGATCTTTCAGGTGCGGTAGGGATTCAAATAAAATCCTGCGGCGGACTGGTTCTTTCGGATATCTTGAGATATCACTACAAGATGTACCGGGAGCGGGCCTATGCGGAGCAGTGCTTTTTGTGTAGCGGGGATGGTGTTGTTGGGTTCAGTGGCAGCGGGCGCACAGATTAATGGAAGAGACGGCATTACGCTGCCGAATCCGCCGGTAGTCAAGACCGAGCCGGTGGTCGATGAGTATAAAAGCGCAGATCCGAGCGTTCCGACCAAGATCACAGACGAATACCGCTGGCTGGAGGACGCACACAGTCCTGAGACACGGGCTTACATCGCCGCCCAGAACGCTTATACGGCGCAGTACTTTTCGCAGGTGAAGATGCTGCCTGCAATTGTGGATGAGATGACGAAGCTGCTGCGGGTGGACTTTATGAGCACGCCGACGCGGCGGGGCAACTACTACTTCTTTTCCAAGCGGCTGGCGGATGAAAACCAGGCCTCGATCTACATGCGGGTGGGATTGCATGGCGCGGACGAGAAGCTGATCGACGGGAGCAAACTGAGTGCGGACCAGAACACCTCAGTGAATACGCTGAATCTGACGGAAGACGGGTCGATGATGGCGTATGGCGTGCGCGTGGGGGGCGCGGATGAGGTAGAGGTTCACTTTTTCGACATTGCCACACGGAAGGATGTGGGCGATGTGATGCCGCGGGCGCGGTACTCGGGAGTGGATATCGCTCCGGACAAGGCTGGGGTGTACTACTCGAAGCTGTTTCCTCATGAAGGGAACCGGGTTTTTTATCACAAGTTCGGAACGCCGCTGGAGAGCGACGCGATGATCCTGGGTGAGGAATATCGCGGCGAGAAACTGGGCGAGATTGACGGAGTGAGTGTGCGGTCCACGGCGAACGGGCATTATCTTGTGTTCCGGATTGGCCGGGGAGTGCCTGCGACGCGGGAAGATATTCTGATCAAGGACCTGCGGGTGAAAGATTCGTCGATTGTGCCGCTGGTGTATGGCGTCAACAGCCGGTTCGGCGAGTTCAACGTGGGCGATACGTTTTACATGCGGACGGACTACAAGGCTCCGAATGGACGGGTGCTGAAGGTGGTGCAGGGTAAAGGGCCGGACGAGTGGCCGGTGATTATTCCTGAAGGCAAGGATGTGCTGGAGGCGGTGAACGTCGTCGGCGGCAAGATGTTTGCGCTGCGGATGAAGGACGTGAAGTCGGAGGTAACGATCTATTCTCTGGAGGGCAAGGAGCTGGGGCATATTGCATTCCCCGGGATTGGCGCGGGCTCTACGCTGTCGGGCAGGGCGACAGACAACGATGGATTCTATACCTTTCAGTCGATCATTACGCCGCCGACGATCTTCCATTACGACACGAAGACGGGACAGTCGGAGGTGTTTTATACCGACAAGGTGCCGTTCGATTCGACCCAGTATGAGGTGAAGCAGGTTTTTTATATGTCGAAGGACGGGACGAAGGTGCCGATGTTCATCGCCGGAAAGAAGGGGCTGAAGCGCGATGGAACGGAACGGCTGCTGATGACGGGATACGGTGGATTTGCACTCAGCGAGACGCCGGTGTGGAACCCAGAGTATGCGTGGTGGATGCAGCAGGGCGGGTGGTTTGCGCTGCCCAATCTGCGCGGCGGCAATGAGTATGGCGAAGCGTGGCACAAGGCAGCGATGTTCGAGAAGAAGCAGAATGTCTTCGACGACTGGTTTGCGGCGGCGGAGTATTTGATCAAAAACAAGTACACGACGCCGGAGCGGTTTGCGATTCGCGGGCGATCGAACGGCGGGTTGCTGATGGGCGCTTCGATGACGCAGCGGCCCGACTTGTTTGGCGCGATCTGGTGCGGGTATCCGTTGCTGGATATGCTGCGCTACCAGATGTTCGAGATGGGCCGGACATGGACGACGGAGTATGGGTCGGCGGAGAATGCGAAGGATTATCCGTATATTTTGAAGTACTCGCCGTACCAGAATGTGAAGCCGGGAACGAAGTATCCGGCGATCTTCTTCTTTACAGGAGACGGGGACACGCGTGTCGATCCGATGAATGCGCGGAAGATGACGCCGCTGATGCAGAAGTCCAGTTCGAGCGGGAGGCCGATTCTTCTGCACTACAGTTTGAAGGGCGGCCATAGTGCAGGAATCTCGCAGACGCAGCTGGTCCAGGATTATGCGGACGAGATGGCGTTTCTGTGGACGGAGACGGGAACGAAGTAAGCTTTTGCTGCCAAAAGAGAAAGGCCCGAGCGATGCCCGGGACTTTCTCACGTTATCGCGTGGTTATTTGTGAGCCGTGGTCCTGGACTTTGCGGTGGTTTTGGCCGGAGCAGGATTCTCTGCAATCGCGGTATCGAGCATGGCATAGAGCTGGTTGACGTCTGTGACCTCGGTGTAGCCCTTCTGGGTAACGATGAAGATGGTGGGGGTCTGATGGAGATTGATGCGTTCGCCAAGCGCCTGGTCTGCATTGATCTCTTTGGTGAATTGGCCGGTGGGATCGATGACGAAGGGCATCACGCGACCGTGGGTTTGAAAATATTTTCGCGTGAAGGCGTTCAGGTCATCCTTTGAGGCGATGGCATTCTGGTTGGCAAAGACGGCGCGGCGATAGTCCTCGGCGGCCTGGGGAGAGATCTTGTCCTGGATATATCGCGCGATGACGGCGGCGTCGAAGCTCCAGATATGCATCTTGAGAGGAAAATCGTGGCGGATGAGGGGAATTTTGTACTTCTCGACCGCCTCGTGAACGATGGGAAAGGCGTGGGCGCAGGCTGGGCACTCGAGGTCTTCGAACTCGTAAATAGCGACGGGAGCGCCTGCCGGGGCGCGGAGCATGGAGGTGTCGCGATAGCCGCCTGTCTGGGCGAGGGCCGGGAGGCTGGCTGGAAGGATAAGAAGCAAAGAGAGGGCGAGGGCGATACGGTTCATGGGTATAAGACGCATAAAGTTATCTTTTTGTATTTTATCTGAGGACGTCGCGGGGAAGAAGTGGCCGCGTCGACGCGGGGGCCAACACTGGGGCCAACGCGCAGTTTTTGCAGGATTTCTGCATCGGCAGAGGGGTGTGGCACTCTAATAAGAGAGCATGAAGGTGTCGCCGGGAAGCTTTATCAAAACGAAGGCATGGAGGAGCGCTTGTCTGCGGACGCTGGCGCTGGGAATTGCTGCGTGGTGCGCAACTGCGGCGGTCTGGGCGCAGCCGGCCATGGAGTTGCCGCAGGCGCCGGTACCGAACGGACCAAAACTGCCGGGTGGTGTGGTGGTGGAGCGGGCCGTTTCGGGGGCGTTGCCACTGAGTCTGGATGATGCGATCGAACGCGGCCTGAAGCGCAATCTACAGATGGAACTGATTGTCCAGAACCAGCGGATGGTGCATGGCGAGCTTCTGACGGTGGAGAACAGCCTGCTGCCCAATCTGACGGTAAAGGGTGCTTTGGAGGCGCAGCAAATTAATCTGGCGGCCCTGGGTTTCAAGGGTACGTCACTGCCGGCTTTCGGCATCAATCCGGCGACATTTTCCTCGATTGTGAAGGTGAATACTGCTGAGGCGCAGATCAGCATGAATCAACAACTGTTCAATGTGCCGGCGTATTATCTGTTCCGGTCGGCCCAGAAGACAGCTGCGGTTGCGGATCTGTCGATGCTGAATGTGCGCGGCGGAGTGACACTGCAGGTGGGGACGCAGTATCTCCTGGCGTTGGCCGATGCCTCGCAGATTGAGAATGCGCAGGCGCTGGAGAAGGCCGATGAGGTCGCTTATCGGGAGGCAAAGGATTCGCATGATGCGGGCGTTGGGACAAATCTTGACATGCTGCGGGCCCAGGTGCAGTTGCAGACGCAGCAGCAGATGCTGATTAGCGCGGAGAACACCTTTGCCAAGGACAAGATTGCGCTGAACCGGATGATCGGGCTTCCGGCGGACCAGGAGATTACGCTGACCGATACGGCTCCCTATTCGGAGTTTGCGGAACTGGCGCTGCCGGACGCGATGCGGCTCGCCTTTCAACGCCGGAAGGACCTACTGAGCCTGCAGGCGCAGCTTGAGGTGGCGGTGCAAGCGAGCAAGGCGGTGAAGGCGGAGCGGTTGCCGAGCCTCGCATTCGATGGATATTACGGCGTGCTGGGCGAGATCGGCACCTTTTATCACGGGGTATTCTCTGCAATGGGGAAGGTGAGTGTGCCGGTGTTTCAGGAGGGCCAGTTGCGCGGGGAGAGCGAGGTGGCCGAAGCCCAGGTAATCGCGCTGCGGCAGCAGATCGAGTCGCTGCAGGTGTCGATCGAGTGGCAGATCCGGTCGGCGATGCTGGATGTGCAATCGTCGAATGAGCTGGTGAAGGTGGCGCGGAGCAACGTCGATCTGGCAACCCAGGAGGTTCAGGATGCGACCGACCGATTCAAGGCCGGCGTCGACGACAATCTGCCGGTAGTGGAGGCGCAAGCGGATCTGGCGCAGGCGCAGAGCAGATTGGTGCAGACGTTGTATCAATACAACGAGTCGAAGCTGATGCTGGCGCGAAATACGGGTGTGGTGGAGTCGCAGTACAGGATGTATCTGGGACGGTAGGGGGCGGGTCCACTCCGGTGGTTCATTCCAATGCGGAAAGATCGCGAAGCATTCGGCGGGATCGTCTGAACCGAATTGGTTATGGACTCAGGCCGAGGTTCAACATAAGCTTGATCTACGGCGGGCAGTGCAGAGTAGTTTCCGAAGCGGTGGATCGTTTTCCGTGGGCGTCTGGTTGCTCGCTATTTCCGTCAGCTGAGCAGGACGACGCGTTGAAACGAAGAGTAGATCAGACAGCTAAAGTTGTTGCCGCAACCGCTGACGTCTGCAGGTTCGATTGTGCTCGATGTCGTTCGATTCGGGGCCGCGGTGGCGGTTGCCGTTGGCCATCTTTCCGATACACCCTTTTCAACACGGTGGCCGTACATGCTGAATCTGGCGGTGAGCGCGGTCGCCGTGTTCTTCGTGCTTTCGGGTTTTGTGATTCGCCTGATTACGACGGTGCGGCCGGTGACGCCGCGGGACTATGCCGTCGATCGCTTCTCGCGGATTTATTCGGTGACGCTGCCGGCCGTTTTGTTTACGTGCGCTGTGGCGCTGCTGCTGCACCTGGTCCCTTCGGCGCGTCTTGACCAGCCGGTTGAATTCAATCTGAAAACGATCAGTGCACAGTCGCTGGCGAACCTTAGCTTTACCGGGTCGAACTGGGGGCTGGATTTTCCGATCAGCTTCAACGGCGTGTTCTGGTCGCTCTGCTATGAGTGTGCCTACTATTGCTTCTATGGGCTGGCTTTTTTCGCGAAGGGATGGGTGCGGTGGGTTTCGCTGACAGGGATGGCGCTATTTGTCGGGCCACCGATACTGATTCTGCTGCCGCTGTGGCTCTTTGGCTGCGCGATTCATGATGTCTATCAGAGACTTCGCGGACGGCGACATGCGCTGAGCTATGTCACCGGCGTATTGGCGGCGTTGGGATTGATGCTGATGTTGTTGCGGCACTCCCTGAGCGGGCTGACTTCTGCCGCAGCGACCGCCGGGGAGAGGATGGGTTTGATGCGGCTTGACCGCTGGAGCAGAGCGCATGACATCCACCTGCTGCAGCGCGCGAGTTTCCATGCCTATGTCGTTGGAGTGCCAACCGGCTTGCTGGTTCTGTGGCTGCTTCTGCTAGTGGAACGAGTGAAGCTGCACAGAGAGCATCCGGCGGGTAGAGTCGTCCGCCTGATTGCGGATGGAACCTTCGCACTCTATTTGTTTCATCTTCCGCTGCTGATGCTGATTGTGGCGTTTGTCCCGTATGACCGCGCGAGCAGTGCGCAGAAGATCTGCGTGCTGGCGGTTGTCATTGTTCTGTCGGTGCTGATCGAGCGCCCACTGGACTGGTTGAAGCGGCTGTTACGGCGCTGGCTGTCGATGTCGCGCTCCGCGTCCCGCAGTGTGGTGAGCGTGCAATAGGCGTCTGCCGTGCGAGTCTCTTGAGGGACTTGTGCTGCGGACTTGCCAGGGGCTTGCTGCCGGGCGCGGGGAAATGTGAAACCATAGGACATGGCGGACGGTTCGGAACGGCTGGCGCAGTCGGGAAAGGGTGACTATCGTTCGGCGTTTCAGTCGCGCGATTTTCGGCTCTATCAGACGGCGCGGCTGATGGTCATTCTGGGGGCAGAGGCGCAGTCGGTCGCGGTGGCGTGGCAGGTGTATGCGATTACGCATTCGGCGCTCGACCTGGGATATACGGGGCTTGCGCTGTTCCTGCCGGGGCTGTTTGTGATGTTGGCGGCGGGACACGCGGCGGACCGGTTCGATCGCCGGAAGATTATTCTGCTCTGCTACGGATTGCAGGCATGTTGCACGGCGGCGTTGTTGTGGCTATCGCTGAGCGCGACTGCGCTGAAGGGCGGGCGAGTGTGGCCAATCTATGCGGTGCTTGTCGGGATCGGGTTCGGCCGGGCGTTCAGCGGTCCGGCGGCGAGTGCGATGCTGCCGAGCCTGGTGCCCAAAGAACACTTTGTGAACGCGGTGACGTGGGGCGCGACGGTCTACCAGATTGCGAATATGTCGGGGCCTGCCGTGGGGGGAATTCTGTTTACGCTGCCCCTGGCGGGCGCGGTGGCGACGTGGAATGGGGCTCCGGTGGTTTACACCTTCACGCTTCTGATGCTGCTGGGGTTCATCGTTCTGGTCAGTATGATTCGCGCGAAGATGGTGACGACAGAGAAGAAGGCCTTCAGCATGAAGACCGTGTTGGGGGGGCTGGAGTATGTGTGGCGGGCGAAGCTGCTGCTGGGATCGATCTCACTGGATCTGTTTGCCGTGCTGCTGGGAGGAGCAACGGCGCTGCTGCCGATCTTTGCGACGGATATTCTGCACGCCGGACCGCGTGGTCTGGGACTGCTGCGAGCCATGCCTTCGGTGGGAGCGCTCGCTGTTTCGCTGACGATGCTGGTGAAGCCGATCAAGCGGCGAGCAGGCGCGACGATGTTGATGTGCGTCGGGATATTCGGAGCGGCTACGGTTGTGTTCGGTTTGTCGACGAACATCTGGCTGAGTGCTGCGGCGCTGGTGATTGTGGGGTCGAGCGACATGGTGAGCGTGGTGATCCGCTCAAGCCTGCTGCAGCTTGCGACGCCGCCGGAGATGCGGGGACGAGTGAGCGCGGTCAATTGGCTATTCGTCGGAGCCTCGAACGAGTTTGGCGAGTTTGAGAGCGGTGTGACGGCGCAGTGGTGGGGAGCGGTGCGTGCGGTGGTGATCGGGGGAGTTGCGTCGATGGTGGTGACGGCTTCGGCGACCGGGCTGTTCCCTCAACTGCGGCGGGCTGACGCCTTGACGGCAGAGTCCCTGCTTGGAGCAGAACGGGAGCTGAGTGTGGCGGAGCCGATAAATTAGATTTGCAGACAACAGAGACTCGAACAACGAAGGGAGCACAATGAACAGCGGAGCGAAGGCGGCGATTGGCGGGACGGTGGTGCTGATTCTGGCGGTTGGCGGCGAGATGGCCTGGCTGCATCACGAACGGAACATTCCTTCCGTGATTAAAGCGCCGGTGCATGAGGTGATCCCCGAGGACGACCTGGTGTTCCTGAAGAAGAAGCGGCCGGATTCTTTGAAGGACGTTAAGGAACTGAAGGGCTCAACCGTTTGGGTATCGGCGGGGGGACAGTTGGAGTTTTATCCCTATGTGGGGCACGCGGTCCAGTATGGAAAGAGCGCGGGGACTCTATTGGGGGCAGAACCGATCGTGATCAAAGATGCGGTGGAACAGGTCGCTCCCAAGTCAGCGACGTTCCGCATTCCCGGTGGCGACAAGCAGGTGCTCCTGGTCTTCACAAAACCGAACGACACGAAGGAGTATGCGGTGCCGGTTGGGTATCGGCAATCCAGCGACTACACGTTCTATACGGATGAGATATTTTTTTACGACGATCCGCATGAGTTGTACAAGCACTGGGGACCGGAGGTCTGGAAGGCGGTGGACGCGCATCAGGTGATCCTGGGAATGAATGAGCGGCAGGTGGAGCTGTCGCTCGGTCAAGTCAGCAAAAGTACGAGTCAGGCTTACGGTAACCGTATGGTGGTGTTTGCCAATATGGGCAAGCCGATGGCAGTGACGTTCGTGAACAACAAGGTGACGGCCTTCCGCGCCGATCAGGGTTTCTAGCACTCGCATAGCGATGGGCTATTTGCAGATCGCGTCCACGTCCACTGTCGGCGCCGGTCGCGTCGGCAGCGGAAGATTGCGTGCCCGCATGGCTTCTTCCAGGGTGTCGGGTACGGATGGCAGCGATAGATTCAGATCGCTTTTGTAGAACGGATCGTTTTCCGCGTCCTGGAGACTGACGAACGTGAATCCCTTATCGCGATAAAGCTTCAGCAGGCGAGGCAGCATTCGTGCATCGAGCGCGCCTACATGCATCAGCAGAACGTAGGGAATATCGCGGCCATATAACGCCTTCGACATCGCCCGGGTGTAGCCGATCGTGGCATCGGCTGCCGCGAGATAGCTTGCCTCCAACTGCGCGATGGCGGCTGAGTCGTTCTTCGCAACGCACCGAGCGTACGGAGCGTTATAGAGATAATCGCCGAAGCTCATGGTGACTCCGGCGATCTTGTATCCGTGCTCAGCGAGAAACTTGCGCGCGCCTTCGCGCTTCTGCGGCGTGTCGCCCTCGGCGAGGTACGGATAACGCAGCCAGCGCCAGTCCTGACTGCCCATGCAGGACTTCAGCAGCGCCTCGTTTTTCAGCGTATCGGCCTCCCAGTCGGCGAGAGAACGCTGGTTGAGATTCATATGCGACCAGGTGTGATTGCCCAACTGGAATCCAGCGTCGCGCCACTCCTTAAGCATTGGCGTGGAGAGCGGCTCCTCTTCGGTAAGAATGCCATTCACAAAACCGTATACAGGAGGCATGTGTGCCTCCTTCATGGCCGCTATGAGTTTTCTTCCGATCTCGACTCTGCTGTCGCCGGGAGGCAGTGTGCTGTGGGCGGGCAGATCGTCCCAGGTAAACGCAATCTGCTGTGCTGGCGCCGAAACGACAGCCACCATCGCGACCGCGGCAATGGCCAACAGCCGGACTCGTCCCAAGCAGCTCTTTTCCGGATACATCGTGTGTACGACCTCCATGTCGACCTCCAATCCGACCTCCATTCCGCGCGCTAAATCAGTGCTTCACTACTGAGATTGTGATTGCACTCGGGTATTGCGCCGAGTGATGGATGGCGGTGTGGGCAACGATGCCGGCGGTCTCGTCATAGTTGTTGCCACCGGTGTTCAGATTGCGATCGAAGCGCGGGAAGTTGGAGCCCGCGACTTCTATTCGGATTCTGTGGCCGATATCGAAGTAGTTGCTGGTATTCATCGGTGTCAGCGTTACCTTATAGACCTTGCCTTTTTCCATCCAGACGGTTTTCTTGTCGCCGTCGCGGTAGCGAAGCCGCTGGATGGTTTCGTCGAGGTTGTAGGCGGTGCCGTCGGGCAGGACGTCGATGAACTTGACGGTGACGTCGGTATCCTTCACGTCGGAGGAGACGTAGAGTGTTGCGACGATAGGGCCACTGACTTCGATGCCTTCCTGCAACGGCTCCGAGGTATAGACGAGGATGTCGGAACGTTCCTCCATCTTGCGCTGATCGAGCGCGCCGCCGTTGCCGGGAATTGTGTTGCCTGCGCAGCAGACATTGCCGCCGTAGCTTGGCGTCGGGTGCATGGGATCGTAGATGAAGGTGTCCGGATAGTCCGATTTCGCCGCAGCTGGGATCTTCGTGATGCCAGTGGGGGTTTGATCGTGCGCGAATTGCAAAAGCGGTGGAGAGGTCCGGGCTGCGGCTACCGGGATAAGCTCGCCGTCGCCGTGCAGGGTGTTCGCGTGGCCTCCGCTGGTAAGCTGCAGCGTTACATTCTTTGCCCCCTCGGGAGGCCATGTTTCGGAGTGCTGCCACTTATTGATGCCCATGGTGAAGTACTGCACCTTCGGCTGCTTTTGCAGAAAGCCATTGTCTTCGCCCTTGAGGAAGTGATCGAACCACGCGTAGGTGAGGGCGTCGTAGTCGAGCCGGGCGTCTCCCATGCTGCGTTCGCCGACGATGGTGTTTTCCTTGGCGCGCGTGTAGCCGCAGTGCAGCGTGGGCGCGATGACGGCGTACTGTTCGTTGGCAGCCTCGCCTTTTGCGGTCGAGCGAACGAAGTTGTACGCAGCGAGATTCGGTCCGGTGGAGACGTCGTACCAGGTCATGAACCAGAAGCCGGGAACGTTGATCGGCATAGTGTCGGACTGCCAGATGCCGCCCTTGCGCCAGGCGGGATCGTTCGGTGTGCGCTCGATCATCGCGCCGCCGGTGGCGTTGGGCATCTTGTCGCTGAAGATGCCTTTCGGGCCGTCGACTGCGGAGATGATGTCCTTCTCCGGCAGATGTTCGAAGGCCTTGGCCCAGTCGACGGGCGGCATCTGCGGAGCGAGGTCGAACATCTTCGAGGCCTTGATGCGGTCGGCTTGCGAGAGGTCTTTCGGGAACATGGGGCGGACCTGATTCTGTTCGCCATAGAGCCAGTCGATGAAGAGCATCTGCACAGCTCCGCCGCGGTACCAGTTGCCCTGCTCGTTGTAGGGGCCGACCTTGCCGACGCCTGCGCCAAAGCTTTGCGGGATGATGGTGGTCAGGGCCTTGTTGCCGAGCGACGCCGCGGCAAGCTGCCATTCTGCAGTGGAGGAGCATCCGATGAGGCCGACCTTGCCGTCGGACCAGGGCTGCGCGGCCATCCAGTTGAATTCGTCGTTGGCGTCGGAGAGCGGAGCGCCGAGGATATCGTAGTTGCCGTCGGAGAAGAAGTGGCCCCGCTCGTTCATCTCGATCAGAACGTAACCGCGCTTGACGGCTTCGAGCTCACTGGACATGTCGCGATAGGTGCCGAGGCGGACGTCCCAGAAGTTAAAGTTGTACGGCGTGCGGCTGAAGATGATGGGATATTTTCTGCTGGTGTCTTTGGGCCGGTAGATGTCGGCAGCCATGCGTTCGCCATCCTTCATGGGAACCATCACCTTGCGGTCGATAATGGCGATGTCTTCGAGCTGCTTTTCGATCGACTCGCGCTTTTCGATGAGGGCTTTGGCCTGCTCCGGGGTGAGCTGTTGGCGTGGGCCCTGGGCGAGGGCGGAGACGGTGAGAGTGCAGACGAGGACCAGGATGGAGGAAAGGAAGCGCATGTCAGTAAGACTCCCCGATTTTTATGTGATGCAAGCGTAACAGAGGGAGCTCGTGACGTACCGCAAATCAGGGCGGGGTGTGCAGCCGGGTCATTTGTCGAGTACCTTATGCGTTAGCATGGCGCTGCGTATAAATTTCCACTGAGACAGGATTTTTCTAAGACCACGGAGGCAAAGAGATGCTGGACGTACATCCGCCGGATACAAAAATTCACGGTGTCAGAGACTTTCTTCTGCACCTGTTTACGATTACGGTGGGATTGCTGATTGCCCTGGCGCTGGAGGGATGCGCGGAGCGCTGGCACCAGCATCGCGTGCGCGATGAGGCCGACCGGAACCTGCAGCAGGAGATTCGAGATAACGAAATCAGCCTGGCCACCACGCGGAATGCGATTGCCTCCGAGGAGAATAACCTCATCCAGACCTCCCGGTTTCTTCAGGCCAGAATCCAGAACAAACCGTTCGATCTGAGCGGAGTTACGCTGCAATTTACCAACGCCGCGCTGAGCGATGCGAGCTGGAGAACCGCGACTGCAACCGGTGCACTCAGTTTTATGGACTACGGCAGGGTGCAGCAGTTTGCGTCGGTATACCAGGAGCAGGAGCTGTTCTCGCGCCTGCAACTGGAGGCGATCGATAGTTATCTGCAACTGCACTCGTATGCCGCCTATGGATCCGACCCTAAGGCGATATCGGGCGAAGAGGCCAAGGCGGGATTGGCCGATGTCGGCAAAGCCTTGTCGCATCTCGCGGGCCTGGACCAGGTCGGCGCCGATCTGCAGCAGACCTATGAGGGAGCGCTAGGGAAGAAATAGCCTCGCACGCGCCTCAACCGGTGTTGCGCAGGCCCGCGCTGATGCCGTTGATGGTGGCGGAGATGGCGCGGTTCAGCTCCGGCGAGTTGTCTCCTTCGCGTTTGCGTCGAATCAGTTCCACCTGAATCAGGCTCATCGGATCGACGTAGGGGTTGCGCAGGCGAATGGAGCGGTTGAGAACCGGATTAGTTTCGAGCAGCGATTTTTGTTTCGTGATCTCCAGGATCATGCGGTGGGTGAGATTGAACTCGTCTTCGAGAATCGTAAAGACGCGGTTGCGGAGCGCTTCGTCTTCGACGAGCGAAGCGTACTGTCGCGCAATGCCGAAGTCGGCTTTGGCGAGCGCCATCTCGACGTTGCGGACGATGTCGACAAAGAGCGGAAACTCGCGAGTCATGGTCTGAAGCTGTTCTAACCCATCCGGGTTTTCCTGCACGAATCGATAGAGCGCGTGGCCGACGCCGAAGTAAGCGGGAACCAGTTGGCGCGACTGCATCCAGCCGAAAACCCATGGGATGGCGCGGAGGTCCGCCATGGATTTTTTCCCGCTGCGTTTGGCCGGACGGGAGCCCAGACGTGCGTGTTCCAGTTCGGCGACAGGTGTGGACTGTTCGAAGTAGGTGAAGGTGCCGGGGTCGTCAACGATGTGTTTGCGATAGAAAGCGTACGAGGAGGCGGATAGCTGGTCGAGCGCTGCCTCCCATGCGGGAAGAATCTCGCCGGTGAGGTGGGGTGTTTTTGCGCCGCGCTGCAACGCCGCGTCGGGACGGGCAAGAGCGTCGAGCGAGGCGGCGATCATCAGCTCGAGGTTTCGCTCGGCGAGAATCACGTCGGAGTATTTCCAGTTCAGTACCTCGCCCTGTTCGGTGATGCGGAGCTGGCCGGTGAAGCTGTCCATCGGCTGGGCGAAGATGGCGCGATGCGTGGGCCCGCCGCCACGTCCTACGGTGCCGCCACGGCCATGGAATAGACGGAGGCTCACGCCGCAGTCGCGTGCAACCTGGTGCAGCGCGCGGTGGGCCTTGTAGATCTCCCACGTGCTGGTGATCATGCCGCCGTCCTTGTTGGAGTCGGAGTAGCCGAGCATAATCTCCTGTTCGCGGTTCCACGACTGGAGAAGAGGCTGGTAGATGTCGCTGCTCCATATTTCGCGCATGATGGCCGGGGCATTCTGCAGGTCTTCGATGGACTCGAAGAGGGGAACCGGCTGCAGGCCCGGGTCGCCCTCGGTGGCTTCAACGCGAACTCCACAGAGGCGCGCGAGCCAGAGGACGTGCAGCAGATCCTGGGGCCCGGCGGCTCCGCTGATGACGTACTGTTGGATGGCTTCGGGCGGAGACGTCTGTTTCAGCTCTGCGATAGTGCGAAAGGTATCGAGAACGTCGGCGGTCTGTTTGCTGAGAGCCGGGGGCAGTGCAAGGCTGGAAGCTGGGGGCTGCCATGCGGAGATCTCCGCGATGGCGGCGGCATGGACGCGGGCGTGCTGGCGGATGTCCAGTGTCTGCAGGTGCAATCCATAGGTGCGAACCTCCATGAGGAGCGGATCGATCAACATCTCAGCGAGACGGTGGCCGCTGTTTTCAGCCAGCGAGCGGCGGAGGATGGCGAGATCGCCGAGCAGGTCAGCGGCTCTGGCGTAGGGAGCGAGCGCGGGGATGGCGGGCATTGGAACCGAAGACTGCGGCGTGGCGCCGAGGCGCATCATGATGCACGCGATGAGGAGGCGAATGAACTCGTGAGGGAAACGCTCTTCGAGAGCAGTTTGTCCCGCAGTCCGAAGCTCGGTGAGGTAGCGCGCAAGCCGGGCTGTAAGTTCGGCGGACACCGGAACCTGCTGGGTAGAGCTCGCGAGCTGCTCAAAGATGTTTTGCAGCCGCCGTCGATAGTGGACGAGAAGCAGGGAGTGGGCCATTGCCAGCGCCTCTCGCGTGGCCTGTGCCGTGACGAACGGATTGCCGTCGCGGTCACCTCCAATCCATGATCCGAAGCGAATGAGCACGGGCAGATCGCAGATGTTCGTACCCAACGCTGCTGTTTCGGGATACTCGGCCGCAAGCGCGGAGGCGACCTCAGAGTAGAGAACGGGAAGAGTGTCGAAGAGTGTGGACTCGTAGTAGTCGAGCGCCATGCGAATCTCATCGCGGACTGTGGGGCGAGCGTTTCGGACATCGTCGGTCTGCCAGAGGGCAGTTATCTCGGCGGTAAGGTCGTGCTCGAGGGCGCCGAGTTGAGACTCGGGAACAGGGATGCGATCGAGCTGCTCGAGCAGCTCGGAGATGCGGCGGCGTTTGAACATCACACTGCGCCGGGCGACCTCGGTGGGATGTGCGGTAAATACGGGAGAGACGCAAATGCGGCGCAACAGCGCGACGGCTTCGCGGGCGCTGACGCCTGCCTCGCGCATGCGCCGGAGAGTGCCGCGCAGGTCGCCACGCTGAATCGAATTGACGGACGAAACGCTCTCGCTGAGCTGATGAGCGAGACGACGGCGCTTGCGATGATTGGTCTCTGCGAGGTTGATCAGCTCGAAGTAGAAGCCGAAGGCTCGGGCGAGCTGGTATGCGGCGGGAAGATCGAGGGCGTGCACACGTTGAAGCGCCTGCTCGAGATGCGTGGTGGCGGAGAGAGTGTCGGCGGTGCCGCTTTGTGGGGATTCGGCCTCGCGCCGGGCGATGGCGGTGCGGCGAAGAGCCTCCACTGCACCGTAGAGGGCGTCTCCGGCCTGCTCGCGAAGAACTTCGCCCAGCAGCATTCCGAGGGAGCGAACGTCGCGGCGCAGGGGGGCTTCCTTCAACTCGCTGGTCAACGCCTGCAGCTCGGCAAGGCGCTGAGCCCAGTCAGTCGGAGTCCAAAGTGACGACATAATTGATTATGCACCGATTATCGGCGAGGGATTGTGGTGCGGGGAGGAGCGGATGTAGAGCATGGCTCTGGAGGTCGCTATGAGCTCGCTGTATGGAACGGCCGGCGAAAAGATTCGCTACATCACTTGTGCGATCTTTTCCAGCTCTTCCTGCAGGCATGGCAGAGAGCAGGTGACGGATTCCATCCGAAACGCAGCGGTGCGCGCATCCTGGGTGGAGACGCCGTAACCGCGAGCGGCAAGGAAGCTGCTGATCAGATCCGCGGCCTGCCAGGAGTCGAGGCCCGACTTCATCAAGTCGTCGCGCAGACCGGTCAAATCGGCTGCAGCAAATTGTTCGACCTGGATGGACGGGCGCTTCTTCATATCTGCTCCGGCTTGGAGCGCAGCAAGAACCCCTGCTCTCCTGGTTTGTTAGACGCAGAAAATTATACCGAGGTGCTCGGCCCTGAACGGAATCGTGAATTTCGCGCCGGATGTCTCGCTAAAATCTCTTACAGTGCTACGCAAATCAGCGCGGAGAAGTTTCAGCTGTGTGGGTCTTCAATGGCGCGGCCAGCCAGCAGTACGGAAATCCCATCGACGATAGGGTAGCGTCTTCCACAGCCTCGGCACCGCACCATCTCAGCCACAATCTGCAGGGATTCGTGGCAAACGGGACACACGACCCAGGGCATATCCGGTGCCGTCGTTGATTGTGTGCTCATGGATCTATCTTATTGAGAAAACTTAGGGCGAGAAAACTTAAGGAGGAAGCTGCCTGGCGTGAAAGCTGCCTTGCGAGAGGGCGCGATACCATGGAGGAGATGAAGATAACTCCTCGAATTTTGGATGGCATTGCAATTGCTGGACAGATCAAAGCAGAGGTCGCGCTCGAGGTTCAAGCGCTCGCCGCGCAGGGGATCACTCCTGGATTGGCGGTGATTCTGGTTGGTGAGGTTCCAGCGTCGCAGATCTATGTTCGCAGCAAAATAAAGACCTGCGGTGAGTTGGGCATCTTCAGCGAGATGCTGACGCCGCCCGCGAGCATTACAACCAGCGAGATGCTTGGGCTTGTCGATGAACTGAACGAACGCGACGATATCGACGGAATTCTGATTCAGTTGCCATTGCCGAAACACGTCGACACGAAGCGCCTGCTGGAGGCTGTGTTGCCGGAGAAAGATGTCGACGGGTTTCATCCCGTGAATGCAGGGCGGCTGCAAAGCGGGCAACCAAACTTGACGCCATGTACTCCTGCGGGAATTATGGAGATTCTGCGGCGCAGCGACCTGCCGATCGCGGGACAGAACGCGGTGGTGGTTGGCCGTTCGGACATCGTCGGCAAACCTGCGGCGATGTTACTTCTGAACGCTTCGGCGACGGTGACGATCTGCCACAGCAAGACAGCCGACCTCGCGAAGGTTACCCAGTCTGCTGACATACTGGTGGCGGCGATGGGACGGCCAGGATTTATTACTGCGGATATGGTGAAACCGGGCGCAACGCTGATTGACGTGGGCATCAACCGGATTACCGGTGCCGCTGAGGTCGAGGAGTTCTTTCCGAATGACCCGGAGCGTGCCGCGACCTTTGCCAGACGCGGCTCTGTCGTCGTGGGGGACATTCATCCGGCGGCGTTCGCGAGTGCGGGGGCTTATACGCCGGTGCCTGGCGGCGTCGGTGCGCTGACCATTGCAATGCTGATGCAGAACACGGTGATGGCGGCGAAGCTGCGCCGGGGAATCTCCATGGAGAAGCGATAACGTTATGCTGCGCGCCGGCCTTACCGGAGGGTTGGGAAGCGGCAAGTCCACGGCTGCGCGTTTGTTTGCCGGGCTGGGCGCGCGTGTGTTGCAGTCGGACACAATCGGGCGCGAGATGATGGAGCCGGGGCAGGGAGTTTTCACGGCGATCGTCAGCCACTTTGGCCGTGGCGTCCTGCAGCCGGACGGGCGGCTGAATCGGACCGCACTGGCGAAGATTGCTTTCGACGATGGACGCGTGGAGGAGTTGAACGCCATCGTCCATCCGGCAGTGATTGCCCGGCAGGCGGAGCTGAGCGACGCAATCTTTGATCGCGATCCCCAGGCTGTGGTGATCGTGGAGTCTGCACTGATCTTTGAGACCAGGTATGGGGACGCTGAATTGGCTGGCGGTGCGCGCTGGCACACACGCTTCGACCGCATCATTCTGGTGACGGCACCCGAAGAGGTGAGGATCGAGCGATTTGTGGCTCGCTCTGCTGCAGGAGAAGTGTTGACCCGGGAGCGGCGGGCGGAACTGGAGGCGGAGGCGCGACGCCGGCTGGCGCAACAGATTCCAGACGAGCAGAAGATCGCTCTCTGCGATTATGTTCTCACCAACGATGGCCCGTTGACCGAGCTGGAGTGGCAGGTGGACCAGCTTTGGCCGATCCTGAAGGCCGCGGGAGAGTCATCGCCGGTTCGCTAAGCCTCAGAAAATGTTGACGGAATCAGGATTGCGATGGGGATACGCAGGCCAGGGAACGTATGGCTCGATACAATCGTATTGTCGGCAAGTTCGCGTTGCGATTTGAAAAGACTAGGTCGTGTCCATGATGAAACTGCGTCCCGTTCTTCTTGTTGTCCTTATTCTCTCCGGCTTTTATTATCTGACGACGCATGTCGGCTCAACCAGCGCCTTCGCGCCCTGGCTACATCGTGCGGAGCCTGCGCACACTGGGCCAGGTGCGAGCACCGCGGCAGTCAGTGGGCCCAACAGCCCCATGGGTTCCTTCGAACTGACCGAGGCCGATGCCGCGCCTGCGTACGATGCCGAGGAGCAGCAAAATATCGCGGTTTACAAAAAGGCGCTGCCTTCCGTGGTGAACATTACTTCGACGGCGGTGGCGTTCGACTTTTTTTATGGACCGGTTCCACAACAGGGTCAGGGATCGGGGTTCATTCTCGACAAGCAGGGTCATATCCTGACGAATAACCACGTGATCGACAACGCGCAACGCGTCGAGGTTACGCTCTCCGACAAGCGCAAGTACAAGGCCACCGTCGTCGGCGTGGACAAGGGGCACGATCTCGCTCTGCTGCAGATCAACGATGCGCCAAACCTGCAGCCGGCCACGCTCGCGGAGTCGCAGGGCCTGACGGTGGGCCAGCGCGTCTATGCGATCGGGAATCCGTTCGGTCTGTCGGGCACGATGACGCGCGGGATCATCTCCGCCATCCGGTCGATTCGCGGCCCGAACAATAATCCGATTGAGGATGCCATCCAGACCGATGCGGCCGTTAATCCGGGTAACTCGGGCGGTCCGCTGCTGAATTCGCGCGGCGAGGTGATCGGAATTACTACGCTGATCGCCAATAATGGCGCAGATCAATCTTCGGGAATTGGATTTGCCATCCCGGTGAATACCGCCAAGGCGGTGATCGCCGACTTTGCGAAGTATGGTCGCGTGCGCAGGCCGTCGCTCGACATCGAGATTCTGCCCATTGGACCTGAGATCGCCCAGCAGATTGGACTGGCTGCGGACTATGGACTATTGATTCAGCGCGTGCTCCCGGGCGGCTCGGCGGAGAAGGCCGGTCTGCATGGCGGCACGCAGCGTCTCTACCAGGGCAACATGCCGGTCATGATTGGCGGCGACCTTATCGTCGCGATGGACGGACAGGAGATCGCCGAACCGCAGGACCTTACCGCGGCGATGAACGCTCACCGCGCCGGCGACGAGGTCACCCTGACGGTATTTCGCGGACGGAAACGGATGGATGTGAAGGTGAAGTTGAGCGATGCGACGGAGCAACAATCGCAGGCGGGATGACGACCTCAATTTGTAACCGGTAATGTTGCTAATCAACCTTACCACGCAGACGGTCAGGTTCGTGGTTGCGCCGGAAGTAGCGGCGCCCCTGCACATAGTAGTTGCCGCTGAGCACGCGCCCGATCGCCTCGGGATAAGCAAGATGCTCCTGCTCCAGAATGCGCGCTGAAAGGGTTTCGACCGTGTCGTCCTCTTCGACGGGCACCGCCTTTTGGAGAATGATCACGCCGTGGTCCACGGCCTCATCGACGAAATGGACGCTGCAACCTGCGACCTTCGCTCCATAGGCAAGCGCCTGCCGCTGCGCGTCGAGTCCGGGAAATGCGGGCAGCAGCGACGGATGCACATTGACGATGCGGCCGGGAAACGCCGCAACGAACTCCGGCGAGATGATGCGCATATAACCGGCGAGGCACACCAGGTCGACCTTGTGTTGATGGAGACGGGCAATCACCTCGGCGTCGTGTTCGACACGTCTGCGACCGGCCGAAGGAATAGCCAATGCAGGCAGATTGAGCGCGCGCGCAGCGGCAAGGCCCGGAGCGTCTTCGGTGTTGGAGAGCACCACGGCGATCGTCGCACCGGGCAGACGGTGTTC
Source organism: uncultured Acidobacteriaceae bacterium (assembly GCA_963730135.1). Taxonomy (GTDB): domain Bacteria; phylum Acidobacteriota; class Terriglobia; order Terriglobales; family Acidobacteriaceae; genus Edaphobacter. The sequence goes on from CAVSQQ010000013.1 coordinate 1,421,407, forward strand.
GCTGATCGCGTTGGCGATGGCAAGAAAGTTCGAACCTCTGCCGGAGAGCAGGATGCCCAGGCGTTGCATTGACCATCTCCTTTTCCTGGTTTCGGGTGACGCGAAATCATCGTGCAAAATTATCGTGCGAGATCATCGTGCATAGGGCAGCAGGCCCTGTTCAACCAGGACGGGCGGTCTGCGGTGCCTGGTCGCCTGCTCGTAAGCATAGGCCCATCCAATCAGATCGCCGTCCCTCCACGGCCGGGCCGAGATCTCCAGGCCGAACGGCAGGCCACTGGGATAGAATCCGCCCGGAACAACAATCGCAGGAACGCCAATCATGTTGACCCATCCCGTATCGCTGTGCGGGCCGCCGCTGATTTGCCCATCCTGAGGCATCGTCTCGTCCGGCGGAGGCATTTGTGTCGCGGGGTATACGAGTCCATCGAGATGCAGACGGTCCAGCACTGCGTTGTACAGCTCCAGAGCTTTCCTGCGCGGAGTGAAGAAGTTCGCATCCGCCTGCGGGTCGCTCTCAATCAACTCCTGGGCCACATCGCGCCGGTTTTTTTGCGCCTGCGTGTTTGAAACGCCGATGATGGTCGCCGGCAGAGAAGAGCCAACCGCCTTCTCGTACTCCTCGGCGGAGTGGTATTGGGCCGGTCCATATTCGGCGAGAAACTTTTCGGTTCCTTCGCGGATGTACGGCACGGTACCAACGCGAGCGACGGTTACGGCAAAACTGTCCGGCAGGATCGAGTCGTCGAAGACCACGGTTGCCCCGGCCGCGCGCAGTCCTTCGATCGCCTTCATGAAGGCCGCGCGCGTCTCCGGCCTCAAGGGAACGACGGAATCGGCCGTCTCCTCTGCAACCTCGCGCGGTGTTGCCGACGCGGGGATACCCTGGAACGGAATTCCCGCCCCGGCCAGCACGAAAGCAGGCACGCCAAAGCGTTTTCCCTTCAGGGAGTCTGCCTTCAGATATTTGGTGTAGGGCCCGGGCTCCATCTTGGAAGAGGAGCCGGCCGTACGGCTGTCGGTGGCGTCTTCTCCAGCCATTACGTCGAGCGCAATTGCCGCATCGGTCACGTCTCGCGCGATTGGGCCGGTGTTATCGAGCAGCCAGTCCAGCGGAGCGATCCCCGCGATACTCACCAGGCCGCGGGTTGGGAACACTCCGACGACAGAGCTGGTGGCCGCAGGCATTCGGATTGAGTTGCCCGTGTCGGTTCCATTGCCGAGCAGCGCCATATTTGCCGTTACGGCCGTGACCGTGCCGCCCGAAGAGCCGCCCGGGCTGAAGCGAACGTCATAGGCGTTTCCCGTGCGTCCGAAGGCGGTGCTGCGATTCGTATCGCTCGCCGCAAAGTCCGGCATGTTGGTTTGTCCCAGGATGACGGCGCCTGCTGCGCGCAATTTGGCCACAATCGTTGCATCCTTCGGCGCGATCAGTTCATGCCCCGGAACCATGTAGCCCTTCCAGCCGTCGGTCGTAATCAGGCCCTTGATGCTGGTGTTCGCCTTGGTCACGATCGGAACTCCCCACAAGGGGCCGCGTTGGAAATTGCTGCCGCCCGCCTTCGCCTCCGCATCTTCGCGGGCGGCTGTGGCGAGAGCGCCTTTCTCGTCTACCGTCTGCACGGCACGGTAGATCCCGTTGTATTTGGCGATGCGCGCCAGGTACCACCGCACCACTTCGGTCACGGTGTATTTGTGGCTTCGGTACATCTGCTCGAGACGGGGAATCGTCACTTCCATGAGGTCGCGGTCCATGGCCTGCCGGGAAACGCCATTTGTCTTGGAACCAGCTGATGCCTGCGCGCGCGACGACCCATGGAACACGATGAGCGCCACAAGAAAATACACAAACCCGACCCGTATCTTCATAACATCCTTCGAGGGAGATGACGCTTTCTATAAGAACATAACTCCCCGGCCTTGCGTCGGACGAGCGTTCGCCTACGTGCCGCAATTCGAAGCGATTTCACCGCTCGCTTGTAAAATTAAGCGCGCAGCGGTTGCGGTCTTCCGGTACGATTGTTCCTTGCCGAGGCTATCCAACCGCCTACGAGTACTTCGGGAATAGAGTCAATGCTGCGTTTTATCGGTAGTCTCCTTCGCCCTTATCGTCGCACGCTGGTCGTCATCTTCCTGGCTATGTTGGTCGAGACGGTGATGAGCCTGGCTACGCCCTGGCCACTGAAGGTCATTCTCGACAACGTAGTCGGCAGCCATAAGATCTCTCTCCGGTTTCACCATCTGCTTGCCCCGCTCCTGGAAGGCGGCTCGAAGCTCCATGTGGCGATGATTGCTGCTCTGGCCTTCATTGTGATCGCAGTTCTGGGCGCGGTCGCTTCCTACATCGACAACTACTACACCGAGAGCGCAGGCCAGTGGGTTGCACACGATCTGCGCATGCGGATGTATCAGCATTTGCAGCGGCTCTCCCTCAAGTATTACGACACACACGAAACAGGCGCGCTCCTCAGTACGCTTACCACCGATATCCAGACGATCCAGGGCTTCGCATCTTCCTCCACGCTCAACATCATGGTCGATTTGTTGACCATCGTCTGCATGCTGGGCCTCATGTTCTGGTTGAATTGGGACTTCACTCTAATCGCCATCGCAGTGACCCCGTTTCTTCTGCTCTTCGTCTCAAGGTTCAAGAAGGCGGTCAAAGCTGCGACCAAAGAGGTTCGCAAGGAGCAGAGCCAGATTTTGGCCGTAGCCCAGCAGGGCCTGCAATCGATCCAGGTAGTCAAAGCCTTCGGGCAGGAGAAGATCGAAGAGAATCTTCTGTACAACGTCAGTGAGGCAACCGTCGGCGCCGCAATGAAGGCGCGCAGCATCAAGGCGCTTCTTTCTCCGGTCGTCAATATCATCGTTGCGATCTGCACCGCCATTGTCCTCTGGCGAGGCGCGATTCTGATCCTTGCCGGCTCTATGTCCGTCGGCGATCTCACCATCTACCTCGCCTACCTAACGAAGTTTTTCAAGCCGGTCAAGGACCTCGCCACCACCACCAACGCCATCGCCCAGACGGCAGTCGGGGTCGATCGCATTCGCAGCGTTCTCGACGCCGACTCCGTTATTCCCGAGGATCCCAAAGGACTCGAACCGGAGACACTTGCCGGCGAAATTGAGTTCGAGCATATCGCGTTCGGTTACGACTCTAACAATCCGATCCTCACCGATCTATCGCTCAAGATCAAACCCGGGCAGTTCGTTGGGATTGTCGGTCCGACGGGCAGCGGAAAATCCACCGTAGTCAGCCTCATTCCGCGCTTCTATGATGTGCAGTCCGGGACAGTCCGCATCGATGGCCAGGACGTCCGCAACTACAAGCTGAAGCATCTCCGGGACCAGATCGGATATGTGCTCCAGGACACTGTCCTTTTTCGCGGAACAATTCTGGAGAACATCGCCTTCGGCCGCCCCAGCGCGACGAAGGAAGAGGTTATAGCGGCCGCCAAGCTCGCCAATGCCCACGACTTCATCATGGCCATGCCATTGGGCTACGACACCATGGTCGGCGATCGCGGCTCGACGCTCTCCGGCGGCCAGCGCCAGCGCATCGGCATCGCGCGTGTCATCGTCCGTAATAGCCCCATCCTCCTTCTGGACGAGCCAACCGCCGCTCTCGACAGCGAGTCGGAAAAGCTGGTTATCGACGCCCTCGAAAAGCTGATGAAGGGCAAAACTGTCATCGCCATCGCCCATCGTCTCAGCACGATTCGTGACGCCGACCAGATAGCCGTCATCAAGGGCGGAGTCGTCGCGGAAAACGGCAACCACGACGAGCTTATGGGACTCAACGGGCTCTACGCAGACCTGCACCGCACACAGTTCGACGCCGGTTCAGATAAGGTGATCTCAGCAGCGCCAATCGACGTTCCGTGAACCCGAACCGGCGTTGCACTATGCACCGTCAGACCAGGAAAGGCACCTATGTCCCGCGCTCTCGTTGTTCTGCCCGACGACTCCGGCAAACCCATCCTCGATGCCATCGCGGCCGCGAAAGAATCGATCCGCATCAAGATGTTCATCTTTTCTGATCCCTCGCTGCTTAAAGCCGTCATCGATGCTCACAAACGCGGCGTAGACGTTCGCATCATGCTCAATCCTGCGCGCCGCGACGGCAAAGAAGAAAACGCAGCCTCGCGCACGGCGCTGACCGTGGCGGGGATCAAGGTGATGGACAGCAATCCTGCCTTCGACCTCACCCATGAGAAATCCATGGTCATCGACGATACGACTGCTTTTGTTCAGTCGCTCAACTGGGAAACGGAGAATCTCACTCGGACGCGCGATTACGCCGTCATCACCTCACATAAGCACGAGGTCAACGAGATTGCACAATGCTTCGACGCAGATTGGAACCGCACGAAGTTCGACGCCAGTGAGCAGAAGCATCTCATCTGGTGTATCGGAAATGGCCGCCAGCGCCTCGGGGAACTCATCGACAGTGCCAAGCAGTCCCTGTGGCTTCAGAACGAGCGTTACCAGGACCCCGTCATTATCGAACACCTCATCCGCGCTCACTGCCGCGGTGTCAAGATCCACATCATGGCGCGGCCGCCGCACAAGCTCAAAAAAGCGAAGCTCATTGAAGGCGTCAGCGGGCTGCGTTCTCTACAGGACGTCGGTGTCAAGATTCACAAGCTGAAGCACATCAAACTTCACGCCAAGCTGATCCTTGCCGACAACGCTCGCGCCATCATCGGCTCCATCAATCTCGCACCCGGCAGCTTCGACAGCCGCCGCGAGCTCGCCATCGAGGTCGACGATCCCCATATCGTCGCCCGCATCAAAGAGACGCTCGACAAAGACTGGGCAAACTCTCACCCGCTCGACCTCTCTGACGAAGGCCTCCTCTCTGAACTAAAAGAGTACGACCCCAACGTAAAGGAAGATCTCGCCCTCGAAGGCAAACACCAGAAGGGCGAGTAGAAACTCTGCGATAGGTCAGGCGTAGCTGACCTTCCGTTCACCCCGAACAATCCGCCCAATCAAACAGTGCCGCTCATTCGCGCGGTTCAGAACAGCTTTCGCCTTCTTGATCTTCTCGGCCGGAATCACCGCGATCAGTCCGATGCCCATGTTGAAGGTGCGCAACATCTCCTCGTCTTCCACGTTGCCCAGATGCTGCAGGTGTTCAAACAGCGGCGGCACCGTCCATGACGCGCGATCAATCAGCGCACCCATTCCCTTGGGCAGAATGCGCGGCAGATTATCCGTGATGCCGCCTCCCGTAATGTGCGCCAGGCCGCTGACCACCTCGGCGCCGGCCAGCTTCTTAATGACCGAAAGGTAGCTGCGGTGCGTCCGCATCAACGCGGCGCCGGTCTTGTCCTTCAGCTCATTCACATACTGCTCGGGTCCGTACTTTGCCACCTCAAACAGCAGTTTGCGCGCCAGCGAATATCCGTTGGTGTGCAGTCCATTGGAAGGCAGCCCCACCAGCACGTCGCCGACCTGAATATGTTCTCCGGTAATGATCTTGTCGCGGCTCACTGCGCCGATGATGGTGCCCGCCAGGTCGTATTCTCCTTCCGCGTAGAAGGCCGGCATCTGCGCCGTCTCGCCGCCGATCAGCGCGCAGCCGTTCGCGCGGCAGGCCTCGCTGATCCCCTGCACCACTCTCTCGACAACCATATCCTCGAGCTTTCCCGTCGCAAGATAGTCAAGGAAAAACAAAGGCGTCGCGCCCTGCACGGCGATATCGTTCACGCAGTGGTTTACCAGGTCATGGCCGACCGTGTGGTGCAGGCCCAGCTCAAACGCAACCTTCAGCTTCGTTCCCACGCCATCGACCGACGAAACCAGTACCGGGTTGGGAAATTTCTCCAGATCCAGCGCGAACAGTCCACCGAAGCCGCCGATCTCCGACAGCACCTGCCGGTTGAACGTTTTGCGCGCCAGCATCTTGATGCGTTGCTTGCTCCGGTCGCCCGATGTGATGTCCACACCAGCGTCGGCATAGCTCATACTTTTTCTGGGGACACCGACGGCTCCCGTCTTCAGAGCACTCTGTTTCTGGCCGGTCTTCTTTTGAGCGGCTGCAGTTCGTAGCGAAGGCCCTGCGGTCGCCGGTGTGGTCGCTGCGGTCGAATCGGTCTTGGGGAGGGTTTCATCCGGCAAGGTAGTGCTCCATGTCATGTCACTTGAAAAGAAGAAGTTCAGTCTAGCAGGGTGGTCGTCTCAGACTGTTAAAGCAGCCGTTATTCGTACACACCAAGTAGCCGGCTGCGCTGCTCCGGCAGAGGCACGGGACAGGTGTCGTAGCGGCCAAACAACCGGTAGCGAAAGCGGGCGATGACGCCGTAGCCCAGATCGCGCACAGGGCGCGGCAGCAGTCTGAGGGCCTTGCCCACCACTCGCCAGGGTTGGTTGAGCAGGAGAAGGGCTGCAACGATGGCGTCCGACCGTTGGTAGAGGTGTTCCGCCGGAGTCAGAGCGCCGGTCAGCAGCACGACGCCATCCGGAAACGCGTGGATGTCGAACCGCGCCAGTACCTCCCGGCCAAGATTGCCTTGCAGCGGAGTGTAGCGGAACCGGTCCAGCCGGTCGTGTTTCATCAGAAACTGCACCGTTCCGTTGCACAAGGCGCAGACGCCGTCGTAAAGCAGCAAAGCCCGTCCCTGCATCGCGCTGCGCTCTGCCTCCGTCATGTCTTCCATGATATTCCCCGGACAATCCCCGGATGTTGCCCGGACATTCTCCGGCAAAAAGTTATGCCCCAGCCGCGGACTTTTCCTTCTGTTCGAGGAATTCACCGAACACCGCAGCACATTCTTCCAGAAAGCTGCGGTCGTCCGATCCGAAAGTATCCCGAGCATGACTGTCGATATCGATCTCGCCTACAACCTTTCCATCCACGCGGATCGGAACGACAATCTCCGACTTCGTGTCGATCGAACAGGAGAGGTATCTCGGATCGGAGGAGACATCCTCTACGATTACGGTCTCTCCCTGCACTACTGCGGCTCCGCAGATGCCCTGAGTCACCGGAATGCGAATGTGTTCCGTGGCAGCACCGCGAAATGGCCCGAGAACCAGAACGCCGTCGTCGCTGGGATCGATCATGTAGAACCCCACCCAGTTGTAATTTGGAAGCTGCTCCGCAATAAGGTTGACGCTGAAGGTTTGGAGCGAAGCAAAGTCTCGTGCCCCCGACGCGTAGCGCCTGATCTCTGACACGATCTCCTGAAACACTGAATGTGACACTCGTTTATTGTCGCTCACGTCGTCGACTTCGCGCAGTTGTTGTTTCCTGTCGGCTGCCTCTACTCCATTCGCAATGCCTTCGCCGGATCGATTGACGCCGCACGTCGCGCCGGAATGAGCCCTGCAATGCAAGCCGCCCCAGCCAGCGTCACGATGGCCGCAGCCATCACCGTCGCATCGGCATTCGTAATCTCATACAACTGCGTCTTCACAAAACGCACGCACATCAACGCCACTGGAATCCCGATCGCCAGCCCCAGCACGGTCTGGATGCTCGCTGAACGCATGATCATTGCAATCACGCTGCCGCGCTTGGCCCCCAGCGCCATGCGAATCCCAATCTCCGAAGTCCGTCCCGCAACCGAATACGAGGTCACGCCATAGAGCCCGATCGTTGCCAGCAACAACGCCAGTCCGCCAAACAGTATCGTCAACCGCGAGATCATCCGCTCTTCGCTGAACCGGTCGCCGATCTGCTCCGAGAACGTCTGGAACTTCACCACGGCAAGGTTTGGATTGATCCCAGCCAGCGTCTTCCTCGCCAGCGTCTCCATATCGTTCATCGGTCGATCTGTGGCAATGGAAACTGCCCCGGCAAAGAGCGACTCGTCCTTCTCGATAGGATCTGTGTCACTCGCCGGACGCTGCATGATCGGCACAAAGTACATGTAATGATTCTCCCATCTCGCGCTCTCGTAGGCGGTGTCCTGGACAACCCCCACAACTTCATAATCTCCGGCTGTCTTCGGCCCTCCCCCGCCAAAGTGTTGCCCGATCGGATTGAGGCCCTTCAGATAATGATTCGCAAACGCCTCATTGACGACGGCCACGGTCGGAGCCGACGACGTATCGTGCACACCAATCCCGCGGCCCATCACCACCCGGGTTCCCACCGAATCGAAGAACTCAGCAGTTGCCTTCACAAACGAGGCGCCGAACCCGCCGACGGGTGGCTGTCCCTGTACAACAACACCTGTTCCCCAATTATTGTCCTCCATCGGGGTATACGTCGCGATCCCCACCTTCGTCACTCCCGGCAGCAGGTGGAATCGTTCCTCGATGGTTCGATAAAGCGCTTCGACCTGTGTCTGCGAATAGCCCGGCAGCCTGCGGGTTGATATGGACGATGTACCGGTTCCGCGCATCCAGCTTCAGATCCTTGCTCTGGAGCTTGTTCAGGCTCTGCGCAAACAATCCCGCACCCACCAGCAGCACCAGCGACAGCGCCGCCTGCAGCACCACCAGCCCGCGCTGCAGCAGGGAAGCCCCTGTCGTCGTCGCGCGCGTCCCGCTGCGCAAAGCATCCGCAGGATTCGCACTCGCCGTAATCCATGCCGGCGCCACGCCGAACAGAATCCCCGTCACCACCGACAGCGCAAACGCAAATCCGATCACCTCCAGCGAAGGGCTGGCATGAATTGGAACATATTTGTCTCCTGGAAACGCCATCAGCAGCAGCATCCGCGTACCTGCATACGCTACCGCCAACCCTGCCAGGCCGCCGATCACCGAAAGCACAAGGCTCTCCGTCAGCAACTGGCGAATGATTCTCCCACGCATCGCCCCCAGCGCAGTCCGCACAGACATCTCCGTGCGCCTTCCCATACCCCGAACCAGAAGCAGATTCGCAATATTCGCGCACGCAATCAACAACACCAGCCCCGCAATCCACATCAGCAGCCGCAGATGCGACGCATACTCGTCCTGCAACGCCTGAATTCCCGCCCCGCCCGGCGTCAGCGTCGTGTGAGTCTTCTTCAGCAGCTCCTGATCGTGTTGCGATGCCTTAAACTTGCGCGCAAGAATCTGCTTCAGCAGCGCATTCACCTTATCCTGCAGCGGAGCCCAAGCCACGCCAGGCTTCAACCGCCCAACGATGTATAGCCAATCTGAGTTCGGTTGGTGAACATACGCCACACCCGCCAGTACCGGCATCGACTCGATCGGCAAATAATACTCCGGCGGAGTGTTAGACATCCGGTCGCCGTAAAATCCCTGCGGCGCAATCCCCACGACCGTTACCGCCTTCGTATTCACCCAGAACGTGCTCCCGATCACCGAAGTGTCGCCCGCATACTCGCGCTGCCACGTGTCATAACTCATCACCGCGGCCATCGGAGCGCCCTGTGCATCATCGGCATCTCCCAGCAGCCGCCCCCTGTCGGGCTTCAGTCCGAACGTCCGGAAATAGTTGCCTGAGACGAACTCTCCCATCACACTCTTCGGCTCAACCCCAGTGCCGTCCCGCCGAATCGTAACCGGACGAAAATGAAACCCCGCCTGAATCCCCGCGAGCTCCTCAAACTCCGGCAGGTTCTTCTTCAACTGCTCATACGTGTCGGTTGAGAATAGCCCATAGTTTCCATCGTTCTTCGTCCCGCCAGTCACACAGCAGTCGTCGTTACCGCCCAGCCGCACCAGTGTCTTCGGATCGGCAACCGGCAGCTTCTTCAGCAGAACAGCGTTCACCAGCGTAAAGATCGCGGCATTCGCCCCAATCCCCAGCGCCAGAGTGAGCACCACCGTCGCAGTGAAGCCCGGCGTCTTGCGCAGCTGCCGCAGTGCATAGTGAATGTCCTGTGTGACAGTCATCGTGGTCGCTCTCCATTCAAAAGGGATTCTGGTTTCGTGGCCCGGATGTCATCGCAGCGGGCGATCGACGAAATCCCAACTTGGAAAAGCACGTCGCCAGCCAGAGTTGAAAACAAACTTGTTCCGTATTATCTGTGACATATCCCAAAGCCTATCTTCTAACACTGTCCACAAGCGTTCTTCGTCGTCCAGAACCGGACACCTTGACCGAGCCAATATCTCGATGGGCCACAAAATCGGATGCCCCATATCTCGATTTTGAGATGTGGGCATTCGCGCCATGCGCGAACCACTTCTTTCTCCCCTCCTATACTGAAACAATGCCTCGCAGCCTCACCCGGTCCCGCCACCTGCAGCAACGCGCCGAAAAACTCCTCCCCGGAGGCGTCGACTCTCCCGTGCGCGCCTTCCGCGCCGTTGGCGGCGATCCGCCCTTCCTCACCCACGCTGAAGGCGCCTGGATCTTCGACGAGGACGGCAATCGCTACCTCGATCTCTTCGGCTCCTGGGGCCCCATGATCCTCGGCCACGCCTTCCCGCCCGTCGTCGAAGCCATCCAGCATGCCGCAGCCAAAGGCGCGAGCTTCGGGGCCTCTATCGCCGCCGAAGCCGATCTCGCGGAGCTGGTCATACGGTGTTTTCCTTCGATTGAAAAGCTCCGCTTCGTCAGTTCCGGCACCGAAGCCTGCATGTCCGCCATCCGCCTTGCCCGCGGATTTACCGGCCGCAACTTCGTCGTCAAATTCGAAGGCTGCTACCACGGCCACTCCGACGCCATGCTCGTCAAAGCCGGCAGCGGAGTCGCCACGCTCGGCATCCCCGGCTCCGCAGGCGTCCCTGCCGAGACGGCCATGCACACCCTCGCCCTGCCCTTCAACGATCTCAACGCCGTAGTCGCAGTCTTCGCCGCGCGCCCCCACGACATCGCCTGCGTCATCGTCGAACCCGTCGTCGGCAACGCGGGCACCATTCCACCCAGTCCCGGCTACCTGGAAACACTGCGCGAAATCACCGCAGCCCACGGCGCCCTGCTCATCTTCGACGAAGTCATGACCGGCTTCCGCGTCTCCCTCGGCGGCGCTCAGGAGCTTTACAACATCACTCCCGACCTCACGACTCTCGGCAAGATCATCGGCGGCGGCCTCCCCTGCGGAGCCTTCGGCGGACGCGCCGACATCATGGAGCAACTCGCCCCTCTCGGCCCCGTCTATCAGGCCGGTACGCTGAGCGGCAACCCGCTCGCCATGGCCGCCGGTATCGCCACCCTCCGTTACCTCATCGACCACGAAGAAGACGTCTACAACGGGCTGGAGCAAACCACGGAACGCATCGCAAGCGGAGTAGGCCGCATCGCCCACGAAGCCGGCGTCCCCATCACCGTCAACCGCGTCGGCTCCATGTTCACCTGGTTCTTTACCAGCCAGCCTGTCACCGACTTCACCTCCGCTGCCACCTCAGACACCGTCGCCTTCGGCCGCTTCCACCGGGCCCTCCTCGAAGCTGGTGTCTGGCTCCCCCCCAGCCAGTACGAAGCCGCCTTTATCTCCACCGCCCACGGCCCAGCCGAAGTAGGCTTCCTCCTCGAAGCCGCCCGCCACGCACTCCCATGAGGATGATGGACAAATTCGGCCAAGTCGTGAGAGTTTGATCGGATGACCCGTCTTAGCGCTGCTCCGAAGCAAAACGCTCAAGACGAGGCCACGCGTACAACCGTGTGGCGTGTACATCATTCCCTGGTGCTCAGTTTCGTGTTGGTGTTTTGCTTCGCTTCAGCGAAAGCTCAGTCTGTTGACTCCGGGCTTTGGCTCGGCGGCTTTGTCACTGGGAAACTTCCGACGCCGCTGAACGACGCGAAGGGCTCGTGGCGGCTATGGTTCGACGGACAGTCGCGCTTCGGAGATGACTTTAGCAGTTTTTCGCAAGGATTGGTGCGGCCGGGAGTTGGCTACGCGCTGAATAACGCGTGGTCACTTTGGGCTGGTTATGCCTATGTCCGCACTGACCAGCCGTATGCTCGTACACCAACCAATGAACAACGCATTTGGGAGCAGGTTAGTTGGCAGGGCACGGCGGGCAGGGCCGACCTCTCGTCACGCACCCGTTTGGAGGAGCGGTTCCATAGCGCCGGAAGCGACACTGGCTGGCGGTTGCGGGAGATGGGCAAGTTGATGCATCCGCTGGGTTTAAAGGGTCCCTGGTTAGTTGCGGTGTATGACGAGATCTTCATAAACCTGAATAGTGCGAATTTCGGGCCAAAAGCTGGACCGGACCGGAATCGAGCCTTCCTTGGCCCGGGGATTCACGTCGGTAAACCGCTGCGCATTGAGTTGGGGTATCTGAATCAATACACGTTCAATAACAATGGGCCCGACAGGCTGGATAACATCCTGTCGATCAGTGCTTTCTGGAATTTTTCCCATAAGGGAAGCCCTCCTGAGGAATGAGAAAATTGCAGGTTTTTTCCGGCGTGGCGGGGATGGGGATTTTCCGCGTCTTTACTGGGGTTTTTGAGGGGGGTTGGGGAAATTCGTGGTGTAGAACGTGGTGATTTGCTGGTGAGTTTGTGGTGAATGGTGTCGCTATTGTGGTTCCTGGAGACACGATTTTTGATCGCTGAAAATTTTCCTGTTTTTGAAAATATTTCTGTGGATTTCTCGCAAGTAAGAGCAAGAACAAAGACGAAATACAGGGGCTCTTCCCCTTCGACTCGCTGTGCTCGCTCAGGGTCAGAATGACGGCCTCTGTACCAATGGTGTCTCCACCAATGAGAAGCAGCTTTTAGGGTGTTGCGGGGGCGGGCTGAGGTTTTGGCTCCATCCAGAGTTTGCCGGCGGCGGCCAGGACAATGAGCAGGACCGCGCAGTACTTGAAGACCTGCTGCACGCCGATGTACTCGGTGACGATGCCGGAGAGCACGAGACCGGCGATCTGGGCTCCGAAGACGATCGAGATGAAGGTTGAGCCGACGCGTCCCATCAGTTCGGGCGGGGTGGCTTGCTGGAAGAGAGTCTGGGCGGGGACAATGATGCAGCCGACGGCGATGCCGATGATGAAGTTGCCGACCAGAGTCGACCAGACGTGCGGGAGCAGGGTGAGGATGATGAGGCCGACGGCGATGCCGATGAGGCCGAAGTAGACGAGCAGGGTGTTGCTGAGTTTTTTGCCGAAGGTGTTGAGCCAGTTGACGCCGAGGAGCATGCCGAGGCCGATCATCGGAGAGACGATGCCGAACATTTTGGTCGATGCGTGCAGCGAATCGCGGACGTAGATGGCGATGAGCGGGCCGAAGCAGCCGATGACGAACATTCCGGCGGCCATGGCGAGGATCACGAAGAACAGTGCAGCGTGGTGGAAGATGAAGCTGAAGCCCTGCTTCATGTCGAGCCAGATTTTGTGGATTGCGGAGACGTCTTCCGCGTGGATTGCGGCGGGTTTGGGCCCGGCCTGCAGGAAGGTAACGGAGCCGATGAGACAAGCGGACGCGACGAAGCTGATGGAGTCGGCGATGTAGCAGCTCCTGGGGCCGGCGTAGGCGACCATAAAGGCGGCGATGGCAGGGCCGACGATGCGCATGCCGAACATGACCTGCTGGATGAGCGCATTGGCGGAGCGCAGGCCATGGAGAGGGACGGCGGAGCGGATGGCGACTCCCTGGGCGGGGGAGAAGAAGCTGGAGAAGATGCTGATGGCGGCGAGGATCAGGTAGAAGTGCCAGATCTGGTTGGCGAAGAGGAGCAGGAGACAGAGGGCGGCACGGATGCTGTCGCTTGCGACCATGGTGGGCTTGAGGGGCCAGCGGTCGACGAAGACTCCGGCGAGAACGCCGAGAATGGCGATCGGGAGCATGTAGGCGATCTGAACGCCGGTGATCTGCTGGGCGTTGGCGTGGAGCTTGAAGGTGAGGATGGCGATGACGGCGAAGAGCGCGAGGAAATCTCCGAAGACGGAGATGGTCTGGGCGTACCAGAGGCGGCGCATCATGGGGATGCGCATGACGTCGCTCATGGTGAGGGGCGCGGGGAGTTCCGGGTCGATGGGTGGAGTCGGGATCGACTCGGCTGGTGCCGGGTTGGGGGAGGTTGTGTTCATGCGGGGTTAGGTTATGGTAACCCGATTGTGCAGTTCTACCTCACACTAAGTGGGGGCAGGGGCGCGGTAAACGTAAGCACCGGCCCTTGCTGGCTTTCGTTGGTTTACGGACTGGCTTTGCAGTCGGTTTGACGCTAGACTTCGGTACGCGAAAAAGATGGGTTGCTAACTTTTCAAACCTCTCTTTGGCTTCCGGGCCTTCGTGTATTCGTGTTTCTTTCGCCATCCTATGCCTCTGGTCACCCAATGAAACGAAAAGACCGCGTATTACAACAACTCAATGCCCAGTTCAGTCAATCCCCTGCCGCTCCACACGACACAAGCGGACAGGATAATAATTGCCACGTGTCCGGCAGTGTTAATGTTCGGGGAGAGATTGAAGTAAAGGTTCCGGTAGAAGTTAGTAACAAGCAGGATGCCACCGAAGAAAAGAAGGAGGCCAGAGACAAGAAACACTTTGGAGTGGAGGTTGCTGGTCTAATCTTCATAATCATCTATGCGGGCCTCACCGGCTTCCTGGTTTACTACACTAGCGGTCAGCTGAAAGAAGCCAGAAAAGTAACGGGAATGACTGAACAAAACTTCAAGAAGGCGGAACATGCGTGGGTAAATGCTGACTTTAAGAGTCCAGTAATCAGGTTGGGAGACACTAAAACTCCGCCTGCTTATCACTTCATGATTCGCAACTACGGATCTTCCCCTGCTCTCAACATCCGCGCAAGCCATGATTTTGGGAAATGAAAAATATCGCTCCGCGAACTCTTATATATTCCGCTATCGAGCGGAAAATAAGTGCGATGTCAACACTCGATGATAAAAGCGTGTTCTCTCTCTTCAATGGGCAGGAGGTTACTGTCACCAGATCGATTACCCATAGTGACGGAACGCCTTTTCCTCTGACCCAGGAGCAAATCGACGACATTCTCCAGAAACGAACGTTTCTGGTTTTGTACGGAAAAATCACATACGATGACATTTTTGGAGACCCCCATCAAACTACGTTCTGCGTCTCCTACAATCCGAAGGGATGGGATGGGCAAGAAGGTTGGGATGCATGCCCGATAAAGCAGATTGCTTATTAGGATTTCAGCAATAGCGACGCCAACCACAACTCATCGACGGGTGAGACTCGTCTGAATACCGCTTGCTGCGAGTCGTCTGGCAAAGATCACTTGCCCAACAGAGCGGTGAGACACCGAGAAGGTTCCAGAGACAATCCGCATTCCTCCTGCCCGGATGCCAGGCGCAATAGCCCCGCCGGCTCGCCCCTTCTGCGCAGAGGATCAATCAGCGCAGTGTCAGGGTTCAGAGATCGGGGAACAGAAATCAAGAATCGCAAAATTAGCACTTGACATTGACCAGACAATGCACAACCATATGGTTGTGGATAATCTGGGCACAACATTCGCGGCTTTGTCTGATCCAACCCGCCGGGCAATGATCGAACGACTCTCCCATGGGCCTGCCTCCGTTCATGGATTGACGGAACCGTTTGCACTCTCGCAGCAGATGATTTCAAAACATATTGCCTACCTGGTGCGGGCGCGGATTGTCATCAAGACGAAGCGCGGACGAGAGAGTGTATGCACGCTCAGGCCAGCGGCGATCAAGACAGTCAGCGACTGGGCGATCAGCTATCGCCGATTCTGGGAAGAGAGTTTCGACAAACTGGAAGTAGTTGTCAATCAAATGAAGAAAGAGGAGGTCAGAGATGGCAAAAGACACGGGTAGCGAAATTGAGCGGATGGTTGTCACACGAGTTTTTGATGCCCCACGCGAGGTGGTTTGGAAGGCGTGGACAGACCCGAAGTACATCATGCAGTGGTGGGGGCCTAAGGGGTTTACTGCGCCCGTTTGCGAGATGGATTTTCGCGTTGGAGGAAAACTTCTCTGCTGCATGAATGCGCCGGATGGGCAGCTCTGCGGCTGGAATGCGGTTGAATACCACGAGATTGTTCTGCACGAGAAGATCGTTTCCTCCATGTACTTTTCGGACTCGAAGGGAAACAAGGTCGATCCTGCGGAATTAGGAATAGAACATGAGGCCATAGAGGGTGCCTACGACGTGACCCTCTTTGAGGATCTCGGAAACGGCCAGACGAAACTGACCTTCATTGGAAATGACCCCATGGAGAGCGCGAAAAATAGCGGTCAAATGGAGGGCTGGAATCAGATACTCGATAAGATGGCTGCGGTGGTTGCGGGGATGGCGCAGGAGAAATAGGAAGTTGACGTTTTGACGATTCGTCACGCGCGAGATGCATCTGAGGCTGGCGGCGAAGGCTTGGTTAGAACAGCCTTCTCGCCGCTCGGCCCAATCGTCGCCTTTCCGGATAAGTGACCTCCAGCGAATCGCCGGAGAGCAGTCAATCGGGCTGGAAGGGTGCGTCCGTTGTGGTGCGAGGAGCGCGATAGTTCAATGTTGCGTGCCGGGGACTTGGGTGCAGGACCTTGGATGCGCGGCCGACCTCACGCATTCGCCGGTCGGCATCGGTCCAGGAGGGCAGTGTCGCATCGGGTTGTGTCCAATGCGCTACGGAGGCCTCATCGAACCAGTGCTGGAGATGCGGCATCGCGCGCTTGTGAGCGCCGCTGGTCATGAAGGAGCGCATGCTCTCCTCCGAAATCCATACGGTCATCGTCCAAAAAGCCCAGTTGCGATCGGCCAACAAAGAACCAGTTAAAAATCCGGGCGATTTCTTTACCTGTTGCCGAGAGCGAAACGTATACAGGAAAAACGGAGGGAGAAAACGCGGCGACCGCACACGAACACGCGTCACGCTGATGAAGACCATAGGTGCAATATTCCACAAAAGACCCGGCTGGGTCGATCAATTAACCGGGTGTCAGCTCATTTGGTTGGGTGCAGGATGAGTTTCTGGACGCGCCAGTTGAGCAGCTCGGCGACGTAGAGGGTATTTTCCGAGGGGCAGGCAAGAACGGATGCTCCCTCGCGGAGCGTCCGTCTCTTTTTTGCCTACCAACGCCTCTAAATTTACGGTTGCGTAAATTACATCGGCACTCTTCGACTTTTCGCCCAGGAGTCGATGGTGACGAACTTCGTTGCGGACTGCGCGGCGTATTTTTGCAGGAGGAGGCTGGTGGCCTCAACGGTGGGGAGGCGAGGTTGGCCGAGGCCGGCTTGTCCGCCATCGTGGAGGACGATGTTGGAGGCGCGGTTTTGCCGCTGATTCCGCGTGATGGCGCGGATGGCGCGGTCTGCGATGTTTTGCGGGGTGTCTGGCTCCCAATCTTTCGGGAGAACGTTCCATTGAACTGGCGTGAGACCGAGCGAGCGTGCGATGCGGAGGACGGCGGGGCGGCGTGCTCCGTGGGGTGCGCGGAAGTAGCGGATGGGGATACCGAGGGTGTCTTCGAGGATGGCATTGCAGCCGGCGAGTTCCTCGCGGATGCGGGTAGAGGATTGCCAGGCGAGCCAGGGGTGAGTCATGGAGTGGTTGCCGATAAGGTGTCCGGATGCGGCGATGGCGCGAACGATTTGCGGACGCTCGCGGACGTAGCGGCCGATGAGGAAGAAGGTGGCTGGGACGTTGCGGCGGGCGAGGAGATCGAGAAGGCGCTCGGTGACGATGTCGTTGGGGCCGTCGTCGTAGGTGAGGGCGATCTCGTTGGGATTGCGGGGGGCGATGAGGACTTTGCCGAAGAGCTGCGATTGCGCGGAAAGGGCGGCATAGGTGAGTCCGCCGGCGACGAGCCCCGCCGCGGCCGTCGTGATGGCGGATGCGTTCATTGCCTGAATCTGAGTTTAGTCTGTTGCCGGCTTCGAGAGCGACGAAGGTGGTTTCTGGCGTTAATGCTTCGCCGAGGATTTCTTGAGGAGCGCGAGCACCTCTTCGGCGTGACCTTCGGGTTTCACTGCCTCGAAGATGTGGATGAGGCGCTGGTCGGGACCGATGAGGTAGGTGGTCCGCTTGACGCCTTTGACGAGCTTGCCGTACATGTTCTTCGGCTTGATGAGGTCGTAGCGGTTGATGAGCATCATGTCGGGGTCGGCGAGAAGATCGTAGGGCAGGTCGTACTTGTCCTTGAATTTTTTCTGATCCTGGACGGTGTCGCGCGAGATGCCGAGGACGACGATGCCTTCCTTCTGGAATTTCTTGAAGGCGTCGCGGAAGCCGCAGGACTCGATGGTGCAACCCGGGGTATCGGCGCGGGGGTAGAAGAAGAGGACGACGGGTTTGCCTTTGAAGTCGGTGAGGGAGACGGATTTGCCGTCCTGATTCTGCAGGGTGAAGTTTTCTACGACGTCGTGGACTTGCATGGAGACTCCTGGCGGGTTGGGCCCGATCTGCGAGCGGGGCTGTCAATTACTGACTTTACATGGAGCTTATATGGAGCGGGGGCAGTCCGTTTCAAAGGCCTAAGAGGTTGCTAAGTGAATGGCTGATCGTTGATAGATATTTAGGATGAGATATCCCACCGCCTGAATATGTATATCGCGAGTGGTTTGACCACGAAAGCTGGAAATTCAGGCATTTTCAATCACTTAGTGTCCCCGGCTGAGGGTGCCGGAGGTCGAGTTGATCACGGGCGGACAAGCGCCGTCAAGAGCTCAAGCTGGCTTATATCTCAATAATGCGGGGAATTTGTTCGAGAATGCTGGCTGTTTGGCGATCCTGCGCTGAAACGAAATGAGTATTTGACAACTGCAATCCCAACGCTTTAGTTTTCTTTGGTTTCTAATTTTGGGGGAACGACGGCTGCTTACTGGTCAGACCAAACGGTTAGAACACATTTATCTGAATACGCGATCCGGTGATACGGTTCAGAATTTTGAGGCCTTCTAATGGTTTCTGCGACTCGCTTCGCACGCTGCATTGGGGTTTTGTTGGCTGTTGTAACGGCAACCTGGCTTTACGTTCCGGACGCGCAGAGTCAAACGGCGGCAACCGTCGTCCTGCCGTACACGATCAGCACCATTGCGGGGGGCGGAACCACGACAACTGCGGGAAGCGCATGCTTTGCCGGCAGCACGCTGAAGGCGACGGATGCGTTTGGCGATGGGTGCCCGGCCACGCAGGCGGTGTTCAGTACAGATTTTCGGGGTGGAGTTACGACCGACCCGCAAGGCAATGTTTATATTGCGGACACATCGAATAACCTGATACGGAAGATTGACGCTCGCAGCGGCTTGATTTCGGTATTCGTTGGAGGCAGCACGATCTGCGCCGGGGCGGTGGACAAGCTGGGCGACGGCTGCCCGACGAATGCTACGGGTGGGTTCAATAATCCGCGCGGCATCGGGAGCGATCCGTACGGCAATATTTTGATTGCGGGGTACAGCGACCAACTTGTGCACCTGGTCTGCAACGCGGTCTCTCCGCTGTGCACGGCGGCGCAGGTTGGATTTATGCGTGTGGCGGCGGGCTGCACGACGGGGAAGGCAAGTTTTGGTACGAGCGGATCGGGTGGAGATGGTACGAATGCGACGCCGTCGGGAACGTGCAGCTCCTCAGTAGCAGCGCTGAACCAGCCGCGCGGAGTGAATGCGGACGCGTTCGGAAATATCTATATCGGCGACACGGGAAACTCGCGCTTCCGCGTAGTTGCGGGGCCTGTGATCCCGGGCGTGACGAATCCGCTGATTGCGATTCTGCAATTGAACCCGGCTAACAGCGGCCTTACTGCTGCGACAGCCGCGGGAAACATCTACGCCCTTGTGGGTGGGGCTCAGTTCACCGCTCCCTCGGCCGCTGGAGCTCCCTGTTTCTCAGGTAGCAGCAGTGTGGCGCTTGACGCTTTCGGGGATGGCTGTCCTTTCTCCAACACGAGCCAGACTGCGACTGGCGGATTCACGCAGGGAATCACCGCCGACGCATTTGGCGATGCGATATTCAATGACGCGAACGGCACGGGACGGGTTCGGGTGGTGTATGCGGGCGGAACAAATAACCCGATGACGAAGATCATCACGGTGAATAACCCCAGCGTGACGCCCCAGGTTGGGTACGTCTATTCGATTGCCGGGGGCGGTTCAACGGCGACGTCGGCGAGTCCGCTCCTCGGGGGTTCGGCGAACGTCGACGGCAGCATCTTTCGCGTGACGACGGATGCGAATGGAAATATTTATGTTGGCGATAATACGCAGATCCTCTTTCTCGATGCGAACACGGGATACATCCGCAAGATTGCTGCGAGCGGGACAGTGTGCGGGGGAGCCGATGCGGCGGGGGACGGTTGTCCGCCGACGCAGGCAAGCTTCAGCGGGAGCAACAGTGTTCTAACGTTGTCGCTGGACAATCTTGGCAACCTGTACTTCGACGATGGCGCTCACGCGACAATTCGCAAGATGTCGTCGACCAGTTTTGCGCCCACGGCGATCGGCGCAAGTGCGACTCCGGGGATCTTCATTCATGCTCCTGCGGGAACGACGTCGATCTCAACAACGCTCGCTGCGAACGTGGATTTCGCGCTGGGCGCGCAGAGTTGCACGACCAATGCGAGCGACCAGACCTACGATTGCATCCTTCCGGCAACCTTTACTCCAACGCAGGTAGGCCTTCGCGATGCTCCAATCCAGATTCAGATCAATCCTTCCGGCACAGGAACGACGATCAATACGTCATTGACATCGGTTGCGACGGGAGCCAATCTGGCCTTCGATCCGGCAGCTCCTGTGGCGCCCACCATGCAGACGCTGGGCTCATCCGCGCCGGTTTCGGTCGCCGTAGACGGTCATGGGGACGTTTACTCGGTCAATAGTTCGGCGCAGATCGTTGCGATTGCTCCGACGGCTTCTACGATCTCGACGCCGATTTCTGCAGCGCTGGCTGCGATTCCGAATCAGATTGCGGTGGGAACGGATGGAAGTGTTTACGCGGCTACGGTTGGTTCGGCGAACATCACAAAGCTTGCGCTTTCGGGAACAACGTACACTCCGCAGGCTCTCTCCAATGCGGCGATTGCCTCGGCGGCGGCGATCGCGGTGGATGCGAATGGAAATGTCTACGTTGCGGATAATACAACCGGTGCTGTCATCCGGTTTTCACAGACGACGGGAATTGCCACGACATTGACGGCGACAGCGCTGAACAATCCTGTAGCTCTGGCGCTCGATGGCCAGGGAAATGTTTTGGTGGCGGACAAAGGAGCAGGCGTTGTCTATCGGCTGCCAGTGGGAGGGATTACGACGGGGCTGCCGCCAAGTGTAACCGTAACCGGCACAATCTCTCCAGTGGGCGTCGCGGCTGATGCGGCGGGCGATGTCTACATTGCCGACGCGGGATCGGGGAGCGTTCTTGAGGTGCCTGTCACGGGCGCGCAAACGACAGTGGCGAGCGGATTCACTGCGCTTAACGGAATTGCGGTCGATGGAGCAGGCAGCGTCTATGTATCCGACTCGAATCAGACGGGTGTGGTGCAGATCGTCCGGAATGACTTTACGTTTGACTTCGGGACCAATATCTCAACCGTTCTGGCGGGAAGTATTACGAACTCGGGGAATGTGGCGGCGACGGGCTTTGCCCAGGGGGATAGCACCGACTTTCAGCTGGGAGGCGCAGGCAGTACGTGCAACCCGGCCGCTTCGAGCGTGCCGGCAGGAGCGGCATGCACGATTGCTGCGAGCTTTACGCCGACGCCGACGGGAACCGGTTCTGTGCCGAACGCCATCTCTTTCCTGCCTGCTGGAAGCACGACCGGCAGCCTGACTCTGACCGGCACTAAGACGGGCACCCAGGTAACGACGACGACGTCTATCAGCGGAGAGGTTCCCGCTGCGCCTGTCTACAGCGCGCCCGGTGCGGCGGTCTCGTTTACGGTGACTGTGGTGCCGAGTTCGGGAACAGCGGCCGGCAATGTATCGGTCGCCGTCGATGGCGGGACTGCCGTGGTTTATCCGCTCAACGGAAGCGGCGTGGCGACGATTTCGCTGACCGGACTCAGGGCAGGTTCGCACACGGTGACGGCATCCTACCCGACGCAGAGCGGCATCGTGGGATCGACGGCCACGCCTGTCGTCTTCAGCGTGGCGCAGGCGGCAACCGCGGTCACGTGGACTCCAGCGACACTGACGCAGCAGTTCAGTCAGGCGATAGGGACGGGCGTATTCAATGCAACCGCCGGCGGGGTTGCGGGGTCGTATGTCTACTCTGCGACGCCAAGTGGAGGAAGCGCGATTGCGGTGGCTGCGGCAAGCTACCTGCCGATCGGCACCTATAGCCTCGCGGTGAGCTTCACTCCTGCCGATGCTGTCGACTATTTTCCTTCGTCGGCTACGGTCGCGAGCTACAGCGTTACCCAGGCAACGACGACGGCTGCGGTTGGTGTCTCCACCAACGTTGTCGCGGCGGATGGGTCGGGCAACTTCAACACGGTTGCCGCAGCAGTCGCTGCGCTGCCCGCGACGGGCGGGTCGATTTATATTGCTCCCGGGACTTATAGCGGCCAATTCACGATCAGCTACCCGAACGTTGCGTTGCGAGGACTTGGCGGCGATCCGACGAAGGTGGTGATGACAGCCGAGGGCGGAGCTTTCAATGCTCCCCTCCCGCCGGGCGTCCCTGCGGGCAACAACGGCGCCTCTGGCGATCAAGGCTCGGCTACGGTGGTTGTCGATAAATCGACAATTGGAGGAGTGAGCTACACGCCGAACGTCTTCTATGCGGAGAATCTCTCGATTGCGAACACGTACGATACGGACGCAACGAATTCCACCACGCTGGCGGTTGTCAACGGCAGCTGTACCGCGAACCAGCCCGCGAATAACAACTTTGCGCTCTATAACGCGGGGACATTGTGTGGAACGCAGGCTCTTGCGCTTTGGATTCGTTCGGATAAGGCTGTATTGAACAACGTTCGGCTTACGAGCCTCCAGGACACGCTCTATGCCGGAAGCCAGGGATGTGGAACGACCTGTGTTCCGGCGCGCCAGTATTACTGGAAGGGATATATTACCGGCGATGTGGACTACATCTTTGGCGACGCCGCCGCGGTGTTCGACCAGACAACCTTTTTCACGACGTACCATGGCCTGACGGCGACAGGCACCGAGACGATCGAAGCGCAACAGAAGCTGCGCCAGACGGGCAGTTCCGGGGACTACCTTAGCGGCTACATCTTTAATAGCGTCAACCTGACGTCGCAGAGCGCAGGCATGACAAACCTTTACTACGGCCGTCCTTACGGCCAGTACTCCACCTTCGTGATGCTGAATACAACGGTGGACCAGGTAAACCCGTCGGGATGGATAGAATTTTCCGGCGACACCAATCTGCCCACATCGACCTATGCCGAGTTCAACACGATGGGCGCCGGCGGAGCTACCGTCGGGCAGCGCGAGACGATCTCTCTTCGTCCAGAAAACCTGACAGCTGCGCAGGCGGCGCAATATGCACCTCTGACATTCCTCGGCACACCTGCTCCGGACTCGTGGGATCCCACGGCTGGCCTCGCGAATGGCGTCAACGGCTACGTGCCTGCGGGCAATAAGGTGACGGTGAGCCTCGGACAGAGTTTGACAATTCTGGCGCGGCCGCAAACTCCCGGAGGAGGCGCGATTCCAACGGGCAACTACACGTTGAGCGACGGGAGCACGGTACTCAAATCCGGCACTCTCGATGCCTCCGGGAATGTGTACTTCACGACCAGCCAACTGCCGGTGGGTGTGCATAACATCACGCTGAATTACAGTGGCGACGCGAATTTCGCCGCATCAACGACAGCGACGCCGTTTGTCCTGACAATTCTCGGCTCGCAAACAGCGGTCAACGTAACGACTGCCAATCCGGTCTATAACTCTCCCGTAAATGTGGTGGTAACGATAACACCGAATGCGCCAGCCAATGCAGTGACCGGCACGGTCTCGCTGACGGTGGATAACGGCACGCCGATCACGATGCAGCTCACAGGAGCGACGGCAAACTTTACCCTGACCGGCCTTAGCGGCGGAGTCCATAACCTGGTTGCGGCGTACTCGGGAGACAACAACAACAGCGCGAGCACGGGCACCGCCAGCGTGACGCTCGCTCCACTCAGCCTGACGGTGACGGCGCCGACGCTTACCATCGCTTATGGGAGCGCGATTCCGAATTACACGCCGATTTATGTGGGCTTCGTGGGCACGGATACGGCTGCCACTGCGCTTACCGGTGCGCCCGCTCTGACGACTACGCCGGCTACACCGGCCAATGTAGGGAGCTATCCGATAACCGCGTCCGTGGGAACTCTGGCGTCACCGAGTTACAGCTTCGTCTTTGTTGCCGGCCAGTTGACGATTGCTCCGGCCGCGACGACAACGACGTTAGTCAGTTCCAGTGCGACGCCGGGACAAAATATGCCGGTCAGCTTTACGGCGACGGTCGTCTCAACGCCAAAAGGAACGCCCACCGGCTCGGTGAGTTTCTTCAATGGGACGACTCTATTGAATTCGATCACGCTGCCTTCCAGTGGAGTTGCGACGTTGACGACGAGCTTCGCGACTCTGGGCGCGTCATCGATTACGGCGGTGTATTCGGGAGATGGGAATTTTGTGGCCTCCACCTCGAGTGCGGTCAGTGAGACCACGGTTGCCTCAGGCTTTGCGGTTTCGGCAACCACAACGGCGCTGACGATCAAGAGCGGAGCTTCGGGAACGCTGATGCTGACGTTGACGCCGACGGGAAACTTTTTAGGTGCGGCTACGTTTGCCTGCAGTGGTCTGCCTACGGCCGCAACGTGCAGCTTCTCGCCTTCGACATTGAATTTCACCGGGAATAATGCGCCAGTTACGACTCAACTCACCATTGCGACGAACGTCCAGACCAGCTCGCTTAGGCCGTTGAGCGATGAAGACAGTGGTGTGCGAATGGCGGGAATTCTCTTTCTGCCGGGTCTCCTGTTCGCGGGATTCGTTGCGAAGCGCCGCAGGTCTGCTGCGAAGCATTTCGGTGGGTTGTTCATGGCCCTGTTGGTCATCGGAGGTTTGATGGCCGTCAGCGGTTGCGGAGGGAGCTCCGCTCCGCCTTCGACAACTACGGCTACGACTCCTGCCGGCACATATGCCGTTGTTGTGACGGCCAATGCAGTGAACGGCAGCGCAACCATAACCCAACAGTTGACCGCGACGGTGACTGTGACGCAATAGATATGCGAGATTGGGGGGAGGAGTTTCCTGCCCGATACTCTGCGAAGAACGTAGCCGCCGGCGAAGAACACCGGCACACAGGATCGTCTTTGTAAGCGAGGGCGTCCGAGGGATAAAGGATGAGATTCAAGAGCGGAGTCGAAGGTATAGCGCTGGCTGTTCTAATCGGGATCTTTGGCTTCAGTGCGCAGGGTCAAGATACTCGCACGGTGACGGAGCCGTCGTTTCCGGCGTCCTGCAGCACTTTGCAGGCGCAGCAGGCAATCGTCAACGGAGAGCCGGCGTCGGAGACGTCGTTCGACACAACCAGGCTGCAGGCTGCTCTTAATAGCTGCGCTGTGGGCCAGGCCGTCGAATTGCAGACTTCCGGAGGCAATAATGCATTTCTGATTCAGCCGATCACGATTCCGACTGGAGTGACTTTGCTGGTCGATGGAGGAGTAACGGTGTTTGCCTCCCGCAATCCGGCCGACTATCAAGTTTCCGGCGCTGAGACCTGCGGCACGGTTGGAACCCAGGGCAATGGCTGCAATCCACTGTTCAATATTGCCGGCAATAAAGCGTCAACGGGCGCGGGCATTATGGGGTATGGCGTGATCGACGGACGCGGCGAAGACAAGCTGCTGGTTAATGGCACGGCGTCGACCAGTTCGTGGTGGGACATCGCGAGTCAGGCGCAGCAGGTTAGCAACGGCGCGCAAAACAATGTCGTTATGTTAGCGGCCAGCAAAGCGTCGAGCTTCACGCTTTACAAGATCACCTTCAAAAATTCGCCGATGTTTCATGTGACGTGGAAGGGATCGGGATCGAACGGGCTTACGGTATGGGGGATGAAGATCATCACACCTTTTTCCGCGCGCAACTCGGACGGCATCGATCCCGACGGCACAAACATCACGATCACCAATTCTTCGATCAGCGATGGAGACGACGATGTAGCGATCAGCGCTTCGAGCGCGGCGTCGAACATTACCATCTCCAACGACAACACTTACAGTGGACACGGAATCTCCGTCGGTAGTATCACGATGGGCGGCCTCTCGAACATGCTGGTAACGAATATCAACCAGGCAGGTACGGCAATCGACGGCAACGGCATCGCTCTGCGCCTGAAGGCCACACCAAGTAATGGCGGACTGCTGCAGAATGTTACGTACCAGAACATCTGCATGCAGAACCATCGAACCCTGATCGTGATTACTCCGTTTTATAACGGTACGACGACTGGAAGTTCGATACCCCAGTTCAAAAACATAACCTTCCGGAACGTGCACGGGCTGACCAACGGAATCATGAGCATTGCGGGTGCCGACGCCAATCACCTGACCACACTCAATCTGGACAATTTCGTCTTCGATGCCCTGACGACGACAAGCCTTTCGCCTGCTTTCACCTTCGATACCATCACCCTGGGTCCCGGCCCGGTGTCGCCATCCTTTTTGCAGACGCTGACGACGAATGGTGTGTCTTACAACGGTAGCGTGACGTCTCCTGGCACCGCGCCTTATCCATGCTCTGCATCGACCTTTACCTTCCTGGTCGGCGAACTCTATCTTTCCACTGCTACGAGTACGAATCTGTCTGCGGTAACGGTGCCGGGCCCAGGTACGGTGACCCTGAATGCGATGCTACAGCCGACGATGTCGCAGGTTACCTATACGAATTCAACGGGGACTGCAGCCCCCACGGCTCCGGTTCAATTCTATGAAGGCACGACCATGGTCGGCACCGGGACGCTCGGCGGAAACGGGACGATTGCTAGTCTGACACTGACAGGAATCACTGCGGGGACGCATACCTACACGGCACAGTACCCGGGCGACTCTACTTATGCGGCGTATACCTTTGGAAGCGTGACAGTGACGGTTCAGCCGTTTTCAACGGCAACGACGACTTCGCTGTCGGCCGCGCCGTCGCCGGTGCAGGCAGGATCGAGCACAGTATTGACGGCAACGGTGACCGGGACTCAGTCGACCGGTGTGCCGACGGGGACCGTAAACTTTTTTGACGGGACAACCATGATCGGTTCCGCTGCTGTGGCCGCGGCATCATCAGGAAGTTCGGTTAGCGCCTCGCTGTCGACCATCCTCAATGGACCTGGCGCACATAGTTTGTCTGCGCAATATGGTGGTGACTCCAGCAACACAGCCTCAACCAGCTCGGCCACCGTAGTTACGGCAACCGCGATTCCTACGACGACAACCCTGAGTCTCGCCTCGTCCTCAGTCGCGATTGGCGCCAGCGTGATTCTGACGGCGTCGGTCAGTTCAAGCTCCGGTGTGCCGAGCGGAACGGTAGCCTTCTTCAGCGGCACGACCTCGCTGGGCACGGGAACGTTAGCCAGCGGAACTGCCACGTTGATGACCACATCCAGTACGGTCGGATCGGAGACGATCACTGCGACTTACAGTGCGACGGGCAATTTCGCCGGATCGACAAGCGCAGCGCTGATGCTTGGTGTTACGAACCCCGTGTCTCTTACGTTGAGTGCCTACGCGGTCTCCATCGCGCCTGGAGCGTCTGGAACCGTCACGGTTTCCGCTGCTCCAGGATTTGGATTTACAGGGGCGATCGCGTTCTCCTGTTCAAGCCCCGTGGCATACGTCACCTGCTCGCTGAATCCAGCTTCGCAGGCGATTAGCGGCACAACGGCGGTGCAGAGCACCGTCACTCTGAATGTGGCTTCGACTTTGAGCAACCTGGAGCCCCTGATGAGGCGGGGAATTTCCGGGACCGGTGTGTATGCGCTTCTATTGCCGTTCGGGGCCTTCTCGTTTCTGGGCTTTTCCCGGAGGGCAAAGAGAGGCCGGAAGCTATCCGTTCTGTGGGCATTGTGTCTGAGTATCTGCGTTGCGAGCGGAGCTTCTGGCTGCGGCGGCGGATCAACACCTGCTCCGGTTGTGAAGCCACCAGCAGCACCGAGCGGAACCCAGGTTGTCACTATTACTGCAAAGAGCGCGACCGCAACGCAGACGATACAGGTGACGGTGAATATCGGAAGCTAATGCGCGGTGTCGATTTGTGGAGCTGATCTCTGCCGATTAGCCGGCGAGGGCGGCGAGAGTCTTTTCAAAGGAAGCAGAGTCGTCCACGTTGAGGGTTTTCTGGTTGCGGTCGATCTGACGCATCAGGCCTGAGAGGACTTTGCCGGGGCCTACTTCGATGAAGTGGGTGGCACCCTGGGCGATGAGAAGTTGGATGCACTCAACCCAGCGGACGGACCCGGTGACCTGGCGAATCAGGGTATCGGGGACTTCGGAACGGCGGGTCAGGAGACGGGCGTCTACGTTGCACGCTACGGCGAACGCCGGGTCATTGAAGGTGAGGGTTGCGAGATCGCGGGCGAGCGCGTCCTGCGCGGGTTGCATGAGTGCGCAGTGGAAGGGGGCGCTGACCTGAAGCATGACCGTACGCTTGGCTCCGGCTTGCTTGCAGAGGTCAGCGGCACGCTCGACAGCGGCAGTTGCGCCAGAGATGACGGTCTGGTCGGGGGAGTTGAGGTTGGCCGGTGAGACTACCGCGCTGCTGGGGTTAAAGGCCTTGGCTTCGGGCGTGGTTGGAAGGGGAGTGAGCTGGTCGGTGACCTGATCGCAGATGGTTTGGATCAGGTCGGCGGAGAGACCGAGGATGGCAGCCATGGCGCCGACGCCCGGGGGCACGGCCTGCTGCATATATTGGCCGCGGGCGCGAACGGTGCGGACGGCGTCGGCGAAGGTGAGGGTTCCTGCGATGACGTGCGCGGAGTATTCGCCGAGCGAATGTCCGGCGGCGAAGGTGGGATTGATGCCGCGCTCGGCTAACACGCGTGCCGCGGCGACGGAGACGGTGAGAATAGCTGGCTGCGTGTGCTCGGTGAGCTTGAGCTGGTCTTCCGGGCCATCGAAGATGAGGCGAGAGAGAGGGAAGCCGAGGGCCTCGTCGGCCTCGTCGAAGACGGCGCGAGCAGCGGGGAAATTGCTGTACAGGTCGCGGCCCATGCCGACGGATTGCGAGCCCTGACCGGGGAAGAGGAAGGCGAGATTGGTTGTACTCATCGTTGACGATGGTAACTCAGCGGGGTCCACGACGGTTGTGCGAACTAGTTCTTCAGGCCTTTAGTCATTTGAAGGAGACTGCTGTGCGCGACGACGGAGGCCACATTTTCGTGCTTCATGCAAAACTCCCGACCGGCGTTGGCGTGAAAGCGAAAGAACTCCTGGGAGGTGAGTCGTCCGGGCATGAGCCAATCATGGGGTTCGAGGATGATCAACGGAAACCGATTAATGGGATCGGTATCTCGGTCAAACAGATCCTTTTCGGCACCTTCGATATCGACCTTGAGCAGAAATGGCGCATAAGCGGTGGAAGGCTTGGAGGCGAGGAGAGATCCGACGGAGATCAGATCGACCTCCGTACCCCGATGCTCATAGGTGGTGCGGAAGCCCATGTGACTTCCGCCGGCGTTGTCGAGGAAGGCGCGGCCGTCGGTTGAGGAGATGCCGGCCAGCCTAAGGTCGACGTCAAGACCTGCACAGTTGCGTTGCAGGAGGGCGAAGTTCTCCGCTGCTGGTTCTATGGCGATGATGTGGGCTTCAGGGTAACGTGCGGAGAACCAGGTGACGCTGGCTCCGATATTGGCGCCGCAGTCGATGATGAGTGGTTGCAAGCCGGATGCGACGATCTCCCGATAGATGGAGTCTACGAGGACGCCGTGCGCTCCGACGGGCATATCGTATTGGGCGTCGGTGAAACACTGTTGGATGGCGAAGGCGTCATCCTGACTCCAGCGCCTGTGTTCCAGGCTGAAGTCGCGACCCCGATAAGAGACCTTGGTGATCACGTGATCGTTGGGAATGTCGGGGTTCGAGATGCGTCGGAGACGGCGAACCAAGGGGCTAATTGTCTTGTGTGCGACGCGACCGAGATAGGTCGAAGTCACCATTTCCAAGATCCGCTGCATGAATGTACCTCAGGGGCTGATCGCAAAAATTATGGTTCCAAGGCTTGACGTATCCATCGATACGGCAATCCAAGGATACGGCATTTGAGGGGGAGAGCGCGGTCAAAGGGGGAGAAGACTAAATTCCGAGGCCGAAGTCTACGTCCTGCTCGTCGCCGGCGTGGGCGTAAGCGTCGTAGGGGGTGCGGTGGTTGAACTGGTATCGCTGGCGGAGTTCTCGTCCGATGAAGAGGCCGAGGGCAACCGCACCGAGGCCGGCGGAGATCCAGCCTACGGCTTTGATGAAGGTCGTTTCTTCCTGCTCGTCTTCTTCCTGGCCGGTGCGGGGGAATGGAAGGGCGCCGGAGGCGTCCTCGGTCGAGGTGTCGGCGTTGCGCGATCTGGAGCGGAACTTCATCAATTAAATGATATCTCAGGCAGGTTGCGGTTACATGAAACTGTCGTTCGAAGGTGATGCTGCTTTGGTGTCATCAATCTCTATATCGGCAGTTTGACGCTAAAGGTTTAGAAAGGTTGCAAAACGTTGAGGTTTTTGGAACGGCCAGCATGAGCTAGGTGACGACTACCTCATTGAAGCCGAGGCTGTAGAGGAGGGTGGTGACGGTGGCGCGGGCGTTTTTGCTGGCGGTGTCGAGGATTCCGTCGGAGAGGGCGGAGGCCTGGAGCTGCTGCTCGGCTTTGGCGCGGGTGTCGGTTTCGAGATTGGGGTCGGCGGGGACGAGGAGGCCGGTAGAGCGGACGTAGACGCGGGTGTGCTGGTTGTCGAGGGTGGTGAGGAAGAGTTGAGAGGGCGGTAGGGTGACGTGGATGGATTGGGCTCCGTCCTTGTTGGTGATGCGGACGTCTTCGGGCTTCAACTGGGAGAGATCGATTCCCGCTATCGACTGGCCATGGACGACGAGGAGGATGCGGTCACCGGCGAGGAGGTCGGGGAGGACGGGGGAGGATTTGGAACCTTCGACGACGGTGTCGATGGAGTAGACGACGGTTTCGAGGCGGTTGAGGCGCTGGATTTTCTGGACGACGGCGGGAACGGAGGTGTCGAAGGTGGTGGTGCGGCCGGTGATCGCGGTGGCGACGCGGGCCATGATGCCGGTGGTAGCGTGGCGGAGGAAGACGGCGAGGGCGACGGCTCCAAGGATGAGAGAAAGAAGGACGGCGAGGAGGGTGCCTGCGGAGCCGCTGCGACCGGAGTTGTATTGAGTGGTCATGCTGTTCGTTCTCCTTTAGTGCATCTGCCCGGGGGGGTCCCCCCTATTGCCCGCGTGTAAAGTATTTCGTTTCTTACATTTACGGAGGTAATAATATACTTGACGGACTAAGGTCAGTGTGCTACCTTAGTCTACATGGAAGCCCCGAAGACCTTACTCGAAGCCGTTCAATACTTTAGCGATGCTGAGAACTGCCGTCAGTTCATGTTAGCCGTTCGCTGGCCTGATGGGGTTGTGAAATGCCCCGTTTGCCAGTCGGAAAAGGTGACATATCTGGAAAAGGCCAAGGTTTACCGCTGCTACGGCAAGCATCCGAAGCAGAAATTCTCCCTCAAGGTTGGAACGGTATTCGAGGATTCTCCCATTGGCCTAGAGAAGTGGCTCCCTGCCTCATGGCTGCTTTCGAACTGCAAAAACGGTATTAGCTCCTATGAACTTTCCAAGGCTATCGGTGTGACACAGAAATCCGCTTGGTTCATGCTGCATCGGATTCGCTTGGCTATGAAAGAAGATCACGGCGATCTGACTCTAGGCGGTCACTGGCAGAACCCGGTAGAGGTAGATGAGACCTTCATCGGCGGGAAGGCTATCAACAAGCACCTTGGGGAGCGCAGACAGAAAGAGCGCAAGACTATCGTGATGGGGATGCTAGATCGTGAGTCTCGCCAGATTCGCGCCAAGGTCATCCCGAACGTAAAGCGTGAGACTCTGCAAGCCGAGATCTTAAGCCACATCGGTTTCAATGCCTATGTCTTCACCGATGGGCATGTTGGATACGACAAACTGAGCGAGTACAAAAACTTCACTCACAAGACCGTCAATCACATCAATGAATACGTTAATGGCCGCGTCCACACTCAGGGAATCGAGAACTTCTGGAGTCTTCTGAAACGTGGATTGACTGGCACCTACGTTGCCGTAGAGCCGTTCCACATGGATTCATACGTAGACGAACAGGTATTCCGTTACAACAACCGCAAGGGCAAAACAGACGCACAGCGGTTCACCAAACTCTTATCGCAGGTCGCGGGGAAGCGGCTGACTTATGCTGAGGTCACTGGTAAGGTGGGAGGGGCGGAAGCCTTCTAGGAAGAGGCAGGGACGCGGGAAGAGGAAGTCTTAGATTTCTTCTCTCGCTTCTCTCTATCAAGTTCGGCTTTGATCTTCGAGTGCGGCACTGCTACAAGCCGCCTCATAAAATTCGTGAACTGTGCGAAGTCACCCTGTACATCCTTGGTCGGAGAGTCTGAGCGACGCGCTTTAGGTTCAGCCTTCATCTAGCCGTAGAGTATCACACGGCGGAAAGGCTAGTATGCGTTCACAAGTTGCTTTTCAAGGCATCAATGAAAGCCTTAACCTCACCGATCAACAAATTCAACAAAGCAGTCACCTCAGTCCTGCCCTCCATGGGATTGGTCGAACCGTCACGTTGGCCGTGCCAGATACTTCCAATTCTGCGGATCGAAGGGATTCAATCACCCATTTGAAGTAGGGTTCGTTCCCCGTGAGCGAACTGATTTGCCTCGCTGCAGCGGAACCGAAGGTCAGATGAGGAAATAAATCGGCTGCATATTCCAATAAATTGGGTCCTGACCGAATTCTTGACGCTAATGCTGAGCGAAACCACTCAGCGTGCATGTTCCAGTGCTCGACTCGCGAAACATTTCTTATTCGAATATCTGTCGAAGATATCTCTCCATCTCGATCAAGCTGTAGAACCTGCGAGACTATTTCTGGTTGAGCCCAGAGCGACTCAGAATCCCAGCTCAATGATAGGGAGTCTGTAACGAGGCACGACGACAGGCCTTCAGCGACTACATCGTGAATACGAACTTCGCCCTCAACTCGGCTTAAATAAGGCGACGCAGTAAGGAAGCTCCTAAAAAGCGCCCGCTCATCTCGATTCACGCGCCTGTCATTTCTCCACTGAGGCAGAGAATAGTTGGGACATAGTTCGATAGCTTGGAACTCAGGATTGGTCCGAATGGCGGTAATCCACCGTTGCCGTATTCCTTGGCTTATGCATTGCACGAAGGTGCTCATGAGAGCGATAGCTTGGGCTTCTCCGTGATTTATTGGTGTCGAGAATAAGTAAGGTTGTTTAAACGAAAGTTCATTGACGACCCTCCGGTTGAAGAAGAAGAGGAAAGCGAATCCTTTCCATCTATCGTTCAACCTTTCGATCCCGCTGAAATTAGAGTTGAAAGCAAACAGCTATCTCTCGACACTCTTCTTTCGCGGATAGAAAATCACGAAATTGTATTGCAACCAGATTTTCAGAGAAAAGAGGTTTGGAAGGACGATGCGAGAAGCCGACTAATCGAATCGATACTCATTCGAATCCCCCTTCCAGCCTTTTATATGGACGCAACGAATGACGAACAATGGTTAGTCGTGGATGGCCAACAGCGCCTTAGTACCTTGCGTAGATTCGTGATTGATCAGAACCTCCCATTGACTGGTCTTGAATTTCTTAAGGACCTAACGAACAAGACGTTCAAAGAGCTCCCGCGACCATTTCAAAGGAGAATTCGGGAAACTAACGTAACGGTCTATCTCATAGAAAAAGGAACCCCGAGCGCGGTCAAAATTAACATCTTCAAACGTATCAATACCGGAGGATTACCATTATCTCCTCAAGAAATTAGACACGCTCTCAATGGTTCGCCGATCACTGATTTACTAAGAGACCTCGCCCAATCTCATGACTTTCTGGCTGCGACGCGGGGCAGCATTCCGGATAGGTGTGGGATTGCGCGACTTCGGTCGAGATGACGGATATTTGGGGGTTGGGGAAGAAGACAAGGACAAAAGCGACGATGGATTTTGCATCACTCTCTACGGCAGCGCGAAGGCAAAGACACTATCCCCGGCTGCCACGGCAAAGTACTGCTTATCCGAGATGCCGAACGACATCGGAGACGCGTGCATCCTCTGTCCAAGGGGGAAAGCCCACAAACGCTTTCCGGTATGCGCGTCGTCGATCTCGAATTCTGCGGCGTCATTGCCGAAGGCTACGAGGCCTCCCGCGGTCGACATCACGCCCGCTATCGCCTGGTCATCGCCCTTCAGACGGTTGCGCCAGGTGAAGTCGAGCGTGTTCAGGTCGAAGGCGTTGATGTATCCCGCGTTGGGCGTATCGCCCTTCGGGTGCTCTACTCCTGTCGAGTAGTACCCCTCACCCTCTACGAATGGCTCGGTGCTGCCCTTGAAGAGGCTGCATGCTTCGAGCGAGCGGAAGTAAAACATGTTGGTGGCGGGGTCATAGCTGGGTGAATACCAGTTGGTTCCACCGCTGTAGCCGGGGCAGACGGTGACGCCCTTTTCGTCGGGGATGAGGTTGTTGGAGATGGGGCGGCCATTCTCGTCGATGCCCTTCGCCCAGTTCTGGCTTGGGCTGAACTGTTTGGAGAAGAGATACATTCCATTGGTCCGGTCGAGGATGTAGAGGAAGCCATTGCGGTTCGCGGTTACGACGAGCTTGCGCGGCTGGCCCTTGAAGGTTGCGTCTACGAGGACCGGCGTCTGCACTCCGTCGTAGTCATACAGGTCGTGTGGGTTGTACTGGAAGTGCCACTTTAGCTTGCCGGTATCGGGATCGAGCGCGAGCAGGGAACTGGTGTAGAGGTCGTCTCCGGGCCGTACGCTTCCATCGAAGTCGGGACTGGGATTGCTGGTGCCCCAATAGATCGTGTTTAGTTCCGGATCGTAGGTGCCCGGCATCCATGTCGTGCCGCCGCCGTGCAGGTACATGTCGCCCGGCCAGCTCTCGGAACCCTTTTCGCCGGGAGCGGGAATCGTCCAGAACCGCCAGGCCTCCTTTCCTGTCTGCGCATCGTAGGCTGCCACGAATCCGCGGACTCCGTCGTCGCCGCCTGAGGTGCCTACGAGCACGTTGTTCTTCACGATAAGAGGGGCGCTGGTGGCGCCATAGTTCCTGTTGCCTGTGGCATAGGCAACGTCCCAGATCAGGCTGCCGGAACGCGCGTCCATGCATAGCAGATGTGCGTTGTCGGTCTCCATGTAGACGCGGGAGCCCAGCACGGCAACGCCGCGGTTGATATGACCGGAGGCATCGTCGATCAGCCCCGACGAGACGGCGCGTTTATAGTGCCACAGTTGCTTGCCTGTTTTTGCATCGAGCGCCCATGCGTCGTTCGATCGCGTGATGAACATGACTCCGGCGACAACCACGGGGGTCACTTCCATGGCGCCCGCGCCGCTCGTCTGAAAGATCCACCGCTTTTTCAGGCGGGCGACATTTGCAGGCGTCACCTCGTCCAGGCTGCTGTAGCGCCGTCCTGTGTAGTCCCCGTTGTAGGAGACCCAGTTATTCTTCACTTCCTTCTGAAGGAGATCGCTCTGCTGGATCAAGTCGGTTCCGGCGGCCGGCTTTGCAGCGACCTCTGACTTGGTGGTTTGTGCCTGCGCGGCGATTGTCGCGACCGGTTGCGCAGGGGTAGTGGCGACTGGCAATTTGGCTGCGCTTCCGGCGGCAGGTGATGACGCAGACGCCCCCTGCAGCGTGCGGAGATAGCGCACAACCCCCTGAATCGCCTCGTTGCTGAGTTGCGGCGACCCCGGCATGCCTTTGCCCGGCACGCCCTCGCGGACGATGCGCACCAAGTCCGTGTCGGAGAGTGCGATCACGCGCGGAAGTGTCGCAATGTTTGCGCCCTTCGCGCTCCCTGTGCCATCCAAGCCGTGGCAGCCGGCGCAGGTCGCCGCGAACTGCCGCGCTCCCTGATTCTCGCCGTTCCCCTGATTGCCCTGCGCGAAGAGGATCCCCGCAAACAAAAGCTGGGAGAAGAAAACGACCGCTCCGGAAATGCTCAGGCATTTCATCGTTCCATGTAAGCAGGAAAATCAGCGAAAGCATATAGGATTCTTCACCCCGGCCTACCGGTGATGCGGAGGCGCTCCGATGCAAGAGACAGCAGAATGATCGGCAAGAGTCGCGGTATCCCAACTTGATCCTCCGAGGTGCAGTCTAGCGGTTTGGGTGTATCGGGATTTTCGCTGCCGCGAGGATGGGACGGCTTATCGACGATAAAACCGTTGCGAAGATGGGGCACCCGGTCGTGGTGGTTCGGTTAGATGTGGGCCACCCGCCGCCGGTCGATCAGTACATGATGGAGCGGAGCGCTGAGATTGCGATGGCGCAGAGTGCTGCTCCGCCATCGATCTCAAAAGATGCCGAGGTGATGGTGATGGGGCGGCATGGGTACGAGGTCGCGGTGAAGGGAAAGAATGGTTTTGTGTGCATGGTGGAGCGCGGGTGGACTGCCGGGGTTGACGATCCTGTGTTTTGGAATCCGAAGATACGGGGACCGATCTGTTTAACCCACAGGCGGCGCGATTCAATGTTCCCATCACGATGAAGAAGACCGAGCTGGTGCTGGGCGGCGACTCCAAAGAGCAGATGGCCGCGGGGATCAAGGCTGCGTTCGCCAAGAAGGAGTTTCCGGCGCTGGGGTCTGGCGCGATGTGTTACATGCTGTCCAAGCAGGGGCACTTGAATGATGAGGGCGGAGCCTGGCATCCTCACCTGATGTTTTTCGTTCCGGGCACGGAGCCTGGGGCGCGGGGTTGGCGGGGTCTCCGATTGTTGTCGGAGTCAAGGACCCTCTAGATGGGTTCACGCTGTTTATGATTCCGGTTGGGAAGTGGTCGGATGGGACGGATGCCTCGATGGGTGGGCACTGACTCTACCCCTGAACCTCAAACGCGGGAGGGCTTCCTTGTGTGAACGATGAATTCGAATAATTCTTTCTTTGAAGTCCTCTTACGAATCGTCTCAACTCTCGTTTCCACAAATCCCGCCGAATCGAACAGAGAAGCGAATATGCCCTCCACAGGCAGCATCACGTCGTAAAACTTCGAATTGCCTACGACATAGTGAACACTGCCACCGGCTCGAACCACTCTAAACAGTTCCTTGACGTGCCCCACCATGTCGCAAAAATACTTCTCGACATACTTAGAAAGAACCTTTCCGGACTGAACGTTGGCATTCTCAATTGCAGTCAAAATTCTCTCGAACCCTTCATAAGTAACTTCGAGCCCATTAGGTCGGCTCCACTTCATAAGGTTGCTCGTGGCACAGCCCCAAGTGCCCCCAATCGCTTCCCAATCGAGTTCACCAGCTTGTCGTGCGTCTTCAAGGTAACCAAGCCAATACATGTAGGGACGAAGTTCCCGAATATAGCTCATGCGATTTGGATAAGGCGGGGATGTGATTACGCAATCGAAGAAATCCTCCTTCAGTTCACGAGTGAGACTTCGTGCATCACATTCCACAAAACGTGGTTGAACTATGATTTGGCTATCGGCTGCTTTGAGAATACTGTCGGCGGCATCAGTCCAGCTTGATGCAACAATTTCCGAAGCATCATTGGGGATACTAAGCAACATCTGGTCGTCCGGCTGCTTGAATGACATCGACTGATGACCGAAACTGATATTGGCGGTCCCAATCATCATTCGGCAAAACGCCACCTTCAGCAAATTGAGTGCCGACTCGCCAATTTGTTCTTTCTTGTCTTCAATGACCGCTCTGGCTTTTCCAATCTTTTCTAGTATCGGGGTACTCCACCACTTCTCAATTTGAAACAGTGGTGGAACCCATGGTGACAATCCGTTCGTGCTGCGGATTGCGCGAAGAACGTCTGCGGAGACTCTTCGTGCTTCACGCAAATCGTTTGCGGAGTATGACGCGCACTTTGCCTTTGCCAGCCAAAGCAAGAAGGGATTGATGTCGGTCGTCTCAGCGTGTACTCCTTCTTCGGCGCAAACTAAGGCTGTGGTGCCGGTTCCACAAAATGGGTCAAGAACCTTCGCTCCACTCGGGAGGCCCCGAACATTGTCCTGAATCAGATGAACAGAGAAGGCTGGAGTCAGACGCAGCCAACCGTATCGAGAATGTTTGCTGTTTCCGCGATAGGTGAGATGGTCGAAGCGTGAGAGTGCCTTAGTTTCAGTCAGCATCAGGCTCCAAGAGAACCGCAAGAACGGCTTCAAGTTCAATCTTAAATCGAGCTGAATTTCTCTCAAAAAAACCCGCCAAATCGTATCCCAACACTTCCCTGCAAAACACGTAGGTGCTATCCACAGAAGTTCCGCCCGTCGTACCGGTCAACATCAGCCAGCGTGCCTGTGTATAGCGTGTCACGAGGTCGCCATCAATTTGATTAGAGAGCAGGACAACTGATGGCAAATACCCTTCGATGTATGCATTAGCAGCGTTTGCAAGATCGGCATTTTGCCGCTTGGAGTCTTTACTTTTATAGCCTTGACGAACTTCGAACACGACGCCATTCTTCGGAGCGTTTGCGGCTGTGCGGTCAACGAGAACCCTTCGAAGACCCTCCTCCATCCATGCCCTCACGCGGTTTCGTGCCTCAGGTTCTACAACATCCTCTAGTACGATGCGGCCATCCAAAGAGAGATTTCGCGTCCCTCCCTTGGTGTCTGGTACCGTGTATGTCCAATTCGCCTGTTCCTGCGTGAGCCCCAGCGTATTCTGGAGAACCTTGTTAAAGACCCACTGGCCACCCATACCTACTTGCCGGTAAATCGACGTCATGCCTCCCGCCGCCTTATGAGCGGCATACATCATCGGGGAGTCCAGACCCATCCAACTATAGAACGGGTCTGCGCCATACATCTGTCGAAATTGGGCAAGAGTCAGACCCCCCGCCCGTCCCTGTCCAAACATTGGCTTGTATTTTGCACAGACGCGAAGTGCCCCGGCCAGAATTTCAAAATACTCTTCGTCATGTGGGTGCAGCGGAGCAAAATTGGTGAACGGAGTGTTCATGTGTCCTCTAGATATTCCAACTTTACAGTAAGGGGGACGTGGAGCGGGTTGGTAGAATTGCGGCTATGAGACTCTATTTTGCGAGAGCCGAATTGCTACTCCAATCTATCGATGGAGAATTTGTTTTGGAGATGGCAGGTAAAGAGCTTGGGCGTTTCAAGCGAGAGAAGAGGGCGGTGTCAGTCTACAACCAAATCAGGAGGGAACTTGAAGAGAAACTACCACCCACTGAGGTCAGTGATGAGGAACGACAAAGGCTTCTGCAAGAGCATTTGGCAGACAGCCTAGTGGGGCATAACTCTTGGCTTCAGCCGCAAAAGAGGCTGGCAAAATCCCGAGTCCATCACACTTAAGGCGTAAAAGCGGGTGGGCTCGATAAGGGCGACGGCTTTGTCAAGAGCAGAGTTGTCCTGGCTGTCACCGGACCGAGATGTTGACTATTCCCAAAACGGGAATCACTCAAAATAAATACGGAATCTGTGACAAATTTTTGAGACTGGAAAAGCACCAGCCAATTCACCACAAATCACCACGATTCCACCACAAATTCACCATCAAAAAACCACGTTTTGCCACTCACTTTGGCAAAAACCCCCTGCAAAAACGCGAAAACTCCCTCAAAGAAAAATTTGCATTATTGGTTTGAGGTGTGTGCGTCTTCGGCTACGAATTCTGGGGTGAGTCTTAGGTGGTTTTGGTAGCTGGCGGCGATGAAGTCGCGGAAGATGGGGTGGGGCTCGAGTGGTTTGGATTTGAATTCGGGGTGGAACTGGCAGCCGAGGAAGAAGGGGTGGGTGGGGATCTCGACGATTTCGACGTAGGTGGCGTCGGGGGTGGTGCCGGTGATGCGGAGGCCGGCGCCGGTGAGGATGGCTTCGTACTCGCGGTTGAACTCGTAGCGGTGGCGGTGGCGTTCGGAGATTTCGTGGGAGCCGTAGGCGCGGGCGGCGAGGGAGTCGGGTTCGAGGACGCAGTCCCAGGCGCCGAGACGCATGGTTCCGCCCATCTCTTCGACGCCGGTGAGCTCGCGGAGTTTGTAGATGATGCGGTAGGGGGTGCGCGGGGTCGAACTCGCCGGAGTTGGCGTCGTGGAGGCCGCAGACGTTGCGGGCGTACTCGATGCAGGCGGTCTGCATGCCGAGGCAGATGCCGAAGTAGGGGGTGAGGGATTCGCGGGCGTAGCGGATGGCGTTGAGCATGCCTTCGATGCCGCGTTTGCCGAAGCCGCCGGGGACGAGGATGCCGTCGAAGCCCTGGAGCTGGGCGATGTAGTCGTTGTTGGGGCGGCCTTCGGGGTCGCGGGTCTCGAGGCCTTCGGCTTCGATCCAGGTGACGCGGAGTTTGAGGTTGTGAGCGAGGGCTCCGTGGACGAGGGCTTCTTTGAGGGATTTGTAGGAGTCTTCGTACTCGACGTATTTGCCGACGATGGCGATGGCGACTTCGTCTTTGGGGTTGTAGGCGCGGTGGACGATGTCCTGCCATCGGGAGAGGTCGGGGGTGGGGGCTTCGATGCGGAGATATTTGAGGGCGAGGGTGTCGACGCCTTCGACGGCGAAGGTGAGGGGGACCTCGTAGATGCTGGCGACGTCGCGGGCGGCGATGACGGCGGACTCCTCGACGTTGCAGAAGAGGGCGATTTTGTTGCGCATCTCGCGGGGGACGGCGCGGTCGGAGCGGCAGAGGAGGATGTCGGGCTGGATGCCGATGGAGAGCATCTCCTTAACAGAGTGCTGGGTGGGCTTGGTTTTTAATTCCTGTGCGGCGGCGATCCAGGGGATGAGGGTGACATGGACGAAGCAGGTGTTGTCGCGGCCGAGATCCTGACGCATCTGGCGGATGGCTTCGAGGAAGGGGAGGGATTCGATGTCGCCGACGGTGCCGCCGATTTCGACGATGGCGACGTCGCAGTCTGCGGCGACTTTGCGCATGGCGTTTTTGATTTCGTTGGTGACGTGGGGGATGACCTGGACGGTTTTGCCGAGGTAGTCGCCGCGACGCTCTTTGGTGATGATTTGTTCGTAGATGCGGCCGGTGGTGAGGTTGTTGTCGCGGGTGAGCTTGGCGTGGGTGAAGCGCTCGTAGTGGCCGAGGTCGAGGTCGGTCTCGGCACCGTCGTCGGTGACGAAGACTTCGCCGTGCTGGAAGGGGGACATGGTGCCGGGGTCGACGTTGAGGTAGGGATCGAACTTCATGAGGTTGACGCGGAGTCCGCGGGCCTCGAGGAGGCAACCGATGGAGGCTGCGGCGAGACCTTTTCCTAATGAAGACACAACGCCGCCCGTTACGAAGATGTACTTGGCAGACATTTCCGCGACCTCTTTAAATGGATTGGAAGTTTGTGCGTGGTGTGCACGATTAAGTATGGCAGGGTTCGGGGCTGGAGGCAATGGGGGGAGTTGTGGGGAAGATCGGGGTTGGGTGGGTTGGGGAGACTGCGGGCGGGGTGCGAGGGGAACGGTCTGATTGGGCTTACTTTATCTTGGGCTTACTTTATCGGGAAGCAATCGAGGTCGTTGGCAAATGTGAGAGGGCCGGCGAACTGCTTTCTGATTTCGGATTGGGTGTTGGCCTCGTTTTCTTTGCCGAGTGTGGCGGCCATTCGATGCGAGAGGACCAGATGCTTTACGTGGGCAGCGGCGGCGATGTGGCCGATGAGTGAGGGAGGCATGAACGATGGTGTCTGGTCGCCGGGGGCGGGTTCGGCTACGACGTTGTGGGCTATGAATAGATCGGCGTTAGCTGCAAGGCGTGGGAGACCCTGGCCCTGGCCGTCGGTGTCTCCACTGAAGACGATGATTTTACCGGCGATTTCTATTCGCCATGCGAGGGCTGGAGCCAGACCGTGAATGACATGGACGGCGGTGGCGGACAGGTCGCCGCTATGGAAGACAGTGATGGGGGTGCCGGGAGTGTCGGAGACACCTACGTCGTGGGGTTGGAGCTTGTAGGGTGCTTTTACTCCGGGCTCCAGGAGCGCGCTGAGATAGTGATAGGCGCCGTGTGAGTCGCCGAAGAGATCGTAAAAAAACTCGGTGGTGGAGGGCATGTACTGATTTCCGGGCGGGCCATAGACGGGCAGGTCGCGGGTGCGAGGCTCGAATCGGGAGGAGAGGATGAGCGCGGGGAGATCGCTGCTGTGGTCGGCGTGGAAGTGAGTGAACAGGATGGCGTCGAGCTGAGACATTTCGGCTCCGCTTTCCCCGAATCGGAGGGCACTTCCGCCGCCGGCATCGATGAGGACACGGGCCCTGCCGTTCTGCCAGATGAGGTAGCTGCTGGAGGCGCGCTTGTCGCGAATATCGGGTCCTCCGGAGCCGAGAACCTGCAGAGCAATGCCGGTGGCGCCGCAGGATTGCGCGGAGGATGGCAAGGGCAAGGCGCAGAGGAGGAGGAGGAGGAAAGCGAAGAGAAGCCAGAGTGGGTTGGAGGTTCTTTTAAGGGGCACGGGGATCGGGATAGGCTGCTTGCGGTGAAAGTGTATCACTCGTCGGAATATCGGAATATCCGAACTGATCAACTTGCCGTCGTTTCCACAGCGAGTCGACTACGGGATTCTGAGTCGCTATTCGAAGGCGCGACTTTCCGCTTACGTCGGCCGTCATTAAAAACATGGGAGCGTGGGCTCGTGATGCTCTAGGATGAAGTTGCTTCGGATTCACTATCCTGATGACGCTTTAATGATGGTGGGCCGCGATGCGGTCTGCTGAGACCAATTCCAGTTAAAGATCGAATGCGCGCTTAGAGGAACAATGTCAGATCGATGGATGCAGAACTTTGTGAAGTGTTGTCTGGTGGTTCCGGTAGTTTCCGTGGCAGCTTTGATTGCCTGCAGCTTTCCGATGCATGCGCAGGAGACGCAGGAGAAGAAACCGGACTCTGCGTTTAGCGGGATTCAATTCCGGCAGATCGGTCCCTTTCGCGGCGGACGCTCGGGTGCGGTGACGGGAGTGCAGTCCGAGCCGCTTACGTTTTATTTTGGAGCGACGGGCGGGGGCATCTTCAAGACGGTCGATGGTGGGAACCATTGGAATCCGGTCGCTGATGATCAGCTGAAGCTGGGTTCGGTGGGAGCGATTGCGGTAGCGGATTCCGATCCGAACGTGGTTTATGCGGGGATGGGCGAGGGGGATATTCGCGGGAATGCATCGCATGGCGACGGAGTGTACAAATCGACGGACGCGGGGCACACCTGGACGCATGTTGGACTGACGGACACGCAACAGATCGGCGCTCTGCGCATTGATCCGAAGAACCCTGACATCGTCTATGTTGCTGCTCTGGGTCACATGGCGGGGCCGAATGAAGAGCGCGGGGTGTTTCGGACGAAGGACGGCGGCAAGACGTGGCAAAAGGTGTTGTACAAGAGCGATCGAGCCGGGGCGGTCGATGTTGCGATCGATCCAACGAACTCGCGCGTACTTTATGCAAGCATCTGGCAGGTGATTCGCAAGCCGTGGACGTTTGAGAGCGGCGGCCCGGACAGCGGGCTGTATAAATCGACGGATGGCGGCGATACGTGGAAGGAGATCACGCGCAATCCGGGATTGCCCAAGGGAGTGATTGGCAGAATCGGCATTGCGGTTTCGCCGGTGAGGGCGGGGAGTCTTTGGGCGATTGCGGAGGCCGATGAGGGCGGGATTTTCCGGTCGGATGACGGCGGCGCGACGTGGGCGAAGGTGAACGATCAGCGCGAGGTGAAGCAGCGTGCGTGGTACTACTCGCGCATCTTTGCGGACCCGAAGAATGCGGATACGGTGTACGCGCTGAACACGAGCTTCTATCGCTCGATTGACGGCGGGCACACGTTTAAGTCGATTCCCACGCCGCATGGGGACAATCATGATTTGTGGATTGCAAACGACGATCCTAACCGGATGATCGAGTCGAATGACGGGGGCGCCAATATTTCGTTTGACGGCGGCAAAAGTTTCAGCACGATTATGAATCAGCCGACGGGGCAGTTCTATCGCGTGGTGACGGACCAGGATTTTCCGTATCACATTTATGGGGCGCAGCAGGACAACACGACGGTGGAGATCGCGAGCCGGTCCAACAATGGCTCGATCACGGAGGCGGACTGGCATGAGGTGGGAGGCGGAGAGAGCGGGTGGATTGCGCCCGATCCTGCGGACTCGCGTTATGTGTACGCGGGCTCATATGACGGCCTGATGACGCGCTACGACGACAAGACGGGGTCGCTGCGCAATATTACGGCGTGGCCGGATAATCCGATGGGCTCTGGGGTTGAGGCGATGAAGTATCGCTTCCAGTGGAGCTACCCGCTGCTGTTTTCTCCGTGGAATCCGAAGCTGTTGTATGCGGGCGCGAATGTTCTGATGGCGACGGAAGATGAGGGGCAGCACTGGAAGGCGATCAGTCCGGATCTGACGCGGAACGACAAGTCGAAGCAGGGGCCTGTGGGGGGTCCGATTACGAAGGACAATTCCGCTGTGGAATACTACGACACGATCTTCACGATCGATGAATCGACGGTGGAGAAGGGTGTGATCTGGGTGGGTTCGGATGATGGGTTGATTCACCTGACGCGAGATGGCGGCACGACCTGGAGCAACGTTACGCCGAAGGATTTTCCGGACTTCATCCGGGTGAATTGCATTGCGGCTTCGCCGCTGGATGCGGGAACGGCTTATGTCGCGGCGACGATGTATCTTTCGGATGATTTTCGTCCGTTTCTTTATAAGACGAAGGATTATGGCAAGACGTGGACGAAGATCGTCAATGGAATTCCGGCGGATGATTTTACGAGGACGATTCGTCCGGATACGAAGGTGAAGGGGCTTCTGTTCGCAGGAACGGAGGCGCATCTATATGTGTCGTACAACGATGGCGACAACTGGATTCCGTTTCAGCTGAATCTTCCGAATGTGCCGATGACGGATTTGACGATTCAAAAGCGGGAAGACGATCTGATTGTGGCGACACAGGGTCGCGGGTTCTACGTTCTGGATGATCTTCCGCTGGTGCGCGCCATGGCTCCCGGGAAAGTGCCGGAGGCCACGCATCTGTACGAGCCGAAGACGGCTTACC
This sequence comes from uncultured Acidobacteriaceae bacterium, assembly GCA_963730135.1. Taxonomy (GTDB): domain Bacteria; phylum Acidobacteriota; class Terriglobia; order Terriglobales; family Acidobacteriaceae; genus Edaphobacter. Next base: position 1,466,400 of record CAVSQQ010000013.1, read on the forward strand.
GGTATTCGGGCGGCGGCGGATTTGAGCGAGCGCAGCCTGGGGTTGGGAAGAATCCTGCGAACGGCGTGGTTGTGTACTACTACCTCAAGGGGAAGCCGACCTCGGATGTTGTGCTCAAGTTCACGGATTCTTCGGGCAAACTGGTGCGCGAAGTGACTTCGAAGCCTGAGCCGAAGGAGGCTGCGGGACTGGAAGAGGACGAGAGACCGGCGGCACCGAAGCCTTCGACGAAGATCGGGCTGAATCGCTTTACATGGGACCTTCGCTACGCCGATGCGACCCGTTTCCCGGGGATGATCTTCTGGGCTGGAGGTGTTCGCGGTCCGCAGGCGGTGCCTGGAACCTATACGGTTGCGCTGACCGTGGACGGACAAACGGAGACGGAGAAGTTTGTGGTGAAGAAGGACCCGCGGACACCGACGACTGCGGAGGACTTCAACAAGCAGCTTGAGCTGGCGCTGCAGATACGGGACAGGCTGTCGGCGGCGAACCAGGCGGTGATTGATATTCGCGCAGCACGAAAGCTGCTGGAAGAATATGAGAAGAGCAGCGATGCCAAGGTTGCGTCGTCTGCGAAGGCGATTCTTGGCAAGATGGACTCGATCGAGAACGCGATCTATCAGACAAAACTTCGAGCGAGTGAAGATGCTCTGAACTTTCCGATCAAGTTGAATAACAAGCTGGGTGCGCTGCTTTCTACGGTTACGGCAACGGATATTGCTCCGACGTCGCAGAGCTACGAGGTGTTCACGGAGCTTTCGGCGCAACTTCAGGTGCAGCTCGATCAATTGAAACAGGTTGAGACGCACGATGTGGGGGAGTTCAACAAACTGGTGCGGGAGGAGAACATACCCGCGCTGCCGGTGAAGTCTTCGGAGTAGATAAGCCGACGATCAGGGCACATCGACACGGTCATGCGAAGGCCGCAGGGAAATTGGGTGCGGCCTTCGCATGATCTAGGTCTGAAGCGGATTATTTATTGGTGTTGGTACTGGCTTCGGCCGGACGGGTTTGCAGGGCCGGCACGGTGGGGTTGAGGATGTTGGGTTTGGTGGTGCCGAGTTCGACGATGGCGATCTGGCCGTCGGTGGTGATGACGTCGCCGGTTCCATTGGCGGTGGTTTTGGGGACGTGGGGGCGGTCGACGAGCGCGTAGCCGGTGGCGGTGCCGGAGAAGAGCAGATCCGTTTCGATCCACTCGCGCTCTCGGTCAACGTGGGGATCGATGCGGTGTCCCCACTTGGTTTTGGCGCGCGCGGTGGAGATGTCGATGTCGTGGGTGGCGGCGCCGATCCAGACTTCACGGCCATTCCAGGTTTCGGGCTGCTTCCAAATACGGATGTGGTGGCGCTTGGCGAAGGTGTCGAGGGATTTCTGGAAGATGAGGTCTGGGGGTTTGCCGTTGATGGTGAGCAGAGAGACGGGAGCTTGCTGGTAACCGGCGCTGCGAATGGTTGCGCCAACGGTTTTGAGCGCGGAGCCCATGCTGAGGGAGTCGGTTTCAAACCATCCTGACTCCTGAAAGGCAGCCTCGATCTGTTGTTGCGACCCGATGAACATGAGGTTGGTGATGTCGGAGGGCTTGTTGTCTTTGGTGTAGACGCGAATGGGAGCTCCGACGACGATGGTGTGCAGCTTTGCGTCGACGGGCAGGACGGGCCATCCGGTCCATTGGTCGTGGGTTTTGAGCATGGAGGGACGGACGACCTGGACCTGGAGGTCGGTTCCGGCGGGGAAGAGGATTTCGCGGCGGAGTGAGAGGCCATAGACGGCGGAGACGCCCTTGATGGTGTAGCCGGCGACAGGATGGAGCATACCGATGCCCTGGAGGACCAGACCTGTTTTGGTGGAGGCGTGGGGTTGAACGATGCCGATGATCTCGTTGTTGCGGACGGTCTCGCGGGCGTTGTCGACATCGATGACGCGGGCGTAGAGGGGAGAACGGGTGCCGTTCTCGTGGATGACGTTGGAGAAGTCGAGGACGAGGATGGGACGCGCGTACTTGCTGGGGGCCTTTTGTGCGAAGAGAACGGTGCCTTCGACTTTGGTTCCGGGCGCTATGACGAGTTGACCGGTGGGGCAGGTGATATCTTCGCCGTCTTTGCAGAGGGGATAGGTGACGGTGCCTTCGACGGGGTCTCCGGTGCGGGAGTGCTCGCTGTAGACGGGGCCGTTGAGGCGGATGCTGAGGGTCTGGCCGGGGGCGAGGTCGGCCTGCATGACTTTCTTCATGCGGTCGTTGACGTTAGCGGGGACATTGGGAAGCTCCTCGCGGACGTACTGGAAGGAGGCGATGAGGAATCCGCTGGTGGCGCCATGTTCGATGAGGAGGGTTTGCATTTCGAAGTTGGGGGAGTAGAGGAGATAGTCGAGGGCGGTGTCGTTGTAGACGTCCTCGCGATTCACGTCGACGCCTTTTTGAATGAGCTGGTCGCCTAACTCTTCATAGGAGACGACGATCTTTGGTTTGGTGTTGTAGCTGGAGCCGAAGACGGTCCAGTGGAGGGCGGTGCGGCCGTACTGATCAGTGGCTTTGACGTCTGCGCCGTCGGCGAGGAGTTTTTTGGCTTCGGTGAGACGGTCGAGGATGTCCTGCTCTTTGGTTTCGCGGGTGGCCTGGTAGAGCTTCTGGATGAGCGCGGAGGAGCGGGAGACGTCGAGTTTGACGGCGGCGTCTTCGATCTCCTCGTCGGGCGTGTCTTCGTCGGCGTCGGCCTGGGCGGCAGTTTGAGCATGGGAGGCGGCGGGCGGGGCGGCTTTGGGGGTGGGTTTGGTTTGAGCGAGCGCGGCGTCGACGGAGGCTCCGGCAAGAAGCAGGCAGATTGAAATGATCAGGGGCGTATTTTTCAGAAAGGGTGGCATGAGACGAGTCACTTTCCGGCTCTTAGAGCCTGAGATCTGAAGTGCCGGACAAGGGAGGGGGTGTGTCCGCAAAGGATAACTTGAAAGCAGACGAATTTTACTTGAGGATGGTGGTTGAAATCATATAGGAAGAGCGCGATGGGTATTGGGTGGATCGATTTTCAGGCCTGGGCGGTGCGGCGGATGGACAGGCGGGGCGAGAGAGATGCGCGTGGACGCACGGCGCCGGCCCACCTGGCGACCGGGGAGCGGGGCGAGCGGGAGGCGTTGTTTCATCTGCGAAAGGTGGGCTACACGGTGGTGGCGAGGCGATGGAAGAGCGCGAAGGTGTTGGGGGACGTCGACCTGATCGGGTGGGATGGAGGATGGTTGTGTTTTGTGGAGGTGAAGACGCGAAGTGGGCGGGACGGGATGACGGCGGAGTCGGCTGTGGATGAGGAGAAGCAGAAGATGCTGCGGCGTATGGCGCGGGCTTACCTGCGAGGATTTCCAGAGAAGCTGAGGGGTGATGTGCCGGTGCGGTTCGATGTGGTGTCGGTATACTTGCTGCCATCCGGGGTTGAGTTCGAGATGTATCGAGGGGCGTTTGGATGGTGAGATACGCGAAGGAAGAAGACGTTGCGCTGCTGGACGCGGGTGAGTTGCGGGAACGGCTGGAGGTGGTGCTGCGGAGCGCGATGCCGTGGCTGGTGACTGTGTCGGAGGCAGAAGCGAGCGTGCCGGAGGGGGAAGGGAAGTGGAGCGGTAAGGAGGTGATGGGGCATCTTATCGACTCGGCGGTAAACAACCTGGGACGGATTGTGCGGATGCAGATCGAGGATGGGCAAAGTTTTGCTGGGTACGAGCAGATGGCTTGGGTGAGTTTGGAACACTATGCGGAACGCGAGTGGGCGCAGGTGCTGGCGCTGTGGTTTGCGCTGAATGAGCATGTGGCGTGGGTGATACGGCATGTGGAGAAGTCGCGGCTCGCGAACCGCGGCGTGATTGAAGGGGATAACGTGACGCTGGGATTTTTGATTGCGGATTATGTCGCGCATATGGAGCATCACCTGCGAGCGATGCGACGGTGGCTGGGAGTAGTTCGGGAGACGCCGGGATAGCAACCGAATGAAGGAACAGCGGTGTCTATGAACTTGATCGAACGAAGAGCGAGGATGAAGACCGATGACTTTGCTGAATGCACCGGAGTACGATAGCCGCCGCGATATACGGAATCGCAATTTGTTGATCGCCGCTGGAGTGCTGGTGGCGCTGGCAATCGTGATTGGGTTTGGCGGGGTGGTGATGGGGCACGGGTGGTTCTTCTCCAACCTGCCGGCGGAACATAAGGTCGATCGGTTCTTCAGCGCGCTGGAAGCGAAGGACTACGGCAAGGCGTTCGGGATTTATACGAACGATCCGAATTGGCAGCAGCATCCGGAGAAACACGCGGACTATCCGCTGGCGCGGTTTACCGAGGACTGGACGAGTGCGAGTCCGGTGGGCGCGCCGATTCAATCGCATCACGTGGATATCTCGAAGACGGATGGGTCTGGGCTGTTCGGCAGCGGGATTATTGTTGCGGTGCGGGTGAACGGCGACCACAAGATTTTTATGTGGTACCAGCGCAGCGATGGAACGCTGACGGAGCCGGCTCCGCATATATTGCAGTACGACTAGCGGTAATTCTCAGGCCTTTCAGAAGGATGTATTGAGTCGCATGGCCCAGCTGCGTCCGGGCGCGATCGCGTTGCCCGAGAAAAGACCGCCAAAATCAATCACGTTCAGACGATTATTCAGATTGTCGCCGTCGAGCTGAAGGCGTGTGTCGATCTTCTCACTCTTGTACAGATCCAGGCCGAGCGAGGCGGAGAGGGCAAGCAAGGGCTTGATTCGTCCGCGATCGAAGTTGATGCGATTGATAACGGCAGGACCGTACTGAGCCAGCGCATCCGCCTCGGTGCCTTCATAGTCAAACGGAAGTCCCGATCCGTAGGAGGCGCCGGCGGCGAGCCAGACGCGGCGGGCGGCCTGATATTGAAACCGGGTGCGGACCGTGTTTCGCTGGTCCTGGGAGTCGGGAAAATGTCCGGTTGTTTCGTCCAATGCATTGTCCGCATCGTCGCCGAGAAATAGCCCTCCCGTTACCGGGAACCAGACGTTGCCGACCATGTATGAGTAGCTGACATACCCAGTCAGCTGACCCAGTCGCACGACTTCCAGCTTGCCTTCGGCGCCATAAATAATCGCGTGATCGAACGCGATCGGATAGCTGACCCCGGTATTGAGCAACTGGTCGTCGTCGGCATAGTTGTTGACATCGCGCCGATAGACATTCACATCCAGGCGCATTCTGTCGGCAAAGGCTTTGGTCGCGCCGCCTTCGTAGTAGTTGCCTCTGGACGACTGCACGGGCAGGCGAAGAAAGTCGTCGCTTAGCGCGTCGATCTGGGGTGAATTTGAGATCAGGATATTTTCAAACGAAGGCGTCTGAAAGACGCGGTCATAGGAAGCATGGAGCACCATCCTCCACGACGGGACATAGTAGCCAACCGAAACTCTCGGGCTGAATGCGCTTTCATTCACGACTAGCTGGTAGTGGTCCCAGCGCAGGCCGGCGCTTATGGTCCACTTCCCCAGGCGGATCATGTCTTCGACGAACGCAGACTGTTCGAGGTTGGGGCGGCTGTCGGCGAAACTCAGCGTTGGAGGCGTATCTTCGTCGAACTGATCGGGATCGGTAACGATGTAGTTAAATTTTTCGTGCAGAAAGGCATTGTCGGATTCGACCCCAGCTTTGAACTCCTGATTGTGGTAGTGCCGGGAATACGTTCCTTTGAAGTAGCCTTCATTGAAATAGTTCTTCTGGAAAGCAATGATCGGAGTCGAGTAAATATTCGAATATAAGTCGTTGGCATTGTTACGAACAAACCCCTCCAGCGTTCCCATGCTGTCGGGCGAAAATATGTGTTCGTAGCTGACTGACCCTATGGTTTCAAAGTTGTCGCCGGTCTGCAGCTGCCCCGCCGCTTGCTGCAGCTGTTCATTGGGAATTTCGAATCGCGAAAGTTCATGTCGAACGCTCGTGATCAACCGATCCTTGTCGTTGAAAACCCGTTCGTACTTCAACGAGAAATCACCGGTAGTGCCGTGGTTGGTAAAGTTTTCCGGGACAACCGGATTCAGGTAGTGCGCAGACATTCCGCCCGACGCCGTCGCCGAGATCGTATTTTTGCCCCAGGTGTCTTGAATCTTTCCGTAAGAGCCTAATGTGTCATAGGTTCCGCCGGTTATGATCCACTCGCCGTGCAGGCCAGCATTCGGGTTACGCCTGGTGTTCAGCTCCACGACGCCGCCCATTTTTCTGCCGTACTCTGCAGGAAAGCCTGCGGTATATATGCTCATTGATTCCAGATCGTCGGCCTCGATTTCCGGGCCGAAGCTAGGCGAACGATTGTCGGTGAGTGGAAGTCCATCGATAACGAATTGGGTCTGGTATTCAGAACCTCTCGGATGCAGCACGGCATTGCCTTCATAGAGCCAGCCCGGCTGCGTGACGACGAGGTCCTGCACGGATCGACCGGGTAGAGACTGCACCCGGTCCTGGATCTGCTTGGAACCGATCTGCATGATGGACGAGGGACGGTTCGGATCGATCAACGTCTCCTCGGCATTTACATTCACCACGGTATTGACCGGAGCAACCTGAAGCTTGATCACCGAATCGATGGGGAGGGCTGTTCCGACTTGCAGCATGTTGGAAATGGAAGAGAAGCCATGCTTCTCGACCGTGACCAAGTAAACGCCATAGGGCAGCCGATGGATATCGGCAGTCCCCTCTGTATCGGTCATCAGCACAGCTTTGTATTGATTTCCCTGGCTTAGTACGGTTACCGATGCCTGAACGCCAGCGCCGGTGGAATCGGTTATCTTCAGGCGCACCTCGCCAGTGTTTACCTGACACGTTGCGGAGCAGACGCAAAGGAGGAAGCACAGTGGCATACTAAAAATTGATCGCATGCTTGAACCTTCCTTCAGGTACCTGGAGAAGATTGATTGAGGATCACTGTCGTGTGATTATGCAACGCAGCTATGAATCCGCGAATGTGTAAGAAGTTTTTTGGTCTATGATGCCGTCGGTCACGATGCCGTCGCAACGCCTGAACCAGGGAGGTAGTTTTGGTGGGCCCGGAGGGATTTGAACCCCCAACCAAGGGATTATGAGTCCCCTGCTCTAACCGTTGAGCTACAGGCCCTTCAATTCCCCAGGTCCAGGCCCCATTGTATGGGGTGGGGAGTGCAGGACAAAATCGCCGCGGGAGGGCGGATGGGGTTGGCGGTGTCGTTTGGATGTTGGGCTCTCATATAATCTCGAATCATCAGTTTCCAGTTGAGGGTCCAGGTGGCAAAGAACGCGGCTGCAGCGGAATCGCATGAAGGGCTGAGATTGCTGTTTGCCACCAGCGATGACGCAGCACTGCATGATATCGGACAGGAACTGGCGCCGGCTTTTTTTATCCGGATGGCGACTGATTCGACGTCTCTCTTTCAAACCCTGGTGGAACATGTGCCGGAGATTGTGGTGATCGATCTGGACACGATTGTTCCGGGTGGCGACGATGTCTTCGCCTATATCGAGTCGGTGCGGGCTGCGGCGCCGGAGGTTCTGTGCCTGGCTATCTCGCGCACGCCGTTGCGGAATGCACGACAGCGCACCAGAAAGGCCGGTGGCGACGAATTTCTTCTTGCGCCGGTGGATTTTGCCGAGTTGCGAGGCTATCTGCTGGAGGTGGGCGGGGAGCATCGCAAGAGGCTTGAGGCGAAACGGCTGAGCGGCGAGATCGCGCGGAAGAATTCTTTCTGCGACATGATTGGCGGCAGTGAGGCGATGCAACGGGTTTATGAGGTTCTACGGCGGGTAGCTTCGAGCAACAGCACGGTGATGTTGCGGGGCGAGAGCGGAACGGGCAAAGAGCTGGCGGCGCGAGCGATTGTTTCGCTGAGCCCGCGTCGGGACGCGCCGCTGATCAGCGTGAATTGCGCGGCGTTGCCGGAGACGCTGATGGAATCGGAGCTGTTTGGACACGAGAAGGGATCGTTCACGGGGGCGCATGTGACGCGGCCGGGGCAGATCGAGCTTGCCGATGGGGGGACGCTGTTTCTCGATGAGATCGGCTCGCTGAGCCTTCCGTTACAGAGCAAGCTGCTGCGGGTTCTGCAGGAGCGGGTTGTGCAGAGGATCGGGGCAGCGAGTCCGAAAAAGATCGATTTCAGGCTAATTGCTGCGACGAACGACGATCTGGATGAGATGGTGAAGAGCGGGCGGTTTCGGGAGGATTTGTACTACCGGATTTGTGTCATTCCGGTTGTTCTTCCGCCGTTACGCGAGCGAGAAGGGGACATTCCGCTGTTGCTGGACCATTATGTGAAGATGTACTGCACGGCGGCCAGTCTGCCGCCGAAGCGTTTCTCTCCGGAGGCGCTGCAGATTTTAGAGACAAGCGCGTGGCATGGAAATGTGAGGGAGTTGGAGAATCTGGCGCAGCGGCTGGCATTGATGGTGGATGGGGATTTGATCGAGGTTCAGCACCTTCCGGAGAAGGTGATCTACGAGAGCACGTCGAACCACGATGAGATTCTTGTTCCGGCCGAGGGGCTGGATCTGGAAGACGAGCTGACGCGGATTGAGATCGCCTACCTGGAGGCTGCGCTACGCAGGGCCGGCGGCAAGACGGCGGCGGCGAACCTGTTGCGGATTCCGGTGGAGAAGATGAAGTATCTCTGCCGGAAGCATCGGATTTGAGGCGGGGGGGGGTTAATTTTTTAACCCTGCGGGGTTAATTTTTAACCCTTTGGCGTTATTCCAGACGTCTGGGGTGGGAGCTGCGCGAAGAAAAACCCTGAAAAAGCTGGAGAAGTTGGGTTTTTTGATCCAGGTCTGACTTTGGCTACGGGATTGCTACATGGTATGGCACAGCAGCATAGGGATGCGAAAGCAAAGAACTGAATAGAGATTAGGAGAAAACATCATGGCTATCCAGAAGAAATCGTTGATCAGCAATATGAGCTCTTCCAAGAAATCGACTCCGGCAAGCAAGCCCGCGCCGGCGAACCGCGCGATGTTGTCGAAGACGGTTGCAAGCCGCGCAGTTGCAAGCCGCACGGTTGCGAGCACGCGCATATCGAAGGGTGGCGTGTCCTTGTCGAAGGGTGGCGTGTCCTTGTCGAAGGGTGGCGTGTCCTTGTCGAAGGGTGGCGTGTCCTTGTCGAAGGGTGGCGTGTCCTTGTCGAGGGTCATCTCTCTGTAGAAGCGGGCGGCAGTGGAGTTCTAGAACCGCAGTCTTTTGAAGGGGTGTGGCTTCTGTTGAAGCGGCCCTTGCAGTTGACTGACGCTCAACGTCCGACGAGTTGGTTGTAGTTTTCATTGCACGCCTGGCACGTTGAACCATGGTTCTCTTACGAAGGCGTACGACAGGAGGGGGAGCTTCGGCTCTTCCTCCTCTACGTTTTAGAGCGACTTCTACCAGATTTTGCGATCGACAAATTCGCGAACCTCTTTGCTGAGAAGGCCGGCGAGGCTGCGATGCTGCACGAGTATCTTCGCGGTGCCCGTCATGCCATCGTGCAAGGAGCCGTGATTCGGGATCAGGGCGTCGACGACGTAGTAGTTCAGGTTGGCACTACCTTTGACCTTCTCAATGTCCTGGAGCGCGCGCGCCAGATCTTCGGGAGCGGGTTGTATTCCGGCGACCTGGGAGCGGAGAGGAGAAAAGCTGCCGTCGATGAGGAGATTGACGGGCGCTCCGAACCTGACGTGTGGGACTTCGTATTCGAGGACGAACATGCGAACCCGCATCTGTGCGACTTCGCCGATCTCGGCGATGGTTGAACCGGCGTCCAGGTAAGAGCCGGCGAGATCCTGCATTCGCGACGTCATGACGGTGCCCGGGATTGGCGCGCTGGGGGCGAGCTGATTGGTTTCTTCCTGGGCGATCGACTGGTCGATGCCCGCGCGTGCATGTTGCTGCTGCAGGGCGCTGAGATCGGCGTGGTTGAGTTGAGCCTGCACGCGCTGGGCACCGGTGAGAGCGAAGTCCTGCTGCGCACCTGCGCGATCAGACTGGACACGCAGGTTTTCCATCTGGACGAGGGGCTCACCGGCGGCGACGGTCTGGCCCTCTGCGACGAGAACTTTAGTGACGCGGCCGGGGATGATTGTTCGCACCATCTCGCGGCGGCTGGGCTCAAGCACAAACCTTGCGGTGACGGTCTGATGCAGGATGGGGGCAAAGAGCAGGATGAGAGCAGCAACAGCGGCAAGGGCGGTGTGGGCGGTGATCCAGGAGCGGATGCGATCTTTTTTATCGAGGTACACGGTTTGGATGAACCTCAGGAGCTTTCGAATACGGGAGCGGAAGATGATCAGCGCGAGAAGGAGTGCAGGGACGAACGCCCAATCCGGGCTGTATTTGAGAAAGACGTTATGAGAAAAGCGAACCACGGCATAGAGGAGGCTATAGCTGTAGACGCCGGAGAGAACTGCATAGAGGATATAGCCTGCGCGCCTTCGTTTGGGCACGTAGTCGGTTTCGACGGGAAGACGAAAGATGTTCCTTCTAACCAGGCCTGAGAGGTATGCCGTAGATTTTTCTTTGATGTCCGTGAAGCCGACTATTTCAGAAAAAGCATAGTATCCGTCGAGCTTGATGAGCGGATTCATGTTCACGAGGATGACGGCGATTCCAGTGAGCAGCATGATTTTGTAGGCGATGTCGTGGGCGTCGCTTCCGGGCGGGGTTCCCCACCAGAGAATAGTAGCGATGGCACAAAAGATCATTTCAACCCACACGCCGGCGATGATGGTGACGAGACGCTGCCAGCGGCTGGCGTAGACCCAGGCCTCGCTGACGTCGACAAAAAATGCAGGGGTGAGGTAGATGAGATGGAATCCCATGGCGTGGACCTCTGCGCCATAGTGTTTGCAGGTCAAACCGTGGGCGGATTCGTGGAAGAATCCAAGGATTAAAGAGGATCCAGAATTGAGCAAGGTCTGCCGCGCTTTTCTGGGTGAAGGTATAAAACTGGAGCGTGTCCCGGCCAATTTGCGCTGCATTGGCGATGAACAGGAGGGTCATGAAGGCGAAGAGAATGAGGGTGAGGATGGTGAACCATCGGCTGTAGATCCAGCGCGAGTAGGGATAGATGCGGTTGAGGTAGCGGTCGGGATCCCATGCCGAGAACTGCATGTGGGCTATGTCGCCCCACTTGGATTTGCGATGCGAGTGCTGATGGCGGCCACTCTCAAGTTTTTCGCGAAGAGCAATATTTTTTTCGAGCGGAGTTTTGTGCCAGAAGTCGATTTCGTCGAGGCCGGCGGCGAACTCTTTCAAGTCATCCGCTTCGTAAATGATGCCGTAGCGTTCAGCATGAACGGCGGCTACTTCCTCGCAGGTGCGGGTTCCGTCGAATAGCTCGATGATTCGCCACTGGTCGGGGGAAAAGCGGAAGATTTTTTCGGTGCCGCGAATGAGTACGACGATTACGGGTTCGCCATCCTCGATATTTTCGCGAGCGACGATGGCGGGATCGAGCCTGGGATAGATGGCGTGGCTTCTGCGGGTGGGCAGGTCGGGGAGAGCGGCGTTGAATGCTTCGGCGAGATTCATCTCGCGCTCGGGATGCGTATGGAGGCGACGGTCCCGGGGATCAGCGCGGGCGGCCTCTCCTTCAGGACGGCGGTGACTTCAATGGTGCCGCTGCCGGGATCGACGACGGGGCTGATGTGCGTGACAGCGGCGGTGGTGGTCTGGCGAAAGTCTGGAGTGGCCGATACGGTGACGACATCTCCGCGTTTGAGGAGAGCTACGTCTTCTCCGGGCAGGGTGAATCGCACTTCGAGCGGCGATGTGCCCATGATGCGAAACAGTTTGTCGCCGACGGTGACATATTGGCCAAGGCGGACGTAGCGTTGGGATACGACTCCGCGGAAGGGGGCGAGGAACTTTGTCTTTTCGAGCTCGAGATCGATCGACTGCAGATTGGCTTTGGCACTGAGCATGTCTGCGCGCTGTCTTTCTACCTCGTACTGGCTGGCGGTGAGTTCGTAATGGATGTGGTCGTAAGCCTCCTGAGTGCTGATTCCCTCTTTATGCATGGCTTCGGCGCGGCGCATGTCGGCCTGGCGAACCTCAAGCTCGGACTGCCAATTTTTGAGGTCGGCTTCGAGGCTTTCGACTTTGTACTCGGCGGTATTGCGCTCAGCTTCGAGTTGGCGCGCATCGAGGCGGGCCATCACCTGATCTTTCTGGACGACCGAATCCACATCGACGGGCAAGGATGCGATCACTCCGGCGCGGAGGGCGACGATATCGAGTTGCTGCTCCAATGTGATAGGGCCGCTGACGACGATCCAGCGGGAGTGGGGCGCATCTTTTGCGGACTGGGGGCTGGCAATCTCGGTTGCGGGGGTGCGCTGGGCCTCGGCTGTGGGGACCTGAGCTGTGTTCGGCGAGCAGCCGAGATTGGTTAATGAAAGAACAGCCGCAACCGAGACCAAAAGCAAACGCTTCATGCTACTCCTTACCAACTGAACCAATTCCAGAGCCTGGACCAGACCCAGAGGGCCGGATCACGAAATAAAACATATCCCAAGGGGCGGATGGCGATGCGGATTTTTGCGAATCCCTGCATGCCCGGCCTGAGAGCGCCGTCAGGATTTGGCACGGCAACTCTGGCGAAGAAGACGCGCTTGTCGCCTTCGACCTGCCCGGCTGGACTGACAACACTAACGACGCCGCGAAAGGTTTTGGACGGGAATGACTCCAGCTTGATGTCGGCGGGCTTGCCGGGTTTGAGCAGTTCGACGTCGCGCTCGGGCACTGCGACATCGACGATCATGTTGCCGATGCTGACCAATTCGACGAGCGGGTCGCCGTTTGAGAGTTTTTTACCGACGAGATCTTCGACGTGCGGAGTTGCCACTATGCCCGTTATCTCGGAATGGAGGGTCGTGCGATCGAGCCTGTCGTTGAGGCGGGAGACTTCTCCGCGCAGAAAGTCGGCTTCAAGTTGATGCTGGCCTGCGGCGGTGGCGTCATTATTGACGAGCGCGCGCGTCATTTGCGCCATGGCGGTGTTGTACCTCGCCTCGGCGCCGGCGAGAGAGGCGCGTTGTCCCCAGTCGGCCATCTGAAAGAGCGGAGTA
>CAVSQQ010000014.1:0-356541 GCA_963730135.1 uncultured Acidobacteriaceae bacterium
ATAGAATCAACAACTTAGCGAGGTGCGTGGGTCCAATCTGGGTCCAATAAGCGCCCGTGGGTCCAATAGGGTCCATTAGCGCGGAAACGCTACGCCGCCGACGTCACCAGATGAGGCTTTGAGAACAAAGCCGCAATTGTGTCTTGAGCGTTGCGTTTAGCCGGTTTTACGTCCAAGTGAACTGAAGCACATCAGTAAACAGAAGCCGACTTCCGGTTACTGACGCACGACAAGCGACAGGTCACAAGCCTGATTGGCGGGACACCCCAGTTTTCCGGTGTTGACGGACTTCCACCTAGTGAGCACTCCAATCGCGCAGAATGGTTCACGGAACAATTCCTCCATTGTGCCCACTGCCGTCGACGGATATATTTGCGCTGTGCAAATGACACGCTCGTTCAGAAAGCCTGACACGCTGAATCGTCCGTTCCTGTCGGGATTGCTCTTGCTTTCTTTGTTGCTCTCACCCGGGACAGCGCCCTGCCAGTCCACCGGGGTCCGCGCCACGATTGACGTGGCAAGGACCGGGCCGCCGATCTCCCCATATCTCTATGGGATGTTTTTGGAACACGGCGGAGATATCGTCAACACCGGCCTCTGGTCCGAGATGCTGGCGGACCGCAAGTTTTTCTATCCGGTGCAGACGGCTGCGCCCACGCCTCCGCCGGCAATCGGCAACGCTGCCGGCAATCCGCGCTTCCGCAACGCGCCAACACGATGGTGGTCTCCCATCGGCGGCGACGATGTGGTCACGATGGACACCAAGGATCCGTATACCGGCGATCATGCGCCGCTAGTCAAGCTCGATGGCAACGAGCCACACGGCTTCCGTCAAGATGGGATCGCCATTCGAAGCGGCAAAACGTACACCGGCCGCATCGTCCTCGCGGGTACGCCGGGCGCGGTTGTAAAAGTCACGCTCGCCTGGGGTAAAGGTGCAGCGGAACGTCAGACCATCACGATCCGGACACTCGGCCCGACCTACCGACAGTATCCCCTGCACTACACTGCGTCAGCCGATAGCGACGACGCCACGCTTGAGATCACTGGAGTGGGTACGGGCTCGTTTCATGTTGGTGCGGTTTCACTGATGCCCGCGGATAACATCGAGGGATTCCGACCCGAGGTGATCGCAGCGCTCAAACAGTTGCGCTTTGGCGTTCTGCGTTTTCCGGGGGGCAATTTCGTCTCCGCATACGAGTGGCGTCGTGGCGTTGGCGTCATTGACAAGCGACCGCCAATCTTCGATCCCGTGTGGCATGCATTGCAGCCCAACGACGTCGGGACAGACGAGTTCCTGACACTCTGCCTTCTGCTCGGCGTCGATCCCTACATCACCGTGAACGCCGGTTTCGGCGACGCCTGGTCCGCGCGTGAACTGGTCGAATACGCGAATGGAGCCGCCACCACGCCGATGGGCAAATGGCGCGCGCAGAATGGGCATCCCGCGCCCTACCACGTGAAACTCTGGGGCATTGGCAACGAGCCCTGGGGCGACTATCAGATGGGCGCCATGGCACTCCCGCAGTTTGAGCTGAAGTACGAGATGTTCGCCAAGGAGATGAAGAAGGTCGATCCGACGATCACGCTCATTGCGCCGGGCGCGATGCCCGATGTCATGGAAGGAGCGGACCAGTCACGGCGCATGAATGGACAGTACGTCCCGGACTACCTGTCCTCCGCGGACTGGACCGGCCAGATGATTCTCTGTTGCCTGAACGACATCGACATGATCAGCGAGCACTACTACGCGTCCGGCACAATGCACACCAACATCAAGCTCGAGAAGAAGGTGCCGATTGACCCACCGCTGTCGTTCATCGAGTTCCAACGAGCCGCGGCCGTCCAGGTCAGAGCCAAATACGAGCATTACGAGCAATATCTGAAGCTCATACCCGCACTCAAAGCAAAGCCTGTCCCCATCGCGATTGACGAATGGGCATATTTTTCCGGGGACAGGAACTCCTACAAGACCGTACCTGCTTACGCATGGGCGTTCCATGAGATGTTCCGTCACTCGGAAGTTTTCAAGATGGCCGCCCTGACCTTTGCGACTGCGACTCTGACATCCAACCGCACGGAAGCCGTCCTCAATCCTACGGGCCTGCTCTTCAAGATGTACCGCGAACACTTCGGCCAGATCCCCGTCGAGGTCACGGGCAATTCGCCACAGCCCAAGCCTGTGTTTCCTGCCGGCGGCGACCAGCCGGCCGTAAATCCCGGAAGCGACACGTACCCACTCGATGTCAGCGCCGCTTTGAGCGCAGACCGCAAGACACTCACCATCGCCGTCCTGAACCCTTCGAACTCCGAGCAGAAGATCGAGCTTGCGATTCGCGGAGCGGCGCTAGCGAGCGCAGGAAAGCTTTGGCGTTTGGCTCCGGACTCAATCGACGCTGCCATAAAGCTCGGAACCAAGCCTGAGGTTCAAGTGGAAGAACAACAGCTTGGAGCCCTGCCAGACACCGTCACCGTTCGCCCCTTCAGTGTTAACATCTACTCCTATCCCATTCAATAGCCAGCTGGCTGAGAAGGTGGCATGAGACTCACGAACTTACTTCGCGGAGCAGCGACGGTAACGATCCTCACCTGCGGAGGATCGGTTTCGGCGCAGGTACAGACCATCGTTCCCCCGCTGGTCCCCGGTGCGAAGCCTGTCACGGTTGAGCACATCAAGATCCATGGCACTTCGCTCGAGGGCAATCTCGAAGGCGAGGCCGTCGATCGCGACGTAATCGTCTTCCTTCCACCGAGCTATCAGAAAGAATCGAAGCACCGCTATCCGGTGGTCTATGCGCTACACGGTTTTTTCATCGGCGCCGACCAGTGGAGCCACGAGATCCACGTTCCGCAAACAATCGAAGGCGCCTTCGCACAAGGCTCGCTGGAGATGATTGTCGTGCTGCCCGACTCGAAAACTATCTACAACGGCTCGATGTATTCGAGTTCGCAAACCACCGGTGACTTCGAGAAGTTCATCTACCACGACGTTGTGGCTTACATCGACGCGCACTACCGGACGATCCCCGACCGCCAGAGCCGTGGATTGGCCGGTCACTCCATGGGCGGTTACGGTGCATCGCGTATCGGCATGAAGCATCCGGAGGTCTTCGGCGCACTTTACATCATGAGTCCTTGCTGCATGTCGCCCATGACCGGCGGCGGCCCCGGACCGGCTGACCAGGCCAACGAACGTGCTCTAGCCGCCGAGAAAAAAGCGAGCGAGGCCAAGTCTCCTGCCGATCTCGCCGCGCAATCGCCCGGATTCGGCGCGGCTCTATTTGCGGACGCAGCCGCCTGGGCGCCCGATCCGAAGAATCCCCCGCTGTACTTCGACCTTCCCACGAAAGACGGCGTTCCCCAGCCGGAGATCGTCGCAAAGTTCACGACGAACGCCCCGCTTGCCTTCGTCGACCAGTACACTGGAAACCTGAAGCAGTACCGCGCGATCTCTATCGACGTCGGCGATCAGGATGGATTGCGCTTCGACACGATCAAGCTGCACAAGATCCTGGATGACTACGGAATTGCAAACGGCTTTGAGATCTACTCCGGCACGCATACGAGTGCGGTAGCCGATCGATTTCAGAACCACGTCCTGCCATTTTTCAGTAAGAACCTCTGCTTTATCGAAAACTGTCGGTAGCTGAGAAACTGATTCAACCCACCTCGGAGAAACAATGAGAAGTCGCGTGACGCCCATTCTGGTTCGAGTCCTCGCAATCACAGGAATGCTCTTCTTCAGCGCAATGCCTCAACATGGAATTGCTCAGGAGTCCGCCAATCTCCCCTACATGAATCCACAGCTTTCACCGGAGCAGCGCGCGACAGATCTGGTGGGTCGCATGACTCTTGCCGAGAAAGCATCGGAGATGCAGAACAACTCCGCTGCGGTTCCGCGTCTCAAAATTCCGGCGTACCAGTGGTGGAGCGAAGCTCTTCACGGCGTCATCAACGACGGTGTGACGGAGTATCCCGAACCAGTCGGTCTCGCAGCTACTTTCGACGCGCAGGGTATTCACACCATGGCTGCTCAGATCGGCGTCGAAGGCCGCATCAAGCACGTGCAGAACCTGCGGGAGGGCCACACCGGCATCATGGGAGGTCTCGATTTCTGGTCTCCCAACCTGAACATCTTCCGCGATCCGCGCTGGGGCCGCGGGCAGGAGACTTACGGCGAAGATCCGTTCCTCACTGCGCGTTTGGGCGTGGAATACGTGACCGGTCTTCAGGGTGATGATCCTCGGTACTACCTCGCCATCGCCACACCCAAGCACTTCGCCGTGCACAGCGGACCGGAGCCAACTCGCCACTTCGCCGACGTGGACGTCAGCAAACACGACGAAGTCGACACCTACGAGCCCGCCTTCCGCGCCGCCGTAATCGAAGGCAAAGCCGGCTCAGTGATGTGCGCCTACAACGCGATCAACGGCCAACCGGCCTGCGCCAACCAGTACCTTCTGCAGGACCAGTTGCGCGGCAAGTGGGGATTCCAGGGATACGTGGTCTCCGACTGCGATGCCGTCAGGGACGTCGCGGCGAACCACCGCTATCGTCCAACGCAGGCGCAGGGTGCAGCGATCTCTGTCCTGCGCGGCATGGATAACGAGTGTGTCACGTTCACCTCGCGTTTCGGTGAGCCGGTCGACAAGGCCTACATCGACGCCGTTCAACAGGGCTATCTGCCCGAGAGCGCTCTCGATACCGCTTTGATTCGCCTCTTCACGGCGCGCATCAAGCTCGGCATGTTCGATCCCCCCGATATGGTTCCCTACACAAAGATCGATGAGAAGGAACTCGACAGCCCTGAGCACCGCGCCCAAGCTCGCAAGCTTGCCAATGAGTCGATGGTGCTGCTCAAGAACGACGGCATGCTTCCTCTCAAGCCGGAAGTCCGGCGCATCGCCGTTATCGGTCCGCTCGCCGATCAGACGCGGCCGCTCATCGGAAACTATGCTGGTCAGCCTACACATATCGTGTCGATCCTCGATGGCCTTCATGCCGAGTTTCCGAACGCCACGATCACCTTCGTGCCCGGGACGCAGTTCCTCCGCGCCGATGGAACCGCAGTCCCCAACGCGATGCTGACCACGCCCGACGGCAAGGCCGGTCTGAAGGCTGAGTACGGCGAAGGTCGCCGCGGGCCAGACGAGAAGAGCCAGCCCTTGCTCACCCGCACCGAAGCCAATGTGAACCTGACCCAAGGCAACCTCCCGAAGGAGGTCACGGGCAAAAAGAGCTTTGGCGTGCAGTGGTCTGGATTCCTTACTCCGAGCGAGTCAGGTGACTTCCTGTTCGGAGTCCGCGCTCAGGGGTTCGCCAGGGTCAGTGTCGACGGCAAGCAGGTAGCCATGTCATTCGGCGGCCGCGAACCTGCGCCGGTGATGGGTCGTGTTCACCTGGAGAAGGGCCGCAAGGCTGCACTCGAGATCACCTACGGTATGCAGAACGGCAAGGCGAACGCGACGTTGATCTGGGAGAAAGTGAACAATTCGGTTTCGCCCGAAGCAATCGCGGCTGCGAAGAATGCCGACGCCGTCATCGCGGTGGTGGGAATCACAAGCCAGCTTGAGGGTGAAGAGATGCCCGTGAGCGAGCCTGGCTTCCTTGGCGGAGACCGCACCAGCATTGATCTGCCGCAGCCAGAGGAGGATCTCGTTGAGGCTGTCGCGGCCACAGGCAAACCGCTCGCAGTCGTTCTGACGAACGGAAGCGCGCTCGCCGTCAACTGGATCAATGATCATGCCAACGCCGTGCTCGAGGCCTGGTATCCCGGCGAAGAAGGTGGTGCTGCGGTTGCAGAGACCCTGAGCGGCAAGAACAACCCCGCTGGCCGGTTGCCCGTTACCTTCTACAAGGGTGTGGATCAGTTGCCGAACTTCGAAGACTATGGAATGGCGAACCGTACTTATCGCTATTTCACAGGCAAGCCGCTCTATCCCTTCGGATACGGACTCAGCTACACAAAGTTCTCTTATAGCGACCTCAGCGTCCCCGCTACGCTGATCGCGGCCGGGCAGTCCGTGGACGCCGACGTGACCGTCACTAACAGCGGCCAGCTTGCCGGCGACGAGGTTGTCCAGCTCTATCTCAAATTCCCATCACTCAAGGGAGCTCCGCGGATTTCCCTTCGCGGATTCCAACGCATTCATCTGCAACCCGGCGCGAGCCAGAAAGTACATTTCCACCTCAACCAGCGTGACCTCGGCATGGTCACTGACAATGGCGATCCGATCATCGCTCAGGGCGATTACACCATCAGTATCGGGGGAGGACAGCCTGACACCGGAGCGCCATCGGCGACCGGCCACTTCCACATCGTCGCCCAGTACGCTTTGCCGGAGTAGACCTCATGGCGCCGGAGTTCGAGAATTCCATCGTTGCTTGGATGTAGTTCTCCGCCCGCCGGATAGCCGAGTTTCAGCTTCGGCTCCGTCGGACGTTCTCTTAGAGGTCGCCTGAAAAATCGCGATCGGCTAGCTACCAAGTCTACCGATTCCAAGTCCGCACAAAAGAATTTGAGAATCGCCCTTGCCATGAGCGTAGGCGCATTACTTGAGCCCGGCACTACGGATTGGTGACGAAGAACGCGCTTTTCGTCACTTGGCCGTATAGTCGCCTTATCGGACAAGGACGTCCCATGGTTCCCGCAAAACGGTGCGGTCTCAACCGGTCGATGCAACACCATCTGATATGAATTCATTTTCTAACGGTGGTGTTTATGGCACAAGGAAAACGGACCAGACTTTCCACGGAGCAGCGGATCGAGATGTGGCGCCGCTGGAGGGCTGGTGAGTCGTTGCATGACATTGGGCGTGCCTTCGGTAAGGGGCATGGTTCCATTCGGTTCCTGTTGACGCAGCGTGGCGGGATCGTTCCTGCTGCTCGTCGGCGTTCACCGCGAACGCTGACGCTGGCCGAGCGGGAAGACATCTCACGTGGAATCGCATCCGGTTCGTCGATTCGGGAGATAGCCAGCGGGCTGCAACGGCCTGTGTCAACAGTGAGCCGGGAGGTGGCGCGTCATGGCGGGCGTCCACTCTATCGAGCCAGTGAAGCCGATCGTCAGGCCTGGGAGTCAGCTCTGCGACCCAAGGTGTGTCTTCTTGCCAACCACGAGGAACTGCGGACGATCGTGGCCAGTAAACTGATCCTGGACTGGTCGCCGGAACAGATCTCGAAATGGCTGAAGGTCCACTATCCCAGCAACGAGAGCATGCGTGTGTCCCACGAGACCATCTACCGCAGCTTATTCATCCAGGCCCGTGGAGTGCTGAAAAAAGAGCTGGTTCAGCACCTAAGGTCCAAGCGGCTTATACGTCGCTCACGGCACTCGCGGGCAGCGGGGCAGTCCCGCGGTCAGATCGTTGATGCCATCTCGATTAGCGAAAGACCTGCGGAGGTTGAAGACCGCGCTGTTCCTGGTCACTGGGAGGGCGATCTGCTCGCAGGCAACAAAAACAGTCACATCGCAACCCTGGTGGAACGACACTCGCGTTTCGTCATGCTCATCAAAGTGCCCAGTAAAGATACAGAGACAGTCGTCGCCGCGCTGAGCAAGCATGTGCTTAAACTCCCCGCGACTCTGCGGCGATCGTTGACCTGGGACCGGGGACACGAGATGGCCAAACACAAGAGCTTCACGGTAGACACGAATGTGAAAGTCTATTTCTGTGATCCGCAGAGTCCCTGGCAACGCGGCACCAATGAAAATACCAACGGCCTGCTAAGACAATACTTCCCTAAGAAGACAGACTTGTCCGGCTACACTCAAGCCGATCTCAACAAGGTAGCTCTGCGTCTCAATCAACGCCCGCGAGAGACCTTGGGCTTTCAAACTCCGGCGAGTAAACTTCAAGCCAGTGTTGCATCGACCGGTTGAGACCGCACGACTTTTCGGAAACAACGGTTGTACTCGTAATCTGAAGGAAGGGAAGTCGGATGTCTTACTTTATCGGATTTCGCAATTTTGGAGTGCCGTTCGTGCCGCGTTTTGTCGCGTTCTCCAATACCCGTCGTGGGTCCAACTGCGGGTCCAATAAGGATTTCGACGGGTTTACATCCGCTGTTTAGTGCTTTTGTTATGTGAATCTAAGTTGTTGAAAATGCGTCAATCCTACAATTCACACGGTGGAAGTCGTAGGTTCGAATCCTGCTGTGTCCACCATAAAATCAATAACTTAGCGACGATGGCGTGAGAGACTTGATCCATTTGATCAACGCAGCGAAACTCGAAGCCCGAAGAGATAGCCTGCCAATCGTCCGAAGAGCTTGAAGAAGAATGGAAGCAGCAAGGAATGAGAGAGGAGCAAGCGCTCGTCAGTGCAGGCATTGGGCTCCTCTTTGGCCGATCGCGATACCATAGACATGCTACCGTGAAGACGCCATCACTCCCCGAGATCCTTTCGGTCAATCCACGTCCTGTACTACTTCTTGTCAGCGTCGCCACATTGTTTGGCGGAGCGGAAACCTATTACGTGAAGCTCGCGGGGATGCTGCGCGAACGCTATAGCCTTCGCGCCGTCGTTTGCGAGGACCGCCTCGCCTCAGAGCTCGAGGCCGTCGGCGTCGACGTTGCGAATGTTAGTCGCGTATCCGGCGGCTATCGGCGCTACACGGCTACCGTCAAAGCAATATGGCGCATGCAACGCGCTGGCGGAAGTCGGGTCGCACACTTGAATGGCCAGCCGGAGGCTTACCTGGCGCCGTTTCTCCGCATGATGGGATATCGCGTGGTTCTTACCCGCCACACACCATTCACCGACCGGTTTCTCCAAGAGGGGTCGCGGTTCCCAGTCTTCCTCAAGCGGTGGATGCTTTCGCTCTGCTTCTCTCTTTCTTACAGGGTGGTATGCGTCTCGCAGCTCTTGAGAACGCAATTGAGCGCTGTGATCTCGCCCGACAAACTGGTCGTCATCCCCACTTGGGTGCCAAACCGATTTTTGAGGATGCGCACGGCTCCCAGACCCTCCCCACCGCTCCGTCTGCTCTTCGTCGGAAGGGTGGTTACGAATAAAGGTATTTTTGATCTCATCGAGGCGATCAGGTCGTTGCACGACGTGCGCCTGGATGTGGTGGGGGAAGGTGATCAGTTGGAGGACGCGAAGTGCGCTGCCTCTGGGCTCAAGGTAGTTTTTAATGGCTTCCATAAGGATTGCGCGCCGTTCTATGAAGCGTGTGACTTGCTCGTCTTTCCCGCCCATGAGGGTTTCGAGGGCTTGCCACAGGTCCCGCTAGAGGCGATGGCAATGGGCGTTCCGTGCCTCGGGAGCAACATCTCGTCCATGCGCGAGATCGTCGCCCAGAACAGCTCAGCAGCAATGCTGTACGATCAGGACAACCCTGCCGACCTCGCCCGCAAGATCGCGTTGCTGCAGGAGTCTCCGAGCTTGCAGACTGAGCTAGGCATAGCAGGTGCCTCTCACGTTGCCGAGAACTTTACCGAGCAGATCGTCCGCAAACAGTATTTCGATTTCTTCGACGACGCCTTCCAAGGTGTTCCTGTCCGCCCTGAGAATGAAATTGTCAAATCCGGCGACGTATAATCAGCCGTGTCACAGCCAATGATTGGTGCCATGTTGAACAGTCTCCAAGCCCGGATTCGTCGCGAGCAATTTCTCTGCTCGCCTCTAGCCATCGTCATAAGCAACGTCTACATTATTCGCAGCGGACTCTACAAGAGCATACTAAGGATATCTCCAAGCATTAAGGGCGTCATACTAGATTTTGGCTGCGGCTCCAAACCATACGAATCGCTATTTGTAAATGCCAGCAGCTACACTGGTGTCGATATAGAAGTATCCGGACATAGTCACGAGCATAGCAAGGTAGATGTCTATTACGACGGAAAAACACTCCCCTTCCCAGATGAACATTTTGACGCCGTAGTATCCTTTGAAGTCTTTGAACACGTCTTCAACATCGACGAAACGCTTAGGGAGATCAGAAGGGTGCTAAAGCCGGGCGGGCAGATATTGATTACGACACCTTTCGCTTGGGACGAACACGAAATACCATACGACTTCGCCAGATACACAAGCTACGGTATCAGGAACATTCTCGAGCGGAATAGTTTTGATGTCTTGGAAATCAAGAAAACTACTACTTATGTCCTAACCGTATGCCAGATGTTTATTGCCTATCTTACTCAACATGTGCTGCCCAAGAATAAAATCCTATCGAAGACAGCCCAACTATTTCTTATCTTTCCGTTGAATATAGTGTCTCTATTTCTCGACGTCATTTTACCGAAGCGCTATGAGTATTTTTGCAACAGTGTGGTTCTCGGCAGGAAGGCAAACAGAGGATAAAACTGCTGTTGACCTGCCCCCGATTGCTCACCCACGTATAGATGGAGTTCTCCGTTTTGGCATGAAGAAGTACCCACCTCGCGTTATACGTGGATAAAAAAACTCGAAAACAGCACACGACGTGGGATACAAGTCGCAATCCAGCATGACAAAGGCGAACTTCTCGTCTTCAAGTCCGGAATGCGGTTTCAGGAAAGTATTCCTTTCGCGACATAATATTCTGGTTTCCCCCAATGAATCGCACAACGGCTTCTTCTGAAGTATCGTTGAAGCGAGTATCGTCCCTCCCTTCGAGGTCCTCGCTGGGAAATCCCTCGAATGTGTCGAAGAGGTAGAAGCGACGGTTGGGCGACTGGTGATGAATGAAGGAACTTGTTGCGCCGCGGTTAGACCCGACTTCTGCGAAAGAGCCGGAGATCTGGTCAAGTTCAAAGCCGCTGGATGGCTAAATCGAGAGTAGAGTAGCGAACTTCATCGAGATATTGCTCGATACGTCTTGCCGCGTCAGGCGAATAGGTCGGAAGCGCCATCGTAATGCGACTCCGAGTGGAAGGCAGCGCCGTTGCTGATCGAACTCACGGTCTAGCCCGAACCTCAGAGTCAGAGGGCTCAGGATACATTCGGCCGAGGAATCTAATCAAATTATCCCCACGCATCGCTCGTCTTCAAATAGAGCCTGCCTGTCGCATCAATGCGATTCATGAACGGCTTGATACCCGTCAGCGCAAAGTACTCATCTACCGCCTTTCTGGCGCCAGTCCATGCCCCGTAGTCGTCGATAATGAGAATTCCATTCTTTGAAAGTCTCGGAAAAAGGTGAATCAGTTCGTGTTTCGTTGATTCGTACCAGTCGGTATCGAGCCGGAGAATCGAGATTTGCTCAGGAGCTCTGTCGGGGATAGTATCTTCTACCTTCCCCTGCACGAGGTGAAGTTTGTCACTTGGGTAGCCTGTCCGTTCAAGGTTCTTCTCGACCTCGGTAAGTGGAGCATATGCCCAAACCTCCGAATCGCGACTGCTAATGGCGAGCAACTGTTCTGCGGTCTTTCCGCTCAGTGCGTCCACGTCTTCCTCGCTGGGCTGCGACATCCCTTCGAAAGTATCGAACAGGAACATGGCGACATCGCGTCTTTGAAGGCGGCCATAGGTGTACGCGGCCGCCATGCTGGAGCCACCTTTCCAGACGCCACACTCTACAAAGGCACCGGGAACATTGTTCGCGACAGAGTGCTCAACTGCCAAGCATAGCGCGGCCAGTCGTTCCGGAGTGGTCATCGTGAATGGCTGGGCACGCTCAATCGTATCCTGTATTTCAGGCGAGAGGTCTGCGAGGCGAGCTTTCCGTTCGGATGCAACTTGGGTCAATCTGATTCCGAAGAATCGCTCGGCTGCCTTCGCAAGTGATCTAATCATATTTAGTCCTCGAAATCGGAACGATGCCCGTCTTGCCCGCTTCGTTCGAAAACAGGCCTATGGGTTCCGGTAGATTGGTCATGAACTTCAATAATACTACCCGTTGTAGATCGTCTCTTCGTTGCACGAATGCCACAATTTTCGGCACCTCACAAAGATGAAGGTCCCCCCAGCCAGATACATCACTCCTCCGGTGACAAAGTAACCAAAAGTCACGCCTGCCGCACCCCATAATCTGCTGGTAACAATCGTGCCGACGGCCGTCAGTGCGGAGACGACCACAGATAGGATGAGAAGCGGCTCCCGTTTATGAGCTCTCAAATACAGCGCCTCGCTGTATAAGAGATGATTGAGGAAGCCAGCTGCGAGTAGGACGGCGAAGACGTGTAAGGGAAGCATCCTCGACGCCAGACTTGGAAAATGGTGCTCTGCCTCGAAAAGGACCCCCAACAATATAAAGTCACCCATCAGCAGAAGTATTGATGATTGCAGTAACGTGCGGAAAAACACTCGATCGAGAGTCGCGAAATCGCGACGCGCAATCATACTGCCAAAGGGCGAAGCCTTTGTGTTGATCCAGGCATACGCCACCGTTCCCAGAGCCGAAGACATAGCAAGCGACATCCCCATTTGCCCCGCCTCGGCTGCCCCCCTATAGGCAAACAGCACTGGATTGAAAAGCGGAAAGACGAAGTAGCTGCAGAAGAAGCTGACCGCCATTCTCCACTGAAATGGCCATATTTCCGTTTGCCAAGCGACAATGTCGCGACCGGAATTATGACGTAGAAGAGGAAAAAGAAAATGTCTCTTTGAGAGTAGAAAACCAAAACCTGCGACTGCCTGCCCCGTCACCACGGCCGCCGGCGCGAATAAGCCGACATGATTTGATAAGGCCATCCACGCAAGTGAGGTTCCTGCTACCGCCTGGGTGAGCCGCATTCTCGCGACCTGTGCCACAAATCCACACCCTTCCAGAAAGGAGAACACGGGATCCATCTGAAACGTGAATACCACCGCAAATACAAGACACAACCAAGGGATTTGCCACGAGATTGGCGCCGCTATTTGCTTATGTGTTTGGAAGAAGCGGAATCCAAGGACGATCAGAACTACGCCCATAAGAATTGCCGCGACCGAATACCACCGAACCGACTTCTGTAGAACAGATGCCAATCGGGACTGTGCTTCGTCGCTTCCTAATAGCTGACCTCCTGGAGAGATCTGCAGCCGCGAACTCTCGTGTGCTGCAAGTTGCAGGATGACAAATGAAAAACCCAATTCGAACACCACTTGCATTGAAACGAGGCTGGAAAAGGTATAGTAGTAGCCCTGCTCGACCACGCTTAGAAAACGAGCGATCAGGAGAATTGTGAGTGCTCCCGAAAGAATGGTCCAGCTGCGGGCGAGAACAGTGAACCCGATGGCACGATCCACTCCCAGTGAATCTCGGAGGAACTGCTTGGCTCTTCTCTGGATAGGGATCACTAAATTGGTCCATACCGTGTCGCAATGAACAACACCCGATTGTCTCTGTGCCATAGCGTGATCAGATAGAAAATATCCGCTCCAATGCGTGAGAGTGTCCGAGTCGCCGCAGAACGCTTACCCAGCTTCAGTTGAATGAACGAGTTGATCATAAAATCCCTTCAGGGAATTCCGCAGCACAGGCTTGAAGAATCGTGGAGAACAGGCTATTCACTCTCATCTTACCGCGTTCATGGCTTATGCCAGCAACGATTACACCCACCTGCTTACTCATCAGCGAGAGAAGTCCTCTGGCACATCGTGCTTCCAACCTCTCCAGACCGAACATCGCCACTAGCAGCCCGTGGTGTCTGGTGCGGCAAATTAAAACCACTTCATCTCTTTCGAATTGAGGACAAAATAATGCTTAAATCGGAAAGAAAGAGATCCGTGCTTATTGGACTCGGCAATGGGGTGAGTTCGATGACAATGTTGAACCGTTGGCAATAACCGAGGAAGATGGAGGCAGGATCCGAGTCAGAGTGCACCAGCTCGTCAGGAATCTTGAAGGGAATGTTCTTTCGGACAGCGAAATTCTCCACATATTCACCATGAAAAAACGGTCTCATCGCAGCCATGGACCTCGGGGATGAGACCGATACAACGGGTCCGACTGCCGCATTCAGACATCGATCCTGACTGGCTATTCGCGGTGGAGTTTGAGAATGAGAGCCAGCCTCGAGTCTGCGGATCTGCTGCGCCAGAGCCCGTTGCGACGAATGCAGCCGTTTTGCCGTTACGTGAACAAAAGGAAAATACTGAACGAGCTAAAAATCAATGAATCTGGTCTACCCGAAAAGCCTCATGAGAAATGCGGACTGAACCCCACGGTCAGCCCACGCCCACTGGTTAGAAAGTTGATGCCAATTTGATGCCAAACAGAGCCCGGAATACCGGTTTTTGCGCATTCTGCCGGCTATTAACCTTTTTAGAATGTTCAGCCGTCAGCCTTTAGCACCACCTTCACACGGTGGAAGTCGTAGGTTCGAATCCTGCTGTGCCCACCATAAAATCAACAACTTAGACGGCGTTCGGTATAATTACGCCGCTCCAGATCGCTCCAGAAAAGCACTGTGGGGCTGCCGTCGCGGCAACAACAGACGGCGGGGAATCGGCAACCCTTCGCCTTTTCACTGAGACCTGACTCGCGATTCACACATGTTCTTGGGTCACCTTTACCCGGCGCCGGATGCCTGTTACAGAGTGGCCATGGGTAAGGGGTGGATCCAATGTGTTACTGAAGCTCACGAGTCCGGCACGGGTTTTCTCCCTCCTTCAGCGGTGAGAGGAGGTTAGAAGTTCACCACACGGTGAACTGAAGCGAATAACCTTGAAAGGTTGACCGATCCGCGAATTCTTCGAAGAACTTCATTCCGAGAGTCAATCTCGGCGCTGGAAGAGTGACTTGTGAGGCCAGCCGATGGAGTTGATGGCGTAATGGTCGGCGGCAAGGGCGGATGTGATGGCGGGGCCGAAATTCGCGGTCGTCTGTCGCGCCTCATACCCTGTGACCCCCGACCTGGAGCCGCAGAGCAACAAGCCATCAGACATGTTTTCTATGGTGACGACGGGAAGAGCGAGTCTCTTATCCATATTGATTGGATCCCTCGGATTACCACGAAATTGTTGCAGATGCTGATACTACGCTGGCCCATTAAGGGCCAGGTTCTCAAATTGGGGAAAGTCCTAGTCGAATTAACGCAAGGCTTTTGCTACGCTTTCCCGTAATAGGGAACTGTATCTAGCAAGGCGGTTTATTTTGAACGCGCGACAATCTGCAGCACGAATTTTGATCGCCGACGAATTCGCAATAGTGGGTATCGTTCTGGACGGACGTGCCCTGATTAATGCTGCGTTTACTCTCCAACCCAATGTCATCCTCTTGGACATTAATATGCCTGGGTTACCTTCGTTCCAACAGTTGACCTCTCCTGACTGCCTGCGGCTTGTTCCGGGTCCATATAAGACTAGTTGCATCTGCAAAGGCTCGATTTCTATCCCTGCGTACCGCGGATCTAATTGCAAGAATGCTTTGAATCATTTCCAAGGGTCTTTTTTAAAATAATCCATTTTGTGCAAGGCCGGCCTATGGTTCTGCTCCAGGTTCTCCATCCCATCATGCGAAGAAGACGTGGGTTCCTGCTGCTGGGCCTCATAGCCATCACTGCGCAGCTGATGGCGCAGAGTCTGGTTCGTACAGGTTCCCAGCCATTTGCCGTGGCGGTCAATCCGGCAACCAACAAGATTTATGTCGTCAACAATGGCCCGAATTCGGTCACCGTCATCGATGGTGCGACAAACACGACGCAGACCGTGAACGTGGGACGTACCCCGGTAGCGATTGCAGTCAATACCGTCACCAATAAAGCTTATGTTGCCTGCCCCGGCGACGGTACCGTCTGGGTTATCACCGAAGATGAGGAAGGCAACTCTTTCGGAAGGCGCATCCCAGGAATAAGCCTGAATCCCCAGGCGATCATTGTCAATCCAGTAACGAACAAGATCTACGTTGCCGCTTCCAACGGCGGCATCTTCTCAGCCTTCAACGCGAATGGCGCGGTATTCGTCATCGACGGAACGACGGATACGGTGAGGACCACGATCCAAGGGGGGAAAAATCCTTTCGCCCTTGCTCTCAATCCTGTCACCAACCGCATTTATGTGGCGAATGACGCGAATGGCGCTAACGCCACAGTGGACGTGATTAATGGTTCCACAGATACGATCGTCGCCTCCATAAGACTTGGAAATACTCCTAGTGCCCTGGCTGTCAATCCGGTGACGAATAAAATTTATGTCGCTAACGGTTCCGTCCTAACCGTCATCGACGGAGCAAGCAATACGATCAGAACCACAACGCCACTGCCCGACAATGGGCTCACCGCAATCGCAATCAACCCGGTAACAAACTTTATCTACGTCACTGATACCTCAGGCGGCGGTGTAGTGATTGCGGTCGACGGTAAGACCGACGCTGTATCCGGGACCGTTCCTGTAGGAAACAGCCCTAAGGCGTTGGCGGTGAACTCCCTGACGAACCGGATCTACGTCACTGACAGTGCGACGCTTGGGCACGTGGTCGTGATTGATGGCAGTACCAATACCAACGTGGATTCCATTTTTACTGGCGTCAACCCCGACGCGGTGGCCGTCAACCCTGTAACGAATCGTGTTTATGTCGCCAACAATGGCATCCCCGGCAACCCTCTCCTTGGCGGTAACCTTGTCGTTGTCGATGGGGCAACAAGAACGACGAATACCATTAGTGCCGGAAGCAGCCCGGCCGCGGTGGCGGTGAACCAGGTCACGAACAAGGTGTACGTGCCCAATATGGCGGACAACACCGTTACCGTGATCGATGGTGCGAGTGGCATCCCAATACTCCCCGCCCTGAGTGCGGGAACCGGTCCTGTGGCAGTGGCAGTGAATCCGGCGACTAACAAGATCTATGTGCCAAACAGCGGCAGTGGCGATGTGACCGTGATTGATGGGCTTAACGGCAACGCGACGACTCAGGTAATCGCGGGGCAGGGACCTTTTGCCGTAGCTGTGAATACAGTAAGCAACAAGGCCTATGTCACCAACTCCACCGCGAATAGCGTCACCGTTGTTGACGGGATCACTAACACGACCGCCAACATCATTGTTGGTACAGCGCCGAAGGGACTGGCAATCAATGAAGTGACCAACACGATTGTTGTCGCGAACCAAGGGTCGAACAACGTTACGGTCATCAACGGCATAACCAATTTAACTGATGCGGTGTCTGTTGGCGCCAGCCCTGTTGCCGTGGGAGTGAACTCCGCTGAGAATAACTTCTACGTTATCAATCAAGGGGATAACGACGTCACCGTCATCGACGGAGACACACTGCAACCGATCGACTTAATCCGCTTGGACGTGGGGGACAATCCGGGCGCTGTAGTTGTGAATTCACTCACGAACAGGATCTACGTCGCCAATCAGGGTGGCAACAGCGTGAGCGTAATCGATGGGGCGTCAGGGAACATCATCGACACGGTCCGTACGGGGAGATCACCAAACGCGCTCGATCTGAACCTTCTCACCAACAAGATCTATGTGACGAATCAAACCGACGCCACCGTAACGGTGATTGACGCAAACGGTGACACAGTGAGTGCGACAGTGCCGACCGGGTCCGCCCCCTCCGGAGTCGCAGTGAATCCGGTCACGAATCAGGTTTACGTCTCAAATAGCGGCAGCGCGAACGTGACGGTAATCACTGTTGGGGCGCAACAGCCGGTTCCGTTGAACGTTGTGCTAACCCCTGTGGTCTCGGGTAGCGATACCTTTACGAGCGGTGGCGTCTTTTCGACCTTCAACGTGACGCCAAGCTTCGACGTCACCGTAACCAGTGCGTATACCAGCAGCTCTCCCTACGTAAACTTGACTGGCACCACCGATCCACCACCCACGCAAGTCTACTTTTCGGTGGACGGGGTAACTCCGTGGAGCCTGGCCACGCCGACCGGCGCCAGCGTCATCGGTCCGACGAATCCGGGGACCTTCACGATAACCCTGAGTCCACAGGACTCCGGACTGCACACTCTGTACGTCTTTGCCGCTTACGGGAATGGGGTGGGGCACAATACCAGTGCGACGGGCACTGGGAACTCTCCCGAGATCAGCAATCTTCAGAGATTGCCTCTGCTCGTTCTGCCGAACGCGACGACGACGGCTCTTGTCTCGGACGCTCCTCCCAACGGAGCACAGGAGGGTACGAGGATTGTGTTTACCGCGACCGTCACAGAGAGTGGCAGTCCGGTTACCGATGGTCTGGTTCAGTTCTCGGCAGACGGTAAAACCCAGGGCCTTCCCGTCCAGGTCAACTCGAATGGCGTGGCTACAGACACGAACAATACGCTCACCCCTGGCTCGCACACGATCCGGGCTGACTACCTCGGTACGGACAAGTTCCTGGAGAGCTCAGCCAGCCTGACCCAGACTATCTACGGTCTCCCGACTTCGATCACTGTTTCCAGCGGCAACAACCAGAGTGCAGCGGTAAACACGATCTACGCGAATCCGTTGTTGGCTGTTGTTAAGGACGCAGCTGGTGATCCTGTGCCTAACGTAACTGTGAATTGGAGCACCGATGGGACCGCAATCACGCCCAACGGGACACTCTCTGCCCTCACCAGCACCACCGATGCCAACGGACTCGCATCGGTGAACGTCACAGCGAACAACAAGGCGGGTTCTTTCCAGGTGACCGGGTCCGCCGTGGGGACTCCAGCGCAGTTTACTCTCACCAACACGGCCGGCGCTCCCACTTCGATTTCGATCCATAGCGGCAGTTCCCCGCAGACCACTGTGATCAGTACGCAGTTCACCCAACCGCTGACGGTTTTCGTCACCGACGCCGGCAGCAACCCTGTCCAGGGTGTGACTGTCACCTATGTGGCCAACGGTACGACAGCCAACGCCGCACTGAGTGCGCCGTCTGCTGTGACCGACAGCGGCGGACTTGCAAGCGTCATCGCTACCGCCAACGGAACCACTGGAGCCTATACCGTTACAGCGGCTGCTGGATCTGTGGGATCGGTGAACTTTACTCTCAGGAACAGTGCAGCAGCAACAACTACATCGTTGACGACGTCCACGCCAACAGTGATTTATGGCAATACGATTACTCTTACTGCCGCCGTAAATCAGACGGCCGCGACCGGTACGGTGAACTTCTTCCTCGGCACGGAACTGCTTGGCAGTGCAACGCTCAACGCCGGGTCCGCAACTCTGGCGCTCAATCAGATACCGGGAACAGGGCAATATCTTCCGGTGGGAACGTACAGCAATATTACGGCAACTTACACGGGGGACAACAACTTCGCTGGCAGCTCTTCAGGGCCGGTGCAGGTCGCTGTGACCAAGAGGACCGTGGCTGGTGGCCCCGCGCTGACGGTGGAAGCCAACAGCGTGACGAGACCCTTCGGCGCACCGAATCCTCCTTTCAGCTATACGGTCGTGGGAACCCTTGTACCTGGGGATACCGCCGCCAGCGCCGTGACAGGAACTGCTGTGTACGCGACCAGCGCGGTGCCTGGCTCTCTTGTGGGCACGTACCCTCTGTCTGTTTCCGGGTTGGTATCGGCAAACTATGACATCGCCTTCCAGGATGGCACCGTTACGGTCACGCAAGGTAACTCGACTACGACGATTGCGACAGCGTCGACGAACATCATGTATGGGGACCAGGAGGTGCTGACCGCAGCCGTGACCCAGGGAGCTACCGGTACGGTGAGCTTCAACGAAGGATCCACGCTGCTGGGAACCGCGTCGCTCGACAGCGCCACCCAGGCCGAGCTGCCGATCAGCACCCTGCCAGTGGGGGTTCATACGATCACTGCGACCTTCAACGGCGGCCCAAATCTGCTGCCCAGCACCAGTTCTCCCGCGACGTTGACCGTCACACAGAGGACTGGTGCCGAGGGAGCGCCGGCGCTAACCATCGTCGTGAGAAACGCAACGCGCCCTGCGACTGGAGAGTTTGCAGTTTTCACCTATTACGTCACAGGTCAGTTGTTCAACAACGACACATACGAAACAGCGATCACTGGAACGCCAAGATTAGCGTCGCCAGCAGTTTCGGATCCGGGCACCTACCCGATCACGATATCGGGCCTGACCTCAAACGACTACACCTTAACAAGCGTCCCCGGAACTCTGATCGTAACGGATGATGCAATCGGCCAGCCCTCGACCACCACGTTTACGGTCAATCCAAGCTCGGGACAGTACGGTGATCCTATTACCCTCACCGCAACGGTGAGCCCCACCGTAGCGTCTGGAAGGGTGACCTTCTACGATGTGCTGCCGTCCGGTGGCACGGTCTTCATTGGGGATGCGACGCTGTCCGGTGGCACGGCGTCGTTTGTGACATCCACCCTTAGCGCCGGAACCCACTCAGTTGAGGCGGCCTACTCAGGCGATGGGATCTACTCCACCAGCATAAGCCTGCCGTCGACAGTGACTGTAGCTAAGAAACAAGGACCGGCCGGCGGCGCTGCCCTGACGATAACCGTGCAGAACGCCAGCCGTCAGGTCGGGACGGCTAATCCCTACTTTGCTTTTATTGTCACTGGCACTCTTCTGCCCGGGGATACCTTTGAGTCAGCCGTGACCGGAGTAGCTGCCTACACGACTACCGACACTTCGTTCTCACCCGTCGGCACGACCTACCCGATTACTGTCAGCGGACTGGTGAGTCAGAACTACGAGATTGCAACGGTGCCCGGTACGCTGACGATCGTGGCCGCTTCGTCCACAACAAGTCTGGCCGCAGCTCAGACCCAAGGCCTCACGGCAGCTCAATACGGCGACTCGGTTACACTGACTGCCGCCGTTGCACCGACGACGGTGACAGGGACCGTAGTCTTCCTCGAAGGGCAGAACGTACTCGGCACCGCACAGGTCGGCTCCGGAACCGGCGTTGCGAGCCTAGCGCTATCCACCCTCAATGCGGGTCGGCATACGATCACCGCCGCGTATCTCGGAGACAACAACCTCGGTGCGAGCACGAGCACGCCAGTCACTATCGTGGTTTCCCCGAAGACCGGCCCCAATGGAGAACCGTATCTGATCGTGACCCCAAATAACACAAGCCGTATATACGGTCAGGCGAACCCGGCCTTCACTTATACGGTGTCAGGCGCGCTGCTGAACGGAGATACACCGACCACCGCCGTCACGGGGGTGCCCATTTATTCAACACCGGCGTCGCTGGGATCACCAGTTGGAACATATCCGGTATCGATTGCAGGCGGTCTAAGTTCGCTCAACTACCTCATCGAGTTCCAGGACGGCACATTCACCGTAACGCCGACATCGCTCACGGTCGCCCTGGTTTCATCGGCAAACCCCGTGACATACGGCAGCGCAGTGCTTTTCACGGCTAACCTCCCCGCCGATGCAACGGGCACAGTAACCTTCCAGGACGGTACGACGGTTTTCGGCACGGGAGGCGTCAGTGGTGGAGTCGCTATCCAGCTGACCAACTCGCTTACGGCAGGCACACATTCGATTACCGCGCACTATGGGGGGGATGTCAACTATAACGCTGCTGTCTCAACGCCGTTATCCCAGGTCGTGAACTTGGCAACCCCGACTGTCGCTCTCGCCTCCTCGCTCAACCCATCGACCTTTGGGGCAAGTGTGACTTTCACAGCTAACCTTCCGGCCGATGCCACGGGCACAGTGACCTTCGACGACGGCGCAACGTCCCTCGGCACCGGAACGATTAGCAGTGGCGTCGCCGTGCTGACAATTAGTTCGCTTGCAGCGGGCACTCATTCGATTACTGCTCAGTACGGAGGGGATCCCAACTACAACGGCGCGGTATCAACCCCGATATCCCAAGTTGTTAACTTAGCTTCCAGCACCGTCGCTCTTGCCTCCTCGCTGAATCCGTCGACCTTCGGTGCTAGCGTGACGCTCACTGCAACTGTCACGTCTGGAGCAACTGGGACCGTGACCTTCCACGACGGCACGACGGCGATCGGCACTGGAACGATTACCAGCGGCATCGCCATACTGATGACTAGTTCGCTTGCAGTGGGTACCCACTCGATCACGGCGCAGTATGGCGGAGATTCCAACTACAACGCCTCGGTCTCAACTGCGGTATCTCAGGTCGTGAACAAGGCGACCTCAACCGTCATTCTGGCATCCACACCGAACCCCTCGACCTTCGGTACCAGCGTGACTCTTACAGCGACGGTCATCTCCGGAGCAACCGGGACGGTGACCTTCGACGACGGCGCAACGTCCCTCGGCACGGGAACGATTAGCAGTGGTGTCGCCATGCTGACGACCAACTCGCTTGCAGCGGGCGCACATTCGATCACAGCGCAGTATGGCGGAGATTCCAACTACCTCGCCTCGGCCTCAACTGCGGTATCTCAGGTCGTGAACAAGGCGACCTCGACCGTCACTCTGACATCCACACCGAACCCCTCGACCTTTGGTACCAGCGTGACTCTTACGGCGACGGTCACCTCCGGAGCAACCGGGACGGTGACCTTCGACGACGGCGCAACGTCCCTCGGCACGGGAACGATTAGCAGTGGCGTCGCCGTGCTGACAACCAGTTCGCTAGCGGTGGGCACGCACTCGATCAGCGCGCAATATGGTGGAGATTCCAACTACAACACCGCCGTTTCGACACCGGTATCCCAGGTCGTGAACTTGGCTTCCAGCACCGTCGCTCTCGCCTCTTCGCTGAACCCATCAACGTTCGGTGCCAGCGTGACGCTCACGGCGGCGGTCACTTCTGGAGCCACAGGAACCGTCACCTTCCACGACGGCACAACGTCCCTCGGAACGGGAACGATTGGCAGTGGCATCGCTACCCTGACGACCAGTTCGCTTGCAGCGGGTACACATTCGATCACGGCGCAGTATGGCGGGGATGCCAACTACAACGGGGCGGTATCAACGCCACTTTCCCAGACCGTGAATCAGGCTTCCAGCACCGTCGCTCTCGCCTCCTCTCTGAATCCCTCGACCTTCGGGACAAGTGTGACTCTTACGGCGACGGTCACCTCCGGTGCAACCGGGACGGTGACCTTCGATGACGGCGCAACGTCCCTCGGCACGGGAACGATTGGCAGTGGCATCGCCACCCTGACGACTAGTTCGCTTGCAGTGGGCACGCACTCGATCACGGCGCAGTATGGGGGGGATACCAACCATAGCGCCGCGGCATCAGCCGCGGTATCCCAGGTTGTGAACAAGGCAACGCTGACCGTGACGGCGAACGACGCCAGCCGTCCTTATGGAACGGCAAATCCCGCCTTCACCAGCACGATGACCGGGTTCGTGAACGGCGACACTCAGGGGTCGGTGACTACAGGAACCCCGAGCCTCACCACGTTGGCGACAGCGGCCTCACCGGCCGGGACCTATTCCATCGTTACGGCTCAGGGAACATTGACCACGAACAATAACTATGGCTTCGCCTTCGTTGACGGTACGTTGACCGTAACACCAGCGGTGGGAGAAACGACGACGCTGAGCGTGAACCCTGCAACGGTGATGTATGGGGAGCCTGCGGTGCTGACAGCAGTGGTCGGGCCTTCGGCTGGGGCCACGGGCACGGTGAGCTTCCACGAGGGCACCACCCTGCTGGGAACGTCGTCGCTCGATGGCAGTGCGACGGCGGTGCTGCCAGTGAGCACACTGAACGCGGGAGCGCATACGATCACGGCGACCTATAACGGGGACGTGAACTTTCCTGCGAGCACGAGCAACCCGGTGACCCTGACGGTGACGCAGCGGACGGGTACGGGGCCGGATGGAGCATCGTTGACCGTGACGGTAAACGATGCGACGCGGACGACGACCGAGACGAACCCGCCGTTCAGCCACACGGTTGCAGGCGATCTGGTCAACGGTGATACCCACGAGACTGCGGTCACGGGCACACCGACTTACTCAACGACGGCCGGAATGACGGCGGGCACGTTTGCGATCACGGTAACAGGGCTTTCGAGTGCGAACTATGTGCTTGCGTTTGTTCCCGGCACTTTGACGGTGGTTCCGTCCGCGTCAACGACGACGCTGGCAACCTCTCCGAGTTCGTCTCAGTACGGCGATCCGGTGACCCTGACGGCGACGGTCACATCAGGCGCAACGGGTACGGCGAGTTTCTACGATGGTTTGGCGTATCTGGGCCAGGGCACGGTAACCGGTGGTGTTGCGACTCTGAGCATGACGACACTGAATGTGGGCCCGCATACGATCACGGCGACCTATAACGGTGACGCGACTTATGCGAGCAGCGTGAGCGGGCCAGCGACGGTGATGGTGGCGAAGAATACCGCTCCGGGTTCCTCGCTGACCGTGACGGTGTTAGACGAAAGCCGTGAGTACGGGACCGCGAATCCAGAGTTTTCGTATATCGTTTCGGGCACGCTGTTAAACGGAGATACGTATGCCATGGCGGTGACTGGAGTTCCGGTTTACAGTGTGGCGGACTCTCCGAACTCTCCAGTAGGTTCGACCTTCCCGATCAACGTAGGCGGTCTGGTGAGTCAGAACTATACGCTGACCACTGTTCCTGGAACCCTGACGATCGTGACTGCCCCCACAACGACAGCGCTGACTACGAGCGTGACCTCAACGCAATACGGCAATCCAGCCACCCTGACGGCAACGGTAGCGCCGACTACCGCAACCGGAACCGCGGTCTTCTCCAGTGGTTCGGCGGTGCTGGGTACCGCTGTAGTATCTGGCGGGATAGCGACATTGACGGGCTCTTCACAGAGTGTGGGCACCAAAATCATCACGACGTCTTATCAGGGCGATACGAACCACGCGGCAAGTACGAGCTCACCGGTGACTGCAATCGTGACGCCGCGAACTGCTCCTGACGGTGGAGCAGCGCTTACTGTTACAGTGACGAATGCAAGTCGCCAGTACGGGCAGGGTAACCCGGCGTTCAGCTATACCGTTTCGGGAACATTGGTCAACGGCGACACCTACGACACGGCAGTGACCGGCGTGCCAGTCTACTCAACGACCGCAACGGTAACCTCGCCGGTGGGAACTTATACGGTATCGATTGCCGGAGGTTTGAATTCGGCTAACTATTCGACCGCTTTCGTGAACGGCACGCTGACGGTAAGCAAGGGAGCTCCATCGCTGTTAGCGGTCTCCTCAGAGAATCCGTCGACACCCGCGGCGTCAGTGACGTTCACCGCGACGCTCTCCGCAGGCGCCAGCGGAACGGTGACCTTCATGGATGGAACAACAGTGATGGGCACCGGGACAGTGGCCAGCGGCACGGCGAGTTTCTCGACCGCGGCGCTGTCGGTGGGGACGCACTCGATCACAGCGGTGTATAGCGGCGATGCAAACTACAATGGCGCAACTTCGGCGGCGCTTGCGCAGGTGGTGAACAAAACTGCGACGACCGTGACTGTAGCCTCGTCCAGCAACCCAGCACCATCGGGCAGTTCTGTAACCTTCACCGCGACGGTACCCGCGGGAGCGTCGGGCACGATACAGTTTCTTGACGGAACGACGGTGCTGGGCACCGGGACAGTGTCCGGCGCTACGGCGAGCTTTTCGACCACGACGCTGTCCGTAGGAACGCACTCGATCACGGCCGTCTATAGCGGTGATGCGACCTACAACGGTGCCACGTCAAGTGTCCTTTCACAGCTCGTACAGACAGCAGGCCCTCCGCCTACCTTCACTGTTTCTTCGACTACGGGAGCGCAGTTGATTCCTCCAGGGGCGTCGGCGAGCTATAGCATCACCGTCACTCCGATGAACGGGGCCTTCAACAGCGTAGTCACACTGACAGCGACAAACCTGCCGCCTGGCTCAAGCTACACCTTCGCACCCACGACCCTGACTCCCGGCTCTGCGGGCGCAACTTCCACCTTCTCCGTCAGTGTGCCGCAGCAGAGCGCGTCGCGTCGCAGATCGAAGACACCCTTCGCACTCGCGATACTGCTGTTGCCATTTGTCCTGTTGAAGCGCACGCGAGGGAGGCCGCCCCGGCTACTGCTATGGTTGCTGTTTGGCCTGACCTCTTTAGGAGCAATCTCAGGCTGCGGATCGGGAGGTTACTTCAACCTATCCCAGCAGACCTACACAATCACTGTCACCGGAACCAGCGGAACCGTAACGCATAGCAGCACCGTAACTCTCACTGTTCAATAGGAGGAGGATGAACAAGCTGACTTACGTCTTCGTCTGCGCGCTGCTGTCGCACTCCTCCGCGGTGCATGCGCAACGTCCCGCCAACGCTATCGAAGGCTATGCCACCTATAGCGAGATGTACGCCAACGCGCCCGTCGGAGGCTGCGGCTGTTTCTGGATCGGTGGCGGCACAGGCGGGTTCGCTATCCCGTGGTGGGGAACTTTTCCGCGGTGGTCGAGGCTGGAGGCCACATTACTGATCAGATCCCACGCTTCAATACAGGCTTAAGCCTCTTTTACGGCATGGGCGGTGTGAGGCTACGGGTCTCTAACCACACCCGCTTTCAACCCTTCGGGCAGACCCTCTTCGGGGGCGTGATGTGGATCCGATATCGATGTTTGATGTGCAGGTCAAACGCCTGCACGAGTACAAGCGCAAACACTTGAACGCTCTGCACATGCTTTCGCTGTACTACCAGATAAAAGGCTGTACGATGAAAAACTTCGCCCCTCGCACGTTTCTCTTCGGAGGGAAAGCTGCGCCTAGTTATACGATGGCGAAGCTCATCATCAAACTGATCTGAACGCGCCAAACGCTGAGACCGAAATATATCTAATGCCGACCAGCGCTGGGCTCAGCAAGATCATGTCCCATTATTTGTAGAGCAGAGCTGCCGCACGAGCCTGTTTGAATCGGTCTAAATCGCCCTGGCCCTTTTTTGTCACGGTACGCGGGTCCTCGCCAGCTTTGAGTGCATCGACTGCAGATCGGTTCAAGAGAAGACTGTCGACTTTGTCGATCTGAAAGGTGCCGGGGAAGAGTTTGTAGAGAGCCGATGCCACTTCCAGGCCGAGCTCAGGCGAATCGAGAACAGTGCGGTCGGTTATCAGAAATTCAATTCCGTGGCATAGCTCACCGTTGAAGGGATACTTCTGCCCCGGAATAAACTGCACGGGAATGAAGCGAATGCCGGGAATGTTGCGGGCGTTCAAATAGCTGGCAGCCTTCAGCGCATCCAACCATGGAGCGCCCACCCATTCAAAAGGCGTATCGGTTCCCCGACCGACGCTGAGATTCGTTCGTTCGAGCAAGCCGATCCCAGGATAGAGGATGGCTTGACGCAGACTGCGTAGATTTGGTGACGGGTTGATCCATAACTGTCCGGTGGCATCAAACCAGTCGTTGCGGGTCCAGCCGCGCATGCGGACGACGGTAAGTTGAGCATCCAAGCGATTCTTTGCTTTAAAGTAGGTAGCCAATTCGCCCATCGTCATGCCGTGACGGACGGGCTCAGACGTGTAATTGATGTAGTTGTCGCGCCCTGGCGAGGAGACGATCCCCTGAACGTCCATGCCATTGATCGGGTTGGGGCGATCCAAAACGACTACTTCGGTTTTTGTGCCGGATGCGGCTTCAAGAAAGTATCCGACCACCGTCTCGTAGGTGTAGTAGTGGACGCCGACGTCCTGCAAATCGATGATGACCGCGTCGAGATTTGCCAGTTGTTCCTTTGTGGGACGCCGCGCTGCATCCGTGGCCCCGTACAGGCTGATGACCTGAAGGTTCGTTGCCTGGTCGCGACCGTTTCCGATACCTTGCTGATCAAGGACTCCGCTGATACCATGCTCGGGACTGAATAGATTGACAACAGTTAGCCCCGGAACCTCACGCATTGCGTCTGAGACGAGAGCGTCCAGCGTCCGACGTCCTTTGTTATCCATCCCAGTCTGGTTTGTCATCAGCGCGAGCCGTAGATGCCCCCCGTGCTTTGCGGCCAGCTCCTTCAGTGGAGAGAAGTGATCCGCTTCAAGAACATCGATACCATTCAGAACCGGACCCTGCGCCGCCAGCCGGGCATTGGACGCGACGCCGATAAGCAGGACTGCTAAGAGCCAACGCACGTTTCTCCACATCATGTAAACTCCCTAAGCTATTGAGCTTCTGAATTGCTTCGCCGCTTTCACGGTCTCACAAGTCGCAAGAAATCGCCAGACTGCGAGGTCGCAGCTTAGAAGGGGGACACAAGATCTCACTAGAAGGACAGCCGCAATGAACCCTGTATCTGCCTGGGTGTGCTATTGGTTCGTGTGCTTGTTATTACTCCAAACGTTGCGGAGGGAAGCACAGCTCCAGGTTGGCCAAAGTTTGGGGTGTTGAAGACGTTGAATACTTCAATTCTTCCCTGAAGCGTAATTCGTTCTGTAAGTGCGAAGTTCTTGAAGACGGATGGATCGAAATGCCGAAAGTGTGGACCGACGAGCATGTTCCGTCGTTCTGTTCCGATGGTTCCGAAGGGCTGGGCCTGAAAGGCCGATGTATTAAACCATTTCGCAATGCCTGGATTTGCGCTACGCGGATCGGAGATCTGATTTGGGCGATCGCTACTGATGCCCGTGTTGCTTTGCGGACTTGAGTTCGTGACAGTGAAGGGCTGTCCAGTCTCCCAGACGTCGATCGCATTAAATTGCCAGCCTTTGGCGAGGACTGCCTTCATTCCATTGAGGTTTTGCCCAAAGGGCAACACATAGTTCAACATCAACGCGAAACGATTCCGAACGTCTAGTTCGCTGAGACCATATTCCAGGGTTGCGGTCTCTGAAGGAACGGCGCTTGCGTATAGACCGCCTGCGGAGAACGCCTGAACGTCGCTGAGCGCCTTGGCCCAGGTGTAGTTCGCGTTGAGCGCGAGTCCATGTCCAACGTTGTGTTGTATCGAGGTCTGCAGCGAATTGAAGTTTGAGAAGCCTGCAGACTCAACATGCAGGATCGAGGTGACACTCGGATAGAGAGAAAAAAATGGACGGCGCGTGACAAAGCTCGGCGAAGTGACGGGGGACGGGGAGGCGACATTTCTGTCGGGTGAAATATGCAGCTTATGACCCCACTGGCCGATATAGGCAATCGTTACAACAAACGATCCTATTTGCTGTTGGACGTTCAGGTTGGATTGCTCGAGGAACGAATTCCGATAGCCGAGCGCCATTCCTCTCAATGCGCCGGAAGGATTCGTGTATGAGCTTGGAACTGGCGACGGCAGAGGAGTTGCAAGTGTCGTCGTCAGATTATTGGGCGAATACGTCGCCACGAATGGCGGATTAGAAAACGGAACTCCGGGTCCTGTGTTATCACGGAAAAACACGAGGCCATAACCTCCGCGAATTACAGTTCCTGGACTGACGTTCGCCGCAAAGCCCAGGCGTGGGGCGACCGATCGGTAGTCAGTTTGTATTCCGGTTGTGTCGGAAGAGTTCACTCCCGCGACCAGAATCTTTCCGGACACAGTATCGAATTGAGAGATGTTGTTTCCGATAGCAACGTCCGGGGTGATGATGTCGTATCTTAAACCGAGATTCAGTGTCACCTTTGGGGTGACGCGCCAGTCGTCCTGCGCATAGGCGCTTGGCTCCCAACTACGCATGCGACGAGGCGACAACTGGGTTACACGAGCGACGCTGAGGTTCGTGCCCTGCAGCAGGTTAATCAGGGGAACGATGCTGGATGCTGTTGTTGCGGTGTTGTTTGGGCTTGAAGTAAAACTGAAGGTACCAGGACCTGAACTGGGTTCTTCGTTGTAGATTTGCCGGCGAATCAGAACTGCGCCGTATTTTAGTGTGTGTCTGCCGCGCACCTGCGTCAGACTGCCGGCGTATTGGTAGATGCTGTCGCGGTCATAGAGAGGAAGCGAGGTCGACGCTCCAAGGGTCGCAAAGCCTGTCACGCCGAAGTTTGGCAACGCCGATGTAAACAAGTCTACGTTCGAATTGAGAACGCCTAGCGCATTGCCAAAGTTCTTACCGTAGTTCAGAGGTAAGGAAGAGTTGTAGATATACGTGTAGCCGGCTTTGAGCTCAAGACTGGTTTTTGGGGAAAAAATATGAGTGTAGTTCAGTATTCCCTGATCCGCCGAATCATCGGCGGCGCCGGGAAAGGAAACTGAGCCGCCCGGTTCAATCGGGCCAATTCCATTGACAGTTACGTCAGGCAAGCTACTGGGAGTTAAGACGTCCACGTGATTGTATGTATATCGCGCAAAGAGCAGGTTGCTATCGTTAAAACGATAGTCGCCTCTTCCATCCGCGGTGTTGCTGAAATAAGTGTTGTTTGGGCTAAAGATGAAACTGTTCGTTCCGGAGTTCGGAGCTGGATATAACTTGAAATAATTCAAGCCCGGCGTGCTGAACGTAGTTACCGAAATAACGGGTCCGCCAACGTCGGAAAAATTGCCAGGATGCGCGACTTCAAATGCCGACGGCACAGAATTTACTGTAGTGGTGCCCTGGACGATGCGCAGGCCCTCATAGTCGGCGAAGAAAAATGCCTTGTCTTTTTTTATGGGTCCGCCAATGCTGCCTCCGAACTGATTTTGTCTTAATTCCGGCCGCCTTCCTACGGTAGCGAAGTAGTTCCGCGCGTCAACCGCGTCGTTTCGCAGAAATTCAAAAACAGAGCCATGCAGCGAGTTTGTCCCTCCGCGTGTAATCACGTTGACGACCGCCCCTGGCGTCTTGCCTACTTCTGCCGGATACAAGTTTGTCTGCACGCGAAATTCTGCAATAGCGTCGATCGACGGTCTGACGCCTACGCTCCCAATCGTGCCCTCATTATTATCGATACCCTCTATCATTTCATTGTTGAGAGTGTCGGATTGCGCGTTCACAACGATGGATGAGGACTGGCGGCGGTCGTCGGGGCGGTTGCCATTGGTGATTGCAGCGGGCGTACCCTCATTCGCGCCTGCGGCCAGCTGTGCCAACTGAACGTAATTGCGGCCATTGAGCGGTAGATCCTGCACACTGCGTTGCGACACGACTGTGCTCATAACCGTCGAATCCGTTTCCAACGCGGGAGGTGCGGCCGAGACCTCAACCGTCTGGGAGACGCCGCTTACCAACATAGTGACGACCACGCGCCGGCGATCGCCCGCCGCCAGGTCGATGTCGTCGAGGCGATAGGGTTGGAAGCCAGTTGCGGTGACCTCAAGTGAATAATGTCCCGATTGAAGAAGAGTGAAGACGTACTCGCCTGACGCGTCGGAAAACACTG
The DNA here is from genome assembly GCA_963730135.1 of uncultured Acidobacteriaceae bacterium. Classification (GTDB taxonomy): domain Bacteria; phylum Acidobacteriota; class Terriglobia; order Terriglobales; family Acidobacteriaceae; genus Edaphobacter. The sequence continues at coordinate 30,961 of CAVSQQ010000014.1, forward strand.
TGTGGCTCTCGTGAGTTTGTGTATTGGTCAGGAGCATTTTCGCCCCGGACAAAGCGGCTCCGCTCCGGTCATTGACGTTGCCAAGGATATCTCCGGTTGAGACCTGGGCATGCATTGTCGCTGGAGTAAGCGTGAGAACCGCGATGTTGAATAAGACGATCGATAGACAACTTAGGAGACTGAGTGTTGTTGCTGCCAGTCCCTTCACAAAATTCCGCTGAGTCGTTGTCGCGTCCATCATTGCCTCCCAAGTGCACGAGAGATGGGGACGAATCGCTTCCGAAGGATTCAAACGCGCCCAAATCCTCTTCAAGCGTTTCGCCTGTCCTCCCGCTTGAGTCCTGCATTTCACCTAATGGTAAGAACCGTCATCGTGGCCGGTATCAATGTGGCTGCCCCAATTGCTGAAGTGGAACGTGGAATATGATGCATACGTCTATACAACTAGAACTTTGGCTTTGGCAAGCGATATTCGAGAAAACTTCAGGCGAACAAGTAAGCGGCCCATCTAAAGTAATTGTTATCTGCATGATGACGTCCCCAATGCGAACGTCGTTTTTCAACCTTGGATCATGGCTCCAAGGCGAGCGACAATATTCAGACGCGATAGAAGAGGGATGCGATGAATGTGGCGTCTGAGTTTGATCTCCGGAGAAATAGCGCTTGTGACTGGTGCGGCTCGGGCAATTGGCGCGATCGCACGATGCGTGGCCACGGCCGGAGCCTATGTCGTCGTCAACGATTTAGATTGTGCAGCAGCGGTTTATCTGGCAAGCCCGGCTGCGCAACACACGACCGGTATAACTCTCGACGTAAACGGCGGCCAGATCGTAAAATAGCCAACCATGCTTCGCCAACTCGGTGGCCGTCGATACCTCAATGCTCACGGGACAATAGGGTAGATTTAGATTGAGTGAAGAACGATACCCAACCCCGATATATCCAGATACATCCATCGGACAACGTCGCCATCGTTGTGAACGAAGGAGGTCTGCCGGCTGGTGCGTGCTTTGAATCCGGTCTGATCCTTCGTGAAGCAATCCCGGAGGCACACAAAGTTGCGCTCACAACGATTCCGGAAGGAGCACCCGCCATCCGGTACGGCGTCGCCATCGGTTATGCAACGAAAGCGATCCCAGCCGGTAGCTGGGTTCATGAAGACCTGCTCAGTCTTCCTCAGGCTCCTTCTCTCGATAAGCTTCCAATCGGCGAGGGCTTTCGGACAGACTCCACTCCACTCGACGAATTCACGTTTGAAGGCTATGTCAACGATGATGGTACTGTTGGCACCAAAAATATTCTCGGCATCAGCACTACCGTTCAGTGTGTCTCGGCAACCGTTGAGTATGCAGTAAAGAAGATCAAGTCAGAGTTACTTCCGAGGTACCCGCACGTCGATGACGTTGTCGCGATCACACATCTTTACGGCTGCGGAGTTGCGATCGATGCTCCAGGTTCGGATATTCCGATTCGTACTCTGCGCAACCTCAGCCTCAATCCCAACCTTGGCGGAGCGCCGTTGGTTGTCAGCCTCGGTTGTGAAAAGCTGCAGCCGTCTCAGATGCTTCCCCGAAGCGCGTTACCGATTCTCTCCTCGCAACCGTACGTCGTTCGTCTGCAGGACGAGGAGCATCGCAGTTTTGGCGACATGGTTCAAGCGATCATGGAGATGGCGGAACAGCGTCTCGTGCAACTGAACGCACGGCGACGCCAGACCCGTCCCGCATCCGATCTTGTCGTGGGCCTGCAGTGCGGTGGCAGCGATGCCTTCTCCGGTGTCACCGCGAACCCAGCGGTAGGCTATGCGGCCGACCTTCTCGTGCGTGCGGGAGCCACAGTGATGTTTTCTGAGGTCACCGAGGTGCGCGATGCAATTCATCTCCTGATATCACGCGCAGCATCGGCCCAGGTTGCGAAGGATCTTATTCGCGAGATGGCGTGGTACGACAAGTATCTCGAACGCGGTTCAGCCGATCGCAGCGCAAATCCAACGCCGGGCAACAAAACCGGCGGCCTCGCCAACATCGTGGAAAAGGCGCTCGGCTCAATTGCCAAAGCCGGCACCAGCCCAATCCGCGGCGTCTTCGGCCCAGGAGAGCGCATCACCTGCAAAGGCCTTGTCTTCGCCGCGACTCCTGCGAGCGACTTTGTCTGTGGAACGCTGCAACTTGCCGCGTCGATGAACATGCACGTCTTCACGACCGGCCGAGGCACTCCCTATGGGCTGGCTATGGCTCCAGTAATCAAAGTCTCGTCGCGAACCGCGCTCGCTGAACGCTGGTCCGATCTGATCGACATCGACGCCGGCTCAATTGCAACAGGTACGGCTTCGATCGAGCAGGTCGGCGAACAAATCTTCCGCTATATCCTCGACGTTGCCAGCGGCCGCAAGCAGACCTGTGCCGACCGTTGGGGTCTTCACAATGAGTTTGCGCTCTTCAATCCCGCACCAATCACATGAGCACTCCTGAAAATTCGCAGATCATGCGGTACCGCCCGCGACTTGCGGCGGCTTCAGGTCCACGCGCTTGATCTCGCCCACAATCGGCAGATAGGCGATGATGGCCATCAACGCCATCGCAACGACAAAGATCAGCGCGCCATGGAAGGAACCGGTGCGCTTCACGATATATCCAATGACGATCGGAGTGGTAATTCCTGAAACATTCCCGATCAGATTGAAGAGTCCGCCATTGAGGCCGATCAACGCCTTCGGCGATGTGTCCGCGATCACGGTCCATCCCAGCGCACCGAATCCTTTACCGAAAAACGACAGTGACATCAACGCCATGACAACCCACTGCGCATTCACATAGTTGCAACCAATCATCGTCATCGACAGTAGCATGCCAAGAATAATTGGTGCCTTGCGTGCGAACGTCAGCGAGTGCCCGGCCTGCAGCAATTCGTCGGAGACGACGCCGCCAAGAATGCCGCCGGTGAATCCACATAACGCCGGGAGCGCGGCCATCACTCCCACTTGCATAATCGACATATGTCTCGCCTGGCTGAGATAAACCGGGAACCACGTGAGGAAGAACCAAGTGAGCGTTGTAATGCAATACTGCCCCAGGTAGATGCCGACCAGCATTCGATTGTTCAGCAGCACACTTACGGCGGCCCAAGTCAGATTTGGCGCTCTCTGCGCAGTGTTCGAACCTGAATCGATGTTCGTCAGGCCGCCACCTTGTTCGATCAGATCGACCTCAGCCTGATTGATGCGCGGGTGAGTTTTTACACTGTGGAATATCTTGCGCCATACCAGGCTGAGCGCAAGCGTAACCCCTCCGACAAACCAGAAGCATTCCTTCCAACCCCAAAGATGGGTGATCCATCCCAGGATCGGAAAAAACACAACCAGCGAGAAGTACTGCGATGAATTGAAGATTGCTGAAGCTCGTCCTCGCTCGGAAGCGGGAAACCAGCTTGCGACGATGCGTCCGTTGCCGGGAAATACCGGCGACTGGGCGACTCCTGACATCAGACGCAGTCCGAAGATCACAATGAAGGCGGTAGCCGCTGGTAGAAACCCGGCGAAACCCGCCAGAATCGCACATAACGACCAACACACAATGCTTGTTCCATAGACGCGCTTCGATCCAAATCGATCCAACAGCCCACCCGCGGGCAGTTGTGCCGCCACATATGCCCAGCTAAAACCTGAGAACAAATATCCCAGTTGAAGAGCATCCAGGTGCAGGCCTTTAGAAAGTGAGACGCCCGCGATGGACAGCATCACACGGTCGCCATAGCTGAAACAACTGGCGACAAACAACATCAGCACAATCCGATATCGTATGCGAGTCGGTGGCTGCTGCGGTTCCAGCGCCGCCCCTGGGCGCACGATCATTAGCTGCGATCTCCAATCAGCTTCGTGAGATCCTGGAGGTCTGCGTGACTGAGATCCGTGAGCGGGGAACGAACCGGCCCAGCCGTGCGTCCAATTGCCGTCATTCCCGCCTTCACAATCGAGACCGCGTAGCCTCTTCGACGGTTTCGAATCGAGATATACGGCATGACGAACTCTCGCAGTGCCGCATAGACCATTTCGTGGTCGCGCCGCCGCACAGCAGCATAGAACTCCTGTGCAAACTTCGGCAGAAAGTTGAAGATTGCCGACGAGTACGTCGTCACACCCATCTCCAAATAAGGGAGAGCAAACGTCTCCGCCGTTGGCAGTCCGCCAATGTAGGTCAGCCGATCGCCCAGCCGGGCAAAGATGCGAGTCATCAGCTCGATGTCCCCGACGCCATCCTTGAATCCGACAAGATTCGGGCAGCGCTCGCATGTCATCGCCAGCGTTACATCGTCCATGATGGCGTTGTCGCGGTTGTAGAAGATGACGCCGAGTTTCGTTGCCGCGCAGACTGCCTCAACATGAGCCATCAGTCCCGCTGCCTCTGAGTTCACCAGATAGGGTGGTAACAGCAGAATGCCATCGGCGCCGGCATCTTCAGCTGCTTTGGCAAACTCCTTTGCCATGGCAGTCCCGTAGCCGCACCCCGCCAGCACAGGAACTCGATTTGCAGTTTCGTTCACTGCGGCGGCTGCAACAGAAGAGAATTCGTTCAGCGTCAGCGAGAAGAACTCACCCGTCCCCCCCGCTGCGAACAATCCCGCGGGTTTGTATTCCAACAACCACGCGATGTGCTCGCGGTACCGGCTCTCGTCGAATAAATACGCGGGCGTGAAATGTGTAACCGGAAAGGAAAGGAGACCCGCGCCGATCTGCTTCGCCAATTCTGATGGACTCATTTTCGACATTTAGCATCCTTGCGTCCGACATTCAGTGGACAAAATATACGGTACACTCCCCGCCACTCAGGTTCGGTTCCCATTGTGTGGCAGCCACCTTTAACTCCATCCACATCAGTACATCCACACGGCATGTCATTCCTAGCTCTCACTGGCTTGCATGTTTGTGCTTCCTGGTCCACAATTTGGCGTGGCAGGTCAGACCAATTATTCCGACGCGAATGAATGGGACTCGGGCCGACTCAAAATCGGTTTTCAGGTAGGACTCATGTATTGCTTACGATCCCTTCTTCTCTTCGGTCTGCTCACTGGCACGATGCTGGCTGCCACTGAACCCCCAAAGGAACCGGGCCTGCTGTTCTACCTCTCCGGTGACCATGGATTCAACGCAGACTACGCTGCTGGCGGTAATCCTGTACCCAACTTCCTTAAGGATGTCAGAATTCTTCCTGGAGGAGCGAAAGGATCTTATCTCCAGTGCGGCAACAATCAGTTGCTGTCTTATTGGGCGCCAGGAAACATCTATTCACAACGCGGAACGCTCTCTTTTGACTGGCGCTCGCGCGACCCTGTCGACGAGACCGAGTTCCCGATCTTCCGTGTGGGTTACGGAGACCACTCCAGTTGGGATATGGTCTGGCTGCGAATCGACTACAACGGTCACGGCTTCGATGCCTTTGTTACCGACATTAATCTTGGTCGCACGCGGGTCTCCTACACCATGCCGAACTTCCCGAAACCCAACGAGTGGGTTCACCTTGCATTGGCCTGGGACGAAACCATTGGCATTCGTTTTTACGTCAACGGCAAGCTCGCCGGTGAGAGAGCGGCGACCGGTATGTTTGACGCTGCTCTGGATCAGTTCGGCCCGCACTCTCGCATCATCGCTCCGACTGGAGTCGAAAGCTCCTACAACTACGATCGCGGGGGAGACATCGACGAACTGCGTATCTACGACCGGATGCTCTCCGATGACAACATTGCTTCGCTCGCCAGAGACGAGATTCCACAGTCTATTCCACCGCTAACGCGCATGCTGGCGGAGAAAGACTGGCAGCAGGAGTGGTATTTCCACTATGGCTGGAACCGCCCAGGGGATATCCCCACGCCGCTCGATTCGCCGTTCACTACGGTCCGCAAGGTCGAGATCCACGACGCGTATGACCTGAAACGCTGGTGGTGGAAGGGCACCGACGGCATCCGCGAGACCACCTGGCCGGGTGTTTACAATCGCTCCAAGCTCACGGGCCGGTTCGACTACTTCCAGCTTCCCGACTGGGATTGCTATGCGCTCTCCGGCAAGTCTGTCACCTTTTACATGCCCGACGAACCCTGGAATCATCTCGAGATACAGGGAGGCGCGTGGGGCAACGTGTCCCTGCTTACTCCCGGTAACGGAAACCCCGCTGCGGTCGCCGATCCCGATCAACACGACACATCGCCGCAACTGGCCAAGACGCTCTTCGAGCGCCCCGAAGGCCAGGAGCGAACCACACACGACTTCGTCCAGCCAATCGTCGGCGAGCGTGTTCGTTTCACCGACGTCAAGCAGGAGTGGCCGATTGGCGAGTTCTCTGCCTATTACGTACATCCCGGCAAAGAGCCTGCGAGCATTGCGGTGCTGAGCTACAACGTCACGAGCAAGGCCGCGCTGGACAATCCTTCGCTCACTTCGCTGGTTAGCTTCATTCAGGGGCGCTTTCCTGCCGATGAGCGAGCCACGATGATCGCCAATCCCGGAGTTTCGACCGGCGGTGGAAGAGCATCTATCGGGAGGGGGAACAGACCGGCCGACGAGGCCGCAACCGCGCAGAGTCTGCCGATCGTCCATATTCTTATTCCATCTGACTTTCGCGGTCTGCAGGCCGACGAAGGCCATGGCACTTCGTACAGCTGGGAGAATATGCACGCTGGCCTCGACGGCATTGCTATCGATCTTCCCGCGCTCAACGTCAAGCCAACGCACGGTGATTACATCCCGATGAATATCCAGATCAAGGATCCGATCTGGCCGATGCGGAACATGTTGGACTTCAGCTTCTCGGTCAAGCCTGGCGAGCCTCATACGCTGTGGCTCGACACTCGCGATCGGATACTGCCGAATGGCAAGAGCCTGTACATCACTCTGGCGTCGGCCAGTGCAGAGTTCGGGCCGCGCTCGCTCGAAGGCATGCATCTGCGCCTCGTCTTCAAGCCGTATCAAGATGCTCTTGCCGAGCACACGAGCGATCGCCTTACGCAGGCGCGCGACAACTACGCCAATCTGGTCGAGGAGTCAGTGAACTCCCGGAAGCTGAATATCTTCAACCGGTTCGATGCCGACATCACGGACCTGCTGCGGGTCGATCCGGAGAACGACCTGGGCCGCAAGTACTGGAACGAGGTGAATCACGAGCAGATCAAGCCTCCATTCACGCTGCCGAAGGCTCCTGCAGGAGTTCCTGAGTGGGCTTTCCTGCAGACGACCGATCTTGGTTATCTCGACCGGCTGATCAACTGGTATATCGACAACCGGCAGATCTCGGACGGCGAGTTCGGCGGGGGTTTGTCGGACGACAGCGACTTCCTGAATTGGTGGCCTGGACTTGCGTTTATGGGCGCGGACAACGACAAGCTGAAGCACTCGCTGCTGCGGACGCTGGACACGATGTACGCGACCGATATGTTCACCAACGGTCTTGCGACAGCGCAGTATGACGAGTTGCACAGTTACGAAGACGGGATCAATGTGCTCGGACAGGCGATGATGATCGACTTTGGCGATCCGAAGCAGATTGAGCGCGCGATGGAGACCTCGCGTCGCCTGGAATGGTTGACGGGAATCAATGTTGCCGGACAGAGACAGGTTCGTTCGTCGTATTACAGCGGCACGAAGATGGCCGAAGGAGGCGTTTGGGGCTGGGGCAAAGGACGTTCTTACATGGTCTTTCATCCGGCGCTGCAGCTTGTGCTGTTCAACGGAATGCCGGAGACGCGGAAGATGGTGACTGAGATTGCCGATGGTTTTCTGGCGCATCGTCATGTGAATCCGGATGGCAAGATGGGAATGCATTATGCGGTGAACTTCCACACGAACGAGGATCTGACGGACGGAAATACTCCCTGGTTCATGCTTTGGGCGGCTTATCGATGGACGGGCGACAAGAAGTATCTGGTTCCGTTTGGCGACAATCCTCCGGAATCGCTGCGGCTGATCAACAGCGATGCGCTCGACATGCTGAATGTGCGCGATACGTGGGGGAAGGAGTTATTGCAGACAGCAGCTCCTGATCGACGCAACGATTCGGGAACGGCGAGCGAGACGAACCTTCATCTTGCGTGGCAACTGACGGGAGACGCGAAGGACCTGGACAAACTTTATGCTTCGCAGATAGAAACTGCGGTCGATCGCAAGTTCATCAACACGGAGGGGAGTTTGTGGATCGACCGGATTTATTTTAATAACGGGGAGCTGCAGCGGGCGCGGTTGGGCGGCGTGGCGCTTATGCGCAACTACATTTATCCGGGGAATGTGGTGAGTTGGAGGTTCGATGCGCCGGCGGCGGGGGAGAGCGTCGGGATTTTGATTCCTGAAGGGACGCCGGACCACATCAAGGTCATTGCGTACAACCTGGATTCGACGCCGGTGAAGGCGAAGATGACGGGATGGGAGGTCGATCCGGGCAAGTGGGAGATTACGCAGGGGGTGCGGGACTCCGATGACGGGCCTGTGCGCGATGCGAGCACGCGGACGAAGGAGTTTGAACGGAGCCGCGATCTTGAAGTGACGTTTGCGCCGCACGTGACGACGGTTCTTGAGTTGAAGCTGGTGGAGAAGGGGGTGCCGTACTGGTCGCGGCCCGATCTGGGGATTGGGGAAGACGACGTGAAGGCGGAGGGTGGCCGGGTGAAGGTGACGGTACACAGCCTGGGGTCGGTGGATGCGCCGGCGTCGAAGGTGGTGCTTCGCGACAAGACGGGGAAGGTGCTGGCGACGGCTGCGGTTCCCGCGATCAAGGCTCCGCTGGATCTGTATCCGAAGACGGCTTCGGTGGTGCTGACGCCGCCGAAGGGTGCGGACTGGAAGGGCGGCAGCGTGACGGTGGAGTCGGGCGGTAAGGTTCCTGAGATTACGCAGAGGAACAATCGGGTGCCGCTGTGAGATGAGATTGCGACGGGTCTGAGGGTCATCAATCTGGCGGTCATCAATCTGACGGGCATCATCTGCTGCTCTTCTTTCCGTAGCTCTTATTTCCGGGGCGAAGACCCCAGACTGCGGTTGGATTTCCGATGAGAAAGGCGAGGAAGCAGAGGGCGAAGACGGAGTGTTCGAGCGAGGCTCCGAAGTATTGCCAGAAGGCGGCGTGGGGACCGGGGTAGTTGGCGGAGAAGAGGTAGAGCAGCATCATGAGGAGGCCGCCAAGACTGGCCCAGCGGAGAAGAATGCCGGTGACGAGGCCGAGACCGATGAGCAGCTCACCGATGGCGACGATGACTCCGAAGAAGACGGTGTGGGGCAGGACGATGTTTTTGAGAAACGAGTGCATGAAGGGGTAGCAGCCGTGTTCGACGAAGTGGCCGATGTAGCCGGCCATGCCGCCGCCCCAGATGAATCGCGTGCTGGTGAGTTTGTATTCGGCGAAGATGAGGAAGATGATGCCGACGGCGATGCGCAGAAAGGCCAGGGCTCGGGCTTGCGGATTGGGAGAGCTCATTTGGACTCGATCTGCAGGCGGGCGATGTGGGCGGCGCGGACATCGGCGGCGGTGAAGACGGAGAGGAAGGGTGCGCCTTTGCAGGCAGCTTCGATGTTGGCGCGGCCGCCCTGCTGGCGATCGACGAGGCAGAAGACACCGGCGACGATCATGCCGGCTTCGCGGGCGGCTTCGATGGCGGTGATGGTGGAGGCTCCGGTGGTGCAGACGTCGTCGACGATGACGACGTGGGCGCCGGGGGAGAGGAAGCCTTCGATTTTGCGGCCAGTACCGTGGGTCTTTTCGGCTTTGCGGACGAGGAAGCCGTGGATGAGGGTGGGGGGGAGGCCGGGGTCCGGATCGCCGAGTTCGAGTTCGGAGGAGAGCTGGAGGATCTCGGCGTGGTCGGCGAGGTCCCAGGCGCTGGCGGAGGCGATGTTGGAGACGAGGGGGTCGGCACCCATGGTGAGGCCGCCGACGGCCTGGACCTGGGGGATGTGGCGGCGGATGAGGTCGTAGAGGACGAGGCCGGAGAGGCGGCCGCCTTCGGCGTGGAGGGTGGTGGTGCGGCAGTCGATGTAGTAGTCGGACTTCTGGCCGCTGGCAAGGGTGAAGTCGCCGAGCCGGAAGGAGAGGGTGGCGATGAGATTGAGGAGGGCGGTCTGGTTATCGGACATCACTTCCTGTCTTCCTGGGCTTCTTCCTTTGCGATTCTTGCTTCGCTATTCGTGTTTTTGGGAGGTACCCCCCTCCCCCTATGTAGAAATGCAAATTCGTCTTAACAAACGGCTTAGCGTGGTCAGGGTGCTGCAAATTCGTCCAAACAAAGGGGTTACAGCCAAATTCGTCTAAACAAAGGGGTTATGTCCTCAATTTTCTTCACCGGGTTGAATTTGGGTTCTTTTTTTAGATCTATATATCCAGTATATCGGTTTGAGTACAGGTTTTTGCCAAATCGATGTTGTTGATGGGGAATGGGTTAGATGGTGTTGGGGCTTGACATGTGATTTTGCTGGTGTTTTTGGGGGTGTTTGGGCGAAAAAAATTCGGGGTGGGTGATTGCGCCATTATCGGCACAATGACAGCCGTAAAATTGCCTCCTATGGCGTATACCTATTGGACTGTTCGCTGCAAGACGGAAGGATGCCCAGTTTTGCAGGTTGCGAACTACATCGGTGAAACTGAAAAGAATTTATTCGTTTTACCTAAAGGGACGCCCGATTGGTTTGATTCTGAGTGTTCGGGGTGCAAGCATGTCCACCGCTATTATCGGACGGAACTGGAACCATCTCAGTTGCCATATCCTCCGACAGCGGACTTCCGTCCGTGGTTTTGACTAACGGGCCGACCGCAGACCGAACCTCCGATTCCAGTCGGGGGTTTTCTATTGCTCAGTTAATACGCTCTGAGAGGCGTGGGCGAAAAGCCCAGGGATGGGACTCCTCCGTCGCTTCGGTCGAAATGACGATTTTGATGGTGGGCGATTTTGTTGGTGGGTGGAGAAAGAACAGGCAAGGGCAACGGCAAATGCAAACGCAGATCCCCTTTCGGGGATGACAGCAAAAAGCAAAAGCAAAAGCAACGGCAAAAGCAAGAACAAAAATGCGGGGGTTTCTCCACTGCGCGGCGGACGATAAGACCGTCCGTCGCTTCGGTCGAAATGACGATTTTGATGGTGGGCGATTTTGTTGGTGGGTGGAGAAAGAACAGGCAAGGGCAAACGGCAAACTGCAAACGCAACGCAATGCAAACGCAAACGCACAATGCAACGCAAACGCAATGCAAACAGCAGATCCCCTTTCGGGGATGACAACAAAAAGCAAAAGGAAAGGCAAAAAGCAAGAGCAAAAATGCGGGGGTTTCTCCACTGCGCGGCGGACGTAGTGGCTGGTTGAGTTCTTCGTGGTCCTTCGACTCCGCCGCGTTCGACTCGCCTACGGCTCGCTCAGGGGCTCCGCTCAGGATGACGGCAGAAACCTGCCAAGGTAATAGCAACGATCAATAACAACGATAAATAACAACGATACATTGCAACGATGAATTGCAACCATAAGTAGCAACGATGAATTGCAACGGTCGTTGTGCTAGTGGGCGATTTTATCCAGGTGGCGATAGCCGCCGGTGGCGATGAAGGCGCTGAGGAAGATGAGGCCGTTGTAGCTGACGTGGATGAGGACGGAGGCTGCGACCGAGCGGAGTCGGAGGCGCACATAGCTGAGGACGACGGAGACGCAGAAGAGAAGCAGGAGGACGGGCCAGTCGAAGGCGGTTTGCAGGCCGTGAAGGGCGGCGAAGAGGATGCTGGTGAAGACGGTGGAGAAGACGAGGGAGGGGCGGCTGAGGCGGTTGTTGGAGCGCCACTGCTCGTAGGCTGCGGGGGTGCGGGGGAGCGAGAGCCAGTCGTAGGCGATGGCGAAGGCGGGAAGGAGGAATCCGCGGAAGAGGACTTCTTCAAAGAGCGGGGCGAGCAGGGTTCCGAATGCGGTGACGAGCCAGACGACGGAGGCGGTGCGGAAGAAGTCGTCCATGGGGACGTTCTTGGGCATGGTGAGGAGGGTGGAGATGGCCTGAACGACGAAGGACAGGAGCAGGCCGATGGGGATGAGACGGAAGGCGTTGCGGCGGGCGGCGTCGAAGTTGGCGTGGATGCCGTCGGCGAAGGAACGCTTCCATAGAAGCGGGAAGAGGAACCAGGAGACGGCGAGAGTGAGGAGATAGGTGACGGCCTCGGAGGCGAGGACAAGCTTGGGCGAGAGGTTGAGCTTTGCGTTTGCGACCGAGGCGCCGGCGGCGGGATGGGTGAAAGGAAGGGCGATGAGCTGGGTGAGGAGCAGAAGCACGGCAGCGATGGCGAGGAAGAGCAGAGCGTGGCCGAGATGAGGGATGCGGACGGGGGTTTCGGGCGGGGGAGTGCCTTCGACATTGGGGAAGAACATGGTCTGGTCTTCGGGGCTGACGGGCGGCCGGAAGACGGGCACGGTGACGGCGGGTTCCTCTGAAGCGAAGGGGCGGGCGGCGGGGGACGAGTTGGGAGTGAGATCGCTCATGCTTATCGTGCGGGATGAGGTTACAGCTTCGGGGCTTTCTTTGCGGCAGATTTGTTTGCTGTCTTGCCTATTGTGGACTTCTTTTTGATTTTTGCGGCTGATCTTTCTTGGGGTTTTTCGGAGCCGGCTTTGGCGAGGCCGGTTTTCTTTTCGGGGGGGATGAATCTGGTTTTCGGCTTCTTCATTGCGTCGGGGGCGGCGGCGATGGTGAGGGGCTGGGGGCCGGCGTGGCTGGTTCCATTGCGGCTAATGAAGTTAGGGGCGGCGTGGGAGGAGTAGTAGCGGGCGAGGAAGCTGCCGGTGTGGGAGGAGGCGACGGTGGCGATCTGCTCGGGCGTGCCGTGGGCGATGATGCGGCCGCCGCCTTCGCCGCCTTCGGGGCCCATGTCGAGGACGTAGTCGGCGTTGCGGATGATGTCGAGATTGTGCTCGATGATGACGACGGTGTTGCCGAGGTCGGTGAGGCGGTGGAGGACTTCGAGGAGTTTGCGGACATCGTCGAAGTGGAGGCCGGTGGTGGGCTCGTCGAGAAGGTAGAGGGTGCGGCCGGTTTGCCTCTTCGAGAGCTCGCGGGCGAGCTTCATGCGCTGGGCTTCGCCGCCGGAGAGGGTGGTGGCGGACTGGCCGAGGTGGATGTAGCCGAGGCCGACGTCGACGAGGGTCTGGAGCTTGATGTTGACGGTGGGGATGTCTTTGAGGATGGGGACGGCGTCGGCGATGGGGAGATCGAGGATGTCGGCGATGGAGTAGCCGTTGAATTTGACGGAGAGGGTTTCCTGATTGTAACGGCGGCCGTTACATACTTCGCAGAGGACGTAGACGTCGGGGAGGAAGTTCATCTCGATGCGGCGCTGGCCTTCGCCCTGGCAGGCTTCGCAGCGGCCGCCCTGGACGTTGAAGGAGAAGCGGCCGGGTTTGTAGCCGCGCTCGCGGGATTCGGGGAGCATGGCGAAGAGGTCTCTTATTGCCGTAAACACCCCTGTATAGGTAGCAGGGTTCGAGCGGGGGGTGCGGCCGATGGCGGACTGGTCGATCTGGATGACTTTGTCGAGCTGGTCGATGCCGATGATGGCGTCGTGCTGGCCGGGGTCGGCTTTGGATCCATAGAGGGCTTTGGCGAGGCCGGCGTAGAGGATGTCGTTGACGAGGGTGGATTTTCCGGAGCCGCTGACGCCGGTGATGACGGTCATGACGCCGAGGGGGAAGTGGGCGGTGACGTTCTGGAGGTTGTGGGAGTGGGCGTTCTGGACGGTGACCCAGTTGTTGGTGAGTTCGCGGGGTTTGGGGCGGGCGAGGATCTCGATTTTGCCGGCGAGATATTGGCCGGTGATGGACGCGGGGTTGTCCATGATTTGTTGCGGGGTGCCGTCGGCGATGAGGAGGCCGCCGTTTTTTCCTGCTCCGGGGCCGAGGTCGAGGACGTAATCGGCTTTGCGGATGGTGTCTTCGTCATGTTCGACAACGAGGACGGTGTTGCCGAGATCGCGGAGGTTTTCGAGGGCGTTGAGGAGGCGCTGGTTGTCGCGCTGGTGGAGGCCGATGGAGGGCTCGTCGAGGACGTAGAGGACTCCGCGGAGTTTTGAGCCGATCTGGGTGGCGAGGCGGATGCGCTGGCCTTCGCCGCCGGAGAGGGTGGCGGCGCTGCGGTCGAGGGCGAGATAGCCGAGGCCGACGGCGTTGAGGAATTCGAGGCGTTCGATGATCTCGCGCTGGAGGCGGTCGGCGATGATGCGGTCGCGGCCGGTGAAGTGCATGGAACGGGCGGAGGTAAGGGCGCGGTCGAGAGGGAGGGCGGTGAAGTCGGCGATGGAGAAGGCGGTGGGGGAGCCTGCGGGGTTCGTGTTTGAAACGGTTCGAGCGGTCTGCGTGAGGCTGGAACTCTCGGGGTCCTTCGACTGCGCCCCGTTCGACTCGCCTACGGCTCGCTCAGGGGCTCCGCTCAGGATGACGGGCGTTTTTTGGGTGCTGCGTGCTTCGCTCAGGTTCACGGAGTTTCGTGGCGCTCCAGCCCACATCTCAGAATCGAGATGTGGGGCACCCGGTTTTGTGGCGGGTACGGGGATGGGGATGGTGACGGCGAGGGATTCGGGGCGGAGGCGGCGGCCTTTGCAGACGGGGCAGAGGCTGGCGGACATGTACTGCATCATGTACTCGCGGTAGCCCTCGGACTTGGTGTCTTCGAGGTTGGCGCGGAGGTAGTTGAAGATGCCGTGGAAGCCGGTGCGGCCGGCTTCGTTGCGGGGAGGGCCGTAGAGGAAGAGGTTCTGCTGCTCGGTGGTGAGGTCTTCGAACGGGCGGCGAATGTCGATCTTGTATTTTTCGGCGGCGAGCTTGATGAGGCGAAGGAGATAGGCGGAGCCGGAGCCGGGACCCATGGCTCCGTCGAGGAGCGGCTTGGACCAGTCGGTGATGGTCTTGGCGGGGTCGAAATCGTAGATGCTGCCGAGGCCGTGGCAGTTGGGGCAGGCGCCGTAGTTGGAGTTGAAGGAGAAGCTGCGGGGCTCGAGGCGGGGGACGTTGATGCCGCAGTCGGGGCAGGCCATGGAGGAGGAGTAGAGAGTTTCGTCCATGCCGTGGATGGCGATGAGGACGAGGCCGTTGGCCATCTGAAGGGCTTTGAGGACGGAGGTTTCGAGACGGCGAGTGTCGTATTTGGGTTGTCCGTTTTCCGTTGTCCGTTGTCCGCTGCTGTCGGGAGGAAGGGGTTTGAGGATGATGCGGTCGACGACGGCTTCAATGGTGTGGTTTTTGCGTTTTTCGAGACGCATGCCTTCAGTGAGTTCGGTCATCTCGCCGTCGATGCGGGCGCGGAAGCCCTGCTGGTCGAGGGCTTCGAGCTCTTCGCGGAATTCGCCTTTGCGGCCGCGGACGATGGGGGCGTAGACGGTGATGCGCTCGCCGGGAGAGAGTGCGGCGATGCGTTCGACAATTTGTTCGGCGGACTGGCGGGTGATGGGGCGGCCGCAGTTGGGGCAGTGGGGCTGGCCTACGGAGGCGTAGAGGAGACGGAGGTAGTCGTAGATCTCGGTGATGGTGCCGACGGTGGAGCGGGGGCTGCGGGAGGTGGTTTTCTGCTCGATGGAGATGGCGGGGGAGAGGCCGTCGATGGCGTCGACGTCGGGACGCTCCATTTGGTCGAGGAACTGGCGGGCGTAGGCGGAGAGGGTCTCGACGTAGCGGCGCTGGCCTTCGGCGTAGATGGTGTCGAAGGCGAGGGAGGATTTTCCGGAGCCGGAGAGACCGGTGACGACGGTGAGGGTGTTGCGCGGAATGCTGACGTCCAGATTGCGCAGGTTGTGCTGGCGCGCGCCGCGGACGGTGATGTGCGTGATGCCCATGTAAGTGGTATGGCGATGTTCGGCCAAGACTCTAGAATACGGCATGAGAAGGGGGAGGATAAAGGGGCAGGGATAAAGGGTTGAGGAACAAGGCTGTGCAACAGGGGCGAGCAACGCCGGGAGATGGATGTGTATCTGATGGTGCAACAGGGATACACGTTCGGGTCATTGTAATTGTTGCGGAATTTGTAAGAATAACGACTGCCTTGCTAATGAATAGCTGCCTGGAGACGGGACGGCGGGCAAGAATGAATTTTTGAGGAGTGGTCGTGACTTCGTCGATTGTGTTGATTTGTGCCGTGCTGGCGTCGCTGGGTGTTGGGGTGCTGGTGGCTTACGGGATTTGCAGGGTGATGTTTCAGGTTTTCCGGATGCATGTCCGACAGGTGGCGGCGGGAGATGTAGCTCGTCGCGTGGCGGGACAGGCGCAGGCGGTCAAAAGCTAACTTTCCATTTCATTTGAGTTTTTTCCGGGGCGAGCTAATCGGCTGCCCCATTTTTTTGCGTGAAAAACGGAATGTTATTGCGGGGGAGTCTGGGGTGGAGCCTGGGGGTGTTGCTGCTGCTGGCGCATGCGCTGGAGCTGCTCGTAGATCTCCTGCGGGGTTTTGACTCCGTTGGGGGATTCGGGCTGGGATGAGCCGGAGGTTGTGGCGGGTGAAGCTGGGGTGACGGGCATGGAGGTGGAGTTGACGGGAGCGGGGGCAACGGCGGGTTCGGCGGCGCGGGGGCGCTGCGGGGGTTCAGGCTCGTCGTCGTCGCGGTCGTTGAAGGCGGCTGCGTTTGGATTGGGTGGAGTCGGACCGCCCTGGCGTGGGGTGAGGATGAGCTCGGTTTGCTGCGGACTCTCGCGATGGACGAGAACCATGTTGCTGCCGGTGCCGTCGAGCAGAGCGGAGAGAATCTGGTCGGGTGCGGCGGGCCCGTATTGACCGAAGACACGCTCGTCACGGACGCCGCCGGTGATTTTGATTCCGGTGTCGGTGGCGATTTGGCGAAGGATCTGGTTGAGGCTGGCGTTGTCGGCGGAGACGGAGAGGATGCCGGCGTTGTAGGTGACCTGGGCGCGATTGGGCGGGAGCTGTGATGGAGTGAGGGGAATGGCCGGCTCGATGGGCTGAGGTGTGGGCTGGGCGGGGTTGGTGGGCTGCGCAACATTTGCGGGCTGCGCGGCGGTTGCCGGGCGGGTGGTTTGTGGGGGCTGCGCAGGCGCGGACGCGGGAAGTGCGAGGGCGGCGACAACGGCAAGCCGGATTGGAGCGAAGCGGAGCATCTGGGTTGTAGGACGCGCCGCGAAAGCGTAAGTAACCGGCGGGCGACGGCGGACCGTCCGCGTCCAGTCTACCGCGAGGCGCGGTGCGACGTGTGGGACGGCACGCAAGGGCGGAGATTTTTACGAATGCAAAGCTTCGACGTGCGTTGGTGTGTTAATCTTCTTGCTCATTTTGAATTAGATGGGCGGTAGCTAATCCATCAGGGAGAGGTGTGCGCGTGAGCCACGAAAGCGGTCCTTCGCCGGACCATATTATGCAGGTTGGCCTGGGATTCTGGAATTCCAAGGCGTTGCTGAGTGCAGTTGAGCTGGGTTTATTCACCGAGTTGGCGCGCGGAGGGCAAGAGCCGTCTGCGTTGAGCGGGCGATTGGGATTGCATCCGCGATCGGCGCACGATTTTCTGGATGCGCTGGTGGCGATGGGTTTTCTGAAGCGGGTGGGCGACGTGTATACGAACACGCCGGACGCCGATCTGTTTCTTGACCGGAACAAGCCGAGCTATATCGGCGGGATGCTAGAGATGGCGGGCGTCCGTCTGTTTGGGCACTGGAACCATTTGACCGAGGCGTTGCGGACGGGACGACCGCAGAACGAAGCCAAGGACGATCCGAGTGCGTCTCCTTTTGCAGCTCTCTATGCGGACCCGGCGCGGCTGAAGGGATTTCTGGCTGCGATGTCGGGGGTGAGCCACGGAGCCAACCTGCAGATTGCGAAGAAGGCTCCATGGGCGAAGTACAAGACGTTCGTGGATGTGGGAACAGCACAGGGCGACCTGGCAGTGCAGATCGCGCTGGCGAACCCACACTTGACGGGGACCGGATTTGATCTGAAGCCGGTGGGCCCGATCTTTGAGGAATATGCAGCGACGAATGGAGTTAACGGGCGGGTGCGCTTTCAGGCGGGAGACTTTTTCAACGAAGCTCTGCCGAGCGGCGTGGATGTGATCACGATGGGACATATTCTGCACGACTGGGATGAGAATGAGAAGCGGATGCTGGTGAAGAAGGCGTACCAGGCGCTGAATCCGGGAGGAGCGTTTATTGTGTATGACGCGATCATCGATGATGACCGGCGGAAGAACGTGCTGGGGCTATTGATGAGCCTGAATATGCTGATCGAGACGCCGGGAGGGTTTGATTACACGGGCGCACAGTGTATGGGATGGATGAAGGAAGCCGGGTTCAAGGATGCGTATGTGGAGCATCTGGCGGGGCCGGATTCGATGGCGGTCGGATTTAAATAGCTCTAGGCGGGTACGGCCAGAGCGGCCAACTGGGCGGCGAGAAGTTCGCGGATGCCCTTTTCGGCGTAGTCGAGCATTTCATTGAGCTGTTGGCGAGTGTAGGCGTCGTGCTCGGCGGTGGCCTGGGTTTCGACGAGGCCGCCGTTGGCGAGCATGACGACGTTCATGTCGACGGCGGCGCGGGAGTCTTCTTCATAACAGAGGTCGAGGAGGATGTTGCCGTCGACGATGCCGACGGAGGTGGCGGCGACCATTTGTTTCAGCGGGGAGGCTTTGAGGGTTCCGGCGGCGACAAGTTTTCCGAGGGCGAGGGCGAGGGCGACGCAGGCTCCGGTGATGGCGGCGGTGCGGGTGCCACCGTCGGCCTGGAGGACGTCGCAGTCGAGGATGATGGTGCGCTCGCCGAGGGCTTTCATGTCGACGACGGAGCGGAGGGAGCGGCCGATGAGGCGCTGGATCTCGTGGGTGCGGCCGCCGACTTTGCCGCGTTCGGATTCGCGGGCGGTGCGGGTGAGGGTGGCGCGGGGGAGCATGCCGTATTCGGCGGTGACCCAGCCGCGGCCGGAGTTGCGGAGCCAGCCGGGGACGCCCTGCTCGACGGTGGCGTTGCAGAGGACGCGGGTGTTGCCGGATTCGATGAGGACGGAGCCCTCGGGCATGGCGACGTAGTGCGGGGTGAGGCGGATGGGACGGAGGGCGTCGGCTGCGCGATTGCCGGGACGGAAGAGCTGCTGGGTGGGGACGGGTGCGGACATTCAGCGATTATAGTTGCGAGAATTTCCTAGGAACCGAAGGACGACCGCGGATTGGCACGGATAACTGCGTAACGGTGATCCAAGGGATAAAGACGGATTAGAGAAATGATGGGATTGATCGGCAGGGACAGATAGAGAGATGCGGGAATCTTTCCACCGCGTCGCGCGATGATGGCGCTAATTTGGTTGAGATGACGGATTCCAGGAGTGGACCTAATTTTCTCGGTTGTATCGACATGTAGCTTGGAGCAGCGAAACCACACAATCCGGACGAAAAAGTGCGAAAGGTTGAGTGGAGATTGACCTCTTCGGGGTCCTTCGACTGCGTTTGTCGCAAACTGCCGCGACAAACTCCGCTCAGGATGACGGGCTCTTATTTCAGATCAACCATTAGCCAAGGCTTCTATGTCGACATGCCCTAGAAAAGGAATTTCTAATGTGGTGGGGCCGTTGTGAGGACGTGCTTACGAGTTCCAAAATGGGACTGTTCCGAAATGGGAATGATTACTGATTTGGACTAATTGTGTATTTTGTGGGTTTTGGGTATGGGTGTAGTTCTATATTGGGAAACGTTATGAGGAACGCGTGGCGTTGTGCATTACTCTTTGCTTGATGTGCGGTTACTTAGCAAGAGTGTTCCAGTTTGGCACATAACGTGATTACAGGAGTTGCATCTGCTGTACGGAAACAGTTGAGCAGGGATTGGCGGAAGAGGGAATGCAGGCAACGCAGAGCAGTACTGCCTCAGGGTCAGGGATTTATTCAGGGAAGTTTGCGGCGCTTCGGCATGTGACGCGGGAGATGAGCCTTGGCCGGGCCGCGATGCCGGTGGTGCGCAGGGCGGCGGGGACAGCGGTTGCAGCGGCGGCTCCGGTTGCGGGGGGTGGCGGGGTTGCTGAGGGTGCGGGGTTGGCGCATGATGCGGGCAATCTGCTGGGGGCGTTGAGTCTCTATTCGGATCTGCTGGCGATGCCAGGCGTTCTTTACGAAGAGCATCGCGGCTATGCGAACGAGCTGCGGATGTTGAGCGATCGCAGCTGGGCGATGATCAACCGGCTGGTGAATCATTCCCAGGCGGGTTTGCCGGCGAAGGCGCAGGCGGAGGTTTCGGTGCTGCCTGAGGTGATCGACCGGTGCCGAGGTCTGCTGAGCCGGGTGGCGGGACGGACGGTGGCGATCTCATATGGGGTTGGGGCGTTTCAGCCGGTTCGGGTGCCGGTGGAGGCGGTGGAACGGATTGTGACAAACCTGGTGAAGAACGCGGCGGAGGCGACGCCGTGGGTGGGTGCGATCACGATCCGGGTGGAGGGCGTGATGGAAGAGGCGAAGGACGAGATGGCAGAGGGCGCGGGGGCGGCTCGCCGGCGGGTGATGCTGACGGTGCAGGACCGGGGCTGCGGGATGGACCAGGCGGCGGTGCGGCGTTTGATGGCGGGCGGGATTTCGAGCGCGAACGGGCGGGGGCTGGGCTTTCGCGTGGTTCGGGAGCTGGTGGCGATATCGGGTGGGTGCCTGAATGTGGAGAGTCAGCTGGAGGTGGGGACGAGCATCTCCGTGGAGTGGTATGCGATGCAGCAGACACAGAGTGAAGTGCGGCGAGACGAGGCAAAGAGGATGGAGTACGAGGTGAAGACGGTGTTGAAGGGAGAGGCCGGGTGGATCGCATGTTGAGGATTGCGGGTTCGGGAGTCAGCAGAGCGGGAGATTCGGGAATACCGGGCGAGCGGGTGGATGCAGTGACAGCGGGAGGAGGTGGAACCGATCTGCCGTCGGGTGTGCTGGTGGGAGTGTCGCCGGTGCGGGTTCCGGCGCCGGAGGAGAGCGCGAAGAAGAGCGGCACGCGGAATATCGGGCTGCTGCATGTGCTGGTGGTCGACGATGACGAGGCGGTGCGGAAAGCGTGCTGTCAGATTGCGTTGGGGATGGGATTTGCGACGGTGCTGGGGGCGGAGAGCGCGACGGCGGCACGGGCGATTCTGAAGCATCAGCGGATCGACGTGCTGCTGCTGGATTTGAAGCTGCCCGGAGGCGGAGGGCTGCCGTTGCTGGAGCAGGTAAAGGCGCTGCATCCGGATACGGCAGTGATTGTGATGACGGCGTTTGCGACGGTGGCGTCGGCGGTGGAGGCGATGCGGATTGGGGCTGGAGATTATTTGACCAAACCGTTTGCGCTGGAGGAGCTGACGACGGTGCTGGAGAGAACGGCCGAGCAGCTTGAACTGGATGTGCAGAGCCGGCTGCTGCGAGAGCGGTTACGGACGCAGCAGGGAATGGGCGGGCTGGTGGGGCAATCGCCGGAGATGGAGAAGCTGTATCGGATCCTGTCGAAGGTGGCGTACTCAACGCACCCGGTTCTGATCCTGGGGGAGAGCGGGACGGGCAAGGAGCTGGTGGCGCGGTCGATTCACTTCAACGGGCCGAACGCGGGGAAGCCGTTTGTGACGGTAGATTGCGGATCGCTGGTGTCGACGCTGATTGAGAGCGAGTTGTTCGGGCATGTGAAGGGAGCTTTCACCGGCGCGGACCGCACGAAGGAGGGACTGCTGGCTTCGGCTGAGGGCGGGACGGTGTTTCTGGATGAGATTGGCGAGCTGCCGCTGGATGTGCAGGCGAAGCTGCTGCGGGCGCTGCAGGAGAAGGAGGTTCGTCCGGTTGGGGCGAACACAACGAAGCCGATCTCGGCGCGGGTGCTGGCGGCGACGAACCGCGATCTTGCGGCGATGGTGGAGCGCGGGAGTTTTCGCAAGGATCTTTACTTCCGGCTGAACGTGGTGAACCTGCGGATTCCTCCCTTGAGGAGCAGGCGGGAGGATATTGCGGCGCTGGCGATGCACTTTCTGGAGCGGGCGGAGCAGGCGAGCGGCGTGAAGCGGAGCTTTTCCGACTCGACGCTGCGGGTGATGACGGAGTACGACTGGCCGGGGAACGTGCGGGAGCTGGAGAATGCGATTGAGCGGGCTTGCGCGCTGTCGTCGGGGCCGGTGCTGCACATGGGCGATCTGCCGACGCAGCTGCAGAACTTCCGGCTGCAACAGGGGCCGTCGGTTCACGCCGACGATGAGTCACCGCAGCGGAGCGAGAGCGTGCGCACGGGCGATGGCGAGATTGTTTCGATCGCCGAGATGGAGAAGCACGCGATTCTGGGAACCATCCGTCAGTTGAAGGGCGACAAGTTAATGGCGGCGAAGCTGCTTGGGATTGGAAAGAGGACGTTGTACCGCAAGCTGAAGGAGTATGGGATTACGGAGGGGTTGGGGGAATAGTGGGTTGGTCTTGAAGGTTGCGATGGTTGGAGCTTTTTAGGGAGTGGCTCTCAGACTAGCGCCCCCGGGTCAAAAAATGGGCCAACCATGAATCAGGATGGTTGCTACGCCACGCACCTGCGGCGATGATGAATAGTAGAGCGACTATTGCCGTCAAAGGTAATTGTGGGTCTTTAAGCTCAGGCTCTTCGCGCATGTCGGCCATGTTCTCACCCTTCCAGCAGGCTGACAAGCTCCGTAGTCTGAAAAAAATAGGGTAGGAACAGCGGAAGACAAGGACGAAACCAGAGGATTGCTTGGTCCATTTTGGCGGAATGGTGCATCGGTGGCGGGTAGATAGAGGCAACAGCAAAGGCGAGAGCGTTGTCGGCTGAAAGGTCCGGATGGTTTTTGTGGTGCGGGATGCCTCGGGGTCCTTCGACTTCGCTAGGCTTCGCTCAGGATGACACATTTTTAGGTGAGGTCGAGTTGTTGGAGGCAGAACAAAAGGTGGTCTCTTTTGGCGGGTGGTGCATCGGATGAGGGGGGTAGAATTTCTGCGAAGGAAGGTGTGCTGAATGGAATGTACTCATCTGAACCAGATCCGGAAGGTGAAGCCGTCGGCAAAGGGCTGTGAGGATTGTTTGAAGATCGGGGGCACCTGGGTGCACCTGAGGCTGTGCATGGAGTGCGGGCACGTGGGGTGCTGCGACTCCTCTCCGAATAAACACGCGTCGAAGCATTTTCATGCGACGAAGCATCCGATTATGCGGTCGTTCGAGCCGGGGGAGAACTGGGGGTGGTGCTACGTCGACGAGATTGAGGTGGACGAGAGGTGGCCTGCGCTGGGGTGAGCTGTGATGGGTGATCTGCGCGGTTTGCTATGCTTGCTGCATCGAAGATGTTCTGAACGCGCGATTCTGTGCGGTGATCCTGCTTGATCTTTTAAGGGAGTTTTATGTCTGATGAAGTTTTGAATGCGGCGCCGGTTGCGGCTCCGACGGTGAAGATTACGGTGCGTCCGAATGGGCCACTTCGTGTAGAAGGGCCGATTGCTTTGGTGGATGTGAATGGAAACGAATGGGATTTGACAGGAAAGCCGGCGATTTCGCTGTGCCGTTGCGGCATGTCGTCGAAGCGTCCATTTTGTGACGGAACGCACGGCCGGGAGGGATGGAAGTGCGAGGCGACGCCGATTCCTACGGAGCCGATTGCGCTGGGGTAGGTCAGGCGAGGGCGAGTTGGCGCGGGTGAGTTTGCAGGTTTCAATTCCATACATGAGGCAGCGATTCATGAAGATTTTCCGTTGCAGTTGGGGAGTGCTGTGCGCAGGTTTAGTGATTTCGGCTGCGATGGCGAGGGCGCAGGAGCAGTCGCTGAAGCCTGCACCTGCAGAGTCGAAGGAGTACAGCCGGAGCGACGCGATGATTCCGATGCGCGATGGGGTGAAGCTGCATGTGGCGATTCTTCGGCCGGTGAGATCGGAGAGCGCGGGAGAGCCGCTGCCCTTTGTGATGGAGCGGACCCCGTATGGGGTGGATAGCAACTCGTCGAAGAGCGTGAATGTAACGAAGCCGGAGCTGGCGAAGAGCGGGTACATCTTTGTGTTTGGGGATATTCGCGGACGGTATCAGTCGGAGGGGCAGTTTGTGATGAACCGTCCGATTGTGGCGCATGACTCGAATAAAGATGTGGACGAGACGACGGATACGCGGGACACAATCGACTGGCTGATGAAGAATGTGCCGAACAATAGCGGGAAGGTGGGCGTGCTGGGAGTTTCGTACCCGGGATTTCTGGCGATGTCGGCGGGGATCGATGCTCATGCAGCGGTGAAGGCGATTTCGCCGCAGGCTCCGATGACGGATATCTGGCTGGGGGATGATTTTTTTCATAACGGCGCGTTTCGCGAGACGTATGGCTTCGACTATGTGCAGCAACTGGAGGGACAGAAGACGGATGTGCGGGTGCAGAGCAAGGAGGATATGTACGATTTCTTTCTGCGCAATGTGAACTTTGCCGGGGCGGCGAATGCGGCGAAGATGGAAAACCTGCCGACGGCGAAGATATTCCTGACGCAGCCTGCGTATACGAAGTTCTGGCGGGATATGGCGGTGGAAGATCATCTGACGAAGGTCGAGGTGCCGACTCTGGAGGTGGGGGGCTGGTGGGATCAGGAGGATATGTGGGGGACGCAGGCGGAGTATGCGGCGCTGGAGCCGCATAATACGGAGCATGATGTGTTCCTGGTGCTGGGGCCATGGAACCACGGGGGATGGAATCGCCGGACACTGAGCCTGGGAGCGATCAAGTTTGGCGTGGATGCGGGAGAGGAGTACAGGAAGACGATCGAGGCGCCGTTCTTTGAAAAATATCTGAAGGACCGCGGCGATTTTGAGTTGAAGAATACTGCGAGTTTTCGGACGGGCGTGAACAAGTGGGAGCGGTATGATGTGTGGCCGCCGAAGAATGGGTTTAAGGAAGAGAAGCTGTATTTGACGATGGGCAAGGGATTGAGTTTCACTGCGCCAAAGGGGGGCGGAGTGGCGGGTTCGTATGTGGCCGATCCGGCGAATCCGATTCCTTACCGGAACCGGCCGATTCAGCCGACGTATGGGGATGGATCGAAGTGGAGGACGTGGCTGGTGGAGGACCAGAGGTTTGTGAGTTCGCGGAAGGACCTGGCGAACTTTGAGACTCCGGCGCTTGACCACGACGTGACGGTGACGGGGGATGTGATGGCGGATATTTTTGCGGCGACGACAGGCTCGGATGCGGACTGGGTGGTGAAGCTGATCGATGAGTATCCGGATGATGCGCCGGCGCCGATGGCGGGGTATCAACTGATGATTGTGGATGAGATTTTTCGTGGGCGCTATGTGAAGAGCTTCGAGAAACCGGAGGCGTTGACTCCGGGGAAGGTGACGGAGTTCAAGTGGAGTTTGCATGGCGCGGACCACACGTTTTTGAAGGGTCACAGGATTATGGTGGAGGTGCAGTCGAGCTGGTTTCCACTGTATGACCGGAATCCGCAGACATTTGTGCCGAATATCATGACGGCTCCGGCGAGTGCGTACAAGGCGGCGACGCAGACGATCTATGGGTCGGAGCAGTATCCGTCGCATCTGGAGTTTTCGGTTCCGGAGTAACGATTTCGTGGGGGAGATGTGACGATCAAGACGATCAGCAGCCGGGAGGTTTACCGGAACCCGTGGACGCGTGTTCGTGAGGACGTGATTGAGCGGGCGAACGGGACGCGCGGGATTTATGGAGTCGTAGATAAGGATCCGGGGGCGATCATTATTCCGCTGGAGGCGACGGCGGCGGGGGAGTTTGTTTATCTGATCGAACAGTTCCGGTATACGGTGGGTGCGCGGCATGTGGAACTTCCGCAGGGCGGATGGGAGACGGAGGAAGTGGTGCCGGAAGAGATGGCTCGCGGAGAGCTGAAGGAAGAGACAGGACTGACGGCAGAGCGGATGACGTATCTGTCGACGCTGCAGGTTGCATATGGAGTGATGAATCAGACGCACCATGTATTTCTGGCGGAGGGGCTGACGATGGGCGAGCCGGACCGGGATGCGGAGGAGACCGACCTGGTGGTGCGACGGGTGAGCGTGGCGGAGTTTGAGGCGATGATTGTGGATGGGACGATTGTGGACAACTGCTCGATTGCGGCGTGGGGGCTGTATCGGCTTTGGCGAGAACGGCAGTAAGGCGGTTCTCAGTTTTCCGTTGTCCGTTCTCGGTTCGTTGTGGTGTGATGCCGACTGTTGACGCATCTTAGAGTGAGGAGCGTCGGGGTGGGGGTGAGGAGCGTGTGCCATGGCTTTGCGTGCGGGGATGATCGCAGGAATTCTAGGATTGGCTACGGGAGTACAGGCGCAGACGGTATTGTTGCGGGATGTGCGGCTGATCGATGGAACGGGAGCGCCGGTTCGGGAACACGTTTCGCTGCTGCTGCGCGATGGAAGGATAGCGGCGATTGGCGGAGCGGAGATGGCTGCTCCGCCCGGCGTGATGGTGAAGGAGCTTTCGGGGAAGACGGTGATGCCGGGGATCATCAGTGCGCACTCTCATCTTGGATTGCTGGTGGATGATGCGGAGTCTTCGGGGACAGCGTACACGCGAGAGAATGTGACGGCGCAGTTGAAGCAGTATGAACGGTATGGGGTGACGACGATCCTGTCGCTGGGGATGAATCGCGATTTGGTGTATGGGCTGCGAGAGGAACAGAGAACGGGACGGTTGGGCGGCGCGACGATTTTTACAGCCGGGCGAGGGATTGGGGTGCCAGGTGGCGCGCCGGGATTGCCGGCGGCGGCGGACCAGATATACCGGCCGGCTACGGTGGATGAGGCGAGACGCGACGTCGATGAACTGGCGGAGCATCATGCGGACATCGTGAAGATATGGGTGGACAGCGTGCATGGCACGGCGCCGGAGATGAAGCCGGAGATGTATAACGCTGTGCTCGGCGAGGCGCATGAAAAACATCTGCGTGTGGCGGCACATGTGTATGCCCTGGAGGATGCGAAACGGCTGGTGAGCGATGGGGTGGATGTACTGGCGCACTCGGTGCGAGATCGGGTGGTGGATGATGAGTTTGTGCAGGCGATGAAGGAACACGGAGTCTGGTATGTGCCGACGTTCACGGTGGATGAATCGTTTTTCATTTATGCGGAGCATCCGGCGTTTATGCAGACAAAGTTTTTTCAGGAGGCGGCCGGGCCGAAGCTGCTGGAGAAGCTGGATGCGACGGGATATGCGGAGAAGGTGGATCATGGTCCGCAGACGGCGCAGCACAGAAAAGATTTTGCGGTGGGGCAGCAGAATTTGAAGAGACTCTTTGATGCGGGAGTGAATGTCGGGTTTGGCACCGACTCAGGCGCGTTGCCGGGACGTATTCCCGGGTTTGCGGAGCATCGCGAACTGGAGTTAATGGTGCAATCAGGGCTGACGCCGATGCAGGCGATTACGGCGGCTACGGGAGAAAATGCGAAACTGCTTCACGCGACCGATCGCGGCACGATTGCTGTGGGGAAGCGCGCTGATCTGCTGGTGGTGGATGCTGATCCTTTGGTGGATATTCGCAATACGCGACGAATTATTGCGGTGTATCACGACGGACGCAGTGTTGCGAATTTACCGGGTCGATGAGTCAACGGCGATATCCTTTTACGCATCAAAAAGATCGGTGACGGATGCCGATAGAGCAGAAAACGGAACGAGTGGAAGGCCGGAGTGTTTCTCGACGGCGGCGGGTGTGGATCTGGATTGTTGCTTCGTTGCTGGTGGTAGTGGTGGCTATTGGCGTGGCCGGCGAAGTGATGTTGCGGCGGCTGACGCCGACTTTGAAAGGGCGCGTGATTGAGACGCTGAGTACGCGGTTCAACAGCCGCGTGGAGCTGGATGGTCTGAATGTTTCGTTGGTGAAGGGGCTCGAGGTTTCGGGAGAAGGCCTGCGGATCTTTCCAGAGGATGAGGTGGTTGCAGCGGGCGCGACGGAACCGCTGATTGCGTTGCGGCATTTTTCATTTCATGCCGGCTGGGGAGGACTGTTTGCGAAGCCGATGCATGTGGGGACAGTGCATGTGACGGGCATGGCGATTCATATTCCGCCAAGGGAGATGCGGGCGGAGGCGCCGAAGGGACAACGACACATTGGCAAGATCAAGATTGTGGTGGATGAGATCGTCTGCGATGACTCGAACCTGGTGATTGGGACGTTGAAACCGAATAAGGATCCGCAGGACTACGAGCTGAGGCATATTGAGATGCGCGACGTAGGGCCGGAGAAGCCGTGGGACTATGATGCGACCCTGGTCAACGCGATTCCGCAAGGGGATATTCATTCAAAGGGGACATTCGGACCGTGGAATAACGACAGCCCGGGGGACTCGCCGGTAACGGGGCATTACACGTTCGATCAGGCGGATTTGAACACGATCAAGGGGTTGGGCGGCATTCTGTCTTCGGTGGGAGACTTTAGCGGGCAGCTCAACCGGATAGTGGTGGACGGGATAACGGAGACGCCGGATTTTTCGCTGGATGTATCGAATCATGCGATGCCGTTGCATACGAAGTTTCACGCGATTGTGGATGGAACGAGCGGGGATACGTATTTGCAGCCGGTGGAAGCACGGCTGGGCGAATCGAATTTTACGTGCAGCGGCACGATCATTAATGTGAAAGGGAAGGGTCACATTATCGATCTCGACACCGCGGTGCCGAACGGGCGGATACAGGATTTTCTTGAGCTGGCGGTGAAGACGACGCCGGTGGTGATGACGGGGCGGCTGACGATGAAGGCGAAGCTGCACATTCCTCCGGGCCGGGAGAGCGTATCGAAGAAGATTGGACTGAAAGCTGGCTTTACGCTACGGCAGATTCACTTTACGAATCCTGACGTGGAAGACAAGGTGGATATGTTAAGTCTGCGTGCGCAGGGTGATCCGAAGGCAGCGAAGCCCGGGGCGGAGGATGTGCACTCGCAGATGGTGGGGCAGTTCGTGCTTGCGAACGGCAAGTTGATCTTCAGCAAGCTGGATTACACACTGCCGGGAGCGGCGATTGCGCTGACGGGAGAGTACTCGATGGACGGAGAACAATTCGAGTTCACGGGGAAGATGCGGACGGACGCGAAGGTTTCGCAGATGGTGGCTTCGAAGTGGAAGTCGATTTTGCTGAAGCCAGTCGATCCTTTCTTCAAGAAGGATGGCGCGGGGGCGGAGATTCCGGTGAAGGTCAGCGGGACGAAGTCTGCGCCGAAGTTCGGGTTGGATCTTCATCATAAGGATGAAGGTAAAAAAGACGATGCGGGCAAAGGCGGGAAGCCGTAGCGGACCGGATCATCTTCAAGTGCTGGTTTGAAGAGATGAAAGCCGGAATTTCGCGGGAAATGGAAGAGGGTCGAGGTGGAACGAGCTTTGTCGGGGTCCTTCGACTGCGGCGGCGAACAGCGCCGCCTTCGCTCAGGATGACATCTAACTTTTAAATTCGTGACATCGAGGCGGGGAGCAAGCCGATACGAGGCGAAGAGCAACCCGATACGAAGCGGGATCAAGCTGATACGAGGAAGAGCTAGCCGATACCGCTTAGTTGCTTCCTGCGTGTTCTTCGAAGGCTGGTTCTGTGGGGCTTTGCAGGATTCCCATTTCGATGTAGATGGGTTTCATAACGGCGCGAACGGATTTGAGCTGAGTGGTGAACCATGCGGCGCCGATGAGGCAGAGGGTTCCGGTGATCATGACGGCATGGGATGCTCCGAAGCGATGGGCGAGCGCTCCGGCGAGAAGGCTGCCGAAGGGCGCCATGCCGACGAAGGCCATGGTGTAGTAGCTCATGACGCGGCCTCGCTTGTCTTCAGGAACGAGGGTTTGGATGACGGTGTTGCTTGCGGCGAGGCCCTGCATCATGCCGAAGCCTACGACGATCATGAGCAGGAGCGACAGTACGAGGAGATGCGAGAGTCCGAACAGGATGAGGCCGGTGCCGAACATGACGGCGGCGATCTGGATCATGGTTGTGAGACCGCGAACGGATTTTCGCAGAGCCAGCGAG
The DNA here is from genome assembly GCA_963730135.1 of uncultured Acidobacteriaceae bacterium. Taxonomy (GTDB): domain Bacteria; phylum Acidobacteriota; class Terriglobia; order Terriglobales; family Acidobacteriaceae; genus Edaphobacter. The sequence goes on from CAVSQQ010000014.1 coordinate 60,851, forward strand.
ATGGCGGAGATGAGCGCGCCGACGCCGGAGGCTCCCATGAGATAGCCGAGAGTGTGGGCGCCGCCATGAAGAACCTGCGACGCGAAGATAGGCATAAGGACCATGAAGGGCATGCCCATGAGGCTGAGGAGCGCGAAGAGGGAGAGGATGGTGCGGATGGGGCGGAAGTGGATGACGTAGGCCCAGCCTTCGCGAAGCTGCTCGAACATGGAGGTGGTGGCGCGCGCGATGTTGGATGCGGGCACGCGCATCATGAGAAGGGAGGCGACGACGGCGATGTAACTGGCTCCATCGATGGCGAAGCAGTAGCCTTCGCCGACGGCTGCGATGACGATTCCGGCGATGGCGGGGCCGATGAGGCGGGCGACGTTGACGATGGAGGAGTTGAGGGCGATGGCGTTGGAGAGGTCCTGCTTGTCGGGCTTGCCTGAGTCGTTTCCGTCCGGGGAGACCATCTGGACGAGGAAGGATTGCCGGCCGGGCATGTCGAAGGCGTTGATGAGGCCCTGAAAGACGCTGAGCGCGATGATCTCGTGGATGGTAATGATCTTTGCGAGGGTGAGTGCGGCGAGAGCGAGCGATTGGATGCCGGCGAGGACCTGAGTCCAGACCAGGAGTTTGCGGCGGTTAATGCGATCGACGAGGACACCGGCGAAGGGAGCGAGGAGGAAGGTGGGGATTTGTCCGGCGAAGCTGACGGTGCCGAGCAGAAGAGCGGAGCCGGTGAGGCGATAGACGAGCCAACTGGTGGCGACGCGGGTCATCCAGGTGCCGATGAGCGAGATGGATTGCCCGGTGAAGAAGAGGCGAAAGTTGCGATGATGGAGTGCTCGCCAGGCATGGGCGAAACGGCTCCTGGGTGTGGGTGGTTGTTCGGTCTGGTGTTTCAACATTGGCCTGTTGGATTCGTATGCAAAGACAAAATACAGGGGTTCTTCGCTGCGCTCAGAATGACAACACTTTTTTCTCGATCTGTCGCATTTAGAAATTTGGTTTTAGTGAATTGTTTTCATTGACGCGGAGCGCTGTGTCGGATGGTTCGTTCGATTTTACTGAATCGTTTTCATTGACGCGAAGCGCTGTGTCGGATGGTTCGCTCGATTTTACTGAATCGTTTTCATTGACGCGAAGCGCTGTGTCGGATGGTTCGCTCAATCTCAGTGAATAGTTTTCATTCGGCGGGACATGAAGTCCATCAGGAGATAGTTGCCGAGGGTCTGCGGGGTGGTGAAGTAGGCTTTGCCGCGGCACATGGCGGAGACTGTTTGCACGAACTGCATGAGGGCGAAGTCGTTGGCGAGCATGAAGGTGTTGATCATGATGTTGGAGCGTTTGCAGCGGGCGACTTCTTCGAGGGTTTCGGAGATGACGAGGGGGTCTAGGCCGAAGGCGTTTTTGTAGATGCGGCCGTCGGGGAGGGTGAGCGCGGAGGGTTTGCCGTCGGTGATCATGACGATCTGCTTCATGTCTTTATTCTGGCGGGCGAGGATGCGCTGGGCGAGGCGAAGGCCTTCGCGGGTGTTGGTGTAGTGGGGGCCGACTTTGACGCGAGAAAGTTGAGAGACTGGAATCTCCTCTGCGGTGTCGTGGAAGAGAACAAGGTTGAGGGTGTCGCCGGGGAACTGGGTGCGGATGAGATGGCTGAGGGCCATGGCTACGCGCTTTGCCGGGGTGAATCGGTCTTCGCCGTAGAGGATCATGGAGTGGGAGCAGTCGAGCAGGACGACGGTGGCACAGGAGGACTGGTAGTCGGATTGGTGAACGTGGAGGTCGGAGTACTCGATGTTCATCGGGGTGTGCTCTTCGCCTTCGACGGCGGACGCGATGCCTTCGCGGGCAAAGACGCTGGAGAAAGTAGCGGTGATGTCGAGATTGAGGGTGTCACCGAACTCGTAGAGTTTGGAGCTGCCGTTGGTTTCGACGCCGGAGGCTTCGTGGCGGGTGTCGTGGCGGCCCAGGTTGGATTTGCCGAGTGGACCGAGGAGTTCGCGGAGGGCTTTGTAGCCGAGGAAGTCCATGCCCTTGTCGGTGACTTCGAAGCGAGCGTCGGCATTACCGTCGCCTTGCTGGCCCTGACCTTCTTCGGGCTGCTCGGCGTTGATGAAGTTCTGTTCCTGCATCTTCTCGATGATCTTGTCGATGAGTTCCTCGACCTGCTGGGCGTCGAGTTGATTGAATTTTTCCTGGGACTCTTCGTCGAAGAGCTCGCCGGACTCGAGGGCCTGGCGGATGGCCTCGCGAAGGTTTTCCAAGGTCTGATCGCCGATTTCCTGGAAGCGGGAGTAGGGGTCGCTGAAGCCGGAGTCGAGGAGGAAGTCGGAGAGGGCCTGCATGAGGTCCTCGAGGCCGAAGGAGGAGGAGAGGTCGCCGGTAAATTTTGTGTAGCGGACGCGCTTCATGGCTGCTCCTGCTCGTGGTCTCTGTAGATTAGATGGTTGCGGCGATCTGTGCGATTCGAATGCGTATTTAGTGAACCGAACGCGTGCTGACGACGGAGAGTCTGGGGCAGCCGACTTTGGCGGCGAGTTGAGCGTCGGTGAGCGGCTTTGCATGGGTTTGGCTGCGGATGCGCTGCTCGAAGTTCTCCAGGTCTTTGAAACGGAAGACCTGGCAGCCGCGCATGAAGTCGACGATCTGGCCGGTTGAGCGGTCGATGGAGTACATGCGGACGAGGTGGGCTTTCTTGTAGACGCCGATGGAGTCGAAGCCGTCGTCGACGTCGGGCTTCATGGGATCGAGGGTGTAGTCGGGATCACCCATGGGCCAGCCTTCGTCGTGGGCGAGGATGGTGGCGATGTCGTTGAGTTGAGAGGCGGGAAGGTGTGGGCGCGGCTTGTCCTGTGGCGAAAAGAGGAGAAGAAAGGCGAGAGCGGAGGTCAGGAGCATAGGAAGCGAGATCAGGGATCTTTTTAATTGAAGCCGCGGCGGGTGCGGTTTTTGGCATAGTCGTCGCGTTCGATCTCGCGTTCGCGCATCTTCTCGGCGTAGCGGCTGGCTTCATCGTTGCGGGATTTCTTTTCGGCGGCGGAAAAGGTGCGCTCTTCCGCGCGGCTGAGGCGCTTGTGAGCGTACATGCCTTCGAGGAGAAACTCGGCGGCGCTGACGGCGAGCTCGGGGGTGGATTTTGCGGTGATTTCGAGAGGCGAGAGTTTTTCGAAGAGACCCTGAATTTGTTTTAGCTCTTCGAGGGAGCCGGCGGAGGGTTGGGCGTCGTTGAGTTGTACGGTGCCGCCGAGGTTGAACCACTGCTCGATCTGCTGGGTGTTGGTGCCGGCGAAGTACTGGTCGAAGACGGTGGCGACGCTGGCGCGGATGATCTCGCGGATGACGGTGTCGGCGCCGCGCATCTCGCCTTCGTACTCGAGTTCGATTTTGCCGCTGATGCCGGGGAGCGCGGTGTAGATGTCGCCGACACGGGGAACGACGAGGGTTTCGCCGTGGAGGAGGGCGCGGCGTTCGGCGTTGGAGAGGACGAGCTCCATGGTGCTGATGGGAAGACGCTGGGAGACGCCGCTGCGTTTGTCGACTTTTTTGTCTTCGCGGGCGGAGAAGGCGATCTGCTCGACGATCTGGCGGATGTAGTGGGGAATTTCGATCTTCGACGAGGGGCGGGCGGACCAGGCTTCCTGTGCGGTGATCGCGATGCCTTCTTCGATACTTTCGGGGTAGTGGGTTCGGATCTCGCTGCCGATGCGGTCTTTGAGCGGGGTGACGATCTTGCCGCGCGCGGTGTAGTCCTCGGGGTTGGCGGAGAAGACGATGGCCACGTCGAGGGGAAGGCGAACGGGGTAGCCCTTAATCTGCACATCACCTTCCTGCATGATGTTGAAGAGGGCGACCTGGATTTTTCCGGCGAGGTCGGGAAGCTCGTTGATGGCGAAGATGCCACGGTTGGCGCGGGGGAGCAGACCGTAGTGCATGGTGAGTTCGGAGCCGAGGTCCTGATTGCTGCGGGCGGCTTTGATGGGGTCGATGTCGCCGACCAGGTCGGCTACTGTCACGTCGGGTGTGGCGAGTTTTTCGACGAAGCGATCGTCAGGGGTGAGCCAGGCGATGGGCGTGTCTTCTCCGAGGCGCGCGATGAGGTCGTGGCTGAATTTGGAGATGGGGGCGTAGGGGTTGTCGCGAACCTCGGAGCCGGCGACGTAAGGGCAGTGTGGATCGAGAAGCGTGGTGAGGGCGCGGAGGATGCGGGACTTGGCCTGACCACGCAGGCCGAGGAGGATGAAGTTGTGACGCGAGAGGACGGCGTTGACGAGCTGCGGGATGACGGTGTCTTCGTAGCCGACGATGCCGGGGAAGAGGGGAGCTGGCTCTTCGTTGTTGCGGGCATTTGCGGCGGCACGGAGTTTGGCGATGAGATTTTCGCGAAGCTCGTCTTTGACGCTGCGGGCGAGGCGGGCCGGGGTGAATTCTGATTTGCGGAGTTGGCCTAGCGTGGTGGGAAGTGAGGTCGCCATGTCTAAGTATAGATGTTTGGCGGGGATGAAGGGTTCGGGCAGGAAGAGATTGAAGTTTTCCTAAACTGCTAGATCGTCGAGGAGCGTCTGCATTTCGCCGGCGGCGTGGGTGTTGTTGGTGCGGTGAGCGGCGGCGAGGCCTTCTTTCAGGCGGGCGACGGCTTCTTCGGTGCGGCCGAGTTTGGCAAGGGTCTGGGCGGACATCTGGTAGCCGGGGACGTAGTCGGGGTTGTGGTGGATGAGGGTGGTGAATTCGGTCAGGGCGAGATCGGTGTTGCCCTGGGTGTTGTGCTCCATGGCGAGGCCGTAGCGGGCGAAGGCGTTGGTGGGGTCGGCGGTGAGGATCTCGGAGAGGGCGGCGATCTTGTCCATAGTAGATGGTGCGGTGTTGTGGGTGAGGTTGGCAAGTCAGTAAAGGCATAACACCGATTTGCACCGATGACACCGATTCAGGGACAGGCAACAGCAACTGCTAGAAGCGGATCCTCCGCCTGCGGCGAAGGATGACAGCTAAAAAACAAAAGCAAAAAGACAAACAAGAGCAAAAACAACGGCAGAAACAGGTTCTTCCGCTTCGCGGAAGGATGACAAATTATTTGCAGAAGAAAGTTCTCCGCGCTTCGAAGGAAGGGTGACAAATTATTTGCGATAGCGGGAGGGGATTTAGACTTGACGTATGAGCGATCAGGTGACGGAGCGGAAGGTTTCGGAGTCGCAGTCGGAGCGGAGCGAGATTGTGCTGCCGGCGGACTCGAATGCGATTGGGAGTTTGTTTGGCGGACGGTTGATGCAGTACATCGATTTGGTGGGAGCGATGGCAGCAAGCCGGCATGCTCGGGCGTTCACGGTCACGGCGAGCATGGATCATCTGGATTTTGTGGCGCCGGTGCGGGTGGGGGAGTTGCTGATTTTGAAGGCGAGTGTGAACCGGGCGTTCCGGACGTCGATGGAGGTTGGGGTTCGGGTGATGGTGGAGGATGTGCGGGAACAGCGGTTGCGGCATGTCTCTTCGGCTTACCTGACGTTTGTTGCGGTGGATCGCGAGGGCAATCGGCTGGTGGTGCCGCAGGTTGTGCCGGAGACGGAGCACCAGAAGAGACGGTTTGAGGATGCGGGGCGGCGCAGGGAGATGCGGGCGGGAGAGACGCAGAGGAAGAAGGAGATGCGGGCTTCGCTGGGTGCGGGATGGCATGTGTGAGTGACCGTTTCATGGAAGAGAGTTGGATGTTGTGGCTGAAAAGGCTTGAGCTGTATTGGCAGGATTGAGACTATCGGGGTCCTTCGACTCCAGCGGCGAACAACGCCGCCTTCGCTCAGGATGACGGCGTTTTGGTTAGGTGATGGCGTTTTGAGATTGATGTAGACAGGAGAAATGTGATGGGACATATGGGAGCAGGAGCGCCGCAGGCCGGAAGCAGCACGCCGCAGGGGCCGCAGCCTTTGCCGGGAGTTGCGCATGTTGTGGCGATTGGCAGTGGCAAGGGTGGAGTGGGGAAGACGACGGTTGCGGTGAATCTGGCGGTTGCGCTGGGGAAGCTTGGGTATCGGGTCGGGCTGATCGATGCGGATATCTATGGGCCGAATGTGCCGATGATGATGGGGGTTTCGCGACAGCCGAATATTGTGGGCGAGAACCGGATTGAGCCGATTCTGTCACACGGAGTGAAGTTTATTTCGGTGGGGCTGATCTCGCCGGGCGATAAACCGATGGTGATGCGCGGGCCGATGCTGCATCAGATCATCCGGCAATTCTTGCAGCAGGTGGAGTGGGGGGAGCTGGATTTTTTGATTGTGGATCTGCCGCCGGGGACGGGCGATGTGGTGATCTCACTGGTGCAGACAGTGCCGCTGACCGGGGCCGTGGTGGTTTCGACGGGGTCGGGTGTGGCGTTGCAGGATGCGCGGAAGGCACTGGAGATGTTTCACCAGGTGAAGGTGGAGGTGATCGGCCTGGTGGAGAACATGTCGCAGATGACGCTGCCGGACGGGCAGGTGATCGACGTGTTTGGCGCGGGTGGGACGGAGCGGACGGCGGCGCAGTTTGGGTTGCCGTTTCTGGGGGCGGTGGAGCTTGATCCGCAGATTCGCGAGAGCGGAGATAAGGGACTGCCGGTAGCGTTGGCGGGGCCGGACTCGAAGCTGGCAAAGGATTTTTACGGGGTTGCGAAGAAGGTCGCGGAGAAGGCGAAGGAGATTGCGGCGAAGAGTGAGGATGTGCTGGAGATTTCTTAGGCGTGGTGAAGAGTGCGGTTCGTGCGATGCACGAATGCCCACCTTAGGCGCAAAGTACGCGCCGAAGATGGGGCACCCGGATTTGAGGCTGGCGTAAAGTTAAGAGTGTGGAGGGAAGAATGGCGGATGCGGAGCGAGTAACGGCGCGGCAGAGAGCTATTCTGACGGCCATTATCGAAAGCTATATTGAGACCGGCGAGCCGGTGGGTTCGGGGACGATTGCGCGTCTGCAGAGTGCTGAGGGGTCGGGACTTAGCTCGGCTACGGTGCGGAATGAGATGGCTGAGCTGGCGGAAGAGGGGTTGCTGGAGCAGCCGCATACTTCGGCGGGGCGAGTGCCGACGGCGCGGGCGTTTCGGATGTATGTGGAGCAGTTGAGCGGAGGGGCGCATCCGAGGATCGATGCGGCGCGGCTGTCGGCGCGGTCCAGGATGCAGATTGATTCTAGTTTTCATGGGATTGCGGGGACGCAGGCGGTGCTGGAGCGGACGTCGCATGTGCTGGCGACGCTGTCGAGCGGGGTGGGTGTGGCGATTGCGGCGGCGGCGGATGGGGAGATGCTGGAGCATGTGCATTTTTCCCGGCTGGCTGCGGCGCGGGTGCTGGCGGTCGTGGTGACGCGGAGTGGATTGGTAAGGGATCGGGTGTTGGCTCTGGATAAAGACCTGACTGCGGGGGAGTTAGAGGTGGCTGCGAATTTTCTGAACGAGAATTTTCGCGGGTGGAGTGTGGAGCGGGTGAGGGCGGAGATTGCGCGGCTGGTGGAGCGGGAGCGGAGTGAATATCAGAGATTGCTGGACTCGGTGCAGCAACTTTGGGCGAAGGCGGTGCCGGATGTTCCTGCGCAGTCGGTGTATGTGGACGGGGTGGCGAATCTGGTTGGGAGTCAAGGAGATAGCGAGCGACTGCGGGAGGTGTTGACGGCGCTGGAGGCGAAGCAGAGGCTGGTGGAGCTGCTGAACGCTTATATCGATGCGCGGCAGGAGAGTGTGCGGGTGGTGTTCGATCTGGAGGAGCAGGCACCGGAGATGAGTGGATTGGTGCTGATTGCGGCGCCGGCGCGGATGGGTGGGGAGAGCCGTGGAACGGTTGGGGTTATCGGACCGAAGCGGATGCACTACGAGAACACGATGAATGCGGTGAGCTATATCGCGCAGGTTTTTGACAGGATGCTGCATCCCGAGGAGTGATTTTTTCCGGCGCTGGCGGAGGGCGGTTTTTACAGGGGTTTTTGGGAAAAACAGCGGGCAGGACGTGGTTTTTTTGCCGGTGAGTTTGTGGTGAATTGCTGGTGAGTTGTGGTGTGTTGGAAGGTGTTTTTTGGCTGCTGAAAATTTTCCACTTTTTTGAAAATTTATTTTTCGGGCCGAGGATAGAAGGCATACCCCAGGGGCTAAAGCCCCATTTGGTTGGGTCCGGCAGAGACCCAAGGCTGAAGCCCTGGGGTACCTAGAAGCCAGAACGGCGGGTGGATAAGGGTGAGGATGAGTGGGAGGGAGCGATTCGCGCGATGGGCCGGGATGGTCGACAATAGAAGAGGAAACCGTATGAGGAGAAATCGATACATGCAAGACGAGATGACCGGACGGGAGATCCTCGATCCGGAGGCGGTGGTCGGCCAGGAGGGTGAGGCTGGCCGCGAGATGAGAGTTGAGCCGAATGCTGCGCAGGCGGAGATGGATCAGTTGAAGGGGGAGCGGGACCAGCTGCTGGACCGGCTGGCGCGGCTGCAGGCCGAGTTCGACAATGCACGGAAGCGTGAGGCGAAGGAACGGGCGGACTCGCGGGACTACGCGGTTTCGAAGACGGTTGAGCCGTTTCTTGGCGTGATGGATAACTTTCAACTGGCGTTGAAGGCGGATGGAACGAAGGAACAGCTTCGCGCAGGGGTGGAGTTGATTTTGAAACAGATGGAGGAAGCGCTGAAGGGGTTGAATGTGCAGGCGGTGGAGACGGTGGGAACGCAGTTTGACCCTCGAATCCATGAAGCTCTGGGAAGCATCGAAACAAAGGAGTTCCCGGATCATGAGGTGTTGGAGGAGATTCGGCGGGGATATAAGATTCGCGATAAGTTGCTGCGGCCGGCGATGGTGAGGATTGCGGCGAATCCCGGGCAGGTGTCGGATTAGTTGATTCGATGGAGGGCTTAACACCGATTGGCACAGATGACACCGATTTAGGAACGAGCAACTTTAGGAACGAGCAACGGCAAGAACAAATGCGGGGGTCTCTCCACTGCGCAGTTCACGATGAGACTGTGAACTGCTTCGGTCGAGATGACGGTATTGTTGATGGGATTGAAGAGAAGAGACAACGACAAGTACAGGCGCAGGTCTTTGTGCGGCGAGAAGTGATTCAGAAAGAGATTTCAGGGATATGGCGACGGCGAACGTGACGAAATTGGATTACTACGAAGTGTTGAGTGTTTCGCGGGATGCGAGCGACCAGGAGTTGAAGACCTCGTACCGGAAGCTGGCGATGCAGTTTCACCCGGACCGGAATCCGGACGATCCTGCTGCGGAGGCGAAGTTCAAGGAGTGCAGCGAGGCATATTCTGTGCTGAGCGATCCGGACAAGCGCGCGGCGTATGACCGGTATGGTCATGCGGCGTTTCAAAATGGCGGCGGTGGTGGCGGGCCGTTTGGCGGCGGGTTTGGCGGCAATGTCGACCTTGGGGACATCTTCGGCGATCTGTTTGGCGAGATGTTCAACATGGGCGGGAGCGGCGGCCGGAAGGCTTCGCGGGTGCAGCGTGGGCGCGATCTGCGATACGACCTGACGCTGGAGTTTGAAGAGGCGGTCTTCGGAAAAGAGAAGGAGATCAAGATCCGGCGGATGGAGACGTGCACGGATTGCAAGGGAACGGGCGCGGCGAAGGGCAAGGCTCCGGTGACCTGCACGCAGTGCGGCGGGCGCGGACAGCAGAGATTTCAGCAGGGATTCTTTTCGGTGGCGCGGACGTGCTCGGTGTGCGGAGGGACGGGGACGCTGATTGTCGATCCGTGCATAACGTGCCGGGGCGAGACGCGGGTGCAGTCGGAGCACACGATTCTGGTGAAGGTGCCGGCGGGTGTGGAGCAGGATACGCGGATTCGCTACTCGGGCGAAGGCGAGGCGGGGAAGTTTGCCGGGCCTGCGGGGGATTTGTATGTGGTGCTGAATGTGAAGGCGCACAAATTCTTTGAGCGCGATGGCGATGATCTGCATTGCGTGATGCCGATCTCGTTTCCACAGGCGGCGCTGGGTACGGAGCTGGAGATTGAGACGCTGGAAGGCGCAGCGACGATTAAGGTTCCGGAAGGGACGCAGAGCGGGAAGGCGTTCAAGCTGAAGGGCAAGGGCGTGCCGCACCTGAACTCGCATGGGAAGGGCGATCTGATTGTGGAGATTCGGGTGCAGACGCCGAACAAGCTGAACAAGGCGCAGAAGGAATTGCTGCGGCAGTTGAGCGAGACGATGGTGGTGGAGAATACGCCGACTTCGCGTGGGTTGTTTGAGAAGGTGAAGGAGATGTTTAGTTAGTTGTCAGTGATCCGTTGTCCGTTCTCAGTGTTTAGAATGCCCGGACTTTGGTCCGGGCATTTTTGTTTGCTCGACGGTTATGTTCAAGGCAAAATGCGGGGATCTCTCCACTGCGCAATTCACGATAAGGCTGTGAACTGCTTCGGTCGAGATGACGATTTTTGGGGGTTAGGGTCTGAGGCTATCGTTTGGGGGAGTAGGGTCTGGGTTCAGTGAAGGGAGCTATGGGTTTGCCCCATTCTTCGCTGAGGTCTTTCCATGTTGGATTTTTGGCGACGATCAAGCGTATTTTTTTGATGCGAGACCATTTCTTCAATTGTTTTTCTCGTGCGATGGCGTCGGTAATGCGGGTGAATCGCTCGATGTAGACGAGTTTGCCGATTTTGTATTTCGAGGTGAAGCTTCCTTCGTATCTTCCTTCTTTGTGTTGCCTGGTGCGGAGTTCGATTTTTGTGGTGACTCCTACGTAGAGTTTTTCGAAGGTGCTGGAGAGGATGTAGACGTAGGCTTGCTCAGGCATGAATGGATTATTGCAGGGTGTGGGGAAGAACAAACAACGACAACGGCGAAATGCGGGGATCTCTCCGCTGCGCGACGGACGATGAGACTGTCCGTCGCTTCGGTCGAGATGACGGTTGTGGGGGATGGTTTTGCGGATGGTTCTTGGGTTGGGTGGGAGAAACAGGCAACGGCAAAGGCGAAATGCGGGGATCTCTCCACTGCGCAATTCACGATGAGACTGTGAACTGCTTCGGTCGAGATGACGGTTTTTGGGGGCAGGTACGCGGTGAGGGGAAGAGACGATTCGCTTGTTTATGTGAGATGGGTGGAGGCTATGGCGATGGCGGCGATGGCGGCGGTTTCGGCGCGGAGGATGCGCGGGCCGAGGGTGACGGGTTGCCATTGGTGATGGGTGAAGAGGGTGATTTCTTCGGGGGCCCAGCCACCTTCGGGGCCGATAGCTAGAGCGTGGGTGATAGGAGAAGCGACGTCCGAAAGTGCGGACCCTTCGACAGGCTCAGGGTAGGCGGTGGGGAAGCCGCTTTGTGTGGCGCTTGATTTTTCGAGAGCGGTGATGAGGCTGGTAGCTTGTTCGGTTTCGCTGAGAAGGATTCGGGTGGGGGATTTTTCCTGTTCGAGGGCGGCTTTGAGGGTGATGGGGTCGGCGATGTCGGGGATGTCGGTGCGGCGGGATTGCTTGGCGGCTTCGAGGGCGATGCGACGCCAGCGTTCGGCTCGTTTGGGTGCGGCGAGGGCGAGGTGTTTTTCGGTGCGGCGAGCGAGGATGGGGGTGATGCGGGCGATGCCGAGCTCGGTGGCTTTTTCGATAGCCCACTCCATGTGGTCGAACTTGAAGACGGCGAGGAGGAGATGGAGTGGGAGGGCGGCGCCGGACTCGAGTTCTTCGTGGAGAGTGAAGTCGACTTGTTGTTCGGTGACGTGAGTGATCTCGGCAAGGTGGAGAAAGCCGTTGGCGACGATGTCGTAGATCTGGCCAGGCTGGGCGCGGAGGACGCGGGCGAGGTGGAGGGCTTGATCGCCGGAGAGAGAGGCGGTGGTGGGGGTGCAGGTGTCGGCGATGAAGCGGCGACGGGTCATTGCCTACAGTTTAGTTTGTGGCAGGGGATTCCGGGGACGAGGTGGGGGAAGAGGATTGGGATGAGGCGGGGATGGTTTCGGTGGCGCGGTCGATGAGGATGCCCTGCTGGCCCTGATGGTAGAGGTCGATATTGAGGACGCAGGAGCGGCGATGGTCCCAGACGCCCTGGGTGATGGGGAAGTGGAGAAGGATCATCCCTTCGGCGGACTCTCCGGGGCTGATCATGGAGCCGCGGAGGAGGGGTTCTGAGGCGAGGGCTTTGACGGCGGGAAAGGAGGTGTAGACGTTGTCGAGATCGTCTTTTTCTACGGCGCTGGTGGTGATCTCTTCGCCTTCGGCAGTGGTGAGGGTGGCGGTGAAGTCCTTGAGGAAGAGGGGGAGATGAAGGCGGTCGTCGATGCGGAGGGTGGTAAGGATGTAGAGATTGTCTTCGGTGTGCTGGTTGGCGACGACGATGGTGTCGGATTTGAAGACGGTGTGGGCGGGGTAGATGGCAGTGCGAACGATAGTGAGATCGGCGGTTCTGTGGGGGGTGTAGAAGATGACGAGGGCGAGGACGATTCCAAGAATGAGGAACGCGAGAAGTACCGGTGCCAGCAGGTTGCGCCGAGCGGGTTGAGCGAACTTGAGGTCGGACACTGGCATGAGGATAGCAAGGGGAAAGTGATTTCAGGAAGATAAAAAGGAGAGAAATATCAAATTAAGTCTGCCAGGTATCTCCGGCCGTGTGTTTTGTATGTGTTGGTATAAGTCGCGATGCGAGCGGATGGAAGAAGGTGGTTGGACCGCGGGGTGTGGAAAGCGGGTTCAGTCGCGGCGGACGGCATACTCCTCAAGCAGGACGGTGATGAGAGCGGCGGTGGGGACGGAGACGAGGGCTCCTACGATGCCGGCGAGGGCGGTTCCGAGGAGGAGGGCGACGAGGACCGTGAGGCCCATGAGATTCACACTGGAGCGCATGATGCGGGGGATAAGGATGACGCTTTCAACGTTTTCGTAGATGAGATAGAAGATGAGGACGCCGAACATCTTGGTCCAGGAGTCGAGCGCGGCGACGCATGCGACGAGAATGATGGTGATGACGCCGCCGGCGATGGGGATGATGTTGAACAGGCCCATGAGGAAGCCGAGGAGGACGAAGTAGCGGACGTGCAGGAGGCCGAAGACGACGATGCTCGAGACGCCGAGGATGAGCATGAGGGTGCCCTGGCCGAGAAGCCACTTGCTGACTTTGCGCTCGGCTTTTTTCAGGGTGTTCCTGAGGCGGAGGCGTTGCGGTTCGGGAAAGAGGGAGAGGAAGAAGCGATGGGCGTGTTCGCCTTCGAGCATGAAGTAGATGCAGAGGAAGGTTGCGGTGAGGATGTCGAAGAGGTGGGAGAGCCAGAGGGGGACGTTGGTGAAGAGATAGCCTGCGGTGGCGTCGAGGGCTCCGACGGCGCGCTGGGCGATGGTGTCGACGCCGAAGCGGTTGGCGAAGGGGATTCGTTTGATTTTGGTGGCGATGTCGGGGATGCGCTGGGGGAGTTCGTCGGAAAAATTGCGGAGGTCGCGCACGACGGGCGGAAGGCCAGTGGTGAAGAAAAGGGCGAGGACACCGGCGACGGCGATGATCAACAGGACGATGGCGACGGCTCGCGAGGGGTGGTAGCCGCGGAGATTGAGCTTTGTGATGCGGGTGACGGCAGGCATGAGGACGACAGCGAAGAGAGCGCTGACGTAGAGGATCAGGAGCTCGTGCTTGAGGGTCCAGGCGAGGGCGAGCAGAAGGAGGATGACGATGCAGAAGAGGATGTTGCCGCGGATTTCAGCGCGGGAGCGTTGCTCGTACGGGGTGAGGTCGTCTGGTGTGGGGATGGTCAGCTGGATTCTCCTGGGTGCTGACGTTTGGATGCAGATAGTGTGCACTTTTGCGGCTTGGGAGAGAAGTGCAGAGTTTGAGTCGTAGGGTGTGAGACGAAGGCGGGAAGACATTACCCCAGGGGCTAAAGCCCCCAGGATTCAGGTGAACTGAGAGGCCCAAGGCTTAAGCCTTGGGGTACCTAGAAGCCAAGCGAATATCAGAATTGCGTCGATTCAGGTGAACTGAGAGTCCCAAGGAGACCCAAGACTAAAGTCTTGGGCTACCTAGAAGCCACAACGTTGGGGTATCCGTAAGCCGAAGTCTTCGAGTGGCTACCAGACCTGGGGTGCCTGGAAGCCAGAGGAAATGACTGGAGCCAGAGACAAAATCAGATTTGGGACAGGCTGAGAAGGAGGGCGTCGATGGTTTGGTCGGCGGACTTGTTGGCGGTGTCGATGGTGAGGTCGGCGAGGCGGCGGTAGAGGGGATGACGCTTGGCGAAGCGGAGCTGGGCGGCGGCAGGGTCGCGGAGGACAGGCCGGGCGAGGGCTGGGTCGCCAAGACCCTGGAGCATGCAACGGTCGAAGAGAGTGGGGAAGGGGGCGTCGAGGAAGATGGTGAAGGTGGCGGGGGTTTGCTCGAGGAGGAGGCGGTTGGTGAGCTCTTCGGGGGTTCCTCCGCCGAGCGCGAGGACGGTGCGTTCATGGCCGAGGGCGGAGGCGAGGGCGGTGGATTCGAGACGGCGGAAGTGGGCCTCGCCGTGGCGCTCGAATAACTGAGGGATGGTGGCGCCGGTGCGGGCTTCGAGGTGGGCGTCGAGATCGAGGAACTGCCAGCTGAGGCGGACGGCGAGGAGGCGGCCGATGGTGGACTTGCCCGCTCCCATGAAACCGGCGAGGACGAGGCGGCGAAGATGCGCGGGGATTGGGGCTGGGCCGGGCTCGTTGATGGACATGTTCTCCGTTTGGGGTTGGTGCTGTGCGGACGTCATTGCCTCTCCTTGATGGTGCGTGAAAAATGAAAGAGCCGCAACCTTTTTGGGCTGCGGCTCGGGAAGTTCGAAGACTCTGAAGGGTTTAGGTGATCTCAGAGATGCATGCGAGGACTCCGCTGGCCGCTGGGTTGCGCCAATAGGAGAAGGTAAAGCCGATAAATGAGGTGCGGCTCGACATGCTGGATTGACGATACATGCGGTTTGGGGGGGAATGCAAGGATCGGCTGGGCGTTTGGGAGGATGGTCGGCGGCGAGATTTCGCTTGACAAACCATAACCAAATGGTTATTGTTCTGCCATGCCGAGTGCCGCAGACAATCTCTTCAAGGCCCTTGCCGATCCGACACGCCGAGCTCTCTTCGAGCGGCTGACTCGCGACGGCGACCTGACGGTTCATGCTTTGACGGAGCGCGCGGGGGTGTCGCAGCCGATGGTGTCGAAGCATCTGTCGGCACTGAAGCGAGCGAGGCTGGTGCGCGCTCGACATGCAGGGCGGGAGACGCACTACAGCGCGCAGCCGCGAGCGCTGGCACCGCTGGTGGACTGGATGAGTTACTACAACCGCTTCTGGCATGACCGGTTTGATCGCCTCGAAGACTTACTGAAAAGGACGGACTGACAGATGACTACGGACGCTACACGCTCAGTTGTGATCGAAAGAGAGATGCCTTACCCGCCGGAGAAGATCTGGCGCGCACTCACGCAAGGCTCGCTGATGAAGGAGTGGCTGATGGACAACGACTTTCAGCCTGTTGTGGGGCATAGTTTTCAGTTCCGCTCGACACCCGTGCCGAACTGGAACGGGATCATCGATAGCCGGGTGCTGGTGGTCGAAGCGAACAGGAAGCTGTCGTATAGCTGGGGGTCGCTGGGGTTGGAGAGTGTCGTTACATGGACGCTGATACCGACCGATGGCGGCACCAATATACGCATGGAGCACTCGGGCTTCGGTCCCGATCAGGATTTCGCCTACAAGGGCGCAACCTACGGCTGGCAGAAGTTTATCGGCGGGCTGGAGCGAGTTGTTGCCGGGATGGAATAACGCCGCAACCGAAAAAGGAGGAAGATCATGAACCAACGTTTGATTCTTCGCTGGATTCACATCATCGCCGCGATCCCGATCTACGGGTACATTTACAGTCCGTTTGAAAAGCTTCCGCAGTACGCCGGGCCGACCCGGTTTGTTTTTTTCCCTCTCATGGTGCTGACGGGATTGTTGATGTGGAAGGGCCATGTGCTTCGACGGCTTGTTTTGAAAAGGGCGGCCGGGCTGGCGGGGAATAATGAGTAAAAGGAAAGGCAACAGCGAAATCTTGTAAATAGACGTTTGTTTGCCGGAGAGGAGGGGCGGGATGGAATCTGCATCGGCAAAGATAGACGAGAAGATTGAGGAGCTTGGGGACTGGAGAGGCGAGACGCTGGCTCGCGTCCGTAAGCTGATTCACGATGCCGACCCGGAGATTGTGGAGGAGTGGAAGTGGATGGGAACTCCGATCTGGTCGCATGACGGCATCGTGTGCACGGGGGAGTCGTACAAGCAGGTGGTGAAGCTGACGTTCGCGCGCGGAGCTTCGCTGAAAGACCCGAAGAAGCTTTTCAATTCGAGCCTGGAGGGGAACGTGCGGCGTGCGATCGACATTCGCGAGGGGGAGAAGATCAACGACGCTGCGTTCAAGCAACTGATTCGCGCCGCGGTGGCGGAGAACTCTGCGGTGTTGGCTGAACGGGCGGCGAGGAAGTAAGTTTCGTGGCGCTGGTGCGGCGGTTAGTTGTGGGAATTAGCACAAGGCGTGGTGAAACGAATGGTGCATTGGTTCGTTGCCGAGATCGCTGGACCTTGGCCGAGGGGCTCGGCTAAAGCGTCGAACCCCTCGGCACTGATGGCTTGATCTGATTCCTCACCAGACCCGGCAGCTATTCACCGGCACCATTGGCGAGCCCTTCTTGCATCCGAAGGCCGCTGCAAATCCCGGCTGATTCACAATCGCGCCGTTCGCACGGAAGTGATCCGGAGAATGCGGATCCGTCAGCACCTGGTTCCTCACCGACTCCGGCCTCGAGTTCTCGCAGTAGTTCTGCGCAAACCCGATGTAGAACCGCTGCGGCGACGTGTATCCATCCTTCTTCGCCATCAGATCGACCCCATTCTTCTTCGCACGATCAAGGTAAGCCATGTAGGCCAGCAGCAGCCCACCGTTATCCGCCGTGTTCTCACCCAGCGTCAGCTTGCCGTTCACCTTCACGTCATCGACCGCCACAAAGCTGCCGTACTCATTCACAACGCAGTCCGTGCGTTCCACAAACTTCTTCGTGTCGTCGGCTGTCCACCAGTCGCTCAGGTTGCCCTGTGCGTCGAACTTCTTGCCTTCATCGTCGAACCCGTGCGTCAGCTCATGTCCAATCACCGCGCCGATGTGGCCATAGTTCACCGCATCGTCCTGCGTCGGATCGTAGAACGACGGCTGCAAAATCCCGGCAGGGAAGTTGATGTCGTTCATGCTCGGGTTGTAGTACGCATTCACTTCAGGCGGGGTCATGCCCCATTCTTTATGATCCACCGGCTTGCCGATCTTGTTCAGCTCCCGATCGTTCTCAAAGATATCCGCGCGTTGCTGGTTGCCCAGCGCATCGTCCGGCTTGACGATCAGTGCCGAATAGTCGCGGAACTTGTCCGGATACCCGATTTTGTTTGCCACCGCGTGCAGTTTCTCCTTCGCCCGAACCTTGGTCGCTGGCGACATCCAGGCGAGCTGATCGATATCGCGATCCATCGCGGCTTCGATATCCCCCACCATCTGCACCATCTTGGCCTTGCTCTCTGCCGGGAAGTACTGCTCCACATACACCTTGCCCAGCGCCTCGCCCAACGCGGCGTCCACTGCGCTCGAGCATCGCTTCCAACGTGCCCTCTGCTCCGGCTGTCCATTCAGTTTGCGTCCATAGAAGTCGAAGTTCTCGTCGTCGAAAGCCTTCGGCAACCGCCCCGCCGACTTCGTCAGCAGCTGGTACCGCATATACGCCTTCAGCGTCTCCATATCCGCTGCGTGACTCGCCTTAATCATCGCCGGCAGAAATTCCGGTGTCGCGTTATTGATCTCGGTGACCCGCGGTGAGCCGATGGCATCCTGAAACGCTCCAAAGTCGACTCCCTTGATCGTCGCCTCGAATGTCGCAATCGGCTGCATGTGGTAGATGTTCTCCGGCTGCCGCATCTCGGTTACGCCCATCGAGGACTTCGCCAATTCGGTCTCGAACGCCATGATATTTTTGGCATCCTTCGTTGCCTGCTCCGGCGAACTTCCCGCCAGCTCCAGCATCTTCGCCACATGCGCGACATACTGCCCACGGATCGTCACATCCTTGGCGCCCGTTCGCAGGTAGTAGTCCTTCTCCGGCAGCCCGAGGCCTCCTTGAAAGACAGCTGCGATCTGCTTACTGGCGTCTTTGAAGTCCTGCTGCTCGCCATACGAGAAGAACACATTGACGCCTATCCGCTGCAATTTGCCAATCAGCGCCGGAAACTGGTCTCTGCTCGTTACTCCGTCGATCTCTTTCAACAGCGGCTCCAGAGGAGTCAGCCCCTTTGCGTCGATGGCTTCGGTATCCATGCAGGCCTTGTAGTAATCGCCGATCTTCTGTTCATCCGGCGACCGCCCTGCTCCACCCGCCGCCGCTTTGTTCAGAATTCCATTCAGCGCCTGCGTGTTGACGTTGAACAGCGCATAAAACTGGTCCACACCCGGCTGATCGGCCGGAATCGGATGGTTCGCCACAAACTTCCCGCAGGCAAACTTGTAAAAATCGTTGCACGGGTCGACCCCGGTATCGATCGACGTCGTATCGAACCCCGGGATCGGTTTATAGACCTCTTGCGCCTTTCCGCTGTTCGCCGCCGCCGTGGTCTGTGCGACTCCTGTGCTCCAGGCTCCTCCGGCGGCGAGCGCCGCGATCAGCGCCCCCACCGTCAGTCCTGTCTTGCCTCCGAAAATGCCTGATACCGCTAACCTTCGTTCCATCATGATGAAATCTCCCTTGTTCCAATCAAAAAGTTATCTTGTTTTTGTATCATCAGCCGGCCATGGCATACCACGGCGCACCGCGTCCGTTGCACACATTGCCCCTGTTCCTGCGTCTGTGAAACATTACTCCTATGCGCCCTCGTATGGGAGGGATACGCGCCCAGTGCCATGCCGGTTCCCAACTTCCCCATTCCGACACCGCCCCGTCCCCCCCACCCGCTGGCGGTCCTGCCGCGACTCGCTGTCCTGTCGGCAATCGTGCTGGGCTTTCTACTTCCCTCCGCCGCCTTCGCCCGTGGCCCGGAGGCGCCTCGGCGGCTTCCGCTGGAAAGCTTCGGCGTCCAGCCGCTCTCCACCCAGTTCCTGCTCAACGGCAGCTCGATGCTGACGCTCCACTACGTCGACGACCAGCATCTGCTTCTCACCTTCGTCGTTCACCGCCTCATACCGCGTGTTCCCAACGACCCCGTCGACGATCAGGACCGCATGGTCGATGCCGTTCTGCTTGAAGCCTCCACCGGTAAGGTTCTCGCCCGCACCACCTGGCATCTCCACGACCACGCCCAGTACCTCTGGAGTCTGGGCCACGGGCATTTTCTCCTCCGTATACGCGATACCCTCACCACCTTCGCTCCTCTGGCCAATCTCGCTACTCCGCAACCCTTCGCCCAGCGGCCATTCATCACTTCTGCCGATCGCCGCTTCGCCGCCCTCATCGTGTCGCCCGATGCAGACCTGCTCATCGCCGAAAGCATCAAGCCCATGCCTGTAGATAAAATGCCCAAGACTCCCCTCTTTGGCCCGGCCCAGTCTCCCACCCCCCAACTGACTGAGAGAAATCCAGTCCAGATCAACTTCTACCGTTTGCACGCGCCCGACGACGGTGGCCCCGTCCAGGTCAGCGCCGCTGGCGTCATCCAATCCAGAAACACCGGGGATTTTCCCGTAACCACTGCCGGCTATCTCGCCGTCGTCGATCAGGGACATCAGCACTGGGCCTTCGACTTCCACTCTTACTCCGGCAAGACCGATGAACTCTCTCCCTTTGACTCCTCTTGTTCCCCGGCGGCCCTCTTCGTCAGCCACAGCGAGTTCATCGCCTTCGGCTGCCGCGGTGGCCAGACGAGGCAGCAGATTGGAGGATTCAACATGCGCGGCGAAGAGATGTGGGAGCAGGGCCTCTTCGGCGATTTCGTTTCTCCCTCTCTCGTCTATGCTCCCGCCGGGGGCCGCTTCGCTCTCAGCCGCATCATGCTTCGCTCCACCGCTATGCCTGACCAGCCCCTCAGCGAAGATGAGGTCAGCTCCCAAACCGTCGTCGTCTACCAGACCGGCACCGGCAAGCAGCTCCTGCATGCCGATTGTTCCCCGGTCGAGCGCGCCGGCCAGAACTTCGCTCTCTCCCCCAACGGTCTCAGTCTCGCTGTCGTTCACGCCGACGCCATCGAGATCTACAATCTTCCCCCCCTCACCACCAAGGACGAATCCGACCTCAAACTCGCCCGGACCATCGCTCCTCCGGAGAACAACCTCCCCGTCCATTTCACCGGTCGCGCTTCAACCTCAACCAACGCCGATGCAGACCGCGCCAACGAGCCCGTCCCCCCGCCCGTCGTCGCAAACGCTCCCCCGACAGCCACTGCAGCCAATCCCGCTTCTGCCGCAGCTCCCGCGGCAACCGCTCCGGCCGCAACAAGCACACCCGCGTCAGCCAACAACCCACCGCCTGTTCCTGCTCCAACCCCTCCATCCACTCAACCCGCGGCTCAGTCCCCAACCAGCCAGCCCGTAGCCGACCCCGCACCCGTACACCGGGCCCCGCCCACCATCTATACCCTCCCCACCGACAAAAAACCCGCCAGTCCGAACAATTCGCAAAGTCAGCAGTAAGAGGAGAGAGCGGCGATTACCCGCGGCTTAGGTCCAACAGAAAAAGGGCCAGCTATTGCCGGCCCTTCTCAAATTTTATTTTATTGAACTTCAGTTTTGCCCGAACCGCGAAAGACTAAGCGACCTTCTTCTTCGGCGCAACTGCCTTCACGCGCGCATTCAAGCGGCTCTTGTAGCGGTTCGCGGTGTTCTTATGCAGAACACCCTTCTGCACGCTCTTGTCCAGAATCGATGCGGTCTCGCGATACTGGGTGGTCGCCGCAGCGTGGTCGCCGTTCGCAATCGACTCCCGCAGCAGGCGCAGTGTTCCGCGCAGTTTGCTCTTGTTCGAGCGGTTCACCGCTGTCTTGCCAACCGTCTGACGTGCGCGCTTCAACGACGAAACATGATTTGCCATAAACTCTCTTCTCTCAACCCATACATTTTGTAGGGGAAAATGGGATGCAGGCAAGCCAGCCAGACTCACACTTCAGTCGCGGCCCGCAGCAATTCCTGCAATATCTAAGTCTACGGAAATCCATCAGAATGGTCAAGAACGGCCCATCGTCACCGCACTAACACTGAAAGCAGAAGGCGGAGAGCAGTTTTCATGGAGTCCTCAAGTTGCGAGCTGGGCTACATTGACGACAGTGTTGGAGACCTTATCCCAATTTTTTCCAGGCTTGGGCGAACGGGTGGCTAAACAAGTTGATTTCATAGGCCACACGCGGGGTTGCTTCATCGAAGTATGAAATTTCAGAAACTCACCGGCACTGGGTGTACCGTCGCAGGTTTCCTGCCCGTCACAATTTGTCACTTCACACTTGACGCAACTGCGTCCACGTTCTACTCTTTGCCCATCTTCGACGCATTGGCTTGTTTCGCCAACCCGATTCCATTCAAAAACGCGCATCCTCTGCGCTGCAACCAACCCCCTGCTCCATCTCATCCAATCTCTCGTGCGGTTCGGCCAGCACTTAACCCAGCTTCGCCTGACGGAGGTCAGCACACTACTTGATCAAAAAATCCCTGGAAATCACCCCTGGCATTGAGCCCCTCTATGGGACCCACGACGAAAACCTCAGGCTCATCGAGGACAAACTCAACGTCACGATCGATCTCCGCTCCGACGCCATCCACGTTACCGGCGAACGCGAAAACATCGCCCGTGTCGAACAGGTCTTCACCGACTTCGACACCCTCCGCAGGCTCGGCGTCAACCTCCACAACGGCGAACTCAATGGCATGCTCAAGCTCGTCGTCGCCGATCCTGCCATCACGCTCAAATCTCTCGTTGACGTCGGCCGTCAGCGCTCCGCCGGCGTCAAGCGCATGGTTCAGCCCCGCTCCCCCAACCAGCGCAAGTACGTCGAGGCCATCGAACAATCCGACATGACCTTCGGCCTGGGCCCCGCCGGCACCGGTAAAACCTATCTCGCCGTTGCCATGGCCGTCAGCGCTCTCATGGCCAAGCGCGTCTCTCGGATCATCCTCGTCCGTCCTGCTGTCGAAGCCGGCGAACGTCTCGGCTTTCTTCCGGGTTCCCTTCAGGAAAAAGTCGACCCCTATCTCCGCCCGCTCTACGACGCCCTCTACGATCTCCTCGACCCGATGAAGGTCGACAAGATGCTTGAGTCCAACGTCATCGAAGTCGCGCCGCTCGCCTTCATGCGCGGCCGCACCCTCAACGACGCCTTCATCATCATGGACGAGGCGCAGAACACCACCACCGAACAGATGAAGATGTTCGTCACCCGTCTCGGTGCCAATGCCAAGGCCGTCATTACCGGCGATCTCACCCAGACCGACTTGCCTAATCCAAAAAAATCCGGCCTTCTCGAAGCTCTCCACGTACTCGACGGCGTCGAAGGCATCCGCTTCTGCCACTTCGAGGACGTCGACGTCGTCCGCCACCAGCTTGTCCAGCGCATCGTCCGCGCCTACGACAGTTACGGCAAAGCCCAGCAGCAACTCCCGCTGGCCTTAGGTGACACCGGAGTCCCCGATCACAACCTCACATCGACGGAAAAGTCCATTCCTAAACCACAGTAGATCTCTATGGAGTCCGCAAAGACTCAAGCAACTCCAGCCAAGCGAGCTTTGTTGGAACGCGGCGCAGAAGGAGAAGAAAAAATCGGACCTTCAGGCTCAGCCTTCTGTGTCGCCTCACGCGTGAACTCTTCAAATTCCGCGACCTTCCAATTCATGACCAGCAAACAATGAGTGTCAAATTTGCTGTGCTGCTGCTTCGTTTGGCCGCAATTGTGGCAGACTTGGTCTTGGTTAGACATCGAAACTCCTTCGGTAGTCAGGGGAGAACCTATGCTTTGCAAGAGAAGCACCACTTTGATGTCTTTTAGAAACAGTAAGTTACAGGACGATCACCATGGTGGAATGTAAACTGACGGTTACAGCTCCCAAGGAATAGTTACGCTTGGTTTACGTCAAATGATCACCTTCGACTTGGTTCCACACTCAACGAACCCCGGGCTGTCCCCCTCCACCCTGACGCGTTTCCTCAATCGCGCTCGCCTCGCTGTAAGCCTTCGCGGAGAGGTCGACGTCCTCCTCACCACCGACTCCACCCTCCGACAGCTCAACAAAAGTTTCCGCGGCAAAAACAAGCCCACCGACGTCCTCAGCTTTCCTGCGCCACGCGAGTTCGCAAAAAGGCACGCTGGCGACCTCGCCATCTCGCTCGACACCGCCGCCCGTCAGGCCGCCGCCTATGGCCACACCCTCGCCGACGAACTAAAAATCCTCCTTCTTCATGGCCTGCTCCATCTCGCCGGCCAGGATCACGAAACCGACAACGGTGAAATGGCCGCTCTGGAAGCCAGTTTGCGCCGCGATCTCCGGCTCCCCGCCACCCTCATTGAGCGCACTGCAATTGCGCGCACCAGCGTCACGCAACGCCGCGTAGCAAAATCTTCGCGCCCATCCACAAATCCATCCACAAAGAAAACGCCCTCTCAAAAGAAGAGCACCAACCCGCGAGGCGGCCAATGACCGCCACCTACGCCTACGCCATCGCTCTCTTTCTCCTCCTCGGCATCCTCACTCTGGCTGCCTACATCGACCGCATTTACACGGAGATGGGAAAATTCCTCGCCCGCGAGTACCAGGACAACATTGACGCCTGGGAGCAGGTCGTTGAACCCCGCCTCCGCCTCGGCCGCGAATCCATCGCTCTGTCCGCGTCTGTCCTCCGTCAGCTCACCATCGTCACCCTCGCCCTGCTCTCCGGCCTGCGCCTTTACATCCACACCGCGGTTGTTCCCTCGTTGGCTCGCACCCCCAGCACCGGTGACATTCTCCGTGCCGCCCTCGAACTCATACTCCTCATCCTCATCTTCGATCGCCTTCTCCCCCAGTTCCTCTTCGCGCGCACCCGCGGCCTGTGGATCGGCCATATCCTCCCCATCCTCCAGGCGCTCCTGTACCTCATCCTTCCTGTCACTTTGCTCCTCCAGCTTCTCCTCTCCATCGCCGCCCTCGCTGAACCAGAAGACCGCCCCGAACAGGAACACCCCTCCGAAGCTATGGACGCGCTCCTCGAAGCCGGCGAAGAAGAGGGCATTCTCGAAGAGTCCGATCGCGAACTCGTCCGCTCGGCCGTCGAGTTCGGCGACAAGATCGTCCTCGAAGTCATGACCCCGCGCCCCGAAATATTCGCTGTCCCCGGCTCTCTCACTCTCCGCCAGTTCACCGCCGAGATCAACGAGCACGCCTTCTCGCGGGTTCCCGTCTTCTCCGGCTCGCTCGATCAAATCACCGGCATCGCCTTCGCTCACGACCTTCTCAAAGTCCTCGACGCTGATGCCGCCGACCGCACTGTCTCTCAGATCCAGCGTCCCGCCGCCTTCGTTCCCGAAACAAAAAAAGTCGCCGAACTGCTCCGCGAGATGCAGCGAGAAAAGCAGCACATGCAGATCGTCATCGACGAGTACGGCTCCGTCGCCGGCCTCGTCACTATCGAAGACCTGCTCGAAGCCATCGTCGGCAACATCGCCGATGAGCACGACGAGCCCGAGGTCGACGACGCTCCTATCCGCGAGTCCAACGGCGCCTACGTCGTCTCCGGTTCCTTCGAAATCTCCCGCCTCCGCGACCTCTTCGCCGACCAGTTCGAACCCGTCGCCGGCTCCGGGTCCGAATCGGGCTCAGCCGAGGATCAGGAAACCCACCCCGGTGACTCCCCCGAGGAGTACGACCTCCGCAAAGTTCGCGCGCACGCCCTGCGCGATAGAGAACTTGCCGACAATCGCACTCCCCGTGACACTCGCGACGACCCCACCGCCCTTCGCCTCCCCGAGCACTACGAATCCACCACCCTCGGCGGCCTCGTCTCCGAGATCGCCGGCCACATCCCCCCACCCGGAGAGATCGTCGAAGACGGTGGCCTCCGGCTCGAAGTCCTCGCTGGCACCGACCGCCGTATCGACCGCATCCGCGTCAGCCTCACTCATCCGCCCGCTGCCGCGTAGCTACTCCGCGTCATCGGACCCGGCAAGCGAATCATTCAGCCGCCGAGCGAGCAGCCGATGAGCGAGCAAACGATGGATTCCCCCCACGTCGTTCCGCCACTCCGGCAACAGGTAGATCAGCAGCATCTCTTCCGACAGAGCCACGACATAGATCATCACCATTCGTTGAAAAAGCCAGTCTTGATAGCCCCAGATAAAGAGCGACATGACGAAGACCCCGGCGGTAAATGCCGCAATGCGAGACAGCACCGTGTGAAAGCTGGACACTCGGCCGTAGCGCCACAGCGATGCAACGATCTCTGCGGTATAGAACCCCATCATCAACAGCAATCCAGTGGAGTGTTCGGCGACAAAACGTCTTTGGAAGACCAGGGTTCCGAGTAGCGCGAGGAACATCGTCGCTACGTCGGCCATTGAGTCAAGAGAGGCTCCAAGTTTCGAGGTCAGATGAAACGTGCGTGCGATGAGTCCATCCACAACATCGCTGAGCAGACAGGCAAGCAATAGCCACTTGAATAACTCCGCCCGATGCAGCAGGACACACGCAAGCAAAACCCCAGTCGAGCACAATCGTGCGCTCGAAATGGCGTTTGGAATGTTCCGCCATATCGTTGGTAACAGAGCCGCCCTGCCGAAGTGGGTGTCTCGAGTTGTATACCGAATGGACACGCCATAACTCCTGAAACAGCGATTCAACCAGAGATGCAACGGGAAGATGCCCGAAAACCTGCCACCATTGGCCCGGATTTCTGCCCCGCGAGAATTGGTCGGATCGCGAGTGTCTTACTTATCAGCAAATTTCCCGCGCACCAACCAGCCGCCATAATCTGTAGCGAGGAGTAAGTGCAACTCGGCTGCCATTGTCTTCGCAGACACGATCAATCTTTCTCATGAGCCGTCTGATCTTTCTTCGTACGGTTCCCCAGGCAGAATCGCCCAAGCCCACCAAGCATTCATTTCCCCGATCGAATCACCATCGAACGATGCGCACAGTCATTGTTCAAACCTTGTATTTGGAGTAACATAGCGAACTACAACACAGAATCCCCGGAGGTAGTCAAATGAACGCAAACAAAGCGTTGTGGGAAAAAGGCGACTTTACCGAGATCGCGGCCTTCATGCGTGAGTCCGGTGAAGACGTCTCGAACTCGATTGGAGTAACGCCGTTGATGAAAGTTTTGGACCTTGGGTGCGGGGATGGCACTACGGCGCTGCCAATTGCCGTTGCAGGCGCTGACGTAACCGGCATCGACATTTCCAGGAATCTGGTTGCCGCCGGAAACAAGCGGGCTGTGGCAGCTGGTCTCAATCGCCTGAAGTTTCATGAGGGCGATGCGTGCAATCTGGAAGGGGTTCCCGACCACTCGTTTGATTTGACCCTCTCCGTCTTCGGCGCCATGTTCGCACCCAGGCCGTTCGATGTTGCCAAAGAGATGGTTCGCGTTACAAAGCCCGGCGGCCGCGTCATGATGGGCAACTGGATTCCCAACGACCCGACATTTGTATCCCAGCTCCTGAAAGTGAGCTCCGCCTTCACCCCTCCGCCTCCCGAGGGCTTCATTAGTCCAATGACCTGGGGAATCGATACTCACGTCATCGAGCGATTTGGCCAGGCCGGCGTGCCTCGGGAAAAAATCTCCATGGTCAAAGACACATTTCACTTCAAGTCGCCCGACAAAAGCCCGGCCGACTTCATCGACCTGTTCAGCCGATACTATGGCCCCACCATGAACGCCTACGAGGCTGCTGAAAAAGACGGAAAGCGGGCAGAACTTCACCGACAGCTGGTGGAGTTGGCCCAGGCGCACAACCAGACCACGACCGGAACTTCGATTCCTGCCACCTTCCTGCGAGTCACAGTAAATCTTTAGCAACACGCTCCGTTGCCCGCGGGTTCCCCCGGAAAGACAAACCGGAAAGACAAAAAGCGAAGGCCCCGATCTCTCGGGGCCTTCCATTCATTCGGGATAACGAAAACCTAATCGATCGAAATCTTTCGCAGCAGCTTGAAGTCCGAGAGCATCGCTCCCGTGCCCAGCACCACCGAAGCCAGTGGATCGTCCGCAATCGACACCGGCAAACCTGTCTCTTCACGGATTCGCTTGTCGAGATTCTTGATCAAGGCGCCGCCGCCCGTCAGCACAATGCCGCGATCCGAAATATCGGCCGAAAGCTCCGGTGGCGTCCGTTCCAGCGCCACGCGAATCGCATTGATAATCGTCGCGATACACTCGCTCAACGCCTCGCGGATCTCCGCATCTTCAATCGTGATCGTCTTTGGCACGCCCTCGATCAGGTTGCGTCCCTTGACCTCCATCGTCAACGGCTTGTCCAGCGGGAACGCCGAGCCCAGCGAGATCTTGATCTGCTCCGCCGTCCGCTCGCCTACGAGAAGGTTGTACTTCCGCTTCAGATAAGTGCTCACGGCCTCGTCCATCTGGTTCCCGGCCATGCGAACCGAGCGCGAATAGACGATGCCTGCCAGCGAAATCACCGCAATATCGGTCGTTCCGCCGCCGATATCGACCACCATGTTTCCGCCCGGCTCCGTAATCGGCAAACCTGCGCCGATGGCGGCCACCATGGCCTGTTCGACGAGGTGCACTTCGCTGGCCTTGGCGCGGTATGCCGAGTCCATAACCGCCCGCTTTTCAACCTGCGTGATCTCGGAAGGAACCCCGATCACGATGCGCGGATGCACCATCATCTTCCGGTTATGCGCCTTCTGGATGAAATAGTTCAGCATCTTCTCGGTGTGCCGGAAGTCCGCGATCACCCCGTCCTTCATAGGTTTGATGGCTACAATGTTGCCAGGAGTGCGGCCCAGCATCTCCTTGGCCTCTTTTCCCACCGCCTCCACCTCATTGGTGAGTTTGTTCACCGCGATAATCGAAGGCTCGTTGACGATGATCCCTTTGCCATGCGCGAAAACAAGAGTATTCGCAGTGCCCAGGTCGATCGCCAGGTCGCTGGAAAAGAGGCTGAAGAGGGACCGCATATTGTGTATGCGGGAGTAACGCATCTGAAAGCTGTTGGAAGACATAGATATTTGCTGTAGTTTCCTTCAAAAGAGACTCACATTAGTGTATCTCTTTCGCAAGTGCTAATTCTGGCCCTCACCTAACCAGTCATCCCTCCTTCGTGGTACGGTTCGCACAACGTGCGGCAGCAGAACAGAGCCGCAGGATAGATCAGGATGCTTACATGTCGTGTGTAGGCAAATCCCACGACGAAAGGCAGTGCACACGCCGCAACCAGCGCGAGAAAAACACCCGAAGCAACCCGCAACGATCGATCGTCCCGGCTTCGCTTCCGGGCCAGCACATAGATCGCGCACCCCATCGCAGTCCAAAGCATCAGCCGGAACACCACCATCCCCGCGTCTTCGGCCAGCGCCCTCACGCCAGAGCTCGCTGTCCCTCCATGTTTCTCAATCGAGAAGAACAGCACGTTCAGCTTGCGCACATCGCCCTCGAGCGTCTCTCGCGGATGAGTTCGCAGATACTCCAGTGCCGCCCTCTCGTGATAGTCGTTGAAGCTCCACTCGTCGCCGAAGTACAGACCGCGGTTCAGCTCAAAGTCGTACCAGTCCATCGAATCTCCATTCCGCGGAGGGTAATGTTCCAGAAACCCTGCATTATTGCCTTTATGCAGGTTGATTCCGTCAAGACTGGTTCCTGCGCTGTACCGCCCGCTCGCATGGTGCTGGTGCAGGGCCCACCCCAGCGGAGCGGCCGCAACGAATCCAAGCACCAGCCAGCGCAACCCCATCCGTCGCTCTTGCAGAAGAAGGCCTGCCAACAGCACGACCACCGCCGGCAGCATCCCGCTCTTCGCCAGGTACAGACCATCCAGAGCCACCGCAAACGTCAGGAAGTAACCAAATCCCCGAATCGCCGGCTTGAAAAACAGGAGCGCCACCGCAACCGCCAGAAAACTGTACGAGTACCCCTCATCGACCAGGATGTTGGTCACATCGGCCAGAAACGCGGTGATCGCGAATGGAACCAGAAGCAACAACACAATCAGAATCCCGCGCCACCGCAGTGGAGGCAGACGCCTCCACACAAGCCACATCGCCAGTTCAATCGGCAGCAACAGCAGAAGCGTCTTGAAGCAGGCGACGCGAAGATAGTGGTCGCCAAACAACCGCATCCCCACCGCCACGACCATCGCAGACATCGGCATCCGTGCCGCACGGAAGCAGATGGGGTTACCACGCGTGCCCATATCCTCGGTACAAACCGTCAGGCCGTTCCCGGCCAGCAGGCTCTGGGTCGTCGGACCTATCAGGTTCGTCATCGAAAACAGAGGTTTATTCGCTTTGGCATGATCGAGAATCCAGACCCCGGTCAGCGACATCAGCACCGGCACAAACAGAAGCACCCACAACAGACGGTCATTCTGTACCCTGCGTGGCCCGGCTGCGAAAATTGCTGGCATCTGCCCAATCTAATTCATGGTGGCTCCAGAACCATGCTGCGCCTCACAATTTCATCCCCAGTCCGCATTGGGTCCCTCTCGCAAAGCCGTGCCGCCATCCCTGTCGGGTCGCCAATGGTTACAATCAAAATCAGCTTTGTTTATGTGGAGATAAAGAATGATTATCGGTGTACCCAGGGAAGTGAAGGATCACGAAAGCCGCGTAGGCGTAACCCCGGCAGGAGCCAAAGCCCTTGTCGAAGCTGGACACAAAGTCCTCGTCGAGCATAATGCCGGCGCTCTCTCCGCCATGCCCGACGACGAGTATCAGACCGCCGGTGCAGAGATCGTAGCCTCGGCCCACGACGTCTGGCGGCTCGCCGAGATGGTCGTCAAAGTCAAGGAGCCCGTCGAAAAGGAGTACAAACACTTCCGCGAAGGCCTCGTCCTCTTCACCTACCTCCATCTCGCCCCGCTCACGGAGCTTACCGACGCACTCCTCGCCTCCAAAGTCACCGGCATCGCCTATGAGACCGTCCGCGACCGCGCCAACACACTGCCTTTGCTCACTCCCATGAGCGAGGTCGCGGGCCGCATGAGCGTCCAGGTTGGCGCAGCCTATCTTGAGAAGGAACACGGCGGCCGCGGTGTCCTTCTCGGGGGCGTCCCCGGCGTCCCACCCGGAAACGTCTGCATCATCGGCGGTGGCATCGTCGGCACCAACGCCGCAAAGATCGCTCTCGGCATGGGTGCCAAGGTCACCTTGATCGACCTCAACCTCAACCGCCTTCGCGAACTCGACGACATCTTTGGCGGTCGCGTCTATACCGTCGCCTCCAACAGCTACAACATCGGCCACGCCGTTCGCGAGGCCGACCTCGTCATCGGAGGCGTCCTCATCCCCGGCGCCGCGGCTCCCAAGATCGTTACCAAAGCGATGGTCAGCAAGATGAAGAAAGGCGCCGTCATCGTCGATGTAGCCATTGACCAGGGTGGTTGTATCGAAACCGCGCATCCCACCACCCACTCCAACCCATCCTATGAAGTCGACGGCGTCGTTCATTACTGCGTCACCAACATGCCTGCAGCCGTGCCCAATACCTCAACCCTGGCCCTGACCAACGCAACCTTCCCCTACGTGTTGAAGCTTGCACGTCTCGGAGCCAAGGCCGCAATCGGCGAAGACAAAGGTATCGCCGAGGGGGTCAACACGTTCAACGGCATCCTGACATATGAAGCAGTAGCCGCAGCGCAGAAGCGCGAGTGGCAGGCCATCTCCAAGCTGGTATAGCCGCGGCGCGACGCGTCAATGCGCAAAGGAAAAAATACCGGAACGCCTATAATCGGGTCATTGAGGAGGGGGCGCGGTCATGGCCATCACAGCGAATCGGCGCAAGGTCTGGATCGCCGCCCTCGGCGCGTCCCTGCTCATCCTCTTCGTCGTCCTGGCCACGCTCAACGCCTTTAATACCCAACTTCCTCAACCCGCCACGCCCCAGCAGATCGCCATCTTCACCGGCCTGTCGATTGTGGCCTTTCTTCTCTTTGTTACCGTACTCATCCTGCTGGTCCGCAATGTGCTGAAGCTTTACGCCGACCAACGCAGCCGGGTGATGGGTACCCGCCTTCGCACCCGAATGCTGTGGGGCGCGGTGCTCGTCAGTCTGATCCCCATCGCTTCGATGTACGCCTTCAGCTACCTCCTGCTCAACCGCGCCGTCGACCGCTGGTTCTCCGCCCAGCCCGTCACCGAGATGCGCGACGACAGCAACAACATGGCGCTCGAGCTCTCACGCTATACCTCCGCCAATGCTCGCGCCGAAGCCGACTCAATCGCCGCAGCCTTGCCGGAGACGCCGTCGCCTCCTGCAGCCCAGGCGCCCGTCAGGCCGGCCCCCGCGGCAAATCGTCAGGCTCACCGGGCCACTCATTCCCCCGCGCCCCATGCCGCCACACCGCATGCCGCCGCGCATCCAACTCCAATCGCCGCTTCCCGCCAGCATCGCGAGGCCATCTATCAGATCCTTCGTCAGCACGAGATCACCTTGCAGAATGGTTTCGCCATCGTCTATCACGAGGGACGCGTCATAGCATCGTTCCAGATGCCGCAGCGCAACGGGGCCACGGCGCAGGTAAAGTCCTGGCTGCCCGATCAGACCACCGCCGACGACGCGGGCGAATCCGCGACTCCGACCGATCCTACCGACGCCGCCATACTGGCCGCTGCCCAACGTAGCGATCAGCCCCTCTTCTCCATCGGCGCAACCGACTACGCTCTGGGAGTCACCAATCTCAAACAGGGCAACACCGTAGTCGTTGGTTTGCCCATGCCCGTTGAGATGGCCGCGACCATGACCAATCTGCGCAAGAACGCCGAGGCCTACTGGGTTCTGTACAGCGAACGCCGTCAGATCAGAGATCTTTACATGATCCTGCTGCTGATGATGACCAGCCTCGCTCTCTTCGCCTCCAGCTGGCTCGCGCTGCATCTCTCCAAACAGGTCACCAAGCCGGTAGAATCCCTCGCCGACGCCATGGAAGCCATCGCCTCAGGAGATTACGCGCATCGCGTCCAGGAGAGCGCGACCGAAGAGCTCGGTGAACTGGTCCGCAGCTTCAATCACATGGCCGCCGACCTCGAAGACAGCCGCCGGGCCGTCGAGCACTCCACCGTGCAGCTCAGCGCCGCAAACACCGCACTCGAAGCCCGCAGCGGCGAGCTCGAAACCATGCTCGAAACCATCCCCAACGGTGTCGCGACCCTCGACGCCGACAAGCGCATCGTGCTCGCTAACCGGGCTCTCAGCGAGATGATGGATCCCGGCGGCCAGCGGCCCTTCTTTGGCCGCGTCATGGAAGACGTCTTCCCCGCCGAGGTTGCCGAGGTGCTCGATCGCCTGATCAAACGCAGCCACCGCATGGGCTCGGCCTCCAGCGAGATCGAAATCACCGCCCCCGTTCACTCTTCCAACGGCCGGTTCGGAGGTCACATGAATCTCCTCGCCACGGTCGCGCTCCTCGAAATCCCTGCCGCCACCGAGCGCACCCGCCGCGAACATCAGGGTTATGTTCTCGTCCTCGAAAACGCCACCGAACTGCTCCGCGCTCAGAAGCAATCCGCCTGGAAAGAGGTTGCACGCCGCGTCGCCCACGAGATCAAGAATCCCCTCACCCCTATCAGCCTCAGCGCCGAGCAGATTCGCCGCCACATCGACCGCCTGGCCCGTGCCCTCGCCGAACCCGACCTAAACCGGCCCGCCGAGTCGCCATCCATCCTCGTCATCCGCCGCTGTTCCGAGGTCATCACCTCATCGGTCGAGAGCATGCGCTCCCTTGTCGACCAGTTCGCCGCCCTCGCCGAGTTCCCAACCGCCCAGCCCAAGCCCGCCGATCTCAACACCATCGTCGAAAACTCGCTGGCCCTCTTTGCCGGCCGCATGCAATCCATCCAGATCGTTCGCAAGATGAGTCCCGATCTTCCACTTGTCCTGGCCGATCCCGAAGCTCTCAAGCGCGCAATCGGCAACCTCATCGACAACGCCGCCGAGGCGATGCAGCAAAGCCTCTTCCGCGAACTTTCCGTGGGCACCAATCTCCTCGAAAATGGCATGGTCGAACTCACCATCGCCGACACCGGCTCCGGCCTTACCACCGAGATGCGCGAGCGTCTCTTCCTGCCGTATTTCTCCACCAAGCAACGAGGCACCGGCCTCGGTCTCGCCATCGCTGCCAAGATCATCCAGGAACACCAGGGAACCATCCGCGCCGAGAAAAATGAGCCTGCCGGAGCGAAGTTCATCATCGAACTCCGTCCCGCCTCTACCCTCGACAGCGATCCCGAATCGCCATCCGCCGCCGCCCAGAATGGCAATCACTCTGAGCCGCCATCCGCCGAAGCGCCGGTCGCTGAGGCTGGATCCCCGCAGGTCGAAGTCGATTTCGCCTCTCCCATCGCCCGAGGGTCCAAATGAATCACGTCCTTATCGTCGACGATGAAGCTGAGATCCGCGAATCGCTCGAGAGCATCTTGCGGGAAGAAGACTACCTCGTCACCACCGCTGCTACCGCAGCCGAAGCTCTCGAGCTTCTCCGCGACGCTGCCTACGATGTAGTTTTGCTCGATATCTGGCTGCCCGACCGCGACGGCCTCGACACTCTCACCGAAATTCGCCAGATGGAGTCAGCCAACGTTCCCGAGGTCATCATCGTCAGCGGCCACGGGACCATCGAAGCCGCGGTCCGCGCCACCAAACTCGGAGCCTACGACTTCCTCGAAAAGCCTCTCTCCCTCGAGCGAACTCTCATCGTCCTCAAGAACGCCATGAAGGCGCGGCAGATGCGAGAGGATAACCAGGAGTTCTCCCGCCAGCTTGCCAAGGGAACAGTAACCGGAAACTCCGTCCCCATGAAGGCCCTGCGCCAGCAGATCAAATTGATGGCGCCCACCAACGGCCGCGTTCTCATCTACGGAGAATCCGGCGCCGGAAAAGAGTTGGTCGGCCGTGCCATGCACGCCGAAAGCCTCCGCAAAGACCGGCCCTTCGTCGAACTCAACTGCGCCGCCATCCCCGAGGATTACATCGAGTCCGAGCTCTTCGGCTATCGCCACGGAGCCATCCCCGGCGGCCCTACCGAAAAACGCGGAACGTTCGAACGTGCTGACGGGGGCACCCTCTTTCTCGACGAGGTCGGCGACATGAGCCTCAAAACCCAGGCAAAAGTTCTTCGCGCTCTCGATGAACAGCGTTTCCTCCCCGTCGGAGCCTCTCATCCCGTCCACGTCGATGTGCGTGTCATCGCCGCTACCAACAAAGACCTCGAAGAAGAGATCTCTCACGGGAACTTTCGCGAAGATCTCTTCTATCGCCTCAACGTCATTCCCTTCTTCGTCCCGCCGTTGCGCGACCGCAAGGAAGATATTCCGCTTCTCGTCAAGGAATTTCTTCAGCAGTTCGGCGCCGAGTATGGCCGCCCGCATGCCGAGATGACTGACGACGCCCTCGCCGCGCTCAAGCAATATCACTGGCCAGGAAATGTTCGCGAGTTGCGCAATCTAGTCGAGCGCGTGCTGATCCTCAACCCCAGGACTCTGCGCATCGAGCGCAAGCATCTGCCCATGCTCGTCTATCGCGACTCTGCGCGCGACGCGGGCAAGACCAACGGGCGCGGCGAAGAGTCCGCCTCTCTTCGCCAGGCCCGTGAAGCCTACGAACGCGACTACATCATCAAGAAACTCGATGAATGCCACGGCAACGTCAGTCGTGCCGCAGAAGGCCTCGGCCTCGAGCGCAGCCACCTCTACCGCAAGATGAAGGCGCTAGCCATCAGCGTTAAAGAGTAAAAATCCAGACTTGGAATATCCCCGGCTCCATCT
Organism: uncultured Acidobacteriaceae bacterium; assembly: GCA_963730135.1. GTDB lineage: Bacteria > Acidobacteriota > Terriglobia > Terriglobales > Acidobacteriaceae > Edaphobacter. The sequence goes on from CAVSQQ010000014.1 coordinate 95,669, forward strand.
TCGCTAAAACGGCCACTGAAATAGCCACCTAATACGCAACCGATCCTGCTGATACCAGACGATGGCCGGCAAAACCGTGGCGAGCAACGTCGGAAGCAACAACTGTAGCCAGAAATCCTGCGTACGAAATACCCTCAGCAAAATCTCGCGCGTCGCTCCCTGCGCAAACGCGCTCAACAGAAATACGGAAAGCGACGCTCGTCCGACCCACGCCAGGCCGTTGCCCACCCAATGCTTATCCAGCAGCCTCGCCAACAGAAGAAGCCCAGCCGTGCCGGTCAATCCGCCGACGATGTAGACCCAGCCCCTCAGCATCCCCGCTCCGAACGCGAGCGTCAGCAAGAAGAACGAAGCCCGACGCAGCCATCGCCGCTCCGGTTCGTTCCAGCCGGTAGATGTGAGTGCCGACCCACATTCCCGCAGCTAAAAAACAAAACTCATGCAGAACATCGTTGATAATCGGAGGCCCGTACGGCGGGGTTAATCCAATCAAGGCTGCAACCAGAAAACGCAACCACGACGGAACCCGAGCCGTCACCAGCGCCAGCATCAGGCATACGAACAAGACCACCAGAAACCAGCTCGCCTCTCCATCCGCCAGGTTCAGCAGAAAGACATTCCAGTGAAACGGCGACGCTCCCGATTTGAACCGTCCAACCAGCGGCTCCAATGCAGCGGAGATAACCGCAAACAAAACATACGGATAAAGAATCGTCTTCAGTTTCTCCACCGTAAAGCGCTTGTTGCCTCGCTTTGCAATGCTTCCCAGCGCAAACAGGCCGGCGACAAAGAAAAACGCCGGCATATGGAAGCTGTAAACAAACGTGTGAGAAAAATCCGCTCCCGCACCGGTCCACCATCGGCGATGGACCATCCCCTGCGCAGTATGGCCATACGCAACCAGAAGGATCGCGACGCCCTTCACGATGTCGACTATGTTCGAGCGGATTCCGCTCGTGATCGGTTCGAGCGCGTCCGGTGTTGGCCTTCGTCCCGTCATCACCTGTCAGCGTTGTCGCTTTCTTTTTTCAGAAATAGTGTATTGATGCCGATGCGAATCCAGCGGAAAAATATATTGCGCCCTACTTCTCCGCCGCCTGCTTCTCCGCAATCTGTTCGAGTTGCCTCCGCCAATCCAGATCCTCGACAAATCCGCGGCTCGACCGCCAATCCTCCTGCACCTTCACAAACAGCTCCAGAAACACCCGCGTCCCCAGCAGGGATTCAATCTCCTTGCGCGCCGCCATGCCAATCCGCTTCAGCATCTCGCCCTGTTTGCCGATCAGGATCGCCTTCTGCCCCGTCCGCTCGCAAATAATCGCCGCCGCGATCTTCGTTACCGGCAGCCGGCCATCCTTCATCTTCTTCATCGACATCGGCTCTTCATACCGCTCAACCACCACCGCCGTCGCATAAGGAACCTCTTCGCCCGTCAGCAGCAGGATCTTCTCGCGAATCAACTCCGCCACCAGAAACCGTTCTGGCTGATCGGTCAACTGGTGCTTCGGAAAATAGCGCTGGCCCTCCTTCAACTGTCCGACGATCTTGTCCAGCAGAAGATCCAGTCCTTCCTTCTTCCGCGCCGAGATCGGAATTACATCCGCAAACGAATGTAGCGTGGACCAGTGCGCAATCAACGGCAGCAGGTCTTTCTTCGCGATCGCGTCCATCTTATTCAGCACCAGAATCACTGGGCACTCCAGCTTCTTGATCAGGGAAAGCGCAAAGTCATCTTCGGCAGCCGACATCGCCCGGCGCGAAGCCGTGAATCCCTTGCCCCCGTCTCCACTCGGCAGTCGATGCGTCGCATCCACAATAAAAAGCACCGCATCGCGCGACTCCAGCGCATCATGCACCTCCTGCATCATCCGCCGGTCCAGTTGCGTGTCCGGCTTGTGGATGCCGGGCGTGTCCACCAGCACCACCTGCCCGGCAGGATGTCCGGGCTCGCCCTTGCCCTTCTTCTTCAGCGGAACCTCGAGCACACCATGGATTCGAGTCCTCGTCGTCTGCGGTTTATGCGTCACAATCGCAAGCTTTTGCCCCAGCAGGGCATTCAGCAAAGTTGACTTGCCCGCATTCGGGCGGCCGACGATAGAGACGAAACCGGAGCGAAAAGACATTCCCTTATTATGCGCTGTCCACATATCGCAACTGCGGTGAACTTCACCCCGCTTCTCGTTCTGCAGAAATAGCGTGCTCCACCCAGGCCGCTCTCGTTCCCCAAAAGAGTTAGTCGCCGCATCCACCCCGACACCTCCACCCGTGCGCCAATTCGAAGATAATCACTCTAGCGCATGGAATCCTTCTTCACACGCTTCAAGAATGTTCTCGTCCTGGTTGCGATCCTGCTCGCGCAGACCATCGGCCTTGCCGTCCAGGTCCGCCGCCCCGCGGAAGCCGGCTCGCCCGATGGCAGAGACGTCACCCTCATTCGTTACTGGGCTGTCTCCGCCGTTACTCCTCTCGAGCGCTTCTTCCACGGCTTCGGCTACTTTATCCGCCACGGCTGGTCCGATTACATTGACCTTCGCCACACTCGCCAGCAGAACAGCGACCTCCAGGAGCAGATCGCGCGCCTCCGTCTCGAACAGGCAGCACTCTCTGAGGATGCCATCCAGGGCCATCGTCTCCAGGCATTGCTTGACTTCCAGCAGCATTACGTCGCCTCCACCGTCGCCGCCCAGGTCATCGGCACCAGCGGCAGCGATCTCTCTCGCGTCCTCTACATCGATAAAGGTTCGAAGAATGGCCTCAAACCCGACCAGGCCGTCATCACCCCCGACGGCATCATCGGCAAACTCCGCGACGTCTTCCCCCACACCTCGCAGGTTCTCCTCATCAACGACCAGACCTCAGGCGCTGGAGTTCTTCTCGCCAGCACACGCATTCGCGCCATCCTTCGCGGCAGCACTACCGGACAGATCTTCATCAACAACCTCACCCCGGATTCGCGCATCAAGCCCGGCGAGCAGGTTCTTACCTCCGGTGGAGACCAGGTCTACCCCCGCGGTCTTCCCGTCGGCACCATAGAATCCATTCGGCTCGACCCCGACCATCAACCCTACACCCTCATCCAGCTTCGTCCCGCGGCCAATCTGAACCAGCTCGAAGAGGTTCTTGTCATCACGGGCACTCAGTCCACCCTGCCTCTTCCGGCCCAGCATGATCTGGCTGTAGGAGCCGCAACTTCCGAAGCTCAGGCCGCCGCCAAACAACTCGCCGACCAGCAAGCCGCCGAGGCCGCCGCCCGATCCTCCGCGCAAATCGTCGCCGACCGTCTCCCCAGCCTCCATGACCCCGACCACCCGGAGACTCCCGACACTACTCCCGGTGCTGCTCCCGGCGGAGTCGTGCCTAAACCGCTTCCCACCGTCCACCCCGACCGTTACTCCACCGGCGCAACCCCCCCGGCCACCGATCTCAAACCCGGTGCTGCCGAGGCAAATACTCCGGCCAGTAATCCCAACCCGGCAACCACGCAGCCCCCAGCCACGCAACAACCAAAGTCCCCCAAGCCGCACTCAGACCCCGCCCAACCACCTAACCCTCAAACCTGACCGTCAGCCAGACCAATGACAAAAAACGAATCACCCGCCTCACGAAGCACGAAAAACTAACCACTGCCCTTATATATGGCCACCCGCAGCTACACATCCCGCCGAGAGCTCGAGCAGCACAGCTTCTCTCCTGCCGTCGCGATCCTCGTGCCGCTGGCTGCAATTCTCCTCCAGGCCCTGCTCCCCAGGCCGTTTCCCCGCCTCGCCATCCTCGATCTTCCTCTCATCGTTACTGTCTTCTTCGCCGTCTCGCGTCGCAACCCCGTCGCCGGCTGCCTCACCGGCGCCGCCATCGGCCTGCTCCAGGACGCTCTCACCAACCAGCCCATCGGCGTCAACGGCATGGCCAAATCCGTCGTCGGATACATCGCCGCCAGCATCGGAATTCAGATCGACGTCGAAGCGCTCACCACCCGTGTCTTCATCAACTTCGGTTTCTTTCTCCTCAACAGCCTTCTGCTCTTTCTCATCAATCGCCGGCTCCTGGGTCACGCCAACTTCCACATCCTCTGGCTCCACGAGCTTCTTCGCGCCGCCATCAACACTGCCGTCGCCCTTCCCGTCTTCTTCTTGCTCGATAACACCAAACGCCGCGAGTAGAACCGAACTCCCAGCCGTCTAACGAACAACCTTGATACACAACAAGTGGTAAGCGTAGTCAACACCTCCAGCCGTAAACTGAAGAGTGAGCATGGAACCAATTCACCATCCCGAAACCCGATCCATCGGCGCCAGCGGCAAGGCCGAGAAGCTGCCCATCGGAAAGCTTCACTCCGTGCAGTACCTCATCGCCCTTATCCTCGCCGTTCTCCTCGTCGGTCTCTGGCGGCTTCAGGTGCTCAACGCCGACAGCTTCCGCTCTCTCGCGGAAGCCAATCGCATCCGCAAAGTCCCTATCCTTGCTCCCCGCGGCAAACTCTTCGACCGCGAAGGCCGCCTCCTCGTCGATAACTACCCTTCCGTTACCTGCTATCTCCTCCGCGAGCAACAGAAGGACCTCGACGCCGATCTGCCCCTCATCTCCCGCGGCCTCCACATCCCCATCGATCAGATCCAGTCCATCCTGCGCCACTACCAGATCGCTCCCAAATACCAACCCATCCCGCTCAAGCAGGACATTACCCCCGACGAGCAGGCCTTCATCGCCGCCCATCGCGACGAGCTTCCCGAACTCGAAACCCGCGACGAGCAGCGCCGCCTCTATCCCCCCGACGGCTTCGCCGCTCATCTCATCGGCTACGTCGGCGAGGTCTCCGAGCAGATGCTCGCCAATGACGATCGCTACGCCCTCTACTCTCCCGGCGATGTGGTCGGCCGCTCCGGCGTCGAGGCCACCTACGACGCTCTGCTCCGCGGCGTCGACGGCAGCCGGGATGTCATCGTCAACAGTCACGGCAAAGAGATCGGTCACCTCGGCCAGGAACTCGCCACCCCAGGCAAAGACCTTCGCCTCACCATCGACCTCGACATCCAGATGGCCGCCGAGAAAGCCCTCGAAGGCAAGGTGGGCGCCATCGTCGCCATGGACCCACACACCGGCGAGATCCTCGCCATGGCCTCCCGCCCCACCTTTGATCCCAACCAGTTCTCCGTCCGCGTCACCAAAAATTACTGGAACGAAATCCTCGACAACCCTGACCACCCCCTGCTCAACAAAGCCATCCAGGCTCAACTCGCCCCGGGCAGCACCTTCAAAATCATCATGTCGCTCGCCGGCCTGCAGGAAAACGTCGCCCAGACCATGCACGTAGCCTGCAACGGCGGCGCCACTTTCTTCGGCCACTTCTACGCCTGCGACCGCCACCACGGCGCCGTCGACATCAACAACGCCATCCCCTATTCCTGCGATACCTTCTACTACACCCTCGCCAACCGTCTCGGCATCGATACCATCGCAAAGTACGCCACCTCCGTGGGCCTCGGCCAGAAGACCGGCATCGATCTCCCCGACGAAGTCTCCGGCACCATGCCTTCTACCCTCTGGAAGCTGAAAACTCAGCACGCGCCCTGGTACGCCGGTGAGACCATCTCCGTCGGCATCGGACAGGGAGCCGTCACCGCCACTCCCATTCAGTTAGCCCGCGCGCTCAGCGGCATCGCCTCCGGAGGCGTTCTGCGCCGTCCCCACGTCGTCTTCCCCGACGAGGTCCCCCCTGAGTTACTCCAGACCATCCACGAGAGCTATCCCGGCTCCGGTGATGTCACCATCCCCCTCACCACCGAGAACTGGCAGCTCATCACCGACGCAATGGCCAACGTCACCAGCAGTCCCATCGGCACCGCTTACGCCGCCCACCTCGACGGTATCGACTTCGCCGGCAAAACCGGCACCGCCCAGGTCATGAGCCACGACGCCCTGGCTCGCTCCGGTGGCGGCCACAAGACCGTCCCCAACGCGTGGTTTGTCGGCATGGCGCCCCGGCGCAATCCGGACATCGTCGTCGCTGTCCTGTGGGAGAACGGAAACTGGGGCAACAACTCCGCAAAACTTGCCGCCCAGGTCATCAACACCTTCATCACCAAGCAACGCAAGCGCGACAACAACATCCGCATCGCCGACACTCCGCAGACCACCCCATCTGCACCAACAACCGTGAAGCCGACAACCCCGACCGCCGAATAGGAGAGACATAAAACATGACCCGCCTCTCCTCTTACCGTGACTTCGACTGGGTCCTCCTCGGCTTCGTCCTCCTGCTCTCTCTCATCTCTGTCCTCGAGATCAAGTCCGCCACTCTCCACACAAAATTCCACGGCTTCGACCACAAGCAGATCGGCTTCCTCGCCATCGGTCTCGTCCTGATGTTCCTCATCTCGCTGATTGACTATCACCGCCTCATCGACATCGTTCACTGGGCCTATGGCATCGGCATCCTCTCCCTCGTCGCCGTCGCCCTCTTCGGAACCAAAGTGCTCGGCGGCAAACGCTGGATCAGCTTCCACGGCGCCCACTTCCAGCCCTCCGAGTGGATCAAGCTCATCCTCATCGTCGCCGTCGCCCGCTACTTCTGGGGACTCACCGGCAGAGACCTCACCTGGGCCGACATCGGCAAAGTCTCCGCCATGGTCTTTATCCCCATGGCATTCGTGCTCAAGCAGCCTGACCTCGGCACCTCTCTCACCTACCTCCCCATCCTCATCTGCGGTCTCTATCTTGGCGGTATTCGCTTCAAACAGGTCGCCATCATCCTTCTCGCCGTCGTCCTCCTCGGCGGCGCCGCCTGGAAAAGCGGCAAGCATCTCAAGCCCTACCAGCAGGCTCGCATCAACGCCTTCATCAACCCGGACTCCGATCCTCGCGGGTCCGGCTACCAGATCCGCCAATCCCTCATCGCCGTCGGAGCCGGCGGCGTCTGGGGCAAAGGAGCCAACAAAGGCACACAGACCCAGGGCGACTTCCTCCCCATCCCCTATACTGACTTCATCTTCGCCGCCTTCTGCGAAGAGCACGGTTTCGTCGGCGCAGTCGGCGTCCTGCTCCTCTACTTCCTCATTCTCATGCGCCTCATCCAGAACGCCCAGACCGCCTCAGATCTCCCCGGCAGCTTCATCATCATGGGAGTCGTCGCCGTCATCGTCTTTCAGGTCGCCGTGAATGTAGGCATGGTCGTCGGTCTTATGCCTGTCACAGGGATACCTCTGCCTCTGCTCAGCTACGGCGGCTCCTCCGTTCTTTTCACCTTCCTCGCCCTCGGCATCGTCATGAACATTCGCATGCGCCGCTTCGTCAACTGATCGGCGGGAAGATCAGCTTCCACAAAACTGCTCTTAGAAAAAAGTCATAAGCGGGGGATCGCCATCACTCCGCCCGCAGCGCGGCCATCGGGCTCGCCCCGGTCGCGCTCAATCCCGGGTCCCAATGCTGCTCCCAGTGCCGTTATCAGCAGAACCACCGAAACCAGCCCAAGGCTTACCGGGTCCGTCGGCCTCACCCCGACCAGCATGTTCTCCACCAGGCGCGCCAGCATCACGCTTAGCGCCACCCATCCTTATCGAAGGCGCACTCTGACTTTTGAGGGCGGTCGATGTTCTTAAGACCTGAGACGCCCGTTGTTCCTGTCCCGGCGTTTCACTCCGTTCGCAGCGCTTTCAGCGGGTCGATTCGGACTGCGGCGCGCGCGGGAACATAGCAGGCTATCAGAGCCAGAGCGGCTAACAGAGCGGGCGCGCCAACCAGCAGGCGGGGATCGTTGGTTCCCATTGCCAGCGCATCGGCAAGGACGCTGGTTGCTGCTTCAAGCGCTTTGGATACTATCACCGCGCCGGCAAAGCCCAGCACCGTTCCCACGGCGATGAGCGCAATGCCCTCGCGCAGAACCAAGCGCAACACCTGACCATTGTTGGCGCCCAGAGCCATTCGAATCCCGATTTCTCTTTTGCGCTGTGCGACGGCATACGCGGTGACCCCCGCCAGGCCAATGGCGCTCAGGATCAGCCCAAACGCTCCGATACCGCCATACGTCCGCATCGCCGATTGAACCTCACGGCGGCTCATGGCAAGTTGGTCGCTCAGCGTCTCGACGTGAAACGGCACCAGCTTCGGATCCATACCGGTCACGACGTCACGCACGGCTGCGGCTCCGTCGAATCCGGCCCTGGTACGCGCCAGGATCGTAATACCGGCTGCCGGCGGGCGCACAATGTCATCGCGGGACAGCGCCACGTAGACGATTGCTTGCTTGATGCCCACGCCGCTCTGGAGGTCGTGCACGACGCCGACGACTTCATAGCTGCGGCTTCCTTCTTTCAAATGCTTACCGATGGCATTGGTGTTTCCGAAAAGCTTCTTCGCCGCTGTCTCGTTGATGACCACTGGCAGCGTGCGCGTGGCGTTGCCTGTCGCCGGCTCCATCAATCTGCGTTCGTCCACATCGTTGAACTCACGGCCGGACAACATGGGCTCCTCTAAGGCCGCAAAGTATCCGGCGCCTACAGATTCTTTGATCGCTGGCTGCTGCACCCGCTGGGCGGCCTGCGGATCGTCAACCGTCAATTGCTCGCTGTCGTCGTCATCCACGGTGGCGAACGGCGGCAGAGTGGTCAGCGCGATGCTCGAGAACTTGCCCGAGTCCTTCAGCCGTTGAGGGATCTCGGCAAAGAGGTCGAGAGCCCTTTCCGGCGTCTCCCCGTCACGCACCGGATCGATGGAGGCCATAGCCATAGTCTTTGGATCGAATTTGGTTTGAACTTGGTAGCCCCGCGCAAAGCCCATGAGCACAAAACCGGTGATCAGCAGCAGCATCAGGGAACCAGCGAGCTGTACGGCCATGACGAGGTTGCGGAGACCGAACCATCGATGGCCGGGAAGCTGCATGGCCGATCCCTCTTTCAGCGCAGGCATCAGTTCCGATTTGGTGGCCCTCAGCGCGGGTGCAACGCTTAAACCGACGCCGCAGACGAGAGCCGCAACGAACGCAAACACCGCGGCGCGCCAGTCGATCGACAGAATCGGCCGACCCGGCATGTCGGCGACCTGGTGCAACTGTGTGTTCAGCACATTGAGCAGATAGGCCAGGCCGAAGCCCAGCAGCCCGCCCAGCAGCGACAGCAGCAGTCCCTCGCTCATCAACTGTCGTGCGAGACGGAAGCGGCTGGCGCCGATCGACATGCGGATGGCGAACTCCTTGCGTCGGTTTGCGCCGCGCACCATCAGCATGATGCCCAGATTCATGCACGCGATGACAATGACGATACCCATCAGCACGCCGAAGAAACCTTCAAGCGCTCGCCTAAGCTCGGGCGGGATGGGCACACGGGTTCCGGCAGGCAGCAGCGTAACCCTCCTGGTCTTGTCGGTCTGCAACGGACCCGAAGGATCGTTCGCATCGAGGCGGCGGGTGACACCATCGAGCGCGGATTCTGCCTGGGCAGGCGTAACGCCCGGCGCGAGGTAGGCCAGCGCCAAAAACTCGCGCGCATAGCGGCGATGGAGCACGTCATTGGCAAGTTCAGGCGCGACGGCCGCGGGCGCGGTCACCGGCACAAAGAGCTCAGCGGCCGATTCCGCTGCGAATGCGCCTTCAAACCCGCGCGGGGCGATGCCGACGATGGTTACGGGCTGGCCATTGACGCGCAGTTCAAGGCCCACTGCGTCGGGTCGAGATCCGAGGCGCGTGCGCCAAAATTTGTCGCTGATCACCGCCGTAGCCGCTTCTCCCGCACGGTCCATCGCAGGACTCAGGACACGTCCGCGCTCGGCATCCACGCCCATCACCTGAAAGTAGTCGGGGGAAACAAGCTGACCGAAGATGCGCTGCTGCTTGCCGTCTTCCTCGCCGGGAAGGCGCACGTTGAAGGGCACACCGGTCTGGAACGCAGCTACGCCCGCGAAGATGCTCTTCTGCTCGCGGTAACTCTCAACATAGAAATAGGACACTGGCTTCTCCGCCATAACCAGGCGGCTGGCATGCTCGACGCCCTGCATGGGCCGTGTAAGCTTAGCCCAGTTGGAGCTGTAGACGTTGGTAGTGAGTCCGATGGCGAGCCCCATGGAGAGGATGCCGACGAGCGCGAATCCCGGCGACTTGATGAGGGCGCGCATGGCATATTGCAGATCGCTGCGCATCTCGGTCAGGTACTCGAGTGGCAGGCGGACAGCGGCATCGGCCAGCAGCCGAGCCATTCCAATCCAGCCGCGCCGCTTTTCCAAATACATCATTGCCGCCTCGCCGGTCTCCAGCATCTCGTCGCCGTGCGCCAGCTTGAATTCGTGGGGAAATGCTCGCGCCAACCGCTCGTAAACCCGCTGAAATCGTTTCATCCCGTCACCATTCTTCGTTTTGCCTGAATTGCGTGCACCAGACCCTGGAGCCGCTCGCATTCAGCGTCGAGCACTTGACGGCCGAGCGAGGTGAGCCGGTAGTAGCGGCGGCGGGCGTCGTCGAGCTCGGGCCGCGGACGCTTGCTCGACTCCTCAATCAACTCCGCCTCGATCATGCGTTTCAGGGAACCGTAAAGCGTCGCCGGCCAAAGACGGACCTTGCCCCTGGTGCGCTCGAGGACTTCCTGCATGATGGCGTAGCCATGCTGCTCTTCACCGGCAAGTGCGAGCAGGATGTGAAACCACTGGGATTTTAGGGGCGGGAAGCCCTCGGCTCGCTTCTTGGTCATGTTGAATATATATATTGATTCATATATATAATGTCAAGGATAGTTCTCAAGCCGATCGTCAACCTTTCCTTGACTGGTGTTGAGAAGAGTTTTGGAACGGCCTCAGTAGTTCCCGCCGTACCTTCCTCTGCACTGGCCTCAGGAGCGCCTTTAGTGCAATACTGTATTAACACCTGTTCGGCTGTAGATGCCGCTCAGCGCACTATCCCGCTACTCGGGCGCACGGTCGCCAGTCAGCGGTAACAAATGACTTTAGAAAGAAAAGGCCGGCCAGACGAGAGACATCGATCCGTTGGCCGGACAGGTTTTAGGGAAAATGATTGCATCCGGATGGCGAACGGCCCCGCCTCAAGTTTCTGATTTTGAGGTTGTTCTGGCCACAAACTCCGCATGTCTGCTTTCGCTCGAAGCATCCCCTCGTGTCCCCGATCCACCCTGTGTCGCCCCACGCAAGCTCTCCCAGAGCATGCCCGGGCCTGAGTTGTTCCAACACCTCGCACCGGTCATCGAGTTCCGTTCACGCGCTTCCGCACCCCGCCTCCTGTCCGCCCCACGGTGAGCCAAATCTGGCTCTGAAGCCAGATCAAACTCATGATTGTTCTCTGTCTCGGTCTGCCGCTCGCACCTTATGGTCGGGCAGAAAGAGCACAGAATGTCGAAAGAAATTTACATCAGCAGCACCCCTCACGAGACTCGTCTCGCTATCGTCGAAAACGACGCCCTCACCGAAATCTATTACGAGCGCGAGAACGAATACACGCTCGCCGGCTCCATCTACAACGGCAAAGTCACTCGCGTCCTCCCTGGCATGCAGTCCTCCTTCGTGGACATCGGCCTGGAGCGCGACGCCTTCCTCTACATCACCGATTTCATGGAAGAGGCCGGCGACTCCGCTGACTTTGACACCAACGGCAACGGCGACTCCAGCCGCCGCCGCAACGGCAATCCTCCCACCATCGAAGGCGCCATCGCAGGCCCCTCCGAATCCACCGACTCCGGCTCCCGCAACGGCCGTGGCGACCGCAACCGTGGCCGTGGACGTCGCGACCGCAGCGGCAATCGCGACCGCCAGCCCATCTCCGACAGCGCTGCGCCCCGCGACACCACTAATGCCCCTGACTTCAACCGTGACGACGTCGCCCCGTCCGCCGACTTCACCGCCGAAAACATCCCTGCCGCACCATCCGGCGAAGGCGACCTCGGCGAAGGGGCCCCCGGAGCCGATGGCGTTCGTCGCTGGCGAGGCCGTCGCGGCCGCCGGCGTGGCCGCGGTCTCGGTCAGCGCGAAGAGTCCCAGCCACAGACCACCGCCGCCCCGGCCACCGAATCCCGCACCGAATCCGCCCCCGAATCCGACTACGACGACGACATCTTCGACATCGACGGAGCCGCTGCTCACCCAGAACCACCCCGTCCCGACACTGCCCCCATCGCATCGGCCTACACTCCAGCCGACCCGGCCGCTCCCCAGGAAAACCGCAGCCCACACGGCGACCGAGGCGACCGCAGTAATCGCAACGACCGTAACAGCCGCGGAGGCCGCGACCGCAACGATCGCAATCGTGGCCGTGGAGATCGCGGCTCCCGCGCTCCACGCGGCTTCGCCCCCAAAACATCCCTGTACGGCGTAGACGACACTCCCACCTCCGGCTCATCCGAACTCGACGCCGCCCCCGCCGAACCCCTCATCCTCCCCGGCGAGTCGCTCTCCCGCTATCGCAAAACCAGCGAAGAGCCCGCCACCCCCAAAGCTGCCGCCGGCAACGTCATCGTTCCCGCAGCCCCAGAGTTCACCATCCCCTCCGGCTGGGACGGCGGCGCCGTTCTCCCCGGCGAAACCCTCTCCCGCGTCCGCCGCTCCGAAGGTCCCTCCGCAACCCAAAACCCGCAAGACCGTCACGAACAGCACAGCCATCCCGACCGCCGCTCCCCATATCGCCGCGACATCCGCACCAGCCCCGCGTCGTCTCCCGCCGCCGAGGTCACCCCCGTCAGCGAAAGCATCAACGCCGCCGATACCACCCCTCAAACCATCTCCCCCGTCGAGTACGAGCCCACCGACGCCTCTGCGTCCTACCGCCTCGATCCCGTCGCGCCCAGCGAGTTCCGCCAGAGCGCCCCGGTCCTCGAAGCCCCGGAAGCAGCTCCGGAAGCAGAAACAGAAGAGGAAACACTCGAGGCCACGGAAGCATTCGAGACCCCCGAAACCCAGCCAGCATCTCAGGCCCCCGCAACGCCCGAACTCCACCACCCCAGCCCAGTCCGACCCCACCTACGAAAAGTTTGACTGGCAGACCTCACCCCTACCCGATATCACGCCTCAACCCGTAACCCACGAGCTCACCACTCTCCACGCCACCGGCGACATCACCGAAGAGATCGAGCCGACCAGCATACCCGCCTTCATCCCCAGCCCCGGCGCCTTCGTCGAAGAGACTCTCGACGAAGAGGACTACAACACCACCCTTCACGCCAGCTCCATTGAAGAGATGGAGGACTTCGACGAAGAAGAAACCCTTGAAGGGGCCGCCGACCTCGGAACCATGATCCGCGAGATGTCCATCGATCAGATCACCCGCTCCGGAAACGTCGACGAGCAGGAGGAAGTCGACGACCTCGAAGAAGAAGACGCCATCTACGACCCGACCCTCAACGATCAGGACACTCTCGAAGATTCCGCCGACGAGTCCGAAGATCAGGACCTCGACGAGTCCGACACGGAAGAAGACGTTCTCCACGAAGAGTTCGCCGAAGGCAGCGAAACCTCGGCCAACGAGTTCAGCCAGTCCCAGACCGGCTCTGTCCTCCCTGCTCGCGACCGCTCCGCCGACCGTGGTCGTCCCCGCCGCGATGGCCGTCGCGACGGACGCCGTTTTGGCCGCAGTGATCGTGGCGATCGCAGCGACCGGCCCCGCCACACCGGCGGAGCCGCAGACCGCGAGCGCTCCGGCGGAGGCCGCGACGGCCGCCGCGGCGGGCGTTCCTCCATGCAGTCCTTCAATCTCCCCGCCATCAGTGAGCTCCTCAAGCCCGGCCAGGAGATCCTCGTCCAGATCGCCAAAGAGCCCATCGCCAAAAAAGGCGCCCGCATCACGTCGCACATCGCGCTCCCCGGCCGTTTCCTGGTCTTCATGCCCACCGTCAATCACACCGGCGTCTCGCGCAAGATCGAGTCCGACGGCGAGCGCCGCCGCCTCAAAGAAATCCTCCTCAGCGAAAAAGGCGACGCCGCCGGCGGTTTCATCGTTCGCACCGCTGCCGAAGGCGCCAGCGAAGAAGAGCTTCGCTCCGACCTCCGCTTCCTCCTCAACCTCTGGGCCGACATCAAGAGCCGTTCCGAATCCTCAAAATCGCCCGCCCTCATCTACCACGACCTTAACCTCGTCGAGCGCATCCTCCGCGACCAGGTCACCGACAACTTCTCCGCCATCTGGGTCGACACCGAGACCGACTACGAGCGCATCCTCCGTTTCCTGCAGCGCTTCCAGCCCTCGCTCATCCGCCGCGTCAAGCTCTACACCAAAGAGACCCCGCTCTTCGAGCAGTTCGGCATCACCGAAGAGATTAACAAAGCCCTTCGCAGCAAGGTCTGGCTCAAATCCGGCGGCTCCATCGTCATCAATCAGACCGAAGCTCTCGTCGCAATCGACATCAACACCGGAAAGTTCGTCGGCAAGACCGCCCGCCTCGAAGACACCATCGTCAAAACCAACCTCGACGCGATCCCCGAGATCGTCCGCCAGATTCGCCTCCGCGACCTCGGCGGTATCATCATCATCGACTTCATCGACATGGACGAGCGCAAGAACCGCAACCGCGTCATGGCTGCCCTCGAAGACGAGCTGAAGACCGACCGGGCCCCATCCAAGGTCCTTCAATTCAATGACTTCGGTCTCGTCGCCATCACCCGCAAACGGGTCAAGCAATCCCTCGAGCGAACCCTCTCCACCACCTGCAACATCTGCACCGGCACCGGCATGGTCAAATCGCCCGTTACCGTGTGCAACGATATCTACATCGAGATGCGCAAGATGCAGCGCCACCTCGAGCGCGGCGACGTCATGCTTCGCGTCAACCCCGAAGTCGTCAAGCAACTCAAGGCCCCCGGCACCAGATGGCTGCAGGAGATGGAGGAGATGGTCGGAAAGACCATCCTCGTCAAATCCGACCCCAGCCTTCACCCCGAGCAGTTCGACATACACTAGAACCAAACGCGCTTCTCATCTTCAACCGCTAGCCTCTCGCGATCCCATCGCAGGAGGCGCGGTCGAAGAAGTTCGATGAATCTGCTATCGTTTTGTTGCTGCCTCTACCCCGGACATTCACCGCAGCGCTCCACGGCCCAGTCGCCCGTATCTCTTCAATTGTCAATATTTTGTCACTAAAAAACTCTCGTCTTTTTGTCATCCCACGGTCATTTTCTTGCGTCATACATACAACTAGGTCTATTTAGCTGGGTTCAAGCCAAGTGAAGAACGTGATAGCACCAGGGAGTCAAGTAAATGCAAACAATATTGAGCAGCAATCGCCTTTCTGTCTTCCTTTGCCGCAGTGCGGCCATCGCCTTTTTTGCCGCTGCAGGCACTCTTGGCCTGAACGCCCAGCAATCGGCTGGCACCGCTCCGTCACTGCCGCCCATCAGCCTCAAGTCAACCCTCCTCGCGCCGCTCGACCTCTCCGCCCCGGCCGATCTTAAATATTCCAGCAGCACCGGCGTAGACGAGATGGCCAGCGCCGAGGACTTCTCCCTCAGCAGCGATCGCCAGCCGCCGCCACGTCGCCACTACAGCAAGCCCAACTACAACGACAGCCGCACCAACTCCGACGGCTCCGCCAAATACACCTTCTACGCCGGCGGCGGCTTTACCCTGCCCGTCGGCGGCACCCACGCCTACCTCGCCACCAGCTACGACGTGCAGGCCGGCGCCGGACGCAACTTCAACAAGACCCTCGGCGTCAACGTCGAGTTTGACTGGGACAACTTCGGCTTTCAGACCGCGACCCTGAACAAACAGCTCGCGATCTACAATGCGCTCAATCTCTCAGCCGGCTTCCCGCCTCTTTCCCAGCTTGGTGGAACCAGCCACGTCTGGTCCTTCACCCTCGACCCCATCGTCAACTTCTACAACTCCGATACCTTCGGCGCCTACGCCATCGGCGGTGTCGGCTTCTATCACAAGACCGCCAACTTCACCGTCCCCACCATCGGCACCGAGTGCGACATCTTCGGCAACTGCTTCCAGTTCCAGGCCAACCAGACCATCGACAAGTACACCAGCAACGCCTTCGGCGCGAATGGCGGAATCGGCATGACCTACAAGTTCTCTCGCTTTGCCGGTGAGCGGTTTTACGTCGAAGCCCGCTACATCTACACCGCCAACTCGCCGCGCGCCTTTTCTCTGGGCGACCAAAACGGAAACGGCTTCAACGTCTTCCCCCAGAACAGTGCCAAGACCACCTTCATTCCAGTCACCTTCGGCATCCGCTTCTAACTTCCTGGCAAGACGGTTGGATGGGAACGGGACATCCAACCCGTCTCTCCCACCAACAACTTCCAAACCCGTTTCTCCCACCAACAAAATCGTCATTTCGACCGAAGCGCCGGACGGTCTGACCGGCGCGCAGTGGAGAAAATCCCCGCATTGGCCTTGCTTTTGCCGTTGCCTGCTTTACGCAGGAAATAGGGGAGGGCTACGCAAGATGGAGCATAAACCCAACCGTAACCCCCGCCACCACTCCCAGGCTCATGGATATCTGGTGACCCAGGCCCCGCTGCCGCATCTCCCACGCATTGATCCACAGCGCCGCAACCAGAATCGCCACCAGCCCCGGTCCCACCACCCAGGCATGAGCCTGTCCGTTGACCAGCGCAGCCGCATATCCTCCCGCCGTCGCGCACACCAGCCAGATTCCGTCCTGAACGAACTTGTATCGCCGCCTGATTCTGTGATCCTTCAAAACAAAGTCCGGCTTCGCCGCCGTGATCCCGAACGTCGCAGCCATCGACAGGCCGACCGCCACCGCGTATCCAACAAAAAGTGCAAGTGCAATAAAACTACCGGTAATCATTGGCATCGCTCTGCTCGTCCTGCCGTCTGTCCTCGGCCCCTAAGTTTACTTTAGATCCCCACCGGGTACGGCTTCTCGTGCATCCGTTGCCCAGCGTCTCCACTCCGTTCAAACCGCCCCTGCAGCAGACTCAGCAACCCCGTATACCAGTACCCAAACACAAACAGCACCAGAAACGGCACCGTAAAGTAATTTTCCGTTGTGATTGCATAGTAAACCGTCCACGCAAAATAGCATCCGATCGCCATCTCGATCCACGGCACAATGCCCAGCCGCTTCCGATACACCTTCGCCTGCGATCTCTCGCCCTTCTTCTTCACGCTGTACTTCGGCGTTCGCGCAAACGCGCTCTTCACCCCGAATAGGGCTTCCAGAACAGCCTTGGTATTGGTAATCGTCAACCCGATTCCGCCCAGCGCCATCACAAACGGCACGTACAGAATCGACATGTACCAGCTCCTCGGATACAGCTCCTTCTGGCTCACCATGTAGAACGTCGAGACCGACATAGTGCTCGCGATGAACAGCGGAAAGTCGATCAGCAGCATCTGGATATATCCCTGCCAGCTGCGGATGATCATCGCCGGCATCAACAGCACGCTCAACACGATCATCAGCGGATAGCTGATATTCGCCGTAAGGTGATACCACGCCTCCAGCTTCGTGTGCCATGGTGCATCGCTCTTCAACACCCGAGGCAATATCTTCTTGCCCGTCTGGATCAAACCCTTCGCCCACCGCGCCTGCTGCGTCTTGAACGCGGTCATCTCGATCGGCAGCTCTGCGGGACACTCCACATCCTGGAGATACTTGAACTTCCATCCCACCAGCTGTGCCCGATAGCTCAGATCCGTATCCTCGGTCAGAGTGTCATGTTGCCAGCCGCCAGCCGTCGAGATCGTCTCCCGCCGCCACATCCCGGCGGTTCCATTGAAGTTGAAGAACACGCCGGCTCTGCTTCGCCCTCCGTGCTCCAGCACAAAGTGACCATCGAGCAGGATTGCCTCCACCTGCGTGAGGAAACTGTAGTTCCGATTGAGGTGGGTCCATCGCGTCTGCACCATCCCGATCTCCGGTTCCGCAAAGTGATGGATCACCTGCATCACCCACTGCGGCGGCGGCACAAAGTCGGCATCGAAGATCGCCACAAACTCGCCCCGCGCAACATCGAGCCCCTTATCCAGAGCCCCCGCCTTGTACCCTTCGCGATTCCTCCGGTGCAGATACACGATCGGCTGCGGCTCCATTCCAGCAAACCCGCGCGCATATCTCTCTACAATCTCCCGTGCCACCACCGTGGTCTCATCGGTCGAATCATCGAGCACCTGAATCTCAAACCGGTCGCGCGGATAGTCAAGCCGGCATACCGCTTCGATCAATCGATCGATGACGAATTGCTCATTGAAGATCGGCAGTTGGACCGTGACAAAAGGAAGCTGCCCTTCGCCAAACCGCATCGGCGGCTCACTCCACTTCGCCGCGTTCTTCCGGTTTTTGAAATACAGCCACACCAGTTGATACCGGTGAATCCCATAGAACGCCAGGATGATCATCACCACGAAGTAAGGAATCAGCATCGCGGTATCGAACGCATTCCACCGGTAAAGCCCATGGAAGTTATAAATCTGGCTCGTATAGTGCGTCTTCCAATAGTGGCTGAGGCCCTTAGGCGCGAGAAGCAACCCGAGCTGATAGGTCAGTGTTTGGACAGAGGAGGACAGGTCATTGCTCCGCGGATAACGTTCGTTATTCAGTCGATTCTACGCGATACGATGCAGAATTCAGTCGCCGGGTCGATGGTTGTTCGCGCAGAACGCAAGCCAGACTAGTTCAGGAACATCGTCCGGTATAGCGTGTCTCGCTGCACCGGTCTGAACCCGGCATCGCGAATCGCCTGACGCAGCTGCTCTTCCGTCGCCGCATTCGGTCCTGCGGCCAGCGGCACGCTGCCAACGTCGTTACCGCCGAAGCGCAGTCCAACCTGCAATACCTTCAGCCCCTGGGTCTCCAGATTGGATTGCACGTTTCGGATATTGTCCAGATACATCCGCGAGATTGCTAACGTCTTCAAATACTCCACCGCAGTTGCCTCTTCAAATCCATTGTGCGCTGTCAAACTCCAGGGTGTGAATGAGGCAAAGCCGTCAGTTTCCTCTTGCAGCCGGCGCACCGCATCAAGGTGGTTCACTCGATGCTCCAGGGTCTCCCCACCGCCAAATATCATCGCCGCTGTCGTTTGCATTCCTTGCGCGTGCGCGGCGCGATGCACCGCAATCCATTCGTCGGCACTGCACTTCGCGCCGGCCTGCTCCATTGCATCGTCGAGAATACCCGCGTCATTGCCGGGGATTGAGTCGAGGCCTGCGTCGCGGAGCTGCGCGACGGTATCCTCGATACTGGAACCGGTTTGTTCCGCGATTGCAACAATCTCGTTTGCGGAGAGGCAGTGCAGCCACAGCGCAGGGAAGCGATCTTTGAGCCGGCGAAAGAGGCTACCAAACCAGGTGATTGTAAGTTCAGGCGTGACCTTGCCTTGCAGGGTGACGCTGGTGCCGCCTCTTGCGAGAATGTTGGCGATGCGGCTGCAAATACGCTCGAAGTCCGCGCCAATGGCGGGGTCTGCGTAGTCGATTCTCCCGTCGATTGTGTAGGTTACAACCCCTTCAGGATGAAGGCGGCGGCGCACCGCGTCGGCTTCCATGCCAATGCCAATTAAATCATCGCTCACAAAGCAGTCCAGAGCGTCTTTCCGGCTGATTCCCATACTTTGATTCTACGATCTTTGCGAAAAAAATTCCGCGTGGTGGAACCCTGTTTTTACAGGGGGTTTTGCGATTTATGCGTGTTTTTTGATGGTAAAAACGTGGTGATTTCGTGGTGGAACGCGTGGTAATCGTGGTGAGTTGACCGTCATTTTTCGGCTGCGGAAAACGTGCCACATTGTTGAACTTTATTTTGCCCGGGAGCTATCGCAGGTGCATGAGATGGACCAGCAGGACGATAATCGCCACCGCGAGCACCACCAGCACGGAGACGCCCGCCTTGATCCACAGGCCGAGCGAGCTCACGAGAGCCTCCACTCGGTGATCGTGCTGCTCGGAGGTCGCCCGCACCCGCTTCAGCTCTTCGGAGACCTCGGTGATCTGCGCACTCTGCTCCTGCAATTGCCGGTATAGCCCGGCGTGAGCCCTGGTGACCTGGCCCAGATCGCCGCGAACGCCCTCGGCCATTGCGGCCATCGCAGCCTCATTCGCCTTCTCGGAGGCGGTCTTGGTGGAAAGATACTTGTCGGCCATCGGAACGAGCCGCGAGACGTGCGGTAACAGCTCGAACAACTGGAGGAGAACTTTGGGCCACATAGGTTAACAATCCTAGCCTATGCTGCTGCTTGCCGCCTGACCGCGGCCTTTCTCCGCACGGCCCTGACCCCAGCGCATGACCAGAAGGCCAGAGACCAGGAGCAGAATCGCCGTGATGAGCCCCTGCGACCACAGGCAGTAGATGCACCATTTCTGCAGCACATAGGCCTCCAGGTAGCTCAGGAAGGCGGCGAAGAGAAAGCCGATCTGGGCAAACTCGAACGCGAGCCACCAGCGCTCCATCAGGGCGGCTACGCCGATGGCCGCGAAGCCCACGATGCCCAGCATCGCGACGGGCACATGCCATCCCGCCTTGGGATCTTCGTCGAAACTGGTGGGAGGGAAGACCGCGAAGCGACTGTGGTTGACCGCGCCACAATCGAACTTCTCCGTCACCGCGCAGGGGGGCGCGAGAGCCGGGTCCATGTAGTGGATACGTAACGCCATGGTGGCATCGATAATTCCCGCCACGGCAAGCAAAGCGATCAAATACTTCATGGTTCCCATTTTACGTGGCGTGCAGGCTACGACAAGAAGCTAAGCCGGTTCATCATCATGCGGGGCGCGTATCATAAAAAACAGACAAGACAGGGCCATCGAGCCCGATTGCGGAGAGATAAATGGCAGAAAATCCCTGGAGCACGACCCCCTCCTCTTACCCCACCACCATCGACGTGCCACGCGAGGAGACGGCATCGCTGCTGGCCAAGGTCCTTGGCATCACCTCGCTCGGCTTCCTGATCACCGCAGCGGGAGTCTTCACCGCGCCTGCATGGGGCACGTTCCCTGGAATGATCGTTGTCTTTGCTCTTGTCTTTGGCATCAGCTTCGCTCGCAAGGCGAGTCCGGCGCTTGCGCTCGGGCTCTTCTTCACCCTCACCTACTTTATGGGCTGGGAGATTGGGCCGCTGGTTCATCGCTACATGCGGACGGTTGGCCCGGCGATCGTCTTCAACGCCGCGGCGACCACAGGACTGGGAATGGCGGCCATGGGCAGCGTTGCCTACCTGTTTCAGATCAACTATCGCCGCATCGCGGGCATCGGTTTTGCCGCGCTTCTGCTGCTGATCATCGCCGGTATCGCGAGCATGTTTTTTCACTTCATGACGCCGGATACCTACTCGTGGTTGACGCTGGGTATCTTCACGTTGCTGACGGTCGGGGACTTCGCCCGCATTCGCGCCGGCGGCGACGGACAGTCGGCCGTATCGCTCTCCCTCTCCATCTACCTGGACGCAATCAACATCTTCCTCGCTGTGCTGCAGTTGTTCAGCGGACGCCGCAGGAGCTAGCTCCGGCTGCGCCGAGCCGCTTTGCGCGGGAGGATTCGAAGCTGCGCCTTTGCGGGTTGCCGTTACACTAGCTCCACCCGCCATGCGCCCTCATCTGGCCACGTTGCTTGACGATTTCCGCCGCTATGGGCGCGAGAAAGCGATTGTCCGCTACGTTGGCAACCGGCGCAGAGTCGCGAGCTACGAAGAGATCGCCAAGCTGGCCGGGCGGTTTGCCGCTCTGCTGGTCGAACGCGGCATCGGACCGGGCGATCGTGTCGTGTTGTGGGCAGAGAACAGCGCCGAGTGGGTGGCGGCATTCTACGGCTGCATGCTGCGCGGAGTGATTGCGGTTCCTCTGGATGCGTATGGATCGCAGGAGTTCGCGGCGCGCGTGGCAGCCGACGTGCGGCCGTCTCTGGTGGTGGGCGATGCGGCGCTTCTGCAGCCGCTCGAGGCCAGCTGGCCGAAGCTCTTCTTTGAAGACTGGCGCAAAGTGCTTCCCGTCGAGGAGGCTGGCCCGGTCGCAGGCCTCTCGCAGGACACGCCGCTGCAGATCCTCTTCACCTCGGGCACGACGGGAGAGCCGAAGGGCATCGTTCATACGCACGGAAACGTTCTTGCGAGCGTGGACCCTATCGCGTCGGCGGCGGAGGGATATCGGCGGTACGAGCGGCTGGTGCATCCTCTGCGCTTCCTCCACACGCTGCCGCTGAGCCACGTCTTCGGGCAGACCATGGGGCTGTGGATTCCCCCGATCTTTGCCGCCGAGGTCCACTTTGAGAGCCGCCTGGCTGCCTCGCGGCTGATCGAGACGATTCGCCGCGAACGCATCTCGGTACTGGCAGGGGTGCCGCGCGTGCTGGCCATACTCAAGAGCCATCTGGAGACGAAGTACCCTGATCTGCCGGCGCGACTGACTGCCGCACAGAGCATCTCCGCGGCCAAGCGCTGGTGGCGCTTCCGCGATATCCACGCTGCGTTCGGTTTCAAGTTCTGGGCACTGGTCACCGGCGGAGGCGCTCTGCCGGCTGCGGTGGAGCAGTTCTGGAATGGCCTGGGTTTTGTGCTGGTGCAGGGCTACGGCATGACGGAAACAGCCGCGCTGATCACACTGAACCATCCCTTCCACGTGGCCCGGGGAACGATGGGCAAACCGCTGCCTGGCCGCGAGGTAAGGATTGGGCCGGATGGCGAGGTGCTGGTGCGGGGTCCGATGATTTCGCCTGCAACCTGGAGCGGAGGCGAACTGCATCCGCGCGCGGGCGAGTGGCTGGCCACCGGCGACCTGGCCGAGACGCAGACCGGTGGGGAGCTGCGCTTTCTGGGTCGCAAGAGCGAAACCATCGTGACCGGCGCCGGGGTGAACATCCACCCTGAGGACCTGGAAGCCGCGCTCGAACAGGAGCCGGAGGTGCGGGCCTGTGCGGTGGTGCCGGTGGAAACAGCCTCTGGCCCTGAGCCGTGCGCCGTGCTGGTGTTGCGCGGCACGCCGCAGCGAATTGCCGCAATTGTGCAAAACGCAAATGCCCGATTGGCGGAATCGCAGCGCATCCGCCGCTGGGAGCTGTGGCCGGAGCCGGACCTGCCGCGCACTTCGACCGGCAAGGTGAGGCGAGCCGCGGTGAGCGCGCGGCTGGCTGCGCGCGCGGGCGATGGCGCAAAGGGTACTTCGGCTGCGAGCACGGATTGGCTGTTGACGCTGATCGCGCGTGTCACGGGTGAGACGGTACCAGATGAGGAGGAAGCCCGCAGCCGGAACAGCGGGCTGCTTCTGGCCGAGGACCTGCGCCTCGATAGCCTGGGGCGGGCGCAGTTGCTGGATGCGCTCGATGAACGGCTGGGGGTGACGCTGAACCAGGACGAATATTCGGGAGTGAAGACGCTGGGAGAGCTGCGGCGGTTTATCTCCAGCTTCGGCGAAGGCGGGGCGGAGGCGGGTCAGGCGCCGGTGCTTCGAGAAGATGTGGCGGGAACCCATCAGGCGGGAACAGAAGATCTGCGGCCCGAACCTTTCGCCGAAGCCACGCCCTCGCACGCTGCCTCGCGCTATGTTTATCCTCACTGGCCCTGGCTGTGGCCGATTCGCGTGGTTCGCGGGATCTTCGTCGAATGCGTGATGCGGCCTCTGGTGTGGGGGCTGGCCGCGCCGCGTGTTGTTCGCACCGCGCCACTGACGGTGGAGGAACCGATTCTGATCATCGCCAACCACGTGACGGCGTACGACCTGCCGCTTCTGCTCTACGCATTGCCCCGGCCGATGCGCAACCGGACTGCGGTCGCGATGTCGGGCGAGATGCTCGAAGACTTTCGCCACGCGCGAAATCTAGGCCCCGCGCTGGCTCAACCCGCTGGGGTGGCCGGCGTGGGTGCTCATCTCGGCGCTCTTCAACGCCTTTCCGCTGCCGCGTCAGCGAGATTTTCAGCGCAGCTTTGCTCACGCCGGCGAGGCGCTGGACCGGGGCTTCGACGTGGTCATCTTTCCCGAGGGAACACGTTCCCCGGAGGGCGCGCTGGCCAATTTCCGCTCGGGAATCGGGCTACTGGTGAAGCAGTCTGCGACCGCCGTGCTGCCGATGGCGCTCTATGGGATGGGCGATCTGAAGACCGGGCGGCGCAGCTGGTTTCGCTCCGGAACGCTCGAAGTGCGGGTGGGTGAGCCGTTACGCTTCGCCGCCAATGAGCCGGAAGCGGCGATCACGGCGCGCCTGCACGCAGCCGTGGAAAAGCTGCTGGCACCGGGTACGGAAAATCTTCAATAGCCGCGAAAAAACAGGGTTGACGTGCGGCTGCGCTCAGGTATGCTTGGAACCGATTTGAGCGAAACGTCGAGCAGTCGCTCACTGCACCTCGGCCCTAATTTATCTCAGGAGTGATGCCAATGCAGTGTCCAGTCTGCCACAACGAAGTCACGCCCCAGAATGCATTTTGCAATCATTGCGGCGCGCCCATGGCGGGTGCGGCGACTCAGGCTGTGCCAATGGGAGCTGGAGATCCAATCCCGCCTGCGTACGCGGCTCAGCCTGTTGCCGCCGAGTCCGGTCTCTCGGACAACGCAGCCGGCGCGATTGCCTATATCACGATCGTTCCGGCGATTATTTTTCTGGTTCTTGCGCCCTACAACAGAATCCCATTTGTGAAGTTTCACTCATGGCAATCGATCGGGCTGTGCCTGGTCGCAGTCATCGTCCAGACACTGGTCACGGTCGTTGAGGTGGTGATGCACTTCATCCCGGGGATCATTCTGCTGTTCACGCTGCTTCACCTGGCCATTTGGCTGGGATTTTTCTTCGTGTGGCTCTATGTCGTTCTGAGAGCGAGCAAGGGCGACTGGTACAAGCTTCCCGTCATCGGCGACTTCGCGGAAAAGCAGGCGCGCAGCTGAGGGTCAGGTTCCCAGAGCGAGTCAGGTTCCCGGAGCGTCGGTGCGATCTTCGCTCCGGGGATTGTAGGGCCTCAGCCGCTTCTCCATAAGCTGCACCGCCGCCGGGCTCTCATCCACCATGATGAAGTTGCGTCCATGTTTTGCGGCGGCGTGGCCGGTGGTGCCGCTTCCGGCAAAGAAATCCAAAACGGTGTCGCCGGGGTTGGAGTGGACGCGCACGATGCGTTCGAGAATGCCGAGCGGCTTCTGAGTCGCATAGCCAGTCTTCTCCTTGCCGGTGGGGGAAACGATGGTGTGCCACCAGACATCGGTGGGGGTTTTGCCTCGCGCCGCCTTCGCGGCTCCGACCAGGCCGGGGGCCATGTACGGAATGCGATCGCTCTCGTGCAGGTTGAAGGTGTAGTGCGCGGGACTGCGGGTGTACCAGAGGATGTTGTCGTGTTTGGCCGGCCATCGCTTGGTGGAACGGGCGCCGTAATCGTAGGCCCAGATAATCTCATTCTGGAAACAGTCGCGGCCGAAGATTTCGTCGAGCATCACCTTGCAGTAGTGGACCTCTCGGTAGTCGATGTGAAAGAAGAGGGAACCGGTGGAGGAAAGAATGCGATGCGCCTCGATCATGCGAGGCCGCAGAAAACCGAGGAAGTCGTCGAAGCGGTCGGCATAGCCTGAGCTGCCAACTGGTTTCGCCAGAATCTCTGTGCGATAACGGCGCCCTCCAAAACCGGTGCGATCGCCGGCTTCGTCGCGGATTGTTTTCATCTGGGTCCGGCTCTGCCGCCTGCCTGTATTGAAGGGCGGATCGACGTAGATGAGGTCGACCGATCCATCTGCCATGGCCTGCAATACTTTCAGGTTGTCGCCAAGCACAATCCGGTTCATTCCGCTATCTCCCGAACCTAACACTAACGTACCCTTGGTCTCGGCGGCTTTGACCGTGTATTGTTTTGTTCGGACCTTTGAACGACCTGTAATGTCTGCGAACCACCTTATTCACGCCATGCTTACCCACTGCGGCCGCGTCCGGCATGGCAATGAGGACACGTGTGCCGCAGCGCCCGAGGCCGGGGCCTATATTGTCTGCGACGGCATGGGCGGAGCGGCTGCCGGTGAGATCGCCAGCACCCTGGCTGCGGACACTTTTCTCGCCCATCTCATGCCATCGGCGTCCGGCGCCGAGGCGGCGAAACCGCAGGCTCGCCTGAACGCGGCAATTCAGGCCGCCAACCAGGCCGTCTATCAGCAATCGCGGCAATCCGTAAAGCTCTCCGGGATGGGCACCACTCTGGTCGCTTTGTTGCACGTGCCGATCGTCGGCGGGGGCAACGGGAGGCGGCGCACGCCATCGGACCACACCAACTCCCGTGTCACCGACCCGCCTACGCTGTGGCTTGGTCACGTCGGCGACAGTCGCTGCTACCGCCGCCGCCGCGGTCATCTCGAACAGCTCACGCACGACCACTCGCTGGTGGAAGAACAACTTCGCGCGGGCCATATCACGGCTGCTGAGGCGGCGCACTCGCCCATGCGCAATCTCATCACCCGAGCCATCGGCTCCCAGGCCACGGTTGAGGCGGAGATACAGAGCCACCGTCCCCAGCCAAATGACATTTATCTGCTGGCCTCCGATGGCCTTACCCATGAGGTTGGCGACGAAGAGATTTCGTCGATTCTGGCGGGAATTCCCAAGCCGCCAACCAAGAAATCCCTCATCACTGCATGCGAGGCGCTGATCACCGCGGCCAACCGCAACGGCGGCAACGACAACATCACCGTCCTGCTGGTTGCGGTCACTCCGGATCTCGCCGTCTGAGCGAATCGGCCGCAGGCGTCAAGCCGAAGCAAACTGCTACACTGCAAAGTCGTCACGAACCTTTTTATGCCTGATACGAAAACCATCGCTGTTCTCGGTGCCGGAACCATGGGCAACGGCATCGCGCACGTCTGCGCCCGCTCCGGCTTTCAAGTCCTGCTCTTCGACGTCGACCAGAAGGCTCTCTACCGGGGCCTGGACACCATTCGCGCCAATATCGCCCGCGAAGTTGCCAAGGAAAAGCTCACCCAGCAGCAGGCCGACGAGGCCCGCTCCCGAATCACACTCACCACCAGTCTCAACGACCTGGCGCCGGCGCAGCTTGCCATCGAAGCCGCAACCGAGCGCTTCGAGATCAAGTCGGCGGTCTTCCGCGACCTCGACCGCATCCTCGCCCCTGACGCGATTCTGGCGACCAACACCAGTTCCATCTCGATCACCCGGATTGCCGCTGTCACCAAACGTCCCGAACAGGTTATCGGCATGCACTTCTTCAACCCGGTCCCGGTGATGAAGCTCGTCGAAGTGATCCGTGGCCTGCAGACGTCGCAGGCGACGTTCGATACCGTGCAATCGCTCTCGCAGCAGCTCGGCAAAACTCCCGTCGAGGTCAACGATGCGGCCGGATTTATCTCCAACCGCGTCCTGATGCCGCTCATCAATGAAGCCATCTACTCCGTGATGGAGGGGGTGGCGACGCCCGAAGCGGTCGATCAGGTCTTCGTCCTGGGCATGGCGCATCCCATGGGGCCGCTTACGCTGGCTGACTTCATCGGCCTCGACGTCTGCGCCGACATCATGCGCGTTCTCGCCGAAGGTCTCGGCAATCCGAAATACAATCCGTGCCCGCTGCTGGTTCGCATGGTCGACGCAGGCTGGCTCGGCCGCAAATCCGGCCGTGGTTTCTACACCTACCCGGCGAAGTGAATCCCAGGCTCACGCAGCAGAAACAATCAGGAGAAGAAATGTCACAGGAGCTTTACTTTGAAGATTTTTACGTTGGCCAGCGCTTCCACTCGCTGGGCCAGGCCAAGGTCACCGCAGAAGAGATCAAGGAGTTTGGCCAGAAGTACGATCCGCAGCCGTTCCATCTTGATGAGGCCGCCGGGGAAAACTCCTTTTTCAAAGGCCTCGCCGCCTCCGGTTGGCTGACCGCCGCCATCGTCATGCGTCTCCGGGTGCAGTCCATCACCGTCGCCGGGGGCATGATCGGCGCCGGGGTGGAAGAGATGCGCTGGACTTTGCCGGTGCGTCCCGGCGACTCGATCCGAACCGAGATCGAAGTAGTCGGCGTGCGCCACTCCAACTCGCGCAAGGAGTATGGCGTCGTCCGCACCCGCAGTCTGGCCTTCAACCAGCGCAACGAGGTGGTGATGCGCTCGACCGTCAACTTTCTCGCACCTGTCAGAAACCCAATCGCGAACCCGGCCGCGTCCTCAAGCTGACGAAAGCGCCACACGATCCTGGCCCCGGCTGAAAAAGGGAACCGCTGAGTCAATTTGCCTCGAAAAGGCGCATATTAAAGCAGCACCACAGAGGGGAGCCAGTATGACTGATCGAGAGCTGTCCTTACTGAAAGCGAGCGTCGACGAGGTGGTTGAACTGGAGACCGCCGGAGGCGATCGTCACCTCGCCCAGATTCTCTTCGTCTTCGCGGACGGAGACACCCCGGACGTCTTCTACCTCAAGGTCGTGCCCGGTCCTGACGGCGAGTTTGTGGCCCAGGGAAACACCGGCCACTCCGTGCTGTTGTCCGATATTGTCTCGGTCCGCTCCTACAACCGGTAACGGAACCAACTTCGTTACCCCACCCAGATACCCACAACCAATCGGCGTATTCTTAGCCAATGATGCGCATGACAGTGCTCGCCTCCGGGTCCAAAGGCAACAGCACCGTCATCTCCAGCTCTCGCACGCGGGTTCTGGTCGACGCGGGACTTTCCTGCCGCGAGCTGCTCAGGCGTATGTCCATCGCAGGCGAAGATCCGGCATCACTCGACGCCATTCTCATCACGCACGAGCATCAGGACCACATCGCAGGCCTCTCCGTCCTGGCCCGCCGCCTCGACATTCCTGTGTTTTTTACAGAGCCGACCCACCGGGCCTGGGTCCGCATGCTCACTCCACGCACGACGATGACCTACGCCAAGTGGCTCGACCATGTGCAGCGCGAAAAGGAAGCCCGCGCCGCAGCCGTCGCAGCCAGCGCCCCCAGCAGTGAACTCGCAGAACAGCTCGCCGACGAGTCCAGGATCATCGCCGGGCTCGCAGCCGGGGCTGCGCTCAACCGCTCCGACGACCCTGATGTTGCACCCGAG
Organism: uncultured Acidobacteriaceae bacterium; assembly: GCA_963730135.1. GTDB lineage: Bacteria > Acidobacteriota > Terriglobia > Terriglobales > Acidobacteriaceae > Edaphobacter. The sequence goes on from CAVSQQ010000014.1 coordinate 124,554, forward strand.
CTGCCAATCGACCCCGAGGAAGAAGATCTCTGCGCTTCGGAAGCCGCCGATGCCGAGCAGGCGTCAAAACCCGACCCCACACGCCTTCCCGCCGTCGAGTACTTCCACTCCGGCACCCGATTTTCCATCGGCGACATCGACATCACCCCGTTCACGATTCCCCATGATGCCGCCGACCCCTGCGGCTTCGTCTTTGAGTCCGAAGGTATCCGCATGGCATTGGCCACCGACCTGGGCTACATGCCGCCCAACGTCAAGGCTGCGCTCCGGCGCATCGATGTTCTGCTGCTCGAATCGAATCACGATCTCGAGATGCTGCGCGACGGCCCCTATCCCTGGTCGGTCAAGCAGCGCGTGCTCTCCCGCGTCGGCCATCTCTCCAACGACGCTACCGCGGAGTTTCTGCAAAAGGACTACGACGGCTGCGCCTCATGGATCATCCTCGGCCATCTCTCTGAGTCCAATAACGCCCCCGAGCTCGCTCGGCTCGCCGCCGAACAAGCTCTGGGGAACCAGCCGACCCTGTTGGGCAACCGCGTCCTGCTGGCCCACCAGTCTAGTCCTCTGGACTCCATTACCCTGTAACTCCAGTCTTTCCAGCCTTCTGTTCCGAAAAGGAGAATATTCCCTGTAAATTTCGCTTTTTTTCCTCAGCCGGAAGGTTACTAGTCAGTGAATACTTTTCTATCTTCCGACTGTCAAAGATAGTAGGATGATGTATAAGGCTATGAAAAAAACCGCGTTAGCATTTCCCGCGAACCGCAGGACGCACCACCCCTCCTGCACCGATCAGGTAGTGGGAGACATTCTTTCGGGGTGGCGTTATGACATATCGGGCCTCTCCCCGGCCATGCGCACCGACTATGACCAGCATCTGACCGAGTGCAGCCACTGCCGTCGCCGCCAACACATTGCGCGCACCATCGATGTTCTCCTGATTAGCGTCAGCACCCTCTCGATCCTCGCCTTTCTGCTTGCCGCTGTCGTCATCCATCGCGTCGAACTCATCACCCACATCTTTACCATGCACCTTCGTCTCAGCCAGACGCACGGCGTTGCCATCTCGCTGGAGGCGGTAGCGGTCGCGGGTCTTATCTTCTCTGCACTCCTCTGGGTGCTGGTCGCGATCGCCACACCGTTGCCCGGCTTCCTCGGCGGCATTGTGCAGGAGCATATTCCGGCAGACCTTCGCGAGCGCTTCAGCAAAGACGCAGCGTAGAAGCGTAGAGCAGACCACGAGCCCAGTTCCCTCCATTTGTCATCCGCCTCCCGCCGCGATAGCGTAGAAGTACATTCATGTCCCAAGCCCCCCACACTGAAGGCGAACTTCTTCCGCCGCACGTTACCGCAAACCGGGCGCCCATGCCCGACTACGAACGCGAGGCATCGCGCCCCAACTCCCGCGAACGGGGCTGGAACATCCTCGCGACTCCGGGCACCTATCTTTTACTCGCCATCAACATCGCCGTCTTCGGCTGGATGGTGCTGCAGGGCGTCTCCGCCAAGGACCCCACGACCGCGCAGCTGGTCCACTATGGAGCGACCAACGCCGCCTACATCACCGTGGGCCATCAATGGTGGCGTCTGCTCACGGCAACCTTCGTCCACGTCGGCCTGCTTCACATCGCGACGAACATGTGGTGCCTGTGGAACCTCGGCCTGCTCGGCGAACCTCTGCTCGGGCCTGCCGGCCTGGTTGCTGTCTATCTCATCACCGGCATCGCCGGCAATCTCCTCAGCCTCTTCTTCAACGTGGTCTCGCGCGACTTCTTTTCCGTCGGTGCGGGAGCCTCAGGCGCGGTCTTCGGCATCGCCGGCATCCTCATCGTGCTGCTCTCCAATAAAAAGCTTCCGATACCGGCGTTTGAGCTGAATCGTCTGCGCCGCTCGGTCATTCAGTTCGCCGTGCTGAACCTGGTTCTCGGAATCGGCGCCAACTTTACCAGTATCGTCCGCATCGACAACCATGCCCACATCGGCGGATTCCTCAGCGGCCTTGCCCTGGGCGTGCCTCTGGTGCCTCGCATGACCTCCGGCCGAACCCGCTATCTGCAGCGCCAGAAGGTCGCCTTCGCCTGCGCAACCTTCCTGCTGTTCCTCTTCGCCTACTTCATCACCAAGCTCAGATAGCCATTGTCGATTTGCAAACGGAAAAAGCCCCAGGATCGCTGGGGCTTTCGCCGTTTAACTCGGGTGATTGGATTGGCCGTAAATCTTAGCTCAGGGTGGTCTGGGCAAACTTGCGCACCATCGCCAGCAGCAGGCGGCGGTCGCTGTCGGACAGATGGGCGGAGTAGCGCTGCACCTGAGTCAGGAAACGAATCTCGTCTTCGCCCAGATTCAGCCCTGACATCTCCTTGCCGATTGCCTCCTCGGCAAAAAACTCCGAGAGCTGGAGATCGAGCGCGCGGGCAATCTTTTGCAGCGTCTCGAGCGACGGCACCGTGTGTCCGTTCTCGACGCGCGAAAGGTAACATCGCAGCAGCCCGGTTCGCTTCTCGATGTCGCCCTGCGACATACCCTTCTGCAACCGGTAACCGCGGATCGTCGTACCGATATTCATCGAGATCGAGACGGCGTCTACCGCTCCGCTCACCACATCAACAGGAATAGTTTGCATGTCAGCCATTAGCCACAAAGTAAACACCGCGAAAGACTTGGTCAATGACTATCTTGTGGGATCGGCGGATTCCCGTACCAGCCCAGGTTCATCCGCGGGCATTTACCCCGTCAACCCTGAACCGCTACTTGAACCCGGTCCCCGTCATGGACCGAGATATACATTACCAAAATAGTTACTAAAGTGAATAGTGCCTTTATGTCAAAAAAGGGATTCCGTCAGCGCCCGACCCACCGGTACACGCTGCAAAGATCGTCCGGCGACGCCACCATGTCGGCCGCCGCATCCTCGTCCGACAACGCCACGGTCCCCGTCCACAACAACTTGAAGCCTCCGGAGGCCTCAAACAGCTCCCCCGCCGCCGGGTTGAAGTAGATCACGTCGAGCAATCCACGCCGCTGGGCAAATTCAGCCTCGATCCGCTCGATCAACTGCTGCATCACTGGCTCGGCAAACGGATTGAAGAGGTACAGCAGGCAGGCTCCGCCGGGGAAGTCGAATTCGGTCGCGTCCTGGCAGACGATCCGCACCGGGCAAACCAGCCGGCCAGCCTCCGTCCACGCCGCAACGTTGGCTTCGGCAATCGCGGCCAGCGGAGGGTGCAGCTCCACCCCTACCGCCTCCCGGAAGTCGACCTCCGAGGCCATCATCACCGCCCGGCCCTTCCCGCAACCAAGATCGACGAAGCTGTAATTTTCCACCGCAGGGTGACTCTTATCAGCGATCCAGTACTCCATCACCCGCTGAAACCGCGACGGAGCCATCGCATAATACGCCGTATTGAAAACGTCATGGACGTGGCCGGAGTGCAGCTCGCCGCCTGCAATCAGGCCGCCTGTCTCCACCCCATAGCGCTGGTCGAACGGATGTCGCGGCTTCGCCTCAACCGAGGGAGATCTTCGCCGCCGCAACCACTCCCACGCTGACGCGAGCCGCATCGTCACCCCATGTGCATTCCGCCGTTCACATCGAGTGTGTGCCCGGTAATGTAGCCTGCCTCTTCCGACGCCAGAAACGCGACGGCATGAGCGATCTCCGAATCGGTTCCTGCCCGGCCCAGCGGAATCGTCTGGGCGAAGGACGCCTTTTGTTCTTCGGTCAGCACCGAGGTCATTGCGGTCTCGATGAATCCGGGAGCCACGGCGTTCACGGTGATCGACCGGCTCGCCAGCTCTCGCGCCAGCGACTTTGTCAGCCCAATCAGACCGGCCTTGGAAGCTGCGTAGTTCGCCTGGCCAGCCTGGCCCGTCTCGCCAACCACCGAGGTGACGTTGATGATGCGGCCCCAGCGGCTTTTGACCATCTGCGACATCACCGCCTGCGTCATCAAAAACGCCCCGGTAAGATTGGTCGTCAGAACATCGTCCCAATCCTTGCGCTTCATGCGCATGGCCAGAATGTCGCGGGTAATCCCGGCGTTGTTGACCAGGATATTCACCGCGCCGAAGTGTGCGATCACTGCTTTGGCGCACTCTTTGATCGACTCTTCGCTCGCGACATCCAGGGCGAAGGCATGGGCGGTTCCGCCGGTGGCGGCAATCTCGGCCGCAACCTCGCCGAGTTTGTCCAGATTGCGCGCCGCCAGGGCGACAGAAGCTCCTGCCCGGGCAAGCTCCAGCGCACACGCGCGCCCAATCCCCTGCGAAGCTCCTGTAATCAGTGCGATGCGGCCAGCGAGTATGCTCATGAACCTCCGTGAAGCAACCATCGTGATGATATGAACCCAAATATAACCGTTAGCGGTCCTCGCGCGGCGACCAGATGTACACGTTCAGCTCCCGCGAGAAGTGCAACACCGGCGGCCGGTCCGGCAACGCGATGCCGTGCGCGGCGGGCAGTTCGTTAATGTTGATCTCGGCTTCCGCTGCTTCCAGGGGCCAGGGAAGGTGATGGATGTGCGCCCGCCATGACTCGCCCGGCATGCTGCGTCAACAGGCAGAAACGCGCCGTCAGAAAATGCTCCAGAGTCCCGTCTCTACTGGGGGCGGCGACTTTGCCGAGTCCACGATATCGCGCCTCGAACCGCAGGCTTCGAGGTGTCATCAGGCGGTGGCTGCTGTATTCGATCGTTCCATCCGGCTCGATTCGCTGATGCATGCGAGCGAAGAAGTACGGCAGATGAAACAGCGCCCGTGCGCCGATCACAGCAAGCGGGCTCGCAGCATCCAGCGAGAAAAAATAAACTCCCGGCAGTCCAGTGGCCGCCGAGCGCACGTACGTCCGCAGGTTGAGTTCGCAAAACGCAGCTGTGCCAGGAACAGTAATACATTTGTCGCCTACGGCCCGAGTCCGAACCTTATCCATCCGGAACGGTACGACGCCTACCCAGGCGTAGCCGTCAAAGGTATCGATCTCCAGCCCTGCCGGAAGCAGCCGAGCCATATCTTTCGCCGGAATCGGCCAATGCGCGAACAGCAGGTTGCTCCATCGCTGCCCCATCCTCCAGCGGCCACTTGGCAGCTCATAGGGACGGTGAGACACGACACTCAGAATATCCGTCATCAAGGAGATCAATTCCTCCACATCTCAAGGCTACAGGTATCAAGTATTCTGAATTGGACCATGTCAGAAAACGAGAAGAAAACAGCCGGAACCGAGACCGACGTCTACGCAATCCACGGAGCAGACCCCGAGGTGCTGGCTTACGCGATGGCCAAGTACTCCCGCTCGTCGCTTACGATGAAGGAGTCGCTTGCCGAGATCAGCGCTCAGCGCGCCGAACAATTTCTCAACACCTTCTACTTCCAGTACGGGCATCGCTCCATCGCCGACCTGGCCCACATCCCCTTCGCGGTCGAGCGCCTCAGCCTGCTGGCCGCGATCGAACTGGTCGACGAGCAGCGCTGGGATGGCCAGGAACGTTCGACACGCTATCAGAACTTCCGCCGCTCCGGCTGGTACACTCCGGACCTTGGCGCTCTGACGCCAACGTTCACAGCAGCCGTCGAGGCGCTGTTTGCAACCTATGATCGCGTCGGCGCCGGTATGCTGGACGCGCTGAAAGCCGCAATTCCGCAACCCGAATCGATGAAGCCCGAAGCGTACGAACGCACGCTCAAGGCCCGCGCCTTCGATGTAGCCCGTTATCTGCTTCCGTTGGCGACGAACACCTCGCTCGGCCAGATCGTCAATGCTCGGACGCTCGAAACCCAGGTCTCCCGCCTGCTCACCAGTCCTTTTGCGGAGGTGCGCCAGCTCGGCGAAAAGCTCCGCATCGCAGCCACGGAGCCGGCGTGGAATGTACAGCACAGCGCGGCGCAGGTTCTATGCGACGAGATTGGCTCCGTCGATGAAGCCTGCGGCTGTCGCGCCGTCGAATCTCTGCTTCGTCCTGTGAAGACTGCTCCTACGCTGGTGAAGTACGCCGCCAAAAGCGACTACATGACGCACTCCCGCAGGGAGCTGACGCTGGCTGCGGCCGAACTGATGGCGGGTCAGCCGATTGAATCGTCGCCGGTAGTCGATCTGCTGGACGATGCCGAGCCGCTCGAGGTCGAGCTCGCCACGTCGCTTCTGTATCCGCACTGCCACTACTCGTATCGCCAGTTGCGGCGCCATGTGGCTGCCTTGAGCGCTGCGCAACTGAGCGAGTTGATTGGCATCGGCACAAAGCATCGCGGTCGCCACGATGAATTGCTCCGGGCCTTCAGTGCGGGCCACAGTCTCCGCTTCGACGTCCTGATGGATATCGGCGGCTTCCGCGATATGCACCGGCACCGTCGCTGCGTTCAGTTGCTTCAGCGCTACACCGATCTCCACGGCTACGAGGATCCGACCTGCCCCGGACAGCCGACGCTTGCGGAAGCGAATCTCGAAGCTGAGTATGCCGGTGCGATGAGCTCCGCGTACGCGACCTACCATAAGCTTCGCGACAGCGGTATACCCGAGGCTGCCGAATCGGCGGACTACTGCCTTCCTCTGGCGACGCGTTGCCGCGCAATGTTCAAGATGGACTTCGCCGAGGCTCTCTATATCTCAGAACTTCGCTCCGGAGTCGCCGGTCACTTCAGCTACCGGCGCGTGGCCTGGGAGATGTACCGGGCCGTCGCCGAAAAGCATCCATCGCTGGCCACCTACTTCCGAATCGAGGATGTCAACGAGCCGGTGGACCTGTTACGTCGTTAGTTGTATTCGCTTTTTCTTTGCTTTTCCCATTTTTGGTGCTAGAATCCGCATTAATGTTCAACCATTCTTTTCCCCACACACAGGAGAGAAATATCGTGGCAGATGACCGTAGCAAAGCAATAGAGCTGGCCCTTTCCGGGCTGGAGAAGCAGTTTGGCAAGGGTTCCATCATGCGGCTCGGGTCAAAAGATGTTGTGCCAATTTCGGTCATTTCCACGGGTTCGATCTCGTTTGACGCGGCGTTGGGGGTGGGTGGAGTTCCACGGGGCCGGGTCATCGAAATCTTCGGCCCGGAGTCCTCGGGTAAGACGACGATAACGTTGCAAATTATTGCAGAGGCCCAAAAAGCCGGCGGTCTGGCGGCGTTTGTCGATGCGGAGCATGCCCTTGACCCTGCCTATGCCGGCAAGCTGGGAGTGGACATCGACAACCTCCTCGTCAGTCAGCCCGACTATGGGGAGCAGGCGCTTGAGATCGTCGAGGCGCTGGTCCGTTCGAATGCCATCGACGTACTGGTGGTGGACTCGGTTGCGGCGCTGGTGCCGAAGGCCGAACTCGACGGCGAGATGGGCGATTCGCACATGGGACTGCAAGCTCGTCTCATGTCGCAGGCGCTGCGCAAGCTCACCGGAACCGTTTCGAAGTCGCGAACCTGCCTCATCTTCATCAACCAGATCCGCGAGAAGATTGGCGTCATGTTCGGTAACCCGGAGACGACCACCGGCGGCAAGGCGCTGAAGTTCTACTCCTCCGTCCGTATCGATATCCGCCGTATCGGCGCAGTAAAGGACGGCGACTCTGTTGTCGGTTCGCGCACCAAGGTCAAGATTGTGAAGAACAAGGTGGCGGCTCCGTTCCGCGACGCTGAATTTGACATTCTCTACGGCGAAGGCATCTCGCGCGAAGGCGATGTTCTCGATCTCGCAGTCCTGCACAACATCGTCGACAAGAGCGGCGCATGGTACAGCTACCAGGGCGAGCGCATCGGCCAGGGCCGCGAAAACGTCCGCGCCTTCCTCAAGGAAAACAAGGACATCTTCGCCCGCGTTGACGCTGAACTTCGCAAAAAACTAGGCATCGCCGGAATCGCACCCGCCGATGTGCCGCCAGTTCCCGCCGATGGTCCCTCTCAGGCAAAGGAAGTCGTGCGCGGGAAGAAGTAGATCGAACCGCGAATAGCAGAATGCTTACAAGGGCGCCGACAGTCTCTCTGTCGGCGCCTTTTTCATTTTGTGGAAGCTACCTCAAATGAAAGCTGAGTCTCACTGAATTGAAAGTTGGTTTGTGGTGTCCAGCGATTGAATCGCCAGGTCGAAGTTTCCGAAAACGCCGTCTTTCATGTACTTCGACGCCACGTTTGGATCGTCGGTTGTCGGACTGCTTCCGAGTTGACGATGACACAATCAGAGTAGCCCCTGAACTTCATTCTTACGGAGTGATACGGCGAGCGATCATGTTGGACTTGGTGCCGGTGAAGAACAGCAGGCCGCGTACGCGTACGCTGTCGCCGTTGGTGAGTGTGTGCGGCAGGTTATTGAGGTCGGTGCCACTCTGCCAGTAGACGGTGATGGTGGTGGTCCCCGCAAACATCGCAAAGGCTGAGTCTGGGACGACCGTAAGGGTGAAGGTTGTGGGAGCGCCTCGCGTCAAGCCTGAGACGGTTCCTGACAGCGTCTGCTGTTGCAGCTTCACTGTCTCGGCTACAGCTGAAGTGCCAATGATTGCGTGGTGGCTGTCGATCTCGACGCGCTGGCCGGAGTGCACAGTGGCAGCGTCGAAGGGGAAGTTGGGGGATGAGGGCAGGCTGCTGAGGCCGCTCGTATCTAGGTTGCTCTGGTCGACTTTGAATCCGGCCTTGCTGACGTCGATGGTAAACATTGCGCCCGTCTTCGAGTCATCCATTCCGCCGCCCGATCCATGGTCCGCCGTGAAAGTGAGCTGCGTGGCAGGATTACCAGTGACGTGGGAGATGAGGCCTTCGACTTCGGCTCCATCACCGGATTCGACGCTTTCAACTTCCTTGGCGTAGAGACTTCCATCAGCGAGAGTCCGGCCTTCAACGGTGACCGTCATGTTTGCGAGCGAGGCAAGCGATGCGCCATCTTTGAACTGTGTGTTGCTGTCAGTGGTGAAGATCAACGGAGTTCCGGAGGTCGCGACTGTAAGCGTGAAGCTGCTCCCGCTGACACTGCTGACCGTACCCGTGAGGTCCTCGAGTTCACCGTTTTCATCTTCCTGGTCAGCCTGGGCCGCGACGGTAGATGTGGCCAGGCTGAACGAAGCGGTATTGATATTCAGGCCGGTGACGTTCCCCTGGGCATCAAAGGTGAGGGAGTCGGCGACACGAAGATCGATGTTGATGACGGGCATTCCCGCGCCGACCGTAAGAGCCGGAGTGAAGGTGACGGACACCGCCTGGTTGAATGTGGGTTCGAGCTTGATGGTCTGGCCGAGGCTATTGAGAAAGACGATCTCGGGATTGCTGACAGTGATACTGGCACCCGTGTAAGTGCCTTGCGGAACTTTGACCAGGCCCAGGGTTTCATTGGTCCCTGAGAGGTGGGTGAGTTCGATGCGCCTCGTCGCGGAGAGAACTGTGACGGCGGAGCCGCTGGTTGGAGTGAGAGTGATGGGACCGACGGTGACTTCGAAGTCGATGACTCGGTCGGCGGGAGCGTCGCCCATGTTGACAAGGGTTGTTACACCGGCTGTGGCAACGGGAGGAGCGGCAGTTTGCATACTCATTCCGCAACCGGCGACTGCGAGGAGAGAGCTGGCGGACAGAGCGATAAGGAATACGCGGCCAAAGGGACGGGAAGAGAAGAGCGGCAACATGGATTACCTCCGATGAGGCTAATGGCGGCCGTTAGCGCGTGCTCTGTGTTCGAGGATCGGGAAGGTTTGTGAGTTCACGCTTGTTCTGGAAGACCCATTCACTCCGGATGACTCGATCGCTGTCGATGGCCCATGCGTGGAATAGTAATCCGCCCAAATCCAGGATGAGTCACGGGCATGTAATGTTTTTGTCCATTTTCGGCAAGTTCGCTGAAGTTTCCGATATGTATGGTCCGCCGTCTGACTGCAAGGGAAAAGTGATTCGGGGAAGAAAGTCTGCGTCAATGTATCCGGCCTGTTGGTGGAGATATGTCTCCTGGCCATGATGAGATACGCCGCGTGCCTGTCCTCAGAAACCCCTCGGCCGTGTGAAGGCCCAAATCGGAAGACAGGTTTCAGGCACGCCGTTGTGACTGTTCTTTCATCTTCACTCGCCCGGTGCAGACCTTGGTGGGAGAACTTGTTGATAGTTATGGTGAGCTTGGCTTATGCGGCCATTGCGTTCGGAACAGCCCGGTAATCCTGACCGCTTGCGAGGACTGCCCAAGCGATCCTTGCCAGCTGCTTCTGAGTGAACTTCTTCTTCAGCAGCACCCTGCCGTTATCGCCAAGCGCCACCAGGTGAAAGGTTGTCTTGCCAAGATCTATCCCTACCGAACGAATCTGCATATCGATGATCCTCCTTGTACCTGCCAACAAGATCACCCACACCGTGGTGAGAGATCAATCGGCGGACCATCTCAGTAACCCCGTTTTTGCGGGAATGCCAGGGACGACCTCAGAGAAGCCACAGCTGTCAACGCATCGCTGTACGACGGAGAGCGGATACGTTCTTTGATCTCCGATTGTGTCTTTGGGCGCTGTGCTGTCGCCGCGAAGAATATCGTTGCCGCGATTCCACCTAGCGATGTAGCATCGCCGTGATTCCCCCGAAGGTCTTACAATGTCCGTGCCGAGCTCTCCACGCGCAGGCGGCAGGTTGCGCACGATCCTCTTGCCGATCCTTTATGGCCTTCTGGTCGGCATGATCGCCGCCAACGTCTGGACCATATTCCTGCGCTGTCTATCCACGCCGCTGGCAGCCGTCGCCGAGCTGCTTTTTCTGGGCGTTTACGTCTGGTGGGCAGCCGGTGGAGGGCCGCCTCGCGCTTGGCCAGCCGCTCGCGCCAACGCTTTTCGCAACACAGGGCTCACGCCTACCCAATGGGGCTGGGGGCTGTTGGGCGCGGTCTTCTTCGCCCTCACTGTTCATGCTGCAATTGTTCTGCTGTTCCGGTTTATGCCGTACCCAACGGCGCAGTTCCGCCGGGGCTACGACATTTCCTTCATCCCCACAGTGCCTTTGCGTTGGCTGGCATGTATCATCTCGGCACTCTCCGCGGGGATTTGTGAAGAGACGGGCTTTCGCGGTTACATGCAGCGGCCCATCGAGCCGCGCGTGGGCGCAAAGGCCGCCATCTTCATCTCCTCGTTGCTCTTCATGCTGATCCACCTCTCAAAGGGCTGGGCCAGCCTGGGCATGGTGCCGATTATCTTCGGCGCCGGGATTTTGCTGGGCCTTCTGGCCTGGTCTTCGCGTTCGCTCATCCCGTCATCATCGGCCACACCATCATGGATATCGGTCTGTTCGCGTACTGGTGGACCGGTACCGCAGGCAGCTTCACCGCGCGTCCCATCGCTGAAACCGGTGTAGATCGTCTTTTCCTCATCGCGTGCTGCGTTTTCGTCCTTTCCCTCGCTTTCGTCCTGCTCGCCATCTCGCGCCTGCGTCGGCTGCCTACCTAGCCCAGCCTCTTCGGGTACGTTTCCAAAACGTAGATCAAATACACAGACCATATCGCATGGCTCGGCTGAGACTTGATTCCACGCTCAAAGGAGGCTTCTCCGCACTGGTTTGAGGATGTGCAATACCGATTCGATCACAGGCAGCGGTGGCCGCAGTCGTACTTGTCGCAGGACAATCACCACTCGCATATGGACCACTCAATTTTACAAATCCAATCCACAGGGACGTAAAACCCGTTTCTCGGGCAGTTCCCCTAAAGTCGGGTGGTCTCAATGGGTCGACGCAACACTCAGCTCAAACCCACATTCAAATGAAAACAAGAGCTAAAAGCGCTGGCTAGGATTAGATCAGCCGGAACCCTTACCCTGGCTGGGTTTTGGCCACATCAGCCAAACAGGTCGAGCCTTCAGGGTAAGCATTTGTAGATCAGGTGATGAGATAGGTGTTGCATCGACCGGTTGAGATCGCACGGGTTATCGGAAACTACAGGTCTGAAAGCGTCGAAGTTTCCCATAACCCTGTTTGTTGGGTGGCTATGAGAAACTGGTTTTCGGAACGAGGAACTCGTGAGCGAACAAAATAGGGACGGCTCTCTGCAGACTGAGGAAGCACTGACTAGTTCACTACATACAAGCGCAGGCACAAGTGAGAGAGCTGAGACACCATTGGAGGCGCTGTCCTCTATCTGTGTAGTTCTGGTTGCGGGGCTCTTTGTTATGACCTTCGTCTTCCAGAACTTCGTGATCCCTTCCGGCTCGATGGAGAAAACGCTTCTGATCGGCGATCACGTTCTCGTAGATCGAATCACCTTCGCGCCGCCTATCAGGTGGGCTCCATTTGTCCACCATCGCGAGCCGCAGCGCGGTGACGTGATCGTCTTTTACAAGCCGAATCCTGAGACGCCTGACCTCATCTTGGTAAAACGCCTCATTGGGGTTCCTGGTGACCGCATTCACCTTATACACGGGGTCGTTTACCTTAACGGAGTCGCTCAGAACGAGTCTTACGCGGCAATGCCGAAATTTTCGGCCGATCCAGATGACGAATACAGTCCTGCGCGTGATGATTTTCCAACACGGGGCGCGCCACCTGGCTCCTTTGAAGTCTGGTCCCAGGAATTACCTTCGCATGTACAAGACGGTGATCTGGTAGTGCCTCCGGGGAATTTCTTTGCCATGGGCGATAACCGCGAGCATAGCGCAGATGGACGCTTTTGGGGCTTCGTTCCACGCGAAAACATCCTTGGTCGGCCACTGTTTAACTACTGGTCCTTTGAGACGGCGGCGAATCAGATGGACGCACAGAAGGCGAGTCTGGGATCACGTATTGGCTCATTTTTCACCACTGCTCTGCACGTGTTTGACAAGACTAGATGGCGCAGGACAGGCCATCTGATACGCTAGGCTCCCACAAAGTCACGTCATCGGAAACTTCGGCGGGAAGGTTCTTCAAAGCCTTCTTTGGGGAAGTCCATACCGGCGCGATCCGGAGCTTTCCGAAACTTTCATCGTTCTAGACAGTTACTCTCCCTGCTCCATCGCAAGTTATCGAATTCAACCAAGTGAAGCTTTCACTTTGAAGCACCAAACACATACATTTTCAATTGCGTATCAAGGGCTGTCCAAGTGAGATGACGACGCGGCCGGCGGTGGCATTGAGAACCTCGATAAAAGCGACGATAAGAGCATCGATCCCGGTCAGCAGGCCGAAGTATCCACCAATCCTGGCGCAACTCCAGCTACCGACGACGCAACCAAAGTCTCCTGCCGCGAGAAAAAAGAAGGTGATCCATAGCAGCAGAAAGATGCTCCAGACAGCTTTGCTCAGACGGAACGTCACAATCCACAACAGGAGGGTGAACACTCCCCACATCAAAAGCGTTACGGCAACTGCGGAGGCAGGCGGGGCCTGCAGCCATCCCGCGCCCACGGTCCACTTCATAAAGGCGAACCACCACCAGAAAAGCCCATACGAGGTGAACGCCACCATGCCGAACGTGTTGCCCGTTTTGAACTCCAACGCGCCTGCGATCAGTTGCGCGACTCCGCCATAGGCGAAGGCCAGGGGCACCACGGCGGCGACGGCTGCCGGAGGGAGAATCCCGGCGTTCACACAGCTCAGGACAACCGTCGTCAAACCAAAACCAGCTAACCCAAGAGGACCGGGATTAGCAGCCTTCACCCCGGCAGACCGAACGCTCTCATCGCCCATCGTGTCGATTGACCCCTCTCCATTGTCAGTTTGCTGTTTGTCCGCTGCGCAATCATCTTACCCCGGGGATTAACCGCATGACATGAATAACTTTCCCGCCCGCACAATTATTTTTCGCGTTTTTCCGGCCAAAATCGCATGTCAAGCCCCAAAACCCCCTAACTCGCTCAAACAAAAGACAATGGAGTGGCATAAACATACTTGGCTAACCAGCGGGATTTGACGGGAAGTCACGGGAAGTACTGGCGGCGTTCGATTTTAGCCTCTGACGCAACGCCCGGTAGGAACTAGAAATTGTGACTGCGCTCATCGCAAGCCCTCCCCAGCCGTCGCGGTTGCTTACTTGATGTGTAATCCACATGTAGACAAGGAATATGCCAAGGACTGAGAAAACACAGAGCGCGAAGCCGAAGAATGCTATCCAATGGAGTTGGCATTTTAGTTAGCGTCAACCCGCTATACTAGATATAGAGTCAAAAAAAGCCCCGGCCAACCGCCGGGCTTTTGCATTTGAGCAACAAAAGCCGCCGGTAAGTCATTTGCCGCCACATATTTGGACGTAAGCCCAATGTTTGCACATATTTAGCGGGCAACGCCAGCCTTATATTGCTGAAACCAGGCGGTTTACACGCGGGCAATAGGGGGAGGGGTACCCCTGGGATCTAGAAACCCTCGCCGCCGCCTGGGCCTCCGGGACTACCCGGGCCGGACCCTCGGGGTCCACCCCTCATCCGCGACCGGCGATTGTCCTTCTCCTCTGCCTGAAGTTTCGTCCACTGGTCAGGGGTCAGCACATCGCGTATCCCCAGGAGCATTTTGGCAGTTGCTTTTTCGAGCTCGGCGCGGGCCTGGGCCGTGTGATCGATCTGCGCCAGAACCTTATTGGTGTCGGGTGGGTTGGCGGCCAGCATCGGCTCCATCAGAAGTTCCTGCTTCTCCACGTTGGCTCTCAGGTCGATCAGTTGGAGACGGCTCTGCTGCAGAATGTCGTCCATGCGCTTCTGCTGGTCCGGAGTAAGCGCCAGCTTCTGGATGAGATCGGGATTGCGCCACCATGCACCGGGCGGCCCGATGCGAAAACCCGAGCGCATGTTGTCTCCCCATCCACTCCGGCTGTGTTCCATCTTCCCCGACGACTGGCCGGATCCCGCAGATCCGGGCGCGCCGTCAGGCTGCTGAGCGATGACGAAAGTCCCAGACAGAAACGCGCACAAAGCAAACAGGAGTACAGGTTTTAGACGCATATTAATTGCTCCTTTGATTGGAAGAGGATGTTGCCGGGACGGTGCCTGCCGTCGGGTCTGCCAGCGGCTCCATGGGTGAAGGCACGTCGGCGGAGACCGTCTGATCGATGTCGGCCAGCAGTGCCTCGTCGGACTCTGTCGTCTGCGGATGGACGGATACGACGGTCGCCGTCGTGGGAGAAACAGTGTGCTGCCGATGCATGCTCAGCGGGAACAGCGCGGCAACCAACAGGACAGCCGCCGCGGCCCAGTAAAGAGGCTGAGAGAGATAGCTGTGTGGAGGCGCGATCGACGACCGTCGCGCATAATTCTGTGCATACTCCTGGCTGGCAAAGGAAATCGACGCGTCGCGAAAATGAGAGAGAGAATCGCGCAGGCTCTTCAGCTCCGCAGAGCAGACCGGGCAGGCATGAAGATGTTCTTGTACAACATCTGAGTTGTGCCTGAGGCCGTTCTCGAATTCGATTTCTGACCGGATTGACGAGTCGGCGAGAATCAGATCGCAGAGCTGTTCGTGAGTAAGGTGGAGAGTCATAGTGAGTCCTTATGAGTGGCGTTATGGCGGGCTCGGATGGTGGCGAGGGCGCGGTAAAGATGAGTTTTGACTGTGCTGATGGGCAAACCAGTGATGGTGGCAATCTCCGATAGTTCCAGCTCTTCCAGAAATCGCAGGAGAAAGACGCTGCGCTGTCGATCGGACAGTTGCGCCACGCTCTCCCATACCAGCGCCATCTGCTCGCTGGCGATCAAACGCGATTCCAGGGAGCTGTCGCGATGCGGCACATGCGAAGAGATGTCGGACACGTCAACTGCTGTCTCTGAAACCCGCTTCCAGAACCGAAAACGATCGGTGCGCGTGTAATCGCGAATCAGGTTCAGAGCGATCCTCATTAACCACGTCAGGATCGAGCAGTCCCCGCGGAAGGAATCGCGGGCAGACCAGGCGCGAACGAAGGTGTCCTGGGTCAAAGACTGGGCAACGTCACGGTCGCGGATGGAGATCAGATGGAAGCGAAAGATTCTTTGCTCATACGTCGCGACGATGGAAGCCATGTCGTCGAGGGGCGTAGCCGGTGTCTCCCGCGTGACGGAATGACTGTCGGTGGTGATGGCTTGTGAGGACATGGTCGGATGCGCGCGGCTCTTGGCGAACTCTTCGGCTAATACCTGAGACGCGAGGGAACGCAAGCAAGACTACAGGAATTCATAGATTTATTTCTTCGCCCGGCAAAGGGAGGTATGCTTTTGGTGCATGCATACCGTCAAAGCGATCTATCCCGGAACCTTCGATCCGCTCACGAATGGGCATCTCGACCTGATTGCGCGAGGAGCAAAGATTGTGGACGAGCTGGTGGTGGCAATTCTGCGCAACTCCGAGAAGGGAACGCCGCTGTTTACCGTTCCCGAGCGCGAGGAGATGATCTTTGAGGCGACCCGCGAGTTCGGAAACGTCTCCGTCACTACATTCGACGGCCTGCTGGTCGAGTTTGCCCGCCAGCAAGGAGCCAAGGCGGTTCTTCGGGGGATCCGAGCGATCAGCGACTATGAGTATGAGTTCCAGATGGCGATGATGAACCGCAAGCTTGATCCTGAGCTCGAAACGTTGTTCATGATGCCCGCCGAGAAGTACACCTATGTCAGCTCCCGGCTTATCAAGGGCGTCTTCCAGCTCGGCGGCGATGTCACAGCGCTGGTTCCCCCGCTGGTCGTGGAACGGTTGAAGGCCAAGGTGCCAAAGCGGCCTTAGTGTCCCCCCTCCCGGAAAGCGGCTTTATCTCGCTGGCTAAATCTGCCAAACTAGAGTTATGACGACAGCGACACCAGCGAAGATATTTGCGGATCGAATCGGCCGCATTGAAGTTTCGGCAACCATGGCGATCACGGCGGCGGCGTTGAAGCTGAAGTCCGAGGGCGTCAATCTTGCGGACTTCGGCGCGGGCGAGCCTCACTTTTCGACTCCGAGACACATCAAGGACGTCGGCATTGAAGCGATCGAAAAGAACTTCACGCGCTATACCAACGTGGCCGGTATTCCGGAGCTGCGCAAGGCAGTCGTGGATCGCCATGCGTGCGACTTTGGATCGAGCTACACCCCCGACGAGTGTGTGTTCAGCACAGGCGGCAAGCTGGCCCTGTTCAACGCGATTCAGGTGCTGGTCGATCACGGTGATGAGGTGATCCTTCCCGTTCCTTACTGGGTATCGTTCAAGGACATCATTCAATACGCCGGCGGCAAAGTAGTACTCGTCGAGAGCAAAGAGGCCGAGGACTTTCGTATCACCGCGAAGATGATTGAAGCGGCGATTACGCCGAAGACGAAAGCGATCATTCTGAATACTCCGTCGAATCCGTCAGGCGCAGTGATGGCTCCGGAGGATCTGGAAGCGATCGTTCGGCTTGCCCATAGAAACGGCATCTATGTCCTGCTGGATGAGTGCTACGTCTATCTCAACTTTACCGGCGAGATCGTCAGCGGCGGATCGTTTACGGATTGCAAGGAGCATATTCTTGTGCTTGGGTCACTCTCGAAGACGTACGCCATGACAGGTTGGAGAGCGGGCTTTGCGCTTGGCCCCAAGCCAGTGATCGCGGCTATGAGCAAGCTGCAGTCGCAGAGCACGTCGAGCACTGCGAGTATGGTGCAGCGCGCTTCGATCGCGGCACTGACCGGATCGCAGGAGTGCGTCGCGGAGTTTCGTGCCGACTACATCCAGTTGCGCGACCAGATTCTGGCGGGAATGAGCACGATTCCCGGGTTGACCTGCACTGTTCCGCGCGGAGCTTTTTATGTGTATCCCAATGTGAGCAGGTTTATCGGGAGAGGCGGCGTGAAGTCGGCGTCGGACCTGGCTGCGAAGCTGCTGAGCGATGCGCACGTTGTGGTCGTTCCGGGAGAGGCTTTCGGAACTGCGGAGCATATTCGCTTGTCCTATGCCGTGTCGCCCGATGTCGTGGATGAGGGCATGAAGCGAATGCGGGACTACTTCGCAACACTAGGTTAGTTCGTTGATCTGTTGATCTTATGGAGTGACGGCACTCAGGCGCTGTCTTTCCATGAGACGGAGGCTTATGCCGATTGAAGGCAGTGGGACGGAGCAGAGATTCGCTCCAGTGATTCTTGCGGGTGGAAGTGGAACGCGATTCTGGCCTCGAAGCCGAAAGGCTCGGGCGAAGCAGGTGCTGGCTCTGGATGGCGAGCACACGATGATTCAGCAGACGGTCGAGCGCCTTGCTCCGCTGGCTGACTCTGCCGACATCTGGGTGATCACCAACAGTCTTCTTGACGACTTGATTGCAGAGCAGCTTCCCAGGGTTCCGCGGGCCCATATTCTGAGCGAGCCCGCCGCGAGGAATACTGCTCCGGCGTGCGCTCTTGCTGCATTTCTGCTGGAGAAGACTGAGCCTGAAACAGTCATTGGTATCTTTCCGTCCGATCATGTCGTGAAGAACCATGCGCGTTTTGCCGAGGTCATTCGCGCCGGTGTCGCGCTGGCCGCGAGTGGAGACAAGATCGTTGTGCTGGGCGTTCCTCCTACGCGAGCTGAGACGGGTTACGGTTACATTGAGCTGGGCGCGAAGGCCGAGGCCTCGCGGGATGTTGCTGTGCGGCGCGTGAAGCGGTTTACCGAGAAGCCCAATGCTGCGCTGGCGGAGCAGTTTCTCGCCTCCGGCAACTATGCGTGGAACAGCGGAATCTTCCTGTGGAGTGCGAGGACGCTGGCGAATGCGATTCGTCAATATCGTCCGGCGATGGCGCCGCTGCTGGAGCGAATCGCCGAAGCGCACAGGACGTCCAGGGCGGAGTTTGATCGTGTCTTCGCCGAGGTTTATCCGCAGTGCGAGAACATCAGTATCGACTACGCTGTGCTCGAGCCGCGGTCGGCCAGCGGCGAGACGGGAGCGGAGATCTATTGTTTGCCTGGCGACTTCGAGTGGAACGATCTGGGCTCATGGTCGGCGCTGCATGAACATCTGACGGATGGGTCGATGTGCAATATGTTTGACGAGACCGATCCAGTGAACTCCGTGATTGATTCGCAAGGGAACTATATCTATGCACCGGGAAAGGTTGTGGCGCTTGTTGGCGTCAACGATCTTGTTGTGGTTGATACCGGAGACTGTTTGCTGATTGCTACGCGCGAGCGATCCCAGGATGTTGGGAAAGTAGTCGACGACCTGAAACGTGCGGAACGCAAAGGACTGGTTTAGGGACTAAACATGAGTGCGAGTAAGACGATAGTAAAGTTCGGCACGGATGGCTGGCGCGGCATTATCGCGGACGATTTCACGTATGCGAATGTGCGCGTGGCTGCGGCTGCGATTGCGAACTATGTTCTGGCTGACGAAGATGCGTCTGCCGGTGTTTGTATTGCGTACGACACGCGGTTCGGCTCGCGATCGTTTGCCAGGGTGGTTGCCGAAGTGCTTGCCGGCGCGGGTATTCCGGTGGCGATGGCTTCGGAGATTACGCCGACGCCTGCACTCTCCTATGCGGTTCGAGAGCGAAGAGCGGCGGGCGGCGTGATGATCACGTCGAGCCACAATCCTGCAGAGTGGAATGGCGTGAAGTATAAGGCGAGCTACGGCGGGTCGGGCAATCCTGCGATCATGACTGCAATCGAGGGATTTCTGGACAAGCCCCTGGCGAAAAGCGACACGCCTGCGGCGATAGAAGAGGTGGACTTCAACTCGGGGTACGTTGCGGCGATTACGAAGCTTGTCGATCTCGATGCGATTCGCGCGTCGGGGTACAAGTTTCTGATCGACGATATGTATGGGGCGGGCCGTGGCGTGATCTCGGGTATCTTCGCGAAGGCGGGGGTACCGTTTGTGGAGATTCGCAGCGAGATCAACCCGGCGTTTCCCGGGATCAATCCTGAGCCGATTCTGCCGCATATCAAGGCGGCGCAGGAGGCCGTGGTTCGGGAGAAGTGCGATGCAGGATTGATCACGGATGGGGATGCGGACCGTGTGGGCGCGGTCGATGAGCATGGCGGCGTGGTGGATGCACACAAGATCCTGAGCGTGCTCGCGTACTGGCTGCTGGAGCGGAAGCGATGGCCGGGCGAGCTGACACGTGCGTTCAATACGACGAAGATGGTCGATCGCATTGCGGCGAAGTATGGGCGCAAGTTGAATGAGCATGGTATCGGCTTCAAATATGTGGCCGACCTGATGCTGGCGAAGGAGATCCTGATCGGCGGCGAGGAGTCGGGAGGCATTGGAATCAGCCGGCATCTGCCGGAGCGGGATGGAATGCTGAACTGCCTGCTGCTGGCCAATGTGATGGCGGATGAGAAGAAGACTCTGGGACAACTGGTTGCGGCGCTGCAGGAGGAGTTTGGCGAGCATCAGTATGGACGCGTCGATATGCGTATCGAGGAAGCGGTGAAGCAGTCGGCGATTACGCGAGCGAAAGCTGGCGTGGCTGAATTTGCCGGGATGAAAGTGCTGCGGGTGGAGACGATGGATGGCATTAAATTCTTCCTCGATAATCCTGATTGCGCCGACAGGAAGAACGCGGCGGAGACGTGGCTGCTGCTGCGGGCTTCGGGGACGGAGCCGTTGTTGCGGGTCTATTGCGAGAGCTGCTCGGTGGAGTCGGTGGCACGGGTGCTGGATGCGGCGCAGAGGTTTGTGCTGCAGGGGAGCGCTGGTTGACCGATCCGGTTTGGGTGAAGGCGAAGGGTATTTTGTTCGATATGGATGGGGTGCTGATCAGCTCCATCGGGTCGGTGGAGCGGTGCTGGCGGCGCTGGGCGGCGATGTATGGGGTGCCGGAGGCGGCGGAATACGTGGTGCCCCATGGTATGCGGGCGATCGACATCGTGAGGGTGTTGCGGCCGGACATCGATGCGCAGGCGGGGCTGCGGGTGATCGAGGATATGGAGGTCGACGATGTGTCGGACCTGCGGGTGCTTCCGGGGGCGAAGGCGCTTCTGGAGAGGCTGCCGCCGGAGCGGTGGGCGATTGTAACTTCGTGTACGCGGCGGCTCCTGCTGGCTCGGCTGAAGGCTGCAGGATTGCCTGTGCCTGAGCGGATCATCAGCGGCGACATGGTGGAGCGGGGGAAGCCTGATCCGGAGCCGTACCGGCGTGGCGCGGAGCTGCTTGGATTTCGTCCGGAGGAGTGCGTGGTGGTGGAGGATGCGCCTTCCGGGGTGGGAGCAGGGAAGGCGGCTGGCTGCCGGGTGCTGGGAGTGCTGGGAACACATTCGGCTGCCGAGCTGGGCGGGGCGGATTGGATTGCGGGCTCACTGGAGGGATTGACGGTGAGGGCGGGAGCGGATGAGCTGGAGCTGCGGTTTTTGCCGGTGGCTTGAAGGTTCGATATGCCGTACTTCTATCTCTCTCCTAGGGGTACCCCCCCATTGCCCGCGTGTAAACCGCATGGTTTCAGTAATATGACGATGACATTGGCCGCTAAATATGCGCAAACATTGGGGTTACGTCCAAATGTGTGCCAGCAAAGGACTTGCCGGCGGTTTTTGTTGCTCAAATGCAAAAGTCCCGGCTGAGCGCCGGGGCTTTTCTTGATTCTTATTCAATTATATCGGGTCGGAGGGAACTAAAGTGCCAACTCGATCTTGTTTTGTTTGTGCGATTTAGGTGGTTTTGGGGCTTGACATGCGATTTTTGGGCGGAAAATGGCAAAAAGAAATTGAGGGTGAGGGCAAAGGCAATAAGATCAGTCGTTTCGGCGGCTCTCTCTTTTGTGTTGAAGCCGGCGGGCTGTAGCGTGGTCTGCGTGTGCGATTGGGGGAGGGTAAAACGGTTCGCGCAGCGCGAATAACCCACCCTTCGCGGTGAGACTGCGAAGGATGGGCCACCCGGAACTAACCCACCCCTTTGCGATGAGACTGATGGGCCACCCGGCAGGCAAAGGCAACGACAACAGCGGGTCCTCCGCCGTTGGCGAAGGATGACAACCAAAAAACACGGGAGGGTTGTGGGTTGGAAATCGTACGGAGGGTTATTGCGGAACGAGTTTTGTCGGGATCCTTCACTGCGTTCAGGATGACAGCAAAGACAACGGCGAAGCCAAAGCAAGAACAACAGCAAAGGCAAAATGCGGGGATTCCTCCGCTGTGCCACTCACGGTGAGACTGTGAGTGGCTTCGGTCGGAATGACGTGTTTTTTTTGGCGTTGAAGATTTAGGGAAGGGTAAGGGCAACTGCAAAAGCAGATCCCTGCGGGATGACAACCAAAAAAGCAACCGCAACCGCAACCGCAACCGCAATTGCAATTGCAATTGCAACTGCAACTGCAATTGCGACTACCTAACCGCAACTGTAACGGTGAATTGTGTGACGATTGCCTGTGATCAGCGGCGAAGGAGGGCTTCGACACGGTGGAGGTCTTCTTCGGTGTCGACGCCGATGGTGTCGTAGGGGGTGGGTTCGACGTGGATGTCGATTCCGTTTTCGAGGAAGCGGAGCTGTTCAAGGCGCTCAGTTTGTTCGAGGGCGCTGGGGGGAAGAGTGGGGAAGCGGTCGAGGGTGGCTTTGCGGTAGGCGTAGAGGCCGATGTGCTTCCAGTATTCGGGTGCGGCGTTGGTGCGGGCCTGCCCATCGTGGGCGCGCCAGTCGCGGTCGTAGGGGATGGTGGCGCGGGAGAAGTAGAGGGCGCGGCCGTCGGCGGCGGTGACGACTTTGACGGCGTTGGGATTGGTTTCGTCTTTGCGCGTGCACAGGACTTTGAGGGTGGAGACGACGACGTGCGGTTGGGCGAAGGGACGGAGGAGGGCGGTGAGGTGTTCGGGTTTGAGGAGGGGTTCGTCGCCCTGGATGTTGACGTAGATGTCGGCGGGGAAGATGTTGGGCGACGGCGTGGACGCGATCGGTACCGGAGGCGAGATCGGGCGAGGTGAGTTGGACTGGCCAGTTGTTTTGGCGGCAGAGATCGGCGACCTCTTCGGAGTCGGTGGCGACGACGACGCGGTCGAGCTGGGGGCAGGCCGAGGCGGCTTCGTAGACCCAGGCGAGCATGGGGCGGCCGGCGATGGGAAGAAGGACTTTGCGAGGCAGGCGGGTGGAGGCCAAACGAGCGGGGATGACACCGAGAGTGCGGTAGGAGAGAGGGCTATTTTCTTGCGTTGTCATTGACGTGGATTGCCTGCTCCTGGGCTCTTTTCTTCCTTCGAATATGAACAATAGCAAGAACAATTCCGCCAGTAATGAGAATGGCGATGGAGGTGCCTGCTCCATACAGAATTCCAAAAAATGTGCTCATTCCGCACTGGCCGTCTATCTCATTCGGTCTGCAATCTCCCCTAATACCTTCGAGATAATAAGGAAAAAATGAGGCGACGGATATTGCGAGGAGCACAAAGACGCAGATCAGGAGGTTTTTCTTACTCACAGGTTAGCCTCGTTTACCGCGTTTTCGGAATCAAGTATGATGGGAACTGGCTGTGCCGTGGCGATGTCTCTCATTCGACGAGAAGTTTGTGCCGGCGTAACCCCTTACACACATTGGCGGCGTAGCTCAGATGGTTAGAGCGACGGACTCATAACCCGTAGGTCGGCAGTTCGATTCTGCCCGCCGCCACCAAAGTGTCAGTGGGCGCACCGGCGCACTGATGTGGTTCGAGAGTATCATTTTGAGTGCGGGATGCGTCTAACCCCTGTGCTGCGGGTAGACCCCGATGGAGCCGTTCTAACTATGCCCAAGATTTCGAAGATTATGCTGCTTGCCGTGTCTGTCGTTCTGGTCGTTCTGGTGTTTCTCGGTGTGAACTCCAATGGCGTCAATGCGGCAACGGAGCCACAGGACGGCGCGTATCGCCAGATCAACGTCTACAGCGAGGTGTTGCGGCACATTCAGACGGACTATGTGGAACAGCCGAATATTACAGCGGTGACCAATGGCGCGCTGCGGGGATTGCTGGAGTCGCTCGATGCCGACTCGAGCTACCTGACGCCGGAGGACTACAAGGCGTACAAGGCGGATAAGGGCGGCAAGGCGCAGGTGGGGATCAACGTCTCGAAGCGGTATGGGTACGCGTCGGTGGTTTCGGTGGTGCCGGGCAGCCCGGCGGACAAGGCGAACATCAACGATGGCGACATTATTGAAGCGATTGGGCCGGCGGACACGCGGGACATTTCGCTGGCGATGATTCAGTTGCTGCTGGAGGGCCAGCCGGGAAGCGAACTGACGCTGTCGGTGGTGCGGCCGCGGAAGTCTGCTCCGGACAAGGTGGTGTTGACTCGGGTGATGCCGTCGCTGCCGCCGGTGACGGAGACGATGTATGAGAACTCTTCGATTCTTTACCTGAAGCCCGGGATTCTGGACCACGACCACGTGGCGCAGATCGAGATGAAGCTGAAGGGCATGCAGAAGGCAGGCAACAAGAAGATCCTGCTGGATCTGCGTGATGTTGCGGCAGGAGACATGGCTGAGGCGACGAGGCTGGCGAATTTCTTCCTGACCGAGGGCACGATCGCCACGCTTGAGGGGCAGAAGGTGCAGAAGGTGACGTTCACGGCGGACAAATCGAAGGCGATCAACGTAACGGCTCCGATGGCTGTGTTGGTGAACCGGGGCACGGCTGGACCTGCGGAGTTGACTGCGGCGGCGCTGCTGGATAACAAGCGGGCCGACGTGGTGGGAGAAAAGACGTTTGGCGAGGGCGCGCAGCAGAAGACGTTCGAGCTGCCGGATGGCGCGGCACTGATTTTGTCGGTGGCGAAGTACGAATCGCCTTCGGGCAAGAAGCTGCAGGACGACGGTGTGACGCCGGATGTGCTGGTGGCGTCGAATATCGACCTGAGTGCAGGCGGGGACGATGACTCGGTCACGCCGCCAGACACGCAGGCGACCCCGACGACGAAGCCAAGCGTGACGGTGGATGACCAGCTTACGAAAGCGCTGACACTGTTGAAGAACAAAGCTGCCTAGGTATCTCCGGTTAGACATTTCCTGATGTTTTGCGCGGGCAAGTGACGGGCCGGCAGCATGGCTCTCCGTGCTATTGTGAGGGTGCGTGCTGAGCCAATACACCCGCGAACCCCGGCGTTCCGAGCCAGAAGATCTGCCGCGGTGGAGACGCGTTCTTCGGCGTGCGACGCTGCGCGGTCCGGATTATCCGAGCCGGCGGATTGCGCGGCGCGTGACGTTCTTCGCGCTGCTGGGGTTGTCGGCGGTCTTCGGCTCGCTATGCGGCCTGATGGTGGTGTACTCGATCGATCTTCCGCAGATGGACGATCTGGCGCGGTACCGGCCGAGCACGACGACGGAACTGCTGGACATCCACGGGCGGGTGTTTGGATCATTCGCGCTGGAGCGCCGGGTGGTGGTGCCGTATTCGGCGTTTCCGCCGGTGCTGCGCGAGGCGATTATTTCGATCGAGGACAAGAGCTTTGAGCAGAACTGGGGGGTGAACCTGTTTCGCGCGGTGGGGGCTGCTTACCGCGATCTGCACTCAAATGGGCGAACGCAGGGGGCTTCGACGCTGACGATGCAACTGGCGCGGAATCTTTTTCTGTCGTCGGAGAAGACGTATGCGCGGAAGTTCCAGGAGATCTTTCTGTCGGTGCAGATTGAGCGGAGATTCACCAAGCAACAGATCTTCGAGCTGTATGCGAATCAGATTTATCTGGGACATGGGACGTACGGATTTGAGGCGGGGTCGGAGTTTTATTTCAGCAAGCCTGTGGGGCAACTGACGCTGACGGAGGCGGCTCTGCTGGCGGCGCTGCCGAAGGGGCCGGAGGCTTATTCGCCGCTGAAGTATCCGGAGCGGGCGTTGCGGCGGCGGAACCTGGTGCTGACCGAGATGCAGGATGACGGCAAGATCACCCAACAACAGGCGGATGCGGCGAGGGCAGCGCCACTGGGGCTGCACTTGGAGCCGCCGGCTAACAGCGTGGCGCCGTATTTTGTGGAGGAGGTGCGGCGGCAACTGGAGAAAGAGTACGGCGTGGAACAGGTGCACGCCGCGGGGCTTCGCGTGTACACGACGCTGGATCTCGATCTGCAGGTGGTGGCGAATAAAGCTGTTCTGGATGGAACGGCGACGTATGAGCGGCGGCACGGGTGGAAGGGGCACCTGCAGAATATTGTGCTGGAAGGGATGGATGTACAGAGCTATCGCCATCCGGACTGGGTGCAGCCGCTTGACCGGGGAAGCTATGTGCACGGCGTGGTGACGGCGGTGTCGGCGAAGAAGGCTGTGGTGGAGGTGGGGGTCGGGCAGGAGGTGGTGTTGACTCCCGATGACTGGAAGTGGACGAAGAATGTGGATGCCGACAGCTTTCTTCGGACGGGCGATGTGGTGTATGTGAGGATGGAGAGCGGCTCGGGGGATGGGGTGCTGCGGGCGACGCTGGAGGAGGATTCGGGTGCGCAGGCGTCGATGATGGCGGTGGACAACTCGAGCGGCGAAGTGCTGGCGATGGTGGGAGGGAGAGATTTTGCGTTGTCGCAGTTCAATCGCGCGACGCAGGCGCAGCGGCAGGTGGGATCGTCGTTCAAGCCGTACGTGTATACGACGGCGATTGAGGCGGGGGCAAAGCCTACGGACATCATTGTGGACGGGCCGGTTACTTTTCCGACGCCGAATGGCCCGTATACGCCGCACAACTACGAGGCAGATTACAAGGGGGCGATAACACTGACGAATGCGTTTGCGGAGTCGCGAAATATTCCGGCGTTGAAGCTGGCGGACCGATACGGAATACGCAACGTGATCGCGACGGCGCACCGGTTTGGGATTACCAGCAATCTTCCGGAGTTTCTGCCGGTGGCGATTGGGGCGGCGGACATCACGCTGGCCGAACAGGTGGGCGGGTACAGCGTGTTTCCCAACGACGGGATACGGATTGAGCCGCACTATATACGCAAGGTGACGCAGGCAGATGGATTGCCGCTGGACGAGACGCCGAGCGCGGTGACGGAGGTGATCTCTGTCGACACAGCGCGAACGATGATGGAGTTGCTGCAGGCGGTGGTGCAACATGGTACCGGGGCGGCGGCGGCGCAGTTGAAGCATCCTCTGGGCGGCAAGACGGGAACGACAAACGACTTTACGGATGCGTGGTTCATTGGATTTTCGCCGTCGGTGACGTGCGGGACGTGGATTGGATTCGACGACCGGGAGACGCTGGGGGAGAAGGAGACGGGGGCGCGGGCTGCGCTGCCGATGTGGATGGAGTTTATGCGGGCGGCGATTGCCAAGAAGCCGAAGGAGGCTTTTGCCACGGGGGGCGCGCCGCAGAAGAAGCTGGATGTGCCTTTGAGCAGTCCGGCGGAGTTGGCGAAACCTGCGGCGGCAAAGCCGGATGAGGTGGATCCGGACGCGCCTGCTTCGAGTGAGACGCCGAAACAGGCTGTTCCTCGTGCAGAGGCCAGTCCGTCGAATGCGCCTGCGACGGTTCCTCCTCCAGTTACGGACAAACCTCCTGCGCAACAACCTGCAGGTTCACATGTGGCAGCACCGGTTAAACCTGTTCCCAATGGCCCGGAAAAGCCGCCTACGACGCCAGAGAAGCCGGTTGATGACGGCCGGAGCGGCGTTGCGAAGCCACAGCCCGACACAGACTGAAGTAGCGTTTTGCCGTTGCGACGTCGCGGAAGATCTGTTCGCGGAGGGCTTCGGGGCTGGGGAAACGTCTCTCGTCGCGCAGGCGCTTGAGGAAGGTCAGGGTCAAGGGGGTTTGTTCGTCGAGGGCGATGGGGTGGAAGTTCAGAAGGTGGGATTCGACGGTGAAGGAATCGGCACCGAAGGTTGGACGGTTGCCGACGTTGGTGACGGCGTCGAATGTTTCGGCGGATGCATCTGAGCCGATGGCGAGGGTGGTGATGTAGACGCCGTTTGCGGGAATCAGCTCGGCGTAGGGAGCAAGGTTGATTGTGGGTACGGTGTAGCGTGTGCCGTAGCCGCGCCCGGAGGCCGGGGTTCCGGTGATTGCAAAGGGACGCCCGAGCAGAGCGCGCACGTGGCTAACGTCACCTTCTGCGATAAATTTTCGAACGGTGCTGGAAGAGATGGCTTCGCCACGGGTGGCTTGCGGAGTGTAGATGCGGACGCTGAAACCTAGTTCGCGCCCGAGGGTTTCGAGGCTGTCGATGCCTGCTTCGGCCTGATAGCCGAAGCGAAAGTTTTCGCCTTCGTGCAGTTCAGTGACATGGAGTGCGTTGTGCAGTACTTCGGTGGCGAACGTGCGCGCTGAGGTGCGAGAGAACTCCACGGTGAAGGGCAGGATGAGGATGGAATCGATGCCGGTGGAGGCAAGCAACTCTAATTTTTCTGCGAGCGGCGTGATGAGCGGCTGGCTCGATTCTGGGCGGATGACCCGCGCGGGGTGCGGATCGAAAGTGATAGCGACCGACTGCATGCCGAGTGTGCGGGCACGAGCGACAACTTCGGCGATGACGCCCTGATGGCCGCGGTGCACGCCGTCGAAGTTGCCGATGGTGGCGATGGATGGGCCGAAGTCGGGGGGAATCTCGGCGAGCTGGCGGAAGATCTTCATGGGGCGATCTCGAAGTCGATGCGGAGGCCGTCGTAGGCGAGGCGGATGTGTGGTGGAAGTTGGGCGTTGGTTGCGTCGTGGTCGAGATCGTGGCTCATGTGGGTGAAAAAGGCGCGTTTCGGTTTGAGCTGTTCGACGAGGGCGACGGATTTTTCGAGATGCGAGTGGCTGGGGTGCGGATCGCGCCGGAGAGCATCGAGGATAAGCACGTCGAGATCCTGCAGGAGCGGGATGCTGACGTCGGGGATGCTGCTCATATCGGTGAGGTAGGCGGCGTTTCCGAAGCGATAGCCGGTGATCTCCTCGCGGCCGTGGGTGACGGGGACGCGACGAAAACATGCTCCGAAGAGCTCGACTCCGGCGCCGGGAACGGGATCGAGACGATGGATATGAACGCGGGCGCTGGTAGGGTATCGATCTTCCTTGCGAAAGGTGTACTCGAAGATGCGCTCGATGTTGTCTGCGGTGGGCTGGTCGGCGTAGACGGGGAGGTTGCCTTTGACATGGAAGCTGAGGGGGCGGAGGTCGTCGAATCCCATGATGTGGTCGGCGTGGCCGTGGGTGTAGAGCACGGCATCGACGCGACGAATTCCTTCGCGCAGAGCCTGGGAGTGAAAGTCGGGCCCGGTATCGACGAGAACGGTGCGGCCGTCGTAGGCGAGGCTGATGGACGGGCGGGTGCGGCGGTTGTGCGGATCTCCCTGCGGCGAGACGGCGGAGATGCAGACGGCACAGTCGCAGCCGAGGGTGGGCACTCCCATCGAGGTGCCAGTGCCAAGAAAGGTGAGGGTCGCTTGCATTGTTTAGCGGACGATTTTCGGGCCGCCGGGACCTGAGTTGCCGGGGCCGGGATTGGTGGTCGCCTTGGCGGCGGCAGAGCGTGCCAAGGCCTGCGTGATTTCGAGAAAAGCCATGCGCAGCTCGAAGAGAGCGCTGTCGAGCAGGCGGGTTTCTTCCGGGGACAGGTTGCCCTTGGTCTTTTCTGCGAGGACGGCGAGCATGTCGATGCTCTGACGCGCGCCGAGGATGTCGATCTGGGGCTCCTGGCCCTCGTGGGTCGCGGCTCCGAGCTGCATCATCGCCGTCATGTAGACGGACTGGACGAGCTGGTCGAAGCTCATTACCGGGGGATGATCCATTCCGGGGTTGGCGGAGCGAATCGCTGTGTCGAGGCGGTCGGCGGTCATCTGGTAAGCGCGGCGGGCCTGGTCGGTCTCTTCGGCTGTGGGGGCGGGCGGAACTTCGGGCTCGGATGCAGCGACCGGAGTGGAAGAGGCTGCAGTGGACGATGCTGGAGCCGAGGCTGGAGGTTGCGGCTCTGCGGGGGTTGCAGGAGGCGGAGGTGCGGAGGCGCGCTCTTCTCTTTCCGGAGAAGGATCGGCATCGGGGCGCAGCTCGCCATCCATGGTGAACTTGCGACGGTCAGTGACAACGAAGGGTTTGGTTTGCTCGGGCATAGTCGGGCTCTCTCAGAAGATTAGGATGCGGACTGCTGCGCCAAAGGCGCAAGGGGGGAAAAGGGAAGCGAAACAGGGACGGCGACTCCGCCGGGGAAGAGAAGGGAAGCAGCGCTGTGGAGAGCCTCGCGGCGCACATAGCCGAGGCCGAGCTGGATGAGGCCGCCGTGGCTGGCGGGCAGAGGAATTGCGGCGCTGCTGGTGAGCTCGCCGACCGGTTTGCCGTCAATTGACAGCGGTGATCCGGCTGGAGGGAGTTCTCCTTCGAGACGAAACGCGGCAAAGGTGCGATGGACATTGCCGCGAGAGCGAATGCGTTCGACGATCTCCTGCCCGAGATAACAGCCTTTGGCGAAGTGCAGCGCGCGGTCCTGTCCAGTCTCCTGGGGCAGGTCGCGGTCGCGGATGTCGATGCCGTAGAGCGGCGTACCTTCGAGAAGGCGAAGCCACTCGAGGCTTTGCGACTCGCAGAGGATTGCGCCGGCGTTTTGGAGGGCCTCAAAAAGTCTGGGTGCGGTCTCTTGCGCGGCCCAGAGCTCGAAGCGGGGAACGAGCGGACTATAGGCGTGAATGACGGTGACGGCAGCGTCGTTCCATGCGATGGATCGCTGGTGCATGGGTTCGAGATCTTCGACGTTGAGGCCAATTTGTGCAAGCAGGGAGGCTGCGTTGGGGCCAGCGACGAGCACACCGGATTGCGTGCCGGTGAGAGGGGCGAGCTCGACATCGTCCATGATGATGAAGTGGTCGAGCAGGGTGATGAGGGCGGGCAACCGGGATGAGGACGTCTCCATGAGGAGTGCGTCGGATTGAGCAAAGATGATGGCGTCTCCCTGGATGCGGCCCTGGGCGTTGAGCAGAAAATTATAGTTGCCCTCGCCGTCTTTCAGTTGCTGCACGGCGTTGGTAACCATGCCGTTGAGCCATCGGACGCGATCGTCTCCAGTTACGCGAATCCAGCCGGTCTGATCGAGCCGGGATATACCCGCAGTCTGGAGCAGCGCGGCGAGCTGGGATGCGGAGGTTGACGTCCCCGGGGCAGCGATTTCGGATTGTGTGGGCGGGGTCATAACGGGGAATGGAAAAACTCTCGTACACTTGATTATAGCGGTGGATCGAGAGGGTTATGTTGCGGCGAGAGGTTTACGGAAAAGGCGGGAGAGGGTTGAGGTGGGTGGCAGCCGCAGCGTTGTTTGCGGCGAGTTTTGCAGCCTCTGCCGGTCAGGAGACGCCTCCTGCCGGAGAGCAGCCGGCTGCGCCCGCCACGCAGGCTCCGATGACGAAGGAGCAGGCGAAGGAGCTGTTTCTCTCGGTGGATGAGATTTTGGCATTCGCCAGCAACGATACGAAGCTTCCCATTGAGCATGCGGTGAAACGGAAGCTTATCTCGCGAGACGAGGTTAATCGCTATTTGCGGGAAAAGTTCGATGAGGATGAAGGCGCGAAACGGCTGGAGCGGTCCGAGATTGTGCTGAAGAAGTTCGGGCTGCTGGATCGGGACTTTCACCTTCGTCCGTTTCTGCTGACTCTTTTGACGGAGCAGATTGCAGGGTTCTACGACAACAAGACGAAGACGGTGAACCTGCTGGACTGGATTAAGCCGGAGGAGCAGAGGCCGGTGCTGGCGCATGAACTGACGCATGCGCTGCAGGACCAGAAGATTGGTCTGACGAAGTGGTCTTCGGTGAGCCTTAATGGCACGTCGCGGAATGTGGAGGAGGATAACCGGCATCTGCAAGTGGATGAGGCGGACACGGCGCGCGGTGCGGTTTCAGAGGGCCAGGCGATGGCTGTCTTCGTCGACTACACGCTGAGGTCGACGGGGAAGACGATTGCCGATGCGCCGGATATCGGGTCGCGGCTGAAAGATGAGGCGGCCGATACGAGCGGATCGCCGGTGATGGCTCGGGCGCCATTGCTGCTGCAGGAGTCGTTGTTGTTTCCTTACAGCGATGGGTTGAGTTTTGAGCAGGCGATTCTGGTGAAGGGGGGCAAGCAGGCGGCGTTCGGCGGCGTGCTCGATCATCCACCGTCTTCGAGTTTTGAGATTATGCATCCGGAGGCTTACATGGCGCACGCTCCGGTGCCGGTGATTCATCTGCCGGATATTCATCCACTGCTGGACCCGGGGTATACCCCGTACGATATCGGCGTGATGGGGGAACTGGATGTGCGCATCCTGATTGAACTTTTTGGCGGACGCGAGATGGCGGACGCGCTTTCGCCGGCGTGGAATGGCGGAGTGTATTATGCCGCGCAACGAAAGTCGGCCGTGACTGCTGCGGAGAAGGATTCTACGGCTTCGCTTGGTCTGATGTACTACTCCAAGTGGAAGAACCGCGATTCGGCGCGATCGTTCCTGCATATTTACGCCGCGCAAATTCCGCGGAAGTACTCCAACGTTGCGGAACGGACGGAGGACGAGGCCGATGAGAATGAAAAGGTGTTCACGACAAGCGAGGGCGAAGTCCTGATTTCCCTGTCGGGAACAGGTGTATTTATCGCGGAAGGGTTTGACCTGCCTCTTGCGCGCAAGCTGCGGGAGAGGGTCGTAAGCGTGCAGCCCGAAGGGCCGATGCAGAAGGTGGCGGCGCCACTACAGGAGCCGTCGCTCTCGATGGCGCGGGTTCTTGCTTCGCTAGGTTCGGTGAACGCAGAGATTCTGCAACGATATACTTTCAAAGGGTCGCAATAAAACCGGACAGCATTCGCTGAGGGGAGCACAGGGTTTGAAGAAGGCAGAGATCGGCATCATCGGGGGCAGCGGCCTGTACGCTATGCCCGGACTGAGCAGTGTGCACGAAGAGCGAGTGGCGACGCCGTTTGGCGAGCCCTCCGATGCGTTCCTTCTGGGCGAGCTTGAGGGGCGCAAGGTGGCGTTTCTTGCGCGGCATGGGCGCAGCCATCTGCTGTTGCCGAGCGAACTGCCGTTTCGAGCCAATATTTTTGCGATGAAGATGCTGGGTGTTGAACGGATCCTGTCGGTCTCTGCGGTGGGGTCGCTGAAAGAAGAACATAAGCCGACGGATTTTGTGATTCCGGACCAGTTCATCGACCGGACCTTCGACCGGGCTTCTACCTTTTTCGGCGACGGCATCGTAGCGCATGTGGGGTTCGGCGATCCGGTTTGCGCAGGGGTGGCTTCTGCTTTCGAGAAGGCCTGCGCTGCGGTGGGGGTCACGAGCAAGAGGGGCGGCACCTACGTCTGCATGGAAGGGCCGCAGTTTTCTACTCGCGCGGAATCGAATCTGTATCGCAGCTGGGGCGCGGATGTGATTGGCATGACCAACCTGCAGGAGGCAAAGCTGGCGCGGGAGGCGGAGATCTGCTACGCGACGATGGCGATGATCACCGACTACGACTGCTGGCGCGAAGGCCATGATGACGTCACTGTCGATCAGGTGGTTGCGGTGCTGCATAAGAACGCGGAGAACGCGACCAAGGTGGTTCGGTCTGCGGTCGCATCCATGCCGCGGGAGCGAAGCTGCGGTTGCGGCGATGCGCTGAAGCATGCGATTTTGACTGATCGCAAGGCGATTCCCGCGGCGACGAGGAAAAAGCTTGCGATTCTGCTGGACAAGTATTTGCAGTGAAGATGTTCTTCGAGAATGATATGTATCTAAAGTTGTTACATATTGTGACGAGGTTTTAGAAAAGGAGTTTATGGCAATTCTGGTTGTAGGATCCGTAGCATTCGACAGTATTGAGACGCCGCACGGCAAGGCGGACCATTGTCTGGGTGGAGCGGCGACGCACTTTGCCCTGGCGGCGAGTTATTTCACTCCGGTACGGATGATTGCAGTTGTCGGGAAGGACTTTACTGCGGAGCACGAGGCGGTGCTGACGCGGCGGGGCATCGATACGCAGGGGATTGAGCGCTCCAACGGGCTCAGTTTTCATTGGACGGGGTCTTATTCGGGAAATATGGACGAAGCCAAGACGCTGGGGACCGATCTGAATGTCTTTGAGACCTTTGAACCGAAGATTCCGGCAAGCTATAGAGACAGCGAATATCTTTTTCTGGCGAACATCGACCCGGTGCTGCAGGCACGGGTGCGGAGCCAGATGCCCAAAGTGCGGATGGTCTGCGGCGACACGATGAACTACTGGATTGCCGATCATGCGGCAAACCTCGCCAAAGTGTTGCGCGAACTCGATGTGCTGCTGATTAACGACGGGGAGGTACGCATGCTGGCCGACGAGCGGAACCTGGTGCTGGCTGCGGAAAAAGTGCTTGCGATGGGGCCGAAGACGCTGGTGGTTAAGCACGGAGAGTATGGCGCGACGGCATTTTTCAGCAACCGCTCCTTTGCCAACGCCAAACTGTCGCGACCATTCCGCGCCCCGGCGCTTCCGCTGGCCGAAGTGGTGGACCCAACTGGCGCGGGAGATTCCTTTGCCGGCGGTTTTTATGGCTACCTTGCGTCGCAGCCTCAGTTGACTCCCGCGGTATTTCGTACGGCGATGTTCTATGGCGGCGTGATGGGGTCGTTCGCGGTGGAACGTTTTGGCACGGAGCGTCTGCAAAACGTGACGCGGCAGGAGATCGAGGAACGCTTCAACTTATTCCGGGAGATATCGCACCTTGAGTATCGGGAAGCCTAGGAGTATCGGGAAGCCTAGATCGCGCAGGGCTGCGAGGCCGGTATCGCGGGCCATCGGGGGCGGCGATGCGGCCAGGGATCCGGACGAAGTTCGACCGGCGACCCGCGAGGAGATTTTCCCTGTCGCGCTGGCTGCCGTACTGCTCTCGTTTATCGCGCTGCTACTCTCGTTCACCCGCGGTTATCTGCTGTTGTATGGAGATGCGGTGGCGCACCTTGGCATCGCGCGCCGGATTTTGGATTCGCGCAACCCTGGACTCGTCCAACTGGGCGGCGTCTGGCTGCCGCTGCCTCATCTGCTGATGCTGCCGTTTGTGCAAAAACTGGAATGGTGGCAAAACGGTCTGGCCGGTGCATGGCCTTCGCTGATCTGCTACATCGCCGGGGTTGCCGGACTCTATCGCCTGGCGCGATATCTTCTGACGCCGCGCTGGGCGGTTGCCGCTACGGCGTTCTATGCACTGAATCCAAATCTGCTGTATCTGGCAACGACTGCGATGACGGAGCCGCTGTTTCTTGCGCTCTTCATCTGGACGACGCTGATGACGGTGGAGTTTGTGGCGGCGATCCATGCTGCTCGTCCGGGGGTCGCGGCTCGGCGTTTGATCCTTGTCGGCTTTTTCATTCTGGCAGCGGTCTACACCCGGTACGACGGCTGGATACTGGGAGCGATCGTCTGGTGCGTGGTGACGATCACGCTGGCACGGCGCAGCGACATGTGGCGCAGAGTCGTGCCTTCGTACTCGATGTTCACCTTGCTGGTGATTGCAGGGCCAATCGGGTGGCTGGCATACAACCAGCATTATTTCCACGATCCGCTGGATTTTATCCGGGGTCCGTACTCAGCCTCTGCCATAGAGAAAAAGACGTCGACGCCGGGTGCGGAGCATTATCACGGATGGCACAGCCCTTTCTGGGCGCTGGTTTACTACACGCGCACGGCGCAGCTGGACGCGGCGTTCTCGGAGACCGGATTTGCCGTGATGGCCGCCGCTATCGGAGGTCTGGTGCTCTCGATCCGGCAACGGGTTGCATTGCCGGCGCTTCTTCTCTGGCTGCCGCTGCCGTTTTATGTCTATACGGTGGCGTACGGCTCGGTGCCGATCTTTATTCCGCCTCTGTGGCCGCACTCGTACTACAACACACGATATGGAATGGAGATGCTTCCTGCGCTGGCGTTGTTTGCGTTTCTCGCGGTGCAATGGATTGAGGGCAAGTTGGGGCGCCGGCAACCGCTGGCCAAGAGGCTGATGCAACCGATTGCGCTGCTGTTGGTGGCGTTGAACACGGTGGGGATGTTGTACCGCACTCCACTCGTGCTCAAGGAGGCTGTGGCGAACTCGATTACGCGCATCGGCTTCGAGACGGCGCTTGCGCGCGAGCTGCTCAAACTTCCGAGCGGATCGACGATTTTGATGTACAACTCCGACCACGTGGGTGCGCTGGAAGACGCTGGAATTCCTCTGCGGCAGACCGTGAACGAAGGAGAATACGACAGTTTCCACGCGGCGCTGGCTGCACCTGCCGAACATGCGGCGTATGTTGTCGCCATCGCTGGCGATCCTGTATCGGCCGCGGTTGCGATGCACCCCGAGAGCCTGACGGAGCTGACGATCTTATGTACGAGCGGGCAGCCGTGTGCGCGCATCTATCAGTCCGAGCGACAGCCTGGTGCACCAACGAAGTAACGCGCTTGCGGCACTGCGCGGAACGCTGAGGCACAATAGAAGCATCATGATTTCGTTTGTCAAAGCGCACGCCTGCGGCAACGACTTTCTGCTGATCGAAGAGCGGCTGGCGGAGCGCCGGCATGCGGAGCTTGCACGTAAACTCTGTTCGCGAAACACAGGCGTGGGCGCCGACGGCATCGAGTTCCTGGAACGCAGATCGAATGGCGAGTTGTTTCTGCGTCTTTTTAATGCGGACGGAAGCGAGGCGGAGCTCTCGGGCAATGGCACGCGATGCGTTGCGGCGTGGCTCGCCAGCAGCGAAGGCAGGCAGAGCGTCGCGCTTGGGACGCATGGCGGCGTACGTGTCTGCAGCGTGGTTGAAGCGGTGGACCCCCTGTACCTGATTGAAAGCGAGATGGGGATTCCGCGGGTGATGCCGCGCGCGATCGAGATACCCGGCGTTGGCAATGTGGCCGGAGCAATGGTGAATGTCGGCAATCCGCACTTCGTTCTCTTTGTCGATACGGACGATTTCAGCGCGCATGGCGTGGCGTGGCAGCAACTCGGAGCGCAGATCAGCGCGAGTCCGCTGTTTCCTCATGGCACGAATGTGGAGTTTGTCCGCGTGTTGTCGCCATCGAAGATCGCCTTCCGCATCTACGAGCGCGGTTGCGGACCGACAATGTCTTCCGGCACGGGTACGTGCGCGTCCTCGGCAGCGGCGATGGTGCTGCGCAACGCAGCGCGCGAGCTTACCGCGGTAGCGGAGGGTGGCGAGCAGGACACGGTCTGGCCGGACAACGATGCGGTGATGCTGTTGACGGGGCCGGCGGAAATTATTTGCCGTGGGGAGGCTACAGGGTGGTGACGAGTTCGTTGAAGCTGCCGATCAAACCGCGCGGGCTGGGTCCGGGCGCGACGCTCGCAGTGATTTCGCCGGCGAGCACGGCTAAGCCTGAATTGGTCGAGCGCGGCATCGCTCATCTGCATTCTCTTGGCTATAAGGCGGTTGCGGGGGCACATGCGCTGGATTGCGGGCCACTCTATTACGCGGGCAGGATCGAAGACCGGCTAAGCGATCTGCATGCTGCGTTTGCCGATCCGGCGATTGATGGGATCATTTGCACGCGCGGGGGGTGGGGCTCGGCGGAACTGCTTCCGTACCTGGATGCGGAGTTGATTCGCGCCAACCCGAAGGCTTTTATCGGATACAGTGATCACACGTCGCTGCATTGCTGGCTGCATAACGAGGCCAATCTGGTTACGTTTTACGGGCCGATGGCGGCTGCGGATTTTTCGCGTGAGGATGGAGTCGATGCGGAGAGTTGGCGGTACAATTTTCAGGGCGATTCGGGCTGGTCGGTGGATTCTGCGGATGGACTACGCGTGCTTCGAGGGGGGATCGCACAGGGGCGCCTGGATGGGGGCTGTCTCTCGATCTTTGTGGAGGCGCTGGGTACGGCTTACGCCCCGCGCATCGAGGCGGAGAGCATTCTGTTTCTCGAAGACACGGGCACCAAGCCTTACCAGTGGGACCGCATGTTGCTTCATCTGCGCTACTCCGGGTTGCTGGAGAAAGTGACTGGGGTTGTGTTTGGCGATATGGGCCGGTGCATCCCGGCAGAGGAGAACGAGGCTCTCGACCGGTCGATTCTGCATGCGCTGCGAAACTTCGACGGGCCGATTGCCATTGGTTTGCGCAGCGGCCATGTGAACTGCTCCAACGTGACACTTCCGCTGGGCATTTCGACTAAGCTGGACCTGAGTGAAGCGGGGAATCCACGGATGCACTTTCTGGAAGCATCCGTAACGGGATAGGCTTTATTCTTCGGCGCGGATTTTTCGACACATGCAGACTCGGAAACATATTCACCTGATCGGCATTTGCGGCACTGCGATGGCCTCGCTCGCGGGGATGCTGCAACAGCAAGGTCATCGCATTACGGGGTCGGATGCAGCGGCCTATCCGCCGATGAGCGATTTGCTGGCGAGCCTGAAGATTCCGATTCATGAGCCGTATGCGGAGAAGAATCTCGATCCGAGGCCCGATCTTGTGGTTGTGGGCAATGCCATCTCGCGGGGCAACGTGGAGCTTGAGCACGTACTGGACGCACGTATCCCGTTCTGCTCGATGGCTGCGATTCTGCATGACGAGTTTCTTCCCGGGCGGGAATCGCTGGTGGTTGCGGGCACGCATGGAAAGACGACGACCACGAGCATGCTTGCGTGGATCTACGAGGTTGCATCGCGGCAGAATTCTGCCCTCGCGCCGTCGTTTCTTATCGGCGGGGTGGCGGAGAACTTTGGCACGAGCTTTATGGTTCGTTCCACCAGGCCGTTTCTTCTGGAAGGCGACGAGTACGATACCGCTTTTTTCGATAAGGGGCCCAAGTTTCTGCACTACTTTCCCGATGCTCTGATCCTTACGCATGTTGAATTCGATCATGCCGATATCTATGCCGATCTTGACGCTGTGAAGACCTCGTTCAAGCGTCTGGTCAATCTGGTTCCGAGACGAGGCAGGATCGTTGCTTTTGACGGCAGCGAAAATGTTGGGGAGTGCGTTGCGAGGGCGTTCTGCACGGTGGAACGGTATGGCTTTTCGGTTGACTCGCACTGGCGGGTTAGTAATTTGCGACACGAAGGCTCTCTGACGCGTTGGAGTGTGACACGCGGCGGGGTTGCTTTTGCCGAGCTGAGCCTGCCGATGGCGGGGGAGCACAATGCGTTGAACGCTACTGCTGCTGCTGCTCTTGCTGCCGGTCAGGGTGTGCCGCGGGAGGCGATTGTCGAAGCGCTTGCGACGTTCAAGAGCGTAAAGCGGAGGCTTGAGGTGAGGGCGGTTGTGGACGGGGTTACGATCATCGATGACTTTGCGCACCACCCGACGGCGATTCGCGAGACACTGCGAGCTTTGCGCGAGTCTTACCCGGGCCGGCGCTTGTGGGCGGTGCTTGAGCCTCGATCGAATACGCTGCGGCGCAATGTCTTCGAGCTCGACCTGGTGGAGAGCCTGGCGCTGGCAGACCGGGTTGTGCTGGCGGCCGTTTTCAAGTCAGAGAGCATCCCTGCGGCGGAGCGGTTGCAGCCGGAGCATGTTATCGCCGCGCTTAATTTGCGCGGGACGACTGCATTTCTCTCTGTCGATGCGGATGCGATTGTGGCGGCGATCACGCCGCAATTGAGAGAGGGAGATGTGGTGGCGGTTTTGTCGAATGGCGGGTTCGGCAATATTTATCAGAAGCTTCCCTCCGCGATCGCGGCGCGACGTGGCGCGGTTGAAAGCGTGTGATCACGCGGGGTTCTCATGTCTGAGGTATGCTGCAAGATGGAATGTTTGCGACCTTCAAGTTAGTTTTTGTTTATCTCACACTCGGTTCGATCGCCGGAATTATCGGTATTCCCTACACCTTGCTGAAAGGCGACATCAGCCTGCTTTACCGGGTTGCGATGTGGATCACGAACGCGGGTGTACGGGCTGCCGGAATCAAGATAGAGATTACGGGGCTTGAGAATATTCCCGCTGGCCGCAGTTGTATCTTCATGAGCAACCATGTCTCGAACCTCGATCCGCCGGTTGTGCTTCCGTTGTTGCCGGGGCGCTGCTCGGTGCTGCTGAAAGAGCAGCTGATGAATATTCCGATCCTGGGACGTGCGATGCAGATGGGGAAGTTTGTGCCGGTCGTGCGGGGCAGCAGCCGGGGCGCGGCCCAGATGACGGTGGCGGCGGCGGCGGATGCGCTTCGTTCCGGTTTGCACATTCTTGTGTATCCCGAGGGGACTCGCTCTCGAGACGGAAAACTATCGACGTTTAAGAAAGGGCCGTTCTTTCTCGCGCAGGAGACGCAGGCGCCGATACTTCCGATTGTTGTCTCGGGTACACAGAGCATGATGCACAAGGGCAGCTATGCGATTTCCCCTGGGTTGGCGCGAATTCAGGTGCTTCCGGCGATTGAGCCATCGCAGTACGAGACTCGCGAGGAGCTTCTGCGAGCGACGTACGCCGCTATCGCGGAGGCGTTGCCAGCGGAGATGAAACCGTCAGCTATTTGATGATTGAGTTGTTGTAGCCGTCGGCCTGAAGACGCTGGCGCATAGCGTCGGCGTCTTTTTTTGTGGAAAATGGGCCGATTTGAACGTGAAAGAGCTTGTCCTGCGGCTCGTGCCGGATGGCGACGGTGTAGCCGCGGCGGCGAAGGTCAACGGCGACAACATCGGCATCTTCCGGATGCGACATGGCGGCAACCTGGACGACGGACGAGCCGGGAACGGGCTGCGCTGCGGCGACGGGAATGATCGCCACGGGCCTGGTTGGCGATTCGGCCGACGTGTTGAGAGGTGGGGCTGAGACGACTGCTTTGGCCGGAGCGGGGATTGGCATCTGCTGCGTGTCCTGGGTCTGAGTGTTTTGCGCGGCGGGGCTCGGAGACGCGGGGCTGGGAGACGCGGGAGAATCGGCAGGCACGATTGCAGATTGGGCTGAGCCGGCGTCGGGTTTCTCAGGAGAGATTGCAGATTGATTCGCACGGCTTCCTGATGAGGGTTTGGAGTCGCTGCCGGTCGGCTGTGTCGCGGCGCCGGTCAACTCTCCGGGGGCGGCTACGGGCGTCGCCGAGCGTCTGCCCATGGAATAGCCAAAACCGAAGAAGACGGCGCAGAGTAGCGCGAGGGCGAAGAAGATGCCGAGAATCGTGGTGGTGCCCAGAGAGATTTCACGATCCTGGTCGTCGGTTTCGTGAAGATCCTGGAGATCGCGTTGGGTGTCATATCGAGTGTTCACGGTCAGACCTTCTTCTCCAGCGATGTTTCTGGAGTGAATGTCTTATTGAACAGGTTTATGAGCTCCATTGGGAGGGGAAAGACGATGGTGGTATTTTTCTCGACACCTATCTCGGTGAGGGTTTGGAGGTAGCGGAGCTGGAGGGTCATGGGTTGGGTGGCCATAAGTTCCGCCGCTTCTACGAGTTTGGCTGCGGCGTTGAATTCGCCCTCGGCGTGAATGATTTTGGCGCGGCGCTCGCGTTCGGCTTCGGCCTGCTTGGCCATGGCCCGGAGCATGGATTCCGGCATGTCGACCTGCTTGACTTCAACCGAGACGACTTTGACGCCGAAGGGAGCGGTGTGGCCGTCGATGATTGTCTGGATGCGCACGTTGAGGGCTTCGCGGTGGGCAAGCAGGCCATCGAGGTCGACTTCGCCGAGAACGGAGCGCAGGGTGGTCTGGGCAAACTGGGAGGTCTGGTAGATGTAGTTGGCTACCTCGATGACAGCTTTGGTCGGGTCGACGACGCGGAGGGTGATGACTGCGTTCACTTTCAGGGTGACGTTGTCGCGGGTGATGACGTCCTGCGGTGGGACCTCCATTGCTTCCTGGCGCAGACTGACGCGAACGATCTGGTCGACCGGGCGGAAGACGAGGATGACGCCGGGGCCGGCGGCGGCGTTCCTGACGCGACCGAGGCGGAAGATGACGCCTCGCTCGTACTCCTTGAGGATCTTGATGGAATTGACGATGTAGAGGAAGACGATGACGATGGCGAAAAGGAGCGGGAGAGACATCATGGCTAGACCCTCTGGTGGCCGACGGCTGCCACCGCTGCGATTGTAGAGCAGCCACAGCGGCGCGCCGGCGGGTGGTTAGAAACGCAGGAAGAAACCGAACCCTGGCTCGTAGGTCGTGGTGTGTTGTTGAATGGTCAGATAGTTGGTTTCAAAGTCGGGCGCTTTAAAGAAAACCTGCCGGTACTGGGCGCGGATGCCGAAGTGCGGAGAGAGCACGGTTGTCTCCACGCCGACCGAACCGTAATACGTGGCGCGTGCCTGTTCGGGCAGGCCCAGACCGCCGCCTGGGGTCGGGCGAAAGACCGTAGTGCCAAGGCCGCCGGACACGAAGGGCGTTACTCCGAAGTGCTGCTTGCGGGTATGGACGACGTATCCCAGGGTGTACTCGCTGGCGTTCTGCTGTACGCCGCCGTTGGGCTGAACGCCAAAGGGGGTAAAGGTGTCGGTGTATCGCGAATAGCCGTAGTTTCCCTCGAATCCGACGTACGGGGAGATGGTATAGCGGAGGGTGAGCAATGCTCCAGCGGTGTTGCCTGGGCTGAGATTGACGTGTGTGGGGACTGTGCCGGGGTTGCTGCTTCCCGGATTCGAGGCCACGGGGGCGATACCGTTGGAGTCCTTGTTAAAGATGCCGAGACCGACGACGCTGAGATCGATGCGGGAGAGTTGACGGTCGAGAGCCGGGTTCTGGGAGGTGGTTTGTGCTTTAGCGGTTGATCCGGCGGCGGTTAGCAGCAGGCAAAGCAAAACACTCTGGACGCACGACGGGCGAGGCACATTCAACATTCAGACGAAACTCCCTTTATCGAAAACTACTTGTCTTCTAGTCTACTCTGGCGCGGACGGGTGCGGGGCGCGGGGTGGGTCGTCAAACGGTATCCTGCACTGGCTCTACGATCAAGAGGAGGCCGTCGACGGCGCGGACCGAGACGGTGGAACCGACGGCGAGAGAGGCGTGGCCGCGCAGGGAGGCTTGCCAGAGCTCGCCGCGGATTTCGACCTGGCCGGTAGGATTGAGCGGGGTGCGGACGATGGCAGTGCCACCGATCATGGCCTGGGGGCCAGTGAGTATTTTGCTCCGGCGTGCGCGCAGGGCAATCCAGGCGAGCCCGAACGAGATGATGCCGAAGCCGATGCCTGCTCCGACCGCGATTGCGAGATGGACCCGTAGCTCCGGGATGGGGCCGTCGACCAGGGTTGCAAGGCCGAAGACCAGACAGATGGTACCGGCCAGGGCGAGCACGCCGTGGCTGCCGAACTTGGCTTCGAGCACCATCATCACCACGGCTGCGAGCAACAGAACGATCGCCGTATGGCGGACGGGGAGCAGGTTCAGGCCGAAGAGACTAAGGATGATGAAGAGGGTGCCGAGCGATCCGGGCACGATGGTGCCGGGGACGTTGAACTCCAGGTAGATGAGCAGGCCGCCGAGAACCAGAAGCAGAACAGCGACGTCAGGGTTGGTGAGTTTGCTGAGCAGGCGCTCGCGAAGGGAAGGGAGGGTGGTGACGATCTCCGCTCCCTGCAGGTGCAGGGTCTGGGTGGCGCCGTCGAAGCGATGGATCTCGCGGCCGTCGAGCTGGGTGAGTAACGAGGCATCGTCGGTGGCGACGATGTCGATAAGCTTCAACTTGAGGGCTTCCTGGTCGGTGTAGGACTTGGAGTTGAGAACTGCGTCTTCAGCGGCTTCGACGTTGCGGCCGCGGCGGCTGGCGTAGGAGCGAAGGAAGGCGGTTGC
Source organism: uncultured Acidobacteriaceae bacterium (assembly GCA_963730135.1). Classification (GTDB taxonomy): domain Bacteria; phylum Acidobacteriota; class Terriglobia; order Terriglobales; family Acidobacteriaceae; genus Edaphobacter. Next base: position 167,882 of record CAVSQQ010000014.1, read on the forward strand.
GTCGTTCTCGATCTTCTCCTTCAGGATGGGGTCGAGCTGGCGGCCTTCGATGATGGGGTGAGCGGCGCCGGCGTTGGTGCCTGGGGCCATGGCCGCGATGTCGGCTGCTTCGAGAAGAAAGAAGCCGGCGGAGCCAGCGCGGCTGCCGGTGGGAGAGATGAAGATGGCGACGGGTACGGGCGAGTTTTCGATGGCCTGAACCATGACGCGGGTTGAGTCGAGCAGGCCTCCGGGCGTGCCCATGGAGACGATGACCAGGTCTGCGTGTTGACTGGCGGCGTCCTGAAGACCTCGCTCGAGGTAGTCCGCGGTGATGGGCTGGATGGTATCGTGCAGCGTAAGTTTGACGACGACTGGCGGGCTGGCGGGGGCGGCAGAGAGGCCTGAAGGCAATAGCAGAAAGAAGACTGCCATCAGTGATGCGACGGCGGCTTTGAAGAGGGCTCTCATGGAACGCTCTGTCCGCGCGCCTGCAGGGCCTGTTGCATTCCGAGGGCCGCGGAGTCTTTGGGCTCAAGTTGGAGGGCTTTGCCGACGTTGGCGGCGGAGGCGGCTATCTGGTTCGACTGAAGATCGAGGCGGGCGAGCACGAGATAGGCGGGAACATTGGGGTGGAGGTTGAGTGAGGCCTGAGCCTCGCTGCGTGCGTCGGCTGGGTTTCCGCTGTGTTCGCGAACCTGGGCGAGACCGGCGTGAGCTTCGGCGCTGGAGGCGTCGGCGGAGAGAGCGGCGTGGAACTCCTGTTCTGCTTCGGGGATCAGGCCCTGTGCGAGGTAGTCGCGACCGAGCTGGGTATATTGTGCGGCCTGTTCGGTTGGGGGCAGCGTAGCCATGCGAGCGGCGCGCATCTGATCGAGCTGGAAGGCAGCCTGGCGAAAGGAGGCTTCGGAGTAGGAGCGGCGAATGCGCTCGAGCGGCGCGAAGTCCGAGGAGGCCGGGGCACTGGCGGCTGTCTTTGAAACTGGCACGGAAACTGGCGCGATGTGTCGACCGGCGCTGATGTTGGTTTTTAGTTCCGCTGCTTCCTGGTCTTTGGGACGCAGCTTTAAGGTCAGGTCGATCTCGCGCTGGGCCCCGGCAAAGTCCCCTCTGCGGAGAAGGGCAACGGCGAGGTTGTAGCGGTAGTCGGGATCGTTGGGATCTGCGTCGGAGGCGCGTTGAAAGAGGGGGACTGCATCATGACCCTGGCGACTGGAGGCGACGGCCTGGTTGTTGACGACTTCCGGCAAGGGAAGTCTGCTGGCGACGAACGCAAAAGCTGATTCGGCTTCGGCGTACTTTGCGGTGTTGAAGCGGGCGAGGCCGATGTAAAAACCGGCTTCGAGGGCGCGCCGGTCGGCGTGGGGGATTCTGGCGAGAGTGGTTGCAGCCTGGTCATACTCTCGCTGGGAGAATTGGGCTTTGCCGAGTGCGAGGAGTGCGGCCGGGTAGTCTGGGGTATCCTGCACGGCCATTTGCAGGCGCACGATTCGCTCCTGCGGGGTGGTTGCATCGGTGCCGCGAATATAGTTCTCGAAGGCGCTGAGCCGGACTCCGCCGGAAGCGGCGAGGAAGGTCTGCTGAGCAACATTGAAATGGGGATCGATCTGGCGGGCGATCTTCCAGGCGATGGCGTTCTCGACGTCGAAGAGGCGCGAGAGTTCGCTGGAATCGTCGAGCGGCGGAGACAGGCGCAGCTTATTGACCTCGAGTACCTGGGCCTGGACGTGGATGCGGCCACTATCGACGGTGTAACTGCCAACGATGACGAAGTCGGCGTCGAGAGTCTGGGCGATGAGGATGGTGGTGGCGCGCGAGGGCTTGAAGTCGACGGGAAGGCCGAGATGGTCGAGCGCGTACTGGCGGTCATCACGGCTAATGGTGAGAAACCCCGCCGAAGTGAGGCGTTGGTTCAAGGTGTCGGGAAAAGAGTCTCCGATCCAGGCGAGGTTGGGTTGTCCGGAGCGATTGTCAAAGGGAAGGACCAGTACGACGCGGCCTGTGGGCTCGGCCGGTTCAGCCGATGATGGCGACTGCGAGAATGCCGGAAGGATGATTGCGATCAGCAGCAGGGCAGGCCATGGTGTGCGGAGCAGCCGGCGAAGTTGGAGGGGCCTCATCACAGATATGAGTATAGAGCGTCAGTGTTTTTGCCCGTGTTTTTGAGGGCGTATCAGCGCGGCTTCGACGATGCGAGGGAAGTGGATGACGGCTGCCCACTCTCCTTTGCGATGGGCCTGCCAGACGATGTCGCCGTGCAATATGGTTGCGGCCTCCTGCGGCGAAAGATCGCGATGAAAGTCGAAGTACTTTGTGTCGGCGGATTCGTTCTGGCGGCCGAGGTTGATGCGACTCGCCGGTGGCTCCCACTTGGTGGAGAAAATGAAGGCCAGGTCGTAACTGCCGGGGTCGGTTGCGGCTCTCTGGATCTGATCCATGGCGAAGTTCGGAATGGCTACGGTCTTGACGGGGCGATTGGTGTATCCGAGCTCGGGGCGGTTGAGCTCGGAGGTAGCGGGCCATGCGGTGAGGACGGTGGCGTCGGGGTAGCGCTGGTCGATGAAGTGGACGGCGCGCTGGTGGAGGACGATCATGTCGCGGTAGGTGAGATTGTCTTCCGGGGCAAAGGCGTAGGGTGGGTTAATCCAGAGACCGGCGAGGAAGGCTGCGGCGCTGAGTGCGGCGAGAGCCCACCATTGGCGGAGGTGACGATGCCAGGTGGCCACGCAGAGAAGCAGGACAAGCGGGTACATGGGAAGAAGATAGCGAGTGAGCAGAGCGCCGCCGAGGATGGAGAAGGCGATCCAGTTGGCGATGAAGACGACTGCAATGGCTTTGAGCTGCACTTTGGGAAGCGCCGGAGGCGAGGCGGGAGTGACGGGGATGAAGAGAACGGCAATGGCACAGACGACGGGCACGAACATGTTCATGTGGGTCGTCAGGTGGAGAAGACGGTGCCATAGGCTGAGGACAATGCGGTAGGGGGCGAGGTTGGCTGTGGCGTTGTAGCGGAGGAAATCCGGGTTGCCGAAGACGAAGCCGGTCTGGCGATAGTGATAGGCGTACCACGCGGCGAGGGGAAGGACCGGCGCGGCTAGAGCGACCATCCAGATGAGGTGAATTCGTCGCAGGGCTGCGTTGTTGCGGTCGCCGAGGAGCTGGATTGCTTCCCAGAGGGCGAGAGCGACCGGCGTGATGATGCCCGTCTCTTTGGAGAGAGCGGCGAGCGAGAACATGAGTGCGGCAAGGAGCTTGTTGCTGCTGGACGCGGGTTCGTCGCAATTGAGGTAGAACGCGAGTCCCCATAGGGTGAAGGCGGCGGCGAAGATGTCGGCATGAGCGAGAGTGCTTTGCGCGAACCAGATGGGGTAGACCGCAGTGAGGAGTACGGTGACTGTGGCGACCGCAGTGGACGCGAGATCTTTAGCGATCTTGAAGACGCCGAGCAGGCCTGCGGCCGTAACCATGCAGACCAGGGTTCGGGTGCCGCTGACGACGTATCCGGAGAGGTGCCACCAGGCTGCGAGGAGGATCGATGGGAGTGGGGGGTGGGCGTTCGAGAGGGTGGTCTGTGGAATGAGGGTGCCGGTGCGAAAGAAGTCCCAGGCGGCGGGTATGTAGTAGCCGCCTTCGTCCCAGAAGTAGGGCAGGCGGAGGAGACGAAGGTGCGAGAGGTAGACGGCGACGAAGAAGAGTGGAAAGAGCATCCAGAGAGGGATGCCGCTGGTCGATTGCCGGGCGTCTTGTCCTGCTCTGCCGAAGAGAGTCACCGCTTTAGTTGATGGGGCCGCCGGTGTGAGGGAGCTGCTCGAGGGTGAGAGCGCCGAAGGTCTGCTCGTACTGGGCGAGGTTATGCCCAAGCACGTTCCAGAGAGCTTTGGCCTGTTGGGGGCTGAGATAAATGCCCTGGAAGTTCCTGACGTTGAGCTCGTCCGGAGTCTGCTGCATCATGGTACCGAAGACGAGAAAGAAGTCCCAGACGCTCATGCGGACCTGGACGCTGTTGGCGTATCCGTCGCGATAGTCTTCGGTGTTGGTGAGCCTGAGGGTGGGCTGGTCCGGGGACTCGGTTGGCGGCTGATTTGGGTTCTGCGGGCTCATTGCATCTCTTTCCGGGGTTAGATGGACTTTTTGGTGCGGGAGAAGGGACTCGAACCCCCACGGATTTCTCCGCTTGGACCTAAACCAAGTGCGTCTGCCATTTCGCCACTCCCGCAATGCTTCACTTCAACAGCGCAATGCTGTGAAATGAGCCACCTGCACGACTAGCCTATGGCAAAGGGTGGTTGATTGCAATGCCACGGCCGGGTGTGGCGCAGAACCGAAAGGGTCTAGTGCTTGATGAGCCACATGACCCAGCTTGCGGCGATGGTGCCGCCGACGAAGAGGGCGAAACAAAAGGCGCCGAAGCGGATCATCATGCGCGGTTCGGCGCGCTGAGTGATGCCGAAGACGATCGAGGTGAAGAGAGAGAAGAGGAGGACGGCTCCGAAGTGAGAGATGGTCACGAGCGCTTCCTCCCGGTGGCCAGCGAGTGGGCATCGACGGCAGAGATGATGTTGAGCAGGCCGGCGACGACCATGAACTTGGTTCCGTAGTCTGCGGTTGCCACCTGCACGGTGACCTGGCCGAGATCGAAGATGCGGGCGAGGAGATAGAGCAGGCCGTTGCCGAGGTCGCCAGCGAAGTTGAGGATGTCAAGCAGGTCGCCGGTGTTGGGGGAGTAGATCTTGCCCTTCAAGGCGAGGCCGATGAAGAACATCGCCAGAATCGAAGCCATGAGGAGGCCGCCACGAATCCACTTACGCAGCATAAAGTGGCCGGCGCCGGGGACGAGCCAGCCGGCGATCAGAACCATCGTGGGGAATGAAGAGGATTGTGCGCGCGTTTGGGTTGAGACGTTGGTGGCCATTGCTTTCTTAATGATAGCAGCTAGATGCGGACGAGCTCGGTTTGGATGCGGCCGGTGACTTCGGCTTTGCCGCGGCGGGCGATCATATCGATTTCGCTGCGGACGCCAAACTCGCCGGGGAAATAGAGGCCGGGCTCGACGGAGAAGCAGGTGTTGGGGAGGATGAGGCGCTCGTCGTGAGTTTCGAGGTTGTCGAGGTGGGCGCCGTTACCGTGGATGTCGGTGCCGATGTTGTGGCCGGTGCGGTGGGTGAAGGCGTCGCCGAATCCGGCTTTGACGATGAGGCTGCGGCCGGCTTCGTCGGCCTGCCAGCCGGCGATGGGAGTGTTCGATGCGAAGGCTTCCTGCACGGCTTTGATGGAGGCATCGCGGGCGTTGCGGACGGTGGTGAAGATGAGTTGCTCGCGCTCGGTGGGCTCGCGGTTGACGACGCCGGTCCAGGTGATGTCGTACCAGACGGCGGTGGGGTCGTTTGCGAGCTTGCCCCAGATGTCGATGAGGACGAAGTCTCCGGAGCGGATGGGACGTGAGCTGGCGGGGGTGGGGTCGTAGTGGGAGTCGGCGGAGTTGGGGCCGGCGGAGACGTTGGGGCCGTGATCCCAGAGGAGGTTGGCGCGGCCGAGGCCCTCGCGGAGGAATTGCAGCACGGCGTACTCGTCGGTGCCGCCGTTGCGGGCGCGGGTGCCGATGAATTTCCATGCGGCGTCGAGGACCTCATCGACGGCGCGTTTTGCAACGTAGTGAGTGGCGAGCTGAGCGTCGGTGAGGACGGCTTCGAAGTGACTGACGAGGTCGGCGGAGGTGACGGGCTCTTTACCGAAGGAGCGGAGGAGCTCGACGGTACCGGCGTCGACCATGGAAACATACATGATGGTGTTGCGGGGGGAGTACTGCATGGCGATTCTGGTGGCGCCGGCGAGAAGAGTTTGGAGTTGAGATTCCAGTTCCTGCCAGGAGGAGTAGGCGGTTTTGGTGCCGGGAAGGGTGTCGAGCTTGAAGGACTCGATGCGGTGGACGAGCTTTTTGGGCTCGCCTTGCGCGGGGATGAAGTAGTACCAGCGACGGCTGACGAGAGTGGTGGGGTCGATGCCGAGGATAGAGTAGGCGAGGGGGTCGCGGTGGTGGTGGTCGTAGAAGAGCCAGCCGTCAACTTTATTTTCGCGGAGTGCCTGCTGGATGGCGGCAAGGTCGAATTTTGTCTTGCCTGATGTCTCGGTGATCGTGGTTGGCATGGGCCCTCCCCCTCCTGGGTGAAAAGTGCGCAAAGTCTTCAAACCAGAAGACATGAGTCTGGACTTGTTGGTCAAGTCTTCCGGGCTTAAATGCGAAGGCCCGGCTTGCAGCCGGGCTTATTTCGCTGATTTAAGGTTATCAGGCGTGTCAAGGGCTGGGTTGTGGAACAATCCATCAGGGTGATCTCGAAAGATTCAATTTTGCGATTTTATGTCATAATGATCATATTGGTCATAATGGTTGGGAGAAATGCTTATGGTCACTGAAGTTAATGCTGTAAATTTCCGGCAGAATCTTGGCGAGATGCTGAATCAAGTGCAGTACCGCAACGACAGCATTGTCATCAACAAGGATGGCAAGCCGGTGGCTGCGTTGGTAGATGCTGAATTGTTTGCTCGTATCCGCCGGATGCAGGATCGCTTCGATGCGTTGAGTCAAAGAATCGCGGAGGCTTACGCCGGGGTGCCAGCCGAAGAGGGTTTGGTGGAGATTGATGCTCTGGTGGCCCGAGAACGGGCGCGCTGATGCGTGTGGTATTGGACACCAATGTTCTGGTGTCGGGAATTGCTTATCCGCAGAGTGTTCCGGGGCGCATCGTCAGAGTCTGGCGGCAGGGCGGACTGGATGTGGTGCTGTCGCGGTACATCCTGGATGAGATGAGCCGGGTGTTGCCGCGCCTGACACGGATACGTCTGAGTCTCGACGAGATTCGGGATCTAACGGATAGTTTCATGTTCCTTGCGGACATTGTTGAGCCGGATGGGGAACAGGATGCCGGTCTGCGCGATGCCGCTGACCAGCAGGTTCTGGCTACTTTGCGAGCATCGAGGGCAGACTATCTGATTACCGGTGATAAAGATTTATTGGCGCTTGCGGAGAAGTATTCGATTGTGACGCCTGCTGTGTTTTGGGAGCGGCATGGGTGAGTTTCCGCGAAGTGCCACGGAAGATTGAAACTGCCACAAGATGAATGGGTTATTTGTGGTTATTCTCGATTGCGCTGTGACCTGGGTGTGCACACGTCGAGCGCAGACGACTGGGGATTCTCCCAGTAGTAAGGCGACTCGTGTCGTGTTCCCCTTTGACCAGGAACGGTTTCAGGCAGACCTGACGACATCGTGGCGTGCCGCAGGGTTCCTCGAAAGATAGGAGAGCGCCGATGAGAATTAGAAAAATCGCAGCAGTCCTCGCAGTGACCCTGCTGGCTGTCAGTTTTGCAAGTGCCAAAGATTCCCCTGATAAGAAGCGGGACAAGACTCGGAAGATGGCTACTAAAACGCTGAACGATCTGTACAAACTGAAACCTGCTGCGAAGGGGGCTATCCAAAAGTCTGCCGGATATGCTGTCTTCGACAACTTTGGGACGAATCTCTTTGTGTTGAGCACGGCGCGTGGCTCGGGAATCGCTGTCGACACCAGCAGCAAGCAGGAGACCTTCATGAAGATGATCTCGGCCGGCGCGGGTCTGGGTATTGGAGTGAAGGACTACAGCGTGATCTTCGTGTTTGAAAACGATAAAGTGTATAACGATTTTCTGAGTTCGGGCTGGGCGGGTTCAGCGCAGGCGGACGCAGCAGCCAAGGCAGGCGACTCGGGCGGGGCCTACTCCGGGGCGACCCAGGTCTCTCCGGGCGTGTGGGTTTATCAAATCACCAAGAATGGTCTGGCGTTGCAGTTGACCCTGCAGGGGACGAAATACTACAAGGACGACGACCTCAACAATAAGACATAGTGCGTGATCGGTTATAGAGACAGAGGCAAGGCCACAAGAGCAGCAAAAGGCCGGGATGGCTCCCGGCCTTTGGTTCTGATGAAGGTGAGGGTTAAGCGGTGGCTGCGTCGCCGCCGTCCTCTTTTTCGTGGGCTGCGGCTTCGCGGGCGGCTGCGGCTTCGCGATCTTTTTCAGCCTTCTCGGCTTTGCGGGCTGCGGCGGAGTTCTGACCGAGTTCGGCGGCGAGTTTTTCTGTAGTGAAGGACTCGATGGTGTCGCCGACCTGGATGTCTTTGTAGCCGGCGAGGTCGATGCCGCACTCGACGCCCTGACGGACTTCGCTGACGTCGTCCTTGAAGCGTTTGAGGGAGGCGATCTTGCCCTTCCAGAGTTCGACGCCTTCGCGGAGGAGACGCACCTGGTGGTCGCGTTTGATGAGGCCGTCGGTGACGCGGCAGCCGGCGATCTGGCCGACCTTGGTGATCTTGAAGACGTTGAGGACCTCGGCGCGTCCGGCGTAGTTCTCCTTGAAGACGGGCTCGAGGAGACCGTACATCGCCTTGGTGATCTCGTCCTGCAGCTCGTAGATGATGGAGTGGAGGCGGATCTCGACGTTCTCGCGATCGGCAATCTCGGCAGCCTTGCGATCGGGACGAACGTTGAAGCCGATGACGACGGCGTTGGAGGCGGAGGCGAGGAGAATATCGGACTCGGTGATGGCGCCGACACCGGAGTGGAGGACGCGGACGCGAACCTTCTCGGTGGACATGCGCTGGAGCGAGTCGGCGAGGACTTCGACCGAGCCTTGTACGTCGCCCTTGAGGATGAGGTTGAGGTCCTTCATGCCGGCCTGCTTGATCTGCTCGGCGAGGCCTTCGAGCGAGACGCGGGAGCTCTTGGCGAGTTGGGCTTCGCGCTCCTTCATCTTGCGGTACTGGGCGATGCCCTTGGCCTTGTCGCGGTCGGCCATGACGAGGAAGGTGTCGCCTGCGTCGGGCATGCCCTCGAGGCCGAGGATTTCGACTGGGGTGGAGGGACCGGCTTCGGTGATAGGGCGGCCGCGGTCGTCGAACATGGCGCGGATTTTGCCGAAGGTGTTGCCGACGATGTAGCTGTCGCCGGTGCGGAGGGTTCCGTTCTGGACGAGGATGGAGGCGACGGCGCCGCGACCGCGATCGAGCTTGGCTTCGATGACGGTGCCGACGGCGGGACGGTCGGGCTGGGCTTTTTGTTCGTTGACGTCGGCGACGAGGCAGATCATCTCTTCGAGCTTGTCGAGGTTGATGTGCTTCTTGGCGGAGACTTCGACGAATTCGGTGTCGCCACCCATATTGGAGGGTTGAAGGCCGCGCGCGGTGAGCTGCTGGATGACCTTCGAGGGGTTGGCTTCGGGCTTGTCGATCTTGTTGACCGCGACGATGATGGGCACGTTGGCGGCGCGGGCGTGGTCGATGGCTTCGAGGGTCTGGGGCATGACGCCGTCGTCTGCTGCGACGACGACGACGACGATGTCGGTGACTTTGGCTCCGCGGGCGCGCATGCGGGTGAAGGCTTCGTGGCCGGGGGTATCGAGGAAGACGATCTCGCGACCGAAGGCGGGGGAGTCGGGCTTGGTGATTTTGACCTTGTAGGCGCCGATGTGCTGGGTGATGCCTCCGGCTTCGCCGCCGGCGACGTCGGTGGAGCGGATGGCGTCGAGGAGCGAGGTTTTACCGTGGTCGACGTGGCCCATGACGGTGACGACGGGCGAACGGACGATCTCGACCATACCGGTGGTGTCTTCGAGGAAGCCTTCGATGGCTTCGTTCTCGAGCTGCTCTTCGACGGTGATGACGGTGGCGTCGGCGCCGAACTGGCGGGCGACGTCTTTGACCAGTTCGCCTTCAAGGGACTGGTTGACGGTGACGAAGACGCCCTTCATGAGAAGAGTGGCGATGAGGTCTTTGCCGCGGACGTCGAGTTTTTCAGCGAGGTCCTTGACGGAGATGCCTTCGGTGACGGTGATGGTCCTGGTGATGGGGAGCGGCTCACGCGAGATGGGCGCGCCGCCGAAACGCGGTGGCGGCTGGAAGCCCTTCATCGGGCCTTCTTTGGTCTTCTCGTAGCGCTGACCGCCACGGCGCTGGCCGGGACGAGCGGCGGGGCGCATGCCGGTGGGGGATTCGCCGGGGCCGGGAAGCTATGCCGCCGGCTGCTCCGCCAGGACGTGCTCCGAAGCCGGGACGCGCACCAAAGGCTGGGCGAGCTCCGCCGGGGGCAAATCCGGGGCGTCCTGGTGCTCCGCCGGGACCGGAGGGGCCACCGGGGAAGGTGCGGGTGGGGTGCATGGGGCGGCGTGCGCCGGGGGCGGTTGAGGCAGGAGGACGAGAGCCGGGAGCGCCGGGAGATTGCGGACGCGGCCGCTCGAAGATGGGGCGTCCGCGCTGGGGGGTTCCCGCGGCGGAGGCAGGGGCAGTGTAGATGGGGCGCGGGCCGGTTTGCGGCATGATGACGCGGCGAACCGGGGGAGCAGGTGCGGCGATCGATTCTGCCGATGCTGTTTCGGGCTGCTCGTGCGGGACGGCTGCTTCCTTTTGCGGGGGGGCCACGGCGACGGCTGGAGCGAGGGGTGGGGTGGTGGGCGGCGATGGGGCCGGAGCTGCCGGTGACGGGGGCGCGGCGGCTTCGACCGGCGGGGCTGCCGGCGCGGCGGGTTTGGCGGCAGGCGCGGATGATGACTGGGCGGCGGCGGCTGGAGGCGCGGGCGGGGGCGCGACTGCGACGGGCGGCCGAGCAATCACGGGGCCGACGGGAGGCTTGCTGGCGATGGCCGGGGCGGCAGAAGGAGCGACGATGTTTGCCTGGGGGCGAGGTTGCGGAACGACGCGACGAGGCGTCACCGGCGCGACGGTATGGGGCTGGGTTGCGGCGGCCGCGGATGACTGGGCGGCGGCGGGGCGAGGCGATGCTGCCGCGGCCACCGTGACCGAGGCTGGAGGCGCGACAACCGCGGGTGGGCGAGGCGGAGCGGCCTTGGCGGCGGCCTCGGCCTGTTTGCGTTCGAGGATGGCTTTGAGGGCGTCGCCGGGCTTGGAGACCTTGGAGAGGTCGAACCGGGGCTTGGCTTCGACGGGTTGTCTGGCCGTGGAGCTGCTCTTGCCGCCGTTCTTGAAGTACTCCCGGACCTTTTCGGCCTGGTCGGCTTCGATGGAGCTGGAGTGGGTCTTGCCGGTCACGCCGATGGCTTCGAGCGCGTCCAGGATTGGCCTGCTCTTGACTTCCAGTTCCCGTGCCAGATCGTTGATTCGAACTTTGCTCATCCGTCCCTTTTCGCTTTCCTGCGCGCTTAGCTGTTCATATCAGCCTCATAGCGGGTTGAATCTTTATTGTAAGTGCTGACCTTGAAGTTGCAGACATCGCAATTCAAGGAATACTGAGTTGCGCGGCCGAAGCGGCTAGCCACGATCGTTTCCTTCGTCGATACCTTCGTCGGAGAGCTCCTGGCTGTCGTTGACCAGGGTGTCTACGGTGTCGTTATCGAGTTCAATTCGTTCTTCGCGGGCATCGTTTTCGCTGAAGGCGTCGATGCCTGAGGTTTCGTCTTCGCGTTCGGCGATGTCTTCGGTGGAGATGTCGTTGACTTCTTTTGCAGAGCCGGCGCCGGCTTCTGCTGCCAGGATGGCCTCTGGTGTTTTTTCCATCGAACTCTCCTCTGCTTCTGCGGCTACTGCAGCGACGGCGGGTTCCGGGCGCTCTTCGCCTTCTTCGTACTGGCCGAAGTAGTGGCGAACGGCGACGGAGATTTTTTCCACTGTCTTTTCGCCGATGCCAGGGACTTCTTCGAGCTGCTCTGGAGTCATGTCGGCGAGCGCTTCGACGGTGGTGATGCCGGCGGCGATGAGTTTTTCGAGGACGGCGTCGCCGAGCTCCGTGACCTGTTCGATCGGCGTGGAAGGACCGCCGCCCATGGCCTGCATCTGCTGCTCGACTTCCTGGCGCTTCTCCTCTTCGCTCTTGATGTCGATCTTCCACTGCAGGAGCTTGGCGGCGAGGCGGACGTTCTGGCCCTTTTTGCCGATGGCGAGCGAGAGCTGGGTGTCGTCGACGATGACTTCGATCTGTTTGTCGGCGAGATCGGTGATTGAGACGCGGCTGACCTTCGCAGGCTGCAGGGCTTTTTCGGCGAAGGTGGTGATCTCTTCGGAGAACTCGATGATGTCGATCTTTTCGCCGCGCAGTTCGCGGATGATGGACTGGACGCGCATGCCCTTCATGCCGACGCAGGCGCCGACGGGGTCGACATCTTTGTCGCGGGACTGGACGGCGATCTTGGTGCGTTCGCCGGCCTCGCGGGCGATGGCCTTGATGCTGACGGTGCCGTCGTAGATCTCGGGGACCTCGGACTGGAAGAGGTTCTGGACGAGGCCGGGAGCGGCGCGCGAGACGATGACCTGCGGGCCTTTGGCGGCGCGGTCGACGCGAAGGAGAACGACGCGGACGCGCTCGCCGACGGCGAACTGCTCAAGGCGCGACTGCTCGCGCTTCGGCATGCGGGCTTCGGCTTTTCCGAGATCGAAGATGACGTCCATCGGCTCGAGGCGCTTGACGGTGGCGTTCAAGACCTCGCCGGCGCGGTGGTTGTATTCGTTGAAGACGGTGTCGCGCTCGGCTTCGCGCACCTTCTGGAAGATGACCTGTTTGGCCATCTGGGCGGCGATGCGGCCGAGGGGGGTGGTGTCTTTGTAGAAGCGGAGTTCGCTGCCGACCTCGACCTCGGGGGCGTGTTCGCGCGCCTGGTCAAGGGTCATCTGGTTGATTTCGTCCTCGACCTGCTCGGGGCTTTCGACGACGGTCTTGAAGACGTAGGCGCGGATCTCGCCGGTCTCGCGGTCCATCTCGGCGCGCATGTTTTCCTGGGTCTTGTAGTATTTGCGCGTGGCGAGGGCGATGGCGTCCTCGACGGCGCCGACTACGATGCCCGGTTCGATTCCCTTATCGCGGCTTAACGTCTCGATTGATTGATACAAAGCACTTGCCATGATTCACTCGTCCTTCGTTTGCCCGAAGATTCCGGGCTTGTTTCCTGTTATCCATCATTTCTGATGCTGTTGCTAAATCTCTGCGACCAGATTGGCCTTTTCGACGTTGGCGAGAGCGATGTCGACGGTCGCTTCAGTCGCGGCCTTTTTGGCTTTGCCCTTCTGCTTGACGGCAGAGAGGTCGATGGTCAGGACACCGTCTGTAAATTTGGTGAGACGGCCTTGCCACTGCCTGTTCTTGTTGACCGGAGTGAAGGTCTGAAGCTTGATCAGACTGCCTTGAAACCGGGTGTAGTCTTCGGGCCGAAAAAGTTTGCGTTCGAGACCCGGCGAGGAGACTTCCAGGGTGTATTCGGCCCCCGGGATGAGGTCTTCTACGTCGAGTACGGTACCGAAGTCCTGTGCAAAGGTCGCGCAGTCTTCGTGGGTGACGCCGGAGAGCATTTCTACTGGCACGCCCTTCGGAAGTTCTGATGCTCCGGCTGCGACTTGCTCAGCCAGTCTGGCCCGTTCTGCAGCGTTCTGTTCGATAAAAATCCGTAACGTGCGGTGCTTGCTGCCGCCCTGAAATTCGAGGTCGACCAGCTCCAGGTGGTGCGAGGCGGCGACACGTTGCGCGGTTGCTCGAATTTGGTCTAACTGGACTGCCATACGCTTGCTTTCGGTTCATTTTCGGCGAAAAGCAGGCGGTTTTTAGAGCAAATAAAAAGTGGGCTTTGGCCCACTCATCTCTTCCGTCAAATCACCGGTGCGGTCACGGCATACTCTTACGACGGAACAAAATCGTCTGCAAGTCTGATGATACTACGGTTTTTGGGCGAGTTCAATGGGCGATTCCTGGCGGTGAGGACGGTCTTCCCCTTCGTTCAACCTTTTCTTTCAACGCCAACTCGGAAGAATATGCTTCTGGCAGGAGATTTGTGGAGATGAATAGCAGAGGCGGCGCTGTGGCCGATAGTTGGTGGACAACCTGGTTGATGCGTCGAAGGTCCGAACTACAGCAACGTGAGCATCACGTCATCCTGGTTTTGGCTTTGGTAATCGGCGCATTAACCGGCGCAGCGGTGGTTGCTTTTATCCTGCTGACCGGACGATTGGGGATGCGTCTGTATCCGGTCGGCGGGGCACGGTGGCGGCGTCTGCTGTTTCCGGTCGGCGGATCGCTGGGCATCGGTTACCTGCTGTATCGTTATTTTCCGAATGCGCGTGGCAGTGGCGTTCCGCAGACAAAAGCCGCGTTGTTCGCGCGCGAAGGCCGCATCACATTGCGCACGGTGGTGGGCAAATTTGTCTGCACTTCGGCGACGCTTGCCAGCGGCATCCCGCTGGGCCGGGAAGGCCCGTCGGTCCAGGTTGGCGGGGGGATTGCTTCCGTGCTCGGACGCCTGTTCGGCTTGAGCAATGAGCAGGTAAAAAACCTGATTCCAGTAGGAGCGGCGGCGGCCATTGCAGCAGCGTTCAACACACCGCTGGCGGCGGTGGTTTTTGCGCTTGAGGAGATCATGGGAGACCTCAACGCGCCAATTATGGGTGCGGTCGTACTGGCTTCGGCGACTTCGTGGATGGTGTTGCGGCTGCTTTTAGGCAATAATCCGCTGTTCAAGGTTCCACAATATCAATTGGTTAGCCCCGCGGAGTTTGCGGTCTATGCGGTACTGGGCGTAGCTGGCGGGTTAGTTTCGGTGGCCTTCACAAAGCTTTTGCTGGAGATGCGGGCACGCTTTCTGCGGTTCCCCCGCGCCACGGTCTGGTTTCAGCCGTTAGCCGGTGGATTGCTGGTCGGACTGATGGGCTGGTTTGTGCCGCAAGTCCTCGGTGTTGGTTACGACTATGTAGGCGACGCGTTGAATGGAAGAATGGTGTTCCGTTTGATGGTCCTGTTGCTGGTTCTGAAGTTCTTCGCCGTCACCATCAGCTACGCTTCAGGCAATGCGGGCGGCATCTTTGGACCGGCCCTGTTCATCGGCGCGATGGTTGGAGGCACCGTGGGAACCGTTGCGCACCATTTGTTTCCCGTTTACACAGCGACGCCAGGCGCTTACGCGCTGGTCGGGATGGGCGCGGTCTTCGCGGGAATTGTGCGCGCTCCGATGACTTCAGTCCTGATGATCTTCGAGATGACGCAGGACTATGCCGTGATCGTTCCGCTGATGATCGCCAATCTGATAAGCCTGTTTGTTGCTTACCGGCTGCAGCACGAGCCGATCTACGAGGCGCTGGCGGTGCAGGACGGCATCCATCTGCCGGGACCGAAGGGCCGCAAACGACGCGGCCAACGCCAGATAGCGGGCGTGATGCGGACGCCTGGTCCGTTGCTTCCTTCTGAGATCACGGTTCAGCAGGCGTTCGAACAGGTCCGATCGGGCGAAGTCGGAACATGGCTTGTGGCGGATCAGCGAGGTGTCGTCGGCGTGATCAATCGTTCAAGACTGGAGCGCGAGTTGGGTGGAGGGGCGGACAAGAAGCTCGCTGAATTAGGCGACCCACAGATTTTCCCGCACGTCCACACCGACCAGGGGCTGGATGTGGCACTGGAGCAAATGGGAATGAATCAGATCGACATTCTGCCGGTCGTGAGCCGTGCCAATGTCCACGAGTTGAAGGGCGTCGTGACGCTTCGGGATGTGTTGAAGGCTTACGGTGTCCCCAGTGGCCTGCAGGGAGATTCTTCCCGCATAGCGAGCGCGCCGGAAACCATTTCTTAGATTCCGGGATCGGCAATGGCGGGGAGAGCAATTGGCCGGTTTTTTGAAGGGGGCCTTTTGTTTCCAGAGGAATCCCGAATTTACGGATAAGGAGGGCCTTTCGCGAGGAGCGCATTCAGGCGTTTGTCGTGACTGTAGATGTCATCGAAGAAGTGCACTGTACCGTCTTCCTCGGCGACGGCGGTTACGTAGAGGATGAGGATCGGGACCTGGGCGTTCAGGTTGACCTGGCGGTTGTCTTTGCCTGAGTCCATTGCTGTTTGTACGATAGCCACCGTCCAGGGCTGTTGCCCATCCGGTTGATTGCGGAGCAGGAAGGCGGCCAGCTCGGCTGGCTTTTCGATGCGGATGCAACCAGAACTGAAGTCTCGACGCGACCTGGCGAATAACTCCGTCGATGGAGTGCTGTGGAGATAGACGGAGTGCGAGTTGGGAAACATGAATTTGATCAGTCCGAGCGCGTTGGCTGGTCCCGGTTTCTGACGTATGTAATATTTGCCCGAGCGTAGCCCGGCAACTAAATCGTCGGTCGCAGCAGACACCGATTTGCCGCTGGAGTCGGTTACCTCGAATCTCTCACGAGCGATATATCCGCTGCTTTTCATGATGCCGGGGATGACACTCCTGCGGAGAATTCCAGGGGGAACGCTCCAATAAGGACGGAACACAATGTACTGGATGTCATCGGTAAACACTGGCGTTTGGGTTGGCGCTGCCTTGCCTACAACGACGTTCATGCTGAGTGCAAGCTGGTGGTTCGCCGAATAGGCTCTCAGCCGAAACTCAGGAATGTTGACAAGAACGGGAGGCTGCTGAAACTCCACGGGCATCCATCGCCAACGTTCCAGCGCATCATCGATTTCCTGGACGCGTGCACTGAGCGGAGTATTCAATTCACGGAGGGTCGCTGCATCCAATTTGCCGTCGGTTGCAAGGCCGTGTCTTGCCTGAAAATGTTTGACGCCTTCGACGAGGGCGCCGTTATAGGAATCGAAGTTTCCGCCCTGCGGAAGGTCTCCAAGCAATCGCAACCGCGCAGCGAGTGGAGCGATGCCTGCATAGGCGTCGCCGGGCGCGACGGTTTTGGCCGCGGCTGGTACTTTGGCGCCGTCGCCTTTCGCCGCCAGGTCGATGTATTGCTTCAACGCACTCTCGATACGGCGGTAGCCGACGTAGGGTGGCTCAATCTGATCGAGGATGGCTTGAAGGTTTCCTGCGTTCACAACCTGTTGCGTAATGAATTCCGGCAGATTGTATTTTTTCGACTGGACGTCGATGCCGAATTTCAGATGTTTGGGATTGATTCGCCCGATCCGCAGATCCGAGATATACCGCATCGTCGCCGTCGTCAGCGAGACATCGAACGAAGCCTGAGCGGCAACTGACGCTCCTTTCAGGGACTTCGATTGGGCCGACAGGCCTTCTGCATCGTAGTCGTTGGGATTCAAACCCTTCAGGCGGCTGGCGCGCAGAAGCCCGATCAAATATGCCGCTTGCGATGTTGGCTCATCATTTTTGATCCACAAGGGGGCAAAGTTTGCGGACTCATAAAGTCTCTTGATTTGGTCTTGATATCCGGTGATGCTGAGGTTTCCCAATGTTCGTTTCGTTGCGAGTCCCCGTACTTCGGACGAGAGTGCGGAGGAGACTGCGTTTTTGGGAGGATCGTTGGTCTGAGCGCCTGCGGAATCAAGGCAAACCGCGACTAAGAGCAGGCAAAGGCAACGGCTGAGCAAAGCGGTGCAAGACCTGTTCATTCGCCTCCTAAGGTGCCCTGGCACCCCCAACACTTGGAGGCTAGCACGAATTCCGCTTATCCGAGTCATGGCTGAGTATTGAGACCAAGTTCGCGTGTGAAACTTTACGGAAATTGGGCTATCCAAGTTGCTATGGGTTGGTTGCGACTCTACAATCATTCAAATCACTGCGGAATTTGGCTTGCTGCCTTTTATCCCATCCCTTTTAACCATGACAGCTGGAACTTATAAAAATTATGATTAGCTCCCCCGTACCCGAAGCCCTTACTTTTGATGACGTTCTTTTAGTGCCTGCTTATAGCGAAGTTGTTCCGACGCAGGTGAGCACGCAGACGCAGTTGACGCGGAATATCACGCTGAGCACTCCTCTGATGTCGGCCGCGATGGATACGGTGACGGAGGCGCGGCTGGCGATTGCGATGGCGCAGCAGGGTGGGATGGGTGTGGTGCATCGCAACCTGACGATCGAGCAGCAGGCGGGGGAGATCGACAAGGTGAAGCGGTCGGAGAGCGGGATGATTGTCGATCCGGTGACGATTACGCCGGAGCAGACGATCGCCGATGCACTGGAGGTGATGCGGCGGTACAAGATCTCGGGCGTGCCGGTGACGAAAAATAAAAAGCTGGTGGGGATTTTGACGAATCGCGACCTGCGGTTTGTGTCGCGGACGGATTTGACGATTGATTCGGTGATGACGAAGGCGAACCTGATTACGGTGCCGGTGGGAACGACGCTGGAGCAGGCGGAACAGATATTGCATCAGCATCGCGTAGAGAAGCTGCTGGTGGTGAATGACGAGTATGAGTTGAAGGGTTTGATTACGGTCAAGGATATTCAGAAGAAGCTGAAGTATCCGAATGCTTCGAAGGATTCGCAGGGGCGGCTGCGGGTGGCGGGGGCGATCGGGGCGACGGGGGATTTTCTGGAGCGGGCAGAGGCGCTGGTGGCGGCGCGGGTGGATGCGCTGGCGATCGATTCGGCGCATGGGCACTCGTCGCGGGTGTTGGAGGCTGTGACGCTGGTGAAGAAGCGGTTTCCGCAGATTGATTTGATGGCAGGAAATATTGCGACCTATGAGGGTGCGATTGCGCTGATCGATGCAGGTGCCGATGCGATCAAGGTGGGGATCGGGCCGGGGTCGATCTGCACGACGCGCATGGTGACGGGGGCGGGGATGCCGCAGATTACGGCGATCTCGGAGGCTTATCGGGCGGGGAAGGAGCGGAATATTCCGGTGATCGCGGATGGGGGGATTAAATATTCGGGGGATGTGACGAAGGCGATTGCGGCGGGGGCGAGCGTGGTGATGATGGGATCGCTGTTTGCGGGGGTGGATGAGAGTCCGGGCGAGACGATTTTGTATCAGGGGAGGTCGTTCAAGGCTTATCGCGGGATGGGATCGTTGTCGGCGATGGCGCAGGGGTCGGGTGAGCGGTATTTCCAGGGGAAGAGCGATCTGGAAGACGCGAGTACGGAGCGGCCTTCGCTGACGGCTCGCGAGAATGGCGGATCGAACCGGCTGGCGAAGTTTGTGCCGGAAGGAATCGAGGGAAGGGTGCCGCATCGCGGACCGCTGGAGGGAATGGTGTATCAGTTGGTGGGGGGATTGCGGTCGGGGATGGGGTATCTGGGGTGCGCGTCGATTGCGGAGTTGCAGGAGAAGGCGAAGTTTATGCGCATCTCAAACGCCGGGCTGCGCGAGAGCCATGTGCATGATGTGATTATCACGCGCGAGGCTCCGAACTACCACGTGGAATAGCTAGTGGTGGCGAGGATGATAGCCGAAGTTATAGAACAGCAGCAGCGCTATGACCGGTAGGAAGAAGGCAAGACCGCTAACGATTTGCAGGGTTTTCCCTATTACTATGCGGCTTCGACGGTCGGAAAATCTCAAATAGGTGCCGACGCCAAAAAAGCCAATTTGCAGCACCAAGAAGCCGAGGAAGTTGATCACCACAATGCGTGGAACTTTACCACGTGCTCAATGGTGTATAGCAGCTTGTCATTGATCGTTGGTGATCAGGCGGTGCCGAAGCGTTCGGCTGAGCGGGCCTTTGCCTTGGCGGCTTCTTCTTCACGGTTCTTCGGCTCGGCGGTGGTTTCGAGCGTGCGAAGGAGACGGTCGCAGACGGCAGCCACCTCGTCGATGGCCTGGTTGAAGGAGGCTTCGTTGGCCTTGGAGGGCTTGTTGAAGCCGCTGATCTTCCGAACGAATTGGAGGGACGCATCGCGAATCTCCGGTTCGGTCACGGGGGGATCGAAGTTGAAGAGGGTTTTGATGTTTCGGCACATGCTGGAATTATAGGCAAGGAGGAGAGGGTGGTGGGAAGGGCCCTTTGTTGGCAAAGGATTGGGGCACTCCAAGCAAAACGCGGGGATCTCTCCACTATGGCGGCAAACTGCGCCGCCTCCGGTCGAGATGACGATTTTCTGCAGGGGTTGAAAGAAAACGAAGCTCGAACGGCTATCGCCTGCCGTAATACTCCGGACTTGTCGTTATGTTTTATCCAAGACCATGGCGTCGAAGCGCTGGCGGACGAAGAAGCCCAGGTCCCGGTAGAGTGTGACGGCTTGGTGGTTGGCTTCGGTGACGGTGAGGGTGATTGCGGCGAAGCCGGAGCGGGTGAGGTGGTGAATGCAGTGTTCGAGCAGGGTGAGACCGAGACGCTGTCCGCGATGAGGAGGGGCGATGCAGAGTTGGGTGATGTGGGCAACGTCGCCGGCGACGCGGGAGCATAAAAGCATTCCGATGGGGGCGCCGGTGCGCCGGTCGCGGAGCACCCAGGAGGCATCGGAGTCGAAGACTCCGCAGCCGGGGAAGCGGACGATGTTGTGCAGGAAGCGCAGGGAGCCGTGGAGGGAACAGTACTGATCGTTAATGCGGGCGTCGATGTGGCCGAGATAGGACTCGTGGATGAGTTCGGCGGCGGCCTGGTAGAAGTCCGGCGACCAGCTTGTGAGTTCGATATTGGGCGGCAGGTTGAGAGTGTGCAGGGGCTGTTGCGGAGTGGGTGAGGGCTGCGGGAGATCGTACTCCATGAAGAGGCGCGGATACATGGTGAAGCCGGCGGCGAGAAAGGCATCATCGATGGAGCCGGCGTCGTAGAGCAGGAGCTGGGACTCGACTCGCTGGATTCCGGGGGAGTGCTGGAGGAGCTGGAGCAGCTGGTGCAGAAGGGCCTGCGTGATCTGGAGCATCTGCGCAGGCTCGTTGGCGACGGCGAAAGCGTCGCCGATGACGGCTTTCTGGCCCTCATAGACGCAGAAGGTAAAGCCGCAGATGCGTCCGCGGTCGAGCGCGACGAAGCCGGGGAGGATGCGTGAGTCGAGATATTGGAGGAGGAGTTCGGTCGAACTCTGGTAGTCCCAGCGCAGCCGTTCCTGCCAGACACGCGATTCGGTTTCGAGCAGGGGGCGCAGTTGCCGCGCGGAGAAGTGGCGTAGGTCAAGAATCTCGAATTGGGTTGCGACGGTCATACCCTCTGAAGTATTCGTTTGAGCTTATAGGAATTTGAGGGGTATGGGTAAGGGCTGGTGTGGACGAGTATTGGATCGTTTACGGGGTGTTAAACGTGGACGTCAGGGTTTGGCGTAGACGCGATAGACTTCGAGGCCCTGCGATTCGTAGAGGAAGAGGGGTTCGTATACGCGGCCGGTGAGCCAGCGGTCGAGATCGGCGGTGTCGTTGGCGCGGAGGACGAGGAGATGCTCGGCTGCGGGGACGCCGGTGGCGTCGTAGTGAATCATGGGCTGATCGCGATAGAAGGCCAGCCCATAGTCCATGTCGCGTTTGATGGAATCGGTGGCGACGAGCTTTACGTTTGGCGCCATGCGCTGAATTTCGCGAGCCAGGGGACGGGCGGAGTAGTTAATGTCGAGCTCTTTGCCGTAGAAGCCGAGCAGGAAGACGAGTATGGCGAGGACGGGAATCAGGGTTGCGTTGCATACCTGGGGAACGCCATATCGCCGGATGATGAAAAAGACGATGGCTCCGAAGGCCAGTGCAGCCGCGGCGGCGATCAGCAGCCACTGCACCGAGGGCACGAGAGTCTCGTAGATCATGTGTTGCGGGGCGAGGACGAGGACAAAGATCATGATGGCGCAGATGGCGGCATGCGACCAGAGCAGCCATCGCGGCAGGCCCTCGCGGCGGATGCGATTGAGATAGTCGGCTGCGAGGATGGTGAGGGGAGGGATGGAGGGAAGGATGTAGCCGGGCAGTTTGGATCCGGAGAAGGAAAAGAAGACGATGGGGAAGAGGGCCCAGAGGACGAGGAACTCGGGGAAGGAGTCGCCTGCCCGGGTGTGTCCGAGGTAGCGGCTGGGGTTGCGGCGCACCTTCCACTCGGCGATGGAGACGTCGATGGCGTCGACGAGAGCGCGGATGGCCATGACGGTCCAGGGCATGAGGCCGATGAGCAGGACGACGAGGTAGAAGTAGAAGGGCTGATGGTGTTGGAAGCGGTCGGTGGCGAAACGCTCAAGGTTGTGTTCTTTGAAGAAGACGCGGAAGAAGGACGGGTTGCGGCGCTGGACGGCGATGTACCAGGGCAGCACCATGATGAGGTAGAGGGAGACTCCGGGCCACCAGATCGTTCGGCGGAGCAGAGACCATTCGCGGCGAAGGCCGGCAAAGAGAAGGATGATGCAGAGCGCGAGGAATGGGGCTACGGGACCTTTGGCGAGAGTGGCGGCGGCTCCGAAGAAGTAGAGGTCGAAGAGCCAGAATTTCTTGCCGGTTTCGTACCAGGCGTACCAGCCGAGCATGCCGATACAGAAAGGTGCGGCGAGTTGCATGTCGGTGGAAGCTCCGCGGGCGAAGCTGACGATGGCGACGCAGGAGGCAGTGATGAGCGCGGCGTCGAGGTGGCCGCCGGGGCGGAATCGCCGCATGTGGAGAAAGACCAGGACGACGAGGGCGAGGGTGGCGGAAGAGGAGGGAAGGCGGGCGGACCAGTCGGAGACGCCGAGCTCTTTGTAGAAGCTCATGGCGCGCCAGTAGTAGAGGGCGGGTTTTTCGAGCCAGGGCTTTCCGTAGAGGATTGGGGTGACGGTGCCGGCTGCGATGCAGTGGAACGAGTTGCGGATGTCGCGGATGCGGAGGCTGTGCGGGACCATCTTTGCGTTGACGGCGTGACAGGCGTCGGAGTGGGCGGTCAGCATCTCTCTGGCGACCTGGGCGTATCGGGGCTCATCGGCGCCTACGAGGCCGAGCTGGTCGCCTCCGAAGATGGGGACCAGGCCGAACAGGAGCAAAAAGGTGGTTACGGCGAAGAGAACGACAAACTCCCTTACCGTCACCGAAGTCGGAAGCCTATGGCGAAGCCAGATAACGGCTGCGTGGTCGTTCCTTGTGCCGGAAGCGGCAGGTTGTGGGATATCGTTCATTTATTTAGGCGGAGCGAGACAAGGCTAACAGAGTCCTGTCCGAAGCTGGGTGAGGATGCGCTCGGTGGCGACCCCTAAGGGGCCGTTGATGGTGCAGCCGCTTGCGTTGCGATGGCCGCCGCCGCCGAAGTGCTCGGCGATCTGGGCGACGTCGATCTTGCCCTTGCTGCGGATACTGAGACGGAACTGGCTGGCGTCGGGGACCTCGCGAAGGAAGACGGCGGACTCAACGCCTGCGATGCTGATGAGGTAGTTGACGACGCCTTCGCAGTCTTCGGCGACGGCGCCGATGCGATCCATATCCTGGCTGGTGACCCAGGTCCAGGCGAGGTTGCCGTCACATTGAAGGTTGGAGAGAGCGATGCCCAACAGGCGGATCTTGCTGGCGGGGTTGGAGAGGTAGATATCGCGGGCGATCTGACTGGGATTCGCCCCCTGGGCGGCGAGATGGTGGACGACAGCGAAGGTGTCGGCGGTAGTGCTGGCGTAGGTGAAGGCGCCGGTATCGGAGAGGATCGCGGCATAGAGACAGGTCGCCATGGAGGGAGTGATATCGAGGTTGGCGGCGATGGCGATGCGGTAGACCATGGCGGCTACGGCGCAGGCATGCTCGTCAATCCAGTTGATGGAGGCGAAGGCACGGCCGCTGGCGTGGTGATCGATATTGATCAGAGTACGGCCTTCGAGGCCGAGGAGTCCGGTGCGGGCGATACCATCGCATTCGAGGAGAATTGCCGGGGTATTCCGGTCGGGATCGATATCGTTCGCCGAGGGGGTGTGGTGGATGCGGTTGAGATTGGGGAGTGCGCGATAGGTGCTGGGGACGGGATCTGCGAGGATGACGTCGACGTGACAACCGAGTTGGTCGAGGACCTCAGCGAGGGCGAGAGCGGAGCCGATGGCGTCGCCGTCGGGGCGCTCATGCGAGGTTAGAAGGAAGCGGGGATGCGCGCGGAAGGTGGCCAGGAGAGCTGCGATCTGAAACTCATGAGTGGGGGTTTCGCGCGGCCGTGCTGTAGACAGCGGCTCCTGAAGCTTGATGTCGGGTGTCATGATTTGGCGGTCACCGGCTGAGCAGATTCATCCGCGGTGCGCTTCTTGTCGCGTTTGCGCGTGCGGGCGAGGAGCTCTTCCATGCGGCCAGTCATCTTCTGGGATCGGTCAATGGCGAAGGAGAGTTCGGGAACGTGGCGAACGCCCATGCGATCGCGGAGTTGAGTGCGGATGTAGGCGCGAGCGGCGATGAGGCCTTCGAGGGTAGCCGCCTCCTCCTCTTCATTGCCCTGGACGGCGACGAAGATTCGGGCGGATTTGCCGCCGGGCGCGAGGACGACGTCGGTAACGTAGCTCGGTGCAATGCGGGGGTCGGAGAGTTCGCCTTCGAGCATCGCGCCAATCTCTTCGGAGAAGGTATTGGCGACTCGATTTCGGTGGTAGGTTCTGGCGCGATGTTCAGGCATAAGGTTTGGACCGAGGTGAACGATTGAGGATATCAAACGTTGAGGGGCGGCACCTAGCGGGGCGGGGCGGGTGGGGACCGTTTCCGAAGCGTTTTTTGGAGCGATTTTATTGATTTCAGGCACTATTCGGCGAGAATTTCGGCGTAGGAATCGAGAACCTCCGCGCTTAAGGTCGCAGCGATGCGGTGGACGGCCTGGTCGATCTGCTGGAGTTGGCCGGTGAGATAGCTGGTGGAGGAGGAGATGGCGGCGATACCGAGGGTGGCGCGGTTCCAGACGATGCCTTCGTCGAGTTCGGCGATGGAGAGGTTGAAGCCGTGGCGGAGCTTGTCTTTTATGGAGCGCAGGACCTGACGGCGGTCCTTGAGGGACTGAGCGTGGGGGATTTCGAGTTCAATGGTGAGTTTGGCTACGGGCATTTGTGGGATTACGGGGATGAATCAGGGGACCAGGATGAGGTAGATCGCCAGACCGATGCCGATGGCGGCGAGTATGAGGCCGAGGATAAGGGCGTCCCGGGAGACTCTGCCGGGCTGCCAGGTGCCGGAGCTGAGTTGATGAATGAGTTGAAGATGGCGGAGGGCGGAGCTAATGGTGATGATGACGCCGAGAACGACGAGCGCAACCCCGAACCAGAGGGAGAGGCTGGTGTGGACGGTGGCGGCGGGGAGATGGGCCTGGACAGCGGTGATCTGGCGAAGAAACAGGCCGAAGCGACTGACGGCGAATCCAATGCCCATCAGTGCGAGGCCGGTGCGAATCCAGGCGAGGAAGGTGCGCTCGGCGGCGAAGTAGACGCGGGGATCTCGTTCGACGGGCGTTTCGGTCAAGCCTTCCGTGGAGCTCATGGAGGGATTGTAAGGCCGGGCGCGGATTAATTTTAGAGTTTGCGTAGAACCCAGGTGGTCATACAGCGCTGATTCTGGACGACGGTGGTTTTGATGGGGTCGACAAGGAGGCCGTTTAATTTTGCGGTGAGTTGCATGAGCATGTCTTCGTCGACGCAGAAACGCTCGACGCCGTCGGGTGCGAGGTAGCGGTGGCCGGTGAGATGTTGGTGAGGCATGCCGATGGTGGAGGCGAGGCGGCAAAAGAAGATGCCGTTGGGTTTCAGCATGCGCCAAAGATTTTTGAGCATGGCATGAAAGTGAGCGTCGTCGCGGCTGAAGTGAAGGACGGCACTGCAGAGGATGACGTCGAAGGCGGCATCGGGGTAGGCGATGTTCTCGATGGCTTCGAGCCTGAGATTGTCAGCGGGAAGAGTGGGAAGAAGCGCGCGGGTTTGCTCAAGGGCGGCAGGATTCTGGTCCGAGGCGAAGATCTCGTAGCCTTCGCGGTGGAGATGGACAAGGTTGCGGCCGGGTCCGCAGCCGGCATCGAGGATGCGCATGCCGGGGCGGATGTTGCCGCGAAGGATTTGGTCGAAGAGATAGATGTCGATAGAGCCGAATTGTTCCTGGAGGGTAGGCATGTGTCAAAAATCATACGGCAGTTGCAATACAGAGAGGCGTTGAGGGCGATGGGCGGAGACCGGCGGAACGATTTTGCCGGGACGTGACAAAAGGGATTTGTGACTATGACATACTTTGCGTGAAGTTGAGCCGAGGCATCAGGTGCTGAGATTGTTTGCGATACGCGACATGAAGAGTTTGGCTGGCAAGATCAGAACGATTCTTTTCTTTGCTGGAGCGATCCTGCTGGGCAGTCCCGGGCTTGCGCAGGCAGTGAAGGCGCAATTTGTGGGGTCGGAGAGCTGCAAGGGATGTCATGCTGCCGCATACAACGGATGGAAACAGACGCGGATGGCGAATGTTGTTCGGGACCCAAAGGTGCATCCTGAGGCGCTGCTGGGGGATTTTCTGCATCCCGATCCGGTGGTCACATTTGGGCTGGACCAGGTTGCGTTTGTGTATGGGAGCCGGTGGAAGCAGCGGTATTTTACGAAGCGCGGGGATGACTACTATCCTCTTCCGGCGCAGTGGGACGTTGCGAAGAAGAAGTGGCTGCCGTATCACGTGGAGAGCGGGACGGACTGGTGGGTGCCGTTCTATGGGCCGACGAACTTTGACCGGCCGACGGGGCCGACGTGCGACGGGTGTCATTCGGTGAACTACAACGTGGAGACTCATCAGGTGACGGAGTGGAATGTGGGGTGCGAGAAGTGCCACGGGCCGGGGAGTCTGCATGTCGCGCATCCGGCGAAGGACAATATTGTGAATCCGAACCGGCTGGATTATGTGCGGGGAAACGATACGTGTATTCAGTGCCACAGCCAGGGGCGGCCGGTGACGAATCCGATCGGAGGCAAATATTACGACTGGCCGGTGGGGTTTCTGCCGGGAGAGCGGCTGGTCGATTATTGGAGGCTGGAGGACTTGAAGCCGGGGGTGACGAATTTCTTTCAGTACGCGGATTTGACCGCCCATAAGAACAGGATGCAGGGAAACGATTTTGTGCAGAGCAATATGTATCACCGGCAGTTGCGGTGCTTCGATTGCCACCAGGTGCACAGCAATGAGAATCCGTCGAATCTGATTGCGCGCGGGAATGCACTTTGTCTCTCGTGTCATGCGAAGGATATGAATAATCCGGCGGGTTTGCGCGGGACTGTGAGCGAGCATACGCACCATGCGGAGGGGAGCGCGGGAAGTTCGTGCCTGGCGTGTCATATGCCGAAGATCGAACAGACGATCAAGGACAATTTTGTGAGTGCGCATACGTTCCGGTTTATCACGCCGGTGGAGACGGAGCAGTCGGGGATTCCGAATCCCTGCACGTCGTGCCACAAGGACAAGTCGACGGAGTGGGCGACGAAGGAGTTGAGGTCGTGGACGACGACTTCGCCGTGGCGGGTGGCGCAGTAACGCTGGGATTTGGCGTTTCGATCGGAGCTAGCGGGGGCGGACGAGCGCGACGGCGGTCAGGTCGTCAATCTGCTGGCGATTTCCGAAGGGGAGTCGCTCCAGGCTGTACCAGGGCGGTTTTCTGAACTCATGCGCGTCCTCGAGTACGACGGTGCATAGGTCGGCGGCCGAACCGTCGGGGACGTTTTCGAGTACGGCGGTGGCACGCTCCACGCCGAAGAGCTCCCGGCCGCGAGGCGCTTCGAGGATGCCTTTGGTGACGAGCAGGAGACGGGCGCCGGGTTCGAAGGCATGAATCGCGGGTTCGAAGGTGAGGTGGGTGAAGAGACCGAGAGGCACGGTGGCGTGTCCGAGGATGCGGGTGCCGTCGGAGTCGCGGAAGAGGGCGGGTTGACCGCCGGAGTTGATATAGGCGAGCAGGCCGAGCGGGAGATTGAAGCAGCCGAGGAAGGTGGGGGCCAGACGCGATCCTCCGGAGGTTTCGTAGATGCTCTGGTTGATCTCGTGGGCGAGGATGCCGAGGGTATCCATGATGTTGATGACTTCGGTGGTGAAAAGCTCGGGGACGCGGTGGCGGAAGTGGTCCTGTGCGGCGGCTGCGATCGTGTGGGCATCGGAGCGGGTGCCGGCGATGTCGGTGAGGAGGAAGACGACGTACGGCCCGGTTGTGACGGCGTCGAAGAAGTCGCCGCCGGTGCGGGTGGAGAAGTAACGCGCGTGGAGATCGAGGCCCGGAAGGGGCGCCAGCGCGGTTGGCAAGGGGGTACGGGTGGGCTGAGATGCGTTCTGCATGGATGGTGGCGATTGTACTTCGTCTGATGAGGCCGGCCGGATAATTTAGCGGGGAATTTTAGCGGGTCACTGGTGCGAGGGGACAGGCCGCACTGCGACGGGTGTGCAGCTTCCTCTACAATTGTCGTTTCAGGAATTGTCGTTTTAGGAGAGGAACGGTGAGGAATTTGATGCAGCTCTGCGGGAGAAACGGTGTGGTTTCAGGGGTGCGGATGATTCTTGCAGCCGGCGCGATCATGATGAGTTCAAGTGTTGCCGTTGCCCAGAGTACGGATGCGGGATTTGGTCCGGGGAACCCTTTTTATGCGCCGAGTACGCTGCCTTTTCATGCGCCGCCGTTCGACAAGATCAAGGACAGCGATTATCAGCCGGCGATCGAGGCCGGAATGGCCGAGCAGTTGAAGGAGATGAAGGAGATTGCGGATAACCCGGCGGCGCCGACGTTTGAGAATACCGTTGTGGCGATGGAGAAGACCGGGGCGCTGCTGCAAAGGGCGGAGGCGGCGTTCAGCGGAGTGACGGGGGCGAATACGAATCCGACGCTGGAGAAGGTGCAGCGGGAGCTGGCTCCGAAGTCGGCGGCGCATAACGATGCAATCTATCTGGATGCGAAGTTGTTTCAGCGGGTCAAGGCGGTGTATGAGAAGCGGGCGTCACTGGGGCTGAGCCCGGAGGGGATGCGGCTGGTGGAGATTTATTACCAGCGGTTTGTGCATAGCGGGGCGAATCTGTCCGATGCGGACAAGGAGAAGCTGAAGAAGATTAATGAGGAAGAGTCGACGCTTTCGAATGCTTTTCGGAGCAAGGTTCTGGCGGCGACGAAGGATGCGGCTTACTTCACGGCGGACAAAAGCGCGCTGGCGGGGCTGACAGATGCGGAACTTGGCGGAGCGGAGCGGACGGCGAAGCAGAGGAAGCGGCAAGGATATGTGCTTCCGCTACAGAATACGACGCAGCAACCCTATCTTTCTTCGTTGAGCGTGAGAGGAACGCGGCAGGCCCTGTTTGAGGACTCCTGGGCGCGAGCGGAGCGGGGGGGCGCGAACGATACGCGGGAGACAATTGCGAGGCTGGCACAGGTTCGTGCGGAGAAGGGAAAGCTGCTGGGGTTCGAGACGTATGCGGCGTGGAAGCTGGAAGACCAGATGGCGAAGACTCCGGCGAATGCGCTGAAGTTTATGGATGCGCTGGTGGCTCCGGCGACGGCGAATGCGGCGGAAGAGGCGAAGGATATTCAGGCGGTGATCGATTCGCAGAAGGGCGGCTTTGAGCTGCAGCCGTGGGACTGGGAGTTTTATTCCGAGCAGGTGCGGAAGGCGAAGTACGACCTGGATGAGGCGCAGGTGCGGCCTTATTTCGAGATCAATAATGTGCTGCAGAATGGGGTGTTTTATGCGGCGAACCAGTTGTATGGGCTGACGTTCAAGGAGCGGCACGACATTCCGGTGTGGCATCCGGATGTGCGTGTGTTTGAGGTATTCGACGCGGATGGAAAGCCGCTGGCCCTGTGGTACTGCGACTACTACAAACGCGATAATAAGAATGGCGGGGCATGGATGAGCAGCTTCGTGCGCCAGTCGAAGCTGTTGGGGACGCTGCCGGTGGTTTATAACGTGGCGAATCTGCCGAAGCCGGCGGAGGGGGAGCCGGCACTGATCAGCTTTGGCGACGTCATGACGATGTTCCACGAGTTTGGACATGCGCTGCACGGGATGTTTGCGGCGAGTCAGTATCCGGGGTTGTCGGGGACGTCGGTGGCGAGGGATTTTGTGGAGTTTCCGTCGCAGTTCAATGAACACTGGGCGACGTATCCGGCGATCTTTGCGCACTATGCGAAGGACTATAAGACAGGGGCTCCGATGCCGGCGGAGCTTGCGGCGAAGATCAAGAAGGCGGCCGATTTCAACCAGGGTTATGGGCTGACGGAGTTGCTGGCTGCGGCAGAGCTGGATATGCAGTGGCACACGCTTGCGCCGGGTGCGCCGCTGCAGAAGCCGGATGAGTTTGAGAAAGCTGCGCTGGAGAAGAAGGGGTTCACGTTGAGCTATGTGCCGCCGCGGTACCGGTCGAGCTACTTCTCGCATATCTGGGGAAGTGGGTATGCGGCTGGGTACTATGCGTATCTTTGGAGCGAGATGCTGGATGACGATGCGTTCCAGTGGTTCCAGGATCATGGCGGGTTGACGCGAGCGAATGGTGATCGGTTCCGCGCGATGGTGCTGTCGCGAGGGAACACGGAGGACCTGGCGAAGATGTATGAGGCGTGGCTGGGGAGTGCGCCGAGTGTGGAACCGATGCTGAAGTATCGCGGACTGGAGAAGAGCGCGGCGAAGTAGAGCTAGCGGTGGGTGGCGAGCTTGTTATTCAGCGCGTCCGCGAGTTCTGTAGGGCGCTGTCTCTCGCGCTTTTCCTCGTCGATATCCTGAATGGCGATGACGCCGCCGGAGACTGTACCGTCGCGGTCGATGATGGCCTTGAGGCGAGCTTCCGTGCAGCGCAGGGCCTCTTCGGCTTTCTTGTAGTCATGCACGTCTTCGAGGGTGCCGTACCAGCGGATGATATTGCCGTCACCGTCGCGTCGGGGAGCTGCGCGGGCGCGCATCCAACGATAGACGCCATCGTGACGGCGGACGCGATACTGCGTGTCGAAGTGATTGCCGGAGTGAACGGAAGCTTTCCAAGCCGTAATTGTGCGCGGAAGGTCGTCAGGATGGAGGGCATGAACCCATTTCGTTCCCAGGGATTTCTCGACGGTGAGGCCGGTGAGAGCCTCCCATCGCAGGCTGGCGTCGACGACCATGCCGTCGGGTTCGGCGGTCCAGGGGATCTGCGGGTTGAGTTCGACGGCGTGACGGTAGTGGCCTTCGCTTTCGATGAGGGCCTCTTCGATCTGCTTGCGATGCGTGATGTCGACGAGCGAGATGGAGACGCCAATCACTTCGTCGACTTCGTCGCGGGCGGGCTGATAGGAGATGAGGAAGGTGCGCATGACGTCCGGTTGGCGAGGGTCGGCGCAGCGGGACTCGAGTTCGAGGAAGGGTTGTCCGTCGAGCGCACCCTGGAGATAGGGCTTGCACAGGGCGAACTTCTCCTGGCCGAGCACTTCCGAGAAGTGGCGGCCGAGGTGAGAGGCGACTGGAAGATTGTGAATCTCGGCGAGGCGCTTGTTGACGCTGACGTAGCGCAGGTTGCGATCGAGAAAGCAGAGGCCGACGGGAACGCCATCGTAGATGGCGTTGAGCTGCGCCAGGCGCTGGGTGGGGAGAGCCTCGAAGCTGAAGGGCTGGCCGGCGTCGGAGGCCGAGCGCGCGGTGGTGGGGATGGGGGAGTTAAGCCGCTGAGCGAGAGTTTCAGGAAGCTGTTCCGGCGGGACGGGACGGCCATAGAGCCAGCCCTGGCCTACGTCGCAGCCGAGCCAGAGGAGCATGTCGGCGATGGCCTCGCTTTCGACACCTTCGGCGACTGTGGTGAGGCTGAGGCTGTTGCCGAGGCCGACGATGGCTGCCGCGATCTTTCTGCTCTCCCGGGTGTGGGTCATGGAGCGGACGAAGGTGGCGTCAATCTTGAGCTCGTCGAAGGGAAGGAGCTGAAGGTGGCGGAGACTGGAGTAGCCGGTGCCGAAGTCGTCGAGCGCGAGGCGGGAGCCCTGTTCCTTCAGCTCATTGGCGATGCGGCCGGCGTGTTCGGTGTTGCCGACGAGGGAGCTTTCGGTGATCTCGAGGATGAGGCGATGGAGGGGAAATTTCGCGTTTTCGGCGGCCGAGCAGATATGCCTTGGGAGGGAGAGGTCGGTGAGCTGAGTGAGGGAGATATTGACGGAGAGGGTGAGATGCTGAGGGATGTCTTTGGCTGCGGCGAAGACGGCGCGGAGGAGATTGCCGGTGAGCAGGCCGTGAAGGCCGGACTTTTCGGCGAGGGGAATGAACTCATCCGGCGGGACGAGGCCGCGTTGCGGATGCTGCCATCTGGCCAGAGCTTCGAAGCCGCGGAGAAGGCCCGTTCGCAGTTCGACGAGAGGCTGAAAATACGGAACGATCTCGTTATTTTCGAGTGCTCTGCGCAGATCATTCGCGTCGTCGGCAGCCATTGAAGTGAAGATACTACGGGGACTGTGACTTACACAGCAAAATTTTGCATTTTCCAGCGGGCGACGAGATTGCGTGCCGCAGCCGGCCAGAAGGGGAAGGTGAACTGAAAACCGGCGGCGAGCAGGCGACCGGGGACGACCTGGCGGCTTTTGAGAATGAGCTCGGATTCGGTGCGCATGAGGAAGGTACCGACCTCGATCATCCACGCGGTGGTGGGGAGGCCGATGCGGGTGCCCCAGGCTTCGCGAATGGCACGGAGGAAGTCGCGATTGGGGAGCGGATGCGGAGAGGCGAGATTGACGACGCCGGTAAAGTCCTGGGTGGCGATGAGCAATTCGATCGAGCGGATGAAGTCGAGCTCGTGGATCCAGGAGACGAATTGATTGCCGGGTCCATTGGTCCCGCCGAGGCCGTGGCGAACAAGCGAGAGGAAGACGTCGAAGACGCCGCCGGGGTCGGGACTGAAGGTCATGGCGCTGCGCAGAGCGACCTTCCGGGTGCGCGGAGTTGAGGTCGAGAAGAAGGCTTCTTCCCACGCTTTGGCGACCTGAATGGAGAAGTTCCAGGTGTCGGGTGCGCCGGGTTCGTTGCCGCCGAGTTCGCCCGTGGCCTCATCCATGGGGCGATCGAGGGAGTGGCGATAGATGGTGGCGGTGCTGGCGTTGAGCCAGACTGCGGGAGGGTGATTGAGGGAGGCAATGACCTGGTTGAGCAGTCGCGTTGAGAGAACGCGAGAGTCGAAGATGGCCTGCCGATTGGCTTGATGGTAGCGGCAGTTAACGCTGCGGCCTGCGAGGTTGATGCAGACGTCGGAGCCTTCGAGTTCGTCGACCCACGGACCGGGAGTGAGGCCATCCCAGGGCATGACGCGCCAGGGCGCAGAGTGTGCGCTGCGGCTGAGGACGGTCACGGCGTGTCCGTTCGCGTGAAAGTGGCGTGCGAGGATTTGGCCGACCTGACCGGAGCCGCCGGGGATAACGATCTTCATTGGGTTGGGCTTTCGGATGGTTGCGGGGCGGAGTCAGAGAGAAGATAGCGCTGCCAGTCGTCCGATTCAGCGAGCTGCTTGATGACGGTGTTGCGTTCGCGGAGGAGAGCGAGCATGTAGCGGCGGAGAACGAGAGTTTCAGCAAGTGGACCGAGGATGGGGCCGGGAGCGGCGACGCGGAGGTCATCTTTCATCTCGGTTGCGCCGGAGGGCAGGGTGCGGAAGTAGTGATTGGCCTGCATAGAGCGGAAGATACCTCTGGTCATGGTGGCCTGAAAGAAGGTGGGCGGTTGCATGCGGGTGTATTTGGTGGTGACGTTGTGCCAGAAGCCAAAGTGTTTGGCACGCCAGGTGACTTGTTGGGTGAGTTCCGGGAGGCCGGAGGTGATTCCGTCGATGGCGAGGGCCTGTTCGCCAGAGTGGATATTGGCGACGAGATGAACTTCAACGTTGCGGGCGAGATCGAAGCAGCGGAGGATCGGGGCTTCGATGATGGTGATCTCTTCGAGTCGGATCATCGCGTGCAATTGTCTCTCTTATGTAAGAGTAAATGGGTGGATTTTTTTGGAGGACCGATCAATGAACCGGAACGAGATGAGTTTTGTGAAGACAGGCGATGCGCGGACGTTTGAACCGGAGGCGGGGATGAAACGGCAGGTGCTGGCGCATAGCGACCAGCTCATGCTGGTGCGGCACTTTTTTGAGAAGGGTTGGGTGGGAGCAAGGCATAGCCATCCGCACCATCAACTGGTGTATGTGGTGAGCGGGGCGATTCGGGTGGACGTGAATGGACGGGTGTTCGACGTTCTGGCGGGGGACAGCTTCGTGGTAGATGGCGGGGTGGAGCACCAGGCTTCGGCGCTGCAGGAGTCCGAGGTGCTGGACGTATTTACGCCGGTGCGGGAGGACTATCGGGAGTTGGTGAGGTGAGGATTGGGGCTTTTGGCGGGGCGGAATATTTTCTGATTTCTGCTAACTAAAGGATTAGTTGATGCGTCTGAAGGGATAAGCTCAGCTCTCCATAGCCCTGTTTGGAGATGCGGGCGGGAGATTGTTCGATGCCGCCAAGGAAGTCCAACACATTGACAGAGGCTGAGTTACGGCTCATGAAGATTCTCTGGGCTCGTGGGGAGTCAGCCGTGGGTGACCTGGTGGCGGCGATTCCGGAGGGGACGGCGCTGGCCTATAACTCTGTGCTGACGACGATCCGAATTCTGGAGCAGAAGGGATATGTCCGGCACCGGCAGGAGGGCAGGGCGTTTCTCTACATACCGTGTGTGGCAGAGCAGGAGGCCGGCAGATCCGAGATGCGTCACATGATGCAGCGGTTTTTCGGCAACTCGCGGGAACGGTTGCTGCTTTCGCTGCTGGGTGACGATGAGGTGACGCCTGAGGAGCTGCGACGCTTGAAAGAGGCGATTGCAGCGGCGGCGGACGACCGCGTGGGAGGCGACCGATGATGCCGGCGGCACTGGCTGCGGCGGTTTTGCTCGGGCCCGGCGCGGAAAGTATTTCGCGGCTGGTGGCGAATTCGTTTGTGGCGGGGCTTTGGCAGGGCGTTGTGCTGGCGGCTGGGGTAGGAATTTGTCTGCACCTGGTGCCGCGGACCACGGCTGCAGTACGATTTGCGGTTTGGACGGCGGTGTTTGCGGTGCTGGCTGTGCTGCCGTTGGTGCATGCTTATGGGCAGCGGGCGGGCGCAGGGGTTGCCGGTCATGGAAGTGTGCTGCAGGTGGATTTGCGCTGGAGTTTTGCGATTGCAGCGGTGTGGCTTGTGGTTTCTCTGGTGCGGGCGGTCAAGCTCGCGATGAGCGGGGCGCGGTTGCACAGGATATGGAAGAGAGCGGTTCCGGTCGCGGGTTGCGATGAGGTGCTGTCGGCTGCGGGGATTCGCGGAGTGACGATCTGCACATCGAAAGATGTGGACAGGCCCAGCGTGATCGGGTTTTTATCGCCGCGGATTCTTATTCCGGAGGACCTTTTTGCGCGGCTGACGACGGCGGAGTTTGGACTGATTGTGTTGCATGAGATGGGGCATCTGCGGCGGGCCGATGATTGGATCAATTTGCTGCAGAAGCTGAGCCTGGTGGTGATTCCGCTGAATCCGGTGCTGATCTGGATTGAGCGGCGGCTGTGCCTGGAGCGTGAACTGGCTTGCGATGACGATGTGCTGCGTCAGACGAAAGCTCCAAAGGCGTATGCGACTTGCCTGACGAATCTGGCTGAGCACAGGCTGGGGCGGAGAGCGGCAGCGTTGTCGCTGGGGGCCTGGGAGAAGCAGTCGGAGCTGGCACGGCGGGTGCATAGCATTCTGCGAGGCGGCGGGGGAATGGGCCGGGTGCAGGCACGCGTGATGCTGACGGTGATGGTTGTGGCGTTGCTGGGCGGATCGGCTGAGCTGGCACGGTGTCCGCAGATGATTTCGTTTGCGCCGAGCGCGTTGCCGGTGGCTCAGAGTTTGCCGTTGACGGCTGGCTATCAGGCGGCTTCGTTCCGTATGCCTGCGGCGAAGAACAACCTGACCGGGACGGCGCATGAGACTTTGTTGAAGGCTTCGATGCCGGTGACTCGGACGCCGATGAACCAAACGACGGCGATGAATCGAACGGGCGATGAACCGAGCGGGGCGAGGCATCGCGCTGTTTCTGCTCGTGCTGTTTCAGCTCGTGCAAAACAGAATCACGCAAGAGTGCGACAGACCGGAGGGATGGTCGTGCTTACTTCGTGGGAAGAAGTGTCGCCCCAGAGAAAGATATTTGCTCAAGAACGTGTGATCTTTACTTCGTATGCAGCGGTGCCCACATCGGGCGGTTGGCTGCTCATTCAACTTTAACCAAGCTGTTTCAACCCTTTGCTGAGGTGCATTATGCCGTTAGAAACTAATAAATTAGTAGGTAAAGCGGGACGATTTGGTATTCCCGCGGGAGCTGCCGCTGTGCTGGTGCTGGCGGCTACGATGTTCTTTCATCACAACGGCGTTCATGCGGCAATGATCTCGTCGCCGGCACCGCTGGATGACAACAGTGTGTCCTCTCTGGTTTCGCTGGATCGCGCAGTGGAGGCGGTGGCCTCACGCGTTGCACCGGCGGTGGTCAATATTCAGGTGACCTCACACGGTTCGGCCGAGCATGAAGCCGGAGGGTCGCAGGACCAGAGCCAGGAGGGCGGACAGATTCAGGGACTGCCTCCTGGATTTGCGCAGTTTTTTGGACAAGGTGGCCCGTTTGGGCAGATGGTGCGGCCGCAGCAACCGCAGATTGAACGCGGGATCGGCAGCGGCGTCATTATTTCTCCTGATGGCTACATCGTGACGAACAACCACGTGGTGGATGGCGCGATGGAGATGCGTGTGACGCTGAACGACCGTCGCGTGATGACGGCGAAGCTGGTGGGCACGGACAAGCTGACCGACCTCGCAGTGGTGAAGGTGGATGCACACGATCTGCCGAGCATTGCATGGGGTGATTCGTCGACGCTGAAACCGGGACAGACGGTGCTGGCATTCGGCAGCCCGTTCGGTTACTTCCAGGACTCGGTGACTCGCGGCATTGTAAGCGCGGTGAACCGGGAGAATCCTTACCGTGACGATGCGCGGAAGCCGGGCGGCTATATCCAGACCGACGCTGCGATCAATCCGGGCAACTCCGGCGGCGCACTGGTCAATGCGCATGGTGAGCTGGTTGGAATCAACACGTTCATCATTTCAAACAGCGGATCGTTTGCGGGCGCCGGGTTTGCGATTCCGTCGCAGCTGGTGCGCGCGACGGCAGAGCAGTTGATCAAGACCGGTAAGGTGGATCATGGCTATCTCGGCATCAGCCTGAACGATGTGACGCCGGCAAATGCGAGCTTCTTCAATCTGAAGACGTCGACGGGCGCGATTGTGGCGCAGGTGACGCCTGATTCTCCGGCCAGCCGGGCGGGATTGAAGAACGGCGATGTAATCGACTCGCTGAACGGCCAGAAGATCGATAACGGAAGCGCACTGCAGGTTGCGGTGAGCGAGGTTCACCCGGGAACGACGATCTCCCTGGGCATCGTTCGCAACGGCGCTCCGCAGACGATCCAGGTGAAAGTTGGCGAGTACCGCAAGGATAGCGAAGTGGCCAGCGATGGTGAAGCCTCGGGCAATCAGAAGGGCAAGCTGGGACTGGCAGTTGCTGAGTTGACTCCAGACGTGCGACAGCAGCTGCATATTCCGTCGCAGGTGAGCGGCGTTGCGGTGGAAAGCGTGCGGCCGGCGAGTCCTGCAGATGACGCCGGACTGACTCCCGGGGACGTAATCCTGGAAGTGGATCGCAAGCCGGTCAGCTCGCCTGACCAGTTTGTCAGCGAAGCACATGCGACACCCGGGAAGGATCTGCTTCTCCTGGTGTGGTCGCAGGGAAATGCGAGCTATCGGGTAGTGCATACGGATGGCGGCAACCAGAGCGGTGAGTAACATTGACTGCGAAGGGCCGCTGCGAGACGGTTCGCAGCGGCCCTTTTTTTCGGTGGATTACCCCAACGCCAAAGAGCGTGCCTGGAAGTTGCGTCGACTAGCCTCGTGAAAGAATGGTGGTGACTCGATAAATTTCTATTCAGAACACTTGTCTTCGGGAGAATCGCACCATGAATACGACGCGTCGACGATTCATTACCTCTGCTTTATCCAGCGGCGCGGTCGCTGCGACACTTCCGCCTGCGGCGAGGGCTCAGTTTCTGAATGCTCCGCGGCATGGTCTACCCGGGACGCTGAAGGAGCGTTATGCCAGGCTTGACGCAATCCTGAAAGAGCCGGTTTTCAAACGAAATCTATTTCCTGATCCGGTCATCATCGAGTCGGTGGAGCTGCTTCGCAACAAGAAGCAATATCTTTGCCGTGTGCGGTCGAAGGACGGCCATGAGGGATTGTCTGTTTCGAACGCGCAACAGATGGAGGCGCTCTATCCGATCTTCGTCAAGCGCATCGCCCCCTTCTTTATCGGGAAGGACGCGCGCGATATCGAAGAGCTGATTCCTGCTGTTACGGTGTACGACAATAACTACAAGGCGCAGGGCCTTGCGATTTGGGTTCCGATCGCAACGGTCGAGTTTGCGATTCTGGATATGTTCGGCAAGATGGCGAAGCGGCCGATAGGATTGCTGATCAGCGACAAGATCTACAACACAAAGATCTCGGTTTACCAGGCAAACGGGGAACGCGACATCACTGCGGAAGAGACGATCGAGCATCTGAAGCGCGACGTGGCGATCTCGAATGCGAAGGCGATTAAATTCAAGCTGGGCGGGCGAATGTCGCATCCTGAATTCCCGGGTGGCCGCAGCGAGAAGTTGATCCCGCTTGTACGCAAGACTTTTGGCGACCAGATGATCATCTCGGCGGATGCGAACGGATCGTATACCGCAGCGGAGGCAATTCCGATCGGCAAGCTGATGCAGGAGTACAAGTATGCGTTTTACGAAGAGCCGGTGCCTTTTGACTGGTATGAAGAGACTAAAACGGTGGCCGACGCGCTTGAGATTCCGATTGCGGGTGGAGAGCAGGAGCCGAGCACTCACAACTTTCGCTGGCTGGTCGCCAACGGCGGCCTGTCGATCGTGCAGCAGGACATGTTTTATTTTGGCGGCATGATTCGTTGCATGCAGGTGGCTCGCATGGCGAGTGTGTTCGGCAAACAGTGCATCCCGCACATCTCATCGACCGGGCTTGGTTATGTGTATATGATGCATTTCGTTTCGGCGATTCCAAACTCGGGGCCGTATCACGAGTTCAAGGAGTTCAACAATGAACTGCCGTATCATTGCGAGACTTCGAGCCTGCGGAGCGACAGCAACGGCGTGATCCAGGTGCCATCGGGGCCTGGGTTCGGGGTGGATATCGATCCTGACTTCGTGAAGAAGGCCACGGTCGTCACAGGCTGATGCCGGCTCAAAGAAGAAGAGGCTCGGCCTGGCGGGTGCTGGAACGATAGGCCGCCTCGACGAGAGCCATGGTTTCGTAGGCGGATTCGAATCCGATGGGAAGCTCTGCGGCTGAGCCTTCGACGTAGGATTGCAGCGCGCCCATACTGCCTGCGAATGCATCGGGAAACCAGTTGCCTTTTACTGGAAGGGTCTTCCATCGACCCCCTGAGATGCCTCGCTCCGCGTAAGAAAGAGTGTCGGGCTTGCCGATTGGATAGTCGAGATTGACTCCCATGTCGATTCGGATTGCCCCTCCTGTTCCTTCCCACTGCGCGAAGCTGCGCTGTGTTTCTGAGGAGAAGTCGTGCCCATGATTGGTGGCAATGAACACTCGCTTCCACTCGCCGTAATCCAGCAGCATGGAAGTTTTGGTGGCAGCGAGTGCTGCGGACTGGGGATTTCTCACGGTCTTCGCATAGACGCCGATGGGGTTGCCGAGCCAGGAACGGACGAGATCGAGATAGTGGATGCTGTGGTAGAGGATCTCCAGGCGTGGAGCGGTGGCGAGGAAGGTCCACAGCTTCCACGGAGTATACGTGCGAACCTGCACTTCCATGTCGTGCAGGTCGCCGAGCAGTCCAGCTTGCCTGAGCTTAACGGCCGCGAGGTTGTTCGGCGAATATCTTAGCTGAAAGTTGACGGCTGCGACGAGACCACGTTGGCGGCAGTGGTCTCGAATCGCCCGGGCTTCGTCCAGAGTCTCTCCCATGGGTTTTTGAAGAAGGACGGCTGACCCGGACGGAAGTTGCGGCAGGATGGACATGATTTGCGAGGCTGGAACGGCGATGTCGAAGATTGCATCAGGCGGCGCGAAACGCACTGCGTCGGAGATCGAATCGAAAGCGTGGGAGATACCGCGCTGCATAGCCAGCTCCGCAGCCTTTCCGTTCGCGATATCCGCGATTGCGATGACGGGAAAACCCGCTTTGGCATAGGCCGGCAGGTGCGCAGCGCGAACGATGCCACCTGCGCCGAGGATCACGATGGGCCGGGGAGTGTTGGGACGTGGCGGCGCGGCGGCCTCGGCTGCCTGTCGATAGCGCTCTTCGTTGTTTTCGCCGGGCGGCTCGCTTGTTTGCTGCATTGTCTTAACCTCTACAATTGGTCATCCAAGAGAACATAGTACGTGAGGCAGCCATGCAATCTATTTCAAGCAGATCGGGCAAGTTTCGACTCGACGGCCGTTCCGCCGTTATCACCGGGGGCGCCAGTGGAATTGGTTTTGCAATCGCATCCGAGTTCGCACGCGCGGGCGCGACAGCGCATATCGTCGACCTCATGCTGGATAGCGCGAAGCAAGCCGCAGAACGAATTGTCGAAGCCGGAGGAGCGGCCGTGGGCTATGGGTGTAATGTGGCGGACGAGGGCGACGTTGACCGCGTCTTCGGCGAGTTGTTGACGAAGGAGCGCATTCATATTCTTGTCAACAATGCCGGGATTGCAGGCATTGGCCGGGTAGATACGACGACTACGGCCGACTTCGACCGCGTCTTCGCGGTCAACGTGAAGAGCGTCTACCTCTGCACGCGTGCGTGCATCGGATCGATGGTTGAGGCCGGAGGCGGAGTGATTCTGAACATGGCGTCGATCGCAGCAACGAGCGGACTGGAAGAACGTTTTAGTTACTCGATGAGCAAAGGGGCAGTCGTCGCGATGACTTACTCGATTGCGCGCGACTTTCTGAAGCAGAATATTCGATGCAATGCGATCTCGCCCGCGCGAGTCCATACCGGTTTTGTCGATGGATTTCTTGCGAAGAACTATGCGGGCAGGGAAGCGGAGATGTTCGAAAAACTTTCGGCTGCGCAGCCGATAGGCCGGATGGCGGAGCCGGAAGAGGTCGCAAGTCTGGCGCTGTATCTGTGCTGCGATGACGCGAGTTTTCTGACGGGGGTCGACTACCCGTTGGATGGCGGGTTCGTAAACCTGCGTAGTTAGCCGGGCGCGACAGGGCTGACATTTTTGCGCCGTAAATCCTGCAGAATGCCTGCACTATTTCAAATGGTAGATTCTGGCGGCGGTTCCTCCGAAGAGGTCAGCGCGATCATGGTCGCTAAATCCCGCGAAGTAGTTGCGGAGGACTTGCCACCATCGGGCGTAGCTCGTTGCGAGCAGGCACACGGGCCAATCGGAACCAACCATCAAACGGGCGGGGCCAAAAGCATGTACTACGGTTTCAAGATAGGGTTCGAGCGATTCCAGCGACCAGTGCGACCATGAATCTTCGGTTGTCATTCCTGAAATTTTGCAACATACATTGGCGCGCCTGCTCAACTCCTGTATGCGACTGCGCCAGGGCTCGATTTTTCCGGCTGCGATCCTAGGTTTTGCCAGGTGATTCACGACAAACACCTGGTTCGGGTGATGGTCGACGAAGCGAATTGCTTCTTCCAACTGAGTCTCAACGATGAGCAGATCGTAAACCAGGCCGCTTCGATGCAGAGCCCGAATGCCACGATTGAAGGCCGCGCCATCAAGAAATCCAGCCGGCTCAGACTGCACTACGTGGCGCAATCCCACGAGCTTCGGCTTTGCTGCGAGGGCATCTACGGAGTTTTCAAACTCTTCGGCCGCGATAGGAGCCCATCCTACGACGCCGCGAATGGTTTCGCAGTTTTGCGCGACCTTGAGGAGCCACCGGGTCTCTTCCAACGTTTGTCGAGCTTGAACTGCGATGGTTCCATCGACGCCGGCGCTCGCAAGTTCGACGGCAAAATCCGCTGGCAGAAAATCGCGGCGGAGCGACGCCATGTTTTCGTCGATCCAGCCGTATTCTGCGGCGGAGTAACGCCACAGATGATGATGAGCGTCGATGACACTCGTCTCTGCAGGAGCACTCATGCGGGGCGCTTCAGCATTTGCGCATTGCAGTGTTCGCGCCGGCTGTCGCTGCTGTGAAAGTGGGTCGGTTTCAAGAGGTTCTCCACTCTTCGCCGTCAGGAAAACTGAATCGGGACAGCGACTGGGGAAAGATTTCAATACTGTATCCGGCGTCCTGTGGCACAAGATAATGTCCGCGATGAATCCTGACGGGATTGAGAAAGTGTTCGTGCAGATGGCCGACGTATTCGAGGACACGATCTTCGAGTGAGCAGGAGACGCGGAGGTAGTCGAATATGGCGAGATGTTGAACGTACTCGCATAGACCGACACCGCCGGCGTGCGGACAAACCGGAACGCCAAACTTTGCGGCCATCAGGAGGATGGCAAGGTTTTCGTTTACCCCGCCGACCCGGCAGCTATCGATCTGGCATACGTCGATTGCTTTTGCCTGAAGGAGTTGTTTGAACATGATCCGGTTATGACAATGCTCTCCGGTCGCAATGCGAATGGGTGCGACCTCTCTGCGGATTCTCGCGTGGCCCAGGATGTCGTCGGGGCTTGTCGGCTCTTCCATCCACCAGGGGTTCAGCTCGGCGAGAGACTGGGTGCGGCGAATCGCATCGAGCACACCCCACTTCTGATTGGCGTCAACCATGAGCTTTCGCTCCCAGCCGATCTCCTCGCGGACGATGTGGCCGCGGCGAAGATCGTCGACGGGGTCGCCGCCGACCTTGAGCTTGAAGTGATTCCATCCCTCGGCCACCGCCTCGCGGCACAGTCTGCGAATCTTGTCATCGCTGAAGCCAAACCATCCGACCGACGTGGTGTATGCGGGATATCCGTGCCGGTGCAGATGATCGAGTCTTTCGCCCATGCCGATGGAACCTTCGGTCAGCATCTGAATTGCTTCGTCCGTCGTAAGAACATCATCGATGTAGCGGAAATCGATCGCGCTGACCAACTGCTGGGGAGGCATTTCAGAAAGCAACTGCCAAAGCGGTTTGCCTTCCACCTTTGCATACAGATCCCAGACGGCATTGAGCAGAGCACCGCAGGCAAGGTGAATCACACCCTTCTCAGGTCCAAGCCAACGGAATTGAGTTTCGTCTGTGAGTAGACGCGAGAAATTCCGGAAGTTCTGGGTGATCGACTGGAGGTCGCAGCCGACGACAAAGCGGGTGAGGTATTCGAGCGCCTGCACGCAGAGCTCGGTTCCGCGGCCGAGGGTGAAGGTGAGACCGTGGCCCTCGAAGGCCCCGTCGGTTTTAAGAATGCAGTAGGCTGCGGAATAGTCTGGATCGGTATTGACAGCGTCGGAGCCGATGCCCTCGCGCGATGTTGGGAAACGAAGATCGACGACACGCGTCCCGGTAATGCGCACAGTTTCCAATTGAAGCTCCTTAGAGACGCAGCGCCATGCAGCGTCGCGTCCGGTCTGATCGCATTTGAAGGATAGCAGCGGCAGTCGTATGGGGCGCAGAGATCGCGTGTGATGCGGTTTCTGCCGGCGGGGATCCAATGGGGATCTAGCGTGGGTCTAGCGTGGATCGACGAGACCCATTGCGATCATTCCCAGGGCCGTGATGCTGGGCAGAAAGAAATAATCTCCTCCGCGCAGCTCGATAAAGTTTGGCAAGTTCGTGCAGATAAACGGAGGGTTTGCTGCGGTCGCATCACCCTGGACGACGAACCTGTCCAAGCCGCTGTGATTGCCCATCAATATATCTTTCTGGTTTCCAAGGCGGGCATCGTTGCCATATTGAATCCACTGCTGTTGCACGAATTCGAATTGCCGGGAGATGTTTGCGTTGAGCGCCATAAAGATCACGCCACGCTCTTCCTGGTCGGAGGCAGGCTCGTTGTCCGCGGCAAGGCGTCCATACGGGAGTCCGCGCCGGGTGATGCGGCGGCGATCGATCAACTTGCTGTTGAAGCCGAAGGCATCTCGCGGATGGACACGCCGAACATGCGCGCCGACCGGGCAGCGAGCGCCCTCAGGATCCGCCGCGAAGGTGAAGTTTGTGCTGCGGTTGGGATCCTGTGCGATGGATGGATCCGGCTTATCCGGGGAAAGTTCTACGGGCGTTCCGTCTCTCCAACGACCGATGAATTTCGCAGCGAGCTTCTCCTTCCCGCCTGCGTAGCCTGCCGCGTGTTCTTCGAGATAGGTTCGAAATGTCGCGACGTTTTGATGGAGCTTTCGATACACCATGAAGGTTCCGTTACTGGCCA
Source organism: uncultured Acidobacteriaceae bacterium (assembly GCA_963730135.1). GTDB lineage: Bacteria > Acidobacteriota > Terriglobia > Terriglobales > Acidobacteriaceae > Edaphobacter. The sequence continues at coordinate 211,779 of CAVSQQ010000014.1, forward strand.
GAATGTGCGGCACGGGAGCCACCGGAAGTTCGCCCGCTTCATCGGCGTAGCCAAGGAGCAGCTCTCCCGTGGCCAGCGGAGCCCAGGTTCCATCCGGCATGAGCTTGCCTTGTCCAGGCTGCGAACTGCGCTCCACGCCAAGATAGTCTGGATTGCCAAAGCCATCGGTGAAACCAAAGTGTTCGCGAGTCGTTGGCTTACCATCGATAACCAGGGCTGCAGCGTCCTGCGATGCGAGCACGGTTGCTCCGCGGGTTTCATTGAGAATCACCATCAGATCGGCGCAGGCACTCTCCAACGCCTCTAACGACTGCGCATTGATGCCAACCCAGGCATGCACCTCGCAGGACCGCCAACACTCGTCCCAGTGGTCCGGCGAGTTCACGCCGGTGTCTCCAAGGATGGCAGCGCGTTCCTTCATGCCCTGTTGAAACTCAACCGGGAAAGTAAGCAGTGTGGCTTCGGGGAGGTCCAGTGCGGTGAGTCCGAGGTGGGTAAATGCGACGTTCAAGGTGCTTGGCGGTTTTCCATTGTCCCAGTGTTGGCCGGTCGTTACCTTATGAAGCAACTTTCCGACGAGATGGCGGGCACTCGTCGGGTCTCCGAAGTGCAGGAAGAAATACCGCGCAACCGGGAGGTTGTAGCCGCGTAAGACAAAGCCCTGAATATCTGTCGCGTTTAATCTACTCATTGTGGCCGCCAGTCTTGACGTCTCTTCGCGGAGCCATCCCCCCGGGCCTGGGCACGGGCGCGGCTTTCAACACGACGACGAACTCCATAAACTCTCTTTGAAGCAACGCAGGCTCAATCCCCTGGTGGCACGCGATGAAGTCTGCCACTGCGCGTTGGGTCTGCAGTGCAGAGAGTGTCTCCTGCACTGATTTGTCATTGACGGCTGCGAAAAAGAAGGTGGTTTCGATCTGGCAGGCCTTCATATAGTCGATAAATGCCTGTGGATTTTCCGCGCCTGGGTAGCCGACACAGTGACTCCAGATGGCATTGAGATGTTTCGGCACGGTGGCGGCCAGTCCGCGCAGATAGCTGTCCAGATCGCCATCGCAGTTGGATTCGAGCACCAGATATTTTGAGCGGAGGTGCTCTTCACAGGCTGGCGCGCCGACGTAGATCACATCGTCCATGACGGCCAGCCGGGCGAGATGAGTTCCCGGAGCGAGTGCAAAGGGACTCTCTTCTCCGGTAGGCAATGTGGCGAGGTAGTCGCGAATTTGAAGGTCGTGAGATGGAACGGCGCTTTCATCGTCGATGATGGGAGAGAGGACCGTCAATCCGTAGATAGTGCCGTTTTTATTTGGCATCGCTGCTTTCTCTAGGAGACGACTGGGGCTTCGCCAGTCTCACCAAGGCAAGCCTGGACCTGGAGCACGAAGTTTCGATACGCATCAGCGAACTGTTCGGGACTGCAGGCCTGGGCGCGTTGGTTGAGGCTGTCCAATGCAGATTGCACGATGTGGGCTGCCTTCAGATCGTTGGCGGTGGCATAGGGATAAGCGGTGTAGTAGTAGTCCGTGTCGAACTGCACGCGTGCGATGTATTCCTTGAACGGGGTAACGGGAACGGAGCCTGGATATTTTTCGCTCCATCGCCAGATGGTATTCAATCCTCGGCTGAGCACTGCGGAGAAGGCGTCAATATATTGGTTCCAGGTTCCGTTGAAATTACTGAAGAACAGTAGATAGTCGTACTTCAGATCTTCCTTGACCTGCCCATTTGCCACAAATGGAAATCGATGTCGCGGCACAATGACCCAGCGTGCAAATTCAATAAATGACAGGTTGATCAGATCGTTTTGCAGTGGTTTTATATGCCCGAGGAGAAAAAAGATCGTGCGCAGAATCCATGTCTTCCATGGCTTCATCGGGGTGATGACATTCATCGCGTAGACTTTGCCGTTGATGTTGCTCATAGGCCTCCAGGGTAAGTCGAACGCTTGCGCTAGCGGGCCCGTTGCTGCAGTACTTCGCGTGAGATAAGGAAGTGGTCAAATTATGTCAGAGACAGAGAAGAATGCAAAGCAGAACCATTGCGTCCTGCGGCCTGCGCATTGGCGATGCGGTTTTATCGGTGTGCCGCAACCATCTCGATCAAGCTCTTTTCCGACACGACACTCAGAGGATCGCCCGAACGCGATAATTTGCCGGTTGTATCGGACCAGTGCAGATGGGTCAATTGAGACTGACCTTTTTCGTAGCTGTAGGTTGTGCCGTCGTCGTTGTAGAGGTCGAAGTCTGCATCCATTCCGGGATAGATGCGAAGCGTGGCGATCTTCTGCGGCCCGTTCGTGCTCTCTACCGGCTCTCCGAGCGGAAGGATGGAGCCCGCTCGAACGAAAAGCGGAATGACGTCAATCGGCGCAGCAACCGTGATGGTCTGGCCGCCGTGCACGCGTTCGTTCGTCCAGAAGTTGTACCAGTCCGCGCCTGCGGGCAGGTAGACCGCGCGGGTGACGCGTCCTTGCTCTGTCACCGGAGCGACGAGCAGAGAAGGTCCGAACATGTACTCGTCGCCGATGTCCGCGACGTTGGGGTCGTTACCGAAATCCATGAAGAGGCCACGCATAAACGGCGCACCCGTCTCATGTGTCTTGTGGGCGAGCGAATAGAGGTATGGCATGAGCTGGTAGCGCAAACGAAGATACTTCTCGAGGATGGGTTCGGCCTGTTTGCCATAGGACCAGACTTCATTGTGCGGGCGGCTGCCGTGGCTGCGGAAGTTCGGTTGAAACGCGCCGTATTCAAACCAGCGCACGTAGAGTTCGGGATAGTCGTCGTAGTGGCCGATGTTTTCTCGTGCGTCGGAGGGATCGAGGAGAGGGGGCCGCACAGGTTTATGGTAGGCAGGAAGATACTGCCACCCGCCGATATCTGTGCTCCAGTAGGGCATTCCCGAAGCGACGAAATTGATCCCGGTGGGTACCTGGCGCTTCAGCGTATCCCAATTGCCGCTGATATCGGACGACCAGAAGATTGTGCCGTTATGTTGCGCGCCGAGGTAGGAGTCGCGAGCGAGGATAAGGGCTCTCGTCTGGAGATCGGTGCGGAAGCCGTTGTAGAACGCTGCCGTGTGGAAGAGAGGGTAGACGTTGAAGAACTGCGTGCCGGGGCCGATGTGGAAGTAGCTTCCGTTCGGCGGGAGATCGGGCTCTGTCTCGTCAGCCCAGAAGGCGTCGAATCCTTTGTCGACGTAATTTTCCTTGACGATGTTCCAGTACCACTTTGCAGCGTCGGGGTTCGTGGTGTCGATGTCTGAACCTGCGCGATCGTAGGGCAGTCCGTTGGTTGGAGTTCCGTCAGCGAGTTTCTCGAACCAGCCGTTCTTCAACACGGTTGCATAGTAGCGGTCCTCCGGGACGAAGCGCGGCCAGACGCTGATCATGATGTGAAAGTTCATCTCGTGGAGCTGCTTATTCATTGCCGCTGTGTCGGGCCATTTGGCTGGGTCCATGTCCATCTCGCCCATTTTGGTGTAGTGAAACCAGTCGATGACCAGATCGTCGATGGGCAGATGCCGCTCGCGGTAGCCTTTTGCGACGGCCATCAACTCTTCCTGGCTGCTATATCGCTGCTTGCACTGGATGTACCCATAAGCAGATTTGGGCAACATTGGGGTGTCTCCGGTAACCAAGCGATATCCGGAGTAGATCTCGTCATAGGTTTTGCCTGCGATGACGAAGAACGAGACGCGCTGTCCAACGTCGGAGGTCCACCGGGTGGAATCATTGAAACCGAAGGCGACGGTGGTGCGCGAAGGATTGTCCCAGATGATGCCGTAGCCCTTGTTTGTTACGACGAACGGGACACAGACGCTTTGTCCGGAAGGCGCATTGTAGTCGTGGGCACAGCGCACGACATGGCCGCGGCGATCGAGATAGCCCTCCTGATTCTGCCCGAGGCCGTAGTAATGTTCGTCCGGGGGAGAAGCAAACGTTGCACCCACCTGGAAAAACGGCGGGTCGGTGGGGCGGCGGTCGTAGAGGATGTCGGCGTTGCCGTCCTTGTGGTTGGGCACGGACATCTGCCAGCCACGCATGTCGAGCAAGGGAGCGCCTTCCGCCGTCTTGATGGAGAGGCCGATGCCTGGCGTTGAGCCGATGAAAAACTTTGCGATATCTGCGGCGGTGCCCACCGGGGCCCGCCTGGGTCCCTCGGGCGTGACCGTCACTACCATGCGGGATGACCGAAGAACATCGCCGGACTGGCCCCTTTCGGCGACCCAGCCGGTGGACGACGGAGTGGCCGAGATGCCGTAACCGGGAGCTGCCAGGGCGTCCTCGCGACGTAAACTCAGACTTACGCGAACGATATTGGGTGCGTAGGGTTCGATCAGCACCGTGGCGTCGCCGCGGCTAAGGGTCAACGGTTGCGCACTGGCGGCCACATTGCCGGCTAACAAGCCGCAAAAAAACAGCATCGCTGCAAAGCAGCTGGACAGGATGAGTTTGCGAGACGGATTATTCGATACCTTCATGTGAGGTCTAAGGATAAAGCAGAAGGCGCTTCTCAGCTCGAAGTCGCGGCGGAGTTTAGTGAACGCGAATCGAAACCAACCGAGGCTGAAGGGGTACGCCACCGCGAATGCTCACCTCCAGCAATGCCTCGTAGTGATGAACTTTGTTGCCGACGCTGACCTGCCGCATCAATTCCGCAGCAGTTTGCGGCTGCAGAACATACTCCACAGCAGCCTGCGTTCCGAATGTCGTCAGTCCGCTAAAAACAAACATCTTGTGGCCAGGTTCAATTCCGGGCAGGAGCGCGACAATAGCGTAGTCCTTGGTAAAAGGGTACATTCAAATGCCGAAGGTCGATCAATGGAACGTCGCAGTGCAACAGCAGCTCGGAGCCAACACGGCCCTGGAGATCGCCTACGTCGGCAATCATGCGGAACGCATCTACCCCGGCGAGACCGAAGGCTTTGACCTCAACGCCCCGGTCCTGCCGTCCTCTCCTGCTGAAATCGCATCGGGCGACATCGCAACCCGTCGTCCATTCTTCAATAAATTCAATGCGGTCTACAACGGGGCACCCGCGATCTGTTGCAGCAACGGCATGAGCTCTGTTGCACCCGTCTTCAACCATCCTGTTCTCGATCTGCCAAACGCCTCCGGCGCACGTTGTGTGGATTGCTCCGATGGCGGCGTCATTACAAACACAGGCTCAAACGTTCCCATGCGGCAACTGCAATTCGCCTTCCGCGTGGAGTTCTGATTGCCTCGATCAACTTGAGGAGGGCTGCCGAGTCGCCTGTCGGCGTCTTCCGCCGCTGTATCGAATAACCTGCCATCAAAAAGAATTGGCAGAAAATTTCACACCACACAGTCGAACCATCATGTCCTAAAGCGGTCTCCCGCGTAATATCCCGCAAAACTAGTACTACTCGCAGTTGTCAAATTTTTTAAAGTCTGCATACAATTGCGCCATGACAAATCGGACGGACGTCTTTCAGACTCTCCTTCCGGTGCAGGTCGCGGACGCTCAACCACATCCGGCCCCGTCTCTCCTCCCCGTCCTCGTCGCCTGTGCCACCCTCTTTTTGCTAGCCGGCTGCGGAGTTGGCACGACCATCACTGGCGGCGGTGTCCCCGCCACCGCCATCACCGGCCGAGTCCACGGAGGCCAGCAGCCCGTCGCCGGAGCCACCGTCACCCTTTACGCCCCCGGTACCGGCGGCTACGGCTCCGCCCCCACCGTCATCACCACCGCCACCGCCCTCACTGACAGCGCCGGCCACTTCACCCTGATCAACCCGTACCCCAACGGCTGCCCTGCGAACTCTCCCGTTACCTACATCGTTTCCACCGGCGGCAACTCCGGAGCCGGAGACAACACCAATATCGCCCTGGCCGCTCTCCTCCCTGCCTGCAGCAGCCTTACCGCGGATACCTTCATCTTCATCTCTGAGGTCACCACCGTCGCCGCCGCCTATGCGCTCGCGCCCTTCGCCACACTCTCTCCCGGAACCACCAACATCGGCACCTCGTCCACCAATCTCCTCGGCCTCACCAACGCCCTCGCTCCCGCCAACAATCTTGCCAACACCACCACCGGCCAGGCTGTCACCCCCAGCACCGGCATCATCCCACCCACCGCCGAGATCAACACTCTCGCGAACATCCTCGCCGCCTGCGTCAACTCCAGCTCCACCATCGCCCGATTGCCGTCCACCACCTGCGCCACGCTCTTCACCAACTCCACACCGCCCGGAGGCGTCGCTCCCGCTCCCACTGACACGTTCCAGGCCGCTATCGACATCGCCCTCAACCCCGGCCACAACGCAGCAACCCTCTTTGGTCTCGCTACCGCGACCCCGCCCTTCCAGCCAACTCTCGACTCCGCACCCACCGACTTTGCCGTCGGCATCCAGTACAACGGAGGCCCCATCGCCAACAGCGGCGGCGTCTTCGGAATCGACATCGATGCTTCAGGCAACGCCTGGGTCACAGTCGTCGCCAATGGTGCGATATTAGACAACGTCACGGAGATATCCCCCGCCGGCTCCGTCGCCCTCTCCGGCCCCACCGGCTATCTCAGCGGCAGCCTCAGCACCCCTTGGGGCCTCGCCATCGACAACAGTAGTAACGCCTGGATCGTCAACTACAACTCCAACCGCGTCGCAGTGCTTCCCCTCACCGGCCCCCCCGCCACTTTCTTCACTCCCGCCTCCGTCGTATTCCCAGTCGGAATAGCCGTCGACAACCGCACTGCAACAACAGCATGGATCGGCAACCTTGGTCCTAGTGGTGCTGATACTGGTACTACTGTCAGCCACATCACTGCTACTGGGGAAGCTGCCCCCGGCAGCCCCTACGGAGGTCAGAACGCTCCCCTCGGTATCGCGATCGACAACGCCGGCAACATCTGGGTCGCAAACTCTGACATCCCCGGCACCGGCAACGGCTTCCTCACCAAATTTACACCTCCCCTCGTCGCAGGAGATGCCTACACCCCACAGGTCTTCCCCCCCGGAGGAACAGGAGCAGGAACCTACCCCTTCGATGTTGCCATCGATAGCTCCGGCAACGTCTGGGTCGGCTATTCTGCCGGCGTCGGCGAGTTCGACAACTCCGGCAACCTGCTGTCCCCCGTGGGCGGCTGGCCCCAAAACGTCACCACCGCCCCCGAAGCCGTCGCCATCGACGGACTAGGCCGCGCCTGGGTCAGCAACGTCGCCCTCGCCGCCGACGGCAGCGTTCTGGCAGCGCCCGGATATGGCAGTGTCACCGCCTTCAGCCCCAATGGAACCCTCATCTCTGACGTCTCCACCCCTACCTCCGCCGAGCCATTCCTCGGATATACCGCCGGGGGAACCATCACCCAACTTCCCCTTGGTCTCGCCATGAAGATCGACCCCTCCGGCAACCTCTGGATAGCAGGCGGTATACCAGGCACCCCCGCCGGCAGAACTCAGGCCGTCACCGAACTCATCGGAATAGCCGCCCCCGTCGTCACGCCGCTCTCCCGCGCCAGCTCAACCCAACAACTAGGCAAGCGCCCCTGAGCCAACACGCAACGCAAACAGTAAGTGAGGGCATTATGAAAAGCAGGAATTTGCTATTGATTTCCGTCTTCGCTCTCTTCTATGCGTTTGCCCTTCCTCTTCACGCTCAAACAGGCTGCACTAACTCTCCTGAAAATCCAACCGCTGTCCTTGCAGTAATCGGTTTGGCCGGTGGCTTGTTTGTCTCCGCTCGCGCTCGCAGGAAGGCACGACGTCAGTCCAAATAGGCGGATTCGTTCCTGCATCAACTCCTACCTAAGTTCCTTTGAAATTGGAAACTCATATCCACCCTGTCAGCAGCTAATCTACGCTCCCATCTCAACCAGCCGGTAGCTAGCCTGACGCCTCTACAAAGCGCGGGAATCGCCACGATTCTGGCGGTTCTCGGTGTGTGCTCCATCTGGTCTACTGTGGGATTCCTCTGGAATCTGGGGACGACCGATACTCTCAGGTCCATCGGCATGTTGATCCCACTGCTCAGCTTTGTGCTCATCCTGCGGATTTGGCGTTCTCAGCGCTGCAGATGCAAGGCAACGAGTGGGGAATGGCCATCCTGACCGTAATCGCCGACGCCCTTCACATCCGCGATCAGGCGATTCTTGTCTTTGTCGTCGACATGATCGCCAAAAAGGGCTCAATCTGAAGAATGGTCGGGGCGAGAGGATTCGAACCTCCGACCCCCTGGTCCCGAACCAGGTGCGCTACCAGACTGCGCTACGCCCCGAATATGCTGCGGTGAGATGCCGATAAGAAGGTGCTTTCCATGAGGCTCAAGCGCGCGGGCAGGCTTGCTGGATCGCTATACCGACATCAGTAGTTTAGCAGATTACCGGGGCTGAGTGGAGAGCCGGAGTTTCTGTCTCGCAGTCCTCGTCAGACGCACGCAACGGATCGCGAAACCTACCGTCGCGGTGTTGCATGAGATCGTGGCGCATAAAAAAAATGAGACCGTGGCGCGCAAAAAAGATGGGAAGGAGCCCTAGTGACTCCTCCCCATGAGTGGTGCAAAGTCGACCGCCTATTGGGCGGGTTAGTGAGCTCTGGTGGTGGTTTTGGGCATCCCATAGGGCTGCCCCTGCCGCTTCACCGAGTTCGAATCGAAGGTGCTGGTATCGCCCGGGGCGAAGGTCGCTCCGGGGGGTACCAGGATGCTGACAACATTGCGGCCGTGGTCGCCGCCGGTGCGTACCTCGATGCGGGAGGGGTCGATCCCTTTCTCCTGCATGAGGTATTGCGCGACGTTAAGTGTGCGTTGTGCGGCAGCATCAGCAGACTCATCGGCAGAATGCATGCCGACGATCACTAATTTGTCCGAAGATTCGCGATTGAGGGTCAGGGCGATCTCGTCGAGACAGCCCTTTGCTTCGTTGTCGACGCGGACGGGACGCTGCCTGTCGCGTTCAAACGAAACGCTGCAGAGATTCGTCGCCTTGGGCGCCACCGGGGTTGGAGGAGCAGCGACGCTTACGGAAGTATTGGCGGTAGCCTGTTTGCCCATGTCGTCGACCACATTGCAGGTGACGTTGATGGGCCCCGGGGGTGCGCCTGTCGTAACAAGCGTGGCAGTCGGAGCATTTCCCGCGATCTGACCGGCAGAGGAGGAATACGAGTAGGTGAGTGGCCGGTTCTCCGGGCTCTGAGCGACCGAGGTGATCGTGGACGGATCGCCGGGCATCACCGTGCTGGGATTCGCCGAGCAGGTAATCGTCGGAGGCGCGTAGGCGTGGATGCGGAAGCCGGCAGTGCAGCTGGCCTGCTGGCCGGGACGAATGCCCTCGGAGACGTGGCCGGAGACGGTGTAGTCGCCGGGGGCCAGACCTGAGGTAGCGATTGTAGCTGTGGCGTCATTGCCGGTGATGTGGCCGCCGCTGACGGTCCAGGTATAGACGGCCTTCTTTTTCGGATCGAGGTTGCTGGTGGCGGCGGTGACGGTAACCGGGTCGCCAGGGAAGACATTTGCCGGCTGCACAGTGCAGCCGAGCTGGACCGGTGGTGGCGGCGTGATCTGGCCGAAGCGCAGGACAATGCCGGCGGAGAGCCGGTACGCGGTGATCTCTCCAATGCCGCCGGTCACTGCGCCGACGCCCACCGGGCCGTAGTCGACGTGGGAGTAATCGAAGTCGGCTTGAATGGGCCGGATGGCGATGCGATTGTTAAACGTTGGCAGAATGTAATCCAATCCCACGCCGCCCGTGACTCCCCAGCCCCAGGTGCAGGGCTGGAAGATAGGCCCGCCAACCTTGGCTCCCCCTGCTATTACGTGGGCGAAAGGAACCAGGCGGTTCTTCTGGTAACGGAAGATAGGACCAGCCTGAGCGGTAAAGACGCAGTCGTTGGGCCCATGCGGGAAAAAGCTGCCTTCGGCCTGCACGCCGACGTAGCGATTGAAGTAAGCCGAGGCGCTGACAACCGCGCCGGGATTAATGGGTTGGTACTGGACGTTGCTGATGGCGCTATTGACGGGATGGAAATAGCCGTAGCCTCCATAGAGGTCGAAACGCGAGAGCTCAGGGGGCGGAGTTGACCCGGTTTTCACCGCCTGGGCGGCGGCGGACAACGAGGAAGCCGTGAGCAAGCCGCTGGTGAGAGCGATAAGAAGAGCGGCGCGCGAGCCGCGAAAGAGATGGCGGCGCGAGGGGCTGCTGTTCCTGGGATTCATAGGATCGGTGCTCACGAACTGAAAACGCATAACAATGAATCCTCCAACTACGGCGCTTCCTGATATTGAAAAAACCGCTGCCCGTTTGGAGAGGAGCAGCGGTCAGGTTTTACTGGTTACCGACGGATAGGATCACCGAAGTGGATTGAGCAGGCGCTGTGAAGCTGACGCTGTTGGCATTGATGTTGATGGTGTAGGTCTGGAACGTCGTGCTGGGGCAGCCGCAACCTGCCAGGCCAAGAATGCCAAGCGAAAAGAGCAGGACTGCGAGCAGACGCATCGTCTGAGTACCTAACTTCTTGCGGCGTGTGAAGCCGCTGAAGAAGACCCCGAAGCCGGTAAATTCGAACGGGAAGACGGCGGCCGCGGTGATGGGTGAGAGATCTGCAGGATTCAAACTGGTAGGCGCCGGCCTGCGAAGCTGGGCATCGGCAACCGTGGTGTTGACTGTCAGGGCGACGGTAGCTGTACCGCCGGCGGTGAGCGTGGGATTACTGGCGAAGGAGCATGTGGCATCGGCAGGCAGTCCGGAACAGGCGAGATTGATCTGACCGGCAAAGGCTCCTACGGATGTCAAGGTCACCTGGTAGACAGTAGCGCCGGCGCCCTTGATGAACTGCGTTGCGGGCGAGGCGGAGATGGTAAAGCTGCCGGTGGGCGCCGTCATCACCTGCGTCAGGGCCCCCGAGCTGGCGATGAAGTTTGTGTTGGTCTGGAAGGCTGCCGTGATGCTGTGGGTGCCGAGTGTCAGAGTCGTGGTGGAGAAGGTGGCCACGCCGCTCCCGTTCAGAGTTCCGCTGCCCAGCAGGGTGCTGCCGTCAGAAAAGTTAACCGCGCCGGATACGACGCCACCGGCCGACGTCACCGTGGCCGTGAAGGTCACATTGGCTCCCACGGTTGCGGGCGAGCCTGAGGTCGCAATGGCGGTGGTGGTGGACGCAGCCGAGATGGCGAGAGTTCCCGGATGAATGGTGGCAATGTAGTTGCCGGCAGACGTTCCTGAGACATTCGCCCCAATCGCATAGTTGCCGGCCGGCGAGGTCTGCGTAGCCGTCGTGGTGAAGGTGACGACGACATTGTCGCCCGGCAGCACCCCGTTGACCGAGCCGGTGAAGTTAGGATTTACCGCACCGTAGACCCGGCTTGCGTTGTCGACGTTGATCACCAGCGACGATGGATTCTGCGTGACGGTCAGTGTCCCTGGAACAACGTTGATGGTGTAGTTCGCCGCCGCCGGCCCCCCTATCACGTCGTTGATGGGATAGCTTCCGACCGGCGAAGTGACGGTGGCCGTCGTTGAGTAGGTATTACTAAAGGTGTCGCCGTTGAGCGCGCCGCTCGCGGTGCTGGTGAAGCCCGGATTGGCAGCGCCATACGGCCGGGTCGCGTTGCCGACGGTGATCGTGAGTGGCGCCTGCGTGACGGTGAGGTTCCCGGGAACGACCGTGATGATGTAGTTGCCCGCCGGCGTTCCCGAAACGGATGCGTTGATCGCGTAAGTCCCCACCGGCGAAGTAACCGTAGCGGCGGTCGAGTATGTGATGGTGAGGGCATCGCTGTTAAGAGTCCCCACCCTGGTTGTGCCGTTGACCGTCACAGAGGTTGTGCTGGTGAGGGACGCATTCGCCTGTCCATACTGACGGCTGACGTCGAGCACCGTGACCGTCAGCGGCGCCCCGGTAATCGTAAGCGTCCCAGGAGTATTCGTGATCGCGTAGTTGGCGAGGTTAGTTGCACCGCCCGCGGTCAGCGTCGCGACGATGGAATAGCTGCCCACCGGACTGCCGAGCGTGGCATTTGCAGAGTAGGCGACCAGGATCGTGTCTCCCGGAACCACGCCCGTCAGCGTGCCGCTAAAGATCGGATTGGCCGCTCCATACTGCCGCGTGGCATTGTTGACCGTGATCGAAAGTGGCGCTTGCGTAACCGTCAGAATCACGCTGCCGCTCGCTGGCGAGTAGTTGCTGTCGCCCGTGTAGCTGAACGTGACCGTATAGGTTCCGATGGAAAGACCGCTATTCGCAGCGTTGCACACCGTCGTCGCATCCAGCGTCGTGGTCAGGGTGCAGAGAACCTCCTTCCCCAGACTGAAGCTGATCGTGCCTGTGGGAACAGGGCTTCCATTCGTCACCAGAACCGTCTCAGGAAACGGCTGGCCGTAGACTTCAGTCTCAGCCGGAAGCGTAAACTGCAGCGGCGCAATCAGCTTGCCGGTTGCGGTCAGTTGAATCGTCTGCGGGCTGTTGTACGAGTTCGAAGCCAGCGTAACCGTTGCGCTCAGAGGACCGCCGGCAGTGGGCGTGAAGAGGAAGCCCATATCGCAGGTTGAGCCCGCGATGATCGTCGTACCGCAGGTCGTGGTGTGGCTGTCGACGATGAAGTGCGAGTCCGACGTAGAGAACGGAGCGGTGAGGCCCAGGTTGTCCGTGCCGAAGTTGCTCAGGCTCTGAAGAGCCACCGGCGAGCTTTCGCCGACCGTGACCGTGCCAAGCGCGACCACCGGCTTCGGGTAGCTGATCTCGCGAACCGAGCTGTTGCCGTGGTCGACCACGAAGAGATTGCCGCTGCCATCCACCGCGACCGCGACGGGATCGCTCACCTCGGCGAGAGTGCTGAAGCCGCCGTCTCCCGTCTTCCCCGCGGTGCCGGTGCCGAAGACCGTGGCGATGTTGCTGCCGCTGCTATTGGTCGATGCGAACACCGTATAGACGCGATTCGCTCCTGCATCCGCAATGTACAGATCGCCCGCGGCATCGACAGACAGCGAAGACGGCGAGATCAGCGCGGTCCCCGTAGCCTGCCCCGGGACGGTGTCGGTGGTTGTTCCGTTGCCCGCGAACTGATGCAGAATCCCCGATTTGTCCACGGCATAGACGAGATGTCCGCTGCTGTCGGCGATGTAGAGGATACCGTTGAGATCCATGGCGAGTCCGCTGGGCGAGACGAAGCCGGCCGAGATCGTGCGACGTGAGCCCGCTGCATAGACCTCAATCACGTTATGGGTCGAGCCTGCCTGCGCGATGATCAGATTGTCGAAGCCATCGACATAGATCGCCGTCGGCGTGTCGAGGCCCGTGATGTAGCTGGTGTTGATGCTGCCGTCCGCGCCGAATCTGGCAATTGAGCCGTGGGTCGCATCGGCGATGAAGAAGCTCCCGGCGGAATCGATTGCAACCGCCGAAGGAGTCGACAAGCCTGCTCCCGCGGGAATCACCGTCTGGGGTGCGCCGCCGCCGGCGGGAAGCAGCAGCAGATCGGCAGTGCCAGGCGTGTTGCCCGCTTCGAGCACATACGCGTTCCCCGCAGAGTCAACCGTGACCGCGTTCGGACCGGCCAGTGCGCCGGCAGCAGTGTTCACCGTGCCGGGAGTGAAGACGCTGAGCGAGCCGGTGCCTTCGGCTTCGAGTCCCTGCAGAATATTTTTGCCCGACAGAGAGTCGGTCAGGATCACCGGAGCGCTGCGCAGTCCGGGACGAGTGGGAGTGAAGTGAATAAAGACCTGGCAGGTGTTGGGCACTGCGCCTGCCGCTGCCGGACTCAGCGCGCCTGTGCACGTATTGCTGGTCATGCTGAAGTCGGGGCCGGAGCTGACCGAGAGGTTGACGTTCTGGTTGACGGCGAAGGTAAGCGGCATCGTCGCGCTCTGGCTCCCCACCGGCGTCGAGGGAAAAATAATATTGCTGCTCATCTTGCGCGCAATACCGTTCCCGGAGTCGGCGACAGAAAAGTTGCCGAAGCTATCGAACGCAATGCCCCGTGGAGCGTTCAGCGGAGCGCTGAGGGCGGAGGTGCCGTCCTGCGTGGGACTGTACGAACCGGAGGCGCCATCGGGCAGCCCTGCAGCGATCGTCACGCTCGAGGAACCCGGAATGTAGCTGACGACATCGTCCGGACTGGACTCGGTGATCATCAGCGATTGCATCGGCGAAAAGGCAAGCCCATACGGTTTGTTCAGCGCCGTCGAAGGATTGCCCGTGCCGTCATTGGAGCATTGACCCGCCGCCGTCTTATACGCGGCCAGGCCAGCGATCTGGCGAACGCAGTTGTTGCCCGTGTCTGCAATAAAAAGATCGCCCATGCCGTTAATCGCCACGCCGGATGGCGCATTCAGCACGACACTGCCGGTGATGCCGGGGCAAGCATTGTTCACGAGCGCAGAAGTTGCTCCCGCCATCACGCAGAGGCTACCGCCTGTCTCGCGCAGAACCTGGTAGGTGCTCACAGCAGGAAGAACCTCAGTGTCCTGAATTGAAATGTAGAGGTTGTTGCTCGAATCCAGGACGAGCCCGTTCGGGTTGGGCGTTGTCGACGTAGCCGATCCGCAGGTGCCCGCGACCGTGCTCAGCGACGCTACGCCGGAGGCTCCGTTCGCCAGCATACGGACGCAGTTGTGTTTGCTGTCGGCGATATAGAGGTTATTCGAGATGTCGAGAGCAAGCCCGGTGGGCTGAAACAGGCCCTGTGAGGGAGTCGGTGTGCTGTTCGAGGAGATGTTGCAGGTGTCGCCCTGGCCCGATACCGCCAGCCCGGCAACCGTGCTCATCGAGCCCGTGGTATCGATCCTACGAACGCAGTTGTTCTGCGTGTCCGAGATGTATTGATTCCCATGCAAGTCGAAAACAATATACGAAGGTCCGTTGAGGCTGACCGTCGTCGCGGATCCGAAGTCTCCGTTGAAGCCCGGCATGGTCGTGCCCGCGTAGCGAGTGCCGCTCTGCAAAAGCGTCAGTGCCTGGGTATGCGCAAGAGTTGGAGCCAGGGTGGATGCGACGAAAGTGACAAAGTTAAAGAGAACCCGGACACCGGAGAGACGGCGGTTACGCATGGGTGAAGCTCCTAGGTAGTTGTCGTGCAAAGTGCATCAGGTCGGAGTTCCGACTTAGTGGTGTAAGAACGTGAAGCCTTTCAGGATCATTGGCTTCGGGAACGGGATACGCCTTCTCTTGCACAGGGAATGCCAATGCTCTGCGAAGAGCATATTTTTTGTGATTTATCTGCACAGCCCCGACAATACCGGACAATCGCCTCGCAACATGGCTGTAAAATCATGAAAGTGAAGGGATTCTGTTGATTCACTGGATACCGGGCCTGGCGGTAAGGCAAGCTCCCGTTTGGCGAAAATAGAGAAAACTTTTTCTCTTTCGGCCGACTCAGAGGTAGAAGTGGAATAAATGTGGATTGTATTTTGTCGATCCGATCAAAGCATCCAACGCGCTGTACTGTCTCTTCGACAAGATGATTGGGACTAGTCTCTAAAGGGAATAGGATTCTGGCCATGAGGGAACGTCGTCAGATTGTTGGGCTGTGGCAGCGCAGCGGTGGATCTGTCCTCGTGACCCTGGTGCGCGTCGTCGGCTCGAGTTATCGACACCCGGGAGCGCGTCTGCTGCTGACCTCTCAGGGCGAATACGCAGGAACCATCAGCGGTGGCTGCCTGGAGTCGGAGGTCCTGCGCAAGGCCGCGTGGCTGGTGCGCGAGGGCGCGGTAGTCAAGAGCTACTCGACGATGTTTGATGACACCGCCGAGATGCCGTTCGGCCTGGGTTGCGGCGGAGTCGTCGACCTGCTGCTGGAGCCAGGCGATACCCCTGAGTGCAGGGCATTGATGACCGCTTTGGAAGCGGCCATCGCGGGCCAGGAATCTACCGTCCTGACCTGGTTGCCCGAAGAGAACAGGGGATTCGCCCGCGCAGTGCTTTCGCCAAACGGAGATTTCACCTTTGCCAGCAGTCGATTGACCGCGCAGGAGCTGGAGGAAGCGCGATCGGGTGTGCTGCACCGCGGCTGGGTCGAGAGTATGCCTGCGGCGATGTTTGTGGAGCGAATGGTTGCTCCGCAAAGGTTGTTCCTTCTCGGCGCAGGGGATGACGCGAAGCCGCTGGTCAATATGGCCGCGCTGCTGGGCTGGAGCGTGACGGTGGTCGACGCCCGGGCACATCTGGCTCGTGCCGAGCGGTTTCCCGACGCTCAGCAAGTGCTGGTCACTCCGTCCGGCGCCATTGGGGCCATTGGAATTCGATCCGAGGATGCCGTGGTGGTGATGACCCATAGCTACGAACAGGACAGGGAACTGCTCGCCGCAGTGCTGCCGTTGCAGCCCAGATATCTGGGTTTGCTGGGAGCCAGGCATCGCAGCTCGTTGCTGGTCAGCGAAGTCGCAGCCATGCTTGGTCGGACGATTGCATCGTGTTGTGAGCAGATCTACGCCCCCGTGGGGCTCGACCTGGGTGGAGATGGCCCGGAGGCGATTGCGCTGGCAATCATCGCCGAGGTGCAGGCTTGTTGCATGGGGAGATTGGGGAACGTGCGCAGGCTGTCGCCGGAAGATGTGGCGCGCCACATCAGTGAGGGCGGCAGTTCGCGCTATCTTCAGCAGCAGTGTGCTCTGGATGTTGCCTGATGCGGGTTGGCGCAGTCATATTGGCCGCCGGCGCCTCGACTCGTCTGGGTGAACCGAAGCAACTGGCGAAGTTGGGTGGAGCGACCTTGCTGGAGCGGGCAGTGCGTGTAGCCCGCGAAGCTGGGTGTTCCCCGGTCGTCGCCGTGGTGGGTGCTGATTTTGCCCAGATCCTGGAAAACAGCGCGCTTGGAGATGCTGTGCCCCTGATCAACGAGCACTGGAAAGAGGGAATGGCGTCTTCGATTCGGTCCGGCGTGCGGGCCCTGGAGGCCGCGGCCGCGGATATAGAGGGTGTGGTCCTGATGACCTGCGATCAGCCCGCCGTCGCCGCGCAACATCTGCTGCGCCTGATGTCGAGCGGGGAAGTGAAAGCTTCGCGCTACTCGGGAAAGAACGGCGTTCCCGCGTTCTTTCCCAGGAGCTGCTTCGATCAGTTGATGGAACTAAAGGGAGATACCGGGGCGCGCGAGCTGTTGCTGGGGGCCCACTGGGAGGAGTTGGAGAACGGCGACCTTGACGTCGATACAGTGAAGGATCTGCAGCGGGCGAAAGCTCTGTTCGGGTAGCTTCCCAGCACACACTTCGTCCTCGCCTAGGTTTTCCACAGATTTATTTTCAAAAAGTGGCAAAGATTCTCCACCACAAAATCACCACACAATTCACCACGTTTTACCACGCATCTACCACCCATTTACCATGCAAAAACCACGTATTTGCACCGTAATTTCGCAAAACCACCCCCAAAACCACCCTCCAAAAAAATGTGCCTAAAGAGTCCGTAGAAACTCTTCCACCAGGTTGGCCGCAACCGTGGCCCTGTACTTGGCGGTGCTGCGGATATCGTCGATAGGCCGCGCTTCGGCAAGAATCGCCGCCCGCGCCGCAGCAATCGTCTGCGGAGTCACCGCCCTGCCGATAAGCGACTGCTCAGCGCTGGTGAGGCGGGTAGGATACTCGCGCAGGCTGGCCGCGCCAATGCGAATGTCTTCGATCCTGTTGTCCTTCATGCGCGCGAGACCTGCTATAGCCACCTTCGATATAGCCTGCGCATTGCGCGGACCGACCTTGCGAATGTAGCTTCTGTAACCGCTATAGGTACGTAAGATAGCGATGCTGTGGAGCAGCTCGTAGGGTTCGAGTGCTGTCTCCTTGTAGGCGAGATGAAAATCGCGGTAGGGCAGTGTGCGGTGTCCACTGGCGGAGACAAGAGTGAGTTCGGCGTCGTAGGCAAGAAGCGCGGGCGGAGAATCCGCGGCGGGGCTGGCGTTGACGATGTTGCCGCCCAGGGTCCCGCGATTCTGATTGGCGATCGAGCCGGTCCAGCTTGCAGCCTGCGCGAGAATGGAGAATTCGTCAGCAATGACGGGGTGTTTGCGAATGTCAGTGAAGGTACTACCGGCGCCGATGATGATGGCGTCAGGCGTAACTTCGATAAAGCGGAGTTCTTCGAGATTCCAGAGAGAGATAAGTTTTTTGGATTGGAGACGGCCGGCGCCCAGGGCGACCATGAGCTCGGTGCCACCGGCGATGGGCGTATAGCGGTCAGGCGAATCGGCGAGAATCTGAAGGACGGCGTCGAGCGAGTTCGGCGCGATGAGTTCGAAGTCGGCAGCGTTGGATCGCATTATTTTGCTGCTCCCGCGAGAGCGGATTGCTGAACCGCGTTGAAGATGCGAATGTAGCCGGTGCATCGACAGAGGTTCCCGTTAAGGCCTTCCTGAATTTGTAAAAGGGTTGGCTGCGGATGCTTTTCGAGAAGATGGTGGGTAGCGAGAATCATGCCTGGCGTGCAGATGCCGCACTGGGCTCCGCCTTCTTCGAGGAAGCATTGCTGGATAGGATGTAGTCTCTCGTCGATGGCCAGACCTTCGATGGTCGTGATGTGGGCGCCTTCGGCTTGCCGGATTGGGACGAGACATGAATTGACCAACTCTCCGTCGATCAGGACGGCGCATGCCCCACACTCGCCTTCGCCGCAGCCTTCTTTCGCTCCGGTGAGTTGGAGGTCTTCGCGAAGGACGTCGAGAAGACGCTTCATCGGCGGCGCTTGAATGGTTTTTTCCTGGCCATTGATGGTGAGTTCGATCTGCGTCATTTGCAAGCCTTAATAAGTTGTGGCCGATGGCGAGGCTGACCCGTCATGCGGTGGTCTCGCTGAAGACAGGACCGGCGATGGCTGGGTTGAGATCTTCGGATCCGGAGCTAGGTATACGCGTCATACGCTCGAAGATATCTTCGGGAAGTAGAGGAATCTGGTTGAAAGCGATGCCTGTAGCGTGCTCGATAGCGTTGAGAATGGCGGGTGCGGGACCGTCGATGGGAAGCTCGCCGATGCCCTTGGCGCCGAAGGCTCCGTGGTGCGACGGAACCTCTTCGAAGCTCACCTGGATTGAGGGGATGTCGACGCTTGTGGGCATGATGTAGTTGGTCATCTGGTTGTTGGCGAGGTGACCGTTTTGCCAGAGGCACTTCTCGTAGAGGGCGTAGCCGATACCCTGCGCGACGCCGCCTTCAATCTGGCCGGCGGCAAGGATGGGATGGAGAACGCGTCCTACCTCCTGCACGGCGTGGAAGTTGGTGACGGTTGCGGAGTAGGTAGTGGTATCGACGGCGACTTCGGCGACGTAGGCAGCCCAGGCGTAGGCGGGATAGGCTTCGCCACTGTAGGTTTCGTCGTCCCAGAAGATGCCCTCGGGCGATTTGTAGCGAGCTTCGGCTTTAAGGGAGCCATGCTGGGAGAGATAAAGCCTGGCGGCACGATGAAAGTCTTTCGGCGTGTAATCGTGCGCAAGATATCCGCTGGCCACGAGAGTGGCGCACAGAGATTGCGCGGCGCGCTCTACCAGCTTGCCAACAATCATTGCGGTACGGCTGGCAACGGTGGGTCCGGAGTTGGGGACGCGATTTGTGTCGGGTTGGGCGATGAGGACCTGGTCGTACGGCAGGCGGAGTGTCTGGGCCGCAACCTGGCAGAGGATGGTGTTGGTTCCCTGGCCGAACTCGGTAGACGAGACGAGAATCTGGGGCTGGCCCTCAGGTGTGAGTTCGATGGCTACAAGTGAGTTGAGACGGTGCTCGCCGGAGCCGGTAAAGCCTGATCCGTGGAAGAAGGTAGCGAAGCCGATGCCGCGCTTGATAGGGCTGGTGGGGTTTTCACGGTCAAACTGCTCGCGCCTGGCATGGTACCCGGATTTTTTGAGGGCGCGGGAGAGAAGGCGATGCATGTCGACTGAGTCCTGGAGGAGTTGGCCTGTGGCGGTCCGGTCGCCGGTGCTGAGGAAGTTGCGGCGGCGGAACTCTTCGGGTGAGAGGCCGATGGTTTTGGCGATCTTGTCCATGTGGCGCTCAAGCGCGAAGATGCTTTGTGGCGCGCCGAATCCGCGGAAGGCGCCGTGGGGCGGGATGTTGGTAGCCATTGCTTTGGCGCGAACCGTCACGTATGGCCAGTTGTAGGGACCGGGGGCATGGATAGTGCCGCGGGAGAGGACTACGGGGGAAAGGGTAGCGTAGGCGCCACCGTCGATGGCGAAGTCGATCTCGCCGGCGAGGAGTTTGCCATCCTTCGATACGGCGGTGCGGTGACGCGTGCGGGAAGGATGGCGCTTGGTGGTGGCGGCCATGTCTTCCGAGCGGTCGTAGCAGAGCTTGACGGGGTGTCCGGACTTCATGGCGAGTAGCGCGGCGTGGCTGCCAATGACGGAGGGGAAGTCTTCCTTGCCGCCGAAGGCTCCGCCGGTTTCGGTCTGGATGACGCGACACTTTTCGGCGGGCAGATTGAAGACGAGCTCGAGCGCGTGGACGAGGTAGAAGGGACACTGCATGGAGCCTCTTACTGTCACTCCGGTTTCTGCATCGTATTCGGCGATGACTCCATTGTTCTCGATGTAGAGCTGCTCCTGCGCGCCGGTTCGGTACTCACCTTCGATGATGTAGTCGGCTGTCTGCCATATCTCGTCAGGGATTGGTGTCTGGTTTTTCTGCATCAGGTAGGTCTTGAAGGTATTTGCGTGTTCGCCTTCGCCCCAGATGATGTGTTCTTTCTTTTCCGACTCTTCGATGGTGTAAATGGCGGGGAGCTCTTCGTAAGTTATGTGGACGCCGGCTACGGCGGCGGGCAGCTCGGCGCGGTTGGGGTGAGCGAGGAGGAGGATGGGCTCAGCGTCGTGGTTGACGTGGGTCGATGCGAGGCAGGGGTGGTCTTTCGTGAGATGGACGATGGCGTTTTCGCCAGGGATGTCTGCGGCGGTGACGATGGTGAAGTTGTGCCAGGGAATGGCAGGATCGAATGTGATGGAGGTGATGCGTCCGCGTGGGATGGTGCTGCGGACCGTGGCGCCGAACCACATATCCGGGAGGGTGATGTCGTCGACGTACTGGGCGCGACCGAGGACCTTGGCTTTGCCCTCTTTACGAAGGGGAGATCCGCCGACGATTTGGGGAGCGCTGTCCATGAGTAGGGTCAAGAATAGAACTAAATTGAGCGTGTGCGCAGCGTTGTCCCAGTGGAGGCGTAAACGATTTGTGCCGGGCCTGCGTTCCCTGGGGGTTCTTTGGATGTAAAAGACTTCGATTCAATCGTTTGCTGCGAGGGTCAGTCCGAGCGAACAGATAAGTCAGTGTGGCTAGGCTTTGCAGAGCTCTTCAGCGAGGTCTTCGCGGTGGGTGAAGGCGATCGTGTCGATGCGATTGAGGACCATGAGATAGAAGATGAAACCGACCACGGAGAGCGCGAGGAAGATGGGGATCATGAGCCATGGGCGGTGAAGGTTGTTGCAGAGAAAGATGACGCCGACGCCGACGCCGAAACATCCGATGAGAACGCCGAGGGCGACGAGGACGCTGAGTTGTGAGGCTTGTCTACGGCTGATCTTGGTCAGATCAATCTTTTTTGGCGCGGTGAGAGAACGCAGATTGCCGACGGCCCCGTTGATAAAGGTGGCGAAGAGCAGCCAGCAGACCGTTGCGAGGCCGATGATGAGCGGCGGGTTATGGGTGACGAAGGTGATGACGGCGAAGATGAGGGCGAGCTCAACGAGGTTGAGGAGAAAGCCGAGTAGATTTTTTGCCAGAAAGACATCGCGCAGACGCGTGGGACTGAGGAAGTAGAACTGAACGCCGGTACCGTCCATTCCGAGGGCGTTGTAGGAGAGGATGGAGACGCCAAGAACGGAGTATGCGACTGCTACCGGAAAGACGAAGTCGCCGTACCGTCCGCTGGCGCTCATGCGGCCGGCGAAGAGGAAGACCATGAAGATGGGAACGACGAAGCCATAAAGCTGATTGAGGTTGCGGCGAAGGTAGATGAACTCCTTCTGGAGACAGGCGACGATGGTGTTGTTGAGGCCGAAGCGCCCGGTGGCGGCGCTGGGAGCGGCGTCGGAGGCGATGACGGGGCGGCCTGGTGAGGCGGAGGGGAGTGGGTGGGCAGCAGGTCGATTGTGCCGGGCGACCTCGCTGAGGTTTTCGCCGCGGAACTCGCGATGCATGCGCCACGCGTAGACGCTAAAGAAAAGAGCGGTGAAGACGCAAAGGCCAAGGAACGAGGCAACGGCAGCGACGAGATGGCTCTGGTTGAAGCTGACGATGGAGGAGGCGGCGAGTCCGGGCGGGAGGAACGCGGCGACGGGCTGAATCTGATGAGCAAACTTAAGGAGTAGAGGAAGGCGGCTGATGGTGTGGTGATGATGGCTGCCCTGCAGGCCGGGGTTGAAGTGGAGGTTGACGTATTGGAAGCCGAGGGAGGCGAAGAGGATGAAGGCAGTGAAGATTTCGCGGGCGCGGCGGGTGGAAAGCCAACGCTCGACCCAGACGAGGATCATACGCACAAAGAAGATGTTGGCGAGGGCGAAGGTGCCGAGGAGGAGCGTGGACCAGAGGGCGAGGGATGGCTGGGCGATGGCGACGCCGATGTCAGCGGAGATAAGAGACAGAGTGCCAATGACGGTGGAGGCGCTGAGCAGGCCGAAGAAGATGCGAGCGGTGAGGTAGCGAGGGAAACTTAGAGGGAACCGGATGATGGTGTTGATGTCGAAGCTAATGCCGGGCGCGGAGATGTTGAGGACGACAAGTAGCCAGAGCGCGAAGATTCCCCAGGTAAGGAGGGGGAACATTTCGAGGCGGTTGGACGAAAAGAGGAAGTAGGCGATAAAGCCGGAGCCGACGATGGGTCCGAAGGCGACGACGCCAATGAGGGGAAAGAAGATGATGCGAGCGACGATCTCGCCACCGGCTCCCTTGCGGCGGAAGGCATTGCGGAAGATGCACCAGCGTAGTTTGGCGAGCGCAGCAAATTGAGCGCGGCTCTGAGAGGCTGTCCAGTTTGCGGGTTGGATTTGGGTTGGAGTCAGCCCAGCCATGAGAGCTCCTGTTCCGGGGGCTGCGCTCCGCCTTCGTTGCCGACGATGCTGAGAAAGATCTGCTCGAGGGTCAAAGTGGAGGTGACGCCGGCTCCGGCGCCATTGGTGTTGGCAGGGTTGCGAGCCTGAACTCCGGCGCGGAGCTCTTCGAGTGAGCCGTTGGCGATGAGGTGGCCGCGGTCGATGATGGCAATGTGGGTGCAGAGGCGCTCGACGATCTCAAGGACGTGAGAGGTGAGGAAGATGGTGGCTCCGCGGGCAATCATGCCCTGGAGCATGGCTTTGAGGGTGCCTGAGGCGATGGCGTCAACGCCTTCGAAAGGTTCGTCGAGGAAGAGGACTTTGGGGCCGTGAATGACAGCTGCGGCGAGAGCGAGTTTTTTTTGCATGCCGTGGGAGAAGTCGGTGACGAGTTTTTTGGTTTCGCCGGCGAGATTCATGAACTCGAGCAGTTCGGTGGTGCGGGCGGCTGTGGTGGCGGCGTCGAGGCCGTACATGCGGCCGACGAAGCGAAGATACTCCGCTGCGGTGAGGCGGCCGAATAGGGCCAGGCCTTCAGGGACGACACCTATCTGGCGCTTGATTTCGATGGGGTTGGCCGCGGCGTCGAGGCCGAGTATCTGGATGGAGCCTGACGTTGGTGCCAGGAGGCCGGTGAGCATCTTGATGGTGGTGGATTTCCCGGCTCCATTGGGGCCGAGGAAGCCGAAGAACTGGCCGGGGGCGACGGTGAGGTTGACGTCCTGAACGGCGGTGAAGTCGCCGAAACGGCGAGTGAGTCCTGTGGTGGTGACTGCGGGGATCATGTGGGTGAAGCATACCTTAGAAGGCAAATCTGCAAGTAGCAAAGTTTGCGCGAGTAAGCAAAATACAAGAAAAAACGTCTAATCAACCGACCTGACGAGCAACACGGCCGATCGGCCTGGGTTGATATACTTAAGAGCTGCCGCATTTTGCAGGATTAAGTGTGCGGTATGGGTTTTGGGCAGGTTGCGGCGCTCGCCGAGCGACCTGCAGAACAGGGTTTAATGAGCAATATTCTTGAGACGATTCAAAGTCCTGCGGATGTAAAGAAGCTGTCGATTGCTGAGCTTATACAACTGGCGGAGGAGATAAGGGCGCGTCTGATAGTCGGGGTTTCGAAGACGGGCGGGCATATTGGACCGAACCTTGGCGTGGTGGAGCTGACCCTGGCGATGCACTACGTTTTCGAAACGCCGAAGGATAGCTTTGTGTTCGATGTGAGCCATCAGGCGTATGTGCACAAGCTGCTCACGGGGCGAGAAAAACTGTTCCATACGATCCGGCAGCCGGGTGGGTTGAACGGATTTATGCTGCGCACTGAGAGTGAGCACGACTGCTACGGCGCCGGACACGCGGGAACGGCTCTGAGCGCCGCGCTGGGGATGGCGGTAGCGCGAGATATGTCGGGTGGGAAAGAGCATATTGTTGCGTTGGCGGGGGATGCGGCGTTTACGAATGGAATTTCGTTTGAGGCGTTGAACAATATTGCTGCGCAGACCAAGCGAATGATCGTCGTGCTGAACGACAACGCCTGGTCTATCGATAAGAATGTTGGAGCGATTGCGGAGTACTTCCACAAGATTGTGACGAATCCCACGATATCGAATCTGCATGGCAAGGCCGCGGAACTGGTGGAGCGGTTTGGCGGTAAGACCGTGGCGCATTTGGCGCGGAAGGCTGAAGAAGCTGCGAAGGGTTTGATTGGCCCGGGCATGCTGTTTGAGGAATTCGGACTCAACTACTTTGGACCGATCGATGGGCATAATCTGCCGTTACTGATCGAGACGTTCAAATTTTTGAAACTGCAGAACAGGCCCGTGGTGCTGCATGCGATTACGCAGAAGGGAAGAGGTTTTCAGCCGGCGATCGAGAAGCAGAAGAAATTTCACGGGCTGGGACCGTATGACGCAGCGACGGGCGAGACCAAGTCGGCGGCGCAGAAGACTTATTCGGAGATATTTGCCGAGACGCTCACGAAGCTGGCGACCGCAAACGATAAAGTTGTGGCGATTACGGCGGCGATGCCGAATGGGACTGCGCTGGATTTATTCCGGCCGCATCATCCGAAGCGCTACTTCGATGTTGGGATTGCGGAGGAACATGCGGTGATCTTCGCCGCGGGGATGGCGACGAAGGGATATAAGCCGTTTTGCGCGATTTACTCGACGTTTTTGCAGCGGGCTTTCGATCAAGTGGTGCATGATGTGTGCCTGCAGAACCTGCCTGTCGTCTTTTGTATGGACCGCGGTGGTTTGAGCGGAGATGACGGACCGACGCACCACGGCCTGTTCGACATCAGCTATCTGCGCGGTGTGCCGAACCTGATGCACATGGTGCCGAAAGACGAAGACGAGTTGGCGGACATGATGTATACGGCGATGCTGCATGAAGGGCCGAGCGCGATTCGCTATCCGCGCGGGACGGGGGCCGGAGTTGCGGTGAAGAAACAGCCGGTGGCGTTGAGAATCGGCAAAGCTGAGGTAGTGCGCGATGGCCATGACGTTGCGATTTTCGGGTTGGGGGCTATGCTGCCGGAGGCGGAACGGTTGGCAGAGATGATGCGGCTGGAAGGATTTTCGGCTGCGGTGATCAATCCGCGATTTGCAAAGCCGGTGGATCGCGAGTGTATCGCGGAGTTCGGCTGCAAGTGTGGGTTAGTGGTGACGCTCGAGGATCATGTGCTGGCGGGCGGGTTTGGGTCAGCAGTGATGGAGGCCTTGAACGAGCTTGAGCTGCAAGTACCTGTGGTGCGGGTGGGATGGCCGGATGCGTTTATTGAGCATGGCAAGGTGGAGGCACTGCGGGAGAAGTATGGGCTGACCGCGAAAGTTGCAATGGAGCGAGCCAGACCTCACCTGAGCAAGATGATGGACCATGTGCTGGCGAAACACTAGTTGATGTTATGAAGAAAGCGAAGCGGACTGCATCGGCAGCCCGCTTCGCTTTAGTGCAGCGGAGTGATTAGGACGACACTTTAGTTGGGCATGAGGACGGTGTCGATGACGTCGATGACGCCGTTGGACTGGAAGACATCGGCCGTGGTGATGGTGGCCATGCCGCCCTTGGCATCGGTGAGCATGATTTTTCCGCCAGACCAGGTGGCGATGAGGTCTTCGCCCTGAACGGTTTTGAGAGTGGCTTTACCGCCGCCCTTTTTGATCATGCCTGCGAGCTGTTTGGAGCTGATGCGGCCGGCGACGACATGGTAGGTGAGGATCTTGACGAGGGTGTCTTTGTTCTCCGGCTTGACTAGCATCTCAACGGTTCCAGCAGGGAGCTTGGCGAAAGCGTTGTCGGTGGGCGCGAAGACGGTGAAGGGGCCGGGGCTGTTGAGCGTGTCGACTAGGCCGGCGCCCTTGACGGCTGTGACGAGGGTCTTGTGGATCGGCGAGTTAACTGCGTTCTCGACGATGGTCTTGGTCGGATACATGGCGGCGCCCCCGACGGTTGGGTCGTTCTGCGCATAGGCGCTGAGAGATGTAATAGCCAAAGCGGCTACGGCCAGAGTTGCGAGAAATGTCTTCTTCATTGTCGTTGTCCTTTTAGCGTTCCGGTTTCTAAAGCTCGTCCCTGTCTTCAGGGTTCATAAGCATCTACGTCCGGCTGCAGAGACTGGATTGCTTGTATTTGTGCTGATGGGCGGTTAGGCGATTACGTGCGAAGGACTGTTGGTGGGATGAAGACGAGATGCTACCGATAGGGCGTTGACAATTCCATTGGCTCACCGTCAACTGAAGATCGGATATGCCAAATGAATTGATCAGCAGCGATGAGTTGAAACAGGCGCAGCAGCATGGAAGATCGCATGACCGCGGCCTGTTGCTGATTGGGTTGTTCAAGCTGGCGAAGGCGATTTTCTTTTTCTTTGTGGGCGTGGGTGCAATTCATCTACTGCATAAGGACCTTGAAGACGAGGTGATGCGCCTGGCAGTGAAATTCAGGTTCGACCCGGAGAGCCGGTTCATTGCACTGCTGCTGGACAAGGTCGATCTAATCGACGCGCACCGACTGAGACAGATCAGCGTGGCGACATTCGGGTATTCTGCGCTGGCCTTGACGGAGGGAGTCGGGTTGCTGCTGGAGAAAGTGTGGGCGGAATACCTGACGCTGATCCTGACCATTTCTTTTCTGCCGTGGGAGCTGTATGAGCTGGTGCGGCGGCCGGATTGGTTTCGCTTGAGCTTGTTGCTGATTAATCTGGCCGTGCTGTGGTACCTGGTATGGCTGCTGCGGCGAAAGAAGCTGGCGGAGGCGTAGTATTTCGCCTTTATTTCGCCTATCAAATAGATTTGGCGGATGCAAGTGACGGTCCAGATATGAACCACGGGTGCTAACACTACATCTTGTGGGTATTCACCTAGATTCCGCAACGCGCTGAGTTTTCCACAATTCAATAAGGGAATTCCAAAGATTCGTACGAAATAACCCTTTACAGGGCCGGATGTCTCAGCGATGCTTGTGGAGCAAAGTAGAAGATTTTGGAGTTAGGTGGCCTAAACCGAACTCATTCTGAACAATTCTACGAGATTAGGCCGGTTTTTAACCAAGGTTGGTGCTGCAGGGTATCGAGGTTGCAATGTTTCGCGGAAACCACCAAACGCGGGTCGATGAAAAGTTTCGATTGAAGCTGCCGTCGGAGTTCAAGCGCAGGGTGGATGAGGTGTATGGGCCGGTCTTCTACATCACCAGTGTTGATGGCAAACGGGCTCAGCTGTACCCGATGAAGGAGTGGGAGGCGATCGAAGCAAAGATTGTGCAGCTCGAACCCACGGACCCGGAACGGGAGGATTTTTTCAACGTGACGAGCTACTACGGGCAGACGGTTGAGATGGACTCGCAGGGAAGGTTGTTACTGCCCCAGGTGATTCGACAGCAGGCGCAGTTGACGGGCGATGTGAATGTGCTGGGAATGCAGACGGTTCTTGAGGTCATGAATATCGAGCTGTTCGAGTCGGAACGCAAAGGCCCGGGCGGTGTGATTGAGATGTCGCGAGAGAAGAGAGCGGTGCTGGCAGAGAAGACGAAGGCACTGAAGAGTTCGACGCAGGTTTCGTAGCATGAGGCCCCCAGGGGCAGCGCAGAGGCGGAGAGATGAATAACCCGCGACATGTGCCGGTTCTTTTAGAAGAAGTTCTGGAGTATTTGAATGTGCGGCCGGGCGGCGTGATTTGTGACGCGACGCTTGGGCTTGCGGGGCACTCTTCCGAGATTGCAAAGAGGCTGGGCGGCAAGGGCAAGTTGGTTGGCTTTGACCGCGACCCGGAGGCGATGGAGTTGGCCAAGGCGAGGCTGGAGGAAGTGAAAGCCGAACTTGGGATGGAGATGCCGGAGGTGGTGTTTATCGCCAAGGCGTTCTCCGAGGCGGCCAACGAGATTGAGCCGGGAAGCCTGGATGGTCTGCTTGCCGATTTTGGCGTGAGCAGCCTGCAACTGGATGAGGCGCACAGAGGATTTAGTTTTCGGTCGGATGGACCCCTGGATATGCGGCAGGACACGCGCACAGGAGAGACGGCCGAGCAAGTGGTAAATCAGGAAGACGAAAACGAACTCGCCGACCTGATTTACGAATTCGGAGAGGAAAGGAGGTCGCGGAGAATCGCCAGAGCCATTGTTAGGGCCCGGCCGATACGATCCACAGCGGAATTGGCTCAGATCATATCGGCCGCGGCCCCACCAATGAAAGGCGACAAGATTCATCCGGCGACTAGAACCTTTCAGGCCCTTCGGATTCGAGTGAATAACGAGTTAGGAGAGATTCAATCGCTGCTGAAGAGCGCGGGATCTCTGTTGAAACCGGGAGGAAGACTAGTGTTGATCAGCTTCCACTCTTTGGAAGACCGGCTGGTGAAGGATGCGTTTCGTGAAGCTGGGCGGACGAAAGAGTTTGAGATTCTGACGAAGAAGCCGGTTGTGACTCATGAGCAGGAGCAGATGAGAAACCCGCGATCGCGAAGCGCGAAGATGCGGGCAGCTGAAAAGCAGTGATTAGTGATTCGTGGCTAGTGGTTAGTGCCAGACGAGATTTGAAGTACAAGTGATCGGGCCGGGGTTGTCCCACCTTCTTTCAGGCGAAAGACAACTCTGCAGCACAAAGTCCCTTCCTCCAATAGCGATCCCGGCCCGGTTCGTACTTTTGGAGAGAGTGGCACAAGGTTTCGCCCCCTTTGATGGACCGGGCAGGCAAGGACAAGTGAGGTGCGCGATGGCAACTTCGGCGATGGCAGGACAACAGATGTTGATGATGGGCTCGAGAGCGCAGGCGCAGAGCCCTGCTGAGTCGTTGGCAGCGCGGAATCGCGAACTGTATGAAGCGCAGCGCCGTGCGCGGCGCGGGCCGACGCCGGAGGTGTTTTTTACAAAGCACATTGACAACAGCCGCATTGTGAAGGCGGACGATCCCGAGCGCCGACGCGAGATGCGCACGTTTACTGCGGTGATGAGCGTGCTCTTTCTTCTGGTGATGGTGTATGTGTGGCAGCACTTTTCGGCGATTGAGATTGGGTATCACGTTGAGGCGCAGAAACAGCAGGTGGAGCAACTGCGAGAGGAGAACCGAAAGCTTCGGTTGTCTGAAGCGCAACTGACCAACCCGATCCGAATCGATCAGGTCGCCAGACAACTTGGGTTGAATGAGCCTCAGCCGGGACAGGTGGTGCGGCCAGAGGGTGGGGATCCGAATGCCTCGGTGCTGGCGCAGGCGAATGCTCCCAGTATGCAGATTGCTCAGTAGCGAAGTCGACACAGGCAACACGAAAAAGCAGGGATGGGAATGGACAAGGCGCCACGGCAGACGTTGACCGCTCCGATACGGAGGATCCGGTTTGCGTACGTTGCGCTGTTTTTTTGCGTGTGGACGGGGTTGATTGCGGCACGGCTGGGATGGCTGCAGGTGGTGAGGCACTCGGATTTTGTGCACCGCGCAGCGCAACAGCAGCAGAGGACATTTGAGGTGGCTCCCCGGCGGGGGATGATGTATGACAGAAACCTGCGCGAGTTGGCGGTTACGGTTCAGGTAGACAGCGTTTTCGCAGTGCCGTCGGAACTTGGGGACAATCGTGCAAGTGCGGCGGAGATACTGGCGGAGATTGTCCACTCCGATCCGCAGGACAACTTTACTTCGAAGCAGCAGATGCTGGCGCGGTTCAATGCGTCGAGAAATTTTGCGTGGGTCGCACGGCGGCTGGATCCGGCAACGGCGGAGCGAGTGCGCGAGCTTAACCTGAAGGGCGTGCATTTCCAGAAGGAGTTCAAGCGGTTTTATCCGAACGGGGATCTGGCCGCGCAGGTGCTGGGCTATGTGGGGACAGACGATACGGGTCTGGGTGGGCTCGAAGAAAAGTTCGACGACGATATGCATGGGGAGCCAGGGCACATGCTGGCTGACGTCGATGCAAAGCGGCATGTATTTGACAGTGAAGAGAGTCAGCCGATGCCGGGTGAAAACCTGGTGTTGTCGATAGACGCGAATATTCAGTACATGGCGGAGCGGGCGCTGGATGCACAGATGGAGAAGATGAAGGCGCTGCATGGAACTGTTGTGGTGCAGGACCCGCACACGGGACAGATACTTGCGCTGGCAGTTTCGCCACGGTTCAATCCGAACGATTCGCGGCATATAGATCCGGGTGTGTTGACGGACCGGGCAGTGAGCGATGTGTATGAGCCGGGGTCGACGTTCAAGTTGGTGACATATTCGGCGGCACTGGATGGGGCAGGGGTGCAGCCGACCGATATCGTCGATTGCCAGGGCGGATCTCTGACGATGTATGGCCGAACGCTGCACGATGACAGGTCCGATGGCCACTTGGGACAGGTGACGGTGCAGTACGCGCTGGAGAAGTCGAGCGATGTGGGCGCGGCGAAGATGGCGCTGAAGCTGGGGAACCAGAAGTTCTACGACTATATGCGAGCGTTCGGCTTTGGGGACCGATCGGGAATTGAATTGCCGAGCGAGACGCGCGGGTTGCTGCGTAGTCCGAAGAGGTGGGGTTCGACGAGTATTTTATCGATGGCGATTGGGCAGGAGGTCGGAGTGACCCCGATCCAACTTGTAACCATGGTAAGCACAATCGCAAATGGGGGCGTTTACATGCCGCCGCATATTCTGCTGGAGTCGACCGACCAGATGAAAGGCGATCCACGGCTGCAGCCGGTTGCGTTTCGTCCCGCGAATCAGTTGCCGGATAAACTTCCGGACGGTGCGCACCGTGTGATTAAAGAGATAACGTCTGCGAAGATGCGGGAGATGATGCAAGGGATTGTGGTGGAGGGTACCGGCCGCAAGGGTGCCCTAAACGGCTACAGTGCCGGGGGAAAGACGGGTACGGCGCAGAAGATCGATGTTGCAACGCATACGTACTCGCACACGAAGCTGGTAGCTAGTTTTGCGGGGTTTGCGCCGGTGAGCAATCCGGCGATCTCGGTAGCGGTGGTGATTGATACGCCGACGGTGGGTTCACGGTATGGCGCGGAGACGAGCGCTCCTGTGTTCGCCGAGGTAGCGCAACAGGTGCTTGAGTATCTTGGGGTGCCGCACGACCAGCCACTAAAGACAAAGAAGGAGATGCTGGTCGCGAAGAAGGAGGCAGCGGATGATGACGCTCCTGCGGAGAATACGGCGGACTTGAATGCAATGTTTGACGATGTGAATAATCTGCCGGCGGATGATCCGCTGCGGACGGAGGCGAATGTTGCGACGGCGACGCCCGAGAGAGATGAGAGGCCAGTTGCAGCGACGAAAGTTGCCGAGAAGACGCAGGGGGCTGGAGATCTGTTGCCGGCGAAGACCGTGGCTGCTTTTCATGCGAGCGAAGGATCCCGTTCGCCGATGCCGAATGACAATGAGGCGGTTCGGCCAGCGACCCTGCCGAAGAGCATGCCGGTGAAGGAAAATGGCGCGGTTGTGGTGAATGCGGGTTTGAGGGTGCCAGTACCTTCGTTTGAAGGAGCGACGCTGCGAAGTGTTGTGGAGCGGGCTGATTCGGTGGGACTGCGGGTCCAGGCGGTGGGGAGTGGGTTGGCTCGGGACCAGGTGCCAGCGGCCGGGACGATGGTGCCGGTGGGAACTGAGGTTGTGGTGCGGTTTACTCGGTAGAGCCTTTTGCTGCGGGACGTGCGCTGTCTCAGCTAGCATCCTTAGATATGAACTGGGACACGGTTTGTGCGGAGCTTCGCACTATAGAGTGCGGTGGTCCTTCGGTTGAAGTCGATGGTGTGGAATATGACTCGCGCCAAGTGGGGCGCGGGAGTGTGTTCGTCGCGATGCGGGGAGAGGCAACGGATGGAAACCTATTTGTAGAGCAAGCGTTGGTGCAGGGTGCGACTGCGGTGGTGACGGATTCGGATCAGACGTATGCTCGGTTGCGACGCGAGCATGCTGCGGTTGGGGCGGCTCTGGTGGAGCGCGGGCGAAGAGCACTGGCGGAGATTAGTGCGACGGTGTTGGGGCATCCGGAGCGCAAGTTGGCGCTGAGTGCGGTGACTGGGACGAATGGCAAGACGACAACTGCATTTTTGCTGGAGGCGATGCTTCGGAGTGTGGGACGGAAGTGTGTGCTGATTGGGACGATTGAGACGCATGTGGGGGATGAGGTAAGAGTTTCGCCGCATACGACACCGGAGGCCTCGGATACGTTGCGGGTTTTTGCGGATGGTGTGAAGGCAGGAGCGACGGAGGCTGTGATGGAGATGTCGTCGCATGCGTTGGAGCAGGAGCGGGTGTGGGGGCTGCCGGTGGATGTGGCGATGTTTACGAACCTGACGCAGGACCACCTGGATTTTCACGGGACGATGGAGAGGTATTTTCAGGCCAAGACGAGGTTGTTTGAGGGAGTTGGGGCGCAGCCGCCTCGGGTGGCTGTGGTGAATCTTGATGATGATTACGGTGGGCGTTTGGAAGGCGCGGCTGCGGCATGCGGTGAGGTATGGACCTATGGGTTGAAGGCTAATTATGGTTGGGTCCCCGAATTTCGAGCGGAGAACGTGATGCTCGCGGCAGGTGAGACCAGCTTTGACTGGAAGACGCCGATGGGAACGGTGGAGATGCGAACTTCTCTGACTGGCCGGGTGAATGTGTATAACCTGCTTGCGGCGTCCTGCGCAGCGTTGGCTCGTGGGATGAGTCTGGAGCAGATCGCAGAGGCCACCGACAAGTTGCGGCCAGTGCCGGGGCGGTTCGAAACGGTAGCGAATGAGCAGGGATTTACGGTGGTGGTGGACTATGCGCATACGGACGATGCTTTGCGGAACTTGATTTCGTTGGCGCGGGAGTTGGTGAAAGACAAGAGTGGTCGAGTTATTACTCTATTTGGTTGTGGAGGCGATCGGGACAGGACCAAACGTCCACGTATGGGGCGAGTTGCGGGTGAGGGAAGTGATTTGGTGGTGCTGACCAGTGACAATCCTCGGAGCGAGGAGCCGATGACGATAATTGATGAAGCGTTGGGGGGGGTAAAGGAGACTGGGACGGATTTCATTGTGGAGGAAGATCGAACTGGCGCGATTGCAATTGCGATTCATGCGGCAAAGGCGGGGGACATTGTTTTGATTGCGGGCAAGGGACATGAGAAGGTGCAGGTATTAAAGGATGGGACCGTGCCGTTTGATGATGTTGCGGTGGCTGCGGGAGTTTTGAAGGAGCTTGCGTGAAGCTGACACTGGGGAAGATTGCGGATTGGATTCACGCGGACGGGGAGTTCGATACCACGGCGGAGGCGGTGGGGTATGGGATCGACTCGCGGACGATTGGTGCGGGTGAGTTGTTCTTTGCGGTTCGCGGGGAGCGTCTGGATGGGCACGACTATGTTCAGTCAGCACTTGAGAACGGAGCAGTCGGTGCAGTAGTGAGCAACAGATGGGTAGTGCCTGCAGATGTGGAGGAAAAGCGCTTGTTGCAGGTGGCTGACTGTGACGATTGCGTCCTCCGGGCTCTGCAGCAGCTTGCTCATGCAGTGCGGCGGGAGTGGGGTGGGCGGGTGATTGGAGTGACGGGTTCGGCTGGAAAGACGACTACGAAAGAGGCGGTGGCGCATGTTTTGTGGGCAAAGTTCAAGGTGTTGAAATCGGCGGGGAATTTGAATAATGGTTTTGGATTGCCGTTGCAGTTGTTGAAGCTGGAAAGGGAACATGAAGTTGCCGTGATTGAGATGGGGATGAATCATGCGGGTGAGATTGCGGCGCTTGCGAAGATTGCGGAGCCCGACTGGGCTGTGGTTTCAAATGTGGGACCGGTGCATCTGGAATTTTTCCCGGATGGGTTAGCAGGGATTGCGCGGGCAAAGTATGAGTTGATCGAGGCGCTGCCGAAGGATGGAATGGCGGTGCTGAACTTCGATGACGCGTATGTGGCGGGGTTTGGCAAGGGGATGGGTGCGCGTGCGGTTACTTATGGGATGGGGAAGGGTGCGGAGGTGCGCGCCGTGGATGTTGCTGAGGCCGGTGCCGCGGGTGTGGTATTTACGGTTGAGGCGAAGGGCAAGCGGGCGAGAGTGCAACTAAAGACGCTGGGACGGCACAACGTCTCGAATGCGTTGGCGGCGATTGCCGTGGGGCTGGTGAGTGGGATGGGGCTCGACGAGTGTGCTGTGGCTGTGGGAGAGATGCGTGCGGGGGATAAGCGCGGCGAGGTCTTGGAGTGGCGTGGGGCGATGCTAATTAACGATTGTTACAACTCAAATCCCGCGGCGTTGCATGCGATGGTGGACGCGCTGATGGCGATTCCGGCGGAGCGTCATGTTGTTGTGGCGGGGGAGATGCTGGAGCTTGGTTCGGAGGCCACAGCGCTGCATTCTGAGTGTGGATGGAGAATGGCTGAACGTGGAGTGGATTTTGTTCTTGGGGTACGCGGAGAGGCGGCGGCGATGGTTGCTGCAGCGAAGGAGCGCGGAGTTGAGGGATTGTTTGTCGTTAGTCCGGAGGAGGCTGGGGAGTGGCTGGTTGCGAATGTAAGGCCGGGAGACGTAGTGTTGTTGAAGGCCTCCAGAGGCGTGCGACTTGAGAGGGCTTTGGTGGTTGTGGCGAAGGATCTTGAGTGATGGATCGAGGTTCGCCGCGGCCTGAATCGGTGATGGCAGGCGAGATCGGAGTAAAGAGATGCCAGAAAAAAAGAGAGCGGTTGCCGGTGGTAACAAGGTTGGAGTTTCGGCGAAGAGGCATGCACAGAAAGCTGTGAAGCGGGTGGGGAATCACAAAGCATCTTCAAGAGTGGTTTACGCGGCGGACCATGGACTGATGACCGCTTTTCATCATATGCAGCGGGCTTCGGTGGTGATGTCGCTGATGGAAGAAGGTACGGGCGAAGATTTGTGGGATCTCCTGAGACGTGGAGTGAAACTCTACCGAAAGGCGACTCAGGAGGGCGCGGAAGATGAGTTTGTGCTGCGGGCGATCGGAGTATTGCGGGCGACAGAACACCTATCGATGGCTGGCTTGTATTCAGCGAGAGAGAAACATAAGCAGAAGGTGACATCGCCGACGCCCGAGTGGCTGGCGAAGGTAATTGCGGAGACGGACGACAGGTTGAAAGAGATTGAGCACAAGGAAAGGGGTAAGGGAACGAATCTTTTTCCGGTGACGGTGGAATTACTGCGACAAGCAGAGGATGCAGACCATGACGCCCATCTTGCGTTTGAACTGGCTATGGCTGCAGATTCGCTTTGCTTTGCGCTGGAGCATGGGCTTTGACCTGAGGGTTTCTGCGGTGGGCAGGGATTTGCGTTGGTTCATGCTGTTGATTCCCCGGTGAGATAACCGAGAGAGTTCCGGCGATTGGGCTGTTAAGATAGCCGTGACTCACAGCGTAAAAACGAGCGTTAGCTGGGGGCAAGAAGGCGGACCCTTTGCTCTATTGGCTGCTGTATCAAAAACTCTTTCCGTATTATCGACTCTTTCGAATCTTTCGATATCTCACGTTTCGTACGGTGTTTGCGAGCTTGACGGCATTGTTGATCGGCTTGCTGATTGGACCTTACGTGATTGAGAAGCTCCGCGAGTTTCAGATCGGGCAGTACATTCGAGAAGAAGGCCCTCAATCGCACCAGAAAAAGAGCGGCACGCCGACCATGGGCGGGGTCCTGATCTGTATCTCGATTCTGGTGCCGACGTTGCTGTGGGCGGATCTTTCGAATCCCTATGTATGGCTGGTAATGCTCTCGACGCTGGCATTCGGAGCGATTGGCTTCGCGGATGATTACATCAAGGTGGTGCATCGGCGTAACAAAGGGCTGACGGCGCGGGCGAAGCTGGGATTACAGTTTGTGGTGAGCGCAGGCGTGGCTGCCGCGCTGGTGGTGATGGAGACGCGAGGAGGATACTCGACTCGGCTTATGGTGCCGTTTGCGAAGCGGTTTCGGCCTGACCTGGTGTGGGAGTGGATGGGACATATTCCGCATATGCACTGGCTGGTATTTGTGCCGTTTGTGGTCTTTGTGATGATCGTAATTGCGGGTGCGAGTAATGCGGTGAACCTGACGGATGGATTGGACGGGTTGGCGATTGGCTGCACAATTATTGCGGCGGGTGCGCTGACAGTCCTGACCTATGTGAGTGGTCATGCGGTGTTCTCGGATTATCTGGAGCTGCAGCGAATGCCGATGGTGAGCGAGTTGACGGTGTTCTGCGGATCGATGGTCGGGGCGAGTATCGGGTTTCTTTGGTACAACGCGCATCCGGCTGAGGTGTTTATGGGGGATGTGGGGAGCCTGGCGCTTGGTGGAGCGATTGGGACGATTGCTGTTGTGATCAAGCAGGAGCTGCTGCTGCCGTTCATTGGTGGGGTGTTTATTCTTGAGGCGCTGAGCGTGATGCTGCAGGTCGGGAGCTATAAGCTTCGGAATGGGAAACGGATATTCAAGATGGCTCCGCTGCATCATCACTTTGAGTTGATGGGATGGTCGGAGTCGAAGGTGATTGCGCGGTTCTGGATTCTGGCGCTGGTGTTCGCGCTGTTTGCGTTGACTACGTTGAAGCTGCGGTGAGACGTTAGAGCATGATGGAATTAAAAAATAAGCGAGTCTTGGTGGTGGGGCTGGGCAAGTCTGGCTTGTCTGCGGCGATGTTTCTGCGTGCGCGGGGGGCCCGGGTAACGGTGAGCGATACGCGCAGTGCGGTGGCGCTGGCGCAGGAGATTCCTGCGCTGCTGGAGGCAGGGATCATGGTCGAGTCTGGTGGACATGGGCTGCTGACGTTTCGGCGGCAGGACTTGATTGTGATTTCGCCGGGCGTGCCGATGGATACGCCGGAGGTGAAGCAGGTGGTGGCGTTTGGGCTGCCGGTGATTGGGGAGCTGGAGCTGGCGAGCCGGTATCTGCAGGGGAAGGTGGTGGCGATTACGGGGTCGAATGGGAAGACGACGACGACGACGCTGGTGGGGAAGATCTTCGAGGATGCGTGTGTGCCGACACTGGTGGGTGGAAACATCGGGTTGCCGGTGATCGATCTGGTGGCGAAGAGTTCACCGGAGACGGTGAGCGTGTTGGAAGTCTCCAGCTTCCAGTTGGAGACGGTGGAGGAGTTTCATCCGCAGATTGCGGTGGTGCTGAATATCACGCCCGATCATCTCGATCGGCATGGAAGCTTTGAGAACTATGCGGCGGCGAAGACGAGGATTACGGAGCGACAGACGGCAGACGACTTCCTGGTGCTGAACGCGGAGGATAAAGCAGCGCAGATGGTGGCGTTGAAGACGAAGGCGCAGATTTACTGGTTCAGCGGCCGGCGACCGATCAAACAGGGGGCGTTTGTTCATGGCGAGAGCATTCTGTTTGTGGCTCGCGAGGGAGCGAAGGCTGAGCCTGTGATGCCGGTGAGCGAGATTTCGCTGAAGGGGTCGCATAACGTGGAGAACGTGCTGGCTGCGGTGTGTGCGGCTCGGCTGGGGAAGATTTCGGCGGAGAGTATTCGGGCGTCGGTGGCTGCCTTCAAGGCGGTGGAACATCGTTTGGAGCTGGTGAAGGCGGTAAATGGGGTTGAGTTTTATAACGACTCAAAGGCGACGAACGTGGATGCGACGATGAAGGCGGTGGCTTCGTTTCCGGGAGGGATTCATTTGATCCTTGGGGGGAAGGACAAGGATTCGGATTACAGCCTGATGGCGGCGATGCTGAAGGAACGGGTGAAGATTGTTTACACCATTGGTTCGGCTGCGGAAAAGATTGAGCGGCAGTTGCAGGGAGTCGTGAAGATAGTTCCAGCAGAGACGTTGCAGGTCGCCGTCGCCAAGGCTGCGAAGGCTGCGACCATCGGCGATGTGGTCGTGCTGTCGCCAGCTTGCTCGAGCTTCGATCAGTTTGAAAATTATGAGCATCGCGGCCGGGTATTTCGGCAGTTGGTAAACGAACTAGAGTGAGTACAAGAGCAGGGAAGTGACGGAATGGCGAAGAGAGTTGGGGTGGACAAGTGGCTCTTCGGAGTAGTGCTGCTGTTGGTACTGTTTGGGCTGGTGACGGTGTTTTCGGCTTCGGCTGTGATGGCGCAGGCGAGTCTCGGATCTCCTTATCCTTATGTGATGAAGCAGGCGCGATGGGCGCTGCTGGGTTTGATTACGATGGTTGCGTTGATGCGGGTGGACTATCGCAACTACAACAACCCGAGGGTGGTGTTTCCTGCGATTGCGATAACGACACTGATGCTGATCGGCGTGTTTGCCGTGAAGGACTCGCATAATACGCATCGCTGGGTACGCTTTGGAGATCTGTTTACGTTTCAGCCCTCCGAGCTGGCAAAGCCGGTGCTGGTGTTGTTTTTGGCTTATTTTCTGCAGACTCGCATTCACCAGATGGATGACTGGAAGGGTACGATTCTGCGGGCGGTCGCTGTGCCCCTGGCGTTTACGGCTTTGATTTTGAAAGAACCGGATTTGGGAACCGGTTTGGTGTGTATGGCGGTGACTGGTTTGATGCTGTATCTGGCGGGGGCCCGGAAGAGGTACTTCGCCATTGGAGCGGCGCTGGCTTCGCCTGTGATGTATTACATGCTGTTCCATGTGAAGTTCCGCCATGACCGGATGCTTGCGTTTCTGAATCCTGAGGCCGATCCGCGAGGAACGGGATTCCATATTCTGCAATCGCTGATTGCGGTTGGAACGGGTGGGATTCGCGGGCTGGGCTTGATGGAAGGGCGACAGAAGCTGTTCTATCTGCCGGAGGTGCAGACGGACTTTATCTTCGCCAATATCTGCGAGGAGCTGGGGTTGATTGGCGCGCTGCTGGTGGTGGGGTTGTTCGTGGTGCTGGGGTATCGCGGGCTGCGGGCGGCGTTTCTGTCGACCGATCCGTTCGCGCGGTTTCTTGCATTTGGGATTACGACGGCGATTTTGATCCAGGCGTTCTTCAATATGAGCGTGGTGCTGGCGCTGCTGCCGACGAAGGGAATTCCGCTGCCGTTTATCTCTTCGGGGGGAACTTCGCTTTTTATTACGCTGGCCAGCATGGGTGTGCTGCTGAATATCACGCGCGAGATCGATTAGGTGGCCGGGCTGCGGGTTTTGATTGCGGGTGGAGGGACGGGTGGGCATGTGGTTCCTGCGCTGGCGATTGGGAGAGAGCTGCGCGACCGGTATCGCGCGGAGGTGCGGTTTGTAGGCACGGCGCGTGGGCTTGAGACGAAGATGATTCCGGAGGCGGGGTTTCCGCTGGAGCTGGTGCGGTCGGGGCAGTTGAAGAATGTGAGCCTGGCGACGCGAGCGCGGACGATGCTGGATCTTCCGCTTGGCGTGCTGCGATGCATTGGATTGTTGCGGAGTTTCAAGCCTGATGTGGTGGTTGGGGTTGGAGGGTATGCCTCGGGGCCGGCGATGATTGCGGCGGTCCTGACGCGGGTGCCGACGCTGGCGTATGAGCCGAATGCGGCGCCGGGGATGGCGAACCGGCTGGTGGGCAAGCATGTCAGCGCGGCGGCGGTGAATTTTCCGGAGACGACGAAGTACTTTCGCAACGCCAGGGCGACGGGTGTGCCGGTGCGGGATGAGGTGTTTGCCGTGCCGGACAGGCCGCTGGGAAGAGAAAGGCGACTGCTGATTACGGCGGGAAGCAATGGAGCAAAGATATTCAATGAGACGCTTCCGCAGATCGCGGTGAGGCTGTTGGAGCGGGTGCCGGGGTTGACGATCGTTCACCAGACGGGGGAGCCAGCTCTGGATGCGACGCGAGAGGCGTACGCGCGTGCCGGGGTCGACCAGACGAGAGTGACGGTGACGGCGTTTCTGAACGATATGCCACAGCAGTATGGGGCGGCCGACCTGGTGCTGGCGCGTGCGGGGAGCACGGTGGCGGAGCTGGCGGCTGCAGGAAAGCCATCGCTGCTGGTGCCGCTGCCGACGGCCGCAGACGATCATCAGCGGAAGAATGCGGAGCTGGTGGTGCGGGGCGGGGCTGCTGAGATGTTGCTGCAGGGGGAGCTGACGCCCGAGGTTTTGCTGGACCGGTTGAGCGGATTGCTGATGGATGGCGACCGGCTGCGGCAGATGAGTATGGCGGCTCGTGCGATGGCGAAGCCGGGAGCTTTGCGGAGGATTGGGGAGATGGTGGCGCGGCTGGGGGGGGTACCCCCCCCTATATCCCGTGCGTAAAGTATCTCTTTTCTTTGGGTTAGGGTTTGTTGGTGTCGGCAAAATCGTCATAATAAAGGGGTTGCGTCCAAAATCGTCATAATAAAAGAGTTAGGTAGTTTGTTAAAATGAATAAGCCCCGGAGGGTTTCCGGGGCCTTCTGTTTTTCTCTACTGTTTTAAGTATAGCTGGTTGAGGCGAACTAAAATGCCAACTCGATCTTGTTCCTTTTGTTTGGGTTAGGTGGTTTTGGGGCTTGACATGTGATTTTTGGGCTGTTTTCGAAGAAAAAAGTTGTAAGTTGCGGTAGAGAAAGGGGATGAGATTGTACCTCCTCGGCTCGTCGGGCCTTCGCTCCGGGTGTTACATCTCAACGAGCAAAGACGCTTTTCGGGGCGTGGCCTTCGGCGAACGATGGCTGTTTTCAGGCCCGGCTGGGCCGAGACTTTTCCTGTTCGGGGGGATGACAACCCAAAAAAGGCAAAGACAAAAGCAGATCCCCTACGGGGATGACAACCAAAAGGGCAAAGACAAAAGCAGGTCCTTCCGCTACGCGGAAGGATGACAAGAGAGGGGACAGAGGCGTGGAGTGCGGGGAAAGAAAAAGGGCTGAGAGACTTGCTCTCAGCCCGTGGTTTTGTAACTTGCGAATATTACCGGTGACCGCCACCATGGGAGCCGCCAGTACCGCCACCGCCGTGGGAGCCACCGCTGCCGCTGCTCATGCCGCTACTGTGGAAGCTGCCGCCAGAGGGCGCCGAGTAGCTACGAACCATTGGCTGGGAGTAGCTGCGCGACACAGGCTGGGAGTAGCTGCGCGACGCAGGCTGGGAGTAGCTGCGCGACACAGGCTGGACGTAACTGCGCGAGGCGGGCTGGACGTAACTGCGCGAGGCAGGCTCTGTGAAGCTGCGCGAGGCGGGTTGGGAATAGCCGCGTTGAGCGTTGCTGAAGCTGCTGGTTCCGTTGTACGAGCGAGCGGCGTTGGCGCCGGTATAGGCGGAGCGGCTTGCACCCTGAGCAAAGTTTGAGGTGCGGCCGTTGGTGCCGGTATAGGCGGAGCGGCTTGCACCCTGAGCAAAGT
Source organism: uncultured Acidobacteriaceae bacterium (assembly GCA_963730135.1). Classification (GTDB taxonomy): domain Bacteria; phylum Acidobacteriota; class Terriglobia; order Terriglobales; family Acidobacteriaceae; genus Edaphobacter. The sequence goes on from CAVSQQ010000014.1 coordinate 253,356, forward strand.
TTGAGGTGCGGCCGTTGACGCTTGATCCGCGGAAGCTCGAGCCGTTGACTCCATGGTTGGCCGATATCGAGGTTGTACGGACGAAGCTGTTGCCGCCCGGGTGTCCGGAGTAGCCGTTGTAGGTATGGCTATAAACATAGTGGCCATGGAAGCCTACGTTGCAGTAGGCGTGGTTGTACCAGAAGTGTCCGCCGCCCCAGTATCCGCCATAGAAGCCGATGCCGAAGTAGCCGAAGCCGTAGTTGATACCGCCGTAGTAGCCGACGTAGGGGCCCCAGTAACCGGCATTCCAATAGTAGCCGTAAGGGTTATAGCCCCAATATCCTGGCGTCCAGAGAGCACCCGTATATGGTGCTGCGACCCAGGCGCCCTGGACCCACTCGTAGCCGTCGCCAGTCCATGCCCAGTAGCCGGGAGTCCATATGTAGCCGTCGCCGGGAGCAGGGGGTTGCGTGTAGTCGGGAATTGCAGGAGGCGCCTGCTGGATATCCTGAGGCTGTCCATATTGGGCGGCTCCGTCCTGCTGCATCCCTGGCTGCTGAGGGTATTGGCTTTGAATCCCGTAATTCTGGTTGCCGTACTGGTCGGGTGGCTGCTGAGGGTATTGGCTTTGATTTCCGTAATTCTGGTTGCCGTACTGGTCGGGCGGCGGAGGAGCGGAGCCCTGCGCCTGGACGGCGACAGTGGTAATGGCGAAGGTTGCTGCCAGTGCGATGGTTGCGACCGAATTTTTGAGAAGACGTGGCGACATCATGTCTTTTACCTTCCTGCTCCGCCTTCGTTTTTCCGGGAGGTGCGTCGAACTACCGGAGTTCGCGGCGTGCAAGGATGAGTTCCAGCCGAGCCATTTTGCCTCGGTCAAGTGCTCAGTTGATTAGACACGAGTTTGAGGCATTTGTTGCAGAAAAGCGAGGGTATTGTGGGGGAATGGGTTAGGGGCGGGTTCAGGGCTTCTTGGACGGAGAAAAGTTACCGGGGGGACAGATTTGTGCAGGGAAAGGCTTAACACGGATTTTCACCGATGACACCGATCAGGAACAGGCAATGACCTTAATGGAGGACAGGCAACGACCTTAATGAATGAAGGATGAACGGAGGCAGACTGCAATGGCAGAACAATGCGGGGATCTCTCCGCTGCGCGACTCACGATGAGACTGTGAGTCGCTTCGGTCGAGATGACGATTCTGAGGTTGGGATGACGATTCTGGTAGTGGCAAGATTCTGGTTGGTGGCAAAAACGAGAGCAGATCCCTTTAATGAGTTGATGTCGGCGTGGTGAAGAGATCTTTGGGGCACATGACGTGGACGCCGCTGTTGGTGTCGACCAGTTGAGTGATGTCTACATCGCAGGCAACGGAGATGAGCGAGTAGGCGTCGTCGCGGGAGATGTGGGGGTGGTCGGGGTTTTGTTCGGAGAGGAAGGTGATCATGTTGCGGATGGCCATCTCGGTGGCGATCTTGAGGTCGAGGTCGAAGCCCATGGCGATGTATTGGGTGGGGGTTTCGGCGCGGGGCCAGAGGAGGCGGTGGGGATCGTTGAGGTCGCCTTTGTGGACGATGAACTGGAAGGTTCCGGTGAGCTGAGTTTCGAGGGCGGTGATGTCGACTTCTCCGTTGCCCTGGCCGGCGTGGCCGTCGCCGACTTCAAAGTTGGCGCCTTTGGAGTTGACGGGGAGATAGATGGTGGTGCCGGCGACGAGTTCCTTGTTGTCCATGTTGCCGCCGTGCATCCAGGGCGGAGCGGAGTCGTACTTGCCGCCGGATGCGGTGGCGATGCCCATGCTGCCGAAGAAGGGATGGAGCGGGATGTCGATGCCGGGAGCGAAGTGGCCGATCATCTTGGTGCGGTCGAGGGGGATGAGGCGGGAGTGGCTGTAGGGGAAGTCGTTGGGAAGGAAGCCGCGGCCGGCGCCGAAGGAGTTGCAGGCCCAGGGGACGTCGATGTCGATTTTCTGGATGCGGATTTCGAGGACGTCGCCGGGTTCGGCTCCGTCGATGGCGACTGGGCCGGTGAGGATGTGGCCACCGGGGCCTTTGTCGGCGGCGGGATAGTTTTTGTAGATGTCGTCGACGTAGGCGGGGATGTCGGCTGGGGCGACGCCGAGGGCTTCAAGACGCTGGCGGGGGCCGCAGGTGGAGAGGGTTTGGATTTTGACGGTGTCGCCGGATTTGATGGTGAGGGCAGGTTTGGCTCGCGCGGAGTAGTAGCCCCATACGACGGTGGTGGGTGTGGCGAGGAGAGTTTGCGGGGCGGATTGGGCGAGGGCGGTGGGGATGACGAGGAGAGCAGCGACGCAGAGAGCGGCTGTGCGAGCGGGCATGGTGGGCATGAGGTTTTATATACCACAGCGGGTCGGAGGAAGGCTGATAAAGTGAGAAGTCGGTGCAAGGAAATCGCGGTGTCCCCGACAAACTCGATGCCCCGCAAGAAAATACAGGGGCCCTTTCCCTTCGACAAGCTCAGGGTCAGGATGACGACGTAAAACAAGCAAACGATGTGCGGGATTTTGATCTGGATTTTTGAAAGCGAGTGACGTGGGTATGTTTGTGCCTGGACATTTTTTGTTTGCGCCGTCGCAGCGGATTCACTTTATCGGAATCGGCGGGATTGGAATGAGCGGAATCGCGGAGATTCTGCTGACGATGGGATATACGGTTTCGGGTTCGGATTTAAAGCGGAGTGCGGTGACGGACCGGCTGCTAGGAATGGGCGCGCGGATCTTTGAGGGTCATGCAGCGAGCAACGCTTCGGCGAGCGATGTGGTGGTGACGAGCTCGGCTGTGGCAAAGAATAATCCTGAAGTGATGGAGGCGAGAGAGCGGAAGATTCCGGTGATTCAGCGGGCGGAGATGCTGGCGGAGCTGATGCGGCTGAAATACGGGATTGCTGTGGCTGGGATGCATGGGAAGACGACGACGACTTCTATGGTGGCGGCGGTGCTGGGTGGTGGAGGGCTCGATCCTACGGTGGTGGTTGGTGGTCGAGTGGATGCGATGGGGTCCAATGCGCGGCTGGGGAGTTCGCAGTATCTGGTTGCTGAGGCGGATGAGAGCGATCGCTCGTTCCTGAAACTTTCGCCGGTACTGGCGGTGGTGACGAATCTGGATCGCGAACATATGGATTGCTATCGGGATATGGACGATGTAGAGGGGACGTTTGTGGAGTTTATGGACCGGCTGCCGTTTTATGGGGCGACGACGGCTTGCGTCGACAATGCGCTGCTGCGGGCGGTGCTGGGGCGGGTGAGACGGAGAGTCTATACGTATGGAGAGAGTGCGGATGCGGATTTTCGCGTGGAGATGCTGGCGAAGGAGGATGGCTGCCACTCCTGTTTCGCGGTGAACTACAAGGGGCTGGTGCTGGGGCGATTCCGGCTGCATGTTCCGGGGCGGCATAACGTGTTGAACGCTACGGCTGCGGTGGCGGTGGGGGTGCAATTGGGTGTGGCTCCGGATCAGATCGCGGCGGGGCTGGAGAATTTTCACGGGGTGGACCGGCGGTTCCAGGTGAAGGGTGTGATGCATGGAGTGACGGTGGTGGATGACTATGGGCACCATCCGACGGAGATTCTGGCGACGCTGAAGGCGGCTCGGGAGTGCGGGTATGAACGCGTGTATGTTTTGTTCCAGCCACATCGATATACGCGGACTCGGGATTTGATGGGCGAGTTTGCCGGGGCGTTTCACGATGCGGACCGGGTGGAGGTGCTGGATATTTATGCGGCGAGTGAAGAGCCGATCGCGGGAGTGGATGCGCAAGCCCTGGTGAAAGAGATTCGTGCTGCGGGTGGCAAGGGAGTGGAGTATGCAGGTTCGGTCGCGGATGGGGTCAAGGCTTTGGTGCATGAGGCGAAGGCGGGGGACGTGATTCTGACGCTGGGGGCGGGAAGCGTGTCGCAGGCCGGGGTGGCGCTGCTGGATGCGCTTGCGGTGAAGGGGTGAGTTCCTGAAAGGGTACATGCGGAAGAAGTTGGGTGATGCGGCGGGTGCGGCGGGTTATTCTCGAAATGGCGATTCTCGCGGCCTTGCTCAGGCTTGCGACAAAGCAATGTGGTATCGAAGCGCGGGACAGCGGTGCTTGAGGCGCCCGAGGAGATGTATGGCCCGGATTCGAGCGGATCGCGGCGAGTTTCGTCTTCTGTGAATCGCAAGCTGCGCCGTGATCTAAGCGAAGACTTTGCGGAGCCTTATGACGATGAAGACGAGCCGGTGGGGCGGCGTCGAACCGGGGTTCGCGTCAGGTTTCGTGGTCTTCCCGCGACGAAGGCCGGGCGAATTTTTGCCGGCGTCGCGATTTTGCTGCTTCTGGGAGCGGGAATTGCGACCTATCTTATGGCGCGGAGTTACGTGTTGCATGATGACCGGTTTGTGATTCAGTCGTCCTCTTCGCTGGAGTTCGAAGGGAATACGCATGTGACGCGGGCGCAGTTGCTGGGAATCTTTGGCGAGGATGTTGAGAGGAATATCTTCACGGTTTCTCTGGTTGACCGCCGGGCTGAGCTCGAGAGGCTGCCGTGGGTTGCGCATGCGACGGTGATGCGGCTGCTGCCGAATCGGATGAGGGTATCGATTGTGGAGAGAACGCCGGTGGCGTTTGTCCGGCAGGGTAGCCATATCGGTCTGGTGGATGCGAATGGCGTACTGCTGGATATGCCGGTGAATACGAAGCCTGACGCACACTACTCGTTTCCAGTGGTGACAGGGATATCGGCGAATGATCCGCTGTCGACGCGGGCGGCGCGGATGAAGATGTTCGCACGGTTTACGTCTGAGCTGGATGGATCGGGGGAGAAGATATCGGAAAAGTTGAGCGAGGTCGATCTTTCGAATCCGGAGGATGTGAAGGCGCTGATTCCGGACCGCACGAGCGACATTCTTGTGCACTTTGGCGATCAGGATTTTCTGGATCGGTATCGCCGGTTTCAACAATATCTGCCGGAGTGGCGGGCGGTGTATCCGAAGTTGTCGTCGGTGGACATGCGGTATGAGCGGCAGGTTGTGCTGGAGATGCCGCCTGGGTCGGGAGCGCCGGAAGCGTCTTCTTCGACTCCGGCACCGGAGTCAGCTGCGCGGTCGAAGACGGCAGGCGCGACGGCTGCTGTTGCGTCGAGCGGAGACGATAAGCAAGGAAATAAGCCAGCCGGGAAGTCTGATGTGAAAGCAGCCGGCAGGCCGTTGGTGAATGCACCTGCTGCAGCGGGCGCGAAAGAAAGCCCGGCGGCGAAGGCCACAGCGAAGCCTGCAACGAAGTCTGTGACGCAGGCGCCGGTGCATGTGATCGCACAGAGCGAGGTTTCGTTCGCGGTTCCGGCGAAGAACAGTGCACCGAAGGCCAAGGCACACGTTCCGGTAGCGAAACATCCCCCGATCGTGGTGAACCCTGCTTCGGCCAACACCCAATATCATCCTCCTCAGGTGGTTCATCCATGAATCAGAAGCAAGACAATCTGATCACCGTTCTGGACGCTGGCAGCACGAAGAGTTGTGTGCTGGTTGCAGAGCTTCAGGATGGGGTATTGCGGTATCGCGGACACGGCATTGAACCTTCGCGAGGAATGCGGAAGGGCCTGATCGCGGAACTGGGGCCGGCGGCGGAGGCGATCAACCGGGCAGCGCTGACGGCGGAGCGCATGGCGAAGGTTGGGATTGAGACGGCTGTCGTGGGGATCGGCGGAACCCATGTGCGCGGTATCAATTCGCGGGGCGGGATCAGCATGGGCAGCCGGATGCGGGAGATTACGCGGGAGGAGGTTCGTGCGGCGGTAGACAGGGGGCGAAGCGTGGCGTTGCCTCCGGATCGCGAGGTGCTTCATCTGTTGCCGCAGGAGTTCATTCTCGACGACCAGCCGGGGATTCACGATCCGGTGGGAATGGTAGGCAACAAGCTGGAGGTGAACCTGCATTTATCGACCTGCTCGGGTGGTGTGGCGCAGAGTGTGATTACCTGCGCGAACCGGGCGGGGCTTGAGGTGCAGGATACGGTGTTTGAGGGAATTGCCGCGGCTGAGGCAGTACTGAGCGCGGACGAGCGTGAGCTGGGCGTCTGCATGGCCGATATCGGCTCAAGCACGACGGAGCTTGTGGTGTTTTTCGAAGGCTCGATTGCGCATACGGCGGTGCTGCCGATTGGCGGAGATCACTTTACGAACGATCTTGCCGTGGGTTTGCACGTGACGGTGGAGGAGGCCGAGTATCTGAAGAAGATTTACGGCCATTGCGTGGTGACAGCGGTGCCACAGTTGAATGAGATTGAAGTTGGAGGCAATCTTGCGATCTCCGGCGGACAGCCGGCGCGGATGGTACGGCAGAGATTTCTTGCCGAGATCCTTGAACCGCGTGCCCGCGAGTTGTTCACGATGCTGCGGGATAATCTGCGGCAGGGTGGAGTGCTGGAGGCGCTTGGTGCGGGGTGCGTGTTTACCGGTGGCGCGGCTAATATGGCGGGGCTGCTGGATAATGCGGAGAGCCTGTTGCGCGTTCCGGCGCGTGTGGGGTATCCGGTGCCTTTGTCGCGGATGCCTGCGGAACTGGCTACACCGGAGTTTGCTGTCGCCATTGGAATGCTGCTGTATACGCACCGGACCCAGGTGAGACGGGCGAGTGAAGAGCAGGGGCTGCGGGCGAAGCTGAAGTCTATCTTTGCGGGAAGTTTCTAGTCCAAAGAAGCTTTAAAATCCTGACCAAAACTTTCTGTTACCAATAGGCACTGAGTTCCGAGGAATCGTGTTTCCCGGCGGGGCTCGGCAAAGAAAAATGTTTTTCGTTCTTGACAGATTTTTTATTTAACACTATGGTTATTTAACCAAGAGGTTTATAACAAGATGCAAGACCAAATCAGTTCGACGTTTGCGGCGCTGGCTGATCCGACGCGGCGGGCGATTCTGGCCCGGCTGGCGACGGGAGAGACCTCGGTGACGGAGTTGGCGGCGCCTTTTGAGATGAGCATGCCGGCGGTGTCGAGACATTTGAAGGTGCTGGAGAGAGCCGGGCTGATTGCACGAGGGCGGGAGGCGCAGTGGCGGCCATGCAAGCTGAGGGCAGAGCCGTTGAAACAGGCGGCGGATTATCTGGAGGAGTATCGCCGTTTCTGGGAGGCGAGCTTCGACCGGTTGGACGAGTACCTGAAGACGTTACAAGCGAAGGGAAAGCGACGAGGCGGAAGGAAGAACTAGTTTGAACGAAAGTACGGGAGAACTTCTGCAACATCGCCGGTCCGCAACACCAGGAGGAATGGTATGAGTACAGCAACGATTTCACCGAAGGTCGCGACGCATGAGTTGCATATTACGCGGGTGTTCGATGCGCCGCGTGAGCTGGTATGGAAGGTATGGACTGATCCGGAACATATGGCGCATTGGTGTGGACCTCGTCAGTTTCAGGCTCGTCATATTGAAAACGATCGACGGCCGGGTGGGAATTGGCGACTTCTTCTGCACAGCGATGGGTTCGACATCGGCGACGGCCAATTGCGGGAACTTAATTTGTGGCAGGGCGGCGTTAACCGCGAGGTGCTCGAGCCGGAGCGGCTGGTCTACACGTTCCAGTGGGAGGACAACCCTGGGCTCTCGGAAAACCTGGAGACGGTCATTACGGTTACGTTTGAAGAAGACGATGGGAAGACGACGATGAACTTTCATCAGGCGTCTTTCGCAACTTCTGCTGATCGCGATGGACATGGGCGTGGCTGGAACAGCAGCTTCGACAAGCTGGACGATTATCTGCGTGAGGCGCACGCGAAGGAGGAGTCCCATGGGAGATAGCAGAATCGCAGTGGAGGGACTGTCGGAGATGAGCCTGACGCGGTGGTTCTCTGCGTCGCCGGAGGTTGTGTTTCAGGCGTGGACTGATCCGAAGCATCTGGCCGAGTGGTGGGGCCCGAAGGGATTTACCAATCCCGTGTGCGAAGTGGACCTGCGGGTGGGAGGGTCGATTCGCATCCACATGCGCGCGCCGGATGGTACGGTGTATCCGATGACCGGGCGCTTTGTTGAGATCGACCGGCCGAACCGCCTGGTATTTGAGAGCGCGGCGCTCGATGGCAATGGCAAGGCAATGTTCGAAGTTCTGAATGCGGTGACATTTACCGCGATGAACGGTGGGACAGAGATTGCGCTGGTTGCGAAGGTGACGAGTACGACTCCGGCTGCGCCACAGTACCTCGCGGGTATGTCCCAGGGTTGGGGCCAGAGTCTGGACCGGCTTGCGGCGGTTGTGGCTCGGCTTTGAAACCGTGCGCTGACGGGTCAGGCCGCCAGCGCAGCTTCGAGATCGGGATCGATGGAGAGGATGGAGTCGGTGTGGGTCAGCTTTAAAACGTCCATTACCTTGCCACCGGGAGCGACGAGGCGGAGGTGGCCGCCGCGAACCTTCATGTTGCCGTAGAGGATCATGAGAACGCCGAGACCGGCGCTGTCGAGGAACTCGATGCCGGAAAGATCGAGGATGAGCTTGTGGATGCCCTTGTCGGCGACGTCGCTGATCTTTGTTTCGACCTCGCGCAGGCGCATGCCGAGGGTCATGCGGCCGGTCAGGCGGAAGACCGCCGTGGTGAGATCGACGGGTTCAAACTCCGCTTCGAGGATCATGGGTAGATTTCTCCTGTGTGTTTGCAAGCATATCGCAGATATCGGTTGGTGGCGCATGGGGGATGTCGATCGCCGATGAAGGGGCTTAGTGGGGGGTAATGGGAGACAAGAGAAATGGAGAATGTTGAACCATTGATGGTACGGGCCGTGGAAAAGGAGGGTCGTGTGTTTGACGCGGAGGTGTCAGAATTAAGGCAGTTCAAGGGGTGACTGTTTCCATGGCGAATTTTTCTGCTGACGACCTTCGTATCCACTACCACGACGAGATACCGCATGGCGCGCGGATCAAGGTGATTGGCGTGGGTGGTGGAGGCAACAACGCTGTGAATCGCATGATTGCGGCGAACGTGGTGGGGGTGGAGTTCATCGCGGCGAATACGGATGTGCAGGCTCTGCAGATGTCGAACGCTCCGGTGAAGCTGCAGCTTGGGGTGAAGCTGACGAGCGGCCTGGGAGCGGGGGCGAATCCAGATGTAGGACGACGGGCTGCGCTGGAGGATTCGGACAAGATTATTGAAGCGCTTGAGGGCGCTGACATGGTGTTTGTGACTGCCGGCCTGGGTGGGGGCACCGGGACGGGCGCTGCGCCGGTGATTGCGAGTCTGGCCAGCGAGATGGGCGCGTTGACGGTGGCAGTCGTGACGCGGCCATTTGCGTTTGAAGGCAAGCGGCGGATGATGCAGGCCGAACGCGGAATGCAGGAGTTATTGGAATCGGTCGATACGGTGATTGTGATTCCGAATGAAAAGTTGCTGGCAGTGGCGAAGGATGCGGGATTTTTTGAAAGCTTCCGGATTGCGGATGATGTGTTGCGGCAGGGGGTGCAGGGGATCTCGGACATTATCACGATTCCCGGTGTGATCAACCGCGACTTTGCCGACGTGAAGACGACGATGGCGGGGATGGGCTATGCGGTGATGGGAACCGCGATGCGGACGGGCGCGAATCGCGCAGTGGAGGCGGCGATGGCGGCGATGGCGTCGCCTCTGCTGGAGGCGGGAGCGATCGATGGAGCGCGGGGGATCTTGATCAACATAACGGGCTCGAGCAGTTTGAAGCTGACAGAGGTCAACGAGGCTTCGAGCATTATTCAGAATGCTGCGCATGAAGACGCAAACATAATCTTTGGCGCGGTGCAGGACGAGACGATGGGCGATGAGGTGAAGATCACCGTAATCGCGACGGGTTTCAAGCAGCAGGAGATGCCGCAGCGGCGGGAACGAATGCTGGCGGAGTCGACGCTGCCGACGATGCGATACGATGTGCCGATTCAGCCGCGGGCGACAACGTCGCGACCGAGTCCGCGATTTGCCAGTGAGATGGAAGCGGAGCCGATGAGCTCGAATGCTGCCGGGGGGACGCAAAAGACTGCGAGTGCGGGGCATGATGCTCCGCCGGAGTTGATTCCCGTAAAGGCATCGGTGTTTGACGATGAGTTTTTTCGGGCCTCGTCATCGCGTGGGGAGGCAACGGAGGAGGACGGCGGATTGCCGGGACGATTCAGGGAAGCGTCTCACTTTTCGGTTCCGGCGCGCGTCCAAGCTGAGGATGTGAGGGGAATAGCGGAAGAAGTTTTCCCACTGGAGGCTCCGGTGCGGGCATCGTTTGGCGGGATGACAGGGTCGGCCCCGATGGATCATGCGGAGCCGGATGAGCTGGATATTCCAGCCTTTCTGCGACGAGGAAATTGAAGGATATACTAGTGTTTGGGTGAAGTTAGCACGAAAGTGGCACGGTAATGGCGTGTTAGCACGGGAATGGCGTCTTAAATGCGGCTAGAATAAGAGTTCTGTTACGGCAGATTTCGTGCCGATGGCATTGGGATTGCAGATAAATCAACAGAGGGACCGCCTGTGTCGGGATTAAAGAAGGTTTGTGGCGCAGTCCTCTTCGGCCTTGTTCTGGGCTCCGGAGCGGATGCAAAAGCGGGAACGACTACGACTGGCAATACGACTGCCAAGACGAAGCATCACTCTGCCGGGACGGCGCGTGTTGCGGCGAAGGGACACTCCAGCGCAGTCGCATCGACGGCGAGACACGCCACGACGCAAAAGTCCGGTACGACGCATAGGGTGGCGACGACCAAGGTTGTGGCGCACGGTAATGTAACGCACGGTAATGTAACGCACAGTAATGTAGCGCACGGACATGGGGCGCACTATACGCTCGCGGTGCGGCGGACGCGGTACCGGGAACATTTCTCCGCGAGTTCGTTTGCCGACAACCTGACGCTCGGCGATGTGGTGGACGGTGAAGATCCGGTTGTTCGCGAGGCGGCAATCGAGGCGTTGGGAAATATGAATGGCACGGCGCTGGCGATCGATCCCTCGACGGGGCGCATTCTGGCAATGGTGAATCAAAAGCTTGCACTGTCGCGTGGAGCTGAGCCATGTTCGACGATCAAGCTAACGGTGGCTCTGGCTGCATTGGAAGAGGGCATCGTTCAGCGAGATACGCCTGTGAACCTGGGTGGACGGTTTCACATGACGATGACGGAGGCGCTGGCCCACTCGAACAATCTTTATTTTGAGACGCTGGGGCGCGAGTTGGGCTTTGAGCGGGTGAAGCATTATGCGAATGAGTTCGGTTTGGGCGAATTAGCCGGGTATCACATTCAGGGTGAGCAACTGGGGACATATCCAGATGAGGTGTTACCGGCGTCGCTGGGCGGGGTTGGGCGGATGTGCTCATTTGGCGAGAGTGTCTCGATGACTCCGCTGCAGTTGGGAGCGCTGGTGGCTGCCATTGCGAATGGAGGCACGCTCTATTATCTGCAGCACCCGGAGACTCCCGAGGAAGTGGCAGCGTTCGAGCCGAAGGTGAAGCGGACACTGGATATCGCGCCTCTGATTCCGGAGATCTCGGACGGTATGGAGGGTGCGGTGGAGTATGGGACGGCACGGTCGCTGCGGGCGAACTTCAGCGAGTTTCCGGTGATGGGCAAGACCGGGACCTGTTCCAACAACGGCACACGGTTCGGATGGTTCGGGTCGTATGCGGATACGCCGAATGGACGAATCGTCACGGTCTTTTTCCTGGAAGGCGGCCGGCCTACCTTTGGACCCAAGGCGGCTGAACTGACCGGGGAATTTTACCGGGCGCTGTGGGATAAGAGCTACTTCCTGCAGAAGTCCGTGGCTTCGGCGGATGGCACGGTGGGTGGCAGAGAATAGGCGGGCGAGCCAACGGGGCTAGCCGATGGGTGGGCAGACGTTCCTCGTGAAAAGAAGTTGAGCCGGAACGCGATATTTATCTTGTTAGCATCTGATTGGAAAAACCTCCACGATGAGTGAAGTGTCGTGTCACCATTGGGAGATTGCGGCTTCCTGGCCTGGACTGCGGAATCGCGTAGAAGGGATCGATGAAAATTCTTACATCAGAGGAGATGGGTGCGGCGGATCGGTGCACAGCGGAAGAGTTCGGGGTGCCGCTTGAGTCGTTGATGGAAGAGGCTGGGCGAGCGGTTGCGATGTTCTGCCTTCGTCAGTATTCTGCGACGCTGCGAGTGACCGTGCTCTGCGGGCGGGGAAACAACGGTGGCGACGGATTTGTCGCGGCGCGGCTGCTGGCGCAGGCAGGGCAGATCGTGCGTGTGATTTTGCTGGGGCGGATGGATGAGGTGAAGGGCGAGGCTGGGACGGCTCTGGCGCGGCTTCGACGTGAGACGTCCGCGGTGACGGTGGATGAGGTTGTGGATGAGGCGGGTTTAGCCGCGAGCGCGGTAGCAGGAGAAGCGGAGCTGTTGATCGATGCGGTGGTGGGAACGGGTTTCAAACCGCCCTTACGCGGGCTTGCGGTTTTGTTGAGGGAGATGGTGAACGGCGTCGATGTGCCGGTTGTCGCAGTGGACCTGCCTTCGGGGTGGGATGCGAATTCGATGGAGCAGACGGTCGAGGGAGCATTTCGTGCCGATGCCGTCGTTACTTTTACTGCGCCGAAGATGGCACACGTGTTCGGACATCTGACAGGCAACGGGAATATTGATGGAACCACTGGAGCGGTGGTGGTGGCAGGGATCGGGTCGCCGGCAAGTGCGGTGGTTTCTGCAACCGGCATGACCTGGACGGGCGCATCGAAGGTGCTGGCGGAGAAGGCCCGGGATGTGAACTCGAATAAGGGAATGTATGGCCATGTGCTGGTGGTGGGGGGGAGTTATGGCAAGGCGGGTGCGCCGGCCATGGCGTCACTGGCTTGTTTGCGCAGCGGTGCGGGGCTGGTGACGGCAGCGGTGCCGAAGAGCATTGTCGACACGGTGACACTGATTGCGCCCGAGTTGATGATGGTGCCGTTGGCGGAGGGAAGCAAAGGCGCGGTGTCCTTCAAGAATCTGGATGGCGCGAAGCTGGATGCGCTGGTGAAGAGGATCAATGTGGTGGCGGTGGGGCCTGGGTTATCGACGGAGGGCGATGCCTCCCCGTTTGCGCGGCAGGTCGTGGAGAAGACAACAGTTCCGGTGGTGATTGATGCGGACGCGTTGAATGCGTTTGCGGGGAAAGCGAACTTGTTGAACGGAACAGGGAGAGTGATGGTGTTGACGCCGCATCCGGGAGAGATGGCGCGGCTGGCCGGATTGACGGTGAAGGAGGTCGAGGCGGATCGGGTTGGGCTGGCACGACGGTTTGCGACGGAGCATAAGCTGACGTTGGTATTGAAGGGCTGGCGGACGCTGGTGGCACATCCGGATGGTTCGGTTGCAGTGAATACGAGTGGGAATCCGGCGATGGCCAAGGGCGGGAGCGGAGATATCCTGACCGGGATTGTGGCGGCGATGCTAGCACAGTTTCCGGATGACGTGGCGCGGGCGGTGGAGACGGCTGTCTATCTGCATGGGCTGGCAGGAGACTTTGCCGCGAGAGCGATGGACGAGCACACTGTACTTGCAACCGATACGGTTACACATCTTTCCGACGCGTTTCGCTACCGCGTGACGGATGAGGATGGGCTGACCTGGATCTGCGGACTGCGCGGATGAAGGAGAAGCGGTTCAGGACGCGGAGCGAGGCCGGGACACTGGCGATGGGGGAGAGGGTGGCTGAGATTTTGCTGCCTGCTCCGAAGCTGATCGTGCTGCGTGGGGATTTAGGCGCGGGAAAGACGACGCTGGTGAAGGGAATCGCGGAAGCGCTCGGCGCGGCTGAGATTTCCGATGTGACGAGTCCTACGTTTACGCTGGTGCATGAATATGCGGGGCCCAAGGTGCGGCTCTATCATCTGGATCTCTATCGGCTGGAAACGGAGCGTGAGCTATTGACGCTGGGGCTGGAGGAGATGGTGGAGGAGCCAGATGCGCTGGTGCTGGTGGAGTGGGGGGAGAAGTTTCCGAGCGTGGTGGCGCGCGCGGATGGCGAGATCGCCATTGAAGATGCAGGCGGGGATGAGCGTATGTTTCTGGTGCGTGTGAAGGGGTAAGGGCCGAACTTCGTCATAGTGAAGGGGACCTCCTGCAGGCGCTGCGATTTTGGCGCCATGATTTTGAAGAGAATAAATTTTTACAAATGAGACCAATCTGAAGCTTCTGCGTTCTCGTTCTGAGAGTACGGAGCGCAAAGATTGATACTGCCCGGGGCGATTCGCCGGGTGGCGTTTCTCCTGATGCCTCCTGCGTTTGGGCTAGCTATCCATATTTCATTTTCAAAATTGCAGCGAGTGGTTCGGCCCAGGAGGGCCATCTTATGAATGGGAAAAATAATACTGAGCCTGTCGTGGGCTCGTTGCCACGTCGTTCGTTCGTTACCGGTGCGGGCTTGTTCGGATTATCCGCAGCCGCCGCAGCCTTTCTTCCGGGCATGCCGGTTCGTGCCCAGGGGCTTGGAAACGAGGATCTGGACAACCAGAGCGGAGATACGGCACAAGAGATATTTACTGCGGCGCTGATCGCCGAAGACCTGGCGTCAACATTTTACTATAACGGCCTGACGGGGCCGGTGATTACCGATCCCAATCTCGCCGGGCCTGGCGGGAGTGCGACGAATGTGACATCGAGCGGCGATGCAGGGAATGTCGGTTATTTCCGGGCAGCTTTGGGCGAGGAGATTACGCATGCGAATCTGCTGCGCTCCTTGATCGGGAAGACGTCTTCGACGACCGATCCGGTGCAGACGTTCTATCTTCCTTCGAGCGCATTTGAGACGATTGGAGGCTTTACCGGGCTTCTTGATGCTCTGGAGAATGCGTTTATCGGAGCTTATCTGACGGCTACGATCGAATTTGCGCAGATGGCTGTCGATTCCAAGGGATTCGGACGCCGGCAGCGGGATGCGTTTGGCAAACCATACCTGGCGACGGACCTGGAATATTTCGCGCAGGTTACGGCGTCGATCATGGGTGTGGAGGCAGAACATCGCGTGCTTGGACGCGACGTGTCGGGCATGATTCCGGCGAACAATCGCAACTATGAGCTGCAGGATGGGATCGCTTCGGTGTTCAACGGGAAGCAGTCGGCAGTGGTTGCGCTGACTCCGTTTCTCGCTCCCGGGCCCGGTTTGACGGCGTACTCGCTGCAGGACGCGCTGACGAATGCCAGCAAGGTTGTGCTTCCGGTGCAGGGTGTGCCTCCGACGCCGCCGGTTATTCCGAAGGGGAAGGGTCACGACTGGTAGTTGTTGCGACGCGTGAAGATGGGGCATGACCACGGTGGTTGTGCCCCATCTCATTTCGTGCGCGCTTCGGAGCTCGTCGGGAGTGCGACCGGTGTAGCGGTAGATGGCGCACTCTTCATCGCCGGTAGAGGTGTAGTTTTTTTGCTGAGCGATGGCGGCTACGTCGGCGGCGTGATCTTCGGCGGACATGGCTACGGGGCCGAGGAAGAGACGGGTAAAGGCGGGATGCAGATCGAGGATGTTACGGCACTCGGCGTTGACGTAGAGGAGATCGAAGGGGGGTGGGGGGGAGCCGGATCGCCGGGCAAAGCGGGCTTCGATGCGGCGGAGGAGCAGCTTGAGGGCGGGAGCTTCAAAGGGGTGGAAGAGGAAGGCGAGAGTCGGGGTGCGGGGGAGATCAAAGGTGAGGGCGTCCTGCTCATAGAGACGGGTCGGGGCGAGGGGAGGTGCGGTGATGTCGGCGGCGTGGGCGGCGAGCCAGTGATTGAGATTGAGCTGGGCGGTGTCGGCGAGAGCGGGATTGAGTTCGATACCGATGACCTGATGGAAGGGAAACTCGCTGGCGACGAGCATCGCGCGCCCTTTGCCCGCGCCGATGTCGACGAACGTGTAGTGGGAGATGGGGTGGGGTGGGGAGGTGGCGCGCCAGAGGTCGATGAGGGTGCGGAGGATACTGGGGGCGACACCGTAGTAGGCGGTGACGTGGGTGTCGTTTGGATGGCCGGTGATGAGGTTGCCGGCGGCGATGAGGCCGCTGGTGTCGACGCCGTGAATCTGGTCGAAGGGGTGCTGGGGTGGTTGCGGCGGGGGCATGACGAGCGGAGCTTTGGGTTTGCGGGTCGGCATGTGTCAGCGGATTTGCACGAGGCGAGGATTTCCGGCGAGACCGAGGGTTTTGAGCCCGGCGGGCGTGATGCTGAGGGGCGACCATGCGGGTTCGAGAAGGAGGGTGACGGCGGTGTGGCTGACGGTCTCGAGACCGGCGAGGCGGTTTGTGATCTGGGCGGCGAGTTGCTCGTTGGCGGTTTCGTCGGAGCTGGTGGGGGTGAGGGTGACCTGGACATGGTGACGATTGGGAACGCCTCGGATACCGAAGCCCGGGCCTTCGATTTCCGGAGTGATGGTGATTGAGCGGATGAGGCCAAGATCGACGATGTTGCAGGGGAGAGCGGGATCGTAGCAGTCGCGCAGAGCGAGGAGGATGTCGGATTCTTTGAGCATCAGTTCGATGATAGGGCAAGTACCCCCTGCCCCCGTCAAATGTGTGCAAAGTCTAAGAGCGAAAGACTTTAGGCTTGGACTTTGGTTTGGTGGATAGCGGTGGATGGTTTTGGCGTGGGGATTTGTGGGGCTTTTATGTCAAGTTGTGGATGGCGCGACGTGTTGGGTCGGTAAAAGCAAAGACAAATACAGGGGTTCTTCACTGCGTTCAGAATGACGACGTTTTTTATCGCTCGCTCAACTGCAAAAGCAAAAGCAAGCAACGCAAGCAAAAGCAAAAGCAAAAGCAAAAGCAAAAGCAAAAGCAAAAGCAAAAGCAAAAGCAAAAGCAAAAGCAAGAAGCAAAAGCAGGTCCTCCGCCTTCGGCGAAGGATGACAAAACAAAACTGCAACGGCAACGGTTTTGCAGCCGAGGCAGGGTGTGTCGGGTCTAGTTTTTGCGCTCGACGAGGTATTGGGCGAGAGATTTGAGTGGATCGGCGGCAGGGCCGAAGGGTTCGAGGGCGGCGAAGGCGTCGGCGATGAGTTCTTCAGCGTCTTTGAGGGATTTTTCAATGCCGTAGACGGCGGGCCAGGTGGCTTTGGTGGTGGCGGTGTCTTTGCCGGCGGTTTTGCCGAGTTCGGCGGAGCTTTGGGTCATGTCGAGGACGTCGTCGACGATCTGGAAGGCGAGGCCTGCGTCTTCTCCGAAGGTGCGGAGATGGGCGATGACATTGTTAGCTGGACGCACGAGCAGCTTCTCCCCTCCTTGCTGTGAGAGGACATGACCGAGACCCAGGATTCCGCCACAAACGATGGATGCAGTAATGAGAGCACCGGTTTTTGCTCTATGAATGCGATCAACCAATTCGGCGGTTGGAATTTGACCTTCGCCTTCTATATCCATGACCTGACCGCCGATCATCCCACTAGGAAGCGGGCTGGGCAACCCAACACCGGTGCCGATGGCGAAAGAGAATTCGTGCAGGATTTCAACAATGGTCGCTGGGGGCGCGGGCAACTCAGATATGACTTGGAAGGCAAGCGTCTGCAGCGCATCTCCGGCGAGGATCGCGATGGCTTCACCGAATACTTTATGACAGGTGGGCTTTCCACGGCGGAGATCGTCATTGTCGAGAGCGGGGAGGTCATCGTGGATCAGCGAATAGGTGTGAACCATCTCAAGGGCAGCGCCGAGGTTGGCTGCGACTGCGGGGATTTCGCCGGTGCCTGCGACCATGCGGGCCGCTTCCATGCAGAGGATGGGGCGGAGGCGCTTGCCGCCGGCGAAGACGCTGTGCCGCATGGCTCGGTGGATGGAGTGAGGGAGGGTATCGGGTGAGGGCAGGAGACGTTCGAGAGCGGCGTCGGTGAGTTCGACGCCGGAGTGGAGCAGGTCTTTTACTTTGGGGTTCATCAGGTGTTGATGATAAATGAGCTTGTGCGACCGCGGATTTTTAGGGTCGACGCGGATGGTTATGCTGTGTGGAATCTTCGATAGTCGTAGCGGATAAGGAAGATGAGGATCACGAAGGATACGAGCGAGATCATGTCGCTGAGAGTCTGGTCGCGGGGCTCGGCGTAGGTGATGTCGACGGCGAAAAAACCGGCAGGGACGGGAATGGCGATAAGACCGTCGCTGCGAGGGAGACGGGTGGCGACTGGGGTTCTGTTGATCGTGACGCGCCAGGGAGGGTAGTTGCGGAGATTGAGGATGAGGTCCTGGGGGGCGGTGAGCTTGAATGCGAGGTGAGTAGGTGCGGGGCCGGGGGAATCGGCAGGGGCTTTGGCGTTGGGGTCTGATGAGAGCCAGTAGGGTGGGTTGGAGTGTGAGAGGGCGTCGTTGTCGGCGGTGATGGGGGTGTACTCGTCGGTGGGATCGGAGCCGAGGTTGGAGTGGAAGAGGGCGAGGCGAGCGTTGATGGTGTCTTCGGGGTCGCAGGTCTGAAGGAAGAGATGGTAGGCGGGGAAGATGAGGGCTGCGGCGATGGCGAGGGTTAACGCTGTGGCGGCGGTGGGTTTGAGTTTGAGCGGGGTGAGGACGAGGGCGATGGCGAGGGCGAGAACTGCGGCGAGAATGGCGAGAAGACGCCAAGGGAATTGGAGAAAGGCGAGTTCCGGGGCGTGGTTCCAGATAAATGCGGTGAGCGGGGTGAGGAGGAGGGTGATGGCGATGGTGAGGGTGGCGAGTGCGTAGAGAGTGTGGCGATGGTTGGTCGCGCTGACCCGCGATGCCCACCTTAGGCGCAAAGAACGCGCCGAAGATGGGGCATCCGGATTTGTGGCTGAGTTGAGTGCGTAGCGCCGGATGAGAATGACGGCGAGGATTGCGAAGGTAAGGATGATGAGGAGGACGGCGATGAGGGAGGCGGTGTGGAGGACTTTGTCGTGGTCGATGTCGGTGGTGTGGTGAAAGAGGAAGTTGTCCTGGATGCGGTAGAAGGGGATGATCGCCATGTCGATGTGGACGAAGCGGCGTTCGTAGGCGGCGGGCAGGATGTAGATGGCTGCGAGGCCGAAGCCGAGGGCGGCGCCGGCGAGGGTGGTGAGGGCGATTTGGAGGCGGGTTTGGGTGGGGGTATGCGTGGCATTGATATGGGCGGGAACGGTCGCGCTCTCGCGCGATGCCCACATCTCAGAATCGAGATATGGGGCACCCGGTTTTGTGGCGATCCCGTTGTTCGATGCCACGAGTTGAAGTTGGTTTGAGGAGTTGGTGGCCAGGCGGACGGCGGCGAGGAGGGCGAGGGCATAGCAGCTCATGACGGCGGCGGGGGCGTTGGTGAGCCAGAGGAGGGCGATGGGGATGGCGATGCGGGGGATGGTGACTTGCTTCCGCAGGATGGCGTGGAGGAGGAGCGGGATCCAGGCGGCGGCGAGGAGTTCGGCGAAGGCGGTGCGCTCGTAGGCGGTGAAGAGCATGTAGGGGTTCGCCATGTAGAGGACTGCGGCGAGGAGGGCAGCGGTGGGAGTGGCGAAGTCGCGGGCGAGACGATAGAGGGCGAGGCCGCAGGCGGTGAGGGCGAGCCAGGTGTAGAGGATTGGGGTCCATGTCCAGGGGAAGAGGATGCCGAGGAGGGCTCCGGCGCTCCAGGACAGCGGCGGGTAGAAGACGAAGCGAGGTTCGCCGGCGTTGAAGGCGGGGGTGAAGGCCCAGTGGGGGTGAAGATGGCCGTGAAGGAATTGGTGGGCCGCTTCGAACCAGTTGAGGAGGTGAAAGTCGAAGTCGTGGCCACAGGAGCAGCCGTGGAGGAGAAGGGGGAGATGGCGAGAAACGCGGCTATGGGGATGAGGAGATAGGGTAGCCGTGCTCGCTGCATGGAGAAAGTATCGCAGATGCGAGTGCTGGTGAGGGGGCGAAGCTGAAAGGCAAAGCAGGTCCTCCCGCTTTCCACCCCATCGAGCAAAAGCGCTCGTTGGGGACCCCGGTTTCGCGGA
This sequence comes from uncultured Acidobacteriaceae bacterium, assembly GCA_963730135.1. GTDB lineage: Bacteria > Acidobacteriota > Terriglobia > Terriglobales > Acidobacteriaceae > Edaphobacter. Next base: position 273,179 of record CAVSQQ010000014.1, read on the forward strand.
AGGATGACGACTAAAAAGCAAAAGCAGATCCCCTCCGGGGATGACAACAAGAAAGGCAAAGGCAAAGGCAAAGCCAAGGCAAAGGCGAAGGCAAAAGCGATTGCGATTGCTTTAGTGGGCTCCGACGGGGCCTTTGCCGGGTTTTACTTTTTTGAAGAACCAGACGATGCCGACGCAGACGAAGCAGAGGAGAGAGAGCCAGCGGAAGACATCGACGAAGGCCCAGTTGGCGGCCTGACGCTGGATCTGCATATAGAGGGTGGCCTGGGCTGGGGCGAGGGTGTTGGAGTGTCCGAAGTAGCCGCTGAGGGCCTGCCGGCTGGCCTCGATGCTGTTTTGAAACTGCTGGCCGGTGAGGGGGACGGAGCCGGCGATGAGGTTCTGGTGGACGGCGCTGCGGCGGGTGAGCAGGGTTTGCGCGACGGAGATTCCGATGGAGCCGCCGACGTTGCGCATGAGGTTGAAGAGGCCGCTGGCATTGCCGATTTGTTTGTTGTCGAGCGTGCCGTAGGCGGCGGTGCTGATGGGAACGAAGACAAAGCTTAGACCGAAGCCGGTGATGAGGATGGGGAGAAGGAGGGTGGTGGGGGAGAGGTCGAGGGTGACGTTGCCGAAGTAGAGGGTGGTGAGACCGAAGGTAAAGAAGCCGAAGGTAAGGAGCCAGCGGGGATCTAGTTTGTTTGAGAGATAGCCGATGATGGGCATGCCGCAGATGGCTCCGATGCCGCGTGGGGCGACGACGAGGCCGGCGGTAAAGGCGGTGTAGCCGAGGAGTTCCTGATAGAAGAGCGGGAGGACGGTGACGGTGGAGTAGATGCCGATTCCGAAGAGGAAGATGAGGGTGCAACCGATGAGGAAGTTGCGGTCTTTTAGGACCTTGAGATCGACGATGGTGTCTTTATTGCGCCAGCAGTGCCAGCAGAAATAGACGAAAGAGATGACGAGGAAGAAGACAGCCCAGCGAATCCAGGTGGCGCCGAACCAGTCGTCCTCCTGACCCTTGTCGAGGACGACCTGCAGGCAGCCGGTCCAGATGATGAGGGCGGCGAAGCCGTAACGATCGAGCGGGGCGACTTTGGCCTTGCTGATGTAGGAGGGATCGTGGATGAACTTGTTGATCATGAAGAGGGCGAGGATGCCGATGGGGATGTTGATGTAAAAGGCATAGCGCCAGGAGTAGGTGTCCGTTAGCCAGCCGCCGAGGGTGGGGCCGAGGACAGGGGCGACGACAACTCCGAAGGCGAAGACAGCCATGGCGGCTCCGCGTTTGGCGGGAGGAAAGGATTCGAGGAGGATGGCTTGCGAGAGCGGCTGGAGGGCTCCGCCGCCGGCGCCCTGGATGACGCGGGCGATGAGGATGAAGGCAAGGGTGGGAGCGGCTCCGCAGGCAAAGCTGGCGGCGGTGAAGATGGCGACGCAGGTCATGAGGAAGCGCTTGCGGCCGAATTTGAGGGAGAACCAGTTGCTGGCGGGGAGGACGATGGCGTTGGCGACGAGGTAGCTGGTGAGGACCCAGGTGGCTTCATCGGTCGAAGCGGAGAGGGAGCCGGCGATGTAGGGGAGGGCGACGGAGGCGATGGCGGTGTCGAGCACCTCCATGAAGGTGGCGAGCATGACGGAGGCGGCGATGAGCCAGGGATTGACTCCGTGGGCGGCTTCAGCGGATTGATCTGGAGGTGCGATTGCAGCTGAGGCCATGGGTCAGGGAAAATTCTTTCCTGTGGAGGTGATTTTGCCTACCTCAGTAGAGCCAAAAAATGGGGGTGGGGATGCTTTTTTAGAGTTTTCCGAGCGAACAAAAAAACGGCAAGCCTCTTTTCAAAAGGCTGCCGCTTCATTTTGTTGTGGAGTTTTCGTGCGATCGGTTTTGCCGGGCGATCTGCCGGACTGATCTCCCAGGCTAGGAGGCTTGCATGTCAGGAACGATTGGAGGTGGTGGGGACCGAAGTCATGGATGCGGTGTGTACGGTTCCGTACTGGAGACTGCGGCTGGTGGGTGGATGGCGAAGGGCGGGGATCTGGGTTTCGTCGAGGCTCCTGGGAAGGGTGGCGGGTTGGGCTTCTGCATTCGCGTCTGCATTCGCGTCGGCATTATTAAGGGAGTAGCTGGAGACGTGGGCGTAGGGGGTGCTGACGACGGTGTCGGGTGAGTCGGTGCAGCCGGAGAGGAGGCCGGCGAGCAGGCCAGCGAGACCCAGGGATGCGATTTTGAAGAGGCGGCGTTTGGTGCGTGATGCGGGCAGAAAGGCCATGAGCGGGCTCCAAGGGGATACATGGGTGGTGCGTGAATGAGGCAAGCGTACTTGGGGGGAATCCGGAGCGGCAATGACCCATTCGAGGCAGGGTGGGGTGGCCGATTTGGACTGCAATGTGCTGCACACAATACTTGATAATAAAAGGGTTCTACGGGACTTTGGCGATGGCCTTCAGGTCTGGGCGCGAGGGGTATTGAGTTTTCCGGGCTTTGGCGGGACGAGGTGGAAATCGGATTGGGGGGGCGATTTAATTGCGGATTGACGCGAATTGTCCGAATCTTTGGGGGGATAAAGAGCATCAGAATATTTGACAGTAAGTGACTCAAGGTGAGATTCTTGAGCGCGGCAAAAAAACACTTGAGGGGCAGTGCGCCCGGAATGAGGTTAGGGATGGGAAAGATTATTGGAATTGATTTGGGAACGACGAACTCCTGCGTCGCGGTGATGGAAGGCGGCGAGCCGAAGGTGATTCCGAACGAAGAGGGCGGACGGACTACGCCTTCTGTGGTTGCGTTCACCAAGAGCGGGGAGCGTCTGGTGGGCCAGGTGGCCAAACGGCAGGCGATTACAAACCCTGAGAACACGGTTTATTCGATCAAGCGATTTATGGGCCGCCGGCTGAATGAAGTTGGCGATGAGCTGAAGATGGTGCCGTACAAGGTGGTAGCGAAGGGCGACAACATCGTTGTTGTGGCGCAGGGCAAGGAGTACACCCCGCCTGAGATCTCGGCGATGATTCTGCAGAAGCTGAAGAAGGCTGCCGAGGACTATTTGGGCACTTCGGTGACCGAGGCTGTGATCACGGTTCCGGCTTACTTCAACGATGCGCAGCGGCAGGCGACGAAGGATGCAGGCAAGATTGCCGGGCTTGACGTGAAGCGGATTGTGAATGAGCCGACGGCGGCTGCTTTGGCCTATGGTCTCGACAAGAAGAAGGACGAGACGATTGCGGTCTATGACTTCGGCGGAGGAACGTTCGACATTTCGATCCTCGAAGTCGGCGAAGGCGTGATTGAGGTGAAGTCGACCAACGGCGATACGCATTTGGGCGGCGACAATCTCGACCAGCGGATTGTGGATTGGCTGATCTCGGAGTTCAAGAATGAGACCGGGCTTGACCTGCACTCGAAGGGCAACGAGATGGCGCTGCAGCGGCTGAAGGATGCTGCGGAGCGCGCGAAGATCGAGTTGTCGACGGCGCAGGAGACGGAGATCAATCTCCCCTTCATCACTGCGGACGCAAGCGGGCCGAAACACCTGGTGCGAAAGCTGACGCGTGCGAAGCTTGAGGGCCTGGTGGATGATCTCTTGCAGCGGTCGATTGGGCCGTGCAAGCAGGCGATGAAGGATGCTGGCGTTGACGCGAGCAAGATCGACGAGGTGGTGCTGGTTGGCGGACAGACGCGTATGCCGGCGATTCAGAAGCTGGTGAAGGACCTGTTCGGCAAGGAAGGCCACAAGGGTGTGAACCCGGATGAGGTGGTCGCGATTGGCGCGGCGGTGCAGGCCGGCGTGCTGGCCGGCGATGTGAAGGACCTGCTGCTGCTCGACGTGACTCCACTGACGTTGTCGATTGAGACGATGGGCGGAGTGGCGACGGCGATGATCAATCGGAACACGACGATTCCGACGAAGAAGACGGAGACGTTTTCGACGGCGGCCGACTCGCAGACTGAGGTTGAGGTGCATGTGCTGCAGGGCGAACGGCCGATGGCGGCGCAGAACCGGACGCTGGGCAAGTTCAAGCTGGCGGGAATTCCTCCTGCTCCGCGCGGCGTGCCGCAGATCGAGGTTACGTTTGACATCGACGCGAACGGCATTCTGAATGTGACGGCGAAGGACAATGCAACTGGAAAAGACCAAAAAATTACAATTACCAGTTCTTCGGGTCTGAGCAAGGAAGAAGTTGAGCGGATGGCGAAGGATGCCGAGGCTCATGCGAGTGAGGACAAGGAGCAGCGCGAGGCGGTTGAGGCGCGCAACCAGCTCGATTCACTGGTCTACAACATTGAAAAGATGTTGAAGGAGGCGGGAGATACGGTTGTGCAGGCGGACAGGGCTGACGTTGAGAATGCGTTGGCGGATGCGAAGACGATGTTGGCTGGAACTCCAAATGCGAGTGAGCTGAATTCGACTAAGGATCGTCTAACGAAAGTGAGCCACAAGCTCGCCGAGGCGATGTACAAGGCGAGCGCGGCTTCGACGAGCGCTCCGACGGATGGTGCGGCAGCTTCTGCTGGAACGGCTGACGAAGGCAAGAAGGACGAAGGCGTAATTGATGCAGAATATGTCGACGTGGATGAGAAGAAGTAAGCGTAATCCGTAGAGGATTTGTCGATGTATTGAGATGAGGGGCGTTCCTGTTCGGGTGCCCCTCATTTTTATAAAGGTCAGGTTGGGTTGATTGACGTGTAGAGTGCGACTTATCACCCGGAAAGGTGTTTGAAGTGAGTAGCAGTGATGGGCAGGACAAGTACGCAGATGTGCTTTGGCTGGAGAACCTGGAACTCAATCGATTGCTTGGAGGTAAAGCGATGACCGAGACAATGTGGCGATGTGACCAGGTACGCGCGGGACGGTTGTATAACCGGATGATGTTTGACACACGCGAAGAAGCTGAGCAGTTTATGCAACGGATGCAGCAGATGGAGCCGGATCAGATGTTTTCGATTGAGGCGATTGAAGCAAAGCAGGTTTGGAATTAATCTCTGACGGTTTTCTCGACAGTGGAATGAGTTGTGCAGACGGTGGCGGCGGCAGTTCTGGTTTTGACCAGTGCCGCCGCCATTGTTTTCTGTTTTTTGCCTGGAGATTTGTCGATGGTTGGAAACAAGGCTTAACACAGATCGGCACCGATGACACCGATTTAAGAACAAGTGCAGATATTTTCGATTGCACTGCTATTTTTGATTGCACTGCGGAATCGTGGGAATCGTGATGGAGTGACGGGTTTATGCCAGAGGGGAATGAGATTCATCGGTGGGCGGAGCGGCATGCCGCGGCGTTTGCCGGCAGGGTTCTGCGAGTGGACGGGCCGCAGGGACGGTTTACGGATTCGGACGTGATTGATGGGAGAAAGCTGCGGCGAGTGACGGCTGTGGGGAAGCACCTGGGATATGACTTCGGGAAGGACCGGATTCTGCATGTGCATCTTGGGTTGCAGGGGGATTTTACGGAGGGCTCAGGGCCGCTGCCGGCGGTGCGCGGTGCGTTGCGATTGCGGATGTGGAATGCGGCGGCGGTAAAGAAGAGTGTGGGACCGGATGCCAGCAAGCCGCACCGGTGGTATTCGGAGGATGATGGGACGGACAATCTTGCGCCGGAGAAGGTGGCGTGGGTGGAGCTGCGCGGGCCGATGGATTGCTCGGTTTATTCGCAGGAGATGTGGGAGACGCTGCTGGAACGGCTGGGGCCAGATCCGCTGAATGGGGATGGGGCGGAGAAGATGATCGCGAGGGTTGCGAAGAGCAGAAAGACGATCGGCGAGCTGCTGATGGATCAGTCGGTGGCAGCGGGGGTTGGAAATATCTTTCGGGCTGAGTTGCTGTTTCGGGCGAAGCTGAATCCGTTTACGCCGGGGAGTGAGGTAGAGGACCGCACGCTGCGGTCGATATGGAAAGAGGCGGGTGTGTTGATGAAGGCGGGGATGGTCGATCGGCGGATTGTGACGACGAAGTCGAAGGACCGGCCGCATACGAAGGGGCAGGCTCTGAAAGAGGAGGCGCATTATGTTTATCGCCGGCAGGGGCGACCTTGTTTTGTCTGTGGGACTAAGATTTTGACGAAGGTGATGGCGGGACGGAACCTGTTCTGGTGTCCGGTTTGTCAGGCGGCTTAGAGATTCGGAGATTGAGTACGGTTTTAGAGGTGCGGAAGAGCCGCGCTGGTTGCAGAATGGAAGAAGAGTATGGCGACAACACAGACGAAGGACTATTACGGCGTACTGGGCGTAAAGAAGACGGCGACTGCGGACGAGATTCGCAAGGCGTTCCGGAAGGCTGCGCGCAAGTATCACCCGGACGTGAATCCGGGAGATAAGAAGGCTGAGGAGAAGTTTAAGGAGATCTCTGAGGCCAACGATGTTTTGAGCGATGAGAAGAAGCGGAAGATCTACGACCAGCTTGGGTTTTACTCCGACAATATCGATCCGGCGGCAGCCGAGGCTGCGGCGCGGGGTGGATATGGTGGCGGGTCTCGTGGTCACAGCACGCATACGGCGACCGGGCGTGGGGGGCAGGAGGTTCCGTTCGACTTTGGCGGCTTTGATTTTTCAGACTTCCAAGGCGGCGGACACGCGGAGCAGCAGCAGCAGGGTGGCGGCTTTGGGGGGAGCTTCAAGGATATCTTCAGCGGGATGTTCAATGGCGGGAGGCAGGCGGCGCGCGGGCCGCAGCCGGGGACGGATCTTGAGTACCAGGTGAGCGTGGATTTTTGGTCTGCCGTGCGAGGGGGCGTGGCGCGGCTGGAGATTCAACGGCAGGAGATCTGCCCGACGTGCAAGGGGAAGTCGACTACGGGGGGAAGCGGGGAGTGCCCGGAGTGCCATGGGTCCGGGCAGGTGACGCAGATGGGCGGGCGGATGAAGTTCAACATTCAATGCCCGCGGTGCGGGGGCTCGGGGAAGGTGCAGAACGAGTGCCCGACGTGCGATGGCCAAGGCGTGGTGATCAAGCGGGAGCCGCTGGAGTTTCGCATCAAGCCGGGGACTCGGGATGGGCAGAGGATCCGGCTGGCGGGGAAGGGCAACGCGGGGACGAACGGCGGGGCTGCGGGAGATTTGTTTTTGATTATCAAGGCGGGGACGCATCCGGTGTTTACCCGGACCGGTGACGACATATATGTAACCGTTCCGGTTACGATGACGGAGGCCGCGCTGGGCGCGAAGATCGATGTGCCGACGATCGATACGCATGAGGGCGGAGGACGGACGCAGTTGAAGATTCCACCAGGGACGCAGACGGGACAGAAGCTGCGGCTGCGGGAGAAGGGGGTGCCGTCGGCGTCTCAGGAGGGGAAACGCGGGGATCAGATTGTTGAGGTGAAGATTGTGGTGCCGAAGGTGCAGGATGAGCGGAGCAAGGAGATTCTGAGAGAGCTGGCGAAGCTGAATCCGGAGGAGCCGCGGGAGGGGTTGTTTGCGGCGGTGTGATGACGGGCTAGGTTTCTTTGGGTTTGTTTACGTCGAAGAGCTCGTAGGAGGAGATTTTCAGGGTGAAGCCGAGGGCGAGTTGGTCGGCGTTGGATGGCTCGGGTAGCAGGAGGTGGTTGGCGAGGCTGGCGAGGTATTGGGTGGTGACGGGGGCGATGCCGGCGACGCGGGCGGCGAGCCAGGCTTGAGGGGTGATGGTGATCTCGGCGCGGCCGGCGGCAACTGCCGAGTAGATTTTGTTGGCGGCGTGACGAACTGAGGCGGCGAAGATGGGAGTTTTGGCGGCGAGGGTGAACCAGCGCTGCTCTTTTTTTGTCTGGCCGGTGTAGTCGGCGTGGGCTTCGCCGCCGGTGCGCATGAGGCCGGGGCAGACAGTGGTGACGCGGATGCCTTTGTGGCGGAGTTCGGCGTGGAGGCCTTCGGAGAAGCCGACGAGGGCGAATTTGCTGGCGACGTAGGGGAGCATGTGGGGTACGGCGAGCTTGCCGCCGACACTGCAGATGTTGACGATGGCCGCGTCGCCGTGGATGGGTTTGCGGCGGAGAAGGTGGGGAAGCGCAGCGTGTGTGGTGTGAAGCGCGGCGAAGAAGTTGGTTGCCATGGCGCGACGGTAGGCGGCGATGGGCTGGTTTTCGACGGGACCGACCTCGATGATGCCTGCGTTGTTGATAAGGACGTCGATGTGGCCGAAGTGGGAGATGGCGTGGTCGATGAGCGCGGCGGCCTGGGCGGCGTCGGTGAGGTCGGCGGGGATGAGGAGGACGTCGTCGGGGGATTGAATGGCTTCGCGATCGAGGAGGGTTTGGCGGGCAGTGATGAGCTCTTCGAGGTCGCGGGCGGCGAGGACGAGTCTGGCTCCGGAACGGGCGTAGCGTTCGGCGAGGGCGAGACCGAGGCCGCGGGAGCCTCCGGTGATGAGAACGACTTGGCCGGGCCGGTCTTTTGGGGTGCGGGATTTCAGGGCGAGGGCGGCGGCTGCGGCAACGATGCCGGTAAGAATCTGAGCGGTATGGAGGGCAGCTCTGGACTTATTCATAATTATTGAGTGAGATGCTGATTGATCTGAGGATAGCTGAGTTTGTTTGACGAGCGTATGTGGGAAAGAGCTAGACTTGCGATTGCGGAGTGCGAATTGAATTGCGTGCTTTCGATAGGTAGTGTGCGACCAGACAGATGACATGCCCCAGGGGCTAAAGCCCGATGTTTTGGCAGATCGAGAGAGACCCAAGGCTCAAGCCTTGGGCTACCTAGAAGCGAAGGGCCAATTCATCGGACGTTACCCAAGGTTGGGTAAGAGGCAGGAAGATGGCGACGAAGCGGAAGAGCAAGGGCGCATACATGATTTCTTCGGTGGCGGAGATGTATGAGATTCATCCGCAGACGCTTCGTCTATATGAGCGGGAGGGGTTGTTGCGGCCGTCGCGGAGTGAAGGGAATACGCGGCTTTATACGGATGAGGATCTGGAGCGGCTGGAGTTTATTTTGAACCTGGCGCGGGACCTGGGAGTGAATATCGCAGGGATTGCGATCGTGTTGCAGATGCGGGAGCGAATGGAGGAGATGAACCGGCAGATGCAGGGGTTTGTGGATTACGTTCGGACGGAGATGTTGACGCGGATGCAGCATCAGCAGGAGCCGGGGGCGGGACTGGTTCCGATGCGGCGTCCTGTGGTGGTGCCGCCGGTTCGGGTGGTCTCGGTGAAGACAGGGAAGAAGCGGTGATGCAACGTTTCGTGCGTAATGATGTTGAGCGCACGGTTTCGGTCAGGTCGTAAAGAGGGTTGGGCTGCGATAAACTGAAGGACTGCGGATTGCTGTTGTTCTCTGGCTGGCGCCGGATGGTAGTCAGGGTGAGATGAGTCTGTTGCTTCAGGTTTTATTTTGGGTCGCAATGTTCGGCACGGTGACCTCCACGATCTATTGCCTGATGGTGATAGTGGCGGCGGTGCGTTTCGGGGTGCGGAAGCGGCTGGAGGACAGCCTGGAGGCGACGTTTTTGCCTCCGCTGAGCGTCCTGAAGCCGCTGCATGGGATGGAACCGGGGCTGGAGCGGAACCTCACTTCGTTCTTTGAGCAGGACTATCCGGAGTTTGAGTTGTTGTTTTGCGCGCGGCAGGAGAGCGATGAGGGACTGCAACTGGCGCAGCGTGTGGGTGCGCGTTTTCCGCATGTGGATGCGCGGTATGTGACGTGCGGGGAGCCTACGCCGAAGTTCCACAATGCGAAGGTGTACTCGCTGGCAAAGCTGGATTCGGTGGCGAAGCATGCTTTGTTTATTACCAGCGATGCGGATGTGCGGGTGAGGAAGGATTATCTGCGGCGGATGGCGCAGAACCTGAAGGATCCGCAGGTGGGGCTGGCCTCGTGTGTGTACCTGGGGACGACGGACCTGGGGACGAAGTCAGGCTTTTCCTCGCAGCTGGATGCGGTTGGCAAGAGCGTGGAGATGACGTCGGGAGTGCTGGTGGCGGACATGCTGGAGGGGACGAAGTTTGCGCTGGGGGCCTCGATGGCGGTGCGGAAGGAGTCGTTTCAGAAGGCCGGCGGGTTTAACGAACTGGGACAGTTCTATGCCGACGATTTTGTGCTGGGCAACCGGCTGGCGGCGCAGGGCGTTGGGGTGCGGATGGCGACGCATGTGATCCGGCTGATGGTGCAGGACACTCCGTTTGGGCTGTCGTTCCGGAACCAGTTGCGCTGGATGCAGAGCACAAGGCGGTCGCGGCCGTGGGGCCATATGGGGTCGGGGCTTACGTTTGCCATGCCATTTGGGTTGCTGGGGCTGGCGTGGGGGTTGCTGAGCGGCCATGCGTTGCTTGGGTTGGTGTGGCTGGCGGGGATGGTTTTGAACCGGTGGCTGCAGGCGGGGGCGATCCTGCTGGCGATGGGGGAAGAGGGTTGGATACGCGGTATGTTGCTGTATCCATTGAGGGATCTGCTGGGGAGCGTGCTTTGGGTGGGCAGCTATGGCGGTGACAAATTTTACTACCGCGGGAAGATATACACCTTGAAGGACGGTGGCCGGGTGGAGGAGCCGCAATGAATTTTATGCGGAACCCCAAGCGCGTTTAGAGCGTCAAAGTAACTGAAGACAGCTGCTGGAGGACTGGCAACAGGACTCATGGGTGCGGTGGCTGAAGGTCCTTCCGGGCAATCAGGTGAGCTGGTCAGTTGGAGGCAGTGATGTCTGCAATGCATTGGGGACTTCTGATGGTCGGGCTATTTGGCCTGATTACTTCAAGTGTCTTTCTCGGAATGGTTTTGATCGGCGCCTGGAAGTTTCGGCGCGAGGCGGCGCGGGAGGAGGCTCGCCTGGGCGCGAGGGCTGCGTTTCTGCCGGCGATCAGCCTGTTCAAACCACTGCATGGGGACGAGATTGGGCTGGAGGCGAATCTCAGGACGTTTTTCGAGCAGGATTATCTTCAACACGTTGCAATGGCGGGTGGCGCGACGGTGGAGGACGGCGTATCGCGGGTGGAGGTGTTGTTTTGTGCGCGCAGCAATGCCGATGAGGGGTTGGAGATCGCGCGGCGGGTGGCTGCCGAGTATCCGGAGATCACGGCGAGGTTTGTGACGAGCGGGGCGCCCTGGGCGGCTAATGCGAAGGTCTGCTCGCTGGTCGCGATGGCGAAGGTGGCGACTCACGATCTGTGGGCGATCAGCGATAGCGATGTTCGGGTGACACCGGACTATCTGCGGCGAATCGTGCTGCCATTTGCCGACGAACAGGTTGGCTGCTCGACGTGTCTCTATCGCGGAGTGAGCCGAGACGGAATCTGGTCGGAGCTGGAGGCGGTGGGGATGACGATCGAGATGAGCTCTGGCATCTGTGCCGACAGTTTGATCGAGCCGGTGCGGTTTGCGCTGGGCCCGACGATGGTGACGCGGCGGGCCCGAGTGGAGGAGATGGGCGGATTCGAGAGCATGGCGGAGTACTGCGCGGACGATTTTGTGCTGGGGAACTGGATTGCGAAGAACGGGCACAAGGTGGTGCTGAGCGGGCACGCGATCGATCACATGGTGCTGCAGGCGGATTTTGTGGACTCGATACGGCACCAGGTGCGGTGGATGAAGAGCACGCGATTTTCGCGGCCGAAGGGGCATTTTGGCACGAGCCTGACCTTTGGGGTGCCATTTGGCGTGATGGCATGGGCCGGCGCGTTGATGCTGGGAATGCCGGTGCTGGGGTGGTGCGCGTTGCTGGGCAGCGTGGTGGGGAGATGTATCCAGGCGTGGGTGGTGGGGCGGTACGTGGTCCGGGAGAAGCGGATCTGGGCGACGATGCTTTTGTTTCCGGTGCGCGATCTGATGGGGCCGGTGATCTGGGCGCTGAGCTATGCGAGCAACCGGATTCAATGGCGGGGCGAGATGTATGAACTGGTGGCTGGGGGGCGGATGCGTCCGGTGATACGGCGCACAGCCAGCCTGGCGACGCAGCGGCTTGCTCCTGACCATGAGCCTCGTTAGGTAAGGGCTAGCGGTTGGAAAGGACGGTCTTGCCACCGGCGCTGGCCAGGGTGTGGATTGGTCCGAAGGAGCGCAGGTCCTGAATGCGGGCGGTGGGTTTGTAGGTGAACAGGAAGATGCGGCGAGGACCGGCCCAGAGCCGGCTGAGGGAGTTTTCTGTTTCGAAGACAGGCGGGGAATCGGGCCAGAAGCTGCCGTACCAGAGACCGTTGACGCGACCGTTGATGAGGTGGACTTGCTGGCCGGTGTAGAAGATCAGGGTTGAGCCTGAGGTTAGTTCTCCGTCGATGAGGATGAGGTCGTCGGGCTGTGGCGCGGCTTGCCGGGCCTGGTTGATTGCGAGGGCGAGACCCTTGGATCCGAGGATGGGGTAGAAGCGATCCAGGCCTTCGTGTGCGGCCAGGAGGGTGAGGGTCATGGCTGCGGCGAGGGTGAGATTTGCGGCGTAGGTGAGGTTTTTGCGGCGGAGGAAGAAGCTGCCGAGACCGATGCCCAGCATGCCGAGAGCGGTGGCGATGAGTGGCCCACGGAAGAAGCCCATGGCGGCTGCGGTGAGGTCTGAGATGTGGCTGAGGGAGAGGTTGTAGACCTCGGGACCGCCAGCGATGGCGAGGAGGGAGACGATGTCGACACCGGGGGTGGGATGGGGCGCGGTGAAGGCGAAGTATCCGCAGACGATGGCGAGCAGAGTGGCAAGGGGGACGAGGGCGTAGAGGTGCCAGTTGAGCACGCTGCGGTTGGCGGGGCCGGATGGCGTCCGCTCGGCGCGGGCAAGAATGCTGCCGATGATGAGGGCGAGGGCGGGGATGGCGGGGAGGCTGTAGTACTCCTGACGGTTGGAGAGGGTGAAGAAGCCAAGGATGAGGAGAGTCCACAGGAGAAGGGAGAGCGATGCTTCGCGCTGGCGGAGGTTGGCGAGAGTGCGGTCGCGGAGGAGATGAATCTGGCGGGCGATGGCCGGAGGGAGGAAGGCGGCCCAGGGGAGGATCCAAATGAAGAGATAGAGCCAGAAGAGCCAGACGGGGGTGAGGCCGTAGTCATGTGGGAGGCGTTTGGAGAGGAAACGGGCGATGTGCTCGTTGTAGAGATAGAACCAGGCCCAGCCGCCAGTCGCCGGGAGGCCGAGGCCTTGCGGGAGAGCGATGGCAGGGTTTCGCAGGGCGGCGAGGATGTGCCAGGGTACAGCGAGAGCGAGGAAGACCGCGGTGCTTGCGAGGAGGTGGAGTTTGAGGAGGAGATGGAGTTGTCTGGTGATGACGAGATAGAGGAAGACAAAGGCGATGGGGAAGACGAGGCCGATGAGGCCTTTCGTCAGGACGTTTAGTGCCATGACTGCGGCGAAGGCGAGGCAGGGGAGGAGGGCGGATGGTACTCGCTGTTCGGAGGGGAGCGGATCGCTGTCGCGATTGCCCACCTTAGCCGCGATGAGACCGCGGCGAAGATGGGGCACCCGATTTTGCGGCTGCACTCGATCCAATGCGATGAGGAAGAGGTGGACGGCGAGGGTCATCCAGAGGGCGAGGAGGATGTCGGGAATGTAGAAGCGGGTGTAGAGATAGGGACCGATGCTGGTGGCGAGGGCGAGTGCGGCGTAGAAGCCTGCGCGGTCGGGATTGGTGGCGGGAGAGATTGCGGCGAAGAGGCGGATGCCGAGCGCGTAGGTGGCAAGGAGGAGAGCCAGGACGGCGAGGGCGAGAGGAAGGCGGGCGGCCCAGTCGTGAACGCCGAAGACGTGCATGGAGCCTGCGGCCATCCAGTAAAGGAGGGGCGGCTTGTCGAAGAACCGGATGCCGTTGATGTAGGGAGTGACGTAGTCGTGTCGCAGCATCATCTCGCGGGCGATCTCGATATAGACGGAGTCGACGTCGTCGAGGAGGCCGGGGGTGAAGAGGCCGCCGATCTGGAGGATGAACCAGGCGAGACAGAGGATGGCGATGGAGCGCGGACTCCAAAGGCGGTTGGCGGATTGGTTCTCAGTTGTCAGTGGTCAGTTCTCAGTTGGTTCGTTGTTTGGTCTCAGTTTTCGGTGGTCAATTATTGACTGAGAACTGACCACGGAGAACTGAGAACTGTTCTTGTCAAGCGGCCGGTCGGTGAAAAGAGCTTTGCCGGAGCTTTCTTTGAGCAGCGTTTTGTTGTTGCCGAGGAGGCGGTCGACTTCGTCGCGCTGGTCGATGGGGGCGAAGAGGATTTTGCGATTGCCTTTGCCCCAGACGTTCAGCAAATCCTGCGACGTGAGAAAGATTTTCGGGGCGTCGGGGAAGGTGCTGCCAAAGAGCATGGAGGTGGTGCGGCCATCGACAAGAGAGACCTGACGGTCGAGGTAGAAGGGGATGGAAGAGCCGAAAGCCTGGTCGCCGAAGAGAAGAACTTCGTTCTGGCTGGAGATGGCGTGACTGGCTTCGAGAGACTGAATGGTTTCGGCGAAGCTTTTTGACGAGAGCATGGGAGCGAAGCGGACGAAGGCAATGTGGGCAGCGATGAGGAAGACGGCCGACGTGAGTGCGATGGTTGTGGTGGCGGCGAGGTGGCGGCGTTGGGAGCGAAGACGCCAGGATGCGGCTGGTCCGACGCAGAAGGCGAGCGCGGCGAGGATGGCGGGAAGCCGAAGAGCGGCGAAGCTGGGTCCGGTGAGGTCGAAGATCGCGGACATGGAGAGGGTGTAGTGGCCGACGCCGCGGTGGGCGAGCAGATCGCCGATGTCGGGGACGAAGGGTTCGTGGCGGGATGTCCAGAGGCCATAGGCGAGAGTAAGCACGATGGCTGCGCCGAGGACGGTGAATGTGGCGTGGCCGATGGTGATCCAGCGACGGGCGGAAGGGTCGGCGGAGAAGGATTGCTCCGCATGGGCGAGGGCAGCGGCGATCAGGATGAGGAGCGGCAGGTAGGCGGGGAAGGTGTAGTACTCCTGGTTGGTGGAGAGGGAGAAGAAGACGAGGACGAGCGTGGCGAAGAGGCTGAGGAGGAGGGTGGTACGTTGAGAGAAAGTGCTGATTCGGAGCAGGGGTTCGGGTGTTTCGGAGTTGTGCTGACGGCGGCGCAGCGCCTGGATGAGGAAGAGTGCTAGCGCGATGAGTACGGTGAGGAAGTAAGGGAAGTGGACGGTCTCCCGGAGGGCGAGACCGACGGCGACGACAGCAAATGGCTGCCAGAAGAGCGTCTGATCCTCGAGGATCGGATTGGCTTCGGTGTAACGCGTGAAGGCGCGGTAAGCCTGCAGGAGAAGCGCTCCGCAGAAGAGCGACCAGGGGAAGAGCCAGACGAGATGGAGGCTCCAGAAGAGCGAGCCGGGGAGCTTGTTGTAGTCCATCGGGTAGCGGCGGCCGAGAAAGCGGAGGAAGTGTTCGTTGATGAAGTAGAACCAGAAGAAGCCGTGGCCGTTCATTCCGCCGGTGTTGCGAAGGCCGGCGAGGATGTGCCAGGGAGCGGCGATTGCGAGGAAGAGAAGAGAGCCGGAGAAGGGTTTGAGGCTGCGCCATTTTTTGTAATCACCGGTCAGGGTGAGGTAGACGATGGCTGTGCCGAAGAAGAAGACGAGAGCGACGAGGCCTTTGGTGAGGACGGCGAGGGCCAGGGCTGTCCACATCAGGTAGGCGTGGGCGGCCGGGGAGAAAAATGCGGAGGTCCTTCCACTCCTCCTCGACTCAGCCTGGGGTTCGGTCGAGTTGACGGATCTGGCGGTAGAGGACAGGTCTCGATTGTTTTCAAGTGATCGTAGAAGGCTGTAGAGCGCGGTGCAGAGGAAGAGGGAGAGCAGAACCTCGGGGATGAAGTAGCGGGTGAAGAGAAAGACGCCGGCGGAGGTGAGAGTTGCGATGCCGGTGTAGAAAGCAGCGCGGGCGCTGAAGGCCCGGTCGACCCAGAAGAAACCAAGGAATGCGAGAAGGAGTACGCCGATGGCCTGGGGAAGATGCGCGGCGAAGGCGTTGAAGCCGAAGAGGCGGAAGCAGATGGCGACGAGCCAGTAAGGGAGTGGGGCTTTTTCAAGGTAACGGATGCCGTCGACGCGGAGGGTGACGAGGTCGCCGGTGAGGGCCATGTGGCGAGCGGCGCTGGCGTGGGTGGCGTCGGCGTCATCGAGCAGAGGCGGAGCGAAGAGCGCTGCGAAGAAGAGGATGAGCCAGAGACCGGTGAGGATGAGAAGCGCGAGCCGGCGGTGAGGCGTGGCGATGCGGGAGGTTGCCAGCGGCTCGGCGGGATCATCTCGGAGCGTTGGGAGGAGGGTTGGATTGATCATGAGTTTCGACGACGCTGCTTTCAGCATAAATGGGTTATCCGCATAGATGCGTGGCGATGGGGTAGCGGGGATGTAATCTGCTGGTGGGGGGATTTTCCCCACTCGAGGTGCTGCAGGACGATGGCTACGTTTGCCGCGGTGGATATTGGGTCGAACTCGTGCCGGTTGAAGATTGCCTCGGTGCAGATGCACCGGCTAAAGACGTTGCATGAAGATCGCGAGGTGACGCGGCTGGGAGAGAGTGTCTTTCAGACCGGAGTGATTTCGCCGGAGGCGATGGCGGCGACGATTCGCGCGCTGAAGCGATTCCATAAGGCGGTGCAGCTGCATGTTGTGGACAGGGTTCGCGTGGTGGCAACGAGTGCGATGCGGGATGCGCGGAATGCGGAGGCGTTTACCGAGTGGGTGAAGTCGACGACGGGATGGAGCGTGGAGGTGATTTCGGGGCTGGAGGAGGGGAAGCTGATTCACCTCGGCGTGGTGACGCATGAGGTGGGAGCGAGGGGCCGGTGTCTGCTGATCGATCTGGGCGGCGGGAGCTGCGAGGTGACGTTGTCCGACGGCGGGCGGATCAAGACGATGGTGACGATGCCGCTGGGCGCGGTCCGGCTGCAGGAAGAGTTTCTGCGGGCCGATCCGCCGGCGAAGGAGGATGTGGCGCGGCTGAAGCAGTTTATCGACCGGGAGCTGCGGCGCGCGGATAAGAAGCTGGGGGTTCCGCGGGTGAGCCTGGTGATTGCAACGTCCGGCACGGCGGCGGCGCTGGCGGAGGCGAGCGGGCACGTACGCAAGGGGAGGGCCGCGAAAAAGTCGTTGGCGAAGAAACGGCTGGAGCGGGTGGGCGCCATGACGGCAGATACGTCCGATGTTCGCAAGCTGGCCGACCGGCTGTCGAAGATGAGCAATGCGCAGCGGGAGGCGGTGCCGGGGATCGGGCCGAGGCGTTCGGAGATCATTGTCAGCGGCTCGCTGGTGTATGCGAATCTGCTGGAGCGGATGGGGCTAAAGGGATTTCGCTATTCTCCGCTTGGGCTAAGGGATGGCGTGCTGGCACAGATGCTGGCGGAGGCGGATCTTCGGACGTCGGTGCACCTGAAGATCGAGAATGAGCGCTGGGCGGGAGTGCTGGAGGTCTGTGAGAGATACAACATCGAGCAGCGGCGAGTTGAGCCGGTGCGGCAGCATGTGGTGGAACTCTTCGACGCGCTGGCGAGGGTGCACGAGCTTCCCGAGGAGTACAGGCTGTGGCTGGAGGCTGCGGCGATGATGCAGGATGTCGGCAAATTTATGAACCACCAGGGGCATTTCCGGCATACGCAGTACATTATTGCCAATTCGGAGATCTTCGGGTTTTCGCCGGAGCAGCGCATGATTGTGAGTGCGATTGCGCGGTACATGGGCAAGAGCCGGCCGGAGGCGATGGACCGGCCGATGCGATGGATTCACGCGGAGGAGCATCTGCATGTCACCCGGGCGGTGGTGTTGTTACGGCTGGCGGTGGCGTTGAACCAGGACCGGGCGAGCGCGGTGCTGCAGGTGAAGACGCATGTCTATCCCAAGCGCGTGCTGCTGGAGCTGGTTCCGGGGCGGGGGGGAGCGGAGCTGGAGGCGTGGTCGCTGCGGAAAGAGGCGGCTTACTTTCGCGAGGTCTTCCGGCGTGAGCTCTTTGTTGAGGTGGCGTAGAGAGCGCGGATGGTGCGGGGGTCGAGCAATCCCTGAAGGACGGCGGGACGGCGCGAGATCGAGAGGCGGGCGAGGGTGCCTTTGCGAAGGCGGATGCCGGGTATGGCGACGGCGGAGGCGGGGACGAGCAGCGAGCCGAGAAAACTGGTGAGGTTGGGGTTGTGGCCGACGATGAGAAGGTTTTCGGCCTTGTCGCATTCGCGCAGAAGCTTCTGAAAGTCTTTGAGAGTGGCGGTTGGAGCGAGGGCGGCGGAGGCCTGGATCTTGGCTTCGTAGCCGGTTTCGGTTCCGACGAGGGATGCGGTCTGGAGACAGCGTTTGAGGGGGCTGGAGACGATCAGGTCAAACTGGATGTCCAGCGCATTGAGCACGTGAGCGAGCTGGAGGCAGTGCTTTTTGCCTTCTTTGTCGAGCGGACGTTTGGAGTCGAGCAATGGATTTGGGCGTCGTAGGCCGGCACTGGCGTGTCGAAGGATGTACAAATTCATAGGTCTACTGGGATTTTAGCTCAGGTGTGGTTCGGAGTGGTATTTGCGCGGTTTTCGAGTGGTGCGGCGCCGGTTCAGGTTGGTGGCCTGGTCGGGTTGTGGTGGAAGACGCCGGGATCGGGCTCATCGAGCGAAGGCGGAGCAGGTTCGGGGTTGGAGATGGGCTCGGGGATGACGGGGCCGGCGACTTGTTCGGGAGCGAGCTGGATGCGGCGGGTGGGGTGAAGGGGATCGACGGGGTCGACGCCTGCGGCGATGGGCAGGATTGGCGGCAGGGATGGATTGGGGATGGGGTTCTGGAGGGCGAGGGAGGTCTCGACTCCTCGCTGCCAGAAGCGGGTGAGCAGCATGAGGAAGAGGCCAAGCTGAGCGAGCAGGACGGTAGGCCAGACGCGAGGCTGGGCGAGCATGTGCATCGCGATGCGGGCGGTGAGGACTACGGCTGCGGCTCCGAGGATGGTGAGAAAGAGGAAGATGGGCCACGCCTCGGAGAAGTTGTCGCGAAGGGTTCGCCAGGCGGGAGCGAGGGCGCGGCGGACGCGACGATCGGGCCGGGGCGGTTTTCCATCGGCGGGGAGAAGGTGGAGTCCGAGTTGAACGGTGTAGACCTCGACGAGATCGAAGTAGAGACGCAGGATGGAGGTGACCAGGAAGAGAACGATGAACCCGGCGAGGATTGCGAAGAATGCATGGCGGCCAACGATGTGCTCGTCGACGTAATCGGTCCATTTGTTCTGGAGGAATGAGAGCGGGCCGAGGATGAGGGCGCCGACAAGGAGGGTGAGCAGGGTGATGCGGATGAATCGCCAGCAGTATTGAAGGCCTTGCTGGAGAAGCGTGCTGAGGCGAGCCGGGGTGTTGGTCTGGTAGCAGAAGAGAGTGCCGGGCACGAGGAGGAAGTAGACGATGAGGAAGAGCAGGATGGAGGCATGGCCGAGGCTGGTTCCGGCGTCTCGGACGGGGCCCTGGTGAAGATGCAGATAGGTCTCCCCGATGGTTCCCAGATCGAATCCGCTGGAGAGGCTTTGGGCGGCGAGAGAGTGGTTCAGCAATGTGGCGAGCTGGGCGTGAAAACCGATGGAGAAGAGAAAGGCGAGGCAGAGATTGAAGACGTAGGTCCAGAGGAGCGCGGGCAGACGGCGCAGTGTGATCGAGAGGCCGTGGGTGAAGATGTTGCGGCGTTCTGGCATGGTGCGAAACCTCTGAGATGCAACGGCGATCGAAGGTAAAGCAAACGAAGAACGGAGGAGCGAGGGGAAGAGCGGTTAGACAAGCGGTTAGACAAGCCAGGCGAAGAGTTGGGCTGCGAGCTGGTTGAAGCTTAACCAGAGGTTGGTTAGTTTGCGTACGGGGACGGGATTCCACGTGGTGGTGTAGCTGTTGTTGAAGAGGTTGGTGTCGAGCGGGATGAGGTGATCGGGATCGATCTCGGCGGAGACTATTTTGGCATTGCGGGTGTAGGTGAATTTTGTCCAGCGGTCGACGCCGTTCCAGCGCTCGCGGACGCGGGTGCCGTCGTTGAAGACGATTTCAACGGTGACGGGAAGGATGAAGTCGCCTTTGCGATGGAGGTAGACGGTGTCGAGGTATTGGATTTTCTTTTTATCGGTGGGTTCGGGCAGCCACCATTGGAGGGGGTCGGAGGAGACGGAGTCGACTGCGTAGTCGAGGACCTGAGTGCCGTAGACGGCCTGGTTGAAGAAGCCGCGAAGGCTGGAGTTGGTGGCCGGAAGAGAGGCGTAGTCGGGGTTACCGGTGGAGGTGAAGGGCGGAGAGGAGGGGAGGCTGACCCTGGGTGGAGGTTCGTCTCCGCTTTCCATGTTCTCGATGGCGGAGGCGATTTTGTCCGCCTGCTGCGGTGTGGTGGCGATGGCTTTGCCGTGGGCGATGGCGACCTGTTCGATGGTGCGGAGAAAATCTTCGGTGGTGGGGTGGGTGAAGCGGTAGCGCTGGAAGTACGTGCGCATAGCTTCGTCCATGGTGTCGGGGCCGATGATGTTCTCCAGAGTGACGAGCAGGGCCGAGGATTTGCCGTAGGTGACACCGCCGTAGGACTCGGAGTTGCGGAACTTGAAGGCCCAGCGGGTGACGGGATCGTAGTCGGGGATCTCCAGGTATTCATAGTGGTGGAGTTCGAGGTCGCTGGCGTTGGCGTAGGGTCGGTTGAAGACGGAGGTGTTGTTGCCGAGGATTGCGGCGAGCGCTTTTACTTCCGTGTACGAGTTGATGCCTTCGTCGAGCCAGGCATCTTCGAACTCGTTAGTGGCGACCATTCCGTACCAGTATTGGTGGCCGAACTCGTGGGTGACGGTCAGTTCTGTGATGTAGGTGGGATCGTACCAACCGGTGTCGGCGGTGAAGAGGGTGGGATACTCCATGCCTCCCATTTCGGAGTCGGGTTCGGGGTCGATGACAGTGAGAATTTTGTAGGGGTAGGGGCCGTAGTGGCGCTCGAAGAACGCGAGACTCTTCTGGGTGATGTCGAGGTAACGGCGGCCGGCGGCGGGGTGGGCGGCAAGGGCGAGGACGTGGACTTTGACGGGGCCGAGTGCGGAGAGATAGGTGCCGTCAGTGACCGTGAAGTGAGGGCTGGCGGCCCAGGCGAAGTCGCCGATATCTTCGCCGTAGAAGCTGAGGGTTTTGCTGCCGTCGGCGTTGACGACTTCGCCGGTGGGGACGCCGCTGGCTCCGACGATGTAATTGCGGGGAAGGGTGAGGGTGACGTTGAAGGTGGCGAAGTCGGAGAAGAACTCGGTGGTGGAGTGGTATTGGTGGCAGTTCCAGGCTCCGTGCCAGAAGACGCCGGGCTTGGGATACCACTGGCCACCCATGATGAAGTCGCGTTTGTAGCCATTGCGAGCGACGGAGAGCGGGAACTTGTCGTGGAAGGCCAGATGGAAGGTGATGGAGTCGTTGGGGGCGAGTGGGTGGGGCAGAGTGATCTCGGCGACGGTGTGATCCTGGAGATTGCCGTCGTCGGGTGCGATGAAGTGCGTGGCTGGGGTCAGGTCACCGTAGCCGTCGGCGTCGATATGGGAGATGGCGATGCTGCCGAGTTTTTCGGGAGGATAGTCGTCGCTGCTCTCGGAGTCGCGGACACCGCCGTTGAAGTGGGTCTCGCTGGTGAAGGTGGACTCGGGACGAAAGGCGTTGAGATAGAGATGGAAGGGTATTGCGGTGAGCGGCTGGCCAGTGAGGTTTTTGTAGGTGAGGGTTTCGGTGGCGTCGAGGGATTTGTTGCCGGTATCGAGGCGAGCATCGATGGTGTAAGCGACGACGCGGGTGGAGAGAGGCTGACCGTTGGGGGAGTTGGTGGCGGCGGCTGGAGCGGCGGTCTGGGCCTGCGAGGCAGTGGCGAAGAGGATGGCAGCGGCGAGGAGGAGTCGGGTACGCAGCATAGAAGGATTTTAGGATTCTTCCGGTTGGATGCGGGAGAAAGTCTGCGGGGTGGCTACATTTTCCAGAGTTCCGTGGTGAGGAGGCCCTTGAGGCTGTGATGCTGCGAGATTCGGGTAAGGCCGGTCCTGATGAGTGGTGTCGTGTGGTTGGGAAGGCGGGTAATGCGCAGGCCGGTGATGATGCGGAAGGCGAGGTAGAGGCTGCGGACGAGGAGTGTGGCGGGAAGACGGAGAGGGCCGTCGGGAATGCGGAAGTCTGAGACGAGCCAGAGGGCGCCGGGAGCGAGTGTGGGAGTGATTCGGGCGATGAGGGTATCGAGTTCGGGTTGGGTGAGGCAGTCGAGGAAGAAATGAGTGACGACGAGGTCGCAGGAAACCTGGAGCGGGAACGAGAGTGCGCTGGCGTGATGGGTGCGAAGGCGGATGGCGGCGTTGGGAGTGGCTGCTTCGCAGTGGCGGCGGAGGAGTTGAAGCATGGTGGCGCTGGTGTCGACCGCGTCGGCGTGGAGGTGAGGGTTGTGCGTGAGGAGTTGGGCGAGGAAGCGGCCGTCTCCGTCGCCGAGGACGAGGGCGTGGCGGCAGTCGAGGAGTTGCGGGAGGTAATGCAGGCGGCAGTTTTGCAAGGCGCTGCCGAGAGTGAGGTATTCGAGCCAGCGATAGGGACGTGCGATGCGGTTGAAGTTCGGTTCGGTGCGGGTCATCGATGGAAGATGGGGTGGAGGAAGGGGAGGAGAAGAATCGGGCTGGTGAGGGCGAGGTCTGCTGCAGCTCGGAGGATGACTCGGGGGATGGCGCGACGATTTTTGTGGAGAAGAAGCAAAAGCGCGGCGGAGATGGCGATGGCGCAGGGGATCGGCCAGGGAGCGTGGTGATCGAACAGAGACAGAAGGGTGGAGGAAACGGCGAGGAGGATTGTGAAGAGTGGCAGATTTCGCAGGGCTAGGCGGGTGAGGACGTGGACAGGGCGGTTGGCGCGAGGATCCGCATGCTCCCAGGCGTAGATAAAAAGGCAGTTGATGCTGCAGAGGGTGGCGAAGCAGAGCGCGGCGGGAAGCAGAGGCAAACGGAGCTGGGGGTAGCGGGCGACGGTGGGGATGAAGGTAGCGGCGGCGAAGCAGAGCCCGACGGCGATCTCCTTGGGGAGACGGTGGGCGCTGCGCGTGGCGTGAATGAGGATGAAGTAGCCGCAGACCATGCCTCCTAGGATGAGATAGAGATGGACGGCTTCGGTTTCGAGACGAGGAAGAAGAGGCGCAAGCGAGATGGAAGCGAAGAGGATTCCGACGAGGAAGGCGGAGCGGTGACGGTAGTGGAAGTAGTGGCGAGCTTCGAAGTCTTCGCTGGAGAGGGATCTGGAGTCGAGGAGACGGACGTCCATCAGGCGATCGGCGGCGTAGAGCATCCAGACGATAACAGCCATGGCGAAGGCGGAGGAGACGGGAAGGTGAACATGATTGAGAGATGCGATGAACCATGTCCAGAGGACGGCGACGGTTGGGGCGTCGAAGGAGAGGAGATGCCAGAGAGCGAGAGGGTTAGATTGGTGGCTTGTTGTCCGGATGGACGGTTTGGTTGGGGTTGCCGTGGCCACTGGAGTTCATTTTATTCCTATTTCCCGGTGCTTCCTGCTGGTCACAGGCCAAGTTCGGAGAGGCCGGGATGGTCGTCTGGCCGACGGCCCAAAGGCCAGTGGAACTTGCGGTCGGACTCCTTGATCGGGAGATCGTTGATGGAGGCGTGACGGCGAAACATGATGCCGTTTTCATCGAACTCCCAGTTTTCGTTGCCATAGGAGCGATACCAGTTGCCGGAGTCGTCGTGGCACTCGTAGGCGAAGCGTACGGCGATGCGAGCTCCGTCGAAGGCCCACATTTCTTTGATGAGGCGGTAGTCGAGTTCGCGCTTCCATTTTCTGGTGAGGAATTCGATGATCTGCTGCCGGCCGCTGACAAACTCTGCGCGATTTCGCCACTTGCTGTCTACGGTGTAGGCAAGCGCGACTTTTTCCGGGTCGCGCGAGTTCCATCCGTCCTCTGCCTTGCGAACTTTTGCTACTGCGGTTTCGCGGGTGAAGGGCGGAACTAACGGCGGGTGTGGTTGCGTGCTCATCTTTTGCTCCCTTGTTGCTCATATTGTTCCACGGGCGCACTGATTGATGCCTCTTTTCGAGGGATACTCGTTGCCGTTATCGGGAGGTTTTCTTTTTCTTTGCGGCGGTCTTCTTCGGTGTCTTCTTTGTCTTCGGTGCAGCCTTTTTCGTTGCCTTCTTTTTGCTGGCTTTCTTCGCGGCGCTGGCCGAGCTGCCCGGGTTGACGACGGCGATCAACTTTGTGCCGATGGGAGAGCCGAGGCCGGTGCAGGGATCCCAGCCTGGACCGGCGGTGAAGCCGACTGGAGTGCCGGTGTAGTTGGTCCCGGAGGTGATGTCATTGAAGGCGGCTTTGCCTTTGGCGGCGTAGATGGAGGGTTGCAGGAAGCCGGCCGACTTACCGTTCTGCGCGTTGGCGAGGGCGATAAGGCCGGCCCAGAGCGGCGCGACGGCGCTGGTTCCGCCGATGACCATGGTTTTGCCATCGACGCGGACGGTGTAGCCGGTGGTGGGATCGGCGTCGCCTGAGACGTCGGGAACGCCGCGGCCTCCGGCGGAGTTGGTGGGTTTGGGAACCCTGGAGCCGGACTGCCAGGAGGGTAGAGGAAAGACGTTACTGACGCCGCCGCCAGTCGCGCCTTCGTTGGCGGCGAGCTCGTTCCAGACGACCTCGGAGGAGATGCTGGAGCCGCTGCCCTGGAGTTTGGTTCCTCCGCAGGCGAGGACGTGCGGGCTGGAGGCGGGGAAGTCGACGTGGTTCTGTCCACCGGTGACGCCGTCGGTAGAGCCGTTGTCGCCGGCGGCGACAGTAACGGTGATGCCGAGTGCGGTGGCGGACTGACAGGCGGCATCGAGGGTGGTCATGGACTGGGCTGTCCAATTGACTTCGGCGGAGCCCCAACTGATGGAGATGACACTGGGTTTGTTTTTGGTGTCGTGGACTGCAGTGCCGATGGCATCGATAAAGCCCTGATCGGTGTTGGGAGTGAAGTAGACGACGATGTTGGCGCCGGGGGCGACGGCAGCGGCGACTTCAACGTCCAACATGACCTCGCCGTCCGCGCTGCTTGAGGTGGATGGGGCGTTCTTGCCGCCGTCGACGAGGACTGTGGAGACATTTGGGGTCTTTTGGCCGAGGGATTTGAAGTAGGCAGCGATGTCGGTAGCTCGGTAGCCGCCGCCCAGTTCGATGATGGCGATGGTCTGGCCCGCAGCGGACGCTTTGGGAGGGAACTGGTAGAGGGCGGCAATCTGAGGCGGGGTAAACGAGGTTCCGGCGCCGCCGGCGTGAGGATGGGCAAAGCCGGTTCCCTGAGCTATCTCTGCGGTAACGTCTCCGGCTTCGCCTAAGACGCGAAAGTGGGGCTGGGCCTGGGGGCGGTTGTCGAGTCCGAGAACGGCTACGACGGGGCCGACGAGCTCTGCGGGCAGGGTGATGCTGCCTTCGCGCACCCGGTAGGTAATTCCGTTCTGAACCTTGTGGACGAGGGTGACGCCGAAGGCCTTCTGCATAGCGGCGATGGTGCCGATGAGCTTTACGGTGCGGCGTTCGGGGCCTGGAGTGTCGGGCGCGACGGCGAGGCCGTACTCTTTGGCGAAGGCGCGAACGAGCTTGACCGCTTCAGGGTCTGCGCCGTGGTTCCGGCGGTACTGGGCGTGAGTGAGCCGAAGTTTGCCAGTGCGGTGCGCGGGCTTGAGCGGGCTCTTGCGCCGGACGACGACGGAGACGGTGATCTGTTTGCCAGAAGGCGCTGGTTGTTCGCCGGCGGCCTGAGTCAAGGCAGGTTTTTCACTGCCGGGCAGCACGGTACGCGGGGAAACTAAGTGAGGAGTGGATTTTTTCTTCGGTGCCATGCGGTTTCTCCAATTTGGGGATGATTGTGAGATGGCCTGGTTGCAACACGAATCGCGAGCCACCATAGTATGCCAGCGCCGTGAAGGTGGGAAGGCGTGGCGGCGAAAAATTTCAAATGGAGTGAGGAGAGTGACGGCTGCGATAGACTGGGCGACTAGCTTTAGCCTTTCGCGGCAGCAGGAGCGGGGAGCCGGAGTCGAGGGGTCGCCGCTTAAATTTGGAGGTTGAACGCATGCAGGTTTCGACATCGGTCAGCACGGGCACGGGTTCCCAGGGAGAGAGACGATCTGTTTTTCCTGTGGGACATCTGGTGCTGTTTTCCCTGGTGACTGTGCTGTTTTTTCTGTGGGGGATGTCGAATAACCTGACGGACATTCTGGTGCAGCAGTTCCGGAAGTCGTTTGAGCTGTCGACATTTAGCGCGCAACTGGTGTCGACCGCGAACTTTATGGGCTACTTCGTCATGGCGATGCCGGCGGCTCTGCTGATGCGCAGGTGGGGATACAAAGCGGGGATGGTGACGGGGCTGTGTCTGTTTGGCAGCGGGATGATTCTGTTCTGGCCGGCGGCGGTGAGTCACCAGTATCTGGCGTTTCTGGTGGCGCTGTTCACAGTGGGGAGTGGCGCTTCGTTTCTGGAGACGGCTTCGAATCCGTTTATTGCGCAGTTCGGGCCGGCGGAGACGTCAGAGCGGAGACTGAATTTTTCGCAGTCGTTCAATCCTCCGGGGACGATTGCGGGCGTGCTGATCGGGTCGCAGTTTATTTTTTCTGGCGTGGAGAAGACGGCTCCGGAGATTGCGCAGATGCGGGAGGCGGGGACGTACCAGGCGTATCTGCACATGGAGATCATGCGGGTGGTTCCGACGTATCTTGCGTTCGGCGCGGTGGTATTGCTGTGCGCATTTGTCCTGTCGCGGATGACGTTTCCTGCGATGCACAGCGAGCACGAGGGTGAGGCGGGCGATCATGGAAGCTTCCGCCAGTTATTTCAGTATCCGCACCTGTGGTTTGCGGTGTTCGCCAATTTCTGCAATGTGGGAGCGCAGATTTCGAGCTGGTCGAATCTGATTCTGTACATGAAGCAGTACACGGCGGTGACGGAACGGCATGCGTCGTATTACCTGACGGGGGTTCTGGTGGCGCTGGCGTTGGGGCGGTTTGTTTCTACGCCGCTGATGAAGTACGTGTCGCCGAGCAAGATGCTGGGATTCTATGGTGTGGCGAATGTGCTGTTGATGGCGGTGACGGTGACGCAGCCGGGGATTGTGGGCGCATGGGGCGTGGTAGCGAGCGGATTCTTTTTGTCGATCATGTTTCCGACGATCTTTGCGCTGGGGTTGAAGGGACTGGGACCGAATACCAAGCTGGCGGGATCGCTGCTGGTGATGGCGATTGTCGGCGGAGCGCTGTTTCCGCTGGTGCTTGGGTTTATTGCGAAGAATACGGGGAGTCTGGCTGAGGGATATGTGGTGCCGCTGGCCGGGTTTGTGGTCGTGGCGGTGTATGGGTTTCTGGCGCCGCGGATTCGGCCGAAGGATCTGGCTGGGGTGCCGGAGGTTGTTTGACTGTTGGCGGCGGATTGGCGCCGTTGAAGGCACGATGGCGGAATGCGGGGATCTTTCCACTGCGCGACTCACGATGGGACTGTGAGCCGCTTCGGTCGAGATGACGATTTCTTTCTAGGCGAAGGAACTAGAAGTGGCGGAGGGTCTCGGGGGGCGTGGACTTGAATTCGGGATCGCCGGGAATGGGATCGAAGGTGGAGTTTGCGCTGCGCTCAAGGGAGCGGCTAACGATGTCGCGGGATCCGAGGCCGACGGCGAGCGCGAGAGTCAGGACGATGCCTCCGAAGAGGATGCCGAAGGCGAGCTCGACGACGGTGCCGCCAATCTGAAGGTGGTCGAGCACCATGGCGGCGGTGAGGACGAGGACGAGCCATTTGATGCCGAGCGAGAGGAAGCGCGCGTACTGGAGTTTGGCGTTGACGGCGCCAATGAGGACGGAGCGCTCGAGGAAGCGTGCGATAAGGGTTCCGGCGATGAGGAGAAGGACGGCGCCGATGGAGTGGGTGAGGTAGGGAATGACGAGGAGGGATATCTGCGACTCGCCGGGATAGGCGGCGTCGAAGGCAGAGATACCGATGAAGCAGCCAATGAGGACGCAGGTCCAGAAGACGAGGCGAGCGATGAGCGCGGTGGGGCTATGGGCGGGCGACCAGTCTGAGATGGTTGCGCTGGCATTGCGAGCGAGGCGCTCGTCGAACCGTGCGGCGGTGAGGGTGCGGCGCAGAAGAGCGGCGAGGCCGCCACCGATGGCCGTGAGGATAATGACGGCGAGCAGAAGAGCGACGAGACCGGGAAGGAAGCTGGCGAGCTTGACGAGCACCCGGTGTGCGGATTGGCTAAGTGCGAGTTCGACTTGTTGCCACATGTAGATCCTCCTTACGGGAACTGCCGGCCGATTGCTGCTGTTCTCTGCAACTGATTTGCTGAAGTGCGCTTTCTATGGGTTGAATCGGTCTGGCCAGCGCCAGCGGGATACGAGGTACGGCTTGTCGGTTTCGAAGGCGACAGCAAGGTCCTGAATGTGTTTTTCGGGGGCGGTGCCGTTGCTGATGAGAGTGAGATGAGAGGCCGCCCATGCGAGATAAAGCGGCGTGAGGGCGCCGAGCAGGTGTCCGCGATTGATGGTGCGGAGACGGTAGGCGAGGATGAAGTCGTAGACGATGCGGGCCCAGAGATTGTCGGGCATGCGGAAGTTTTCCGGCGGCATGACGGAGAGTTTTTTGAGGCCGAGGAGTGAGTTGGGCGGCAGGACGAGGGACCAGATTTCGTGGAGGTTGGTATAGGCGAAGCGGAAGGCTTCGAGCATGGAGGCAATGTCGGGGGAAGGGTCAGTGATGGGGACGGCGGCGTTGATTGGCTGTGCGGACTGGATGCCGCGGGCACGTTGCCAGAAGGCGGCTTTGGCGTCGATGTCGGCGAAGAGTGAGCCGGCGATCTGGGTGAGAAGAGTGTTGAGGTCGGGTACGACGGGGTGGGGAAGGGTGCGGGGGCCGACGTTGACCTCGGCGATGGTGCAGTTGCCGGTGGCGGCTTCGCTAAGCGGCCAGAGGAAGGAGTCGTTCTGCCCGGTCGCGGTGAAGTGTTGCGCTGTGGTTGCGAGACGCTCTGCCATGCGGAGCGAGAGCGCAACGTCTATGGCGAGCGGAAAGCGTGGGCGGGTGCCGAAGAGGGCACGGGTGACCGGGTACAGGATCGCGGAGTTGACGAGACCCTCGCGCGGGCCGAGATCGTAGTGCGCAACGGTCAGGTCGCGCTCGAGCGCAGACTTTGCCAGGGCGCGAATGGCTTCGGGATGAAGAGACTGCGATTCTGCGCCGAGCAGGATACAGGCGGCGGCGTGATGTTCCTGTGCGAGTTTGTAGGTGCTGAGATAGTTGGCCGCGGTGAGTATCCAGGGGTTCGCCGAGACGGCAGTCGGAGTGTAGGCAAGAACGCGGAGCGTACTCTGTGGAGGCTGTTGGGGCAAGACATCGGGCGTGGCGACGAGAACGGTTTCGCCGGGAAGAGCGAGTGCGAGGTTGGCAAGTGTGGCTTCGAAGTTCTCCTGTTGCAGAGGCACGAGGCTGACGAGAAGGCTGCCACGGGCAGCGGGCGCGGGTGCCGCGGCGGGGGTGAGGTCGATATTGGTTTGGGCTGAGGCCATCGTGCAGTTCTGGGCGTTCTCCGATGCAGTTACAGGGGGCTCGGGTTTCGGGGCGGCGGTTCCGGTCGTAGCGCAGCAGAGAAGGTACTGCCGAGTGTACTGCCGATTGGAAGACCGGGGAAGATCGACGAGGCCACTGCGGCGAGACGGGCCGGGTTTTCCTTCACGAGATGAATTGAATCGGGATTCTCCAGCATTGGTTTCAAGTCCTGACGTTCTGCGACTTACGAAAGAACGGTTGTGTGCATCTCAACTGATGTAACTGGGGTTAAATAGATGCACTGTCAGCTGGATGCGGTTGCTGGGCGAAGGATTGTCACAAGGAAAGGCGAGGTTCTGTGGCAGGACGAAAAGAGAAAAGTGCAAAGTCTCTGCATGGGTCGCGGATTGAGGATTATTGTCTGATCGGAGACTGCGAGGCGGCCGCTCTGGTGTCTCGCGAAGGTTCGATCGACTGGTTGTGCTGGCCGACGTTTTCGTCCGCTGCATGTTTTGCGGCTCTGCTGGGAACTCGGGACAACGGGTACTGGAAGATTTCCCCGGTGGCGAAGGTAAAGGCGACGAGGCGCAGATACGAAGAACGCACGCTGGTGGTGGAGACAACGTATGAAACGCGTGGAGGCGAAGTATACGTTATCGACTTTATGCCGCCCCGGGCAGAACACTCGCATGTGGTGCGGATGGTCCGCGGGGTGCGAGGCAAGGTGGCGATGGAGATGGATCTCGCCATCCGTTTCGATTACGGCAGAACGATTCCGTGGGTGACGAGCAAAGATCACGAGTTGCGAGCGATCGCCGGCTCGGACATGGTGGTGTTGCGGGCGGATGCGCCGTTGTTCGGCGAAGGGATGACGACGCGCAGTAAATTTACAGTGCGAGCGGGAGAGACGGTGAGCTTTACCCTGACGAGCGTGTCGTCTCTGGAGAAGGTGCCGCCGGCCGAGCCCGCGGAGAATGCGCTTAAGGAGACGCGGGAGTTCTGGAAGGAGTGGAGCGGGAAGAATAAATATAGTGGTCCTTATGCCGACGCAGTGAATCGATCGCTGATCACGTTGAAGGCGATGACGTATCGGCCATCGGGTGGAATTGTGGCGGCGGTAACGGCATCGTTGCCGGAGAAGATTGGGGGCACCCGCAATTGGGACTACCGGTATTGCTGGCTGCGGGACACGGCTTTTACGCTGCTTGTGCTGATGCAGGCGGGTTATGTCGATGAGGCGGTGCAGTGGCGCAAGTGGCTGTTGCGCGCAATTGCGGGAGCGCCGGAGCAGGTGCAGTCGATCTACGGCATATTGGGGGAGCGACAGATTCTGGAGTGGGAGGCGGACTGGCTGCCGGGGTATGAAGGCTCGCGTCCGGTGCGGATCGGCAATGCGGCGGTGAATCAGTTTCAACTGGATGTATTTGGCGAAGTGGCGGCAGCACTGAATCGTGTGCCGGAGCCGTCAAAGGACATTCGCGTATCGGCGACGGCAGTGCAGGCTAAGTTGATCGATCATTTGTGCAAGGTGTGGGATCAACCGGACGAAGGGATATGGGAGACACGCGGCGGAGCGCAACACTTTACCCACTCGAAGGTGATGGCGTGGGTGGCGCTGGACCGGGCGATCCAACATCACGAGCGTTTTGACGGAGGCGGGGATGTGAAGCGTTGGCGAAAGAACCGGGACTTGATTCACCGGCAAGTCTGCGAGAAGGGATTCAATAAAAAACTGAACAGCTTTGTGCAGTCGTATGGGTCGAAACAGCTGGACGCTTCCTGTTTGCGAATTGGGCTGGTGGGATTTCTTCCGATGGACGACCCGCGCATTATCGGGACTGTTGAAGCGATCGAGAAGCGGCTGATGAAGGATGGATTTGTCGCACGGTACGATACGCGGACGACAGTCGATGGACTTCCGGCGGGCGAGGGCGCATTTCTGGCGTGCAGCTTCTGGATGGTGACGAGCTTGTGGCTGATTGGAAGAAAGAAGGATGCGACGGCGATGTACGAACGCCTGCTGGCACTGCGAAACGATGTGGGTTTGCTGTCGGAGGAGTATGACCCTGGGGGAAAGCGTCTGGTAGGAAATTTTCCGCAGGCCTTGTCGCACATTGCGCTGATTCATGCGGCGTTCGCAATGTCGGGGTTGTGGAAGCCGCAATCGCCGGTGGAGGCGAAGGATTTGTCTCGCAAAACCGAGCGGACGCACTGATTGTGAGTGGATTGGCCGCGGGCGCAACCATCGAGATGCAACCATCAAGATACAACCATCGAGATGCAACCGTCGAGATACAACCATCAAGGAGTTACGCGCTTCTAATCAATAACCTGCGTATATCTTTTCTGCTGCCTTGTTTTCTGAACGTGTTTCCCTGATCGGTAGACGACGATGCCACGGATTCCGAGTTCCACCTACAGGTTGCAGCTTCACAAAGACTTTACCTTCGACGCTGCGGCCGGGATCGCCGATTATCTACACGCGTTGGGGATATCGCATGTTTACTGTTCGCCTTACCTGCAGGCTGCGCCGGGCAGCATGCACGGATACGATGTGGTGTCGCATCAGCGGGTGAATGAAGAACTGGGTGGTGCAGCGGGCCACGAACGCTTTTGTACGAAGCTGGGCGAGGCGAAGCTGGGGCAGATTCTGGATGTTGTGCCAAACCATATGTCTCTTGGGAAGGAGAACAGGTATTGGTGGGATGTGCTTGAGAATGGGACTTCGAGCCGGTATGCTTCATTTTTTGATATTGATTGGCAACCGCAGGAGGAGCGACTGCGGGATAAGGTACTTGTGCCGATTCTTGGGGACCAGTATGGGCGGGTGCTGCAGGCGGGCGGCATCAAGGTGGCGCGGAAGGGGAACAGATTTCAGGTGGAGTGTTCGGGGCAGACGTTGCCGACGTCGCCCACATCATTGCCGGTAATTCTTGCGCGGGCGGCCGAGTATGCGAAGTCCGACACGCTGAGTTTTCTGGCGGCTTCGTTTGGCCGATTGCCGCAGCCGGAGTATGTCGATCGGCGAACGATTCTGGCGCGGCATCGGGACAAGGTGGTGTTGTTCGATCTGCTGGAACGGCTGAGCGGCGAAGAGCACGGGGTCTGGGAGGCGATCGACCAATCGGTTACGGAGTTGAATGGGAATGAGGACGGGCTGGATGATTTTTTGAATCAGCAGAATTATCGGCTGGCGTACTGGAAGACGGCGGACCAGCAGTTGAGCTACCGGCGATTTTTCGATGTGAACTCGCTGATCGGCCTGCGAGTAGAGCGAGAGTATGTTTTCGAAGAGACCCACGCGCTGGTGCTGGACTGGCTGAAGCGCGGCGTGATCGATGGCGTGCGGGTGGATCATCCGGATGGATTGCGCGATCCGCTGGAATATCTGAAGCGGCTGCGAGCCAATGCGTCGGATGCATACATCGTGGGCGAGAAGATTCTGGAGCCCGGCGAGTTTCTGCGAGAGAGCTGGCCGATCGAGGGAACGACCGGGTATGACTTTCTGAACGAAGCGGCGGGAGTGCTGGTGGCTCCGGGAGGGATGGCGGAGTTGACGTCGATTTATAGCCAGTTCACGGGGCAGCCGACGGAGTTTCGCGCGATTGCGCACGAGAAAAAGATCAGTGTGACGCAGGAGGGATTGGGCAGCGATGTCAACCGGCTGACGACACTGTTTGTGGAGATATGCGAGGCAAACCGCGACCGGAGGGACTACACGCGGGCGGAGGTGCGGCGCGCGATTCGCGAAGTGGCAGCCTGTTTTTCAATCTATCGGACGTATGTGGTGCCGGAGAGAGATGAGATCACGGAAGAGGATCGTGAGTGCATTGCACAGGCTACGGAGTGCGCCAAGCAGCAGCGGCTGGATATCGACGGCGATCTGTTCGATTTTATGCGCGATGTGCTGACGACGGTGGTGAAGGGCAAGAAAGAGAGCGAGTTTGTGCTGCGCTTCCAGCAGTTCACCGGGCCGGTGATGGCGAAAGGTGTGGAAGACACGGCGTTCTACTGTTACGACAGGCTGACCGGGCTCAACGAGGTGGGAAGCGACCCGGGACGCAATGGAGTGAGCATCGCGGAGTTCCACGCCTACAGCGCGAAGATGCAGGAGACGCATCCTTCGACGATGACGGCTCTTTCGACGCACGATACCAAGCGCAGCGATGACGTGAGGGCGCGGCTTGCCGTGTTGTCGGAGATTCCCGGGAAATTCAACTCGTCGATACAGCGATGGTCGAGAATGAACGGCGCGTTCCGGACGAAGAGACCGGGGGCGAATCCGATGCCGGATCGAAACACGGAGTATCTGTACTACCAGACGTTGATTGGCGCGTGGCCGCTTGCGATGGATCGTGCGCAGGCTTACATGCTGAAGGCGGTCCGGGAGGCGAAGCAGCAGACGAGCTGGGTTGCGAACAACAAGGAGTTTGAAGATGCGCTGCGGATCTTCATTGAACTGACGCTGAACTACGCGCCGTTTCTCAGGGAGCTGCAGCAATTTGTGGCGCGGGTTCAGAATGCCGGACGAATCAACTCGCTGGCGCAGACGTTGCTGAAGCATACGGCGCCGGGTTTGCCGGATCTGTACCAGGGAACGGAGCTGTGGGATTTGAGCCTCGTCGATCCGGATAACCGGCGGCCGGTGGATTATGCGTTGCGAAAGCGGTTGCTTTGTGAGCTGCAACAGATGGCGGGGCACGGAGATGTTGCCGCGCAGGTGATGGCGCGGGCTGACGAAGGCCTGCCGAAGATGTGGACGATCCATCAGGCGCTGCACCTGCGGCGAGAGAAGCCGGAGTGCTTCGGTGCGGAGGCGGAGTACACGCCGATTGAGGTCGATGGGGTTAAACACGATCACGTCGTTGCGTATCTGCGAGGGGAGGATGTCGTGACGATAGTGCCGAGGCTGACGTTGATGCTCGACGGGGCGTGGAAGGACACGATCGCCGTGCTTCCCAGGGGGAGATGGAGAAATCGTCTGACGGGAGTGAGTTTAGATGGAGGAGTGGTTTCGATGAAGTTGTTACTGAAGGACTTTCCTGTGGCGCTGCTGGTGCGCGAGGGTGCGGGGACGGACGAGAACGATGCGTGAGTTTACGGTGTGGGCTCCGAATGTTGAAAGAGTGGGGGTGAGGATTGGCGAGACGACGTATCCGATGGCCGGGCCGAGTGAGCGCGGGTGGTGGAGTGTTGCGGTGGAGCAGGCCGGGCCGGGGACGGAGTACGGATTTGTTCTCGATGACGATCCGAAGGCGTGGCCCGATCCTCGTTCGCAGTGGCAGCCGCACGGGGTACACGGTGCGTCGCGGGTTTATGACCAGGCGGCGTTTGTGTGGAGCGACGGGAGATGGCAAGCGCCTCCGCTGGCCGCGGGCGTGGTGTATGAGACGCATATAGGGACATTCACGACCGATGGGACGTTCGATTCCACGATTGAGCGGCTGGATTATCTGGCGGAACTGGGAATTACGCATGTCGAGTTGATGCCGGTGGCGGAATTTCCCGGTGAGCGGGGCTGGGGGTATGACGGGGCATCGCTATTTGCCGTGTATGAGAGATATGGCGGACCGGATGGGTTGAAGCGGCTGGTGAATGCGTGTCATGCGCGAGGGCTCGCAGTGCTGCTCGATGTGGTTTACAACCACTTTGGGCCGGTGGGCAACTATAGCGGCAAGTATGGGCCGTATATCGCGCACAGGCACCATACTCCGTGGGGTGGGGCGATCAATTTTGATGACTGGGGAAGCGACGAGGTGCGACGGTTCTTCTGCGACAACGCACTGATGTGGCTACGGGATTATCACATCGATGGTCTGCGGCTGGATGCGGTGCATGAGATTTTCGATCGGTCGGCGATTCATTTTCTGGAGCAGCTGTCGATTGAGGTGCAAGAGTTGTCGAAGCAACTCGGAAGGCGGCTGGTGCTGATTGCCGAGAGCGATTTGAACGATCCCCGGGTAGTGAAGGCGCGAGAAGTTGGCGGCTATGGAATGGACGCGCAGTGGAGCGACGATTTTCATCATGCGCTGTTTACGGTGTTGCTGCAGGGCGATGGGGAGAAGGGATACTATGCCGACTTTGGGACGATAGCGAAGCTGGCGAAGGCGTTGACGAAGATCTTTGTGCAGGATGGGACGACGTATTCGCAGTATCGCGGACGGACCCACGGCAGGCCGGTTACAGATCTTTCGCCGCATCAGTTTTTCGGGTTCATCCAGAACCATGACCAGGTGGGGAACAGGGCGG
Source organism: uncultured Acidobacteriaceae bacterium (assembly GCA_963730135.1). Lineage (GTDB taxonomy): Bacteria > Acidobacteriota > Terriglobia > Terriglobales > Acidobacteriaceae > Edaphobacter. The sequence continues at coordinate 308,739 of CAVSQQ010000014.1, forward strand.
TGGGGGACAGGATCGATGAGGCGGTGGGATGGGACAGGGCGAAGGTTGCAGCGGGGCTGGTGATCACGTCGCCGTTTATTCCGATGATCTTTCAGGGTGAAGAGTTTGCGGCTTCGACGCCGTTTCTCTACTTCGCGGACCATGACGAACCGGAGATGGCGAAGGCGGTGAAGGAGGGGCGACGGGGCGAGTTTGCTGCGTTTGGGTGGAATTGGGCGGATATTCCAGATCCGGAGAGCGAAGAGACGTTTCGGCGGTCGAAGCTGAAGTGGGACGAGATACAAAAGGGGCGGCATGAGGAGATGCTGGAGTGGTATCGCAGACTGATTTCGCTGCGACGGGGTTCGCGTTCTCTGAACGATGGCGCGCCTGGACAGACGAAGGCGGTCTTCGATGAGGCGAAGAGGTGGCTGGTGATGGAGCGAGGGACGGTGGTGGTAATGTGCAATCTCGGGTCGGGCGGGGTGGAGCTGGACAATCGCAGACAGCTTCCATTGCTGTTCGCATCGCGCGCGGACGTCGGGGTGGCCGGCGACAGGATTTTGCTGCCGCCGGACAGCCTGGCGATCCTTTCGGACGAGCCGATCCTGCAGAGTGTGTAAAATTCCTTCAACTAATTATTCAACTGAAGGAAGTGCCGGCCATGTCACTCGATCTTCGTCGTTCGTTTCTGTGTGCGCTCGTTTCTCTGGTTCTGCTGAGTGGAGGGGTTGCGGTAGCGCAAACGGCGCTGCCTTCGTTGAGTGATCCGGCGATATCGCCGGATGGGCATGAGATCGCGTTTGTGTCCGGTGGCGACATCTGGACGGTGGCTGCTGCGGGCGGCGAGGCGCATCTGCTGGTGACGCATCCGGCGACGGAGTCTCGGCCGCTGTACTCGCCCGATGGGACGAAGCTGGCGTTTGTTTCGACGCGCACGGGCGCAGGCAATATCTATGTCCTGACGCTGGCGACCGGCGAGTTGGAACGGCTGACGTACTCCGATCGGCCGGATTCGCTGGATAGCTGGTCGCATGACGGCAAGTGGATTTACTTCACTTCGGCGGTAAATGATGTGGCGGGGCAGGGCGATATTTTTCGTGTGAGTTCGAGTGGCGGCACGCCGCTGGAGGTGAGTCACGAGCGGTACCTGAATGAGTTCGAGAGCGCGCCATCTCCGGACGGGCAGACGATTGTGCTGATGGCGAAGGGTCTGAGCAACTCGCAGTGGTGGCGGAATGGCCACGCGCACATCGATGAGACCGAAGTCTGGCTGAAGCCAGTCGCCGAGAGTGGGAAGTACCAGATGCTGCTGAAGGCCGATGCGAAGCACGCGTGGCCGATGTGGTCGGCCGACGGCAAGACGTTGTTCTATATGAGCGATGCGTCCGGCGCGGAGAATATATGGGCGGTTTCGGTAGCGACGCCTGCGGCGGCGAAGGCGCTGACCCACTTCAAGGATGGGCGGGTGTTGTGGCCGAGCATTGGAGACGGCGGAAAGACGATTGTGTTCGAGCGGAACTTCACGATCTGGAAGATGGACACCGCGACGGGCAAGGCAGAGCGCGTTCCGATTACGCTGCGCGGCCTGCCTGCCTCACCGGGCGTGACGCATGTGACTGAGACGAACTTCAACACGATGGCGTTGTCGCCAGATGGAAAGAAGATTGCGGTGATCGCGCACGGCGAGGTCTTTGCCGTATCGGCCAAGGATGGCGGCGAGGCGGAACGGCTGACGCATACAGCGACAGCGGAGAGCGATCCGGTGTGGTCGGCGGATTCGATGAAGCTGGTGTACCGGTCTGAGGCGGGAACAGAAGAGGCCAGCGGGCACGACCTGGTGATGTACGACTTTGCCACCGGCAAGCATACTTTGCTGACACAGCCGGGCAGCGAAGATAGCGATCCGAAGTGGTCTCCGGATGGCAAGAGTATTGCGTATCTGCGCAACGATAAGGAGCTGCACGTGTTGACGGTGCCGACGCAGGCCGGGGCGGCGGTTGCGGATCGCACGGTTGCGAGCGGGGCATTGCCGAGGTCGTCGGTGGCGTGGTCGCCGGACAGCCAGTGGATTGCGTACACGGCAGACGACAGCCGATCGTTTCGCAACGTGGACGTTGTGCTTGCGACGGGAGGCGAGTCGCATCCGGTGAGTTTTCTGGCGAACGGTGAGACAAACGGTGTGGTGTGGTCTCCGGATGGAAAGTACATACTCTTCGATACGGCGCAACGCAGTGAAGAGGCTCACATTGCGCGCGTCGATCTGCTGCCGCACGTGCCGAAGTATCGCGAGGATGAGTTTCGGGAGCTATTCCGGCCTTCGAAGACGCCGGGCACACCGACGACGCCTGTGGTGACGCCGCAGACCGAGGAGAAGCCGGCGACACCGGTAGCCGGCGGTGGGGCTTCCGAGGCGAAGAAAAAACCGGAGCCTGCCCCGGTCAAGATCGTGTTTGAAGGGATTCACGAACGGTTAACGCTGCTGCCGCTGGGCCTGAATGCGGAGGAGCCGGTGATCAGCGCCGACGGCAAGACGCTGCTGTTTGCGGCACGGGCGGCGAATGAGGAGAGTCTGTACACCTACAGCCTTGACGAGCTTGCCAAGGAACCGCCGGTTGCGCGGCAACTGACCTCAACGCCGGGACGCAAGAGTGACTACACCTTTGCGCCGGACGGCAAGGAGGTGTTCTATCTCGAGAATGGCACGGTAAAGACCATTGTGGTGGAGACGCGTGCTCCGAAGACGATTGCGGTGACTGCGCCGATGGAAATCGATTTCGATGCGGAGAAGAAGGTGGTTTTTGAAGAGGCGTGGGAGACCCTGAACCGGAGATTCTACGATGCGAACTTCAATGGTCATAACTGGCTGAAGCTGCATGACGAGTGGGCGCCGTATATCGCAGGCGTTCGGACATCGGATGAGCTGCGGCGCGACATCAATCTGCTGATCGGCGAAATGAATTCCTCGCACTCGGGCATCAATCGCGGCATGGGGCCGGCAAATGGGCCGCGGCCGGTACAGGTGGGGAACCTTGGGCTGCGGTTTGATCGCGAGGCGTATGAGAGTGGCAAGGGCTTGATCGTGAGCGAGGTGATTGCGCTGGGACCGGCTGCGATCGAGGGATCAATTAAGCCCGGTGACCGCCTGGTGAGCGTAAACGGGGAGGACGTGGGAGGGAAGAATCTCGACAGCATGCTGGAGGAAACGGTGGGCAAGCGCGTTGTGCTGGGGGTTGAGACGCACGGTAAGACTCGCGATGCCGTGGTGCGTCCGGTGTCGTCCGTCGCGGCTGCCGGGTTGCTGTACCGGCAGTGGGTTGGGAGCCGGCGCGCTCTGGTCGATCGGGTCAGCGGCGGCAAGATCGGCTATGTGCATATCGCCGACATGAGCGATGCGTCGCTGCAACAGCTTTATGTCGATCTCGACGCTCAGAATGAGGCGAAGCAGGGCGTCGTGGTGGATGTGCGCAACAACAACGGCGGGTACATCAACGGGTACGCGCTGGATGTGTTTACGCGGAAGAATTACCTGATGATGACTCCGCGCGATCTGACGCCGGTTCCTTCGCGGCAGAATCTGGGACAGCGGGCTCTGGGCCTTCCGACTGTGCTGGTGACGAATGAATCGTCGCTGTCGGATGCAGAGGACTTCACCGAAGGATACCGGTCACTGAAACTGGGCAAGGTGGTGGGCGAGCCGACTGCGGGCTGGATTATCTTCACCGGAGCACAACCGCTGATCGATGGCTCGTCGGTACGGGTTCCGGGTTGGCGGATTCAGGATCTGCGAGGACAGACGATGGAGATGCATCCGCGGCCCGTGGATGTTGAGGTGGAACGTCCGCTGGGCGAGACGGAGTCGGGTTCTGACGCGCAGCTAGAGCGAGCGGTCAAGGAGTTGCTGGGCGCGCAATAAAAAGGACCGAAGCTCGCCTGGCGGTTATCATATGAAAAGGCGGTTGTATGCCGCGGAAAGCCATTCGCTTTAGTTTCGTATACTCAGAGTGAAAGTAATGGTTTCCGGCGGAAACTTTTGCCTCTGCTGGGTCGTCTTTCTTTCAGAGAACTGGCGACTTTAGTGTGTCTACCTAGGGCGACCATCGCAAACTTGGACCACATTTGAGGGGTAGGAAGATGTTGAAGGAATTTGGTTTTCTTCGGAGAACTGTGCTGAAAGTCGGCATGATAGCGCCTTTGGCGGTTTTGCCGGTTTGCTCAGGGGTAATGATGGCGCAGGCACCGGCGGCGACTGCTGCGCGTCAACTGGGCACGGTGACGGCTATTTCCGCAGACAGCCTCACCTTGAAGACAGATGCGGGACAGCAGGTTACTGTCAGCGTGGCGGATGGGGTGCGCATCCTGCAGCTGGCGCCGGGCAGTACGGATTTGAAGACAGCCCAGACGATTGCTTTGAAAGACATTGCCGTTGGCGACCGCGTGCTGGTCAATGGGAAGGCTGGGGACACTGCGAGCACGTTCGCGGCGTCGCGCGTGATCCTGATGAAGTCGACCGACATCGCGCAGAGGCGCGCAACGGAGCAGGCGGATTGGCAGAAGCGCGGCACTGGCGGCATCGTGACTGACGTCGATGCGGGGACGGGCACGTTGACCGTTGCAGTCGGCGCGAAAAAGATTGCCGTGAACACGTCGAGCAAGACGGAGTTTCGGCGCTATGCCGGGGACTCGGTGAAGTTTGAAGATGCAAAGCCGGGGACGCTGGCGCAGATCCAGACAGGGGACCAGCTTCGCGTGCTGGGGTCCAAGTCCGAGGATGGATCATCGATTCAGGCCGAAGACGTGGTCAGCGGATCGTTCAAGAATCTCGCGGGACTGATTGCAAGCATCGATGCGGCAAACGGGACATTGACCCTGAAGGATCTGGCGACGAAGAAGGTCGTCACGGTGACGATCTCCGCGAACTCGAGCGTGCGTACGCTGCCGCCTCAGGCTGCCATGATGTTTGCGGCGCGTGCCAAGGGCGGCGCTGCAGGATCCGGCGGAGGGTCAGCGACAGGAGCTGGACGGGGCGCAGGTCAGGGGACGGGTCAGGGTGAAACGGAGGGACGGCCAGGCGGAGCAGCGGGTCGGTCTGCCGGCTTTGATCTTTCTCAGATGGTGAATCGACTGCCTAACCGGACGATCGCGGATCTGAAGGTAGGGGACGCGGTGATGATTGTGGCGTCGCAGCCGGACCCAGCAAGCAGCACGGTAACAGCGGTGACTTTGTTGTCCGGCGTGGAACCGATTCTGGCGGCGGCGCCAGGTGCGCCCTCGATGACGCTGTCCCCGTGGTCTTTGGGCCAAGATGCCCCTGAAGGCGGCGGTGGCGGCGGACGGTAATTCTTTTATACGAACAGAAAACGACGGAAATTTCTTTGAGGAGCAGTAATGTTATTTCGCGCAAGTCTGAAGGTTGTCTTACTTTTTTTTATCGCTTTGACTCCGATGGCCGCAAGCGCCCAGCAGGCTGGGGCGACGGTGCACGGATTGGTTGCAGATGCTGAAAATGCTGTGATTCCGGGAGCGACTGTAACGTTGACTCCGGCATCGGGAAAGGCGCTTATCACGCAATCGCAGAGCGATGGGACCTATTCGCTGCGCGGGGTACCACCGGGAACATATTCGGTGACGGTGACGATGCAGGGCTTCGCGTCCTTTGTGAAGCAGGGGGTGAGAATCACGGCGGGACAGAACCTGACGCTGGATGCGCAGATGGCGATTCAGGAGCAGAAGCAAGAGGTCAACGTGACCACGACGACGACGCAAGTGAGCGTGGATTCTGACAACAATGCAAGCTCCACGGTGCTCAAGGGCAAAGATCTCGACGCATTGTCAGACGATCCCGATGAGCTCTCCTCTGAGTTGACTGCGCTTGCGGGGCCTGCTGCAGGCCCGAATGGCGGCCAGATTTATGTCGATGGCTTTACGGGCGGGCAGCTTCCTCCCAAGTCGTCGATTCGCGAAATTCGCATCAATCAGAATCCATTTTCAGCGCAGTACGACCGGCTGGGCTATGGGCGGGTTGAGGTTTTCACCAAGCCGGGCACAGACAAGTTTCACGGCCAGTTCAATCTGCAGGGAATGACCTCGGCGTTGAACTCGGGTAACCCGTTGTTGAACCAATTCAACACTCCTGGACAGCCGGAGCAGACGCAGCCGCCGTATCACACGATCTTTGTGCTGGGAAATTTTACGGGCCCGCTTGCGAAGAATGCATCGTTCACCTTGTCCGGTTCGCATCGGGATATTGAAGATAACAGCCTGGTGAGCGCGACGATTTTTAACCCGACAAACCTTGGCGACACAGTACTTACATGCCCGGTCGGACAGATATCCTGTAACTATTCTGTTGCAAATCCTGCGCCACAATCGAGGACGGATATCACTCCGCGAATCGATCTTGCCCTGGGAGAAAAAAACACGCTGACGACGCGGTTTCAGTATGAGCAAAACGACCAGAACAACGTCGGAGTCGGTGGTCTGGTGTTGCCCGATGCGGGCTACACATCGAGTTCCTCCGAGACGACGATTCAGGTCGTGGATACTCAGATATTGAGTCAGCGCATCATCAACGAGACGCGATTCGAGTATCAGCGGGAGTCCGCGAGCGAGACAGCTCTGAATACGACGCCGACGATTATGGTGTCGGGGGATTTCACGGGCGGCGGCTCAAACTCGGGTAATTCGTCGACCACGCAGAATCACTTCGAAGCGCAGAATTACACTTCGATCCAGTTGACGAAGAACTTCATTCGGATGGGAGTTCGGGTGCGTTCGACGGGTGAATTCAACACCACGACGGCCGGGGAAAATGGAGCGTTCACATACAACTGCCTGCTGAATAGCAGCTGCAGCACGCCAGCGTCGTATGAGAACAATCTGGCCAGCCAGTTCAGCATTACGAAGGTGCTTCATCCGGTCAGCGCGACTCTAGTGGATGCAGGTTTGTATGCCGAAGATGACTGGAAGCCGCGTCCCAATCTGTCGATCAGCTACGGCATTCGATATGAGACGCAGAATCATCTTGCTGATCATCACGATTTTGCGCCGCGTGTGTCTCTGCGGTATGGCCTGGGCAAATCGAGTGGGACACCGAAGACTGTGGTTAACACGGGCTTCGGCATCTTTTATGACCGTTATCAGCTTGCCAACGTGATGACGACCCTGGAGTCGAACGGAACCAACCAGATACAGACGCAGATCGTGAATCCGAGCGCCGCCTGCACGCCGCAAAACATAGCGGCCTGTACCGGAACGGGATCTGCCGGCAATAAGACGGTGCAAGCGTCTCCGAATCTACGGAGCCCCTACACGCTTCACTACGCTGTTGGTGTCGACCAGCAATTGTTTCGCGGTGCAACTCTATCGCTGAACTACGTCATTGCCAACGGAGTTCATCAGTTCTACAGCGCGAACCTCAACTCCCCCGTCAACGGGGTGTACCCAACACCGCCTCAGCCTGGTCAACATCCTTTAGTTCAGGACACATATGAGTCCGGTGGCGTATATCGTCAGCAACAGCTGATAGCGAATCTGAATATCCGGCCGAGCAGAATCTGGTCGGTCTCGGGTTACGGCGTGTTCAATACGGCCAAAGCCGATACCGGCACTATCAACACATTTCCATCGATCGACCCTTACGACATTGGAAAAGATTATGGGCGAGCAGTTTTCGATACCCGTTACCGGCTCTTTCTGTTTGGCAATCTATCGCTCCCTTACACGATCAGCGTAAGTCCGCTCATGATTTATTCGGCAGGCACGCCGTTTAACATCACAACTGGAAGTGACCTGAACAATGACGGGCAATACAACGACCGGCCAATGTTTGGCGCTCCCAACGGCATTGCAGCCGGTAAGCCCGGCACAAACACGATTGCGGGTTGCGGCAGTTTCGTCGCACCACCACCGAATACTCCCTATACTCCCATTCCCATTAACTACTGCACCGGGCCTAACCAGTTCACGATGAACCTGCGCGTTACCAAGACCTTTGGATTCGGGCCGTCGACCGGAGCGTTGCCGCAGGGTCAAGGACAAGGCGGCGGTGGAGGTCCTCGCGGCGGTGCACCAGCCGGTGGCGGGCGTGGCGGCGGCGGACGTGGGCCTGGCGGACCGGGCGGCGGTTTTGGGGGCGGGACCAGCACCGGTAAACGGTATAACCTCGCCTTCGGGGTTCAGGTACTCAACCTGTTTAATAATCTCGACCTCTCAACGCCGAACGGCGTTTTGACATCGCAACAGTTTGGCGTATCCACCCAGCTTGCGGGAAGACCATTTACCAGCAACTCCTCTGTGCGGCAGATTTCGCTACAGACATCCTTCAACTTCTAACAAGAGATCAAACTCAAACTACAGAGCGCAACCGGATCGACGGTTTCGCCCTTTTCTTCGAGAATTCCGGTTTCGTCTTACCGAGATGAGGGGTTGAAGTTCTTTTTCAGAGTCTGCCAGCAGGTGTAGTACTCGTGCTGGCGGGCAGCAGTGTCCATGGCAAACTTTGTTGGGCGACAGACGAAGCGGGTTTCGAACATAAAGGCCAGGGTGCCGTCGAGTTTTACCGGTTTCAATTCGGCGGCGCTGGCACGTTCGAAGGTTTCCGCATCAGGGCCGTGGCCGCTCATGCAGTTGTGCAGACTCGCTCCTCCGGGGGTGAAACCTTCCGCTTTGGCATCGTATTCGCCGTGGATGAGACCCATAAACTCGTTCATAAAGTTGCGGTGAAACCACGGTGGACGGAAGGTGTGTTCGGCGACCATCCAGCGCGGCGGAAAGATGGCGAAGTCTACGTTGGCTGTGCCGGGAATTTCGCTGGGCGAGGTGAGGACGGTGTAGATCGACGGATCGGGGTGGTCGAAGCTCACGGAGTTAATGCAGTTGAAGCGGGCCAGATCGTATTTGCAGGGCGCGTAGTTGCCGTGCCATGCAACAACGTCGAGAGGCGAATGATCGAAGTTCGTTGCCCAGAGATTGCCCTGGAATTTGGCGACGACCTGGAAGGTGCCGTTGTCGCGATCGTCGTAAGCGGCGTAAGGGGTGAGAAAATCGCGACTGTTGGCGAGGCCGTTGGCGCCGATTGCACCGAGCTCCGGCAGGCGAAAGCTGGCGCCGTAGTTTTCGAGGAGATATCCCCGAGCCTGGGGTTCAAGCAGCTCGACGCGAAATTTGATTCCGCGGGGCACGATGGCAATTTCGCCCGGCGCAAGATCGAGGATGCCGAGTTCAGTGTGCAGCATCAGGCGGCCGAGTTGCGGCACGAACAATAGTTCGCCGTCGGCAGAGTAGAAGAAACGGTCGGTCATGCTTTTGTTTGCGGCATAGATATGGATCGCGTTGCCGGAGTGCATGGAGAAGTCACCGTTGCCGGCAAGCGTGGTGATGCCGTCGACAAAATCCGTTGGCTTGTCGGGTATTGGGAGGGGATCCCAACGGAGTTGGCTCGGTGTCGTCTCCACCTCGTTGAAGGGGCTGGAACCGACGAGGCCGTTCCCGATGCGCTCATAGGGCTTATGCATGACGGAGGGGCGGATGCGGTAGGTCCAGGTGCGGCGGTTGAGCAGGCGTGGCGCGGTGAAGGGGGTGCCGCTGAGTTGCTCGGTGTATAGGCCAAGCGGAGCCTTTTGGGGGGCGTTCTGGCCGACGGGGAGGCCGCCTGGATGGGCCTCGGTGGCAAACTCGTTACCGAAGCCGGTGAAGTATTTGAGATCGGGCATTTTGGTCCTCTCTGGCAAAGATGCAAAGCGGTGCGTTTGTGTCGGCGAAGCTTCCTGACGAGCGGACAGCACTTCGCGGGAACATCGTAGCTTAACCGAAAAGAGGCGACTTGTGCTGGCGGGCGATTATCGCAGGGTCGAAGTGTCTGTGGCGGAGAGCAGGTGCGGCTTGCCGGCGGCGCCGTTCGCGGACCCGGCCGAGGAGATGACCACGGTCTTGGCATTGAGGAACTCACGCATTCCGGCGGCCGAGAGTTCGCGTCCATAACCGGAGTGCTTGATGCCGCCGAAGGGAAGACGCGGGTCGCTGGCGACCATCGCATTCAGAAAGACTCCGCCGCATTGCAGCTCAGAGACGAGGCGTTGCTGTTCCGCCGGGTCGCGTGTCCAGGCTGAGGCGCAGAGACCGAAGGGCGTATCGTTGGCGATCTCGATCGCCTCATTGAGATCCTGAACCCTGAAGAGCATCGCGACCGGGCCGAAGAGCTCTTCGCGATAGACGGCGGAGGTGCGCGGTACGCCAGCGAGAACCGTGGGTTCGAAATAGTTGCCGTCGCCCAGCATTCGCTCGCCGCCGGTAAGAATGCGTGCGCCGCTGCGTATTGCCGCCTTGACCTGAGCTTCGAGGTGCTCGACGAGGCTAACGGTTGCGAGTGGACCGACCTCAGTACCATCCTTCATCGGGTCGCCGACGCGCACCGCTTCCATTCCCGCGACGAAGCGCGTTTCGAAGGCGTCGAAGACCTTGTCGGCTACGATGAAGCGTTTTGCGGCGATGCAGGACTGACCGCTGTTGACGCAGCGCGCACGTACCGCGGTTTCTATCGCGAGATCGAGATCAGCGGACGGCATGACGATGAAGGGATCGCTGCCGCCAAGCTCCAATACAGACTTCTTGATCAGCCAGCCGGCCTGCGCCCCAATGGCCCGGCCGGCGGTCTCGCTACCGGTGACGGTGACTGCGGCGATTCGTTCGTCGGCCAAGATGGTTTCAACCTGGTTGATCTCGAGCAGCAGCGTTTGAAAGGCGCCTCGCGGGAAGCCGGCGCGACGAACCAGCGCCTCAATTTCGAGAGCGCACTGAGGAACGTTCGACGCATGCTTGAGAAGAGCGACGTTGCCTGCCATCAGGGCCGGCGCGAGAAAGCGGAAGACCTGCCAGAAGGGAAAGTTCCAGGGCATCACGGCAAGCACAACGCCTAGGGGGTCCCAGCGCACGTAACTGTGGTTGGTTTCCGTTGGAACGGACTCGGGTGCGAGGATGCGGGCGGCGTGATCGGCATAGTAACGGCAGGCGTCGGCGCACTTCAGAATCTCGAGCCGCGCGGCTTCGAGCGGTTTCCCCATCTCGACTGTGATCAGGGTGGCCAAATCTTCCGTCTCATGCTCAAGAATGGCCGCGAGCTTGCGCATACAAAGTGCGCGATGCTCCAGCGGAATGCTGCCGTAGGTGCGGAAGGCGTCGGCGGCAAGGCCGATCTTCTGGCGCGCGGCGTCAGCGGTGAGAGGTTCGAAGCGGCGTAGTAGCTGGTTCGTTGCGGGATTGATCGATTCGATGGCCATGGCTCGGCGTGTGTGGCTCTACTCTGATGCTAGCTTAGCAAGAGCCTGGGCAAGAACGGTTACTCCCAGTGCGATATCTTCCGGTTTAGCGTATTCGTCGGGCCGATGGCTGACGCCGTCGTGGCAGGGAATGAAGATCATCGCGATAGGAGCGATCCGAGCCATGAAGAGCGAGTCGTGATAGGCGCGGCTAACCATCTTCTTATAGGCGATACCATTTTGCCTGCAAATTTCTTCAAGAAGCTGGACGGTGTGCGGAGACGAATTCGCCGGAGCGTCGGCATTGACCAGTTCTTCCGTGATCGTTACTTTGCGGCGTTGACGCAATTCTTCGCAGTCCCGGCGGACGGCCTGCACGACTGCTTCGCGGCGGCCTGGGTCGGTATCACGAATGTCCAACTGCAGGACGACGCGACTGGGAACGCTGTTGACCGCGCCGGGATAGACATCGCAGGTTCCGACCGTAGCGACGGTGTCGATGGCTCCCGTGGCGAGGGCATGCCTTTCGATGGACAGAATGAGTTCGGCGGCAGCGCACAGCGCATCTTTGCGGTCAGGCATCAGGAGCGCTCCAGCATGGCCCCCCAGGCCCGTGACGGTGAAGCGATAACCAGCAGGAGCGGCGATGCTGGTGACGATACCGAGCGGAATACCTTCGCGCTCAAGCAGGGGACCCTGCTCGATGTGCAACTCGATCCAGGCATGATAATGGGCAGGAGACAAACGTACCGAAGAGAGCGGACCTGCGAAGCCGGCAGCGGTGCGAACAGCGTTCAGAGACGCCTCGTCTTTGTCCTGCAGGGCATCGGCGCGGTTTGAATCGAGTGTGCCTGACATGAGCCGGCTGCCGAGGCAGCCGATGCCAAAGCGGGTTGGTTCTTCCGAAGTAAACATGATGAGTTCGATGGAACGGCGAGGCCGCAGACCACCACGCTTGAGTGCGCGCATCGCCTCCAGTCCGCCCAGCACGCCGACCGTGCCGTCGTACATACCGGCGTGCGGGATGGCGTCGGTATGGGAGCCTGTGGCTACGGGGGGCAGTTCAGGTTCGCTGCCTGGCCAGCGGATGAAGATGTTGCCGACCGCATCGTCGCGTACTTTGAAATCCTCTGCTGTCGCCAGTTTCTTCAACCACGCGCGTGCGCGGAGGTCGTCTGCCGAGAAAACGATGCGGGTGACTGCGGTACCGCTCTCTGCCGGTTCAGCATCAGTGAGCGTGGCGAGGGTCTGCAATTCGGTGAGCATTCTCGCCTGGTCGATCTGAATCTGCATGCGTTCCACTTCTGCGCCCGATTGTTTTCAGGATAAAACTAAACCAGCGGGTGCCTGTTCCAGTCTTTATAGATCAGATATTTCGCAGGACGTTTTCCGATTGCGCCGAACCATTGCGGGCAGAATGGTCCCATCCAGATGAAGTCGCCGGCAGTGACGGGGTACCATCGGTCGCCGAGCCGATAGATGCCGCCACCTTCGAGCATTAGCAATCCATGCTCCATGATGTGGACCTCGACCATGCTGAGCGCGGCGCCCGGCTGGTAGGTCATCGTGTTGACGGCGAAGTCGAAGGACGACGAGCCAGGTAAAAGGCTGCGAACCTGGAGGTCTGCGTCGTCGTTGAGAGGAACGGACAAAATTTTTGCTTCGTGACCGACAAACACCTCAGGCGCCGGTGCGGATGCCAGGACTTCATAAGGCTTTTCGATGACGGCAAGCCGCGACCCCTGCTGTGCGGTTACGTTGTGGACCTTGTCCTCGGGAATGTAAGCGAAGCTGCCCTCGATCAACGTCTGGAAGGTTGCGTCGGTCGCGAGATCGATCACTCCTTCGAGCACATAGAGGAAGCGCTGGTTGGAAGTAGGGCCGAGGTTGCCGCCGGGCTCGAGCTCTGCTGTGTACTGCGTGAAGGCGGCGCCGGCTGCAGGCGAGATGTGAACGACCGCCGTGGCGCGCTCCATGCCCGGAAGCACGGTGCGGACGAATGTGTCGGGCGTGTGCAGAAGATGATCGCGCTGATTGGTGCTACGGGTGTGTCCGAGCTTATGCATGAAGATCCTTGAAGTTGTCTCTATCATCGCGCAATTGCGCAAGGAACTCTATCGCGGTTGCAAGGGCGGCCTCGACATCTTGCGATAATACGGTCTCATCCGGATGATGGCTGAGACCTCCCGGGGTGCGAAGAAAGAGCATGGTTGACGGGATGACAGGGGCGAGAATCATCGCATCATGGCCGGCTCCACTGGTCATCCTGCGGGCGGGAAAGCCTGCTTGAGAGGCAGCCTGACCCAACAGGTTTGTCAGATGGAGATTCAGCGGCACGGCGGCCTGCTCCAGCTGTGTCTGCATCGCAACCTGCACGCCGCGCCTGGCTGCTGCAGCTTTTGCATGCTGCAAGAGAGCAGAGACGGCCACATTGCGGAGAGCATTATCGGGATGGCGTACATCGAGCGAAGCTGTTACGCTCCCGGCGATGACATTTCCCGCACCGGGCGAGGCTTCGACTTTACCCACAGTCGCGACAAGATCGTCTTGAGAGCCGGCATAGTCTTCGACTGCCACGATCCACTCAGCTGCAGCGGCCATGGCGTCGTGCCTCAGATGCATCGGCGTTGTCCCCGCATGGTTGGCATGGCCAGTGAAGGTCAACTGCATCCGTGTCTGGCCAACCAGCGCCTCGACAATCCCAAGCGAGAGATCTTCGCTTTCAAGTATCGGCCCTTGCTCGATATGCAGCTCAAGATATGCGAAGGCATGCTCGGATAGAACCGCTGAGGGGAGTTGTGTCAGATCGAGTCCGTAGTGTTCAGCCGCTTGCCTGACGCTGATGCCATTTCGATCAGTGAGAGCAAGGGTTTCGGCATCCAGTCTTCCCGCAGCCGCAAGACTGCCGAGAAAAGGCTTGTTGAACCGCACACCCTCCTCCTCTGAAAAGCCTATGACTTCGATGCCGAAAGGCAGATGACGACCGTGCAACTCTTCGACGACCGCAACCCCGAGTACAACCCCAAGGATGCCGTCGAAGGCCCCGGCATTGGGGACTGTGTCGAGATGCGATCCGATGATGAGTCGCGGCGAAGTCGCCGTAACTCCAGGCCAGAGTCCGCGCAGATTGCCGATTGCATCGACATGCGCGGTCATGCCGGCAGTTTCGATCCACCCACGTAACAACGTGTGTACCCTGTGCATCGGAGGCGTGAGGAAGAGACGCGTGATTTCTCCGGGAATCTCGGTGCAGGCGGCAATCTGCCGGCAGCGGTCGATAATGCGGGTAGCGCGATCTGTCTGTGTGCCGATCATGTTAGCGAATCGAGTGTGGCTCAGGGTTTGCGCCGGACGCGCGCTTCGATAAATCCGTGCGGTTCATCGGTCGGCACAAAGATTTGGTTGGGATTGTCCTGGCCGAATCGCGAGAGATCCACCAGGAGACAGTGTTTGTTTGGCATGGCGATCTCGATCTCATCGACCTCCGGCACCTCTTTCAACGCGCTTTCGGCCATAGCATAGAGCGTCTGCTGGACAGATTTGCTGACGTGGTTGGCAAATGTCCGGAGCATCGTTTCACGAAGTTTAACGCGTATGCAGTCGAACGGAAGATCGGGCGCCACGTAGTGCCACGTGGCGCTAACGGCGGTGCCGAAGAGCCTGTCATTCGTTTCCTTCAGCGTGGTGAGCTCATCTTTAATGTAGCCTTCGAAGCCAGAATTTGCAGTCTTGAGCAGAACAAGATTATCGAGTCCGGAGAGGACATTAAAGGTCTTGCCTTGCGTGCGCTCTACGGTGGTCGTTTGAAGTTCGTCGCTGCCACGCATAAAAGCGCTGGGGTGCGGCTTCCCATCGACGGTGAGGCGCTTCCACAGCGCGCTTTCGACATGGATCGAGACCGATGCGACCTGCGGGTTGCGTCCCAGCAGAAAATTCGTCAGTTCCTTGGCGTAATCTTCCATCGCCGTCGCCTTCGAGCTGCGCGCGATCGAGTAGACGGTGTTCTTCATCGTGTCGGTTGGGAGAATCTTGCTGTTGTCACCGTAGAGATGCGCGGCGTCGAAGTCGCCCTTCAGAAGTACCTGCACCGTCCATTCACGCAGGTCGTCACCCTGATCACTGCGCGCTACCTTCATCAGGCGCACCCGGGATTTTCCATAACGATTTTCGGCCAGTGCAATCATTGATTCAGCTCCCTCGATAGGTGGTATAGCCATTCGCGGTCAGGAGCAAGGGAATATGGTAATGCTGCTCGCCTGCTGCGACGCTAAAGACGATCTCAACGTAAGGGTAGAGTCCTTCAAGCTGGTTCCGTCGGTAGTATGAGGCGGTTTCGAAGTGAATACGATATGCACCCGGCTGCATCGTTTGTGCCGCGGGCAATAGTTGCTTGCAGCGGCCATCCTGATCGGTAACCGACTCATTGAGGACGGACCATCCTTCCTTCGTCATGCGCTCGAGAGTAACGGGAACGTCCGCGGCCGGACGGCCAAGCGCGGTGTCGAGGATGTGTGTTGAGATGCCCATGGTTACTCTGACTCCAGCCAGCGGCGAAGGCGCAGTTGCGTGATCTGCCGTTGTTGTTCGGCAGCTTCGAGCAGTTCGGTCGCGGAATCGTTCTTCATTCTCGCTTCGAGAAGAGCAAGCATCTGGGCCGATGTTTTCCCGGCGGCACACACGATGAAGATCCGTCCGAACTTCTGCTCGTAGCGGCGATTCGCCTCTGCGAGAGTCAACCCGGCCGAGGCATCGGCGGAGAGAGACGCCCGCTGCTCCTGCGTCGACCAGAGCAACGATTCTGCGGTTGCATGAGTTTGCGGTTGCCGTTCTCCAATTCGTGGATGGCTATCAAAAGCCTCGCGCCAGGCCTGTTCGGGAAGGACGCGCCAAACAGAGGAGGAAGCCTCGATCAGCGATGCCTCGTCCGCGATGGGTCGTCTGGCGGCAAGCGCGGCGGCCCATGCCTGCGAGCCGCAGCAGGGGAGCGCCTCACGGGCGGCGGCGACTGGATCGAGCGAGTTCCAACGAGCCAGGATTTTGTTCCTCATCGTCTGCTTACTATAACGTGATCTCGCGCCCGAAAGGCTCTGAAGCAAAGCGACCATCCTGGTACACCGCTTCTCCGCGAAGATAGGTGGCTCTCACCAGGCCTTGCAGGGTTTCTCCAAGGTATGGCGAGATGGGATGGCGATAGTGCAGCCGGTCGGCGGTGACGACGAACTCTGTGTCGGTGTCGAAGATGATGAAACTTGCGTCCCGGCCGGCTTCGAGAGCTCCCGCGACGTGGCCGATTCCAGCAAGTGTCGCCGGGGCGCTGCTCATCCAGCGGACCATATCGTCGAGCGCGAAGCCGCGGCGGACAGCCTCCGTGTGGATGACGGAAGGAGCCAGAGACAGACTGGGAATTCCGCCCCAGGCGAGATCGAAGCGGCCACTGTCCTCACACTTCATCACCGGTGGGCACGGGGAATGATCTGTGACGATCATGTCGATGATTCCATCGCGCAACCCGTTCCAGAGCTGCTGCTGATTGTGCCTGCCGCGAATTGGCGGAGCACACTTCCATAAGGTCGCGCCATCTGCGATCTCTTCGGCGGCAAAGTGCAGATAGTGCGGACAGGTTTCGACCGTGATGGGCAAGCCTTCACGGCGGGCCTCGTGCAGTTCTTTCAGCGCGAGTGCCGTGGAGAGATGGACGATATGAAGATGAAAGCGATACTGGCGGCAGAGCCGGATCATCAGACGAATGGCCTCGAGTTCTGCTCGATCCGGGCGTGATGCAAGATAGGTCGCGTAAGTTCGCCAATCCGCGGCGTGTAGCTCATTCGTCGCCGTGTCGATCGGTCCAGCCAGTTCTGCGTGCACGAGGAGCGGAAGTCCCGACTCGGCGATGGAAGGGAGAGTCGCTTCCAGCTGGGTTTGGTCGATCATCGTGAAGCCATCGCAGCCGGGGTAGATGAGGAAGCATTTGAAGCCGAGAACACCGGCGCGCGCGAGCGGCAGAATGTGCTGCTGATTGTCCGAGACCGCTCCGCCCCAAGGGCCCCAGTCTACAAAGCACACTCCCTGCGCGGCGGAGCGCTTCGCCTCCAGCGCAGCGACGGTGGTGGTCTCCGGCAGACAATTCAGCGGCATGTCGATCAGCGTCGTATATCCGCCCGCGGCGGCTGCTCTCGTGGCGGTAGGAAAGCCCTCCCATTCTGTGCGCCCGGGCTGGTTGATGTGGACGTGTGTGTCCACCAGCCCCGGCAATAGTGCGGCGCTGCCGCAGTCATGAACGAGAGCATCGGCAGGAATCTCCGAGGGCCGGCAGATTGCCCGCACCTTGTCGCCTTCTACAAGCAGCGCACCTGATTGGGTGCCGTGCGGCGTTACGATGCGTTTTGAAAGGAAGGCATGTGCCATAATTTGATTAGAAGAGGTTGTCTTTTGTTTCCTGTAAGTTGCAGATTCTAAATGACCGCAGAAAGTGTGAAAAGCGTGAAAAGTGCCTTCTGGTGTACACCCAGGGTACGCGAACGGTTATGGCACGCCTCCAAACCATCGTGCACACCTGACTGTTTTGCACTCCTGTTCGACTCCGTACAGAACGATCAACTCTAACAAGGGGGCACTCCGCCGTCACGCCAGGAGATGGCTATTTTCTAAAATAGGGCGCGCAGCCTGCTCGGTTACATTGGAGAAACCATCTAACATTGATTTTCCTTAAGCTAAATGTACATCTGAGATCATCGGGCCTAGGCTGATAGCGCGTTCCCTCTCGACAATTCAAGCCGGCGATCCGACAGAGTCGTTGCCAATGTTTATTGGCAACGCTAACCGTGATGGGAGTGTCGAGTTTAGTGACGAACACGAAACTGCTCCTGTACTTCTTACGTGATCGCCATTCCAAATATTCTCGCAGCACATCAAGTGTTTTGCAGGCTATGCAGCCAATAGTTTTGGCGAAGACTTCTCTTGATAGTTTCGAATAGGAAACGCTCTAAGAAAAGCCTTGCATTAAGATTTATTTAGGCGGCCCCGGTTGGGCTTGAGCACTTTCGCGATAGGTTGGCACTCATGCCGAGCGCGATAAAAGGGCTTCGCTCAACTTCGTTTCTGCTGGGCACGCAGTTCGTCTTCAACCACGAGGACTCTCATAGCAGTCATTCTCGCGCAAACGAGCTCAACCTGGCCCGAATCCGCTATCAGATGCCCCTAGCTCGTTGGGTGTTTTCAACATCAACAAGGCTGCCGCGATAGACCGATCAAATGAGGTCAATGAATGAACCGCTGAGGGAATGAGACCGGAGAAGTGGTCCATCCTCCTACATCGAGGAGGAATGGAAAAATGGTAGTTTCCATAAATTTGTTGACTATCGAGAAACCTCCCGGATAGGTTCGCACCTCAAACAATAGAACTGCCGGGCCTTAACCTGAATGACTTCTGGAGGTTTTACGTGCGATCGCTAAAACGTTTTAGACACATCATCCTACTTCTTACCCTGAGCCTTTCGCCTTCACTCTTCGGTCAGGCGGTGAATGCAACGCTGCTTGGCACGATCACAGACTCTAGTGGTGCGACCGTTGCCGGCGCGAAGGTCACGGCGACCGAGGTGACGACTGGCTTGATTCACGAGTCGGTGACGAACGAAAGCGGGAACTATACGTTTCCCGATATGCCGCCCGGCAGATATAGCGTCACCGCCGAGGCAACCGGATTCAAGAAGGAGACGCAGCAGAACATCGACCTGCTCAGCAATTCCTCCACCCGCATTGACGTCGCGATGACCACCGGCAGCGTTTCGGAGGAGGTGCTGGTAACGACAACGCCCGCCTTGCTCCAGACGGATCGCGCCGATATCAGCACAAAGATCGAAGCAAAACAAATTGCCGACCTGCCTCTCGGCACCAATCGCAACTTCCAGTCTCTTCTCAATACAGTTCCGGGCATGACACCTGCGACCTTTCAGCACTCCCAGTTTTTCAATGCGGCGAGTTCGTTGCAGACAGAGGCAAACGGTATGCCTCGCATGGGCAATCTGTACCAGATTGAAGGCATCGACGATGATGAGCGCACCGGACTTCTGCAGATCATCATTCCTCCGGTTGATGCCATCCAGTCAGTTGACATTTCGACGAATAACTTCGAAGCGGAACTCGGCCGTGCTATCGGTGGCGTCACGAACGTCACTTTGAAGTCAGGTTCTAATGCGTTCCACGGAACGGCTTTCGAATTTATCCAGAACAGCGCTGTCAATGCGCGATCCTACTTTGGCGGGCCGCTCGGACACCTTTCCTACAATTATTACGGGGGCAGCATTGGCGGTCCCATTATCAAGAACAAGCTGTTTTTCTTTGGTGACTATCTCGGGACTTCGGACCATGAGAAAATCAGCAACACTTTGACAATTCCGGATGCGCGTTACTACACGCCGAATGCGCAGGGCAATATCGATCTGAGCGCAGCCCTTACAGGGGGAGCCGGGCAAATCTATGATCCTGCCACAGGAGATGGCAATGGAACCGGCCCTGGGCATCAACGCACAGCGTTTGCGAACAATCAGATTCCCTTCAGCCGCGTCAATTCGGTCTCGCTCGCCATTCTGAAAGGGATCAACGCCGCGGCTGCGACTAACGGAATACTCAACCCGAACGCGCCATTGTCCAGTCCAACCAACAATTACACCTCCAATCTTCCATTCACCAAAGGCTCGAACAGCTTTGATGTGAAGATCGACTGGGGGATCAACGAGCGAAACCACCTAAGCGGACGGTATAGCTATCAGAGAGTTGCCACCTTCCAGGCTCCCGCTTTCGGTTCGTTTTTTGGCGGACCTGCTGGCGGCGGGTTTGAAGCCAACGGTCTCCAGACGTCTTATAGCACGGGCGCAAACTACGACCACGTCTTTTCCCCGACGTTATTCACTGAGGCACGAATTGGTGTGGCTCACCTGCGCAACAATGCGAATCCGATCAATTACGGCTCGAACGACGCAGACACTCTGGGTGTGCCTGGTGTAAACATCGAGGGTCAGCCATTCACGAGCGGGCAGGTCGGCTTGACGGTCAATGGCGGCTTTTCCAACCCACTTATTGGTTATTCCGCGTCGGTGCCGTGGATCCGCGGTGAGTCGAACATTGACTTTGTCAATAACTGGACCAAGGTCATTCGTAACCACACCATCAAGTTTGGCGGCGACCTTCGTCGGATTCGCGACGATCTACTGCAGGACCAGACCTTCAGTCCGCGGGGTCTGTACACTTTCTCGGATGTTCAGACCTCACAGTCGGGACAAAAGACCAACTCTGCCAATGACGTTGCCAGCTTCCTGCTTGACGTGCCAAGCCAGGTGGGGCGCGATCTAAACACATTCTTTCCGGCGTATCGGCAGTGGTGGTTCTTCGCCTTTGCCAGCGACAAATGGCAGGTAACCCCGAAGCTGACTGTCGACCTCGGCGTTCGCTGGGAGTTCTATCCCCCCGCCACTCCGAAAAGTGCGGGTGGCTTCTCGAACTATAATCCCGCCAATGGGACCCTGGTCATAGCCGGTACTGGCGGCAATCCCTCGAATCTCGGTATGGAAACGCGATACCGATATTGGGCGCCGCGCACTGGCTTCGCCTACCGTATTTCGGACGAAACGGTCGTCCGTGGAGGGTTCGGCATCAGCTACATGCCCTTCCCTGACAACAACTATGCCTACAACTATCCTATCCGTGCGAACAACGCGTTTAATCCAGTGGGCTCATCTACTTTTAACTCCGGCCGTTCTTAGCGATGGGGTTACTGTAGCTACCTTCCAGGAAGGATTCCCGGCACCCGTTCCGATTCCGATTCCGTTGAACGGAATCATTCCGCTCAATAGTACCCTGAAGGGTTCGAACCTTTTCTACATTCCTCTAAATTTCAAGAATGCCTACGCCGAGTCTTGGAACTTTGTTGTGCAGCAGGGGTTTCGTCGCAATGTCTCTATGCAACTCGCATACGTCGCAAATCATGGAGTTGATATTTCAAGTGCGCAGAATATCAACCTTCCCGTCACGTACGGCGGGGGAAATAACTCCCTTCCGGAAAATATCGCGTTTGGGCATACCGGCGCAACCTTTCAATACTTCCAGGGCCGCTCTTCCAACTACCAATCGCTCCAGTTGTCACTCAACAAGCGTCTTTCGAACGGGCTTGCCTTTACTTCAGCGCTCACCTGGGGTAAGGCTATGGGTTACATCGCAAACACAGGGAATGCAGGCAGTCCCGATGATGGAGGCGTCATTTTTTGGATTAACCCACGCAGAAACTATGCTCCGCTGGACTTCGATCGCAATGTGAATTTCGCACAGACCTTTACCTACCAGCTTCCTTTCGGTCGCGGGCATAGTATGTTTAGTTCCCGACTGGGGGATGCCGTACTTGGAGGGTGGCAGCTATCGGGAATCCTGCAATTCGTCACCGGGCTTCCATTTACGGTTCAGACCAACGGGTCGAACATCAATACTCCAGGGACAGCCCAGACCGGCCAGTTGACCGGTGTGTACCGCGTGACTCATCAGGTCGGTGGCGGAAGCAATCACTGGTTTGATCCGAGTGCGTTTTCTACTCCAAGCGGATGCCCTGCGGCCCCCACTGTATGTACGGCTCAGAACGCCGGCGTAGGCAACACCGCAAGAAATGCCTTCCGCGGACCCGGATACGTTCAGGACAACTTCTCCTTCTTCAAGAGCTTCCATCTTTTCCGCGAAACTTCACTGATGACCCGTTTTGACGCACTGCAGTTGAGCAATACCCCACAGTTTAACAACCCAACCTCCAATAACTGCTGCACGACAACAAGTAGCTTCGGCCAGGTTACAAGTACTCTGGGCAGCGGTCAGGGCGCCGTGAATTCCATTGGAGGCGGCCGCACACTGCAGGCATCCGTGAAGTTTCTGTTCTAAAAACGCTGCTCTGTGTGTTCTTTTTTTTGCCGGTCGCTCCTGCGATGGAGCGACCAGCATCTCACATGATAGAGGTGAGTCCAAACTCTGACCTCGGCCGTCATAGTAACTAAACAGGAGAAACATGGATTTTGTTTCAAGACGAAAGTTTCTTGCAGGAGCAGGGATGTTTGCTGCGGCCTGTGCAACACGTCCACTCTTCGGCATGGCAGTGGCATCGCAATCGCCTTTCAAGATCTCTGTTATCTCGGATGAAATCTCGCAGGATTTCGATCACGCATGCTCGGTGATTGTGAATGACTTCGGCCTGCAATGGGTCGAGCTTCGCGAGATGTGGGGCAAGAATCTTCAGGTTTCCTCGGATGCTGAGATCGCCGAGGCGCAGAAGATTTTGGCAAAATACAATTTGCAGGTCACCGACATTGCGAGTCCACTGTTCAAGGTGGATTGGCCTGGTGCGCCCAAGTCGCAGTACGGGTCCAAGGGAGATATGCACGGCGCGGCTGAAGTTGCTTACAAGCATCAGGACGAAGTCGTCGAGCGCAGCATCTCTCTGGCAAAGCAGTTTAAGACGAATAAGATTCGTTGTTTCGACTTCTGGCGTCTCGAGGATGCGGCTCCCTACAGGGCGGCGATCAATGAGAAGCTTCGTGCAACTGCGGAGATTGTGGGCAAGCAGGGGCTGCTTCTCGTGATGGAAAACGAGTTTGCGTGCAATACAGCAACCGGGCGGGAGGCGGCTAAAGTTCTCGCTGCCATTCAGTCTCCTCACTTCGTGCTCAACTGGGACCCGGGGAATGCGGTGATGCGAGGGGAGATGGATGCGTTTCCCGGTGGCTGGGATAGTTTGCCGAAGAATCGGATCCACCATTGCCACTGCAAGAACGCGGTCAAGGATGCTTCGGGCAAGATTGTGTGGTCGCCGGTGGATAAGGGTTATATCGACTGGACAGCGCAATTTCGCGCTCTCAAGGAGGCTGGTTATCACGATGCTGTTTGTCTGGAGACGCACTGGCGTGGTGCCGGCACACCCGAAGCGTCGACCCGCATCAGTTGGGCTGGCATGAAGAAGTGTCTGCAGGATTCAGGAACCCTTTAGTCTTGTGTTGAAGACCTAAGGCCGATATGGAAGATGGCCTCTGCTGTTTTGAAGGAGAGAAGAAATGGTTACACGACGGGAGTTCCTGGACACGCTTGCGGTAGGGGCGGCTGGGTTAGCGATTGGGTCGACGGCGAAGAGTTATGGGCAGATTATGGGTTCGAATGACCGCCTCAACTTCGCGGTCATTGGTCTTAATGGGCGCGCTTACGCTCATCTCTCGGCGCTGAAGGCGAATAAGGATGCTGCTCGAATCGCGTATGTCTGCGATGTGGACAGCAACATTCTGAAAAAATTTGCGGAGGCGGCGGAGAAGGAGATGGGGGAGGTCCCGGGTACGGATAAGGACTTCCGCCATATCCTCCAGAAGAAGGACGTTGATGCGATCACGATCGCCACGCCGGACCACTGGCATGCTCCGATGGCGATTGCCGGGCTGCAGGCGGGAAAGCACGTTTATGTGGAGAAGCCGTGCAGTCATAATCCTGCTGAAGGAGCGATGCTGGTTGAGGCGCAGAAGAAGTATGGCAAGCTGGTGCAGATGGGGACGCAACAGCGCTCGTCACCGCACACGATCGAGATTGTGGACAAGATTCACAATGGGCTTATCGGCAGGGCGTATTTTGCCAAAGCCTGGTACAGCAACGTTCGAAAATCGATTGGCATTGGGAAGGAAGCTCCTGTGCCGGCGGCGCTGGATTGGGACCTTTGGCAGGGGCCCGCGCCCCGGGTGGCGTACCGGGACAATGTGCAGCCGTATAACTGGCACTGGTTCAAGGTGTGGGGTACGGGGGAGACGCTGAACAACGGGACGCATGAGATCGATGTTTGCCGGTGGGCGCTTGGGGTGGACTTTCCGGAACGGATCACCTCGTCGGGCGGGCGGTACCACTACAAGGACGACTGGCAGTTCTACGACACGCTGATGACAAGCTACACGTACCCGGACAAGATGATCTCGTGGGAGTGCAGGTGCTGCAATGGGATGAAGTTCTACGACCGCGATCGCGGGTCGACGATTGGAGGAACGACGGGAACGGTGCTGGTGGATCGTGATGGTTACGAGGTTTACGACCTGAAGGGGAACAAGACGAGCGAGTTCAAGACGGGCAACGCCCCGACTTCATCCTCGGACCTTACGGGGCGCGATTCGATGACGGATATGCACTTCGCCAACTTCATTGCGGGCATTCGCAAGGGAGAGAAGCTGAACGCTCCGATTGCGGTCGGCAACGTTGCGGTGACGATGCTGCAGCTTTCGAATGTTGCATGGGAGACGAATCGCGAACTGGAGTTGAATACGACGGACGCGAAGATTCTGAACGATTCGCAGGCCATGACGAAGTACTGGGGCCGCGAGTATGAGAAGGGCTGGGCACCGCATCTGTAGTTCAGGGCGTTTGCAATTGTCAGGGCGACATCAATCTTGTAATCACGGGAGCAACGGCCGGCTTATGAGCAATACTTTTTCACGCCGCAATTTTGTGCAGTCCGGTGCGCTGATGGCAGTGGCCGGTGTTGCTTCGAGGGCTGTTCCTCTGCTGGGGCAGCCGATGCCGGTGAGTGGAAAGCCTTCGCCGATCCGGTTGGGGCTGGCAAGCTATACCTTTCGCAACTTCACGCGCGACCAGATGATCGGTTACATGAAGCAGCTCAACATCAAGGACCTGAACTGCAAGGACGTGAAGGACCATCTGCCGATGGATCCGGAGGCAGAGGCGAAGGCTCTGGCGGACTATGCGGCGGCCGGCATCAAGCTTCATGCGGCGGGAACGATTTATTTTCTCAAGGATGAAGACGACGACATTCGCAGTAAGTTCGAATATTGCAAGCGTGCGGGAATCTCCGTGATAGTGGCTGGAGATCCCACACCGGAGACGTTGCCGCGCATTGAGAAGTTTGTGAAGGAGTACGACATTCCGTTTGCGATTCATAATCACGGCCCGGAGGACAAAATCTGGCATTCTCCTCTGGATGTGCTGAAGGCAGTGAAGAAGTATGATGTGCGAATGGGTTGCTGCATTGACATTGGGCATACGGTGCGTGCGGACACGGATGTAGTGAAAGCGATTCATGAGGTGGGCCCGCGACTCTATAACATGCATGCGAAGGACCTGACCAGCTTTACGAGCAAGGAGAGTCAGGTTGCGGTGGGAGATGGCATCCTGCCGATGCGCGCGCTCTTCGATGCTTTGATCGCAACCAATTACAAGGGATTTGTCGACCTGGAGTATGAAGTTCACGGGGATGATCCGATGCCGGGAGTTACTGCGAGCTTTTCTTACATGCGCGGGGTTCTGGCGGGGATGGGATATTTGACGCACGAGTGAATGCTTTCGGGCGATTGATTGCCGTATAACCGGCTATTCGGACATCCATGATAAGTAAAGTCAAGGGAAAAGCGAGAATCTTCGTGCCGCGCTCGGAGTGCGCGGGGGGATGTATGTTTTTGCAGTTCCTTTCATAGCGCTTTTGTTTTTGGTTCCTGCGGTGGAACGCAGAACCAGACATCCATTTGCTATCTCGGGCCGTAGCCGTCACAGATGTTTGAGTTGAGGTTCTCTGCCAGTCTCGAAACAAGTGGGTTGGAGCCTTGGGAGCGGATGCTCCGTCGCTCAGCCGAAAAGTTGTGAGACCTGGCAGAGTGCGCTTGAAAAGCCCTGAATATGACAGCAGCAGTTATGCTGCGACGCTGCTGTGAACCTGGTGAGTTACGAAGGCACGTTCTCCACGATCGATGGCCAGAAGGTAAGCGGCCAGCTTGCGGGCGACGGCGATGGTAGCCTGGTTGCGGTTGCTCTGCGCGGCTTCGCGCTCGTAGAGAACGGCCAGCTCCGGGTTGAGTCTCGGAGCCAGATGCGCGGCTTCCAACAGTACCGTCTGCAAGTGTCGATTGCGCTGCTTGGAGATGGGCATCCGCCTGGAACTGTCGGCCGAGGTCTTCTCTCCGCTGCACAGACCGCAGTAGCTGATGACCTGCTTGACGGAGTGGAACCGCTCGACCTCGCCGACTTCGAGCACCCAGGTCAGCGCGGTGACGTGGCCGATGGCAGGGATCGTCATCAACCGCTCGACTCGCGTTGCGAGCAGTGGGTCGGCTTCGAGCGAACGCAGCAGAGCTCGTTCCGTCTTCTGGGTGCGCTCGATCATCTCGCGCGTGAGCTTCAGCAGTGGCCACAGCGAGGGGTCGATCTCTGGGTTCGCGGGTAGAACCTGGTGGAAATATCCTTGCTGATGCAGCTTCTCCTTGTTGTAGCTGACGCCGGCCTCCATCAGCAGCTGCGCGATCTTGTTCTTCAACTGCACGTTCTGCCGGACCAGCAGCTTCCGGTAGCGCAGAGTGCGTCGGCGCTGCCGGATCTCCATCGGTGCCATGTAGCACTCCGGCAGGAAGTCACAGCGCAGGCAGTCGGCGATCCTGCCTGCATCGATGCGATCGTTCTTCTTCTTCGCCACCGCAATGGCACGCAGCATCAGCGGATGAGCCACCTTCACCGCTGCCGCGTGCGGTCGAAGGTAGTCGTAGATCCAGCCCGTAAACATGGTCGCTTCCATCGCCACCGTCCAGGGCTTCGCCAGCGTCCCAACCCACTCCCACAGGCCCTGCCGCGTCGCCGGAATCTTACCCTCCGACTGCACCTTGCCACTGATGTCCTTCACGCAATAACTGATCGTCTTCTTGTGGATGTCCAACCCGATGAAGTTCATACTGGTCACGAGGAGCCTCCTTGGATGTCTCTGAATCAGCCGCTTCTGCTGAGTTCAGCCCTTGTACACCAAGTGCTCCTCAGCCCAACGACTTATCCATACAAACAAGTGATTATCGCCGCGGACTCGCTGCGCTTTCTCAACGAGTGGTAAATCGCCGAGTCACTCGTTGACATTCGGATTAGTAGCGATATGTTGGCTTCTCGGAAGTTATGTTTACGCCTTCTGCGTCCCCTGTTCCCTGAAAACGGGTTATGGGAAATTTCGAACTTGCCGAAAATGCGTGCGGTCTCAACCGGTCGATGCAACACCATCTGATATGAATTCATTTTCTAACGGCAAGGTAGCTCTGCGTCTCAATCAACGCCCGCGAGAGACCTTGGGCTTTCAAACTCCGGCGAGTAAACTTCAAGCCAGTGTTCCATCGACCGGTTGAGACCGCCCCGTTTTTCGTGCACTTCGCCAAGTTCGGATCGTCGGTCGGCCCGGATTGTTTCCGAGTGGCCGACAAACCGCCCACGACAGGAGAAGAGGCTTGTGCGGGTCATGCGCGCTATGGCGATGTAACGCCAGTTACCCTTCGTTTGCAGGGCTATACTGGATCGGGGGCCGGATGACCAACTCGTTCGAGAGCTTCTCAAATCGATCGCAGATGATAGTTTTCCTAACCCGTATGGACTCGGGCAGGAGAGGCGCGAAGGCGCTTGAGCCAGGCGATCTTCTCGAAGCAATCATTAACGAAGATCAAGGCGAGCTCGCAAAGAGATTCGCGGGCAGTTTTACAGAGTCCGGTCCAATACGTGCGCCTGAGCCGTTTTTCTCGGCAGAACTCGCTTCAAAGGTTCTTCCGCGGCTTCATAACCTTTTGCCACAGCATGAACCCGTTGCGGATTCACTGGACATGCCGATGTCTTCCGGCCTTCAGGACATTATGGAAGCAGCGACTACACTCGCACGGGAGTTGGAGCACAATCAGGTGCAGCCGCTGCATCTTGTGGCCGCAATCCTAGCCGAAGAGACCAGCGAGCCTGCTGAGATTCTGAAGGAAGCCGGAGTATCGAGACAAGCTATCATTCAGGCACTCGCAAGTTAGTTGAAGCTATCCGACGAATAGCGCTCAAAACCACGCTTCGAGCATGTTCTAGCCGTATGACGGGCAAACCGGAAGTAATCCCGTAGTGCCCGCAAAGTGGTGCGAGCTCAACCGGTCGATGCAACACCTATCTCATCACCTGATCTACAAATGCTTACCCTGAAGGCTCGACCTGTTTGGCTGATGTGGCCAAAACCTAGCCAGGGTAAGGGTTCCGGCTGATCTAATCCTAGCCAGCGCTTTTAGCTCTTGTTTTCATTTGAATGTGGGTTTGAGCTGAGTGTTGCGTCGACCCATTGAGACCACCCAACTTTGCGGGCACTACGAAAGCGAGAGATCACTAACAGGAATATCAAGAAAGGCTATGCATGCCGGTCAGGGAGTATCGCCGCGAACATAGAGCACGGGAGCGCCGGGATGCATTCGCTGCGCTAGCTGTTCCGCTTCCTTTGCACTCACCGGTTGAACGCTGATCGGCGCTGCCAGATAGAAATCCATCTGTGATTCGGGTGGTATCGCAAGCACCGGTCGAGGCGTTGCCACAGATGCCGCCGCGACGACGCCTGCTCCGGCAGCAGCACCGGCCAGCGAACCCCTACACGTCCCGATTTCCAAGACCGTCCATCGGCGAGCACCGAACAGCGAAATGGTTCGGAGGTTCGGAGCCGACTCGCCGGTTCGGACCGAAGGGAAGACCGGCATCGCTTTCATCCTCTTGCCTCAACCGTGCAGTTCTTTGAGGGCGGCGACTGCGAATAAGCGCAACATGCGCCGCAACGTCATCTTCATCGCTATATTACCCACCAAGCTTTTGGTAATTCGAATTTGTGGTTGTGACGATTAGTTGTTTTGCGGTTGCGCTAAGCACCGTCTGCTGGACATAGTTGGTGCCGTCCGGAAGGCTGCCCATCTGTACTTGCAATTTCACGGCATCTTTTTCCTGCCCCATATAGGTACTGATGTTCAGAGCGGTGATTTTCTTGGCCGCAGTGTCAAACGTGAGGGTCATCTTATCGCCGGGTTGGGCGTAATCAGTGAAGACCAAGTTCATCGCGCCGGGTACAGGGTTCAAGGAGAGCTTGCCTGCCTGGTAGGCTGCCTGCATTTTCTGAGGGTCGGGCGGCACGTACAGGTTAAGGAGGGTCTTCACGTCTTGCATGTAATCTTTCATCTCCCCCGTTTTTTTCGCGATGATTTTTTGCTTCATCCTGCCACCGCTCGGCTGTTCCGGAGGAGGACCGATCGGAGTTTTTTGAACTTTTCCATCTGGGCCATACATGCAACTATTCTTGGTCGGAGGCTTGGCGTCACCCTTCAAAGTGAGCTGCGTTGTTTCGGTCCACTGATACTGCCGGAGCTTCTGCTGATTCTCCGCCGTGGACTGTTTTACAGCGGCTAGCTT
Organism: uncultured Acidobacteriaceae bacterium; assembly: GCA_963730135.1. Taxonomy (GTDB): domain Bacteria; phylum Acidobacteriota; class Terriglobia; order Terriglobales; family Acidobacteriaceae; genus Edaphobacter. The sequence goes on from CAVSQQ010000014.1 coordinate 338,189, forward strand.
TTCCTGAAACTCAGGATTCTGGGGAAGTGCCGGGACAGCAGCTACAAGAGCTATCGCGCCAATGATCATCATGCGTTTACTTTTCCAATTCATTGCACTCTCCTTTTCCAATCTGCACAGAGCATGGAAACCGTACCATCGAACGATGCACGTTTCCCTACGGAGTGGGTACCACGCGGTACATTATCCCGTTCGCACCATAGGACGGACTGAACCAGGTGTTGCCGCACAAATAATGAGTTCCACCTCCCGAGACGTTGGGACTGATGCAGCCGGCAGGTAGTGCTCCATAAACTGTGCCCATCTGATATGTGCCGTGGACAGCGTCCGCAGCAACACTCGCATTGGCACCGGCGGCATTAGCGTTCCCGGCCGCCACATTGGCGTTCGCTGCTGCCGCATTAGCATTCGCAGCCGCAGCGTTGGCGGTGCTCGCGTTGGCCGCGCCGGCCGAGTAGCCTGCATTGTAGCGTCCACGCTTGGGTGGGAATGGTCAGAGAGAGCGTCTCGCGAGCCGGTCACCTGTCCCCGACCGAATCCTTCTTTGACATACATTCTGAAATGGCGCATCCATAGATTCAACTATTAAAAGTGATAGATGTGGATCGAATTCGGGATAACTATCCCACTCCGGCGGGAGTTAAACCCGCTCCGATGGACCAACTTACTGTAGGGCGGCCATTGATGCGGGCCATACTCTTCCTGCCAGTAACCGGTAATTAGAGCAAAGAAACAAAAAGACCGCCGCCAGCCGGTCAGTGCGACGATTTGACTCCGATGGAATTGCTGACAAAATGTGGGCACGAAGATTAGTGTTCGTTTCCACAGACCATTTCGTCAATTTTTCAAACGAAGCTCATTCGCTAGTTCGTCTTGTGTAGGTGGGTGTGAAAGGTAGCGTGCCAATGCTTCTCTCTCACTTGCACAACCATCTTGACGTCCCCTATTACTTATGCCAGTTGCACGAGGTGATAAGCGGAGATACGTTGGTGGCGTGACAACGTGATAGGAGTAGCGATGAGCGCGGAAGAAAAGATATGCAGACAGGAATCCCTGCCTTTCCCACCTACGCCGTCAGCAAGCATCGCCGGCCGTACGATGCAGGAATCAATCTATAGCCCGCGTGTTCAACGGCGTCGGCTTCCCCTCGATTCTCCGAACATCCTCATCGTGCTTATCGACGACGCGGGTCCCGGTCTGCCGACCACCTTCGGCGGCGAAGTCCAAACGCCGACCATGGACCGCATCGTAAAGGAAGGACTCGCGTACAACCGCTTCCACACTACGGCTATGTGTTCCCCCACACGGGCGTCATTACTGACCGGCCGGAATCATCACCGCGTTGGTGCCGGGCAGATCGCGGAGTTTGCAAACGACTGGGACGGATACTCGGGCCACATCCCTAAGAGCAGCGCGCTTGCGGCCGAGGTGCTGAAGGACTACGGCTACAGTACGGCAGCCTGGGGAAAGTGGCACAACACACCGGCTGAGGAGACGACTGCGGCCGGCCCCTACGAGGAATGGCCTGCTGGGCTGGGTTTCGAATACTTCTACGGATTCCTTGCAGGCGAAGCATCGCAGTATGAGCCCAACCTGGTGCGGAACACCACCGTCGTCCTGCCGCCAAAGGGCCCGGAGCAGGGCTATCACCTCAGCGAGGACCTGGCCGACGATGCCATTGGCTGGCTGCACAAGCACAAGGCCTTCCAGCCAGATAAGCCGTTCTACATGTATTGGGCAAGCGGTGCGATCCACGGCCCCCACCACATCATGAAAGAGTGGGCTGACAAATATAAGGGTAAGTTCGACGACGGCTGGGACGCCTATCGTGAACGCGTCTTCAAGCGCGCTAAGGAGAAGGGCTGGATCCCCGCCGATGCTCAGCTCACGCCACGGCACGAAACCATGCCGTCGTGGGAGAGCATTCCGGAAGACGAAAAGCCTTTCCAGCGACGCTTGATGGAAGTGGCCGCCGGATACGCAGAACACACGGACGTTCAGGTCGGCCGGCTTATCGACGAAATAGACAAGCTCGGTTATGGCGACAACACACTCATTTTTTACATTTGGGGCGACAACGGTTCCTCGGCGGAGGGACAGGGCGGCACAATCAGCGAACTTTTGGCGCAAAACGGCATTCCCACAAGCGTCAAGCAGCACATCAAGGCACTCGATGAACTGGGCGGACTCGACGTGCTTGGCTCACCCAAAACCGACAATCAGTACCACGCCGGGTGGGCATGGGCCGGGAGCACACCTTACAAGGGAACGAAGCTTCTAGCCTCCCACTTCGGCGGCACGCGCAACCCGATGGCTGTACGGTGGCCGGCGAAGATCAAACCCGACGCCACACCGCGCCCACAGTTCCATCACTGTAACGATGTCGTCCCGACAATCTACGAAGTTCTCGGCATCACACCACCACTGGAGGTCAACGGCGTCCCTCAGGACCCGATCGACGGCGTCAGTTTTGCCTACAGCTTTGAGGACCCAAAGGCCAAGGGCCAACTGCTCACCCAGTACTTCGAGGTCATGGGCAGCCGCTCAATCTACCACGATGGCTGGATGGCGTCGGCTTTCGGCCCGCGTGCACCATGGGAGGCAGGCCTACCGCCGGGCATTCGAGAGTGGACACCGGACAAGGACGTCTGGGAGCTCTACAACCTTGAGGAGGACTGGACCCAGTCCAACGACCTCGCCGCCAAAATGCCGGAAAAGCTGGCCCAATTGAAGGAGATCTTTCTCATCGAGGCAACCAGGAACAAGGCGCTTCCCATCGGCGGCGGTCTTTTTGTTCCCCTACTACATCCCGAGATGCGTATTGCGCCCCCCTATACGGAGTGGACCTTCTCCGGCGACATCGTCCGCATGCCAGAGTTCTGTGCGCCGGCCCTGGGCAACAAACCCAACCTGGTTACCATTGACGCCGACATTCCCGCTAACGCCAATGGTGTGCTGTACAAGCTGGGAGGGAACTCCGGCGGCCTCACCTGCTTCGTGGAGGACGGTGTCCTCTGTTACGAGTACAACCTCTTCATCATCCAGCGCACCAAAATCCGCGCGCAGCAGAAGCTCCCCATTGGCAAGGTAAAGATCGAGATCGAAACAGTATATGCAGTGCCCAGACCCGGCGGACCGCTTAACATCACCATGAAGGTCAATGGCGAGGTGGTCGCGACCGGCCAGGTACCGATATCCGCGCCGCTGCTCTTCACGGCCAACGACTGTCTCGACATAGGCATTGCCCTCGGTTCACCGGTGTCGCTCGACTACTACGACAAGGTGCCATTCAAGTTCAACGGGACCATCGAGCAAGTGCACGTGCAGTACCGAATACAGAACAAATGACTAACCAATACCTATGGTCGCGTTCGCTCAAGGGTGCTGAAGTGCGTCCTTCGGTGTTTTTGAACGCTTTTTCTTATTACTTCGCGACCATCCCCTGAAGGATCAGAACTCTCTCGAGACCACCGGCGAAATTGCCGTTCCATTCACGTAGGTGACGGCGATGTTCATTAGATAGGGACAGTTAGATATTCGAGGTGCCTCGACCGTCGAATCGTTACCGTGTTTTCACGATGGCGATCGCTTTGGGTGCTGCTTCGGCGTGCCGTGAGCAGCAGGGTAGCTCAGGCTGTTGGTATTCCGGCGATCGCCTTGTTCTGAAGGACGCGGACCACAACTCGGCGGTTCTCTGCCTGGCCTTCCACAGTCTTGTTAGTGCTCACCTGCTCGCTTTCACCCATCGCTCCGGGGGCAAGCATTCTGGTAAGAGAAACCTTACCTTGCTGAAGCAGAATGTTGGCGACGTTCTGCGCGCGCTCCTGGCTGATCTTCTGGTTCACCTGCGGGCTGCCCACGGCCGAGGCATAGCCCTTTATCTCGATCATATAGCCTTCGACCTTGCTGGCGTTTTGAGCCAGCGTCGTTATTTGGGAGACGTACTTGGGATCCACTGTGGTTTTGCCGTTGGCGAAGTAGATGGTGACTTCGTCCATGATGTAATAGTCGTCAAGCTGGCCGAAGCGGGCGATAGCGGCGTCAACGGCCGCCTTGTTAGCAGCGATTTTGGCCTGGTTGGCCTCAATGGCGGTCTCGTGCTTCTGCAGGGCCTCATTCTGTGCCTGCAACTCGGCATTCTGCTTCTGCAGCTCTTCCTGGTTCTTTTGCACCTGCTGATTGGTCTCGTGCATGCCAGCTTCGATGGCCTTGGCGTTCTTCAGGTCGCTGCCCTTGAATCGTACTTTGCTGGCAACGAGGACGTTTTGGCTGTTGTTGTTGCCTTCGACAGAAACGGCGAGTCCGGGAATCAGAGCGGTAATGGACATCTGCTTGCTGCGCGCTTTCAGCATACCCTCCACCTGACCCACGTCTGTGCTATCAGTCAGCATGACCACCATGTTCGGGTCCTGACTTGTGTTCAGGATGATGTCGGGACCGCTGCGGCTCTTGATGATGCCTTGAACCTTCGTCGATTGCGCCATGGCTGTTCCAGCGTTGCCCAGAAACAAAAGCGTTACGATATTGACCATTGTGACTAGACGAATCGCTCTCATTTTTCTGCTCCTTCCTGATGCTGATGTAGCGAATAAGTCCTATTCACTCGCATTCAATAGCGATCGACCTTGCTGTGGGGCAGAGGCCGGCAAAGCCCGCAGTCACTGTTGTGAACTCCGACAGGCATTGATGGTAGCAGGGGTCAAGACAGGGAAGAACTATCAAAAGTGATAGTGGCATTCGGAAAGATTGAGCGGTAATAATTCTGAACAGTTTCTCTAGTCCCGCAGCGGGCGCTAGTCGGCGCGCTCGCGGGCGGGGGAAAGGGTAATGCAATCGGAGCCGACGCTGGAGTTGCAACTGGAGCCATCGCATCCGCAGCTACCAAAGGCAAGCAGGTGCCCGTGACGAGAGAATCCCAGCTCGAATTTCGATTGCAACAACCGGTCAGCCTTCCGATAGCGCGCTAGACAGTAGCTTGTCTCGATACGTCGCGCTCCTGATTCGCTGCACGATTGACGGGCGATCCGCGAAGCCACGGAATTGTCAGAAAGACGACTGCAATCCAACGACTTGATAGCCGAAGGCCTGGATTGTTTCTTCTTCCGGCTGGAGTAAAACCCGCTCCGATGGACTAGCCAACTTGCCGCAGGGGAGGGCAGGCCTGCGATCGTTGTTCTTAACTACGAGTGTATTGCTTGCGGGCTGGACACGGAGAGAGCTGTCAGAAGTGTGCATCGGAATCATTCAGTAGAAATTTGAATGGCTCCTCCAGTCGCCCAGCAAGTACGTTTGCTGGACATTTACGTACAAAAACGCCCCTAACCGGTCACGAAATCTATCCAGGATGCTTACACATTATGCTCAAATTGCGCCCGAATATCTCGAAAACGTATGAAACTCCGAGCCCGCACACGACACTGGTTCCGATTCGCGATCGATCCGGTGTCAGGGCTGCATGCTGTTCCCACAAGTCAAAATCTCTTCCATTTCGCACAATTGTGCTACGAATTGTGACCCTCTCGTTCGCAGTTGCAGGCGCCATACCTCTTTTTGCCCGAGACAAGACTGACATAATCGTTATGCACAATGGCGACCGTCTCACGGGTGAGATCAAAGGGCTCAATTCTGGCACCCTTTCGGTGAACTTCGATTACATCCTCGGCACCAGCTCGGTAGATTGGGCCAAGGTTGATCACCTCGAAAGCAAACAGCTGTTCATTGTGAAGACACAAGACGGGTTGGTCTACACCGGTACTCTCCGGTCGGTCCAATCTCCTGGAGAGCGACCAGTCCTGATCGAGATTTCCGAAGCTTCAAATCAGAGCGTCACGCTGGAGCACTCGAAGATCATCAATATGACGGAAACATCCACGAGTTTTCGGCAGCGCTTCAACGGCCAGATCACTTCGGGGATTTCGTATTCCAAAGGTAATCAAGCAACGCAATATAATTTCAGCTCCTCGCTTGAGTATCTACGCGAGCGATGGGCCGCCCAGGCCACTTACAACTCGACACTCGCGGCAAGTACCGGTTCAACGGTTTCCACGCGAAACGCGGTAGACCTGTTTTCCAATCGATTGCTTCGACGAAATAATTGGTTTTATGCAGGAGTCGGCGGCTTTCTTCAAAGCTCCGAACAAAGTATCGACGGTCAGACAAATTTTGGAGGCGGTATCGGACGGTATTTAAAGAACACAAACCGGACAAGCATTTGGCTGCTTGGAGGCTTGGAATGGCAAAACACACGATATTCCCAGTCTTTGGGCCAGCAAGAAACGCAAAATGTTGCTGCAGCCTTGATCAAGGGTCAAACTAAGTTTTTCGCTTTCGACAAAACGAACTTAACCATTGATGCGGCCGTCGTCCCGGCTCTGACTCAAGCTGGCCGAGTATATACAAATACGTCAGCAACATATTATGTAAAGCTTTTCGGTGGCCTGAATTGGAATGTTTCCTTCTACGGTAACTGGGACAACCAGCCTCCTCAACATTTCTCAGGCAGCGATTATGGAATCACCTCAGGGTTGGGATGGTCCTTCGGCAATCGATGAGTTTCCGTGAATGTTCGATCGTAAATCTCGCGCGCGAGGTCCGTTGATTCATCAATCGCGTTGGATCAGTGGTCTCAGCCGAGGTTGAGTTCGGATTTCACGCGGCCTCCCAGCAAGAGTCGCTCCGCCAATGGCGCTCCTACGGTCTGCAGGAAGTTCCGTCTGGCACTTTTGCTAGTTTACGATCTGGCAATCAACTTCTAGACTTTTGGAGCGAAGGCTAAGGATAGACAGAGGTTGGATCCCGGCGTGAAGGATAGTCGCACAGGTTCCTTAGGTCTAGCAATCCACAAAGTGTACGTTTCTCAGATTGGAAGCGACCTATGCACGCTTGCGAACTGAATTTGAGGAACATCATAATTCTGATGATCGCACTGACGCCGCTCCAACTGCTTCGTGCACAGGACTGTGATGAAGAATGTAAAGTGAACGACAACGTTGCAATCGTGCTCAATGTACCTGTCAACTCGACTGCAGAGGTCGTCAACCTCGGTTGGGGTGCGGTTGTCGGGATCGGCTATAACTTCAACCCGCACCAAGCCGTCATTGGCGAGTTCATGTGGAATCGGGTCTATGCCTCAAGTGGGCAGCTGCGGCCGCTGCAGGGCGCTTTGCAATCCACTGATCTTAGCGGAAACGCTGACATTTTTGCTGTCACCGGAAATTACCGGTACGAACTGCGAGGCCGGTTGCTCGGCACCTATCTAATAGGCGGCGGTGGTTGGTACCTCCGTCACACCAACCTCTCAAAAGCAGTTACAGTAGGTCCAGGAACTATTTGTACGACGGCCTGGCTCTGGTGGGGATTCACTTGCACGTCGGGAACTGTAACCGCGAGCCAGTCTGTGGCAAGCTCCAACTCAAATGCATTGGGCGCAAACGCAGGCATGGGACTCACTGTAAGAGTGGGCGAGGCTCCTTACCGACTTTACACAGAAGCGCGCTATAACTATGCTCCGACCAAGAACATCAGCACACAGTTCATAACGGTCGCTGTCGGAATTCGCTTCTGAAGAACCCGATTTCGCAGTAAAGATGTGGCGCGCCCCTCCGTGCTTAAACAACATGGCGCTCAACGCCGTCCCCTGGAGGTCCTCCCGGAGAGGAATCAAGCGTGGACCATCTCATTAGTCGGCATTCTCTCTCGCGAGTCGACATACTGTGGGATTTTGTGCGGAGAGCAGTTGAAAAGAAGAGTCGTCGTGGCTAGTCCCCGTAATCATCCAGGCACACGCACGTTCGAATCCGAAGAAAGCCGCCCTTTCTGCAGCGAGCCTCTAGAACACCGTCAGGGCCGATCACATTCCTCAACATTACCGCCCAAGCTGATCTAGTGCGGCACGTAAGGGAGCATCAGAAATTCCAATCAGTCCACCCTGTGGATGGTACATCTCAAGAATCAGAAGAATAGCCCCGCAAACAACCGTCGCGGACGCTAAAAGGCCGACCAGAACCAGCGGATTGCGAGGGGCGAATATTCCAAAACTCAGGAAGAGCAGCATCAGCCAGAAGATCAGCATAACCAGCAAAAATCGGGGAAAGGGTACCGTATTCTGCGAAAACAACAGCCACCGGGTTTGGGCTAACTCGGACACCCGGTTCAAGCACTCTTGTTTCAAGAATCGTTGACCTTCGTCCTTGGGAGAAAGCGCCTGGATCTTTGCGAAGACCGTAACGCTCATTTGTGTCCCCGCCTTGATATTGAGGTACGCTTTGCTCCGGTGCTCCATGGGGCCAGTTCCCTGCAATTGATAAGCCAACTCAGTGCGCAGGGCAGCACGCGCGTCGCTTGCTTCCGACCCGTAATTTGCGAGGATACGATCAAGCAGGACGTAGTGTGAGGCGAGTTGAGCCATTTCGGCGTTTTGTGTATCGTAAAAGGTCTTCGCAGAGCCAACCAATAATCCGAGCGCCATCGCTGCCGTCGCCACAACCAGCCCCATCCCCAGCCGCACGACGTCCTTGGAATCGGAAGCCATGTATTTATCAGGCAATCGAGGGCGTAAGAACATCCCTAGCAGAGCAGCGCCGAAGACGCACCCAAGCGCGATCAGACTAATGGCAAGCGAACCCATGCTCATTGGCCAGTACCTCTTCGGCGGAACACTTCCCTCATATTTGAAGGAAGGGTAATGCTGGTAAGAGTTCTCTCGGAGAGTTTGTTCTTCGGAGCAGAAACGCGCCGTCTCTGGTAAACCCAAAATCAACCAATCAGAGCGCAGCAAGAGCTGTTTTGAACGGCTTCTTCCTTGCCGCTTCTTATTGCTGGAAAGTGTTGCCCCGAAGGGATTGTTCGAGAATCCCCCATATGGGACCCAATCTAGAGGGAACGATAGTGAAGGGAAGAATTCGCCACAACTAGCAAAAGTCGCAGAAACTTCTATGTAAATCAGTGTGTAGTCACTCGGATACTTCTGCCACTATCAATTTCGACGGAGTGCCAAATGCCATTTGCGATGGTCAGTCATCGCTGAAAGGCCTGCCCGAATCACTGTCAAGCCGGAATTGACTAGCTACCGCAAAACGGGGTTACTGAGATGGTCCGCCGATTGATCTCTCACCACGGTGTGGGTGATCTTGTTGGCAGGTACAAGGAGGATCATCGATATGCAGATTCGTTCGGTAGGGATAGATCTTGGCAAGACAACCTTTCACCTGGTGGCGCTTGGCGATAACGGCAGGGTGCTGCTGAAGAAGAAGTTCACTCAGAAGCAGCTGATCACGTTCACAGCGAACCTGCAGACGTCGCTGATTGGGATGGAGGCATGTTCCGGAGCGCACTTTCCGGGCCGTGCGCTGCGAGCGCAGGGCCATGACGTGAAGCTGATTCCAGCGCAGTTCGTGAAGCCTTTTGTGAAGTCGAACAAGAACGACTTCCTCGATGCCGAGGCGATTGCCGAAGCGGTCGATCGGCACAACATGCGGTTCGTCCCGATCAAGACAGACGACCAGCTCGGCCTGCAGGCGCTGCACCGGGTGCGAGACCGGCTGATGATACGAAGAACCTCTGTGATCAACCAGATTCGCGCTTTCCTGTTGGAGCGCGGCAAGGTGTTCGCCAAGAGCCCTATCCGGTTGAGGGAAGCCATCCCCGAGGTACTGGAGAACGCAAACGAGAACCTTACCCCGAGGATGCGGAACCTCGTCGCGATGCTTTGGAGCGAGTGGAAGGATCTGGAGCTTCAGATTGTCGAGATGAACGAAGAGGTCGAGCGGATCGCTTCAAGCGATGCAGCTTGCATCCGGCTGCGGCGTATCTCATCATGGCCAGGAGACATATCTCCACCAACAGGCCGGATACATTGACGCAGACTTTCTTCCCCGAATCACTTTTCCCTTGCAGTCAGACGGCGGACCATACATATCGGAAACTTCGACCGAACTTTCCGATAAGACGTGCGAGCTCAACCGGTCGATGCAACACCTATCTCATCACCTGATCTACAAATGCTTACCCTGAAGGCTCGACCTGTTTGGCTGATGTGGCCAAAACCTAGCCAGGGTAAGGGTTCCGGCTGATCTAATCCTAGCCAGCGCTTTTAGCTCTTGTTTTCATTTGAATGTGGGTTTGAGCTGAGTGTTGCGTCGACCCATTGAGACCACCCGACTTTGCAGGCACTAGGAAGATTACTACCGCTAAGCCGACATATCAGGACCAATCGGTTCTCGATGAGTGATTCGGCGATTTTGCCTAAATCGAGAAACTGTCTGGCCCCTTTACTGCATGGCTTCTATCCCGACACCGTGCTGTATAGCTGAACAGATCGGCCAGAAGTGTTGTTCACAGGTATCGTGCCCAATCCGGACGAAGACAAGGCTATGCGAATTTCGGGTTGCATCTGCCTTTCATCTTTCAGTTGCAACAGCAGGCGCAGATTATCGCGCCGATGCTCTGCCGCGAAGACCCACTAGAACGAGGACAGAGGAAACGAAAATCGTGACGCCGACACTCATGAAGCCAGCCGTGACTAAGCTCTCCTGCCAGGGCTGACCGGTGCGGCCAGCCGCCGTGATTGGCGACAAGGCCCCAGTACCGAAGACCGCCGCGAGCAAAGTGATGAGCCAGTTGACATATGCGCCATACAGCCCCGTCCAGAATGCGATCGTTTTTGTCACTGGCGACAATCGCACATGGATCCAAATAGCGCCCAAAGCAACCAGGAAGGTGCCGTTCATCAGGCCTTCCAAATGCGCTGCAAGTCCCATGCGCACATTAGCGAAATGCTGCTCGGCGAATCCGGTCAGAAGCCCCAACACAAACAGACACATGCCATGGAACATCAACCGGCGGTTAGTTTCCTCGATATCTACAGTCAATGAACAGCCTCATCTTCCGCCGCGATCCTCGATGATCGTTCAGCCGGCCACCCATTGTGCCTGAAGTTGACAGAAAATTGTTCTCTTTTTCGATTACAAGAGTCAACTGCGATCCAGAAGCGCCTAACCAGCCCATATCCCCAGGTCATATTCACAGCGCCAATCGGGGAAGCTGTTAACCTGACGTGTCGCTTGGCGACAACAGACCAAGGCACTCATTAAGTCGACTTCCCGCAAAACGGGGTTTCGAAAAGTACGAACGCGACAACTCGCTACGATATCCGACCCTGGCCGAATTTCTACTTCGTATTGATGCGGACGGATGCGCTCCCGGCGCCGGATGGTGCCTGCATTATGGGGGTGTGGGGGTCCTCTGATAGGCTCTATGACGTACCAGTGACGTACTGCATAGGATCGCCGTCAAACGATCCTCGTAACTTAGTCAATTTTATAAGGTTATGGCACAGCAGGATTCGAACCTACGACTTCCACCGTGTGAATTGTAGGATTGACGCATTTTCGACAATTTAGATGCACATAACAAAGCCCTAAACAGCGGATGTAAACCCGTCGAAATCCTTATTGGACCCGCAGTTGGACCCACGACGGAGCATTGGAGAGCGTGAAAGAAAACGCGGCACGAACGGCACTCCAATATTTAGAACTCTCATGGACCAATCCTGGTCGATGAAGGGACGCGGCGATTTCTCAGATACCTGCGATTTTGAGTCCCAATGAGCAAAAGACACGTTTCTTGGGATTTATCCGAGGATATTTGCCTCAGAAACCTAGGGTTTCTCACAGGTGACACGTCTCTGTGCCCGGCATAGAGTTCGTTGCAGCGACGTTTTCTGATCGCCTTCAATTCGATCCAGGTGCGTGTGACTCGTTTGTTTGCAAGGAGGGGTTAGTACGCCTGCATTCGAACACCGGATGATCCGGACAATGCTTTGCAAGGCTCATCTGCAGACAATTCAGTTGTGCGAGGCCGGGCCGATGATTCAACTCAAGGTTCTCCGAAGAAGACGTGGGTTACTGCTGCTTTGCTTCCTTGCCGCAGCTACCGGTCTGATCGGACAGACCACTCCCTATGTCATCCCTGTCGGAACGAACCCTAGTGCGCTGGGAGTCAATCCGGCGACCAACCAGATTTATGTTGTCAACTCTGGCGGTGGTACTGTCGCGGTAATCGACGGAGGGAACCTGACCGCCCCTACGACCCGTGTGATTGTGGGGAGCATTCCCTCTGATGCGGTGGTCAATCCGGTGACCAACAAGATCTACGTCTCCAATAGCGGCAGTGGAACGGTCAGCGTAATCGACGGGGCGAATCCGACCGCTACTCCTGTGACAGTGAGCGTAGGAACAAGCCCCGCTGCGGGTGCGGTGAACAGGGTCACAAATACTTACTACGTCGCCAATGAAGGCAGTAATTCTGTCAGTGTGATTAACGGGGCAACCAATACCGTTACAAACACTGTGACCGTCGGCGTAAACCCGCATGTGATTGCGTTGAACCCGGTGACCAATAAGATCTACGTCGCCAATAGCGTCAGCGTAAGCGTGATCGACGGGGCAAATCCTGCTGCGCCACCGGTCACAGTGCAGGGGGGTGTAAATCCGACGGCAATCGCGGTGAACCCGATGACCAACAAGGTCTACGTGGCCAATAGCGGCAGCAATAACGTGACGGTCATCGATGGCGCTTCCAATACAGTCGTTACAACCGTGCCGGCAGGTACTACTCCGAATGCCATCGGGCTGGACCCTGTGACCAACAAGATTTACGTAGTCAATAACGCCAGTAATAACGTCACTGTGATCGACGGAGCGAGCAACACCTTCAAGACCAACATAACTGTGGGCGCGGGTCCTACTCAGATTGGTGTGAACTCGCTGACAAATCAGATCTATATCTCGAACAATACCAATACGATGAGCTGGATTGATGGTTCGACCGATACGATCCGGACAACTATCAATTTAAGCGCAACTCCCTTTGCAATTGCGGTGAATCCGATCACCAACAAGGTGTTTGTCACCAATCTCACCAACAGTAGCGTAACTGTGGTCGACGGGGACATTAATGCCACCAGCGCTTTGGGGCCAGCGAGCAACCCGTTTGGGGTGGCAGTGAACCCGGTGACCAACAAAATCTATGTCACAAACACCTCTACTGGCTCTGGTTTCACTGGCAACCTGCTGGTAATCGATGGGGCGACCAACGCCACGACCACCGTTCCTGCGGGGAGCAACCCGTTTGCGGTGGGGGTGAATCCTGTGACCAATACCGTCTACGTCACCGACTCTCCTGTTGGCACCAACGGCAGCGTGACAGTGATCAATGGCGCGGACAACTCTATCGTGGCCACGGTGACTGCGGGAAGCGCACCCAATTTTGTAGCTGTCAACCCCGTAACGAACAAGATCTACACCTCGAATTCGTCAGGCAATACGGTAACCGTAATCAACGGCAGCAACCCCACGGCCGCCCCGATTACAGTGACTGTAGGGAACCATCCTAACGGTATAGCGATAAACCAGGCGACCAACAAACTGTACGTCGCCAATATTCAAGACAACACCGTAAGCGTGATTGACGGCGTGACCGATACCGTCTCTGCCACGGTATCCGTGTCCACCGCGAGCCCTTTCGCGGTTGCGGTCAATCCGGCGACCAATAAGGTCTACGTGGGCGGATCCGGCAACGGCAGCATCGTAACTGTGATCGACGCTGCAAACAACAATGCGACTAGCACAATCACCGCAGGCAGCGGCGCCTATAACCTGGCGGTCAATGCGATCACTAACAAAATTTATGTCGCCAATCAGTTTGACAATAGCGTAACGCTGATCGACGGCGCGACTGCCACTCCAACCAGATTGCCCCTACTTACTGGATCACCTTATGCGGTTGCGGTGAACCCTGTCACGAACAAGATATACGTAACGGAGCGAGGCACCCAAAGCAATGTGGTGGCGGTGATCGATGGCGCAAGCAACACTTTGCTAACAAATATCGCCGCCGGAAACAGTCCGTATTTTTTGGATGTGAACCTTGCGACTGACCAGGTCTACGCTGCGAATTACCTGGGAAACAGTGTGACGGCTATTAACGTGGATGGACACCAGCCAGTTCCGCTGACTACGGTGATCACCGGGGTCGCCGACTCGCAGACCATTTCGCCTCTGCCGGGAAGCCCGACGTTCCAGGTCTTCCAGACAGTGAACCACACGCCAAGTTTCACCGTGAATGTGACCAGCGCCTACAGCGGCACAAGCCCTTACACCGGCCTCCCAGCAACCAATCCGCCGCCGACGCGGGTGTACTACGGGGTGGACGGTTCCAGCCCATCCAGGCTGGGGATTGTGACCAGTGCGGCCGGTGCAAATCCAGGGACCTTCACGATTACGCTTCCCACGCAGCCGATCGGATTGCACGTGCTCTTTCTCTTCGCTGCCTATGGGAATGAGGCGGGCCAGACCAGTGGCGGTGTCGGCAACGGAGACTCTCCGGAGTTGGGCAACCTCACCGCTTATCCGTACGTGGTGGATTCGCCCTCGACGACGACGACCGTCGCCTCGAGCGTGAATCCGCAGACCACCGGCAACAACGTGACCTTCACTGCCACAGTCGCGCCGATACCTCTCGGGGTAACGGGGCCGACAGGGACGGTCTCGTTCTTCGACGGAACGGCACTGCTTGGAACAGGAACGCTGAATCTTGTCTCCGGCCACTATGTCGCGACCTACACGACTTCTTCGCTTGCCCTTGGCTCTCACACCATCAAAGCGACCTACCCCGGCAATACTGTCTATGCGGGATCAAGCGGAACATTGACCCAGACGATCGTTCGCAGGCCGAACCACATTGTCGCTAGCGGAGGCGGGGGGCAGACGACAGTTTACGGCACACCGTTCGCCAATCCCCTGGTGGTGACGGTAACGGACGAGACCGGAGCCGGGGTGCCAAACATAATCGTAACCTTCACCGGCACTGGATTAAGCTTCACTCCTCTGACCGCAACGACCAATGCGAGCGGCATTGCGCAGGTTACGGCGAACCCGACGATGACCGGATCGCTTACGGCGACGGCGAGCGTGACCGGCGTGAGCACACCAGCTTCCTTCTCTTTGACCGCGACCCAAGCAGTGCTCACGGTCAAGGCGAATGATGCCACGCGAGTCTTCGGCCAACCCAATCCGACATTCACGGCGTTGATCACCGGATTCGTCAACGGAGATACACAAAGCGTCGTCTCCGGCTCTGCAGCTTTGTCAACGACAGCAACTCAGGCGTCTTCGGTAGGAACCTATCCAATCGTCGCCGCAGCCGGGAACCTCTCTGCAGCGAACTATACGTTCAGTTTCGTGAACGGAAATCTGGTGGTTACGGCGAGTCCCCAGTCCATGACAATGTTGAGCATATCGTCGGCGACGGTGGTGTACGGCAGTGAGGTGGTGTTGACGGCAGTCGTTACACCGTCCGGCGCTACTGGCCTGGTCAGGTTTTTTGATGGTTCGTCGAACCTGGGGGGTTCGGCGTCGCTGGACGGCACTGGGACCGCTGTGCTGCCGGTCGCCACACTGCTAGCCGGCACACATAACATCACGGCAGAGTATGAAGGAGATGCGAACGTTCCCCCGAGCACAAGCAATACAGTGCAGTTGACCGTCACGCAGTTGACTGCTCCGGGCGGCGGACCGGCGTTGACCGTAAAGGTTAACGATGCCACACGCACAACGACGCAGCCCAATCCTCCGTTTACGTACTCCACGTCAGGCACGCTGGTGAATGGAGACACGTATGCCACCGCAATTATGGGAACGCCGACCTACTCCACAGCGGCCGGGACAGTGCCGGGAACCTTTGCTGTCACGGTTTCAGGACTTACGTCGGCGAACTATACTACGCAGTTTCTTTCAGGAACCCTGACGGTTGTGGAGACTCCCACGACAACGACTTTGGACGCCAGTCCTGCCACTGTTCAATACGGCGACATGCTTACGCTAACGGCAACGGTGGCGCCCGGAGCTGCAACTGGCAACGTCGGCTTTTTTGACGGAGCCACACTGCTTGGTCAAGCTACAGTCTCCGGAGGGGTAGCGACTTTTATTACGACAACCCTGAATGCCGGGCCCCATAACATCACCGCCTTGTACAACGGCGACGGGACCTATGCCACCAGCGAAAGTGATCCGCAGACACTAACCGTAGCCAAGAGAACTGCGCCCGATGGCAGCCCCGCGCTGATTGCCACAGTGGAAGACGAGAGCAGGCCCTTCGGTACCGCGAATCCACAGTTCGACTATGTGCCATCTGGCTCGCTGGTGAACGGAGATACTTACGATACCGCGATCACAGGCCCACCTGTGTATTCCACGGCGGCCACGCCAACGTCACCAGCAGGCACTACCTGGCCCATCGACGTGAATGGGTTGGGCAGCCAAAACTATGCGCTCGGGATTGTTAAGGGAACTCTCACGATTGTGGCGAATTCTACAGCCACCGCGCTTGCGATCAATCCCACCTCCTCGCAGTACGGCGACCCGGTTACTCTGACCGCAACCGTGACCCCAAGTGCGGCGACAGGGACAATAAACTTCGTTGAAGGCTCGATTGTGCTGGGCACCGGTACCGTCTCCGGCGGCGTTGCAACGCTGACAACGACCGCGATCCATGCAGGGGCCTATACGATTAAGGCGGACTATCTCGGCGATGGAAATTATGGCGACAGCACAAGCAGCCCTGTAGCTCTCACCGTTATTCAAAGGAATGGCGGGGCCGCGGGAGTCCCGGCACTTACAGTGACGGTGGAAAATGCTACTCGAGCCTACCGTGATGGAGATCCCGCCTTCAGCTATAGCGTTGCGGGGACTCTAGTCAACGGGGATACATATGCGGGAGCGGTCGTTGGCGTCCCAGTGTATTCAACTACGTCTAATGTGCTTTCGCCGCCGGGAAGCTATTCCATAACGGTTGCCGGTCTCAACTCCCGCGATTACCTGCTGGGATTTGTCCCGGGAACGCTGACTGTGAGCAAGGCGACGCCGGTAGTCACGGTGACTTCGTCGCCGAACCCGTCCGCGTATGGCGGCTCGGTGACATTCACAGCAATGGTGCCTTTGGATGCTACGGGGACCGTAAGCTTCAGCGATGGTGCGAACACGCTGGGCACTGGAACCATCGCCAATGGACAGGCAACACTAACGATAAGCACGCTCGCGCCAGCCACTCACGCCATTACAGCGCAGTATGCCGACGATACCAACTACACCGGCGCGACCTCGCTGACCCTATCGCAGGTAGTCAACAAGGCCGCCGCCGCACCTACCATTACCGTCTCGCCAAATCCGACCCCGTCCGGCACTCCTGTGACTATTACGGCTACGGTTCCCCAGGGAGGAACCGGGACTGTCACCTTCTACGATGGAACAACGCCCCTCGGAACAGCGACCATAAACAACGGCACGGCGACGATTATCTTACCGAGCTTCTCGCAGGGCACTCACCCTATTACAGCCAGTTATAGCGGCGATGCGAACTTCGGTGCCGGAGTGTCCGCTCCTATCTCCCTCGTCGTCACGCCTGCGGCGGACTTCGCACTAAGCAATATGACCACCGCCCAGAACATTCCTCCCGGAGCCTCAGCTAGCTACAACATCTCCATCACTTCGGTGAATGCGCCATTCAACAACGTGGTCACGCTGACGGCAACCAACCTGCCGCCGGGTGCCACCTACACTTACTCCCCAGCAACAGTGTCGCCGGGGTCCGCGGGCGCAAGCACGACCTTCACGGTAAGCGTACCGAAGCAAAGTGCAGCAGCTATTCGGTACGGCTCGAAGACACCTCTGGTTCTGGCAGTGCTGCTCGCGCCGTTGGCGTTGCTTCGAAGAACGCGCAGCAGACCAACACGGCTGCTTCTCTGGCTGTTGCTCACACTAACGTCAATCGGAGTCGTCACCGGATGTGGCGCCGGCGGCTACTTCTCAGAGTCGCAACAGACATACACCATCACTGTAACCGGGACCAGCGGAAGCCTGGCGCACAACACCACTGCAACACTGACGGTCGAATAGGAGGAGCGATGCGTCGATCCGTTCGCATTTTCGTCTTCGTACTGATGTCATCCCTCGCGCCGGCGATACTGGCGCAGCGGCCTGCGAATTCGATTGACGCCTATGCGGTGTTCAGCGAGATGTACGCGAACGCCCCTGTCGGCGGCTGCGGCTGCTTCTGGATGGCCGGTGGTCTCGGAGGAGTCTCAGTACCCGTATGGCGTAACTTCTCCGCCGTCGTCGAGGCAGGAGGCAACACCACCGACCACATCCCGGGCTTCAATACGGGCCTCAGTCTCTTCTATGGAATGGGCGGCGTCAGGATGCGCCTGCCCAACCACACCCGCTTTCAGCCCTTCGGACAAGCTCTTTTTGGGGGCGTGCATGGTTTGTGACGGCTACTTTCCGGCTCCGGTCGGCAAG
>CAVSQQ010000015.1:0-17527 GCA_963730135.1 uncultured Acidobacteriaceae bacterium
CTTCAATGAGTGCATTGCCCTGTTAGCAATAACTGAGGCTCAACTTCTGGGTAGCCCTATCACGGGGAAGCCAACTTGTCGGCGCCACTACTTTTCGAAAGTCGAAAGCGTCTTCACCAGGTTGTAGAGAAACTCCTGCCCCTGGTAGAACGCGTCCGTATTCATGCGCTCGTCGCGCCCGTGGAAACGGATATCGTCGCGGTCAAAGAAGAAGCCCTGCACGCCGTAGGTGGGGATACCGGCCTGCCGCAGCATACGGCCGTCGGTCGCGCCTGTCACTAGTATCGGCACCACCGGCACGCCGGGAAATTGTCGCTCGCTCGCCGCCTTCACAGCCTTCGTCACATCGTGCCGAAGGGGCGAGGGCGGAGCACCGGACGCATTCTCGCTCATGGACTTAATCTTCACCTCGGGATCGGCGACTACCTTATTCAAGGTGCTGAGCACGTAGTCGGGCGAGTCCTCCGGCAGCACTCGACAGTTCACTGTCGCCGTCGCAAGCTGAGGCAGCGCGTTGAGCGCGTGACCGCCAGCGAGCATCGTCGCGACGCACGTCGTGCGCAACGTGGAGTTCCACGCCGGAGACGCTGCGGCGACTCGCTCCATTGCCGCCTGTGAGCCCTGCGCCACCTGCGCCAGATCGGCCGTGATCGGCCCCTTCTCAATCTTTGCCATCTCGGCAAAGTATGCCGCGGTCACCTCGTCGGTCTTAAGCGGAAATCCGAACGTCGCGAGACGTACGAGCCCGCCCGCCAAGTGGTAGATGGCGTTGTCCGGCACCGGCATGGAACTGTGGCCGCCCTTATTGGTCACAGAGAGTGTGTAGCTGATGACGTATTTTTCAGTAACTTGCAGGTCGTTGGAGATCTTCTTCCCGTTCTCCTCTTCGCCCCAGCCACCCTCGTTCAGCGCGATGTCGGCGTCGATTAGTTCGCGGTGGTTTTTGATAAGCCAGTCGACGCCGTTGTACGGACCGCCACCCTCCTCGTCGGCAGTTAGCGCAACGATGATGTCACGGTTCGGTTTGAAGCCTTCGCGTTTCATCCGGATAAGGGTCGCAATCCAGACCGCAGCCTGCGCTTTGTCGTCGCCGGTGCCGCGGCCATAAAAATAGCCATCCTTCTCGTTGAGCACGAACGGGTCCATGGTCCAGTCCTCGCGCTTGGCCTCAACTACGTCTGTATGGGCGAGTAGCAGCAAAGGCTTCTGCGCGCCGGTGCCGTGATAACGCGCGACCAGGTTGAACTTCTTCGGTGACGCACCACCGAGAAAGATATCCGAATCCGGGAAGCCCGCCTCCTTCAGGCGCGCAGCAGCAGCTTCGGCGACGGGAGTGGTGGAACCGGTGGAGTAGCCCGACTGGATCTCGATGAACTGCCTGTAGATGTCATGGGCGAGCTTCATATCCGCCGCCGGCGGCATGGTCTGGGCGTAGGTTGTGGAACCGGCAGCGAGGCAGGCGTTGGCGACAAGGGCGCGAAGCAGAGTCCGTGCGATCATGCAATCTCCTATGGGGGTGTCTCACGATACTAGGCTGAAGCACCGATGAGAACAAGACCTTTAGCATCCCCGCCAGTGTCACTCATCGAGGGGAGCCCCTTATCGTCGTTCCTCAGCAGTCTGCACTCATCAGCTATTGGAGTAGTGTCGGCAAGCAGGAAGCAAAGCCGACCTATCGGCTAGACTCCGAAAATTCACCAGCATTATCACTCTTTCGAAGGCTTACTCGGCTAGCTCGATGAGTGCCTTGCCCTGTTGGCGAAAGTTTACCCTTAAGGCTGGGGTAATTTTCCCGACCCTCGCCATGTTACCGGCAGGAATTGGCTCCATCCCAACTATCGCCGCGCCGATAGGTTTTTCTGGCTGGCTCAGTGTGGAGCAGCTTTCGTCACTAAGCCACAGGGCAGAAAGGAATCGACGAAATCAGATCGGATTGGACGCAAACAAGCGAGAAAAGGCAGCCGGACGAGTGTGCGCGCTCACCTACTACCCCACTCAAGCAAAAGAGACTTGAGTGGGCCTCCCGCCGGTATGATAGGAACTACAGTGATGGAGTTGCGAACTAGGGTAGAATTCGGCGCGATAGGCGCTATTTTCGTCGTTGGCGTCTTGCTGTCGACGGTGATAGCGCAGACTGCACAATGCGCGGTTACGACGACATCGACCGCGGCCGATGTGGGCTTGAACCCGAGCCAGTTCCGCGGCGTGAACTGGGCCCGCCTGTCCGACCCGGGCTCGCCGTCTGACAACTTTCACAACGATCCCCTCATTCTGCAAGGTTTGAGTTCTCCGGACTTTTCCGGCGCTCACTACGCGAGCATCCGGGCTCAGGCGGACGCGATACTCGCCGCATTCCAAAGCAGTCTCGGTGCCAACACGATCAGGATTCCAGTCAATCCCGAAACCGTACTCTCACCTTGGTGGAACTCCTACGGGGCATCATCGACGCAGCGACCGCTAGGGGAATGAACGTCGACCTGTCCTATTGGGCAGAGAACGAGGCGGGCAAAGACAATGTCGTCTCAAACACGGCCCTGTGGAACCAGATGTGGACCACAATCATCGGCGATTACAAGGCCAACCGTCGGGTCTACTTCAATCCTTTCCAGGAGCCAATAGGCTACAGGGGCACCTCGTGGTTAAACGTCGCTGCCGAGTGGCTGCAAGTCCACAACAATGTCCCTCGGAACCGGGTCTTTATGCCTGGAACCGGTTACCAGGCGGATATTACCCCGCTATGCAAAGACCCCCGATTCGACGGTACCTATCTGGCCTTGCACGTCTATGCATTCCCGTCCACTCCAAAGTCCTACGATCAGTGGGTTAAGGAGATCAAATCCGGTATCGGTTCCTGCGCATCGCGTACGGTCGTGGAGGAGTTCGGTGGGCCAATGGACACGGGTGTCAACTACGACGACCCAAATCCTGGCGATTCGCCGAAGATCGCTGGAATTGATTACAAGAACGGGAATTACAGCACTGTCGTAAACCTCCCGTACATGCGCGCGATTACGGACGTCATCCACGACGACAATCTCGGCGCAATCGAATGGGACGCACTCGGCGGCCGCAACTACGACGGTGGCCATGAACCATTCAGCCTCCTGCGGCTCAACCCGATCAGCCCCAACGGCCTGCCCTTGTGGATTCCCAACGCTACCGGTGTGGACCGTCTCAGATACGCTTGGCACACTGGCACCCGTTCGGCGGGTGCCCCCGGTCCCGATGATCTTTCCAAACCCCGCTAAGGACGACCTGTTTGACCGTGACATGATCGTCGAAGATGCGCAAACTCATCACGCTTCCGCAGAAGTCAATTGGCACACAATCGCCAAGGCACTCGAGCAGTCCTGAATGAGTGCTTTGGCCTGTTATCGCCATTTGACCAGTGAACTTTCCGCAAAACGGGGTGGTCTCAATGGGTCGACGCAACACTCAGCTCAAACCCACATTCAAATGAAAACAAGAGCTAAAAGCGCTGGCTAGGATTAGATCAGCCGGAACCCTTACCCTGGCTAGGTTTTGGCCACATCAGCCAAACAGGTCGAGCCTTCAGGGTAAGCATTTGTAGATCAGGTGATGAGATAGGTGTTGCATCGACCGGTTGAGCTCGCACGTCTTATCGGAAAGTTCGGTCGAAGTTTCCGATATGTATGGTCCGCCGTCTGACTGCAAGGGAAAAGTGATTCGGGGAAGAAAGTCTGCGTCAATGTATCCGGCCTGTTGGTGGAGATATGTCTCCTGGCCATGATGAGATACGCCGCAGCCGGATGCAAGCTGCATCGCTTGAAGCGATCCGCTCGACCTCTTCGTTCATCTCGACAATCTGAAGCTCCAGATCCTTCCACTCGCTCCAAAGCATCGCGACGAGGTTCCGCATCCTCGGGGTAAGGTTCTCGTTTGCGTTCTCCAGTACCTCGGGGATGGCTTCCCTCAACCGGATAGGGCTCTTGGCGAACACCTTGCCGCGCTCCAACAGGAAAGCGCGAATCTGGTTGATCACAGAGGTTCTTCGTATCATCAGCCGGTCTCGCACCCGGTGCAGCGCCTGCAGGCCGAGCTGGTCGTCTGTCTTGATCGGGACGAACCGCATGTTGTGCCGATCGACCGCTTCGGCAATCGCCTCGGCATCGAGGAAGTCGTTCTTGTTCGACTTCACAAAAGGCTTCACGAACTGCGCTGGAATCAGCTTCACGTCATGGCCCTGCGCTCGCAGCGCACGGCCCGGAAAGTGCGCTCCGGAACATGCCTCCATCCCAATCAGCGACGTCTGCAGGTTCGCTGTGAACGTGATCAGCTGCTTCTGAGTGAACTTCTTCTTCAGTAGCACCCTGCCGTTATCGCCAAGCGCCACCAGGTGAAAGGTTGTCTTGCCAAGATCTATCCCTACCGAACGAATCTGCATATCGATGATCCTCCTTGTACCTGCCAACAAGATCACCCACACCGTGGTGAGAGATCAATCGGCGGACCATCTCAGTAACCCCGTTTTGCGGGAACGAGAGAGAATAAGGGCATGGAATGGCGAGCCGCAACGATTGATACCGTATCGAAGATCGTGGAAGAGGACTTGAAAGAGTGTGGCGGCGACGAGGCTGCCGCATTCACCATTACTAGCCGTATATTGGCCCGGACGGAGTTCCTGCCCGCACAGGAGCAATGCTTCGGACTTGAGTAATCCGCAGATCAAGTGGACCGTCGTACGTATGAAATTCCCTTTTATCTGCATCAAGAGCGGAAGAGCATAGCAACAAGATGCAAGCCAAGGTTTTCATGCGGGAATAGTACCACCCGCGAACGGCCCGCTATTAAATTGATCAGAGTGATCGGAGCTTTAGGTGGCTCCAGTCTTGCGGCATAAACCATGCCTGTTTTGACCTTTTTCCCCGTTCGGGGCTATCAATTAGTACGTGGCGATCCCGCGCCAGAAGGACGACGTCGAGGTCTCCGCTTATGAAACTTGCACTGATGCTCTCCATCCTTGCCCTGGCCACGGCTTCAGCCCTGCCGCAGACTGCCACGCCGCCTGCGCCTGCAGGCCCGACGACATGGTATGTCAAGGCCAACGGCGGCACACGCTACTCGGCCGACAATCTTGCGGGGCAATGCGACGGAAGGGGCAGCGCTGCCTACGATCCCAGCGGCGGCGTCAACCAACACTGCCCCTTCAACGATTACCGCTGGCTGTACGATTCACACGGCTACGGCAACAACAAATGGGTGATTGCCGGTGGCGATACCGTCATCATTGGCAGCGAGCAGCCCTGGCGCGTCGGCTTCGACCAGGGGCTCAGCGCAAACGACGTATGGTGCCAGGGCGGGAACGGGAGACAGGGATGTACTAACCCCGCCATTCCGGCCGGAACTCCCTCGCAGCATACCCGCATCCTGGGCGAGAACTATGCCAACTGCTCGACTGGAACCGACGCCGCAACCGCGACTGACAAATCCAAACTCAGTCAGATCTTCGG
This sequence comes from uncultured Acidobacteriaceae bacterium, assembly GCA_963730135.1. Taxonomy (GTDB): domain Bacteria; phylum Acidobacteriota; class Terriglobia; order Terriglobales; family Acidobacteriaceae; genus Edaphobacter. The sequence goes on from CAVSQQ010000015.1 coordinate 5,472, forward strand.
CGGCTTCGGAGTTGGCGTCGCCCTCAATCTCGGCTCGACGCAGTATGTCGACATCGGGTGTCTCGAAATCACGCGCCACTCCCAGTGTGCCACGCACGGATCTCCACGCCTGCCCACCAACTGCAGCAACAACACCTCGCCCATCGACGACTTCGATTCCGACGGGGAAACGACGGATGTAAACACAGCAAACCTCTTCGAGCAGGACGTGTGGATTCACGGCCATACCGACCGGGGCATCATCGGGCCTATTGGCGGGCTGGTGCAGTGTCTGCGATGCGAGATCGACTACAACGCCATGGCGGGGTGGGATTTTGATGACGGCGGCGGAACCCTCAGTCCAAACGGAAATTGGGTATTCAACTACAGCTCAATCAACTGGAACGGATGCAACCAGGAATATCCTCTGACCGATCAGTTGCCAGCCAATGCCTGCTATAGCCAGAGCACTGGCGGATATGGCGACGGAGTTGGAACGCCTCCCGGCTTCTGCATGAACGTCAGCATCGACCACTCCACCTTCAACTTCAACACGCAGGACGGTCTCGATCTTGGCCACCTCAGCGTCGTGGGCCCGAGCGGCGTATGCAATCTCAGCATTACCAACTCCACCGCTGTCGGCAACGGAGGCGCAACCTTCAAATGGGGACCGGCACCGACAAACGTCGTCTTTACCAATAACCTGATGGTAGCCAACTGTAATCGAATGCACTTCCCGATCACCGGCGCACCCGCGAGCTACAACGCCAACCTCGGCGACTTCTGCCGGTCAGGGGATGCAGTCTCCTTCAACATGTTCAACGGCGGGAAGGTGTTGTTCGGCAACAACACCCTGATTACCTACGCGCCTACGTCGTTAGACGTCCAGTGCAACGATCCGAATAGTTGCGCCAACAGCGTCCTCATCTTTGAAAACAACATTATTATGGGATACTCGAATACCGCCCTGTATGACTACAACGGAAACGGCGCTCCCGGCGGATGGTGTCTGCAAGGCTGCAACGGAACGACGCTGCCAATCGGGACGATCACGCGAACCAATAACCTCTATTTCGGGGTAAGGGTGTCGTGTCTACCAACGGAATTTTGTGAAGACCCGATATTCGTCAACGAGCCCACCGGCAACGGAGCGGCCTTCGACCAGGCCGAGCTGGACAACTTCAACGACCAGCTTTCGGCGAACAGTCCGGCAGCAGGCATGGGAGCAACGGCAAACGCACCGATCGTCGCACCGCCTCCACCTGATCCTCCACCGGTCACGCCACCGCCGCCACCACCCACGCCACCGCCTGCGATCGTTCCCGTGATGGAAATGGCGAACGCGGTAACGATATGCGGCGAGGGCTGCACCATTACTACGATGCCGGTTGCAACCGTATATCAGTTCGGCACGGGAACCGGAACAACCTGGCTGCCGCCGGCGACATCGACGAGCTCGAGCCCCGAGCTTCCGCTTTACGTCTCCTACACTTCGTTCCCTGTCGGCGTGCCGCCGTTTGACCCCGATCCCGGGTTTGTGAAAGAGCTCGATGTGCAGCAGAGCAACGCTGCCTTTACCGTGACCTGGACCACGTTCGGATCGCCGACGGTAAATGTCACTGTGGTTCCTGCGCTCGCCCCTCCACCAGTGACAAACCCGCCGCCACCCACCCCTCCACCAGTGACAAACCCGCCTCCACCTCCTCCTCCGCCAGTCACGCCACCGCCGCCACCACCACCTGAGATCGTTACCGTGGCGCGAATGGCGAACGCGGTAACGATATGCGGCGAGGGCTGCACCATCACTACGATGCCGGTTGCAACCGTATATCAGTTCGGCACGGGAACCGGAACAACCTGGCTGCCGCCGGCGACATCGACGAGCTCGAGCCCCGAGCTTCCGCTTTACGTCTCCTACACTTCGTTCCCTGTCGGCGTGCCGCCGTTTGACCCCGATCCCGGGTTTGTGAAAGAGCTCGATGTGCAGCAGAGCAACGCTGCCTTTACCGTGACCTGGACCACGTTCGGATCGCCGACGGTAAATGTCACTGTGGTTCCTGCGCTCGCGCCTCCGCCAGTGACAACCGCGCCGCCGCCCACCTACCCGCTCAGCTTAACGATTCAGCTGCCGGTCGCGACGACAACGGTCGCAGTACCGGCCGCTGGGATATGATCCCGGTGGCCTTATCTGCGTTCTGTATGGAGTCGAACAGGAGTGCAAAACAGTCAGGTGTGCACGATGGTTTGGAGGCGTGCCATAACCGTCCGCGTACCCTGGGTGTACACCAAGAGGCACTTTTCACGCTTTCTGCGGTCATTTAGAATCGGCAACTTACAGGAAACAAAAGACAACCTCTTCTAATCTCTTTGCTGGGCCGATTGCTTCCAAAATCCTTGTAATCCAGCTTCCGTATCATGGGTTAGCTCCTTACTCCCCATTCACAATGGGTCATCCATCCTACCACGCCCCTCGTGCCCGTATGGCATTCCACACAGGGTAAGTTTTGCGACGCTCTGCGAACCGATGAAAATAAGGATGTGCGAGTCTCAAAAGTGGTTCTCAAAATAGGGGGATGGAATAGGGCTGATGCTGACAGACCACCGAACGCTTCCTTGAATCTAGCCTGACAGCGCGCTGATTGGAGCGGTAAACGAACACGTCACCAACTCGTCACCGATTCGTCACCAAAACTATGTGTTTTTGGGACGAATCGGGCGGGTGTAAGTCACGGAAAGTAAGGCAGGCAAAGGGTTATAGTGCATTTCGAGCAAAATTCACACGGTGGAAGTCGCAGGTTAGAATCCTGCGGTGCTCGGTACCCACTGTCAACCTTGCCCGTTGCGTGGTCCTGGATCGACGGTAAAGACACGGGCTAAGGAGAGATGGCCTGGCGGTGATGCCTTTGGCTCAAAGTCTCGATCAGTCACACTCACGGATATGACTATTCCATCTCTTTCGCATCTACCGTTCGCCGAGTTGCCTGTCGAGGCTCGCGCTCTGTTCTTCATCATTGCCCTGCCTGCTGTTGCGCGCTTTGGTGTCAAACCGCCGAAACAGTCAGAACTGAATCCGCTGCTCGAAACTATTTGGAATAGGAATCGGCTCTGTCCCAAAGATTTCTCCGACCCGTCCCGCATGTCCGCCTTGCTCGAGAAGGAGCTGGCGTCCGTCTCCTTGGTAGGATCTTCGCAATGAACACAACAAAAACTGCTCCAATCCGACTCTCCCGTCCGAGCGCCACAAATTTGTGGAGCTCGGTGTTAGGGCTGGCAAATCCAACCGCGCCATTGCTAAAGAACTCGGCGTCGACGAGGGAACAGTTCGTCGAGACCGAAAATTCCTCGCAACACAAGAAAATAAGCGTCCGAGGGTGCCTTTGCCGAAGATGGCCAAACAGAAATGGCCGGTCCGGGAGCTCAGCCCCGACGAAAGGCGCCGACGGCAACGGCAAGACATGCTCAAGGTTGCGCAGCTCTGGGTCACGCAGGAGAGCCTCATCCTGCCTGACCTTGAGTCATTTGTTCTGCCTGAAGCTGGCAAGCTCCTGCACTACCATAGACACTCACAGAGTCACCTTCCTGTACCGACCAAGAGTCCGGATGAACTCCTTCCCCTAACTCGACCAACTTACCCGGTTGAGGACTATATGCCGGCCAAGCTAAGTTTCTATGCCCAGTGGCTTGCTCGATGGCTCGCCTGCTGTCTGCCACGAGAGGAGGAACTGCAAGACGAGATACTTCGCCAGATCTCGATCCGGGCTCGATCATAGTAAAAGGGGTTCGTATACTGATCACACATGTCTGAGACTCGTGACAAGCGCCGCAGGACTGATCTGGATCAATTCGTCCTCGCGCTGATCGACAGCGGGGTGTCGACGCCATACGAGTTACAGAGGGCGGCTGGCCTTTCCCAGGGTGCCACGATACCCGCGCTCCGGCGATTGTTGGCTGCGCGGCTCGTGCGCCCTGGGAAGCCAGGCCCCCGTGGTCGAACCGACTACCAGGTCACTGCGACCGGCAAGAGACTCCTGAAAGACGGCTGGCTCGCCATGATCATGGACGGACCCAGCGGTGACGTTGATTCCGACCTCCGCGTGGCGCTCCTCGCATTGTGGGTAGGTGGAGATCGTCGGTTGTCGGCCGACTTCCTCCGCCAGTCGGCCGACAAGAAAATGGAGCTTGCGGGTGGAGCCGAGCCGACCGGCAATCCGGGCAACCTGCCTCCTCTGCCAAGGTGGTACCGCGAACTGCGATCCTCAACCGCCAGGGCCCTGCTCACGGCCGAATCGGTGGCCATCCGCGCGATGGCCGACGCGTTGCCCCGGAAACTCTCGGGCAAGCCGGGACATAGCACTCGTGCAGCCAAGAAGCAGAAGAGCTCCTGACCCTGTTTCAAAAGGCTCTCTGGGGGTTCTGATCTGCTGAAACGGGTTGTTACCGGTTCTCCTGACCCTCCACCTCGCCCTGGGCTCAGGAATTCATCACATCCGGATTGGTGTCAAAGAACGTCAGTTGCAGGGACCCCAGGAGAGTCCGATTGCCTGTCCGGAACGACTCAATGGCTTCTGTCAGCCGTCTATTCTCCCCCCACGCCGTGAAAGCCATCGTCGATAGATATCCCTCTTTGCAATTGCTTGGCCGCCGCCGACAATAGCATCACCTCGACTGAATGGGCGGCCACGTCGAGGCCACCACAACTCTCCAAATCGCGGGGACCAACCAATAAGGACTTGTCGTGAGCAAATCGAGCAGGGAGAACCTAATGAGCGCGACCGGGCGATCTCTCAGGGCTTTTACCCCACCCACCTGGGCTGATTGACTGATGCCACGCTTGACCGCTCTCGACAACTATGGATATAGCCCGCTTGCAATCCGGGGTCGATCTCGTGTATTGTGCCAAGACGGCCTGGTAATTTCGGGCTGGTTTGGATCTGGGTATCCGTAGGGCGAAGCTGTCTGGCACTTAGACAAGCATCCCAGATCGGCCCGCAAGGGTCAGGCAACCGCCGGAGCCTCCGCTTGGAGGTCATGCCTCTTACAGTGATCGACCCACGAGCAGTTCGTGTGGACTCCTGTATTGAGAAGGCATAGACCCGTTGAACCAGAACAGCACCACGTCGCATTCGTCCTACCACCACCTCGCCACCGAGCGACACTTTACCCCGACGCAGTTAGCAGAGCTGTGGAATATGAGCCCGTCCACAGTCAGGGAACTCTTCGCCGAAGAGGAAGGTGTCATCAGGCTCGGCGAGCCTTCGCGCCGGGAAGGGAAGAAGCTGGTCCGCTCGTATTACTCGATGCGGATACCTGAGTCGGTCGCCACTCGAGTTCACGATTCGCTTACCTCCACTGCGAGACGACCCGCGAAACGTGTGCCACATCCATATCTCGCACCCAGGGAGCGTAGTGCCGCCTAACCATCTCGACATCGGTGTGGCCTAGCATCTTTGCTACCTCCTCGACCCGCTGACCGTTGCGCAGCCAGCGCACGGCAGCGGTGTGACGGAATTGCTTTACGTTCGCCGCTTTCTTTCTACCGTTTGGCAGATCGACGTGGGTTACCTCGGCCGCTGAGATGGTATATTGCACGCGACGCGACCAGCGGTTCTGCGCTGCTTTAAGGCTGATGCCCCGAATCCTGAAAGGTGCCTCCTCGGAGACACCCGGCTCCAGCGGAAGATGCAACAACATCTTCGCCAGCTCAGCGGTGATCGGAATGACTGCCAGCTGCTTCGTCTTCTGTCGCTTATACCTGAAGACCCACACGTCGCGCTTTTCTATCCGCATCTTCTCGAGTTGATACGGCCTGAACTGGAGTGCGTCTGACACATCACAGCCGGAGTCAAGAAGGAGCCTGATGAAGGCGCGGAGCCGCTTCACGTAAGCTGCCTTGTCTGTAACAGTCTGAGGAACATCCTCGACATGCGCGAGGATCGCTTTCACTTGTGCATCGGTGTAGGGTCCCTGCACATGGTCAGAGGTGACGTTCGCCGCCTCGATCGGGTCAGCGGGGGATTGTGGGATCGCCTTCATCTTTACCATGTGTGCAAACATCACCCGCAGGACCGCCCATCGCTGCTTCCTGGTCGTAGGAGCAAGCGAGGTCCATTCCTCCGACGCGTACCACGTTTCGAGTTGGTGGCTGGTGATGTCTTTCGCGTACTTGATGTCGAGCTCTTTCGCCCACTCTGAGACCAATTCCTCCAGATGCCGATATTGCCCGATGGTCGTCGAGTCCTTGCCGAGCTTGTTCTCTGTGCGAGCCACCCAAAGGTGCATGGCCTCGCGTACCGTCAACTGGGCAGCGATGTCCTTCACCTTCATTCTCGATGCAGCAATCTCCGGGTCCAGTCCCCGCAGAGTATCGTTGGCCTCACGCAGAGCCTCAGGCCATGACGGAGTATTGAGACTGTGTCGACGCTTCTCCTTCGTCTCCTGCGTGAACACATAAAGCCATTTCGGGCAGCGGCATGAATTATCATCTTGTTCATGCGTACATCCAGCGACGTGCCGTGTGTAGGGTCGAACTGTTCCGTAGGCAGACTTCAGAAGGTTGTCCATAATGGGGTTATATTCTGGTGTACAGGCAGTGTACGCGAACCAAAAAATAGTAAATTTACGGATGATATAGTGTTTTATGCCATAATTTGATTATTCCGCAACTCCAGCCGCAGACAGCGTGCAACAAGGATACCGAGCCGAATGCAGGGCAATCCAATCTTTATGGAAAGAGCGATCGCGCTGGCGACGGAGAACGTCACCTCCGGCCGCGGAGGACCATTCGGCGCAGTGGTCGTGAGCAACGGCGAAATCGTTGCGACCGGAACAAATATGGTGACTGCAACCAACGATCCGACCGCGCATGGCGAGATTGTAGCAATTCGCAATGCGTGTGCCGCCCTCGGGCGCTTTCATCTTACTGGCTGCCATATCTATACAAGCTGCGAACCTTGCCCAATGTGCCTCGCGGCAATTTACTGGGCTCGATGCGCTGCGATTTTTTATGGAAGTTCTGCTGCCGATGCGGCAGCGGCGGGGTTTGACGATGCCTTTCTCTACGAAGAGCTAAAGCGGCCCGCCAATCAACGCAAGATCCCGACTTTGAACCTTTTGCCAGAGAAGGCAATCTCAAGTTTTGATGCCTGGCGAGCTCAAGCCGGCAGAATCGACTACTAAGTGATGGCAACGAAGCAATCGAAGGCTGCGGTCAACAAGACGAAGACGGATTCCGTGGTGAGGGTGGCATTACTGGGATTTGGGACTGTAGGGAGTTCGGTTGCGCGTGTTCTCGCAACGTTGAAGTTTCCTGATCTTGAGTTGACGCATATCTTCAACCGCAACATTGAGCGAAAACGTAACTCTTTGGCTGCGCGGGTGGTGCCGGCGTCCGTCGTGTGGACGGAAGATGTGGATGTCATTCTCCGATCGGATGTCGATATCGTCGTCGAGTTGATGGGGGGCCTGAATCCGGTTGAAGGCTGGATTCGCCGGGCGCTGGTTGCAGGCAAATCGGTCGTTACTGCGAATAAGCAGCTCATCGCCTATCGCGGAACGAGTCTTGCAAAGCTTGCGGCACAGCACAATGTCCATTTAGTGCATGGAGCGGCCGTTGCAGGCGGCGTTCCGGTGATTCCTGGAATGCTGCAAGGACTTGGCGGCGATCAGGTGACTCGGCTGAGCGGCATTGTCAACGGCACTTGCAACTACATCCTGAGCCGAATGGAAGCCGGCGCTGACTACGCAACGGTTTTGGCGGATGCGCAACAGCTGGGCTATGCGGAGTCTGATCCTTCCGCCGACGTCGATGGTTTCGATGCGCGCGCCAAACTCTGCATCCTGTCGCGTATCGCCATGCACGCTGAGCTTGATCCCGATGCGGTTGCGACGCAGACCATTTCGACGATCGAGGCGATCGATTTTTCATACGCGAAGGAATTGAACTGCACCATCCGCCAGGTCTCTCGCGCTGAGCTCGATGGCAGGCTGGTGCATGCGCGGGTGGCACCGATGCTTGTCCCTCTCGCTTCGCCGATGGCGTGGTCGCATGGCACACAGAATATGGTGGTGGTCAGTGGGCGATTTGGCGGTGATGTGGTTTTCTCGGGCCACGGCGCGGGCGGCGAGCCGACTGCGGTAGCCGTCGTGTCGGATCTGTTGGCCGTCGCGCAAGGCTGCAAGTCTGTGCAGCTCCCGATACGCAAACGCGAGGTAACGGGCGATTTTCTGGCGCCTCATTATCTGCGCTTTGTCGTCGATGACAAGCCCGGAATTGTTTATGCCATCTCCGGCGCGCTCTCAAAGGTCGGGGCCAATATCGATTCGCTGCTGCAGCGACGAGGTTATCCAAAGCACCGGCTGCCCTTTGTGGTGACAACAGAGCCTTGCCTGACCTCGACGATCGATCGGGCGCTGGCTTCTGTTGCCCGGATGGACTGTATGCTGGAGCGACCGCTGTGTCTGCAAATGCTTGAAATAGAAGATAAGGCGGAATAAAGAAGATGCAGATGCGGCGTGTTGTTGCGTTTGTTCGATGTTGCCTGCTGGCGGGAGTTGTTTCTGCAGGGTTTGCACTCGCGCAGGATCCAACGCCGGTCATCACCGTACCGAATCCGCCGAACACTGCGGAACAGCAGGCGAAGCACTATGTCGTTCTCATCTCGGTCGACGGCTTTCGCTACGACTATCCCCGGCGATTCGGTGCGCCGCATCTTCTGCAGCTCGGATTCAAAGGCGCGAGCGCACCGGAGGGTATGTTGCCCGCTTATCCGTCGCTTACTTTCCCGAATCACATCAGTATCGTCACCGGTCTCTATCCTGAGCACCACGGCATTGTCGCCAACAGCTTCTGGGATCCAACCCGCGAAGAGACGTATGTCTACACGCAAACCAAGTCCAACAGCGACGGCACCTGGTATAGCGGTACACCGCTCTGGGTGCTGGCGGAGCAACAGGGAATGCGTTCGGCCTGTCTTTTCTGGCCGGGCTCCGAGGCTGAGATTCAGGGTAAGCGCCCTTCTTATTATCTGCACTTCGATGACAAGCTGGACGATGAAAAGCGCGTCGATCAGGTGGTGGCGTGGCTGAAGCTGCCGCCCGATCTGCGACCGCACTTCATCACGCTTTACTATTCCAATGTCGACCACGCCGGACACAACTACGGCCCCGATTCCGAGGAGGTGCGGGCGGCGGTTCATCATGTGGACACGATGATCGGTGATCTTCAGTCGAAGATTGCCGTGCTGCATCTCCCAGTCGATATCGTCGTAGTTGCCGATCATGGGATGGTCATGTTGCAGGGCGATCCTGTGACGCTCTCGGACTTTGCGGACCTCAGTCAATTTCACACCCAGGGCCCTCTGCTGTATGCGAATCCGGATGCCGATGTCCAGGAAGTTTACGAGCAGTTCCTCGCGCATCCCGATCCGCGATTCAAGGTCTATCGCCGTGCTGACGTGCCGGCCAGGCTTCACTTCGACGCAAACCCGCGTGAGGGCGATCCCATCATCGTACCGAACGGCCCTTTCTATTTGCGCGCGCATGCCTCTTCTTCGCAGGCATCACATTCCGACAGGCTCCGTGGAGAACACGGTTTCGACCCGCGCACGATGCCCGAGATGAAGGCAATTTTCTTCGCGGCTGGCCCTGACATTCGTCACGGCGTTCAGCTCAAGCCGTTTGAGAATGTCGATATTTATCCGTTTATCGCGGAGATATTGGGTCTCAAGCCTCCGCAGGTCGACGGATCGCTGGATGTTCTAGGACCGGCATTGAAGACGGCGCGGCATACGCCCTGATCTGGTCCTGGATCTCGTCCTGGATCGGGGGGTACCCCCTCCCCCCCCCTATTGACCGCGTGTAAAGTATCTCATTTCTACGGTTTACGGGTGGTGCTTGTCTGTAAAATCGTCATAACAAAAGAGTTGCGTCCAAAATCGTGCATCAAAACGACTTAGCCCCGAAGGGAGTTGTGTCCCTGCGGGGCTTTTTTTCTCTACTGTTTTAAGTATAGCTGATGGACGCTAACTAAAATGCCAACTCTATGTCATTTTGATTGAGTGAGTTGGGTGGTCTTGGGGCTTGACAAGCGATTTTTGGGCTGTTTTTGAAAAAGAAAGTTACAAAGGCAACAAACAAAAGGACAAAAAAAGAAGTTGCTGAAAAACTTCGTTTTCCGGGAACGAGCTGATCACTTCCTATAAGCCGACTTATCGGTACCGATCAATTACCGGCACTTCCCTATCGACAGCGTGACAGGCGAGAATACCTCATGCGCGAACTGACTCAGACAATTCCTGACGCAGATGCACTGCTGACCATGGAGCCCGAGGTGCTTGGCGCAAAAATGCTTTTTCTTTTGAGGAAGCGGGCCAGCCACACTGGGGAAAAGTTTCACGCCGGCAATCTCAACGGGGAACTTTGGCATAACTCGAACGTAGTCGGCGTAGCACACCCCTACTCGCAATCCCACAGGGACCAAGTAGACCTTGCTATTGCAGAAGCGTGGCAATGGCTCATCGCTCAGGGATTTCTCGTCCCGGTCGCACACTCTGGCGACTGGGTAGTGCTCAGCCGGAGAGCACTCAAGTTTCAGGATGAGCAAGCCGTCGCCATATTCTCAGTGGCACGAATGCTTCGAAAGGAAGTCCTACAGGCCCCGATCGCAAATACGGTGTGGGGTGCGTTGATGCGTGGAGAGTTTGACGCAGCGGTCTTTCAAGCTATGAAGGCCGTGGAAGTTGCGGTCCATGAAGCTCTTGGCAAACCAGGGAACCTTCGAGGGGTTGATCTAATGCGTAAGGCATTCCATGCACAGGATGGGAAGCTCACGGACTTGACCACCGAGGTGGGGGAGCGGCAATCGCGCTCAGATTTATTCGCGGGCGCTATCGGCTCATTTAAGAATCCGCATTCGCACCGCAATGTGACGATCTCGGACCCGACCGAAGCAATCGAGGCCGTCATGCTTGCGAATCATCTGCTCCGTATCGTTGCGTCACGGGTTGAAGCCAGCAATCGACCGTAGGCACGGTGCATGCGAACGGGCAGCGGCGAATAAGGGCTGCTCTTCAACGAGAAGCTGAGCAGGGAGACTGCAATGCAATCTGGCGCAGACAAGAATGACAGTCGTGGGAATGAGAACGGCACGAAACAGAACGCCGCTTCCACGCCGCAGACTTGGGCGGAACTCATCGAATGGCGGTCGAATTATCCAGATGTCATCCATAAATGGCTGCAGGTGATGGGCCGCCTAGTCCTTCGGACAAGAGTCCGAGACGATGATGAATTGGGAGACCTCATTGTGGGGTGTATGTTCGCTTCCCACCGGGACATCAATGACCTGATGACTCTCAGTCATGCAGATTCGCATCATGGGGCACAATACTGTCTACGCGCGTTATTTGAACGCATTGTGACGCTCAAATATCTATGTCAGAAGCCGGAGTATCTGCAGGACTTCAAAGCTTACGATGCGGTGGACTGGGATCAGATTATTAGCGGAATTTATGAAAACGTTGGTATCTCTATGGAGCCAGAGGCACGCGAGAATCTTTCCAAACGAGCGGCGGAATTGCGTAAAAAGAACAAGCAGGAAAAATGCCAAGTTTGTAAAAATCAGCGGCCACCCTCGTGGACGCGCGTTGATACGCGACAGATGGCAAAGCAGGTTGGACTGGAACACCTTTACCTGATGGGCTTCACCATTCCGTCAAAGCTGATGCATCCGACGCTTTGGGGAACACGTGATAGGCTGACACACAATACTCCGCTATATAACACTCTTCACTGTATGCACCATCTGCTGATTGAAATCCTGATGATGCACCGCAGGCATTTCATAGGCAAGCAATACGTTACGCCAATCATGGGAAATGCGATTTTAGATTTCCTCGGCGTTTACGTGTATTCGCAGACATCATTCGACGGCGTATTACAACGAGGCCAAGAACGAAACGGACAGCGTATCTATTACGCCTTCTAGGGACACGAGGTTCGCTCGCAAGGGAGCTTCATCGCCTCGAAAATCTAAGGTTCGCGAGTCTGGCATCGTTTAGTCCTGAGAAACGCCGTTGTGTTGA
>CAVSQQ010000016.1:0-109782 GCA_963730135.1 uncultured Acidobacteriaceae bacterium
GAGCGAGCCTCGCAGGCTCAGGAACTGCCGGGGTGCCCAGCGATTTCGCTACATTGAGGTCGCCGACAGGGCACTCTCACCGTTGAATTGAGGTTGGTCGAGGGGAATGGTGCCCTGTCCAATGTATGTCGAGAGAAGATTCAGTATCCACAAAAAAATATATGCATTAGGATCTGGACAACAAAAACCGTCGTTCAAATGCAACCGAGCAAGTCTCTCATTTGATTCGCAAGCGCTTGTTGAACATCGGACGGTACGAAGAATGCGCCCCCTGAACAAGATTGAGAAGGACCTGCATCTGGATGGTCCCAGCTTGAGTCTGCTTGTTTGTGAAGGATCGCTTCGCAGCATTGAGATAGGCGAGTATCGCGCTGCGGAACCGTGGCGGATATCCCGGCAAGTTGACATAGGCGATGATGTCGTTGATGGCAATCACTGGGTCGCTTGCATTTTTGAGTGTTTTACTAGCAGTAGCTACCGGCGCGGTGCCGTCGAGTGGTACCGCGCGGACGAATATCTGATGTTGTCCGCAGGTCGTTGCTCGATAAGATGCGGTGTCTAAGTATGGACTCTCCAACTGCACACGAGAGATATGTTGGGCGTCGAACAGAGCGCCACCTTTGGAGGGGTCTCCGTCATAATACAGCGACATAATCGAATCGACATGATCACCAGAGGCGATATGAGGCGCGATGATTGTGATAGGGACGTCACGGATAACCGGCGCACTATTGCGCGTGTCGAGATTACCGATCGCCAAGTGTTTCGTGGGTGCCGCGCTCGCCCCTGCGGGGTTATTGGCACCGGTGGCCTGCGCCGTTTGAACAACATTCGTTTGCGAAACCGCCGGTAAGACCGTAAAGACCTGGTTGTAGAGACCATTGTTGCTATAGGTTTCGATCGGCACGTCCGCTAGTGAGTTGAACTGAATATTGGCAGCCGGGAGCGATGTGAGCCCATGCCCTGGCAACTCAGACACAAGCTGCCCATTGTTTTCGACCCATGTTACGACCCAGAATTTCCATGTGCTGTCCGCAGTAACTCCGTTCTTACTCGTATCCCACGTTGCGTAGACATATTCCCAATTGTTGGTAGTTGATCCTGGAGAAGTCGTACATGGATCGACGCTACTACCTTGAAATCCTCCGCAAAAAGCAAGAGGCGGGGCCAGCGTGGCATCGCCCTGTTGAGTTGTCCCATTCCCTACGAAAACTGCGGGCGCAAATGTGGAAGTATTTGCACCTGTAGCAAATTGCCCGGCACCCCAGGGTTGAGCATAAAACTGGACATGTAGTGTCGCGGTGGAGGGGAAGTTTTTAAGCTTATAGTTGTATACCCTCACCCGCAGATTCACCTTACTACCGAGCGTCGTGTTTATTATTTGAGGCCCATTGAAAGTGCTGCCAGGAGTGATAGATCGCCCCTTCATCTCGTAAAACTCGTCATCTGAGATGGCGAGCGGTGCAGGGGAGTTCGGTGTTACAGCCGTGCACTGCGGCGAGCTCAATGAGGAAGTAAAACCGTACGGACAAACGAACTGAACCTGCTGTTCATTTAGGCTGGACGGAGTCTTCTGTAGCCAGCGTTGCGGATGGTTTAAAGCCACGTCAGGGGCTGCGTTATAGGCCTGCACCCAGAAGGCACCTGATGTGATAACCCCCTGACTCATCATGTCCACCAGGTGAGCCGCGGCGATATAGCCTTGCGCTTGCACGGTCGTCTGCGGTGTCGCATCGCTTTGGACGGTTCCAGTCGGAGCAGTTTGTCCATCGATAAAAGTCTGCCCCTGATAGTCGTACGCTTCGCTATTCACATCACCGCTGCCTCTATACCGCGATTCAGGTTTATCCCCTGCGAGGTAGAGAAGGAGCTGGTCATCTGATTCAGGGTGCTAATCGAATTGCTTTGGTTGTAGTCAAAGCCAAGGCCGACGCCCGCCCCGAAGCCGTCAAAGCTGACGCTCGCACTTGCCGAGACAGATGCATCGAAAGTATGAGTAGAGGTTGATCCGGCTGAGACGTTACTACCGCCGCCTTCTGTCCAATCGGTCTTTACAGCAGCGCTCGTCTGCGAATCCCAGATGGTATCGGTTTCGTAAGGGCTTGGAATCCCGTACCTCCACCAAGATCGGCTGTAAGCTGAGCGACTGTAGCTGGGTAGGAAAAGAGATTACCAGGCTCCTGCACCGGTTGATACCACTCCAGATTTCTTCCTTCTGCCGCCTGCAGGTAATTCACGTTGTCGGGGCCCGAAAATTGGATGTACAGCGGAACCATCCCTGTCGGACAGCCCTCTGATGGCGGGCCATTCCCCGGAACGCACTGCCCCAGCACGCGGTAACTGTAGATGTTGAACTGGCTGCCTGTCGCGGCGACAACATCATCGAACGCCGTCGAGGTTGTGAACGTCGTATTCAAGCCCTGGTAGGTGTTGTATTTCTGCGAAACTACGTTTTGGTGCAGCTGCGTTGCCGCCTGGCTGGCTTGAACACTTACGCTCGCCAACCCTGGCACACCATAAGACAGTTCCTCATTGGCGGTCTCTTTAGTCGAAACGGTATAGCTTGTTGTGCCCGAACGGCTCACTCCACCATTAGTGGTATCGGCGAATAAGTAGGCGGTATTGAAGGTTGACGGAAATACCGACACATTCAGTATCTGCGGCGGCCCACCTCCCGCAGGCGAAATCCAATCGACATGCATGGGAGGTAATCCCAACACAGTATCCGGTTGGATATGTCCGGTGACAGTGACTTTCTCTGGAGGCCCCAATATTAGCGAACGGCCTTGCTCGTCCGCGGCCACCAAAGAAACAAAACCCCCAGGTGGCATGTTGTTGCCTTGGTTGCCTATTGGCCACGCAGGACTAAAACCACCGACGGCTACGAGCGTTTGAATATCCTTCGTTGAGTGGACAGTCACTGCGAAGGTATTGGGATCTACATCGTAGATCACAGCGGAATGACTTCCCGCGCCGCAGTCAGTCGCCACGTCGGCCAACTGTAGATTGAAGTTTGGCCCCTGAGCAGGTGGTGTCTGCATCGAATCAAAGCGCCCGGCGGCCAAACCAAAGTGGCACTCAAACTCGACGTCATAAGTCGGTCCTTGGGTCGCCTTTAGCGATGAGTCGAAACTTATGACTCCAACCCAAGCGATGTTAGCTTCCGTACCGTTTGTTCCTACCGAAATCCCCACTTGTTCCGAGGCGCTAAACCAGTTGAACTTGCCTTTGGCCAAATAGATCGCAGGGGGGTAGGGAATGTCACCGCTCTGAGGTATTTGTAATGGCGCAAAAATGAGGGTGCTAGTCTTCTGGGTTGGGTTTCCCTGTCCATCAAAGTCGACGGTAGTTACCTCCGGAACTCCCACGGGGTTGGCATTAAATACTGGATATGCGATCGCCAGCTGATCATGTGTCCCTCCACTGAACCGACCAGCAGCGATTGCAACGGTGATTGGAGATGTATTCGGCGGCAATGTTAAGTTCAGGGATTTCCCGGTTGGGGACACATTGAGCTTTGAATCTACGGCATAAAAGGTCACAACGATACCACCGGTCGTATTGGGAGAGGCAGACATTAGCGCTATTTGTGCCGGCGGACGAGGCACTTCCGCTTGTGGATCGGTGAAGACACCAGCAGTTACCGCAAACAAAGTCGCGGAAGTCGCGACTGGAGCGCTTACCGGTCCCGCAATGAGTCCGTTGGTTGTGCTTGCCGGATCGGCAGCAGCCAATACTTGAAAGTAAACTTGTCCTGAACTATTTACGGCGGCCACCAGTATCTGGTCGAATCCCCCACCAAGGAAGTTTCCAGAGGTCCCGTACAACGTCTGCCCAAAATTGAGGACAGCCAAGGGAGGAACGGTCATCGACGAATCATTCCCCTCCAGGGTTGCCACTCCGTTTTGCTGCCCACTTGGGTTTTGAACAAGAGCGGCTGACAATATCTGATCATGATTGACATTGAAGAGCCGTCCCTTAACGGTGATCGTGTTCGACAGGCCATTGTTGGTAGTATTGGCAGCTGTAATCTGCGTTTCGCTTGTCTGCGTAATCGTCGAGTTACTGGTCAACAGATTTCCGCCAGCAGGACTCGCACCAGAACCGTTGAAAGTGAGGGTATTAAAAACTAAATCATCGTCTCGCAATAAACTTGCTCTGCCGCCAAGAATGTCAGGATTGCCTGAAAAACATGGCGCACCCGCATCGTTGGAGTTGCATTGAGCTGCGGCTGGGATAGCCGCAACAAGAACGGTTATCACAAGAAAGCCAATAGACACCCGTGAGCGCTGACCTGGCGTCATTTCTTCACTCCTGGACCGGATTTTTAGGGGACCCCTGGGCGAAGCGATCAGGCATTCAGAGATGGACGGGCCGATTTCAAGAGTTGGACTAAATCTTGGCAGACGTCATTTTGCGCCAACGAGACAATTTGGGTCAAGAGAGATGTCGGTGAATCATTGCAACTCGCCGAAACGATTAGTGCCATAAAACGCAATTCTCCAGATTGACTCGGCCTCAGTTGTCGCTAAATCGCCAAGTCACTCATCGACATGAGAGCGAGCCACCTGGACGAAAAGTCGCCTTATCGGACAATTGATGCCCCGTAGTTCCGTGAAAACGGGGTTTCGGCAACTGCGGGCGGAGTTGGGGTCGGACGGTGTTTCTGAACACCCTGCAAGTTTCGAAAGTCCCCACTAAGGCCGGTGTAGGGTGTGGGTGGCGTCAGGCGCAATGTGGGGATGATCCTTCCCTTCACTTCGTTCGCTCTGGGTAGGATGACTACTGGTGGGGGGTGAAGTTCTGAGCAGTTCAGTCCTGTTTTTTAGGTTGCCACTTTTTGCGTTCGTAAGTGGCGGCGGGTGGTGGCTGCGTTTCGGTGGGCTTTGGTGCTTGTGATTGCGTGATCTGCTGAGTGGAGGGTTGCGAGGGAGTTTCTTCGGTGGCGGGAGTGGTGGATTTTGGCTGCCACTTTTTGCGTTCTGGAGGCTGAGCGGGAGGATTGGTGGTTGTGGCGGAGAGGTTCTGAGTGGCTGGGGTTGAGATAGCGCTCTCGGGGTGCTTCGACTGCGCCGCTTTCGACTCGCCTGCGGCTCGCTCGGGGGCTTCGCTCAGGATGACGGAGTTTTGAGTGGTGGGTCGGATTTCGTGGGCGGGTTTGGCGTCGATGGTTGGGGTGGTGAGGCCTTTGCTGCGGCGGACGCCTTCGAGGAGGAGTTCGGCAACGTCTTTGATGACGATGGCGTCGGAATCGGGGTGGGATGCTGCGGGAGTGCTGGAGAGCATGCTCTTGCAGAAGGGACAGCCGACGGCGAGGATTTTTTCGCCTGATTTTCCGGGTGCGGAGGCGAGGGTTTGCTGGACTTCGCGGAAGCGGTTGTCGGAGATGCGCTCGTCGCCGGGCTCTTCTTCTTTCCAGAACTGCGCGCCGCCGGCTCCGCAGCAGAAGGCGTTTTCGCGATGGCGGGGGAGTTCGGTGGCGTTGTTGTTGCTGAGGATATTGAGGAGATTGCGAGGTGCGTCGTAGATGCCGTTGTGGCGGCCGAGGTAGCAGGGGTCGTGGTAGGTGACGGCGGCTTCGGTGGGGGCGGGGGTTAGTTTTTTGTTGGCGACGAGGGTGTTGAGATACTCGGTGTGGTGAAGGACCTTGTAGTCGCCGCCGATCTGTTTGTACTCGTGGCCGAGGGAGTTGAGACAGTGGGGGCAACTGGCGACGACGAGTTTCGGCATGATGGTGTTGAGGGTGGAGACGTTTTTGTCGGCTAGCTGGCGGTAGAGGTATTCGTTGCCGGCGCGACGGGCGCTGTCGCCGGTGCAACACTCTTTTTTGCCGAGGACAGCGAAGTTGACTTCGGCGTGATTGAGGAGTTCGACGAAGGCGCGTGCGGTTTTTTGCGCCTGCGGATCGTAGCTGGCGGCACAGCCGACCCAGTAGAGGACGTCGGGGGTAGGATTTTCGTCGGTGGTTTTGACGTTGAGGCCGTCGGCCCAGGCGAGACGCTGCTCATGATTGATGCCCCAGGGATTTTGTGCGCGCTCCATGCCGCGGAAGGCGGATTGGAGTTGCGAGGGGAACTCACCTTCGATCATGATTTGATTGCGGCGGACGTCGATGATGTCGAGCATCTGCTCGTTCTGGGTGGGACAGACTTCCATGCAGGCGCCGCAGGTGGTGCAGGCCCAGGCGGCTTCGGGCGAGAGAGCGAATTTCAGGAGCGGGTTGGGACTGGGTGTTCCCTTTTCGAAGGGCGCGGGGGTGAAGGCGAAGGGGCTTTGTTGCGCGGCGAGATCGTTAAGCTCCATGCGCTTGTTGATCTCGAGCGCGGCGGGTGAGAGAGATTTTCCCGTCGCGGTGGCCGGACAGACGTCCTGGCAGCGGTTGCACTGGATGCAGGCGTAGGCGTCGAGGAGGCGCGGCCAGGCGAGGTCTTCGAGTTTGTTTGCGCCGAGCTTTGGGGATTCGGATTCGGTCTCGAGGTTTAGGGTAACGAGCGGAAGGACGCCGGAGGAGGGTTCGCGCGCGACGAGGTATTTTGCGGGGGCGCCGAAGATGTGGATGTGTTTGGTGTAAGGGAAGTAGGCAAGGAAGACGAGGACGGAGCCGAGCGCTCCCCAGTAGCCGAAGATGCGGAAGGCTTCGGCGTTGGCGGGAGTGAAGAGGTGGGAGATGGCTGTGGCGAAGGGCTGGAGTGGGTCGGGGCCGAGGATGGCGATGCGGGCACCGGCTCCGATGGCGCGACTGCCGACGTGAAAGAGGATGAAGGCGGAGACGATGAGGGAGTCGATCGGGATTTTTTCGCGCAGCACGTCTTTGTGGAGAAGGGTGCGGGCGTTGAAGCGGAAATCGCGGCGACTGGGCAGAGCGAAGCGGCGAATGACGAGCGCGATGACGCCGAGGAGAACTAAGAAGCTGAGGACGTCGGCGAAGAGGTTGTACGCTGCGCCGAAGGGGTTGGCGGAAGAGATTGAGATGGGGAGATAGCCTTCGATGAGGTCGAACAGATTGACGAGGCCATAGAAGACGAAGCCGTAGAAGATGAAGGCGTGAAAGAGGCCGATGGTCGGACGTTTTTTGAAGGTGCGGCTTTGAAAGAGCGTGGTGGAAAGGGCGTAGCCGAAGCGGCGGGGGAGATGATTGAAGCGGGGTTCGGGGTCGGGGATGCCGCGGCGGATGCGGAGGTAGAGGCGGTAGAAGCCTTCGAAGCCCAGCGCGAGAGTGATGAGCGCAAAGAGGAGGAAGGCGATCTTTTGTGGGAATGGAAGCATGTACTTCGCTTTTTGCGGGTTGTACGTTGTGAGAGATGGAAAGACATACCCCAGGGGCTAAAGCCCCGTGTTTATGCCAGAAGAGAGACCCAAGGCTAAAGCCTTGGGGTACCTAGATGCAAGAACGATTGTGGCTGATACGAGAATGTCTGGGCCCCATGCGAGAACGTCTGTGGCTGGTGCGAGAACGACGGTAGCGTACATCATTACTTTTTTAGTTCGGCCAGAATTGCGGGGACGAGTTGGGGGACATCGCCGACGATGCCGTAGTCTGCGATCTTGAAGATGGGGGCGTCGGCGTCGCGATTGATGGCGACGATGGTTTTGCTTTTGTTCATGCCGGAGAGATGCTGGACGGCGCCGGAGATGCCGACGGCGATGTAGAGGTTGGGCTGGACGGTTTTGCCGGTTTGGCCGACCTGTTCGGAGTATGGCCTCCAGCCCGCGTCGACGATGGCGCGGGTGGCACCTACGGCGCCGCCGAGCTGGTCGGCGAGAGCTTCGACGTATTGGGTGAAGCCTTCGGCGCTGCCAACGCCGCGGCCGCCGGAGACGACGACGTCGGCTTCGGTGAGTGAGACGCGGGAGCTGCGCTCGGTCTGCTTGCCGGTGACTTTGAGGCGAGGCGTGGGGAGAGTGAGGTCGACGTCGAACTGTTCTGCAGCTTCGGTGCGTGGAGCGGCAGGGCTGGAGATGCCGGGTTTGATGGTGACGACGGCGACGGGAGCGCTGGTTTCGATGGTTTCAGTGACGCGAGCGAGGAAGGTGTAGCGCTGGGCAGTCATCGTGTCGCCGGTGGCTTTCAGGCTGATGACGTCTTCGAGGAGCGGGGCGTCGAGTTTGATGGCGACGCGAGGACTGTATTCGCGGCCGCTGCGACTGGCTTCGATGAGGACGACGGAGGCTTCGCCTTCGCGGGCGATCTGGGCTACGGCGGCGGACCAAAGCTCGGGATCGTATTGGGCGAGGGCGGGGAGGTCGGCGACGAGGACCTGGTCGACGGCATGGGCGATCTCTGCGGCGACGGAGGCGACGTTACTGCCGAGAACGAGAGCGGTGATGGAGGCGCTGCCTTTTTGCTCGGCGAGCTGGCGAGCGGCGGTGACCATCTCCCAGGTGCTCTTGGCGACTTTCCCGTTGGCGTGCTCGGTCACGATGAGAATCATGCGATCACCTTGGCTTCATTGCGGAGGAGATCGACGAGTTGCGCGGCGGCTGCGGGCGCGTCTTTGCCATCGAGGATCTTGTTGCGGCGAGTCTTTGTCTGAATTTCGGCGCTGACGAATTTGAGTTTCGGTGAGACGTTGAACTGGTCGAGGGATTCTTTGCGGAGCTCTTTTTTCTTCGACTTCATGATGTTGGGGAGAGTGGGGTAGCGGGGCTCGTTGAGTCCCTGCTGGGTGGTGATGACGGCGGGGAGCTCGAGGGTGAAGGTTTCGCTCCCTTCGCCGGCGTCGTGCTTGCCCGTGAGGGTAGTTCCTTTGAGTTCGAGGGCGGAGGTCCAGGTGGCCTGGGGCCAGTTGAGACGTTCGGCGGTGGCGGCGCCAAGGGTGTGGCTGTCCCAGTCGGCTTGCTGGCCGCCGGAGAGGATGAGGGTGGCTTCTTCCTGTTGCGCGATCTGTGCAAGAACTTTGCTGATGGCGATGGGGTCGAGGCGATTTTCTGTTTCGACGTGAATGGCGCGGTCGACGCCCATGGCGAGGGCAGTGCGCAGGGCGTCCTGGGCGCGGGCGGGGCCGATGGCGACTGCGACGATCTCGGCTTCGGCGGCGCCGTTTTCGCGGAGGCGGAGGGCTTCCTCGACGCCGTACTCGTCCATGGTGTCCATGACGAGCTTGCTGTTTTCGAGCGCGACTGTGCCGTTGGCGATGTGTACGCTCTCTTCGGCATCGAGGACCTGGCGGAGGTAGGTGAGGATGCGCATGCGATTACGCTCGTATCGACTGCATAGGCTGGTTTGACTCCGGAAGGTGCTTTGGCGTTGTAAACGTGGGGATGCCGGCGTTGTTTGCCGATGGTTGATGAAGCGAAGGTTGTGCTGGAACCAAAGTTTACTGAACGGCGGGTCAGAAAGTCAACGAGATACCCTCCTTGTCTTGGTTGCTGCAGTCCTGGTTGCCGCCGATTTGCGAGGAGTTGCGATGCGGCGCGTGGAGTCCGGGGTTCGAGCGCGAAGGCCTTCGGTGAGCAGATGGGTGAAGTGGCCGGCGATCTCGGTGCCGCTGAGGGGGCCGGATGGTTTGTACCACGTACCGATCCAGTTGATGGCGCCGGACATGGCAAAAGAGGCGAGTTTGGCATCGCAGGAGGCAATGGATCTGTCGGCGATTCCCTCTTCGATGTAGGCGCGGATGGAGGCGTCGATGCGTCGCTTGAGAGCGCGCACCTGTTTTCTGGTCTCGGTCGAGAGCTCATTCTCGTCGAGCATGGCGACGCAACGGCCGAAGTCGTAGAGGAGGACTGATTTTGCATAGGCCTCGATGTAGGCTTTGACCTTGGTGAGGCCGGTTCCGCGGCTGACGAGAGCCTTATCGAGAAGGGTTTCGATGAGGGTGATTCCGGCGCGGTAGCACTCGACGAGGATCTGCTCTTTATTGTGGAAGTAATAGTAGAGCGCGGGTTTTGTGATTTGCAGGCGCTTCGCCAATTCGCTCATCGACGTGCGCCGATAGCCCTGCTCGAGGAACATATGGGCGGCGGTCTGCAAGACAGCGTCGCGTTTGATGTCCTGATTGCGCTGTCGAGCCTGAAAGGCCTTCCAGGGTTCGTGAGCGCGTTTGGATGCTTGCTTCATGACCTGATTGTAAGAGGATAATGTGTCGCCGGGACAGGATTTCATGGGGCTTGGCCGTGGGCTGGTTGGGTCTGGAGGCAGACCTATACCTTGAGACCGATGAGCCGCATCAGTTCGAGGCCGTTGCTTTTTGTGACGACGCCTTCCTGCAGTTTGAAGTCGAACTTCATCTTTCCGTCTTCGATTTCATCCTGAAGGTGGACGTTGTGCAGACGCTTATCTTCGTGTCCGCCGATATCGGTCAGAGCCAGATCGTGGGTGCTGAGAAGACCGATGGCTCCGCTTGCGAGAAGAGCGCGTACGACGCCTTCGGCCCCGGTGAGACGGTCTTTGGAGTTTGTTCCCTGAAGCAGCTCGTCGAGGAGGAAGAGAACGGGGGGATGTTTTTCGGCGAGATCGCAGATATGACGGAGGCGGGTGATTTCGGCGTAGAAGCGGGAGGCTCCCTCCTGGAGCGAGTCGTTGATGAGGATACTTGCGCCTAGTTGCAGAGGCGTTAGTTGCATACGGAGTGCGCGCACCGGCGCTCCAGCCATGGCGAGGACGGTGTTGATGCCGACCGCTCGCATGAGCGTGGATTTGCCGGACATGTTGGAACCGCTGATGAGGAGAACCCTGGTTTCGCCGCAGATGCTGACATTGTTGGGAACGCACCTGGCAACGGGAATGAGCGGGTGGCCGAGTTGTTCGGCCTGGAAGCATGGCAGCCCATCGAGAAATTCGGGGAAGGGATCGAGGGGGTGCTCGAAGCTGTATCCGGAGAGGGAGAGAAGCGCCTCGATTTCGCCGAGCGTCTTCAACCACGAACGAACGGCGGCTCCGTGGGCGGTGCGCCAGGCTTCGGCTGCATAAGCCACCTGGACCGCATAGAGGAGGGGGATGTTGAGAAAGCGGAGGAAGACGTTGTCGAGCGAGCGCATGTATTCGACGATGACGCGCAGGCGCGCGATGGCCCTGGAGACCGCGAGGAAATGCGAGGAGAGGTGGCTTTTGAGGGCTTGCAGGCGAGCGGACGAGAACTGTTCGCGCTCCAGCCGGGCGAAGAGCGAGGAGAGGAGTTGCAGGTCTTCCAGAGCCTGCTCCGTGCCGTGGAAGACGGCAGCGGTTTGCTTGCGCAGGGATGCGGTGACGATGCTGCCAACGATCAGAATGACGAAGAAAGGAGTTTTGGGTCCCCACTCCGCCCACACAGCGGCAGCGGCGATGGCTACGATGGCGAAGAGAAGAGCAAACCAGCGAAACCACGGACGCGCGAGCTGATTGGGGGCTTCTGCCCAGCGGGTGAGAGCCTCCGGGTGGATGCCGACTTTGAGGTCGTCTCCGAGAATTGCGATGTCTTCGCGAAGGTCGAGACGATTGCGAAGTTCTGCGACGGCGGCGTGGCGTTGCGTGAGTTCCTGGACAGGCGAAGGGGCAAGCAGCCACGAGGCCAGAGTGTCTTCTCCCATACGAGTACGGGCGAGGGAGAGAAGTTCAAAAAGGCTGCCTTGTCCGAAGAGATCGAGGTCGGCGGCATAGAGGCTGGAGGCCGCATCGATGGGGGCGGCGGGCTGCGGGGCGGCGGCGGACCGGGCGCTGGACTGGTCCGGCTGGAACCAGCGATCCTCGATGCGGGCGAGTCCTTTGTTATAGAAGTCGACGGAGCGTTCGGCGCATGCGCGTTGGCGCAGCGTCCTGGCGTGAAGGATGATGAGGACGAGGAACAAAGCGAGAGCGACGAGCAGCCACCACGGCGAAAAGGCGTCGTGATGGAGCGAGAACCAGGCAGCAATCAGGGCCGCGATGACGAGAAGGAGGCGCAGGTTTCCGAAGCGGCGATGCACTTTCTCCAGATGCGCAACCTGCATCTGGCGGGCTTGCCGGCGTTTTTGGTATTCCTCTGACGGGGTAGGACTGGCGGAAGGCACACGAACATTATCGCCCAGGGTCACGGAGCGCTTGCTGCGGCATGGTGGATCAGGCGGGAGTTTCGAAGGAGGCCAGCAGGCGCTCGCGAACGAAGGCGATGTGTTCTCGCATGGCCAGACGCGCGTCCCGGCGGCCCTCCTTTTTGAGAGCCGCGAAGATCTTCATGTGAGCGACGGGGGCGGTCGTCGCCGAGAGCTCGTACGATTTGGAGCGGCACAGCAAGGTTTTTTGCTGAACATTTTCAAGGACGCGGCAAAGTTCATCATTACCGGTCGCTGCGGTGATCATGGCATGGAACCGCATGTCCTCCTCAATGTGCTCGAGCTTGTTGCCATCTTTGAGAAATTTTTTGGTGCGGTTGATGCTGGCGGAGAGGTCGCTGAGGAGTTTGGGGGTGATGTTGGCGGCATCGATGGAGTGGACTTCCAGGATTTCGCGGAGCTCGTAGAGGTCGCGAATCTCCTTGGCGGAGAACTGCCGGACGTACGCGCCGCGCCGGGGCTCGATACAGACGAGACCTTCGGCTTCCAGGCGATTGAGGGCTTCGCGCACGGGAGATTTGCTGATGCCGAGCTGCGTGGCGAGCGATTCCTCGGTGAGGCGAGATAACTCGCCCAGGGTGCCATCGAGGAGGTTCTGCTTGATGCTCCTGTAGGTGAGTTCGGTGAGGTTTGGGATTTTTGCAAGCTTAATCATAATGATTGCGGGTTTTGTGGATTCTACACGAGTCGAAGTCGCGGATTGCCTTCGGGGTGGTGAGGTGGCCCGATTTCGCTGGTATTCGGGAAGTTTCGCTCAATTTACCGTACCTGTGACTACATGAACCTTGTGGATGATTGGAATAGACGGCAGTCGTGATGGGAAAGACTCAAAACAATTGTGAGCGGAAGAAGAGTGGGACGGGGCGCCGTCTGATTCTCGAGAACGGTGTTACTTTCGCACGATCAGGCCTACTTCCATCGATTGTCCCTGGTCGATTGATGTGTAAAAAAAATCGCCGGGAATTTGTTGGACGTGAGATCGATCGAGCAGGATGATTCGCGGCTCCGAGGTGACGGCGCTGTCCAGTGCCTGGGGCTGGAAGAGGTATTTGTCGGTGGGAACGCCGGGGGGCAAAGGCTGCAGGCTGACCTGTTGCACAGGGCGTCCGGAGTAGAAGACGCTGGTTGCAATCGATCTGTCGTCGCCGTCCCACCAGACGAGGAGCGGGCCTGAGACGGGTTGCGGCTGACGAAAGACGTGGCGCAGAAGTTGAATCGACTCTTTTTCAGCGGAGACGATGTCTGGTCCGACCTTCGCTTGATGAAGTTTTCGCCGCGGCGGACCAGTCAGGAATGCGGCGGCGATGCAGAGAGATGCGGTGAGAAGGATGAATGCTGTCCAGAAAGCAAGAGGCGACGGAGGGCGTTTGCGCTGGGATGCGCGGAGTTGGAATGCCCTGACCCGATCGGCAAGGAAGACTGCTGTGATCACGGCGAAGGCTGGATAGGCAGGCGCGATGTAGTGGGGCAGCCGAGTCTGCACGGCGGTGAAGAAGGCGACGACGACGACGATAAAGATCGCCCAGGCGCGGAGTTCTCTGCGCCGGAAGGAGGCTGCGATGGCGAAGGGATAAAGAAGAACGAAGGGTGCAGCCGAGATGAGAAGGACCCAGAAGTAGTACCACCAGTGGGTGACGTGGTCTTCGATTTGATGGGTTGCGCGCGAGAGGACGTGGAAGCCGAGATATTCGGTGAGAAAGCTCGCGCCGAATCTGTGAAACATATAGAGATGCCAGGGAACAACAACTGCGAGAAACAGAGTCAGCCCGATCCAGAAGAGCCTGCCGAAGCGAGCTGAGTTCCAGCGTTCGAACAGGATAAGGACGAGAGCGGTGATGAGAAGGACGATGCTGGCTGCGCCTTTTGTCATCAGGGCGATGGCGAAGCCGGCCCAGAAAAGAAGCCATCCATTGAGCCGGTGATCCTGAATCGAGGCGAGGCCGCAGAGCGCGATAGAGCAGCCGAGCGAAAGCAGTACGTCCATCTCGCCGACGCGGCAGACGTGAAGGAAGCCGAACGCGCTGAGCAGAATCACGGTGCTGAGCCACGCGGCGAGAAGGTCTTTTCTTTGCGCCAGCCATCCGTGCAGCAGAGCGACGATGGCAACGCCGGAGAGAGCCGACCCGGCGCGCGCCCAAAACTCGCTGACTCCAAATAATTTGAAGAAGGCGGCTGTGATCCAGAGCATCAGCGGCGGTTTTTCGAACCAGGGCTGATAATTCCAACGCGGGACGAGGGCTCCGAGGGAGAGCATCTCGCGCGATATTTCGGCGTAGATGCCCTCGTCCCAGTTGGTAAGCGGCTTATGGCCAAGTAACGGCAAAAGCACGATGCAGGCGAGGAGTGTTGCGAGGAGCGTAGAGACGACGGCCAGGTTCTGCCGACAGAGGTCCCGAAGGCTGGGAGATCGTATTGGCGGTTCCTGGCTGTTGTCCATGGAGATGGTGACCGGCGGAATCAGTTGCCGGGATGATACTCCCGCTCAATGTGGCCTTTGAGATCGGAGCGATAGAAGTAGACGTCGCGCAGGTCGCCGGTGCTGTAGCGGAGGGCTTGATCGTCGAAGTGAGGGGATGAGGGATGGCCGCTCTCTCCTCCGGCGGTGACGGCTTTGGCGCGCACCTTGTCGCCGAACTCGACGACGGCGACGAAGCTGTTGCCGCTGGTGCCGTACCACTTTTTGGTTTCGGGATAAGGACGCGCTCCGAAGGAGGCAAGAGAGCCCCAGAGCGATGAGGTGAAGCCGACGGGGATGCTGGGCCCGGCGTCGCTGAATGGCTGGACAATGTCGCCGTTGAGACGCTGGAAGCGATTGATGTTTCCCCAGGGCGTTTTCCATGTGCCGAAGTCAGCGGTGAGTCTGTCGGATGCAGCGGAGAGGGATTCGAGGAGAAGTTGCGGGGCGGCCTGCGTGCCGATGTAGTCTTCGACGAGGCTGCCGGACTTCCTGGCTGCGGCGGCAGTGTGGCGGCGGATGTCTTCTCCCCAGAACACGGCGAGCGAGGTCGGTACGGAGGCGACGCCCCAGCGGTAGTCCCAGGTACGCAGCAGCGCGATCTGATCGGCCAGCTTCGCTTTGAGCGGATCGGAGGTGGGGGTGTTGTCCCAGGCCTTGACGAGAGCGGGGATTGGCTTTTCGAACCAGGGAAGATAGCTGTCGTATGCCGCGGCGATAAGGGAGTCGATGGAGAAATCCTTTTTATCCTTCAAGACGCGGACTGCGTGAAGGCCGCGGGCAGATTCAGTTCCTGTCTCGACATAGGCGGGGTAGTCCTGCTTGCGCAGACTGCTCTCGCCTGCTCCGGACCAGGGTGCGTTGTTGCTGTTGTAGAGCCAACCGCTTTTGGGATTGAGCAGCTGGGGAAGTTCATCGACGGTGAGCAAGCCTTTCCAATCGGTGGCGGGGTTGCTGCCGTCGACTGGTTTAGTGAAGTCGAAGCTGGTGTCGCGGCGCGGAATAAAGTCGCCCTGAAAATACGCGATGTCGCCCTGGGTGTCGGCGAAGATGGTGTTGTTCGACGAGTTGGCCTTCAGCTCCATGGTTTGACGGTAGGATTTGTAGTCTGTGGCCTTGGTGCGGATATAGGACTGGGTTAGCGCCTCCAGCGGTTTCTGCATGAGGCTGATGCTGATCCACTTGCCATCGGCTTCTCGGATGATGGGGCCGTGAGAGGTGTAGTACGCGGTGAACTTCTTCTCGGCCATGCCATTGGCGATCTTATAGGGTACGGTGATCTGCTTTACAACGAGAGGGCGTTCCTCGTTTCCATATTTGTAGAAGAAACGATCTCCTTTTTTCTCGACTGTCTCGAGATACTGATCGACGGCGTCGACGCCGCTGGAGGTGTGCATCCAGCCGACGTGCTGATTGAAGCCCTGGTAGACGAAAAACTGGCCCCAGGTGACGGCTCCGTAGGCATCGAGTCCCTCATCGCTGGCCATCTGCAGCTCGGAGCGGAAGAAGAACGAGGTATGGGGGTTGATGAGGAGCAGAGCATGGTGGTCGGCGGTGTTCGACGGGGCGATCGCCATTCCGTTCGATCCGGTCGGCTCCGGGGGATCGGCATCATGGACGAAGGCGGTCTCGGTGGCGGGTGCAGTGCAGTTGCACGCCTGGAGGATCGGGGCCTTGCTATAGAAGGCTTCGAGTTGCGTGAGGTTGACGCGCTCGATATCGCCGCCGATGCTGCCCTCGGAGAAGGAGAGCGCCATCCACGGCTCGAAGTGAGTGATGACCCGCGGCTTCACTTCGGGATGTTTGTAGAGATAGAAGTTGAGGCCATCGGCGAAGGAGTCCATCAGCGCCTTGAGCCATGCGGGACTGGCGGCGTATTGCGTCTTGAGGACGGCGGGATCGATGAAGAGCTTCATGCGAAGGTCAAGGTAGATCTGGGATTCTCCCTCGGTCTCGGCGAGGCGTCCCATGGCGTTGATGTAATTCGTCTCGACGCGATTGAAATCGTCTTCGGCCTGGGCGTACTCCATGCCGAAGACGGCATCGGCGTCGGTTTTGCCATAGACGTGAGCGATGCCCCAGGTGTCGCGAATGATGGTGACGTTGGCCGCCTCTTTTTCCCAACGCGCGACCTCCGGACTTTGCGCTGCGTAGAGCAACGCGGAGGAGGACGACACGAACATGAGGGTGAAAACGAGATTCCTGAAGCAACGGGTGGTCTTCATCGGGTGACTCTGCTCCATTCGGGGTGATTGCCGGCGACGCGATGCGAGTCGATACGGCGGTGCGAACAGTTTACCTGTCTGCGTCTCCGGTGAGTTTTGGATAAGGCGGGCGGCCTGGGAAGGATTTGGGAGGGAAGGATGGGCGGGCTTATGGTGGTGAGGGGCTGGAGCAGGTATTGGGCGCGAGTTGGAGCAAACTCTGGCGAGTTCGTGGTTCGAGCGAGAACTGGTGGAGGGGTGCCCGCCCGGGTTTCGGGCGGGCACGGGGGATGGTCTAGAAGATGAACTTCACGCTGCCCTGGAAGACCCTTGCTGCGCTGCCTGTCGACAGAGCGGAGATCTGACCAAAGGTGGAAGACGTGAGGCCTGCGGATGGAGTGGCGAAGTTCGGATGGTTAAGCAAATTGAAGGCTTCCAGCCGAAGGGTCATGTTGAGTCTTTCGTAGATGGGGAAGATGCGGGATATCTGGGCGTCGAACTGGTACTGCGGGAGGCCGCGGAAGACGTTTCTTCCGAGATTTCCGTACCCTCCAAATGCGCTGGTGGGAATCTGAGAGAAGGAGGTTGGAACCAGGTATCCGCGGTTCTGTGCTCCGCTGCCTGAGCGGATGGCCTGGTGAATATAGACCGGGGCTCCGGGTGCGAGGTTGGGGCGATCGTTGCCGACGTCGGTCAAGGAGTTATCCTGGCCCGCCGTGACGGTGAAGGGCGCACCGCTGGACAGGTGCGCGAGCGGGGCGAACTCCCAGTTGTTGAGCAGCAGCGCCGGGATGCGGGAGAGTCCAAACTGGCTCTTGGCCACCATGGTGATGTTTGCGACGTGCCGGAAATCCGAACCGCACGGAGCGTAGTCCATTCTGGGGTTGGCGGGATTCTCGATGGTTGTACCGGCGAGATCACCCTGCGAGTCTTCGATGTTCAGGCACTTCGACCAAGTGTAGTTGGCGAGAAGGCTGAAGGTGCTGGAAAGGCGATGCTGGATGGTGGCGACCACGCCGTTGTAGTTAGCGGTAGCGGAGTCGCCGGTGAGAACGGAGCCGGCACCGCCGCCAAGGTACTGATTGCCCTGACTCGGATTGGCGATGGTGAGCGAAAACCGCGACGTCTGGTTGGCAGTGGTGGAGCATGCCGTTCCAGCGGCGCCGGGTTTGACCGCGGCGGGACCGGTGGTGACGATGCCTGCGCAGCCAGTGCCTCCCGCACCCCAGACTCCGGGGACGAAGACGGCCGGGCTGACCGGCAAACCGATGGGAGCATGGTCTGTTCTATTGCCGATGTACTGAAGTCCCATTTGCCAGCCTCGGGCAAACTGCTGCTGGACGCTAGCTGTCCACTGAATGGTGTAGGACGCGTGGTACTGGGTAGGCAGGAAGATGAACTGGGACTGGGGGAAGAATTGCGCCGTGGAGGGGGTTGGGATCTGCGGCTGAGGGAAAGGATTGGTCGTAATGGCGCCGACCGACCACGGATTGCTGAAGCTGATTGGAGCGGTTGCGGACACCTGCTGCTGGCTGATCGCAGTGGCATAGGGCGGATTCTGCTGATTGCGTTGACCGGTGAAGAAATTGACCTGGTCGTAGCCCAAGGAGACGCCTCCCCGGAATACCGTAGTGCCGGTGCCGAAGGGATCGAACGACATACCGAGGTTGGGAGCGAACTGCCAGGGCGAGTTCTTGGTGAACTGCCGGGTGACGCCGGGGTCGCCATAGAATGTGGCTCCGGCGGGCGCATTCGCGTAGACCGAACTGGCCTTGTTCGAAAGGAAGTTCGCCATGTTGAAGACGACGCCGCGATTGAAGACATCGACGGGCATGTAGTTGGGCGACCAGCGGATGCCACCGGTGATCGTCAGTTGCTTGGTGGCATGGAAGGTGTCCTGCGCGTAGAGGCTTGGAACCGGCCCACGAAGCGCGTTCTGCTGCTCTTTACTCTGCTGGAAGGAGCTCTGGGTACCCATGAGGAAGTCAAGAGATTGATCTCCGGGCTCGGATGGAGCGCCGGTGGCGCGGGTTCCCGATGGTCCGTATGCGCTGAAGTTGCTGCCGAAGGCGAAGATGCCGTTGGACTCATAGACGTTGCCGATGTTGAGCTGGTTCTGGACCCACTCACCACCAAAGAGGATCTGGTGTCTGCCGCGGATCAAGGTTACGTCATCGTCGATGGCGAGGGTGTTGTCATTGAAGTGAGAGACTGAGTTGGTGCCGCCGCCGATGGTGAATTTACCGGTCGCAAGCTGCAGTCCGTTGGGCACCGTCTGAAAAACATTGACGCCGAGAGTAGCAGCGTTGATGTCATTTTCAGCATATCCGCGATTGTTGGTGCGGCGAAGGATTGTCGCATGAAACGAGTTCACGGTGCGGGGGCTGATGGTGAATGCCTCACCGAGGGTGAAGCTCTGCACGCGCTCTACGTTTCCGGACTGGGTGGTAATGAGGATGTTGGCGGGATCGAAGAAGGCCGGGGACTGATAGCCGTCGATGAAGTACCGGCCGAAGAGATTGTTTCTCTGGTTGATGGTCCAGTCAACGCGGGTGACGAACTGGTTATCCGATGTTTTAGACGGGATGGCGTAGGAGACGAGACCGCATCCCTGCGTATCCACGGTTGGAATGGGTACAGGCAGGTATTTCATGAGTGCGAGAGATTGCGGGTTGAAGGTTGGCGGGCCGGGATATTTGTTACCGACCAGGGTTGCACCGGTGAGGGGATCGCGCAATTGGCTGGCGGTTGCGGAGCAGTTGGGGCCATCGGTGACGGAGAAGTCGCCCAACAGGTTCGCGGCAGTGGGCACGTGGGCCTGGGTTGCGGCCTGGGACTGGTCTGCCTGAAGGCGCTGGTATCCGGCGAAGGCAAAGAGTTTGTCACGAAGAATGTGACCGCCGAAGGTGCCGCCGTAAATGTTCTGATGCAACGTGTCTTTCGCGGTGCAGGTTGTCTTCGGCGCGACCGGGGTGCAGGTGGAGAAGAAGTTGGTGGCGTCGATGTAATTGTTGCGGAGGAACTCAAAGAACGACCCGTGGTAGGTGTTGGTTCCAGAGCGGGTGACTACGTTGACCAGGCCGCCGGTGTGCTGGCCGTCGGATGCGCCGAGCACGGTCGATTCAACGCTGAACTGGCTGACGGCATCGGGGAAGGGGAAGGGAAGGTTGGCGTTGGCCATGTAGTCGTTGTTATCGCCTCCATCGAGCCGCCACATGGTGGTATTACCGCCGCCGCCGGCAATTGCGACGGAGACCGCGGCATAGGAGTATTTGCTGCCGGTAAAGTCGCCGGCCGGAGCGGTTGTCGAACCGCCCGAGGCGGTAACAAGTGCTGTCATCTGGCGGCCGTTGAGCGGCATCTCGGTGACGGTCTGGCCGTCGATCGTCTGCTTAAAGGAGGCGTCTTCGGTCTGTAAGGCCAGACCACTGGATTGCACCTCGATTTTCTGGTCTGTCCGACCGACGGTCATCGGTACGTTGATGGCAATGCTGCTGCCAACCTCCAGAACGACCTTGGACTGAGTGTAGTGCTCGAAGCCCTGGGCCGAAACATCGAGGGTGTAGGTGCCGATATCGAGATTCGGGAAGCTATAAATGCCGCTGCCACCGGTGACCGCAGTGTGTTTGACCTGGGTGGCGATATTTGTAACCGAGACGGTGGCATTTGGAATAACGGCGCCTGTGGCGTCGCTGACGGAACCCTGAATACTGCCGGTTCCGGCGATTTGGCCGTAGGCGGTCGCGGTAAACATCAGGATCGCAATGGAAAGGAAAGTGACGAACCAGCGGTTGACTACCCGAGGGTGACTCGATGGATTCATATGAACCTCCTGAAAGTAAGTGGGCCCAGTAGCTTTGATCTGCGTTTACGTCTGCGATCTTTGTTGTGATCCTTGTTGTACTCGAACGCGGACGGGTCCAGAGGTTGGACCTATCTCGTTTATTGCCTACACGTCCAGCTACTGCTTATATAGATTGACAGCAAAGGTAGTACCTGTACGGAAAATTTGTCAAGACAATTGATCATGCGGGTCTACGAGGAAGAACGTAACTAGATTGAAGCGGGGTTTTGCTGCATATTCCTGATTTCAAATAACAATTTGCGCGCATCGTCGCGCTTGACGTCGGGCAGGACCGAGTCGCGAAAGAAGGCGGCAAAGGCGGGGCACAAGGCCTTGAGCGCAGAGTAGGACCTGTCCGGAAAGTAGTACGACTGCATCAGCAGAAGCAGCCGATCCATCTCCCCTTGGTCGATGGCTCTGCCCTCAAATGCCATTTTCAGGGCGCGCCGGATGTTGACGAGGGGCTCTGAAAGCGGCCGGTAGGACTGGGGATCGTAGACAAGGGCGACCTCGTCGTCGGCATCGAGGACGCGATCGCGGAACATCGCGAATATCTCCCCGACGCCGATGGTTCCGAACCTGCAGGTTTCTGCTGCGCGCAAGGCTCCGATGCTGGCAGCGCCGAAGATGGTTGTGCCGCGGCCGAGCAGGGCCACGATTTCTTTTGACGAGACGGCAAGGTTCTGGCAGAACTCTCCGTCGACGATGCCGATGATTTTGGTTGTCTCGGGAAGCTTGGCCAGATCCCCTCTGCAGATTGGAGGCAGATAGTGGGCCGGCAGAATGGAGGCAGCCTCGGACCGGCTCAGGGTTGGGCCAAGATAGACGACGGTATCATGCATGTTGCTTCCAGAAGGCGACGGCTCGGGCGCCCAGACGGCCGTGATCGGTAGCCCAGAATTCAATGCCGGGCACGATCACCCGCACGACGGAATAGGGAACGCCGGGAGGGGTGAAGTCGACGACGATGATCTGATCTAGGCCGCAGGCTGCGAAGCGGGCCAGTAGAAATTCGATATCCTCGGCGATGGTGCCAAGCGTTTTCGAGGGGATCTGCGATAGCTTTCGTCTGGTTTGCGATTGACCGAGATACCAGCTCGTGCGATCGATGACGCTGACGCGACGCGTGTGCAGGGCAAAGGAATCGGAGACTGCGCCGGGGGGGAGCAGGTCTTCTCTGACGCCCTGAATATCGACACAGCGGGATTGCGCAAGCTCGGTAAGGGCGCGGCGTACGGCGACGTTGGCATCGGGGTGTGCGCCGAGGCCGCTGTGCGCCATGGGGAAGCCGGGAAGTTGCTCATCGGCAACGGAGGCGAAGATCGCCGGCACTCCGAGGACGGAAGTGATGTCGCGCACAACCGGAGACAGACCGGCGCGGTGAAATTTTTCCAGCAGCGGGTTCGAATCGAGGTCGAGGCAAGGAAATAACTCCAGATCGTCAGGGCCATCCTTGGCGTCGACGCCAAAGGCGAGCGATCTTCTTTGCCGGGGAATCTTGTTGGCGCCAAGCTCTGCCATGGTCCAGGCGTCGCGTTCGGCTAATTCACAGAGGGCGTGACAGATTGCTTCCTCGCGACAGTTGCCGGAGGCGATGCCGTTGGTGTCATTCATTTCAAAGCAGGGAGGATGGGGGACATCGTCCCAGAGGTATCCGGCAAGCCTGGCGGGGACCCAGCAGGATTGGCCGGAGACGAGATCGAGGCCTTCAATCCAGGAGTAGAGCCGGTGCTCGGAGTAGTCGTCGGCGAGCTTCTGATTGACTCGATCGGGGTCGAGAACATTGCGCGTGCGGCGCAGATCGGCGAAGGTCGCTTCCACGCATGGCAGCCTTGCGTTGAGCGCGGTTTGCCTCTCGATGGCTTCCATGAGCGCCCCGGCCTGAGCATCAACGGGACGATCTCCTTTGCCGTTGTAGACGGAGAGGACATCGTCGGATTTGGGGACCACGGAGGAGTAGACGGGGATGCCGATGCGGTCGAGGCCGGTGATATCTGCGAGCCGGGTGACGCCGAGCGAGTCGGCAGCTTCAGCCACTCGGCGGATCGTCTCTTCTGCAGGCACAATTCTCTCGATGCCGTCGACCTTGAGCATCTGACGTCCCAAAGAGTGAGCCGCTATTTCGGCGCTGGAACCGCTCGACGACGATGAAGGGGGAAGCACAGTATGACGGGCGGAAGCCTGTCGTCGCCTTCGAAGAGCTTCAGCAGCTCTTCCTTGGTCACTTCGGGGCCGAATGCGGTCATCGCCTCGGCCAACGTTGGAAGCGAGCGATGGACGACTTTCTTCTGATCCTCGTCCAGTTTTTCGTTGAATTCGCGAAACTTCTGCAGGAGATGATGAAGTTGTTCGTGATTGACTCCTAATTTCCTAAGCATTTCATCGGGTGTCATATTGGCTATTTCCTTTGGGAGAATTTAACGCATATTCATTAGCCCGAGTAACTTGATAAATCGAGGTTCAGAACGCAGCGGAGCAGTGAGAGGGTCGACGTTGAGAAAGACCAGGTTCGATTCCCTTCTCTTATAGGCCAGTTCGAGCATATCGAGAGCTTTTTCGTGGTCGTTCAAGGCAGTGTACAACTCTGCGGCTTCATAGGAGAGAAAATAACCGTCGCGAACGCTGGATTCGACGATCTTCAACTTTGCGGCGGCCTTGGCTTTCTGGCCGGTTCGCGCATAGGCGATTCCCAGGGGCACGGCTCGCTGTCGCACGACGTCCGGGGGTAAGGAGTCGCCCTGGAGCAGGTGGATCACCCTCTCATTCATGTTTCTGGCGAGAAAATCGTCCGCGAGAAGATGCAATGCGGGCTCAAATGGAGTTGTCTCTCGACTGCGCGATTCGATGAGAGCAATCGACTTGTCGAAGTTGCCGGCAAAGTAGTTCATACTTGCCAGGGTGACGGTTGTGACCAGCGAATCGGGATCGGAGGCCTGGGCATAGGCTAACTGTGCGGCTGCTTCGGTTCGGCGTCCGAGGGGAATCAGCAGAGCGAGTCCATACCAGGTATGGGCGGTGAGATAGTTTGGGTTGAGTTCAATGGCCCTCTTGTAGTCGTCCTCTGCGCCTTGCCAATCGAAGTTCAGGAATGTGCGAGCGAGCGCGCGCGAGGTATACGCCTCACCCAGGGTGCTGTCGATCTCGAGCGCACGCTGCGCTGCGGCCATCGCCTTGGTGAAGAGAGGAATGGGTTCCTGCAGGCCGTAGTAGGCCAGGAGGCTATAGCAGTCGGCAAGACCCGCATACGCCGGAGCGTATTGCGCATCATGAGCGAGGGCGCGTTGAAAATCGTTGATCGCTTCCTGCAGCGCATCGGGGGAACGCTGGCCGAGGTGAAAACGTCCTTTAAGGTACGAGTCGTAGGTGAACGAGTTGGTGGAGTACTGGCGTTTGAGGCGGGCCTGGGTATCGACATCAAGCTTGATCTTGAGACGGTAGGCGACGTCGGTCGATATCTCATTCTGCAGATCGGCAACGTGAGCCAGGTTGCCTTCGTAGGTCTGGCCCCAGACCTGGCGGCCGGTTTTGACGTCGATCAACTCAATGGGGACACTCAACGATCCGTTGGGTTGCGCAATGAATCCATCGACGACGGATCTGACGTGCAGATTTCGTCCGGCCGATCTTGGATCTACCTGGTCTCCGCGATAGCGTCCGGCAACGCTTTCCGCGGTCACCTGAAGGCCGGGCATACGAGATAGATCTTCCGTGAGGGCCTCGCTGATGCCGGCGCCAAGATAATCGAGGTTGGCGTCTCCAGTGTGGTTCTGTAGAGGAAGTACAGCGAGCGAGGTGGGGGAGGGGTTGGGCCTGGAGTAGTGCCACGCCGTGGCGACGAGAGCCAGCAGCACGGCCGCGGCGATTGTCCAACCCCAAACCCGCGTATTCTTCTTTCGCGGCGCCAGGGCGGGGAGAATCTCTTCCATTTTCTTGAACCGGTTCTCAGGCAGCGGCTGGAGGCAGCGAAGAATGACATTCTTCCATCGAGGATCGACGATTCCAGACGGCAGCTTGATCGGGGATTGGGTGCCGGGGGATTGGGCACCGTGGTCTATTTCGCCGTTCCTGTCGGGACGGGAACCTGTCAGGACTTCGCACATGACAACGCCGAGAGCATATTGATCGGCGAGAAAGGTGACCTCGCCGGTGTCTCTCTGCTCCGGCGCCATGAAGTCGGGAGTTCCCTGCCCGCCGGGCTCGCGGAGTCCGCTGCGCGCGCCAAATACATTCAGAGCCAAGCCGAAGTCGGTGATGACGGCTCGCAGCTTTTTTGGGGCCGGACTTACCAGCATGATATTGCTGGATTTAAAGTCTCTGTGGATGACGCCGAAGGCATGTGCGGCGGTGAGACCGTGGACCAACTGCTCGACCAGTTCAAAGGCGGCTGCCGGCTCCATCGGCCCATGGTGGCGAATGTAATCGGAGAGAGTGACGCCCTCAAGAAACTCCATGCTCAGGAACCAGATTCTGACTCCGGCGCGCGACTCGTGACTGAAGAGCTCGTGAACACGACACACATTGGGATGGGAGATGCCGCGCGCCTGCTTCACCTCTCGTTTGAATCGCTCGATCAGGTCTGCGTTCATGGCTATCGCGGGCCGGATGGCCTTGAGTGCGACACGTTCTTTTAACTCCGAATCCCATGCCTCGTACACCTCTCCCATGCCTCCACGATTGAGGAAGCGGAGAATCTCAAATCTATTCGCAATTAAACTGCCCGGTGTGAACGAGGACGTATCAGCGGTTCGATGCGCGGGTGGTTCTACGACCGGCGGATCGAGAACATCATTGGTGGTCTGATTTGATTCCAGAAGATGAATGACCTCGCTCTCGAGGGCGGGGTCGCCCTGGCAGCGGTCATGGATCCAGGCTCTGCGCTCGGCGTCGGGCACGTTCAGCGCTTCCTCGAAAATGTCCTGGGTCTGCTTCAATCTCTGAGGAGTCACAATAGGTTACCCGCCGGCCTCATAGTTTGACGTGCAAGAACGCGCGGCACGGTAATTTCCGAACAACCCAGCACGCCGGGCCGATACGTAGTTGCTCCCAAAGTGTACTTGAATGGCGAATCGGGGCTATGCCTGGCTGCAGGCGGAGATAGATCGGGGGCGGACGGAGAGCTCTCGAGGAGGATGCGGCTGGGTAAACACGGGGCAGATAAGCGAGCCGGCTTCCCTGCCGGCTCAGCTTCAGGCCGTCGCGCTCTTCAGATAGACGGAGTAGCGCTCATCGAGGATCTTATAAAGCGGGACGAGGGTATACGCCGTTCCCGGGCCCTTAGTCTTGAAGACGAGTGGGTACCTGCGATCGCCGTCGATCTTTTCAAGCCAGATCTCGCCACCGTCGACCTCGGGCATCGCCAGGGTGTTATCGCGGCCACGCGGCCCCGATCCTCCGTAGATCATGGAGGTCGTCAGACCGTCGTAGCCCATGCGCGCGGCGAGCACGAGCGGCCCGTACATGGCAGCCTGCACGTGTTTGTCGTCGGGAGTGGGAGCGATGTGGAGCGACATCGGCAGCGTGACCACCACCGCATCTCCATTCGCCCAGTTGCAGCTCACCTCGAGGTAGGTGGAAGGCGAGGCGGTCACCTGCTGATCCTGCCCATTGACCTTCACCGTCACGCCGCTGGTTGCCCAGTAGGGAACGCGAATCTTGAGAGCGGTCTTTTGCTTCGGAGCTTTTACCATCGTGAGGGTGGTCGTCTGATCCTCAGGAAACTTCGTCTTCTGGCTCAGGTGCAATCCTCGCTCCTTCCAATCCAGCTCGGAGGGAACGAAAAGATTGACGTACACCGAGTCGTTGTCATGGAAGTAGATGGAATCGGTCAGCTTGGCATACTCTTCCGATCCTGTGCCGGTGCAGCACCAGAACGCGTCGAAGGGGGTTCCGAAGGTTTTGTAGAGGCCGGGCTTGAGGGAGACATAGTACATCAGCATTCCGAAGTGGTCCTGGGTGCCGATTCGAACGTTGTAGAGAAGGCGCTCATAGTAGTCGAAGAGTTTGGCATCGGGTTGTTGTCCGTACAGATGCCGTGTCAGCTTCATCATGTTGTAGCTGCAGCAGCACTCTTCGGCCGCTCCGCCGAGTTCGGACGCGATGGCGTCGGGAGCGTGCCAGACCTCGCCATTGCTGGTGCCGCCGGTGGCATAGATATGGTCGGAGACGACCTCTTTCCAGAAGTACTGGCTTATGTTCTGGTAACGTTCATCGCCGGTGAGTTCATAGCCGCGCGCCGCACCAATCACCTTGGGAATATTTGTATTCGCGTGGACGTTGTCCAACTTATCTTCGTGGGCTGCGAGCGTATCAAAGAATTTCTTGTGCTCGAAGCGGTAGGCGAGCTCCTTGTATTTGGGGTTGCCGGTGATTCCGTAAAGATTGAAGCAAGCCTCATTCATGCCGCCATGCTCGACCGAACCCAGCACGTTCTGCCATTCTTCCGGGGTAAAGGATTTGCTGTACGCATCCGTCCAGTCCGCCATGCGAGTGGCCATCACCAGAGCCTGTTTGTTGCCGGCCAACTGATACATGTCGATAAGGCCGGCGAGAATCTTGTGGTAGGTGTAGAACGGCGCCCAGACTCGGGGACGTTTCGGTGCCGCCGGATCATCGGGTTTTCCGTAGAGGCGGAGATTGTCGTAGGCAACCGTGTTGTAGGCGCCGAGATAGCCATCCTTCTGCTGACAGGCGGCGAGAATCTTCACCAGCTCGTTGGCCTTGGCGAGAATCTCGGTGTCGCCGGTGCTTGCATACAGCAACGCGCAGGCACTGAGATAGTGCCCGACATAATGGCCGCGCAGCAGGCCGTCCGGCGCCTCCCATCCGCCGAGCGGAGTGGAATCGGTCGGAATGCCGGCGGTGACGCGGAAGTTATACGCCAGCCGATCATTGGGCAGAGAGTAGAGGAAGCCACGGTTGGTCTCCATCGCCTGCTTGAACAGACCATCGGTCAACCGCACGTCTCCCATGGGGAAGGCCTGCGCCTTCCAGGGCACCTTGTCGGCTACGGGATGAGTGGCCGCGGTGGGTCTGGTTTCGCTCTTAGGGGCTACAGCATGGGCGGACTGGGCGAGGAGCGTGGATCCACCAACGGCGGCAATGCCAGATAGAAAACCCCGGCGCGTGAAGCTATCGTGACTCATTCTTGTCTCCTGCGTTTCTGGTCCATCTTATTTTGCCGCTTCGCGATGGTTGCGGCTGGGGCGAATACGTGGTGAGCGAGATTTTCGCCATGGAAATCGGCATTATTCTCCAGTTTGCGGCGGGCGGGCTCAAACAAAAAACCAAATGAAAAATACAATTTTGCGTTCAATAAGTCGAACGCGTTCCCATCGTTTTGTCAACAGAAAACCTTTACTCATTTTATTGCAGATCGACTGAGGTTATTGCCTCCAAAGGGTTAGATGCATATTTGGGGCTGTCAAATGTTCAAAAACGTATACAATCGTACCACCCGACGCCTGTAGCTGTTGCGGGATTTATACCAAAGGCGGATTCGCAGTGCGCTCAAATCTGGTTCTTCTTTCTCTTGCGGCTCTATTTCTTTCCCCTTGTTCTTCGACGTTCGCCCTCTCGGCTCCGGTAGCAGCGACCGTAGCAACTACGGTTGCCGCTACGCCTCCGATGGGCTGGAATAGCTGGAATCACTTTGGTCATCGAGTGACCGATCAGACGATTCGCGATACTGCCGATGCGATGGTCACCTCCGGCATGCGCGACGCAGGCTACATTTACGTGAACATCGACGACACCTGGGAAGGCACGCGCGACGCCGAGGGACACATTCATCCCAATGAGAAGTTCCCCGACATGAAGGCTCTGGCGGACTATGTTCACAGCAAGGGGCTGAAGCTCGGCATCTATTCGTCGCCGGGTGCCAAGACTTGTGCGGGATTTGAAGGCAGTCTCGGGCACGAAGAGATGGACGCGCAGGACTATGCCAA
Source organism: uncultured Acidobacteriaceae bacterium (assembly GCA_963730135.1). GTDB lineage: Bacteria > Acidobacteriota > Terriglobia > Terriglobales > Acidobacteriaceae > Edaphobacter. The sequence continues at coordinate 28,456 of CAVSQQ010000016.1, forward strand.
ATGGGGCATCGACTACCTGAAGTACGATCTGTGCAGCTATACCAAGGAGCTTCGCGAGCAGGCGGGGAACGACCCGGAAAAGTCTGCCGAGGTGATGCAGCAGGTTTACCTGAAGATGCACAATGCGCTGGCTGCGACAGGCCGGCCGATCGTTCTAAGCATGTGCCAGTACGGGTGGGAGGCGGTGTGGCGCTGGGGCGCTAAGGCAGGCGGAAACCTCTGGCGAACTACGGGAGACATTCGGGATAATTACCAATCGATGTCAGGCATTGGGTTTGCGCAGGCCGGGCTGAGCCCGTTTGCAGGACCGGGACACTGGAACGATCCTGACATGCTGGAGATCGGCAATGGCGGGATGACGACGATGGAGTATCGCACCCACATGAGCCTGTGGAGCATGCTCGCCGCTCCTCTGCTGGCGGGCAACGACCTCTCCAAGATGACGGACGACACCAGGAGCATTCTGATGAACAAGGAGGTCATCGCGATCGACCAGGACAAGGCCGGCCATCAGGGCGATCGCGTGATGGCGGAGGGTCCGCTGGAGGTCTGGATGAAGCCGCTCGCCGATGGAAGCAAGGCCATCGCAATCTTCAATCGCTGGACTATGCCACTTACGCTTGACGTTCCTCTTGCGAAGCTGGGCTTCCGCAATGCCCCGGTCGGTCTGCATGACGTGTGGGAGCATAAGGACCTGCCATCGGCGCGCGGAATTTATCATGCCGAAGTTCCGCCGCACGGCGTCGTCATGCTGCGCGCCACTCAGCGCTAGACCTAATATTCCGCTGCACCGGAGAGACCTGCTCGTGCCTCATCTTCGTCGAATCTCAGCTTCCAACCTCGCAGGATACTTCGCATGTTCCGCCGCCGTGGGTGCACTTTTTGCCGCGACTGCGCTCGCGCAACAAGGGCGGCCGCCCAGATTGCTGCCGGGCCCTATGCTCGACGAGGGCACGGTCGCGCTTCAGTCGCCACAGTTGAAGGACCTGAATCTCACTCTGGTCCGGTCCTCGCAGACGGTCGCATCGTTGAAGCCCACTGCGATGCCGGAGGTGGACTACACCCCGGGCGATCGCCTGAAAGAGCGCTCTGCCGATAGCTTCTACCATCTTGGCGATCTCGATCTGCGGCTGCGCAGCGAAGGCGAAGAAGGATGGAAGGACTACTCGACTGCGCACGAGCGTCAACCGGTTCGCGTTCTTTCCGCCGAAGGAGGAAAGTTCTCAGCGGACCTGGCGCCGACTCTGCCGACGGACATCCCGCTGACCGTCGTTCGCACCTGGTCGGTGCAGGATGGCGAGCTGTCGCTTAGCTTTCAGCTGACGAACCGCGGCAGCAAACCGGTTCACATCGGCGGTCTGGGAATTCCTCTCGTCTTCAACAACATCATGAACGGCAAGAAGCTGGATCAGGCATACGCCGAGTGCAGCTTCTACGATCCATATATTGGAGAGGACGCCGGCTACGTGCAGGTCGTCCATCTCAACGGTCTGGGGCCGGTTCTGCTCGTCGTCCCGGAGGGCCATACGCCATTCGAGGCTTACAAGCCTATACTCGACCGCCGCGACCGCAGCACTGGCAAGGGCCTGCTGCTGAATGATCCCACGCCGCGCGGGACAACGTTTGAAGGCTCCTACGACTGGATGGTTCACTCGCTGGGCTTTGCCGAGACCGACTGGAAGGGCGTCGAAGAGTGGAACCCCGCCACCGAGGCCGTGCTGCAGCCGGGCAAAAGCGTCACGTATGGCCTTCGCTTCCTCGTAGCTCCTTCGCTTCGGCAGATCGAGGCCACACTCACTGCGCATCGCCGGCCGGTTGCCCTTGGAGTTCCCGGTTACATTCTGCCCAGCGACATGCAGGGCCATCTCTTTCTTCGCTACGACCGTGCCGTCCGATCCGTCGTCAGCGAGCCCGCAGGCGCGATCTCGATCAAGGACGATGGTCACCGTCCCGGACTGTGGCACGCTTATACGCTTCACGCAGAGAGGTGGGGGCGCTCCCGTGTCGTCATCACCTACTCGGACGGAACGGTACAGTCCATCGGCTATCGCAACATCAAGCCTGAGGTGGAGGCGGTCGCCGATATGGGCCACTTTCTTTACCACCAGCAGTGGTTCGATGATCCGGCGGACCCCTTTCACCGCACCCCCGGCGTCATCAGCTACGACAACGACGCCGGCAAGCAGGTCCGACAGGATCCGCGGGTATGGATCGCCGGTCTCAGCGATGAAGCGGGCGCAGGCTCATGGCTCGCGGGAGCGATTAAACAATTCGGCGAACCCGATCGTGACGAGGTAGCGAAACTCGAAAGTTTCGTTGACGGCGTTCTCTGGGGGCATCTGCAGGAGAGCTTCGGCGATCACAAGTACGGCGTGCACAAGAGCCTCTTCTACTATGAGCCCGATGCGATGCCACCGAACTACTACGATCCCGATTTCAACTGGAAGAGCTGGACGAGCTGGAACATCAAGGGTGCAAACGATGTTGGCCGCTCTTACAACTATCCCCACGTTGTCGCTGCTTACTGGTCGCTGTATCGTCTGGCGCGCAACTCGCAAGGCCTGGTGACGAAGCATACATGGCAGTGGTACATCAACCAGGCGTACGAAACCACTCTCGCCATGCGTAGCCAGGCGCCGTACTACACACGCTTCGGCCAGATGGAGGGCACCGTCTTTCTTCGCCTGCTGGAGGATCTGAAGAACGAGGGCATGACCGAACAGGCTACGAAGCTGGAGGACCTGATGCGTCTTCGCGCCGACCGATGGAAGAGCGAAGCTTATCCGTTCGGCAGCGAGATGCCGTGGGATTCCACCGGGCAGGAAGAGGTCTATGACTGGACGACGTACTTCGGTTATAAGGACAAGGCCGACGTTACGCTCAACGCGATTCTGGCGTACGATCCTGTCATTCCGAGCTGGGGTTACAACGGCAGTGCGCGCCGCTACTGGGATTTCATCTATGGCGGAAAGCTGCAACGAATAGAACGCCAGCTGCATCACTACGGCTCCGGTCTCAACGCGATTCCGCTGCTTGCCGAATACCGGGCCCACCCGACGGATCTCTATCTTCTGCGTGCAGGCTACGGCGGCGTCATGGGGCCGCTGACGAACATCGATGAGAAGGGATTCGCCTCAGCAGCGTTTCATTCCTTTCCGGACAAGATGGCCTTTGATGGCTACAGCGGCGACTATGGCCCGAACTTCGTCGGACACGCGCTGAACACCGCAACCTACCTTACGCACGACGATCAGTTGGGTTGGCTCTGCTTCGGCGGCAACGTGAAAGAGAGCCATGGCACCGTCAGTTTCACCACGCTCGATTCCTTCCGCAACCGCGTATTCATCGCACCACCAGGCATATGGCTGAGGCTTGAAGAAGGCCGCTTCAGCAGCGTGGATTACGATGCGAAACACAAGACGATCCGCCTGCACCTTGCGCCTGCAAGCGACGGAGTGAGCATAGCCAGGCTGCGGATCGAGCAGACTGCCGCGGTGCTGGGCGCTCCGCGCTACGTGGCGCCAGCTGCATGGAAGACCGATGCGAAAGCCTACGTTCTCCCGCTCCAGGCGACAGAAACGGTGGCTGTCCTGCAAGCCAAATAGGCGGCTGGAGAAAGAGGGCCGCAAAAGACTGTGGCGGTGCTTTGCGGTACTCCCGCAATCTCACACCGAAACAGTGATCGCCTGGTGACTGAAGATGATTGGCTTCTCCGATGTTCCGCCGGCAACGGTCACGGTAAATTTCTGTGGGACTCCAGCCTTTCCTTTGCCCGGTTTCAAGGTGAGGCTGCGCGTCGCGTCTGTCCACGTCATCTCAATCGTTCTGAACTCGCCTCGCTCATAGGCGAAGCTGGTTCCATCGTCTTCGTAGAAGGAAGAGCTTCCGTCCGCGCCGGGATAAACCGTTAATTTGATCGGCTCAGTCGAAGGCTCCGTCGCATATTGCTTGACTGGGCCGGTGGGCACGATCGCCCCGGCTCGCACGAAGACGGGCATCGAGTCCAACGTTACGGGAATCGTCATCTCGCCGCCAGCAACCTTCTCCTGCGTCCAGAAATCCCACCAGGTTCCGGCGGGCAGATAAACCTTCCTCTCCGCTGCGCCTAGCTCCACCACGGGAGCCACGAGAAGGTCCGGACCGAACAAGTAAGCGTCCTGTATTGCCAATGCTTTCGCATCGTCGGGATAATGCAGCCATAGCCCGCGCATCAGCGGCAGGCCGGTCCGGTGAGTCTCCGCCACCGCGGAATAGAGGTACGGCATCAACTGGTAGCGGGTGTTGAGGAACTTGCGGCAGATTCGCTCGACATCCGGATTGTGCAGATCCTCCGGCTTCGGCAGAAACGATGCAGCATTCGCTCCCATCTCAGAAGGTCCGTAGTCTCCCAGATTCCAACCCCATGGAAGCCGCAGCTTCCATGTGCGCCCATGACTGCGAAACAGCGGGCAGAATGCGCCAAACTGAAACCATCGCAGGTAAAGCTCAGCGGTGAACTCCTTCGTCGGCACAAAGCCGCCGATATCGGTGCCCCAGTACGGAACTCCGGTGTATCCCATGTTGATGCCGATCATGACCTGGGTCTCGAGCGTCTTCCAGGTGGAAAAGACATCGCCCGACCACAGCCATCCATATCGCTGGATTCCGGCATAGCCGTTGCGATGCAGCGCAAAGGGACGAATGTCCGGGCGCGTCATTCGGCTGCCCTCGTAGTACATCTGGTTTCGCGTCAGGCGCGACTCCCAGGGCAGCACATCACCCTCATCCGGCCACCAGCCATCCACGCCCTTCTGCATGAACGGCACATGCTGGCCCCAATACAGCGCGGCGTCGCCGAGATCCTTCGCTGCAGATCCGGTGTCGGAGACGCGCCCATGCAGGTTCTCGGGCGGGTTCACGACATGCAAGACGACCTTGAAGTGCTCTTTGTGAAACTCTCCGATCATCGTCTCCGGATCGGGAAATATGTTTTCGTTGAACACGAACGATCCATGGCCGGTGTTCCATCCCGACGGGCAAAATCCGGTTCCCAGATAGATCATGGCGTCGCAAGGCAGTTTCTTTGCGCGAAAAGTCTTTGCCTCCTGCAGTACGGCCTCTCTGCTCTCAAGAGTGCGATGCGACTGCAGGTATCCGAGCGCCCACATCGGCGGCAGATGCGGGTAACCGCTGATCTCGGCCCACTGCCGCATGAGCTCCGCCGGCGTATCGCCGATGACAAGGAAGACGTCCTGTCCACGCGCGACGTCGCTGGGATGAAAGATTCCCAGGTCTCCCGTCAGATCGAAGCTGCCGGTCGGCTCATGGAAGAACAATCCCCAGCCGCTGGTGCCAAGCATCCATGGAATTGGCGTTCGGGCTCCATAGAGGCGGAGATTCTCTCCGCTTCCATTGCGCATCATGTCCTTCGTTCCCCGGCGATCGAGCGGATGAAGTCCGCCGCCCAATCCATAGATCGGGCCGTCGCCATAGCGGAAGTTAATCCGGTTGGCGGCGACGTCGAATATTAACTCCTGGACGATGCCCTTCCCTTCCTTCTCCACGGTGACGCGCAGCGGTTTGACTGCAACGGTAATTTTGTTCTTCCCCCATGCAATCGTCTGGGGTGTTGTTGTTTGGGGTGTCGTCTGCGGTGTTGCTGCGTCGGTGATCTTCAGCAAGGGAGGCGCCCAGGTTCGCGTAACCACGCTGCCGTCACCGTAGGTCCTGTCCAAAATCTCATCGATCGCTGCGACACTGAGCCGAAGGGTATTTGCGTTCATCGCAGTAACGCGCAGCTCCAGCCCGGCCTTTCCCACAGGCAGACCGCGCAGCACCGGTTGATCCACAAGCTCCGCGTAGGCAAATTGCCGGAGCGATAATGCCGCCACACCTGTCCCCACCGTCTTCAACATCGCCCTTCGTGAAATGCCGTGGGTCATTGAGTGAACCTTCCCCTGGAGTGAGTCTTCCCTGTGAATGAGCCTTTACTTTTTTTGAAACTCTGGAATTCTGTTCCGTATTCAGAATACTATTATGTATACAATAGAAAATATTTCGTGAAGGAGGAATCGTGTCCGCGCAGTCAGTATTTCCAAGTAGCGCCTTGTGCGGAGACATTCTCGCTTCGTTTTAGATGCCGAGGGAGAAATTGATGGATAGACGCCGCTTCATCCAGAGTATGGCAGTTGCGACCGCGGGGATGAACTCGCTGGAATCCTTTGCCGGTCAAAAGGCCCCCGGCTCGAGCGCAGCACAGCAAGCTGTTTCAACGTCCGGCACGCTCCCCGCCCGAAGCATCGACATCGATGGTCACACGTTACTCAGTACGTTCAAACGGGGCCAGGAGACATGGAAGGTCTACGAAGATCTGCGCACACGCGATGGCGTCATCTCGTTCCTCTCCTCCTCCGGCACTGGTCGAGTCCTCACCCGAAATGGCGAAGCCAATTTTGCCGATGCAGATCCGCCTTATCTCGGTTTGAACATAAAAGACATCGGCCTCTCCGGGCCCGATCTACTTGCCGACAAGCTTCTCGAGCACGGCGACCCGGACCCCGAACAGGTGCGCGCTGCTGCACCGCCCATGGGGTCGGCTCACGACAACCGCCCGGGGGCGCGCGCGTCGTGGAACACCTTCGTCGGCACGAAGGAGTGCTCCGATACCATGCCGGTCTATCCCAGCGGCAATACACGAACCTACCATCCGGTCCAGACATTCCCCGATCTGACGCAGGAGAGTGCGGCAAGGCGGTTTGAGGGTCTGGTGGGCGCATACATGCCGGCGGTTCGTAAGATCATGCCCGCCTCGCCAACGGCATATCGCGAAGTCATCGTCTTTGGAGACGTCCTTGCCAAAGACCGGTTCATCGTTCAGACATGGCACCGCACGGCTTCCGTCGTCGATGGCAAAATCGCGAAGGTTGAATATGGCTACAGCTACCCACCTTATCCGCCACGACGCGTCGATCCCGCGCCTGAGGCCTTCTATCGCGGCATGCTGGAGTTCGCAGTCTATTGGGAACTGCAGATGCATGACGTTGCCCCTGCCACGCTTCCACACAAGGTGTGGACGGACATGACGAAGTACGCCTTCGTCAAAGAACAGATGGTGCGTCCAGGCGGCACTTACCCCAAGTACGGCGCGGTCGATCGCGACTATTACGGCTCTGAGTACGACGGATTTCAGGACATCTTTACCAGCTCCCTCTACGCAAATATGGAGTGGGGCCGCTTTGAGATGGCGCACGATGTCTTCGACGGCTACTTCTCCGACTTTGTCGACGACAAAGGCATGATCAATATGCGCGGAGCGGAGACCGCGCAGTTTGGCCTGACCCTGTCGCTGATTGCGAAATACTTCCACTACACCCAGGACCGCGCACTGCTTCTGAAGCATCGCGAAAGGATTGAAGCTACGGCCGCGGTTCTCACCGAACTGCACGACGAGAGCCGCCGCCTCTCCCCGGATGATCCGGGCTACGGGCTTATCCATGGATGGAACGAGTCGGACGCCTGTCTCGCCGCCAAGCCGATGACATGGTGGCAGCCCTACTATGCCAACAGCGCGATGGCGGTTCGCGGCCTCCGCGACCTGGCTCCGGTGTGGAAGAGCCTCGCGGCCTCCAATCCCGCGATGGCAAAGTTGGCCGCCGAGTGGACGAGGCACAGTGAGCAGCTTTCTGAGACTTTGATTGCCAGAATGCGCGCGAACGTGCGGCACGATATGAATCCACCGTATATCGGCCCGCTACCAACGAAGCTGACTGTCCGCGAATCGATGGAGACGGAGCATCCCAGCCCGCAGCAGTGGTCGCACCGGGCCTACACCGAGCTTGTCCACGCCGATGTGCTTCCAACGGATCTCGCCAACCTCGTGATTGACTGCATGCGCGCGTATGGCACCACGACCATTGGCGTGGTGGCGAATGTAGGCCGCCCCAACCCGAATGGGCGCGCCATCCTGGGCTTTATCTCGTATGGGTACGCACTCATGCTTCTCCGACTCGATCGCATCGAAGAGTATCTACTATTCCTCTACTCGCATCGCTTCCACGATCACACGCGCGGCAGTTGGACAGCGGGCGAGGTGGCTGGCATCACGGGGGGAACGGCGCTCTTCTGCATCCCCGCTCAGCTCACCATTCCTCTCCTCGTGCGCCCCATGCTGGTCTTCGAAGACTCTGACGCAGACCGCCTCTATCTGGGGAAGGGCCTGCCGCGCGACTGGGTCGTTTCGGGCCACGAGATCGCGATTGAGGGAGCGCCCACGCGCTGGGGACGCGTCAACTATCGCCTCGCCGCCCAAGGCGCCAATCGACTGGTTGCGACGGTGTGGCTCAAAGGCAACCGAGCGGCTCCTGGGGAGCTGCATGTGAAGTTTCGGCTGCCAACGAATAAGGCTCTCCAGACCATCACGGCAAACGGCAAACCGGTGGGAATAACCGGCATCCACAAAGATATTGCCGCGATCAAAACCAGCGGCGAAAAGCGGTTTGAAGTTGTGGCTGTTTATAGCTAAGGCCGCCACCAAGCCGGACAGTTCGTCACACTTGAATCAGGTGATTTTATTTCGGATTAACACCTTTCCTGCTAATCAGTTACGACGCTTTTAGGATGAGAGCTCCTCGAAGCATGCGAGGTTGATTTTCGTGGAGTTTATACGGGTTTTCGAAAAGCCTTAGAAAAAGCCAAATAGTAATTGACAGTAGATACGTTATTGAATACAAATTGACATTCAGAGATCGCAGACCCACTTAAGAAAAGGTTTTCCGGGCACTGCGAAACAGTTCAGAGCACCGTTCCTTGGGTCTGCATACAAGTGGAAGCTGTTGACCTTTGCGGGACAACTTATCGGAGGATATATGAAAGCAGGATTTTTCCGTTTCACCTCATTTACTACCGTTGTTGCAATGGCGATTTGTCTTACCCCGGCATCCCTCTGGGGTCAATCCGGTAACCAGGGAACTGTGGTTGTGACTGCCCAGGACGATAGTGGCGCGGTGATTCCGGGCGCGAACCTGGAGCTCGTCGAGTTAAGGTCCAACAGCGTCCGCAAGGCTCAGACCGGAGACAAGGGGACGTACACCTTCGTCAACCTGAACATTGGCACCTACCGGTTGTCGGTCTCCCGGCCGGGATACCAGACGAAGGTCTACGATGCGGTCCTCGTAGAGTCCTCCGCGACCACCACTCTTGTGGCAAATTTGCCGGTGGGCTCGGTGAACGAGACGGTGCGCGTCTCTGGTGAGGCGACGGCGGTCCTGCAGACAAGTTCGACCGAGATTGGCACGGTCATCAACACGACTGAGATTGAGAATCTTCCGATTCAGGGTCGAAGCATTGCGACGCTCACTCAGCTGGTGGCCGGGTTCAATGGCACGTATAACGGGCTCCCCACGCCGGATCAGGGAAATAACATCGACGGTGGAATCGCTTCCTCCAGCCGCGGCAAGTACAGCGGCAGTACAGCCCCGCAAGTATCGCCGCGTATCGAATCCTTTGAGCAAGTCAGCACGGTTACCGACGGGCTTAGCCTCGGTAATGGATTTGGGCAGGCAAGCACACAGTTGAACTTCGTCTCACGTCGCGGCAGCAACCAGTTTCATGGACGCGTTTATGACGACTTCCAGAATAGCGGCCTGAATGCGAACACGTATGCCAACAACGTTTCCGGTATCCGCAGGCCAAAGCTCATCCTGAACGATTTCGGTGTGAGCGTAGGCGGGCCAATCTTCCGCGACAAGCTGTTCTTCTTCGGGACGTTTGCCGCATCGCGCCAGCCCGGAACTGTGATCGCCACCAACAATGTGTTTACCGCGGCATCGCAACAGGGGAACTTTACCTATATCGGCACCGATAAGGCGCCCCATACGGTAAACGTCTTCCAGCTCGCTCAAAGCTACAATCCGAGTTTGCCGGGAACCGTGAACGCCTCGGTCGCTTCTCAGTTATCGCTGATCAATAAGGCGGTGATTGGACAGAACAACACTCCGGTGGCCGATCCGGCGATCTTGCTTAACACCTACTCGGCGCCAGGCGGCACGAACTTCTATTACCCAGTAGGCCGCATCGATTACAACGTGTCTGACAAGCTGCGCATGTATCTCTCGTTCTTGTTGACGCAGCGGACCAGCATCGGATCTTACCCGCAGCCTTTCGGCGGACCTGGATTTGCCAGCCAGAATGGTAACTTTTACATGAGAAACTACCAGGCGAACTACGGGCTCGATTACATCATCTCGCCGAAGGTGGTCAATCAGTTCAAATTCAGCTTCCTTTACGACTACAGCTCGTTCGTCAATGGCACGGGGAAATACTGGGAGACCAATCCAGTGATTGCGTGGCAGTTTACCGGCGCCAACGCCAACATGTCCGGGCAGAATCCTCCACTGCCGACCGGACAGTTCTACCCGCTGTTCAGCCTGTCCGACAATGTGACCTACCAGCATGGCGCTCATACCTTCAACTTCGGTTTCCAGGGATATCGTGAGCAGGACCACTACTACAACCCGCCTGTAGGCTTCAATATTGAGCCTCTGGGAATATCGTCGGGAGATCCGGTTGTCAACGCCTTCACGATCAGCGGATCCAATCCCACATTGCCCGCAGCGAGCTCAACCAATCAGGGAGAGGCAGAACAACTGTATGCGGTTCTGACTGGCCGCCTACAGAACGTCAATGGAAGCTACGCCTATAACCCACACACCGGCACCTACGATCATGGCCACTCGGGATATGATCTCGACGAACTCGCACTGGCCACCGGAGTGTGGTTCCAGGACTCCTGGAAGGTTGGCCCAACCCTGACCGTGAACTACGGAATGCGCTGGGACTTCACGACGGCGACGCACGACGTCTCCAGCGTGTACCACTCGGCCAACGAAGCGAATGTCTATGGACCGACCGGTGTTTCAGATCTCTTCAAGCCAGGTGTTCTGACTGGCGTGCAGAATCCTGTCCTTGCTCTCAATCCGAATCCATACCATAGCTGGTTCGTAAGCCCACAACCCCAGATTGGATTGGCCTGGAATCCAATGCTTGACGGCGACGGCTTCCTTAAGAAGCTGATGGGCGGAAGCGACACTGTCATCCGAGCCGGTTTCGGTCTGCGAAAGTTTACCGAGCCGTACCAGTTCTTCTGGGATGAGGCCTCTGACTACGGGAGCTTCTTCTATCAGAAGTTCAATCTTACGGCGAATACCTCGGGACAGCCGGGAACCTTCGCTCCGGGCAGTCTCTCTCTTGGAGATTCTCTGCCGGCCTTCTCACTTAGCCCAGCTGCCTACCAGACATCAGCGCCGCAGTCGGAGTTTACCTGGGTCGGCGGCACCAGCACACCTATCAGCGGTATGGATCCGAACATTCGTCAGCCCTACGCGGAATCGTGGAACCTTTCCATTCAGCGCCAGATCGGGCGGGCGCGGGTTCTCGAGGTCCGCTATAATGGCAATCGCACGGTGCATCAATGGATGCAGATCAATCCGAACGAGACCAATATCTTCGAAAATGGATTCCTCGATGAGTTCAAACGCGCCCAGGCGAACCTGGCGGCTGGCGGCGGAAAGACATTTTCCGACGTCGGATCTGCAAACAAGACGCCAATTATCGATGCAGCCTTTGGCGGCGCCGGAACCTCAAACTTCCAATCCACCCAGTTCATCAACTATCTCGTCAACGGCCAGGTTGGCACGTTCGCCAATCAGTTGGCGGGCAACAACAACTCCACGCCCACGTACTTCTGTCATCTAGTGGGTACCAACCTGGCACCCTGTGCAACCGCGGGCGGCTATACGGGATCAGGGGCCGGCTATCCGGTCAACTTCTTCCAGGCCAATCCGTATCAGCCCGGTTCGGGAACCAACTGGATGACGGACGCTGGTTACTCCAACTACAACGCACTCCAGGTAGACCTGCGTCAATCCTCATGGCATGGCCTTCAAGGCGATCTGAACTACGTCTGGAGCAAATCGCTCGGCCTCTCCACCGCGAACGGCAACTATACCGCTGCTGGGGCGTCCTTGTTCACGCTGCGCAATCTGCGCCTGTCGTACGTGCCGACGTCGTTCGACATCCGGCAGGTGACGCACGCTTACGGAACCTACGACCTTCCGTTTGGAAAAGGGAGAGCATTCCTGAACAATGGATCGGCGATGAATCGCCTGGCTGGCGGCTTCTCAGTCGGAACCGTCATTACCTACCAGACGGGCGCGCCCTTCCAGTTGTTGGGTGGGTACGCAACCTACAACGCTGCGGCTGATGACGGTATCACGCTACAGGGCGTTACGCCTAGTCAGTTGCAGGCCGCAGTGGGGGTTCATCGTGTGCCCGGACGGACGACGGCCAACCTGATCGATCCGAAGTACCTCGCTTCGGCGACCGGTGGAACCGCGAACTACGCTTACCTGGCGCCGAATACGACTCCGGGAACGATCGCGAACGTCGTCTTCCTTCATGGACCGACTGCATTCACGCAGAATCTGGCTCTCACTAAGATCATTCCGATCAAAGAACAGCTGAGCCTGGATCTGCAGGGCGAGTTCATCAATGTGTGGAACCATCCGGTTTTCGGCAATACGTTCAACTCAACACAAGCCAGCTTGCAGAGCACATCGTTTTCGAGTGCGGCCGTGACCAACACTCCTCGTGCGATTGAACTTCGCGCGAACTTTACCTTCTAGCGGCATAAAACTTGTTAACCCAGGATGCGGTGTCATCGCCGCATCCTTTTTTTTCGCTACGCTCAGACTCTTCGTTATCGCGACAGTGAACGAGTGACTACCAACTCCCGCGTTCGCCGAAGATGTCAATCACGTGACCGAGGCGCTCGGCACCCTTGAGCCAGTTCTGCTGCAGGCCCGCTTCCACCTTGTCTGCATCACCCTTTTCTATCGCTTTGATGATGCCTTCGTGCTCTTCCACGGAGAGATGAAGATCCTTGATGATGGAGCTCGCGTAGAGTCGCCAGTAGCGTTCGGCCTGCGGTTCAATAGCTCCGTGCAGGGTCAGCAGACGAGTGCCGGCGCCATTGTTAACGATGAGACGATGAAACTCCCTGTCCAGGTCGAAGATCTCCCCTTGCTTGCCGCCGCGCCCCTCCCATATCTGCAGCAGCCGTTCATTCAGCTTTCTCAGTTGAAGACAAAGCTCCGTTCGCTTCACCGCCGGCAACGCCGCAACCCCACGGCCCGCGATGCCCTCGAGGGTTCCAATGATCAGGTAGAGTTCGTTCGCGTCCTCTTTCGTCAGGGGCGCGACAATCATGCGCGACTTACTGACGTTGCGATGTTCGAGAATGTAGCCTTCGCGTTGCAGCCAGTGGATCGCACCGCGAACCGGGGTTCGGCTCATATTCAGCCGTTCGGCCAGATCGGCTTCCAGGATCCAGGTCCCCGGAGCCAGCCGGCCATGCACGATAAGTTCACGAATCTCGCGAAAGGCCGTCAGCAAGCTGGTACCGTGTTCTGCCTTCACTCGTTCCACTGGGGTGATTGCTGCTTTCGCTTTTTTCTTCATTTGACTCCAACTGGCACGATTACAAAGGAATAAACTCGTATAAGCCACTCTAACGCAAGTCCACTCAAAAATTTTGAAGCGTGATTTACATAAATGTATCCAAAATCGTAGACAATATGAATTACGATAATGCCATGGTGTTAAGACGCGGAGTTGAGGTAATAGACTCACACACAGAAGGAGAGCCGACGCGCGTTGTCATTGCCGGTGGGCCTGATCTCGGAACCGGAGATATGCCGACTCGGCTGAGACGTCTGCGGCTTGAGTTCGATCACTTCCGCCGCGGTGTCGTGTGTGAACCGCGTGGGTCAGAGGTTGTCGTCGGTGCGCTTCTTTGCGAACCCGTCGATCCAACTTCTGCCGCCGCGGTCATCTTCTTCAACGACGTTGGCTACCTGGGGATGTGTGGTCACGGAACCATCGGCGTTGTCACCACGCTCGCCCATCTTGGACGCATCGCCCCCGGCCAGCACCACATCGAGACTCCCGTGGGGACTGTTTCAGCCCGTCTCCATGACGATGGACGCGTCACTGTAGCCAATGTTTCAAGCTATCGCCTTCGCGCCTCTGTCCCGGTCGACGTACCTGGATACGGTCGCTTCACCGGAGATGTCGCCTGGTCCGGAAACTGGTTCTTCCTGATCGGAGAACATCCCTTCGATCTGTCGCTGGACAACCGGGCAGAACTTGTTGCCGCATCCACCGCCATTCGTTCCGCTCTGATCGCGTCCGGCATCACCGGCGAAGGCGGCGCGACGATCGATCACATCGAATTTTTCTCGGCGCCCCAGTCGTCTCGCAACTCTTCACGAAATTTTGTTCTTTGTCCGGGAGCGTCCTTCGACCGCTCACCGTGTGGCACCGGCACCAGCGCCAAGATGGCCTGCCTCTACGCCGATGGGAAGCTTGCCCCGGGCGATGTCTGGATTCAGGAGGGAATTCTCGGCACCTCCTTCGAGGGCAAAATTATCGGAACTCCCAATGGTCACATACGTCCCGAAATCACCGGCCGGGCCTGGATCACCGCGGAGTCGAAACTGCTCTTCCACGACACTGACCCCTTCGCGGGTGGAATTTCGTTCTGATGCGTAGCTACGATGTTCTTATTGTCGGTGCCGGTATCGTGGGCTGCGCCTGCGCGCTGGAGTGTACGCAAGCAGGTTTGCGCGTAGGTATCGTTGAGGGCAACATCCCCGCTGGAGGCGCTACCGCCGCAGGTATGGGCCACGTCGTCGTCATGGACGACTCTCCGGCTCAACTCAACCTCACACGCTACTCCCGCTCGCTCTGGCAAGAGCTGGTTCCAAAGCTCCCGGACGCCGTGGAATATGAGACGTGCGGCACTCTCTGGGTAGCAGCCGACGCAGAAGAGATGGCAGAGGTTCACGCGAAACACGCCACCTACGCTGCGGCTGGAGTTGTCGCAGAGATTCTCAACGGGTCCGAAGTCGCAACGGAAGAGCCCAACCTCAGGTCTGGCCTGGCCGGTGGTCTCCTGGTACCCGGTGACGGAGTGATCTATCCTCCTGCGGCAACCGACTGGCTTCTCGAGCGTGCATTGGCGCTTGGGGCAACGATCATGAAGGGCTCGGCGGCCGTGTCCGCAACCAAGGGCGAGGTGCGATTGGCCGACGGAACGCTACTCCACAGTGACTGCATCGTGCTCGCTACCGGAGCGGACTGCACCCTGTTGCCCGCGTTGCCGATCAAAAAACGCAAAGGCCATTTGCTGATCACGGATCGTTATCCTGGTTTTCTCCACCACCAGTTAGTCGAGCTCGGATATCTCAAGAGCGCTCACAAGCTCGAGGGCGACTCTGTTGCGTTCAACGTCCAACCCCGCCGCACAGGACAGCTCCTGATTGGATCCTCGCGTCAGTATGGAACGGAAGATCCTAAGGCAGAGCCCCGCATTCTTCGCCAGATGCTCGAGCGCGCCCAGAGCTATATGCCCGGCCTGGCGCGAATCTCAGGTCTTCGCGTCTGGACCGGCTTTCGTGCTGCTGCACCCGACAAGTTGCCGCTCATCGGCCCGTCTCATGGCCTCAGCGACGACCCGACACTGTGGCTCGCTGTCGGCTTTGAGGGGCTCGGCATTACCAACGCTCCCGCGGCTGGTCGTCTGCTTGCGGATCAGATTCTCGGTCGCGCCTCCGAGATCGACATCGCTCCCTATTTGCCTCAGCGCATGACCATCCGGACGGCCGCGCATGTCTGAGCCTGTAACCATCCGGATCAACGGACAGCCTGTGCAGATGGAATCGGGATCGATGGTCTCGGCAGCGCTCCTCAAGGCGGGAGTTCCCTGCCGCCGGTCCGTCACGGGCGAGCCGCGAACAGCGCTCTGCGGCATGGGCATCTGCTTTGAGTGCCGCGCCACAGTTGACGGCATACTTCATCGCCGCACCTGTCAGCTCGCGTGCCGCGAAGGCATGGTGGTGGAGTCGGAACGATGAAACACGCCGATGTCATCGTCGTGGGCGCCGGACCCGCCGGCATCGCTGCCGCTTCTGCTGCCGCGCGGCATGGGCTTAGTGTGCTTCTGCTCGACGACAATCAAGCCGCGGGCGGACAGATCTGGCGCGCAGGAATCGAACCTCTTCAGCAGCGAGCAATCAAAACGGAGAGCGTTCGGAAGGATCGCGCGCTCCAGGCACTCGCGTCCTCCGGAGCAGCGCTTCTCTCCGGCTATCGTGTTTTCGATGCGCCCGCGCCAGGAATTCTTCACTCGCTCCACGAGACTGGGGGAGATCCCGATGTCATCGCGCTGCACTATGACAACCTCATCATCGCCACCGGGGCACGTGAGCGGTTTCTACCCTTTCTGGGATGGACTCACCCGGGTGTCTTTGGCGCAGGTGGCCTGCAGGCCCTCGTAAAGGGCGGCTTTCCGGTTCAAGGTAAGCGCGTCGCAATCGCGGGCTCGGGTCCGCTTCTTCTGGCGGTGGCGGTTCACCTCCGCGAGTTTGGCGCCCATGTCACCAGTATCGCCGAGCAGGCGCCGTTATCGCAGCTTGCACCCTTTGCTGCTTCGTTGTGGTCTCATCCCGCAAAGATTCTGCAGGGTCTCGGCTATCGCGCAGCGCTGGGCACAACCGCCTACCGTACCGGCTGCTGGCCCGTCGCCGCTATTGCAAACCACGCAACCGGCGAGCTGCAAAGCGTCCGGCTTACTAACGGAAACAGAACATGGAACGAGCCATGCGACCTGCTTGCCTGCGGCTTTCACCTCGTGCCCAACACCGAACTCGCGGCATTGCTCGGTTGCACGCTTCGTGGCGACTATGTTGCAGTCGACGAGCGGCAACAAACTTCTGTGGCCAACATCTACTGCGCTGGAGAGCCCACCGGCATCGCAGGATTGGATGCCGCTCTGATACAGGGCGAGATCGCAGGACTTGCCTGCGCGGGAAAGCCGATCGATTCCCTGCGCGGCCGCCGCACCGCAGAACAAAAATTCGCTCGACGCCTGGAGACCGCTTTTCGCCTTCGGAAGGAGCTTAGTTTGTTGGCTTCGGAAGAAACCATCGTCTGCCGATGCGAGGACGTGTCCTACGAAAGCCTCGCGGGCCGTAGCGGATGGACCGAGGCAAAGCTGCAGACACGTTGTGGAATGGGGCCATGCCAGGGACGTATCTGCGGTCCGGCGACACAGATCCTCTTTGGATGGACCCCGAAATCCATTCGTCCACCTTTATCCCCAGTTCCCGTTAGCGCTCTTTGTCTTCACGATTCCCAACAGGATGTACTTCAGGAGAATGCATGATCTGGTCTGGCGTAATGCCCGCAATGACAACACCCTTTGATACCAAACTCGCGGTCGACCACCGCTTTCTGGCCCAGCATGCCGCGTGGCTGCTGGGCAATGGATGCACGGGCCTGGTGATGCTCGGCTCACTCGGCGAAGGAGCTACCCTCGAAGAGGCAGAGAAAGTCGGCATCCTTAAAACCGCTGTACGTGTCGCCGGCGGCAAAGCGCCCGTGGTCGCGGCAATCTCTTCCCTCTCCACGGCAAATGCCATTCGCCTCGCGAAGGAAGCCGAGCAGGCGGGCTGCCAGGCGTTGATGGTCCTGCCGCCCTACGTCTACACCTCCGACTGGCGCGAGATGAAGAACCATGTCGCAACCATCATCGCTGCAACCAAACTCTCGTGCATGCTCTACAACAACCCCGTCTCCTACAAGACAGACTTTCTTCCCAACGAGATCGCCGAACTCGCTGCCGAACATAAAAACCTGCACGCCGTGAAGGAGTCCAGCGCGGACGTTCGCCGCGTCTCGGCCATCCGCGAGGTGCTGGGCGATCGTCTCAACATCTTCGTCGGCGTAGATGATGTTCTCGTCGAAGGTGTGGGCGCCGGAGCCAAAGGGTGGGTCGCAGGCCTGGTGAATGCCTTTCCGGTTGAGTCTGTCAATCTCTTCAACCTGGCTCAGGCCGGGAAACACAGCGAAGTCTTTGAACTCTACCGCTGGTTCCTTCCCTTGCTCCGCATGGACACGGTGCCAAAGTTCGTGCAGCTCATTAAATGGGTGCAGGAACAAGCGGGAGTCGGCTCTGCTCGCGTTCGCGCTCCACGGATGGAGATCACCGGCAAGGAACTGGAGACCGCCCGGTTAATCTACAAGACGGCCTTAGCCCACCGGCCGAAGGTCAGCGAAAAGACCTTCTCCAGCTTTAAGGGCGCATAGAAGAGCGGAGCGAAGCGGCTTCCCCGCTTGCTCCGCATTCCTTACGCATACCCTCGATCAGCGATTCCTTATGGCGTCGACGGGGCAGGTTTCGCTGTGTCCTGGTTCCATGCCGGTGGCTCCTGATCAAGGATATTGTGGACAAAGAAATCTTCTAATTTGCGATATCCGTATGCCCCCCCGGCACCGTGGTGGCCGCCCGGAACATAGAGCAGGTCGAAGTACTTATTCGCCTTTTCCAGCCGATCCGCCACCTGGAAGGTCGATGACGGGTCGACGTTATCATCCAACTCGCCGACAACCAGCATCAACTTGCCCTGCAGCCTGAAAGCATTATCGACGTTAGAAGACTCTGAGTACTGCGGCCCGATCGGCCATCCCATCCACTGCTCGTTCCACCAGATCTTGTCCATCCGGTTGTCATGGCATCCGCTGTTCGACACCGCAACTTTATAGAACTCCGGGTGAAACAAGAGTGCGCCCATCGCATTCTGGCCGCCGGCCGAAGTCCCAAAGATTCCGACGTTGGAGATGTCATACCACGGATACTTTGCGGCCGCGGCTTTGTGCCAAAGAATCCGGTCGGGAAATCCCGCGTCCTTCAGATCCTTCCAGGCAACATCGTGAAACGCCTTTGACCGGTTATTCGTCCCCATGCCGTCAATCTGCACCACGACGAAACCCAGTTCGGTCAGAGGTTCGGCGCGTGGCGAAAACGTCTTCGGCACAAACGACCCCTGGGGCCCTGCATAAATATCTTCAATCACCGGATATTTTTTCGATGCATCGAAGTTCGCCGGCTTCCAGATCACTCCCCATATCTCCGTCCGGCCATCGCGCCCCATCGCCATAAACGGCTCCGGAGCTCTCCAGCCAGCCGCTTTCAGCTTGTCGATGTTTCCCTGTTCGAGCGTCGCAATTTTCTTGTTGCCATCGACCTGGAACAGATCAAGCGCCGGAGCTTCACTCACCGTCGAGTGCAAATCCACATAGTACTTTCCATCGGTTGAGTACTCGAGGTGATGATTCCCTTCCCCTTCTGTAAGAGGCGTCAGTCCGCTACCGTCGAAGTTGATTCGGAACGCATGCTCAAAGTAGGGATCTTCTCCTGCCTTCATGCCGCTCACCTCAAAGTAGATCTGCCGCTTCGCATCATCGACATAATCCACCGAACGAACCGGCCAATTGCCTTTGGTGATCGTGTTCTTGAACCTGCCGGTCGAACCGTCAATGAGGTAGAGATGAGCCCAGCCATCCCGCTCCGACATCCAGATGATCTCTTTCCCATCGGCGACGTCGTGACGATAGATCTTGCCTGTATCCGTCTGGTTATTCACCAGCGGACGATAGTCGACGAATGCCCTGCTCTGCTCGTCGATCAACGTGCTTGGCGTACCTGTTTTGGCATCCACTTCAATGACGCGATAGAGCTGGTGTCCGCGCTGGTTGTAGTCGAAGGTAAATCCGCGGCTATCCTTCCACCACTGCACGCGACCCAGGTCGAATGGGTTGGGGAACAACTCATTGCTCACCTGATATTCGTGCTTGCCGGCGACGTCGAACAGGACCGGCTGCTGCAGGTCAAGCACATCGCCCGGCTTGGGATAGATGATAGATGTGTACATTGGCTGCAGCTGCGTGGGAGGCGACGACTCAACATAGTGCACCAGACGCTTGTAGCCGGGTCTAACGCGATAGGCAACCAGATGGGTCGAGTCAGGCGACCACGCAATCGTGTTGATGTTGTAGTAGTTGTCCTCCGACCCGTCGGTACTCAGAATGATCTTCTCCGAGTCCTTGGCTCCCTTGGCGCGCAGCACGATGTTGTAGTTCTCGACCAACGCCTCCCACTTGCCATCCGGTGAGGCGCGCTGGTTTGTCAAGCTGTTGGCCGCCCAGGGCATCTCGTCATCGCCGGCAGCTCCCCCGCCCCGTGTTCCGCGAGCGCCTCCTGTTGCTGGTGCGCAGTGATACGTATTGAGATCGCATCGCCAGCGCGCCTGGTTCAGCGTGAACTCAATCGCCGACTTCTTATCGGTAAACTGAAGCCGGGTAAGCGGCAGTTGGCTCGCCTTGAACTCCTGACCCGCCGCCTTGCTCAGGGACTCCGCCAGCCGCGTCTGATCGAACGCCGGACTCTTCTGTCCGGTGGTTGCGTCAACCTGTACAAACTGATGTTCGCCATTGGAGTTCGTGCTGAACACGAGCGTATCCTCTCCCGCCACCCAAATTGGGTTTTCAGGCACATTGACCAACAACTCACGATACTTTGCAGCGATTCCCGCTGCGCGCTCATAGTCGGCCCGATTCAACTCAGCCTGTAGAAATCCCGTGGTGATTGCCGTGACCAGCGCTGACTGAAGCAGCACCCTGAAGCTTCGTTTCACTGACATTTTCACTGCTCCTCCAATGGCGTATTGACCGATCAGAACTGCCGCTTTCGACCCTGTGCCGATGTGCAATCGGAAGCGCAGTATTTCCGTGGGACGCCGCTTATTGCTTGTTCCCATCCGATAAAGCGATATACATTTAGGCCGAACTATACATCGAAAATCGCGGGTTGTATACAAATAGGTATCCGTTATCTCACCGCCGAATTGCCCTCTTTTTCTATCGGGACGATCCGGGTGGAGGCATAGACTCTGGTGCCGGCTATGGCTTGTAGGGTGCGATGGCTTTGCCCTGATCGGAGAGGTATTTGGCCAGTGGGTCTCCAGGTAAATCGCGAAGGCCGGAGACGACTGACTCGGCGTTGATCACAGCGCCAGCCATATCGGTGTGCGTGTGGGGGTCTCCGAAGAGGCTGTCGACGGCCTCAGGCCCCATAGCGTCATAGCGCCGCGCGATGATTTCGTTGAGGTCAACGAACCCCACGTGTTCCTGCTCAGCGACCTGCTGAGCCCAGCCGCGATAGGTTGTGGTGTTGCGGCGGATCTGGCCTTCGACCCAAATCTTGCGCGGAACAAGCGAACAGATGATGGGCGTAGCGCCTTTCGCCCTTACATCCGAGATGTACTTGCGCAGATACCAGCCATAGGTGTGGACCGTCTCCATCTTGCCGGTGCGCGGATTGATAACGTCGTAGGTCTCTTCACCAATACCGGGGAGGCTGCCTCCCACGTTCGGTTCGCGGGGTGGCTTGCCGGGGACCGGCGCCGGCGGTGCAGCACCCGGAGGAAGGCCCTGATCCGGGATCGGCGTTGTGCCGGGGAGGTTGATGCCGCCGTCGTTGTGGCCCCACTGGATAAGAACGAAGTCGCCGGGCTTGATGATCTCAAGTGCGAGGTCCCAGTGTCCGCCGGAGATGTAACTGTGGCTGGAGAGCCCGCCAATGGCGCGGTTGACGACATTAATTTTGGCAGGATTGAACAGGTCGGCAATGGGAGCGCCCCAGCCCCATTGATTGTTGTCACCACGGCCATGGCCATTGCGGACGGTAGAGTCGCCTATGAGGATGAGCGATGGGAGCGCCGGATTGGCGGGCGGCATGAGGCCGAGGCCTGTTTCCTGAGTTCGAGCGTCGGGCGGAGTGCGTTGGACGGTAGGAGGTACGCCCGCGGTAGCGATTGGAACAGCCTGCGGTGCGTTGTTCGGCGCAGCCACCTGCTGCACGGCGACAGCGAGAGGCGAAAGCAGGCAGGTGAAAGCCGCAACGAGGAGGGCGAGCAGTAGTGTGCGTAAGAGGAGGCGGGAATTTCGCTTGATATCGCTGGCCTTCCCAGGGGTCGTAGAGCCGGGTGGTGGCGGAGAATGGGGGATTCGAACCCCCGATAGAGCTTTCGCCCTATAACGGTTTAGCAAACCGCCGCCTTCAGCCACTCGGCCAACTCTCCGTCTGCATTGCTTGGGCATCGAATCGACTTTTGACGTCTCTCTACGCCCGGCTGAGGCAATTATAACTTGCGGCTGGGGGACGACGGCAAGATCGAGTAAATTGATGAGAAAAGGCGAAGATGCGGAGATTCTTCTCTCCGTTCAGGATGACAACATACAACACACCGTGGCATTAAGACGATCGGGACGGGCCGGGAAGATGCGGCTTCTGCCGCTGATCGCGGCGACGTATTTTATGGTGTCGGGTGGGCCTTATGGGTTGGAAGACATCATTGGAAAAGCCGGCTACGGGCCTGCCCTTCTGCTGCTGGCGCTGGTTCCGCTGGTATGGAGTTTGCCGACAAGCCTGATGGTTGGAGAGCTGGCTTCCGCGCTGCCCGAGGAGGGCGGGTACTACTGCTGGGTGAGACGGGCGCTGGGCGGTTTCTGGGGATTCCAGGAGGCATGGCTGAGTTTGGCGGCGAGCGTCTTCGATATGGCGATCTATCCCGTCATCTTTGTGCTTTATCTGGGAAGGATTGAACCGGCGTGGACGGCAGGGGGGCGCAGTACGCTGTGGGCGCTCGCTGTGGTGGCGCTGTGTGCGGCGTGGAATCTGCGCGGCGCAAGAGCTGTTGGCGAAGGGTCAGTGGGATTGTTCTGCCTGCTGCTGTCGCCGTTCGTGGTGCTCACAGCAGTGGGACTGTGGAAGGGCTTTCTGGCGCACAGGGGGTTTGATGTTTTCGAGGGGAGCGCTTTCTGGCTGAAGACTCCTGGCGCGGGAGCGGACTTCGCAGGAGCGGTTTCGGTGACGCTGTGGAACTATATGGGGTGGGATAACGCCTCGACGGTGGCGCAGGAGGTCCAGGAGCCACAAAAAAACTACCCACGGGCGATGTTGGCGTCCGCGGGGTTGGTGGCTTTGACGTATGTGTTTCCTTTGGCGGCCGTGGCGGTAGCCGGGATTCCGGCTGCTCAGTTTTCGACCGGTGCGTGGGCCGATGCAGCGCGGGAGCTGGTCGGTCCGTGGCTCGCACTTGGCGTTGTGCTCGGTGGGACGATCAATGGGTTTGGGATGTTTAACGCGCTGATGATGAGCTACACACGAGTACCGTATGCGCTGGCCAGGGAGGGCATGCTGCCGAAGGTAGTGGCAAGGAGGACGAAGTCTGGGGTGCCCTGGGTGAGTGTGGTGTTGTGCTCGGTGGCGTGGGCGCTGGCGCTGGGGATGTCGTTTGAGCGGCTGATCTCAATCGACCTTGTGCTCTATGGCGCAGCGCTCGTGCTGGAGTTTGTCGCGCTGGTGGTGCTACGGCTGAAAGAGCCGAAGTTGGCGAGGCCCTTCCGTGTGCCGGGCGGCTTCTGGGGCACGGTTGCGGTGGGTGCGGGCCCAATCCTGCTCATTGCATTTGCACTGTGGGCAGCGCGGGGTGAACGCGTTGCAGGGCTGCCTGCGCTGGGGTTTGCTGCGATTGTAGCGGCGGTGGGACCCCTGGTTTATCTAGGTGCTCTTGCAGTGAAGGGCGACAGTTAGTCGGCGGACCTTCTCTTCTGCTCGGCGGTCTGCTCGGTCTTGTGGGGAATGGGCTTCGGCTTGGGATTGGCCTTGTTGTCAATGAAGTTCTTCTGGGCTTCGAGGACCTTGTCTCGCGCGAAAGAGGCGTCGCGCCATCCTTTGACCTCGACACGTTTTCCCTCAAGGTCCTTGTAAATGGAGAAGAAGTGCGTGATCTCACGGAGCATATGGGGATAGATTTCGGAGTAGTTCCAGACGTCTTTGTAGCGCGGATTTCCCTTACCGACGCAGAGGATTTTCTCGTCGCCCAGGCCCTGGTCCAGCATCTCGAGAATGCCGATGGGCCGGACTTCCATGACGCAGCCGGGGAAGCTGGGAGTATCGACGAGCACAAGACAGTCGATGGGGTCGCCGTCGTCGGCGAGGGTGCTCGGGATAAAGCCGTAGTCGCCAGGATAGTGAACGGGAGAGTAGAGGTTGCGATCGAGACGGAAGACGTGAAGGTTCTTGTCGTACTCGTATTTGTTGACGCCCTCGTAGGGAATCTCAATTACGGCGTTAATGACCTCGGGGGACTTCTCCCCGACGGGTAGTTCAAGGTAGTTCGTCATAAAGTTGGGGCGTCTCTTCTCTTGTTTCGGGTGAATATTTTGCAGATGCAGAATGTGATGCCGATTGCGGCATCGGGAGTCGTGTGCAAACGGCGAGCGTCGCTACGGACGAGACGAAAGCTGCACCTTGTCTATAATCAGACAGGATGAAGGCTCATGTCTATGTCACGCTGAAACGAACGGTGCTGGATGCCCAGGGGCAGACGGTTGCAGATGCATTGCGGCGGATGGAATATCGCGGCGTTGCGGATGTGCGGCAAGGGAAATACTTCTTGTTGACTCTGGAGGATGGGTTGGAACAGCAGGCCGCGCACGCCGAGGTGGAACGGATTGCGAGCGAGGTTCTGACAAATCCTGTGATTGAAGAGTTTACGTTTCGGCTTGAGGCCTGAAGCTCAGGACCTAGGGCTTTACCTAGGATTGTTCCCCGGATTTTGCGAATACACTGCAACCAACGGGTCCTTATGTAACGCATCCAAGCCACAAAACAGAGATATGGCCGCGCTTTCCTTCTCCCGAGAAGGCCCGCCTGCTCGGGGGGACGCTGATGCCGGGATGTCCAGTCCTAAGCCGGATTTCAATCTTTTTGCTTGTGACGTTGGTACTACTTGTTCTCCGCTCTAAACCTCTTGAGGGACAGGCAAGTGCAACGGCTTCAAAAGAAGCGGCTATGTCCGTCTTCGGAACGTACTCCCGGGTCTCCACTGACCGCTCTTCGCAGAAAGACAATGGGTTCACGGTTGGGTTCGACTACACTCGCTATCTCCATTGGGTTCTTACCCCCTCGCTCGAGGTTCGCTTCAAAATCGCCACCGGCGACGCTGTTAGCGAGAAGACATTCGGCGGCGGCATTCGCGTTGAGCATCGATTTAAAAATTTCTACCCATACGCCAATTTCTTTGGCAGTTATGGAAAGATCACTTTTACCAACCCCATCACCTCAGGTCCGGGGCCGCGCTATTTTTACGATGATTCCATTGTGTATTCCACAGGC
Organism: uncultured Acidobacteriaceae bacterium; assembly: GCA_963730135.1. Classification (GTDB taxonomy): domain Bacteria; phylum Acidobacteriota; class Terriglobia; order Terriglobales; family Acidobacteriaceae; genus Edaphobacter. The sequence continues at coordinate 53,573 of CAVSQQ010000016.1, forward strand.
GCCGGGCTCGACTACGACATCACCTCCAACTGGGCAGCGCGTGTCGACTACCAGTTCGAACATTGGCACACGGGAGTCAACAATACCTTTACTCCGCAGATCTTCAGCATCGGAATCTTCTATCGCATTCCCTTCAAACCGTACACGAGGGAATAGGCGGCACTCGCGAAACGCAATCCCCGAGTGCTACGCTTGAAGAGGAGATTCTTTTTTGACCGATACGTCCTCAGCACGTCCCGCCACGCAAACCAGCGCGGAGACGGCCCCAGGCGGCAGCCGTTTCGTGCAGGCTTGCCTGCGGCTTCCGGTAGACCGTACGCCCGTGTGGTTTCTGCGCCAGGCAGGCCGTTATATGCCGGAGTATATGGCGGTTCGGAGGCACCACTCACTGCTGGAGATCTGCAGGACACCGGAGATTGCGGCAGAGGTGACGATTACGGCGGCCGAGCGGCTGGGAGTGGACGCGGCGATCATCTTTGCCGATCTGCTGTTGCCCCTGACGCCGATGGGACTGAATTTTGAGTTTGTCGCGGGCGAAGGACCGGTGGTGCATACGCCGTTGCGGACGCTCGAACAGGTTCAGGCGCTTCGGACCGACAGGACGGACGAACTGGATTATGTGGCGCGGGCGATCGAGCGGGTGGCCACGCACTTTGCCGCGCCACGAGCGGACGGGGACACGCTTGGGATCATCGGATTCTGTGGTGCGCCGTGGACGCTGGCAGCTTACATGATCGAGGGCGGGAAACAGAGCGGCGGAGACAGGAACTACATCGAGACGAAGAAGCTGATGTATTCGAACGGACCGGCGTGGTCTCTGCTGATGGAGAAGATTGTAACCGTATTGGTTGCGTATGCGCGGCAGCAGGTGGAGGCAGGCGCGGATGTGATCCAGGTATTTGATAGCTGGGTGGGCAAGCTGAGCGTGAGCGACTACACGCGGTACTGTCTGGCGTGGACGACGGAGTTGGTGCAACGGATCAAGGCTATGGGTGTGCCGGTGATCTACTTCGGGGTGGAGACCGCTTCCCTGCTGCCGGCGATGAGGGAGACGGGCGCGGATGTAATGGGGCTGGACTGGAGGGTGCCGCTGGAGGTGGGGTGGAAGGCCGTCGGCGCCGGTTGCGCCGTGCAGGGAAATCTCGATCCGATTGCGTTGTTCGCTCCTGAGGAGGTGTTGAAGGGGGGGGTACGCGAGGTGCTGGACGCTGCGGCGGGAAGGCCGGGACACATCTTCAATCTGGGGCATGGAATTGTGCCGGGTACGCCGGTGGAGAATGTGATTCGAGTTGTGGAGTGGGTGAAGGAGTTCGGCAGGCTGTGAGTCCGGAAAGCTTAACACCGATCGACACAGATGACACCGATTTAAGAACAGGCAACGACGAGGACAACTGCAGGGGACAACGGCGGTTGCGGGACAAGGCGAAATACAGGGGTCCTTCGCTCCGCTCAGGATGACGACAAAAACAAAACGTGGCAATACGGTCGGAATGGATCGAAGGAGTGAGTACGCGATGAGCACGGGGAATGGGAAAAGTGCGGTGTTACTGCTCGCACATGGAACGCCGGATGTGCTGGGTGAGATGGCTGAGTATTTGAGTAAGGTGACAGGTGGACGGCCGCTGCCAAAAGAAATAGTGGAGGAGCTGCAGCATCGCTACGCGCAGATTGGACTGCGAGATACGCCGGGGGTGGAAGCTCCGCCGCTGACGAAGTGGACGATGACTCAGGGCTACCTGCTGGAGCAAGCGTTAGGCGGCGAAAAGGTCTATGTGGGGATGCGAAACTGGCATCCTTATATTGCAGATGTAATTGCGCAGATGCGAAGAGAGGGCGTGACACACATCAAGGCAGTGTGTCTGGCTCCTCAGAACTCACGAACCAGCGTAGGGCTTTATCGACGCGCGGTGTTGGCAACAGCGGGTGGAATCGAAGTGGAGTTTGTCGCAGGGTGGGCAGAGAATCCAGTGCTGGCGGAGGCGTTCACGGAGAAGCTGCGGCCAGTCTGGACACAAGCTTGCGCTGAGACCGGGCGGCGGGTGCCGGTTTTGTTTACGGCGCATAGTGTTCCATGCCGGACGATTATGACGGGCGAGAGTTCGGTTGCGGGTGCGAGGCCGGGTACACCGGTGCAGGATTCTCCCGATCCTTACCCCGTTGAGGCGAAGCGCACAGCTGAGCTCGTGGCGGAGCGCATGGCTGCGGCTGGGTTCAGCGATATGGATTGGTACTTTGCGTTTCAAAGTCAGGGCGTCAGCGGTGGGCCGTGGATTGGGCCAACCGTAGAGGAAACGCTAAAGGCGATCAAAGCTGAAGGACACGTGGGTGTGGTGATGCAGCCGGTTGGCTTTGTTTGCGATCACGTGGAGATTTTGTACGACATCGACATAGCGTTTCGAGAGAGAGCGAGCGAACTGGGGTTGCAGCTATGGCGGGCGGAGAGTCTGAACGACTCCGCGCTGCTGGTGAAAGCACTCGCGGAAGTGGTGACGGGGGAGTACAAGGCGATCGTCGATGAGGTAACGGTGCCAGCAGGGGTATAGGCTGTCGAGTGGGAGCCGGATGCGAAGGCTCCGGCCTTCGTTTTTTTGCGTGTAGCACTTTGGGAGAGATGATGAAGCGGGTGGCGATTGTCGGCGGTGGCGTAGCAGGGCTGGCGGCAGCGTATGAGTTGGCGCGGCTCGCCCGTGCCGGTGCGGCAGTGCAGGGCGTCTTATTTGAGGCGTCGACGCGGCTGGGCGGGATCGTTGAGACGATGCGCGAGGGCGGCTTTGTGATCGAATGCGGGCCGGATGCATGGGTCACGGAAAAGCCATGGGCGCGGGAGTTGGCGGTGGAGCTTGGTCTGGGCGATGAGGTGATGGCTTCCAACGACGATGTGCGAAAGACGTATGTCCTGATTGATAAGAAGCTGCAGCCAATGCCGGATGGAATGCGGATGATGGTACCTGGCGACCTGGGCGCGCTGGATGCGTCGGAGTTGTTCAGCGCGGAGGCGAAGCAGGCCTATCGCGAAGAGCCGGGCCGCGCTGAGGAGTTGCGGGCAAACGTGCCGGCGGGAGACGAGAGCGTTGCAGACTTTGTGCGAAGGCACTTCGGCGAGGAGGTGCTGGAGAAGATCGGGGCTCCGCTGCTGAGCGGTGTTTTTGGCGGCGATGTATCCAGGCTGAGCGTGCGGGCAACAATGGCTCCGTTTGTGGCGATGGAACGAGAGCAGGGGAGTTTGATCGCCGGCTTGCAGCGCCGGGCTGCCGCAGCAAAGACGGAGGCAGTTTTTACTACGCTTCGAAGCGGAATGGGAACGCTGGTGGATCGCATGATTGCGGCGATTCCCGAGGACTGGGTGCGGCTGGCTGCAGAGGCGAGATCGGTTTCGCGTGGAGCGGACGGTTGGCTGGTGGGGACCGAGAAGGGCATGGAGCGGTTCGATGCGGTGATGATGGCGGCTCCAGTGGATGTGGCGCGTGCGCTACTGAAACCGGTGAGCGAGAGCGCGGCACGATTGATGGAGATGGATGCGAGCTCGGCTGTAGTGGTGGGGTTTGGATTTCCGGATGCAACGAAGCTCAGAGTACCGCCGGGATTTGGGTTTCTCGTGCCTCCGGAGTCGGACAGATTGTTGCTGGCATGTACCTTTGTCGACCAGAAGTTTGACGATCGGGTGCCACCGGGTGGGCGATTGCTGCGGGCTTTCTTCGGGGGAAAGGCGGCTGACCGGCTGCTGCGCTGCGGCAATGATGAGACTGCCGCCGTAGCCCGGATGGAGCTGGCGCGAATTCTGGGACCGCTGCCGGAACCGCAGATGATCGTGGTGCGTCGATGGCCTCGCAGTCTTCCGCAGTATGGAGTGGGGCATCTGGAGAGGATGAAAGAGTTGGAGGAGCGAGTGCGCTCGCTTGATGGATTGTCGTTGCTGGGTAATGGCTATCGTGGAGTGGGTGTGCCTGATCTAGTGCGGGATGCGAGGGCGGCAGCACGACAATTTGTTGAGCAGGGGTAGCGCTATCATTTCGATCGACGGATACGGTTTCAATGGGTTTTCGCGTGGCCTTCGTGTTTTTATGAAAAGAAGTGCGGAACCAAGCGTGGCTGTGTCGCGTATCCGGCCTTTAGCTCGATGAGATCAACCGAAGTTGCCTCACCTTATCCGAAGTATCTGGACTGGCTACGCTACTTGTGCGCGTATCTGCTCTTTACCTATGCGCTCAGCAAGTTGGCGGGCGTGCAGTTCAAACTTTCGCCAGAGATCGCACAGAGGCCTGCCGGTTCACTCAGCGGTCATCAGCTCACTTGGTACTACTACAGCTATTCGCCGGTCTACGCCAGCATTCTCGGGCTGACCCAGGTTGCCGGAGCCGCGATGCTTCTGTTCCGCAAGACTGCGCTGCTGGGCGCGGCGGTAATGACACCAGTGATGGCGAACATCCTGATGATCAACCTGTTCTTTCACATCGCGTTCGGCGCGGAGTTCATGGCGGCGTTTATCTTTGCGTCAATGCTGGCGCTACTGTGGCATGACCGCCACGCGCTGGTGAGCTTGTTCTGGCGTGACCAGAAGGCCGAACCGGCCCGCTCCAGGAGGTTTCACCGGACGATGGCGGCGCTGGTCGTACTGCTGGTTGTCGCGCAGATGACACTTGCACTGCTCTACTCGGCGCACAGGAGATGACCCGCTGCCGGTATTTTGTAAAAATTTGACCCCGGAGTGAGGGCGGGATAGTCTTGCCTAATCTGGTGTTGGGAAGACGGTGCGAATCCGTCACTACCCCGTAACTGTAAGCGCTGAGAGTTTTGACAGGTTTTCTAAGCCACTGGGATGCGTCCTGGGAAGGTGAGTCAAAACTCGGTGAAGCGCAAGTCAGGAGACCCGCCGGAGGTTGATCGGGCTTAGTTCGGCTTCGCTGGGAGAGCTGAAGAGCATTGTCGTTGACCTTACAGAGGTCCGCGCGAGCTGCCTAAATTTATTCCCGCTCTGTTCCGTGTGCTTTTTGCGCGCATGGGCAAGGAGCTGACGATGCAGGAGACGCGCCAAGGTTCGGTGACACTCGTGCTTGGTGGTGTGCGCAGCGGCAAGAGCCGTTACGCGCAGCAGCTTGCCGAGCAGTTTGTTCGCGTCGTATTTGTGGCTGCGGCAAAGATCACCGATGACGAGATGCGCACGAAGATCGATCGGCATCGCGAAGACCGGCCCAGGGATTGGGTGACGGTGGAGGAGTCGCTCGAGTTGGCGAAGGTGATGGCCGCGCATGAACTGAAGTGCGAGGTGATGGTGGTGGACTGCCTGACGATCTTTGCGGCAAATCTTATGGAGGCTGCCGGTGACGACAGCAAAGCTCTTGCGAGCAGGGTTGACGAGTTTTGCGCGGCATTGCAGAGAACCCAATGCAACTTAGTGCTGGTGTCGAACGAGGTTGGGAGTGGAGTGGTTCCGGCGTATCCGTTGGGACGAAAATACCGTGATCTGCTGGGCGAGATGAACCAGAGAGTCGCCAGGATTGCCGACGATGTGGTGTTGATGGTCGCTGGATTGCCGCTCGCCTTAAAGGGACATCTCGAGGTGATGCTGTGAAGGGGCTGCTTGTAGCTGGGACGGCGAGCGGAGTCGGGAAGACAACAGTCGCGCTGGCGGTCATGGCGGGGCTGCGACGGCGCGGACTTGCCGTGCAGCCGTTCAAATGCGGGCCTGACTTTTTGGATACAGGTCACCACACGCGGATATGCGGTCGTGCGGCACGCAATCTCGATACATGGATGCTGAGCGTTGAGGCTAACCGGAGCGTTTTGCGAAATGCTTCGCGTGGGGCGGATGTTGTGGTTGCGGAAGGCATGATGGGCCTGTTCGATGGCAAGAGTGGAAACACGGAGATTGGCAGCAGCGCGGAGATCGCCAAGCTGTTGCGGCTGCCGGTTGTGCTGGTTGTCGATGCATCGAAGAGCGCGCGCAGTGTGGCTGCGGTGGTGCTGGGGTTTGTGACGTTCGACGCGAAGCTGCGGCTTGCGGGAGTGATTCTGAACCGCGTGGCCGGTGAGCAGCACTATGCGATGCTGCGCGAGGCGATTGAACATTCATGCGAGACGAAGCTTCTCGGCTGGCTGCCGTCAGAATCGGCGATTGCGATTCCGGAGCGACATCTCGGCTTGCAGGGAGCCGCGGAACAGGCTGCGAATGGCCAAGATACTGCGATGGAGATACTCGCTTCGCTGGCTGAGAAGCACCTCGATCTCGATGGCTTGCTCGGCCTGGAATGCGGTCTTCCGATGGCTGTGAGCGAGACGGCACAGGTTGGCGGATTGAAGCGGGAAGATACGTTGCGGATTGGCGTGCCTTCGGATCATGCGTTCTCGTTTTACTACGAAGACAATCTGGATTTGTTGCGCGAGCAAGGAGTTGAGATTGTTAGATTCAGTCCGCTGCACGATGCTTCTCTGCCGGTGGGCTTGGATGCGCTTTACCTTGGCGGCGGCTACCCGGAGTTGTACGCTGCGCAATTGAGCGGCAATCGGAAGATACGCGAAGAAGTGCGCACGTTTGCGGCTTCGGGGAAGCCGATCTACGCCGAGTGCGGCGGAATGATGTATCTGTCGGAGAGTCTCCGGGTCGATGATGAGAGCTATGCGATGGTGGGAGCTTTACCCCTCTCGATGGAGATGACCGGGAATCTTATTCAGTTTGGATATGTCACGGTGGAATTTACTGAGGATTGCCTGCTGGGCTGCAAGGGAATGGCGGTTCGCGGGCACAGCTTTCATTGTTCGCGGATTGCGTCGCAGAGGGAGAGTTGCAACCTGTTATCACGTGCAATACTCCATCTCCGGCAACGAAGAGCTGGAAGGGTTTCGGCAGGGCAATGTGCTTGCAAGCTACATTCATCTTCACTTTCGGGCGAATCCGGCCATAGTGGAGAACTTTGTCGCGGCGATACGTCAGGCGCGAACCTTGCAGGCGGTGACGGCATGAAGCGGCTGCTGACATTGCTTTCGCTGACCGCGGTGCTCGCCGTACCCTGCTTTGCCAGCCGCACACTCACCGATGAAATGGGGCGCACGGTGGTTGTGCCGGATCACCCTCATCGCCTGATCTGTTTAATGCCGAGCGTAACCGATATCGTTTACGAGATTGGCGCGGGCGATGATGTCGTTGGCATTAGCGATTACACGAAGTATCCCGCTGAAGCATTGAAGAAGCCGAGCGTCGGCAATCTGATCACGCCGTCGATCGAGACGATCCTCTCGCTCCACCCCGATCTTGTTATCGGTGTGCAGCCCACGGGACCGATGGAGGTGACCGATCAACTGGAGCGGGTCGGCATTCCAATCTTTCTCATCAGCCCCCATGGCATCGCCGGGATATTTCATTCTGTCGAAACCGTCGGTCTTGCTTTGAATCGAACCTCGCAGGCAGATGCGTTGGCTTCCAGTCTTCGGCAGCGCGTCGAGGCAGTGAAGGCGCAAAGCAGGGGCCTGCCCTCGCCGAGGGTTTTTATGCCGGTGTGGTATGACCCGATCAGTACGATCGGGAAGAACTCCTTCATCACCGAGATTATTGAAGCCGCCGGAGGACATTCGGTGACGGATGATATTCCGATGGAGTGGCCTGAGATCAGCATGGAGGTCGTGTTGGAGCGCGCACCCGATGCACTGGTGCTGGTTCGAGGAGGCAAGATGACGTTGAAGGTCTTGCAGGATCGTCCGGGCTGGAGCAGCCTGGCAGCGGTCAAGGCGCATCGGGTCTATTACGTCGATGAGCGGATCAACTACGCAAGCCCTGTAGCGATCGATGCATTGGAGGATCTGGCAAAGCAATTTCATCCTTGAGCTGAACCGTTCAGCTTACAACCATCCAACAACAGCAAGGTGTCGGGAAGCGCGGTGCAAATCCGCCACTACCCCGTAACTGTAAGCGCAGAGAGCCACGACATGGACGTACAACGCCACCGGAAAACAACCCGGGAAGGCAGCCATGGTTCGATGACGCGCAAGCCAGGAGACCGGCCTTGCTTCACTACCCGAGGGGGAAAATTATGCATTGCTTACTTCGTAGATCGTCGGCTGTCATCTGGATAGCCTGTCTTTTTGTTTGCTCCCTTCTTTCATTGTCTGTTTCTGCGCTTGCGGCGGAACAGGGTTCATTGCACGGAACAGTAAGAGATCCACTCGGCGCGGTAGTCGTAGGCGCCACCGTCGAACTGCTGGATGGAACTACCGTTGTGAAGACGACAAAGACCGATGCAAGCGGCGACTACAGTTTCGATGTTCCGGCGTCAACGCGCTATCGTGTGCGCGCGAGTGCACCTACGTTTCAGAGCACGACAAGCGATTCGGTTTACCTTACAAAATCAGTGAAGGCGGACCTGGATATCACGCTGGCCACACAGACTCTAACGCAACAGGTTACCGTTACCGCTAGTGCAACCCCTACGCCGATCGCACAAATCGGCGCCTCGGTCACGGTGTTAACGGCAGACGACTATCGGCAATATACACAGGTTCAGGATCCGCTACGCCAGATTCCCGGGCTGCAAATAACGCAGACCGGACAGCTCGGGGGCATCACAGGACTGTCGATTCGTGGCGGCGCCACAGATGCGAACAAGGTGCTGATCGACGATGTGCCGGTTAACGATGTTGGCGGCGCCGTCGACTTTTCCAACTTCACCACTGTGGGGATTCAGCAGATTGAGGTCCTGCGAGAGCCGAACAGCGCGCTGTATGGATCAGATGCGCTGGCCGGGGTTGTCAGCATGACGTCTGCTCGAGGTTCAACCAGGCTGCCGCTATTGACCTATGCGGGCGATGGTGGCAACTTCAGCACGTATCACCAGGAAGTAACTGGAAGCGGAGTTGTACGGCGGTTCGACTACTATGGCGCTTTTGGGCTTGTGGGCAGCCAGAACAATATGCCAAACGATTCCTTCCGCAACGCGACCTACGTGGGCAACTTCGGGTGGGACCCAAACCCGGCGAATGATCTTCGTTTCACAGTGCGCCATCTCTCGGCTTCCGCCGGGCAGCCGAATGCAATTCTCTTGTATGGTATTCCGGACGATGCGGCTCAGAAGGCTCAAAATACCTACTACAGTGGCGCATGGAACAACCAGGCAACAACGAAATGGCATAACGAGATTCGTTATGGCGGCTTACGTCTGCGGTCGCAGTTCGACGATTATGCTCCGACTGGAATTCCGGACGGCTTCGGCGACTTTCTTGGTGCGCCGGTCACGATCACCGGAGCGAACGGATACAGCGTCAGCGGCCAGGCGATCTTTCAGTTCGCCGGCACCGATTATCCGAGTCAGTTTGTCGCCATTACGAATCGCGACTATGTCTACGCACAGACGGACTATCGATTCAATCCGCATATCGTCGCGCTGGGCGGTTTCAAATACGAGGCTGAGCGGGGCTCGACTCAGTCCACCGGTTTTCCAGCCAGTGACATCAGCCGAGGCAACTATAGTTACACTCTTCAGATCGCCGGTGATATTCGCAATCGCCTTTATTACAACATCGGCAGCGGCATCGAGAATAACGGCCTCTTTGGAATAGCCGGGACCCCGCGCGCTTCCATTGCTTATTATCTTGTTCGTCCTTCCGCCGCCGGTTGGCTGAGTGGGACGAAATTGCATGCGAGTTTCGGCAAAGGAATTAAGGAACCGACGATTTCGCAACAGGGCAGCTCGTTGTTCGACATTCTGTCGGCGGTTCCGGATGGCAGCCAGCTCATTGAGCAATATCATGTGGGCCAGATCGGCCCGGAGAACTCCCGCACCTATGACGGCGGACTTGATCAGGAGGTGGGGAATGGCCGCGCGCGTCTCGGCCTGACCTACTTTCATGATGAGTTCACGAATGGAATCGAGTTCGTTCCTCAGAGCGGGCTGGCCCAGTTGGGAGTCCCTGCGGCTAACCTGCCGGAGGTCGAGTTTGGCGCTTATATCAATTCCCAGGCGTTCCGAACGCAGGGCCTGGAGTTCGAGGCAGAGTACAAGATCAACAATCGGCTCTTTGCACGTGGCGGCTATACCTATACCGATGCGGTGGTCCAACACTCTTTTACAAGTGACCAGGAGGGGGGAGGGGTCTTTAACACCGCATTCAACTTCGGCAATATTCCGATCGGAATGTTCTCTCCGCTGGTAGGAGCCCGGCCGTTTCGCGTCGCTCCTCACACGGGATATTTCGGCTTGAACTATACTCGCGCGAAGTTTTATAGCGCTCTGACAGGGACGCTGATCGGAAAGCGCGACGACAGCGATTTCCTATCCGACGACTCTAATTTCGACTTGTCGATGTTGCTGCCGAACCGAAATCTGGACGGGGCGTATCAGCGAATCGATCTAAGCGGTGGGTATCAAATCACAGCGAGGCTTGCTGTTTATACCGACATTCAGAATTTGTTCAGCCAACACTACACTGAGACGTTTGGCTTTCCATCCCTGCCGTTTACGTTCCGATCAGGAATCAAGATTAACTTTGGAGGCGAGTCCTGGCGAGTGAAATGAGCCCTGAAATCAAACAGATTGCGGCATCGCCTTTGGAGTCTGCCCCCGATTCGCCCCCGGAGCAGGCGCCCGCGACGCCTGTTCCTCGCCATCACTTGTACAGAGGAAGAGCGGGCTTCGCTACGTTAATATCACTGCTGGTCGTTGCGCTGGTGACTGCCATTTTGCTCTCTCTGGCAACGGGCGCCGTTCATGTCCCTTCCGGCGCGATTCTAGCTGCTTTGTTTGGGCATCACCCATTAACTGCGACCCAACAGATTATTCTGCTGCAGATTCGATTGCCGCGAGTATTGGCCTCTGGCGTAGTCGGTGCGGCGCTGGCCATCTCCGGACTCATGTTTCAGGGTCTATTTCGCAACCCGATGGCAGACCCATATGTCATCGGAGCGTCGGGCGGCGCAGTGCTTGGGGCGTGCATCGGCATCTTCTTTTTCTCGCAGCTTTCGATGTTCGGCTTCAGCGCCACAGCCGTGCTGGCTTTCGCCGGCTCCGTCGTCACCATGGCTGTTGTGTATTCGCTGGCGCGTTCGAACGGTAAGACAAACGTGATTACCCTGCTGCTGGCGGGGTTTGCGGTGAGCACGATGCTGGGCTACTCCAGCTACTTCTTCGAATTGATCGACAGCAGCAGTGGATCGAGTCATCTGGTCTTGCTCTCCTGGCTGCACGGCGTTATTGGGATTCCTCGCTGGACGCAGCTCTCTGTAACCAGCGCGCTGCTCATCGTTGCAACGGTGATTTCGATGCCCCTGATGCGACGCCTCAATACGCTGGCATTGGGCGATGAATATGCCCATCAACTAGGATTGAGGGTGGAATATACGCGCGTCGGAATCATCCTGACTGGGTCGTTGCTGACGGCCGTCGCGGTAGCACTCGGTGGATTGATCAGCTTCGCCGGCCTGATTGTGCCGCACGTTGCGCGCCTTCTGCTCGGCCCGGATCACGTTCGCCTGCTGCCGGTCACTGCTCTGTCCGGGGCGATCTTTCTAGTTCTCGCAGATACGCTTGCTCGCTCTATTTTTGCGCCGACGGAGATTCCTGTGGGAATCCTGATGGCCTTTCTGGGCGGACCATTCTTCCTCTATTTACTGCGCAAAACCAAGAAGGGTTACGCGATATGAAACCTCTTCTGAGCTTTCACGATGTTCGCTTCGGCTATGGCGAGCGAGACATAGTTCGCTCTGCGACGTTTGATCTTCTGACGGGGAGCTGCACGGCCCTGATCGGCCCTAACGGAGCGGGCAAGACAACCATGCTTCGCCTTGCTGCGGGCACGCTGAAGTGTAGATCCGGTAGCGTGGCCCTGAATGATGAACCAATGCACAAGCTTGCGCTCCGGAAGATCGCGCGCACGGTGGCGCTTGTCCCGCAGCAGCTTGATGTTCCTTTCGCATTTACTGTGCGCGAAGTTGTGGAACAGGGACGTACGCCGTATCTCGGGTTTCTGCGAGGACCAATGAGCGATGATCGCATGGCTGTCGATCGCGCTCTGGACCTGGCAGATGTTACCGCACTGCAGAACCGAATCTTCAGCGAACTGAGTGGAGGGGAGCGTCAACGCGTGAAGATTGCGTTGGGCCTTGCGCAGCAACCGAAGCTGCTATTGCTGGATGAGCCGACGCAGAATCTCGATATTGGACGGCAGATTGAACTGATCGATCTTCTGCACTTTCTTCGCGCAGAAGGCATTACCATCTTTGCGTCCATTCATGATCTTCAGTTGATTGAGGGTAATTTTTCTTCTGTTTTGTTACTTAGCCCCGACACACCGCTGATGGATGGCACGCCCGAAGAGATTCTGAAGCCGGCGATTTTAGAGAGGGCTTTTAACTGCCCGCCGCGACGGCATCCTTTGCTTCTTGAACGGATGCAGCGTCATGAGAAAAGGGCCGTATGAGCGCGGCCGGAAGGTTAGCAGTCTCTGAGATTGTCTCTGCGATAAGGCCACCGAGCGAACTGTGGCTTGCAAATGCGCGAGCCCGTTTGGATGTGTTGACCAAGCCACTTAAGAGTCTTGGCATGCTCGAAGATATCGCAGCGCAGATGGTTTCCATTCGACAAGGGGATATCGCTGGGCCAATAAGGAAAGCGGTATACGTTTTGGCGGCAGACCACGGAGTTACCGCGGAGGGAGTCAGCTTGTATCCTCGCGAGGTCACACACCAAATGGTATTGAACTTTCTGGCTGGAGGCGCCGCCATCAACGTGTTGGCAAAGCTCCACCATGTCGAGATGAACGTTGTCGACGTGGGGGTAGATGGAGACTTCGATTTCGCCGATGGGGTCCTGAACCGCAAGGTGTGCAAAGGGACTCGGAACATGCTGCGGGAAGCTGCGATGAGCGACGTGGAGTTGGCGCAGGCTCTTGAAGTGGGTGCGACATTAGCCATGGATGCGGCGGCAAACAGCATTCATTTGCTGGCCGTAGGCGAGATGGGGATCGGCAACACAACGTCGGCCAGCGCCATTACGGCGGTCCTGACCAATCGACCTGTCACTCTCGTCACAGGAAAAGGGACGGGGCTGGATGGCGCGGCTCAACAGCATAAGGTGGAAGTCATTGAGGCCGCGCTCCTGAAGCATTCTGCAACGATGGGAACTGGCTCAGCGCCTGACCCGCTTGATGTACTGCGATGCGTCGGCGGATTGGAGATCGCAGCCATGGTTGGTCTGATACTGGGGGCTGCGAGGAGCCGGATTGCGGTGGTCGCCGATGGATTTATTTCAACTGCTGCAGCGGCGATCGCGTTTGCAATCGAACCACGTGTGCGGGGCTATCTTTTTGCGGGGCACGAGTCAGAAGAACCAGGACACCGGGCACTGCTCGAATTCATCGGACTGACACCGATCCTCAAATTAAATATGCGGCTCGGGGAAGGTACCGGCGCAGTGCTGGCAATCCCGGTCATTGAGTCAGCGATGCGTCTTTACAGTGAGATGGCGACCTTCGCCTCCGCCGGCGTTAGTGAGGCGATAGGATGAACGCGATACGGCAGATTCGTAGAACCAGCGTGGAAGCACTGGTTGCGTTCCAATTTCTCACGCAGATCCCGACGCCGTCGATCGAGTTCGAATCCGATTCGCTCTCGCGAGCCGTTAAGTTTTTTCCACTCGTGGGACTCATCGTCGGGTCCGGAGCTGTCCTGGTGCAGAGGCTGGTGGTGCATCATCTGGACCGTTCTGTGACCGCTCTTGTTGTGCTCGTCTACCTCGTTTTGGTTTCTGGCTGCCTGCACGAAGACGCCCTCGCGGACGCTGCCGACGGATTTGGCGGCGGCGGGTCCAAACATCAAATTTTAGTGATCCTGAAAGACAGCAGGATTGGGAGTTATGGCGCGGCTGCTCTCGTGCTATCGCTGCTGGCGCGCTTTGCGCTGCTCGCGGCGCTGCCATTGGAGCACTTTGCGGCTTACGTCATTTCGGCACATGTCCTGTGCCGCTGGAGTTCATTACCGCTGAGTTACTTGCTTCCTCCAGCAGGCGAAGAGAATAGCCAGGGTGCACGAATCGCCGGGCTCACCTCTTTGTCTTCGCTAATCTTCGGATCAGTCTTCGCTTTCGCGATTGTGGCCTTTGCGCTGCGATGGTCGGCGGTCGCTCCACTGCTGGGTGCCCTGCTTACCGCTGTTTTGAGCGGATGGTATTACTTCAGGAAAATCGGCGGCGTGACCGGCGACTGTTTCGGCGCGACTAGCCAGTTGGCCGAGATCGCCGTTTACTTCTGTGGAGTGTGGACTGTATGAGCGACATACTTTTCATTCGCCACGCTGAGACCGATATGGCAGGTACATTTTGCGGTCAATCCAACCCGGAGTTGAATGCAAACGGCCTGCTTCAACTCGCAGGACTACTCGACAGATTACGCGCGGAGGATGTGGGAGTCGTTTATACCAGTGACCTGCGGCGAGCTTACGCAACAGGAATAGCAATCGCCGAGACGTTCGGAGTCTTTTGTCATGTACGTCCTGCACTGCGTGAGATTGACTTCGGCCGATGGGAAGGGCTCGCCTGGGACGAGATTGAGGAACAAGATGAGATATACGCTCGACAGTGGATTGCGGAATATCCTTGGCTGCCCGCGCCGGGTGGCGAATCGTTCCGGGACTTCGAGCAGCGGGTGCTGAAAGAAGTTAGCTTTCTGCTGGCGGAGGCGGAGATCGCGAGTCGCGTCATCACAGTGATCGCACACGCAGGGGTGATTCGCACTGCGCTGCGTGCTTTAAGTCAATGTTCGGAAGAGAGTGCACAGGCGCAAACGAGTTCGTACTGCTCAATCGTTCGATGGAGTGCTGCGGGGATAAAGGGGACTTGTAGTCGTTCGAGGAAACTGACGAAATACCAGGAGAGGAAATATGAGTATTGCAACGACACACGGAGATAGCGGCCAAACCGGGTTGGCTGGCGGCATTCGCATTTCGAAGGCCGATCTGCGAGTTGAAGCATATGGCACTGTCGACGAGCTGAACTCGGTGCTTGGCTTTGCGCGCAGCATTTGCACCAATAAGGAGATACACGATTGGACCGAGGGGATCCAACGCACGCTATTTCGGCTTGGTTCGGGACTGGCGACACCACCCGAAAGCCGGAACCCGCCACCGTCGGTTACTTTGCAGGACGTCGATGACCTGACAAAGCTGGTTCATCAGATTGAGGCGACTGAAGGAATCCTCTCCGATTGGTCACTGCCGGGCGCACATACTGAGGCTGCAGCGTATGAGGTTGCCCGCACGGTATGTCGGCGCGCGGAGCGCAACGTCGTACGCCTGGCATCGAGTGGGACGGAATTGAAGCCGGAGATACTCGCGTACCTCAATCGGCTGTCCGATGTGATCTGGCTCTTCGGCCGGCTGATCGAAGTGACTGCGGGCGTGGACTCTCGTTTGCGCAACAGCGAGGCGTCGGAACCGAAGTGGTCGAAAGCATGGAAATGAAAGTGGCAGGTTTCGCAGAGAGCGAGCGCCGTGCAGTCTACCGGGCAATACGCGAGCGGAGAGATGTGCGCCGCGGTTTTCTCTCCGAGCCGATGCCGGATGATCTGATCAACAGGCTCCTGGAGGCCGCGCACAGCGCACCTTCTGTTGGCCTGATGCAGCCATGGCGCTTTATCCTGATTCGGGATCTCAGCGTAAGGACGACCGTACGCAAGATATTTATCGATGCAAATAAGCGGGCACTAGCCGAATACGAGGGAGAGCGGCAGCGGATTTACGCGAGCCTTAAGCTTGAGGGCTTACTCGAAGCGCCGCAACACCTCTGCGTGGTTTGCGATTCGCAGAGCAGCCAAGGGCATCAGCTGGGTCGACGGACGATGCCGGAGACCGCTCTTTACTCTGCAGTGTGTGCCGTGCAGAATTTGTGGCTGGCCGCGCGCGCGGAGGGCATCGGCGTTGGATGGGTCAGTATCCTCGAACCGGCTCTGCTGCGGCACGCCTTGAATATTCCGGAACACATTATTTCGGTGGCCTATCTGTGTCTGGGGTATGTCGATCGGTTCGCCACGGATCCAGATCTCGAGCGTGTGGGCTGGGAGAAACGAGTAGCTCTCAAGAACGTGCTTGCCTACGACAAGTACGACAGTAGATGGGACGATGCACGAAGAACGACTTGAGCGCGCTTGCAATCATGGCTCAATTTTTTTCCATTATGCCGCGCAGCCGCGTCAGGGATTCGTCCCACATCTTGCAACACCACGCGCTTTCCAAAGCGCTTTTGAACCCACTGTGTTTTAGCTCAACAACACAGCCTCCTGAAACGCTCAGCAGTTTTAGATCGACCAAGGTTTCCATGGCGGTGGCAAGACCGGGACTAGTTATCTTCCAGGCATATTGAATCTGATTCGCACGCACGACCCGGCAAGCGCCACAAACGCTCATTTGAAGCGCATTCCCTCGATAAAAGTCGAGATGAAACTCCTCTCGTGCCACTGGATTGAAGACAAGGTGCAGATCCTCTCCAACCGGCGGCTGTAGCCACGTCTCGATGTATTCGGGGATACTGAGCGCATAGAGGACGCGCTTCTGATCGGTCTGAAATGCGGATGAAAGGACAACATCCTTTTCATTGCGACCTGGAACAATCGAGATCATTCCAGGATCAAGCAACGTATTGCGCGCCGTGGTCCCCGAAACGTTCATTTTCTTTCACCTCGTTCTCACAAGGAAAGCATTTCATCTTCCCAAGCGACTTACTTGAGAAAGAATGTGATAACCGTGCAGTGCCGGGGATGAGCTGATCTATCACAGGGACTGCTGACAGCAAGACCGCTTCAACGGAAGGAAACCATGATTTGTTTCGTTCCGCCAACTATGAGTTTGCAAAGTTCCTGCGAGACTCCATCCATATTTTTGGAAAATGAAGCCAAATACCGCAAGCTGGGGACGAACCGCATGAATCGCTTTACGTTGTACAAGAATCGGCGCACTCATTGGAAAATTGCAGCTCTTCAGGTTTAGAAATCTGTATTTGCTTTCAACTATGGGTGAGCCAGCCACTGATGCGAGAACGATAGCCGCGACTCATCGTAAGTTTTTCGCCATTTACCAGCACAACGGCATATTCGCCATCGGCTTCAGTGCGTACTTCCTTTACATGTTGCAGGTTGACGATAGAGGAACGGTGAACCCGCAGAAACATATCCGGATCGAGTTTCTCCTCCAGGCGGGCCATGGTTTCGCGCAATAGATGCGTCTCAGTCTGCGTGCAGATGCGCACGTAGTTTTCCTCGGCGCCGATCCAACGAATGTCGGACACGGGAAGGAAGACAATCCGCCCGCGCGATTTGAAGACAATACGGCTTGTGTAGTGACTCCCTGGCTGACCCGCAGAACTGCCGCTTGCGGGATGCTCCTTGGCGAGAAGTATCTCCTTGCGGGCACGCTCTACCGCAGAAGAGAGCCGCTCCTGCGTGAATGGTTTCAGGAGATAGTCCATCGCGTGAATCTCAAAAGCGCGCAGAGCATATTGATCATGCGCGGTGGTGAAGATAATGTGCGGCTTGGGCGTGATTTTGGCGGAACAAAGTTCTGTGGCAATGTCGAAGCCGTCCATGCCCGGCATTTGAATATCGAGAAAAAGCAATTGCGGCTTCGTGGCACATACCAGATCGATTGTTTCGGCCGCGGTGGTCCCTTCGCCGACAACGCTTATTCCAGGCTCGCTTCGGAGAAGCTGGCGTAGCTTTTGTCGAGCCAGCACTTCATCATCCGCCAAAACAGTTGGAATCATCACACACCATACCCTGTGAGTTTCACGGTTGGACGTTCTGAGAACTGCAAGGGAAGCGTTAAAGTCACCCGGACTCTTCCGTGTGACAACTCCTCGATGGTAAAAGCCTGATCATTTCCATAATGCAAACGCAAACGACTTGTTACGTTAGCGAGCCCAACACCATGTCTCGCGCCATTATTTGCCGACCCCGGACACAGGCCAAGCCCGCTATTGATGACGCTAAGCCGAAGCGTTTCATTCTGGCGGCGCGCCTCCACAACGATCACGCCGTCCCGGTCCAGCCTCGAAAGTCCATGCGCGTAAGCATTTTCGATGACCGGTTGCAGGAGCATGGCCGGGACCAGTGCATCGTACAAATCCGGGTCGACAGAGACCTCCTGACGTACTCGATTCGCAAATCTTCGATCCTGCATCGCGAGATACATCTCTATAAATTCCATCTCATCGCTGAGAGGGATTAGCTGTACATCGCCGCGTTCCAGCGTTATACGCAGCAGACTGCTGAGTTGTTCCAACATTTTGTCGGCCGCCGGAACGTCAGTCTGCATCAGGCTGGAGATACTGTTCATCGTGTTGAAAAGAAAGTGAGGATTCAACTGCATGCGCAGAGCGCGTAGCTGGGCGTTGGCGAATTGTGTCTCCAATTGGACAGCTGCATATTCTTTTTCGCGGTAGAGCTGGTAGTAGCCGACACCGCGAATGAGGAAAAAGACCGACCAGAAAAAGACCAGGCTGTCCACCAACTCTGCATCCAGTTCGAACGCAACGCGATGCCAATAGGTCATGCGTGCGCCAAAGGGAAACTGAGGGAAGAGCGCCACCCAAATCATCTCTTCGAGCACGCTTACCGCCAGACTTAGCGGCAGAATGTAGACCGCCATGGTCAGGAGATTTGCGTTTTGGACGTGCCGCCCCAGGCGCCACCATAGCAGCCAACACATGGCTCCCAAAAGAAGATACTGCGCGCCCCACGCCGCCATCACAAGTCCGAACCCAATGGCGACGTGTTTGTTCCACGAGCGCATGTAGACCCAGTTCTGCAACCCGAACAACAATCCCAGCAGCGTGAATGCTCCCACGAAGACGACAGGGTGCAAAAGTGGAGGTACCGTTCGACCTTTAATAGCCGGAAGCAAATTCGTGGCGGACCGCGCTTTCTGTACTGACTGTACGGTTATGCTCTTCAGGAACTGGAGAGAGGAAGGAGTTGGCCGGCAAAGGATCCATCGGGGGCGGACGCTACGGCAGAAGTTGGAAAATCGCCCCTTGCGGTTCCTTCCTTGTAGACAAAAGCCAGGGCAATAGAGTGCTGCTTAAACCACGCATTGGCAGCAGAGATTGCCGCCTGGCGGTCTTCCGGTCCTATCTTCGCGGCAAGGGCATTCATGTCACGATTTAATAAGAGCTCCGCCGCGGCGCCGCCCTGCAGAGCAGCAACACGAAAATGGAAGTATGCGGCTTTATTGTCCTGAGGCGTGCCCCGCCCATCGCGAGCCAATATGCCGAGGACGATGGAGGATTTCCAGCTACCGGCATTTGCAGCCGTCTCCAGAAGATTGAGGCTTTGCATGGGAGCCTGTCTCAGTTCAGGGTGGTTCAGCAGCAGAAGACCGAGGGAATGCATCGCCGGCACGTATCCCGCGTCGGCCGCGATACGCAGCAACTCTCCCGCCCTCGGAAGATCGCGAGCATGGTCCGGATAGACCGAGTAAAACGATCCGAGATCGTATGCAGCCAGAGAGTCATTCAGCTTCAGGGCCGATTCAAACCATCTCTCCGCAACAGCTTTGTCCTCTTTCACAGCGATGCCGAAGTAGTAGAGATCTCCGAGATAAGTCGCTGCAGTGCCGTTGCCTTTCTGAAAGGCCTCCGTCAGCAGATGCACTGCGAGATCGCCATCCTTCGGGACACCGATCCCGTGCAAATAAGCGATAGCCAGATTGACCTTGGCGGTGGCAAATCCGGAGGCTGCGGAGAGTTGATACCAGTGCAATGCGCGTTTCGCATCGGGAGACACGCCGATTCCCGCCTGATAGAAATAGCCAATCTCATTCTGCGCTTCGGGACTGCCATGTCCGGCGGCCTTCTCATACCAGAAAGCTGCCATCTTCGCGTCCTGGGGAACCCCGCTGCCGGTAAAGTAGTCGCCTGCCAAAGCGATCTCGTCGCGAATGGAACCTTGTTCCGCATGCTGGCGAACATTTGTCAGATCCGCCAGCCCTCCAGCATCGGCAAAGGCGGGCGCTGCAGCCCAGAGTCCACATACGAGAAGCAGAGGAAAAGCTCCAAAGCGACGAATGATTGTCCAGATAATGAGCATCATGGTTCCCTCCCAGAGTCTCGAGGCAAATCCAATTGTGGCCCGTTGGTGACGACCGGAGACGTTGCCGGTGCCTCCTAGACGTAAGCGCTACGCGCTGGTGATCGAGATAGTTCCGTGATCCAAGGAGCCCCACTACGGAAAATGGAGCTTATGCCCCGTCTTAGTCGTCGCTCGCCGAAATAATTCGGTCATTCGTCACAAATTTTGGAATTAAAAGACAACGAAGGCCAAAGTAACTTTGACCCATTTAGAAGGAAGGAAACCAGAAAGGAAGAAAACCACTAGAAATTTGTTCGGGTCTCTGCTTTGACTCCGATGGTAGGGTTTTACTTTGATGCTTTCCTCGATGCGTGCAGGCGGAAGCCGGGAGACGAGTCAATCCGCGCAGCCGCGTCTCAACTCCTGCCCTTCCCAACCAAACGGCGGGGCCTTGTAGGCACCGGCCTCCTCGCGTGCACTGCAACTTCACTGGCCTCGCTGCAATCAAGTCATGCAAGTAGATATCCGAAGTCCGCCGGAGTTGGATATATGTGACGAGTGGTAAAGAAATGGGATAAATCGCACTTTGCCCGGCATGGAGACAAGGCGCGCCATAATTAAAGACGAAGAGCAACTCCACCAATTCCTATCTAATTCAGAAATTGCCCGGGTTGCTCTTCGATTATTTGTAACCTGGGATGGATATTTCCCTCAGTGGGACGAAACCGTAATAATCTGTTGCGAATAGCTGGAGGAGCATCAACCATGCCCGATGGCTGACTCTTCGGCCATATTGAAATTGGAATCGCACAGAGCGTCTACTCGCCGTAAGGTACCCAGATGTTCTTGATCTGCGTGGCATGCCGCATAAAGTAGGTTCCTTCGCCCTGCCTCGCATCGAACCAATCGATGTCGTACTTATCGTTGGTCCAGACCTGTTTTAGATTGCCCACCGAGGCTGCCTTGACGAGTGTCGCATCGGCTGGCTCGCGAAAGCACCAGATGGCGTCGAGATCGTCGTGCTCTGCAAGTGTCTTCGCCAGCTCATTCGGCCGGCCCGCGACGATGTTAACCACTCCTCCAGGCAAATCGCTGGTGTCGAAAACCTGATAAAGATCGCCGGTGATTGTGGCGTATTTCTCGGACGGAATCGCAACCACTGTGTTGCCGGCGGCGATCGCCGGCATGACCAGAGAGAAAAATCCCAGTAAGGGAGCCTCAATGGGGCAAATAATGCCAACCGCGCCGATCGCCTCATTCATCGCGAGTGTCACGTTGCGCATCGGCGGATTATGCACCGAACCGTCATACTTGTCGGCCCATGCCGCGTAGGTGAATATGCGGACAATGCTCTGTTCCACTTCGGCAGCAGCTTGAGTCTCGCCCACCACCTGAGCAAGCCGATCCGTAATCTCCGACCGGCGCTGTATCAGATTTTCCGCGATGTAGTAGAGAATCTGCGCCCGCGTATGGGCAGGAGTCTTGGACCACTTCTCCGCCTTGTGCGCCGCCTCCACTGCATTTCGTATGTCTTTGCGATTGCCGAGGGGTGCATCGCCAATCAGTTTGCCGTCATGCGCGTAAACAGGAAAGCTGTAGCCGGAATCCGGCCTCGCCTGTTTCCCTCCAATGTATTGCTTCACTGTCCGGTCAATCGTGGTCGAAAGAGCATCATCGTCAGACACAGACGCCGTCGTCGCCTTCTGGGCGGCATGTTTGTGCCCCGAATTCTTGCGCAGCCAGGTTGGCTCGAGGTACTCGTACATGCCCTCGCGCCCTCCTTCCCGGCCGTAACCGCTCTCGCGATAGCCGCCGAAACCGCACGATGCGTCGAACAGATTGGTGCTGTTCACCCAAACCACTCCCGCTTTAATCTGCGAGGCGACGTCGAGCGACACGTTGATGCTCTCGCTCCAGATCGACGCAGCCAAACCGTAGGTCGTATTGTTCGCCAGTTCCACCGCCTCGCCGGGGGTTCGAAAAGTCATCGAAGCGAGCACCGGCCCAAAGATCTCTTCCTGCGCCACCGTCGCTGTCGGGTGAACCCCCGTCAATAAGGTCGGCGGAAAGTAGAGGCCCTGCTGGGGCAACGTGGATTGCGGCTGCCAACACGTCGCACCGTCCGCAACGCCCTGATCGACCAAAGACCGAATGCGTTCCAGCTGCACCGGAGCGACGATCGCTCCTATGTCGATCGACTTATCGAGCGGCGAACCAACGCGAAGAGTCTCCATGCGCGCACGGACCTTCGCATAGAAGGCCTCCGCAATGCGCTCCTGCACCAGCAGGCGCGAACCGGCGCAGCAGACCTGTCCCTGATTGAACCAGATGCCATCCACCAGACCTTCAACCGCCGAGTCCAGATCGGCGTCATCAAACACGATGAACGGAGATTTTCCGCCCAGCTCAAGCGAAAGCTTTTTTGAGGATCCGGCCGTCGCCTTGCGGATGATCCTGCCCACCTCGGTCGATCCGGTGAAGGCGATCTTGTCGATATCGCCATGTTCCACCAGCAAAGCACCCGTTCGTCCGTCTCCATTAATCACGTTGAGCACGCCCGGAGGCAGGCCGACTTCGCTTGCCAACTCGGCAAAGGCAAGAGCGGTCAGCGGCGTGTACTCTGCGGGTTTAATCACGACAGTATTGCCCGCGGCAAGCGCTGGAGCGACCTTCCATGCAAACATCAGCAGAGGAAAGTTCCATGGAATAATCTGACCGACGACACCGCAGGCGGCGTAGCCCGGGAATTCGCTTTCTAATAACTGGGCCCAGCCCGCGTGATGATAGAAGTGGCGCGCGACAAGAGGAATATCGATGTCGCGGCTCTCGCGAATCGGCTTGCCGTTGTCGATCGTCTCCAGAACAGCGAGCCGGCGCGAGTGCTTCTGCACCTGCCGTGCAAGAGCATAGAGATAGCGAGCGCGTTGATGATCGCTGAGCGCCTGCCATGCCGGCAACGCATGGCGCGCAGCCTTCACCGCGGCATCTACATCGGCGGAGTCGCTATAGGCAACGTCGGCAATCTTGTCGCCAGTGGCAGGATTGCTGGTCGCGAAGTATTCGCCGGAGGCAGGCTTCTTCCATTCGCCGTCGATGTAGTTACCGAAGCTGCGCTGGTGCCCGTCGAGCCAGCGATCGACCTCTTTCGTGTCTTCCGGCGCTGGACCGTATTCCATGCTGTAGAACTCTTCCACAATAGCCTTGCTCACGAGTTTTCTCCTTACGCGATCGGGTGACGGTAGGCGGCAGAGTAACGGCCGGTGACGTAGTGTTCCAACTGGCGCTCGATGTCGGCGAGCATGCTGCTTGCGCCGAAGCGGAACAAGCTCGGCTCCAGCCACGGGCGTCCCAGCTCGTCTTTCATCACATACATCCACTCCAGAGCTTGTTTGGCTGTCTTGATTCCGCCCGCAGGTTTGAAACCTACAGCGAAGCCGGTCTTCTCGGCATAGTCACGGATGGCTCGCACCATCACAAGCGAAACCGGAATCGTCGCATTGGTGGCTTCTTTGCCGGTGGAGGTCTTGATGAAGTCGGCTCCTGCCATCATGGCGACGACGCTGGCGCGAGCAACATTGCGCAGCGTGAGCAAATCCCCCGTGCCGAGGATTGCCTTCATGTGCGCTGATCCGCAAGCGTCCTTGAAGGCGGCGACTTCGTCGTAAAGCGCCTGCCACTCACCATTGAAGACGTGGGCGCGCGTGATGACGATGTCAATCTCCTGCGCGCCGGCTTCTACAGAACGACGAATCTCCTGTACTCGCTCAGCCAATGGCGAGAGACCAGCCGGAAAGCCGGTCGACACGGCAGCTACGGGGATCTTCGTGCCCTCAAGCGCCTTAACCGCAGTCTCCACAAACGCGTGGTAGACACAGACGGCGCCAGTGGTGAGGTGCAGCTCTTCAATTCCCAGCTTTTCTACGATCTGCCACTGCAGGGGATTCCTCGCTTTGGCACAGAGCCGCTTCACTCGTTCCGCACTGTCGTCTCCGCTCAGCGTGGTGAGATCCATGCAGGAGATCGCGCGAAGCAGCCACGCTGCCTGCCACTCCTTTTTTACGCTGCGCCGTGTGCCGATAGTGCTTGCGCGCCGCTCCACGGCGCTCGTGTTGACGCGAACCTCTTCCACCCACTCAAGATTGAGAGGTATGCGGCGATTGGGTTCCAACGACCGGCCATTGAGGAGCACCGGCACGGAATGGGTCACGATCGGCCCTTGCTCCTGCTGCTTCACTGCCATAATGCATCTCCGCCAAAAACTCTCGGGAAAAGGAATCTTCCTGAACTGGCATGGCCGCTATTCCAGCCATACTAAACGATCTTAAATCAAATGGTGCGATTGCCCAATTAGCCGATTCACGGGCTGACTCTGAGTGTCCAGAAATACCAGCCAGCCCAGGGCTCATCGACTGAAACCAAAGCAGTGAAACCAGATAGAAGCCGCCTGGCCGTTGTTGACCATCCATCTTTTTCTAAAGTCACTTCAGATGGTCGCCGCCAGAAGATCGTCGACCTCTTTGCGAAATGGCATCGAAGGGGCCGTGCCATGTCGCGTAACCGAAATGCCGGCCACCGCACAGCCAAAGCGTGCTGCCTGCACAATGTCTTTCTTCTCAGCCAGGGCCACAGCAAACCCTCCATTAAAGGCATCGCCGGCGCCGGTGGTCTCCACCACCGAGCCCGCGATAAAGGCCGGCACATGTTGCCGCGTTGTCGCATTCTTCACCAGGGCACCTTGCGCCCCAAGCGTGATCACGACATTGTGTGCGCCACGCGCAAGCAATGCATCCGCCGCGGACTCCGCGTCCTCAAGCGAAACCACGCGAATGCCGGTCAGGACCTCGGCCTCGGATTCGTTCGGTGTCATGTAATCGCAGTATGGAAAGATCGAATCCGGCAGCTTGCAGCCGGGCGCTGGATTGAGGATCGTTCGCACACCGAGCGTATGCGCCAGCTTCAGACCGTACTCGACCGTTGGCAGCGAAAGTTCCAGCTGGGTAACGAAGATCTCCGCACCCCCAATCAACTCCCGAGCCTTTTCCACTTCCGGCGGCGTCAGTTCAAAACACGCGCCCGGCACCACGATAATGGCATTCTCACCCTTCACGGCGTCGATAATGATCGCGGCAGCTCCCGTCGCAGAATCGGTCTCGAACACGTACGCCGTCTCGATTCCCTCTTCGCGGTATAGCGTGCGCGCGATATCTCCAAACGCGTCCCGCCCCAACTTGCTGATGAAACTTACCTGCGCTCCGGCGCGTGCAGCCGCCACCGCCTGATTCGACCCCTTCCCGCCGGGCCCCAGCTTGAATCCGGTACCCATGTGCGTCTCGCCCCACGCCGGCAGCTTCTCTGTCCGAAAGGCCACATCCGCCACATAGCTTCCCATCACGACGACATATCCATCTCTCATTTTTTCTTTCCCTCATGCCGCCCCGTCGTCATCGCAGGAATCACGCCGCCGCATAGGCACGCGCAATCAGCACCAACGCAAGCAGGTAAGCAACAAACATCGCCGCAAGATAGCCCTTGGCCCGCGAGTTGGCGCCGCGAAACTCTTTCCATACGAAGACTCCCCACAGGCATGCCACCATCGGCGACGCCTGCCCTATCGCGTACGAGATCGCAACTCCGACAAGCGATGCAGCAACGAAGTTGAATACCGTCCCCAGCCCCCAGATAGCTCCTCCCAGCAGACCCAGCGCATGGTACGAGCCGGGAGCGCGAAAGTAATCTCCCGCAGCAACTGGCGTTCCTACGATCGGCTTGCGCATAAGAATGGTGTTGAAGAAAAAACAGCAGACAAAGGCGCCAAGCGTGAGAAAGACTGCAGTCGTGTACGGCGTAAGAGTCGCGCCTCGGGTCATAGCGCGTGTAACGAATGGAGCGAAAATTCCCATCAGCAGGCCCGATATGATGCAGACCCAGACGCCGCGCCTCGAAACGACAGTGCCGCCCGTGCGCAGCGCTCCGTATGCTTTGCCCACCAGAATGACGGCGACCACCGCCATCATCACGCCCGCAGCAAGCAGCACAGGGTTTCCGCGCGGTTGCATGGCGTAGCTCAGCACAACACCCTCGACAAGCGCAATGCCAATTGAGATGGGAAATGCAATCGCCAGACCGACAATCTCAATGCCGGCAATCAACAGCACATTCGCGATATTGAAGATGAACCCGCCCAGCGCTGCATAGAACAGATTCACACCATCGGCGGCATGAAGATTCGCCAGGAAAGCATTAGGACCCCCGGCATAACTGCCCATCGTAAAGGCGAGCAGCAGTGATACCAGGAAGATCCCAAGCCCATAGTCCCAGTAGTACAGCTCGAAGCGATAGTTCTTCGTGCCCTTGAATGTGTTGGCGAAAGAACCCCAGCAGATCGTGCTCAAAATCGTCATCAACAGTGCCGCATGAAACGTGGTCGGAACAAACATGCGCCGGTCTCCAGCTCGCGATTGACTCAGGCGATTTGAGCTTCGTGCGAGAAGGAGCCATTATGCATGGCGATATCGAATATTGGAAGTGGCAGGCGAAAGGCTGGATTCCGATCTCAGATTAAAAGCCGCCGCAGACAGATGTGCTACAAGAGAAGTTCCCCCTTCGCGATCTCTCGCAAAGGGGGAAATGCGTATTGAAGCAAGGTCAAGCCCGAGGTGACGAAGACGGTCCGGTCGCTATCAGTTGTTGCCTGGACGACCGTGGCAAGTGCCCACGCCCTTGTCGCTGTAAGAATCCGGACCGGTTGTCTGTGCAGGATCCTTCAATGCAGATTCGAAATCCCACGTGTAGCCGTTCTTATCAAGCGTCAGGCCCATCACACCCCAGAATTCCCCGGTTGACGCCTCGATATTCTCTTTGTTGAAGTTCGGGTTGCCGGTAGGATCGGCGGTTGTTGAGTTGGTTGTGACGACCGCATCGAGTGTCTCGCCGCCGGTGCCCACGATGAATTCCCGTATTCCCTTCTTTGGATCGTATTTCCCGGAAGGATCAAGCGGGCGGTAGCGGGCATAGAGGTGATCGTGTCCGTTCAGCACCAGGTCGGCTCCGTTCTCGTAGAGCAGTTGCCAAAAGGCCGCAGCGGTTGTGCCTTCCGGTATGGCGATGCTGTTGGCAGCGCTGAACGTGGGCTGGTGCCAGTAGGCGAGTGTGCACGCGGAATGATTCGCCTCGAGATCCTTTTTCAGCCATGCGAGTTCGGAAGCAATCCAGGCGCCCGTGTCGACAGCCGCCCGGCTGTGTCTCGCACTCTATATTGAGCGAGATAAGGTGCCAGGAGCCCAGATTATAGGAATACCAGCCATCTCCGACTCCGATTTGGCCCCCCGCCGGCACCGTGGTTCCAAGTCCGCCCGTTTGCTGCGAAGTGCCCCGCCTGTCCATCCGAATACGGCACGGGTTGGGTGAAGGTACCGGCGGTGTCAGGGTTGCCGGCGACCGTAGCCGTCATGATGGTTCCATCGGCATTGTGCTGGACGCCGTTGAAGTAGGAGAAGTAGCCGTAGCCGGCAACGCCGACCGCGCCGTGCTCGTTATAAAACTCGTGGTTGCCAGGCGCGGGCCGCGTGATCATTTTGAAAGCGCCATAGCGTCAATTCGTACGAGTTCTCAAAGTCCGAGTATTGTCCTACCTGGTATTGCTCATCTCCGACGAGCGCGACGAGCGTCAGGCTTCATAGTCTCAATCTGATTCGCCGTGGCCGCCTGGGATGCGAACAGATTCTGAGCGGAATCCCCGACGCAGTTTTCGCCCGCCTTCTCGCCAGCGGGCTCCGTCTCGCCTGGCTGGCAGGCGACGTCACCAACCACCGCGAGCACCGGTGCTGAGCGACCCGTCGCGTAAGGCCAGGTATTGTTGTTGGAATTTGGACCGCCGTTGCCGTTGGAGTTTTGATTCTGCGCCTGTACGCCAACTGCAAATGCCAGCACCGAAGCGGCCGCTCCATGAGCACAGTCGCTCGGAACCTTCCCCGGATCGTCTTCATGCAGTTCCTCCCGATCGAATTTCTTGTGATGGTTGCCAAGGCGTTTTTATCTCTTCAATATTTCGCTTGTATGACGAATGTGTTAAAAAATGCCATTGATGATCGAGAATCTCGGGCATCGCAAGGAATGTGTTGGCGCGCATCGCCTCGTTCTGCACACGATGCGGTGCTCAGGCGTAGCGAAACAGCGCCATGAAACCAAAGTCCATGTGCTGCTGGATATGGCAGTGAAACAGCGTCAGGCCCGGTTGGTCGGCGACCAGATCCACCGTGGCGCGTCCAAATGCCGGAACGATCACCGTGTCTTTCTTGATGCCGGCGGTGGGCTTGCCGTTGAGTTCGACGAGCTCGAACAGGTGCCGGTGGATGTGCAGGGGATGAGAATCGTCACTGCGATTGTGAAACACCAGCCGGTAGCGGCCTCCCTGTCGGAATACGAATTCCCGTTCATGCGGATATTCTTTGCCATTGACGAGCCAGTGATTGATCCCATTGGGTCCGCCAGGCACTTTTTCAAAGACCATGTCGATGGTCTGGTCCGGCGCGGGATGCGGCGCAGTCGTGCCAAAGATTGTGTAGTCCCAGCGCGACTTCGGAGGCGGAAGTCCATTGCGGGCGCTGCTGTTGATTGGCGTACTCCACCACGATGCCCATGCCGGATTGCCGCGCGACATCGCGCAGCTCCCCTAAAATCCAAACGCCCGGGTTATTCATCTCGACAATCGCATCCACGCGCTCGCCCGGAGCGATCTCAATCACATCGACCAGCTGAGGCGCCGGCACGGGATTGCCGTCGAGAGCGATCACCTGAAACTTGTGGCCGGGCAACGCCACGCGATGAATTTGCGGAAGCGCTCGCGTTGAGCAGGTGCATCAGCACGCGCTGCCCCGGCTTCACTCGGAGGGGATCCCCCGCGCCCAGCATCTTGTCGTTAATCGAATACAGAGGAGCGCTGACTTCGAGCCCGTTCGGACGCAGGTCCGGTTTGGCGGGTCTTTCGGGCATCGGGTCGTTGGGATCCGGTGGCATCTCGTCTGAATCCATCGTGGACAGAAAATATTGCCATTCCCGTAACGCCAGAAAAACTTCCTGGTCGTAGTGTCCCGGGTCATTCGCGGGATCGATCATGAGGAAACCAAACTGGCCGGTGTAGGAACCTCGATGCAGATCCATCATGGCCGCGGTGTGCGAGTGGTACCATCGCGAACCCGCGGGCCTGGCCACGAATTGATAGCTCTGCCTGCCGTGGGGCGGGACCGGGGGAGTGCCTTCTTCCTCCGCCCCATCTACTTCCGACGGAACGAACAGGCCATGCCAATGCACGTACTCCGGAACGTCTGTGTCGTTCACAACGTCGATGGTGACGAGATGGCCCTCGCGCATTCGCAGGAGGGGACC
Source organism: uncultured Acidobacteriaceae bacterium (assembly GCA_963730135.1). Lineage (GTDB taxonomy): Bacteria > Acidobacteriota > Terriglobia > Terriglobales > Acidobacteriaceae > Edaphobacter. Next base: position 82,988 of record CAVSQQ010000016.1, read on the forward strand.
GGGGACTTTATTGTTGTAGCCGATTGTGCTGATGACAACCTGTGGGGCCAACTCGACCATCATGGGCGCGATTTGCAAGGTGAAATCCGCCGCACGCCCGGTAGCCTTCGGTTCCAACGGCATCATCCCATGCTGTAGCGGCCCTGCAACCTGCTGAAGGCCTGGCGACTTCGCAAACGCGGGCTGCAGCTTGCCTGCCCCGGTCGCGATCATGGTGGCCCATCCAAGCCGTACAAAATCCCTTCGCTTCACGCGATCCTCATCCCGGCTGCGCCACCATTCAGGCGAACGCCTCAAGGAGCAATGCCGATATTAAAACTCTCCTTAGTTTTCATATTCATACTGTTCCTTCACCTCGTAGTTGAATAATTGGACAAAATCTCAGGGACTGCCCTCACCAAGGAGAACATTTCCGCCAGATTTGGACAGAGTTAGCCGAGTTGCCGAATAACCAAGACTGAAGAATCGAAGCTCAGAAATAGCAGCCACCCGCGCTACCGTGCATTTTTGAAGGGAAGCTCCCAGAGAATGGGCCCAGCCATTTAGCTTGCAGCGGCAACTTTGGCTTTGAGACGATACCGCGCGGGTGGGGCATCAAACTCGCGCTTGAAGGCGCGGTTGAACGCTGACTCGGATTCGTAACCGACCTCACCAGCAATCTGCGCGACACTGCGACTGGTGGACGCGAGGAGTTGCGCACTCAACCGCAGCCGCCAACTTGTCAAGTAGGCCATCGGTGGCACTCCCAGAAAATGCCGGAAGCGCTCCGCCAGTACGGACCGCGACACCCCAACCTGCGTAGCCAGTTCGGCAACGGTCCACTGGTGGGATGGTTGACGATGCAGCAGGGCCAGTGCTTTGCCCACATCAGGATCGCGCGCTCCGGCCAGCCATCCGGTGTGGTCAGGTGGCAAAGAATCCACATAACGCCGCAGCGTCTCTGCAAACAATGCTTCGGACAGCTTTGCAACTACAATCTCGCTTCCTGCCCGCGAGCCAACGGCTTGTCCGACAGAGTAAAGGATGGAATTCTTCAGCCACTGGCCTGAGCTGTCGCTGCCAATGTGAACCTTGAAGACCGGCGGTAGCCCACCCAGAAAAGCTTTGCTGAGATGCGGATCGCATGCCAGGTAGCCGCAAACAAATTTGGTGAGTTCGCCGCCTCCCCCCATACTTGCCGGCTCCAGCCCTCGCGACAGAACATCCTGCAGCATTCCCTCATAGTCCTTCGACGGGACATCACGGCCGTTTCCCATCGTATGCGCATCGCCGTGAGGAAAGACAACGATATCGCCGGCGGAAAGCAGGACTCGCTCACCGTCTTCTATCGTCACATAAGCGTGGCCCTGCGTAAGCAGGTGGTAGAGGATTACGTGCCTGGGCTCGGGCGACAGGTATTGTGCCAGCAGACACGAGGCTGGCGACCGAAGGCTCCACGGCGCAGAAAATTCAGCGTTGTAGAACATCGTGCCCTCAAGCTTTACCGTCTTCAGCACTGTCGATAGGACATCCATCCGGTTCTCCACACGACCTTTCGCACTCCAAGCAAAGTTACCCGGACGCTCGGTCAAGTGACTGACAATCATACCGCACCGTGGATAAGAGAACCGGACGCGCGAGCAAGTGCAAACCCTTCTCTCAGCGCATAGTCAATTCAGCGTTCGGAGATATCACAGGCATTTGCAGTCAATCCGAATGCAGAAGGAGCACCGCTATGTCGAAGGTTATTAATGGTGTCAATGTCACCGACCTGATGCAAACAATGGATGCAGTCAAGGCCGATCCCACGATTGCAAAGTTTCGCTTTCGCTTGCAGAACGAATGGTTGGAAGGCGGCCACAACCTCTCAACCTTGAACGAGTTTTACGGAGCAGGCCAGCCGCAACAGCGCGCCAAATCGTTCATGATCCACGCCGATGAGCCTGTCGTGCTTCTCGGGCGCGACCAGGCTCCCAACCCCGCCGAATACTTTCTTACGGCTCTTGCAGCGTGTGTCACAAGCGCGCTCGTGTATCACGCGGCCGCGCGAGGTATCAAGATCGAGGAGGTCGAGTCACAGGTCGAGGGAGACGTTGACTTGCGCGGCTTCCTCGGCCTCGACGAAAACGTGCGAAAGGGCTTCCAGAACATCCGCATGACTCTCGCCATCCATGCCGATGTCACCGACGAACAACTGGACGAGCTCGCCAGCCTTGGAACAGGATTCTCGCCGATCTTTGACTCTGTCAATAAGGGGGTGCCGGTCACGGTTCGGACGGAACGGATGAAAACAGAACAAGCCGCAGACGCAGCGTAAAAACTGGCGGGAGACAGCCCAGCGCTGCTCTCCGCCTTTCTTCCAGATGTTGTTTTCCGATTCGAAAGGACCTCGATGTCAAAAGTCACTCTCACAATACGCGAAAGAATCCAGGCGCAGGGTTTCTGCGGCCTGGATGATGCGACCTACGCACGGATCAATTACCCACTGCGCCTCTCTCCGGCGATCTGCATGATCTGGGCGGCTGTCGGAACAGCGTTCGCTTCGCCAACAGCGTTGTTCGCCTTGGCGCCATTCGCCATTTTCGGCGCAACTCTGCGTGGCCATCCTTTTGATGTGCTTTATAACTACGGACTGCGTCATCTATTCGGCGCGCCAGCTCTTCCCCATTATGGGGTTGGTAGACGCTTCGCCTGCGCCTTGGCAACTACCATGCTCATCGCAGCGGCATGGAGCTTCCACACAGCCCACTTTGTAGCTGGCTACATCATCGGCGGGTCGCTGGTAGCCGTTGCCCTGGTGAACGTGAGTAGCGGCTTCTGCATACCTTCGTTCATCGCTGGCATGTGCCTTGGTAAGGTGGCTTGTGAGTAATTTGGCTCCGCTGCCGCAGGTAGAGGTGAGCAAAAAAGGCAGCCACCCGCTACAGGATTTGCTACTGTGCATTTGTGGTTCATCGGGATTCCGTGCCCGTAGGTCATCGAGGTTTATAAACTTCGGCGCTGGGCGTCGGATTCGGCCAAACGCTAAAGCCGCCAGTGAGCAGAACGGTGTCATCGGGGAGCGGAGTGGCTGTGTGCTCATGGCGGCCTACGATCATCTCACCCACCTGCACAAACGTGCCGCTGGCAGGTACATAAAGCTCCGCGTAGGCGCTCCCATTCCCCCCGGGCACCTGGCCACCGGCAACCAAAACCGTTCCATCGGTAAGGAGGGATGCAGGGGCAAGTTCTTGACTGAACCCGCTTCCAATGGAAGCGAATGTCCCAGCCGCCGGGTCGTATACCTCAGCATCAGCGGTGTAATCGTCACTTCCTAGAAACAAAACTCTGCCGTCCGTAAGCAACGTCGCGGTGTACCCATAGTCCGGATAGTACTTAGCCATCATCGGGCCGGTCACGCCGAACATCCCGCTCTGCGGATCGAAGAGCTCGGTCACCCCACCGATACAGCCGGCGGCGCACCCGGTGACCAGGACCTTGCCGTTGGTGAGCAAAGTGACGGTGGTTCCATACACGAGACTCGGAGTCGCATATGGGCCAGTCGGAGTGAAAGTGCCACTTTGGGGATCATAGATTTCCGCATTGTTGGACGCCGCGACAAAGACCCTTCCGTCCGGAAGCAAGGTCGTCGCGTCCCCGGGGATGGCATATACTCCTCCGCCACTCGAGGTCATATCACCCGTAGCGGTGAAAGCTCCGGTAGAAGGATCGTAGATCTCCGCGGTAAAGACGGAAGTGCCAGGTTGAGCACCGCCAACGATCAAGACCCGGCCGTCAGCCAGTAGCGTTGCCGAGTGTCCTTGGCGAGGCGTGATCATGCTGCCGGTGGGGGCGAACGTGCCGGTGGAAGGATCGTAGAGCTCGGCGCTGGCAAGGGCTTGGAAACCGCCGCCTTCTCCCCCGGCGATCAAGACCTTGCCGTTAGGAAGCAGTGTTGCTGTGTGGGCGGCTCGCGCTGTGGCCATGTTGCCAACGGCCGTGAAGATGCCGGCGGCCGGGGAAGTCGGAAGCTCTATCGTGACGACTGCGGATGCGCTCGCTGTTGCGTCGGCGACGCTTGTGGCGACCACTCTGTAAGTTCCCAACGTGTTCGGGGCGGTGTATACCCCTGAACTCGTGATCGAGCCCCCGGTCGCGTCCGATTGAACTGACCACGTGACCGAGGTATCGGCCGCTCCATTTACCCCGGCGAGAAATAATAGGGACCCACCCTCCGGTATCGTCGCCGTCGAGGGACGTATGGCGACAGACACCGAAGACGAGGAAGAGGGTGTCGCCGACGTTGAGGGGTTCGCGCACCCAGTTGGCAGAAGCAGCAGGCCCAGTGAAAGGGCGAACACCATCCTTGAAAACCAACGATGCTTTCGCAATTGTGATTTCATGACATCCTCTCTTTAGCTCATTCAGTTGTAGTGCCGAGAATCGCCAACTTCTGGTCACCACGAGGTCTCCACAAGTAGCTGCCGCTGTAACGCAAATCCTGCGCCTTGGCTCCAGACCAAGCATGGGGTGAAATGTTCATTGAGGATGGTAGATTTCCGCCGTTGCTGTGGAGCCGTTGAAGCATCCGATGCCGCAGTAACGAGAACCGCCGGTAACCAGGACGTCGCCGTTTTGGAGCAGAGTGGCAGTAGGTTCAGTACGACCCACGTTCATATATCCCGCACGGCTGAAGGTCTCTGTCGCGGGATCGTAAAGTTCTGCGCTCGAGAGGCTGCCGCTGAAATAGCAATACGTTCCGGAACAGGTCCAACCGTCGCCGCCTAATACAAGCACGCGTCCGTCGGCGAGCAGGACCGCTGCGTGTGCATCCCGTGCGTCGTTCATGGAGCCGGTGGCGGTGAACGTTCCAGTTCTGGGGTCGTATAGCGCTGCGGCAGCGGTTCGTCCGTCACTCATGCCGCCGGCTACGAGGACCCTGCCGTCCTTAAGCAACGTGGCCGAAAAAAGATCCACACCATATAGGCCGGTGTTGGAAAGCGAACCTGTAAGGGAGAAGGAGTTGGATAGGGGGTCAAAGATCTGTGGCGGGTCGCTGCCCAGGACTAGCACTCGGCCGTCCCCCAGCCCGACCACATTAGTAATGAGATCGCCCCCGGCGGCGTACGGACCAGCGACGGCAAAGGTACCACTCGCAGGATCGTAAACTTTGGAACCAGTCGTGCTCAGCACCAGTACTTTGCCGTTCGCGAGCAAGCTTGCGGCCAATACCCCGCTTATCTCCTGGTCGAAGGGTTGGCTAATTGGAGTCGTTGAGTCCGTCTTGGGATCGTAGAGATCAGGAGTGCCTGCATCCAACACCAGCCCATTGTTCAGTACCACGAGAGGACCCACCATCTTCGCGCTGCTCGCCTGGAATGTTCCGGTAGCGGGGTTGTAAAGCTCGGCAGCGGGACCGGACTGCTCGCCACCCACGATCAAAACCCTGCCGTCCGGTAACAATGTCGCTGTGTGCCCGGCACGCGCTGTGGTCATGCTGCCGACGGCCGTGAAGTTGGAAGTGACCGGAGGCTGTATCGTGACGATTGCCGATGCACTTACTGTCGCGTCGGCCGAGCTTGTGGCGACCACGTGGTAAGTTCCCAACGTCTTCGGAGCGGTGTAAACGCCTGAGTTCGTGATCGAGCCTCCGGTCGTGCCCTCTAGAACGGACCACGTGACCGCGGTATTGGTGAGCCCGTAGGCGAGAAAGGGGAGTGACCCACCCTCCGGTACCGTCGCCACCGCGGGAAGTACCGCGACAGACACCGAAGACGGGGAAGAGGATGTCGCCGACGTTGAGGGGTGGTTCCCGCACCCAGTTGGCAGAAACAGCAGGCCCAGTGAAATGGCAAACACCATCCTTGAAAAGCAATAATGCTTTCGCAATTGTGATTTCATGGCAAGATCTCCTGATAAGGCACCCATGGGGATGAGTTGAGGCCGGCGGTTGAAAACTGATTCAAGCGTTCGACGCGAAATGCTCATGTTCATATCGTGCCGATGAGCGTCAACGCACCGGTGCCTGGGTCGATGCTGTACGTCGAGACTGTGTTCAGGTTGCTGTTCAGCCCGTACGCGAACTTCCCCGATGGATGGAAAGTGGTCGGCCCTGAGGCTGTTGTCCCTGCGAACGTCAAGGCCCCCGTTGTCGTATCAATGGTGTAGATTGAGGTGCCGAAGTAGCCGAACTTCCCCGATGGATGGATCACGATCCCACTAATCCCAGTCACCGTTCCCGTCAGCGTCAGATTCCCCGTTGTCACGTCAATCGTGTAAATTGACAAGTCATTTGAATGGAATCGGAATTCCCGACATAGACAAACTTTCCGCTTGGATGAATAGTGATCGAGCTGGGAGACAAGCCCGCTGCTATTGTTCCAATTGACGTTAAGACCCCGGTGGTCGCGTCGATGCTAAACATCGAGACCGTTGGATCCTTTAGAACCTTCGAGTTATTGCCGCCGTCTGCCACATAAGCGAATTTCCCGGACGGATCCACAGCCACAGCGACGGCACGGCCGTCTACAGCGACAGTCCCTGTGAGTCCTAACACTCCCGTAGTCGGGTCGATGGCGTACATTGAGACGCTGGTTGGTGTAAAACCGCCCTCGTTGGCAACATAAACGAACTTGCCGGATGGGTGCACAGCCAGGGACCACGGCGCGCAAGAGCCGGGACCAGAGGGGCGCACACGGAGCCACTATCGTTCCTGTGGGCGTTAATATCCCGGTCGTGCCGTTGATAGCGTACGATGGACACGCTGCCTGCCGTGTCGCCTTCGCCCCAATTCGCCACGTAAGCGAACTTGCCCGAAGGGTCGACTGCCACTGAGTCTGCACCGAAGTCCCCGCTAGTCACGGGTGGCCCTGCAGACGTTAAGGTCCCGTCCGTGGGGTTGATGGTGTACATGGATACACTGCCATCGAAAGCGTCAGGGCAGCCCTCATTTGCTACATAGACGAACTTGCCCGAAGGGTCCACGGTGATTGATTGCGGATTCACCCCTCCGGCGCACGTTCCGCTGGTTCCACTGGTAATCATGAAGGTCACCACATTCGAGGTGCGGCCAGACGCCGGGTTGGTCACCGTCACAGCAACCGTGCCAGCTGAGGCAATAGCGGCAGCAGGGATGGAGGCGACCAATTGAGTAGTGCTGACGAACGTGGGGGTGGGCGTGGTACCGCCGAAGCTGATCGTCGTGCCTGCGACGAAATTCGTCCCATTGATCGTCAGCGCGAAACCCGTTGCACCGCCGGCCGGGGCGCTGGTTGGCGATATCGCCGTAATCGCGGGGACGGGATTAACCCCACTGCTAGTCGAATTGGCCGCGCCGCCAGTCGAAGCGCCTTCGCAACCGGCAAGAAACAGCAGGACCGCAATTCCAGACATCAACCAGATTCGCTTCATGAAAACCTCCACGGTGCAAGTCGTAGACCTCGGTATAGTCGATGCCGAAGTCAGCTTCGAATCCGGAACAAGCGAACCCCGTTTTCCGGGAAGGTCGACGCCAAGTTAAAACGCCGGTCGGTAGGGTTGTTTCCGATTGACCCACCGAACGGCGACTCGTTCTCGAGCCAATCATTCAGTGATCGTCCCCATGCATGGCACGCAAGTTGTTCTTGTACACGGCCCTGCCTATTGCGATTCCCAAACGCGCTCCTGCATCCTGGTCAGTTCGATAATGAATTCCGCCGTAAACACGAGCGTCGCTGATGTCGTCGGTAATCTGATTGAATGATCCGTAGTGCAACACGATGGTGGGTACTGCCGGGTTGGACAACGTAATCGCATGTCCAGCTTCGCCGTAAAGATGCCTCATGATTTCGGCTGCCGCACCGGATAAGGTGCCGTGGGCTGAGGGATAACTCGGGAAACATGGGGTCACGATGAATGGGGCCCAGTTCGGATCAGCGTCGGTTTTCCGGTTGCCGTCCGAACCACCTGCATGGATTGCGGTTTCCGGACGCCAGAAGTTGTAGTGGTATTTGTTGAAGAAGGTAGCGACCGCGCCGTCGTTTATCGCCATGTTGATCAGGGCAAAAGCCCGTGCGTTCTCGGACAGCGAATGCCGCCCTTCTTGCGCGACGATCTGCCTTGCGGCCTGATTGAATACCTGGGTCGGCGACGCGGCCGCGTAGAAGAGCACCACATTGGCCCGATCCTGGGGCCGCTGTGTGCTGTTGGCGCTCGCACTCCCTACCGTCTTCACCTCGTTGTACGTTTTCGCGTATTGGTTGCTGTCAAGCGCTGGCGGCGGTTCGAGGAGAAAATCACTTGCACTCGGGATACCGAACGGGGTTACGTTCTGCCATTGAAACAAGGTTCCGACCTTGATTCCATTCATGATTGGACAACTCGGCGTAGCCTGATATTCGCCAGGAACGGCCGGCCCGGGGATCTTGAATTGCGCGGGAGACGAGCCGTCGTTAGCACGAAGAGCGATCATGGCAAAAGCTGCAGCGTCGCCCGTCGCTATGCCGTCACTCTTGGCTTGACCGTCCGGTATCAAAGCCAGCGAGTTTGCGCGAGCAGTGCCGAGGGCGGACGTGCTGGCCGGAAAATAAGTAATGAGCACCCGATAGGCAGCCTGGACGGCCGCTGCGTCTGGTGAGGCGCCATGAGGCGCGACGATGCTCCCAAGATATGGCTGGTAGTCCTGAGTGATGGCGTTGACGGCTTCAAAGACAGCGAGTTGGACAATCGCTGCGGATCGGGCCTGGGCGAAGGGGTTCTGCGCGTTCGTCACCGCTGTGTTCACCGCAATCAGGTTCCAGTCCAGAACCGCATCGGCTTTCGCGACAGCAGATCCGAATAGTAGAGTCGCCATCAACATGCATACGCCGAAAGTCCACTTCGTTGCGTCTCACCATTCCTACTCTTCATTGTGTTTCCTCCAATTTTTGCCGCTTTCGGTCAGTGTGACCGGCGTTCTTCAGTGCGGGGACCATTGGGCCGGATCGCAGGACGTGTCGAAAGTGACAATTCCCGTGATTTCAAAGCTGCGCATCCTTTGAAGCATTTTTTGTTTGTCAACTTTCGCCCCGGGTTGGAGAAAGATCAATGGATGCCCTCTGACTTGAGTCTGAGATGACTCTGATTTTGCAAATCGTTCCCACGCAGCAACTTATCGGGTAGCAAGCCGAACTGTTGACTTCTCCTGACCCGGAAGATAACCTCGTAACCTCACGGAAAGTGGGCATTCCTAATGGAAGCTCCGGTAACTTTTCGCCAATGCGTGCGCTTCGGTGCGTTTGAACTTGACTTTCGATCCGAGGAACTGCGCAAACACGGACACAAGGTCAAGCTCCAGGGACAGCCGGCGAAGATCCTGGCAATCCTGCTGGCACGGCCGGGCGAGATGGTCACCCGGGAGACGCTGCGAAAGGAATTGTGGCCGGAAGATACCTTCGTCGATTTCGATTCTGGCCTGAACTCCGCCATAAAGAAACTGCGCGAAGCCCTCGGGGACTCGAGGGAGAGCTCACGATTTATCGAAACTTTGCCGCGGCGTGGGTACAGGTTTATCGCGCCGGTCGAGGAGGCAGAGTCCGCAGCTCCCGGCCCAGGCACAAGCGACGAGCCACCCGTGCAGGCTCTGCCTGGCCGACGATGGAGCCGGTACCGGTTGCCGGTAATGGTCGGCGCCGGGGTCCTCACCCTCCTCTTCATCTTCATCGGGACCTACGGCGCGCGATGGCGCAAGGTACTCGGGGCCGAAGCGCGGCCGCGTCCAGTGACTGGGCAACAATCGATTCAGTCCCTCGCCGTGCTGCCGCTTGAAAATCTTTCCAGCGACCCGGACCAGGAATACTTTGCCGAGGGCATGACGGATGCATTGACGACAGACTTGGCAAAGATCAGCACGTTGAAGGTCATTTCACGAACGTCGTCAACGCAGTTCAAGGGGACGAAGAAGCCTTTGCAGCAAATTGCGAAAGAACTGAATGTAGACGCGTTGGTAGAAGGCTCCGTTCAACGTTCGGGGAACCGCGTCCGGATCACCGCACAGTTGATTGATGTGCGGAATGACAAGACTCTTTGGGCGGAGAGTTACGAGCGGGACTTGCGGGACGTTCTGGCTTTGCAGAGCCAGGTCGCCCGTGCCATCGCCAGCGAGATCAAGGTGGACTTGCAACCGCAGGAGCAGGCCCGGCTGTCGACCGTCCGCCAGGTCGACCCTGAGGCGGAGATAGCCTATCTGAGGGGTCGGTACGAGATGGACAAGTGGACCCGCGAGGGCTTCAAGGAGGGCTTCGGATACTTTCAACAGGCCGTTCAGGAGGACCCCGCGTTTGCGGAAGCTTGGGCCGGGTTGTCGGATGCATACTACGAATGGGGGGATTTTGGCATTGCGCCGAAGGCGGAGACCTTGCCAAAAGCAACGGCTGCCGCTCAGAAAGCACTCGAACTCGACGAGACGCTGTCCGAAGCCCACGTCTCGGTCGCAACCATCGCTGCTGGGGGGATGCCATCCGTCGCCGAGAAAGAATTGCAGCGGGCCATCGCGCTCGACCCAAGCAACGCCCGGGCTCATCAAGTTTACGGCATTTTACTCCGCCGTTACGGGCGGTTTGATCAATCCCTCGCGGAGTTGGAGCGCGCAGAGGAGCTTGACCCGCTAACTCCCAAAAAGAAAAACAATCTGGGCGTTGCGCTTTACTTTGTCGGGCGATATGACGAGGCGCTTGAATGGTTTCATCAAGTTCCTGATCCTGACCTGGACTCTGAACAACGCCATCGCCGCATGGCTAAGATTTACGAGCACAAGGGGATGCAAAAAGAAGCCATCGCGGAATTCGTGGCCTCCCTGAGATTCGGAGCTAAGGCCGATCTTGCCACAAGAGTGGAACGAAGTTACCTCTCATCGGGCTACGCTGAAGCGAAAGAGACGCTTCTGCGGGGCGAGGTCGACTGGGCGGAAAAGCAGCCGAAGAGCGGGACTGTCTCGAAGGATGCGTTTTGGATTGCGCGTGACTACGCTATCCTGGGAGACAAAGACAAAGCAATTGGGTGGCTCGATACGGCTTACCAAAACCGCAGCGCTGGGTTTGAGGACTATAAGATGGATCCTCAACTTGCCGACCTCCGCTCCGACCCTCGCGTACAGGAACTCGCCCGACGCTTCGATCCCCGTCCGTGATCGGACGAACTGATGAGCGACGGACGCGGCAACCTATCCTGCAGGCGCGAAGCCCGTCAGTGTGCGTGGCTGTCAGAAGACAATTCGGGCGCCCAACTGAACTTCTCGTGCCTGCGCAGCTGAGCTGATCACGCCGAAGCTCGACGAACCGAAGCTATCCCCCGGAAGCCCAAGGTTGGTGTGGTTAAAAGCATTGAAGAATTCTCCGCGGAACTCCAAATTAGTCCGGTCATTCAGGCGGAAGTTTCGCAGAAGTGAAAAATCGAACTTGACCAGCCCGGCGGCTCGGAGCGTCCCCACGCCCTCATTGCCGAACTGAAACAGCGCGGGCTGCCGGAAGGCTTCAATATCAAACCATCGGCTTACCGACCGCTGGCTCGACGGCAGGTTGGGATCTCCGACCACGTTCGGACGTTGCGCCCCTGAGGAGAACGCATTCGTCGTATTAGTCAGAGTCGTCACCGTGAAGGGCGGCCCGGACCGGATCGTGGTGATATTGGCCAGCGTCCATCCCCCGGCCACGTACCGCGCGGCGCTATTCGCCAGCCAGCGCCTGCCCGAACCGAAGGGCAGCTCATAGACCCAGTTGAAAACCAGGTAATGGCGAATGTCGTTGGCGGCAGGACCGTAATCGGCGCCGCGGTCGTAAAGATTTGAATAGCACCCGCCGTCGTCCCCGAGCGTAGGGGCCGCGTTATGGTCGCAATTGTCGAGAAAGCTGGAGTACGTATAACTCGCCCCGACGCTGTACCCGTTCGAAAAGCGTTTCTCCAGTCGCACCAAACCAGCGTAGTAATTCGAGAAGGCAAGCGAAGGACTAATGATGCTCACGTTGCTGAATTGCGGAAACGGGCGGTCGTTTTGCGACTGATGCTGCGCTCCCAGAATTGAAGGCGGAATCTGATTGAGAGACAGATTGTCTCCGGGCAGGTTGCGGGAAATGTTACCCAAACCGGCGACCTGCACCACAAACCCTCCTCTCAAGCGCTGTTCCATGCCTAGATTGAATTGCTGCGCTGTTCCGATTTTCCGTTGGCGCTCGAAAAAAGTGACTGCAGTATTGGGATTCTGTCCGACCGGTACTGCCCCGAAGGCGTCATTGAGGGCGGGCGCGGTCGCGTTGACCGGGACGCCATCGCGCAGGTAAAAGGGGGCGGTAATGCCGTTATCGGGGCTGGCCAGATTAGCGGAAAGGCTGAAGCCCAGGGCGGCCGCAATGGGATTACCCTGATCGAAAGGGTGCGAATAGAAAACCCCATAGCCGCCACGCACCACCGTGTTGCCTGACGGGAGCGGCAACCAGGCAAAGCCGAGCCGTGGTCCGAAGTTGTTCCAATCGCCCGAGTAAACCGATGTGGGAAAGCCGTTCACACCCGCGAACTTCACCACCCCGGGTGTGCCGGAGACCGGGTTGATCTCGGATGGGTCGAACCCATTAATGCGGTTGTTGACGTCGACCATGGGGGTATCCGTTTCCCAGCGCAGCCCGAGATTGAGCGTCAGCTGGGGATTCACCGTCCAGTCATCCTCGGCGAAGGCCGCCAGATACCAACTCCGGCGGTCGAGCTCTTCCGTCGCCAGCTCGCTAAAGCTGGTAGGAAAACCCAGGAGCATCGAAGCCAGCCCACTGCCGGAAGCCGAATTGCCAGGGAGCCCGGTAGGCAAGGTGGAGAAGCTGAAAGAGCCGGAGACGGCGCTGAGCAGAACGTCGTTATTGATCGAGCGCGTCTCCTGGAAACCAAATTTCAGCGCGTGCCGGCCGAGAACCCAGGAAAAATTGTCGAGAACAGTCACCGTTTTAATCGGATATTGGCGGCGCTCCTGCAGGGCTGAGCCGAGCGCGCTGAAACCTGAAGGAGCAAATCTGGGGAAGGCATCTTCTGGCACGCCTCGCAACCCCAGCTTGGAGGGATAATCCCCGCCCAGCCCGAAACTCAGCGCGTGAGCGGTTCGGAAAGTGTAAGTGGCGCTCAAGTCGTTCATTTTGTTTGGACCGAACATATGAAACCAGGAGCCGTAGCCGTAATGGTGATTGCTGATACTGAAGGTTTGGGAGTCGGCGGCCGGATCGGGAAAAACGCTGGTGTTGTATGGAGTGGCGTCTTCGTTGAGGTACCAGCCCGAGAACCGGTCGTTTGCGCCTCGGGCGTAGTCGGCCTTGATCAAAAAAAAGTTCGTCGACCCCCCGGTAACGAAATTACCGCTGAAGTTATTCGCCCCCGCCAAATTTGGGGACGGCTGGTTCGGAAGGGGATAGAAGTTCATCACCTTGGCCGCCACCGGATCAATCCGATCGGGCGGAATGACGTTGCCGGGAAATTGGTCCCGCACGAATTCGCCGTTCACAACGCGCGTCGTAGCCGGATCGTAAATCGGGATCAGTTGACCCTTTGCGTTGACGGTCTGGGAAAAATTGCCGACCCGTTGCAAAGCGGTGGGCGTAGTCAGAGTGTCCGGGGAACCCTGCCGCAACGGATCGCCCTCAAAAGCGAAAAAGAAGAAGATCCTGTCGCGTCGGATCGGACCGCCTATGCTACCGCCAAACACGTTGTATCGGAGCTCTGGCTTGAGCTTCACGCCATTCTGCACCGGGGCAAAAAAGCCCGCGGCGTCCAGGGCATCGTTTCGGAAAAACTCGTAGGCGCTGCCGTGGAACTGATTCGTTCCCGACTTGGTCGTTTCCACAATCACTCCGCCAGCCGAACCGCCGTATTCCGCCGAATAGTTGTTTTCCAGGACTTTGATCTCCTGGATGGCATCTACCGGGGGGTCGATCGTGATAAGCCCCGAGCCGAGTCGCAGATTTTGGATGTCCGCTCCATCGAGCCAGGCCATCGGGGTCCCAGTCCGCCCTCCCGCCAGGCTGAAATCGGGAGGCGTATTCGGAGTGACGCCATCCACGAACACCGCCGCCCCACTGAGTTGAACCAGGTTCAGGAGAAGGCGGTTGGCAAGCGGCAAGGCCTCGACGCTATTCGATGTCACCACGTTGCTGATGTCGGAGGTTCGCGTTTCGAGGATCGACGCCTCATCAGTTACGTTCACGGTCTGGCTAAACTCGCCAAGCTCGAGCCGCACGTCGAGACCGAGCGACTGTCCCGTGGTCAAGATCATCCCCTGCCGGACGTACCGTCTGAATGCCGGGTGCTCGATCGTGAGCGTGTAAGTCCCGATCGGCAGGTTGCGAATGGCATAGAATCCCGCAGCGTCCGTAACCGTCTTGGTATCGACGCCAGTTGCCGTGTTGGTAGCCGAGATCGCCGCTACCGGAACGACAGCCCCTTGGGGATCGCTGACCACGCCGCTGACCGAGGCGAGGTTCGATTGCGCATAGCCGCCACTCATCCCGAGGATAAGCATGCCTGCGATAGTCAGCGCCGCGGATACCTGGACGGACTTCATAACGCACCCCCCCGCCCGCCGGGCATGCTCCCGGCATTTTAGCATCCTCCGGGAAGACCGCGGCTGCTTTCGGGGCAGCCAATCGCCCGCCGCTCGAAGCCGCTTAAGGTATGTGATGGAAGTACGCCGTCGGCAACCGGATATTTCTCCGGATATTCCGAGGGAGTTAAGAAGTGATCTGATCGGGAAATTCGGGCACAATCAAGAGTTCAAGCGCAGCGTTAATTTCAATGGTCGGGGCGGAGGGATTCGAACCCCCGACCCTCTGCTCCCAAAGCAGATGCGCTACCAGGCTGCGCTACGCCCCGACTAGCTGTAGTTTATCGCATCGAGTCCGCGCCAGCCCAAAACCCTGCGTCACACGATCGGAAATCCGTTGCCGAAGAGTGCGTGCATCATATTCCCGAATATCCACGTCAGCAGAAGCATCGGCAGCAGGACCAGAGCGGCCAGCACCACGCACAGTCCGCCGAGAAAGAGCCAGCTTTGCACCGTATACTTGCGCGGCTCCTCCACACTGCCGGCCAGCAAAGCATAGTTGCGTCGGTTCGCTCGCCAGCCGATATCGAACATATCGCCGAGAATCGGGATTGAGCCAATCACCACTTCAATGGCAACGTTGGCCACCATGCGCACAACCGTAACGTAGGAGACGCCGCGCACCCAGGCCGCAAAGATAATGATGCACGACGCGATGCCGCCGATCAGGTCGCCGATCCCGGGAACGAAACCGACGATGCCGTCGAGACCGAAGCGAATCGAAGTGCCGGGGATTTTGATGAAATCATCCAGCACATGCGACAGCAGGTCCATATTTTCGTCGTCGAAGGCCTTGCCTGCGCGCTTCAAACGGGGCGACAGAACCTCGGGTTTCGCCGTAAATGCCATCGGATCCCCCCTCCCCGCAAGCTTGCCCGGCAGAACGCCGGTGCTATAATGCCAGTATACGGCGGCTATAGTTCAGTGGCAGAACGCCGCTCTGTGGCAGCGGATGTCGTGGGTTCGAAACCCACTAGCCGCCCCAAAAATCTTCAGACTCTTGACTGCGGTCTAACCTTGCCCCGCACTTCCCAGACTTCTTCTTCTTCGGCTTCCACCTCCGCATCGTCTTTGCGCCTCTATACCGGCACATCGGGCTGGGCGTACCCGACTTGGAAACCCGGTTTCTATCCCACCGGCACCCCGGCAAAACGGTTCCTCGAGTTCTACGCCACCCAACTCACCTCGGTTGAGGTCAACTACACCTTCCGCACCTTGCCGACGGCAAAGATGCTCGAAGGCTGGCTCGCGGCGACGCCCGCAAACTTCCGCTTCAGCTTCAAAGCGCCGCAGCGCATCACGCACTTCAAGCGCTTGCGCGAATGCAGCGGCGACATCGGCCAGTTCATCGCCACGCTCGACCCCGTGCGTCAGGCGGGCAAGCTTGGCCTGCTGCTCTTTCAGCTTCCACCCAACTTCAAAGCCGATGCCGAGCTCCTCCGCGGCTTCCTTGCGGATGCTGCGTTTGCCGCCACCGGCGCGCCTCCGATCGCGTTCGAGTTTCGCCACGAGTCGTGGTTCACCGAGCCGATCCATGCGATCCTGCGCGGGCACAATGCTGCACTTTGCATCGCGGAAAGCGACAGTCTGCGAACCCCGGAGACCCAAACCGCATCGAACTTCGCCTGTTACCGGCTGCGACGGGATGGCGGCTACACTCCTCAGGAACTGGACGACTTCGCCACGCGATTTGCCGCGCTCTCCAGCAGCCGCGACGTCTACGTGTACTTCAAACATGAGGACGAACCGACCGGCGCACTCAATGCGACGGCTTTTCTTCGGCAGGCTCGCGCGTATGCGGGGGCACAGTGATCCAGGCGGACGACCTTGAAACCATCTCCACCTGCGACGCCGAGTTTCATCCCAGGCGCTTCCTCCGCAACGCACATCTTCAGACCGTAGCCGGCAATTATCTGCCACGCATCAACGGCTTGCCGTCGCCCGAGGCGCAACTGGTCGAGGTCGCCCCCGCCTCCGAGAGCCAGATTGCGAGCCAGGTTCTCTGCCATTGCCACTGGCAGCCGGAGGAGGTCCGCGCGTCGCGCCCCACAGCCATCATCGTCCATGGACTCGAAGGCTCATCGAACTCCCAGTATGTTGTCGGCAACGCGAACAAGATCTGGCGCGCCGGCGGCAACATTATTCGCATGAACATGCGCAACTGCGGCGACACCGACACCCTCACTCCTACGCTCTATCACTCCGGCCTCTCCAACGACGTGCTCGCGGTAATGAACTTCTTTGTCGCGAAGTATGGCTTGCAGTCGATGTCGCTGATCGGCTACTCGATGGGCGGAAACCTCGTCCTCAAACTCGCCGGCGAACTCGGCGCTGCAGCGCCCTCCGTTCTTCGCTCCGTGATCGGCGTTTCGCCCGTCGTCGATCTCGGCCCCTCTGCCGATGCGCTGCATCTCCCGCAGAATCGTATGTACGAAATGAAGTTTCTTCGCGCTCTGCTTCGCCGCTTTCGTCGCAAGGCGGCGTTGTTTCCGCGTGTCTACGATCCAACCCGCGCCAGGAAAATCCGCTCTCTCCGTGACTTTGACGAGCACATTAACGCAGTGTACGCCGGTTTCACTGGCGCGGATGACTACTACCATCGCGCCGCCGCGGCCCGCGTTCTCGACCGCATCACCGTCCCGACCCTCATCCTGCATTCAGCCGACGATCCCTTTATCCGGCTCACTGCCGAGAGTCATGCGATGATCGCGGCGAATCCGCACATTACCCTGATCGAGACCAGAAATGGCGGCCACTGCGCCTTCCTCGACCAGCCGGATAAGGCTCGCGCCTACGACGGCTACTGGGCCGAACATACGCTGCTTCGCTTTCTTCTGGATCACGCCTGAGCCTTCGCCGCCGGCCTTTTCCGTTCGGGACGGTAAGATAGTTGGTAATGCTCTGTGAATGGTCCGTTGAGTGTTCCGCAGACGATCCTGTACTTGTCGTGCCGTGGTCCGACCCTTCGGACAGCAGCGGCAACCGAAGATTCATCGACCTGCGGGAGAACCCCTACGACCTCGAGCACCTGCCCGAAGCTGAGCAACACCCTCCCCTGATGCACGCTTTGCGCGCGCTCAACGCCACCCGGTCGCCGGTCTTCACAGCAAAATGCGATGCGTGGCCGCTGAACCCCGAGGAGCTCGATGCGCTGCGCATGAATCTTGACATCGCCGCCGAGGAAGCGCCTGCAGGATTCGCCAACTACATCGACATGCTGTGGCGGGAGCGTTCGCTCTTCGCCTCCTTTCATTTGCAGGAGCAGATGCTGCGCCGTCTTACCCGGCACGCCGCTCCACTCGAAAGCCCCTATGCCATGCTCGACTGCGTTCTCCGCCCGGCGATGGTCGACCTTGCCGGTCCCCAGGAGGGCTTCGCGGTCAGTTTGTACATCAAAGCTGTCGGCCACGACCCCCAGTCTGCGGAAGCAAACTGGGCGTCGGCGCTCGACGCGGTGGTGGCGCTGCTTCGCAGTAAAGATCTCGGCTTAGGCTAAGGGGACGTCACCCCCCGGACCTCAACCGAAATCGTCATCTCGACCGAAGCAGTTCACTGTCTCATCGTGAACTGTGCAGTGGAGAGATCCCCGCATTTTGCTTCATAGTTCTGCCAAAAAAAGCATGTCAAACCCTCAATCCACTTAACCCCAACCTCACCAACAATTTCCATTCAATGGGCAAAAGGAAACGGACTGCCGGCAATGCCTCCCGCTACAATCGAAGGATGTGCGGGCGAGTAGCTCAATTGGATAGAGCATCAGCCTTCTAAGCTGACGGTTGCAGGTTCGAGCCCTGCCTCGCTCACCAGAGATTCCATCTGGAATGAATATTTTTTCAACGTTGACGCACCGCGGGCGCCGTATCAAAATGCCATGATGGAACGTCATAAATTCTCCATCATGGCGACGGTCTGCGGCGCGATCGTAGGCGCTGTTGGCGCATTGATCGGCATACACAGAATCCCCAGCATTGCGTTCTTCACCAGGGACCATGCGCTGCTGAGCCATCGGGTACTCTTTGCCGCCTGTGTGGGATGCTGGGTGGCCTTTAGCATTTACTGGGACATCGCGGCGAAGAACTCCGCGCCGGCCAAGAGCTCCGAGACAAAGGCGTCGCGCGGGATCCATGTGTTTCTGGCCAACGCTGCCCTGATCATGATCGGCGCGCCCATCCACGGGCTGGGACGATTTGTGGCGGCGTCCTCTGCGATGATGACCGTGGGCCTTCTGATCGAAGTGGCGGGAGTGTCTGTGGCGATCTGGGCGCGCCAGCACCTGGGCCGCAACTGGAGCGGAGAGATCACCATCAAACAGGACCATCAACTGATCCAGACCGGTCCGTACCAGCATCTGCGCCATCCCATCTACACGGGACTTCTGATGATGTACGTGGGACTGACGGTGGCGACGGGCGAGTGGCTTGGGTTGGTCGGACTGGCAGTGGCGATGATTGCGTATTGGCGAAAGACGCGGATGGAAGAGGCAAACCTGGGAATCGCATTCGGCGCGGCGTATGACACGTATCGCCGCGGAACATGGGCGATTGTGCCAGGGGTCTTCTGACTGCTGCGGTAACCAAAGCCTCAGGCTTCCATCAGGACGTCTTCCGGCGTCACCTTCGCATGATCGGCAGCGTCGCGATGACCGGTTGCGTGCCAGAGTCCTGCGAGGCCAATCAGTCCGAGCGCTAAAATGCAAACGCCGTTCCAGCGCCAGTGCACCCAGGCGATGGTCACCAGTGCCGACCCGACGGCCGCGCCGCTGAAATATACGGTCATGTAAACCGTGTTGAGACGGCTGCGCGCCGAAGGCACCAGGCCGAAGATGCGCGTCTGATTGGCAACCTGAATCATTTGCGCGCCGACGTCGAGCACAACGACGCCGATCACCAGCGCAACCAGATGGAATACCGTGGAGCGATGCGCCGCCTCTTCGCCCCATAGCAGCAGATAGGACGCCGCCAGCAGCGCCATGCCGACCGAAACGACCCATCGCGAACCATGCTTATCTGCCAATCGTCCCGCCAGAGGAGCGACCAACGCTCCGGCTGCGCCGACAACTCCGAAGGTCCCGGCAACACCCGCGCCCAGACCATAGTGACTATTGAGCAGGAAGGCCAGCGTCGTCCAGAAGCAACTGAACGAGGCGAAGACCAGTGCGCCAATGATCGACGACTCGCGCAGGAGCGGCTGCGAGCGAAAGAGCGTCCATAGCGACTTCATGGCGTCGCTGTAGCGAAGCTTCTGCTTGGGCGGCAGCTCAGGCATGACTTTGCCGATGAGCAGAACAAAGGACGCATTCATCACCGCGGCAACAACGAAGACCCAGCGCCAGCCGTGAATGCCGCTGACCCATCCGGAGAAGGTTCGCGCCAGCAGAATGCCCAGCAGCAAACCGGTCATCACCGTGCCGATGGCCCTGCCGCGCTGTTCGTTGGAGACGAGGTCCGGCGCAATCGGCAGAGCGATATGGGTCACCGAGGCAAACATGCCTATCAGCACACTGGCGGCGATGAGCAGTTGAAGGTTGGGCGCGAGAGCCACCAGAAGCAGCGCGATGGAGACGGCGCCATACATGCGCTCCATCAGACTGCGCCGTTCCAGCACATCGCCCAGGGGAACGAACGCAAGCAGACCAATCGCATAACCTACCTGGGTTGCAACCGCAACGAAGCCCGTGCGCCCGGCGGTGGCGCCGTAGCTGCGGCCCATCTCCAGCAAAAGCGGCTGGTTGTAGTAGAGGCTGGACACGCCGACGGCGCACGCAAGCCCAAGGAAGGGCAGCGGAGCGCGGGATCGGGACTGTGCCGAAGTGGTCATACCAAAGCTTGCCTGCCCTTAGTGTAGGGCTTTTCGGCCCGATCCGGACAGAAAACCAGGATTCGGCTAAGCTTTGCCCAGGGTCAGCTTCGCGATGGTTGCCAGCTGCATGAAAGAAGTTCCCTCATATATCTTTCCGATCTTGGCATCGCGATAAAGCTTCTCCACCGGATAGTCCTTCACAAAGCCCGATCCGCCGTAGACCTCTACGGCGAGGCTAGCGACGCGTTCGGCGACGTGCGAGGTGAAGTACTTGCACATGGCAGCCTCCTTCAGGTAGTCGACCCCGGCGTCCTTCAACCGTGCCGCGTTGTAGACAAGCAGGCGAGCGGCTTCGATGTCAGTTGCCATCTCGGCAAGTTGAAACTGCATTGCCTGAAACTCGACGAGCGCTTTGCCGAACTGCCTGCGCTCGCTGGCCCATTTGGCAGCGTGACCCCAGGCGCCAGCGGCGAGGCCAAGCATCTGCGATCCGATGCCGATCCGGCCCTCGTTCAAAGTTTCGATGGCGATCTTGTAGCCCTTGCCGGGCTCGCCCAACACCTGCGCGGCAGGGATAACGCAGTCGTTGAAGATCAGCTCGCAGGTGCTGGAGGCGCGGATGCCAAGCTTGTCTTCTTTCTTGCCCAGAGTGAAGCCGGGGGTCCCCTTTTCCACCAGAAACGCGGTGATGCCCTTGTATCCGGCGGCTGGATCGAGCGTCGCGAAGACGATGAAGAGCCCGGCCTCCTTCGCATTGGTGATCCAGAGCTTGTGTCCGTTGAGCACGTAGTCGTCGCCGCGTTTGACTGCGCGCGCCCGTAGCGCGAAGGCATCGGAGCCGGAGGAGGCTTCGCTGAGCGCGTACGATCCAATGGTGTCGACGGCGAGGCGCGTAAGGTATTTTCTCTTCTGCTCTTCGCTGCCCCAGCGAACCAGCGCGTTGATGCAGAGTGTGTTCTGTACGTCGACCATAACGCCGACGGAAGGATCGACCGCCGAGATCTCCTCTACCGCGAGGATTGCGTTGAAGAACGTTCCGCCTGCGCCGCCGTACTGCTCGGGAATCTCGATTCCCATCAGGCCGAGCTTGAAGAGTTTTTCGATGAGCCCGGCGTCCATCTGCTGCGACTCATCCATCCCGCGAACCAACGGGGCGATCTGCTCCGTCGCAAATCGACGCACCGTGTCGCGAAACATCTGTTCGTCTTCACCCAACTGCGTCAACGCCATGGGACCGGCATACTGCGACATCCACTCACCTCAAACCGTAGTCACGAAAAGCTGAGTCTAGCATTTTGACGATAGAGGGGAATAGCTGCTCAACATGCGCCGACCAGCAACGCTGATGGGGCTCATCAATTCGCAGCGGAGCATCGACTCGCACAGATCATCGATTTGCAGAAAGAGTAGAAGAAGCTATCCGGCAACCTTCACCAACCGCCCGCGCCGACTGACAATCGACAGCTTTTCTGTGTTGAGAATCTTGCGTACCTGCTCCTTGGCATGTTTCGCCCAGGGGCCCACCGGGTCCAGCCGCACGTAGGCGAGCCAGTGCCGCAACGCACGCCGCCGCTGACCCTGCCGCTCGTAGGCGAGGGCGAGGTTGTAATGAGCGTCGGCATACTGAGGAACCAGGGCGACTGCTTTCTGGTAGGCGATGGTCGCCTCGCTCAACCGCTGCATCTCGTCGAGCACGTTGCCGAGATCAAAAAATGCGAGCGCATACTCCGGGTCGGCAATCGTCGCCTTCCTGTAGTGATACTCGGCCTGCTCATAACGGCGGAGGTTGTAGTGGATGGTGCCGAGGTTGATGAGCGCTGGAGCGTGGTCCGCCTGGAGCGCGAGAATCGCCTGATAGATCTCCATCGCCTGCGAGATCGTGGCGGGATTCTCTTCCAACTGAACCGCCCGGAGAAACATGTCCTGAACCTCCGCGGCCTGGCGCGCGGGACTATCTCCGCCGGCGCCGACAACGCGCAACTGCCGCGCTGGTGACGTCTCGAAGTCAAAGGCAAGCTGCTGGGTCAGCGGATCGACCAGCGCACCGCCATGGCGAAAACTCAGTCGCGATCCCCTGCGCACGAAGCTGGCCTCCATCAGCGGGTTTCGCATCCCTGCCACCCGCTGCATCGCATCGACCGACGCCCGTATGCTCTTGGCCGAGATGCGCGTGGTCGCCTGTAGATCGCGCAGCTTCCGCAACTGACTCAGGGTTTGAAAAGAGTAATGTTCGCTGGAGGGGATCAGCCCCGCTCGCTCCCACGCAGGTAACTGGCGTGCATGCAAGTGCAGAATCCGGATTACGTCCTGACGGCTATATCGGGTCACTGTGTGTCTCGTGAGGCACCGTCTGAGAGATTCGAAACAGCAGACTCTTTCTGGAGTATGCCTTCGAAAGCCGCGCCAATCAAGACCTTTCGGCCCTAAACGCATCAGATAACAGTGGATAACACGTACCTAATGTGGTTCGTGTGCGGCGAACTCATCGCGAGGCGAACCTGCGCTTAGTTGTCGCGCCAGAGGATGGCGGAGATAGTGCCTTCGTCCTGGAATATCTGAAGAATGTTGGGGATATTTTTGATGGGGACCTTGTTGACCACTAGCTGGTAGACGAGTTTCTTCCCGCTCTTTGTGTAGATGTAGCCTCCGAAGGCCTGCCCCTTGACGGTGATTCCTGAGCTGTCACCTGTGGCGTAGGTCCCAGGTTTGGCGTGGATCTGGCCTTTGGCGGGAGCTAGCGTGGGATCGGAAGTGAACGCGGTGACAGTGGCGAGAGAGCCGTCGACACCCAGAGTCGGAAGCGCTGCCTGGTATTGCGCGAAGTCAGGGTGAGTCGTCATGTCGGCGAGCATTCGAGTGACCGCGGAGTTGGTTGCGGTGGTTTCGCCGCCGCCGCTGCCGTCGACGAAGTGGTGGTCTGAGGCGGGAATGCCGTAGTTGGCCTCGAGGTTTTTGCTCTCAGCGACAAGCGCGGATGGCATACTGTCGACGCCCTGGGTGAGGCCGTAGAGGATCAGAGACGTGTCCGCGCCCATGTTGTAACTGACCTTGAGGATGAAGCGCGCATCTTCGGAGTAAGGTAGGCCGACGAGTTCGGCGACGCGTGTATCCGGGGTATAGCTGTTTTTTGCAGGGAGGAGTTGGGTGGGATTGAGAGCAACGGCGGGAGCTTTGACTTTGACGCCCGCGGCTTCAAGTTTTTCGATGAAGACAGTGCGCGCGTAGTTAGCGGGCTGAGTGATGCGGACCGTGCGGATGAGCGGCCACTGGTTGGTCATGGGAGGCGTGTAGTTGACCGGAAGCGTGCCGCGCAGAGTGGAGGCGCAGGCGGGTTTGCCGATGCAGGCGGGAAGTTCGGGGTCAACCTCAATGCTGGCTGCGGAGTCGGCAGCAGTCGTGCGCAGCGCGTTGTTGACACGCAGAGCGGCAGAGTGTGGCCGATAGTCCATGGAGGCGAGCTCACCAGGTTTGCTGGGATTGATGGAGAGATCGACGACATCGTCGTTGACGAAGATGGGCAGGAGGTTGAACTGGTCGCGGAAGTTCCACGGCTGGAAGAGCCGATCGTCGATGATGATATTGCCGGCGATCTGCTTGATGCCGGAGGCGGCAACCTGCTGGGCGAGAGAGGCGTATCCCGCGAGTGGATCGGGTTTGGTGAGGTTGGCGTTGCCCAGAGAGTTGGCTTCGTTGTCGTCGAAGTCACCGTAGGCGACGCTGCCGTTGGGGTTGGTGCGTCCGCCCATGGTGATGTCGCCCGAAGCGACGAGGATGAGGTCGCCTTGCAGTACGCCTTGCGGCGAGACGGTTCCGCGACGGTACACGGGAGTGTTGTAAGTGTGGGTGGGGCCGATCTGATTCATCAGCTCTCCGATGGTGAAGACTTTGCGAACAGAACCGATGTAGAACTGGCGAGTGGGTTCGGTGTCGATAACGGCGTGGCCCGTCGCGAGGTCGACGACGCGAAGGCCCCAGGTCGCACCCTTGTAGAGAGGCTTGTCGAAGATCGCCTTGATGTTCTCGGGCAGCGTCGGCGCGGGAGCGATGTTTTGTGCAGGATGACAGCCGATGTTGGAAGCTAAGAGAGCCGTTGCGATAACAAGCAGACACAGACGACGCAGACTCTCGTTCATTGTTTTCCTCTTGCGCCGTGGTCGCACGGCAAATCAGCATTCAGGGAGCAGCTCATTCTGCCATGGCCATCTCCCAAATGGGAATGCATTTGTGGGCAACCTGCATCAATAAACGCGTATCGCTTATCTGTACTTCATAACCCTTTCAATCATGGACCGGATCAGATAGTCTTGCCACCAATTCCATGCCTCTTTCCTCAGGCACTCAACTCGGCTCTGGCATGAGCTCCGCACCGCCACATCACGCCCGAGCCCGGGTCTTTTACGGCTACTGGGTCGTACTGGTTTCCGTCCTGGGCAGTGCTTGCGGAATCGGCCCGGTTGTCGTCTATACATTCGGAATCTTTGTCAAACCTCTCGC
Source organism: uncultured Acidobacteriaceae bacterium (assembly GCA_963730135.1). Classification (GTDB taxonomy): domain Bacteria; phylum Acidobacteriota; class Terriglobia; order Terriglobales; family Acidobacteriaceae; genus Edaphobacter. The sequence goes on from CAVSQQ010000016.1 coordinate 107,823, forward strand.
AACCCAATTCCACGCCAGCCGTGGCTCCATCGCCCTTGCAATATCGCTGATCGATCTGATGGTGCTGATCTCCGCCCCGGTAGTCGGCCGTCTGGTTGACCGCCATGGTGCGCGAACGGTCATCGTCGGATCGCATCTTGCGGTAATCGGCTGCCTCGTGGCGATCTACTTTCTGCCGCCGCCGCTCTGGCATTTCTATGTCCTGTTCGCCCTGATCGGTTTGCTTGGAGTTGGCACAACTCCGGTCACCTATTCCCGCGTGGTCGCTAATTGGTTCGATAGGCGTCGCGGCACAGCACTCGGTTTCGCCGCTGCCGGTGTGGGTCTCGGGACCTTCGTCGTCATGCCTATTGCACAAACGCTGATCGAGCGTTCCGGCTGGCGAGTGGCGTACCTGGGCATTGCGGGATTCTGCCTCGTTGTTGCAGTCCCAGCGGTTTGGCTTTTCCTTCGGGCGAATCCACGGGAGATGGGGCTCGCGGTCGATGACACTGCCCCGAGCGCTGCGCGCGCGGCTATCGCCGAGGAAGCAACCGGCATCACCGTCTGGCAGGCTCTCCGTACACGAAACTTTTGGCTGCTCGCGGGTATCTTCTTCGTTGCGGCCGCATGTGTCACGGGAACGAACTCCCATATCGCGCCCCTGCTCACGGACTCCGGTGTATCCGGATCCTCCGCTGCATTTGCTGCTTCGCTGTTCGGAGTCGCGATCATCGTCGGGCGGATTGGCAATGGCTACCTCGTCGATCGCTTCTTCGGGCCCTACGTGATGGCCACCGTATTCGCCGGGGCAGTCATCGCGGTCGCCATCCTGTGGAGTGGACTCGGAGTTCACCTGGCCGCGCCTGCCGCGTTACTGCTCGGTCTTGCGGCTGGTGCCGAGGGCGACCTGATGCCCTACCTCGTCAGCCGCTACTTTGGCATGCGATCCATGGCAGAGATCTACGGCTGCATGTTTGGTGCCTATACGCTCGGCAATGCCACCGGACGCTACCTGATTGCCGTCGGATTCGATGCATGGAAATCGTACAAAACACCGCTTGGAATCGTTATGGTGGCGCTCGTTGTGGCGGTGTTGGTCTGCTTCGCGCTGGGCAGCTACCCTCGTGAGCAAAAGACGGCCCTGGCCCCGACGATGAACGTGTAGCGGGCCCGGTGACCCAACGCGGTCTCACTTGTTCGCTAATTTATTGAAAGGAAATGGAGCCGATGAGCGGAGTTGAACCGCTGACCTACTGATTACGAATTTGATAGGCATCAAATGCCGATTAAACTTATATCCATCTGAAAACAAAAGGGGAATACTCACAATCACCAGCTTCGAAGAGAACCGTGCAACCGTTGAGATTGTTGGGTTTTGCAGGAGCTGGTTGACCATGTACGTCACAAACCACGTCACAGCTTCTGAGAGATCGATGCCAGGATTTACAAATGTTGCCACACCTTGGGATGTCAGCTCGAACATCCGCCTGACACCAGCGGTCTTGAAAACCCATCCCATCCCTACCCTCTTATCCGGAATCAGGTACTTAGCATGATGATAAGTGTTGCTGTTCGGGTGCAATTTGGCAGGTTGGCATTCGATCATGCAACCGATCATGCAACCTTGCGAGAGTGCCAGGCGAGCAACCAGCTATGCGACCTTCAGGTGATGTAGTGGGTGACAACCTGGTGCAAGCGACCCCGGATCCCAAGATCAAACCGTACGCGAATCTCAACTCGGAGCATTCGGTCTCCTTCCATTCATCGAGACATTCATTGAGTGAGTGTACCGGGACATGCGTTACGCTGTGGACCTGAGACATCCGTTACAAGCCCCTTGCGGTGGCGATGGTTCGGCTTGAGGGGCATGAGAAAACATATATCCAGTCGTCGAGGCCGTGGGAATGTGGGAATCCCGAAGGGATTTCCAAAAAGGGTGGGAAGCCAGCATCATGGCTTTCCATGCTTTCCATACTCT